>NZ_JBBOBN010000001.1:0-4800000 GCF_038000245.1 Paenibacillus sp. FSL R10-2736
CCGCTCCCTCCATTTGCTTAAGCGCGCAATAAATCTGACCGCTGCTCACGGATGTACGCCGTTTTGAGCAAGTCCGGGTTGTTTCCAAGAAGCCGCCACCTCTATAGGTGGGGGTAGTTCACTGTACGGATAATCCTCTTTCCAGCAGTGTCCAGAGCTGGGCGAATTCCTGCATGATGCCCGGGCTGCGCCACTCATAGGCGTGCGCCGGATGGTGAAAGCGTGCGGTGCCATAGAGGACTGAACGTGCCTGTACCGCCGCCGGGATACTCCGTGATATAAGACCTTGTTCCATGCCCTGGGCAATGAGAAGGTCAATGTGATCGAGAAGCTTCCGGATGTGGACTTCAACAAGTGCTGCCGATTCTTCAGTAACGGCTGCATACATTTTGAACATCTCGCTGTCCTGTGAAGCATGATGCTGCTTAAGCTCTACGAGCTTAGCGATATAATCTCTAAGCTGCCCCAAGGCATTGGTTGTGGGTATCGCGGCAATTTCAGTTAGCGGAGCTACAATCATCTCCTCCAGCCACCGTTCCGTTACCGCCTCCCGCAACGCAGCTTTGCTGGGGAAATGCCGGTAAAGGGTTCCATGACTTACGCCCAGCAGCTTCGCTACATCAGTGACTGAAGCCTTGTCCGGCCCGTATTTGCGCAGGGTTTGTTCAGCGGCATTAAGGATTTCTGTTTTGCTCAAAAAAGAGCTTAATTTATTCACGGGTAACTTCCCCTTCCTGTGCAAGAAGCATAACATAGCGTATAACAAATGACAAATAATTATTTTTGTCATTTGTTATACGCTATTTGTTATCCGGCTATTCGTGTTATTCATGGAGCTTCCCTGATTAAATTTGCCAGCAGGGCAATTCCGCGCTCCAGTTCTGCCGGAGAAGCATAAGCGTAGGACAGTCTGAGGTGCCCGCGGTCACTGCGGTCGTACAGATCGCCTGTATTCAGCAGCAATCCGGCGCGCAGGGCTGCAGTGAACAGCTTGCGCGGAGGCACAGGATGCAGGAGGGACAGCCAGATGTAGAATCCGCCTGCCGGTACATTCCAGGCTGCCAGTCCGGCACAATGAAGCTGCAGCAGCTCCAGCACAAGATCACGGCGCTCCCGGAGTCTGCCGCGCAGCACCTGCAGATGCTCCTCATGATAGCCGTCCTCAAGCCAACTGGCGGCAGCCAGCTGTGACAGGGAGCTTGCGCCGTAATCACTCTGCATTTTGATATCTGCCAGCCGCCGGACTACCGGCTCCGGGCCGACAATCCAGCCGATGCGCAGGCCGGGGCTGGCTGCTTTGGACAGGGTGCCCAGATGCAGCACTCTTCCCTCGCGGTCCAGCGCCTTCAGCGGCAGCGGAGGCGGTGCATCCAGCCACAGCTCCTGATAGGCGCCATCCTCGAGAATAGGCAGCCCGAGGCTGCCTGTGACCTGCATAAGCTCCCGGCGCCGCCCGGCATCCATCAGAATCCCGGTGGGGTTATGAAAGGAAGGGATACTGTAGAGCATCGCCGCCTTGTTGCGGACAGCCTCAGCCGTAAGATGCTCCGGGATCAGCCCGCGTCCGTCCATGGGCAGTCCGCTGAATTTCACCCCGGCAGACTGAAAGGCATGAATCGAATACAGATAGGACGGCTTCTCCAGCAGGATCGATGAGCCGCGCGGCAGAAGGCCCAGAGCAATAAGCTGGAGTCCCTGAAGTGCCCCGGAGGTGATAAGAATGGAGGCGGGGTCGGCTGCAATGCCGCTTCGGGCCAGCATCCGGCTGACCGCAGCCCGCAGCGCCGGATTGCCGAGCGGTTCCTCATAAGAGAGCGGTGGAAGAATGCGCTGCGCGAGCCCGGCCAGCACTTGGTTCATCGCCGCCCCGGGCAGCAGCTCCGGCGCAGGCTCGCCGGTGCCAAGGCGGATCAGACCCGGCTCATATTCGAGCCGGTTGATATCCTGTACGGTAGGCAGGTTGGGATAGTGAATCCCCTCCTCCACATAATCATTCCAGTTGCCCCGGCGCTCCGGTTCTGCCGGAGCTGTGACCGCATTGGAATCACCGGCGGGCCGGATGCCGGAACGTGCATCCGCTACTACTACGGTGCCTCCGCCGCGTCTGCCCTCAATCAGGCCCAGTGCTGTAAGCTGGCCCAGCGCCGTGACCACCGTGCTGCGGTTAACACCGAGCATGCGGCAGAGCTCACGCTGCGGAGCCAGCCGCATGCCGGGAGGCCAGGCCCCGCTGCTGATCTTGGCGAGGAAGTAGGAGGATATCTGACTATGAAGCGGCAGCGGGGAAGCCGGGTCCGGCTTCCATGTGCCTTGAAGGACAGGGAGTGAGCCGTCCGGCTCCTTTTCAAGAGCGGCAGCGCTTAAGTCTGGATGATCTGGCGGATGCTGATGAGTCAAGGGACCGGCTCCTCTTTTGTGGTTTCTTTCCTTGAGTGTACCATGGTTCATAGGCATCAATTAAGCTTGGCTGGGTATGATACGGACAACTTGGATGGTTACGGCAGCCTCTGCACCAGAGTACGATCAGAATGCGTTAACCGGGAAGAAGCAAGAAGCTGTGGAGGCTTGTCCATCCGGCAGCATCACAGCTTATATGAAGGAGGAAGAAGTTATGACGGAAGCCATTGTACATGGAATCATTCTGGCCTTCGGGCTTATTCTGCCGCTGGGCGTGCAGAATATATTCGTATTCAATCAAGGGGCACAGCACGCGAGATTCCGCAGTGTGCTGCCTGTAGTTCTGACGGCAGCGGCATGCGATACGCTGCTTATAACCGCAGCAGTAGGCGGTATTTCTCTGGTCATTCTATCGCTGGACTGGGTCACGCCCCTTATATACAGTGCGGGAATCCTGTTTCTCTGCTTCATGGGCTGGAGAATCTGGCGCTCTTCTCCGGCGCAGGAAGAGGCGGGGCGCCTCTCTCCGAAGGGACAGATGCTGTATGCACTGTCCGTTTCCCTCTTGAATCCGCATGCGCTGCTGGATACGGTGGGCGTCATCGGTACAAGCTCGCTGCAATATGACGGTATGGTGCGCTGGGCCTTCGCGGCGGCTACGGTGGCCGTCTCCTGGATCTGGTTCCTGGGTCTTGCCGCTGCGGGCCGCCTGCTCGGCAGGATGGATGCCTCCGGTAAGGTGATTAAGAGGCTGAATACCGCTTCAGCACTATTGATCTGGGCGATCGCCGTCTACATGGGAATACAGCTGTGGCGGAGCTTTTAACGCCAATTTAGCCATGCAGAACCGGATTCGGCAACGGCGTTGCCAAACTGTTTCGAAAACTTCACACATTCATAATTTATCTGAATCTAGTCTATTGACCCTTGGAATATAATCGCCTACTATACAGATATAAACACAAAATTCTAAATTATGGGATTCGGAAGGGTGGTGTTTCCTTGGAGCCTGCAGCCACGATTCGAGATCAGCTAGTGGATTATTTATCAAAGCATGAGCTGTCCATCAATCAGTTTGCCATAAGATCCGGCATTAATTCCGGGACATTAAGCCGGATTATTAATGGTCATCAGCCGATTGCCATGAGCCATCTGGAGTTAATTACTGCAGGGATGGGGGTACGCGAGGACTATTTTTACAGTTTATATGTAGATGAATGCTTCTATCATTCGGCACCGACCTGGCGGCGGCTTCGGCCTTTTATTGTAAAGTGTGCAGAGCTTGGGCGCATGGACTGTATCGAGCTTCTGGTACATAATCTGCTTGATAATCTGACCTATGTTCCCATGTTGTTCGAAGTAGCCGAAGGATTGTTTCAGCAGGGGCATTGGCCGGGGGCGGCACTGCTCTACGAGAATGTAAGCGCCAGCGAGAAATACCAGTACTCCGAACGGCTGGCTATGTGCCAATACCGCCTGTTCCAGATTGCACTTGGAGATGATCAGAGCACGAACCTGCGCGCTGCTACTCTGTTTGAGAGCTACATCCCGCGTTTGGATGAGGCGGACCAGCTGGATGCGTTGAAGCAACTGGTGGTTGTTTATTATTCACTCCGTCAGTGGAAAAAGGTGGACGAATTAGCTCAGGAACTTCTTCGACTTGCTACGATTCAGTATGATTACCTGGGGCATTCGAAGCGCACCAACGTTCCTGAGAAGAAAGCTATTTATCCTGTATACTATTATATTCTGTATTCCCATCTTATGCGTTCATGCGCTTGTGTTGAGTGGGAAGACTACGATAATGCACTGAACCTTATTAAACTCTATATTGATGGAAGCTGGATAAGGGAAGATAGCGAGGAAACTCGGAAAATTTTAGCTCAATTTAAAGAATGGGGCCAGGCTAATACTTATCTCTATCGGCTGTTGGCAGGTCAACAAGAGGTAATACCGGAATATGTCGAGTATATTTCAACCCAATCCAATGAGATATTTATGGCTCTATATAGAATTATTCAATCGGCAAATCGCTATCTTTGGAATGTTGATCATGTTCTCGACAGGTTTTCTAACTATGTGTTGAATAAAACAGATCTTAAAGAACTTGGTACTCACAATCCACAAGTTATAGCTGACCAATATGCTAGATTTCTTATTGAATTGGCGACTTATTATTTAGATAATAATCGAAGTGGAGGGGTTAAACTCATACTGCTAAGTTTGGAATCATCCACTAAAATAAATAGTGAGAGTATAGTAATGAAATGTGTTGATTTATTTGAACAACATCGGCATGAGGCGGAAAAGGAAGAGAAGGAACAATACAAACTTCTGATTAGAAAGGTGATGGATGAAAATGAGAAGAAAACTCATTATGCTGTTAGCTTCGTGTAGTTTAGCCGCTCTGATTATTTTACCTGTTGGTACTGTCGATAGCGGTGTTGTGAATACACAAGTTTTAATTCAAGTTAATTCGCACGGAGCTGGTGACTGATAACAGCCTCTTTGTTTAAAAGGTATAATTAGATTTAATCGATTACTTTTTAGTATTTATGTTTGATCGCTATCCTAATTCTTATTAATCCGGACAAGGCGTTCCTGATATTCCAGGGACGTCTTTTTTATGGACAACCCATGATTTAATTAGCGCCCATGTAACCACGTTAACAGGTAATGCGTTCAGACTAACATTTTATTATTTTACATAAATATCTATAATATTGCATAAGGAGGCGGGATTCTTATGTATAGTCCGGCAAGTGTCAGAATTCGTATTGAGAGAGCCAGAAGCAAGCTTCATCAGTTGCAAGTCCAATATGGCGGTTTATGTCATCCTGAGGTACTACGGCAATCCGTAGTGCTGGATGAACTGCTTAATTCTTATGATAATACCTACCGGATGAAGAAAAGGCCGCCTGCTTAGCAGTAACTGAACAGATGAAGTGAAACAACAGAGTAGTTAGATCTAATATTCTATGGATAAGCGTGTGAAAAGGGTGATAAATACTGTGGAGCATACAGTCAAAATCCGGGACGAAATAGCAGCGTATCTCTTCAGGCATAACCTGTCCATTAATCAATTTGCTATCATCAGCGGCATACATTCCGGTACACTCAGCCGGGTGATGAAGGGTCAGCAGGCCTTGGCGATGAATCATCTGATCCGTGTTACACGCGGGATGGGACTTCCCGAGGACTACTTTTACAGTAAGTATGTGGATGAATGTCTGTATGATTCGGCACCAACCTGGCGGCGGCTGAGGCCGTTCCTGCTGCAATGTGCGGCGCTGTCACGTCTGGACTGTATTGAGCGGATTGTACAAAATTTGCTGGATAATCTTCTCTATGTACCGCTGCTGTTTGAGGTCGCCGAGGAATTATTTGAGCAAAAGAGCTGGCAGGCGGCAGCATTAATCTATGAAAATGTGGGAGCCAGCGAGAAATACCAGCATTCCGAGCGTCTGGCGCTCTGTCAATATCGGTTGTTCTTAATAGGTCTCAGCGATGATCAACACAAAAATTTAATTGCTGCTACTTTATGTGAAGGTTATGTGGGCAGACTGGACGAGGTCAATCAATTAGATGCTTTACATCAGTTGGCTAATACGTATTTCTCATTACATGAATGGCAAAAGGTAATGGAATTAGCGGATGAAATGGTGAGGATTGCTTCTCATCTGTATGAGCTACATAGAGAGTCAGGCCGTACGACAAATAATGGACAGGTACACAAAAGACCATTATATGCATATATTTTATACGCCCAGCTGCTTCGTGCCTCTGCATTTGAAGCGTGCGGGGATTATAGATCTGCGCTTGAGATTGTGCCCCTGTATATGAATTATAGCTGGATAAGGGAAGACACTGAGGAAGCAAGGAGGATTATCGCCCAATACCAGGAATGGGGAACGGCCAATACTTATCTCTATCGCTTGTTGGATGGACAAATCGAAGTGCTGGATGAGTACGTAGAGTACATTTCTACCCGGGAAAATGAGATCTTTACGGCACTATTCAAAATTATTGAATCGGCCAATCGTTACAAGTGGAACGTAGATTATATTCTGCAGAGATTTGCGGGCTATATTCCCTACCGGAAAATTTACAGTGTCTTTGGTGAGCATAACAAATTGATTCATAACGAAAATTATGCTCAGTTCCGCCGCGAGCTGGCAACCTATTATCTGGCCCGCAGACGTTATAAAGGCGATGACGTGACCATGCAAGGTGTGGACCTATCCGCCAAAATAGACTGTGAGCGTAATGTGATCCGGGGAACCTTATCCGTGGATTTTGAGATATCGATTTCGGATATCACTAAACTCGGCTGAGGATTGAGGAAAAGCATTCCCTTTGAATATTCATGCAAAACGGCTGAGAACCCCTCCGGGGAATCTCAGCCGTTTATTTGTTCAACCGGTAATGCCGCCCTGCGGTTAGCCGCCGATCTGTGACATGCGGCGGGCGGTAGGCGTATGGCTCTGCGCTTTACGCTCCAGGGCCAGCGCCATTTCATGATTATGCGGCTTGTTGCCGAGCGCCTGGCGGAAAAGAGCCTGCACCGCAGCAGGATCACTTATCAGTGGCCGCACATTATATTCATCCTCCCAGTACAGGCAGGCTTTGATGTTGCCGTCGGCGGTGAGGCGCAGCCGGTTGCAGTTATCGCAGAAGTGCTCGCTTACCGGATGGATCAGTCCGAAGGTTCCTTTTGCCCCGGTGACACGCCGGTTCTGGGAGGGGCCATTCCCGGAAGGCATATCGGCTTCCTCGGTAGTCCAGCCTGCTTCATTGCAGGCTTCCACTACCGTTTCTAGCGGGAGATAGGTCTGCCGCCAGGCATCGCTTGCGCTGCCGATGGGCATATATTCGATGAAACGTACATTCAGCGGGCTGTTCAGCGTCAGGGCGATGAAGTCCTTGATCTCATCATCATTAATACCCTTCATCAGCACGACATTCAGCTTGATCGGCGACAGGCCGGCCGCTTCGGCGGCTTCAATCCCCTTCAGCACTTTGGCGACATCGCCGCCGCGGGTGATCATGGAGAACCGTTCCTGCCGAAGGGAGTCCAGGCTGATGTTCACCCGTGACAAGCCCGCCTGCTTCAGGGCTGCGGCTTTGGCCGGAAGCATCAGACCATTCGTAGTTAACGATATATCTTCAATACCGGGTATAGCGGAGATCATGGATACCAGCTTCTCCAGATCCTTACGGACCAGCGGTTCTCCGCCGGTCAGCCGGACCTTCCGCAGACCCAGCGGCGCAAGTGCTTCCACTACAGCGGTAATTTCCTCATAACTCATAATCTCGTCCTGCGGCTGGAATTGCATTCCTTCCGCAGGCATACAATAAATACAGCGCAGGTTGCAGCGGTCTGTAACCGAAATGCGGATGTAATCATGTATCCGTCCAAAAGGATCGGTCAGCGGCTCCATGGCACTACTCCTTCACCTGTTGAGTTTTATTTTAAATTTTAAAGACTTCATTCCTCTGCGTCAATGTGTACGGCTTCAGCTGGCCCAATCCGCAATTATGGAAGAGGAGGGAATGCATACAGCATAAGAAACGGACAACCTAAATAATATGTGACGAAAGATGAAAGACGCAGCCTAATTTTGACAAAAGTACGACAATTTCAGGGAATGGTCATAGAATGCTCACCGAAAGCGCTTAACAATTTCGATATAATTTAGGTGCGGAAGATTCAAACTTTATAACCTTTCACTTTTGCGAAGAACACAGCTATGATACCGGAAAGTTCAGGCGGCGACCTTAAGGAAGCCCCGGCGTCCGGCAAACCAATAGGGAGGATTTGCAAAATGACTATACCTACAGTTCCATCACTTGTCGTGCCGGAGGTTTGTAGCCGCTGGCTGGAGAGTCGGGGATTAATATATCAGCTTCTGGTTGATTTCTACGGAAGAAAACCATCGCTCTCACTGGTCGCCCAGTGGAGCCGCAACCGTGAGATGAGTATTGCTGCAGAAATGACCGAAGGCGGACGTGAACTGAAGCGTTACCTGTGCAGCCAGGAGCCAGCAATGCTGCCGGCCATCTGTGAGAAAGAGAAGCTCGAATATAAGCGGCTGATGAATGAGCGTGCTGCCAGTACTTTTGTGGCCCGGGAAGCAGCCCAGCTCGGCCGTGAAGAAGAATTCTGTAACGTACTTTCCGATGTGTATGCTTCGGCAGGCATTGTGTTCAAGAAATGCAGCGGGGAAGCTGACGACCATATCGCCATTGAACTGGAATTCATGGCAGTCCTGCATGAACGGATGCTGTACAACAGCTTCTCCATCCGCAGTGCAATGGAGCTTCTGGAGATCCAGGAGAACTTCCTCGAAGAGCATCTGCTGAAATGGACACCGCAGTTCTGTGAACGGCTGAACGCAGCGACTGACAGCCCGCTATATCTTGGACTCAGCCACATGCTGGAGGAATTCCTGCCGCAGGATCTGCATATGCTGCGTGCCTGGAAGGCTTCGCTGGAGAGCAGTGCGGCGGCAATGGTCTAAACAGCTGAATAATCAAGGCGTCCTTCCGAAGTGGAAGGGCGCCTTATTTGTTGCTGCGGCAGGTTCAGCTTCCTGCGAAGAGGTTACAGTATTGTTGCAATTTAAGTTTCGTATAGGATTCCAGTAGGAAGAAACGGTGTCTTCATGTAATATATAAATGTGTCAGTTTAGTGATGAACGGTAGAACGAGAAGGTAGGTTGCATATGAGAAGAGGACTGCAGGCTTTAGTCATCATAGGGGCTATGCTGGCTTTTTATTACTTTGGATTTGGTATTTTTGGCAGTACGGCCGGAACGATCATCAGTATTTTCTCCACATTGACGGTTATCTCTATCGGGCTGGGTATCTTCATGGAGAACCGTAACCCTTCTACCACAATGTCCTGGATTCTGCTGCTGGCCTTGATTCCGGTGCTGGGACTCGTTTTCTATTTTCTGTTCGGACAGAATGTGTTCAAACGGCGCAAATACGATAAGAAGGCCCAGCGCGACCTGATGGCCTATGAACGGATTGAGAATGACGCGCTGCGCATGCACCAGGATTGGTCAGTGTTCAGTCCCGGGCGCCAAAAGCTGCTGGGATTGTCGCAGAGACTGGGACGTACGCCGATTTCCTTCAATTCAGAGACGCGTATCCTGACCAACGGTGAAGAAACCTTCGGGACCCTGCTGCTCGAGCTGCGTCAGGCCCAGCATCATATCCATATGGAATACTATATTTTCCGGGCGGATCATATTGGGACACGCATACAGCAGATTCTGATCGAGAAAGCCCGGGCGGGCGTAGCTGTCCGGTTTATGTATGATGCGGTCGGAAGTATTCAGCTGTCCAAGGCCTTCCTTAAGGAGCTCAGTGATGCCGGCGTTCAGGTGGCTGCCTATGGCAACTCGACCTCTTTTTTCTCCAGCCGGGTGAATTACCGGAATCACCGCAAAATTGTTGTCATCGACGGCGATGTGGGATTCATGGGCGGACTTAATGTTGGCGATGAATATTTGAGCCGGAGTAAGACTTACGGCTTCTGGCGGGATACGCATATGCTGCTGAGAGGTGAAGCGGTGCGGACGATGCAGATTATCTTCCTGCAGGACTGGATGCACACCACCGGTGAGAAAATATTAGAGCAGGATTACCTCTCCCCGCAGTTGCGCTTCACGACCGGCGACGGAGCGGTCCAGATTATTGCCAGCGGACCGGATAACGAGCGGCGTGCACTCAAGAATATCTTTTTCTCCATGATTGCCTCGGCGGAAAAGTCAGTCTGGATCGCCAGCCCCTACTTCATCCCCGATGAGGATATCCTGACCGCGCTGCGTGTGGCGGCGATGTCGGGTCTGGATGTCCGTCTGCTGTTCCCGGCCAAGCCGGATAAGTGGATTCCGTTCCTGGCTTCGCATTCCTACTTCCCGGCACTGCTGGAATCCGGGGTGAAGATTTATGAATATGAGAAGGGCTTCATCCACTCGAAGCTGCTGATTGCGGATGGGGAGATTGCTACCATCGGCACGGCCAACATGGATATGCGCAGCTTCCACCTGAACTTCGAGGTGAATGCGCTGCTGTTGCAGACCGAGAGTGTCTCGCGCATTGTCGCAGACTTCGAGCGTGACCTGCTGTCCACGCGGCAGATTGTCCATGAGACCTTCATGGATAAAAGGCTGCTGGAGCGGCTGCTGGAATCGGCAGCCCGCCTGATGTCTCCGCTGTTGTAGTAAGGAGAATAGCTGAAAAGACCGCCGGATGGAGCTGCTGCTCTCCGGCGGTCTTTTTCTTATTTAGGGACTTATGATATTCCAGGAATCACTCTGAAACCTCTGGAAGTGGGCAGTGTGGGGAATTTAAAGGGAAAAATCCCTCTAATTCCGCCGAGAGTGGGCGATATGGGTGAATTAAAGGGAAAAATCCATCTAATTCCACCAAAAGAGGGCGATTTAGGAAAATTAAAGGGAAAAATCCCTCTAATTCCCGCAGATGCGGCCAAAGGAGCAAATGAGGAGCATTAGTGCACCTGAATTTACAGGGGCTACCCCAGAAGTCGCCCGAATGGAGCAATAGGAGTTGGCCTTAAATCTACATTAGCTGCACAGGCCGCGCACACCGCATAAGCTCCAGCTGATTCCCCATTAGGGTGATATTTATTTGTCCCAATAGAAGAATTTACAGGTTTCTGCTTGGGCATATTCAGAAGGTAGTGAGCCCGAGGCGGGTCTGCATCCGGTAGAGGAGATACTTAATCCATGTAATTTCACTCTGATATTCCTTCAGCGGCAGGCTGTACTCGGCTCCCTCGTTATTCCACAAACGGTTGAAGTAGCTCTCCATTTCAGCATATAGCGGCTGCCCCTGCGGCACGGATACCCAAAGGTTATTCTCCAGATTATAGTCGTCCAGATTACGGGCCGTGAAATTCGTTGATCCGCCCAGAACGATGGAGTTGCCGGCTGCCTTGGCGATGAACAACAGCTTGCTGTGATACTGCTCCTTGCCCGTATTGTACCAGCGGATTGCGATATTCCCCTTAGACTTCCGGTTCAGCTCCATCGCAACCGGGCGGTTCGGGATACCGATTTTGTCCCGTCCGAAGGCATTCTGATTGGGATCCAGCAGCAGCCTTACTTCTGCGCCGCGTGCGTCAGCCGCCAGCAGGGCATCAATAATTCCGTCGTCCGCCAGATAGAACATACCCATCCAGATGACATCCCCCTGCCCTGCTGCCTTGATATCATCCAGAGCGTACTTGTACACCTTGCCTTCGGTCAAATAGCGGACCTCGAGCTGCGGCTCCCCGGCGGGGAGGGCTTGCTGTTTGAAGTCCGGTGTCCTGCTCAGCAAAGGGCCCGCTCCCGAGAGGTTCGCGGCAGCCTGCTCACTCTGCAGAATGTCAGCCAGAATGGGACCCTGCACCTCCAAGGCAATGTTAGAGTGATAGGCGCTGGCGTCATGCACATTCCCCGAAGAGATCAGCGCGGTGTTCTCACTGAGCACCACTTTGCGGTGATTGGCTTTGACATTGAGCAGCTTCAGATACGAACGCGCGGTAATATCGGGTCCTCCGCTGGCCATAAGATTGGGAATCCAGCCCTTGCCGGATTGTCCGAACCACTGAATGAAGGTCCGCCATACAGCGGAGTAGGCCGGGGTCGAGTCACGCAGCGTATCCACATCCGTCATAATAACCTTGATTCCGGCGGCTTTCATCTCTTCCAGCAGATGATTGGGCGCAGAGCTGTAATTGGTATTCACCTCATCGGTAATGAAGGCGATCTCCATCCCGGGATAGGCGGCTTTCTGTGCGATAAGCTTATCAGTAAGCTCCTGGCTGACTGCAGGGAACTGCTGGTCGGTATGGGTATAGTCATTGAACAGGAACAGGTCGATTACAAGGAATTCTCTGGCTTCTCCAATAATCTGCAGAATTCTCGGGAGAATCTGTTCTTCCCTTGCTTCGGCCCCGCTGCTGTCCTGATAGGTCAAGTCGTGCCAGAAGGCTATATTCTCCACCTTATACGCAGGACTCTCCACGGAAATCCCGGGAGGCAGCGGTTTATGGGTCTGGTAGATCATTACCCCGGCTAACCATACCAAAAGAAGGATGACGGCAATCAGTATCTTGGAGCGGCGTCGCAGAATAAACTGCGGTTTCCGCTTGCGGGGTGACGTAATCGCACCGGAAGCTATAATTAGCTGCGACTGTTCGGGCGTAATGGAGCGGCTGCCTTGATTCATGGGATGATCCTCCTGGGTGCTGCGGAGCCAGAGTCCGTAGGTCTTGGCGCCGGCATTGTAACTACCTATTAACGCCCGCTGAGGAGAAGTGAAGCAGCTGACTGCAAAATCATCTGAAAGATCTATTTTTGCTAAAATCGCCGGATTTATACCGTATCGTTCCTGTAAAGCAGGGTTATACAAGTTCTAATGACATACAGCAGAAGCAAATGTATAATGAGTGTAAATAATTTGTATAAGGTTTGAATCTTCAGAAGTATTCAGTGTAAATAGGAAAAGAGTGTGAGATACATCGTGTATTCCATCAAACAGGTCGTCGAAATGCTCGATATTCCTTCGGTCACTCTGCGGGCATGGGAGAACAGGTACCAGGCTGTTGTTCCGGAACGTACCGAATCGGGCTACAGGCTGTACAGCCAGGAGAATATCGAGGACCTTCGCTGGTTGAAGGAACAGACGGACAAGCAGGGCATCAGTATTTCCCATGCCGTGCGGATGCTGAAGATGCGTAAGCAGAAACATCTGGATGAACGTCTGAACGTGGCGGGCGGTGACCCCAGAGATGCCATTGACAAAATGAAGCAGCAGATCTATATAGCCCTGCACGAAATCCAGGGCGAGCGGGCGGATGCATTAATTGATTTCGGGTTCTCATTGTACGGCTATGAGGCTATGGTATATCAGGTGCTTGTGCCGGTGCTGGTCAAGGTTGGCGATGCCTGGGAAGAAGGGACGGCAACGGTAGCCCAGGAGCATTATATGACGCATATGATCTCTAACCGGCTGTCCCAGTTTTTTCATGTGTTTCCCGTTTATGCGCATTTGCCGAAGGTGCTCGCCTTTTGTCCGGCGGGAGAGCATCATCAGATAGGGCTGCTGCTGTTCTCGCTTTTCCTGCGTAAGAACGGGGTTGAGGTCATTTACCTGGGGGCCAATACGCCGGAGGAAGGTGTTCTGGATATGCTGGAGAAGCAAGGCCGGATCGGGGCAGTCTGTCTGTCCGTTACGGATGAAGAGCTTGTGCCGTACTGTGAAGATTTGCTTGGACGGCTCGCTAGCATGCACCCGGAGCTGCAATTTATTGTCGGCGGCAAAGGATATGAAACGGCCAGTCCTGGGGCCACCAGGGCGACCTATAAGCTGGATGAGCCCCCGGAGCAGTGGCAAGCCTGGTTTGACCGGGAGTTTGCCCGAATGAAGCATAGAATGTAGCTTTTAGAACCGATCGGTCCCTTGGGGGCGGGCCGGTTCTTTTTTTTGCCTTTACAGGCTGCGCACTCTAATTATTGGAAGTCGGATTGCTGATATTTACATGGCGCTGCAAAGTATGTATGATATTTGTATCATACTTGTATAGTTTTTGTATAATGTTTGAAAAGAGTTATCTGCCTCAAGACAGACAGCTATAAGGAGGAAGGCGCTTGACTGGACCCAAACGTACCGCGAAAGTTGCAATAATAGGCGCTGGACCAGGCGGGCTGGCTGCAGCTATGCTGCTGGCCGCCGAAGGCTACGCAGTGGATCTCTATGAGAAGCAGGATACAGTTGGCGGAAGATCGGGAGAGCTCAAGCTGGGCAGCTACCGTTTTGACCGGGGGGCTACCTTTTTGATGATGCCGCATCTGCTGGAGGAGCTGTTCGCCCTGGCAGGACGTTCCGTGCATGATTATGTGTCCTTGAAGCCGCTTGATCCGCTATATTCACTGCATTTCGGAGATACCGTATTTACGCCTTCTACGGACCAGGAGCAGACTGCCGGAGAGATTGAGCGGCTGTTTCCCGGCAACGGGAGCGGCTACCGCCGCTTTATGGCCGATGAAGCCGACAAGCTGGAGCGAGTCATTCCGCTGCTGCAGCGTCCGTTTCAATCCCTGGGTGACTATATGAAAAGAGATGTATTGCACGCGTTGCCTAAACTGAACGCCGCAGATAATGTATACAACCGGCTGTCCCGGTATTTCGATGATGAACGGCTGCGGTTCTCGTTTACCTTTCAGGCTAAATATCTGGGGATGTCGCCCTGGGAATGTCCCGGTACGTTCACGATCCTGTCCTATATGGAGCACCGTTACGGCTTGTACCATCCGATAGGCGGAATTAACCGTGTCCTTCAGGCGATGTCTGAGGTGATTCAGGAGCATGGCGGGCATGTGCACACCTCCAGCGGAGTGAAGCGCATAGTGGTCAAGAACGGGCATGCGGCAGGATTGCTGCTGGAGAACGGGGAGCGGGTGGAAGCGGATTACGTTGTGATCGGGGCCGACTTCGGCTCAGCGATGACGCAGCTGTTCGAGCCCGGCATTCTGAAGAAATACACCCCCCGCAAGGTTGCCCGGAAAAGATACTCCTGTTCAACAGCCATGCTGTATCTGGGTATCGATGGGGAGGTGGACCTTGGTCATCATTCGGTTCATTTCTCCGCCGATTACCGGCGTAATGTCGAAGAAATTACTAAGCTTGGGGTATTATCCGAAGACCCCTCTATATATGTCCATAATCCGTCGGTTATCGATAAGACGCTGGCGCCGCCGGGCAAGTCTTCACTCTATGTGCTGATGCCGGTGCCTAATCTGAGCGCAGAGGTCAACTGGCAGCAGGCGAGTGCGGAAGTTGAAGCGCAGATGATGGAGCGCCTGGAGCAGATTCCCCAGCTTGCGGGAATAACCGGGCGGGTGGAAGAGAGCTTATTCTTCTCTCCGCTGGACTGGCAGAACAAGCTGAATGTATATAACGGCGCAACCTTTAATCTGGCCCATAATCTGGGGCAGATGATGTATTTGCGGCCGCACAACACCTTCGAGGAGGTGCGCGGCATCTGGCTGGTCGGAGGCGGAACCCATCCGGGCAGCGGCTTGCCGACGATCTTCGAGTCGGCGAAGATCAGTGCGCGGCTGCTGCGGGAGCATGACCAGGCCCTGCGGGGCAGCTTCACCGTGCCGGCCGGCGCTCCCGGCGCGGGCGCGGGGGTTCCGCTATGAGCCGCGTAGCCGTTGTGGGCAGCGGAATCGGCGGCCTGACCGCTGCGCTGCTGCTTACCCGGCAGGGGCATGAGGTTGTAATGTACGAGCGCGCAGAGCAGGTGGGCGGGCGCGTTGCCTTTGAAGAACAAGGCGGCTACCGGATAGACCGCGGGCCTACCATTGTGCTGCTGCCGGAGATGCTTCTGGATATTCTGGAGGAAGGCGGGCTGCCGCGCGGAAGTCTGGAGCTGCTGCGCTGTGATCCGCTTTACCGGGTTCACTTCAGGAGCGGGCGCGTGCTGACCAAATTTGCGGGGGCCGCGGAGCAGGCAGAGGAGATTGACCGGCTGTATCCCGGAGAAGGCAAGGGCTTCCTGCGGTTTATGGAAGATATGTCACACTTGTATCCAAAGGGCAGGGCTTCGTTTCTGGAGAGAGGCTATAAGAACGGGCGCGAATTTTTCAGCCCGGCCAATGTGTCGCTGATGGTCCGTCTGCGGGCGTACCGAAGTCTGCGCTCTGCAGTCGGGCAATATTTCAGGCATGAGGAGCTAAGGGATGCCTTCTCCCTGCAGAGCCTGTATATCGGCGGAGCCCCCTTCCGCACACCGGGAATCTATACGATGCTTCCCTACGCGGAGCATGCCTTCGGCATCTGGATGCTGAAGGGGGGATATGGCACCCTGCCGCAGATCATTGCCCGGGAGCTGGAGGGCCGCGGAGTACAGATTCATACCAGTACAGAAGTTGATTCCCTGATGGTAGAAGGGGGAAGATGCCGCGGGGTCGTTGTTCAAGGCCGGCAGATAACCTATGATGCCGTGCTGTACAACGGTGATTTCCCGCATATTGAGAAGCTGCTTCCATCCGGGTTGTTCAAGCGGGACAAGAATCTGGCCGGAACTACAAATAAGACAAGCGGTGCTACTGATAAACCGATCCGGCACGGCAGCTTCACACCTTCCTCAGGCTGCCTGCTCATCTATGCAGCTGTATCCAAGCGCTGGCCGCAGTCTCAGGTTCACCAGTTCTTCTTGCCGGACAGTCTGGATAGCAGTCTCCATGAGGTGTTTGACCGCGGGCAGATCCCTGCTGATTCATCATATTATGTGTTCAACCCGGTAGTGCTGGACGACAGTGCCGCTCCTCCCGGAGAAAGTATACTGTATTTCCTTGTCCCTGTTCCGGCAGCACCGGATAAGGATTGGGATGATATCGCCGAAGCACTGGCCGGCAAGGTGCTAAGGGATGCCGAGAAGCGCGGATTCCCGGGGCTTACCGCCAGTATAGTCTGGCGCAGGCTAAGAACGCCGGCCGATGCCCGTAAGGAAGGGATGTACGGGGGCGGGAGCTTCGGAATAGCCCCGATGTTAAGCCAATCCGGTGTATTCCGGCCTCAACCGAAGCCGTATCCGCTCCAAGGCCTGTATGCCGCAGGAGCATCCGTCCATCCCGGCGGCGGTGTGCCGATTGTGATGCAGGGAGCCAGGCTGGCAGTTCAAGAACTGATAAAGGAGATGAGCGGTCATGAATGAAAGGATATTGCAGCAATGTGAAGAACTGATGAAGAAAGGGTCTACTTCCTTTTATAAGGCTTTTAATTTTCTGCCAAGTCCCAGGCGTGAGGCAGTGCATGTTATTTATGCCTTCTGCCGGATTATTGATGACAGTGTGGATGAGCCTGACAGCTCGCCGTACAGCATTCATGAACTGAAGGCGCATTTCAGGGATCTGGAGGAGGCGGACGGACATTTCATCTGGCCGGCGCTGCGCTGGCTGTTCAGCAGCTTCCCGCAGCTTCAGCGTGAGCCTTTTCACCTGCAGATGGAAGGCCAGATCAGAGATCTCTCCTTCACCCGGTACGAAACGATGGAGCAGCTGAAGAGCTACTGCTATCTTGTAGCGGGGACCGTAGGGGAAATGCTGCTGCCCGTTCTGCGGGATGATCAGAATGAAGCGGCACGGGCCGCAGGGATATCTCTGGGTATAGGCATGCAGCTGGTGAATATTATCCGTGATGTAGGCGAGGACCTGCGGAGAGGGAGGAGATATGTGCCGCTTGAGGTTATGGAGCGACAGGGTTACAGCCAGCAGGAGCTGGAAGCCGGAGAGGTTAATGAGCCGTTTATCGCTGTGCTTCAGGAGCTTAGGGCGGAGGCGTTGCACTGGTTTGAAAAGGGCCTGGAGAATGTGCATACGTATCCCTGGGAGAGCGGCATGTCAATTGAACTCGCTGCCGCCTTCTATGCCGCCATTCTTGATGCCGTTGAGGCAGACGGCTATGACGTATTCCACAAGCGGTCTTATGTCAGCGATGAAGCCAAGCTCAAGCTGTTCAGGCGTACGGTAGTGCGCTATACCGGTATCACAACCGTGGTGGTGTAATCATGATCAGAACCCTATTTTGGATCTGGTATGGAGTCGGCGCTCTGCTGCTGATCTGGTTTGGGATTCCGGAAAGTCTGAGCTTTTCCAATGGTTTGTTTCTAGTCTTTTATGGTGCATATGCCGCGCATTTATTATCCTCCGGGCAGGCTTGGCCCTTCATGTCTGACTGGTCAGTCATATCTGTTGAACGCCGCCGTAAACTTTCCATGTGGCGTGCTGCAGGCCTGATCTGGATGGGAGGAATGGCTGTCGAATGGGTCGGCGTTCATTCAGGCCGGTTGTTCGGTGAGTATCACTACTCTACGGTGCTCGGACCTTTATTGTTTGGCGTGCCGGTTACGCTGGGCTTCGCCTGGATCGCTGTCGTCTGCAATGCCGTACTTATCAGCTATGATTTCGGGCAGCGCGGCTTGCGCCTGCTGCTGCTGCGGGCTGTTCAGGTCGGCTTCTGGACGGTGCTTCTGGATCTGGTGCTTGATCCCGTTGCCCATGCCAGGAACTTCTGGCACTGGGAGGGAGTTGGCGGCTTCTACCAAGTCCCCTGGAGCAATTTCGGGGGCTGGCTGATTGCCGGCGCTGCCTTGTCCATGCTGCTGCCGGCTGTGCCGGTTACCTGTCTGGCGGCCCGCCGCGGTACCCGTCTGTATCAGGCGATTCTAATTCTGTTCGGTCTTATCAGTCTTACAGAGGGTCTGCCGGCCTGTGCAGTGATTGCCGGATTAGGCACTGCTCTGGCGGAAGGGAGCTTGCGTTATGCTGGAAGCCGTCAAGTCGGGAAGCTTTGACCGCTTGTTCTACCGCTATAATTCATTTTATCTGCTGCGCAGGCATTTCCATTCCATCGGAATATGCGGGGATCTGCAGCCTGCAGCGGCCGAAGGCAGAGGTATTCTCTATCTGATGAATCACAGTTCCTGGTGGGATGGCCTGCTCGCCTATCACGCGGCAGGGAAATTGGCGGGAAGCAGGCACTACTTCATGATGGAAGAGGAGCAGCTGCGCAAATATGCCTTCTTCCGGAAGCTTGGCGCCTATTCCATTAACTCCGCCGGTACGGGGGACTTGCGGGCTTCATTGCGTTATACAGCGGGACTGCTGCAGGCGGGACAGAGCGTCTGGATGTATCCGGAAGGTGAGATTCTGCCGCTGGAGCATCGTCCGCTGAGCCTGAAAGAGGGGGCGGCACTGGTGCTGCGTCTCAGTCCGCTGACTGCGGTAGTGCCGGTAACGCTATATCATGGCCTGTTCCGCCATACCAAACCGGAAGCGACACTGCTCGCCGGAACCCCGCAGCTGCTGCCTTGGGCCGATATGGACCGCTCAGACATTGCCCGCAGCCTGGAGGCTGCACTTGGAGAACAACTGGAGGCACACCGCAATCGGATTCTTAATCATAAAGGTTACATGCCGGAGGAATTCAGGCCGCTTCTGAAGAGGGGAAGATCCACCAATGAATGGCTTGACATGCTGAGGCCGGGCAGGGGGAGCCGATGATCACGGTCTTACAGATCATAACGGTTGTGCTGCTGCTCCAGCTGCTGTTTGCGGTGTGGAATGCAGCGCAGCTTCCCAAGCTGGGCACGGGAATTAGCCGAGGGGCTTCAGAAGTACATCCGGTATCGGCAGCATCAGCAGTACGGCGCCTGTCCGTGCTGATCCCCGCACGGAATGAAGCGGATAATATTGCGGACTGCCTATCCTCTGTGCTGGCTTGCAGCACCAGCGGAAGGGAAGTGGAAGTAAGAGTGCTGGATGATTCCTCGGCAGACGGCACAGGAGCGATTGCCGCTGCAATCCTTGGAGACAGGGCATGTGTTATGCGGGGACGGGAGCTGCCGGAAGGCTGGCTGGGCAAATCCCATGCCTGTGCCCAGCTGGCGGAGGCTGCAGAGGGTGACTGGCTGCTGTTTCTGGATGCGGATGTCCGGTTGCAGCCGCTGGCTCTGGAGGCGGCATTCTCTGCGGCCGAAGCTCAAGGCGGCGGCATGGTCACAGGATTCCCCCGCCAGGTCACCGGCACATGGCTGGAGCGGCTGGTGGTTCCCCTGATGGTCTTCACGATCATCTGCCACCTGCCGGTTCCGCTTGTCCGCGGTTCAAGAGACCCGCGTTTTGTTGCGGCACATGGGGGCTTCATCCTGATTCACCGGGATACTTATGCACGCTGCGGCGGGCATGAATCGATCCGCGGTGAACTGGTCGATGATATGGCGCTGGCCCGTGCGGTGAAGCGGGCGGGAGAACCGGTTACCCTCGCAGATATCACCAATTATGCTTCAATGCGGATGTATCACAATGCCAGGGAAGTGTGGAACGGCTACCGCAAGAATATCTATGCCGGTATCGGCCGCAGCCCCGTGCTTCTGCTGGCTGTGCTTACGATGTATTTATCACTCTATATGCTGCCGGTTGCGGCAGTCTTGTACTATTGCATGACCGGGCAGCCTTCATCAGCAGTTATGCCGGCTGTTGCAGTGCTGGCCGGTATCGCCATCAAGCGGACCAGTGATGCGGCAGGCAGGCAGCCGGTCTGGTTCTGTTTGCTTTTGCCGGCCGGTATACTCTGCTTGTCCTTAATTGCCGTGGCATCCTGGCGCGGAAGCCGTTCCTGCGGGGGCTACGAATGGAAAGGTAGGCGTTATTTATGAAACCGAAGGCTGTGATTATAGGTGCCGGATTCGGAGGGCTGTCCTGTGCGGTAACACTGGCCGTCAAAGGCTGGGAAGTAACCGTGCTGGAACGGCAGCAGCAGCCGGGCGGCAAGCTGCAGCGTGTCGAAGCGGGAGGATACATGTTCGACCGTGGCCCGAGCACCATTACGATGCCGCATGTCTTCCGTTCGTTGTATGAGCTTGCCGGGACCCGCATGGAGGAGTATGTCCGGCTGTATGAACTGGAGCCGCGAACCCGCAATGTATTTACTGACGGCTCAATTGTTGACTTCTCCCGCAATATCGGGGCTATGCAGGAGCAAATTGCGTCTTATAGTCCTGAAGATGCTGTGCGCTATCCAGACTTTCTGGCCGAAGCCTCGCGTCTATACGAGCTCAGCGGGCAGCAGTTCCTGAACAGGCTGCTGCTGTCCTGGCGGGACAAATTATCGCCGTCTCTTGTACGGGACCTGCTGCGCGTCAGGCCTTTTCTTAATCTTCATGCCCTGCTGCTCCGTTATTTCAGTCATCCGAACACCCTGGCTATGCTGGGACGTTATGCCACATATGTCGGTTCCTCGCCGTATCGTGCGCCTTCGATATTTGCGATGCTTGGACATCTGGAGATCAGGGAAGGGGTCTACGGTGTCAGGGGCGGGACCTATGAGCTGGTCAAAGGCTTAACTACACTTGCCCGGGAGCTGGGCGTACAGCTGGTTACAGGCACCGAGGTTACGGGGATTTCGGTAGTTTCCGGCGCTGTGGAAGGGGTGGATACGGCTCAAGGGTTCTATCCGGCCAAGACTGTTATAGCCGGCGGTGATGTGCTGAGCATCAACCGTATGCTGCTGCCCGAAGAGAACCGTCCGGGCATGACAGACCGCAAGATTGAAGCCTACGAGCCGTCCTTGTCCGGGCTGGTGACACTGGCGGGAGTGCCGCGCAGATATGATACCCTGCTGCATCATACGGTTTTTTTCCCTGAGAATTATGAACAGGAATTCAAGGATATCTTTGAGCATAAACGTCCTCCGCAGCAGCCTGCGGTCTATGTATGCCACTCGGGTTATTCCGAGCCTGAGCTGGCGCCGCCGGGCGGCAGCAATCTTTTTATACTGGCCAATGCGCCGTATCTGAGCCCCGCCTGTGACTGGAACGAAGAAACCGCTTACGGGGAACGTGTTCTGTCCGTGCTCGAGAGCCATGGAATTACAGGGTTATCCCAAGCGGATGTCCTGCAGCGTTATACCCCCCGGGATATCGCTGACGATACTCTCGCCCACCGAGGGGCCATTTACGGGATATCCTCCAATTCAGCGCGGCAGACCTTCTCCCGCCCGGGGAACCGCTCCAGGGATGTTAAGGGGCTCTGGTACGTCGGCGGAACTACACATCCCGGAGGAGGGACGCCGGTTGTATCCTTGTCCGGAAGGCTGGTGGGGGAATATATTGCCGGGAGTCAATAAAAGACAGAAGGAATCCTCCCGTGTCAACTGCCGGGCGGTGTTGTGTTATAATGAAATGTACTTGTGCTTAAGAAGCCTATAAGTAGCGTCTCACGCTACCGGACATATATGAATACAGGGTAGAACGGAGGAAGACAGCATGAATCATATGCCGCAGGACGGTGTGCCGCAAAGTCCGGAGCAGCAGCCGGGCACAGAGTACGGGTCAGCATCGCGGGCAGCAGGCACTGAGGGACATAAATCTCTGCTGCCTGACTCCAGAACCGGGGAACGCAAGATTGAGCATGTGCGGCTCTGCCTGAATGAAGACGTTGCCGGCAGCGGAATTACAACCGGCTTCGAGCAGTACAGGTTCCGCCATAACGCACTGCCGGAGCTGGACTTTGAGGAGATCAGGCTCGGTACGGAATTTCTCGGCCGGGAGCTGCGGACACCGCTGCTGATCAGCTCCATGACCGGGGGAAGCGAGGCGACCGGGCACATTAACGCCCGGCTCGCCGAAGCAGCCGAGCGCCGGGGCTGGGCCCTCGGCGTGGGTTCTGTCCGTGCCGCTGTAGAGCGCGCAGAGCTGGCGGCTTCTTTTCATGTGCGCGATAAGGCTCCCACGATTCCGGTTATAGCCAATGTCGGGGCGGTACAGCTCTCCTACGGCTTCGGTGTAGAAGAGTGCCGCCGCGCGGTAGAGATTGCCGGGGCAGACTGGCTGGTTCTGCATCTGAACGGGCTGCAGGAGGTATTCCAGCCGGAGGGAGACACCGGGTTCGCTTCCCTGCTGAAGCGGATAGAGGCGTTATGCCGTAACCTTGAGATACCGGTAGGTGTCAAAGAGGTAGGCTGGGGCATTGACGGAGAAACCGCAGCCCTGCTGTATAATGCTGGTGCTGCCTTTATCGACGTTGCAGGTGCGGGCGGCACATCCTGGAGCCAGGTGGAGAAGTTCCGCAGTACGGACCCGGTACGGCGCGCGGCTGCGGAGGCCTTCGCGGACTGGGGGATTCCCACGGCGGAATGCATCGGAGAGGTGCGGGCCATCTCGCCCCGCGGCGCGCTGATCGGCAGCGGCGGGCTGAAGCATGGTGTGGATGCCGCCAAGGCGCTGGCGCTTGGGGCCGACTTGGCCGGCTTCGGGCGGAATCTGCTGGGTCCGGCTGTCAGCTCCGAGGAGGCGCTGGACCAGGCGCTGGCACAGGTTGAACTGGAGCTGCGCACGGTCATGTTCGGCATCGGCGCGCCGGATCTTGCTTCCCTGCGCGGTACCCCGCGTCTTATCCGGCGCTAGAAGCAAGCCGATGAATATGGAATTAAAGGAAGGGCTAAAAAACAATGATTAAACTGGTCCAAATGGACGAATCGACTTTTCAATTTTTCTTAAGACAATCCACCCGTGACTACGCAGAGGACAAAATAAAGGCCGGAGCCTGGGATGCCGAGACCGCCATGAAATTGTCCCAGGAAGAAATGACACGTTTCCTGCCCAAAGGACTCTACACAGAGGGGGCTTACCTCTATTCTATAGTAGAGGCTGAGAGTGAAGCTGAAGCCGGGTACATCTGGTTTAATGTGAACGAGAACCGGGGAGTCCGGGAGGCGTTCATCTATGACTTTTATATTTTCGAACCTTTCCAGAGTAAGGGGTACGGCAAGCAGGCACTGGCTGCATTAGATGAAGAAGCCCGGAAGATGAATGTGACCCGGATCGGACTGCATGTCTTTGGCCAGAATGACCGTGCTTTTGAGCTGTACAAAAAAATGGGCTTCCTGGTTACGGATATTACGATGTCGAAGACTTTGTAGGTGCAGGGCCGGGAAATAGCGGTGAATGGTGTTGTGAGGTTTTTTTACATTATTTACATGTTTTTGGGTCCCCCGAAAGTATTTGATTAATCATCGTGGCTAAAGCTCCGCATTATGGGGTGGCGTTCCCTTGACATCCGCTGTTGCTGGAGGTTTTGTTCTAATATATAATGGTTTAGATCAGTACGGTAATTCATGCGGTGATCAATTCAACCGAAAATAGGAGTTGTCATATAAATGGCTTTGAAAGCTGGAATCGTTGGACTTCCCAATGTAGGGAAATCGACATTGTTTAATGCTATAACACAAGCGGGGGCGGAATCCGCCAACTATCCTTTCTGCACCATTGACCCGAACGTGGGTGTCGTGGAAGTGCCGGACGAACGTCTGAATAAGCTGGTCGAGCTGGTACAGCCGCACAAGACGGTTCCGACCGCTTTTGAATTCGTAGATATTGCCGGACTCGTGCGCGGTGCGAGCAAGGGCGAAGGTCTGGGCAACAAGTTCCTGGCTCATATCCGGGAAGTGGATGCTATTGTTCATGTGGTCCGCTGCTTCGTCGATGAGAACGTAACCCATGTGGACGGCAAGGTGAATCCGATCAGCGACATCCAGACGATCAACCTGGAGCTGATTCTGGCTGACCTCGAAAGCGTCGAGAAGAAGATCGAGCGTTCCCGCAAAAACATCAAGGGCGGCGACAAGAAATTCGCTCAGGAAGTAGAAGTACTGGAGCGCGTTAAGGAAGCTCTTTATCTGGATCAGCCTGCGCGCAGCCTGGAATTATCCGATGACGAGCGTCTGATCGTGCGCGATCTTCACCTGCTGACACTGAAGCCGGTGCTGTATGCGGCCAACGTGGGCGAGGATGAAGTGGCGACTGCTGAAGAGAATCCTTATGTTAAGCAGGTACGCGAATTCGCAGCGGCTGAGAATGCTGAAGTAGTGCCGATCAGTGCCAAGGTGGAGGCTGAGATTGCCGAGCTGGAAGGCGAAGACAAGGCGATGTTCCTGGAAGAGCTGGGTCTGCAGGAATCCGGGCTTAACCGCCTGATCAAAGCGGCATACAGACTGCTCGGACTCTACACCTATTTCACAGCGGGCGTGCAGGAAGTCCGTGCGTGGACTATCCGCAAAGGCACCAAAGCACCTGGAGCGGCCGGAGTTATTCATACGGACTTCGAACGCGGATTTATCCGGGCTGAAGTTGTAGCTTATACGGATCTGGTAGCAGCAGGCTCGATGAACGGTGCCAAAGAGCGCGGCCAGCTGCGTCTGGAAGGCAAGGAATATCTGGTGCAGGACGGCGACGTTATGCATTTCCGCTTCAACGTATAGACCATTTATCGTATAGACCATTTATAGTGTAGGGCAGAGAGGCCATTCAGAGTAGAGTTGTTTACTTGCTGGATGGTTCTTTTTGAATTTTGGATAAGGATGAGGGTCAGCTCCTATTTGCGCAAAACCTGAAAAGGCGGCTTCAGAAGCCGGGGTAAGTTGAACCAGGGTTCGGCTGGGACAGTGGCGGACGGCGAGCGTCTGCGGTCTGGTCTACCGTCTGGTCTGTCGCTACCGCCTGCCGCTTGCGGCGGAAAAGCAGTTGGATAATCTCCACTTGCTCATGAACAGAGGGACCCTTGCCAGGCAGTAGTTGGAAAAAAGGCACTTAATATTCAGCAAATAGATCACTTTCGAGGAAACGCCTTGAATTTAATGACGTTTATCCAGTTAATTCCCTTTAACGCTGCAAAACACCGAAATTAAGATACGTTTTTCCAACTATTCATGCAGAATGGCTCCTCCTCCTATGACCGCCGTATAATCGCCGTATGACCGCCAAGCTATACAACTACTAATATCCATGGGAATGAGGCCGGGAGCGGCATCAGATATTTATTCAGTACCGGGTTATTTTGTAATCAGGACAAGCGCCTGATGCATAACTTGGCTGCAGCTTTTACATCATAAGGTGGCGCAGCTCAGGATTCAAAAGATTTCCTGATTCCGCGCTTTGTACTGTAGCCAATTGGCTGGAGTGGTGGTATAATATAAAGTCGTATATCTATTTATGTTGTATCGACAATGTTAAGTATGTATAACCGAAGAATTTGAATCAGGAGAGGTGAATTCCCTTGTTGGACCGATTGCAATCCCTGGCGGACCGCTATGAGAAACTCAGTGAACTGCTTTGTGACCCGGATGTTGCAAACGACAGTAAGAAACTGAGGGACTATTCCAAAGAACAATCCGACTTGCAGCCCGCCTTTGAGGCGTATAGCGAATATAAAAATGTAATGGAAGAGCTCGAAGCCGCCAAGATGATGCAGGCTGAGAAGCTTGATGATGAAATGAAGGAAATGGTCAAGATGGAGATCGACGACCTGTCCTCGCGACAGGTGGTTCTGGAGGAGAAGATCCGTCTGCTCCTGCTCCCCAAAGACCCTAATGATGATAAGAATGTAATCGTGGAAATCCGCGGCGCAGCCGGCGGGGACGAAGCAGCATTGTTTGCCTCTGACCTGTACCGGATGTATACCCGTTATGCCGATACCCAGGGCTGGCGCGTAGAGCTGATGGATGTTAACACGAACGATCTCGGCGGATTCAAGGAAGTTATCTTCCTGATCAACGGCCGCGGCGCTTACAGCAAAATGAAGTTCGAAAGCGGTGCGCATCGTGTGCAGCGTATTCCTACAACCGAATCCGGCGGACGTATTCATACTTCAACTTCTACCGTTGCGGTTATGCCGGAAGCGGAAGAATTCGAAATTGAAATTCATGATAAGGACATCCGTGTCGACACCTTCTGTTCCAGCGGCGCGGGCGGACAGTCCGTTAATACGACCAAGTCTGCGGTGCGTGTAACCCATGTACCTACCGGTATCGTAGCTACCTGTCAGGACGGCAAGTCCCAGAACTCCAATAAGGAGAAGGCGCTGCAGGTGCTGCGTGCCCGTATCTCGGATCTGAAGCGTCAGGAAGAAGAAGCCAAGTACTCCGGAGAACGGAAGAGCAAAGTAGGAACCGGGGACCGCAGTGAGCGTATCCGTACCTACAACTTCCCGCAGAGCCGTGTAACGGATCACCGGATCGGCCTTACCCTGCACCGTCTGGAGCAGGTCATGAACGGGGATATCACCGAGATCATCTCGGCCCTGTCTATTGCGGAACAAGCGGAATTGATGGAAAAAGGAGAATAATGCTTTGAAACACGACTCTTACGTCATGTCGGAATTGCAAAGCATCCGGGAAGCCTTTGCGGAGGCTTCTTCTTTTTTGGCCGGGCACGGATGCAATGAGCCGCAGCGCAGCAGCCAGCTGCTGCTGGAGCATGTGCTGGGCTTGTCCGGAGCGGCATATTATATGGCGCTGGCTGATCCATTCCCGCCAGCGGTCAAGGCGCAGTGGGAAACGCTGGTCACCCGCCGGGCGGCGGGTGAACCGGTGCAGTACATCATAGGCGAGCAGGAATTCTACGGCCGCGCCTTCGAGGTTACGCCCGATGTGCTGATTCCGCGCCCGGAGACGGAGCTGCTCGTCGAGGCAATTCTGCGCTACGGGGCGGAGCTGTGGCCGGACGGGGCAGTTGCGGTGCGAGGCGAAGCCGCGCAAGAAGCCGGCGGACCCGCGGGGGAGAGAGCCGCGGGCGGTGAGGCGCCGGGGCCTGAGCGGGGCGAAGCCGCGCAAGAAGCTGATGGGCCCGCGGGGGAAAGAACCGCGGGCACTGAGGCGGCGCGCCAGCGCGCCCTGCGTCCGCTGACCGCCGTCGACATCGGCGCCGGCAGCGGAGCGATCTCCGTCACGCTGGCGGCGGAAGCGCCGGCGTGGCGGGTCTGCGCCGGCGACATCTCGCCCGGCGCGCTGGCCGTGGCCGGGCGCAATGCGCAGCGGCTCGGCACGTCCGTTGACCTGCGGCTCGGCGATCTGCTCGAGCCGTTCGCGGGGATGGAGACGGATATTCTCGTCTCCAACCCGCCGTACATTCCCGGCGGCGACATCGCCGGGCTGCAGCGCGAGGTGCGCGACCATGAGCCGCGCACGGCACTGGACGGCGGCGGGGACGGGCTTGATCCCTACCGCCGCATGATGGAGCAGCTGCCGCTGCTCCCGGCTCCGCCGCGCCTGGTCGGCTTCGAGCTCGGCCAGGGACAGGCCGGGCAGGTAGCTGAGCTGCTGCGGGCGGCGGGTCACTGGAACGAGATCATCACGATCGAGGATCTCGCCGGGATTCCCCGGCATGTGCTGGGGATCGCCCGCTAGCGTCCCCGTCCTGGATGCGGCTGCCAGTAGGCAGAAACCGCCAAACGGTGAAATTGTATTTATGCTGCCCCTTCCTTTACAATAGAAATGACGGGACCTCTGTATGCGGCTGCGGCCAGGTGACAAGAGGAACCAGTACTGAGTAAGGAGACAGAATATGCTTCAGAAGATTAAGAAGATAGACGGCGTCATCCTGGTCATTCTTGTGCTGCTGATGGTAGTCAGCATTTTCTCCATATACAGCGTTACCCACGGGCGCGACAAGCTGGACGGATCGCATATCAAAATGATCAAATTCTATATCCTGGGCTTCATCGCCTTCATTGGGCTCACCTTCGTGGATTATCGTCTGCTTGTTAAATATGCGCTATATGTTTACGTTACAGGCATTGGGATTCTGGTGCTGGTCAGCTTTATCGGTACAGAACAGAATGGCGCGCAGGGCTGGATTAAATTCGGGAGCTTCAGTCTCCAGCCCGCCGAGCTGTTTAAGCTGATTCTGATCCTGTTTCTGGCTGCGGTGCTGGTCCGCAAAAATAAGAATAAGCTGCTGTTCTGGCGCGATGTCGTGCCGCTGGGTCTAATGAGCCTATTGCCGTTTTTGATCGTGCTTAGCCAAAATGACCTCGGGAATGCGCTCTCCTATATCGTAATTCTGGTAGGCCTCCTCTGGATCGGCAATATCAAGTTCACGCACGCGCTGATCGGGCTGTTAATTATTGGCGGAAGCGCAGCTGCCGGAATCATGAGCTACATTCATTACCACGATGAAATCAAGGATTTCCTGACAGATATCGGCCGTTCCCACTGGGTAGAGCGCTTTGATCCGTGGCTGGTGCCGGAAGAAGCGACGGCCAAGGCAAGCTATCATACCAAAAACGCCAAAATGGCCATAGCCTCCGGCGGTATGAGCGGCGAAGGCTATATGGAGGGCAGCTCGGTGCAGACGGATCGCGTGCCATATACGTATTCTGATTCGATTTTTGTACAGATTGCCGAAGAGTTTGGCTTTGTCGGATCGGCGCTGGTGCTGCTGCTCTACTTTATCCTGATTCACCGGATGATTCTGATTGCGCTGGAGTGCAAGGACAGGGGCGGGCCGTTCCTGATTGTCGGCATTGTCGCGATGATGCTATATCAGATTTTTGAGAATATAGGTGCCTTCATCGGCCTGATGCCGCTGACCGGGATTACGCTGCCGTTCATCAGCTTCGGGGGGACCTCCCTGCTGATCAACATGGCCAGTATCGGTCTGGTAATGAGCGTACGCCTGCATGGTCAAGAGGTAGAGGAGGATTTGCCGAGTCCTACAATCTATTCTTCTCCGGTCAAGCAAGGCTAACTGTATACTATAATATCTCTGATTCAATCAGAGGTAATCCGCATGCCGGAGCTCTTCGAAATGGAAGGGTTCCGGCATTTTGTTTCGTTCTACGCTAGACAGCATCAGAACCAGAGAAGTGAGTTGATTCTCAACCATGCAGCGATGGACATGTTCAGGTCCAAGGAAAATTCAGTGATAGTTGTATAATGTACAATTAAAAACAGTGAAAAGGTGTTCTTGCATCTTATAACTGTAGTCTGTACAACTAAATCTGCCCGAATCGCTGAGAACCCAGCTACATAGGGGGATTAGGTGTACGAAATACAACTAAACGGATAATTGGTTGAAAGTCAGACGTTTTAGTTGTACAAAGTGCAATTAAGCTACCGCATATCCTGTAATTGCGGAAATTGGATCACTCCAAGCCCTTAGCAAGCGATTTACCAGAATGGTTTTCACCTCATTAATTTAAGGCTGACGCTATTCCCCGGCTGGCAACGATCACATAAATTGTATTTACGCCCCCACTTGTCTTACAATGGAAATTAGTGGATTCGGTTCCCTGGGTATACTGCAGCAGCCGGTCCATAATCCGCGTAGGTTAAGGAGTATTCCGATGTTACAGAGAATCAGACGGATTGACGGCTCCATCGTATTGATTTTGCTCTTGCTGATGTGTGTCAGTATTTTCTCGATATACAGCGTGACTCACGGGAGAGTTGACCTGGATGGCACGCATATAAAAATGATCAAGTATTATGTGCTGGGGTTTGTTGCTTTTATCCTGCTTACCCTGTTTGATTACCGTCTGCTGGTCCGGTATGGACTCTATATTTACATCCTTGGGATTGGTATTCTGCTGCTGGTCAGCTTTATCGGCAAGGTGAAAAATGGCGCCCAGGGCTGGATCGGCATCGGTGAATTAAGCATTCAGCCGGCGGAGCTGTTTAAGCTGATCCTGATTCTTTTTCTGACCACTGTACTTGTCCGCAAACAAAGAAATCCGCTGCGCTTCTGGCGTGACGTAGTGCCGCTTAGCCTAATCGCCCTGGCGCCGTTCGCGCTGGTCATCATCCAGAATGATCTGGGCAATGCGCTCAGTTATATCGTGATTCTGCTTGGGCTTTTGTGGATCGGAAATATTAAATTCTCGCATGCTCTGATCGGGATGGTCATTCTGGCGGGATCGGTACTGGGCTTCATTCTGTGCTATGTCCACTATCATGAGCAGACGGTAAGCTTCATAGAGGAGACGCTGGGCCGGGATCACTTCGTCAGTCGCTTTGACCCCTGGCTGGTACCGGATCTGGCAAGCAGTGATGCGAGCTATCAGACCAAGAATGCCAAGACGGCGATTGCCTCGGGCGGCCTCAGCGGCGAAGGTTATCTGCAGGGCGGCACTGTGCAAAGTGACCGGGTGCCTTATCTGTATTCTGAATCCATTTTCGTGCAGATCGGCGAAGAATTCGGCTTCCTGGGTGCAGCGGCGCTGCTGATGCTCTTTTTTATCCTGATCCACAGATTAATAGTGATTGCCCTGGAATGCAGGGACCGCGGCGGCCCTCTCCTGATTGTCGGAATCGTAGCTATGCTGCTGTATCAGATTCTGGAGAATATCGGGGCAATGACCGGGCTGATGCCGCTGACGGGGATTACGCTTCCGTTTATCAGCTATGGGGGAACCTCGATTCTGATTAACATGGCCTGTATGGGGATTGCCATGAGTGTGCGGCTCTACGGGCAGGATGTGGAGGATGATCTGCCGCTTCCGCTGCCCAAGCTGAAGGATGAGACTACTTTATTCTCAAAATCATAGATTACTAGGTTTGCAGTCTCTCATTCCCGGACATACTGGGAACATAAGAGTTTCAGAGGGAGAGGGGCTGCGCAAGATGAATAACGATCAGTTGGATAAAAGGGATTCCCTGCGGATTACATTCAAGTATACTGCCATTTTAATTTGTTTTTTTATGATATTGATGATGGCCTGGGAAGGGCAAAAAAGCGATGCTGCCGTAGCGGAGGTATCTATTCCGCAGGAGTCGATCCGTCTGCGTATTCTGGCGAATTCGGATGGTACGGGAGATCAGCTGGTCAAACGCCAGATCCGCGACCAGGTGGTGGAACAGATTAACCAGTGGGTGGCCGGACTGGAGGATCCCCAGAGTCTGGAGCAGGCGCGGGCGCTGATTCAGAGTCATCTTCCGGAGCTGAATGACCTGGTGGGCGGCGAGCTTGCGCGGCGGGGAATTAATTATAGCTATAAAGTCGAACTGGGCACCGTACCTTTTCCGACGAAAATGTATGGCGGCCGGGTCTATCCTGCCGGGGAATATGAAGCACTGCGGGTCACGCTTGGCGCTGGCAAAGGTCAGAACTGGTGGTGTGTGCTGTTTCCGCCGCTCTGCTTCATTGATGCCGGCTCCGGTGATGCGGCAGCTGCGGAACCCGCTGCAGACAAGAAGGCTTCGGCAATCTCCGCTAAGGCTTCCGGAGACGGAGCCAAGGTGAAAACGGCGGATGGCGGGGTTGATAAGGCTGCTTCCGGTGTCGCCGCTTCGGCCGGCGGGGACAGCGGGGCAGACGCTGATGCAGAAGCGCCGAAGGTGAAGTTCTTCGTATGGCAGCTGCTGCAGAATTTGTGGAGCTGGATCTGCGGATTGTTCGCCTAAGCTTCCGGGAATTTGCGGAATGGCGGTCTACGAAATCTACAGTTTTCCTGCCGGATATGGTACGATAAATGCAGAACTTGAGCGGAAGTGGCTGCGGCTCCACCTGGTGGAGCCGTTTTTGGCTTTTTCCGGACGATGCAGTACTGAAGTGTGAAGTGATTAAACAGGAAAGCTTGTGATGAAATGACAGAGCCTAAGGATTCTTCGTTTGCGGTTCAGCGCCGGAGCGGCAATATAGATGCAACTCTTTATTGGAGTTTGACGTCCGGGATTACCGGACCCGGACCTGCTGCGGGGCAGGACATGCCTTATGTTCCATCAGCAGAGAGTGACAGGGAGGCAATCGCTGCTGCAGCAGCTATGCTGCGGAGCGGGGGCACCGTTGCTTTTCCGACTGAAACGGTCTACGGATTGGGGGCGGATGCCCGGAATACCCCGGCAGTAGAAGCGGTATTCGCGGCCAAAGGCCGCCCCTCCGACAACCCGCTAATCGTGCATATAGCCCGGCGGGAAGAGCTGGAGGGCCTGGTCATAGAAGTGCATCCGGTCGCCTCGGCGCTGATGGATGCCTTCTGGCCCGGCCCCTTGACGCTGGTGCTGCCGGTCCGCCCCGGCGTCCTCTCGCCGCTGGTTACGGCGGGGCTGGATACGGTCGGCGTGCGCATGCCCGACCATCCGGTGGCGCTGGCGCTGCTGCGCGCCGCGGAATGCCCGGTTGCCGCGCCCAGCGCCAACCGCTCCGGGCGGCCGAGTCCTACGCTGGCCGCCCATGTGATGGAAGACCTCGCCGGATATATCGGCGGGGTTCTGGACGGCGGCGCGGCCGGGGTCGGCCTGGAGTCGACCGTGGTGCAGGTGCAGCCGGACGGGACGGTAGCGGTGCTCCGTCCCGGGGGCATCACCGCCGAGCAGCTCGCGGCGGTGGCGGGTGCCGGGGCTGTGGCCCCAGCCCCGGCACCGGACCTGGCGGACGCTGCCGCCGGACATTCCGGCGGCCAGTCCCCGGCTTCGCCGCCGCAGGTGAGCGGCGGCGGCACGGGCGGCGCTGCTGCGCAAGCCGCCGGGGGCAGCAGCCCGGCGCCGCGCGCGCCGGGCATGAAGTACACGCACTATGCCCCGCGCGGCGCGCTTGGCATCGTACTCGGCTCCTCCCCGCAGCGCGTGGCGGAGACCGCCGCAAGCCTGCTGCAGGCGGCGCAGCGGGAGGGCGGGATCACGGGCCTGCTCCTCTTCGAGGAGCATAGGGCCCTGTATCCCGCCGACCCGGCCGCCTGCGTTGTTTCTCTCGGCTCGTTAGCCTCGCCGGAGGAAGCGGCCCGCTCCCTGTATGCCGCCTTGCGGCGCTTCGATGAAGCGGGAGCGACCTATATTCTGGCCGAGGCCTGCCCGGTCACGGGCCTCGGCGCTGCCATAATGAACCGGCTGATGAAAGCCGCCGGTGAAGCGGTGATCGACGCCGGTTAACAGCCTCTTCCCGGCTCTGCTATCCGCCTCATAGTCATGAATACCATCTTGTCCGCATATCGTTGTTGTACAAGAACTTACGGACTTTGGGGGTATATTCATGGGCATAGGCGGAATATATGAGGGCTGGGGCCAGCTCGTAACAGTGGCCATTATGGCAGTTGCGCTTGGAATGGATGCGTTCTCGCTCGGTGTAGGGATCGGGATGAAGGGTATCCGTCTGCTGCATGTGCTGCAGCTCAGTCTGCTCATTGCTTTTTTTCATGTGCTTATGCCGCTGCTCGGCTTGTTCACAGGCAGCTATGTCGGCCATCTGCTGGGTCAGGTGACCACCTATGCCGCCGGGGGGCTGCTTGTACTGCTGGGCGGACATATGATTTTGAATTCATTCCGCAAGGGTGACGGCGGGAGCCGGGCGGTGGATCACCGGACGGTATGGGGCATGCTGCTGATCTCGCTCAGTGTAAGTGTAGATTCCTTTTCGGTCGGGGTTTCACTGGGGATGTTTGTGAATAGCATAGTTATTACAGTGCTGGCCTTCGGTGTCTGCGGCGGCATGATGTCTATTACCGGACTGCTGCTGGGCAGGAGAGTAAGCCGCGGGCTCGGGGATTACGGTGAAGCACTGGGCGGAGCTATACTTCTGGCGTTTGGCTTGCTGTTCATCTTCTGATACAATAACGGAAATACAAATAAATAGAACATTTCATTGTTCAGTTCATTCGGAAGTTGTGGATTATCCGAAATTATATTTTTACCGGAGGTGGAAAGTATGCTGCATATTTTATTCGTCTGCACAGGAAATACCTGCCGCAGCCCTATGGCTGAAGGTCTTCTGCGGAAGCTGGCGGGAGAGCGGGGGATCGATGTGGAGGTGCGGTCTGCCGGAGTTTCCGCCATTTCAGGTACTTCCATATCCAGGCATGCTGCCGGAATCCTGCAGGATGAAGGCATTGAAGATCGTATAGTATCCTCGCAATTGACTGGAGAGGCTGTCTCCTGGGCTGATCTGGTGCTTACTCTGACCGGAGGGCATAAGCGGCATTTGCTGCAATATTTCCCTGACGCAGTTAACAAGACTTATACACTTAAGGAATATGTGCATACGCAAGAGTCTGTGAACGCCGATATCCGTGAACTGGATAGCCTGTATGCAGATGCCGAACTCACTATTTCGCTGGGCGGAGAGCCGAGCGCCGCTGATTTGCAGCGGATTATTGAGATCCGGCAACGGATTCCGAGCTTCGATATCAGTGATCCGTTCGGCGGCTCCCGTGAAGATTATGAGCTGACGGCTGCTGAGATCCGGACTGCACTGTACAGTTTGCTGGATAAGCTGGAATCCTTACGCCGGCTGTGAAGGTGGTTGATTTTTCGCCGCTTATCCCTTAAGATGAAATAAATATTATCCGGTTCCGGTGTAACTGGCGACAAGTGTGGATCAAACCACGATGGAGCACCTGGAATAAACGGCCGGTCGCCTGGGCAAAAGAGCACATCCGCAGCTAAATCTGCGGACTGCTCTTTTTTGTTTAAATGTCGTATCTGTAGTGGGATTTGAGGCATTATCAACGCTTGAAGGGGGCGGTAAGATGGACGAAGTCCGGAAGCAGGATCTATGGGAAGAGCGCGCGTCCGGTGCGCCTTCAGCAGCCGGGCAACAAGCGGGCAGCGCAGAGCTGACCTTGGACGCCGCAGCTGCGGCGGTAGTCCGCGAACTGGCGGAAGCAGGGAAGCTTGGTCCCGGTAAAATCCTGGTGGTTGGAGCAAGCACCAGTGAAGTGGCGGGTGTGCGGATCGGCACCGGAGGTGCGCTTGAGGTTGCACAGCTGCTGCTGCAGGGAATTACTCAGGTCGCTGCTGAATTTGGCTTTCATCCCGTGTACCAATGCTGCGAGCATCTGAACCGTTCGCTGGTGATGGAACGTTCTTTGCTGGAATCGCTTGGGCTTAGGGAGGTTTCCGCTGTGCCGGTTCCGGGAGCCGGAGGTTCCATGGCTGCGGCCGCTTACCGCTCTATGACAGATCCGGTGCTGGCCGAGACGATAGAGGCCCACGCCGGTATTGATATCGGGGAGACGCTAATTGGCATGCACCTCCGCCGCGTAGCCGTACCTTTCCGGCCAAGCCTGCGCTATATCGGGGCAGCCCGGGTGAACGCAGCATGGAGCAGACCGCCGCTGATCGGCGGCGAACGGGCAGTGTACCGCACGCCGGAGACAAGCGGCTCCGCGAATTGTGACTGAGGGCAGCGTATATAACTGGTATCGTCTTAACACCACATAAATTAGAGTAACAGGGAGGAAATAAGAAACATGGAACAACTACGTAAGAGTGACCCGGCAGTACTGGAAGCGATGGGCTTGGAACTGAGCCGTCAGCGTGCAAACATTGAACTCATTGCTTCAGAGAATATTGTAAGCGAAGCCGTAATGGAAGCCATGGGCTCCGTGCTTACGAACAAATACGCCGAAGGTTATCCCGGCAAACGATATTATGGCGGCTGTGAAGATGTGGATATCGTGGAGAACCTGGCCCGTGACCGTGCCAAGCAGCTGTTTGGTGCCGAGCATGTCAATGTGCAGCCGCATTCCGGTGCACAGGCCAATATGGCCGTTTACCTTGCCGCGCTTAATCCTGGGGATACCGTACTGGGTATGAATCTGGCGCATGGCGGCCATTTGACCCACGGCAGCCCGGTTAATGCTTCCGGTATCCTGTATAACTTTGTGGCTTATGGCGTACAGGAGGATACTTTCCTGATTGATTATGACGAAGTGCGTAAAGCAGCCTTCAAACACCGCCCCAAAATGATCGTAGCCGGAGCAAGCGCGTATCCGCGGACCATTGATTTTGCCGCACTCGGTTCCATTGCAAATGATGTGGGTGCCTTGTTTATGGTCGATATGGCCCACATTGCCGGATTGGTTGCAGCCGGTGTTCACCCGAGTCCGGTTCCTCATGCCCATTTCGTTACAACAACTACGCACAAAACCTTGCGCGGTCCACGCGGAGGGATGATTCTGTGCAGACAACCATGGGCTGCTGCTATTGATAAAGCGGTTTTCCCGGGTTCCCAAGGCGGACCGCTCATGCATGTCATTGCGTCCAAAGCCGTTTCATTCGGTGAGGCGCTGCAGCCATCGTTCAAGACCTATGCCGAGAATGTAGTGAAGAATGCCAAGGTTCTGGCAGATACGCTGATCGGCGAAGGCGTTAATATTGTTTCCGGCGGTACGGATAACCACCTGATGCTGCTGGATACCCGTAATCTGAGCATTACCGGCAAGGATGCGGAGAAGGTGCTTGATTCCATCGGAATTACAGTCAACAAGAATGCGATTCCGTTCGATCCTACCAGTCCGTTTGTAACAAGCGGTATCCGGATCGGTACACCTGCTGTTACATCACGCGGTATGGACGAGCCGGCTATGGTAACGATCGGCCGGATTATTGCCAATGTGCTGAAGAATCCGAAAGATGACGCTAATTTGACCCAGGCTGCACGTGAGGTGGCCGAGCTTACTGAAAAGTATCCGATCTATCCTGGTTTGCAGTACTAATATTAAGCTGCTTATTCTGCCTTTGCGGGTCCGGTTCCACCGGATTCCTCAAAGGTTTTTTTGATAGGTGAGATTTCAAATGCTTTGTGGCCGGTTTCTGTTGCATAATGTTCACAAATTATAGTAAGAAAATGGTATGAATTATCATGTAATAATCATGAAAGTTCATGGAATTTTCAATAAAAGTAGTGAAAGAAATGTGAATAGTATTAAAAGTGCCTAATGGCACAAACTAAGTTTTGTTTTATATCCAGAGGCTTGGGGGAATTTCCTAAACTTTCCGTGCAGCTATGAAATTTGCGGAGACTGCCTTTGCAGACGGTTTTCCCCTTCTGTAGGTGAAAAGCGGCCTTGGTGATGATATAATAGACAAGATTTAGCCACGCGGGAAGCAAAGCGCTTACTCTGGCTATAAATAAGACTTACAATTACCGGAGGGACAAAATGGGAAAATTGGTGATTTGCGATCATCCATTAATTCAGCACAAACTAACATTTATTCGCGATGTGCGGACCAACACGAAAGAATTCAGAGAGCATGTCGATGAAGTAGCAACACTTATGGCCTATGAGATTACCCGTGATATCCCGCTTGAGACCATTACGGTGCAGACACCGGTGGCTGAAACGCAGAGCAAAGTGATCTCGGGTAGAATGCTGGGACTGATTCCGATTCTGCGCGCCGGTCTTGGCATGCTGGAGGGTGTCCTGAAGCTGCTTCCAGCGGCTAAAGTAGGACATGTAGGGCTTTTCCGTGATCCGGAAACGCTGCAGCCGGTTGAATATTACATTAAGCTTCCTACAGACGTGCAGGAACGTGAACTGATCGTTATTGATCCGATGCTGGCTACAGGCGGCTCAGCCATTGCGGCCATCACCTCCCTTAAGAACCGCGGATGCACCCAGATCAAGATGATGAACCTGATTGCTGCTCCTGAAGGCGTCGCTGCGGTGCAGGCTGCACATCCGGATGTGGACATCTATGTAGCCGCACTTGATGATCATCTGAATGAGCATGGTTATATTGTCCCAGGCCTCGGAGATGCCGGCGACAGACTGTATGGAACCAAGTAATAATACCCTCGAGGTATTAATAGAACAAATACAATTTCTGTAGTCTTCAGAAGAGAGGGTAGGGGTTATGTCCAAAATTAAAGTAATGACGATTTTCGGAGTGCGCCCCGAGGCGATCAAGATGGCGCCTCTGGTTCTGGAACTGAACAGACACCCTGAGCAGATTGAATCCATTGTCTGTGTAACTGCCCAGCACCGTGAACTGCTTGATCAGGTGCTGGAGGTATTCAAAATTACGCCGGATTATGATCTGGACGTAATGAAGGACCGGCAGACCCTTAATGAGATTACTATCCGGGTGCTTGAAGGACTAGAGCCAGTGCTTCGCGAGGTCAAACCTGACCTGGTGCTTGTACACGGGGATACACTGACCACTTTTCTGGCCAGCTACGCTTCTTTTCTGCAGCAAATTCAGGTTGGGCATGTGGAAGCAGGTCTTCGGACATGGAACAAGCTTTCGCCTTATCCGGAGGAAATGAACCGTCAGCTGACCGGCGTGCTTGCCGATCTGCACTTTGCCCCGACCGATTGGTCAGCCGGCAACCTGAGACACGAGAACAAAAAAGAATCAAGTATTTATATCACAGGCAACACTGTAACTGATGTGTTTCAATATACCGTACAGCCGGACTACCGGCATCCTGTACTGGATTTTGCTTCAGGAAAAAGACTTATTTTGATGACGGCGCACCGCAGAGAATCCCAAGGCGAACCGCACCGTCATATTTTCCGTGCTGTCAAAAGAATCGCTGATGAATTTGAAGATGTAGCCATTGTGTATCCTGTGCACCCGAGTCCTGCAGTGAAGGAACCGGCGCATGAGATCCTCGGCGGACACCCTAGAATTAAGCTGATTGATCCGCTGGATGTCGTTGACCTGCATAATTTTTATCCGCATACCCACCTGATATTGACCGATTCCGGCGGCCTGCAGGAGGAAGCTCCCTCCTTTGGAGTTCCCGTGCTTGTGCTGCGTGATACAACCGAGCGCCCGGAAGGGATCGAGGCCGGAACATTGGAGCTTGTGGGGACGGACGAGGAGAAGGTGTATCAACGGACACATGCTCTATTGACCGATCAGAATCTGTATCAGTCCATGAGCCGGGCCGCCAACCCGTATGGAGACGGCAAAGCCTCCGAGAGAATTGTCAATGCGATTTTGCACCATTTCGGAGCTGTTAAAGAACGTCCGGAAGAGTTTCACAGAATGTTCACAAATAATAAATGATGGCACGACAACTAATATACTAAAGTAAATAAAAGCAGCATACAGTGAAACTGTACGGTTTATATGGTTTTGGTATGTTTTGCTGTGATTATTTTCATGTTTTCAAGCACTTTTGAGCAATTTTCGGTGAATTGACAAAGAGTCTGGATATTCAGTAAAATTAGTTGGGATTGTAGCCTATGAAGGAACAAAAGAACGAGGCCGGCCTGGGACGTATTGCTTTGGTTCTCGGGGGTGCAGGCAGCTTGCTTGCCGCTTACATTGTTATAGGTTTTTTTGTGGCAAGGTGGCTGCAGAACCTGATGGACGGACCTAAGCTTTGGCTGGCCATCGGAACAATTGCCGGGATGGTTCTCGGGGTTGTGAATGTTGCTTTGCTAATCAAAAAATTTCTGGGGGAGCAAAATGGATAATATGACTCCCGTAATCAATACCGTTACCAGGGTGACAGTAATCATTATGGCAGGCTTGTTAATGGGATGGGCTCTTCATCATGAGACCCGTGCAGTTACTCTGGGCATGTCGCTGGGCTTGCTGGCAGGACTCGTTAACTTTCGTTATCTTGCCCTCAAAGTAAGAAGGGTGACACAGGCGGTTGCGGATAAACAGAAAAGTTCTTTCAGCCTTGGTTTCGCTACAAGAATCAGTTTCGCTATTCTGGTCACCATGTTTTCGGTCAAAATCGAGCATTTCTCGCTGGAGGCAACGATTGCCGGCCTGTTCATCCCCCAGCTTCTATCTATTCCCGTGGGGATATATTTAGGAATCAAGAATAAGCTGTAGCCATATTAAAGAGAAAGGGGGATGATACTATGCACGAAATGCCTTTAATCTATGTTGGCGGAATACCGATTGACTTGTCAGCGGTACTGATGCTGGTGATCAGTTCGGTGATCGTGTTCACTCTGGTCATGCTGTCCGTCCGCAACCTGTCTGTTGATAATCCGTCACGACTCCAGAATTTCATGGAGTGGGTCGTTGAATTTGTACAGGGACTGATCAGCAGCGCCATGGATTTGAAGAAAGGGAAGCCTTACATATCACTGGGATTGACGCTGATACTGTTTATCTTCGTCTCCAATCTCCTTGGTCTGCCGTTTTCCTTCATTACAGAAGCCGAAGGTCCGGTTCACATTTTTGGACATGTTATCGAAGCAACCAAAAATCTGACACATGGCGAGCATGTAGAGATTCTGTGGTATAAATCGCCGACTGCAGATATCAATGTAACCGCCGGGCTGGCGATTGTCGTGTTTGTACTAATGAACTATTTGGGAATCAAGCTGAATGGCAAACATTATTTCAAACACTATATTGAGCCGTTCCCGATCTTCTTGCCGCTTAACATCATTGAGAACCTGGCGAAGCCGGTGGCGCTTGCCATTCGTCTATTTGCTAATATTTTTGCCGGCGAGGTTCTGATCACCGTAATTCTGAAGCTGGGGATATTCAGTATCCCGTTCCTGGCTGTCTGGCAGGGCTTCAGTATCTTTGTTGGTGCGCTTCAGGCGTTTATCTTTACGATTCTGACGATGGTGTACATCGCGCAGATGACGATCCACGAGGAAGAAGCACATTAATGAACTGCCGTGAGGATAGCGGCAGCCGCCGGAATACTCTTCGCGGGAGATTTTTATATCATTAAGTCATTACAAAAAGAACCGAAATTAAAGGAGGATATTTACAAATGGAATTTTTGGCAGCAGCAATCGCGGTTGGTTTAGGCGCACTCGGTGCAGGTCTTGGTAACGGTATGATCGTCAGCAAAACAGTTGAGTCCATCGCTCGTCAACCGGAAGCACGTAACGCACTGCAGACAACAATGTTTATCGGTGTAGGTATCGTGGAAGTTATTCCTTTGGCCGCTACAGTTATCGCATTCCTGATCATGTTTACTTAATAAACCGTTTTTACGGTTTGGCGGGGAGGGCAAGTGCCATCCGCGCCTTACTTTTGTATATGTCCGCATGCCGCGGTAACGGAAAGGAGTGACCTCAGTGACTATCGTTTGGACAAATATATTGTTTTCCATTATCGCCTTTGGGATCCTGTATTTCCTGCTCAGCAAATTTGCATTCAGCAAGCTGTTCGGAATTATGGAGAAGCGCCGCGAAATGGTGCTGCAGCAAATGGATGAAGCAGCCAAGACCAGAGAACAGGCGGTCGCTTACGTAGAAGAACAGAAGCAGGCTCTGCAGCAGGCACGCCAAGAGGCGCAGGCTATCATTCAGCAGTCCCAGGTTACAAGCAACAATCAGGTTGACAAGCTTCTGGATCAGGCTAAAGCTGAAGCTACCCGCCTTAAGGACGAAGCAGTCCGTGATATTGAGAGCGAGAAGAACAAGGCTGTGGAAGCTTTGCGCAGCGAGCTGGGTACAGCATCGGTCCGCATTGCATCCAAGCTGCTTGAAAAAGAAGTTAAGGCTGACGGCGAACAGGAACAACTCGTTGATCAATACCTCAAAGAGGTAGGAGGCCGACCATGAGCCGCGATACGGTAGTTGCCAAACGCTATGCCAAAGCCTTGTACAGTGCAGCAGTGGATGAAGGCATTACACTTGAAGTGGAAGCCCAGCTTAGGTTAGTAGTCGAAGTGCTTCATTATGATGCAGAGGTGAAACAGTTTATTCTGGCACCGCGCATCTCGCAATCCGACAAGCTGAATGTGCTGCGCGGAGCGCTTAAAGGTAAAGTCTCGGAAGCGGTAATGAACATGGTAGAACTGCTGGTAGAGCGGGGCAGAACCGATATTTTCGCAGAACTGCTGGCCACGTACGTCAAGATAGAAGGGGACGCCCTTGGCATCGGCGATGCTACTGTCTACTCCGCCTATTCTCTGAATCAAGAGGAACAGGATAGTGTAGCGGCAGAGTTCAGCCAGCTTACAAACCGCAAGATTCGTGTTACCAATGTGGTGGATAAGAGCCTGCTAGGCGGACTGAAGGTCATCATCGGCGATACGCTGTATGACGGCAGTCTATCCGGCAAGCTGGAGCGTCTTGAGAAATCCTTTAATGATAAGCAAAGAAGATAGGGGTGAGGATATTGGGCATCAGACCTGAAGAGATCAGCACTTTGATCAAAAATCAAATTGAGCAATATAAAGCCGATATCGAAGTGGCCGAAATTGGCACCGTCATTCAAGTCGGAGACGGTATCGCCCGTGTCTACGGTCTGGAAAACGCAATGGCAGGGGAACTGCTGGAGTTCTCCAACGGTGTAGTAGGCATGGCGCTTAACCTGGAAGAAAGCAACGTCGGTGTTGTTATCCTGGGTGAATACACAGCCATTCGTGAAGGCGATCAAGTCAAACGTACAGGACAAATTATGCAGGTTCCGGTTGGGGAAGCCATGCTGGGCCGTGTAGTGAATGCACTGGGGCAGCCGCTTGACGGCAAAGGTCCAATTGCAACGACTGAATTCCGTCCTGTAGAACATAATGCACCGGGCGTTATCGACCGTAAATCGGTTCATGAACCGATGCAGACAGGTCTGAAAGCGATCGATGCCATGGTACCAATCGGCCGCGGACAACGCGAACTGATCATTGGTGACCGTCAAACCGGTAAGACTGCGATCGCCATTGATGCGATCATCAACCAAAAAGGCAACGGCATGAAGTGTATCTATGTTGCGATTGGTCAAAAACAATCTACAGTAGCACAGGTAGTAGAAACCCTCCGCCGTCACGGCGCGCTGGAATATACTATCGTTGTAACCGCGTCGGCTTCCGAGCCTTCTCCGCTGCTCTATATTGCTCCATACGCAGGCTGCGCAATGGGCGAATACTTCATGTATAAAGGCGAGCATGTTCTTGTTATTTATGATGACCTTTCGAAGCAGGCTTCGGCTTACCGCGAATTGTCCTTGCTGCTCCGCCGTCCACCGGGCCGTGAAGCATTCCCGGGTGACGTATTCTACTTGCACTCCCGTCTGCTGGAACGTGCGGCTAAGCTCAGCGATGCGCTTGGTGGAGGTTCATTAACCGCCCTTCCTTTCATCGAAACACAGGCTTCTGACGTATCGGCTTACATTCCTACGAACGTAATCTCGATTACCGATGGTCAAATCTTCCTTGAATCCGATCTGTTCAACTCCGGTCAGCGTCCGGCGATCAACGTCGGTATCTCCGTATCCCGTGTAGGGGGTTCCGCGCAGATCAAAGCAATGAAGAAGGTTGCCGGTTCCCTGCGTCTGGATTTGGCTCAATACCGTGAGCTTCAGGCCTTCTCCCAGTTCGGTTCCGATCTGGATAAATCTACGCAAGCCCGTTTGAACCGCGGTGCGCGTATGATGGAGATTCTGAAACAAGGCGTAAACCAGCCGCTTAATGTTGAGCACCAAGTGCTCAGTCTGTACACCGCTGTCAAAGGACACCTGGATGATATTCCTGTCAAAGACGTGAAGCGTTTTGAGAAGGAATTCCTGGCGTATATTGACAGCAGTGCAACTGAAATCCTGCAATCCATTACGGATACCAAGGATCTGACAGCAGACAACGAGGCAGCGCTCAAAGAAACGATCGAGAAATTCAAAAGAGGCTTTGCTACAAGCTAATATATAGAGTTTGCTCAGTTATGCTTACGAAGTCAGCTTTGGCTGTGCCAAAGCTCAGCTTATGCTTACGATGTTAGCTTTGACTTACGTCAAAGCTAAGAGAATGCTTACGAAGTCAGCTTTGGCTACGCCAAAGCTCTAAGGTGGTGAAATCATGGCAAGAAGCATGCGCGATATTAAACGTCAAATTAAGAGCGTTCAGAACACCAGACAGATCACCAAAGCGATGGAGATGGTCGCCGCCTCCAAGCTGCGCAAAGCGCAGGAGAAAGCGGAAGCTGCGCGTCCTTACTCAGAGAAGCTTAAAGAGGTGGTCTCGAGTATTGCTGCCGGTACGCAGGATGTTCAGCATCCGATGCTGGTCAGCCGGCCTGTCAAAAAAACAGGGTATTTGATCATCACCTCAGATAGAGGTCTTGCGGGTGGCTACAATGCCAACATTCTGCGTAAAGTAACGATGCTGATCGCAGAGCGGCATAAGTCCAAGGATGAGTATGCACTGTTTGTTATCGGCCGCAAGGGCCGTGACTTTTTGCGCCGCCGTGAGTACCCCATTGTAGAGGAAATCACCGAGCTGTCCGATACCCCGAAGTTTGCTGACATCAAGTCCATTGCTTATTCGGCGGTAAACCAGTTTGAGACAGGCGTCTACGATGAGCTGTACATTTGCTACAACCAGTTTATCAATGCGATCAGCCAGGTTCCTACTGTAGACAGACTTCTGCCTATGGATGGTGTAGGAAAAGGCGAGCATCACGGAGCGACAGCTGCCTATGAATACGAACCTTCTCCTGAAGGCGTGCTGGAAGTTCTGCTTCCTAAATACGCCGAAACTTTAATCTACGGTGCTCTTCTGAACGGCAAGGCCAGTGAGCTGGGAGCTAAGATGACAGCTATGGGCAGTGCAACGAAGAACGCGTCAAAAATGATCGGAGAACTAAGACTTACGTACAACCGCGCCCGTCAGGCGGCAATTACGCAGGAAATTACCGAGATCGTGGCTGGTGCGAACGCGCAGTCTTAATATGAGTGGGTCCATGCCTCCGGCTTGGCCCTGCCTTGTATTTATCCGCAGAAACGGATGATGCCTGTAAAGGGTAATGGACCGTTTCTACATATGTAACAGCTTTCGAGGAGGGAAATGAAGATGAACAAAGGACGCGTTGTGAGCATTATGGGTCCGGTTGTCGATATTGAATTTGAACGCGGCCAGCTGCCCGAGATATTCAACGCTATCAAAATTGTTGGGACTCTGAGCGATGGCCGTAACATGGATCTGACTCTTGAAGTTTCCAATCATCTTGGAGATAACCTGGTGCGTTGTATCGCCATGTCTTCCACAGATGGACTGGTTCGCGGCATTGATGCCATTGACCAGGGAGGACCGATCTCGGTTCCTGTTGGTGAAGCAACACTCGGCCGCGTATTTAACGTGCTTGGTAATCCAATCGATAACGGCGCTGAAGTGGTGGCTGCAAGAAACCCGATTCACCGTCTGGCTCCTACATTCGATGAATTGTCCACTCAGGCAGAAGTTCTGGAAACCGGCATTAAGGTTATCGACTTGCTTGCCCCTTACGCCAAGGGCGGTAAGATCGGCCTGTTCGGCGGTGCCGGCGTAGGTAAAACTGTAACCATCCAGGAACTGATCAACAACATCGCACAGGAACACGGCGGTATCTCCGTATTCGCAGGTGTTGGCGAGCGTACCCGTGAAGGTAATGACCTGTATCATGAAATGACGGATTCCGGCGTTATCAAGAAAACGGCGATGGTATTCGGACAAATGAATGAGCCGCCGGGCGCGCGTCTGCGCGTAGCTCTGACCGGTCTGACCATGGCGGAATATTTCCGTGATGTTGAAGGCCGCGATACGCTGCTCTTTATCGATAATATATTCCGCTTCACCCAAGCGGGTTCCGAAGTATCGGCCCTTCTCGGCCGTATGCCTTCTGCGGTAGGTTACCAGCCTACACTGGCTACAGAAATGGGTCAGCTGCAGGAACGTATTACGTCCACTAAGAAAGGTTCTGTTACTTCAATCCAGGCGATCTACGTGCCTGCGGATGACTATACAGACCCTGCACCGGCTACTGCGTTTGCCCACTTGGATGCGACTACCAACCTTGAGCGTAAAATCTCCGAAAAAGGGATTTTCCCTGCGGTTGACCCTCTGGCTTCAAGCTCGCGTATGCTGGCACCTGAAATCGTCGGAGAAGAGCATTATAACGTGGCACAAGGCGTTAAGCAGCTGCTGCAGCGTTATACTGAGCTTCAGGATATCATTGCAATCCTGGGTATGGATGAGCTGAGTGAAGAGGATAAGGTCATTGTGTCCCGCGCCCGTAAGGTTGAGCGCTTCCTGTCCCAGCCTTTCCATGTAGCAGAACAGTTCACAGGCTTCAAAGGCAAATACGTGCCGATCAAAGAAACAGTACGCAGCTTCAAAGAAATCCTGGAAGGCAAGCACGATGATCTTCCGGAAGTAGCGTTCCTGTTCGTAGGTACGATTGAAGAAGCAGTGGAAAAAGCCAAAACGTTGTAATCTCGGCATGAGCCGGGTAGTGAGCTTTATTCTGTAAAGCTTTGAGGAGGAATGGAAGTGAATACCTTTTTGCTCGAAATTGTCACTCCGGAGCATCTGGTCTACTCCAAGCAAGTGAATAGCTTGACGGTACGTGGCGTGAATGGTGCACTGGGCATTTTGCCGGGACATATTCCGCTGGTAACTCCGCTTCAGGTTGCTCCGCTTAGCGTCAAAGCAGACGGCGTAACGGTGTCTATCGCCGTTCATGGCGGTTTCGTTGAAGTGCACAAAGATAAGGTAACGGTGCTGGCTGAAAGTGCTGAGCTGCCCAAAGATATTGATGTGGAGCGCGCTGAAGCGGCTAAGGAACGGGCTGAGCGCCGTCTTAAGCTGCAAAGCAAGCAAGATGAAATTGATCACCGCCGTGCTGAGCTGGCCTTGCAGCGCGCTGTAACGCGGATCAAAGTTTCGACCGGAAAAGGACAACAGTAGCATAGAAGCGGTCAAGCCCAGGGCTTGACTGCTTTTTTGCTAGTTAAGAATTATATGTTTCGGGGTCCCCGCAAAGTACCTGAGTAATCATCGAAGCCAAAGCCCCACTTTGTGGGGGTGTTTTGCTTAACTGAATCTAGTAGAGTATGAACATATCGTAAACACTTAGGCAGATAATACGCCAATTGTTTAAAAATTCGTAAAAGTACTGGATTCTTTTCCCCTGCGCAAGTATGATATAAGAGTCGATTTCCGAGTAACCTTACACGGGGGGCTAATGATGAACACAAGCTTATCCGCTGAATTGTCAAGTGCGATCGGCAGCAGCAGTTTAATTTCGATGGTAGTTTCTCTAGTCTGTGTCGCGTTATCCTGGTGGGCACTTCAGAACCTAAAGCTCGATCTGGTCATAAGATATCCCAAGAGTCCTCAGGGCAGGTTGCTGCATTTGCTGCTGGCCATTGTCCTCGGCCATTTCGTGGCCGGATTTCTGCTGGATTATCTGGGCTGGAGCGGACTTATCGCCCGGATGTTTTAATGACGGTTGGTTTGGTTATATCTGTCATAGGCCAATGCAGTGAAAAAAGTGTCGAATAATAAGGTTTTATTATGTCAACACTGAAGTTTAAGGAATGCGTCTGCACATTAGGCGCAGTGACGGAATATTCAATATTTTAACTGACGAATTTCAAACTCAAATTAATTTCAGAAATAATGGACGCGGAGGGAAACCGAAATGAGCAAATTTATCGTCCGCGGTGGCAACAGATTGACCGGGAGCGTGAAAGTTAGCGGCGCAAAAAATTCCGTACTACCGATCATAGCCGCCTCTCTATTGGCAGAAGAAGGAGTTAGCGTCATTGTGGACGCACCTCCGCTAGACGATGTAATCACGATTAGCAAAGTGCTGGAATCTCTGGGTGCAGGTATTACATACCAGAACGATATCATTGAGGTTGATGCCAGAAATATTACTTCCTGCGAAGCGCCTTATGAATGGGTGCGCAAAATGCGGGCTTCTTTCCTGGTAATGGGTCCACTCTTGTCCCGTATGGGGCATACACGTATTTCCTTGCCTGGCGGTTGTGCCATCGGGACTCGGCCGATTGACCAGCATTTGAAGGGGTTTGAAGCACTGGGTGCCGAGATCAGTCTGGGCCAGGGCTACATTGATGCGAAAAGTAACGGAAGGCTGCGCGGAGCCAAGATTTATCTGGATGTGGCCAGCGTAGGTGCAACCGAAAATATAATGATGGCTGCGGCACTTGCCGAAGGCATTACTGTAATCGAGAATGCCGCGAAAGAGCCGGAGATTGTTGATCTTGCGAACTACCTGAACGGCATGGGCGGTATTGTGCGCGGTGCAGGCACCGGAGTGATCCGGATCGAAGGTGTTGAACGTATGCATGGGGTAAGACATCATGTCATTCCGGACCGTATCGAGGCTGGAACCTATATGGCAGCTGCAGCGATTACGGGCGGCGATGTATATGTGGAAGGCGCCATTGCTGATCATCTGGGCCCGGTTATTGCCAAGATGGAAGAGATGGGCGTTACGGTTATTCCAGACGAGAACGGTGTCCGCGTTATCAGCGACAAGCCGCTGAAGGCTGTGGATCTCAAGACGTTGCCTTACCCTGGGTTCCCTACCGATATGCAGTCGCAGATGATGGCGTTATTGCTGCGTTCCGAAGGTACCTCTGTAGTTACAGAGACTGTTTTTGAGAACCGGTTCATGCATGTGGATGAATTCCATAACATGAATGCTGAGATTAAGATTGAAGGCCGTTCCGCCATCGTTACCGGTAATGCCCGTCTTGTCGGTGCCAAGGTGTGTGCTACGGATCTGCGTGCAGGCGCTGCGCTTATTTTGGCGGGCCTGGTGGCTGAAGGCACTACAGAGGTTAGCGGAACTCATCATATTGACCGTGGTTATGTGCATCTGGCCGAGAAGCTGTCGGGTCTTGGTGCGGACATATGGCGTATTTCCATGGAAGAATCAGCGGCTGCAACTGCAGCTGTGAAGGAAGAAGTACTTAAGCCGGAACCGGCAAGAAGTGAATCCTTCAAGAGCGATGAGGTCAAACCGCGCTTTCAGATTCAGCCGTCCTGGGTATAATAGCAATTTTTAATCTGAAGGGACCAGCCCGCGAATAAGCGGCTGGTCCCTTTTTTGATAGACAGGAATTTATATGTTTTGGGGTCCCCGCAAAGTACCTGTACCATCATCGAAGCTAAAGCTCCACTTTGTGGGGTTATTTTGCTGCGCCTCCGGGCAACTCTCTTTCTCTCAGAATCACGTTCTAGCAGGTGCCGGAAATTCATATCTATAAGAATCACCGGTGCTTATGGAAGGAGCCATAGAGATGAAAGAGTTAAGATTGCTGCGGCGCATCCTGAAGCGCCCGCGCAGCGTAGCGCGTGCGCGGCGCGGGGCGCCCCGGATCAGGCGGCTGGCCCCCGCCGCCTGGCTCGCAGCGCCGCTGCTGGCGGCGCTGCTGCTGCCGCTGGCTGTTGTCCCGCTGCGCGGAGGCGGACAACAGCCAGCACCTCCGACCGTGCCGCAGGCCACGGCCGCGCCGGCGCCGCCGGGAACGGCTGCTGCGGAAGCACCGCAGCCGGAGGTCTCCGTCTATTTGTCGCAGAGCGGACAAATCGAGACCCTGCCGCTGGAGGAATACGTCAGCGGCGTGCTGGCGGCGGAGATGCCGGCGGACTTTGAGCTCGAAGCGCTCAAGGCCCAGGCCGTTGCCGCCCGCACATTCATTGCCCGCCGCCTGCTGGCCGGCGACCACAGCGGGGTGCCCGTTCCTGAAGCGGATGTGAGCGATACGGTAAGCCATCAGGCTTACATCTCGCAGGCCGTGCTGGAACGGGACTTTGCGTCCGGCAGCAAGCGCGCCGGACTGGCGAAGCTCCGCCGCGCGGTCCTGGAGACGCGCGGGATCATCATGACCTATAAAGGGCAGCCGATTACGGCCTCCTTTTTTGCCTCCAGCGGAGGGTATACGGAGAACTCCGAGGATTACTGGAATGCTGAGGTTCCCTATTTGCGCAGTGTAGCCAGCCCCTGGGAGCGGGAGATTACCCCGAACCTCGCGGTCACCTATACCTTCAGCAATTCGGAGCTCCGCAGCAAGCTCGGGCTTACTGCCAGGGAGCTTCCCGCTGCGGCGAATCTGGCTGCCTCAGGCAAGGCCTTGCAAACCTCTTCATCTTCGGCCGGACTGCCCGCAGAAGTGATCTCGCTGACTGCAGGACACCGGATCAAGAAGATCTCTATCGGAGGCACTGTGTTCACAGGCCGGGAGGTAAGAGAGAAGCTGGGCCTTCGTTCGAGCCAGTTCACCTGGAAGCGGAAGGACGGGAAGGTGCTGATCACAACCTATGGAAACGGCCATGGTGTCGGCATGAGCCAATGGGGGGCGAACGGTATGGCGAAGCAGGGAAGTACAGCCACGCAGATTCTCAAACACTATTACAGCGGGGTCTCCTTTACGGGAATCTCAACTCTTCTGAAAAAATAACTTGCAAGATACGTATAAAAGCGAAGCGCCCGGTAACACTGGTTACTGAGGTGATAACCATATGAATGAACAAGACAAAAACAAACCAAACCATGATGAATCTCTCAAAAACAAGCAGGGAGATTCAGGCGCTAAGCCTTCTTCATGGACCAGACTGTTATCCAAACGGTGGGTATTCCCGGCAGTCTACACGGCAGCAGCGGCAATTATACTAACCTTGGTGTGGGTCTATCAGGATGCCGGCCAGAAGCCGCTGAATCCGGACACCGCCGCGGTCGTTTCACAGGAAGGTGTTGCCGGGAATGAAACCGGAGCCCTGACCGGTGATCCGGAAGCCCTGGAAGTCGTAGCTTCAGCAGAAAGCCTGGCTTGGCCGGTAGCGAGCCCAAGTGAAGTCGAAGTGGTCAAACCGTACTATGATGAAAACGGCACAGAAGAAAATCATGTGGCGGCGATGGTGCAGTACAATAACACCTTTATTACCAACACCGGGATCGATATTGCCCGCGAAGACAACAAGACGTTTGACGTTAAGGCAGCTCTCAGCGGTGAAGTCACCAGAGTCGAAGATGTGGCAGTACTCGGTAAAGTGATCGAGGTTACATCTCCGGGTGATCTGAAGACAGTTTACCAGAGTCTCAGCGATACCAAAGTCAAGCAGGGCGATGAAGTGAAGCAGGGCGATACGCTGGCAACAGCGGGACAGAGCGAATTGGAGAAAGGTCTCGGCAACCATGTGCACTTTGAAGTGCACGAGGACGGCAAGATTGTGAATCCTTCGGATCTGCTTCCACAGCGCTGAGCCGAAATTTCCGCAGGGGGCGAAAGCCTCCTGTTTTTTTATTTTTCTACCGAAATGGACGGCGGGGCTGGTTCTATCTAGAGAATGGAACTGCAAACGGCACATAAATAGGTTGTCCGAGAAATAAAATGGGCCTTCCGGAGCTTGTCATGTCTTGAAAGCGCGAATATATAGGCCCGCCCCTCATATAATGTACCAAACTATCCACAGTTGGGAGGCGGGAGCGTGCACGATTACATCAAGGAACGTACGATCAAAATCGGACGCTGCATCGTGGAAACCAGGCACACGGTCCGGACCATAGCCAAGGAATTTGGCGTTTCAAAAAGCACGGTGCATAAAGATTTAACCGAACGGCTGCCGGAAATCAATCCGGATCTGGCCGATCAGGTGAAGCACATTCTCGAATATCACAAATCAATCCGTCATCTTCGGGGGGGAGAAGCCACAAAAATCAAATATAAGAAAACGACAGGCAAAAAGCGTGAGGTAGCCGTAGCATCAAAGCCATAAGATTTTCGGAATTTTAAGTAATAATTCAGCTTTACTACATTGTGTACACCCCCTAAAGTATGGTATTTTTAAATTTGGTACTATCTAACTATTCTCATTTAAAATAACACTTTGGGGGCTCTTTCATTATGCTTAGCAAGGATATCGGAATCGATCTCGGCACGGCCAATGTGCTCATTCATGTCAAGGGAAGGGGAGTCGTTCTGGATGAACCTTCCGTGGTCACACTTGAAAGTGATACGAAGAGAGTCCTTGCGGTTGGTGAACAGGCACGCCGGATGGTTGGGCGCACACCTGGAAACATAACTACAATTCGTCCGCTCCGTGATGGAGTCATTGCCGATTTTGCGATTACAGAAATGATGCTGAAATATTTTATCGACCGCGTCGGGGGCCGGACCTGGTATTCAAGGCCCCGTATTTTGATTTGCGCGCCTACGAATATTACGTCCGTTGAACAGAAGTCAATCCGTGAAGCCGCGGAACGCAGTGGAGCCAAGGAAGTTTTCATGGAAGAAGAACCCAAAGCTGCGGCAATCGGAGCAGGGATGGATATTTATCAGCCAAGCGGAAATATGGTCGTCGATATTGGCGGGGGAACAACGGATGTAGCCGTATTGTCCATGGGCGACGTTGTTACCGCCTCTTCGATTAAGGTCGCAGGGGACAAGTTCGACGAGGCCATTTTAAGATATATCAAACAGAAATATAAACTCCTGATCGGTGAACGTACAGCTGAGGATATCAAGGTTACTATCGGGTCCGTCCGCCCGGGCGGCATGAAGGCTGAGCTGGATATACGCGGACGTGATATGGTGAGCGGACTTCCCCAGACACTGACCATTACATCCGGTGAGGTGAAAGAAGCGCTATGGGATCCGGTTTCCGCTATTGTGGCTGCGGCGAAGTCAGTGCTGGAGCGTACACCGCCGGAGCTGTCGGCAGATATTATTGACCGCGGAGTCGTATTGACCGGCGGCGGTGCACTCCTTAACGGATTGGACGAGCTGCTCTCTGAACAGCTGCATGTTCCGGTCTGGGTTGCCGAAGATCCGATGCACTGTGTTGTTAAGGGGACGGGAATTATGCTTGACCATTTAGATAAGGTTGTTAAGAAAAAGTTCTAGTCTGCCGATAATAAGTTAACAGCAGATTCAGGAAGGGACTGACCTCATGCTAAGAGGATTATATACGGCGGCTGCAGGAATGGTAACGCAGCAGCGCAGACATGATACAGCGACACAGAACATTGCCAATTTGAATACAACGGGGTACAAGCAGGTCGACAGCGTCAGTCATGCATTTCCCGAGGTGCTGATCTCGGCGATGAGCGGTGGCGTTACGAAGCCTGTCGGCCGGCTTAACACAGGGGTTTTTGCCGAACAGTCTGTTTCCCAGTATTTGCAGGGTGATCTTATCGAAAGCGGCAAAAACGCAGATTTCGCGCTGTCAACCGATTTGCAGGTAGAGGACCCGGATAATGCGGGCGCTTATCTTGCTTTTGACGGCTCAGGTAAATATATTAGTCCTGACGGCGAGGTAACTTACCGTCCGCAGGCGTTCTTTACAGTACAGGATAATGAAGGTAACAATTTATATACACGTAACGGAAGCTTTACGGTAGGACCTACTGGAGAGGTGCTTAGCTCCGGGGGATTCAGCGTATTGGACAGTAACGGTAATCCGCTGAGATTGACAGGCCCTGAGGATAGCCTTAAAGTGGACGGGCAGGGTAACTTGATTAACAATGCGACCGGACTGCCTTCAGGAACCCGCATCGGGATCAGTGTAATTACAAGACCGCAGGAGCTGGTACGTGACGGGAACGGCGTTTTCCATGCCGATGATGCGGAGGCCGCTGAAATCCGTTACTCCAATGCCACCGATAATTTGCAGGTGCGTCAGGGGTATCTGGAGAACTCTAATGTGGATGCCACTCAGGTAACGGTGGATATGAACGCCGCCTACCGGGCTTATGAAGCGAATCAGAAGGTAATCCAGTTTTATGACAGCAGCCTGCAGAAGGCTGTTAATGATGTCGGCAGAATATAGACTGCAGGTGCACTGATGAAGTGAACCGGTTTCTTCTTAGTTATTAAGCTTTTGGGAGGTTAGATCTGTGAACAACTCGACAATCGGTGCCGCTGTGTCCATGTCCAGCCTGCAGCAGCGGCTGGATATCATAGCGGATAACATTGCCAATATGAACACAAACGGCTATAAGAGCAAAGAAGGCTCTTTCGAGGACGTGCTCACACGTGTGCAGCAGCAATCCAAGGACTATGACCAGCCTGGCCGCAGTATGCCTCTGGGCTTCAATATCGGCTTTGGTGTCCGTGTGCCTTCGGTTACAAGCAACTGGGAAGAGGGCACTCTTCAGGAAACGGGGAATCCAACGGATTTGGCGCTTCAGGGTAATGGATTGTTCGGTGTTCAGGTCAACGGAGCTACTGCGTATACCCGTCAAGGTGATTTCCATTTCATCCCGGATACCGCGAATCCTGACAATATGATGCTTGTAGATAATACCGGTAACCCTGTGCTGAACACAGACGGGAATCCGCTCACAGTGCCAGCCAATGTGAGTGCTGCTATTGACGAGAGCGGCCGGGTACTTACCAAGACTGGTGAGAATGATCCTGCTATTATAGCGGGCACACTTATGATTGTAGAGCCGCTGAGCAAGAATGCTCTGCAAGCTGTGGACGGCAACTTCTATACGCTTGCCGATGGTGTGACTGCACAGCAGGCGTTTGTGCAAAGAGCCGCAGGTGAAGCGAAGGATGTGGGCGTACGTACCGGATATCTGGAGTCATCCAACGTGGATCTAAGTAAGGAAATGACCGAGATGATGCAGATTCAGCGCACCTATCAGCTTGCTGCCCGGGCGTTGTCCTCCAGTGACCAGATGCTGGGCCTGGCTAATAACATGCGCGCGTGAGGTGACGGAATGAGTCGTGAGAAGGTCAACAAACCGGAAGAAGAACAACAGCAGCAGCCGGTAAGGCGGCGCGGGATTTCGGCATGGACCATTATCCAGTGGTTCCTGATTCCCCTGCTGCTTGTTGCCGCGCTTGGAGGCGGCCTGGTCGTCGGTTACGTGATTCTCGGCAAAAAAGAATTTAGCGATGTGCTCCTGTGGAGCACCTGGAAGCATGTATATGATTTGGTGTTTGCACCATAAATAATTCCTGAATACAGGATTTCGGAAGCTCCCTTGTTGTACAGGGGAGTTTTCTTTTTTATACTGAAAAATGTATAATGATGGCGTGCCCTAAGAGCGCCAAAAAGGGCCCTCTCCGCCATGCTGCCGCGTGCGGTGGAGAAAGCCCCTTATCTCAACCTCCACTGCTGCAGGTGGTGAAGGATAGTTATAGTTTTTGCCGAAGCTGCCCATATTTATGCAGGGCGGTGAAGAATAAAACAAAAGCGCTGCTGTAGGCGGAGGTTTTATAGACGCGGTTACATCCGAAGGGAGCTTTGCTGATCATGCTGGATATCAATCAAATTCAAGAAATCATCCCCCACCGGCCCCCATTTCTGCTGGTGGACAAAATCACTGAAATAGAAATGGGCAAACGGGCTGTCGGCATCAAAAATGTGACGGTGAATGAACCTTTTTTCACCGGACATTTTCCGGGATATCCGGTAATGCCGGGTGTGCTAATCACGGAAGCGCTAGCTCAGGTTGGCGCAGTAGCTATTCTGGGGCTGGAAGCAAACCGTGGTAAAATCGGCTTCCTGGCCGGCCTCGACGGCTTCCGTTTCCGCGGCCAGGTCGTACCTGGCGATACCCTTGTGCTTGAGGTGGAGATTACCCGGCTTAAAGGCAGCATCGGCAAAGGCCAAGCTACCGCTAAAGTGGAAGGCAAGATTGTAGCTTCCGGGGAAATTATGTTCGCACTCAGCTAGTTCCTGTTATAAAATTATAAATTATAGATGGAGAAGGAGAGATTCACATGACTGGATTAAGCCCAAAGGCCGCAGAAACCTTAACACGCTGGCTGCAGGACCCTTCCGTTGACGAGAGCACTAAGGCAGAGCTGAAGGCTCTTGCGGATGAGCCGAAGGAACTGGAAGAACGTTTCTATAGAGACCTCGAATTCGGGACAGGCGGTTTGCGCGGAGTGATCGGCGCCGGCAGCAACCGGATTAACCGATATACCGTAGGCAGAGCAACACAGGGCTTCGCTAATTATATTCTGGCACAGCATACAGGAGAAGGACGTCCTTCCGTGGTCATTGCCCACGATTCCCGCCGCTTTTCGCCGGAATTCACGCTGGAAGCTGCACTTGTGCTGGCCGGCAACGGAATTGAGACGCATCTGTTCCCATCCTTGCGGTCCACACCGCAGCTGTCCTTTGCAGTTCGCCATCTGAAGGCCTCAGGAGGCATTGTAATTACTGCAAGTCATAATCCGCCTGAGTACAACGGGTACAAAGTGTATAACGCAGAAGGCGGGCAACTGGTGCCTGACGAAGCGGAGAAGGTAATTGCTAATATTTTGGAAGTGGACTCCTTTAACGGCGTAAAGCGTATTTCCCGTGAAGCCGCAGAGAGTGCAGGCTTGCTGCACTGGCTGGGTGAAGCTGAGGATGAAGCGTTTACGGATACAGTAGCCGCAGTCAGTGTCGGCCGTGAAGAGATTGCTTCTACGCTTGGCCGTGATTTCTCGATTGTCTACACACCGCTGCATGGGACAGGCAACCTTCCGGTCCGCCGTGTACTTGAGAAGATCGGTTTCACCCAGGTACATGTGGTGCCCGAGCAGGAACAGCCGGATTCAGAATTCTCCACAGTGAAATCGCCGAACCCGGAAGAGCGTGAAGCCTTCACCTTGGCTATGAAGCTGGGTGAGGAACTGAATGCCGATCTGTTAATTGGTACAGACCCCGATGCAGACCGTATGGGTGCGGTTGTGCGGGACAATGAAGGCAAGTTTGTGGTCTTGTCCGGTAATCAGTCGGGCGCCCTCATGATTCATTATTATTTGAGCCGCCTGCAGGAGCAGGGCAAGCTGCCAAGCAATGGTGCAGTAGTTAAAACTATTGTGACCAGTGAGATGGGAGCGGCTGTAGCCAGCCATTACGGCGCTACCGTGTTCAACACGCTGACAGGATTCAAGTATATCGGCGAGAAGATGAACCAATTCGAGCAGTCCGGCGAATACACTTATCTTTTCGGATATGAAGAGAGCTATGGTTACCTGGCCGGCAACTACGCCCGTGACAAGGATGCTGTACTGGCTGCGATGCTGATCGCTGAAGCGGGGGCTTATTACAAAGCCCAGGGTAAGACGCTGTACGATGTGCTTCAGGAACTGTATGCACAATTCGGCTACTTCCTCGAAAGCCTCGAATCGCGCACCCTTAAAGGTAAAGACGGTGTAGCACAAATTCAGGGAATCATGAATGACTGGCGCACCAGCCCGCCGCATGAAATTGCCGGAGCCTCAGTTACAGAGGTGCTCGACTATTCACTCGGACTGAACGGTCTGCCTAAGGAGAACGTGCTGAAATATCTGCTCTCTGACGGCTCATGGTTCTGCCTGCGTCCTTCCGGCACCGAGCCGAAGATCAAGGTTTATTTCGCCGTCGTTGGCGAATCGCTTCAGAATGCCAAAGACAAAGTGGCTGAATTGACTAATCAGGTTATGGCCCGTGTAGACGGGAAATAATACTAAATATAGAACATGCCTGCGGAAACGGAGCTGCTCCTGGTAGAGGGACATCCGTTTCCGCTTAAATTTGACCACTGCAAGAGTGTTTGAGCTTATTATGACGGATTGGCAATTAGCTTTAAAGTGAAAGAGGAGGTACTTTTGGTGCATCAGAAATGGCAACGCTGGAATATAGCTTCGCGCAAATGGTTGTGGATTATCGTGGTGATTGGCCTGCTTGCTGCTCTCCCGGTTGTGTATGATCGTCTTCAGACGGAGAAGTCTTCCAAAACGGTTGAATTTGTCTTTGATTACCGCGATCTGGTCGAAGTAGCCAGCTACCGGGGGAATCCGCAGGATTATATCTCCGAGCAGCTCGACCGGCTGAAGTCTGCCGGTGTTCAGAGTATGGCAATATACGAAAGCACATTGGAGGATTTCCGCAAGGCCCGCCGCCTGATGCTGTGGGGAGCGGCTGATATCGCTAATCTGACCGATACTGTAATTCCTGAGAATGAGAACTATACATATGTCCTCTTTACCAGTGCGAAGAACAGTGGAACGCTCTCACCGATCATCCGGGAGGCATTTGCCGGCTTGGATATTGCAACAGAAGATTGGACCTACCGCGGACAACAAGGCCTGATTATCAAAACTCCCCTGGAGGATGCAACGCTCAAGCCGCTGCAGCCGGATCCGTCTACACTGGAGATGCTGCATGACAAAGGCTTCAATATTGTGCCGCGCCTTGTAGATTCGCTGGCGTATAATCAGGAAGCCGTTAAGAGTCTGCTGGACCGTTACGCGGAGCTTGGCGTCAAACGTCTGCTTTTCGAAGGCGAGTCTGTTAAAGGCTACTCCGATGATGCCGATCTGGCCAGTATCACAGCATTCGCCGATCTGCTGAAGGAGCGCGGGATGGGGATTGCAGCCATTGAGAATATTAAGGTACAGCAAAAAGGCTTCTCCAAACTGGCCTATCTGCTGGACTATAACGTGACCCGGCTGTACTCGCTCAGTGAGGCTGATTCCGGCCTGTCCACAGAAGTGATTGCCGACCGCTTTGCACTTGCTACGAAAGACCGTAACATCCGGATGATCTATCTTAATACGATTCCGTCACGGGATACATCCAAGGCACAGGTTACCGATACGCTCGACAATCTGGTTACCAGTCTTAGCGGGCCTGATGGTGCAGTTGCAAAAATTGAAGCTAACGGTTTTGAAATGGGACAAGCTACTGCGTTTGATGTGGTGGATTCCTCTTTCCAGCGTTATTTCAAATTAATTGCTGTAATCGGGGCTGTAGCCATGGTTGCACTCCTGGTTTCCTACTTTGTTCCTTGGCTTACACTGCCTGCATGGGTGCTGGGGCTGCTGGGAAGTGCAGGACTTATGGTTCTGAAGCCGGCGTTATTTGAACAGGCACTCGCTCTTGCAGTGGCTATAAGTGCGCCTACCGTGGCTATGGTGCTGGCTATCCGCAAGATTAATGAAATGGGACCGCCGTTGCGTCCCAATGCCTTGACCTTTGCTGTGATGGGCCCGCGCCGCAGGCTGACACATAGTCTGGTTCTTTACGTCAAAACAGCGCTCATCTCGTTTAGTGCAGTACCCTTTGTAATTGCGCTCTTGAATAATGTCACCTATGCCCTGGTGCTCAATCAGTTCCGCGGCGTAAGTCTGCTTCATTTAGCACCGATTGGACTGACTGCGCTGTATGTGCTTTTGTACCGTGGGGAATTTGCCTTCAACAAGACCGGCAAGCTGCTGCGGACGCCGATCACGCTCGCAATGGTAATTGCTGCCGGCGTGCTGGGTATTCTGGGGATGTACTATTTAAGCCGTACAGGCAACAGCGGCAGTGTAAGCTCGCTCGAGATGTCGTTCCGCACCTTCCTGGAGAATACTGTCGGAGTAAGACCGCGTAACAAGGAGTTCCTGCTGGCACATCCGCTCTTTATCCTTGGCGCTTTCATGGCCTATAAATACCGGAATGCTGCTTTTATTATGATTATTGCGGTTATCGGCCAGTTGTCCATGGTAGATACCTTTGCCCATATTCATTCGCCGGTTCTGATCTCGCTGGTCCGCGGACTTCTGGGTCTGGGACTCGGTCTTATCATCGGCATTATCGCTATAGGGGTATGGCAGATTGCGGAAGGGTGTTGGAAACGATGGTCGCCGCTGCTCAAAAAATTATAATCTCGGGTTATTACGGATTCCGCAACAGCGGAGACGAGGCGGTTCTGCAGTCCATTCTGAACGCACTCCGTAAGCAGTCCGAGGCTGCTGGAATAACGCTGACGCCCGTGGTGCTCTCCATTGATCCGGAATGGACAACCGCTGCTTACGGCGTCGAATCCGTGCACCGGATGAAGCTGGGGGAAGTCCGGAAGGCAATATCAGAGAGTGCCGGGCTGATAAGCGGCGGGGGCAGTCTGCTGCAGGATGTAACAAGCAGCAAGACTATTCCGTACTATCTGGCCATCATTAAGCTGGCCCAGTGGATGGGCAAGCCAACCTTTATCTATGCCCAGGGGATAGGCCCGGTGAACCGCAAGCTGTTTCATCCGCTGATCAAATCAATTTTCCGTAAATGTGCTTATGTATCCGTGCGGGACGAGCAGTCCCGCCTGCTGCTGCAGTCTATGGGTCTGGATAAGGGCACGATAGATGTCGTCCCTGACCCGGTTATGGGCCTTACGCTACCGGAGGATATACGTACAGAAACGCATGAGCCGAGTAGCGGCAATGCGCATGTCCATGATTCAGATATCCCTAATCTGCAGACAGAGCCTTATACCGTGGGCATCTCCGTACGTTTCTGGGAGCAGTCGCGCAAAGAGCTGGATGCATTGGCTGAAGGTCTGGTGAAGGTATCAGCAGAGCTGCCGCTTCACTTACGTTTTCTGCCCTTTCATCATTCTGCGGACAATGAGGCTTCACGTTATGTCATGCAGAAGCTGGGACAAGGTGTAGAGGAGCATGGGGGAACCGTCAGTATTTGTGAGGATGCGCTCCATCCGCAGCAGATGCTGCGTGAAGTAGGACAGTGTCAGGCGCTGATTGGCATGCGGCTCCACAGCCTGATCTATGCTGCCGGAAGACGGGTTCCGCTGATGGGGGTCTCCTATGATCCGAAGATCGACCATTTCCTTGAACGGATCAGTTGCCGGCCGGTAGGTTCGACAGCTGCGCTGGAAGGTGATATGGTTGCAGCGGGACTTCTGGAGCTGCTGAAATCGGGAGAGGCATGGAAGCGTGAGCGTGAACCGCTGATTGCTTCGCTGGTTGAAGAAGCTGAGGCTCCGGCCCGGCAAGTTGCCCAATATTTCCGCCGTAAAGGATGAGTGACAAGTGAAAGCAGATAGCGCGATACCAACAGTGCCAATTTTCGGCATTCGAGTATCCAAAGTTGATATGAAGACAACGGTTTCTTATTTGACGGAGGCGGTTCATAATCGTGTTCCCCACCAGGTCATTACAGCTAATCCGATCATGGTCATGGCGGCCCTTGAGAATCCGTCGTATATGGAGATTATGAAATCAGCAGAGCTTGTAGTTCCCGACGGGACTGGTGTAGTGTGGGCAGCGGATTACTGCAAAGAGCCAGTCGCTGAGCGTGTAGCGGGTTTTGATCTTTTACATGAATTATTGCGCCAGGGTGAAAGCTACAACTGGAGAGTATATTTGCTGGGCTCAACCCCCGAGGTGATTCGCGAGACGACTTCTAGGTTACAAACTGGATATCCCGGCATTGTCATCGCAGGTTATCATGACGGGTTCTTTGGTCCGGATGAGGATGAGCAGATAATCGCCGGAATTCTCGAAGCTAAGCCTGACCTGCTTTTCGTTGCCAGAGGGGCAGACAGCCAGGAGCCATGGATTGCTAAATATAAGTCCCGTCTCCAGATTCCGGTCATGATGGGCGTCGGCGGAAGCTTCGATGTAATCTCCGGCAAGAGCCGCCGTGCCCCCAAAGCCTTCCAGAAATTGAGGGCAGAATGGTTATACCGGCTGATTAAGGAACCTACACGTTACAAAAGAATGCTTGCGCTGCCGAAATTTGCAGTAAAAGTGGTACGAGAGAAAGATAAAGTGACAAAAGACCAGTAATTTGAGGATATTTACTGAAAAAATCCGTGTAACAGCCTAAAAACGGTATTGGAATTTGTTTTTGGTTCAGCGTATAATTCAATGCGGTAGAGAAATGGGGGTCGACTGAACAAATGTTAATCATATACATCGCCGGATTTATTGTGTGCATGGGACTTGCACTGCTTTTGACGCCGCTCGTTAAGAAATTTGCTATTAAGATCGGTGCGACAGATGTGCCTAATGCCCGTAAAGTGCATACGAAGATCATGCCCCGCCTTGGCGGACTCGGCATATTTCTGGCGTTTGTGTTAGGCCTGCTTGCCGTATTACCGATTATTCCGTATGACTTCACTCCGCGGGAGGCTAACTTCATCAAAGCGCTGCTCTGTGGCGGCGGTCTGATTGTGCTGATCGGCGGTCTCGATGACCGGTTCGAGCTATCAGCCAAGGTGAAGCTGCTGGGCCAAATTGCCGCAGCCTGCATCGTAGTTTTCGGGTTTGGAATTACTGTTGATTTCGTAAACATTCCTTTTCATAATAGCTATTCCTCACTGGAGAGCTGGATTGCCATCCCTCTGACGATCTTCTGGATTGTCGGCGTCACGAATGCCGTGAATCTGATCGACGGACTGGACGGGCTTGCAGCCGGTGTATCCGGTATCGCGATTGCCACCATTGCTGTAATGGCCTTCCTGATGGGCAATACCATGGTTGCTCTGCTGTGCTTACTGCTTTTGGGCAGTATACTCGGTTTTCTGTTCTTTAACTTTCATCCCGCCAAAATCTTCATGGGTGATACAGGCTCGCTGTTCCTGGGCTTCTGCCTGGCGCTGCTCGCGCTGCTCGGATTCAAGCAGATTGCGGTGGTATCGTTTATCACACCACTCCTGATTATCGGGGTTCCTTTATCGGATACATTCTTTGCCATCGTACGGCGCAAGCTGCAGAAGAAGCCAATCTTTGCACCGGACAAAGGCCATCTTCATCACTGCCTGCGTGAACTTGGCTTCAGCCACCGCCAGACCGTATTGATTATTTATGGCATCGCCGCCTTCTTCGGAATTCTGGCTGTCATCCAGACATCCGCTTCGCTGTATGAAGCCAACTGGGTTACGTTCGTGGTGATCTGCGTTATGCTCTTCTTCCTGCAGATTGGCGCGGAGATCACTGGTGTGATCAGCAAAACCAAACGCCCGGTCATAGACTTAATCCTAAGAATGCGCATGAAGCTGGATCCTGAGCGCAGTTCTAAATCTTAGACTATAATTGACACGCATTTATTGATTTTTCCTTAAGTTAGCAAAACTCATCCTTTTTGGGATGAGTTTTTTGCTGTATTCCCTAAAAATATACCTTCTACTAACCGATAAAGTACAAAGTGAGGCTTATCAGAACATAAACTCAAAGGAGAGATATACACATGTTACGCTTTAAGAGACCATTCGTTTGGCTGCTGCTGGCGGCACTGATCGTTTCTATGTTTCCAGGCAAATATACGCCCCTTGCGGCGGCAGCTACCACGACTTACTTCAGTCCGGATGAGCTCAAGTTGCGGGATACCGTTGTTCTGGATCCGAATGTAATAACAGCAGGTGCAGAAGGGCTAATCAGCCGATCCAGTGTGTATCTGACTACGAACCAAAACCTGTCTATTACAGGTACCTATTCTCAGGTAACATCATCTACAATGAAGGTTACTGTTGAGCAACTGACTCAAAGTACAAACGGAAAGTGGACTACAGACTCTACCCGTTTGACTACAGGTACGGTTACACCCGACGCCAATAGTCCAAGCAATCGCTTTACTACTAGCGGTGTAGTTTTATATGCAGGCTTTAATAAAATTACTTTCTCCGGTATGCAGGGTAACCTGACGCGTTCGGAGTCCTTTTATATCCTTTACGACAAAGTTCCATATCTATCTGCACTTCAAGTGCTCGGTGGTCCTGCAGCACTTAATCTAAATGAAGGGACACAAGTAGTCGTTCCCGTCGACACAGTTACGCTGCAGGGTAAGGCAACGAATGCGACGCAGGTTACAATTTCTGTGAATGGCGGAAATGCACTGACAACAACCCTTCTTGAGGACGGTACGTTCTTCTCTCCTTCCTTAACGCTGAAGCCGGGCTTAACCAATATTAAAATAGCTATTAAGAATGCATCCGATTCCATAGATATCGAACGCTCCTTATATTTCTTTGATACAGACCAGCCGTATGCTTCCTTAAACCTGGTGCATGGTTCAGGAACTTATAATATTTTGAACAACATTCCTACACTTAGTGACAGCACTTCTAGTAAGGCCGGTTTTTCCGGTCAAATTCTGGTCCCTTATAGCAGCACTACATTTGCAAGCTCAGGAAAGCTTACTATTAACAAAAATACCACGACTCCTATTCCGGTAAATATTGCATCGGTTGATCAGGAGTTAACCATTCCCGGCGCTGACGGAGTGACCCCTGCGTACAAATTGGTTAAATTCACAACTCAGGCTGACTTAACGCTTGTCACAGGACTAACCGAATTTACTCTGGCCGTAGACTATGGCACTTATAGCTCTTCGTTAGTCTACTCCTATAGATATCTTCCGGGAGAAGTTGTAATTACCGATATGTATTACCTTCCGGGATATACAGGTTCGGGCAGCATCTCAAACATCTCCAAACTGCCTCTGAACGGACAACAGATGGAGAAGGATAACTTCTACATTCTGGTCAAAACCAATGTAGGCGTCGGCACAGCCAAATTATCGGCCAATTATCTTCCGCTTAGTAATAAAGCGCTGGCTTTGACAGATCCGCCTATCACCGGAATGACTGGACAAGGAACTAATGAGTACATTTACAAAATCACAGGTTTCTCAAACGGACAACAGAAGGTACAGTTCCGTTACGGGACATCTAATTCCTACTATAATGCAGATATTTCGTATATATCCAAGAACTATATCTACGTAAGCAGTTTGCAGGATGGACAGACATATGAGTTTAATTCTGCTGCTGAGACCAGCATGAAGGTTTCAGGTGAATATATCGGATTCGAGAATTTCGTAAGTGCTCAGGTTCAGATTAACGGGATTGACAGTAATCTCCTCCCTGATACCAAAGACAGTGCTGGGGATACACGCGTTAATAAATTTGCTTTAGGTGTAGACAAAGACAAACAGACCTTCAGTTTCGATTTGTGGATCACCCAGTCCGGTCCGTTGGTCTATGGAGAGAATAAGATTGTATTCACCGGGATATCCCAGGATAACGGCCAGAATCAGCGGATCATCACCAAAGAGCTGAAGATATATATTATTGATACTAATGTATCGAATTTGACGCAGTTTCATCCGGCGATAGGAACCGGGCGTACTGCCTTCTCGACTCAGTCATTAAGCAATGAAACTGAGCGCAACAAAATTCTCGCATTGCCTGCAGAATTCGTCTATAAAGATGAAAAGTACACTACCAATGCAGAGAGCTATGATCTGGTGCTTCGGGGTGGTGGAGCGACAACCATGAACCTCTATAGAGGTTCAGAGCTGATTTTCACCTCGACAGGTACTGCGGATATGCTGGGTACCACGGATAAGCTGCTTGGCCCTGTACCGTCTAATCCAACCGGAATATATTTTGATTATTACGGCAGCAGCAAGGACTTCATTCTGCGTCTGCGGGATTTCAAATTTGATGCTCCTGGAAGCCACGTATACACCATGGAGCTAATCAACAAGACTGGAGCAAGAACAACGCAGCGTCTTGAAATCGTACGTGAGGTATCTCCTTACAGGGTCTTGTCCCCTGTAGCAACAGTCGGGGATCAGATTGTAGTGAATAAGAACTTTGTCCGCTTCGATATTGAAGCTGAAGGTGCAACCAAGGTTATGATTGATAAGTATGAGGCTGTGAAGCGTACTGATCTTGAGAACCGCTTCACTTATGATTTTGTAGGCTTGAAGCCGGATAAGGCAACAACGATCAAAATTCAAATCGTCCGGGCCGATTCTACCCTGAACGATACAATTTCTGTTTATTATGCGAGTGCTATACAGATCGATACTCAGTTTATGGCTGAGAAGGTCGCGACGAAATACACTGTATTTAACAAAGCGCTGCAACTTTCATTCCCGAAAGGGACAATTATGAAGGGCTACACAACCACTGGAGCCGCTAAATATTATCCGGATACGAAACTGCTGTTTGGTATCGCCGATCCCGTGGACGGCGTCGTAGAGCGGACTAATGATTACGGGAATATCATCAATGTCAGTCCTTCGGACAGCCGTACTCTTGGCGGGAAGCTTCCGCTGGTCATTCCCCAAGAGCTTGTACTGAGATTTACCTCGACAGCCACTACCAATAATTTCTCCAGAGTATCGGATATTTATTGGCTGAATGGTGGACTTGGAGAGTCGGGAACCCAAGGCTCACAATCCTATATGCCAGCGACGAATGGAATTGCGCCTTATTCTATAGAAGGATATTTCACGCAATACAGTTCTACACGTAAAATTGTCCCATCCCAGCGTGGTGAGCTAACCTTAAGCTTTAACTCCAGCATAGTGGATGAGGTCGGGACGACTATTACTGTTTTCAGATATACCGATGCAGGGAAGTGGGAGAACATTGGCGGAGAGGTAGATACCAAAAACCATACGGTTACGGTACCCTTCGATGAATTCGGTTATTATACCGTAATGAAGTTGCGCAGAGGATTCACGGATATCACCAATCACCCTTGGGCGAGAAATATTCTGAATGGTCTGTATTCTAAAGGCATTATGACCAACATCCGATCCGATGCTTTTGGAGCGGATGATACAACAACCCGTGGTGAATTTGCCACCTTGCTTGTAACAGGACTAAGCATTCCGCTGAGTTATGATTCCAATAAACAAACATTCTTTGATATCGTACCGGAAGCCGTTTCAACAACATGGAACTTTAAAAGCATTGAAACAGCAGCGAGGGCAGGGATCATAACCGGCCTTAGTGACGGATTCTTCGGTCCTGACCAGTCGCTGACCCGTGAGCAGGCTGCGGTTATGATCGCCAGAGCCCTTAAACTCAAAATGTCTGCTAACGATGCCAAATTGTTAACAAGCCTAGGGAAGTCATTCGTTGACTCCGGCAGTATGGACTTCTATTCCAGACCAGCCATTGAGGCAGTATCGAAAGCGAAGATTATGGAAGGCAATGCTACAACGATTACAGGTCAAGCTAAGCCCGTATATAATTTTAATCCAAAGGGCAAGCTTACAAGAGCGGAAGCTGGTAAAATTGCTGTAGCACTGCTGCAGAAGAGCACCAGCATCTTCCCGAAAACCTTCAACTAATGTGACTACTTGAACAGCAGGTCCGCGAAAAACTGTTCGCGGACCTGTTTTATTGTAATTTAATTACATACGGTGCACATTAACTTTTGTAATCTGCACCGATTTACGTTACAATAACTTAGAAAATAATATTTTCTGAAAGGTGAAAGCCATCGATGAAACCGATTTTATCAAAAGCACAGCTGGATTACACGAAAGCAAAGAATATGTTTGAGAATAGAGCCAAAATCCTGGAGAAGGAAATTGCCGCCAAACGTGCACTACAGGAGATTACACAGGAACTGATGGAAGAGCTTGTACAGTCTACTGGGTTCCATGATGCATATAATGACCTCGTTATTGCCGAGAATGCTTTGATTGATTGGTCGCACACTACGATCAAACATGAGAAGAGCTACCGCGAGAACCGTGGGGCGATCGATGCAATGTATGAGAATGTAAATGCCAGCCCTGAGAAGCGTCAGGAATTGATTCAACTATCAATGAAGATCCGCTAGTTCATCTGCCATAAAAAAGAGCGCCGGAAACGGCGCTTTTTATTATGCCAGAGTAAAGATGTTTTAGAGTTTGAAAAAGGAAGATTATGTTTATTAACTTAACAAATATTGCTTAATGACGTTTGGAAAGCGTCTATGCTATACTGATTCCCGTAGCCACCCAACATTAACAATAGTTAGTAGAACATACATATGGTTCTTCTATTGGAACGGGGCCCGGGATACAAAAAGAAAAAAAGTTTTTTTGAACAAAGCGCAACTTTTTCGAAACTATTGCGTTTAAGGTGTAGAGTCACTTACACAAGGCAATTACCTAATGGCCACCAAGGAATGAAGGTACACGGCTGGATGGAAAAATTAGCTTTACGTGACTAGAGGCACATTGTATAATACTTAGGTAGAATTAGGAATCTAGTATTAGTCTGCCTTGAACCTGTTTACAAGTTTCTGTGATACCCGTCACAGACATTATTTATACTTAATATGCTCAACTCGGGAAAGGGGGTGCATCGGCTAATGAGTGACATGAGCTACCCAACTAAAGAAAAATCTCAGTTCATGAACGTCCAAGGAGGAGAAAAAAAGGTTATGAAGAAAATTTTATCCGTAGCATTATCTACAGCAATGGCATTCTCGATGTTTGCCTCTGTAGCATTTGGTGAAACAGCAAAAGCAACTCCACAACAGGCATTTGACGCTCTGGCAGCTAAAGGTATTCTCAATGGGTACCCAGATGGTCAGGCTCACCTTGAAAAAGATCTGACTCGTGCAGAATTCGCTAAGATCGTTACTAAATTGTTCGGTCTTACTGAAGTATCTGGCAAGTTGTCTTACAAAGACAAAGGCTACACAGCTACTAACTGGGCTGTTCCTTACATCGAAGCTGTTACTGCAGCTAACTTGATGCAAGGTAAAGATACTGTTAAAGGTCTTTTCGACTACAACGGTAAAGTAACAGTTGAAGAAGTAGCGGCTGTATTGTTCCGCGCTTTGAAACTGGAACAACCTACAACAACTGATAACTCCGCTTCTGTATGGGCTAAGGGCTATGCTCAAGCAGTTATCAACGCTGGTCTGGTTGCTCAAACAACTAACTTCAAAGCTAACGCTACTCGCTCTTTGGTAGTAGAAACAGCTTATGCAGTTGATCAATTGTCCGTAAAACCTACATTGACTGTAGCTTCTGCTGAAGCAGTAAGCCCAACCAAAGTAGTTGTAACATTCTCTGACAAAACAACTGCAAATGTTGAATTGACAACTGCTCTGGTAGCAGGCGTTGAAACTACAATTAACTTCAAGCACCTTGAAAAAGACTACACTGCAAAAGTAACACTGCAAGCGCCTAAGGTTGTTTCTGTAACAGCTCCAAACGCTAAGCAACTGGTTGTTAAATTCAACCGTGCTGTTGATACTGATACAGTTGTTGAAGATGGCAAATTGATTAAAGATGTAGTTCAAGTGACTGCTCTAAGTGGTGCACCAGCTGTTACTACTAATGGTGCTGAAGTTTCTTGGGCTGCGGATGGAACTGAAGCTTGGATTACAGTTCCAAATCTTGAATATTTGAAGGGTCAATATACAGTAGTTGTTAACGACACCGTTAAGACTTCTGCTGGTGAAGCTGTTGCACCTTTCACAACTCTGTTGACCGTAGCTGATACTGTGGCCCCTACAGTAACTACTGTAAATGCTGTAGCTAAAACTACAACTAACAAAGTATATGTTAAATTCAGCGAACCAGTTAAACCAGCTGGGATCATTGCTTATGTTAATGGCGTAGCTGCAACGGTTCAAAAAGACACTTACGACACATTTGTACTGACTACTGGCACATTGAACAGTGGTACTACTTATGATGTTTCCCTTTCAAATGTAACTGACTTTGCAGGTAACGTTGCTAATCCTAACCCAATCAAAACATCAGTAACCGTTGTTTCTGATGTTGCTGCTCCAGTAATCAAGAGCGTAACTCCAGTAGGCGATCGTTATGTTGAAGTTAAATTTGATAAGAAAGTAAACAAAGATTCCCTGGTGGGTAATGTTCGTTTGCTGGATGCTAACGGTGAAAGTAAAGGTGTCTTCTCTGTAGTTACTTCATCAGATAGCGACACAATCAAATTGTTCTCGCCACTAAGCAAATCGACATTCCCAACATCCAGTTCTTTCACTGGAACCATCGTGTTTGGTGCATCTGTACGTGACACACTTGGTAATACCCTTGGAACTGCTGCTTCCCAAGCAATTACATTTACTAAAGACACTGTTGCTCCAACTGTAACAAGTGCGACTTACTCTAGCACAAAAGGATTGGTTCTGAAGTTCTCTGAAGAAGTAATCACTGATGCTACTACTGCAAACACCAAAGAAATTGTTTTCATCAATGAAGCTACTGGTCAAGCAGTAAGCCCTGCTACTCTCGCTAGAACTGGTGTATTGTCCAGTGATAAGAAGACTTTGACTTATTCTAATGTTTCTCTTCCAGGAGCATCTTACACAGTACGCTTGCCGCAAGGGTTGGTAACTGATGATTCCTTCTCCACTAACGCTCTTGCAGGTGCTAATCTTACTGTAACTGCAGGAACCACTTCTACTGGAGATACTACTAGACCTGTAGTTGTAAGTGTTGATGCTCACGACAGCACAGTAACATCTGACGTTTACTATGTTGTAAAAGCTACAGACGCTGGTGGACTGAACGTTGCTACTCTGCGTGATGTGAACAGCTACACTCTTAACAATACTGCTCTTCCAATTAATTCTTATGTAATCTTGACTGATGTTGTAGGCGATGCTGCTGCTCCAACTGCTGCAAGTGCTTATGTTTACATCCCAAGATCAAGTATCAGTGAAACTAAAGAATACACTTTCCAAGCTTTCGGTATTGCCGATAAAGCAGGTAATGGTATCTTGGTTGCTGAGAAGAAAGCAACTCTGACAGACAGAGTGAAACCTGCACTTGCATCTGCTATTGTTTCTTCTGGTGATTCTACTGTTCTTGTAGTTTCCTTCTCTGAAGATGTGCAACCATTTGATGTAGCAGATCTTACCTTCAAGATTAATGATAAGGTTGTTACTGCTAAACAAGCTGGTGTACTGAATCCTCAAGCGAGCGGAACTGATAAAGGTAAATTCTACTTTACATTCGCTAAAAATGTAATATTCCCAACATTGGCAGATGGTACAGCTAATACGGATACTACTGTTCAAGATTTGAATGCTAACAACATCAATACAATCACAGTAACTGTAAAAGATGTTGCTCCAACCATTAAAGATTTGGCACCAGGAAGCAACCCTGTTGTTACTGGTACAATCGTAGCCGCTAAGTAATCTCCGATTACCGAAGCAAAGAATAGCCTCTTCGGAGGCTATTCTTTTTTTATAGCCATTTATCCCGAGTGGAGGAGGAATTTAGTTGAAAACGGTTTGGAAAGTCTCGATGTCTGCGGTACTGTTAGCTGGTGGCCTATGGGCAGGTTCGATGCTTAATATTACAGCTGAAGGTGCCGGTGTAGGTTCACAGCCAGGCACAGCAGATGATCCTGTTGTCACCAAGAGTTATGTAGATCAACAGATTCAAAAAGTCTTGCAAGGTGGGACCATTACTACACCAACGCAAGCTCCAAGTGCAACGAATGCGCCTGCCGCAACTGCAGCTCCGACACCTGCGCCAACTCAAGGTAACGGAAATACCGGAACTGCTGGGAATGCCAGCGAAATCGTTGATGTAAAACCCGGACAGACTTTAATTGCTGGTGCAGGTGCAGAATTTATTGTCCGCGCAGGTAAGGCGATTATTTATTCCCAGGATGCTAACGGTGTTGCTGATCTGACAGATGGTGTAGATCTGGCAAACGGCGCGGCTGCTCCAACGAATCACCTGTTATCTTTCCCAAGGGATGGACGTGGAATTACGGTGCAGAACGGTCAGACATTAGGTCTTGTTGTTATGGTCCGCGGTTCATACACATTGAAATAAGCATTTGCACATCGCATTGGTAAGCACTAAATGAATGTTTTCCTTCTTATATTAAGAATGCCCTGTAATATGCTTGAACATACACCCGGAACTCTTTCCCACAGCTGACAAACATTGAGCGGACTGAGGCCTCTGGAATTCGCACACAATACTACCTGTAATCTTAAAAAATTCACAGGAGGTGCTGTAACATGGCACGCACTAATCGTACAGTTGTACCAGAGAGCCGGGCAATGCTGAAACAAATGCAATATGAGATCGCTTCTGAATTTGGATTATATGGAGCATCATATGGCGGTGGCATGGATACGGAATTTGCTTCTGAGCTGGGAATGACGGGCGGGGCCGGTGCAACCGGTGGTACTCCGTATCTGGGACACCTTACTTCCAGAGATAATGGATCTGTAGGCGGGGAAATTACAAAGAGGTTGATCAAACAGGCGGAGCAGTCTCTTTTCGCATAAGCTGCCTTCAATTGACAGCAACCGGTAAATAAGATAATATGACTTTTGAGGAAAGCCTTAGACCTTTTCCATGCGGAAAAGGTTCATTTTTTGAATAAACCGGCTTATCAGTCTTTATTATTCTACTTAATATATTTGGCCTGTTAATTACTAAGGTGCCCCCTTATACAGTGTCAGACTAACAATATGGGAGGTAGTTGTACATGTCTATTAAAGGTCGTCATTTGTTTACTTCTGAGTCTGTAACAGAGGGACATCCGGATAAAATCTGTGACCAGATATCCGATGCGGTACTCGATGCATTTCTTGCTAACGATCCCAATGCCCGGGTAGCCTGCGAGGTAGCCGTAGCAACAGGCCTCGTGCTTGTTATCGGGGAGATCAGCACCAAATCAGAATATGTGGATATCCCGGCAATTGTACGTAATACGATTAAGGAAATCGGCTATACTCGTGCAAAATATGGCTTTGATTTTAACACCTGTGCTGTGCTTAGTTCTTTAAATGAGCAGTCTGCTGACATCGCCCAAGGGGTAAATGCAGCTCTGGAGAATCGGGATCCTGCCCTTGTAGCTGAAGAAACGGCTAACATTGGTGCGGGTGACCAAGGTTTGATGTTTGGTTTTGCTACTAATGAAACACCAGAACTTATGCCGCTTCCGATTGCTTTGTCGCACCGGATTGCCCGTCGCTTGGCGGAGGTTCGTAAGAATGGAACTCTTGAGTATCTGCGCCCGGATGGCAAAACTCAGGTAACAATTGAATATCAGGATGAGAAACCGGTTCGTGTAGATACGATCGTTGTTTCCACGCAGCATGCTGAAGAAATTTCTCTTGAGCAGATTCAGGCGGACATTAAAGAGCATGTTATTCTGCCTGTTGTCCCGGCTGAGCTACTGGATGAAGCTACTAAGTATTTCATTAATCCGACAGGCCGCTTTGTGATTGGTGGTCCTCAGGGTGACGCCGGTCTGACCGGGCGCAAAATCATCGTTGATACATATGGCGGGTATGCGCGTCATGGCGGCGGTGCATTCTCCGGTAAGGATCCAACCAAAGTAGACCGCTCTGCTGCTTATGCTGCACGTTATGTAGCGAAGAATCTGGTTGCTGCGGGCCTTGCTGACAAATGTGAAATTCAACTGGCATATGCGATTGGTGTAGCTAATCCTGTCTCGATCAATGTAGATACATACGGAACAGGCAAGATCAGTGAAGAGAAGCTGGCGAATCTTATCAGCAGCAACTTCGATCTTCGTCCGGCAGGCATCATCTCCATGCTGGATTTGCGTAAGCCTATTTATAGACAGACCGCAGCGTATGGACATTTTGGCCGTACAGATATTGACCTTCCTTGGGAACGTGTCGACAAAGCAGATATGTTGAAAGCCCAGGCAGGGATTTAATATAGAATCATAATATCAGACAAAGAAATGTTTATTAGAAACCCGCAAGGCGAATCTCCGGCCAATGGAGCAGCCTTTGCGGGTTATTTTTGTTCATGCACATGTTGAGCATTCACAGATTCGGACAAGCACTTTTCTAAACTTTGGAAGCCCTTTAACCGAATATAAGAATATACGAAAAGACGAAAGTATGGCTTGAGAGGAGTCTATCACGGCATGAAAAGGAAAATTTCAATCTGGACAGCAATTATTCTATCAGGCAGCATGATGATGGGAACATGGCAGCCCCTGAGCGGATTCACAAACCAGGCAGTGTATGCAGCCGCTGAATTCGGCATTACGGTATCACCTTCGGCAGGAGCCACTTATGTGAACACGGCTGCGAATCTCAGACTGAGCTTCGATCGACAGGTAAGTCCGCAAATTGGAGAAATCTCAATTATAACTAGCGATACAAAGGCTGAATTTGTGAAGATTCCTGTTGGCAGTTATGGACTGGTGGGCCCCTCCAATGCTTATGATATTAAGTGGGGTGGAGACAAGAAGCTTGCTCCCAATACGAAATACACGGCATCGATCCCTCAAGGATTGTTCAAAGACAATGAAGGTAACGGGTCTGCAGCCACCAGCTGGTCGTTTGTCACAGCGCCTGAGAATGATACCTCAATAGCAGCAAGTGAGCTTACACCAGCGAATAACAGCAGAGTAGATGCTGCCGGGTTAACCCAATTAAGCTTCAAATTGAATAAAAAGCTGTTGAAGGGCGGAGGAACTGTCCGGTTAATGTCTTCATTTAACAATGACATCGTTCAGGAATTTAAAATATGGGATGATGTTCCTGGTGTAGATGTGCAAAGTGATGCTTCCTCGACAACAGTGAAGCTGACAATAGCCGCGAATAAAATAGCAGCGGGCAGCAATTATTATATACTTATCGATTCATATGCATTCAAAGCAGACGATAATCGAACCTTTGCCGGGATCTCCAGCGGAAATGTCTGGAGTTTCTCTACAATAGGCGGAGAGGCGAAGAATATAACTACAGTTCCGGATAAGGGTGCAGTGAATGTACCTACAACTGAAGTGTTCAGGCTGAACTTTGACCGTCCTATGATGCCGGGATCCGGATACATTACAGTCTCGCCCGGTACAGCCGATGATTCCAGAACCAGATGGATTAATGTGAACTCAACCTCTGTAGTTGGTGGCGGGGAGAAGTCTATTGCGTTCACACCAGCGACGAATGATTCACCTTTGTTAAGCGGAACGACTTACACGGTAACGATCCCTCAAGGGGCTTTTTATGACCGGGACGGAAATGTGTTTCCGGCCTCGGGTCCTTATACTTGGACTTTTACGACTACCCCGCTCTCAGGTCTTGCTGCTGCCGCCTTGTCGCCTGCTGACAGGAGTGAATCTGTAGGGGTAAGTAAAGCGATGACAATCACTTTTAACCGAGATGCACTCTACAATAGCACTATTATAGACGGTGTGACGCTTTATAAGAGCAATGGTACCAAAGTTCCCGTTAACGTGAGCAATGGGGCTTCAGCCAAAGAATTCATTATCAGCCCCGCAGCTGCTCTAGATCCAGCAACAACGTATTATGTGGATATCGCCAAAGGCGTATTTACAGACGCAAATACTGCAGGTCTGGTATATGACGGAATAAGCGGCAAGACGTCATGGAGCTTTCAGACGGAGGTAATGGATACCACTGCTCCTGCACTCGTGTCGGCACAACTGGATAACAACCGTACGATCCGTCTGAAATATAACGAAACGCTTAATTCAGGGGTAGCTCTCCTCTATTCAAGCTTCGCAGCGACGGTAAATGAGGAGAAGCGCACAATAGAAAGTCTGTATGTTCAAGGAGACAGTGTATACATTACCCTTTCTACAGGAATAGCTGTTGGACAAGTCGTGAAGATAAGCTATTCAGGCGGCTTGCGTACGATTCAGGATAGCCACGGCAACTCAGCCGGCACATTTACATCACAACAGGTTACGAATTCAATTCAATCTGCCTTGCCTACACCAAGGGATGGAGTTTTATCCGGCAAAACAGTGACACTGAATTTCAATGATAGCCTAAAGCCGGTCTCTGCCAATGCCTATAGCCAATTCTATGTCTATGCGGATGGTGGTTCCCTTGGAGTGAGCAGCATCAGCTCTAGCGGCAGCTCCGTTGTCCTTGGCCTAAGTAATGCTGCATCCAACGGACAGACTATACGAGTCTCATACTACGCCGGCTCCTATCCGCTTCAGGATCAGTACGGCCAGAACATTGCTAATTTTAACGATTTTTATATCCGGAATACCAGTGATACCACTGCACCGGTCTTCCAGAATGCTGTTGGAACAGGGAATAAAATAGTACTGACTTATAATGAAGGAATATCCTCATCTGCGTTGCCGCTAAACAGTCAGTTCTCTGTTCTTGTGGGCAGTACCAGTACTCCCAATTATGTAACCGGCATTTCGGTAAGTGGAACTCAGGTCACACTTACGCTCCAGAGTACGCTTGCACTTAATCAATATACTACCCTTTCGTATGTACCAGGCAGTGCCGGGCTCAGTGACCTGAACGGTAACCGTGCAGCCTATCTTAATCTGCAGGCAGTATCGGTATCCGGAAGTACGGGAACCTCTGTACCTGACATTAGTTCGGCTACTATCTCGGGGGATGAGATTATGGTAACCTTTAGTAAGAATATGCAAGCATCTTCTGCCTCACTCTATACGAATCAGTTTGGAGTCCGGGTTGATGGCAGTAGTGTTGGTGTTCAGTCCTATTATGTCTCCGGAAATGTCCTGAAGCTGACGTTGTCCACCATAGTTAAAATAGGGCAAGTTGTGGATCTGTCGTATATGGCCGGATCCGGTGCGATAACGGATGCCAGCGGAATTCCGCTGCCTTCATTCACTGCGCTCTCAGTCTACAACGGGACAGGAACCTCTTCGGGTAGTTCCAGCCGCCCTTCATATCTGGGGACACTTGCTGCCAGCGAATTCGGCCAGGAATATCCGCTGCTCAAAAGTGATTCGGCAACGGTTGCAGATGACCGTTCTGTATATAGCCAGTCCGTCAAAAGATATACATTAACTGCGGACCGTTTGACAGCAAGCTATGATTACCTGTACAAGCTGGGAGCTTCCGTGCTTGCCTTTGAAGTGCCTTCTACAGAAATGGCAGCTTACGTAACCTTGCCGCTGAAGCCGCTTCTAAATGCAGTGAACCGGGATAAGAAAGCTGCAATGGTTATACGATTTGGAGATAATCTCTATACCTTGCCTTTGAATAACGTCGATATGAATAGCCTTGCGGCAAACCTGGTGGCAGACAGCAGCAATATTTCACTTATATTAAGGATAGAAAAAGTACCGGCAGGCACATTTACGCCATTTGAGCAAAAGCTGCAATCGCAAGGATTGCAGGCTATTACGGGCTTAACAGATATCCGTCTGACGGCTTCAGTCAGCAGCAACTATGCCAATGCCAGCGCACTCAGCGTAGCGGCTGAGTATGCTGCACGTACAACTGCTACACTAAACAGTAATCAGGTTTCAGCAGCCAGGCTGGATCTGGCTTATTATGATGCTACCTATCTGCCTACCAAAATCAGTACGGCTGGAAGCAGTACTGTGATTCGGGCCAATACAGTCGGCAATCAGGTGGTTGGAACATTTCTCTCCACCCGGACGTTCAGTGACATGAGCAAACATTGGAGTAATTCGATAGTCTCACTGCTGGCTGCTAAAAATATTATCGACAGCAGTTATGGCAGCAGCTTTAAGCCGGAGCAAAAAATTACACGGGCCGAATTTGCTGTCATGCTCAGCCGGGGGCTGGGACTGCTGGGTGACCGTGAGACGGCGCAGCGGTTCAGAGATGTGCAGCCTTCCACACAAACCGGTGATTATATCGGGGCTGCGGCTAAAGCCGGAATTATCACCGGCAATACGGATGCTACCTTCCGTCCGAATGATAATATTACCCGCGAACAGCTGGCAATCATGATTATTCGGGCTATGGAGTATTCCGGAAAGCCGATTACGTTGAATGGAACCTCTTCTGCGGCTTTGTCTGTTTTTAAGGATAAAGCTAAGATTCAGAATCAAAGCGCTGAATTTGTAGCCAAAGCGGTCCAGCAGGGAATTATTCTCGGTATGACACCCACCGAATTTCAGCCGCAGGGCAATGCTACCCGCGCCCAAGCTGCAGTGATGCTGCAGCGCATGCTTTCGATGGCAGGGTTTTTGTAAACCGAATATAGTAGTCATATTTGTTCTGTGAGCGTCCGGCCTTGGCCGGATGCTTTTTTTATGGATAGAAATGTGGTGCTTCCCCGGTTCAAATAGAGTTGGAATCTGCCAATTTCCGCAACTTTTTAGCCTAAAACCAGTCTATTAAAGATGTAATGGAATAGCAGGAACTATTGATAGAGATATTTTTTTATACATTAAGAGTAAATAAGATGGGAGAGTTATACTGAAATGAATGAAGTTTTCATGGGGAAAAAGAATAGCGAGTTGGTACGGGGAAACAAAAGTCTATCTTCTAAAAAGTGGGTTGCTGCCTCGTTAGCAGGCGTATTGTGGATCATGCCGGTTATTGGAAGCACTGGGCCTTCCTTATTCAGTTTAGGCTCCGCTTCAGTAGCGCAAGCTGCTACAGCCTCCTTCTCAGTAACAAAGCTGAGCGAAGAAGTCATTACTTCAGGCGCGATGATGATGAAATATAAATTTACGACCGTGCGGTCCGGCAAAAGTGTAACAGGGCTGGCTGACGTGGTTCGGGTCGATCTGAATAACCCTTATGTGTCTGTAGATGTAATGACGGGCAAAGGCGGTAATCTGACTACGCGGCAAAGTACCGGAGGTATGGCGGCAGAGACCGGAGCAGTGGCCGCAGTTAACGGGGATTACTTCAATACCGGCGGGGAAGGTGCACCGATCGGTGGTCAAGTATCAGGCGGGGTTGTAGTATCTACACCTTCCCAGCTTGATGGAATGTATGCTTTTGCTGTGACCAAAGACCGTAAGCCGGTTATTGATGAATATACATTCGAAGGCATGCTGACTGCTGAGGATGGTTCACAGTTTCCGTTATCCGGCATCAATAAAGGGGCCTATAACCCTGAGGGCGGCAGTTCTACCTACAGTCATGCCAATGCCGCCTATATCTACACAGATGCCTGGACAGCGCTGGAGCGGCCTAAGAACAGCTCTACGACGCCTACAGAGGTACTGGTGGAGAATGATATCGTTACCCAGATTTCCCCTGATGCTGCCTTGCCGATAACCGTGCCTAAAGGGGCGTACATTCTGCGCACTCACGGGCTTGCAGCCCAATTTGTAAAAGCTCATCTGGTGGTAGGCCAGAAGCTAAGCAGTGTCTACACGCTTCGTTCCAAAACTACTCAGCAGGAGCTTGACCCATCCACACTGCAGATGATGATCGGGGGGCATACCATTCTGGTTAATAACGGGAAAGCGGCGACCTTCTCCCGCTCCACCAGCAGCATCGGCGGGTATCGTGCCCGCACAGCTCTGGGTTATTCAGAGGATGGACGATATGTATATGTCATTGCAGCTGAGAAAAATAACAATAGTGCAGGACTGTCTCTGACGGAGCTGCAATCGTTCATGACCAATATCGGTGTCTGGAAAGGGATCAACCTGGACGGAGGGGGCTCTACAACGATGGTAGACCGTCCGCTTGCGGAAACCTCCACTACCCTTACCTTTAATACAGAATACGGCACAGAGCAGCGCAGCATCGTTAACGGCCTTGGTGTATATACTTCTGCTCCACAAGGTGAAGTGAAAGGAATTAAGATCAGCGGCAGTTCTGTATTGTTAATCGGACAAAAGGCTACGTATTCTCTAAAAGGCTATGATACTTACTACAATCCAATTGATGTAGCTGCAGCTAATCCTGCCTGGAGCTCCAGTGGCGGCAGTGTTACGGTGAATGCAGGGGAAGCAACCGCAGTCAAAGCGGGAACTGTTAACCTGAAAGCAACCAGCGGTTCGGCCAGTGCAGAGACCAAGGTAACCGTTCTGGGCGGAGATGACCTGACAAGTCTGACTTCAAGCACAACTACTGCGCCGCTTATAGCGGGAGCCTCCGTATCTGTTCCAGTTAATGCGGTGTCGAAGAGCGGGGCAACGATTGCCGTTCCGGCTGCATCGCTGAAATGGGAGTTTATCGGCTTTAAAGGGAATGTAGGTGACGGTAAGCTTACTGTCGAATCCGTGGATCCGGGGGTAACAACCGGTTATGCCATTGCCCGTTATGACGGCTTCAGCACAGCTGTTGTGTTCTCTGCAGCGGCGTCAACGGCTTGGGAGAATTTCGAAAATGCCACGTATCCATTTGCCTTCACAACCAATGCGGCAGGGGTAACGGGAACTGCAGCAGTTGTCCCGGGCAGTGCGGAACGGGCTGGCTCGAAGGTATTGTCGCTTAGCTATGACATGACTGCTGGCACCGGTAAAATGTATGCTTATGCCCAGTTCAACGGGACAACAGGCAAGAGTATTCCGGCAACGGCAACGTCTATGTCCGTAGACGTGATGGGGGATATGAGTCTTAACTGGCTGCGTGCAGAGGTAACGGATGCCAGCGGGGCAACAGCGTATATTGATCTGGCCAAAGTGATCGACTGGAATGGCTGGAAGAACCTCAATATTGATCTTTCCGGTTCAGGGATTAAATTCCCGGCTTCCCTAAAGAGACTTTACGTGGTAAATGTAGAGGAAGGCCAGGACGAGCGGGCTAAGACAGGCACGGTAGCCTTTGATAATATTTCCTTCGTTATGCCTTCGCTGTCCAGTGAAGCCGGATTGCCTAAGGGAACGGCGTCCATGAGTATCGGAGCCAAGTCGATGCTTGTAAACGGGACAAAGCAGGCGATCGATGTTGCGCCGATTGTAAAGGATGGCAGCACGTATGTGCCGATTAAATATGTGCTTGATGCCTTTGGCGGGAATGCCATATGGGATCAGAATACCAAGAAGATCATGGTGCTTCGCGGAGCGAAAGCGCTGGATCTGACGGTAAACAAGAAGGAATTTCTGCTTAACGGGAAACGCCAGAGTGCTGATGTAGCGCCTTTAATCCTGAATGGCAGGACTTTAGTACCGCTTAGACTCGTGACAGAACAGCTAGGACTCACTGTAAAATGGGAACAGATAACGAAGACCGTAACTATCGAATCGTGATATGTTAGTATAAAGGAAAGCCTTTAATACGATCCGATAGAAATGGGGCAAGCATCCGTGGAATTTCAAGCCGATGCGATTGATCGCGTCATTAAGAATACCATCGACGTGATGGAGAGCAGCAAGTATCAGATTTTTGAAATATTGCAGGTTGCACGTGATGAGCTTGCTGCACTCACCAAAGAACTGCAGCGGGTTATGGAAGAAACGGATGAAACATTGCAAAAGGTAGACAAGCTGGAGCTGCAGTACCACCGCTCCCGGATCCGGCTGACCGAGGTCAGCCGGGACTTTGTCCGCTATACGGAGAAGGATATCCGGGTTGCTTACGAGAAAGCGACGGAGCTTCAGTTAGAGCTGATGATGACGAGGGAGAGGGAAGCCTACCTGCGGAGCAGACGGGATGAGCTGCAAATGCGGGCTCGCAGTGTCGAAAATTCTGTGGAGCGGGCCGAATCGATTGGTTCGCAAATGAGCGTTGTCCTGGAATATCTGTCTGGAGAACTAGGCCAAGTGACGAGAATTGTCGAATCTGCGAAAAACACGCAAATGGTTGGACTCAAGATAATCCAGGCCCAGGAAGAAGAACGGAAGAGAATTGCCCGGGAAATTCACGATGGTCCTGCTCAAATGCTGGCAAATCTAGTCCTAAGGACGGAAATTGTAGAAAGAATGCTGGTAAAGCAGGAATTTGGGCTGGTACAAGCCGAAGTAATAGACTTAAAGGGACAGGTAAGGTACAGCCTGGAAGAAATGCGTAAAGTGATTTTTAATCTCCGTCCGATGGCCCTCGATGATTTAGGACTGATTCCGACACTCCGGAAATACGTGCATGATTATGAGGAGAAGACGAAGATCCGCACTTCTTTTGAAACAAGGGGGAAAGAGCACCGGCTGTCTTCAGCGATGGAGGCTGCAGTCTACCGTCTTGTTCAGGAAGCTTTGTCCAACGCGGCGAAGCATGCCTATCCAAGTTATGTTCTGGTGGAAATTACGTATCAGGCACAGTTAATTAAGATCGTAGTGAAAGACAATGGCTTAGGCTTCAATGTGAAAAAGATCAGTGAGCAAGCCAACCGTGAAAGCTTTGGGCTGGTGGGAATGCGTGAACGTGTGGAATTGCTGGAAGGTAGAGTGGAAATACAGTCAGCAGAGAACCAGGGCACAACAATCATAATTCACATTCCGACGAATGTGGACAAAGGAAAGGAGTAATGTGATGGAAAACCAGAATTCTGGAAAATCGCCCATAAAGGTTCTTTTGGCGGATGATCATCAGTTGTTTCGTGAAGGGCTTAAACGTATTTTGAATATGGAGGACGACATTGAAGTCATAGGTGAGTGCGGTGACGGCATCCAGGTGCTTGAATTCTGCAATATCAACAAGCCGGATATCGTGCTGATGGATATTAATATGCCTATTGAGAACGGTGTGGAGGCTACACAGAAGCTGCGGGAAATGTTCCCGGATGTTAAGGTGATTATCCTCTCGATCCATGATGACGAAAGTTACGTATTCGAAACCCTGCGCAAGGGTGCGAATGGATATTTGCTGAAGGATATGGAGGCAGAGTCGCTTATTAATGCGATCCGCTCTGTATGTGAAGGCCATGCCTTCATTCATCCCAAGGTAACCGGCAAGCTGATCAATCAGCTGCGCCGCATGACGTATCTTAACGAGACAGGTGCCATGGCCGAGACTCCGGTTAAGGAAGCAGGCGTGAAATTTGTCGCAGGCGACAACAATCCGCTGACCCGCCGCGAAGCAGAAGTGCTGCGTCTTATGGCTGAAGGCAAGAGCAACAAGATGATTGGAGAATACCTTTTTATCAGCGAAAAAACAGTCAAAAACCATGTCAGCAGCATTCTGCAAAAGATGGAAGTCGACGACCGCACGCAGGCTGTTATCAATTCGATCAAATATGGCTGGGTAACATTATAATTCACACGTAAACTTTTAACTGAGCGTTTTGGAGAATCCTAATGATCCTTATAAAACGGTACATAACTTGATTGCAGTGGTCTAGCTGCAGTCAAAGTATTGTTTCAGTCCGCATGATATTCGAATTTTGCAAAATGCTGATTTAAATATGTACCCGAAACCGGAAGCTTTAATCTGTCTTCCTGCAGGAAGGCGGAAATTCTGTGCTTTGCGATATATAAAGAGTCAGAATAACCGGGTCATCTGTCCCGGGAGGCTGGGCTGTCACCGTCCCTTTATCACCGGCATATAGTGTCGGTATAAGAGGGAGGTGCATCTCCATGATCGCCCAGTTAATCTCGATTGTGTCTATCTATGCATCCGCAGCAGCCCTTGTTCATATTCTGCATCGCAGAGAAGAGAGCCGGGAGGCAATGCGGCCTGAAAAGCGGCTTCATTATATTCTGATCACCCGCAATCATGAAGCTGTTGTGGAATGGTATATCCGAATGCTCGCAGTTTATGCTTTTTGGATGGGCAGACCGCTGTATGTCACTTTGATGGATGATGGTTCCCTGGATGGAACGCTGGCGGTTGCCTCACGGTTAGACTGCAGCGGCTCGTCTATCAGGTTCGCTCCGGTAATGCCGCACTACAACACTCTTGGCGAAGCGGAGCACCGGAAGGAAAACGTACTGGATCTGCGGACGCAGGAGCAGCCTTTTCCGCTGAAGATGATGCGGCTGCCGGGAAGCAGGGGATACGGATCGAAGCATGGCGAATGATAATTAAATATGTCGGCAACGGGTGAAGCACACTCTCCATTGATGGGGGGGTGTGCTTTTTTGTGTTTGATGAGCAAACACGGATTGCTTAGTGGTTCAGCCGGACACCAAACTTAAGGTCAGCTGCTTTAGTTGTATTTCGTGCAGCTATTATTCAGATTTAGACAGGATATCTGGAGATAGCTGCACTTCGTACATTTATTATTGCGGACATGAGGCCAAACTGCGGTTTTCCCGGATTATAGTTGTACGAAATACACTTCAGTGGATAGATAGGCTGTTACAGCAATAAATAGTTGCAGTAAATGCAGTTAAGCTGTCTGCTGTTCAAGTATAGCTAAATCCAAACCTGACAGTGGCCGGAGTCCAAACATTTGCTGTAGTCATGGCTATCGCGGAGTAGAAAAATAAAAAGTTCAATTAATTAAGTGTGGATTCGGGGGAATCGTAATCTATGGTCTCGGTGATGTGCCACTTTGAAGGAGAGAGGGAGGGGTTTGATGAGAGTAGCAGTATATGCGGTAGAGCGCAATGCCGCTTGGGAGATCAGAATATCGCTAAACATGGCTGTGGACAGGTTATGGTGGAATGGTGAGGGAATGGGAGGCGAAGGCTGGGGCGGCGGGCAAGCGGACAGTCTGGTGCTGCTGTCACCATCGCTCCCGTTAGGCTGGGGGGTGAAGCTGAGGAAGGGCTTCAGAGCTTCACCGGCCATGACGCTATGGAAGAAGGAGGACTGGAAAAGGTATGTCGCCAATTGCTTGAAGGCTGAGATCAGGAAAGAACAGGAGGAGGGAGGTCTGCGGGAAGAGGAGTGGCTGACAGAAGGGGGTATCGCTTCAGAATCCATACTGGGCTGGACGGAAGGAGGTCTGAAGGAGACTGCACGTGTCGGGAACTATGCTCAGCCTGTAATGCCTAAGGATAGCTTGTACGGCTGGGATGACCTCGCTGCATTAGCGGCGGCGGCTAATCAGTTGGCAGGAGCGCTTGCCGGCCGTTCTCTGCTGCAGGGCGAAGCAGAAGCACTGGTGGCAGAGCGGCTGCCTGACCTGGCAGGAAATTGGTCTGCTGCAGTGCAGCTGGCGCATCTGCAGGGGCGGATAAGAATTGAGGCTGCAGTTGCTTATAATAACCGGGAGCAAGGCGGGGGAGTGCTGGGGTGGGTGAGTCAGGCGAAGCAGAGAGGGAAAGAGACGGAGCGAATAGGTAGCCGGGAGCAAGGTGGGGGAGTGCTGGGGTGGGGGAGGAAGATGAAGCAGAGTGTGCATGTGTTGGGACGGGTGAGCGAGGCAGTTGCCGGGCGCGGTGTCCGCCCGCGCCTGACTGTTGGCCGGTTCCCCGTGGTCACCGGCCGCCTCTTGCACGCTGCGGCGCTCCGCCTGCCGCAGCTGCACCTGCCCCGGCGCGGCGCTGCCGCCCGCCGCGGGGCACCACGCTGCCTGCGCTGCGGCAGCGTACCCACGGGCCGCACGGCCTGCGCCGCGTGCGGCCTTGCCGGCTGCGCCTATTGCGAGGCCTGCCTCGCACTCGGGCGCAGCCGGGCTTGCGCGCTGCTGCTGCGCAGCGCGCCGCTGCCTGCCGTGCGCTGCACGGCAGGCGTAGCCCCCACCGTAGCGGCACGCCGGTGGGGGCTTAGCGCAGCGCAGGCGGCTGCGGCCACCGCTGCGCTGGGGTTCCTGGCGGAGCCGCGGGAGCGCTCCGCCCTAAGAGGCCCAGAGCGGTTCCTGCTCTGGGCAGTGACGGGAGCGGGAAAGACGGAGATTACGTTCCCGCTCCTGGAGGCGGCGCTCGCAGCCGGAGGCCGGGCGCTGATCGCAACGCCGCGGCGCGACGTCGTGCTGGAGCTGGCGCCGCGCCTGGCCAAGGCCTTCCCGGCGGATACCCCCGCCGTGCTGTATGGAGGCAGCGAGGACCGCTGGAGCGCGAGCAACATAACGCTGGCAACAACCCATCAGCTAATGAGGTTCCATCAAGCCTTTGACCTCGTCATAATTGATGAGCTCGATGCTTTTCCCTATCATAATGATCCAATGCTGGCCTACGCTGCCGAGCAGGTTTGTAAGCCCTCTGGATCCTTCATTTTTCTCTCAGCCACACCACCGGCCGAATTACAGCGCCTCGCCCGTTCAGGAAAACTGCCGCATGCGAGAGTACCGGTCCGCTTCCACGGCCATCCCTTGCCGGTTCCAGTGCATTTACATATGCCGCCGCTCCACCGTTGTTTGAAGCAGGGGAGACTCCCTGGAAGTCTGATCCGTGCCTTGCGAAGATCTCTTGACCGCAAAGCACAGATTTTTCTCTTTGTCTCGCGGATTGCCCACATTTCAGGACTGCTTCAGCTTTTAAGGTGTATTTTTCCTGGCGTTCCTATGGAAGGAACCTCCTCCAAAGATCCGGATAGAGCAGAGAGGGTGCTGGAATTCCGTAACTGTGCGATATCGCTTCTGGTGACGACGACAATTCTGGAGCGGGGAGTTACGGTTCCGCGCAGTGATGTGTTTATTCTGGATGCGGACAGCAGTCTGTTTGACGAGGCAGCTTTGGTGCAGATGGCAGGCCGGGCAGGACGCTCCAAAGATGATCCGGACGGCCACGTAGTATTCGCTTCCGCAGAGTGGAGCAAGTCGCAGCGCAGAGCCATTTCACAGATTTGCAGCATGAACGCGATTGCCCATAGGCAGGGATACCTGTGAGATAAGACGCTACATACACTCTTTTATTCATAATTTTCTGCATTTAGCCGTAAGAAGGAGGTTATAGATGAATTCCATAATGTCTTGGATAAAAAAAGCCCGACTATTAATCGCCCCTTCCCTGCCTCAATGTCTGTTCTGTGGTAAAAGAGGCCGTCCTTCATCCGGGCTGCCCGGAATTTGCGTAAGCTGTCATACAGGGATCCCGTGGATCCGCTGTCCCCGGTGCCAGACCTGCGGTCGCCATGTCGGCTGTCCGGATTGCAGCCGCAGCCGCGAGCCTGTACCGATCCGCTGCAACCGCAGCGCGGTGGCCTATACAAGTGAGATGCGCGAGCTGCTGGGTCAGTACAAATACAGGGGGAATGAACGCTTGGCCCCTATACTGGGCCTAATGCTGGACAAGGCATATGCCATACTCCAACAAGAGCAGAGTGAACAACAACAAACCGCTACTCTACAAAGTAATTCTTCCCGCAGACCTTTTTCAGCAGCAAAGCCAAACTATCTTCTTATTCACCCGGCCCTATGGCAAGCCGATTTGCTGGTCCCTGTGCCTGTAAGCTCAGCCCGCCTGGCTGAAAGAGGGTTTAATCAGGCGGAGCAACTGGCAGATGTATTATCTCTACGGAGGGGAATTCCGCAGCTTCCGCTGCTGATTCGTACCCGGCATACCGGCAAACAAAGCTTCAAAAGCAGAAGTGAACGGCTGGCCGATATGAAGCAGGTTTTTGCCGGGAATACAGAGCAGAAGCTTCTGCAAAGGCTGGGCGGACACCTGGTGTCAATTGCAGCCCGGCTGCAGAATCGCCCTCTCCAGATTATAATTATCGATGATATTTACACCACAGGGAGCACGATGAGGGCCTGCGCTGAAGCACTTCACCGGCTCATTGGTGATTTGGGCTATGCGGCGGAGATATACAGTCTGACATGGGCACGTTCTTAGCGGTTTCGGCCGTTCGGAAATTAAATTAAACCTGCTCCACAACCGATACTAATCATAGACGGAACTTCAGCTATCATGTAATCTTATTAGCATAAGATATTTATAAGCTGTGCAGAATGTAAGGAAGGGAGCCGCGGTAGAAATGAATGTAGATAATTGTCCAAGATGCGGCCGGCTATATGTTAAGAATTTAATGAACCTGTGCCAGCCTTGTATCAAAGATTTAGAGCATGAATATGAAATCTGTGTAGACTACCTGCGCAAAAATAGAGGCACTAATATTCAGGAACTGTCCGATGCCACGGAGATCTCCATTAAGGAAATCACCCGTTTTATTCGTGAGGGCCGGATTTCCATAGCGAACGCACCTAACATGATGTACCCTTGCGAAGTCTGCGGGACCTTGATCCGGGACGGGCATATGTGCGATAGCTGCCGCAGCCGTTTGACCAAGGATCTGGCAAATGCTGCCAAGGAAACTGTAGACAAAAGCAGTACCAAAAAGGCTTCAGATGCCGCATATCGCGCCGTAGACAAGTTCCGCAACTAATAAAATCTGCAAAAAAACGTTTGCAGCTATAAAGAATGTTTCAACAAAGGCCGATAAACTTAGTAAAGATTATCGGCTTTTTTATATCAGAAGGAAGGTGGAAGTTATGAAAATTAACGAGACCGGACGAATTAACGCGATGAACCCGTATCAACGGAGTGCGGAATCGCAAAGGCAGGAACAAATGAAGAAGAGCACACGCAAGGATGAGGTATCGATTTCGGATGAAGCATTGAAGCTATTGCAGGCGCAGAAGAGCAGCGAAGTTGATGCCGAACGCGCGGACAAGATCGCAAGCTTGAAACAACAAGTTTCCGCAGGTACCTACCAAGTTGACGCAGCCAAACTCGCAGAAACACTCGCCCCATACTTTAAGCAATCCTCCGAGAATTAGGTGAACACACCCATGACACTTACACCATTGTTAGAAGCACTGGAACGGCTGGATGAGGCACATATTCAGATGCTGGATCTGGCCGTTACTAAGAAGCAGGCTATTAAGGAGAATAAGGTAGAAGAACTTATCAAGATCCTTAACAAGGAATCCAAGCTATCGAAACTAATTGAGCAGTTGGAGGAAGAACGGGCACAAGCTGCATATATCTTTTTACAGGGAGTAGGGATACGGTCCAACCTGAACCTGAACCTGAATGAGTTGTCCCGGCTTGTATTTGACCTTAAAGACAAACAGAAGCTGCTGGATATACAGAAGCGGCTCTCTGGTACTTTGCAGGAACTGAAAGAAGCAAATATGCTGAACCAGCAACTGCTCCAACAAGCGCTCTCCTATATAGAGTTTTCAATTGAAAGCATGTCTTATTATTCTGAGACAGAAGCTACGTATCACCATCCGGCGGGAAAAACAGCTGGGGTTCAACGCTCCGGACTTTTTGATTCTCGGGCCTAATTTTGGAGGAATAAAGATGACTTCAACATTTCATAGTATAGAAACCGCCAAACGAAGCCTGAATACTCAGACGGCTGCATTAAACACGACAGGCCATAACATCTCTAATGTTAATACTGAGGGATACTCTAGACAAGTCGTGAAGATGCAAGCCTCGCTTCCTATGGAGGCCTATGGATTCTTGCGCTCAACAGCAGCCGGTCAGATGGGTACTGGGGTAGAATTTACTTCCATTGAACGGGTGAGACAGAGCTTTCTGGATGATCAATACCGTAATGAAAGTTCAAATTCAGGAAGCTGGGACGTTAGATTCGATACACTGCAGAAGCTTGAATCGATCATGAATGAACCCTCAGATACGGGGATCCGTAAAGTCCTGGATAATTTTTGGAGTGCATGGTCTGACCTCAGTCAGGACCCGGAGAATATAACTAACCGCAAGATCGTCAAAGAAACAACTCAGGCACTTACGGATGCAATGAATCAAATCAGCACCCAGTTGGATACCTTGACCTCTGATTTGACCAGTAATATTTCTCTCAAAACTACAGAAGTGAACTCCCTGTTACAGACTGTAGCTAATCTCAATAATAACATTACCAAGCTGGAAGGCTTGGGGGATAGTCCGAACGATTTAAGGGATCAACGTGACCTGGCTATCGACAAGCTATCTAAGCTTGCGAATGTTCAAGTTACCCAGCTTAGCGATGGTTACCAGGTAACTTTGGGCGGACAATTGGTTGTAACCGGAGATCAGGTCACCGCAGTAACAGCAGAGAGTCTGAAGTCCGCTTATGATGGCGGGACACTGACCGGCGGCGAGGTCTATGGGATGTTTATGTCCAGGGATAAATACGTAACCGACTACAAGAGCCAGATGAATCAGTTAGCCAACACGCTGGCCAATGGAGATATCGAAATTACGCTGCCTGCCGGAACAGTTCTGCCTGAAGGCACTGTCCTCAATACTGGAGCCAACGGTACAGCTGTTACATATTCGAATGCAAATAACAACCGGACCATCACCACGGATACCAAAGTGACCGTCAAAGGAATTAACGGGTTATTGCAATTAGGATATACAGTTAGCGGAACCACACCGGAGAAGGGGTTAGCTCTGTTTACTTCCAAGGATGGTGGGGCCATAACAGCAGGCAATATTACACTTAATCCGTTAATTGCAACAGATCCTAACAAAATTTCCACTTCAATGCGTGTTACCGGCGCGGGTACCTCTAATGAGAAGGTTGTTATTGGGAATAATGATATGGCATTAGCCATGGCAGGGTTGAAGACAGCTAAATTTGACTTTGGAGCTGCATTATCCACACCTGGTACGGTTGATGATTATTTCAGCTCTATTGTCGGCCAACTGGGTGTACAAACACAGGAAGCCGAACGTCAAGCCAAGAATGCGGAACAGCTGACAGAGCAAGTGGAATTGAACCGTGCTTCTGTCAGTGGGGTATCGCTGGATGAAGAAATGACTGACCTGATCAAGTTCCAGCATGCTTACAGTGCAGCGTCCCGGTTCATGACCACGTTCGACGAACTTCTCAATAAACTAATTAACGGAACAGGCCGGGTAGGTCTCTAATCTGCGGAAGGAGGTACATCAATGTCTATTCGTGTAACTCAAGGAATGATGAGCATGCAGACGCTCAGCAATCTGAACAGAAATAACAGCACCAGAAGTGATTTGGCTAATCAGGCCTCTACCGGCCTCAAAATTAATAAACCCTCCGATGATCCGGTTGGGGTGACTTATGCACTCCGCTACAGGGCGGAGCTGGCTTCCAATGAGCAATTCCAGACGAATGCTGATGCTGCCGTAAGCTGGCTGGACTTTACCGATTCAACGATGCAGCAAGCAACAGATGTGATGCAACGCCTGAAAGAACTGACTGTCCAGGCTTCAAGTTCGACGGTTCCCCAGTCTGGTCTGGATGCCATCAAACTGGAAGTGGAACAGCTCAAAGGGCAATTAGGCAACATAGGGAATGCTCAAATTCGCGGCAAATATATTTTCAATGGACAAAACTATGACCAGCCTCCGTATGAGTTGTCGTCTACTGTAACTAATTTTGCCCAGATTGATACTGATACAGAAGCAGTCAAGTATGCGATTGGGGATCAGTCGACCTTTCAAGTGAATACCTCCGGGAGTGATTTTTTTGGTGCTTCAACCGATACGGATAATGTATACAAGGTGATGGATGACCTGATAGCGGCATTAGGAAGCGGAGACTATGCAGGCATCGGAGCTCAATCTGCAAAAATAGAATCGAGATCCACTAAAATGCAGGCTGCATTGTCTGAAGTAGGTGCACGGACTAACCGTGTTGAACTGGTTCAGGCCCGTTTGGATGACCGGAATTTAAATTTGACTACGCTGCAATCCAAGATTGAAGACGCTGATATTGCTGAGGTCATGATCAAGTCCACCACGGCCCAGACTATCTATGAGGCTGCCTTGAAATCTTCAGCTTCAATATTACAGCCTTCATTAATGGATTTTATGAGGTAGACTTGATTCTTTGAAACCGAAATGAGAAGCTATGGACAAGAAGTCCATAGCTTCTTTTGTTAGTATTACTAGGAGGATGATAAAATGACACCGGATCATGTACAACAGGAAGAATTCATTCAAACAACGACGCCGATATATACGTTTCCCAAGGGGATGCCAGGTTTTGATCAATTGAGACAATTTACTCTGAAAGAGTATAATGAAGTTTTCAGTTTACTGAGTGCGGTTGACCAGCCGGAGGTCACATTTATTACTGTTAATCCTTTTGATTTTCATGCTAATTACGAATTCGTACTTCCTGATGAAGCGATTCAGGATATAGAAGTTAGTGACCGTGAGCAGGTTGCAGTGAGATGTATTGTGACTTGGCACAGTGACAGGGATAAAAGCACAGTGAACTTGTTAGCACCACTTGTTTTCAATATCAAAAATCTGAAAGGGAAACAGATAGTGCTGCAAAACACATCGTACAGTACCAAACATTTATTATGGACAGAAAATGAGAGAATAAGAACCGGTGAAGGCGGTGATTCCTAATGTTGGTGCTGACTCGTAAAAAAGGTGAGTCAATTGTTATTCAGAATAACATTGTGCTTACAGTGCTTTCGGTTGAAGGGGACGTGCTGAAAATTGGAATATCCGCTCCCAAAGAAATTGATATTTATCGGAAAGAGATATTTGATGCTATTCAACAAAATAATCAAAGTGCGGCAATGCATATAGAAGCCATCAAAAATGTGATGCTTGATTTAGATAAATAGTCCTATATATATTTTGAAGAAAGGTTTTAGAAGTCAAAATAAATATAGAATAATTATGAAATTGCTCTACACATTCTATTCCGTAAGGTCGATATATACTTTAGAGCGGTAATTCTTCAGGGCGGCCGACCTGTGAAGACGCTGATACCACATGGATGTGGGAACAATACAATTTCAGGGAGGAAATATCAAATGATTATCAACCACAATATTCCGGCTTTAAACACACACCGTAACATGGGGCTGAACACTGCAGCAACAAGCAAAAACATGGAGAAATTGTCTTCCGGTCTGCGCATCAACCGTGCCGCTGACGATGCAGCTGGCTTGTCCATCTCCGAATCCATGCGTGGTCAAATCCGTGGTCTGGAGCAAGCTCAACGTAATGCTCAAGACGGGATCTCGTTCGTACAGACAGCTGAAGGTGCAATGAACGAAGTATCTTCCATGCTGACCCGTATGAAAGAACTGAATGTTCAAAAAGCAAGTGGAACTTACAGCACAAGTGACAAAGCTAACATCGATCAAGAGTTGACTCAACTAGGTGACCAAATCGATGAAATTATGACCAAAACTACTTTTAACGGTACTAGTATTACAGTGGGTGCTGATATTACTGTTAATGACAAAGCTACTAGCACAATTAGCATTGGAGCAATTACAACTACCTCTTTCACAAGCCTAAGTTCAACAACATCGCTTGCTGACGTAGAAAAAGCAATAGAAGCAGTTTCCTCTGAACGCGCTAAGCTAGGGGCTGTGCAAAACCGTCTCGAGTATACTTCCAATAACATCGGAACTACAGTTGAGAACTTGTCTGCTGCAGAATCCCGTATCCGTGATACAGACATGGCTAAGGAAATGGTTGCTCTCTCGAAGAACAACATCTTGCTGCAGGCTTCCCAGTCAATGCTTGCTCAAGCAAACTCTGCACCACAAGGTATCCTGTCCGTACTTCGTTAATCTTCATCGTTTTTTGCAAAGAGGCCTTGAATTTCAAGGCCTCTTTTTCTTTTTTCTTCATCGCTTTATCTACATATTCCCTGCAAATTATCCGATATATAGAATAACAAACTTGAATAAACAGAGGAATGCTCAATATATGTGGGGAGGTAAAATTTTGAGCAACAAAATTGCGCTGAATAATATTAATAATGCTGCACTGGGCCCAATACCTTCAACAAAAAGTGGCAGTGAAAAAGAGAGTGCTTTGAAACCCGTTATGGCTACTATTGAATCTGCTGGTTTACCTGTGGAGAGGGAACAACTTATTCAGCAATTAGAAAAGGCGATACGGGCTGTACAAGGGCCTGAGAAATCATTTGAAATCTCTGTTCATGAAAAAACTCATGCAATAATGGTCAAGATATTTGACAAACAATCAGGTGATTTAATAAGAGAAATCCCGCCAGAAAAATTACTTGATGTGGCAGCGAATATGATGGAATTAAGTGGACTTATAGTGGATGAAAAGGCATGAATTGAGGAGGCTATTATGAGAATTGGCGGATTGGCGTCAGGTATGGATATTGATTCAATGGTAAAACAATTAATGACAGCGGCCAAGGTACCATTGGACAAGCTGAATCAGCAAAAGCAACAGTTGGAATGGAAAAGAGAAGGATACCGCACAATAAGCACAAACTTGGTCAGCTTTAATGATAAGCTTTCTACCTATGGTAGAACAGATTCTATTGACTCCAAAAAGGCTACGGTTACAGGAGCTTCAAACGTGACTGCTACAGCTACTGGGGCGGCCACCAATTCAGTACTAAATATAAGTGTTACCAGTTTGGCCACCGCTTCTTCTGTTGTCTCCACAGGCGGAGTTCCCAAGGCGACGCTGGTTTCTCAAGTCTATTCTGGGGGAGCGGGCAGTATCACTGTAGGAGGCGCAACTATTAATTTTTCAGCGGATGAGACAATTGATTCGCTTGTCAAAAAAATTAATAATGATAAAAGCTCAGGTGTTACTGCGGTATACGATACGGCTTCTGGAAAAATGTCTTTTACAAATAGAGAAACTGGAGAGAAGGATATAACATTATCCGGTGGATTGCTGACAAGTCTTGGAATGACTACAGTCAACAAGGGCAAAGATGCTGTTGTTGTGATTAACGGCTTGACAACCAATCAGTCCTCTAACAATTTCGCTATTAATGGCGTGAACATTTCTCTAAAAGGTACTACACCTGCCGGGGAGACGTCTCAGATCCAAGTGTCTCAAGACGAGGATAAGATGGTTGAGACCATCAAATCTTTCGTGGAAACGTATAATGCGACTATAGCTGCGCTCAATCAGAAGACATCCGAAGAACGGTACAGGACCTTCTTGCCCCTGAGTACAGAGCAAAAAGCAGATATGAAAGAGGATGAAATTACACTTTGGGAGAGCAAAGCCAAAAGTGGGATGCTCAAGAATGATACAATTTTAAATAAGACATTAACAGATATGCGGGCCGCGATGATAACGGATGTCGTGCTTCCTGACGGATCCACAATCAATATGACTCAAATCGGTATTACTACTGGTAGCTATAACGAAAAAGGAAAACTGGTTCTGGATGAAACTAAGCTACGAGCAGCTCTTCAAGCCAATCCCGAAAAGGTGAGTGCTTTATTCGCACAGACAGACACCTCAACCAAGAAGGATTATACTGAGAAAGACGGTTTATTTAATCGGCTGAAAAAAGTTAACAACCTTTCGCTTTCCTCAATGTTTGAAAAAGCGGGGACGTCGAAAGTAAGCAGCGATCTTACAACTGAATTTATTGTTTCCAGTCAAATGGGGGAACAGTTGAGAGCTTTTGAAAGAAAAATTGCAGATATGAATACAAGGCTGACTATGAAAGAAAATCAATATTATAAGCAATTTACGGCAATGGAGACAGCCATAAATAAGTATAACAGTACCTCCTCCAGCTTATCGAGTATGCTATCTTAATTAAATTAGGAGGGATTTCTTTTGATTACTTCACCCTATCAGAAATATCAACAGACCCAATTACAGACAGCGCCTCCCGCTCAACTTCTGCTGATGCTGTATGATGGTGCTATCCGTTTCGTACGAATGGGTACTTCCGGAATCGATGAGAAAAATTATGAAAAAGCAAACAACTATTTATGTAAGGCACAAGCAGTCATCAATGAGCTGATTGCAGCGCTCAATCACGATTACCCTGTTGCCAAAACACTCTACCAGGTCTATGAATACATGATTCACCAGTTGATTCAATCTAATTTAAAAAAAGATAAAAAGCCAGCTATTGAAGTCTTAGATTACTTAATAGAGCTGCGTGATGCTTGGGATACAGCTAGCAAATCGCCAAGTTCTTCTGCGGAACAAGTTAAATGAGTGAACTAAATAAATATATAGATCAATTAGAGAAGATAACTTCAGAAATAGTTGAGGCTATAGATAGTACTACTTATGAGCAACTAGCTGGATTCTCAGAATATAGAGAACAGCTTGTTGGTTTAATTGAAAAGCAAAAAGACTCACTTACAATTGAGTTTAAGCAGCGTTTAATAAAGTTAAGTTGTTTTGACGAGGTTATTTTATCAAAGATGGACTTTCTTAAGCAGGATGCCAGTAATTGGTTAGCTAGGCAAGGTACAATAAAAATACAAAAAAATGCGTATAGTTCGAGCTTTTCAGCGGACAGCATGTTTATAGATCGGAAGAATTAAGTTAAAGGGCTGATAAATCTCAATGAAGCAACTTAGTGTTTGTATGATAGTAAAAGATGAAGAAGCCCTACTGTCAAGATGTCTCAACAGTGTGAGTGGCATCGCTGATGAGATTATTATCGTCGATACCGGTTCCACAGATCGGACCAAACAGATTGCTGCAGATTATAACGCGAAGATTTATGAGTACACTTGGATCAATGATTTTGCTGCTGCCAGAAACGAGTCTCTTCGTCATGCAACGGGGAAATGGATATTGGTACTGGATGCTGATGAATACTTGGGAATCGATGATCGAGAAAAGTGGGGGCAGTTTGTAAAGCAAGAGCCAAAGGCTCAGATTGCCTACACATTAACAGTAGTGAACTTTACTGGAGACAAGGATCATCCGGATGAGATCACAACAGCGCCAGTAACGCGGCTATTTCCGAATTTCAAAGGGATCTATTTTGAGCGGCCTATTCATGAGCAGTTGACTAGAGGCTCGAAAAGAAACTTATTCTACGAAAAAATATCACTGAGTATTTATCATACAGGATATCAAATTGAGCGTGTAACAGACAAGAGTAAGCATGAACGTAACATGCAAATATTTAACGAAATGAAAAAAAACAATAAGTTAAGTGAATATGATTGGTTTACACTTGCGAACCAGTATCGCTATGGCAAAGAGGATGAAGAGGCACTGCGTTGCTATGAACGGGCGTTAAAAGTAGCCAGTTCCGAGGAGCCATGGTACACTCATTGTTTGCTTGGAGCTATTGGGTTGTATTATAAACGGAATTCCCTAGAGCAATCATGGAAATGGACGGAAGCTAAATTATCTAAATATCAGGAGTATTCTGAATATCATACCATAAAAGGCATTCACCTGGAGAAAATGGGGTTCCTTCACCAAGCAGCGACTTCATATCTAAAAGCGATTGATACTGCTGAACAAAGAACTCAAAAGAATCTAGAAGCTTGGTTAACGGATCCTATGTATAGTTTTGATACGCCGGCCAAACAACTAGTAGATATTTATTTTAAACTAAATGATAATCAACAGGCTATTTATTGGTTGTCCAAATTGCTGAATAAAGATACGAGAAATCCGAAGGTGCTGCTGCGTCTTGTAGAATGGTTATCTCAGAATGAAGATCCATCTGCAGTTATAGGATTTCTGGATAAGATATATGATGTTAGAAATAAAGCTGATTGCAATCTGTTATTTAAAGTATCCCTTGTGCTAGGGCAAGCGGAATTAGTCCAATATTATGAACAATATTTAAACGAGACAGGATATCTTAATACCCTTGACCAGTTAAGGTACTCCACTCTTAAAGGCAATGAAGAATTATGGATATCTACAATTGCCCCTAAACAGGATGTGGATCAGGAAAGTGAACTACAGATGTGGACACAAATAGTTGTAGCAACACTTAAATGGAGTACGCCTCAAAAGCTTGAAGAGATGACTATAAACTTCAGAAATGAAAGTATTCCAAAGCTGAATGAACTTGTGCTTCAGATGTTAACAGGAAAATCAGATTTGGATGAGCAAAGCCTGAAGACGCATTGCAATTCATTGTTTTTAGTGGCTAAACAACTGTTTCTAATCAAAGAGTACGAATTGTTTGACCGGTTTATACAAACGGTCAGATCTACTGGATTAATTAATGAATTGGCTAACTACTTCTATAGCTTGAATATGACCGAAATGGCTATGAATTATTACTCGTTATTGTTGTCGGAACATAAATTAGATATTGTTAGTCTTGTCAATCTTGGGTTGTACCATGCTAATCATGGTTATCATTCTGATGCAGTGGAGTTTCTAAGTGAAGCGATAATTTTGAATCCCAAGGCTAAACACCTTTACTATGCTCTAATTCAGAGCGCGCCCAAGGAGCAAAAGGGTTACTTTGTAAATAAATTTATAGCGGAATGCCCTGAATTTGCTGATATTTCGTTTGTACGTACTTTTATAGAAGATGAAATCAAACTATGAGTTTTTTATAAGAATTAGAAGGGACCGTCCCCAAAGTAGATATTCTACTGACGAGTCAGATTTTCGATCTTCTCAAAAGCTTTCAAACATTAAAAAAGCAGCGATTCTCCCGTATTGGAGAATCGCTATTTTTTTTGTTGCTTAATTTTAGCTTGCTTCAATAAATTATGGATGAGCAAAAGTCGACCGACTTTGAGAGTCACTTTATCGATATCGCGAAGCAGGAATCGCGGAACCCCCGGTTGTTCTTCAGTTGTCCAAATACACCTTCCAGCTCCGTTATTTGGCGTAGAGCTAAAAGGTACCCTTCCTTGTTTCTCAGGTTTTTCCGGTTTCCGGTGGTCTCCGTACAGCGTTCTTTCTTTGAGTTCCATTGGGTAAGCCAAGTTGGTCCTATAGTATATAGAATCTAAAAAGAAATCGCTCACTTGGAAATGGCTAGCGATTTCACTATTTGATACACACGTTGATCCAACCCTTTTTTTTCAACATAAACTAATCAACGCCCATCGTCAAGTTTATTTTGTCCCTCCACTTGCACATGTCGAAGCCGCAGCTCAGCCATTTGTTTACGCTCGTTCAAGGCATTATTCTCTGCGCCGGGCGAAAGAATATCACTCAAATTCAGCATGCGGCCAAGGGCAATCGTCACTTAAGCAGCACGACGAATTTCCTGAATCATTCGCCGTGGTGTGTGAACCGCATGCAGCGTCGGCGCATGGAAAGGGTCATAAAACGAATTTCGGCCAAAGCTGGCGATAAGCGTGCTCCCGTGTTCCTCATCGTGGACGACACGTGTTGTAAGAAAGACAAGTCGACTCGCAAAATGGAGGGGCTCAGCTTTCAGTACGCTCACGAAGCCGGAAAAACGGTGTGGTGCCATTGCTTGGTCACTACCCAGGTGGTTGCTGCAGAGGGGTCATATGCCTGGGATTATCGGCCCTACTATTCCGAAAAGTATTGCCAGGCTCAGCGTCTGCCTTTTAAGAGCAAAAATGATTTGGCGTTAGAGATGGTCGAGGCGTTTCCCATTCCCACAGATGAACGGGTCTACGTCCTCATGGATAGCTGGTACACCAGCGAAAAGGTGATTAACGCGTGTAACCGCAAAGGATTTCATGTCATTGCCGCCGTCAAAACCAATCGCCGGATTCGTCCGACAGGGATTAGGCTCCCTTTGGATGATTTTGCTCAACAGTACATTCGCAAGTCTGACCTCCACTCCGTTACCGTCGAGGATCAAGGAAAGTACTGGGTTTAGCCATACGAGGGACCCGTGAGCGACATCGAAAACGTCAAACTATTGCTGTCCTGGAAGGACGAATACACGGCTTCGAGCAAACCACAGGTTTGTCTCCTGTGCACGGATCTGTCTCTAGATCTCGTTACGATCCAAAGGTATTATCACGTGCGCTGGAATATCGAGACGGGATATCGAGACTTCAAGGAACTGCTTGGCTTTGACCAATATCAATTGCTTTCGTTTCATGGCATTGAGCGCTTTTGGGCGATCCAGTTCTTGACGCAGAACTTCCTGGAGTGTCAGCGGCAAGAGTGGATGAAAGCAGACGCCAAACCTCACGCTGGGTGATGTGGAGCGCCGCATTCGAGAAGAGCATTTCGGGCAAATGATCGTCTATGTGTATCAACAAGCCCTGGAAAAGAAGCCTCTTTTCGACATTCTCAAGTTGTTTCGGTTATCTGCCTAAAGCGTCTCATAGCCTAACACACTACAGCTCTGTCTTTTTCAAGACATTCAGGTCGATTTCGCAAGACTCAAGTAAAAAAGATAAAGTTAATAAACTTAACGTTCCTCAGAAAAAGACCGATAATATAAGTGAGAGCAGTAATTACTATTAAATGTACTAAAAGCACTGGGGTGGGGCATGTTTAGTATATCAGGATCCTAAAAGCTGAAGATTGTTCAAGTATTTAAGTATGATTTATTCACCTGTTCGAAGAGTTAAAGGGCAGGCGTAGAAATATAACATTCATACAGGGGCGGGAGCTTGATGAGAAAGCATCAACAAGAACAAATTCAGAAATTAGTTATAACACTGTATGAAGCGACTGACGAAATCGGTCGGCAATTCTCCAGGAAAAATATTCCGACAGTAATTAACCTATTGAGTGATTGCCAGGATGCGGCGGTACATATAGGTGAGTTTATAGAGAGCTTTGAAGGTGAAGGTACACGAACGGTTGAATTGTTAACAGAATACCATACAAGCCTTTATAATATTGCTATGGACATCGAATCCATTAATATTGGCTTCATTAAGCAACTAAAAAAAGAACTTAAGATGATTGAAAGCAGCATTAAAAATGAGCTCAAGCCAAACAAGATTGAGATTGTCTTTTTCCCTTATAAAGCGTCAATGTGGGACTCGCTTGAAAGCGTATGGATGGCAGCCAACGAAGATGCACAATGCGATGCTTATGTTGTACCTATACCATACTACGACCGAAAACCTGATGGTTCATTCGGTGAATTTCATTATGAGGGCGAAGATATGCCTGATTATGTTCCGGTTACTCATTATGAATCCTACGACATAAGTATTCGCAGACCGGATGTTATTTATATTCATAATCCGTATGACATCTATAACGCAGTTACTTCAGTTGATCCACGGTTTTATTCCGATGAATTAAAGAAGTTTACAGATACACTAGTTTATATTCCTTATTATTCTACTTCGGGTGGTATGAGTGAGGGACAAAAGAATTGTTCTGCTTATTATCATGCAGATTATATAGTTACACAAGCAGAGAAATATCGTGGGTTTTATGATTCTACTTTTTCGAAAAAATTGCTTCCAATGGGTTCGCCAAAGTTTGATCGGGTTATAAGAATATGCAATAATCCGCCTGAGCCGCCTGCTGCCTGGAAAGCAAAAATGGAAGGTAAAAAGGTTTATTTTTACAACACAAGTATTAACGGTATGTTGAGTAATACTGAAGTTTTTTTGAAAAAAATGCAATATGTATTTAGAGTATTTGCGGCTCATGACGATGTGTGCCTGTTGTGGAGACCCCACCCATTGCTAGAATCAACACTTAAATCTATGAGGCCGGAATATAAACAAATTTATTCTAAATTGAAAAGATTTTTCATTGGAAATGAGATCGGGATTTACGATGATACACCAGATATTACAAATACCATCGCGCTTTGTGACGCTTACATTGGTGATTCGGGTACTTCGGTTGTTTCCCTTTTCGGTATTGCAGGAAAGCCGATATTTATCTTAGATAATAACATTAACACAGAACCTTCTGAAGAGGACTGGCGCGGTGAAATGATTATCAGAGGATTCAATATGTACTCTGATGATAAATGGTTGATTACACGCGGGAATAAACTATACTATTCTCCGGATAACAATTATAAATACCAGTATCTGTGCGATTTGTCCGATTATGCTTATGGTGATTATTATGCATATATATTGACTTTTGGAAATGAAACATACGTTTGTCCAAGGAATGCACAAGATATAATCGTTTTTAATAATAATAAAATCAGCAAACGTATTAAGTTAAAAAAATACATTGATCGTCCTGGCTCATTTGTAGGAGCAGTAAGCTGTGGGAACTATATTTTCCTAATACCACTTCATTATCCTGCTATTGTAAGGTACAATACTGCAAATGGAGAAATCCGATACTTCGATGCTAATCTCGATGTTATTAGCGGCAAAGGAAATGGCGAGCGTTTGGTAGGCGGAGTTTGTGTTCAGAACGGATATTTGTTTATTGCCTCTCCTGTAGACAATCGTGTCTTAGCAATTGAAGCCGAAAGTGGGAAACAACAGGTTCTAACTACAGACGCAAATAATGCCTGCGGCTGTATGTATTTGGTTTCTGACGGGAGTAATTTGTGGTTTATGCCTTTTTCGGGAACTACTGTTACATGCTGGAATCCTGAAAGCGGTGAAGTTCGCGAATATTCGGATTTTCCTGAGAATATGAAATGCAGACATGGTAATTTTGGATTTGAGTGTGTGGAACGGCCTTTTAGCCATCCTGCATTCTGTGGAGACTATGTGTATTTAGCTCCATATTGGTCGAATATGTACATTAAACTTAATAGAGTTACAGGTGAATCTATTGAATGGCACCCTCCATTTGATACGCCGGACAATATAAAGAACGGATATTATTCTTCATGGTGCAGAAGCTGGTTCCGGTATCCGACAGATGAAGCTAAGAATTTCTATAATTTATTTTCACTTTACGACCGAAAACTATACAATATTGATTTGGAAAACAGTAATTATGAAGAACTCAATATTGAATTTAATATCAGTGAGCTGAAGGCGAACGAGCCTGGGTTTAAAAAGAATTCCGAATGGTTGCAGTATTGCTGCGAAGAAAGTGCGTTTAATACTCTTTCTGATTTCCTTGAGGAAAATATCACGGGAAATGCCTTTAATAAGGAGAATCAGATTACGGCTTATGGAGAAATTGCTGCTAATAATGATGGGACATGCGGTGAAAAGGTCCATAAGTTTATAAAGAACTATCTGAATGGAAATTAGGGGGCTATCTGTATGACTAAGGTAATAACATACGGTACATTCGATTTGTTCCATGAAGGCCATTACAGACTGCTTCAAAGAGCCAAAGAACTTGGCGATTATCTTGTTGTTGGAGTAACCACCGAGGGATATGACCAGACTAGAGGGAAGCTTAATGTAATAGATTCATTGATAACTCGAGTTGAAAATGTTCGGAAAACGGGCTTTGCCGATGAAATTATTATTGAAGAGTCCCAGGGACAGAAATTCCGGGATATTAAAAAATATCAAATTGATATTTTTACGGTGGGTTCAGACTGGATCGGACATTTTGATTATTTGAACGATTATTGCAAGGTTGTATACCTTGAAAGAACTAAGGATATTTCCAGCACAATGCTTCGCACGCAAAATAAGCATATCCAGAGAATTGGAGTTATCGGAACAGGGCGTATTGCGGAGAGGTTTATACCGGAAGTGAAACTTGTTAGCGGTATTAATACCCAGGGCATTTATAATCCAAATGCAGAAAGCGTTATAAGGTTTGCTGAGAAATGGGAGGTTAATCCCTATACCGAAATTGAAGATTTCTTTGCTGCGGTCGACGCGGTTTACATTGCGTCGCCGCACGAAACGCATTACCAATACATCAAAATGTCGCTTGAGCAAGGAAAGCATGTTCTCTGTGAAAAACCTATGGTTTTGGAAAAAACACAGGCAGAAGAGCTTTTCGCATATGCAAAGGAGCATGGTCTGGTGCTTTTTGAAGGTATTAAGACAGCCTATTGTCCGGGTTTCAGCAAGCTGATGGGAATTGCATGTAGCGGAATGATCGGAAGCATACGTAATGTTGAGGCTTGCTTTACGAAGCTTGAAGATCCTGCAAGCCGTGAGCTGACTGATTTGAAATTCGGAGGCAGCTTAACTGAGCTTGGGAGCTACACCATGCTTCCTATTATTAAGATCTTTGGAACTGAATACGAAGATATACGATTTGATTCAATAAAAGATGAAAACGGTCTTGATATTTTTACGAAGGCATACTTTAGATATTCAAATGGTATCGGGACTGCTACTTGCGGTCTTGGAGTCAAATCTGAGGGTCATCTTATCATATCTGGTACTAAAGGGTATATCAAAGTAGACTCACCGTGGTGGAAAACAACTTATTTCGAGGTTCACTACGAAGATCCAAATGATGTGGAAAAATACTCAGACAAGTTTCTTGGTGATGGGTTGAGATATGAGATCAATGATTTTCTTTCTCTGATAAATGGCAATCCCGAGAGTGAATTCAAATTGACATACAAGGATTCAATTGCGATAGCGGAGGTTATGGAAAGGTTCTTACAGGAGAACAGCAGATATGAGAACTTTTAGGATAACGTAAATAAGTCTCTTTAATACTCTCTGTAATTCGCAAGGAGGATGTTGTCATGCAGATCGAATGGAAGTATGTTGTGGAAACATTTAATACGAATATTGCAAAAGGCAAGGATAAGAGAATTGTTTTATATGGGATTGGTAAGCATACTAAGGCAATATTAGATGAATTAGGAGATCAGTATAATTTTGTCGGGTTAATGGATGCAGAAAAAGCAGGTGAAAAACTCTGGGGATATCCAATTTTGCATGTTAATGAGCTGAAAGAGAACGGCGTAGATTTAATAGTGATTATAGCGAGGCCTTCGGTACATCAGATAATCTATAGACGTATCGCAGAATATGTGGAAAATAACAACATTCCTGCTTTTTCAATTACTGGAGAGCAAATACACGCAGAAGAAGATTTTCAAGAGTTAAATAATCAATATTATTTATTTCAAAAACAAAATTTGCTGGATGAGATTGATAAATATGATGTGATATCATTTGATGTATTTGACACACTTATTATGCGTAAGATATTGTACCCAAAAGACCTTTTCTTATTATTGGATTATGAATTTAAGGATAAAAATTTAGGTTTTGTTTTTTCTGATATAAGACAGGAAACAGAACTGGGATTAATGCGCTTAAGGTATCCAAAATTGAGTGAGATATACGATTCAATTAGAGTGAAATATGATCTTAGTAAAGAGATTTGTCAAGAACTTATGCAAATGGAGATTCAGAAAGAACATCAATTAATTATACCAAGAGATGATATAATAGAAGCTTTTCATTATGCGATTAATCATAATAAAAAAGTATACATCGTATCAGACATGTATTTGCCGATTACAGAAATGGAAGCTTTGTTGGAGGAAAATGGGATTTCGGGTTTTGAAAAATTATTTATATCCTGTGAGTATCGGAAAACAAAACAAGAGGGCCTGTTTAGTGAATTATTGCTTTTTGAAGATTCGAAAAGAATCTTACATATCGGCGATGATGAAAAAGCCGATGTTCTTGCTGCCGAAAGCTTGGGGATCTCCGCGTTTAAAATAATGAAAGCTTATGAAATGGTGAATCATAGTTCCTATTATAAAATAATGGACGGATCTGACAAGATATATAATAGGTATTATTTAGGATTGATGATCAGCAGATTATTTAATAGTCCATTTGCCTTGTATGGTACCAAAGGGAAATATCAAATTAATACACTTGATAAACTTAGCAATTTAATTGCTCCGACAATACTTAATTATTTGTTATGGATAATTCAAAGGGTGCAGGAACAGAAAGCTAGTGATATTTTATTTGTTTCCAGAGACGGATATTTACCGATGAAAATATATCAAATGATATGTCAGAAGCAAAAACTGAACGATTTACCGAAAGGGAAATATATCTATACATCTGGAAGAGCAGCATCTATCCCTGCTATGACAGATATTACGGATTTGCTGCCTATGTTAGAGGAATTTAAAGGAGATGTGCAAGAATTATTTACTAATATTTTTTGTCTTGATGGATACGAAGTCAACCCAGATGCATCTATTGCTGAAAATGTTAAGGTTAATGTAGATGAAATTATTAAAGAAGCTCAACAAGAGCGTATAGATTATCAGTCATATTTAGACGATCAAAATATTTGCTTTGATAATGAAGTTATGCTCTTTGACTTTTTTTCTAAAGGAACAGGACAGGATAATTTAGAACGGATTTTAGATAAAAAACTAAATGGTGTTTACTTGCATAAATCTATCAGTGGAATTTCGAGAAGAAATGAAATAGATTATTTCAGTTTATATAAAGCAAATAATCATTATGAAAAAAATTATAATGTTTTTAAGCTGTATTCTCTTTTAGAATATATTATTTCTTCTCCTGAACCTTGTCTTAAGAAAATCTCGAAAGAGAGTAAGCTTTTCTTCCCTGAGGACAGGACAATTGAAGGGAAACAATTTATGATCAAAATACAAAAAGGGATTTTTGAATTTTGCGTTGACTTTATTGATTCTTTCTCAGGAGGCATACCAGAACGTTTTGATGGAGAGTTTACAGATTCTATTTTGGGGCTTATTGAAAAAAGTACTATTGAAAGTAGTGTGTTACCAGATTTATCAACATATGAGTGGTTTAATGGAGCCTTTAAGGTTGTCGGGAAAATTTGATGTAGTAAGATCAATATGAATTAGATGAATCTGACAAACGAGCCGTTCAATTAAACAAGGGGAGTTTTGTGGAAAGTTTATATGAAAATCCGGAGTGGAATTTGGAGAATTTTTAAAAACTGTCTTATCCAAATTATTTGATAGACTTCAAAAAGTCATTAGGTCTTCGATATATATATGAACTGGCACTAAGCAGATAATAATGAAAGTTTACACGAGTGCATGGGGAAGAAATATGGAGACGGAATTAGTTTCAATGTTAATACTATCTATTGTAGAGGAAATGTAGTAAAGGATTTAGTAATGTATAAAACGTACGTACCGAAATTAATATTCTTTACATGATAGGAGATCTTGACCGTGTTGAATAACGAAAGCATACCAGTTTCACGTCTTGGTATTTTTGTCTTCTATGATAAAGAAGGAATCGTCGATGATTATGTTCTTCACTTACTGGACGGTATGATGGAAAATTTAAACCATCTTGTTATTGTCTGCAATGGAAAAGTTGAGGAGACTGGTCTAGCAAAGCTGGAAAAGTATACAAGGGACGTATTTATTCGTGATAACACAGGCTATGATTCTACCGCTTGGAAAGCTGCGCTGACTTCTTTGTATGGATGGGACAAGGTATATAGTTTTGATGAGCTTGTATTATTTAACGATACCTTTTATGGCCCTATTTATCCCTTTAAAGATATGTTTGATGAAATGAGTGTAAGAGATAGTTCGGATTTTTGGGGTATTACATTACAGAATAATTTATTGATTTTTGACAATATAGTTACTCCAGTTCATTTGCAATCTTATTTTTTGGTATTCAGGGAAAAATTATTAAAAAGTAAGGATTTCTTTCTGTTCTTTGAAAATCTAGGTCAGATAAATAATTATAATGATGCTGTTCGAAAATTTGAGATTATATTGACTCAGCATTTTGCAGAACTTGGTTATAAGTTTGATTCCTATATAGATATAAATCCTTTTGCGTCAAATAAGACGGAAAATAATTATAATTATTCTGTTTATGAAGCCTTTAATTTGATTTATAAATATAAATGTCCTATCGTAAAGCGCAAAAACTTTATTACGTTAAATGGAGGACTATTAAATCTAAACGGAGGTGTGGATGCTGCTAAAACACTGAATTATATTGAAAAACATACAAAATACAATGCCGATTTGATATGGAGTAACATTCTTAGAATTTATAATATATCAGAAATTCATAGTGCATTGCATCTTGATTATATTTTACCTGCAAATGTCAATACAAGGGGAAGCGATTTACTTGAGATTGATAATGCAGCAGTTTTCATATTAATATTTCATGATAAGTTTTTGGTTGAATGGACTCATTTTATTAAACAGATTCCGAAAGGAATAGAGATTTATGTGACAACTAATAACCAATCAGTTAAGAATAAATTAAGTGATTTACTAGGCTCGGATGCTGATTATAAGTGTCATATCCAACTGTTCAACTGCGACGCCGCTACAATATTACCGTTTTTAATAGAAAATAAGCATATAATACTAAAATATAAATATATTGGGTTTATTCATGAAAATCAAGAACTAGGTCAATATGGCCCGTATATTATTGATGAAACATTAATGAATAATATGTGGGAGAACACATTGAAAAGTCCAGAATATATTGAAAATATTATTGATGAATTTGAAAAACATAACAAACTGGGTTTGTTGATGCCACCAATGCCATATCATTCTCAATATTTTGGGATGCCTTTTTTAGAATGGCGTGAAAATCATGGAAAAGTAAAATTATTCGCTGATGTCATTGGCTTGAAATGTGATATTAATGCAGATGCACCCCCGTTTTCGTTTGTTTCATGCTTCTGGGGGAGAACTAGTATATTGAATAAATTGCTGGATGTTAGCTTTGAACCTTCATTGCTTAACAGTGAATATATGGATAATGTGTTTAAAATGATATTGCCATATCTGGCACAAGACAAAGGATATTATAGCGGGACCGTAATGAACGATAATTATGCATCCTTACAAATGTCTATGCAAAATTTTATGTTGAACGGTTTAAATAGAAATAGTGATGTTATTGGCTACTTAAATTTGATTGAAAAAGAAGAAATCGGGCTTTTAATTGATTTCTGTAAAAAAAATAAACGAAATTATATTTATGGAGCTGGGGTTATGGGGAGGAAATATGCACAATATTTGACTGCAAATGGGATTGGTTTTGAGGGATTTATCATATCTGATGGACGACCTAAAGAATCGCATGTTAACGACCATCCAATTTATTATCTGTCGGAAACCAGACTACAGAAAGATAAGATCGGAGTAATAATCGCTATGAAAGATCAAACTGAAGTTACTAAAATCTTAAATAGTGAGGGGATAAAAAATGTGTTTAAGGTGCTAACAAACTGAAATAAGTAGGCTACGAAGTTCATTGGTTCTTTCGTGTAACGATGATTTGGATCAATTGATGCTAAATCATTAGAATTAAAAATATCGAAAAAGTATATATGGAGCAGGTTAATTTGGAAGAGAAAGCCTTCATTTTATAATCTTTAATTGGCAAAAAAATAGTGTCTGCAAGTGCTCAATATAATTGGTGTTCATTCTAAGCCATTTGACTTTATTGAGGGATTAGTCTTGAGCATAGTGAAAGGGATGATCATTAGTATGGACACAAGGGAAAAAGTATCAAGTAATAGGAACTATAAATTTAATATAGATAAATTTAATTCTCAGACATGGGAAGACTTTGATTATTTTAGAAAAAAAAAAGTGTTTATATTCGGCATTGGTTACGGTGCTGAATTTTATTTTGAGAATGATGAAAACCATATTGTAGGCATCATTGATAATGATAAAAAAAAACAAGGGCTTCCGATTGATTTGTTTGTCAATAAAAAAGCGTTGAATAAGTGTCAAGAAAAGAAAGTTTTGGATGTATCCGTATTAAATCAGTATCCGGTTGATCATATCGTTATCCTTATAGCTAATTTAAACGCATCCGAACAAATTGCAGAGCAACTTGAAAGCTTAGGAATAAACAATTATTTTTCATTAATAGCCATGGAAACAATAAGAACAAAGTCCTTTATTAGGGCCAAAGATTATATTATTGATAATATTTACAAGAAACAAACTGACAAAATTGAGCCTAATAAGCTTGTGTTTTACAATACAGGGGGCTATTTCGGGCATGGGAAATATATAACTGAGCAGTTGTTAAAGCTGCGAAATGATTTAGACATTGTTTGGATTGTTAGCGATTTGACGCTAAATGTGCCAGAAGGGATCAGACTTGTATATGGGGGAAACAGAAACAAATATATTCCCGAACTGGAAACAGCCAAGATGTGGATATATGATAATTTGGTTCCATTATACTTTCAAAAGCGACCGGAACAAATTTATGTTCAGGTTAAACATTGGTCCAGTGTCACATTGAAAACTTTTGGGTTTGATGTTTCTAACTTTCGCAATGAAGATAGGGATCTCGTAGTCTATAAACATAATTCAGTAATGATTGATTATATAATTACAGGCAGCGAATTTGATACAGATGCTTGCAGAAGCGGCTTTGTCTATAATGGTAAGGTTTTACAAGCCGGCTCGCCGCGTTCTGATATTCTTTTTAATGAGGGCCAATACAGAGAAAAAATATGCAACTATTTCAATTTAGATAATAATAAAAAAATATTGTTATATGCACCGACGTTTCGTTACAAACAAGGTGTATATTATACACCTGAAGCTTACGAAACCAATATTGATTATGGGTTACTGGTGAAAAAGTTGGCTGACAGATTTACTGATGACTGGAGTATTCTGCTAAGATTACATCCGATCGTTTCCGATGCGAGTACATCGATGAAACGACCGGATTACGTTATTGACGCTAGCGATTATCCCGACAGTCAAGAACTTGTTGCCGCTGCAGATGTAATGATTACAGATTATTCAAGCATTATGTTTGAACCTGCTTTTGTAAGGAAACCTGTGTTTCTATATGCACCTGACCGCAAGGAATATATCGACGGTGAACGCAAGTTGTTGATTGACTACGATACTCTGCCATTTCCTATTGCGGAATCAAACGAAGAACTGGCATATAATATTGAAAGTTTTAAACAGGATAAATATGTAAGTAAAGTTGATGAATTTATGGAAAAGTACGGAGTTCATGAAGACGGACATGCAAGCGAGCGTGTGGCAAGATTTATATTGGATTTAATTGATGGTATAAGGAGCAATTAAAATGCCTAAGGTTTCCATAATTATGCCGTCCTTAAACGTGGCAGGTTATATTGAAAAATGTATGGAAAGCGTAATAAAGCAAACGCTGAAAGATATAGAAATTATTGTTGTAGATGCAGGGTCGAATGACGGAACCCTTGAGATTTTGAGGGCACTCGAGTTGCAGGACCATAGAGTTCATATTATACACTCGGATAAAAGAAGCTATGGCTACCAAGTAAACCTGGGAATTTCAAAGGCTTGTGGAGACTTTATTGGAATTGTAGAAACTGATGACTATATAGCATTAAATATGTATGAAACCTTGTACAGTGTGGCTTTGGAATCAAAAGCAGATTATGTTAAGGGAAGTGCAGAAAGGTTTTTTGGAGTGACCGATGGGCTAACATATACCAGAAAAATAGAAGTGTTTTCAAAAAAAGAGTTTGCTCCTGGTCATGGAGCGGTTTCTGTTAATCCAAGCATAACACCGGATCTTATTCTTAGGGATTACTATTTGTGGACTGGTATATATAAAAATGATTTTGTTAAATCAATACGACTGAATGAAACTCCTGGTGCTGCCTATCAGGACATTGGTTTTCTTTTTCAGACCTTTTGCAGAGCGCAAAAAGCAGTTTATATGGATGAAATATTTTATCATTATCGGCAGGATAATCCGAATGCTTCTTTATACAATCCCAATGCGTTTCATTACATTGTTGAAGAGTACCAATATGCAGATAATTTGCTTCAAAACCAAGATGAAATATGGCGAATTTTAAGCTATTGCAAAATGTTTCGTCAAACAAACCAAAGAATCAGGTTAATGGCGGTTTCGGGCAGCGTCTGGGATTTGGCAATTTCGGATCTGCAGATCATTTCCGACAAATTAAAACAAGGAATTAATGGTAATCCTATTGCATCTGAACATTTATTGCTTAAAGAACTGCCAGAATTAGAATTAATGATACATAATCCGATATCTCTATATGATTATTATATAACCGCCGAAACTAAAAAGCGCAGAGAGCTTTCCTGTTTATTAGAAAAAATGTCTGTTGTTAATCAGATTGTTATTTTTGGATGTGGTTTATTTGGGGAATTTGTTTCTGTTTTGCTCGGAATGAACGGAATAGATAAAGTTGAAGCCTGCTGCGATAATAATTCTGATTTGTGGGGTAATGAGTTGCAAGGAAAACCTATAATTTCGCCAGAACAGGCAGTTCGGGACTATCCGCAGACAACATATATTGTTGCTAACAAGGCTCACCGTCAAGAAATAGAAAAACAATTATTAAGCATGGGCATTGCAGATGATCATATTTATGCGTATACCTTAGATGCAGATACTTTATTGTTAAGTAACTTTTATTTGCAAAAATGAATATTACCTAAAATTTTCATGAACGGAGCTGAGTTATGATTAACGATATTCCTCATCCGTTAAATGAAATTGACGCTGATATAGGGGCATACATTAACTCGCGTACTGACAAGAATTTCATCGATGTTATAAGAAAGGACAAGCGTCTGGAGATTGCACGCTATTTAAGCGATATCCCAAACGGTTTGTTTGCATGGTATCCATTTGAAAGCACTTCGAAAGTATTGGTAATCGGCGGATTTTTCGGTGCGTTCTTGACTAGCATATGCAGAAGATGCGAAAACACTGTCATTGTAGAAAAAGACGGCTATCGTGCGCACTTTCTTAAGAAGCGTATGAATAATGTCAAAAATCTCAGTGTTATAAATTCCGATGTGATTCAGTACCGAAAAGAATCCGATCAAGTCTTCGATTATATCATATGGGCAATTGACGAAGGTAATGACAGTTTGAGTGAAAAAGACTATGAAATCAACTTTTCAGCGATGAAAAGCCTGCTTGCACCAAAAGGGAAAATTCTTGCCGTAATTCCAAATCGCATGGGTATCCGTTTTTTATGCGGAGAAAGAGATATCCAATCGGGATTGCCGTTTGAAGGAATAACCGATAATCACTTTAGTACGTATCGATTTAGCCGTAATGAGCTCTTGAATTTTCTTGAAAATATGCAGTTCGACTCCATAAAGCTCTATTATCCGTTTCCCGACTATAGAAATCCTCAACTTATATATACAGATGACAATCCTCCTGCAGAAGATATAACCGAGCGTTTGAAGGTATATCTATCTAAAAACAACGAGAGACTTTTAAGTGAAAAGAACCTCTATAGTATCCTTGCTCAAAATAATGTATTGACTTCTTTTTCGAATTATTTTATTGCCGAGTGCGGAAACGATGTTAAAACCAGTAATATACTGTATTCTGCAATCTCTTCAGAAAGGAGCCGTAGCAGAGCATTTGCCACAGTTATATGCAACGACGGTAAGGTAAGAAAGATGCCTATATATGATGAAGGACTATCCGGCCTTGAAGAATTAAAAAGAAATGCAGAAGAGCAGATTAAAAGAAAAATTCCGTCACTTAAAATATCGATTGATAACGGAATTGCAGTTATGGATAAAATAGAAGCGCCGACATTATCGAACTACCTTAGGAAGCTGGTAGATGATAAAAATACGCAAGCTGTTTTTGATTGCTTAGATATACTTTATAAGCACATAATGAACTCATCGGATTATACTTCTGATAGTTCATTTTCAAGCTTAGCACAAAATGAAAATTGGGGACCTGTATTAAAAAAGGCATATGTTGAAATGATTCCTGTTAACTGCTTTTTTATAGATGGAGAACTTTTGTTTTTTGATCAGGAATATACTATGGATAATTGTCCGGCAGGATATGTTATGTTCCGAGCTGTTCATGATATTTATAATTTTATACCTGATACTGAAAAACTGATTCCGCTTGTAGAAATGCAGGGAAGGTATAAGTTGAAAAGTTTATGGAGTTCCTATTTGAAGATGGAAGATGAATTAACCAAAAAGATAGTAAACCGGGATATCTATACTGGACGTTCAACATGGATGAATGATTCCGAGTATATTCTTAGAAGCAATAGGAGGACAATGAAATTGAGCAGCGACAGTTCAATTAAGCTTTTCGACGCCATTTCGGGACTCAATGACAAAAAGCTGGTCCTTTTCGGCTCCGGAACATATGCGGATTATTTTTTGGATAAATACGGAGAGCAGTACAAAACAGAGTTTATTATAGATAACAACAGGGATCAATGGGGAACAGTGAAATGTGGGATAACTGTAAAATCACCGTCTGAAGTTAGTAGTCTTATTTATGGAACATACCGAATTGTTATAGCAGTTGCAAATTATCAACCGATTGTTGAGCAATTGAATTCTATGGGTATCTATGAGGACAGTTATCGTATTTATCAGAAAGGTATTGATGATTTACTGCCATTAACTGTTGCTGATACAATGTCCGACGGAAAATATAATATAGGTTATGTAACAGGAGCATTTGATTTGTTTCATATTGGTCATCTTAATCTTTTGAAGAGATGCAAGGAGCGCTGTCATTACTTGATTGCAGGAGTACTAACAGATGAAATAATTGAACATGAAAAACATAAAACCCCGTTTATCCCATTTGAAGAGCGTATTGAGATTGTTAAGCAGTGCAAATATATTGATAGAGCCATTTCGGTGGACAAGCACAATACAAATAAAATTGACGCATGGAAAGAATTACGCTACGGCTGCTTGTTTTCGGGTAGTGACCATGACAGCGAGCTTTCTTGGACAAGACTTCAAAGTCAGCTGCGTAGTCTAGGCTCGGAACTTGAGTTTTTCCCATATACACAAAGCACAAGCTCCTCTATGTTGCAAAAAGCGATAAGAAAACAGATTGCAGGCCAAACTCCGTCATGCGGAGATTTCTCATCCTGATAGAAAAACTTGGATGAAAACTATGAGAAGTCTATAAGGGCGGTGTTGCATTAATGAAGTACGATTACTTGATTGTCGGTGCAGGGCCATTTGGTGCAATATTTGCACATGAAGCCATGAAGTGTAATAAAAAATGCTTAGTAATAGATAAGCGTGACCATATCGGAGGAAATATTTACACGGAGCAAGTGGAAGGTATTAATGTGCATAAATACGGCGCGCATATTTTTCACACCAATGATAAAGAAGTATGGGAGTATGTTAATCGTCTTGCGACGTTTAATCGTTATACCAATTCCCCGATAGCGAATTTTAATGGTGAGATATACAATCTGCCTTTTAATATGAATACATTCTACCGGTTGTGGGGAGTTTCCGATCCGGCAGAAGCAGAAAAAATTATAGAATCGCAGCGCTTGAAAGGTGAGGAGCCGCAGAACCTTGAAGAGCAGGCTCTCTCATTGGTCGGACGCGATATTTACGAAAAATTGATCAAAGGCTATACAGAAAAGCAATGGGGGCGTGATTGCAAGGACTTGCCTGCGTTTATTATTAAGCGCCTGCCCGTTCGTTTCACTTGGGATAATAATTATTTTAACGACCAGTATCAAGGAATACCTGTCGGAGGGTATACGCCAATTATTGAAAAGCTGCTTGAAGGCAGCGAGGTTAGACTGAGTACAGACTATTTCGCACAAAGAGAATCCTTTGATGGTATTGCTACAAAAATTGTTTACACAGGAATGCTTGATGAGTTCTATAATTATCAATTCGGGCCGCTTGAGTATCGTACGCTCCGGTTTGACTCGGAAATCCTTGATCAACCGAATTTCCAAGGTAACGCTGTTGTGAATTACACAGATCCGGAAACCCCGTTTACGCGTATTATCGAACATAAACACTTTGAATTTGGCACTCAGCCTAAAACAGTAGTTACGCGTGAGTATTCAAAAGAGTATGAAAATGGAGATGAACCTTATTATCCGGTTAATGATCAAAAGAACAACATGCGTTATTTAAGTTATAAAGAACTTGCCGATAAAGAAGAAAACGTCATTTTCGGCGGCAGGCTGGCTGAATACAAATATTATGATATGTGGCAAATCGTCAGAAACTCGCTGGATGTAACAAGAAAAGAGCTGAAAGAAGCTCAAAGATAATCGTTATAAACTCTAGTTAAGGAGTGGAGTGCTTGAAGCTATCATTAACGGGTCTTGCAGGGATGAAAATACGCGCAGTTGATGGCTGCCAAGAGCTGGGACATCCTGAGATGCTAAGCACCCCTCTTTTTTATTTAGCACAGCCTGGCGATATACTTCGGCTCATGGATTCGGAGTATAAGTTCAACGTTGCAACCTACGCTGCGGAAGTGAAAGATTGTTGGATTTACACCTATGACTATGCCCCGGACGAGAGCTGGACGGTTTACCGACAGGATTTGAGCGGCAACAGTTACAAGCAAGACGATTATATGTTTACAGAGTGCGTTTACTTTCGTGTATGTCTAAGGAAAATGAATGGAACAGCATTTGAAGGTTCCGAGGAACTAAATCGTATTCTTTCTTTTGAAAAAAATGCAGCTTCCCCGCCTGAAATGAAGCCGTGGATCAGAAATGAAGTAGAGCGGGTCGCGAAGCATGTTATGGATGTACGGGAAAAGAATGAACTTTCCTTTGCATTGTTAACCGATACACATTATACAGTAAATGGGACTTGGGATGACACGTCTGCGTCCATCCAACAATTGCATAAAGAAGTAGGCTTTGATGGGATCATTCACCTTGGGGATTTCACGGATGGCATGACAACGCGTGAGGTAAGCCGTTATTATGTAGAGCAGGTTCTTGGAGATTTGAAAAAGTGCAAAATACCTGTATGGGCAACGCTTGGCAATCATGACACAAACTATTTCAGGGATAACCCGGATCTGTTTTCCTTAAAAGAACAGTGTGAGCTTTATTTAGGCAGAGATGAACCGCGATATTCCATTGATTTTGGCGCACACAAACTGCGCTTTATTTTCTTGGATTCCTTTGATCCGGATGAGACAATGCGTTATGGATACAACGCAGCATGCATCCAGTGGCTAGATAAACAACTAGAAAATACGCCTGATGATTGGCGGATTGTGATTTTTTCCCACCTTGCGCCTATTAGCCGTTTACAGTATTGGGCAAAGGAAATACGTGGCGAAATAGAGTTAATGGGGCTGTTGAACAATCATGCCGGGAAAATCCTTGCCTTTATAAATGGTCATAACCATGCGGATTTATTGGACAATGAAGAAGGCTTTCCTATTATATCCATGGTGAATTCAAAGTGTGAAGCATTTACGGAATATAAGCCGGAAGCCTTTATCACCCCTGGCCGAAAACTCGGGGAGCTCTCTCAAGAAGCATTTGACATTATGCTCGTTAACACAGAGAAGAGACAGATACGCTTTGCAAGATTTGGGGCGGGTAAAAATAAGGAAGTTACACACGGAAGGGCAGAGTGGCTTTAATGAAAATATGGGGTCATCGTGGTGCCTATTCTTCCGCGCCTGAAAATACGCTCGTCGGTTTTAAAATGGCAGCCCAAATGGGCGTTGAAGGAGTAGAGCTTGATATTCAGCTTACAAAGGACAACGAGATTGTTGTCATCCACGACGAAACTGTTGACCGAACGAGCAATGGACAGGGTTGGGTGCAGGATTTTACCCTTTCTGAAATAAAAAAGCTCAATTTCAATAAAAGCGGTCGCACTGAGCCGTTCTTTATGGAAGTGCCGACACTGGCAGAAGTATTGGAATTATTGAAACCGACAGGATTGACTATCAATATAGAGTTGAAAACAGGTGTCATCTATTACGATGGGATTGAACATAATGCGTTACAGTTAGTAGAAAAGTACGGTATGTGCGACAGGATTATATGGTCGTCTTTTAATCACTATTCTGTTCAGAAAATAAAGCTGCTTGAGCCGTCAGCCAAAACTGCGCTGCTATGCGGCGGAGAAATACTGGTCACTGGGGAGCAATGCGAAAAGGTTGGCGCTGAAGCGCTGCATCCTAGTGTTCATATGTTGCGTCATCCATCGCTCGTGGAAGATTGCCGGAAACGGGGCATATTGATACGCCCTTGGACGGTAACGAAAGATGATGAGCTGAAACTTGCAAGGGATCTCGGCGTAGACGCGGTGATAGTTAACAGAATTGACTGGGCGAAGGGTGTTTTGGCAGATGGAAATTGAAAGTCAACCAAACAATACGAAAAGGGGCCCGCTTTCTCCGGAGGATCTAAGAGCCGTTCAGCTCATACAGGTTGAAATGCTAGCGGAAGTGGATCGAATTTGCCGTTTAAATCACATAAATTACGCTATGATCGGCGGTACCATGCTTGGCGCTATTCGTCATAAAGGCTACATACCCTGGGACGATGATGCGGATATTGGTCTACTTCGGGAAGAATACGAGAAGTTCCGCAAGGTATGTGAAACGGATTTAGATCATGACCGGTTTTACTTTCAAGATATTAGGGCAACTCATGGTTACCGTTGGGGATATGGGAAAATTAGACGAAAGAATACTTATTTCCTTAGGGAGGGACAGGCACATATGCCTTATGAGTCGGGTGTGTTTATTGACATATTCCCATTCGACAATGTGCCTGACGGGAAGTTGGCCGAGAAAATTCATAATCTCCACTGTACGGTAATTCGGAAAATTCTCTGGTCAGAAGTAGGAAAGAAAACGGATGAAAATCCAATGTTGCGCGGCGTGTTCTCACTGCTTAGCCTAATACCACTTGGAATGGTTTCAAATCATTTGCAGCGTTTTGCTGGAAGAAGTAACCGCAAAAAATATCAGCGCGTAAGAGTTTTAACTTTTCCCGCACGAGATAATGTAAGTGAGGGCAGGCGTGAATGGTATGAAAAAACAATTGATTACAGATTTGGGGATTTGAATTTATTGGGGGCGGAGAGTGCCGATGCATACTTAAAGCACAAGTTTGGTGCTTATCTAACAATTCCTCCGGAAAGTCAAAGAAAATCACATCCAGTTTCTTATTATAAACTTTTGGATTAACAAGGAGTGGGGACGAAGTGGAAAAAGCGATTATATATGGTGCTGGTACTACCGGAAAGTCTGTATTAGAGCAAATTCAAAAAAAAGGTGTAGGTTGTATAGCTTTTATTGACAACGATTCTAACTTGCAGGGTACAACAATAAATGGGATACCAGTTATTGCCCCTAGTGAAGTTGTGACGCTTAATTATGATAAAATTTATATTGGTACAATTATGGATATCGAATTATTAAGCCAGAGACTTATTTCAATGGGTGTAAATGAAAGCAAAATAGATGATAGTCTAGTATCTCTCTCGTACAAAGCCCGTATTGCTTTTCTGAAATCTCAAGCAGAAATACTTAGAGAAAGAGAAATTGCAGGTTCGTGCGCTGAATGTGGAGTTTTAAGCGGTTCTTTTGCCAAAGTCATCAATGAAACGTTCTACGATCAAACTTTATATCTATTTGATACCTTTGAAGGATTTGACCAACGTGATATAGGTATGGAACTGACTAACGGTTTTTCAAACTCACTAGCTGGCACATTCGGTGGGCTCACATCCGCTGATGCTGTAATGAGGTCTATGCCTATTCCAGAAAAGGTAGTCATTAAGAAGGGATATTTTCCAGAAACTACAGCAGGAATTGAAGACACCTTCGTTTTTGTAAATCTGGATTTTGATTTGTATAAACCTACTTTGGCGGGTTTGGATTTTTTCTATCCAAAACTGGCTACTGGCGGGATATTGTTAATTCACGACTATTTCTCGATTCGATTTAAAGGTGCCAAGCAAGCGGTTGACGAGTTTTGTCAAAATAACGCCTTGATGCCAATATCCATTGGTGACTCATCAAGTGTGGTAATCGTTAAAAACACCCAGATTACTACAACTTAGAAGGTAAGACAATAGGTCCTGAGGGGGCCAAGTTAAACGATTCAGTTTGCTGGCTAGGTGTAAATGTCATTTCAATAAAAAATGGTAGAAGATTCGTTGGTCATGCCGCAGTTGAATTTGCCAACCTTATGGGTATTGTGCTAAGAAACTTTCGGATGGAGCATTGGTGTCAATAAGGTAGTTTCCCAGTTTGACCGTATCGAGAAACTATCATAAATGCTGCAAAGACCGGTAAATGCTTTTGGATCGGGTTCCGGAGAGATGTTTTTATGATAAAGAAAACGAGGAGCTATCATTATTGATCAGTACTATTTTTGAGAAAATGCCTCACCTGATATTACTCAGCTATTTATGGACTTGGCTTGTGCGGGAAAACATTGAAGCGCGTGTTTGACGATTGCCACATCGACATGACAGCTGTTATCGATAAAGCTTTTAATATAATAATGAAATTATTGAAGAGACAAAGTTGGCCAGCAACTGTGACGTTTTAATTGTAAGCATCATCATTGAGGGCAAAGAAATCAATAAGACATAGGCAGGAAGTATCCATTCTTATATACACCTTAGGAGAATTAATCCGTGAATAAACTAAATGAGTTACAGGTTGTTGAACTTGAAATTCTAAAAGAATTTACAAGGGTCGCAAAGCGTGAAGGGCTAACCTGGTTCGCCATGTTTGGAACTCTCCTAGGCGCGGTACGTCATAAAGGGTTTATCCCTTGGGATGACGATATTGATATTGCTTTGCCACGTAAGGAATATGAGCGTCTCAGGCTTTCACAGCATTGGTTTGATGAACCCTATTTCCTGCAGACACCGCAAAATGATCCTTCCGCCGCTCCACATTATATAAGGCTGCGGCGAAGTGACACGACGGTCCTCTCGAACTTTCCTAATGGGTATACGCGAGGGGGGCACATGGGTGCCTATATCGACATCCTTCCACTAGACGATATGCCCGGCGGTGATGCCGCAAAACGTGTTCAGGAAACCGCTTTGAAGATGCAAATTCAAATGTACGCTTCGGCTGCCCTTGATGAATGCGAGGGGGCTGAGATCTCTGAAAGTAAAGAGGCATTTTGCTACGGTGCCGGCGGAATATCTGGACAATATAACTTTTTTGCAGAGCGGTATGAACGCTTCTGTTCAAAGTATTCTGACCAGTTATATTACTCCATTCCCGTTGTAATGGGCGAGCATGGCAAAAGAGTTTATGACAAGAAGTGGTTTGCGGAAAGTATTGAAATGGACTTTGAAGATTTGAAAATTCCAGTGCCTGTCGGTTATAAGGAAACGCTAATTGCATCTTATCCTGGCGGATTATACGAGCCGGATGCGAAAGATCGCAAATCAAAGCACTGGGAACATAGTATTGTGGATTTGGGCCGGTCTTACAAAGAGTATGTTCGTGCCTATACAGACATGCTATGCGGTATTGAAAATAAAAAGGTGTATATCTTCGGTGCTGGTGATAGCCTGCGGATCTGGCTGGAACGTTACAGTAATGGATTGAATGTAGTTTGCGCTTTTGATAATCGTAAAGCCGCATGGGGGAGTCTAGCATATGGTGTACCCGTACGATCTCCTTCCGAATTACCTGTGTTAATGGATGAGAATTCACGGCTCATTATTGCAAGTATCCATTATGAAGAAATAGCCAGGCAGCTTGAGGAAATGAATATATTCGATTACTACTTTTTTATTGATGGCTTAAAATATATACGAGATGTGTAAAATGATACTTAAGGAAAATGGAATATAGGACATATCTCAGGAGTGTTCGATATGTTTCACATTAGGCATTCTTAGGTGTAACCTTTGATATTTCAAAATTAGACTTTTTAGGATGGATAAAATGAAACTTTCCCTGATCATGATCGTGAAAAATGAAGAAGCCACCTTAAGACGCTGTCTGGATAGCGTCTTAACTCTTGTAGACGAAATTATTATAGCCGACACAGGCTCTACTGATACTACCAAACAAATAGCATCCGAATTCAAAGCCAAGATATTTGATTACGAGTGGACTAACGACTTTGCCGCTGCCCGCAATTTTGCTTTGGAGCAGGCAACCAGTGAGTGGAGTTTGGTATTGGATGCAGATGAATATGTTTCTAATGACTGTGGAGATCAGATTCGTGACTTTATTGCTCGTTCTCCTGCTGCTATAGGCCAAGTCAAAAGAATAGATAAATTCATGTCGAAAGATGGAGTGAGCTTTGAGCAAAGCTATATCTCACGCCTTTTTCCATCGAGTTGCCGATATTCTGGAAGAATTCATGAACAGGTAGTGTCTGACCTGCCTAGAGCAAGAGTGGATGTGGAAATTCAGCATGATGGGTATTTTGAAAATAAGAAGTCAGACAGAAATATTCCAATACTTTTACAAGTAATTGAAGAGAACCCGCTTGATCCTTATTACTATTATCAAATCGCTAAAGAGTATCGCGGAATGGAAGAACACGGTAAAGCGTTCGCCTCATTAAAGCTTGCATACAGCAAAATCACTCATAAAGAAGGCTATGCTCCGAGTCTTATAGTGAACTATTTATATGCAATTATATCTTCCGGCAACTTAGGTGAAGGCTTAGCCGTAGTAGAAGCGGAGCAGGACTTTCTCAGCGGTTCGGCTGACTTTTACTTTGTCTCTGCTCTTTTTCTTCTTGAGCTCATTTTGAGTGATCCTGATCAATATAGTGATCTAGTTACTTATATTGAACGTTTCTACTTAAGGGCGATTGAAATCGGTGAAACTGATCAAGAGGGCAGTGTCATAGGAACCGGAAGTTTTGCTGCTCATCATAACCTAGGGGTGTATTACGAAGCAATAGGTGATGTAGGTAAGGCAAAAGAGCAATATACGCTGGCTGTAGATTACAATTATGCACCATCTATTGAGAGATTATCTCTTTTGTAAATTGCTTTCTCTCCGATGTTTCATCCCTAAGCATTTTGGTTAAAGAGTCTTAATTGACAATACAATTTAGCTAAAATCCGCGTCAATTGTAGAATTTTGAAGAATAAAAGTTTATTTTTTATGGGTGGTAAAATATAGAAAGTAAACATTTTCTTTTCCAATTGACAACTGAGAAGTAGCGGTGGTATAGTCGATTTGTGAGCAAGACTCACGTTCATCTGATGACGAAGGGAATGTTTAGTCAATGGAAGGTAAAGTAAAATGGTTTAACGCAGAAAAAGGTTATGGTTTCATCGAAACTGCCGATGGTGGCGACGTATTCGTACACTTCTCCGCGATTCAAACTGACGGTTTCAAGACATTGGACGAAGGCCAATCCGTAGAGTTCGATATCGTTGAAGGCGCACGCGGACCACAAGCAGCTAACGTCATCAAATTATAATCATCCGGCGAAGCCGACCTACATATATGGTAGATGGTTAGCAATTGAGACAACGCTAGCGTTAGACCTTGGGGATACTCCCCGGGGTCTTTTTTATAATATAAGACTTCATCTGCGTTGCGTAATAAAGTATCCTTCTATTTCACGCTGAAACAGTACCGTCCTTATTAAGGACGGTACTGTTGTTTCTGCTTGCGTCTATTTCACAAATGACGCGCAACATAAGGCGGGAAAGACACATCATTTGACACTTTGTAAAGTTTTATTTCAAGAATCCGTTAATTGCCTCCAAAATATGGGTAATGAGAGACGTTGGGCTTTTTGTTGCCTAGATAGCACCCCATTATTAGCTTAGGCGTATGCTTCCGAAAAGAACCTAGATAAGAAGACATGCAGTGAAGCCTATGCCCATCAAACACTCAGGAGGATGAACAAAAGAATGAAGAAAACATGGCGTGGCCTTATGGCCGGATTACTTGGTATTTCGATGTTGCTCGGATCATTAGGCAGTGTGTCAGCTGCGGCTACCCCCAAAGACATTCAAGGTCACTGGGCGCAGAAGCAATTGCAGAGCTGGCTGGATAAAGGATACCTGGGCGGTTATCCTGACGGAACGGTGAAGCCGAACAAGGCTATTACCCGTGGCGAGTATGTTGCACTGATCAATCGCCTGTTCGGGTTCACCGAAACGGCTTCCATTAGCTTCACGGATGTCAAAAGCACAAATTGGGTTTACAGCGAAGTAGCCAAAGCCGTAAAGGCCGGTTACATCGGCGGGTATGAGAATAATACCTTCCGTGCCAATAATCCGCTTACCCGGCAGGAAGCGGCTGTCATTGCAGCCAAAGTCCTGAAGCTGAGTACAAGCTCTACTACACTTAAGTTCAAGGACAGTGCCCAAGTGGCAGCCTGGGCCAAAGGTGCGGTGGTAGCAGCAGCAGACAAGAAGATTATTAATGGTTATCCGGACGGAACCTTCGGACCGAAGAAATCACTTACACGGGCCGAAGCGGTCGGAATCATCAGTAACTCTGTTGTCTATAAACCGTCAGGCACTGGTGGAGTGACACCTACACCGGCTCCTACGGCAACGCCTGCTCCTACAGCAACACCTGTGCCAAGCACCAGCCCAACAGCAACCCCGGTCACCGGTGGTAGTGGTGGCGGCACTGGCGGTGGTGGTGGCGGCAACGTTACCTTGCCTTCTGTAAGCAATGTGACCTATGGTCATGTGGGTTCGGTTACTGCAGATGTATATGTTACGCCTTCGGTAACAGGGGCAGTATACTATGTAGTTGCTCCTTACAGCATCAATGTAACAGCACCAACTGTAGCGCAAGTGAAAAACGGATTGACTAGTGCAGGAACAGCAGGCGTTCATTCCGGCACAATCGCAACAACAGCTAATACAACCGTTGTGTTCTCTGTATATGGTCTGAGTGCAGGTACTGAATATACCGTATATGTCGCTCTGGCTGATAATTCAGGCAATTGGTCTGGCGTAACACCGCTTCGATTGAAAACAGCAGCAAGCAGCACCACCTCACTCACACAGGTGGGAGTGGAAAGCATAGGAACTGTAACTGCCGCTGTGTATGCCAAATATGGGCAGACAGAGGGTCTCCCTGCACCCCTGAAATATGTTGTGGTCAAGGCAACGGAAGCTGATCCTACAGCACAACAAATTTCTGAAGGAAAGGATAGTGCTGGCGTTGTCTTAACGGGAACTTTTACGGGTCCGAATTCTACAGTATCTCCAGGTGCCAAGCATACCTTTGCGCTGAGCGGACTGACTTCCAACACAGCCTACAAAATCTTTTTCATCACTGGTTCTAATGGTAACTTCTCCCCAGTAGAGATTTTGCGCATCCAGACCAAATAAGTAAGACAAATAAATCAGACGCTACTGTCTGCAATATGCAATATGTCAGCAATCATTCATAATCTAGACTTCAAAGTGAGATAATACTGTAGCTGTAATGGTCCGGCCAGGGCGTGTTCATGCGCTAGCCGGACCTGTTTATTGTTTAGGGCAAGACTATGACATCTTTTGTTAGCTAAATGTAAAGGCTGTCATGATTTGTTTTTTACTTAGCCCTGACAATTTGCTATAATGAAAAGGTAAACAAAGGAGGAGTGCCCATGCAATTCAGCATTCGAGGTCAACAAATTGAAGTGACCGACGCTTTGAGAGACTATGTTGATAAGAAGCTCAGCAGACTTGAGAAGTATTTCGATGCACCCCCTACCTCAGAAGGATATGTGACGCTTGGCGTCGTTCGCGGCCTTCATACGGTGGAAGTTACAATCCCTCTGGCAGGTGTGACGCTTCGTGCGGAAGACCGCAGCGATGATATGTATGCATCCATCGATGCCGTAGTGGACAAGCTGGAACGTCAGATCCGCAAGCACAAGACCAAACTTAACCGCAAGTTCCGCCAGGAAGGCAGCTTGAAGACCTTGTTCGTAGAAGGTTCGGCCAGCGCCGTAGCTGTTGAGGATCAGGAACAGGATTATGATGATCTTGAGGTTGTGCGGAATAAACGATTCACCTTGAAGCCTATGGATGTGGAAGAAGCGATTCTGCAAATGAACATGATTGGACATACCTTCTTCGTGTTCTCCAACATCGACACTTCTGAAGTTAGCGTTGTTTACAAACGCGATGACGGCAAGTATGGTTTGATCGAACAGAACTAACCTGCTAACCGGAAATTGCTGGTATAAGGAAGGGCTTCCGTTTCAGCCTGACGTAGACAATTAGACGAGCCCCTATTCGCTTGAAGCGAATAGGGCTCTTGTGCGTATATACAGAAGGTAGAGTCAAGAATACCTGCATTTGTTCCTATGAAAAGGCATTATGCAGAATAAGGTTGCGGCAGCTTGTATTGCGGCTTCTCTTACAAACTGTTACAATTTATGAAGCAGCGGAATCGAAATCATATATGGCCCTTTCAATTTGTTGAGGATGGGCTCGGTTCCACCATCTGTGTTGCATGAAAGGGGTTAACCATGCTAGGACTTGTTAAAAAAATATTTGGCGACGTTAATGAACGTGATGTCAAACGTCTCATGAAGACGGTCGAAGTAATTAATGGTTTGGAGCCGGATTTCGTATCGCTTACGGATGAAGAGCTGCAGGCTAAGACAGTAGAGTTCCGTGCCCGTCTTGAGAAGGGTGAAACCTTGGAAGAGATTCTTCCCGAGGCATTTGCAACCGTACGCGAAGCTTCCAAACGGACGCTGGGCATGCGGCATTTTGACGTTCAGTTAGTTGGGGGTATGGCGCTGCATGAAGGCCGGATCTCCGAAATGAAGACCGGGGAAGGCAAGACGCTGGTAGGTACACTGCCGGTATATCTGAATGCACTCTTGGGCAAAGGCGTGCATGTCGTAACCGTAAATGATTATCTGGCTCAGCGCGACAGCGCACAAATGGGGCAAATCTATAACTTTCTGGGCATGACGGTTGGGGTCAACCTCAACGGCATGGACCATAATGATAAACAAGCAGCATATGCCTGCGATATTACGTATGGCACGAATAATGAGTTTGGTTTTGACTATCTGCGTGACAACATGGTGCTCTATAAGGAACAGATGGTACAGCGTCCGCTATATTTCTGTATTATTGACGAAGTCGATTCCATCCTCATCGATGAAGCCCGTACACCTCTGATCATTTCCGGACAAGCTGAGAAATCGACAGAGCTGTATTATGCGGCAGACCGTTTCGTGAAGAAGCTGACTGCTGAAGAAGACTATACTGTTGATATTAAAGTGAAGTCTGTTGCCTTAACCGAGAAGGGCGTTGCTGTAGCTGAGCGTGCTTTTGGCATAGAGAATCTGTATGATCACAGTCACGTTACGCTGAACCATCATATCGTACAAGCGCTGAAGGCGAATGCAATTATGCGCCGCGATGTAGACTATGTGGTTAACGAAGACGAGGTTATGATCGTCGATGAGTTCACGGGACGTCTGATGCAGGGCCGCCGTTACAGTGACGGGCTGCATCAGGCTATCGAAGCTAAGGAAGAGATTGAAGTCCAGAATGAGAGCATGACGCTGGCTACAATCACCTTCCAGAACTACTTCCGTATGTACCGCAAGCTCGGTGGAATGACCGGTACTGCGAAGACGGAAGAAGAGGAATTCAAGAAGATATATGGTCTGGAAGTCCTCCAGGTACCTACCAACAAACCTAATCAGCGTGTCGATATGCCTGACGTGGTCTACAAAAGCGAGAATGGCAAGTTCAACGCTGTAGTCGCTGAAATTGTGGAACGCCACAAAAAGAATCAGCCTGTGCTTGTAGGTACGGTATCGATTGAGAACTCCGAACGCGTATCTGAAATGCTGAAGCGCAAAGGTGTCAGACACCAGGTGCTGAACGCGAAGCATCATGCTGCAGAAGCTGAAATCATCTCTTTTGCTGGTCAGCCGGGAACCGTAACGATTGCTACGAATATGGCTGGACGCGGTACGGATATCGTACTGGGCGAAGGCGTGACCGATCTTGGCGGTCTGCATATTATTGGTACAGAACGTCATGAATCACGCCGTATCGATAATCAGCTGCGCGGACGTGCCGGACGCCAGGGTGACCCGGGTTCCACGCAGTTCTACCTGTCTCTTGGGGATGAACTGATGAAACGTTTCGGCGCGGATAACGTGCTGAACATGATGGACCGTCTTGGATTCGAAGAAGATCAGCCGATTGAGAGCCGTATGATTACCAAAGCTGTTGAATCTGCCCAGAAACGGGTGGAAGGCAATAACTTCGATATCCGTAAAGTCGTATTGCAATATGATGACGTGATGAATCAGCAGCGTGAGATTATCTACAAACAGCGCCGCGAAATTCTCGAGTCTGACAATATCAAAGACATTGTAGTGGAAATGATCAAACCGGTCGTTGACCGTATTGTTAATGCCCACTGCAGTGACGATATCCCGGAAAACTGGGAGCTGCAGGAAGTCGCGGATTATGTGAACAGCAAATTGCTGGAGGAAGACTCCCTGACCCGCGATGATCTATGGGGCAAAGAAGTAGAAGAAATCATCGAATTCATCTTTGGCCGTGTACTGGAGAAATATGCAGCACGTGAAGAACGTCTCGGCGCTGAGCTGGTGCGTGAATTCGAGAAGGTTATTGTACTTCGTTCCGTAGACAGCAAATGGATGGATCATATCGACGCCATGGATCAGCTTCGTCAAGGGATTCACCTCCGTGCTTACGGCGGTACCGATCCGCTTCGCGAATATCAGTTCGAAGGCTTCGAAATGTTCAATGCCATGACGGCGAACATTCAGGAAGAAGTGGCGACCTACATTATGAAGGCGCACATCGAGGCGAATCAGGAGCGTCAGTCGGTAGTGGAAGAAGATAAGATCTCCACGAACGCTGAGCCTGCTGAGAAACGTCCGGTGCATGTGGAATCTACAGTCGGCCGTAATGATCCATGCCCTTGCGGCAGCGGCAAGAAATACAAGAACTGTCACGGTCAGGCGTAAGAGAGAAGAAATTCACTTGTCTGATTCTGGTGAAATAGCGAGCAGGCATTAAATCTGTGAGCACGTTTCACCGTAATGCACTTCGAGTTTTGTTCACTGTCACTTAGGTTATAATGACAATAAAAGCGGCTGGGCCCGGGGGACTCCCCGTTTGCGGCCCGGCCGCTTTTTTGGATGGTTGAGTGAATGGGGCGATTGCTTCAAGCGAAGCGAACGGAATGGCTCTGTAGAACTGTAATTGAGGTGGAAGTGGCGGAGGGGAAGTTTGGAACTGTAGGAGCGTCAGCGTCCGCCTTTAGGATTGAATTTCTACTGCGATGAGCAGTTTGAATGAGGAAATTCAATCCTAACAGCGGCCGGAAGTCCAAACATTCCCCGCAGTTACGGCGTACACCGATAGGCATTTCTTAAGAGCAATGATGCAGCGGCAGAAGCTGCATCTCCCCCTGTCCGCAAAACCTCCAAACCCAGCGGCCGGCGCAATATTTTATTTTGAAAGGTGATGTGATCCAAGTGATCGATCCTAATGTGAAGCAGGACCTGCGTGAAATAGGCAAGAAACTAACCAATCTTAGGGGGTCACTTTGACTTAGACCTTAAGCTGGAGATTATAGCGAACTTTGAAGAAAAGATGGCAGCGCCCGGGTTCTGGGATGAGCCGGAGAAGGCGCAAAGCGTTATTGGCGAGATGAACGCCGTGAAGTCGGTGGTCGATCAATACGATAAGCTGCAGCAGGATTATGACGATGCATCGATGATGGCGGAGCTGGCGGATGAAGAAGGCGATGACGCGCTTGCGTCTGAGATTGCCGGAACGATCCGCAGTGTAAGCAGCAGGGTAGATGAGTTCGAGCTGCAACTGCTGCTCAATCAGCCGTACGATAAGCTGAACGCGATTCTGGAGCTGCATCCAGGTGCAGGCGGAACAGAATCCCAGGACTGGGGCCAGATGCTGCTGCGCATGTATACACGCTGGGCGGAGAAGCGGGGCTTCAAGGTAGACGTGCTTGATTATTTGCCGGGTGATGAAGCAGGCATCAAGAGTGTAACACTGCTGATTAAAGGCTACAATGTATATGGATACCTGAAGGCAGAGAAAGGTGTACACCGTCTGGTGCGCATTTCGCCTTTTGACTCCTCGGGCAGACGGCATACCTCCTTCGTATCCTGCGATGTGGTACCGGAGATTGCGGACGATGTGGAAGTAGATATCCGTACAGAGGATCTGAAGATCGATACGTACCGGGCCAGCGGCGCGGGTGGTCAGCATATCAATACTACGGACTCGGCGGTGCGGATTACCCACTTGCCAACCGGAGTCGTGGTAACGTGCCAGAATGAACGTTCACAGATCAAGAACCGGGAACAGGCGATGAAGATGCTGCGTTCCAAGCTCTATGAGCGCAAAATCCAGGAGCAGCAGGCGCATCTCGATGAGATCCGCGGCGAACAATCGGAGATTGCCTGGGGCAGCCAGATTCGTTCCTATGTGTTCCACCCCTACAGCATGGTGAAGGATCACCGTACTTCTGTAGAAACGGGCAACGTCGGAGCGGTGATGGACGGCGACCTGGATGGTTTCATTGACGGCTATCTGCGCAGTCAGATCAAGACGGAAACTGAATAAGGGCATGGATATTCCTACGCGTCTTCGGAGGTGTAGGGATTTTTTTCTGAAAAGAATAACAAGGACAGTAAGATCACATCTAAGGAGCAGGGCATCCATGCAAAAAATCAATTCACGCAACAAACCTCCGCTCATCCCGCTAAACGGGCCGCTGCGTCATACAGTGGATATTGCGCTCATTCTGATCGGCTCGCTGATTACAGGGCTGGCGTTCAATCTGTTCTTTCTCCCGAACCAGATTGCTTCCGGCGGGGTATCGGGGTTGTCGGTGCTTGCCGAGGCCTGGTTTGGGGCGGAGCCGGCTTTTACCCAGTGGGCGCTCAATATTCCGCTCTTTATTCTCGGGGTCATATTCCTTGGTAAACAGTACGGCATCCGCTCTCTGCTGGGGAGCTTTGTGCTGCCGCTGTTTATCTTCTTGACCAAGGATGGTCCGGTACCGACTACGAATCCGCTGCTTGCCTCTATATATGGAGGAATTGGTGTGGGTCTGGGGCTTGGCCTGGTCTTCCGTGGACGCGGATCAACGGGCGGACTGACCATACTCGCGCAGATTATTCAAAAGCTTACCGGCTTCAGCTTCTCGCTGTCCGTCGTGCTGCTGGATGGTACGGTGATTACGCTGGCTGCTTTTGTGCTGGGCATGGAACAGGCAATGTATGCACTGATCGGGCTGTTCGTGACGGGCAAGGTAATCAACGCGCTGGAGGTAGGCTTCAGCACCACGAAGGTAGCGTATATCATCTCCGATCAGACGGAGGATATCTCGCAGGCGATTCTGAATGATCTGGACCGCGGGCTGACCAAGCTGAATGCGCAAGGCGGCTACACCGGAGACAATCGTACTGTACTGATGGCCGTGGTAGGCCAGAATGAAATTACGAGGCTCAAGGCGATCGTCCGCTCGGTAGATCCGAGTGCATTTGTAATTATTACGGAAGCCCATGAAGTGCTGGGCGAAGGTTTCAAAAGAGAAGCGTAGACTCCCTTTAGGGGAGCTCTGCGCTTTTCTTTTGATAAAAGGCATGGCTGTTTCCAGTGGGAACATCGGAATAAAGTTAACGTTACATGTTGTATTTATATTAATTCGGTCGTATAATAATACATATTTGCAGAACGGTTATTCACAGGTAATAATGATATAAAGCAGAAACGGGAAGCGGGGATGACAGTGACAGGTAAGCTGAGAGCGGCGATTGTCGGATCAACGGGATATGGGGGCGTGGAGCTGATCAGGCTGCTGCAGAGCCACCCTGATATAGAGATTACTTCAGTAATATCTTCTTCGAGCGCCGGTGCACCGATTGAGGAAGGCTTCCCTCATTTAACAGGGATTGTGCAGCGTAATCTGGATGGTGTGGATGCGGCAGAGATTGCCGGCAGGGCGGATGTCGTATTCACAGCTACTCCTTCGGGTGTGAGCGCGAAGCTGGTGCCTCAGCTGCTCGAAGCCGGACTCAAGGTCGTCGACCTGTCCGGGGATTTCCGGCTGAAGGATGGCGCGGAGTATGAGCAGTGGTATAAGCATCCCGCTCCTCCGGAAGCTTATCTGCAGCAGGCGGTATACGGGTTATGCGAGGTATACGGCGAGCGTGCGGCCGGTGTGGATTTCATCTCTAATCCCGGCTGTTATCCCACAGCTACGCTGCTGGGACTGGTTCCGGCGCTTGAGGCAGGCTGGATCAAACCGGACAGTATCATTATTGATGCGAAATCCGGGGTGTCCGGGGCGGGACGGGGAACGAGCCTGATGGTTCATTTTGCCGAGATCAATGAGAACTTCAAAGCCTACAAGATCAACAAACATCAGCACATCCCGGAAATTGAGCAGGTGCTTACGGATATCGCCGGGGAAAAAGTAACGGTAACGTTCACTACGCATCTTGTGCCGATGACCCGGGGAATTATGAGCACGATGTATGCCGGGCTGACCGGAGAACACAGCGAGCAGGAGCTCGTGGAATTATACCGTAAGTATTATGCAGGCAGACCGTATGTGCGGGTGCGTGAGCCCGGAGTGGTTCCGGCGACGAAGGAAGTCAGCGGATCGAACTATTGCGACATCGGCTTCGCCACAGACGCACGTACAGGACGGGTCACCATTGTGTCGGTCATCGACAATATCGTTAAAGGCGCTGCAGGACAGGCGATTCAGAACCTGAATTTGATGATGGGATGGGAGGAAACCCGCGGTCTTGGTTACACACCAGTGTATCCATAATGTGCAGCGGTCAAACTATAACATGAGCGAGAACAAACTATATACCGTCGTGGAAGGCGGAAGTATTACTACACCTAAGGGCTTCACTTCAGGAGGGCTGCATTGCGGTCTCAAAAAAACCGAACGTAACGACCTCGGAGCTATTCTCTGCGAGGTTCCGGCGACGGCTGCTGCGGTTTTTACCACGAATGTGTTTCAGGCGGCTCCGCTGAAGGTAACGCGGGAGAGTCTGGCGAACGGGACACTGCAGGCGGTAATCGTGAACAGCGGAAATGCCAATGCTTGCACAGGTGATCAGGGTGAAGCGGATGCGTATGAGATGCGCGCTGCAGCTGCCCGTTATTTGGGCGTGAACGAGCTGGATGTTGCGGTAGCCTCGACCGGGGTAATCGGGGAGCTGCTGAAGATGGACTGTGTGCGCAGCGGCATCGCCGGACTGCCGGAGAAGCTGGATGGCGGTGCTGCGGGTGCAGAGGAGTTCAGCCAAGCGATTCTTACAACGGATCTGGTCAAAAAAGAAAGCTGCGTCAAGCTGACGGTCGGCGGTACAGAGGTATCGATTGCGGGTGCGGCCAAGGGTTCAGGTATGATTCATCCTAATATGGCGACGATGCTGGGCTTCATGACCACGGATGCAGTCATTGATGCTGAGGATCTGCTTAGTTTGCTGCGCAGTGCAACCAACTCTACTTTTAATATGATTACAGTAGATGGAGATACTAGCACAAATGATATGCTGGTCACTATGGCGAGCGGCCTGGCGGGAAATGAGAAGCTGACGCGTCTGCATCCGGATTGGGAGGCTTTTGCCGCAGCGTTCACGCATGTGTGCCGCAGTCTGGCGATGGCGATTGCCCGTGACGGGGAAGGTGCGACGAAGCTGATCGAAGTGCAGGTGAATGGTGCAGTGCATGATGAAGGTGCTGCTGCGATTGCCAAGACTGTAGTCGGATCAAGCCTGGTGAAGTCAGCGATCTTCGGGGCGGATGCCAACTGGGGACGGATTATCGCTGCTGTAGGCCGTGCGGGAGTTCCGGTATCGCCGGAACAGGTAGACATTAAGCTGGGAGATATAGAGGTGCTGCGGGCGTCGCGTCCGGTGGCTTTTGACGAAGAGAAGGCTCTCTATTATCTGCAAAAAAGTGATACCGTACTGATCACGGTAACCTTGTCAGACGGAAGCGGAAGTGCTACAGCCTGGGGCTGCGACCTCACTTACGACTATGTGCGCATTAATGCGGCGTACCGCACCTGATCTGCGCTGGTTGGCGGCGGGTATAAGTTTCTATATAAGCGGAATACAAGAAACCAACAAAAAGCGATAAGGATCGGAGGGGGATTTTGGAACTGTAGGAGCGTTAGCGACCGCATTTGTCACCGGATTTCCACCGCCAATAGTGGTATCAATCAATCAAGAAATCTGGGGACAACAGCGGCCGGAAATCCAAATATTCACCGTAGTGACGACTGAGCTTAAAGTTAGTATCTTAAGTTCAGCTTATATAGGGAGGTAACTGAGAGATGACGTTTGAACCTATAGAGAAGCAGCTGGGCAGTGGCCTGTTCGTGATGAAATGCGGCGGGAGTACGCTGGCTGCGCTGCCGGATTCGTTCTTTGAGGATTTGCGGGAGCTGCAGCGAAGCGGGGTTCAGCCTGTCATTGTTCATGGCGGCGGTCCGGCGATCTCGGGGAATCTGGAGAAGCTTGGGATTGAGAGCAGCTTCGTGAACGGCCTGCGGGTGACGACGGAAGAAGTGCTCGATGTGGTAGAGATGACGCTGGCTGGAAGCATTAATAAGGCGATTGTCCGCCGGATTCAAGCCACCGGCGGGCAGGCGCTCGGATTATCCGGAGTTGACGGCAACCTGATTATGGCGCGTCCGGTTGCGAACAGCGATGTATTGGGTATGGTGGGAGAAGTAACCGAGGTCAGAGCGGAGATTGTGACGGGTATCCTCGCGATGGGTTACATCCCTGTAATCGCCCCTATTGGTGTGGATGGCGGCGGTCAGCGTTACAACATTAATGCGGATACAGCTGCCGGAGCGGTGGCATCTTTTGTGGAATCGCCTACTATGATCGTGGTTACGGATGTGCCGGGAATTATGCGTGTGCTGGACGGAGAGAAGGTTGTGCTCCCGTCTGTTACGGTGGCGCAGATTGAGGAACTGATTGCGGATGGTGAAATCTACGGCGGAATGATTCCCAAAGTACGCGCAGCCATGGACTGCATCCAGGGCAAGGTATCTGAGGTTGTCATTGTCGACGGCAAAGAGCCGAATGTGCTCAGCCGGGTGCTGCAGGGCGAAGAGCTGGGGACGCGGATTGTCCGATAATTATGCAGTTAGCAGCTTAGCTGCCGGAGTGGTATAGAGAGTGCAAGGTTGATCTGATTGGCATCTGGCAGATGGGTATCTGGTAGAGCAGAAAGTAAATTAGAGGCGCTGACGGTAATCCGGCAGCAGCATGGTGGGAGAGTGACTGAGAATGAGTGAGCTTACACAGGCAGATAAGGATTCTTTGACGGGGGCGCCGCAGGAACGTTCTGTGGAAACGAAGGGACAGGGGGCCGCTGCTGCTCCTGCCAAGCTGAGTGCGGTATTCCCGTCGTACGCCAGATATGATATCAGTCTGGTCAAGGGTAAGGGCAGCTGGGTGTGGGATGATCAGGGGAACAAATATCTGGATTTCATGTGCGGACTCGCTGTAACCAGCCTGGGCCATGCCCCGGAGAAGGTCGGCGCGAAGCTGAAGGAACAGATTGATACGCTGTGGCACGTCTCGAACCTGTTCCACATTCCGGGCCAGGACCGGGTTGCTGCGCTGCTTACAGACAACAGCTGTGCAGATCAGGTATTCTTCTGCAATAGCGGAGCGGAAGCGAATGAAGCAGCGATTAAGCTGGCGCGCCGGTATCACCAGAAGGTGAAGGGTGCGGACCGCTATGAAGTGATCACGTTCGAGCAGTCCTTCCACGGCCGCACGCTGGCTACACTGACAGCAACAGGGCAGGCGAAGGTAAAAGAAGGCTTCCTGCCGCTTCCGGCAGGCTTCAAGACTGTGCCTCTGCATGATCTGGAGGCACTGAAAGCTGCAATCACGGAGCATACGGCAGCGATCATGCTGGAGATGGTGCTGGCTGAGGGCGGCGTGATTGAAGTGCAGCAGGAATTCCTTGACGCTGTAGTCTCGTTATGCAAGGAACATGGACTGCTGCTGATCGTAGACGAGGTGCAGACCGGCATGGGCCGTACCGGCAAGCTGTTCGCCCATCAGCATTACGGCATTGAGCCGGATATCTTCACCCTGGCCAAAGGCGTGGCCAGCGGTTTCCCTGCCGGCGTCATGCTGGGCAAGGGCTACCTGCGTGAGGCCTTCAGCCCGGGCAGCCATGCGACTACCTTCGGCGGCACACCGCTGGCGGCAGCGGTTATGGAAGCGACGATTGAGACAATGCTGGAAGACGGGCTGGCTCAGCGGGCTGCTGAGATGGGCGATTATCTGACCGGCTTGCTTAGAGAGAAGCTGGCGGACACTACCTTCGTGAAGGATATCCGCGGCAAGGGCCTGTTGATCGGAATTGAATGTGCAGAGCCTGTGGCCGAGATTGTGCTGGCCGGACAGAAACGCGGATTGCTGTTCGTCCAAGCCGGACCGAATGTCGTTCGCCTGCTGCCTAATTTATACGTAACCCATGAGGAGATCGACCAGGCGGTGGACATCCTTTCGGAACTAATTCATACTTATGCTAACAAAGGAAACGGGGAGGCAGATTCATGAGTCAGGGAACAACGGGCGTTACAGAGACTATCGCCGCACAGCTCAAGGGACGTGATCTTCTGGAGCTGAATGATTACAGCCCGGAGGAAATTACGTATTTGATTGATTTGGCGATTGAGCTGAAGCGCAAAGCTAAGAACGGCGAAGTCTACCAGCCGCTGCTGGGCAAGACGATCGGACTTATTTTTGAGAAATCCTCAACCCGTACACGCGTATCGTTTGAAGTGGGCATGTATCAGCTGGGCGGCCATGCGCTGTTCCTCAGCAAAAATGATATCCAGCTCGGCCGAGGTGAGACGGTTGGTGATACGGCGCAGGTGATGTCGCGTTATCTGGACGGTATCATGATCCGTACCTTCGGCCATGATAAAGTGGAAGAATTAGCCCGTTATGCATCCGTTCCGGTTATCAACGGCCTGAGCGATCTGGCGCATCCGTGCCAGGTGCTGGCGGATTACCAGACCGTGTACGAGCACAAGGGCAAGCTGAAGGGCTTGAAGCTCGCGTATATCGGCGACGGCAACAACATGGCGCATTCCCTGCTGATCGGCGGTGCCAAGCTGGGCGTACATGTCTCTATCGCCGGACCGGAAGGTTATGAGCCAGATGAGGCTGTAGTGGCCGAGGCGCGCGAGATCGCCAAGGGGACAGGTTCGGTCATCACCGTTACCCGCAGCCCGCAGGAGGCGGTACAGGACGCTGACGTGATCTATACGGATGTATGGGCGAGCATGGGCTTCGAGGCCGAGCAGCTGGCGCGTGAGGCGGCATTCAAGGACTATCAGGTCAATGAGGAACTCGTGAAGGGTGCCAAAAGCGACTATCTGTTCCTGCACTGCCTGCCGGCCCACCGTGAGGAAGAGGTCAGCACCGGTGTCATTGACGGACCGAACTCCGTTATCTTCGATCAGGCGGAGAACCGCCTGCATGCGCAGAAGGCGCTTATGGCTGCTTTGATGGGCTAACCTAGTACAACCAGAACTAAAGAAGTAATTTAATACAACAAGGAAGCAATTGATGTATTCAGATCCAAGTGAAATTCAGTGATAGTTGTATACTGTGCAATTAAAAACAGCGAAAAGGGAGGCTTGCCTCTTATAACTGTAGTCTGTACAACTAAATCTGCCTGAATAGGTGAAAACCGCGTACAACTGGCAGTTTAATTGTACGAAATACAACTAAATGGATAATCGGTTGAAAATCAGACGATTTAGTTGTATAAAGTACAATTAAGCCTGCATATATACCGTAATCGGGTTTCTGCAAACCCTCAGCAAGCGATTTACCAAAGTAGTTTTTCACTAGTTTAAATCTGACATTGTACTAGGCCTATGTAAGTTCTGTTAGTTGATTGAATCTTAGAGTAAAACAGGGGTAAGCCTGTTTGGATCTTATCTTATATACAAACCTATATAAGATGAACTGGATTGAAATAAGAGGGATAGAAGGATCGAAAGGGAATTTTGGAACTGTAGGAGCGGTAGCGTCCGCCTTTGTCTCCGGATATTGTCCGCTACAGCGGTATATTCAAAGATATCTGGAGACAACAGCGGCCGAAAGTCCAAATATTCTCTGCAGTGACGTCTAAAACCCGATTATGAGATTGCAGTTGATCTTATAACCTCCCCCACAACGAAAGGAAGTTGCACCCCCATGGCAAAAGAAAAAATCGTACTCGCCTATTCCGGCGGGCTGGATACCTCAGTCATTCTGAAATGGCTGAAAGAAACGTATGACGCGGAGATTATTGCTTTTACAGCCGATATCGGGCAAAAGGAAGAGCTGGACGGCCTGGAGGAGAAAGCACTGGCGACCGGCGCCTCCAAAGTATACATCGATGATCTGCGCGACGAATTCGCGAATGATTTCATCTACCCGATGTTCCAGTCGGGCGCACTCTACGAAGGCCAATATCTGCTGGGCACAAGCATCGCGCGTCCGCTGATCGCTAAGCGTATGGTGGACATCGCCATCGCCGAAGGCGCAACTGCTATTGCTCACGGGGCAACCGGCAAAGGGAATGACCAGGTGCGTTTCGAACTGAACGCCGCAGCCTTGTCCCCAAGCATCAAAGTAATTGCACCTTGGCGTCTGGAAGAGTTCCGCAACCAGTTCCCGGGACGTGCGGAAATGATCGCTTACGCTGAGGCCAACGGCATTCCGGTACAAGCTTCAGCAGCGAAGTCGTATTCGATGGACCGTAACCTGCTACATATCAGCTATGAGAGCGGCGTGCTGGAAGATCCTTGGTTTGATCCAAGCGCACCGGAGAACAAGGAAATGTTCCTGCTGTCGAATGCGCCGGAAGATGCTCCGGATGAAGCGGAATATCTGGAGCTGGACTTCCTGAAGGGCGACTGCGTAGCGCTGAACGGCGAACCGTTATCCCCGCTGCAAGTCATGGAGAAGCTGAATGAGCTCGGCGGCAAGCATGGCATTGGACGCGTCGATATGGTGGAGAACCGTTTCGTCGGCATGAAGAGCCGCGGCGTGTACGAAACACCAGGCGGAACGATCCTGTTCACCGCTCACCGCAAAATGGAGTCGATCACCATGGACCGTGAAGTGATGAACCTGCGGGACAGCCTGATCACCCGTTACAGCACGCTTGTGTACAATGGCTTCTGGTTCGCTCCTGAACGGCTTGCCTTGCAGGCCCTGGTGAAGGAAAGCCAGAAGAACGTAACCGGTACTGTACGCGTCAAGCTGTACAAAGGCAACATCATTGGAGCCGGTGTAAAGAGTCCGGTCAGCCTGTACAACCCGGATATCGCTACTATGGAAGCAGATCCTACACAGGCATATGATCAGGGAGATGCCACTGGCTTCATCCGTCTGAATGCTCTGCGCCTTAAGGTATCGGCCGGCGTAGCAGAGTCCAACAAGTAGCAGCATCTAGCCGCTTAGCGGTTTTTCAAAATATAAGAATTTATACAGCATCGCACAATATAAGCGGACAGAAGAAGGCCGTTCCTCCCATCCGGACAGGGGCGGCCCTTCTAACGTCAATCGAGGAGGAAACAACAGGTGAGCAAGCTGTGGGGCGGACGGTTTACCAAGGGAACGAACAAGCTGGTGGAGGAATATACGGCTTCCATCGGTTTCGACAAGGCACTTGCAGAAGAGGATGTGCAGGGCAGTCTGGCGCATGTCACGATGCTGGGCAAATGCGGGATTCTGCCGCAGGATGATGTGGAGACGATCAAGAACGGACTGAATAAGGTACTGGATAAGGTGCGTGCGGGAGAGATTGTGTTCTCCGTAGCCGATGAAGATATCCATATGAATATTGAAAAGAATCTGATCGAAGAGATCGGCCCGGTCGGCGGCAAGCTGCACACCGGCCGCAGCCGTAACGATCAGGTAGCGACGGATATGCATCTCTACTTGCGTAACCGTGTAGTAGAGCTGGTGGCTCTCCTGCATGAGCTGCAGGAAGCGCTGATCCGGCAAGCCAAGGACAATGTGGAGACTATTGTTCCGGGCTACACCCATCTGCAGCGCGCTCAGCCAATTCTGTTCGCGCATCATCTGCTGGCTTATGTATCTATGTTCCGCCGCGATGCGGAGCGCCTGACCGACAGCTACAAGCGGATCAACGTGCTGCCGCTGGGTGCAGGGGCGCTAGCGGGAACAACGTTCCCGATTGACCGCCACTTTGTGGCAGAGCAGCTTGGCTTCGACAGCGTCTATGAGAACAGCCTGGACGCTGTCAGCGACCGTGATTTCATCGTTGAGTTCCTGGCCAACGCAGCGCTGGTGATGACTCACCTGTCCCGGCTCAGCGAAGAGCTGGTGCTGTGGAGCAGCACAGAATTCAGCTTCGTAGAGCTGGACGATGCCTTCTGTACCGGCAGCAGCATCATGCCGCAGAAGAAGAACCCGGATGTGCCGGAGCTTGTACGCGGCAAGACAGGCCGTGTCTACGGCAACCTGATCGGGCTGCTGACTGTCCTCAAATCGCTGCCGCTGGCCTATAACAAGGATATGCAGGAAGACAAGGAAGGCATGTTCGATACGGTAGCTACGCTGACAGGAGCGCTGCAGCTGTTCGCGCCGATGATCTCCACAATGAAGGTGAACAAGGCGCGCATGCGTGAAGCCGTCAACACCGATTTCTCCAATGCTACTGATATCGCTGACTTCCTGGTGGGCAAGGGATTGCCTTTCCGTCAGGCGCATGAGGTTATCGGCAAGACAGTATTGTACTGCATTAACGAAGGCAAATTCCTGCTGGATCTGACGCTGGAGGAATTCAAGCAGTTCTCGCCGCTGTTCGATGACCAGATCTACGCTGTACTGCAGCCGGAGGCGGTTGTGAACGCCCGTAACGTATACGGCGGCACAGCTACTGTTCAGGTGCAGGCAGCCATTGAACGGGCCGAGGCAGCTCTGCTGGCGGCTAACGAATGGGTTGTGCAGCATGGGGATGCTGCACAATAAGAAGCAGCTAAGCTGGCAGCGGATATAACTGAATCAACAAGTGGAAACGATACCGTCCTTTAATAAGGACGGTATCGTTTCAGCGAGAAAGATAAGGATCATTTATTGTGCAAAGCATATAAATTCTTATCTTTTCAAAAAGACTGTCCTCTACCGCATCGATAGGATGCGGGAGGACAGTCTTTTTTTGCAGGGAATAAAGTTATAATTCACATGCGTGGCGGGTACCCGCTTACAAGTCAGCGGACTTTGCTTTGCCGAGTGGCAGCCAGTTCAGTACATCACGGATCTTGGTATCCCAATATCCCCATTCATGCTCGCCCGGCCCTTCCTCGTAAGTCAGTGACAGCTTGGTCTTGGAGCAGGCCTTACGGAAAGTCTGATTGTCCTCATAGAGGAAATCCCCGGTGCCGCAGCACTGATAGAGAAGGGGCTTCGGCCCTTTGGAGCGGTCCACTTCCTTCAGCAGCCACAGCAGGTCTTCAGGCGTGCCTGCAATGTCCTTGTCTCCAAAAATCTGCATATACTCCTTCGTCTTCTGCGATTTATCTTCCCAGTTCATGAAATGATGGGCCATATCCAGGGCACCGGACAGACTCGCGGCAGCGGCAAAGGTCTCCGGCTTGCGCAGTCCCAGCTTCATCGCTCCATAACCGCCCATCGACAGTCCGGCCACGAAGTTATCCTCGCGTTTCGCTGACAACGGGAAGAACGAACGGGCCAGCGCCGGCAGCTCCTCACTGATAAATGTCCAATACTGTCCGCCCGCCGCCATGTCGGTGTAGAAGCTGCGGTGGACCTGAGGCATAACAACGGCAATGCCCATCTGCGCGACATAACGCTCTATCGAGGTCCGGCGCAGCCAGATCGAATCATCATCGGATAAGCCGTGCAGCAAGTATAGCGTAGGGTGAAGATTCCCCCGTGACACATTGCTCATTCCGATCTGTGTAGTAGTCTGCTGCGGCAGAATCACGGTCATCGAGGTGTTCAGCCCCAGCACTTCCGAATAAAACTTGCATTCGATTAAAGCCATTCGCATATCCCCTTTCAGCCCAAATAATAGCACAGCCGCTAAACGATATAAATTGTAGAAATCTCTAGATTTATTCCTTGCAAGCATTGCTGGTGCCGGAGTTGAAAGAATATAATGGAAGTAGGTAGAAAGATTCAGAGAGACGGAGAAGAGTGCAGGACTCAAGACCGATGATTGAATTCAATAGAGCATAGGGAGCGAACAGGATGTCTTGGAGAGACAAGTGGAACCGAAACCGGGAGCGGGGCAGGGAAGAGGGATTTACGCTGATTGAGGTGCTGGCAGCCATCGTGATTTTGTCGATAGTTTCTCTGGTGCTAACCTCCTACTTCACCAATGCGCTGTCCTATTCGAAATCGAACCAGAATAAGACGATCATGGTCAATCTGGCGCGTAATGCGCTCTTTTATATGGAGAAGCAGGATTTTGAGGCTATGGGCCAATACTTTAATGTAAAAGAAACTAGCCAAAGTGCTGTACACCCTGTTATTGAAGCAGAGCAGTGTAAAGATGCTTCTTGTTTATATAATAATGCGGGGTTTATCAATTCGGGGGTGCTGCCTGAAGTGCTGAATCCTTTTATCAACAATATCCAATATGAGGTAAATATAACTTATCAGGCAAAGCTGCATGAGGATATGCTGGCGGGAAAGAGCAGCAGTGGAGGGGAGGATGCCATAGACACCCGCAAACAAGAAATGGCCCCTTATCTGATTCCGGTACAAGTAAAAGTTACTGGACCGGGCGGTCCCAATGCGAATACAGTCAGCACGGTGGTGGAGGGTTATATTACCGATGAAAAAATACGTTGACCGGCTAAAGTCACAGCAGGGCTTCACGCTAATTGAGCTTATTGCCGCCATAACCTTATTTTCAATGATTGTGGGCATCATTTCTATGGTCACTATGTTTGGATTCCGCAGCTATCATAAAATAACAATCGAAAATTCTCTCAGAGATGAAGCGGATATTATTATGTCTTCAATTATAAATGAATTATATACATTTGCCCCGGAGCGGGTAGAGAGAACGAACACCAACGATGGAATTCTTCTAAAAAAGAAGAAAAGCGATACAGATCCTAGCTTTGAGGTGGTCAAGATAGCTTTCACTCAAGGGAAGCTGGTTATTGGCACCGAAACAGAGGAGCCTTCCAATGACTCCCGGACGTCAGTTAAATCAGATCTGACCGGTTCACTCATTTCCTCTGCAACGCCTGACGGCAGGTTCTGTACAAGCGCTTCTCCGTGTGGCAGCGGACTGATTGAGATTACACTCCAATTGGCACAGGAGTATGACGGCAGGGACTACACCATGGAAATGAAGAGTAAATTTGGATTCTAGGAGGATGCTGCCCATGCGTGGAGCTGGACCGTCACAGCGTCATATGAGACTTAAAGAACTGAAGGAATTCGCCAGGCGCTTCCGGGAGGAACGTGGTTCTGCCCTAGTGCTGGTTATGTTTATTGTTCTGCTTCTTACGATCTTGGGATTGAGTGTACTTACTGCAGCAGTTGGAGGCGCACAGCGTACAGAGACGCGTAAGAATGATGTGCAAAGTCTGCATTTGGCGGAGAAGACGCTGGATGAGGCGGTGGCCTATATTACGGCTCGGCTGAATCAGACCATCCAAGCTAGCATTGTGGTTAGCCAGTCAGATCTGGATAATGCAATTGATCTTTTTTTGAGGAATCTATATGATGATCAGAATATTCTGCTCGCCAGCACTGATTTATTACAGGCAGATGGAAAGAAGGCATCAGGCAAAATTACCAGTATAGACTACGAGACGAAAAAAGATCCGACGAGTGGTATGCCTGTCAGCTATCGCCTGACTTTGAACTCCCAGGCAGAGATTAATGGGGTTGTCCGAAATTTATCACAGGTAGTTGTTATTGATACTTTTCCCGATTTTCTCAACTACACACTGGGTTCTGAGCATAACCTGACTATAAATGGTTCTCCATATATTAAGGGCAATATATACGCAGGGGACACTTTAACAATCAGTGATACTGCTAATTACAGATATAAAGGAGTAGACCATACGTTTTATTCCAAGCTTTTTCAGCTTGAAGGAGAGGCGCATGTACAATCACTACAGAAGTTAATATATCAGGATCAGATTTTGGGCAACCTTACTGCAGATAAAATAACCTCAACTACTGATATGACGGGGAAGATTAAATCAGATAATGTGAAGATCAAGAATCACCGCAGCTTTGTAGAAGTGAATGTTATTTCCTCTTTTACAGATAAGGTTGCAGAGGCAATGGGTGGTCTTGCCATACGCTCGGAAATTCTCAACAATGTGGAGAAAGGAACTTTAGCCGAATATCTTATTGGAACCTATGATACAATATTTGATCATCCGGAGGTCCTACCTCCAAAGCCTGATCCGGCTGATACTACAGAAATTGGCCTGAAAGCCCAAAAGTCCTATGATGAAATAGTGAAACAACTAACCAAACCTAGCAGATCTCTTGTTTACGAAGGTGATTTAACCTTGGACGGTATTGAGCTTGAGGGAATTCAATATGCCAATAAGGATAAAAACTGGTACATCATTGACGGAAATCTGAAGATTGACAATTCTGGACGTTCTACTCCTGTGCAAGTACAAGCGAATATCCTCGTCACGGGAAAAGTAGAGATTAGAGGCAAGGTTGAATTCGATTCCACAATCTTCGCTTTGCAGCAGTCACAGTTGACAGGCAGTGATAAGGAGTACACCACTCTTGTAGAGGATGCTTCAATTCAGGGGATGAACGATAAAGAACTGGTTCTAATTTCGCAGGGCCCTATTCTAATTAACCGTTTGGCAGCCTTCACCGATGCTGCATCGGCTAAGCCATTGGAGGCCTTCTTTTATACCGATTCAGATGCTTTGCTGTACGGTGTAGGTTCTGTCTTTTCTTTAAGTGGAGGATTTTTTGCCAAAGGAGACTTGACGATTAACGCGGTACGTGGCAGTGCGACAGATGAGGATGGGAACTTCTTGGTTATTCAGAATGATAGCCAGATTCGATTTAATGCTTCCTATAACAATAAGGTATTCGCCGACCAAAAAGCGGGATTGCCCCGTGTTCAATCGATCAATATCAGTGTGGAGGAACTTAAACTGAAATAGAAAATTAGGTTGATTATCAAAAGAAGTTATAACCATGAGAAACCCCGGTTCACATCCACTGGATGCTGGCCGGGGTTTCTTCATGGAGCTGTTAAATTAGTAACGGTCTTCGTTAAGTACGTTGACCATGACTGAAGATTTAATTGAAGGATCATCTTTGAATATGACCGTAACTTTTGCAGATCCTTTAATCAAGCCTGTAATTTTGCCGTCAGAAGACACTGCGACCACTGCCGGGTTGCTGCTGCTCCATTCCAACTTGTCTATTACGTCCTTCAACTCTATATCCTCCGGGTACAACGTAAGGTACTTGGAATCACACAGGTCACGGGAGTTTTCTTTTCCCACACCAATATCGATGGATTCAATTAACTTCAGGTCAGTCAAGCGGGTTCCCACAGTTACATTGAATATTGCTTCGACGGGTTGTTCTGCTGGTGCTCCCTTCAAGGAGGCCTTCACAACCACCGGCTGGTTGATATCTGTAATCTTTAGGCCAGTCAGTTTAATATGACTACTGCTGTCCGGTTCATTCGTGAATGTTGCGTATGTGCGACCGGCGCCTACAAAGCTCCAAGCATATTCGGCCGGATCGTAAGGCGATGGTCTAATGACCCTAATCGTTAGTGAGATTGTATCGTTAACCTTCACTGAAGGTGGTCCTTCAATGACAAACTCTTGGACTGGATTGGTGAAGGTAACCGTAACTTCTCTAGGTGCAGAACCATTTGGGAAAGCTTCGGTTTTGGCGACTGCAATTAGTACGACTTGACCGGATTGGGAAGCTACTAAGGTTGCATAATCATTAAGTGATTTGGTGGAATCAAAATCCAGTACTGCACCTGCCGTATTACTGTCGGGCTTAATCGACCATTCATAACCCTTGATAGTATCATTTACGGTATTATAAGTGGCATGGTATTCGTTCGGTATGCCAACAATCCCCGTTGATGGACCAGAGATATTAAGTGCCGGTGTTATGACTTCAACCTTAGCTGTAGCTGAGAAGGCAGTTCCAACAATATCTCTAACTGTAAGTGTAATAGAGGCTTCACCCTGTGCTACTCCTGTGACTATTCCTTCTTGCGTGATTGTTGCCACGGAAGGATTGTCTGAAACCCATGTATAGGTAGGATTACTTACGTCCAAGGGAGTAATATTAGCCTGAGGCAGCATGTTCAGGCTGGTGTTAACTCGAATGGTGGCATCACTCAAAGTAACACCGGTTAATTTAACAATTGCATCAAAACTCAGAGCATCAAATTTCATTGTCACTCTAGCCAGAACCGGGGCCGGGGTAGGACTCGGTGTCGGTTCCGCGGTCGGTTCTGGTGTTGCAGTTGGCGCAGGTGTTATGACTGGCGTTGGTGTAGCTACTGTTACAGGCGGCAATGTACCGTTAAATACCCCCAACTTAAGATAACCGCCGTTATCTGTTCGCAGTGATTTCGCAATAAGTGTGCCCAGCATTTGGCCATTATCGAATTGAACGTTGGCTAAAGGAGCAAGTACCGTTGCTTTTACTGCTACACCGTTAATAGTAAGAGATGTAGCCTGAGGAAAGTTCATAATAATATGGTTATTTTGTATATTTGTTAAATCGAATCCGCCACTGATGTTTATGATTTGTCCTAAGACATTAATGACAACCGTTGAGCTTTGTGGTGCATTGATTTTGACGTTATTCAGCGTGCTGGCTGTAACGTTAAACACATTTTGTAAAGCGTCGGTTCCGACAAAACTAAGATCGGTGCCTACAATGCCATTTGCAGTTAATGAAGTGAAATCAGTAGATTGTGCTAAAAGATATTTTTCGGTTTCTTCAAAATTAATAGGAGTAGCTTTAGTCAATGAACCAGTGACTGAATTGTTAACAGTGACTGTCGAGTTGCCTCCATAAGCCACATTACCATTAACTGTAGCTCCATTGCCTCCGTTAAAGATGAAATTCCCTCCCACTACCAATGAATTACTGAGGGTACCTCCATTCCCATAAAGACTGTAGCTGGTGAATTCTACGTCTCCAGCCGCAGCGATACGTCCATCCGTATTGGTACTCCTAAGATAAACATTACCAAGAACAAATGCATTGAATTCACTACTAATACTACTTATCGAACTGAATATCTTTGATGAACTTACTGGTGCTGGGGTAGCAGTAGCAGCAACTGTAGGTGAAGCTGTTGCAGGAGCTGTTGCAGCACTGGCAGTAGCAATAGGGCTGACAGTAGCACTAGCAGTTGCTGTAGCAGCCGGCAGAGAATGCAGATCCTCAAAGCTCAAATTAGAGTTATCAAGCAGATAATGTATCTTCTCAGTAGGTACTGTAGTAACGGTGAAGCTGATCCCTGTAGTTACATCAGGCACATAAGTCAGACCATCCTCTGACAAATGATAAGTGAGATTACCGAGATTTTTGGTGATCGTGTAGCCTGATGCATCATTCCCGCTATGGGTGAGGCCTTCAGCCTCCAAATCATTGAATTTCAGATATGCCGGGAATACCTCTGAATACTGAATGTCTGAGATCACTAACTGTGTAACACCTTTGTCGCCTGCGTCTACGGTATTAACCGGAATAGGGTTAGGTTTTACACTATACGTAATGGTAAGAGGCTGTCCTCTTTCCACTGTATCAGAAGAGAGAGTGCGGCTGATAGACAGATTGGAATCTACCTTTTTGACATTAAGGGTGATAAGTTTCGTAGCAAGGGCACCTTGCTTGTCCTTTGCAGTAATCTGAATCTGCAGCTTGCCATCCTCATGCAGGGGATTATTGAAGATTTGAGTTACTGTTTCACCCGAACGGACAGTCTTCTCAAGCATTTCATCGACCTTTACGTATGTTCCCTTGTCGGTTAGCTTATTAATCTGTATTGCTGTGATCAGTTCCTTGTCCTTGAAATCAAAATCAGTAGCGGCATAGCTAACAGTCAATTTGTCTTGGTACGTTGGCTTGGTACTCATGTCCTGCGGAGTATAGACGGTAATATCAGGCGCGTGATTGGCGCCGGTGAACGCACGATACATGGTATTGACGAATAACTTCTGCTCCCACTCGGGAAACCTTGTGTTCGTGTGGCCGGTACCCGAGAATGTAATATTGCCAACTGAATAGGTGTAGAAATGGTTATAGCTGTCGTCCGTGTCACGGCTGGAACCCGAAATATTATACCAGGGAATAACATCGGCCCGCTCCAGGTTCAGCGGGAAGAACTGGTCATGGGTCGTAGCCACTGAATACCGGTTCGCGGTCATACCGGTTGTATCAAGGTTAAACGGGTATTGCGTCAGAAGCCCTTGGTTGACCGAAACTACCTTGGTAGACGGATTCACCGCGTTGCCGCCCAGATAAGTCCGGGGCAAAGCTTGACCAACCATATCGTGGAAGTAAGGGCTCCAATAGTTATAATTATTGGTACTCTCTTGGTAAGGAGCCGTTACCTCACGGAAGATAGTGTCATGTGTAAGCATCAGACTCTGTCCGGTCTCTTTAGCAAAAGCTTTAACCGCCTCTGCAGCTGCCTTGGAGAGCATTGGCGTACTGACACGGTCGTACATATCCTGGAAACCGAAGACCACCATGTCAAATTTTCCGTTCAGGCCTGAAGTTGTATCACTTGTACCGGCATGGTCGGTAATATAGGTGTTGAACCAGCTCATGTCCTTTGGAGTGATCTGCAACTCGTAATTATCGCTGGACAAATATGAAGTCTGCATATTGTTTGAATTCAACAGGTTGCTGTCTGTCTTGCCCGAAGGCATAATCTGAAGTACTTTGATGACGGGCTTTATGCCCTTATAAAAGATGTTCCCTGTATCAAAGTCTTTCAGTCCGGCAATTGTGCTGATTTCCATTCTCCAATACAACGGCCCTGAGAAAGTAGACGGCAGCGTATAGCTCAATGTATCTGTTGGAGAAGTGATTTCTTTGGTAGCAACTACCGTATCTTCAGTTACGGGCAGAGAAGAGTCCACATTCATATATAATTTGACCCGCACTGATGTTTTGGGGTCTGAGATGTTATCGATCTTGATCGGGAAGACCAGTGTGTCTCCGGACTTATATACGGTAGCAGAACCCTCGCTGTAATTATCAGGTTTGTTGGTAATGGTTAGTCTAGGGCGCTGCTCAAGAGTGGATAGGTTAGACCAACTGCCATCCTTTATCGCAGCCGTAAGTGTGTTGAGTTCGTTCAGGTTCTTTAGGAAAATTACATTGGAGCGAGTAGCTGTGCGGTAGGGATTGAACGTTGCATACAGGACACCCTGAGTGTTGCTTGTAGTCTGTTGGCTGAAGGTCTCCTCGCGAAGGAAGACATTCAGGCCTTTGCTGATATAGTAGTCGGTGATCTCTTTAGCTTTGAGGAGGGTAATATCATTCTCGACCGCAGTGGTATTATGGGCAATCTTGCGATCAGCTTCGGAAGTGGATCCTGTACTTTTAATCAATGTCTTGCTGAATGCCCCTTTACCGATATAGACAGCATCGTATTTGCCGTCCCAGTTATCACGCAGGGATACGAAGCGCTTCATAGTCATTGTATCAATCTTGACGTTGGCTAATCCCTGAAGACCATCGAGTTCGCTCTTGGGGTATTTATCATTGGCATCCAGTGCCAAGCTCGCAGTGCTGGTTGGATCAGTGATCTCAAGAATACGGATGGTATACGAACTATCTACTACTGCATTGACTGAAAGAACAAAAGAATGGACAAACAAAGCAATTAATATAGCCGAAAATGTACCTCCTGAAACTAGAAACCATGTTCTCCGCCGGAATGATTTCATCTAGCATCTCCCCCGTAAAGATATTAATAATCGATTGGTAGATTTATCGAAACTTTCGCTAAAATTGACCAAGTATTGGAAATCCTAATTGTAAAAATAACGGTTATATGCTATATATCATTCTAGGACAATTTACCTCTATAGGCAATCATAATATATGAAAAATTTACCTCAAATTTAAGTAATTAGAACTAGAAAACCATTGAAATTCCGGGAAAATGATTTCTGTAACACGCAAAGGACTACATATACGAAATCGGTATGAGTTTCCAGAAGGTTAGCAGCTTTGGATCCTTTTATTGCTAAATTATGTAAGTTTATAACCGGTAAGAAAAATTAAACGGGTGAGAGCTGGAGATGAGTAACTTTGCCAATCATAAAAAAAAGACTGGGAGACTTGCTGGTAGATAACGGCATTATCTCGCAGGAGCAGTTGACCGAGGCTCTAGCCGAACAGCGCAAAACCAAACGCAAGCTTGGTGATCTGCTGATCTCGCAGGGTTATATTACCGAGCAGCAGCTAATTGAAGTATTGGAATTCCAGCTTGGCATACCTCATGTAAGCTTGTTCAAATATCAGATTGACCCGGCCATTACGCAGATTATTCCGGAGAGTATGGCCAAACGATATCAGGTGCTCCCGTTCATGAAGGAAGGCGGCAAGCTGATGGTGGCTATGGCTGATCCGTTGGACTATTTCGCCATTGAGGATTTGCGGATGAGTACAGGGTTCAGAATCGAACCTGCGATTTCCACCCGGGATGAGCTGCAGCGGGCGATTGCCCGGCATTACGGCATGCGTGATTCTATGAGCCAGATGATGGTTGAACTGCCCACCCAGGAAGAAATTGAAGAGACGGAGATTACCGATGAAGATTCGCCTATAGTCCGGTTGGTCAATCAGATGATTCAGCAGGCAGTGGCCTTGCGGGCATCCGATATCCATGTAGATCCGGGTGAGAATAACCTTTCTATCCGTTACAGGATTGACGGCACGCTGCGTACGGAACGTGTGATTCCCAAACAAATGCAGGGCTTTATTACAGCAAGGCTGAAGATCATGGCGAAGCTGAACATTGCGGAGCGCAGGCTTCCGCAGGACGGGCGTATCAAGATGCAATTCGATTACAAAATGGTTGATATCCGCGTATCTTCACTGCCGACAATGCACGGGGAGAAAATTGTACTCCGGCTGCTGGATCTCAGCACAGGCGTGAAATCAGTGGACAGTCTTGGCTTCAGTGAGTCGAATGCTGCTGTTTTTAGAGAAATGATTGCCAGACCATACGGGATTTTGTTGATTACTGGCCCAACAGGGAGCGGCAAAACGACAACCTTGTACTCGGCGCTGAACCATTTAAATGTGGAGAGCACAAATATTATAACGGTTGAAGATCCGGTAGAGTATCAGCTCGAAGGAGTCAATCAAGTGCATGTGAATGCTGCTGTTGGCCTTACCTTCGCAGCAGGGTTGCGTTCGATTCTCCGGCAGGACCCTAATATCGTAATGGTAGGGGAGATTCGAGATACTGAAACGGCAGAAATTGCAGTCAGAGCATCGTTAACCGGTCATCTTGTCCTGTCGACGCTCCATACCAATGATGCTATCAGTACTATATCGCGCCTTAGAGATATGGGCGTTGAGCCTTATCTGATTGCATCTTCCCTGATTGGGGTAGTAGCCCAGCGGCTGGTGCGTAAAATCTGCCCGGACTGCAAAGAAAAGTACAAGCCGTCTGAGCAGGAAGCGATCATGCTGCGAAAATATAGTCTGCCAACAGACAGTCTCCATCGCGGACGGGGCTGCGGCAGTTGTAGCACTACAGGTTACCGTGGACGTATTGCCATTCACGAGGTGTTAACTATCGATGACCATATGCGGCAATTGATTACGGATCTGGCATCCGTCGATGAACTGAAAGCTGCCGCGCGTGAACGCGGGCTTGTGCAGCTAATGGAGGATGGCTTCCTCAAGGTTACACAGGGAACCACGACGCTCCAAGAGGTTCTGCGGGAAACAGTATCGCAGTAAACAAGTCTTAATTAAGCTGACAAAACGTTGAGGAGGATAGCCAGTGCCGACATTCACGAGAGACATTATACAACTGCTTCATATGGCCTATACCTCCAAGGCTTCCGACTTGCATATCTCTGTAGGTTCAGCGCCGGTAATACGCATTGATGGAACCCTGTATCCGGTTGAAGGGGAACAGGTCACAGCCGGGGAATCACTGGCAATGGCAGAGTTGCTTATGGAGGAGCGGCATAACAGTATTTTTAATGAGACCGGTGAGATTGATTTCTCCTACCCGCTTGATAATGGAGTGCGTTACAGAGTAAATGTGTACCGTCAGCGGAGTGGAGTAAGCATCGCAGCCCGGTCTATTCCCGCTGATATTCCGTCGCTGGAGCAGTTATCCCTGCCTCCGATTCTGGCATCTCTGGTAAAGAAACCGCAAGGTCTTATCCTGGTGACAGGCCCTACGGGCAGCGGTAAATCATCAACGCTGGCGGCGATGATTCATTCCATCAACCAGTCCGAGAGCAAGCATATCGTGACCCTGGAGGATCCTATAGAATTCCTGCACAGCCATGGCAAATGTCTGGTGGATCAAAGAGAAGTGGGGAGCGACACGAACAGCTTCGCCAGCGGTCTCCGGGCAGCATTAAGACAGGATCCGGATGTCATTCTGGTGGGGGAAATGCGTGATTTGGAGACGATCTCAGCAGCCGTTACTGCTGCTGAGACTGGACACTTAGTATTAGCAACGCTACATACGACAGATGCGCCGCAGACGATTGACCGGATTATCGACGCTTTTCCAGGCCATCAGCAGAATCAGATCCGTTCCCAGCTGGCTTCGGTGATGCTGGCTGTAGTCAGCCAGCGCTTATTCCCGAGAGCTTCGGGCCACGGGCGGTTATGTGCAACAGAGATTCTGGTGAATACGCCGGCGGTTGCCAACCTGATCCGGACGGAGAAGACGCATCAACTGAAGAATGTCATGCAGACGAGCAAGGCGCTGGGTATGCACACACTGGAGATGAACATCCGTGAATATCTTGCGGGAGGGTTTGTACATCCTGCGGCGGCCAAAGCGTATATGAGTGAGGTGAATGGCTGATGGCATTATTCGAATATCAGGTCAAAACAGCGGCGGGCAGGCCGATCAAAGGCAAGCTTACCGCTACGGATAAGCCGGCAGCCATGGATGAGCTCCGCAAACGCGGTCTGACGGTGTTCTCGCTGGTGGAACGTAAAACCTCCATTCTGCAAATGGATATTTATATAGGCAATCCGGTTAAAACTATTCACTTTATTATTTACTGCCGCCAGTTCGCTACACTTATGCGTGCCGGAGTATCCATTGTAGACGCTACGCGTATCCTGGCAGAGCAGACGGATAGTAAACCGCTACGTAAGGCATTGCAGGATGTTGGTTCCAGCTTGCTGCGAGGGGTTTCATTCTCGCAGGCAGTTCAGGATCACAAGCGGATCTTTCCACCGCTGTTTGTCAGCATGATTCGCGCCGGTGAGGAATCCGGGAATATGGAAGGAACGCTGGAGCGGCTGGCAATATTTTTTGAGAAGCAGCATACAACAACCGAGAAGATAAAATCTGCGCTGACTTACCCGATTACTGTTGGGGTGATGGCAATAGGAGCAGTGATTTACCTGTTATGGGCAATTGTGCCGCAGTTTGTCACCATGTTTGAGTCTTTTGATGCCGAGCTTCCGGCGATTACCAAGATGGTATTGGCACTCAGCAAAAGTATTCAGGGGCAATGGTATATCTGGATTCTGGGGGTACTTCTCTTAGTAGTTGCCTATCAAATAACTAAACGTACCGAAAAAGGTGCCTATGCACTTGATTACGCCAAGCTGAAGGTTCCGGTCTTTGGTAAGTTGAATCAGAAGGGCTCGATTGCGCAGTTTACCCGGACATTCTCTTCACTCTACGCCAGCTCCGTGCCCATCCTCCAATCCCTGGCTATTGTAGAGGAAGTGGCAGGTAATAAGGTAATCGGGCGTTATATCCGCAGTGCAAGTGATTCCCTTAGACAGGGGAATCCGCTCTCTGAGCCGCTTAAGAAGGCATGGGTATTTCCGCCACTGGTTACACAGATGATTGCCATTGGTGAAGAGACCGGAGCGCTGGATACGATGTTATCCAAGGTTGCTGACTTCTACGAGATGGATGTAGAGAATACAGTTGACCGTCTAAAATCTCTATTAGAACCACTATTGATTGCCTTCCTGGCGGGAGTAGTCGGGGTGATCGTAGCAGCTATCATGCTGCCGATGTTCAGTCTGTACAGTAATATGTGAACCTTACGGTTCCTTGCAATTATTGAGAGGGGTGACGCCGGAAAGGCGGAGCGGAAGCTGAAGCTGCTTCCGCAGGTGCTGGACGATGGAGAGAGCTGCTTCTATACCAAGAGCAATACAGCAGGAAGGTAGCAACATAGGATGAGTTTCTGTCGGAACATCACACACTACTAATATCAAGGGGGAAACGAAATGTTGGCACAGGCAATTAAGAGAAGAATCAGCAAGGAAGAGAATCAGAAAGGGTTTACGCTGATTGAGTTACTGGCGGTTATCGTTATTTTGGGGATTATTGCGGTTATAGCGATTCCTATGATTAGTGGAATAATAGACAATTCTAAAAAAGATGCCGATCTTGCAACTGCACGGCAGATTTATGAAGCGGCAAGGCTATATATAACCAGTGAACTTAAGGGGGATTTCACAAGTAAAACTGTAAGTATCACTGAGCTTCAGACTAAAAAATATTTAGAGTCCACTCTAGTTTTGCCAAGTGATAAAAAAACAGTTTCTGGTGGTGAGGTTAATTTCGGTAGCACTGGTACTTTAGATACAACTAATGCTGTAGAAATTGTTACTACAACCGCTTCAGTAGACAGTACAAAAACTTATACTGCTGCGCAGGTACTAAGTGTAGAAAAGTAAGTTTTAATTATGTGATTATCTTAATCAAAAAAGGAATCGGAACCATTCCGATTCCTTTTTTAAAATCCCCGAAAGGGACACTAACAATCATGACTATATTTATCGCAATTTATATAACTCTACTAGGTCTAACTCTAGGGTCCTTCTTAAACGTAGTAGGACTGCGGGTACCGGCAGCAGAGTCTCTGCTGCATCCGCCATCGCAATGTCCCAAGTGCGGGATGCGGCTTACGCCACTGGATCTGATCCCGGTTCTCAGCTATCTGTTATCGCGGGGGAAGTGCCGGCATTGCGGAACTAGGGTGTCACCAATGTATCTATTTGGAGAAGCCGCAACTGGACTATTATTTCTGGTGATGTATCTGAAATTCGGCCTCACGCTTGAGGGAATTACAGGGATGCTGCTGGTCAGTCTGGCGGTCATTATTACAGTCTCTGATCTGAGATATATGCTGATTCCTGACAAGGTGCTGTTATTCTTTGCGCCGGTATTTCTGGGACTGGTTCCTTTCATGGCGGAAGTCCCGCTATGGTATCATTTGCTTGGCGCTTTAAGTGGTGGAGGCGTTCTCCTCCTGCTGGCCCTGTTTGGGGGAATGGGAATGGGCGACGTCAAGCTGTTTGCACTGCTGGGCTGGATCATCGGCTGGCCAAATGTCATTGTGGCGTTTCTGATGGCTTGTGCGCTGGGCGCCGCCATCGGAGGAATTATGCAGCTGCTAGGCATTGTCCAGCGCAAACAGCCAATCCCGTTTGGACCTTTCCTGGCTCTGGGTTCACTGCTCTCATATCTGTTCGGCCCGGACATCATCGGCGCATATCTTTCGTTTATCGGTTAGGAGGAACATCATCGGATGCTGAGATTAGGTCAACAAGCGGTCGGGATTTCCATTGAGGAATCCGCCATACGCTGCGTCAGCTTGAAGAAGAATAAAACATGGGAATTCCGCAAGAAGAAAGTCCTTCCGCTGCATCCGGGCATGATTGTCGAGAATCAGATTGCTGACGGTGAGTCGCTGCTGGATATCCTTAAGCCCTGGGTTAAAAAACAAGGCCTTCGCGGTTCGAAGGTGTCCCTGGCTATTCCACCTGCTCAAATCATTATCCGTAAAATGAGTATTCCCAGCACTAATGAAAAACAGCTGGAGCAGCTTGTGAAGCTGGAGGTAGAAACGGGTCTGCATCTGCCTTTTGAAAATCCGGTGTATGATTACGTTACAACAAGCGTGGATGAAAATCAGAGCCATCTGCTGGTATTTGCCGCGCCGCGCAAGCCGATTCAGGATTATATCGATGTCCTGGAAGCGGCAGGTTTACGGGTGGGCAGTGTCGAGATTTCCGCTACGGCGTTAGCAAGAAGCATCATGCTGAATCAGGGCGAAGCCTTTGCAGAAACGATGCTGATCCATCTGGAGCAGTCACTGCTGGATATCTATATGTTCCGTGATGGCAATCCAGTCTTTATCCGTACGATTAATGTTGCCGATCTGCAAGCGGGTAGAGCAGAGCCGGTAGCTCCACCTATGCAGGAAGAGATCAAATTCAGGTCGGAGGCCGCCGCTACGCAAGAGAGTGTGGAAGAACATCTGTCACCTGAACAGATGCTGGAGATTACAGCTGAAATCTCGCGGATGCTGAACTTCTACCAATACAGCTTGCACGATGGCAGTACCCGTATCAGCAATGTACTGATTACTGGGACTTCAGGCATCCGCAGCCAGTTGCATGAGGAGCTTAGCCTGTCTTTATCCGAACAGGAGATTATCCCGGTAAGTCTGGATCAGTTGGAGACCAGTGCGGCTAGAAGCCAGAACCTGCAATTGAATAGCTACCGGATTGCAACCGGAGCTGCACTGGGTTCGGGTGCACAGCATATTAATCTCTTGCCCCGAGAAGATCGTGAGGCCATGTTATTTCCCTATTTGGCCATTGCACTGGTCGGAATCTGGCTGCTGGGCATAGTGGGCACCGGGATCTTTTATGCAGCGAATAAGGGGCAGATTAACGATCAGTCGGAGCAGATCCAGGGTCTGCAGGACCGGAGCGCATTGCTTCAATTGGAGCTGGCCAAAGCTAATAACGGCGGTTCAGGCAAGCTCGACCGTAAAGCGGCCGTTGAAGAGATCCTGAAGTACAAGCTGAATATTGTTTCTGTATTAAATGAGCTGGCTTCCGGGCTGCCGCAAGGGGCTTCGCTTAGCAATATTGGTTACACATACCTCACCTCCATTGATCTGACCGTCAAGATGCTCAAAATGGAGGATGCTTCCGAATATCTCGCTGAACTGCGCAAAATGTCCTTCACGGTTGACGTGAGTATTCAGAAGCTGTCTGAAGGAGATCCGTCCGGAAGTACGCAATCTCCAGCGACTCTAACGAGATTCTACACAGCAATATATCATGTGAATTTGGCGAAAAGCACGCAGCAGGATACTGATGCAGCTAACCCGGGGGAGGCGGATGAAAATGGAACAAATCAATAAATACCGCTCGCCTATTGTGCTGGGGGTTCTTGTCCTGTTCCTGCTGTTGTTCGCGTTCTTCCTTCTGGGGTTCCAGCCTACAAACAGCAGGATTGCGGAGCAGGAATCAGAGATGTCGCAGCTGGAGCAGCAAAACAGCCTCATGGAGAATAAAATAGAAGAGCTGAACCGTTCATCGGTGAATGACGATACTCAGGATGCACTTCTGGCCCAGCTTCCGCGCGGTGACGACAGCGAGCAGCTTATTCTCGATCTGCGAGCCATTGGAACAATGACCAATGCCAGACTGAAAGATATCGGGTTCACGCTGGATGATACAAATCCCATTCAGGTTATGACCGGTTCCTCCGAAGCAGTGTTCCCTACCGTGAAGGCCCTGAAGATGACGGCCTTGGTGGAAGGAACTTATACTAATGTGCGAAGCTGGATGACTGCACTACAGCTTCTGCCCCGCATTATTAATGTGGACGCATTCAGTTTCCAGCACTCCAGCGATTCCGGCAACATTATTTCAGCCAATATTACTTTTACGGCCTACTATGAGAAGTCGTCAGAACCCCTAGAAACTTCGGCACAAGTTGCGGCACTGGATCAAGAGCAGCAGCCCTGAGCTTAGGCAATCATAGGTAGTGCTTTTTTACCCTATATAGTTCCATTTATTCCAGCTCTGGCCCCTATGAACAGGAGGACGGAGCTTTTTTATGCTGTTTTGGGGTTTAACCGTTTACACATGGGGTAGTATTGGGTATTTTAGCTTACGGGCTATCGTAAGTTATATAGTACTTATCGCAGCAGTTGGAGAGAAATAGTTCTTCAATTTATAAAACAGGATTACAAGGAGGCATTCAGGATGAACAAAAAAATGTTGATCGGTTCATTAGCACTATCACTGGGTCTGGTTTCTGCGGGAAGCGGAGCGCTCGCGGCTTCGCCAGCGGTGGGAATAGAGGGAGTAAGAACAGTAGCAGTGTCTGCACCAGGCAAGGAAGGTCCCGCTACGATTAATAACCTTACGGTACGGAGTGTGATTCCGTTGGTTGTCCATGCCAAAGCACTGTATACGTACGCAAGCCGGGGAGGCAACGAATACAAGCCGGAGCTATTCACCTACAAAACGCTTGAATACCGTTATCTGTCCAGTGACCTTGGCACGAAGCAGCAGCTGATGAACTATATTAAGAAAGCGTACACGCATAATGCTGCAGCTTTCTATGTACAGACACAGTTCCTGGAATATAACGGAAGAATGGCCCAGGTCCATGCGGACTTAGGCAATACACTGGATTATACGAAGGCAACAGCCCGGATGATCTCAAAAACGGCACAAGCTGCAGTGTTTGAGCTGACTGTGCCAAGTGAGGGTTCAGATGGAGTTACCGAAACCGTAACGGTGAAGCTGAAGAAGGTAAGCGGCTACTGGAGAATCGACATGTCACCGGATACTCTTTTCTAGAGGGGATGGAGAACTGCACTCAGTGCAGCAGCTCCGCAGGGTGAAGAATACCGGCAATCCGGCCTTGATCGGTCACGATAATGCAGTCGTTTCTCATCGGTTCGGGACGCTGCATGGCTTCGGCCCAGAGCAATTCAGCCGGGGTGGAGATGTCAGCCACCAGAGGTTTGCGGTTCATCAGCTGGGATACGGGTTCATGGTAGAATCTGTCCATACCCATCCGGCCTGTAGCCTTGAGGAAGAAGCGTTCGCACATAATCAGTCCCACGGGTTCATTGCTGCTGCTGCGGACGACGATGCATTTGGACTCCGGATGCTGGAACAATACCCTCAGGGCTTCGCGGCAGGTAAGGGATGGCAGCACAGCCGGAGCCTGGCGGAGGATCGCAGACAGATTGGTTATTGATGCTGTAGTCATAAGAATTCATCCTTTCTGAAGAGGTCTACTTCAACTGTAGCGCGCAATCGTAAATTATAATGGCTTCCCGGGTAAGCCCTATGTAAAGGATGCCATTATTTATTAAAAAGCATGCTTGGACTACAGTTTGAGTTTCCGCCTAATGTTACGCACGAACGGCTATGCCTCCCTTTTACAAGGAGGGCACAGCCGTTTTTACTTGCAGCAGCTTATTGGCCCTTTACTCCGTCCTCCACCAGCTGTCTGCCCGGGGATTCCGGCTGCGCAGATTTGCTCATGCCGCCGCGGTTGATGGCAATGACGCGTTTCTGGGCGTAGTAGACATCACGGGAGAGCTTGTTCTTCTCCATGGCTTTGCCGTCAACATAGCGGGTAATATAAGTCTCCACTACATAGCCGGTTTTGCCGGCCTGCAGTACCCTTGTTCCGCCCCGGGGGAGCGAGGCATCGCTCACATACTTGTCGGTGGGAGGAAGTACCTCAACAGTGCGGGATTCTACGGAATAAGTAACGTTTCTCGGAAAAGTACCGAACAGCTTGACGGTCAGCGTGCGGCCCTTCACTTCGGATTTGATAATCAGATATTTGCCGGTATTGTTGCGGAAGCGGAAGTTAATATAGCCCTCGGCAAAAGTGGCATCCTGGCCCTTGGGCAGGTAGCTGACTGGAAGAGAATGGTTGCGCCGTTCAACGATCTCAAGCCCGGAGCGCAGCGCGGCATTATACAGAGTGCTGGAGACCTGGCAGATTCCCCCGCCCGTGCCGGGCTGCAGCTTGCCGTTTACAATCACCGGAGCCTCGCGGAAGCCATATTCCGCCTGGGCCTTCTGGATCGCTTTTCCGTAATCGAAAATAGCGCCAGGAGGCAGTATGGTCCCGTTGACGGCTTTGGCGGCTGCCTCCACATTGAAGCTGCGCCCGGGTCCGCTGGCCCCGAGTGAGGTGCTGAACTGGGTGATTTTGCGCTCGATGCCCTGATCCTTGAGCGCCTGCAGCGTGACATTCGGCTGCTTGACCGTTAAGGGCACCTCCAGCAAAATGCGCTCCCCCTCAAGTGCCCCGTTGCCGGCAAGCCGGGTTGGTACGGCCGCCTGCAGGGCAAGCTCCAGCGCATGCCAGTCTACCTCGAAGGAGGTGGTCCCGGGCGTATAGACGACACGGTCATCACTGGTAATCTGCCGCACCGCGTCGACAGGAACGCCGAAGGATTCTTTTTCCCAGGCTGGACTTAGGCTGTTCATGAGCTGCGAAATCTCCAGATCAATTCCGATATTCCAGTTCCCGTTCCAATTGTACCGGGCCTGTACCCGGTCCATTAGCGGACCGTCTGTCAGCGTCTTCAGGGCGCGCCGGAATTCCTGGGCTTCATAGGTTACCCCTGCCTGCTGCAGTGAGACACTCAGCCCGGTATCCCCCTTGGCCTTCAGGGTGAGCGGCGTAGCTTCCAGCGCCTGAAGTCTTGCCTCCAGTGCGGCCCGCACCTCGGTGATGTCCTGGCCGCTGATATCCCAGCCGGCAATGGCAGTTCCCTTGGGCAGGGTGGTCTGGGTGCCATATAAATGAAACCCTCCGGCAACCAGCGAGCCGGCCAGAATCAGGCCGAAACCCGCGATGAGGGCAGCGTGTACTTTTTTCATAAGCAATCTCCTTCTGTAGGGGCGGATTTGCGCCGGAAGCGGCGCGGGCCATGGACACAAGTGTTAAGGAACGCCTGGGAATGCCGATATATATAAGAGCAAGAGCTGGAGTAAACCTGATATTTTTATGTATATGTAAGGATTCGGTAAAACTTTCGGGTACTCAAGGGGTTAGGGATTTGTTACAATAGATACGCCTGCGATAATAATGCAGTTTATGGAAGCTTCCGCAGTTTGGTGCCCGGTGGACAAGGCCCGGCGGAATATGTCAGAATCGGGAAGTGAAAAGATGATCGAGATGCAGGATGTATGGAAGACCTATCCTAATGGAACCCATGCGCTCCAGGGGATATCTGTCAAGATCGACCGTAATGAGTTCGTGTATGTCGTCGGACCGTCCGGCGCAGGTAAATCAACGTTCATGAAATTAATTTATAGAGAAGAAACACCGACCAAAGGACAGATCTCTGTAGGCGGGTTCAATATCGGCAAGCTCAAGCCCCGCAAGATTCCTTATGTCCGCCGCAACATCGGCGTGGTGTTTCAGGATTTCCGCCTGCTGCCGAAGATGACGGCTTATGAGAATGTCGCTTTTGCCATGGAGGTTATCGAGGCGCCGAAGAAGGTTATCAAGAAACGTGTGAATGAAGTGCTCGATCTGGTGGGACTGCGCAGCAAAGCGGGACGTGAGCCCTCACAGCTCTCAGGGGGAGAGCAGCAGCGGATCGCCATTGCCAGAGCCATTGTCAACAATCCTTCCGTCATTATCGCGGACGAGCCTACAGGCAACCTGGACCCGGAGACCTCCTGGGGCATTATGCAGCTGCTGGACGAGATTAATTTTCGCGGAACAACGATCGTAATGGCTACCCACAACAGGGATATTGTCAACAAAATGCGCAAACGGGTGCTGGCTATTGAGAACGGGACGATTGTCAGAGACCAATTGAGAGGGGATTACGGTTATGAGTTTTAAAACCTTCTTGCGGCATGTGCGGGAAGGCTTCAAAAACGTATTCCGCAACGGCTGGATGTCGGTGGCTTCCATCACGTCCATCGTTGTCTCTCTCTTCGTGCTCGGAGTGTTTATATTGCTGGTGCTCAATGTCAATGAAGTAGCGGACAAAGCAGACAGCCAGGTGCAGATCAACGTGCATCTGACGCTGAATACGGACCAGAAAATGCGGGAGAAGCTGGAAAACGAAATCGGCAGTATGCCGGAAGTCAGCAAGGTGGAGTTCGTCTCCAAAGAACAGGGTCTGAAGGAATTCCGTGAAGATATGGGGCCGGATGCCGCCGAGCTCCTGGAAGGTTTCGATGAAGATAATAATCCGTTGCCGGACAAGCTGCTCGTAGAGGTGATCGAGCCGACAACTGTTCCGTTTGTAGCTGAGAAGATAGAAGCGCTGAACAAGACCCATGAAGAGCAGCCGATCTACAAAGTGAATTATGGCAAAGGCTCGGTGGAGACCTTGTTTAAAGTGACTAAGGCTGTGCGCAACATCGGGTTTATTTTTGTTGCAGGTCTGGCGCTGATGTCCATGTTCCTGATCTCGAACACCATCCGCGTAACGATTCTCGCCCGCCGCAAGGAAATCGGCATCATGAAGCTCGTAGGGGCAACGAATTATTTTATCCGCTGGCCGTTCTTTATTGAAGGAGCACTCATCGGGCTGATCGGCTCGCTGGTTACTTCGGGTGCGCTGTATGTGGGCTATAGCAGTCTGGTCTCTTCGGTGCAGGGAGATCCGATGCTGGGGCTGCAGCTGATCCCATTTCAAGATATCTGGCTGCTGCTGTGCGGACTGCTGGTTGGCCTCGGAGTATTGATTGGTGTGTGGGGAAGTACCGTGTCGATCCGCAAGTTCCTGAAGGTATAGCATAGATAAAATTCACATTTGAACAAAGGACGGGGAGTGCGATTTGAAGAAGATTGTCGCCGGAATAGCCGTAATGTTGCTGGCTGTCACAATGTTCGGGCCCTCTGACGGATATGCGAAGAAAACAAGTGTTGCCGAGATTGACAAGCAGCTGAAGCAGTTGCAGCAGGAGGTCCAGGCGGCCAAGGCGGCGCAGGAGAAGGCGGCATCCCGCAATCAGGAAGCGCAGCACTATAAGAATAAGACGACGCTGAATCTCCAGTATGTGCTGGACCAGATTGACCAGGTGAAGGGTGAGATGACGACCATTTCCGGTAAAATCGCCAGTACGGAGGAGTCGCTTAATGTGACGGCAACTGAACTGGACGATGCAGAGGCACGTGTGGCTTCCCGCGAAAAACTGCTGGAATCGCGTGTCCGCCTAATGTACACGGATGGTGCAGTCTCTTATCTGGATGTGCTGCTGTCTTCCACCAGCTTCTCGGATTTCCTCGACCGGGCCGATTCCCTGAAGATGATCGTGGATCAGGATCAGGATCTGCTGGTGCAGCATAAGCTGGACAAGCAGACGGTCATCGCGAAGAAGCAGGAGCTGGAGGGCCAATACGCCCAGGCTAAGCAGCTGTACACCGATCTGGAGTCCCAGCGCAGTGCGCTGAAGGAGAAGGAAGCGGAGAAGCAGGAGCTAATTGCTTACTACGATGAAGAGATTCAAGAGGCTGAGGTGATCTCCGAAGAGCAGAATGCCAAGCTGGTGCAGCTGGCCAGCAACCGCTCTGCCCTGGAGGAGCAGAAGGACAAGCTCAAGGCTGAGGAAGCTGCCCGCCGGGCAGCGGCCGCCAAAGCTGAAGCGGCACGCCGGGCGGCAGCAGCTGCTGCCAAAGCGGCCAAGGCCGCCAAGTCTGCGAGCAGCGGCGGAAGCTCCATTGCCAGCGTAGAGGAATATGCCGGCGGTGACGGGCCGTTCCTGCTGCCGGTAGGCTCGGCGCGTGTCTCTTCGCCTTATGGTGTCCGGACGCATCCGGTTACGGGTGAAGTCGGCAAAATGCATACAGGCGTAGACTTTGCAGTTCCGCAGGGCACGAATATTCATGCGGCGGATTCCGGTACTGTCCTGGTGGCGGAATGGTGGAGCGGCTACGGCTATTGTGTAATCATTGACCATGGCGGCGGGGTATGGACGCTGTACGGCCATATCCGCGAAGGCGGAATCAAAGTGAAACCGGGTGAACGGGTAGAACGCGGACAGACCATTGCCGAATCCGGTGCTACCGGACGCGTGACCGGCCCGCATCTGCATTTCGAAGTGCGGGTCGACGGCAAGACGGTTAATCCTATGCCTTATCTGTAAATTTAAGCTCTAATAAATATAATTTGATTCAGCGGCATATACTGGAAGAGATGCCGTTTCTCATGGAACGGACCCTTGCGGGTGATAAGATGGACAAGAAGGGACGGTGGGAACATCATGTTAAAGAAGAGTACCGCGGCCTTTATGATCGTCGCCGCGCTGCTGTGCGGCAGCCTGCTGACCCTGGGCGTGACCGGCTATGCGCATGTATTCGGACAAGCGGCAGGCGAGGGAATTGCGACGGTCCTGCAGACAGCCGGACTGCAAGACAAGGAATCCAAGAAGCTAGGTACCGCCCTCAGCCTGATCGAGAGCAATTATTATGAGACCGTGGACCGCGAGAAGCTGATCGACGGCGCTGTCAACGGTATGATGGAAGCACTGGGCGACCCTTATTCCAACTATATGGGCAAGGAAACGGCAGCAAGATTCGAAGAGAGTATCGAAGGCTCGTTCTCGGGCATCGGTGCTGAAGTCTCCTCGGATAACGGCAAGGTCGTTGTAGTCTCGCCGATCAAAGGTTCACCGGCTGAGAAGGCCGGCATTCAGGCCAAGGATGTAATCCTCTCCGTTAATGGGGAATCGCTGGAGGGGCTGGAGCTTAATGATGCTGTAGCCAAAATCCGCGGCCCTAAGGGAAGCGATGCAACCCTGAAGATTCAGCGTACCGGTACAGCTGAGCCGCTGGAATTCGTCATTACCCGCGATGATGTGAGACTGGAAACGGTCTACGCTACGATGGAGAAGGACAATATCGGAGTGATCGAGGTTACGCAATTCTCTCAGAATACTGGGAAGCGGTTCGAGGAAGAGCTGACCAAGCTGGAAACACAAGGCATGAAGGGACTTGTCATTGATGTCCGCAATGACCCCGGCGGTGTGCTGCCGGTCGTTATCGAAATGGCAGAGCAGTTTGTACCGGCCGGCAAAGCCATCGTGCAGGTCGAAGACAAAAACAAGCAGCGCGAGGTCAGCACCTCAAAGGGATCCAGTAAAAAGTATCCTGTAGTTGTGCTGATGAACAAAGGCAGCGCGAGCGCTTCGGAGATCATGGCAGGAGCACTGCAGCAATCTGCGGGTGCAAAGCTGATCGGTGAGGACTCGTTCGGAAAAGGCACCGTCCAGACCAGCTTCGAAGAGCAGCTGGGTGACGGCAGTCTGCTGAAGATTACGATTGCCAAGTGGCTGACACCAGACGGCACCTGGATTCACGGCAAGGGCATCAAGCCGGATATTGCGGTCGCCCAGCCGGATTACTTCTCGGTGGCGCCGATTAATAAGAGTGTAACGCTGCAATATAATATGAACAGCACGGATGTCAAAAGCGCACAGACGATGCTGGATGGTCTGGGCTATAAGCCGGGCCGTAAGGATGGATATTTCGATGCGGGCACCAAGGAAGCGGTCAAGAAATTCCAGAGCGCCGCTAAGCTGAAGTCAACAGGCGTGATTGATGCCAAGACCGCAGAAGCGCTGGAGCTGGCGCTGATCAAGGTCATTCAGGACCCGGCCAAGGACAATCAGCGGAATAAGGGAATCGAAGAGATCCGGAAGGAAATCAAGGCTACGGCGTCGAACAAGTAAGAAGGCTGATTCCAGCCTTCTTTTTTTCTACAAATAGAAGAAAGTTTATGTTGTACGCTAAAGGCTGAAGGCGATACAGAGTACTGTTGCTTCGATAACATAGACTCATTTTAGAGGACACCTAATACATTTCCACTGGTCCCGGACGAAAAGGAGTGTGACGAACGGTTTGAATGTGATGTTGGAACTGCTTGCTAGCTGGGGTACAGCGGTCATTCATCTGCTGATTCAGCCTTATTACTATATCGCTCTTATATTTATTGCACTCTATTACCGCAGGCAGGTTGCGCTGGAGCGGAAGCTCATCCATGTGAAGCTGCACAGCTGGGGCCGGGAAACATGGCGGACGGTGTGGACCGGCGGGGTTGCGGGACTTATTGTTTCCTTAGCAGCTGTAGCCTTGGGTATCTCTTTGTCCTATACGGCTGTAGCCTGCATCTGGGTGGTCAGTCTGGTATTAATGCTTTTTCGTGTGCGCTATTTATGCTTTGCGTATTCTATAGGTGTGCTGGGAATTGTACAGTTTGTTCTTTCGTTCTTTCCGGATACGCTGCAGAGCGGAGCCGCGGGAACGATTGCCGGGGCGCTGCGGGAGATGGATATCCCGGCGCTGCTGGTGCTGGCCGCGCTGCTCCATCTGGCTGAAGCGCTGCTGGCGCGCTGGCAGGGCGCCAGGCTGGCGACCCCGCTCTTCCTTGCCGGCAAGCGCGGCAAGGTAGTCGGCGGCTACCAGCTGCAGGCCTTCTGGCCGCTGCCGCTGTTCCTGCTGATTCCCCCGGGTGCGGGAATCGGCGAACTGCCCTGGCATCCGCTGCTGGGCGGGGGCCTGGGCCTGGTCTCCCTGCCGGTCATCATCGGCTTCAGCGAGATGACCCAGGGCATGCTGCCCGGACGCAAGGCGGCCCGCACTTCAGGACGGCTGCTGGTATACAGCATCGTCCTGCTCGGCTTAAGCCTGCTTGCGGACTGGTGGAGCCCGCTGACCCTGGTCGCGGCGCTAAGTGCAGTGCTCCTGCACGAAGGGTTAAGCTGGTACAGCGCTCTGGAGGAGCGCAGTACCAGTCCCGTCTTCGTGCATCCCCCGGCCGGCCGCAAGGTGCTGGCCGTGCTGCCGGGCAGCCCCGGGCAGGAGCTGGGCATCCTGCCCGGCGAGGTCCTGCTGAAGGTCAACGGGGTCCTGTTGACCGGCGCGGCGCAGCTGCATGAGGCGCTGCGCATGAATTCGGCGTTCTGCAAGCTGGAGGTGCTGAACCGCGAAGGCGAGAGCAAATACCTCCAGCGCGCGATCTACGATGGCGATCACCATCAGCTCGGCATCATTCTGGTGCCGGAGCCGGACGGAAGCGTGACCGCAGAGGCCAAGCCGTCCAGCATCTTCAGCATCATCGGGATGCAGACGGGAACCCACCAGCGGGGGCATACGCCCGGGCGGCGGGGCCGGAAGAAGCCGTCCGCCTCTGCGGAGGCTAAGCAGAAATCTGCCGGAGTCTGACGGGGCAGCATAACTGAATGAAACCGTGAAGGCCAGTTCTCCCTGATTATCATCCAGGGAGAACTGGCCTTTTTTAGAGAAAGTTGAGAGAATACCTGCTTAATTATGCAACTTGAAGACACCATCATCCCGCAAACCCGCCAATCCAGCGAGAATCTTGTAGAAAGTACAACAATGTACGCTCAGTAGCCGCCAATCCGATGGAAATCCTGTATGAAATACAACAATATACGCCCACCACCCGCTCATCTGGTGGAAATCCTGCAAAAAATACAACAATATGCGCTCAGCACCCGCCAATCCGGCGAAAATCCTGCAAAAAGTACAACAATGCAACATTTTACCCGCCAATCCGGCAGAATTCCTGCATTACGTACAACAATATGTCCCGGTTACCCAAACCCGGCGAACCGCCAACCTATGGTTCATTCCAATCTCGTATACGCCAAATTTAATGTCCCACAGAAGTCCCCGTTCTATCTCCACCTGAAAAACCTAAAGTCTCCAGAAATCGAGACTACCCTCCTGAGGAGGAATCGCTGCCTCCGCATGTACTGCCGTGCCGCTCCCCATGTACTCCCCGAGCCGCCACGATCTCCTACCCGAACCCCTACCCGATCCCCTGACTCTTCAAATAGAGAATGGCGATCTGTGTCCGGTCCCGCAGCCCGAGCTTGCTGAGGATATCGGTAATATAGTTTTTGACCGTGCCTTCGCTTAAGAACAGCTTCCCGGCAATCTCTTTATTGGTAAGTCCCTCTGCAATCGAGGACACTATTGTCAGCTCTGCTTTAGTCAGCCCGTAGGATTCCAGAGCCTGCCTATGGGTGGCTTCCTGACGGACAGGCGGCTGGAGGAAGCCGGCCAGTTTACGGGCGATATCCGGATGAATGAGCATGTTACCCTCATGAACAGTCTTGATGCCTTGAATGATCCGGTCCGGCGGAATGTTCTTGAGCAGATAACCGCTGGCTCCGTTACGCAGTGCTTCAATGATATATTCATCATCGTCGAAGGTAGTCAGCATCAGAACGGCTACGTGCGGATAAGCTTCTTTGATTAGGCGTGTGCCTTCCACACCGCCGCAGCCCGGCATCCGGATATCCATGAGTGTGACATCAGCCCCGCAGCCTGGCGTCCCCAGCAAAGCGAGCGCTTCAAAGCCATCCCCTGCCGTACCGGCTACCTCAATCTCAGGGTCCAGCCCGACCAGCACCTTCAAGCTCTCACGGATAAAAGAGTCGTCGTCCACGATCAATACTTTAATCATCCTATGCTTAGCTCCTTCTCACTGTAATTGGGGCTCTGCCAGCCCATAACTATTACTGAAAATCCTCTCCTTGCCTGTACACAGGCAACCGGGTAATGACTGTGAACTGCGGCACAGGCCGCAGCTCCAGGGTCCCGCCGATCAGGACGGTGCGTTCCGTCATACCGGTTAGACCCATGCCTCCGCCGCTTTGCAGTTTATGCAGGGCGTCTTCTTCGGGCAGCCGGCCGTTATTTCCTGCCTCCATCATGATCTCGTGATCCCTATACGATAAGGTAATCCAGACAGAGTCTGCCTTGCCGTGCCGCAGTGCATTGGTGATGGCTTCCCGGGCGTTTTTGTAGAGCGCGACCTGAATGCTCGGGTAGAGCGGATAAGGAATTCCCTGCACAGTATAGGCGGTTGCAATGCCGGTATCACGGCCTACCTCCTCCAGCAGCCGGTCGAGCGCATACGCACCTTCAAGCTGCGGCGTATAGTTGATCCGCTTCAGCGCAGCCCGCATATCTTCCATACTGGCCGAGAGCTGGTCCCGGACCTGATGCATCATGCCAAGGCCAGTTTCGGGAGCAGCCGGCAGCGTATGGATGGCGGCTTCGGTCATCATTTTGACCCGGATTAACCGGTGTCCGATATCATCATGCAGCTGGCGTGCGATCCGCACCCGTTCCTCCGCTTGCGCGGCAACCTCTACCTGCGAGGTGAACTGGAGCAGACGCGAGCGTGCTTCCTCAAGCTCGAAATGCTTCTTGCGCAGCTCATCGTAGAGAAACAAGGTATCTGTGCGGCCGCGCCCTGTCCGGATCAGCTGTATATTCAGTGCGGCGGCCAGCAGGAAGGTGAGGTTCGTGAACGCCTGCACAGCCGGGGCGGCATCGCGGAAGGCAACATTGAGCAGCACCAGGTGAATACAGAAGAAGGCAATTGCCGTGTTCTTACGCTGCAGCCAGGAATAGGAGAGTACCGCCGACAGGGCCGGAAAAATCATCAATGTGCTGTACTGGTAACACAGCCAGGCTGTGAAGATCAGCTCAATGCCCCTGGTGAGCAGAGGGAAGGGCTGCGGCAGTTTTGTGCCAAGCATCGCGATCAGGAGCAGCAGGAGGAAATGAAGAGTGAACTGTTCATAGTCGGCGTACTCATAGACATAGATAGACAGTACTGCAGGAATGATAATGAGACCGTAACGCAGCATATTCAGTTCTCTGGTCAATTAGGGTCATCCTTTTTTAAAATAAATGAATTTATATGTCTTACGCGACAACTTATCCTTCTATCCCTTCTCAGGTATCTCCATCTTAGCATAAGAGCGCCATCGTTCAGGAGATGACTTTGGTCACCTCTGGAGGATGACCTTCTGTACCTTCGGCGGCGCCTTCATTGCGCTACAATGGGAATACGAGAACTAAGGGAACAGGAGCGATGGCAAATGGCACTTGCGGTATTAACCGATGTGGTGAAAAGGTATGACAGCAAACTGATCGTGGACCATGTGAATTTCAGTCTGCAGGAAGGTGAAATATTCGGTCTGCTCGGCCCTAATGGTGCCGGGAAAAGCACAACAATCAGCATGATCTGCGGTCTGCTTAAGGCGGACAGCGGCGAGATTACGATCGATGGTCTGTCCGTAAGGGAGAAGCCGCTGGAGGTTAAGAAGCGTATAGGGCTTGTCCCCCAGGAGCTGGCCTTATATGAGAATATGTCGGCGGCAGAGAATGTAAGCTTTTTCGGGAAGCTGTATGGCCTGCGCGGGAAGCTGCTGAAGGAACGGATCCAGGAAGCGCTCGAATTCACAGGTCTTAGCGACCGGGCCAGGGATAAGCCGTCCACCTTCTCGGGAGGGATGAAACGGCGCCTCAATATCGCCTGTGCCATCATGCACCGGCCGCGCCTGATCATTATGGATGAGCCGACCGTCGGCATTGATCCGCAGTCCCGCAATCACATTCTGGAATCGGTCAAAACACTGAATAAGCTGGGCTCAACGATTATCTATACCAGCCACTATATGGAGGAGGTAGCGGCGGTCTGTGACCGGGTGGCAATTATGGATAAAGGTCATATTATTGCCTGCGGCACGGAAAGCGAGCTGCGGGAACGGGTAGCCCATGAGGAGAAAATCGTAGTTAAGGCGGCGAATATCACTCAAGCTCTAATTAACGAGCTTCGTCAGCATCCACGGATTAGCCGGGTGGAGGTTGTGCAGGATGCTGTGGAGATGTATCTGCCTTCTTCACAAAATGAGCTGCAGGACATTCTGTTTATTATCGCCAAGCATGAAGGGGTAATTGCCTCCCTTAACATTGAAGAGCCGGATCTGGAGACGTTGTTCCTCAGTCTGACCGGACGGACATTACGGGATTAGAGGGGGGGACAGCGAGATGAATACCTGGACCATTATGAACTATGAACTGCGCAGATTGTTCCGCTCACGTTCGATGCTGCTTAATATGTTTCTGCTCCCGCTGGTGCTGATCTTTCTGCTGGGGGCTTCGCTCTCCGGGGTGGTGGGTGTGAAAGAAGCCGATGAGATCGACCCAGTACGGGTAGCTGTTGTGAATGCCGCAGGCGGAGAAGCAGGGACCTCTGCTATGATAACCGCTTTTCTGGAGGTACCGGAAGTGAAGGATCTCATCATCGCCCACAAGCCAGAGAGCCGGGAGGCGGCAGAAAGCGGGCTTCGTACAGGCAAATACGCCTATGCGGTCATTGTCCCTTCCGGCTTCGATGAAGAGGTACAGCGCGGAGAACACGCCCGGCTGGAGTTTATTCTCGGCAAGGATCATACCGATAATCTGGTGGCGGGAACGGCTTTTGACAATTTTCTTAGTACGATCAATTACAAGCAATCGGCAGCGGTAGCGCTTGGGCCGGAAGCACTTGCAGTTCCTCCGGTAACGGCAGAGGCAGGGGCAGTGGTGATGGGTGATCTGAATAACGGGGGTAAAACCTATACAGCCTCCCAGTTCTACGCGGCTTCCATGCTGATGATGTTTCTTCTGTACAGCGGGCTGACGGTAACGGGCTCTCTCTTCAGTGATAAAGAGAACCATACGCTTTTTCGGATCAATTCGATGCCGGTCAAGGGCTCCCAGCTGTTTATCGGCAAAATGCTGGGGGTAGGCCTGGTCAGCATCCTTCAGTGTCTGGCGATCATTGTGCTGTCAGACCGGCTGTTCGGTGTATACTGGGGCAACCGGCCGGGACTTCTATTGTTGTTCTGCCTGTTGATGATCATCGCGTCCATGACGTTCTCCATTGTCATCTGCCTGTTCAGCAAAACTTCGGCCAGTGCAACGAATGTTATTAATGTTCTCGCCGTAGTGATGACCTTCGTCAGCGGGGGGATGGCTCCGCTTCCTGATTCCTGGGTGAACAGCATCGGTGCATTCACAGTCAACCATTGGGCACAGCAGGCGATTATCCGCATGATGCTCCATTCCGGTCTGAAGCAGATTCTGCCGAACTTATGGGTGATGTGTCTGATTTGTGCAGTTCTGCTGTGTGTAATGACTGTCTCATACCGGAAGGTGGGCTACCATGAATAAAATAATAACCATTGCCTGGAATATGATCCGCCGAAGCCTGGGCTCTGTCAAAGGGGTGCTGATATTTATTCTGCTGCCCAGTGTTGTGGTTGCAGGAATCATTTCGCTCACTGGGGGCGTTGGCGATGGTCCGGCGACCATATTGTACGCCAATATGGATAAGGGTGCTGCCGGAAAGCATCTGCTCTCCGAACTGGAGCAGACCGGCGATTACAAGTTAGAGCAGCGCAAGGATGAGGCGGCATTGAAGGAAGCGGCGATCGGGCAGGAGGGGGCGGCAGGGATATGGATTCCAGAGGGGTATTCAGCCGCCCTGATTGCCGGGCAGAAGCCGAAGATTAGCATCTATGAGCTTCGCGCGAGCGAGAGCTCCATTATCGTCAAGATGAAGGTCAATGCGATTGCCGGAAACATGGCTGAAGCTGCGCATGCCGTTGCTGCGCTCAGCGGCGGCACGGCAGCAGATCAGCAGGCGCAGTTCGCTGCTGTGCTGAAGCAGGCGGAGCAGCATCATGTGGGAAGCCTTCGTACGGATTATGATTTATACCCCCGGGAGACGCTGGGTGTGATTACCGGTCTGACGCTCATGTTCCTGATGACACTGGTGACAAGCTCCGTGTCCCTGATCAACGATGACCGCCGGGGGCGCACGATGATGCGGATGTTCAGCGCCCCGGTCCGCTCTTACGAAATTGCCCTCGGCAATTTCCTAGGCAGCTTTCTCGTAGGGATTATTCAGATCATCGTGGTGCTCTCGCTTGGGAGATGGGTGCTACGCTACGATTATGAGATGCCGATGTTTCTCTACTTCCTGGTTCTGGCCGCATTCATGCTGGTATCCATGGGCATCGCCAGCACCGTAGCGGGACTGATCCGTAATCCGCGCAATGCCGGCATGCTCAATTCGCTGATCCTTATACCCACCTGTATGCTGGGCGGCTGCTTCTGGCCGATCTCGATCATGCCGGATTATATGCAGAAGCTAGCTAATTTCACACCGCAGAAATGGGCCATCCAGGCGGTAGATATCGCCGCAACGGGCGGAGGCTGGAACGAGCTGTGGCTGCCTTTTGCCATTCTGGGCCTGATGGCGGCAGTCCTGCTGACGATTGGCTCCACCATACTGCGTCCGAATGAAGCGGGAATCAGTGGCTGAGCTTAAATAAGCATGGCGGTTTACAGCCATTATCATTAAAGTTATACTAGAGGTAATAGTTTGACCCGAACTGAATATTTATGTGTTTTTAGGAGGAGCCTGTCACCAAGGGCTCCTCTTTGTCTTTTTTAGGGGCCAATATAGACAAAAGGAGTAGAGTACATCATGGAATTCATTTTATATTTGCTGTTGATTCTGTTATTCACCAAGCTGGCCGGGGAACTGTCTGTGCGGCTGGGGCAGCCTGCCGTGCTGGGCAAGCTGATTGTCGGTATCCTGCTTGGACCGGCGGTGCTGGGCTGGGTGCAGGACGGCGAGTTCATTCACTACATGTCGGAGATCGGTGTGCTGCTGCTGATGTTCATCGCGGGCCTTGAGACAGACCTCGATCAGCTGCGCAAAAACTGGAAGTCTGCTTTCGCGGTAGCGGTTGGCGGTATTATCCTGCCGTTCGCAGGCGGCTTTGCCATCGGGGAATGGTTCGGCTTCGCGTATCATAACGCGCTGTTCCTGGGGGTGATTATGAGTGCTACTTCGGTCAGTATCTCCGTTCAGGTGCTCAAGGAGATGAACCGGCTGAATACACCGGAAGGCTCCACAATTCTGGGTGCGGCGGTTGTCGATGATATTCTGGTAGTGGTTCTGCTCGCGGTGCTGATGAGCTTCTTTGGTACGGGCGATGATATTTCGATAAGTCTGCTGATCGGCAAAAAACTGCTGTTCTTCGCCGTCGCTGTCCTTGCTGGCTGGCTGGTTGTCCCCCGGGTGATGCGGTGGCTTGCTCCGCTGCGGGTGACCGAAGCGACGATCACGGCCGCCCTGGTGATTCTGTTCGGATATGCTTATTTCGCTGAAATGATGGGGATGGCCGGAATTATCGGCGCTTTTGCTGCCGGGATTGCCATTGCACAAACCTCCTTCAAGCATGTGGTGGAGTCCAAAGTAGAGCCGATTGCGTACTCGCTGTTTGTGCCGGTCTTTTTTGTCAGCATCGGCCTCAGTGTCAGCTTTGAGGGCCTCGCCAGCCAGCTTGGATTCATGGTGGTGCTGTCACTGGTCGCTATTCTGGCTAAGCTGCTTGGCGGCGGAATCGGCGCACGCCTTACCGGCTTCAATACCCGCTCATCACTGGTCATTGGTACGGGAATGATCTCCAGAGGCGAGGTCGCCCTGATCATTGCGGCCACGGGGCTTGAGAGCGGGCTGCTGCTGCCGCAATATTTCACCGGCGTTATCATTGCTGTAATTATTACTACACTGGTGACACCGCCGCTGCTAAAGAGTATGTTCCGGGAAGAAGCGGTACGGAATTCGCCTTAATTGCTATGCGGCGATACCAGGTTATTCTTTAACAGGCTGTCCTCTACAGGGCGGCTTTTTTGCGTTGTACCTCTGGAAGGAGCCGCCACCCGCCTTAAGACCGAGAACGAAACCCTCCGCCGGACCGTTTTGGCATCAGCCCAAAGCTTCTACACTTAAGCAAGAATCTGCAGCTCATACATAAGAGAACAGACATAAAGAGTTCAATACATTTGATGAAATGGAAGGGGTAAAAGAAATGACATGGCTTACGAAATGGTCGTTTGGCAATAAGGGGGCTGTCGGGCTGCTGGTGGTTATGGCGCTTGTGGTCGGTATCATGAGTTATACCTCGCTGCCGATGGAATTCATGCCGGAGGCAGATAATCCTCAGGTGACCGTTGCGGTTCTGGGTCCTGGCCAGGATGCGCATGCGATGGAGACGCAAGTGACGAAGCCGATTGAGGCTGCGACCTCACTGGTGAAAGGCAAGACGGAGCAGATGTCCACTTCCGCTGACGGCTATGCCAAGGTGGATATTTATTTTGACGGCAAAACCAATATGAAGGAAGCGGCGCAGGAGGTTGAGAAGGCAGTTCATGCCCTGCAATTCCCGCAAGGCGTGATGGACCCGTTCATCATTCAGCTGAATACCTCGATGATTCCTGTGTCGCAGGTCACTGTAGCGTTCGATGAAGGGCTCACCAAGGAGAATCTGGAGATTGCCGAGAACAAGATCCTTCCCGAGATGCAAAAAATTGATGGTGTAGCGAGCGTAGCCCTCTACGGCAAAACTTCTCCGCAGGTCCGGGTGAAGCTTGATCCGGCAGCAATGGCGGCGAAGGGAGTAAACACGGCGCAGGTCATGGGATTGCTTCAGGGACGCAGCGTATCGGCATCTGTAGGTGAGCAGACGATTGGCGGCCAGACAGGCAATGTGAACGTGGTTTCATCCATTGAGAGCGTTGATACGCTTCAAAAGATGCCGGTGGCAGCGGGAGTGACGCTGGGAGATATTGCTGCTGTCGAGCCGAAGCTGGACCAGGAAAGCGTCAGCCGCTCGAACGGCAAGGATGTACTGTTTCTCATTATCACCAAAGAAGCAAGTGCCAACGCGGTGGATGTGGGCGACAAGGTGCGCAGTACAGCAGAGGAGCTTAGCGCCAGCGTCAAAAATGCCGAGGTATCCATGATCTTCAGCACTTCGGATATGGTCGTGACCTCGGTAAACAGCATGCTGCGTGAGGTGCTGCTCGGCGCTTTATTCGCCACGATTGTGATCCTGATCTTCCTCCGCAATGTACGGGCAACGCTGATTACGGCGATTTCCATTCCGCTTTCACTGGCGGTTACCTTGTACCTGCTGAAGGTGTCCGGGATCACGCTGAATATAGTTACGCTGGGCGGTGTTGCCGTTGCGGTTGGACGGCTGGTGGATGACAGTATCGTGGTGATCGAGAACATCTACCGGCGGATGCAAAAAGAACGCTTGTCCCGCGAAATGGTAGTCAGCGCAACTGGAGAGGTCGCCCGGGCGATTACTACCTCTACGGTTGCCACGGTAGCTGTATTCCTGCCGATGGGGCTGCTGCGCGGCGGGCTGCAAGCCTTCCTGCTGCCGTTTGCGCTGACTGTCACTTACTCGCTGCTGACCTCGCTAATAGTTGCCTTAACGGTAGTACCGCTGCTCAGCTCCTTGCTGCTGAAGGGCTCCTCCTTGAAGGAGCATGAGCCTTCCCGCAAGTTCAGCCGCTTCCTGGAGTGGAATCTGCAGCGGAAGTGGATTACGTTATCCCTCGGACTGCTGCTGCTTGTGGGGTCCATTGGCGCCTATGTCACGATGCCCAAAGGGGCGCTCGATGCTACAGATGCCAGCACGGTAACCGTTCAGCTGGTCTATCCGAATAATGTGCCGGTATCAGAGGTGCTGGAGAACGGCAAGCAGCTGGAAGCTGAACTGATGAAGCAGCCGCAGGCGGAGATCGTCATTATGCAATCCGGTAATAGCGCAGATTCGGCACAATGGGGCAGTGTGGTGTCGCTGACCCAAGTGGATTATACCGTCATGATGAAGGAAGATGCAGATGCGCAGGTATTCATGGACCATATCCGCAGCTTGCAGTCTTCTTATGACGGAGCAGCATTGACCGTGGGAGCAGCCAGTATGATGGGCTCCAGCTCAACCAATGAATACATTGATATTGTGGGCGATGATCTTCCGGCCATTAATGCGGTTGCCCGGGAAGTCGCTGCCAAAGTGAAAACGATTGAAGGCGTAGGGAAGGTAGCCAGCAACATGGAGGATACCAAGCCGGTGTTTGCGTTCAAAGTAGATCCGGCTGTGGCGAATGCCCAGGAAATCTCCATGCAGCTTAGTGCGATGCTGAATCCGGTTCCGCTGGGCCAGATCGAGCTGGATGGTTCCCCTGCCTCAGTAGTGCTGGAGCCAGTGGTTCAGCCTGCATCGCAGGAGGAACTGCAGAAGATTATGCTTATGACATCCGCCGGCCCGCAGCCGCTGTCACAGGTGGCAGAGCTTACGGTCACTGACCAGCCGGCAATGCTGTATCATAAAGACGGCAAGCCTTATGTACGGATTACCGCAGAGGCAGATCCGAAGCGGGTCTCGGAGATCGGTGCAGATATTAAAGCAGCGACTGACAGCATTACCTTGCCAGAGGGAGTAACCCTTTTCGCAGGCGGTGCCTCGGCCGATCAGGCCGGAGATTTCAGCGACCTGGGCATGACCGCATTGATCTCGATTGGTCTGGTATACCTGATCATGGTATTGACCTTCAAGACGCTGCGTGCGCCCCTTGCAATCATGTTCTCCCTGCCGCTCGCAGCAATCGGGGCCATCGTAGCCCTGCTGATCTCGGGTGTGACCCCTGACTTCACCGCATTGTTCGGCGCATTAATGCTCATCGGCATCGTGGTCACCAATGCGATCGTGCTGATCGACCGTATTAAGCATAATGAGGAGCATATGACGGTCCGCGAAGCCATTCTGGAGGCAGCCGGCACGCGGATGCGTCCGATTCTGATGACGGCCATTGCTACCGTCTGCGCCATGCTGCCGCTCCTGTTCGGGCAGTCCGAGCAGGGAAGCATCGTCTCGCAGAGTCTGGCTATTGTAGTCATCGGCGGCCTGACTGCGGCAACCCTGTTAACTCTGATCGTAGTTCCGGCAATCTATGAGCTGCTCTATTTCCGCAAATCGGCCAAAGAGCGCAAGCAGGCTGCCGCAGCACCGGCATCGGCTGAGCTGCCCAGCTAAATACGGGATGAGGCTGTGGGAAGAAGAACACAGGATGGAAGAGTGGATAGCAATAGGACGGCTGGAAGAAGCAATTTCTAAACAGGAATAGGAACCGCTATGAGCGGAATGAGTGCAGTCATGAGAGCAGTGCGGGATTGTCCGCATTGCTCTTCGCTGTCTGCTGGGTGGCAGTGGAGTCTTCCTCGTTAGCATTGTCCAAACCAGTCAGCACTTGAGACTATAACCAAACAAGCAGGCGGTTGATCGCCAGAGGGGGGGCATGGGAAATCGTTCAATTTCTCATAACTGATGCATTGCTGGCAGGGTTGAGAATCTCAAGTTCACACTGCGTAGGCAAAAATGTTGTACGTATTACAACTTTGACTTAAGGATACACGGGTGTTTAGGAAGATTGTTGTATGAAATGCAAGAATTGTTCCGCTAAGCCGCCGGGATGAGCGGGATTGTTGTCTTTTGTACAACAATTTTGAAATACGGCCGTTTGTATGAGGGGATTGTTGTATTTTGGGCAGGATTTTCGAGGAATGCGACTTTAGCAGCCGGGCATCGTGCTTGAGTTGCGGGTTGTCTGCTACGAGACCATCATCTACAGGGGAGACCATCAGGATCAGTTACTATTAGAGCTGCCTGCATTCTTATTCGTGCGGCCATCTCACCATGTTCTGGAGTTCGATAAGATCAGCTTCAAGGAAGCGGATGTGTACCCGCCGGTTGGCGCTGGCGGTGATCCTTGAACCGGAGCCACATGTATATGAGTTAGATCTGGGCAAGCGGCAATTTACTGCACAGTAGGCAAAGCGGAAATACTATCAGTATGCACAAAGAAACCTCCCTATTGAACCGGTTGCTAACACTTCCGATTTTATAAAGGGAGGTCTCTTTTTTTGCAGTGTTCAGGTGTTCAGGCATTTATGTGTTTAAAGGTGTAAACCCGTTTCCCGCTTAAACAGCGGAGCGGACGGAACGATTGTGTAAAAGCGTTAGCGGTCGCCTTTGTGTCCGGATTTTCACCGATAAGGTAAAATAATAAAATCTGGACTGGGCAGCGATTGGAACAACGTTCCGTTTGCGGAGCGTCCACCCGAGTGCTCACGTATATCCTACTCCAACTTGTTAAAGGTTGTTGCTGTTATTTCGCCATCAATTCCCCGTACTCTCATACTTAGACAATCCATACCGGAAGATACCATAAGCCGCAGCCGCGCTTCCTATTGCCGCAACAGGGGCGAGCAGCCACCAGCCGGACCATCCGCTTTTGCCGAAAATATAAGTTGCCGGATAAAAGCTGATGAACGCATAGGGCAGCACAGTAGAAATAAAGATGCGGATCGCCTGCGGAAACAGGGTAATCGGGTATTTGGCCAGATCGGACAGGTTATGCACCATCAGCGGAAAGGCATTGCCCGCATTACGGATCCAGAAGGCGGCGGAATTCCCCGCGAGGTTGATCGATACCCGGATGATGACCGCAGTCAGAAACAGCAGGATCAGAATGGCGGCTTTGCCCAGCGTCCAGTGAACCGGGCTATGCACGAGCGACTGCCAGACGATCACTCCGCCAATCAGCAGATTACCGAGTCCGTTGATGCCGATCCCGGTGCAGAACACTTGAAGGACAACGGGCACCGGCCGCAGCAAATAACGGTCCAGCTCGCCCATGTTGACCAGCCGCCCGAGGCACCAGGTGCCTTCGAAGAACAAAGAGCCGATGCCCTCCGTCAGAAAAATCATGGCGTACATAAACGTAACTTCCCAGAACTTCCAGCCGTTAATATCCGGAATCCGGTCATAGATCACCCAGAGGAAGACAAAACCCAGAATCTGTGTCAAGGCGGCAGAGCACATCAAAATATAGAAGTCCTTATTATATTCCAAAATCGCTTTAAGCTGCTGCACATACAGCCGTTTGTAGAGGTAGAGCATTTGGGACATTTTCATTCTGCGGCCTCCTCCTGCCTTAGCCTCCATGGATGGTCACCTGGCGTACCGCCCAGTTCCACATTGCCTTGCCGGCAATCCAGAGTGCTGCCCCCCAGAAAAGTTGAATACCGATCAGCCGCAGACTCTCCTCGGTATCCGCCTGCTGCAGAAAGATCATCGACGGCGTGTGGATGATGGCCTGGAAGGGCAGCAGGAGAGCCAGCTTTTCCAGCCAATCCGGGAAGAAGGCCAGCGGCACCAAAGCTCCGGACAGGAGATTGGTCAGAGCAATCCGTGTCCAGACGATGCCCATCGATCCGGTGGACCAGAAGCATAAAAGTGCTGCCAGATAGACAACGCCGAATTTCACCACGATTGCACCGAGCAGACTGACTGCGAACAAGACATAGACAGAGAGCGAACCCGGAAAGGTGACTCCGGTCAGGAAGGTGGCGAACAGGATCAGCAGGACCGTACTCATGCCGCCTTCAAGCAGGCTCGAGCCCAAGGTTTCCGCGAATCTTGCGGTCTGGAAATCGATCGGCTTCAGCAGGTCTACGGCGACGCTGCCGTCAAGGATTTTGCCGGAAATAGCCGATTCCGAATACCAGGACAACACAGAGTTGGCCAGGAAGGTAACCAGCAGATAGGTTTTCATCTGGTCCCAGGTATAGCCGCCTACCACCTCCCGCCCGCTGTAAATGCCCTGCCACAGGAAGTAAATGGCCAGCAGATTGATAGAGTTCGCCAGAAAGGTAATGATGTAAGAAATCCGGTAGGCCAAAACCCGTTGCAGGGAGCGGTTCGCGATACTTCTGTACATTTTAAACTGGGCAGCAGTCATCATCGTGTGTAAACCTCCTTATTCCCCGGTTCCGGTCAGATCCAGCTTGCCGTCATAGACGGCCTTGATGACCTGCTCAATATTAGTATCTTCCATCCGGAAGTCGACGACCTCGCCATATCTCATCACCCGGCCCACCACTTCACTGGCGGTATATTCGTACCGGTCAAAAGAGACCGAGAATTCCTGCGCGCTCTGCTGCGCAAGCTTCATTCCCGGTGTCTGCGCAAGCTGCGCATATAACTCCGGCATCGGTGATCCGACCTGAAAGAAAATGACACGGTTTTTGGCAAAACGGGCCTTCACCTCGCTCAGACTGCCGTCATAAATAATCGCCCCATGGTCGATGATAATCAGCCGTTTGCACAGATCCTCAATATCCCCCAGATCATGGGTGGTCAGCATCACCGTAGTGTTCTGCTCCTGGTTGATCTGTTTGATGAACTCGCGGATTTTTTGCTTCACGGATACGTCGAGGCCAATGGTCGGCTCATCCAGATACAGAATCGGCGGGTTATGCAGCAGGGCTGCGGCCAGATCGGCGCGCATCCGCTGACCCAGGGAGAGCTTCCGGGCAGAGAGATGGATGAACTCGCTCATTCCCAGCATTTCAGTGAACAGCTCCATATTCGTCTTGTAGACGGCGCCAGGAATCTGATAAATATCCTTCAGCAGCGAAAAAGACTCCACAATCGGGATATCCCACCACAGCTGGGTACGCTGGCCGAACACGGCGCCAATCTGGGCGGCATTATCCATTCTTTTTTTGTACGGATTGATACCGTTTACAGAAACAGTGCCGGCTGAGGGCATGAGGATTCCGGTCAGCATCTTGATGGTGGTCGATTTGCCTGCACCGTTCGGGCCCACGTAAGCCACCGTCTCGCCTGCTTCTACACTCAGGTCCAGCGGCTTAACCGCCACCTTCTCAATATGCCGGGGGAGGAAGAGGTGCTTAACCGCTCCCCCCAGGCCCGGCTCCTTCACTGCCTGCATAAATGACTTGCTCAGCCCTCTGGCTTCAATAATACTCAAGGCTAACCCTCCTGGAAATTACTTTGAAAGCGCGTTCGCTTGTTCGCAGCATATAAATTTCTGAATCCCAATCTATGTAAAAGACGTATGAATAAATATATCACTGCGGCAATGTCGAAAACTATCACAATCCATCGAATGAATATATTTATTTAGATTATTATGGCGAATGATGCTGCAAAAAAGCGGCTACCCTGGTTAACTAGACTAACCGGGATTTGCCGCTTCGTTCGAGAATGGCTTTGAGGAGTAACCCTATTAATAGTGGCAGCAACAGCTGAACTTCCAGTCTCCAGTCTACAGCGTACAGGTCTACAAGGTTGATCTGCTTCAATAGAACATAGACCACGTTGTACATCAGGAAGGAGCAGCTGACCGTGAGCAGCGGGATTAGGGCCAGATTGCTTTTGGAGCGCAGCAGCCTGTAACCCAGGAAGAACATTAGTGTATAGCTGATCATGATCGCCAGCGCATAATTACTGCCGAAGCGCATGAATGATACCATAGCGGTTGCCAGATTCAGGACTGCCGAGATATAGCCGATGCGAAGCATGTAGAACCTCCTTGCTGAAAGGGTACGGTCCTTATTACAGGACAACATAGCCGTTTTCACTGGTGATTTTTGACTGCAGATTTTTCTATTTTACAGCGCTTGCAGGTTCATTTACAGGTCCAATGCTGAATGTTCTTTATTCCGTGATTGTATGTTATAATACTTTCTTTTAAAATCGGTTATATAGGAAATGGTAAAAATGGAGGAGGATCGTCGTGAGAATCTTTGATCAATCGAGAGCATGGAGCGTGCCCGGAGATTTGGAAGCACAGCAGCTTGAAGCTTTCCGGCCGCTTGACGCAGAGCAAATCGAATTACATAGCGGGCAGTCCGGGGTTTCTTTTCCAGAAGAATCGAAAGAGCATATCTATCATAGAGCCATGATATCTTCCATCCGCAGTGAAATGAATAAATTAAGCCAGCTGCTCTCTATTCCTTATGTTGTATTCCTGACGGACAAGGCGGGTACCATTCTGGAGCTGGTCTGCTCTTCTCCGGTTACCCGGGATGAGATGGAACAGGCGGAGCTGCGTCCGGGGGTTAGCTTATGCAGGCAGCGCTCGGGCATGAATGCCGTATCCTTGGCCATGGAGATGAATTGCATCGGGGTAGTGCGGGGGGCGGAACATTCCGACCAGGCCTTCCAGAACTGGAACTGTGTGTGTGCTCCGCTGCAGAATGAGGATACCGTCTTCGGATATGTGGACATTTCTTTTAATAGAGGAGAACCGATTGAATTCGCCATTCCGTTCGTGCAGCAGATTGCCGAGAATATTATGGAGAAGTGGATGGAGAAGAACCCGGAGATGCAGCAATACCGCCTGGAAGCCACTTTACAGGAATATAAGCTGACAGCGCGGGAGCAGGATGTAGCACGGCTGTGGTTACTTGAGAAAAGCGCGCTGCACATCGGGAGTGATCTGGGCATCAGTGAAGGCACGGTTCGGAATATGCTGAAGAGTATTTACAGTAAAATGCGGGTGAATGACCGCTTCCAGTTCGTCAAACGGCTAACGCCCTAGAAGGCGCGCAACGCTATATATACATAAGAATAGCCGGGCAGTGATACTAGCGTATCGCTTGCCCGGCTATTTATTTGCGGTGAAGTCATTTCGCCTGCGCGTTGCCGCCAGTGGCGTTTAGCCGCAGGAGCAGTTCAGTACCGGCTTCCGCGCGGCCTGGGTCTCATCCAGACGGCTGATCTCTGTGGTATGCGGTGCATTAATAACGACCTCAGGTGTCTCCTGCGCTTCCTTAACGATCTGAATCATCGTCTCAATGAAGCCGTCCAGCGTTTCCTTGCTTTCGGTTTCAGTCGGCTCGATCATCATACATTCCTCTATGGTCAGCGGGAAGTACACAGTTGGCGGATGGTAGCCGAAGTCGAGCAGCCGTTTGGCCACATCCAGGGTACGTACGCCGTACTGCTTGAGGTTTCTGCCGGACATGACGAATTCATGCTTGCAGACACCCGGGAATGGAATTTCGAAATAAGGTGCCAGACGGTGCATCATGTAATTGGCATTCAGCACAGCGTTCTCGGACACCTCGCGCAGTCCGTCCGGGCCGTAGGTGCGGATATAGGCGTAAGCGCGGACCAGAATACCGAAGTTGCCATAAAAGGCTTTGACGCGGCCAATAGATTGCGGCCCGCCGGAGTCAAGCGAGAAGCTGCCGTCTTCGTTCTGCACCACCGACGGCTGGGGCAGGAACGGGATCAGCTTCGCCTTCACGCCGACCGGTCCGGCTCCCGGACCGCCGCCGCCGTGCGGAGTACTCATCGTCTTGTGCAGGTTGAGATGGACCACATCGAAGCCCATGTCGCCCGGGCGGGTGATGCCCATGATGGCGTTGGAGTTCGCTCCGTCATAATAGAGCAGACCGCCGGCTTCATGGACAATCGCGGCGATCTCTACGATCTGCGTCTCGAACAGTCCGAGAGTACTCGGGTTCGTGAGCATCAGCGCGGCGGTGTCGCTGCCGACCGCCGCCTTCAGTGCTTCGAGGTCGACCATTCCCTTATCATTGGAAGGAATGGTGACGGTGTCGAGTCCGGCGGCTGCGGCGCTGGCCGGGTTGGTTCCGTGCGAGGAATCCGGCACGATGACCTTGGTGCGGACCTCGCCGCGGCTCTCATGGTAGGCGCGGATCATCATCAGGCCGGTCCATTCGCCATGGGCTCCGGCGGCAGGCTGCAGGGAGACGGCATCCATGCCGGTCAGTCCGGCGAGATCCTTTTGCAGCGTATACATCAGCTCAAGTGCACCCTGGATGCTCTCTTCCGGCTGGTACGGATGGATCTTGGCAAGGCCGGGGAAGCGGGCGACATCTTCATTGATCTTCGGGTTATATTTCATCGTGCAGGAGCCGAGCGGATAGAAGCCGTTATCGACCCCGAAGTTACGCCGGGACAGGGCAGTATAGTGGCGGATAACATCCACTTCGGATACCTCCGGCAGCACTACGGGCTCGCTGCGGAGCAGGCCCTCAGGAATCAGTGAGCTGATGCTCTCTTCCTGCGGCACATCGCATGGAGGCAAAGAGTACGCCGAGCGGCCGGGACGGCTTAATTCAAAGATCAGGGTTTGTTCCGGTTTCATATACAGCCCTCCAGTGCAGTGGCGAATTCGTCAATTTCGGTTTTGCTTCTTTTCTCAGTCACGGCAACCAGCATATGTCCGGCCAGCTCGGGATACTCGCGGCCCAGATCATAGCCGCCCAGATAGCCTGCCTTCAGCAGCCTGGAGTTCACTTCACTGACGCTGCTGCCCTCCGGGAGCTTCAGGACAAATTCATTGAAGAACGGGGCGGTGAAGACGCGCTCTGCACCGGTGATTTCAGCCAGCCGTCCGGCGGCGTAATGGCTCTTGCGGATATTAAGCTCACCAACCTCACGCATGCCCTCCTTGCCCATGACGGACAAGTAGACAGAAGCACATAACGCCAGCAGCGCCTGGTTGGAGCAGATATTCGACGTCGCTTTCTCGCGGCGGATATGCTGCTCACGCGCCTGAAGGGTCAAGACGAAGCCGCGCTTGCCGTTACGGTCAACGGTCTGGCCGACGATCCGGCCCGGCATGCGGCGCATCAGCGGTTCAGCAACCGCGAAGAATCCGCAGGTTGGTCCACCAAGCGATGCAGAGATACCCAGCGGCTGTGCATCGCCGACTACGATGTCGGCGCCCAGCTTGCCGGGCGTTTCCAGCACGCCGAGTGCAATGGGATTCGCGCTGACTACAAGGAGGCCTTTGACCGCATGGATCAGCGGCTCAATCTGGCGCAGTTCCTCGATGCCGCCGAAGAAGTTGGGCGACTGGACCAGAACGGCGGCAGTATCGGCATCAATGGCCTCAGCCAGCTTGGCAAGATCGGTAACCCCGTCCTTATAATCGATTTCCACGATTTGCAGGCCCCAGGCATTGGCGGAAGTGCGAAGTACTTGGCGTGCTTCCGGGTGTACCGTACGGGAGACAATCAGCTTTTTACGTTTCGTGGCGCCTGCGGCAAGCACGGCTGCTTCGGAGAAGGCAGTGGCACCATCGTACATGCTGGCATTAGCGACCTTCATACCGGTCAGCTCACAGATATACGACTGGAATTCAAAGATCGCTTGAAGCTCGCCTTGGCTGATCTCCGGCTGATAAGGGGTATAGGCAGTATAGAATTCCGAACGGGAAATAATATGGTTAATGACAACAGGAATATGGTGGTCATAGAGGCCAGCGCCGAGGAAGCTGGCATGGGTATCAAAGTCGGCATTTTTGTCAGCCAGACCCTTCATATGGCGCAGCAGTGCATATTCGTCCAGCGGGCCGGACATTGGCATCGTTCCCTGGTAGCGGACAGATTGAGGAATGTCAGCGAATAGCTCATCAATGGACTGAATCCCGACAGTTTCCATCATCTCTGCGCGGTCTTGCTCCGTCATAGGCAGATAGCGGTGCTTCATTACGGCTTCACTCCTTGGCTCTTTTTGTAGAACGGGGCTTTGATCACGGCAGCCTTCAGCTGTTTGCCGCGGATCTCCACATACACCTCTGTGCCGATCTCAGTATAGGCAGCATCCAGCAAGGCAAGTCCGAGATTCCGCTTCAGCGTCGGTGATTGTGTGCCGGTTGTGACTTCACCGATCTTCACACCGTCTGCATATACGGGATAATGGGAGCGGGGAATCCCGCGGTCGATCATTTCAAGGCCTACAAGGCGGCGCGGGAGGCCGGCTTCCTTCTGCTTCAGCAGGGCATCACGGCCGATGAAACCGGCTTTGTCCAGCTTCACGAAGAACTGGACACCCGCTTCGAGCGGCGTAATATCCGCCGAGAGCTCCTGGCCGTACAGCGGCAGCTTGGCTTCGAAGCGGAGCGTGTCGCGTGCGCCGAGTCCGGCAGGGGTCAGGCCATGCGGCGCGCCTGCGGCCAGCAGACCATTCCAGAGTGCAGCTGCTGTGTGGACCGGGGCGTACAGCTCAAAGCCGTCCTCACCGGTATAGCCGGTGCGGGAGAGCAGTACAGAAACGCCGCAGACCTCGGCGTGTTCGATGAAATGGAAGGGCTTCAGCTCTGCGAGCGGGGCAGAGGTAACTTCGGCCAGAATCGTCTCAGCCAGCGGCCCCTGCAGAGCGAGCAGCAGCGTCTCATCAGAGACATTCTTCAGGCTGACACCGCTGAATTCAGCGGTGAGATGCTCCTGCAGCCACTGGAAGTCCTTGTCGATATTGGAGGCGTTCACGACGAGCATATAGCGCTCATGGCCCAGGCGGTAGACGAGCAGATCATCTACTACGCCGCCGCTCGGATAGAGCATCAGGGTATACTGCGCCGCGCCGTCTGCAAGGCGGCTGACATCATTGGTGGTCATCTGCTGCAGGAAGGCTTCAGCGCCGCTGCCGTCAACCATGAATTCACCCATATGCGATACATCGAACAGCCCGGCCTGCTGGCGGACCGCTTCATGTTCCTTAACGATGCCAGTAAACTGCACCGGCAGCTCCCAGCCGCCGAAATCAATGCATCTGGACTCCGCATAAGCGGCATAGAGATCATAAAAAGGCGTTCTTCTCAAAGACTCCATCGTGTCACCCCTTAGTCTGTTTACATGCAAAAAAGGACAGGCGAAAGTCCATCAATGCACATCAAACATGCATCAATAGACGTTCGCTCTGTCCTTTGTACCTGAGAGTTACCCTGCTATCCTGCCCGCAGGTTTCCCCGTTGGTGATCCGTTTCCTGTTGTCCAGGCTGTGGATGCTCTCCAGAGATGCGTCCGGCAAAGGTCCTTTTGCCTGAGAGATTCACCCATCCCGGGCTTACTCCTTCGGCGCTGCCCCTAAGGGTCAGTCTCTCCCTATGCCATCATTCGCAAACCATATGTTTTTCTACTGACTCCATTAAACCGGGTTTACAAGCACGCTGTCAATCAAAAAACGTCAAAAAGATGACAAATTTAATTTTCCTGTCAGTTATATTGACATTAGGCAAGGTCATAACTTAGGCTATAACTAAATTTAGAACTCCAAATGTGGAAAAGAGGCGGCTTGGAAATGAGTGAAGTGTTGGACAACCTGCTATACAGCGAAGAGCATGAATGGGCACAGCAGGGTGATGGACGCGTAGTACGTGTGGGAATTACGGATCATGCGCAGCATTTATTGGGCGACATCGTGTTTGTTGAGTTTCCGGAAGTCGGCGCAGCCATTACCGCAGGCGACAGCGTAGGCAGTATCGAGTCTGTTAAGACGGTGTCGGAGCTGTATTCGCCGGTATCCGGCAAGGTTACCAAGATCAACGACGCACTCGAATCCAGCCCGGAGCTGATCAATGATCAGCCATACGGCGGCGGATGGATTTTTGAGCTGGAATTAGACGGTGAGTTCGCAGATGCGGTATCCGGTCTGCTGGATGCGGCTGCTTATAAGGAACTGGTTGGGGAATAGTTTCAACCGTTTATGTACCCGGATTTTTAGAATAGGTGACTGAACTGGATTTACGAAAAGATGAACACGGCAGGCTTCTCTTATTACATTAGATGTCACTAATGTGAGAGGTCTGTCTTTTTGCGTTTCTGTATCACTCCGGAAAGCTAAGCAGCCCCGGATAAATGCGGGGAGCCAAGTGCCAAAGGGCGGGCAGCAGAGCCAGACCCGTAACGGCAAAGATAAGGCACAGCAATAGGAACCGGTATCTTTTTCTGGGACGGGTATTGGGTTTGAGCACGAAGTAATACACACCGGCCGAATAAAACGGGAAAAGCACCACGGCAGACATGCCCATACAGACCAGAAATGTGGATTCCCCGGCGGAGGAAGGGATCATGGCTTCCGGGTTATAGACCGGATTGATCTGCAGAAAGAGGATCACAAATGTCAGATAAGCGAAGAGTAAAAGAAGAGGGAAACAGCGGATGCGTCCATCCTCGGACAAACCGTACAGCATCCACCAGACCCCGAGCCAGGGCAGGGCAAAGGCTGCGCCGGCAATAAGGAAGTCAATGCCTATATACATCAGTTTATCGGGAGGATACACATGGGCCAGGTCCCCCCAGAAGTAATCGGAGGAGAAGAACATCATAAATACAGATAATAAACCAATGAAGAAGGTAATTATTCCCTGGGCAAAAACAATCATGATCAGCGAAACCAGCTGCCGCAGAAAATAGAGAAAACGGGTGGCGTCCGGTGTCGTTCCGTTTGTAGTCTGCATAGCGTTCAATCTCCTTATACTAGCAAATGGTTGCCGTGCCTTCTCATCTGCAGAACTCTGAGCTGATTCGCTTGCGGATTCACGTTATTCTTTCTCCTGAAGCTGCCGCAGGACAATGAGTTCGACCCGGCGGTTTTTTTGCCGTCCTTCAACGGTAGTGTTATCGTAAGCAGGTCTGGTATCCGCGTAACCGGCATATTGGAAAGTATCGGGGCTAAGCCCCTCGTTATCCAGGAAGAAGCGCAGCACAGAGAGTGCGCGGGCGCCGGATAGCTCCCAGTTATCCGTGTAATCTGAAGCGGCGGTTACCGGAACATTGTCGGTATGTCCTTCGATGCTGATCGTAGCACCGATTCCGCGGAACAGGCCGGAGAGCTGGCGCAGTGCCGGGAAGGCAGGTGATTTCAGCTCGGCTTTGCCGGCATCGAACAGGAACCGGTCGCTAAGCGTGATGGCAATGCCCTGCGGTTTATCCGCTACAAAGATCTGCTCCCCAAGGTTGTTATCTTCCACGTATTTGGTAATTACACCCATAAGCGCGGCCAGTTTGGCCTCCTGCTCACGAAAAGCGAGCTCACGCGCCGAAGGCTGGTGTTCTGCAGTTTCCCCGTTTTGCCCGGATGTATCTGTGCCCGTCCCGGTTCCGTTCGAACCACTCTCCTTCACATTGCCCCCGGAAGAAAGACCGCCACCGGTGCTTCCGCCTGCTTCCTGTTCATTCGAGACTGCGGCTCCGGTGTTCCCCTGATTACCATCCAGCACTCCATTTCCGCCTTCAAGCACAGGACTGCCGCTCTTAAAGGTATCAGATAATGAACCGGTAACGATCGCGTATTTTTGCGTATCCAGACTGCTCATGGCGTACAGGATGATGAAAAAAATGAGCAGAAGCGTAATCAGATCAGCATAGGTAATCATCCAGCGGTCCCGGTTCTCCTTACCTCTACTACGTCCCTGGCGGCGGTTTCTTTGTCTCATAGCGGGTCTCCCGGGTTATTATTGCTGCTGCGTCTAGGTGAGACATCGGGAATAAAGGCGGTCAGTTTTTTGCGGACCAGATGCGGATGATCCCCATTCTGCAGGGACAGGATACCGACAAGCAGCATCTCCATGCTGCCCAGTTCGCTTTGGCTGCGGGATTTGATTTTGGAGGCGATGGGTAAAAATATAAGATTAGCACTGGCTACGCCATAGAGCGTTGCTGTAAAAGCTACAGCGATCGAGGCCCCCAGATTAGAGGGATCCGTCAGATTGCTCAGTACCCGTATTAATCCCATTACGGTGCCGATGATGCCCATAGTCGGAGCATAGCCGCCGGCGGCTTCGAAGATTTTGGCATAGCCTTCATACTTCAGTTCCTTGGCGTCCATCTCCAGTTCAAGAATTTGCCGGACCTGATCAGGATCGGTGCCGTCGACAATAAGAAACAGCCCTTCGCGGGTAAAGGTATCGGGATGCTCCTCCGCTCTCTTCTCCAGCGCAAGCACGCCGCCGCGGCGCGTAATCGCCGCCATGGAGATCAGCTCTTCGGCCTTCTCCTGGGTGGTGTCGGGATGTCTGCCGAATGCCAGGCGCAGAGCCGCCGGGACGCTGCGTAATCTGGAGGCCGGAAAACTGATGAGTACAGCGGCAAGGGTGCCGCCGAATACGATCAGCGCGGCGTTCAGCTGCAGCAGGCCGGATAAGCTTCCGCCTTCCCAGAGAAAGCCGCCGATCATTGCGGCAATGCCTGCCAGCAGGCCGATAATTGAAGTGATATCCATAAGTTCAAGCTCCTTAAATTTCTATATATTATGGTTTGCATCAATCTGGGCAACGCTGTATAATAAACGGGAACGTGTATTCCTATCTTCCATATTTTTCAGTACGGTATGGATAGGCAACTATTAGGGCTACAATTATAATATATTCATATATTTTAGACGATAGAGGGGAGACGGGCAAATGAGTGATATTGTCGTCAGTACAAAGACATTTGAACTGGAGTCCGAGTATACACCCCAGGGCGATCAGCCTCATGCCATAGAAGAATTATTGGACGGCATCCGGCAGGGCAAGAAGCACCAGACGCTGCTGGGAGCGACAGGTACAGGCAAGACCTTTACCATCGCACAAGTGATTTCCAAACTGAACCGCCCGACGCTGGTCATTGCGCACAACAAGACGCTTGCGGCGCAGCTGGCGAGTGAGTTCAAAGAATTTTTCCCGAACAATTCCGTTGACTACTTCGTCAGTTACTACGATTACTACCAGCCTGAGGCGTACATTCCTTCCTCCGATACCTTCATAGAGAAAGATTCCAGCATAAATGAAGAAATTGACAAGCTCCGGCACTCCGCCACCAGTTCGCTGTTTGAACGGCGTGACGTTATTATTGTTGCGAGTGTGTCCTGTATTTACGGCCTCGGTTCGCCGCAGGAATACGGAAGTATGCTGTTGACACTGCGGGTAGGGATGGAGAAGCCGCGCAATCAGATTCTGAGCAGGCTCGTGGAGATCCAGTACCAGCGCAATGACATTAACTTCGTACGCGGGACGTTCCGGGTACGCGGCGATGTGGTCGAGATCTTCCCGGCTTCACAGGGGGAGCATGCGATCCGTGTGGAGCTGTTCGGAGATGAGATAGAGCGCATTACGGAGATTGATGTTCTCACAGGAGAGCTGATTGGTGAGCGCGATCATATAGCGATCTTCCCGGCTTCGCACTTTGTTACCCAAGAAGAAACAATGCGTGTAGCTATTATCAACATTGAGCGGGAGCTTGAGGAACGGCTGGCCGTGCTTCGTGATGCGGGCAAGCTGCTGGAAGCCCAGCGCCTGGAGCAGCGGACGCGGTATGATATTGAGATGATGAAGGAAGTGGGCTTCTGCTCCGGTATCGAGAACTATTCCGGCCCGCTCACCTTCCGTGAGCCGGGAGCAACTCCATATACCTTAATGGATTACTTCCCGGATGATATGCTGATTGTTATTGATGAGTCCCATGCAACGCTGCCGCAGATCCGGGCTATGTATAATGGTGACCGTGCGCGTAAGACTGTACTGGTGGAGCATGGCTTCCGCCTCCCGTCCGCGCTGGATAACCGTCCGCTGCAGTTCGAGGAATTCGAAGAGAAAGTGAACCAGATTGTATATGTGTCTGCTACACCGGGACCGTACGAAATGGAGCACTGCGATACTATGGTGCAGCAGATTATCCGTCCTACCGGCCTGCTGGACCCGATCATCGAAGTACGCCCTACAGAGGGGCAGATCGATGATCTGATCAGTGAAATTCGTGACCGTGTGGAGCGTGATGAGCGTGTACTCGTTACAACACTTACGAAGAAGATGTCCGAGGATCTGACCGATTATTTCAAGGAAATCGGGATTAAGGTGCGTTATATGCACTCCGATATCAAGACGTTGGAGCGGATGGCTATCCTGCGTGATCTCCGCCTCGGTACGTTCCATGTACTGGTGGGTATTAACTTATTAAGAGAAGGTCTTGACCTGCCGGAGGTCTCCCTTGTCGCCATCCTCGATGCTGACAAGGAAGGCTTCCTCCGCTCCGAGCGTTCACTCATTCAGACGATCGGCCGTGCGGCCCGTAACTCTGATGGACGTGTCATTTTGTACGGCGACCGCATTACGGATTCCATGGAGAAGGCGATGAGCGAAACCCAGCGCCGCCGTGAAATTCAGATTGCCCATAATGAGAAGCACGGCATCACGCCTACGACAATCAACAAGAAAGTGCGGGACATCATCGAGGCCACTAAAGTGGCCGAGTCGAAGGCCGATTATCTCACCGGCGCCGGCGGCAAGCTGAACAAGAAAGAGAAGCAGAGCCTGATGCAGCGTCTGGAGGCCGAGATGAAGGACGCGGCCAAGAACCTGCAATTCGAACGCGCCGCCGAGCTGCGCGATGCTTTACTCGAACTGCGGGCCGAGTAAGCTGGCCCCGCCAACACTTACACTTAATGATCACGGAACGGCGCTTCACTGGCCGTTCTTTTTGAAGATACATTTGCACTTAGCGCATCCCGTAGGGACAGCTGCAGTTACGCCCTTAGCGCATTCCGCAGGAACAGCCGCAGTTCGCGCATCCCGTAGGGACAGCTTGTAGTTACGCCCTTAGCGCATTCCGCAGGAACAGCCGCAGTTCGCGCATCCCGTAGGGACAGCGTTATCGGCAAGCAGTAGCGAGCCGTATCCTGCTCTAACTGTGTCCTGCTCTACAGTATAGCGGTCCCGTAGGGACTAGCGCTCCCGTTGCCCCAGTAACCAATTCCATCCCAGTCCTAACTCTTTCCGCCGAGCTTGCGGGTGTCCAGAGGGTGCAACCCTTGGGGCCCTCCCTTGGAAGGGAGGGTTTGGGAGGGATCGAAAATATTTTAAATAGCTTTTGAAATAGAACTTTTGAATTAAGTTTTTAAATAGAAAAAAACTTGCTTTTGAAATAGTTTTTTATAAAGGAGAGGTACCGTTGGCGAACGAAAGTATAATAATCAAGGGCGCAAGGGCCCATAATCTCAAGAACATCGACGTAACGATTCCGCGTGACCGCTTCGTTGTGCTGACGGGACTGAGCGGCTCGGGTAAATCATCTTTGGCATTCGACACGATTTATGCCGAGGGCCAGCGCCGTTACGTTGAATCGCTGTCTGCCTATGCCCGCCAGTTCCTGGGTCAGATGGAGAAGCCGGATGTGGATTCCATTGACGGGCTATCCCCGGCGATATCAATTGACCAGAAAACTACAAGCCGTAACCCGCGTTCAACCGTAGGTACGGTTACAGAGATTTATGACTATCTGCGGCTGCTGTTTGCCCGGGTTGGACATCCCCATTGTCCGGATCATGGCATAGAGATTACATCACAGACTGTGGAACAGATGGTTGACCGGATTATGCAATACCCGGAGAAGACCCGCCTGCAGATTCTGGCACCTGTGATTTCAGGCCGTAAGGGTGAACATAAAGGCTTGTTCACGGATATCTCCAAGCAAGGTTTCGTTCGTGTGCGTGTTGACGGTGAGCTTCGCGAAGTTACGGAAGATATTGTACTGGAGAAGAATAAGAAGCATACAATTGAAGTCGTTGTTGACCGGATTGTTGTTAAGGATGATATAGAGACACGTCTTACTGATTCATTGGAGACTGCACTGAAGCTGTCAGGCGGTCAGATTCTGGTCGATGTGATGGGCCAGGAAGAGCTTTTATTCAGCGCAAGCTTTGCCTGCCCAATCTGCGGGTTCAGTATAGAAGAGCTTGCTCCGCGTATGTTCTCGTTCAACAGCCCGTTTGGTGCCTGCACGGAATGTGACGGGCTTGGTGTGAAGATGGTAGTCGATCCGGATCTGCTGATCCCGGATGCGGAGAAGTCCATCGAAGAAGGTGCATTCTTAGCCTGGACAGGAAGTACGTCGAACTACTATCCGCAGTTCCTGAAGTCGGTATGTGAGCATTTCAAAATTCCGCAGAATGTTCCTGTCAGCAGCCTGTCACCGGAGCATATGACCAAGCTGCTGCACGGAACGGGCAGTGAGAAGATCCGCTTCCGTTATGAGAACGACTTTGGCCAGCGCAAGGATGCACTTGTTGCTTTTGAAGGAATCATCCCGAATCTGGAGCGCCGTTACCGCGACACTGCCTCTGAAGGCATCCGTGAGTTTATCGAAGGCTTCATGAGCGCCAAGCCATGCCATGTCTGCAAAGGCAAAAGACTGAAGAAAGAGATTCTGGCCGTGACGATTAATCAGCAGAATGTTGCCGATGTTACGGATCTTTCGATTGGAGATTGTCTGGACTTCTTCGAGAATCTCAAGCTCAGTGAGAAAGAAACGGCCATCGCTAACCTGATTCTTAAGGAAATCAGCAGCCGCTTAGGATTCCTTGTAAATGTAGGGCTGAACTATCTGACGCTTAGCCGCGCAGCGGGCTCGTTATCCGGCGGTGAAGCGCAGCGGATCAGGCTGGCTACACAGATTGGCTCCAGTCTGATGGGGGTCCTGTACATTCTGGATGAGCCGAGCATCGGGCTTCATCAGCGGGATAATGACCGGCTGATTGCAACGCTGGCTCATATGCGCGACCTGGGCAATACTCTGATCGTCGTTGAGCATGATGAGGATACCATGATGGCTGCCGACTATATTATCGATATTGGTCCCGGTGCCGGAATACATGGCGGACAGGTAATTGCTCAAGGTACACCTCAGGAGATTATGGACGATCCAAACTCTCTCACTGGTGAATACTTAAGCGGACGAAAATTCATCCCTGTTACCTCCACACGCCGTCCTACCGATAATGAGCGCTGGATAGAGATTCGCGGGGCTAAAGAGAATAATCTGAAGAATGTAAATGTGAAGATTCCGCTTGGTGTCTTTACAGCAGTAACCGGAGTATCCGGTTCCGGCAAATCTTCACTTATTAACGAAATTCTTTATAAGAGCCTGGCACGCCAGCTTAACAAGGCCGTTAAGGTCCGGCCCGGTGTGCATAAAGAAATCCGCGGTCTGGAGAATCTGGATAAAGTAATCGAGATTGACCAGTCACCGATCGGGCGTACACCACGCTCCAATCCGGCCACGTATACAGGCGTGTTCGATGATATCCGCGACTTGTTCTCCAAGACCAATGAGGCTAAGGTACGCGGCTTCCAGAAGGGGCGCTTCAGCTTCAATGTGAAGGGCGGCCGCTGTGAGGCTTGCCGTGGAGACGGGATTATCAAGATTGAGATGCACTTCCTGCCCGATGTGTATGTGCCTTGTGAAGTCTGCAAGGGCAAACGGTATAACCGCGAAACGCTGGAAGTGAAATATAAAGGCAAGAGTATCTCCGATGTATTGGAGATGACCGTCGAGGATGCAACGGAATTCTTCAAGAATATCCCGCGTATCCACCGCAAAATGCAGACGCTGCTTGATGTGGGTCTGGGCTATATCAACATCGGCCAGCCGGGGACAACCTTGTCCGGTGGTGAAGCGCAGCGCGTGAAGCTGGCTTCCGAGCTCTACCGCCGCAGTACCGGCAAGACGCTGTACATTCTGGATGAGCCGACAACCGGCCTGCATGTAGATGACATTGGCCGTCTGCTTGAGGTGCTGCACCGTCTGGTGGATTCCGGTGAATCGGTCCTGGTCATTGAGCATAACCTCGATGTAATCAAGACTGCTGACTATATTATTGATATGGGGCCGGAAGGCGGCAGCGGCGGAGGAACGGTGCTTGCGACCGGAACGCCGGAGAAGCTGATTACTGTCGAGGAATCCTACACAGGCCGGTATCTGAAGCCAGTCCTCATCCGCGATACTGAACGCACTCAGGCGCTTGAACTTCAGACCTCTGATACGGTGTAACCGGGGGAAGCTGCAAACTTAAATAGCCCATGGTCCACTGCGAGGTGGGGCATGGGCTGTTTTTTTAATTACAACTCACTACGGATGCCGAAGATCACTTTGAATTGATTGCGCGCTTTTGTGGCTTTCTTGAAGCCATCCTGTGAATCCAGAATCCATACCGTTCTTCTGATCCAGACTCTTATATACAGGGAACGGCATTTAACAGGCCCGATAATTCCCCGTGCTTCGGTCTCTGTACCATCAGGCTTCTCAGTTTCAGTTCGTACCAGCCATCTGTTTCCTATTCCGAATTCGATGTATTTCAAGCCGGCGGGCACCTCCAGTTCTGCATGACTGATCATAACATCGTCGTCAGGAGTTTTACAGTGAGGGTTGTGGCATGCGATTTCATGTGTGCAGACAAAAATTAAGCTGACGGCAGAGAAGCAGAACTGGCATAACTACAGCATGTCCGCAGTAAGATTCAAAGAGATGGTTTTGCGTTGAATGATTAGCAGAGGCTGTTTGCAGTTGCAATAGGAATCAGCTCCTTGAAAATCAAATATCACAACGAATGGTCAATGATAAATATCTCTGAATTTTAGCTGATTTCCGGCTTCGGAAATATTTTTTATGACAAATACATAATTTTTAGACAATTTCTATTGCGTCACTGAAATGGTAGCGATAACATAGAAGGTGATATGGATTAGATGAACTTGCTTGACAACACTTTCAGGGAGGGATTGCCATGCTGCTTGCAGAAGCTGCCGCGCAAGAACCGTCTACATTTCATACCTTCGATGTATTTATGATTCTATTCACGATCCTTATTCTTATCGGTGTGGTCCGGTTATTGAAAGCTCCGCAGAAGAACAAATTTGCAATTGGCTTCGGAGTGGTGAGCCTGCTGGTTTTTGCAGTCTCTGACTATGCAATGATTATGAATTGGTTCAGCTAAGTTCAGGCACAACTAACTTCAGAAGCAAGGTCTTTCAAAGACACCTTTATCCGCCACCCGGCGAGCCTAAAGGCGTCTTTTTTTAAAATGATATAGCATCAGCTGTACAGGAGAAAGGGGGAAGGCGATGAACGGGGGAAAGAATGCAGTTGCCCGGAGTAGCGTTGTGCTGTTGTGCGGGTTGATATTGTCGGGATTCACAGGTAGTCCGCTGTCTGCATTTGGCGCAGTGTACGGAGGGACAGGCCCTGTAACGGCTGGACAAATAGGCGGAGTCAAACCCGTTAACAAGGAGCAAGTGGCTAAACCCGCAGTGGATCCGGTACCACAAATTATCCGCGCTGTGTCGCCATCGGTCGTGGGCATTATCGGCAAAGCCAGTGGCGACCCCGTAGGCCCGGATGACCGCTACAATCTGACACACGGGTCCGGAATTATCGTCAAAGCAGACGGGTGGATTATTACCAATGCCCACGTCATGGAGGGGCTGCAGAATGCAGTGGTGGTTACCTCAGACGGCAAGAGCTATAACATCACGGATACATATTTGGATGAGGTGAGTGACCTCGCTCTGATCAAGATTACAGCCAAATCCCTGAAGCCGGCAAAGTTCGCCGCTAGCCCGGCAGGCATACAAGTTGGAGAAAAGGTTATAGCGATCGGTACGCCTATTTCGTTCTCCCTCAGAAATTCGGCTACCGTAGGAGTAATTAGCGGCCTCAACCGTTCGGTCGATGCGGCTTACCGGCTGATCCAGAGCGATACTGCGATTAACCCCGGCAACAGCGGAGGGCCGCTGGTCAGCATGAAGGGTGAGGTGCTTGGGGTCAACAGCTTGAAATATGCGGCAGTGGGTGTGGAAAATATGGGCTTCTCCATTCCGGCGGATACGGTGCAGTATATTATGAATCAGCTGCTCAAATACGGTGAAGTCCGCCGTCCGAGTCTCGGAGTTGAGCTGGAGGAGAGCTGGCCCGTCATTGTCGGGCTGCCTACCGAGGAGCCTTTAACGGTTACGAAGGTGGTCACTGCAGAAGCACGGAAGGCGGGGATTGCCGAGGGAGATGTACTGTATGCGATAGACGGACACCGGGTCACGTCACTTGTGGACATTAACGAATGGTTCAAGCAATACAAACCGGGTGCAGTGGTCAAGCTGCTCATGCAAAGTGACGGCGATATCGTCGCCAGAAGCCTTGTTCTGGGGCAAGGTGATCCTCTGGTGAATGCGGAAGAGGCGGAGGTGGATGGCGATGATCAGGCGGAAGAGTAGAAGGCTTGCAGAAGCAGGGACGCGGCGATTGGGGAATAAATCTATACCCCGCGGACTGTCTGTCATGTTGGTAGTGCTATTGTTGCTGGCAGTATTTCCGGGCATGAATGCCTATGCGGCAGAAACTCCGATTCTAAAGCTAAGCCTTAAAGTAGGCAGTACATCTGCAAAGGTTAACGGGGAACCGATAGTGATTCAGAAGCCTTTTACGGAGAGCGGGGCGGTCATGGTACCGCTGGGGATTTTCAAAAAAGCATTCGGCAGCACAGTCTCGCTTGAAGGTAACGATGTGGTGAAGGTGATGTACGGTGCGCATACCGGAGCGATGACGATAGGCAGTACCACTGCCTGGAAGGATGGCATCAAAATTAAGCTTGCTGCGCCGCCGCGGATGGTTTCCGGTGTGCTGATGGTGCCCCTGCGGTTCGTGACCGGAGTGCTCGGTGCGCGGATCACTGCAGCAGATGGCGGGGGATTGCTGGTTACACTTACTCCTTCGGAGAAGGATACAGCAGCAGAACCGGAGAGCGGCATCGACAGTGATGTCGGCAAAACCCGGATCGGAAACAGTTATTTTGAATGGAGCATGAATTATCCGCCCGGACTTGTTGTGGGTGACAGCGGGGGGAATGAGAATGTAGCGACTTTTATGAGTGCGGAGAATGATTATTATCTGGAGGTCCATGCTTCACCGCAGGAGGTGCTGCTTGATCTGGAAGGGCTGCTGGAGAATCTGGTGCGGTCATCGGAGGAGGGCGGAGAGACTGTACTGGACAGGGAGGTCGTGCCTGAAGCTAAGGTTCCTTACGCCCGGATAGTCAGCAAGGATTCCAGCGGAGCGCTGTGGGAAGGCAGACAATATTATGCTGACGGCAGGTTGTATGAAATATATCTGACGGATGATAACGCAGTGAACTATAAAGATCTGGATCAGTATGCCGTGCTGCTGGACTCATTCCAACCTTCCTTCAATTCTTCCGACAAAAGCATCCGTGATCTCTCCACAGTCACAAACGGGCTGCGCGAAGGATACAACGAAGACTACGGAATCTCGCTGCTGGTGCCGGCGGACTGGAATGTGGATGACCAGCATTTATATTATGAGAGCAAACAGGGAAGCTATCTGCGTGTAAAAGTGAGCTCTGCCCCTGCGGGATCAACGCTCGAGAGCTGGAGCCGGGAACTGGGGTCGCAGCTGCGTGACACCTACGTGACCGAAGCTTATTCGCTGAAGAGCGGCATCGCAGGCGAAGTCTCCGGTGAGCCGGTATTGATCAATGAAATCGGACTTAATCCAGGCAACGGCTGGAGTACGGAATATCAGATTTTGCTGCTGAAGAACGGCTACCGCTATTATTTTGAATACCGGACAGCATCAGGACAGGATGGCGACAAGGCGCGGTTCACAGATGTGCTAAACTCCATCGAAATTGATTTTGCGCAGATCAAGGAGAACTTTGGCCGTCTGGAAACCGGTGATTACGCGCTGCTCAGCACAAAGTCGATCTCTAAGAGCTCCAAAGCTTACGGCTACAGCATTGATATTCCGCGCCTGTGGACGCCGGTTCAGGATGTTTTTGAGAGCCAGACCGTGGAATACCGCTTCACCGGCGGACGGTTCCAGATTTATGCCAGTCCGGATGTTACCATGGAATATGCCGTCAGCCAGCTGCAGAGCTATTATCAGAACACCAAAAAAGACCCGAAAGGGCCGCAGGTGAAAGGCCTGGAGGAAACCGCCTTTGCGGGAGTGCCTGCCACAATTCTGACTGTACAACAAACTAAGAACAACATCCCTGTGAACATAAGGAATATTATCTTCAGCAAGAATGATGTGGTGTTCACGATCACCGTCACGCTGAACGATGCCAATGCAACAGCCAGCCAGCTGGCGGTGTTGGAGAGGGTGCTGGGGTCGTTTGGGTGGGGGGAGTAGAGGGAAGGTTAGGTCCCTGAACTAGTAATAAAAAACAGAAAAATAACGTCCCGGGCTACCAATAAGCCGGGGCGTTATTTTTGTTGAATTTTAGAATGGATTCAGCATTAAAATGGCTAGTGGTTATCACAAAAGGAATCCTGACATTTAATATACAAAATTAAGTGTAACGTCCTTTAACAGTGGTGCTTTCTCATCTTTAGCAGACAGTACTGGTATAACATCAATCGGCCACTCAATGGCGATATCAGGGTCATTCCACAGAATCCCGCCGTCGCATTCAGGTGCGTACAACTCGTCGCATTTGTATTGGACTTCTACATCCTCAGTTAGCGTCATGAAGCCGTGAGCAAAGCCTTTAGGGATCAGAAGTTGCTTCTTGTTCTCGGCTGTAAGTTCAATTCCGAACCACTTTCCGTAAGAAGGACTGCCCTGACGGATATCTACAGCCACATCAAAAATGGATCCGCGTGTGCAGCGGACAAGCTTGGTCTGCGCTTTTGGATTTAATTGAAAATGAAGTCCCCGCAGGGTTCCCTTTACAGCTGAATAAGATTGATTGTCCTGAACGAACTGATAATTGATGTTTTGTTCCTGAAATTTAGCCTCGCTGTAGGTTTCCATGAACCAGCCGCGGTGGTCTCCAAAGACTGCCGGTTCGACAACGAGAACATCTTCCAGATTGGTTTTGGTAAACTTCATCTTATTCACTCTTTCTAGTTTTTAAAATTGGATTTTACCAGTAGCAACTTTGATCAGATACTGTCCATAGCCGGTCTTGCTCAGCTTATGTCCGCAGTCCAGCAGATGTTCCTTTGTAATCCAGCCGTTGATATAAGCAATTTCTTCAGGTGCGGAGATTTTAATGCCTTGGTGATCTTCAATTGTTCTAACGAAATTGGTGGCATCAACCAGACTCTGGTGAGTTCCGGTATCCAGCCAAGTAAACCCGCGACCAAGCAAGGCGACATCCAGTTCTCCCAGCTTCAGATAGGCCTCATTAATCGAGGTGATTTCCAATTCTCCACGGTGCGATGGCTTCACTTCCTTAGCTAAAGAAACCACCCGGTTATCATAGAAGTACAGACCAGTAACAGCGTAATTGGATTTAGGATGCTCTGGTTTTTCTTCAACGCTTAGAACCTTGCCGTCTCCGTCAAATTCCACCACACCAAAGCGTTCGGGATCGGGCACGTGGTAGCCGAATACGGTTGCCCCACTTTCCTTTCCGGCAGCTTCTTTCAAGATTTTGGTCATGCCGTTCCCGTAGTATATATTGTCTCCGAGAATCATAGCCACGGAGTCTTCGCCAATAAACGATTCGCCCAAAATAAATGCCTGTGCTAGTCCATCCGGATTTGGCTGGACAATGTACTGCAGTGAAATTCCGAACTGGGAGCCGTCGCCGAGTAAATGCTCGAACCGTGGTGTATCCTCAGCGGTAGAAATGATAAGAATCTCTTTGATACCTGCCAGCATCAGCGTAGACAGAGGATAATAAATCATTGGTTTGTCATAGACCGGCAATAACTGTTTGCTGGTCACCATTGTGAGAGGATAAAGGCGGGTCCCGCTTCCTCCCGCAAGAATTATGCCTTTCATAACTAATTTCAACTCTCCTTTTGCTACATATAAATTTTGGGAACAGTGAGATCTTTTGCGTATTTATTCTTTTCCATTCATATTTTACGCTGGTTGTTCTTGCTTTGTCTATTAAAGCAAGAATGAAGGCTTGTATAAAGATATTTTAGAGTTAAAAATTCATCCAAGTGTTTCTATTTTGCTGGCAGATAGCTGTGATATTTGATACAATTGATTAGTTAGAGGGATGACATACATCCGCCGGAACGGCGGTTTAGGAGGATATAAATGAAAGAGCAAGGATTACGCAGAGAAGACGTGGAGCTGCTGGCTCCGGCGGGAGACTGGGACTGCATGCGTGCAGCGGTGGCGAACGGGGCGGATGCTGTCTTTTTTGGCGTAGAGAAATTCAATGCACGGGCCAGAGCTAACAACTTCCGCATGGACGAGCTGCCGGAGATTATGGCCTTTCTGCACAGCTATGGAGTGAAGGGGTTTCTGACCTTTAATATACTGGTGTTTGAGAATGAGCTGCCGGATGCAAAAGAACTGATCGATGCCTGCGTGGATGCCGGTGTGGATGCGGTCATTGTACAGGACTTGGGTCTGGTCCAAATGATCCGTGAGATCTCTCCGGATTTCCCGATTCACGGTTCTACGCAAATGACGATTACTTCACCGGAAGCGGTGGAATTCACGAAGCCTTGGGGGCTGGAGCGTGTAGTGCTTGGCCGTGAAAATAATCTGAAGCAGATCCGCACGATTGGCGAACAAGCCCGGCTACCGATGGAGGTCTTCGTGCATGGTGCGCTCTGTGTATCCTACTCCGGACAGTGTCTGACTTCCGAAATGTGGGGCGGACGCTCTGCGAACCGCGGAGAATGCGCTCAGGCCTGCCGCCTGCCGTATGACCTGATGGTAGACGGAGAAGTGAAACCGATGGGTGATGTAACCTATCTGCTGTCCCCGAAGGATCTTGCTGCTATTGATCTGATGCCTGAACTGATTGAAGCAGGAGTGACCTCTTTCAAAATTGAAGGCCGGCTCAAGACTCCGGAATACGTAGCAAATGTGGTCAGTAAGTACCGTAAGGCGATTGATAAGTATTTTGACGGCAACTGGACACCTACCTCGAAGGAGGACATGCGTGAGCTGCAGCAGAGCTTCTCGCGCGGCTTCACTCATGGTTTCCTGGACGGCACTAACAATAAGAAATTAGTCGATGGCACCTTCCCGAAAAGCCGGGGCGTGTTCATGGGAACCGTTGAACAGATTCTGCGCGATGGCGTGGTCTGCCGTATTCATGCTCCGCTTAAGCGCGGAGACGGAATCGTGTTCGATGCCGGAGATCCGACCAAGAAGGAAGAAGGCGGCCGCGTCTACGATCTGCGCCGCAAAGGCGTCAAGCTGGAGGGCGAAGCCGGCGAAGGCTGGATTATCGACATCGTGCCCGGCCGCAATGATGTGGATCTGCGCCGTCTCCATGTTGGCGACCGCATCTGGAAGACGAATGATCCGGCACTCGACAAGGCGCTGCGCCAGTCGTATGAGACCGAGAAGCCTTACCGGGTATTCCCGGTTCACGTGAGAGTGCAAGGCTGCGCCGGTGAGAAGCTGACGACTTGGTGGACGGACATTCAGAAGAAGGTAACCGTCCGTGTGGATTCGGAGCTCGCGCTGGAGACAGCGCAGAAGCGTCCGATGGATACCGCGCTGCTGGAAGAACAATTCGGCCGCCTGGGCGGAACCGTATTCCAGCTTGAAGCGCTGGAGTCGCATCTGCAAGGCGACGTGATTGTGCCTATGCGCGAGCTGAACAGCATCCGCCGCCAGGCGGTGGAGCTGCTTGCAGGCGAGCGCCCGAAGCCTCCCGTATATGTGAAACGGGAGGTAGAGGTCTACGGCGGCGCCTCCCGCAGGGGCGCCGCAGAGGCGCGCGGTGAAGCGGAGCTCACCGCGCTGTGCCGCAGCCTGCCGCAGGTGCAGGCTGCGCTCGAAGCCGGCGTGACGAGCATTTACGCCGATTTCGAGTTCATCAAGCAGTTCCCGGCGGCAGTAGACGCTGTGCGGGCTGCAGGGGCCAGCATTACGCTGGCCACTCCGCGTATCCATATGCCGAACGAGAACGGCTACCATGCCAACATCCTGCGGCTGCAGCCGGATGCTGTGCTGGTGCGCAATACCGGCGCGCTGTATTATTACCTGCGCCACCGGATGGAGCATCCGGAAGCTGTGCATCCCCGGCTGATCGGCGATTTCTCGCTGAACATCGCCAACCACAGAGCGGTTGATCTGTTCCTGAATGCCGGCTGTGACATGGTGACACCGTCGTATGACCTGAACATCCAGCAGATGGTTGATCTGCTCGGACACAGCGACACCTCGCGGATGGAGGTTGTTATTCACCAGCATCTGCCGATGTTCCACACCGAGCACTGCGTGTACTGCACCTTCATGAGTGAAGGTACTGACTACACGAACTGTGGTCGTCCTTGCGAGGAGCAGCGTGCTTCACTGCAGGACCGGATCGGCATGTCCCATCCTGTCCGTGTAGACGAAGGCTGCCGTAACACTGTCTATAACGCTGTCGAGCAGTCCGGTGCAGAATACCTGAATCACTTCCGTGAGCTTGGCGTATCTTCTTTCCGTGTAGAGTTCCTAGAGGAAACACCGGAACAGGTAGCTGAGGTTATCAGCCTATACAGCCGCGCACTGCGCGGAGAAATCTCCGGAACGCAGGTTTGGAAAAGTCTGAAGGCCACCAACCAGCTTGGGGTTACACGCGGGCAGTTGGTTAATGCGAAGTAAGTATCGTTTTTACTGAACTTGCTGTACATTCCTTATTGAAGTCCAAATTATTATATGAAGCCAGGGTGACTCAAGAGCTTATAATAAGCATTTGAAAGCGCCCTGGCTCTTTTTGAATATACAGTAACCATTCCTAATATATAACAATATAACTGCCAAAACACTGACTGAACTGCTATAATAAATTTAATTATGCCAAGTTTCGCTGGAAACTGGATGGAGAAAAGAAAAGAATACAGAAGGAGTCCTGTCATGAAGATCCGTAAAGCTATTATTCCCGCAGCTGGTCTAGGTACCCGCTTCCTACCCGCAACTAAGGCAATGCCCAAAGAAATGCTGCCGATTGTAGATAAACCGACAATTCAATACATTGTTGAAGAAGCAGTGGCTTCCGGGATTGAAGATATTATCATTGTGACGGGGAAGGGCAAGCGTGCGATTGAGGACCATTTTGACAACTCATTCGAACTGGAATTCAACCTGGCTGAGAAGCAGAAGTGGGAGCTGCTGGAATCGGTACGTAAATCCTCGGAAATGGCCGATATCCACTACATTCGTCAAAAAGAACCCCGCGGCCTTGGACATGCTATCTGGTGCGCACGGAAGTTCATCGGTAATGAGCCGTTTGCGGTGCTTTTGGGAGATGACATCGTAGAATCAAATAAACCTTGTCTTAAACAGATGATTGAAGTGTACGAGCAGTACAAGTCCTCTATCGTAGGCGTTCAGCCCGTGCCTTGGGAAGAGGTTTCCCGCTACGGGGTGGTCGATGGATCTGAACTGGCAGAACGTGTCTATAAGGCCAACCGGCTAGTCGAAAAGCCGAAGCGTGAAGATGCACCATCCAACCTGGCGATCCTGGGACGGTATATCCTGACTCCGCGTATCTTCGACATGCTTGGCGAACAACAGGTGGGCGTAGGTGGAGAAATCCAGCTTACCGATGCTATCTCCCGTTTAAGTGAAGTGGAGCGGATCATAGCTTATGATTTCGAAGGCAAACGTCATGATGTCGGTGAAAAAATGGGCTTCATTCAGACAAGCATCCATTATGCGCTTCAGCATGAGGAGCTCAAAGAAGGGCTGTTGCAGTATCTTAAAGAGGTTATAGAAAATGAGGAAAGACTCATTAGTAGATAAAAGTTCATCTTGAGGCTAACAATCAGCTACTATGTATCCTTGCCAATTCAATATTAAAATGTAAAAAGCGGCCCACTGTACTCAGACAGGGGTCGCTTTTCTATATGTGTTCAGTTATTTAGTTCAGTATTGTGTATTTACAATACTATCAATCGCTGCAGCCTCGGCAGGATCAGCTGCAATGAGCTTATCGTACACAGGTTGATCCTGTGCTGCCCCAGCCTTTTTCAGTGCAGCTAAATACCAGCGGGCTGCTTCGCGATTGGCTGCATCACTGTAGTCATCGCTCAAGGCAAGCTTTAAAGTCGCTGCGGCTGCCTGTACCTGACCCGCCATATACTGGAGTTTCCCAGCATTCAAGTTGATTGACGAAGGAACAGGCTGGCCTTGCAGATCAGATGCCACTTGATTGTAGGCATCCAGTCCAATATTGAGATGAATGATTTTGTTAGCCTCATCCTGCTGAGTGAAGGATTGTTGTGCCAGTTCGAAGGCACGGGCAATCAGAGAGCTATACCAGTTAGTGTCCCATAGTGTTGTGCTACTGACGATATCTGCATAATTTTCTGCAAAACCGAGCTTCAACGTAGCAGCAGCTTGGTCAGCTTGTCCTGACAGCATTTGCAGCTTGCCGGCATTCAATGCAATTGTTGGCGTGATTGAGAACGGACGGCCCTGCAGCTGTTCAGGCGGCAAAGTCTTCAGGTGCTCTACCCCGTCAACCACATGCTGGTATGCTTCAAGACCGGCAGTCAGGTACACCTGTTTCTTAGCTTCGTCACTTTGCACATCGGCTGCAGCTGCAAAAGCCTGTGCACGGCGAATCAATGCTTCATACCATTCGATATCCCAATTGAATTTATCTGCGTTGTCGCGGTAAACATTGAAGCCCAGATCACTTTGTCCTTTGAGTTCGTAGTAATTAATCAATTGCTTCAGTAAATCTTTATTGTAAGGCTCATCCTTGAGTGCACGGCTCAGAACATCATAAGCTTCAGCCAGATACTGCTCATCTTGTGATTGTTTAAACACCGTCAGGTCAAGGGAAGCAAGGTAGATTGCTGCTTCCGGCTGGAAAGGACGGCTCTTCAGCGCCTCGACCAGCGGGGTCTTAATCTCTTCATAGGATTGGCTTACGTTAACCAGGTTCTTGCCCTTAATTGCGGCATTACTGGATCCGATATAGCTGATGGACAGGAAGAGCAGGAATACAGAGCCGATGGCCAGCACAGCAAAATACCCGAAGCGTAGCCCAGCCTTGTTCCAGCTCTGGCGCAGGGGCTTGTTGTCCATTACGGCGCCCATACCAGCCAAACCGATGAACACCAGAATCCCCATGAACGCGTAACTCATATTAAAGTCCAGCAGACTGTGAACAAGAATAGATAGAGCGATAATGTAGAAGAAGAACCCATTGTTGAATTCATCCTTATCCCGTTTCAGGTAAGCGCGGATGTATTTATAGAAAATATACCCGATAAAGCCCATAAACACGATAAATCCGACGATTCCCACTTCAATTAAATACTGCAGGAAGAAATTGTGAACCTGGCGGCTTACATAAGGGTTGTTCTGATAATGTTCATAAAGGGAAGCCCAGCCTCCACCGCCGGATCCAATGATCGGATAATCCTTAACAACCTTCATGGCATCTTTATAGAAAGTAAAGCGTTCGAGTACACTATGCTGTTTGAAGTTGATGTTCTCCAGCCGTGTTTCAATATTATCAGGCAAAACGCTGCGTACGCTTGTCCCAATAAGCAGGAAGGCAGCGATTCCTACAAGAACGATTGAGCCGAGTGGAATCCACAGCCCGGTCATTTTACGTGTTTCCCAGCTTCCCAGCTTAATTTGCAGCCACGGAGCAACGAAACGCTGAATTGCCCAGCCAAGAGCTGCAACAACCGCTGAGGCCACAAGCAGGTACGCCCAGGCTTTTAACGCGGCTGACGATGTGAAGGTTGTATTCAGCTCTGTTCCAAGCGTAGTTAGCGGGCTGGTGACCAGCAGAGCAGCGATACCGGAAATCGCAAGATGAATAATCCAGAGAATCTGCTGGACAGGTTTAAGGAAGAGCAGCAGCAGAATGAAAACTACCGGCAACATTACAAGTCCTCCACGGGACAAGGTCAGTAGTAGAGACACAATAATCGGTACAAGCATGAAGCTGTGAGTCAATGTGCCGTACCATTTTTTAGAGCGGACGAGTGCGAACACTGCAACAAACAAGAAAGCCATCAGGAACGCAGCGTAAGTGTTGGCATACTGGAAAATAGAAGTCAGACGCAGGCCGTTAGAGTCTGTCATCACAGCATCCAAATATTTACCACCGCGTACGGTATTAGAGAACCAGCCTACAAGGCCTCCAGCAAATTTCCAGCTTCCAAGCCAGTTCAGCAGGCCAAACCCCACGATGAAATAAGCGATCGCCAGAATGGCATTCTGAATGACAACATTTAGTTGCTTTTGCTGAAGCAGATATAACGCTATAATGAATATTGCGACATACATGCTCTGTATAAACAGCAGGTTCATCGCCATATAATGCGATACAGCGCCAATAAGCGACAACGCGTAAGTAGCGGGAAGCAGCAGAGAGGCGGCAGCCAGCAAGTCACGCTGTCCTTCCAGCTTGAACTTTGTGAAGTACAAGCCTATCCATACCAGCAGCAAGAGGCTGCTCAGCAACGATGACACATAAATCGGCTTCTCGAAGTCGATTTGCTGCCCATTAAATAATCCCACTTGAAACGGGGTCCAAACCAAAAAGACAATGAAACCAATAACCAAAGCCCATATGTAACTGGATATCTTTTCAACATTTCTCGACTGTACAGCATTTTTACCGTATACTGGTTTCGACACGTTTTAATCTCCTTTTCCTGTAGGTACGTGGATATTTTAACATAACGATAACTTCGATTACTACTATCGGACAACACATTAGAGACAAGGGGAGTTGACAGTACTTATTGTACCATCTCTGAACCATTCTTCTATCCAACTTGATTTAGATAGAGAGAATGCGTGGACTTTAAATATATATTATCTCTAAATTAGAGGGAATTCCTAAATTTCGCTAATAAATGAAGGGGCTTAAGGATGAAATTCAAGAAAATTATACTTGCTCTAATAGGATTTATCTTGGTGGTTGTATTCTTTAATATGTTCACTGGATATCAAAAAAGTGAAACTAGATTAAGTCTTGAGTTTCAGGTGAATTCTGATCAGGCTGATAACTACCAATTATTTTATATTATGAATAAGGATCAGGAATGGACAGAAGAACAATCGCTTCATCAGGACTATGGGCAAAAAGGAGACTGGGTAAATCTCAAGTATGATTTACCTAAGAATGTTTACTCCCTTAGATTTGATATGGGGAATCAAAGGGCTACAGTCAAGATTAAAGATGTTAAGTTAAAAGGTAACTCAAGTGTAAACATTCCACTTAGCGAAATAATAACTCAAGAGCATGAATTGAAGATAACAAGTCAGAAAGATAAGCAAATAGAACTTCAAGTATTAGATTCTGATCCGTATGTTATTTTAGATATTAAAGCCCATCGTGATGCGGCAATAGAGGGAAAAAGTTTTCTGAGTATTTCGATAATTTCATTAAGTAGTGTCGTTGCAACGTTAATTAGTCTTTACATTATAAACTCCATTAAAGAAGTTTATAGATTCTTGAGAGAGATATTTAAGGGTAGAAGGCTGATTTTCAGCCTAGCTAAAAATGATTTTAAAACTAAATATGCGTCTTCCTACTTGGGAATAGTCTGGGGGTTCATTCAACCACTACTAACCATTGTGACCTACTGGTTTGTATTTCAGGTAGGGTTACGAAGTGGTAGTGTATCGGATGTTCCATTTATTTTGTGGTTTATAGTTGCCATAATTCCATGGTTTTTCTTCTCAGAAGCTTTGTCTAGTGCTACAAATGTGTACTCAGAGTATAGTTATCTTGTCAAGAAGGTTGTATTTAAGATTGAACTTCTTCCTGTAGTAAAGATTATTTCAGCTTTATTCGTACATTTGTTTTTTATTTTATTTATATTCGTGATGTATACTGGATATGGATATTACCCTGATTTATACAGTTTTCAGATGTTATATTATTTAATTTGTACAATCATGCTTGTTTTTTCGGTGTCTCTAGTCACATCTGCAATTGTGTTGTTTTTTAAAGATTTAAATCAAATCATCATAATAATTTTGCAAATAGGATTTTGGTTCACTCCTATTGGATGGTCATACACTATGTTACCTGATTTTTGGAGTAATGTTTTTAAATTAAATCCAATGTTCTATATTGTAGAAGGCTATAGAGATACTTTCATTTATAGCGTTTCATTTATACAACATCCCTACTATACTCTTTATTTCTGGATGTTCTGCTTAACAGCACTTGTAGTTGGAATAAAGAGCTTGAAAAAGTTGAAGCCTCATTTTGCAGATGTAATATAAAGTTGTAAAGGTGGAGTAAAGTTTTGAATGAGATAATCGAAATTCAAGATGTTGTAAAATCTTATAAATTATACGATAAACCCATAGACCGCTTGAAAGAGGCTCTTTCCATATCTCATAGAACGTATCACAAAGAATTCAAAGCTCTTAACGGTATCTCATTTAAAGTTGAAAAGGGAGACGCTCTTGGGATTCTAGGTAAAAATGGATCGGGTAAATCAACGCTGTTGAAGTTGATAACAGGAGTCTTGTCACCTTCAAGTGGGTCTATACAAGTAAAGGGTAAGATATCTGCAATTTTGGAGTTAGGAGCTGGATTTAATCCAGAGTACAGTGGCAAAGAGAATGTGTACTTAAATGGTCTGATGATGGGCTTTAGCCGTGAAGAAATTGACAGCAAAATGAATGATATAATTGAATTTGCAGATATTGGTGAATTTATTGAGCAACCTGTAAAAATTTACTCTAGCGGTATGTTTGCAAGGTTGGCTTTTGCTGTTTCTATTAATGTAGAGCCAGATATACTTATTGTTGATGAAGCTCTTGCTGTTGGGGATGTACGTTTTCAAACGAAGTGTATTGATAAAATGAAAGAGTTGAAGAGTAAGGGGACAACAATATTGTTTGTATCCCATGCAACTGAGCAAGTGAAGAGGTTCTGCAATAAAGCAGTATGGCTTAAGGATGGTAAAGTGCAAGCATCAGGAGAATCATCTGAAATTGCTGATCTATATGAAGATTTCATGAAATACAATACTGAACATGTTGTGGAACAACTTAATGAAGAGGGAGATAAACCGATTGGAGTTTCTCAAGATGAGGAACTTATAAGACCAGAAGATCCCGATTTAATAGCCGCAATTACAAAAGTGGGACTAAACAAAAATAATTTTAAAACCTTTGATGAATTATTAGTTGATATAGAATATGAAGTCTATTCAGATAGTATTGAAGACCTATTATTAGGGGTTGCGATTTATACCCCTGATCGAAAATATATATTTGGACCGAATACACATCTGGAGAAAATTGATATACCAAACAAGTTTGGGAGGCATAGGGTTAGGTATATAGTTCCTAGTTTACCGTTGCTTGGCGGTACTTTTTGTCTCGATGTTGGACTGTTTAATAATGAAGGAATTGTATGTATGCATTATAAAGAAAATGTTGTTAACTTTGTTATTGCTAATAAATACTTTTCAGAAGGTTTAGTGTATATGAATCATAGATGGGAAGTGTCAAAATGAAGAACAGTGCCTTTGATCAATACCAAAGATACAATAACATAAGAAATATTATAAATGAAATGCGGTGTGATAATGAGAAGTACCGTATTCTTGAAGTCGGAGCTAATGAACACCGTAAGTTAGAGAAGTTCTTACCTTTAGATAATATAACTTATTTAGACATTCAACTACCTGAAGAGTTACAAAAAGATCCGAGTTTTATCCTCGGAGATGCAACTGATATGGATTTTCCTGATGGTGAATATGATGTGATTGTTGCATTGGATGTATTTGAACATATTCCCTCAGAAAAAAGAAACCGATTTATTGAAGAATTATATCGTGTTTGTTCACAGATATGTATTATTACTGCGCCATTTTATTCTATGGAGACTGTAGACGCAGAGTCAAGGGTAAATTCTATATACAATAGTTTATTTGAAGAGGATTATATCTGGTTAGCTGAACATAAAGAGAATGGACTGCCTAATGAGGATGCACTGAAGGAGTATCTTCATGAAAAAAATATGAAATTTAAAATAGCAGGTCATGGAAGATTAAATATCTGGGAGAAACTAATAGGCTTTCATTTCTTTGCTGCAAAGTATCCAGAATTAACGGTTTATCGTCAAGAAATTGATAAGTTCTATAACTCGCACATATTTGACTATGATTATACGGAGGATTCCTATAGAAAAATTGTTGTTTTAGAAAAAGGAAGAGAGCTTAACTTATCGTTTGGAAAACCATTAGAAATACCTGCAGAAACTTTAGAAAAGTTAGACGCAATGGAACGCACATTCTATAATCTTTGCTCAATGCTTGACAAGAACAAAGAAACTAATTTGAAATTAGATAAAGTTCAAATATTTATTGATTTAGGTCAAGGATATAACGAGTTGAATAGTAAAAACTTTCAGTTCAATGATAACGAGTTAAATAAGACGGCTTTTGTTGATCTTCGTGGTCTTGGTGTTATAAAAAGTATTAGAATAGATCCTTCGGATTATAGCGGCTGTTATAAAATTGAAAACCTCCGAGTAATTAGGGCATTTAATGAAACTGTCATAAAACATCGATTTTCGGGGAATTTTGAGTTGGAAGATTTCAATATTTATTTTTTTGAAAAAGATGATCCAAACATAATATTAAGTCTAGAATCAGAGATGGAGCTTGAAGGTTTTGAAATCCAGATTAAGAAACTAACCATGGGCGAGATTATCAATCACTATGTTAATACGCTAAGTATTAAAGAGAGTGAAATTCTGGCTATTAATGATGTATCTAAACTGCAATTAGCGATGAAAGATACGCATATTAATAATTTGAATAATGATAAGCATAAAATGGAAGGACAAATGAAAAAATGTACAGATGAAATTGAAAAATTCGAGAATAAATTATCCGAGAGTAGTCAAGTTATTGCGAATTTAAAAATAGAAAATACAGCTAATGAAGCAAAAAAACATGAGTTGATGCAGCAGTTAGCTGAAAAGGAGCAAGAGTTAATTAATATTTATAACTCTAAAGCATGGAAGTTTGTGACTAAGGCGAGGAAAATATTGGGGAAATAACTAACAAAAGAAGTGTATCTAGGAGGATTGTTTTGAAGATTACAGATATAATTAAGCGGATTTTGACAGCGATAGCGGGTTTGTTTGGTTTTAGATCAATCATGAATCCTCTTCCATTATTTGATTTGAAAAATGAAAATGGAATATGGATCTCAATTGGTAAAGATCCGGCATTTATTTTAGAAGGGAAGTTTTATTGTGGTTGGAATATAATATCCTGGAATTCAATTAGTAGCGTTGATGCACCAGTTAAACTATATTGGGATGATGGATCAGGTTTTTCAGAGAGCAAAAGTACGAGCTTGGCTTCTATTTCTGCTGGTCAAAATAAGTACAAAGCTGTTTTTTATATTCCTATTAACACGATAAAATTGAGACTAGACCCTGGCGATAGGGAATTTGAGTTTAAAATGGAAAAGATAATGATTAAAAAAACAATGAAGCGCTATCTGGCTTTACAATCAATTCTGAATATTGTAAAACAACGTGGATTTAGTTTGGGAACAATCAAGATGTTATTTCATAAAGCACTAAATGTATATAGAACACAAGGGATAGAGGGCGTTAAACAAAAAATTAAGATTGTACAAGATAATAAATTTGATGAAAATTACAGTTATCAAATATGGCTTTCTCGTAATGCTATTACATCAACTGTAACTCAAGAAGCTAATAAAGTTATGAGGGATTTTAAATATAATCCGTTAATATCAGTTATTCTTCCTGTCTATAATGTGGATGAAGTATGGCTAAGAAAATGTATCGACTCAGTAATGGGTCAAATTTACACGAAATGGGAATTGTGCATTTCAGATGATGCCTCACCTAAAATGCATATAAAAAATGTATTAAAAGAATATGAAGAGCAAGATGCGAGGATAAAAGTTGTGTATAGGAGTACGAATGGTCATATCTCAGAAAATTCTAACTCGGCTCTTGAAATAGCCACCGGGGAATTTATTGCATTACTGGATCATGATGATGAACTAGCTTCAACTGCATTATTTGAAGTAGTGAAACTATTAAATACATATCCTGAAGCTGATATGATTTATACAGATGAAGATAAAATAGGAGTTAATGGGGAGAGACATTCTCCATATTTTAAACCGGACTGGTCGCCTGATTTAATTCTTTCTAATATGTATACTTGTCATCTAGGTATTTATCGGAAAGAAATTGTAGATCAGTTAGGTGGATTTAGGAAAGGTTATGAGGGCAGTCAAGATTACGATTTAGTATTAAGGTTTACTGAACTAACTAATCGAATACATCACTTGCCAAAAATCCTCTATCATTGGAGATCAATACCTGAATCCACTGCTTCTGGATCTGGAGCTAAGAATTATACACACTACGCTGGAATTAGGAGTTTAGAGGATGCGCTAAAAAGAAGAGAGATAGATGGCAAAGTACAAGAAATTGATGGTTATCCTAACATGTATCGAATACATTATAATTTAAGCGAAGAACCTCTTGTTTCTATAATCATCCCTACAAAAGATGGAAGTGAGATACTAGATCTTTGCTTGAAATCTATTGTTAGTAAAACCAATTATAGCAAGTATGAAATAATAATTGTTGATAATGGGAGTAAACAGGAAGAGACATTTGCCGTATTTCGAGATTGGGAACTGCGTTTAAATGGTAGACTCAGAATAATCACCTTGGATATTCCATTTAATTACTCCAAGATTAATAATGTTGCTGCTCAAGCCTCTAAAGGTTCTTTAATATTGCTACTTAATAATGATATTGAAATAATAAGCTCTAATTGGCTTGAGGAGATGGTGGGTTACGCTCTTCGAGCTAATACTGGAGCAGTTGGAGCCAAACTTTACTACCCAGATCGTACCATACAACATTCAGGTGTAATTATGGGGTTGGGTGGAATCGCTGGACATGCTTTTAGAACTTGTAATGAACTTGACCCTGGATATTTCGGTATGTTGTTAACAAATAGGAATTGTTCAGTAGTAACAGCTGCTTGTTTAATGGTGAGAAAAGAAGTGTTTAATGAAGTTGGTGGCCTCGAAGAAGATCTTGCAGTAGCATTTAACGATGTAGACTTTTGTCTGAAATTAATTGATAAAGGATATTATAATGTCTGCCTAAATAATGTTAGTTTGTATCATCACGAATCAAAAACTAGAGGTGCTGAAGATACTACTGAGAAAAAGGCGAGATTTATGCAAGAAATTGAGTATATGTTAGAAAAATGGCCTGAACTTATTAAGGCTGACCCCTTTTATAATATAAATCTTTCATTAGAGAGTGATAAATCGTATTTATTGAAGATATAGCTAGTAATATAGTTCTGAGTAGATCTATGAGATGACCGGGATGGGTGGAAAAGAGGAATTCTCTTTTTATTTGGTAATTTAAAGGGGTTAGAGGGATGAGGCTTTATAAGGATACAGTAAATACAATGAAAGAAGAATTATCTTTGTTTTATTCATATATAAAAGTAAATAAAGTTCTATATGGTTTTTTATTTTTTGTAGCGATTTGGGCTTACGGTTTTCCCTTAACTCAATTTACGCTTTCATTAGATGAGGAAAACGCATTATTTCGTGATTTTGGTGCTTCTGTATCTATTTGGAGCTCTCAGGGGCGTTTTGGAATATCAATATTAAAGCTTGTATTTCATAATTGGCAAAGTAATTCCATTACAGCTAGTTTATTGGCTGTTACTGGACTAGTCTTTACCAGTATAATATGGGCTTATGCTTTAAGTAGTTGCCTCATCACTAAGGACAAATCTACTAAATTGGATTGGCCAGGATTAGGACTGGCGTTGGTGTTTCTTACCTTCCCTGCACATTCCGAAAACGTAGGATTTTCTATAATGAGTTTTGAGCTTGGTATAGGATGGATAATGGTTTCTCTGGCCTCATTAATGGTTGCAAAATGGGCAATTATGAAAAAAAATATTAGCTATATGTTAATTGCTCTTTTATTACTTATCTTTGCGATTTCGATATATCAAGCTTTTATGCCAGTGTTTATTTGTGCAGTGATCTTAATTACAATTATGCATTTGATTAACTTACAGAACTCGAGTATTAATGTAAATCTAAAAGATACTGTAGTAGTGGTTTTGAAATATATATTAGTAGCATTTCTAAGTTTGGTTATTTACAAAATAATAGATATTTTCATTTCTTTGTTTATACCAAAGTCAGATTATGTGGATGGGTTTTTCCTCTGGGGAAAAGAAAACTCTGTGATTGTAGTTGAAACTCTAATAGAGAATTTTAAAAAACTCATTCTTGGTGACGTTATTATTGGCAGTAATATTATACTGCCTAGCATCATTCTGAGTGTCTTAATTCTGCTTTTCTTTATATTCAGGGCTCTTAAGAATAACAATACAACAACTACTGCATGGATAATAGCCGCTCTATTGGTGGCATTCATAATGTCACCTTTTTTAATGTCTATAATCTTAGGATCACCCATGCCAATAAGAACTAGCTTTGTTTTGGCTTTGTTTGTATCATCGATTTGGTATTTACTTTACATGCTTACTAAGAAGAGGCTTATACGTAACCTAATTATTTTAGTTTTTGTTATTACAACTATCTATCAGTCTCAATCAATGAGCCAACTATATTATAGTGATTATAATAGATATCAAGATGATATAAAAATTGCTAACCAAATCGGAACTAGAATACTAGAACTTGATTTAGGAGAGAAGCCTTCTAAACCTGTTGTTTTTTTGGGAAGTCATGCACAGTTACCAAGAGAAAATATTATGAAACAAGAGATTTTAGGGTTTTCCTTTTTTGAGTGGTTTGGAGGGGATAAAGATAGAATAGGTAATTTTATGAGTTCTTTAGGGTACAAATATAAGATTCCAACTGAAATTGAAAGAGAGAAGGCGATTAAGTTAGCTGAATTAATGCCTGCGTGGCCATATAAAGGTTCTGTGGCATTAGTCGATGACTTAATAATCGTTAATCTATCAGATAATCCTGAAAAATACGGATTGAATTTAATAAATGATGAGAATAAATCTATGTCTCAATATAAGAAAATTGAAAGTGTAAAGTTAGATAAGGAGAATATTGATTTTTTTTCTGACTTGGTTATAGAAAATGCAGAAAGTGATAGTTATATTTTGAAGGCTGGGAATATTGATCCTTATATATCAATATCACTTGCAGAAAAATTAGAAAAGGATTCTTTTGAACATATATCCTTTACTATAGAGTCTAATGTCGAAGGTGACATGCAATTATTTTTACTTCAAGAAAATGAGTCCTATAGTGAAAAGTATAGTGGGGTTATTAAATTAAAAAAAGGGATGAACAAGATAATTTGTGAAAGACAACAGTTTATGAATAATCTTATATCTCTTCGAATAGATCCTCCTGCCTTATCAGTTATTAAAATTAAGGAAATATCTTTTTTTAAATGATTAGCATAATCAGTTAGTAGGATTTGGTTTTCTATATTATGAATTAAATCACGAGGAGATACGAGATGAAATTGGATGGAAATGAGAAGGAAAGTTCAATTATAGAAAGTAGTGCTCTTGGAGATGAAAGAGGATATCTAACTGTTATAGAAGGGCAAAATACCGTTCCGTTCGACATTAAGAGAGTATTTTATATTTATGGAACTTTACCTGATATACGCCGAGGATTTCACGCTCATTATAAAACTAGACAAGCGCTAATAAGTGTATCAGGGAACTGTAAAGTTTATTTAGATAATACGAAAAGAAAAATGGACGTTTTGCTAGATTCACCTACAAAAATGCTCATTCTGGAACCTAATGATTGGCACGAAATGTATGACTTCTCTCCGGATTGCGTATTACTAGTTCTAGCATCTCATTTATATGATTCAGAAGATTACATTCGTGATTACGATAAATTCATAAAAGTGTATTCGCAAAGATAGCGTATTTATAAGTCAGAAAAGAGGTCAGATGGTGCAGTTAAGATGGATCAATTTTTTAAAGGGTACAGCTATGCTTGCAGTTGTTTTTGATCATTTATACGGGTTGGTCTATATAAATACCTTTGTTCATAGTTTAACGATTTACTCAGTCACTTTATTTATTATTTTGGCCGGTTTTACTTCGTCTATATCTATGGGGAGATCGAAGTTGCCGATTAGATCGTATATCTATAAAAGGGTGGCTTCAATTGTTGTCCCATATTTGATTGCAACTTTGGTTTATCATTTGTATTCCAATAAGTTTTATTTTGATTTTAATATTTTTAAAAATCAGGTTATAATGTTCAATGCTTCAGCCCCTTTTTACTTTGTTTTATTTTTCCTCCAACTAATAGTTGTTTCACCAATCCTTTTTAGATTGTTTCAAGGGCGGACATTCTATCAGCAGTTAGTGGCTTTGATTTTCATATATATGATTAGTTTTTATTTTACTCATTTCACAAGCATTTCTAATTACTATGGAGGGGCTAGTAGAGTTTTAGGGGGATCATATTTATTTTGTTTCTGTCTTGGGATTTTTCTGCAATTAATTTCAACCAGTCCGCCTAGTTTTCTGAAGGGAAGATTTCAATATGGGATAAAGGAACTTGCAGGAGGGCTGGTAGCTTCCTTGTTTGCATTATTCGTATACTTAAATAATCATTTGTTAGACAAGAGTTGGGCGAACCCTCCTAATAAAAGTACGTTAGTCTATACACTTATAATAGCGGCTATTTTATTTTTCATTTTTCAAATTGCTGAAAAAAAATTTAATCGGTTGTCAATAATTTTCAGACCAATAGAATTAATTGGTGGTAATTCCCTTTATGTATTTCTATATCATTCATTATTTATCTACTATGGACAAAAAATAGGATTACTGACGATTAATTTAGGGAAAATATTATTTCCAATATTCTGCTTGGTGTGTAGCGTATTGATTGGCATAGTTACTACTAAGTGTAAGACAATAATAAAGTCCCGTAGTGTGAAATAAATAAAATTAACTCGTGATTAATAATATTGGAAGGTGTAGAGTGAATGAAAAAGTATTTTAGTCATCCACAAGCCATTGTGGAGTCAGAGAATATTGGTGCGAATACTCGTATTTGGGCCTTTGCTCATATTTTACCTGGAGCCGTTCTAGGTGAGGATTGTAACGTAAATGACCATACTTTTGTTGAAAACGATGTGATTATAGGAAATAACGTTACTGTTAAATCAGGAGTCTATATTTGGGATGGTGTTAGAATACAAGACAATGTTTTTATCGGACCCAATGTTACTTTTACTAATGATCTAAGGCCCCGCTCCAAACAGTACCCAAGTACATTTCTAAAAACTATTCTTGAAGAATGGGTTTCGATAGGTGCAAATGCAACTATAATCGCTGGCAACACTATTGGTAAGTATGCTATGGTGGGGGCTGGTTCGCTGGTAACTAAAAATATCCCTAATAATACGCTTTGGTATGGGAATCCGGCAAAATTTAAAGGATACATTTGTAACTGTGGGGAGAAATTGAATCAACAATTCTCTTGCTTAGTATGCGGGAAGCAATACTCTTTAAAGGAAGACAATATTATTGAAAACTAATAAACTACTTGAAAATAGAATAGGTGGGTTAAAATGATCCCTTTTCTTGATTTGAAAAAGATTAATCTGCGTCATGAAGAAGCGATATTAGATTGTGTTCATAAGGTTCTGCACTCTGGATGGTACATTCTGGGGGAGGAAGTCAAAGCATTTGAAGCGGAATTTGCTGATTATTGTGGAACTAAATATGCTCTGGGAGTAGCCAACGGATTAGATGCTTTGGAATTAATCATGAGAGCATACGATATTGGTCCTGGGGATGAAGTAATTGTACCCTCCAATACTTATATTGCATCCATATTATCTATATCTGCAAATGGGGCAACACCTGTGTTAATAGAGCCTAACTTACTGACATACAATTTGGATCCTTACAAAATAGAAGAAAGTATAACTCCTAATACCAAAGCGATTTTAGTGGTTCATCTTTATGGCCAAGCATGTAATATGGGACCTATTAAAAAAATTGCAGAAAAATATAGTTTAAAGATAATTGAAGATTGTGCTCAAGCTCATGGTGCTGTTTATGCTGAACGGAAAGTTGGAGATTTAGGAGATGCTGCAGCATTTAGTTTCTATCCAGGTAAAAACCTGGGTGCCTTAGGAGATGCCGGGGCGATTACGACTAATGATGAAAACTTGTATAAAGATCTTCACGCTCTAAGAAATTATGGATCACAAAAGAAATACGAAAATCTATTTAAAGGATATAATAGCAGATTAGATGAATTTCAAGCTCCTATTTTGAGTATGAAATTAAAATATCTTGATCAAGATAATGACTATAGAAGAATGATTGCAATGTATTATTTGAATAATATCAATAATGAGCATATTGTATTACCAACCGTCGAAGAAGGACCGTTATCACATGTTTGGCATGTTTTCGTTGTAAGGACCTCCTTGAGAAGTCAATTTATTGAATATATGACCAAAAACGAAATTCAGACAATGGTTCATTACCCGATTCCTCCCCATAAACAAGAGGCTTATAAAGAATGGAATGAAATGGTGTTCCCTATATCCGAAAAAATCCATTCTGAGATTGTGAGCCTCCCAATAAGTCCTGTGATGGACATGGATGATGTGAAAAGAATTGTGGAGGTTGTAAATGAGTACAGACCGGATTAAATTATCGATTGTTGTACCTGTATACTATAACGAATTAAACATCCCACATACTATCCCACGATTGCAGGAATTAGAGAATATTATACCAGATTGTGATTTTGAGTTTGTTTTTGTCGACGATGGTTCGAAGGATAAATCATTTCCGCTACTGATGGAAGCGAAAAAGCAAGATCCGCGAATAAAAGTCATTAAGTTAAGTCGTAATTTTGGTTCAATGTCTGCGATACAGGCCGGGTTAAATTACACTACTGGAGATTGTGTAGGTATCATTGCGGCCGATTTACAAGACCCTCCAGAATTGTTCAAGGAGATGATAGAACATTGGAGGTTGGGTACAAAGGTTGTTCTTGCCACAAGAGAAGATAGGGAAGAATCATTCTCTCAAAAAATGTTTTCTAATACCTATTATTATTTGTTAGAGAAATTTGCTTTGAAAGGATACCCAAAGGGTGGATTTGACTTTTTGTTAATAGATAAACAGGTTGTTCATGAAGTAGTTAAGATTCATGAGAAAAACACTAATATTATGAGTCTTATATATTGGCTTGGTCATGATCAAGTGCAGATCCCTTATGTAAGGCAGGAAAGAAAACTAGGCAAATCCAAGTGGACGCTTTCAAAAAAAATCAAACTTTTTATTGATTCTTTTGTAAGCTTCTCATATTCTCCAATCCGTTTTATGTCCTTTATAGGTGTTATGACAGCCATTTTAAGTTTTTTATATGGGGTTTTTGTAATAATAGGCACTTTGTCTGGGTTTATTGAGCTTCAAGGGTGGACTACAATTATTGCCTTAATTACTTTTTTGTTGGGAATTATTATGATCATGTTGGGGATTATAGGTGAATATCTTTGGAGGATACTAGATGAGAGCAGAGAGCGGCCGTCCTACGTTATTGACCAAACTTTTGAATAAAGAATTCTTGAAATTTGTCATAAGTGGAGGGATTAATACATTAGCTACATATTTAATGTATTTACTGCTGCTACTATTCTTTAATTATTCTTTGTCTTATACAGTTTCTTATGTTTCAGGAATATTTCTTTCCTATTACTTAAATACAGTTTTTGTATTCAAAGAAAAAGTTTCACTTAAAAAATTTCTTAAATTCCCTATTGTGTATTTGATACAGTATTTAGTTAATATATTAATGTTGTATGTTTTAGTAGAACATGTACATTTATCTACCGGAATTGTACCATTAATTGTTATAGTAATAACTATTCCAATTACCTATACCCTTTCTAAGCTTATTATAAAAACCAAATAAATAAGGGGAGGCACTTCAAGATATGAAAGTCGCCCCAATCCAAGTCTTTTACAAAGTAGACGAACACTATTCCCCTGAGCCTGGCCGCGGCATACTATGGAATGTCAGGACCTGTGTTTGCCAGTCCTGCAACAAACTCAGTGTTGTCTGGCAGAGAACAGCGTTCATCCGTTGTTAAAGGATATAGAACTGAATTTTGATTAATACATATAATTGATAACTACATCCAATACGGATATGAAGGTATTAATTATTACTACTAATAAAAGGTGGGTACACAAATGAAACTCCTCATTACCGGCGGAGCCGGCTTTATCGGCAGCAACTTCGTAATATACATGCTGCAGCAACATCCTAATTACCAGATCGTCAACGTGGATGCGTTGACTTACGCAGGTAATCTGGAGAACCTGAAATCAATCGAGAATCATCCGAACTATACATTTGTCAAAGCAGACATTACCGATGTAGCGGCGATGGATGCGTTGATCGGCGACAGTGTGGATGTCGTGGTTAACTTCGCTGCTGAGTCTCACGTGGACCGGAGTATTCTGGAGCCGGAAGTGTTTGTGAAGACGAATGTGCTGGGTACTCAAGTGCTGCTGGATGCAGCCAAGAAATACAGTGTAACTAAATTCGTGCAAGTATCCACGGATGAAGTCTATGGATCGCTTGGCGCTACAGGTCTCTTCACTGAAGAAACACCGCTGACACCGAACAGTCCTTATTCCGCGAGCAAAGCGGGCGGGGATTTGCTTGTGCGTGCTTACCACGAGACCTTTGGATTGCCGGTTAACATTACGCGTTGCTCCAATAACTACGGTCCTTATCAGTTCCCGGAAAAGCTGATTCCGCTGATGATCTCCCGTGCACTGGCTGATCAGGCGCTTCCTGTATATGGTGACGGAATGAATATCCGTGACTGGCTGTATGTTGAGGATCACTGCAGTGCGATTGATCTGGTTATTCATGAAGGTGTGAATGGCGAAGTATATAACATTGGCGGCAATAATGAGCGGACGAATGTGCATATCGTGAATACCGTGTTACAGGAACTAGGCAAACCGGATTCGCTGATTTCTTATGTTCAGGACCGTCCTGGACATGACCGCCGTTACGGTATAGATCCGACTAAGATCACGAATGAGCTGGGATGGAAGCCAAAGCATACGTTCGAAACTGGCATTAAGGAAACCATTCAGTGGTATTTGAATAACAAAGAATGGTGGACCCGCATTCAGTCGGGAGAATACCAGAAGTATGCCGAACTTCAGTACGGCAGCCGTCTGGGGGATTCACTGTAATGGCGAAGATGAAAGTGTTCGTTACAGGTTCAGGCGGACAACTGGGGCAAGATCTTATGCTCTTGCTTCAAGGTCAGGATTATGAGGTTCTGGGCTGTGACCGTCAGGAGATGGATATTACTGATATGGACCAGTGCCAGGAGGTCATCGGCGCTTTCGCTCCTGATGCTGTTATTCATTGTGCAGCCCATACTGCGGTTGATGTGGCAGAGACTGATGTTGATGCAGCGTACCTGATTAATGCTACAGGAAGCCGGAATGTGGCTCTTGCTGCAGAGAAGGCTGGTGCTAAGCTGGTCTATATCAGCACGGATTATGTGTTCGATGGCATGGGGGTTCAGCCTTACCATGAATATGATAATACAGACCCTAAGAGTATCTACGGTAAGTCTAAACGGGCTGGAGAGATCCTGGTCCAGTCTTTATCGTCTAAATTCTTTATCGTACGTACCTCTTGGGTCTATGGCAAATACGGCAATAACTTTGTGAAAACCATGCTGAAGCTGGGGCAGGAAAAGCCGTTGCTGCAGGTTGTAGATGACCAGAAGGGCTCACCTACCTATACGGTGGACTTGGCAAGATTCTTGCTTGAGCTTATCCAGACTGAAAAGTATGGAGTGTACCATGCCTCGAACACTGATTCTTGCACCTGGTATGAATTCACCCAGGCAATCTTTGCGGAAGCAGAGGATATCCTGGGGCTGAAATTCACAGCGAAGCTTGAGCCGTGTGCTACCGAACAGTTTCCACGACCAGCGCCGCGCCCGCGTAACTCGGTGATGGAGCATCTGGCCATCCGTACCAACGGGTTCCAGGACATCCGCCCATGGCGGGAAGGTTTGAGAGACTTTTTGCTGGAGCTTAAGTAACCACTGGCGCGGGATTTGCAGAAATAAATAACTAACTATATAAGACGCATTAAAAAATAAACAAAAAGCGAAAGAAGCGGAGGACAAATTTGGAACTGTAGGAGCGGTAGCGACCGCCTTTGTCACCGGATTTCTACCGCGAATAGCGGATCAAGAAATATGGGACAACAGCGGCCGGAAGTCCAAATGTTCACCGCAGTGACGACTAAGCTTCAAGTTCAAATTAAAAGTGAGTCTTATATAGCAACTAATGAAACTCCTGATCGCTTATGCGGTAAGGAGTTTTTTGCTGTCTGTGACAATATAGCAATAGGGTTGAACCACAATAACTATGTAACTAACATTACCTTTTACTGTGCTTAACATAGCCTGTCAACCTTCTTTTCGCTATAATAGATATAGATTTCCCAATAAAGAACCAGGAATTCGAGGTCACTCATGAACCCTAAAACAGTCAGTGTACATATCGTTACCTATAACAGCGCAGATGACATCATTGAATGCTTGTCGGCTGTGCTGGCTCAGGATTATCCGGTCAAAAAAATTGTCATAGTGGACAACGCTTCAACGGATGGTTCGGCGGATAAAGTCAGAGCGTTCTATCACCAGCTGCATTCTAACTCAGCTAAAGTAGTCTCAGCAGACTCTCAGGCACCCAGCTCTGCAGGAAGCACTATCCGGACGCCGTCGCTTGTCCTTCTTGAAAATGAACACAACACCGGCTTTGCCCCCGCGCACAATCAGGCTATCGCCGGTACAAATACAGACTATGTACTGGTACTGAATCCCGATCTCACGTTGGCTCCGGACTATATATCCAGACTAGTCGCCCGTTTTGAAGTCAATCCTCAGATCGGCAGTGCCACAGGCAAACTGTTGCTGAGGGCGGATCATTCGCTTGTTGACAGCACGGGGCTACGGATGAATAAAGCCCGCCGGGCGTTTGACCGGGGAGCAGGAGAGTCTGCGGGCCTGTGGAACGAGTCCGGTGTTGTATTCGGCGTATCCGGTGCAGCAGCGATGTACTCCCGGCGGATGATTGAGGATACTAGCGTCGAAGGCGAGTTTTTTGATGCGGACTTTTTTGCCTATAAGGAAGATGTGGATGTAGCCTGGCGCGCCGGGTTGTTTGGGTGGCAGGCCTACTATGATGCGGAAGCTATAGGCTACCACGAACGGGGCTGGAAAACATCAGGACGGAGCGGCAAGGCGATGTTCATCAAGCGGATCTCATATATCAATCGTTATAAAATGATCTATAAGAACGAGTCTTCCCGCAGGCTGTTGCTCACCCTCCTCTATTCTCTGCCTTACGAGATCGCAGCACATGGGTACTCACTATTGAAAGAACCTAAGTTAATGGGAGCCTGGTCATCTTTCTTGGCACAGAGAGCTAACCTGAAACGTAAGCGCCGCTATATTCAGGAGAAGGCTAAGCGCCAGGGGAAATGAGGCAACGAACTATTATGAATTATACTCAGCTTTGTAAAAACCTCCCTGAATAGGCTCAGCCTATCAGTGAGGTTTTTGTGTTATAATTGTCGATAGATTACAAGCTTTTTTAAGTGAGAAAGCCCATTCCTTGAGATATGGGATGATAGCGGAATTGGATCAGGTGTGTCAGTGCTCCAACATTTATTGATGTTTATGTCTCAATTAACATTTAGCTCATTTGCCCTCGCTTTGGACACGTTCATACTTTGTGAGTGCCACAGGAAATGTGTCTAGTGAAACGATTAAAAGATATGTTGAACATCAAAAGATAAGGGGGTGAAAACTTATGCAGTCTGTCACCATAAAGATAAGATTCTTTCCAAGTAACTCCATCGAATTAAAATCCTTAAGTAGAGAATATATTCGAGTTATTAATTTATTAACAGAACAAGCAGAACAAGAAATTTCTTTCCCTAAGCTCACAACAAAACATGTAGAAGCTAAACTTCCTTCCGCTGTACTTAATCAAGCGATTCGTGATGCTAAAAGCATATTTAAGAAAGTCAGGAAGGATAGGAAGCGTCCAATATTAAAGAAACCAACCTACTATATCAACAATCAAAACTATTCCATTGGTGATTCCTCCATTGCCTTTCCTATAATCGTAAACAACAAAGTGAAGAAGACGATATTTCCTGCGCTTATAACGGAAAGAGATAAGCAATTTCTCCAAAACGCAAAATGTGGTCTGATGCGAATCGTTGAGAAATCAGGAAAATGGTTTGCGCAGGTTTCACTTGAAGTTCCCACAGAGTTAACAACAGGTGAACATGTAATGGGTATTGATCTAGGATTAAAAGTCCCTGCCGTGGCAGTTACTGGCGAAGGGAAGACGAGATTTTTGGGAAATGGTAGAGAGAACAAATATAGGAAACGCAAATTTCGTAGTGAACGAAAAGTATTAGGAAAGAAGAAAAAGCTACGTGCGATTCGTAGGCTTGATAATAAAGAACAAAGATGGATGAAAGATAAGGACCACAAAGTAAGTAGACAAATTATCAAATTTGCCATTGAGAATCAAGTGTCTATCATTCACTTAGAGAAGCTAACGAACATTAGAAAAACGACAAGAACAAGTCGTAAAAACGAAAAGAACTTGCACACATGGTCATTCTATCGCTTAGCACAATTCATTGAATACAAAGCAAACATGGCAGGTATAAAAGTGGAATATGTAGATCCTGCGTATACATCCCAAAAATGTCCATCTTGCTCTGCGCTAAATAAAGCGAGTGATAGAAAATATTCATGTGTATGTGGTTTTCATACACATCGTGATAAAGTCGGTGCGATAAATATTATTCACGCACCTGTGATTGGTGGTAATAGCCAATCAGCCTAAGATGCTATACGCACTGTCTTAGGAGGGCTAACGGCATAGCCTCAACTTAAGGTCAAACTCCGATAGTAGAAATACACTTCGGTTTAATCACTTAAGAATCCCATTGAGTTCATTGTGGGAGTGTCAATATATTTGTCAGGAGAGTACAGCAGTGAATGTAGATGTTAGTATAATCATTCTTAATTACAACACATGCCGCCTGACGATGGACTGTCTGAGGTCGGTATATGACTCCGAGACCCGCTACTCCTATGAAATTATTTTAATAGATAATAACTCCCATGATCACTCGGTAGAGACGATAAGCAAGGAATTCCCGGATGTGCTGCTGATTGCCAATTCGGAGAATGTAGGGTTTGCCAAGGGTAATAATCAGGGGATGGAAGCTGCCTCAGGGCGATATGTATTATTGCTGAACTCAGATACAGTGGTCCGTAAGGATACGCTGGAGACGATGGTTGCTTTTATGGACAGCCGTCCGGATCTGGGGGCTTCTGGCTGTAAGGTGATACTGCCGGATGGTTCGCTGGATAAGGCCTGTAAAAGAGGATTCCCGACACCATCCGCTTCCTTCTATTATGCTTTTGGCTTCAGTAAGCTGTTTCCGGACCGTCCAAGGTTCAACGGCTATCAGCTGGGTTATCTGGACCCCGATGACTCCTACCCGGTAGATTGTCTGGTGGGAGCGTTCATGCTGCTGCGGCGGGAGACCATCGAGCAGGTGGGCGGACTGGATGAGACGTTCTTTATGTATGGAGAGGATCTGGACTGGTGTTACCGGATCAAAGCGGCCGGCTGGGGGATTTATTACTATCCGCAGACATCGATCGTGCATCTCAAAGGTGGCAGTGCGCGCCGCAGACCGTTTAAGATCGTGTACGAATTTCACCGGGCGATGATTTTATTCCATAAGAAGCATTATAGCAGGCGGTACAACAGTATGATAAACGGAGCGGTATATGCGGGAGTCGGCGTCAAGTTCACGCTTTCGCTGCTGCGCAATGCGCTGATTGCTCCACGCAAGGTTCCAACACCAGCACAGAGTCTGACTGTCCCCGGGGAAGCCGGTTTACGCAATGAATCGAATGCTGAGGTGAGATTATGATCCGCCGTAATCAAAAGTTTCTAACACAGTTATATATGGTTGCCGATTTCCTGGTCATTCAAGTGGCCTTTCTGGCTGCCTGGTGGCTGAAGTTCAAAAGCGGTTTGCTGGAATCCTACAGGACTCTTCCTGTAGAGTCTTATGCTTACTGGAGTATTATCTACGGAGCCATCGCTATTCTGATCGGAATTGTGCTTCAATTGTATTTGCCGAAGCGCAAGAAACGGTTCATTGACGAATTCATCAAAATCTTTCAGGTTCACGCCATGGGTATCTTCATTCTGCTCGGCCTGATGTTCTTCCTGAAGGAGATTGACGTCTCCCGTCAATATCTCGCTATATATATGGGCTTCAATATTCTTTCCATTATGCTGTACCGTTATGTGCTGAAGAAGATGCTGAAATCGCTGCGTGAAAAAGGGTTCAACCGCCAGTTTGTACTGATTCTCGGTGCAGGTACGCTGGGCAAAAGATTCTATAACAATCTGGAGCAGTATCCTGAATTGGGTTATGAGGCTATAGGCTTCCTGGATGATTTTCATGAATGGGATGGTCTTGAGGAACAACGGTATAAGCCGATTCTCGGCACCGTGGATCAGTTGGAAGGCATGCTGGAGATGCTGCCGGTCGATGAGGTGATTCTGGCGCTTCCGCTGGATGCCCATTCGAAATATCCGACCATTATCGCTACCTGCGAGAAGGCGGGTGTACGGACGCTGATTATCCCTGATTTCTTCGACTACCTGCCGGCCCGTCCTTACTTCGATAACTTCGCGGGGATGCCGATGATTAACGTACGCGACATTCCGCTGGATATGGCCGGGAACAAAATGGCGAAGCGGGCGTTTGATCTGGTATTTTCCCTGTTCGCCATTATTATGTTGTCTCCTGTAATGCTGATTGTAGCGCTGGGTGTGCGCCTAACCTCGCCCGGACCTATTATTTTCAAGCAGGAGCGTGTAGGACTTAACCGCCGTAACTTCATGATGTACAAGTTCCGTTCGATGAAGATGCAGACAGACGGTGAAGTGGATACGGGATGGAGTACGCGTGAAGATCCGCGCCGCACACGTTTTGGGACATTTATCCGCCGGACCAGTCTGGATGAGCTGCCGCAATTTTTCAATGTGCTGTTTGGCCAGATGAGTGTGGTCGGTCCTCGTCCGGAGCGCCCGTACTTTGTAGAGCAGTTCCGCGGTGAGATTCCGAAGTATATGGTGAAGCACCATGTGCGTCCGGGGATTACCGGCTGGGCTCAGAGTAACGGTCTGCGCGGGGACACGTCGATTGAGGACCGGATCAAACATGACATTTTCTATATCGAGAACTGGTCACTATTGTTCGACATCCGGATCATCGCCAAAACCATCCGCAACGGCTTCAAGAACGCTTATTAATGGACCGGTCTCATACTATATTATTCCATAGAAACGGTTGCCGACCCTCCCCGGAGGAAGACACAGCCGTTTCTTCTTGTTTTCAGGCCAACTACTCTAACACTTGCAAAGGAACCTGCCATCATGGATAGAAAAAAGATTATCGCCTCCGTCATTATGATCGGAGCTATTGCACTCCTGCTTGTACTCACACTTGGGGAAAAAGAGAAACAGCCCGCTACCGGCTTTGCAGCCCATAGAATTGTAGCTCACGCTATGGGAGGGATTCATAACTATACGTATACGAATACACTGGATGCTTTTATCGCTAACTATGAGCAGGGAACCCGGGTTTTTGAGGCGGATCTGCTGCTGACTAGTGATGATAAGCTGGTGGCCCGGCATGAATGGACTGCCAATATGAGCAAACTGCTGGGCCAGCAGAATGTTCTTCCCGCGGCGAAGCAAGGGGCTGTGCTGAACTATGAGGATGTCATGAGCAGCCCGGTTCTAGAACTCTACTCCCCGCTGGATATTGAGAAGATCATGGACTTGATGGTGATCTATCCGGATGCCTACATTGTAACGGACACGAAAGAGCTGGAACCGGAGCGGGTAACGAAACAATTTCAGCTTATTGTGGAAGCGGCAGAGAAGAAGGACCCTGCCCTGCTGCAGCGGATTGTTCCGCAGATTTACAGCCGGGATATGCTGGATGTGGTGAACCGGGTGTACGCTTTTCCTGAAGTGATCTTTACGCTGTATCAGACGCAAGACAGTGATGAGGTGGTCATTGATTTCGCCAGTCAAACCGGAGTGGACATCACAATGCCGACGGTAAGAGCTACCAAAAGCTTCGTAAGGAAGCTGAAGAATGCCGGGGCAAGAGTCTATGTGCATACGGTGAATGACGAGAAAGAAATTTCGGAGCTGTCCCGGATGGGAGTCGACGGATTCTATACCGATTTTGTCTCTGAGGACGACTTAAGCCGGATCAAGGGTGTCCGCTAGTAGTTGAACGTGCCGGCTTCTATACATCAAAAGCTTATACTCTAAAAACACGAAAAAATGTTCGCATTTTTGTTCGCTTTAAATTGACACCCGCCTTCGTGCTGACTTAGACTAGAGATACGGCTTTTGCGTGTGCAGGAGTATATTTGTTGTTTTGAAATACTGGGAAATAGAGTATTCACTTAGATGAACATTGAGGATGGACGATAATGAATGGAATGCGGCAAATGATCAAGCCGTGGCGGCATGTGTTCAAGCTGGACCCGGACCGTGAGCTTGGTGACGAGGAACTCGCTGCTGTCTGTCTCTCGGGAACCGATGCGATACTGGTAGGCGGCTCCACTGGCGTGACTTATGAGAATACGGTGAGTCTTCTCTCGAGAATCCGGCAGTATGATTTGCCTTGTGCGCTGGAGGTGTCGGATCTCGAAGCCGCTGTGCCCGGATTCGATCTGTATATGATTCCCATGGTGCTCAACACTGCCGATACCTCATGGATTCTTGGCCATCACCGCCGGGCAATTGAACGTTTCGGCAGTCTGATTCCATGGGAATTGCTGCTGACTGAGGGCTATATTGTGCTCAATGGCGATTCATCCGTAGCGCGGCTTACAGGAGCAGACCACTCGCTTAGCGCAGACGGGGCAGCGGCTTATGCACAGATTGCGGACAAGCTGATGAATCTGCCGGTGGTTTATCTGGAGTACAGCGGAAGGTTCGGAGATATGGAGACTGTGCGTGAGGTCAGGGCAATGGTCGAGCACAGCCAGCTTTTTTATGGAGGCGGTATTACAGGTGAGGAAGAAGCCATGCAGGCAGCTGCTCTATGTGATACAGTAGTGGTCGGCAATATTATTTACTATGATGTGGAGCAGGCGCTGCTGACCGTTCAGGCAGTGAGAAATACGCAGCAGCTGGACCGGGAGAACTTATAAATTTCAAGCTTATATTCAGAAAGGAGCATGTCACACATGCAACTTGTTAACATACAAGACGCCGTAAGCCGGCTGAACCCCCCGCAGCGTCAGGCTGTAGAAGCTACCGAAGGGCCTTTATTGATCATGGCCGGAGCGGGCAGCGGTAAGACCCGCGTGCTTACCCACCGGATCGCCTGGCTGATTGCGAACCGCAAGGCACCGCCTTGGGCGATTCTGGCGATTACTTTTACGAACAAGGCCGCCCGGGAGATGCAGGATCGTGTCTCCAAGCTGGTAGGGACGGAGGGCCGGGATATTTGGGTATCCACCTTCCACTCGATGTGTGTGCGGATCCTGCGGAAGGATATTGAGCGAATCGGCTTCACTTCGAACTTCTCCATTCTGGATTCGACGGACCAGTTATCCGTTATCCGCAATTGTATGAAGGATCTGGACATTGATACCAAGAAATTCGAGCCGAAGGCCATTCAGGCTGTGATCAGTACGAACAAGAATGAGCTGATTACACCGGCGCAGTATGAGCAGAAGATCGGCGATTATTTCGAAGGCCTTGTGGCCAAAGTGTATACCAAGTACCAGCAACGGCTGAGAAGCAATAACTCGCTGGATTTTGATGACCTCATCATGAAGACGATCCAATTGTTCAAGGAAGTTCCTGAGGTATTGGATTTCTACCAGAAGAAGTTCAAATATATTCATGTCGATGAGTATCAGGATACGAACCGGGCGCAGTATATGCTCTGCAAGATGCTGGCCGAGGGCCATCACCGGATCTGCGTAGTCGGGGACAGTGACCAGTCGATCTACCGCTGGCGCGGGGCGGATATTTCGAACATCCTTAACTTCGAAGAAGACTATCCGGAAGCCAAAACCATCCTGCTGGAGCAGAATTACCGTTCAACCTCCAATATTCTGAACGCAGCCAATGGTGTTATCGCACTCAATACCGGACGCAAGCCGAAGAAGCTGTGGACCGATTCGGATGAAGGCGCGAAGATCAAGGTGTTTCGCGGTGACTCCGAGCATGATGAAGGATACTTCGTCACCGGAGAGATCAGCAAGAATGTGAAGCAGGGCCAGGCGTACCAGAACCATGCGATTCTGTACCGTACGAACGCCCAGTCCCGTGTAATAGAAGAAATTCTGATCAAATCGGATATCCCGTACCAGATTGTCGGCGGGATCAAGTTCTACGACCGCAAAGAAATCAAGGATCTGCTGGCGTATCTGCGCCTGCTCTCCAATCCTGATGATGATATCAGCCTGACGCGGATTATCAATGTTCCCAAGCGTGGCCTCGGGGATACGACTGTCGGTAAATTGGCGGCAGCAGCGGCTTCCCAGGGTGTATCGATCTTCCGTGCGCTGCAGACGGTGGATGATTTGGGCTTTGCCGGCCGGACGCGTAATACGCTGGTGGAGTTCTATGATATGATCGAAGCCCTGCACCGCATGGTGGAATTCCTCTCGGTGACTGAGCTGACAGAGAAGATTCTTGAACTGTCCCAGTACCGACTGGAGCTGCAGAATGAGAATACTCTTGAATCCCGTTCCCGGCTGGAAAATATCGATGAATTCCTGTCCGTAACGATGGAATTCGAGAAGAACAACGAGGATAAGTCGCTGGTCTCCTTCCTGACGGATCTGGCGCTGATCGCTGACATAGACAGCGTGAATGACGAAGAAGAGCGCAGCGATGCTGTCGTGCTGATGACAATGCACAGCGCGAAGGGGCTGGAGTTCCCGACCGTCTTCATCATCGGGATGGAAGAGGGAGTGTTCCCGCACAGCCGTGCCTTCCAGGACAATGACGAACTGGAAGAGGAACGCCGGCTGGCGTATGTGGGCATTACCCGTGCGGAGAAGCAGCTGTTCCTCAGCTGTGCACGGATGCGCACGCTGTTCGGGCGGACGACCGCGAATGCGCCGTCCCGCTTCCTGGAGGAGATTCCGGAGGAGCTGAAGGAAGACACCGCGCGGGAATCGGACCGCTTCCGGCGCGGAGGCGCGGAGGTTGGCGGTGCTTACGGCGGCCGCGGCTTCGGTGGAGGCGGAGGCAGCCGCGGGAACTTCGGCAGCCGCACCGCTGCTGCCGGGAATGCGCCGGCAGGCGGCGGGGCCGCCAGCTTCGGCAGCGGCAGCTCGGCGAGCGCGGTGCCGGGCGCGGGCCGTGTCGTAGTGACGACCGGAGGCGCGCAGAACGCTCCGGGAGCAGGGGCCGCAGCGTCCGCAGGCTTCAAGGCGGGCGACAAGGTCTCCCACGGCAAATGGGGCATAGGCACCGTTGTGGCCGTGAAGGGCAGCGGCAACGATACGGAGCTGCAGATTGCCTTCCCGGCGCCGGTGGGCGTGAAGCGGCTGCTGGCCGGCTTTGCACCGATCACCAAAGTTGAATAAAGCAAGCTGCGATTAACGATTGTGTTTTTGGATCACGCTAACCGTAGGAAACCTATTTGACGGAGGGATGTGCCGGATGGATATTATGTTCACGATGGAAGAGCTCGTAGCCGAGCTGAATCAATATAACTATCATTACTATACAATGGATGCGCCGCAGATCAGCGACAAGGAATATGATGCGCTCTATGACAAGCTGGTGGCGCTGGAAGCGGAGAGCGGAATTGTACTGCCGCATTCTCCAACCCAGCGGGTGGGCGGGGAACTGCTGAAGGGCTTCACGCCACACCGCCATCTGGCACCACTGTGGAGTCTCGACAAGGCGCAGAATATTGAACAGCTGCGGACCTGGAACGCCCGTGTGCTGAAGCTGGTGAATGACTACAACACCAAGAATCCGGAGAATCCTCTGCCTGACCCGTGTTATGCGGTGGAGCTGAAGTTTGACGGCTTAACGCTGAACCTGACCTACCGTGACGGCGTACTTGTCCAGGCGGCAACACGGGGCAACGGCGTAACAGGCGAAGGTATCCTTGCTCAGGTGAAGACGATCAAATCCGTTCCTTTGAACATCCCGTTCAAGGAAGGTTTGATCGAAGTGCAGGGCGAGGGGATCATGAACCTGTCTGTACTGGCAGATTATAATACACGCGCTTCGGAGCCGCTCAAGAATGCGCGCAACGGTGCAGCCGGTGCACTGCGCAACCTGAATCCGAAGATGACTGCAGACCGCAGACTGAATGCCTTCTTTTATAATGTGGGGTACTCGGAGGGCGTGCAGTTTGCCGATCATCAGGAGATGATGGATTTCCTGCGCAGCAACCGGTTCAAGGTCAACCCGTATCTCAATTACTTCAGTAATTTCGATGACGTTACCGAGCAGCTGGCGGAGATCGAAGAGAGCCGTTCCGGCCTCGATTATCTGATTGACGGGGCAGTCATCAAGGTGACTGATTTCCGGATCCGCGAAGCGCTGGGCTACACGGATAAGTTCCCGCGCTGGGCGGTCGCCTATAAATTCGAAGCGGAAGAAACCACGACGATTCTGGAGTCGGTCAGCTGGAACGTAGGCCGTACAGGCAAAGTAACTCCGCTGGCGCGCGTAGAGGCTGTGGAGCTGGCCGGTGTTACCGTACAGAATTGCACACTTAACAATGTGGGCGACATTGAACGGAAGAATCTGAAGTTTGCACTGGGCACACGGGTGTTCATCCGCCGCTCCAATGATGTAATCCCGGAGATTCTGGGCAAGGTGACAGAAGAGAGTGACGGCGGGGAGATTATTTTCCCTGAGAATTGTCCGGCCTGCGGCTTCCCGCTGGAGATGCGCGGTGCACATCTGTTCTGTAATAACAAGCTGGACTGCAAGCCGCAGATTGTCAGCCGGATTACGCATTTTGCGTCTAGAGATGCCATGGATATTGAGACATTCAGTGAGAAGACGGCTGCTCAGCTGCATGAAGAGCTTAGTGTACGTGAGCCGGCCGATCTATATGAATTGACCTTCGAGCAGCTGGTGAAGCTGGACCGTTTCGGGGAGAAGAAGGCGGATAATCTGCTCCAAGCACTGGAAGAGAGCAAAGGGCGGGATCTGGCTTCCTTCCTGTATGCCCTAGGCATTCCGAATACCGGAAAGGCAACCACCAGAATGCTGGCTGACCACTACCGCAGTCTGGAAGCTGTAATGTCCGCGACAGCGGAGGAACTGGCTGGTCTGCCGGATATCGGCGGGATTGTGGCGGAGAGCATCGTGAATTATTTTGCCGACCCGTTCGTGGTGGTAAGCATTAACCGCATGCTGGCGCTGGGTGTCGAGGCTAAGGCGCCGGAAGCTCCGCGTGTAGTCAGTACCAATACCTTCTTTAGCGGCAAAACAGTCGTGTTGACCGGTTCCCTGCAAAAAATGACCCGTGAAGAGGCGGCTGAACGACTGGAGGCGCTTGGTGCCAAGGTGTCCGGCAGTGTCTCCAAGAAAACCGATCTCGTCATTGCCGGCGAGAAGGCAGGCAGTAAGCTGGCCAAAGCACAGCAACTCGGTATTCAGGTCATTGAAGATGAAGATGAACTGATCCGGCTTCTGGAGATGTAGGCAAGTTGACATTCAAAAATAGCCAGTTAAATCAATAGAGTCCTGTAATCATTCGCTTTGCAGCGAAGGTTGCAGGGCTTTTTTCTGTGTGGAAGAATTCCGGATAAACGTTATAGCAATATATGAATAACTGATAATTTAATACAATTCCTTAGTTGTTTTGACAATTGGATTACCTTTCCCAGGTATGCTTGGGTAAGAATCACCATAATGAGGAAGGGGTATATGATGAAGAAGCTAATGAAGGGCATTGTCTTTGGAGGATTGGCTGCAGCAGTAGTTTCGGGGGCGACGTTCGCAGGAGCAGCGCAGAGTGCAACGGGTACAGCGGGAGCTGCAAAAGCCCAGTCCAAAAATCTTATCGTTCTGATTGGCGACGGCATGGGTCCGGCCCAAATTTCTGCGGCCAGATATTTTCAACAATACACCAAGAGTGTCAATCATCTGAACCTCGATCCTTACTACGTTGGACAAGCAACTACATATGCAGACCGCGGTGAGGATGGCGGGAAAATCGTGTCCGGGATCGTCACAGACTCGGCTTCTGCCGGTACTGCATTTGCTACAGGCCATAAAACTTACAATGCAGGCATCAGCGTCTCCAACGAGGACGTATCTAAACCGTTTGCTTCTATTATAGAAGCAGCTGAGAGCAGCGGTAAAGCCACCGGCCTTGTGACCACCGCACGGATTACTCATGCTACACCAGCCGTCTATGCCTCCCATGTACGCAACCGCGATAATGAGTCAGCAATTGCTTCGCAGTATCTGGAGAGCGGCGTGGATGTTCTCATGGGTGGGGGCAAGCAGTTTTTTGTAACTAAGGATCAGAAGGGGAAGCGTACAGACAAGAACCTCCTGCCTGATTTCCAGGCGAAGGGATACACTGTGGTTGAGAATACTTCAGCCCTAAATGCGCTCACCTCCAAAAACACCAAGGTTCTGGGCCTGTTCGGCAGCTCGCATGTTGCCTATGTCCCGGACCGGACTGCGGAAATTCCGAGTCTGGCGGCGATGACCTCTAAAGCGCTGAATATTTTGTCTACGGATAAAGACGGATTTGTCATGATGATTGAAGGCGGGCGTATCGACCATGCCGGCCATGCCAACGATCTGCCGACGCTTGTTCAGGAAGCGCTCGACTTTGATGCTGCATTCAAGACTGCCATTGAGTTTGCAAAGAAAAACGGCAATACTTCCGTGGTAGTTACGGCAGACCATGAAACAGGCGGTTTATCTCTATCACGCGACAATATTTACGAAATCAACATTGATCTGTGGAACAAGCAGAAACATTCCTCCGAAAGCCTGGCAGCAGATCTTGAAGCAGCGCAGACACCCGAAGAGATCCGCAGTATTGTAACGGCCAATACATGGATTACCGATCTTTCCGAAGAGGAAGTTACCCAGATCATGAATGGCGATGGCTCCTCTTACAAACGTGAAGGTGCGTATAATGCGGTGATTTCCAAGCGTCTGCTGGTAGGCTGGTCTGGTCACGGACACTCGGCCGTGGATGTTGGGGTCTGGGCTTATGGTCCAATTGCGGACAAGGTGAAGGGTCAGGTAGACAACACGCAGATCGCAACAGCAGGAGCAGGTATACTGGGGCTTGATTTGAATAAGCGTTCAGCAGAACTGCAGTCCAAATATGTGTATCCGAAGTTTAAGATCAGCCGCGACAATGAGGTGCTCTACCCGGCAGAGGCTTTGGCCAAAGCACTTGGAGGAACTTACAAAGGGGATACAGCCGCTGCTAAGCTGACTTTGGCGAAGAATACGATTGATGTTAACCTGACGGATAAGGCAGCCAAGCTGAACGGCAAGGCAGCATCGTACACAGTAGATATTGATAATGGCGTATTGTACCTGCCGCTTAGTGCATTCAACCAGCTAAAGGGCACAACCTTAACTTGGGATGCTTTGTCTGAACGTATTATATTGAGATAGGAGTGGCCTTATTGCTCCAAATTCGGGATTTGAAAAAACAGTTCAAAGTGGACGGAAGATTTGTGCCGATTCTGGATATCCCCCAGTGGTATGTTGAAAAAGGAGAACACGTAGCCATTACCGGACCCAGCGGGTCCGGTAAAAGCACGTTCCTGCATTTAATCAGCGGAATTATGAGTGCGGACAGCGGCGGGATTGTTGTGGACGGCCAGCCGCTTCACAATATGACAGAGTCGAAGCGTGATGCTTTCCGTGCTTCTGCTATCGGCTATGTATTGCAGGACTTTCATCTGCTTCCTGCGCTGACAGCCAGGCAGAATGTCGAGATTGCTATGACCTCGCGGCTTCCGCATAAGGAGAGAAAGCAGATTGTTGACAGCTTGCTGGAACAGGTGGGCCTGGCGGACCGCAGCAAGCATCTTCCTTCCCAGCTGTCGCGCGGACAACAACAGCGGGTTGCGATTGTAAGGGCATTAGTGAATCAGCCGCCGCTGCTGTTGGCTGATGAGCCTACGGGCAGCTTGGATTGGGAGACTGCAGATGAGATTTCCTCGCTTTTGCTGGACCTTAGTATGACTCACGGCCATACCTTAATCGTTGTAACACATGATCTCAATATGGCGGACCGCTTCCCGCGCTGTCTGAACATTCAGGAGATTAATAAAGTGCACCGGGATGCACTGCCTAAGCAACAGGGCCCTCTCGGGAAACGGGAAAAGGTGACGTTATGAGTCTGTTTAGACTGACCCTCCGCAACGTGCTGCACCGGCGGTTTCTGTCCTTACTTACCGTATGTGCAGTGGCTATCACCGTTGGCTTTATCGTTCTGCTGACACTATCCCGCGAGAGTGTGGAGCAGGGGGCGAAGAAAGGCTATGGGCCATTCGACCTTGTTATAGGAGCGGCAGGCAGCGAGACTCAGCTGGTGCTCAATACTTTTTATCATATCGGTGCGCCGACGGGGAACATTCCGCTTGCTGTTCTGGATCAAGCGAAGCAGGATCCGTCTGTCGATGTAGCCTTTGCGATGACAACGGGAGATAACTTCAAGGGTTACCCGATTGTCGGGCTGGATCCGGGTTATTTCTTTACCCGTTATGGAGACACCAGACTGGAGGAAGGTGCAATGTATGCCCATACCGGTGACACCATAGTAGGCTCTTATGTTGCCCGGTCTTTGGGACTAACAGTAGGAGATACCTTTTCGGGTGCGCATGGTCTTGTGCAGGACGAAGGTCACGCGGGGGCAGAAGCAGAGCATGAGGAGGAACATGGAGCTGAGGAACCGTCCGGGCATTCGGCGGATGAAGAACACGCTCACGACAGCTTCCGCTATACCGTAGCAGGCATTCTCCCTGAACTCCACACCCCGGATGACCGTGCGGTGTTTACGACTGTTGACTACGCTTGGGCGGTGCATGAACTTGGGGCTGAAGACAGGGAGATTACTGCTGTGCTGGTCAAACCCTCCAGCCTGCTTGGAGCCCATGATCTGAAGCAGACGCTTGACGGCAGTAATGGGGTTCACGCGGTTTATACAAGCAAGGCCGTCTCCGATGTGCTGAATGCGGTAGATCAGGGCTCCCGGCTGCTCGGTGTATTGACGGCTATTTGCGTGCTGCTCGCCGGCATTGCCATTTTATTATCCATGGTTGCAGCTGCCTCTGAGCGGACCAAGGATGTGGGGATTTTACGACTTCTCGGAAAATCAAGGGTTTATGTATGGCTGACCTTAACGACTGAAGGCCTGCTCGTGACGGTAACCGGACTGATCACCGGTCTGTTGCTGGGTCATCTCGGAGCCTACCTGCTGAAGGATATGCTATTCTCGCAGGCAGGTATTCAAATAGAGTCTTTCCATTGGACGCCGGAACATTGGTATATCGTCCTTGGCGCCATTGCCATTGGTCTGCTGTCCTCACTGGGGCCGGCATTCCGGATGTACCGGATGCATCCGCTCGCCTTGTTCAAATCTTAGGAGGTATACACACTTGATACGAGTACAGGGAAGGCCGATCCTGATATTGGCATCCGTCATAAGTCTGCTGCTGTTTCCGGCATGCGGACAGAACAACGCAGCGGAGGGCAGCGGACAATCTTTTGCTGCAGCAGTAGAGGCTTCAGACAGAACGGAGGAGCCAGCAACGGAAGCACAAGCGGCGGCTGCCCGGCAACCAGCTTCTCAATTTCCCCGGGCCCCGGTCTCACCTTCCCCTGCCGTGAAGGATGCTCCAGTAGTGCAATCAACTAATGCAGACTCCGGATCTGAGATAGCAGAGGCTCAAGCGGGTGTCACGTCCCAACCTTCATCTATGCCTTCTGCAACTTCGGCAATTGAATCTGCCGTGGCTCAGGAGTATCCCAAGAAGACTGCAGGTGCTATCACAAGTTCTGTATCTCCTTCTCTTGTGGAGAGCACAAAGCCGCAGCCGTCACCCGGGCAACCGGCAAAGGCAAAGGACACGGGAAATCCTAGTGCTGAGCCAGCAGCTAAAGCCAGTGCTGCCCCGGCGTCCAGCCCGGTACAGCCTGCCAATACGGTGAATACAGCGGCAGCAGCCCCTGCAGGGAAGACAGATATTGACTGGAGCGGTTTCTTTGACGGTGACGATCAGACCCGGCCCTCAGAGAAGTTCTGGGATCTAAGCGGCAGCCACGTAACGATCAAGGGCTTTATGGGCGAAGTCCTTTCTTTTGAAAAGAACTGGTTTCTGCTTATTCCAGAACCGGGTGCAGAGTGTCCGTTTGATAATGGTGATGAGACCTACTGGAACAAGATTATGATCGTCTTTGTTCCTGAAGGCAGCAAGCTCCGTCATACCTCCGGACCGCTGGAAATATCGGGTCGTCTGGATGTAGGAATCAAGATTGATGAGTCAGGCTACAAAACCATGTTCCGTCTATATGATGCTTCTTTCAAAAGCTTATAGTACATGAAAACAAGCCTCCGTACCCTGATGGGAATGGAGGCTTGTTACCTTGATGACCACTGCCGCGGTTCAAACCCGCATTATATGGAGGCGCCAGCAGCAGTTATACCCGTTTGGCGTTAGGCAGCCAGGCATCAATGTCATACCCGCGTTGTTCCCAATAGCCGACATGATCACCTGCGATCAATTCGATGCGGTTGAGCCATTTAACTGACTTGTAGGCATACATTTGCGGAGTGACCAGACGTACAGGCCCGCCGAGCTGGTTAGGGATCGGTTTGCCGTCATGCATCACAGCCACCATGATATCCTCCATCCGCGCTTGAGCCAGCGTTAGAGAGTCCGTGTAGACACCGTCTCCCGAGTAGAGCTTGACCGTGACAGCTTCATCCTGCACACCGGCCATATCCAGCAGCTTATAGAGTGGAAGACCCTCCCATGTATTTTTATAGACAGACCAGCCGGTTACACAGTGAAAATCACTGACCTGCACCTCGCGCTGCAGCTTGACGAATTCTTCCCAGCTCCAGGTGAACTTTTTGTCCACCAGACCATCGATAGTAAAAGACCAGTTGGAGTTATCGAAGGCGGGAATGTCAGTGACGGTGTATACACGGAAGCTGCCTTCGGCTCCCCCGCCAATGGGAGGGGCTGATTCCGCCAGCGGAACCGGATCGGGAATCAGGGCATTGGCATTCGAGGCCGCATAATCGGCTGTACCCGGAAGCTGCAGGGATTTGCCGATCCAGCGTACAAAGGTTGGGCCGAGCGTTACGGCGAGACCTGCTCCTACAGCCACCTTGATGAAACCGCGGCGTGTGTACATAGGCTGAGCTTCAGATGAAGCTGCGGGTCGTGGCCGCCCGATAGGAGCAGGGCCGTCCCCTGCAGGCACCGTCTCCGCTGTGATTGAGCGCTTCTTGGGCTCCTTCAGCCATTTAACCCGGGTAATGGAATGGTAGATAATTACCGGGAGCCCGACCCAGGTCAGCAGGTCATGTACAAACAGTGCCGCATTTGCGGCTCTCGGCCCGGCAAGCCTGAACTGCCACAGGACCACTCCGGAGATCAGCCAGCCGGTCAGAAGAGTAAGCACGAAGATGACATTAGCTTTTTGCCCTGTTTTGCCCTTCAATCGCTTCCAATGCTTCGCGGCCAGCAGCAAATAATAAATGACGGGAATCAGCAGCGCCAGTCCAAACACAATATGGCCCCATTTCAGCCATACTCTGACTTCCCCCAGTATCTCCCTCCAGAAGCCGCCCACCAGCATCAGGCCGCTAAGCGCCAGGAACAAGACCAGCCAGGCATTCCACATGTGAATGGATACCAGCTTTTTACCGTACCCTTTGCGGATTATCGTAAGTATATTCTTCAATTGCCTACCTCCTTCGGAGCTTCCAGCCTGACAATAGATAATTCAAGTTTAAACTAATTGTACCGCAAAAAAAGCCTGTTGAATAATGTTCCCCAGCCAGACTGGACAGAGTGGTTGCCTTTCCTGAACTTTATCTTATAGACTAATGGAAAGAGCTCTGGAAAGGATCAAGTACCCGTGAACCAAGAAACGATTCTGCTGGTGGATGATGAAGTGGAGATTGTGGAGCTGCTGGATATCTATCTTAGTAATGAGGGATACCGGCTGCTTAAAGCTTTTGACGGAATGGAGGCGCTGGAATGCCTGGCCAAAGAGAAGGTGGATCTCATTATACTCGATGTGATGATGCCCCGCATGGACGGGATTGCCGCCTGCATGAAGATCCGTGAGGAACGGAACATGCCGATTATTATGCTCTCCGCCAAGAATGCCGATATGGACAAAATCCTTGGACTCAGTATCGGTGCCGACGATTATGTAGGCAAGCCGTTTAATCCGCTGGAGCTTGTGGCGCGGGTCAAATCGCAGCTGCGCCGTTACCATAAATTGAATCGGGACGCTCCTGCCAGAACGAATGAGCATGAACTGGTCTTTGAAGATTTGCTGATAGATACGCTTCGGCATGAGGTGAGCGTGGACAACCGCAAGGTAAAGCTGACGCCCCGCGAGTTTTCTATCCTGGAGCTGCTGGCGCGGCATCAGGGACAGGTGCTCAGTATGGAGCAGATTTATCTGAAGGTGTGGAATGAGCCTTTTCTGGATGGCGGCAACACCGTGATGGTGCATGTCCGCAATATCCGTGACAAAATCGAGCTGGATGCTAAGCAGCCCCGTTATGTGCAGACCGTGTGGGGCATTGGCTACAAGCTGGATCATCCGTCCTGAAAGCTGAGGTGAACCGTAGTGAATACCAAATATATCAGTACCATCCGCTGGAAGTTTATCTGGGCCTTTGTGCTGAGTATTATGTCGGGGGCAGTGCTGCTTTTGGGTGGCTATCGGCTGGTCAATTCTTTGATTTATCTGAATCCGGCGCCGCCCTCGGCACTGTACTCCCTCATTCTGAAATGGATCATCAACCATATCGGCTCGGCGCCGCTGATGACTGCTGTCGGAATTGCCAGCTTCCTGATCTTCTTCTTCATCTATACGCGTAAAATCATCTCCTACCTCGAAGAGATCACCAGCGGTATCCAGCAGATCACGAAGCTTGACGAATCGCACCGGATCGAGGTTCGCACGGCGGACGAGCTGGGGGTGCTTGCGGAGAACATCAACATTATGTCTGAGCGGCTGCAGCGTTCGCTGCTGGAAGAACGCAAGGCCGTTGAGTCCAAAAATGAGCTGATTACCGGCGTATCCCATGATCTTCGCACACCGCTGACATCGGTGCTTGGCTTCTTGGAGTATATTGAGCAGGACCGCTGCCGGGAAGAGACGGAGATACGCTACTATGTAGGAATTGCCTATCAGAAAACATTAGTGCTGCGCAAGCTGATTGACGACCTGTTTGAATACACGCGGGTTAACAGCAGCAGACTGCCGCTTGTGCTGGAACGGCTCGATCTCAAGGCCTTTATGCGCCAGCTTGCGGAGGAATCCGTTCCGGCTCTGGCCCGTGCAGGCATGACTTATGAATTGTACGATGATACCGAATCGCTGTGGATTGAAGCGGCTCCTTATGAACTGGTACGCGCTTACGAGAATCTGATTGCCAATGCGATCCGGTACGGCAAAGACGGGAAGCGGCTGGAGATTGGGCTGAGCCGTGAAGGAGACGATGCGCTCGTGCGGATCAGTAATTTCGGCGAGATGATCGCGGAGGGGGATCTCCCGCATATTTTTGAACGGTTCTACCGGGCGGAGCGCTCCAGATCGCAGATTACCGGGGGATCGGGCTTGGGGCTGGCGATTGCCAAGGGGATTGTGGAACGGCATCATGGGGAGATCACGGCCCGCAGCACCAGGTCCCGGACGGATTTTATTACACGGTTTCCGGTGTCTTCTTAACAATCTTCAGCGTTTCTTAAGAAGTGGCAACGGTAATTCTTAAGATTTAGCCGATATCCTTGTGCTATGGGATGAAACCCGGGAAGGCAGGAGGAATTGGCTGATGTCAAAAATACACACGATACGCTCACTTTACCTCTACATGTTCTGCGGTAGCGCCCTGCTTAGTGCAGGGCTGCTACTGGCTATGCGGGGGCTGTTTGCTATGCTCTACTCCCGGTATACGCCTGAATCGGCGGCGCTGTTTGTCCGTTTCACGCATTGGATAATGAATCATATCGGCGCAAGACCGGCGGCTCTCATGATGTTCACCGCTGTATGTGCAGGCCTGTTCCTGCTCCGTTCGCAAAAAGCAGCCAACGATACCACGGCGCTGCTGCGCGCCGCAGAGCAGCTGGCGGCCCGCGGCTCCTGTGAGCTTACGGACCTTGAGGTACAATCCGGCGGGGAATTCGGCCGGCTGGCCGCCAGTTTACGCCGGATTCATCAGGCCGGGTTGCGGCCGGCGGCGGCCTCCGCACCACAGATACAAATGCCGGCGCCGGACCCACAGGAGTCCATGGCGCTTATTTTGCGGACACGGACGCTGATCCGCATGCTTGGACAGGCAGAAGCGGAATCAGAGGAGGCGGGCTGCAGCATCCCTGGTGCTGTTCTGCAGCAGCTGGAGATTGCCCGGCGCGAGGCGCAGGGGCTGGAGAAGACTCTGGAGAGCTGGGCACGGCAGGTATGAGAACAGGACGGAAGCAACTGCTGCGTATTTGCTATGCCGGTTTTGATCTGGCGGTCATCCTAACCATACTGATGCTGGCAGGATTTATCTATATTTTTCAGTATGGGGGGCTGATGCTGGACCGTTATCCGGAGAAAATGATTTTACCCGAATCGAGCGTCATTATTGCCTCAGACGGAACTGTGTTGCGGAGAATCCCACTGCCTGAAACAGGCTATCGGACCAATGCCGGACTAGAAGAGATGCCGCAGCTGCTCATAGATACTTTTATTGCTGTCGAAGACCGCCGCTTTTACAGCCATGAGGGTCTGGACTACCAGGGAATAGCCCGCGCATTGGTGAACAATACGGTACGGATGGGGGTATCCGAAGGCGGAAGCAGCATCACCCAGCAGTTGGCACGGGGATTGTATCTGAACCGGGGGCAGAATCTGCTGCGCAAGCTGAATGAGGCCGCGATCGCGCTGGCGCTGGAGAAGCGGTTATCGAAGGATGAGATTCTGCAGCTGTATCTCAACCAAATTTATATGGGGCAAGGGCAATATGGGGTAAAGTCTGCAGCGGAGCGTTATTTTGGCATATCTGATCTGAAGCAACTGGAGATTGGGCAGATCGCAACGCTGGCAGCTATTCCCAAAGGGCCGTCCATTTACAATCCGGCAGACAACCTTGAACGGTCAGCAAGCAGACGGAATCTGGTCCTGCGGATTATGCAGCAGCAAAAGCTGATTACAACGGATCAGATGACGGCGGCAATGAAGAGCACCTATCAGCCTCCAGTTAAGGCAAAGACTGAGATTGTCGGGGCGTCCTATATGGATGCGGCACTTCAGGAAGCGATGCAGCAGACAGGGTTATCCCAAAAAGAGCTGCGTACAGGCGGGTATACTCTCGTGACGGGAATGAATATCGGGGCGCAGCGGGCCATGGAACACGTATTCTCTCAGGAGGATGCGTTCCCGCCGAATGGAAAAGACCAGAGCGCCGAAGCAGCCATGGTCATTATCGACCAGCGGACCGGTGAAGTGGCCGCGCTGTTAGGCGGACGAAACCCGAGTGCAGGCGATCTGAACAGGGCTATAATCCCTTCCCGGCAGCCAGGCTCCGCGCTCAAACCCATTATAGATTATGGGCCGGCGCTGGAGAGCGGCAAATATACGCCGGACAGTCTCCTGCCTGACATCAAAACAGCCTACGGCAGCTACAGTCCCGCCAATCTGAACGGAGTATATCGTGGGCAGGTGAGCATGAGGGTAGCCCTGCAGCAGTCCATCAATGCCCCTGCGGTATGGCTGCTGCAGCAGGTGGGAGTCAGCTATGCCCGCGGCTTTGCGGCCAAGCTGGGGGTGAAACTCGCGGCAGAGGACAATCATCTGGCTATTGCCCTTGGAGGTCTGCACAGCGGCGTATCCCCGCTCACGATGGCCCAGGCTTACACCGTCTTTGCGAACGGAGGCATTCTTAACAAGGCATATCTGGTGCGCAGTATCAGGGATGCGCAGGACCGGGAGGTGTACGCGCATGTCTCTGCGCCGCAGCAGGTCATTTCGGCGCGTACCGCAGCGGATATGACCGGGATGCTCCGTCAGGCGGTGAGTGAAGGAACGGGCAGACGGGCGCGTATGAACGTTACAGTGGCCGGCAAGACAGGAACCACACAGCTGGATCTGCCGGGAGTCCCCGGCAAGGCCAACCGGGATTTATGGTTCGTCGGTTATACCCCGAGATGGACAGCGGCGGTATGGATGGGCTTTGACCGCTCCGACCCTGACAACTATATGACTGCCGGAAGCGGGCTGGCGGCTGCTTTATTCTCCAGGGTTCTCTCAAAGCTTTGAATAGATTTGCTTATTCCGCCGCCCATTCCTCAAGCTTCCTGTCACCGGGCAGCAACAGCGCAAGAAGACCGAGCAGCGGAAGGAATCCGCATGCTACGAACACCGTTGCAATTCCGATCGTATCGATCAGATGTCCGATCACGACAGATCCTATACCGCCAAGACCGAAGGCAAGTCCGGTAATCAGGCCGGAGACCGTACCGATATTGCCGGGATACAGCATCTGTGCGTAGATAACGGTTACGGAGAAGCTGGACAGCAGCACAAAGCCGGAAATAATCAGCAGCACTGCTGCCCAGAACTGATTCACAAAAGGCAGAGCCAGCGCAAACGGCACCGTCCCGATCATCGAGACCAGGATGAGATTGCGGCGGCCGAAACGGTCGGCGAGCGGACCGCCGAAGAATGTGCCTACAGCACCGGCTGCGAGGTACATGAAAATGTAGACCTGAGCATCATCAAGTGTCATGCCGTATTTGTCCATTAAGTAGAAGGCATAATAGCCGCCGATGGAGGCACCGTACCAGGAGCGTACGAACACAATGAAGACCAGAATGACTGTTGTAATTAGAATACGTTTGCTGCGGGCGGGGTCAATGGAGCGGGACACTGATTTTTTGCGAAAAGTATACCCGGCATCCAGCATTTCCCGGTACCAGCGGGCCACATAAGTCTGGACGGCGATCCCGGCAGCGGCGATTACGGTGAACCAGAGAGCCCCCATCTGCCCGAAGGGGATGAATACCCATTTCATCAGAAGCGGACCCAAGGACTGACCGGCGTTGCCGCCCACCTGGAAAATAGATTGCGACAGCCCCTTCCGTTGCCCGGCGGCCATATGGGCTACACGCATGCCTTCCGGATGAAAGGCGGCTGAACCAAAGCCTACGAGCATCACGGATATAATGACAAGTACGTAGTTCCCGGCAAAAGCGAGTAAGAAGACGCCTGCAAAAGTACAGCACATCCCCAGCGGGAGCAGAATTGGGCGCGGTTTGCGGTCAGCGGCAAAGCCGATAATGGGCTGAATCACCGAGGAGGTGAGGTTAAGCGCGAATGCAATCCAGCCAATCTGGGCATAAGAGAGCAGCATGTTATCCTTCAGTACAGGAAACATCGCCGGAATAAGTGCCTGGATGGAATCATTGAACAGATGAACAAAACTGACTGCGAGTAAAATCCGGTAAATGGTTGCCTGCTGCAAATTGCGGGATTCCTCAATAGCGGTGGCAGGAGCAGCGGGTATAGACTTGTTGGACATTAGGACTCCTTTCAGAGACGGGAATTAGCAAGAGCATCTATAAGATGAAGATAAATCCTATTGTAGCCATAAGCGATGTATTATGGGAATCAATTTGTGCGGTATGGGGCGTATTTATGCGTTCCTGGTTTTATTTATAAAAAAGGCTTGCAAACATCTGGGCGGCATGATATATTATCTCTTGTGCTTATGAGACATCGGCGCTGAAACAAGCGACGAAGAAAAAATAAGTTGACATGAAACATAGAAACATGATAGGATATAATTCCTGTGCAAGATACATAATGTTGAAATGCCGGGAGCAAGTTCTTTGAAAACTGAATAAATGGAACGCGTTAATTTTTACAAGATTCATTTAATGAATCGTCAGTTTCAAAATGAGCAATCGCTCTTTCTAAATACAATTTGGAGAGTTTGATCCTGGCTCAGGACGAACGCTGGCGGCATGCCTAATACATGCAAGTCGAGCGGAGTAGGAATGGAAGCTTGCTTCCATTCCTACTTAGCGGCGGACGGGTGAGTAACACGTAGGCAACCTGCCCTCAAGACTGGGATAACTACCGGAAACGGTAGCTAATACCGGATAATTTCTTTCCTCTCCTGAAGAGAGAATGAAAGGCGGAGCAATCTGCCACTTGGGGATGGGCCTGCGGCGCATTAGCTAGTTGGTGGGGTAACGGCTCACCAAGGCGACGATGCGTAGCCGACCTGAGAGGGTGAACGGCCACACTGGGACTGAGACACGGCCCAGACTCCTACGGGAGGCAGCAGTAGGGAATCTTCCGCAATGGGCGAAAGCCTGACGGAGCAATGCCGCGTGAGTGATGAAGGTTTTCGGATCGTAAAGCTCTGTTGCCAGGGAAGAACGACCGGTAGAGTAACTGCTACCGGAGTGACGGTACCTGAGAAGAAAGCCCCGGCTAACTACGTGCCAGCAGCCGCGGTAATACGTAGGGGGCAAGCGTTGTCCGGAATTATTGGGCGTAAAGCGCGCGCAGGCGGTCATTTAAGTCTGGTGTTTAAACCTTGGGCTCAACCTGGGGTCGCACTGGAAACTGGGTGACTTGAGTACAGAAGAGGAAAGTGGAATTCCACGTGTAGCGGTGAAATGCGTAGATATGTGGAGGAACACCAGTGGCGAAGGCGACTTTCTGGGCTGTAACTGACGCTGAGGCGCGAAAGCGTGGGGAGCAAACAGGATTAGATACCCTGGTAGTCCACGCCGTAAACGATGAGTGCTAGGTGTTAGGGGTTTCGATACCCTTGGTGCCGAAGTTAACACAGTAAGCACTCCGCCTGGGGAGTACGGTCGCAAGACTGAAACTCAAAGGAATTGACGGGGACCCGCACAAGCAGTGGAGTATGTGGTTTAATTCGAAGCAACGCGAAGAACCTTACCAGGTCTTGACATCCCGATGAAAGCATTAGAGATAGTGCCCCTCTTCGGAGCATCGGAGACAGGTGGTGCATGGTTGTCGTCAGCTCGTGTCGTGAGATGTTGGGTTAAGTCCCGCAACGAGCGCAACCCTTGACTTTAGTTGCCAGCAGGTAGTGCTGGGCACTCTAGAGTGACTGCCGGTGACAAACCGGAGGAAGGTGGGGATGACGTCAAATCATCATGCCCCTTATGACCTGGGCTACACACGTACTACAATGGCCGGTACAACGGGAAGCGAAACCGCGAGGTGGAGCCAATCCCAGCAAAGCCGGTCTCAGTTCGGATTGCAGGCTGCAACTCGCCTGCATGAAGTCGGAATTGCTAGTAATCGCGGATCAGCATGCCGCGGTGAATACGTTCCCGGGTCTTGTACACACCGCCCGTCACACCACGAGAGTTTACAACACCCGAAGTCGGTGGGGTAACCCGCAAGGGAGCCAGCCGCCGAAGGTGGGGTAGATGATTGGGGTGAAGTCGTAACAAGGTAGCCGTATCGGAAGGTGCGGCTGGATCACCTCCTTTCTATGGAGAATCGTCACCGGAAGCGGTGACATTCAAATCGGAAGCGTAAGCTTCCAAGATACTTAACGCGTATCCATTTGTTCGGTTTTGATGGAATTTGCGGGGCCATAGCTCAGCTGGGAGAGCGCCTGCCTTGCAAGCAGGAGGTCAGCGGTTCGATCCCGCTTGGCTCCACCAACAAACTTCATCAATTTGTTATGTCTAGAAACTTAATATCGTCTGTAATTCCGAACAACACAACCGTGTTTGTCCCGTGATTACAGCAACTTGATCCTTGAAAACTGGATACCGAAACGAATTTGCGTTTTAGAACATCTTTTAGCTGAAACTTGTGTAAGCAAGTTGAAATAGTTATTAGTGCAGAACGAAGGTTTTCGATTGTGCAGCGACCTTTGGCTTTGAGTGTGTTGGTGAATGGAGCAATCCATGAGCAGCATTCAAAACAAGATGAGCAAGCAAGCGAAACACCGGAGTGACGGTTAAGCTAATAAGAGCACACGGAGGATGCCTAGGCGCCAGGAGCCGACGAAGGACGTGGCGAACAACGAAACTGCCTCGGGGAGCTGTAAGCAAGCTTTGATCCGGGGGTGTCCGAATGGGGAAACCCAGCTGTGGTAATTCGCAGTTACTCATTTCTGAATACATAGGAAATGTAGAGGCAGACCAGGGGAACTGAAACATCTAAGTACCCTGAGGAAGAGAAAACAATAGTGATTCCGTCAGTAGCGGCGAGCGAACGCGGAACAGCCTAAACCAAGGGGCTTGCCCCTTGGGGTTGTGGGACGTCTCACATGGAGTTACAAAGGAATATGGTAGGTGAAGAGGTCTGGAAAGGCCCGCGATAGAGGTAAAAGCCCTGTAGCCTAAACTGTGTTCTCTCCGAGACGGATCCCGAGTAGTGCGGGGCACGTGAAACCCCGTATGAATCCAGCAGGACCATCTGCTAAGGCTAAATACTACCTGGCGACCGATAGTGAAACAGTACCGTGAGGGAAAGGTGAAAAGCACCCCGGAAGGGGAGTGAAATAGAACCTGAAACCGTGTGCTTACAAAAAGTCAGAGCCCTATTACTGGGTGATGGCGTGCCTTTTGTAGAATGAACCGGCGAGTTACGTTTAACATGCAAGGTTAAGGTGAGAAGCCGGAGCCGCAGCGAAAGCGAGTCTGAATAGGGCGATTGAGTATGTGGACGTAGACCCGAAACCGTGTGATCTACCCCTGTCCAGGGTGAAGGTGCGGTAACACGCACTGGAGGCCCGAACCCACGCATGTTGAAAAATGCGGGGATGAGGTGGGGGTAGCGGAGAAATTCCAATCGAACTCGGAGATAGCTGGTTCTCCCCGAAATAGCTTTAGGGCTAGCCTCGGTGAATGGAGTGGTGGAGGTAGAGCACTGATTGGGTGCGGGGCCCGCAAGGGTTACCAAGCTCAGTCAAACTCCGAATGCCATTAACTTCTTGCCGGGAGTCAGACAGTGAGTGCTAAGATCCATTGTCAAAAGGGAAACAGCCCAGACCATCAGCTAAGGTCCCCAAGTGTGTGTTAAGTGGGAAAGGATGTGGAGTTGCACAGACAACCAGGATGTTGGCTTAGAAGCAGCCACCATTGAAAGAGTGCGTAATAGCTCACTGGTCGAGTGACTCTGCGCCGAAAATGTAACGGGGCTAAACACACCACCGAAGCTATGGCTAGGATCGACTTCACTGCGCCTTTGAGGCGTGTGTATCCGGAAATGACATTGATGCCGAGAAACATCCGAAGGGATGATTGGCTAAATGCTTTCAGGGGATAAACACGAACTTCGAAGCTGGAGTGAAGTCGATCCTGGGGTAGGGGAGCGTTGTATGTAGGTTGAAGGTGTACCGTAAGGAGCGCTGGACAGCATACAAGTGAGAATGCCGGTATGAGTAACGAAAAGATCAGTGAGAATCTGATCCGCCGAAAGCCCAAGGTTTCCTGAGGAAGGCTCGTCCGCTCAGGGTAAGTCGGGACCTAAGGCGAGGCCGAAAGGCGTAGTCGAAGGACAACAGTTTGAAATTACTGTACCACCGTAATCCGCTATGAGCGATGGGGTGACGCAGGAGGGTAGTGACGCGGACTGATGGATATGTCCGTCTAAGCAGTGAGGCTGATGTGTAGGCAAATCCGCACATCAATAAGGCTGGGCTGTGATGGGGAGCGAAAATTGTAGTAGCGAAGGTCATGATCTCACACTGCCAAGAAAAGCCTCTAGCCAGGAGAAGGTGCCCGTACCGCAAACCGACACAGGTAGGCGAGAAGAGAATTCTAAGGCGCGCGGAAGAACTCTCGTTAAGGAACTCGGCAAAATGACCTCGTAACTTCGGGAGAAGAGGTGCCTCGGTAGGGTGAATAGCCCGAGGGGGCCGCAGTGAAAAGGCCCAAGCGACTGTTTAGCAAAAACACAGGTCTGTGCGAAGCCGCAAGGCGAAGTATACGGGCTGACGCCTGCCCGGTGCTGGAAGGTTAAGGGGAGTGGTTAGGGGCAACCCGAAGCTGTGAACCGAAGCCCCAGTAAACGGCGGCCGTAACTATAACGGTCCTAAGGTAGCGAAATTCCTTGTCAGGTAAATTCTGACCCGCACGAATGGCGTAACGACTTGGGCGCTGTCTCAACGAGAGATCCGGTGAAATTTTAATACCTGTGAAGATGCAGGTTACCCGCGACAAGACGGAAAGACCCCATGGAGCTTTACTGCAGCTTGATATTGAATTTGGGTACGATCTGTACAGGATAGGTGGGAGCCGTAGAGGCAGGAGCGCAAGCTTCTGCGGAGGCGCCGTTGGGATACCACCCTGATCGTATCTAGGTTCTAACCTAGTACCCTAAGCGGGTACGGGGACCGTGTCAGGCGGGCAGTTTGACTGGGGCGGTCGCCTCCTAAAGAGTAACGGAGGCGTTCAAAGGTTCCCTCAGAATGGTTGGAAATCATTCGCAGAGTGCAAAGGCATAAGGGAGCTTGACTGCGAGACCTACAAGTCGAGCAGGGACGAAAGTCGGACTTAGTGATCCGGTGGTACCGCATGGAAGGGCCATCGCTCAACGGATAAAAGCTACCCTGGGGATAACAGGCTTATCTCCCCCAAGAGTCCACATCGACGGGGAGGTTTGGCACCTCGATGTCGGCTCATCGCATCCTGGGGCTGAAGTAGGTCCCAAGGGTTGGGCTGTTCGCCCATTAAAGCGGTACGCGAGCTGGGTTCAGAACGTCGTGAGACAGTTCGGTCCCTATCTGTCGTGGGCGCAGGAAATTTGAGAGGAGCTGTCCTTAGTACGAGAGGACCGGGATGGACGTACCGCTGGTGCATCAGTTGTTCCGCCAGGAGCATGGCTGAGTAGCTACGTACGGACGGGATAAGCGCTGAAAGCATCTAAGCGTGAAGCCCCCTCAAGATGAGATTTCCCAATTAGTAAGACCCCTTGAAGACGACGAGGTAGATAGGTTGGAGGTGGAAGTGCAGCAATGCATGGAGCTGACCAATACTAATCGGTCGAGGGCTTATCCAATTTTCGAAGAACGCAGATTCGTTTCGGATTCAGTTTTCAGGCGATCAAATTCCTGAAGCATTTACGCTGTAAATGCCCGTTTGGTGGCGATAGCGGAGGGGTTCCACACGTACCCATCCCGAACACGACCGTTAAGCCCTCCAGCGCCGATGGTACTTGGACCGAAGGGTCCTGGGAGAGTAGGACGCCGCCAAGCACATGAAGCCATTGTTGAGTAATCGACAATGGTTTTTTTGGTTTGTGCAGGGTTGTGGAAAAGCTGTGGATAAATTTCAGTAACTACTGAAAACTTACGCACATGTGGATACAATTTCAGGAAGAAGTCTTTTCCCTGATAATGTGGACTAAAACGCATATTCAGGCGAATGAGTCAAGAGAAAACCTAAGTAATCCACTGTTTTTGTGGATAAAAAGTGAATTTTGTGGATAGATAAATATGAATCGTGGATAACTAATTTTTGCCGGGAAGAAACTCTTTCCGGTTTTTTGTTTTACTGTACAAAACCTGTGGATAACTTTTGTTCACGGGCTATTTTTGTACCTCATTAGCTTCTGGACAATTTGCTTGATATACTCAATCTGAGCAACCATTGGACTCTATCTCTATAAATTCATTAACTGGGGTGAGCAGCATGGAAATAAGGCAATTGCATGCAGATGATTTTGAAGAAGGCTTAGGCTTGTCAGAATATGCTTTTCAGTACAAGGTGACCGGAGAAGACAGGGAACGCGCCAGAGAGAAGTTCAAGCCGGAACAAATATGGGGAGTATTCGAAGGACCAAGTTTAAGTGCCAAGCTGGTACTTCTTCCGCTTCAGGCATACATACAGGGCAAGCCCGTATCTATGGGCGGAATTGCGGGTGTAGCCACGTGGCCGGAGAACCGCAGACAGGGATATGTGGCCAAGCTGTTGACCCATGCTCTGCAAACAATGAACGAAGCAGGGCAAACACTGTCTTTTCTGCACCCGTTTTTAATCCCCTTTTACCGGAAATTCGGCTGGGAGATCTATTGTGAATATAAGAAATACAACATACCTGTGAATAAATTTCCGCGGAAGGCTGAAATACAGGGTTCTGTGAAACGCGGTGCGGCCAATGTTGAAATATTACAGCAGCTGTACAACTCCTTTGCAAGCCGTTATAATGGCACGCTCCTGCGTGATGAACACTGGTGGAGAGACAGTGTACTCGATGAGGACACACATCAATGTGTGTTTTATTCGGAGCAGAGTGAACCGGAAGGGTATGTGCTGTATAAAATAGTGAACAAAGAACTGGTCATTGATGAATTTGTCTATCTGAATGAGAAGGCCCGCCAAGGTCTGTGGACTTTTCTGGCCAACCATGACTCGATGATCACCGGAGCTTCATTGAAGCTGGTGCCTTCTGATGACATTCTGCCGTATTTGCTTCCCGACCCGCGAATTGCCCAGGAGAATTATCCGTACTTCATGGCACGCATTGTCAACGCCCAAGCCTTTATAGAGAATTTGTCTTTCCATGCGCTGAGCGGTATCCGGGAACGGCTGCTTTATATTGAAGATGAGCATGCCCCCTGGAATGACGGCCTGTGGCGTTGGACAGTAGCTGAACATGGGGAGGTATCATTTATTCAGATCCCGGGAGACAGATCAAACGCTGATCTTATATGCAGTATTGGTACACTTACCGCGCTGTTGATGGGATATAGACGTCCAGTTGAAATGGCCCGGTATGGACAGTTATCTGGTACACATGAAGCTGTAGATTGGCTGGAGAGGCTGATCCCGCAGGCGCAAACGGCTTTATTTGATTTTTTCTGACAAGCCTGAAGGCTCTTCCGCTTATTGTAGAAGCAGAGGAGCCTAATATACATATCCCCTTGCAATGGGATTAGTGAAGCTATTCGGAATACATTGCGACTAAAAAGTAAAAAATAAGAGCAACCCCTTGGAATTCAGTGAGAATATGTTATAATATGAAAAAAGTCAAAGAAAGTCAAAGTCAACGCGAGGTCGACAGCAGTGCTCTTAGGATTGTAACAGTTGGTGGTCAGGCTCAGTACGAAGGCTATTGCAGCCGATTCGCACTTCAGTCCCCGGGTTAAATTCTTTAGAGCTATGTATGGACGGCGGACGTTGACACAGCACAAGCTTAACCAAGGCTTACACACTGGAGGATGAGTGATGCGTAATATCTCCGATATTATTGAACAATATCTGAAGAATATTTTGCATGAAAGTCCCGAAGGTACGGTGGAAATTCAGCGCAATGATCTGGCGGACCAGTTCTCCTGTGTGCCGTCGCAGATCAATTACGTCATCAGTACACGCTTTACTTTGGAAAAGGGATATGTAGTGGAGAGCAAACGCGGCGGTGGAGGGTATATCCGGATTCAGCGCTTCGAGCTGCCTCAGAATGTGGCACTGTATGCACATCTGAACTCCACAATAGGGAATGATATTGACCAGAATTCCGCCGAAGGACTGATTTATCAGCTGGAGGAGGCCCGTTTTCTCTCCAAGCGTGAAGCGTGTCTTATGCGGTCCGCTGTTTCCCGGGAATGCCTGACGGTTAATCTGCCGTACCGGGATGAGATTCGTGCCAAGCTAATGAAGGCCATGCTAATCTCTTTGTTAGGCAAATAATTGTCAAAATGTGAGGGAGGGACACCGCTCATGCTATGCCAGGAATGCGGGGTCAAACCGGCTACACTCCACTTCACGAAGATCGTGAACGGAGAGAAGACAGAATTTCATATTTGTGAAAGCTGTGCGCGGGAAAAGGGGGAGCTTATCCCCGGTACTGCCGGAGGATTCTCCATACACAGCTTGCTTTCCGGACTGCTTGATCTGGAGAGCGCAGGCAAGGGCAAGTCAGAGGCCGCACAGACTGTGCAGGGGCTGCAGTGTGAGAACTGCGGTATGACCTACTCACAGTTCAGCAAGCTTGGACGGTTCGGCTGCAGCTCCTGCTACAAATATTTTGACAGCACGCTGGACCCGCTCTTCAGACGGGTACACGGAAGTACGGCCCATGTGGGTAAGCTTCCCAAACGGGCGGGTGCACAGATCATGTGTAAACGTCAAATTGATGAGCTGAAACAGGAATTACAGCAGAGCATTATGCAGGAGGAGTTTGAAACTGCAGCCGAGCTGAGGGACAGAATCCGCAAACTTGAAAAAGAAATGCCACAAGAGTAAAGTCTTTGATATATAGGAGGGGATTCCACATGTCAAGTCTCCGGTTTACCGAACAAGCACTTAGTGACTGGATGCGCTGCGGCGGGAGTCATTCCGAGATTGTTATCAGCAGCCGCATGCGTATCGCCCGTAATCTGGAGCACCTTCCTTTCCCGCTATTGGCGTCTGCGCAGCAGTCGGAAGAGGTGCTGGAGCAGCTTGCTCCTGTATTTCAGGGAGAAGCCTCTGCGGATTTCGGCAACTTTCAGCTGCTGAAGCTGGATGAGCTCGATGAGCTGGATAAAAAAGTACTGGTGGAGAAGCATCTGATCAGTCCTAATCTGGCTGATGATTCCAAAGGCGGAGCAGTCATTCTTAATGAGGACGAGTCAGTCAGCATTATGATCAACGAAGAGGATCATCTCCGCATTCAATGCCTGTTTCCGGGTCTGCAGGTCAGAGAAGCCTGGGTAAGGGCCACAGCCATCGACGATATCTTTGAGGCTGCTGTCAATTACGCTTTTGATGACCGCAGAGGATACCTGACCAGTTGTCCCACCAATGTGGGAACCGGGCTCAGAGCCTCGGTAATGGTTCATCTGCCGGCACTGGTTATGACCCATCAGATCAACCGGATTCTATCCGCAGTTAATCAGGTCGGTCTTACCGTTAGAGGAATTTATGGTGAAGGGAGCGAAGCAGTAGGGAATATCTTTCAGATCTCGAACCAGATTACGCTCGGCCAGACCGAGAATGAGATTATTGAGAATCTCCACAGCGTAGTCACCCAGATTATAGAGCATGAGCGGAACGCGCGTGAACGCCTGCTTGTGGATTCCGCCCTGCGGATTACCGACCGCATCAAACGTTCATACGGGATTCTAGCCTACGCGGCTGTGATGGAGCTTAAAGAGTCTGCACAGCGGCTCTCCGATCTGAGGCTTGGTGTAGATTTGGGGATACTGGAAGGGCCTTCGATTTCAGTGCTTAATGAGCTGAATGTCAAGACTCAGCCGGGCTTTCTGCAAAAGCTGTTCGGCGACGAGCTTTCGTCCACCGAACGCGATATGTACCGGGCGAAGCTGCTCCGGGAAACACTGGGATCACAACATTAATTATAGATATATATTATCCGTGGAGGTGCAGGAGATATGATGTTTGGAAGATTTACGGAACGCGCACAAAAGGTGCTGGCGCTGGCGCAGGAAGAAGCCGTACGTTTGGGACACAACAACATTGGGACAGAACATATTTTGCTCGGACTGATTCGTGAAGGTGACGGCATTGCCGCCAAGGCACTGATCGGACTCGGTCTGGGGCTTGAGAAGATTCAGGATGAAGTGGAAACGCTGATTGGCAGAGGTCAGGAACAACCGACCAACATCGCTTATACTCCTCGTGCCAAAAAAGTTATCGAGCTGTCTATGGACGAAGCCCGCAAGCTGGGACATACGTACGTGGGCACAGAGCATATCCTGCTCGGACTCATCCGTGAAGGAGAGGGCGTAGCTGCCCGCGTGCTGAATAATCTCGGTATCAGCTTGAATAAGGCCCGTCAGCAGGTGCTGCAGCTTCTGGGCAGCAGTGAAGCCACTTCAAGCCATAGCGGTGCTCCGGTTAATGTCAGCACACCAACGCTGGATGGTCTGGCCCGTGACTTGACTGCCTATGCCAAGGACGGTAACCTCGACCCGGTTATCGGCCGCAGCAAGGAAATTGAACGTGTTATTCAGGTGCTCAGCCGCCGTACCAAGAATAATCCGGTACTGATCGGTGAGCCAGGGGTTGGTAAAACAGCAATTGCTGAAGGCCTGGCCCAAAAGATCATCAATAATGAAATTCCGGAAACCTTGCGCGACAAACGCGTAATGACCCTGGATATGGGTTCTGTAGTTGCAGGTACGAAATACCGCGGTGAGTTCGAGGACCGCCTCAAAAAAATCATGGATGAGATTCGCCAGGCAGGCAATATCGTGCTCTTCATCGATGAGTTGCATACCCTGATCGGAGCTGGTGGTGCGGAAGGTGCAATTGATGCCTCCAACATCCTGAAGCCCGCTCTGGCCCGTGGTGAACTGCAGTGCATCGGTGCGACAACACTTGACGAATACCGCAAATACATTGAGAAAGACGCTGCACTTGAACGCCGCTTCCAGCCGATTACGGTGGATCAGCCTTCTCCTGCAGAAGCTGTACAGATCTTATTCGGTCTTCGGGACCGTTATGAAGCCCATCACCGGGTGAAGATTACGGATGAAGCTATTGTGGAAGCTGTGAAGCTGTCTGACCGCTATATTCCTGACCGGTTCCTGCCGGACAAAGCGATTGACCTGATTGATGAAGCAGGCTCCAAGGTAAGACTTAACTCTTACACGATCCCGCCCAATCTGAAGGAACTCGAAATGCGTCTGGATGATATCCGCAAGGAGAAGGATTCCGCTGTACAAAGCCAGGAATTCGAGAAGGCTGCAGCGCTGCGCGATACCGAGCAGAAGATCCGTGAAGAGCTGGACACAACGAAGAACCAGTGGAAAGAGAAACAGGGCCGTACGGACTCCCAGGTTACACCTGAGGATATCGCACAGGTGGTTGCCAGCTGGACCGGAATTCCGGTCAGCAAGCTGAAGGAAGAAGAGACAGACCGTTTGCTGAACATGGAGTCTTTGCTGCATGAACGTGTAATCGGGCAGGATGAAGCCGTTAAGGCTGTCAGCCGGGCACTCCGCCGGGCGCGTGCGGGTCTGAAGGATCCGAAACGTCCAATGGGCTCCTTCATCTTCCTTGGTCCAACCGGGGTCGGTAAAACCGAGCTGGCGCGGGCACTTGCCGAAGCAATGTTCGGTGACGAGAATGCGGTAATCCGTATCGATATGTCGGAGTACATGGAGAAGCACTCTACATCCCGTCTGGTCGGGGCGCCTCCAGGCTATGTAGGATATGAAGAAGGCGGACAGCTGACTGAGAAGGTACGCCGCAAACCGTATTCCGTGGTCCTGCTGGATGAGATTGAGAAGGCTCACCCTGAAGTATTCAATATTCTGCTGCAGGTACTGGAAGACGGCCGTCTGACCGACTCCAAAGGCCGTGTAGTCGATTTCCGCAATACCTTAATTATCCTGACCTCTAACGTAGGTGCACAAGCGATCCGCAAGAATTCGACTCTGGGCTTCACCGCGGTACAGGATGCCGGTGCCGATTACGGCAATATGAAGGGCAAGGTAATGGAAGAGCTGAAGAAGAGCTTCCGCCCTGAGTTCCTGAACCGGATCGACGAGATTATTGTCTTCCACTCTCTGGATGAGAAGCATATCGCCGAGATCGTTACCCTGATGTCCGAGGAGCTGCGCAAGCGTCTGCGTGAATATGATGTAGACTTCCTGCTTACCGACGGCGCCAAGGCATTCCTGGCCAAAGAGGGCTATGACCCGGCCTTCGGTGCCCGCCCGCTCCGCCGGGCGATTCAGAAGCACATCGAAGACCGCCTTTCCGAAGAGCTGCTTAAGGGCAACATCAAGAAAGGTGACTCCCTCAACATTGATGAGGTGAACGGTGAGCTTGTGGTAACCAAAGTAGAAGTGCCGGCCGAGCTCTCTCTGGAGAAGGAAGAGAAGGAAGTCGAAACTGAATAATTTTCCAGCAATATGAAACAAAGCTCCCGCTCCTCCGTATAGAGGGGCGGGAGCTTTTATATGTCCGGAGTGATTAATTCTGCCCTGAATCAGGCAGGTTAAGGAGGACGCAAACGAAAAGTAGATCTTAAGTGACCTTTCGTTCAGTGTGCAGAAATGGTAAACTTTGATTAAGAGAAAATTATCCGCAATTTTAGCAAGTTCGGACCGTAAGGAGCGCACATGGCCAAACCAAAAACAAAATTTTTCTGCACCGAATGTGGTTACGAATCACCGAAATGGTTCGGGAAATGCCCGGGCTGCCAGGAATGGAACTCAATGGTGGAAGAAACGGAAAGCGTAGTCAAAACCCAGGGCATGAATGCACCTATTTTTCAGAGTAAAGAAAAGGCGCAATCGATCATAAATATAGAAAGTGACAAAGAGCCGCGTATCCTGACAGGCATCGGAGAGCTTAACCGTGTGCTTGGCGGTGGTATCGTACCCGGCTCGCTGGTACTGGTCGGTGGCGACCCCGGAATCGGGAAGTCCACACTGCTGCTGCAGACATCGCATGCCCTTACAACTCAGGGGCTCCGCGTTCTGTATATTTCCGGGGAAGAATCAGTGCGCCAGACCAAGCTTCGGGCTGACCGCCTCGGGGCGTTGTCGGCGGAACTGTACGTTCTGTGTGAGACGAACATGGAGAGCATTGAAGAAGCAATCGAGCAGATTAAGCCGCAGTTTCTGGTCATCGACTCGATCCAGACCGTATTTATGCCAGAAGTGACCAGTGCGCCAGGCAGTGTAACACAGGTGCGGGAGTGTACGACAAGATTTATGCGGATTGCCAAAATCCGTGGAATCGCAACGGTACTTGTAGGACATGTAACGAAAGAAGGCGCAATTGCCGGTCCGCGGATGCTGGAGCATATGGTGGACTGTGTGCTCTATTTCGAAGGAGAACGTCATCATACGTACCGGTTGCTGCGGGCGGTGAAGAACCGCTTTGGCTCAACCAATGAAATCGGTATTTTTGAGATGGGTGAGGTTGGGCTTACCGAGGTGGAGAATCCTTCCGAGCTGTTCCTTTCTGAACGGCCGCTCGGAGTGGCCGGTTCCGCGGTGGTAGCCAGTATGGAAGGCACAAGACCGGTGCTTGTTGAATTACAGGCGCTGGTTGCAGCAACCCATTTCCCTTCGCCCCGCAGAATGTGCACAGGTATGGATCATCAGAGAATGGCGCTGATCATTGCTGTCCTGGAGAAACGGATGGGCATGTTCCTGCAGAATCAGGATGCTTACCTCAATGTTGCCGGAGGTGTTAAGCTGGATGAGCCGGCGGTGGATCTGGCTGTCGCCATCAGTATTGCTTCCAGCTTCCGGGATATTCCGACCAAGCCGTATGATGTGTTTTTTGGGGAGGTAGGACTTACCGGCGAGGTGAGAGGGGTGTCACGCGCAGAGATGCGGGTGAAGGAGGCCGCTAAGCTCGGCTTCCGGCGGGTAATTATGCCTGAGAAAAGCATGAAAGGCTGGAAGCATCCGCAGGATATCCAGATTATAGGCGTCAGCACCGTAGCAGATGCACTAGCGGTCGCGTTAGATTAGGGGGCACAGGGACATGAAAGAATACAATCCATTAGATAATATGAATGATCTGCTTAGAATGGCCGCACCCGGAACACCTTTCCGGGAAGGGCTGGAGAATGTGCTGCGCGCGAAGACCGGGGCACTTATTGTTGTCGGATACAGTCCGGAAGTGATGGAAGTTGTCGATGGCGGATTCTCCATTAACTGCGATTTTTCACCCAATTATTTATACGAGCTGGCCAAAATGGACGGAGCGATCATCCTGAGTGAGGATCTGAAGCGGATTCTGTATGCCAACACCCAGCTGATCCCCGATTCCTCTATTTCATCCATCGAGACAGGCATCCGTCACCGGACCGCTGAACGGGTGGCTAAACAGACCGGCAAACTGGTTGTTTCCATTTCCCAGCGGCGGAATATAATCACCCTGTATCAGGGTTCAATCCGCTATGCGCTGAAGGAGATAGGTGCGATTCTGGCCAAAGCCAATCAGGCGATTCAGACCTTAGAGAAGTACAAAGCCGTGCTGACACAGGGGTTGACTAACCTTTCTGCTGCCGAATATGAGGGGCTTGTGACGGTGGCTGAGGTAGTCGGCGTGATCCAGCGGGTAGAAATGGTATTGCGGATCAAAATGGAAATTAAGCGTTATATTAACGAACTCGGCAATGAAGGCCGGCTGATCAGCATGCAGATGGAAGAACTGGTCGGAAATACAGAGGAAGAAGCCTGGCTTCTGTACAGAGACTATGCAAGAGAGGAGCAGGAGGACAAAATCCGCGAAATTATCGCCGGGCTGAAGCGAAGCAGTGACGATGAACTGATGGATGACAACCATATTGCCCGCTTGCTGGGCTATTCCTCCACGGCTATTGCATCTGAGGAAGCCGTAACTCCGCGCGGTTACCGTCTGCTCAACAAAATTCCGCGGCTGCCGAATGTGATCATCCACAATCTGGTGGAACGCTTTGAAATGCTGCCTAATCTGATGACGGCGAGCATTGCTGAGCTTGATGAGGTGGACGGCATTGGCGAGGTCCGCGCACGCAATATTCAGGACGGACTGAAGCGGCTCCAGAAACAAGTTCTTATTGACAGGCAAATGTAAATAACATACAATCACGTAATATTGGGAACCCATGAAGTTCAAAGTAGGAAAATTGAGGTGAAGAAATGATACAAAAATCAATTCCGAGTCTTTTTACCATCGGTAATCTGATGCTTGGAATGTTTGGTATCATGATGGCGTTTGACGGTAAGCTGAGCATGGCCGCTATCATGGTGATTATCGCTATGCTGCTCGACGGGCTCGACGGACGTGTTGCACGCGCGCTGAAATGTGAGAGTGAGTTCGGTAAGGAGCTGGATTCCTTATCCGATGTCGTTTCTTTCGGTGTGGCTCCTGCACTGATTATGTATCTAACAAGTTTGCAGGACATGAACTCTGCACTAGGATGGACCGTTACAGCGATTTTCCCGGTGTTTGGAGCTTTGCGTCTGGCCCGGTTTAATGTCCGCCCGGGGATTCCGGGATATTTTGTAGGATTGCCGATTCCTGCTGCAGGTGGCGTTCTGGCCACGCTGGCACTTTTTCATAAAGATGTATCTGCACCGTTTATGATTGTCGCTACCCTGCTGCTGTCTTATCTGATGGTCAGCACGGTGAAGTACCCTAATTTCAAGAAGATCGGCTTCCCCAAAAAGGCAGTTATAGGTGCACCTGTAGTAATTGTGATCGCCGTAGCGGTAGCTGTTGTTTTCCCTGAACAGATTGCCAAGCTGATCTTTGCTTTGCTTGCGTTATATGCCCTATACGGGTTCAGACAGAGTCTGGGCCTCTTGACAGCCCGCCGTCAACGCCGCCGCAGGAAGAGACATGCGGAAGATAAGGTGTATCACTCCAAGAACGGATAGTTCTAACTACGCACTTATTATTTTTTATTTATACACAAAAGGCTGTGCCCTCCCTGACTCAGGAGAAGGCACAGCCTTTTGTGCATTGGTAACGGATGAAGGATAGCGCGGGCAGCCCTGCTAGGACAAGTTAAATAATCCGAGTGTAGCGCATTTTTGCGATTCCTTAGACACAACCTCGTCCATATTAATATCGAGCAAATTGCAAAGAGCAGACATATAGAACAGCTCCCGGCCCAGTTCTGAGGCAATGACCTCCCGGCAGTTCTCACACAGTTCACCTTCAAGGTGTGTTCCGGCAAGCTCTTTGGCTTGTTCAAGTCCCAAAGCCGGTTCGAAGACCTGCTTGGTTGCGTGAAGCTGAATGCAGCCGCATTCAGTAATGGATTTGACGACAGCTCGGTTGACGGATGCACTGCTCTGTCCATTCTTGGACATTACATCCAGAAGACTGCGGTGACGGAGCAGCAGTTCGGAAACTTGATCCTGGAAAGCCTGTAAACTTGGTGCGCTCATTTTCCATTCACCCCTGGGTTCGTAATTGAGTTCATTATATGCCAGGGCCTCCCCTGTTTTCAACAAGGAATAGAAGTTTACGGCAGGCTTTGCAGACCAGGAAATTAATGGATTCAGAAAAAATAACGGCTCCCCGGATTATCGCCCTAAAAATTGGAACATACTGGTGAGGTATAGATGATTTTTGGATGAATAGAAGGAGGTGCTGGTTATGTGGAAAAAGATTATTTTGACGCTTGCCGGGTTATGTGGAGCCTGGTCCGGTTATTCGCTATATCATGCGGCAGAAAGAGGGTTCCCGAAGGGCATGGGGAAACTGGGTGAAAGCTTGCCTGTGGAAGGAAGCATTTTGTTTGCGGTGCTGGGTGCCATTATTTTTTTGATTGCGGGGACGTTATGCGCGGATTGGGCGAGTACAAAACTGCAGGAGGCGGTTCAGTATTGTTCGCGTATACCGATGAGCGAACTCGCTGCAGGCGCTGCAGGGCTTACAGGAGGTCTGCTGCTGTCACTGCTGCTGTATCCAGTCATGGCCTGGCTGGGCAAGGCCGGAGAGCTGCTGCAGGTGGCAGCAACCCTGGCTCTGGGTTATATGGGCCTGCGGATCGGGCTGGAGAAGAAGGAAGAGCTGGCTTCGCTATGGACTACCGGACGCTGGGGACGTTCTGCTGAACCGGAGGGACGGGGACCTGAGGAGCATAAGATTCTTGATACGAGTGTTATTATCGATGGCCGGATTGCCGATATCTGCAAAACGGGTTTCATTGAAGGAACCATCGTTATTCCCGAGTTTGTTCTTGAGGAGCTTCAGCATATCGCGGATTCGTCAGATCTGCTGAAGCGCAACCGCGGGCGCAGAGGGCTTGATATCCTAAACAAGATTCAGAAAGAGCTGGATGTCAAAGTGCTGATCTACGAAGGTGATTTCGAGGAGATTTCCGAAGTGGACAGCAAGCTGGTCAAGCTGGCTAAGGTGCTGCATGGCAAGGTTGTCACCAATGACTTCAATCTCAACAAGGTTTGCGAGCTCCAGGGCGTATCGGTGCTGAATATTAACGATCTGGCCAACGCGGTGAAGCCGGTGGTTCTGCCTGGTGAGGAAATTATTGTGCAGGTGATCAAAGACGGCAAAGAACATGGACAAGGCGTGGCTTATCTTGACGACGGCACCATGATTGTCGTGGAAGGCGGCCGTGATTATATCGGCACTACGATGGAGGTCCTGGTTACCAGTGTGCTACAGACTTCCGCAGGCCGGATGATTTTTGCCAAACCGAAGCTGCTGGAAAAAGCGCAATAAGGGTAAATCAGCCCCTGGAGCGGTCTTATAGGCTTGGAAATGCCGTCCAAACACGTTATGATGGGGATATACGTGAAAGACAGGAGCCGAAAGAATGTCAAACAGTGTAGGCGCCGTTATAGTGGCGGCAGGCAGAGGGACACGAATGGGAACGGCAGAGAGCAAACAATATCTGCTGCTTCAGGGCAAACCGATTATCGTGCATACCCTGGAGGTATTCCAGAAGCATGAACTCATCTCTGAAATCGTGCTTGTCACCGGTGAAGAGGATGTGCAGCGCTGCCGGCAATGGGTACAGGCCTACAAGCTGGACAAAGTGTCTGTTGTTATTCCGGGAGGGGCTGAACGCCAGCACTCGGTACGCCGGGGACTGGGAGAACTTACGACCACCTGGGTAATGGTACATGATGGTGTCCGGCCTTTCGTACAGGGCAGTGAGATTGAAGCTTGTTATGAACGGGCCAGATTTGCCGGAGCCTCTGTGCTTGCAGTTCCGGTTAAGGATACGATCAAGCAGGTGGATGGCGAAGGCAATGTGCTGTCTACGCCGGACCGGCGAAGTCTGTGGGCGATTCAGACCCCGCAGACTTTTCGTCTGTCCGAACTGTTGTCAGCCTATGACGAGGCAGAACGTGACGGCTTCCTCGGTACAGATGACTCCAGTCTGGCGGAACGCAGCGGAATTACCGTTTCTGTAGTAGAAGGAAGCTACAGGAATATTAAGATTACGACACCGGAAGACCTGGATTTCGCTGAATTCACAGAAAGAAGCAGGGGAGAGGAACAGAGATGATCGCTGTAGGACAAGGATTTGACGTGCATCAGCTGGTGGAAGGAAGGCCGTGTATTATTGGGGGAGTGACTATTCCCTATGAGAAGGGGTTACTGGGACACTCTGACGCGGATGTGCTCCTGCATGCAGTAAGCGATGCTATACTTGGGGCGCTTGGACTGGGGGATATCGGCAGACATTTTCCAGATACCGATCCTGCCTTCAAGGATGCAGACAGCCTGAAGCTGCTGGAGCATGTATGGGCGCTTGCCCGTGACCGGGGATACCGGCTGGGAAATATAGATTCGACCATCATTGCCCAGAAACCCAAAATGGCGCCTTATATTCCGCAAATGACCGAGGTTATTGCCCGTGCACTGGATGCGGACCTCTCAAAGGTCAATGTAAAAGCGACAACTACCGAGCAGCTCGGCTTCGCCGGACGCGGAGAAGGAATTGCCGCACAATCTATTGTCTGTCTGCTCCAAGATGTGATATCATCTTGAGATGGCTGAAGTAACAACAGCCTAATTTTAACCAATATGAAGCGGAGGGAAACCCATGACGGATCAAGTCCGGGTGCGTTACGCACCGAGCCCTACGGGACATTTACATATCGGAAATGCCAGAACGGCGTTGTTTAACTACCTGTTCGCCCGCAATCTGGGCGGCAAATTCATTATCCGGATCGAAGATACAGACCTTAAGCGTAATATCGCAGAAGGTGAAGAAAGCCAGTTGAAATATTTGAAATGGCTGGGAATGGACTGGGATGAGAGCGTAGATGTAGGCGGCGAATATGGCCCTTACCGCCAGACAGAACGTCTGGATCTGTACCGTGTCTACTGGCAGGATCTGCTTGACCGCGGCCTTGCTTACCGCTGTTATTGTACAGAAGAGGAGCTGGAAGCAGAGCGTGAAGAGCAGACCGCACGCGGCGAAACCCCGCGTTATTCCGGCAGACACCGTAATCTGACGGAGGAGCAGCGCCTTGCCTATGAGGCGGAAGGCCGTATTGCCAGCATCCGTTTCCTGGTTCCGGAAGACCGTACTTATACCTTCAATGATATCGTTAAAGGCAGCATTTCGTTCAACACCAAAGAAATGGGCGACTTTGTCATCGTGAAGAAGGATGGTATTCCAACCTATAACTTCGCTGTAGCTGTAGATGACCATTTGATGGCCATCTCCCATGTGCTGCGCGGGGAAGACCATATCTCCAACACGCCGCGTCAGCTCATGATCTATGAAGCTCTTGGCTGGGAAGCGCCGCTGTTCGGCCACATGACACTGATTGTCGGCGATGACCACAAGAAGCTGAGCAAACGGAATGAATCGATCATTCAGTTTATCGAGCAGTATGACCAGCTTGGCTATCTGCCGGAAGCGCTCTTCAACTTCATCACATTACTCGGCTGGTCGCCGGAGGGTGAGGAGGAGATTTTCAGCAAGGAACAGCTGATCTCTATCTTCACTGCCGACCGTCTGTCGAAGAGCCCGGCTGTATTCGATACGAACAAGCTGGCACATCTCAATAATCACTATATCAAGCATGCCGATCCTAAGCGGATCGCGGCACTTGCTATTCCCCATCTGCAGAAGGCGGGACGTCTGCCGGAGGTTCTGAGTGATGAGCAGCAGATCTGGGCGGAAAGCCTTGTTGCGCTGTATCAGGAACAGATGAACTCCGCTTCGGATATTGTGGGGCTCTCCGAGCTCTTCTTCCGCAGCCATCTGGAACTGGAGACGGAAGCGGCACAAGTACTTGCCGAAGCCCAGGTTCCTGAAGTGCTGTCCGCTTTTCTCGCTAAAGTGGAAGCTGCTGACGATTTCAGCGCTGCCAATATGGCTGTGCTGATCAAAGAAGTCCAGAAAGAAACCGGACACAAAGGTAAAGCGCTGTTTATGCCGATCCGTGTCGCTCTGACCGGTCAGATGCATGGCCGTGATTTGAATGCGACCATCGCGCTGCTTGGCCGGGACCGGGTCATTGAACGTCTGAAATCGCAGATCAAAGGCGCATAAACCGGGGGATATGAGGGTAGAACCCCTTGTCAGCCCTGCGGCTTTTCGCTAAGATAGAAGAATATAATAACTAATAATAGCTGTGATCAGGAAAAGTACGCGTATACGGGCAATTGCCAGAGAGAATAACCGCTGAGGGAGATTTCCCTTGCAGGCTGGGAGTTATTCATTTGTCTGCCGCTGAACATGCACCTGTGAGCTGCACGGTTGAGCGTCCCTGTCTGTCAGGGGACAGTAGACTGTGCCGGGGACGTTGCCGTTACAGACGCCAAGAGGAACACCGCATGCACCTGCCGCGAAGTTAACGGCAGTTTGATTGTGCGTATGTTCAAGCAGAGTGGGACCACGGTTAAACGTCTCTGCAGCATAATGCTGCAGGGGCGTTTTTTGTTGAAATATAAGGATACCGATTGAATGCTCACAGCATACAGATGAATAGAGACAGTGGGCTGAAGACAATATCTTCCTTTGCACACCTGTAAACAGGAGGTGGGGAAGTCAAAGAAGAGGGGAACCGTGATGTTTAAGCATATCAAGTCGGACATTCGGGCAGTATTCGACAACGATCCCGCTGCCCGCAGCAAGTTCGAGGTTGTCTTCACCTACGCCGGACTTCATGCCATCTGGGCACACCGGATTGCCCACTCTTTTTATAAACGCCGCTGGTTTACACTGGCACGCATCGTATCGCAGATGAGCAGATTTATGACCGGAGTGGAGATTCATCCGGGTGCGGTTGTCGGCAGTCGGTTGTTCATCGACCATGGAATGGGTATAGTCATTGGTGAAACCTGTGAGATTGGTGACGATGTCATTATCTATCAGGGGGTCACACTTGGAGGGACAGGGAAAGAAAAGGGCAAACGCCATCCTACCGTCGGCAACAATGTTGTCATCGGCTCCGGTGCCAAAGTACTGGGATCGTTTAGAATCGGCGATAATTGCAATATCGGCTCCAATGCAGTGGTTCTGCGCGAAGTGCCCAGCAACAGCACCGTTGTAGGAAATCCCGGACGCGTGGTTAAGCGCAACGGGGAACGTGTATCCGACCGGCTGGATCATACCCAGATGCCCGATCCGCTGATTGATTCCCTGCGTTTCCTGCAGAAGGAAATCGAAGAGCTGCGCGAGCAGATGGGGTCTGAAGACAAGCAGAAGAAGGAACAGCGGCGGCTGGAGAGCCAGCAGTATATCGGCGATTATGAAATATAACCATATGGAGATTCAAGAGAATCCAGGGGGAACAGAAAGGATTGGGAACAGAATGGCTGTACAGATTTATAACACAATGACACGGAGCAAGGAAGAATTCATACCGCAGGAACCTGGTAAAGTAAAAATGTATGTATGCGGTCCAACCGTTTACGGCTATATGCATATCGGGAATGCCAGACCGGTTATCGTTTTTGATATGGTCCGCAACTACCTGGAGGCCCTTGGCAATGAAGTCCGCTATCTGACGAACTTTACCGATGTGGATGATAAAATGATCCGCAAAGCGGAAGAAATGAACATTACTGTAGCTGAGGTTGCAGAAATGTTCATCTCCGCCTATCAGGAGGATCTGGCCGGACTTGGTGTAAAGCCGGCAACCATGAATCCGCGCGTTACAGAGAGCATGGACAAGATCATTGAGTTCATTAAGGAGCTTGAGGAGAAGGGATATGCTTACGAGAACGGCGGAGATGTGTACTACCGGACCGGCAAGTTTGCCAATTATGGCAAGCTTTCAGGCCAGAATCTGGAGGAGCTGCGCTTCGGTATCCGTGTCGAGGTGGATTCGCGCAAGGAGAACCAGGAGGATTTTGTGCTCTGGAAGGCAGCCAAGCCGGGTGAGGTACACTGGTCCAGTCCATGGGGAGAGGGGCGTCCGGGCTGGCATATTGAGTGCTCGGCAATGGTCCGTGAATATTTGGGTACAACGATCGACATCCATGGCGGCGGTGAGGATTTGAAGTTCCCGCACCATGAGTGCGAATGCGCGCAAACAGAAGTGCTGACGGGTGAGCCGCTGTCGAAGTATTGGATGCACAACGCATTTTTGAACATTGGTGATGAGAAAATGTCGAAATCACTTGGAAATGGTCTGCTTGTGAAGGATATTCGTGCACGCTTCAAAGCGGGGACTATCCGTTATTTCATGCTTTCAAGCCATTACCGTAATCAGCTGAACTTTTCGGAGGAAGCACTGCTGTCTGCTGAGAAAAGCGTAGAGCGCATCACTACGGCAGCAGGTAATGTGAAGCATCGCCTTGAACTGGATATGGACGGGGCAGAGGGAGCGGCAAGTCCGCAGATCGTGGAGCGCCTGGCAGCTATTGTTGGCAATTTCCATGCCAGAATGCAGGATGATTTCAATACGCCGGATGCGATTACCGCTCTGTTTGACTGGGTAAGCCTGGCCAATTTGACTCTTGCTGATAATGACGCTCATTCCGCAGACTTTGCAGCACTGCTGAAGGCTTTTGCCGAGATGAATTCAGTACTGCGCCTTACTCCGGAGGCTGATGAAGAGGTCGCCAGTGAAGAGGTTGAGCGTCTAATTGCTGAACGCGCTGAAGCGCGCAAGAATAAGAACTGGAACCGGTCCGATGAAATCCGCGATGAGCTGAATGCCCTGGGCATCCTGCTGGAAGACACTCCACAGGGAATGCGGTGGCGGCGTAAATGAGCGGGCAGTTTGATCTGAACAGCGCGTGGTTCCCGTACGAACCGTCCAAGCCGGCCCGTTTGCTCTCGCCGATTGTTCTGGCGTATGCAGGAGATGCCATTTATGAAGTGGCTGTGCGGCAGTATCTGATTTCGCTGCCCAATCTGCGTCCGAATCATCTGCACCGCTCGGCAACGGGACTGGTCTCGGCCAAAGCCCAGAGCACGATTCTTGCCTACCTTGAGCCGGTGCTCACGGAGGAAGAGAAGGATGTGGTAAGACGAGGGCGCAATGCCAAGTCCGGCACGATTCCCAAAAACGCAGATGTGCTGGAATACCGCCATGCGACTGCTTTTGAATGCCTGATCGGGCATTTATATTATACAGGACAGCAGGCGAGAATCCAGGAGCTTGTTCACACCAGCATCGAATACATGTTGAACCGGAGCAAGTGAGTTTAAACAGGCCACGGAGTTTATAGTTATATATGGGTACTTAGAACAGGAGACATGAACATGGAAGAATTGAGAACGGAAGAGGAAATACTGGCGGGCAAGCATTCAGTCCTTGAAGCGCTTCGTGCCGGCCGGACACTGAACAAAATATGGATCGCCGAAACTGCACAAAAGCACTTAACGGCACCTATCGTCGCTGAAGCCCGCAAAGCAGGCATTGTAATTCAGCATGTAGATAAGCGGAAGCTGGATCAGCTCGCGCCGGGAGTTCAGCATCAAGGGGTGGTAGCACAGGCGGCACCGTTTGCCTACACCGAGGTTGCTGATATTCTTGCGGCTGCTGAAGCCAAAGGGGAACCGCCTTTTCTTCTTTTGCTGGATGAAATTGAAGACCCTCATAACCTGGGATCCATTCTGCGTACGGCGGACTGCACGGGGGTGCATGGGGTAATTGTACCGAAACGGCGTTCTGCGCAGATTACAGCAACAGTATCCAAAACCTCTGCCGGTGCAGTGGAATATGTGCCTGTTGCACGCGTAACCAATCTGGGCCAGACGATAGACCGCCTGAAGGAACTAGGGGTGTGGGTGGTTGGAACCGATGTGGATACGGATCAGAATCTCTTCGGATCTGATATTTTTACCGGACCGGTAGCAGTGGTTATCGGCAATGAGAATAAAGGAATGGGCCGCCTGATCCGTGAAAAATGCGATGTGCTGCTGAAGCTGCCGATGGCGGGAAGAATCAACTCTCTTAATGCTTCCGTAGCAGCCGGTGTAATTATGTACGAGGTGCTCCGCCGCCGGCAAGAACAGGGATAACTATGGCAGACTGGCGCGATATACTGCTCGTGGACGGATACAACATGATCGGCGGCTGGCCGGAACTTGCGGCGCTGTCGCAGACCGGCATGCAGGGGGCACGCGACCGGCTGCTCGATATGCTGGCCGATTATCAGGCATTCTCCGGGCTGCGCGTCATAGCCGTATTCGATGCATACCGTGTGCCGGGACTTGGACGGTCGTTTGTACAGGGGAAAGTCCAGGTCTTCTTCACTAAGGAAAAGGAAACGGCAGATGAGTGCATTGAGCGGCTGGTGGGAGAATTCACCCACCGCCGCAGACAGATTTCTGTGGCGACCAGCGATTTTGTGGAGCAGCATGTTGTTTTTGCGCAAGGGGCGCTCCGGATCTCGGCAAGAGAACTGAGACTGGAGATTGAAGAGAATCAGAAACAGGTTAAAAAGGCTATTGAACCGGGAAGTGTAAGCAGCACCCGTCACTCCCTGGAAGACAAGCTGCCTCCGGAAACGCGGAAACGCCTAGAAGACTGGCGCAGACAGTGATTAAGAAATGCCATAATATGTTATAGAAGATTGTTTTTGGACAATCTTCGGTTGACGTTGTAAGGTAACATAATATATACTGATCCTATATTTCGCGAAGTAACGATGTGTCTTGCGTTGCAGCCGGGGGGATTCTTGGTGAGTGTCGACCTCAAGGAATTAATGCTATCCGAGTATGATTTCATAAGTGATGAAGAAATTGTCGAGATCTTCCGTGGTGGCGACAGTGGCGCATTGGAACATTTAATCAACAAGTACCGTAATTTCGTACGTGCCAAGGCTCGTTCCTATTTTTTGATCGGGGCAGATCGTGAAGATATTGTACAGGAAGGCATGATTGGCTTATATAAGGCAATTCGTGACTTCAAGGGGGACAAGCTTTCCTCGTTCAAGGCGTTTGCCGAGCTGTGCATCACCCGTCAGATTATAACTGCCATTAAGACGGCGACCCGCCAGAAGCATATTCCGCTGAACTCATACGTCTCGCTCGACAAACCCATCTATGATGAGGATTCCGACCGGACGCTGATGGATGTGATTTGCGGAACGCAGGTGCTTGATCCTGAAGAACTGATTATTAACCAGGAGGAGTTCATCGGACTGGAAGATAAGATGGCGGAGATCCTTAGTGATCTGGAACGCAAGGTTCTGATGCTCTATCTGGATGGACGGTCCTATCAGGAAATTGCTGAGGATTTGAAGCGGCATGTGAAGTCTATTGACAATGCTCTGCAGCGAGTGAAGCGTAAGTTGGAAAGATATCTGGAAGTGCGTGACAATTAATGATATAATGAACTAGAAAGGCTCGGGACTCGAGTCTTTTTTTAGTGTCCCGCAAGATTTCGGCCTGATGGAAATGTAATTTGTTCAGACAACAGTAGGCTGCAGGTTTATACCATGGCGGAATGATCCATAATGGTAGTGAAGACAGCGAGTGGCAAAGGAATACACAAGACCAAAGATTATGTACGGCACCAGGCTACACCACCCGGAAATACCCAGTGCGATGGGGGAATTCTTTCGTTGACACGGGCAATGATATTATGCTAAAGTGTTTTAGGTAGGCCTAAATTCGCGGCTTTTTTTTTGAATCAATATTTGCGTCTTCTAATTTAACGGTTAGAAGTACGTCTTCGGGAGGTGCATATCATGCGGGTAATTATCACTTTGGCTTGTACAAGTTGCAAACAAAGAAACTATGCAACAACCAAAAACAAGCGAAATCACCCCGACCGCTTGGAGATGAAGAAATTTTGCAAGTTTTGTAACGAGCAAACTCCTCATCGCGAAACCAGATAGTCTTTGGAGGTGTAGTCGGCGTGAAACGTAGTTTCAAGTCTTTGTTTTCCTTTTTCACTGAGAGCTGGAGTGAACTCAAAAAGGTTCGCTGGCCTAGCCGTAAGGAACTGAAAAACTATACATTGATCGTTCTCGGTACAATTGTAGTTATCGCTCTTTACTTCTGGGTTCTGGACATCGGTATTTCCGCTGTGATTGAAGCGATTATTTAGAGAGGTCCCAGGTGGCTTGATATGGAAAAAAGATGGTATGTCGTTCATACCTATTCCGGGTATGAGAATAAGGTCAAGGCCAATTTGGAAAAACGCGTTGAGTCCATGGGCATGGAAGACAAAATATTCCGCGTTCTTGTTCCTATGGAAGAAGAGCTGGTAAACAAGGATGGCAAGAAAAAAACTGTCATGCGCAAAGTTTACCCTGGTTACGTTTTGGTCGAAATGGTTCAGACTGATGATTCCTGGTATGTAGTCCGCAATACGCCGGGCGTTACCGGATTTGTCGGTTCAACTGGTTCGGGGTCCAAGCCTACCGCTCTGCTCCCTGAAGAGGTTGAACAAATTCTGAAGCATATGGGCATGGTTGAACCTAAAGCGAAGATTGATTTCGAAATTAAGGAATCCGTACGTATTATGGTCGGTCCGTTTGCGAATTTTGTGGGCTCCGTGGAAGAGATTTTGGCAGACAAAAGCAAGATCAAGGTACATGTCAACATGTTTGGACGGGAAACCCCGCTCGAGTTGGATTTCACTCAAGTGGAGAAGATATAACAAGCGCAAGGGTTTCTTGTGGGAGAATGCTGTTTAGCATTCGAATACCACTATTTACGCAAGGAGGTGTCACTCATGGCTAAAAAAGTTATTAAAATGGTGAAACTGCAGATTCCTGCAGGGAAAGCGAATCCAGCGCCTCCAGTAGGTCCGGCGTTAGGTCAAGCAGGTGTCAACATCATGGCATTCTGTAAGGAATTCAACGCTCGTACTGCCGACCAGGCTGGCCTGATCATCCCGGTTGAAATTACAGTATTTGAAGACCGTTCCTTTACCTTCATCACTAAAACTCCTCCGGCTGCTGTTCTGCTTCGCATCGCTGCAAAAGTAGAAAAAGGATCCGGTGAACCAAACAAGAAAAAAGTAGCAAAACTCGGCCGCGCAGCGGTTCGTGAAATTGCTGAAACAAAAATGCCCGATCTGAACGCTGCATCTATCGAAGCTGCAATGCGTATGGTTGAAGGTACTGCCCGCAGTATGGGTATCACAATCGAAGACTAATATGTATTCGATGAACCGGTCATTCATGACCGCAATATGTGGGAGGAATTTCCGCTAACACCACAAAGGAGGAACATTTTCATGGCTAAACATGGTAAGAAATACCAAGAATCTGCTAAGCTGATCAACAGCGAAGCAACTTACGAGCCTTCAGAAGCTGTAGAGCTTGTGAAAAAGGCGGCAACTGCTAAATTCGACGAAACCGTTGAAGCAGCAGTTCGTCTGGGTGTAGACCCGCGTAAACAAGACCAAGCTGTTCGTGGTGTTGTTGTCCTGCCTCACGGCACAGGCAAAACTCAACGCGTGCTTGTATTTGCAAAAGGTGAAAAAGCGAAAGAAGCGGAAGCTGCTGGCGCGGATTTTGTTGGTGATGCTGATATGATCAACAAAATTCAACAGGGCTGGTTTGAATTCGACGTCTGCGTAGCTACACCTGATATGATGAGTGAAGTCGGTAAACTGGGTCGTCTGCTCGGTGGTAAAGGCCTCATGCCTAACCCTAAAGCAGGTACAGTTACTTTCGACGTTACCAAGGCTGTTCAAGAAATTAAAGCCGGTAAAATCGAATATCGTCTTGACAAAGCGGGTCAAATTCACGCGCCAATCGGCAAAGTGTCTTTCAACGCTGAACAACTGAACGAGAACCTTAAATCCCTCATCGACGCTCTTAACCGTGCGAAACCGGCTGCTGCTAAAGGTGTATACCTTAAAGGCATCGCTATTTCGTCCACAATGGGACCTAGCGCTCGCGTGAACGCAGCTGCTTTCAGATAATTAAGGGTTGACTCTTTGAGTCATCTTTGATAATCTATAACAGTTGTGAACATTAAGGTGATCAATCTTGAATTTGAATATGCTTACCGTAGACAGTAGGTGCCGTAGGGCTTAATTTCCTACCGAGGTGTTGTGATAGAAACAAAAAGTAACAGGTTCGCCTGACTGCTTTCCGTTTTATCAAGCCTTCGTGAATCTGCGGAGGCTTTTCTAATGCCTGCGTAGGAACGGCGCGGATTCTCCGGAAGAATCGCCGTCACATAAATTTTCAGGAGGTGTATACAATTGGCAAATGCAAAAGTAATCCAAGCTAAACAGGATGCGGTTGATGTTGTAACTGGCAAACTGCAGAACAGTATCTCTACTGTTGTTGCGGACTACCGCGGATTGAACGTTTCGCAAGTGACTGAACTGCGTAAGCAGCTGCGTGAAGCTGGCGTTGATTTTCAAGTCCTGAAGAACACATTGCTTCGCCGTGCAACTGCAGCGGCTGAGTTGACTGATCTGGACGCTGTCCTGACTGGTCCTACAGCGATCGCTTTCAGTGAAACTGATGCGGTAGTAGCAGCCAAAATTTTGAACGACTTCGCTAAGAAGAACGACGCTCTGAAACTTAAAGGCGGCGTTGTAGAAGGTCGCGTTATCGACGCTGACCAACTGAAAGCACTGGCTGAGCTTCCATCCCGCGATGGTTTGCTGTCCATGCTGCTTAGCGTGCTTCAAGCTCCAATCCGCAACTTCGCGCTTGCAGTTAAAGCTGTTGCTGAAAAAGAAGAACAAAGCGCGTAAGCCTTTGCTTCTAGCTTCATAATCAATACCACAAACCAATTCAAATATAATGGAGGTTCAATCATGAGCAAAGAAACAATCTTGGAAGAAATTAAAGGCATGAGCGTATTGGAACTGAACGACCTGGTTAAAGCAATCGAAGAAGAATTCGGCGTAACTGCAGCAGCTCCAGTAGCAGCTGGCGGCGCAGTAGCAGCTGTTGAAGAAGAACAATCCGAATTCGACGTAATTTTGACAGGCGCTGGCGCTTCCAAAATCAACGTTATCAAAATCGTTCGCGAAATCACAGGTCTTGGCTTGAAAGAAGCTAAAGACGTTGTAGACAACGCTCCAAAAGCAATCAAAGAAAAAGTAAGCAAAGAAGAAGCAGAAGCTACTAAAGCAAAATTGGAAGAAGCAGGCGCTTCTGTAGAAGTAAAATAATTTGATTTAAGTAGGTACTGCCCCGGATATGAAGTGATTCTTTCCGGTTCTTGCAACCCCCTTGAACTTGTTCAAGGGGGTTGCTCTATAAGATATGCTTTGTATATTAGAGCCAAGTGAAAGGGAGGATTGTATGTCGCAGCATTATTACTCGCAGCAGCCGGAAGCACGTCATGACAGACGCAGCATCGATACGGTACTGAGAGGCAAAAGCCTCCGCTTTACAAGCGACGCCGGTGTTTTTTCCAAAGGGGATATTGATCATGGCAGCCGAGTTCTGATCGAAGCAATGGAAATTCCGGATGGGGCAGAGGTGCTGGATGTTGGCTGTGGTTACGGCCCTATGGGGATTAGTGCAGCACTCCTCACTCCTAAGGGACATGTGACGATGATTGATATCAACAGCCGTGCTGTAGAGCTTGCCCGCGAGAATGCGCAGCATAACGGAATCCGCAATGTTACGGTTATGGAAAGTGATGTACTGTCTGCGGTGAAGGGGCGTACATTCGATGTGATTCTTACCAACCCGCCGATTCGTGCAGGCAAGGCTGTAGTTCATGAGATTTTTGAGCAGGCACATGCGCATTTGAATGAGGGTGGAAGTCTGTGGATAGTCATCCAGAAGAAGCAGGGCGCACCATCGGCCACCGCCAAGCTAGAAAGCTTGTTCTCGGATGTGGAAGAAGTGGGGAAAGACAAGGGTTATCGTATTATCAGAGCGAAGAAGTAAAAAAATATTAATACTTATTGACATGCAATGTTGATAGTGTTATTATTATAAAATGTCAGTATTAAGCTAGGCTCCATGTCTTTAGTTTGCTGAAATGTCAAGTGATATATTGTCGCCCGGTAAGCGCATGCCGTACGGCAGGTTTTTGCGAATTCCGTTCTCTATGTTCCTGTCACGGCGAAGGTCGCCGGGACAATAGATAATAGCGCATAAACTGTTGCTTGGTGACGTATAATACGCACGTTTTGGGCAAATCTACTGGATAAGGAGTATTTTGGCCGTGGATAGATGCGCTCTTTTTTCGAAAGATTTCGATAAGGGGCTTTTCTGTATTTATGGCTGAATCCTTGTGTTATGGTTCCATTATACGGGTCCAAACAAGGGTTCGCAATCAATTTTTAAGTGAGTAGACATGAGGGGTGAGTAAAGTTGGCAGGACATCTTGTTCAGTATGGTCGACGCACTCGGCGGAGCTATGCGAGAATTAACGAGGTACTCGAGGTCCCGAACCTGATCGAGATCCAACAAAAATCTTATGACTGGTTTTTGGAGGAAGGATTGCGGGAAATGTTCCAGGACATCTCGCCGATCCAGGATTTCACAGGGAATTTGGTACTAGAGTTCATTGATTACAGCCTGGGTGAACCGAAGTATACGGTTGACGACGCTAAAGAGCGGGACGTAACATATGCGGCTCCTCTGCGTGTGAAGGTGCGTCTCATCAATAAGGAGACCGGTGAGGTCAAAGAGCAGGAAGTGTTCATGGGAGATTTCCCGCTGATGACGGAAACCGGCACTTTTATTATCAATGGTGCGGAACGGGTTATTGTCAGCCAGTTGGTTCGCTCTCCAAGCGTCTATTTCAGCACAAAAGTGGATAAGAACGGCAAAAAAACCTACACCGCCACAGTAATTCCGAATCGCGGAGCTTGGCTGGAGCTGGAGACCGACGCTAAGGACATCATGTATGTCCGTATCGACCGGACCCGTAAGATCCCGGTAACCGTGCTTCTGCGTGCTCTAGGCTTCGGCAGTGATGCTGAAATTCTGGAACTGCTTGGCAATGATGAATATATTCGCAATACGCTGGATAAAGACAACACGGACTCCACGGAGAAGGCGCTTATTGAAATTTACGAGCGTCTGCGTCCGGGCGAACCACCGACACTTGACAATGCCAAGAGCCTATTGGTCGCACGTTTCTTTGATCCGAAACGTTATGATTTGGCCAATGTAGGCCGTTACAAAATCAATAAAAAGCTGCATATCAAGAATCGTCTGTTCAATCAGCGTCTGGCACAGCCTTTGGTTGATGAATCTACAGGAGAAATCCTGGCAGAATCCGGCCAGATGGTTGACCGCCGCCTGCTTGATGAGCTGATTCCTTATTTCGAGAAGAATGTAGCTGGCAAGAACTACCGTGTTACCGGCGGGGTTATGGACAGTGAAGATATTCCGCTGCAGACCATTGACGTATTCTCGCCAATTGAAGAAGGCCGGATTATCAAACTGATCGCCAATGGCAACATTGACAAGTCGGTCAAGCATATTACCCAGGCTGATATTATATCCTCAATCAGCTACTTTATTAATTTGCTGCACGGTATCGGTAATACAGATGATATCGACCACTTGGGTAACCGCCGTCTGCGTTCTGTAGGTGAATTGCTGCAGAATCAGTTCCGCATCGGTCTGTCCCGTATGGAGCGCGTGGTGCGGGAGAGAATGTCGATTCAGGACGCCAATGCGATTACACCGCAGGCACTGATCAACATCCGTCCGGTTATCGCGTCCATCAAAGAGTTCTTCGGTAGTTCGCAGCTGTCCCAGTTTATGGATCAGACGAACCCGCTTGCTGAACTTACACACAAACGCCGTCTGTCGGCACTCGGACCCGGCGGTCTGACCCGTGAACGCGCAGGCTTTGAAGTCCGCGACGTACATCACAGTCACTACGGCCGTATGTGTCCTATCGAAACACCGGAAGGTCCGAATATCGGTCTGATCAACTCCTTGTCCACCTTTGCACGCATCAATGAATACGGCTTTATCGAAGCTCCGTATCGTTGGGTGGATCCGAAGACTGGCAAGGTTACAGAACAAATCGATTACCTGACTGCCGATGAAGAAGATAACTATGTAGTTGCCCAGGCGAATGTACAGATTGATGAGCATGGTACATTTAAGGAAGATATGGTTATCGTCCGTTACAACAAAGATTCAGATAACATTACTACAATGCCTAGTAACCGTGTTGACTACATGGACGTTTCACCTAAGCAGGTTGTGTCGGTCGCTACGGCGCTCATTCCGTTCCTTGAGAACGATGACTCCAACCGTGCACTGATGGGATCGAACATGCAGCGGCAGGCCGTTCCGCTTCTGATTCCGAAAGCTCCGCTTGTCGGCACAGGGATGGAACATAAATCCGCCAAGGATTCGGGCGTATGTATTGTCTCCAAATATGACGGTATTATCGAACGCTCCTCTGCCAATGAAATCTGGCTGCGCCGTGTAGAGGCAGTTGAAGGCAAGGAAGTTAAAGGCGATATCGTTAAATATAAATTACACAAATTTATGCGTTCGAACCAAGGTACCTGTATTAATCAGCGTCCGCTGGCTAAACGTGGCGATATTGTTAAGAAAGGTGACATTCTGGCAGACGGACCTTCCACAGAAATGGGCGAACTTGCTCTTGGCCGCAACGTAGTCGTTGCGTTCATGACTTGGGAAGGTTACAACTACGAGGATGCGATCCTGCTGAGTGAGAAGCTGGTTAAGGAAGATGTATACACTTCGATCCATATCGAGGAATACGAATCCGAAGCCCGTGACACCAAGCTGGGACCTGAAGAGATCACGCGTGATATTCCAAACGTTGGTGAAGAGGCACTCCGCAATCTGGATGAGCGCGGAATCATCCGTATCGGTGCGGAAATCAATGCCGGTGACATTCTGGTAGGTAAAGTTACTCCAAAGGGTGTAACTGAACTAACTGCTGAAGAACGCCTGCTGCACGCTATCTTCGGTGAGAAGGCCCGTGAAGTCCGCGATACCTCCCTGCGCGTTCCGCATGGTAGTGATGGTATTATCGTTGACGTTAAGGTGTTCACCCGTGAGAACGGCGATGAGCTGCCTCCTGGTGTGAATCAGCTGGTTCGTGTCTACATCGCTCAGAAACGTAAGATTTCTGAAGGTGACAAGATGGCCGGACGTCACGGTAACAAGGGTGTCGTTGCCCGTATTCTGCCTGAAGAAGATATGCCGTTCCTTCCGGACGGTACACCGGTACAGGTTGTCCTGAACCCGCTGGGTGTACCTTCGCGTATGAACATCGGACAGGTGCTGGAAGTTCATATCGGTATGGCGGCACTTCGTCTGGGTATCCACGTAGCTACTCCGGTATTCGACGGAGCCCGTGAGTATGACGTGTTTGATACGATGGAAGAAGCAGGTATGCAGCGTAATGGTAAGACTGTGTTGTATGACGGACGTACAGGCGAGCGCTTCGAGCGTGAAGTTACTGTCGGCGTCATGCACATGATCAAGCTTGCGCACATGGTTGACGATAAGATTCATGCCCGTTCTACAGGTCCTTACTCACTCGTTACACAGCAGCCACTGGGCGGTAAAGCTCAGTTCGGCGGACAGCGTTTCGGGGAAATGGAAGTGTGGGCGCTTGAAGCTTACGGCGCGGCGTATACACTGCAAGAAATTTTGACTGTGAAATCCGATGACGTGGTCGGCCGTGTGAAAACGTACGAATCCATCGTCAAAGGTGAAAATGTTCCAGAACCGGGTGTTCCGGAATCGTTCAAGGTATTGATCAAGGAGCTGCAGTCGCTGGGTATGGATGTCAAAATCCTTAGCGGTGACGAGCAGGAGATCGAGATGAAGGAACTGGACGATGAGGACGAGACGTCAGGCGACAAGCTGAGCCTCAATTTGGAAGGCGCAGAAGTCGGCATAGAGTAGTTCACCAGCAAGCCACTAATTTCATTACACAAAGGACCGCGCCCTCTGTTGACTTACCGTCAAGAGAGGGCTGTGGTACTAAATCAGGATATAGGTTAAGGAGGGTTGCTCCTTGTTGGACGTTAACAATTTTGAATTTATGAAAATCGGGCTCGCTTCCCCGGAAAAAATTCGTTCTTGGTCCCGCGGAGAAGTTAAAAAACCGGAAACCATTAACTATCGTACTTTGAAACCGGAAAAAGAGGGTCTTTTTTGCGAACGCATCTTTGGGCCGCAAAAGGACTGGGAATGTCACTGTGGTAAATACAAACGCGTCCGTTATAAGGGCGTTGTGTGCGACCGCTGCGGCGTGGAAGTTACCCGCGCTAAAGTCCGCCGCGAACGTATGGGCCACATCGAGCTGGCAGCTCCGGTATCTCATATCTGGTATTTCAAAGGTATTCCGAGCCGTATGGGTCTGGCACTGGATATGTCTCCAAGATCGCTCGAAGAGATTATCTACTTTGCATCTTATGTTGTAACCGATCCGGGTGAAACTCCTCTGGAGAAGAAACAACTGCTGTCTGAGAAAGAATACCGCAGCTACCGTGAGAAATACGGCTACGGGTTCCAGGCTGGCATGGGTGCTGAAGCCGTCAAAAAACTGCTTCAGGATATCGATATCGATAAAGAACTGGAATTCCTCAAAGAAGAGCTGCGCACGGCCCAAGGCCAGCGCCGTAACCGGGCGATCAAACGTCTGGAAGTTATTGAGGCCTTCCGAAACTCCGGCAACAAGCCAGACTGGATGATCATGGATGTGCTCCCGGTTATTCCTCCGGAGCTTCGCCCTATGGTTCAGCTCGACGGCGGCCGTTTTGCTACGTCTGACCTTAATGACCTGTACCGCCGCGTAATTAACCGTAACAACCGTCTGAAGAGACTGCTGGATCTCGGCGCTCCTGATATTATCGTGCAGAATGAGAAACGGATGCTTCAGGAAGCTGTTGATGCCCTGATCGACAATGGCCGCCGCGGCCGTCCTGTAACAGGTCCTGGTAACCGTCCGCTCAAATCGCTCAGCCATATGCTGAAAGGTAAACAAGGACGTTTCCGCCAGAACTTGCTCGGTAAGCGCGTTGACTATTCCGGACGTTCCGTTATCGTCGTAGGACCTTACCTCAAGATGTACCAATGCGGTCTTCCGAAGAAGATGGCACTGGAACTCTTCAAACCGTTTGTAATGAAAGAATTGGTTAATAAGGGCCTTGCCCATAACATCAAGAGTGCGAAACGTAAGGTTGAGCGCGTAAGTCCTGAAGTCTGGGATGTACTTGAAGAAGTGATCAGAGAGCATCCGGTTCTGCTGAACCGTGCCCCTACGCTGCATAGACTGGGTATACAGGCGTTTGAACCGATTCTGGTAGAAGGTCACGCGATCCGTCTTCACCCGCTCGTATGTACGGCTTACAATGCCGACTTTGACGGTGACCAGATGGCGGTACACGTTCCTCTATCCGCTGAAGCTCAAGCTGAAGCCCGTATTCTCATGCTGGCATCCGGTAACATCCTGAACCCTAAAGATGGTAAGCCGGTTGTTACACCTTCCCAGGATATGGTCCTTGGTACGTTCTATCTGACCATGGATAACAAGGAAGAAAAGGGAACAGGTATGATTTTGCGTACCGTGAACGAAGCTGTTTCAGCTTACCAACGCGGAACCGCTGGTCTGCATGCACGTGTTGCTATTCCTGTTAAGGCACTGGGTAAAACCAACTTTACAGAGGCACAGCAGAATGCATTGCTGATTACAACGGTGGGTAAGATTATCTTCAACGAAATCTATCCAAGCAGTTTCCCATACATCAATGAAGCCACCAAAACAAACCTGCTGCAAGGCACACCAGAGAAGTACTTCATCTATGAAAAAGGCGCGGATATCCGCGAATTGATCATGGCTGCTCCGGAAGCCAGTGCTGTAGGTAAAGAATATCTGGGCTTAATCATTGCCCGCTGCTTCGAAACCTATCACACTACCAAAACTTCAGTGATTCTGGATAAAATTAAGCAACTCGGCTTTACGTACTCTACACGTTCCGGTGTTACGGTTGCCGTATCAGACGTTATCGTGCCTGAGGAAAAAGCTACAATTCTTAAAGAATCCGAAGCTAAGGTTGATGTAGTAGCGAATCAATACCGCCGTGGTCTGATTACTAATGATGAACGGTATGACCGTGTTATCGAGATTTGGTCGAAGACTAAGGATGAACTTACGAACGTCCTGCTGAAATCGATGGACCGTTTCAACTCCATCATGCTCATGGTTGACTCCAAGGCGCGTGGTAACAAATCGCAGATCACCCAGCTCGGTGGTATGCGTGGTCTGATGGCTACACCTTCGGGCCGGATTTTCGAATTGCCAATTAAAGCGAACTTCCGTGAAGGTCTGACCGTCCTCGAGTACTTTATCTCCACTCACGGAGCGCGTAAAGGTCTGGCCGATACAGCGCTGCGTACAGCGGATTCCGGGTACTTGACACGCCGTCTCGTTGACGTGGCACAGGACGTAATCGTCCGCGAAGAAGATTGCGGTACCGATAAAGGCTTCACCGTCAGCCGGATTCAAGATGGCAAGGAAGTTATTGAGGATCTCTACGACCGTATTGAAGGCCGTTATTCCTTTGAGACTGTCCGTCATCCGGAAACGAAGGAAATCATCGTTCACCGTAACGATCTGATTGACTCCGATAAGGCCGAGGAAATTGTGAATTCTGGGGTTACAAAACTGCAGATCCGCTCTGTACTCAGCTGCCGTGCCCGTCATGGGGTCTGCAAGAAGTGCTACGGACGTAACCTGGCAACAGGTAAATTCGTGGAAATCGGGGAAGCTGTCGGCATTATTGCTGCACAATCCATCGGTGAACCAGGAACACAGCTTACCATGCGTACATTCCATACCGGCGGTGTTGCCGGAGACGATATCACGCAAGGTTTGCCGCGTATCCAGGAGTTGTTTGAAGCCCGTAACCCTAAAGGTCAGGCAACAATCAGTGAGATTGACGGGGTAGTTAAGGAAATTCGTGAAACTAAGGACCGTCGTGAAATCGAAGTCCAGGGTGAAGCGGAGTCCAAGACCTATTCTATCACTTACGGTTCCCGTCTGCGTGTCAGTGAAGGCCAGGAGATTGAAGCCGGCGATGAATTGACAGACGGTTCTATTGACCCTAAAGAAATGCTGCGTATCAAAGGGATCCGCGGGGTACAGAACTACATTCTGCAAGAAGTACAGCGTGTATACCGTAACCAGGGCGTTGAGATCAATGATAAGCACATTGAAGTTATGATTAAGCAGATGCTGCGCAAAATCCGTATTATCGATGCTGGAGATACCACTCTCCTGCCGGGTGCTTTTGCGGATATTCATGAATATGAAGCAGCCAACAAGGAAGCTATCCTGTCTGGTAAAGAACCTGCAGTTGCTAAGCCAGTACTGCTCGGTATTACCAAAGCCTCTCTGGAAACAGACTCCTTCCTGTCTGCGGCCTCTTTCCAGGAAACTACCCGTGTCTTGACGGATGCAGCAATTAAGGGTAAAGTGGATAAGTTGCTCGGTCTTAAAGAAAATGTTATCATCGGTAAGCTGATTCCTGCAGGTACAGGTATGAATCGTTACCGTAATGTTAAGCTTAGTGATCCGAATGAAGAAAGCAAGCAAGCCGCTTTAGAAACGGTTCCAGCTGAGTAATAAATAATCATCGCATTCAGCATTCGCGTCACGTGATAACCTTGCGTGACGCGGCTGTCTGTTATGAATATTAATAAAATTATTGCTGTTTTTCTTGACATCGTGTGCTGAGGATGCTAATATGTCTAAGGTGCGTGAGTAGCCTTGTCATTCTTGTTCAGTGGAGGTAATGTTTTTCATGACTGATGATAGAGGGTTACAGGATGCTCAGGTCAAGATCGGTTCCAAACAAACCGTCAAGGCGGTGGAGTTGGGCCAAGCCGCAGAAGTCTATGTGGCGGAGGACGGAGATCAACGGCTTACTTCCAGAATTGTTATGCTTTGCGGCAAACAAGGTGTGAAGGTCACATATGTGGACACCATGCTGAATTTGGGCAAGGCCTGCGGTATAGAAGTTGGTGCTGCTATGGCAGCCGTCTTAAAACAATAGCAACAAGAGAACGTTTTTGTACCGGGGTACACTTCGGCAGCAAGGACTTTTCATTTGTCTTTTTATGAACCACCTGGGTCTGTGGACTTAATGTTTGTAAATTGACTATCATTTCAGGAAGGGGGTGGCACAACATGCCAACTATTAATCAACTGGTTCGTAAAGGCCGTCAAGCCAAAATCGAAAAATCCAAATCTCCCGCTCTTCAAAAAGGGTTCAACGCCCTCAAGCGTGAGGCTACAAATTTGAGCGCCCCGCAGAAACGCGGTGTGTGCACTCGTGTAGGCACAATGACTCCACGTAAACCAAACTCAGCACTTCGTAAGTATGCCCGTGTTCGTTTGACGAACCGTCTTGAGGTGACTGCTTACATTCCGGGTATCGGACACAACCTTCAAGAGCACAGTGTAGTATTGCTGCGCGGAGGTAAAGTTAAGGACCTTGCAGGAGTTCGTTACCACATCGTTCGTGGTGCACTTGATACTGCAGGTGTTGCTAACCGGATGCAAGCTCGCTCCAAATATGGTGCGAAACGTCCTAAGGCTAAGAAATAAGACAAGCATATCCGAATAATAACCATTTAAGAAAGGGGGATATCCATGCCACGCAAAGGTCCAGTTACTAAGAGAGATGTATTGCCAGATCCATTGTATAATAGCAAGTTGGTTACTCGTTTGATCAACCGTATTATGCTGGGTGGTAAAAGAGGTGTCGCTCAAAGCATTTTGTACAATTCGTTCAAGTTGATTCAGGAACGTACAGGTAAAGAACCGATGGAAGTTTTCGAAGCTGCCATCAAGAACATCATGCCTGTATTGGAAGTTAAAGCTCGTCGTGTCGGCGGTGCTAACTACCAGGTACCTATCGAGGTTAAACCTGAAAGACGTACTGCTTTGGGATTACGTTGGCTTGTAAACTACTCACGCAACCGCGGTGAGAAGACTATGGAAGAGCGTTTGGCGGCTGAGATTATCGATGCTTCCAACAACACAGGCGCTTCCGTTAAGAAACGTGAAGACACGCACAAAATGGCTGAAGCGAACAAAGCGTTTGCTCACTACCGCTGGTAGGATTATAGCCGTTCAAATAACTTCTATTTTGAAAGGAGATCCATTTCATGTCAAGAGAGTTCTCCTTAAAAAATACACGTAATATCGGGATCATGGCACATATTGATGCTGGTAAAACTACCACTACTGAGCGGATTCTTTTCTACACAGGCCGTACGCACAAAATCGGTGAAGTTCACGAGGGCGCTGCTACAATGGACTGGATGGAACAAGAACAGGAGCGCGGAATTACGATTACTTCCGCTGCTACGACCGCTGCATGGAAGGGCCACCGCATCAATATTATTGATACCCCTGGGCACGTTGACTTCACTGTTGAAGTTGAACGTTCCCTTCGTGTATTGGATGGGGCAGTTGGTGTATTTAGTGCGAAAGAGGGCGTAGAGCCTCAGTCCGAAACCGTATGGAGACAGGCTGACCGTTACGGCGTTCCCCGTATCGCTTATGTGAACAAAATGGATATCATCGGTGCAGACTTCCTGAACGTTATCGACAGCATGCGTGACCGCCTGCAAGCCAACGCAATTGCAATTCAATTGCCAATTGGTGCCGAGAACGACTTCACGGGTATCATTGACCTTGTTGAGCAAAAAGCTCACATGTTCAAGGATGACCTGGGACAGAACATCGAAGTTACTGATATTCCTGCTGATTATTTGGAACAAGTTGAAGGACTGCGTCTCGAGTTGATCGAGAAGGTTGCAGAACTTGACGAAGATCTGACTATGAAGTATCTGGAAGGCGAAGAAATCACAGTGGATGAGATTAAGGCAGCATTGCGCAAAGGCGTATGTGATGTTAAGATCTTCCCTGTAATTGTCGGATCCTCCTACCGTAACAAAGGTGTTCAGCTCATGATGGATGCTGTTGTTGATTACTTGCCATCCCCACTGGATGTACCGGCTATTCAAGGTCATCTGGATGACGGTACAGAAGCGGTTCGTCACTCTTCGGATGAAGAACCATTCGCAGCACTGGCATTTAAAATTATGACAGACCCTTATGTAGGTAAACTTACGTTCTTCCGCGTATACTCCGGTGTACTGGAATCCGGTTCTTATGTAGTTAACGCTACCAAGAACAAACGTGAGCGTATCGGCCGTATCCTGCAAATGCATGCAAACAGCCGCCAAGAAATCTCCATTGTATACTCCGGTGATATCGCGGCAGCAGTTGGTCTGAAGGACACAAGTACCGGCGATACACTTTGCGACGAAAAACATCCGGTTATCCTGGAATCCATGAACTTCCCTGATCCGGTTATCGAAATCGCAGTTGAACCAAAAACCAAAGCTGACCAAGATAAGCTCGGCGTAGCTCTCGGAAAGTTGACTGAAGAGGATCCTACTCTTCGTGCTCACACTGATGAAGAAACTGGCCAAACTATCCTGGCAGGTATGGGTGAGCTTCACCTGGATATTATCATCGACCGTATGCGCCGCGAATTCAAGGTAGAAACCAACGTGGGTAAACCACAGGTTGCTTACCGTGAAACATTCAAAGCACCAGCACGTGTTGAAGGTAAATTCGTTCGCCAATCCGGCGGTCGCGGTCAGTATGGTCACGTATGGGTTGAATTTGAACCTCTCGAGCCGGGTACTGGCAGCAAGTTCGAAAGTAAAGTTGTCGGTGGTTCTGTTCCTAGAGAATACATCGCTCCTGCACTTGCCGGTATTGAAGAGCAAATGAAAAACGGCGTTATTGCAGGCTTCCCGCTTGTTGACGTTAAGGCTACCATCGTAGATGGTTCCTATCATGATGTTGACTCCAACGAAATGGCGTTCAAAATCGCCGGCTCGATGGCACTCAAAGCAGCTAAAGACAAGTGTAAACCTGTCCTGCTTGAGCCAATCATGAAAGTGGAAGTAACTGTTCCTGAGGAATACATGGGCGATGTAATGGGTATGTTGAACTCCAGACGCGGACGGATCGAAGGTATGGATTCCCGTGGCGGTGCGCAAATTATCCGTGCAAAGGTACCTCTTTCCGAAATGTTCGGATACTCCACAACACTTCGTTCCGGTACTCAAGGACGCGGCGTATTCTCAATGGAACTTTCTCACTATGAAGAAGTACCTAAATCCATTGCTGAAGAAATCGTAGCCAAGAACAAAGGCGGAGAATAAATTCAATTTTTAACTTGCCGTCCGGGTATATCACATAAGTCATCTAAGAATTGCATGTAGGCGGGCGGCTCAAATATAAGGAACCCCACATTAAGGAGGAACTGTTCAAATGGCAAAGGCAAAGTTTGAACGTAACAAACCGCACGTTAACATTGGTACTATTGGTCACGTCGACCATGGTAAAACAACTCTGACTGCTGCAATCACTACTGTATTGTCCAAAAAATACGGTGGCGCTGCTGTAGCATTCGACCAAATCGATAAGGCTCCTGAAGAACGCGAACGTGGTATCACTATCTCCACTGCTCACGTTGAATATGAAACTCCTAATCGTCACTACGCTCACGTAGACTGCCCTGGACACGCCGACTATGTTAAAAACATGATCACTGGCGCAGCGCAAATGGACGGAGCTATCCTGGTTGTATCCGCAGCTGATGGTCCTATGCCACAGACTCGTGAACACATCCTGCTGTCCCGTCAAGTAGGCGTTCCTTACATCGTTGTATTCTTGAACAAATGCGACATGGTTGAAGACGAAGAGTTGCTTGAACTGGTTGAAATGGAAGTTCGCGACCTGCTGAGCGAATACGACTTCCCAGGCGATGATACTCCAATCATCCGTGGATCTGCTCGTGAAGCTCTACAGAACCCTGAAGGCGAATATGCACAGAAGATCGTTGAAATGTTCGAAACGATCGACACATACATCCCGCTTCCAGAACGTCAGACTGACAAACCATTCTTGATGCCTGTCGAAGATGTATTCTCCATCACTGGCCGCGGTACTGTGGCAACTGGTCGCGTAGAACGCGGAACAGTAAAAGTCGGAGAAGAAATCGAAATCGTTGGTATTCATGAAGAAAAGAAAAAATCCGTTGTTACAGGCGTTGAAATGTTCCGTAAATTGCTCGATTCCGCACAAGCGGGCGACAACATCGGCGCATTGCTGCGTGGTGTAGACCGTAACATGATCGAGCGCGGCCAAGTATTGGCTAAGCCGAACTCCGTTAACCCACACACAGAGTTCACTGCTCAGATCTACGTTCTGACTAAAGAAGAAGGCGGACGTCACAAACCATTCTTCACTGGTTACCGTCCACAGTTCTACTTCCGTACAACTGACGTAACTGGCATCATCAACTTGCCAGAAGGTACTGAAATGGTTATGCCTGGTGACAACATCACTGTAACTGTTTCCCTGATCTCCCCAATCGCTATTGAAGAAGGTACTAAATTCTCCATTCGCGAAGGCGGACGTACAGTTGGTGCCGGTTCCGTAGCTTCCATCCAGAAATAATTCGTCTCTATCCGTTAGGATAGATCCGGAATATAAGGCAGGGCCCCTTCATTATGAAGGGGCCCTGTTTTTATTGCTGGCTGTAGGGTTTAGATTTCTTTGGCATAGGCCGGACTCGGCAGCTTGGACAGAACGACATGCAGACTGGAAGGGGAAGAGCTGTCATTAGTGTAGGCAAAAGATTCATCTCCGGCAATATAGATAGTCTCTCCTTCAATAAGGGGCTGCTCCGCTTCATTTACATGAATGGTTCCATCTCCTTTTAAAGCAAGGATATATACATCCGCTCCAGGATGCTTATGAACAGGCAATTTTTGACCCGGCATGAAATTAAGCACGAATACAACACTTTCACCTTGCTGGAAGAGGATTTTCTTTGTAAAACGTTCCTCCTGATACTGCAGCACGTCAACTAAACTTTTCTTTTCCATTAGATAATCCCTGCTTTCATAATTATAAATTTATCCATCTTGATCTCTTCCATTAAAGCTTTACTTCGTATTCGCAGTGCTCATGACCGGTAACGTTGCATTTGATCTCTTTAACAGAGACCTTACGGCCAAGAATCTTGCCGAGTGCCCCTTCAAGAATCGCTCCCTCTAAATCACATACCATTTTTTCATCTTCAAGTGAAGGCAGCCCTTTGCAAAAACAGTCCTCCACAGCAATATTGATCCTACGTTCATCAGAATGAACAATCCGCGGAATACCGATTTTGAGCTCCTCAAACATTTGTAGAAGATCCTCAACAGAACTGACAGGTAGACTTTCACCAATCTTTCTGCCAATGGTAAGCGTAGTCCCTTTTCCTCCCAGAGGAAGCCCCTGGTTGAGTCCAATCAGACGTATGGTACGAAACAACTCAAGGGGTACCGTATTACCAAGGGTACTCCTATCGATCTGACGCATATCCTCAAATGAATATTGCAGCAATTACTCCAACTCCTTTACTCTCTCTATGATTCTATTGTAAGGATAAGCCGGTGAAGAATCCTTGATACAGATCAAGTTTTTGAGAATTATGTGTTTCCAGTCACCCGCCGGAATCCGGAATCTTGATATGTTAGAGTCAGCTATAAGGAAGGGTGAAGGATCATGAGCTGTACTACCTGCAATTCGCATGCCTGTGTACGTCAGGTTCCTGTGTTTCGGAGCTTGTCTGATGAGGAATTAGTGATGATCGAATCGATTACAGAGACCCATAACTATAAAAAAGGAAGTCAAGTGTGCAGAGAAGGGGAGCCGTCTGAAGCATTGTTTGTAGTAAAGAGCGGTCTCATCAAGCTGACTCAGAACAGTAAGGATGGAAAACAGCATATTGTCCGTTTTCTTTTCCCGGGCGATTATTTCGGCCAGTTTGCCTTACTCCATAATAAAAATAATGATGTAACGGCAGAGGTGATTGAGAGCGGAGAGGTATGCCGGATGCACCGCAAAGACTTTATTCCCTTGCTGGAGCAGAATGCAGGTCTTGCCTTTAGCTTCCTGATGTCTGTTAGCGAGCAGCTGCATCAGGCCGAGGAGGCTGCAGGGGCATTGCACATGTTTGAGGTAGAGAAGAGACTGGCTAGGCTGTTGGTATACCTGTATACAAGGAATCTTGCAGAATCGGCAGTGACTGCACATGCCTTAGCACAATCGGTAGATTTGCCGTCAGCCCAAAAAGAGGTAGCAGCCATGATTGGAACTACCGCAGAAACTCTAAGCCGTAAACTGAATAAACTGGAAGCTTTGAAGATTATCGCCATGCATAAAAGAACCGTGAATATTCTTGAGCTGGAAGCTCTTATTCAGATTGCGGAAATCAGAGATTAAAATCCTATTATTCGACAAAATGTGACTAATTACAGTGCTGTACATGCGTATTTTCAACATAATTCTACAAAATAATGCTTAAAATTCTTTACATCTAATCTATCGATAGAGTAGAATATTTCTATATAGACAATGTAAATTATTAGGATTTTAGGGAGCGTGGAAGTATGGGGAAATGTCCTTTTTCATTTATGCATGGTCTGACTTCAAAGAACAACAATGAGGAATCTCCCGCCGCTCCATCAACGGACAGCAAGAGCTTTACACCCACTGCCACAGAGATGTTTCATACCCTTGACGGGCATGATGATTTGAACGAGCAAATGCGAATGATCGATTTAACTGAGGAAGATTTAAGGCTTCTGCGCTTAATGAAACCGGTTGTAGAACAGAGAATCGACGATATCACTAATCAATTCTATAATACGGTTCTTGGAGTTAACAAACTGGAAGCAATTATTCTGGAGCACAGCAGTATTGAACGGCTCAAAAAGACTTTGCGTGAGCATATCATCGAGATTTTTGATGGTAATGTTAACGAGGAGTACATAGCCAAGCGGCTAAAAATTGCGAATATTCATAAGAGAATTGGCCTGGAGCCTAAATGGTATCTCTCCGCTTTTCAGAATCTGCAGAATGTGTTCATCACGGCTATTTATAATGAGACGCATACAGATGTGGAGAGGATCAAATTGGTGCAGACCGTAACCAAATTGCTTAATCTGGAACAACAGCTGGTCCTCGAGGAATATGAGAAGGAGAATATTAGGGAAAAGGAAGAACAGTATCTGCTGGTTAAGAACGAATTGAAACACAAGATAGCTGAATTCAGCGGAGAACTGATTGACCTTAGTATAGATACTAACGCCGCTGTGGAGCAGCTGGTGGCGAGCAGCAATGAAGTCAACAATACATTCCAGCGCACAGCCGCCTCCGCTCTGGAGTCACAGGGGAAGGCCAGGGAGGGGCATGGACAGCTGAACAACCTAACGGGTCAGATTAATCTTATATATGATAGTACAAATGAGATGGAGCGTTCAGTAAATGAACTAAGCAGCTCATCACAAAAGATCCGTAAAATTGTGGCGGCTGTCCAGGATATTGCTGACCAGACCAAGATTCTGTCATTGAATGCAACGATCGAGGCAGCAAGGGCGGGAGACCACGGGCGGGGGTTCAGTGTTGTAGCGCAGGAGGTAAGCAGACTTGCAGAGGATACCAAGAACACGGTGGTCCGGATCGGAGAACTGACCCTTCAGTCCAGCTCCCTTACGTCGCAGGTTGTTGGGGAGATCCGCAAAGTTCAGGAGTTGACGGAGAGCGGCAAACACCAGTCTCTCGAGACTAGCAGGCTCTTCAGTGATATTGTAGACTCCATGCAGTCGAGTACCCAGAGAATTGTTACGGTAGAGGAAGAGATCAAGGTGCTCATTCAGACTATTGAAGGTATTGGGTCTGCAACTGCGCAGACAGCAGCTTCGGCAGGACAATTCAAATCTGCAACGGATAATTTATAGAAGGAACCTTATATATAGAAGAAAAACGTTATATTGCAGCCCGTAAGGTGCCATTCTGAACAAGAAAGGCACCTTTTCTATTCTTTTCGGAAAAAGTTGATTTGTTTTTGCAAATCCGCTTGCAATATAGCCGCCTATTATATATAATAATAAATGTTGTTCTGAGACGTTGCGATGATGTGAGAGGTTACTGACACACCCGGCCCCTTTGCCATGAGGTCGACGTCAGAAAATTTTCACGGAGTATGTCCGATAATAAATTGGGCGATAGAAGGAGGGACTAAAATGGCAAAGCAAAAAATTCGTATTCGCTTGAAAGCATACGACCACAGAATTCTTGATCAATCCGCAGAGAAAATCGTTGAAACAGCAAAACGTTCGGGTGCTGGTGTATCCGGGCCGATCCCGCTGCCAACTGAGAAGCAAATCATTACTATTCTCCGTGCGGTACACAAGTACAAGGATTCCCGTGAACAGTTTGAACAACGGACTCACAAACGTTTGATCGATATTGTGAACCCAACACCACAAACTGTGGATGCCTTGATGCGCTTGGATCTACCGTCCGGTGTAGATATCGAAATCAAATTGTAATTTCATTATTAAGCAACTAGGAAAAGAAAAGAGGTGTCAACATTGAAAGGTATCTTAGGAAAAAAACTCGGTATGACTCAAGTGTTTACTCCAGAAGGTAACGTAATCGCGGTTTCTGTTATCGAAGCTGGCCCTTGTGTGGTACTGCAAAAGAAAGACCTGAATATCGACGGATATGAAGCAGTGCAGTTGGGCTTTTCCGATAAAAAGGAAAGTCGCTCCAACAAGCCTGAACAAGGTCACGCCAAAAAGGCAAACGCAACACCTAAGCGCTACGTTCGCGAAATTCGCGGTGTTGACCTCGGGTCACTCGAGGTTGGACAAGAGCTTAAGGCTGACATCTTCGCAGAAGGCGAATTTGTTGACGTAACAGGTACTTCGAAGGGTAAAGGCTTCCAGGGTAACATCAAACGCTGGGGACAAAGCCGCGGACCAATGGCACACGGATCGCGCTACCACAGAAGACCAGGCTCCATGGGTTCCATTCAAGCTAACCGTGTTCCTAAGGGCAAACGCCTGCCAGGACATATGGGTCACACGACTGTAACGGTTCAAAAGCTTGAGATCATCCGAGTTGACGTAGAACGTAATGTATTGCTGGTTAAAGGCGCGATTCCGGGCCCTAAAAACAGCTTCGTGAAAGTTAAACAAACCGTTAAGAAATAATTTCTGAAGAAAGGAGGAACATGAAATGCCAAAAGTAACACTTTTTAATACTAGTGGTAACGAAGTTGGCGAAGTTGAACTGAGTGATTCAGTTTTCGGTATCGAACCGAACGTACATGTGCTGCATGAAGCTGCACTTATGCAAAGAGCTTCCCTTCGTCGTGGTACACACAAAGTAAAAGGACGTTCTGAAGTGCGTGGCGGCGGACGTAAGCCTTGGAAACAAAAAGGTACAGGTCGTGCTCGTCAAGGCTCCATTCGTTCACCACAATGGAAAGGCGGCGGCGTAGTCTTCGGACCAACACCACGCAGCTATTCCTGGAAATTGCCTAAGAAGGTTCGCCGGTTGGCCATCAAATCCGCGTTGTCCTCAAAAGTACTTGAGAATGACATCATCGTATTGGATAGCTTGACTATGAGTGCTCCGAAGACGAAAGAATTCGCAGCTATTCTGAACAACCTGAAGGTTGGTACAAAAGCATTGATCGTAGCTCCTAGCTATGATGACAATGTAGCACTTTCCGCTCGTAACATCCCTGGGGTGAAATTTGTAGCGGCTGACGGCATCAATGTTCTTGACGTACTGACGTACGACAAACTGATTATCACTAAAGAAGCAGTTCTGAAGGTAGAGGAGGTGTTCGCGTAATGAAAGATCCGCGTGATATTATCAAGCGTCCGGTGATTACGGAACGCACATCCGAATACATGAGCGAATTGAAATACGCTTTTGAAGTGGATATCCGTTCTAACAAGACCGAAATCAAAAAAGCTGTTGAAGCTATTTTTAAAGTTAAAGTTGTTAGTGTGAACACAATGCGCGTACCTGGCAAACTGAAACGTTACGGCAAATATTCCGGTTACACTCCGGAGTGGAAAAAAGCCATCGTTAAGCTTAGCCCGGACAGCAAACCGCTCGAATTCTTTGAAGCGGTAGAATAATACTCTTAAAGTAAGGAGGAAACTATAGTGCCAATCAAAAAGTACAAACCGACCTCTCCGGCAAGACGCAACATGTCTGTGTCTACGTTTGAAGAAATCACAACAAACCAGCCAGAGAAATCGTTGCTTTCTCCGCTGTTCAAACATGCGGGACGCAACAACCAAGGTAAAATTACGGTTCGTCACCACGGCGGCGGACACAAACGTAAATACCGTATCATCGACTTCAAACGGACTAAAGACGGCATACCAGGTAGCGTTGCTACAATCGAGTATGACCCGAACCGTACTTCCAATATTGCTTTGATCCACTATGCTGATGGAGAGAAACGTTATATTATCGCTCCTAAAGGCCTTAAAGTTGGGGATAAAGTTGAGTCCGGCCCTGCTGCGGACATCAAAATTGGTAACAGCCTTCCGCTGATCAACATCCCGGTAGGTACAATTATCCACAACATCGAGTTGAAACCAGGTAAAGGCGGACAATTGGTTCGTGCTGCTGGTACTGAAGCTCAGTTGCTGGGTAAAGAAGAAAAATACGTATCCGTTCGTTTGAACTCTGGCGAAGTTCGCAGAATCCTCAGCGTATGCCGTGCAACCATCGGATCCGTAGGTAACGAAGATCATGAATTGATCAAGATTGGTAAAGCTGGACGCAGCCGCTGGCTGGGACGTCGTCCTGAAGTTCGCGGTGTTGTCATGAACCCTAACGATCACCCACACGGTGGTGGTGAAGGCCGTGCTCCAATCGGACGTAAATCGCCAATGTCACCTTGGGGTAAACCAACCCTCGGCTACAAAACGCGTAAGAAAAACAAAGCATCTGATAAATATATCGTTCGTCGCCGCACAAAATAAGACGCTTCTGGCAAGTTAGGCTAGCGCGAAGCGTCGATTCGCGGTTTGAAGAACCGGATGAAGGGAGGATTCACACATGGGTCGCAGTTTAAAGAAGGGGCCGTTTATTGATGGCTACCTGCTGAAAAAAGTTGAGGATTTGAACGAGGCAGATAAGAAAGTTGTAGTTAAAACTTGGTCCCGTCGCTCAACCATTTTCCCTCAGTTTATCGGACATACGTTTGGTGTATATGACGGCCGCAAACACGTGCCTGTATACGTAACAGAAGATATGGTAGGTCACAAGTTGGGCGAGTTCGCGCCAACACGTACTTACAAAGGCCACGCGGGTGACGATAAGAAAACCAGAAGATAATTAACGTCTTCGTTTGAGAGGAGGGAAAACAATGGAAGCAAAAGCACATGCAAGATCGGTGCGGATTTCCGCTCGTAAAGCGAAACTGGTTGTTGACTTGATTCGCGGCAAGCAAGTGGGGGAAGCAATTGCAATTCTTCGCCACACTCCGAAATCCGCTTCTCCGGTTGTTGAGAAGCTACTGAACTCGGCGATTGCGAACGCTGAGCATAACTACTCTTTGGACGTGAACAGCTTGTTCGTAAGCGAAGTTTTCGTTAACCAGGGGCCAACTATGAAACGTTTCCGTCCGCGCGCCATGGGCCGCGCAAGCCGGATTAACAAACGTACCAGCCACATTACTTTGGTGGTATCTGAGAAATAAGGAGGGATAACACGTGGGTCAAAAGGTAAATCCAGTCGGACTCCGAGTCGGTATTATTCGCGATTGGGAATCTAAATGGTATGCAGGCAAAGATTTCGGTACTCTTTTAATGGAAGACGTCAAAATCCGGGAATACCTTAAAGGCAAGTTGAAGGATTCCGCTGTTTCCCGCATTGAAATCGAAAGAGCGGCAAGCCGCGTGAACGTTACAATTCACACTGCTAAACCTGGTATGGTAATTGGTAAAGGCGGAGCAGAAGTAGAAGTACTTCGCAGCGCAGTTACAACTATCGCCGGTGGCAAAAAAGTACACATCAACATCAATGAAATTAAACACCCTGAACTGGATGCAATTCTGGTTGCAGAAAGCATTGCACAACAATTGGAACGTCGCGTATCGTTCCGTCGTGCACTGAAACAAGCTATTCAGAGAACTATGCGTTCAGGCGCAAAGGGAATTAAAACTCAAGTAGGCGGACGTCTTGGCGGCGCTGAGATTGCCCGTTCAGAAGGTTATAGCGAAGGAACAGTTCCACTTCATACGCTTCGTGCTGATATCGATTACGGAACAGCTGAAGCACATACAACTTACGGCCTGATCGGCGTAAAAGTATGGATCTACCGTGGAGAAGTTCTTCCCCCAGCTAAGAAACAAGCTGCTCAGGAAGGAGGCAACTAATCATGTTGGTACCAAAACGCGTTAAACACCGCAAGCAACAACGCGGTCACATGAAGGGTATGGCAAAAGGCGGTACAGAATTGAACTTCGGCGAATATGGTTTGCAGGCATTGGAACCATCGTGGATCACTAACCGTCAGATCGAAGCTGCCCGTATCGCAATGACTCGTTACATCAAACGTGGCGGTCAGGTATGGATCAAGATTTTCCCAGATAAGCCTATTACTCAGAAGCCTCTCGAGGTTCGTATGGGTAGTGGTAAAGGTAACGTTGAGAAGTGGGTAGCCGTAGTTAAACCGGGCAAGATTATGTTCGAACTCGGAGGCGTGTCGGAAGAAATCGCTCGTGAAGCGATGCGTCTTGCCGCTCACAAGCTGCCTGTAAAGACTAAGTTTGTGAAACGTGAAGAATTGGGTGGTGAAGCAAATGAAAGCTAATGAACTTCGCAACTTAACCACTGCCGAGATTGAACAAAAGATCGCTGGATTCAAAGAGGAACTTTTCAATCTCCGTTTTCAATTGGCAACTGGCCAACTGGATAACCCGACTCGGATTCGTGACGTGCGCAAGGAAATAGCTCGTGCTAAAACCGTTATCCATCAAAGAGTACTTGGGATCAGTTAAGTGACCGCGGATTCTTAATCCGTAATCAGGAAGGAGGCTAACTATGAGCGAAGAACGTAATGCACGTAAAGTGCTGACCGGTAAAGTAGTCAGTGATAAAATGGATAAAACCATCGTAATTGCTGTTGAAACCTATAAAAAGCACAATCTGTATCACAAACGCATCAAGTCCACGAAGAAATTCAAGGCACATGATGAAGAGAATGTAGCTAAAATTGGTGATGTCGTGAAAGTCATGGAAACTCGTCCATTGTCCAAAGACAAACGGTGGAGACTGGTTGAAGTGGTAGAAAAAGCGGTAATCATCTAATACGAAGCTGAACCCTTTCCGGAAGGAGGAAATTAATAATGATTCAACCATTTACACGTTTGCATGTGGCTGACAACTCTGGTGCGAAGGAACTGATGTGTATCCGCGTACTAGGTGGTACTGGACGCCGTACAGCAGCAATCGGCGATTTGATCGTTTGTTCCGTTAAACAAGCAACACCAGGCGGCGTTGTCAAAAAGGGTGATGTTGTTAAAGCGGTAGTTGTTCGTACGAAACGTTCTGTACGCCGTAAAGATGGATCTTACATCGCATTCGACGAAAACGCAGCTGTTGTTGTAAAAGACGACAGAAGCCCGCGCGGAACACGTATCTTCGGACCAGTTGCTCGCGAACTTCGCGACAAGGACTACATGAAGATCGTTTCCTTGGCACCGGAAGTAATCTAATAAATCGAGCCGGTCTCGGTTTTAATTGAAAAGGTCAGTTATAGGAGGTGTAATAAATGCCTAGAGTGAAAAAAGTTCTGGAATCCCATAACAATAAACTGCACGTGAAGAAAGATGATGTGGTACTTGTGATCAGCGGGAAAGACAAAGGTAAAAAAGGCCGTGTCATCGCTGCTTATCCTCGTGAAAACCGCGTCCTGGTAGAAGGCGTGAACATGGTGAAAAAACACCAGAAGCCGAACCAGTTGAATCCACAGGGTGGAATCATCGAGCAAGAAGCTTCGATTCATGTGTCCAACGTAATGCACATCGATCCGAAGAGCGGTAAAGTAACACGTATTGGCTACAAAGTGCTCGATAACGGTAAGAAGGTTCGGGTAGCAAAACGATCCGGAGAGATTATCGACTAATATAGTCCTAAAGAAAGGAGGTAAATCTTCATGGCAGCAAGAATGAAAGAACGTTTTCTGAATGAAATTACACCTGCTCTGATGCAGAAGTTTAACTATACTACTGTTATGCAAGTGCCTAAGATCGAGAAGATCGTCATCAACATGGGTGTGGGTGACGCTGTTCAAAACTCCAAAGTACTTGATGCTGCAGTAAATGATATGCAATTGATCACTGGTCAAAAGCCAGTTATCACTAAAGCAAAGAAATCCATCGCCGGTTTCAAACTGCGCGAAAATATGCCGATCGGGGTTAAAGTAACACTGCGCGGCGAGCGTATGTATTACTTCCTGGATAAATTGATCAACGTAACGCTTCCACGCGTACGTGACTTCCGTGGTATTTCCAATAAAGCCTTTGATGGCCGTGGTAACTACACACTGGGTCTTAAAGAGCAATTGATCTTCCCGGAAATCGAATATGACAAAGTGGATAAAGTCCGCGGTATGGACATCGTTATTGTAACGACTGCAAAGACGGACGAGGAATCCCGTGAGCTGCTGAATCAGCTGGGAATGCCTTTCACAAAATAAGAATCATCCATTTCTCCGAAAATGTTTAGGAGGTGTCAGTCTAAGTGGCAAAGACTTCAATGAAAGTTAAACAACAACGCGAGCCTAAGTTCAAAGTACGTGCATATACACGTTGCGAGCGTTGCGGTCGTCCACATTCGGTATTGCAAAAGTTCAAAATTTGCAGAATTTGTTTCCGTGAATTAGCTTATAAAGGCCAGATTCCTGGCGTGAAAAAAGCAAGTTGGTAAGAAGTTTATAAACGGGAAGGAGGTTTACACACATGACTATGTCTGATCCTATTGCAGATATGCTTACTCGTATTCGTAACGCCAACACTGTGCGTCACGAGACAGTAGAAATGCCTGCTTCTACTATGAAGAAACAAATCGCGGACATCTTGAAACGTGAAGGTTTCATCCGTGATGCTGAATTCGTTGAAGATAGCAAACAAGGGATTATCCGTATTTTCTTGAAATACGGCCCGAACCAGGAACGCGTTATCTCTGGTCTGAAAAGAATCAGTAAACCAGGTCTTCGCGTTTACACGAAGAGCAATGAAGTGCCTCGTGTACTCGGTGGTCTGGGAATCGCGATTATCTCCACATCTAAGGGAGTTATGACCGACAAAGAAGCTCGTCAATCAAAATCCGGCGGAGAAGTTGTCTGCTACATTTGGTAATAAACGTCACAAGATAAGGAGGTGCAACACATGTCTCGTATTGGTCGCAAACCAATCGCAGTACCTAGCGGTGTAGATGTCACTTTGGACAACGCCGTTATTACAGTAAAAGGTCCTAAAGGCACTTTGACTCGTGAGCTTCATAAAGACATGAAGATTACAGTTGAAAATAACGAAATCACTGTTGTTCGCCCGTCGGACAACAAATTGCATCGTTCACTTCACGGCACAACCCGCTCCGTTGTCAACAACATGGTGAGTGGTGTGACTGAAGGTTTCTCGAAATCTCTGGAGCTGGTTGGGGTCGGATATCGTGCAAGCAAATCCGGAGATAAAATCGTACTGAACGTTGGTTACTCCCACCCGGTTGAAATTACACCGGAAGCAGGTATCGAGTTCGATGTTCCTGCGAACACGAAGATCATCGTTAGAGGTATCGATAAAGAACGCGTAGGCGCTTATGCTGCCAAAATCCGTTCCGTACGTGAACCAGAGCCGTACAAAGGTAAAGGTATCAAATATGAAGGCGAGCGTATCATCCGCAAGGAAGGTAAAGCTGGTAAGAAGAAATAACCAGCTCTACCTTAATTGTAAGATACCCCGTGCATCTTAAAGTGAAGCTGTTTACGGCAAACTGAAGGGAGTGAAAGGGAAGTCATGATTACAAAAGAGGATAAAAACAAGGCTCGTCTCAAAAGACACCTGCGTGTTCGTAAGAAGATCCAGGGGACTACTGAGCGTCCACGTTTGAACGTATTCCGTTCTTCGAAACACATCTACGCTCAATTGATCGATGACGTGACAGGCGTTACTATCGTAGCTGCCTCCACACTGGATAAAGAATTGAGTGCTACAATCGGAAATGGCGGCAGCGTTGAAGCTGCAGGCAAAGTCGGTCAATTGATCGCTGAGCGCGCTAAAGAAAAAGGTTATGCAGTGGTTGTATTTGACCGCGGTGGATACTTGTACCATGGACGGATTCAGGCTTTGGCTAACGCAGCACGCGAAGCTGGTCTTGAATTCTAGAATATTTCTTAAAAGGAGGTTAACGACTTGCGTGTAGATCCGAACAGTTTAGAACTGACAGAAAGAGTTGTGCACATTAACCGTGTTGCAAAAGTTGTAAAAGGCGGACGCCGTTTCAGCTTTAGCGCACTTGTTGTTGTGGGCGACGGCAACGGCTATGTCGGTGCGGGTATCGGTAAAGCCGGCGAAGTTCCGGATGCCATCCGTAAAGGCATTGAAGACGCCAAGAAAAACCTGATCCACATTCCAATCGTAGGAACTTCGATTCCTCACTTGGTTACTGGGCATTTCGGCGCAGGACGCGTTCTGCTGAAACCAGCATCCGAAGGTACCGGCGTTATCGCTGGTGGTCCAGTTCGTGCGGTACTTGAATTGGCAGGCGTTGGCGACATCTTGACAAAATCTTTGGGTTCTTCGAATTCCATGAACATGGTCAATGCTACTTTAGAGGGACTTTCCCGTCTGAAACGCATTGAAGAGGTCGCGAAGCTTCGCGGCAAATCTGTCGAAGAATTACGCGGTTAAGGAGGGGAACGTCAATGGCAAAGTTGCAAATTACCCTCGTACGCAGTGTGATCGGACGTCCAGAAACACAACGTGTTACTGTTAAGACGCTCGGCCTGCGCAAAACCAACTCGTCCGTGGTTCACAACGATACTCCTGCAATTCGCGGAATGATCAACAAAGTGAGTCACTTGCTATCCGTTACTGAAATTGAAGGCTAATTGCCTCGCATAAATTAACAAACATAAGGAGGTGCAAACGATGAAGTTACATGAACTTGCTCCAGCTCCTGGTTCACGCAAAGAACGCAACCGCGTTGGTCGTGGTCCAAGTAGCGGGAACGGTAAAACTTCGGGCCGCGGTCACAAAGGTCAAAACTCCCGTTCCGGCGGTGGTGTGCGTCCAGGCTTCGAGGGTGGACAAAATCCGCTCTATCGTCGTCTGCCTAAACGTGGTTTCATCAATCCTACCCGTAAAGAGTACGCGATTGTGAACCTGGAAGATCTGAATAGCTTTGCTGAAGGAACAGAAGTGACTCCACAACTGTTGCTTGAAACTGGTGTTGTCAGCAACACTAAGAGCGGCATTAAGATTCTCGGCAATGGCGAACTGGCTGTTAAATTGACTGTACAAGCAAATAAGTTCTCTCAATCTGCGGTAGAGAAAATCGAAGCTGCCGGCGGTAAAACCGAGGTGATCTAATGTTCAAGACGCTTAAGAATATATGGCATGTTGAAGATTTGCGCAAAAAGATCCTGTTCACCCTGTTCGTTCTGATCATTTACCGCATCGGTTCGTTTGTACCGGTTCCCGGTGTGAACAAAGAAGTACTGGAATCAACAAATCAGGGCGGAGACGCTTTGATGGGTCTTTTGAACACCTTCTCGGGCGGAGCGCTCAAAAACTTCTCGATTTTTGCGATCAGTATTTACCCGTACATTACAGCATCCATCATAGTGCAATTGCTCTCGATGGATGTTATCCCTAAGTTTGCCGAATGGGCTAAGCAAGGGGAGCACGGGAAAAAACAACTGGCGCAAATTACGCGTTACGGCACTGTAGTGCTAGGTTTGATTCAAGCGTTTGCCACATCTATCGGGTTTAACCGGATTTATGGCACTGAGATGATTCCAAATGCAACCTTTGCGGATTACCTGCTCATTGCGATCATACTGACGGCGGGTACATCGTTCCTGATGTGGTTAGGTGAGCAGATCACTGAAAAGGGTATAGGAAACGGGATTTCCATCCTAATTTTTGCGGGAATCGTCGCCGCCTTTCCGGGATATATCACTACTACGGCTCAATCAAGCTTTATTCAGCCGGATCAGATGTTCCTGAATATTCTTAAAGTCGTTATTGTACTGATTGTGGTTGTTGCGATTATTGTCGGGGTTATCTTTGTTCAACAAGGTATCCGTAAGATCCCTGTACAATATGCCAAACGCGTAGTCGGTAACAAAATGTACGGTGGACAGAATACGCACATTCCGCTTAAAATTAATGCGGCTGGTGTAATTCCGGTTATCTTCGCCGTTTCACTGCTTCAATTCCCGATCGTTATCGCAAGTATCTGGCCACATCTCGCTTGGGCCAAATGGGTTTCGCAGAATCTGGATCATACGAAGCCGCTCGGCATGGTTCTTTATGTAATCATGATCATTGGATTTACGTTCTTCTATACGTTTGTCCAGATGAACCCGCAGCAAATGGCTGATAATATGAAAAAGAATGGCGGATACATTCCGGGGATTCGTCCAGGCAAGGCTACAGAGAAATATTTGACTAGAGTAATGTCGCGTCTGACTATGTCCGGTGCGTTGTTCCTATCACTCATTTCTGTGCTGCCAGTATTGTTTGGTTCACTATCCGGTCTGCCGAAGCAAGTACAGATCGGCGGTACTGCTCTCCTGATCGTAATCGGTGTGGCATTGGATACTATGAAGCAGATCGAGAGCCAATTGATCAAACGCCATTACAAAGGCTTCATCAATAAATAGGCGATAGGTTCCGGTGAAGTACCTAGGGTTTTAAACTTCCCGGTACCTATTGTGCTGTTTCTTGCTTGGTGGCGAACTTTTGGGGGGAGAAGAGAATCGTGAACATTTTATTCATGGGCCCTCCTGGGGCAGGCAAGGGAACACAAGCCGCTGTAGTAGTGAAGGAACTTGGTATTCCGCATATTTCGACTGGAGATGCTTTCCGCTTGGCGATCAAGCAGGGAACTCCAATCGGGCTGAAAGCTAAATCTTACACGGAACAAGGCTTGCTTGTACCTGATGATGTGACTATTGGAATCGTTGAAGAACGGCTGCAGCAGTCCGATTGCGAAAAAGGTTTTTTATTGGATGGCTTTCCAAGAACCCTTTCGCAAGCGGAAGCGCTGGGAGAAATCCTTAGCCGCCTGGGCACTTCACTAGATCACGTAATCAACTTGAATGTGGACCGCGGACTGCTGATGGCGCGCCTTACAGGACGTCGGATCTGCAGCACTTGCGGAACATCCTACCATTTAATTTTCAACCCGCCGAAGCAAGATGGCATCTGCGACATTGATGGCGGTGAATTGTATCAGCGTCCGGATGACAACGAAGAGAGTGTAGGCAAGCGTCTGGATGAGTATGATAACAAAACAGCGCCGCTGCTTGCATTTTATGACGATAAAGGTCTTTTGCGTCAGGTAAACGGAGAAAACGAAATCAATGTCGTTTCTTCCGAAATCGTGTCTTTATTGCGGGGTTAATGTAATGATCATTTGTAAATCCGAACAGGAACTTGCCTTTATGAGGGAAGCTGGACGAATTGTTGCCGAGAGTCACCGTCGTATTGCTGAGGCTATAGAGCCTGGTATTACAACTGGAGAACTCGACAGAATCGCCGATCAATACATCCGCAGTCAAGGTGCTGTGCCGTCTTTCAAAGGTTACAACGGTTTTCCTGCCAGCATTTGCGCTTCAGTCAACGAACAATTGGTGCATGGATTTCCAGGTAAACGCAAACTGGTAGAAGGCGATATTGTTACGCTGGATATCGGTGCAGAGTACCGCGGTTATCACGGTGATTCCGCCTGGACCTACGGGGTGGGCAGCATTTCTGAAGAGGCTCAGCGTCTGCTGGACGTCACGGAAGGCTCCTTGTACGCAGGACTGGCGTTAGTCAAACCGGATGTGCGCTTGTTTACAATCTCCCATGCAATCCAACAGTACATCGAGGACGCCGGCTTCTCCGTTGTCCGCGAGTATGTTGGTCATGGCATTGGGGCAGAACTGCATGAAGAACCGCAAATTCCGAACTATGGCATAGCGGACCGCGGACCACGTCTGAAGCCGGGTATGGTACTCGCGATTGAGCCGATGGTTAACGCCGGGGACAGATATGTCAGAACGCTGGAAGATAACTGGACGGTCGTTACGGTAGACGGTTCACTATGCGCTCACTTTGAGCATACAGTAGCAGTTACACCGGACGGCATGGAGATTTTCACAAAACTGAATGCGTAGGTGATCTTCACGTGAATACTGGGAGCAGCCCGCAGATTGGTCAAATCGTGAGAATTCTCAAAGGCAAGGATGCCGGAGAGGCTGCCGTTGTTATCGCAGTTGTTGATAGCAGATTTGTATATATTGCTGACGGGGACAAACGCAAGTTTGATAGTCCAAAGAAGAAGAATATTCAGCACTTGGAGCTCATACCCTTCATCAGCAGTGAGATTGTAGATAGTTTGGAAGAAACCGGCCGGGTAACCAACGGAAAGCTGCGGTTCGCAGTGATGAAGTATGGGGAACCAGCTGGAAAAAGTGCTAATGAGAAAGGAGACTAACTGTGGCTAAGGAAGATGTCATTGAGGTAGAAGGAACGGTCATTGAGCCGTTGCCTAACGCAACGTTTAAGGTTGAACTTGAGAACGGTCATCAAATACTTGCCCATGTGTCCGGGAAATTGCGGATGCACTTTATCCGTATCCTAACCGGAGACAAAGTGGTCGTGCAGTTATCGCCTTATGATCTATCAAAAGGCCGTATAACTTACCGTAAATAGATGGGAACTACAACAAAAGTTTTGCTTCGCAAAACTTTGAGGAGGTAATTAACATGAAGGTAAGACCTTCTGTAAAGCCCATTTGCGAAAAATGCAAAGTCATCCGCCGCAAAGGGACTGTTATGGTAATTTGCGAAAATCCGAAACACAAACAAAAACAAGGTTAAGAAGGGGGTGTAGCGTAAAATGGCTCGTATAGCTGGAGTGGATTTGCCACGTGATAAGCGCGTTGAGATCGCCTTGACTTATATTTTCGGAATCGGTAAAACGACTTCCCAGAAAATTCTTAATGAAACAGGCATTGACGTTAACACACGTGTCCGTGATTTGACGGAAGATGAAGTCAGCAAACTGCGTGAAACGATCGACAAGCAAGTTAAGGTTGAAGGTGACCTTCGTCGTGAAATTTCCTTGAATATTAAACGTCTTACTGAGATCGGCTGTTACCGCGGTGTTCGTCACCGTCGTGGATTGCCTGTTCGCGGTCAACGTACCAAAACAAATGCCCGTACCCGTAAAGGCCCGCGTCGTACGGTAGCAAACAAAAAGAAATAAGAAGAGGTGATAAGAGACAATGGCTAAACCGAAAAAAGTCGTACGTACGAAACGTCGCGACCGGAAAAATATCGAGTCTGGCGTGGCACATATCCGTTCCACGTTCAATAACACTATCGTTACGATCACGGACCCTCACGGAAATGCAATTTCCTGGGCAAGCTCCGGCGGTCAAGGATTCAAAGGTTCCCGTAAATCGACTCCATTTGCAGCGCAAATGGCAGCCGAATCTGCTGCTAAAGCAGCTATGGAACACGGCATGAAGTCCGTTGAAGTTATGGTTAAAGGACCGGGCGCGGGCCGCGAAGCAGCCATCCGTTCCCTTCAGGCCGCTGGCCTTGAAGTAAACCTCATTAAAGACGTTACTCCGGTTCCTCACAATGGATGCCGTCCGCCGAAGCGTCGCCGCGTTTAGTAAAATCAGAATTGTGATTGTGGTATAATTCTGACGCATCTGCTAATAATAGGTGTTTAGGCATACTACATGATACACCTGATGGGGTGACTGTTTCATATAGGAGCGACGTTTGAAGGAGGGGTACACTCGTGATAGAAATCGAAAAGCCGAAGATTGAGACCGTAGAAGCCAATGATGATGGAACCTATGGGAAATTCGTAATTGAACCGCTGGAACGTGGATATGGCACGACTCTGGGGAATTCGCTTCGCCGGATCTTGCTTTCCTCCCTTCCGGGAGCCGCAGTGACTTCGGTCCAAATTGACGGCGTTCTGCATGAGTTCTCGACCGTTCCCGGCGTAATGGAAGATGTGACGGAAATCATCCTGAACCTTAAAGCTCTGTCTCTGAAGATTCATTCGGATGAAGAGAAAGTGTTCGAGATTGATGCTGAAGGAGAAGGCATCGTTACCGCAGGTGATATTCGTGCGGATAGCGATGTTGAGATCCTGAACCCGGATCTTCATATTGCAACGCTGGGACCTGGAGCGAGACTACACATGCGCATTTTTGCAGGCCGTGGTCGCGGCTACGTCCAAGCGGACCGGAACAAACGCGACGATCAGCCAATCGGTGTTATTCCAGTTGACTCCATCTACACTCCTATTTCCCGCGTGAATTATGGTATTGATAATACCCGTGTTGGTCAAGTGACTAACTACGACAAATTGACGCTGGAAATTTGGACGGATGGCAGTATCAGACCGGAAGAAGCCGTTAGTCTTGGAGCCAAAATTTTGAACGAGCACCTCGTTCTGTTCGTAGGTCTTACGGACGAAGCGAAAGACGCCGAAATTATGGTTGAAAAAGAAGAAGACAAAAAAGAAAAAGTACTCGAGATGACCATCGAAGAGCTTGATCTTTCTGTCCGTTCCTACAACTGCCTCAAACGTGCCGGTATTAATACCGTGCAAGAGCTGACTACGAAAACTGAAGAAGATATGATGAAGGTCCGTAACCTGGGCCGCAAATCTTTGGAAGAAGTTCAAGAGAAGCTTGAGGAGCTTGGTTTGGGTCTCCGTACAGAAGAATAGTTATAGGGTTTCTTGAGACTTGAGTGAAGGAGGGAAAACAAATGGCATACCAAAAATTGGGCCGTGATTCCAGCGCGCGCAAAGCACTATTCCGCGATATGGTAACGGATCTGTTCCTATACGAACGTATCCAGACAACAGAAGCCAAAGCGAAGGAAGTTCGTTCCATCGCTGAGAAACTGATCACAAAAGCGAAAAAGGGCGATCTTCATGCTCGTCGTCAAGTAGCAGCATTTGTTCGTCGTGAGACTGTAGACGGTGAACAAGATGCAATCCAAAAATTGTTCTCTGATATTGCTCCTCGTTACACTGAGCGTCCAGGCGGATACACTCGTATCCTGAAGCTGGGACCTCGCCGTGGCGATGCTGCGCCTATGGTTTATCTTGAACTGGTAGACCGCGCGTAGTTTCACAAGCATGATTTCCGGATGTACGCATTACGTATTTAACGTTATTGTACTGCAGGGCATTTTGACCCTGCCGTGCAAATAACCGCGGGAATCACCTTGTATAGAGTAGAAGGAGCTCCCGCCGGGGCTCTTTTTTTATGAAACAGAAAAACCTATGGACAAACAGGAGAATGAAATGCGCAATCTATTGATGAAAGTCAATTATGACGGTACCCATTATGATGGCTTTCAGACCCAGCCTCAGGGCAATACGATTCAGGACAAGCTGGAGCATGCCATTCTTCATCTGACCGGTGAGACGCTCAAGATAACGGGCTCAGGACGGACAGACGCAGGAGTGCACGCTTATGGCCAACCTTTTAATTTCATAACCTCTTCCCAGATCCCGCTGGAACGCTGGTGTCTGGCTCTGAACGCCAGGCTTCCGCAGGATATCGTGGTTACCGAGGCCTGGGAGGTTCCGCTCTCTTTCCACTCCCGTAGAGGAGCGAAGCGTAAAACCTACAGGTACACGATTAACGGCAACCGGTTCCCGGACCCGTTCCAGCGGCGCTGGCAGCATCATCATCCGATGAAGCTGGATATTCCGGCGATGGAGCAGGGGTTGGCTGGGCTGCTGGGCACCCATGATTACACTTCATTTGCGTCCAGGAAGTCTACCAAGACTTCGCATGTACGCACGATATTTGAAGCACGTCTTGAGGTGGACCGCAGCATGTGCCGGCCCGGGTCTCCCGATCAGGGTGTTATCCATACGTATATTACAGGCAGCGGCTTCCTGCAGCATATGGTACGCATTATTATGGGCACGCTGATGCAAGTGGGGCAAGGCAAGATCAGCGCAGATAAAATTCCTGTAATTCTTGCGGCATGTGACCGCGCAGCGGCCGGGCCTACGGCTGTGTCTAAGGGTTTGGCACTCTGGAGTGTAGAATATGACGAGAATGAGAACTAAACGATCAGCACATTATTTTCTATGAAAAATAGTGTTTGAAAAGTTAAAAATCACTTGCACTTGTCATGTTTATGCTGTAATATAAAAGTTGTGTTTTCTTGATGGCTATCCCACAGCCCCGATCAAGGAAATGCCAACAAACAAGCTTTTCTTAACTCACATAATTGTAATCCAATGAGAAACAAGATATACGAAACAGATGATTTTCGTACGAGAACAAGGAGGAAACATTCATGCGTACCACCTATATGGCGAAGCCGAACGAAGTTGAACGCAATTGGCACATCATTGATGCCGAAGGCAAAACACTTGGCCGTTTGGCAAGCGAAGCCGCTGCTCTAATCCGTGGCAAACACAAACCGCAATTCACTCCACATGTTGATACTGGAGATTTCGTAATTGTTATCAACGCTGAGAAGATTCACCTGACAGGTAAGAAAATGCAAAACAAGAAATACTACCGTCACTCGATGCACCCAGGTGGTTTGAAAGTCACTGTTGCTGAAGACCTGATCAAAACCAAACCTGAGCGTATGATTGAATTCGCAGTTCACGGCATGATTCCTAAGACTCGTCAAGGGGATCACATGAAACTGAGACTCAAAGTATATGCAGGCGCTGAACATCCACATGCAGCACAAAAACCTGAAGTTTACGAACTTCGCGGATAAGAATAGAGGAGGACAGTTTCATGGCACAAGTACAATACTATGGGACAGGTCGTCGTAAACATTCGGTAGCACGTGTTCGCCTTGTACCGGGTGAAGGACGCATTGTCATTAACAAACGCGAGATGGACGAATATTTCGGTGTGGAAACACTGAAGATGATCGTAAGACAACCTTTGAACCTGACTGAAACTCTGGGCAACTACGATGTAATCGTTCTTGCACATGGTGGCGGCATTTCCGGTCAAGCTGGCGCAATCCGTCACGGGATCTCCCGTGCATTGCTCAAAGTAGACCCTGAATATCGCGGTGCGCTGAAGAAAGCCGGCTTCCTGACTCGTGACCCACGTATGAAGGAACGTAAGAAATACGGCCTCAAAGCCGCTCGTCGTGCTCCACAGTTCTCGAAACGTTAATATCAATTTCCTTGATAACAAGGAACTCAAGCTCCTGGCCTTTATGGCCGGGAGCTTTTTTACGCATACGGACGCATTGAGTTGCCGGTGGATATAAATAAGCCCATGCTATTATGCACGAGCTTGCTTTTGCAGTTATAACTGGCCGAAATCCTTCACAGGAACCTTCTTACCGTACTTTGATCCGCTTCAAGAATCTGCTCAATATCCCTCATCTGCAATACAAAGTTCCTTTTTGTGAATCCATGCCGATACACAAGCTGATGAATTTGTAAGGTAAGCTGTCCATCAAAACAGATCAGGTCACCTCTTGATGCAGACTCAAGTTCAAGATTCTTCAATGCATCTATCTCTATTTCCTCAAACCTGTCCTCTATGGGTATAACCCATTCATGCTGAGTGGATAATGTTGTGTGATCAAGACAGACAATAAGCTGATCCGGACCATCCAATGTGCTATGGGGATCGTAATAAGCGAAGATCACAGGTTCCTCCAAAACATGCGGGGGTTCCGAATCCCTTTGAATAAGAGAAGCAGAATTATATTCTTCACTCCTTCTAGGCAACATCTCTCCCTCATACTCACGGCGTAAAATTTGATCGAAGCGAATTTTAGCCATATCCCTGGATACCCCAAAAACTTTTGAGATTTGCTGAATGGTGATATTGTAATCTCCTGATAAGCTACAGGACTGAATCATGAAAAAGGGCATGGTGGCATAAAGAACAAACTTCTCAGCATCCTCCTCCTGTGCTTTGATAAAAGGAACGGGCAGTGTCATTTGGTTGCCGGCGTGCCTCAGCATGTGACATAACTCATGCAGAAAATCGAACCGTTGCTTCATTGGGGTAGTCCGGTTGTCCAATAGTACAAAGCGCATACCCGATAAGGATTCATAAGCCCGGCTCTGGACAGGCGCATAATCAATATGGATATCCAACTCAGTCGAAAGCCTCTGTATAGTGATGTCTTCCGGCTGAAGAATAGAATGGGTTAAGTAGAGCTTTTCTACGAAATGCTCCAGATGTGTTTTTTTATAATGAATAAACATAAAAAACCTCCGAAATAAGAATATATGTTCGTATATATAGATATGAGGAATCAGCCGTTGGCTGATACCACGATTATTCCTGCTTTTAGTTGTCGTCTGATGAGTCTGATTTTTTCTTTTCGAGATCTTTAATAAATTGCCAAAAGGTCAACATTTCCCGTTTACGTTCATCCGGGGCGTCCAGGTAATCCTTGAAAAACAGTCCATGCTCAGGATTATTTAGGAATGCCTCAAATTCGGACAGTTCCGAAAGCAGTGGAGCAGCCTCTTCTTTACTTGATCCGAATGCCAAACGATCCATTTCTTCGGTAGTAATGCCTAAAGCACGACAAACTTTAAGAACATTATCCACAGAAGCCCCTCCTACCCCCCGCATTAAGATTGACCTAAGCGTAGTATAAGGAATTCCTGCCTTTTCTGAAAAAGCCTTCGTGTTCAGGCCTGTTTCCTCGATCAGCCTCTTTAAGACCTCAGCCCGTTGCACATGTAGTCCTCCTCAAAATCATCAGTATATACGCTACTTCGTATTATTAAGTTCATTGTAGAAGGTTTATAGGCAAATGTAAATATGCATTTTCGTACTTTCAAGGTATAAAGCTTGACTAAATGCGAAATTGAGTATAACATGATTTAAAAATACGAAATTGAGTATATTTCAATCAACATGGGCGAAAGGGGAATTGACATGGAGTGTGTAGAGCAGGAGGATCTGGAATTTATATATTCTGATTTTGTGCAAAAACTGCTTCCAGAATATCAAATTTCATTAAAAGGTGTAGAACAACTTTACAGAAGTGCGGAGGCGGATGACAAAAAGGTAATCGCCGGAATGGTCAGTGACTGCGAATATGTGATTGAGTGGCTGAGCAGTGGACGGCGGCCGGGCAACAAGCGCGGAATCGAACGGCGTGCGGGTTATGAGCGGGAAATTCTTTTGGAACCTATTCTTATGCAAAACTTCACCTGCCGCTTCAATGCGGTCCCTTCAGAAGGGTTAACAGAGGATCAACGTTTTCAATTGGAATATGTACTGGGACTGTTGAGCAGGAGGGAGAAGGAGTGTTATATGCTGGCTAACGGTGAGGGGTTCTCGCATGTGGCTATCGCTGGTATGCTCCAGATTTCGGCTGGCAGTGTAAGTGAATATATTCAGCGGGCGCAAAAAAAGATTAGCTCCGTTATAGATGAGTATATGTCCCTCATTTAAAGAGGCTTTAAATAAAAAAGATTTGGTTTGTCTAGTGAAAGCCCCCAATAAATAGAAAGACAAATAACGGCAATCATCCAGCTGATGCCGGAAGGGGAGGTGGCTGCGAAGATGGTGAAGCGTTTGGAGGCGCTCCGTGGATTTGGGAAAGAGTTCTAGGAGCAAGGAGGGGTACAGTGACAATTACTTTATTAATTATGGCGATCCAAAAGTTTCTGAAAGAACAATTGGCAGATGACATGCGGCCCGTACCACCCGTCCTGCTGGGATATTTGCCGCAGAGTAATGCCGGGAACCCGGGATATCCGGTAATTAAGATTAGGCCGGCCGAAGGAGAAGGTGATTCTGGTCAAGGGCAAATTCAAATTAAACTACAGTTTGGGGCCCAGTCAGAAGATGACACAGGACTCATTGATATGCTTAATCTGATGGAGCGGGTACGCATCCTGCTTTTGCGCAAGAGAGTGCTTGAACAACAATTCGTCATGGACGCCAGCTGGAAGATGAAACTTAACGAGGAGCACCCTGCAGCAGACTGGGGAGGCGAACTTACAACAACCTGGGTATTGCCCCAAATTAGACCGGAGGTAAAACTATGAACTTCATTAAAAATAAAGATAATCTCCAAAATGAGCAGGAGCCGGCACAGGACCCGCCGCAAATCTATCTAGGTCCAAACCTGCGTGGAGGGCGGCTTCTGCAATCCACCGTTTTTAGGGAGGGTATTCCAACCTATTTATTGCCGCTGCTGGAGGAACAGCCGGATGTGGCTGAACTGATTATACCGTTAGAAGAAATAACGGCTGTGCAGGAACGTATTGTTCACGCCGGAACAGCTGAATATGCAGTCTATCAAAGGCTTTTAGGGAAGGGGAATTAATATATGGCTTTTAAACATGGTGTAACTATTATTGAACAATCGACTTCTGTTCTGGCTCCAACTAAGGCAACGAGCGGTATTCCTTTTGCGGTGGGGACGGCTCCGGTTCATCTGGCTGGGGCGGCTGTGCCGGTGAATACTCCGGTACTTGTATATAGTTACGCGGAAGCGGTGGCTGCCTTCGGGTACAGTGAGGACTGGTCAAAATATACACTGAGCGAATTAATTTATTCGCATTTTGCATTGTACGAAAAAGCTCCTATGATTCTGGTCAACGTGCTTGATCCGGCTACACACAAGACAACGGTTGCCCCTACAGCGGCTGCTGTAACTGACCGGGTTGCCATCCTGCAGGCAGAAGGGGTGCTGCTGTCCACACTCCTGGTCAAATCTTCAGACGGTACATCAACCTACGTATCCGGCAAGGATTATACGGCAGCATTTGATGAGAACGGTCATGTGATGATCACAACAAAGCCGTCTGGTGCTATCGCGGCCAATGTTAATCAACTGTCCGTAGGTTATGACAAGCTGAATCCGGAAGCTGTAGAGGCTGAGGATATCATTGGGGGCGTGACCTCATCCGGTGAATATACCGGTTTTGAACTGGTCCATCAAGCCTACCCGCGTTTTGGCATTCTTCCGGATCTGCTGCTGGCTCCCGGCTGGTCACATCTGTCTGCAGTCGCCGCGGTGATGAAGGCAAAGGCCGGAAATATCAACGGGAATTTCAAGGCGATGGCGCTGACGGATATTGATCCGTCCCAGTCCTATACAGATGCTGGCACATGGAAAGCAGACAACAGCTACACTGCTCCTCTTCAAATTGCCGCTTACCCGATGCTGACTCTAGGGGATAAGAAATATCATTTCTCTACACAGCTCGCAGGACTTATCGCCGCGACAGATGCCAATAATGGCGGTGTTCCTTTTGTATCGCCGTCTAACAAATCTTTGCAGGCGGATGGGACTGTGCTGTCCGATGGGACAAGCCAGTTCCTGGGCATTGACCAGGCAAGCTTCCTTAACAGCGCAGGAATTGTAACGGCACTTAATCTTGGAACGAGCGGCTGGAAGAGCTGGGGGAATCATACTGCTGCCTACCCTGGTGCCGCTGATCCCAAAGACAGCTTTATTCCGGTTCGCCGCATGTTTAACTGGATCGGCAACAGTCTGATTCTGACCTACATGCAAAAGGTGGATGATCCGATGAACAAGCGGCTGGTTGCCGCAGTCACGGATTCGGTGAATATTTGGCTGAACGGTCTGACGGCATCCGGAGCTCTGCTGGGCGGACGGGTAGACTTCAATGAGTCCGAGAATCCAGTGGCAGATCTGATGGCCGGCAAGGTTACCTTCCATCTGCATATCACACCGCCGGGACCGGCACAGGAGATTTCATTCCTGCTTGAATACGACACAACATACTTAGCTGCGCTGGTAGCGTAAAAGGAGGAGCAATATGCCTAAAAGATCAGAAAGAGTTATTGATTATTCGGTGTACTTGAATGCAGTGGATTACTTGGGTACGGCAACCGCCACCTTGCCGGAAATTACCTACCTGGTGGATACAATTAAAGGCGGCGGAATCGCCGGAGAAATGGCGGCGCCTTCTCCCGGACATACGGGCGCGATGAGTCTGGCCCTTAAATGGCGTACCATTGAAAAGGCAGCGGCATCGCTTCTGGCACCGAAGATCCATACGCTGGATCTCCGGGCTTCGATCCAAACCTTTGACACGGCAACAAGTGAATACCGTGAGGTACCTTTTAAGGTGACCGTCCGTGCAAGACCGCTTGGCTTAACGCTGGGGAATCTGGAGACCGCCGCAGTGATGGATACCACCAACAACTTCTCAGTGAATTATTTGAAGGTGACACTGGATGGCGTTCAGGTGCTAGAAATTGATAAATATAACTACATTCACAAAGTTTATGATGTAGATTACCTTGCTGCAACCAAAGAAAATCTTAGTCTATAAGGAGCGTGCACGATGGGGACAAAGAATATAGAGGAGGCTGGCGCGGAAGTCTATACTTTCGCCCGGCCTGTAACATTTGAAGGCGATACTTTTGAGAGCTTGAGTATTGATTTCGACAAGCTGACAGGTGAGGACATTCTGATCTGTGACCGGCAGTATCAGGTGGAATCGGCGCGTCAATCCAGCGGGGAATTGATTAAGGAGACCAATAAAGCCTATCAGGCTTATATTGTAGCAAAGGCTGCAGGTGTCCACGTTGGGCTGATCAGAGCACTTTCAGCTAAGGATTTTACTAAACTGACCTTGCGGGCACAAAGTTTTTTGCTGCTGTAGGCTGTGGAGACGGCGATGGGATTAAAGACATCGCCGTCTCTTTGGCCATGCTTACCCATACTCCGATCCCTTATTTTCTCGCCTTGCCTTTGGAGGAACTGGGGGAGTGGGTAGAGAGGGTGTCCAGGATTAAGGGAAGGAGGTAAGTTATGGCAGGGACAGGCAATGCAAGCAGCAGTATAAATGAGATTATTCTTCAGCTGAATTTATTGGTGACTCCTGCTTTCCGCAGCTCTGTCGGCGAAGCGGAACAGCATATTCAGGATTTGGACCGGGTTCTGCGTGAAATGGTCAGCAGGGGGTATTTCGATGTACTGCGCAGAGAGGCTGAACAGGCGGATGACAGTATTGAGGAGGTAGGCGACAAGGCCGGAAAGCTCGGTGACAAGCTTAAAGATGCAGTCAAAGAAGTGGACTTCTCCATGCTGCAAAAAGCCGTTGAACCTCTGAAGGCGGTATGGGCGGCTGTAAATGATTCATCCGGGGCGATGGCGCAGCTTCAGGCTGCAACCGGGTTGACCGTCAAAGAAATGAGTGGAATGAAAGATATCTCTGATAACCTGTACAGTCAGAATTATGGTGAGAACTATGAAGATATCGGAGACGCCGTAGGAACAGTGAAACAAGTCCTGCAGCAAACAGGAGAAGAGCTGGAAAAGACAACGCAGACGGCCATGACGTACCGCGATGTTTTTAAGGGAGATATAGCTGGTTCTGTACAAGCAGTTGACGCTATGATGCGCAAATTCGGTATCTCCTCGGAACAAGCCTACAATCTGATGGCTCAAGGCGCGCAGAAGGGGCTCAATACATCCGGCGGACTTTTGAGTGCAATAGGGAAATACAGCGATGATTTTCAGAAGATGGGTTATTCTGCCGACGAGATGTTTGAATTATTAAGTGCAGGCATGGACAATGGAGCGGACTCGCTTGATGGTGTTGCCGACATTATGAAAAAATTCGGATCAAACGTTAAAGAAGGCTCGGATACTGCAAAGGCCGCCATCTACGAGCTGTTTGCTCCTAAGCAGCTGGATCAATTCAGCACCGCGCTTGTAAGTGGCGGGACGAAGTCAAAGGAATTTGCCGATTTGGTAAAGGCCGCCGGACAAAAGGGTGCCCTTGCACTGGTTGGAGACTTGAAGGCGGGAGGCGATTCGGCCAACAAGGCTATGCTTCAACTGCAAAAGACGCTGGGCAGCGGCGATACCCTCTTTAAAGGGTTGGCTGACGGATCGATTACCAGTAAGGATGCCATGAATCAGGTTATTGTGAAACTGAAGGCCATCAAGGATCCGGTTCATCAAGCAGCGCTTGCCGGTACCCTGTTCGGCTCTCAATTTGAGGAAATAGGGAACAAGGCAGTGCTGGCGCTTGGCCAAACCCGTAATCAGTTTGATATGACCAGGCAGACCATGGAGGAAGTAGCGGCGATAAAAGATAATACGCTCTCCGAGCAGTTTGCGGCAATGGGACGGGAGCTGATGGCAAGTCTTGTAGTTCCCTTAGGAGAAAACTTGATGCCCGCGCTTCAGGGCTTAACCGGCTGGGTTTCAGACAATAAAGAGCCGCTGATGGTAATCGGTCTTGCGGTTCCTGCTGCGATGCTGGCTACAAAAACAGTGAAGATTGTCCAGGAATTCTCCAAGATTATCACGGCGGCCAGAGGAGCCAGCGGAGCAGCTGGAGGAATTGCCGGGGCGCTCGGTATGCTAACCAATCCTGTGGGGCTAGCTGTAGCAGGTTTGGGATTGGTTACAGCAGGAGTCATAGCCTTCAGAAAGCATCAGGAGGATGCGCGCCTGGATCTTTTGAATATGGGGGATGCGCTGGATGAATCCTATTCCAATTATGCAGGAATTGAGGAGACGACAACCAAAACCCAGGGTCTAATTACCGAGTATGACCGGTTGACAGGGAAGCTTAAGGACGCAAAAACTCCCGCTGCTGAATTGGCAGAAGCCAGAAGAAAGCAAAAGCTTGTGGAACAAGAGCTAATTGACATGAATCCAAATATTTTGTCTGCAGAAGGCTCTAAGAATGATAAATTCCGCGACCAGATGGGGCTTGTCGGTGATATTGCCAAGTCCCGAGAGGAAATGGGCAAACGCGAATTGGAGCACGATGCACTTTCGGCACAGGCGAAACTGCCTGATTTGGAGGATAAATATTCAAAGTTGACCCAGGACCTCAAGGATCAAAGTGCCTCCTACGAGGAGAACAAGGTAAAGTATAAAGACTACGTACAGCTTATGGCGGAATACACAAAAATAGATCTAAGTGATTTAAATGGGGATCAGAGAGCTGAACAATTTTCTGCTTTTAGGAAAAAAGCGAGTCAAGTCACTGGGAAAGACTATACAAATCCTACAGGCTTGTTGGATTTTGGAAGTGATTTTAGAAAGCTAGAGAAATCCTTTGATAAAGATAATAACAAAATCAAGAAAACTCAAAGTGAAATGACCGAAGCTGAAAACAGCTTTACTTCCTACTACAACGCTCAAAAAAAATTGATTGAGCTTGATCTCGGCGGTACCTTGCAAGAGCAAGCCGCAAAGAACAAGGATATGTCCGCAGCTGAACAAGCGCAATTCGATCAAGCCATGACTGATATGATAAACCTTAACGCTGAGGTGGATAAACTACCTGCCGATAAGAGGGTAAATGTTCAGCTCCTATGGCAGCAAACTGGACAGATTCCGAACTTCAAGCTCACGGGGGAGGAATGGGGAGAGGTTCAAGGGACGATCAAATCGAAAGGGAAGCCTGATTCGCTTACTACAGCTGGCCGAAAGGCGATTTATTGGGCACAGCATGATCCGGATTTTGAGGGATACGCGGAAGGCGGAATCGCATATGTTCCATCTATATTTGGTGAAGCCGGTCCCGAAATGGCCATTCCATTAAACCAGAAGCCCCGGTCCCGATCTTTATTGGAAAAGGCAAATGATTTGATGGGCTACAATAACAATTCCGGTAACAATGGAGATATTCATGTAACATGGGCACCAAGTATCACCCTCCAGGGCGGAGATAAATCTGTGGTCGAACAGCTGCGTGAGGCCTTGAAACAAACGGAGGACGGTTTTGAACGCCGCTTCAAGGCCATGCTCCAGCAGCAGAGGCGGGTGAGCTTCCAATGATCTATAGAACCGTGCAAGGAGATATGTGGGATGGAATTGCTTTTAATCTATATGGAGATGCCCGCTTCATGACCCTGCTCTTGAATGCTAACCCGGCGCACGCTGCGGTCTGTGTGTTTTCCAGCAATATTGTGCTGAATGTACCGGAGTTGCCGGCTGACACCTCCAGCTCATTACCTCCATGGAGAAGGGGGTGAGCCGGATGGAATCCATGCAGGATGCACGCAGAGCAGTACTGGAGCTTCGGTATAACGGGAAGGATGTCACGGTGGATATTGCGAAATCGCTAACGGACTTTCAATATAACGATGCTGCCTCCGGTTCTCTGGACGATCTTACAGTTTCGCTGGAGGACCGGGAGCGCAATTGGCAGGGGCCTTGGGCACCTGTTGAAGGAGATCAGCTGGTTGCTTCTATCCGGACTGTTAACTGGGGAAAACCGGGGGAAATCAAGAAGCTGCCGCTGGGAACCTTTGAGGTGGACAGTATCGATTTTAACGGTCCCCCTGACACGATATCCATTAAGGCGGTTTCACTTCCCATTACCTCCGAGATTCGGATGCAACGCAGCTCGCGCAGCTGGGAGAAAACGAATTTGAAAACGGTAGCCGCTCAAGTTGCCAAACGCGCTAAACTGAAATTAATTTATGAGGCGCAGGACAATCCTTCTTATGAACGTCTGGAGCAGTCGGAAATGTCGGACTTGGCTTTTTTGCTGAACACGGCTACTCAAGAGGGCATCGCCATTAAAGTATCCGGCGGGAGCCTGGTTCTTTTTGATGAAATGGAATATGAACAAAAAGCGGGGGTCGCGACGATTGTGCGCGGGGAGGCTAATGTGACAGGGTACAGCTTTGCGCTAAATACTGCATATTCTGCTTTCCGGGCATGTACAGTTACTTATACTCCCTCCCAAGGGAAGGAGTCCCTTAAGGCTACTTACACACCTGAGGGTGCGCCGAAGAGTGGTCCTGTGCTTAAGATCAATGAGCAAGTCGATAGTCAGGCCGATGCTCTGCGGCTAGCCCGTAAAAGGCTTCGGGAGCGCAATAAAGAAGGCGGAAAAGGAACCCTATCCCTCATGGGAGATATGCGGATGGCTACGGGACTAACCATTAATATCAAGGGCTGGCAACGGTTTGACGGGAAATACATTATAGAATCCGCCAGGCATTCGATTGGAAGCAGCGGGTACACAACAAATCTGGAAATTCGCAAAGTATTGGGGTGGTAGAATTGATTCTTATTGGCAGGGTATCCACAGTTAATGTGGCAGCGGGAAGTGTCAGGGTTTCTTTTGCAGACCGCGATGATATGGTTTCTGGCGAATTGCCGGTTCTCACGCCGGGCGGTTGGGGAAGGGGCAATGCGATACCGCTGCCGGGCGAGAGGGTGCTGTGCGCTTTTCTGGATAACGGGCGTTCGGCAGGTTTTTGCTTGGGAACGTACTTTGCAGAAGATGATCAGCCTTCAGGCAGCAAGGATCAGCGGGGGGTATGGTTTGAGGATGGCAGTTATGTCTATTATGACCGTACGGCCAGAAGACTAAATGTTAAAGGTAGCGGCGGGGTGAGGATCGAGGGAGATTTAACGGTAACAGGCAAAGTGTCGGCTAGCGCATTTAATGATGGAGTGGGAGGCGGAACCGGATGAGCAGTATAGCTAAGCCAGACCAACAACAAGAATATAAAATGAACAAGATTGGCAGTCTAGGGCCGGTCGTTTTTGTCGTTGCGGAAGGTGCAATTCGCACTATAGATGAATTCAAGCGCAGCAGCTCCAGCCGGTGGGCACAGCACGACATTATCGGTCAAAAGCCCAAAAAGGAATTTGTGGGACCCGGGGCAGATTCTGTTTCGTTTGCGGTCCATTTCTCCGCTGCGCTTGGCCTTAATCCGCGTAAAGAACTCGATAGGCTCACAGAACTCGACCGTGCCGGTAAAGCGATGCCGCTTGTCATAGGACGTAAGAATGTGGGAGTCGGACTGTGGGTGATCAGTGGGTTGTCCCAGGATTGGAGCAGGCTGGACAGCATCGGCAATGTTTTGGACGCACAGGTCACGATCTCACTTGAGGAGTATGTGAAATGATGTATACCGTGGATATGACACAACCCACCCTGATCAATTTCAGTCCGTTAACGGTTGAGGAAGAAGTCTCTCAGAATATTCGGATGATCCTTGCTACTCCGTGGGGAAGCGCTCCGTTGGCCCGGGAGGTTGGCTTGGACTACACGATTATTGATGAGCCTGCATTCATTGCCGAAACCCGCCTGACCGCAGAAATCATCACAGCCATCACAGAACAGGAGCCGCGCGCCTCGGTAGCCGATGTTTCTTTCCCCAAAGATAAAGAAGACTCGCTTAACGGCCGTTTGGCAGTTGTAGTGAAATATACTCTGGCAGAGGAGGAATAGGAATTGGAATATGCTGAATTACCGGAAATTCTCTTCGCCGAAGAGGACACAGCAGCCGTACAGCAGAATGTGATCACTGTATATGAAGGCCTTGCTGGACGCACTTTGCAGCCTGCCGATCCGGTGCGGCTTTTTTTGTCCTCGCTGGCAGCTGTCATTGTACAGCAGAAGGTGCTTATTAATCAGACGGCCAAAGGAAATCTGCTGCGCTATGCCTCCGGGACGCTCCTGGATCATATGGGTGCTTTTCAGGGTTCAAAGCGCTTGAAGGCGTCGGCGGCAATCGTCACTCTTCAGTTTGTTTTATCCATTCCGCTGGCTTCAGTGACTTCGATTCCTGCAGGAACCCGCGTTGGGGCGCAGGGCGGCAATGGTTCAATCTATTTTACAACTACGGAGTATCTGGAAATTCCGGCGGGAGAGACGGTGGGTATTGCAACGGCACAATGCTCCGACTCCGGAACGATAGGGAACGGATTCTTGCCCGGACAGATTAATGTTCAGATGGACCCGTTGCCCTTTGTCCAATCTGTAACCAATCTGACAACCAGCTCCGGTGGAGCCGCTGCAGAAACGGATGAAGCTTTCAAAGAACGTATCCGCAATGCACCGGAATCCTATTCGACGGCTGGTCCACAGGGAGCTTACGAATTCTGGGCTAAGTCCACATCCTCTGCGATCCTGGATGTCCATGCGTACTCTCCGGCAGCAGGCCGTGTTACGGTCGTTCCCTTACTTGCCGAGGGGCAGATTCCCGGTGAGGATGTAATGAGTTCCATTGCCGAGACCTTGGAAGACCGGGGGATCCGGCCACTGACAGATCTGGTAACCGTGAGTGCGCCACAACCAGTCAGCTTTAACACAGAAGTTACCTATTATATCAGCCGCAGCCGGACTGCTGAGGTACCGGGTATCCAGGCAGCCGTATCGGCGGCAGTTGCTGCTTATCAGCTCTGGCAGCGTTCCAAGCTGGGCCGGGATATTAACCCTTCGGAGCTGATAGCCCGAATCATGGCTGCCGGGGCGCTTCGGGTGGTCGCGGCAGCTCCCGGGTACACGGTTCTGTCAGCAACCCAGATTGCTCAGACTGGCACAACGACAATCACTTACGGAGGGTTGGCAGATGATTAATATTCAGACCGTAAGTCTGTTTGATCTGCTGCCGCTTCCCATCCGCAATGATCCTGCGATGGCTGCGGCTGCTGTTGCGCTGGATATACAGCTGCAAGAGACAAGCAGTATGATTGCCGGCCTGGAGCTGTTCGGGCGGTCAGCAGAGTGGACAAATGCAGAAGCAGATGAACTGGCCTGGCAGTTCAAGCCGCCCTATTATGATCCGGATCTGCCTTTGGATCAAAAACGGTTGCTAATCAAAAATGCCATACCATTTCACAGGCATAAAGGTACGGCCGGAGCGGTAGAGGACCTGATTGCGATCTTGTTTGGCCAAGGGGCAGTGGAAGAATGGTGGCAGTATGGCGGGGAGCCGCATCATTTCCGGGTAGTCACCAACAATGCCGATGTGACTTCGGAGCGGGCGCAGGAGTTCATTGCCGCCGTTGATGCTGTCAAGCGTTTGTCAGCTGTGCTGGACAGCGTCACAATTTCACAAGCTGAGCAGCTGCCCTTTTACTTCGGCGGCTTTTTACATTTCGGGGAACACATTACGATTTAGGGAGTGAATCATGTGGCAGTATTTGGAGGCATGACATTAACCAATAAAGGATTGGCGCTGCAAGGAAAAGCACAGGCGGGAACGCAGCTCAATTATACCAGGATCGCCATTGGTGACGGATCGCTTAGCGGACAATCCGTACCCGCACTGAATGCGCTGATATCTCTCAAGAAAAGCTTGCCTATTGCGCGTCTTCAGATGCAACCGCCTAACAAAGTGATTATCGGCACGACTCTGTCCAACGCCGATATCACCACAGGCTTTTATTTCCGGGAGGTTGGGGTATTCGCTCAAGATCCGGATGGCGGAGAGATCCTGTACGCGTATGCCAATGCCGGAGTGACAGCTGATTATATCGCACCCGGCGGCGGGACGGATATCATTGAGAAGGCATTTGACTGCGTTGTTGTCGTTGGGACCGCGGCGAATATTAAGGCGGTGATTGATGAATCGCTAGTATTCGCGAAAAAGTCCGAGTTGGACGCTGTTGACGCTGCAAAGATTGATAAGATATCCGGCAAGGGGCTGTCCGCCAATGACTACACCACGACCGAGAAAAACAAACTCTCGGGAATTACTGCGGGAGCTGGTGGAGCTGGCTCGGCATCAGACACGGTTATAGGCAACCGGACAATATCTGATACTATAGCCCCGACAGGTGATACTGGCACTATTACAACCCTGCTGGGCTGGCTGGCCAATATGATCAAATCTATCACAGGCAAGTCTTCTTGGCGGACTGCGCCGGCCACAACGCTGGAAGCGGCTAAGGTGCATGCGGATGACGCCACGCGGCATCTTACGGCGGCAGAGCGGACTGCCTGGAATGCTAAGGAGACACCTGCGGGAGCACAGGACAAGGCCGATGCAGCCAAGACCGCAGCGGCAGCTGACGCAACCACAAAAGCGGCTGCTGCTCAGGCAGCGGCTGCGACAGATGCTACGGCTAAGGCTAATGCCGTCCAGGCTAATTTAACCGCCCATATTGGTGCTGGAGGTACGGCGCACGCAGTGGCTACAACAACAGTGGCCGGATTTCAATCGGCTGCCGATAAGGCGAAACTGGATGGAGTGGCAGCGGGAGCCAATAACTATACTCACCCAGCCACACATCCGCCGGGCATCATTGTGCAAGATGCTTCAAATAGATTCGTTACCGATACTGAGAAATCAACCTGGAATGCCAAAGCCTCAACCGCTGTAGCAACTACGACAACTGCCGGACTGGAGTCGGCCGCAGATAAAGCCAAATTGGATGGCATTGCAGCCGGGGCTACTGTTGTAGCCAATTCAGCATCAAACGGAGTAATCACCATCAATGGCACGAATGCCACGGTATACACGCACCCTAATCACACTGGTGATGTAACCAGTACAGGGGACGGTGTGACTGCGATTGCAGCCGGTGTAATTGTGGATGCGGATGTAAATGCCTCGGCAGCCATTGCCTGGACCAAGCTCAGCAAAACAGGGGCATCCTTGGCGGACTTGCCTACACGATCCGCTGCGGACTTGTCGAGCGGAACGCTTGCCGCCGCGCGTCTCCCGGCGGTCTCCGGAGATATCACGATGGCTGCAGGAGCGGGGACAGCTACAATCACCGCTGGGGCGATTGTTAATGCAGACGTTAATACCGCAGCAGCGATTGATGCTTCCAAGATCGGGACGGGTGTTGTATCCAATGCAGAGTTTGGTTACCTGGACGGCGTGACAGCGGGGATTCAGGGGCAGCTGAATACTAAGGCTAATCTAACCACTACACCGCAGCAGACCACGGCGGATATTACTTACTATGTGCGGACGGATGGGAATGATGGGAATACGGGGCTGGGGAATACGGCGGGTGGGGCGTTTAAGACGATTCAAAAAGCTATTGACTCGCTCCCTAAAGCAATTAACCACGATGTGAATATCAATGTTGCGATGGGGACTTATGCTGAGTCGATTGTAATTAAAGGTTTTTTTGGAAAAGGAAGTTTTGCGATTACGGGAACTGCTACCGTAAACATCGTAAAAGCGTTAGGAGCTTCAAATACTGTGCCTGTTACGCTTACCGGCCTCACGAGCACAACAAATAATTCCAATTCTTTTGAATTTAGTTATTGTTCCTGGACATATTTTAATACTTGTTCAGCAACTGCGGCGGATGCTTCAAATGCTGGTTTCGTTATCTATGGTGGTTCTGCTGTTCTTGCATCATGCGTGATATCTAATAAATGGGCGGCGTTGATTTCTCGAAGTGCCGCGAATACTTTTATGACATGGTGTACTGGCATCGCTAACTCAAACGCCTATTATGCAATGGAATCAGGCAAAGTCGGCGGGAATGCCAACACATTGGCGGGAGTTTCATTTACAACTAGCGGAGGAATAATATCATTGGGTGAAGGTGTTATTAACCCTTGGGGAGATAATACGTACGCCTCCAGGACAATCGTGTGGGCTGGAACGGTTACAGATCACCCCATATCAGCCAGTGTTTATACATTGATTAAATACGGCAGCGTATCCACTAATCAAACCGGTGGATACAACGGAACCACTGGAGTGTTTACTTCTCCAGCCACGGGATGGTACAAAGTTAAAGCTTCCGGGTTAGTCGCGAATGTCCCGCCCACGGTTCAATGTCAGCTAAGAGTTCTTCAAAACGGTAGCGCTGGCTACACGGTGGATGTGAAAAATGCTGGTTCAGTTAGCATGCACGTTTTGCTCTCAGGGGAAATATTACTCTATTTACCAGCTGGAGAAATTTTCACTATTCAAGCGTGGAGCAGTAATGTGCTTACCGTTACGGGTGGAAACGATGTAACTAGACTTGAAATAATTAGAGTGGCATAAAAGGAGGGTCTATCAGATGAATATCCCAGCAGCAATAAAATTTATTTTTCCTAAGGTTGATGCGTTAAAAGACTTTGAAGTTTGGGACAACGGCCTGGAACCTATCCTGCGCCAGGGAGCCGAAGAAAAAGGCCGTGTCCGTTATGAGATCAAGCCCCCGGAAGAGGGCGAGGAACCCATTAACGGCATACACTACCGTTACGGCATCGACTATAATCTGCTCTTAGAGGGCGAAGCTTACGACCTGGTAGAGCGTGGCCCGTATATCGCCGTCTGGAATTTAGACGAACCACAGCCCACAAAAGCCGAGCTGCAAGCAGCCTGGGAAGCCTACCAGGAGGCCGAAGCCAATAAGCCACCGGAACTGACGGAAATCGAGCAGGTCCGCGAGGAGCTGGCACAAACTCGGATAGCATTGACGGAGACGTATGAGCAATTACAGTCTGCTCAAGATGAGGCCACAAGCGCACAGCTTGCCCTGGTTGAACTGTACGAGATAGTACTGCCCCTGATAGGGGGGGACGTATAATGCCGCAGGTATATGCAAGCCTGATCCGTAAGGGACTCAAAATAATTGAGCAGGTACCCCTCGTGATCCGAGATGAGGTTCAGGCACTCCTGGCCGACAATGCTTAACTAGTGTTTAGCTTGGCCGCATCTGAACCGGAAGAGATCGGAACCCATTGCCTGTTGAATAGATAAATCGCTAGCGCCCATAATGGCGTTTTTATTTTGCCCTCGAAGCTCCCTCGGGGGCTTTTTATATCAGAGAGAGGAGCGGGGGAATGGATAGCAACAATGTATTAATTTTGGAAAAGCTGCTGCCGCTCACAGATAAATATGGACTTGCTTACATTTTGGCATTGGTACTGGTCTTTGTAGTATTTGGCTTTGTGAGAGACATCCGGCGCGGAAAATGGGTGCCGCGTGAGCTGCTGGATCGTGCCGAGGAGGACCGGGACCGGCTGCAAAGTATCCTCGACAAAGAGCGGTCAGACTTTATGGCACCGACACTCCAAGTACTGCAGGGGCTCAAAATAGACCATGCCGCAAGTAACAATCCCGGCAATGATGAGGACAGGGGAGGATAACCGTGTTTAGACGATGGATGAAACGTTTATCGCCCCAGCATAAAGAGAGAGAGCAGGAGCTGGCGCGGGCATCCCGCAGGGTATCATTTGCGATTGCCAGGTACAAGGATACTTCGAAGGACATACAAGAGGAGATCCGGAACAACGGTTTTGCTGAATTTCTAATATACGATCGGGGTGTTAATCATGGGGGGCATTGATATCTTGCTGTTGATTGCTTATCTTATATCATTTATTTGTGCGCTGCTGCTTATGGCTGCACTTTTTCTATACTTTCGGAAAAGACTCCGCGCCAGGGTGGTGAGCTTATTCATGCTTGCGGCGTTCTTCTTCCTGGGAGCATATACGGTCAAGATGGCCGTGGCGTTCTGGATTCGTTTCTCAATCGCATCTGGGGATTCCGCTGTGTATGCCGCACTGAAATCCCAAGGCTGGGATATTGCACAGACTGGAACAACGCTGGGGCTGGTAATCCTGACCGTACTCATGTATACCCGGCGGCAGGATCTGTTTATGATCTTTCCGGCCGTTAAAGAGGAGGCGAAGCGCGATGCTGACGCTTGATCAGGTACAGCTTAAATCCTTGTCCCGGCTTAATGGGCTGCATCCAGTACTTGCAGCAGCTACGGTGACACTGATCGAGCGCAGCTATGCCCTGTCTGAACGTAAGAAACATGCCTCAGAGCCGCTCGTCTTGCTCCACAGTTCTCGAAACATTAAGAGTTGTTTACACTTTGTGAATTCTGTAAAATAGTGGTATGTTATCGACACCCTACAATACGATCCTGATATCTGTTTAAATAAAGGAGGAACCATGAAAACCGGAAAATTAATGGTGGTTATTTTATTACTGATTACGATAATAGGATGCTCTTCAGAACAACAAAACTTCACAAAAACTAATGACACTATAAAAGAATATATAGATACTGCAAAAGTACCAGCCATTCCTGGATTGGAAGTAGAATCAATCTTTGTCAATATTGATAAAGAGACGAAAGAGGAACTTCGGAATACTGTCGTGATTACGTATACAGACGAGAAAGGAAAACTTATTAAAAATGTAAATACCGAATCTAATGTTTCAGTAATTTATGGTCCCTATGAGGGAAAGAAAGTTTTAACTTTATCTATAAGCAAAGCTAAAGTTGAATACAGTAATGAGATGCAGACTAAAAACATAGATAACCTTGAATTATTTTATACAAAAGTTGAAGATAACTTGTTAATATATTCACGTCATAATGAGCTTTCTTATACTTCAGAGGGTCGCATAACAAATGAGTATACTGAAGAACAACATTTCGAAATGTTTACACAAGCTGTAACTAACAATTAAATAATATCTATTCCCTTGTTCTAAAGGAACTCAAGCTCTCAGCCTTATGGCCGGGAGCTTTTTTATTGTATTTATCATCCAAATATTAATTCCCCGCATACTTTATTCCAAAATGAATAAAACCCATTGACTTCGCCACTGAAACGGATATACTATACCATATAGAATTAGTCGGGATTAATCTCTCAGAGGATTCGATCTTGGCTATATCCGGATGGAGGAAGATTAGATGAATCTGCTTGAGAAAGAGGATTTAATCAAAGTTAAAGCTGAAGAATTGGAGAATGCCACTCCCGAAGAGATTATCCGCTGGGCGGTAGAGACTTTTCCTAATATAACGTTTGCCTGCAGTTTTGGTGCCGAGGATGTAGTACTGGTGGATATGATCCAGAAGGTCAGCCCGTCGACAGATGTGTTCTATCTCGATACCGATTATCACTTCAAGGAAACCTATGAGACAAGAGATGTTATGGCTGACAAGTACGGAATGGAGTTCGTCCGTGTATCGCCGCAGATTACAGTAGAAGAGCAGGCACTGCAGTATGGTGAGGCGCTTTGGAACACTGACCCGAATCAATGCTGCGCCATCCGTAAGGTTGAGCCGCTCACGCGTATTCTTTCGCAATACGACGCTTGGATTACCGGAATCCGCCGTGACCAGGCGCCAACCCGCGCCAACTCCAAAAAGGTAGAGTATGATAACAAATTTGGCCTTGTAAAGTTTAATCCGATTGCGAACTGGACCACAGAGGATGTATGGAGTTATATCCGCGAGAATGATGTGGTCTATAACCCGCTTCATGACCGTAACTTCCCTAGTATCGGCTGTGAGCAATGCACCCGGGCGGTTATGCCTGGTGAAGATCCGCGTGCCGGAAGATGGTCCGGATCAGACAAAACAGAATGTGGATTGCACAAATAACACACTAGCATTGCACACAGGAGGAGAGAACAAGGATGACTTCAATACTTCCTCATGGAGGAGCACTGGTTCAGCGTATAGCAGAGGGTGCGGAAAGAGAAGAACTGCTGCAGCAGGCTTCAGCCAATAAATCAATTGCTCTTAATACATGGACATTATCTGATTTGGATTTGATTGGTGTAGGGGCATTTTCGCCGCTCACGGGTTTCTTAAATGAAGCGGACTACCATTCTGTAGTCACAAGCATGCGTCTGGCAGATGGAACCGTATGGAGCATTCCTATCACACTCTCTGTAGATGACAAGCAGGCGGCATCCCTTGCAGTAGGTGACAGAGTGTCGCTGATTGGTGAAGAAGACGGTGTAGTCTACGGACTGCTTGATATTGAAAGCATCTACGAAGTGGATCAGCAGCTGGAAGCGCAGAATGTGTTCAAGACAACCGATTCAGAGCATCCTGGCGTAAGCAAACTGCTCGCCCGTCCGGCAACTTATGTAGGTGGTCCTATAACTGTACTGAACCGGCCGCAGCCTGAGAAATTCGGTGAGTTCTATTTCGACCCTGCCGAGACCCGTCAGATCTTCGCGGATAAAGGCTGGAGAACCGTTGTGGGCTTCCAGACACGCAATCCGGTACACCGCGCTCATGAGTACATCCAGAAATGTGCTATGGAGGTTGTAGACGCTCTGTTCCTGAATCCGCTTGTGGGTGAAACCAAGTCTGACGATGTGCCGGCCAATGTGCGGATGAAGAGTTATCTTGCGCTCCTGGAGAATTATTATCCGGAGAACCGCACATTCCTGGGCGTATTCCCGGCGGCAATGCGTTATGCCGGACCGCGTGAAGCTATATTCCATGCGATGGTACGCAAGAATTACGGCTGCACACATTTTATTGTCGGTCGTGATCATGCCGGTGTGGGTGACTACTACGGCACATACGAAGCGCAGGAGATCTTTGCGAACTTTACCGCCGAGGAACTAGGCATTACGCCATTATTCTTCGAGCATAGCTTCTTCTGTGTGAAATGCGGCAATATGGCCTCCAGCAAAACCTGCCCGCATCCGGGCGATCAGCATTTGACGCTCTCCGGAACTAAGGTGCGGGCACTTCTTCGCGACGGACAATGTCCGCCACCTGAATTCACGCGCCCTGAAGTGGCGCAGATTCTGATTGAAGGCATGTCACCGGAAGTTTCGGTCCAAGCTTAAACAGCCAGTACTATTTGGCCCTCTTGTCCCATATAGATGAGTAGAATCTATCGGGACGAGGGGGTCTTTGTTATGTCTGGCCGACAGCAGCATAAAGTCTCGGTCTGGATCTCTTGGAGCAGCATCAAAAAAAGCATCCTGGGCGCTGCATTACTCGCTGTGATGATCGGTATCATTGCTTATGATATGCCGACTGCCAAGACGATCAATTATTGGAGTCTGCCGCTTTCCGGCAAGGTAATTGCCATTGATGCGGGCCACGGGGGTCCGGATGGCGGCGCGGTGAGCCGGGAGGGGCTGATTGAGAAGGATATCAACTTATCAGTGTCCCTCTATTTACGCGATTATCTGCAGCAGGCGGGAGCTATTGTAGTAATGACCCGGGAAGGGGATTATGATCTGGCCCAGGACAGCACCAAAGGGTATGCCAGACGCAAGACGGAGGATCTGAAGCAGCGGGTCAGAAGTATCGAGGAGAAGGGCGCCGATCTGTTTATCAGCGTACATATGAACAGTATTCCTTCGAACCGCTGGAGCGGAGCCCAAACCTTCTATTATCCAAGCAATGAGGGCAACAAGGCGTTGGCCGGATTGGTACAGGATGAGCTGAAGGCTACCCTTGAGAATACAGACCGTGTGGCCAAGACTGCGAACACTATTTATTTATTAAAAGTATTAAAGATGCCGGCTGTCTTAGTTGAGGTAGGGTTCCTATCCCATCCTGAGGAATCCGTTCTGCTTGGAGACGATGTGTATCAACGGAAGGTGGCAACCAGTATCTACCGGGGGATCCTGCGGTATACCTCTGAGCAGCCATAGGGTGGGACTACTCTTCCGCCGGAGGGTAATGCTATAATAGACGAAAATACCGGAGCTTACCCGTCCGGGAAGGAACAGAGGTGCTTTCCATGCTGACTAGGGAACAAATTCAGGAACTTTTGCAGCCGCTCACAGACCCGGAATCCGGAAAAAGCCTTGTTGAATTACAGCTGATCCGCGATATCATGATTAAAGAAGACCGGATCTCACTATCTGTCGTGTGTCTTGACTCCGAGGAGAAGCAGCGTATGGAGCTGGAGCAGCAGGTTCGCGATTTGCTTACTGAGGGTGGAGCGGATAATATTCATATCCGTCTGCGTGATGCCACCGATTATGAACGCGCTATACTCCGTGGAGAGAGTTCAGAGGACGAGCAGGAATCAGAACAAGGCGAGAAGCTGAAAGGCCATGCAGCGGGCCTTGAGGGGCATGAGCTGATCAACGAGAATTCGGGTGTTAACTTCATCGCGATCGCCAGCGGCAAGGGCGGAGTGGGAAAGTCTACGGTGACGGTGAACCTGGCCGTAGCACTAGCCAGAAAAGGTAAAAAGGTCGGTCTGATCGATGCCGACATTTACGGCTTCAGTATCCCGGATATGATGGGGATTGAAGAGGGACCAGTCGTGGAAGAGGGCATCATCATTCCGGTGGAACGATTCGGAGTGAAGGTCATGTCGATGGGCTTCTTCATCCGTGAGAATAGTCCGGTTATCTGGAGAGGGCCGATGCTTGGCAAAATGCTACGCCAGTTCTTCAGCGATGTAGGCTGGGGCGAGCTGGATTACCTGCTGCTGGATCTGCCTCCGGGAACGGGCGATGTGGCGCTTGACGTGCACCAGATGCTGCCTCACAGCAAGGAGATCATTGTAACCACCCCTCATGCTACGGCGGCCTTTGTGGCTGCCAGAGCAGGCTCTATGGCTCTGCAGACGGATCATGAGATTCTTGGGGTCATCGAGAATATGGCGTATTATGAATGTTCCTCCTGCGGCAAGAAAGATTATATCTTCGGACGCGGCGGAGGTGCCCGTCTGGCCGAAACGCTGCATACAGAGCTGCTGGCCCAGGTGCCGCTCGGTGCACCGGACAACCATATCTCTGAGCCTGATTTCTCACCGTCAGTGTATAAGGCTGATACGCCAACCGGAGGGTTATTTGCAGAAATTGCAGACAAGCTGATCGCTAAGTACGAGGAGTAAGCGCTGAGTAATTTGTTTGCAACACAAAAAGGCCTGTCCCATATGGGGCAAGGCCTTTTTTGAATAGAATGTATGTTATTTTAGGAGCCGGAATCATCTCCGCCTTCCTGCTTCTGACTGTCGCCCCCGCTTTCCTGTTCCTCTCCGCCGCCCCCGCCGCCTTTTTCGGCATCCTTTTTCTGTACCTTAGGCTGCAGCTCTTCCTGTACTACAGTTTTGAGCAGATCAAGCACTTCCATACGGAAGAGCGGGTTCTGCATGGCCTCCTGCATAATGGTCATGGATTGCTTGCGGTAATCGGAAGTCTTAGTAAGGTCGAGGAACATTTTCATCATTTCAGGCGATTTCATAATTTCTTCGACAGACTTTTGATAAGTGGGGTCCTTGATTAATTGAAGATGCAATTCCTTGCTCTGCGTATTAATCGCTTTGGCGAACTCCCCGGCAAACTGCGGGTCCGTCATGATCTTTTCGATTTCCTTCTGGTACTCAGGAGCTGTGATGGTGTCTTTAACCGCGATCCGGATCTGCTCGGTTGTTTGCATCGGCATCATTTTCATGCTCAGCCCGCTTGTGCTGCTTTCACCGGAGCTGGGGGTGGAGAGGGCCTCCTCAACCGCTTTTTTTCCCTCATCACTTTTCAATATATCTACAACCATCGTCTTCATTTCCTTATATCCGCCCTGTCCGGAAGAAGAACTGCTGCTCTGTTCGCCTCCGCAGGCCGTTAAGGCCATAACCAAGCCGAGTGCCAAGCCTCCAGACCACAAAGTCCTCCATTTCATTGGCGCTGCCCTCCTTTATAGAGTTACTGACTGTAGTATGCCGCGGGGGCACACATTTATGTTGGAGTGTAATGGTTTTTTGACGGTAACCTTGGTAAAATAAATCTGACACGGGGAGGTGAAAGCGCTGAACTTAAGAAAATGGTTTTATTTATTCTGGACCACGCTTTTGATCGGAGCAGGAGGGGCCGTGATTGCCGGTCTTGCCCTGCAGATAGTCAATGGCGGAATCGATTTCAAGAGCACCGCCGACCTTTTACTTTACTCCCTGATCCTTTTTGGCTACGGAGTGCTCGTCAGTGTATATGCACAGCTGGGGTTCTTCGCTTATCTGATTCTTAATTACATGGGCACCGGCGTGTTCCCGCGCAAGGCATGGCGGTACATACAACTGGTGCTGGCAGTGCTCGCGCTGCTTGAACTGGTTTTCCTGCGTACATTTGTGAGCGGGGACCGGAGTGTTGCATCTGACCTGATTTTGGGTCTAGGGATTCTGCTTACCGCAATTATTGTTTCCTGGTTCAAAATGCGGGGTACCAACGCTTCGGCTTGGATTCCAACCTTTTTCTTTATGACCGCCATCACCATTGTTGAGATTATCGGTGTACTCCGGATCGGCGTAGACAGCGCCACCATTTTTATTCTGGTTCCGCTGGTCGCTTGCAATGCGTTCCAGATTTTGATGCTGCACCGGATTTTGAAACCGGCCTCAATTTAAAAGTCCATAAACCAAAACCCCGCTCACCTGAATACACTCAGGGTGGCGGGGTTTTGGCATTGCTTGTGCGGAACGGTTAAAATCAACTTTAAGAGGTTAATCTTAAAGAACAGAGTGGAGGAGGGAATATATGAACATTAAGCGTTATATGATAAAAGACACAAGTGAAACACGCCTGAAGGACCTCGATCCCAATGAACGCGGCGAATTCAAATCCAAAGAAGAAGCGGAAGCCAAAATGGAGAAGCTGAAGAAACGGCTGGCTGAGCTTCAGGATATCCTTTTTGCACAGAAGAAGCATTCCCTGCTCGTAATTCTTCAAGGAATGGATTCCAGCGGGAAGGACGGGACCGTTAAGCATATTTTCTCCGGCATCAACCCGCAAGGGTTCATCGTTACCAGCTTCAAGAAGCCCTCTCTGGAGGAGGAAGCTCACGATTTCCTGTGGAGAGTCCATATGAAAACACCGCCCAAAGGCTATATTGCTGCGTTTAACCGTTCACATTATGAAGATGTACTGGTACCGCGTGTGCACGGCAGTCTGAAGAAAGAGGATGCCAAGCGGCGTTTCCGCTACATCCGCCAGTTTGAGGAAATGCTGGCGGAAGAGGGGACAACGGTAATCAAGCTCTTTCTGCATATCTCCAAGGAGAAGCAGCTGGAGAAGATCCAGGAGCGGCTTCATGATCCGGCGAAACATTGGAAGTTCGACGCCAGTGATCTGCAGGAGCGTGAATACTGGGACGATTATCAAAAGGCCTATGAAGATGTTTTTGAGCAAAGCAGCATAGAGAAAGCCCCATGGTACTGGATTCCGGCGAATCACCGATGGTACCGCAATTACCTGGCGCTGGCCATTGTGGTGAAAACGCTGGAGGGGCTTGACCTGAGTTATCCGAAACTAAATACACCTACTCCTGATATTTCCGAGCTTATTTCTCCGCGCCACTAACAGATAACTATCCCCTGCAGCGGCTGCGTTCAGAATAGGCCAAATCTACATGCCGGCAGCGTCTTCCAAGCCATTATCCAGCCAAGCGGAGTCGCGGACTTCCTTGCCTTCGGCACTGCTTTGGCTGATTAGTTCAGAGACAGTAACGAATTCATATCCCTGGCTGCGCAGCTTATCAATGATTTGCGGCAATGCCTCATGAGTCTGCTTACAGGAGTCACTGGCATGCAGCAGTACGATATCTCCGGGATGGGCCTTGCTCGTCACACGGTTCACGATATTATCCACACCGATGTTCTTCCAGTCCAGCGAATCCGTATCCCATTGAATGACCTTATAACCAAGGTCAGAGGCGACCTGCAGCACTCTTTTGTCAAAATCGCCGTTAGGCATTCTGATCAGATTAGGCTGTGTTCCCGTCAGCTCGGTTAATACCGTATGGGCGGTAGTAATTTGCGTACGGATTTCTTCATTACTCAGCGTACTGTAGTTCACATGCTTGTGGCCGTGGCTGCCAATCTCATATCCGGCGTCTTTGATGCTGGTGACAATCTCAGGATGTGTCTTGCTCCAAGGGGAGGACAGGAAGAAGGTAGCCTTATCCACCTTTTTGTCTTCCAGCACCTTCAGGATCGGTTCAGGTCTCTTTTCCCCCCAGCTAATATCAAAGGTTAAGGCGATCAGCTTCTTTTCCGTCGGCACGCTGTAAATGGCGGAAGGGGCTGCTTCCGAGAAAACAGTAATATTGCCCCTCTCGACATAAACGACGCCGGCGGTAAGAAGCGCAGCAGCAAAGATGTAAATGAACCGTTTTATCTTTTTGCCGCTGAATACATAAAAAGAATTCATAATGTCAGCGCTCCTCTCCCATGCGAAATGCTTGTTTGTTCTAAATGTATGCTCGTACAGGGCGCTTATGACCGCAGATATAAAACCGCAGCAAATGCTTTTAAAGAGCGATATCATTTCAGGAGGTACACATGTTATCTTTTAATACGTTTATTAAAGATCTGGGAACGATCCGCAAAGCGCTGCTGACAGCAGCCTTGTTATTCATAGCCGGCGGAGTAATTGGCTGGATCGGTACGGGAAGTCTGCAGCAGCTGCTGAACGAGCAGTTGAAAGGAATCAGCGAAATCAGCGGGAGCCTTAGAGAATCCTCTAATCCGCAATGGAGCTTTTTTGTATTTATCTTTCTGAACAACAGCATCAAAAGCGTGGTCATTATATTTCTAGGAGCACTGTTTGGAATATTGCCGGTGTTCTTCCTGCTGATTAACGGTGCGGTCATTGGTTATCTGATTCATCTGTCCGCAATACAGGGACAGGACCTGTTCACCCTGATTGTAAAAGGATTGCTGCCGCACGGGATTATCGAGATTCCGGCAATCATTATTGCCTGTGCCTTTGGTCTGAAATTCGGAGGCAAAGCTTTGTCCGCCCTGTTTCGGGCGGGAAAGAGAAATGAGAGGGAAGCGGACCATTGGCGGGCGTTCATGCGGCAGACTTTTACCGCTTCGGTATGGATTGTTATTCTGCTGTTCGTTGCCGCAATCATTGAGAGTACAATTACATTTTCACTTTTATCATAAAATTTATGGGAATTGAGCATAACATTAAAAGCCAAATAAATTGGTCCCATAGTCGGAATTTGGATATAAAGAGACCATAATGGAATTTTTTTTAATTATGGTTATAGATCCTATGCTCCGGTTAATCTAGTGTAAGCAGTACAATTGGAGCTTCCCACATCGAATGGTCTATTTTCTACAGTAGAAGACACGGCATTTGATGGTTGTTGATAGCTATGAATTTCATGAAGGAGGCCAAGCATATGCTCGGGATGTTGTTCAATGAGAAGGAATGCAAGGAGCTGGACTATGTTTTGCGCAAAGAGCTGGATGAAATGCTTCTGGATTTGAGCGATCAGCGTTTAGATCAGAATATCAGACACGCTATTGCCAATCGATATAAAACCGTATTCCGTATGTATGCACGTTTTGCCCCACAGAAGGAGTTGTCCAAGTACGCGTGGGGAGGACGTTCCTCACAGTTCAAACATTGAATTCTAAAGGCTATAAGACCAGAACAAATAAAATTAACCTAATAGCTTGACTAAAAGGGAGCCGGCATGATACATTATATCTCGCGCTCCTTTTGAATGTTTAAAAGGGTGCTGCAGGCAGGAAATAATGAAAAATAACTTTTTCAAAAAAAGCTTGCCAAACAACGAAACACTATGATATATTATAAAGGTCGCCGCTGAGATGCGGTGAAGAACTAAAATGAGACATTGATCTTTGAAAACTGAACAACGAGTGAGTGGGAAATCACGAAAGTGACTTCCAAAAATGATGAGTTTCACAGCGTCTTATACGCTTTGGGAATCTCATCGTGAGAATGAAAATTCTCGTCAGATGTTTCAAAATGAGCAATCGCTCTTTCTAAAACCAATTTGGAGAGTTTGATCCTGGCTCAGGACGAACGCTGGCGGCATGCCTAATACATGCAAGTCGAGCGGAGTTTGAATGGAAGCTTGCTTCCATTCTTACTTAGCGGCGGACGGGTGAGTAACACGTAGGCAACCTGCCCTCAAGACTGGGATAACTACCGGAAACGGTAGCTAATACCGGATAATTTCTTTCCTCTCCTGAAGAGAGAATGAAAGGCGGAGCAATCTGCCACTTGGGGATGGGCCTGCGGCGCATTAGCTAGTTGGTGGGGTAACGGCTCACCAAGGCGACGATGCGTAGCCGACCTGAGAGGGTGAACGGCCACACTGGGACTGAGACACGGCCCAGACTCCTACGGGAGGCAGCAGTAGGGAATCTTCCGCAATGGGCGAAAGCCTGACGGAGCAATGCCGCGTGAGTGATGAAGGTTTTCGGATCGTAAAGCTCTGTTGCCAGGGAAGAACGTCCGGTAGAGTAACTGCTGCCGGAGTGACGGTACCTGAGAAGAAAGCCCCGGCTAACTACGTGCCAGCAGCCGCGGTAATACGTAGGGGGCAAGCGTTGTCCGGAATTATTGGGCGTAAAGCGCGCGCAGGCGGTCATTTAAGTCTGGTGTTTAAACCTTGGGCTCAACCTGGGGTCGCACTGGAAACTGGGTGACTTGAGTACAGAAGAGGAAAGTGGAATTCCACGTGTAGCGGTGAAATGCGTAGATATGTGGAGGAACACCAGTGGCGAAGGCGACTTTCTGGGCTGTAACTGACGCTGAGGCGCGAAAGCGTGGGGAGCAAACAGGATTAGATACCCTGGTAGTCCACGCCGTAAACGATGAGTGCTAGGTGTTAGGGGTTTCGATACCCTTGGTGCCGAAGTTAACACAGTAAGCACTCCGCCTGGGGAGTACGGTCGCAAGACTGAAACTCAAAGGAATTGACGGGGACCCGCACAAGCAGTGGAGTATGTGGTTTAATTCGAAGCAACGCGAAGAACCTTACCAGGTCTTGACATCCCGATGAAAGCATTAGAGATAGTGCCCCTCTTCGGAGCATCGGAGACAGGTGGTGCATGGTTGTCGTCAGCTCGTGTCGTGAGATGTTGGGTTAAGTCCCGCAACGAGCGCAACCCTTGACTTTAGTTGCCAGCAGGTGAAGCTGGGCACTCTAGAGTGACTGCCGGTGACAAACCGGAGGAAGGTGGGGATGACGTCAAATCATCATGCCCCTTATGACCTGGGCTACACACGTACTACAATGGCCGGTACAACGGGAAGCGAAACCGCGAGGTGGAGCCAATCCCAGCAAAGCCGGTCTCAGTTCGGATTGCAGGCTGCAACTCGCCTGCATGAAGTCGGAATTGCTAGTAATCGCGGATCAGCATGCCGCGGTGAATACGTTCCCGGGTCTTGTACACACCGCCCGTCACACCACGAGAGTTTACAACACCCGAAGTCGGTGGGGTAACCCGCAAGGGAGCCAGCCGCCGAAGGTGGGGTAGATGATTGGGGTGAAGTCGTAACAAGGTAGCCGTATCGGAAGGTGCGGCTGGATCACCTCCTTTCTATGGAGAATCGTCACCTGCAACGGTGACATTCAAATCGGAAGCTAAAGCTTCCACAATAGAACCTTCGGGTTCGGACACTCACTCGTGTTCAGTTTTGAAAGAGCAAGTCTCTTTCGTATGCGTTTGGTGGCGATAGCGGAGGGGTTCCACACGTACCCATCCCGAACACGACCGTTAAGCCCTCCAGCGCCGATGGTACTTGGACCGAAGGGTCCTGGGAGAGTAGGACGCCGCCAAGCGAACAATCAATTTATTGGTTGATTCACAATGTTATCTGTTATATGGGCTTTTAGCTCAGTTGGTTAGAGCGCACCTCTGATAAGGGTGAGGTCGGTGGTTCGAGTCCACCAAGGCCCACCATATAACATTTTAGAATTGAATACCTATATGGGGCCATAGCTCAGCTGGGAGAGCGCCTGCCTTGCAAGCAGGAGGTCAGCGGTTCGATCCCGCTTGGCTCCACCAATACTTCTTTACAAGATTATATGCAAGAACTTGATCCTTGAAAACTGGATACCGAAACGAATTTGCGTTTTAGAACATCTTTTAGCTGAAACTTGTGTAAGCAAGTTGAAATAGTTATTAGTTGATACAATTCATTCGTCAGGAAATAACGGGCTTTGAAGCAATTCAATGTTCAATATTTCTCCTGCGGAGAAAATTGTGGTTAAGCTAATAAGAGCACACGGAGGATGCCTAGGCGCCAGGAGCCGACGAAGGACGTGGCGAACAACGAAACTGCCTCGGGGAGCTGTAAGCAAGCTTTGATCCGGGGGTGTCCGAATGGGGAAACCCAGCTGTGGTAATTCGCAGTTACTCGTATCTGAATACATAGGATACGCAGAGGCAGACCAGGGGAACTGAAACATCTAAGTACCCTGAGGAAGAGAAAACAATAGTGATTCCGTCAGTAGCGGCGAGCGAACGCGGAACAGCCTAAACCAAGAGGCTTGCCTCTTGGGGTTGTGGGACGTCTCACATGGAGTTACAAAGGAATATGGTAGGCGAAGAGGTCTGGAAAGGCCCGCGATAGAGGTAAAAGCCCTGTAGCCTAAACTGTGTTCTCTCCGAGACGGATCCCGAGTAGTGCGGGGCACGTGAAACCCCGTATGAATCCAGCAGGACCATCTGCTAAGGCTAAATACTACCTGGCGACCGATAGTGAAACAGTACCGTGAGGGAAAGGTGAAAAGCACCCCGGAAGGGGAGTGAAATAGAACCTGAAACCGTGTGCTTACAAAAAGTCAGAGCCCTATTACTGGGTGATGGCGTGCCTTTTGTAGAATGAACCGGCGAGTTACGTTTAACATGCAAGGTTAAGGTGAGAAGCCGGAGCCGCAGCGAAAGCGAGTCTGAATAGGGCGATTGAGTATGTGGACGTAGACCCGAAACCGTGTGATCTACCCCTGTCCAGGGTGAAGGTGCGGTAACACGCACTGGAGGCCCGAACCCACGCATGTTGAAAAATGCGGGGATGAGGTGGGGGTAGCGGAGAAATTCCAATCGAACTCGGAGATAGCTGGTTCTCCCCGAAATAGCTTTAGGGCTAGCCTCGGTGAATGGAGTGGTGGAGGTAGAGCACTGATTGGGTGCGGGGCCCGCAAGGGTTACCAAGCTCAGTCAAACTCCGAATGCCATTAACTTCTTGCCGGGAGTCAGACAGTGAGTGCTAAGATCCATTGTCAAAAGGGAAACAGCCCAGACCATCAGCTAAGGTCCCCAAGTGTGTGTTAAGTGGGAAAGGATGTGGAGTTGCACAGACAACCAGGATGTTGGCTTAGAAGCAGCCACCATTGAAAGAGTGCGTAATAGCTCACTGGTCGAGTGACTCTGCGCCGAAAATGTAACGGGGCTAAACACACCACCGAAGCTATGGCTAGATACTTTGTATCTGGGGTAGGGGAGCGTTGTATGTAGGTTGAAGGTGTACCGTAAGGAGCGCTGGACAGCATACAAGTGAGAATGCCGGTATGAGTAACGAAAAGATCAGTGAGAATCTGATCCGCCGAAAGCCCAAGGTTTCCTGAGGAAGGCTCGTCCGCTCAGGGTAAGTCGGGACCTAAGGCGAGGCCGAAAGGCGTAGTCGAAGGACAACAGTTTGAAATTACTGTACCACCGTAATCCGCTATGAGCGATGGGGTGACGCAGGAGGGTAGTGACGCGGACTGATGGATGTGTCCGTCTAAGCAGTGAGGCTGATGTGTAGGCAAATCCGCACATCATTAAGGCTGGGCTGTGATGGGGAGCGAAAATTGTAGTAGCGAAGGTCATGATCTCACACTGCCAAGAAAAGCCTCTAGCCAGGAGAAGGTGCCCGTACCGCAAACCGACACAGGTAGGCGAGAAGAGAATTCTAAGGCGCGCGGAAGAACTCTCGTTAAGGAACTCGGCAAAATGACCTCGTAACTTCGGGAGAAGAGGTGCCTCGGTAGGGTGAATAGCCCGAGGGGGCCGCAGTGAAAAGGCCCAAGCGACTGTTTAGCAAAAACACAGGTCTGTGCGAAGCCGCAAGGCGAAGTATACGGGCTGACGCCTGCCCGGTGCTGGAAGGTTAAGGGGAGTGGTTAGGGGTTAAACCCGAAGCTGTGAACCGAAGCCCCAGTAAACGGCGGCCGTAACTATAACGGTCCTAAGGTAGCGAAATTCCTTGTCAGGTAAATTCTGACCCGCACGAATGGCGTAACGACTTGGGCGCTGTCTCAACGAGAGATCCGGTGAAATTTTAATACCTGTGAAGATGCAGGTTACCCGCGACAAGACGGAAAGACCCCATGGAGCTTTACTGCAGCTTGATATTGAATTTGGGTACGATCTGTACAGGATAGGTGGGAGCCGTTGAGGCAGGAGCGCAAGCTTCTGCGGAGGCGCCGTTGGGATACCACCCTGATCGTATCTAGGTTCTAACCTAGTACCCTTACCGGGTACGGGGACCGTGTCAGGCGGGCAGTTTGACTGGGGCGGTCGCCTCCTAAAGAGTAACGGAGGCGTTCAAAGGTTCCCTCAGAATGGTTGGAAATCATTCGCAGAGTGCAAAGGCATAAGGGAGCTTGACTGCGAGACCTACAAGTCGAGCAGGGACGAAAGTCGGACTTAGTGATCCGGTGGTACCGCATGGAAGGGCCATCGCTCAACGGATAAAAGCTACCCTGGGGATAACAGGCTTATCTCCCCCAAGAGTCCACATCGACGGGGAGGTTTGGCACCTCGATGTCGGCTCATCGCATCCTGGGGCTGAAGTAGGTCCCAAGGGTTGGGCTGTTCGCCCATTAAAGCGGTACGCGAGCTGGGTTCAGAACGTCGTGAGACAGTTCGGTCCCTATCTGTCGTGGGCGCAGGAAATTTGAGAGGAGCTGTCCTTAGTACGAGAGGACCGGGATGGACGTACCGCTGGTGCATCAGTTGTTCCGCCAGGAGCATGGCTGAGTAGCTACGTACGGACGGGATAAGCGCTGAAAGCATCTAAGCGTGAAGCCCCCCTCAAGATGAGATTTCCCAATTAGTAAGACCCCTTGAAGACGACGAGGTAGATAGGTTGGAGGTGGAAGTGCAGCAATGCATGGAGCTGACCAATACTAATCGGTCGAGGGCTTATCCAAATTTCGAACAACGCAGATTCGTTTCGGATTCAGTTTTCAGGAATCAAATTCCTGAAGCATTTACGCTGTAAATGCCCGTTTGGTGGCGATAGCGGAGGGGTTCCACGCGTACCCATCCCGAACACGACCGTTAAGCCCTCCAGCGCCGATGGTACTTGGACCGAAGGGTCCTGGGAGAGTAGGACGCTGCCAAGCGGACAATATTCCCTGATAGCTCAGTTGGTAGAGCACTCGACTGTTAATCGAGTTGTCACAGGTTCGAGTCCTGTTCGGGGAGCCATGCTCTCATAGCTCAGCAGGTAGAGTGCTTCCATGGTAAGGAAGAGGTCACCGGTTCGAATCCGGTTGAGAGCTCCACAGATTTACTGAGGCCCGTTGGTCAAGGGGTTAAGACACCTCCCTTTCACGGAGGTAACATGGGTTCGAATCCCATACGGGTCACCAATTTTTGATGGGATGAGAATTCCCTGAGTTTCACCCCTTTTGGGTCACCATACATATGGAGGCTTAGCTCAGCTGGGAGAGCATCTGCCTTACAAGCAGAGGGTCGGGGGTTCGAACCCCTCAGCCTCCACCATAATTTTCTTGATATTTGTGGGAGATTGTGGGCATTATATAGGTATCTATTGTAGGGGATTCGCCAAGCGGTAAGGCAACGGACTCTGACTCCGTCATCATAGGTTCGAATCCTATATCCCCTGCCAATTGCGAGCCATTAGCTCAGTTGGTAGAGCACCTGACTTTTAATCAGGGTGTCGAAGGTTCGAGTCCTTCATGGCTCACTTTTATTAGTTTTATGCGCGTGTGGCGGAATGGCAGACGCACCAGACTTAGGATCTGGCGTCGTAAGACGTGGGGGTTCAAGTCCCTTCACGCGCACCACTTATTTGCGGACGTGGCTCAGCGGTAGAGCATCGCCTTGCCAAGGCGAGGGTCGCGGGTTCGATTCCCGTCGTCCGCTCCATAATTTTTGCGCCCTTAGCTCAGCTGGATAGAGCGTTTGACTACGAATCAAAAGGTCGGGAGTTCGAATCTCTCAGGGCGCGCCATTATTACTTTGCAGTATAGCTTTTATATTAACGGGATGTAGCTCAGCTTGGTAGAGCACCTGGTTTGGGACCAGGGGGTCGCATGTTCAAATCGTGTCATCCCGATATTTCACCTTTGCGGGTGTAGTTCAATGGTAGAACTTCAGCCTTCCAAGCTGATAGCGTGGGTTCGATTCCCATCACCCGCTCCATATTAAATTTCATAGTTTCGGGATGTAGCTCAGCTTGGTAGAGCACCTGGTTTGGGACCAGGGGGTCGCATGTTCAAATCGTGTCATCCCGATAACACAGCTAATAGCTGGCAATGAACTCTTACCTAAGTAAGAGTTTTTTGTTGCGTAATTAAAGGAACATATGTTCCTTTAATCGTCTAAAAAAAAGACAACCTCTGCCGGGATGCCTATCCTTGCATAATAGCTCTGTAAAGATTCATCCTGCTCGATAGAAGTGCCAGCGGATAGCAGCTTCACTGCGAATATATTAGCCTGACGCTCCAGCTTCCCCGGTGAGAAAAAAGAGTTTTCTTCCAGAAAAAAACGGTTGACCCCTTTATGCAGACGGTCATGAGCCAATTCATGTGCACATACAAACCGCTGCCACTCCAGAGGCAGCTCATTATGAATGACGATAAACCTTCTTCTTAACTTACGGTAATACAAGCCCTTGGTGCCTTCGCCCAGATTGATGAACCTGATGTGAATGCCGAGGGCCCCAGCCAGCTCGAAGGGGTTGTTGGTTTTATATTTTTTGACCAGACGCTTGATTAGCTCATCCATATTCTTCACCCGCAGCATGTTAATAGTTGTATGATTGCCTGGCTATTCCTTCGTACCTGAATCGTGCTTGGGCTTAGTTCTTTTGTTCATCTGCTTGGCCTCCCAGAATAGGCCTGTTAATACATCCTTGATCCGCTGCTTATCCTCCTTGTTCAGTGGGATTCCGTCGAACATCAGCTCGCCATCATCCTCAAGCATTTGACGGAAATCACGCTTATCCTTACTCGTAGCCCATGCGGGCACTGACCCTCCAGTACTGCTCTGTGATTCGGTTAAATGACCGGCATGGCCCATAAGCTCCTCATAAGAGACATCGGTCGCTTCAGCAATCTTACGCAGTGTAGCCGGCTTAGGGACACCCCGTAGTCCATTCTCTATCCGCGATATTTGTGCTCCGCTGATTCCGGCAAGGGATGCCAACTGATTGATTGTCAGTCCCTTTCCTTCCCGAAGCTGTTTCAGATAGTTCCCGAATTCCTCTGCCATTGTTAACCACTCCTTATCACCTAATAAGCTGTTGCTATTAATATAAGCTATTTATGCCAATAGGTAAACAATAAAGCGGCCATTATTGCCAAAAGGTAAGATAAATAATGAATATAGCTTGTTTCTGCTCTAAAACGGGCCTAAATGGCATTTTACGGAATTGGCAGATAAGTGGTATATTATTGAAAAAGGCGAACAACATACGAACAAGTAGAATTTTACCACATTTGGCTGGAAAGGTCCGCAATAAAGTTCTCAAATCTGTATGACATCAAAAGGAGTGGTTAACATGATGATTCTAGCTTCGCTGCCCGAGCTTGACCGCCGTCTTACTCAGGTCACTATAGAGAATATGCTGGAGAAATACCGTATTTTTAAGACCGTAACTTTCGAGGCTAAAGAGGCCGGGATTACTTACTCTTATACGGAAAGATTCCATGGCGCGACTAACTCGGTTACGGATCAGACGGCGGCCATAGCAACTCATAACGTGGATGTGCCTGCGGCAAGAAGAGCATACTGTGCAATGATAGATTCCGTAGTAGAGAGACTTACACTTAGAGAACAGCAGCTTGTGCGGGAGCGTTACTTGCGCAGAGAGGAGAGCTACGACTACACGATCTATAATCATGTGTTTGATCCCCCTGTGAGCAAGGACACTTATGTGAAAATAAGGTCGAAGGCGTTCTATAAGATGGCGCTGGCGCTCGCAGATCTGCAGTTGTTGTCATTAGCTTCGCTAGAGAAAACATCAGGGACCCGCAAGTAGAAATAGCAGACTGTCTGCTGAAGCAGAACCTTTTCGCAGAAATAGCCTGGAGATTCGGTTGTTTAGATAATAAGAAGTACACGAAGCCGTGTTGCCCAATGGGTGATGCGGCTTTTTTTACGTGGACCACTGGCACCACCTTTTTTCATCCCAAGGGTCTCCGGAAGTTAGTCCTTTCTCCTCTGTAATAGCGTCTGCGCAAGGATTCAAAGGGTCTATATTTATAACATGGCAAATGAAGCAGAAGGACACCGCTGGAGCATGAATGCTCTACAAGATACAGTCCCTTGGGGGTTGAGGAACAAGCGTGGTGAAAGTTTCTTCAGCAGAGGCCTAATACAAGGCGGATATTACTCTTGTCAGGATAGTATCCGTTTGTAATTTCAAGGAAGGGGGGAGGGATTATCACAACTAATCATGAGAGGAATGAAATCATGACTGTACAACAATTGCGGGAGAACATCACAGATGCGCTGGCAGAGTATTATCCGGATGTACCTGTCTATGTGGAAGGGGACAAGCCGCAGTCAGCCTACTTCAAACCGGGGCTCATCTCAGCAACCTACGACCGGCAGCGTGAAGGCAGATACATGGCGGTGTACCGTTTCGGTATCCGCTACGAGCAGGGAAGTCTGCTGGATGCAGAGGGCATGGCGGACGGCTTGTGTGAAGCGCTGGCGTCCAGGGAAAGCGGGAATTCTTCTTTTCGTGTGATTCGCCAGTCATGGGAGGCAGGAGCAGAGGGACATGGGCCGCTGTTCACAGTGGACTATATGCTCTATCTCCAGAAGCAGAAGCAGCCGCAGGGCGAGTCAGAACTGATGGGTCACTTCACAGAAGGAGCGCGGCTGAAATGAATTCAAAGGAAATGAATGCAAGTGAGCTGAAGCGGGGCGGGAAAGAGCAGAATGCTTTTGGCAAAAAGCAGATTATGGGTTCTGTCTTATTTTCGCCGAAGGAAAAAGATGTACTGGAAGTAGTTCTGCAAGAGAGCGGGAGCTACACCCTGGAAGAGGCTAAGCAATTAATGGAGCTTTATCTAAATAAGGAGGTTATCTAATGGCTGGAGGAACATGGACAACACAAAACAAGGTGCGTCCGGGGGTATACGTAAATGTGGCTTCGAACGGAAGCGTGTCAGGTAAAATGGGGGAACGCGGTACGGCGGCCCTGGCGCTTACGCTGCCTTGGGGACAAGCTGGAGTCATTCTTAAGCTTACTGCCCAGGATGATTTTAAGCAGAAGCTAGGGTTTGATCTGACAGATTCGCAGCTGCTGCCGGTAAGAGAGGTACTGAAACGGGCAGGTACGCTGCTGCTCTACCGCTTGAATCAGGGAGTTAAGGCTACTGTCACCAATAACGGGGTGCAGGCTACGGCGCTGTATGGCGGGGAACGCGGAAATGCACTCAAGATTGTTATCGAAAAGAATATCGACGACAACGCTCAGTTCGATGTGCGGACTTTGCTTGAGAATACAGAGGTGGACAAGCAGACAGTAGCTGCGGCTGCCGGGCTGACTGCGAACGACTATGTAGAATTTAAGCCGAATGGACCCGGTGCGCTGACGTTAACAGCTGGAATGCCGCTTGTAAGCGGTGCGAATGGTACGGTAACGAATGCAGAACATAGCGACTTCCTGGCGGCGCTGGAGGTTCAGGACTTCCAGACTGTGGGGCTGGTATCCGAGGATAACACACTCAAGGCGCTATATAGCGCTTATGTGAAGCGTCTGCGCAATACGGAAGGCAAGAAGGTCCAGGCGGTATTGTCCGATTATGCTACGGCTGACCATGAGGGCATTATCAGTGTGGCAAACGGTGTAGTGCTGAGTGATGGAACCGTGGTGGATAAAGCGCATGCCGTGGCTTGGGTAGCCGGTGCTACTGCCGCCGCTGCAGTGAACGAATCTCTGACTTATCAGGCTTATGATGATGCCGTTGACGCGGATGTGCGCTTCAGCCATTCCGAGACCGTAGCCGCGCTTACAGACGGTGAACTGCTCTTTACGTATAATGGCGGCCGGGCTGTGGTGGAGCAGGATATCAACACGTTCACTTCATTTTCACCAGACAAGGGGAAGGCCTTCTCCAAAAACCGTGTGCTGCGCGTGCTGGATGGAATCGCCGGTGATTTGAAGCGGATTTTTGAGAATTACTTCATCGGTAAATTGCCGAATAATGAAGACGGGCGTGCGCTCTTCTGGTCGCAGTGCGTCACCTATATGAATGATCTGCAGAACCTGGGGGCGATTGAGAACTTCAACGCACAGAGCGATATTGTAGTTACCCCGGGAGCGGACAGTGACAGTGTTGTACTGGATGTGGCTGTGAAGCCGGTGGATTCCGTAGAAAAAGTATATATGAAAGTGAAGGTGGTTTAAGATGACATTCTTGAAAGCCAGCGATACGCTATCCGGCCAGGAGGGCCGGGCCTATGCCACAATTAACGGACAGACGGAAGAAATGTTCTATGTAAAAACGTTGGAAGCCACGGTGGAGAAGCAGAAGGCGGAAGTGAAAACGCTTGGTCGCCGCGGGGTGCAGCATAAGGCAACCGGCTGGTCGGGCAGCGGTACGATGACGATTTTCTATATGACGAGCCGTTTCCGCCAAATGATGCTGGAATACATGAAGACGGGGATTGACCAGTATTTCAGTATTATTGTAACGAATGAAGACCCGTCCTCTACAGTTGGCGCACAGCGCATCATGCTGAAGGATGTTAATCTGGACAGTGTCATTATGGCCTCGCTGGATACGGAATCGGATGCGCTTGAGGAAGAGGTCAGCTTTACTTTTGAGGATGTGGAATTGGTTCAGCCCTTCAGTGCCCCGGCAAATTCCGGCCAATAAGATTAAGCAGGCATATCCATAGACAAGAGCTGGAAAGACCCGGGCGTATTTTATGGCGGCGGGTCTCTTCTCTATCTATACACAATAAGAATCCGGGAGGAACAACATGAGTGAATTAAGTTTGTTTTTTGCGCAAAATGCGGCATGTGATACAACAGAGGAGTTTGTGGTCTCGCTACGTTTCAAGGATAAAGAAGGTAAAGCTGCGGTCTGGAAGCTGCGCAGCATGAATGAAGATGAGAACCAGGAGTGCCGAAAAGCTGCAACCCGCAAGGTCAAAGGAAAGAACGGCACCTACACCACGGAGATTGATCCCAATGAGTATATGGCCAAGCTGATGACGGCAAGCGTAGTGCATCCGGATCTGAAGAACACCGAGCTGCAGCGTTCTTATGGGGTGATGGGGGCCGAATCACTGCTGCGCAAAATGCTGCTGCCCGGTGAGTTCGCGGCGCTTGGTGAGCGGGTACAGGCCCTGAACGGCTTCGCTACAGATATGAACGAGCTGGTAGATGACGTAAAAAACTAATCAACGAGGGCGATGGTGAGGCCAATCTGGCCTACTACGCCCTCCACGAGCTGCATATTCTGCCGCATGAGCTGATGAAGCTCTCCGTCCGCGAACGTGCAGCGATCTATGCCATGATTGCTGTGCGCGTGGACAAGGAGAAGCGGGAGCGCGCCCGGAGTAAGGGGAAGAAGAGATGAAGGGGGTGAATGAATGGAAATTACGAGTACAGCATTGGTTCCCGTAACAGCATTAACCGTCTGGCAAAATGTGAACTCACAGTGGGACCGGCTGAACCAGAATTTTAACCGGGCCAGCCACTCGCTGGGTGATCTGCAGCAGATACTGGAGCGGGTGTATGAAGAGAAAAACAAGTCTTTCATGGAAGGGTTCATGCAGTCTCAGGAAGCGGCCAGACGGCTCGCGGATGAAGGTGACTCTTCCAGGTCCCGCCGCTCTGCGGGCAGTTCTAACGATGACGATCCGGATAATAACGATGTCCGGAATGCCAAAAGCGGATTCATGGGTGAAGTTCAAAAAATAATGAAGGCACTGGACGTAGGCGGATTCGAATTAATCACTTACGTTGGGGATAAAGCCATAGGTTATATGCAGAACAAGAAGAAGGAAGCTGCAGCGGAAAAGGAACAAAAGGCAGCAGAAAAGGCACGGAAAGCAGCGGAGCCGGGATTCCTCTCCAAAACGAAGGACTCCTTGGGTTCACTGGACCTTGGCGGTGTGTTCGATAAGGTTAAGTCACTGGGTACGAAAGCGATAGCTGCGAACGCAACGGAGGAAGATAAGGGGAAATGGAACAAGCTGCAGGGCAACATGGATAGCGCAGTTGAAATGATGGGTCAAAAAGCCATCGTTGCGTTGCGTCCGATTCTGGATACCTTGAATAATGCATTTCAATCTGAAGGAATGTCTACTGCACTAAATCTGATCGCGAATGCATTCTTGGTAATAGCTACTGTGATTGGAGAAGTTGTAAATGGCATCTTGTATATGTTTACAGCGTTCCAGGAGAACTGGGATGTTGTAGGGCCGATCCTTGCGGCCATTGCCATTGTCTTCATAGCTGCAATGATTGTGCAGTTATATAATCTTGCTGCCGCGTGGCTTGTAGGCATGTGGCCGATCCTTTTAATTGTTGCGGCTGTAGCGCTGCTTATCTATATTCTTCAACAAGCAGGTGTGTCCGTAAACGAGGTAGTGGCTTTTATCGGGGGAGCTTTTGGCTGGCTGCGGGCAACTATAGAGAATTTTGTTATCGGTCTCTATAATAACTTCGTTTCATTTGCAGACTTCTTCCGTAACTTGTTTATTGATCCGACATATGCTGTGCAAAAGCTATTTTATGACCTGGCCACGAACTTCCTGGGCTTCATCTACCAAATGGCGTTAGGTGTTGAAAGCTTTGCAGGCGGGTTCGTAAAGGCTATAGCAGAAGGCATCAATTTTGTACTTAAGGGAATTCAAGTTATGGCGGGGTGGTTAAGCAAATTTCCCGGTTTTGAATTTCTGGCCGATTTCAAACCTAACTTTCTTGAAGCAGAGAATCCGCATGTCTTCAGTGATATGGTTAAGAATGCTCAAGGTACCCTGGTAGAGCCTACATCAACTAAGGATGTGTACAATACCAAAAAGAAAGAATTTGTGGATACCGCCAAAACAGTAAAGGAGTATGGGGACAAGGCATCAGATCTCCCCGCAAAATTCAATACCAAGCTGGATCGGGTCAAGCCAAAAGATGATAAATCCCAGAATCCTGCTCAAGCCGCTGCAGCGAACATCAACAGCGTCAACAAAGTGGGCGAAGTAGGTTCCATTAATGAAAAGGTGGATATCTCCAGCGATGATCTGGATATGCTGCGGGAGCTGGCGGAGATTCAGTCGATTCAGAATTTTGTCGAGCTGACGCCAACTGTTCAGGTAACAACGGGTAATATTAATAACTCCGGCGATATTGACTCCATCATCACGAAGATCGGGCAAAAGCTGAAAGAGGAATTTGTCTCTACGGCCCAGGGGGTGTATACGTAACGTGGAAGAGTATGGGTTCTATCTTAGCTTCAACAACTATGAAGAGGTGATCCGGCTTCCGGTTAACCCTGAGACCCTCGAGATCAAAGAGAATGGTGACAGCAAGAGCTATACGGTCATTGATTTTGGTGAGATCAATGCTATTGCTTATCCGAAGCTGACAGAGATCACCATTGAGAGTATTTTTCCGGCACAGTATTATCCGTTTGTGGTGTATTCGGGAGAGAATGCCGGCAAGCTGCTGAAGCCCTATGAATATGTGGAGCTGATCCGGAAATGGATGCTGAGCCGCAGGCCGGTCCGGTTTGTTTTCTCGGGGCTGAAGGCAGTGAATGTGCAGGATACGCAGACTCCAGATTGGCTGAAGCAGGCGAAAACGCAGGCGCAGCAGACTTTTACCGGGGACATTGGCATCAATATGGCGGTCAGCATTGAAAGCTTCTCCTGGAAGCTGAGTGCGGGTTCTTCCGGGGACATCGAGTATACTATCGGTCTCAAAAAGTATGTATTCTATCAGGCGTTAGCCATGAAGATTGACAACAAGGGTGAAGTGAAGACGCAGCAGAAACGGGCAAGCGAGAAGACAGCACCCGCCACTTATACGATCAAAGCCGGGGATACCCTCTGGTCCATTGCTCAAAAGCACCTGGGTGACGGCAGCAAAAGCAAAACTCTGCAAAAGCTTAACAGTATCCCGGACAGTGAACTGAAGAAGCTTAAAATCGGCAGAGTGATTAAGCTGTCGTAGGAGGCCATGGCGATGGAATTAATAGTAATCAATAAAGAAGGCGCGATCTGGGATGTTTCCGGGATTGCCACTGATATCTCATGGAAAACCACGCGTACCGGAAAGCCTGCCACACTCGAGCTTACGCTGGCGGACAGCGGGATTTACCAGCATGCGAAGTTCGGCATCAGTAACGGGGATATTGTGCAGTTCAGGAAAGACGGGATTGATGTATTCTACGGGTTCGTCTTCAGCATCGATACGGGAGCGAATCAGGAAATTAAGCTGACGGCGTATGATCAGATTCGTTATCTGCTGGGCAACGGCAGCTATGTGCTGCAGGATATTACTGCAAGTGAGCTGATCCGCAAAGTCGCTACAGACTATGGCCTTCGGCTCGGAGTGCTGGACCCGGCGAAGTACACGATCCCCTCCCTGATCGAGGATAATAAAAAATTGCTTGATATTATTATGGGCGCCATCGGCAGCGAGCTGCAGTATATGGGTCAGCTGATGGCTTTTTATGATGATTTCGGAAAGCTGACCCTGCGTGCACCTCAGGCAATGCTGCTGAATGTAATCCTTGGTGCTGGTCATTATCTGTATGATTATTCGCTTAAAAGAAGCATTGACGATGATACGTACAATACGATCCTGCTCTATCAAGACAATGAGGAAACCGGCAAACGTGAGTTTTTCCCGGCAACGGATAAGGAAAATGTGGAACGCTGGGGAATTCTTCATCTGTACCAGAAGGCGGATGACAAGGCGAATGCTGCGCAAATCCAGGAGAAGGCAGGCAATCTGCTGAAGCTGCATAACCGCGAGAAGCTTAGCCTCTCTGTACAAGCGATTGGTGATATTCGGGTCCGGGCCGGGAATTTCATCTATGTACTGCTTGATGAGTTTGAGACGCAGCTGTTTCTGGTCGACCAATGCAGCCATAAGATTTCAGGAGGGGAGCATACGATGTCCCTAGACATTAAGGTGGTGTAGAAGACATGCTCGATATTATTAAACAAGCAAGCCTCGGGGCCGTATCGAATACGAATCCGGTGGCTTTTTCTTATGGAACGGTAGTCGGGGCACAGCCGTTGCAGATCCAGGTGGAGCAGCGGTTCATTCTGACTGGACCGGCGCTGGTTGTGCCAGAGTCCGTGATGGAGAGCAAGGCAGTGCTTGAGGGCAGAGAGATCTTGCTCCGCCGGGGTCTGGAAGCGGGTGACCGCGTGCTGCTCGTCCGGATGCAGGGCGGGCAGAGCTATATCGTTCTGGATCGGCTGGTGGACCTATGATCCCGGCAATCGGCAGATCGGGTCCGGTTACGGCAGCTCTTGAGGGGAGTGCAACAGCTTCAGGCATTAGCCCCAGCCTAACGTACCGGATGGATTTTGAGCACAAGCGGATAGCCGGACGTATGGATGGACTTGAGGCAGTGAAACAGGCAGCAGTTAAGGTGCTGCAGACCGCCCGTTTTGAGCATTTGATCTATAGTCCAAACTACGGAACGGAATGGAGTCTCGTACTGGGACAGGACAGGCTGCTGGCCCGGCCGGAGCTGCGCAGAATCGTAAGTGAGGCGCTGCTTCAGGATGAGCGGATTCAGCAGCTTGAGGATGTGGAAATTCTTTTTAACGGTGATACGGTAAGCTTCAGCTGCACAGCTGTCACGGTTTACGGCAATTTTGAACTGAGAAAGGAGGAGATTGCCGGTGTATGAAGATCAGACCTATGAGGCCCTGCTCGAACGCATGCTGGACCGGGTTCCGGAAGGGATGGACAAGCGCGAGGGAAGCATTATTTATGATGCACTCGCTCCGGCGGCGGCCGAAATGGCCCAGATGTATATTGAGCTTGAGGTCAGCAATAATCTGTATTTCCCTGATACAGCGGGTGGTGAGTATCTGGAACGCAGCATTGCCTGGACGGGAATCACCCGTCACCCCGCAGGAAAAGCGCAGCTGAGCGGAAAGTTCTATACCAGCGGAGGGGAACTGCTGGATGTTCCTCTGGGCAGCCGGTTTTCGCTGGGCTTGCTCCATTATAGCGCGGCGGAGAAGCTTTCGCCCGGAACGTATCGTCTCGAAAGTGAGACCGCCGGTGCAGAGGGGAATCAGTACTCGGGTGCGCTGCTGCCCATCGATTATATCCCGGGGTTGGCCCGTGGGGAGATTACGGCACTGCTCGTTCCCGGTACGGATGCGGAGTCAGATGAGGCGCTGCGCCAGCGGTACTTCGATTCGGCAAGACGGCCTTCGACGAGCGGCAATAAATATCATTATATGGAATGGGCACAGGACATCCAGGGCGTAGGGGGAGCGCGGGTCTTTCCGCTTTGGGCCGGGCCGAAGACGGTCAAAGTGGTCATTGTGAATGCGGAGCATAAGCCTGCTTCCGCGCTGCTGGTCTCTCAAGTGCAGCAATACATTGATCCTGCTCCGGGACTTGGCGAAGGACAAGCTCCGGTGGGAGCTGTAGTGACGGTGGAATCGGCCACAGGCAAAACCATTAACGTCACTGCCAGGGTTACACTGGCAGCGGGTTATGCGCTGCAGCCGGTTATTAATGCTTTTACAGCGATTCTGGAGAAATACCGCAAAGAGAAAGCTTTTGCCGCCACCTATATCAGTCAATCCGTAGTTGGATCGCTGCTGCTGGATACCGAGGGTGTTATGGATTATAGCGGTCTGAAGCTGAACGGCGGGACGGGAAATGTGACTCTAACCGAAAGTGAAGTGCCACTATTCGGCAATATCGTACTGGAGGTGTAGCGATGGGATATCCGGAGCAGATTGATGTCTTTCAGGATAAGCTGAACAAAAAAGCAAACGGCAGCAGCTATGTCGTCGAGGAGAAGCTTCTTCTTGCAGGCGGTGTGTACAGCGGGCTTCTTGCCCACGATAACATTAATAATCAGACCCTATCCGTCTATACAGGTTCACGCTATAGCGGGACTGAGGTGCGGAATTACTCGGTATCTTTTCCTGACGAGGCGCCTTGGCGGCGGATGATTAAGATCTATGCCGATGTGCCGGAAGTGTATGTGACTTACGAAACGCCGGGAGATACGGTGGAAGCGGATGATGTGAATCAGCTGCAGACAGGGCTGACAGCCACGCAGAGTGAGCTGGAGCGTTATAAAAAGGCCGGGCTGATTGACGGCGGATCTTTCAAAAGAGAGGTGTAAAATGGCACAAACTATTCAAGTGAAACGCGGTACGCGGGCAGAGCTGTCCACTTACGGGACGCTGAAGGCCGGCGAAATGGGCTTTTGTACAGATACGAAGGAGATTTATATCGGAGACGGTACCTCCAATTCCATGGTCGGGCGGGCGTTGTCCGGTCCTGAAGCTTCGCGTCCTGCGGCAGCGTCAGTGGGCCGGCTGTATTATGTGAGCAGCGGAAGTAACAGCGGTTATTTGTACTTTGATGACGGGGCGGCCTGGCGCCGGGTGAATGCGCAGAAATTAACAGATCTGACCGGCACCGTAGATGATATCGCAGACGGCACTACCTATGCCAAAGTACTCAAGGCGGACATCACCGCAGGTCATCCGAATAAGGTGTCTGACGGCACCAATACGAAGACCGCAGCAGAGATCAAAACCCATATCGACGATGCCACTAAGCACCGGTTAATCAATGATACGGGTACGGCAATTACAGATCTGTGGTCTGCGCAAAAAATCAAAAATGAGATTGAGCTGGCCAAGCATAATATTGAGCCTCAGGCTTCGGTCAAGGATCAGAATCTGACCGCTCCGCCGGCCAGTCCGGTTGAAGGTGAACGGTATATCATCCCGGCTGGAGCTACCGGTGTATGGGCTGGGAAAACCAATCAGGTCGCAGAGTACCAATCTGCGGTCTGGGTGTATTATGTTCCTGCGGTCGGCTGGACGGCTTATGTGGATGATGAGCAGAAAATTTACAGCTGGAACGGGACCGCCTGGGTGCGTACGGGTGGAGCCCTGCAGACCATTACAGCAGGAAGCGGGCTCACCGGCGGCGGACAGGCGGATGCCGTGACGCTGAATGTTGGAGCGGGCAACGGTATCACGGTAAGTGCAGATGCGATTGCAGTAACCGCCGGCAAAGGTATTACTGTAGATGCGGCAGGTGTTGCCGCCAACGTGGACGGAAGCAGCATTGTTTATGATGCGGGCAACGGTAACCGGTTGACGGTGGGCAGTATAGATGGCGGAACATTCTAGGGGGCGGTGACCATGGCACTGAAGACATTGATTCAAATTCGCCGCGGCCTGGAAAGTGCGCTGGGTACGCTTGCCGCAGGCGAACTGGGCTACTGCACCGATACAGGCAAGCTCTACATTGGGAATGGCAGCAGCAATTTGCTGCTGGTTGCTGCCCAAAGCACCGGCGACATGCTGAAGAGCATCTATGATACCAATAACAACGGCAAGGTCGATTACGCTCAGGCTGCGGATAGTGTGCCTTGGTCCGGTGTGGACGGCAAGCCATCCGTATTCCCGCCGGCGGCCCATACGCATGAGTATATGTCCAAAGGTCCGCTAACCTGGAATCAGCTTAAGGGGGTGTAGCCGTGGCCTACGGAGACTGTATATATGGTCTTTTGGAGTATTCGACAGATGATGTGACGGGGGAGGGGCCGGAGGTTAATGTCCCGGATCTGATGAAGTACCTGCCGGAGTATTACCAGGGCGTGCCAGAGATGGAGCAGCTGCAGGCGAGCGCCGGTGCGCAGTGCGGTGAGCTTGCCTATGCGATGGCTGACAGCGATGCGCAGAAGACTCTGGAGTCTGCAACGTGGAGTCTGTCCCGCTGGGAGCGGATGCTGGCGCTGACTTCGGATACGGGTAAGTCTTACGCAACCCGCCGGGAGATGATCAAGGCCAAGCTGCGGGGTAGCGGAACGACCACGCCGGAGATGATCCGGCGGACGGCATCTGCTTTTTCCGGCGGGGATGTTGAGGTGGTGGAGGTGCCTGGAGCGTCCAGCTTCGAAGTGCGGTTTGTGGGCACGCTGGGCATTCCGGCTAATATGGCGGGTCTGATCCAGATCATGGAGGAGATTAAACCGGCACATCTGGATTATAGCTTCGTGTACAGCTACACCTGGTGGGACTCTGTTAAGACGCTTACCTGGAATAGTGCACATGCCAGAACCTGGAACGAATTAAGAGTATACGAATAGGAGTGTGAGCGATGAAAACAACGGGGAATTTGGGGCTGAAAAAGCCGGATGGTACAGACATTGTAGATATAACGGATTTGAACGGCAATATGGATATTCTGGACACAGCCGTCAAGGCTGTACAGGATCATGCCGCAGATGCAGTCAAGCACATCACGGCTGCTGAGCGCACAGCATGGAACGCCAAGGCATCCACCGCCGCTGCTACTGCTTCCGCCGCCGGGCTGATGGCTGCAGCGGATAAGGCGAAGCTGGACGGCGTGGCTGCCGGGGCAAATAATTATGTGCATCCCAATCATACCGGCGATGTAACCAGCACGGGGGATGGTGTTACCGCGATTGCTCCGGGGGTGATTGTGAATGCGGATGTTAATGCCGCTGCGGCGATTGATGCGACTAAGATCGGAACAGGGATTGTGTCTAATGCGGAGTTCGGGTATTTGGATGGGGTGACCTCGGGGATTCAGGGGCAGCTGAATGGGAAGTCCCCTACTGTGGACTACGTGCGGCAGCCTGCTTATTCAATAACGTCAGGTACTGGTGCAGCTTATACTGTTAATTTGACTCCTGCACCAGCGAGTTTGCCCGAAGGATTTGGTATTACAATTGTGCCGAATCTGGTAAATACAGCAGGCCCGACACTTAATGTGAACGGTCTCGGGGCTATTCCATTGAAAGATCAAAAAGGTATCGCGTACACCGCCGGGAAACTGCTTGCAGGCAAACCCTATATGTTCCGCAAGGTTGGAACGGATTTTTTGGCAGATAGCGCGGGTGGCTCCGGGAATGCAGTGGCCGGGGATATTCGCGCGGGAAAAACGGCGGCAACAGATGCGGGGGATGTAACCGGTACGCTGACGGTGCAAACGGGTGGGACGGTGACGCCAGGAGCTTCGGCTGTTGTGAAGGCGGCAGGAATTTATGATACAGCGATTACTGTTGCGGCTGTATCTGTTCCGGCTGCATCTGTACTAACTGGAACAACTATCGCGGGTACAGCAGGAACGATGCCGAACAGATCTGCGGAAAATAGCAACATACCACCCACTGCCACCGCCTACTGGCGACCGGGTGAGGCTGGTAACACATCCGCTGTAGTACACCTTAGACCACCTGCCGGTTACTATAACGGGTCTACCTGGGTAAGTACAGACACACCTGGTTTGATAGCAAGTAACGTGCGTTCTGATATTAATATTCTCGGTATGCAAGGCAGTATGCCGGTTATCACTGTCGGAGCCGATCCAGCTCTGTCCGTAGGCAAGTGGGGAGACGGGGCGCTTGCTGTATACCCTCGAGAAGGATACCGGAAAGGTGGAGCCGGAGCCGGGGAGATCAAGGTTAGTGTTGATCAGCTTAAAAGTGTGAACGGATATTTACAGCCGTGGTACATTGCACAGGGAGCTGAGATCTTTGGCGTATATGGGACAGTACAACCCAAGTTGTCTGCATCAGGAACCGTTGGCTTAATTGAAGGGCAAGGAAATGTGATGACAGTAACGGGACTTTCTTTTACACCTCAAATAGTATTTGTGCAATATAGAACTTACAGTAATGACGGAACTATTACTATTGGGTATTTTAATGAACAGTGGTTTGTTTCGTTATTAACTGATGGGTCAGGAGCTGGAGGTATTTATGCTTCTCAAATTAGAAATAACCAAATTCTTACGAATGGATTTAAGATAAGCCAGGTTACTACACCGCTAAATAACGGTCCTGCCAACTGGTATGCGTATGCTTAATAGGGGAGGAAGAAGAAAATGAATATCGGAATGAAGATTTATTACGAATTGGCTACCGGCAATGTAATCTTAAATACCGGAGAGCGGTCGGGTAACGTTGTAACGACTACATGGGAGCAGGACTTTGCAGCCTATCAGGTACTCAATGAGCGGGTACCGGAAACAATTGGAGTGATCAAACTGGAGTATCGCCAGCACTCAGAGGACTTTATGCATGCTACTGGCTATCGGGTCAACCTGGAAACCGAAGAACTGGAGTTCAGCTTTGAGCCGATTAACCGAGAGCTTCCTACAGAACCAATGTATCAAAAGCCTTTAACGGAGCAAATCGTAACACTACAGCAGCGTACCGAGGCGAACGAGGCCGCAATCCTGGCGCTGCTGGATTTCGGCCTGTAATGGGTCTGCATAGAGGAGGAGATGATATTAATGTATCCGTTTTTGCTTAATATGTGGGTTATGGGTAAGGTCACAGAGACCAAACTGCAGACGTATAGCCCAAAATATATCACAGCTGAAGAACTGGTTGAAATTCTAGCCACATCACAAAAAGAGTAGCAGGCGCCCTATAAGGCGTTTTTATTTTGCCCCCGGACCCGTCCGGGGGCATTTCTTTTACCAACTCAGAAGGGAGTGAAGCAATGGACAGCAACGATGTTGCGAATTTGGAGAAGCTGCTGCCTTTGGCAGATAAGTATGGGCTGGCCTACATCATCGCCTTGATTCTGCTGATGATTTTTCTTGTGCTTTTGCGGTCGATTGTGAAGGGGAATCTGGTGCCGCGTGAACTGCTGGAGCGTGCTGAGGAAGACAGGGACAGGCTGCAGAACATCCTCGACAAAGAGCGGTCCGACTTCATGGCACCGACACTTGAAGTGCTGCAGCGATTGAAGATCGACCATTCAGCGGGCAACAAGAATTCGGATGGTATTAATGAAGAAGACAGGGGGGGATAACGTGCTGAGTGAGTGGATCAAGCGACTATCTCCCCTGCACCGGGATAGAGAACGGAAGCTGACGCAAGCGGGAATGAGAGTATCGCTCTCTATCCGAAGGTACAAGAATGTCTCCAAAGAAATTCAGGAGGAAATCAGGAATAACGGGTTCGCCGAGTTCCTAATCTATGATCGGGGGGCAGAGGATGAGCATCATTGATATTGTGTTGTTAATAGCGTATTCCATATCCTTTATCTGTGCGCTGCTGCTGATAGCTGCGCTTTTTTTGTATTTCCGTAAAAGGCTCCGGGCGCGCGTAGTCAGTCTGTTTATGCTGGCAGCATTCTTTTTTCTGGGGGCGTATACCGTTAAGATGGCGGTTGCCTTCTGGATCAGATTCAGCAGCACTTCCGGTTCGGACGCTGTCCTAAGCTCGCTGCAATCGGTGGCCTGGGCCATTGCCCAGACGGGCACTACTGTAGGACTGGTCATCCTGACGCTGTTAATGTACACCAAACGCCAGGATCTGTTCGTGGTGTTGTCCGGGATCAGGAAAGGGAGGAATCCGCATGCTGACTCTAACTCAGGTTCTGAATAAATCCGCTGCCCGTCTATCCGGGCTTCATCCCGCTGTACTCGCCGCAGCCACAACGCTGATTGAACGCTGCTATGCTTGCGGTATTCCCATCCTGATTACCCAGGGGCTGCGGACGACTGCCGAACAGGATACCCTCTACGCCCAGGGACGAACCAAGCCGGGGGCGATTGTCACTAATGCTCGCGGCGGCTACAGCTATCACAATTATGGACTGGCGGTGGATTTTGCGCTGCTGCTTCCGAATGGTTCAAGTGTTTCTTGGGATATGAACAGGGACGGGGACAATGACTGCACGGCTGATTGGCTGGAGGTGGTGCAGCAGGCTAAGGCGATCGGGTTTGAATGGGGCGGGGATTGGACCAGTTTCAAGGATTATCCGCATTTTCAGCTGAGCTTTGGAATGACGCTGGCAGCACTTCGGACAGGAGCGAAGCCTGCTGCGGCGGCAGTAGCGGCGGTGTATGAACGCATCAAGCTCAAGGAGGAACAAACTGTGAAGAGTGAAATTACAGCAACGGTAAAAGTGAACGGTGTGAAGATTACAGAAGGAATAATGGAGAATGGCATTACTTATGCTCCCGTTCGCGTTATTGCCGAAGCCCTGGGGGCACAGGTCGGCTACAATCCGGCCACAAAAACAGTAGATATTACAAGTAGCCACCAGAAGGGAGCGAACTCATGATTAACAGTGAACTGTTTAACAACGTGTTAGCCTTTGCCTCAATACTGGCCGTAGTTATTTTAGGGTTGGTGCAGCTTATCAAAAATAACACCCGTCTTTCGCGCAACGTTATCCCGTTTGTAGGACTAGGAATTGGACTGCTGGTTGGAGCGGCAGCGTATCCTTTTACGGATCTCGGTATGACCCTTCGCCTCTGGGCAGGGGGGCTTGCCGGACTGTCTGCTACAGGATTATTTGAATTGGCATTCAATAACCGCTCAGGGAATACGATGAAATGAAACGTGACTTATAATTGACGGCCGGCTCTGCGGAGCCGGTTTTTTTGCTGTTTTACGTCATATAATATTACATAGTCACTACATAAAACAGACAATATAAATAGGAAGAGATACATAATTAATTCTGACTGTATAAATAACTGGATTGGTGTATAATCTTAATTGCTGTATCGCTTTACCGCGCAATAAAGTTGAAGATTTCCGGGCGGTTTTATTGTATGATATGAGGAAAGCTTTCAAATAGACAATGTTAAGAGCATTGATCCGGAAGAGGATGGGGGGAGCAGCATGACCGAACTTACGACTACCGTTAGCAAAAGCAACTCCAATAATCTGCTGCGGCGGGACGTACGGTTCCTGGGGAATATTCTGGGCGAAGTCTTGGTACACCAAGGCGGCAACGAACTGCTGGATATCGTGGAGAAGATCCGTGAAACCAGTAAATCGCTGCGCTCATTGTTTTTGCCTGAACTGCACAATGAATTTAAAGAGCTAATTAGTTCACTGGATACGGAGAACCGCCATCAGGTGATACGGGCTTTCGCCATTTATTTTCAATTGGTGAACATAGCCGAGCAGAATCACCGGATTCGCCGTAAGCGCGATTATGAACGTTCTGCCGGGGAGACCGTACAGCCAGGGTCGATCGAAAGCGCGATTCAGGAGCTCCGCGAGCGGGATTTCTCCCACGAGGATGTTCATGAGATCATGAACGGCCTGTCTCTGGAACTAGTTATGACGGCTCACCCTACGGAAGCCATGCGCCGTGCGATTCTCGATATCCACAAACGGATCTCCGATGATGTCATGGGACTGGATAATCCGACTCTGACTTTCCGCGAACGCGAACAACTCCGTGAGAAGCTGCTGAATGAAGTAATCACCCTGTGGCAGACGGATGAGTTACGTGACCGCAAGCCTACCGTGCTCGATGAAGTGCGCAATGGCATGTATTATTTCCATGAGACGATTTTTGAAGTGCTGCCGGATGTGTATCAAGAGCTTGAGCGATGTCTAAGCAAATATTATCCGGGCCAGAACTGGCATGTTCCGACCTATCTGCGTTTCGGTTCATGGATTGGCGGCGACCGTGACGGGAACCCTTCGGTGACTGCGGCCGTAACCTTGCAGACGCTGCGTCTGCAGCGCAAGCTGGCCATTCGTGAATATCAGCGGATTATGCGCGAATTGATGCAGTACCTGAGCTTTAGTACAAGCATCGTCAATGTGACGCCGGAGCTGCTGGAGTCCATTGAGAAGGACCGTAACATTATCAATCTTAACCGGGTTGATGCCTGGCGCAATGATAATGAACCTTACCGGATTAAGCTCAGCTATATGATCTCCAAGACACAGAATGTTCTGGATGATGAGAAAAAAGGTACGCCTGAGCGCTATTCCTCACCAGAGCAATTTATAGATGATTTGAACGTGATTGACCGCAGCCTGCGGCATCACTATGCCGACTATGTAGCAGACACCTACATTAAGAAGCTAATCCGCCAAGTGGAGCTGTTCGGCTTCCATACGTCGACCCTGGATGTCCGCCAGCATAGCCAGGAGCATGAGAATGCGATGACAGAGATTCTGGCCAAAATGAATGTTACACCGGATTACTCCAAGCTGGAGGAGAAACAAAAGATTGAGCTGCTCGAAAAGCTGCTGAATGATCCGCGTCCGCTGACATCCCCTTACCAGTCTTATAGTGAAGGTACGGAGGAATGCCTTGCGGTATACCGCACGATCTTCCAGGCGCAGGAGGAATACGGCAAGCAGTGTATCACAAGCTATCTGATCAGTATGGCGGAAGCAGCCAGTGATATTCTTGAGGTCATGGTATTCTCCAAAGAAGTGGGCCTGTTCCGCAAAGACAACGACGGTACGGTTGTTTGTACTTTGCAGGCGGTGCCGTTGTTTGAAACCATTGACGACCTCCATGATGCACCGCAGATTATGCATACGCTGCTCAGCATGCCGATCTACCGCGATGCCGTTACTGCGATGAATGACCTGCAGGAAATCATGCTTGGTTATTCGGACAGTAATAAAGACGGTGGTGTGGTTACTGCGAACTGGGAACTGCGCGTTGCCCTGAAGCAGATTACAGCGACTGCCGATGAATTCGGCATTAAGCTGAAGTTCTTCCACGGACGCGGCGGAGCCCTCGGACGCGGCGGTATGCCGCTGAACCGGAGTATTCTGGCCCAGCCGGCTTCCACCATTGGCGGCGGTATCAAGATTACCGAGCAGGGGGAGGTTATCTCTTCCCGGTATTCGATGAAAGGCATTGCTTACCGCAGTCTGGAGCAGGCGACATCTGCTCTGGTTACGGCGGCTATTCATGCCAGATCGCCGCAGGCTGATCTGTATGAAGCGAAGTGGGATGAGATTATTGCCCGCATCTCTGAAGTCTCCCTGAACAAATATCAGGATCTGATCTTCCGTGACCCGGATTTCCTGACGTACTTTAAAGAATCAACCCCGCTGCCGGAGGTTGGGGAACTGAATATAGGTTCACGCCCTTCGAAGCGTAAGAACAGTGAACGCTTCGAGGATCTGCGTGCCATCCCTTGGGTATTCGCCTGGACCCAGAGCCGTTATTTGCTGCCTGCATGGTATGCTGCCGGAACTGGACTGCAGAGCTTCTATGAGGATAAAGAAGAGAACCTGAAGATTATGCAGCATATGTATGCCAACTTCTCTTTCTTCACGACCTTGATCGATACCCTGCAGATGGCTATTGCCAAGGCGGATCTTGTAATCGCCAAGGAATATGCCGGAATGGGCAAAAACGAAGAGGCGCGGGTGCGTATCTTCGGCCAGATCGAAGCTGAGTTCAAGCTGACCTCCGAGCTGATCCTGAAGATTACCGGCCAGCAGGATATTCTGGATAATGTTCCGGTTATTCAGGAATCGATCCGCCTGCGTAATCCGTATGTTGATCCGCTCAGCTACCTGCAGGTCCAGCTCCTTGCCGAGCTTCGTGCCCTGCGCGATGTGGAGGGCGATGATGCTGAGCTGCTGCGTGAGGTACTGCTCACAATCAACGGTATTGCCGCGGGTCTGCGGAATACCGGCTGATGCCTTTGCTCTTTCGACCTTGACCTAGCCGATCTTGATCTTAAAGTCGGCGAAGCCGCTTTGCTTTAAAGGGTTTGCTCTTTTGATCTTGATCGATCTTTTGATCTTGCTCTTACGATCTTGATCTAGCCGATCTTGATCTTCAAAGTCGGCGAAGCCGCTTTAAAAGGTTTGTTTGTGTCTGAAGCCGGCTAAGCCGCTTCAGGAAACCCCGTCCGCCTCTTACCCAGAGGATGGCGGGGTTTTTATCTTTCTGAGTGAGACCGGGAGTCTTAGACCCGGCCGAACCCATGCCCCACCCCATTGTTGCCTGAGATATACTTTGGGCAACAAAAAAGAGGCCCACCGTGGCTGATGGAGACGGCGGAGCGGAAATTTGGAACTGGAGGAGCGGCAGCGTTCGCCTTTATTGGCAGATTTCGACCGCAAATTGCGGTTCCAATCAGGAAATCTGCCAATAACAGCGACCGGAAGTCCAAATGTTTCGCGCAGTCCGCGACTAATCAGCCGCCCGTGTCAGCCCCCGGCCTCTTTTCAGAGTACAATATATATAGAAGGTAACAATACAAACCTTGATTTTTACAAGAACTTGAATTACGATTTAAATGCTTGTACCGTGGATGATCAAGAGCTGAGATACCAAGGGCGGCAAGTCTGGGGGAGTTAACAGGTGGAGAATCTGGAAGGCAGATTGACAAAGCTCGCCTTGAAGGGCGACCAAAGGGCATTTGCCGAGCTTGTGGAACTATATAAAGACAAAATATATCATTTGGCTTACCGTATGCTGAATAACCGCCATGAGGCGGAAGATATTGTTCAGGAAACTTTTTTGCGCGTGTACCGGAATTTGGACCGCTATGATGATAAACAGAAGTTCTCAACGTGGATCTACCGTATCGGCACGAACCTTTGCATTGACCGGCTGCGCAAGCGGCGGCCGACGTATTCACTGGATGCCGAGATGAACGATCAAGAGGGAATTGACGGGTATTCAATGATTCCAAGCGACAATGTGACACCGGAGACGGAGCTGCTGCTCTCGGAGACACAGAGCCTCATCTATGAGGCCATTGACAGCCTGCCCGTGAAATACAGGTCGGTGATGATACTGCGCTATCTGCAGGATTTATCGCTTCAGGAGATCAGTGATGTGCTGGATATGCCTGTGACGACGATCAAGACCCGTGTGCATCGCGGACGTGAGTTTTTACGTAAAAAATTAGGCCCTAAATTGTAAAAATAGATTATTTTTTTATGAAACTCCTGCATGGCAGTGACGTATGTAAGTTAAGCAAGTCTTATGCGTCCTGCTCCTATGTCTTGAAAGAATTAAATAAGCACTCATGAAAGGATTGGCTCCTATGGAATGCAAACTGGCCGTCTCTATGATGCACGACTACCTGGATGACGACTTGCCCGAACTGCAGCAGAGGGAATTGAAGGAGCATCTTCTATCCTGTACGGATTGCCGTGCGAAGTTCAAGGAACTGGAACAGACCGATATGCTGATGTTTTCCCTGATGCACCAGACCCCTGTTGCCTCGGAGGATCTTGTAGGCCGGATTATGAATTCATTACCGAAACCCAAGAAGGAAAGAGCTTTTATCACCTGGATCAAACGACATCCGGCGCTTACGGCAGCCTCTGTGTTTATCTTCGTGATGCTGATGAGTTCTGTAACTTTTTGGAATCAGGATAGACAGCTTGTAGTCAGAGGGACTGACCTCGATCAGGTTGTTATCAAAGGGGATACGGTTATCGTACCCTCCGGCAAAATCATTTCCGGGGATCTGACGGTGGAGAACGGTAAAACTCAAGTATACGGGGAAGTCAACGGCAATGTGACGGTGATCGACGGCTCGCTGTATCAGGCTTCAACCGCCCATATTTCCGGGCAAGTCAAAAGCATAGACCAAGCGGTAAGTTGGCTCTGGTATAAAGTGACGAACATGTTCTCTGAAGTTGCCTACCGATAGCTAATGTTGGTCGCTTGTAGCAGAAAACTCATTTGCGCCTCTTTTTCCGGAAAGATGGCGCTTTTTTGTTGCCTGAAAACACCAGTTTTGCAATTTGCTTCAGCCCTAAACTTGCAACCGGAGGCTGAACGTTATAACCTAGATATGATAAAGTGCTAACAGACAATTTACATAAACCCAGCTAATTTTGAAATGACGGGGGGTTTCGGCAATGAGCTATTTTACCGACCTTACATGGAAAGAGTCCATTAAAGATATAATCGATATTCTGATTGTCAGTTACATCATCTATAAAGTTCTGAATATGGTGCGCGGTACGCGGGCCGTTCAGCTCCTGAAGGGAATTCTGGTCCTGGTTGTAATATGGGGGGGCAGTACCCTATTGGATTTGTACACGCTCAAATGGCTGATGAACCAGATGTTTACGTTTGGGGTGTTTGCGATCTTTATTATTTTTCAGCCGGAACTGCGCAGGGGGCTGGAGCAGCTCGGCCGGGGGAAATTCTTCGGGCGGACTGCCGAGAATGATGAAGAGATCAGTAAATTAATCGGTGAAGTTATTAAAGCAGTGAATTATTTAGCTGTGCGCAAAATCGGGGCATTAATCGTCTTCGAGCGGTCCACGGGACTCAACGAATATACGGAATCAGGTATTGCTATGCGTTCTGAGGTCAGCTCCGAACTGCTGATTAACATATTCATTCCGAATACACCGCTGCACGACGGGGCGCTGATTATGCAGGGGAGCCAGATTGCTGCGGCCGCCTGTTACCTGCCATTGTCAGAGAATCCATTCATCAGCAAGGAGCTCGGAACAAGGCATCGCGCCGCCATCGGCATTAGTGAAGTGGCAGACTCCGTATCTGTTGTCGTCTCCGAGGAGACTGGACAGATCTCTCTGGCCATTAACGGACAAATCGTCCGGGATATCAAGGAAGAGTCGCTGATCTCGAAGCTGCATCAAGAGCTGAGTGCAAGCTCACTCCTGAAGGATAAAGGTTCCGCTTTCTGGAAATGGAGGGGGACTAAGAACAATGGATAAATGGATGAAGAATAATAACTTCAACAAAATTCTTGCGCTTGCCCTCAGTATTATTCTCTGGACCATTGTGCATGTAGATACGGCGCCGGCGAATCAGACTACGGTTAATACCGAATCGAAGACCATCGAGAATGTCAAAGTGGAGATCGAAGGCTTCGATAGTGACACCTATGTGCTGACGAAGGATGTAGAGAGCGTCAGGATGGAGGTAAGGGGCAAAAAGTCCGATCTTACCTACAAGTTCTCCGATGCCTACCGGGTATGGCTGGATCTTAGTGATGTGAAACCCGGCGACAATACGCTTCCCTTAATGTATTCGACACCGAGTGGTGTAACCTTGGATGATATGGTGCCGAATCAGGTGAATGTGCATATTGAGCTGCGGACGACCAAGTCTTTTCCGGTTACCCTGAATATCACGGGGGAGCCTGCAGCAGGCTATGAAGTGGGGACTCCGGTGGTTGATCCGTTATCGGCAGAGGTGACCCTTCCGGCCAGTGAACTCGGACGGGTTGCGAAGGTACAGGGGAATATTGAGCTGGATGGCGAGAATGAGCCGTTCAGTGAGAAGAAGCTGAAGCTCTATGCTTATGACAGTGAAGGGAACGAGCTGAAGGATGCTGTGATCGAGCCTTCAACAGTGGGTGTAGAGCTGCCTATTACGCTTCCGTCCAAAACACTGCCGCTGGATATCAGCTTTACCGGCAGTCTGCCCGGTTCACTGGTCCTGTCCCGGGTTACGCCTGAACAGGATATGGTGACTGTATATGGCAGCGCGGAGACTTTGCAGAATCTATCCTCCTATGAGGCGGTTCTTAATCTAAGCTCCATTACAGCTGCCGGTACAGAACAGCTGAAGCTGGAGTTGAAGCCGCCGGAGGGGACCGGGAAGATCGAGCCTGCGGCCATGAATGTATCGGTCTCAACAGCGGAGATCGCCCAGCGGACGATCTCCGCTGTGCCTATTAAGCTGGAGGGGGTAGGCAACGGGCTGACAGCCCTTATATTAGATCCTGTGAGCACTTCCATGGATCTGACGGTATCGGGTGCGCCTACCCTGCTGGACCAGCTGGACCAGGATAATGTCAGTGTGGTTGCTGATGTGGGCGGACTTACGGCTGGAATTCATAATATTCCGCTGCAGGTCTCCCTTCCCCGGTTCATAGCACTGCAGAATGACGGTCCGCAGCTTACGGTAAAGGTAGAACTGCTGGCTCCAGCTACACCGGAGCCTTCGGCCGGAGCTGACAACAGCACGGCTGTTCCTACTACGGAGCCCAGTGCTGAGCCGGCTGCTGTTGAGGAGACGCCACTAGAGCCGTCTCCTACCCACACTGACGAGTCTGTAGAGCCGACCCCGACTCCGTCACACACTCCTGCAGAGAACGCGGCTACACCGGCAGCAGGCGGCAATAACGCCGCCAGTACGGGTGGGACGTAACTTTTTGTTCAAGAACACGTCTATTTATATGCATCTCATATACACGGAATAAAGAATCAATCATACTATAATTTATTAAGCTGAAGCAGCGTATTAAAAGGAGAAAAAAGATGGGTAAGTATTTCGGAACAGATGGCGTACGCGGAGTCGCAAACCGTGAATTAACAGCAGAGATGGCCTACAGCATTGGACGCTGCGGGGGATATGTACTGGCAGGAAATGTGGAAAAGCCTAAGGTCGTAATTGGGATGGATACACGGATTTCCGGTCCGCTCCTGGAATCGGCACTGATTTCCGGCTTATTGTCCATTGGCGCGGATGTGATCCGCCTGGGTGTGGTATCTACACCTGCGGTTGCTTATATTACAAGATTGCTCAAGGCTGATGCCGGTGTCATGATTTCAGCTTCGCATAACCCGGTGGAGGATAACGGGATTAAGTTTTTTGGCGGAGACGGCTTCAAATTGACTGATGAAACAGAGCTGCGGATTGAAGAGCTGATGGATGCCGAGCAGGATGAGCTGCCGCGTCCGGTCGGATCGGGTCTTGGTACGCTCCGGGTAGATAATGATGCGAAATATCTGTATCTGGAATATCTGAAAACAACGATCGACCAGAACTTCAAGGGCATTAAGGTAGTACTGGACTGTGCGCACGGCGCGGCTTATGAGCTGGCGCCACGGCTGTTCAGAGAGCTGGGAGCCGAAGTAATCTCCATCGGTGCAGAGCCGGACGGGCTTAATATTAACGACGGATTCGGTTCCACACATCCGGAGACCCTGCGTGCAGAAGTACTGCGCCACGGGGCGGACCTGGGACTCGCTTTTGATGGCGATGCCGACCGCCTGATTGCTATCGATGAGAACGGCGATGAGGTTGACGGCGACTTTATCCTCTGCATTTGCGGGGATGCCATGAACCGTGCGGGTAAGCTGAAGGATGGTACAATTGTATCCACCGTAATGAGCAATATCGGATTCTACAAAGCTACAGAGAAATTATCGCTGAATACAGCGAAGACTGCGGTCGGCGACCGTTATGTCATGGAAGAAATGCGCCGTGGCGGTTATAACCTGGGCGGAGAACAATCCGGCCATGTAATCTTCCTGGACTACAATACGACAGGTGACGGGATTCTGACGGCGATTCAACTGGTCAATACCATGAAGACTTCCGGCAAGAAGCTTAGCACGCTGAAGTCCATGATGACCAAATATCCGCAGGTACTGGTAAATGTGCGTGTGCAGGACAAAACCAATTATCCGAACAATCCGGCGATTGAAGCCGCGATCATAGAAGTGGAAGGCAAGCTGGGCGACAACGGGCGTGTATTGGTGCGTCCTTCGGGAACCGAGCCGCTGATCCGTGTAATGGCGGAAGGGCCGGATAAGGCCGAGCTTGATCTTTTTGTAGGACAGATTGTTGAAGTGGTTCAGCGCGAGCTGGTCTAATTACGCTAATAAGGCAAGAATGGGCAGCCGGTGGACGGGGGAGTAATATTCGTTCACCGGCTGAACCTTTAGTGTGGACGATGTTTTCAATTGAAATGGATGAAAAAGGTTTTCTTTGCCGCATCATTGCCAAAACGATGTAAGGTGCATATAATAGACTAAGTGTCATTCCAGAAGGAAAGCGGGGATAGTAAGGTTGAAGCAATGCAAGCGCCAGAGCTTGATCTTGCGCGGGGGAGAAGGGAAGACCGGAAGCTGCCATTAAGGGCAGAACGGCCTGAACGGATCACGGCAGATGTAAGCTGACGAGGTGGAGGTGTTCGAAATGTTCGGCGGGGACCTCCCGGTGATGCACCAGAGCCGTAAATGGAAGCGGAAAATGCGAGGGCGACCTCTCACACAACGCTCCTGTGGGTGCCAATTGAAATGTACAAATCATGGGTATGCGCATATGCAGGAAACGCAGATGGTTCTGCCACGGCAGAGGAGAAGACTGTGCATTTTCATGACTATAGATGCAAGTGACAGGTTATTTTGTTGAGCTGTAACGGACAACAACATATTTGCTTTTCTTCAAAACATGCCGTACGGCACGTTTCTTTCCTCATGGCCGCCCTTACTACGAAAAATTGGACGGAGGAAAATATAATGTGTGGTATTGTAGGATATATTGGTAATCAGAATTCGCAGGGGATCTTGGTCGAGGGTTTGAAGAAGCTGGAGTATCGCGGGTATGATTCCGCAGGTATTGCCGTATTCACTAAGGAAGGTCTGCAGGTTGTAAAAGCACAGGGCCGTATGGCGAACCTGGAATCCCGTCTCGAAGCAACTCCGCTGACAGGCAGCGCAGGAATTGGCCACACCCGCTGGGCTACACACGGCAAGCCATCCGATGAGAACTCTCATCCGCACACAGATAACACCCACAAATTCTCCGTAGTTCATAACGGGATTGTTGAGAACTATCTGGATCTCAAGGAAGAACTGATTGCCGGAGGAGCTAATTTCTCTTCCGAAACAGATACCGAAGTTATCTCCCATCTGATTGCGCGTGAATACAATGGGGATATCGTGAAGGCTGTGCAAAAAGCGATCACTTACATGCGCGGAGCGTTCGCACTGGGTGTTCTGACTGAATACGAACCGGATAAACTGGTAGCAGTACGTCAGGCCAGCCCGCTGATTATCGGTCTTGGAGAAGGCGAAAACTTTATCGGGTCTGATATTCCTGCTCTGCTGGAATATACCCGCAACGTATATATTCTGAACGACGGCGAAATGGCTGTATTGACACGGGATGCTGTCGAATTGATGACGATTGAAGGCAACTTTATTTCTCGGGAAATGATTACTGTCGATTGGGATGCTGTTACCGCAGAAAAAGGCGGTTATGAGCACTTCATGCTGAAAGAAATCCACGAGCAGCCAAAGGCTTACCGCGATACCATGCGCGGACGCATGAATGCTGCAGGCAACAAGGTGATTTTGCCGGAGCTTAACCTGACAGAAGAACAAATCAAGAACATCCGCAACATTCAGATCGTCGCTTGCGGTACTGCTTATAATGCTGGTCTCGTAGGACGTAACCTGATTGAGTCCCTGGTGCGCATTCCGGTAGAGAATGACATTGCTTCCGAATACCGTTACCGTGCGCCGATCGTGACTCCGGAGACACTGGTTATCGTAGTCAGCCAATCCGGTGAAACTGCAGATACACTGGCTGCTCTTCGCGAAGGTCAAGCCAACGGAGCCCATGTTCTGGCAATAACTAACGTAGTAGGCAGTTCCATTGCCCGGGAAGCCAACAGTGTACTGGTAACACTGGCTGGTCCGGAAATCGCTGTAGCATCGACCAAAGCTTACACTTCCCAGCTGATCGCATTCACGTTGTTGGGGCTGTACCTGGCTGAAGTACGCGGCACCCAGTCAGAGCCTGAAGTTGCCAAGATTCTGGCAGCTATGCAGTCCCTGCCTGAGCAAGTAGAAGTAATCCTGGCTCAGAAAGATGCGATCAAAGCCTATGCTGAACAAATCGCTGAGCATAAGCACCTCTTCTTCATCGGCCGTGGCGTAGATTACGCAGTAGCCCAGGAAGGATCGCTGAAGCTGAAAGAGATCTCTTATATTCACTCCGAAGCTTATGCTGCGGGTGAACTGAAGCATGGTACACTGGCGCTGATCGAAGAAGGCGTTCCTGTCATTGCCCTGGCAACTCAGGAATCCGTGCTTGAGAAAACCGTCAGCAACATCAAAGAAGTGAAGGCCCGCGGCGCACATGTCCTGGCGATCACTCATGAAGAACACAAAAATGACCTGCTCAGATCTGTTGACCAAGTGTTCGTGATTCCTCAGACTCTGCCGCTGCTGACCGCTGCTTTGTCTGTAGTGTCGCTGCAGTTGTTGGCTTACTACGCATCATTGGCTCTGGGTCATGATGTTGATAAGCCAAGAAACTTGGCTAAGAGTGTTACTGTGGAGTAAGGGTTTTGTTACTGAACAAGTGTCCAAGAGTTTGGATACTTTAGAGTTATGAATTGTCTGATGTAAAATTTCAGACAACAAGCCAGACATCATGAGCCGTCCTGAAATCTCAGGACGGCTTTTTTTGATGGAGGACAAACCCAAATTATTAAACAATTAATATTGTTAAGAGAAAATGCTTCATTAACTAACAGGGGAGAATAACGTGAAAAGTGATAAAACTAAAAATTTCTAATTATGGTAACCTGTAATTGTGAATGCTTTTAATTTGAATAAGTGAGGGTTTATTAATGAGTGACTTGAACACTGTTTATATCGAAACAGAAAGGCTGGTCGTCAGAACTTTTGACGATAATGATTTCGAGCAATTCGAAAGGCTTTTGGATTTGTATGGAGGTTGGCAAATGCAGAAGCCAAGGGCAAAAGAGTTTTTTAATTGGCACCTTTCTAACTATAAAAATATGGATATTATAACTGGAACATTATGCTTAGGTGTTTTTGAAAAAGAAACAGGTGATATTCTTGGCCAGGTCGCTGCACAAGAACATGATGAGTTACATGAACCTGAATTTGGCTATGGAATCCTCCCATGTGCAAGAGGGAAAGGTTATGCTAAGGAGGCTGCAAAGGGAACACTTGAATGGATAGCGGGAAAATACGATATTCCCTATATCATTGGAACCGTTGAGCTTGACAATATCCCATCTCAAAAGGTTCTTGAATACTGCGGATTCCAGCTTATGGATGAGCAAAATTTGCTGATTCATATATTAAATGAGCGACATGATTTTAAGTATTACCGGTATTATTTGAGTCCTCCTGAATAGGCCGATATGCAATATATCGACACAAAGGCAGTCGGTTAATAGTCGGCTGCCTTTGTTCAACGAAAGGGCAGGATAGCTCAATAATTCCGCGAATATTCTACATATGTGGTTATTTACGAAGTACTATTGGAGGTTATTCATGGAAGTTATAATGAAAGACTCAATCGTTCAGTTGGTCCGGGGAGATATAACTAAAACGGAAGTAGAAGCAATAGTCAATGCTGCCAACACTAGTCTGTTGGGTGGAGGCGGCGTAGACGGTGCTATTCATAGAGCTGGGGGAAAAACAATATTAGAAGAGTGCATGAAGATCCGCAATCAACAGGGTGGCTGTGCAGTTGGAGAAGCGGTAGTTACCACAGGAGGGAACTTGAAGAGCCGTTTGGTTATCCATACCGTGGGGCCCGTTTGGAATGGCGGATTGAACAATGAGGAACAAAAGCTAAAAGACTGTTACAGGAATTCATTAACGCAAGCGGAGTTAAACGAAGCTACAAGTATTGCTTTTCCAAATATAAGTACAGGTATATACAAATATCCGAAAGACTTAGCCTGCTACATAGCCGTAGAGGAAGTGTATAAGTATTTATTAAATAAGGAAACAAATATTAAAAAAGTAGTATTTGTATGTTTTGATGAAGAAAATTTTGAAATATACAAGAATGAACTAAAGAAGTATTAAGATTGACTAATTAGAGATTGATTAATTCACTAAAAAATAAAGCGAACGGCTCCACCCCTATTATCAAAGGGCGGAGCCATTTGTGATTTCTTTAATCAGCAATAATACACTTTCTCCACTTTATATAAAGTATCCTCAATCACCGGGCAGAGAGCAGCATCTGCTTTGTAGAATTTTACCCGGAAATATAAGCTTTTCAGAAAATTCTTAATATTATTTTTTTGCCTGAAGGCAGGCAGAAATTCGGAACTCTTCTCAACCTCACCGAAACGCTGGATCCATTGCGCTACATCAGTCTGACTGAGCAGTTTTCTGTTTAAAACACTGATTACGGGTCTGACCATCCGCTCATCCTCACCATCGGAGTAAACCCGTTCGGTTATGGTCATCTTGTCGAAAACCAGATCAAGGATGGTGAAGAGGTCAGCTTGATCCAATTCTGAACATTGGGCCAAGTCGTCTAAAGAATCTGCCCCATGAGCTATGGCATGAGCCCAGCCCTTATCTTCGTCATACCCGCGGTAATCCCGCTCTTCCTGCACACTGTAGAACACTTTCTCTTTGATCTGATGAACCTGCTCTTTTGAGAGGAAGGGGGATTTCCTATGCTTCATGATGAGGAGCGGGATGACCAGCATAGAGAAAGACCGGGTGAACACAGAGTCTGTATTAGCTTCACCAAGCTTATAATGCAAATGGTCGGTGTCCAATAGGGCGGGCAAAAGTTGCTCCAGCTCGTCTTCAGAAAGCGAATTACCGGGAATCCAATGGGATAAGGTTGTATAGATTAGATCATCACGCAGCTCGGCATCCAAGGAGCCGATGTTATGTATCATTTCTTGTACCAGCTGGAAGGGTTCCGCTGGTGTCTGGTAGTCATTTTCTTTGATTAGGATCAACTGTTCTTTTAAATTCATGGTTTGCGCTCCTATCGGGTATTTTCCGGACTCTTCTCTTACTATAAGATACAGGCATGATGGGATACAACTTCATCATATCTTAATGCAATCTTAATGTCTTTGAGGAATCCTTAACGCTATATTAATGCCGGAAATGATAGGCTGAACTTGGAAGTAAATGATAGTTTACTCCGCAGAATTCGAACAGTTCCTTGCCTCTATAATCACGGAATATTCTTCTGTGGTCTTTTTGTTGTGTCTGAGTAGGGTACAGATGCTGCACTATCAAGAATTTTATAAAATAATAAGCGAGTGGTGAAACCCGTGATCTCATTTTTAAAACGATTTCTGATCGGCAGGCCCTTAAAGTCTACTGAGTTAGGGGAGCAAAAGCTAAATAAAAAGAAAGCGCTGGCCATACTGTCTTCAGATGCCTTGTCTTCCGTTGCGTACGGGCCGGAACAAATCTTGATTGTTCTCGTTACGATTGGGGCAGCTGCCTTCTGGTATTCCATTCCGATTGCGATTGGCGTATTAGTATTGTTGACCGCACTCATTTTGTCCTACCGGCAGATTATTTTTGCTTATTCGCATGGTGGTGGAGCCTATGTGGTATCCAAGGAAAACCTGGGGAAATACCCCGGACTGATTGCCGGCGGATCGCTGTTGGTGGACTATATTTTGACGGTGGCTGTAAGTATATCGGCCGGCGCGGACGCGATTACCTCAGCTTTTCCAAGCCTGCATGAGCATAAAGTAGTTATCGCTATCGTCTTCGTGATCCTGATTACGATTCTGAACTTAAGAGGGGTAACGGAATCCGCTTCCGTACTTGCTTATCCGGTTTATTTATTCGTGCTGGCTTTATTCATACTAATTGGTACAGGTTTGTATAACATTTTAACCGGTAACGTTCCGGCAGAGCTGCATACCTCATTGGGCACGCCGGTAGCGGGGATCAGTCTATTCCTGCTGCTGCGCGCATTTTCTTCCGGGAGCTCTGCGTTAACGGGTGTAGAGGCGATATCCAATGCCATTCCGAATTTCAAAAGTCCGGAGGCTTCTAACGCTGCCAAAACCTTAGTGGCCATGGGAGCCTTACTTGCTGTTATGTTCTCAGGAATTGTTGTGCTGGCCTATTACTATGGTATAGCTCCCCGTGCTGATGTGACGGTCGTGTCGCAAATTGCCGAGCAAACGTTCGGCCGGAATGCGATGTATTTCTTCATACAGGGAACCACTGCATTAATACTGATTCTGGCTGCCAACACCGGGTATTCCGCATTCCCCTTGCTGGCTGTGAATCTGGCTAAGGATAAGTTCATTCCGCGGATGTTCACCATGCGTGGAGACCGGCTGGGTTACTCTAACGGTATTATTATCCTGGGTGTTCTGTCTATGCTCCTGATTTATGTATTTGAAGGGAAGACAGAGCAATTGATCCCCTTATATGCTGTAGGTGTGTTCATTCCCTTTACGCTGTCACAGACAGGGATGATGGTTAAGTGGCTCCGGGAAAAACAGGCAGGCTGGCTGCAAAAATTCATCATCAACACCGTTGGTGCTCTAATCAGCCTCATCGTTACGATGATGTTCTTCTTGACCAAGTTCACACAGGTCTGGCCGGTATTTGTATTTTTGCCGATTCTCCTTCTGGTGTTCCACCGGATTCATAAGCACTACGAGGCAGTGGCTGACCAGCTTAGAATAACCACCTGTGAGGAAACGATTAAAATTGAAGGCAATGTAATCATCGTGCCGGTTGCCGGAATCACTCATGTGGTGATGAACTCCCTGGAATATGCCAAATCGCTGAATCCGCAGCAGATTATCGCCGTGTATGTCCCCTTCGAAAGAGAAGAGGAAGCAATATTCGAGGAGAAATGGAAAAAGTGGCAGCCGGAAATAAGATTAGTGACACTGTATACTCCATATAGAAGCATCGTACAACCATTGACCAAATTCATTGATACGATCAATTGGAAGGCTGCAGAGTTGAATCATAGGGTAACGGTCATTATTCCACAGTTCATTCCGAAGAAAGGCTGGCATAACATCCTTCATAATCAATCGAGTCTGCTGATACGTGCCCGGTTACTGTTCCGCAGTGATGTTATTGTCACTACAGTGCCTTATCATTTGAAGAAGTAATATGTTTCATACATTAGGCTGGTTCCATACAAAAGCCTGCACCCCATACCGGGCGTGCAGGCTTTTGGCTATTTCAGATCCCCTAAGCTAAGCCTACGCGGCCTGCTTAGACGGCAGCATGCGGCGGATAAGCTTCGCCAGCTCCATCACGATGACCGAGCCAAGGGCGAGGCCTGTGGCTGTCAGCCAGTGGTCCATCCCGAAGGAAGCGGGGATGGAGAAGATGTCTCTGACGCCGGGCAGGACGGCAATACCGTAGAAGGCAAAGCAGACCATGACAGCGCCGATCACATATTTGTTGCTGAAGAAGCCGGCTTCCACCGAGGTCTGGCTGTTGGAGCGGGCTGCGAAGGTCTGGAGCGTACGCGCCAGAATCAGCGTGGTGAAGGCCATGGCGATGCCCATTTCATCGGAATGCTGCAGCCCGATGTACTGGGAGACAATGACGGCAATCCCGATCAGCAGACCACGGGTAATGACAGCCTGCATCATGCCTCCGGCGAAGATGCCTTCGCCAATGTCCCGTGGCTTGCGGCTCATTACATCCGGCTCGGCCTTCTCCATGCCCAGGGCAATGGCCGGCAGGGAATCGTTCGCCAGGTTAATGAACAGTAGCTGGATCGCGGTGAACGGGTTGATCCAGTCAAAGATCAGCGCGAACAGGATGGCGATGATCGCCCCCAGATTGCCGGCGAACAGATAGGCAATGGCCTTCTTGATGTTGTCGAACACCGTCCGGCCGACAGCGACTGCATTGACGATGGATACGAAGTTATCATCGGTCAGGATCATGGCTGCGGAATCCTTGGCTACATCGGTTCCGCTGCCCATGGCTACACCGATATCGGCCTGCTTCAGGGCCGGGGCATCATTGACGCCATCGCCGGTCATGGCGGTGATTTTACCTTTACGTTGCCAGGCACGGACAATTCTGATCTTATTCTCCGGAGAGACACGGGCGTAGACGCCGATCTGCTCCAGTCTGCTGTCCAGCTCCTCCTCGGACATGGCATCCAGCTCCTGGCCGGTGACCGCGATCTCGTGCTCAGCCATCAGTCCGATATCGCGACCAATCGCCTGAGCCGTGGTCTTATGGTCCCCGGTAATCATGATCGTGCGGATACCCGCCTTGTTGGACTCGGCGATGGATCCATACACCGCCTCGCGCGGCGGGTCAATCATCGCTGAGAGGCCAACCAGCACCAGGTTCTGCTCATCTTCAAGGCCTACTTCGGTGACGTTATTTGGCACGGTCTTATAGGCATAGGCAAGCACCCGCAAGGCTCTGCTGGAGAACTGCTCGTTAGCTTCGGTGAAGCGTTCCAGAACCTCCGGTGTCAGCGGAACCTCCTGGCCGCTCAGCAGCACGTGGGTACATCTGCTGAACAGGACGTCCGGGCCGCCTTTGGTAAGCAGTGCCTTCTGCCCGTCGAAGGTATGCAGCGTCGTCATCAGCTTGCGCTCCGAGTCAAACGGCAGCTCGGCTTCGCGCGGGAAGTTATCGCGGATCTCACGGTAATCCCGGTTCTTGCTGTTACTGAAGGCAATCAGTGCAACCTCTGTAGGGTCACCCAGCTCTTTGCCTTCCTCGTTAATGTTGGAATCGTTGCAGAGTACGGCGATATGCAGCAGTCTGCGGGCTTCTTCCGACCATTCATCGGCCTGCAGGCTGAACTGCTCCTGCGATCCTTCCGGCAGGAAGTAATCGACAACCGTCATTTTATTCTGTGTCAGCGTACCGGTCTTATCCGTACAGATTACACTGGTTGATCCCAGGGCTTCAACAGCGGGCAGTTTGCGGATAATGGCGTTCTGCCGGGCCATCTTGTTGGTGCCTACGGAGAGCACGATGGTTACAATCGAGGACAATGCCTCGGGAATCGCGGCGACGGCTACAGCGACGGCGAACATAAGGGCATTTAGAATCGCTTCGGTCGTGTCGACCGTATCGTTCGAGAGCCAGACGCGTGCAGCCTGAATGGAGAAGATGAGGATGGACAAGCCGAGAACGGCCAGGCCCAGCTTCTTGCCGAAGCTCTCCAGCTTGCGCTGAAGCGGAGTCTGCTTCGCTTCTGCACTCTCGATCAGACCGGCAATCTTCCCAAGCTCGGTGCCGAGAGCAGTTCCTGTAATGACCAGCGTTCCCCGGCCATAGACAACGAGCGAGCCGCTGAAGGCCATATTGCGCCGGTCTCCAAGCGGAGCGTCATGATCAATAGGCTGAATATGCTTCTCTACGGCTTCGGATTCTCCGGTCAGCATTCCTTCGTCAATCCTCAGGCTCCCGGATTCAATAATCCGTCCGTCCGCAGGCACGTAATCGCCAGCCTCCAGGAAGACGATATCACCGCGGACCAGTTCCCTCGCGGGAATGGACAGCAAGGCTCCGTCCCGGATGACTTTGGCTTCAGGCGCAGACATTTTGCGCAGTGCGTCAAGCGAGCTCTCGGCCTTACGGGTCTGGACAACGCTGATCACAGCATTCAGAATCAGCACTACAAAGATAATGACGGATTCCATCACATGCCCCATCACAATCTGAACTGTTGCTGCTATGAGCAGCACAATAACCATCGGATCTTTGAAATTCTCCAGAAACAGCTTCCAGAGCGGGTCTTTCTGTTTACCTTTTAACTCATTGTAGCCGTCCTTGGTGAGCCGGTTGTCTACTTCAGCAGACGTAAGCCCTTTGGTCTGGCTCTGCACTTCTTCCAGGGTGTCTGTCACAATGCGGCGGTAATACTCCATCAGGTACAAGCTCCTCTCCAGTTTTTCATTCTCTGTATGGTCCAAATCTACGTTAGAAAATATGACAAGTTTCAACATTTCTCGTTCAGACAGTTAAATACTTATACCCAGATGGACGATGTTCGTATAGAATAGAATGAAAAAATTGAAAACTACAACTCCGTTAAGGACAAGGAATGTCTGGAACAACGGAGGGTACAAACATGAAAAACACTTTATTAGGTTCTTTGTATTTATCGCTCACTGCCAGCATCTGGGGCGGGATGTATGTGGTTGTAAAATACGTGGTGGACGTTGTACCGCCGCTTGAATTAGTATGGATCCGCTATGTAATTGCGGTTATTGCATTGCTCCTTATTGGTATTATTACCAGACAATCGTGGCGTATCGAGAAACGGGATATCCTGTTGATTGTCATGATTGGCGTGATTGGAAATACCATTTCAATCGTAACCCAAGAGATAGGCACGATGCTCTCTACCGCACAAATGGGTGCGATCATTACCGGGGCGACACCTGCATTTATGGTTCTGTTTGCGCGGATTATTTTGAAAGAGAAGATCACCTTTAAAAAGGCCTTTTCCGTTATTTTAGCAACGCTCGGTGTCGGTATTATTGTCGGAAATGCGGGCATTGATCCATCGCTTCAGCTCGGCGGGATATCCCTGCTCGTTGCGGCGCTTACCTGGGCGCTTATGTCAGTACTTATTAAACGGGTGCCGGGGCAATATTCGCAGATTGTGGTAACGTTCTATGCTGCCCTGGTGGCTGTTGTTGTACTCACTCCCGTTACGATTAGCCGTTTGCCTGATCTGGATGTTAGCGCGATGATGCACCCGTCAATTTGGGGCGGTCTTGTATACCTGGGGGTAATCTCTACAGCCTGCGGCTTTCTGCTGTGGAACCGTGGACTGCAGATGCTGAAGGCTTCAAGCGGGGGATTGTTTTTCTTCCTCCAGCCGGTAGTCGGCACTTTCCTGGGGTGGTTATTACTCGGAGAGCAGATTGGCTTGTCCTTTTGGTCAGGGACTGCTCTGATTTGTATGGGAGTTCTGCTGGTCATTAAGGAAAAATGATTGTGAAAACATCGGGTCGTCCTCAGTTGAGGGCGGCCTGATTTCCGTTCTGCAGAGAGGATAGTGCGGGGGTACTCCCGAATACAGATGAATGGGGAGCATGTAAGCGTTAAGAAAGGAAGTGCAAAATGGTTGTATTAAGATTCACGCAGGCTTTATTGAAGGAAATGAAAGCTGCACCGATAGAGAATGAGCTAACCGCTCCGTTATTCAGTTGGCACGCGAATATGATATGGGTAAATAGACGGAAGCATATCCTCCTCATCAATGATCTAAGCCGGTTGAGTGTGATTTTTAACGGGGTAAGATCGGCTCAGTTAAATAGTTTAACCGATAAGTTCCGCACAGAATTGAGGGATTATCTGGTAAGTGAAGGAATTGAACCGAAGTTAATTGAATCGTATATGAAGGACAGCCAGCAGATCAATATAGCAAGAACCAACAATAGAAGTGTCTTAGGAACAATGAAAGAAGTAACCTTCTTTAATGATCATGCACAAGGAGAGCATGCAAGTAAGGAAGAGCATATGAAATGGCTGAACAGAATAATTCACAAACCTATAGATTATGAAAAACCCATAGACGTATTCAAAAAAGCAATTGAAAAGCATTATTTGTAAGGACCGGAGGATCAGACAATGATCACAGAGCTTAATAAAGAGGACTTTTATAAGATACGGCATCTCACAGACCCATGTAAAAATATTGAGGCCAAGGCTATAGTTGATGGGATGAACCCGGGTAGGGTCTACGCAGATCATCCGACAGAACCGACAGCAGCGTTCTCGTGAGGGAGTCATGACTGATTCTAGTTAAAGCTATAGGGTTTGACTTGCAGGCTGTACACTAGGAGACTCGCGCTCGCTTAATAATGTTGTACGTTTTGCAACTTTGAGACCTCAATACCTGTGCGTGCGGAAGAATTGTTGTATGAAATACAGGAATTGTCCCGATAGGACGCTTGGAGAAGGTGGGAATGTTGCCTTTTGTACAACAATTTTGGATTTGAATCGATATATTGAGGGAAATGTTGTATTTTGGGCAGGATTTCTTTAGAAGTTACCGGATCTCGGCCGCGAATAGCGGAGGATTCGAGGAATTCCTACGTCAAAGCAGCCACCCGGAGTTACGTGAGGAGGGGACATAACATGGCTATCTGCATTGATTTTGAGCTGATTGAGATTGAGAATACGATTGCCAGATACCGGTACGGGGATTGCTTGAGAGAGCTGAATGGTATGTTTGAAACGGATTTATACAGATTTACAAGTGGAGAATTACCTGGTGATACCTCGATGGCAGAGGTAGTGGTGTTACTAAATAATAATCAGAGTCAATGGAGCGCCATCAAGGCATTCACTAAAATATACCGGCACTTTCAGGAGCATGGAGAATATCCGGTCAAAGGCGGATACTATGCATAACATCTCTTCAAAAATTATTGAAAAGAAATTTGAGAGATCATAGAGACGCTAGGGCAAAATGCCTTGGCGTCTTTTTTATACCTCCTTTGGAGCAGGAACCAAAAATAGTGGTATTTTTCCCAATGAGGGGTTCCTTATGTCCGAGAGAGTCTGGCACTATAATATGAATGCGGTTACATAAAACCGAGGATTGAATATAAAAGGGGAGGCAAAGTATGAAAAGTATGAAGCGTGTTCTAGCGGGGATCTCTACACTGGTTTTGATGTCATCTGCTCTGGCAGCGTGTGGAGGCAATAATAACTCAAGCTCATCCGGCGCAAACGCAACAACTGCTCCAGCAGCTAATACTGCTGCAGAGGCTACAACTGCTCCAGCAGCAGGATCTGGTGAGAAAGTTACTATCAATCTCTGGAGCTTCACGGACGAGATTCCAAACATGACCAAGAAGTACATGGAGCTACATCCTGAAGCGAATGTGGAATTCAAAACTACGATTGTCGCAACTACAGATGGAGCCTATCAGCCTGCTCTTGACCAGGCGCTGGCCGCTGGCGGAAAAGATGCACCAGATATTTATGCTGCTGAAGGGGCATTCGTACTCAAATATACACAAGGCGATGCATCCACTTTTGCCGCCAATTATGCTGACCTGGGCCTTACCGATCAAATGGTTAAGGACGCAGGCATCGCTCAATATTCTGTTGATATCGGCAGCAAAGACGGTCAACTGAAAGGTCTGGGCTATCAGGCAACAGGCGGAGCCTTTATCTATCGCCGCTCGCTTGCCAAGGATGTGTTTGGAACAGATGACCCGGCTACTATCAAGACTGAAATCGGTCCAGGCTGGGATAAATTCTTCAGTGCAGCAGAGAAGCTGAAAGCTAAAGGATATGCCGCAGTTTCTGGTGACGGCGATATCTGGCACGCGATCGAGAACAGTTCTGATAAAGGCTGGATTGTCGATGGCAAGCTGCATATTGATCCGAAGCGTGAAGAATTCCTTGATCTTTCCAAGAAGCTTAAAGACAATAACTACTACAACGATACGACAGATTGGCAAGAAGCCTGGTTCGCCGATATGAACGGCACTGGCGAAAAACCGGTCTTCGGTTTCTTCGGTCCTGCTTGGCTCATTAACTATACGTTAAGCGAACATGCAGTAGAAACAAAGGGTGACTGGGCAGTTACTGAATCACCAACAGGCTTCTTCTGGGGAGGCACTTGGTTGCTCGCTAACAAAGACGTAGTCAAGGACGAAGCCAAGAAACAAGCCGTTGCCGACTTTATCAAGTGGGTAACACTCGACACCTCTGAAACCGGACTCCAGTACTACTGGGCTAACGGAACGATGAAAGATGGCGAGCAAGGTGCGAAGGACAGCGTTGCTTCCTCTGTTGTTATGGATAAGTCTAATGGTGAACTGGAATTGGTTGGCGGACAGAACATTTTCGATATCTTTGTTCCGGCTAATGCCAACGCTTCCGGTAAGAACTTGACTGCATTCGACGAAACGATCAACAAGCTCTGGCGTGATCAAGTACGCGAATATACTGCAGGCAACAAGGACCGTGCTAAAGCGATCGAAACCTTCAAACAGCAAGTCAAAGATCAACTGAATATCGATAGCGAATAAAAAGCAATCGAAGGGGCGGGGGAGTCATCCCGCCCCTTCATATCAACTAAAGGGGTGAGAGCATGCGCCGCAATGGTGTGAACTACTCTAAATTTGGCTATATTTTTACGTTTCCATTTGTTTTGGCATTTTTGATCTTCTCGCTGTATCCTATTTTATACACCGCATTCATCGGGTTCACCGATTTGCAGGGATTAATACCAAAGCCAATACATATTTTGGATAATCCTTTTCAGAATTTCAAAGATTTGATCCTTAGTAACGCCTCTTTCAGAAAATCTCTGATTAACACCGGGTTGCTCTGGTTCCTCAACTTCGTTCCCCAGATCCTTCTTGCGCTCTTACTCACTGCATGGTTCACTAACCAGCGTCTTAAAATTAAGGGACAAGGCTTTTTCAAGGTTCTGCTCTATATGCCAAATGTTATTACTGCGGGTACAATCGCCTTGCTATTCAGCACTCTGTTTGGTTATCCGATGGGTCCAGTAAACAGCTTTTTTCAAATGATGGGTTGGTCCGACGCTCCGATCTACTTCCTTCAGGATAAGACGGTAGCGCGGGGCATTGTGGCATTCATCCAGTTCTGGATGTGGTACGGCAACACGATGATCATTCTGATCGCAGGTGTTATGGGTATCAATCCTGCGCTCTTCGAGTCTGCGGCGATTGACGGTGCAAACGGAGTTCAAACGTTCTTCCGGATCACGCTGCCAAGTTTACGTACAATTCTACTATTCACGCTGATTACATCGATGGTCGGTGGCTTGACCATGTTTGATATTCCGCAGCTCTTCCTTGCGGGCGGACCGGATGACTCTACGCTTACTACGTCCATGTTCATTTATGGGCAAGCCTTTAAGGGAAGCTATTTGTACAACCGTGCTGCTGCTGCGAGCATGATTATGTTCTTGATTTCAGGGGTGTTGTCTGCATTCGTGTTCTATTTAATGCGTGACCGTGACGCGGCAAGACTTAAAAAAATCGAAAAAATGCACCGGAAATCCACCAAGAGCAGCCAAAAGGGGGGCGTATCACATGAACAATAATCAAAAAGGCGGAAACGTCACCCGGAGGATCAACAAGACGATTATCTATATCGTCTGTATCTGTCTGGCGGTGCTTAGTATACTCCCGTTTTGGATCATGTTTGTAAACGCCACCCGCTCTTCAGCACAAATTCAAAGCGGTCTCTCACTGATTCCTTCGACGCATATGATGAGCAACATACGGGTACTGCTTGAAAAGAGTTTCGATCCGATTCAGGGGTTCATGAATTCATTTATTATCTCTTCTTCAGCAACTCTCTTAACGGTCTATTTCTCCTCCCTGGCGGCTTATGGTCTTGTGACCTATAGCTGGAAGCTGCGCGGGGCATTCTTTACCTTTATTTTGTGCGTAATGATGATTCCTTCTCAGGCAAGTGCCATCGGATTCTATCAGTTCATGTATAAAATCCATTGGACCAACAGCTTTCTCCCGCTGATTCTGCCTGCAATTGCAGCGCCCGCGGTAGTGTTCTTTATGCGCCAATATCTGCTGGCAACGCTGTCGATTGAGATCGTGGAAGCAGCACGCGTAGACGGGTCCGGTGAATTCAAAACCTTTAACCGGATTATCCTGCCGCTGATGGTTCCGGCAGTGGCGACGCAGGCAATCTTTGCCTTCGTGGGGAACTGGAACAACCTGTTCATGCCGCTCATCCTGCTTACCCAAAAAGATAAGTATACGATGCCGATCATGGTCAGTTTGCTTCGCGGGGATATTTACAAGACGTCGTTCGGCTCAATCTATATGGGTCTGGCTTTGACGGCACTGCCGCTGTTTGTGGTGTACTTCCTGCTATCCCGTTACATTATCGCGGGCGTAGCACTTGGCGGCGTCAAAGAATAAACCCACTCAGATTCATCCCAAATTGAGTTCTGTTGATTAGCTAAATTATGGTTATGGAAACGTAGTAGACTTTTTCTTGAGGCCGCCACATTGCGGAGATCTGCAGAGGTGTAGAAGATTTACGGAATGAGCGATTTCTTTGCTACTTATTTTGGCTAATCAACAGGCGTACTCCCGATAATGCACAACATTATCGGGAGTTTTTTTATTTTCCCATCGATCCATTAGTGTGTATAATAAACGTTACTTGTCCATACGGATGTACTTTATAGCATGCTTAAAACAAAGGAGTTGCCCGCTGCATGATGAGGCTGCAAGATGAATACGCGGTGACAACGAAGCCTGGGAATGCAGAGAGGCTGCTTGAGGCAGAAACAGCCAGACTGGTCCAGCTGATCTCTGCCCTTGTTCCTCATGACGGTACCTTTAGCCAGCGCATACCCGGGCTCTATGTCAGCCGGTATTCACGTACCGATAGAGATACCATCAAAACCTTCTATTCCACCTCGTTTATAATCGTGGCCCAAGGGTCAAAGGATGTCATGATCGGGCAGGAGGTTTATCATTTTGACAAATCGCAGATGATTCTGTTGCCTGTCGCCCTGCCGTTAGCCATGCAGCTCATGGAGGCCAGTTCATCTGAGCCTTATCTTGCCGTGAGGCTGGAGCTTGATCCGCAGCGGATTAGCGAATGGGTCCTGAAGCTGTACCCCCAGGGTTTGCCCCCGGTACGTCAGATGAGTAAAGGTTACATTGCTGATGTCAATCTGAGTATCATTAACGCAGTGGCGAGACTGGTGGAATGCCTGCACAATGAAGGTGATGCTGAATTGCTTGCCCCGCTGGTTCTGGATGAAATTCTGATCCGGATTCTGCGCAGTCCGATTGGCGCCCAGGTTGTGGAGATGGGGTTCGCGGAGTCGGATGTGCAGCGGGTGTCGAAGGTCATAACCTGGCTGCAGGGCAACTTCTCCCGGCAGATGAAGGTTGCTGAGCTGGCGGAGCTGGTACATATGAGTCCTTCTTCTTTTCATGTGCATTTCAAGTCCGTCACCTCCATGAGCCCGCTGCAATATCAAAAAGCGCTGCGCCTTCACGAAGCCAGACGTCTGATGTTAGCCAGCGCCATGGACGCGACCACTGCCTGCCGGCTTGTCGGATATGTGAGTGATTCCCAATTTAGCCGGGATTACAGCCGGTACTTCGGAAATCCGCCAAGCAGAGATATTGCCAGATTACGTCAGCAAACCCACAGAACCGACTGAACCATTCCTTCGGGAAGCCCGCAGCCGCTTGGTCTGCGGGTTTTTGGCATGCGGCAAGAGACCAGGCTGCCTTTCTTGTAGGATCGGGCAAAAAGGGAAAGGGAACAGGCAAAGGTCCTGGTAATGCGCAGACTATAATGAGTGTAGCCTTGCTCGAGCGGCGGCAACCGGTTATGCCGCCAGGGTGGAACCGGGCAGTTCAACCACACAATAGTTATAGGAGGAAATTAATATGCGTGTTTTTGTCACAGGTGCTACTGGTTTTGTCGGCTCTGCCATTGTACGTGAATTGATAGATGCGGGGCATGAAGTACTCGGCCTCGCCCGTTCGGATGAGGCTGCAGCTGCGCTTGCTGCTGCCGGGGCCGCCATACACCGAGGTTCTTTGGATGATCTGGACAGCCTGCGGCGGGGAGCGGCTGGAGCGGATGGTGTTATCCATGCCGCGTTCATTCACGACTTCTCGGATATTACGGCTGCAGGCGAGTCAGACCGGCTTGCGGTCGAAGCAATAGGGGCCGAGCTTGCGCAGTCCGGCCGGCCGTTAGTCGTAACCTCTGTGATCGGGCATCTAACGCCGGGTCAGCTGGGAACAGAAGAGGATGCACCCTATCCTGGCTCTGTGAAGCATCGCTCGGCCTCGGAGGAAGCGGCCCTTGCATTGGCAGCGCAGGGCGTACGCGTATCGGTGCTGCGGCTCCCGCTATCCGTGCATGGTGATGGCGATATCGGCTTTGTTCCGGGCCTAATCAATATGGCCCGTACTACAGGAATCTCGGGATATGTGGGCGATGGCGCAAACCGCTGGCCAGCTGTGCACCGGCTGGATGCCGCACATCTCTACCGGCTGGCGCTGGAATCAGCTCCTGCCGGAGTTCGGCTGCATGCAATCGGCGATGAAGGTGTGCCGGTCCGTGATATTGCCGGCGTAATCGGCCGCCGGCTCGGGGTACCTGTAGTCAGCATTCCCCCTGAAGAGGCAGGAGGGCATTTCGGCTGGCTGGCTCACTTTGTGGCGCTGGATATCCCAGCTTCGAGCATCTGGACCCAAGAGCAGCTTGGATGGAAGCCTATGCATCCGGCACTCCTTCCAGATTTAGACCGGGAGCAGTATTTCATACGGAGGTAGAGAGCTGCATTCATAAAAGGGCAACTGGAGCTGTCAAAAAAATAAATATCGGATGAGTCAGGGCTTATTGTACAATTGGAGGGATGATGTGAAGTTCCTTTTATTTAGCTTATAGGAAGAATGGATGAAAATCGGTTTGCTGATTATTGATCTGCAAGAGGTGCATTTGGGCAAGGTGGAACAGAAAGTAATAGATCAGGCCTGCGAGTTCGTTAATTATGTCTCGGAGCTGCTGCGTTCCAAAGATCATACTGTGATTCATATTCAGGACATTGAGGGGATGCAGCCTTCCGATGAGGAGAAATTCAAGATTATTCCGGGCATTGAGATTAAGGAGACGGATCTTAGAGTGACGAAGGAATATTCGAATGCCTTCTGGAAGACGGATCTGGAGCAGATTGTGCTGGAGCAGGGCATCGATCTGCTGATTCTCTCGGGATATGCCGCTGAGCACTGTGTACTGTTCACCTATAACGGGGCTATGGAGAGAGGGTTCAAGGCTGTACTTCTGCAGGATGGGATTCTAAGCTCGAAAAGTGACGTGATTCCTGCAACCTACAGGGACCGTAAACTGATCTCGTATCCTGTGATTGAGGCGTTAGTGCAGTAAGGGAGTATCGTAGGGCTGGAGGAAGAACAATGGAACGGTATATTGTCTACAATGCGGAGAACAACGATAGAACGGTTGTGGTGCTTCCGGCGCTTGGTGAACGAAAGGAAATATATGCTCATTTAGCTGCGCAAATGGCAGATTACAGGTTCATAGCAATCGATCTGCCAGGGCATAACCAGGACAATCAGGCAGATGTGTCGATTGGAGGTTTTGTACGGGAGATTAAAAAGATTCTGAATGATCTGCAAATTCCGGCAGCGCATCTCGTAGGCAATTCTATCGGTGCATGGATATGTGAGGCCTTTTATGCGGAGTATCCTGCTTATGTGAAGTCACTTACCTTGCTCGATGGCGGATATTATTTCCTTGCGGACAGGGAAGAAGATGAGGGGGAGATTATGTTACCCGTCATTGATAGTCTGGAGGAGCTTGAGCAGGCAGTGGATGAAACCATCCTGGCGATGGACAAGCTTGCTGAATCTGAACGACAATTATTCAAGGACTATTTAATGAATAACTTCTACCTGCAGGGTGATTCCTATATGCACCATAGCCGTGAACAGGCCTTAAATCGTCTGAGCAAGGAAGTAACTGCCACCGATTATTGCCTGAAGCAAGCGGCTGATATTCCTTTGATATTGCTGTTAGCAGAAGAGAGTATGGATGAATTCAGTCTGGAGAAAATGCAGCTTTTCAAGGTTGCCCACCCTGATGCGGATGTGAAAATAATCTGCAGAGGCTATCACTTCCTCCCGATTACGAATGCAGCAGATGTGGCAGCGGTGATGCGTGAATTGCTAAGTCAGCAGTAACACCGCTTCTTTAATTCAGCAGAGCATAAGAATACGCCAAAAACACTTCAAGAGCTGTTAAGCGCCTGAAGTGTTTTTGGCGTATTAGAGTCACAATATCAGTTATTTAGCCCCGGTACGGGCTAATTCTTGATGCACGATAGGGGCAACCTTGGTGCCCAATAGCTCAATGGCACGCAGCACCTCGCGGTGCGGCATGGTGCCGACATTGACATGCAGGAAGAAGCGGGTTACGCCAAGATTCTTGCGCAGCAGGAGGATCTTCTCGGCTACATATTCGGCATCGCCGACATAGAGTGCGCCGCGCAGGCTGCGGGCATCGTCAAAGGCCGCACGGTTGTAGGTTCCGCCCCAGCCCCGTTCGCGTCCGATGACATTCATCTGGGCTGCGGTGGACGGGTAGAACAAGGCGGCTGCCTGTTCGTTAGTTTCACCTACGAAGCCGTGGGAGTGCGTGGCAATCTGCAGCTTGTCGGGATTATGTCCCGCGCGGACAGCGGCCTCCTTGTATAAGGCGACGAGCGGGACAAAGCGTTCCGGCATGCCGCCAATGATCGCGAATGCGATCGGAAGACCAAGCGTTCCGGCCCGCACGGCGGATTCAGGATTGCCGCCGCTGGCCACCCAGACGGGAAGCGGATCCTGGACGGCGCGGGGATAGACGGCAAGATTATTAATCGCCGGACGATGGCCGCCGCGCCAGGTGACCTTCTCGGAAGCGCGGATCGCCAGCAGCAGCTCCAGGTTCTCTTCGAACAATTCATCATAATCATCCAGGCTGTAGCCAAACAGCGGGAAGGACTCAATGAATGAGCCGCGGCCCGCCATAATCTCTGCCCGGCCATTCGATAGTCCGTCCAAAGTGGCGAAATCCTGGTACACCCGGACCGGATCATCTGAAGACAAGACGCTGACCGCGCTGGTCAGTCTGATCCGCTTGGTCGTAGCTGCCGCTGCGGCAAGAACTACAGCCGGAGCACTGCCTGCATAATCGGCCCGGTGATGTTCACCTATGCCATATACGTCCAGGCCTACCTGGTCAGCGAGCACAATTTCTTCTACGGCTTCGCGCAGTCTCTCCGCATGGCTAATGGCCTTGCCGGTTACCGGATCAGGCGTAGTCTCCAAAAACGTGCTTATTCCTATTTCCATCAATTGTTTCTCCTCGGCCATATCAATCCGCCCCCTTCTTCATGTACTCATTCTACTATACTTTATAATGTTTCTCAACTTTAGTAAGTTAAATTTAGATAGAAAGTGATCTATAACTTGGCCACGTTCGCCGTTACCGCCGCTCGTCTGCAGACATAAATATATTGTAATACGATGAAAGCGGTGATCAGGATGGGAAGCGGAGTAGGGAATACGGCGAGCGGCTTTGCTGCGCATGCCGAGGGGCTCAATACAACAGCAAGCGGTGCAGCCGCTCATTCTGAAGGGTTCTCTACACTTGCCAGCGGAGATACCGCGCATGCAGAAGGCAATACTACTATTGCCAGCGGAAGCGCATCGCATGCGGAAGGCTATCTCTCCCAGGCAACGAATGATACGGCACATGCAGAAGGATCTTCTACTATAGCCAGCGGAGTAGCAGCACATGCAGAAGGTTATTTAACCAACGCAATGGGCGAAAGCTCACATGCGGAAGGCTCGACGACACTGGCTGCCGGCCTCGAAGCCCACTCTGAAGGGTTCGGCACACAGGCCTGGGGCGCACGTTCACATACAGAAGGCTTCAATACTTCGACGCAGACGACAGCCATTAACGCCCATGCGGAAGGAGAAGGCAATTCAGCCAGCGGCCGGGCCTCCCATGTGGAAGGCGGCGGTGTCGATCCGCTGGATAATCCGGCACCAAGCTTTGCCAGCGGCGCCAGCTCGCATGCCGAGGGAGTAGGAACCACGTCCATGGGCTTCGCCTCACATGCGGAGGGCGGCACTGCGGACATCACCCTAGCCGCCGGGCCCTCAGCTCTTGGCGACTTCTCGCATGCCGAGGGGCAGAATACAGTGGCCAGCGGTTCGGCTTCCCATGCCGAAGGATTAGCAACAACGGCCAGCGGCAATGTGGGTGCGCACGCTGAAGGGCAGAATACAACGGCCAGCGGAACAGCCTCGCACGCCGAGGGCTTCCAGACTACAGCCAGCGGGGCTTCCGGCCATGCCGAAGGGGCCAACACACAAGCCAGCGGCTCCTTTTCCCACGCCGAGGGAGTCGGTACATTGGCGAATGCGCCTTATGCGCATGCCGAAGGTGCGGATACTACTGCTTCCGGCCAGGCTTCCCATGCGGAAGGGTTCCAGACCCAGGCTTTTGCTCCGAACTCCCATGCCGAGGGGGAAGCAACGATTGTTCTCGCGGAGCATACAGGCGCCCATATCATGGGCCAGAACGGCTCAACGCGGTTTCCGTATTCGTGGCATTTGGCCAACGGGCTGGCGGTCGGCCCGACCTTTAACTCGGCAGTGATTGAAGGGCTTACGGGGAATATTTATCTGGATGGTACGCTGATGTCTCCAGGTGCAGCGGATTATGCAGAAATGTTCGAAACCTCGGACGGGCTCACCATTGACGCAGGTTATTTCGTTACGTTTGATGGGGCCAGTGACAGAATCCGCAAAGCCAAGGCAGGGGATGAATATATTCTTGGTGTCATCAGCGCCAGACCGGCTATTGTTGCCGATTCGAGTGACCTGCGCTGGAACGGCATGTTCGTAACCGATGAGTGGGACCGGATTCTGTATCACGAGGTAGAGGTCGCTGAGGTTAGAAATGAATACGGCGATATTGTCCGTGAGGCGGGTACGAAATCAGAACCGGTGCTTAACCCTGAATGGGATGGCTCCCGGGAATATGTTTCCCGCCAGGACAGGGAAGAATGGGTAGCTGTAGGAATTGTCGGCAAGCTGCTTGTCCGTGATGACGGTACCTGTGTAGCCGGGGGCTACTGCCGCCCGGACGATAACGGAATGGCAACTGCAGCGGATACTGGTTACCGGGTAATGAAGCGTACGGGTGAACATCAGATTCGCATTTTTGTGAAATAACCGGCCGGATCAGCGGCCCAGCCAAACACAGCCAAGCGAACCGGGATGACCCCCCGATCCGCTTGGCTGTTTGCTGTCCTTAGGACTTATCCTTTTTGACAGCAAGCTGTACGATCATAATGATGAGAACGAGCAATGCGATGAGCTGATCTGTACTCATGGTGGTCCGGCCTCCAATCCACTGGCTAGGATGGCTCTTCGGACCTGCATCTCCTCTCCAAGAAGCTGCTGCGTTCCCCATAATCTAGCCTATGAACCGGCAGAGAAGGTTAGTACTTAAGGATATAAAATATTCTTACAGCAGCAGCTTCTCCATAATCATGACATCAGTCATCCGGCCGTCCAGTTTCCCCTGTTTCTCGAAGACGCCAACCTCACGGTAACCGCTTTTGCGGTATAAGCCTTGAGCCATTGGGTTAAAGGGAAAAGTGAACAGCACAATTTTATAGAAGTCAGCCGCTACGGCCTTGTCCTCCAGGGCATGCAGTAATAGACTGCCAATGCCGCGGCCGCGGGAGGCCCGTTCAATATAAATGGAGAGATCGGCGACACCGTCATAAGCGCAGCGGTGGGAATAACGATTAAGCGAAGCCCAGCCCAGAACACTGCCTTCGGCTTCGGCAACGAGTATAATAAAGCGTCCTTGATGTTCCTGGAACCAGTCAGACATCGCATTCAAATCTTTAGCTGAGCTTTCCAGTGTAGCGATCCGGTCTTCAATCCCCTGATTATAGATATGCAGGATGCCGGTGAGGTCTTGGAAGGTGGCGGGACGAATCATGAATGTCGAAAGCATATTATCGGCCTCCTAAGGTACCTTGTGAATTATGGCTTCACAGCAGTAATTACTGCTGAGGCAATATACTGGTCAATGTCTGCACCGGGAACCCAGTCTTTAATGAAGGCGCGGGATTCATCCTTAGGTTCGACTGATATCCGGATGAAACCGCTGTTTGCCAGCATGGTCTGCAGGGCAGGCACAGAGGAGGCTCCTGAGATGCAGCCGGAATAAAGGTTGCCCAAATCCTGTGCGATTTCAGGAGGCAGCTCGGCAGTGGTGACGATGTCGGATATTGCCAGCCTTCCGCCAGGCAACAGCACCCGGAACGCTTCATTGAATACTTGCTGCTTATCAGGAGAGAGGTTGATTACGCAGTTGGAGATAATGACGTCTATGATGGCATCGGCGACAGGCAGATGTTCGATTTCTCCCAGCCGGAAGCTGGTATTGGCGTAATGTCCCCGGGCAGCATTATCACGTGCCCGGCTGATCATTTCAGGGGTCATGTCTACGCCTATGACAGAACCGGACGCTCCCACCTGGCGGGAAGCCAGGAAACAGTCGAAGCCGCCGCCGCTGCCAAGATCCAGAACGGTTTCTCCAGGCTGCAGTCCGGCAATCGTCTGAGGGTTGCCGCAGCCAAGTCCAAGGTTCGCGCCTTCCGGCACAACGTTCAATTCTTCGCCGGAATAACCAAGACTTGCGGAAATGCTGTTGAAATCGGCTGGTGCCGAACAGCAGTCAGAAGAAGCCTCCTCCGGGCAGCAAACGGAGGGAGCAGATTGGCCGGTAACAGCGATTTGCTGATACCGGGTTCTTACATTTTGGCGGATTCCATCATGAGTAGGCTGGTTCAAGTTCATCACTCCTTTATAATAATTGCAAATTGCAACTATATAACGAAAGAAATCAGCCTGAGACAGGCGCGCAGCATTTGCTTGATTTCCCCATAGCTTCATTGAAGATCTTTACGGACCGCAGTACCGTTTCCTGTTCAAATTCAGACATGTAGGAGAAGACTTCCTCCAGATATTCATTCATTTGCCGGTCGATGGTTCCGGCTACAGATGAGCCTTGCTCTGTTAAAGACAATACAAACACCCTGCCGTCGGAGGGATCGGGACTTTTGCGGACGAGTCCCATTTTGACCAGTGCCTGCACCTGGCGGCTGAAGGTTGTAACATCCGTTCCGAGCACTTCCGCAATTTGCTGCATGGACGGATTATGCCTCCGCTGTACTTCATAGAGCAGATGGCTCTGGGCCAGAGAAATGTCATGCCCGCCTACGGTGCAGCAGTTTTTGTTAAGCAGACCGAAGCGGCGGGTCATGATCTGAAAGAGCTCGCGTGCATTATCCATTAAAGTTCACCTCATATTTCAGTTATAGCTTATATATTTGTAAAGTGCAACTATGAAATCGAAATATTACCTCTTGTCCTTTTGATAAGACTGTTTTAGTATATAAGCATTGGCTTATATACTAAGGAGGCTGAACCGCGATGGATAAGCTTAACGAGGTGGCTGATGACCTGAAGCTTCTGGGCGACAAGACCCGCCTGATGATGCTTGGACTGCTGCAGGAGCGGGAATGGTGTGTCTGTGAGTTCGTCGAACTCTTTGAGATCTCGCAGCCGGCGATCAGCCAGCATCTGCGTAAACTGAAGGATAAGGGGATGGTGAAGGAGAGCAAACGCGGGCAGTGGGTGCATTACTCCCTGAATGTGGAGGGCAAGCCGCATATCACGGCCGTCCTGCATGGACTGCCGGATTCACATACTCTGCTGGCGTCATTGAATAAGACAGGGGTTACTGCCTGCTGCGACTGATATAATACTAGATCGATGAGAACGTCTGGAGGACAGGCTGGCGTTACTCTTATATATAAATTTATCTATTGGGGAGTGCTGCGGGAAATGTTGCTGCGGGTCAAACGGAGGGCGGGATTATGGTTGTCCTAGCCAGCCTTATTTTTGTTATTACTTTAATCTTTGTGATCTGGCAGCCGCGTAAGTTATCCATTGGCTGGTCAGCCTGCGGCGGAGCACTGCTGGCCCTGGCGGCAGGCGTGGTCAGCTTTGGGGATGTCCGCGATGTGACGATGATTGTGTGGAATGCCACGCTGGCCTTTGTAGCTATTATTCTGATTTCTTTGATACTCGACCGTGTTGGATTCTTCGAATGGGCGGCACTGCATATGGCAGCGGCGGCACGCGGCAATGGCACGCTGATGTTCATCTATGTCATCCTGCTGGGCGCAGTGGTAGCGGCGTTGTTTGCCAATGACGGGGCGGCGCTGATCCTGACACCGATTGTGCTGGCGATGGTCCGGGCGCTGAATTTTGATGAGAAAAAAGTGTTTCCCTTCATTATCGCCAGCGGCTTCATCGCCGACACGACTTCGCTGCCGCTGATCGTCAGCAATCTGGTCAATATTGTATCCGCCGATTTCTTCGGCATCAGCTTCACGGAATATGCAGGACGTATGCTGCTGCCTACGCTGTTCTCGCTCGCCGCCAGTATTCTGGTCTTATACCTGTTCTTCCGCAGAAGCATACCCAAAGTGTACGACACTGCCGGGATGAAGCTCCCGGAGGAGGCGATTAAGGACAAGCGCATGTTCCGGTTATCCTGGGGCGTGCTGGCGCTTCTGCTGGCCGGATATTTTGTCAGTGAATTTCTGAACATTCCGGTGTCTGTCGTCGCAGGTGTAATCGCGGTTTGCTTCCTGCTCATGGCCCGCCGGAGCCCCTACGTCAAGACGATGGAAGTGGTCAAGGGTGCACCGTGGGCGATTGTCTTTTTCTCCATTGGCATGTATGTCGTGGTGTATGGCTTGCGCAATGCCGGACTGACCGATGTGCTTGCAGAGATGATCAGTGAGGTGGCGGAACATGGATTGTTCGCAGCAACGATGGGCATGGGCTTCCTCGCCGCGATCCTCTCCTCAGTGATGAATAATCTGCCAACAGTGCTGATTGGGGCGCTGGCCATTGATAACGCACAGGCGACAGGTCTCATTAAAGAGGCTCTGATCTACGCGAATGTCATCGGTTCCGATTTGGGTCCGAAGATTACGCCGATCGGTTCGCTCGCTACTCTGCTGTGGCTGCATGTGCTATCAGGCAAAGGTGTAAAGATCTCTTGGGGCACTTATTTCAAAACAGGAATTATTCTGACGATTCCAACGTTATTTATTACATTGTTAGGTTTGTATCTGCAACTGAAGCTGTTCTAATCTAATCCTGAAGGAGAAATCAGACATGAGCAAGAAGACGATCTATTTCCTGTGCACGGGGAATTCGTGCCGGAGCCAAATGGCGGAGGGCTGGGCGAAACAATTTCTCGGGGACGCCTGGAATGTGTACAGTGCGGGAATTGAAGCCCACGGCTTGAATCCCAAGGCAGTACAGGCAATGAACGAGGTGGGGATCGATATTTCGGCCCAGACCTCGGATATTATTGATCCTGCGCTGCTTAACAGTGCTGATCTCGTAGTAACATTATGCGGGGATGCCGCCGATAAATGTCCGGTGACGCCTCCGCAGGTACGGCGGGAGCACTGGGGATTCGATGACCCGGCTAAGGCGCAGGGCAGTGAGGAAGAGAAATGGGCGGTGTTCCAGCGGGTCCGTGATGCAGTCGGCGAGCGGATCAAGCGGTTTGCTGAGACCGGTGAGTAGAGGTTTCCTAGAATGAAATACAAACTAATGATTAAGAACAAAAAGCGGTGCAGACGGGTGTCTGACCGCTTTTTATGTTGTTCTATAAAGAATGCAGTTCGAACAATTGGATTTACCCATTAATTATAGGACGATCATTAAAATCTTGCAGAAAATACAACAATTTTCTCCGGATATTGCTTCTAAAGCAAGATTGTTGTATGAATTACAACATTTTTACTGCTTCAGCTTCTTTATGGAGGATATTATTGTATTTTGTGCAACAATTCTCCCAAACAGCCGGATATTCAGATGATCAAGTTGCAGAATGTACAACATTAAGGCCGGTCTATACAGCTGACCTTATGGATTTTCACTTCAGCCGCCTGGTTGGGGTAAAGATAAGGCCATAGGGCAGACTGACCTGCCCAATCCAGTCTCAAACTGGGCAAAACCACGCGCTACTCCTTCTGCTTCCCATGCCCAAGCTCATGCCCAAGCTCATGTCCGTGCTCATGTCCCTGATCCGGGTATTTCACCACAGGCCATTTCACTTTGCGCAGGGCATCCATCAGCTCCGGCCCCACATTCAGATTGCTGCTGACCAGTTCATGGGGAGTAAGCGCCATCCACTGGTTCAGGGAGACATCGGCGAACCGGTCGCTCCGGAACATTTCCAGGAACCAGAGCGTGTCTGTCCCGGTATTCTGAATATAATGTCCCTGGGCAAAAGGCACATAGCCGACATCGCCGGCTCTGACGTTAAATGTACGCGCCTCGCCGTCCCCGCCGAAGACCGTCATCCGGCCTTGCCCGGTCAGATAATACTGCCACTCGTCATTATTCGGATGCCAGTGCAGCTCCCGCATGCCGCCGGGCTCAATCTCCACCAGCGCGGCGGCAATATTCCGGGAGATGGGGAAATTACTGGAGTCGACAATCCGCACACTGCCTCCGGGCGTCCGAAGCGGCGGCTGGGCCAGCAGCTGATGCTTGAAGCTCAGCGGAATCTCTCCATAAGGTGACTCCACCCTCTGACTCTCCAGGGGGCCGGGCACCTGATCCTGATATATATACACTTGTTCCTTCGGAATACATTCAAATGCAGATTCAGGTACGCCGAAGTTGGCGGACAGGACCTCTGGCGGCGTATGGGCGAACCAGTCGGAGATCGAAAGGGTGTTCAGATCCGAGAAGCTTCCATCGTCAAAAACAAGCAGGAACTCGCATCCCTCGGCCAGCCCCTGGATTGAATGCGGGATGCCCGGAGGGAAGTACCACAGATCGCCCGGGCCGACATCGGCAATGAAGTTCCGGCCATTCTGGTCCACGGCGGTAATCCGGGCGCTGCCGAGCAGCATATAGGACCATTCCGCCTGCTGGTGCCAGTGCAGCTCGCGTACTCCGCCCGGGGTCAGGCTCATGTTCACTCCTGCAAGTGTGGTGGCAATAGGCAGCTCTCTGACGGTAACCTCCCGGGACCAGCCGCCGAAGTTCAGCTGCATATGGGCGTCGGAGAATGAGAATTTCAGATTGGGGATCAGCCCGTTATCCGTAGGGGGCGGGACGAACATATCGGGATTCTCCCGGTCGCGCAGAATATCGCGGGGGCCGAGGTCGACATTGCCAGCACCGTCACTGCGGATAGGCTGGGGGATAACGGGCTTGCTTGAAGAACCGGGTTCGGCAGGGCTCATGGCTTAAGCTCCTTTCTGGATCGTACAGCACTCCAAGAAATATATGCGCCAGTATGCCACTTATGAGTTGTGAAGGGCTGAGCGAAATGTGATAATATTTGACTACCGGACAAATTTCCGTACGATAATCAGAGAGCAGGGTTTGAACTAATGACAATAGACGGACAAGAACGCTACCGCTTCAGTGAAGCGCCAATATGGGAGCTGCAACGCAGGTATTATGAGCAGCTGGGACTGCAGGCTTGGGCGAATGACCAGGTCCCGCAGTACATTACAAGCAATCCGATGATCGGAACAGCGTATGCGGAGATGATCTTCGGGTTTCTGCAGGACCGTGCAGAGAAGGGACATACTACAGAACCGGTTATTATTCTGGAGCTTGGCGCAGGTGTCGGACGCCTGGCATTCCATGTCCTGCAGCAGCTGTGTGAGCTGATTCAGTATGCCGGAGTGCTGCTGCCCCCTTTCCGCTACGTCATGAGCGATTTGCCCTGGAAGAATATTGAGGGCTGGCAGAAGCATGAAGGGCTGAAGCCTTTTGTGGAGCAGGGGATTCTTGATTTCGCCCGCTTTGATGCGGTGCAGGATACAGAGCTGTCCCTGACGCAGAGCGGAATGGTGATTAAGCCCGGCGGACTGCAGCAGCCGCTGATGGTGATCGCCAACTACTTCTTCGATAGTATTCAGCAGGAGCTGCTCTATATTGATGAAGGCAAGATTTATGAATGTGAGGTTTCGTTAAAATATCCCGAGCAGTCCGGCTCGATGAGCACGTCCGAAGTACTGCGGGATCTGGTGCCGGAATATCATTACAAGCGGGCCGAAGGCTATGAGGACCTTTCATACAAGTACCATGAAGTAATTTCATTCTATCTGGACAAGCTGGAGGATTCGCATATCCTGTTCCCGGCGGCTGCCATTTCCTGTATGGAGCGGCTTGGGGCACTCTCCCAGGGGAGCTTCCTGCTGCTTACCGCAGATAAGGGCGACCACAGGCTGGAGAACTGGGAATTCGCCGAGCCGCCGAAGCTGATTCATCACGGCAGTATTTCACTCACGGCGAATTACCATGCGCTGGTGCATTATTTTGAACGGAAGGGCGCCAAGTCCCAGTTCACGCAGCATCATTATAAGAATCTGAATGTCGGCTGCATTCTGATGCTTGAAGAGCCGATGCTCCATCCCCATACCCGTCTGGCCTACCGGCGGTTTGTAGAGCGGTTCGGCCCGGATGATTTCTTCAGCCTGAAGGTATGGATCGACAAAAATTACGATACGATCGGCATGCAGCAGATCCTGGCCTTCTGGCGGCTGGGCGGATATGATGCCGAGCTGTTCATCCAGAGTGCGGAGCGTATCTCCGCTCTGCTGCCGGATGCCAGTGATGATGAGCTGCTGGACCTGCAGCGCGGGATTGATCTGATGTGGAAAGGCTTCTATCCGATGCCGCAGAAATATGATCTGGCGCTTGACTGCGGTCTGCTGCTGTTCGAAATGGAGCAGTACGGGGAGTCCCGCCGTTTCCTGGAACATTCGCTGGCGACCAGTGACGAGGAGCCGGTAATTACTGTATTGTACTGCCTGGCTATTTGCAGCTACGAGCAGGAGGATGACGAAGCGGCGCTGGACTACACGCGCAGATCACTTCTGATTGAGCCGGAGCATGAGGAAGCCTTAGAGCTTTTGGCGGCGCTGAGTCAGGGGTAAGGTTGTCCCGCAGGCTGCTGCGCCTCAGGACATTGCTACACTTTACACCCCGCCTGTGATTTGTTATTCTGGATCAAATGATGAAACGCGATGACGAGAAGAGTAGGTCCATTCATTCCCTTACAGAGAGCTCCGGGTGGTGCGAAGGAGCAGGGAAGGCTGGACCGAAACAAGCCTCTGAGCGGTGCGCCGGAACCGGCTATGGCCTGGGATGGTACAACAGGAGCTCCTGTTACAGAGCTAGAGTATAAGCTCTGCCTTGCCGGCAGCGCCGTACTTGATGAGATTAATATGGCGACATATTAATAAACCTGGGGTGGTACCGCGAGAATCTCGTCCCCAAGACTACAGTCTTGGAGGTGAGGTTCTTTTTTGTTGTCCCGTAAGGGCAGGTATCACCAATATACAGGAGGAGATCAGAATGACTGACGTTAATGTTAATGAGGTTAATGCTGCTAACGAGCCGGCCATGCCGGAGAATTATATGGATAAGCTGATCAGAGAAGACATAGAGGGCGGAGTCTACAGCAGGGAGATCTGCACAAGGTTTCCGCCGGAGCCCAATGGTTATCTGCATATCGGCAGCGCTTTTGCCATCCACACGAATGTTGAGATTGCACGTAAGAATGGCGGCAGATTCCATCTGCGCTTCGATGATACCAACCCGCTGAAAGAGGATATGGAGTATGTAAAAGCTATTACCGAGGACATGGAATGGCTGGGCTGCAGCCCGGGAGAGCATATCTATTATGGCTCCGATTATTCGGAGGAAATCTGCCGCAGCGCAGAGGAGCTGATTCTTAAGGGGAAAGCTTATGTCTGCGACCTGACTCCGGAGGAAGTGACGTCCTACAGGGGGACATTAACCGAACCAGGTAAGGACAGTCCGTACCGGGAACGCTCGCCGGAAGAGAATTTGCGGCTGTTCCGGGAGATGCGTAATGGAGAATATCCTAACGGTGCTAAGGTGCTGCGGGCCAGAATCGACATGTCTTCGGCGAACATCAATCTGCGCGACCCGGTGCTCTACCGGATCATTCATGCGGAGCATTACCGCACGGGGAAAGCATGGTGCATCTATCCGATGTATGATTTTGCCCATCCGATTCAGGATGCCATTGAAGGGGTGACGCATTCGCTGTGCTCCATCGAGTTCAAGGATCACCGGCCGCTGTATGAGTGGGTGCTTACGGAGCTGAATATTCCTGAACCCCCTAAGCAAAGGGAATTCGGCCGGGTGAATCTGACGGGAGTGGTCACGAGCAAACGTTATCTCCGGGCGCTGGTTGCCGGGAAGTATGTGGACGGCTGGGATGATCCGCGTCTGCCTACGCTCCGTGGACTGCGCAGACGCGGATTCACGCCGGAGAGCATTAAGGCTTTTGTCCGGGAGATCGGGATGGTCCGCAATACGGCAATGGTTGATTTCTCGCTGCTGGAGCACTGCGTAAGACAGGATCTTAAGGCGAAGGCACCGGCCATCATGGCCGTGTTGAATCCGCTGAAGGTCGTGCTTACCAACTATGAAGCCGGGGCTTCTGAATTCCTTACCATTGAGTACAACAGTGAGAATCCCGCGCTCGGCACAAGGGACGTTCCGTTCTCCGGCACACTCTATATCGAGCGGGAGGACTTCATGGAGGTACCCTCCAAGGGCTTCCGCAGACTGACGCTTGGCGGTGAAGTACGGCTGAAGGGCGGGTATTTCATCCGCTGCAACGAAGTGATTAAGGATAAGGAAACTGGCGAGATTGTCGAACTGCGCTGCACCTATGATCCGGATACGAGAAGCGGCAGTGGTTTTGACGGGCGGAAGGTTAAAGGAACCATCCATTGGGTGTCCGCCGAGCATGCGGTCAAAAGTGATGTGTACCTGTATGAGAAGCTGCTTGTAGACAATGAAGGACCGAAGGAGGAAGGAGAGACCTGGGAAGCGTATATCAACCCGGATTCTGCCACTTTGCTTAAGGATTGTCTGCTGGAGCCACTTGCGGATAAACCACAGCCCGGGGATAAATTTCAATTCCTGCGCCACGGCTATTTCTGCGTCGACAGCAGGTTCAGCTCAGGGCACAGGCTGGTATTCAACCGGATCGTACCGCTGAAGGACACCTGGAAAGGAAAAGCAGAAAAATAAGCTTCAACACAGTTTCTCCACAAACGGCGGCTATACTAATGGCAGCACCTTGAATCCCGGAGGGAGGAAAAGCCATGAACTGGTCCTGGTTAATCACACTGATCTGTCCGCTGATGATGATCCTTATGATGTTCGGAATGCCCGGTATGCGCGGTATGCATGGACATGGAGGCCACTCGCGAAAGCAGGCGGATGTGGAGAAGCTGCAGCAGGAGCTGAATGAGCTGAAGCTGCAGAATGAACAGATGCGCTCTGATATCCGCAGTATTACCTCTTAAGCAGTGGATCACACTGGAATGCCCGGCGGGCGAGAGTCAGGATGAATTTCCTGAGGCTCGCCTGTTTTTTTTGTTTTGGGGTTCCCGCAAAGTGCCTGAGTAATCGTCGAAGCTACGGCCCTACTTTGTGGGGTTATTTTATATTTTAACTGCTTAAATAACTCTGTGTTGTATTGGGTAATTACATATGGACCGGAGCATCACTTTGCCGCAGGTTTGCACATAATATAATTTGGAGCAGCCGGGCGGATGCCGTAGTTCAGAATCAACCCATTGCTCGTATGAAAAATCCAATGAAAATACATTTACAATTCTCAATTAGCGGATTATAATGAAAACAAATCAAATGTTGCATCAGGGAAACTTTCGTGTATATAGACAACTTTTTCCGGGCAAGAGGAGGGATAGAAATGATGGAGCAAAACACAGCAGTAGAATCATCCCCTATACTAAAAGGACATACTAATAAACACTCGGCACAATCAGTGCTGAATGGAGATGTCAAAGGACTGAAGAGACTCCTTCCTTTTCTGGGTCCGGCTTTTATCGCTTCCGTAGCGTACCTGGACCCTGGCAATTTTGCCACTAATATTACAGCAGGCTCGAAATACGGATATTTGTTATTATGGGTTATCTTTGCCTCGAATCTGATGGCTGTCCTTATACAATCCTTATCCGCCAAGCTTGGCATTGCCACCGGCAAGAATCTGCCGGAGGTCGCCCGGGAGAAATTCCCGAGAGGCGTGTCCATCTTCCTGTGGATTCAGAGTGAACTGGTCATTATCGCTACCGATCTGGCGGAATTTATCGGGGCAGCCCTTGGACTATACTTGCTGTTCGGTATACCGATGCTGCCGGCTGCGCTGATTACCGCTGTTGGATCATTCGCTATTCTGGAGCTCCAGCGGCGCGGCTACCGGACCCTGGAGGCCGGAATTGCCGGGATGGTGATGATTGTTGTTCTGGCTTTTGCATTCCAGGTCATTATGGCGAAGCCCGATGCGGGCAGTGTGGTTGCCGGAATGTTTACGCCAAGATTCGAGGGTGTGGACAGCATTCTGCTGGCTGCCGGGATTCTCGGCGCGACGGTTATGCCGCATGCGATTTATCTGCATTCCTCGCTGACCCAGAGCCGGGTCGTCGGGATCGATGAACGGGAGAAGAAACAGATTTTCCGGCTGGAATTCATCGATATTCTGATTGCGATGCTGATTGCCGGTGCCGTGAATATGGCCATGGTGGTTGTAGCTGCGGCGCTCTTTTTCAAGAATGGTCTGGTCGTTGAGGATTTGGATGTCGCCTTCGAGCAGTTCCGTAATCTGGCAGGACCGGTTACCGCCATCTCCTTCGGCCTCGGCCTCCTGATCGCAGGTCTGTCGAGCTCCTCGGTCGGTACAATGGCCGGTGATGTGGTCATGCAGGGCTTCATTAATAAAAAGATCAATCTCTACCTGCGGCGGGCGATTACCATCATCCCACCGCTGACCATCATCGCCTTCGGGATTAACGCGACAAGTGCACTGGTGATGAGCCAGGTCGTTCTCTCCTTCGGGATTGCCTTCGCCCTGATTCCGCTCGTGATCTTCACCAGCGACCGCTCGATCATGAAGGGGCTGGTGAACCACCGGATCACCACCATCCTCGGCTGGATTATCTCGGCTCTGGTAGTGTCGCTGAATTTGTTCCTGATTGTGGAGATGTTTGTGTAAGCTCTATAAGGAATTGAATATTTTACGTTAGAATGAACAGAGCAGCGATTCTCCTTGACTGGAGGGTTGCTGCTTTGTTTTATGACTTGAGCGCTTGAATGGACGCTGTGTTAACGGTGAAGCATCTTAATGCCTATTATGTTGTACGTATTACAACTTTGGCCCAGCAATATCAGGGTATTCGCAAGGATTGTTGTACGGTATACAGCAATTTTCCCGGAAAATCGCTTGTAGCAGGAGAAATGCTGCTTTTTATACAACATTTTTGGATTTTGGCCGAGTTAGGGAGGGGAATGTTGTAATATATGCAGGATTATTGGGTTAGGTCTTTAAGATTGCAGAAGCTCCCCCTCTTAAACAGCAGAGCGGACGGAATGATTGTGGAAAAGCGTAGCGGTCGCCTTTGTATCCGGATTTTCACCGCTAAGGGGAATAAATAAAATCTGGATACAAGAGCGATTGGAACAACGTTCCGTTTGCGGAGCGTGCTCACCGAGCGTCGACGTAAATCCTGCTCTAAAACAAATACAAAAAAGAGGTGCCCAAGCCATTTTGGCTTTGAGGCACCTCTTGCTTTTTATTAAATCCTATTGCTTCACAATATCCTGCACAGCCTTATCCAGCTTCTCCAGCAGCTTATCACGGTCAAGCTGTCCGCCGAGATATTCCTGCATTGCAGCGCCGAAGCCCTGGGTTACGCCGTCAGGGAACATATCCCAGTTCCAGCCGAGGGCGGTAGCAGATTTCTCCTGCACGGCAACGGCAACCTGGCCGATGTCTGCCGCGTCAGCGGTGACGTTAGTTTCAGCCGGGATGAACTTGAATTCCTTGGTCAGATACTTCTGGCCGGTTTCGGAAGTGACGAGCCAGTTCAGGAAGGCTTTGGCTTCTTCCGGATGCTCGGATTTGCTGTTCACCACATAGTTGTTAGGTACGCCTACCAGGATAGTGCCTTCTTCGTCGCTGATCGGAAGCGGGAGGAGGCCCAGATTCAGGGCAGGATCGATTTTGTCGATATCGCCTTGTGTCCAGTTACCCTGCAGCATCATTGCGGCTTTGCCTGATGCGAATTCCGCAACCTGGGTAGCATAGTCGGTAGTCATCTTGTTATCCTGGGCATTGTCGAAGATCACATCCACCAGATCCAGCCACTGCTCGAATACGGCGTTGCCTTTGATCGTCTGCGTACCGGCTTTGACATCATCGATGAACTGCTTCGGATCAGGCTGGTGGGCCAGACCTACGTTCACAAGGTGAATTCCCATCGACCACCACTCATTCGTGGCTTCAAACGGTGTGATGCCGGCGGCTTTCAGCTTGGCTGCCGTATCTTTCAATTGCGGGAGGGTCTTAGGCTCTTCCGTAATGCCGGCTTTGGCGAACAGATCCTTGTTGTAGATCAGTCCATAGCCTTCTACGTTCATTGGCATACCATAGAGCTTGCCGTCCACGGTTGCCGGAGTTTTGGCGGTTGGGATCAGACTCTCCGCCCAAGGCTCATTGCTCAAATCAGTGGCGCGGTCCATATAAGGTACGAGGGCAGTATAACCGCCGTTATTGAAAATTTCAGGTTCAGAGCCGGAAGCAATCTCCGCTTTGAGCAGCGCGCCGTAATCTTCACCGCCGCCATGTGTTTCCACTTCGACCTTCACACCGGTTTCTTTCTCATATTCTTCGGCGAGTGCATTCAGCTGCTCGGCAATTTCAACCTTGAACTGGAACATTTTGATCGTAACATCCTTGGCAGGTGCCTTGGTTGCTTCCGGTGCTGTGGTTTCGGTTGACGTGTTAGGAGCATTGGTTGCGTTTCCATTGCCTGCGGAATTCGTATTGCCGCTATTCCCGCAACCTGCGATAATAAGTGTGCAAACGGTTGCGATAACGAACGCGAACTTTCTTTTCATAGAATAACCTCCCTGGTCTGTGGTTCCTGCAACTAGATCGTAATGCAAATGAGAGTGGACTTACACTTAATATTTTGCCGGGAAAAGTGGATATTGTTGCAAGGGGATCTCACGATCATCCCTTAATGGAGCCGGTGGTTACACCTTCGACAATATAACGCTGCAGGGACAGGAAGAATATAAGGATAGGCGTAATCGCCATCACGAGACCCGCAAGGGCCAGATCCCACTTCTTGGTATACTGCCCGAAGAACTTGGTCACGGCGACCGGCAGGGTCGTCAGATCCTTATTTCCCCCGATGACGAGCACCGGCAGCAGATAGTCATTCCAGATCCACAGCGTGTTAAGGATAATGACCGTTACAATAATCGGCATGAGCAGCGGGAACACAATTTTGAAGAATACGCCATACGGATTGGAGCCATCCACCCGCGCCGCTTCCTCCAGCTCAAAAGGCACTGTCTTAATGAACCCATGGAACAGAAATACGGACAGCGGCATTCCGAAGCCGAGATAGCAGGCCACGATTCCGTATAATTCCCCGCGAAGCTCCAGAATACTGGTCACACGGACTAATTGCAACATCAGCGACTGGAACGGAATGATCATCGCCGAGACCAGCAGCAGGAAGACGAAGGAATTGAAGCGCGTCGGCTTCCGTACAATCTGATAGGCGGCCATCGAGCTGAACAGGACAATGAAGATTACGCTTAAGACAGTGATTTGCAGGGAACTGAAGAAGGCTTGCGGGAAGTCAATGGCATCCCAGACCTTGGAGTAATTATCCCAGTGGAACACCTGCGGCCAGGAAGCGGCGTCGATCAGGATGTCCTTCAGCCCCTTAACCGAATTGCTCAGTACCAGGTAGAAGGGGGATAGGAAAATAATGGCCAGAAGTATGGCGGCGATCTCCAGAATGAAGTTTCTGGGCCGGTATCTGCTGCTGTTCATTAGGCCGACACCTCTTTTCTTTTGGTAAGCCAGACCTGTGTGACCGTGATCAGTGAAACGGCGGCGAAGAAGAGCAGCGCTTTGGCCGTACCGAGGCCGTACCGGTTGTTGATCAGCGCTTCCGCATAAATGTTATAGGCCAGCGACTGGGTCGAGGTGCCCGGCCCGCCTTTGGTCAGCGACAGGTTGAGGTCGAACATTTTGAATGCGTTAGAGGTTGTCAGGAACAGGCAGATCGTGATTGCCGGCATAATCAGAGGTACATAGACACTCTTGAACAGCTGCGGGGCACGGGCGCCGTCAATCTTGGCCGCTTCGACCAGATCCTTAGGGATACCAGCCAGCGCCGCAATATAAATGACCATCATATACCCGGCAGTCTGCCAGACGAACACAATGACCAGACCCCAGAATCCTGTACTGGGCGTACCCAGCCAAGGCAGCTGGAAGAAGGAAATCCCGGTAAGCTCGCCGATCGTGGCGAAGCCTTTGGTGAAGATGAACTGCCAGATGTAGCCGAGCAGAATGCCGCCGATTACATTGGGCATGAAGAAGATGGTGCGGAGCAGCTTCTTCGTCTTTAGCGTCGTCATCAGAATGAAGGCAAGCAGCAGCGCCAGTACGTTGGCGGCCACTACGGAGATCACGGTGAAGCGGAGCGTAAAGAGCAGAGACTCCCAGAACTTATCGTCGTTCGTAAAAATCCGTCTCCAGTTGGCCGCGCCGGTCCAGACCGCTTTGTCCAGATCGAGCCCGTTCCAGTCGGTGGAAGAGTAGTAGAAGCCGAGGAAGAATGGGGTGACCACAATGGTCAGGAAAAAGAGCAGACAGGGGCCGAGAAATACGATTTGCTGTCCCCAGCCTCGTTGCAAGCGCAGAGCTTTTCTCATATGGAATCTCCTTTGTATAATATTTCTACGTGTTCACAGCTTCATTATAGAAAGCCCGGGCCATCGCCAACACTCAATTTGATGATGAGAAAAGTGGATTATATTGCAGCCGGGTTGCTTCCGGAGCGAGTTTTGCTGCAAGGTTATATCAGAGAAGCGGTTCTTCCGCAAAACTTTCAGGAGGTTCGCCCATGTTCAGAAACAGTATCCGGACGCGGCTGATGGCCTTAGTGCTGCTGGCGTCAGTGATTCCGTCAGGCATATCCGTTACCTTCTCCTATCTCTATACCAAGCAGTCGGTTACGGAGCAGTCCGTGAAGCAGAATACGAAGCTGCTGACGCTGGGGGAAGCGAATCTCAGCAGTTATTTCAGCGGCATGAATCAGCGGGCCATGTCGCTGTACAGCGGAATTAATGTTCCGAGCTCCTTCTACACCACACTGCTTACCGCCAAAAGCAATGAGCAGGCACCAGAAGGTACGGTTCTGCCGGATACCCGTGCGGTGATCTCCACCCAGCTATACAACTTGTTCCTCTCGGACCGCAATACCTTCCAGATCCATCTCTACGTCAGAGCGGCCCGGCAGTCCAATCTGCTGCTGGGCGGATTGTTCCGCCGGGAAGAGAATGCGGATTATGCAGAGGCAGAGCATCCTGAAGGGACATACCGTCCGTATATTGAGGTGACACATATGGATCATCAATACGGCGTAAAGTCCGGCTTCCCCAATCTGAAGCCGGGGAGCGTTCCGGTCTTCACTGCACATTTCCCCCTCTACCGTACGCCCAGCGACAGTGTACTGGCCGATCTGTCCATTGATTACACCCTGGAGGAGCTGGAGGGAATCGTCAAATCGATGTACAACTCGGACACGGAGCGTCTGTATGTGCTGAATGAGCAGGGGCAGGCCTTGTTCGCTTCCGATCCGGATTGGGTCGGCAAACAGGTGGAGACCGGATGGAGCCGTCTTCCCGAAGATAGTGACAGCGGGCATTTTACCTGGAAAAAGGACGGCTTCCAGGGCATTGTCATGTACAAGCATATCAAGGACCCGCTCTTCAGCGGCAGCATCATCAAGCTGGTGCCTTATGAGGATCTGTATGGTGATGCGAGGGTCATCACCCGGTTCAATATGGGAATCGGGCTGCTGTTCCTGTTAATCGGCGGAATCAGCGCCGTGCTGATTTCCATCGGGTTCACCCGGCCGATCAAGAAGCTGATCAACTTCACCCAGAAGGTGCAGATCGGCCAGCTGGATGCGCATATGGATGCTGAGCGCGAGGATGAGTTCGGCCTGCTGACCCGCAAAATCACCGGCATGACCCGGACCATCAATGACCTGATCGTCAAGGAATACCGCCTGGAGCTGGCGAATAAGACGAATCAGCTGAAGGCGCTGCAGGCCCAGGTCAATCCGCATTTCCTCTACAATGCCCTGCAGTCCATCGCCAGCCTATCCTTGCGCTATAATGCGCCGAAGGTGTATGATCTCATCTATTCCCTGGGCAGCATGATGCGCTACTCCATGAATACGGAGCGGACGCAGGTGCCGCTGCGCGATGAAATCGAGCATGTGCAGAATTATGTGATTCTGCAGACGGAGCGGTTCGGCGAAGAGAATCTGCGCCTGGAGATTCATGCGGCGGAAGCAGCGCTGGAGACGGTTCTGCCCAAGATGATTCTCCAGCCGATCGTGGAGAATATCTTCAAGCACGGCTTCGCGGACGGAATCCGCGAAGCCGTCATCCGGATAGACTGCACGCTTGAGGGGCAGTCGAGGCTGGTTCTTGCCGTCAAGGATAACGGCAAGGGCATTAGCCCGGAACGGCTGGAGGAGATTACAGCCGGCCTCAGAAGCAGCGGCCAATCGGAGAATGAAGAGATCGGCCTGTATAATGTGCTGGCCCGCCTGCGGCTGCAATTCGGCAGCGAAGCGGAGATGCAGCTGCACAATGAAGAGGGCCAAGGGGTTACGGTTACCCTGATTATTCCGCTGGAGGGGCCAGGCGAATAATGCCACCCTCCCGGAGAGACAGTTACAGTATGAATGTTTAACGCAATGAATTATTGATGATAGAGTGATGAATGAAAAAGGGTGCAGACATAACCTAAAGGAGCGGCTATACATGAAGGTGCTGATTGTAGATGATGAGAAGCATGTACGGGAGGCGATCCGTTATTTTGTTCCGTGGGACAAATATAATATCTCCGATATATATGAGGCTACCAACGGTCAGGAAGCGACCCTGATTATGCAGGAGCATCAGCCGGCGATCGTGTTCACGGATATGCGGATGCCGCTGATGGACGGAGCAGAGCTGCTGGAATGGCTGCATAAGCATTATCCGAATACGAAGACCATTGTCATCAGCGGGTATCAGGATTTCAATTACGTGAAGCCGGCGATTGTCTACGGCGGGACCGATTATCTGCTGAAGCCGCTGAACAGCAAGCAGCTGATTGCCTCGGCGGAGCATGCCTTTAAGCTGTGGATGGAGGAGGAGGCGGTGCGGAAGCAGTCGCAGCGCCAGAACATGCAGCTGAACGTACTGCGTCCGCTCTACTGGGACAAGGTGCTGTCCGATCTGGTCTACGGGCATGCCTCCTTTCAGGAGCTGAAGCTGGCGCTCTGCGAAGAGCTGGGGATGCCGATTGGAGCAGCCTCCTGCAGAGTGGCTGTCATCTCGATGCAAGGCGCAGACTGCCGTCTGCTGCAGAGATTTCATGGCGATGTGGCGCTGACGGCTTTTGTGCTGGCCAACGTCTGCAATGAAGTTATGGCACCGGACTACAGCGGTTATGCCTTCCGCAGCTGGCAGAGCGGTGGAGAGCTTGTGATTCTGCTGTGGAATGCTGTTCAACAGGCGGAGACGGTACTGAACGGAGTGAATGAATCGATCCGCCAGGCGTATGGCGTTCAGGTGGATATCGGGCTCAGCCTGCTGAACCCGTTGCCGGAGGGGCTGCAGCCTGCTTTTGCCCAGGCACGCCAAGGGCTGGAGGAACGGAATCTCCTTCAGCGTGACGGACGGATACACCTCTGCAGAGCGGCCGGGGATGAGAGTAGGCCTAAAGAAGACTACGCTCTGGATATGCAGCTGGACAAGCTTAGAATTGCGGTATTGTCGGGCGATCTGGAAAGGATGCAGCGGGTTGTGGAGGAGTGGGCGCGGGAGCTTACCGGGTTGCCGCTGCTTACGGAGAGCAGCTTTCTCCACCAGCAGGAGGAGATCCGTGCGGTTCTGACACGCTGGCGGCCGGAGGAGGAGATCAGCCTGGAGCTTTGTTATGACTCACAGGGGCTGTTCTCGGTGGAGAACTGGGAGAGTCAGCTTAAATCTCTGCTGCAGCACCTCTCCAAAGGTATCGCTCAGGCTCCGGATAGCAGACTCGTGCTGGAAATCAGGGAATACCTGAACCAGAACTATGCACAGGAGATGACGCTGCAGCATATTGCGGAACGCTTTTTCATCAGCAGGGAGAATGTCTCCCGCAAATTCAAGCAGATCACCGGGGAGAATCTGTCGGATTATTTAACCAGTCTGAGAGTGGATAAGGCGAAGACTCTGCTGCAGAATACGAATTTGCGGCTATCGCAGATCGCGGAGCTGGTGGGCTATGAGGACGAGAAATATTTCAGCCGTGTCTTCAAGAAATCCACTGGAGTAACCCCGCGGGAGTACCGTAAGCAGGATGAGGAAGATTAAGAACCGGCCCAATTTCCCTTTCAACATTTTCCAGCGTTAAACCGATAATAGCTATATGGGCAATTTATATATTGTTTCGGTTATCTGGGAGGGCTGGAAGGTATGGACAACTATCTGGGAAGAACGATTAAGAATGATCTGATCAATGCGTACGGAGTTACAGTTATTCCTGCCAAGAGCAAATTGAATGCAGAACATCTCGAACTCATCCGCAAACAAAGAATTGATGTGCTTGATATCATTTTTGTGGATGAACAGCAGGCTCCCTCTTATCGTCAAATGGCAAACAGTGTAGTAGATAGCTCCAAGGAAATGTTTGAATCCTACAGAATATCGCGGAAAATTCCCCTGGCCGATATCAGGAAGGATGTCGTTCCGGTCATACAGGAGATCTCGCGTAATCCTGATATTTTTGCTTTGTTCAGTTCGGTCCAGGGCAGAGATGATTATACATACCAGCACAACGTTGGAGTCGGTGTACTGTCCACCCTAATCGGCAGATGGTTAAATATGAGCGAAGCAGAGCTGTCAGTGCTCTCCCTGGCTGCAACCCTGCATGACATCGGCAAGCTGAAGATTCCTGTTGAAATTCTGAACAAGCCCGGCAAGCTGACGGACGAAGAGTTCAGTCTGGTGAAGAAGCATACGATATACGGCTATGAGATGCTGAAGGAAACCACCGGGGCCAATTCGCGCATTACACTGGCGGCACTGCAGCATCATGAGAGGAACGACGGCAAGGGATATCCGCTGGGACTTAAGGATGAACAGATTGATTCCTATAGCAAAATTATAGCGGTTGCCGATATTTTTCATGCCATGTCCAGCAAACGCCCCTACCATGAGGCTATGCCTTTCCATGTGATTGTCGATCAGATGAGAAGAGGCAGCTTTGGCGCGCTGGACCCGCATATTGTTTCGGTTTTTCTGGAGAACATTGTGAAGCGGACTGTTGGCCGTGAGGTAGTATTAACCGATGGCCGGGTCGGCGAGATCGTCTATCTGAATCCGCATGATATCGAAACACCGCTTATCCGCATTAACGATGAATATATTGACCTCAGCAAAATAAAAGAACTCAATATCCGGGAAATCACCATATAATTTCAGATGACTTCCTTTCAGTTTTTATAATAATCAGCCAGCCCCTCGGCGATAGCCTGTGCAGCCTTCCGCTGATAAGCGGCCTTGCGGACAATCGACTCGTCGTAAGGATTGCTGAGGAACCCAAGCTCTATAAGGGCTGCGGGAAGCGGATTTTCCCTTAGAATATGATAATTGCCGAAGGAGAGGCCGTTGCTACGGAGGCCGATTCCTGCGCCAAGCCGGGTTTCAATCGCCCGGGCCAGCCGGAGATCATTCTGCTCCGAATAGAAGAAGGTCAGCGTGCCGGAGACATTCTTCGGAGAGGAATTATAATGGATGCTGACAAAAGCATCCGCGCCGAGCTGCGTCCCGATCTGCACCCGCCGCGAGAGCGCCGGCTTCTGGTCTCCACGGGTACGGGTCAGCTCTACCCGGGCCCCCTTGGCGGTCAGGTAATCCCGGAGATATAGGGAGGTCTGCAGGGTAAGATCCTTCTCCATCGTGTCATAGGTTGTGCCGAGCATACCCGGGTCACTGCCCCCATGACCGGGATCGACGACAATCAGCTTGCCGCGGATGCTGCCGGATTTCCTTATTACACTGGTGTTCTGGGCATTTGAACTGGCAGTGCTTAAGTTCGGGACGCTTCCCCCGGCAAGGTACTGGGTGGATACCCAGCCGGTAGTTCCTCCGGCTGTACGGATTCTTGACCATCCGTCCTGGCGGAGCAGAATCGTAACGGCATTCCCGGACTGCAGGGAACCCACTACCTCATAGCCGGTTCCCGGACCTCCCCGGATACGCAGGGAAGAGGCGGTGACAACAGCCGTTCCGCTGGAGGCGGAGGAGGTCTTAACGGATGTATTGGCGGATGAGGCGGATGAGGTTCCTGCGGAGGCAGCTCCGCTGGTCCGCTTCAGATAATACCCGGCGACCCATCCGGATACAGATCCGGCCCGTACTTTGAGCCAGCCATGCTGCTCCTCTGTGACAGTAACTACGGCTCCACCCGCCAGAGAGCCGGTGATGGCTGCGCTTGCAGCAGGCTCACTGCGCACATTCAGGGAGTTCGCGTATACTTTGGCTGTATAGGTATCTGCAGCATGGGCAGCAGAAGACGGCAGCGCATATGAAGTCAACAGACAGGCTGCCAGTACGGCGGTATGTAATATTCTTTTCATATAAAGCCTCTTTTCCCGGATAGATAAATTTCTATTACCCGTTTCATCGGCCGGAGAACAACGATTTATTAAAATTGAGGATAATTGTGATTCGTTTATTCATATAACAACGATAATTCATACTACGTGGTCTCGCTGTTTAATATAACTGGCAGCCCTATTCCTTAGGGGAAAATGTCTGTATAATTATTACATATTGGGGAAACAGATAAAGGAGTGCCGCCGTGATCAGACCTAGATTATTCATTGGATCCTCCAGAGAATCCATCCGCTACGCCAGGGCCATCCACGAGCAGCTGAAGCGGACCGCAGAAGTTCATCCTTGGTATGCAGCTGCTTTCCGGCCGAATGAATATACGATGGAGGCACTGGAGCGGAATCTGGATATCAGTGACTTTGCCGTATTCGTGTTTTCGCCTGATGATGTAGCCCGGATCAGGGGTAAATATTATTATGTAACCCGGGATAACACCCAGTTTGAAATGGGCTTGTTCTGGTCCAGATTACGGCGCGGCCGGGTCTTCTGCCTGCTGCCGGATCAGGTACCCTCCCGCAGTGATCTGATTCCGGGGGAGAATGTGGAAGAGTACCACCTGCTGTCCGATCTGTCCGGGCTGACGCCGCTGGAATATGAGTGGCAGCATGAGAATGCTACAGCTGCGGTGGATGTCAGCTGCGGTAAGATCATCGACAGCATTCAGGGACAGGGCATGTACCATGATCCGGCTGTTGAACTGCAGCAACTTAGAGCAGAGCTTAGGCGAAAAGAAAGTATCCTTCACTTCTTTTGGCAATATAATAATAATGTGACGCCTCCCCAGCCGGGTGAGAACTATCAGGCGCTCAGCGAAGCCGTCCGTAATTCATTCATACCTCCGGAGGATTGCCGGGTGATCGGAGCCGCCATGTGGCGGGCTGAAGAGGGGGAAGGCCTGAAACAGGTGGGCGGTAATGTTGGCCGCGGGCATATCTATCCGTTCTCGACCTCTGAAGACGGAGGCGGAAAACCGGGTGTGCTGGATGCTTTTTTGGCAAAGGAATGGACTTTCTTACAGCGTACGGAAGTTGCGGAGGTATATATCCTATGCTATCCTTTAGGGGAGAACCACGTGATTTCTGTACATTTCTCCGGAAGCGGGGGATTATCGGCAGAGGATCTTACAGCAGTGGTTGCCTATAACCGTGATTTGTTCCGTACCGTCAATCATCTAGTGGAAGGGGACTGACAGGATGAAGAATATGAAGAATGCAGTTAGTGTTTCTAGTAGCGTCCGCCGGTCTGCGGGCGGTAACGGTAACAGTGCGGGAGGCAAAGGCCGTTCCAGACGCAAATCCGGCACCAAGCTCTCTCCATCCGCGCTTAATGTATATTTAGCGCCTTCTCTGGAGGGCGGAGACGACGAGTACAAGAAGCTGGTCAGCGGCAAAGTTGATAATAACAAGCCATCATTCGCATAACGCATACTGAATACTGAATACTGAATACTGAATACTGAATACTGCTTACATCGAGCATTGAGCAGGTCTCCGGCATGGCCGGGGGCCTTTTTTTGTTCTTTAATTGTTCTTTACGGGAATTATGAGATTCGTCTATGTAGATAAGGAGCGTAAGGTTATGGATAAGTTTCTTTGGAATTCGGGGCAGAACCGTCTACAGGACGCAATAGTTCTTAAAGCAGGAATTCCTCTGCCCCGGCCGAAAGTGGGCGATAGTGGGGAAATTAAAGGGATAAATCCCACTAATTCGGCCGAAAGTGGGCAGTATGAGGAAATCAAAGGGATAAATCCCACTAATTAGGCTGAAAGTAGGCGATATGAGGAAATTAAAGGGATAAATCCCACTAAATCGGCCGAAAGTGGGCGGTATAAGAAAATTAAAGGGATAAATCCCACTAATTCGGCCGAAAGTGGGCGGTATGAGGAAATTAAAGGGATAAATCCCACTAATTCGGCTGAAAGTGGGCGGTATGAGAAAATTAAAGGGATAAATCCCTTTGATCACGTCGGCTACGGGCAAAACGAGGAAATGAGGGGCATTAGTGCCCCTGAATTCACCGGGTGCGTGCCAAAATGAGGAAATGAGGGGCATTAGTGCCCCTGAATTCGCCGGGTGCGGGCGAAAGGAGGAAATGAGGGGCATTAGTGCCCTTGAATTTGCTGGATGTGGGGCAATTTTACCGATGCTACTCCAGAAGTAGTTTGTTCGTTTACGCGCCCTCCCGACGCTCTACTTTATATTGTGTACCAGCCGGCTGCCGGGTCTTCCGCAGATGCTGGAACCTTGCGCCTCCGATCAGAGCAGCCCCGGCAGCAGTAATCCCGCCAATCAGTCCGAACACCGGGACAGGCGATTCTACCCCGTACAGCCCCAGCAGACCCGCCCCAAGCATAGGGCCGAAAGTGGTTCCGATCTTAACAAACTCCGAGCAGCCGAAATAGAGTCCCTTATTACTCTCCGGGGACAGCTCATCCACCAAGGCATCGAACCGCGCACCAATCAGCAGCTCCCCCAGACTGAACACTGTAATGAACAGCAGCGGCATCGACGGGGAGACGGGCAGCACAAAGAACAGAAAGCTTGCGGCAATCAGCAGATTGCTGGTGAGTACTACGTGGAAAGGATTCCACTTCGAGATCCAGCGCAGTACGGCAAATTGCGCAGCCAGAATAACAACCGCATTGAGCGACAGGATCACCGAATACATCCGGGCACCGTCGGCCAAGGAAGAAGTGGAGTTTAAATATTGGGATACGGTTCCGTTCAGCTGGGAATACCCGAAGAAGGAGAAGCTCATTCCGGCCAGCAGGAGGAGGAATACATAGTCCTTGCGGATTGCACCAAGATTCTTGAGGCTGCCGATACTCCGGGATGCAACAGAAGCGTGGATGCGGCCCCCGTGCCGGAAGAAGAATTGCGTGGAGACGCCATACAGAATATAAAGAACGCCCAGAATAACATAAGGAAAGAGCGTCAGCTTCATATTGAACAACAGGCTTAACAGGGGGCCGAGAAAACAGCCCAGATTAATCGCCGTATACCGCAGATTGAAGACGAGCAGCCGGTTCTCCGGGAGCGTTTCGGTGGACAGCACTTTTTTGCTGGCAGGCTCGAAGATGGAGTAGCATAATCCGTTAAGGCCGTTAAGCAGCAGGAAGGCCGGGAAGCTGTCCGCATAATAGAACAGAATGAATAGGCTTCCCCAGACTATAGGGACAACGGCGATGATTTTGTGCAGAGGCAGCCGGTCCGCAAGCGCCCCTCCGAAGCCGCTGAAGAGTACATTCACCAGCGGATTGATACTGAGAACACAGCCGGCCAGGAAGATGGAGAGATGTTTTTGACTCGTCAGAAAGATAGCCAGATAAGGGACGCTCATAAATAGTGCAGTTCTCGTGAAAAAAGTGCCGGCCAGAATGTTCCATACTCTACTGTTTAATTTCCGTGATAAATGAAAGCCCATGATAATCCTTCCCCTGCTTTTTATATTTTGATTTGTGCCGAGTGTAGCATACAATGAAAATCAGACCGGAAAATTGTGCTGTATACTCACACGGCAGAGCGGAGGGGTGAAATCATGTTTCTGGGCTCTACAATCAGGCAAATCCGTTCCTCCAAAGGAATAAGCCAGTTGATTCTGGCGGATGGGATTATGAGCCGTTCCAACTTGTCACGCTTTGAGGGCGGTAAATATTATCCCGGATATGACAAGCTGATCCTCCTGCTGGACAAGCTGGAAATGTCCCTTGAGGAGCTGCTGTTCCTGCAGAATGGCTATGCACAGCCGGAGAAACGTACGCTTCACTTAAGTCTGGTGGAGGCGGCGAACCGTTATGAATTCGACAAAGTAAGAACGATCAGCTATGAATGCCATTTCTTGTACGGGGCAACGCGCACAGAGGCTTATTATCATTTGTATCTGCTGGGCCAGGGCTTTCTGATTCAATATCAGCGGGAGGATGAGATCAGGCAGTTAAGCGAATTAGCCGGGGAGATCAAGCCCTATCTGATGGGTGCGGATATATGGTATCTGTATGAGTTCAAGCTGCTGAATAATTTCCTGTTTACGCTAAGCAGCGGCGACGCGATCTTTTTTGGACTAAGGGCTGCGGATGAATTTGATAAATACCATGACTTTGCCGAGAGCCGGACCATCCAGCAGCATCTGATGCAGAACATCGCGAAAATTTGCCTGAAAGAGCATAATTACGAGCAAAGCCTGTTCTTCCTTAAAAAAGCGCTGCCCTTAGCGGATAAGACGAACTTGCTGTACGATAAGATTGTCACATTGGTGTACCATGAGATCACGCTGCTCTGTCTGAAGCATAAAGAAGATACGCAGCAGTTATTGGGTTACCTGGATATTCTCCGGCAGCTTGAGTTCAATGACAGTTATGACGCGCTGCAGCAGGTGTGCCGGATACATCTGCCGGATATATTCTGATACATATACTATTGATTTTCCGCAAAAAAAGGTTGCCGCCCTATCACCGGGCGGCAACCTTTTTGGTTCTGCTTATTATTGGGGGGAAGAGATGCCGCTGCGCTTCTTGGCAAGCTCGCGCCGCACAACCGGAGCTACTTCTGTTGCCAGCAGCTCAATGGCTTCTGCCACCTTGGCATAGGGGAGGCCGCCGATATCCAGCTGGGTCATGAAGCGGTGATGGCCGAACAGCTCATGCTGATAGAGGATCTTCTCAATAATCTGCTGCGGGCTGCCCACGGCCAAAGTATTGTCCGGAGAGGTGAACCGGCCGAATTCATTGCGCGAGACGCGGTATTGCTGGCCGGGCTTCGGGCTGATCGCATTGCGGTAGCTGTAGTAATAAGGATAATACTCATCCAGCGCCTGCTGGGAGGTTCTGGCGATATAGCCGTGGCTTGTAATGGCGATCTTCAAGTCTTCCGGCCTGTGCCCTGCTGCGGCGCCGGAACGGCGGTAGGTGTCGGCCAGATTCTGGAAAGGCTCCGGACTGCCGCTTAGAATGGCGATAGCCATACCTACACCCAGCGCCCCGGCCTTCTGGGCACTTTCGGCCGAACCGCCGATGCCGACCCAGAGCGGAAGCTTCTGCTGCAGCGGACGCGGGGCAATCTCGGCGTTATGCAGCGGGGAGCGGAACTTGCCTTCCCAGTTCATGACCTCATGCTGGTTCAGCGTGAGCAGCAGGTCGAGATTCTCGCTGAACAGCTGCTTGTAATCCTCCAGCTCATAGCCGAACAGCGGGAAGGATTCCAGGAAAGCGCCGCGTCCGGCGATAATCTCTGCCCGGCCGTCCGACAGCAGATCCAGTGTAGCGAAATCCTCGAAGACACGAACCGGATCAATCGTGCTCAGTACGGTGGTTGCGCTGGTAAGCTTAATCCGCTCTGTAACTTGGGCAATAGCTGCCAGCACAACCGGCACTGAGGAGATGACGAAATCCAGCCGGTGATGTTCACCCACGCCGAATACATCCAGCCCCGCTTCATCGGCAAGCTTCGCGGCGGCAATCACTTCATGGAGCCGCTGGCGGGGGCTAATCCGCTGCCCCGTTTCACAATCGGTTACGATATCCCCGAGTGTATAAATACCGAACTCGAACTCCGGTTCAGCCGCTTGCTTCGCTTGATCATTCCCTAGATTGTTCATTGGTACAGACCCCTTATTATCCAGAATATTATTATGTTTAAAGCTTAAGCTTGTCCGTTACAGCAAGGATATACTCTACTATACCATAACGACTTACAAAATGTAAGTATATGAGTGTAAGTTTGTGATATGAGGAGATGGAGATGAGCAGATGAACAAATGAGCAGATGAGCAGCAGCAGGCATTACCAAAAGCGTAATACTGTCTTTTGCGTATACACTTTATGGGATACAGAGTGCTTTCAGAAAGTCTATATCGAAAATAATTAATCCGGGCGGAATTTGTGTATTTTCATTGACAGATTTAAAGATAGGTGATATTTTAAATTTACAAATTCCAATTGATTTACTTAGGATTAAAATCAGCCGACTGTACAGACAGAGGTGCCGCGCGAGTTCTATCGCGAGGTTCCTCTGTTTTTTTTGTATTACAATAGTACATTTATATTTCAGCCAGAAGGAGGAGCAGATATGGGAGAAGCTTTATTGTCTATCACACAGCTGAACAAGCGCTTTGATACCGCCGGAGGACATGTGCAGGCATTGCAGGATGTGGAGCTGCATGTAGAGGAAGGAGAATTCATCACGGTGATTGGTCCCAGCGGCTGCGGCAAAAGCACCCTGCTGCGCATCGTTGCCGGTCTGGATACCGGCTACACCGGCAACGTTACGCTGGAGGGGGCAGAGATAGGCGGTCCGGGGATTGATAAGGGGTTTATTTTTCAGGAGCACCGTTTGTTCCCGTGGCTTACGGTAGAGAAGAACATTGCCTCCGATCTGCCGCTGGGCAGGCCGGATATCCGGAAGCGGGTGGATGAGCTGATTGATCTGGTGAAGCTGGGCGGCTTCGAGAAGTCCTATCCCCGGGAGCTGTCGGGCGGGATGGCCCAGCGTGTGGCAATTGCCCGTGCGCTGCTGAGGAACCCGAAGATTCTGCTGCTGGATGAACCCTTTGGTGCGCTGGATGCCTTCACCCGGGCGCATATGCAGACGGTGCTGCTCGATATTTGGCGGCGGAACCGGACTACGATGATTTTTGTAACCCATGATATTGATGAAGCAGTATTCCTCGGCAACCGGGTCGTTATTCTGGAACCCCGTCCGGGTAAAATCCGCAAGATCGTACCTGTCGACCTCCCCTATCCGCGTAAAAAAACAACAACCTCCTTTCAAGAGCTGCGCCTGAAGGTATTGAACTACTTTGAGAAGGTCGATGAGCTTGAGCTGAAGGACGGGGCGGGAATATAAAGTGACTCCTGATTCGTTGTTCGTGGATCGTTGTTGTCAGAATGGATACTCCTCAGTAGACACGGTATACACATATTGTTGTACGTAATACAACTTTGATCAACGATACCAGGCGAGCTCGAAGGGATTGTTGTACAAAATACAAGAATTATCCCGCTAAGAGGCTTGGAGAGGAAGAATTGATGCCTTTTGTACAACAATTTTGAGTTATGAACGATATGATGAGGGAAATGTTGTATTTTGTGCAGGAAGACGGTGCAGGAAGGTTGTATTGTGAAAAAGAGTGAACAAGTGTGGATTTATATCCGACTTAATCAATGTGAATATACTAATTAATTCAGAGGGAGGGACAGCCATGGCTGAACGGGCTGTAGCGGCAGGGAATGCCGGAAGAACAGGAAGGCCTGACGGCCCCGGAAAGGCGGCGATTGCCGGTCTGGGATTGCTGCTTCCGGCAGGTGTATTAATCCTGTGGCAGATTTTGAGCCATTACGGAATGATCTCGGAGATGCTGTTCCCGGCGCCTTCTACGATCGTCCAGTCGTTCATTACCCTGGCATCTACCGGGGATTTATGGAGCAACCTCAGAATCAGTGTCGTGCGGGCATTGTCAGGGTTTCTGCTTGGCGGCGGGCTGGGTCTACTCTTTGGCATTCTGGTCGGATTATTCCGCAGATCGGAGAAGCTGCTGGACCCCTCGCTGCAAATGATCCGGATGATCCCGAGCCTTGCGGTAGTGCCGCTGTTCATTCTCTGGTTCGGCATCGGCGAGGAATCCAAGGTACTGCTGATTGCCAAGGGAGCGTTCTTCCCGATCTATATTAATACCTTTATGGGGATACGCGGAACGGATAACAAGTTGTTCGAAGTTGCCCGGGTGCTCGGCTTCAGCAGAGGGAAACAGATTGTGCGGCTGGTGCTCCCGGCAGCAGTGCCGAATATCATGCTCGGTGTGCGCTTGTCGCTGGGCCTATCATGGCTGGGGCTGGTGGTGGCGGAGCTCATTGCTTCCACCTCGGGGATCGGCTATATGATGTCGGATGCCCGCCAGTTTGCTGATACGCCTGTAGTGTTTGTCGGGATAATTGTATTCGCCGCTGCCGGGCTGCTGAGTGACACCATTGTCCGCCTGATCGAGCAGCGGCTGCTGCGGTGGCGGGACAGCTATCAAGGATAGGAGGGGAAGTACCGCATGAGTGAAGGGATAGAAGCAATAATCAAGACCGCTAAGGGGGTAAGGGAAGCTCGTGATTACAGCGGAACCGCTCCAATTACTACGCATAACAACAAGAGAAGATTAACGTTTGCGTCCTGGAAAACTCTTTTGTCCGACTGGGGCACCGGGGCTGTTATTCCTGTAGCTGTAATTGCCGTATGGCAGCTGGCCGGAAGCGCAGGCTGGATCTCGCCGGAGTTCCTTCCGGCGCCGCTGACGATTCTCTCCGCTTTTGCAGATCTGGCGGTTAGCGGGGAGCTTATCCATCATCTGGGCGTCAGTATCGGACGGGCAGGCATCGGTTTCCTGATTGGAGGGATTCTCGGCCTGCTGCTGGGGACACTGACGGGCCTGTTCCGCAGCGCAGCCTATCTGCTGGACCCGAGCGTTCAGATTCTGCGGCTGGTTCCCCATCTGGCCATTGCCCCGCTGATCATTCTATGGTTCGGCTTCGGGGAGATTTCGAAGGTGGTTATTATTATGAGCGGCTCTTTCTTCCCGCTCTATATCAATACATTCATGGGCATCCGGGGAGTGGACAACAAGCTGTTTGAAGTGGCCCGGGTGCTCGGATTCAGCCCGCTGCAGAAGCTGCGGCGGCTGATCCTGCCGGCGGCGCTGCCGGGCATTCTGCTGGGACTGCGCCTGTCGATGGCTGTGGCCTGGATCGGTCTGGTGGTTGCCGAACTGATCGGATCACAGTCCGGGGTTGGGTTTCTCATTAATGAGGCGAAGCAGAATTCCAATACGGCCGTTATTTTTGTCGGAATTATTATTTTTGCAGTGGTCGGCAAGCTGATCGATTCTCTATTCCGCATCATCGAACGCAAATTCCTGCACTGGCGTGACAGCTATCAAGGTTAAAGACAAGCTAACAAGCTAATGAAACGCTAACGCTAATGAAACCAAGGGGGCAACAACATGAACCAACCGGCACTGAAGGAAACATTGAAACTGACGGCGGATGTACTGGTAATCGGCGGAGGTCCGGCAGGAACATGGGCGGCACTTACAGCTGCAGCTAAGGGAGTGAAGGTGATCCTGGCCGACAAGGGATACTGCGGCTCCAGCGGCGCAACTGCCCCGTCGGGCACCGGAGTCTGGTACGTGAAGCCGGAAGGAGAGCTGCGCGAGGCAGCGAAGGCCAGCCGTTACGCTATGGGCGGCAAGCTGGCTGAGCACCGCTGGATGGACCGGGTGCTGGACCGGACTTATGAGAATATGAACAGACTGGGCGTTGCCGGCTATCCGTTCCCGGTGGACGAGGAAGGCAATCAATACCGCCGGAGCCTGCAGGGACCTGAATATATGCGCCTGATGCGCAAGCTGGTGAAGAAGGCGGGCGTGAAGATTCTGGACCACAGTCCGGTGTTGGAACTGCTCGCCGATGAGCACGGGGTAGCCGGAGCGGCCGGCGTACAGACCCAGAGCGGAGAAGCCTGGAGTGTGCATGCCGGGGCGGTAGTTATCGCTACCGGAGGCTGCGCTTTCCTCAGCAAGGCGCTTGGCTGCAACGTATTGACCGGTGACGGGTACTTGTTCGCCGCTGAAGCAGGAGCGAGCTTGTCGGGTATGGAGTTCTCCAATGCCTACGCGATCTGCCCGACCTTCTCCTCCGTAACGAAGACTGCTTATTACAGCTACGCCAGCTTCTATTATGAAGACGGCACTGTGGTGGAAGGAGCAGGCTCCAAGAAGGGCCGCTCAGTCATTGCCAGGAATCTGCTGGCCGGGCGCCAGGTATTCGCGAAGCTTGACGGAGCGGATGAAGCATTACAGCCGCTGCTGCGGGTGGCGCAGACGAACTTCTTCCTGCCATTCGACCGGCGGGGCATTAATCCCTTCAAGGATGTATTCCCGGTGACGCTGCGGCTGGAAGGTACAGTCCGCGGCACAGGCGGCATACGGATTACAGACGAGAGCTGCGGCACTGGGGTTCCGGGGCTGTATGCAGCAGGGGATGCGGCTACCCGTGAGCTGATCTGCGGAGGGTTCACGGGAGGCGGCAGCCATAATGCCGCCTGGGCGATGTCTTCCGGCTCCTTCGCCGGAGAAGGGGCGGCAGACTATGCAGCCGGACTCGGCTGGCATTCAGTTCACCGTGCTCCCGTAGGATTATCCTCTTCACCGCTGGTTCACCAGGAAGTGAAGGCGGGAGCCGCTGCCAGAACCGCAGAATATGTGGAGGCGGTGCAGGCAGAAGTCAAACCGTACGATATTAATCTGTTCCGTACAGAGCAGGGGCTGGCATCTTCGCTGGAACGTCTGGACGGACTATGGAAAGAGCAGCGCGGCCGGGAAATCCAGCGCACACCGGAAGGTGTGAAGGCACGCGAAGCCGAAGCGATGACGGCAACGGCACGCTGGATGTACAGCTCCGCTCTGGCCCGCACCGAAACCCGGGGAATGCACAAACGGGAGGATTTCAAGGGAAGTGACGACAGCCAGCATCACCGCCTGATCAGCGGCGGACTGGACCAGGTATGGGTGAAGACAGAAGAGGTAGCGAAGGAGAGTGTATTGTTGTGATTGAAGTCATCAGCGCTGACCGGTGTGTAGAATGCAATCAATGTGTATCTGTCTGCCCGACCAATGTATTCGACAGGGTCGAGAACGGAATTCCGGTTATCGCCCGTCAGAGCGACTGCCAGACCTGCTTCATGTGTGAGCTGTATTGCCCGGTCGATGCCCTGTATGTGGCTCCGGATTCCGAGGGAATTACCGGAATTACTGAGGCGGAGCTGGAACAGCAGGGACTGCTCGGCGGTTACCGCGAGAAGGTAGGCTGGGGCAAGGGCAGACAGCCGGTGGCCAGCCATGACTTCATGTATAAGCTGGCAGCCCGGGCAGGCTTCTGAGTGATGCGCCGTTATAGACACTAATCCAAAATACAGGCAAGAGTCCTTATACAAACATCAAACATCCAGCAGACGACTGAGGGGAGAATACAGAAATGAGCAAATTGTACAGAGAGATTAAAGGTGTATGGAGCAAAGGGGGACGCCTCACGCTGATTACAGGTGTGGTGATGATCATGCTGGTGCTGCAGGCTTGCGGTAATAATACCGGCTCCGGGAACAGCGGAACGGCAGCCAACGGCGCAGGAACGAATACGGCCGACGCGGCGGGAAGTGAGGCTTCAAGCAATGTTCCGGCTGTGCTGAATTTCGGATACATTGGCTCCAATAAGCTGAATGTACCGGGCGGTGCAGAAGGCTGGGGACTCTATAAAGGGATTATTCAGGAAGAGCTGAAGCAGTACGGAATTACCGAAGTGAAGCTGACCGGCTTCCCGAACGGACCGGATCAGACGGAATCCTTAATCAGCGGAAGACTTGATTTCGGCAGCCTCGGGGATACCCCGGCGATTATCGCCTACGCTTCAGGAGCCAAGACCCGGTTGATCGCCCAGACTTCCGCGCATACGGTCGGTTATCTTATCGGCAAGAAGGACGGGCCGAAGACGGTGCAGGACCTGAAGGGCAAGACCATTGCGATCCAGAAAGGGTCCTTCATGCACCGCTACGTAGTCGGCCTGCTGAAGCAGGAAGGCGTAACCGACTATAAGCTGGTTCACATGCTGATTCCGGATGCTACCGCAGCACTTGCCCGCGGCGATGTGGACGCGACCACCAATAACGGTGTAGCGGCGCTTAAGCAGATCGAGCAGGGATACACTCATTTGGATGATGCATCTACCCATCCGGATCTGCTCGGAAGCAGTGCTACCGTAGTGTCAGAGGAGTATCTTGCGAAATTCCCGGATTTCCCTAAGGTCTGGAATGCGGCACGGGAGAAGGCACTGGCCGACCTGAAGCAGCATGAAGATGAGTATTATGAGTTCCTGGCCGAGATCGGGGATACAACCCCGGAACTCGCGAAGCAGGTGAATCCGATCAGTGATATTAAGGATACAGCCTTCACGGAAGACGGCACGAAGCTGCTGGAGGGCACCAAGAACTTCCTCGTGGAAGAGAAGCTGGCCAAGAAGGATTTCAACATCAGCGACTGGCAGCTCAAGTAATTCATGACAGGTAAACAGGTAAACAGGTAAACAGGTAAACGGAGGGGATGCAGATGTCCGAAGAAACCTTGACCATTGAACATTTCAAGCTGCCGCTGGAGAACGGGCTGTATCTGGAGGGCGAGGTGCGGGTTCCTGCGGGGGCTGCACCGAAGCCCGTCATCCTGATCAGCCATGGCTTCCGAGGACATAAGGACTGGGCATTCTGGCCGGAGGTCTCCGGCAGACTTGCCGGGAGCGGGTTCTACACCGTAAGCTTCAATTTCTCACGGATCGCTGCCCGCAATCTGGACGGGGTTAGCCCGGAGGAAGCTGCCGGAGCGGCTACGCTGAGCCGGGAGCTGCTGGATCTGGAGCAGGTGCTCCACAGCCTGCTTGAGGGCAGGCTGCCGCTTGCCGGACTGGCCGACACGGAGCGGATAGCGGTTCTGGGGCACAGCCGTGCAGGCGGAAGTAACATTCTGTTCGCGGCAGAGCATCCGCAAGTGAAGGCGCTGGTGGTCTGGAACGGCGGTTCACCGCCGCAGCCGCAGCAGGGTGAAGGTGCCCCGGCGCTTACGCTGCAGGAGCGGACGATCCGCGAGGATCAGCAGCGTAACAAGGAGCGCTTCAATCTGGAGAAGGCACTCGGCAGAGTACCGGCCGCAGCGCTGCTGATTCAGGGTGATCAGGACCGTGAAGCCTTGCTGCAGCAGCATGCAGGCTTCAGAGAACAAGCGCCGCATCACCGGTATCAGAGCATCCGGGGTGCGGATCACACCTTTGGCACGGTGGACCCGTACGAAGGCTCCACCTCTGCGCTGAATGAGGCTGTTGCCTCGACAATAGCATTTTTGCAGGAGAAGCTGGTCTGATCTTAATTCTACATTTCAGGGGACCATGAAGAGGAGGAAGCGGAATGCCGCAGCAGCAACAGCAGGCAACAACAGATGTTCTAGTGCTGGGCGGAGGCCCGGCCGGAGCATGGGCGGCATGGAGTGCAGCTTCTCAGGGAGCGAAGGTAATTCTGGCCGATAAGGGATATCTCGGAACAAGCGGGGCTACCGCGCCGGGAGGAACAACGCTGCTGGTGATTCCGCCGGTGGCAGAGCTGCGGGAGCAGGCTGTGCAGGCCAGACTTAAGGCAGGCGGCTATCTCTCGGAGAATGCCTGGATTCACCGTGTGCTGGATCAGGTCGAGCAGAATCTGGAGCTGGTAGAGGAGTGGGGGTATCCCTTTCCGAAGGATGAGGAGGGCAGGCGGCTGCGGACGCATCTGCATGGCCCGGAATACATGAAGCTTATGCGTAAAGTGGTGCGCAAGGCGGGGGTGCGTATATGGGATCAATCGCCGGCGCTGGAGCTGCTCCATGATCAGCACGGCGTGGGCGGAGCACGCGGAATTAACCGCTTAACCGGGGAGACCTGGGAAGTGAAGGCGAATGCGGTGATTATGGCTACCGGAGGCTGTGCCTTCCTCAGCAAGGGGCTGGGCTGTAATGTGCTCACGGGCGAAGGACTGCTGATGTCAGCTGAGGCTGGTGCCGAGCTGTCGGGTATGGAATTCACCCGGCAATATGCTCCGAGCTTCGCGGACGGAACGGTAACGCGCGGGCGGATGCTGGCCTGGGCCACGCTGTATGATGAAGCGGGAAGGCCGCTGCACCAGGGTGACCGCACCTTCGGCAGCATCCCTGAGCTGATGCTGAGGGGCCCGGTCTACGCCTCGCTGGACCTGGCGGATACGAAGGAGAAGCAGGATTTCCTCCGCAACGCCCATCCGATCTTCTTCATGCCGCTGGAACGGGCGGGGATTGATCCGTTCAAGGATAAATTTCCGCTCACGCTCCGCTATGAAGGCACGATGCGCGGCACGGGCGGCCTGCGCCTGACCGGCACCGATTGTGCCACCTCGGTGCCGGGGCTGTATGCGGCCGGGGATGCCGCATCCCGCGAGAAAGTCACCGGCGCCATCTCCGGCGGCGGCGCCTACAATGCATCCTGGGCCATCTGCAGCGGCAGCTGGGCAGGACAAGGCGCGGCGCGGCACGCTCTGCAGGCGCCGCGTCCGGCGGACAGCCGGCTGCTCCGCGCGGCGGGCCGCTACGGGATGCCGGCTGGCGCCGGCACTGCAAGGACGCTGGACGCGAAGCCGCTGATCGCGGCGGTCCAGCGGGAGATCCTGCCGCTGCGGATTAACTACTTCCGCAGCGAGCCCGTGGTCGCCGCGGCCCTGCAGCGGCTGAACAGCCTGATGCCTGAGCTCAGCGGGCAGGTGCCCGCGACGGTTCAGGGCATCGTGCAATCGCGTGAAGCGGCCGCCATGCTGAATGTCGGCCGCTGGATCTACACCGCCGCGCTGGCCCGCAAGGAGAGCCGCGGCCTGCAGCGCCTGGCCGAGTATCCGGCGCTGGACCCGCGCCAGACCCACCGCCTGATTCTCTCCGGTATCGAGACGATAGGCATCCGCACCGAAAGCGTGCCGCATGCCCAGGAGCTGCGGATGCCAAGAGAGGAGCGTGCGATATGATTGAACTGGTCAGCCAGGACCGCTGTATCGGCTGCAGGCTGTGCGTGAAGGTCTGCCCGACGAATGTCTTCGAGATGCAGGGCAAGCTTGCCGTCATTGCCCGCCAGGAGGATTGCCAGACCTGCTTCATGTGCGAGGCGTATTGTCCGGCGGATGCGCTCTATGTGGCGCCGCAGGCAGATCTGTCCATGGAGGTGGATGAGCAGGAGCTGATTGAATCAGGCCTGCTGGGCAGCTGGCGGGCAGAAATCGGCTGGAATCCGGGCGCGGAGGATACGATGGCGGAGCGGGACACGACACCTTTCTTCGAGGTGTTCACCGAGACTTACCGCGGCAAGTAACCAGGGGATAAGCAAGGAAGTGACAAAAAGGTGTTCCGCAGCCCTTGCCGGCAGCGGAACACCTTTTTAATTAAATATTTCACGGATGACATAGCCTTCGTCATTCTCGCTATAACGCTTTACAGCAGCTTCTGAATAGCAGGCTCCATATCCAGCGGATCAACCGGAGATTCGAAGCGCTCCACCACGTTGCCGTTACGGTCGATCAGGAACTTGGTGAAATTCCATTTGATCTCATCGTTTGTAAGTGCAGCAGGATCACGCTCCTGAAGCATGGTGTGCAGCAGCTTGCCGTTTGAATCCGTGTCGTCAAAGCCCTGGAAGCCGGCCTGTTCCGTCAGATAAGCGAACAGGGGATGACGGTTATCCCCCTTAACATCAATTTTCTCGAAAAGCGGGAAGGTTACGCCGTAATTGATCTGGCAGAACACGTTAACCTCTTCATTGGAGCCGGGCTCCTGTTCGCCAAACTGGTTGCTGGGAAACCCGAGAATTTGCAGGCCCTGCTCCTGGTATTTCTCATGAAGCTTCTGAAGATCAGAGTATTGCGGAGTATAGCCGCATTTGCTGGCAGTATTAACGATCAGGAGGACTTTATCCTTGTATTGTTCAAGTCGGGTTTCTTTACCCCGGATATTGCGGGCCTCATACTCATAAATGCTCATTGCTGCTTCATCCTCCCGGTATATGTAATTAATATTTATAACTATTTAATTGTAAACAATTTAATTTTGGGTGTCAAACTAATAATCCATAATTAGGGCTATACTAATGTTGTGCCCCTACATACATACAGGGAGGCCCCGGCAGCCTTTATAAACTTTTATATATTTATATATATACGAAGTCCCCCGGTTGAGATTATACTAAAGTGAACGAACCGTTTTTTCAGCAGGCGGAGCGTCTCCCCATACGTATAACACAGACACAAGAATATTATGCTGGAGGAAATTGAATGAGCACTACGGAACTTACTAGCCAACTTTCCAGTTTCACAGGAAGATTACTGCGGGAACGCTTTGGGAAAGGGCCTGAATCAATACACGCCTCTATCGGGAAGCAATGTATAGCACTGCATATCCGTAATTTTATCGGGCCTGTGGAGAGATTTTTGTTAAATAAGGAAGAAGAACAGGCGTTTCGCTATACGAGAGAGCTTCTGATGAAGTCTCTGCTGCCCGAACTTGCGGCTTACCTGAAGGAAACGATGGCTATGGAGGTTGGCGAGCTTTTCTATGACTGGGGTATACATAACGCGTCTGGAATGATCGTTGCGCTCATTAAGAATGACGCTATGATTATTGACGATTATGCCGGGCGTCAAGAAGTCCATGCCCAGATTAATGAAGTTAGCAGGCAGGTACAGAAGGAACCGGTCTATACCGACTCCTGGTGGCTGGGCCCGCGCATTCTGATTATCAAACGTGAGGGTATCCTGATCCCGCTGGAGAAGGAACTGATTGGCCTTGGTTATGAGAATACGCTTAAGACCACCAAACGCAAGATGGAAAAACGATATTTGGAGGATACCACCACGATTGCCCCGATGCTCGGCAAGGAACTGTCGGATATATATGTGGATTGGGATTTCGACAAAGATACCAGTGTGATAGCTTATACTTTTCAATAAGTTTAACTATAAATAGGGCGGAAATGAGTCGGACATGCGAATGAGCCGAACATGAGCCGGAGAAGGGGGAATGGTCCCTTTCTTCGGCTTTTTTATTTTTTTCCTGTTTATGGGCTGTTGTGCTGGGACTTTTTAGGAGGATATGCCGGATGGAGGAATACAAGCGGACAGTATTATATGTGGAAGATAATCAACTCAACATGGCCCTAATGCATCATATCTTCAAAAGAAACCTGCCCTCCATATTGCTGCTGGAAGCTGAAACGGCAGAGCTGGGGCTGAGTATGGCCCGTGAAGCACTGCCGGATCTGATCATCCTGGATATCGGGCTGCCGGGCCTTAACGGATATGAAGCTCTGGAAATATTGCAGCAGGATGAGGCTACTTGCCATATTCCGGTACTGGGAACCAGCGCGTTTGCTCAATTATCGGATATTGAAAAAGCCAAAAACAGGGGTTTTGCCGCGTATATTACTAAACCTTTCCAGGTCAAAGCCTTCACCGAAACGGTGAAGAGGCTGCTGGACGGCGGGCTCTGAATCAAGGATAAAGTAATGCAGGAATGGATTGAAACAAAGGTGGGGAACTGGGGAGAACTCTGTCTGAAGTCTGGTTCGCAGGTTAATATAATCTGCTATACATTTTATAGTTTATATTTCGACATAATCATTTGACTTTCGCCCGGATATGCAAGATATTTATATTACAGATTTGAACTAAAAATGCATGTATTACTCCACGAACGGGCGGTGGAATTTATGCTAAGACAACATACGGAGATCTCTTCTCCATTCGAACAGGCATTCAAAAAGGGGACTGCCGGAGTCGCATTTCTCTCCATTTCCGAAGAATGGACCAGTGTGAATCCGGCGGTAACCCTGTTGCTCGGATACACGGAAGAACGATTGCTGGGACATGGCTTCACGGAGTTTCTGTCTGAAGATTCCCTGGAGATACATAGGCAAAAGATGGGGACTCTAAAAGCGGAAGAGGTTCCCTTTTTTGAATGCGAACTGAATTTCCGGCATGCAGACGGCTCTGTAGTTGCAGTACTGCTGCATGTTTCTCTGATTAGCGAGCCCTCTACGGGAATGGGCTTGTATTATATCGTTCATCTGGCCGGATTGCCGCACCTGGAAGCTAAGTCCATGGATGAACTTCCGGCACCGCCAGATGAGCTGTACCGCCTGATTGCAGCCAATATTAGAGACATTGTATATTATGCTACCCCGGATGGTATCTGCAGATACTGTTCTCCTTCGATTGTGGAAGTACTCGGGTATAAGCCTGAGGAATTAATCGGCTGTGATATCCGCGGACTGGTTCACCCCGGGGATATGGAATTTATGAGCGCTCCGCAGGCGGCTGAGCTTCAGAGTGTGCAGCTGCGGATTCTTCATAAGGACGGGCGGTATCTCTGGATTGAATTCACGCTGCGGATTGTGGAAGACAACGGGAGCTGGAGCGTGCTTGCCGTAGGCCGTGATGTGACACAGCGCAAGATTATGGAGCAGAAGCTGCAGGAATCGGTAGAGCGTTATACCTCGCTGAAGAAATATAACCATGATGCGATTATTTCCCTGGATCTGAAAGGAAACATTATCAACGGGAATGAGAAGGCCGTACAGCTGACAGGCTACACAATCCCTGAGCTGGTGGGAATGAGTGTCGGACGGATTATCGGAAATCACCATCTTCACGACGTGATCAGCTTCTGCCAGAAGAAGGGTTCCATGGAACGGAACATCGACCTCATCTGGCATAAGGACGGACATTCCGTGGAGGTGCTGACAACCCTTGCCCCTATCATTATCAACAATGAGACGGTGGGCTTTTATATTATCGTCAAGGATATTACCGAGCAGAAGAAGCTGCTGATTGCCAAAGAAACCGCCGAGAATACGAACCGGGCCAAAAGCGAGTTCCTGGCTATGATGAGCCATGAAATCCGCACGCCGATGAACGGGGTGATCGGGATGACCGATCTGCTGCTGGACCTCAGTGATCCGGATTCTCAGCAAAGGGAGTACCTGGAAATCATCCGCCAGAGCGGAGAATCCCTGCTGAATATCATTAACGATATTCTGGATCTGTCCAAAATTGAGGCGGGCAAAACCTCATTGCATGAAGAACCGTTTGTCCTTCAGCACTGCATGGAGTCTGCTCTGGAGCTGCTGCAGCTTAAGGCGGAGAATAAGGGCCTCGCCATCCAGGTGGAGGTGGGTCCGGATGTACCCGCTGATCTGATCGGGGACGGAGAACGCTTGAAGCAGATCCTGATCAATCTGGTCGGCAATGCAGTGAAGTTCACTCACACTGGCGGGATAAAAGTCGGCGTGCAAAGGATACATGGAGAAGAGGCTGCTGATAGGGTAACGCTGCAATTTACAGTGGCGGATACAGGGATAGGCATTCCGGAGGATGCCCGCAGCCGGTTGTTCGAGCCGTTCTACCAGCTGGATCATTACATGAGCCGCAAACATGAAGGAAGTGGTCTGGGGCTGGCGATCAGCAAGCAGCTGGTTGAAATGATGGGGGGCAGGATTCAGCTGGAGCCGCAGACCGGGCAGGGGGCAACCTTTGTATTTACGGTGGTGCTCCGGACCGAGAAGCAGGCCCAGACTGCTGAGGGGGCGGAGCCGGGCCTGCTGAGTCCGCAGCAGCTCAGCCGTTCTTTGCGCATCCTGGTGGCTGAAGACAATGTCATTAATCAGATTGTGCTGCGCAAAATTCTGGAGAAGCGCGGGTTCGCCGTGGATGTTGCGGAAGACGGGCTGCAGGTAGTCGAGATGGTCACTCAGCGCAGCTATGATCTGATCTTCATGGATGTGCAGATGCCCGGCATGAACGGCCTGGAGGCTACATCGAGAATCAGGCAGACGCAGCCGGCAGATTCGCAGCCGGTCATTATTGCTGTAACGGCTAATGCACTCAAAGGCGACCGGGAATTATGCATTGAAGCAGGAATGGACGAGTATATCAGCAAGCCGCTGAGAAGCGAGACGATAGTGAATGTTATCGGAAAATTCTTTTAATCAGCAGGCAGTCTTCCGTCTACACATCAATGATTGACGTTGCTGCGTTAAAGCTGTAATACGTCACTCTGACATCTTGCATGTGGAAGTCATTTTGATTAAGATAGCAGAAACCGGTGCACAAGACGCACCGATATACCATTAAATGACAATGACGAAGAGAGTAAGCACTTTATAGCGGATCTTAACAGGGAAGGTGTGCCGGAGACTGAGAGCACCCTCATTTGACGCTTAGTGCCGAAGTTCACTTCCGAGTCGGCCCCTGAAGTACACTGCTGCAGCAGGTATGAGTAGGGAGGCCCGCTTCCAGCGTTAACGGGTGTAAGACAGAGTTAATCCGGTCCGGGAATGAGATAACAGCTTTCCGGGTGCTGACGCGTCAGCAGGATTCATCTCTAAATAAGGGTGGTACCACGGCTCCTCGTCCCTTGCGACGGGGGGCCTTTTTGCGTTCGTTCATAGGATTAACTATTAACTACTTAAGGGAGTGTCAGGAAATGAGTAATGTGGAATTGGATAAGCTGAGAGCACGGCTTGATGAAATTAACGGACAGCTGCTGGAGCTGATCTCGGAGCGTGCGGAAATCGTTCAGGAAATCGGAGTGCTCAAGGAGAAGCAGGGTGTGCCGAAGTTCGATCCTGAACGCGAGAAAGCCATGCTGGATAAGCTGGTAGCAAGCAACAAGGGACCTTTCACCAGCGGCACGATCCGTACCCTGTTCAAGCAGATTTTCTCTGCTTCACTGGATCTGCAAAGCACGGAGCATAAGAAGTCCCTGCTGGTAGCCCGGAAAAATCACGCCGAAGATACAGTAATTACCCTTCCGGGTAATGTAACCGTCGGCGGATTATCTTCGCTGATGGTTGCCGGACCCTGCTCGGTGGAGAGTGAGCTGCAGACCCGTACGGTTGCCGCGGCTCTGCAGAAGGCAGGAGTGAAGGTTATGCGCGGCGGAGCGTTCAAGCCCCGTACCTCGCCTTACGATTTCCAGGGACTTGGAATGGACGGCCTGAGAATTCTGCGTGAAGCAGCGGATGAATACGGGCTTCTGACCATCAGCGAAATTGTAGACCCGCGTCATATTGAAGAGGCCCTTGATTATGTCGATGTTATTCAGGTCGGTGCACGGAACATGCACAACTTCGAACTGCTCAAAGCGGTAGGGGAAGTGAACAAGCCGGTACTGCTGAAGCGCGGATTATCCGCTACACTGGATGAATTCGTCCATGCGGCAGAATACATTATGTCCCGGGGCAATATGGAGATCATACTGATTGAACGCGGCATCCGTACCTATGAGAAAGCGACCCGTAACACGCTGGATATTTCGGCAGTGCCGATTCTCAAGCAGGAATGCCATCTGCCGGTGCTGGTCGATGTGACCCATTCCACCGGACGCAAGGATATCCTGATCCCATGTGCCAAAGCCGCACTTGCCGCCGGAGCCGACGGCATCATGGTGGAGGTGCATCCCGATCCGGCAACCGCCTTATCGGATGCGGCGCAGCAGCTTAATATTGAAGAGTTCAACACCTTCTTCAATGAAGTGAAAGCCTCCGGACTGTACCGTTAATTTTAATATCTAGAGTTCAGGCGAAAATAGCAGGATCGGTGAGAACGGGGCAGGAAGTAGCGCTTACAAGCACAGGTTGGACTTTTGTGGAGGTTAAGGCGGGTCAGGTACAATAAGAAGCATTGGCGGTGCACCGGCCCCGGGCTCTATGGAAGAGCCTATAACCTTATAACAAGACACAGGAGGAGCAGCACAATTTGAAGCAGTCAAGCTTATACAACAACGGTTGGTTTTCCAACACACGGAGCGACATTCTGTCAGGTATGACCGTGGCGATTGCCTTAATCCCTGAAGCGATTGCTTTCTCCATCCTCGCCGGCGTAAGCCCGATGGTTGGATTGTACGCATCTTTCTGTATTGCTATTGTGACGGCATTTGCCGGCGGAAGACCGGGCATGATCTCAGCGGCGACCGGAGCGATGGCGCTGTTGGTCGGCAGCCTGGTGATTTCACACGGAATTGAGTACCTGTTCGCGGCCACCGTACTGGCGGGAATCTTTCAGATTCTGATGGGGATGCTGAAGCTTGGCAGATTCATCACGTTCCTGCCGCAGCCGGTAATGACCGGCTTCGTCAACGCATTAGCCATTCTTATCTTTATGGCCCAGCTGGTGCATTTTGAAGGACAGGGCTGGATTATGTATGCACTGGTGGCACTTACACTGGTCATCATTTATACGGTTCCGCGGATTACGAAGGCTGTCCCTTCGGCACTTGTAGCGATTATCGCAGTTTCCGTACTCAGTATTGTTCTTAATCTGGATGTAAGGACCGTAGGGGATATGGGCACCATTACTTCGGCTCTGCCGGTGTTCCATCTGCCGGATCTTCCCCTCACGCTGGATACACTGCTGATCATTCTGCCCTATTCACTGTCGCTCGCTGTAGTCGGATTGCTGGAATCCCTGATGACCGCAACGCTGATTGATGATATTACCGGCACCGGCAGTGACAAGAACCGGGAAGCGAAGGGACAAGGCCTGGCCAATATCGTGACCGGCTTCTTCGGCGGGATGGCAGGCTGTGCAATGATCGGCCAGTCGATGGTTAATATGAAATCGGGCGGACGTACACGGCTGTCTACTTTTGTATCGGGGATCTTTCTTTTGTTCCTGATTCTCGTTCTGGGCGATGTGGTTAAGCAGATTCCTATGGGCGCCTTGGTCGGTGTTATGATCATGGTCTGCATCAGCACCTTCGAGTGGGGTTCACTGAAGACATTAGCCAAGGTGCCGCTCAGCGATGCACTGGTCATGATCGTTACGGTAGTCACCGTGGTAGTGACGGATAATCTGTCGATCGGCGTACTGTTCGGTGTTCTGCTGAGCGCTTTGTCTTTTGCCTGGAAAATGGCTTCAATCAAGCTCAGTGTCCATACGACGGCATCTGTAACTACCTACAAAGTATCGGGCCAGCTGTTCTTCGGTACAACCAGTCATTTCGTGCATGAATTTATGTATGAGAGTGATCCGCAGCAGGTGATTATCGACTTCTCCCATTCTCATGTGTGGGATCAGTCAGCGGTGGGAGCCATTGCCAAAACGCTGGACAAATACGCGGCACTCGGCAAAAAGGTAACGATTACCGGATTAAATGAAGAAAGTGCCCGGCTGGTGAAGCGGATCGGCCTGAGCTTGTCGGGCGGGCATTGAAGGATAAAGGTATTGAGGCTGTCTTTGGAGCTGTTTATGGCTTCAGAAGCAGTCTCTTTTTTGGGAATATCTTTTGCGGCAGGATAAAGGAACAAGACTTAGTGCCCGTATCCTCTGTGTCATGACTATAGTCAGGATAGAATAAGCCAATCAGCCGCAGCTGATGATTGACGGCAGGCCAGAGGGGGACCCGCGCTGGCTTCGCAGATTAATGAAAGTACAGATATGCCGGCTGCTGCAGTTGAGGCGGTCCTTGCCGGAGAGAATGCGAGTACACCGCTGACGGGGCTCTGCTAGGGGCGCTGGGCATTGACACCGATGTAGCTGTCCTTAGCAGCCTGACCCGTGATGTCCTGATCCAAAGTCTGCCTCTCTATGGTATTCTCGCCTTATCCCTGGGCGCTTTGGCGCTGCTGGGCTGGTTTGTATCCCGGTCTTTGCGTCCACTGGGGACTATCACGGAGAGTGCGGGTACCATGGCCAGGGGCGACTTGGCTGAGGCCGCGCGGATTCTGAATGCCCGTCCGGTCAGGTCCCGGGATGAGATCGGAACGGCTTATCGGGCGATGCTTCAGATGTCAGGAGATTTGAATGCCAGAGTGACTGTCTGCAGGCTCGGAGGAGGTTGCTGCAACTGTGGGCGGCATGGTTAATATTGCCGGAGGTGTCTCGGAGCAGACACGGCAGATCCGTGAGCTGACCGGTCTTCAATTGGAGAAGATCAAAGAAGTGTACGAGGCTTCGATGATGATCAGCGCGAACACGGGCGACTTGCGGGAAGCTCTCCGGCAGGTAAAGGTATAAGCGGCGCTTCAAGTGTTGATCGGGTGTAATAGCAGGTGTTCGCTCTCCGGCTTTCCAAAGTGTTCGACTATTGGTATGATTACAGGGAATGCGAACATCTACTACCGATTACATGGAGGAATTAATAATGAGTGAAACTACAATATCCGGGATTATTGATCATACGCTGCTGAAGGCGGATGCCCGTAAAGACGATATTATCAAGCTGGCTGAGGAAGCCAAAGCATACAAATTCGCTTCGGTCTGTGTGAATCCGGCCTGGGTGTCCACGGCCTATGCCGTGCTGAAGGATACGCCGGACGTTAAAGTATGTACAGTCATCGGGTTCCCGCTGGGATCGTCCACACCGGAAACCAAAGCCTTTGAAACCACCGATGCGATTGCTAACGGTGCCGGCGAAGTAGATATGGTTATCAATATCGGCGCACTGAAAGACGGCAATGACGAACTGGTGAAACGTGATATCGCCGCAGTGGTTGATGCTGCCCGGGGTAAAGCGCTGACCAAAGTCATCATTGAGACCTGCCTGCTGACCGATGAAGAGAAGGTCCGCGCCTGTAAGCTTGCTGTAGAAGCGGGAGCAGACTTCGTGAAGACTTCGACCGGATTCTCCACGGGAGGCGCAACGAAGGAAGATATCGCATTGATGCGGGCAACTGTCGGCCCTGCTATCGGCGTTAAGGCATCCGGCGGTGTGCGCAGTGCGGAAGATGCCCTCGTAATGGTCGGAGCAGGCGCTACCCGGATCGGGACAAGCGGCGGCGTAGCCATTGCCAAAGGTGAGCAAAGTCAGAGCAGCTACTAAATACAACTCAGCTATGCACAGAAAAGGCTGTGGCCTCCTGGATTTCAGGGAGGCCGCAGCCTTTTCGTTTCTGTAAAGGGAATTATAATAGTTGTCTGGTTATCTGTTGTAGATAAGCTGAATATGAAATGGCCGCCGAAAGTTAGCCGAGTGGGCTCAGCGGCGGAATCAAAGGGATAAATCCCATTAAATCGGCCGAAAGCGGGCTGAGTGTGGAAATCAGAGGGATAAATCCCACTAAATCGGCCCCAAGTGGGCTGAGTGTGAAAATCAGAGGGATAAATCCCTCTAAATCCGTTGGAAGTTGGCTGTACTGCACACGCCCCCCTTATCAAAGGACGCTAACGCTTCAGCGGGAGGAAATGAGGGGCATTAGTGCCCCTGATTCCAACGGACCAGGCTCTGCTCCCGAATTAAATTCATCTATCAAAAAACGGCTGTGGCTTCCTGGATTTCAGGGAGGCCACAGCCGTTTCGTTTCTGTAGAGGGAATTATGATAGTTGTCTGGTTATCTGTTGCAGATAAGCTGGATATAAAAATGGGCTGTCGAAAGCTGGCTGAGTGAGCTGAGCGGGAAAATCAAAGAAATAACCCCCTCTGAATCCGCCGGAAGCCGGAAGCCGGAAGCTGGCTGTACTGCAGCGTGTCCTCTCATACAAATGGATGGTACTCCCGATTCGCCGGGCCTAGACCAGCCCTTTATCCATTGCTTTGCCAATCAGCGTGGCGAAGAGGCTGTTGGACCAGGCGAACCACTCGCGGGAGAAGTCGGAGGGATCATCCGGGTGGAAGCCCTCGTGCATATAGCCGGTATCCGCATCGGTCCGGATCAGCATATCGATCAGTTCCTTGATCTCCTCATCGTTGTCTGCCGTCAGCGCCTGCATGGACAGCGCCATATGCCACACATAACCGCCCGGTGTATGGGGGCTGCCGATGCCCTTGGCGTGCTTACCCTCGAAGTAGAATGGATTGTCGAAGCTGAGGGCGAAGCGGCGGGTGTTCTGATAGATCTCATCTTCCACGCCCACATAACCAATATAAGGGATGGACATCAGCCCGGGAGTACCGGCATCGTCCATCAGGGAATAATTACCGAAGCCGTCTGTTTCATAAGCATAGATTCTGCCGTATTTCGGGTGGTTCACAATACCGTAGGTCCGGATGCCGAAGTCGATCTCCTTGCGCAGCTTCGCTGCACGTACCGCCAGTCTATCATCCTTGTAGACCTCGCTTGCTATCTCGCGGATGTAGCCCAGAATGACTACCGCGAACATATTGGAGGGAATGTTGTAGCCGAATTCGCAGCTGTCATCGCTTGGGCGGAAGCCGGACCAGCTCATGCCGGTATAATTGACGGGCATGCCGCGCCCGTTGTTGTATAGCGTCTCCGTATCCTGAAGCGTCTGCCGGATGAAGTGGTACGGCGATTTCTCCCCGTGGTACTGCTCCGTTTCGATAACGTTCACGATAGAGGTCAGCGCCTGATAGCAGGCGGCATCGAAAATATCAGACTGCTCTGCTTCCTTCCAGTACATATAAGCCAGCTGTACGACGAAGCACAGGGAGTCCAGCTCGTACTTGCGCTCCCACATCCAAGGATTCAGATTGCAGTCGTCCGTATCCCGGTAATGCTTGTCGCTTGCCGTTTCGTTGAAGGCATTGGTGTACGGATCAATATTGACGTAGAACATCTGCCGGGCGATCAGGCCGCGGAGAATCCGCTGCAATTCAGGGTCGTTTTTGGCAAAAGGAATGTAGTGGCGTACCTGCTCCGTAGAATCGCGCAGCCACATAGCCGGAATATCCCCGGTGAACACGAAGGTGGTGCCGTCCTCCAGCAGCTTGGTGGTCGTCTCCAGCGTATTGGGGAAGCAGTTGCGGAACAATTGCTGCAGTTTCGGGTGATGCTTGAGCCGTTCGTCGGCCTCATTCAGATATGTGGTAATGGAAGCTGGCAGGTTCATAGTGTAACTCCTCCTCAGGCATAGTGAATTTAGGGTTGTACGGTTTGCAGGGCGTAGGTGACAATCTGGGCTTTGCCGGCGGTGCTGCGCAGAATTCCTTCATCTAATATGGCTGTCTGTTTCCGCCGCTCCAGAATATCACTGGCATGTACAGCCTCTACGGGAAAATGCGGCACGAGCGCAAAGTCCTGCTCCTGATGCGCCAGATTGTACCATCGCAGGATAATGTCCTCATGTTCTTCCGACAGCTTGAAGGCGGAGAGCGCCATAGTGGGGCCTTCCCACTCCAGCGGCTGATATTGAACAGGTAGCCGGCCCTGCTGCCAGCCGGTCTGTACAGTGAACCATGGTACCTGGTACTGGTAAGCCCAGGCACAGGCCTCCGTCCAGTCTGCATCCCCGGCGAAGGGACGGACCGCGAATTCCACGGTCTGCCCGCCCAGGCACTGGGCTTCCGGTGTAGGGAATACACCCCAGTCCCCCAGCTCCGAGACGCTGCGCAGCAGGGTTACGGCAATGGTATTGCTGCCGTCCCGCAGAACCTCGTATTCGTTCAGCCCCTTGTTGGCAACCAGCAGTCCGGCGCTGCCGTCCGACACGCTGACGTAGGCCTGCTGGTGCTGGGCATTGCTCGGATTGATCCAGTCCGGAGCCGGTTCAATGTCGCGCTCCGCCGCTTCGAAGATGGAGTCGGCGCGCAGGGTCGAGGCGGCAAGCCCGGTAGGGAAGAGCACGCGCAGCCGGTGGTCCTTAGCCTGATTATTGAACGCGGCAGAGACCTGGACGCCGGTTCCGTTCGCCTCCAGGCTGATCCGGGTCACGATCCGCAGCGGGACCTGCTCAGCAGAGCGTCCGGCCTTACGCTGCCGGAACGGAACCATCCGGCGCTTCTCGTCCTCGAAGGAAGCATCGGCGGAAGCCGGGATACTCCATTCATGCACAATTTCATAGGTGATGCGGTAGGGCTCATGCTCGGCAAGGGAGATACGGGCGTCCAGACCCCTGGTAGTCAGGGCAACATCGCCCTCCGGCTGACGGAATACATACTCATTACCGATATCGCCGCAGTTCTCATAGACGCCGAGTCCGGTGAAGACTCTGCCGGTACGCTTGTCGGTTACATCATACGCGCCGTCCTCCCGGATCTGGACGGCCAGGAAGTTATTCTCCATCCCCTGCTCCAGAAGCTTAAGCGGCGCTGAACCGGCAGCCCCGGCCGATTCACCCGGCGACTCCACCCAGGCGTAGGTGCTGTAGCCGAGCGGCGGTACCTGCCCGGCTTCGAAGGTCAGCCGGACCATCCGGGCCATATAAGGCTTACGGAACTGGTCGTCCGGCAGCTCATAGCCGAACCGGGTGCCGAGATCCTCCGCCTTGCAGGCAAGGACTCGTCCATCCCTATCCAGCAGCCGCCCGCGCTCCAGCTCAAGCGGCTGCTGGTCCAGCGCCTCGGCAATCGCCGCAGGATTCGGCCCTTCCTTGAAGTACTTTTTGGCAACCGCCACCTCCACACTTACCGTCCCGGTACGTTCCCAGCCGGTGGTATTGAAGACCGTCACGGGAATGCCGGATTCTCCCCAAGCCGCTACATCCTTGGTACCAATCTGCCTGGAGATTGCTTTCAGGCTGTCTTCCACTATAGCCTCGCCGACATGCCGGCTCTTCTCGAAGCGCGTAATCATTTCGCGGTGAACCTCATCCACGCTGCAGCCGCAGATGCTGTCATGCGGATGGTTCTGCATCAGCGTCTTCCAGGCGTAGGTCAGCAGGGCGTGGGGATAAGCCTGCCCGCTGGCCAGATAAGCCAGCGCAGCGAGGGGCTCGGCGCCCTTCTCCAGCAGGGTCTGGCCCCGCTGGTTCAGCTGCTTCAGATAGACGCGGGCGGAAGCGGTGTTCACCAGCGTCCCCCAGCCGTCCGTGTGCTGGCTGCGCAGCTCGCCCGTTACCGTGACCAGGTCGTCCGGCAGCGAAGACGCCAGCGCCCCCAAATATTCCCCGAAGCTGGAATGAATGAAATCCGTGTCCGGGTACAGCTTCCGGGCCGTCTCCAGCGCATCGGCGAGATCGCGCTGCACCGGCTGGTGATCACAGCCGTTCATGAACAGCAGCTCCGGGGTGGAGGCATAGTTGCCGGCATCGGTGAGCTTTTTATCCCAGAAGACCTTGGCTTCCTCTGCGTCTACAGGCACTTCATTGCCGTTGCTGTACCAGTTCGCAAACAGCAGTCCAAGCACGCTTGAGCCGTCGGGCGATTCCCAGTACATCTCGGAGTAAGGCGATTCATAGCTGGAGCTGTTCAACTCGCCGACCATGTTGTCGAAGCCCGTCGGCTTCACGCCGCGCCCGAACACCGCAGTCTCAATGTCAGCTTGCCGGAGCAGCTGCGGGGCCTGGCCCATATTGCCGAAGGAATCCGGGAAATACCCGAGCTTCGAGATGACGCCATACTTGGCCGCATCCTGATGGCCGATCAGCAGATTGCGGACATTCGCTTCCGAGCTGGTCAGGAATTCATCCTGGAGCACATACCAGGGGCCGATGACAATGCGGCCGTCGCGGATGAACCTCTCCAGAAGCTCTCTTTGCTCAGGATGAACCTGAAGATAGTCTTCAATAATAATGGTCTGTCCATCCAGGTGGAAATAACGGTAGCGTTCATCCTTCTCCAGGGTCTCCAGGAGCTCATTCATCAGCTTCGCCAGCAGAACATGATGACGCTCGTAGGGCATGTACCATTCCCGGTCCCAATGGGTGTGGGAGATCAGGTGTGCGGTTGTACGGGTCATGACAGAAACCTCCTATATCATCAGTCGATGTTGTAACTTTGGCATTCGTAGCAAATGTTTGCATACCTGCCCGGGGATCACAATATGTAACTTTTGCAGGGGGGAGGGAGGTTCATAATTCACACATTTACGGCACTGATGCCAAAGACTACGCAACAAGCTGTCCAAGCGGGAAGTCCCGCAGCGGCGCGGTTTTACACTCCCTTAACATGACAATGCAGAACCTACATATTTACGGTGTCAGCTTAGTTTCACTACACTTTGTGTTGTAAGCGTTAGCAGGAGGGTCCAAAGCGAGAATGCGCAGCGGCTGCCTGATTTAATGTAACGAAAACTAACATAGAGAGGAGTGGGAGAATGAAGGGGAGCAATGCTGCAGTATCCGGAAGTCCTTCATTGAAGAACAAGTCCCTGGGCAAAAGAATCTGGCAAAATTGGGAGCTCTATTTGTTCATGCTTCCCGCATTATTGTATTTCCTCGTTTTTCATTATGGTCCGATGTACGGCATTCAGATTGCGTTTAAGAATTTCGTACCCTCGAAGGGGATTACGGGCAGCGAATGGGTGGGCTTTGACCACTTTGAACGGTTCTTCAATTCCTATTTCTTCTGGGATCTGCTCTGGAACACGTTCAGCATCAGCTTCTATGAACTGGCCATCGGGTTTCCGCTGCCGATCATTCTGGCGCTGGCCTTCAATGAGGTCCGCAACGGTCCGTTCAAAAAATCGGTCCAGACCGTAACCTATGCACCGCATTTCATTTCTGTGGTAGTCATGGCGGGGATGATCATTACCTTCCTGTCGCCTTCCAGCGGAATGATTGTCCGGGCCATTGAATTCCTCGGCTTCGATCCGGCGCAGTTCCTGACCGATCCGGCCTGGTTCAAGACCGTGTATGTCTTCTCGGGCGTCTGGCAGAGCACCGGGTGGGGAACGATTATCTATCTCGCGGCTCTGTCAGGCGTAGATCCCCAGCTGCATGAGGCGGCCATAGTGGATGGAGCAAGCCGGATCAAACGGGTGCTGCATATCAACCTGCCGACGATTATCCCCACAATTACGATCATGCTGATCCTGAATATGGGGAACATTCTGGGCCTTGGCTTCGAGAAAATTCTGTTGTTGCAGAATTCGCTCAATATGGAAGCTTCCGATGTCATATCAACCTATGTGTACCGCGCCGGTCTGGTCAACGCCCAATACAGCTTCTCGACGGCTGTGGGATTATTCAACTCGGTGGTCAATGTAATTCTGCTGGTTACCGTTAATCTGATTGCCAAACGCACCAGTGAGAACAGCCTCTGGTAGAAAGGAGTTGAAGTCTTTGGTTACTGCCATGAAAGAATCCAGGGGAGATAAGCTGTTTCTGATCAGCACCTATATCTATCTGTGCCTTGCGCTGGTAGTGGTACTCTATCCGCTGATCTATATCCTCAGCGCTTCCATCAGTTCACCGCAGGACGTCAATTCGGGAGCCATGTGGCTGTTCCCGAAGAATGTGACACTGGACGGCTACAAGCTTGTTTTTGAGAACCCGAAGATATGGAACGGTTACTTGAATACGATTATTTACACGGTGGCAGGCACGCTGCTCAATCTCGCGGTCACGCTGCCGGCCTCTTATGCGCTCAGCAGATCTGACTTTGTAGGACGCCAGCTGTTCATGGGTCTTATCCTGTTCACCATGTTCTTCAGCGGCGGACTGGTGCCGACCTATCTGCTGGTCAAGAACCTGGGCCTCATTAACAGCATGGGGGCACTGATCCTGCCGGTCGCCGCTTCGGTCTGGAACATTGTCGTGGCCCGCACCTTTTTCCAGACAACGATTCCCAAAGAATTGCAGGAGGCGGCGCACATTGACGGCTGTACGAATCTGAGGCTGTTCCTCCGCATTGTTCTGCCGCTGTCCGCACCGATTGTAGCCGTAATGGCCCTGTTCTATGGGGTAAGCCACTGGAACAGCTATTTCCCGTCCCTGATCTATCTGAATGATGAAGCCAAGTATCCGCTGCAGATGGTGCTGCGCCAGATCCTGGTCCTTCAGGAAATGTCGGCTGAAACCACAGGCGCTGCGATCAACGGCGAGGTGGCGATCGCCATGAATAATAAGGCAGAAACGGCATCGCTGATCAAATATGGAGTCATTGTCGTCTCAACATTGCCCATTGTGGCTGTCTATCCGTTCCTGCAGCGTTATTTTGTCCAAGGAGTCATGATTGGCTCTGTGAAAGGCTAAAAGGGTAAAATGTAATGAACATAAGGGAGGAATCATCAATGCAGACCACACGTAAACCATGGAAGCTTCTGCTGTCTTCGGCTGTGATCCTTACACTGCTGGCAGGCTGCGGCAATTCGAACGAGGGTGCAGCAAACAATAGTACCGGAGAAGTCACAGTCAACAAGGAGGGCTTCCCGATTGTTACTGAACCCGTTACCCTGACGCTGATGGCCCCGGATGTAGGGATTCAGAACTGGGAGAACATGGCGGTGCTCCAGCAGATGCAGGAGAAGACCGGCATTAAGCTGGAATACAAGAATGCGCCGAAGGACAGCTTCGAGACGAAGAAGAATCTGGTGTTCGCCAGCGGCGATTACCCGGATATCTTCTATGCTGCCGGCCTGACGACTGCGGAGCAGATGAATTATGGGGAGCAGGGCATCCTGATTCCCCTGGAGGATCTGATCGAAGAGTATGCCCCGAACTTCAAGGCGCTGCTGGAGGAGAATCCGGATGTCCGCAAATCGATCACTGCCCCGGACGGGCACATCTATTCCTTGCCGGTTGTGGAATTCAGCCAGCACTGGTACCGCAACCCGATGTGGTATAACGGCGATTTCCTGAAGGCGCTGAATATCGACAAGCTGCCCGAAACGACGGAGGAGCTGTATACCTACCTGAAGCGCGTGAAGGAAGAGGACCCGAACGGCAACGGCACAGCTGATGAAATTCCGATTTCCTCGGTGACCACAGCCGCTGCGAACCTGCGTGATATCCGCACCTGGCTGCTGGGCGCCTTCGGGATCTATGAAGAGGAGATTTATGTAGACGATGCGGACAAGGTGCATTACACACCGCTTGAAGAAGGCTACAAGGAGTATCTGACCTATATGAACCGCCTGTGGTCCGAGGAGCTGCTGGATCATGAGAGCTTCTCGCAGACGGCGGAGCAGAAGAAGGCCAAGGCGCAGAACAACCGCGTCGCCCTCTTCTCCGACTGGCATGCCTATATGACCAAAGGCGGAGAGCCTTCAACGGCAGATCCGATGTTCGCGCCTGTCCGCAGCGAATCGGTGGCTACCCCGGCGATTGCCAAGAACAGAGGGATTACAACCGGCGCTTTTGCCATCACGAACAGCAATCCGGAGCCGGAAGCCTCGCTGCGCTGGGTAGATTATCTCTACTCCTATGAAGGCGCCTTGTTCTTCAATAAAGGGCCGGAGGGCGTTCTCTGGGAATACACCGACAAGGACAACCGGGTCAAGCAATACCTGCCTGTACCGGACGGCAAGGAAATGGAGGATTACCGGGCAACGCTGACGCCTAACTACGGCATTCCTGCTCCAACGCTGTCCATGGACGATATTAACAAGGGGCTGAAGACAGACTTTGACCTCTGGGTAGAGCAGGAGACCAAGCAGAAGCTTCTTGATAAAGGCGCACGGATTCCGTTCCCGGCCCTGTTCCTCACGGTGGAAGAGCAGACCGAAATCAGCAGTTTGAATTCGGATCTAAGCACATATGTGAAGCAGATGGAAGCGAAGTTCATCACCGGTGCCGAGCCGCTTACAGGCTGGGACAACTATGTGGCTACCGTCAAGAAAATGGGCGGGGAGCGTGTGGCCGAGATCAACCAGGCTGCCTATGACCGCTGGAAAACCAACTAATTCATTCAGGCCCTATCCTGAAATAACAGTGTCCGTACGAATGACATTGTTATGGAAGCCTCGAATTTGGCGTAGCCGAATTGAGGGCCATCTTCTTCGAAAATTCATCCTCTGAAGTGCCGCTAAAGAGCGGCATGAATGTCTAGTGCAGAAAGGTGCTGTAATAAATGATCTATAAGGATAAAGCGCGCCCTGTGGCGGATCGGGTACAGGACCTGCTGCAGCGCATGACCCTTGGAGAGAAGGCTGGACAATTAGTCCAGCCTTTCGGCTGGCAGTGCTATGAGAAGCAGCCTGACGGCAAGGCAGGTATGACGGAGGCCTTCAAGCGCCAGGTTGCAGCCGGGGGTGTCGGCTCCTTGTATGGAACGCTGCGGGCAGACCCGTGGACCGGCGTCACCCTGGAGACGGGCCTGTCCCCGAAGCAGGGGGCCGAGGCAGTGAATGCCATTCAGGCCTATGCCATGAAGGAGAGCCGGCTCGGTATCCCTATTCTGTTCGGGGAAGAATGCTCGCACGGACATATGGCGATCGGCGCTACTGTATTTCCGGTTCCGCTTGCACTGGGCAGCATGTGGAACCCGGAGCTGTACCGGGAGATGTGCCGGGCAGTAGCCCTCGAGACCCGCAGCCAGGGCGGAGCGGCGACCTATTCGCCGGTCCTGGATGTAGTGCGTGATCCGCGCTGGGGCCGGACGGAGGAGACCTTCGGCGAAGATCCGTTCCTGATTGCCGCGATGGGCGTGGAGGCGGTAAAGGGCTTGCAGGGCGAGCGGCTGGACGCGGAGGATTCCGTTCTGGCGACCCTGAAGCACTTCGCCGCGTATGGCAGCTCGGAAGGCGGACGGAATTCCGCACCCGTGCATATGGGACTGCGCGAGCTGCATGAGGTGGATCTGCTGCCCTTCCGTAAGGCGGTAGAGGCCGGAGCGCTGTCCATTATGACGGCCTATAACGAGATTGACGGGGTGCCCTGCACGACGAACCGTTATCTGCTACAGGATGTGCTGCGGGAGCAGTGGGGCTTCGATGGCTTCGTGATCACGGATTGCGGAGCGCTGGGGATGCTGACGAACGGACATAACACCGCCGACAGCGGGGAGACGGCAGTGGCCCAGGCGCTGCTGGCTGGTATCGATATGGAGATGTCTGGCGAAATGTTCGAGAAGCATATTGCGGCCGCTATCGAGCATGGACGGCTGCAGGAGTCCGATCTGGACCGCGCGGCCGCCCGGATTCTGGAGCTGAAGTTCAAGCTCGGGCTGTTTGACCGTCCCTATGCCGATCCTGAACAGGCAGAGCAGGTAATAGGCAAGCCGGAGCACCGGGAGCTGGCGCGGCGGATTGCCGGTGAGAGCATTATTATGCTGAAGAATAAGAACGGAACGCTGCCGCTGAGCAAGCGGATTCCGAAGCTGGCGGTAATCGGACCCAATGCGGATGCGCCGTATAACCAGCTCGGCGACTATACCTCGCCGCAGCCCAAAGGCGCGATTGTTACGGTACTGGAGGGAATCCGGCAGGCGCTGGGCGGCAGTGCGGACAATGTGCTGTATGCACCCGGCTGCCGGATTAAAGGCGATTCCCGGGAAGGCTTCGCCCATGCACTCGCCTGTGCGGCTGAGGCCGATGCGGTGGTGCTGGCCATCGGCGGCTCCAGCGCCAGAGACTTCGGGGAGGGGACAATTGATCTGCTCACCGGCGCTTCTGTCGTCACGGAGCATTCCTGGAGCGACATGGAATGCGGTGAGGGCATCGACCGGGCCGCGCTGAATCTGATGGGCGTGCAGCTGGAGCTGGCGCAGGAGATCCATAAGCTCGGCAAGCCGCTAATTGTGGTCTATATCAACGGCCGTCCGATTGCCGAGCCATGGATTGTAGAGCATGCCGACGCCATTCTGGAGGCCTGGTACCCCGGCCAGGAAGGGGGGCATGCAATTGCCGATATTCTCTTCGGCGGGGTGAATCCTTCCGGGCGGCTGACGATCAGCATTCCTAAGCATGTCGGCCAGCTTCCGGTCTATTACTATAAGCGGCGAACCAGAGGTAAGCGGTATCTGGAGACGGACTTCCATGCCGAGTATCCGTTCGGCTACGGCCTTAGCTACAGCGAATTCAAATACAGCAACCTGAAGGTGGAGCCTCCAGTCATTTCGGCGAATGGCGAAGCACTTGTCTCCGTGGATGTGACCAATTCCGGCGAGCGGGCGGGGAGCGAGGTGGTCCAGCTGTATATTTCCGATCTGGCCTCCTCCATTACCCGTCCCGAGAAGCAGCTGAAGGGCTTCCGTAAGATCAGCCTCCAGCCGGAAGACACGCAGACGGTGACGTTCCGTGTGGGCCGGGAGCAGCTGGAGTTCGTATCGGCCGATCTGACGCGGATCGTGGAGCCGGGTGAATTCATGATTATGGCGGGACCCCACTCGGCGGAATATTTGACCGCGCCGCTCCATGTGAGGGAGGAGGGCTGAGCCATGAAGCGTATGAACCGTTTCACCGGGTGGCTGGCGAAGAGGCAGTGGGCAGAGAAGATACAGCTTGCGGAGTGGAATATGCGCAAGTCCCGCTACCTCACTCCCGGCCGTTATGAGCATGAAGAGGAGCTTCACCTGAACTACAGGATTTCACGGCTGGACGGTGGTTATGGGACCACGTACTTCCTTCAGCGGGAGGTCGCGGTTCCGGAAGACTGGGCGCCAGAAGAGGCGGCACTGCTCTATCTGGGGCGCGGGGAAGGCCTCCTGAAGCTTGGCGGAGCGCCCTACCATGGCCTGGACAGCAATCACTGGTTCATTCCGCTGCCGCCCGGTACTGCGGGAGAAGTCCTGCAGCTGGATATTGAGTTGTATGATCCGGTGCCTGAGCCGGAGGACCCGCTGAACGCTCAGGCGGTGATCAAGCCGCCGCTTACAGGGATTGAGATCACGCTTGTACGTGTGAACCCGCAGGTGTACAGCCTGCTGCATACGGTGAAGATCGTGCATGAATCGGCCCTGCTGCTGCCGGAAGGGGATATGCGCCGCATCCGCAGCCTGAATGCACTGGAGCGGGTAATGGATACGCTCTATATGAAGGAGGAGCTGCTCCTTGACGGCGATGCCGTCTCTGCGGCTGAACACCTGCTGCGGACGGAAGCGGCGGCGGAACGCTCCGCAGGGCTGCACCCGGGGACAATGCATATGGTAGGCCAGTCGCATATTGATATTGCCTGGCTGTGGCCGGTCCGGGAGACAGTCCGCAAGGTCAGCCGGACCTTCTCCACAGTCTGCACCCTGATGGACAAGTACCCGGAGTTCCGGTACGCGCAGAGCCAGCCCCAGCTCTACGCCTTTGCCAAGGAGCATTATCCCGAGCTGTACGGGCGGATCAAGGAGCGGATTGCCGAAGGCCGGTGGGAGCTGGTCGGAGGCATGTGGGTGGAGCCGGATCTCAATATTCCCGGCGGAGAATCGCTGGTGCGGCAGATGCTGTACGGCCAGGGCTTCTATATGGAGGAATTCGGCAAGCGGTCCACGATTGAATGGCTGCCGGATACCTTCGGTTATTGCGCTTCTCTGCCGCAGCTCTTGAAGCAGGCCGGAATTGATTATTTCATGACGACCAAGCTCGGCTGGAATGATACCAATCCGTTCCCGCATACGCTGTTCCACTGGGTCGGCATTGACGGGACGAAGATCGTGGCTTATCAGAATCACGGGGTGAATGAGCATACCCATCCGAAGGATGTCCATGAGCACTGGCAGGCCTACGCCCAGAAGGAAGAGCACGAGGAGCTGATGCTGCTCTACGGCCATGGCGACGGCGGAGGCGGGGTCACCCATGAGATGCTGGAATATGTGGCACGCACCGATCTCGCGCCGGGCCAGCCGGTCAGCCGGTTCTCTACGGCGGAGGCATTCTTCTCGGGAGTCGGCTCACGCCAGCCGGAGCTTCCGGCATGGCATGGCGATCTCTATCTGGAGCTTCACCGGGGGACCTTCACGACCCATGCCTTCAATAAACGCAGCAACCGCAAGGCGGAGGTCTTATACCGGCAGGCGGAGATCTGGAGCGTGCTCGCGCAGAAAAGCGGGCTTCCGGGGCCTGTGCAACCCGAGCCTCAGCAGGAGCTGGCCGAAGGCTGGAAGCTGCTGAGGCTCAACCAGTTCCATGACATCATTCCCGGCACTTCCATTCCGGAGGTGTACACCACCTCGCGGGAGCAATATGCGCAAATATTCAGCCTGGGGCAGCAGGTGCTGGACACCTCGCTCCGCGCCCTGGCAAGCGAAGTGGATACTGCGGGTGAGGGCCGTCCCTATGTAGTCTTCAACAGCCTGGGCTGGGAGCGGTCGGAGCTGATCCGGCTGGAGGGGGACCGCAGCCTGACGGCGCTACAGGCGTTCGATGAAGACGGTCTGCTGGAGAGCGAATGCTGGAGCACAGACGGAGACGGAGTAGGAGACAGCTATATCCTCACTGTCCGGGTCCGCAAGGTTCCTGCCTTCGGCTGCCGGACCTTATGGCTGCGGGAGGCTGCGGAGCCAGCGGGCACAGGGCCTGAGCGGGAGGGCGAACCCGTCACAGCTGAAGACGGGTTCCCCGAGCAATGGGAGACAGACCATTACATTCTTACATTCAATGAAGACGGCGAAATCAGCCGCTGGCTTGACAAAAGCGCCGGCCGGGAGCTGCTTCAGCCCGGCCAGACCGGCAATCAGCTGCAGTTCTACCAGGACACTCCCCCCTTGTGGGATGCCTGGGATCTGGACCCGCGTTATGAGCAGCAGCCTGCAGGCAAGGCGAAGCTGCTGGAGCGGCAGGTGGTCACAAGCGGCCCTGTGCTGACCGTGCTTAAATTCTGCTGGCAGCTGAATGAGTCCCGGATTGAGCAGGAGATTGTTCTGCCCCGGCATGGCCGCAGGGTGGATTTCCGGACCCGGGTCAGCTGGAGGGAGGAGCATAAGCTGCTGAAGGTCGCTTTTCCGGTGGACATTGTGGCCGCAAAGGCGACTTATGAGATTCCGTTCGGAGCGCTGGAGCGTCCAACCCACCGTAACACGAGCTGGGAGCAGGCACAATTCGAGGTCTGCGGCCACCGCTGGGCGGATCTGTCCGAGGGCGGCTATGGCGTCATTCTGCTGAACGACTGTAAATACGGCTATGACATTCATGACGGGGTGCTGCGCCTCTCGCTGCTGCGCTCTCCGCGCTGGCCTGACCGCTACGCGGACCAGGGAGAGCATGAATTCACGTATTCCCTGTATCCCCACAGCGGGGAGTGGCGGCAGGCTGATGTTGTACGGGAAGGGGCTGAGCTGAACGAACCGTTGCAGGTGATTGGCGAGCAGTCGCATTCAGGCCGTTATCCAAGCACCTATGCCTGGCTCACTTTGCGGAGCAGGCATGTGATGCTGGATACGATCAAGCGTGCAGAGGACGGCAGCGGGGTTATTATCCGGCTGTATGAATCCGCAGGCAGCAGAGAGACGGCAGTGCTGGACTGGAGAGACGGAGACATCCGCGCCTCGCGGGTCAATCTGCTGGAGAGTGAGACAGGCGCTGTGGAGACTTCCGGCGGCGTGCTCCCGCTTACCTTCAGACCATACGAGGTCCAGACGGTCAAACTATATCACGAACCTTATTCGCAGGAGGAATAGACATGCAAATCACAAGACATCCGAATAATCCTATAGTCGTCCCGGGCGGCTATGAATGGCGCAAGGTTACGGTCTTCAATCCTGCGGTCATTATCGATAACGGCAAATTCTATATGATTGAGCGCACCGCCGGTTCCCTGACCCCGTGCAAGAATTACCTGGGCCTGCTTACGAGCGAGGACGGTGTCAACTTTACCCATGTGAAGGATGAGCCGATTGTGACGCCCGATATGCTGGGATTTCCCTACGGCAGTGTGCAGGACCCGCGGATTGTCAAAATCGACGGGTTCTTCTACCTGAACTACGCCTTGCGCCCTTGCGCCATGAGCTATTATCCTACCGGGGCAGGCGTCCCGGAGCGCTCCATTCCAACCTACCCGGATGGGTGGGGGGAAGAGGAGGGGCACTGGCTGACCCGCTCCTCCATCCTGAAATCGGATAATCTGCTGGACTGGGAATTCGTGGCGGACACGACGCCGCTCCACATCAATGACCGGGATAACATTCTGTTCCCTGAGAAAATAAACGGAAAATTCGTGCTCCTGCGCCGCCCTGAGGAATATGTGGGAGAAGCCTACGGAACCGAAAAGGCGGCCATGTGGATTACCTATTCTGAGGATCTTGTCCATTGGGAGGAGCCCAAGCTGCTCGCCAAGGCCGGGAATCTGTCCTGGGAGTCGCGGAAGATCGGAGGCTCCACGCCTCCAATCCGCACAGACAAGGGCTGGCTGGTGCTCTATCACGGTGTCGATGAGGACATTGTCTACCGTGTAGGCGCCATGCTGCTCGATCTGGAGCAGCCGGAGAAGATCATTGCCCGGACGCATAATTTCATTATGGAGCCGGAGACCTACTATGAGAAATTCGGGTTCCAGATTCCTAATGTCATCTTCCCGACCGGCAACGTGGTCAAGGACGGTCTGCTCTACATTTATTACGGGGTGACGGACACGGCGATTGCGCTCGCGACCGTTCCGCTGGATGAGCTGGTGGAGCATATCCTCCAGGAAGCGAAGTAGCCAGTAACTCTAGGACGCGGAGTAACCACAAGCCCCTCGAAAGCGGGGCGCCTGATTCCTTAACGGCAGACTGAAGACTTCTTCATAGGCGTTGCAGACATAAATGTTGTATGTTTTGCAGCTTCGATTCATTGATAGACAGATGTTCGAGCGGATTGCTGCATAGAATACAACAATATTCCTGCAAAGCCGCCTGAAAAAAGTGAAATCCTGCCTTTTGTACAACAATTGTGGCTTCGGGCCGATAGGCTGAGGGAGATGTTGTGTTCTGGGCAGGATTTTATGAAAAGTTACCAGATTTCTGCCCCGGAAAGCGGATGAAACCGTATGAACCGGGAAATCCCTGCGGCAACAGCCCTCGACGGGATTCAGTCTATTAACTATTCACATCAGCCTATTAGGGCAGGGTGGAAGCTCCGCCCGCTTTAAACCGGTCTTTTCGCAGCGGCCCCCTTCAAGGCATGTTCCTTGCGGTACTGCCCCGGCGTCAGACCGGTTTCTTTTTTGAACTTGCGGATGAAGTTCGGCGCATCCAGGTAGCCCACCTGCTCAATGATTTCCTTGAGCGGAGCGCTCGTGTTCTCCAGCAGCCGGATGACCTCGTCCACGCGCCGCTGCCAGATATATTGTGAGAAATTGCTGCCGGTCTTCTCTTTGAAGCTCCGGCTTAAATAAGAGGTGGAAATGGCGAATTTAAGCGCCACATGCTCCAGGCTGAGCGTGTAGTCTGCGAACTGCTGGTTCACATAAGCGAGGATATCATCCATCAATGACAACTCATTGGTCTCTGTATTCCGCTCAACCTGTGCGCAAATGGCGGCGGCCAGAGAGAGCAGCCGGCTCTCCAGCTCCTCCAGCGTCTCGAAGGAGGTCAGCTCCGGCATATTGGCGAACACCTCGTCCATGCCCAGCTCAGAGGCGGTGCGCAGGAAGGCGTTCAGCAGATCGAAGCAGATGCAGCGCAGGAGGTGAACCTGGAGCGGTTCATCCTTGATGGTATCAATGGTATCGGCAATCATCTGGACGGCTACCGATTCGTTGCCCTGCTTCAGGCTCTGTTCCAGCTTCAGCATGGATTTGCGCGGAATCCAGAAGCTCTCGGCAGCAGGCGGATTCAGCTCTGCCAGCTGCTCGAAGTAGGTGACCTGCCCGCTGCGCCGGATCATCCGGTGCTCCAGAGCTGCGGCAGCTTCGATGAAGGACTGGTTAAGCCGGGCCAGATCCTCGTAGGCCATGCCGACACCGATGCTCAGAGACAGCTGCGAATGCTCGCGGATCACGGCCTGAACAGCTTCAATAACCTGCTCCATCCGGCTCTGAACCGGCAGCTCCCTATCGCCGGGAAGCGAAATAATGAGGGCAAACTGGTCCTTGACCGAGAATTCAATCCCGAAGATCTGCGCATCCGGTCCGGGCAGACAGATATTGCTGAGCATCTCCTGCAGCACATGGCGCTCCTGCCAGGAATGGCTGCCCGGAGCCGTGTCATCCCAGGACAGGATGGCCGAGAAATAGAGACCCTGCCCCTGCGGATGCCTGAAGCCTGCGCTGAGGATCATCTGCTCGATTTCGGGATCATCCGGCTTGCCGTGCTTGAGCAGCAGCAGCATGCACTGATTGCGGACGAACGGCTCCTGAAGATCAATCCGGGCACTGTAATCATGAAGGGTCTGCCGGATCGACTCCCATTCATTGCGGAGCTTAGACGTGTCATTGCCGCTGCCGCGCAGCTTGGCGAATTCCATCAGATCCCGGATCGGATGGTACTGCCGCTTGGCCAGCAGCAGTGCAGCGGCTATGCCGGTAATGACCGTAATACAGAAGACGATCGAGATCAGAGTCTGGACATGGGCGACACGGCTGAAGAACTGGAAGCTGGGCATCGTGGTCACGTAGGTCCAGCCGTTCTCTTCGGACTGTACAGAGACGACGGAGTACTGCTCCCCGTCCAGCTCCAGATTATGAATGCCCGGCTCAAGTGCGGATATATTCTGAAGCTCGTTCTGGGGAAGCCTGACGCCATGGCTGTTGGCGGTCAGCACCTCGCCGGAGGGGCCGAAAATATAGCTGCTCCCCGAGAAATCGCTCAGAATCGAATCCATGACACCGGTAAGATTGGATTCCTTCATCAAATAGACGACAGTCCCGTAAGGAAACGGGTCGTTGGGTTTAACAGGTACAAGCATGGTGAGCATGGGCTCCATCCGGGAATTGACCGTCACATTCTCGGCCGGACGGACCAGCGGCTGCCGGGTCTCATTCAAGTCCCGCCGCAGGTCCTCCGGGGTCCAGCGCTCGAACTGATAGAGGGTATCGAAGGTAACATGAAGATCAGCCAGGCCGCGGTAAGAATAGATGTTGGAATCTTCATGGAAATAGAGAAACAAGTCCTCTGCAATGCTGCTGCTGGCCTTATAATTTGCCAGTGCCTGAATGGCCTCCAGGCTGTAGTAGGGATGCCGCACCATATAGGGTGTCAGGTGCTTATCATAAGCGATTCTTCCCGCTATTTCCTGAAGCTCATTCATACGGTCATCTATCGTGCTCTTCACCTGGTTGAGCTGATTGACATTGGATTGTTCAATTTCCATGCGCAGGCCCTTGACGGCGTTTTCATAGACGAAGATGGTTACCCCTGTCAGAGGGATAAGGAACATGAGAATGTAGGAAAATGCATATTTCAGCAGCAGCCTTGATTTGAAATGATTCCAGCTGAGCCGGAACCGGTTGATCAAGGATGGCTTGAGTGCCGGATTTGCCATGAAGCAGGACCTCCAGTGTTAAGATATTCGGATTAGACATCTTGGCGGAAATGGGTATAGACATCTTTGAATTATAAATCACTGTTCTCTTCCGGAATGCATGTATGCTAATATAAACATTATAACATTATAATCTTTAAAATGGAGTAGCGTCTCAGGTTTATTAAAATAAAAGGATATATCTGTATCCCTCGGCCAAGCATCCTTATATTTTCCGCAGGAACCGCACCGTCCGAAAAACGGACGGCAAAGCCGTTTCTACTTTTTAAATATAAGGATCTATAGGTTTAATGTCATTAACCATTTTTTAGAGGGTGCTTATAGATCCGGGTTCGAGAAGGAGATGAAAGAGTGGGCACAGAGAATGTGCTGCGCAATTTGCAGCTTGTTGACGGAGAGATGGTTGATATTTCCATCCGTGACGGGATCATCACCGCCATTACACCGCCAGGCCAGGCTGAAGGAGAGACCCTGCTGGACGGTTCCGGGTTATATGTATCGAGCGGATGGATTGATCTGCACGTGCATGCTGTACCGGAGCTTAATCCCTATGGAGATGATATCGACGAAATTGGTGTGAAGCAGGGGGTAACCACCCTAGTCGATGCCGGCAGCTGCGGTGCAGACCGGATCGGGGAGTTCTATATTGGGAGTCTGAAGGCGGCCACGCGGGTGTTCGCGCTACTGAATATATCAAGAATCGGGCTTGAGCGGACTGATGAGCTGTCGCAGCTGGAATGGATTGACCAGACCAAGGCTGTGGAGGCAGCCGCCGCCTATCCCGGATTCATTGTCGGCCTGAAGGCCCGCATCAGCCAGAGTGTCGTCAAAGACAGCGGCATACAGCCGCTTAAGCTGGCACGCGCACTGTCGGAAGCAACGAAGCTGCCGCTCATGGTGCATATCGGTTCTGCTCCGCCGGCGGTCACCGAAGTGCTGGAGCTTCTGCAGCCGGGCGATGTGATCACCCATTATCTTAACGGCAAGTCCAATAATCTGTTCCATGAGGACGGCGCACCGCTGCAGGAGCTGCTGGATGCAGCCGCCCGGGGGGTTCATCTGGATGTGGGGCATGGTACGGCGAGCTTCTCCTTCCGAGTTGCGGAACAGGCGAAGGCGGCAGGGATTGCCCTGAATACCATCAGCACGGATATCTACCGGGGCAACCGTCTGAACGGGCCGGTATACAGCATGTCGAATGTGCTGAGTAAATTCCTGTATCTCGGTTACAGTCTGGAGGAGGTCATCCGCGCGGTCACAACCGGCGCAGCGGAGTGGCTGGGCAAGCCGGAGCTTGCCCGGATCAGAGTAGGGAAGCAGGCCAACCTGACTTTGTTCGCGTATGAGGCGGGCGAGCAGCAGCTTACAGACTCGGAAGGCGATGTCCGGGTCGCGGACCACTATATTGAGGCTAAAGGAGTCTTTGTTAATGGATCACTCATTACAGGCTAGATATGGATTGAAGCGTGTGATTAATGCGAGCGGAAGAATGAGCATCCTTGGAGTGTCCGCACCTGCGGATTCAGTCATGGAGGTGATGAAGCAGGGCGGGCAGCAGTATGTGGAAATTTCGGACCTTGTAGATAAATCCGGGGCGTACATTGCCCGGCTGCTGGGCTCCGAAGCGGCAGTTGCCGTAAACTCCGCCTCCAGCGGCATAGCGCTGTCAGTAGCGGCCGTAGTGACCGCCGGAGACCCGCGGCTCAGCCTCCGCCTGCACCAGGAGCCGGTGCTGAAGAATGAGATTATTATGCTGAAGGGCCATAATGTGCAGTATGGAGCACCGGTTGAAACCATGGTATTCCTTGGCGGCGGCCGGGTCGTGGAAGCCGGATATGCCAATGAAGGCCGCAAAGAGCATATTGAACAGGCGATCGGTGAGCGTACCGCAGCCATTCTCTATGTTAAATCCCATCATGCCGTCCAGAAGAACATGATCTCTGTGGAAGAGGCCTGGGAGGTTGCGCAGCGCAGGGGGGTGCCGCTGATTGTGGATGCGGCAGCAGAAGAGGATCTGTCCAAATATGTCCGGTATTCCGATCTGGCCATCTACAGCGGTTCAAAAGCTATTGAAGGCCCTACCTCGGGTATTGTTGCCGGCAAGCAGAAATACATCGGGTGGTTGAAGGTACAGCTGCACGGGATCGGCCGCAGCATGAAGGTCGGCAAGGAGACGACCTTCGGACTGCTCCAGGCACTGGAAGAATACCAGAATAAAGCCGACAACAGTGAACTGGAAAAGCAGGCGCTGGAGGCTCTTCAGCCGCTGGCCGCCCTTCCCGGAATTTCGGTGCGCATCGTGCAGGATGAAGCGGGCCGGGCGATTTTTCGTGGACGGGTCCAGATTGATGCCTCTGCGGCGGGAGTGGATGCGAAGCATGTCAATGACCACCTGCGTGAAGGTGAGATTGCTATATACACCCGGGATTATGGCGTGAAGCAGGGCTATTTCGATATCGATCCAAGGCCGCTGCAGGGGGATGATCTTCAGGTTATCGTAAGCAGAATTAATGAAATCGTGGGGGGCGGACAGGAATGAGCAATATTCAGCAGCGTTTCTATAAGAACAGAGCGGCACTCAATGTGCTGGCCGGCAGCATCGGCAACGCCAAGGATGTGTATGATGCGGCGGAAGGACATGTTCTGGTAGGCGTGCTCTCCAAAAATTATGCCACGGCAGAGGAGGCAGCCGCCGCCATGACCGAATATGGCCAATCTATCGAGGATGCCGTATCGATCGGACTCGGGGCCGGGGACAACCGCCAGGCGGCCGTTGTGGCGGAGATTGCCTTAAGCTATGCGGGCAGCCATATCAATCAGGTATTTCCGGCAGTGGGGGCAACCCGCGCCAATCTGGGAGCGAAGGACAGCTGGATTAACAGCCTCGTCTCTCCCTGCGGACAGCCGGGCTATGTAAATATATCGACCGGCCCGATCAGTGCCGGGAACACTCCGCATGCGATGGTTCCGGTTCATGCCGCCATTGCGCTCGTTCGTGACATGGGGGGCAATGCGCTCAAATATTATCCGATGCAGGGGCTGAAGCTGGAAGAAGAGTACCGTGCGGTTGCCAAAGCCTGCGGGGAAGCCGGATTTGCTCTGGAGCCAACGGGCGGAATCGACCTGGATAACTTTGGCCCCATTCTGGGGATTGCGCTTCAGGCAGGCGTGCCGCAGGTTATACCGCATGTCTATTCTTCTATTATTGATCCGCAGACGGGGAGCACGAACGTTCAGGATGTCCGCAGACTGCTTCAAACGATGAAATCGCTGGTGGACCAGTATGCCTAGGATTGCTGCTTTTGGCGAAGTAATGATGCGGCTGCAGGTCCCGGGCTATGAAACGCTGGCCCAGAGCAGCAGGCTGGAGTATTCTTTTTCCGGCAGCGGGGTGAATGTAACGGCGGCGCTCTCCAGATACGGCCATAACGGCGCGCTCATCACCACCCTGCCGGATACTCCGGTAGGCGAAGCAGCGCTTGCCTACCTGCGCAAGCTAGGGGTGGATACCTCGCTGATCAGCCGGGGCGGCAAGCAGCTGGGGATGTATTTTCTGGAGAATGGCTTTGGAGCCCGTCCAGGCAGAGTCACCTACACAGACCGGCTGGGCAGCAGCTTCAATACCGCGGAGGCCGGCAATTATGATATGGCTGCTCTTGCCTCCTGCGTGGACGTCCTTCATTTGTGCGGCATTACGCTGGCGATGAATGATGGCGTTCGCCGGCTGATGAAGCAGCTGGCGGCGGAAGTGAAGAGGGCCGGGGGCAAGGTGGTCTTTGACTGTAATTACCGCCCGGCCCTATGGGGAGCGGATGGTTATGCCAAGGCCCGCCCGCATTATGAGGAGCTGCTTACGCTGGCCGATACGGTGATGATGAATGAGAAGGATGCCCAGTATATTCTTGGCATCGGAACTGGAGAATATGATAGAATAACACAGTTGAAGCAAGCGATTCCGGAAGTCACGCAGCGCTTCGGAATCGGAACGGCAGCGGGAACCCACCGTGAGATTAACGCAGACAATACGCATTCCCTGACCGGATATATCTATCATCAGGGTGCGTTCTGCTTCTCCCGCAAGCTCACCTTCCCTGTGTATGACCGGATCGGCGCGGGCGATGCTTTTGCCAGTGCCGTCATCCACGGTGAATTGCAGCAGTACCCGCAGCAGCAGACGGTGGACATGGCAGCGGCAGCGGCGATGCTGGCCCACACCACCCCAGGCGATACAGCGCTGTTTACCGAGAGTGAGGTGCTCCGGGCGCTGTGTGGCCATACCTTAGATGTTGAAAGGTAGTGAACAAGAGCGTGTCTCTGAAACGCAAGCAAGGTCCCTTATACCAGCAGATCCAAAAAATCCTCAAAGACCGGATTCTGCACGGGGTATATCCTCTTGGCAGTATCATCCCCTCCGAGCCGCAGCTGGAGAAGGAATTCGGCGTCAGCAAAATGACGGTGCGCGGCGCGGTCCAGGAGCTGTCCCAGGAAGGTTATGTGCAGAAGAAAAGCGGGGTCGGAACCATTGTGACGCGCAATACGTCCTATCAGAAGCTCTCTAAGGGCAAACGGTTTACCGAGCTGCTCGTAGAGGAGGGCCATAAGCTGGAAAAAAAAGTGCTGGGCTCCCGGCTCGTCACCTACGATACCGGCACGGAGGAATATGCCCGTTACGGGCCGTATTGCCAGCGGATTGAACGTCTCTATATTCTGAACGGGCAGCCGTATATTCATCTGATACACTTTCTGACGGCGGCAGCCCTGCCCGGCGGCGGAGCCGGGGGAATGGATACGGATATCCAGTCCCTGTATGACTCGCTGGAGGAGAACGACATCGTGCTGGAGAACTTCAAGGACCGTTTCTTTGTGGAACCGGGACCTTCTGAAGTCTGCCTGCTGCTGCAGATTCCGCCGGGGACGCATGTGCTTAAGCGCCTGCGCAACTCCTATGACGGGGAAGGCAGACTGATAGAACACAGCATCGGATGCTATAACACGGAGCTTCATCATTATCTGGTCAGCTACGACACCTGAAGCGGGATTGAAATAAGGGTGGATTTATCACAAGAAATTAAGACGGATACCGTTATTCTCCGACCCTCGCCGCTTGCGGCGGGTTTTTTTTGTGGCCTAAGAAAAAAGGCTTGAATTACCCCATTATTAAACAAATAAAGCATAGTGAAATAATGAGAATTTTATCTTTCCAAATGACATGGTTTGTGAGAGAATAGGTACAATTCTTAATTGTTAACCTTTGCCATTATACCTTTAGAGGAGGAAATACCCCATGTCAGAAGAGCGCAAGCTGTCATTTGAAACCTTAACCGTTCATGCAGGCCAGGAGATTGATCCAACTACTTTAGCCCGTGCTGTACCGCTGTATCAGACCACATCCTACAGTTTCCGTGATGCAGAGCATGCTGCCAATCTGTTCGCGCTTAAGGAGTTCGGCAACATCTATACCCGGCTGATGAACCCGACCACCGATGTGTTCGAACAGCGCCTTGCCGCGCTGGAGGGCGGGGCGGGTGCACTTGCGACAGCTTCCGGAGCAGCGGCTATTTCCTTCTCTATTCTGAATATTGCCGGTGCAGGGGATGAGATTGTTTCCTCTGCAAGCCTCTATGGCGGGACGTATAATCTATTCTCCACGACGCTGCCCAAGCTGGGGATTAAGGTGCATTTTGTTGATTCGGACAATCCGGAGAACTTCCGGGCAGCGATTACGGACAAAACCAAAGCGCTCTATGCCGAAACCATCGGCAATCCGCAAGGAAACGTGCTTGATATTGAAGCGGTAGCGGCCATCGCCCATGAGCACGGGATTCCGCTGATTGTCGATAACACCTTCCCAAGCCCGTACCTGCTGCGTCCGATTGAACACGGAGCGGATATTGTCGTGCATTCGGCTACCAAGTTCATCGGCGGCCACGGCACCTCAATCGGCGGAATTATTGTGGACGGCGGCAAGTTTGACTGGAAGGCAAGCGGCAAGTTCCCCGGCCTTACAGAACCGGACCCAAGTTATCATGGGGTAGTCTACACTGAAGCTGTAGGACCCATTGCCTATATCATCAAAGCACGCGTACAGCTCCTTCGTGACCTCGGCGCGGCGATCTCGCCTTTCAACTCCTGGCTGCTGCTGCAGGGACTCGAAACGCTGCATTTGCGTCTGGAACGCCATAGCCAGAATGCCCTCAAGGTAGCCCAGTATCTTGAAGAGCATGATTCTGTGGAGTGGGTAAGCTATGCCGGGCTGCAGAGTCATCCTTCCTATGAACTGGCGAAGAAATACCTGCCCAAAGGCCAGGGTGCCATCCTTACCTTCGGAATCAAAGGCGGAGCAGCGGCAGGCGTCAAGCTGATTGAGAATGTGAAGCTGTTCTCCCATCTGGCCAATGTCGGTGATTCCAAGTCGCTGATCATCCATCCGGCAAGCACTACACACCAGCAGTTGTCAGACGAAGAGCAGATTACGGCGGGTGTTACTCCGGAGCTGCTGCGCTTGTCCATCGGTACGGAGTCGATCGATGATATCCTCTACGATCTGGAGCAGGCGATCGCTGCCAGCCAGCAGTTGTAAATATAAGTAATCGTCCGGCGATTTCCAAGGGGATAAGGATGTATAGTATTGCTATGTTGAACCTGAGGGCACAATTCAATTGAATTGTGCCTTTTAATCATTTCATCCTTTAATCCATTATTTCAAAAACACCTTTTTCTCTCCGGTTACTGTACTGAAAATAAGCTCCTTTTCATTGTTCCACTGGGGATAGCCGGTTTCCAGGACCTGTTCGGATGTAAGAAATAGGAACTTTCCCTAAAGTAACTACACGATATTTAACGATAACAGTTTGGGTCTGTTCAGGAGATTTGAGCAAACTGTAATGGTATTCCGTCATATCATTCCATAAGACATAGGCAACAAGAATCACTGTGAATAATGGGATTAATAATATAAGCATGAGCTTTTTTTTGAGATTAATAAATATCATTACAATAAGGATTTCATTAATAAGAATGATGTAGAACCCGGGTGACTTCAAATAAGGGACGAAATCATATCCGAACATTTGGAGCGCTGACAGCAGAACAATATTGGATATAAGCAAAAAGCAGGATTACAAGTAACCGCCTATTTTAATAAGGTTATCGTCTAATTGCATAAGCTCCTCCAGCGAAGTATTTATCGAAATTACTAACAAATGGAAAATATGAGGAATGACAAGGCTGTAATCCAGAATAGTATAAATGCTGTTGGCGGGAAAAAGGAATGGTTCCGGTATTTTAAATCGCTAAAATCACAGGTTTATAGGGCTGCGCTGTATTCATTTGATACCGTTTGCATATTTCGGGACCTTTGCCAGTATTTATAGATTGAAGCATCGTAAAATGCCGGTGGCATCGCCATAAGGGAAGCAGTGCCGGCAGCAATCCAAAGTTAAAAAGGTGGGTGCGATGATGAAGGGTGAACGTCAGCAGGATCAGAATCAAAATAATGAGGAGCGCCCGTTCAAGTATAATGCCGGCGACCGGACTATTGGCATGGAGATGAGCCAGTCTGCATCTGTAGCTTCCGCTGCAGCGGAATTTCTAACCGACGGGGAGCGGCGTAAGAGTAACGGGAACATGAGCCGGACCTATTTCCGCCGTCCCGGTGAACGTCCGGCTTTTCTGGTGCTGCGCGACGGACTGGGCGACCGGTCCCTTCTTCGGGAGGAGAAGGGTACTTACCCTGCTGGTCCCTGTCTGATCCGCAGCGAGGAATGGCTGATGGAGCCGGAGCTTGCCGCACTCTATTCGAGCTGGATGTCCTGCGGGGATGAGGGGCAGGCCGAGCGTATCCTGCAGCGGATTTATTACCGGCTGCGGGCTGCCGCTGCCACGCTTCTGGAGTCGGCGGACGGTGTCTGGGCCGCAGTAGCTCTGCCCTATACGCCGGAGCTTGCCGCTCGCCCGGCAAGACTGGCCGCGCTGCAGGATGCGCAGCTTGAAGCGCTGTTCGCCGCGGTGGCGGAGAGCCAGCGGCTGGGCGGCGACAGCCGCGTGGACCTGCTGGCGCCGTACCCCGCCAGCGCAGCCGAATTCGCGGCACAGCGCGAATTCATTGAGGGCGTGGCCGAACAGACCCTCGGCCACGCTTACGCGGCAGCGTGCCGCATCGGGGCGCTTCTGCTCCCCGAGGTGGGGCGCGCTGCCGCGGGGGAAATCGCGCGTATCGCCGATTTCCTGGTGCTGGACGGCGCGGCAGGTGAAGCCGCGCTGGAGGAGAGCGCCGCCGAGGGCTTCGCCACAGCGGCGGCTGAGGTGTTAGCCGCCGTGCGCCGGGTGAAGCCGGCGGCGGCCGTGCTCGCCGCGGGGGCACCGGCGGCGTACGCGCTGGCCGATCTGTATCAGATCGGCCTGAGCGGGATCTTCTGCAGCGCGGCCCAGCGGACCGAAGCGCTGCTCCGGGCGGCCTGCCTGACGTGGATCGCCCGGCAGGACAATATAGATGCTGCCGCCGGAGGATGGCAGTAGCAGCCGGTTAGACCGGTTGTGCCCAATCCATCCATGCTGCTCATCTCACTCAAACTACTGCTAACGCCATAAGCACCACCGCTGTTACGCGCCGATATTCAGGCCTCTGCTGCTCACAGCCGCGAATCCATCTGAATCACTCGCCGTGTTCAATCTGTTACGGCGAGCTATAAGTATCTGCACTATCAAGCGCGCCGTGAATCTAGCTATGCCGCCAGCCTACATCAATACCATTACGGTAGACCCTCAGTGCCTAAGCGCATCTACTATAATAATAACCCGATTCCACCAGCCATCCAGGCTGTGTTGGAATCGGGTTTTATTATGTTCACAGAAAGAGGGGAATAAAAGTCACTAAGGTATAAGGGAATTTCGCTATCCTGAGATTAGTCCAAATCGTCATCTGTTTCAGTCCAACAGGTTTGCAACTCGAGTTCTGGCTGAATGAAGAAGATATTAATAGACTTAGCTAAATCAAACCACGTTTGTGGCAGAAATCCGGCAACTGTGACTGTGACTCTAACTGTACCTATGACTGTAACTACGACTGTACCTATGACTGTACCTATGACTGTAACTACGACTGTACCTATGACTGTAACTATGACTATGACTGTGACTGTAACTGTAACTGTAACTGTAACTGTAACTGTAACTGTAACTGTAACTGTAACTGTAACTGTAACTGTAACTGTAACTGTAACTGTAACTGTAACTGTAACTGTAACTGTAACTGTAACTGTAACTGTACCTTTGACACAACTGGTGCGGTTAATAGCTGGTTTTATTACGAATGCGTTACGGCGTGCGTTTACTACTAAAATCCTGCACTAAATACAACATTCTCTGCGATAAATCGGCTATAACTATGGATTGTTGTATGAAATACAGCATTTCTCATCACCAAAGCCGCTCAGTGAGAGAATTCTTGTATTTTGTACAACAATCCTCTCAAACACCCCGGGATTAATGAATCAAAGTTGCAATTTATACAACAATTTCTCCTTACCGCGCCAGCAACTGTGCCCGTGCCCGCGCCCCTGGCCGCGCCAGCAACCGTGCCGCGACCACAACCACGTCCGGATGCTCATAAGCCATGGATCGGCTCCCTGACATACCCACAGCAATTCCTAACCCAGCTGCACGGTAGCTCCTCCGGATATCCGGCAAGCCTCGTCCCCGGCGGTGATCCATACATCCACTGCCGACGGATTATAGACGATCTCCCGGGAAGCGGAGAAGCGCAGTCCTTGTACAGCGGACAAGTAGTCGGCAATCTCGATATTGGTGGCATACCAGATCTCTTCATGGCCGCCCATCATGGCGGCGAACTGCTCAAGCTCCTCCCAGTTATCATTGTCGTTGAATTCGTAGCTGTGTCCCCATACATACAGAAGCTGCATATGGGAGAACCGGGGCTGCTCCTCCAGGAACTGCTTGCCCAGCGCCAGCATGTCGCGGTGATGGCAGGTGGGATGCCAAGCCAGCAGGTTGTCCGGCAGGCTGAAGCTGCCATGGGACTTTACCGTACGTGAATATTCAATTCCCAGCGCCGGCAGAACGCTCAGCACCTGATCACTGTAATCGCCGAACGGATAGGACATGCCCCTTACGGGATAGCCCGCTATCGCTTCCAGATGTCTGCGGTCCTTCAGAATCTCTTCGGCGATGCCCTCACGCGGGGTCATGGAGAGGAAGGGATGAGTACTGGTATGTGCTGAAATTTCATGCCCCTGATAGAGCGCTGCCACTTCGTCTTCAGTGATATAGCCTTCATTGCCGAAGAACCCCGAATTCAAATGGAATGAGCCCTTCAGCCCGTGCCGGTTATGAATCTCCACAAGCCGTCTGTCGTGGATTCTTCCATCATCCCAGCTTAATGTGAGCGCTTTAGTAACGCCGCCCGGGAAAAGATCAAATTTGATTTTCATTACCTGTTAGCCTCCCTGATTTCTCTCTCTTATAAGACTGAACTGGAAATTTATAATTTGGGATGGATTCCCGGCTCCGTGGAGGGTTATGCCTTCCGGGCACGGTCAGTCTGCGGATTTCCTAAAAGTTAAGAATTTATAAGCTTCGCGCCATACATATTTCTTAGTTTTCCCGCTGAAACGGATGCCGTTCTTTAAAAGGACAGCGTAGCAGTTTCTACTTGATCCGCTTCTCCCCAATATAAATTTACAGGCTCAATCTATACAAGACGCACTTCAGATTTGAACTTGAAGCTTAGTCGTCACAGCGGTGAACCCTTGAACTTCCGGCCGCTACCCGCACCTAAAGTTCCAAATTTCCCGTCCGCTTCTTTTCGCTTTTCGTTAATTTCTGTAGTGCATCTTATCTATAGAGATGGTGAACGTGAGCATGTACTCCTCCTAATGATGAATACAGCCCCATCATGAACAATGCCAGAAATGAAAGCGATTAGCAAGATTCTTGTTAATGGACGGCATTCCGCCGCTTGACTACAATGGGGTGGCGAACAGGGCTAATCAGTCATCAACAGGCTTCAGGCTTCACATGCTCATGGCCCAGGTTCTGAGCAGGACATTGCAGAAGGAGGAGCATTATGGAAGCAGTATCACGTACAGCACTCGAAAGGCAGATCGTCCGTGTGATTGAGCGGATGAAGGATATGAAAGGCTCCATTCAGGAAACCGCACCCATCGGCATTATCTCTATGGACAATTGGGAATGGCCGCAGGGAGTGGGGCTCTTCGCCTTATACAGCTATTACCGGGAAACCGGAGATGAAGAGATTCTGCACTATCTGACCGGTTGGTTCGACAGCAAGCTTGACGGGGGCATTCCCGTAAAAAACGTCAACACAATGTGCCCGATGCTTACCTTAAGCTATATGGCGGAGGAGACCGGACGCGCAGATTATCTGAAGCTGTGCCGGGAATGGCTGGATTATGTGCTGAATGACATGCCCCGCACAGAGGAAGCGGGCATTCAGCACGAGGTTACGGGCAGCCCGAATACCGGACAGCTCTGGGACGACACGCTGTATATGACGGTGCTGTTCGTAGCCCGGATGGGGATTGTACTGAAGGAGGAGGAGTGCATACAGGAGAGTATCCGCCAGTTTCTCGTCCATCTCAAATACCTGACCGATCCAGCAACAGGGCTATTCTTCCACGGGTGGACCTTCGAAGGGGGCCATCACTTTGCCCGGGCCTTGTGGGCACGCGGCAACTCCTGGTATACGGCGGGGCTGGTGGATTATCTGGAGATGGTGGAGCTGCCGCCGGGTGTGAGCAGCTTCCTGCTGTCCTCGCTGGAGCGGCAGGTGCGCAAGCTGAAGGAGCTCCAGGCGCCGGAGGGCGCGTGGCATACCCTGCTGGACGACAGCAGCTCCTATCTGGAGACCTCGGCTACCGCCGCTTTTGCTTACGGCATGTTGAAGGCGGTGCGGCAGGGGCTGCTGGATGAGAGCTGCCGCCAGCCTGCCCTGGCAGCTCTTCACTATGTGCTGGGCCAGATTGATGAAGAAGGGATAGTGCAGGGAGTATCTTACGGGACGGGCATGGGCGCTACGCTTCAGGACTACCGGGAGATTCCCGTCTGCCCGATGCCCTACGGGCAATCCATGACCCTCCTGCTGCTGGTGGAGGCGATGAAGCATGTATGATTCCGCCAAGGTCAAGGGTCTGCCGGGACTGGACCGGATTACCTTCCATAACGTCGCTGAGCTGGAACCGGCAGCAGGGAATGGCGTGTATCTGCGCCGTATTCCCCGCAGCGTCAGGGAGCAGCTGAATGAGCGGGGCCGGTTCATCGCCGGGGAAGCGGGCGGCTGCGAGCTTCGTTTCGTCACAGCGGCCCCGAATATCCGGGTAACCCTGTCTTTGCCGGAGACGGATGGCTGTGTGACCGTATTCAAGGGCGGACTGTTCCATTCCAGGCATGAGCTTCAGGCGGGGACCATCCGCACGCTTCAGTTAAGCGAGCCGCTGCGGCTGGCGATGGCCGCCCGCCAGCTGCTGATGGGAACGGGCTTTGCACCGGAGGTGTGGCGCATATGCTTCGGACGGTATGCCTGCGTGGTCAACGGCATTGAGACCTTCGGCCATCCGCTCCGCCCGCCGGAGGAAGGAGAGACTCCCCGGAAGCGCTGGATTGCTTACGGCTCCTCCATTACCAACGGTGAGGACAGCAGCTTGCCGTACATCGGCCAAGCGGCAAGAAGGCTGGCTGCCGATGTGCTGAATCTGGGCATGAGCGGCTCCTGCCAGTGCGAACGGGAGATGAGTGATTTTCTTGCGGAGCAGCAGGACTGGTCCTTTATGACGCTGGAGCTGGGCGTGAATATGCGCGATCATATGCCGGAGGACGAATTCCGTGAGCGGACCGGCTATCTGCTGGACCGGCTGGTAAGCAGGCATCCGGAGAAGCCGGTGGCGGTAATTACGATTTATCCCAACTTTGCGAATTTCCCGGCCAGCGGGATTGCGGACAAGGATATCCGGTTTAACGGGATTCTGCGCAGCCACGTACAGCGCCTGTCACACCCCAAGCTGAGCCTGATTGAAGGAAGCCGGGTGCTGGATGACCTTAGCGGGCTGTCCTGTGATCTGATTCATCCCGGGGATGACGGACATATCCGGATGGGGGAGAATTTGGCCCGGGAGCTGGGCGGAATCCTCTAACCCCAGGCTGCATAAGGGTTCTGCGGCGATTAACAGGTAAACTGAATATTGCTCTAACCGTCCGGAGCGGCTATGGTGAGGACATGAAACGGCCATTTCAGATCAACAGCAACATTTTTCAGAAGCAAAAACAGGCAAGCGAAAGGAGGCACCGAGATGAAAGCGAATGGAGCCAGCGAAGCGGTGCTGCGGATGGACACTCCCCGGCAGACGGGCAGCAAACGCAAACACTTCTGGCAGACCCGCCGGTTCAAGAACAATTTACCGCTGTGGGTCATGTTCGTTCCGGTTATCGCGTTCTATATCATTTTCAAATACACGCCCATGCTGGGACTGGTTATTGCCTTCAAGAATTATACCTTCTATGAGGGGGTATGGGGCAGCCAGTGGGTCGGCATGGACAATTTCACCAATCTGTTCACCCAGGCACAATCGGTGCAGATTATCCGCAATACGCTTGTGCTTAGTATATTGTCAGTGCTGGTCAGCTTTCCGTTCCCGATTGCCCTGGCGATTATGCTGAATGAGGTCCGCAACAAGGTTTTCAAAAAATCCGTTCAGACGTTAGTGTATCTGCCGTATTTCTTCTCCTGGGTCATTGTCGGAGGGCTGGTGGTGACGATCTTCGCCCAGACCGGGGTTGCCAATGTGCTGGTGGAGAAGCTGTTTGGCAAGCCGTTTCCGTTCCTCTTCGAGGAGTGGTCCTGGGTATCCATCTTCCTCGGCTCGGGCATCTGGAAGGATGCGGGCTTCAATGCGATTATCTATCTGGCTGCACTGACGTCCATTGACCCCAGCCTCTATGAAGCGGCGAGTATGGACGGAGCAGGCAAATGGAAGCAGATCCGCAACATCACGCTGCCCGGGATCAGCCCGACCATCGTCATCATGCTGATTCTCGCCATGGGACGGGTGATGGAGGTAGGGTTCGACCATGTGTACGTGCTGCAGAACTCGATTGTATCGGGGATCTCCGAGGTTATAAGTACGTACATCTATGCGATTGGACTACAGGGAGGGCAGTTCAGCCTGACCGCTGCACTGGGAATGTTCGATTCCCTCGTTGCGCTGACTCTGGTGCTGATCTCTAACGCCATTGCCCGGCGCTTCAATAAAGGCTTGTGGTAACAGGAGGACACTATGCAAAGTACAAAAGGTGAAAAGGTATTCTACGGCTTCAATTATCTGCTGCTGACGCTCTCAGGCATTCTGTGCCTGCTGCCTCTGCTCCATCTGGCCTCCCTGTCCCTCAGCGGCAAGGATGCCGTACTCTCCGGTTTTGTCACGTTATGGCCGGTGGAGTTCACCATCAGCTCGTATACCATGCTGTTCGAGGGAACGCCGGTGGTGCGTGCTTTTGGCAACAGTCTCCTGATTACTCTGGTCGGTGTGGCGGCCAGCATGCTGTTCACGATCTTCGCCGCCTATCCGTTGTCCCGCCGTGATTTCTACGGAAGACGCACGCTGACGCTGGCGATTGTGTTCACGATGCTGTTTACGGGCGGTCTGATCCCGACCTATCTCGTGGTCAGCAGTCTCGGGCTGGTGGATTCCTACGCAGCACTTTGGCTGCCGGCTCTGGTCAGCACTTATAATATGATGATCATGCGTTCCTTTTTCGAGAACATTCCCGAGGAGCTGGTGGAAGCGGCCAGAATTGACGGCTCCGGCGAATGGCGGCTGCTGGCGGGGATTATTCTTCCGCTGTCCCTGCCTGTGCTGGCGACGATCGGACTCTTTTACGGCGTGTATTACTGGAACTCGTTCTTCAATGTAATGATCTATATGAACAGTCCGGAGAAAATCAATCTGACGGTGCTCATCCAGCAGATGGTCAAGAGCCAGTCCGTCCTGCAGGAGCTGAACACGATGAACTCGCAGGAGGCCGTCAATATTACACCGGAGGGCATCAAGGCCGCCGGGATTATGGTGATGGTCATTCCGATGCTGGTTGTGTATCCGCTGCTGCAGCGGTATTTTGTCAAAGGCGTAACCATCGGGGCCATCAAGGGCTGATCATTGCTGCTCATATCCGTAACTACAAGAACATCATTCTAGGAGGGTCACATTCATATGTCCAAACCACTATGGCTTAGCCAAAAAAACGCTGCCGGAGCAGCCACCCTGATGCTCGTTATCGCTGTCACAGGCTGCGGCGGCAATAATGCTGCTTCCCCGGGCGGAGAGTCGAACAAGGAAGGAACCTCCGGGAAACGCGGGTCCATCACCGTCTCTTTGTATGACCGCGGCACGGTACCGGCAGAAGAGGGGACGATGAGCGACAACCGCTGGACGAAGTGGGTCAATGAGAACGGGCCGGTGAACGTCAAATACGTCACGGTTCCGCGTTTCGAATCCCTGCAGAAGTTCAATGTGCTGTTCGCATCGAAGTCTGCCCCTGACCTGATCTTTGAATTTGATACCGCTTACCAGGGACAGCTCTACAACCAGAAGCAGCTCCTGCCGCTGGATGACCTGATTGAGGGCAGCAGTACAGAGTATAAGGCGATGCTGGAGAAGTATCCGGCGCTGCGCAAGGCAGGCACGATGGCAGACGGCAAGCTGTACACGGTGGGACGTCCGATCCAGTTCGGTCCGCAGCATTACCTGTTTATCCGCAATGACTGGCTGAAGAAGCTGGGCTTAGAGGTTCCCACTACCCCGGAGGAGCTGCTGAAGGTGGCAAAAGCGTTCACTGAGCAGGACCCGGACGGCAACGGCAAAGCGGATACGCAGGGGACCGGGCTCAGCTTCGTGGCCGGAATTATTCTGAACAACATGTTCGGCACCGGGTTTACGCTGTTCGGCGAAGACCAATATCCTTGGGTACTGGAGAATGACAAGGTTGTGCATGACTGGGACCGGATCAAGGCGGCGATCTCCTTCCAGAAGGAGCTGTATGCGGCGGGTGTGGTGGATAAGGACTTCGTTACGGATAAAAACGGGGAGAAGCAGAAGCAGGACTGGATCTCCGGCAAGCTGGGGATTTACGGCGGCAACGGTGCCGATGTCAGCACCTATGAGACGCTCAAGAAGAACTTCCCGGAAGCCGAGGTGATTCCGATTGCCTTGCCAACGACGGAATTCGGCCAGTTCAGTCCGACGCTGACCTCTCCGATCCAGATGACTGGGATGGTGAATGCGTCGGCCAAAGACCCTGAATCCGTGATGAAGATGATTGATTTCATGATTACAAATGAATACACCACTACAATTCAGAACGGTATCGAAGGCGTGCATTACAACAAGACAGCCGATGGCCGCGCTGAGGTGATCGATCCGGAGAAGAACAAGAAGGAGCTGGAATACAACCGCGATATGGGCATGCTCACTCCGCTGATCGGCAAGAATTACGGGCTGAAGAACAAGGTGAACCCTACACCGGCTGAGCAGGATTTCATCGCAATCTATGAAAAGGCCGAGAAGCTGTACATGGACCCTGCCCGCCCGATTGTCGGCATTACGCAAAAGGCCTTCCTGCCGCTGCTGCCGCAGGATCTGACCCAGATCAACACCAATGCGAATAAAACGATCCTCGACCGGGCCATGCAGGCCATCGTCAGCTCCGATCCGGCTTCGGTGGACCAGTTCATTGAGGAAGCCAAGGGAGTCTGGGAGAAGGCAGGCGGACCCAAGGTCGATGAGTTCTATGCAACCTGGTATCAGGACAATAAAGCAGATGCCATCATGCTGAAGGATATTTATGAGATGGGCGAGCAATTGAGCGCAGTCGAATAAAGGTGAATCTTAACATAGGGGGCGGCGGAGTTGAACAATCAGGTTAGACAGATTCTGGAGCAGAGCTTTGCGGCTGCTTCGGAGGATATTGTGGTCGAGGAGGGGCTGGTCCGCTATGACTGGCCGGGTCATACCCGGCAGGTCTCCAAGCTGCCGTACTGCCACGAAGCCCGGTTCTCGGCGGGGTATTATGCTTACGGCACATTGCTGGGCCGGATAGATGAGGCGGCAGGGCTGGAGATGCTTGAATCGATTGCCGGGCTGCAGTTTACAGACCCGGAGCATCCGGATTATGGAGGGTTCCTCTGGTACCGGGAGGAGAGCGTGATTCAGGATTCGAATGCGGCGTTTTTTATCCTCATGCCGCTTGTCGTTGTACGCCTCTGTGATCCCGGTGTTTTGCCGGCCAGTCACCTGGAGGTGATCCGGCGGATGTTCAGCCATGCGGCGGCCTGGTTCTCTCAGGAATGCCGGACACCGGAGCTGTTCTACCCGAACAAGACGATGAGCGACGGCGCCATGCTGCTGGCCATCGCCCACTTCCTGGGTGAGCCTGAGTATCTGGAGACCGCAACCGCTTACTTCCGCAGATGGGAAGAATATACGGTCCGCCGGGGCTGGGGCTGGGGGGAGAACATCAGCCTGGTCTATCAAGGAGTGATGATGAACGCGCTGAGGATTGCCGGTTCTGTTCTGCAGGAGCATGACCGGGAGCTCGCCGGACGGCTGTCAGAGCGGATGGATGCACTGAAGAACATTCTTGTCTTCCATGACGGGGAGGAACTGGTTCCATCCATCCGCAGCTACAACTTCCGGGGAGAGATGAAACGGCCGAGCCTGCTGTGGCCGATTGCGGGGGTGACAGGGCTGGGCCGCCTGGCAGAGCAGAAATTCTCGCTTAATGATGCGGCAACGCTGCTCCTGTTCGAAGATGATTTCCTTCAGGGAGAAGACTCTCCGTCTGCGCAGCCTGTGCCCAGGGTTCTTGAGGAGCGGATCTTCGACGCCTCCCGTTCCTATAGCTGGATCGGACAGCATACCCGTCTGGGTAGCATCAACCGCTTCCCGGTCATGCCCGGAAGCTACCAGCATCCCACCTGGGGGCTGGGCTGGCAGAGCTTCCCGGTCAGCTTCAGCGTAAGGGACCAGCAGGTGTCCTATCTCCGCTGGTACGTGGATGATTCCGCAGCCGTGCGGACACATCCGGCGGAGGAGTACCGCATGGCCTATCTGATGCCCGCGCTGTTTGCGGAAGCGCTATACCCGGAGGTGGAGACACGTTCGGCCCAGCAGGACAATGCCGTGCTGGTGGTCCGCAGCATGACCCGGCTGCATAACCGGGCAGCGGAGCTTGCGGATGAATGGGTCATCCACCGCTATGACGGAGAGATTGCGCGTGTAATGAATACAGCCGGGGACCGGGAATGGCTCGTGCTGCATTATCCGGGCTGTGCGGTGGCGGTCACGGCGCTGAGGGGTATTTGTGCCGGGGCGGAGGCGCGCGCCGCACTGCCCGTCACGGTGGTGCGGGAGGAAGGGAGGATCAGGCTCCGCCAGGTCCTCTACTCCGGGGACAGCACCGTTCTGGCGTTGCCCCGCCTGGAAGCGGGCTGGGCGGTGATATGTCTGGACGAAGCAGCGGAAGCTGGCGATGTCCGCAGACTGCTGGATACGGTGCGGATCGATGACTTCGAGACGGATGACCGTGAGGTGCCGCGGGAGCCTTGGGCCCGGGCGCGGGAGATTGTGCTGGCGGCGGGCAATCAGCCGCCGGTCCGGCTAACCGTTGATCCTTATACACCGTGACAACGGAGTTCAGGCGGCCAGTGTAAATTTTGCCGTGCTAAGCTTAATTGCACTTTGTACAACTAAATCGCCTGATGTACCACCGAATATCTGTTTAGTTGTATTTCATACAATTAAACAGCCATTTGTACCTTGGATTCACCCATTTGGGCAGATTTAGTTGTACAGACTACAGCTATAAGAGGCAAGCCTGCCTTTTGACTGTTTTTAATTGCACATTATACAACTATCATTGATATCACTGAATGTTCACTTCAAATTAAACTTCATAAATTGCTGCATGGTTGAATGAATTCACTTCTGTAGCTCTAATGTTGTACTAGAACCGCTATACTTGCTTCCATACGGAAAGGTGGCTATTATGAGAAAAACAAGCCGGAAACCGTTTTTTGTATGCGTTATCATTATGCTGCTGCTGATAGGTCTTCTCCCGGCAGACCTTGGTTCTGTGGCCCGGGCAGACAGCACCTATAAGCTGGAAGAGACGTTCGAATCGTATAGCCCCGGCACGAAGCCGGCCGGATGGACGATCAAGACGCCGCCGCAGGGTGTGAGTGTTGCTGTGCAGTCCTGGGAAGGTTATGCCGGCAAGCTGCTGGAGCTTCATCAGGCGGCCAAAACGGCAAGCAGCTACAGTATAAGCAGATCCGTTACGGATGTTACGTACAGAAGCGTGTTAAGCTATTCGTTCCGGGCAGAGCAGACGGGAGCGGTGATCTACCTGCCTACCCCGCAGAGCGGTGCTGTTCCGCTGGTGAAGTTCGCCATTAACAATGGCGCGATCAGCTATATGAAAAAAGGCGCCGGCTCCTGGACCTCCGTGCTGCCGATTTCGGCAGGCGTATGGTATGATGTGCGCCTGGCGCTCGACGGCGGCAGCCACAGCTTCGATCTTTCCATTGACGGCAGCAGGCTGCTGACGAAGGAACCGATGGCAGAGGGCGCAGCGTTAACCTCCTTCTATATGGGGTTCTATAAAGACAGCATAGGCAAGATAGGCTTTGACAATTTTATTGTAAGCGGATACAAACAGGCGGAAAGTGCAGCCTTCTCTCAAGAGAATTACGAGCTGCGGAGAGGCGCCAAGCTGCCCTTGCCGCTCCAGTTCACACCTGCGGATGCTACGGATCAGAGCGCTGTCTGGTCTACCGGCAATGCAGAGGTGGCAGCGGTGGATGGCAATGGTCTTGTGACAGGCATCCGTCAGGGAGTCACGACGGTTACGGCACAGCCGAATGAGGGGCTTCCGGCAGTAACGGCTACGGTAGCCGTATATGAAGATCCGATCACGGCCATCGTGCTGGCTCCGCTGGAGCAGTCGGTTCCCTTAGGCTCCCGTGTGCTGTTACATGCCTCGGTAACTCCACTGGACAATACGGATACAGGTATCCAGTGGGGAACGGAGGACGAGAGCATTGCCGTGATTGACCGCTACGGAGAGCTGACGGGTGTAAGCGCCGGAACGACTACAGCCTTTGTCACGGATGAGACCGGGAGCGTGCGCGCCGAGACAGCCGTTACTGTGACCGGCCGGACAACCGGACAGGAGCTGTATGTTGCTCCCGGCGGAGACGACAGCAATGAAGGGACAGAAGCATTGCCCTTCCGGACGATTGCCCGGGCCCAGGCTGAGGTCCGCCAGTTGAACGCGGATATGGACTCTGACATCATCGTCAATCTGCGGCAAGGGACCTATACCCTGACAGAGCCGCTGGAATTCACACCGGAGGATTCAGGGACGAACGGGTATTTTGTCACTTACCGCAGCTATCCCGGAGAGCCGGCGGCCATCAGCGGCGGACGGTCTGTCACTGGCTGGACAATGTTTGACAGCGCCAAAGGCATCTACCGGGCGAATGCCGGAACCGGCCTTATGACACGCCAGCTGTTCGTGGATGGCATCCGGGCGGTCCGGGCGCGGAGCGCCGCGGGACTCGTGAATCCGGTGAAGACTGCAACCGGCTATACCTCCGATAATACAGAGCTGGCCGGATGGGGCAATACTGCCGATATGGAAATGGTATTCAATGAGCTGTGGACGAATTCCCGGATCAAGGTGGAGTCTATAGCTTCATCCGGCGGCAAAGCACAGATCGGCCTCCAGGAGCCAGGCCGGAGCGCAGTCTTCAACCGGGGATTAACTTCGGCAACGGTACCCGTGTACTACGAGAATGCGTTTGAGCTGCTGGATGAGCCTGGAGAATGGTACTACAACCGGGTAGAAGGCATGCTGTACTACAAGCCCCGCGCCTGGGAGGATCTGTCGACAGCTGACGTTGTAGTTCCGGTGCTGGAGCAGCTTGCTACAGTGTACGGGATATCGGCTGATGAACCGGTGCGCAATCTGAATTTTGAAGGCCTGAAATTTATGTACACCACCTGGAACCGCCCCAGTACGGCAGCGGGACATTCCGATTCACAGAATAACCATCTCCGTTATCCGTCCATCCCCGATGAGCTGACCGATGCGGCGGTGATGCTGGAGCTGGCCAATACTGTAAATTTCCGCAACAATGAGTTCACCAAGCTCGGCATTACGGCGGTGCGGATGCAGAACGGTGTTCAGAACAGCTTAATTGAAGGCAACCGCTTCTATGATATCTCAGGCAGCGCGCTGAACGTGGGCCAGCCGGATTCCTCGGACCGCATGATCTACCACCCGGCTGACCACAGGCTGCTGATGAAGAATAATGATGTGCTGAACAATGTGATTCATGACATCGGCATCGACTACAAATCTGCTTCCGCTGTATCTGCGGGGTATCCGGTAGATATGGACATCAGCCATAATGAAATGTACAATCTGCCCTACAGCGGAACACATATCGGCTATGGCTGGGATAAGCTGTTCGATGCCGCTACCCGGAACGTGAAGATTCAGAATAATCTGATCTATGATCTCATGGGAATGGGCTTGCGTGACGGAGGAGCCATCTACAGTCTTGGACCTACCGGGGCCACAGCGGGTGAGAAAAATCTGGTCACCGGCAACTACATCCGCAACCAGATGGACGGCAACTCCGCCTTATACACGGATGAAGGCTCCGCCTACTGGAAATTTGAGCATAATGTGATCGACCTGAAGGATACGCCGCTGTGGCATTCACCGCTCCGCTGGGCGATGGCCTATGTGCCGACGATCCATGATGTGGATTTCGTGAACAACTATACAACCACGGACGGGTATACCAACAACGGCCGCAAGGTTCTGTTTGAGAACAATACGGTCCAGCCGGATACAGAGTGGCCTCAGGCGGCAATGACGATCATTGACCAGGCCGGGCTGGAGCCGGAATATGCCTGGGCAGCAGAAGGGCAGGTCAGCCGCTGGAAGCTGGATCCGCTGAAGCTGGCTATTGGAGGGGGCGAACTTGCACCCATTCAAGCGCTGGACGGCAAAGACAGGCCGCTGGGCACGGAAACCAGCAGCTTCTATTACAGCATTCTTGATCCCTCCGTGGCCTCAGTTAATACCACGGGTGAGGTGACGGGACTCAGCCAGGGGCAGACGAAGCTTATCGTAAGCATCATTAACGGCTCCATCCTGCGGACAATCACCACGGATGTATTCGTGGGAGACACCTTAGCCGTTGTCCGCCTGGAGGGGCATGACGGTAATGTGGCATATGTTCATGAAGGTGCGGACATGCAGCTGCAGCCTTACGGCGAGACGCTGTTCGGCAACCGCGAGGAGCTGGAGGAGGTCAGTTATACGAGCAGTGATCCTTCCATCGTCAGTGTCAGCGGGAACGGCCTGTTAACGGCGTATCAGACCGGATCGGTAACCCTGACGCTGTCAGCCGGTTATCTTGGCACCGTGACGCAGGGGCAGTATGAGGTTAAGGTATGGAATGAAGCCAGCAAATACGATCATACCCTGCAGACAGAGGTACAGGACCCGGATGGCTGGTATGTCTCTGCCACTGCCAACGGGCTGAAGGAGACCGGAGCAGACCAATTGACCCTTCGCGCTCCCGGGGGGCATGTCATTTACCAGAACCGCAAATACCAGAATGAGCTGCTGGATTTCACTATGAAGATCAATGACAGCGCGGTCTCGTCCAATTGGTATGCCCTGATGCTGAATAATCAGAGCAAGGAACTGAGCTATAGTACCGGTAGTATGTACCTGGTGGTTATAGGGACATCGGGTATTGAGCTGCACCGCTTCAACGAAGGGGTGCGGACTGTGATCTATGGCAAGATTGACGGCCTGACCAGTCTGGGCGGGCCGGCCATTCCGAATACAGCCATAACCTTCGGGGAGCAGAGCCGCGTTCAGCTTGGCGCTTTTCAAGAGTCCGGGGGGGTGCGCCTGATCCTGAAGGTTGACGGGGTGCAGATCTTTAACTATCTGGACACCGCCGCAGGAGCGATTGGAGAAGCGGGATACTTCGGGCTGATCTCCCGCAATGCAAGCACAGAACTGGGGTACTGAACAGACTACACTTATGAACCCGGCCCCGTAGTCAATATCACTTAAGCGATAGCCAACATCTGGACTTACAGGGGATGACACCGATGCATAAGAAATGGCTGTACCGACTGATTCTTTCCTATCTGCCGATCCTGTTTGCTGTGGTATTTTGCCTGATTATCCTCTTTTTCCTGACCTTGAATGAAGCAATGGAGAGACAGACGGCCAAGGCAAACGGTGTATACGCAGAGAATGTGCTGCAGATCGTGGATACCACTCTCCGCAACCTGGAGACTACAACGATCAAAAGCCTGCTGCTGGATGATCAGGTGAGCAGTTATTTTGACCGCCCGGGGCAGCTTGACCCTTATCATGATTACGGGGTAACGGAGGTGCTGCTGGATTTCATGTCGCCGCTGCCGATGATCGATTCGGTCTATTTGTACCGTGCGGCCGACGGCAAAGTGCTGATGCAGCATTTCTCGTCCAGTCTGCCGGATTTCGGGGACCGCAGCTTTATTGAGACAGCGATGAAGAATACGGGCGGCCCTGTCTGGAGCGGAATCCGTGACCTGCAGCTTTTCTCCGGCGAGGATCAGCCGAAATCAGTCATTTCGCTGGTGGAGCAGGTCCCTTATTTTTCCGGTGAGCAGGGATTGATTGTCATTAACGTGCGGAAGCAGTCTATGCAGGCGCTGATTCAGGATATGAACATGACGAATACGGAGATCTGCCTGAAGGACGCCGGAGGGCGCGCTTTTGCAGGGGCGGATACCTGCTCAGACCCGCAGGCACAGGAGCAGGTGGTAAGCCGCATGTCTTCCTATACGGGCTGGACAATTAAGGTTGGAATGGCGCGCGCAGAGGCCTTCTCGCTGCTGTCAGCCTTCTCTAATGTCTGGGCGATTCTGGGCTTTGCGGCGGTCTTCGGCGGGATTGCGGCCATGACGTATATCAGCCACCGGAATTACCGTCCGATTGAGCAGGTAATGAGCCGGATTTACACGTTCGGAGCGGACCGTTCCTCAGGCTGGAAGCCGCAGAGCAAGGGGGATGATGAATTTTCCTTCATCAGCCATGCGCTGGAGAGTCTGATTGAGCAGACGAACAGCTATGAGAAGCAGCAGGCCGAAGGAATTCTGCACAGGCGGAATCAGTTGTTCAAAGAGCTGCTGGAGAACAGCGGCCAGGTGTCGGCAGAAATATGGAGCCGGGAATCGGAGCGGATTGGAATGAAAGGTGAATTTGCCGGCGCGGTTGTGGGAATTGCCGAGATTGATTTCTATGAGGCCTTTGCTGCAGACTACTCTGCTCGTGATCAGGCGTTGTTCAAATTCACCCTTCGCAGTGTGATTCAGGAGATCGCCGAGAAAGAAGGGGAACCGCTCTGGACAGAGTGGATTGGACCGGGGCGTCTCGGGCTGCTCTTCCGCCGTTTCGCCGCCGGAGCAACGGCTGATGGTGCCGAGAAGCCGCTGATGATTGCCGAGACTGCCCGCTCCTGGGTGAAGCAGCATCTCAAATTCACGGCAACCTTTGGCATCAGCGGGCCGGCGGCCGGTCTCAGCGGTTTATCGGATGCTTACCGCAAGGCCGCAGGTGCGCTGGAGCGTAAACTCACCAGCGGCCCCGACCGCGTCTATGCTGCACCGGCGGAAGGCAGTTCCCCGCCTCAGGCGGAAGGAATGGATGTGCTGGTGCAGGCCATCGGTGCCGTTCCCCAGCTGTACCGGCTGGGGAACGATGAGTGGAGGCCGCTGATGGAACGGATCTTCGGGCTGCTGGCAGGCGGCAATTACTCTAAGGAGGACATTGTCCGCCTGCTGCAGCTGCTGGAGGCAGGCCTCTCCAGGGAGATGCAGGAGCTGCCGCCGGAGATGAAGGGGATATGGAATAACGGGTCGCTGCGCGGAATTCCGCAATCTCCGGAATCCTTCGAATGGATAGAGGAGCTGCGCGGGGAGCTCCTGGCTTCTCTGGAGGAGATGGAGGAGGCGCTCCGCGGCCTGCGGATGAACCGGGAGCAGTATACGCTGGCCAACAAGGTGCGTGAGTATATTGCCCTGCATTACGCCGATCCAGATTTCTCCCTGACCCATGCCGCCGACAGCTTCGCGATGAATACCAAAGCGCTGAGCCGGATCTTCAAGGAAGAAATCGGCGAGAATTTCGTCGATTATCTGGCCCGGCTGCGGATGGACGAGGCCAAACGCCTGCTGACAGAGACCTCCGAGCCTGTCCAGAATATCGCCGAGCGGGTGGGGTATTTGTATCCAATGTCCTTCATCCGCGTGTTCAAGAAGCTGGAGGGCGTAACCCCGGGAGAATACCGCAAGGAGCGGAGCGGCCCTCCGCATGGCGAGCGGCAGGGCTAGCCTGGGCCGGGCAGATATTGCCGGGGATTAAGGGCGGATCAGATGCATTTTCCACAGGCCCATGGGCGGGCATATAGCTTGAAAAGGCGGCAGGGGAGTTTCCCCTTGCCGCCTTTCTTTCTATATATCTGTGCTCATGGAAGGGGAGGTAAGATTCTATTGTACTTTGTAACGAAATGCAATAGAATATCATTTTTCCGCAATTCCAAAGGAGTTCTATTGCACAAAGTACAATCAGCCAAACCCGCAACATTATCCCGGTTGCCGATATTGAGAAAACTGCAGTTTTCCGCTTGTCTGCCGCTACATTCCGGCCTTATGCATCCGGTACTCGGAGGGCGTGCACAGGAACACTTTTTTGAATTGTCTGGAATAATAATTATGATCCCGGAACCCGCTGTCCATGGCCACCTGTGAGATGGTTAATCCGGCATTGCGCAGCAGCGTGCAGGAGTACTCCAGCCGTTTGCGGATGACATAATCCATGGGCGTCGTATGATAATTCCGGGTGAATACGCGGAGGAACTGGCGCTTCGACATATAAGCCAGATCTGCCAGAGACTGAAGTGAAATAGGCTGCAGGAAATGCTCCTCAATATAGGTAACCGCCTCACCGATCTGCAGCGCCCTGTTCTCCGTTCCGCCGCCATTCTGCCGGTAATATCGTGATAGTGTGCCGACAAGCGCGGTGAAATACGTACGGATCATCAGCCGGTAGCCGTCAGACTGCCGGTCATACTCCTCCAGAATCCGGTCCAGCAGAACAGTAGCCTCTTCCAGCTGCGCGGGCTGCAAGGAGAGCATGCCTTTGAAATACATCTCTTTGCGGAAGAACGGCTCCAGATAGAACAGCGCCTGAAACCCCGGCAGGAGCTTCAGCTCAGGCAGCTGCAGCAGCTGATCGGGATGGAACATCACATTAATGTACTCAATATTCTGCACATTTTTGTACCCATGCGAAATATCGCTGTGGATAAAAAACACCTGCCCCGCCGATACGGGGTACTCCCTTCCTTCAATGATATGAATCGCGCTTCCCTCCAGAATGACCACCAGCTCCGAGAAATCATGGCAGTGAACATAATAATCCTGAGTCAGCGGGCATTTCTGAATGCGGAAAGTAAAGCCAGGCTCGAGTCCTAAATCCCGTGCATAGAGTTTATTTGTCATGTCGTTATTATGCTAAAGAAGGGCATGATCGTCAAGGAACCGTTCCGCCGTTTGCGTTAATCTTAAGAGGAAGATGACACACGGTTGGAGGGAATTTATGCAGAGATGTTTATATAGAGCCGAATGCAGAGAGGGCTGCGACCCGGCTGCTTTTTTGGGCTCACAGGTGGAATTGCTTAATGAACGTATGGACTGGCTGGGCATTTCTTGGCTAAGCATCTTTCAAGACGGCCAGGGGCTGTTTCTATATTACGAATGCAGCGGCACGGGGGTTGAGCCGGAGGAGCTGTTTCCGGGCGCATTGGAGATCCTCAAGGTCTGGCCGGGCGGGGAGTATCCGCGGCTGTGGGTGCCGATGATGGACATTTTTCATTATCAGCAGCCGGTGTCCGGGCAGCATTGGAAGCGCAACCAGGTTCCGGGGGCTCCCTACGGCAGGCTGGCAGTACTCAAGCCGGAGCAGGTCTCAAGCTATGTCTATTACCATTATCAATATCAGGAGGAGCGCCCGGGAGACGGTGACAAATACGGGATCATCGGTCTTCATGAGAACCTGCTGTTCTTTTATTCCGAGCTGCCCGCAACCGTGGAGCCCGCTCCCTATAGGGGGAAACTCACAACCAATCTGCGTCCGGAGCAGTGGGGAGAGGTTATGGAGCCGCATTTTATCAAGTGGAAGAATGTAGAGCCGGATCAGGAAATCTGGAAAAAGCTTACGCCTGTCCTAACGGTCAACCTCCCGCAAAGGGGAAAAGGAGAATGAATATGCTGCGCACATCCATATGCCTGAACGGCGAATGGGATTTCATGCCGCTCTACGATCAGCCGCGCTGCCGCAGTCTTCCTGAGAGGCTGCAATATGAGGCACGCAAGATACAGGTGCCTTCGAGCTGGCGCCACAGCTATAAGACGCCTTCGGGCAGCAAATTTGGAGAAGTACCGGACCATAACTTCGTGCCGTTTGATGTGTACGGCTACCCGGGAGAATGGGATGCGGCCGAGGCTGGGGTGCTGCACCGTTCTTTTCAGGTGCCGGAGACTATGCTGGGGCAGCGGATTGTGCTGCGCTTCGATGGAATCATGCAGAAGGCAGCGGTATATCTGGACCGCGAGCGGATTGCCGTCTGGGAGGACGGGTATCTGCCTTTGCGGCTGGATATCACCCGGCTGGTGCAGCCCGGCCGGGAGCAGCAGCTGCATGTGGTATGCGGAAGCTTCGACATGGCGGTGCTCCCCTCCGGGGAGGAAAGAATCACCGGACTTGCCGGTTCGTGGTTCGGCAGGATCGCAAGGGGAATATGGCAGGATGTCTTCCTCGAAGGCTACCCGCCTGTATCGCTGGAGGATCTCACGATCCGCACCTCTGTCCGGCAGGGCATGCTGGAAGTAGAGGCCCTTATTGGGACGGAATCCGGCGGACCTGCGGTGGAATCGCTGCAGGTGTTCCTGAAAGTCAGGGAACGGAAGGCCGGTACCCTGCCTGTGAAGGGTGCAGAGCCGCTGCCGGTGCTTGAAGCGGAAGCAGGAGTAGATGTTCTTCCTGCGCAGGCAGGAGAAGGACGGCAATTATGCTGGAACACCGGCAGCCGGGAGTGGGGCGGAGCATCTTTTGCGCTGCCCTGGCAGGATGCCGTGCTGTGGAGTCCGGATCACCCGGTTCTATATGAGCTGGAGCTGGAGCTTCAGGCAGACGGAGAGGTCCTTGACCGTCAGACCGATGTATTCGGCTTCCGGGAGTTCTGGTGCGAAGGCCCGCAGTTCATGCTGAACGGGATTCCCGTTAACCTGCGGGGCGATTCCTGGCATTTCCAGGGGGCGGCGCAGCAGACAGAAGACTATATCCGCAATTGGTACCGTCTGTGCAGACAGGCGGGCATCAACAGCATCCGGCTGCATGCCGAGCCGTATCCGGCTGATTATCTGCGGATTGCCGATGAGGAAGGGATGCTGATTGTCGATGAGACAGCAATCTACGGGTCGAGCAAAACCATGGATGCTGCTCACCCTGACTTCATCTCCAATTGCCGGGCGCATGTGCAGCGGCTGGTACAGCGGGATAAGAATCACCCATCCGTCATTCTGTGGAGCGTGCAGAACGAGATGCGCTGGGTGGACGGCCGGGATACCTACAAACAGCATATCCCGGGTCTGATGGAGCTGATGAGAGCCCTTGATTCTACCCGCCCGATTATGGTGGAAGGGGATAACCGGTTGGTCACCAAGCCAGGGACAGAGGTGGAGAGCCGCCATTACAACATTGACGGCACGATCGCGCAGTGGGACCGCAGCGTTCCGCTCACCTTCGGCGAGCATGGCGGATGGTGGTACATCTGCCCGCAGAACAGCAGCATGTATGTCGGACTGGATGCATACCGTGACTCAGATGCAAGTGCTGCCGGCTTGGCCCAGAAGGAAAGGCTGTTCGTGGAGTATGCACGCCGCCAAGGTGTCTCCGGTATCTCTACCTTCAACTTCGCCCATTATTTCATGCGGGCGATGCCGGAACGGAATATTCAGCTGCCGCCTGCCGACCTGACCACACCAGGCCCTAAGCCTGCGGTAATTCCGGCTTACTCCCTTTCCCTGAACAACGGGCTGCTGCCGGAGGAATATCCGGCATTCAAGGCCAATCCCGCTTTTGCCATTATGGCTGAAGCCTTCAAGCCGGTAACATTGATTGCCGCCGAATATAACCGCTGCTTCTTCGATGATGAGCCGGTCCGCCGCAGCTTCGATGTCTACAACGATACGCTGGCAGAACAGGAAGTGACTGTTGAATGCACAGTCCGGCAAGGCGGACATGTGGTTCATAGCGAGACGTTCCGTTTCCGCCACGAGCCTGCCGCCCGCAAGAGCATCCGGCTGGAATGGATGCCGCAACCGGTCAATGGCGAAGGAGCTGGAGTGGGAGGGGATGAAGGCGTAGGAGCAAGAGCAGGAGATGGTGCAGAAGTAAGAGTAGGGGTGGGAGCACCAGCAGCATCAGCAGGAGTAGCAGAAGCGGAAGCGGTGCTGTCTGCCCGGCTGTTCCATGGCACGGAGCTGAAGCATGAGCTTCAGTTAAGCTACCGGCTGCTGTCCGGAAGCTGCAAGACAGAGCCGGTAGAAGTAGCGCTTCCCGCTTCTTATATAGGCTCTGACCGGGACTATGAGGCGATCCGCACCCTGGTGCCCGGTCTGGTCCGGGCAGAAGCGGAGGCGGTAGAGCGGCTTGCGGGCGGGACGCTGCTGATTGTCGGCAGCCGTATGCAGGACAAGGACGGGGCGCTGGACCGGAAGCTGAGAAGCTATGTGCAGCGGGGCGGCAGATTACTGCTGCTGGAACAGCTTCACCTCTCCCCCGGCAGGCTCCCGCTGGTACGCAGGGAATTCATCCGTGCCCATGCAGGCGACTATGGGCATCCGGTGCTCCAGGGTCTGAGTGCTGAGGACCTCATGTACTGGCATGAGGGGCTGCGCGAGGACGGGCCGCTGCCGATTATCCGGGCGGCGTTCGAGAAGCCGGTGACCGGCGATTTCACCCTGCTGCTGGAATGCAGCGCGGGTGACTTTGGAGACGGCGGCGATCTGTGGTCGCCGCTGCTGGAGTACCGGAGCGGAGCGGGCATGTTCCTGGCGAATCAGCTGGAGATCATGGATCATCTCCACCGGATTCCCCAGGCCTGCCTGCTGCTGCGGAGCCTGCTCCAGTATGCGGGCCGCGCGGTCCACGCGGCCGCTGTACCGGTGCCCGCTGCGGTGTGGGTCCGCAGCGGCGGGGCGGCGGAAGCCTTGCTGGGCAAGCTCCGCCTGAAGGGCCAGAGGCTGGACAGCGCCGCAGGCTTGTCCAGCCTGAACCCCGGCCTCCTGGTCGTGGAGGCCGGACTGCTGCACGGCCCGGGCGCGGCGGAAGCCGTCCGGCAGGCAGCGCAAGCAGGCAGCACAGTGCTGGTGCTGCCTGCAGAGCCAGGCGGGCAGCAGGCGCTTGCCCGCCTGCTGGACCGCCCCGTGCGCATCGCGCCGCACGGGACCTATCATCTGGCGGCGGACTATACGCACGCCGCCGTCTGCGGGATCAGCCCTGTCGACCTGTTCGGGTTCGACAAGGTGCATCTCTCGCCCCGGGACGTGGTCAACCGGGAGCTCGCCGGTCACAGGCTGGAGGTGCAAGGCGCGGAGGTGCTGTGCACCAGCGTGGAAGGCACAGCCTGGAAGGATTACTTCGCCGGGTTGCATACGGCGGAATACAGCAGGCTGGCGCTGGTCGAGCTGAACCGCAGCAAGGCCTGTGCTCCCGGAGCCTTTGTGATCCGCCAGGCAGTCGGCGAGGGTGAGATTATCTGCTCGCAGCTGCTCACCGACCCGGGCAGTGACAAAAGCCTGAGGCTGTACACCCGCCTGCTGGGCAATCTGGGCGCCGCCTTCACGGATGAGCTGCTGCAGCTGGATAAAGGAGATGCGCAGTGGGCGGTGGAAGCCGCGATGACGCTGTTCTGTCCGCCGTATACCGATTATCAGGCCATGAAGGATTACTATACCGACCCGGAATTCTCCCTGAACAATCTGGGCGAAGGCCTGTACGGCTGGATGAAGAAAAAAGAACGGCGCGAAGACGGAACGCTGCTGATCCCGGCACCGGAAGGCCGTCCGCTGTTTCTGAGCTGCTTCGTGCATCTGCCTGCGCCCGTCTCCGGCACCGGGGAACCTGCGAATATCCGAACCGGCAGGCTGCGGGTGAACTCAGAATGTGCTTACGAGATCTATATGAACGGTCAGCATGTGACTCAGCCGGAGCGGGAGATCATTTTGAGAAAAGGAATCAACCGGCTGGTTGCCATCGTCCGGGGAAGCCGGGAGGATATCTCCTTCGGCATGGTTTTCCTGAACCCGGATAGCACATATATGAATGATTTGGAGTTCCGCATGACAATGGATGAGGTTGAGCCTAAATAAGCAATAAGAATAAGCAATGAGTAATCCTAAATGGAGAGGAGCCAGACTAATGACGAACCAACCGGGAACAATCCATCTGGCAGGCCATTCCGGCCGCACACAGAGTAACAATGCTGCAAAACCTGCAGCCGGGGGCAGCGCGTTTGCCCGCGAGCAGGAGCTGGACCAGTATTTCACCTTCCGCGATGACGCGAAGGAGGTAGAGTTCAAGCGCCATGATATGCCGACCCCATGGCTGAACTATTTATCCAACGGCACCTTCCATACCATGCTGTCCCATGCGGGCGGCGGATTAGCCTTTTATAAATCCCCGCAGATCTGGCGGATTACACGCTATCGTTTCTTTCATCTGCCGACCGACCGCTCCGGCCCTTATATTTACCTGCAGGATGCCGGAACGGGCAGCTACTGGTGCCCTACCTATGAGCCTGCTTTTCAGAAGCCGCAGGAGTGGAAGAGCAGCCACGGCATGGGGTATACCCGCTTTGAAGCCGCGCAGGATGAAGTTTCGGCAAAAACCGTTTATTTTGTCGGACCTTACGAGAACTCGCTGATCTGGAATTTGACGCTGACTAACCATAGTACAGAGGTCAAGGATCTGAACGTGTATGCCTATGCCGAGTTTGGCATGATGGAATTCATGCGTGAGCTGCAATGGCAATGCTACAACAAGCATCAGGTGTCGGTGCAGTATCATGACAAGGAAGCCCTTATCTACAAGTACGGAGTTGAGAATCAGCCCAAGCCGGATGAGACGCCGCTGGTCTATATGATGTCGGATGCGCCGCTGGCCGGTTATGACGGGGACCGGGAGGAATTCATCGGCAGCTACCGAAGTGAATCGAATCCGGCTGCGGTTGAGCAGGGCGGCTGTACAGGCTCGACAATACTTGGCGGAGATCCTTGCGGAGCGCTTCAGGTTCAAGTGAGGCTGCAGCCCGGCGAGATCCGCACCGTGAACTTCTTCCTGGGGACGGCGATGAATGAGGCTGAGATCGAACAGGCCATCGGCCATTCCCGGGAGAAGAATTTCGTCACCCGTTCCTTTGCGGCGCTTAAGGAGAACTGGGACAGCTATCTGGGCGCCTGGAACTGCGAATTGCCGGATAAAGATGCGCAGCGCATGATCAATATCTGGAATCCGTATCAGTCGCAGCGGAACTTTCTTTTCTCGCGCAATATTTCGTTCTATGCTACGGGAACATTCCGGGGAGTAGGCTACCGGGATACCGCCCAGGATATATTGGCCGTAGCTCCATTAGATCCGGAGGCAGCCAAAGACAAGGTCCGTCTGCTGCTTGGGCAGCAGTATCAGGACGGGCATGTGAATCATTACTTTTTCCCGAATGAGGGCTGGGACCCGGTGACCAGTATTCACTCGGATGACCACCTGTGGACGGCGCTGGCCGTATGGGATATTCTCGCAGAGACCGGCGATGCCGGATTCCTGCAGGAAAGTCTGCCTTTCTATGATGGCGGGGAAGCACCGCTGTATGATCATTTGAAGCGTGCGGTAGACTTCACCGTCTCCCGGCTGGGGCCGAACGGCTTCCCGCTGATGCTCCGCTCGGACTGGAATGACCAGCTGTTCCGCGTATGCCGTGAGGGCAGGGGGGAGAGCATCTGGACGGCGATGCAGTTCGGAACCGTGCTGCTGCGCATGAAGGACCTGGCGGCGGCAGCCGGTCATCCGGAGCATGCGGCGGATTATGACAGGCTGTACGAGGAGCAGAAGCGGCTGGTGAACACGCTCGGTTGGGACGGCCAATGGTTCCGGCGGGCAGTCATGGATGACGGGCGTTATCTGGGCACCGCAGAGCATGATGAAGCCCAGATCTGGCTTAACGCCCAGACATGGGCAACCCTGTCCGGCATGGGTGAGCCTGATAAAGCGCTCCAGGCCATGGACAGTGTCCGCGACATTCTGGATACGGAGCTTGGCATTAAGAAGCTGCACCCGTCCATTACCAATTTCCCCGATCCTGCAGATCCATTGACCAATTACAACAAGGGGACAGGCGAGAACGGGGCCGTCTTCTGCCACGCCAATACCTGGGCGATTATTGCGGAATGCATGCTGGGCAGAGGAGATCAGGCCTACAAATATTACCGCCAGCTGATTCCTAATATTGCGATGGAGCAAGCCGGATTATGGCGCTATAAAGCGGAACCGTACGTCTATGCCTCCAACCTGTTCGGACCGGAATCTGACAGATTCGGGCTGGCGAATGTATCCTGGCTGACCGGAACTGCTGCGTGGATGTATGTAGCCGCTACGCAGTATATTATGGGCATTAAGCCCGTACTCGGCGGACTTTCGGTTAACCCGTGCATCCCTTCTTCCTGGGAGGGCTTTTCCGTTTCCCGGAGATTCCGCGGCTGCTTGTATGAGATTACCGTGAAGAACGAGAGCGGTGTCTGCACAGGCGTCAAGGAAATCCGTGTTGACGGTGAACTGCTGGCAGGTACGGTAGTGCCTGTCTATCCGGATCGTAGCTCGGTGAAAGTGGAGGTTCTACTATAGTTGTAGGCAGAGCTTAATGCATACTCAAAAGTGTCCCGCCAGCTGCACCAGCAGAATTATGGCGGGCATTTTTTTATCCCTCGAAATAGCAATTATCCTCAAATTCTCCGTCACGGGATGCTGCGGCGGCCGGAAATAGCAGTTGGATTTTCTCCAATTGCTGATGAACGAAGAGCGTCTGCTGAAACAGCAGTTGGATAAACAGCACTTAAATCGCTGCGTATGAGCTACATGAAGGTAAATGAACCGAATTAAATGCCTTTTTTCCAATTGCTTGCTTGAAATCACTCAATTCTTCCGAATTAAGATACGTTTTTCCACTTATATAAGCTGAACTTAAGAATGATGATATGGCCTGCCGATGGACGAACCCCTTGCTACCCAAGGGTTCCGCCCATGCAGCAAGTTAGATACTTAAGTTCACTCTATATAGCATCATATGGGCGGACTCTCATAACAGCACTCAGCAGCCGGCTTATGCAAACTCCACACACCTTTCGCTCGCAATACCAGTGCCATTCTCAGCAGCCTCCATAATTTCCTCAAAACTTCCCTCAAAACTTCCCCCAACCGGCGCGCGGGCTTTGCTCAAGGTGGAGGTCAACCCTCCGAAAAAACAGGCTTGTTTCCGGGTTTACTTTTCCGCCGGGCGTGATATAGTATAGCTATAAGTTGCGTTGAGGAAATATAGTTGCATTATCGCAACAATGATTATCATTCTCATTTAACATGCTGTCCCGGCTAAGCCGGGGCAGCATGTGTCATTTTAAGGGTCTTAATAATGGCTCTCATTCTCAGTCGGGTCATAATGGTTCTCATTCGGCTCTCATTCTCAAGTATGCCTCTTATACAACTACAATCAGGAAGGTGATTTATAATGCAAGCAACCTCGAAACAAATGCCCAAATCCGTCGCGCGTCAAGGAGGCGCTAAGCAGCCGCGGACGCCGGAGCCGCGACGCTTCGATCCGCTGGCTATGATCTCAAATGCCGAAATGCAGGCAGCGCTCGGAAGCGGGCTGATGATGCTGATCGCCTGGGCCGCCAGCGGCTGGTCTGAGACGATATCCGTAATTCTCTATGTGATCTCCTATTCGATAGGAGGCTGGATCAAGGCGAAGGAAGGCGTGGAGACGCTGGTCAAAGAGCGCGATCTGGATGTCAATCTGCTGATGATTGCCGCGGCTCTCGGCGCAGCTTCGATCGGTTACTGGAATGAAGGCGCGATGCTGATCTTCATCTTCGCGCTGAGCGGAGCGCTGGAGAGCTACACGATGGAGCGCAGCAAGAAGGATATCTCCTCGCTGCTGGCGCTCAAACCTGCCACGGCTGTGCGCATTGAGCAGGGGGCAATGAATGAGGTGGCGATTGATCTGCTGGCCATCGGAGATCTGCTGCTGGTCCGTCCCGGTGAACTCATCCCTGCTGACGGCAAGGTATGCCGCGGGGAATCCTCCGTTAATCAGGCGTCCATTACCGGAGAATCGCTTCCCGTGGACAAAGCAGCCGGAAGTGAAGTGTTCGCCGGTACAGTGAATGGTGAAGGCCCGCTATATATTGAAGTTACCAAATCGGCAGAGAATACCTTGTTCGCCAAGATCATCCGAATGGTTGAAGAAGCAGAGAATGAAGTGCCGGATTCACAGCGTTTTATCAAACGGCTTGAATCCGTCTATGCCCGCGTTGTAGTAGCTGCAACGGCCCTGTTGATTACTTTGCCGCCGTTTCTGCTGGACTGGAGCTGGAGCAATACCTTCTATAAAGCAATGGTCTTCCTGGTAGTGGCTTCTCCGTGTGCACTCGTATCCTCCATTATGCCTGCCATGCTGTCGGCCATCTCGAAGAGTGCGCGCAAAGGGATTCTCTTCAAAGGCGGTGTCCACCTGGAAAATATGGCACGCACCTCTGTAGTTGCTTTTGACAAAACGGGTACATTGACGGAAGGGGTTCCGCAGGTAACGGATTTCATCGCCGGAGAAGGATATGTACGTGAAGAGCTGCTGGCCGTCAGTGCTTCGATTGAGAAGCTGTCCGGACACCCGCTCGCGGAAGCGATTGTGGCGCTTGCTGAAGCTGAGCAGGTAGAGCTGCATGACATCGAAGAGAGCAAATCGGTTACCGGCTGGGGCATTGAGGGAACCATTAACGGCCAGCTGTGGCGGATCGGCAAGTCCAATCTGCTGGATGAAGTGGACGGCGCTGAACCGCAGGGGGATTCGGAATACTGGAGAACGCTGCGCAGCCGACTGGAGCAGGAAGGGAAGACAGTATCGCTGATTCTCGCCGGAGACACCATCGCCGGAATGATTGCGCTGCAGGATACCGTGCGTCCCCAGGCGGAGACGGCGGTGCGCAAGCTGCAGGAGCTGGGCATTAAGGTAGCGATGCTTACCGGGGACCGTGAGGCCACCGCACAGGTGATTGCCGGGAAGACCGGAGTGGACCTGGTATTTGCCGGTCTTTTGCCGGAAGATAAGGTATCGCATATCAAAACGCTTCGTGAACAATACGGCCATGTGATTATGGTGGGTGACGGTGTTAATGATGCGCCTGCGCTGGCTACAGCAACGATTGGTATGGGGATGGGCATGAAAGGCAGCGGAGCTGCGCTGGAGATTGCCGACGTGGTGCTGATGAACGATAATATTGAGGAGATCGCTTCTACGATTGCCCTGGCCCGCCGCACGCAGCGGATTGTGAAGCAGAATATGATTTTTGCCGTGACCGTAATCGCCACACTAATGATCAGCAACTTTGTACAGGGGATCGCGCTGCCGTTTGGCGTGGTGGGCCATGAGGGCAGCACCATTCTTGTAATCCTTAACGGACTGCGTCTTTTGCGCTAAAAAAAGCCCGAAAGTTCGTTTAACCGGCCCTGCCAAATATTTAATTGCTTAAAATTGAATTGTTCACAAAATAGGAACGTTTTCACCGTGTCTGGCATATTGACATATTCCCTTGAGATGATCATAATAAATACTACATTATAATAATTTTAATTAAGAAATGGCGTCTTTGCCGTCCATCTCAAGGAGGATATAATCATGTACAAATCAATTATTGTAGGTACTGGACCGGCCGGATTGACGGCTGCCATATACTTGGCCCGGGCGAACCTGAGCCCGCTCGTTATTGAAGGTCCGCAGCCAGGCGGACAGCTTACAACTACAACAGAGATCGAGAATTTCCCAGGATTCCCGGAAGGCATTTTGGGTCCGGATCTGATGGATAATATGCGCAAGCAGGCTGAACGTTTCGGAGCACAGTTCGTTACCGGCTGGGTGAACAGTGTAGAGCTGGGCGAACGTCCGTTCAAGCTGAATGTAGAAGGCATGGGTACACTGGTTACAGATACATTGATTATTTCCACCGGCGCTACAGCGAAATATCTCGGGATTCCCGGGGAGCAGGATAATATCGGACGCGGTGTCAGCACTTGCGCAACCTGTGACGGATTCTTCTTCCGCGGCAAAGAAATCGTGGTTGTCGGCGGCGGCGATTCGGCGCTGGAGGAAGCGGGCTTCCTGACAAGATTCGCGTCAAAAGTAACCCTGGTGCACCGCCGCGAAGAGCTGCGTGCCTCCAAGATTATGCAGGACCGTGTACGCGATAATGCCAAAGTTACCTGGGGACTCAACCGTACGCCAGTTGAAGTTATTGCCGGAGACAAAGGTGTGACTGGCCTGAAGGTGATTAACAATGAGACCGGTGAAGAAGAGTTCATTGAAGCCAGCGGTGTATTCGTAGCTGTAGGCCATCATCCTAATACTTCTTTCCTGGGCGGACAAATCACTACGGATGCTAACGGCTACATTGTGTCGAATCCCGGAACCTCCGAGACGAATATTCCCGGCGTGTTTGCTTGCGGTGACGTGCAGGATACCCGTTACAGACAAGCGATTACTGCAGCAGGCAGCGGCTGTATGGCGGCGATGGATGCCGAGAAATATATCGAGAGCCTGGAGCACAGCGCGGTTATTCTGTAAGATTCCATTTGGAATAGAAGACACTCCGGTGCTACAATAGATCACAGATTCTTATACTTACACATTAGGAGGAGATCATACTATGGAGAATGTAATTGTGTACACTTCAACCAATTGTCCGCATTGCCGTCAGGTGAAGAGCTTCCTGAACGATAAAGGTGTAGCCTACGAAGAGCGCAACATCGAGCAGAACGATGATTATGCACAGCAGGTATGGGATATGGGAATGAGAGCTGTTCCTATTACGGTTATCGGTGAGTTCAAAATCGTCGGCATGAACAAAACCAAGTTCGACAAGGCTTTGGCTACGATTTAAGGAATAGCTGGCCGGACTTAAGGAGAATACAGTAGCCGCTTCCCTCCGGAGGCGGTTTTTCGTTGTCCTGAATGAGAGGAGAAGGGTAACTTGTTAATCAGCTTAAAGAATTACTGGGACAGCGATGCCGTGAAGAGCCTGCTCGCAGAATGTATGTGGGCGGATGATCAGAGAGTTAACGAAGAGTTGAAGAGATATCTTGCTGCGGAGGGCTGTGAGCTGTTTGGCTGCTTCATTAACGGGGAACTGGCCGGAATCACAGGAATCAGCTGCGCTGCTGCACATGAGGTGGAGATCAGACATCTGGCTGTCCAGAAGAATTGGCGCGGACGCACGATTGGCAGCAACATGATCGCAGAAATTTCCGGTTGGGAGCAGGTAGAGCTGCTGAAGGCAGAAACGGATCAGGATGCGGTAGGCTTTTATAGCAAGGCAGGGTTTGAGATTCACAGTCTGGGAGAAAAATATCCGGGGGTTGAGCGGTTTGAGTGTGTACTGCGCACCAGGGGAACAACGGATATATCAAAAAGCAGTCATTGAATCCAGGCTGCTTTTTGTATTTCCCGCTAGAACAGATACATGAAGGGGATACAAGATACCGCTGTCTTGCAAGCGTGAACCCCGTTTGGAGGCCGCTAGGCTAAGTATGGGTAAACGACATGACAATTTGAAAAACAGCATATACGGCAATGCCGCTGCTAATAAGCATGAATCCGGATTTCTTCCTCGATTGGAACAGGCGCAGGACGCCAAGGCTGATGAGTGGGGCGATAATAAGCAGCAGCAGCAGCACGGTGATGAACATCTTCGCCGAAATATCTGACGTATCAACATAGGTCATGGACGCTCTCTCCATTCAGAAAAAGGGGTATGGTGATAAATGTCACACGTATATCCTTATTATATAGGATTGCTATTCCTTTTAGTGCAGGAAATGCTGCTGCAAATGCGGCAATTTTACGAAAATATAAGAGCTTGTATATTCTACGCTAAAATTATCCTTCTATTTCTCTCTAAAACGGGTGCCCTCCTAAAAAAGGAAGGCACCCGTTTCTACTTGTCAACTTGTCTATAAGGTTACCCGGATGTTGCCGAGAAAGTGCATGACCGCAGAAAAGCCTGCGCCAATCAACGTTCCGCGGCTGCCCAGCCTGGAGAAAGTGATCTCAAGCTGCTGCTTGTGGTAAGGAAGCGTACGCTCGGCTACTACCCGGCGCAGCGGCTCGCCCAGCCACGGTTCGGCTTCAGACAGAGCACCCCCAATGACAATCAGCTCCGGATTGAAGCTGTTGATCAGATTAGTGACCCCGATGCCCAGATATTCCCCGATGGAGCTAAAGTGCCGCAGGGTATCCGGCTGCCCCTCCAGCGCATACGCCACCAGTTCGGTCGTGGTGCGGGCAGGCAGGGAAAGGCCGGGATTATCGTATGTTTTCTCCGAAGCATAGAGCTCCCAGCAGCCCCGGCTGCCGCAGCTGCAGGGCTTGCCTTCCGCCTCAATCGTCATATGCCCGGTCTCCCCGGCGTATCCGCGTGCGCCCTTATACAATTCTCCGCCGATGATGATTCCGGACCCGATCCCCGAACCAGCGCTGATATACAGCAGATGGCGCACATCACGCGCCGCCCCGAAGTTCAGCTCCCCTTGTGCCCCGGCATTGGCTTCATTGTCAATGGTGACCGGAACCGCGAAGGCGCTTTCCAGAATCGACCGCAGATCGACCATTTCCCAGCCAAGGTTGGGCGCAAACAGGACGACTCCGTGTTCATCCACCATTCCCGGCACGCCGACTCCGATGCCGACAATGCCATAGGGCGAAGGAGGCGCCTCGGCAATCAGCTCCGAGATCATCTGCTGCATCTGCCCCAGTACATAAGGGAAGTCGTGGGCCTCCAGCGCACAATCCCGTTCATGAAGAATACCGCCTCCCAGATTGCAGAGCACGGCCTTAAGCTGTTTAACACGCAGCTCGATCCCGATAACGCTTCCGGCCATTTCGTTGAAATGCAGCATAAGCGGCTTGCGTCCCCCGCTGGATTCTCCGGGACCGGCTTCGGTAACCAGCTCCTGCCCGCAGAGCTCGGCGACTAGATTGGAGACCGTAGCCTTGTTAAGACCTGTCATCTCGGACACCTTGGCCCGGGAGACGGGGGACTGCATACGGATCGTATGTAAAATAATCGATTTGTTGATTTTTTTGACCAGCGCCTGATCACCGGTAACTTTCAAGAAGCACACTTCCTTTTTTGAAATATAAGACTATCCGGCCTGCTGAGTACGGCACATAACAATGAGGAAAGGCACTCAATCAGGGCGGAGCTTATAGGTTTCGGTTTTCCCGCATACGTAATGCATTAAGCCTTGAAGCAGCGCTTACGCGGAGAAGGTATGCCATTTAGTCTAGAATGAAGAGCGGCAAAAAGCAACTAGATTAACGTCCGGGTGAGGCGGGGAAATTACAGTTATACGCATAGGCTGCACTGCCGGAGGGTACTTTATGTTCAGCATCATCAGGTGAAAATCAAGCGAGAAGAGAGAGGCTGCTCTGCCCGGCACAGAATAAAAAACAGGCAAAATAAAAGTTCTCAAAAACTTTGTTTAACCAATATACAAAGTCCTGAAGATGTGATAAGATGTTGCTGTAAACGCTTGCGGGCGAAGCAAAATATCGAGGAGGATTTTACAAATGGCTTATTTTGAAACAGTGAGCAAGATCTCTTACGAGGGAAGCCGTTCCACTAACCCTTACGCATTCAAATTCTACAACCCTACAGAAATCGTTGCCGGCAAAACTATGGAAGAGCACCTGAAATTTGCAATGGCATATTGGCATACATTAACAGCTGGCGGTTCCGATCCGTTCGGCGCTGAAACTGCAGTCCGCGCTTGGGATAAGCTCAGCACACTGGACAAGGCGAAAGCCCGTGCAGAAGCAGCATTCGAATTCATGGAGAAGATGGATCTGCAGTACTACTGCTTCCATGATGTGGACATCGCTCCTGAAGGCGCGTCCCTGCGTGAATTCTACAGCAACATCGATACAATCGTAGATATCCTTGAACAAGGCATGAAGGCTTCCGGCAAAAAATTGCTGTGGAACACAGCTAACATGTTCACCAACCCGCGCTACATGCACGGTGCAGGCTCTACCTGCAACGCTGATGTGTTCGCACACGCTGCTGCACAAGTGAAGAAAGGTCTGGAAGTTGGTAAACGTCTGGGCGCTGACAACTATGTATTCTGGGGCGGCCGTGAAGGTTACGAAACGCTGCTGAACACTAATATGAGTCTTGAGCAGGACAACATTGCCCGCCTGTTCAGCATGGCTGTTGATTATGCTAAGGAAATCGGCTTCGACGGCCAGTTCCTGATCGAGCCTAAACCGAAAGAGCCTACCAAACACCAATATGACTTCGATGCAGCAACCTGTATCGCATTCCTGCAGAAGTACAACCTGGATAAGCACTTCAAGCTGAACCTTGAAGCTAACCACGCTACATTGGCCGGCCATACGTTCGAGCATGAGCTGCACGTAGCCCGTATCAACGGCATGCTGGGATCGCTTGATGCGAACCAGGGCGATCCATTGCTCGGCTGGGATACCGATGAATTCCCTGCAAGCATCTACGATTCTACCCTGACTCTGTATGAAGTACTGAAGAACGATGGTCTGGGCAAAGGCGGAATCAACTTTGACTCCAAAGTACGCCGTCCTTCCTTCGAGCCTGAGGATCTGTTCCTGGCACACATCTCCGGTATGGACGTATATGCCAAGGGTCTGAAGGTAGCTGCTAAGCTGCTGGAAGACGGCGTATTCGAGAACTTCATTGCTGAGCGTTACAGCAGCTTCAATGAAGGTATCGGCGCGGACATCGTATCCGGCAAAGCGACACTTGCTTCGCTTGCGGACTATGCACTGAACAACGAAAACCCGCGTCCGAACAAGTCCGGACGCCAGGAACTGCTGAGAGCTACACTTAACCAGTACATCCTGACAGTAGAGTAAGACTTCACCGGATTTGCGGCAGCTGCCGCAGATTCATCAGAGGATAAACGCAACGGGGGTTGCTGAAGAGAGCATTCTTCGGCAGCCCCTTTTTATTGGTGGAGAATAGATGTGCACGGCGAAGGATGGCTGATGCACAGGCTTCAGTAATAGGGTTAATGCTTCATATAATTAATTAGATGCTTACGAAGCGAGTTTTGCTTGAAGTGAATTCAGGAAGCAGAAGCTCGCAAAACTTAAGATTATGCTTACGAGGCGAGTTATATTGCGGAGATGTTCCAATAGAAGTAATGCTTCATATAACTAAGCAGATGCTTACGAAGCGAGTTTTGCTTGAAGTGAATTCAGGAAGCAGAAGCTCGCAAAACTTTTAGGAGGATAACTATGAAATATGTAATCGGTGTCGATCTCGGAACCAGCGCAGTGAAGACTGTATTGGTAGATCCCCAGGGAAAAGTTGCGTTCGAGCACTCTGAGGCTTATCCGCTTAGCAGACCCCAGCCGAACTGGAGTGAGCAGAATCCGGAGGATTGGGTCAAAGGAACAATCGTCAGCCTGAAGCGGCTGATGGAGGTATCCGGTGTAGATTCTTCGCAAGTGGACGGAATCAGCTTCTCCGGTCAAATGCACGGACTGGTGCTCGTTGACGGCGAAGGTAAGGCTCTGCGTCCGGCGATCCTGTGGAACGATACACGCACAACAGCCCAGTGCCGCAAGATTGAGAAGACGCTTGGCGGCAAGCTGATCGAAATTGCCAGAAACCGCGCGCTGGAAGGCTTCACGCTTCCGAAGATTCTATGGGTTCAAGAGAACGAGCCGGAGGTATTGGCGCAGGCTGAGCTGTTCCTGCTGCCGAAGGATTATGTGCGTTACCGCCTGACCGGTGACTATGCTATGGATTATTCAGACGCAGCCGGAACCCTGCTGCTCGACGTAGGCTCCAAGCAGTGGAGCCCGGAGATTGCCGAAGCCTTCGGTCTGCCGCTCTCTATCTGCCCTAGACTTGTGGAATCCTTCGAGCAGACCGGAACCCTGCTTCCGGAGATTGCCGAAGCTTCCGGATTGCTGCCTTCCACCAAGGTGTTCGCCGGTGGTGCAGACAATGCGTGCGGCGCACTCGGTGCCGGAATTCTGGGTGAAGGCCGGACGATGTGCAGCATCGGTACTTCCGGAGTCGTGTTGTCTTATGAGAGCAACAAGGATCTTAACCTTGAAGGCAAAGTCCATTTCTTCAACCATAGTGAGAAGGATGCCTTCTACATCATGGGCGTTACACTGGCTGCGGGCCACAGTCTGACCTGGTTTAAGGAAACCTTTGCGGCTGAGAAGAGCTTCGACGAATTGCTTCACGGCGTTAATGATATCCCGGCCGGCAGCAGCGGCCTCTTGTTCACACCGTATATCAGCGGAGAACGTACACCGCATCCGGATGCGAACATCCGCGGCAGCTTCATCGGCATGGATTCCGGCCATACATTGTCCCACTTTACACGCGCTGTGCTGGAAGGCATCACCTTCTCGCTGCGTGAATCGATTGAGATTGTACGTGAATCCGGCAAAGAGATCACCGAGGTGGTAGCGATCGGCGGCGGCGCCAAGAATGAGGCCTGGCTGCAGATGCAGGCCGATATCTTCGGCGCTTCGATCATCAAGCTGGAGAGCGAGCAAGGTCCGGCTATGGGCGCGGCGATGCTGGCTGCTTACGGTGCCGGCTGGTTTGAATCGCTGGGAGCGTGCGCGGAAGCCTTCATCCGTCCGGCTGAAACCTACACTCCTAATGCAGAGCAGGCTGCAATCTACGACGGTATCTTCGCCTTGTACCAGGATGTTTACGGCCAGACCCGCGAACTGAATGAGAAGCTGGCTTTGTATCGTAAATAATTTAGTGTAAAATATAAACTATCCCATATTTTAATGAACTTGTATAAGTTGAACTTAATTCCATACCAAAAGGGCTATAGTAACGGAGGGGAATTTTGGAACTGGAAGGAGCGACAGCGTCCGCCTGAAAGCTTTCCGCAGGAAAGCTCGCTCCGGAAGCATCATCAGTCACCGGATTTCTACCGCGATTAGCGGTTTAGATTAAGAAATCTGCAGACAACAGCGGCCGGAAGTTCAAAATCCACGCAGTTACGGCCGCAGTCTCCATTGGAATTATCTCTAGTTCAATCAATACAGTCGTATATCCAGCACTTAATGTCTGCCATTCCTCACAGGGTGGCAGCTGTTTTCTTTTTAAATAAGGGGGTGAACCCATATTGATCAAGGTACTGATTGTAGATGATGAGCCCAAGCTAAGAGAAGGGATGCGGACGCTGATCCCCTGGGAAGAAGAGGGATACACCGTAGTGGCAACAGCGGCGAACGGATATGAAGCACTGGACAAGTTCCATGCGCTCGCGCCCGGCCTTGTGATTGCAGATATCCGCATGCCGGGGATGGACGGTCTGGAACTGATCTCCGAGCTCCGCAAAGAGAGCCCTAACTGCCATGTGCTGATTCTTAGCGGCTATGCCGACTTTGAATATGCCAAACGGGCGATTGCCTACCATATCGACGGTTATTTGCTTAAGCCGGTCGATGAGGAGGAATTGATCACCTATCTGCAGGAGCTGCGTGAGAAGATAAGCCTGGAAGAACGGATGATCGAATGGCAGTCCGGGGAGCCGGCGAAGACCACCGAAGTGCTGCTGCGCGAGCTGCTGCAGCCAAAGGAAGGCGGAGAGGCTTCCGCAGAGGCTGCCGCTCAGCTGGGTCTTGAAGGATGCAGCTGCGAAGTGATATTGCTGGAATTGAAAGGGCTTAACAAAGGGGAAGACAGCCGTGAGGAACAGGTGAAGAGCCTGATGGAGCGGCATTGGCTGGAAGAGGAAGAGCGCGGCTTATTCTTCACGCTTCCCCCTTATATGGGGATTCTTTTGAAGGAACCGCTTGCAAATGACAGTGCCCGGGAGTCGCTATGGCAGGAGCTGCATTATATTACAGCGAAGGAAGGACTGGAATTTCAGGCCGCAGCAGGCGGTGCAGCCGGCAGCCCGGAAGAGGCGTTCCTGTCGTTTGCCACAGCACGTGCCCGGCTGGACGATGCTTTTTTCGGGCAGAAGGATACGCTGCTCAGCGGGAAGCCGGATAACTGGAATGAACCCGTGAAGAGGACCGGGGAATTCGAGGAGGAGCCGGACCCGGAGCGGGATGTAGAGGTACAGCTGCTGCTTGCTGTTGAGGCCGGAAGCGGTGAGGTAGCCCGAGGGCTTATAGGTCAAATTGTCCGCCAGCTGGTTCATGCCCGGCGCGAAGAAACTTATATCAAGGATAACCTGATGCGGATTGTCAGCAGTACCATCGCCCGCCTGGAGGCAGCGAATCCGGACATCCGTGCACTGATTGCCGGTCAAGCCTCGCCTATGGGTGAAATGTACAGCAGTGCTAACCTGCATGATGTGGAGCAGCTGGTATCAGCTTATATGGAGCAAATTTCCGGGCTGATCGGCAGCGGCGGGCGCGGAGATGAAATCAAGCGGATCACGGACCTGATCCAGCGCCGCTATAGTGAGAATTTGAAGCTGGGCTCGCTTTCCGAAATTTTCAACTATAATAGCGCGTATTTGGGCAAAATGTTCAAGAATCAGGTGGGAGAACACTTCAACACATATCTGGATAAAGTCAGAATTGAGAAAGCCAAGCAGTTCCTGACCCAAGGCATGAAGGTCTATGAGGTTGCAGAGCGGGTCGGTTATATGAACTCCGATTATTTTAATGCCAAGTTCCGCAAATATGTCGGAGTGTCTCCGTCGGCCTACCGCAAAGAGAATTAATATCCCGGCTGCCGGGCAGGCCCGCGAGCAGCATGGGCGGTTAGAACTGTGAACTTGCCGAACGTTCAGCGTGAGGCTTATGATATACAGGCTGTTCCCTATCTGCAGAGGATAAGGGGAGCAGCCTGTTTTCCATTGAACGGAAGGGGGAAGTGTTATTAAGAAGCTGGTGCGAATGATTAATAATATGAAGCTGAAATATAAGCTGATTTTTTTCTACATTATTGTCGTCATGATACCCGTGCTGATTGTTGGTATTATTCTTACAAGCTATTTTCGTGAGGGAGCCTTGAACAGAGCGATTGATCAGGCCACCAACAACGTGGAGAAGATCAAAAGCCAATTGTCCAGTAAGCTGCGTGTTCCGACGGATATTTCTAATCTGCTCTATTTTGACGAGGAGCTTGAGCAGCTGGTCACTACGCATTACCCGGATCCATTGGCGCTTACAAAGGCTTATTTGAATTACACGGATATCCGTGTGTATGTTCTGCGGTACCGGGAAATTTCTAATATCCGTTTCTTCATTGATAATCCGAGCCTGGTTGATGATATGTCGATTGCACCATTGACTCCGGAGCTGGAGTCGAGAGCCTGGTACAAGAAGGCCATGCAGTCCGGAGAGATTTACTGGATGTATATTCCCGACAAGGAGAAATATTTCAACAGCCCCAAAGGGACAATCAACAAGCTCAGCCTGATCCGTCAGGTGTATTACCGGGAATCCGGCAAATCCGGAATACTGATGGTGCAGGTTTCTCAGGATGAACTGAATCAGATGCTCTACCAGGAGCCGTTCGATACGTTAATCATCGATGAGCAGGGTTATATTGTGTCGGCCAATGATCCGCAGCTTGTAGGCAGCACAGTGGATGATTTTGACATTGGCGTTGATGTGCAATTGCAGTCCAAGGGGGTGCTCAAAACCAGGGTGAAGGACAAGGATTCTTACGTCATTATTGATGAAATGTCTCCTGAGCTGAGCAGCAGCAAGCTGAAGATCATCTCTATATTTGAAACGAAAAGCATTCTGAGCGATGCCAATAATGTCAGCAAGCTGGGCCTCCTGATCGTTATTGGTGTGCTGCTGGTTGCCCTTGTGTTTGTATACACCATCTCCCTGCTGACCACCAACCGTCTGCTGCGCCTGAGCCGCCAGCTGAATCAGGTAGCCCTTGGCAATCTGAATATCGTCTCCCGGATTGACGGGACGGATGAGATCGGCCAGCTGTCGCGGCAATTCAATTACATGGTGGCAAGTATTAACCGGCTGATCACCCAGGTTATTGAGAGCAATGAGAAGAACAGTGCACTGGAGATCGCCCAGCGGGAGATCAAATTGAAGATGATGGCGAGCCAGATCCATCCGCATTTCCTGTTCAACGCACTGGAATCGATCCGCATGAATGCGCATCTTAAGGGAGAGAAGGAGATTGCGAACATCGTCAGACTGCTCGGTAAGCTTATGCGCAAGAACCTCGAAGTAGGCCGCGAACGGGCGCCGATCAAGGAAGAAGTAGAGATGATCCGCTCTTATCTGGAGATCCAGAAATTCCGGTATGAGGACAGGCTGGAGTATGAGATTAAATTTGACCCTAGAGCAGCTGAAATCATGATCCCGCCGCTCATTATCCAGCCGCTTGTAGAGAATTCCGTAGTCCACGGGCTGGAGAATAAGCAAGGTACCGTTCATGTCAATGTCAGTATAACGCTGGATGAGAACCAGGAGGTTCAGGTGCTTGTGACAGATGACGGCATCGGCATGAAGGAGGAAAGACTGTCCGAGATCGTGGATGTGATTAGCAAAGTGGAGGAAGAGGAACGGGGACGGATCGGCCTGCGCAATGTTCATCAGAGACTGACTCTATATTACGGAGAGGAGCATGGTCTGAGGATTACAAGCCGATCAGGTGAAGGTACCGAGATAGCGTTTTCTATTCCCGTTGAAAGCGAGTTCAAGTCTTAAGCAGCGCGGCCTGGGAGAATCTCTAATTTAGACAGGATTTTACGTGAAATCTGTTGGGTATTCTCTCCCGGGGTGCTGCGGTAAGATAAGACTATAAAAACGAAGGGGGAATAATGATCGTGAAAGCGCTCACTGAAAACGGTGTTACAGCAAATGAAAGCGTAACCCCCCGCCCACCTGCGAAACGGAATAGTGGATTTTGGAAAAGCGTACTGCAGCAAAAGTACTTATATCTGATGTCTCTTCCATTCGTGATCTGGGTATTTATTTTCAGCTATGTACCCATATGGGGATGGTTGATGGCATTCCAAAATTATAAGCCGGCTAAGACATTCGGCGAACAGAAGTGGGTCGGACTGGATAACTTCAAGGAGTTGTTCCATGACGAACGTTTCTATCTCGTATTAAGAAATACCCTGTCCATGAGCGTCCTCGGGCTGATCTTTGGCTTCGTGGTTCCCATTACGTTTGCTATCATGCTCAATGAGCTGCGGGGGAGTATTTTCAAGAGAACGGTTCAAACGGTATCTTATCTGCCTCACTTTGTCTCCTGGGTCGTTGTAGGCGGGATTGTCTACAAGACACTCGCGATCGACGGAGGAATCGTGAACGATTTGCTGATGTGGTTACATATCACTGATGAGCCGATCCAATTCATGGCCCAAGGCAAATATTTCTGGGGAATTTTGACTGCATCCGATATATGGAAAGAAACAGGCTGGGGTGCAATCATCTATTTGGCAGCGATTACAGGGATCGATAAAGAGCTGTACGAAGCGGCAAAAGTGGATGGTGCGGGAAGAATTAAGCAGGCATTCAATATTACTTTGCCGGGTATCCGTTCAACCGTTATGGTGCTGCTCATTATGAACATCGGCCATCTGATCGGTATCGGCTTCGAGAAACAGTTCCAGCTGCAGAACAACCTGGTCACCGATTATTCGGAAGTGCTGGATTTGTATGCGCTTAAGTATGGTATTCAGATCATGCGGTTCTCTTATGGTACTGCAATAAGCATGTTCACCTCCGTAGTCAGTGTAATTCTGCTGTTCACGGCTAACGGTCTGATGAAGAAATTCACTAAAGAAAGCATTATGTAAGGAGGGGACCATAAATGGGTGGCAAAGCATTTCAAATGACAAAAGGTGAGCGTGCATTCGACATCTTTCTGTACACTGCACTTACATTAATCATGATTGTGACGTTGTATCCCTTCCTGAACGTACTGGCGATTTCTTTCAATGAATCTACAGATACCGTTCGGGGCGGCATCTATATCTTCCCGAGAGCCTGGACGCTTGAGAATTACCAGCGGATCTTCAGCTATACCGGTCTGATTCAGGGCTTCAAGATCTCCATTCTGCGTACCCTTTCAGGTACACTTCTGGGTCTGATCAGTGCTTCCATGCTGGCCTTTACGCTCAGCCGTCCGGAATTCAGAGCGAGAAAATTCATCTCGACTTTCCTGGCCCTGACGATGTATTTCTCCGGCGGTATGGTGCCTATGTACATTCTGATGAAAGATTTGAATCTGATCGGAACGTTCTGGATTTACATCCTTCCGGGTATGGTTTCCGCATTTAACGTCTTCATTATCCGTTCCTTTATGGACGGGCTGCCATTTGCTCTTCAGGAATCCGCCAAGCTGGACGGGGCGAATGACTTTATGATTTTTTATAAGATCATCCTTCCGCTCTGTAAACCGGTACTGGCAACCATCGCGCTGTTCCTGGCCGTTGGCCAATGGAATGAATGGTTCACAACGTATCTGTATAACGGTAACAAGCCGCACTTGACTACATTGCAGTATGAGCTGATGAAGGTATTGTCGTCTACCAATCAGGGCAGCGGTATGGTGAATGCGAACGATATGGCGCGGCAGATGGCGCAGATTTCACCAGAATCGATCAAGATGGCGATTACGATTGTCGTAACTGTACCTATTCTGGTTGTATACCCGTTCCTGCAAAAGTATTTCGTAGGCGGTATGACGCTGGGTGCAGTTAAAGCGTAAGCCTGACAATAGATGGAAATGGAACAGCTGCCTGGTTCAGTGCAGGATCAGGCGGCTATCCAATCTCAGGGTTATTGTTAAATAGTGGAATTTATATTTATAGTAGTTTTGCAAGCGTTCACAATGGTATATTCAGGTCTATCCTGATATGCATAGATGAAACATACTAATTTACAAGGGGGATATACAATGAATCGCAAGAGTACCAAAACAATCTTTACACTCATGCTTATGAGCTCTATGCTGATCGCCGGTTGTGGAGGCAATAACAATAATGCGGCCAACAACACGACATCTAACAACACAGGAAACACACCTGCAGCGACTAATGCAGCAGCAGATGATACCGCATTAGATACTTCTCCGTTCACGATCTCTTTCTTCGGCGGTGACGCCAGTCCGAACTGGAACAAAATGCAGGATGAAGTCGGAAAAGCCATTACTGAAAAAACAGGTGTTACTATTGACGCTGAATTTGATGTAGGCAGCGGCGGCGGCGACCAAAAAATCCCGATGATGGCTGCCAGCGGCGACGTGCCTGATCTGATCTTCGCCAAAGGAAACTTGAGCACCCTGGTGGATGCCGGCCTGATTATTGATATGACGGAACTGATTGATAAATATGCTCCGAACCTCAAGAAGGTCTATGGCGAAAACATGGGCCGTCTGAAATACAGCCTGGATGACCAAGCGATCTATCAGATTCCTACGAATATGGGTGTCGGCCAACAAGCCTTCGACGCTACAGGCGGATTTGAAATTCAACACCGCGTATTGAAGGAACTGGGCTATCCTGAAGTGAAGACACTGGCAGATTATGAGAAAGTGCTTAAGGATTATGTGGCTCTGCATCCGGAAACCGATGGCCAGCCTACCATTCCGCTGACGCTGAACGCTGATGACTGGAAAATCATGATCACCGTTACAAACCCGGCTTTCACTACAACAGGTGCACCGGATGATGGCGAGTATTATGTAGATCCTGAAACCTATGAAGCACAGCTGCACTACAAACGTCCGGCAGAAAAAGAGTATTTCCGCTGGTTGAACGGAATGTACGCTCAAGGCCTGCTTGATAAGGATACCTTCGTACAAAAAGACGATCAATACAAAGCTAAAGTTGCCAGCGGCCGTGTACTCGGTCTGATCTCCCAGGAATGGGAATACTCCGATGGTGAGAATGCTCTGAAGGCAGCCGGTAAAGACGAGTATACTTACGGTCACTTCCCTGTAACCCTGTCTGATGAGTATAAAGATCATTCCTTCATGCAGACAGGTATCGACGGCTATGGTCTTGCGATTACTACCGCAGCTAAAGACCCTGTCCGGATCATCAAATGGCTGGACTGGATGTCTTCCGATGAAGGTCAGATTCTGAGAACCTGGGGTATTGAAGGCACGCACTACACTGTAAATGCAGATGGTAAACGCGAAGTTCTTCCGGAAATCAGCGATGGTCTAGCTAACGATACCGCAAACACCCAGAAGAAAACCGGGATTGGCCAGTACCTTATCTTCGGTGCACGTTATGGTGATGGTGTGAAGGATTCCACTGGCAACTACTACACTACAAGCTTCCCGGAACAGATCGTAGCTTCTTACTCCGATGCTGAGAAGGAATCACTTGCAGGTTACAAGGCTACTACATGGAAAGATCTGTTCCCTAAAGAAGATGAATTCCCGATCAAAGAAACAGGAGCCCTGTACAACCTGCCGGTTCCTACTGACGGTCAATATCAGGTAATCTTCAAGAAGACACAGGATATCATCCGCAAACGTATTCCTGAAGCCATCCTGTCGAAACCTGCAGACTTCGATAAAGTGTATGATGCCTTCCTGGCAGAGCTGGATAAAGCCGGCGCTCAGGATATGGAAAAAGAATTCACAGAGCTCGTGAAAAAGAGAGTAACCCTGTGGACAGGTAAAACGTTCTAATCAATAATGGGATGTAGGTCATTCCATACAGCGAAGGCCCGACTTAGGTCAGGGCCTTTTGCCGTACTCAGATATTATTACGGAGGGCGAGAAGAGAATGGATAACAACAGGCATCACCCGTGGAAATTAAAGTACGGCCAGCCGGCGGCAGTCTGGGAAGAAGCACTGCCGCTTGGTAACGGGTATATGGGCGCTATGGTGTTTGGCGGTACCGCCAAAGAGCAGATTCAGCTGAATGAAGATACCCTGTGGTCCGGATTTCCGCGGGACACGAACAACTATGAAGCCCTGCGGTATCTGAAGAAGGTACGGGAGCTGGTATCCTCCGGCAAATATGGTGAAGCCGAGGATGTGGTCAACGCGCATATGCTTGGGGTAAATGCACAGGCGTATATGCCGCTGGGTGACCTGTTGCTGGAGCAGGCTGGCGTAGAGAACTGCACGGCGTATGAACGGGAGCTTGATCTGGACAGCGGGATTGCCAGAGTTACTTATCAGAATGAGCAGAGGGCTTTTACCCGTGAAGTATTTATCAGTGCTCCTGACAAGGTGGGTGTCGTTCACGTTACAAGTGCGGTGCCGGGCGGACTTCATCTGGAGCTTGCTCTCAGCAGCCAGCTGAAGCATACGGTCAGTTCTGAAACTGAGCAACAACTGGTGCTCCATGGCCGCTGTCCGTCGCACATTGCTGACAACTATCATCAGGATCACCCCGTGGCCGTTCGCTATGAGGAGGGTCTCGGGATTGCCTTCGAGCTGCACCTGCAGGTACAGGTAACCGGGGGAGGAAGCATCCATCATTCGGATGGCAAGCTTGTCATATCCGGCGCTGATCGTGTACTTCTGCTGCTTGCGGCCGGCACGGACTATGAAGAGGTGCGGTCCAGAGCAAGCCATAAGAAATCCGGGGCGGCTCAGGATTCCGCAGTTATTGTCAGCCCTGCGGATTTGTGTGCAAGCAGGCTGACCGCAGCTGCCGGCAAGTCCTATGAGGAGCTGCGGAGACGGCATACAGAAGATCATCAGGCGGTATTCCGCCGCATGGATCTGGATCTGGGCGGTCATGAAGCGGACAACCTGCCGACCGATGAACGTCTGGCTGCCTATAAGAACGGTCAGGAGGACCCGGCGCTGGAGGCGCTGCTGTTCCAATATGGCCGTTATCTGCTGATGGGCAGCTCGCGTGCCGGAACACAGGCCGCCAATCTGCAGGGCATCTGGAATAATCATGTACAGCCGCCATGGAACAGCAATTATACAACCAATATTAATACGCAGATGAATTACTGGCTGGCAGAGGTCTGTAATCTCAGTGAATTTCATGAGCCGTTAATTGAGCTGATCAAGGAGCTCAGTGAGACCGGGGCCAGAACGGCTGCAATTCATTACGGGGCACGCGGCGGCTGGGTAGCTCATCACAATGTCGATCTGTGGAAGGCGTCTAACCCTTCCGGCGGAGATGCCAGCTGGGCGTTCTGGCCGATGGGCGGCGTCTGGTTGTCCCGGCATTTGTGGGAGCATTACGAATTCACGCCGGATGCCGTTTATCTCGAAGAGACGGCTTATCCGTTAATGAAGGGAGCGGCGCTCTTCTGCCTGGACTGGCTGGTGGAGGGGCCGGACGGCCAGCTGGTAACCAGCCCGTCTACTTCACCGGAGAACCGGTTTGTAACAGAAGATGGCAGAGCCAGCAGCATATCCATGGGCTCGGCCATGGATATGAGCCTGATCAATGAGTTGATGCAGCACTGCCTGCAGGCTGCACGGATTCTCGGCGTGGACCCGGAGTTCCAGGCTGAATTGGAGAAGACGCTCTCCCGTCTGTCACCGCTCAAGATTGCTGAGGACGGGCGGCTGCAGGAGTGGATATATGACTTCACTGAATCCGAGCCTGGACACCGTCATGTCTCGCACTTGTACAGCCTTTATCCGGGCAACCGGATCAACAAACGGGACACACCGGAGCTGCTGGAGGCGAGCCGTTTATCGCTTCAGAAGCGGATCGCTTCCGGCGGCGGGCATACCGGCTGGAGCTGCGCCTGGCTGATTAATCTGTATGCCCGGCTGGAGGACGGTGATTCGGCTTATGGTTTTGTCCGTACGCTGTTAACCCGTTCGGTCTATCCGAATCTGTTCGACGCGCATCCGCCGTTTCAGATTGACGGTAATTTCGGCGCTGCCGCGGGTATTGCGGAAATGCTGCTGCAGAGTCATCTGGGTGAGCTTACGCTGCTTCCGGCGCTGCCCCGAGCCTGGAAGAACGGCCGGATTAGCGGCCTGAAGGCACGCGGCGGCTATGTGGTTGACATGGACTGGCAGGATGGACTGCTGGTATCCGCCCGGATCACAGCGAAGTATGATGGACTGCTGCGTCTAAGCTATGCGCAGGAGCTGAAGCTGCAGCTTCCTGACGGCAGCACGCAGGTGGTAGAACCTGCGATTGAGGTTAAAGCCGGTGTGACTTATCTTGTGACGCTGTAGGCTGTGAACTGTAAGCTGTGAACGTGAACGCTTAAGTGTATCATAGATAAGCGCAGCCGAAGCCGCTGCTTCCCGGAGATGGACCGGGATGCAGCGGCTTTTTTAATGATCTATTTTCGCGCGCCCGCATACCTCCTGAGCATTCTGCCTGCCCAAGCACTCCACCGCCTGCCCAAGCACTCCGCCTGTCCCAGCACTCCACCGCCTGCCCATCACCCATCCGCCCACCAGTGCTTGTCCTGATAATATTTATGGGGTGGATACTTATGCGCCGGGTGTGCCGGGCCGATAATAATGAATATAACAGGTATCTCAGGTTCAGGTTCAAAGGTTTCTAGGGTTGGAGTTGTATACAGGGGATTTCCGGCATTTACTATAGAGTAAACGGCTAATCATCCATTATATAGATTGCAGGAGGCACTTGAAGGCTATGGGGAAGAGACGTATATCGCTGATGAAGACCGTGATTTGCGGCATGCTGGTTTTTGCTGCTATCCCGCCCGCAACATACTGGGGGTATGAGCATGCCTATGCTGCTGCTGATTCTGTGGTGCTGCGTTCTGTCAATGAGATGGCGCAGAAGCTGACCGGGGCGATGAGCAACCGCAGAGAGACAATTACCTTCACTTATCAGGGCAAGACAAATAAGCTGAAGAGCCAGGTGCAGACGGCAATCGATCAGGCGATGGGGAGCGATCCGTATCTCTATTATATTATTGACAGCTATGCGTTTTCTTACCGGGGGAGCACACGCTCTGCCAACGTGACGGTTCAGGTGGAGTACCGGGAGACGCTGCAGCAGACAGCATATGTTAACAAGCAGGTGAAGACAGTTCTGCAGGAATTAATTACACCGGGGATGAGCAGCCATCAGAAGGTCAAAGTCATCCACGACTGGGTGGTGCTGCATTTGCAATATGATAATTCATACCGTAAATATACGGCGTATGAGGGACTTCAGACGGGCAGTGCGGTATGTCAGGGGTATTCCCTGCTGACCTATAAGCTGCTGCTGGGAGCGGGTATACCGAATAGAATTGTGGAGGGTACTGCGAGGCCCGAGGGGGGCGTTGCCCAGTCGCATGCCTGGAATCTCGTGCAGCTGGACGGACTATGGTATCATCTCGATACGACCTGGGATGATCCGGAGCCTAGTCCGGAGGGTGGAATCAGTACCGTATATTACATGAGAACGGATGCCCAGATGCGCCGTGACCACAGCTGGACCAAGACGTATCCGGCTGCTTCAACCGGTTATGCCCAGACACTGTCACAGCTGGTCAGCCGGGGCGGACAGGGGACAGACGGATACAAGAAGCTGCAGGAGGTTCTGGATTACAGGCTGTATGAGGAGGATCAAGTGATCGCTTCGGCGGCAGACTTGAAGAAGCTTGCGCAGCAGGCGGCGGATTCAGGCCAATTCTCACTGCTGTTCCGTTACCGGGGCAGTGAGAAGCTGCTGAGGCAGGACCTGCAGGTCCTCTATGAGATAGGGCTGAATAATCTGGCATTCAACAGTTCACCTTTTGACAATACAGGGGATCTTAAGGTGTATGTGACCTGGAAATAAGAGTATTGAAAGGGATACAGTATAGCTTTATCGCCATTGATCCGTCTCCGAGAAAAGAATGGTTTGCAGCTGATCGTTCGACGGGTCGAAGCGGACCATGACGAATATGCCAAATTCCCGGCCGGCTTTGCTCCGGATCCACAGCTTGAATTTCTCCTCCGCAAGCGTTGGCTTTATTTGAGTTCGGCCTACATGCTTATAATCGATAACCTCGGCATTGTATTTCTGCTGCGCAGCTTTCACGGCTACGACACCCCATTTGGCATACTCAGGAGCGGCTGAACTCACCGGGCTGTTAAGGGTGAAGATAAGCGCCAGCAGAGCGGTGATCCAAATTTTTTTCATGGCAGTCTCCTTAGATTGTAGATTGTGAATATGTATTAGCTTGCCCCCAAAATAAAAAATTACATCATAACAGCAAACAAACAGGGATGTCTGCCGCGCCGATAGGCTGCGGGACATCCCTGTTTGTTGTAATTCCGGAGAAACGCCGGAAGCGCTCAAGAATACTTTCCGAACCCGTCCTCGCATGTTATATCCAGCTCAAGAAGGTCATAAAGAGATTGCTTGGAATCCTCAAGGTTTTTTTGGGCAGCTTCAATATCTGCTATTTTAGCTTTGATGATTCGTGTTTGTTCTTCTTTGGAGATTCCATTTTTAGAGATCATGGATTTTATATCATTAATTGAAAAACCGACAGCCAGACAATTCTTAACAACACCCAAATGGTGAATGATCTCTGCATCATAATTCCGGTAATTGTTCTCTTCCCTGAGGATATATTCATCCGTGATAATGCCCATTTTCTCATAGTACCGGATGGTTGATATAGGCAGATCAACAATTTTTGCGACTTCACTAATCTTCATGTTTAAATCACCCCGTTTTTCCCTCTTGCTATAAAGTATACTTCATAGTTTAGAATTCTTGTAGTGATGATAAGTGACATTTCAGCACAAGAAAACCTATAGATAAAGGAGAGAAATTTACATGAGTACAATCACCGGGAAATACCATACAACCAACGATTTCAATGAGATCGTCCTGGAGCGCCGTTCCGTGAAGGCCTATGATCCTGAAGTAAAAATCAGCCGGGAGGAAATGAGCGAGATTCTGGCGGAAGCCTCCCGTGCCCCGTCTGCCATTAACATGCAGCCATGGCGTTTCCTTGTTATTGACAGCGCGGAAGGCAAAGAAAAGCTTGCACCGCTGGCCTCCTTCAACCAGACGCAAGCCCTGACTTCCTCGGCAGTTATTGCGGTATTTTACGATGCGAATAATATTGAATATATGGAGGAAATTTTCGGCAAATCCGTGGAACTTGGTTACATGCCGCGCGACGTCATGAATATGCAGCTGCAACAAGTGAAGCCTTATTATGCGGGGATATCTGCATCCGAGCTGCGTGATGTGAATCTGATTGACTCGGCGCTTATTTCGATGCAGCTGATGCTTGTTGCCCGGGCCCATGGATATGACACCAACCCGATGGCCGGTTATGAGAAGGACAAGATCGCGGAAGCTTTTGGTCTGGACAAAGACCGGTTCCAGCCGGTCATGCTGATCTCGATAGGGAAAGCAGCCAAAGAAGGCTACCCTTCCTACCGCCTGCCGGTTGAGACAATCACAACCTGGGCATAATCAACAGCTCCAAGGGGACGTTCTTCAGTACAAAAGAATACTTAACTTAATCTACTGACGAAAAAAAGACCGGTTCAGGCCACGATAATGTGGCCGAAACCGGTCTTTGTACTGAATCCGCCGAAAGTCGGCGGTATGGTGAAATCAGAGGGATAAATCCCACTAATTCCGCCGACGGTTGGCGGTATGGTGAAACTAAAGGGATAAATCCCTCTAATTCCGCTGAAAGTCGGCGCTACGGTGAAATTAAAGGGATAAATCCCTCTAATTCCGCTGAAAGTCGGCGGTATGGAAAAATCAAAGGGATAAATCCCACTAATTCCGCTGAAAGTGGGCGGTATGGGGAAACTAAAGGGATAAATCCCACTAATTCCGCTGAAAGTGGGCGGTATGGGGGAACTAAAGGGATAAATCCCACTAATTTCGCCGAAAGTGGGCGGTATGGAGAAATCAAAGGGATAAATCCCACTAATTCGGTGCGACCCCCTTATCCCGGAGTCCTCCGTATAAAATCAGTACTTGTTGTAGATATGCTCTTTATTTCGCTTTTTCTCTCGGCCAGAAGAAGCGGGAGCGGTCTTCTAGGGTCAGCACCCACTCTGCAAAGGTAGCTGGCGGCAGGTTACGAAGGCTCGTATGCATTCTGCGATTGTTGTAAAAGTCCATGTACCGGTCCACCGCTTCATAGGCCTCTTCGAACGTTTCGAATGCCTCTTTGCGGAACAAATCCCGATCGATATTACTGTGGAATGATTCAATAAAAGCATTTAAATCCGGCGTTCGAGGCGGAATACGTTCATGGGTCATTTCCCAGCTTTCACACATGTCGCCAAACAGGTGGCTGACGAACTGTGGGCCGTTGTCGGTGCGGATCACAGGGCGTGCGCTGTCAGGGGCGCAGTGATGCTCCATGGCGCGCGCCAGCGTCTGGCAGGCGTGCTTGGCCTCACACGACGATCCCCGGTGGTAGCCGACGATGACGCGGGTAAACACATCGATAATGCTCAGGACAAAGAAATGCCGGTCACGTCCCTCCACATACCCGTATTTAATGTCCATCTGCCAGAGCTGGCCCGCTCCTGTAATGACTCGGTTCTCCGGCAGCTTCCGGGGATGCTTAAAGCGCTTCTGACGCTGGGGCTGCAGGATATCCAGCGCCTGACACAGCCGGTAGCTTTTCTTGTGATTGAGCTTCAACCGGTGCTGGTTCCACAAGCACTTGGCCAGGAGTTTGTACCCGTACACGTGCTCTTCTCCAGCGATTAATTCCAGCAGCCATTCCTGGATCTCCTCGTCACTAATCTTTTCCCCAGACTCGTTAAAGGAGTAGCCTGGCTGGGGTCTTCCACGCCCCCCTTGAACGGCCTTTGGGGACAGTGACCTGCGTTTCTTACGGTCGTAGTACGTGGACTCTGCTAGCCCCATGAGACGCAGTACCAAAGCTGCTGTATTCCCCTGCTTAATGAACATGTCGGCTACCTCGATTTTTTCGGATAAGCAGGGGTTGGCTTTTTTAGCAGTTCACGCAGAATCTCAATCTCTAACTCCTTTTCGCCGAGTATCTTGACGGCCTTCTCGTATTTCTGCTCCACTTCCAGGAGGCGCTTCAGTTCCTCCACCTGCTCCTGGGGATACGGATGATCTTGTTCCCCATGGGCCTCTCGGTAATCTCTCACCCACTGATTCACCGTCGCTGGGGTCACCCCATATTTTCGGGCAACCACCGCTGCCTTAATGCCAGACAACACCTCTTGCGCTGCCTTCTCTCTTGTTCCTGTTAAGTTTCCCATTGTGTTCATCCTCCTCCTGTATTCAGTCTACATTTTTATGGGGGAGGACTCCAACTTCATTAGGGGGCTGTGGAGAATTCCGCTGAAAGTCGGCGGTATGGATAAATCCCTCTAATTCCGCCGTACGTTGGCGGTATGGAGAAATCAAAGGGATAAATCCCACTAATTTCGCCGAAAGTGGGCTGTATGGGGAAACCAAAGGGATAAATCCCTCTAATTCCGCCGAAAGTCGGCGGTATGGTGAAACTAAAGGGATAAATCCCTCTAATTCCGCCGACGGTCAGCGGTATGGAGAAACTAAAGGGATAAATCCCACTAATTCCGCCGACGGTCGGCGGTATGGTGAAATTAAAGGGATAAATCCCTCTGAATCCGTCGCACGTTGGCCAAAGGAGGGATGAAGAGCATTAGTGCCCTTAAATTCCCCGAATGTGAGCTAAAGGAGCAAATGAGGAGCATTAGTGCCCTTGAATTTCCCAAATGCGAGACAGGTCGTACAAGCCCTCAGCTTGCTTCACCCGTAAGGGTAATTTTGTTCAAATATAAGAAATTATATGTTTCACATGATCCACTTAACCTTCTATTTCTCGCTGAAACGGCTACGCCATCCTTTAAAGGACGGCGTAGCCGTTTCCACTTGTTATATATAAGGCTAGGCGCTTGAATATTGACCTGTTAAGAGTTACTCTGCGTGAGTGCTCAGATCACATTTGTCCAGCGGGACAATGCTGCTCTTGCGGAACCAGCCGTAGCCCAGCCAGATCAGAAGGAACAGAGGTACGCTAACATAAGAGACCAGAATGCCGTACCAGTCGATTTTGGAACCGGTGAAGGCGCCCATGTTCTGGCCGAATACGGCCACCATACAGAGGGCGAAGGCAAACAGCGGACCAAACGGAAACCATTTCGCCCGGTAAGGCAGTTCATCCAGCGAATGCCCCTGCTTGACGAAGGCGCGGCGGAAGCGGTAATGACAGACGGCAATCCCTAGCCAGTTGATGAAGCCGCACATCCCGGAGGCATTCAGCAGCCAGTTGTAAACTGCGCCGTCTCCGAAGAAGGAGGCGAGGAAGGCCAGCATGCCGACAGCTGTGGTCACGAGCAGCGCGCCTACAGGCACGCCTCTGCGGTTCAGCTTGCCGAGGGCACGCGGAGCCATGCCGTCCTTCGCCATGGCGTACAGGACACGTGTAGAGGCATACATCCCGGAATTACCGGCAGACAGCACGGAGCTGAGGATGACGGCGTTCATTACGGAAGCGGCAATTGCCAGTCCGGCTTTGTTAAAGACGATCGTGAACGGGCTGACACCGATATCATCGATCCCGCCGCGGAGCAGATCGGGATTGGTATAAGGAATGAGCAGACCGATTACGAGAATGGCGAAGATATAGAAGATCAGGATGCGCCAGAAGACCTGGCGGATGGCTACCGGTACATTCTTGCGGGGATTCTCACTCTCGCCCGCAGCGACCCCGACCAGCTCCGTCCCCTGGAAGGAGAATCCGGCGGCCATGAAAACGCCGACGAAGGCGAAGAAGCCGCCGTGGAACGAGCTGCCTCCCAGCTGGAAGTTGCTGAGCCCCACCGCCTTACCGCCCATAATACCGAAGATCATAAGGACGCCGACAACGAGGAAGACAATGACGGTGATGATTTTAATGATGGCAAACCAATATTCCGATTCGCCGTAACCGCGCGAGGAGAGGAAGTTCAGGCCGAACATGATCAGCAGGAACAACAGGCTCCAGAGCATGGAGGGGCTGTCCGGGAACCAGTATTTAATAATGACGGTAGCAGCCGACAGTTCCGCTGCTATCGTTACCGCCCAGTTGTACCAGAAGTTCCAGCCGATGGCGAAGCCGAAGGCGGGGCTGACAAACCGCGTTCCGTACGTGCTGAAAGAACCGGAATCCGGCAAATAGGTAGCCAGCTCACCGAGGCTGGTCATCAGGAAATAGACCATGATGCCGACTGCGGTATAGGCAAGCAGTGCTCCGCCCGGACCGGAGGAGGCGATCGCACCGCCGCTGGCCAGGAACAGCCCGGTTCCGATGGAACCGCCCAGGGCGATCATGGTCAGATGTCTTGCTTTGAATGTTTTGCGCAGGCCCGGAGTACTGGCGTTACCTGCCTGTGCAGCCGGCTGCTTCTCTTGCTTCTCTTGCTTCGCTTGCATGAATAGGACACTCCCTTTAAGTTGTTGGTTCGGTTCACAGCGGGGAGTTGCTGCAGCCTGCTTGGCCCTGTGTCTTCTGCTTAGCGTTATGCACACAAAAAAACCGCAGACGGACGCTGCGGTTTCCTGATTATAGGCTCCGCATCATACTCCCTGTTAAGATAGCGCAACACGGTGCAATTCCCGCAGTTTCCTGGCAGGCATGTACACGGTGACAGTTCCGCGCCTTTCGGCTGACGGCCCCAATCCGGGCTGCTAAACTAAGAGCAGCAGCCCGGATTTCGGCGGATATTCCTTTCGGCACGTATCATAGATGGCTCTTAGGCATCTCCACGCGCGTACTCTTTATATCCGCGACCTCTACCTCATCCTAGGTATGATGAGGCTATCTTGTAACGATATGAACAACAGGAATCAGTATAATGCAACTTCGCCTCACAGGCAATGACAAAATACGGCAGGTTGACGTCAGGTCCGCCGGCGCTCCGACATCTGCTGCCAGACGGTGCCCGCGGCCTCTTCGCCGGACAGAATCCGCTCCAGCGCCATCTTGGCCTGCAGCCCGACCTCGAATTCAGGATCCTCGGCCGCAATGCTCAGGGCTTCCTGGGCTTCGGCCGTGCCGACCTCATACAGGAAGCGTGCCGCCCGCCAGCGCACCAGCTTGCTGGCGTCACGCAGCGACGCCGTCATCACCGGCGTCGCTGCCGGGTCGCCGATGTCGGACAGCGTGTCGCCGGCGGTGCGCCGGACGGCGGGGGCGCTGTCCTGCATCGCCTCATAGAGCAGCTCCATCGCCCCTGGCGTGCGGATGTCGCCAAGGTACACGACCGCCAATCTGCGGATGTGCAGCTTGGGGTCGTGCAGCGCCGTGCGCAGCTCCGGCAGGAGCTGCTCGCTCGGCGCCAGATCCTCCAGCGCGGCGTAGCGCACGCGCCAGTCCTCATCATGCAGGTCCCGCAGCAGCTCGGCCTGCTCTTTCTTGTGCCGCTGCTCGACGAACTCGCCGGCAGCCCCGTGCGCGATCGCCTGCTGCACGAGGGAGTCGAGGCGTTCCTGCGGATACGCCGCCTCCAGCTCCTGCTCGACCTCGCGCGCAATGTCCGGCGGCTCGCCGTAACGTACGCCGTAATCGGTGAGCTTACGCTCCTTGATCAGCACGGCGCTGGCCACATCGGTCACCGCTTGCGTGAAGCGGCTCGACAAGGCGATGCGCTCCTCCTTCGCGCCGGTTTTGACGCGGATCTGAATCGGGATCGCGCGGAACATCTGCACGAACACCTGGGCTTCCCCGAAATGGGCGCCGGCGTTCTCATCCTCCAGGCTGAAATCGGCGGCGAGGCCGTCCGCGCCGAAGCGGTTCTGGACCTCGCGGAGAATAGCTGCCCAATCGGCACTGCCCTTGCGTTCCAGGGCCGCGAAATCGGCAGCGTGATAGATACTGGTGACGCCCGGAATTTCCAGCATATCCTGCGCCCAGGAAGGGGCAGAGCGCCGGCTTTCCGGCGTGTAGGTCCGGCGGATGCCGGGTTCCAGACTTTCGTCCAGGTGAAGCTTCATCGTATTTGGACTCGGAGTCGGTTCAATAAAGGTAATCTTCATACGTCAGCTCCTCTTTGATAAGTGGCATAAGCACCGTGCGCTTTACCCGCATTTTACATCATTTCAGCGGTGGAACACAAAAGGGCAGAGGTCTGAACCCGCTAAAATTTAAAATATTAGGACAGATAAGAGATACATAAGTTAATAACTTCCAGCCCACTCGTTACTGCGGTGTACATTTGGACTTCCGGCCGCTGTTGTCTCCGGATTTCCTGATTCATAACCGCTGTCAGCGGTAGATTTGTTAATCCTCTATTTCACACTGACGTTTCCGTTTGGGCCAAATGGGTAACATTTGTAAGGAGTGGCATTACACATCGGCACACTCTTGTACGCACCTGCACACCTCTGTGATTTTGCAAATGGCTTTGCGGAACCCTATAGTTAGAGTATCTGATTTGCCGCACCAGAGAGATCCGGCAGAGCGGTTATAAGGAGTGGTTTCAACCATGGCTAAAATACGCTATAACAACATCGATAATGTAAGTACCGATAAAACGCTTAAGGAATTCCGCCAATGGCGCGAGGAACGCCGCCGGAAGAAGAAGGATTATACCTATAAGGTGCCGAATCATCCGCCGCAGCTCAGTTATCTGGCCGGAAACCGGCTGGAAACAACGATTACGTGGATCGGGCACTCCACTTTTTTTCTGCAATATGAAGGGCTTAATATCATTACGGACCCGATCTGGGCGCGCAGACTGGGGTTTGAGAAGCGGATCGGGCAGCCGGGGATCCCCCTCGGCGATATTCCGCCGATAGACCTTATCCTGATTTCCCATTCCCATTATGATCATCTGCACATCGCTTCCATCCGCAAATTGTACCGGGCAGGGACGACGACCCTTGTGGTCCCGGAAGGACTGAAGCGCAAAATGCTACGTAAAGGGTTCACGGACTGCCTGGAGATGCAGTGGTGGCAGGAGCTTACGCTCGGTGCCGTCAAGCTGACCTTTGTCCCGACCCAGCACTGGACCCGGCGGACACCGTTTGATACGAATTCCTCGCACTGGGGCGGTTATGTGCTTCAGCCGGCGGACCCGCAGAAGCATCCGGAGGGCGAAGAGGGCAAGGGGCAGCGCAAGCTTCCGCCGAATCTGTATTTTGCCGGAGACAGCGGCTTCTTCCCGGGCTTCAAGGAGATCGGCAGCCGCTTTAAGCTGCATGTCGCACTGATGCCAATCGGGGCCTATGAGCCGGAGTGGTTCATGAACTCCCAGCATGTGAATCCCGAGGAGGCTGTGCAGGCGTTCCTGGATGTAGGGGCAGAGCTCATGATTCCGATGCATTTCGGGACGTTCCGGCTGGCTGATGATACCGCGCGCGAAGCACTGGACCGGATGGAGCTGGCGCGTGTGGCACAAGGGATCAGTGAGGAACGTATCCGTACATTAGGTTATGGGGAGACACTGGTGGTGCATCCCGAAGAGCGCCCGCCCGGACAATAACTGCCGGCGGCTGACCGGGAGAAGTCCCGCATAACCCTTCTACTTAAAAATATAAGAAATTATATGTTTCACACGATAACTTATCCTTCTATTTCTCGCTGAAACGGTGCCTTCCTTAAAAGGACGGCAAAGTTGTTTCCACTTGATAAGATATTTGCCCGGAAAAGGGCAAAGATGCCCCTTAAAGGGCTACAATTACGGGCCATTTGCCTTGATTTTATGCTATAATGAGCCGGAACCCTAAGTGAAAAGGATGGTAATGCTTAATGATTAGCACAAGCGGCGTAACACTCCGCTACGGAAAACGCGCACTATTTGAGGACGTAAACATAAAATTCACACCCGGCAACTGCTATGGTCTGATCGGCGCGAACGGCGCCGGCAAATCGACCTTTCTAAAGATCCTGTCCGGAGAGATCGAAGCCAACATCGGCGATGTGCATATTACACCCGGTGAACGTTTGGCTATACTGAAACAGAACCATTTCGAGTATGACGAATTCCTGGTACTGGAAACGGTAATTATGGGCCATACCCGCCTTTATGAGATCATGAAGGAGAAGGATTCCCTGTATGCCAAGAGCGACTTCACGGAAGCTGACGGCCTTCGCGCCGGTGAGCTGGAAGGCGAATTCGCTGAACTGAACGGCTGGGATGCAGAGCCGGATGCTGCTGCAATGCTGATCGGACTTGGTATTATGCGCGAAATGCATGACAAGAAAATGGCCGAACTCAGCGGCAACGAAAAGGTCCGGGTACTCCTGGCGCAAGCCCTGTTCGGACGTCCGAACAACCTGCTGCTCGATGAGCCTACCAACCATTTGGATCTTGAATCCATCGGCTGGCTGGAGAACTTCCTCATGGACTACGAAGGCACCGTTATCGTGGTATCCCATGACCGTCACTTCCTGAACAAGGTCTGCACGCATATTGCGGATATCGATTTCGGCAAAATCCAGATGTACGTCGGCAACTACGACTTCTGGTACGAGTCCAGCCAATTGGCCCAAGCCCTGCAGCGCGACTCGAACAAGAAGAAGGAAGACAAGATGAAGGAGCTGCAAGCCTTTATCCAGCGCTTCTCGGCTAATGCTTCCAAATCGAAACAGGCTACTTCCCGTAAGAAGCAGCTGGAGAAAATTACACTGGACGATATCCGTCCCTCCAACCGTAAATATCCGTTCCTGAACTTCAAGCCTGAACGTGAAGCCGGCAAACAGCTGCTTACGGTCAGCGGACTGAGCAAGTCGGTTGACGGTGAGCAGCTGCTGGATGAAGTCAGCTTTGTCGTGAACAAGGGCGATAAGATTGCCTTTGTGGGTCCATACTCCCAGCCGAAATCACTGCTGTTCGATGTCCTTATGGGCGAGAAGGAAGCGGATGCCGGTGAATATACTTGGGGCGTTACAACAACCCAGGCTTATTTCCCTAAGGACAACTCGAGTTATTTCGACGGTGTGAATATGAACCTGGTAGAATGGCTGCGCCAGTATTCCAAGGATCAGGATGAAACTTTCCTGCGCGGATTCCTGGGCCGGATGCTGTTTGCCGGTGAAGAAGCACTGAAGAAGGCGAGCGTACTGTCCGGGGGCGAGAAGGTCCGCTGCATGCTGGCCAAGATGATGCTGAACGGGGCGAATGTGCTCGTGTTCGATGAGCCAACCAACCACTTGGATCTGGAATCGATCACAGCGCTCAATAACGGCCTGATTGACTTTGACGGCACCATCCTGTTCACTTCCCATGACCATCAGTTCATCCAGACAATCGCCAACCGCATTATTGAAATTACACCGGCTGGTGTCATCGACCGCTCGATGAGCTATGATGAATATCTGGAGAATCCGGAAATTAAGGAAATGCGTGCACGGATGTACCCTGTAGAGGCTTAAGAACTAGATATAGGTAGGATGAACGGTAATGAGTTCATACGAAAACGGCTGCGTCGTCCCGGAAGGGATAACGCAGCCGTTTATGTTCACATATAAGAGTGTAAGAAGCCTAGGATCCGCCTGTACGACGGCGCTGATTGTTTGGCTTCTTATTGTTCTGGCTTTTCAGCGGCTTCGCGGAACCGGCTTGAAAAGTTGAACCCGGTTTACCCGAAGCATGCTGTTTCTTCTGTTCAAGCTTCTGGCGGATCGCCTCGGCCAAATTAATTTTTGGTTTATCATTGTTCTCGCTCATTATGTTAACCCCCTTAGGCAGCAAGTCCTTTTCCTTATTCTAATTGTTTTTAAATGCTGCCACAAGGGCAAGAATAACTCAAAGAAAGTTTTCCTGTATTTATGTGACAAGGATGGAGATTGACAGGGGGTAGCTGGGATGTCCGATATTTATGAAGATATACGCAAAGGAGAAAAAGGCGCGCTGGTCAGTATTGTCGCTTATCTGGTTTTGTCAGCTTTCAAGCTGGTCTGCGGCTACTTGTTCGCTTCCAGCGCTCTCCTGGCAGACGGCTTTAACAATCTGACCGATATTGTGGCTTCACTGGCCGTGCTGATTGGTCTGCGCATCTCGCGGAAGCCGCCGGATTCAGATCATACCTACGGGCATTTCCGGGCCGAGACGGTCGCTGCGCTGATGGCTTCTTTTATCATGGCAATGGTCGGCATTCAGGTTATTGTGGAAGCGGTGCGATCCTTGTTTGAAGGGGCGAAGGCAACGCCGCAGCTCTGGTCGGCGGGAGTTGCCCTGGTGTGTGCCGTAGCCATGATGGGGGTATATATATATAACAAGCGTTTGGCGAAGCAGATTAACAACAATGCGCTGATGGCTGCAGCCAAGGATAATTTCTCGGATGCCATGGTTAGTATCGGAGCTGCAATAGGTATTGTTGGAGCACAGTTCGGCCTTCCCTGGATCGATTCCGCTGCTGCTGTTGCGGTAGGACTCCTGATCTCCAAGACGGCCTGGGATATATTCCGTGACTCCACTTACCGGCTGACTGACGGCTTTGACGAAGATAAACTGCTTGATCTGCGCAGCACCATTGCCCGGACACCGGGAGTGGAGGGCATCAAGGATTTGAAAGCCCGGGTTCATGGCAATCATGTGCTGGTTGATGTAGTGGTACAAGTGAATGCACAGATGACGGTAATGGAGGGCCATGCCATCAGTGACTCCATCGAAGAGCGGATGAGTAAGCTGCATAACATCATGAATGTGCAGGTTCACGTTGAACCCAAAGATTAACATTCCTTAATTTCTCCTAGTTAGCTGTAATTTCCACCAAATCCAAGGAGAAATCGTGACTATAGACCTGGGTGTTACCATAAGATGGAAAGGTTTTTTGTGAAATTTGGAGCATGTTCCAAATCCCGGGCAAGCCTATAATGAGGGCAGAAAGCAACAAACGTAGCGCGCGCCGTTGTTGAATTCTCAATACGCTAAGCGGGGGAACGCTATGATCGTATCACATAAGAAACTGACAGCATCGTTATTGGTCTCGGCAACACTTGCACTATCCTTGGGAGTGTTAAGTCCTCAGCAGTTCTTCGCCGCATCGGCTTCTGCCAATTCATCTTTGGCTGCGTCGGCGGTACAGACAGGTATAATTCAATCCTCGGTGCGGCTGCGCACGACTCCATCTACCAGCGGTAAGGTATTGAAGTACCTCAGTAAGGGAGATCAGGTAACAATTCTGGAAGCGACGAACAGCTATTGGTACAAAGTCAGAACTGCAGACGGCGAGATCGGTTATACCAGTACGGGAGACCAATACATCAGTGTGATTACGGCTCCGGTGGCTACACCTGCAGTACAAACAGCAGTCATCCAGTCCACAGTCCGTCTTCGGGAGACACCTTCCACAAGCGGTAAAGTGCTGGGTTACCTATACAAGAATGACCAGGTAACAATCCTGGAAGAGACCAATAGCTATTGGTACAAAGTAAGAGCAGCTAACGGTACAACCGGATATACAAGCTCTGCGGATCAATATATTGAAGCAACGGCGGCACCTGCTCCGGCGCCTGTTCCGACACCAATACCGACACCGGTGCCAACACCGATACCGACACCTGCACCTACGCCAGTACCTACGGCTCCGCCGCAGGCTGCTGTGATTGAAAGTGTAATAGCCGCAGGCATGGGCTACCTCGGTACACCGTATGAGTACGGGTCCAGCCGGAATGATACCAGCACGTTCGACTGCTCGGATTTCATCCGCCAGATTTTCATGGATGCAGCGAATTTGAAGCTGCCTGCCGACTCCCGGCAGCAGGGAGACTGGGTGAAGCAGAATAGTAATGTAGTAACGGACATTGCTGGGTTGAAACGCGGTGATTTGATGTTCTTCATGGATTATAAGGGAAGCTCGGCTTCCGCCTATGCGGGGATCGACAAGTCTGCAGCAAGAATTACGCATGTAGCGATGTATTTGGGAGACGGGCAGTTGTTACAGACGTATTCCGTATCTTCCGGCGGCGTAAGAGTAGACAAATTAAGCGCTTCTTGGATGAACCGTTTCCTTTATGGAGGCTCGGTCATCCGCTAATATAACAATAGATGTAGAGAGCATGAAGCGGCAGTAGTACAAGTTTGTGACGGGTGAACTAACTAGGGCGGATGTTTTGTGGGGTTATCCTTTCAGTAGATTCTTCTACTGAAAGGATAACCCCTTTTCCTTATACACAGCAAAAAGGCCGTCAGGACTAACGTCCATGGGCCTCTTGAGTATACCAACTGCGAAATCATAGCAAAGGTAGCACATCAGCTGTTATGACTTCGCTTATCGTTAAGTATTTATGGAGTAATTACATAAGCGGAAGCAGGAACCTTGAGCCAAGCTTTGCCCAGCCAAGTATATACTTCTCTCCACTCATTGCCCCAAGTGTCGGTCATGATTACACCTGTTGTATCGACAGTCTGCGCACCCAGCCAGCCGATAGGCGCCATGCTGCCCACGGAAAGGTGGAAAGCAGTGATCTTGGTCAGGATAATCTGAGGAGTCGCTAGTTTGATGTCTGCTGGAGTGATTACAGTGTCGAATGGCTCCAGGTATGTACTTCCGGTTACAGACACTGCTGCATCAGAAGTAGGTGTAGTAGTAGTTGTTGTACCTGTTACTTCAGCAGCAGAAGCGGTTGCTGCTATGGAAGCCATAAGACCCATTGCTACTGTTAAGCTGGCTAATTTTTTCATCGATGATTCCTCCTGATTTTGGTTTAGTAGTGTACTTTAACATGTTCGTGCTGTGCTAATAAGCATGTAAACATAAAGTGTATGTAATGAACCAGACATCGGGATGAAATATTTTAATTTTGTTTTATGCCGGGGCGGCCTTGTATTTCTGATTCAGAGGGCAAGTGACAACCTGAGAGGAAAGGCCTATACTTTCTGAAGGGTGAATAGGATATATCAAGCGGAATAAGTTGCATAAATAGAAATAAGCCCGGGGCTTCTCGTGGAAGCCTCAGGCTCTACAGCAATGCTTGGGTTGCAGTTAGCGGAATGAATGACTACATTGACCTTCCTCTGCGTCCCATAAAGAGCGAAACAACGAAGAGAACAAGGAAGATGTAGAACAATACTTTGGCAATACCTACAGCGGCTGCCACGATATTGAAGAAACCGAAGATACCGGCAATCAGAGCAACTACCAGCAGAATTACTGACCATCTTAACATGAGATGTCATCCTTTCTGTGTGGTGATGTAGTCATTGTTTAAACGGTGCCTATCATTTTGAAACAAACAGAAGGGGATGGTCTTTAAGGCGCTTGACAATTTGTTTCGGCCTAATTCCGTAAGGGTAACTATGCAGTAACAGGCAGAGCAAACGACATTATAAGACATTCGGAAGGGGTTATGGAAATGATCATTGAACTTAGCGTAGCACTAGTTGCTGTTGCATTCGCAGTCCTCGTATTCTTCTTAATTAAAACCTTGAAATCAGCGAAGGAATCCCTCGACAAGGTCAGTCAGACTCTGCAGGAAGTGCAAAAGACCATTGATGAACTTACTTATGAAGTGAAAACAACGGTCAGACATGCCAACGATATCACTGCCGATGTTCAGGGCAAAATTCAGAAGATTGATCCTATTGTCGATTCTGTGAAGAACCTCGGTGATGTAATGAATGAACTGACACTGACCGTGAAGCAGGTATCGGTAACCGTCATTGAGAAATTCCGCAAATCACGTGAACTGAAGGATAAGGCCAAATCCGTATCCATTGCAGAAGTTCCGCTTACTCCGTCTGAAGAAAGAACTATTCAATCTTATGAAGCGGTAAACGAAAGCAAGTCCAAGGGTAAAATAGCAACAGCGCTTAAGGGCGTGGATGCTGCAGCCGCCATCTGGCAGAAGTTCCGCCATTAATCAGGTTAAGTAGCGCAGGGTTCAGGCCAAGGGCAATTACAGCTTATGAGAGGCGGGAGTTTATATGAAAATCGTTATTCTTTTGCTTAGTCTGCTTTCTCCCTTTATCACCATTCCGCCGCAAGCTGAGACTGTCCCTGCCGCTTCTTCGGCAACCGTGCAACCGCCGGTAAGGCTCGCATTCGAGCATAGTGTCAATACAGTTCCCTACATAAGCAGTTTCGAGTCTCTGGCGGGGGTTACCCTGTATATGCCGGAAGAAGCGCTGCTGCAGACCAAAGGTATCCCGCCTGAGATTACTCCGGACCCTTGGGGAGATTGCCTGGAATATCAATATGCTGACGTCTCCGCTGGTGTTTGTGAGGGTGTTGTCCTCTATGTACATGCTTCACCTTCCCAGGCAGAACAATTCGGCCTGAATCTTAACGGTCAGGAGCTGAATCCGGTAACTTCCAGCCTGCAGGAGACATTAGGGGCCCCGGATTTTGAAGCCGAGGACGGCGATGTATATATAAGAGGAAGTGCAGCGCTCAAAGTCTACCGCAATATGAACACCGGACAATGGGAGGGTATTGATTTATTTGACGGAAATTCTTTCTGAGGCTGTTTCAAGGGCGGCAATTTAGGTTAATGAATGCTCAGTCATCTTTTACCTGCGTTGCCCTCTTAAACAATACAAGGAGAGTGATTTCATGGATTCAATCGGTACTCAGGCATATGCCAAGTTGCTGGAGAATGGTGTTCAGGCGATAGAAGAAGTGAATCGTCTGCGTAGCAGCGGCTATACAAGAGATGACCTCTACGTGATCAGTCACGATGAAGACCGTGAAGGCCGTATCGTGGATGCTGCAGACGTGAACGAAGTCGGGCTCAGCGAAGAAGGATTATTTGGTGCGATTGCTAACCTTTTCCGTTCACGCGGCGATGCTCTCCGGTTCAAGATTACTTCGCTCGGCTTTAGTAGCGCGGAAGCGGCATTTTATGAGAAGGAGCTCGATTTGGGCAAAGTTCTCGTTATCGCCAAAAGAAATCCGAAATAATTGCCGGTCAGCTTTCTGTGACCTCTATAGTCCAATAGCGTAACCTCCAGCCCCACTACAAGCAGTGGGGCTGGAGGTTACTTTGTTGAAGACGAGGGCCTGATTCTCTTCCAATATCTTGATATATGGAAACAGGCCGTTCAAATATCGTATGATAGAGTGATAGAATTACAGGTTTTACGGTCCTAATACTATTCGTGTGAGGTGAGGGAGCTTGAGAATTTTAATCGTAGACGACAATCCGACCAATGTAATCATTATCCGTGAAATCCTGAAAAAAGAAGATTACCGGAATTTTATAACGGCTTCGTCCGCTAAAGATATGTTGAAGCTGCTCGGTGTGGGTTCTGGCATGGATGAGAAGCGACCTAAGCAGTCGGATATCGATTTGATACTGCTGGATATGATGATGCCGGAGATGGACGGGATTGAGGCATGCCGTGTGGTTCAGCAATATGAGCATCTGAAGGACATTCCCATTATTATGGTCACCGCTGTGGGAGATTCCAAGAAGCTCGCAGAAGCACTGGATGCAGGTGCCGTAGATTATGTTACGAAACCGATTAACAAGGTGGAGCTGATGGCCCGCATCCGTCTGGCCCTGCGGCTGAAACGCGAGAAGGATTGGCATAAGGAGCGGGATCAGCGCATCCAGGATGAGCTGAAGCTGGCTGCCTTAGTGCAGAATGCAGTACTCAGCTTGCCGCTTACCGAGGAAACGTTTGAGGTGCATGCCATTTATCAGCCGTCCTTTGAGCTGGCCGGTGACTTATACGCCTGGTATCCGCTGGGGGACGGGCGTTATGCTGTCATTCTGCTGGATATGATGGGACACGGGATTTCTTCATCGCTGTTCTGTATGTTCCTGGCCTCGGTATTGAAGGATACCGTGACTACCTATGTGGAGCCGGAGAAGGTTATTCAAGAACTCAACAGGCGTTTCAACCAGCTCTATATTGAGAAGCAGCTGGTCCAGTATTACTTCACGGCAATCTATCTTGTCATTGATACACGGATGAAGCGGATTGATTATGTGAATGCCGGACATCCGCCGGCGCTGCTCTTCGAAGGAGAGGCCAAGACCCCGGTTCTGCTGGAGAGCAACTGCCACCCGGTCGGGCTGTTTGACCGGATTGATATCCAGCCGCAGAGCCTCAGCTATGAGGAAGAAGGCCATCTGGTGCTGTTTACAGACGGCTTGCTGGAGATGGTCCAGGGAGAACAGGCGGAACAGCTCGAATTCATGATCGGGCATTTGAATGCCGGTCATGACTGGCAAGAAGAGGTTATGCGCACTGCTTTCCTGAATGAGCCTGTGAATCAGGAGCGCGATGACGACAAGTGTCTGGTATGGATTTCGCTGAAGAAAGGAACAGATAGGGAATGAAAATAAAGGCTAAACTGCTAATCGGCTTCAGTGCCATGCTGGCCATTATGCTGGCTCTTACCATGATCGGGTATGACCGGCTTCATTATATGAGCGGACAGCTTGACAGCTTCCAGGAGAGATACAGCAAAGGCCGCTCCTCTTCAGGGCTTCGCGGTGAAGTGAATGATATGGCACGGATTTTAACCACCTCGATGCTTAACGCGGATACACTCTCTGTGGATGCCCAGAAGGCGGAAATTAACAGCAAGGTGCTCAAAGCCGAGGATCATCTGAAGAATATACAGGACTCCATGAAGACCACAGAAGAATTACAGCTGTTATCGCGGATTGAGGCTTCTTATTCTGCGTATAAGAATTATCAGAATAAAGTGCTGGAGATGCTGACTGCCGGGTACTTCCAGAATGCCAATACTTACCGTAATACAGAAGGACAAGATATCCAGAACGAAGTGCTGAACAGTCTGAACGCACTTTCCGATTATAACGCCTTCCGGATGACCGATGAGACCGCCAAAGCCAAGGAGGCCTCCGAGCGTTCGATTCAGATGGTGACCCTGATTATGATTGTGGGACTGCTGCTGGGGCTTGGGGTGATCCTGTGGGTTATCCCGAGTATTACGCGCGGTCTGAGTGTCGTATCCATGATGATTACCAGCTTTGGTAACGGCAAGATGCGGGCGATCCGGCGGATCAAGGTCAAATCCAAAGATGAGATTGGTGATGTAGCCCGCGTGTTCCAGCAGATGGCTGAGGATATTGAGCAGAAACAGCAGCTTGAGAAATCCTATGCCCAGGCGCAGAGTGATCAGGCTTGGCTGAATGCGAACATAGCCCGGGTAACGGAGCTGCTGCGCGGAGTCAGTTCACTGGATCAGGTATCGCAGACTTTTATCAGTGAGTTCACGCCTGTGCTGGGAGCCCAGTACGGTGCTGTATATTTGAAGGATCAGAATAATCCGAACCTGCTGGTCAGCAGCGCTTTCTATGCCGGTGAGGAAGGCATCAAACCGAAGGAGAGCTTCGAGATCGGTCAGGGGCTGGTCGGGCAGAGTGCCTTGGACAAGCTGCCGATCAAGCTGACAGAGGCACCGGATAACTATATTTCCGTTTCCTCCGGATTCGGGGAATCGCATCCGGGTTACATTTCCATCCATCCGCTTTTATTTGAAGATGAGCTTATGGGGGTAGTGGAATTCGCTTCCTTTACTCCTTTCTCGGTGCTGCAGAATGAGCTGCTTCATCAGCTATCGAATAATTTGGGTATCATTCTGAATAATATCAGCCGCAGGCTTGTCGTTGAAGAGCTGCTGCGGGAATCGCAGGCGCTCACCGAAGAGCTGCAATGCCAGTCAGAGGAACTGCAGACCCAGCAGGAAGAACTCCGCCGTTCCAACGAGAATCTGGAGGAACAGACAGATGCGCTGAAGCGTTCCGAGGAGCTGCTGCAGCGCCAGCAGGGAGAGCTGGAGCATTATAATACGGAACTGGTCGCCAAGACCCATGCGCTGCAGGAGCAGGTGCAGGAGGTCGAAGAGAAGAAGGATGAGATTGAGCAGGCCCGCCTCCAGCTTGAGAAGCAGGCGATGCAGCTTGCGGTGACCAGCAAATACAAATCCGAGTTCCTGGCGAATATGTCCCATGAGCTGCGGACGCCGCTGAACAGCCTGTTAATCCTGTCTCAGCTTCTTACGGAGAATAAAGAAGGGAATCTGAGCGACAAGCAGGTGGAATTCGCCCATACCATCTATATGTCAGGTGCGGACCTGCTCAAGATGATAGATGAGATCCTCGATCTGTCCAAGGTGGATGCCGGCAAAATGGAGCTCAATTACGAAGAGATTCCGCTTACGGAGCTAAAGACCTTCGTGAAGCAGAACTTTGCGCCGTTGGCCAGTAAGAAGGGGCTGTCGCTGCGCTTATCCTTCGAAGAGCCGCTGCCGGACCATGTGTTCACGGACAGCCACAGACTGAAGCAGGTGCTCCGCAATCTCTTGTCCAATGCGTTCAAATTTACCAGCGAAGGACATGTGGAGTTCTCCGTCAGCCGGGCGGACACCAAGCAGCTGCCTTCCTATCTGCCGCATGAATTTGAATACATTGCACTGTCCGTCAAGGATAGCGGAATCGGCATCCCGTCTGACAAGATGGATATTGTCTTTGAGGCCTTCCAGCAGGTCGACGGGACAACCAGCCGCAAGTATGGGGGCACAGGTCTAGGACTGTCGATCAGCCGCGAGCTGGCCCGTCTGATGGGCGGGGCAATTGGACTGGAATCGCGCGAAGGACAAGGAAGCATCTTCACCTTGTACCTGCCGGTCAAAGGGAATTACAGCCTGCTGCCGGGAGTGGCAGAAGCAGCCGCTGCACGGGATGCGGCGACGCTTGAAGAATACCGGGACGAACGTTCATGGGATGAAACCGGCGATGTGGCACCTACGCCCCTCGTGCCGGTTATTGTTGAGGATGACCGGGAATCGCTGACCGCCGGCGACAAGGTTCTGCTCATTATCGAAGATGACGAGAGCTTTGCCAAGATACTGCTCGGCATGGCCCGCGGCCGCGGCTTCAAGGGACTGGTGGCTCTTCAGGGAGATACCGGCCTGCAGATGGCCAAGACCTATCTGCCTGACGCGATTATTCTCGATATCCAGCTGCCGGTCATGGACGGCTGGTCAATACTCAGGGAACTCAAGGGTGCTTCCCAGACCCGGCATATCCCTGTGCACGTGATCTCCGTGAACGATGAGATTAAGCAGGGCCTCATGATGGGCGCGATGGCCTACCTAAGAAAGCCTTCTTCCCGCGAAGCGTTGGACCGGGCATTCTCGCAAATTGAGAACTACACCGCCAGCACACTTAAGCATCTGCTCATTGTAGAAGATGATGATATCCAGCGCCGATCCATCATGGAGCTTATCGGGCATGATGATGTAGCCATTACTGCGGTTTCCACCGGCCATGAAGCCCTGGGTGAGCTGCGCAAGCAGAGGTACGACTGTATGGTCCTCGATCTTATGCTGGAGGATATGACCGGGTTCGAGCTGCTGGATCAGATCCGGGACGATGAAGAGCTGAATGATCTGCCGATCATTATTTACACCGGTAAAGATCTGGACAGCAAAGAAGAGACACAGCTGCGTAAATATGCGGAATCGATCATTATCAAGGATGTCCGCTCGCCGGAACGGCTGCTGGATGAAACTACGCTGTTCCTGCACCGGGTAGAGGCTAATCTTCCGGAAGATAAGCGTAAAATTCTGCAAAAGCTGCACAATAAAGAAGAATTGTTCGACGGCAAAAAAATATTGCTCGTTGATGATGATATCCGAAACGTCTTTGCCCTCTCCAGTGTTCTCGAAGGGTATCACATGGAAGTGAAGTTCGCCGAGAATGGGCGGGAGGCCATAGATATGCTGGTGGAGCAGACGGATTATGATCTGGTGCTTATGGATATGATGATGCCGGAAATGGACGGCTACGAAGCGATGCGCCGTATCCGGCAAATGCCGCAGTACCAGAAATTGCCGATTATTGCACTTACGGCCAAGGCGATGAAGGAGGACCGGGCGAAGTGTATTGAGGCCGGAGCGTCCGATTATATGAAGAAACCGATCAGTACAGATCAGCTTCTTTCCTTAATGCGTGTCTGGTTGTATTCGTAAGGGCGATTTCGGGGTAATAGCTATACAGTACCATTTGGAACGAGTCCGGAAATAAGGCTTAGGCAAGGGAGTATTGATAACAATGACAGCTATGGATCGCGGATATGAGGAGCAGGCTATTCAGGCAGGGAGCAAACAGGAGCTTGAACAGATTGAAATTGAGCTGCTTCTTAGCGGGGTACACCGTCTTTATGGATATGACTTCAGGAATTATGCGCTGCCTTCATTGAAACGGCGTATCTGGCATCATGTCCATGCCGAGAATGTGCCCAGCATATCCGCCCTGCAGGAGAAAGTGCTGCATGACCGTGCCTGCTTTGAACGGTTTGTATACAGTCTTTCGATCCCTGTAACGGAAATGTTCCGCGATCCGGGACTCTTCCTGACCTTCAGGCAGAAGGTGGTCCCCCTGCTGCGGACCTATCCGTATATCCGGATCTGGCATGCCGGCTGTTCCACAGGCGAAGAGGTATATTCCATGGCTATTATGCTGCATGAGGAAGGGCTTTACGACAAGGCACGGATTTATGCAACGGATATGAACGCCCGTTCCCTGCAGCAGGCCAAAGAAGGCGTGTATGAGATCGGGAAGATGAAGCAATATACCAAGAATTATCTGGAGGCGGGCGGTACACGCGCGTTCTCGGAATACTACACTGCAAAGTATAATTCAGTGATTCTGCAGCCTTACTTGCGCAAGAATATTATTTTTGCCGAGCATAATCTGGCGACAGACACTTCATTTAATGAATTTAATGTTATTTTTTGCCGCAACGTAATGATCTATTTCAACGACGAGCTCCGCGATCATGTTCATGGCTTATTCCACGAAAGTCTCAGCCGGTTTGGAGTGCTGGTCCTTGGTTCCAAGGAATCCATTCATTTCACGAAATACAGTGACAGCTACGAAGCTTTGGACAGGGTGGAAAAAATATACCGCAAGAATAAGTAGCGGGTAAGGAGGGGCCTATGGGGGTTCAGGAACCGATTCATATACTGCTGGTTGACGACCGTCCCGAGAATCTGCTGGCACTGGAAGCAGTGCTTGAGAGTCAGCATTACAAGCTTGTCAAAGCCAATTCTGGTGAAGAAGCACTGCGGTGCTTATTAAGATATGAATTTGCAGTTATCGTACTGGACGTGCAGATGCCGGGTATGGACGGAATCGAAACCGCCAAATTAATCAAAGCCAGAGAGAAAACCAAGGATATTCCGATCATATTTATCTCTGCCAACAGCAAGGAGGCGGAGCATCTGTTCGCGGGTTATTCTGCCGGTGCCATTGATTATATGGTCAAACCATTTATTCCACAGATCCTGAAGTCCAAGATCGAAGGCTTTGTTAACATGTATCTGACCAGCAAGAAGCAGCAGCTTCAGTCTATGCTGCTGCAGCAGAAGACGCAGGAACTCGAGCGGATTAACGGGGAACTGGTCAAAGCCAAGGAAGAGGCGGAGATTGCCGCTAATGCCAAGACCGAATTCCTCGCGATGATGAGCCATGAGATCCGTACGCCGATGAACGGGGTAGTAGGCATGATCGATCTTCTGATGGAGACGGAGCTTGCTCCTGAGCAGAAGGAATATACGGAGATCATCCGTAAAAGTGCGGATACCCTGATTACGGTCATTAACGATATCCTTGATTTCACCAAGATGGAATCAGGCAAAATGGAAATGGAAGAGCAGTTGTTTGAGCTACAAACCACCATCCAAGAGGTGTTTAGCTTATTTTCTGCCGAAGCAGGCAAAAAGAATCTGGAGCTGGCTTATTTCATCGACCAGAAGCTGCCGAAGCTCATTTATGGGGATATGGCCCGTTTGCGTCAGGTATTAATTAATCTGGTGGCCAATGCGGTCAAATTTACCAACCAGGGCGGCGTATATTTGGTTGCGTCCAGCGTGCCTACAGCTGATAATAAACTGGTAGTGGAATTTACAGTGAAAGATACAGGCATTGGAATTTCACCTGAGAAATGTGATCGGCTGTTCCAGCCCTTCTCTCAGCTTGATTCATCCATGACCCGCAAGTACGGAGGGACAGGCCTGGGGCTCGCCATCTGTAAGTCGCTTGTTGGGATGATGGGCGGAGATATCCGTGTGGAGTCGATGGAAGAGAAGGGAGCTACATTCGTATTCACGATACAGGTAGCTGTCCCGGAGGATGAACTGGCAGGCAGCTGCCAGGAGGAACAGAGTGCGGGGAAAGTGGTTGACCGGCATTGGCGCAGTAAGGTGCTTGTCGTGGATGACCATCCGATCAACCAGCGACTGATGGTAAGCATGCTGGACAAGCTTGGCTATAATGCCGAGGTTGCCGAGGATGGCAGCCAGGCTGTAGAGATGGCCCGGAACTCTGCTTACGATTTTATATTCATGGATCTGCAGATGCCGGTGATGGACGGGCTGACAGCAACCTCCAGGATTCGCGAGGACAGCGGCGGTTCCCCGGACAAGACCATTATTATTGCCATGACTGCGAATGTCATGGAGGGCATCCAGAATCGCTGCACCGCTGCCGGAATGGACGGCTATATCAGCAAACCGCTCAAGCTAAGCAGCATCAAGCAGATTATTTCCCGGTATTCTGTCAAGGATAACCCCGCTGCCCAGCGGAATGCCTCACTTTTTAATGCATGATCCAGTAATTACCACAGCCGTTAAGTCCCCATTGTTGTTTCAACAGTGTTCCATTAGGGTTATTGGTAAAGAAAACATTTATCAGGAGAGTTGTCTATGAATACACATAAAAGCGAAAAGTTCCACGCAAAAACCGAAACAGAAGGCACAGTATGCACCGTTTATCTGATTGGAGAGCTCGATTTGTCTGTGGCTCCTGATTTCCGTCTGGTCATGGAACCCCTAGTGGGAGATACGGGACTTGATCTCGTGATTAATCTTAAGGATTTGAGATACATTGACAGCACAGGCATCGGGATTTTGTTGTCGATTCTCAAAGCAAGACACGGAATGGAAGTTAAATTTGCCGTTGAGGAAGTTCCTCCACAAATACAGAAATTGTTTGATATGACCGGCATTTCCAAGTTTTTTGCCCCCCAAGAGAATTCCCACTAGGAAAGGATCGAACTAAGGATGAGTGATGACGTGCAAAGAGTAGTTCTTCAGTTACCCGCCAGTGCAGAATATGTCGATATCGTCAGACTTAATTTATATGGCATTGCCTCTAAGATGGGTTTCACTTACGAAGATATTGAGGATATGAAGGTAGCAGTCTCGGAAGCCTGTAACAACTCCGTGCTTTATGCTTACGGGCAGGAAGACGGTTTGGTTGATGTAATCTTTGAAGTAGGATCAAGTGCTTTGTCCATTACTGTCAAAGATGAGGGGGAGAGCTTTGACGGTTTGGATTCGTCCGATGAACGTATGACGCTGCATGACAAGGAGCTGAATGATGTTCAGGTGGGCGGACTGGGATTTTATTTAATGCAGGCGCTTATGGATGACGTTAGCGTCGTTAGCGAAGCAGGGAAAGGGACAGTCGTTACCCTGACTAAGCGGCTTAATTACAGCGAGGAGAAAGTATGAACGACAAAGTGACTCCCCCAGAGTCCATGAATGAAGCAGTAAGCCTGATCTGGGAATACCAGCAGACGAAAGACAATGAAATAGCTACAGTGCTCATCCGTAAATACGAGCCCATGGTGAAGATGGCAGCCGGCAAAATTGCCCGTAACCGTCCGGATCTCTATGAAGATCTGTATCAAGTGGGACAAATGGCGCTGATCCGGCTGTTGCAGCAGTATGATATTAGTCTGGGGATACCTTTTGAGCCCTATGCTATGAAAAGCATGATCGGACATATGAAGAATTTCCTGCGTGATAAATCCTGGTACATACAGGTTCCAAGACGGATCAAAGAAAAAGGCGCACTTGTACAGCAGGCCATTGATGAACTTACCATTCGATTGGAACGTTCCCCTGCGGTGGAAGAAATTGCCCATTATCTGGATCTTACCGTGGAAGAAACTGTAGAAGTACTGGCCGGCAGGGAATGTTATCATTATGTCTCCCTGGATTCACCGCTCTCACAGGAAGAGACGGGTGCTACACTCGGCGAATTGATCAGCTCTGACGCCAATGACTATGAGACTGTGGAGAAACGTATGGATCTCCAGCAGGCTCTGGGACAGCTGAAGGAGCAGGAACAGCAGGTGCTGCTGCTGGCCTTCCAGGATGGCCAGTCACAGCGTGCCATCGCCCAGAAGCTCGGGGTATCGCAGATGAGTGTTTCCCGCATACAGAAGCGTGCTACCGAGAAGCTGAAGCAGATTATGGCTAACTCCTCTTATTAAGCTTAAGAAGTATGCCTTTATATTGAATAGCAGGACAAGCCCTTCCCCGCCGGGATAGGGCTTGTTTTGCTGTAGGCAGGAATAATCTCCCGTAGTTCCACGAGCAACACCCCTCCTGCAGTCTATTCTGGCGGAGTAGGCTGCAGGAGGGGTGAGCGGGAAATTCACTTAGCTGTTGGCATCAATATACTTTTTGATTTCTCCAAGATATTCCCCGATAACCGGCACATCAAGAAACAAACTAAGAATATAGCCCAATAAACCGAGGATCACGAACGTACCAAGGGAAAGCCCCAGGCCTCTGGATACGCCGGCCATCAGATTGGTAATGATCCGCTTCTTGGGGTCCGTATAATTCTCCAGAATATCCTTGAATTCTGATTTTTCGAGTGAATCTGCGATTTTGTCGAGCCGTGCATTCAAGCGTTTGACCTCATGCCGCAGCTCGAAGGGATGCTCATCAACTTCATAAGCTTTAGTTCTGGTGTCCGCTTCTCCCATAAGGCGTACCTGCTTTCTATAGCCTGGAACAGGCTTTATTGAGAATATGAGGGTATAATCCATTTCGGCTTAGTGTGGGCCTATAAGCCTAAAAAAGGCATGCATAAATAGAGAGCAGCCAGCTACGGCGAGCTGGCTGCTCTCTTGTACTGCCTAAAAAGGCCGTATATCGCCGTTTTTAATAATTGGACTTGTAAGAGGATTTAACTTCCTCTTTAGCATCCTTAGCTTCATCAGCTATGTCTTTGGAAGCATCTTTAGCCTTGTCGGCTACCTCTTTAGAGGAGTCTTTAGCTTCATCCGAGACATCCTTGGAAGCGTCTTTAACGTCACCAGCCACATCCTTGGAGGCTTCGCTTACAGTTTCACCAATCTTCTTGCCTGTTTCCGACAATGTAGCAGCAATTTGTTGTTTGCTGTCGCTGACCGTTGTGAAGATGTCGGAGGCTTTAGCAGATACTGTACCTGCCAGATCGGTTGCTTTTTCGCTGACTGTAGTTGCCAGCGTTTTGGTCTTGTCTGTTACGGCTCCTGCAACCTCTTTGGTTTTGTCAGTGGCAATCGAGAGCTTGTCCGACAAATCACTGCGCATTTCACGACCGGGTTTCGGTGCGAACAACAGTGCCGCCGCAGCCCCAAGCAGACCGCCTATAAAAATTCCCTTGAAAAATGTGCCGCCGCTTTCTACTGGATATTCCGTTTCTGCCTTGTTCATCACCAATCACTCCTCATTAGATTATTATGATTTGAACTCCGGCTGCTATGCTGCCTGCCGTCATTCAAATTCAGGATAGCCTGAAGTATCTTACTTCGTATATAAACGTAGGGGTATATACTGAAACAGTTGGTGAGCATGGGAAAGATTGCCGGAGTATAGGGGAGCATCCCGGCAATAAAGGGTCTTTTCTATATATAAACGGCCACATTTACGGCTTTACAAACGGTTGATTGATGAAGAAAGGAAGGGGGTAAGAGATACTAAATCACAGCGCCTATATACATCTCATATAAGGAGCATTTATCCCCTGTTTAAGATATGGTGAAGGTTCCAACATCTATGGAGGTGCAAAGTTTATGATTAAAGTAGTCACATCAGCAGAGCGTCATACTTCGAATAGAGAATGGATACACAGTGAATTCAGCTTTTCTTTTGCCGATTACGATGACCCCAGCAATGCCCACTTTGGCGCACTGCTGGCCCATAACGACAATGAATTGAAGCCGGAGCAAGGCATGCATGAGCATCCGCATCATGATCTGGAGATTATTACTTATGTAGTTTCCGGAGTCCTGAAGCATCAGGATGATCTTGGTAATCATGCGGATCTGCAGGCCGGAAGTGTACAGATGATGAGCGCGGGTACAGGCATCAATCATTCGGAGACGAACCCGTCCCTAAGCTCGAATGTGCGTTTCTTGCAAATCTGGCTGCTGCCGGACCGTCCGGGAATGACGCCGAGGTGGGACGCAAGATTCTTTCCGGAGGAGCTTAAGCTGAACAACCTGCTTCCGGTGGCTTCCGGATCAGCGGACAAGGGAGCGCTTAAGCTGGGCGAGGATGTTACGGTCTATTTGTCCCTTCTGCAGACGAACCGGGAGCTGCATTATCCGCAGCAAGAGGAGCGGCGCACTCATATTTATCTGATTTCCGGGAATCTGGAGATTAGCTGCTCAGACGGCGTGTTTCAGCTTCAGCAGGGAGATGCGGCGCGTATCCGCAAGAGCTGTGATCTGACCATTAAAGGGACAAGCAATGGCGGAGATGCAGAGTTTATCCTGATTGATCTGCCGTAAATGCCGGGCGCAGACCAGCCTATACTCGAGCATCAACGCACAAAAGCCCTTCAGCTTCCCTATCCATTCCTACGGACGGGTCGGAGAGAAGGGCTTTTATCATGCCAATTTAACCGGATTATTTCTTGCGCAAGCGTCCAAGCTCAGAGACAAGCGCCTCAACCTGTGAGATGCTCAGCCTGTCGCTGCCCATGGCAACCTCATAAATATCCTGAATATCCTCATAATGCTCCACCGAAAAAGCCGAGGCCTGCATAGCCGCAGCGCTGGCCATTTTCAGCTTGTTTTTGATACCCTCGATCATATACTCAACATTTTCCTGGCTTGGTTTCGATAAATCCATGGGGTATAACAGTCCTCCCTAAGTGATAGTTCAAGTATTTTATCATGTTTGGACAGTGAAAGACCATTTTTTTGTCTGGATCACAGAAAACATGTTAAATTAGAGGGAATAATTCGCAGGCAATGGAGTGAGGGGGAGAGAAGTCTTTGGCAATCAGAGAAGAAGAGAGCAGGAAACGCCGCAAAATGGATGCTGACGGGCTGGCTTCTTTCTTCCGGGAGATCGCCGCCTTGCATCCGGCAGAGCAGCTGACCTTTCTGTGCATCGGAACGGACCGCTCCACTGGTGATGCCCTGGGGCCGCTAACTGGCAGCCGTCTGCTTGAATATGGTTTCCCCCATGTTACCGGTACGCTGCCGGCACCATGCGATGCTAATAATCTGGTCCAGCGGATAGCAGAGATTCCGGAAGGGCAGATTATTATCGCTGTGGATGCCTGCCTGGGGCCGCCCGCTGCGCTCGGGTATTACTTCGCGGCTGCGGAGCCGCTTCGTCCGGCACAGTCTGTCGGGCTATTGCTGCCCGCAGTCGGAAACTACAGTCTGGCGGCGATTGTCGATGTGAACAGTCCCCGGCCTTACCGTACGCTGCAGACCACGCCGCTGCACCGGGTGATCGTTATGGCCGACCAGATTGCCCGTGCTGCCGCCCAGGGTTTCGGGCTCACGGGCTGAGAGCGTTTCAAAGGTACCTGATCTAGCTTAATAATAAAGACAAGCCGCGGTCTTCAACCGGATACTACATAGAAAGAAGGAAGCAGCCATGGAAAATGTTCGATGCGAAGGAAACAACATTTGTTACAGTGATCAAGGTAAAGGTGATGTCATTGTTCTGCTGCATGGATTCTGCGGGAGCTCGGAATACTTTGAGAAGGTTATTCCTGGCCTAATCGCCAATTACCGGGTCATTGCCCCTGATTTGCGCGGACACGGATCTTCAGATGCTCCGCTCGGAGCCTACACGATCGAACAGATGGCCGATGATGTTCTTTCACTGCTGAATGCCCTGGAGATTCCTGAGTGTTATTTGCTTGGACATTCCCTGGGAGGCTACATTACGTTGTCGTTTGCCCAGCGCCATGCCTCCAGGCTGAAGGGCTTCGGACTGATTCATTCCTCCGGTTATCCGGATAGTGAGGAAGCCAAGGAGAACCGGCTGAAGAGCGTCAGCATGATCCAGAATGAAGGGATCTTTGCTTTTGTAGATCAGCTGGTGCCCGGACTCTTTGCTTCCGGAGCAGCTCCGCAGCTGCTGGAACGTGCCAAGGAGATCGGCTATAAGACCCCGCCGCAAGGCGCGGTAGGCGCGGCCATGGCTATGCGTGAGCGCCCGGACCGGCGTGATGTGATCTCGGCAACAGCGCTGCCGGTGCTGCTGGTAGCCGGAGCGGAGGATTCGAAGGTGACTCCAGAACGGACCTTCACCTCGGATAATCCGAATATTACCAAGGTGACGATAGCAGGAGTGGGCCACATGAGCATGTTTGAAGCTCCGGAGCATTTGTCGCAGATTATCAAGGATTTCGTACACACGCCTGTGCAGAAGTAATTCATTTAGCACACAAAGAGGCAGCACCCGCCGGATGGCGGAGTGCTGCTTCTTTGTGTTGGCCGCGCTGCGGCTTTTATTGAAATTTACGGATAGCCGGAACGCAGAGCACGAGAGCGACACAGGTAAGTCCCAGACTGGAGAAAATAATTATGGTCGGAACCCCGCCAATCAGGTCGGCCAGCCAGCCGACAAAGATATAGCCGACCGGCAGCAGGGCGAAGGAGCCGAATAAATCGAGACTGGCTACCCGTCCGAAGGCTTCCTTCGGAACCAGCTCCTGCAGGCTGATCTCCCAGATCAGTCCGAAGATCATCAGCCCGAAGCCTTCAAGGGCAAAGAAAGCGATGGCTGCAGCCGGAGTACCCGCAAACGGCATCAGCAGCAGAGCCACACCACCCAGCATAGCACCGCCGTAAGCCATAATGCCGCGGTTCTTCCATTTCGGCCGCAGTCCGAACAGCAAGCCTGCGATAATTGCGCCTACACCGGAGAAAGTAACGGCAAGCCCGTAGACATAAGGAGGCCAGCCGTGATGGACCTTGAAGAGCCAGGGAAGAAGGACACTGCTGATCCCCGCGTAGCAGATGTTGATGAAGCAGAAGGCCAGAATCGTAATCCACAGCCAGGGGTGGCTGCGCAGAACGGAGATTCCCTCGATGAAATCCTCTTTCCAGTTAGGAGTATCCGGGGCTTCAGTATCCGGAAGAACGGAGGCCGCGGAATCTGCGGCGGGTCCGGGCTGCAATTTGACGATCAGCACTCTGCGCAGGTAGACAAGGCAGATTAGGGAGATCAGATAAGTGAAGGCATCCAGGCCGAAGCCGACACCTGCGGACAGGTGAGTGATCAGCAGACCGCCCAGTGCGGGGCCGATCAGGCGTACGGACTGGGTAGTGATTTGGGTCAATGAATTCGCAGCCACGCGGATGTCCGGAGTGAATACTGTGGCCCGGACTGCAGCATAAGCAGGCTGGAATAGACCATCGAGAAGGCCGTAGAAGGCTACCAGGATATAGAGCAGCGGAATACTGAGTATTCCGGTCAGGGCCAAGACTGCCGTTATCATCATCACGGCAAAGCGGGCAATATCGGCCAGCATCATAATCCGCACACGGTCGTAACGGTCCACGATATGTCCGGATACCGGAAGCATGATCACATTCGGCAGCATGTAAGCGGCCATAACCAGACCCATCGTGGTGGTTGATCCGGTCAGTGAATAGACGAGGACGGGCAGAATGACCATCGTCACCGAGCTGCCGAGGAATGAAATTAAATGTCCCAGCCACAGATAGGGAAAAGCGCGTGAGCGGACAAAAGGAGCAGCGAAACCCTGCAGCGGATTGCGCCTTTCCTGTCCGGAAGGAGCGGCGGTATTCATCTACTCCTGTACCTCCGCATCTGTATCCGTCTCCGGAGCAGGCTCAGCAGACTGCAGACGGCCCATCACGATTTCAACACCATACTCGTCACCGGCAGTAACTTTGGATTCCCAGGCGGTGATCAGCTCCAGCATCTCCTGATGGAATTTCGCAAGCTCCGGAGGAGAGAGGGTGAGTCTGGTAATGAAATGCTCCACCTGGTCTTCTTGGCGGAAGTGGAAGCTGCTAAGCTGTTCCGAGCGGAACATCGTCCCTTTGGAGCGGTAGAATTTCTGGATGATGCCTCCTGCTGCTTCGGTGCGGACAAGCTCCAGGAGCCCGCCTTCATAGAGCTTGACGATGTGGTAGTGGATGTTCCCCGGTGTCTTGTTCAGCTTCCCGGCAACCTGCTTGGACGTGAGGGGTTCCCCCGACAGCGTATGCATGATCTTAATCCGCAAGGCGCTTTCCAGCAGCTTATCCTGTTCCGGGGTGACCTTCAAAGGCTGGACGTTATCTTCCAGTTGAGATTTGCTTGAAGCAGCTGCTTCCGGCGGGCTTTGCCCGGGGTCAGCGGGTTGGGACATCAAGTTTCCTCCTGTAATTCAATCTGTGTAACAGTATGATCTGGGTTCCAGATCGGTTATTTGTATTGTATTTGAGGCTGCTATTTTATGTCAAGAACAATCAGTAGCAGTGATAACAAGTGTTGGCTGAAGGACAGGGGTTATGCCAGGTGGCGCAGGCGGGTGGAATGGTTTAAGATGATTTCAAAGGCGAAAGGGTGAGCAAACATGTTCCGGAGAGATTATATCGTACGCATGATCGAGGATATGACGGCAATGGTTGCCAAGGTAATGACCTTGAAGCAGGATAAAAAAACAACAGAAGCCCTGTGGGAAGTGGACGAGCTGCTGATGCGGCATTTCCGCATAAATTCCCGTCTGCTCAATTCGCTGTCCGTAGAGGACATTATTGATATGTTTCGTCTCGGCGGTGTGCTGGAGTCTGATAAGCTGCAAGGGGTAGCCCGGCTGCTGAAGGAGGAAGGCGGTATTTACGCGGCAAAAGGGGATCAGGATCAAGCCCTCTACAGGGCGATGCGGTCCTTGCATTTGTTTTTGTATGCGGATCTGCATGGTGCCGACCGTGAGCTGCTGAACATGACGGGCGATATCCATGAGCTTTTGGAGGAAGTAGAGCCTTACCGCCTTCCGGCCAAAACCGAGCGGCTGCTGATGGCCTACCAGGAATCCCTGGGACATTACGCCAAAGCGGAGAACAGCCTGTACCGGCTATGGGAGCAAGGGGAGGATGTTGCGGCGGAGGGCAGGGAGCTGTACGGACGGCTGCTGCTGCTGAGTCCGGAGCGGTTAGCCCAGGGGGGGCTTCCTCTGGAGGAAGTGCAGCAGGGCGGGGAAGAATGGAGCAAGCTTACGGTTAATGCTATAATATAACGATATTCAGGAGACAACGTGCTCCATTTATAAATTCGAAAGTGAGATGTACCCAGTGGAATCTTTGAAAGCATTGATCGACCAATTGATTGCCGGCCGTACACTGATTACGGCTACACTAAGCCAGCTGCGCAGCAAGGGTGGGGTCACCTACAGCAAAGTGCAGATCAAACCTGTTGAATTAAAGGGCAAGCTGCACTATCAGTTCGCCTACTATATCGGCCCTAAGGTCGAACACCGCAATATTCCGGCAGAGGATGCCGCTGAGGAAATGCTGACTTTGCTGAGAGAGACCTTCCGCCAAGGCCTGCTCTGTACCGCCAGTGCCGACTACCAGGTGCTGATCAGCAAAAAATACAAGGTGTCCATTCTGACCAAGTCTGCCAGCAAACAGGAGGCACCGGACCTGGCACATAACCGCCGGAAGCAGTATGTCCTGGACGAAGGAGAACCTGTGCCGTTTCTCGTAGAGCTGGGCATTATGAACAGCGAAGGCAAAGTGCTGGCTAAGAAATATGATAAGTTCCGCCAGATTAACCGGTTCCTGGAGATGGTCCAGGATGTGCTCGGTGATCTTCCGGCAGGCCGTCCGCTGACAATTGTGGATTTCGGCTGCGGCAAATCCTATCTGACCTTTGCACTGTACCACTATCTGGCCGTCCGTGAGCAGCGGGAGCTGAATATAGTCGGTCTTGATCTGAAGGCGGATGTCATTGCGCACTGCGGTGCCCTCGCTGCCAAGCTGGGCTACGACCGTCTGCAGTTCCTTGTCGGTGATATCGCTGACTATAATGAACTGGACCAGGTGGACATGGTTGTTACCCTGCATGCCTGTGATACAGCTACAGATGCAGCTCTGGAGAAGGCGGTACGCTGGGGCGCATCGGTCATCCTCTCGGTGCCTTGCTGCCAGCATGAGTTGTTTGCGCAGGTGCAGAGCGATGTGCTGAGCCCGCTGCTGTCGCACGGAATCCTGAAGGAACGCTTCTCGGCACTGGCCACGGATGCAATCCGGGCCAAGCTGCTCGATCTGATGGGCTACCGCAGCCAGCTGCTGGAATTCATCGACATGGAGCATACGCCGAAGAACATTCTAATCCGTGCCGTGCGGAGTGACAGCGGCGACAACGCCGCCAAATGGCGCGAGTACACCGCGTTCCGCGATTTTCTCGGTGCCAAGCCTTATCTGGAGCGCGTCTGCTCTGATCTGCTGCCCGGGGGAAATGCGGAGCTTAATTAATCAGCTTAATAGTTCAGAGTATGACAGAACGGCTGCTTCCTGCGGGGGCGGCTGTTTTTTGTGTTTCTCGCTGAACCGTCAGCGTCCTTACAAAAGGATTGCAAAGCCGTTTCCACTTGGGATTGCTATTGGAAGCTTCGGCCGCTATTGCGATGCGTCTGTAGTGCTTCTGTAGAGCATCTGTGGTGCTTCTGTGGTGCTGATGTAGTGCTGATGGAGTGCTGCTGCTGTGCCTATGGAGTGCTGACTGTGGTGCTGATGTGCTACTGTAGTGAATTGTATTGTTAGTGCTGTTTTAGTGCTACTGTAGGGCCTTCTGTAATTAAAATCCTGCACCAAATACAACATTTCCTTCACTCCGCCGCCTCTAATCGGAAATTGTTGTACAAAATGCAACATTTCCCCCTCCGCCAGCCGATTTATGGAACTAATCTTGTATTTTGTACAATAATTCATCCAAACACCCGGGTATACCTGAAGCAAAGTTGTAATACATACAACATTTCGAATAATCCCGCTTGACTACCAGCTCTTAAGCGTTTATTTCCCCAATCTTAGACTTAAGTGTGGTTCATATAGCGACTTTCTTTTGCATTGCTATAGATATGGGAAGACTGTAAGCAACAATAAGAATAGGGGATTTAGAAATGCGGATAAATCGGTTTCAGCAGTACGGAGGAATGGCGGTCACTCTGGCTTGCAGTTTGGCGGTGATAGCAGCGGCCGGAGCGGCCTGTGTGCTGCGAGGATTCTTTTTTGCCAAGGAAATGTATCTCTTCCTGACCCTATGGTTTGTGTTGTGCGGAGTTCTAACCCTAGGAGGACTTGTCCTGTATGCCGCCTCCGGCTGGGAAAAGCGGCTAAAGCCGCAGGGGGGGCCGGCGGGGAAGACGGAGACCGTGCGGGCGCTACCTGGAGGGGGCGTGAAGGAAGATATAGCTGAAGCTGAGAGGTTAGCCGGGGGTGGCCGGTTGGTGACAGATAATGCCGGGAAGGCCGAGATAACGCAAGCAGCAGATGAGACAGTGTCCGGGAGTGGCCGTATGTTGGAGGGCAGTGTGAGTAGAGTTACGGGGTTGAGGGCGGCTGTATGGTTGTTACCGGGCTGCTGCATTGTCATCTGTATTCTTTACGCTATTCATGCATTCCGTGGCCCCCTATCCTCGCAGGGAACATTGGATGAATTGCTGCGCTGGGGATTCTACGCCAGCTTTGCTGTATTTGCTGTACTTGTGGCGGGAACACGCCGGGGAGGAACTCTTCTTGCAGCGGTCTGGCATCTGCTGGGTCTCGTGATCAGCCTGTCTGCCTTATTGGCGGTGTGCGGTGGCCTGCCGGTTCCTTACGCGGTAGCCTACAGCCAGTCACCTGAGGTCAGTGCGACCGGTGCCCGGCTGGCCGGACTGCTCCAGTATCCGAATGCCTTTGGCACGGTGATGGCCGTGTTTCTGCTGGAACGGCTATTTACTGCTGCTTATGGCTTCAGGCTGACAGGTCCTTCGGGAACCGTGAGTGGAGAAGACTGCGCAGAGGGAGAGGTTGAAGCATCCCGTGGAGCGGTAAACCGGGCGGAGCAGGAGAACATAGCCAGCGGTGAAGCGGAGGGTGGAGCGGAGGGTGGAGCGGTAAGCAGAGCGGGTGAGACCGCTATAGCTGGCAGAGCGGACCGTGCACGGGGCTGGTCCGCAGAGCTGTGGCGGACAGCGGCGCGCCTGCTGCCGCTGTTCCCGTACGCCGCCGCGCTGCTGCTCAGCGAGTCGCGCGGCGCATGGCTGGCTGCGGCCTCAGCCGGCGCCGCAGCCCTGCTCTGGAAGCGGCAGCTGTCCGCGCCGCTTCTAATCACCGGCGCCGCGCCTGTGGCCGCCGCGGCGCTCCTGTACCGCCAGCTGGCCCGTACCGGGCTGGCGGCAGAGCCCTTGCCCGGCCTGCTGCTGCTGGCCGGGCTCTGGGCCGGCGCGCTGCTAGCCGGCCTATGGCTGCACCGCCGCAGCTGCCGCGCGGCGGGCTGGCACCGCGCCGCCATGCTGGCGCTGGCGGCGGGGGCATGGACGGCGGCAGCCAGCGCCGTCCTGCTGCAGGTACGCGCGCGGATCACGGGGCCGTCCCCGACGGCCGCCGCGCGCGGGCTCTTCTACCGCGATGCCTGGAAGCTCGCGGCAGAGGCGCCCTGGCTGGGGCGCGGGGGCGAGACCTGGCGGCATTCGTACCTCGCCGCCCAGTCCCGCCCCTATGTAGGCAGCCAGGTGCACAGCGGTTATCTCGACATCCTGCTCAATCTGGGGACAGCCGGTCTGGCTGCTGTCCTCCTGTTGCTGCTGGCCGCAGGCTGGCTCGTATTCAAGGCGTCACCAAGGCTGCTTCCGCCTCTGCTTGTCATCATCCTGCATAGCGCAGTTGATTTTGACTGGAGCTACGGATTGATATGGCTGCTGCTCCTGCTGCTGCCTGCATGGGCTCTTGCAGAAACCATACATCGGCCAGTTGCGGAGGATACCGCCATCCTTACAGGGCTGCGGCGATCATGGCCGTATGCAGCAATCGCCGTTCTCTGCGCCTTGACCTTCATACTAAGCATCCTTTCATATCAGGCGATGAGAGGGGCTGCTTTGTACAAGCAGGCCGCCCGCACAAGCGCTGATCCTGCTGCACAAACTGCGCTGCTGCGGCAATCGCTGGCATGGAATCCAAGAGAGCCGCAGACGGCGGCCGCATTATCACGGCTGCTTCCAGAGGAGCAGGGAATGGACCTGCTGCTGTGCAGTTTGCAATTCTCCCCCGGAGATGCTGCTCTGCACTGGGAACTTGCAGAGCGTTATCTGCAAGGCCGCGATCCGGGAGAGGCGTTGTACTGGGTACGCCGCAGCCTGAAGGCGGACATATTTAACGCCGCCAAAAGACTGGCGGCGATTGAAGGGATGCTTAAAATGGCCGAACGCGGATGGGCGGAAGGGAACAGGCAGAGGGCTGCAGACAGCGCAGCTGCCGGACTGGAACTGCTGCGGCAATACAGCCTGCTTGCCGGCAGGGAGCATAGTGCAGGCCGGCGGCATAATGACCGCGGCTTCGGGATCGATGAGCAAGCCGAAGGTGTTTACCTTCGGCTGAGAGCTTTGCAGGCACTGGCTACGCTTGAGGAGCGGGAGAAGATTGTGGCCCGCTGAACAATGAAGCTCTAAGCAGGCACTCTGTCCGGCTGAATTTATTACATGCGCATCTCCAGCAGCGTTCTTCCAGATCTCGGTGCAGTCCTGCGGCCAGCTTCAGGCCTTGATCCTCCGTGAGATCAGCCACGAATACACATAAGGTACGATAATGGCGATAACCAGGGCGGTAATGATCATGCTGACCGACAGAGCTTTTGGCATAAAAGCCCCCAGTGCAATCAGCAGTCCGCCAATCACCCACATGATTCCGGAGAGACGGTGGGTCTTCCGCCAGACTACAGGGTTAGCCAGCGTCCAGGGTGTACGGACACCCGTGAAATAATTATCCCTGATCTGCGGCATGAAGTTTCCGATCACTATAAACAGCAGCCCGAGACTCACAGTAGCCCACTTCCCGGCGGCAAATTGCTCATCCAGACCTTGTGTGACCGACAGCACAAGTGCAGCATCGCATATAATGCCCACTGCCAGGCGGATCATTTTATAAGCGCTTTGAAACTTAGTGTAGTTCTCTCTTTTGGGATCAATTGTACGCATAAACTGCATGGCTATAGGGAAGATCAGTCCCATGAAGGAGAAAAAAGCAATGAGGGAGCCCTTGCTCCAGTAAGTGTTAACCTTGCCTGTAATGCTGAACTGGGCAGGAAGCTGATCCGGCAGCTTGCCGTAATTCAACAATGCGTAGCCCAGCGAGAATAATCCCAGAATGACAATCAGTGTGTCCTGCCATTTCCATTGGAAATCCTTCATCTTGATTCACCCTCCGTGTCAGAATAATGCTCCCGGCTCCTGGTCCCCTTTGAACCTGCGCCTTTTGAGCCTAACGCATCTTCAGCCGGTTCATCCGCAATGGTCTTACTCTCCGTACCGTCCTTACCCGTACCCGTCAATTCCAGGAACCAGCCCAGCACCTCTTCGAGCACCGTGGAGTCCAGCGAATAGAGAATAAACTGGCCTTTCCGTTCGTCCTGCACCAGTCCCGCATGCTTCAGTGCATTCAGATGATGGGAGATGCTGGGTTTGGACATATTGAAAAAATCGGCAATTTCTCCGGCCGTCCTATCCTTTTCCCGCAGCAGGCGGAGAATCTGTCTCCGGGTCGGATCAGCCAGCGCCTTGAAGGATTCATTCAACTCCGCAGCCCCCTTTCGACATTTAAATAATTATCTAAATGTATAATAGATCTTCATTCCACACTTTGTCAATGCTGGAATACCTGCTTCTCTATAGCAGAGAACCGAATGTCCATTTTCCATAAGTAGAAGTCGTAAGCCTGCATATGCTAGAATAGGCTAGGAGAAGCTGGATACATAGAGCGGACGAGGCTTAGGATTCTGCCAGCAGAATGCCAGGCTGATTACGCAATACACGGAAGGAGAGCTGCAGTTGCATTTTATATCTGAACTGATTTCGCATTTATTTGAATGGATTCAGAGTTTGGGTTACTTCGGAATAATGATTGGCCTGATGATTGAAGTCATACCAAGTGAGATTGTATTGGCTTTTGGCGGCTATCTGGTCTCGCAGGGAGATATTAATTATTTTGGCGCGGTTCTGTTTGGTACAATTGGCGGGGTAGTCGCCCAGATTTTTGTGTATTGGATCGGCCGTTATGGCGGCAGACCGGTGCTGGAGAAGTACGGGAAGTATATTTTTATCAAAAAGAAGCATATTGACCATTCTGAAGAATGGTTCCAGAAATACGGGACCGGAGTAATCTTCACCGCCCGTTTTATCCCGGTTGTCCGTCATGCGATCTCTGTTCCCGCTGGTATTTCGCGCATGCCGCTCGGTAAGTTCACTATGCTGACCACGCTGGCTGTTATTCCATGGAGTGCACTGTTTGTATATCTCGGATATACTCTCGGCGATAAATGGGAGACTATTGATGAAGTCGCAGCTAAGTATACGCATGAAATCATTCTTGCCGCACTTGCGGTTATTGTTCTGTATTTCCTGTTCAAGTGGTACAAATCCAAGAAGAAAGGTAGTGCAGTATGAAACAGAATGTAGCTTCTAAATTTGGTCAGGGATTGACCCCGCGCCAGTTCGTGGAAGGCATGACGAAGAACCAGCAGGCTTTTGAATCCTGGTATGAGAAGTTTGCCTGGACAGATGAGGGTGACCGGGAATATTTCGAGAGCCTGAATCACCGGGATGATCTGAGGGTACTGATTCTGGCTGCTGACTGGTGCGGGGATGTGGTTCGTAATGTCCCTGTGGTGTTCCGCATCCTGGAGACGGCAGGCATTAAGACTGAAGTTCTGATTCTGGAAGAGAATCAGGATGTTATGGATAACTTCCTGACCATGGGCGGACGTTCGGTTCCGATCGTGATTTTTGCCGATACCGGCGGCTATGTGCTGGGCCATTGGGGACCGCGTCCGGAGCATGTACAGTCACTGATGAGAGAGTTTAAACAGCAGAACCCGGACCGCGAAGCTGCGGATTATGAGGGCAAAATCACCGAAGTGCGCAAAGCCATGGGCCAAGCCTACGGAGAAGGAACGGAATCACACGCGGTTATTGCCAAAGAGCTGCGCAGTCTGATCTCCGGATTCTAATGCCGATGCTTAATATTAGGTCTTATAATCTTGGACCGCTTCAGACGAACGCTTATCTCCTGACAGGAGCCGACCCTGCCAAAGGTGTAATTATTGATCCCGGAGCCAATCCGGCTGCCCTTCTCCGTGCTGCTGAGGGTATGGAAATTGAGGCCATCCTGCTGACTCACGCCCACTTTGATCATATTGCCGGTCTGGATGAGGTCCGTAAGGCCAAGAAATGCCCAGTGTATATCCATGCTCTGGAGAGTGAGTGGCTGGGCAGTCCCAAGCTGAACGGCTCGCTGATGTGGCCTGAATCATCCCCTCCGGTCAGTACAGATCCGGCAGAATATGATTTGGCGGAAGGCCAGATTCTGAAGCTGCTCGGTTTAACCTTCCGGGTGCTGCATACGCCTGGACACTCTCCGGGGAGTGTCAGCTTCCTGTGCGGAAATGATCTGTTCTCCGGCGATGTATTGTTCAAAATGGGAGTAGGACGCACCGATCTTCCCGGCGGCAGAGAACGTGATCTGTTTGATTCGATCCGCGGTAAGCTGTACCGGCTGGATGAAGAAGTGAGGGTATTTCCCGGACATGGTCCGCGCACCTCTATCGGGTTTGAGAAGCAAAATAACCCATACGTTCCTATGTAACGACGTGTTTATGCCGGTTATGACATAATTCGGGAAATTAGAGATGGACAAGAAGATACAGAGTTGCTACAATAATGTTAATTAAATGTAACATTTACCTCGCGAAGCACGCAGACTGTGGAATAATCCCGGTTTGCGTTCTTTTTTTTGTCTATATGTCTTTAATTTCATGGGAGGAAGCAGATGAAGGAAGATATGCATCACCAACTGGACTATGGGGAATTGAGAACAGACGGGGAAGGCGTGGCGGAGCAGAATTCCGTAGAGTATGCTGCAGAGAATGGGGATAATAAGATTTCTCTGTTCTGGCGCTTCCCCAGAGGCAAGGGAGCCGTCCAGCCATGGAGGCGCAGGCTGTGGGAATTGCAGAATAATTCTGACCCTGAATGAACGATCTACAATACATAATCGTATTACAGAGGTGAGGAAGAGAAAGAGGAGGGACTATGGGCGACGGGACGCTGGAGAAGATCAGACTGGCGCAGCAGGGGGATGCCAAGGCAACAGCTATGCTGCTGCGGGAGCATTATCCCTTCCTGTACAAGTATCTGATTAAAGCTACAATGGACCCTTCACTTGCGGAAGAACTGGCTCAGGATACAATGGTCAGATGCATGGAGAAGATGGGAAGTTACAATGGAACCTCTGCATTTTCTTCATGGCTGATAACGATTGCCAGCCGGCTCTACATCGACCGCAAGCGGCGGTGGAAGCGTGAGTTGAAGTGGCAGAAGGAGCAGGCTCAGGAGCAGGGGAGCCGCAGTATCCGCTGGAGGTTTGAGAGCCGGAATATGGAGTGGAGTGAAGTGCTTGATGCCTTATCCCGCCTGTCTACTGCCCACAGAATGGCTGTACTGCTGAAGCATTATTACGGATATGGCTATGATGAAATCGGCCAGATGCTGCAGATCCCTTCCGGCACGGCCAAATCAAGGGTAGCAGCCGGATTGAATCAACTGCGAAAGGAGCTGGACGAGGATGAGGTTTAACAGTGATGAAGAGCTGCTGAATAAGCTGTCAGCAGAACTGGAGATTCTGGATCAGCACTATGCCGATGTGGCGCCCCCCTCCTTGCCGGAGCTGGAGCAGCTTATTGCGGCAGAAGCAATCCGCCGCGTGAAGCGGCAGCGCAAGGAACTGCTGATATTCTCTCTGGTGGCTTTACTCCTGCTCAGCGTAGTGCTGTCTATTCTAAACTCTGCCCCGGCACTGTTTTGGGGCTTGCAGGCGCTATTTCCGCTGGCAGCACTTGGCAGTCTGGGAGTAGCACGGATCAGGCTGCGACGGGAGGATGCTGAAGAGTGAGTGAATTGCAGAAGGCGCCTTTGTGGCTGTGGCTTTGTATAGCTGCTGTACTGATGCTGCAGGGGACTTGGCTGTTCCGTAATGCTCAGGGCAGAGGGAAGGGCCGAATGGCCTGGTTCTGGGGAATTTGGGGCCTTACCGGTTTCCCGTCACCAGTTTTGTGTTATCTGCTGTTTGTAGTTCTCCCGGGCAGGCGGAAGGCCGGGCAGAAGCGCTGAAGGCGGACAGGGAAGGCGATTTCAGAATAGCAAACTGGAGTATGGAGGGTGTACGGATGGATAAAGTGAACTGGGGGTTGATTGCGCCGCTGCTGGCGCTGCAGATTCTGCTGGCGGTTGTGGGACTGATCTCGCTGGCCAGGACAGAGCAGGTCCGCGGGCCCAAATGGATGTGGGTGCTGCTCCTGGTATTTGGCAACCTGCTAGGAAGTATAGCTTATTTCACACTGGGAAGGAAAGAACTCTGATGCCGCTGCTTGAGGTTACGAATCTCCGCAAAAGCTTTGGCGGACATCTCTCCGTGGACGGCATCAGCTTCGGAGCCGAAGCCGGGCGTTGTGTCGCTTTGCTGGGACCCAATGGAGCAGGCAAAACCACCACACTGCGCATGCTTGCCGGTCTTCTGCCGCCTACCGGAGGGAGCATCTCCTTTGGCGGCGCTCCTCCCGGAACGGATTACCGCCGGCAGCTTGGTTATCTGCCGCAGTCTCCGGCTTTTTACAGCTGGATGAGCGGACTCGAATATATGATCTTTGCCGCCAAGCTTAGCGGCATGGCCGCCAAAGAAGCTGCGGCGGTGTCGGGCGCAGTGCTGGAGCGCGTGGGGCTTAGCTCCGCAGCGCGCCGCCGGATCGGCGGATATTCCGGCGGTATGAAGCAGCGCCTGGGGCTGGCCCAGGCCTTAGTGCACCGCCCGCGTCTGCTGCTGCTTGACGAGCCTGTCTCTGCGCTTGATCCTATAGGGCGCCGGGAAGTGATGGAGCTGCTGCGGGACATCCGGGAAGAGACAACTGTGATTTTCTCCACCCATGTACTGCATGATGCGGAAGAGATCTGCGATGACGTCATATTGATGAACCGGGGAGCTATAGCTGTGCAGGGGACCTTGGCCCGTCTCCGGGCAGAGTACAGTCTTCCGGTTATCAGAATAACCACAGCGAAGGAAGACAAGGCTGTCCGGTGGCTGGAGGAGCTTAAGCACAAAGCTTTTATTGAAGAAGCAAGTATTTCGGACGGCAGGGCAGTCTTTAACGTAAGCGATGTCGGGCTCGCGCGCCGGATGATTCTGCAGGAAGCGGCAGGGCTGGATATTCCGCTGCTGCAATTTGAAGCAGGTTCATCGACGCTGGAGGACCTGTTTATGAAAGTGGTGGGAACATGAGCAAGCTCTGGGCCCTGTATTCGAGAGAGATGCTGGAGGCAGTACGCAGCTATAAGCTGATCTGGATACCTGTAGTGTTCATTATTCTGGGTATCATGCAGCCGCTGGTCACCTTTTATATGGCTGATATACTGGCAGCCTCTTCAAATGTCCCGGCAGGATTTATGGACAGCTACGAGATGCCTGGGGCCGCTGCGGTAATGGCTCAGGCTCTGGGCCAATACGGAACGATTGGCATCCTGATTCTGGCGCTGGGGACAATGAACAGCCTGGCCGGGGAGCGGAGCAGCGGGACAGCCGAGCTGCTGATGGCCAGACCTGTTTCACCGGTATCCATCGTTGTTGCCAAATGGGCGGCAAATTTCACAGTGCTGATAATTGCACTGGTATTGGGGGTCGCGGGAGCGGCTTATTATACAGTGCAGCTAATGGGGAGCTTGGCCTGGGGCACAGTTGCGGCGGCTTCAGGACTCTATGCACTCTGGCTGCTGTGTGCGGTGTCACTTACGCTGCTCTTCAGCGCCTGGCTGCGCGGACCTGCTGCTGCCGGGTTTGCTCTCCTGCTGGCTGCTGGCATGAGTCTTGCCCACAGCCTGCTGCCTTCCAGGACTGCCTGGTTGCCTGCAGCGCTTCCTGGAATGTCTGCCGGCGTGCTTGCAGAAGGCAGAGTAACCGGCGGGCCGATGATCTCAGCAGCCGTGTTAATCGTTGCTTGTATTGCTGGAGCTTCGCTGCTCATTCGCAGGAATAAATTGCCGAATTGATAAAATTGCAATAGAATAGCACGTTTTCAAGAATTTTCAGAGTATTTTCTGCGAAAAATCATCGGACTACTCTCCTGCGGCTGGACAGCTCTATCTTTTTTTAGTAGACTGTTGAAACAAGCAGAACCATGATAGATTTTGGTCAGGAGGTAGGACGATGCTGCGTTTAGGAGAGAAGATTGTCATTGTCGCGGACGCTTTTGAGCAGAGTCTTCCTATCGGAGACTACGGCTACCTAATTGCTTACGACCGCAATCCAGATAATGCGTTTGATTATGTCATTCGTGTTCCCGAGGCCAATAGAAATTTCTATGTTACGGCGGAGGATATTGAGGCCGAAGAGCAATTGCTGGTACTAGAAGCTGAAAGAGCCACGCACGAAGCTTTGATAGATTATGCTCTATCGACGTACAACGAGAAGCTGTTCCATCATCTGATGAACGGTGAAGAAGTTGAGGCGGAAGAGATAGAGGCAACATCCAAGGAAAGTATGTCCCAAGCGGATTTCATCAAACAGGTGAATCTTCGCGCTTGGATTTAAGCAGAGCCGGCGAAAGCCGGCTTTTTTGTTTGCCGCGTGCCCAGCTAAGCACGCATCACCCTAACCGGTGAAAATGTAGAAATGAATTAGCATTTTTTTCGCGTACAGTAGTGCACACCTTGAAACAAAATGACTATTAACTGAAACGTTTATTACTATTTTGCTCTAGGGACCGGATGATAAGATCAGCAAAGAGCAGGCAGAATTGCTATAAGCCGGGGGTGATAAAAATCGGTTATTGCGGGAAGCTGCCATGGCGCCTTCCCTGCTGTATACGCTTCCACTCAGGTGCAATCAGAACCGGTCCAGAGTGCGTCCTTGTAAAGTGTTTTCTTTGCGGTAGACTCTGGGCAAGGTGCCGGTGACCTTTTTAAAGGCTTTGGTAAAGTAATTATAATCGGGAATGCCGACTTGCTCCGCAATTTCGTAAATCGGACTATCGGTGTCACCCAGCAGCCTTTTGGCCATTTGGATACGCAGGCTACGGATGTATTCCGCAATGCCCATGCCAAAGTTCTGCTCCGAGAGCTTGTAGAGATGGGATTTGCTGATGCTGAATTCTTTGCACAGAACGGGAACGGACAGCGGTTCCTGGATATGCTCTGTAATATAACCGTCGATCTTTTGTGCCAGCGTATCCTCCTTCAGAACCAGCATCCGGGATAGATACAGGTAGCTGGCGCTCATCTCCATGGTTTTGGCGTAAGCATCAATGACTTCCTTGGAGATGTATTTTTTTCGCTGGAAGGCGCTGTACAGTTTATTCATATCCACATTATAGGGGCTTATATTCTCACAGACCTTCTCCCATAACTCATCGCGGGACCCGGTCTGCAGCAATTGGCCGAACATAATATACCCGATGACCTGATTGTCCGTTTGAATAGGCACCACCGTTTCGGTAAGTCCGGCATGACATTGATAGGTGTAGAGGGTTTTCTCCTTTTTCACTTGGGTGCAGGCTGCCTGGTCGCAGAGGATGCACTGGGCCTCTGCGCGCGGATCACTCCGGATGATGTGGCAATATGTCGAATGGCGGGTGGGATAGGCAGCCAGCTCAGTAAAGGAATTGTCGAAAATCACTGTGCGGATACCGGTCAATGTATAGAAATTGCGCAGCAATTCCTTGACGCCCCGCAGGTTGAACAACAAGCTCATTGTGCGGCCTCCTCTTCTTCAAGGCTGATCTGCGTTGCTGGCAACATTGTACTGTATTTGATACGGGACACACAAACAAAGAGAGACGGAGGTGCTTATTAATGCCGCTAGTCGATATGCCGTTAGAACAATTATTAACGTATGAGGGACGTAATCCACGTCCGGCCAACTTCGAGGCTTACTGGGAACAAGCACTGCAAGAGATGAGAAATACGGATGCCCGTGTTGAACTGGTGAGAAGCGAGTTTCAGGTTCCGTTCGCCGAATGCTACCATTTGTATTTTACGGGGACAGGCGGAGCGCGTATCCATGCGAAGCTGGTCAAGCCGAAGCATGTTGCCGGCCCACACCCGGCGGTAGTGCAGTTCCACGGGTACGCCCACCACTCGGATGACTGGGCCGATAAGCTGATCTATGCTTCCTTGGGCTTTACCATAGCCACGTTGGATTGCAGAGGCCAGGGAGGACTGTCCGAAGATGTTGGCGGGGTCAAAGGAACCACACATAAAGGGCATCTGATCCGCGGACTGGATGATGCGCCCGAACGGCTGCTGTTCCGGCAGATCTATCTTGATGCGGCGCAGCTGGCTGGAATTGTAATGGACATGCCGGAAGTGGATGCCGCCCGCGTCGGTGCAATCGGCGGATCGCAGGGAGGGGGGCTGGCGCTGGCCTGTGCGGCGCTTGAGCCGCGGGTCAACCGGGCTGCGCCCAGTGTTCCATTCCTGTGTGATTATAAACGGGTATGGGAAATGGACCTGGCCAGAGATGCCTATGAGGAACTGCGGACTTTTTTCCGTCACCGCGATCCCCAGCACCTGCGGGAGAATGAGATTTTTGAACGGCTCGGCTATATTGATGTTCAACACCTGGCGGACCGGATCAGCGGGAAGGTGATGATGGGTGTGGGATTGCTGGATACGGTGTGTCCGCCTTCGACGCAATTCGCCGCCTACAACCGAATCCGCTGCGAGAAGAAACTGGAGATCTATCCCGATTTTATCCATGAACGGCTGCCGGGCTTCGAGGATAAGACCATACAATTTATGCTTGAAATGTGAGAGGCTAACCGCCTCTCTTTATTATTGTTTAAGGGCCTGCTGCAGAGGTATGATGGGACTACAGGGGAGGCTTGTGGAAGGAGAGAGATGCTGTTGATCAGATATATGAGAACGCTTTCAATTTATCCCAAACTTGTTATGGCTTTCTTGCTTGTCATTATTCCGCTCTACCTGTGGGGCCTGATCATGAATCAATCCGGACAGGAGGTTGTCCAGAAGCAAATCTCGGAATCCATGGCCAGCCGTGTCCATTTCTATCTGACTTCGCTGGAGACAGAGCTGACCCGGCTTACGCGGCTGAAGCTGGAGTATGTCAATGACGACGATTTGCTCTTGCTGGCGACGGTTCCGAACCAGTTGAACGACTATGAACGGACCCGCGCCTTATTATCCGCCAAGAGCAAATTGTATTTGCTCAAAAGCTCCAGCCCGTTCGTGGAGAACGTTACGCTGTATATTCCTTCCCTGGACCGAAGCATCAATGCCAACAATTTCGACAGTGCGATGCCGCTTGAAGAATTGGAGGACATTCTGAACCCGGCCCACATGAAATCGCCGATCTTCGGCATGGGCGAGAAGCTGCTGATGAGCGGGGTGTATCCCGATGCGGTGTACGCCGGCCGGCCGCCTGTGCTGGCTATCGAAATTCAGCTGTCACGCTCGGAGATTCTCCGCTCACTCTCCAGCATGGCGGAGGGCGAGGGCGGCGGAGCAGTATGGATGGACACCGGCGGCCAGTGGCAGATTGCCTCCGGTGTGGAGGGCTCGCTGCTGGCTGCGTTCGGGGAAGCACTGCGGGGAGAACTGCTCGACGATAGCGGCGAGTCCGGCCAATACCGGCTGGAGTCAGCAGGCATTGACTATTTTGGAGCCAGTGAATATTCACCGCTGCTGGGAACGACTTTGGCCGTATTTGTTCCTGCGGAAACGGTGCTCCAGCCGCTGAACAAGCATCGCAACTGGATTTGGGGAGAGTCGCTGATCGCTTTGCTGCTCGCCGTTGTTTTCTCTTACTGGATATACCGGTTTATTCATAAGCCTATGAGGCGGCTGATTACTTCCTTCCGGAAAGTGGAGATGGGCGATCTGAGCGTCAGGCTGTATCACGGCAATCAGGATGAATTCAATTATGTGTATAATCACTTCAACCATATGCTGGAGCGGATTCAGGAGTTGATTCATGAAGTGTATGAGCAGCAGATCAGATCCCAGCAATCCGAGCTTAAGCAATTGCAATCGCAGATCAACCCCCATTTTTTTTACAACACCTTCTTCATTCTGCAGGGTCTCGTTCGTATGAGGGAACATGAAGTAGCCGAGCGGATGCTTCACCATCTCAGCGGCTATTTTCAGTTTATTACACGTAGTGGAGCAGAACAGGTCAGTCTGCTTGCAGAGATGAAGCACGCATGGTCTTATGTGGAGATTCAGAATATACGTTTCGCCGGTACGGTCACAGCCGAACTGGAGCCCATACCGCAGGGGTGGGAGGCTTCCATGGTGCCTCGGCTCATTGTCCAGCCATTAATTGAGAATGCTTATGCCCACGGGCTGGAGAACAAGCTGGCAGAAGGGATGCTGCGGGTAACCTTCCGGGAGGAAGGGGCGGACCGGCTTGTCATCGGGGTGGAAGACAACGGCGAATCGCTGGACGATGAACAGCTGAATGCGCTGCGCAGAACGCTGGCTCTTGCTGAAGAAGCTATGGAGACGACAGGAATCCTCAATGTGCACCGCCGGCTTCAGTTGAACTATGGTCCGGCGTTCGGAATTGAGGTGTCACGCAGCGGGCTGGGCGGATTGAAGGTGCTGCTGATGATAAGACGGGAAGAAGGGAGACAGCCATGATCAGACTGCTGATTGTCGATAATGAACGGTGGATTGTACGGAACCTGCTTGATCTGTTCGGGCACTGGGACAAGCTGGAGCTGGAGGTATACGGTGCTTATTCCGCTGCGGAGGCACTGGAGCAGCTCGGAAAGATGAAGTTCGATATTGTATTGTCCGATATCCGTATGCCGGGAATGGACGGGCTTGAGCTGCAGCAGGAAATCAGACGCCACTGGCCGTGGTGCAAAATTATTTTTTTGAGCGGATATAACGAATTTGATTATATACAGCAAGTCATGCGTGGCGGCGGGGTGGACTACCTGTTAAAGACAGAAGGCGAGGAAGCGATTCTTCACGCTGTGGAGCAGGCCGCTGCGCAATTGGATGCGGCGGTGGAAGCAGAGGAGCTGATTGAGCGCGCGCACCGGCAGCTACAGCTTGTCCGTCCGCTGCTGCTGGGCGATTATTTGCTGGAGCTGATGCAGGGGGATAGCCCGGGCGTAAGCCAGCTTGCACATAAATTCCAGGAGCTGGAGTGTCCGCTGGATGCTGCCCGCGGCGTACTGCTCACCATCGGGCGCGTGGACGACTGGCGGGACGAGCTTAGTGTAGCAGACAGGGAGCTGATGCTGTACGCTATCCGGAATATTGCCGAAGAATATTGGCTCCCCTCCGTGCGCTGCCTCAGTCTGCGTTATGAGAAGAACAAGCTGCTGTGGCTGCTGCAGCCTATGGCAGATGCTCCGGAGGACAGGGAGCGGGCGCTCCGGTTCATCCATGGGACGCTTGAGACGATCGCCATGAGCTGCAAGCGGCTGCTGAAGCTGCGGCTGTCGTTCTCGGCCGGTGCAGCATTTCGCCCCTGGGAGGAGGCGCCCCGGCAGTTCAGCACCCTGAAGGCGCTGCTGGGACGGGGACTTGGCATGGGCAAGGAGCTTGTCCTGATCGAACAGCGCAAGGAAGCCGGAGAGGAGGCGCAGCAGGCAGAGCTGCACAATCATGAAATTAGCAGCCAATTGGGGAAGCTGGGAGCCATGGCGGCTTATTTGGACAACGGACAGCAGGAGCATTTTTTTCTCGAATTCGGCAAGCTGGCAGCGTTGGCCTCCCCTGCGCGTGGCACCGACAACCGGCTGAAGCTGGAGATCTACTATTCGCTCATGTGTTTGTTGCTGTCTTATATGAACCGCTGGGAACTGCATGAGGTCATCGGAGAGTCCATGGATTTGGACAAGCTTACAAGATATGAGGCCCACCCTTCTTGGGAGAGCGCGGAAGATTATTTGTCGGCGCTGGCCATGCGGCTGTTTGAACAAAAGCAAGATGACCAGGTCTACCGCGAGCATGATTTGATTACCCGCGTCCGGTTGTATGTGGAGCACCATTTGGCCGGCGATCTGTCACTGACCCGGATCGGTGATGTCGTCGGCTACAATCCGTATTACTTGACCCGGTTGTATAAGCGTTTAACGGGCCAGTCGTTGCCGGATTACGTGGCTTCCTCCCGGTTGGCGGAAGCCCAGAAGCTGCTGGAGGGCGGCAGTCTGATTGTGCAGGACATTTCGAAAGCGGTCGGCTTTATGACGGAGCAATCCTTCTACCGCTTTTTCAAGAAGGAGACCGGCATTACTCCCCAGGAATACAGAGAGCGGCATACCTTATCCAAATCGGATAATCAAAAGTGAAAATCGGCGAGTAGAGGGGCTAGGGGAAGCGAGCCTATAATAATGCTAAATAAGGCGAACTTTCACGAAAGACCCACCAAGATTTAGGGGGGATAAGAAGTGAAGGGAAAGAGATTGGCAGTCTTGACGTCTTACGGAATCGTTCTGTCGCTTCTGCTGAGCGCTGGCAGTCCCGGAACGGACAGAAGCTTGAACTCTGCGGAACATGAAGCCTACCCGTTTGGAAAATACGATCCGCCGATTCAGCTTCATATCGCGCGTCCGGTTGATCTGACCTGGACGTATCCCGGCGGTGACAGCATTGAAGATAATATCTGGTACCGGGAGTACCGCAGCCTGCTGGGCATCGAAATTGAACACGATTGGACCGCCTTGCCGGGCGAGTACAACCGCAAGCTGAATGTCCTGATCGCATTGGGCAGTCTGCCGGAGATGTTCTCCGTCTCGGCAGGCCAGCTCAAACAGCTGGCGGATGCGGATCAATTGGAAGATCTGACCGCGGTCTACGAGCGCTACGCTTCCGGCCGCACCAAAAAACTGCAGATGGGAGACGGCGGTGCGGCCTTGGCTTCCGCCACGTTCAACGGCAAACTGCTGGCCATTCCCATCGTCAATGCTCCGATCTACGAAGCCAATCTGCTGTGGGTGCGTACGGACTGGCTGGACAAATTGGGTCTGCCTGAGCCCAAAACGCTGGAGGAGGTGTTTGCGATTGCCGATGCATTTACGGGGCAAGATCCCGACGGCAACAACCGGCAGGATACCTTTGGCCTGGCCATCAATAATTACCTGTATGGCGGCATTGCCTCGGTTACCGGATTCTTCAATGCGTATCATGCTTATCCGCAGACCTGGATCAAGGACGGGAACGGTCAAGTGATGTACGGTTCCATTCAGCCGGAGATGAAGCGTGCGCTGGGCAAGCTTCAGGAGATGTACAGGAGCGGGCAGCTGGACCGGGAATTCGGTGTCAAGGACAGCGACCAGGTGGTGGAGGATATCTCCGCGAACAAGCTCGGCATGACGTTCGGTGCCAACTGGAATCCCTATGTATTCCTGGATGCTGTACGGCAAAACCCCGGAATGGAGTGGAAGCCGTATGCGGTGCCTTCGGTGGATGGCGTGCCGGCCAAGGCCAGCGTAGGTTTCTCGGCAAGCGGATATGTCGTAGTACGTAAAGGCTATCAGCACCCGGAAGCTGTAGTGAAAATGCTGAACCTGCATGAAGAGGTGGTTCACGGCTCCAGACGCGGCGAAGGCGAATTCATTACCGTGGAAGAAGCCGGCGGAAGGATCAACACCTCCAGGCTGTCCTTTGTCCAATCCGGCGTATCCAACGAAGATGTGGCAGAGTCGTTGTCGTTACTGCGCGAGGCCATCAGGAACGAGGATGGAAGCCTGCTGAAGGATGCGCTCACCGAAACCGACAAATACGGGCCGACTCTTGATTACCTGACAACCGGGAATATGGACAATTGGGCCGTTGCCCATCAATACTTCGGGTTCGAGACGACCATGGACCACTATAGCGGCGACCGGCTGCTGATGACTGCCTTCGGCGGACAGACCCCTACGATGACAGAGAAGTGGGCCATGCTGGACAGACTCGAGAAGGAAACCTTCACCAAAATTATTATGGGTGCGGTTTCCATTGATGAATTCGATAGATTCGTAAAGGATTGGAACCGGCTTGGCGGTAAAGCGATCCTGGAAGAAATTAATGAACCGTATGGAGGAGAGTGAACGAGCAGCATGAGCAAATTATTCTACAAGCCTGAAGACGGCTGGCTGGCCGACGTTATCCCGTTCTATGAAGACGGCGAGTTCAAGCTGCTGTATCTGAAAGATTGGCGCGACAGGGAAGGACACGGTGAAGGCACGCCCTGGTTTCTGCTGGGGACCCGGGATTTCATTCACTACAAGGAATACGGAGAGGTTCTGCCGAGGGGCGCGGTATCCGAGCAGGATCTGTATATCTATACGGGATGCGTGCTGAAGAAAGACGGACTGTATCATATTTTCTATACCGGCAACAATTTTCATTATCCGGCAGAGGGCAAGGCGCAGCAGGCAGTGATGCATGCGGTCAGCAGCGATTTTGTACATTGGGAAAAACGGCCGGAGGATGCCTTCTACGCACCAACGGAGGGCTACGAGGAGCATGACTGGCGTGATCCGTTTGTGTTCTGGAACGAGGAGGCGGGGGAATATTGGATGCTCCTTGCCGCCCGGTTGAAGAAGGGCCCCGCGGGTCGCCGCGGCTGCGTTGCCTTATGCGCCTCCAAGGATTTGACCAGCTGGGAGGTACGCGATCCGTTCTGGGCTCCCTACTTGTATACGACTCACGAATGCCCGGACCTGTTCCGGATGGGGGACTGGTGGTACCTTCTGTACTCGACATTCTCGGACCGTACGGTCACGCATTACCGGATGAGCCGCTCGCTGCAGGGGCCTTGGCTGGCGCCCGAGAACGATGCACTTGATACCCGGGCATTCTATGCCGCCAAGACCTGGACTGACGGTGAGCGGCGTTATGCATTCGGATGGAACCCGACGCGGGAAGGCGAGCATGACGGGGGCACCTGGCAATGGGGCGGACATCTGGTTGTGCATGAAGTAGTACAGGGCACGGATGGTGCGCTGCTTGTAAAAGTGCCGGATACCCTGAATGCTGCATTCAATAAGGAAAGCGCTTTATCCTTCACCGAAGTGCTCGGACGCTGGAAGTTCAGTGGCAGCACGGCCGCGGTTACGGCAACCGATTCCTTCGCCGGTGCCTATGCGGGGCCATTACCGGACGGCGCCTGCAAGCTGGAGGCGACGATAACGTTCGCTCCCGGCACCCGGGGCTGCGGCATTGTTCTGCGGACCGATCAGGAGTTCAGGCAGGGGTATATGATCCGGCTGGAGCCGGGCCGTAACCGGATTGTTGTTGACCAGTGGCCGAGGAAGGGAGATGTCCCCTACGCCGTCGGCATGGAGCGGCCGCTGCAATTGCTGCCGGGAAGCGCCTGCTCGTTAAGCATATATCTGGAAGATCAGGTATGCGTAGTCTATGTGAACGAGGAGCTTGCATTAAGCACACGGCTGTATGATTTCCAGCAGGGAGGGACGGGGTTGTTCGTGAGTGAGGGGAGTGCGGAATTCATATTCAGGCAGTTTGCAATGTAGGTCCATTCCAATCCGGATGAAGAGAGGGGATAGGTAATGATCAATGTTGTCAGAAGAACAGTGATGGTATGTGTGGCGTGTATCCTTTTGTATAGCAGTCTGCCGGGCTTTAGTTCTGCAGATACGGCTAATGTAAAGGTGACGATTGATTCCGGCACGGCCGCCATCGACTTCACTTATGGCACGATAAACCTGGCCCGCGGCAACGAAGGAAAGCTGACCGGTATCCGCCATCTGGCGCAGAACAATCTGTGGAATGATACGGCAGCTTCCACCGTTTCAGCGAAGAGAGGGCATGTCACCTATGAACACACTTGGGGGTCGGGCACTTCGCTAGCTGAGCTGGAGACGACGGTTGCCCGTAAATATGACGGTACCTTGACCGTCAGCCAGCATGCGCAGACAGAGCAGCTAGGCATATCGGGCGTGCAATGGGGATTCATTATCCCCGATACGTATGATCTGATTATTCCTGCACTGGGCGGGATCCGGCTCACTGCTGAATCACCGGACGCCGCCTATGGCTTCTCCCAGTTCACCTATCCCGATGTCTGGGAGGCGCAGATGTTTCTTGTGCAGGGGGCAGAGGGCGGACTGCTGGTTCATGCGGATGACAATGCCGATTTCTTCAAAACATTGCATGTGAAGCATGAGAATGGCAGCTTCTATGTAGGAATAGAGACGCAAGCACCCGCTCCATTTCAGCAAACGACCAAGGCGGTCTCCACCGATTGGCGGCTTAAAGCATACGCCGGTGACTGGGCAAAAGGATCGGCGATGTACCGGGAGTGGGCAGATGGCGCCTTCGGGTTAGCTGAATCTTCCGCGAAGGCACCGGATTGGGCCAAGGATATAGGATTCACGGTGCTGACGGATCTGGAAGACCAGCCGATGCTTGAGGAGCTTGCACAGCGGGTAGATGCGGAGCGGACGCTGCTGGTTGTTCCCGGCTGGAGAGCGGACCCTTATGATGTGAATTTTCCCAACTATGAGCCTAAACCGGATATCGCAGCCAGGATCGACGCTGCTCAGGCGCTGGGTTTCCGCGTCATGCTGTATGTCAATATATTCGGAACATCGTTTAACAACGAGAATTACACACAGATGCAGCCCTATCAGGTGAAAGATCCGTTCACGCTGGAGCGGAAGCGCTGGGAGTATACAGCAGGATCGGAACAGATTTCATTTGCCGTTATTAATCCGGCGGCGGAGGCATGGCGGGAACTCTTCGTTAACAAGATGACTGCCCTGGTGAATGAGGTCGGACCGGACGCGCTGCATCTGGACCAGTCGCTGCTCATGTATAACGATGCCAACGGCCTGATTGACGGCAACAACATGATGCAAGGCAATATCGCCCTGCACCGCGAGCTTAGAGAAGCGCTGCCGGATATCGCCTTGGGCGGGGAGAGCTTGAATGAAATCACGACACGGTATGAGTCCTTTGCGCAGCGCCATGCCTATGGCATCTTCTCCGCGAGCGGAACGTGGGATGACAGCAAAATCAATCAGGTGGTTCCGGCCAGCTCAGCGATTTTTGCCCCGTATACGACCATTTACGGTCATCCCGATCATGCGAACCCGATCACGGAGGATTATTTCATAGCCTGGCATAAGGTTGTTCAGAACCGGCTGGGGGCTATTCCGATGCTCACAAGACCTAATCTGGGCCAGATCGCCAATCCTACGCCGCTGATGGAACAATTGCTGGATGAAGCGGGCTGGTACCAGAGCGCACAGCCTACAGCTGATTTCAGCAATATGTCAGATCCCACTCTGTTTGCTTTCAGGACAGCTAACGGCGGCAGTGCCAAATATGTGCGCGATTCCTATGGCGAGAAGCTGACCGCCTACGACGGGAACCCTTCCGGCGGGGGCACCGATATCATGCGTTATTTGTACGGGGCAGAGACCTATCCGTTGCCGGGAAGCATTCCGGGGTGGCTGCTCTATGACGAACAAAAGCTGTTCGGGCTGGACCCGGACAAAACGTATCTGTATTTGAACCAGGTCCGCGATTCCGAAGGATTCCATGTCTATGAGTGGCCGGAGGATGTGGCGTTAAAACGGCTGTCCAGCCGGTCCACCCACACCACCATCGTTATGGAAGATAAGCTTCAGTCCGGTGATATAGATCTGCTGAATTACGAAGGACCGGTGAGAGCAGGAGAGGTCCTGGGAGACGGCACCGTCCATACAACCGCAGCCCCGTTCCCTACCACGGGCGGATTCTCCTACTCCTTTCCCGGAGGAGGAACTGTGCAGCACTGGGGCGACCGGATCATGGCCCATCCGCCTTACGCAGGACAGTGGCAGGGCGGGCATACCTGGCTGGAATTTGACATCAGTCTGCCCGCAGCAGCGGCAGCGAGCTTTCAAGCGGGTGTGCAGCTGGGCTCCGAGCAGAACGTTGCGAGCAGTGACGGTGTCACCTTCAAGGTATCCGCTTGGGATAAGGCAGAAGCGCCTGGAGACCGTACGGTGCTGAGTGAAGAGCAGTTCAGCAGAAGTGCCTCACCTACAGCCATGGAGCTGGATTTGTCGGAATTAGCAGGCAAAGAAGTGACCCTCCGGCTGGAGACGCATCCCGGTGTGACGGTGGACAATGATTCTGCCGTATGGGTGGCGCCGACGGTAGCCGTTGCAACTTACGGCGGCAATCGCAGCGTAAGCTTCAAGGTGAACAGCCCGCTGCCCTTAACTGTGGTGCAATCCAGCTACGGAGCAGCCTCGTCTGTAAGTCTAGGTAACAATCACTACGAAATTACAGCACCTGCCTCGGGTACGGTGTATCTGATTCACAACGTGTCTGCTCCTGTGCAGCTGCCATTATCGTTACCCGGCGCTCCATATCATTCGAACCTGGTGTTCGAGGACGGAAGCGAAGGGCAAGCCCAGTCTCCGTTCGGCGGATTCCCGGGAAGCGGCTCTGTACTCGGTCTTGAGAAGCAGGGGCTGGATGCCCACCCGCCGCAGCACGGGCAGACGCATATTGAATATGCCTTGAATTTACCGGCAGGCACTCCAGCTGCGCTGCAGGGATTCGCCGGCATTAAGGACGGATCGGATGACTCCCAGGGCGCCGGCTTCCGCATAGCGGTGAACGGAACGGTAAAGTGGTCGCAGGATATGATGCCGGGCGGGGCTTGGACACCGTTCAGTGTCCCGCTGGCCGAGTATGCCGGAACTTCGGTCATCATCACCCTGATCACCGATTCTTTGGGCGATTACGGATATGACCGGGCCTTCTGGGGCCAGCCGACTCTGATTGAGCAGTAAAGAGATCATGCAGAAACCGAATATGAGGGGGAAGCAAAATCATGAAAAAAATTGCCGCTTTATCTATTAGTACTGTTCTTTTGGCCCTGACAGCCTGCAGCTCTCCATCCAATACCAAAGACACTGCCAGCTCCAGTGCCGATCCCAAGCAACCCATTGACCTGCGGGTAGGCCGTTATTCCCTGCCCACCTGGGGTTATCCCGCAGGGGATGATTTTGCGAACAACATCTGGTACCGGCATTATGCTGACAAGTTCAATCTGAACGTCATACACGAATGGACAGCTCTGCAGAATGAATACAATGAGAAGCTGAACATCGTCATTGCCTCGGGATCGATTCCGGATATCGTCATCGAAGCCTCCACCAACCAGCTGGAGACCATGGTAAAGGCCGGTATGACAGCGGATTTGACCGATGTTTTCGAGGAGCATGCGTCTGATTTGACGAAGGAGATTCTCACCGGTGACGGCGGCCTTGCGATGGATTCGGCCACCTTTGACGGCAAGCTCATGGCTTTGCCCTACACGACCTCGGTCATCTATGAACCCAGTCTGCTGTGGGTGCGGCAGGACTGGCTGGATAAGCTGAACCTGCCTGTGCCGAAGACCATCGACGATGTGATTGCGGTGGCCAAGGCCTTCAAGGAACAGGACCCGGACGGCAACGGCATTGACGACACCGGCGGGCTGGCGTTCAGCAACTGGTTATTCGACGGGATTACCTCCACCACCGGATTCTTCAACGGCTACCATGCCTATCCGCAGAGCTGGCTCAAAGGAGATGACGGCAAGATCACCTACGGCAGCGTGCAGCCTGAAATGAAGAATGCCTTGGCCAAGCTCAGAGAAATGTATCAGGCCGGCCTGATTGATCCTGAGTTTGGCATGAAGGATACGACCAAGGTAACGGAGGAGGTCAGCGGCGGCAAATACGGCATCAGCTATGGACGCTGCTGGAACGTATACATGTACGGTACGGGCCTGGAGGGCCAGCCGGATATGGTCTGGACTCCACTGGCGGCCCCAAGCGCCGACGGCGAGGATGTATTTGCCAATGTAGGCACAACCGTGGTGAGCTACTACGCGGTGAACAAAGACTATAAGCATCCCGAAATTCTGGTCCAATTGTTGAATGATTACAACGAGATGGCTTACGGTCCGAACCGGAATGATCCCGAGGTCAAGAAATTCTTTGCTTTCGAAAAAGGGCAGACCATTGTGGAACAGGGGCATTTGTCTCTGGCCCGGACTCTTACGACCGATGATGCCACCGTGAAATCTTTGGAATACCTGATCGAAGCCATCGAGAAGCGCGATCCCAGCAAGCTGGATCAGGCTCTGACCGAGACGGGGAAATACGAACCGAGCGTAGCTTATCTGGACGGCAAGGGGACCGGCTATATGGAGTATCACCAGGTCAAAGCCTTCAAAACGATTGTGGAGGGCTATGGCACGGATCATCTGATTCCCCAGGCTTATGGAGGCACCACAGAAACGATGCTGAATAAAATGGGCATTCTGGGCGATTATGAACGTGAAATTTTCACGAAGATCATCATGGGTGCAGAGCCTATTGATGCATTCGATACTTTCGTATCCGAGTGGCACAAGCTGGGCGGCCAGCAGATTCTGGACGAGATCAACGCCAGCTTGTGATGAAAGGGGTAGCCTATTGTGAGAGCATTGCACCTGAAGAGCCGCTTCAGACATGAGTTGCCGTATCATTTGTTTTTGATACCGGGAATTATACTGGCCGTTCTATTCTGCTATATCCCGATGATGGGGATTGTCATGGCCTTCCAGAACTTTAGCGTGTTCAAGGGCTGGCTTGCGGGTCCGTGGGTCGGGATGGACAATTTCAAATATATTATTTCCATGCCCCGCTTCGGGCAAGTCATGTATAACACGATCTATATCTCGATTTTGAAAATTGTATTTTCATTGATTGTGCCTATCGTTGTTGCGCTGCTGCTGAACGAAATGCGCGGCCAGAGGCTGAAACGGGTGCTGCAAACTGCGATGTACCTGCCTTATTTCCTGTCCTGGGTGGTTTTGGGCGGCATTATCCTGGATGTCCTCAGTCTGGAGGGGGTGATTAACAGCCTCATCCAGGCCTTTGGCGGAGAGCCGGTGGGCTTCCTGTCCAGCAACCGGCTGTTCCCCGGCGTACTGGTCACTACTGAAGTGTGGAAGAACTTTGGATTCAATACGATTATCTATATGGCTGCGCTAACCTCCATCAATCCGGATTTATATGAAGCAGCCATGATTGACGGAGCCAGCCGCTGGCGGCAGATTTGGCATGTTACGCTGCCCGGCATTCGTCCCACAATCATTCTTCTGGCTACTCTGAGTCTCGGCAATGTGCTGAACGCCGGGTTTGAGCAGGTATTCATGCTGCTCAATCCGCTGGTGGTCGATTCCGGCGATATCCTGGATACGCTGGTCTACCGGCTGGCCTTCAATCAGGCGCAGTACAGCGTAGCGACAGCCGTAGGACTGTTTAAATCCCTGGTGTCCGGAGTACTTATTTCAGTTTCCTATTATATGGCTTATAAGTTTGCCGATTACCGCATTTTTTGAAAGGGGGAGCAAGGGTGAAATACCGTTTGAACGGCAGCACCGTGTTCGCAGTATTCAACAAAGTGTTTCTCATTCTCTTGGGAATCCTCTGCATTGCGCCGATTGTCAATACGTTAGCCATTTCCTTCAGCTCCGCCTCGGCGGTGGCGATGGGGAAGGTACGGTTTTTTCCGTCGGACTTTTCACTGGACGCTTATAAATTTATCGCTACCCGTCCGGAATTCCTAAGATCCTTGGGCGTGGCTGTGATCCGGGTGCTTGTAGGGAGCGCCCTGCAGATGCTGGTTACCTTTATTTCGGCTTATCCCCTTTCAAGGGAGAACAGGGATTTCAGCATGCGGACGTTTTATGTATGGTTTTTCATGTTCACCATCCTGTTCAGCGGAGGCATTGTTCCCCTGTACATGCAAGTGAAATCCCTCCACATGCTGGATACCATGATGGTACTGGTCCTGCCGACAGCCCTGGCGGTCTTCAACATCGTTCTGATGATCAATTTCTTCAGAGGACTGCCCCGGGAACTGGATGAGTCCTTCCGCATAGATGGAGCCGGACACTGGACCATCCTGTGGCGGTTATACTTCCCGCTGTCCTTGCCTGCTTTTGCGACCATCCTGCTGCTGGCTATGGTAGGGCATTGGAATAGCTGGTTTGACGGAATGATCTTCATGAACCAGACCGAGAACTATCCGCTCGCCACCTATTTGCGCTCCATTATTGTCAGCTTCGATTTCAGCAATGTGAGGTCTGAGGATGCCGCACTCCTGGCCAGCATCTCACCGCGCACGACCAAGAGCGCGCAAATCATTCTGGCCACGTTGCCCATCTTGTGCGTCTACCCTTTTTTACAGCGTTATTTCGTGTCTGGTCTCGTCCTGGGAAGCGTGAAGGGATAGTTCCAAAAACTATTTACAGTAGGAGAAATGGATTATGCAGAAAATTGCCAGTGGAATCTTTAAGCTGACCTTCGGAACACCCGAAGAATTTACACCGGTATCGGTATTGAAGCCCGTCACATGTCTCGAAGCGCTGAATGCGCTTGAAGATCATCCGCTTCCCTTTCTAAGGGAGGACATTCAATTTCAACCGCGCCAGGGCTCCGTATTGCTGGAGATTCCCTTGGAGCCGGAAGAGGAAGTATACGGTTTGGGCTTACAGCTTAAATCGTTCAGACAGAGCGGCAGCAAGAAGAAGCTGCGAACGAATTCCGACCCGTCCGCCGATCTGGGCGACTCCCATGCGCCGGTTCCCGTTTATGTAAGTACTGCCGGTTATGCCATTCTGGTGGATACGGCCCGGTACGCGACCTTTTTCAGCGGAGGGTGCAAGAGAGTTGGCAGCAAGCAGGATCTGGAAGGCTTCGAATCGGCAGGCACCGAGAAGGGGCACTGGGAAGTGAAAAAGGGAAGCGGCAATATGCTGGTGGATATCCCTGCGGCGCAAGGAGTAGATATTTATGTGTTTTGCGGCGGGGATATGAAGGACGCGGTCAGCCGCTATAATCTGTTCAGCGGCGGCGGGGCGTTACCTCCGATGTGGGGATTGGGTGTCATGTACCGTGCAGACTGGCATGCGGATCAGGAGGATGTCCTGCAGTTAGCCCGGCAAATCAGGGAAGATGAGATGCCCTGCGACATGTTTGGTCTGGAGCCCGGCTGGCAGACGAACGCCTACTCCTGCACCTATGTGTGGGACAGCAACAGATTTCCGGATGAAACAAGGCTGATCCAGGATCTGAATGATATGGGGTACCGGCTTAATCTGTGGGAACATGCTTATGTGCATCCTGATAGTCCTGTCTTCCCGGAGCTGAAGCCTTATTCGGCCGACAGCTATGTATGGGACGGTCTGGTGCCGGATTTCACGCAAGCTGAGGCCCGGAAAGCCTTCACGGACATCCATCAGCCCTTCATTGAGGCGGGGTTGTCAGGCTTCAAGCTGGATGAATGTGATAACGGCGATTATATCGGCAACTGGGGCTTTCCCGATTTCGCCCGTTTTCCGGGAGGGGCGGACGGGGAGCAGATGCACAGCTTGTTCGGCCAGCTCTATCAGCAAACGATGCTCGCCCCGTTCAAGGCAGCGGATCGCCGGACCTATGGACAGGTGCGCGCTTCCCATGCGCTCGCGGCGCCCTATCCCTATGTACTGTACAGCGACCTCTACGACCATGAAGACTTCGTACGGGGGCTGGCCACAGCGTCCTTCTCAGGTCTGCTCTGGTCGCCGGAGGTCCGCCAGACAGCAACGAGGGAAGAGCTGCTGCGCCGGATTGGCGCTGTGATTTTCTCGCCTCTGGCGGTGCTTAACTGTTATATGATTCCTTCGCCGCCGTGGAAGCAATTCGATCATGACAAGAACCATGCCGGTGAATGGCTGGAGGATTGGCCGCAGCTGGCGCAGCAATGCAGAAAGCTTCTGCAAATCCGAATGAGTCTGATTCCTTACCTGTATGCCGCATTTGGCAGATACCGTCAGCAGGGGGTACCGCCTATACGTCCCTTAGTGATGGATTACCCGGGTGACTCTGAGGTGCTGGATTGCTTCGACCAGTTCATGGTTGGAGAGGATATTATGGCTGCTCCTGTTGTCTATGGTAACGGTGACACACGTAAGCTCTACCTGCCTCAAGGCCGCTGGTACGAACGATTGACCGGAGAGTGGCTGAACGGCGGACAATGGATCACCCGCCAGGTTGCTGAGGATGAAGTTCCTCTGTATATCAAACAGGGCGCGCTAGTTCCTTGGGCAGAGCCCGTTCTATGTGTCCGGGACAACACCGTTTTTAATGTAGAGCCCGTTCTGTACGGTGCGGAAGCAGGGGAATGCTCGCTTTTATGTGATGATGCAGTCAGCTATACCATGATTTCTGAGAGCCTGCCTTTTGCCACAATTAAGGTGACCCAAGAAGGCGGTCTGAGCATAGAGCAACAAGACATAATCTCTGAGCGCTATAGTATAGCCGGTGTGAAATACGTCCCGGATGGGGAGAGGGGCTGAATCGGGGACATGGCCGTCGATCTCATAGGCCTAGATATCGGGTCAACAGGCACGAAATGTCTGATCATGGCTCCAACGGGTGAGGTGCTGGCCCAGGCATACAGGGAATACCCCATGGAATCGCCGGAAAGCGGCTGTTATGAGCTGAGTCCGCAGCGGGTGTGGGAAGCGGTTCAAGCTGTGATCAGTTCCGCAATGATTAGGTATGACCGACCGCCTGCCATGCTTGCCGGACTGTCCGTTTCTTCCTTTGGGGAGGCTGCCGTTCTGCTCGACAGCGGGGGCGGCGTGCTTGGAAACAGCCTGCTGTATATTGACAAGCGGGGAAGCGAGCAACTGGAGGTTTTGGTGGAGCATATCGGAGAAGAGAACATCATTGGCAAGACGGGTCTTCATCCCCATCCGATGTACACCCTCTCCAAATTGATGTGGTACCGCGAAGAGCGGCCGGACATTTATGAGCGGCTTCATACCTTTCTGCCGTTTGGATCATTTATTCTCTACAAGCTGGGTGCAGGACCCGTGATCGACTATTCGCTGGCGTCCAGAACGATGGCCTTTGATGTTCACCGGCTTGAGTGGGATGAGGAGATTATCCGGGCGTCAGGCTTAAGGAGCGGGATATTTCCCCAGGCGCTGGAGCTTGGATCACGGCTCGGCCGGATTTCACCCGCAGCGGCTGAGGCGCTGGGGCTGCCTGCCCACCTCCAGCTGGTGCTCGGCGGACATGACCAGGTATGCGCTGCTATTGGCGCGGGAGTCACGGAAGAAGGCTCGGCCGTAGATGGCATTGGCACCGTAGAGTGCATCACGCCCGTCTTCCATACCATGCAGGTCGATGACCAAGCACTTGCACTCAGCAAGCTGGCGCTAGTTCCTTATATCCAGGGGAGTTATACCACCTATGCGTTTAATTTCACCGGCGGCTCCCTGCTCAAGTGGTACAGGGACCAGTTCGGTTATGAAGAGAAATGTGCGGCAGATGAGTCCGGCCGGAGTGTCTATGAGATTATGGGCGAGAGCGCCGGAGAAGGTCCTACAGACATTTTGGTACTGCCGCATTTTGCCGGCTCAGGCACACCTTACATGAATCCGGCTGCGGTTGGGGTCATCGCGGGCTTGAATTTCAACACCACGAAGGGTGAACTGTACAGAGCCTTGATGGAGGGCGTCACCTATGAGATGAGGCTCAATCTGGATTGTCTGGAGCAAGCGGGTATGCGTATCAGGGAACTAAAAGCTTGCGGCGGCGGTGCCAAGTCCGCCCTGTGGCTGCAAATCAAGGCGGACATCATGAACAGGGCCGTCATCGCCCTCGATATCGAAGAGGCGGGTATTCTAGGAGCGATTATTCTGACCGGGGTGGCGCTGGGAGTGTTCCCTTCCTATGCAGAAGCTGCCCGTCATTTGGTGAAGGTGGGCACTACCTTCTATCCCCGCCCGGAGAACCGCAAGCACTATGACGAGAATTACGCCAAATATAAACGGCTGTATCAAGCGGTGAGTAACGCCATGTCAAACCCATAGGAGATGCTGAAGAATGCCATTAGTGACCCTGAAAGAGTTAATGAAGGATGCCGAAGCCAAACGTTATGCCGTCGGCGCGTACAATGTGATTAATTTGGAGATGATCCGGGGAATCATTGCCGGGGCCGAGGAGGCGCGCTCACCGGTCATTCTGTCCTTTGCTGAAGTGCATATTCCGCTTGTTCCGCTTGAGGTGATCGCTCCAATTATACTGGCGGCTGCGAGGCAAGCGCAGGTTCCCGTTGCGGTACACCTGGATCACGGCCAGGATCACGAAATTCTGATCCGGGCGATGCAGCTCGGCTTCTCGTCGGTGATGTTCGACGGCGCGCATCTGCCGCTGGAGGAGAATATCCGCCAGACCAATGAGATCAGCAAAATCGCCAAGGCGCTCGGAGTTTCCGTAGAAGCCGAGCTTGGCAAGATTCTGCGTCCGGAGGGCGGCGGAGCGGAGGAAGAGATCGAAGAATATGATCCGGACGATGTATACACCAATCCCCAAGAGGCACAGACCTTTATTGCACATACCGATGTCGATGCGCTCGCCGTTGCTTACGGGACTGCGCACGGTGTTTATCTGACAGAACCGGTTCTGGATTTTGAGCGTTTGAAGCTCATCAAAGAGCTTACCGGCCTGCCGCTGGTGATGCATGGCGGGTCCGGACTGGATGAAGCCGCCTATATCACCTCCATACAGTGCGGCATCCGCAAGCTCAACTATTATTCCAATATGGCGCATGAAGTGGCGAATACCCTCCAGGCGAAATTGGCGGCCAACAGCGCGAAGCAGTACAAAAGCTATTATCATGACATATCCAGATGGGCTATGGAAGCAGTGCAGCAGGATATTGTACGCACGATGAGAATTTTCGGGAGTGCCGGACAAGCTTGAGGCTTGCCTTCCCGGGTGCAGGAGGAATGGCGGTATGGCAAGACTTTATGGCAGAGAATGGACCCGGCGCGAGCTGGAGGCCAGAGTAGGCCGAATAGAGCAGCTTGCGGGAGTGCAGCCCTTTGTAATGAGAGAGGGGCCGGAGGCCGGTCAGGAAGTGTTCCGCGTGCGGACGGGCTCAGGCCTCTCCTATTGGGTGCATCCCGGGAAAGGAATGGATATCTCTTTGGCTGAATTTTGCGGCATTCCGGTTAGCTGGTCTGCCGGCAACGGCGATCCCCATGCTGCTTATTTCAGGGAAGAAGGGAATCATTGGCTGCAGACTGCTTCCGGCGGTTTGCTGATGACTTGCGGCTTGTCGCAGGCGGGTGCGGCCGGCCGGGACGAATACGGAGCTTATGGATTGCATGGGCAGATCCATCATACACCCGCACGCCAGGCTTCATATCAGGCGGAATGGCAAGGCAATGAATATGAGATGCGCCTGCGGGGAGTCGTAGAGGAGACGTCCATTTTTGGACATAAGCTGCGTTTGACCCGCACGATTACAAGCAGGCTTGGAGAGAACAGCTTGCAGCTTCGCGATAGCGTGGAGAATGCAGGCTTTACCCCGGCCCCGCATCTGATGCTGTATCATTTCAACTTTGGCTTTCCGCTGCTTGCGGAGGATACCAGGATCATCTTGCCGCAGAGCAGCTGTGCTCCGCGTGATGATGATATGGAGATATCACGGATACATGAATGGCAGGCGCCGGATCATCGTTTCAAGGAACAAGTGTACTACCATGAGCCATTGGAACGGCAAACATACATCTGCGCTCAAATCAGCAGCCCTTCTTTTCCTGTACCCGGCTTATCCTCTTCTGCGGGAGGCCTGACGGCAGAGCTGAAGTGGGATCAGCGGACTCTGCCCAGACTGGTGCAGTGGAGAATGCCCGGAGCAGGCGAACATGTGCTGGGACTCGAGCCGTCCAATTGCTGGACCCGGGGGAGAGCGGAAGAGCGCGGAGCGCATTCTTCGAAGCTGCTTGAGCCTGGAGAAGCCGTTCATTACGAAATTGAATTGAAATTCAAAACGAGTTGAACAAACGGAGGAATTTGATATGCTGCAGGCTAAGCCTTATGTATTCTGGTTTGTCACAGGGAGCCAAGGTTTGTACGGAGAGGATGTACTCGAGCAAGTGGAGGAGAATTCCAGGAAAATGGTGGAGGAGTTAAACCGCGAAGGGGGCCTCCCGTATCCGATCCAATTCCGCGAAACGGTTACGGCTCCGGAAGCGATTCTGCGAGTGTGCCTTGAAGCCAATTCCAGCGGGACCTGCGCGGGGGTGATCACATGGATGCATACCTTCTCTCCGGCCAAAATGTGGATATCAGGGCTGACCCAGCTGCGCAAGCCGCTGCTGCATCTCCATACCCAATACAATATCGAGATTCCCTGGGACAGTATTGATATGGAATTTATGAACTTGAACCAGGCGGCGCACGGCGACCGTGAGTTCGGGTTCATAGGCGCCCGCCTGCGCATGGCCCGAAAGATTATTGCAGGCCACTGGAAGGATGAAGAGGTGCGTGCAAGAATCGGAGGGTGGATGAAGACGGCGGCGGGTTATACCGGGAGCCAGACGATGAGAATCGCCAGATTTGGCGACAATATGCGTGATGTCGCGGTGACGGAAGGCGATAAGGTGGAGGCGCAAATCAAGCTGGGGTGGACGGTCAACGGCTATCCGGCCGGCGATCTGGCTGAACGGGTTCGGAGTGTAAGTGATGCCAAGCTGCGTACGCTGATGGATGAATACGCGGAATTATACGACTTTACGGATCAGGGTCGCGCCGATGGCGCTGAACGGGAAGCCATTCGTGAACAGGCGCGGATGGAGATTGCGCTGAGCGAATTTTTGGAGGAGGGCGGATATACAGCGTTCGTGACCAGCTTCCAGGACCTGCATGGACTGAAGCAATTGCCGGGGCTGGCGGCTCAGCGGCTGATGGCGGCAGGCTACGGCTTCGGCGGTGAAGGCGACTGGAAGACGGCCGCGCTGGTACGGATGATGAAGATTATGGCCGGGAATCAAGGCACCTCTTTCATGGAGGATTATACGTATCATCTGCAAAAGGGCAATGAAATGGTGCTGGGTTCCCATATGCTGGAGATCTGCCCGTCCCTGGCTGCGGACAGACCAAGGATTGAAGTGCATCCCTTGTTTGTCGGCGGCAAGGAAGCTCCGGCGCGTCTAATATTTGGCGGCGCAAGCGGCACAGGAATCAATGCCACCCTGGTGGATATGGGCGACCGGTTCCGCCTGATCGTCAATGAAGTGAATGCCGTACAGAATGAATATAGAATGCCTCATCTGCCGGTAGCGCGCCTGCTCTGGCAGCCGCAGCCGTCCTTGACCCGTGCATCGGAAGCCTGGATTCTGGCCGGGGGTGCACATCACTTCGCCTTTTCCTTCCACACAACGAGTGAACAGCTCCGGGATTGGGCGCGCATGGCAGGAATCGAGTGTCTTGTCATCGACGCCTCCAGCACCTTGATTTCACTTGAAAATGAGCTGCGCTGGAATGACCTGTATTACCGGTTGAATCATTAGCCGGATTAAGCTTAATCAGTCAAAGACCCGCTTCCTGCCACAATCAGCAGGTGCGGGTCTTTTGCTGCATATATCTCCCTCAATCGACAAGCGCATTGAATTGTAAGGCCGTCTACAATATAATTAAAAACGTTATCCGGGCGCTTTAGCCCTTTAAACAGGAGGGATATTCATTATGAGCATCACCGTCAAAGATGTGCAGCATGTGGCCAAGCTGGCCCGACTGCAATTAAGCCCGGAAGAAGAGGCTACCTTCACCGAACAAATGAATGCTATTTTACAATATGCCGAGAAATTGAATGAGCTGGATACTGAGAATGTAGAGCCGACCACTCATGTGCTGCAGGTCAGTAATGTGATGCGTGACGATGTAGTCAAGGAGAGCCTGTCCCAGGAGGCAGCGCTGCTTAACGCACCGGAAGATGAAGACGGACACTTTAAGGTTCCCGCTGTTCTGGAATAACTAAAGCCTGAGAGGAGGAAGCAAGTTGAGCCTGTTTCAATATCGATTACCTGAAGTACATAACATGCTGCACAGTAAAGCGGTCTCGGTCAGTGAGCTGACGGAAGCGTCGCTTTCTGCCATTGCGGAGCATGACAGTAAGGTTCATGCTTTTTTGACACTGAATGAAGAGGGTGCCCGTGATCAAGCACGAGCACTAGACGACAAGCTGGCTTCCGGAGCCGCGCGCGGTCTGCTGTTCGGACTTCCTTCCGGAATCAAGGATAATATTGTCACCAAAGGTCTGCGCACCACCTGTGCCAGCCAGTTCCTGACCAATTTCCAGCCGGTTTACGATGCCACGGTAGTTTCCAAGCTGCGCCAGGCCGATGCGGTAACGATTGGCAAGCTGAACATGGACGAGTTCGCCATGGGCGGGTCCAATGAGAATTCCAGCTTCGGCGCTGTGCGTAATCCATGGGATTTGGAGCGTGTTCCCGGCGGTTCGAGCGGTGGTTCGGCAGCGGCGGTTGCGGCCGGAGAAGTGTTCTTCACCCTCGGCTCCGACACCGGCGGCTCGATCCGCCAGCCGGCTTCCTATTGCGGAGTGGTCGGCCTTAAGCCAACGTACGGGTTAGTGTCGCGTTACGGTCTGGTGGCATTTGCTTCCTCACTGGATCAGATTGGCCCGATTACCCGGACCGTTGAGGATTCCGCGTATGTACTGCAGGCGATTGCAGGCTATGACGCCCAGGATTCCACCTCGGCCAAGGTCAGCATTCCGGATTACCTGAGCTCGCTGACCGGCGATATCTCCGGTTTGCGTATTGCAGTGCCGAAGGAATACATCGGCGAAGGCGTAGACGCACCGGTCCGCGAATCTGTGCTGTCAGCGCTTAAAGTTCTTGAAGGTCTTGGCGCCGTGTGGGAAGAAGTTTCTCTTCCGCATACTGAATATGCCGTAGCCGCTTATTATCTGCTCTCCTCTTCGGAGGCTTCCTCCAACCTGGCCCGTTTTGACGGCGTCCGCTATGGGGTTCGTGTAGACAATGGCGGAGGTTTGCTTGACCTGTACCATAACTCCCGCAGTCAAGGCTTCGGCCCTGAAGTCAAGCGGCGGATTATGCTGGGTACCTATGCACTGAGCTCCGGATATTATGATGCTTACTATTTGAAGGCACAGAAGGTCCGCACGCTGATTAAGCAGGATTTTGATGAAGTGTTCAAGAAATATGATGTCGTAATCGGTCCGACTGCGCCTACGACAGCCTTTAAGCTGGGCTCGCAGACTGAAGATCCGCTAACCATGTATCTGAATGATATCCTTACCATTCCTGTCAGTCTGGCCGGTATTCCTGCTATCAGCATTCCTTGCGGCTTCGCGGAAGGCCTGCCTGTCGGCTTGCAGATTATCGGCAAGGAGTTTGACGAGAGTACGGTACTGCGCGTTGCGCATGCCTTTGAACAACATACAGAGCATCACAAGGCCCGTCCGCAAATGTAGCTACCAGTTTGAGTATATGCCCACAAAACTTTTAAGGGATGAGATTATCTATGTCTAAATATGAAACGGTCATCGGGCTTGAAGTTCATGTGGAGCTTCATACCAAGTCCAAAATCTTCTGCGGCTGCTCCACAGAATTCGGCGCTCCGCCCAATACACATACCTGTCCGGTCTGTCTCGGCCACCCCGGCGTATTGCCGGTTCTTAACCGCCAGGCCGTAGAGTACGCGATGAAAGCGGCGATGGCGCTTAACTGTACGATTGGCGATGTCAGCAAATTCGACCGCAAAAACTATTTTTACCCCGATTCGCCAAAAGCGTACCAGATTTCGCAATATGACCAGCCTATCGGCCTGAACGGCTGGATTGATATTGAAGTGAACGGAGAGACCAAACGGATCGGCATCACCCGTCTTCATCTGGAGGAAGATGCTGGCAAGCTGACTCATGTGGACGGCGGCTTTGCTTCACTGGTTGACTTCAACCGGGTGGGGACTCCGCTTATTGAGATTGTCTCTGAGCCCGATCTGCGTTCACCGGAGGAGGCGCGCGCCTATCTGGAGAAGATCCGCGCCATTATGCAGTACTGCGATGTATCCGATGTGAAGATGGAAGAGGGCTCGATGCGCTGCGATGCCAATATCAGCCTGCGGCCGGAAGGCCAGGAGGAATTCGGCATCCGGGCAGAGCTGAAGAACATGAACTCCTTCCGCGGCGTACTCCGTGGTTTGGAGTATGAGCAGTTCCGTCAAGGCGAGATTCTGGACGATGGGGGGATCGTTGTCCAGGAGACCCGCCGCTGGGATGAAGCTGGAGGCAAGACCTTGTCTATGCGCGGTAAGGAAGAAGCGCATGACTACCGTTATTTCCCGGACCCGGATCTTATCGTGCTGCATATTAGCGAGTCTTGGAAGGAACAGATCCGCGCAACCATTCCTGAGCTTCCGGATGCGCGGCAGGCCCGTTACAGTGAAGAATTTGGCCTGACCGCCTATGATGCCGGAGTCCTTACTTCATCCAAGCCGCTCGCTGATTTCTTCGAGGGCAGTCTGGCCTACACACAGGATGCCAAGGCTGTCGCCAACTGGATGATGGGAGACCTGCTGGGATACTTGAACAGCAATAATCTGGAATTATCCCAGGTGAAGATTACGCCGCAGGGGCTGGGTGAGATGATCGGCCTGATCGCAGGCGGAACCATCAGCAGCAAAATTGCCAAGACCGTCTTCAAAGAAATGCTGGAGAGCGGTAAGCTGCCGACAGTTATCGTTGAAGAGCAGGGGCTGGTCCAGATCAGTGATGAAGGGGCAATCAAAAAAATTGTCCAGGATGTGGTCGCTGCTAATCCGCAATCTGTCGAAGACTACAAGGCCGGCAAGAAACAAGCGATCGGCTTCCTCGTTGGCCAGGTTATGAAAGAAAGCAAAGGGAAAGCAAACCCCGGTCTTGTTAACACACTGCTCGCTGACGTATTGAACAGCTAGGGGCTGCTTTTGGCTAATAGATTGGGTAATAAGTCATAGAATCATGAGCACAGGGCTTGTCGGCAACGGCAGGCCCTCTGCAGTATATAAGGGGACTGTACGGATGGATACAATAGTGAAGCTGGATCTGCAGGATGAGATAACGCTGGATGAGCTCTGGAGTCTTCAGCATAAGGCCTACCGCCTGGAAGCGGAGATCATAGGGTTCCGTGATATCCCGCCGCTGCTGGAGACCAGAGACATGCTGAGCCGGGTTAAAGAGGACTTCTACGGCTGTCTCGACGACAATGAGGAGCTCTTGGGGGCTGTTGCAGTAATGGAGGAGGCTCCCGGTAAGCTGACCGTTACACGCATGATGGTAAGTCCGGATCATTTTCGCCAAGGGGTGGCGGGCAGAATGTTAGAATTTATCTTTGCCCGTTATGCGGAAATGGAACAGTTTATCGTATCTACGGGAAAGCTGAATGTTCCGGCAGTAACGCTCTACACCAAACACGGGTTTATTCCTGCAGGTGTTGAAGAGGTAGCTCCGGGTGTGGAGCTGATAGAGTTTCACAAGAGCGGCAAGATTGAATGACAAGCGAAGCAAACGTTCTGAAAGGAGGAGTGCCGAGATGAATTCAGGTCAACATGATCATGAGAATAATCCCGTGCAGGATGAAGAGAAGGAAGCTGATTTGCAGGAAGCTGAAGCTGGCGGAGCACATAATGCCCCTTATATCCCTCCCCGCCAAAAGCGGCGTCCCCGCAAACGCAAATTTATAGCCGGCCTGCTGGCTGCAGTTATTCCCGGCACGGGACATCTGTATCTCGGGCTGCTCCGTAAAGGAATTTCGTTTATCTTTCTTATTCTGCTGGATATTGTGGCGCTGCTGTATTTCTCATCCATCGGGATGCAGATCAATGTACCGCTGCTAATTTTGCTGGCGCTTCTGATCCCGGCATTGTACTTCTATAATGTGTTCGATGTGCTCCAGTCTGCAGACCGGATATTGCGGTTCCCTGAAGAGCATGACCCTGAACTATCGGATATGAAGGATTCTGCAAAGAATACAGGGCGCCGGGTGAGAATCAGCGAGCCGGGAGTTTCCTTTGGTCTGCTGCTGCTCATTGGCGGGGCGCTGCTCTTCCTCTTCCGCCAGAAGCCGCCCTGGCTTCAAGTGTTCATTGAGAACTCCGCAGGTGCAACCGTAGCGGTTCTGCTGATGATTCTGGGCCTGCTTCTGGGTGTACGGGAGATAGCTAAGGACTCGGGTGCACGTCTGAGCAAGGAACGGCGGAGCCGGCGTGTGGGCAGATATACTGCATCCGCAGTGCTGATTGCGGTGGGAGTTCTGTTGCTCATGGATTGGCGTGACGGAACTGATTATATGATGATGCTGCTGAAATGGTGGCCTGTTATTCCGGTATTATGGGGAGTGGAGTATCTGCTGATCCACTTCTTTTCCCGGCGCCGCAGCCAGAACGTCACTACTGCCAGAGCCCGTATGGACCTGCGCGGACTGTTCTCGGCCATCCTTCTCTCGGCATGTGTATTTATCGTAACGGAGCAGGAGCATTATCTGCATCTGTGGAACCGGGTCAGTCTTAATTTGACTGTAGCGGCAGTTGATTATGGAGAAGCTGAAGGAAGCCGTTATGAGAAGGCTCCGCTTATTGTTCCAGTTGAACTGAATACGTCCGGAATCAATATTGATGCGATTAACGGGGATATTCTGATCCACCGGGCTGCTGTGGAGGATATTGAGATTACAGCAACAGTCTGGGTGGATCAGCTGGACGGGGTACTTGCCGAATCCATAGCGGATCAGTCTTTTGTCGATGTGACAGAAGACACGACGATCAAGATCACTCCTCAGGGGAAGGCGTACGGTGAATCCGGCAAACGCCAGCCGCGGATAGATCTGGACATTTCCCTGCCCGAGGACCGACGGTTTGATCTGGGGGTACGCACGATGAACGGCGGTATTACTCTGCAGAACATGGAGGCTATTTCAGATATTTCTCTGGAGACAGGGAACGGGGAACTGATCCTGCACCGTATTTACGGCAATGTAAAAGGGAAAACCCTCAATGGCGCAGTACGCGCCAGAAACGTACAGGGGAGTGTTGAACTGACTACGAGCGGTGGTGATATGGGGGCCTGGGAGATTAGCGGGGCTCTGAAGCTGTCATCGGCAGTCGGTAATATATCGGCAACGGATAGCGGAGATGCACTGGATCTGTCCACGAAGAACGGCAATGTGGAGGTAGCCGGAGCCAGATCGAAGCTGCATGCCGAATCTTTGAATGGCAGAATCAACATTCGTTCGAACGACTTCGGCGGAGACTGGGATATCTACAGTGCTGTCGGAGATATTGATCTCTACTTGCCGCTTACGGGTAATTATACGGTGGAGGGCTCAAGCGGGTACGGGGATATTGTAACGAACCTGCCGGGACTTGTAATCGACAAAAAAAACCTCTCCGGCCAGATCGGAACGGGTGAGTTCAAGCTTCGTGTGGATGGAAACAGCAATCTAAATGTGAGCAAATATTGAATTAAGTAATTTTTATTATATAATAATAAATATAATGTAAGGACTTCGTTGACAACATTGAAAGCCCGGTCTTACAATTACATTAGAGTTATTATTAAGTTGTATAATTAAAGGCGGTGGCATGGATGGGTAGTGGCGTACAGCATGCATTGGAGCAACTGAAGACAACCGGTGTCCGTATTACGCCTCAGCGTCATGCGATTCTTACGTACCTGATGGAAGCAATGAATCATCCTACGGCAGACGATATTTACCGAGCGCTTGAGCCTCAGTTTCCCAGTATGAGTGTGGCAACGGTGTATAACAATCTTAAGATGTTTATAGAAGCGGGTATGGTCCGCGAGCTGACCTACGGTGATAATTCCAGCCGTTTCGATGCCAATGTGTCTGATCATTATCATGTCATCTGCCAGGAATGCGGTAAGATTGAGGATTTCAGCTATTCTTCTCTCCATGAGGTAGAGGAGCGTGCCGAATTGGCTACAGGCTTTAAGATTCATGGATTACGTATGGAACTGTATGGTGTTTGCAAATGCTGCAACGAGAAGCAACACTAAGATATGGAATTGCAGGCGTGTAGAATCCGAATGCGGATTATACACGCTTTTTTCTATGGAGCTGTTACAAAAATACAAAGCTTCCAGCAGTTTGGCGCAACCAATAGGGCCGCGATGTCGTATACTTAACAGAAGTGCTATCTGATTATAAATTTATCATACTATTTGGAGGATATATTTTGGACAGAAGACAGAGACAAAGACGCGTCAAAAAGCGTGGAAGTCTTTTTCGCCGCTTATTGGGACTTGTCATTATAGCTGCCGCAGCCTTTTGGGTTGTTTATTATGTATTACCGAACCGTCAGCATCTGGATCCGGATTGGAAGGGGCTGGAGAAGCCTGTTTTTGTTAAGGGAGAGCTTACCGGATACTCAGCCTCAGGGACAGGGGACAGCCTGCTATTACCACTGCCGCTATTACAGGAATACGTAGATTCATCTATCCGTTACGAGGAAAAGAGCAAGTCTGTGATTCTGTCGACAGACAGCAGTCTTTTATATATGCAGGAAGATTCAACAGCAGCAAGTTTGAACAATGAACCCCTGCAGCTTCGTCTTGCGCCGGAAGAGAAGGATGGGGTGACATATCTTCCGGCAGATACACTGGAGGACTTATATGGCTTTGAGGTAGACGAGGATAGCAGTACCGGTGCTGTTCTGTTAATGACTGCCGGCGAAACGGTGCCGTTAGGCAAGGTGAAGGGTAAGGAAGGCGGACGGACCAAAGCGCTCCGCAGCGGAGCCTCCGTACATGCGCCAATCCTTGCTGATATGCCGCCGGGAGCCACAGTGAGAATCTGGAATTCAGACATCAAAGGCTGGCTGTATGTGCAGCTGGAGAGCGGATATACAGGCTTCGCCAAGGCGGACGATATTCTAGCAGACGGGAATAGAACAGTAGTGCAGCAGCCTGTGGCTCCTACCCGTGCCGAACGCAGCTGGAAAGGAAAGCCCGTTAATATGTTCTGGGAGGCAGTCTACGAACGCAAGCCGAATCCTGCGAAATTCGCTGATTTGCCAGGAATTAATGTGGTTAGTCCAACCTGGTTCAGCATTATCGATGTTAATGGTAATGTACGCAGCCAGGCTGACAGCGCCTATGTAGAGTGGGCTCACACCCAGGGCATGGAGGTATGGGGACTGCTCAGCAACAGCTTTGAGGCGGACCTGACTACGGAGGCATTATCCACGTATGACAGACGGATGAATACAATTGTGCAGATGCTGAAGTATGCGGATCTGTACAACCTGGACGGTATTAATATCGATTTTGAGAATGTATATACCAAGGATGGACCTAATGTAACCCAGTTTATGCGGGAACTGAAGCCCATGGCTCAGAGCCGGAATCTGATTGTCTCTATTGATGTAACACCGAAATCAAACAGTGAAATGTGGTCCTTGTTCCTGGATCGCCGGGCGCTTGGAGCCGTGTCGGATTTCCTGATCGTGATGGCTTACGATGAGCATTGGGCGGCTAGTCCGGTTGCCGGTTCTGTAGCTTCCCTGCCGTGGGTGAAGAATTCTATAAGCCGGATTATTGAAGAGGATGCAGTCCCTGCCGAGAAGCTGATTCTGGGGATACCATTGTACACTCGTATCTGGACCGAGAAGACCGAGAAAGGTGAAACCAAAGTAAGTTCCAAGGCCGTCAGTATGAATGCGGTCCAGGAGATACTTGCCGAGAAGAAGCTGACACCGGTTCTTGATAAGGAAGCAGGACAGAATTATGTGGAATATAAAGAAGAGGATGCTCTGCGCAAAATATGGATTGAGGATAAAGTTTCGCTGGCAGCCAGAGTCGAGCTGGCGCAGTCCTTCGGACTTGGCGGTGTAGCCTCATGGAATCGCAGCTTTGCCAATCCGGAAGCGTGGGAAGCACTCAAGGCAATTATTGAATAATGCTTAGGTGGATTAATTATAAAACGGGTGTCGTCCAGTAGAGGACGACACCCGTTTGGTTTGTATCCGGCAGGAGATTATTTCTGTAAAGACATATGAATTCGATTATTGCTTCAATTGCTGGACTTCAAGTTCTTCAGCGGTAATTGTGGCTTGTGAAGGGTCCATCGTAAGGATGGTGTGACAGAACATACAGCGGTCCGTTTTGCCAAGCATTTTGGTCAGCTTATGGCATTCGGGACATTCCACCTGGACAGCACTGGTTGAGAGCATGCCCGCCCAGAAGTAGATGGCCAGACTGGCCATCATGGAGATTAGACCAATGACGAGACCGATAGCAGCGACAACCTTGCCTGCAGACCCCCAGAATACAATGCCTGCGGTCCCCATAATCATAAGACCCATACCCAGCATCGTAAGAAGCAGTCCCCATGTGCGAAAAGCGTTGATTTTGGCCGATTTAAATTTCATGAGTATTATCTCCTAACTGAAATATAGTTCGGTTGTCCAGGAGGAACTGACATGAATATGTAGAATATCATTTATGTAAAGAGAATTATAACTGACTGGATGCAAAATCGCCAAATTTGATGGAGGGAAGTATGGAACTGTCCAATTTGACCCTATTAAGTGGGGAGACATTTGATGAGAATGTTCTTGGAGCCGTTGCTTTGCGGCAAAGAGGCAATGACACATTTCAGAGCGCGCTGCTGCACGACTTTGATATGATGGTGCTCATGCTGCATGAGGAACAGGAGACAGAGCGAATTATAACCCACACCATTGCCGGGGACCGGCGGACGCAATCCGTGCATGTGGGTCTATCTGCTTTGGAACGCGCTGTGATGGCAGGGGACAATAATGAACTCCTTACCAGTTTAATGTCCGGTGAGGTGATCTGGGACCCTAAGGGAATATTGGCGGAGATGCGGAAGGAACTCATTCAGTTTCAAGGTCCGCTGAAAGAGCGGGTATTGTTTATGGAATTCTCGCGTTTTCTACATATGTATGTGAAGTCGAAACGTTACCTTGAAGCAAGCTGTACTATGGATGCTTATAACTGCGTGCTGATCGCTCTGTATCATTGGGCACGTATTGAAGTGAGCGAGGCCGGATATTTTCCGGAACCCGCAGTTTGGGGACAGGTCAAGAATTTGAATTCTCCGGTTCATAAGTTATATGAAGAACTGACAGTAAGTACAGAAACGCTGGAGCAGAGAGTCGAACTGATTTTGCTGGCCTGCGAGTTTGCGTTAATGTCAAAAATGGCGGATTGTTGCGCTATGCTTCTCCATATCCTGAGCAGCCGCAAGGAGGCTTGGAGTATTAAAGAACTTCTGCAGCATTCAGGACTGAGCCAGCTCCAGGCAGAGCTGCCGCTTGTTCTGCGCAAGCTTGTATCGCGTTCATTAATTAGAGAAATTACTTCTTGGGCTGTTGAGGCCGGGGACGGGCATGCAATTCGGTATACCCTTTAGTTAGGTGGCTGTCCACGGACATGAATAGACCTATAATAGAAAAAGTAAGCAGGAGGATGGAGAGAGGTAGTGTACTCTCTTTTTTTATTTGTTCCTTGCTGCATGAGCGCAGAAAATGAGGGGAATATTTAGGGTTGACTAGGACGCAACTTATGTGATAAATTATAACTCGTCCCTCTGACATAACGATGCGCTGCAAAGCAGTCGTAAATCAGCCGAAAAAAGAAATCAAAAAAAAGGTTGACTAAAACGAGGACGCTGTGATATATTATAAAGGTCGCTGCTGAAACAAACAACGGCGACAAACGATGAGACATTGATCTTTGAAAACTGAACAACGAGTGAGTAGGAAATCACGAAAGTGACTTCCAAAATAGAGAATGAAAATTCTCGTCAGATGTTTCAAAATGAGCAATCGCTCTTTCTAAATACAATTTGGAGAGTTTGATCCTGGCTCAGGACGAACGCTGGCGGCATGCCTAATACATGCAAGTCGAGCGGAGTTTGAATGGAAGCTTGCTTCCATTCATGCTTAGCGGCGGACGGGTGAGTAACACGTAGGCAACCTGCCCTCAAGACTGGGATAACTACCGGAAACGGTAGCTAATACCGGATAATTTCTTTCCTCTCCTGAAGAGAGAATGAAAGGCGGAGCAATCTGCCGCTTGGGGATGGGCCTGCGGCGCATTAGCTAGTTGGTGGGGTAACGGCTCACCAAGGCGACGATGCGTAGCCGACCTGAGAGGGTGAACGGCCACACTGGGACTGAGACACGGCCCAGACTCCTACGGGAGGCAGCAGTAGGGAATCTTCCGCAATGGGCGAAAGCCTGACGGAGCAATGCCGCGTGAGTGATGAAGGTTTTCGGATCGTAAAGCTCTGTTGCCAGGGAAGAACGTCCGGTAGAGTAACTGCTACCGGAGTGACGGTACCTGAGAAGAAAGCCCCGGCTAACTACGTGCCAGCAGCCGCGGTAATACGTAGGGGGCAAGCGTTGTCCGGAATTATTGGGCGTAAAGCGCGCGCAGGCGGTCATTTAAGTCTGGTGTTTAAACCTTGGGCTCAACCTGGGGTCGCACTGGAAACTGGGTGACTTGAGTACAGAAGAGGAAAGTGGAATTCCACGTGTAGCGGTGAAATGCGTAGATATGTGGAGGAACACCAGTGGCGAAGGCGACTTTCTGGGCTGTAACTGACGCTGAGGCGCGAAAGCGTGGGGAGCAAACAGGATTAGATACCCTGGTAGTCCACGCCGTAAACGATGAGTGCTAGGTGTTAGGGGTTTCGATACCCTTGGTGCCGAAGTTAACACAGTAAGCACTCCGCCTGGGGAGTACGGTCGCAAGACTGAAACTCAAAGGAATTGACGGGGACCCGCACAAGCAGTGGAGTATGTGGTTTAATTCGAAGCAACGCGAAGAACCTTACCAGGTCTTGACATCCCGATGAAAGCATTAGAGATAGTGCCCCTCTTCGGAGCATCGGAGACAGGTGGTGCATGGTTGTCGTCAGCTCGTGTCGTGAGATGTTGGGTTAAGTCCCGCAACGAGCGCAACCCTTGACTTTAGTTGCCAGCAGGTAGTGCTGGGCACTCTAGAGTGACTGCCGGTGACAAACCGGAGGAAGGTGGGGATGACGTCAAATCATCATGCCCCTTATGACCTGGGCTACACACGTACTACAATGGCCGGTACAACGGGAAGCGAAACCGCGAGGTGGAGCCAATCCCAGCAAAGCCGGTCTCAGTTCGGATTGCAGGCTGCAACTCGCCTGCATGAAGTCGGAATTGCTAGTAATCGCGGATCAGCATGCCGCGGTGAATACGTTCCCGGGTCTTGTACACACCGCCCGTCACACCACGAGAGTTTACAACACCCGAAGTCGGTGGGGTAACCCGCAAGGGAGCCAGCCGCCGAAGGTGGGGTAGATGATTGGGGTGAAGTCGTAACAAGGTAGCCGTATCGGAAGGTGCGGCTGGATCACCTCCTTTCTATGGAGAATCGTCACCTGCAACGGTGACATTCAAATCGGAAGCGTAAGCTTCCAAAACTCAGGTTTAGGCCTGTTACTCACTCGTTGGTCAGTTTTGAGAGTTCAAACTCTCAAGTAAGACACTTGATCCTTGAAAACTGGATACCGAAACGAATTTGCGTTTTAGAACATCTTTTAGCTGAAACTTGTGTAAGCAAGTTGAAATAGTTATTAGTTGATACAATTCATTCGTCAGGAAATAACGGGCTTTGAAGCAATTCAATGTTCAATATTTCTCCTGCGGAGAAAATTGTGGTTAAGCTAATAAGAGCACACGGAGGATGCCTAGGCGCCAGGAGCCGACGAAGGACGTGGCGAACAACGAAACTGCCTCGGGGAGCTGTAAGCAAGCTTTGATCCGGGGGTGTCCGAATGGGGAAACCCAGCTGTGGTAATTCGCAGTTACTCGTATCTGAATACATAGGATACGCAGAGGCAGACCAGGGGAACTGAAACATCTAAGTACCCTGAGGAAGAGAAAACAATAGTGATTCCGTCAGTAGCGGCGAGCGAACGCGGAACAGCCTAAACCAAGGGGCTTGCCTCTTGGGGTTGTGGGACGTCTCACATGGAGTTACAAAGGAATATGGTAGGCGAAGAGGTCTGGAAAGGCCCGCGATAGAGGTAAAAGCCCTGTAGCCTAAACTGTGTTCTCTCCGAGACGGATCCCGAGTAGTGCGGGGCACGTGAAACCCCGTATGAATCCAGCAGGACCATCTGCTAAGGCTAAATACTACCTGGCGACCGATAGTGAAACAGTACCGTGAGGGAAAGGTGAAAAGCACCCCGGAAGGGGAGTGAAATAGAACCTGAAACCGTGTGCTTACAAAAAGTCAGAGCCCTATTACTGGGTGATGGCGTGCCTTTTGTAGAATGAACCGGCGAGTTACGTTTAACATGCAAGGTTAAGGTGAGAAGCCGGAGCCGCAGCGAAAGCGAGTCTGAATAGGGCGACTGAGTATGTGGACGTAGACCCGAAACCGTGTGATCTACCCCTGTCCAGGGTGAAGGTGCGGTAACACGCACTGGAGGCCCGAACCCACGCATGTTGAAAAATGCGGGGATGAGGTGGGGGTAGCGGAGAAATTCCAATCGAACTCGGAGATAGCTGGTTCTCCCCGAAATAGCTTTAGGGCTAGCCTCGGTGAATGGAGTGGTGGAGGTAGAGCACTGATTGGGTGCGGGGCCCGCAAGGGTTACCAAGCTCAGTCAAACTCCGAATGCCATTAACTTCTTGCCGGGAGTCAGACAGTGAGTGCTAAGATCCATTGTCAAAAGGGAAACAGCCCAGACCATCAGCTAAGGTCCCCAAGTGTGTGTTAAGTGGGAAAGGATGTGGAGTTGCACAGACAACCAGGATGTTGGCTTAGAAGCAGCCACCATTGAAAGAGTGCGTAATAGCTCACTGGTCGAGTGACTCTGCGCCGAAAATGTAACGGGGCTAAACACACCACCGAAGCTATGGCTAGATACTTTGTATCTGGGGTAGGGGAGCGTTGTATGTAGGTTGAAGGTGTACCGTAAGGAGCGCTGGACAGCATACAAGTGAGAATGCCGGTATGAGTAACGAAAAGATCAGTGAGAATCTGATCCGCCGAAAGCCCAAGGTTTCCTGAGGAAGGCTCGTCCGCTCAGGGTAAGTCGGGACCTAAGGCGAGGCCGAAAGGCGTAGTCGAAGGACAACAGTTTGAAATTACTGTACCACCGTAATCCGCTATGAGCGATGGGGTGACGCAGGAGGGTAGTGACGCGGACTGATGGATATGTCCGTCTAAGCAGTGAGGCTGATGTGTAGGCAAATCCGCACATCATTAAGGCTGGGCTGGGATGGGGAGCGAAAATTGTAGTAGCGAAGGTCATGATCTCACACTGCCAAGAAAAGCCTCTAGCCAGGAGAAGGTGCCCGTACCGCAAACCGACACAGGTAGGCGAGAAGAGAATTCTAAGGCGCGCGGAAGAACTCTCGTTAAGGAACTCGGCAAAATGACCTCGTAACTTCGGGAGAAGAGGTGCCTCGGTAGGGTGAATAGCCCGAGGGGGCCGCAGTGAAAAGGCCCAAGCGACTGTTTAGCAAAAACACAGGTCTGTGCGAAGCCGCAAGGCGAAGTATACGGGCTGACGCCTGCCCGGTGCTGGAAGGTTAAGGGGAGTGGTTAGGAGCAATCCGAAGCTGTGAACCGAAGCCCCAGTAAACGGCGGCCGTAACTATAACGGTCCTAAGGTAGCGAAATTCCTTGTCAGGTAAATTCTGACCCGCACGAATGGCGTAACGACTTGGGCGCTGTCTCAACGAGAGATCCGGTGAAATTTTAATACCTGTGAAGATGCAGGTTACCCGCGACAAGACGGAAAGACCCCATGGAGCTTTACTGCAGCTTGATATTGAATTTGGGTACGATCTGTACAGGATAGGTGGGAGCCGTTGAGGCAGGAGCGCAAGCTTCTGCGGAGGCGCCGTTGGGATACCACCCTGATCGTATCTAGGTTCTAACCTAGTACCCTTACCGGGTACGGGGACCGTGTCAGGCGGGCAGTTTGACTGGGGCGGTCGCCTCCTAAAGAGTAACGGAGGCGTTCAAAGGTTCCCTCAGAATGGTTGGAAATCATTCGAAGAGTGCAAAGGCATAAGGGAGCTTGACTGCGAGACCAACAAGTCGAGCAGGGACGAAAGTCGGACTTAGTGATCCGGTGGTACCGCATGGAAGGGCCATCGCTCAACGGATAAAAGCTACCCTGGGGATAACAGGCTTATCTCCCCCAAGAGTCCACATCGACGGGGAGGTTTGGCACCTCGATGTCGGCTCATCGCATCCTGGGGCTGAAGTAGGTCCCAAGGGTTGGGCTGTTCGCCCATTAAAGCGGTACGCGAGCTGGGTTCAGAACGTCGTGAGACAGTTCGGTCCCTATCTGTCGTGGGCGCAGGAAATTTGAGAGGAGCTGTCCTTAGTACGAGAGGACCGGGATGGACGTACCGCTGGTGCATCAGTTGTTCCGCCAGGAGCATGGCTGAGTAGCTACGTACGGACGGGATAAGCGCTGAAAGCATCTAAGCGTGAAGCCCCCCTCAAGATGAGATTTCCCAATTAGTAAGACCCCTTGAAGACGACGAGGTAGATAGGTTGGAGGTGGAAGTGCAGCAATGCATGGAGCTGACCAATACTAATCGGTCGAGGGCTTATCCAAATTTTTAATACGCAGATTCGTTTCGGATTCAGTTTTCAGGCGATCAAGCCTGATATGTATATTCCCTGATAGCTCAGTTGGTAGAGCACTCGACTGTTAATCGAGTTGTCACAGGTTCGAGTCCTGTTCGGGGAGCCATCTGGAGAGGTGTCCGAGTTTGGCCGAAGGAGCACGATTGGAAATCGTGTAGGCGCCACAAGCGTCTCGAGGGTTCGAATCCCTCTCTCTCCGTAGCAATACCTTCCCTGTAAAGGGATGAGAACCCTCAGTGGTTCGTTGGAGTATAGGCTTCGTTAGCACAGCTTCGCAATCTCGTAACGAAGTGAAGAGTATCCCTCACTCTCCGTAGATTTACCTTACAAGTAATTAAACAGCATGGCTCGTTGGTCAAGGGGTTAAGACACCTCCCTTTCACGGAGGTAACATGGGTTCGAATCCCATACGAGTCATATATGGAGGCTTAGCTCAGCTGGGAGAGCATCTGCCTTACAAGCAGAGGGTCGGGGGTTCGAACCCCTCAGCCTCCACCATCTATCTTTAACAGAATAGATCTTTAACATTGACGCGGGGTGGAGCAGCCCGGTAGCTCGTCGGGCTCATAACCCGAAGGCCGCAGGTTCAAATCCTGCCCCCGCAACCAATTTGGAACCGTGGTGTAGTTGGCCTAACATGCCTGCCTGTCACGCAGGAGATCGCGGGTTCGAATCCCGTCGGTTCCGCCATCTTTATGAAGAAATGTTCGGCTCGGTAGCTCAGTCGGTAGAGCAAAGGACTGAAAATCCTTGTGTCGGGGGTTCGATTCCCTCCCGCGCCACCATATTTTTTACAACTTAATATGCCGGTGTAGCTCAATTGGTAGAGCAACTGACTTGTAATCAGTAGGTTGGGGGTTCAAGTCCTCTCGCCGGCACCATCCTCGGAGGCTTAGCGAAGTGGCCAAACGCATCAGACTGTAAATCTGCTCACGTACGTGTTCGGTGGTTCGAATCCATCAGCCTCCACCATTTTTAGGGGCATAGTTTAAAGGTAGAACAACGGTCTCCAAAACCGTTGGTGTGGGTTCAATTCCTGCTGCCCCTGCCAAGTAATATCCTATAAAATTTAATATGGCGATCGTGGCGAAGTGGTTAACGCACCGGATTGTGGTTCCGGCATTCGTGGGTTCGAGACCCATCGGTCGCCCCATTTATTTTATAAGAGTTATAAGGCATTGCAATTAAATAAGCTTCATATGGCGACTGTGGCGAAGGGGTTAACGCACCGGATTGTGGTTCCGGCATTCGTGGGTTCGAGACCCATCAGTCGCCCCATTTTATTAAATCAAATGTTGGGGATTAGCCAAGCGGTAAGGCAACGGACTTTGACTCCGTCATTCATAGGTTCGATTCCTATATCCCCAGCCATTATATGCGGACGTGGCTCAGCGGTAGAGCATCGCCTTGCCAAGGCGAGGGTCGCGGGTTCGATTCCCGTCGTCCGCTCCATTTTTTTGGTGCCATAGCCAAGTGGTAAGGCAAAGCTCTGCAAAAGCTTTATCCCCAGTTCAAATCTGGGTGGCACCTCCATTATCTTTTAGTACTAATTCTATGTATACGCCGGCGTGGCGGAATGGCAGACGCGCTCGACTCAAAATCGAGTGGGAAACCGTGGAGGTTCGAGTCCTCTCGCCGGTATAATTTATGAAACTAGTCCCTTAGGAGTCTGACTCCTGAGGTTTTTTTATATTTCTACTCCATCTCAAATTAAGGATAAAACCCGCAACGAACTTAGATCCTCAAATTCGTTGCGGGTTTTAATGTGTTTTATATGTTGATGCTAAGACCCACTTAAGGAAGCACATTACCCGCTGCACGGTAGATCTCGTACCATTCCTGGCGGCTGAGGGTTATATCGGAAGCTTTGGCGATATCAAGCAAGCGCGCTGTGTTGGTGGTACCGACCACCGGCTGCATCTTAGCCGGATGGCGAAGGAGCCAGGCGATGGCGATGGCCGTATCTGCTACACCTTTTTCCGCAGCCAGACGGTTAATGACTTCATTCACCTCCGGGAACTTCTCATTGCCGAGGAATACGCCTTCAAAGAAACCGTATTGGAACGGTGACCAAGGCTGGATCGTCATATCATGCAGGCGGCTATACTCCAGGATGCCTCCATCATGGACAACTGATCCGGAATTTGTCATATTGACGTTGATCCCGGAATCGATCATGCCGGTGACCATTACGCTGAGCTGAAGCTGGTTGAACAGCAGGGGTTGCTTGACGTTCTTTTTCAGCAATTCAATCTGCAGGGGATTCTGGTTGCTGACGCCGAAGTGTTTCACCAAACCTCTGCTCTCCAGCTGATCAAAGGCTTCTGCTACTTCTTCAGGCTCCATAAGGGTGTCCGGGCGGTGCAGCAGCAGAACATCGACATAATCGGTCTTCAGGCGCTTCAGGCTGTTCTCTACCGAGCTCACAATATGCTCTTTGGAGAAGTCGAAGAAGCCATTACGGATCCCGCATTTGGTCTGGATCAGCAGTTGCTCACGCATGCCAGGACTTGCAGCCAGCACGTCGCCGAACACCTCCTCAGCTTTACCGGCAGCATAAATGTCAGCGTGGTCAAAAAAGTCTATGCCAGCCTCAAGGGCGCTGTGAATATGTACATCGGCCTCTTGTGGTGACAGATCTGCAATCCGCATACAGCCCAGGGAGATTTCAGCGACCTCCAGCGCACCATTAGCAACGTTAATTCTTTTTACCATTAATTATTCACTCCTTAAATGAAGGTACAGTGTTAAGCTTAGACCTTAGAGTTAGGTGTAAGTCAATAGATTTATAGAGCGGCTTTTCATAGAAACCAAATGGTGTTACCTTAAGAGATGAAACCGATACCAGCTGACAGAAGGGAGCTGCAATAATGGGATACAGCATCAAAACCATAGCACAAAAAAGCGGACTGAGCCAATATACGCTGCGTTACTACGAACGGGAGGGCGTATTGCCGGTTGTGGCAAGAGATGTTAACGGCAACCGGTGTTTTGACGATGAGGATCTGGAGTTAATTTCGTTAATCTGCTGTCTTAAGGATACAGGGATGGCGATTGCCGATATCAAGCAATTCATTGCGCTTTCGAAAGAAGGGGTAAGTGCTTTGCCCGATCAGCGCAGACTGCTGCAGGAGCATAAAGTGCATATTGATGAGAAGATTAAATTCTTTCAGAGCTTTGCGCAAAAGGTGGACCACAAAATCGCTTATTTTGCCTCCCTGGAGAATGAAGCGAAAGCAGCCAGACCCTAATCTTGAGCCGCAGGGTCGTATGATTATTGTCGCTGCAATTAAGGATTGGAAATGCTGCAGCCAGTACTTAAGCTTGTAGGAAAACGGTATAAGAATGAGATGAATTATAAATAGAGTAAGGCCTTATACTGGGTTGAAATCCTTGCGGAGACCGGGTTCCCGGGTTTCCTTAAGTTGCTTATACAGTAGATAAGAAGGGGAGCAGAAAGAGCGGAATATCCGGGAAAATGGAATGCAAAGTCCGTTAATGTTATGTTATATAACATATAAATTGACCGTTTCTTGACAAAGTGGTTTATAATCTTGACGGGAAGCCTCTTGATGATATGATAAAGGTACTTAAGGAAGCCGATTCCGGATATTGCGTTATAAAAGATTACATAATGCTGCCGGGCTGCTTGCTTATCAGATGGACTAATCAAATAAGCTCTTGCTCTTGTATAAGCTCAATAATTTGGTTTGAGCGTTTCGACCAGGCGACCGTAAATTGCCCCAGGCTACAGGAGGTATGTGATAGGAATTGCTTTTCACTGTGCGGAGGTATCCGGGTGAGGCAGTGTTTACTATTATGTGCCTTTTGTACCCTGGGTTTTTTGTTGTGTACAGAAGCGTGGAGCTGATCTTGCCTCGTCCGGCCAGAGTGAGGATTCAACCAAATCATAAAGAAGAGGTGTGTATTCATGGGTTATGAACTGATCATTAAAAATGCGAGTATTCCGCAAGGCGACAGACAGGTGCTGACGGACATTCTGGTGAACAAAGGCGTTATCGTAGGGTTTGCCAAGGATATTGACGCGGAGGCTGATACGATTATTGATGCACAGGGCAAATTGGTGCTGCCAGGAGTTATTGATTCGCATACTCACTTTAATGATCCGGGGTTCACACACCGTGAAGACTTCGTTACCGGAACCAGCAGTGCGGCGGCGGGCGGGGTAACGATGATTGTAGATATGCCTTGCTGTAGTGTGCCGTCCGTGCGTTCGGTGGAGAACCTGCATAACAAGCTGAATGCGCTCGAAGGTAAAGGAATCGTCGACTACGCCATGTGGGGCGGGATTACCGGCGAGGATGTACGCAATGATGTGCTGGATATTGTGAAGGAGCAGGCTGCTGAGGGCGTGGTTGCTTTTAAAGTATATATGACACCGTCTGTGCCATCTTACCCGCGTGTGACGGACCCTGAGATGCTCGAAGCCTTCTGTGCTGTAGCCGAAACTGGAATGCCCATCGGAATTCACGCTGAGAACTATGCCATCTGCGATTACTATACCCAGAAGCTGAAAAAGGAAGGACGGATGGATTACCCGGCATGGGCTGAAGCGCGCAAGATTCTGGCGGAAAAGGCGGCGATCCAGCTGGGCATCAGCTTCTCGGAGGAATCGGGAGCGCGCCTGCATATCGTGCATATGAGTACGGCGGCAGGCAATCAGCTAATCAAGGAAGCGAAGCTTAAAGGGGTGAAGGTGACAGCGGAGTCCTGTCCGCACTACCTGACGCTGAATGCGGTGGATGCGATGACGGAGTTTGGAACTTTTGCCAAAATTGCACCTCCGCTGCGCCGTCCGGAAGATAATGAAGCGCTCTGGCAGGGGCTGATGGATGGAACGATTGACTTCATGGCTACCGACCATGCTCCTTATGAGATTGCTACGGAAAAGGATGCGCCGGGCATGGATGTCTGGACTTCTTTTCCGGGGATTCCGGGTGTAGAAACGCTGGTGCCGATCATGATTAGTGAAGGCTACAACAAAGGCAGACTCAGCTTGTCCCGCCTGGTGGAGCTGCTGTGTACGAATCCGGCCATCCATTATGGCCTGTATCCGAAGAAAGGCGCGCTGGAAATCGGCACCGATGCCGACTTCACGATTGTCGATCTGGAGAAGGAATGGACGCTCGATAAAGATAAAATGCACTGCAAACCGAAATACACCCCGTTCCACGGAATGAAGCTGAAGGGCAAGGTGGATAAAACCATTGTCAGAGGCACACTGGTCTACGATGACGAGCTTGGTGTGGTCGGTAAACCGGGCTATGGCGAGTTCGTGAAACGGCAGACGATCAGCGAGCTTCCGCGTTTGCTGAAATACTAGGAGAAGGGGAGAGAACATAATGGCTAAACACGCGGTAGTAATTATTGATATGCTGAATGATTTCATCCATCCCGATGGAGCGCTGACTTGTCCGAACGGGGCGGGAATCGTGCCTGCAATTCAGGAGCTGATCGAATTCAGCCACGAGAATGATATTCAGGTGATCTTCGTACAGGAGGCGCACCGGCAGAATGATGCTGACTTCAGGGTAAGACCTGTGCACGCGATCAAAGGTACCTGGGGATCGGATTTCATAACCGAGCTGACCCCGCAGCCGGATAAAGGCGATTATATCGTGCAGAAAAGACGGCATAGTGCGTTCAGCTATACGGATATGGATCTTTTTCTCCGTGAGGAGGGGATAGATACGGTTGTAGTTACCGGGGTATGGACCAACGTCTGTGTCCGCTCTACGGCATCCGATGCGATGTACCACACTTACAAGGTCAAGTGTATCAGCGACTGCTGCGCCTCCAAGGATGAGGAGATGCATGTCTCCGGTCTGCGGGATATCGGGATTTTTGGAGAAGTGCTGACGCTGGCCGAGTATAAAGAGGTTAATGCTGTTGTAAAAGGCTAATATGTTGAAAGGCTAGTGCGATAAAGGCTAAACTTCGTATTCTAAAAGCTCCATGCTGTACGGCGGTTGCCGCTCAGCTGGGGCTTTTTATGATTATGTGCGTGAAAGTGGAGTGAGGGTGTTCCTCTTAATACACAGATAAATAATCCAGTAAAAACGGTAAATATGCTATTCCATTTGCCGCTGCTAAAAGCTTAAGATGCAGTAAGAGGCCAGGGTCAAATGCCCCAAAGTCAGCTATGTGCACCTTAGTTGTGATCCTGCACTATGAACCTGCGAAGGTCTTGGGTAAAATTAAGCTGGAACTGCTGACGCAGACGGTAAGGGAATCATGGAAGAGAACAAAATCATTGTGAGAGACCAATAAGGAGGAAAATATAATGTTCAGCAACGAGCCCAGTCTGGACTGGTTAAGCGATGTTTCGGTTTTTAAGGTGAACCGATTGGAAGCGCATTCGGACCATCGTTATTACAAGACCATGGAGGAAGCGGAGCGGCAAGCCCCGATGGAGCTGCGTCATTCCCTGAACGGAGACTGGAAATTCAGCTACGCGGTGAATGCGGCCAGCCGGATTCAGGATTTCTATAAGGCGGATTATAATACCAGAGGCTGGGGGGACATTCAGGTGCCCGGTCATATCCAGCTTCAGGGGTACGGTAAGCCGCAATATGCCAACACGATGTATCCCTGGGACGGGCTTGATGCTGTGCGGCCGCCGGCGATTCCGGAGGAGAGCAATACGGTGGGGAGTTATGTGAAATATTTTGAGGTTCCGGTGAATATGGAGAACGGGCCGGTCTTTATTTCTTTTCAGGGCGTAGAGGCGGCTTGTTATGTCTGGCTTAATGGACAATTCGTCGGCTACAGTGAAGACAGCTTCACACCTGCGGAGTTTGAGTTGACCCCTTATTTGCAGGAGGGGGTGAACAAGCTGGCCGTTGAAGTCTATCAGCGCTGCACGGGCAGCTGGCTGGAGGATCAGGATTTCTGGCGGTTCTCGGGTATCTTCCGCGAGGTGTATCTGTATACGGTGCCGGAGCTTCATGTGCAGGATCTGCGGATTAACGCGGGGCTGGATGCTGCCTATCAGGAGGGAACGTTAACTGCTGAACTTAGCATGGCAACGGCGGCGGACGCTTTCGTGAAAATCGGGTTGAAGGATGCGGCCGGAGCCGTTGTGGCGGAGACCGAGGGGCAGGTTGTGACGGGAAAAGCGGTGTTCACCCTGGAGGCAGGTACGGTATCGCTGTGGAGCGCAGAAAATCCGTATCTCTATAGCGTCTGTATCTCTGTATTCGATGGCCGCGGAGACCTGGTGGAGGCGATTGTGCAGCGGGCGGGGTTCCGCGTGTTTGAACTGAAGGACAAGCTGATGCTGCTGAACGGCAAACGGATTATTTTCAAAGGAGTCAATCGTCACGAATTCAACAGCCGCAGAGGGCGGAACATCACCAGAGAGGATATGATTAAGGACATCATTATCCTGAAGCAGAATAATATCAATGCTGTGCGGACCTCGCATTATCCGAATCAGACGCTCTGGTATGAGCTATGCGATGAGTACGGTGTCTATGTGATTGACGAGATGAATCTGGAATCCCATGGCTCGTGGCAGAAGATGGGCGCGGTTGAGCCGTCCTGGAACATTCCCGGTGATAGACCGGAGTGGCAGGATATTGTAATGGACCGTGCAGTGTCGATGCTGGAGCGCGATAAGAACCATCCGTCCATCCTCATCTGGTCCTGCGGTAATGAATCGTATGCGGGTGAGGTGATTCTGAATGTGTCCCATTATTTCCGCGAGACCGATCCGGGGCGGCTGGTGCACTATGAAGGGGTGTTCCATAACCGCAAATACAATGACACCAGTGATATGGAGAGCCGGATGTACGCCAAGCCTGCGGATATTGAAGAATACCTGGAAGGTCACCCGGATAAGCCATACATCAGCTGTGAATATATGCATGCCATGGGCAATTCAGTAGGCGGACTTCATAAGTACATCGAGCTGGAGAGCCGGTATCCGCAGTATCAGGGCGGTTTCATCTGGGATTATATTGACCAGGCGCTGGTGGCCAAAGACAGATACGGAGAGGAGTATCTGGCCTATGGCGGTGATTTTGATGACCGGCCGACGGATTACAGCTTCTGCGGCAACGGGATTGTCTTTGCCGACCGGACCGTGACCCCGAAGATGCAGGAGGTGAAGTTCCTCTACCAGAACATCCGGCTTGTACCGGAACGGGATGCAGTGAAGATCATCAACAGTAATCTGTTCGAAGGGACGGAAGGGCTGCGGCTGGAGTTCCGGCTGTACCGGGAAGGGCGGCAGATCTTCAAGGGGCAGCAGGAGGTGGCGGTTGCGCCGCAGGCAGAGGCGTGGATTCCGCTTGCGCTGCCGGATGTGTCAGGAGCTCCGGGAGAGTACACGCTGGCGGCAAGCCTGTTGCTGAAGGAAGCGGAGCTGTGGGCTGAGGCGGGATTCGAGACGGCATACGGAGAGTATGTCTTCCGGATTGAAGCCGCTGAGGCTGCGGCGGACCTAGAGGACGCTATACTGCCTGAGGCTGGAGCGTTCAGGGTGATCGAGGGAGACGTGAACATTGGCGTAACCGGCCGCGGATTCGCTGCCCTGTTCTCCAAGCAGGCAGGTTCGCTGGTGTCGCTCTGCTACGGGGGGCGTGAGATGATTGCTACTCCGCCTGCTCCGCTGTTCTGGCGGGCAACCACAGATAATGATAAGGGAACTTCGCTTGCTTACCACGCAGGCGGCTGGTTCGCGGCCAGTCTTGCCCGCAGCTGCGTGGCGGTAAGGCTTGAGACCGGGAAGGACCGGGCCACGGTGACCTTTGACTATGAATTCAGCATCAGCCGGGAGCTGAAGACCCGAATTGAGTATACGGTCTACGCAGACGGCAAACTGCGGGTCCGTATGGTCTATACCGGAGCAGCCGGCTTGCCGGATGTGCCGGTTGTGGCCGTGTCCTTCCGGATGTCCGCCGATTATGGAGAGTCGGACTGGTATGCCCGCGGGCCGGAAGAGAATTACAGTGACCGCGCGTCTGGAGCGCGTCTGGGACGCTTCCGGCGTAAGGTGACGGAGCTGCCGTCACCCTATCTGGTGCCGCAGGAGTCCGGCAACCGTACCGGCGTACGCCAGGTACGCATTACGGACGAGCGCGGCCGCGGGCTGCAGATTCAGGCGGCTGCAGGAGAGCCGCTGGAATGTACGCTGTCGCCATACACAGCGTTCGAGCTGGAGCAGGCAGCGCATCCTTATGAGCTGCCCAAGGTGCACTACACGGTTGTCACCATTGCCGCGCAGCAAATGGGTGTCGGCGGTGATGACAGCTGGGGCGCGCCGGTACATCCGGAATACCGGATACCTGCTGACCAGCAGCTGGAGTGGGAGTTCTGGATGACTGCGGCGTTGCCGGAGACGGAGTAAGCATTAGTACAATAACCCTGCAAAGCGGGATTTTGGCTTCGATAATTACTCTGGTAATTTGCGGAGACCCCGAAATATATACAATAGTGAAACAGGCCATCAGCGGAGGAAACCGCTGATGGCCTGTTCTCATGAGAAGCGCTGGCGGTACTCCCGCGGTGACAGCCCCTCCAGCTTCATGAAGGTGGAGCTGAAGTAAGGCGCCTGGTTGAAGCCGACCTCTTCGGCAATCCGGGCGATAGGGAAGCTGGTCTGCATCAGCAGCAGCTTGCTCTGCTCGATCCGGTAACGGAGCAGATATTCCATCGGTGCACAGCCATACGCCTTGTTCATGCAGCGGGCAATATAGACCGGATGAAAGTTAAGGCTGTCTCCGAGCATCGCCGTAGTGATCTCTTCGCGGTAATGGGCGCGGAGGAAGGAGGCGGCCTGCTCAGCGCATACAGTGGACTGGGAGCTGTGCTGCTCCGGCTTCACGGAAGCGGCAAGCAGCTGCAGAATATCCTGGAAGAGAGTCTGCTGCCGGAAGCGGACCGATTCCAGGTGGGCAGTGGCTTGCAGCTGCCCCAGCTGGGCTAGCAGCTCTTCGATCTTGACCGGCTGCAGCAGAGTGACGAATTGCGACAACGCGAGGTTAAACGAGCTGATATTGAAGAACGAAGCGGGCAGGCCGCCCACCGGCTCATTCGGGCTGCCGGAATCAAGTGCGGAACCGGGCAGCGCAGGCCAGTCATGGAAGGTTTGAAAATGAAGCCAATAATAGGCTGTCTCCTCCCGGCAGCCCTCCGTTCCGAAGTGGTGGCAATCCGGACGAAGGATTAAGGCATCTCCTGCCTTTACCGTAAACCGCCGCTCCTCTTCACCGATGTACAGGCAGCCTTGCCGGACGACGAGCAGATCGAATACTTTGATATGCTGGCGGTTCGGATGCTGATAGCCGGGCGGGTAGTGATTGAAGCCGCTTGCAATATAATGCGGCAGGGGAGGAATACGGAATAGGAGCGGATTCATTAGAGTAGCCTCCTGCAGGATGGTTTGAATATTGAAAGTTTAGGTTTGAGATATGGTACATTTTCCAGAGTATATCATCTATAATTTATTTCGAGCAAGCTTGAATTGCAAGGCTTGATTACACAGGTTATAGCAGCCGCATATCGGCAGAGGAGGGTTTATTCCATGAAACCCATGGGTGGGAAGAGCGGACTGTGGATGCTGGCCTGGCCAATATTTATTGAAATATTTCTGCAAACGCTGCTCGGGACAGTGGACACGATCATGGTCAGCCGGATCTCTGATGATGCCGTTGCCGTTGTAGGCATTTCGAATCAGTTATTTGGCGCTTTGATTACACTGTTTACCACGTTCGCCGGAGGTGCAGGTATACTGATTGCGCAGCGGCTCGGCTCTGGCCGCAATGAAGAGGCGCGTACGATTGCGATTATGGGAGTTACCGTAAGCACTATCCTGGGGGTTGCCTTCAGTGTCAGCTTGTTTCTGTATGCTGATCCGGTTGCCCGGATGCTTCATATTTCAGGAAATCTGATTCCGCTATCTCATGTCTACCTCACTTATGTGGGCGGCGGATTGTTCATGGTTGGAATGACTGCCTCTCTAGGCTCTGCAATCCGCAATACAGGCAATACGCGCGGGCCGATGTATACGGGAGTGGCTGTGAATGTTATTCATATCCTGCTCAATTATATTCTGATCTTCGGCATGTTCGGCCTGCCGGAGATGGGACTAAGCGGCATTGCGGTCTCCACGATGATCAGCAGGCTGATCGGTGTGGCTGTACTGCTGTATATGTTCAGCAGCGCTTTTGAGCGCAGAATCAGGCTGCCGGATTTCCGGACCTTCCACCGCAAATTATTCGCGGAGATCGTCAGGATCAGCTGGCCGCTGGGACTGAACTCCTCCTCCTGGGTGCTGTCACAGCTGGTAATCTATTCTTTCCTTGCCATGCTGGGTGCCAAAGAGCTGGCTGCACGTACCTATCTGAACACGCTGGAGTCCTTCTGCTTCACGCTGGGTTACGCCATCGCCATGGCCGGGCAGATTCAGATTGCCTATCTCTTCGGTGCCAAGCAGACGCAGGAGGCCTATCGCGCAGCATACCGGACGCTGTACATAGGGCTGGCTATCGTCAGCGCCAATGTGCTGCTATTGTATTTGTTCGGCCGGTCGCTGCTCGGATTCTTCACTGCCGATCCGGAGATTGTCGCTATCGGCGTATCCCTGCTGGCGCTTAATCTGCTGCTGCAGCCGTGCAAAATGCTAAATATGGCTATGGGCAACTCGCTTAATGCGATTGGTGACACCCGCTATACCATGGTGGTCTCGATGATCTCCATGACGCTGATTGGCGTAGGCGGCTCCTACTCGCTCGGAATTTCGTCCGGCTGGGGGCTGCTGGGTATCTACTGCTGCATGATTGCCGATGAAGCGGCAAGAGGAGGACTGGTGCTGCTGCGCTGGCGGAAACGGAAGGTGCTGAATCAGGCCGAATCGCAGTTTGCCGGGCGCCGGCAGGGAGTGAGGGAGAAGCCGGGCGTGGCATGTTCGGCAGAGCTTTAGAAGTATATATGATGATATAAGCGCGGGAGTATGCACACCTTTCCCCCGGATTCTTCTCCTGAAGGAGAGCGATCCGGGGGCTTATTTGCGTTCAGGCTGTGGTTACTGCACAAAAGTATGAAATGTACACCCTGGGGTTGGCAATAAAATACAGGAATAGCTGTAAGCTTCACTATTCAGCTGCAGGAGGCGTCTTCTATACTCAGGTCATCCATTGGACGAAGCCATAAGGGCCGCGAGGGGCGGAGGCTTCGGAGCCAGTGCCGCCAACTTATATAGGTATAGGAGAGTGAAGGCTTTGAGACACCGTAAGCGCAAGTCGGGTATGCCACTCGCTATCCAGCTTCCACTGAAGGGAACAGGCGGGCTGTCCCCGCAGATAGAGTCCGGCACGCGGAAGAGAAGGAAGAAGGGATTTCTGCATGAGCTGATTCATAACCGGATTCTTTTTCTGATGCTGCTGCCGGCACTGCTGTTCTTCCTGGTCAATTCGTATTTCCCGATGGTCGGCGTGTATTATGCGTTCACCCAATTTGATTTCAATTCCGGATTGTTCGATGCTCCCTTCGTGGGTCTGAAGAACTTCGAGTTTCTCTGGAAATCGGGTACGCTGATCAAGCTGACGCTCAATACCATCGGCTACAATCTGGCCTTCATCCTGCTCGGCAACGTACTGGCGATTGTCTGTGCGATTCTGCTTAGCGAGCTGCGCCACAAATGGTTCAAGAAACTGACCCAGTCCATTATGTTCCTGCCGTATTTTGTTTCTTTCGTTATTCTGAGCGTTATCGTCTACAACGTGTTCAATTATGACAGCGGTTTCTTGAACACCTTGCTGGCCCGGTTTGGAGCGGGACCTGTGGATGTCTATAATAAGCCGCTGGTCTGGATCTTCCTGATCATCCTGTTCTATCTGTGGAAAAATCTCGGCTACAGCATGGTCATCTACCTGGCGGCCATCACAGGGATCAGCGATGAGTACTATGAAGCGGCCAAAATTGACGGAGCGCATATTTTTCAGCGGATCTGGTATATTACGGTGCCGATGCTGAAGTCTACCTTCGTTGTGCTGCTGCTATTCTCACTCGGAAGCATTATGAAGGGGCAGTTTGACCTCTTTTACCAGCTGATCGGCAACAACGGGGTGCTGTATAACACAACAGATATTCTGGATACGTACGTCTTCCGCTCCCTGAAGGTGACCTTTGATATCGGCATGGCGACGGCAGCGGGTCTGTATCAATCCCTGTTCGGCTTCATCCTGATCATGACGGTGAACTACATGATCCGCAAAATCAATGATGATTACGCGTTGTTTTAGGAGGAGAGAAAGAGCATGCATATTAAAGACGATCACTATACCAGACTGCTGCAGGGGCTGGCGTACACGGTCATTATCATCGGCTCGCTGGCGTGTCTGATCCCGTTTCTGCTGATTATATCCGCCTCGCTGTCCTCCAATGAATCGATTATCAGGGACGGTTACCATCTGATTCCTGCGGAGTTCTCGCTGGAAGGGTATAAGACGGTGTTCACTTTTCCGGATGAGGTACTGCGCGCCTATGGCGTTACTCTGTTCACTACACTTACGGGGACGACGCTGGGGCTGTTCTTCATGACTATGGCTGGTTATGTGCTGGCCCGCAGGGATTTCAAATACCGCAATACGTTCTCGTTCTATATCTATTTCACCACGCTGTTCGGCGGGGGCCTCGTGCCCTGGTACATTATGATGACCAAATATCTGCATCTGACCGACTCGTATGGAGCCTTGATTCTGCCGGGGCTGATGACGCCGTTCCTGATTATTCTGATGAAGAACTTCATCCGTTCCGCTGTTCCTGAGGAGCTGTTCGAATCTGCCAAGATTGACGGGGCGGGCGATTTCAAAATATACTGGCGGATTGTGCTGCAGCTGTCGATGCCCGGCATTGCCACGGTTGGACTGTTTCTCGCGCTGACGTACTGGAACGACTGGTTCTCGTCTTCCCTGTTCATCAATGACACACACAAGTATCAGCTGCAGTTCCATCTGTACAATGTGATCAACTCGGCTTCGTTTATTGCGAATATGGGAGCGGGAACCGGGGTAAGCCTCGGGGCAGACCTGCCTACAGAGTCAACGAAAATGGCGATGGCCATCGTTGTCACCGGACCTATTCTGTTTCTGTACCCGTTCATTCAGCGCTATTTCGTTAAAGGCCTGACGATCGGCGCGGTAAAAGGTTAGAACCTTGTAGCGGCTCCGCGCTGTTCTTCGCGGCTGCTATTCGGCTAACATAGATATTGTGAGGAGCTGAACCAGGAAGCAGTATTACCAAACAACATTTTTGGGAGGGTTCATGATGAGCAAGAATGCACGGAAAAAACCGCTGGCTGTCCTGACAGCCATGCTGGCGGTCTCGCTGCTCGCTGCGGGATGCGGCGGCAGTAACGGCAACAATAAAGAGGCAGCGGGCAGCACGGATAGCGGTAAAAACAACACGGCTGCGGCCACAGAGGGCAGTACGACTGCTACGGCAGAACCCGGAATTGACACCTCCAAGAAAGTGGAGCTGCAGTTCTACATGCTCGGCGATGCGCCGAAGGATCTGCTGGCGATTGAAGCCGAAGTCAACAAGATGGCGGCGGCGGAGCTTAATACAACGGTTAAATTCAACTATACGAGCTGGACGGACTGGGATCAGAAATACAAGCTGCTGCTCTCTTCGGGTCAAGCGATTGACCTGATCTTCACGGCGGACTGGACACAGTATGCTTCCTATGCGAAACGCGGCGCATTCCTGGCCCTCGATGATCTGCTGCCTAAGGCCGCGCCAGAGCTGCAGAGATTCGTCCCTGAGTCGATGTGGGAGGATGTTAAGGTAGACGGCAAAATCTATACAGTGCCTGCGACTTACAAAGAATACGTGACCAACGGTTTCGTCTGGCGGGAGGATCTGCGCAAGAAATACAATCTTCCCCAGCCTACGGATCTGGCCAGCTATGAGGCTTACATGGACGGAATCCGCCAGAATGAACCGGATATGATGCCGGCTTCCCTGAATAGCGATATCGGCAATAATCTTCATTACATTTATACCGAGCTGAATAAGATGGTCGGTGCGCTGCCATATGGGATGGGCGTGAAATACGAATCGCCTACTGAGGTGTACTCTTACTGGGGCTCCGATGAGCAAAAAGAAGAGCTGAAGGTCATGAAGCGCTGGCAGGAAAAAGGCTTCATTCCCAAGAATGTGCTGAATATCAAGGATACGATGCAGGACCCGATTACTTCCGGCAAGGCGGCGAGCATGTTCGGGGATAATCCGACGCGCTTTAATGATATGGTCATGAAGATCAGCACCACACATCCCGAATGGGAGCTGGGGTATTATCCGTTCGGCAAGACGACGGGGTATGCCACTCCGGTGCATCCGGTTCATAATGGTTTTGCGATTCCGAAGAGCAGCAAGAATCCGGAGCGGGCGCTCGCTTTCTATGAAAAGCTGGTCCTGGACAAACGCTACAACCAGCTAACCGAATATGGGATTGAAGGCAAGAACTATACTGTGGAAGACGGCTATTACAAGCTGCTTGGAACAAGCCAGACCAACGGCTTCACCCGGGAGGGCATGAACGGCTGGGCGTGGAGAAATCCGGAGTATATGCTGTTCGACAAGGGTTTTGACGGGGTGAAAGCAATCTTCGATGAACTCGACAAGATTCAGAAGCCGGATCTGTTCCTCGGCTTTGCAGAGGACTATTCTTCCTATCAGGCGGAAAAAGCGGCGCTGGAGCAGGTCGAGAAGCAATATCTGTTCCCGCTCGAAGCGGGATTGGTGGAGGATATCGACAAGGGGCTGGAGACCTTCATGCAGAAGGCCAAGCAGGCCGGACTCGAGAAGATCCAGGCGGAGTGGACGAAGCAGTGGAATGCTTATACTGCGGAGAAAGGTATTAAGTAGAGAGGGGCCCCGGAAGCCGCATGGCTTTTGGGGCTTTTTTATGGGCAGATGGCAGGTGCGGGTGCAGGGGCGGGTACAAGTGCGAGGTGCAGGGCGGGTGCGAGTGCGAGGTGCAGGTGCAAGTGCGGGTGCAGGTGCAGGTGCAAGTGCTGGTGCTGGTGCAACGGAGGCGCATTGGGTGGACGCTCCGAAAACGGAATGATGTTCCGATCGCTGTTGTATCCGGATTTTATTTATTTTTACCTTAGCGGTGAAAATCCGTATACAAAGGCGACCGCTGCCGCTTCTCCACATTCATTCCGTCTTCCCCGCTGTTTAAGTGGTAGCCAGACCTGCACACAGCACTCGAAGCAAAAGAAAGCCACGTCAGACATCGGCTTCCGTGGTGGGAGGAGAGCAGAAAAGCCAGTCTCCGTGTATATGGAGACTGGCCAAAGCGGAGGAGCTTCTCCGCGTAGCTAGAGGCGGGCTTGGCGTTCCGCCAAAGCGAGGGAACACCAAGCAAAGCGTGAGAACATCCAGCAAAGCGAGGGAACACCCACCAAAGCGAGGGAACACCCGCCAAAGCGAGGGAATATCTAGCAAAATGGAGGGAGCACCTCCGTAGAGTTAAAGACAGGCTTGGTGTTCCACCTAAGCGAGGGGCATCCACCAAAGTAGAAGAATATCCACCAAAGCGGGGGGACTTCTCTGTGTACTGGAGACTAATCTTGCACAAAATACAACATTCCCGCTCTATAGGCGGTAGCTAAGCGGGGATTGTTGTATGAAATGCAACATTTCGCCTCATTCTAGCGACTAATCGCGAGGATTGTTGTATTTCGTACAACAATCCTTAAAAATGCCCTGTATTGTTGGCTTAGAGTTGTAATACGTACAACATTTAGCTTGTCACAAGCAATTTCAATGGGAACCGGGCGGGCAGCTGGAACAGGAACTGGAGTTGGATTGGGACTTGAGCTGTAACTTGAGCTGGAGCTGGAATTAGAACTGGAACTAGAATTGGAACTGCTACAGCAGAACAGCCGGAAATGCCAGCATAGCCGGCACTCCCAGAACATTAATGAGTCAACTATCTAAGCATTCTTCGAACGCCGGTAATCCGTAGGCGTCGTTCCGAAGCTGCGCTTGAACATCCGGTGCAGATAAGAGCTGCTGGTGAAGCCGCAGCGCTCCGCAATGATAGTTACGGGCAGGTCGGTGTTCTCCAGCAGGGCGCATACCTCGCGCATCCGTACCTCCAGAATGACATCGACGATACTGTTCATGGTCTGCTGCTTGTAAAGGCGGCTGATATAGATCGGCGACATATCCAGCTCATCAGCAATCTGATTGAGACTTAGGTTCGGCTTCATGTAATTTTCGCTGATCTTGCTATTAATCTGGCAGATCAGATCATGCTGCTTAGAGTTCTTCTTCTCGTCCAGCTGTTCGCGCAATGCAGTGAAGAGAGCGGAGAAGGCCTCCTCCAGCTCGTCAATGGTCTCAATGGAATCCAGGCAAGGCAGCCCGCTGATTGCGTTATTTTGTAAACGGTTACGTTTCTGAACGGTATTCACGATCTCCCTGACCGTCACGCTGAGTCTGGATACTGTTAACTGCACCGTCTGAAAGGGAAAGGCTTCGGTCTCCCGGATAATGCTGCTGAACTGCCCGGCAGCGTCCTCCAGTTTACCGCTCAGGAGCGCATCGGTGAGCTTCTTCTCCTTGTCGGTAGGATAATGATACGTACTGGACTCAAGAGCACATATGTCCTGGGCGTTAATGATACAGCCATGTCCGTAGAACAGTCGGTGATTCGACGCTTCCCGGACCTGCCTGTAGAGCTGGTGCAGCTGGCCCGCGTTATGGTCAATATGACTGTAGGTGAGGGTAAGGCTTAGCTTCAGATAGTCGGAGCAGGCCTGCTGGATCTGCCGGAGCAGCGCCTCAATCAGCCCGGTATCCGTATATTCCACGGGATCGATAATGTTCAGCAGCACAAGGATGCCGTCATCGTTCATATCCACAGTCTCGACCCGGTAGGTCTGGCCGCAAATTTCCGAAGCGATGTTCATAATGGCAAACTTCGAGGCCAGCAGGTAGGAAGAGCGGGCTTCCCTGAACTCTTTGTAGTGATCAATCCGCAGCAGGATCAGGCGGAAATCATCATTGAAGGTGAAGTGAATCCCGAGCTGGCGCAGCTTCTCTACCTGCTGAATAGACTGCAACGGCTTGAGGCCGAGAATGAGATCGCGCAGTGTATTTTGCCGGATCATGAACATGCTGTCGCGTTTCTCCGTCTCGAGAATATTCATCTCGCTGACAATCCGGTCAATCGGCAGATACAGGCTTCTGGACATGATCCAGGAGAGGCCGATGCCGGCCACCAGAACAAGGGCTGCAATGAGCAGGGTGGTGTTGCGGATAGTATTCGTATGCTCAGTAATGTTGTCGTAGGGGGTAATCCGCACATACTGCCAGCTTAAGTCATCCGGTGCAGTATAAGAAATCAGCGAGTTCACACCTCCGAAGGGCCCGATGAAATAACCTGCCTCCTGGCCTTTGATCCGCTGTTCAATCCATCCGGCTTCCTCCGGGGAGAGCTCCTGCTGCTTCAGGCTGTTGCCGGACAGAAAAGCCCCCTGATCGTCCAGAATATAAGTGGCGCTGGCAGAATTAATAGGACTGGTGATTTCCTTATTGATCCAGGGTGCAGAGATGTTGACGATTACCGCAGAGTTGATGGCCCGGTCCCAGCCGATGGCATCCAGACACAAAAAAGTATAAGCACGAACCTGGTCATTCTCCCGCGCACCATTGGAATACACTCTGGGAATCGGTGTGAAGGCCTTGTAGTCCTGATAATGGCCCAGGATATCCAGAATAGGGGTGTCTACCAGCTCTTGCTCAGTAAATACACCGTTCTGCCCGTGGGAAGAGGCGATATACAGCTGTCCGCTTTTGGGATTATAGACATAGATAGACTCAATATAAGGCATGGAGCTCAAGTAATTGCCCAGCTCGGACATGGCTGCCGTGACATCATAGATATCGGGCTTGTCGTAGAAAACAATTTTGGAGATCGTACTGTTGCGGTAAATTTGAAAGGAAAGCGATTGCGCAGCATCGGTCATGTTAACGACTTCCCTGCTGGTCTGCGTGAGGTTGCCGAGGTCGGACTGGAAGGCCTGCTTTTTTTCCACACCGATATAGTAATTGTAATAGATGATGGTGGAGACAAGAAAAGTTAAGGAGACGCAAAGCGTAATACTGACTAATAACCTGCTGTACAATGCTCTTCGATTGCCGAGTTTGTGCAGTCCCATAAACAGCCCCCTGATTCACTGTGTACTCTGGCGATACCGGCCTGATCTATATTGTTCATAGTACAATTATAAGCTGCATACCATGAACGGGACAGTAGAGCAAGGTTACAACAGTGAACAGGATGGACACTCCGGCAGTGAACAAATGCAAGATTTGTGTACAAAAGCTACCATAGTGCAGTTTTAACGATACGGCATATCCCGGTAAAGCGGGGGTACAGCCGGAGCTGGTTCAGTAATCTGCATCATCAGCGGAGTTACCTTAAAGGCGTTGACCGGGGCCAGATCCTGCGAGCAGGAGGAAAGGGCGACGATCACATCGGTCAGCGCCAGGAGTGCGACATAATCGCCGGGCCGGGAGAGCGGTTCTTGGATAACGTAGTCGAGATTCCCGTCCAGTGCATTGTTCATGAACCAGTTGATCGGATCGGGCAGCTCTTTGTGACCCAGCTGATATTTGTACAGCGCCTTCTGCAGATTGTCATGGCAGTTCGGATGCTCCTCCAGCCCGAAGTCGATCTTATAGCGGTAATAGTCGCATGCCGGAAAAAAGAAATCATGTTTCCCCACCGTATCCTTCGTCAGCTGCATCAGCGGTCTGCGGCGGTTGCTGTATAGGCCGTCGCCGGGCTTGAGCCGGATACTGCTGAGCGAGGACCTCATGTGTACGGGGGAGACATGCTCGTCAGGGTCTTCAGCATTGAAGCAGACGAAATCACCCACCTGCTTGCCCTCGGTATCGATGATGTAGAGCGTCTGGCCTTGGCGGACCCGCGCGCTTCTTCCCTCGTAAGCCGGTACCAGGATTTCTTCAATTACCTTGTCTGTGGTCACGGTACAATCACCTGCCTCATCTGTTTATTCTATGAATACCGCGACGGCTCGGATGGGGGAGCCGGTGCCTCGGCGGATCCGGAGCGGAAGTCCGAAATACAGGAAACGCTTCTGGGCGATCAGATGCAGATTGCAGAGATTCTCGGTATTGGTCATCCGGTACTCCCGGCAGATCAGGTGGCCGGAAAATAGCGGGTCCAGCGGGTTGTCAATAGAAGGCGCATCAATACCGATGTTAATGATCCCCTGCTTCGCCAGCCATCCGGCCGCTTCATAATCCAGGCCAGTGTAGCGGGTTAGCCATTCTTCGGTACCGTAAGCGCGGTTATAATGTCCAGTGTACAGCAGGACGATATCGCCTTTATCCAGATGGAGATAGTCTTTGCGCAGGGCCTGTTCCAGATCAGGCCGGGTAATGTAGGCGTCCGGTGAAATATGGGAGAGGTCCAGGCAGACAGCCGGTCCGTAAAAATACTCCAGCGGCATCTCATCAATCGTCGGCCCGTGCGGATCATATTCGTAAATCGCATCGCTGTGGGTCGGGCCATGCTCGTTAATCAGCAGGTTGTTCGTGGCAAACTCGAAGCCGAGCTTGTTCTTACTCTCTTCATGGCTCATATTGGGGAAGATCATCGTCTTCTGATGCGGCGGAAAAACCGGCATTCCCTGATAGATTTCCTGTGAGAGATCAATCACTTGAATCCCCATGTAGCGTACTCCTTTCATTTAAAATGCGGGCTCAGGCGAGCGGCGGCAGCACGGTGAAGGCATCGGCGTCGATCAGGCCGATGTCGGTGATTTTCCAGGCCGGGCTGGTGACCAGCGACAGGAAGGAGAGATGCATGAACGGCACATGCAGCGTACAGCCCAGCTCCTCGCGGGCCAGCCGGTGTAGCTCGGTAATTCTTGCGCTCATCTCTTTGCCGGTCAGCTCATCGGTCATCAGTCCGCCGATACGCAGCGGCAGATCGCCGACTACCTTGCCCCCTTCGATCATGGCGATGCCGCCGTCCATCGCGATGACCCGGTTGACCGCAGTCACCATATCGGCGTAATTGGTGCCGGTGACGATAATATTATGGGTGTCATGCGCCACGCTTTCGGCGATGGCGCCGGTCTTCAGCTTCATGCCGCGGACGAAGGTTTTGCCGATCTTGCCGCTGCGGCCATGCCGTTCTACGACAAGCAAGGGCAGCAGATCGTCCTCGACAGAGGGCTGCACAACGCCATCCTTCACGGCAGCGGTGTAGATGCCGGAGCCGGTCAGATTCTGGTCGGGGATGACCTCGATAGCGCGGACCCGGACAGTTCCTTGGGCACCTTCAGCGGAGAGCTGAAGGTCCTCCAGCTTAACCGGCTTGCGCTTCACAGACCTTTTAACAGAGTCCGGATAGATATAGGAGGGGATCTCGCGGGTCAGCTCGCCATCACTGGCAACCTTGGCTCCGCTAATATAGACTTCGGCAATGGTCATGTTCGTCAGGTCGCTGATGACGGCGATATCGGCCTTCTTGCCTGGAGCCAGCACGCCGATATCCTGGAAACCGAAGTGGGTAGCCGGATTAATCGTGGCCATCTGAATCGCCTCAACCGGATCAATGCCGACGGCGATCGTCCGGCGGATGATATCATTCATATGGCCGTGCTTCAGCAGATCCTCCGGCACCATATCGTCGGAGACCAGGATGGCCCGCCGGGAATCCATACCTTCCTCGGTGATTGCCCGGATGCACTCCGCCATATTGCGCTGCGAGGAGCCTTCGCGCATGAATACACTGACCCCATAGCGCAGCTTCTCCATCATTTCTTCCTTGGTTGTTGTCTCATGGCAGGAGACATGGCCTCCGCCGCAGATGATGTGGGCAGCCAGCTCCTGGCCGGACAGGCCGGGGGCGTTGCCCTCAATGCTTTTGCCGATAGCCTTGGCATAGGACACTGAAGCGAGCAGATCATCGATCAGGTAAGGGGCGTTGCGGTATACGGGATGGACGTTGCTGAAGCCCTGCAGCTCGCCGATTCCCTGAACATAGTCGTCATTCAGCAGTTCCTGCATGTCTTTGGAGCTGATATCTGCGCCTGCGGTCTCAAGACCGGGCACATCAGGCGTCAGGCAAGGGACGGTGAACAGCACGCGGTTCGGCAGGGTCTTCGCTTCTTCAATCATCGCCTTCATTCCGGGAACACCCAGCACATTGCCAATCTCATGCGGATCAGCCACCAGCGTGGTTGTTCCGGTTGGAATCGACAGCTTGGAGAACTCCGTAACCGTCAGCATCGCACTTTCAAAATGCATATGTGAATCGATAAAGCCCGGACTGATGAATTTACCGCGCATATCCTCGACTACTGTGGACGGCCCGATCAGTTTATCAGCCTCACCGACAAGAAGAATCCGGTCACCTTTAATAGCTACATCCCCGGGGTAAATCTCCCGGGTGATTACGTTGATAATATAGCCGCCTTTCAACACCAGGTCGGCATGGAGCTGGCCGGAGAGCAGCACATCAATCATCCGCCGCCGCTGAATCGCATCTTTGATATCGGTTGTCAGCATAATCTACAAGCCTCCTGCTCTGGGACAATCCACACTATCCACGATTCCGACAATTGCGGCATCTATAGGAGCATTAGGATGCGTCGACGCCCGTGAAGCCACGCTGCCCACTGCATAGATAATGGTCTCTCCGATGCCTGCTCCTACAGTATCAACCGCAATAAGCGGCTGTCCCGCAGGGGTGTTATCGGGAAGAATGGGCTGTACGATCAGCAGCTTGGCACCGACGAGGTGCTCGTCTTTGCGCGTAGCCACAACGTGTCCTGTAATGATTCCCAGCTTCATGTGATGGTCACCTCTTCTATTCAAATCCTGCCTGTTTAATCTCAATTCCGTATTGCCGGGCGGTGTCCCTGGCCAGGGGGGTAATCACTGCCGGACCTTTCAGACGGATGGTGGTTCTGCCCAGCTTGGCTGCTGCGGTGATATCCTCCTCTGTCAGCACCTGCTTCCTCGGCGGTTCCTTACTGGAAGACAGCCAGCTTCCTAGACCGCTGGGCGCCAGGAGCCTGATCCCGTAGCCGGATATTGCGGTCACCATGCTGCGCATTTTCTCTTTCAGCAGCGGACTGGTCTGAGATAAACCCTGCTCGCTCCAGCGGTAATGTTCCGGCTCCGCTCCGAGAGTAAGAGCGCCCACCGGCTTGCCGGCACATAGGTTCTCGACAATCAGCCTCACGAAGGGATGCCCGGTATCCAGCTGAACGAGCCGGGACAGGAGCGACAGCGATAGTACAGGAATCAACAAGGCGTCAGCATCGGCAGGAGAGAGTTTATGGGCCTGCCCGGGGGGGATAAGGTCATCTACTCCGGTTTGTCGTGCAAGTTCTCCGGCGTTTTTGGTTTCAAGCAGCTGATCTTCCGCCCATAAGCGCAGCCTGAGTTTCTCCGTACTTAAGCTCCGCAGCGCAGCGTAACCTTCCTCCATACCGATAAAATGGCCGGCCAGCAGCACCAGCACCCGGGGGTATTCCTCATTTAGCGCTGCCGTTCTGGACCGGTAAGACAATCCCAGCAGGGCATTCTCCGCAACTATGCTATGCCGGCTGTCCATGGGAGTATTTATTCAATACCCTTAGAGAGCAAGGCGCGTTCCACTTCACTGTGCGGACGGGGAATGACATGAACGGACACCAGTTCACCGACCCGTTTGGCAGCGGCAGCTCCCGCATCCGTAGCGGCTTTTACCGCTCCGACATCACCGCGTACCATAACAGTAACGAGTCCGAACCCGATTTTCTCATACCCGCAGATTTCCACGTTTGCTGCCTTCACCATGGCATCCGCTGCTTCAATAGCGCCTACCAGACCTTTAGTTTCGATCAATCCGAGTGATTCTCCCATTATAGAAAACCTCCAATAATTTAGTTGTAATTCAAAAATGCCTGCTGGAAACGAGATACGCAGTAAGGGGATAAGACAGATAGACAGGCGGACGGACAGACGAACAGATAGATAGACAGACGGACAGACGAACAGACGAACAGATAGGCAGATAGATAGACAGATAGATAGGTAGACAGATAGACAGATAGGTAGATAGGTAGATTGTTAGTGCTTATTCAATTTCTGGCAGATCCGGGGCCGAGATACTGGCAGTTCCGGTTTGGTCGGTTTGATCAGCTTCGGCAAGTATGGCAGGTGCGACAGATTTGGCTCCGTCCGATGTAGTTCCGGCCTCTGTCGTCTTGGAGTCTGCCGGCAGGCCCGGCAGGAATCTGGACAGTATTTTGCGGTTCACATCTTCGTGGGCTTTGGCGATGACATGGGCGGAAATGACTGTACCTATCCGCTGGGCTTCGGCTTTGCCTGCATCTACCGCCGCGCCGACCGCAGCAACATCACCGCTTAAGTGAATGGTTACACCGAGTGAACCGCCGACGCCGATAACCTTCTCAACGGCAATCAGCTGCACATCCGCCGCTTTCAGGGCCGCATCTGCGGCGGAGACGGCGGTGGTATATCCGAGAGTCTCAATCAATCCGAGTGCCTGCATCACGGGCTCCTCCTTTGTTATTGATGGGCTTAGTCTTTAGGGCTGCTTAGGCGACAGGGCAGGACTGCTTTTTCAGAGTTGCTGCTGGTCTGCAAGGCGCGTTAACCCCGGCAGCACGCTTGCCAGCTGAGCGGAGGTTCCGCTGATTATGCAGTAGCTGCGCTCGGCGCGGAGGCTAAGGCCTGCATCCGGGCAGCTGCCGAGCAGCTGTTCCGCGAGGCCGATGCTGCTCCAGCGCGAGGCCGCATCGATTACGGCAATGGCCTCCTGCTGGCCTGCAGCCAGATGCCGCCGCAGCAGCGGACCGGGCTGCAGGCTCGTGTATACCCGGACCCGGCGGGCGGAATCCCGCTGCAGGATGCCGGTGAGCTCCGTCAGCAAGCGGTCCAGCTTGGCGGAATCGTTGCTGAACAGCCGCAGCTCAAAGCTCCCGCCGCTGGCGCCCCACTGAATATCTGCTTCCAGAGCAGGATCACTGCCCAGCAGTTCTTCTGCGGCGAACAGCTGGCCCGGATGGCTGACTGCTACGCTTAGTACAGCTGCTGAGCTGTAGCTGCGGCCAGCAGTGCCTAGCACGCCGCGAAGCCTGCTGCTGATTACAGGGAACAGCCAGGCATCCATAGTTCCATCCCGGATGAGGGGGAATGGAGTGTCCGGTGAAGCGGTGTTCCGGGAGTATGGTATTCCAGCTGAATCCTTGATCTGGGTAGCGCCAGCCCCCGGGATACCGCCGGGCCGGCAGGGAATATCTCCGGCTGAATTCTTGCCCGAATGCTGAGCGCCGGCTGGAATCGAAGCCTGCCCACTCCCGGAAGATTGCCTGCTCCCGGCAGGCAGGGTGCGCAAGAGCAGAGGGGACAGATACCGTTCGGCAAAGCTCCGATGATCCCCAGGCTCATTGACTGCCGGGGATCGTGCCGTATCTGGGTATGCTGCCTGCTGCTCTTGAAGAATGTGTGAGGTGCGGAGCTGTGCAGCCGCATCCGGCAACCGGACTGGAGTAGGGGATGCGCCGGGCAATCCGTGTGATCCTGGTAATCCGTGTGACCCTGTGGAGCCGGGATCACCGGGCAGGCCTAGTAATTCGAGCCTCTTCCCGGCCTGCTCCCGCTGGTAATTGACCCGCTTGATCCCGCCCGGCGGTTTAGGGCAATCCCCGGGACTGCTGCAAGTGTCCAGGCAGTCCGCCCGGCTACCCGCTGAACAGGAAGGGCTGGCGGAAGCAGAAGCAGAAGCAGCAGCAGAAGCAGCAGCAGAAGCAGAAGCAGAAGCAGCAGCAGAAGCAGCAGTAGAAGCAGCAGTCGCACCCGGAGCCGGAGCAGAAGAAGCAACAGGAGCAGCAGGAGCAGCCGTAGTAGCCGGAGCAGTAGAAGCAGCAGGAGTAGCCGTAGCAGAAGAAACAGAAGCCGGAGCGGGAGCGGGAGCAAAGACAGAAGCAAGCGCCGGAGCTGGAATAGGAAAGGTAACGGGTGAAGTAACGGTAACAAGTGGAGCAACGGTAACAGGTGAAACAACGGATATGAGAGCAGGAGCAGCAGGGTGATTTCGCTCCAGAACCTCGGCAACAATGCTCTTCATGAAATTGGACAAGGGAAATCACCTCCTAAACTAAGTATTAATGCGCCCGTATAGGTTTCCTTCAGACAATTTTTCAGACAACTTGGGATCGTGTTGTTCACACGCAGAGAAGTGATGCCAAACGGAAAAACGTCCACTAAGCATAGGAAGAGTCCTATATAGCGTGCAGTACAAGCTAAACTTTAAAGACACTAACGAAAATCCTGCACGAAATACAACATTCCCCTCGTGAAATGGTAGCCTAATCCGGAATTGTTGTATAAAAGGCAACATTCCTCCCGTATTCAAGCTGCTAAGCGGGAAATTGTTGTATTTCATACAACAATCCTTACAAATTCCCTAGTATCGGGGTATCTAAGTTGTAAAACGTACAACTTTTAGGCCTGTGCTTACAGATGTGCTTACAGTAGTACTCACAGTACTTACAGACGTACTTACAGTAGCGGCTAGAAGGTAGTACTCACAGATGTACTTGCAGTAGTACTCACAGTCCTCACAGATGTACTCACAGTAGTACTCACAGATGCGGCTAGGAGGTAGCACTTACAGACGTACTCACAGTAGCTGCTAGGAGATAGTACTCACAGATGTACTTAAGTTAGCTCGCTTCGCTGCCGGGCAGCGGGCCGGAAAGTAACGCGTTAGTCCTCGGGTAGAGTGCCACGTGTTGTGTATAGCCAGCGCAGCTTCATGGCTATTTACATACAGCCGCAGAACCGCTTTTTGCACTCCCTGCTACCCGCCCTTTATAACCAAAGCTTGCTCCGGTCACCGCTGATTTGCAGCCTGTTTAGCTATAGTCTTAGGTGCATGTATATAGTTCTATAGTTCAATCCATCTACAGCAGCATCCGCGCCAGATCCGGGTGTGGCCGGGGAATGACGTTGGAGGAAATCAGCTGTCCTCCGGCCCGGGGGCAGGCGGTGATACCGGCTTCCACGGCCGCCTGGACTGCGGCGACATCGCCTTCGACGATAACCGTTATAAGTCCGGAGCCGACACGCTTGAAGTCGACCAGCTTCACATTTGCTGCCTTGCACATCGCATCCAGTGCTTCGAGGGCCGGGGTTAGTCCCCGGGTCTCGATCAATCCGATCGCTTGCATAATCCACCTCCTGTTAAGCTAAATTGTGTCTCGATGATCCGGCTTCATCGTCTATAAATAACTGGCCAGTTCAATTTCCTCCTGGCCGGGGATAGAGGTCCGCCGGTAATGCTCCGCTTCAGCCAGCGGGAAGGTAGCGTCAATGCCCATTTTGGCGGTGACGCCGCGCAGGTTGTGCGAGGGCTCAAGCGGAGAACCCTTCGCTCCAGTGATAATGAAGGTGTCGAGGTCAGCCTGGACACGGGTGGCGATCGCCCACTCCACATCAAGCGGGTCCAGCAGGTTGACGTCCTCGTCGACAACGACCACATGCTTGAGATCCTTGTCGCCAGCGAAGGCGGCTAGGAGGGCGGTTTTGCCGTCGCCTTCCTGCACCTTTCGGATGCGGATAACCGCATGATAACGCCCGACGCCGCCCATGGTGATGTGAACATCTTTGACACCGGGGACGACCTGGCGGACGGAGCTCAGCAGGGCAATCTCGCGTGCAATCGCCATCGGCAGCTTCTCCTCATAGCTGGCCGGAAGAATGGTCTGCCAGACCGGATTGTTCCGGTAGGTGACAGCAGAGAATTCGACGACCGGCTGCTCGGTGCGCGGGCCGTAGTAACCGCCAAGTTCGCCAAATGGGCCTTCCGGTTCGCGGACCCGGGGGAGAATCCGGCCCTCGAATACAACCTCGGCCTCGGCCAGTACTTCAAGATCGATCGTCTTGCAGCGGACTACTGCAAGCGGCTGGCCGAGCAGGGCAGAGGCGACCTCCAGCTTATCGGCATGGAACAGGTGGGTGCTGACCTGGGAAGCCAGCACGACTGCCGGGACGATGCCGAACATGAATGCCGCCTCCATCGGCTCACCGCGTTCCTCGAATTCCCTGTACTGCTGGAATAATTCAGGGGAGGAGATCAGGATGCTGGTCCGGTTGCCGTCCAGCAGCTGCATCCGCCGGATGGAGGTGTAGCGCTTCTGCCCGTCCGCGCCTTTGACGACCATCACCCCGGAGACATAATAAGCTCCGCTGTCCAAGGCGTTATAGGTGCAAACCGGGAACAGCTCCCGCAGGTTAATCCGGCTCGTAATCACGTTGTCCTGCACCGGAGCCTGCTCACAGCTTCTCGTAGGCAGCGGATGAACAACGGCCTCGATCAGCCGTGGCAGCAAGTCTTCCGGCTGCATGCCCATACTCTCGGCGAGCAGCTCTTTGGAGCCGCCAAGACCGGCTGCCATCGGGACGGAATAGCCTTTTACCTTCTGGAAGACCATGGGCTGCCTGCCCTTCACGGCCTTAATCACGGCCCCAAGCTCAAACTTGGGGTCCACCTCCTTGCGGACCTTCAGCAGTCTGCCGCTGCGTTCCCAGTGCTCCAGCAATTGCCGCATATTCATGAATGCCATCCAGGCTGCATCTCCTTCACCTCATTAATTGTTGTACTGCACACCGTTGTAAGCTTCAGCGTGCCTTGACTCGCGTACCTTCCAAAAAGGGAATAAAAAAAGAAGCCGCAGACATAGAGAAAAAAGATTCTCTAAATCGCGGCTTCCTTCATTCTGTGAACAGAAATGGGGCAAACCTTATATTGGGGCAGCGGATCTGGATATAATCGGGATCAGCCGGTATAAGTCATCATCACGTAAGCTTAAGTTCCATTATAGTGAAAAAAAGCGAAAAGTAAATGACTAATGTTATATTATATAACCTTACTTCTGATGCGGAAAGTACGCGGGGAGAGTCCGCTCTCTCTTTTGAACATATTGCAGAATTGGGCATCATTGACGAATCCGGCAGCGGAAGAGACCTCGGAAATATGCATTTGGGTATGCAGCAGCAGAGATTTGGCATAATCCAGGCGCTTCAGTACAAGATAACGGTGCGGGGAATGTCCAAATCTTTCCTTGAACAGATGCCGGAAGCGGTCGTAGCTATAACCGGACATTTCTGCCAGAGAGGACACGGAGAGCTTATGGCGGTAATGCTCATTCATATAATTCAGCACATACTGCATCTGATCCTCTGCCGGGGAATGGAAATCCGAGGCGGCGAGCAGCCGCTGCAGATACACGGTAATTTCGCTCATTTGCAGATTCAGCAGCTCGGCGAACCCGTCGCGCTTGCGCTTGAATTCCGCATTCATCCGCTGCAGGGTCTGCAGTACGGTATGTTCCTTATCATCGTCAAAAACGCCGGATAGTGTATTGATAATCGGATTGCCGCAATGGAAGCCGACGAACAGCACCTCCGGGCTGGGCTGATGATTCTCGTCGTGCTTGAAACCTGCCGGAATCAGGCCAAAGGTGAAGGGCCGGAAATGATAGCTGCGCGGTCCAATGCTGCAGGTTCCCTGGCCATGGATATAATACACAAGCTCGAAACATTCATGCTGATGCGGGGGGATATACGTATTTGCTTCATGCTCTGCATTTACAATATATAGAACACGGTCCATGATGAGCCTCCCATTATCGTCATTTAGCCGAATCGTACAAAAAGATGACCGAAAATATATAAATATTTATCTTTTCTTTTGTTATGATCTTATCAATTAAACCGAAGATTCTCAACTGGACTGGCCATCTTGTTCGGATTTATGCGGTTTTTTCGAGAAATGTAACATGAAATGTTTGGTTTTCAAGGTAAATTGCTTGTTTTCAGAATTTCAACAGTCTTTTATTCATGCTGCCCGATGCTATCCGTTAGACAAAACGTGTAATTGGAACTTTATGCTATTTTATCAGCGTTGATCTATTACAAAACAGGGGTGTGAACTTAGAAAATGAAAAAGAAGATGCTCGCTTTATTGCTGATGGCGGTTATGGTACTGGTCACTGCATGCGGAAACAACACGTCCGGCAATGGAAATGCGGTCAACTCCGGAACAAATGCTGAAGGCGGAGAGGCTGCTGCAGGGGACAAGCTCAAGGTGGTGCTGCTTATTCCGGGAACGCTGGGCGACAAGTCGTTTTTTGATGCGGCGAACAGCGGCCTGCAAAAAGTGAAGGACGAGCTCGGCGCCGAAACAAAAGTGGTCGAAATGGGCGCGGACAAGACGAAGTGGGAACCTACTTTTAATGATATTGCTGCTGAGGATTGGGATGTTGTCATCTCGGGCGGCTCAGAAATTACGGAAATGTTCAATGCAACGGCTGAGGCGAATCCGGATAAAAAATTCATCAACTACGATACCGATATCGATGAAGCGCCTGAAAATATGTACAACATGTCGTATTCGACCAATGAGGTCTCTTTCCTGGCAGGGGCGGCGGCAGCACTTGCGACACAGTCTGATATGCCGAATGCCAACCCGGAGAATGTGATCGGATTCCTGGGCGGGATGGATATCCCCGGCATCAATGCTTTTCTGGTGGGCTACATCCAGGGCGCACAGTATGTTGATCCGGATGTGAAGGTAGCGGTATCCTATGCCGGAGATTTCGTGAATCCTGCCAAAGGCAAGGAATTGTCGCTGATCCAGTACAACTCGGGTGTGGATATTATTTTCAACGTAGCCGGCGGTACGGGACTGGGAATCTTTGATGCAGCCAAGGAAAAGACTAAATATGCTATCGGTGTTGATTCGGACCAGGCGCTGCTGCTGAAAGATACGGATAGTGAAAAGGCAAACCTGATTGTCACTTCCGCGATTAAAAAGATCGATACGGCCATTCTCGGCGCAGTGAAAAAACTGCAGGACGGGACGCTTGAGATGGGCAAACGCGATGTGCTCGGCTTCGTTGAAGACGGCGTAGGCATTGCGGAGAATGACATTTACAAAGACGTATTCCCGGCAGATTTGCAGGCTAAGGTGGAAGAAGTGAAGCAGAAGCTGATTAATAAGGAAGTTACCGTCGACAATGCGATGGGCATGGAAACGGCTGAAGTCGAAGCGATCCGCAATGCCGTGAAGCCTTAAGATTATTGATCAAAGATAGCTTTATACAATGATATTGGCTTATGCAGCTCTGCAGTTGGAGGCTCTTCTCTTTGGGAGAGCTCCAGCTGCCTATTTTTGCAGACCACCCAAGTTGAAAGGCGTTGATGACCCATGGCAAATGCTCTGCTGGAAATGCGGGGAATCACCAAAGTATACCCGAATGGCGTTGTTGCCAATAAGGATGTCGGATTCTCCCTGCGGGAGGGCGAAATCCATGCGATTGCGGGAGAGAATGGAGCCGGTAAATCGACTCTGATGAAAATCATGTTTGGGATGGAGGAGCCGAGTGAAGGCGCGATCTATATCCGGGGAGAACAAGTGAAGCTGCAGTCCCCGCAGGACGCAATTGACCGCGGCATCGGCATGGTTCATCAGCATTTCATGCTGGTGCCTTCTTTTACTGTGGCCGAAAATATGGTGCTGGGCATGGAGCCGCGAAAAGGTGTGGGCTTCAATGCGGGCGAAGCGGTGCGTCTGACGGAGGAAACGGCGCGTAAATATAACCTCTCGGTAAACGCCAGGGCTAAGGTGGAGGATCTGTCGGTCGGCATGAAGCAGAAGGTGGAAATTCTGAAGGCGCTGGTTCGCGGGGCCAAAATCCTCATCCTCGACGAGCCGACCGCTGTGCTGACTCCGCAGGAAACAGAGGAGCTGTTCCATGAGCTGCAGCAGCTTAAGGAGCAGGGCCACACCATCGTGTTTATCTCCCACAAGCTGAAGGAAGTTAAAGCAATCTGTGACCGGATTACCATTATGCGCGGCGGCAGGAGCGAAGGGGTCTTCCAGACCCGCGAGGTGACGGAGCAGGAAATTTCACGGCTGATGGTCGGCCGCGATGTTGTGCTGAAGTACGACAAGGACAGCATTCCGCACGGCAAGCCGGTGCTTAGGGTAGAGCAGCTGGCTGTTTCGGACAGTCAGGGCAAAGCACTCCTCGCGGAGATTAGCTTCTCGGTCCGCGAAGGCCAGATTGTCGGCATCGCCGGCGTCGAAGGGAACGGACAGACACAGCTGATTGAAGCGCTGACCGGCGGTCTGCGCGGCGTCTCCGGCAGCGGGGCGGTTAGTGTAAAAGGCACGGATATCCGCGGGCTGGATATTCTGGGCATCCGCAGCCTGGGCGTATCTTATATCCCGGAGGACCGGATGCGGCAGGGCTCCGCCGGAGACGCCAGCATTGCCGACAACCTGATCTCTACACGCTACCGTTCGAAGGATATGAATAAGGGGCCTTTTCTCCACAGCTCCAAAATTGCTGCTCTGGCGTCATCGCTGGTAGAAGAATTCAAAGTGCGCTGCTCCGGCACCCGGCAGCCGGTCGGCATGCTGTCCGGCGGCAATATGCAGAAGGTGGTCGTTGCAAGGGAGTGCTCCACGAATCCGCAGCTGCTGATCGCCGAGCAGCCGACCCGGGGTGTGGATATCGGGGCCGCACAATTCATTCATCAGAAGCTGCTGGAGCTGCGCTCGGACAAATGCGCCATAGTTCTGGTATCGGCGGATCTGAATGAAATTCTGGAGCTGAGCGACAGTCTGCTTGTGATGTACGAGGGGCAGATCGTTGCGTATTTCGACAATCCTTCTGCCGTGAGTGAGGAAGAGCTGGGACTCTATATGCTGGGAATTAACAGGCAGGACAAAGAGCAGACCGGGAGGGCCTTAAATCATGTTTAGAGCTAAATATTTTGAGGCAATCCGGACGGCAGTGGTTATTGTCATTGCGCTGATTATCGCATTCCTGATCATCTCGCTGGTCAGTGACCAGCCGCTGAAGACGATTGGTATTTTCCTGCTGGAGCCATTCTCCACCAAGGGGCATATCGGCAATGTCATTGAGATGGCCATTCCGCTGATGTTCACCGGCCTTGCCGTCTCGCTGTTGTTCCGGGCCAATATGTTCAACCTGGGGGCAGAGGGGATCTTTTATTTCTCCGGTGTCGTGGCCTCTGTACTGGCGATTCATCTCAGCCTGAACAGCTGGCTGCATCCGCTGGTAGCAATATTGGCAGGCTCTATCACAGGGGCGCTGCTGTCAGCCATTCCCGGAATTCTCAAAGCGAAGTGGAACGCCAATGAACTGGTGACCTCGCTGATGTTCAATAATATCCTGTTCGGGGTGGGGCTATACCTGCTGAACTATCATCTGCGGGATGCCAAGGCCTTCGCCAACGTTTCGTTTAAATTCGAGAAAACTGCGCAGCTGAGCAAGCTTTTTGCAGGCACACGGATTCATACCGGACTTATTATTGTATTGGTGCTGATTGTACTGGCCCATCTGTTCCTCTACCGGACCAAATGGGGCTATGAGCTGCGGATGACAGGTGTCAACCGGGAGTTTGCCCGTTACTCGGGCATGAAGACTGCCAAGGTTATCATTCTCGTGCATCTGATCGCCGGGTTTATTGCCGGGATGGGCGGCTCGGTGGAAGTACTCGGGATGTACAGCCGCTTTCAGTGGACCTCACTGCCGGGCTACGGACTGGATGGTGCCCTGGTGGCGATGCTGGCCAAGAACAATCCGCTGTCTGTCATTGTCTCTGCGCTCTTCCTGGCCTATATCCGCATTGGAGCCGATCTCATGGCGCGGCTGTCCGATGTACCGTCCGAGATGATCTCGATCATTCAGGCTGTGATTATCCTGCTGATTTCCGCTGAGCAGTTCCTCAAGTTCTGGAAGAACCGCATGCTGCTGAAGGAGGCGAAGCAAGCATGAACAGTCTGCTGGATGTCATTCTGACGACGGATTTTGCCTTCTCTGTACTGCGTGTGACAACACCTATCCTGTTCGCTGCACTGGGAGCGCTCATCTCGAACCGTGCCGGCATCATCAACATCGGGATGGAAGGGATTATGCTGGTCTCGGCTCTGGCCGGTGTTATTGTCAGCGCCTATACGCATAGTGCCTGGGTCGGGCTGCTGGGTGCGGTATTGTCGGGAACGCTGATTGCCGGGATTTTGGCCTTTTTCACCTTGAAATTCAAGACGCATATCATTCTAGGCGGTGTGGCGATTAATATGTTCGCCTCAGGCGGAACAGTGTTTATTCTGTATCTGCTCAGTGGGGACAAGGGTTCATCGACCTCCTTGGCAAGCAAAGTACTGCCGAGTGTGCAGATTCCGCTGCTGAAGGATATTCCGGTGCTGGGTCCGATTCTGTCGGGACATCACATTCTGACTTATTTCTCGATTCTGTCTGTGCTTGTGGTCTATTATCTGCTGAACCGCACCCCGCTGGGGCTGCGTATCCGCTCGGTAGGCGAGAATCCGCATGCGGCCCAGTCGGTTGGAGTCAGCGTGGTCCGGATCCAGTACACGGCGCTGCTGCTCAGCGGCTTCTTCGCCAGTCTGGGCGGAGCTTATATGTCGATGGGCTATTTGTCGCTGTTCACCCGGGATATGGTGGCCGGCCGGGGCTGGATTGCGATTGCTGCAGAATCGATGGGCCGGAGCACAACAGTAGGAACAGCGTTAACTTCCCTGCTGTTCGGCGCAGCCGATGCGCTCTCCAATGCTCTTCAGGTGCTGAAGATTCCGGCGGAGCTGATCGCTACGCTTCCTTACGTGGCAACGGTAGTGGGGCTGATTATATACGCGGTCTCGGAGACAAGGAAGAAGAACAAGAAGCTTAAGACAACTGCCACCAAATAGTTGAGGCTATAGGTAGCCTTAATACAACGAAATAGATAGAAAGACAAGCAAGTGGTAGTAACGGAGGGGAAGTTTGAACTGGAGGAGCGTAAGCGACCGCCTTTGTCTGCGGATTTCAACCCAAAAACGACGGTAAAAATACAAGAAATCTGCAGACAACAGCGGCCGGAAGTCCAAATGTTCACCGCAGTTACGATCAACCACAATAGGAGCAGTTTCAATTTCGTTTTAGTTTAGAAATCGACCTATAAAGGAGCGACAACGATGCCAACACCTATCATAATTGACTGCGATCCGGGGCATGATGACGCGATTGCCATTCTGCTTGCGCTGGCTCATCCCGGGCAGCTGGAGATCCGGGGCATTACCACGGTTGGCGGCAACCAGGTTCTGGATAAAATCACCGATAATGCACTCAAGGTGCTTAGCTTTGTAAATGCCGATATTCCCGTAGCCAAGGGAGCGGCGGCTCCGCTGCTTGGTAAGCTGGTAACCGGAGAAGCAGCACATGGGGAGTCCGGCATGGACGGCCCCGCGCTTCCGGCGAGCAAGTTCAAGCCGGTGGAACAGGGAGCGGTAGAATTCATGCTGGAGATTATCCGCGCATCCAAAGAGAAGATTACCCTGGTGCCTACAGCTCCGCTAACGAATATCGCCCTCCTGATTACCGCTTATCCGGAAGTGAAGGACAGAATCGAGAAGATCTCTCTGATGGGCGGCGGGCTGGCCTATGGCAATGTGACCCGGACAGCGGAGTTCAATATATATGTCGACCCGGAGGCGGCGCGGATTGTCTTTGAATCCGGGATTCCCATTGTGATGAGCGGACTGGATGTAACGGATAAGGCGGCGATTTTTGAAGAGGAGATTCAGGAACTGAAAACCCGTGGACCCGTATCGGTAATGGTCGGTGAGCTGCTGGATTTCTATTCGATCTACGGCAAAAAGATGGGATATATCGGCAATGCGCTGCATGACCCGTGCGCGATTGCCTGGCTGCTGCATCCAGAGCTTTTTGAATCGGAGCATCTGTATGTTACGGTGGAGACCGAAGGCAAGCTGACCCGGGGGATGACTGTTGCCGACCGGCGCAAGAAGCCGGAGCAGCCTGCCAATACAGAGGTGCTGCTTGGCGTAGACCGTGAAGCCTTTATTAAGCTGCTGTTTGATTCACTGGAGCGGTTAGACCGCGGGCCCCTGCCTGCGGCGGGAGCATTGTAGCGGATGGCAGGCTGGGAACGTCTGCAGGAGACGGTGCGGCTGGAGCTACAGCAGCGGATTGAGGAAGGCTGCCGGCCAGGCAGTCTGGCAGATAAGCTGGCTGCTGCCGGAAGTGATGAGGGCAAGCTCATGGCGGTATACCGGGAGCTGATGGCCCTTCAGGTGGCTGCCGACTTTCCTTACGAGGAGCCTTCGGATCTGGCGTCGATCAGACGGCTGCGCCCCGGAGGTCCGCGTAAGCTTGCGGTGAATTGGACACCGGAAGAGTGGAGGGACAGGTTCTATGGAGCGTGGCTTGGCCGGAGCGTAGGCTGTGCGCTGGGCAAGCCGCTGGAATACTGGGATTATCTGTACGGGAAGGACGGCCGTACCGGCTGGGAGAACATCGAGCTGTGGTTCCGCGGTGCGGATGCCTGGCCGATTACAGGGTATACACCTGAGTACTCTACGGCCCGGGCGGAATACGGTCTGGGCTTAAGCGACTGGTCATTCACCAGCACCCGGGAGAAGATCAGCTACATGGAGAGTGACGACGATATCCGTTATACGGTCCTCGGTCTGATGCTGCTGGAGCAGAAAGGGCTGGACTGGGATTCCTGGGATATCGGCAAGCTGTGGCACGGGCATCTGACCTACAGCCAGGTATGTACAGCAGAAACACAGGCCTATATGAACTTTGCCGGTGAAACCTCCCATCTGCACGGTGAGAAGCCGGAGGATTGGCCGCTGCGGCAGGAGCGGGTGCGCATGCATCTGAATCCGTACCGCGAATGGATCGGGGCGGCCATCCGTGCGGACGCCTTGGCCTATGGATCGGCCGGGAACCCCGAGCTTGCGGCGGAGCTGGGCTGGCGGGATGCCTCCTTCTCCCATGTGAAGAACGGGATCTACGGCGAAATGTTCAATGCTGCAATGATCTCTGCTGCGTTTGCGGGCCTTGATAACGAGCGGATTGTGGAGATTGGACTCAGCGAAATTCCTCAGACGAGCAGACTGGCCGGGGATGTGCGGACCGGAATAGCCATTGCACAGGAAGCGGGCAGCGAGCGTGAGCTTGTCAGCAGGCTATGGGACCGGTTCAGCCATTATGACCCGGTGCATACCAATAACAACGCCGCCATCGTTGCAGCTTCGCTTATATACGGCGGCAATGACTTTGAGAAAGCCGTGGTTACCTCTGTCTCTGCCGGGATGGATACAGACTGCAACGGTGCCACAGTCGGCTCCATTATGGGAGCGAAGCTGGGCGCAGCCCGGCTTCCCGCCAGTTGGACCGCACCGCTGAATGATCTGCTGTACGCGGATCTGCCGGGCTTCCACCCGATTGCGATTTCGGAGGTTGCCGAACGGAGCTATCAGGTGTTCCTGAAGATCCGTGCAGAGCTGGAAGAATAGGATTAGCTTGGCTTTCATACATTATTTTTCTTAAAAGAACAGGGAAGCCCGCAGCCATGCCACACTGGCTGCGGGCTTCCCTGTTTCGGCAGAAGGCCGGGACAGCCCTCCTAAGCTTCCCCCCAGCGCTTCATCAGCTGATGGTCAATCCCGAGTGCGTCGAGGACGCGGGCATTCATGAAATTCACCAGCTCCCAGATCTCGGTCGGATGATTGTAAAAGCCCGGCGAAGCGGGCATGATATCCGCCCCCGCCCGGGCAATCCGCAGCATATTCTCCAGATGAATCAGATGGAGCGGGGTTTCGCGCGGAACGATAATCAGCCGCCGCTTCTCTTTGAGTACCACACTGGCTGCCCGGCTAAGCAGTGTATCCCCCATGCCGTTAGCGATAGCTCCCAGCGTATTCATTGAACAGGGGATAATCACCATCCCGTCGGTCTTGAAGGACCCGCTGGCCACGGGTGCGAACAGATCCGTATTGGACAGCACGGTGGCGTATCCGGCAAGCTCCTGCATATCCGCGCCGCACTCGTATTTCATCACATTCTCTCCGGCACCTGTGGCGATGACATAGGTTTCAGCCCCAAGCTGATGCAGGCTGCGGATCAGGGAATAAGCGTAAATGGAGCCACTGGCTCCGGTGATGCCGACGATAATTTTCATGGCGTAAGCTCCTTTGAAATGAAAAGAAGCCGCTGAACTAGAGGGGGATCCCTCTAATCAACGGCTTCCTTCAGTCTGTAAACAGAAATCGGGCAAACCTTAGGCCTAATCAGCGCACCCAGAATACAATCCGGACGCCGCCGCTTCTACTTGTTATTCACTGATAATAATAGTGCTGGCCCAGCCTGTACCCGGATCATAATCCCGGAGTACACCGGTGACGGGCAGATCCAGTTCATCGGCCAGCTTCTTCCGGAAGATCCGCTTGAACTCTTGATGTAGCGCAGCATCCACCGACTGCTTCAACTCGGGATAGTTCTCTTCCAGCGCCCGCAGCGCGGTTACCCGCTGATGCTTCACCAGAAAGAGGATCATCGATTCGCCGGCGGCATCTATTCTCAGCTGTGTGACACCCACCCCATACAGTTCCCTATGCACTTCATTGTAGCAGCGGGAGAGGCGCTTCTTGAATTCGTTGGAGGCTAAAAGATTGTGGACCGTCAAGAATATCACTTCCCTGTGTGAGATAATGCCGGATAATCAATAAAATTAACCCTAATTATAGAGAATATCCGCAAAAAGTAAATGACCAATGTTACTTTATGTGACTCCGATATCTGATTAAGTTGTAATTCACATCATTGAACTTGTATGTTAGCATTATTTGTAATTCATTTGCTGACAAAATTTAGATTCGGGGATTGGAGCGAGGCTCATGCTGAAAGTCATGATTGTTGACGATGAACCGTGGGTTCTTGAAGGACTTAGGACGATGGTCGACTGGGAGAAATCCGGTTACGAAGTATGCGCCGAAGCGCTTAGCGCTGTGGAGGCTCTCCGGTTAATTCAGGAGCATAAGCCGGACCTGCTGCTTACGGATATCAACCTTCCCGTAATGAACGGACTCGAGCTGATTGCTGCCGTGAAGGAAGTGATGGATCACCCGCCCAGATTCGTTATTCTGAGCGGATATGACGATTTCAATTATGCCCGCACTGCGCTGCGCCAGAAGGTGGATGGCTATCTGCTGAAGCCGGTCGATGATGAGGAGATCGGGGCGCTGCTCTTGAAGATCAAAGCTATCATCCAAAATGAAATCGCTTCCAGAGAGGAGGGCCGCAAGAAGCAAAACTTCCTGGTCCATAATCTGATCAACCGGTTCATTCAGGGGGAATGGAGCGAAGAGCTGGAGCGCGCAGCGGATAGGCTGATGGACCTTCAGCCTGAGACGGAGCTGCAGTGCATCCTTGCTGCTGCTGTATCAAGCACAATGAGCCTGAATGAAGGGGAGGGGGAAGGATTCCCGGGTGAGCTTGGCTATGTCTTTCAGGACCCTGCGGGCAGGCCGGGTCTTATTGTGCGGTGTGCGGGGATGTCCTCCGAAGCCATTGAGGCGGCCGCCGCCCAGGTGCAGAGGGCACAGTCGGAGAAGCTTGGCGTTCCTGTGGCCGTACTGATCAGCGGCAAGCGGAAAGGGGCGCGCTCCATCCAGGAGTTGTACACACAGAGCCTTGAGGTCTGGGGATTGAAGTACCGCAGGGAGAAGGGTGGAATCTTCTACTATAACGACCTGGGAGCAAAGGGCCAGTCCCTCGAATTAGCTGAAGGGCACTTCACCTGTGTGCTGGAGAAGGTCAAGGCAGGCGAGACCGGGCAGATTCTGAGTTGTGTCAGGGAAGCGTTCGCTGCCATTACGGCCAAGCCGCTGAAGATCGATGCTGCCCAGGCCGAGGTGGCTCATCTGGAGATGACCTTATGCCGTAGCATCGCTGAAATGCAGGGAGATCCCGACCGAATCATGAACGCGATGCGGACGGAGTATGGCAATCTGGGCGGACTCGCGGATTATTACCGGCTGAGTCTGTATGTGGACAAGCTCTGCCTGCAGGCAGCGGCTTATCTGGCTGAATTACGGGCGGATAATGAAGGGAATACGATCTATAATGTCATTCAGTACGTGGATCTTGAATTCCGGAGCAAGCTGCAGCTTCAGGATATTGCCAAGCAGTTTCATATGAATTCGGCCTATTTGGGCCAGCTGTTCCGTAAGGAAACGGGCCGGAGCTTCAGCGATTATCTGAATGAGAAGCGGATTGAAGCGGCCAAGGGCCTGCTTAAGCGCACCCAGCTCAAGATATCGGATATCGCACTGCAGGTGGGCTTTTCGAATACGGATTATTTTATCGACAAGTTCAAGGGGAGGGTTGGTTCTTCACCTTCAGTCTACAAGAATGCCAATAAGAACAAGCAGCTCTGAGAAAGCCGGGTGCATAAGGCATGTGGAGAAAAAGATTCAAATTCACGACGATTGTTAACGATATCCCGCTCAATTACAAGTTCTACCTGATTTATATTGTCGGTGTACTTCTGCCTATAATGGTGCTTAATCTTGTATTTCTGGACCGGATTACGGATCTTATCAAATCCAGAGAACAGCAGAACCTGGAGATTTCCCTGGAGCGGGCGCGCAAGGATATTCTTGATTTCATCGAAGGGGGGGTCTCCGTCGGTTATGCATTGTCTACGGATAAGAATCTGTACGAGATGCTGGACCGCACCTACACGGACTCCATAGAATTCTATAATATGTTCGACGAACAGCTGAGGGACCGGATGAACAGCTACATACCTGTTAACAACCAGCTGGAGCGGATCAGCATCTACACAGACAACCGCACCATTGTATCCGGCGGGAATTACCAGGTCATGAATGACAAGGTATGGGCCAGCGACTGGTATAGACAGGCTAAGAATGCGAGTACCCAGGTGTTTGTGACCGCCTACCGGACAAGTGAGAACAAGAATCTGGCATCGTCAATCCCTACGCTAAGTGTAGTTGAAACGATGGATAATTACAGAAACTTGAATAAGTATGAGAAGGTGCTGCGCATTGATCTGGATCTTAATGAGATCTATGACATTATTGTCCGGGAGAAGGATTACTTAAGCCTCTACCTCATCAATGAGCAGAACAAGATTGTCATGTCAGCGGACAGCGGCTATCAGCGGCTCACCAAAGAACCCTATCCCGTATTCGATCAGCTGGGTAACGGTCAAGGTCAGGAGGAGGATGTTCGGATAGTACCTGTGGGTACGGCCAACTATCTCAAAGGCTGGAGAATTGCCGGAATCACCCAGGGTGAGCGGATTTCCCAGGCGATTCTGGATATACGTCTGTACGCGGCTGGGCTGGCAACAACGCTTACGCTGCTGACCAGCGGATTCATCTATATTATGCTGCGCTCTTACAATTACCGGGTGAAACGCCTGTCCCGTCATATGCAAAAGGTGTCTAACGAGAAGTTTGAGCTGATCACCATCGATGAGGGGCGGGATGAGATCGGCGGCTTAATCCGCAATTTCAACCGGATGACCTCCAGAATCCACTCGCTGATCAACGATGTGTATAAGCTGGAGATCCAGAGCAAGAATCTGGAGATGGAGCGCGTCAGGGCGGAGCTGAACTTCCTGCAGAGCCAGATGAACCCCCATTTTCTGTTCAATACGCTGAATGCGATTCTGGTGGTCTGCACCAAGAATAAGTATTCCGATGTTACGGATATTGTGAAAAGCCTGTCGAAGCTGCTGCGCAGGCTGCTCAGCTGGAAGGAAGACCTGGTGTCGGTGCAGGAGGAGATCACATTCATCGAGATGTATCTCAAAATTGAGAAATTCAGGTTCAGGGATAAATTCGACTATGTGTTTGAGATTGATGAGCAGTCACTGAAATATAAAATTCCGAAGCTGAGCATGCAGCCGCTGGTCGAGAACTCCTGCAAGCATGGATTACAGACGATTGAAGGGCTTGGCATTATCCGGGTGAGCACGGCAGTGCTGGATAACCGGCTGCAGATTAGCGTATCGGATAACGGCAAAGGCATAGAGCCGGATAAGCTTAAAGAGCTGCTGTTCGCCATCCGCAAGGAGGACTCCTCCGGGGCCAATATCGGAATCCGCAACGTCTACCGCAGGCTGGAGCTGTATTATGCCGATCAGGTGCGCTTCGAGATATCCAGCACACCGGGTCTGGGGACCTTGGTCACCTTCGGCATTCCGCTCAGGCTGCTGGAGATGAATCATCCCTTGGAAGGCGAGGTGTAACCAATGAAATACAAAGTATTATTAATTGATGATGAGCCGAGCGCCCTTGAAGGTATGCAGCTGTGGATTGATTGGGAGGAACTCGGCTTCGAGCTGTGCGGAACCTGCGGCAACGGCCGGGAGGGGCTGCGGCTGATGAAGCTGCTGGAGCCGGACCTGGTGATTACAGATGTGAACATGCCGCTCATGAATGGTTTGGAGATGATAGAGGCCTGGCAAGAGCAGGATGCCGGCAGACCCAAGTTCGTGATCCTGAGCGGCTACAGTGAATTTGAATATGCCCGTACGGCCATCAGCTACGGAATCAGCCATTATCTGCTGAAGCCGGTCTTTCCGGAGGAGGCTGCCGAGGAATTGCGGGAAATTCATCAGGAGCTGGAACAGGAAGCGAACCGCAGAATGATTCATGAGATTGCCTCTGAAGAAGAGGCGGTGGCCTTGATTAGAGGACTGCTGTACGGGAAAAAAGCAGACCCGGAGCTTCAGGAGCTGCTGGATCGCCTGCCAGGCTTTCAGGGAGTCAGCATCTGGAATCTTTGTCTGATTCAGACTGTCCCGGAGCTGTATGCAGAGCTGCGGGGAAGGGCGGCTGCCCTGCTGGCCGCCTATCCGGCCATGGTGATGATGGATCTGGAGGCGGGCATACTCGGGATTGTATACGGTATGCCGGCAGACAGACCTGAAGGCGGCACAATAGAAGAGGGGCTGAATATCCTCCGGCAGGAATACGGCAGCGGACAGATCTATATGGCCATTGGAGCCCCGGAGAACTCCCTGCCGGGGATTGCGGAGAGTTACCGCAGTGCCAAAGAGGCTTTGCAGCATTTTTTCTATAATCCTGAGTATGCAGGGATTCTGGCTTACCGCGGGATACAGGGCCATTCCTTCAGCTATCATTATGACCATATCCGGCTGATGGATGCCCTGCTTGATTCTGTTAATCTGCTCGATGCGGACGGTTACCGCAGAGCACTGGAGGAAGCGGACCGCAGCTTCCGTGCACAGCAGGTGGCACCGGAGGTGGTTCGGAAAATTGTGATTCATCTCATGTACCGGATCACCGAGCTCGCACCCGGGGCGGAGGACGGAGGCGGGGAGCAGGGGACGGCAGGGTCTGGAATCGCGGAGATCCAGCAGGCCATGATGCCGCTGGATGAACTGCTCAGCCGCTTATTAATGTGCGGTGAAATGGCAATTGATCTCCTGATGCGTGAGCAGAATCAAAAGTCGCATGGCATTGTGCAGGAGATTAACGAGTATATCGGTGCGCATTTTCAGGAGAGTCTGAGCATTCAGAAGCTGGCAGAGGTCTTCTTCCTGCATCCCGTCTATCTGGGGCAATTGCTGATTAAGAAGAACGGCATGACCTTCAATGAGCAGTTGCATCATCTGCGGATTCAGGAGGCGGCGGTTCTGCTGCGCGGCAGCAAGCTGAAGCTCTCGGAGATAGCTGAACGTGTAGGTTATGTCAATTACGGCCAGTTTTTGAAACGGTTTGAAAAGGAGATGCACATGGGCCCGAATGAGTACCGCCATGCAAAGTTCTAAACTTTTATGGGGGTATACCTTTAATTCGGTCGTATTTTAGCAGGGTAATCACCTCTATAATTCATATATGTAAGTGCTTACAAATTAAAGACCAACACATTATGGAGGTGCTTTATGGGGGGCAAGTCGAAAGCGATGTACAAGTTTTCCCTGATTGTTCTGTTATCCCTAAGCTTTACGCTATCCGGCTGCGGGGGCAACAACAACAATACTGCGGGCAAAGCTGAAGAGACAACTGCGGCAGGAACCGCTTCAGCTAACACGGAAGGAAAAATAGAACCCTTTAAGGTAAGCGTATTCATTGGGGCAGCTGGACAACAGCCGACACCGGACAACAAAATTTACAAGAAGATCAAGGAAGAAACCGGAGCCAGCTTCGATATGGAATTCCTGGCGGGTGACATTAACCAGAAGCTGGGCGTTATGATTGCCGGCCAGGATTACCCGGATCTCATGACCGGGAATACCAAGCTTACAGCAGCAGGGGCTTATATTCCGCTGGAAGACCTGATTGAAGAGTATGCGCCAAATTTGAAAGCGCATTATGCCGAATACTGGAACATGATGAAGGACCCGAACGACGGTCATATTTATATCCTGCCTAACTACGGTGTATACAATGGTAAGGTCAACAGCTCCTGGTATTCGGGACCTGCCTTCTGGATTCAAAAAGCTGTCCTCAAGGAATTCAATTATCCGCAGGTGAAGACACTGGACCAATACTTTGACCTGATTGAGCAGTATAAGGCGAAATATCCTAAAATCGACGGAAGCCCGACGATCGGGTTCGAAATCCTGAACTATGACTGGAAAAACTGGGGTCTGTTCAATGCGCCGCAGCATCTGATCGGCCATCCAAATGATGGCGGTGTCGTTGTCAATGACGGCGTAGCTGAAGTGTTTGCAAATAAAGATTATGCGAAGCAATACTACCAGAAGCTGAATGAAATCAACCAGAAGGGTCTGATCGATAAAGAGACCTTTGTACAGAACTATGACCAGTATATGGCAAAGCTGTCCAGCGGAACCGTTCTGGGGATGTTCGACCAGCACTGGAACTTCAACGCTGCTGAGGATTCTCTGACTACCCAAGGTAAAATTGAACGCACCTATGTCGGTCTTCCGCTCGTATACGACGAGTCGACCAAAGACTACTACCGCGATCTTGCCGTTCTTAACCTTAACAACGGCTTCGGTATCAGTATCAATGCCAAAAATGCCGTGCAGATCATCAAGCTGCTCGACACTCTGATCCAGGAAGACTGGCAGAAAACGTTCTCCTGGGGTGTGGAAGGCGAAGATTATATCGTGGAGAACGGCAGATTTATGAGAACCCAGGAACAGCGTGACAATGCAGCCGATGCCACCTGGCAGCTGGCCAACAAAGCCAAAGCGATGTTTGATTACCTGCCCAAAACCGAAGGAAGCTTCAGTGACGGCAACTCAACGGATGCTGCTGCACAGCCGGAAGAATACAAAGCGGGTCTGAAGCCTTTTGACAAGGAAGTGCTTGATGCCTATGGCTTTGACTCTTACGTGGACTTCTTCAGTGAACCTCCTGCCAACCCGGTCTATTATCCTGCCTGGTCCATCGACTTAATTGAAGGATCGGATGCCAAAATAGCCAGTACCAAGCTGAATGAACTGCAGACCAAGTTCCTGCCTAAAGCCATCCTTGCCGACCCGGCAGATTTCGATTCCGTATGGACCGATTACACCGGACAGATCGAAAAGGCTAATGTGAAGGCATATGAAGACAAGATCAATGAGCAGATTAAGTGGAGAATTGAGAACTGGAGTAAATAACGGAACGCTGTTTCCGGGATCAGAAGGTGGAGGGCCGATTAGGGCCTTCCACTTGCTAAATTAATTTCATGGAGTAGGAGACAATGAATATGGATGAGACCCTAGAAATAGATACTGTCGTCCGGCATCCGAAGAAGAACCGAAAGAAGAAAAAACAGCCGATTACCTGGCGTTTGATCAAAAACCAGAATCAGCTTATTTGGATGTCTGTACCTTTGATGCTCTACATTATTCTTTTTGCCTATGTTCCCGTTTGGGGCTGGACCATGGCCTTTCAGAATTACAAGCCGGCGAAGTCCTTCGGTGAACAGGAATGGGTGGGACTCAAGCAATTCAGGTTTCTGTTTACAGATGATAACTTTATTCGTGTACTGCGCAACACGCTGGCGATGGGGCTTATCAATCTGATTCTCGGTTTTGTTACAGCCATCGTGCTTGCGCTGCTGCTGAATGAAATCAAGAAGGTCTTCTGGAAAAGGACCGTGCAGACAATCTCTTATCTGCCCCACTTCCTGTCCTGGATTATCGTTACCGGCATTGTGGCCACCTCGCTCTCCATTAACGACGGGATTGTAAATATCGTTCTGATGAAGCTGCATCTGATTAAAGAGCCGATTCTATGGCTCAGTGAGGGAAAGTACTTCTGGGGAATCGTAGGGGCTTCGCATGTGTGGAAGGAAGTGGGCTGGAATACCATTATTTATCTGGCAGCCATTGCCTCCATTGACCCGGCCCTTTATGAAGCTGCCGAAATTGACGGTGCTAACCGTTACAAGAAGATGATGTTTGTAACCCTGCCTGGTATCAAAGCAACGATTGTAATTCTGATGATTATGTCCATAGGACATGTCCTGGAAGCAGGCTTTGAAGTGCAGTATCTGCTCGGCAACGGGCTGGTAGTGGACTGGGCGGAGACGATAGATATCTTCGTGCTTAAATACGGGCTTGCCCAAGGGAATTATTCACTCGCCACTGCGGGCGGGATTTTCAAAACAGTTGTCAGTGTAACCTTGCTGCTTATGGCTAATGGGATTTCCAAGCGGCTTGGGGAAGAGAGGTTGTTATAATGATGGATAACCGACAAATTAGCCCTGGGCCAAAAGCAGGCTATACGGTGAAAAGGAGCCTAGGCACCGGAAGGCTTGAGCCGATTCTGTTCACTTCCTTCAACACGCTCTTTATGGTCTGTCTGGTGGTTGTGACATTATATCCATTCATCAACACGATTGCTGTTTCGTTTAATGAAGGGAACGATACGATCCGCGGCGGTATTTACTTATGGCCGAGAGAATGGACTTTTCAGAATTACAGGGCGATTTTTGCCACGGGAACTATTTTTGACGCTTTCCTGGTTTCAGTAGCCCGTACAGTAATTTCTACGATACTTAACATTTTTCTGACCACCATGCTTGCATACACCTTAAGCCGCAGGGAATATGTATTCCGCCAGCCGATTACTGTTATCTTTGTGCTTACGATGTATTTCAGCGCCGGTCTGATCCCGAACTATTTCCTGATCAAGGATCTGCATCTGTTAAACAGCTTCTGGGTGTACATTTTCCCGTCCATGATCAGCGCATTCAATATGATCGTCATCCGTACCTATATCGGAACCATTCCGGAGAGCCTCTTGGAATCGGCGAAGATCGACGGCGCCGGGGATTTCAGAATATTCATGCGGGTGGTGTTTCCGCTCTGCAAGCCGGTGCTGGCTACCATCGCACTGTTTGTGGCTGTCGGCGCGTGGAACTCCTGGTTCGATGCCTTTATCTATACCTCATCCAGACAGAATCTCAGTACGCTGCAATATGAGCTGATGAAGCTGCTATCCTCAACGATGAATTCCAACGGCAACCCAACCGTACAGAATGGGGTGGGGATGGATCAGAATTCGGCAAGAGCGATGGTGACGCCGCTCTCTATACGGGCAGCAATCACAGTCGTGGCCTCTGTGCCTATCCTGCTGGTGTATCCGTTTATGCAGAAGTACTTTGTAGTGGGCTTGAATGTCGGCAGTGTGAAGGAATAGGTTGCCGGAACGGCGCTTGCTTTGCCTGATCCGACTAATGTGAATAAGGAGTGTTGTTAGCCGTGAGAGAAAGCCTGGACTTCAAGGAGCCTGCACTGAAGCTGGTGTTCGCTGATGATTTCAAGATCGGCGCAGCGGTCAATCCGCGGACGGCCAGTTCACAGGAAAAACTGCTGGCTTATCATTTCAACAGCATTACTGCCGAGAATGAGATGAAGTTTGAGAGTCTGCATCCGGCAGAGGAGATCTATCGTTTCGGGGCGGCGGATACGCTGGCAGCCTTTGCCCGGAAGCATGGCATGGCGATGCGCGGGCATACCCTCGTATGGCATAATCAGACAACCGATTGGCTGTTTGAGGACAAATCGCACGGAATGGTAGACAAGAATACACTGCTGGCCCGGCTCAAAAGTCATATTGAAACCGTGGTCGGGCGTTACCGGGGAGATATCTATGCCTGGGATGTGGTCAATGAAGCTATTGCCGATGAAGGCAGTGAGCTGCTGCGCCCCTCCAAATGGCTGGAGATCGCCGGACCGGACTTCATTGCCGAAGCGTTCCGGTACGCGCATGAAGCGGACCCGCAGGCGCTGCTCTTCTACAATGACTATAATGAATCCGACCCGCAGAAGCGGGACAAAATTCACACGCTCATGAAATCCCTGATTGACCGGGAGGTGCCGGTGCACGGCGTCGGCTTGCAGGCCCACTGGAATCTGTATGATCCGGGCCTGGATGAAATCAGGGAAGCGATTGAGAAATATGCTTCGCTCGGTCTTCAGCTGCATCTTACGGAGCTTGATCTGTCACTGTTCCGCTTCGATGACAGGCGAACTGATCTTAAGGCTCCTCCTGCGGAACTGCTTGAGCTGCAGGCGGAGCGGTATGAAGCCGTGTTCCGGCTGCTGAAGGAATACCGCGAGGTCATCACCTCTGTCACCTTCTGGGGCGCAGCCGATGATTATACCTGGCTGGATGATTTTCCGGTCCGGGGACGGAAAAACTGGCCGTTTCTGTTCGATGAGAAGCATCAGCCCAAGCCTGCGTATAACCGGATTGTGCCGGGGAACCGCTGAGCGGAGGAGATTTTTCTTGTGAAATAGCCAAAAAGGATGGGGTCCTATTAGGGCCGCATCCTTTTTTGAAATATAAGAATTTATATGTTTCACATGATAACTTATCCTTCTATTTCTCGCTGAAACGGTACCGTCCTCACAAAAGGACGGCAAAGCCGTTTCCACTTGCGTATATACAAGAATAATCCCAAACGGCCCGGGGGCATCCTTATAATGGGTATCCCTTCCGGAGCGCTTATAAATCATTTTGAGAAAAATGATGACACAGCGGAAGAAATGCCTTATTATTTAAAGAGATTTTTAATGAAACAGATTTTAAATAATTATAGTACAATACAGCCGAAGGTGGAGAGCTGTAGTCCGGGCAGTCTATTGAGGAGGGCTTCATATTCTATCACTGAGTCAGGTTAGCAAAAGCTTCGCTCTGAAGGACGGCCCTTATACTGCTGTGGACAATGTATCGCTTGAAGTGAAGACGGGTGCTATTCACGGCATTATCGGGGCAAGCGGTGCCGGCAAATCTACACTCCTGCGGCTGATCAATCTGCTGGAGCGGCCCGATAGGGGAACGGTTACTGTAGACGGCAAGCTGCTTACAGAGCTGCCGGACAAGGAGCTGCGGCAGCAGCGGCAAAGAATCGGCATGATCTTTCAGCAGTTCAATCTTGTCGGCAATGCCACCGTCAGCCGCAATGTGGCGATTCCGCTGGAGCTTGCGGGAGTGCCGCGTGCCGGGCGGATGAAGCGGGTGCTGGAATGTCTGCAGTTTGTCGGGCTTGCGGACAAAGCTAATCAGTATCCGGCACAGCTCAGCGGCGGCCAGCGCCAGCGGGTCGCGATTGCCCGGGCGCTGGCGAACAATCCGAAGCTGCTGCTGTGCGATGAGCCGACCTCCGCGCTTGATCCGGGCACCACGGCGGATATCCTGGGTGTGCTCCGCCACATCAATGATTCGCTCGGTGTTACCGTCGTTATAGTTACCCATGAGCTGGATGTCGTCCGGAGCATCTGCTCAGAGGTATCTGTGATGGAGAGCGGGCGGATGGTTGATTTCTTTTCCCGGGATGAGGCCGGCTTTCTTCCGCCGGGGAGCCATTCGGGCTCCTACCGGGAGAGAATTACGGGAAGAACGGGGGAACCCTATGTTTGAGAGCATGCTGAAGTATCAGGATCAGATGTGGCAGTCGATCGGAGAGACCTTTGTGATGGTCGGAATCTCAGTGGGGGCTGCGCTGCTGCTGGGGCTTCCGCTGGGGACACTGCTGTATTTTTGCCGCAAAGGCCAATTGTATGAGAACAGAAGCTTGTCTCTCATACTGAACAGCATTGTAAATGTGGTGCGTTCTTTTCCGTTCCTGCTGCTGGTAGTGGCTCTGATTCCGTTCACCCGTCTAGTGGTGGGAACGGCGATTGGCACGCTGGCGGCAACGGTGCCGCTGTCTATCGTCGCTATTGCCTATTATTCACGGCTGGTGGAGCAGTCTCTGCTGGAGGTTCCCAGAGGAACGATAGAAGCGGCGTTATCCATGGGTGCATCCAGGCTGGGAGTGATCTTTAAGTTTCTGTATGTGGAGGCCCGTTCCGGACTGGTGCTGGGATTGACAGCTTCTACGATCAGTTTCATTTCTTTTTCAACAGTAATGGGCGTGGTCGGCGGCGGCGGGGTTGGCGATTTCGCGATCCGCTACGGGTATCAGCGGTTCGAGACAGAAGTGATGATCTACGCCATACTCGTCATGATTGTGCTGGTGCAATTGATTCAGTTCACAGGAAGTACACTGGCAAGACTGCTGGATAAACGCTGAGTAACTATATAACAATGGGGGCTGGAGATAACAATGAAGAATTCGATAATTGCAGGAAACGGAACGGTTAAGAGAACCGCAACAAGAATGAAAGCTGCCTTCGGATTAACACTGCTCGTATTGGTACTCGCCCTTGCGGGCTGCGGAAACAACAAGGAAGCAGAAGAGACACCGGCTGCCACCAGCACTGAATCTGTGAAGATCAAGGTAGCCTCGCTGATTCCGCCGATGACGGATATCCTTGATATCGTGAAGCCGATCCTGAAAGAAGAAGGCGTGGATATGGAGGTTGTGGTGCTGTCCGATAACGTGCAGCCGAACGAAGCGCTGGCGAACAAAGAGGTGGACGCGAACTTCTTCCAGCATGTGCCTTACATGGAGCAGTTCAATGCCAGCAAAGATGCGAAGCTCGTTGCGGTTCAGCCAGTATATGATGCCATCTATGGTGGTTACTCCAAACGCTATAAGAGCATTGATGAGCTGCCTGATGGAGCAACCCTCGTAATGGCGAATGATCCTTCGAATATCGGACGCTCCCTGCAAATGTTCGCGGATGCCGGATTGATTACACTGAAGGATGGGGTAGGGATTCAGGCGACCCAGGCTGATATTACCGCCAATACCAGGAACTTTAAGTTTGAAGAGGTTGATCTGCTGATGCTGGCGCGTATGCTGGATGATGCAGATCTGGTAGCGATGACGCCGGCTTATGCCAGCCCGCTCGGCCTGACCCCCAAGAAGGATGCGCTGATCACCGAAGGTGAGGATTCCGCATTTACGATCACGCTTGTTGCCCGTGAGGACAACAAGGATTCAGAGGCGATCCAGAAGCTGGCTAAGGCGATCAGCGGCCCGGAAGTGAAGAAGTTCCTTGAGGATAATTACGCGGATATCGCGTTGCCTGCTTTTTGATTGAAAATAGACTGCATCCGCAAACGGATGTACAGTTTTGCAGCCTTTACGCACAGCAGCCTTCTCCTTATTGACGGAGAAGGCTGTTTTTATTGCAGCTTTTATAATGAAGCTTGTTTATTTAATATGGACTTTTTCAGAAGATTGCCCAGGTACATTAACGGTGTTAACAACCTCGTATTCAGCCGCTTCAATCCAGGTTCCCGTAGTGAAATCGCGTCCCCGTACAAGCACCTTATCAGTGTAGACTTCCACATAGAAGCCTTGGCTGCCCGTCTTGTGCTCATCCGCATTCGTCCAGAGGTAGGCGACAGAAGCTGCGTTGAACATGGTAGCTGTCTCCCCGTTGCCGGGGTACATCGTATTATCGACCTCAAGCTCCCAGTGGGTGTGTCCGGTAAAGAGCAGCGTCTGCGGATACTTCGCCAGAATGGAGCGCAGCTCTTTGTCTTGAGTAACGCCATACCACTCCTGCGACTCCAGAGAACCGGCCACCGTGTCCTTCAGCGGCTGGTGCAGGAAGAGGAAGACCGGCTGATCCGGCGGCGCGGCTGCACCGAGCTCCAGCTCCATCTGCCCGTCAGGCTGCCGGCTGTCCGGTGCGCCTTCGCCAAGCTTCCGGTCCAGCCAGCGGAGCTGCTCATCCGACAGATTGCAGAACGTGGGCAGACCCTCCTCAGTTCCAAGGAAGATGAAATGATACCCGCCGGTCCAATGGTCATGATAGGGACCAGGCATACCCATACGTGAAGTGTACATCGCCAGGCGGGATTCCCAGTGGCCGAGGCCCACATCATGATTGCCCAAGGTGTAGCGGATCTCAGGCAGCGATGCCTGATGCAGCTGAAGAATACGGTGGACCTCCGCATATTCCTCTGCGAAGCCATGATCCGTGATATCCCCGATATGCATAATTCCGCTGCTGCCCTGCGCATGGACGGCCAAATCCTGCAGTGCCCGTTCGAAATTCAGATTGTATTCATGTGCCGGATCGGCCGTGACGTGGGTGTCGGTAATAATCTGGAAGGTTAACAGCGGCGGTTGTCCGCCATGTCCGCTTGTGTTCATTTCGCAGGGAGAGCCTCCTTTGATGATGTATGAATAATCTGCTAATGCCCTTTGGCACTAATGTTCAATCCCACTATACCGGCTACGATTACGGTCACCCACAAGAGTGAGGAGAAGGTCAGCCGTTCTTCAAAAAAAAGCGCGCCCGCCACGGAGATCAGGATGATGCCTGCCCCCGACCATACCGCATAAGCAACTCCAACTTTGATGGAGGTAAGGGCAACATTGAGCGAGGTGAAGCTGATTCCGTAGAACAGGAACATCAGCACGGAGGGCCAGGGCCGGGTGAAGCCGTGGGATAGTTTCATCGAGAGGGTTCCGGAGAGCTCGAACACAATCGCCATTGCGAGAAACACCCAGGCTAAGGCCCCCTCGGCCCTCATCGTGCGATCCTTCCTATACCAAGCTCCGCATAAGACTGCACCAAACAATCCGCATCCGGCAAAAGACTGCGTGCAGGCCGTGTATCTGCCGCACGGCTACTGCCGGCAGCCAGGTCTGTAGCCGCTGTATTCACGCCGGCCGGGCTGCTGGTTGCACCTGCTCTGGCCGTAGCTGCAGCAGGTGCCGCCTCGGCTGCCGCATTGCTTGCAATCCCGATGGCCACCGCCATCCCGGCAGCCTTGGCCATCCGCATATCGCCGTTCGTGTCGCCGATCACGGCAGCTTCGGCCGGCTGTATCCCCAGACGTTCGCAGGCCAGCAGCGCCATGTCGGGGAAGGGCTTGCCGCGTTCCACCTGATCCGTGCCGATCACGGCGCTGAAATACCCGCGGATGCCGAGCCAGCGGAGGTGATTCTCCGCCGCTGCAGTTTCATCGGCAGTGACTACGGCCAGCGGAATTCCTTCGGCTGCGCACCCGTCAAGGAAATGCAGCAGGCCGGGGAGTGGTCGGACAGGCTTGCTCTGTTCCATTAACGCATCTGCTTCTTGCCGGCAGCGGTCAGTCAGTTCCATCGACTCTGCCCAGGATAAGCCAAGCAGATAGCCTTGCCAGGACAGAATGGCATAGAGATCGTTCATGGTTCCCATGGCCAGGGGGCCGTTACGGTCATAATCAATAATTATGCCCTCTGCATCGTGAACGGTTCCGAGCAGCGAGGCCAGGTGCTGCGCCGGAAATTCAAGGCCATGCTCCTCCAGCTGCCGGGAGAATTGGGCGAGGAAACACTCTCCCCAGCTGCCCCAGAGGGATACGAACTCCAGGAGGGTGCCATCTTTGTCGAACAGAATGGCGGATATGGAATGCTCCCCGTGCGGGGTGATGAGCGTAGGCATGCTGCCGTCCTCCTGTATCTGATAGTTCATTGCCTGAAGTATTTAGAGCATGAATTGCCGGTTATTTCAGTTTATCCAAGGCCGCCTGGGCGGTTTGCTGCGCTTCCTTAAGGGCTTCAGCCGCCGGAATATTCTCAATCTGCACCTTGTCCGCAGCGATTGTCAGGGCATCGTTGATTTTGCCGCCGGTAGGGTCCTGGAAGGGAGCGGAGGCGTGAGAGGCCTGCTGTAACGGGATTTTGATCTGCGGATTAGTCTCACTGAATGTGACGAATGCCGGATCTTCGAGTGCAGACTGGCGGACGGAAATATATCCGGTGTTAATGGACCAGAAGGCGGTATTCTCGGAGTTCGTGAAGTAGGCCAGCCATTTCATGGCAGCCTGCTGCTCGGCATCTCCGGCCTTGGCAGGAATACCGGCCATAATTGCCTGAGCCACAGGTTTGCCTTCGCCGACTCCGGCCCAGCCCGGCTGCTCCATCGCGGAGACGATGCTGAAGTCGAGATCGCCCTGGTCGCCGCTGGAGCCGGTGTATCCGGCCGCCTGGCCTTTCATTACATCGTCAATCGTCTTGTACCAGTACTCCCAGCCTTGTCCGCCGGAGTGAATACGCATGGTCTTGTCTTCATGAATCGACTGGCGGAAGAAGTCCCAGGTCTCGATCCATTCAGGAGAGTCGATCGTAACTGTTTTGCCATCCTCACTGAGAATGTTGCCGCCTTTACTGAGTACAGCGTCAATCATATTGCCGGAGCCCCACATCGGCTCCCAGCCGTAGAAGCTGGTTTTGCCGCCTTCTGTGACTGTCATTTTCTTGGCAGCTGCAGCGAGGTCTTCCCAGGTCTTAATCTGGCTGGCATCAATGCCGGCTTTCTCAAAAGCATCCTTACGGTAGTACATCACCTGTGTCGTTCCATACATCGGGAGGAAGTACTGCTTGCCGTCAACCTGGCCCTGGCTCAGGAAGGTCTGGACGAAATCCGCCTGATTGAAATCCGGCTGCCCGGCAATCAGTTCATCCATCGCTGCGAAGTAGCCTTTGCGGGCCCAGTCTATATTGGAGGAGAGCACGGCTGCCGGAACCTGCCCGGTAGCGATAGCTGCCTGAAGCTTCTGTTCGGTTTCTGTATAATCTGCCTGCACAATGCCCTTGACGATGACCTCCTGCTGGGAGGCATTGAATTTCTGAATGAGCGATTCCATATTTTCACCGAGCTTGCCGCCGAGTCCATACCAGAATTCAATAGTTACCGGTGCGCCTCCAGCCGGAGCAGCATTAGCGGCAGGCACTGTGGCGGCACCGTCCGCTGCCGTAACATTGCCCGAAGCAGAATTACCGCCACAGGCAGTGAGTACGGAAAGTCCGGCGATCATGGATACTGCAGACAACCTTTTGAATACGTTCATCATCATTCTCCTCTTTGTTTGGAAATATTAGATTTCAGCCTTTACTGGAGCCTGCGGTCATGTTGACACTTTGCATAATCGTTTTCTGCGCCAGCAGGAAGACAAGCAGCAGCGGGGCAATCGTGAAGGCGCTGGCGGCCATGATGAGCGGCCATTTCAGTCCATACGCACCTCCTTCCACGAAGAAGCTGCGCAGACCGGCTGATACCAGCTGCAGGCTGGGGTCCTTGGTAATCAGCATCGGCCAGAAATAATTGTTGTACTGATCAATGAAGGTAATCAGCGCCAGTACAGCGAAGGATGAACGAGTAACCGGCACCAGCACCGTCCAGAGAATCCGCATATGCGAAGCACCGTCCACTTCACCTGCCTCCACCAGCTCATGCGATACCTGCAGGAAGGCTTGTCTGATCAGGAAGATGGAGAAGATACTTACACAATTAGAGAGAATCAGTCCCGCATAAGAATTCAGCAGATGAAGCTCAGACAGTACCAGATATCCGGGCAGATAGACAGCTGTAGCAGGAACCATATAACCGAACAGAATGACTCCGGCAAAAACACCCTTCAGACGGAACTTCATATGCGTCAGCGCATACGCCATCATCCCGGAATTGATCGTCTGCAGGATGACGATGGAGACAGCCACGAAGATGCTGTTGCCCATATATCGGGCGAAGGGGGCCTCGTTCCAGGCTGCGGCGAAATTCCCCCAGAGCGGTACCTCAGGCCAGAGCGTAGGCGGGGAGCGCCAGATTTCATCATTGGTTTTGAGTGCGCTGGTAACCATCCAGTAGAACGGAAAGGCCATCAGCAGAGCAAGCGCGGCGAAAAAAATCTGGCGGGCCGGTCCGCTGAGCCGTGTGAGCATACGCAAGCGGTGAGACCTCCTTGTACGAAAGATAAGAACAGATAACTGCTATTGATAATGGGTGGTCCGCTTGCTGATGCTGAAAGAGAACACCGACAGCAGCATGCAGAGGAAGACCAGAACGACAGCTACAGTGGAAGCCTCTCCGATCTGGAACGATTCGAAGGCGGACTGATAATACAGATACAGTAAGGTGCGGGTAGAGCCGGACGGGCCGCCCTGCGTCAGCACATTAATCTGATCGTAGGCCTGAAGCGCCGAGATGAGCTGTACCACGAACAGAAACAGTGTGGTCGGCGAGATCAGCGGGAGCGTGATGCGGAGGAACTTCTGCACCGAACTTGCCCCGTCAAGCTCCCCGGCTTCCAGCAGGTCTGAAGGCACATTCCGCAGCGCCACCAGATAGAAGATCATCGCCCAGCCTACTGATTTCCAGATCGTTACGAGCAGCACGCCAATCAGCGCCCACTTGGGGTCTTGCAGCCACCCGATCGGCTCAAGGCCGAAGAAGCCGAGCACTGTATTGGCGAGACCAACGTCAGGCTCATATATCCAGGACCAGACGATGGATACGGCAACGGTTGGTGTGACCCAAGGCGAGAACAGCAGCACCTGATACAGGGCAGAGCCCTTTAAGTTGAACGTGGGGCCCCCGCGAAGTACCTGAGTAAACCTCGAAGCTAAAGCTCCACTTCGTGGGGTTGTTTTATGGTTCATCAGGAGGGCAAGGCCCAGTCCCAGCAGGATGATCGGCAGCACACTGCCCGCACAGAAGAGCACGGTTACTCTTAAGGCCTGGTAAAAAGCCGGATTGCTGAGCAGGTCGGTATAATTCTGCAGGCCGACAAAGGTCTTCTCCGGGCTCATGAAATCCCATTCCGTGAAGCTGAGATACAGTACATACAGCAGCGGTGCCAGCCAGAACAGGACGAACGGGACCATTGCCGGCAGCGTGAACAGCACGGGCTTAAGGCCGCTAATAAGCTTTGAACGTGTCATTTTCGTCCCAATACCCCATTCCATCTACATTGTTTTGTGCGGTATAATGCAGAGGACAGCTCCTCTGTTCAAAAAAAATTGTACACTCATGGATGAGGCTTGTGGTCAAGCGGGAGTAAACATACTTCGGAATTTGTGTAAAATTTGTAGTAAGTCTGCCGCAAAGCTTCAGTTTTGTGTAATGTAGAGAGAACAATTCTATGCGAAAATGAGGTGCTACCCTGATGAAGCAGGCCGCATTTGGCGAGGACAACCCGCATCGTTCACCACGGGAGCAGCTGCTCGGCCCGATGATTGATGCGATAGCGCAGACGATGGATTTGTATGGAGCGAATTATTCCTTCGGGCAGCTGTACGGAATTATGTTCTTTGAGGACAAGCCGATGACGCTGGAGGAAATGAAGCAGGTCATGAATATGAGCAAAAGCAATATGAGCTACGGTGTCCGCTCCCTGATCGCCTCCCGGATGGTTACGAAGCTGGAGGAGAAGCGTGAGCGGAAGGAGCTGTATGCGGCGGAGACGGATTTCTTCCAGGCCTTCCGGAACTTCTTCACGCTGAAGCTTCAGCGGGAGATCGATGTGATGCAGGAGGCGATGGGGACGGCGGTGCCTGAACTGCAGGCCCTTATCGATGCGGAGGACACTCCGGAGGAGGAACGGCAGGCCTGCCTCAAGGATCTGGACAAGCTGAAGCATGCCGCTGAATATTATGTCTGGCTGCAGCAGTTCGTGTCGGGGCTTGCGGAAGGAACGGTGTTCGGCGGCGGCTTGCCGGGCAGAGAGTAGCTGCTGAACTCGGGGAAGTCGTAAGCCGCTGACGCTGGATAGAAGTAGCTGCTGTGCTCTGTCGCTGCGGACGGAGCAATGAAAGTCTGCGTCTCCAGTTCATCTGTGACACGGGAACAACTGTGGGGGAGACCGATATCCTGCGGGAACCGGACTGACAATCCCCTATTTGGCGAAAATACCCTGTTATTTAACCTGCGCGGACTCAGATTCCGCTAAATGTCTCAAAGACCCTTGTTTTGGCGTGCCCGGAAGTAAATAGAGGATTCTGAGTCCGTTTGCCCGGACAAAGTAGTCCTTTTCGTAAAATAGGGTCCTCTCAGTCCGGTTGAGTTATGGTTTGGGGTCGAAAACTGGGTTCGATTAAGCCGAATTCAGTACAACCCAGCCTTTTCAAATTCGTTTGTTTTACTGATGCACCAGTTGGTTAGTTTACGCTCTCTCCGTTCTGCCCCCATCTGGAGTTCCGCAGCAAATATCAAATATCCCCCAGCATCATCCTGCTCAAGCAGCGGCCTAAGCCAGCTTCTCCAGCTGGCGGCTCAAAACTTGGGTTTTTTCGTATCAAACGCACCTACGATTCGTTATTCTCATGATAGATTTGAGCCGGTATTCTAACGATTAACGATATTATTTCCCGTTTATCTTACGAAACGTTTGATTTTACTGATGAACACTAACGATTAGTCATTATTCATATAAATCATGCTATAATTTTGCCCAGGAGGCGGTCTTGTGGATGAACTCGATATTAGAATTCTAAAGCTGCTGGAAGAGAACGGGAGACTGTCCCATGAAGAGATCGGCAAGCTGCTGCATATCTCGCGGCCGTCTGTGCATCAAAGGGTTGGCAAGCTGGAGAAAAGCGGAGTGATCAAGGGCTATAGGGGAATTGTGGACTGGAGCAAGCTGGACCAGAAGATCAAAGTCATGATCTCCGTGAAGGTGGTCAGCCAGGGCTTTAAGGAGGCGGCCGAACAGATTATCCGCATCCAAATCCCGGGAGTGAGCATCATCGAATGCCAGCGGCTGGCGGGAGAGTGGTGCATGCTGCTCAAGGTAAGGGTGACCTCGCCGGAGGAGCTTACACTGCTGCTTGACGAGATTCTCCGTATTCCTGACATTAAGGAAACCTCGACCACTTTTATTTTATCTACTATATATGAGGACGGATTGAAGGGGGTGTAGCGGTATGCCGCAGAAGAAGAAAGTGAATCCGGTGTACGTGGTTGGTATTGCGCTATTGTGCGTTTATTTGTTTTGGGGAGGCACCTATGTCGGCATGAAGATTGCGATTGAGACGATGCCGCCTTTTCTGATGGCTGGAGTGCGGTTTTTTGCAGCCGGTGCTGTGCTCTATATGATTGCCAGATTAAGCGGAGCGAAGCGTCCGGCCGGGCGCGAGTGGCGGTCTTCGGCGATTGTCGGCGCCTTGCTGCTGCTTGGAGGCAACGGTGTGGTGGCCTGGTCAGAGCAAAGAGTATCTTCATCCATCGCTTCACTGATCGTTGCGGCCGTTCCCGTCTGGATGATGCTGATGGGCTGGTTTGGCCGCGGCGGCAAACGTCCGAATGCCGGTGTCATCGCCGGCATTGTACTGGGGCTGCTAGGCATTGCCGTGCTGGTCTTCCAGCCGGGGAAGGGAGATACGGGGACCGCCACCGATTTGATCGGTATTATTACCTTATTAATAGCTTCCATAAGCTGGGCAGTCGGATCGATGTATTCACGCAATGCTGCAATGCCGGATTCCCCGCTGATGTCAACGGCAGCACAGATGCTGACGGGAGGGGCGCTGTTGATAATTTTCTCCTATTTCACCGGCGACTGGTCCCGGCTTGATGTCTCCGGCATTTCTATGCGCTCATATTTGGCACTCGGTTATCTGGTCGTCTTCGGCTCCATCGTCGGCTACACGGCCTACATCTGGCTGCTCAAGAATGCTGACGCGTCTCTCGTCTCAACCTATGCCTTTGTTAATCCGGTGGTGGCGGTACTGCTTGGCTGGCTGCTGGTCGGTGAACAGCTTACCTTGAATACACTGATTGCAGCCGTGATCATTATTGCAGCGGTCGTTCTGGTGACTATTTTCCGCGGCAAGCCCCAGCAGGCGGCAACTCAAGCAGCGCTTGATATACAAAAACAGCAGCGGTCGGTACACTGAGAGCATCTTAGCCGAAGGGGTGGAAGCGTGTTTGACATGTTGAAGGTGGGCAGGAATATCGTTAGATTGAGAGGAGCCGCCGGGCTTACGCAAATGGGGCTCGCAGATAAGCTGGGAATCAGCTATCAGGCGGTCAGCAACTGGGAGAGGGGCGCAAGTATGCCGGATATCTCCAAGCTTCCGGAGCTGGCGGAAATCTTTGGCGTAGGGATCGGCGAGATCCTCGGAGAAGAGCAAGGGCGAAGCTCCCGGATTATCGAAAGTGTACTGGATCAGACCACGGGGGATTATTTCCGGCGGGGGGAAGGCACGGCACAAGAGCTTTCGGACCTTGCGCCGCTGCTGCAAAATGAACAGATCGGCGAAGCGTTTGAGCATGTGAAGGTGGGTGCGGCTGTAGACGATCTGTTGGCACTGGCGCCATTCTTAAGCGAAGAGACGCTGGATAAATGCGCCGTGGAGGTGTTTGAGCGGGAGGGGATTCAGCCGCTGCTGAAGCTGGCCCCGTTTATGAGTGAGGAGGGGCTGGACGAGCTTGCCAAACAAGCTTATGCCTCAGGAGGAAAACATGCACTTGTGGCGCTTGCCCCGTTTGTAAGTGAGGAGGGGCTGGAGGAATGCGCCAAGCTCGCTTTTGCCAAAGAAGGTCCGGGAGCGCTCCCCCCGCTGGCTCCGTTCCTCGAAGAAGAGCTACTGGATGAGCTGGCAGAAGCAATCTTTGAGCGGGAAGGCTCGGGAGCGCTGCTCCCCTTGGCTCCATTCCTTAGTGAAGAGGCGCTGAACGGACTAGCTGAGCGTATCTTCAATAAAGAAGGTGCGGCAGCCCTCCTGCCGCTGGCTCCATTCCTCAGTGAGGATATTCTGGGCGATTGGGTGTCGCGGACCTTCGCCAAATAACTGCTGAAACAGCCGGTACTCGTTAGAGTATCCGGCTATTTAGCATGCCTTTATTCCATTTCACGCAGCCTTTCGACGATCGGGCTGCGGGCGAGCGGTCTGTAGGCACTTATTGTGATGAGATAAGACAAAACAGCCAGTACCGGAATGACCAGAATGAACGGCAGCCACATCATGCGGAATTCCATATAGGCCATACCCGCGGCAATATTCCTGGCGATCCAGTAAGTCAGCAGCACGCCTATAGTAGAGGTAAGCAGAGCGGTGAGCAGTACAGTATACAATCCTTCGTAAACAAGCATCCGTTTGAGCTGCTTCTTAGTCATCCCGATGCTCTCCAGAACGGCAAATTCATGCCTGCGGGCGATCACCCCGGTAAGGACAGAATTAATGTAATTGAGCAGACCTATGAGGGCGATTACGAGACTCAGGCCATAGCCGATAATCTCAAAAATACGGATATTATCGCTTAACTCCTCTCTGTAATCTTCTCTGGATTTCAGCTGCAGAGCATCCAGCGGGCGGATGCCCTCTCTGAGCAATTGCCCCGTTTCATCAAGCTTGGCGGGATCTGCATGCAGGGTAAGCGAGAGGATGTCTGCTGGAGTCCCGCTCTCCAAAGTGGCTTGGCGGAGCTTGGCTGCAGGCAGGAAGGCGTTGTAGCCGTTGCCGAAATACGTTTGGGTGGTTGCCGCAAAGAAAGCGTCATATTTCAGCACGGCCATCACTTCGTAGCTCTGCTTCAATCCGGGGTAGCTGATCCTATCTCCGGGATGATAGTAGCTTGCATAGGCGCCTGGCTCTGTAAGAGTCTGGGTCACCAGTATGAAGTCCCCGGAATCAAATTGCTCCCGGTTGAATTCCCCTTCGAGCACATCCTGTTCTGCGAGATCGTACCAGCCTGAATCCAGTCCGAAGAGCTGAGCGTGGACACGGGCAGGGATGCCCTGTGGATTGGCTGACGACTTCAGTGAAGCGCGGATGATATCATCCGGAGGAACGGTGAGCAGGCTATAATAGACTTTATCGATACTGTTCACCCCGTCTATATGACTCAGCTGCCTGCACAGTTCCTCGGACAGCTCTGTTTCATTGACTGAGCGTTCCCCCTCCTGCTGGATAATGCCCTTGTTGTGTATCATATAATCCCCATGAATGTAGGCGCTGAGGTACTTATTGACGTCCATGGAGGAGATTACGGTGAATATCGTATTAAACAGCAGAATGCTTAAGAAAAGCGAAGATAACATCAGGCTCAGCTTCTTTTGACTCCGGAACAGATTGGAGAACGCCATACGGTGTAGCTTGGCCCCGTGGTTTGAGGACCTGAGAGTTTTCACTCCGCCATTCTGAACGCCTGAGAATTTAACAGCTTCCACGGGAGCGATGTCCGCTGCCAGCCGTCCCGGCTTATGCGCTGCGATCCACACGGTCAGGAAGGAGAAGAGGGCTGCGCCTGCAAATATCCATGGACTGGACGAAAGCGAACTTCCTTTAAACTCTCCGGATAGCGAAGTGGTCAGAGGTGTAACCCATCTGCCGATTAGATAGCCGAAGCCAAGGCCGAACGGCAGGGCAATGAGGTATAGCAGCCTGGCTTGAATAGCGATGATTCTCCGCAGTTGTCTCGGGGTGGTGCCAATCATTTTCAGCAGGCCGTAGAACTTCACATCACGGACCACCGAAATATAAAAAATATTATAAATAAGCAGGTAGCCGCTAAGCATAATGATGAAGATAACTGCGGCGTATGGAATGATATTCACTGCATTTTCCGCCAAAGATACACTGGAATAAGCCCAATTGATTCCGATAGGAGCCGTAATTCCCGTGTCTGCCAGGACCTTGTTGAGCTTGCTCTCAATATGAAAGGAATTGCTGAACATGACACTCAGATTTGAGGTATTAACGTAGGAGCCGCTGTCCCTTGATTGTACGGGATCGATGTCTGAGAGGTTTTTATCGGTAAAAGCTTTCGAGACAAAGGCCAGTCCCGCCATCGCAAGCTCTTTGTCCGCTTCATAATAGCCTGACAAAGTGAACTTCTGGCTGATCATCCGCTCACCAATATCTATCTGCAGCGTGATTTCCTTGCCGAGCTCCGGCTGCACCCCCAGCTTGTCCAGAATCCAGGTGTTCAGGGCAACCTCATTCTCTCCAGTAGGCAATCCTCCCTCTGTGAACACGATAAAGCTGTGATCCGCGTAGACCTGATCAATCTGCAGCACCTCAACGGGATCATGCTTAAATTCTTTATTCCCCAATCTGCCGGAACTAAGCGAGTAGTCGTATAGTTTAATTGAAGGATGCTTCCGCAGCATAGCGGCTTCTTCCGGAGTAAGGTATTTGAAGCCTCCGTGGAAGTCACTTCCGGCTGTTTTCATTTGTGCATATTGCATAGACTGGTTGATACTCAGAGCCATAGTGAAAATGGAAGTAATAAGCAGTGTAGTCAGCACAATAGCGCAGATGGCCGCCAAATTTCGCAACCGGTTGGCCCGCAGGCTGGCCATCGCCAGGTTGAACACGGTCTTCCGGTTGTTTGTAGCGATCATAACCGGCCCTCCCCGGGTGACTGCGTTAATCCTGAGGCGATCCTGCCGTCCTCAATGCGGATGATCCGGTCCGCCATCTGGGCGATGGCTTCGTTATGCGTAATCATAACAATAGTCTGGTCGAATTTGACACTGAGCTGTTTCAGCAGGATAAGCACCTCCTGGCTGGTCTTGCTGTCCAGGTTGCCGGTGGGTTCATCAGCAAGGATAATGGAAGGTTTGGTCGCAAGCGCTCTTGCGATGGCCACGCGCTGCTGCTGGCCGCCGGAGAGTGCAGCAGGCAGATTGCGGGTCTTCTCCTGCAGTCCCAGACTCGTGATAATCAGGTTCAGATACTCCTGGTCGATCTGGCCTCCGTCAAGCTCAATGGGCAGGACGATATTTGCCAGCACATTCAGGATCGGCACCAGATTATAGCTCTGGAAGACGAATCCGACAGAGCGGCGCCTGAAAATGGTTAACTTCTCATCACTCATCTGAAAAATATCATGCCCGTTGACATACACCTTGCCTTCTGTGGCCCGGTCCAGACCTCCGAGCATATGCAGCAGTGTACTTTTTCCGCTGCCGCTCGTGCCGACGATTGCCACGAACTCCCCTTTCTCGACATTCATAGATACGTTATCCAGAGCCTTGACCGTCTGCGCTCCTTTTCCATAATATTTCTTGAGATTCTCTATTCGCAGAATAGGCATGTTATATTCCTCCTGTGCGTATGTTCTTATTCACATCTTCAAGGTATCAGACAAATCTAACAGGAGAGTGTCTGAAATCTGACGGAATGGACATATTCAGCATAGCGGCAGGAAGATCGAGAACACAGTGCCTTGCCCGGGCACAGATGCAGCCTTCATATGTCCGCCTTGTGCAGTGATAATCTCCCGCGCCAGGAATAGTCCTATTCCCACGCCATCTATATCGCGCACATTATTTCCCCGGTAGAACCGCTTGAAGATTTGGGGCAGCTCTTCCTGGGAGATTCCCCGGCCGGTATCTGCGATATCCAGGCGTACAAACATCTCATTCGCTTCAGCGGTGATATGGATGCTGCCTCCCGCTCCTGTATATTTCACGGCGTTCTCCAGCAGATTGAATAACACCTCGGTTGTCCACTTGGAGTCATGGTGCGCGGTGATGTGGGCTTCACAGCTTATACTGATAGTGATACAGCTGCTCTCTGCCTGGATGAAAATCTGCGAAACTGCTTCAGAAACGGCGCGGATCACAGGAGAAGACACCATGTGCAAAGAAATCATGCCCGTCTCAAGTCTGGACAGCTTGACCAGGGATTGGATCAGCCAGTCGAGCTTTTCCGACTGCTTTTTAACTTGGAGAACAAGCGGGAGCGCATGCTCATCATGCACCAGATTTTCCTCAAGCAGCTGGCTGTAAATCATAATATTGGATAACGGTGTTTTGGTCTGATGGGAGATATCGGAGATCAGTTCTTTAATTTTATTCTTTTCCGTCTCCAGATTCTGTCCGTTCACTCTGGCAATCTCTATGTACCGCATTAATTTATGTTCTATGGAGGAGAGAAGGGTTTCTTCATAATTATAGTTGGGCTCACGCCCGAGAGTAGCGTTGTCTACCAGTGTCTCTACCTTTCCCATAAAAGAAGTGAGCTGTTGCCTGAGCGACCAGGACCAGGCCCCTCCAAGGATCAGCATGCAGAGTATAAACAGAAGGGAGAGTCCGAGGATGGATGAGCCAGTGGTATCCAGTAATATAATACAAGTCACATAAGCCAGCACCAGAATGATAAAAGCCGCAGCAAACCCCAGATTTACCAGCCGGGTATGCGGCAGTCGTTCTTGTCCCTTCATAGAATCGGCCCTTCTGTCCATGTATACCCTAAACCATAAACGGTCTTAATATATTGGGGCGAGGAGGGTTCAGCTTCGATTTTGGCCCGCAATCTTTTGATCGCTACCGTCAATGCGTTCTCATCTACGAAGACAGCCTCCTGGCTCCACGTTTTGTCGATCAGCTGCTCTCGGGTCAGAATGTTGCCTCTGTTCACTACCAGTATGCGCAGCAGTTTCTGTTCGGACTTGCTCAGCAGCAGGGGGCGGCTATTCTTGAAATATTCCATTTTGCCAAAATCAAATTCCAGCGGTCCGATAACGATCCTGTCACTGGCAGGTGCATCGCTCCTTCTCAGGACGGCCATTACCCGGGCCCGCAGAATCATCAGACTGAATGGCTTCGTAATATAGTCATCAGCTCCCAGCGCAAAGCCGGTAACAATATCCGGCTCCATGTCGTTGGCTGTCAGAAATATAATCGGCACTTGTGAGGTTCGGCGGATTCTCTCGCAGTAATCGAGTCCGCTTCCGTCCGGAAGATTCACATCCAGCAGAATGAGATCTATCTGGGTTGAGGATATAATCTGATCAGCCATCGCCACAGAATAGGCCTGCTCTATAATTAAGTCATTTTGAGCCAAGGACAGGGCGATCCCCTTGTTCAGGCTTCGGTCATCTTCAACGATCAGCAGTGTCTTCATGGGCGTAACTCCTTTGTGTGGATGAAGCGTTATCTCAATATTATGGCCATGACTGGGAGATCCTGCAAGGGAGTATGATGCCGTATAATTTGGAAGAGACAGTAAAAAAGCTGTTTCCCGGCAGAAATCTGCCGGGAAACAGCCTTTAATTAATAAAATGAATTATCAGGGAGGTGTTGGTACAGTTGCCGGCATCGAAATATTGAGACCGCCGCTCATGTATCCTTGAACAGTATTGTTAAGGCTGAGACCTGCCGCGGATGCTGAATATACCATAAGCAGGCGCGTTTGTGCTGTAACAGGAATAGATAGGCCTGTAATTATACCGGAAGAGATGGATCCTACGGATATTATTCCTGTAAGCGAGGGAGACAATGTCATTGCAGTTCCAGGTACAGGCACGAATGTATTGTTGGGCGTTGTACTCGCGTACAGTTGGGCTGTAATAGTTACCGTAGTTCCCACCAGAGAAAGTGCTTGTGTTGTACTAAAATATCCGCTTAGGGATGTAATGGTTCCGGCACTTGGTACAGAAAAGGCATAATTGAGATTTGTGCCGCTTGCTCCGGTTAAATCAATGGTTCCTGAGGTAACGGATACGCCGCTTACTGAGCTTCCGAAGCCAATCAGTGCGCCAGTGCCTGGCAAACCGCCTGCTATCGTAGTTACAGTAGCAGGGTTTCCTGAAGAAAACGGGATATAGGCATTTGCGCTAGCCCCTGGAGTACCAGTGGCGCCAGTCGCTCCGGTGGCTCCTGTAACACCGGTAGCACCAGTCGCCCCGGTAGCGCCAGTTACGCCAGTGGCACCTGTAGCGCCGGTGACTCCATCTTCGCCCGCAGGGCCGGTAGCACCCGTTGCTCCCGTAACGCCAGTAGCGCCAGTGGTTCCATCTTCGCCCGCAGGCCCTGTAACGCCAGTAGCTCCAGTAGCGCCCGTTGCCCCAGTAGCTCCTTCTTCGCCCGCAGGTCCAGTAGCGCCAGTGGCTCCAGTAGCGCCCGTTGCCCCAGTAGCGCCTGTGGCTCCGTCTTCGCCCGCAGGCCCTGTAGCGCCAGTGGCTCCAGTAGCGCCCGTTGCCCCCGTTGCCCCAGTAGCTCCTTCTTCGCCGGCAGGTCCGGTAACGCCAGTGGCTCCTGTAGCGCCAGTGGCTCCAGTAGCGCCAGTCGCCCCCGTTGCACCAGTGGCTCCAGTAGCTCCCTCTTCGCCCGCAGGTCCAGTCGCGCCGGTAGCACCAGTGACTCCTTCTTCACCCGTAGGGCCGGTAGCACCCGTCGCCCCAGTAGCGCCGACTTCGCCGGCAGGCCCCGTTGCCCCGGTAGGCCCCGTGGTTCCGGTTACGCCGGTCTCACCTGCCGGGCCCGTTGCACCTGTTGTGCCTATTTCACCGACAGGACCGGCAGACCCCGTCGCACCAGTCGCCCCGATTGCTCCTTGGTTTCCTGAGGAGCCAGCGCTGCCTGTTGCTCCGGTTGTACCCGTTGCGCCAGTCGCCCCTGTAGCGCCAGTCGCCCCCGTAGCACCCACCAGGCCTGCTGCACCAGTAGCTCCGGTTTCGCCTTTTGGCGCCGGCAGCGTAATTTCTGCCTTGGTAATGTCGGCGATTTCAATATAAGAAGCTGCGCCGTTACTGTAGATTGCCGTGATGGGCTGCCCGACGGCTATATCAGAAGCGGAAGCTCCGCCAGTGCCGAAGATCAGTGTTGTGCTGTCAATCTTAAGGTTCACGACTTGACCAGCTTCTGTCAGTACACCAATCTGGCTGCCAGTCAGGCTGACGACGGTGCCGCGGGCAACAGTTCCGGATTGGGCTGGAGCATATCTTTCCGCCAAGCTGAAAATAGCTGCCGCCTGGGCACGGGTCACATCAGCGGTAGGTCTGAACGTTTTATCCTCGAAGCCTTGGACTACTTTTAACTGGGAAGCTGCATTGATATAGCCGGTAGCCCAGGCGGAAATTTGATTCTCGTCATTGAAGGGGAGTGGTTCGCTGGCCAGGGCAAGTGCTTCATTCTCCTTGTCGAGCAGACGGATCACAAGTTTAGTCAGCCACTCGCGGCTGGCATTCTGTGTTCCCCAGCCCGAAGCGGTTTCCTCTTCAGGTTTAATTAAACCTTCATTAATAGCGGTCTGCACCCAGGCACTTGCCCAATTACTGACTTCAAGCGAAGAATTGGCCGAAGTAGCGGAAGGCTCCTCTGTGCCCAGGAAACGGACTGCCATAATTGCAGCTTCCTGATGAGTCAGCGGCGCCTTTGGATTGAAGTTCCCGGTGGTATCTCCCTCCGCAAACCCCAAAGCGGCGATTTTCATTACATATTTGTACATCCACGAGCTGCTGCTTACATCATTGAAGCCTTTCTTTTCAGCTGCGGAGGCAATGCCTGTACCGCCGAATCCGGCACTGGGCAGCACGGCTGCTACCTGGCTAAGCACCATAACCGCCATTGAGGTTTTTACTAAAGCGGGTTTGATATCCTTTTTGGAGTTTTCGCTGCCATGGGCGATTTCTGTATAGCGGGTTGTTGCTTTTTTCATCGAGTAGTTCCCCCTAAAGTATATGTTTGTCTTGCAACGCCCAGGCCGGTGAAGTAGGCTCTGTTCGCCAGCACTTTGCTGTCAAAAGGAATGTGTTCTGCAGCCATTTCGTTATGGGCACTGGCCCGTTCATACTGGCCGATGCGGTCATAACAGACACAGAGCTGCAGATGCGGCAGCCAGCTCCAGCAGGCATGCTGGAGAATGGCGTAATTGTCCAGCGGCTTGGTTAATTCGCTCGCCATTTTGTACCAGAAGATGGCTTTGCTGAAGTCGTTCTCCAGCATGTACAGGCTGCCAAGCCGGCAGCAATTCTCTGCGCGGGGCAGATCATAAGAGAAAGACTGGAGCGCTTTAGCTTTAGCCTGTTGTTCATTGCCAAGCTCCCGGTAGCAATCGGAGAGGCTTCCGCAGGCATTGATCCGGTCCTCGATCCAGCTGTCTACCTGCTGCAGGAACATTTCATAGAAAGAGATGGCTTTGTCCCATTGCTTATGTTCCCTCAGCTCATTGGCGAAGTAGAACAGATCCCGGGTGGAGAAAATCTCCCCGGCCGCATGACGGCTCTCGTAGATATTCAGGTTACGGTCAGAATTCCCGTGGACTCTGCCATGGGTGATGGAAATATCCGAACGTCGCACCTTGCCGCTAACCTCCAGGTATTCATGGACGATACCGATCCAGCGGAAGCCGTTCTCCCGTTTGACCAGGCGGTTGCGTGTAAGGCTGGAGGTGACATTACCGTGCTCGTCAAAGGCCAGATTATAATTCATGGATACCGCATCCGTATCCCATTCCAAGGCGCTCTTCAAGGTGCTGAACTTCTCGGCATCTGCAGGCAGCAGAATATCATCAGCATCCATCCAGAGCAGGTAATCCTGTGTCGCCAGGCTGAAGGCATAATTCCGCGCTTTGGCAAAATCGTTGACCCATGTGAAATCAGCTACCTTGTCCGTGTAGCGCAGGGCAATTTCCCTGGTACGGTCTGTTGAACCGGTATCCACAATGATGATCTCATCCACCAGTCCTGAGACACTGTCCAGACAGCGTTTAAGAGTGGCTTCCTCGTTCTTGACAATCATGCAGAGACTCACGGTGACGCTGCGTTTCATTTCATATAGAGCACTTGTAATATCGAGGCCCCATTTCCTGCGGGCTTTTTCTTTATTGGCAATCAGCTGTGCGTTGTACCAGCCGGGATATTCCGGGAACAGCGGTGGAGGCTGGATATAGCGCACGAAGCAGTCCAGGGCAATCTGCAGACTGTATCCTGCCTGGAGCGCACGGTAGCATAGATCGTCATCCTCGTAGCATTCCAGTCCGAATTGTTCATCGAAGCCTCCGAGCTGACCGAAGGCATCACGGCGCATAAGCAGCAGATGGCTTAGCAGCCGGGTTGTGGTCTTGGCTTGTCCGGCTTTGGAGAGTGCGAACGATCTGGCGATATGATCCAGCTGCTCCATCTCTGTACAGATCACCGGAAGTCTTTGCGGGCCGCTAACATCATTGCTGACAGGGCCGATCATCGCTGCCTGCGGGTGCTGCCGGGCACAGCCGGTCAGGCTGGACAGCCATTCTTCAGACACAATCATATGGTCACGCATGAATACAAGGTATTCACCAGCCGCAAAGGATGCGCCCAGATTGTATCCTCCGGACACGCCGATACGTTCCTTGGACGAGAAGGAGCGCGCTTTTTTATGGAGAGTTAAATAGCTGCTGATCTCTTCACCGCCGCCATCGTTAATCACAATCAGCTCATAGGGGGCTTCCGTAAATAACTCAATACTGGCCAGGCATGATTTAAGTAATCGAAGATGTTGGGCCAATATGATAATGGATACTTGCATTCAATCCCTCCATTTGATTTGAAATGATATATATCACACTCTAACACAGTAAAGTGGACATATTCTGGACATTATCCGACAAAAGTCTTCATTATAATGTAGAGTCCAACAATAGTTGTGTAGCTTTATGCAAGATGAATTATTTCCCGAGCCCCGCGGTCTGCGGTCGTGCATAAGTCCCCGACTAAGGTCCAGTACATAAAACCGTCCACAGTCTGTTTTGAAAATCTGCGGTTTGCCCTAGAATAAGGTTATAAGAAAGAGATCAGCGAAAGGCGGTGAGAAAAAATGCAAAGAAAAGGTAACGGACTTGCGATTGTGCTGATTGCAATTGGAGCGGTAATGCTGTTAGGGATTTTGCCTCATTTGATTCACGGCATCTTCGGCATCCTGTTCCCGGTATTGCTGGTTGTTCTCGGATACTACGGAATTAAGAGCGGACGCAAGATTATCGGCTGGGTGGTAATGTTCATCGGTATCATGTCCCTGCTCTCCAAGCTTTCCTGGATTATCGGACCGCTGCTCGGTGTGGCGCTGGTAGTGTGGGGCATCTCGGTACTCCGGGGTAAGCGGAGCAGAACATACTAAGAGGTAGAACAATTACTTAATTAGAAGCAGGGAGGGAACAGGAAATCATGAGTGTTTTTCGCAGAATGAGGGATATCACCGTAGCCAACTTGAATGAACGCCTGGAGCAGAGTCAGGATCCCGTGAAGCTGATTGATCAATTTCTACATTCAACCCGTGAGGAAATAGGGGAGGCAGAGCGGCTGTACCAGCAGTACGCTTCCCATACGAAGCAATTGCAGCAGCAGGTGAATCAGGCAACCGCCATGAGAAACAAACGTGAAGAGCAGGCACTCCTCGCGCTCAAGGCCGGCGAAGATCATCTCGCCAAACTGGCATTGCAGGAGAAAATTATCCACGAGGAAAAGCTGGAGCAATACAGCGGGCTGCTGGAAACCAGCCAGCAATCACTCTTCGAGCTTGAAAGCCAGTTGAATGAACTCAAAATTGAGTATCAGACAGTGTACAGCAAACGCCAGTTCTATGCAGCCCGGATGGAATCACTTCGGCTGCAGCAGCGCATGAATCAAAGAGCGAGTGCTTACGGCGGCGGTGATGTTCCCAAGATGTTCGGCCGTCTGGAGGACAAGATGACCGATTGGGAGCTGGAAGCCAAAAGCCTGAGCGATTTGCGGCGGATGGGACAGGAATACGCAGTGCAGGCCGGTGAGACGGTGGCGACCGTGCTCGAAAGAGAAATGGCCCGCCTGAAGGAGAAGCTGAACAATGATGGCAGAAAGGAGTAGTACTATGACCCGATTGTACCGTTCAACCAGAGACAGGGTAATGACAGGGCTGGCAGGCGGATTGTCCGAGACACTCGGCATCGACTCCACACTGTTCAGAATTCTGCTGGTGGTCAGCATTCCTTTTAGCGGAGGAGCCACTATCCTGGTGTACCTTATCGCAGCAATGGTAATTCCCAAGGAGCCTACCCAGTACAATCCCTTTGGACCCGGTGCGCCGGGCGGCCCATACGGCGGTCCTTACTCAGGCAGACCTGAGCATGGCCGCGGACCGCAGGGACCTCAGGGACAACAAGGATATGGCCCATACGGCGGACAGCCGGGCTATAATCCCGGCTATGACAAAGCAGGCGCTTACACGGCTCCCGATTCCGGTCTGGATGCCATGATGAAGGATATTGAGAAGAAGGCACTGCAAAAAGAAGTAGAAGAGCTCAAACAAAAACTGTCTAAATACGAGAAGGGAGAAGTGTAAATTATGGGAGTATTCAAACGGATTAAAGATATGACTAAAGCGTCGGTAAACGACATGTTGGATAAGGTAGAGGACCCAATCGTAATGCTGAATCAATATCTGCGCGATATGGAGGCTGAGATTCATGAGGCTGAAGTAACGGTAGCGAAGCAGATGGCCAACGAACGCCGTATGAAGCAGCGTGTGGATGAAGCTGCTAAGGTATCCGGACAGCGTGCAGCACAAGCGGAACTTGCGCTTAAGAACGGCCAGGAGGAAGTTACCCGCAAGCTGCTGGAAGAGAAGATTTATTTCGACCAGAAGCATGTTGAATACAGCGAGCTTCACGCCCAGGCTGAGGTTCAAGCCAAGGAACTGGTGCAGCAGCTTCATGATATGAAGGATGAGTTCTACAAGCTGCGCAACAAACGTAATGAACTGGTCTCCCGTGCTCAAATGGCCAAAGCCAAGAAGCAAATGTCCCAGATCAGCAGTGTACATTCCATTGAAAGCGGAAGTGCATCCCTTGGATTCCACCGCATGGAAGAAAAGATCATGCAGCTTGAAGCGGAAGCAGATGTTATGCGTGCTCCGTATAGCCCTTCGGCAACCGCATATGCTAAGCCGGTAGATCCTGAGAAGCAGCTCAAAGTGGAAGAACAGCTCGCAGCACTCAAGAGCAAGCTGAATTCTGCTCCGGCAGCTCCTTCACTAGATAAAAAAGAAGAATAATGCCTGTTCCTAAAGAATAGGCAGATATGATATGCTGAACAAGGTAAAGCCATACGGTATGGATTCTCCATACCGGTATGGCTTTTGTAGCGGGAAGCGGTTATAGCTGCAGATAAGCTGAGGCTTGCGAAGTCAGCTTGGCAAAACTCAGATTATGCTTACGAAGTCAGTTTTGCTTCAAATATAAGAATTTATATGCTGGCATGATAACTTATCCTTCTATTTCTCGCTGAAACGCACCGTCCCTTAAAAGACGGCGTAGCTGTTTCTGCTTGGCAAAACTTTAAGGAGGTGCGGAATGGATAAACGGAACCGTTTGATTGCCATCGGACTGATTGGTGTCGGCTGCTTGATGATTTTTGGCAAATGGATCGGCTTCTTCTCCATTGTCGCACTCCTGTTCCTGCTGCTGGGGATTTACCGGACAACGTCAGGCAAGGTGAAGCAGGGGTATAAGCTTCTGGGGATCGGCGCGGTGCTGCTGCTGCTGGACCATCTGCTGCTGGTGCTTGGAATCTGCCTGATTTCGCTGGGGATGTTCTTTGTCAAATCCAAAAGAATGCAGCGCAAGGCCGGGTTTATGCAGAAGCAAAGCTTCTCTTCCAGATTCGACTGGGATCTCTCGCCGTGGGTCATGCGCAGCCTCAGTGCCTGGCATGTGCTGGGTGAGGCGGACGTGGATCTTTCGCTGGCAATGGCGGAAGAACAAGAGACAATTATGCTGTTCCAGGGTATTTTTGGCGATGTGGATATTCTGATGTCCGAGGATTACGGGGTAGAGATCGAAGCCTTCGTGCTGTTCGGCTCTATTGAATCCGGCAGTCACCGGGACACAGGGATGCTGAACCGGCTGAACTGGAAGTCACCCAACTACGACAGCAGCGAGCATAAAGTGAAATTCAATATCTCATATCTGATGGGTGATCTCGACATACGGTTTCCCTGATGAATACAGCATATGAGCAGAGAGATGGAAGGGAGGGCTCCCGGGCATGGGCAAAAAAAGCAGTAACATGGTAACGCGCAGTATGGGCGAGGGGGCTCTGTTCTCTTTGATCATGCTGCTTGTTATTACATACATTATGTATACATATGGATTATTACAGCCGTTTGAGGACTGGAAGGTCGGCGTGAGAACGGCAATGACGCTGATTCTGCTGCCGATGGCCTTCGGCATCGGGTACGGATTCTATCAGGGCTTCCGCAGCAAGCGCAAGCTGGAGCTGCTGCGGGCTACGCTGGTAGCCTGGGAGAAGGGTAACCTCACCCCGGTAATGCCGGATCTGGGCCATGATGAGCTGGGCCGGCTCGGGGAACAGCTCGGACGGATTGGCGGCAAGTGGGAGAATCAGGTGAATACGCTGCAGCGGCTCTCCACCAATAATGCCAAGCTTGCCGAGCAAGCCCGGGTGACGGCGATTATCGAGGAACGTCAGCGGCTGGCACGCGAGCTGCATGATGCCGTATCCCAGCAGCTGTTCGCGATCTCGATGACGGCGACGGCTGTAGGCCGGACGCTGGAGAAGGATTTCGACAAGGCGCAGCGGCAAATTGCGCTGATTGAGGAGATGTCCGCCGTAGCCCAGTCGGAGATGCGGGCATTGCTGCTGCACCTGCGGCCGGTATATCTGGAAGGCAAGGGGCTGGAGCAGGGGCTGCAGGAGCTGATCAAGGAACTGAAGATCAAGGTTCCGATTGATATTGTGTTCGAGATGGATCAGGGCGTGCAGCTGCTCAAAGGCGTCGAGAATCATTTGTTCCGCATTGTGCAGGAGGCGATTTCGAACACGCTGCGCCATGCCAAAGCGGAGAAGATGGAGATCCGCCTGCACCGCCGCGGCGATACGGTCCGTCTGACGCTGCGTGATGACGGGATTGGCTTTGAGCTGGATGAGAGCAAGCAGACATCCTACGGACTTTCGAATATGCAGGAGCGGATAACGGAGATCGGGGGCTCGATCCAGTTCATCACCGCTCCCGGCAAAGGAATGCGGATTGATATTACCGTACCGGTAGTCAATGAATAGGGGGCAAGGGTAACCATGGAGATGGAGGAAGCGGAAGCGATCAAGGTCCTGCTGGTGGACGATCACGAAATGGTCCGGATCGGACTTGCTGCGGTGCTTGGCACCGAGGATGGGATTGAAGTTGTAGGTGAAGCCGGAAGCGGCGAAGAAGGAATCCGGCTGGCACAGGAATATAATCCGGATGTGGTGCTGATGGATCTGGTGATGGACGGCATGGACGGGATCGAAACAACAAGACAGCTGCTGAAGCTGTACCCGGACTGCAAAGTTATAGTGCTGACCAGTTATTTGGATGATGAGAAAATGTATCCGGTCATTGAAGCCGGCGCGTTCAGCTATCTGCTCAAAACCTCGCGGGCCAGTGAAGTCGCCGATGCGATCCGGGCTGCTGCAAGAGGTCAGTCCGTGCTGGAATCACAAGTGGCTTCCAAAATGATGAACCGGTTCCGCTCGAATGCCAGAGGTGAATCTCCGGCCTACAAGGAGCTTACCGAACGCGAGATGGAAGTGCTGAAGCTGCTGGCCCAGGGCAAGTCCAATCAGGATATTGCCGATCAATTAATTATTGGAATCAAGACAGTGAAATTCCATGTCACGAATATTCTCGCCAAGCTGGGCGTCGAAGACCGGACCCAGGCGGCTATTTACGCATATAAGAATGGACTGGCGGAATAAAGCCATAGACCATAGAAGCCATTACGCACTTTCAAGAGAAATCAGCCCTGGCCCGGGAGGGACGGGGAGTTATCTTGAAAGTGTTTTTGCGTGCGCGTAAGGCTCACGTCCTTGCAGTTTGTATACATAACCTAAGGATAAGAGCAGATAACTAACCCCAAACCCGAGATAGACACCGGTTAGTTCGAGCTTCCGGATACATAAATAAATGATCACCAGGGATACTGCATACACCACCCCCGAGTACACAAGCACCCACTTCTCCAGGTCAATCGCCTGCAGGGTAGAGCGCATAATCATCTGCAGCCCGTTTATCAGATTCAGCGCCAGCGCCAGGGGAAGAACATGTTCCACTAGTGAGATGACAACGGCTTTGTCTGTGATGATGGCAATAAGCGGATAGGAGAAGGAGATCACGATCAAGGTTAGCGGAATGCTGATCATTAACATAAGCTGGAGCGACAGATACGAATATTTGGTGTACCCTGCTTGCTGCGTGCCGTAGGCCTTCGCGGTAATTGTCATACAGCTGCCCGCGAAGCAGTACATCGGAATCAGAATGATCTCAAGCAAAGTGGTCACAACGGTGTATGACGCGATGAATTCAGACTCCATTCTGGAGATGATCGCCATGATGCCCATTGCAAACAAAGTGTATTCAATAAGGTCCTGAAGGGCCATGGGGAAATAGAGTTTCAGCAGCTGCTTGGCAATGGGACGGTTGATCTGAAGAGAGAAGCTGAATAAGCTGCTTTTGCGGAAAAAATAGATGCAGACTATAATGCTCGCACCATAGCCCGCGACAGAGCCGACAGCGGCGCCGCTCATACCCAGCGCAGGAAATCCCCATTTGCCGAAGACGAGCACATAATCGAAGAATATATTCACGATGCCTGCTGCCACGAAACTGAAGGTTAACAGCTTAGCTTGGTTGATGTTCTTGAAATAGGCTGAGAAATTAAACAGAACCATATTCATGCCCATGGTCATTCCGCTGATATACAAATAATGAGTGGCAGGTGCGAAATTCAGATCATAGACCGTGCCCAATATCCATCTGCCAGTCCCTAATAACAGCAGTTCGAACAGGATGCCGATAATGATGGACATTGTCATGCTTGTATTAAAGGCTTGGCCAAACTTAGGAATATCATTGTTGCCGAAGAATCTTCCGCCGATGATGTTGAAGGCTGCGCATAGAATGCCGATCGTTCCGGTGATTAGAAAAATAAAAGATGAGGCGATGCCCACTGCGGCAAATTCTTCAACGCTAAGCCTGCCGATAATCGCCTGGTCGCCGAGCTGAAAGAGTAGCTGGAGAATCTGAAGGAAAAACATAGGGACAACCAGATCGTTGATAAGCCGGAAGTCAGTGCTGTTTCGGTGAAACCACTTTTTAAGCATGCTGATTGAGTACCTCTTCTATTTATATAATGTGAATCCTATTAATGGAAATATAAACTAATAAATACTTCTATAGAAGTGATTAAAATCTCATTACATTCCGGTGAACTATGCAACTGCCGGATCGGGAGTCTCAGAGAGTCTCTCTCAGCGGGGTATATCTTTCTCTGAAGCTGGATATCCTGTCTAGTAGATTACTAGAACGGATTGAGAGGGAGATGCAGAGTGGGGAACAGAGGACAGAGCAAAGGGAGGCTGGTGCTGGCGGGCTTGTGTGTGGCGGTTATGCTGCTTAGCGGCTTCCGCAGCGCGGGGACAGCCGGAGGAAATGGCTTACAGGAAGTATCTGCTGTGTCTGCGGTCACTGCTTCCACTGCTGGTGCGGGAGAGCTTCAGGATTCTCTGGCGCTGCTGACTACACTCGGCCGCGAGGTATCTGCTCCCGGGGCTCCGCTCCGGCTCGTATTGAAGTGGCAGGGAGAATATAGCGGAGAGGCTGCGGCAGACGCTACTGTACAGAACCTGTCTTCCCGGCTCGGACTCGGTGAAGTCAGCTCCTCTGATGAGGATGGGCATCTAACCTCGCGCTCCTCCGCAGAAGTCAGCGGAGGAGCGCAGGTCTCCCTGTTCTGGAGCGAGCTCGGCGGCGGACGGAGCTATTGCATCGTCACCTTCGAGACGGCGGATCTCCTGGACTCGCCGGAGCTTACGTCAGCAGCAGGTGACGCCGGGCAGGCGATGCTACAGGCGGGTATTGTGGCAGAGTGGAACGTCTCTCTGCAGGCTCCGGCGAAGGAGCAGAGCGGACCTCAGGCTGCGCTCCTGGCCACAGAGCGGAACCTTGCAGCGCAGCTCCCCGGCATTCATGCGGAAGAGAATTACGCAGATGAAACTACATCCAGCCGTTCGTATAGCGTGCCCGGCCTGCAGCGCACCGTCAGCAGCGGCGGACATGAGCTTGCGCTCCAGCTGGCGGTGCACAGGGACGGGAATGAGGACAGAAACCGTGTGACCCTCGGACTTCCGCTGATTACGATCGAATATTGAAGCCGGAGTTTCCGGGCTTACTCCGCAGCGGCTCCACGTTGCGGAGCTTTTGGCGGGGCGGTATAATATCGGTAGTATAAGCGGGAACATGTGAAAGCATAAGAAAGAGTAATGGAAAATTACGAAATCCCGAGAAAAACTGTCAGGAATGTGATAGCATCCTTAGTGCAATTATGATAAAATGACATCACGCCGTCATGCGTATTTTATATCATGACCGCCGCTGAGAATGAATGTCAACTATATTACATACAGAGAGATGAGGAGCCATGGCTGAAAATCAAACCCTTGATGCACTGCATACACCCGGTGCTGTATTCTTTATCTTCGGGGCAACCGGAGATCTAGCCCGGCGTAAGCTTTTCCCGGCGATTTACAGTTTGTACCGTGAAGGCAAGCTGACACATGATTTTGCGGTAATTGGCGTGGCTCGGCGTCCCCGTACCCAGGATGAATTCCGGGAAGATGTGAAGGAATCCATCCGCGAGTTCTGCCGCTACCAGGCAGGAGATGCTGCGGAATGGAACGAGTTCGTGCAGCATTTCGAATACAAGTCTCTGGACATCAACAATATCGACGGTTTCCGTGAGCTGAATGCCCAGACGGAAGCGCTCGAAGAGAAGTTCCATATTCCGGGCAACCGCCTGTTCTATCTGGCGCTTGCACCTGAACTGTTCGGCAGTGTCTCCTTCAACCTGAAGGCTGGCGGCATGCTGCAGACCCGGGGCTGGAACCGTCTGGTGATCGAGAAGCCATTCGGCTACAATCTGGAATCCGCTGAACAGCTGAACGAGCAAATCCGCCAGGTGTTCAAGGAAGAAGAGATTTACCGGATTGACCATTACCTCGGTAAGGAAATGGTGCAGAATATTGAAGTGATCCGGTTCGCCAATGCTTTCTTCGAGCCGCTATGGAACAACAAGCATATCGCCAACATTCAGATCACACTCGGGGAAACCGTGGGTGTGGAAGAGCGCGGCGGGTATTACGATCATGCCGGAGCACTGCGCGATATGGGACAGAACCATATTCTGCAGCTACTGACAATGATCGCTATGGAACCGCCAAGCCGTCTGCTGGCTGAAGATATCCGTGATGAGAAAGTGAAGGTGCTCCGTTCGCTGCGTCCTTACGCTACTGCGGAAGAGGTTCGCGAGAACGTAGTGCGCGGTCAATACACGCAAGGGCTCTACAAGGGCAAGACCCTTCCGGCTTACCGCCAGGAAGATAAGGTGGACCCGGAATCGAATACGGAGACGTATTTCGCAGCCCGTGTATTTGTAGACAACTTCCGCTGGGCAGGGGTTCCCTTCTATATCCGTACCGGCAAACGTCTGCCTGTGAAGACTACGGAAGTGGTTGTAGAGTTCAAAGGAATGCCGACCAATGTTTATCTGGGCCAGAAGCATAATCTGGAGCCGAACCTGCTCGTAATCCGTGTGAATCCGATGGAAGGCATCTACGTGAAGATCAATGCCAAGAAGCCGGGCTCCGAATCGGAAATTCAGCCGCTGGCGATGGATTTCTGCCAGAGCTGCATGATCGGCATCAATTCGCCGGAAGCTTATGAGCGTCTGCTGCATGATGCTGCGCGCGGGGATTCCACTTACTTCACCCGCTGGGATGAAGTGTCCTCTGCCTGGTCCTTCGTGGACCGTATCGCCAAGGCATGGAAGGAAGAGAGCAACGATCTCGCTTCCTATCCTGCCGGCTCCTGGGGGCCGGTCGAAGCCGATCAGCTGCTGGCTGGCGAAGGCTTCCACTGGTGGCCGGTTAACGGCCAGGATGAAGATAATGTGGTTTGGCAGGTTAACCGCTAAGCCCTGCATAAGAGAACTGTTGGAGATCCCTCTGCATACGCTGCAGGGGGATCTTTTTGTGCTGAGGCTAGAGAGAAGACACAATTATTTGCTGTCGGGATTTGACTGACAGCGGCTCGTATGCATAGCCGCCATAGGTATGGACAATTTTGAAACCGTGAAAGGTAAAGTAGGCTTCAAGTTCTTTAGGAAAGTACATTTTCATCTGCAAATTGCGGGAGAATTTCTTTTCAGCCGTCTCAAAGAGATAAGAAATGGACAGGACCTGAGTGAGCTTGTTATAAATGTTCTTTTCGGAAATTTTTAGCGGTTCGCTGGTCAAGGGATCAATTGTTTCCTTAACCTCATACAGGGTGTTGGGATTACGCAGGAGAATAGGCATAGACGGCAAAAAAACATCGACTATAAACTTGCCATTCGGTTTAAGGTGTTTCTTCACCCGGTCAAAGCAGCTTGAAATATCAGGAACAGTGTGTAAAAAGCATAGTGTGTTAAAGGGGGCAAAAATAACATCGAATTTACGGTCTATACTGAAATCCCGCATATCCGCCTTGATGAAATCAGGACTACATTGTAGTCTATTTGTTTTTGAATGGGCTGCATCGAGGTGCTCCGCAGAAATATCCAGCCCGGTAATATTTAGACCGGCACAGGCCAAAGGAAGGGTTAGTCTTCCCGTCCCACAGCCCAGTTCAAGCACATTCCCGCTTAAAAGCTCTTTATAAAACTCCAGATCATCGAGGTAATTATCGTAAAGGATATCATAATATAAACTCTCCTCTTGTATAGACATCAATAGGGGCTCCTTTGACATTTGGAATAGACGCACAATCTAATTTAATCTCGGCGGCTGAAAAGATGTCAATAATCCAAATCACCATTAAATGTATTTAATATATTTTTATTCCTTAATATGTATAAAAATTGAACGTTGGGGGATTTGAATTGCAATTAGAATAAGTTTCTATATAATCCCAATATATAATATGTATTTACATATTATTAAATTTATTTAAAAAGAAAGGAGGCGGAATTATGCTGAAAGAAAAGAAAATCTCTTTACAGGCTCCTGCTTTTGCAGATGTATGCAAAAGATCAAGAGCCGTCATTGCTCTTGACGTTGAGTTTGAAGAATTTGAAGCGGAGCTCCTCGAGGCTATCGAACTGGAAGAAAAAAAGTCAGAAACAGCACTACTTACAGCTAAATAATTTACCGGTACTTATTCAGGAGAGAGGTGTTTTCCTCTCTCCCATCCGGAACGGGAGGATGGACCATGTTATACAGACAGTCAAAATTTGCGAATATTTTTGATAAAGAGGAGAATTATGTGTTCTTTAATGCCCATACACTGGGTTTATTTGAGCTTCCGGGAGAAGGATATGAAGCTTACCAGACTTACAAGACTCCACGTCCGTTAGCAGAGGATACTTACAGCCTGGATCTGGCGGAACAGAAATTCCTTGTGCCGTGTGAGCATGATGAATTTGCCGAAGCCAGGCTTCAGCGGCATACCCGCAGAGATGTCAATAAGCGAATAAGAAAGAACAGAATTGGTTACATGCGGATCTCCTTGACAGAATTGTGTAATTTGAACTGTACCTATTGCTTTGTAAATGATATTTACCAGAATAAAGGTTCAATGAGCATCGAGGCATTCGAGGATACTATGAAATGGTTTATCGAGCAGAACCAGGACGCTGCTCCTATTCTTCAGTATTTTGGAGGAGAGCCCCTGATTCGTATGGATCTGATTAGACGCGGGCATGAAATGCTGGAGGAAGCCCATAGAAACGGGCAGATCACCGGTTTCACCGAAGAAATCGTAACGAACGGAACCCTAGTTTCCGAGGAGAACGCCCAATACTTTTATGAGAATAAAATGATGCTTGTTTTTAGCATTGACGGCTGGAAAGAGATTAACGATAAGAACAGAATCTATCATAATGGCACGGGCAGTTACGATGCCATTGTAAGAGGTGTACATCATTTCAGGAACGCAGGAGGAAGACTCTCCGGAATCATTACTCCAACCAAAGATAACCTGGATATTTTCTCAGAGATAATTACCCATCTAGTAGAGGATATAGGTTTCACCGAAATTAGCGTTAATACGCCGCAGCCGAATGAGCATGGCTGGGATATCGACGGTGCAGCGTTGGGTGAGGCTATTATTAAAGCCTGGATGTATTGCGATAAGGTAAATGTCCCGTTCAACCACCCCGGCAACAATATTGTGTTTCTCGTAAACAATCAATTTCCGCAAACCAACTCCTGTATGAATCTCACCTATGGACAGGCCGAGAATTCCTGGGGAGTTTACGTCACAAGCGATGGTCTGGTCTCCAAGTGCGTTGTAGAGTGCGACGAAAGATGTACCTCCAATTTCAGTGATTTTTCTCTGGATGAGGCCTTTATTGACTGGCATTTCGATGACCATAGCTCCAAGGCCTGTCTGCATTGTGTCGGCTATAACATTTGCGGCGGACCCTGCACGTTTGAAGCGATTGTAAGAGAAGGTAAGCTGAATCCAGAAAAGTGCAAATTTTTCAAAAGCGTTATCCCTTGGGCAGTGACTAAATAAAAGGGGGAACTAGCTGTATGCTGCACAAGAGAGTCCTTATAGCAGAATTGACTGCGCACTCTGGTGAATATTCATTGGCAGGCTGGGTGAAGGAGATCAAGCCACATGGGTTTATGCTGTGGGATATGACTGGTGAAATTATGATCTGCTGCAATTCTGACCAGTTGCAGATCAGGGATGTAGTTTCAGTTGAGGTTATTTTGGAGAAGGAAGCTGAAGAGACTTGCTCTTCTTTACTTGCAACCAGGCTGGAGGTACTGAATACTTCTACACCAACTGTTACTGCTGATCACATCAAAAGAGAACATACACATCTTAAATTTTTTAATCACAAGAACATCCGGCTGGCCCAAAAAATAAATGATATGGAGCAGCAGATCAGACAATTTCTCGGTGACCGTTACTTCATTGAGACAAGAAATCCGCTGCTCTGGACAAGTGTACAAGAGTACGGCTTCAATGAATTCAAAGTTTATAATGTGCTTTCCCGCCAATTCGAACATACCCTGCTGCAATCCCCTAATATTCTAAATCTGCTGAACAATATAGGCGGTCTGGAACGGATTTTTCAATTCCACCCCTGTTTCCGGCTGTCGGAAGAAAGTACCGAGGTCAAAACGGATGCTTTGGTAGAGTTTACCCAGCTGGCGATTAATTGCGATTTTTGTACAAATGAAGAGGGAAAGGCACTTATTGAAGAAATGCTGAAGCAGCTTTGCCTGAATTGCTTTGATATTGAAATCGCCATTCCGTTTCCGGTGCTGGATTATAAGGAATCTATACGCCTCTATGGCTCTGATAAGCCTGATTTCAGATACCGGAAATTCCTGCAGCCTAAATACACGGAATTCGGCATGGACAGCAGCAGTACATATAAAACACTAATAATTCCTTATTCCCTGCCTGAAACAGTCCTTCAGTTTATTGCGGGCAGAGCCGAGAAACTGCCGGTCTCAGGATATTCAATACTGAGGATTGCTGAAAACCGGCTGTCCCATAGAAATGGCAGAGCGCTTGACCTTGCTCAATTCAAAACCTTTATCGAAGGGATCGCTCCCGTTGATAGAGGAGAAATTCTGCTTATTGAGGGATCGGAGCCGCTAATTTCAGCCTTCTTCTCGTCCATTCTCCGCTCATTAAACAGACGGCAACCAACTGAGAAATATTCCTTCTGCTGGATTGAAAATTACCCGTTTGTTGAAGCAGACACACCTGGACAGGAGCCGCTGGAGGGAATAGGACAGAATATTTTTACGAAGCGGCTGGGGCAGGAAAGTAAAGGAATTGATCTCATTCTTAATGGTGTAGAAATTGCCAGCGGCAGTGAAAAAGAATACAAGGTTAAGGAGTTTTTGCAGTCCCTGAAGCTATTACAGATAAGTGAGGAGCAATATGCCTACTACCTGGACGCTTTGAAAAGCGGTTCACCTCCGGTGTTTACAATAGGCATCGGCTGGGAGAGGCTGCTGTGGAAGCTTATGGACACGCAGGAACTGCAGGACGTGATGATTTTTCCCAAGGATCAGAATGGGCAAAGCTATTTATTCCGGAATAATGGAGCGGTTGCATACGATGAAACCAACGCGTGAATATCTTGTAGACCAGTACATTCAATTATCAAGCTGCCTTTACCCAAGTATGGCTATTAAGTGGGGAATTGACAGACAGGAGCTGTTCATCTTTACGGAGAACAATATCCATAGGATGACTACGGAATACAAGCGGCTCCTGAGGCTGGCGGAAGAACTGGAGGAAGGCGACGAGAAGCCAATACATTCATTGAAGAGGACACTTAAGCTGCGGATATTTGAGCTTGAAGAATTGCAGTCGTGGCGGGCCCCGGCATTCTATATTCAACATTCGTTACGGACAATATCGTTATTAGGGAGAACCTATGAAGCAGTCTTCTCAGCAGATATCCGAAGTGATCTTCTGGGTACATATGTAAGCTCACTGCAACAGTTCTACGCTGCAGCGATCCGGAATTTATCTGAAGCGCCCGTCACTAAGCTGGATTGCATCCTCGGAATTAGACAGCTGGAGGATGAACTGAAGCAGATTCTGCTAATGGCGGGCGGGCTTAGCCTCCCCGGCGGAACGGTGGATATGCTCAAGCAGGAGGCAGAGAAATTCCGGGCATATCTTATTAGCCGGCAAGAGGAGAGCGCTGCCTTTATGCTGGGCATAGGAGAGGAACGCTTTAGAACTTATATCGCGTTGGAATCCGGAATCCGGATGGATTTCCAGCGGTTTTTGAATGATATCGAGACTGAAGTGGGTGAGTATAATTGTACAACGGACAGCGCCCGACATGCTGCCGGGGAAGGGCGTAGTTCGATGTTACCGCTTAAAGCGCAGCTTGAGTATGTGCTTCATGCAGGCAAAGCATTCATAGAGGCCGATACGGAAGAGTTTCTGCAGCATGTTGTTATTTCCGATATGAAGGATCTGAAATACAAACAGCCCGGCCGGTTGGCTTACTTAAAGTCCTATTCTCTGAAAGAAAAAGCGGTAAAGGGTGCCTTGATCTATGACTCGGCGAAATTGAATGATTTTAGTATGACCCTCGGGTTTGTGCATGAGATTTTTCCGGGACATCATTACTCCAAATTCGTCAAATCACGGGAGAATATGATTGAGAGTACGGTAATGGACAATCTGATAATGGAAGAGGGCTGGGCGAAATATTGTGAATATAGCTTTAGCCACTTTATCCTTCAGGATGCGGAATTAATGGCAGAGTTCAGGCAGGGATTAAGAAAATCACTGCTGCTTGCCATATCAACTGTGCTTATACACTGCTGCGGATACAGCTTTAACCAGGCCAGTGACCGGCTTGCCGGCTATTGTGAAGGCCGTGAGTCAGCTTCTCAGCTAAGGAGTATATGTCTGCAAGCCTACAGTGCTCCTATTGAAAGTATTTCCTATGCTTTAGGCTTTGCTGCTGTTCGTTCGGGATTAAAGAAGCATCCGTATATTACGAACGATGATTTTTTGGATCTGTTCAGGAACGGGGAGTTATCATATGAAGAAATTACCAGATCATAAGCAGTACAGCATTTTTGTAGGCGTCATGCTCTCCGGCTACAACCTGGCGGATAAGCTGTACGGAGCAGTGTATATCGTGCTGATGAGCATGAGGGGGATCGATCCGCTGCAGATCAGTATTGTATTTGCAGTGTCTTCATTGTCATTGGCGATTTTTGATTATCCCAGCGGTAATTTATCAGATTTATTCGGACGGAAGAAATTAACCGCTATCGGTTTCTTTACTTGGGGCATAGGCTTATGCCTATTCGCTTTTGCCTCTAATCTCATGCTGTTCATCGTTTCTGCGATCATTATGTCTTTGGGGGTAGCCTTAATCTCTGGATCACCTCAGGCGTGGTATATTGATAAGCTGGATGATCTCGGCATGTTGGATTATAAGAATGTGGTGCTGCCCCGCTTAAACGGCTTTATCTCCGCATTTGCTATTGTCGGTGCTTTTCTGGCAACAGTGAGCAGTAATGTTCACCTTTATCTTCCTGTTGCAATAGCAGGGATTGTGGCCATCGGTCTTGGTATCTACGCCTGGTTCCGGTTCACTGATAACTATGGGGAACGAACTGAAGAGAATATTTTTAAAGAGGTATATAACACCTCAGTAGATTTTGCCAAGAATAAGCTAATGCGGTTTGTCCTGCTGAAAAGCATATTCAGCCATGCAGCATTGCTCGCATTCCTGCTCACCTGGCAGGTATACGGTGTCAATGAACTTCATATGTCAGTAAGCTATCTGGGGATTATTCTAATCGTTTTCATGGCTGTCATGAGTGTATCCAGCTTTTTTGTATCTTTTCTGGCCAAACGGAAAGTCTCTTCCCTTAAAATTATAACAGGTGGCACGTTAATTTCTGCACTGGGGCTGCTGCTTGTAGGATGGTTTCCTAATCCGATTGTATTTGTGGGCGGCTTGATCCTATTCGAGTTCGGGCTGGCTATGGAATCCTCCTGCTTCGGCGCCTGGGTTCAGGATTTTATTCCCAGAAGCAAGCGTGCTACCTTCTCCTCAGGTTTATCCGCACTTAAGTCGCTTGCCGGTTTTGCGATCACCCTGCTCCTTGGCTTGCTGACTGAACGGCTGGGGTACTCCTTTATCTGGTATTTAGGGGCAGTTAGCCTGTTGATTTCTAATGCCGTGTTAATTTATTTTAATGCTAAGTATGTACAAATCGGGATGGTTCAGGCAGAAGGGGAGCAGCCAGCTATATGAAGCAGCAGTTATTCGGTCAAGATCAGGACTTTCTCAGAGAAAGGGAGATCGTTATTATATTTGATCCGCCCGGATCAACTTATATACATACTGTTGTGGAAGAGCTATACACACAGCCGGGAATAGGAAATGGGCTCGTCCGGACAGCTGCTGTCTCCGAATGTATTCAGCCGGAATTCCTGGAGGATTATATCGGACAGAAAGTCTTGTTTATGCTGTTTCCCTTCTCTGAAAATGCATCGACAGTTCCGGCTGTGCATGATTTTATTAATCGTTGTGAAGCGCTGAAGCTGCCTTTGATTCTGATGGATGACCCAACGCTGTATGTACCGCAGCATTACGCAGACGCCGTAGTCCGGTTATACAAAAGAGCCATCAATCTTGATTATGGTGCGCTAAGCAGGAGAAACCGCCAAGTTCAAAGTATTCTGTTACAGGGAACCAGCTACCGGCTCCGCAGTAGCCTAGGAACCGATTTGAAGTTTACAAGAGACCGGGAAAAAGAAATCCTGATGGAAAACTGTCAATTTAGCGAGCATGAACATCTCTTTCAGCTTCCGGGAGGCGAGGTGTTTTTTGCTCCTCAGCCCTATACTGCCCAAGGAGAGCTTATCTACGCTGTTGCTGGAGGGCTGCAGCGCGTGTCCATTCAGGACGGGATGGCCTATTTCAGTTCAGGTGAATATCAGGGTATCCCGGTTCCCTTGGCGGAGTTCGGCATCGGCACTAATGCTGACTTAGCCAACCTGCGGTTTATGCCCAGTTACGAGAAGCTGTGGGGGACCTGTCATCTTGGGTTCGGACATAACCGGAATATGCAGGGGGTATTCGAAAGAGCCTATCACTTTGATATTGTTCTGGAATCGTTCACCTTAAGTATCGATGGGAAAAGTGGTGATTTCTATGATTCATAATCGACAAATTCCGGAGCGAGCGGTGCTGCTGCCGGCATGCCGGGTCTCGGTCATCTGCAGAGCGGCCCTTCTCGCCGTTACATACGAGGCTGTATTTAAGGAGAGTCTGGGTGCACTGGAGTTTATGCTGGATAGCTCCTATACCATCCATCTATTATGTGCTGATGATGAGGAAATAGATTATGAGCGGACGGGAACTCAGGTACGGATTACTGCGTTAAGGCTGTTTAAAAAGATCACCGTTTCCTACAGTAAAAGACAGGGGGATAATTCCTTCCGCCTGCTTCCCGGCAGTATTCATTTTCCCTCTATTACCCCCGGACTGAAGAATAACGCGCATTTGTTCATTGAGAGCGATTTGTCCTTTGTCACCAATGCAGAAAAGATTTGCGGGGAATATACAATCAAAGATTTAAGCTGTTTGGTCATTGCTGATTGTTCTGCGCACAATGAGCGAAAGCTCAATATTGAGATCAGCGGAAGAAGTGTGGCTGTCTCTAAACCGACGCTTTCCTTGTTTGAAAGGGTTGATTTGGCGGGTGAACTCTCGCTATTTTTAGATTTTTATTATTCTCTTTTTAAACGCCGGCTGGAGTGTCGGATCGTCGATATAGTGGATCTGCAGGTCAATGCAATTTCATGTAAAAATCTGATCTTAGTAGATGGTTGTATGGCTGCCAAGCCTCTTGTATTTCTTTATAAGTACCTTTTTCACGAAATCATTCACCAGGAGCTCGGGCTGACTACCGTCTTTGTAGGCCGGGGGCGGCATTGGCTTTTGGAAAGCTTTACGGAGTATCTACAGCTGTGTTATCTAAAAAACAGGTTTGGTGAGGCTTTTTTTGACAGGCAACTTCAATATTACAAGCATTTATTTGAGGCCAATATTGCCGGTACGGACACTACAATTGCCGAATTCGAGCCCCATATGGACGAACAAACATTTTTGGCGCTCATCTGCGGTAAGGGTGTTCTGGCATTTAATGAACTGTTCCAGTCAAAAAATATGGATATGACTATTCTGAAACAGCTCATTGAGCTATTTGATAATTGTGGACGAGTGGTTTCACTTGATTTATTTATTGAGCTTTTAGAGCAATGCACAGGCATGGAGCTATCGGGTTTTGTCAGTGAGTGGATAGGCTCCATTGACAGGAGGGAGTAAATGATTAATCAGCTTGGTTTCATTTTGACGTCCAAATGTAATCTTAAATGCCATTATTGCTATTACAATAATGATATTTACCCCTCTCTTAACGATAATTTAAAGCTTGAAGATATTACCTCGTTTCTGGAGCGTGTAACAGAGGTCATTCCGGTTAAGTCGCTGTTGTTAACCGGTGGTGAACCACTCAGCATGGGATATATTATGGAGCTGATAGTCTTTGCAGGCAGCCGGGTCCGGGATATTATGTTATTGACGAATGGGACGCTTATTACAGAAGAGCTGTTGCAGCAGCTTATAGCACATCGGGTACATCTCGCCATTACCCTTGACAGTCTAAATGAAGCCTATACAGATCAATATCGCGGACGCTATGCAAAAGTAATGGAAGTGCTGCATATGATTTATGAACAGCATTACTCAGATCATGTAGATTTGAATGTAACTGTCTCACCTGAAAATGTGGATCATATTGATGAAGTGATTGCATATGCAGAAGAACGGGGCTTCGGTGTAAACCTAAATCTCATGGATTCTGAAGATCTGTTGTCTTGGAACAAAGCCTCAACGCCGGAAATAGATAAGGCACTGACGGTGTTTAAGGGGTTTTATGCGTTTGAGGAGCGTCAGTACCATTACAAACTTGCGGAATTTACTTTGAAAAAGCAGACGCGGATAATTCCCAAATGTTATTTCTCAGCAAAAACGCTGATTATTGATTCCGATAGAACAATCTATCCGTGTTTTCACAATAAATCTCCTCTAGGCCAAACTACTGATTCTGTCCTAGAGATTATGGATAAGCATGGAGAATTCATTACCCGGCATCAGTCGTGCTTTAATTGCTACAGGAATGCTTGCTTCTCCTTATTCTGATACAGAAAAGGCACTGATAATTAATCGGTGTCTTTTTTGTACTGTTAAATACGAAGCTTCCAGGCTTTTTGTGAACTTGTAGAACTTATTTCAGTTCCGCTGCTTTTTTGTAGATAATGTTTGCCGGATTTTGCTATACTAAAAAGGATGCTTTCAAAATAAAGAATTTCTAGGCAAGGCGCCATAAAATATCCTATAAACCGTACTTCAACGATGTAACGATGAATTCTACGTGAAAGGATCTGGACGAATGAGTAGTGCACCGATTTGATGAAATCCGGTAATTGAAGCAGAAGCATGGATGAATTTATATATGAAGGGATATGTGTAATGAATAAGGCACCGGACCACAAGCTTCAGAGTGAAGTAGACAAACGCAGAACCTTTGCGATTATTTCCCACCCGGATGCGGGTAAAACAACGCTGACCGAGAAACTGCTCCTCTTCGGGGGCGCTATCCGCTTAGCAGGAACAGTCAAAGCCCGTAAGGCAAGCAAGCACGCCACAAGTGACTGGATGGAAATTGAGAAGCAGCGCGGGATCTCCGTCACTTCTTCCGTCATGCAGTTTGATTATCTGGACCACCGGGTGAACATTCTGGATACCCCGGGTCACCAGGATTTCAGTGAAGACACTTACCGTACGCTTACTGCGGCTGACAGTGCGGTCATGCTGATCGACGTTGCCAAGGGCGTGGAAACACAGACGATCAAGCTGTTCCAGGTCTGTGCCAAGCGGGGCATTCCGATCTTCACCTTCATCAACAAGCTGGACCGTGAAGGCCGCAATCCATTTGAGTTGATGGAAGAGCTGGAAAATGTACTGGGTATCCGCTCTGTGCCGATGAACTGGCCGATCGGCATGGGCCGTGAGCTGTGCGGCGTATACGACCGGATGAAGAATCAGGTTGAGCTGTTCCAGGGCGACGATCATTCCGTGATCAGAGTACAAAAAGTGGAAAGCTACCGCGATCCGATCATCCGCGAGATGGCCGGAGAATACCTGCATGACCAATTATGTGCGGATCTGGAGCTGCTGGATGTAGCGGGTGATCCGTTTGACTATGAGAAAGTACTTCGCGGAGAGATTACCCCGGTATTCTTCGGCAGTGCGATCAACAACTTCGGCGTGCAGACCTTCCTCGATAACTTCCTGGATCTTGCACCGAAGCCTGAACCGCGCCGCAGTACAGCTGGATCTGTTGAACCGACAAATGAGAAATTCACCGGCTATGTGTTCAAAATCCAGGCTAACATGAACCCGGCTCACCGTGACCGCATTGCCTTCCTGCGCATTGTGTCCGGCAAGTTCGAGCGTGGCATGAGTGTGAAGCATGTGCGTGCCGGCAAAGACATCAAGCTGTCCCAGCCGCAGCAGTTCCTGGCCCAGGACCGCGATATTGTAGAAGAGGCGTATCCGGGTGATATTATCGGTCTGTTTGACCCGGGTATCTTCCGGATTGGCGACACGCTGAGTCAGGCAGGGGATATCGAATTCGATGAGCTGCCGACCTTCTCACCGGAGATTTTCTCCAAAGTAAGCATTAAGAATGCGCTGAAATCGAAGCAGTTCCAGAAGGGTATTGACCAGCTGACCGAAGAGGGCATGATTCAGGTGTTCCGTACGGTGAACTTCGATGATATCCTGCTGGGTGTCGTCGGACAGCTGCAGTTCGAGGTGTTCGAGTACCGCATGAAGGGCGAGTACGGCGTAGATGTCCAACTGCAGCGGATGAGCTACCAGTTCGCACGCTGGATTGTGGATGACACCAAGCCGGATGCAAGCAAATTCCGGATCAACTCCACACTGGTTACCGATAAGAAGGGTAATTATGTAGTGCTGTTCGAGAACGAATACGCCATGCGGACCGCGATGGAGAAGAATCCGACGGCTAAATTCCTGGAAACCGCGCCTTGAAAAGTACAGTTGAAGTAGGATAAGCTGACCGCTTGTTCCATTGTTTGTTATAAAAAACCTCCGCGATCCACTGTGCAGCTGCACATGTGGAGGCGGAGGTTTTTGGCGGAATGAACCTCTTTAGGACGTGATGGACCCTGGCGTGAGCTTCTCCAGATGTCTGTGCAGCATGGAGAGCACCCGGTCCTGCTTGGCGGGATCAAGGTCCTTCCAGATCATTTCGAAGACAACGCCGAGTCCGGGAAGCGCGGCTTCCGGCCCGTCCACGGAGTTCTCGATCACTTCCCGCAGACCTTCCTCGGTCTGTCCGTGAATCTTGTGTACAATAGCCTGGCGCAAATCAATGGTGACTGGCATAATCGACCTCCTTAAGTTTTGTTGGCATAGGCTTCCTGGCTCAGCTTCGCAAAACTGGCTTCGGGAGCATGCGCTTAGGTTTTGTTAGCATAGGCTCTTAATAAGGTGCCCTGCGGCAGCGCTGAAAATTCAAGTTTATAACGGCTTATGCTATACTGTTTGAGATGCAAAATGCGGGCGGGAGGGACAACAATTATGGCAAAAAAACAATATGCCGTCATCGGAATGGGACGTTTCGGCTCAAGTGTAGCCAAGGCGCTCAGCGGTATGGGCTTTGACGTACTGGCCATTGATGCGGATGAGCAGCGTACCCAGGAAATTTCGAATATTGTTACTCATGCCGTATCCGCGGATTCGACCGATGAAGAGGCACTGCGTGCACTCGGTATCCGTAACTTCGATGTGGTGGTTGTCGCGATTGGCGAAGATATTCAGGCCAGTATTCTAACCACGCTGATTCTGAAGGATCTTGGCGTGCCTGCAATTCTGGTTAAGGCCAAAAGCGAGCTGCACGGCAAGGTGTTGAGTAAAATCGGAGCAGATAAGGTAATCTACCCTGAACGGGATATGGGCATGCGGGTGGCGCATCATCTGGCCTCGCCGAACATCCTTGATTATATAGAGCTGTCGCCGGACTACAGCATTCTGGATATGAAAGTCTCCGGGCCGATGCTCGGCAAGAATTTGCAGGAGCTTAACATTCGTGCCAAATATGGCTGTAACGTGATGGCTATCCGCCGGGGTGAGGAAATGAATATTTCCCCCAGAGCGGAAGATCGTCTGAGCGAGGGCGATGTACTTGTCATCGTCGGCCGGAAGGACAACCTGACGAAGCTGGAAATGGCTTATCAATAGGGCTGTATGGATGAAGTGATTACAGGTACAGGCCAGGTTCAAGTACAGATATTAGTACAGGTAGGTAGGGTTAGTTGTATTTTGTGCAGTTATTTTAAATGAATTAATCCGTTATTTGCAAATAGATGTATCTGGTACAACTAAATTTACACAAATGGCGGAATTTTACTCCAACCGCTACTTTTAGTTGTACAGACTGCAGTTAAAAGGGGATTTGCTGCGGAAAGGCAGTTTTTAGTTGCACTAACTACAGTTAAGCCGCCCGGTTGGTGTAGCATACTTAAAATCAGGAATCTGCAAGCAACAGAAAGGTAGGACCTCATGGAAATTATGTCGCCGCAGAATACGCGGGTGAAGGAATGGGCTGGACTGCAGGAGAAGAAGCACCGCGACAAGTCCGGTAAATATATCGTAGAAGGCATCCATCTGGTGCAGGAGGCGTTGCAGGCGGAAGCAGATGTGGAATGCCTGGCCTTTGATCTGGATAAGGGCATGCCGTCCGAGCTGAAGCCTCTGCTTCAGGCCGTGCAGGGCATGGAGGTAATTGGCGTGTCAGCAGCGGTGATTGCGAAGTGCAGCAGCACGAATACACCGCAGCCGGTGTTTGCCGTTGTACGCAAGGAGCAGCAGGGCGTGGAGGCCATCCTGGCGAAGCCGGATAGTCTGGTTGTTGTGCTGGACGGGGTCCAAGACCCTGGCAACGTGGGCACAATCATCCGCAGTGCCGATGCGGCAGGTGCGGACGGGGTGATCCTCGGCCAAGGCTGCGCCGATCTCTTCAATCCGAAGACCATCCGTTCCACGATGGGCTCGATGTTCCATCTCCCGGTAGTGGAGGGAGATCTCGGCACGATTCTGCCGCAGGCGCGGGAACGCGGGGCGCTGCTGGTCAGCACTTCGCTGACAGGTGAAGATTCCTGCTACACCCATGACTTCCAGGGCAGCCAGTGGCTGCTGATCGGCAGCGAAGGCAAAGGCATCTCGCCGGAGACGGCAGCCCTTGTCGACAAGAGCATCATCATCCCGATGGCCGGCCGCGCCGAATCGCTGAACGCGGCGATGGCGGCGACGATCCTTTTATTTGAGGGGATGCGGCAGCGGGGGAGTCACGGGAAGTAGACTAAATTGTTGTGTGAGTTGTAATTCATCTTGTCACCGTTTGTAACGTAGTTTGTCACTGGTTTGTAACGATTTCTGGCACAAGTATCTCAGTCCTGATGGTCAAGAAACTCTTGATTATCAGGGCTTTTTTTAAAATGTGACTGAGAATTATCAAAGTTGCTCTAAATGCCTCGGTGTAGCTCGGCAATATTTCTGGCAATGGACAAGCCGAGACCAGCTCCCGTTTGGATTCCCTCGCTATTTCTTGAATAGTCAACCTTATAAAAACGCTCAAATAGCCGGTCCATTTTTTCTTCTGATAGAGGAATCCCTTTATTCTCAATTTCGATAATGCTGTATTCAGCATCAGTTATTAGCTGTACTAGCTGTGCCAAATCAACTCTCTTTAGATTTAACTGGGAGTCAACTTTATCCTGATAAGATTCTGTACGAAGAAGTTCATTAGGGATTGGAATACCAAAAGGGCCTAGCGTAAAAGCAAGATAAAAAAACAGATATCCATACTGATTTAATTAACTCTAAGATCGAATGACCAGCCAACATGCCATCCCCTCAGCTCACTTCGATACAGAAATACTAACTAAAATTTCTGAGGAATTAGGTAGGAGAATTCTAAAGAATTTCTGAAGGGAGGGCTAGACTCTGCATAGCTCAAAATTACATTTGAATGTCAAGTCGTGTTAATGATACAATGTGTGCGCAATGTAAAACGTTTAAATAGGGTGAAGGTATGAAGAAAATCGGAATTAAAGATATTGCCTTGCGCGCAAATGTATCCACCGCGATAGTATCATATGTGATGAATGGTACCCGTAATGTGAAGCCTGAGACGAAAGAGCGGGTCTTGAAGGTAATTGAAGAGTTTAATTACAGGCCTAACGCGATTGCCCAAAGCCTTAAGAGCAGAAGAACGAATACGATCGGAGTTATTGCGGAAGACATAACGGTCTTTAACACGCCGGAAATTATTGATGGAATAAATGATTATGCAGAGCAACATGATATGCATATCCTGTTAACCAACCTGCGGCTGCAAAAAAAGGTAGGCTACAATTATGCGGATACCGCTACCTACCAGAAGCATGCACAAAATGCGGTATCAGACCTAGTATCCAATCAGGTTGAAGGAATCGTATATATTGGCGTGCATCCCCGTGATTTAACGGGATTAATTCATACGAATGACAAGCCGATTGTCTATACGTATTGCTACGCGCAGAATGAGTGTTCTATTCAGTATAATGATGAACAGGCCTCCTATGATGCCATCCAGTATTTAGTCAGCAAAGGGCATTCTCGGATTGCGGTCATCAGCGGCTTAATGGATTCGATCCCTTCGAGACTGCGGTTTAACGGGTATTACAAAGCATTGACGGAATTTCAGCTGTATTTCGACCCGCAGTTTATCAAAGTAGGCGACTGGGGAGGGGAGTCAGGCTATCAGTTATTAGGTGAGCTTATGGAATTGCCCGACCCGCCTACGGCTATTCTTGTGATGAACGATTTGATGGCTGCCGGTGCCCTGAGAGCTGCAGCTGAACGCGGGATCTCCATACCTAGGGAGCTGTCGGTTGTCGGTTTTGATAACCGGGAATTCAGCGCTTATCTGAATCCCCGAATTACGACGATGGATTTACCGCTGCATGATATGGGGATATTGGCGATGAAGACTCTATGTAACAGGATTAGCGGAAAAGAGGAGACAATAGAGGAACCTCCGTTATGCAAACTGATTGAGCGGGATTCTGTAGCCGGGCCAAGAACCTCTATTAAATAATAATTGCGGGAAGAGACTGTTCACATGAAGTGGACAGTCTCTTTACCTGCAGCAGCGATAAATGGCTTGCTGGCAATTTTACACTGTGGTAATATTAACCCGAAATCTAAACGTTTAAATTAAATCGATAGGAGTGAGAACTTGAGACTGCTTCGTAATGATACGTTTGAAGTAAACCTCTCAACAGAAGGAACGGTCGAATCCCTCCGTATGACAGATGATCCCGCAAGGATGAACTGGGTAATTGATGCAGATTATGTTCAGGAGGCCGGCTACGCCCAGGAGCATAAGCCTTTTGGACAATGGACGGCAATTGTTGATGATGAACGGATTGAAAGCGCTAACCTGCAGTCCTATATTGAAGTTGCAGGTGATACATCAGCTACTGTAACTTTTGTGCATGATAAATTTAAAGTTCAATATGAATATCTGCTGAACAACAATGGAGAATGGGCATGGAAGATCCGTTGTTCAAATCCTGCTGCTGCTGCCGTAAGAATCAATGGATTTCACAGCTGGTTCTCTCTGGCCTATATCATGTTCCGTGATCGTGATGTCATGAGGAATATCAGGCATTCTTGCGCAGTATTTCCGCATATCGGCGGGGATTTCAGCAAATTTGCAGCAGTACGCAGAAGTAATGAGGCACCTCATCTGGCTATATACAGTACCGGGGAACGTGTTGCCGCCTTTGGTACATATTGCAGTTATGTCAATCGTTTTCTGGAACAGGTCTCCCCGTCACTGGATGGAATGCTCTACCACAGGTTGTCATTTATTGAGGATGGAAGCTCGCTTGAGCAGTCGGCAGACAGTGATTGGATCTATGGCGGCTACGCACCTGTCACCTTAGAGCCTTATGGCGAAAGAGAATGGTCATTTGTGTTTACAACATTTAATGGGCAGGCGGATTTCTATACTAAAGCGCTCAAGTACGGACATCCGGGCTGGACCTACTCGTCCGTTACTACTACTGAAGGGAAATTTATTGCCGAAGTAGAATTGCCGGAACAGGAAACGCTGCAGTCGGTAAAAATGTATAGCGCAACCTGTGAAGCAGGCGTTGTTAACGAGACGGATATCTCAAGTGAATTCACAATCGTTCCCGCAGCAAAATCTAATCGGTTACGCGCAGTTCTGCCGCTGAAGTCAGCGGGGGAGATCAAGCTGGTTGCTCAGCTCAGTAACGGCAAATGTGATGTGCTAATCGGCAATGTCCTCGAGCCTGTTCATAAGATTCTTGAGAGACGGGCCGAATGGTTATGTGACAACAGCTTTAATACAGCCTCAGTAACCCGTCCCTATTCATTTCTGCCTTTATCCAATCAAGGAGAATCGCTTGGTAAATTAGCTTTCATTCTGATGAAGAATCTTCTATCGCCCCCTGTACCGGCACAAGTCAGAAAAGTAGAGCTGTCTGCTTTCCTTGATCTAAAATACCATTGGTTTGAACAGGGGGATTTCCTGCATCCCAAACCGCTTTACGGGTCCTTTTACCGTATATATGATTTTGACTATATCGGCCACGTGTATTATTTATTGTCCAAATTTGATCAATCATATTTATATTACGGAAGTCCGGAAATGTATCTGACTTGGGCCGCTCAGGTCATGTGTATGAGGCTGGACCCGGAGTGTCACCGGAATAAGCGTGAGCAGGAAGAATCGCAGCTTGTAGGGGTATTCATTCTGTATATTGCAGATTTGTTAGCGGACCTGAGGAAGAACGCATTAACGTATTGGCATGATAAGCTTAGCAAACTATGGTTAGCGCTGGTGGAAGGGCTGAAGCAGGGTGCGCAGGCGTATCAAGGAGCCGTGACGGAGCATTTCTATGATAATGCCGGTTTTGGACTTACCTGTGAAGCCTTATGCCTGGCTGGTTTAACCGATGAAGCTGAACGGTATGCCCCGCTGATTATTGCCAATATTGGATTCAGCAATGATTATAGAGCCAATGCTCCGGACCGCTGGTGGGAGGCCTTATCCTTCATGACGCATTCGTTATGGGGAGGATTGGTAGCGGGTGCCGCCCGGTCTTCTTATGAAACGATTGGAGATGCACGCCTGCTGGAAGCCGGTTACCGGGCAACAATGGCGATGTTTAACTGCTATGATTGGAATGTACATTCAACAACCCGCAAGCTTAAGCCCGGTGAGGCAGCTTCTACGTATAGCATTGCCGCCCCGAATTTAAATATGCCGGAGCTTTCCCGTAACCGCTTTGGCCAATCCATATTTAAGAAGTCGAGTGATCCGTTATTCAGCAGTCTGTTCTCCAATATTGAAGGGGACGACTGGGATATGGGAGAGGAGCTCGTCGCATATCTGCTCGGCTTTGGCTCAACCACCTATCTGTACACAGATAGCGAAGGAGAGCTGCGATGTGTAAATGGGTTGATTGAGCCGGCAGAGAAGGGCTGGGAGATTACAAGCTATGCTGCATATCCGGCCAGATATGTGATGTTGGATCAAGGGCAGTCATTCGTTTCAACGGCAGGGGAAAGCCTCAAGAGTGTATTGTTTACCGGGGGGAAGTTTGAACGAGCATAAATTTAAACGTTTAACTTAATACACTGATTGAAAATTCATAAATATAGGTTGAAATAGTCGTTTTTCAATCTAAACTACGGGTGATATAATAAAGTAAGCGCTTCCTTAAAAGGCTAGCTTTAAAATAAACTGGCGTTATTTATACGGTGAGTGGTTAACAGCATGAAGAATGTCTTGAAAAGTCACTTTATTCGAATGGTTTTAGACTTTATGTTAAACGTTTAACTTTAAAGCCCGGGTTAAATGGATAGACATACAAATTCAAGCTAATTTCGAAGGGAGATCAGAGGCTATGAGAACAGGAAGGAAACTTGGGGCAGGTCTTATCCTGACTGCACTATTAGTAGGTGCAGCTGGATGCGGGGGCAATGAGGCTAATACAGACAATAACACAAGCACATCGTCACCCGGATCAGAAACTACCAAAGCACCTGAAGCATCTGCCGAAAAGGTCAAAATTATTTACTCCATGTGGGGCAGCGCAGCTGAAGGGAATACAACCCAGGCGGTGGCAGACCGGTTCAATGCTTCCCAGGATAAAATTGAAGTGGAGGTGCAGGCGATTCCCTGGGAGAACTACATGACAAAATTGAATACGCTCGCAACAGCCGGACAGCTGCCGGATACAGGGATGCTGAAGGAGGACGGAGTCATTCAATGGTCCTCTGAAGGGATGCTGAATGATGTAAGCGCCATGTACGAGGGAAGCGACAGCAAGCCGCTGGACAGCCTGGCCTACAAATATCAGGGCAAGCCCGTAGCCTATGCGGCGGCCAATGAAATTCTCCTGCTCTACTATAATAAAGACATGTTCGATAAAGCGAACGTACCGTATCCTCCATCTGCACTGGATCAGGCTTGGACATGGGATCAATTCGTAGATGCCGCGAAGAAGCTGACGAATGATAAGAACGGCAAGCATCCCGGCGAGGATGGCTTCAATGCACAGAGCATCGTCCAGTTTGGGGCTTCTGTGGAGAATCTTCCGTGGCAGCTGGAAGCCTGGACACTCAGTAATGGCGGGGGCTTCTACTCCGAAGATGGTACAGAGGTTAAGGTCGGGGAGGATGCAAGCATTGAAGCTATTCAACGGGTGGCTGATCTGTACCTGAAGGATCATGTTGCCCCGTTGTCCGTCGGACAGACCGATGATGGAATCCAGCGCACGATTATTGCCGGTACTGTTGCTATGGCAACTAATGGCCAATGGAATGTAGGAACCAGCCTGAATACGGCAAAAGAAGAAGGACTGAACTATGGCGTAGCTGTACTGCCATATATGAAGGATAAAATCACCATCAGCACAGGCGGTGCCAATGTGGTATTCTCCCAAACCAAACATCCCAAAGAAGCGATGGAATGGCTGAAATGGTACAACTCCGAAGAAAACAACTGGGAACTCATCTCTTCAGGTATTTGGATGCCAACGCTGGATAAATGGTATAAGGATGAAGCACTTACCCGCAAATGGGTAGAGAATCCGAACTTCCCTCCGTATGACGAATATAAGTCAGCCGTTGTCGATTATGCGCAGTCTCCTGCCGCGCGACCTGCTGCATGGTTCTATACGAACTATACAACGGACTTTAATACGCTGCTCGGATCCATATTGGGAGATGTCTGGACCGGTAAGACCACGGCCAAGGATGCGATCTCCAAGAATCTGGAGGCTTTGAAGGCGGCTCATACAGGCAATCAATAATAGGGCAGGGGGATAACCGCCGGTATTCTGGAAGCGGTGGTTATCCCCCTAACCATGAGGTGGGGAGCAAGGTATGGAAACGATTAAGATGAAAACTATTAATCCACTGCAGAAGCGGCGTTCCCGGATTTTTTCAGCCGAGGCGCGTGTTGCTTATATCTGTTTGATTCCTGCTTTTCTGGGATTAATCTTCCTGACGTATTTGCCGCTTGTCGGTGTGCTGGGCATCAGTTTGACGAATTGGACCGGACTCAAGAGCCCTGTGTTCATTGGCTTGGATAATTACATCAAAATTTTCACTACCGATCCTTACATTAAAGACTCGATTATCTCGACGATCTATTTTGCAGCGCTATCTGTAACCGGAAGCATGATTTATTCCCTGTTTATTGCGCTGCTGCTGAACCGGAAAATTCCGGCGAGGGGATTTTTCAGAGCTGTGTTCTATGTGCCTTATGTGCTGCCGGCTGCAGCGATTTACGTAGGATGGTCTTGGCTGTACGAGGGGAATTTCGGATTCTTTAACTATGTCCTCTCTGAGCTGGGACTGAACAAAATTCTGTTTATCGCTGATTCCAGCTTTGTCGTCCCTTCTCTCTCCCTGATCTCAGTCTGGCTGGCGGGGAACCTGATTGTTATCTTTCTGGCGGGGCTGCAGAACGTTCCGGTGGTCTACCATGAAGCAGCGGAAATGGACGGTGCGGGCGGATGGCACCGCTTCCGGCACATTACCATTCCGTGTATGACACCGATTATTTTCTACAACCTGTTGATGTGCCTGATCGCCAACCTTCAAGTTGTAACACCTGCGCTGGCGTTAACGAATGGCGGCCCGGGCAACTCTTCGCGGTTCCTGACCTATCTGATGTATGATCAGGCATTTGTAAATTACAGGCTGGGTTATGCCTGCGCAACAACCCTGATTATTTTTGCCATACTGGCTGTCTTTACTACGGTGTTGTTTAAGACCTCGGGCCGGTGGATCTACAATGAAGGAGGCGATGACAAATGAGCACAGCGGCATACGGCAGACTTAGAAGCAGGAAACGCAGAGACAGAACCCTGAACATTATAACTTTTGCCATCGTCATCCTTTTCGCCATCCTGGCTATCTTCCCGATCTGGTGGATTTTCCGCACATCGCTTATGACGAACGCTGAGATCTACAAATATCCGCCTTCGCTGATCCCGGACAACTGGCTGTTCTCCAATTATGAGAAGACCCTGCAGGTATTTAAATTCTGGAAGTACCTATGGAATACGATGGTGATTATCGTCCCTTCCTGTCTGGCAGGTACATTTACGGCTACGCTCTGCGGATATGCCTTTGCAAGACTGCGTTTTCGCGGCAAAAACCTGATCTGGGCACTATGTGTGGGGTCCATGCTGCTGCCTGCGATGGTTACGCTTATTCCCCTCTATATCGGCTGGACGCGGGGGCTGGGCTTCAGTGACAGTTATTGGCCTTTGATACTTCCGTATTTCTGCGGCGGCGGTGCGTTCAATATCTTCCTGATCCGCCAGTTTATCATGTCGATCCCGCGGGAGCTTGATCAAGCAGCAACCATAGACGGTGCCGGATATTTCCGCATCCTGTTCAATATCATCATGCCTGCCATCAAGCCGGCTATGATCGTCGTCGCGTTGTTTATCTTCATCACACTATGGAATGATCTCCTCCAGCAGATGATTTATATTAATTCAAGCGATAAATATACGATAGCCCTTGGACTTACCAATTTCCGGGGCCAGTTGAAGAGCGACTGGTCGTTAACGATGGCTGCAACCTGCTTATCCTTCGCTCCGGGCGTCATTTTCTACTTAATCGGTCAAAGGTATTTCGTAGAGGGCATTACCCTTACCGGCTTAAAGAATTAGTCCGTTCCCCTTATACAAAGGATTGTTAATACGACATGTATACAGGAGGTTATGATGACCATCATTTCTAAGAAAATGAGGCCGCTGGCGATCGCGCTGCTGCTGGTCTTTCAAACGCTGCCTCTGGAGGTTAGTGCTTCGCCTTCGGCTTCGGTGACCGCAGTAAAGAATGAAATCTCCAATGCCAGCCTGTCTGCCAAAGTCGGAGATCTGGGACAAATTGAGGAGCTGTATATTAACAATAACCCTGCCAATAAACAGGGGGAACCGATCAATTTCGTGCTCCCTAACACTACATCGCCGCAAAATGGGATCCAGCACCAGTGGATGGGTGAAATGCTCTTTTCATACCGTACCGGTGCCAGTGAAGTATTTCCTGATAACAGGGACGGCTTCGTAGAAGTAGACACCAATAAAACACTGGCCGCCGGGGGATCTACGCAATATTCGGCCATCAATCCGGATAACCCCTATATAGACAAAACGGCTTCAGCAGACGGGAAAAGGGTCGAAGTCAATTATATCGGACAGAACCTGGACTCTACCGCCCAGCGGGTGATGAAAGGCTTCGATGTGAAGTCTGTCTTCGATATGGAGACGGATGACGGTTCATTGCTATGGGAAATTACCGTGAAGAACAAGAGCGGCCAGTATATCGAATTCGGGGATATCGGCTTGCCTATGCCATGGAATAATAAATACCAGACCTTATCAGATACCTATGATGACCGTGTGACTGTGCATAATTTCGCTGGCGCCGACAGCGGGTATTCCTATGCTATCCGCACCAGCGGGGAAGGGAATTTCATGCTGTTCACCCCGGTGCCGGATAGCGGCGCGCGCATCGAGTATGTAGATTATTGGATGCATGAAGCAGGAGAACAGCGTGCTGCGGATACATTCGCGAACTGGACAGGCGACAGCGGCGGCTGGTATCCGGGGCTGAATGTTCTGTATATCCACTCCAAGGACATCCAGAAAACCGGCCGCGGATACTTCACCGATGCTTCCAGCCTGGTGCTGGGACCGGATGAGGAGAAGACGTATAAGTTCAAATTCTCAGCGGTACGGGCCGGCGACAACACGCCGCAGGAAAGTGCCCAAAGTTCGAATAACCGTTCAACTTCGATGGAAGACCGCGAGACTAACCTCCGGTCCATCCTGTACAAATCAGGCATCATTGATGCCGTAGCGGTGCCGGGCTTCCAGACAGCGATCAATATGCCTGTGAAGCTGGACCTGCACTATGATGACAGTATCGTTGACGTACAGTCGATCGATATTCAGAATGTGGACGAGAATGACCCGTTTGACGAAGCGCATATCCCGGATATCAAGCCCGGCAAGAGCAGGGAGGATATGGTCGATAATTCCCGGACCGGCCGCGGGCTTCCAGACGGGAATGCGGGCTACGCAGAATCGTCCCAGTTTGTGGAGACCAAGATTGTGAATGGCGAACAGCATCATATCTATTCCCTTCAGTTTGGCTCCATCGGCAATAACAGCGTGCGTGTGGAGTATAAGCTGAAGGCCGGTAATGAATGGGTGGATAAATTCACCCAGTATGAATTCAATGTTCTGGCCGAGCTGGATGCCACTTCGGAAGCCCATTCCGGGTTTATGGCCGGGCAAACACAGGACAAGGACCCGGAAAGTGCGACTTACGGCAACTACTTCGACTGGTATCTTACAAGCGGTATTGACCTGAGTACAAGCCACTGGGGAGATGACTGGAGCCATGATAACATCAACTTCATGACCATGAAGAACTACCTTGCTCCGGATGCCGATGAAATCCGCTCCATTGAGACGTACCTGATTGACTTCATGTGGGAACGGTTCATGAAGAATACGCAGGACAGTTATATCGTTGCGAACTGGCTGAAGGATTCCGGTGCGTACACCGATAAAGACAAGCCTTATACACGAACGTTCTCCGAGATCATGGAAGCGACCGGATTCTTCAATATGTACCGGATTCAGAAGGCGTATCCCAATCTGATCGAGTACCGGGAATCACCGCAGTTCTATCTGGAGAAGGCTTATAACATCTATTATAAGCGTGTTTCCACCGGAGCCATCGGCTTCTATGGCGAGCAGCAGATTCCGGATATCATTGAAGCCCTGAAAGAAGAAGGAATGCCGGCCGAGTCAGCCAATCTGCAGAAGAAGTTTGCCCTCGATAAGGGACGGAATATGACTTACGCCAATTATCCTTACGGGTCGGAATTTGAATATGATAATACCGGCGAGGAAGGGGCCTATGCTGCAGCCAAGGCGCTGCGCACCTACTACCCTGCGGACGGGCGTGCAGAAGCAGCTGAGGCAAGTATGGAAATGGCCGACTGGAAAACCCGTGCCATGCGCGGTATTCAGCCTACCTGGTTCCATTACTCTGTGCCGGTCTTCCGCGGCGGCGAAGGCTGGTGGAATTTCCAATATACGGCGTCATTAGCCGGATACATTATGGATGACTGGCTCCGCTATGAGGATGACGGCAGGTCCGTGGAGCAGACCGCGATTGCGCAGCAGCGCAACTATGCGGCGAAGCTTTCGAACTTCAATGCCGTCAACATGGGTCAGATTACGGCAGATTCTGTAGGCAGCACCTCATGGAGATATTCGATGTATAAAGGAGGCACCGGCACCAAGGACGTATACGATGGCGGCTCGCGCGTCATGCATAACGGCTGGAATGATTTTTCCGGTGAATCTGAGGAAGGCCTCTATGGCTCTTTGCTAAGCATCAGCTCCGATATTGTGACAGATCCGGTATTCGGACTGTTCGGATATGGCGCGCTGGTTACTGACGAAGGCGGCAGCTACCACATTACGCCTAAGGACGGTTTCGGTAAGCGGATCAATCTGATCGACGAGAACATCTATCTGGCTCTGGAAAGCGATAAAATTGAACGTGCAGATATTCAAAAAGACGGTAAGGGATTTACGCTGCAGCTCCTGAATCCTACCGGAAAGGAGCATGCTTCGCGGATTACGTTTGACGGATCAGGAATGGAGAATGGCTATTACAGCCTCAAGCTGAATGGCGCAGCTGCCGGGCAGTTCTATGTGAAGAGCAATAAAGGCGTGGCGATGTTCCAGATGGACAGCGCGGCGAGTGCTGAATTGACCATTGAAAAGTCAGCCGGCGGCGAGAATGAAGCTCCGCAGATTACTGCAGAGCTGGCGACGCAAACTCCGCAGGCACTGATTCCATTTATGCTGAATGGGATTGTGACCGATGACGGCGCACCGGAAGGAACACTGAACTACACATGGGAAGCCGTCAGCACGCCGGAAGGCGGCAAGCTGAGCTTCAATCATCCGAAGGCAAGCATTACACAGGCTACCGGTTCCAAAGAAGGCACGTATACGGTTAAGCTTAGTGCGAGTGACGGGCAGAAGGCCGGTTCCGGCCAAGTGACCTTCGAGCTGGCTGCACCGCCGGAGAAACAACCTCCGGCTATTGGTCAGGTGACTGCGGCCCAGGATGTTGCCAATAACAGTATTGTGGTGTTGTCCGGCGCGGCAACTCCAGATCCGGTACACAGTGCGGAAGCTGAGTCCAAGCTGACGTATACATGGGCTGTTAAGCAACAGCCGGATGGCGCAGCGGACATTTCCTTTGTAGGCGGCGACAAAGCAGTGGCTTATGCCCGTGTAAGCAAGGCAGGCACGTATGTGTTTACCTTCACTGCGGCAGACGGAGACAAGACAGCCAGCAAGGATGTAACGATTGAGATTAAGGAAGATACCGTTGATGCCTACCGGGCACTCAGTGTAGTGACCAGGAAGGATACCGCCCCGGTACTTCCCGGACAGGTGAATATTCTGTCCGGGGACGGATATAGTGAGAGGGAAATTACCTGGGAGGCAATTGATCCGGGCAGCTATGCGGGTACAGGCCAGTTCGAAGCGAAGGGTACAGTCCAAGGCAGTGAGCTGGAGGTACGGGTCACCGTATATGTCGTGAATACAGGGCTGCAGAATGCGGCACCGACAGCCAAAGCCTCTGCCAGCTTCTCCGGCGGCGACGGGTATCCGGAAGCGATGAATAACGGCATTGATCCTAAGAGCTCGGCAGATTTCTCACCGAACCGCGGTGCCCCGAACAGCGCATGGCATAACTGGGGAAGAGAAGGAGATCCGGCATGGGTGACGTATGAATGGGATCAGCCATTCCTGGCCTCTTCCATGGATGTCTATGTGTTCCAGGACGGCGGCGGAAACTTCCGTCCGAAGGATATGCAGTTAATGCTTCGCGATGAGAACGGGAAATGGTATACCCCGAGGGGCTTGAAGGGACTTGGCAACGAGCTTAATAAATACAATACAACCACCTTTGAGCCTGGCTATATTACAGGGGTCAGCATCGACATGAAGCCTTCTGTTAATGGCTCCGGTATTCTGGAATGGAAGGTATACGGATACACGGGGGCGGCAGATAAGTCAGAGCTGGTTAAGGTTTATAACTATGTAAATACATTAAATGCTGCAAACTTTATAGATCCGGGTCTTGCGCCGGTTGATGCAGCGAAGGCGGAAGCTTCCGCTGTGATCAAGAATATGAATGCCACAGCCGGGGAAATTTCCCAGGCACTTGAGAAACTGCTGGCCGATCTGCGTCTGCTCAGTCCGCGTGATGGCAATATGGCTTTCTTGGCGAATCCTTCTTCCAGTTACACCTCACCGTGGGAGAGTCTGGCTGCGGTAAATGACGGGAAGAAAGATAGCGGCAGCATCCCGCACTGGGGAACATGGGGCCACGAAGGTGCAGAGGAATGGGTGCAATATGAATGGCCGCAGGGTGCTGCCATCCAAAGCTCGAACCTGGTGCTGTGGTCTGATGCGGGCGGGATCATGAAGCCTACTAATGTTGTGTATTCCTATATCCCGCTTGATAGTGTCACCAATGAATGGGTGACAGCTGGTACGGTAACCGATGGCATCAAGGTGGTTGACCATACTCCAGGGGAATCCTCGAACCCGTATACGTTTGAATCAGTACTGGAGGTTAAGGCGCTGCGGGTTACCATGACCAAGCAATCCGCAGCAGGCGATAACGGCGTTGGCCTGTGGGAATGGGAAGTTATCCAGGCCGCATCCAATCCGGATCGTCCGGCACCGGTAACTCCCGCAGGGGTTGCACCATCTATTCTCCATGGAGATGACGGCAAGCTGACCGGTGTGACCACAGAAATGGAGTATAAGAAGGAAGGCGCCGGAGAATATACTGCAATCACTGGAACCGAGATTACGGGCCTCACCGCCGGCAAATATTATGTCCGGTATATGGAGACCGGTTCGCTGAGTGCCAGCCTGGATAAGGAAGTTATCATTCCGGAAGGGCAGATACAGGAACAGGACGCACCGGATTCAAGAGGGTGGGTGATCACGCACGCCAATTCGGATAACGGAGCAAAGGGGATCATCGAGGGCGTAAACGGCACCATGGAATACCGGAAGCTTGGCGATGAGAACTATGTGCCTGTTACCGGTACAGCTATCAGCGATCTGGAGCCTGGCAGCTATCAGATCCGGTACGCAGCGGCAGAAGGGCTGCAAGCAAGCCCGCCGGTAATTGTGGACATCCGCAATGAAGCCAAGGAAGACAGAGATACCCCATCAGCAGATGGCCTGGTGATTACGCCGCCTGCAGCGGCAGGCGGCAACGACGGGAAGATTGACAATGTGACTGCCGATATGGAATACCGCAGGGTGGATGGCGGCCTATTCATCCCGGTCAGCGGAACCAGCATTGAAGGTCTGGAAGCCGGGAGTTATGAGCTCCGGTACGCCGGGACGGATACCAGCAATCCAAGCTCTGTGATCCTGATCGTAGTTCCTGACGGAACCAAGCAGGAACAGAATCCGCCGGCCGGGACAGAGGTCAAAGGTGTGGATGTCAGTGCAAGCGGCGCTAAGGACGGCAAGATCACCGGTGTGAATCCGGCGATGGAATACCGGCAAGAGGGAGGAGACGCTGGCAGCTGGACGGCCATCACAGGTGTAGAGGTTACAGGTCTTGGCAGCGGAACCTACGAAGTGAGAATGAAGGAAACGGCAACTCATTATGCGAGTCCATCCCTTACAGTCGTCATCAGCAATCCTGCTGTAGACCCTGGACCGACTGCAACGCCGGATCCAACCCCATTGCCAACCTCTACACCAACGCCAAAACCGGCGCCTACATCTGCACCAGCGGATGCTGCAGCACCGGTCAAGACACCTTCGCCGACTCCTGTAACCATCAAAGTCGAAGGACATTTGATTAAGGTTGAGGCACCAAAGGCGGATCCGGCATCCGGTATAGCCAAAGCGGCCACAATCCGGCAGGCTGATATTAATAAGGCGCTGGAGCATGCGCAAGCAGACAGCAGGAATGTTAAGACGGTTAGAGTGGTAATACCGGAAGCAGAGGGAGCAAGTGCCTATGTGGTTGAGCTTCCCGCAGCTGCACTCACCTCGGATACAGGCGATATCAGGATAGAAGTTGTTACGGAAATCGGTACAATTATAGTGCCTTCCAATATGCTGAAGAGTGTAGGAGCGGGCGCCAAGAGTGTGGAACTGACACTTAGCCGGGCAGATACTTCCAAGCTTGATCCAGCGGCAAAAGTCATGATCGGCAGCAGGCCTGTTATTGAATGGACTGTCCAAGTGGATGGGGTGGCAGTAGCAGCCAATAACCTGAATGCACCGGCAGAGATCAGACTGCCATATGCTTCTGGTGCTGAAGAATTGGCAAACGCCAAATATTTAGCTGTATCGTATATTGATGCAAACGGAAAGCTTGTTCAGATCGACAATGCTGAATACGATGCTGCCGGGCAGGTCATGATATTTACAGCGGCAAATGCCGGTGAATATGCAATTGTGTATACCTGGAAGAGCTTCAATGATGTAATCAAGGATTCGTGGTATGCGGCAGCGGTTGAAACGATGGCGTCCAAAGGCTTCATTGAAGGGACATCTGAGGCAACCTTCAATCCCGGCAACAAGATTACAAGAAGTGAGTATCTGGCCTGGCTGGTAAGGACGCTGGAGCTTACAGCGGACTTCAACACCAGCTTCAGTGATATTCAGAATACCAACCCGTATTATAATGAAATTGGAATCGCCAAAGTGCTTGGAATCGCATTGGGCTCGAACGGCAGCTTCCAGCCGGACACGGAAATTACAAGACAGGATATGGCTGTGCTGACCATGCGGGCCTTGCGGGCAGCAGGCAGAACCCTGCAGGCCGGTACAGCTGAGGATCTCAAGAAATTTACAGATGGCTCTAATGTAGCAAAGTACGCAGCGGGCGATATGGCTGCAATGGTTAAGAGGGGCTTCGTCAACGGGCGGGGGAATGAAAGCCTGAGTCCTGGCGGGACGACAACCAGAGCAGAAGCTGCTCAGGTTCTGTATAAGATTTTTTTACAGCAGTAATATAGTTATGTAAGCGGCCTTGATTTACATCTTGTTGATTGGCAAAAGCCCGCACCCGTGGCCTAACTGGCTTGGGAGCGGGCTTTTAACTCATATAAGCTCCTGATCATTCTCATTCTCTGTATAGATGTAGATCAGCACGATTGCTGTATCCTCGCCAATATTTTTGACTAAGTGAGGTGTACAGGCGTTCCAGCTAAAGGAATCACCCTCAGCAAACTCAGCTCCGTCTTCCCCTTGCTCGGCGTATATTCTTCCTCTAATGACCACATGCACTTCCTGTCCTTCATGCGCATGAGGGGCATCCCCGATCATGGCACCGGGAGGAAACTCTACAATCGACATCCGTACGTTTTTGGTGGAACTGAGATGTTCTACTTCAGGGCCTGGGCGATATTCTCCAGCGTGGTAAAGGCGGGATTCAGCTTGGAAAGCAGCTTATGGGAGCAAATCCGGCTGGGCGGGGAAGGGACTATTCCATTTAAGGAAACATCTGCTTGTCTACTTTTCATAACAATCTTGGTAAGGTAGGATGATAGCTATTCATAAGAGGTGGTAAATTGTCATGCTTAAAAAACACTGCTTGTTCTGCGATCAGATTGTCCCGATTACAGCTGAAGGCGATTACGACCGGTATGCAGACTGCTCCTGTTCACCCGGGGGGTTCTATAAGCTGCTGAGAGACAGCTATGAATCCATACTTTCGTTCTCACAACAACAGAAACGTGAAATGCTTCATTTGGTATCGGCGTATATCCGGGAGAAGACAGATTGTGGTGAGAGGGTCATTCTAAGTGCTGGAGATTTGGATTCAATTCTGAATTCTCCGGCTATTCCTGTGACCCTTGAAGATAAAGGAAACCGACTGCTGCAATATCTGTATAGACATTCCGAGGGTCCGGGGGAGCCGGTTGTCATTCAACCCCTTTCCAGCAGCTATAACCTGACCTACTCTCCCAATCTGCAAGAACTGGTCTATCTCATCGATAAGCTGAGAAGTGAGGAGTTGCTGATAAGGGAAGGTATGACCTTTAAGCTTACCGCGCAGGGATGGGGCGAAGCCGCTGCAATCACCGGAGGTGGGAAAATAAAGCAATGCGTCGTTCTTCTGCCGAATGAGGAGGAATTACGCAAGGAGTGGCTGGATAAGCTGCTGCCTAAGATCGAGCAGTATGGCTATCTACCCCGCGTGCTTGCACAGGAAGGCGAAGATTATTCTTTGAAGCCTATAGCGGACAGCAAGCTGATTATCGCCGATGTAACCGGTCAGTCCCCTGCGGTGTATTTTGCAGCGGGATATGCGCTTGGTTTGAACATCCCGGTGGTTTGGACTGTTAAGAGCGAGGATGCTGATAAACTTTGGGTACACCTGCAAGAAATCCGTCCCCTCGTCTGGGATACAGCTGAAGATCTAGTGGTGCTACTCCAGCAGAAGTTGAGTTTATAGAAGAGCCCCGTTACAAAGGTTTAAAGTTTGAAGCCGATATAATAGACAAGCACACTGGAGAATCGATCATGCGGAATTCTCAGCTACATGATAAATACAGAGATTATATTGAGGCAAAGAAAAAGAAGCAGCTATAAGAAGAAATCTGCTATGCTAGTTTTAAAATAATGCTTGCATAGAATATCCATACATGATATATTCTATTTCTGGCCGCGAAACATCAACGCCGAGCTCGAAAAGAAGTTGAAAAAAAGAGCTTGCATTGATCGGCTGGATGTGATATATTATAAGAGTTGCTGGTGACGCGGTAAGCGGCGCTGACAACGAGCTTGATCTTTGAAAACTGAACAACGAGTGAGTGGGAATTCATGAAAGTGACTTCCAAAAAAGAGAATGAAAATTCTCGTCAGATGTTTCAAAATGAGCAATCGCTCTTTCTAAATACAATTTGGAGAGTTTGATCCTGGCTCAGGACGAACGCTGGCGGCATGCCTAATACATGCAAGTCGAGCGGAGCAAGAATGGAAGCTTGCTTCCATTCTTGCTTAGCGGCGGACGGGTGAGTAACACGTAGGCAACCTGCCCTCAAGACTGGGATAACTACCGGAAACGGTAGCTAATACCGGATAATTTCTTTCCTCTCCTGAAGAGAGAATGAAAGGCGGAGCAATCTGCCACTTGGGGATGGGCCTGCGGCGCATTAGCTAGTTGGTGGGGTAACGGCTCACCAAGGCGACGATGCGTAGCCGACCTGAGAGGGTGAACGGCCACACTGGGACTGAGACACGGCCCAGACTCCTACGGGAGGCAGCAGTAGGGAATCTTCCGCAATGGGCGAAAGCCTGACGGAGCAATGCCGCGTGAGTGATGAAGGTTTTCGGATCGTAAAGCTCTGTTGCCAGGGAAGAACGTCCGGTAGAGTAACTGCTGCCGGAGTGACGGTACCTGAGAAGAAAGCCCCGGCTAACTACGTGCCAGCAGCCGCGGTAATACGTAGGGGGCAAGCGTTGTCCGGAATTATTGGGCGTAAAGCGCGCGCAGGCGGTCATTTAAGTCTGGTGTTTAAACCTTGGGCTCAACCTGGGGTCGCACTGGAAACTGGGTGACTTGAGTACAGAAGAGGAAAGTGGAATTCCACGTGTAGCGGTGAAATGCGTAGATATGTGGAGGAACACCAGTGGCGAAGGCGACTTTCTGGGCTGTAACTGACGCTGAGGCGCGAAAGCGTGGGGAGCAAACAGGATTAGATACCCTGGTAGTCCACGCCGTAAACGATGAGTGCTAGGTGTTAGGGGTTTCGATACCCTTGGTGCCGAAGTTAACACAGTAAGCACTCCGCCTGGGGAGTACGGTCGCAAGACTGAAACTCAAAGGAATTGACGGGGACCCGCACAAGCAGTGGAGTATGTGGTTTAATTCGAAGCAACGCGAAGAACCTTACCAGGTCTTGACATCCCGATGAAAGCATTAGAGATAGTGCCCCTCTTCGGAGCATCGGAGACAGGTGGTGCATGGTTGTCGTCAGCTCGTGTCGTGAGATGTTGGGTTAAGTCCCGCAACGAGCGCAACCCTTGACTTTAGTTGCCAGCAGGTAGTGCTGGGCACTCTAGAGTGACTGCCGGTGACAAACCGGAGGAAGGTGGGGATGACGTCAAATCATCATGCCCCTTATGACCTGGGCTACACACGTACTACAATGGCCGGTACAACGGGAAGCGAAACCGCGAGGTGGAGCCAATCCCAGCAAAGCCGGTCTCAGTTCGGATTGCAGGCTGCAACTCGCCTGCATGAAGTCGGAATTGCTAGTAATCGCGGATCAGCATGCCGCGGTGAATACGTTCCCGGGTCTTGTACACACCGCCCGTCACACCACGAGAGTTTACAACACCCGAAGTCGGTGGGGTAACCCGCAAGGGAGCCAGCCGCCGAAGGTGGGGTAGATGATTGGGGTGAAGTCGTAACAAGGTAGCCGTATCGGAAGGTGCGGCTGGATCACCTCCTTTCTATGGAGAATCGTCACCTGCAACGGTGACATTCAAATCGGAAGCTAAAGCTTCCACAACGAACCTTAGGGTTCAAACACTCACTCGTTGGTCAGTTTTGAGAGTTTAAGCTCTCATCTTTAAACTGTCTGAATTTTCGAACATCACAGTCGTGATTGTACCGAAATTTCAGCACCTTGATCCTTGAAAACTGGATACCGAAACGAATTTGCGTTTTAGAACATCTTTTAGCTGAAACTTGTGTAAGCAAGTTGAAATAGTTATTAGTCATGCTAGCGATTTTCCTAACGGAAAACGCATTGGTTAAGCTAATAAGAGCACACGGAGGATGCCTAGGCGCCAGGAGCCGACGAAGGACGTGGCGAACAACGAAACTGCCTCGGGGAGCTGTAAGCAAGCTTTGATCCGGGGGTGTCCGAATGGGGAAACCCAGCTGTGGTAATTCGCAGTTACTCATTTCTGAATACATAGGAAATGTAGAGGCAGACCAGGGGAACTGAAACATCTAAGTACCCTGAGGAAGAGAAAACAATAGTGATTCCGTCAGTAGCGGCGAGCGAACGCGGAACAGCCTAAACCAAGGGGCTTGCCCCTTGGGGTTGTGGGACGTCTCACATGGAGTTACAAAGGAATATGGTAGGCGAAGAGTCTGGAAAGGCCCGCGATAGAGGTAAAAGCCCTGTAGCCTAAACTGTGTTCTCTCCGAGACGGATCCCGAGTAGTGCGGGGCACGTGAAACCCCGTATGAATCCAGCAGGACCATCTGCTAAGGCTAAATACTACCTGGCGACCGATAGTGAAACAGTACCGTGAGGGAAAGGTGAAAAGCACCCCGGAAGGGGAGTGAAATAGAACCTGAAACCGTGTGCTTACAAAAAGTCAGAGCCCTATTACTGGGTGATGGCGTGCCTTTTGTAGAATGAACCGGCGAGTTACGTTTAACATGCAAGGTTAAGGTGAGAAGCCGGAGCCGCAGCGAAAGCGAGTCTGAATAGGGCGACTAAGTATGTGGACGTAGACCCGAAACCGTGTGATCTACCCCTGTCCAGGGTGAAGGTGCGGTAACACGCACTGAAGGCCCGAACCCACGCATGTTGAAAAATGCGGGGATGAGGTGGGGGTAGCGGAGAAATTCCAATCGAACTCGGAGATAGCTGGTTCTCCCCGAAATAGCTTTAGGGCTAGCCTCGGTGAATGGAGTGGTGGAGGTAGAGCACTGATTGGGTGCGGGGCCCGCAAGGGTTACCAAGCTCAGTCAAACTCCGAATGCCATTAACTTCTTGCCGGGAGTCAGACAGTGAGTGCTAAGATCCATTGTCAAAAGGGAAACAGCCCAGACCATCAGCTAAGGTCCCCAAGTGTGTGTTAAGTGGGAAAGGATGTGGAGTTGCACAGACAACCAGGATGTTGGCTTAGAAGCAGCCACCATTGAAAGAGTGCGTAATAGCTCACTGGTCGAGTGACTCTGCGCCGAAAATGTAACGGGGCTAAACACACCACCGAAGCTATGGCTAGATGCTTTGCATCTGGGGTAGGGGAGCGTTGTATGCAGGTTGAAGGTGTACCGTAAGGAGCGCTGGACAGCATACAAGTGAGAATGCCGGTATGAGTAACGAAAAGATCAGTGAGAATCTGATCCGCCGAAAGCCCAAGGTTTCCTGAGGAAGGCTCGTCCGCTCAGGGTAAGTCGGGACCTAAGGCGAGGCCGAAAGGCGTAGTCGAAGGGCAACAGTTTGAAATTACTGTACCACCGTAATCCGCTATGAGCGATGGGGTGACGCAGGAGGGTAGTGACGCGGACTGATGGATGTGTCCGTCTAAGCAGTGAGGCTGATGTGTAGGCAAATCCGCACATCACTAAGGCTGGGCTGTGATGGGGAGCGAAAATTGTAGTAGCGAAGGTCATGATCTCACACTGCCAAGAAAAGCCTCTAGCCAGGAGAAGGTGCCCGTACCGCAAACCGACACAGGTAGGCGAGAAGAGAATTCTAAGGCGCGCGGAAGAACTCTCGTTAAGGAACTCGGCAAAATGACCTCGTAACTTCGGGAGAAGAGGTGCCTCGGTAGGGTGAATAGCCCGAGGGGGCCGCAGTGAAAAGGCCCAAGCGACTGTTTAGCAAAAACACAGGTCTGTGCGAAGCCGCAAGGCGAAGTATACGGGCTGACGCCTGCCCGGTGCTGGAAGGTTAAGGGGAGTGGTTAGGAGCAATCCGAAGCTGTGAACCGAAGCCCCAGTAAACGGCGGCCGTAACTATAACGGTCCTAAGGTAGCGAAATTCCTTGTCAGGTAAATTCTGACCCGCACGAATGGCGTAACGACTTGGGCGCTGTCTCAACGAGAGATCCGGTGAAATTTTAATACCTGTGAAGATGCAGGTTACCCGCGACAAGACGGAAAGACCCCATGGAGCTTTACTGCAGCTTGATATTGAATTTGGGTACGATCTGTACAGGATAGGTGGGAGCCGTAGAGGCAGGAGCGCAAGCTTCTGCGGAGGCGCCGTTGGGATACCACCCTGATCGTATCTAGGTTCTAACCTAGTGCCCTTACCGGGTACGGGGACCGTGTCAGGCGGGCAGTTTGACTGGGGCGGTCGCCTCCTAAAGAGTAACGGAGGCGTTCAAAGGTTCCCTCAGAATGGTTGGAAATCATTCGCAGAGTGCAAAGGCATAAGGGAGCTTGACTGCGAGACCTACAAGTCGAGCAGGGACGAAAGTCGGACTTAGTGATCCGGTGGTACCGCATGGAAGGGCCATCGCTCAACGGATAAAAGCTACCCTGGGGATAACAGGCTTATCTCCCCCAAGAGTCCACATCGACGGGGAGGTTTGGCACCTCGATGTCGGCTCATCGCATCCTGGGGCTGAAGTAGGTCCCAAGGGTTGGGCTGTTCGCCCATTAAAGCGGTACGCGAGCTGGGTTCAGAACGTCGTGAGACAGTTCGGTCCCTATCTGTCGTGGGCGCAGGAAATTTGAGAGGAGCTGTCCTTAGTACGAGAGGACCGGGATGGACGTACCGCTGGTGCATCAGTTGTTCCGCCAGGAGCATGGCTGAGTAGCTACGTACGGACGGGATAAGCGCTGAAAGCATCTAAGCGTGAAGCCCCCTCAAGATGAGATTTCCCAACTAGTAAGACCCCTTGAAGACGACGAGGTAGATAGGTTGGAGGTGGAAGTGCAGCAATGCATGGAGCTGACCAATACTAATCGGTCGAGGGCTTATCCAAATTTCGAACAACGCAGATTCGTTTCGGATTCAGTTTTCAGGCGATCAAGCCTGGCAGGATGTTAAACCTATGGTTTGATATTTTCTGCAGCGATTTCGAGAAGCGGAAGCTTCGAAAAATCATGTTTGGTGGCGATAGCGGAGGGGTTCCACGCGTACCCATCCCGAACACGACCGTTAAGCCCTCCAGCGCCGATGGTACTTGGACCGAAGGGTCCTGGGAGAGTAGGACGCCGCCAAGCACATGAAGCCATTGTTGAGCAATCGACAATGGCTTTTTTGTTGCGTTTGGCGCGACTTTTATAACTATAGAATCCATAGTACACCGTGAAATGTCATGTACACTCTGAAATCTGATATGATAAAGGTTAAATAGTTAACGGAACATTTTGCTATTACAGGAATCAGGAGGATATTTAGTAGATGGCTCATATATTAGTAGTTGAAGATGAACAGCCGATCAGTGATTTAATTACCATGAATCTTAAGCTGGTTGGACACACGTATTCCAAAGTGTATACCGGCTCAGAGGTTGCCGGAATGCTGGAACAGGAGCGGACGGATCTTATCCTGCTCGATGTGATGCTTCCCGGTCTCGACGGGTTTGAAGTGATGCAGCAGATCGCTCTTTTGCGGATTCCGGTCATTCTGATTACGGCCAAAAATGCACTCTCCGACCGCATCAGAGGCTTCGAGCTGGGTGCGGAGGATTATATAATCAAACCGTTTGAAATCCTGGAGCTGCTGGCCCGGATTAACGTGGTGCTGCGCAGGAATGAACAAGCTGCCCCTGCTTTTATTTGCGATGCGGTGGAAGTCAGGTTTCCGGAACGGCAGGTCCGGGTAGATCAGCTGCCGGTTGATTTGACTACCAGAGAATTTGAGCTGCTCGAAGTACTGATACGTAACCGGAATATCGCCCTTTCGAGAGAAAAGCTGCTGGAGCTGGCCTGGGGTTATGACTTTGCCGGAGACACCCGCACCGTGGATGTTCATATCCGCCAGCTGCGCAAAAAGCTCGGCTGGGAAGAACGGATCAAAACTGTATTCAAGCTGGGCTACCGCCTGGAAGTTCAGGTCTAGCCATGCGGTTCTGGCATAAAATTCTGCTCGCCGTCCTGGTTCTCTTCATAGCAGCTCTTGATGTTAGTGTGATAATGGTGATGAAAAAAAGCTGGCAGCTGAATATGGATAGCGAAACCAGGCGTGCGGCCAGTGAACAGCTGCTCATCACCAACAATATATACGAGAATCTGGATTCGATCCGGACACGTGGCCTAACCCTCACCCCTGCACTGATGGTCAGTGTGGCTAAGTCGTATGGGGAACACTACCGCAAACAGGGAATAGGACTGGAGTTGCGGGAGGACGGACAGCTTATCTACCCCTATCAGGCAGGGAAGAGCGCTGTGCAGGATGATCATGTGATGACGCTGGCTATGCCGCTCCCTGCTCCTTATCAGCATCTGGAGCTGACTTACAAGCGCGACATCAGCGGGCTGTATGCCCAGCAGCAGGAGCTTAACCGCTTTTTCGTAATGATTAACTGGATCGTCGGTCCATTGCTGGTGCTGCTGCTCTACCTTCTGATCCGGCACCTGACGAGGCCCCTCAAGCTGCTATCCGAGACGACCAAAACGATTGCCGAAGGAAACTATTCTAACCGTGTGGAGCTGAACAGCAGGGATGAATTCGGGGAACTGGCGTTCAACTTTAACCGGATGGCTGCTGTGGTGGAGCAGCGGATGACGGACCTTGCAGGCATGGCCGAGGATAAACAGCGGATGGTTGATAATCTTGCCCATGAACTGCGGACGCCGCTGACCAGCATGCAGGGATTTGCTGAACTTCTCACCTCGGCGAATATTGGCCAGGAAGATCAGATCAAGGCCGGTCACTATATTTTAACTGAGACTGTCCGGCTCAAGAATCTGGCCTTCAAGCTGCTTGATTTGTCCGTTCTGCGGCATCAGCCACTGGTACAGGCAGAGGTGGATGTGGCAGCCCTGTTCCGGGCGGTAGCGCAGACCGAGCAGCAGAAGGCAGCAGAGCACGGGTTACTGCTGCAGATGGACAGCTCCATTCCCGCCGTGTGGGGAGATGCGGATCTTCTGGCATCCTTTCTGGTAAATCTGATTGAGAATGCCATTCCTGCCTCCCGGCCAGGCAGCACCATCTGCCTGCTGGCCTTTGAGCAGAACGGGGAAGGGGTGCTGGAAGTGCAAGACAGCGGAGGCGGCATGACGGAAGAGCAGAGTAAGCGTGCGTTCGAGCCGTTCTACCGCGCAGACCGGGCACGTTCGCGGACCTACGGCAATGCTGGCCTCGGCCTCTCCTTGTGCCGGCAGATTGCCGAGGCGCATGAGGCCAGGGTTGAGCTGCATTCTGTCCTTGGACAAGGGACCAGCATCCGCATCTTTTTACAACTCCATAACAACTGCCCCTCTACTCTATAACATCCCGGGATTAAGGTATAGACAGAGTTAGTATCTTAATCCGATGGAGGTAATACAATTGAAAACAAACAAATGGTCGGCTACGGTGGCTGTCATCTTAGTCTCTGGAGGTGTATTCGCAGCCAGTGCATTTCTCGTCCCCAGCCTGATGAACTCTGCAGTCGTCGCTAAGAACAGTACGGCAACGCAGGGCAATAGCCAGCTTAATCTGACAGGAAGTACGGTTCCTGTACTGAAGGTGGAAGCACCGGCGCCGGTATCTACCGTGAATGATGATCTGCTTAAGCAGATGACCGAGGTGCAAATCCAGCAGATCTATGATTATATAGAGAAGCCGGGTGATCCCAATGTTTCAGGCCGGGAAATGACCGATTCGGAAATGAAACGCCATCTGGTTCTGCAAGATCAGTATGTATATGATGGCGTACGGCCCCAGAAGCCAATGCCCCTAGAGCCGGGTCAGGGTGCTTTGTATCTGGATATGAATACCAATACGTACCACTATCCAGAGAAGACCTGGACCGATGAAGAGCATCTGCAACTGATCGACTGGTACTCCCGCTTGAATTATGTATTATCCAAACGATATGTGACTGCGCCTCCCCTTCCGCAGAAGTATAGCAAGTCTGAAGTAGAGGCGCTGGCGGCTGAAAGTGTGCGCAGGCTGTATGATGCTGATGTGTCCAAGCTAAACACCTATGTTGCTCTACCTGAACAGGAATATGGCTTTCGTTCAACCTGGAGGGTTCACTTCGCTCCGTACAAGTCCTCTACCTTGCGCGGACAAGGCCAGGAATTCTGGGAATATGATGTGCAGATCGATCCGGAGACCGGGATCGCAGTGGATACGACAGCCATTAATGGGGCGTTGAAAAGAACGCCTATCGCCTCAGCTGCCGCAGCTGCCATCCTCAAGGATAACAGCTGGATCAATAAAGCTACTCAGGTCGTGAAGGACAAGCAGGGAGAGAAAAGAAAGATAGTCAAAGCTTATCTGACCGATACTGAGGTGAACAACAAACGCGGGATGGTAGCAGTGGATGTGTTATTGGAAGACGGCAGCAAATATAATGCGGAGTTCCGCTATCCGAGTAAGATGCTGCGCTGTCTGATCTATGAACCTGCCGTAAAAGAAAAATAAAAGAAAGCCATACCTTTTGCTACAGGAAAGACAGTCCTGATGATCAAGCAGCCCTTGATTCATCAGGACTTTTTTTGTGCTTTGGAGCAGGAAAAAACATAGGATTGTTTATTATTAAGGGAGGACTCCTCCAGGCAACGCAGAACATACTTACATTAGAGGAAGATGGTGTGAGTGTAGGTCATTGAAAATTTATTGAATGAGGTGGAGAGATGAGAATTCATTGCCTGCAGCATGTCCCTTTTGAAGCGCCGGAGGAAATTGCAGTCTGGGCCGGGAATAGAGGGCATGTGCTTACAACAACCTTAATGTATGAAGCACAGGCTCTGCCATCTATTGATGAGTTTGATATGCTCGTAATCATGGGCGGACCGATGGGAGTCTATGATGAGGAAATGATCCCCTGGCTGAAGGGGGAGAAATCCTTTATTGACGCAGCCATCCGCTCGCGCAAGCTGACGCTTGGAATCTGTCTGGGAGCCCAGCTGATTGCCGAACAAATCGGCGGTGAAGTCTATAAAAACAAGTGGAACGAGATCGGCTGGTTCCCTGTGAGATTGACCGGGGAGGCCAAAACGTCTACCTTCTTCAAAGCGTTCCCGGAGCAGTTTGTACCGTTTCACTGGCATGGAGATACCTTCAGCTTACCCGCCGGAGCCAAGAGGCTGGCGTTCAGCTTGGGCTGTACCCATCAGTGTTTTGAATATGAGGATTATGTAGCCGGCCTGCAGTTTCATCTGGAGGTTAATGACCCCAGCATCCGGAAAATCATCGGTAACTGTGCCGAGCAGCTGAAGCGGGAGGAGTATGTTCAAACGCAGTCTGAGATGGTGAATCAGCATGAGAAGGTAAAAGCATCCAATGAACTGATGTTCACGCTCCTCGATGCAATGGAAGACAAATTCCTGTCCAGATCCTAGCTGTCTGGCTCGCCATAGAAAGGAATATACGATGAAAAGTTTAAATGTAGCTATACCGACTCCTTTCCGGGAGGATGAAAGCTTAAATGTTGACGGATTTAAGGCCATTGTAGAGTATCAGAAGCGGAACGGTATAGAATCACTGCTTGTCTCAGGAAGTACCGGTGAGCAGCATTCCATGAGCATAGAGGAGAGACTGCAGATCATTGAATATTTTGACCAGCAGCGCTTTCAGGATATTGAGCTTGTCTTCGGGGCTTCCGCTATAAGAACACGGGATGCGGTACGTCTGGTGAAGGCGCTGGAGACCTCCGTAATCGATGTAATTCTGATCGGTTTCCCTCCGTATATCCGGCCCACGCAGGAGCAGGCAGTTGCTTATATAGAGGAACTGCTTAGCCATACGACCAAGCAGGTGGCTCTGTATAATAATCCCGGCCGGACCGGTTTCGATTTGACTCCAGAATCGCTTCATTCGTTAATTAACCGGTACCCCAACATCGTTGGCTATAAAGAAACAGGTGATTTGCAGCGTCATCTGCTGCTAACTTACCCGGACTATTTCATCATGTTTGCTGCAGGAGATGTCAAGCTTGTGGACAATTTCGTCACAGGCGGATGTAATGGTCTCTCAAGTGTGGCTGGTAATATATATCCGCAGGAAATTAAACATACCGTCGAACAGCTGCTTCAGCATAAACAGGTTGATGCTAACCCGGTCGAGGATCTGGTATCACGGGTCATAAGCGGGCATGCGATTATTAATATCAAACAGCACTATAACAGCCTGGGAATTAATGCGGGAGTCTGCCGTGCTCCGCTCATCTAATTAATCATTAAGCTATATAAATATTAATCTCCTTACGTATTGTGTTGGGGAATAGCACTGACCCATGCATTATATCTGTTAATGAGGTAGACTGGATTCAGCAGAAAGTAGGGACATCATGCGCAAATTCTTCATGACAGATATCCATGGCGACAAAGAGGGGTTAGAGCTCCTGCTCAGGCATGCCGGGGCTGACTTGAAGCGGGATCAGCTGGTCTTTGGCGGGGATATGATTAACCGGGGGAAAGATTCGGCAGGTGTAGTAAAATATATTAAAGAACTCACGGACCGGCATCCCGGCCAGGTTCACGCGCTCATCGGCAATCATGAAGAAATGATGGGCGATTACATCAAAAACGGTGACAAGCTCTGGCTGAGCCATGGCGGGCATGACACGCTTGAGAGCTTTGCCCGTGCTTTTTCCGATCAGAAGGAGCGGCAGGCGCATATGGAATGGGCTTATTCCTTGCCCCTGTATTATGCAGATGAAGAATTTGTGTATACACATGCCGGACTTTGTACAGTGGAGCCTCTGGAGCAGCAGAGCCGGGATATTCTGTGGATGACGGAATATGAGTTCTACCGGCAGCCGCGGGAAGAGCTGCTTACATTAACGAACGGCAGGCCGGTGATTCATGGGCATACGCCGGTGGAACGGATATATTTTGACGGTGCCCGTATGAATTGTGATATGGGGTCCAACACCTACGCTGTGCTGGAAGAAAGGTCTCTTGGAATCGTGAATCTGACCGAGATGATCTACCATGTATACAAACAGGCAGACCAACGGCTGGAGAACCGGCGGATTGGACGCATTTAGACCAAAGCTGTACAGGGCCTGCTACGGCGGGGCGGGAGTGCTTGAGAAGAATGTATAAGTATCCGAAATGAACAAGAGAGGATTGAGGGAGATGAAGCATCCTTTTCACCTGAAGGCAGTATGGAACGGCGGACGAAACAGTGAGGGGCATATCGAAGCAGGCGGACTCCGCACGGTAATCTCGATTCCGCAGGAGATGGGCGGTCCGGGAACCGGAACGAATCCTGATGAGATGCTGCTGGGGGCAGCCTCGACCTGTTATTTGATTACACTGGCAGCGATGCTCGAGCGTTCAGATATTGTACCACAGGAACTGACACTGGAGTCAGAGGCGACGGTAGATGTCACGAATAATGTATTTACGTACGAACGGATCGTGCACAAGCCGCGGGTGGTGCTCCAGGCAGATGCGACAGCGGCCCAACTGAAGAAGGCAGAGCGGCTGGCACATATGGCAGAGGAGTCCTGTATGATCTCCAGAGCTGTGGCAGGGAATGTCTCGATGGAGACACAGCCGGTTATTGAGATAGCCGTGGCAGGAAAATGAAGGCCGAATATCCGGCCAGCATTCCTGCGCACGGGGAGGTCCAAGCTCACAGATACACCGGCGGAGGAAGATGCTGCTCCAGCCGGTAAAGCGGCAGCTCCACAATCACGGAGGTACCCTTGGTGAATTCACTTTCGATCCGCAGCCGCCCGTCATGCAGCTCTATGATCTCCTTGCAGATGGCCAGGCCCAGGCCGCTTCCGGACTGGCGGGACCGTCCTTTGAAGAATTTGGTGCCGAGCTGTGCCAGGTCTGCGGCCTCGATGCCTTCGCCGTTGTCGGCTACGGTGGTGATGATGAGCTCCCCGTGTAACACTGCTGTAAGGCGGATGGCTCCCTGGGCAGGAGTGAATTTGAAGGCGTTGTCCAGCAAATTGACAAAAACCTGCTTCAGGCGGTTAAAATCACCGTCTACCGGCAGGGGCTGATCAGGAAGCTCGGCATAGAGGCGGATCTCTTTCGTCTGCCCCCGGTATCTGAACTGCAGCAGCAGATCCTCAAGCAGTCCCCTGAGATCATAAGGCTGGCGTACGATCTTGATCTCACCAGCCTGGAATTTGGAGAAGTCCAGCAGATCCTCGACCAGTCCGATGAGCCTGTCGGTCTCCCCGGTCATGACCTCAAGACCTTGCAGGGTCTCTTGTTTATCCGATAAATCACCTACCAGCAGTGTTTCGCCCCAGCCTTTGATCGAAGTAAGCGGAGTGCGCAGCTCATGAGTGACAGAGGAGATGAAATCATATTTGATCTTCTCGCTTTTGAGAATTTCCTCGGACATATAATTCAGTGTAACCGCGAGCGTACCGACCTCATCATCATATGGTTTGGCCGCCCGTACGGTGAAATTGCCGGTGGCCATTTCCTTCGCAACCCCGGTCAGCTGCTGGATCGGACCCACGATTCTTTTGGCGATCAGCAGACTCATCACGAACCCGAATCCAATTACAAGCACGCCGACTACGGCTGCATTCAGCACAATTCTCATAATAACGGCATATAAAGGCTCCGCAGAAACAGAGTAACGCAGCACGCCAATCGTACTTCCGGATTCCTTAAGTGCAATCGAGACGGCTATAATCCGCTCACCCTGTAACGGCTTAAGACTCTGGAAGCTTCCTTTGCCGCTGGTCAGCGCTGCTCTCACATCAGGGGTATTCACCTTCTCCTGACTTGAGAAGCCGAAGGAATTAATAATGACGTTCCCGGCCGGACTCAGCACTTCCACCTTACTGCTCTCTTCAGGAGAGAGATTCTCCAGAATATAACGTGCCCGTTCACTCAGGGTATAACCCTCCAGATACTTGTTGAAAAAAGTCGCTGAAGTAGCGGCCCGGGAATTCAAAGTTTCCATCGCGCTGCCCAGATAGTAGTAGTGGACGGCAGCAATAAAAACTCCCTCCAGCAGCAGGACGATCAGGAGCAGCATAAGGGTAATATAGACGATAAGCCTGGACCTGATTCCCTTTAGCAAAGTTAGCCCCTCCATATATAGCCGAATCCCCACACCGTTTCGAGGAACTGCGGCCCGGAGGACTCCTGCCCGATTTTTTGGCGGATTCGGCTGATATTCACATCTACAATCTTAAGGTCTCCCATGAAATACTGCCCCCACACGGCTGTCAGAATATCGTCCCGGTTCATCGCCTTGTTCGGCTGCTCCATCAGCAGCTTGACGATCATGAATTCGGTCGGGGTCAGCGGGATATCCTGCCCGTCCTTCAGTAATTTCCGTTCATCCAGCAGAAGGGTAAAAGGCGGAAGCTCCAGGTTGTTCTCCTGCGGCAGAGCTTCTCCGGGATACATCCGGCGGTACAGGGAGCGCACCCGCGCGACCAGCTCAACCGGACTGAACGGCTTGACCACGTAATCGTCTGCGCCGGCTTCGAGGCCCATGACCTTGTCTACTTCCTGGCTTTTGGCTGTGAGCATAATGATTCCGAGCCGGGGGAACTGTCCCCGGAGGCGGGTGCATACCTCGAAGCCGCTCATGCCTGGAAGCATCAGGTCCAGAATGGCGATGTCAAAATCCTTCCGTTCCCCTGCGCTTCTCAGAGCCTCTTCACCGGTAGAAGCCTCAGCGACTTCGAAGCCTGCACGCTTAAGATTCACACACAGAAGATCCCGGATCGGCTTCTCATCTTCCAGTATCAGCACTTTCATGAACAGCCTCCTTATTATTGCCGGGGCTTCTGCGGCGTGCCGGCCAGCTGCACTACTTCCTCGAGGGTCAGCTTCAGCTGATTATACTCCTGAAGGGAAGCACCCTGCAGCTTGGCTGCTGCACCGGCAGCGGGCATGACCGCAACGAACACCGTTGGCGCCGTATCATCATTGGTATTCTGCAGCTCATACAGCAGCTTATATTCTCTATTCTCTGACTTCAGCTTAGTCTCTGCTGCAGCCCAGTCCTTCTTGGCCAGCAGGCGAAGCTCAAGCAGCGGGGCCTGCCGGGCAGATTCCGCATTCTTGTAGCTGAAGCGGATATTCTCCCATGGCGCCGGTGACTCTCCCGGTGTCTCCAGAATCGTACGGCCAGCCCAGCTCCGGGGAATATGGAAGTTGAAGCCCCAGCGGTCAAACTGTTCTTCCACGAACTTCAGGCTGGTTCCGCCATCCCATTGATAATACTTGGTGATGAACGGAGTGGCCAGCGGGGCGTAACTCTCGGTACCCGCAGGCGGTACGAGAAAGCCGATCTCGACAATCCCGTCACCGTTAATATCTGTGCTGGCCAGAGGGTAATCCTTGATGGCCATGTTATTGCTGCCGAGCATTCCGTCAGGCTCCGGTGCCAGCGGCGTGAGTACAAGATCCTTGCTCCCGGCAAGCGCAGTACGCTGATAATCATCTGATGCCAGTATATCAGTAAATTTACTATTTTCCCAAGTCAGCAGCGAAGTGTAGGAGGAGTGCGCACCCACTGCGGCATCGATGAATAAGGCACTGCGGGTAGGGGATGCCTTGGCAAACTGGGCCCCAATTACGTTCCCGTCAAGCTTCTGATCAGACAGGGTCTGCAGTGTACCGCCCTGGAGCCGGAGCAGCTGAAGGTGCGTCTCGGGTTGTGTATCTGTGATATAGGTTCCCTGGAGTACAGCAATATCGGTTTGCCCTTCCCCGGTCAGATCCCCAACCACTACCTGATCATAGGGCTGCTTGAGAATCTCGGATAATTTGCCGCTGTTCAGACTGTGGACAGATAACTCTTTACTTAGTCCTTCCCCGCCGCTATATCCAAGCAGCAGATCCTCCGCTCCATCTGCGGTAACATCGGTGAACGCCACGTAATCCAGCTCACTGCCTACCCCGGTCAGAGTGGCGAGTTTACTCCACTTCCCGTCCTTTTGCGAGAGCAGGAGGGTATTGATTTCATAATCGGTCTGGTCTGTCTTATAGAAGGCCAGCAGCTCATCCTGTCCGTCCTTGTCGAGATCCTGCAATTGAATGGCGCTGCCGGATTCGGAATGGACGGGCACTGTTAAATGCGAATTGGCGGGAAGATATAATTTCACGATCCCGGTTAAGGTGCCATCGGCATTGCCCTGTGCCGGAGCCTGAAGCAGATCGCTTGGCGCCTTCAGGGTGCCGCAGCCGGAGGTGATTATACTTAAGAATAGAAGGCCGCTCAGGCCGGGTATGAATTTGTTCATCCAGTTACTCTCCTTATGATTCATCTGTGCCTAGTATATCCCAACCTTTCTGGAAATTAGTTGCAAAATGGTAAAGGAGCTATCTGAATGTCTATAGGCGATGAAGCTAAGGTGCTAACGGGAAGCTGCGGCGTCACTGCGGTGAACATTTGGACTTCCGGCCGCTGTTGTTTCCCGATTTCTTGATTTAGACTGCAATTTGCAGTTGAAATCGGGAAACAAAGGCGGACGCTATCGCTCCTACAGTTCCAAATTTCCCCTCCGGTCCTTCCGCTTCTGGTTATAACCTTTGTTCCTCTGAAATATATACTTTCAGTTTAGCTCCGGAGGGGAGAGGGAAGGAAAGGGCAGGAAGAGACGGCCTCCGGCTGCTCGTCCTATACTGGAGCGGCAAGAGGAGCTGCCGGTGTTGTGCCGGCCTATGCGGTGCAGTGAATGGGATGCCATGCATGGTCCCGCTGCCATTGGCAGGGTTGGAAGCAAGTGCAAACCTGAGTTCTACCCGGAGCTCGTGGAATGTGCCTTACGGTAGCTTTGCGGGGCTTGGCCGTAGCTTTTTTTGAAAGCTTTACTGAAGTAGCTCAGATCGGCAAAGCCTGCCTGTTCCGCTACTTCCAAAATATTCGAGCCGGGGAGGAGGAGTAAAAGGCACTTAATCATCTGGTAGTAGCTATGAGGAGCCGAGTCTAGGAAAAATAAGTGTCGTTTATCCACTTAATCCAATTTTACCGACTGAAATTATATAATCAAGTATATAATTTCCACTTATTAGGGGGATGTGTGTTGGAAACAGATGTTTCTACTGCGAGAATATACTGTAGTAAGGTGAGTGGTGTTAGGCGAATGTTTATCCAAAGAGTGAAGCGGACTGAGATTCCGTTATCTTGTTCATTTGAATCCGAAAGAGGGCGTGACGGGGCATATAAGGGATTCTGAGTCCGATTGACCTGTAATTTCGCCGATTTTGCTCAAATAACGGAATCTCATTCCTACTCACTAACTTCCGGGTAATCAAGAGCGCGGCTGGCTTCCCGCAGCTAAAATGCGTGATGATAACACATCTTCGGTGTTCTTGATAGAAGCAGATAACGATGAACCGGAGGTGATTATGCTTACAATGAAAATAGGCTAATCGTATGGAAATTACCATAAGGTTAGCCTATTCCAACCAAAAAGACAGCCGGAATGGCTGCCTTTTGTGGGAAAGAAGAGCTTAACGCTGCAAGCTCTCTCCATTGGACGCAATAACGTCCTTATACCAGTGGAAGGATTTCTTGCGGTAGCGCTCAAGTGTGCCGGTATTGTCGTCGTGGCGGTCTACATAAATGAAGCCGTAACGTTTGCTGAGCTGTGCGGTTGAAGCGCTGACCAGGTCAATACAGCCCCACGAGGTGTAGCCCATAACATCTACGCCGTCCTCGATTGCTTCGCCCACCTGCACCAGGTGGTCATTCAAATACCCAATCCGGTAGTCGTCATTGACGGTCGGTATGCCGTCTTCGCCGGTGATCAGCTCGTCCTTGGCACCGAGACCATTTTCGACGATAAACAACGGCTTCTGGTAACGGTCATGGAACATGTTCAGCACATAACGCAGACCCTGCGGGTCAATCTGCCAGCCCCATTCGGAAGCCTTCAGGTACGGATTGGCTGCACCGCTGAACAGGTTGCCTTCGGTCTGGTTGCGCTTATTCTCGTCTCCCGTCTCACAGATGCTCACATAGTAGCTGAAGGAGATGAAGTCTACCGTGTGCTTCAGAATCTCGGCATCGCCAGGCTCCATATGGATTTCAATGCCGTTCTCTCTGAAGTAACGCTTCATATAGCCCGGATATACGCCTCGCGCATGAACATCCCCGAAGAAATAATTCATATGCTCCGACTTCATCGCTGCGATTACATCATCCGGGTTCGGAGTGAGCGGATAAGTCGGCATACTAAGGATCATACAGCCGATCTGGGACTGCGGGTTGATCTCATGACCAATCTTCACGGCGAGTGCACTTGCTACCAGCTCGTGATGAATTGCCTGGTACAGGTCCTGCTTGCTGAGCTGCTCCTTCGGCGTGTAAATACCACCGCTCATGAACGGTTCATGTAGAATGGAGTTGATCTCGTTGAAGGTCAGCCAATATTTCACTTTGTTCTTGTAGCGGGTAAATACCGTTCTGGCATACCGTTCGTAGAAGCCGACTAAATCGCGGTTAACCCAGCCGTTATACTGCTTGGACAAATGCAGCGGTGTTTCGTAGTGGGAGAGGGTAACAAGCGGCTCGATACCGTATTTATGCAGCTCGTCGAACAGATCATCATAGAACTGCAGGCCTTGCTCATTAGGCTCCAGCTCATCACCGTTCGGGAAAATCCGCGACCAGGCAATAGAGGTACGGAAGACTTTGAAGCCCATTTCGGCAAAAAGCTTCACATCCTCTTTGTACCGGTGGTAAAAGTCGATTCCGACCAGCTTCATATTATCTTCAGTCGGAACTTCAGTAATCGGACCTTTGATCCCTTGCGGAGCGACGTCCTGGGTCGACCAGCCTTTGCCGTCCTCGTTATATGCGCCTTCAAGCTGGTTGGCAGCTACAGCGCCGCCCCACAGGAAGCCTTCAGGAAACTTAATACTCATGCAATATCCCGCCTTTTTATAGTTATGGATTCAGATATGGTAAGCTAATAATATGTCCTATAATGGAATGCTAAATGTTGAAACGCGTTACATGTCAAGTGTTTTTTTTGGAGATAACAATTTATATAAGGAGAAGCCTCATGTCGAATCTTGATCAAATTGCCAAGCTGTCGGGATTCTCCAAAGCCACCGTCTCGCGGGTGCTGAATCATTCCCCCCATGTGAGCCAAGGGACGCGGGATACCATCATGAAGATCATGGAAGAGCTGGACTACGTGCCGAACGGCAATGCTATTTCCTTGTCCAAAGGGCAGACGGAGCAGATCGGTATGGTTACGGAAGGGATCAACGAAGTGATGCTGCCGTTTCTGAACAGCTTCGTTGAGACCGCCAGCCAGTACGGCTACCAGACGATCATTTATACTTCCGGAGGTGATCCGGTCAAAGAGCTGCAGGCCTTCGAGGATATGCGGCGGAAAAGAGTCGATGCGCTGGTCATCAGCACCTGTGTCAACGATCTGGAGCTCCTCAGCTCCTATGGCAAATACGGGCCGATTGTGTCCTGGCAGCGGATGGAGCGTCCGGAAATTCAGAGTGTGGCCATGAACCAGTATGACGGATATATGCTGGGGCTGGAGCATGTGATCGCCCGGGGATACACGAGGATCGCCAATGCTTTTGGCAGGCCGACCAGCATGAATACCTCCGGGCGGATGCAGGCGTATCAAGATATTGTCCGCAAATACAACCTGCCTGTTCAGCCGGACTGGTCGCCTACCGGCATCTATTCTATCCGCCAGGGGGAACAGCTGGTCCGCGAGCTGCTGCTGAATCCGGGCGAACGCCCGAATGTCATTCTGTGCGCCAATGATCTGGTAGCGGCTGGTGTGCTGAACGAGGCACGGAGGATGGGTGTGAAGGTTCCGGAAGAGCTGGCGGTTGTCGGATTCGATAATACCGAGCTGGCTCATACGCTGGGGATTACCTCCATTTATAATCCGATTGCCGCACAGGCACAGAATGCCTTTCAGCTGATCCTTGGCAGACTCAAAGGCACGGAAGCGGAGCACCAGCAGCTGGAGTTTCAGCTGGTGAAGAGGGCTACGACGTAAGGGGCTGTGAACCGTCTGCTGAGAGCGGATTCGCGGCCGAATGACTTGAGCTTAGCGACACAGTTGGATGAAATACTGATCATTTAAGCCTGGGCTCTCTTGACAACAAGAGTGCCCAGGCTTAAAATTATTTTCGAGTGAACGTTCGGTTATAAGAGGTGACCGGGGAAAGGAGCGTCATGTTCAGAGATTATCATAAGGTTCAGCGCGCTGTTCTGGAAACTACGCTTCGCCTGCTGATTGAGAAAGATCTACAGGCCACGTCCATGGCCTTGATCTCCAAGGAATCGGGTGTGTCGACGGGAAGCATTTACTATTACTTTAAGAGTAAGGAAGAGGTTGTAAATGAGCTTTTTAGAGCCATTGTCAGATTCTATAATGAAGCTATTTACACGGACTTTAACAGGGAAGGATCTATTCGGGAGCGCTTTTGGCGGTTCTGGGAGAATGTCATCCGCTTCAATATGGAATATCCCTATCCCTTTCAGTTTCTGGAGCAATACTCCTTCTCGCCCTATATTGACGAAGCAATTAGGCAGGAAGCCAACCGGGAGAGCTGCGGACGGCTGGCTGCGCTCTATACGGAGGCCACTGAGCAGAAGCTGTTCAGTGCGTTTGAACCGCGGCACATGGTTCTGATGCATTTCGGTGCTATTGCCCATTTGGAGAAGGCCTATCTGGCCAGACAAGAGAAGCTGACAGATGAGGCTATCCAGAGTGCCATTCAGTTTTGCTGGAATGCAGTCAGCCTTAATAAAGCTGTTGTATAAGTTCTGAATGAAGCGGCAGCCGCAGCTCTTGGGATTGCCGCGGATTCTTCAAGTAAGGATGAATATATTTTTTAGGCAAATCAAACTGAACGTTCATTTTAATGCACCTTACCTTATTCCTATCCTGGAGGGGACTTATATGGAACGATCCATAAATAATGAAGGCTCAAGCTCGCTAATTCTGGTAATCGGTGCGACAGGAACTCAAGGAGGCAAGGTGGCTCGTGTACTGCTGGCGCATGGACACCGGGTGCGAATTCTGACCCGGCACCCAGGCGCACCAGCGGCACAACGGCTAGTCGAAGCCGGTGCCGAAGCGGTGCGCGGCGATATGGGCGATCCGGCCTCGCTGACTGAAGCGCTGCGCGGCGTCACCGGCGTCTTCTCCATGTCACCGCTGGACGGATCGGGAGATGATTCAGAGAAGCGTTATGCGTCAGCTTTGGTAGTAGCGGCGCTGAACGCCGGTGCAGGCCAATTCGTCCATGCATCGGTTGCCGGTATCGAACAGCCCCCGTATCATCATGTTCCGGACTCGCTGGTGCACTATTGGCAGGATAAATGGGAGATCGAAGAGTATGTCCGCAATGCCGGATTTCCTTCCTGGACGATCCTGCAGCCTACCTGGGTCATGGAGAATCTGGCGGAGCCCACGTCACGGTTTATGTTTCCGCAGCTTAATCAAGGCAAGCTCTTCACGGCCTTGAAGACGGACACGCGTCTTGATATGGTTGCAGCCGATGACATCGGTGCCTTCGCATGTGCCGCATTTGAGAATCCGGCTGCATTCAGCGGCAAGAATATTGCCCTGGCCGGTGAATCTCTTACGATGGGCGAGGTTGCTGCAGCTCTGAGCAGGGCCACAGGGCAACAAGTTACTTCCTCCTCACTCCGTCCTGCCGAAGCCATAGCGCAGGGAATGCATCCCAGTGTGGTCAATTCACAAGCTTACAGGAACGAAGTAGGGTTCCTGGTGGACATCGGGGCATTGAAGCAGTATGGCATCCCGCTGACGACCTTCGCGCAGTGGGCAGACAAATACCGCAGCAAGATTGCCATCGGCTCGTGAAGGACGGGGATAGCTGAAGCAGCAAGGTAATCTAAGTGATCTAAGGAACCAGTACCCACAGTGCCTGACCGCTCCCCTAAGTGGATCTTGCTTTAGTAAGATTAGGGCAGCTAAGGCTTGCCCGGGTACAAACAGTAAACTCAGATAGGAGCACAGCAGTCGCTGATCAGGGGTGGCTGCTTTTTATGTGCCTGAAAGCGCGCGGATGAACCGCCGGAAAGATAGAAACGAGAGAATGCGGAGTCACGGACTCCAGTACGCTTCGGCACGCTGAAATCCATGGGTCCCTTCCTCGTCCTCACGAACGGCGTACCGAATAATGCTACGGAACTGACGTTCCTGTATACCTTCCACCAGTTCTTCGGGGGCGAAGCCGGCAGCAACTATGGATATGGCGCAACAGTGGCCGTGGTCACCGCGCTTATGCTGGTAGTGGTCTCCGTGGGTTACTTCAAGCTGACCAAAAGAATGGACTATCATGAATAAGGGTGAGCCGCAATGAAGCCTATCGGGCAGACGCTGGATTTCTCGTTATATTCTATAACTCGGTTGTTTTTGCCGTGGTGAGTGCAGGGATGTCGGTGTTCATGGGGGCCATGGCGGGGTACGTGTTTGCAAGAACAGAATTTCCCTGCAAAAAAGTGCTGTCGATGCTGATCATCGGCAAACGAGAGGGATAAATCCCTCTAAATCCGCCGGAAGCGGGGCGTCCCGTACAAAAACAAAGGGCTGTGCCAAGCAGCCAATCCATGGCGCTTAGCACAGCCCTTGTAACGTGCCGCGCAGGCCTCAGAAAATAATCTTCTGCGCCGCCATAATCCGGCCGATTTCAAAGATAGCGGCACACTCTGCGAAATGAACCTCGGAGATTACGGAATGATCATGCGTTCTGTAATAATACTTGCCGTCGGTATATACATGATCATAGATGGGGCTGATGTCATACACCGAGGTAGGGTAGAGTTCCCCTTCGCCCTTGATGATCCCCGCAGTCACCGAATGGTGTCCCGAGCCTTCCACGAAGGAGATACCCATTGGAAGCCACAGTGTGACTTCATGGCCGATATCCTGTCTCCAGCTGCCGTTCAGAGTACCTTCCCCTATGCGGATCAGACTGTCGCGCAGTTTCCGGGGAATCCAGGGGGAGGGGAAGACCAGATCGCGCGCCAGGTGAATGATCCTGCTGCTGTTGTCAATCTGTCTCATCAGGAAGTGGAAGCTCTTTCCGTCCAGGGTAACCTCTGCCCACTCATCAAAGAACAGGTTGTCCGAGAAAATCCGCTCCATCTGGTCGATCTCACCGTAGAGTGCGGGCATCAGCATCAGCTGGCTCTGAATCCGCCTGCCGATGAGTCGTATGAAGTCTACAATCGGGTGGGTCTCCGGCTGGAAGTAGCCGTAATTTATATCATAATAAAAGCCGAGATTCTCATTGATTAAATCCTTGGCAAATGCCATGAGATTATCGAATTCGTGTTTCGTGTTCATGCACAAGCTGCTCCTTCAGTCGTATGATATTTTGCTTATCATATTACGACTAGGCCAAGGTGTCTGTGATGAAAACAGCAGGTAATGATTGGGTTCTTAGCGTCAAAGCAAAAAAGATGCCCCATAGCTGCCCGTATCTCGGGCGCCTAAGGGGCATCTTTGTTCTGCTCAGGTATCATCCGCATTCCTCTATCTGGGGGCCGATGCACTGGGGACATGCAGTTAGTAAAGACCTGATATCCTGGGAGAAGCTGGACATTGCGCTGTATCCGGACGAGCACGGCTACGCGTCCTCCGGCAGTGCAGCCGTAGACTGGAACAATACGAGCGGACTGTTCCCGGAGAAACCGGGTATCGTTGCAGTCTACACCGATCATCTGGAGCCGACGGAAACGTCGCCTGCCGTGCAGAGACAGAGCCTGGCCTACAGCCATGACAATGGCCGGACCTGGATCAAGTATGCAGGCAACCCGGTGCTGACCCATCCTTCCAAGGCGGATTTCCGTGATCCGAAGGTATTCTGGTCTGAAGCTCACGGGAAATGGATTATGGTGTTGGCGACGGATCAGACGATTACGTTCTACTCCTCCCCGAATCTGCGGGAGTGGCGTCTGGAGAGCGAATTCGGCAACGGCGCATGCTCTCATGATGCGGTATGGGAATACCCGGACCTGTTCCAGCTCCCGGTTGAAGGGACAGAGGAAAGTAAGTGGGTGCTGCTGGTCAGTATCGGTGATGACAGCGGGCAGAGATACGGCTTGCGGACGCAATATTTCGTCGGTGAGTTCGATGGCTCCGTGTTCACGCCGGAGCACAGCGACATCCGCTGGCTGGACTATGGCAAGGATAACTACGCGGGGGTCAGCTTCTCCGACATTCCAGCTTGCGGACGGGCGGAGAATCCTCATCGGCTGGATGAGCAACTGGCATATGCCAATCATAATCCAAGCCAGGGCTGGTGCGGAGCGATGACGATTCCGCGGGTACTGACGCTGCATCATACAGATACCGAGCATACAGAACTCATCTACTCTTCTGCCGAAGGCACTCTAACCCTCCGCAGAGATGAGTCCGGCGAGACTGGCTTCTCGGAAATATTCCCGGATCTACAGAGCACCGGGGGAATTGGCAGCCTGAAGAACCTGCGTATCCTGCTGGATGCGTGTTCGGTCGAGGTGTTCGCCAATGACGGCCTCTCCGCAATCACCAGCCTGGTCTTCCCCGGAGGAACCTGCTCGGGCCTGGCCTTCTATTCTGCCGGCGGCAGTGTACAGCTCCGTGGCAACCAGTCATTCATCCGATAAATAATATATAGGATTAACCAGATAAAGGTGTTCTACAAGCTGGGAAATAGCTTGTAGAAGACCCTTTATTTGCGCCACCGGAGAGCGGCAGACATGCTTAGATTTTCCGGCCTTCATCTGCCCTGAATTCCCGCCGGAGCAATAGGGCCTCCGCATAAGTGATCAGCATCTGGATGATGACAAGGAAGATCTGGTTCACCAGATCCATAGCAGAAGAGAAGATAACTACAAATGAAATCAGACCTGTGAGGAGGGACAACAGAATGAGTCCTTTGGAGGCTTTGCGGTTCAGTCTCGCCTTGAACACATTCGTGAGTGTAATGAATACGCCCTGAACGAGAATACAATTGGCGAACAGAGTGAAATACGTCCAGAACCGGGCATCGAGTGAACGGCCAAACCAGTTAATCAGTACAAGAGCCACGACTAATAGGAGAAGAGAGATACCATCCTTTCGGCTGAGCATGGCACAACATCCTTTCTATTGGCTGATTCAATCCAGTTGTGAAAGATATCCATTATTACCCGCAGACTGGTTAAATCAAGCAAACGTCAGGCACTATGCGCTGCAGCCGGAGCCGGAAACATCCGGGTGAACAGGAAACGGGTCAGCGGACCGACAACAATCAGCTGCAGCGGCAAGGCACAGATGAAGTTGAGTCCCAGGATAGAGAAGTAATGACGTAAGAAGTTGTCCCCGAATCCGAAGTGTGCTAGTGTGCCATATAGAGACATGAGGATAACCATTCCGCAGACCATGAAGCATGAGATCGTCAGTACTTTCTTGATCATCGGGGCGGAAGGCTTTACGATTTTGAAGGCCAGGCCTTTGGCGATTTTACTGACCACAACAATATCGCAGAACAAGGCAACGGCAAGTGCCGGCAGCAGACCAATCGCCACATCGGCGAACAGCCTGTTATTGAATCCGTTAGAGATGATTACATTATAAAAAGACATGAAAACGACCATGAAAAAGCACATGAGGCTGGTGAAAATTAAAGCTTCCTTTTTATTGCTGCCCATTTCTCAAACTCCCTTAAATATAAGTTTTTCAAACCTCACTTATAGTAGCAGGGGGCGGAGTTATTGTCAACCTAGTTGACAATTATCAATCTAGATCCAATGCACCTTAAGACTAGATCTAACACAAGCAGCTGGTTAATGGAGGGCGGAACAAGCATTGGATATTACGGGCGGGTGGGTGGAGAGACAGGTGAGTGGACAAGCGGACGGGTGGGCAGGCGGATAAGGGGGCAGGCGGGTGTGTGGACAAGCGGACAGACGGATTGGCAGCAAGGGTTACCCGGATGGTTCTGCGGCTGGCTAAGCGAGCGGACTTAAGTTCACCTGTGAAGACAGGCCTAAATGTTGTACGTAGTGCAACTTGGACCTATGGATAATGGCAGATTCGTAAGGATTGTTGTATGAAATACAAGAATTACTCCGTCTAGGCGCTTGAATAAGGGAGGAATGCTGCCTTTTATACAACAATTTTCGAATAAGCCCGATATTGTGAGGAGAATGTTGTATTTTGTGCAGGATTTTAGTTAGCAACTTAAGCTCAGCTCATAAAATTAGATTTTACGCTAAATTGCATGTATAGATTGGAGGCCTTAATGATGAAAGAGTATATCCTTGGTTTGAACCTGGTCGATTTAATCAGCGAGAAGCACAAGGTTCTGCGGGACAGGGTGAATATGGCGAGCGGGGAGAAGCTCAATAAGACCGAAACACATATTCTTGCAATGCTCGAGCTGCATGTCATGCTGTCCATTTCGGAGATTAGCAGGCTGATCAGCATTTCCCGCCAGGGGACGCAGAAAACGATCAACAATCTGCTGGCTGGAGGGTATGTGGACACGGCCATTGTAGAGGGGAACAGCCGGGACAAGCATATCGTGCTTACTCCGCGGGGGGCTGAGGTGTGCAGGAGTATGCTGGAGATCAAGCAGGATATTGAGTCTGAGATCGCGGCCCGGATCGGCAAGGATCAGGTGGAGGTATTGCGGAAGCTGCTTACAGAGGATTGGCTCTGAGATTACTGCTACTACGGGTACTACGGGGCGTCTAGGCAGATTCACGGTTTGTCACGGTTAGAATGGCGTTAATCCAAGGTTCCCGGAGGCTTCCGGCGGGCCTGTTTGTGTTGCCTGCGAATGAATCCAGCCTTGAGAGGTGTACATTCGGCTAGTTGCAGCAGAGAAAATGCACACGTTAAAATTTCTTGGAATTCAAGATATGAAAGCGCTATAATTGAAAATGATTACATATTTGAAGGAGCCTATCTATGAAAAAGGGCAGGATGTTTTATAAGATTTTCATTCCTATTCTGGTGCTTGGCATCGGCCTGGTCATCAGCTTCGGCAGTTATATTTACATGACAACCAACCATTCTGTTATCGAGCGGGTCGCAGACGGCAAGAAGAGCCTGATTAACCAGATTAAGAATACGCTTGAGCAAAAAATTGAAACCATTGAATATGCCTTCAATACGTACAGCACTACGAATTCCTTCAGCGAAGTCATCCGGAATCCGATTACTGAATCAGACTTTCAGGCATACCGCAATGTCAACACACAGCTGAATTATATTGCCTCCCTGGGGATGGACGGTGTGGAGTATTCACTGATCAGCCTGGAGCAGAATTGGCAGATTTCCAATGGGCGGCTTACCTATTTAAACGGCGAAGACCGGAAGAGCCTGTACGAGAGTTATATCGATAATCAAAAGCAGTCGCTCTTCTGGATTAAGACAGATAAAGGCATCCGTTTTGTGAACACCCTGCCGGTCTTCTCCCAGACGAAGCAGGCGATTGCTTTATCCGATATTTCACTTCAGTCGCTCCGGCGTACTCTGCAGACGGAAGACAACACGCCTGTATTTCTGCTGAACCGGCAAGGGGATACACTCTATGAACCGGACCCGGCATCGGGAGAGAATCTGTTGACCGGAGAACAGCTCAGCCGGGTTACGAAGCTTGCAGGTACCGGCGGACCGGCGGGCATTGTGCCGCTGGAGAGGGCTAATCATCAGAAGATTAAAGCCATCTATGCGAAGTCTTCCTATAACAATTGGATCTATGTGACGCTGCTGGAACAGAAGGAGATCTCGGATGCGCTGAAGGCTACAAGGTTCGGCCTGATTATGATGATCCTGATGATTACGCTGCTGATTGTGGCTGTAGCTTATAGTACGGCACTTCATTTCACCAGGCGTATCCAGAAGATCCAGCGGAAGCTTGCCGGGGAGGGCCAGCCCGCCCCCAAGGATGAGATTGACTGGATTATTACGTCGATTGATACGATCCTGTCGGAGAAAGAGAGTCTGGAGGGGCTGCTGGAGCAGGAGATGCCGCAGCTGGAAACCCAGTGTATCCTGAACCTGTTCCGGGGCAGCATGTCGGCGGAAGAGCTGGAGCATAATATGGCCCGCTTCGGGTATTCGCTTACGGAGCATACGCATTTCGCCACGATGCTGATCCAGCTCGATAATTACGGGGAACGTCAGGCCAACGATAAGAATCTGCTGCTTGTTGCCGTGAACAAGCTGGTGGAAGAGCTGGTTCCGGCTTCGCGGAGAATGATTCCGATTCTGCTCAATGACAAGACGCAGGCAACGATCCTGGTCTTTGAGGGGGCAAGCGAGCAGGAGAACCGCAAGCAGGTCCTGGAGGATGCCAAGCGGATCATCAAGACCGTGAGGGACCTGCTCAAGCTCTCGGTCAGCGTCGGCATCAGCCGGTTCTACACCGACCTGACCGGCAGCAGGGAAGCCTGCGAGATGAGCAAGCAGGCGCTGCATCACCGGCTGAATCTGGGGAAGGAATCGATTATCTTTTATGAGGATATCTCGCAGGTGATTTCAGGCCCGGTGCTGCTGCATTACCCTTCGGAGCTGGAATCGCAGCTATTCGATGCGATCCGCCTTGGTGATGAAGAACGTGTATCCCGTTCACTCTATCCGCTGCTCGGGGAGATGATGAAGCACAGCAAGAACCCGCTCAACTTCGAGGTTACCCTGATCCGCTTCGTGAACAACCTGATTCAGCTGGAACAGCTGATCGGTGTAGAGGTGCTGCTGACCCAGGATAATTACGCCCTGTACCACCGGCTGCTGGATATCCGCAATCCGGAAGAGATTGAACGCATCCTGGTGAAAGAGGTTATTCACCCGATGGTAACCTGCATGAAGGAGAAGACCACCCGCCAGTTCCGCGGCCTGTCTGACCAGATTGCGGGTATCGTACGGACGGAATATGATCAGGAGCTGTCACTTGAGCTGATCGGCGAGCGCCTGCATTACAGCCCGAACTACTTGAGCAGTATCTTCAAGAAGGAGTTCGGGATGACCTTCAGCGAATATCTGATGAGCTACCGGCTGGAGACGGCCAAGAAATGGCTGGCAGAAAGCGATATGACGGTCAAAGAGATCGGCGAACGTCTCCAGTATCATAATCCGCAGAACTTCATCCGCTCCTTCCGCAAGAAGGAGCATGTCACCCCGGGTGCTTACCGGGCGATGAAGCAGGAGAAATAACAAGGCCTACGGACAGCAAACAGCCAGCCCCCGGTGAAGAGGGCTGGCTGTTTCGTTTATCCGGCAAGGTAAGCCTCTATATACTCTGGCCATAACTTGAGCCCGGGCTGGTCAGCCTTTGACCGCTCCCAGCATGGCACCTTTGGTGAAGTGCTTTTGCACAAACGGGTAGGCTGCCAGCATAGGCACAGTAGCGACTACGATCACGGCCATTTTAATCGTCTGGGCCGGCGGCACAATATCTACTGAGGTGTTGTCCCCCTGCATCCCGCTGGACACGATAACAATCTGGCGCAGCAGCACCTGAATCGGCCACTTGACCGAATCATTGATGTACAGGACAGCAGTCATATACGTGTTCCAATAGGCCACGCCGTAGAATAAGGACAGGGTAGCAATGGAAGGCAGCGCCAGCGGCAGCATGATTTTAAAGAGTACACCAAAATCATTGGAGCCGTCGATCTTGGCCGATTCCTCCAGTCCTTCCGGCAGCGCCTGGAAGAAGTTGCGCATAATGATCAGATTGAAGGCGTTGACCGCTGACGGGATAATCATGGACCCGTAGGTGTCGATCAGCCCGAACATTTTGACCACCAGAAAGGTTGGAATCATTCCTCCGCTGAACAGCATGGAGAAGACCACTACGAAGTTAATGAAATCTCTGCCTGCCAGATATTTGCGGGATAAGCCATAAGCCATCAGTGTGGTAAGAATCATACTGAATACAGTTCCGGCGGCCGTGACCCCGATAGACACGCCGAGGCCTCTAAAAATAGTAGGGGTAGACAGGATGAAACGGTAAGCATCCAATGAGAAGGTGGCAGGGAACAAGACGAACTTCTTCTCCACAACCTCCTGGGTCGAAGCAAAGGAGCTGGCAAAAACATTAATAAAGGGAAAAAGGCAGATCAGGGCAATGAGTGCCAGCAGGGTGGTATTGACGATGGTGAACAGTCGGCCGCCCACCGTTTCTTTTTTGAATGATGATGTAGATTGCGCCATGCGGTTATCCTCCTTGTAATCGTTTCAATGACACTGTAACAAGGCGGATTCATTCCGTATATAATCATTAGCTACGGCTTTGCCGGAGGTCAGAATAGGGGGAGCAGCAGGCTATAATCTTTATCCATGATGGGTATCCCTGCAAGGGGTGATGCTCCGGCAAAGCTTGCAGCGGCGCGGTTTAACCGGTCAGAGTAGGTAATGATTATATACGTAATCCGCTAACAATCTTAAGCTTGAGGCGTAAAGAAACGCGTTCAAGGAGGCCGAGCTGGTGAAGGAAGCAAATATCGCCGTGATGGAATCAAACCCGTCAATGGCAAGGAAGAAGCGGAGCGGACACAGTCTGCTGAGTCTAAAAAGAAACAAGCTGTTATATCTGATGATCCTGCCGGGGTTTGTGTATTTTGTAATCTTTAAGTACCTGCCGATGGGCGGACTGGTGATCTCCTTTCAGGATTATCAGCCGTACCTTGGCATTGGAGGAAGCCCGTGGGTCGGATTCAAGCATTTTGTCCGCCTGTTCACGGAGCCAACCTTCCTTATGCTGCTCAGGAATACACTGATCCTGTTTGCGCTGAATTTGGTGATCTTTTTCCCCCTGCCGATTATACTCTCGCTGATGCTGAATGAGGTCCGCAGCAAGATGTTCAAGAATGTGGTGCAGACGATCATTTATATTCCGCATTTCCTGTCATGGGTAATTATCGTATCCATCTCCTATGTATTCATGAATGTGGACGGCGGGGTGCTTAACGAGGCCATTGCCGCACTCGGCGGCCAGAAGATCAGCTTCCTTACTTCCCCGGAGTGGCTGCGCGTCATCTATATCGGACAGATTATCTGGAAAGAGCTGGGCTGGTCGACCATCATCTATCTGGCGGCGATTACGGTAGTAGACACCCAATTATACGAAGCAGCAGAAATGGACGGGGCGGGAAGGCTGCGCAAAACGTGGCATGTCACGCTGCCGGCGATCCGTCCGGTAATCATCACCCTGCTAATCCTCAAAATCGGGCATACGCTGGATCTTGGCTTTGAGCATATGTATCTGCTGATCAACTCTCTGAACCGTGAAGTGGGGGAAATCTTCGATACCTATATTTACACCGCCGGTCTGAAGAACGGTCAACTCAGCTTCAGTACAACCGTTGGCCTGTTCAAAGGGGTTGTTGGTCTGATTCTCGTCATGCTGTCGAACAAGCTGGCCAAAAAGATGGGCGAAGACGGAGTTTACTGATTAGGTGTACCTCACTGTAATGCAAACGATGAATTCTTGCTCCCCGTTAGCGGGGTAGAGGAAGATACAGGCTAGTCCAACAATCCGAAAAGGGGAAAAGGTATGAACAAAAAAGTTAGCAAATTAGCAGTGCTTGCTGTTAGCGGGGCTCTGGTACTGAGTGCATGCGGCAACAAGGAGCCGGCAAATTCGGGGCAGGCTGCAAATACAGCCGGGAATGAAGCCGGGAAGGCGGCACCCGCAGCAAAGACAAAAATCAGCTGGATGAACATTCTCCATTCCACCACGCCGCCGACAGATACCGTGCTCAATAAAATCGAGGAGATAACGAATACCGAGCTTGATTTCTCCTGGGTCCCGGACGCCTCCAAAGAGGAACGGATCAATACGGCGCTTGCTTCCGATTCACTTGCGGATATCGTCACACTTACGCTTTTGGAGAATTCCTCGGTGCGCAATGCCTTGAAGGCCGGTGTATTCTGGGATGTCGGTCCTTACCTGGATGAATTCCCTAATCTCGCAGCGATCTCGCAGGATATGCGGACCTCAGCTTCAATAGAGGGTAAGCTGTACGGTATCCCGATGGTGAAGGATATTGCCAGAAACGGCGTTATTCTCCGCAAGGATTGGCTGGATAAGCTCGGACTCCAGGTACCCCAAACAACAGATGAATTAATGCAGGTAGCGAAAGCGTTTACAGAAGAAGACCCGGATGGGAATGGTTCGAAAGATACAACGGGCTTCATTGACCGGAGCGATCTGGTATTCGGCGCATTCAAAACGCTGGGCTCCTATTTCGGGACTCCGAGCAGCTGGGATGTGGATGATAGCGGTAAAGTTACGCCGGAGTTCGAGTCTGAGGGCTATGTTAAGGCGATGGAATACATGAAGGAGCTGTACAAGGGCGGTTACATCAATCAGGATTTTGCAGTAACGGCCAAGACGGACCAGCAGCAGGGCTTCGCCCAGGGGAAGGCGGGAATTTATGTCGGTGCGCTCTTTGACAGCAAGAACCTGCTTAATCTGGCCAAAGGCATCCAGGATCAAATGGAGCTTGTGATGGTGAACAATATTACTTCCACCGGCAATGAGGCTGACCGGGCCATCTGGAGCTCAAGCAACGGCGTCGGCGGCCTGCTCTCCTTCCCTAAATCGGAAGTCAAGGATGAAGCGGAGCTCAAGCAAATCCTGCAATTTGTTAATGATATCATGTCGGAGGAAGTATTTGCGCTGATGACTTACGGAATCGAAGGTGTGCATTACACGATTGATGCAGACAAAGCAGTGACTATAACGAATACAGAGCTGTGGCAGCAGGAAGTGCAGCCGTTCTCTTCTTCACGTCCTAAGGAGCCTGGTTATGCCATTCATGATGCCGATCCGCTCCGGACAGAAGCGGCCCGTCTGATTCTTGAGAACGAAAAGTATGCAGTGCTTAATCCGATGTATTCCCTTGAATCCCCTACCTTCTCCTCGGAGGGATCTGAGCTGCAGAAGATCATTACAGATGCAACGTATAAGTTCATTCTTGAAAAAATTGATCTCGGCGGATTTAAGCAGGAGGTTGAAAAATGGCGTAAATCCGGCGGCGATGCCATCATCTCCGAATATGAAGCCGCTTATAAAGCTGTAAACGGCTGATTGCTGAAATAAAAGCGGATAGGAGCAACAATGGGCGAAGCGGAATGCCTGCTTCGTCTTTTTGCCGTGGTTTTGGCAGCAGGGGTAAGCGTGGTTTCGGAAGTATGTGCAGTTAATAGAGGAAATATGCAGATTGTATTCTTAAAAACCGGAAATGTCTATGGTATCTGCACCTATACAGAATGTTATAAAAGGATTAAGGTATTAACCAGGCGGCGCAGCAAATGTCTCCATCCAGTTATAGGCCAGATTATAATTGAGCGCCAAGGGTAATATAACTTTAAAAAAAGTGAGTGAGCTGAGATGATGTCTTCGGTAAAAAGATTCCTGATTGGACGGCCGCTGAAGTCGGATCAACTGGGCGAACAGAAATTAAACAAAACCAAAGCTCTTGCCATTCTATCCTCGGATGCCTTGTCTTCGGTTGCTTACGGTCCAGAGCAGATTCTGCTGGTGCTGATTACGATTAGTGCAGCAGCCTTCTGGTATTCCATTCCTATCGCTGTAGGGGTACTCGTGCTGCTGCTGGCGCTGATACTTTCCTACAGGCAGATTATTTTTGCTTATCCCCAAGGTGGCGGCGCCTATGTGGTATCCAAAGAGAACCTGGGCAAGTATCCGGGTCTCGTGGCCGGCGGCTCACTGCTTGTGGACTATATATTGACCGTGGCGGTAAGTGTATCCGCCGGAACAGATGCCATCACTTCAGCTTTCCCTAGTCTTCATCCTTATAATGTGATTATTGCCATCATCTTCGTCCTTCTGATTACGACACTGAATTTGCGGGGGGTCACCGAATCGGCGTCCTTCCTGGCCTATCCGGTCTATCTGTTCGTCCTTGCCATGTTTATCATGATCGGTCTTGGCTTGTTCAACATTGTGAACGGCAATGTGCCTGCCGAACTGCATACCTCACTGGGTACACCGGTGGCTGGAGTGAGCTTGTTCCTGCTGCTCCGGGCGTTTTCTTCCGGGAGCTCGGCGCTGACAGGGGTAGAGGCCATATCGAACGCCATACCGAACTTCAGGGCTCCGGCACCAAACAATGCAGCCAAGACACTTGCTGCGATGGGGATATTGCTGGCGCTGTTATTCTCAGGGATTGTCTTCCTGGCTTATTATTACGGGATTGCCCCGCGTGAAGAGGTCACGGTGGTTTCCGATATTGCCGAGCAGGTCTTCGGCCGGAACTTCATGTATTTCTTCGTTCAGGGGACCACGGCACTGATTCTGGTTCTGGCCGCCAATACCGGATATTCCGCGTTTCCGCTGCTGGCGGTGAATCTGGCCAAGGATAAATTCATTCCCCGGATGTTCACGGTCCGCGGCGACCGGCTGGGTTATTCTAACGGGATTCTCAGCCTCGGTATCCTGTCGATCATTCTGATCATTGCCTTTGAGGGACGGACTGAGCACCTCATTCCGCTATATGCGGTAGGGGTATTTATTCCGTTCACGCTCTCGCAGACCGGGATGATGGTCAAATGGATTCGGCATAAGCCGGAGGGCTGGCTGCCCAAGCTGATCATCAATACGATCGGAGCGCTCATCAGCTTCATCGTGACCATTATGTTCTTCCTGACCAAATTCCCGCAAATCTGGCCGGTGCTGGTCTTCCTGCCGCTGATTATCCTGTTCTTCTACCGCATCCACAAGCATTATGAATCGGTGGCTGATCAGCTGCGGATCACCACCTGCGGCGAACCGCCGCTGGCGATCGAAGGGAATATCATTATTCTGCCGGTGGCCGGAATTACGCATGTAGTGGAGAACTCCCTGCGGTATGCCAAGTCGCTGGGTGCCGAACAGATTATTGCGGTCCACATTCCGTTTGAGCGGGAGGATGACGCCATATTTGAAGAGAAGTGGAAGAAATTCCATCCCGAGGTGCGGCTGGTAACGCTGTATTCGCCATACCGCAGCATCATTCATCCGCTGACGAAGTTCATCGATACCGTCCAGCGCAAAGCAAGCGAATCGAATTATCAGGTTACTGTAATCGTTCCGCAATTCATTCCGAAGAAAGGCTGGCATAATATCCTGCATAACCAATCCAGCCTCCTGATCCGCGCGCATCTGCTGTACCGCAGAAATGTAATTATTACTACTGTGCCTTATCATTTGAAAAAATAACTGCGTGATGCACGCAAAAAGCCCCCAGCCACGATAACCGATGGCTGGGGGTTTTATAAGCTGAGGCTAATCTTGCTTTTCTCCCAACAGGAGCATATGGTAAGCTAAACTGTGACCTTCCGGATGATAGGAGATTCGCCTCTGGCAGGTTCGGTTAAGCAATAGCAACAGGCAGCGGATGGAGGGACAGTTGTTGAAAGTACGAGGCTTGAACGGATTCAAAGTTAAGACAGTGCTAATGATGATGATGCTTGTGCTGCTGCTCACGGGCTGCGCGCAGGGAACGGCCCATATGACGGTGAAGAAGAACGGTTCTCTCGATCTGGCCTTCAGCCTGCTGCTGGATTCCCGGGCGGAGAAGCTGGTCAGCGGTAAAATAGAGGAGCTCCTGACCACGCGGCTTGCGGCCGCAGGGATTGAGCTGAACAAAACGGCAAGCGGAAAATCTACAGAATATCAGTTTCGGAAATCCTATGCCTCGATCGAGGAGCTGCAGTCCAGCGGCAGCAGCCTTGATATTGTGGATGCGGAGGTCGGGCAGACGGACAGATGGCTGTATACCCGGTACGATGTGCTGGCTCAGCCTAAGCTGAACGCCTATTCGGATGAAATTATTGATGGCATCGGCAGCTTAAGCGTACCTAAATCCCTTGTGCGGCTGCTGATGGGGACCTTCTCCGTTGATTTCAAATTAACGATTCCTTATGATCTGTACGGGCCTAATAATGCGGTGGAACAAGACGGCAATACCTTAACCTGGCATATTTCACTTGCGGATTCCGAGCCGCTGCGTCTGGCTGTATACGTGCCGGATATCCGGAATATTGCCATCGCTGGCGGCGGTCTTCTGCTGATTATGGCCGTACTTATAACGTTATTTATCCGCTCAAGAAAATCACGCAAGCTCAAATCCGCACCTGAGGACCCTGCGCTTAATAATCATCGGGCACAGCCTTAGGCTTCGAGCTGAAGTTGTCGCGGTACTGGCCGGGGGTCATCCCCTCCTGCTTGCGGAACGAGCGGATGAAGTTCTGCGAGTTGTTGTATCTGAGGCGTGAGGCGATATCCTTCACCGGCATATCGGTTTCCTCCAGCCATTTCTTGGCCATTTTGAAGCGGTACATTGTAAGGTAGTCACTGAAGTAATACTGGGTCTCCTTACGGAACACACTGCTGATATAGTTGGCGTTATAATGCAGCCGGGAAGCACATTCCTCCAGCGTCAGATCCTTGTCATACTCATGCTGGACGATGTCGATCAGCTTCTCGGAGATGTTATGATACTGGGCATTCTGCCTGCTGTGGAAGATGACGATGACCGGCTGGATGACGATGGTCCAGAACCAGTCTTCAATCTCCGCAACAATATGCAGATCGGTCAGCTCTTCGAACAATGAACCGTTGGCATGATAGATCTGATTCAGCGTAATCCCCGATTCCTGCATCATAATGAGCGTATTGTTCAGCAGCCGTGTCAGCGGAATCTGGTATTCCTGCGGTGAGAGCCCCAGCGCAAAAATACACTTGAACAGCTTATGCAGCAGTTCCTTCGCTTTGTCGCTGTCAGCCAGCTTGATGGCATCCATCAGGTCATTTTCGGTATGGGTAGGGTAGTTCAGATTGAGATAATGCTTGCCGGAGTTAATGTTCTCGTACTGGATGATGATGCCTTTGCCGAGCGTGATCCGGTGCTTCAAGGCTTCCAGGCCTTCCCTGTAGGCAATGGACATTTTATCAAAAGAGTGGAACGGCAGACTAAGCCCGATGCTGACCTGCAGCTTCAGGTAATTATTAATCTCCTGCTGCAGCTTCTCCGTCAAGGCATAGAGCGTACGGTGAAAAGATTCCGTATTGCCGTCACTGCTGCCAATTACGGTCGCCAGGGCATGCCCCATCATCACAGGGGTCAGCCTGTTATCCGCCGATACCAATTCCTCAATCATATTATGCGCCGCAAATAACAGCAGATTGAGATCCTTTTTCTCATAGCTGTTCTCCTCGGAGAAGTCGATGCTCAGCGTAATGACAGCCATCGTTTTCCATTCCTCCACCTGCTTGCGGTACCCGTATTGCTCCAGTTCCTCCAGCAGCTCACGTTTCCTCAGATTGCCCTGAAAGGCCTGAATCAGGAAGAAGGTCCGCACCTGCCCGATGTGCTGGCTGACCTCTTTCTCCAGCTGGGATTTGGATTGGAACAGGGAATGCACCTGCTCGCCGATGAGCTGGAATTCATCCGTATGCCTTGCCCGCAGGCTTGGGCGGCGTTGCCCCATCTGATTAAGCAGACGTTCGATCGGAGTGTACATACGCCGGGAGCCCAGCCACGCCAGCAGCACAGACAGCAGCAGCATGAACGTACAGACAAATACCGTATAGGTGCCGATTTTGCCGGATTCGCGGGTCAGACTCTCAATGGAAGTTACCGACAGGTAGATCCAGCCGTTGAGCTGGGAGCGCATATAGGTTATGGAATAATCTTCTTTATTAATTTCGGTTTTGAATTGCCCTGAGGGCTCGTCTGCTGCGGCAATCCGCTGGAAGCCTGTGAATCCCCCTGCTTCGGCGGGCTGGCCGATCAGGGTACGGTCAGGATGGAGCAGAATCCGTCCGGATTCGTCCAGCATAATAATGCTGTCCAGCGGCTGCACATCGGAGTTGATGAAGTCCTGGAGACTGCAGGCGGGAATATTGGCCATAGCGAGCCCGTATTTCTGGAGCTTGGTGGTCGGGAGCTTCTTAATCAGGCTGATGCTGTAATTGCACCCGGTAACGTTAATACTCTCTTCGCTGTAGAACAGGGAGGAGGGATTCAGCACCCAGGACGATGTGCCTTGAATATTCATCAGGTTCGTGAGCTGCTCGTAATTCTGGTATTCATTCAGGCGGTAGAGCCCGGAATTCTTGATCATCCAGTTCTGCCGCTGATTTAATAGAATGACATCCTCCAGCTTCGTATCGAAAGATTGCATGTTGCGGATTTCGTTTCTTATGTCATTATATAAAATGAAATCGGTTACATTTAGCGGATTATTGAGCGCTTTTTTCAGCACAGAAGAGTTCACTACCTGATTCAAGGTCTGGTTGACAGTGGTAAGCTTATGTTCTACATTTGAGGTAATTTGTAAAATAAGTTCCATTTTGCTTTCGTTAACATTTTTTTGAATTTCCTTGGAGGATGTGAAATAAGAGAAAGAACCAATGAACAGCACCGGCAGGATGCTGATTGCAAACGCGAACATCGTTAATTTACTTAGAAAGCTTAAGGATTTCACCAGATTCAGCACCTTTGTATGAGTAGTCGTAATCACTGCTTTAAGTGTATGCATCACGAAGGATAATAACAATAATCATCTGGTGCCGCAATAATCATTTTCTCTAATAATCACTACACATGCTAAATTATTCAATAAATAGGGCCTTATTGTATATAAATATTTCGATTTTAGGAGGTTATGAAATGTTCAAAGGATTGGCAGGCAGGCAGGTGACTCTTATATGCTGCTCTATTCTACTACTCTCGTTCGGTTTATTAAGTGCTTGCAGTGAGGGGCAATCTTCCCCTTCAGATACTGCCGGAGAGAAGCCGTCCATCTCAATTCTTGCGCCGCTGCATTTCCCGCAGACCCCTTCCAAGGATCTTATCGCCGAGATTGAGAGACTGACCGGGACTCAGCTGAATATTACCTGGGTGCCGGAGGGCGTGTACACGGACAAAATGAATACGGCGCTGACCACCGGTGCCCTCGGCAAAGTTACATTTGTGAAATTCACCGATTATAATCCGGTCAAGAATATGATCCGTTCCGACGCTTTTTGGGAGATTGGACCGTACTTGGAGGAGTTCCCGAATCTGCGCCAGCTGGATGCTTCTATCCTTAAGCAGACCACGGTGGACGGGGGGATTTATGGCCTCTATACGGAAAGACCTGCTTCCAGGCAGGGGATTATAATCCGTAAGGACTGGCTGGAGCATCTGCACCTGAGTCCGCCGGGGACGCTGGATGAGCTGTACGAGGTGATGAAGCAGTTCACCTATAATGATCCGGACGGGAACGGCAAAGCCGATACCCTCGGACTGGTAGACCGCAATGACCTGGTGTACGGGGTATTTAAGACGTTAAGCTCCTATTTCGGCACGCCGAATAACTGGAAGATTGAGAACAACCGGTTTATTCCGGAATTCGCCACCTCTGAATACATGGACACGATGAATTTCATGCGCAAATTATATAACGAGGGGATTATCAACCAGGATTTCGCCCTGACGAGCAAGGATGTACAGCGGGATAAGTTCATCCGCGGGACGGCAGGGATATTCATCGGGAGCATGACAGACGTGCAGCGGCTGTCGATTGAGGCCAAGGCAATTAATCCCCAGGCGGAGCTTACCCTGATTAACCGGATTAAGGGGCCGGACGGGTACAAGGTATGGTCGATTCCCAAGTACAACGGCCTGTATCTTTTCTCCAAAAAAGCCATTGCCACAGAGCAGGAACTGAAGCAGGTGCTGGGGTTCTTTGACCGCACGATGGATAAGGATGTAGCCAACCTGATGGTGTACGGCTTCGAGGGCCGGCATTATCAGCTCGATGGGGAGGGGAAGGTGATCCTTCCAGAGGAAACCTCCCAGCTGCGTGTATTTGAGGTGAATCCGCTCTATTCCCTGATGATTGCCGATATCGGCAACAAGAACATTATGGAGGTCGCGCAGAAGGAGCAGCTGACGGCCCTTGCCGACCAGCTGAGCCAGGATAATGAGCAGTTCCTGGTCGATGACCCGGCAGTACGTTTAACCTCCGCTACCTATGATGAGAAGAACGCCGAGCTGTCGGCCATTATAGTAGATGCTACCTACAATTATATTCTGGGCAATATCGATGCGGACGGATTCGCCGGAGAGGTCGAGAAGTGGCAGACCAGCGGCGGCAGTATGATCATCCAGGAATATACGGAGGCGGAGGCGCGGGCTAGTGAGGAATAATTGGTAAAAGTACATATACAAGCTTGTCCACCCTAATTCTAACTGGTATATTTTGTATAACGAATAAGGTATTATCAGTTATCACAAATATGGTTAGAAAGGTGGTTATGAATTGAGGGCAATGAACACGATATTATCAGAACTGGAAGATTACTTGAAAAGAGAAGCTTTGACGATAACCCAATTCGCCAGGCATTCCCAGCTTCATTCCGGGACACTCAGTAATATCGTTCATGGGCACCGGCCCATTGCGATGCAGCAGCTTGACCGGATCACCCGGGCGATGGGGCGGGAGGAAGGCTTCTTCTATGACTTGTATATCGATAATTATATTATCGAAGGTTCTTCAGACTGGCGCAGAATTGGCCCGCTGCTGCTCCGCTGTGCAGATCTGGACAAGCTGGACAGCATTCAGAGAATCGCCCGCCATATTATGGACAACCTGATGTACGCTCCCCTGTTGTTTGATACGGCGGAGGAACTGTTCACTGCCGGGAAAATGGAGGCAGCCGCCGCAATCTATGAGATTGTTGCCGAAGGCGAACGCTTCCAGCATTCCGAACGGCTGGCGCTATGCCAGTATAGGTTATTTATGATTTCAATCAGTGATGATCAAGACAAGAACCTGCGGATAGCTAACCGGTTCGAGCCCTTCGTTGAGCGGTTGGATGAAGTGGACCAGCTGGATGCACTCAAAGAGCTTGCCAATACATACCGTTCCTTGCAGCGCTGGGACAAGGTCGATGAATTTGCCGCCAAAATGGGCCAAAAGGCCAGAATTCAATATGATATGAAGGACCGCCTCCAACGGAGAACCTCCGAGCGCATCAAACATCCCGGGAGACCCTTGTTTTTCTATATAGCGTACAGTAACCTGCTTCGTGCTAATGTGTGTGATGAGCTTGGTGATTATGAGCAGGCCTTGGCCTATACCCATGCATATGCAGATCTAGGTTGGGTAAAGGAGCAGGGAGATGAGGTAGAGCATTGGAAGAACCTGTTTATGGAGTGGTCCAAAGCTAATGTTTGTTTAACCAGGCTGCTGAGCGGGGACTCTACGGTAATTGGGCAATATGCTGCCTATATCGACTCGCAACGGGAGGAAAGACTAACCGGATTATTATATATTCTGAAGGCCGCCAATAAATATAACCTTAATGTTGACGATACCTTGCAGCAGTTTAAGCAGGAAATCGAAGAGAGTGTTAATGATCTGGTCCAGGGGAGATACTCCCGGAAATTAGTGTTGGACCGGCAGGCGAATCTGTTGCTGGAATTGGCCAATTATTTTCTGGTTAAAGGGGAATATGACAGCGGCTTGGAATTTCTCTCTAAATCGGTTAAGAAGTATCAGGGAATAAATGATGAAAAGTATAAGATTCTCGGCGCATTGACCAAGATCCTCAAGCAGTCTGGTAGCAGTGCGGGATAGCAGTTGAAAGGCTACGCTTTCCGTAATGCTCTCTTTAAGTTTCATCACCAGCCCCGCCGCAGAAGCCCGCAGTGGGGCTTAACTGTGAAAAACTGTTTTTTCTTAACCGATCTGAAGCTCAGCAACAGCATATAAAACTGCAGAGCCGCTTATTTTTACACGATCCCCGTCATTTATACAATATAATGTTCCTCCGCGTTTGGAGAGCTGCCGGGCTACTAATTCGTTCTTACCAAGCCGCGCTGCCCAATAGGGAATGAAATTACAGTGAGCAGAGCCGCATACAGGGTCCTCATTCACATTCAGCTTAGGAAAAAAGCTGCGGGAAGCAAAATCATAGGTTTCGCTTCTGGCCGTGATCGAGACCCCGAGTCCATCGGGAAGCTGCCGCAGTTTAGAGAAATCAGGAGCAGCGTTAAGCACATCTTCTTCTTTTTCCAGCACGAACATTAAATCTCTGCCTAAATAAGTCTCTACCGGCTGAATGCCGAGAGCTTCAACCATTTGACTGGTTAATGTCCAAGGCTCCGGCATCCTGCTGGGGAAATCCAGCTCGTAATACTCCCCTTTTCTTAGAACAACCAGTTCCCCGCTCATGGTCTGAATTTTAAAGCTGTCTACATTAGTTTCGTAAAAGTTAGCCAGGACATAAGATGTTGCGAGAGTAGCATGGCCACAGAGTTCAATCTCATCAGCCGGAGTAAACCAGCGTAACCGGTAATGGTCCCCCTCCTTGACGGCAAAAGCTGTTTCCGAGAGATTATTCTCAGCAGCAATTTGCTGCATTGTCTCATCCGGAAGCCAGCCCTTCATAATACATACTCCCGCAGGATTACCTTCGAATAATTTCTCTGCAAATGCATCCACAACATAATATTTCATATACCCGCCTCCAAAAACTAAATTACCTATCATTTTACTGTATGCTCGTATAGTTTACGACTCTGTACTATAAAAGCGATGGAGAATTTAATCTAACACGCAAACGGCAGACGATATTCTCATCACTCCATTGTGCCGCTGTACAACTGCCCAGTCGAAGATGTTCTTGGGTTGCTCGGGTTGCTGATTGGCGAGGGACGTTGTTTCGTTAATTGAAGAGGGTGAGAATGGGTGGTAAGTGCGCCAATTGTAGCTAAGTTCACTCTGTTTCCACAAAATTGTTGTACGAAATATAGGCGTGTTGATTTCCCAAAAAAAGGGACGAAAAAGGCCGCCATTTCGGGTAATGGTAAGTACGACCAAACCAAACCGAAATGAGGCGACCTCATGAATAAATATACCCCATTTTTAGCCGTTTTCAAACAAGTATTAACACCGGAAGAAGTCCAAATGGTGACTGGACAAACCAAGGACTACGTAGATAGTGGAACCAAAATGACCGTCGGGTTGCTACTCGATTACTTTGTCCAAGCCTGCTACCACAAATGGGACGGCTTCCGGCAAAGTGCCCGCTTAGGCCCAAACTTTGACTTGCCTGAGATTCATTACTCCACCCTTTCCGGCAAGGCCGGTGAAGTCCCTTACGAAATCTTCAAACGTATCTTTCAACTGCTCGTCAAGAAATGTAACCGACAAACCCGGCGGCATCTGAATCTTCCTAAAGATCTTCTGCTGATTGACTCGACGACGGTCACGGCGGCGAATTCCCGAATGCCTTGGGCCTCGTACAAAAAATTTAGAGGGGGCATTAAGCTGCATGTCGCTCTTTCGCAAGGTCAGCGTTTACCCGTGAACGTGGAGGAATCGATTGCGAAGCGCAATGACGCTCCGTTTGGAGAAGTTTTGGCAGATACGGACTACATTTTGGTACAGGATCGGGCGTATGGAAAAATTAGCAGATTGGATCAATATGTGCTCCAGGGCCAGTCGTTTGTGATTCGACTCAAAGACAATCTCCATTTGGTGAAGCCGAGAAACCTCCAGCGACCCGCAGAGGGAGAAACGAAAATTGTTCGTGATATGACTTGTTATATCGGTCAAGGGAAGTGCCAATCCGCTCAGCGCCACCGGGTCGTAGAATTTGAAAATGACCGGGGGAAGTCGTACGGGTCGTGACCGATTTGAGAAAAGAGTCCGCTCATGTAATCGCCGAAATCTACAAGGCACGCTGGGAAATTGAAGTCTTTTTCCGCTGGATTAAACAGCATCTGAACGTGCCATGTCTATTTGGAACCACCGAAAATGCAGTATACAGCCAATTGTTTGTGGCCCTTGCTGTCTATGTGCTTCTGAGACGCGTTTATGATGAAATCCACTCCAACGTGCCTGCCTTTGCTCAACTGACCCTTTGGGAATTTATGCAGCATTGGCGTATATTTAGTCTTCCGCTGGAGTGGCAGGTTCAACTGAGTCTACTCAGGAACAAGAGCATTTTGGGAATTATATTCATTCCATAATATGGGGAATCAACACGCCTGTACGAAATACAACTTTGGTTCACAGATATCCGGGTAATCCGAAGGATTGTTGTACGAAATACAAGAATTTCCCCGCTGTGCCGCCAGTTGGAGGAGAAATGCTGCATTCTGTACAACAATTTTGAAATTCGGCCAATTTATTGAGGGAAATGTTGTATTTGGTGCAGGATTTTTGAGTAATATTGGATTTGCTCCCCTCCTGTTCCCCTCTGCCGCTCTAATCATAACTCCGGCGCTCCTTCATCCCCGACCTTATCACACTATTTCCAGTTCTTAATCAAGCCCCGCCGCTTCCCAGCCCTGTCACTCTATTCCCAGCTCCATAGGTTCTACCCTCAGCACTCAAATCCCAGCTCCGCCGCGAGCGAAGCGGCGGGGCATTCCCTTTGCCCCTTTCAAGGATATACATTGAAAGGGCCCACCCGAGGAGCGGCAGAAAGGGACGGAGGGAGGTTTGGAACTGTAGGAGCGATAGCGTCCGCCTTTAGGTTTGGATTTCTACCGCAAGCAGCGGTCCGAATCAAGAAATCCAAACCTAACAGCGGCCGGAAGTCCAAAGCTCACGCAGTCCCGCCCGCCGCCGCTCCCAAGCCCAGCCGATCTATTCCCAGCTCCATAGGTTCTACCCTCAGCACTCAAATCCCAGCTCCGCCGCGAGCGAAGCGGCGGGGCATTCCCTTTGCCCCTTTCAAGGATATACATTGAAAGGGCCCACCCGAGGAGCGGCAGAAAGGGACGGAGGGAGGTTTGGAACTGTAGGAGCGATAGCGTCCGCCTTTAGGTTTGGATTTCTACCGCAAGCAGCGGTCCGAATCAAGAAATCCAAACCTAACAGCGGCCGGAAGTCCAAAGCTCACGTAGTCCCGCCCGCCGCCGCTCCCCTCCCCCATGTCCATCCCCACGCTCCATGCCCAGCCTACCGCACAATGTATATCCCCCTCCCCCATCACACGATAATCATTAACCCACACCCCCAGCCCCAGCGCGCCTTTATGAGTAAATGATTGTATTCGTAATCCTCCGTGGACTGTAATGTGAGGCTTGTAACCAATACAAGTTAAACGGAGGTCAAAAAGGAATGACGAAAAAATCCTTCACCCTGCTCCTCAGCTCGCTGCTGACACTCAGCATGCTGTCCGCATGCGGCGGCAACAACAATAATGAGGCGGCGGCAACCAAAGATCCAGGTGCAAGCACCGGAACCAACACGGCAGCGGCTACAGAGCCGGCAGCAGAACCGGAAAAGCCGACAGAGATCAAAATCATGCTCCCGCTGAACACGACAGATACTCCACCGGACACGATCAAGACGGAAGTGGAGAAATTGACGAATACGAAGCTGACCTATCAGTTTTTCCCGGCAGATACCTATGAAGAGAAGCTGAACTCCTCCTTCGCCACGGGCTCACTGCCGCAGGTTACGTATCTGAAGAATCAGACGACCTTCCTGCAGATGAAGGAAGCGATCAAGGACGGACAGTTCTGGGAGATCGGGCCGCTCCTCAGCGAATTCCCCAACCTGAACAAGCTGAAGCCGGAAATCCTCAATAACACCAAGGTAGACGGCAAGCTGTATACCCTGTATATCGGCCGTCCGCTGGCCCGCCAAGGGATTATCTACCGTAAGGACTGGGCGGATAAGCTGGGACTCGCAGCACCGGCCAATACCGAGGAACTGTTCGCAATGGCTAAAGCCTTCACGGAGCAGGACCCTGACGGCAACGGGAAAAAGGATACGATCGGGGTTGTTGACCGGAATGAGCTGGTGTACGGTGCGTTCAAAACCGTCTCTTCCTGGTTCGGCACACCGAACAACTGGGCGGAGAAGGACGGCCAGCTGGCTCCGGAATTTACCTTCCCGCAGTACTTCGACACAATGGATTTCTTCAAAAACCTGCGTGACGGCGGATACATGAATCAGGACTTTGCAGCAACCAGTAAAACGGATGCGGTAAATACGTTCACCAGCGGCAAAGCAGGACTGTATATCGGCGGTTCCATGCAGGATATCGATTCCCTGAACAAGGACCTGATCAAGAACGTTCCGGATGCTGTGCTGGACACACACAGTATGGTGGCCGGACCTGACGGCAAGTTCGCCCAGTGGATGATCCCCGGCTATAACAACGTAGTGCTGTTCCCGAAATCAGCGGTTAAAGATGAGGCAGAGCTGAAGAAGATCCTGGCCTTCTTTGACAAAATGATGACCCCTGAAGTGGCCAACCTGATGTACTGGGGGATTGAAGGAACACACTATACCGTTGAGGACGGCAAGGCCAAAGCTACAGACAATAAAGAACTGATTGAACGTGAAGTCAAAGGCTTCAAAGACAGCGTAATCGGCGAATACGAAACGAACGGCATGTACCAGAGTCTGAACGTGCTGCCGGGCCGCATTCATGCGGAAGAGCTGGTGCTGGAAAATGTGAAGGTCGGGGTTGCTGATCCTACAGCGGCACTCGATTCGGCAACCTATACGTCCAAAGGTGTTGAGCTTCAGCAGATTATTACAGATGCCACTTATAAATACATGTACGGCCAGCTCGATAAAGCCGGATTCGAGAAAGAAGTCGAGAACTGGAAGAGCCGGGGCGGGGCACAAATCATCGAAGAATACAATGCCGCGTACAAAAAATAAGCAGAACGCAGCAGCTTTGACTGCGGGCTGACCACATGAAAGAAGGCTGCTTGGGTTAGCGCTTCGGCAGCCTTTTTTTCAAATATAGAAGAATTTACAGAGAAAGGAAGAGAATCATGCAGGAAGTTACCGCCCAGCCCCGTGTAGTTCCCGAACCGAAGCCTAAGAGCTATAAGAGCAGCAGCGAGCTTAAAAAACGGCTGTGGAGAAACAAATTACTCTATGTGATGCTGATCCCCGGAGTGCTGTATTTCATTGTCTTCAAATATTTGCCGATGTACGGACTGATTATCTCCTTCCAGGATTACAAGCCTTACCAAGGGATTACAGGGAGCGAGTGGGTTGGAATGAAGCATTTCAGCCGGCTGTTCACCGAACCTGATTTCCTGAACATTCTGGGGAATACCCTGATCCTGTTCGGGATGAATATACTCATTTATTTTCCGATTCCGATTATCCTCGCCCTGATGCTCAATGAACTCAGAGGCACTTTTTTCAAAAGATTCTTCCAGACCCTGGTCTACCTGCCTCACTTCATGTCCTGGGTTATCGTCGTCTCGATTTCCTTCGTCATGGTGACGATGGACGGGGGGATTATCAACGAACTGCTGGCCTACTTCGGATTCTCCAAAATCAATTTCCTGCTGAGTCCCGGCTGGTTCAGACCGATGTACATCATTCAGGTCATCTGGCGGGAAGCGGGCTGGGGTACGATTATTTATCTGGCTTCCATCGCTGCGATCGATCCCGGGCTCTATGAAGCTTCGCGTATGGACGGAGCCGGAAGGCTCAGACAAGTCTGGCATATTACACTGCCGGCGATCCGCGGAGTCATCATTACCCTGTTTATTCTGAAAATCGGTTCCGTACTCGATCTTGGATTCGAACATGTCTACCTGCTGCTCAATTCCATGAACCGGGAAGTTGCGGAAATTATCGATACGTATGTCTACACCGCCGGACTGCGGCAAGGGCAGTTCAGCTATAGTACAGCCATCGGCTTCTTCAAGTCGATCGTGGGTCTGATCATGGTAGTGACCGTCAACAAGGTATCCAAGAAAATAGGAGAAGAAGGCGTTTATTAAAATGCCGCAGGAGGAATTGAAATGGTAGAAGACCGTACGATTAGCGGCAGAATATTCTCCGCTGTCAACTTTACACTGCTTGCCATCATCGCGCTGGTAACGGTGCTTCCCTTTGTCCATGTAGTAGCAGGGTCCTTCACAACCAGCGCAGAGCTGGCGGCCAACAAATTTGTACTGATTCCGAAAGTGTGGAGTCTGGAGGCCTACAAATTTATTTTCTCAACGAATACAATCTTCAGAGCCCTGGGTGTGTCGATCGGGGTAACACTTATAGGGACTTTGTTCAGTATGTTCATTACGTCGCTGATGGCTTATGGTCTCTCCCGCAGGGATCTGGACGGACGCCGGGTATTTAACTTCCTGGTGGTGTTCACGATGCTGTTCCACGGCGGAATGATTCCAACGTTCCTTGTGGTCAAAGAGCTGGGCCTGATTGACTCGTATTCAGCATTAATTCTCCCGTCGGCGATCAGTGCCTTCAATATGATTATCCTGAAGAACTTCTTTCAGAACATTCCTGAAGGACTGGAGGAATCGGCCAAAATCGACGGCTGCAACGACTTCGGCATTCTGTTCAAGATCGTATTGCCTTTATCGCTGCCGGCGATTGCCACGATCTCCCTGTTCTATGCGGTGACGTACTGGAACACTTATATGAGCGCCATTCTGTATCTGGATAACAGCGCCAAGTGGCCGATTCAGGTCCTGCTGAGACAGATTGTCGTGCTGGCCAGCGGGATGGATCACAGTGCAACGCTCGATGGCACGGTGCCGCCGCCGGATCAGACGATCAAAATGGCTGTTATCGTGGTAGCAACGCTGCCGATTCTGATGGTGTATCCGTTCCTGCAGAAGCATTTCGCCAAAGGCGCGATGCTGGGCTCGATGAAGGGCTGATGCTGAATGCAGGCCGGGTATTCTGAAATATGAAAGGGGTATAACAATGATAGGCAGTCTGCCGCAAACACCTTTAGAATGGGCGCAAAAAGCCTGTGATTCTTTGATGGATACGTATCAAGCGGGGGAGCTTCCGCCTGCGCACCGCTGGCATTATCACCAAGGCGTGTTTCTATGCGGGATGGAGCTGCTGTGGGAGGCTGTCCAAGAGGACCGCTATATCGAATACATCCAGCAGTATGTGGATGATCTGGTGGATGAATACGGCAATTTCTATTTTGCCCGGGATGAGCTGGATGCCGTACAAGCGGGGCTGCTGCTCTTCACGCTGCATGAACGGACCGGCAAGCTGAAGTACCGGGAGGCTGCGGCTAAGCTCAGGAATCTACTGCGGACGCTGAACAGAACCTCCGAAGGCGGCTATTGGCATAAGGACAAATATGCGAATCAGATGTGGCTCGACGGGCTGTATATGGCCGGGGTCTTCTCCCTGAAGTATGCGAATGCTTATGGAGAAGAGGAATTGCGTGCAGCAGTGCTGCACCAGGAGCGGCTGATGCGCAAATATATGAAAGACGAGGCCACCGGCCTGCTCTACCATGCCTGGGATGAGAGCCGCCGTATGCCATGGGCGAATCCGAAAACCGGCTGCTCGCCGGAGTTCTGGAGCCGGTCGCTCGGCTGGTACGGGCTGGCGCTCTCGCAGTTCATGGATGAGCTGCCGGAGAATGATCCGGGCCGGGCGGAGCTGGCCGCCGAGCTGAGCGGCTTCGTGCAGGCGCTCATCCGCTATCAGGACCCGCAGAGCGGCCTGTGGTATCAGGTGGTCGACAAGGGGGATGAGCCGGATAACTGGCTGGAGACCTCCGGCTCCTGCCTGTTCGTCTATACGATTGCCAAAGCGGTGAAGCTGGGCATTCTACCGGCGGAGGCTGAAGCTGCAGCGGCGGCACGGAAAGGCTACGAAGGCTTAATTCAGGTGCTGGAGTGGGATGAGCAGGACCGGCTGATTCTGCCGGACATCTGCATCGGGACCTCAGCAGGGGATTACCGTAACTATGTCACCCGTCCGAAGGTCAGCAATGACCTGCACGGAGTAGGGGCGCTGGTGATGGCCTGTGTGGAGATGCAGGCGTTGTACCCGGCCAAAGTGTAGCAGAGTCTGAGGCTGGCGGTTCGGCAGAATCGTAGTGGAGTTTGAAGTGGCTGTATCAGGCGGAAAGCGTAGCAAAGCTTGAGGCTGCCTGAACTAGCAGTGGATTACCTGGACCAGCAGTGGATTAGTAGAAAGGAGGCGCGCAGTGTTTAATATTGCGGATTACGGAGCGCTCCGGGATAGCGGGGTTCCGGCAACGGCAGCGATTGCGGACGCCATCTGGGCAGCGTACAGCGCCGGCGGAGGCACGGTGTATGTTCCGGCCGGTACATTTGTGACAGGTGCAGTGCGCCTGCGCAGCAACATTCAGCTGCATTTAAGTGCAGGAGCGGTATTGTCCTTCAGTACCGATCCGGAGGATTACCCGGCCGTGGTATCACGGTGGGAAGGGGTGAAGCAGGAGGTGCACGCGGCCTGCATATATGGAGCGGATCTAGTGAACGTCTCCATCACAGGCAGTGGGACCATTAACGGAAACGGTGCACCCTGGTGGGAGAAGCACCGGAATCATCCCGAAGAGCTGGAGTATCCCCGCCCGAGATTGATCGGCTTCGACAACTGCAGCCGGGTAACGATCAGGGATGTACAGCTGATCAATTCTCCGAGCTGGACCGTAAATCCCATCGGCTGCAGCAATGTGACGATCGATAATCTGTCGATCCTGAATCCGGCAGATTCGCCGAACACGGATGGCATTAATCCTGAGTCCTGCCGTGATGTCCGCATCAGCAACTGCCATATCGATGTGGGCGATGACTGCATTGCCATTAAGGCAGGCACCGAGGACACCAAGGAGCGGATTCCCTGCGAGAATATCACGATTACGAACTGCGTGATGGTTCACGGGCATGGAGCGGTGGTGCTGGGCAGTGAGATGAGCGGCGATATCCGCAACGTGACGATCAGCAATTGTGTGTTCAAGCAGACGGACCGCGGCATCCGCATGAAATCGCGGAGAGGGCGCGGCGGGATCATTGAAGATATCCGTGTCAGCAACATTGTGATGGAGGATGTGATCTGTCCCTTCACGCTTAACCTGTATTATTTCTGCGGGCCGCGGGGCAAGGAGAAGTATGTTTGGGACAAGAACCCATATCCGGTAACGGAGGAGACCCCGCAGTTCCGGCGGATTCATTATGCCAATATTACTGCCCGCAATGTTCACGCAGCGGCAGGATTCCTGTACGGGCTTGCCGAGCAGTATGTATCGGAAATCACCTTCACTAATATTGATATTTCGATGGCGGAACATGCGGTGCCCGGCCATCCCGATATGATGACTGGTATGGAGAATATGCAGCGCCGGGGATTCTACCTCGGCAACGTCCGCGATGTGCAATTTCAGCAGGTCAGTATTGAGAACCACGAAGGACCGGCCTTTTACGTTGAGAACGGGGAAGATGTGGAGTTTCTGAACTGCCGGTCAAGGAACACGGCGAAGCCGGAGAAGCTGGTGGAGCAGGTTACGGTGGAATTGGCGGGGAAATGAGATTGTGTGCCAATGGGCCGCCGAATCCCCGGAGATGAAATCCTCCGAATGTAGTAAGAGAGCTGTATGCAGAAGAGCCTGGTCCTGTTAAGGGACCGGGCTCTTGTTGTATGTTTGATCAGTGTAGCGCTGCTGTACCATCCGCTGCACTGGAAGCTTTCGCCCAATTGCACTCAAGGGATTCATCCATCGGCTGGCCATCGTTCGATATAACTGTATTTTGTACAACTAAAATGATCAATTATTGCGCGAGGGGAGGTTTAATTGCACTCTATACACTTATTTAACTCTCCTATGCTATAAAGAGACACTTTTCTCTATTTTAATTGTACAGAATACAGTTATTCCTGCTTTTCCGGTCTTTCGCCGTCTTTTAACTGCACGAAATACAACTATTCCGAAATGTGCATCCGCACTCCTTAACTCTAGAGGAGCTTTGCGGCGTAACTGTCTGCAACACAGGCTAACATCCGCCTTTGCTGTCGGGCGGTAACCCGGAGTGTGCAGCGTAATCCCCAGTCAGTTTTTAAGTTCAATATAGTTAGCTGAAATCTTGCACGAAATACAACAATTCCCTCGTGATAGACAACAATCCTTACGAATATCCCGGAATTTATGTATCCGAGTTGTAATACGTACAACATTTGTACTTTTCTAGGCAAATGTATCTGCAACCGTGTCCGCATTCGCAACCGTATTTGCAACCGCATTCGGATCAACGTCAAAGTACCCTCATTTACATCGGCCTCCACAGGCGGACGTCAGCTAGAGTTATAGAATGAACTTAAGAATCTAATCTATCCTGCTGTATTGCGCTGCTCTATTGCGCTACTGTATTGCGAATTCCTTGCTCGGCACAGGGGCGTTAATCGGCTAACTGTCATTCTTAAGTTCAGCTTATATAGCAACTTTTGCTGCCGGGCGGCGACCCGGAACGTATGGCGCAAGGCCCGGCGTAACAACCATTACGATCAATACTTGTACTGGCGTGCGTTCAGTATATTTTACAGCCTTCTGAGTATATCTTTTCTCTTCAAGCCGTTCTTCTTGGCGGTAGCATTCCAGAAGGAGTGGGTCGCGGCGAATTTCCAGGCGAAGCGCGGGAAGTTGGGGCTGAACAGCATAGAATCATCTGCGCTTCTGGATTGGATATTAGCGGCCATGCTGTGCATTGCTTTTCCCAGGTTCTTAAGCGGACCCTTGCCGGGAGGGACCTTCTCCAGGGAGCCCAGCATTTCACCGGCACCTTGACCCAGCGCCTGCCCGAAATGAACTCCGGCCCGTGTGCACCAGTGTTTAAGGATATCCAGAGCAATGTGATTCTGACTGCCCTCATAAAAGCCATTGTTGATCATAGCATAGACGTAGATATCCTGTTCTTCCTGTTCTTGCTCCTGCTCTGATTTAAGGTATTCCTCGAGGGTTGCCAGCAGCCTGAACAAGTGTGAAGGGATGGCATCTACATAGAGCGGGAAGGCAATCACCAGCACATCCATACGGCACAATTCGCTGTATTGCGCAGGGGTGAGCGGTCTTTTGTTCGGATTATAGTAGGTTAGTTCATTCCCCGTGCGGATAAGCGGCTCGAGCATTTTCAACAAAATACCTGAGTTACTGTTAACGGGCTTGGGGCTGCCGTTGATCATGGCGATGTTCATTGGATCGCCTCCTTAATGCTGTGCAGGCTGTCATGGAAGTACACATGGTTTCCTGCAGAATACAAATTCAGGCTGTTCGCGGTGACCAGCGATCTGGCTGTGTCTTTTTCAGCCTCGGTGATGTCGTCCCCATAGAAATGCACCGATAATTCGAACAGGTGATCATACCGGTTGCGGTGATGGGTTTCTCCATTCTTGGTGACAAAATAGGGGAGGACGTAGGAAATACTCCGGTTCAGCACATTCAGGACAAAAGGACTGTAGCTGCCGTACATACATTTGCTGATGATAATCAGTTCATCGCTTTTGGAGAACAGCTCACCCAGATTGTTATAGCCATCCCGTATCACGCATGCGCCGGGCGTCCGGGTCCAGCAGCCGAAGCAGCCCATACACTGGCGGATGGTACCATTGTCCGAGATAACAGTCAGCTCTCCTTGCCCGCCCTCTGCCCATCCTGCGAATTCCTGCTCCTGCAGATCGTGTACAATCATTCTCATGGTTCATGTCTCCTTAACTACAGATTCGAGCGCTAACAAATCACGCCAGTTCCCCGAATAACGCACCCCGTTATTGGTAAGCAGTGAAGCAATGCCGTGCACCATCGCCCAGTGTGAAATCAACTGACGGGAGAACTCTGCTTCCGGCAGTCCGATGCTTGTGAACAATTGATAGGCAGTGGTCCGGAATAGAACGAATGGCAGATAACTGTCGGAATTATAGTTGTCTAAATCAATGACTAAGCCTGAGTGGTAGAATAAAAACTGGAAATATTGCGGATGCTCCATGAAAAAATCAATGTACGCCTGCCCCAGCTGGAACATCGCTTCCTGGCGGTCCTCCTGTCCTTGAACGGATGCACGCAGGGACTCCATAAATTGCTCTGTGACATGCTCACCCATGGCGGATACCAGCTCATCTATATTTTTAAAATGGCTGTAGGGGGCGGTATGACTGACATTGCATTCGGCTGCGACCTTGCGCAGGGAAAAGCTGTTGATGCCGTCTGTGTTAATAAGCTTAATGCCTGCTTCTATAAGCTGGCTCCGTAAATTGCCGTGGTGGTAGGGTTTATCCGTCACTTCCTGCAGCCTTCCTTTCCGTTATCTTTACACTGTAAAGATTGTAGCACTGAATCTTTACGATGGTAAGATACATTGATCACACAAGGCGAGCTGGAAATCATTTTCACCTGTAATTTTTTTGCAAAGTAATTCAGTTTAAGTTATTATTAGTACCAAGTACTAATATCAGATACTATAACTAACGATGAGGTGATATTGATGAAGGGTGCAAGAATTACAGCGATCGGCTCTTATGTACCGTCCCGGAGACTTACGAATCTTGATCTGGAGCAAATGGTCGATACCAATGACGAGTGGATTGTTCAGCGGACAGGTATCCGGGAGCGCCGAATCAGCCGCGCAGATGAATATACCAGTGATTTATGTGCCGCCGCCGTTAAGGATCTGATGGAACGTTATGGTAAAAGTATACAGGATGTCGATATGGTGCTCGTGGCTACCAGTACGCCCGATTTCTCTTTTCCTTCCGTGGCAGCCATTGTGCAGAACCGTCTCGGTATTCCGCTTACTTCGGGAGCGATAGATATGAGTGCCGCCTGTGCGGGGTTTGTCTATGCTCTGCATACGGCTCATGCGCTGGTGTCTTCGGGACTACATCATAAAGTGCTGGTCATCGGCGCTGACGCGCTGTCCAAAATCACCGATTACACTGACCGGAGTACCAGTATTCTGTTCGGTGATGGTGCAGGGGCTGTGCTTGTGGAGAGCGGCGGGGATAAAGATCACTTCTTAGGGTTCAATCTCGGCAGCGACGGGAGCGGAGCGCAGCATGTCTACCGCACGGGGCTGGCGGACAAGGTGAACGGGGTGGAGCTTACTGCTACTGGCATGCTGGTACAGAACGGGCGTGAGGTCTTCAAGTGGGCGGTCCGGACAGTTCCGCAGGGGGTGCAGCAGGTGCTGCAGAACGCAGGAGCGGATCTTGCGGAAGTGGACTGGTTCATCCCGCACAGCGCCAATCTGCGGATGATTGAACCGATCTGTGAACGGCTGAAGTACCCGTTCGAACAAGCGCTGTACAGCCTTGAATATTTCGGCAACACCTCGGCGGCCAGTATTCCGCTTGCCCTCGATCTTGGCATCCGCGAAGGAAAGGTGCAGAATGGGCAGCGGATCCTGCTGTACGGATTCGGTGCAGGTCTCACCCACGCGGGCCAATTGGTCAGCCTGTCACTGGACCCGCAGGTGATTGCCCCAACAGCTCTTTAATACACTCTGCATCAAGGCGGTTTCCGAATCATTAAATCGTCAGATATCGTGAGATATGTATTAGACCAGCCACAACTATGGAAAACAGCGGCAGCCGTGGACGAGAAAACAAAGTCCTGGACTGCCGCTGTTTTATTGAGATAAGGTTTCCCGTTAGCTTAATTCCGAAATCCCTCGGGCAGACCGAGGGGACACAGCCTCAATGCTGCTAAATTGTTGTTAGCTGACGGATTCGTCATCACCATTCTCCGGTCCCTGCTATACGTGTCTACTTTACTTTATTCAATAAGATTGTCACCATTCTGCTCAATGTCTCTTGATCCACGAAAGGAGCAAGGCTTGCCAGCAGATCTGGGCTAAGCTGCTCAGCTTCGACTCCATTAATCAACTTCTCGAGATTTTCCCTGTCCAAAAAAGGTGCGAGGCTTGTGATCTGGTCCGCATCGATGGTGCCATCTGCAACCCGGTCTACCAAGCGGCTTAACGTTTCTCTGCTAATAAAGGGTGCCAGCCCTTGAACGGAATTCCAGCTCACGCTGCCCTCATCTGCCTGATGAACCAGTTCATCCAATATACCTGTTCCAAGGAACGGAGCCAGCCGCATGATCACGTCTAACTTAAGGATGCTGCTGTCTACTCGTTCTGTAACCTTATGCAAAGCGCTTGCTTTTACAAACGGCGCTAACTCTACAAGCTCTTCCATCTCCACCTCACCGGTATTGACCATCACTGCAACTCGGTCCGGCCTGTTCTCTGCGATCTCCTCAACGATCGTTCCTAGGTGCTGATGCTCCCGATTTTCTGCATTGTCTCCTGCATTTAGAAAGTCGTCTACCGTTTTGCCGAATAACCTCGCAAACTTCGGAAGCGTTCCGATATCCGGAAGCGATTCGCCTCGCTCCCATTTTGATACCGCCTGATGACTTACATTCAGTTGATCGGCAAGTTCCAATTGGGTCAGATCCTGGTCTTTGCGAAGCTTCGAAATATAAGCTCCAATTTTACGCAAGTCGAGCATTGTATACCTCCAATGAAACAAAATGTACAGTGCGCACTGTCGAAAACAGCATAGCATTTTCGCAAATGCAATCCTATCAAGTGATGGTTGAATGGTCACATGCGCTTTATTCAACTGCCGGTAGAATTGTCCGGATTGAGCTTTTGCCAGTTTCATTTATTGGTTTTTTTCTACGAATCATTTCCATTATCCTGCCCGTTCGCTTTTAAACACAAATAATGGGGACCAAGCCGAAAAATGGTCCCCATAAACAGAAAAACGGTACCTTGAACCATCCCATCAAATGAGAGATTATATTATCGAAAGCGGTTTCAGTATGGTTCAGGTAAGTACGGAATGATGAAACAGAGGGGAGGTAGTAAGCTGCACCCGGAAGGAGGCGCAGCTCAGCGGTTCAACCCGCTTCCGCAGGATTCACGGATGATCAGCGCCGGCTCAACCACGAAGGAGCCGCCTTCCGACTGATTATTAATGAGATCGAACAGCATATGGGCCGCGAGTACACCCAGCCGTTCCTTGTTCTGGCGGATTGTAGTCAGTGTCGGACTGGTATACTGGCAGGCCTCGATATCATCACAGCCGATGATGGCGACATCCTCCGGCACACGGAGGCCATGCTCCTTCAAGGCGCGGACCGCTCCCAGGGCGAGCAGATCAGAGGCGGCGAAGATGGCTTGCGGCAGACTGCCGGTCTGGATCAGCTGCTTCATGGCGGCGTAGCCGCTGGGCTCGAAGAAATCATCACCATGCACGAACCAATTGGGATTCATCGTCAGACCGAAACCGGCAATGGCTTTGACATAGCCCGCTTCGCGCCGGTTGGAGATATCCGAATCGGCCGTACTGCCGATGAAGCCAAGCTCCCTGTGGCCGAGCAGATAGAAATGCTCCACCACTTTGGAGGCAATCTGGTAATTATCCGACATCACATAGCCGGATTTCTTGCCGTTCAGCTCCAGGTCAACGCCGATGCAGGGAATATTGCTCCTATCCAGATCCTGTATGGCAGGCTCCATCTGTTGTCCGGAGATAATGACGCAGCCATCCACATGAAAATGCAGGCAACGCGAGAAATAATCGCCGCTGCTGATGAATTTCTCATTGGAAAAGAAGATCAGGTCGTAACCCAGCACGCCCATCTGCTTCTTGAAGGAATTCAGTACCTCTACAAAAAAAGGATGGGTAAACTCCACATTCAGCTCACCGGCAAAAATAACCCCGATCAGATTCGACTTCTTGGTAGCCAGTGTTTTGGCGGAGCTTGAGGGGGTATATCCGGTTTGTTCGATAATCTCCAGCACTCTTTGCTTCGTTTTTTCGGAAACATCGCTGTAATTATTCATTATTTTCGAAACTGTGGATACAGAGACCCCGGCCATTTCGGCAATTTTTTTGATATTCATCTGCATGCTAAAGTCACCCCCGCTTAATAGTTGTAACAGGGCCAAAAGACGGGTATGCCAGGGTTTCTCAGGCTATAGGGCCGTTCATCGGACACTCGTCTGCTGCTAAGAAATAGTTCTTTCTAGAGTCTATTCAACTTGCCGAAACAAGTCAAAGGTTTATTGCACTCAAGGGATAAGTATGGATATTATCGAAACCGATTTCGATTATTGCAGCTGTGAACTACCCGGCCATGTGATTGCGGAACGGGCGATACTGGAAACTAGAGGAGGCATAATGGGAATGAAAAGAAATGTATCTGCGGTGTTAGCGGCCGCTGTGATCATTACCGGACTATTGTCACCACTGGGCGGCGGAGCGGCAGGCGCCTTGCCTGCGAAGAGTAAGCTGGCAGCTGCGGGGAATGCAACAGCTGCGGTGCAGAAAGGGAATTTGGCTGCCGCTGGAATGAAAGCGTTTACTGATGTGAGCACGGACAATTGGGCGGCGGATGCCATACAGCGCTGGAGCCGCAGCGGTGTGATCTCCGGTTACGGGGACGGCAGCTTCCGGCCGGATTATCAGGTGACGCGGGCAGAATTCGCGGCCATCATCAACCGCATATTTGGCTACAAGGATGCGGCAGCCTCACTCCCGGCGGATATACCTGCGGGAGCCTGGTACAGGAACGATATCGCCAAGGCGGTAGCGGCAGGTTATCTAAGTGCAGGAGCAGATAACCATATCCAGCCTGCAGCTAAGCTGAAGCGCGGGGAAGCGGTTGTGGCGCTGCAGAGGATTTTCCGGCTGGAGACTGTCAATCATGCAGGGCCGGTGTATAGCGATCTGGCCGGGGCAGCCAGCGAGGTCATTTCAGCAGCGGATGCATTTACTGCAGCCGGCTATATTCAGGGCTATCCGGGAGGCTTGTTCAAGCCGGACGGAAACATTACCCGCGCCGAGCTGGCCAAGATGGCCGATACGCTGGTGCAGGAGCTTCAGTCCTCCGGCGGGGAAGTGAAGCTGGGGACGGTGCAGGGGAATGTGGTGCTGAACCATGAAGGAGCTACGCTCAAGGACAGCATAATTGAAGGCAATCTCTATCTTACCGAAGGTATCGGAGAAGGGGATATCCGTATTGAAGGTGTGCAGGTTAAAGGCACAACCTATATCCGCGGCGGCGGTGAACACAGCGTGACCCTTGCGGACAGCAGTCTCGGCACTATTCAGGTTGCGAAGCCCCGCGGCACAGTCCGCATTGTTGCCAGCGGGACCACAACAGCGGGAACAATACAGCTGAACTCAGGTGCCATCCTTGAAGAAGGCAATCTCACCGGAGAAGGATTCACCAATGTTGTATTGCCGGCGGGGGAGAAGACGGTCACCCTTAGAGGGAATTATGGAGTGGTGTCCACCGCAGATCCGGCAGGAAGCCGCATTGCACTGAACATCTCCGGCAAGCTCGCTAAGCTGGTGTGGGGAGCCTCCGGCACGATTGTGCTGATGGACAAAGCGCAGGTGGCCGAGCTGCTCATTAAAGCCGGGGCTAAAGGCTTGACGATCCAGGGCAGCGGCAGCTTCGGCACCGTGCTGAATCAGGCGGATGATGTTACTGTAGGCGGCTTTGCCCTCAAGCAGGGCAGCAGCACGAATCTGAATCCGGCTGCACTTCTGGCCAGCCAGCCTCCTGCTGCCGCAAGCGGCGGAGAGACTGCCGCTACGGCTACACCGGCTGTGACCCAGACGCCGGAAGCTACACCAGCGCCGACGCCAGTGGTAACGCCGGAGCCAACGCCGGAAGCTACGCCGGAGCCAACGCCGGAAGCTACGCCGGAGCCGACACCGGAGGCAACACCAGCGCCGACGCCCGAACCGACGGCAACACCGGTAATTACGCCGAGTCCGCTGCCTACATCGACCCCGTTGCCGGAAGTCACACCAACTCCGGTACCGACCAGCGATCCGTGGACTCTAGTGTGGAATGATGAATTCAACGACGGTTCTATTGATCCGGCTAAATGGACTTATGACCTTGGAGACGGAACCATTGTCGGCAATCCGGGCTGGGGCAACAATGAGCTGGAGTATTACACGAGCGACAGGAAGAACGTGAAGGAAGAAGACGGCAAGCTGGTCATCACCGCGCTTAAAGAAGCTGTAGGCGGTAAACCGTATACCTCCTCACGGATCAAAACAAAGGGATTGTACAGCAAACTGTACGGTAAATTCGAGATCCGGGCGAAAGCACCGACCGGCAAGGGGCTCTGGCCGGCGATCTGGATGCTGCCGGAAGATTACACCTACGGCAATTGGGCTGCCTCCGGAGAGCTGGATATTATGGAAGGCTGGGGCAGCCGGCCGAATGTGGTTGCCGGAACCATTCACTATGGTTCCCAGTGGCCGGATAACGTCTATTCCGGCAAGGAATATGTGCTGCCGGGCAATTCCACGATTGAAGATTACCACACCTACTCCATCGAGTGGGAGCCGGGGGAAATCCGCTGGTATGTGGATGGAGTCTTATTCTCCACCAAGAATGACTGGTACAGCAAGAGCAGCGGCCAGCCGGCAATGAATGCGTATCCGGCACCGTTCAACCAGAGATTCCACCTTCTGATGAACCTGGCGGTAGGCGGTAACTTTGACGGTGACCCTACAGAGGATACAGTATTTCCGAGTTCCATGGAGATTGACTATGTCAGAATATATGAGCTAACCGGACGCGAGTACCGGGAACCGGTACCGGTTGAGTTTGAGAAGGAGCCTTATCTGGAGGGAGCTAAGCTGCCGCTTGGGGACGACAACTTCATTTATAACAGCGGCTTCACCGAACAAGTGGAAGGCGATGCCGGAATGGGCATTCCGAATACAGCGCACTGGGTATTGTACAAGGATGAAGGAGCGGATGCAGCTCTATCGGTTGAGCCGATAGGCGGGCAGAATTTCCTTAAGGTAAACATCAGCAGCGCCGGCGGAAATTCTTATTCGATTCAGCCGCAGGCCATCGTCTCAGTTGCGAAGGGAAGATACTACAAGCTGAGCTTCGATGCCAAGACGGATACGGCGCGTGATATTAGTGTCCGCCTGACAGGCGGGGCGCCGCTGGGATTCCCGTCGTATTCACCGGCGTTCAAAGCTGATCTGACAACGGAGATTCAGCATTTCGAGACGATGTTCCAAATGAAGGAGAGCTCGGACAACGCAGCGCGGATCGAGTTCAATATGGGCACCAATGCATCACCGGTATGGCTCGGTAATGCCAGGCTCGAAGAGATTGAGAGTATCCCCTTCGATCATGACAGTGCCAAACCGCCGCTCGGAAGCGGCAACCATCTCTACAATGGCAGCTTTGATCTGGGCGAGCCGGACCGGCTGAGCTATTGGCATACCACGGCTGCAGGTGGTGCAGCGGTGCTTCCGGTTGTGGTAGACCCGGGCGTCCTCAAGCTTGAAATTTCAGGCGGGGATGGCGGCAGCGCTGACGTTGCATTGCTGCAGAAGGGAATCTTCCTGGTGCAGGGGCACGATTATAAGCTGACTTTTGAAGCCGAAAGCGCCTCCCCACGGACAGCAGTAATTGAACTGCAGGGCAATAACGGGCAGGTATACGCTTCACAGCCCGTGCAGCTTACAGCAGACAAACAGCAGGTAGAGGCGGTGTTCACCAACCTTGCAGGAGCAACGGATCACCTGGGTCAATTCGTCCTGCGGCTTGGCGGTACTGACGGAACCGTGTATGTGGATAATTTCATTCTGCTGCGCACCAGCTTCTATTATGACCCGGCCCTGACCTATTACCCATTGCTGAACGGGGACTTCAGCTTCGGTCTGAACAGCTGGGAGCGGCTGGTCACGGAAGACGGCGGGCAGAGTACTGCGGCGGCAGTGGACGGAGCGGCGAAATTCAGCATTACGAATACCGGTAACCAGGCATATTCGGTCATGCTGTTCCAGAATGGGCTGAAGGCGGCTGCCGGCTCTGATTATGTGGTCGAATTCGATGCCAGCTCCAGCGTTGCCCGCCAGATCAGCGTGAAGGCGGAGAATGCGAAATACATCTCTTCAATGGATAAGACAATCGATGTATCACCGGCAACGGATCATTACAGATTCGAATTCCGGCAGGCAACGAATGATACGCTTTCGCTGAAATTCCTGCTTGGCAAGGTGGGCGGTGTGAGCGTTCCGCAGAGCCATGACATCATCATCGACAATGTGAAGTTCGAGATCAAGGACGCGCCGGCCAAGCCGCAGGAGCTGCTCGCAGACAGCACCGGTAACCGGGTGTCGCAGCCGATCGAGCTTACCTTCATAGAGAAGGGGGACTGGTCCGGCAAAATTAATGCCGTGAAGGTGGACGGTGTAGCGCTCGCGGATGAACTTTACAGTCTGAAGCCCGGCGCGATTATCATCGGTGCCGCAGCATTCCCGGCAGAGGGCAGCTATAAGATTACCGTGGAAGCTGACGGTTATGTAGGCTCAAGTGTCGTTCAGGCCATTCTGGCCAATGACAACAATCTGGTGGTCAACGGTTCATTCACAAGCGGTGACTCGGGTTGGTCGACATGGTCCGGGGGAGGCGGAGTCTCAAACTTTAAGGTGAACGAGGGTGTGGCGGAGATCGAGATTGCCGCTGCCGGCAGCGATACCTGGAGTACACAGTTCTATCAGGAGCATATCAAGCTGGAAGCAGGCAAAACCTACGAGCTGAGCTTCAAGGCCAAATCTACGGTTGCGCGGCAGATTATTGTGGAGTACAGCGAAACCTCGGCCCAGTCAGCTCAAGCGAAGTTCGATGTCACCGCAACCTGGGCGACTTACAGCGCGCAGTTCAGTGTTACGAATGACAGCCCGCTGAAGCTGAACTATCTGATCGGCAAAACCGTAGGTGAAGACGGGACGGCCAACGGTACTGCGCACACCATTTCGCTGGATGATATTGTGGTCAGAGAGGTCACAGGCGGTCCGGTCATCGAACCTGCCAGCGGCACGCTGGATAACGGAACCTTCAATGCGGATCAGGGCATTAAGGGCTGGACGCAATACTTCGAAGAACCGGGGAAGGGGAGTGCCGCAGTTAAGGATGAGGAGCTTGATATCTCGTTGAATTTCACCGGATTATATAATTACACTGCGCAGGTTGATTACAGAGACCTGAAGCTTGTGCAAGGCAAGACCTACACTCTGACCTTCAAGGCCCGTTCGGATGTGAACCGGCTGATTGAAGTGGCCGTTGAGCATTTCGGCCCGGATTACAACAAGTATTTACCGGTGACAGCCGTAGCTCTGACCGGTGAGATGGAGGCGTACAGCTACACCTTCACTATGAATGACAGCACCGATGCGGGTGCACATTTGGTATTCCTTATGGGGCTCATTGACGGAAACAGCGCACAGACCAACACGGCCATCCAGGCTGGTAACCATATTTATATCGATGACGTCAGTCTGGTGGAGATTCCGTAACGGTACATTAACAGACAATGATAAACGGCCGCGATCCTTGAATATAAGGATCGCGGCCGTTTGCATTTGTGCGGATAGGATTAACGTATATGGCTGATATTATTCTTTAGGGATTAATTCAAAAATCTTGCCGGTCTCCAGCGCTTCGATCAGCTTCAGCAGCCAGCGGTAATATTTGATCGCTTCCTCAATTTTGGCCTCATCGGTCAAAAGCAGACGTCCGATGTCCGGCTCGTCCGCATATTCTTGCTTCATCTGCTGGATCTCGGACAATGATTTGTTAAGTGCAGTCATATTACCCTCGACTGCTTTTCTCCATTTAATGGAGAAGTAGTCGCTGAAGTTCTGATGCCAGTCGGGAACCACCTCGAACAGATCCTTGCGGGTGCCTTTTCCCCAGACTTTATCGATCATCTTCAGATCCAGCAGCGTACGCACACCGGTACTCATCGATGTCTTGCTCATACCCATAGTGCTGCTCAGTTCGTCCAGTGTAACCGGACCCTGATTGAAATACATGTAACCGTATAAATGCCCAATGGAGAGGGTAATCCCGTACAAATCCATATTTTTACCGATGGAATCGATGACCCGCTCCCGGACTTTGCTGATTCGCTCTATTTGTTCGGGCAGAAGCCCCTCTAAATCATTCATGATGTCCCTCCTGAGGAATAGGCTGACAGGCAACAAACCTCTCCAATGTATTGTAATCAAATCCGCTGCTATAAGTAAAGAATTCATCTGGAACGGAATATGGCGTTAAACAGAGTATTCTATACGTAAAGTTCGTAAAGTTAAAACTGTACACTAAATTTTAAGCGAATATGCGCTTTGCGTCTCTTTTCACAAGTCCGTTACACTAGGTCAGGAGAACTAACCTGAAATATTAAGGGGAGAGAAGGAGGTCACCATGGCAATTATAGAGGTGAAACAGCTTACCAAAGTATTCGGTCATGATGCGGTACGGGCACTTCCATTATTAGAACAAGGCTGGTCCAAAGAGAAGATTGCCCGGGAAGCCAAGCTGACGGTTGGCGTGAATAAAGCCGAATTCAGCATTGAAGAAGGAGAAATATTTGTCATTATGGGATTGTCGGGCAGCGGTAAGTCCACGCTCGTCCGGTTATTGAACCGGCTGATTGAGCCCACTGGGGGCCAAGTATTGTTCAAGGGCAAGGATGTTGTCCAGATGAATCCGGAGCAGCTAAGAGAGTTCCGGCGCAAGAATATCGGCATGGTCTTTCAAAAGTTCGCGTTGTTCCCGCACCGCAGTGTGCTGGCCAATGCTGAATACGGACTGGAAGTGCAAGGTGTGGAGAAAAGCAAGCGAACCCGTCTTGCCATGGAGGCACTCGAGCTGGTCGGCCTTAAGGGCTGGGAGCATCACCGCCCGGATCAGCTGAGCGGCGGCATGCAGCAGCGTGTCGGTCTGGCCAGAGGGCTGGCCAATGATCCGGATATCCTGCTGATGGATGAGGCCTTCAGTGCACTTGATCCGCTGATCCGCAAGGATATGCAGCAGGAGCTGCTGGAGCTTCAGGCCAGAGTGAAGAAGACCATTGTATTCATCACGCATGATCTTGATGAGGCACTGCGGATTGGTGACCGGATTGCACTGATGAAGGACGGCGTCATTGTCCAGATCGGTTCGCCGGAAGAGATCCTCATTCAGCCTGCGAATAAATATGTAGAACGATTCGTTGAGGACGTCGACTTGTCCAAGGTGCTGACCGCCGCTCATGTCATGCGCCAGCCGGAGATGATCCGTCCGGAACGCGGACCCCGGGTAGCCCTGCAGCTTATGCGGGACAGCGGAGTATCCAGCCTGTATGTGGCGGATAATGAAATGAAGCTCCAAGGTGTAATTACAGCGGAGAATGCGGCACAGGCACTGAAAGAGAACCGGAGCATTCTGGAAGTCATGCAGCGGGAGATTCCCCGTGTACGGCCGGATACCCTGCTGAATGACCTGTTCGAGATGATGTCGGAGACGCATCTGCCGGTTGCTGTAGTAGATGAGGGTGACAAGCTGAAGGGCATTGTCATCAAGGGAGCCGTGCTGTCCGCACTTGCCGGTAATGCGGTTCCGGAAGGAGGACTTGGTTCATGAATTTACCCAAAATACCGCTCGGAAAGGGCGTAGAATGGCTCGAAGACTGGCTGACGACTTATTTCGGCCCCTTCTTCGATCTCATTCATGCTGTGATCGGCGGAATGGTAAGCGGCATTGATGCGGCGCTAACATTCCTGCCCGCGATTGTGCTGACCATACTTATCGCCGCTTTGGCTTATTGGATCGGCAAATGGCGGATGGCATTGTTCGCAGTGATCGGGCTGCTGCTGATTGATAATCTCGGATTATGGGACCCCTCGATGCAGTCGCTGGCCCTTGTGCTGACGGCTTCCTTGCTGGCTGTAATTATCGGGGTTCCGCTGGGAGTGCTCTGTGCGCAGAGCAAGACCTTCCAGAATATTGCTACGCCTATACTTGACTTTATGCAGACGATGCCGGCGTTCGTATATCTGCTGCCTGCGGTATCGTTCTTCTCTCTGGGTGTAGTGCCCGGGGTGATTGCTTCTATTATATTTGCTATCCCGCCAACCATCCGTCTAACGAACCTGGGCATCCGGCAGGTATCGCCGGAGCTGGTGGAGGCTGCGGATGCCTTCGGATCGACAGCAGGACAGAAGCTGTTCAAGCTGCAGCTGCCGATTGCCCTGCCGACTATTATGGCCGGTATTAACCAGACCATTATGCTGTCACTGTCGATGGTCGTAATCTCGTCAATGATCGGCGCCCAGGGTGTCGGAGCCTATGTGTACCGTGCGGTATCACAGGCCAAGACGGGGGCAGGCTTCGAAGCGGGAATTGCCATTGTTATTATTGCGATATTGCTGGACCGTCTGACCCAGAAGCTGTTCAAGCCCAAACAACAAGGATAGAGGAGTGTTTAATTCATATGAGTAAATTTAAATCGATGAAACTGAGCCAGCTTGGCTTGATTATGCTATTGATGATGGTTGTTGTTATTTCCGGATGCTCGTCCAAGGATAATTCTTCGGTGAAGCTGGCTTATGTAGCCTGGGATTCGGAAATTGCCAGCACGAACGTGGTTAAGGAAGTACTGGAATCGAAGCTTGGCGTTACGGTAGAAATGCTCCAGGTCGATGCCGGTCCAATGTGGGCAGGGATTGCTGATGGAAGTGCGGATGCGATGGTAGCCGCCTGGCTGCCGGGTACCCATGCTTCCTATCTGGAGAAATACGGCAATGATATCGTAGATGCCGGTGTGAATCTGGATGGAACGAAGACTGGACTTGCCGTTCCCGCTTATATGGATATCAATTCCATTGAGGATCTGAACAATGCGGAGGTTGCGGCTTCGCTGGATAACATGATTATCGGAATTGAACCGGGTGCCGGAATTATGACGGCTACTGAAGCGGCAATTGAAGCGTACGGATTAAGCGATTATACGCTGCTTGAGAGCTCTTCGGCGGCGATGGCACAGGAGCTGCAGAAAGCTTTTGACAATAATGAACCGATCGTAGTTACCGGCTGGACTCCGCACTGGATGTTCGCGAATATGGATCTGAAATATCTGGATGACCCGAGGAATGTATACGGCGGTGCTGAACAGATCCATACTATGGTACGAAAAGGTCTGAAGGATGATATGCCCGATGTATATCTGTTCCTAAGCCAATTCAAATGGACCGCAGACGATATGGCTCAGGTTATGGTCAAGATCCAAGGCGGACAATCGCCGGAGGAAGCGGCCAAAGATTGGGTCGATAACAATGAAGCCAAGGTGAATGAGTGGATTACCGGAGTGGATTTGTAGAGATTGTTCAGCGAATCAGCTATTTGGCAGAGAAGATCGATGTGTGCTATGATTGAAAGAACATAGGCTACAATTCTGTAACTTGTACGCTAACGACTGTTCTTTAGATGTACATATCATAAGCAAACTCATTCAACAAACACCCCGAGAGGGGTGTTTTTCTTGAAAAGATAAGAATGTATATGCTTCGCGTAATAAATGTTCCTTATCTTTCTCGCTGAAACGGTACCGTCCTTATTAAAGGACGGCAACGCCGTTTCCACTTGAGATTCACGAAACAAACGTTAATGAGCGATTCCCTTATGTTCAGTATGAAATCAGGAGACAGCTGCTGCAAGGAGTCAGGAAAGGGGAGAACTCCGTGACCGAGACCATTAATGCCTGGATCGACTGGCTGCTGCAGAGTCTTGGATTGAGCGGCCCTTCCATTCTATTCGCTACCGTTCCGCTGGCGGTACTGCAAAGTTTATTCGGATTTTTCCCACTAGCGATCCTGATTGTGCTTCACGTCTCTGTATTTAATGTTATTGGCGGGATGATTGTCAGCTGGCTGGCCTGTAATATTGGTGCGGTGCTCGTCTACTTCCTGTTCCGGCGCTATCTTTCGGAGTGGTTTGACCGGAAATGGGGATATAAGCTGAAGCGCTATGACAAATGGCAGATGTATCTGGACCGCTACGGCATCTGGACCCTGGTGCTGCTGCGTACGATTCCGATTGTGCCGAGCAATATTATCAATCTGATGTCGGCCGTTTCTCCGATTAAGCCTGCTGCTTTTATCTGGGGGACGGTGCTTGGGAATCTGTCTTACATCTGGCTGTTTGGAACGATCAGCTCCTCGCTGATTGTCCCCCGGGAGGAATGGAACGGATTCCTTACTTGGTATGCGGTGTTTATGGTAATTCTGATCGCTATTTTTGTCCGCCGTCACTGGGGGCATCTGCAGGAGGATAAGCGTAAGCGGATGGGGTAGGGTGCAATATAGATTAAACTTAAGATTTTAAGTAAAGAAGTATTCGTAACTGCGGTGAATATTTGGATTTCCGGCCGCTGTTGTCTACAGATTTCTTGATTTGTACCGCCTTTAGCGGTAGAAATCCGTAGACAAAGGCGGACGCTTCCGCTCCTACAGTTCCAAAATTCCCCTCCGTCACTCCCTTCTCCAACTCAAATTCCAGTTCAATCTATATAAAGGATAAAAGGAAGTAGAAGCGTAGAGCAGTTCTTCGGTGTTACACCGGGAACTGCTCATTTTCGGTTAAAAAGGATAAGTGTCTTCACTGCTTTTCCCACATTGTGGGGTTATTTTGCGTTCGTCCCGAATAGCCTATAGTACATGGGCGGCTTGACCGCAGGAATGTCGGGAGGGACTGCAAGGCATGGGCAGAATCAGAAAATGGGGGAACCGGCGGGCAGGCGTATCAATCTTCGGGCGTCTGCGGCTGCCGAGGTTCAGCTGGAGCGGGCTGCCGAGACCGGCCGGGCGCAGCCCGGCGTTCAAGGCCAAACCGTCGAAGGCAGTCTTCCGGCCGCCGGGTTCGGGAGCAAGATTCGCGGCGAAGCCGTCAAGGTCCGGGGCGGGGGCATCAAGCCGGGGCGGTGTATTCGTGGCGAAGCCTTCTAGGTCGGGAATCCGGCCGGACAGGAAGGAAGCGGGTTATGAGACGGCTTCGACCGGTGCAGGAGCAGGCGCTCCGGGCTACCGTGTCTGGCGCAAAGCCAGCCGGAGCGGGGGATTCAGCCTGTTCCGCGGCCGGGAGCGGAAGAAGCAGGAGGCCGTGGCCGGGAAAGGCCGGAAGCCGCACCGCCGGGGCAGATTCTGGATCATCCTGAGCCTGCTGCTGATTCTGGCTGTGCTTCAGGGGCTGCGTTATGTGGAGCAGCATTTGAAGCCGCCGATTCTCCATCTGGCGCAGATCCGGGTGAAGCAAATCGCTACGGAATCCATTAACAAGGCGATTACTTCCCAGGTTGCGGACGGCGGGAACGCGGAAGCGCTGATTGACTGGAAGACGGATAAGAACGGCAAAATCTCCGGGTTCATGCTCAACTATAAGGAGCATATGCGGATTACTTCACAGGCGGCCGAGGTCATCCAGTCCACGCTGCAGGAGCTGCATAACCAGACGGAGCATATCCCGCTGGGCCAGGCGCTGGGCAGTCCGCTGATTGCTTCATTTGGGCCGGATATTCCGATCAAAATCGAACCGCAGGGTGCGGTAAAGGTGGAACTGAACACGCGGCAGCAAAATGCCGGCATCAACATGATTCTCGTTGAAGTCTTTATTCATATTGTTACCGAGGTAGCGGTTGTCATTCCGTTTGATATGGAGCCGCAGATCGTGGACACAGAAATTCCTGTCTCCTACCTGATGGTTGTCGGTGATGTCCCGATGTACTATTACGACAATCAGGGCCAGCCTGTCGGCGAGAACGGCAGCAGCGCACCTGGAATCGCGATCCCGGCGCCTTCGCTGAACACAGAGAAGAGCGGCACCGGTGCGGACGGTACAGCTGTTGAGGGAAGCGGGGGAGCCGGGAATACGAACAGCGGAGAGAATAACACACCGGCCGGGAGCGGCAACTCTGCGCCAAGCACAAACGCCGGAAATGCCGGGGCCAATGCGGGCGGCGGAGAGTAATGGGATATAGATTGGTAGAACATATAAGTGGAAAAACTCCATCTGCTGTTGGCAGATTCTCTGATTCCCGGGACTTAGATGGAAAAACGGCACTTAATTTCAGCCGGATTCGCTGACGGCGGGGATATAGACAGGATTAAGTGTCATAAATCCAACTAATTTCTGTAAGGCAAGCAAACCGGAATGATTAAGTGGAGAAAATCCAACTGCTTACCTTGAAGGGTCAGGGACAGCGATAATGCAGGCCTGCGGGCGTTTAAGCGATAATGAAAAAGACTATAATTTGCAAGCAAGAGCCGCCAATGAAATGGGCGGCTCTTCTGTATTTGCTCGGACAGGAACGTTAGCCTCTCTTAACGCGGCATAGAAACGTGAAAACATCGTACCACGTTGCTGTTTGCGTGACAGGAACGTTAGCCTCTCTTAACGCGGCATAGAAACGTGAAACCCTCGTACCAGATTGCTATTTACGTATCAGGAACGTTAGCCTCTCTTAACGCGGCATAGAAACAGCTCTTTCCCGGACTCCGCGCACGCTCCCAATAATAGTCCACCAATCCAATATTAATGCACTATGAATAAGCCGGAACGGCTTTTATAATTAGGGCAAAGATGCGGCTGATATGTAATTCAAACCAATTCGGGGGGCTGAGCATAGTGAGAATATTGATCGTGGATGATGAGCCCAGACATCTCAGAGGGATGGTCAATCTGATTGGGCGGCTGCGGCCGGAGGACCAGGTGGTGGCGGCGAAGGATGGCTTGTCGGCCATGGAATTGGTGAAAGCCCACGGTCCGGAAGCCATATTGACGGATATCCGCATGCCTGGCATGGATGGACTTGAATTTCTGGAACGGCTTAAGGTAGAAGGCATTAAAACCAGGGTTGTAATGGTATCCGCTTACAATCTGTTCGAGTATGCGCAGAAGGCGGTTCGTCACGGCGCCTTTGATTACCTGCTGAAGCCGGTGGAGATTGAGAAAATTGCGGAGGTCTTAAGCCGGATCGACCTTCAGCTGACAGCGGAACAGCAGCAGTACCGCGAAGAGGAAGAGCTGCAGCACCGGCTGAAGCTGGCTTCTTCCGCCTACCTGAGCCGGTTGATACTGTCCTGGCTGAACGGCAGTGCGGCCCCGGAGGAGCTGGAGGAGCTGAACCGTTATGAATGGCTGCGGGAGAGCGGTGTGGCTGTGTATTCGGAGCTGCAGCACCGCCGGGACAGCGGGGAACAGCAGGACAGCGGCTCCTTCGTCCGCTCTCTGGAGCAGGCCTGGTCTGAGTGGGGGGAGGCCATAACCGTTCCCTTAAGCGGGATGATGGAGGACGGCGTTCAGGCGGCCGTGACCTTGATTGCGCTGGAAGCGCTTACCCAAGGCAAGCGGGAGGAAGCCCGCTACATCGCCCAGTCTTTGGAGGCTGAGTGGGCGCATGCGGGACAGCTTGCCCACGGGATTGGGCCGCAATGCCATTCCCTGCTTGCCGAAGCGCCGCGGTCGTATCTTGCAGCCAGGACGGCCAACAGCTACAATTTCTACGATTTCCGGCAGGGATTGCTTTTTGCGGATGAGCTTATTTCAACACCCGGGGCTGGAGCTCCTGACTGGGGCAGGCTGTATGATGCTTTGAAAATGGACGATGCCGCCCTTGTTCAGGAGGTCTGCGGTGAGATCGTCTACCAGCTCGCGGATGCCGGACAGGCCAGCCCCATGCTGCTGAAGGAGCAGGCATCGCTGATGCTGCTGCAGATCCGGAGTGACCATCAGGATATTCTGGACAAAAAGACGGGGCAGATGCTGACCGATACGGCCACGATGCTGATCCGTTCATGCAGCTCCTACCAGGAATTAATGACCAAACTTAACCATGCGCTCCGGGAAGCGCATCTAGCCCTCGCCTTATCCAGACAGGATAAGAGTGAGGTGGTCATCGCGGAATGCCTGGGCTGGATACAGGGGCATACGAAAGAGAACCTTACACTGGAACGGGCAGCCGAGCATTTCCATTTTAACCCCTCCTATTTCAGTACGCTGATCAAGAACAGGACGGGCAAAACCTTCTCCGAGCATGTGACGGCGGTCCGTATGAAGCGGGCCAAAGAGCTGCTTGCAGCGGAGCAGTTCAGAGTATACGAAATTTCCCTGGAATGCGGATTTCAGGATACGAAATATTTTTGCCGTGTATTCAAGAAATATCATGGCATGTCGCCAAAAGCTTATAAGCACGCACTTTCGCAAAGGAAACGGGAGGCATGAAGATTACCTTCCGTTACCGGTTGCTGGCAAGCTACATCCTGCTGATCGCGGTTCCCCTGCTCGTACTAGGGGCATTATTCTATCGGACCAGCCTGAAGATTATCACGGAGCAGGCGCAGAAGAATGTGTATGAGATTGTCAAAAAAAATAACGAAGTCATGGACACGAAGCTGCGGATCGTGGACCAGAACAGCATGTCCTTATTTCTCGATAAGGATCTGTTCCGCATTTTCAGCCAGCTGGACCCCGCGAACCAAGTGGAGCTTTTTGCGGCGGACCGGCAGGTGACGGCAGTGCTCGGCAAAACCTTTTCCCAGAACCAGGATATCTATGCCTACCAGCTATGGACCTCCTACTTTACCTTCGGACAAACGCTGCCGCAAGGAGACCCGGTTCAATCGGATATATACGATCTGGCCCGGCAGGCAGGGGGGAAGCTGGTATGGATTCCTACCTATGATTTCGTATCTATGTTCAACCAGCCTTATCTGCAGGACGGGAATCTGGAGTTCCGTTATTTGTTCTCGGCCACACGCGTGCTTGATTTCACCTATCTCAGCAATACGAAGCTGGAGAAAATGGATGCCGGGGTGGAACGCCCTGTACTTGCCATTAGCTTCAAATCCGAGGTGCTTAAATCCTTGTATGAGGACAGCATACCGGGAAGCTCGCGCTATATGGTGCTCGATCCGCATGATAAGGTGGTCGCCAGCAGTGAGCCGGGGGCAATTGCGCAGACCTATAAGGAGGCGTGGCTGGACGAGCTGCAGCAGGAGAAAAGCGGGGCGCGGAGAATGACGCTGGACGGCGAGGCGGTGATTGTCTGCTTTGACCGCTCGGAGGTTACCGGCTGGATGTCTGTCGTGTGGATTCCGGAAGCAGGGCTGGTGAGCAGCTTTGTGCCGGTGATCCGCGCTTCCATTACTGTCATGGCCGTGGTGATGGGGATAGTGGCGCTTATCCTCGCTTTTTTCATTGCCGGTAAAATTACCAAACCGATCAAGCGGCTGTTAAGCGCGATGAGATCGGTGGGCGAAGGAGATTTCCAGACCCGCGTGGATGTGGTAAGCAACGATGAGTTCGGCATTCTGACGCAGCGCTTTAACCGGATGAATGACCGGATCCATCTGCTCGTGACAGAGAATTACGAGACCAAGCTGAAGGAAAAGGAAGCCGAGATTCAGGCGCTGAACATGCAGATGCATCCGCATTTCCTGTACAATACCCTGAATGTGATGAACTGGACGGCGATTGAGAATGATCAGCAGGAGCTCAGCAAGATGCTTGTCTGCCTGTCCAATATGCTGCATTATACTTCGAGGAAGACATGGGGCGCCGTTCCTTTGTCCGAAGAAATGAACTGGATGAATAATTATTTCTATATTATGTCGATCCGGTTCGAGGACAAGTTCACTGTAGAGTATGATATGGACCCGCGGCTCTTCGAATATGATGTGCCACGGCTGCTGTTCCAGCCTTTTGTGGAAAATGCGATTCTGCATGGCTTCGATCAGACCGAATCGGGCGGCATCATCGGAATCCGCGGCTGGATTAACGGCAGAACCCGGTATTACGAGGTGGCCGACAACGGCCGTGGCATGAGCCAGGCAACTGTAGATGCGATTTTGCACCAGAAAGCATCTTCCGTGGGCATTAAGAATACCATTGACCGCATTCAGATGACCTATGGCGGCGAGTACGGAATCTCCATCTTCTCTTCTCCGGGAAAAGGCACCAAGGTGGCCATTACACTCCCGCTGTAAACCCAATCACAGTCCACCAATCCAAAGAGATTAGGGTTATGTAAGCGCTATCCTGTAATTTATAATAAAGGCATCATAGACTGCAGCTATGAACCCGTTGAACTTAGAAATCGAGAGGGGCTCGGAATATGTTGCTACCAAGAAAACCGGTCTTCATTACATTGGCTCTGATTCTGATGCTAGCTGCTGTGCTGTCTGCGTGCTCGAAGTCGGGTACAGCAAGCCCTGAGACTTCCGCGCCTTCCGGGAATGCCGGATCGAAGGAGAACATTACGCTGCGGATGACTGTATGGGGATCACCGGAAGAAGTGGCTCCTTACAAAAAAGCCATCCAGAACTTCGAGGCCAAGCATCCAAATGTCAAGGTTGAGCTTCAGCATATTGCCGCTGATTATGATACCAAGCTGACGACCATGGTCGCCGGAAATGATGTTCCGGATATCGCCATGATGGAATCGGGTACGATTGCCTTTCCGATGGCGGAGCAGGGCAAATTCTATAATCTCCAGGAATTTCTCGATACGGATGCCGACATCAGTCCGGATACGCTGGTTCCCAATATTACCTATTCACTGGAGCCGGGCAATGTAATTGGAATCGGACCAGGGCCGGAATCCTTCGGACTGTTCTACAATGAGGATATCTTCAAGGAAGCCGGAATAGAGCCTCCCCCGTCGAATGTGGCGGATGCCTGGACCTGGGATGAATTCGTCGAGGTCGCCAAGAAGCTGACTGTGGACACCAATGGCAAAACAGCAGCCGACCCGGACTTCGATCCCAAAAAAATTAAGCAATATGGCGCAAATCTCTCCACCTGGTGGGGTGTATACAGCAACTTTATCTATTCCAACGGCGGGGATTTCATCTCGGCGGATGGCAAGACCTTCGCGCTTAACCAGCCGGAAGCTGTTGAAGCCCTCCAGAAAATAGCCGATCTGATGAATGTGCACCACGTATCCCCTTCACCCGTGCAGTCGAAGAATATTCCGGCAACGAATGTAGCTCTCCAGACCAAGAAGGTAGCGATGACGGTGGACGGGCAATGGGCAAGCGCGGGTCTGGCCCAGTCTAAGTTCAACTTTAACGTCGGGGTCATGCCTGTAATGAAAGAGCCGGTAACCACCGTGGTCTGCGGCATGTTCTCCATCTTCAAATCCACCAAGCATCCACAGGAGACCTGGGAGCTGCTGAAGGCGCTGCTCGATCCTGAAGCTTCCATTGATATGCTTACAGCCGGAACATGGATGCCTTCTCCCAAGGACTGGTACACCGATCCGGCGCTGCTCGCCAAATGGACAGAGAATCTGGATGCCAGACCCTCCGGCTATAAAGAAGCCATCGTCGATGTAATCTTGACCAAAGGGCACCAGACGCCGACCGGCTATGTGAAGAATTTCAACAATATTATGGATCTGGTTAATCCCGCACTGGATAAGGTATGGCTCGGCCAGCAAACCGCCCAGGAAGCGATGGACTCGATTGCCGTAAAGGCCCAGGCCCAAGTTAAGGGACGCCGCGATATCAAGGAATAATTAACTGCGAAACTAGTAGTAAGGACGGCGTCCGATGCCTCGTTCGCCGTTCTTTTTGCAAATATAAGAATTTATATGCTTACGCTTTAAATTATCCTTCTATTTCACGCTGAAACGGTACCGTCCGTCTAAAGGACGGCAAAGCCGTTTCTACTTGCGAAATTCGAGACTGGAGGCCGGTATGCGAAAGGGAATGTTCTATGGGCTGCTGTTCACCGCCCCCGCCATACTTGGATTTGCCATTTTTACGCTGGGTCCCATGATCGCAAGCCTGGTGCTCAGCCTGACCAACTATAATGTGTTCAAGGATCAGACGTCTTTTGTCGGTCTGGATAATTTCGTGCGGCTGTTCTCAGGTGAGGATGAGCTGTTCTATAAATCGCTGGGAATCACCTTTTATTTCGTCGTGCTGCGTGTGCCTGCAGTTATTCTTATTTCCTTCGGCATCGCGCTTCTGCTCAATCTCAATGTAAAGGGAAGAGCCATCTTCCGTACGATTATCTATCTTCCGAGCATCGTTCCGGCGGTGGCCTCGGCCATGATCTGGATGTGGCTGCTCAATCCCGATCTGGGCCTCATCAATTCACTGCTCAGCCGGCTGCATCTGCCGACCAGCGACTGGCTGTACGGGGAGAGCAGTGTCATCCCGTCAGTGGTTCTTACCACGCTATGGGGCATCGGCAGCACGGTGATTATTTTTCTCGCCGGACTTTCCGGTATCCCCCGGCAGTATTACGAAGCGATTGAGGTGGATGGAGGCGGCTGGTTCCGCAAGCTGAGCCACGTGACGGTTCCGATGGTCACCCCTACGATCTTTTTCAATACGATCATGACGATTATCGGCTCCTTTCAGGTCTTCAACGAAGCTTATATTCTGACGCAGGGCGGACCGAACAACCGGAGTCTGTTCTATGTATTTTATTTGTGGAGAACGGGCTTCCGGGATGCCGAGATGGGATATGCGTCCGCGCTGGCCTGGATCTTGTTCATCATTATTCTGTTCTTTACCTTTATCGTCTTCAGAACCTCGAAGTCATGGGTGTATTACGAAGGGGGGGACCGTGCTTGAGGCCATCGAAGCTATCACTTACCGCAAGCTACGGAGCGCTTATCCTGATCTCTGCCATGTTCGTCATTCCGTTTGTCTGGCTGATCCGCAGCTCGCTGATGAATTTATCGCAGATTTTTACCATGCCTCCCGAATGGATACCGAAGCCGTTTCAGTGGAGCAATTTTCATAAGGCGCTTACGGTGCTGCCGTTCGATATTTTCTTCAAGAACACACTGATCATCGTGGTTACGGTACTTGTGGGAACTGTAATTACCAGCAGTATCGGGGCCTTCGGATTCTCACGGATTCAGTGGAAGGGCCGGGATACGGTGTTTGCCATCCTGATGACCAGCATGATGCTGCCGGCGGCAGTGACGATTATCCCGAGCTTTCTCGGCTGGCAGCTGATGGGTCTATACGATACGCTGTATCCGCTGATTGTACCCGCTTATTTCGGCGGCGGAATCTTCAATATCTTCCTGCTCCGGCAATTCTATCTGACGATTCCGCGCGACTTTGATGAAGCGGCCTTTGTGGACGGGGCGAATTACTGGCAAATCTATACCCGGCTCATCTTTCCCTTAAGCCGTTCCGCGATCATCGTGGTTGCCTTATTCAGCTTTCTGGCCTCCTGGAACGATTTCATGGGCCCGCTGATTTACCTGAAAAGCGACAGTCTCTTTACTCTCGCTCTGGGTCTGCAAATGTTCCAGGGTACCTACACCGCGCAGTGGGATCTGCTGATGGCGGCCTCGGCCACCGTCGTTCTGCCCTGCGTCATTGTGTTTCTGGCCGGGCAGCGTTACTTTCTGGAGGGCATTACCTTAACAGGATTAAAAGGATAAAGGAGGCGGGGAACGGAAATGGCAGAGCAACAAGCGAAGCTGCATGCCTGGCAGGGTGTGTCTTTTACGAGTATAACAATTAATGATCATTTCTGGCGGCCGCGCCTGGAGGTGCTCCGGCAGACCACTCTGCCGGACTGCTTGTCCAAATGTGAGGATACCGGGCGCATCGATAACTTCGCCAAGGCCGGGGGCCTGATGGAGGGGCATTACGAAGGCAAATATTATAATGACTCGGATGTCTACAAGGTGCTTGAAGGCATAGCCTATGCGCTGATGCCCAGGCGGGATGCGGCGCTGGAAGCTGAAGCCGACCGGATTATCGGGCTGATATCGGCAGCGCAGGAAGCGGATGGATACCTTAGTGCTTACTTCACACTGGAGCATCCGCAGGGCAAATGGACGGATATGGAGAAGCACGAGATGTATAACGGCGGCCATTTGATTGAGGCGGCGGTTGCCTATTATGAAGCGACCGGCAAGCGCGGGCTGCTGGAGGTGGCCTGCCGTCTGGCCGATCATTATGATGAGGTGTTTGGCCCCGGCAAGCGGCACTGGGTGGAAGGGCATCAGGAGATTGAGCTGGCGCTGGTGAAGCTGTACCGCGTGACCAGGGCCGAGCGCTACTGGAAGCTTGCGCTGTGGCTGCTGGAGGAGCGCGGCCATGGATATGGCGCGGGCGCGATCTGGGACAATCCGGAATGGGGGCCGGCCTATTGCCAGGATGATGTTCCCGTCAGCGAGATTAAGCGGGTGACCGGGCATGCTGTCCGTGCCATGTATATGTACACGGCAATGGCGGATATTGTCCATGCTTCAGGGGATTCCGCTTATGCAGAGGCTCTGCACCGGGTCTGGACCCACACGGTGGAGCGCAACATGTATGTAACGGGCGGCATTGGGCCGTCCAGGCATAATGAAGGCTTCACCTTCGATTATGACCTGCCCAATGAAACAGCCTATTGCGAGACCTGCGCCGCCATTGCCATGGTGTTCTGGAATCACCGGATGAACCTGACGTTCGGAGACGGCAAATACGCCGATGTGGTAGAGCGTGAACTGTACAACGGCGCCTTGTCCGGAATATCCCTGTCCGGGGATAAGTACTTCTATGTCAATCCGCTTGCTTCACAGGGCGGGCATCATCGTGTGCCCTGGTTCGAAACCTCCTGCTGTCCGACCAATCTGGCCCGCTTTCTGCCTTCCCTGGGCCAATTCGTCTATGCTACTGCAGAAGAAGGCCTGGTGGTCAATCAGTACATGAACAGCGAGGCAGAGCTTGTGCTGGGCAGCGGACTGGGCGTCAGGCTGAAGCAAAGCACGTTGTATCCCTGGGATGGCCGGATCGAGCTTGAGGTGAACCCTGCAGCAAGTGCCGGCTTCAGCATCCGGCTGCGTGTGCCGGAATGGTGCAGGGGATACCGGCTGGAGGCTGGCGGCGTCAGCATCAGCGGGGCCGGAGCCTTGACGGATCAAGGGTATCTGGTGCTTAACCGGCATTGGTCGCCGGGAGATAGGGTTGTGCTTGAGCTGGATATGCCCGTGAATCTTGTGCGGGCCAAGCCTGAAGTGGAGGCGGACAGAGGGAGGGTTGCCGTTCAGCGGGGACCCGTGGTGTACTGTCTGGAGCAGACGGATCATCCCGGATTGTCCTATGATGCCTGCTCCATTCCGCCCGGGGCGAAGTTCCGGGTGGAACACCTGCCGGAGCTGCTGGGCGGGGTGACGGTGCTGCAGAGCCGGGATGAAGAGGGCAGACCGCTCCGGTTCATTCCCTATTACGCCTGGGACAACAGAGAATCCGGCTTCATGCAGGTCTGGATCCGGGAACAGGAAGAGAACGGATTATATAGCTGTTAATTTGCAGGTTGCGGAGAAAGGAGGGAGGTTCGCTTGCGAGGAATTACGAACCCGATCGTGCCGGGCTGGTATGCAGACCCCGAAGCCAGGACCTATCACGGCAGGCATTATATTTATGCCACCAGATCATTTACGGAATATACGCGGCAGATGAATCTGGATGCCTTCAGCTCCAAGGACCTGATCCATTGGAAGGTCCATGAGGGCATAATTGAAATGGATGATTTCCCCTGGATCTGGAGAGCGGTATGGGCTCCGACCCAGATTGAGCATAACGGCCGGTATTATCTTGTCTTTGCCTCGAACGATATCCAGAAGGACGGTGAAGCAGGAGGGCTGGAGATTGCCGTTGCGGATGCTCCCGAAGGCCCCTACAGGGGGTACCTCCACCGGCCGCTGATCGGCAAGTTTATTCACGGCGCACAGCCCATTGACGCTCATCTGTTCAAGGATGATGACGGTGCAATCTATCTGTATTACGGGGGCTGGGGACATTGCAACGTGGCCCGGATGAATGAGCAAATGACGGGCTTTGTCCCTTTCCCGGACGGACAAATGATCTGCTCTATTACCCCGCCGGGTTATGTGGAAGGACCGTGCATGATCAGGAAGGACGGTCTGTATTATCTGATGTGGTCGCAGGGAGGGTGGACCAACGGGACCTACCGGGTGGCCTACGGTGTAAGCGATAATCCGCTGGGGCCATTCGATAACAAAGGGACCATACTGGAGAGGCAGGAGCCTCTAGCGGAAGGCCCCGGCCATCACGGATATTTACATCTTCCTGACCGTGATGAATGGCTTATCGTCTATCACCGGAGAATCATCGGAGACCCGGAGCCGGGCAACCGTATGTTATGTATTGACCGAATGGAATTCGATGCCGGCGGAATCAGGCCGGTAGTAATGACAGGCGGGTGGTAGCGCTAGTTAACTTACCATTTGTCCGCTGAATACGGCAGATAGGGATACCTGCCCTATCCCGCTCATACACTATAGACAGCGCAGTTATGACTAATGGAGTGTGAGTCAGGATGTCCTATGAAGCGATGGATGCAATCCATACAATTGAAACCTTGAATACTGTAAAAGCTGTCAGCACGGAACGTCTGGCCGGTAGATACAGCTATCTGGAACGGGAAGGGCTGCTTCCGCTGCCGGTGCAGGGAGGCGTTACGCTTGTGGTAGAGCTGCGGCATGCGCAGTGGTCGGCGGAATGCCTGCGGCTGCTGCTCCGGCACTCCGGTTCTTCCGTGCGGCTGATTGCCGTTCCGATGACTGCTGAATTTCCGCTGCAATGGTTGTCAGAGCAGTTCTCGGGGGAGCCGAATCTGGTGTTTCTCCCCTTTGCCGCCGGGAATTACAGGGTGAATGAGGCCTTGGCTTATGCTGAGACCTCTTTTGCCGTTCTGCTGGAGGACCGTGTGATGGTGTCTCCCGGCTGGCTTGGCAATTTGCTGTGGCCGCCTATTGATGATCCTGCGGTGGGCGTGGTGGCTCCGCGTTCCTCCAGTGAATGGGGCGAGGGGCAGGAACGGCTGCATTTTGCCGGATACTCTGAACTGTCAGCTTATGTAGCCCACACTCTGGACAAACGGCAAGGGGAGTGGAGGTATGCGGAGATACTGGGCGGTTCCTGTCTGCTTATAGCAAGAGAGCTGCTGCTGAGGGTAGGAGGCTTCGATTCATCCCTAGTGGAGCGCAGGCTGATCATTGCAGACTGGTGTCTGCGGGCCCGGATGCAGGGGGCAAGTCTTGCGCTCAGTGATCCGGTATATGTGCATGTCCTTCACCCGCTGGAGGAAGGCGCTGTGATTAACGCAGGCAATGCGTCCTCTGCAGCGGGGGCGCGGGCATACCGCCGGAAATGGAATCTGCAGGGCAGTCCTGCTGATGCGGGTCTGCTCCAGATTCCCGGTGATCTGTCTGCTTGTCTGCCGCAGCCGGCAATTCCGCTGGGCCGGCATACGGCGGAGACTCCGCTTGTGACCACTGTTGTCTATTTCGAAGAAAACTGGACGGCAGCGGATTCGCGTGAGCGGCAGCAGACGCTGCAGGAAGGCCAGAGCTACAGCAATATCCGCTGGGTGTGGGTCCGGGACAGCTGGAGCCAGTCTTTTCCCGAATTTCCGGTGCATGAGCGTGACGCTGTGATTACTGTTCATGGCGAGAAGCCCTGGCTGCACGCGCTGGAGAATATCTCGGCTCTCTATGGCAGCGAAGTCATTGTCTACTTATCTGCCTCTGCGGCATATGACAGCCGTTACATCGAGAAGCTGGTGGAAGTCCTGCAGCATAGCCGGGCGGATATTGTTGTCAGTGCGGATTATGCAGCGGAAGAACCCGGGCAGCGGCCTGGGGCAGGCGGGACAACGCAGCATCTTCCACTTGAACGCATCGCACACAGAAGCGGAGTCACGCCCGGAAGGATTATGAAGCGGGAGGGCTTCTTCCGCAGTCTGGCGCTTATTCCTGACCCGGATCTGTCGGTGGGTTATGCTGGTGAGCCGGCAGGCAGCCAGAATAAGCTTCATCCGTCAGCCCCCGGCGGGGAGGGGGAGGGACACTTATGAACTATATCGTGCTTAGCCGTGTTTCCTGGGAGAATTATGAGTATAAAAGAATGCTGGAGCTGCTCCCGGACCGTGGTGAGGTCTGTTTTGCCGGGCGGATGACGCCTGCCCAGCAGCGGGGCAGCGGAATCAGGTCCGTGACGCTGGGCGAATTGTACAGTCTGAATGCCAAAGAATATACGCTGCTTGTCTCTTCGCCTTATTGGCTCCCGGATGTGCTGGCGCTGCAGCCTGCGTATACTATAGCCCTGCTGGAACTTTGTCCGGAAGGGGAGGATAGTGTTCTCTGGGACAAATACAGTGCGCTGCTCGCGGCGAAGGCCGATCTGGCGGGAACCACATCAGAACGGATATATCTGGAGCAGAATCTGCGCCGGAAGGGAATTGTGTATCTCAGCGGAGACCAGCCCTTATCCTACGGACTGCTCCGCCGGGAGGAGCAATTGTTCTTTCTGTCCGATTACGAAGCGATCTGGAACAAGGCGCTTACGGAATTATGGCAGCCTCCCGTGGTTTCGGATGAGGAGGCCGGCTGGCTGGACATACAGCGCCGGCACCGCACCGCATTCTATATATCCATGTGCGCCAAGATGCCCCTTCAGCCTTCAGTACATTATTTAGCCGCTTCTTATTTATATTTGCGGGGAGATGAAGCCGCTTCGCTGTATCTGGCCCAATCCTTTGAGCTGATGCTGCTGCATGATTATACGGATTGTCTGCATTCGCATTACCGTTTCTTCTCGGCGATCGAAGCGAAGAAAGGCAATCTGGAGCTTGCCGTCCGGCAATACGAAATCACGGCGTTTACGGCCGGGGAAAGGGCGAAGGCGGCGCAGATGAAGCAGTGGCTGAGTGGCGGCGAGGCGGAGCATGAGCTGCTCCGGGCAGAGATTTTCACGGTAAATGAGGATGGTGCCGCGGCAAATGGGATTCTGAGCCGGTTATCCGGGCCGGAAGCCCGGCAGCGGCTGCTGCTGAATTACATCGGAACCTTTCAGTGGGAGAAGGCGCTGCAGCTCTATGAGGAAATGGAGGCGGACGGGACGGCCGCTGCGGAGAATACTGGGCTGGGCGGATTTGCAGGAATAGCAGGAATAGCAGGGGCTCCTGAGATTCCGGGGCTTGCAGGGGGCACCTCTCCGGTGTTGGAGGGTGCAGTGCAGCTTCCGGTGATTGAAGGGACACTGCATTTGCTGTATGGCCGGCGGCATGACGCTATTCGCAGCTTTCTGCGTTCGGCGGGAGCGGACCAGGGAGCCAGACAGCTGTTTGCAGAAATGGCCGATATGGAAGAAGCCGTACAAGGCTTGAGAGGGAGGGTAATGGATGGCGAAGAGCATGCATGAACCGCTGCGCAAGACATCCGGCAACCGCCTGACGGCGATGATGCAGGTGCGTAATGAAACCGGCCGTTATCTGGAGCAGGTGCTGGAAGAGCTGAGCGAATTTGTCGACGATATCGTAATAGTGGACGACGGCAGCACGGATGGTACGGTACGGCTGTGCAACTCTTTTGCCAAGGTTAGCAAGCTGGTGACACTGGAGCACTCTATCTTCGGCCGTGAATGGGAGCTGCGCAAAACACTCTGGGATCTGGCGGTATCTACCGGCCCGGATTGGCTGCTGTCCGTAGATGCGGATGAATTCTATGAAGACCGGGCCAAGCAGGAAATGCGGCGTTTGATCGATCAGGACGCTTACGACTGGGTAGCGTTCAGGCTGTTTGATTTCTGGGGCGGCACGACCCATTACCGGGAAGATGAGCACTGGAATATCCACATGAAGCACACGCGCACACTGGTCCGCTATCTGCCCGGCTTCTATTATTACACCCCGCGGATGGATCACCATGTCCCCCGGCTGGCGTTGTCCTATGCGGTTCTGCCGGGCTTCCTGGCCGAGCTGCGGGTGAAGCACTACGGCTGGGCACTGGAACCCGAAGAGCTGCGCCGCAAATACGACCGCTACATGGAGCTTGACCCCGAAGGAAAATGGGGAAGCCTCGAACAGTACCGCTCCATTCTGGATGAGCATCCCCGGCTGGTGGAGTGGAGGGAATAGGGGGCAGGAGCCTGGGAGTAACTGGGTGCCTGACTGAACGACTGACTGAACGACTAACTGAACAAACTGACTGACTGAACAACTGACTGAACAACAAACTGGACATCTAACTGAATACTTAACTGTACATCTATATTGGCTGGACTTAAGGTTGCAGCTTATAAAACTAATTCTACACCCTGCGATTATCTGGACCTCAGGGTGGTTGCGGTTGACGCAGGAATTCCCCGGTTCATCCGCCCGCTTTCTGCGGCGGAAAGCGTAATTTTTATAAAATCCTGCACATAATACAACATTTTCCTCAGGATATCAGCTCAAATCCGGAAATGTTGTATAAAATGCAGGATTTTTCCTTTTTAGAGCGGTTCAGCAGGAGAATTGTTGTATTTCTTACAACAATTCTCCTAAACACCCAGTTATCTATAGGTCGAAGTTGCATAACGTACAACATTTAGGTCTGCGGTGCATACTGAGAAGTCTCCATGTTGCCGGAAACGAATAAAAGTGATAAATATTTACGTATTCCGCTATCCCGCAGTCTTTGAACGGTAACTTGCGGGGTTGTTGTCTAAATTCAGATTATCTAACTGTTATATCTAATCGTATATCTAACTGCTAACCTAACTCTACGCCTAAACAAACCGGGGAGCTTGTTCTATGCTTTTACACAAACTTCTTGATGTTACCCTGGGAGTTTCGGGTGGAGGGTGGGAGATAGAAATATCTATGGTTGTGCTGGAGATGGACGATGTGGGGAATAAGGGGATACGAATACCTTTGATTGCGCTAGGAGTGGGCGAGATGGGGAAATGAGTAATATTACCGGGCTTGTCCTCAAAGGATGAAATGACTCCATTCTGCTGTATGTGCAAGCAGAATGGATTGAAGCGGCTGGCTACCTGCATTTCTATCTATCGTGCGTCATGCAATCAGCTGATGACAGCCAGTATAGAGTGTTGCAGAGTGTTGCAGAGTGTCGCTGAGTGATGCTGAGTGATGCTGAGTGATGCTGAGTGATGCTGAGTGATGCTGAGAGTTGCTGAGTATTACTGAGTGATGCTGAGTATTACTGAGTGATGCTGAGTGTTGTTGAGTGTGCTGAGGTGTTACTGAGTGTGCTGAGTGTTGCTGACTGTCGCTGAGGCCCATAGAGTGTTACGAGACCTTTTAGCAGTTTCTATAAATTTTAAGTTCTATTAATGTTGTGAGAGATACTGAGAAGCGGTTCCTGGCAGGTAAGGTCCGTGTCACGGTGCTGCCTGGAGGGCGGACTTTACAAGCATCAGCCAGGGGATGCTGCCGGAAACGACAGGCATCCCTTGTGGATGAACCTCCGCTGCTAGCAGCAGCTTATGGTAGCTGAGGCCAATGGCTGCCGCAGGTCCGCCGGATTGTCGCAGCGCCTGTTCGTCAGCGGGGTCAAGCCGGGGAAGCAGCCCGCAAGAATTAGCCATCGCTGCGTACAGCAGCCATTCGGCAGCATCGCCGGGTGAGCTGTAAAGATGTGCTTGCCCGGTATACATAGCGCACCACTGCTCCTTGACCGGAGCAGGCGCGTGCAGCAGCCCGTGCAGCAGAGGCTGGGGCAAGCGGCTCCAATGGAAACGTGAAGCTTCCATTGGCTTGAATAACAGGAGCAGTGTAACCCAAGCACCTGCCTGGACCAGCAGCTGCGCAGCGTAAGAAATATCCGGAAAGCTTAACGGTGTATCTGTGCTGAGCCCAAGCTGTGGTGAGCTGCCGGAAGGCGGAGCAGAATTGTCTGCGTAATCTTCAGCGGTGCGCTGCGGGATGGCGGAATTGCCGGATTCAGCATGCCGGGGACCTCTTTCCCGCCATCTGTCAGTTCCCGCAGCATCAGCAGGCTCATCGGCCTCACATTCCATATGCGGCTCCGGCTCCCGCTCTGCCGGATGAGCTGATGCACCGGCGGTCTGCTGCGCGAGCCAGCGGTGCACAGCAGCAATGCCTGGCCTGTTCCGGGCCAGGCGCTCCAGCCACTGTCCTGCTGCAGCGCTCCCGCCGCTGCGGCAGGACAAGGCCCACAGATAGCCGGATATCCAAGGCTGATCCGGCTCATCCAGCAGCATCCGTTCCAGCCGGACGGATGCGGTACAGGGCTGTTCCGGGTCCCGGAACAGCGTATCCAGCAGCACCTGCACAACCTGCCGGATGGCTTCCGGCAGATGCGGTGCTGCGCTGAGCGCCGCCAGCCACCCGGCGGCGCGGGCATTGAGTGCGGCAGGCACCAGCCTGCTCAGCACTCTCTGGGGCAAGGCAGGGAGCAGCTGACGGGTGATGGCTGTCAGCTGCTCCTCTTGTCCGGACAGCAGGCACAGCGGTGCCAGCTGTGCCCAGGCGGCGGAATCGTCAGGGGTGTAGACCAGAGCCTGCCTGTAATGGTCCAGCGCCTCCTGATATAGAAACAGCTGCTCGCAGACCTGCCCGGTGAATAAGCGGGTGCGGCTTGTGCCGCTGCCGGAGGAGGAGGGGTATTTATGCGCGGTATTACCGCTGTCCAGCGCCCGCTGAAGCAGATCGTAAGCCCGCCATAACGCACCTTGTTCCATCAGTAGCCCGGCATAGCTCTCCAGCAGATCCGTGAAATCTGCATACAGAATGCTCCCGGCCTCGTAGACAGCCTGAGCCTCTTCCGGACGTTCTCCGGCCTCCAAAGCGTAGGCTATTTTGAGGTAAAGGTCAGCGGTATATCCGGAGTCAGCCGGAACTTCTTCCAGCAGCGGGAGGAGAACCTCCACCGCAGCATTGTAGTTTCCCTGCTGGTAATACTCAGTACCCAGTGCGTACCGCAGATGGATGCTGCGGGGTTCAAGGTGCAGAGCGGAGTGGATCAGCTCCAGATTGCGGCTGGTTTTATGCTTGCGCTGCAGCTCACCATCCAGATATCCATAGTGATGCACCGGCAAAGCTGCGTATGCGATATGTCCTCCCGGCAGGCTCCAGATACTGGAGGCCACCTCCTCATGAATGCTGCCACGAAACAGGATGCGTTCATCATTGCGGAACAGCCGGCACACATTGTCCGTAACATAATCTTTTTCCGGGCACTCACCCACATAGTGGATAAAAGGCAGGAAATAACCGTCAGCACCCTGCGTCTCCAGCAGCCGCTCCACCTCTTCCAGCTTCCAGCCTGCGATTGCTTCATCCGCATCCAGCACCAGAATCCAGGCATAGGAGGCCAGCCGCAGTGCCCGGTTCCTGGCCTTGGAGAAATCATGCTCCCATGGCATCTCAATGACCCGGGCACCGGACCTGCGGGCGATCTCCATGCTGCCATCCGTCGATCCGGTATCTGCAATGATGATCTCGGAGACCAATCCCTGCACGGATCTCAGACATTTCTCCAGATGCTGGGCCTCATTCTTAATAATCATGCAGAGCGATAGCCCTGGATTATGCATAGTCAGAAGCTCCTTCCTAATCAGCTGGTCTGGGAAGCGGAAGTGCGAGACGAGCTCTTGCGGCCGCCGGGGAAAAGACGGATGTAGCCTCCAGCGTAGCCAGTACCTTGTCAGCGAGGGATATCCAGGGCTGTACCGCTGAAGCCGCTGATTCGGAGGCGGACATTGTCCCGCCCGTTGTTCGGGCAATCGCAGGGTGCTGATGCAGCTCCGCTATATCGCCGCGCGACAGCTTGGCTGCGGAAGTGGCATCGGTCCGCTGAAGCAGCCGAATCAGAGAATCGGCAGATGCGGCCTCTGGTTCTCCAGCGTAATCTTGCCCTTCCTCAGCATGAGCCCCCGACCTCCGCTTATTTGCACCAAACTCCCGAACGACCTGTTCCTCCGCAGCAAGCTCTCCCTCAACACGCTCCCGCGCAACTGTTTCCCCCGCAGCAAACTCTCCCTCACCAAACTCCCGCACGACCTGTTCCCTCGCAGCAAGTTCTCCCGCAGCATCCTCATTCACCCCGCCGCCCAACACATCAGCCGCCGCCGCATAACAACCGTCCGTTACCAGCAGCCGCACAAGCTCCGGGCGCTGCTCCGCCAGGATGACGGGCAAATGCTCGGCCAGCCAGCCCCTGATTTCAAGCTCACGCCCGGCACATTTGAACAGCCGCACCAGCCGGGTGACCAGCGGCAAGGGCTCCGGATGGAGCTGAGCCGCCCTTGTGAAGCAGGCTATTGCTTCGTTATCCTCGCCGATCTGCTGGCATGCCTGCCCCAGAAGAGTCCGGGTAAGGTAAGTACCGAGACCGGATTCCGTATGGTAGGCGGGAGGCGAAGCTCCGATGTCCAGCGCCCGGCCCAGCGCAGCTTTGGCCTCGGCAAAAGCCGACACCTGCAGCAGCAAAGCCCCTTTTATATGATGAAGATCGGGATAGTCCGGGAAGAGGGCAAGGCCCCGTTCACAAGCCTCCAGCGCACCCGGGAGATCACCTGTTACAGCCAGGCAGCGGATTTCGTATTTATACAGCAGATGAATATAGCTCGTATCCGGCTCCACATGGTCTAGCGAGGTCAGGATATGCTCCAGGGCATGCCCGTAATCGCCCAGCCGCATATATTCAACCGCCATATTGAAATGATGAAAAGCATCCCCCGGATTCATCCTCAGCTGTTCCTTAAGCAGCCCGATATTACGGCTGATTTTATCTTTCTTCTCCACAACCCCGTCGGCATAGCCGTAATGATGAACCACAACGGTGCTCATATGCATCGCGGCCGCCGGGGTTTCCTGCACAATCACAGCGGCAATCTGCTCATGAATAATTCCGCTGAAACGATAGCTCGCACGGCGCTTAAACATGCGGAGGATCGGATTGACCGTAATGGTCTGCGAAGCGCGGTCCGTCCCCTTGTGGTTATGAATCCGCACAAAAAACGCCTCATACTCCGTATGCTCCGCGCACACCAGCAATTCTTTTTTACTCCCGGGCTCCAGTTCTTCATCCGCATCCAGCACCAGAATCCAGCTTCCACGCGCCCCGGCCAGACCGGCATTGCGTGCGGACGCGAAATCCCCGGTCCAGGGGAACGGGATGATCCGGGCACCGAAGCTGCGGGCGATGGAAACCGTGGAGTCGGTGGAGCCTGTATCCACAATTATAATTTCATCGGCAACACCGCGGACACTCTGCAGACAGCGTGCCAAAGTGTCGGCTTCATTTTTGACGATCATGCATAAGGAGATCAGCGGTTTGCGCGGTGCTTTTTTCATAAGCTCAGGTCTGCTCCTCTCTGCCGCTGTTTGTAATTCCAAGCCGTGTGCCAGGGCGTGCGGTTCAGCACCTCGATGGAATGGGCAATCGCTGCCCGATCCTCCTGAAGAGGCCCGTGGGCCTTCTCCCCCTTGAAGCTGTTTGCAACTTCTCCAAGCCCCAGCTCCGCCAAATGCAGATAACAGAGCGCCAATCCGGCACTGGCTGCCTCATCCCCGGGAGATCCTTCGAGCGAAAGCCGGTACCAGTCCGCTGCTTCGGCATAATGCCCTTTATCCGCCAGCATCTCTCCGAGATACCGCAGTGTCGAGCCCCGCGCTTCTTTGCTGCTGACCAGACGGATGAACAGCTCCCCCGCCTCCGCCCGCCAGCCTTCTTCATAGAGCGCCTCCGCCAGATCGCCTGTATAAGCAGGAAAACGCTCCACAAGCAGCTTACCCAGTGTCACAAGCTCCAGCTTCACAGCGAGCCGGATTACCTCGGTAATGAGCGTAGAGTTGCTGGAATCGGCAACGGCTGCTTGCGGGAGGACTGCTTCTGACGACAACTGTGTATCGATAAAAAGCAATCCGGAGCGCAGCTCCGCAGGCGATTGCAACCATTTCTCCTGCTGGAGCTTCTCGCCAAGCTCCCACGTACAGACCGCTTCAAGGAGCCATAGCTGCCGCATAGTCTCTGTATCCAATCCCCCGGGACCGGGAGACAGCTGCAAGGGTTGTGCCCGCAGCTTGGCTGCAGTCCTGTTGAACGCATGATATTTCCCGGTGCTGACCCAGGAAGAGAGAATAAGCAGCACAGTAGCTGTCTCCAGCGGAAAAAGCTCAGGCGGCAGCTCAGCAATTACCTTATAAGCGCCAAGCTCATATAAAGTGCGGATAATTGCGCCTCTTGCTGCGCTCTGCCCGGTACCGGACAGCTGCATTAGCAGCCCGGCGATGTCTTCATCCGGCACCTCAAGCTGCTGAAAGGCAGAGGCGATACCCTGCATCGCCGGGAGATACAGCGAATGATGCTGCAGTGAACGGTAGAACAGACGGGCGGCCTCCTCCTGCTTGCCAAGCTGCTGTGAGATGACCCCCATGCGGTGCAGCGGGCGGAAGCTGTCCATGCCTTGTTCACTGACATAAGCTCTGTGCGGAGCAGCGGCGGAGGAAGTGTCCACTGCATGCTGGTAAGACTGATAAGCACGATCAGGAAGCCCCTGGCTCTCCCAGGACTGTCCCTGAATATAGTGTAAGTCGGGATAATCGCCATAACGCGTAAGCTCGCGTGTCAGGAGGCTGTCGAGCGCTTTTACTTTACCGGTGGCCAGATAGATTTTGCATAGATCACGAATCATGGACGGACGGTAGGAGACCTGAAGCGGAGCATGGCCAAGCGTATGGCGCAGCAGTTCTTCGGCTTCCTTCAGCCGCCCGTCCTGACAGCAGGTGACCGCCAGATTGTAGCTGTAAAAGGCCTCGTCAGGCTCTTCTTCCAGCGCAAGGCGCAGCAGCTGTTCGTTGCGGCTGATTTTATTTTTGGCGCTCATAATGGAGGGCAGGTAGCCGAGGTGAATGATCTCTATGCTGCTGGTTCCGATTGCGGCGGCTCCATGTATTTTTAGAATAGAGGGATCTACACTTTCATGAATTCTTCCGCTGAAAAGATAGCCCTGTCCATTGCGGAATAACCGCACATTGCTGTGATACAGACGGTCCTCCGGATTACTCCCCAGCCAGTTCTCTATGCGTACTGTATAAGCTTCGGCTGTGCTGCCTTGCAGGATATCCTTGATTGACTCTATGGAAGTCTGCAATATTTCATCCGCATCCAGCACCAGTATCCAGTCGGTATTCGCGCAGGATAATCCGGAATTGCGTGCTGCCGAGAAATCATTACTCCACTCGACCGCATATACGTCAGCCCCATAAGCCCGGGCAATGTCCATCGTTTGATCTGAAGATCCGGTATCGGTAACGATGATTTCATCAGCACCGCTTAGACTGGCAAGACAGCGGGGCAGGAGCTCGGCTTCATTTTTGACAATCAGCTGCACTCCGAGCGTGGGTTTGGCAGGTTTATTCACGATTGTTCCTCCTTGGCGGGCCATATCATTCGGGTACTGCTTATTGTTAGTTGAGGCACTGGGTCGCGTTTTGCCGTCTTATGTAGAAGCAGAATGCTGCACAGGAAAGAGTACATGGATATCCATGCACTCTTTGCTTCTGCATCATATGACGGGCATTTCTTTTACGTTCCTTGTGCATCAAAAATGACATTAAGCGTAGAAGCCGCACCCGGTGTAGAGGATTGATAGGAGAGGCGGGTGTATTTCAGGAACCGTGCAGGCACGATGACATCAACCGAACCGGCCGGCAGCGGATTGTCGCCTGTAGTATCCACGAAATAGTTAGTTCCGTCCGCGCTGATCTCAACACGGGTATTCACCGGATTGGCTCCGGTATTCACAATGAAGTAAGAATAGGTGCCCAGTACGCTGGTAGTATTGGCCGGCAAAGGCGTGTAGGTATCTGAAGTTGCAATTCCGGTTGTAGCCAGCTCAATAAAGCTGCGTTGTGAAATCGAGGTTACGCTGCTCAGCGTACCGGCAGTGATTGTAGCGCCAAGCACGCTAGTAATCGTACCATCGAGCAGGTTAGTAACCGTACCGGCTGAAGACAATGTACCAGCAGTGATTGTAGCGCCGAGCACGCTAGTAATCGTACCGGCAAGGATGTTAGTAACCGTACCAGCCGAAGACAATGTACCGGCAGTGATGGTAGCACCAAGCACACTGGTGATTGTACCGGCGAGGATGTTAGTAACCGTACCAGCCGAAGACAATGTACCGGCAGTGATGGTAGCACCAAGCACACTGGTGATTGTACCGGCGAGGATGTTAGTAACCGTACCAGCTGACGACAATGTACCAGCAGTAATCGTAGCGCCAAGCACGCTAGTGATCGTACCATCTAGCAAGTTGGTGACTGTACCAGCCGAAGACAATGTACCAGCAGTAATCGTAGCGCCGAGCACGCTAGTAATCGTACCATCGAGCAGGTTAGTAACCGTACCAGCGGATGATAATGTACCAGCAGTAATGGTAGCGCCGAGCACGCTAGTGATGGTACCGGCTAGGATGTTGGTAATTGTACCAGCGGATGATAATGTACCAGCAGTAATCGTAGCGCCGAGCACGCTGGTGATGGTACCATCGAGCAGGTTAGTTAACGTACCAGCAGTGATTGTAGCGCCGAGCACGCTGGTAATGGTACCATCGAGCAGGTTAGTAACTGTACCGGCTGAAGACAATGTACCAGCAGTGATTGTAGCCCCGAGCACGCTAGTAATCGTACCGGCGAGGATATTGGTGACTGTACCGGCTGAAGACAATGTACCAGCAGTGATCGTAGCGCCGAGCACGCTAGTAATCGTACCGGCGAGGATATTGGTGACTGTACCAGCCGAAGACAATGTACCAGCAGTAATCGTAGCCCCGAGCACGCTAGTAATCGTACCGTCCAGCAGGTTGGTTAACGTACCAGCAGTAATCGTAGCGCCAAGCACACTAGTAATCGTACCATCCAACAGGTTAGTAACCGTACCAGCGGATGATAATGTACCAGCAGTAATGGTAGCGCCGAGCACGCTAGTGATGGTACCATCGAGCAGGTTAGTTAATGTACCAGCAGTAATCGTAGCGCCAAGCACGCTAGTAATCGTACCATCGAGCAGGTTAGTAACCGTACCAGCCGATGATAATGTACCAGCAGTAATCGTAGCCCCAAGTACGCTAGTAATCGTACCGTCCAGCAGGTTGGTTAACGTACCGGCAGTAATCGTAGCGCCGAGCACGCTAGTAATCGTACCGTCGAGCAGGTTAGTAACCGTACCAGCCGAAGATAATGTACCAGCAGTAATGGTAGCGCCGAGTACGCTGGTAATCGTACCATCCAGCAGGTTAGTAACCGTACCAGCCGAAGACAATGTACCGGCAGTAATGGTAGCCCCAAGTACGCTAGTGATGGTACCGTCGAGCAGGTTAGTAACCGTACCAGCCGAAGACAATGTACCGGCAGTGATGGTAGCACCAAGCACGCTGGTAATCGTACCGGCAAGGATGTTAGTAACCGTACCAGCTGACGATAATGTACCAGCAGTAATGGTAGCGCCAAGCACGCTAGTAATCGTACCGGCAAGGATGTTGGTAACTGTACCGGCAGATGTTAATGTACCAGCGGTGATCGTAGCGCCAAGCACGCTAGTAATCGTACCGGCAAGGATGTTGGTAACTGTACCGGCAGATGTTAATGTACCAGCAGTAATCGTAGCGCCGAGCACACTGGAGATGGTTCCGTTTAAGATAACGGTGGTCAGATTTCCGCTGGCATCCGTTGTCAGTGGGCGGTCAATCAGGGTCGAAGGGTCCCGGCCAAAAATAAGCGTACGCAGATTGTCCGGATTGGCTTGAAATGAACTGAAATTCGGCAAAGTTATTCATCCTTTCTTCATAGAATGGATATCGTCTGCTTACTCATGAAAAGACCCAAACCGTCGTCTGGGTCTCAAGCATATATAAGCTGGCGGGTGGAACAGGGTGAAGCCTGTACGTTTAAGCTGGACCATTCGAATGGTGTGATATTACTATATGGAGAATTTAAGAGGATGACTGGGTTGCGGGTGCAAAAATACGCATATTACCAAACAACCTGCCAGACGTCCTTGCATACTATGAGAATATGCTAGAGAGAGGGAGGGTAAAGCTATGCCCAATGATGCTGTATTCAACCAGAACAGTCAGCCGCTGTATACAGAGCAGGTCAACACCTATATTGCTCCCGGTATTGATACCCTGCCTGAGGCGGGGGCAGCCATGTCAGGCTTATTGTTCGGATTTTCCTTTGCTTCCACAGTTACGACTGCTGCTCCGCTTGTGATGCAGGTATCCAATCCGGGCGGCAGCGGGCGTACGGTGTATATTTCGCGCGTAATCGCGAGCACCGGGACAGCTGCGGTAACCTTAACACTGCTGCGCAATGCAACAGTCGGGGGATCTATCGTAACCCCGGTCAACTATAACTTCGGCAGCGCCGTCACCAGTGTGACGACTGCACGGACAGCAACGGCGGCACCCACCGGAAGTCCGGCAACGTTAATGTCGCTGCTGCTGGCCACAGGTCCGGTGATTCTTGATTTGGACGGAAGAATAATCCTGCCCCCCGGCAGTTCGCTTACGATAAGCATTACAATTGCATCTGGCAGTACAGCGGCTACCGGGAACATCAGCTGGTGGGAGAACTAGAACCAGAATCAGATCAGAGCCAGAACGGGAGGGAGCGGATCATGCCTAATAATTATGTAATTAATGATAATGACCAGCCGGTCTATGTAGAGATGACGAATACCTTTCGGGCACCGGACATTAGCGCACCGCCGGAGATAAGCGCTTCCCAGTCTGCCGTTTTATTCTCGGCGAATGCTTCGAACTCGGCAACGATTGTCCTGGGACTTGCTTCTGCCATCATCACAGTGCGCATCAATAATCCGGCCGGCAGCGGCAGAACCTTATATTTATCCCGCGTAAGCGGCAGCATCGGCGGGACCTCGCTGCTGACCTCCATCTCAGGAACCTTTACCATTGTTAGAGGAGGGACAATCACTTCGCCTGCTACTGTAACTCCGGTGAATAATAATCTGGGCAGCCCGGCGGCCAGTGCCATGACGGTTCAGTCCTCTACCGCGGCAATCACCGGAGGAAGCGTATTAGCCACTTATCAATTAGCGCCGGGAGTATTTACTCCGGCCTTTACCGGAAGTATCATCGTTCCGCCTAACAATGCAATCAGCATCAATGTAACCTCCTCAAGTGCTGCGGTCGGAACCATTATCTCTGCGCTGAGTCTGATCTGGTGGGAGAGATAACCGCTGTTTTGCAGTCGGTTCATAGCAGGAACAGGGAGTAAACCTTGACTTCAGCTCTGTTAAGGTTTATTTTTCTATAAATGGATAAAATGGATATTAATAAGGGGTGAAATGAGGATAAATGATGGATAGCTGCTTGTTTATACACGGCTTCACCGGAGGCGAATATGAGATTGCTCCATTGTCCCAGTTTCTCGGAGCGCATGATTGCCTGTCCAGAACGTTTACGTTACAAGGACACGGGGGCAGCCGGAGTGATCTGCTCCAGTCGGACCGCCTGGGTTGGCGGCAAAGCGCCGAGGATGAGCTGAGTACATTGCTTAACCGGACAGAGGGTGTACATCTGATAGGTTTTTCTACAGGGGCGCTGATTGCTTCCCATCTATCGGTTCAATATAAGGCCAGGATCAAATCACTGACTTTGCTGTCCACCCCTGTGTTTCCGCTGAATCCGGTCCAGATCCTGCGGACGCTGGGGCAGCCGGAGATGATCAGGAATTACATCCGTAAATGGGGCTCCACTCCCGCGAAGGCCACAAGAGAATTTCAGCGTCTGGTCCGCGAGAGCTTTGAGATCTATCCGCAGATGGATCTGCCAACCCTCATTGTGCAGGGCAAGCGCGATCATCTGGTCAAATTCAAAAGTGCTGGCTATCTGGAGCAGACCATCCCCTCCGGCCGCAAGCAGGTGCTGATTATGGAAAAGAGCGGGCATATGGTCTGCCACAGCGAGGAGAGCCCGGCGATGATGAGGGAAGTGCTGCAGTTTATCCGCAGCTCCGGTCATTAATTCAGGGAAGGTAAACGGACAAGCCGAAGAGCCCCTTTTCACAATTCAGTGGAAGGGGCTCTTCGGCATGCAGTTTTTATTGTATGATTTCACATTGACATTGCCTATAGTGCGTGTTAATTTCAATTCAAGGAAACCGGTTTCCCCCGGGTAGGGCCGGTATAGCCCAGCCAAGTCCAGTCCGGGTTATTCATTCGGACGAATTGCCTCATTTAATCTATTCAGTCCGCAGACTACTTACTGCTTCGCAGGGAAGACAACCTTGGAATCAGCACCGGCTCCAGCAGCTGTCCGCTCTCAGTAGTGACCGTGGTGCCAAGCTTGTCCATTAATAACCGTCCTGCGGAGACCCCGAGCTGGAAGGTATCCATATTGAGTGAAGTTAGCGGAGGTGTGGTATAGGGAGACAGCGGGTATTCATCGAACGTGGCGATGCCCAGCTGCGCTGGAATCTGGACCTTCAGTTCCCGGGCAGCCTGGAGCACTCCAAAAGCAGAGAAGTTACTCATGCAGACAATAGCATCGGGCGGTTCTGCGCTTTGCAGCAGCTGCATAGCCGCGTCATAGCCATCCTCTTCGGCTGCTCTGCCATTGATAATCCGGTCGCTGCGCACCGGAAGTCCCGCCTGACGCAGCGTGGCCGTATAACCGGCGATACGGCGCAGGAACAGAGGCTCGTTCTGCTCTCCGCCAATAAAAGCAATCGAGGAATATCCCTGCTCCAGCAGATGCTTAGTCAGCACGGTTCCTCCCAGCTCATTGTCACAATCGACCCATGTTCCTGGAGGATTAATTTCACCGATCGAGATATAGGGGAACTCCAGCCTGTTAAGCTCTGCGCATAGCTCAGGAGTCAGCACAGAAGTGTTGGCAATGATACCGTCCACCCGCTTATTCAGCACCAGTCTGTGCAGGAAATGCCCCTCAGCCTGATCATGCTGAATGTTGGCAATGGTCAGCTCATATTTCAGAGGTCCGATGACGCTCTCCACCCCGCCGATAATGTTATAAAAGAACTGATTCAGAAATTCGCTTTCCTTAGACATATCGATCAGGATTGCGACCGTATTACTGCTTTGTCTGGCAAGTCCGGTGGCAATACTGCTGGGAGTATAGTTCATCTGTTTAATAATATCCCTGACCCGGGTTTTCGTTTCCTCGGATATTTTGGGAGAGTCATTCATTACCTTGGATACGGTGGATTTGGCAACCCCTGCCGCCTGGGCAATATCCTTAATCGTAACTTTCATAGCGATCCCTCTCGGTCATAACGGTATTTGTATTCCATGACAGTGAACTCGTTCTACCTGCCATAATAACACAGATTGTGCAAGCTACTCTATGCAGTACCAAAGGAGACTGAACCTGATGTCCAAGCATTTGTTTCTATACCATACGGCCGAAGACCCTTTCGCTTTCCCGGTAGGTTCCGGCACCCTTAAGTTGCGTTTATTTGTGCAGAGCGGACAGTCGCTCTGCTGTACCGTTATTCATTCCGACCGCTACGATTCACCCGGCAGCGAGCTTCCGCAGGAGATGGAGCGGACCGGTTCTGCCGGGGCATATGACATTCATGAGGCGGTACTCCGGACGGAGACCGGCAAATGCCGGTATCAGTTCCATATCAAGAATCCCGCAGGGGAAAATGTATGGTATGGAGAGAGGGGAGTATCGGAGAACCGGGAGCAGGCCGGGGCTTTTCAATATGCATATATTCACCGTCCGCAGGCAACCCTGCTGCCTTCCTGGACTGCAGATGCGATTGTTTATCAGATTTATCCCAGCAGCTACAACCAGGGGACGTTACAAGGCATTGCAGACAAAATCCCCTATTTGCACGGGCTGGGTGTGACCGCCATTTATATGACTCCGATCTTCGAATCGCCTTCTGAGCATAAATACAATACATCGGATTATTACAAGGTGGACCCGGGCTTTGGTACGATGGAGGATCTGAAAATGCTGGTTGATACAGCACACCGACACGGGATGAAGGTTCTGCTCGATGCGGTATTCAATCATGCCGGGGATACGTTCTTTGCCTTCAAGGATGTGTTGGAGCGGGGAGAGACATCGCCGTATAAAGACTGGTTCTATATCCGTTCTTTCCCTGTACGCCAGGCGCCGGTTCCCAGCTATGAGACCTTCGCCAAAGCGGAAGCCAGCATGCCGAAGCTGAATATGGATCATCCGGATGTAGCTGATTATATGATGGAGGTAGCCAAGTATTGGGTAAGGGAGGCGGGAATCGACGGCTGGAGGCTGGATGTGGCTAATGAAGTGTCCCCGGCCTTTTGGCCGAGGTTCCGCCGGGAATTGAAGGCCGAGTTCCCCGACCTCCTGCTGATTGGTGAGATTATGCATGCTTCCGGACCGTGGCTCCGGGGAGACCAGTTCGACGGCGGGATGAACTACGTGCTGCGGGATGCGGTGCTGGAGTTTTTTGCCGGACAATCTGCGGGCCCGGTCCGCTTCATGGAACAGGTGCTGCACCAGGAAGCCCTCTATAATGATCAGGCTAATTCAGCTATGTTCCAGCTGCTGGGCAGCCATGACACCTTGCGTTTTCTGACTGCCTGCAAGCAGGGAGGCAGGGGCTGGGACCATGAATCCACAAGCTTAAGCCGGATGAAGCTGGCTGTATTTTTCCAGATGACCTATATAGGTCTGCCCATGATTTATTACGGTGATGAAGTTGGAATGGAAGGGGCTACGGATCCCCACTGCCGGCAGCCGATGGTCTGGGAGGCTCAGGATCAGAATATCCTGCTGCAGGAATGGTACAAACAGCTGATCTCTCTGCGAAAAGAACATGAAGTGCTGCGGACAGGCGGATTCCGCCCGTGGTTTACAGACGAACCCCGCAATGTCCTAGGTTATGTGCGGCGCAGTGAACAGGACCGGATGGGCCTTATTATCAATAATTCTCCTAATGCGTACCAGCTTGAGCTGTGCAATTACCGCCCGGACAAAACTGTGCTGGTTGATCTGTTGAGCGGACTCACCATCCGCACCGATAAGCGGATGCTAGTGGAGATTGAGCCGTTTGGCTGTCTGATGCTGCATTAAATGAAGATCTGTATGAAACAGAGGCTTATTTCTTGTTTTTGTTTTTTTTGAGCTGCCGGAATTCCTGGTTCTCCCACTGTTTGAGCAGCGGATAGGGATCGAAGGCCCATTCGGTAATTCCGCGGTCACGGTAGATCCCGTAATGCAGATGGGGCGGGAATTTGCCCTGGGTGCCCGGACTGCCGTATCCGGAGCTGCCCACCCAGCCGATGGTCTGGCCTGGAATCACAATATCCCCCCGGGATAAGGACTTCTCATAACCCATCAAATGCGCGTAATAATGGTAGCGGTTCTCGATATCACGAATGCCGATCCGCCAGCCGCCGTAACGGTTCCAGCCCTTGGTCTCCACCACTCCGAAGCAGGTGCTGCGGACGGTCAAGCCATGCGGTGCGAACAAGTCCGTCCCTTCGTGTACACGCGCCCCGCCCCAGCTCCGGCCTGTTCCCCAGGTGCTGCGGTAGGCGTAGTTCGTACCTATGGGCAGCGGGAAGGCGCTGCCTGACAAGTCAAGCCGCCCGAAATGCTCATACAGCTTGGCGAACTGGGCTATCCGCTGAGCTGCGCGGCCGTTATGGTAATACTCCCAGATGCCGATGCTGAAGTCGCTGGAGGATCTGCCGTACTTAAGCAGATGCTCTGCCATGCTATAGAGCACATCAATATCATTCCCGGGATCGGCAATGCCGTCTCCCGTGCCGTCACGGCCGAAGCCGCCGAAGAAGGTGATGGATTCCGGGAATTTATCCTCCTGATTAGGGTTCAGGGGTCCGGACCATACGGGTGCCGGGATGGAGATACCGGTGAGCCGGGCCGGAGCTGCTGCGGAGTCTGCTTCTGAAGCCGCAGTGCTTTTTTTCTTTTTGGCGACAGACCGTTCATATTGATCAATCGCAGCGAACCGGAACCAGGGGATTCCGGTTGCTGCACTCATCTGTTCATAGAGCCCTTTGCGGGCAGCGGCGGCGGCTTCTTTGCTGTCTGCGGCTACGGGACCGCTGGACGTCAGCTCCGGCAGCTTATGATAACGGGCAGCGTGGGCGGGGGTACTCATAGCAGGGCTGCTGCCCCAGAGCAAGGCGGCTGCCGACATGCATATAAGGGTTCTCCGGGTGTTATAACTTCTGAATAGGGCAGGCATAATCTCAACCTCCTGTGTTCCGGACGCTTAGTCATCTATACATCCTCATGAAATGGCACCTTGCAGGTGCTTTTCTTTAGATTGAAGCAAAAGCGTTATTTTTATCCGTTACCTCCCAAAGGTTCACAAAAACAGGCAAATGACTATTCCACATGCTATAATATGAGGCAGCAACTTTTAACTATGAAAATGACATTCAGATCGAAAGCGGGGTTTCATCATTTTGACTAATAGAACAGCCAAACAGCCCAAGCCAGACTGGATCAAAATCAAGTTAACCACCGGTGAAGATTATCAGGAAATTAAGGGCATGATGCGTTCCAAGACGTTACATACCGTATGTGAAGAAGCGCGCTGTCCGAATATTTATGAATGCTGGGCGAACCGTACGGCAACCTTCATGATTCTGGGTGATATTTGCACACGGGCCTGCCGTTTCTGCGCTGTAAATACAGGATTGCCGACTGAACTCGATCTGCTCGAACCCGAACGTGTGGCTGAAGCAGCAGAAGGGATGATGCTTAAGCATTGTGTGGTTACCAGCGTGGCCCGCGATGACCTTAAGGATGGGGGCGCGCAGATTTTTGCCGAGACGGTGGCCGCTATTCGTAAGCGTCTTCCTCTGTGCAGCGTAGAGGTGCTGATTCCCGATTTCCTGGGCGACCGCGGGAGTCTGGAGATCGTGATGAACAGCAATCCGGATATTCTGAATCACAACATCGAGACCGTGGAACGCATGTCGGACCGTGTCCGGGCCAGAGCCAAATACCGCCGTTCCCTGGAGCTGCTGCGCCGTGCGAAGGAGATTAAGCCGGATATTCCAACGAAATCGAGCATTATGCTTGGGGTCGGCGAGGAGTGGGACGAAATTCTGCAGGCGATGGATGACCTGAGAGCGGCAGATTGTGATATATTGACATTAGGACAATATCTTCAGCCTTCGCCGAAACATCTGAACGTGGAGAAGTATTATCCGCCGGAAGAATTCGCTATGCTGAAGGAAGAGGGAATGAAGCGCGGCTTCAGCCATGTGGAGGCGGGTCCACTGGTGCGCAGCTCCTATCATGCGCATGATCAGGTGAAGTCTGCTGCGGTTGCGCGTGAGGCGCGTTCGGTTTCCCAGGCTTAAGTGTAGTGCTTAATCTTGTGTGCGTTCTATAATGTAATCTTTACAAAAATTTGCTGTGCAAATTTGCCTCGTGACGGAGTCACAGGGGGTAGGTTTTAAATGCTTTTTTAAAGTATTAGCTTTAAATTGGCTCTATGCTTTAGCCTTAAGGTTACGGCTTCAGGTTTCAGTTGTTAAAAAGGGGAAAGGACCAATGGCGCGTTAGCGGCGAGGTCCTGGGGTGTGCGGTTGCACCACCCCTCCGCGTTGATGGAGTCATGGAATGACGGCTTATCAACGCCCCCAACCCTCTCATAGAAAGGCAGGCGACACACGCTTGATCGTTATAGGTGGAAAAGGTTACGAGCTCATGCTCGATCATAAGGACGGCTGGAACCCGGAAGCATTTCGCGGAAGGTACAGCGAGGTGCTGGACCGCTACGATTATATTATCGGCGACTGGGGGTACAGCCAATTGCGTCTGAAGGGCTTCTACCGGGATAATCACCCTAAGGTGAACCGGGATACGGCTATTTCAGGCATGGTGGATTATATTAATGAATACTGTAATTTTGGCTGTGCGTATTTTGTGCTGCACAAGCTGAAGGAAGCTCCGCAGGAGGGAACCTTCAAGGATATTCTGATTAAGGAAGTTCCTGAACCGGGAACGGAGGAAGAACTGGAGCAGGAGGCTGCCGAGTCGGCAGGGAATGTGAAAGATCACCGCGAATCCCCGTCTAAGGGGGGGAACCGGGACAAGGATAACGCAGGCGGTTCGGGCCGGGAGCATGCTGCCAAAGACAGACCTGTGCGTGAGCACCAGAGCCGGAATCACCGCAACAAGGAGCAAGGCAAGAAGAACCATAAAGAGTTCCAGGGCAGAGGCCAGCAGGGCAATCAGGGTGGCAATCAAGGCAACTCACATAATCAAAAGCAGAACAAAGAGAACAGAGAGAACAATCCCAACAGACAGAACAACCAGAACAAGCAGGATAACCCAAGCAACCAGAACAAGCAAGATAACCCAAGCAACCAAAACAATCAAAATAAACAGGATAGCCAGAACAGCCAGAACCCGAATAACAGCCAAAGTTAGCAACGCCTGTTCACGGGGCGGTTATTCTCCAGGTTTTCTCCAATTTTTCGGTGCATTCTCCCGCAGTGTCGCTTAGGCGCTGCCGATAACCTAAAGAGTCCCTTCAGCCACATGGCTGGAGGGACTCTTTCGATGTCAGTGCTGTATTTTAGCTAATAATGATTTGAGCTTATTGCGCACATATAGAGAAGCAGATAAGTGGAAAAAGTACATCTAATAATACCGGATTTCAAATGCTCAGCGAAATAGTTGGAAAAACGTTACTTATTTGCGGCCTACCTGCCGAATAACGGGGATGTGGACAGAATTAAGTGACATAAATCCATTTAGATTCCACAGAGAATGCTGGAGGTATTAAATAAGTGTCAAAAATCCAATTATTTAACCGATAATTTCAGCTGATTCTGGGCAGCGTTGTAGCTCCATGTAAGCAGCGGGAACTTTTTCTTGAAGGCACCCAGCTCGATGAAGGTTTCGCCGTCCTGGTATAGCGCCTCTTTGGCGGCCAGGGTGAATCCCGAACTTTTGCCGGCCCCGGTCGTAATCAGCACCTTCTTGTTCTTCGCGTCCCAGGTTACTTCACTCTCTACAAGCGCGGACAGTACGCGGGAGGAGGCATAGACTTTATCCCCCTGCTTGATCAGACCGACATTTCCGGCAAAAGCAGCACCGTTGATATCGAGAATATGATTGTCACCGGAGGCTGTGATTCCGGTCAGTCCGGCGATCTGCAGAGCCGTGATCAGCTGGGCCGTTTTGCCCTTGATCTCAATATCAGGAGCGAGTCCGATGTGGTTGAAATCCTCCTTGCTTGGAGTCAGATACTTCATCGTTGTCAGCTTCAGCTCGCCGCCGTCCGACATGGGAATCAGACTCTGAATCCGCGCCTTGCCGTAAGAACGGGTACCGACAATTGTAGCCAGTTTGTTGTCGCGGAGTGCCCCGGTCAAAGCTTCGGAAGCACTGGCGGTGTATTCATTGGTCAGTACAACAACGGGAACGCCGATTTTGCTGCCGTTTGTGATCGTTACAGGTGTCAGTACGCCGCTCTGGTCGGAGGTATACATCATAATTCCGGCATCCATAAACTTGGCGGCAATATTCTGGGCGCTATCCATGTAGCCGCCTGTATTGTCACGCAGATCGAGCACCAGTGACTTCATTCCTGCTGCTCGCATTTTATCCAGCGCTGTGGAGAACTCTTCGTCAGCGGTCTGTGTGAAGCCGTTGATGGCAATATAGGCAACCTTGGACCCGATAATTGTGCTGGTAACGGATGTTGTGGTAATTTCACTGCGGGTAACACTGTAGGATTTGCTAACGCCGTTCCGCTGGATCAGCAGAGAGACCTTCGTGCCGGACGCGCCGGCAAGCTCATCGCCTGCCGTATCATCTACCCTTACACCGTTAATCTTAAGAATGATATCCCCGCGTTTCAGACCGGCTTTCTCTGCGGGGGAACCGCTCATCACTTCTTCAATGTAGAGTTCTTTGGGCGTATATACGAGCCGGACGCCGATGCCGACATATTCCAGATCAACCGCGTGGCCGAAGTCAGCGGCTTCCGCCTGATCGAAATATTGGCTGTAGGGATCATCCAGCGTACTTACCATGCCGTCAATCGCACCACGGATGAGCGTATCCTGATCAATACCCTCCACATTGTAGTACTCAAGATATTCCATAATTTCATTGATGATATCCGTTTTGGAGGATTGCACTGCTTCAGTGGAAGCAGCAGCGTCTGCGGCCGAAGCGGCAGGAGCCCAAGCGATGGATAAAGCCAAGCAGCCGCTTAGGGCTGCAGTAAGGATCTTGGCTGATTTCATAAGTTCATACATCCTTTTGATATATTTTGATATTCTAGGATTGCGCACTATCAAAGCTGATGTGATAAGTGTCGTCAATGGTCCATGAGCCGCTTTCCGATTTGCTCAGAATGAAGATGAGGGACTGGGTGTAGCTCTCTCCCGATTCACCGTCTTTTATTGAGACTTCCGTGTAGACCGCAGCTTCGTCGGCCGCATAATAGTAGATATTCGCATTTGTCAGCGAGTAGCTGAGATCATAGGAATCGAAAAGATCCTGCAGATCGGCTGCACTGGCAGCGTCGTATTCCTCACCGTAAGAGGTCATTAGTGCCTGGGTTCCATCAACATTCTGGGTAGTCATGTTCTGATAATATTTGCTGAGATTATCCTTGATTACTGTGGCGTCACCCTGTGGAAGCACCGCCTGCTTCATGCCTTGCTCGCGTGTAAGCAGCACCGTGGATTCCTGTACCTCCATTCCGGAGATTTTCCAGGACCCGTCCTTACGGACCAGTGTGTACAAATATTCGAACTGCTCATCCGGGATATAATAACCGCCGGTTCTAACCGAGCTTTCGACAGTGTAGACAGTAGCCTCGTCTCCGGCAAGACTCAGAATCTTAAGGCTTGTAATGGTATTCTTGAGGTCGTACAGCTCGAACAGGGAATTCATATCCGTTACAGATTCCATATTATCGGATTCGGAATCCACCAGGGAGTAGAAGCTGATGGCTTTTTCTTCATTATAATATTTATTGGATAATTGAATGAGTGCTGTAATATCCTTCTCATCGCTGGAGGAGGATTGCGGTACTGTAATTTTCACGCTCCGGCTGGCTGAATCCCAGACGGCTGTTCCGCCGGTGGCTTCAGCTATGAAACGCAGCGGTATGTAAGTTGTACCTGCCGTGGATACCGGAGCAACCGTAAGCTGCTTGACCGTACCGTTGACAGTAGCACGTTTGCTGCCGACCTTAAGGCTGATATTCAGGCCTGTCCCTGTCCCTGTAACTGTTCCTGTCTTGGAATCCCATAGCACCTGCAGCCCGAGCTTCTCGAATATAACCCGGAATGGCACCAGCACCGTATTATCCTTCAGATAAGGGGTTCCGGCGGTGAAGGTAAGATTGCTGTTGTTTATGTAGACTTTGATAGGTTTCTCTGCTGCAAAAGCGGGAACGGCCAGTACGAGGGCCAGCAGGCTCACGCCAATGAGGGATAGTAGTTTTTTCAATAGATTCTCTCCTTTTAATTAGCAAACTTTGTAAAATAGGTTCATTATACCATTTGAAAATTCCCTCTGTCCATTTCTTATGAACGATGCTCCGGAGGTAGCAGGACTCCGGGCAGGCGGCATGATAAAGCCGGAGAGGCGGGGCATCTCCGGCTGTAAGAGCAATGGAAAGCAGACGTATCATTTGGTTCGGATATCCTTCTATTCCCCAGAAATCCTACACTAGAAACGCTTCACGGACACGGTTCCAGAAAGGGAAAGGGCGGTACCGGGCAAAACTGATTTTTTTGTCGGACACCTGGCAACGTACAGAGATCAGATCATCCACAGGTATATTGTTATGGTCCACGGTCAGCAGCAGACGCTGATCCTTGCGCGAGAAAATATCGCAGTGATGATGCTTGGGCAGCAGCAGCGGTGAACCCATCGTGCGGAATACCCGGTTATTAATCGAAGCAATCTCCGAAATCTGCAGCGCCTCGATCGTGGGATGCACCATGGCGCCTCCCAGACTTTTGTTATAAGCGGTACTGCCGGAGGGGGTAGAGATGCAAATGCCGTCACCGCGGAACATTTCGAAGGTTACATCGTTAATATCAATCTGGATGACAACCGTTCCGTCTACGCCTTTAAGTGTGAATTCGTTCAGGGCAATATGCGAGCTTGAACCGGACTTCTTGTGAATTTCCAGTTCAAGGAGCGGATACTGCACCATGCGTGGATTATGCGGCCCAATATCTCCGCACATATAATCAATCAGGGTCGGCAGCTCTTCAGCTTGCCAGTCCGCATAGAAGCCCAGATGCCCGGTATGCACACCGACAAAAGCCAAATTAGGAATCTGGTCGATAAACGTATGAAAAGCATGCAGCATGGTGCCGTCGCCGCCAATCGATATCACAATTTCCGGAGACTTGGCATCCAGCTCCAAATCCCGCTCCGCCGCCAGCTTGTGAAATTGCTCCGCTAGTTGGATGGACAATTCATCTCCGCGGTCCAGAACATAATATCTCAAGATGTACAGGCTCCTTTGTATGATTCAGTCATACACCGATCATAATCAATCTTGACCCGGAACACAATATTTGAATCTTTTAAAAACGCCGCAGCCTGCCCGCCAGCAGCATCAGCAGCGACAGCACCAGCATGCAGGCCAGCAGCAGGCAGAGCAGGCTGATGCTGCTGATCAGGGCCGAATCCGGTGAAGCCAGGCCGGAGGCAACGGGCAGTGTGCCCCACTGTCCGGCCAATCCTGAGCTGACCACCGGCTTCCAGAGCAGAAGAACAAGTCCGGCAGAGAGCAGGGCATGCACTAACCGTGCGGCCATAAAGGGAAGGTAACGCAGTCCGGTGCCATTCAGTATACTGGCTACCTGGGCGTGAACGGATAATCCGCCCCAAGAGAGGATGAACGCTGCAGCGGCCACCTTGAACTGCAGCGGAATTCCTGCAGCCGCTTCTCCGGCCGAGCGGGCGCCGAGTGTCACCTCGAATAACCCGCTGACCAGAGCGGCCGAGAGCCCCGGCGGGAATCCGGCCAGGGACAGCAGCCGGCCGGTGGTACTGAACAGCATGGACATAATTCCGGCGCGGGCAAGCAGCTCCATTAGCACATTGAAGAATACTACCAGCCCCCCAACGACAATAATAAGCTGAAGCGAGGACTGGATGGCGTTCCTAAGCAGTTCGCCGAGACTTCGGCCGTCTTTGCGGCGGGCTTCAGCCATGGCATTCATCGCGGTGCGCAGTCTGCCGTAGCTTGGTCCTGACGGGGCTGCAGATGAGGGGGCTGCGGGCGTAGAGGGAGCTGTCCCGGAGTCCCCGGGTCTGCTGCGGCCATGAAATGACATCAGCAGGCCGACGATGAATCCGCCCCCGTAATGGGCAAGGGCGAGGATAAGCCCGAGGGAGGCATCATGGAAGAACCCGACGGATACGGCGCCAAGCAGGAAAATGGGGTCTGAGGAGGTGGTGAAGGCCACCAGCCGTTCCCCTTCCACCTTGCTGATCATTCCCTGCTCCCGCAGCTTGGCGGTTAATTTGGCGCCGACGGGATATCCTGACACATATCCCATGGCAGCCACGAATCCGCCGCTGCCGGGTATATTGAAGAGCGGGCGCATAAGCGGATCAAGCAGCGCCCCGAAGAGGTGGACGATGCCAAAGCCCAGCATGATTTCGGAAATGACGAAGAAGGGGAACAATGAAGGAAACAGCACGTCCCACCAGACAGCCAGCCCGCGAAGTGCCGCATCCAGAGAGCTGGACGGATGGATCAGCATCAGCAGCATGCAGCCCGCCAGCAGGATACCGAGCAGCGGGCCGGCAATTTTGTTCAGTGTCATCGATGGCACCTCCAATTCTATGCTTAGTTGTATGCCGGAAGTGGGACAAACAGCACAAAAATAACGAGGAAAGCGGTTACATTTACCGGTGCTTTTTCACCGGAATTATGATATTATAAAATTAATTAATGCACATCTGATCAAGATTGATTTAAGGGATGGAGTGATGGTGATGAGTGTAGTTGCCGGAGTTCTTGTTTGTGCTTTTGTATATGTAATCCGGGTCTCTCTTGTCCCGCCTGGTGATGAAGAATTTAGAACCTACTGACTACAGTAGTTAACGAGCGCTGAACTTAGGTTTGGCGCCTTTTTTTTGTGTTTTTTCCCTTAGGATGCATGTCTTAAGGCAGGGATAACTGTGGAGCTTATTTTTTGGTATAATAAAATAACTGCTTGTCAGATTAACAGGGAAGAAGGCTGAAGCCTCCAATGAATTCGAATGAGAGTCTGTTTGACAACCTGGGAGGTGCCGAGGGAGTTCACCGTCTGGTGGAAGTGTTCTACTCCAAGGTACAGCTCCACCCGCAGCTAAGTCCGTTATTTCCTGAAGATATTACTCCTGTACTGGAGAAGCAATATCAGTTTCTAAGCCAGTTTTTTGGTGGTCCTGCACTTTATTCGGAGCAGCACGGCCATCCCATGATGAGAGCCAGGCATATGCATATTCCCATCACTCCGGAACGGGCGGATGACTGGCTGAACTGCATGAAGGCCGCACTTGAAGAGACCGGTGTGGAAGAGCCCCTGCGTTCGTTCGTACTCAGCCGGCTGGCGGGTCCTGCGCATCATTTTGTCAATATGCCCCATGAATAAGAGCTGCTGTGAAAGGATGAGGGCGTTTTGCCGGAATTAATACCCCTGTATTCAATTAAGGTTGTATGCTGCAACTGCGAACATGAATTTTCAACATCCAGAGTACGTCCCAGTCTCAAAAAAGCCATCCGCCGTGATGCTGATTTCTGCTCGTATTACAAGGATGAGAATCCTGACTATTATGTTGTGCGTGTCTGTCCGAAGTGCGGCTTCGCATCCACGGAGAATTCAGCAGACAAACTGGTGGAATGGCAGCGCAAATCTTTTGAAGCGCAGGTGGGCAGACGCTGGGTAACCCGTGACTTCGGGGACAAGCGCAGCTGGGAGGTAGCTCTGGAGACTTACAAGCTGGCTCTGATCTGCGCACAAAGCATCAAGGACAAGGAACGGATCATTGCAAGCCTGCTGCACCATATTGCCTGGCTATACCGCTATCAAGGGGATACGGTACAGGAGCAGCGTTTCTTGCGTTACTCGCTTGATGAGTATGTGAAGGTGTTCGAGAATGATTCCTCCGGAGGAAATGATGCCCGTCTGATGTATCTGATCGGGGAGCTTAACCGCCGTGTCGGTGATTTCGCTGTGGCTGTGAGGTGGTTCTCCCGCGTAATTAATGACCAGAGAATTACAGATGCGGCTATGATCCGCGCTTCACGTGAACAGTGGGCCATTCTGCGGGAGCAGATGCGCGGAGAAGAGATTGATCCGGACGGGCTTCCGTCGGCTACATAGAGAACCGCACTTGGATTTTGAATGTCGGTCCGGAGTCATCCGGACACCAAAAAGGCGTAGAAGAGAAAACTCCTCATACGCCTGTATTTGGTGACTGAAGCCGGGGAACTGTCTTCCGCTGCTTAGCGGACAGCCCGGTCGAACAGCAGATAGTCCCCGTCATTGTCGATGACCGTGGGGCTGGCACTGCAGCAGGGGAAGACCAGCAGCTTTTTTTTGCCGTCACGCACGATTTGCAGCTCTTTGGGCTTCATAGGCAGAAGAACATTCTCCTGGTCGCAGAACGGGCAGTATTGCACGTACATGTCTCCCAGAATAATATCATAAGGCCAGGTATGGCTAAAGGGAATCATTCCTTGTCCTGCTCTGTACTTGCTTTCTTGGATAATTCGGCGATTTTTTGCAGCAGGATATGTTGAGGCATATGCATCAGGTGTTCCAGCGGAACGCCGAGTTGTTTGGATAACGTAATGGCCGTTTCCGGCGAAATTTGCAGTGGCTTCACAAGGGTGGCCTCCTTAACATTGGTGGACTATCGTAATTCACTTTACCATGGCTGCAGCACAAATACAAAGAAAACCAATATGAACAAAGGAATGGTGAGAATACATGAAACAGCCTTTATCATTGACCTGGGAACTGGAATCCATTTTCCCTGGAGGTTCGGCTTCCCCCCAGTTTGAGAGTTTTTTGAACCATCTGGAGGAAGACATTGAAAGCTTGCGCCGGCAGGTCGCTGCGGCAGTTGCGCCAACCGATGCTGCTTCTACGGGGTCGCTGGACGGTGTGATCGAACTGCTGCAGAGCTGTGCCGGACGCCTCACGCAGGCTGCAGAATTCACCGGCTGTCTGGGAGCCCAGAATCAGCAGGACAAAGGGGCTGTAAGGCTGTCGTCCAAGGTAACTGGCATGCGGGCCGGATTCGAGGGCGTCAGCTCTGCATTCGACAATGTGCTGCGCCAGACTCCGGACGGGGTATGGGCTGAATGGATGGCACGGCCGGAGATTGCCCCGCTGAGCTTCGTGCTCAGTGAGAGCCGTGATCAGGCCCGGGAGAAGATGAGTCCGGAGCTTGAGAGCCTTGCGCTTGAACTGGCAGTTGACGGATACCATGGCTGGAGCGAGCATTACGAAACGATCGTGAGCCGGGTCCAGATTCCTTTTGAGGATGAAGAAGGCCTGAAGCTGCTGTCTGCCGGCCAAGCCTTCAACAAGCTGGATGACGAGGACCCTGAGGTCCGCAGCACCATGTTCCGCAAATGGGAAGAGGCCTGGGCCGGCGCTGCTGATTATTGTGCCGACACCCTTAACCATCTGGCCGGCTTCCGCCTGAAGCTGTATAAGGGCCGGGGCTGGGAGGATGTGCTGAAGGAGCCGCTTGGCATTAACCGCATGACGCGGGAATCGCTCGATGTGATGTGGGAGGTTATTACGAAGAACAAGCCTGCGATTGTGTCCTACCTGCAGCGCAAGGCGAAGCTTCTGGGTCTGGAATCCCTGGCCTGGGTTGATGTGGAAGCGCCTGTCGGCAAGTCCTCCGGCAAAATCCCTTATGAACAAGCGGCAGCCGATATTGTTACCCAGTTCCGCAAATTCAGTCCGAAGCTGGCGGATTTCGCCGAACATGCTTTTGACAATGAATGGATTGAGGTCGAAGACCGTGCGGCCAAACGCCCCGGAGGATTCTGCGTATCATTCCCGGAGAGCAAAGAATCGCGCATCTTTATGACCTACAGCGGTACTCCGTCCAATGTATCGACGCTTGCGCATGAGCTCGGTCACGCCTATCATTCATTCCTGCTGGATGACCAGCCGCTGTTCAATCAGAACTATGCCATGAACGTGGCTGAGACGGCCTCGACCTTCGCCGAAGTCATAGTGGCTGATGCACAGGTGAAATCCGCAGGCAATGCTGAGGAGAAGCTGGCGCTGCTTGAAGCGAAGATTCAGAACAGCGTAGCGTTCTTCATGAATATTCATGCCCGCTTCCTGTTTGAGACCCGCTTCTACGAGAAACGCAAGGAGGGTCTGGTGAATGCGGAAGAACTGTCTGCCATGATGGAAGAAGCGCAGAAAGAAGCCTTCTGCGGTGTGCTCTCGGAGTACCACCCGCATTTCTGGGCCTCCAAGCTTCATTTCTATATTACGGATGTGCCGTTCTACAACTTCCCTTACACTGTCGGATATATGTTCAGTACCGGACTGTACCGGCTTGCTTTGCAGGAAGGTGCATCCTTTGCTGATAAATATGACAGCCTGCTGAAGGATACCGGAGTTATGACACTGGAGAATCTGGTGTCGAAGCATCTTGGCGTGGACTTGTCCAAGCCGGACTTCTGGCAGGGGGCCGCAGATTTGATTACTGCAGACATTAATGAATTCCTGGAAATGACAGCGCATCTGGCCTAAGAATTTGTCGGAAATAAGGCGAATTGAATTTTTTGCAGTAAAGCAATAGCTATAGAATATGGTATGAATACGCAAAGCCCCTGGAAACAGGGGCTTTTTTAGTTGCGTTTTTGTCGAAAAAGGGCGATAAAAGGATTGATTTAGCTAATGGTATTAAGAAATTTGCGCATTCATAGGGATAATAACCCAATTATGTTGGATAATGTTGAATGCGTTTAATTAGTGACCTATAATGTGCCTAAAGCCTTATATAAGGGCTGTTAGGCTGATACTTTACTACTCTGTATTTTTACCCACACAAAACTTAAGCCATAGCTTACGAAGCGGGTTTTGTGAAGCTGAATCATGGAATTTGTATCACCCACAAAACTTCTAGGAGGATATGTATGTTGAGGACGGAACAACTATCGCTGGCAAGACAAATCGATCTGGTGTTTAAGGAACTGCAGGAAGAATTGTCAGGATTGACTTCCGGTATCGTATTTGTGCAAATCAGAAATAACGTCATCGGAAAGTTCGGCATCCGCCATAATCCGCTTGCCGGTCGCAGCGGGAGCTATGCAGCGGAGCAGGAAGGATTAACTGCGGGTCAGCAATCTTCTTTCCGGGTGATGGCTCTGGAGAGCCTGAAGTACAAGAAGCGCTGGACTCATGGCGAGATCAGCTATGAATTTGCCGTCCGCCAGGGGATGGTGGTGGTGGATGCGACACTGGAGTCTAATTACAATATGGCCAACCTGATGATCCGCTACCCCCGCAGTAACCATGGCGATGTCTCCGACCAGTCCTTTGGCTGATTACCCGATTATATATATCTTTGCATGCCCATATAAAAAGCCCCCTGCGCTTCGACGAGAAGCGCGGGAGGGCTGTGAAGCTGCTCGGCCTAAGCTATGCGCTTGGCCGGATACTTATGATAAGGCTGCTACTACGAACGACCGGACAGTTGTTGCTCTGCCAGTTGCACCAGACGTTTGGTGATGTATCCTCCCAAAGAACCGGTTTCGCGGGAAGTGTAGTTCCCATAATAACCGTCAGCCGGGATAGTTACTCCAAGCTCTTGTGCTGCTTCATATTTCAACTGCTGCAGCGCTGCATTCGCTTGAGGAACGACCAGGTTGTTAGAACGGCTACCACGACCTTGTTGACCTGCTTGACCCATGTTTGTTCACCTCCTTCGCCCGTTGTGAAGATAGTATGAGCGCTAGGGGGAGAATTCATGCACGAATTTCGAAGGTTTAGAGGCTGGTAATTATATGAAATTTATTGGCCGGGATAAATCATCTGCAAGCAGCTGCCAAGCACGAGTGTCTGGCCCGGTTCAAGCGTGGCCATTCCGGTGAAGGAAGCATCCTGCTGAAGATTCGGCGCATCCGGAAGCCAGGTGAGCGGTTCAATGCAGAGGAACTGGTCAGCTTCTCCTTTGGTATAGAGGACCCAATGGCGGAATTGTTCCTTGTCCACCGAATAACGCAGTCCATAGCCGTCATCGCGCATCAGTAACGCTTCGGCAGGCTGATGATCATCCATCCTCAGGGCCGTATCCAGATTCTTGCCTTGGAGGTTCATATGGCTGTTAAGACTATCGAGTTCACCGAGCGGTAATAAATGTCCGCTAGGCAGGAGTTCATTATTTAGCTCATAAACGCTTTGCACAGGGAGAGTTAGGCTCCAGCGCTCAGGGGCGCCGTCAAGCATGAACCATGTATGATAGCCGATACCAAATGGAATGCGCCTGCCGCCCAGATGGGTAACCTTGAGTGTCTGCACCAGGTCGGGGCCCTGCAGGCGGAATGTCATCTCAAGCTTCAGCGGCTCGGGAAATTGCCTGATCCACTCCGGATCATCCGTAGTTGTGAATTCGGTTGTTACCGCGCAGCCCTCCTCGTCCTCTTCAATATCGCTGACGCACCAGGCTTGGGTACGGTGCAGGCCGTGAATATGATGATCGCCTGAATTCCGGTCGAACTGGTAGCTGGTGCCATCGAACGCGAACTGCCCGTTTCGGATACGGCCGGGCGGTACCAGAAGCGGAATGCCGAAGTGATAAGGTTTCTGAATATAAAAAGCCAAGTCGCTTTCATCAGGCTGGCGCAGGATTTGCCGCTCCTCCTTGCGGTCCCATAAGGAAATTACATTGTTCCCCAGCCGGGGCAAAAGCGTGACTTCCAGCTCACGGCTATGCAAAATGTACGTATCATAACCGTTCCACTGCCCTTTGGTCACCTGTTTCATAAGAGATATGCTCCTTTGATAAACTGTAATCAGATCATACACGAATATCCTTATCATACCAGATTTATTCGGCGGTGGTTAGAGATTTGACAACTTCTCCGGCACGCTCTATGATGAAGGCAACAATGAATGACAACAACGTGATGACAGGGACAAGTAAGCATGGACTGTACCTTCAGAAAGCCGGTGGCTGATGTGAACCGGTGGTGCACCTCTGACCGAATGGACCCTTGAGCGCCGCGATCGAACGGGCTGCATAAGCCTTCAGTAGACCGGCCGGCTCTTCCCCGTTAACGGAAGCTAAGGCTGCTTGCCTGTCCTTCAGGGATAACTTAGGAGCAGCGAATAAGGGTGGTACCACGGTCTCACGTCCCTTGCGGATGTGGGGCCTTTTTGCGTCCTGACGCAAACGGAATAAACAGATGATGGAGGATAAAGATCATGGCTAAAAAAGTATTATCGGGGATTCAGCCCAGCGGTTCGCTCACACTCGGGAATTATATCGGAGCGATCAAGAATTTCGTCAAGCTTCAAAGGGAATATGAATGTTACTTCATGGTGGTGGATCTGCATGCCATTACGGTTGCCCAAGACCCCGCTGCCCTTCGTGAGAATTCGGAATCGGTAGCTGCATTGTATCTGGCTGCAGGCATTGATCCTGCCATCTCCCATGTCTACATGCAGTCCCACGTGCCTCAGCATGCTGAGCTGGGATGGATTCTGACTACACTGACTGCTATGGGTGAGCTGGAACGGATGACGCAGTTTAAGGATAAATCGGCAGGCAAAGAATCCGTAGGAGCCGGATTATTCGTATATCCATCGCTGATGGCTGCAGATATCCTGGTCTACAACGCCGATCTGGTACCGGTGGGTGAAGACCAGAAGCAGCATCTGGAGCTGACCCGCGACTTGGCGGGGCGCTTCAATCACCGGTTCGGTGATTTCTTCACCATTCCTGAGCCGTATATTCCTGAAGTCGGGGCGCGGATTATGTCTCTGGATGACGGGACCAAAAAAATGAGCAAAAGCGACCCCAATGCCGGCAGCAGAATCGGTCTGCTGGATCCGCCGGATGTCATCCGCAAAAAGATCAGCCGCGCAACCACGGATTCAGGACGCGAAGTGGTATTTGATCCGGCCAATAAGCCTGAGATCAGCAACCTGATGAGTATCTATGCCGAATGCTCGGGAATGAGCCTCCAGCAGATAGCTGACAAGTATGAAGGGCAAATGTATGGCGGCTTCAAAAAAGAGCTTGGCGAAGTAATCGTCGCCCTGCTTGAACCCATCCAGCAGAGATACCATGAGATCCGCAGCTCAGGCACACTGGGCGATATTCTGGCTCAAGGTGCCGAAAGCGCGCGCAGCAGTGCTGCCCGGACACTGGAAGGCGTGAAGGAACGGATGGGCTTCCTGCCTTACCGTTAAGAGGAGGGCAGCTTGCGCTCGGCCTTGCGTCTCAGCCGGGCTTTGATGATGAAGCCCCAGCCGATATTGAGCACGCACAGGGCGCCGAGCAGCAGCGCCAGCCAAATGTTATAGCTGATTGAAATGGAAGCTGCCGTAAGTATGAGAATTGAAGAGCAGGCGAACCACAGTGACAGACCTTTACCCATATGTTCCAGCCTTCCTTTCTGCTGCAATAGCGGTGGAGCGAGTCCCGGAGTGCTTTCTGCACCCCGGGATTTTCAATTCATATCATGAAGTATAAACTGTAACCGCTTTATTGTGATTGTGCCTTATGCGGTCCGGGGCGTCAAGAGGCGGTGAGAGAATTAGACCTCAGAATCCAGTAAAGGTCCAATGACGGAATCCTGCACAGAATACAACATTTTCTTTATTAAATCGCCTCTAATCAAAAATTGTTGCAAAAGGCAGCATTCTCCTCCTTCATAGCCGCTAAGCGGGGGAATTGCTGTATTTCATACAACAATTCGTAAAGAGGGTGAGCTTCAACTCATTGCCCGTATAAATTAAAAAGATGGCATCCGCATGGGCGGATGCCATCCATCTTCAGGATATGCCTTGTTTACGCTGCTATGTCTTAACTGTCCCCGGATCAATGGCGAAGCGCTCATCGAGCTTCTCACTGCTGAGCCAGCCTACATAAGTATTCAGCGGATGATACTGGTTGTCCATGACCAGTACTGCAACGAACGGGAATTGCTTACGGTGTAAATAACGAACATCCCCCCAGCGTACAATATAACCAGAGGGCAGCTCTTCGACCTCGGCGACAGCGTAAGAGGTGAAGTACAGAAAAGCCTGAATATCCGGATGGGATTTCGAATGTTCAACAGCGGGGTGAGTGGAGCACACCGCATGCTTGAACCATTCCAGCTTGCCGTTGTTCAGCAGTCCGACGTTGTAGCTGCCATCCGGCTTGGCTTTGACCACGTTCCAGCGTGTAGGTGAAATCGTAGGGATGACAAAGTACCGGTCACCAGCGTTATGGTGCACATCCTTGTTCTTGATGTTGCGTGTGATACGCGCATGTACGAGCGTCCGCCAGATGTAATACAAGACGATGCTTGCGTATAGCGTAATGAACAAGGGCGCCGGAGGCACAATCCCGCTGATCCAGAGAATGATCGCTGCCGCATGGCTGCCGAAGATGAACGGATCGAAGATGTGGATAATATTCCAGGCAATCCATTTCTCGGTGAACGGGCGTGCCGCCTGGGTCCCATAGGTGTTGAACAGATCCGAGAACACATGGATGGCAACGCCGATGAAGCTCCAAAGCGCAATATGGCTTAAGGCATGGAGATCCGTTAATCCGAAGACCGGACCTATGACCACTGTGATCAGAGCCGGCCATAACAGTAAAAAGGGCAGGGAATGGGTGATTCCCCTGTGATTGCGGATATAAACTGCATTGTCCTTCAGCCGCAGCGCAGTATCAGCATCCGGTGCCTGAGAAGCGAGTACAGTAGCGACCATTACGGCACCGGCAAGTGTCCCATTCGCGGCGACTGAAGGATCAACGAACGACAGACCGGCGAGTCCCAGTCCCATAACAAAATGTGTAGCGGTATCCATTGTCAGATCTCCTTTGTACGGAAGTTCTCTATTAATAACTACCCAATTTAGCGTCCAGTTATTTAGGGGGGAGGAAATAAATATTGTCACGTAATTGTCGAATTGATGAACATCATGGTCAATGATTGTCAAAGTCTTTCCCAGTTTGCTATGATAAAGTTAATAGCGGAGCGAGTAATATTATCCAGATGTAGCCGAACGGTTACTCAGGCTCCGGCGGAACGTTAAGAAGTCCCTTAGAAGGAGGAACACCATACGTGGACAATCAATTGAGATATCAAGCTTCTTCCGATTCCGCATCAATGTCTGCCAAGTCTCCACCGGAAGGTGCAAGCTGGCGCGACTTCATTACGGTGACGAAACCCGGTATTATCCGTTCCAATCTGATCGCTGCTTTTGCAGGCTACTGGGTAGCTTCAGGCTGGGATGTACAATATGGGCGCTTAATCCTTACCCTGCTCGGCACTATGCTGGTTATGGCCTCGGCCTGTGTATTCAATAATTATTTCGACCGGGATCTGGATATGAAGATGGAAAGAACCCGTGAGCGTGGCTTGCCTACAGGCAGGCTGAAGCCTCAGACAGTGCTGCTGTACGGCATTGGGCTCGGTATTGCCGGCCTGGCTGTGCTGTTTGCTTTCTGCGGAGTACTGGCCGGACTGTTTGGCATCGTCGGCATGTTCGTATATGTTGTAGTGTATACCCTTTGGCTCAAAAGAACATCTACCTGGAGCACATCCGTGGGAGCCATCTCCGGTGCCATGCCGCCTGTAATCGGTTATGTGGCTGTTACCGGAACCGTGGACCTTGGTGCCTGGCTGCTGTTCGCCATGCTCTTCCTGTGGCAGCCGCCCCACTTCTGGGCACTTGGTATCCGCCGCAAAGAGGAGTATAGGGCCGCAGGGTTCCCGCTGCTTCCAGTGGTCAAAGGGACACGCCGCACCAAATTCCAGATGATCCCTTATGTGGCACTGCTGCTGCCTATCCCTGTACTGATGTACATGTATGACTATGCAGGAATATTTTATCTGATTGTATCGTCAGCTTTGTCGCTGGCCTGGCTCTATTTAACCTTAATCGGATTTAAGGCGAAGGATGATGATGCCTGGGCCAAGAAAAATTTCTTCTTCTCCATTAACTATCTGACCATAAGTCTGATTGTGCTGGTATTGAATACGATCCACGGTTAAATTATAGATACACGCGGTGGAAGTACGGATTCTTATGATGAATGGGGAGGGGTCCTGTGCAGACCTTGAAACGCTATAAATGGACCTGGCTGATGCTGCTGGCGGCGGTAATTATGGCCGTCTATCTGGTAGTGAATTCGCTTAGCTTCGGAGACAAGAAGCTGCCGGTCATCGGGGAGGTACAGGACTTCTCTCTGGAGAATGTGGATGGACAGCAGGTGAGCCTTGCGGATACGGCAGGCAAAGCAAGGCTGGTCTATTTCTTCTTCACCGAATGCCCGGATGTGTGCCCTATTACTACTTACATGCTGTCACAGACACAGGATCTGCTGGTGAAGGATGGCAGCTTCGGCAAGGATATTGAATTTGTCTCCATTTCCTTTGACCCGGAGAACGACACACGTGAAGCGATCAAGGCATTCGGCGACAAGTTTCATGCCGATTATAACGGCTGGTATTTCCTGCGCGGGGATCAGGAGCAGGTGCGTAAGCTGGCGGCAGAATCATTCAAGGTTCTGATCTACGGCAACAGTAAGGATGATTTCGCCCATGCCAACCTTATTGGTCTGGTAGACCGGACCAACCGCCTCCGGGGATTATATGATGCCGGCGATACGGAGAATGTGACTCCCGAGTTTCTGGCAGAATCGGTTAAGAAGCTGGCCCGTGAATAGATTTGCCGAAATATACCAAACGCCTTGCCGGATTCCTTCCATTTAAGGAGGACCGGCAAGGCGTTTTTGGTGTTGAACTATAGACCGGAGCCAGCTAGTTGTTGCTGAACGGCTGCGGATAGAGAATATATTCCTCAAGCCCGGCTTTTTCGAGCTGGGTGATGCTGTACTCGTCAGGAGTGCCTTCGACACCGGCATAACCCCGCCGGGTATACATATGCACCGCATCGGGAAAGGCATCGCGCAGTACGCCGCGGATTTTTTTGCCGGAGCTGTCATTGTCCATATACAGGTATACTTCTCCATCACCGACAGTGCGGCGCAGGGATTCCAGCTTGAGTGTGTTCAAGGTGCCGAAAGTGCACAGAATGTCGACCTCCGGCGCGAGCAGCCGTCTCAGCCGGCTGCGGTCATTCTTGCCTTCGACAATAATGGTAATAGACATTGTTGCTCACTCCCGGATCGTAGTTGGTTATGACGATATTGTACCTAAGCTTCGCCAATTTTAACAGCTCAAAGAGCAATATGTATTCATTCCCCGGGAAATGTCGTAAAAACAAACGTCATCAAACAAACAATCACCCGGCAGAAAAAATGCGGGTGATTGCTGGCGAATGCGGCTGGAATCAGGCGGCATGGCCGTTCAAGCCCGGAGAATAAGCAGCGGGACTGCCGGATCTCCCGGGGGGAAGCAGCAGAAGGGCTGTCATCAGCAGCACGAAGGCAATGAAGTAAGGGGAGACATAGTCCCGCAGCTGTCCGGCGGCTACCGGCCCGGCAAATGCCCCGAGCGACATGGCGATGGATTGCAGCGAGAAGGTACGGCCCATCCGGCCTGCACCGCCCAGACTGATGAACAGGGAAGCCATGGCCGGGAATAACACACCTTTGGCTGCGCCCAGCATGAACAGAACGGCTCCCGCCGGGATGCTGCGGAAGGCGGCCAGAGTGAAGAAGCAGATCGCCATTCCCAGCAGGGCGGCAGCAATGCGGATGCCAGGGGCCAGCCGGTTCAGGAAGAACAGGCTGAGGGTCAGTAGTGCCCCCAAGCTGAGCAGCGACAGCAGAATTCCGGTCGAAATCATTCCGCCGCTTCCTTGAGACAGCGGAAGTTCAAAGAAGAGTACCCCTTGGGAGCAGGATACGAAAAAAGGCAGCAGATAGTAGCGCTTAGAGACTGGAATATCGGCTGACAGCGGATTCGCTGCTTTCTCCTGCGGCAGCGGCAGAGCGGGTTTGTGTACAGCCAGCGCAGGAGAATGCTTCGGGACACTGAAGAAGGCCATCACACCTGTCAGGATCAGCAGCCAGCCCAGCGTGCTGAAGGTACCGGAATAGCCGGCCTTGGCCACGATGAACGCACCAGCCGCCGGTGAGACCACAGAGGCCAACGTGTGGATGATCCCGTGGCCTGACATGTACTTGCCCTGGGTAGCCGGGTCAGAGGAGAGGGAGGCCAGCAGGGTCATGCAGGCAGGCGAGAGGAAGGCCAGTGCGAAGCCGCTTGCTGCGCGCAGCAGCAGCAGATGCCAGGGCAGCTGGGCATGGGCCTGCAGCAGCAGAATTAGCCCGGCTGCTGTAAGGGCAAAGACGATGTAACGGCGGCTGCCGTTGCGGTCAACCAGTACACCGGCCAGCAGGTTGCCGGGGAGGTGGGTCAGCGAATACATCCCCATCATCCAGCCGATGAAGGCCGGCCCAGCTCCCAAAGACATGGCAAACGGCGTCAGAATGGGATACTGGGCATGCAGGTCAAAGAAGGCCAGGAACAGAAACAGATACAGCCACAGCGCGGTTTTCACGGGTAACACCTCCAGATTGGTGGCCAGCCGATGAGTAATGGAACGGAATTCACTTGGAAGAAACGGCCTACTTGTACTTTACGTGCGCCGGAGGGGGCTTATACCATTTTCTTGGCCAAACTCTGTATGCGCTTCTGCAGCCCGGGAACCATGAATTATAAGAGGCATTCATGTATAATAATGATTATTATTGAAATGTCTGACGGGACAGGAGTTCCGGAGTGGCGAAATTTGCGATAGGGGTGTTGTGAAATTGATGGATCCGGCAGTGTGGTCACAATTTATCAGAGAGAATTGGCTTGTTATCGTTATTGCGCTTGTCCTGCTGTTTGCAGTAATTAATCTCGTTAAGACTGTACTGAAATGGGCAATTGTTATCATTATCGTTGCAGGCCTGTTCATCTACAGCGGGGTGACCATGGATCAGATAGGTAATGCTGTTAACAAAGTGGCGGACGGGACGGTCAGCACACTGAAGAACGAAGCGCAGGAAGTCATGCTTAAGGAAGCGCAGGATGCGGTGTATACCTCCGGCGGTGACGGTACTTTTACGATCACTACTCCGAACCTGGAAGTGAAGGGCTCAGCAGCAGAGGATAAGGTTGAAGTAATCTTCCGCGGGGTCAGTCTTGGAAAGTGGAGTGTAACGGATACCACCAAAACATTTATCGATGAAGCCCGGAAGCAGGCCGGCAAATAAAAGTGCAGCTGAACCAAGGACTATATAGCCGCAGAAGGAGGAGCGAGAGAGATGCTAAACAGCTGGATAGATAGTCTTAGTGAGGCCAATATCATCTCGATCGTCCTGCTGGTGGTCGTGCTGTTCTCCGTACTGCAGGGTTGGGGCCGGGGCTTCAAAAGAGCAGCCGGAGGGCTGTTTGGACTGCTCGGATCAGGAATAATGGCGATCGCGGCCCTGATCATGGCGGTTCCGGCCGCTGTATACCTCTCGCCACTAGCCGGGGAGTGGGCATCAGGCGTTGTTCTCCCTGACATCCGGCTGAGCCAGTGGCAGCAGGTGTATTACACAGCAGTATCGGTGCTGGCGAACTCTCCGCTTGTGCGGTTCCTGCTCCTGCTCCTTCTGTCCTACAGTCTGATCCGCCTAATGCTGGGTCTGCTGTTCCTGCTCCTGCCTTTCCGGCTGCCGCGATTTTCTTCAAGGACTACAGGGAAGATTACGGGGGCCAGCCGTCTGAGCGGTGCCGTTCTCGGCTTCGCTGCAGGGCTTGCCCGCGCACTTGTCCTGGTCTTCGCGCTCTACATCGGCGTAGGGCTGAATCCGGACAGCGGCTTCAGCCGCTACGTGGAGTCCTCGCCGATCTACAGCCAGAGTGCGGCAGCGGTATTTGAGCCGCTGGCCGGTGAACAGGTCCGGGGTAAGCTTCCGGTGCTGACCAAGGCGGTAGCCGCCGAGATGAATGATATTTTGCGGCGCAAATATGAAGTGATTGACCATGATATCTCCGCGGACATCGCCGGTGCAGCCGCAGATATTGCCGGACAGGCTGACGGGGATGAAGAGAAGGCCAAGCTGCTCTATGATTGGATCGGCTCACGCATCACCTATGACTATACCAAGGCAGAGAACTATGAGCAGAAACGGATCTGGCATGAGCAGACTCCGCAGGATACCTTTGATACCCGGCTGGGGGTATGTATAGATTATGCCCGCCTCTATGCCATGATGGCCCGTTCGCAGGGCCTTCAGGTGCGGGTTGTAACCGGCAGGGGCTATGACGGGCAGGGCGGTTATGGCCCCCATGCCTGGAATGAGGTCTATATCAGCAGCAGGGAAGCCTGGATTCCGCTGGATTCTACCTGGGCCAGCAGCGGTAACTGGTTCAATACCAAGGATTTCGATTCAACGCATATCAAGGAAAACATCCTCTGACAAGAAGCGGGAGCTCCTCCATCTATGGTACAATAACAGCGTGTAAGAAGAGCTCTGCCTGTGGACTGCCGGATACACGGTTTTGCATAACATACAAGGAGAGGACATGCTGTGAGATGGTTCGGTAAGCCGGGCTCCCGCCCGGATGGAGGTTCTGCCCGAAACTACCTGAGTTTACGCATAAATCTGTTTTTCTTCGGCACTTTTTTTATTTTCTGCATCATTATTATCCGCCTTGCAGGGCTGCAGTTTGTGGAGAGTCCTGAGCTTACTGAGGTCGAGGCCAGCCGGGAGACCAAGGATGTGCCGCTTGCGGCGATCCGGGGAATTATTCATGCTGCCGGCGGTGAGAAACTTGCCTATTCCACATCCATTCAGTCGTTATATATCACTTTAACCAAAGAATATACAGCCAAAGTCAAGAATAAGGACACCGGAGTATACGACTTCACTGCTCAAGCCAAGGCAAGGACGAAGTCACTGGTGGCGCGGCTCACGTCAGTTTTTAATGAATATGGTGATCCTTCCGCCAAAAAACTCTCGCAGGAGGATATCCTTGCTCTGCTGGATCTTGATTATAAGAAATCGCTTGGTTATGTCCCGCGCAAAATTAAGACGGGACTGACAGTGAAGGAAATCGCTCATTTGATGGAGAACAAGGAAAGCTATCCTGGGGTAGCTGTTGTGGAAGAAAGCGTCCGCCATTATGACAAGGATACAGTGGCAGTTCAGACGGTAGGTTATATGAAGCTGTTCCGTTCTACAGAGGACTATAATATATACAAGAATATCCGTAATGCCATGAAACAAACGGGTGCTGATCCCGGCCTGACTTACAGGGAAGATGAATTTGTCGGTATCTATGGTCTCGAACAGCAATATCAGCGCGAGCTTAGAGGCAAGAACGGTTATCAGACCCTCTCCGTTAATCCGCAGAACATGGCTGAGGAAGTCATTGCATCGGTTCCGCCTGTCAAGGGCAACGATATCTGGATGACGATCAATAAAAGCGTGCAAATGAAGACAGAGCAGGCGATTATGGATCAGATCCGCTGGCTGCATACCAATCCGGTACAGGGTAAGTATCATCCGGATGCTCTAACCGGGTATGCGGTTGCGATGGAAGTGGATACAGGTAATGTAGTAGCCATGGCCAGCATGCCGGACTATGATACGAATGTCTGGAATGCCGAGAAGCTGCTGCCGGAAGTGTACGATAAGATTAAGAATAATAACCAGAATGGCACGATTAACCAGAATACCTCCGGTGTCTCAGGGAATGGCCTGAAGTCCTTGATTTTCCTGGGTTCCACAATCAAACCGTTAAGTGTGTTAATTGGTCTCAATGAAGGCTTATTCACCACCACCGATACGTATACGGACAAGGGAATCGCGTATTTCGGCAAAGATGACAGTTCCTCAGTGAGCAATTCCTCCGGTCACGTCCTGGGGCCGCTTGATCCGGCCAAGGCGATCCAGGAGTCATCCAATGCTTTTATGGTAGACTGGGTCGGCAATGCGCTCTATAAGAAGTATCAGGGTGAAGGAATCGCGGTATGGGACAAGTATATGAAGGCCTTCGGACTTGGGGTGTCGACACAAAGCGGACTGCCGGGTGAGAGTGCCGGAGTTGCCGATTATATCAACACGAAGCAAGCGGGTTCTGTCCAGGCGGCGTTAGTCTTTGCCTCCTTCGGTCAGAAAGGTAAATATACCGCACTGCAGCTTGCCCAGTATACAGCGACGCTTGCCAATGAAGGGGAACGGATCAAGCCGCAGCTGGTCAGCAGGATTACTGATGCCGAAGGCCATACGGTTAAGGAATTCGGACGGGAAGTGCTGGACAAAATTACGTTTGATCCTTCTTACTGGAAGGAAATCAAGCAGGGGATGAACACGTCAGTTAAGGTGTTTGACGGATTCCCGTATGACTTTGCCCGCAAGACAGGGACCTCTGAAATGGATGCGTACGGTGCGGTCCGTGACAACGGAGTCTTCATTGCTTATGCTCCGCGCGAGCATCCCAAGCTTGCTGTAGCGGTGATCATTCCGGAAGGCGGCTTTGGATCGAACAGTGCTGCACCGGTGGCCCGCAAAATATTTGAAGCCTATGACTCAGAATACGGGCTCGATGGAGTCCCCAAAAAAAATCTTCCGCCAGTAGCGGAGAAACAAGAGTCAACTGTGAACTAAGAGGTTTATATTATTTTCCCGCTGAAACGGTGCTGTCCTTATCAAGGGCAGCCAAGCCGTTTCCACTTGAGATGTAGAGGAGTGAAAAACTGTGAGTGTTTTCCGAAAGCAGGCCTCTCCCCCGGACGAGAAGGACAGCAAGAGTTCGCTTGGCCTGCGGCTCAACGTGTTTTTCTTCAGCACGTTTGTAATCTTTTGCGTAATTATTATCCGTCTGGCTGTTGTGCAGTTTGTGGAAGGACCTAAGCTGACCGAGGTGGAGACCAGCCGTGATACCAAAAGTGTACCGCTCGCGTCCATCCGTGGTGCGATTCGCGCAGCCGGAGGAGAAGAAATTGCCTATTCGACCTCCGTTCAATCGCTGTATATCACCCTGACGAAGGAATATACGGCCAAAGCCGTGGATAAGGAGACCGGAATCAGTGCACTGAAGCCGGAATCTAGAGCTAACGCCTATGCGCTGGCAACCCGGCTGGTCGAGGAATTCGATAAACATGGTGATCCGGACGGCGAGAAGCTGACGGTGAATAATGTAATTACTTCATTGGATTTATATTTCAAAAAATATTCGGGTTATATGGCACGCAAGATCAAGTCCGGTCTTACCACCCAGGAAGTTGCTTATTTCATGGAGCATAAAAGCGAGTTCCCCGGTCTTGAGATTGTTGAAGAAGGCGTGCGGCATTATGACAAGGACACAGTTGCTGTGCAGACAGTCGGGTATATCAAGCCCTTCAAATCGTCCAGTACACTTAATATCTATAAGAACATACAGAACGCAATGAAGAAGATCGATGCCGATCCCGGCCTGAACTATAAAGATGATGAGTTTGTCGGCTTTGACGGTCTGGAGCTGCAATATCAGCGGGAGCTGCGCGGCAAGAATGGTTATCAGGTCATTTCAGTGAATCCGCAGAATATGGCCGAGAAGGTTGAAGAGGTTGTGCCGCCGGTCAAGGGTAATGATGTCTGGATGACGATTAATAAGAACGTCCAGCTCAAGACGGAAGAGGCCATTACGGAGCAGATCAGCTGGCTGCACAGTCATGCCGTTCAGGGCAAAACCCACCCCGATGCACTCACGGGTTATGCCGTAGCTATGGAAGTGGATACAGGCAATATTGTTGCCATGGCCAGTATGCCGGATTATGATACCAATGTCTGGACGGCGGAGAAGCTGGATTCCGATACTTGGAATAAAATTATGGGTAACTATCAGAATGGGACGATTACTCCGTATTCTTCGGGGATGTCGGGCCATGGATTCGGTTCAACCGTATTGCTGGGGTCAACCATTAAGCCGCTGAGTGTGCTTGTGGGCTTGAACGAAGGATTCTTCAGCACCTCTTACCGGTACAATGATAAAGGGATCGCTTATTTCGGTAAGGATGACAAATCCTCCGTACGCAATTCCTCCGGACATGTCTACGGTTCGATGGACCCGGCCAAAGCGATTGAGGATTCCTCCAACGTATTCATGGTGGATATGGTCGGCAAGAAGCTTTATGAGCAATATAAGGGCAAGGGGATTGAAGTTTGGGATAAGTATATGAAGGAGTTCGGCCTCGGTGTCTCCACACAGAGCGGGCTTCCCAATGAGTATCTGGGACAGATTAACTACACCGATATCAAGGCAGCGGGCAGTGCGCAAGCCGCACTGGTCTATGCCTCCTTCGGGCAGCAGGGCCGTTATACGGTGCTGCAGCTGGCACAGTATGCTTCCACGCTTGCCAATGAAGGTGTGCGCATCAAGCCGCAGCTGGTCAGCAAGATCACCGACTCTGAAGGCAATGTGGTCAAAAAGTTTGAGCGCGAGGTGCTGGATGAAGTAACTACCTTTGACCCGTCCTTCTGGAGAGAAATCAAACAGGGCATGAACAGTAAGGTTACTGCATTTACGGATTTCCCTTATGATTTTGCCCGTAAGACAGGTACCTCCCAGCAGCTGGGGAAAGGTGAATTGCGTGATAACGGGGTATTTATTGCTTTTGCCCCGCGTAATAATCCTAAGTTAGCAGTTGCTGTGGTCATCCCTGAAGGCGGGTTTGGTTCCAACAGTGCCGCGCCGGTCGCGCGTAAAATATTTGATGCGTATGACTGGGAGTACGGCCTGGATGGCAACCCGAAGAAAAATGTGAAAAATGCAGATCCGGCCAACGGAGATGCTGAAACTACTTCGGAAGGAGCAGATAATGCGGCAGGAACTGCCGGAACGACAGGAACAAACTGACGAACCGCCGTAGCCTGATTGACAAATACACAGCTGCTCCCGACCGGGAGACATACAAGAATGGAGGGGTGGCAAATGATTGCCAAATACCGCCTGCTTGCATTGGATATGGATGGAACCCTACTGAATGATGAACAGAAAATTACCCCCAAAACGGTGGAATGGATCAAAAAAGCGATGAATGCCGGCGTACATGTCTGCCTGTCTACCGGACGTTCGTCCCGGAGTGCGATGCCTTATGCCGTGCAGCTTGGCCTGGAGACCCCAATGATTATGGTAAACGGAAGTGAAGTATGGCGCGCACCGGGAGAACTGTACCGCCGGTCCCTGATGGATGTGGAACTGGTCAAACAGATGCATAAGATTGCCGAAGAATTCGATATCTGGTTCTGGGCCTATTCCGTGGATGAAGTATATAACCGCGACACCTGGGACGGCGAAATTGACAGCAGGGAATGGCTGAAATTCGGTTATTCTACTGAGGATAATGATATCCGCCATAAGCTGCTGATGCGTCTGCAGGAGCTGGGCGGGCTGGAGATCACCAATTCCTCGCCGTTCAATCTGGAGATTAATCCGCTTGGCGTCAACAAGGCATCCGGCATTCTGGAAGTCTGCAAGCTGCTTGGCATTAACATGTCCCAGGTTGTAGCCGTCGGCGACAGTCTAAATGATCTGGCGGCCATTCAGCAGGCCGGATTCGGCGTAGCGATGGGCAATGCCCAGGAGACCGTTAAGCAGGAAGCCGATGCTGTTGTGGCTACGAACAATGATGACGGGATCGCGGAAGTGATCGAGAAGTATATTCTTACGGAGGCTGGTACCTCGGCCGGTAGAATTTCTAAGCAGGCTTAGGCTTGTAACCGGATTTCCACCGCGAATAGCGGTATAGATCAAGAAATCTGGGGGCAACAGCGGCCGGAAGCTCAAACATTCACCGCAGTTACGAGCGACACCTTTTGGAGTTCTTTTATTGCTATCAAAACTTGAGGAGTTGAAGGAATTGACGATCCTGGGTTGGATTCTGATCATTGCTTTGTTTGCAGTAGGGCTGGCAGGAGCGGTATATCCAATCCTGCCGGGCGCGCTGGCGATTTATCTGGCCTTCTTCGTATACGGCTGGTTCTTTTCCTTCCACTCCTTCGGCGCCTGGTTCTGGATTATCCAGACACTGATTGTAGTGGTCCTGTTCGTTGCCGATTATGTGGTCGGGGCCTGGGGAGTCAAAAAGTTCGGCGGCTCACGGGCATCCGTCATCGGCAGCACGATCGGCTTGATTATTGGCCCCTTTCTCATTCCGGCTTTTGGTCTGCTGATCGGCCCGTTCCTCGGGGCCTTTGCCGGTGAACTGATTGCCGGCTCGAAGCCCGGCAAGGCGGTCAAGGTCAGCTTCGGCTCCTTGCTGGGGCTGTTCAGCAGTACCGTAGTCAAGATCATTTTGCAGATTGTTATGGTCGTCCTCTTCTTTATCTGGATCGGACGGTATTAAATTTATTGTGAAGAAGGCGAAACAGCTTGTCCACCAAGAAAGAATCTTTTGTTAAAGGCACGCTTATTCTGGCTGCGGCCGCACTTGTGGCCCGCATCCTTGGACTTGCCCAGCGGGTTCCGCTGGAACATCTATTCAATGATATCGGGAATGCATCCTTTACACAGGCTAACAATGTGTATCTCCTGCTTCTTCCGCTGGCGACCGCCGGAATACCCAGCACGCTGAGCAAAATGGTATCAGAGCGTTATGCTCTGAACCGTCCGCATGAAGCGCAGCAGGTATATCGTGCCGCCCTTATTTTTGCAGCTGTTGTAGGTGTTGTAATGAGTACAATACTGTACATAGCCGCTCCGTATTATGCGGAGTACACCAAGGTTCCTGAGAGTACGCTGGCAATCCGGGCGATTGCCCCGGCGCTGCTGCTGTTCCCCGCAATCGCGATGATGCGCGGTTATTTCCAGGGGCGCAATAATATGATGGCCGGAGGTATCTCACAGATTATTGAGCAGATTGCCCGGGTATCTACGGCAATTCTGCTGGCTTTTATTCTGCTGCGTCAAGGCTACAGCAACACATGGATGGCTGCAGGCGCTTCTTTCGGCAGTGTGCTCGGGAGCGTCGGCGCTTTCGGTGTCATGCTGTATTACGCGATGAAGATGCGCCGCAGCGAGGAGCAGATTGCTCTTTATGAATCGAATGAGGCACGCCTTCCGTTACTTGGAATTTATAAAGATATTTTCAAGCTGTCCATTCCAATTGTATTATCTTCGATCACAGTACCTGTTGTGAACTTTATCGATACTTCCTTTATTGTTCCGCTGCTCAGCGGACGGATCGGAATGGAGGAAGCTACCCGGGCTCTGGGGATCTTCGGCAGCCGTGCACAGAGTATAGCGGGTATTCCGCCGGTGCTCTCCATCGCGCTTAGTACGTCGCTCATTCCGATTATTTCAGCGGCGTACGCCCGCAAAGATGAACAGCATCTGAAACGCCAGGTTACCCTTGCCATGCGTATCTCTATTCTTACCGGCACACCGATTGTACTCTCTCTCGTTGTGGCGGCATATTCTGTCAATGGACTGATCTTCAGCAGTCTGGACGGCAGCGGGATTGTAGCGATGCTGACGCTGGGCACTATTTTTCAAATCACTATGATGACTACGAACTCTATTCTGCTCGGGATGGGCAAATCACGGATTTCGATGTATTACGTGCTTGCCGGGATTATTGTGAAGTTCGCTTCCAACTTCCTGTTCAGCCAGCTGTTCGGCATTTATGGCATCATCGGCTCTACGGCCCTGTGCTTCATTGTCATTACGCTGCTTAATCTGCGGATGCTCAAAAAGATCATTCCCTTCGAAATTCTCGGCAAACGCTGGGGCGGATTCTCAATCGCTGTACTCGCATCGGCCGGAATCGGTTATGGCCTCAATGAAGCGGGGATTATGCTGACTCATCTGATGCCGGCAAGACTGGCATTCCTGATTACATGTCTGGTCGTTGGAGCTGCCGTGGTTATCATTTACTTGGTGCTGTTGATTGTTCTGGGTGTACTGAGCAGCAAGGAAATCGCTGGTTACCCGCGTCCGCTGCGCAAACTGCTGAATCCTTTAATGAAGCTGCAGCCGGCGCACGTGCGTGCAAACGAATAAAGCTGTGATCATTGTCTTATTTTGTCTTTTTTATTTGACTTATTCCGTACATTTTGCTTCACTTAAAGAGAAGAGAATCATGGGTAACGGTTAGATGAGAAAGGATGGATAATAGATGGACAAAATTAGTTCTCCTGCTGAGTTTCAGGTGTCAATACAATCTCCGCGCTTAACGGTGGCGGTATTCAAGGCGGATTGGTGCTCGGATTGCAAATTCATTGATCCGTTCATGCCGGATGTGGAACAGAAATATAGTGACCGCCTTACACTCGTTGAAGTGGATGTCGATGCAGTAGGCGACGTCAGCCAGGAACAGAATATTCTGGGCATTCCGAGCTTTGTCGCTTATACCGATGGACGGGAGCTGGTCCGATTCGTGAATAAGCTTCGTAAGTCCCGTGAGGAAATTGAGAATTTCCTGAATACGGCGCTGGATGTTTACCTTAGTATCCACAAGTAATGAAGCAGCACCGCTTTCGCCCTACCCGAGCAGAAGCGGTGTTTTTTTTCTAGAATGGTCTGCGGGCGCAATCATTATACTAATTCATTCCTATAAAAATGCGGGTGATAACATTGACGACCCTTCAATTAAAATGGCTTAGCTATATAACCTGCCTCGTTATGTTTCTGGCGCTGCTCGGCGGAGCGGTGGTTACCAAGACGGGTTCGGGGCTGGAATGCGGGAATGAATGGCCGCTGTGTCACGGAAAGCTGATACCGGCTTATACCGTAGGCTCCCTGATTGAATATACCCATCGCCTGTTCAGCGGACTTGCGGGTCTAATGTCACTGGCTTCGATGTTTGCGTTCTGGCGTTACGCCCGTAAGCGCAGGGATCTGCTTACCTATGCCTTGTTAACCCTTATATTCGTAGTGGTGCAAGGCGGAATGGGAGCGCTTGCGGTAATCAAGTCGCAGTCTGCTGCAGTGATGGCTCTACATATGGGATTCTCGCTGATTGCGTTCGCCAGCTCACTGATGCTTGCGCTTGGAGCCAGACGGAGCTACCTTTCTGGGGAAGAGAATAGCACTGCAGAACCGAAAGTTAGCAGGGGCTTCCGTAACTTAACCTGGTTTACTGCGTTATATTCTTATATGGTCGTGTATATTGGAGCTTATGTAAGTCATACCGATTCACAGGGGGGCTGTTCAGGCTGGCCGCTGTGCAATGGGGAATGGATTCCGGAGCTGTCTGGCGGGGTGGGCATTGTATTCATACACCGGGTTGCAGCAGCGCTGCTGTTCCTGCTGACTGCTATTCTGGGACATCTGGCTTTCTGGAGATACAAAGAGCTGCCGGAGCTGAGGGCTCTGGGTGTTGCCGCAGTGCTGCTCTGCCTGATGCAGGTATTCAGTGGGGCTGCTGTGGTTCATACGCTGTATAATGAACGACTGTACATATTTACCGCGTTATCGCATATTTTGCTGATTGCCGGCTTGTTTGGGGTTCTATGTTATATGAGTGTCCGTGTCTGGCAGTTAAGCGGAACGGACAAGAAGCAATAAGATTACCGTTAAGGGCATGGGGACAAGGTTCGGCCCGGTTCGAGGAGGAACGCTTAGTGGGATACGGTAATTTGCGACAATGGATCGAACAGCTCCGCAGAGACAAGGATCTTGCTGTGATTGATACTCCGGTTGATCCGCATCTGGAGCTGGCCGAGATTCACCGCCGGGTGGCCGGTGAGGACGGCCCGGCGCTGCTGTTTACAAATGTACAAGGAACGCCGTTCCCGGTTGCAACCAATCTGTTCGGTACTGTCCGCCGGGTGAACAAGGCCTTCGGGACCCGCCCGGAGCAGTTAGTGAAATCCATGACGGCAGCTATGGAAACGATGATTCCGCCATCAGCTGCCGGACTATGGAGAGAAAAGGGCCTGCTGCTTGACCTGATCCGAGCAGGAACCAAGAATATACCACAAGGTGAAGCGCCGGTCCTAGGCATCTGCCGCAGCAGTAATCCGCTACAGGAATTACCCCGAATTACCAGCTGGCCTAAGGATGGAGGGCCGTTCATCACCCTTCCTCTGGTCTATACAGAGAGCATAACCAACCCCAAAGACCATAATCTCGGGATGTACCGGGTCCAGATTCATGATGACAGCACGACCGGCATTCATTGGCAAATCCATAAAGGGGGCGGCTTCCATCACCGCCAGGCTGAGCTGCTGGGGGAGACCCTTCCGGTCTCTGTCTTTATCGGCGGGCCTCCTGCCCTGATTGCGGCTGCTGTTGCCCCGGTTTCAGAGCGGCTTCCGGAATTGATGCTGGCATCCCTTATGCTGGGCGGGAAGCTCCCTATGGTGCAGGACCCCCTGGGCGGTCACCGCATTCCTTCAGAAGCTGAATTCTCCATCCGCGGGCGGGTGTCTCCGTTTGAGCGGAGACCGGAAGGTCCATATGGCAGTCAATCCGGCTATTATTCGCTGCAGCATGATTTTCCCGTGATGCATGTGCAGCGGATGTGGCACCGCAAGGACGCGATATTTCCGGCCACGATTACCGGCAAACCCCGCCAGGAGGATTATTATCTGAAGGATTATCTGCAGCGGCTGCTGGCTCCGGCCTATCCGCTAATGATGCCTTCAGTGAAAGCTCTGTGGGCGTACTCCGAATCCGGCTCGAACGCCTTGGCTTCGGCTGTTGTCAGGGAGAGCTATCCGCGTGAGGGACTGGCTTCGGCTTTCCGTATTCTGGGGGAAGGCCAGCTCTCCTTAACGAAATTCCTGCTCCTGACGAATGAACCGGTTGAGCTTACGGATTTCCCTAAACTGCTGGAAACCGTGCTTGAACGCTTTAATCCGGCATCGGATCTGGTGATCTTCGCTAACACCTCCATGGATACCCTTGACTATACCGGCCGTAAGCTGAATCATGGCAGTAAGGCTGTGATGATGGGCACCGGCAACCCGATCCGTGAGCTGCCCAGAACCTATACGGAGGGTCACCTTCCAGCAATCACCGGCGCCGTGCCCTATTGCGGCGGATGTTTAGCCGTTTCCGGAGCATCCTATATAGAAGACCCTGAGCTTCCCGTCAGGCTGGCCGCTTCCTTCAAGGAGAAGGGCACAGCCTGGCCGCTGATTGTTCTGGTGGACGATGCCGCTGAAGCGGTGCGCACACAAACCTCCTTCCTGTGGACAGTGTTCACCCGGTTTAATCCGGCGGATGATATTTATGCGGAGACCCATGCACTGCGTAACGCAATCAGCTATTCCCTGCCGATTGTAATAGATGCCCGGATGAAGCCGGGGTACCCGGAGGAGCTGGTTCCGCATGAGGACACGGTTGAACTGGTGAACCGGAACTGGAACCGTTATTTCCCTCTTGTATAGATCTTAAGTATTCTGAGGAGGACAAATATGCTGCGGACATTACTGGGAGAGCCGCCCCGCGAGAACAGCGGGGTACTGGCCGAAGCCATGGACAACATGGCGAAGGTCGCCTCCATGCTGCGCAAGGAGATGAACACACATCAAGACCGTGACCATGAATACCGCAAGCTGGAGATATGGACACGCGGTCTGATCTCATCGCTGGACGAGCTGGAGCAGAGCTGGTTCGCCGCCGCCTTTTACCGGAAGTCGGTGGTTGCCGGTTATATGGATGATATGTCGCCCACGGAACAGGGAGAGTACGCCAGGTATGTGTATTTTTATAAGGACGGCTTCATCCGGGTGTTCTCCCTGCTGGACAAGCTGGGTACGGTTCTGAACAGTCTGTATGATCTGAATACAGGTAAAGTCAAAGCGCATTTCTCTTACTTCACAGTGCTTCGCCAATTTCAGCTGCTTCATGCGCACAACGCTCTGGCCAATGAGCTGGAGAAGATCAGGAACTCTTACCGCGAACCGGTGGAGAATCTGCGCAAACGGCGCAATGCCGAGATTCACTACATGAACGCTGAGATGACGGATGATCTCTGGCAACGCCATCAGGGGCTGCATGACAAAATCCAACTGGAGGATCTTGACAGTCATCTGGAGGATTTGAGGCAGAGCCTGGAGATGGTGTGCAAATCTTTATCGGCTGCCTTCAGGTACAGCAATGAGCAGTGGCACAAGAATAAAGCTGCATCCAGCCAGCGTTCAGAGCACGGACAGCCGTAAAAACTTACCTTTGACAAAGAACCGGAAACTTAATATACTTATGCAAGTATTTACTTCTAACATGAAACGGCATATATAACTTCATACTATAATCTTATCGAGAGCGGCGGAGGGATAGGCCCGATGAAGCCCGGCAACCGATTTGTACACAGCTTAGCTGCTGGCTGCAAATGTCATGGTGCTAATTCCTACAATGCCGCTAAGTTTGCGGTCTTGGCAGATGAGACGGCATTGTTTACTTCACACACACGGCCTCTTCCGATCTGCACGGATCGTAAGAGGTCTTTTTTGTTGTAAATTGCATGGAAGAAGGAGGACGGGGCGATTGATAGAGCTGAAAGATTTAACGAAAGTATACGGTAAAGGAAGCAAGGCCGCAACGGCGCTTTCCGGATTAAGCCTGTCGATTAAGAAGGGGGAGATATTCGGTGTGATCGGCCACTCCGGTGCCGGCAAAAGCACGCTGATCCGCTGCATTAATCTGCTGGAACGTCCGAGCGAGGGTGAAGTATGGGTGGATGGGGTGGAATTGACCGCACTCAGCCAGGGACAGCTGCAGGAGCAGCGGCGCAAGATCGGGATGATCTTTCAGCATTTCAATCTGCTCTCCTCCGCAACCGTCTATGACAATATCGCCTTTCCGCTGCGGCTGGCCGGAACCTCCAAGACGGAGATTGAGCGGAAGGTTCAGGATCTGCTGGCTCTAGTCGGACTTGAGGAGCACCGGAACAAATATCCGGCTCAGCTGTCCGGAGGCCAGAAACAGCGGGTCGGAATAGCCCGTGCTCTGGCGAGCGATCCTGATGTTCTGCTGTGCGATGAAGCGACTTCAGCGCTGGATCCGCAGACAACGGACTCAATACTGCGCCTGCTGCTGGATATTAACCGGAAATTTCACTTGACGATTGTGCTGATTACGCATGAGATGCACGTTATTCAGAGCATTTGCGACCGGGTGGCTGTCATTCATGGGGGCGGGATTGTGGAGCAGGGCGACGTTGCCCAGGTTTTTCTGAAACCGAGGCATGAGGTTACGAAAGAATTCATCCGCAGTGAAACTCAGGCAGACGGACCGCTGCGGCAAGCGATTGATGCTGTACATGCCGGATATACTAAGGCGGTCAAAATTACTTTTCTCGGGCAAAAGACGTACGAATCGACACTTTCCCATGTGGCTCAGGGAACCGGAGTTAACTTCGCCATTCTGCAGGGAACCATTTCTACTATCAAGGACGTCCCGTATGGTCAGCTGATCGTCCGGTTTGAAGGGCCATCCGAAGCCGTGGAAGCAACACTTTCCGAGCTTGCGGCTGAAGGCCTTGATGTGGAGGTGATTTCTTAATGGGCGGAATGGATTTTAGCGCGATTAACTGGGAAGAAATGCTTGATGCCACGGTCGCAACATTAAAAATGTTAGCTTTTTCAGGAATATTCACAATTATCCTTGGTTTACCACTCGGAATTGTGTTATATTTATGGGGCAAGTCTAATAACACTATTATCAGGGTTGTTTACTCGGTATTATCATTCGTCGTAAATATTCTGCGTTCGGTTCCCTTTATTATTCTGATGGTTGCCCTGATTCCGTTCAGCAAGTCGATTATGGGTACCTCGATAGGCGTACTTGGAACGATTCCGGCGTTGGTGATCGGCGCGGCTCCATTCTTCGCCAGACTGGTAGAGACCGCACTGCGGGAGGTTGACCGTGGGATCATCGAAGCGGCGCAGGGTATGGGAGCATCCACGGGACAGATTGTAATGCGTGTGTTGCTGCCGGAGGCTCGTCCGGGTCTGCTGGCCGGTGTTACGATTACGATTGTTACCCTCGTCTCGTATACCGCAATGTCGGGGATGATAGGCGGCGGCGGTCTGGGTGACCTGGCGATCCGTTACGGCTATTACCGTTATGAGAAGGAAGTCATGATTATCTCGGTGACCCTGATGGTTATTCTGGTGCAGCTGCTGCAAATGGCCGGTGACCGGCTGGTAAGACATTTTACACGGAAATAAGGTATGTCCATATAGAGCCTTATTCATACAAATTATTGATTAGAGGGGGATTTACAGATGAAAAAAGTACTGCTCACATTCTTCAGCTTGACCATGATATTGGTGCTTGCAGCTTGCGGCAACAATAACGCTGCGAATAACGCGGCAAACTCTGCGGCTACAACGGCGCCAACGGAAGCTGCTGCTGCAGAACCGACCACTGAACCTGCTGCAGAACCGGTAACCCTGGTCATTGGAGCTTCTCCTGTACCGCATGCGGAAATTCTGAAAGCTATTGCTCCGCTGCTTGAAGCACAAGGCATTACGCTTGAGATCAAAGAATTCACGGACTATATCCTTCCTAATACACAGCTTGCCGAGAAGGGGCTGGATGCGAACTTCTTCCAGCACAAGCCTTACCTGGATGACCAGAATGCCAAGAACGGCACGGATCTTGTATCTGTAACCGCGGTTCACGTTGAGCCTTTCGGCGCGTATTCCAAAAAGATCAAAGCGATCAGCGAACTGGCTGACGGTGCCAAGGTTGCTATCCCGAATGATGCCACCAACGGCGGACGCGCATTGATCCTGCTGGCTAAGAACGGTCTGATCAAACTGAAGGATGACACCAACATCACTTCCACCAAAGCTGATATCACTGAGAACACTAAGAAGCTTGAAATCATTGAGCTGGATGCAGCAATGCTGCCGCGTCAGCTGGACGAGGTAGATCTGGCGCTGATTAACACCAACTATGCGCTGGAAGCCGGCCTGGTTCCAACCAAGGATGCTTTGTTCATCGAGGGAGCAGATTCCCCTTACGCCAACCTGCTGGTAGCCCGTCCGGACAACAAAGATTCCGATGCGATCCAGAAGCTGGCTGCGGCCCTGAACTCTGCTGAAGCCAAAGCCTTCATCGAAGAGAAATATGAAGGTGCAATTATCCCTGCATTCTAAGCCTAAAGCTTAAGCTGAACAACTAAAGAGAAGACCAGAAATGCCCTGTCAGCCGGGAACGGTTGACAGGGCATTTCTGGCCTTTGGGAGGGATGGGTAAGTTTACCGGGAACGCGGCGGGTTGATCCTGCCTGTGAAATCCACTATAATAAAAAAAATCCCGGCCTTCTCAACGGAGGCCGGGATGATCTATGATACGGGATTAGAATACTTGAATAACTTCTTCCACGCCTTCTACTTCTTCAACAAGAGCGCGTTCGATCCCGGCTTTCAGCGTGATCGTGGAGCTTGGGCAACTGCCGCAGGCACCCATAAGCTTCAACTTAACGATGCCGTCTTCTACATCGATCAGTTCGACGTCACCGCCATCGCGCTGCAGGAACGGACGAAGTTTATCGAGCACTTCCAATACTTCATCGTACATGGTTGCACTTTGTACATTCTCACTCATTTCTCAATCACTCCTTTCGTATGTTTATTATAGTACAAAAAGTTAAAAAATAAAATGGTTAGCGCAGAATAGGGAGATCATCATGAGACCAATTATAGAATTTTGTGCCAGTAATATCGGACATGGTACAGAAAAGCTCAAAAATAAGCTGGAGCAAAACCCCGAATACGATGTGGTGGAGTACGGCTGTCTGAACAACTGCGGACAATGTTATCTGCAGCCCTTCGCCATGGTCGACGGGGAGATTATTGAAGCCGAATCCGCCGACGGACTTGAAGAGGCGATTGAGGCAGCCATTAAAGAGGCTGAGGCATGGGATAGCCTTGAAATCGACTAAACCCGCAGCCGTGGTTTGGTTGGGCTACCCGAAATGGCGCTTAGACATCCAGAGCACGCCGCTTTTGAGCAGGCGCGGAACACGGCCCATGACGGAGCGGCGGCCCATCAGGCCGAAGCCGGCATTTTTACCCAGTGAACCGAGAGTTCCCTTAAGCTTGATCTTATGCAGCTTCGGCGTTTCACCCCGCCATAGGGCCTGAATAATCTGCCCCACCTGTTCTCCCTGGGCACCTGCGGCTTGTGCGCTTGGTGCGAAGGGCAGGCTGGCGCAGTCTCCAATCACGTATACCTCCGGATAGTCGGTCACATTGTAATAATTGCCCACAATGATCCGTCCTCCACGGTCTTTGGGGAGTTCAAGCTGCTGGACCACCTGCACCGGCTGAATGCCGGCAGTCCAGACCGTAACATCAGCAGGAATTGCCTGGGTGCCATTGAAGATGGCATCCTTTTCTACATGGGAGACGGATACCCGTCCTATGGTCTCCACATGATGCTCATTAAACCACTCCTCCACATACTGTGACAGCTTGGCCGGGAAAGAAGACAATACCCGTTCCCCGCGGTCCAGAATGGAGATGTTCAGATCAGGCCGGCTCTCCCGCAGTTCTGAGGCAATCTCAACTCCGCTCAGTCCTCCGCCTACAATGTTGACCGTTCCGTAAGGCTTCACATCGTTCAGCCGGCGGTAGGTTTCGCGGGTCCCGGCAAAGCTCTGAATACTGCAGGCATAGTGCTCGGCTCCGGGAATGTTATGGTAATTATCGGTGCAGCCGAGCGCTATCGCGAGAATATCATAAGATATCGGCTCCCCGGTATCGAGGAATATCACCCGGCTCTCCAGATCGATGGAGCCCACCTGACCATAGCGGATCGTTAAGCGGGGATGAACCGGGAATTGAATCCGCAGATGATAATCCGTTACAGTTCCTGCGGCCAGTGCATAATATTCCGTCTTAATTCCCTGATACGGCATCCGGTCAACCAGGACGATTTCCACATCATGGGGGAGATGGTTGTTAAGTAGCTGCTGAATGAGGGCAAGACCGCCGTAGCCGCCGCCCAGGACAAGTAGAGTTCTCATGCGAACCGATCTTCCTTTCAGGTATGGTGCGAGATGGGCAAGGCAGTTCCGCTGGGTTATTGGCTGGTGCGGTTAGTTGTTACTCGTATACTTTAATCTCGTTGTAGAAAGTATCCCGTTCAACCGGAATCCGTCCGGCCCCTTTGACGAGCCAGATCAGCTCTTCACGTGTCAGACCTTCCGGGGTCAATGCGCCCGCGGCATGGCTGATCCGTTCTTTGAGAATCGTGCCATGTACATCTGAAGCTCCGAAGCTGAGGGCTACCTGGGTCAGCTGTGCTCCGATATTAATGAAGTAAGCCTTAATATGGTCGAAGTTATCCAGCATCAGACGGCTTACCGCAATCGTCTTAAGATCCTCGTAAGCAGAGTTCCGGCGCATGATGCCTGCATTCTTGTTCTTAGGCTGCATCGAGAGCGGGATGAACACCATGAAGCCGCCCGTTTCGTCCTGCAGCTCGCGGATCTGCAGCATGTGGCGGATGCGGTCCTCCCGGGACTCAATGGAGCCGTATAACATAGTCGTATGTGTTCTCATGCCGATATTATGAGCGGTGCGGTGAACCTCCAGATATTCCTCGACATTGGCTTTGTCTACACGCATTTTTTTGCGGTACTGGTCGGACAAAATCTCTGCCCCTCCCCCGGTAAGGGTCTTCAGTCCGGCGGCGCGCAGCTGCTCCAGCACTTCACGGATGCTAAGGCCGCTGATGCGGGTGAAGAAGTCAATCTCTGCTGCGGTGTAGGCCTTGAGAGTGACGTCAGGGAAGTGCTCGTTCAAGGCTTTTAGCGAATCAACATAGTACTGGAAGGGCACGTTATCATTATGGCCTCCGACAATGTGGAACTCGCGTACGCCGGGATGGATATGCTGCTGCACATATTGCACCATTTCCTCGCCGGAAAGGGTATAAGCGCCGTCTTCTCCCTCATCCTTGCGGAAATTGCAGAATGCACAGCGGGATTCGCAGACATTGGTGAAATATAGACTCATGTTTTCGATAAAATATACTTTATTCCCGTTTTTTCGCTGGTTAACCTCATTGGCTAATTGCCCGATCGTTAATAAATCATTGCTCTCATATAAATAAACGCCATCTTCCAAATTTAATCTTTCTCCGCCGCGGACCTTCTCAATGATATTCGCCATCCGGGCATCCATGTGGGGTGTTATAAGGGTAGACATATAATTTCCTCCTGAAGGTTGGCGAGGCAGCTGCATCGCAGAATCGTGAGCTAATGAAATGAGCCGGCTGCAGACCGGCATGAAATAGAGGTTAGATGTAACCTCGTGACAAATTTCCGAATTTTTACGTATATCGCTTTTCCTATTATAAACCTCTCCCGGAGGGGGAGCAACCGCCAGAAAACTTAAGGGAATCCGGCATGAAATGCATAACTGCGGTGCGTTTGCGACTTGAGGCTAAGAGAATAGTGGAGTATACTTAATTTAAATTATAGAAGTGCAATTATTTGAACATTACCTGAGGCCTTAGGGCTGGTTGATAAAAGCTATTGCAGAAGTATGCCAACAAAACTTAAGCTTATGCTTCCGAGGCGAGTTTTGCACGAAGTGAGATAAGGATGCGGATGCTAACAAAACTTGTAGGAGGTTAAAGTTATGATTAACATTAGTGAATTAGCAGCAGGCCAATTGAAGACCATGCTTGCTGAGCAGGAAGTACCTGATATGTTTCTCCGTCTGGGCGTAACACCCGGGGGCTGCAGCGGGTTCTCTTATGCCATGGGCTTCGATGATAACGAAAGCGAGCAAGACGTGTATATGGACATCGAGGGCTTGAAGGTAGTCGTAAGCAAAGACGATATCCGTTACCTTGACGGCCTGGAGATTGATTTCGAGGAATCCGGTATGACGGGCGGGTTCACCATCAATAATCCGAACGCAACTGCTACGTGCGGCTGCGGATCTTCTTTCCGTACGAAGGAAGATGCAGGCAAGCCGGCGGCTGAGCCTTGCTAAGACTGGATTTTAGCACTGTAATTTGAGATAGACAGCTGAATATGCAGCCGTTAATCACGGCTTCCCAACCTCTTGAATTGTGTAAGAAGTACACTACACTTTTCAGGAGGTTTTTTATTTGGCCAAAAAAGCAGAAGAAGATTGGAATGACAACGGATCAAGGTTTAAGGAAATGCCGGAGGGATGGATAACTATAAAATTTATGGAAAAATAATCCGATAATAAAAAAGAATATCCTAAATATTATTTATAAATTACATAGGAAATATTGCTGTGCGGACAAAGCGGGAGGGTGGACATGGCGTCAACGAAGCTTATATTTAACGAGGATGAAGTCCAGCGCCTGCAGACCAGAATAGGCCAGGTAAGCCAGGACACCAACCGGCTGTATTTGCAGCTGAAGGGCCAGTCCAGTGGCTGGGGCGGAATTCCCATGGGAGACCACCTCGTGAAGGCCCAGGTCATGATCAATGAATTAACCGTAGAAGCAGAGAAATTGGAGGATATTATCCGGACCGCCCTGAAAGGAGTCGCAGGACTCCAGGAGGAGAATAAACGGCAGGCCGACAAGCTTACGCAGCAGTTTAGTCTTCTCGCGGGTGCATTCGGAAGCTTTGGGGCGTCAAATGCCGCTGGCGGCGTTTCCATTCCAGCCTTTGTGCAGAAGAGTGTATCGCATCTGATCACTTCGGTTACCGTCCTGATGGGAAAGGATGAGCTGAATAACGATCCGGCAGTGCAGAAGCTGCGCAATATCATCCAAACGTCCGGGCTTTTGACCGTAGAGGGTATTGCGGCCCTAAGCAAGTTGAAGGATATCTTCGCGGCGCGTGATGGGATCGCGAAGGCGCAGATGGCCTTCAAGGTCTATGAAGCGTTCGGGAACAAGACGCAGATGGAGGCCGTCCACGCGCAGGCCGAGGAAGCACGCCGGAAGCTGGCGTCCCTAGGTGTAGCCAAGGTTCAATATGAAGCAGGGAAGGATGTAAGCGGCTATTTCAAGCAGCCGGCTGTCAAAGCCTGCGATTATGATCCGTCGATCACGGCGGAGAGTGTACCGCTCATACATAACGAAGAATATCTCCTGCTGCTGCGGATGGCGATGGAGAAGAGTGCCGCTGGGAACTATGCGCGAAGCCAGTTGGAAGTGAAGCGGCTGCAGATTGAGGCGGCTGAACGTAAGTTGGCGCTGGATAGCAATACGGAAGCGAAGAAATATAACTTTGAGGAGTACAGCAAAACACTTATAGGAAACACATGGGTACTCAGTAAAAATGGCATAACAGACCAGGAGGCGGCGCAAGCATCCATAGCGTATCAGGAAGCCGTCAGGAATGGAGAAATCAAATCTAATCTGGATAATGTGCCCGTTGATATCATGCAGGAGCAGATTCTGGCAGCGAAAGACGGGACCAACTACTGGACCGGTGCGAAATTATCGAAGCTGCAGGCCTATGGTATAATCATTAGCAGTGTAGTCGCCAGTTTTCAAGGGATTGAAGGAATGCGCGGCAATGTAACGATAAAGAGAAGCCTTCCGCTGCACCCCGGTGCGGGTGAAATATCTGCGTCTAGGGTGAAGAAGCTGAATGTTCCTTTATCTGAGGGGAAGGGTAAATCTAGTAGTGCAGATTCTAACATAGGTGTAGTAAGTGAGGGTTCGGGTGGTCAAAATTTACTATCCAGTATAGGGAAAGTAGACAAAGCACCTTCAACAGTTAAATATTTAGAAGATGGTATTAGAAATGAGCCGTTTGAGCATGGTCTGTTTTTCGATAATGACGGCAATGTGATTGGTAGATTAATCTCTGATGGGGAACAAGCAAAAATTGACCTTTCTGCTTATAAAGATATAGCAAAGGATACAACATTTACTCATAATCATCCTAGTAGTAGTAGGTTTAGTATTGCTGACCTAGAAACAGTGGTATATTTCGATATGGCAGAAATAAGAGCTGTGACTCCAAATGGGGTAACGTTCAGTATTAAGAGAGGAACTCTTGGATGGGCGATACATCCACTGGATGTTGAGAAAGTTTTTAAACAAACACAAAGAGAGCTTTCCAGTGACCCTATGGTTCAAGCATTATTTAAAGAAGGTAACACAGAGGCAGTATGGGATAGGTTATACAGTAAAATGGCAGAAAAGATGGGAGGGGATTTTAATGTTTTTAAATAATGATGAAAGAATTAACTCGAAATTTCTTTATAGAAAACCTGTAGTTATTGGAATTTTGGATGATAGTGATAATGATCCCAATGATATGAGTTGGATGTTTGATAACTCATGGGAATTGTTAAAGTTGAAATTTTCAGAAAGTTCATTTCAGGAGTTAGTTATAGGGTTAGTGGAAATATTCAGGAGGGGAAAACCGAACTATTCATCACTTGGTGAAATGTTTGGAAACGATTCAAATGTGGAGGAAGATGTCGAGAAAATAGTATACAAAATAACTACTATTGAAAGAAATTCAAATGATATTATGAAAGTTGAGATGCATCTTGATCCTATAACTCGAAATATTAACGAAATGTATTTGTATGTTCGGGAAGGGTCAGATTTATTAACGCTTAATGAAATGCTTGTCGAGAAATACGAGGGTTTATCTATAGATTTTAATGACAAGTTTATTATTATAGATAGAGATTATAGGATCATCATTTTATGAAAATATAAGCGTGAAGCGGCTCTCATCTTGCAAACAAGCTGGGAGCTGTTTTGCGTTTATGTAAAAAGCAATATCAGCACGTGAAACGGGCTGCTCCGGCCAATTCTGAACTGCCGTTAATTACACCTTTGGAAGCGAGCACTTCAACAGCGGACTATGCCCAATGGAAATGGGGAATATCCTGAAATGTCTTGTGATTATAGACAGCTGCATATGGGCCGCAGAGGATATATAGTCTGGTAACATAATCGTGGCTAGTGATGAACTGACCTCAAGCTGTAAGGCGGAAGCTCGTGAGATCTTAGATTAATTGACGAAGACATGATTATAATTCGTCAGAAGTAACATATGGATTAAAATGTGAAGTAGTGAAAAATATGAAGCAGGGAAGGATCTAAGCGGCTATTTCAAGCAGCCGGCTGTCAAAGCCTGCGATTATGATCCGTCGATCACGGCGGAGAGTGTACCGCTCATACATAACGAAGAATATCTCCTCCTGCTGCGGATGGCGATGGAGAAGAATGCAGCTGGAGCCTATGCGCGAAGCCAGTTGGAAGTGAAGCGGGAGGAGATCAGGATCGCTGAGGCTGTGAGGCAGGTCCAGGAGCAGATCGAAGCTGCAAGACGGCTGAACGGTCCGCCGCTGGAACTGCCGGATGGCACTCCGATAACTGCAGGCAACAAGGAAAATGAGACGATGCTGGCTTTTTATGTGGACAAAGTCTATGTGCCTAATGACTTCACACCGATGTATACCAGCTACCTGGGGTGGCTGGATGATACATACGGGTTAACGAAATGGGAGAAAAGAGTCCATCAGGCAGATGCGGTGGTGCTGGCCTTTACCGAAGGACTGGTGAAAGAGGTAGTGATGGGCTTGGCAGATACGGCTACGTTTGCCTTCAAGCTTGTGGTCGACCCGGTCAAAACAACGACAGAAATGAAGGATCAAGCGGTATATATCATGGAGCATCCGGAAGTGCTGGTGGAAGCGGCCAAGATGGCTTATCATCAATTTGACGAAGGAACGCCGGAAGAGAAGGCAGCGATGCTGGGTTCGGTAGCTTCCCTCCTTGTACCGGGAATGCAGGTCACCAAAATCGGCAAAGCCGGGAAAGTGTTCAGCGGAGTGGAAGACGTTGTCAGCCAAGCGGCGAAGGATGCCCTGAAAGGGATCAAGCAGAAGCTCCCGGATCTGGGTCCGGTCTTACAGACACCAGAGGGGCTGGCCTTCAAGGCAGGGGAGATACCCGATGGACCTTCACTGCCGAGGACGCCGGTGCAGCAGCAGTATATGGATGCGATGGATGAGATGGGTGCCGGTGCGGGTAAGATTGAGGGGCTGGGGAACGGTGGTAGTGTCGTTATTCCCAAAACAGTAATTAGTCCGGAAATGGAAACAAAGATACTAGAAGGACAACGAAGGATTCCGAAAAATGATTTAATAGGAGGACATTCGCCTAGCATTAACAATGTTAACGACAATTTCGCAGTTGAAGTATTATCCACTAATGCTTATGGTACAAAAAATGTAGTTTTTACAAAGCAGTTCCCTGACGGGAATATTTCTAAACTAAAAAAGAGTACCTTATTTCCAGAATCCTGGAGTGATGAACAAATTATAAGGGACATTACTTATGTTGGTAATACTCCTGCTATTTCTAAAAGATTAAGGGATGGAGCAACTTGGCATAGGGCTACTATAAATGGTATAGAAATTGACGTGATCAAAGTTGGTGAAGATGTAACAAGCGGTTATCCAACAGGCACGATAAACGCGCCTCGCCCGTCAGGTTTTTAATTTTAAAATAAGTGGAGGCATCAAAATGTACAAAGAACTAGATAACCTTTTAGCTACTGATACAACAGTAGATTCTTGGTACGATGATGGTTGTGTCATTGCAAGCGAGATGCTTACAGAGTTTAGCCCAAGTGATTGGGCCGAACTATCTAATCAAGTGCTTAGTAAACCAATAGATTGGCAGAAGAAATTAGCATATTGTTTGGATAATGAGTGCAATGTACTTGAACTTAATATTCTACTATCCTTGCTCGATACTAATGATGAGGAGTTATTCGAGATATGCGTTGACACACTAAGAAGTTTTACAGATCAAGAAAGTAAAAAAATGATATTAGACAATCCTAAAATACTTCAACGTGTAAATGACTTATTAAATACTGCTAACTTACCAGTGAAGAAAATTCTCCAAGATTTCCTTTCGGAAATCCTGTTGTGATTTTGTGTATTTGGGATGTTAATTACATTATAGACCTTAATTCCTGTACCATTTGTACGCTCATAAATGTTTTAATCTTATACCAAATAAAGTGGGTTCAGGCATAAAAGACCCCCAAAACCACTTCAATATGGTTTGGGGGTTCTCTTTTATTTGCGCATAAGAATTCGGTAAATTAACACCGCCGCTTCAGCACGCGTGGAATATGCAGTGGGCTTGAGCTGCTGCCGGGCGTCTCCCTTGATGAGACCTGCTGCTGCCAAGGCCGCAATATCATCTGCTGCGTATCCGGCGATCTGGTCGTGATCTGTGAAGCTATCTAAACCAGAGGCAGTTATCGCCCCCTGTTTCCAGCCTTCTGCAGCCTGTAGGGCTCTAGCCGCCATAACAAACATCTCTTGTCTGGATATAGGTTCATTCGGAGGATTGGATAACACATCCGCGAAGCCGCCCCCTTCTGCTGCATTCAGTCCCAAAGCCCGCACCAGTAAAAGTGCGAAATCCGCACGTGAAACGGACTGATCCGGCCGGAATTCAGTTGCTGATATACCGTTAATTATACCCTTGGAAGTGAGGACTTCCACTGCGGACTTTGCCCAATGGGAATGGGTGATATCTTGAAATGTCTTGTGATTATAGACCGCTGCATAGTGGCCGGACGAAAGAGTGGTTGAGAAAATGGCCTGCTGCTTCTCTGCATTATAATCCCCGCTGACTACAGGCTGGATGATTCCCTTGTCATTGACATGCCACACAACAATAAAGGCGTTATCCGCCGCAGGAACGGCTGGTGAATGCGGAAGGCCGATCTGTACGGGTGACTGTAGATTGTCTAGTTGAAGCTTTGTTCCATCCAGGCGAAGCTCATACCCGATCAGCGGGCTGTCTCCTAACTTCCCTTTGAGCAGCCCTTCAGCATCGACTGTTCTTAGGAATAAAGTAATCGTCTTCGCACCGTCGAGCATTGCCGCAGGGAATAGACTGTCTGGTAACATAATCGTGGCCAATGACGAGCTGACCTCTATCTGCAAGGCAGAAGCTCCTGCGCGAAATGCTGAAGCAGGGAGGCTTACCTCATATTCATTAATGTCCTTGGCTTCATCTGCTGTAGGCTGAATCCGGATAGTTTTAATACCGGTTGAATCAGCTTTGGCCAAAGCGATTATCTTTTGCAGGGAGGAATCCTTCAGTATGGCGCTGGCTTTCCCTGCATCAACCGTTATGGGCAGTTCAATTCTGACGCTGCCATCCAGCAGGAGTACGGTCGTAGAAGAATCTCCAATGGCTGATCCGGAACCGCCGGTGTTTGGTACAGCAGCGGGACTTGGTGTAGCCGTGGGTTCAGGTGCAGCCGTAGGACCCGGTGTGGCAGAAGGCGCCGGTGTAGCGGAAGGACCCGGACTTGGCTCTGTTTCTGGTTCCGGTTCTGGCTCTGGCTCTGGCTGAGTTCCCGGTCCCGGCTCCTCAAAAGGAATGAACCTCAGGAAGTCACCCCAGATGATATTTCCCTCCGCATCCCTCGTATAAGAGTTCACCGGATTCAAACTTGCGAAGTTAGCATCTGTCAGCTGCTTGCCTGACTTATTGACTGACGCTGTACCATCGTACATGAAGTTATTGTCGGCAGCCAAAGAAGAAGGATACTGATCTTTCCCGATGATGCTCGTCTGGTAGGATACGAAGCCGTCAATCTTAAAGTCTGCTGTAATTTGGTCATAAGTGGTGAAGCTCATATTTCCGCGCGTATTATTAAATCCGATATTGTTTATAGCAATCACACCCGGATTACTGTTACTGGTGAAGCCATATGCGCCATTTCCGAAGGCAATGGAATTGCGGATGGTATGCGGGACGTGGATGCCTTCTCCCCCCAGCTTGAACCCGTTTTTATCACCGGCGCCAACCGTTCCGTCTGTTAAATATCCGTTATTGAAGGCTGCACTATTCTCGATTAATACTGGACCAATCGCACCTGAGCCTGCCTTGGTGTACAGGTCCCAGCCATCGTCAATATTGTTATGTGCCAGGCATCCTCTGAAAATATTTCCAATACCTGAAGTCAATTTCGCGGCAAAGCCATCTGCATTATTGTCTGCCGGATCGCGGTTATCGAAGGAGGTGCTGTTCAGAATCAAGTTGTAGGATGGCCATTCGGCGATTTCTTGTGCCGTTCCGTCTGTACGACTGATTTGAAGCCCCGTGTCCCCGTTTGCATAGAAGCGGCTATTCTCAACGATGTTATAATTCCCCCCAACCGTAAAGCCTTTCGTATTTGGCGCCGAGCGGGTGAAATCAATCCCCTTCACATGCCAATAGTTCCCGCTGAGCAGCACGCCTTCTGTTTTTTTGTCAAAATCGATGACGGGTCTTGCCCCTGGTGCCGCCTCCAGGTACTTCTTCGCGGCTGCAGTTCCATCATTGTACCTCTGAATGACAAGCGGTGATTTCCGCACGTAATGGCCGTCAAGCACGATAATATGCTGGCCTGGTCTGACATATTCAATGGCGGTGTCGAGATCAAGCGGGAGATCAGCCGTACCCTCCCCGGCACTTGTTCCCGCAGGAGATACATAGATATGTTCTCCCTCCCCATAGCTGCTCAGGGTTACTGTGAAGTTATGGACGATTTTATCGTAAGAGGTCAAATACTGGGTATCCTCTGGTACAAAAGTAACGCTGAAGTTCGTATCCCCCTGATCAGCGAGTACCGCCGGAACCGCAAGACGCTTATCGGCTTTAGCCTCGATATCCTGGGCGATGATTTTAGAGCCTTGCTTCACTGTTACGGTTCCGTTGACATTAGGACGAACAATCATTTGATATTCTGGTGTAGAAGTCTTGCTTAGAGATAGTATGCTCAAGCTTGGTATGACCGGAGCTGCCGGTGGTTCAACCTTAGGAGAATCTGTAGCAGCTGACGTCACCGTCAACTGGATATTGCGGATATTAATCGTAGCGAGACGTGCCGCATAGAATCCGACATACATTTTGGCGTCTTGTACGTTAAGAATATCCGGCTCAAAAATGATAGCTTCCTGATCATTGTTAAGCTGTCCAGTAAAGCCGCTATTCGTCTTGGAGAGCGTTAGACGATAAGGAGCTGCAGGAGCCGTGTTGCCGGGGGCAGGCCGTTCATTCCTCAGCATGATGGTCTGAATGCCTTTACTTCCGGTTCCGTCAGACTTCAAGATGCCGGAGCGGACAAACAGCTGGGTGCCGATTGCGCTTTTGGTACCGCCGCTGTAGCCGCCGATAGCAGCGATATTCGAGGCGAATACGCTGGAATTTCCTGGCGTCCCAATAGCATCCCGCGCCATGATGCCGAATGACTCTTGTCCGTCATATGGAGTTTTGGCAAAAGCCGACACCCTAATATCCGCAGACAGCACGAAATTATCTTCTGACGCATCAAGCTCTGTGTAATAGAAGGTAATGCCATCGTGGTCCTCAGTAACCTTGCCGCCGCCTTCCAGCGCAATCAGCTCTACCGTTCCGTCTTCTTGTAGAAGCATCTTGTTATTAGCAGCGGATGTGGATTGGCCGAATTGAATGCTGCGCCAGACGGGTTCAAGCTTTTCTTTTACCGTGACTGAATACGTAATCGGCTGAATGGATGTATCCTCAGGGATGACTCCGATTTCATATACTCCGGCCCTTTGGTTATCAAACTTGGAGCTGTCCAGGATGAAATCGCTTAGGACTTCCCGGTCCAAGTTGTCATAGACTTTAGATACGATCAGATGATCGCTGTTAAAGTTATCGCCTATAAAGAAAGTTGTTGCCGGATAGCCTGTTACTTCGATACCGGTTAGCTCTTTCATTTGGACTTTAACGTGGAAGGTTGCTGTTAATCCTTTATGGGTAACTGTGATCTCTTTATCTCCTGGTACCGAGGTGTTGAGGGGAGAGACGGTATATTCATCTTTGGTCAGGCGGATCTGAGTGTCATCAGAATAATGGGCGTAAATTGCTAATCCTTCTAACTGGATGGAATCACCGGTGTAATAGACGGTTTGTCTGGGTTCATGTCTAATCTCCAGCTTGGACAGGGCAGCGTCAATGACTTCAACGTTAAAAGCAGCCGCCATGGATGGAGTCTCTGTGGAGGTGATATTGATTTCATATGGACCTGACTCCGTAAACACCTGCGGCGATGCTTCAGTAACGGGCTGTCCGCCGATGGAGAGCGAATAGAGACTGCGGTCCAGTTCGGTGATCAGGTAATGATCATTATAGTCAGCAACGACCACAAGTCCCTCCGGATCAAACGTATCTCCCGGATAATAGACCGTTTTGGCCGGCTCATATTTTACCGATAAGGAGGTCACTGTCAGCGGAATGATTTGCAGCGGGATGATTGCCGAAGCGCCGTTATAATTAATCTTGATCGTATTCTCTCCAGCCTTAGTGCTGTCAAAGCCGGTAACAATATAATCAGCGGAAGACAACACGGCTTCACTGTTATCAGAAAAGACAGCCTTAACGGCCAGTCCGGTCAGATCAAGGGGTTCACCCATCAGATAGGAGGTTTTGGTCATCCCGCTCGTATCAGCGATTAAGTGGGATACACGTTTGGCCTCGACCTTGATGTCTAGTTCACTGAAGGTTACTTCCGCATCTCTTGCTACATAGATTCCGGCAAAGATCGTATCCGTGAATGTATCGTCGAGTGTTACAATTTGAGTTTGTTCACCGATGCTTAGCAGATAAGTATTGCCTGATTTTTTAATGCTGAGATTATAGGTTTCTCCCGCAGCAGGAGCATTGATTCCACTAAATGCAGGAAGCTTTATTTGCGAGGTTTTTTTATAAAATCCTTTCATTACCTGATCCAACGCACCGACTGCAGCATAATTAGAAATGGTTTTGCTGTCATCTCCATTTGTTCCAACAGTATCCCTGAGCATAAGTCCGAAGGATTTCTGATTAGGCGTGCCGACGCTGGATCTGCTGTTAAATAAATTCACTGTAGCTTTGGCTTGGAGCTCAAAGTTCGTGTCAACGGGAAGTTCTTTGTAATAAAAGGAAAGTCCCTCCTCTCCAGAAGCAATCTTTCCGCCGTACGTACTCATTATTACTGTATTTGGATCTTGAACAATAGGTTCGGGGTTCGTAGCTGGTACTGTACCCGGTCCGAAGGCGCTGAACGCCCAAGGTCCCAGATCCACCTGTTCTTCTTGGCGTATTTCCTCTGCAGACAGGGATAGTGGAATAGACGAGAACAGGAGCAGGAAAATTACAAACATAGCTGACAAGCGTTTTGATTTTCTCACAATGATTAAAACCTCTCCTTATTGGAACGATTTGATCAATGTAAAAGTCTGATCTACGAGATTATACGTTACGTGTGAAAAGTACAGCTATAATCAATACTTCACAAACCGCCGGATATAGTGGTGCAGAGAAAGGATATGAGTTAATGACACTTGGTTTACGAGGGAGGATAACAGGGGAATATCGCGAATCATGAATAGTAAGCGTAATGAAATTTACGAGTATTGGAGGCAGCGGCATGTTGAAGCTATTCGAGTATAACTGGCAGGTGCGCAAAGACTGGTTCGACTGGTGTGAGACGGTGGACGGGGAAGAGCTGATGAAATTACGCACTGGAGGCATAGGATACATTCTTCCTACGCTCTATCACATTGTGACCGTCGAGTATGGCTGGATCTGTGGCGGAATACAAGAGAAAGAGATTGAGATTCCTTCATTCGAGGAAGTAGCCAGCTTGCAGCAGGTCAAGGATTTATCCGCGCGGTGCCATGAGGAGCTGGCTCCATTCGTGTACGGCTGGAATGACAGCCTGGAAGACCGGATCATGATTGATATCACGGATGAAGGGGAACGCGAACTCCATAAATACGGCGAAGTCATGCGGCATCTGATTGCCCATGAGATCCATCACACTGGTCAATTGTCTGTATGGTCACGGGAGATCGGGAAGCAGCCGGTTACGGCTAACTTTATTGGCAGAGGACTGTTTAACTAAATGCTGAAATTGACCCGGAAAATGAAAGTAATAGCTGCGTCGGGTATATTGTTAATAGCACTGCTGATGATCTCTTGGGGAGTCTATGCCAAGCCGGTGCATGCTGCCTTGGTCAATTACTCTAGCATGGTTGAAGTGGCACCGGATGTTTATATAGAGCCGGATATGTCGAAGGAACTGCAGGATCAGCTGCTATCTTACGTTGAGCTTGCGCAAGAGAAGGTTACGGCTATTTTTGGTGAGCGAACTTCGACTCCGTATTTGATTGTGGCGCTAACTTCCAGGAGTCTGGGGAAATACACTGAAAATCCGACCGGACAAACCTATTACCTGCCCTGGAATAACTATATTGTGATCGGCCCGGACGGGTTTAATGAAAATGTGATTTCGCATGAATTCACCCACGCTGAATTGAGGGAACGACTGCGCAACCGCAATGTAGTGCCTGTGTGGTTTGATGAAGGGCTGGCTTCAATGGCGGACGGGAGATTGTCTAATAGCACAGCGGCATGGGAACTGGTAACGGATAAAGGGAAGAAGCCTGTGGATTACGGCCTTTTAGACTCGTATGATGCTTTCAGTTATGGAACTCCGGAAGCCTGGAAGAATTACAATTTGGCTTGTTATGAAGTTACGCGGTGGTTCGCTCGTGCAGGAGAAGAGGGGCTTCTCAAGTTAATCCAAGCGTTGAACCAAGGGGAAGATTTCGCAGAGCAATATGCAAGAATTGAACTTGCTGAGCCATGAAGTCTCCCCGGATTACAACAGTAAGCATAAGGATGTGACCAAGCATGCAGTTTGAAACAAACCGGCTGCTGATCCGGGAATTCAGGTCTGAGGATGTCCAGCGGGTACATGAGTATGCCTCCGACCCGGCTGTGGCCCAGTACATGATTTGGGGACCTAATTCCCTGGAGGATACCCGGAGCTACATCCGGCTGACCTTGGATATGCAACAGCAGGAGCCGCGCCAGGGGTTCGAGTACGCAGTCGTTCTGAAGCAGGAGGATGTACTGGTAGGCGGCTGCGGGATACATATCAGCGGAGAAGGGCAGGGAGAAATCGGTTATTGCTATAACCGCTTGTATTGGGGACAGGGTATTGCAAGTGAGGCTGCCGCCGTGCTGCTGGATTGGGGCTTCAATAACCTTGATCTTCACCGGATCTACGCGACCTGCCGCCCGGAGAATATCGGTTCTGCCAGAGTCATGCAACACATAGGGATGGTATATGAAGGACATCTGAGAGAACATATGCGGTATAAGGGGAAGTGGCTGGACTCTTACCAATACTCTATCCTGAAGGACGAGTATATGGCGGCACGCGGTTGAATTGGAACAACGGTCCGTTCGCGGAGCGTCCATTCAAGTGCACACGTTGATCTTACGCAAAAAAAAGAAGGCGTCCCAGAAGCCATTTTATGGCTTTTGGGACGCCTTCTTTTTGCTGTTCTCTGGTCTGGCAATACTACAGTTAGAGCGGCATAACGGCAACTTCGTTAATCTTGACTGCTTCTTGCGGATCAGCTGCAATCAGCTTGTCAGGTGTTGCTTTCCTTGTTTATGGCTGCTCCGCATATCTCCACCAGGCAAATGTTCCGGCTATTCCGATGATCCCTGTATACGCAAGTATCAATATACTGCTGAGCTGTAAGGAACCGGTGCTTTGAAATACCGACGGGATGGTCCATGGGAAATAGGGTGCAAATCCAAATGAGGCCAACACATTGGACAGAATGACGATGATCAGGATGAGCCCCAGGGGTGCCAGATAGCCCTTGGTCACATTAGCCAAAAGAATGGTTGGTGCGGTCACAAAAATGTACAATAGCGAGGTGATCAGGAACTTAAAGAACAAGCTCGAAATGAAGGAAGCGGACCCGCCTTGGGCTCCCATGATCGCCCCTACGGCAAAACCCACGGCAAACATATAGACGGAAAGTAACAGGCACCATACTAAAATGACAAGGAATTTGGACAATACAATTTTCGCTCTGGACACGGGCTTTGCCAGCAAATCTTTGATGGTTCTATCCGCAAACTCCCGTCCGAATACCCATGCCGCAACAAAGGTATATCCGATAAGCCCCAGCGGAGCAAGTGTATCAAGCAATCCGGTTAAATACTGCTCCCAGTTGACACCGCCGGCGTCACTGGATAATACATTTCCGACGCCCATCATGATGGGGCCGAAGCCTAACACAAGAAACATGATCCAGAACACATTTGAGCGGATAATCTTGCGAATCTCACAATGTAACACAGATAGAATATTCATTATTTAATCCCCCTGGTCATACCAATGGTGCGGAGAAAATACCCTTCCAAATCCTCCGTAATCACCCGGAGCGATGTTGGCGGCTGATTGCGTTGAACGAGCAGTTCGGCCAGCCGTTCAGGATGATCTGCCGCATGTTCATTGGTTAGTTTAATAGAGCCGTCCAGGGTGTCCTCAAAGGCATAGCCATGCTCTTCAAGCACCTTCTTTAAGGCAGGTTTGTTCAGTCCGTTCACCACCAGGTTTTTCTGTAAGGATTGCTCCAGCTTATCCATTGCGACTTCCTTAACAAGGCGCCCATTATGAATAATCCCAATGCGTGTGGACACTTTCGAGAGCTCCTCTAACAGATGGCTGGATATAAAAATAGTTACGCCGAAATTGGTTGCCAGATTATATAACATATTCCGTATCTCTGCCACGCCTGCGGGATCAAGGCCGTTGATCGGCTCGTCCAGGATTAGAATTTCCGGATTGTGAATCATCGCTTTCGCAAGTCCCAGGCGCTGCTTGTTACCCAAAGAGAGATGCTTTGCTTTTTTCTTTTGGTGCGGCTCAAGTCCCAGCTTATAGATCACCTGATGTACGGCATCCTTGTCAGCCACCCCTTGCATGCGCCTTGCGATGTCAAGATTCTCAGTTACCGTGAGATCGGGATAAAAAGTAGCCTCCTCCAAATATCCGACCTTACTCCATAATTTAGAGTTTCCGGCATCGACCTTTTCACCTAACATATAGAGCTTGCCGGAGGTTGGCTTCAGCATCGCCAGGAGCATCTTGATCGTCGTTGTCTTCCCGGCGCCATTCAGACCCAGGAATCCAAAGATCTCTCCTTGGCTCACCTCCAGCGAAAGATTGTTTAATACGGTATAATCGCCAAACCTTTTGTGCACTCCGTCAATCTGTATAGCGGGCGTGCTGCCGCTTTTTTTCTCTGATAAAATTCGCATAGCTGTTAACTCCTCCTATGACAATCCCTAAGATTGGCGGGGTGCGGCTGGCCCAAGCCCAATGGAACAGAGCCAATTCAGCGCTACCTCATGCAGCACGTTGATGTTATCTACCTGACAGTGCTCTAATCCGCCAAGCCGTCTATCCTCTATCGGGAAGAATGTCTTGTTAGTCGAACCTGCCTGCTCGTAATTCTTCATAGCCTGTGTCAGCGGATTGGGCTGAACCAATATCTCTTCCGCTCCATGCATGACAAGCAGCGGACATTCGATCTGGTGGAGTACGCCCTCAAGATCATAGGCAAAACGCGGATTCCCCGCAAAATCCTCCAGGCTGTCTGCCCCCAGAATTCGCATGCCGTGTGCGGCCAGACTTGGCGGCATCCAGGACAGCATGGCTTTCCAGTCGAAGGCATGCGTACCTCCGTCGGAGATGACGGCAGCAATTCTGTGATCGAACGAAGCGAAGCGCAAGGAGTCGTAAGCCGCAAAACTCTCCCCGTGCACGATAATCTTATCCGGATCGACTTCCGGCCGTGTCAGAAGGAAGTCGATGGCCCGGGAATGAAACGCCTCGCTGTCCGCCCGTCTGCCCTTTCCCTTTTCATACATCGAGAGACCGGTGCCGGGCTGATCATAGACCAAAAAGTTATATCCGCATGCAATGAAGGCAGGACCCAACCAGAAATAATTCTCAATGGACCACTCGTCACCACCGTTAAGCGCAAATACAGTCGGCTTGGGGCCTTCTATCCAGGAAGGGGAGAAGAAGTAACCATCCAGCTTAACATCCTCGTAATCAACCTCAATCTTCTCCGGCGGGACATCGAAGTACTTTCCGGCAGCTTCGAAGAGTTCATTAACCTTTTTAAAGATACGGATTTTCCGGGTATCATCATCCATCACCGAATACTCTGCGATTCTATAGTAATTGCAGGCACGAATATAGCAGTTCCGTGCGGTATACCAGTTTCCGGCCGCTTCAGCCTCCTTGCCGTGTTTTTCCAATGCCTGAGCGGTGATGAGCCACTCCCTGTGCCACGTAGCTTTGTCATCGGGGTCAATTCTTTTGCAGGCCTCGTAGATTTCGGTGACATCCGTAGCACCGAGGCTTGCCATACCCAAAGCTTTGGTAACCTGGTATGACATCATGTAATTGTTGGGCCAGCGGCTGAACTCAATTGACATTTTAATATCCTCCTTTTTGAACTTGAAGCTTCATCGTCACTGCGGTGAACATTTGGACTTCCAGCCGCTGTTGTCCCCAGATTTCTTGATTTTGAACCGCTGTTCGCGGGTGAAATCCGGTGACAGCTTATGCTTACGAGGTAGCTTTCCTTCGGAAAGCTTTCGGGCGGTCGCTACCGCTCCTACAGTTCCAAATTTCCCCTCCGCTTCTTTTGCTTTTTGTTTATTTCTTTAGTGCTTCTAATATAGAAATTATTTTTACATCCAAAGATGAAGCTTCGGTAAAAGAAAAATAAATGTTTATAAAGAGAATATAAAAAACTATAAACTGCTAAAACACAAAAAGGCTGTTGCCTGGGTGTCACACCCGGCAGCAGCCTGTAATCTTTGGTTGTTGAAGCAGAAGTGCGTAAATACAATCAGTGAAGTGAAGCCAGGGGAAGGCTGAATCGTATCCCCAAACCGCCATATTCGGAAGGGAAGGCCATTATCTCTCCTCCGTGATGCTCAATAATAGATTTACAGCTTGCCAGGCCCAGCCCAAGTCCGCCTTTTTGGATTTGCCGCGATTTATCCACCGTGAAGAATTTAAGGAACAGAGAAGAGAGATCCTTATCCGGCACGCCAATTCCGTTATCCTCGATTTGGAAATAGGCATGATGCTCCCTCAGGTATCCGGTCATATACACGTTCAGCTTATTCTTCCCCCCATATCTTACAGCATTGCTGAAGAGGTTGCCGAACACCCGGCGGATCATCGGTTCATTGACCATTAGCCATATACTGTCCGTGAATGAATGGCGGCAAGTCAGTTCGTTGTCAAGTCCAGCCAGCTCGTACTCATATTCAAAAGCAATGTCTTCAAATAACTCTGTTGCCCTTACAGGCCCGGCTACCATGGATTCAAGCTCCAGTTTTTGTTTGGTGAAGCTGGAGAGATCATTGATGAGCTCAACCATATATGCTGACTTCTTTTGAATCAGTTCATAATATTCCTGCTTTTCAGTGTCGGGTAAGTCCTTGTGTGTAGCCAGCAGTTCGGTGAAACCGTTAATAGAGGTCAGGGGTGTCTTCAAATCGTGGGCGATGGCTGCAATCATATCGGTTTGTTCTCTGTGGGCGAGTTGCAGCTTATGCTCCATCTTATTGAAGTGCTTATAAAGTTCTCCGATCTCGTCATTACTCCTCGAAGCCAGCGGAGGCAGGGGATGAACAACATTTACTTCCCCCAGCCTGGTATTCAGGAGCCGAATGGGCTTCTCAATGCTTCTATAAATATAGATGATCAGAATAATAAATATACAACAGGCGATGGCAAAGATGGGCAGCAGCAATGCTATATATCGTGAGTCCAGCAATGTAGTGCGTATAGGGGAATATACTGCGAAGACAAACTTCAAGTACAGTCCAATGGAAAACATAAGAATGAGAAGCATCAGCAGGAATAAGAGGGGAAGTTTTATTTTCAGTTTCATCCTATTGCTCTCTTTCCGTATATTTATAGCCTATACCCCAAATGGTTTTAATGAAGTTATGTTCAGGACCCAGCTTCTTACGGATATTCTTGATATGGACCGTTACGGTATTGATTTCTCCGTACTCGTCTCCCCAGACCTTCTCATAGATCTGCTCACGGCTGAGTACCTGATTGGGATGACGCATAAGGATAGACAGAATTTGAAATTCTTTCGCGGATAAGTCGAGCTTCCGGGTATGCAGGAAGGCTTCAAACGTTTTATCGTTCAAAATAAGCGGAGCATCCGCCTTTTCTCTACCGGGACTAAGCTCATCCCACTCTTTATGCAGCCTGTCCACTTTTCGGAAATGGGCTTTTATCCTGGAGGCCAGCTCCTGAATACTGAAAGGTTTGGTCATGTAATCGTCTGCTCCTATTTCGAGACCGACGATTTTATCAATGTCCTGATCACGCGCACTTAAAAAAAGGATGGGAACATTATAGGATGTCCGGATATTTCTGCAGACATCAAGTCCATTCATATCAGGCATCACTATGTCCAGTACAATGAAATCAATGTGGTTATCATCCACTGCAGATAAGGCTTCTTCCCCGGACCTGGCTGTGATGACTTCAAATTGCTCGTACCTTAAACTTTTGGTGATGAGTTTTACGATTTCTTCATCATCGTCTACAACTAATATCGTTTTTGACATTTGACTACCTCCCAGACACCAACAGACCTGATATAAATAATAATTCGTTAATCCGGTTGATGCAATCTTCCACAGCTCTCCTTCCTGCCGGCCGCAGCATCATCAGTCCCTGGACCATTGAAGCGGTTAAACGGAGAATGCCGAATGCACGGTTAACGTGACGATTCCCGGTGTGGTTGATCTTACTCAAAAAAAGAAGGCGTCCCAGAAGCCATTTTACAGCTTTTGGGACAGCCTGTTTTTACTGTTCTCTAATTTGAAATAGTACAGTTAGAGCGGCATAACGGCAACTTCGTTAATCTTGACTGCTTCTTCCGGATCAGCCGTAATCAGCTTGTCATACACTGCTTGATCCTGGGCACTCTGGGTTCTCTGCTGTACAGCGAGATACCAGCGGGCCGTTTCCCGGTTGACGGCATCGTTATAATCCTCAGTCAGCCCTTGCTGCAGTGTGGCTGCGGCGGCTTGCCATTGTTCCGATAAATATTGGATCTTACCGGCGTTCAGCAGCATAACTGAAGTAATCATCGATCCCCGTCCCTGCTGATCTTCAGCCGGAAGGGTACTGAACCATTCTTCATCCGCAGCCGCATGGGCATAAGCATCCAGACCGGTTTTGAAATACCGTTCCTTATTAACCGTCTCCTGATCCCCCAGATCCGTCTGGCCCAGTGCATAAGCCTCCAGTGCCCGCTTCAAGGCTGCGGCTCCCAGCTCCTGGGAACGGCCGATCACCGCGCTGTACCAATCTGTATCCCAGAGGGTTGCGGTCTCCGTCAAGTCTTCGTAACCGTTGGTGAAGCCTTGCTGTACTGTTGTTCGGGCGGCTTCCTCGTCACCGGACAGGACCTGTATCCGGCCTGCGTTCAGAGCAATCGTTGAGGTGACGAAGAATTCACGGCCCTGAAGCTGCTCGGGTGGAAGAGTCTTCAAATGCTCAATGCCGTCCGTTACATGCTTGTAGGAAGCCAGTGCACTGTTGAAATATTTCTGTTCCCCGGCTTCATCTCGCTTCGCATAGGCCTGCAGCCCAAGGAGCGAGGCCCGGCTGATCAGATGATCATACCAGTTAATATCCCACATGAACTTGTCCGCATTATCGAGATACACCCGGTAAGACTCTTCACTCTGGCCCTTCAGATCATAATATTTCGCCAGCTGGGATATCAGATCTTTGTTATAGGGCTCACCTTCAAGTGCGCGGGTCAACACCGTATAGGATTCCTCCAGAAACTGTTTATTCTGTGTTTGGGTGAATACCTGCTGATCCAGCATGGATAGATAAGCCGCCGATTCGGGATGATTCGGGCGGGTTTTGAGTGCTTTTACCAGAGGGGCCTTGATCTCTTCATAGGATTGGCTGACTTTGACCAGCTTCTTGGCGGTATAGGCTTCAGAGCTGGAACTGATATACCCCAGAGACAGGAACAGCAGATACCCGGTGCCGATTCCCAGCAGCCCGAAATACCCGGCTCTGATCCAAAGCTTGTTCCACTTGAGACGGAGCGGTCTGCTCTCCATGACAACGGTCATCCCTCCCAGAGCGAGGAAGACCAGAATCCCCATGAACGCATAGCTCATATTGAAATCAAGCAGGCTGTGAACAAGAATCGACAACGCGATAATGAGATAGAAGAACCCGTTATCGTAATCGTCTTTGTCGCGTTTCAGGTACCCTCTTACATACTTGCAGAAAATGAACAGGATGAAGCCCATGAACACGATAAAGCCGAGAATACCCACTTCAATCAGGTACTGCAGGAAAAAGTTGTGGACCTGGCGGCTCAGGTAAGGGTTGTTCTGGTAGTGCTCATAGAGTGACGCCCAGCCCCCGCCTCCGGTCCCCAGTACCGGATAATCTTTGACCACCTTCATGGCATCTTTGTAAAAGGTGAAGCGTTCAAGTACACTGTGCTGCTTGAAGTTGATATTCTCCAGCCGTGTTCCGATATTCTCCGGCAGAATATTACGCGCACGGGTTCCGATAAACAGGAAGGCGATAATCAACACACCGGCAACGGACACCACAGGAATCCATACTCCGCTCCAGCGGCGTGATTCTGTGCTGCCGAGCTTGCGGCTCAGCCAAGGGGCAAAGTAATGCTGGACAACCCAGCAGAGAGCGGCGGCGCAGAATGATGCACCAAGCAGGTATCCCCAGCCCTCAAAGGCTGCAGAGGAAGTGAAGGCCGTATTCAGCTCGAGTCCCAGTCTGGTTACCGGATTCGTAATCAGCAGAGACAATACGCCGGCAATGGCGAGATTAATAATCCAGAGTATCTGCTGCACAGGCTTCAGGAAGAGCAGCAGAATAATGAATACCACAGGCAGCAGGACCAGACCGCCGCGGGACAAGGTAAGCAGCAGCGAGACAATGAAGGGAACCAGCATAAATCCGTGCATCAGCTGTCCGTACCATTTCCGGGAGCGGATCAGCGCGAATAAGGCGACGAACAGAAAAGCCATCAGGAACGCTGCATATGTATTGGCATACTGGAAAATGGAAGTCAGGCGAAGCCCGTTCGAATCGGTCATCACCGCTTCAGTGTACTTGCCGTTGACCACAGTATCCGAGAACCAGCCTACAAGACTGCCGGCAAGCTTCCAGCTTCCGAGCCAGTTCAATAGACCGAAACCGACGATCAGATATGCGATTGCGAGGATACCCAGCTGAATAACATTATTAAGCTGCCTCTGGCGGAGCAGATACACGCTGGTAATGAAGACCGCCACATAAGTGAATTGGGTGAACAGCATGTTCATGGCCATATAATGCGAAGCGGCACCCCACAGGGACAAGGCGTAAGTTAACGGGAGCAGAATTGCGGCTAAGGTAAGCAGATCTCGCTGCCCGTCGAGCCTGAAGGTCTTGAAGTACAGGACAGCGCAGACCAGCAGGAGCAGACCGCTCAGCAAGGCAGCCATATAAATAGGCTTCTCAAATTCCACTCTCATTCCGTTGAACAATCCAACCTGGAAGGGGGTCCACCCCAGGAACAGGATGAAGGCAATGCAGAGCGCCCATGCGGGTCCGGAGTTCTTTTCGATCGTCTTGGACGGAGCCGCTTGTTTGCCGTATACAGGTTTCGACACGTTATATTCTCCTTTTTTCGAGTATTCACGCTACTAATTCTAACATAGAACCATTTAAGGTATATTGTGTAAAATGATGAAAATGTGAAATTATGGATGGGATATGAGTGTTCGAGTACTTTGGAAATGTGGAGGAAGAGGAGCTAACGGTCCGGCGAAGAGGTGAGAGAATCGGTAACGAGGCAGTTGGCGGTGTATTTTGACGGCAAGAATTGAATTCAGGTGTGGCGCGTTACCGGAGGTGCTGCAAGGCTTGAGAGATTCAGCTAATGAAGCTGTCCATCGGCACAGGCCAACCCTTCACGGTGTCATAGAATATAGTATCTCAGGCAAATCTATGAGGCATGTATACGTTAGATTCCGCTCAAAGGCAGCGATGATAAAAGGCAGTCTGCTCTACCGATGTCTTTTGCCATAGCTGCCGGGAGCTTTGCTTCAGGCCGGTAGGATGAATTTGAAATTAATCATGAACACGATCAGGGCAGCGGCCCCCAGGGAAAAGGCGATACAGCCGGCGCCTAGAACCCTGCGGCGGTCTTTGATGAATTTGAAGCCCAGCGCGCAGACGAGTATCGTGGTTCCTGCCAGTACAACAGACATGCCGACCATCGCAAACCAATACAGGATTTCAAAAAACTGTGCCATTAGGAAACCCTCCCCTCCAGGCTATAATACAACGAATTTTAAGAATATTCCAGCTCTGGAATAAACGGAACACCGGGACATACGGCCCTTGCGGCTATATGCCCTTTTTTGCTGCGGACTCCCTTACCACGGACAATCATACAGGAGGGTGCGGTCTTTCGTGAGTAATCTATAGGGTAGGCTGGGAATTCGAAAGGAGAGGGCGAAAAAATGGCGGGGAGAGAACTGGCAAGCAAGTTGCTGAAGACCGCGGCGTTGCTTAGCGATTCACGGGTTGCCGGTTACATTCCGAGAACACGGGAATATAGTGCTGCCGGATTGTTGGCGATGCTGGGAAGATACGGGAATGTTGTGATTAAGCCGGTTGTCGGCGGCGGAGGCTACGGGGTGATCAAGGTGTTCCGGGATCACCGGGGTTACGGCTTCACGTATATGCATAATACACGTATATACCGTGATTTTGCTTCGATGAGGTACGCGCTGGACCGCTTCAAGGTAAAGCGGAGATATTTGATCCAGCAAGGCATTTCCCTTGCCCGGATTTCCGGGCGTCCGATTGATTACCGGGTCAAAGTGGTGAAAAACGGCGATCACTGGGAATTCCGCTCCATGGTAGGCAGAGTAGCCCGGCCGGGATTGTTCGTTACTAATCTCTGTAAAGGGGGAACGATGCTCAGCTGCCGTCAGGGACTGAACAGATCGCTGCCGAGAATCCGGACCTCCGCCAAGAAAGCGGAGATGCGCCGGCTGACTTTAGTCTGCATTGAGCTGCTGGAGCGGCATTTCCCCGGCATCGGTGAGCTGGGCTTCGATTATGCTGTGGATCAGCGGGGGAAAATATGGATTCTGGAAGTAAATACAAGACCAAAATAACCGAAAATTGATTAAGAAAATTTTAATAATTGACGATAAATACATTAATAAGCTAATATTGCGTTTAGTCGTGTCAATTCCGAGGTAATATGAACATAAATATCCCAGCCAATTATGAACATTCTAAAAATTATTTTTAAGGATTAGCGGGATATCTGCCCTGTGCATAACTATTATCCCCATAGTCCACCGTGCAGTACCTGACATTACAACCCTTACTAACATATTATGCACAGGATCTCCACAGTAGCTTGTGGATAATGAGAACGCTTGTTCGAATAATGATAGTTTGCTATGATAGATTCAGATCCAAATAAAGGAAAGGTAGGTGAACGTTATGGTTGAATTGTCGGATGAGATGCTGCTGGACTCTTATCATAGAGCGATAGAGCTGCAATTGGAGCATGATTTCATCGCTCTGCTACTCGCTGAAATTCGCAAACGGAACTTACACTCTCCAGTTCATGCGGTTCTTCACTAAAGATCAGAGCATACCTTTACAGCACCCAGAATTAATCAAACCGCAAGTAACACAGAATAGGGTATCTTTTCAAGTTGAGGTGGAATCAACCTGAAAGGATACCCTTTTATTGTAAGTTTTAGGTTATACGCAATCCTAGAGTTTGAGATTACTGCTGTGTCCCGGGGACAGCTTCGCTTCCGGATCAATATACACCTTGGCGTTATTCACAGCAGTCGGCGCTTCTCCGAAGCCTACAGCAATCAGCTTCAGCTTGCCCGGATACGTGGTGATATCGCCTGCGGCGAAGATACCCGGAATGCTGGTCTCCATGCGGGAGTCAACCACAATAGAGTTGCCGTCGATCTCAATTCCCCATTCCGCAATCGGTCCCAGTGAGGAAACGAAGCCGAAATTGACAATGACACTGTCTACTTCGATTTCCTGCGTTTCTTTGGTCTTGATATGAGACAGGGTTACCTTGGTGATGAACTCTTCACCATGCAGCTCAGTGATCTCGGATGGCGTAATAACATTGACCTTGGAGGCCATCAGATTCTCGACACTGTGCTCATGCGCGCGGAATTTATCCCGGCGGTGAATCAGGGTTACCTGCTCTGCGATAGGCTCAAGCATAAGCGCCCAGTCTACAGCAGAATCGCCGCCGCCGCTGATCAGCACTTTCTTGCCTTTATATGCATTCAGATCACTTACAAAATAATGCAGATTGGCTTTCTCGAAACGCTGCGCATCAGGCACTTCCAGGCGCCGCGGCTCGAATGCGCCAACACCTGCTGTGACAATAATAGCTTTGCTGTGATATTCAGCTTTATCGGTGGTGACGATGAAGTGGCGCTCGTCCTGCTTCACAACAGATACAACCTTCTCCTCCAGACGGATATCAGACTGGAAGAGCTCCATCTGCCGTGAAAGGTTATCCACCAGCTCCTGTCCGGTGATCTTGGGAAAACCGGCCACGTCGTAAATATATTTTTCGGGATAAAGAGCAGCAAGCTGCCCCCCCAATTGGGGCATACTTTCAATAAGTGTTACCGAAGCCTGGCGCATACCGCCGTAAAAAGCGGCAAACATACCGGCTGGTCCCCCGCCTATGATGATGAGATCGCTCATAGGAACGGATTGCTCTAGTGTCACGTAATATTACACCTCCGAGTTGATAGTTTCAAATTGCCATACTTGCTTACCTACTCATTATAAACATTGTGGCACCCCGCTGCAAAGCCTTTGATTTCACTGAAAAATGTGACATTTTGTTGTATGATTGTATTTGATTAAAACGATACTAAGGTTTACAATGGATATGGTTATTTTAGAAATCCTTTAAGTTTTATTGGAAATTCTTCTGAATTTAAGTGTATAAATTCACAAAAGAAACCTAATTTTTTTACAAAAAATAACACATAGACAGATTCACCTGTTGGAAGGAGCCGGAACATGAGCAGTATTCCCAAAATTGTTATCCTAGGCGCGGGATATGGAGGTATCTTGACCGCCCAGCGGCTGCAGAAAGCTTTGAATTATAATGAAGCGGATGTAACCCTGGTGAACCGCCATGAGTATCATTATTTCACGACCCATCTGCATATGCCAGCAGCAGGAACGGACAGCATCGAGCATACCCGCGTATCCATCTCCAAGCTTATCGATGAATTCAAAATCGATCTTGTTAAATCTTCCGTACAGGAGATCCGTACCCAGCAGAAGAAGGTTATTCTGGAAGACGGAACCCTCTCGTATGATTATCTCGTAATCGCACTTGGCGGCGAGCCTGAGACCTTCGGAATCCCGGGACTCGACAAATATGCGCTGACCATCCGCAGCATTAACTCCGTGCGGCTGATCCGTGAACATATTGAGTATCAATTTGCCAAATACAAGAATGAGAATAATGCACAAGAGCATATCAACTTTGTTGTCGGCGGCGCGGGCTTCAGCGGCATTGAGTTTGTGGCTGAACTGGCAGACCGGATTCCGGCGCTCTGCAAAGAATATGATGTCGATCCAAGTATGGTCAACATCTATAATGTAGAAGCTGCTCCTACAGCGCTGCCTGGCTTTGCTCCGGAGCTTGTCGAGCATGCCATGACAGTGCTTACGAAGAAGGGGGTAACCTTCAAGTTCGGCGTGGCGATCAAGGAATGCCTGCCTGGCGGTGTCATCCTTGCAACCGGTGAAGAAATCAAAGCTTCCACGATCGTATGGACCGGCGGTATCCGCGGCAACCGTCTGATTGAAGCTGCCGGCTTCGAAGCTATGCGCGGACGTGTGAAGGTAGACGAATACCTGCGTGCTCCGGGACATGAGAATATCTTCATCATTGGTGACGGTTCCCTTATGATTAATCCGGAAGGGCGTCCTTACCCTCCAACGGCACAGATTGCTATGCAGCAGGGAGAATGCTGTGCGCATAATCTTGTAGCGGCCATCCGCAGCCAGCAGCCGAAGAAGTTTGCGTTCAGCAACAAGGGCACCGTAGCCTCGCTGGGCAAAGGCCAGGGGATTGCAGTAGTGGGCGACAAGACCTATAAGGGCTGGACAGCGGCGCAGCTGAAGAAGGTTGTAGACATGCGCTACCTGCTCATTATCGGCGGCATTCCGCTGGTACTCAAGAAGGGAAGATTCCTCTAAGATGCGCCATTGCAGCGTACAAGTTCGCGGACTGCTCACGCGTGAGGAGCTGGACCGCTACAATGCTCTAATTGAGGTGGGTTCTTATCTTGAGGATCAGACACGATATGATCTGGCTTACAATATCCAGAAGGAAATCGATATTCTCATTCTCCCGGCCATAGAGCGCCTGAAGGATAAGGGCCGCGCCCGTGACCGGGCGACGGCTGAATATCTGGAGAGTCTGCGGGATGGGGACGAGGATGATGAGGACGAAGAGGCTGATGGTAAGAATCCGTCTGATTGAGGATATAGAATTTGTGAATATGACACGACAAATAGACCGCATACCTTCGCGAGGGGGCGGTCTATTTGCGTATATTGGACAGCAGCGTCATAAGCAAGTTTCTTGTTACTATAGCAAAAGTCCAATAAAGGGAAGCTTTCCTGTAAGGAAGACTTCCCTTTAAATACTGTTGGTTATTCTCTGTTTTAGAGCTTCAGCATCTCTTCGAACGATTCCTCAGTCAGCAGATTGCCGACATAGAAGGGACCGAACTCGCCGTAGCGGGCACTCACTTCATCAAAGCGCATCTCATAGACCAGCTTCTTGAACTGCAGGGCATCTTCAGCGAACAGGGTCACGCCCCATTCCCAGTCATCGAATCCGACGGAGCCGGAGATGATCTGCTTCACCTTACCGGCATATCCGCGGCCGATCAGGCCATGGGAATGCATCAGCTCACGGCGTTTGTCCATGTCGAGCATGTACCAGTTGTCCGCAAGCTCGCGTTTCTTGTTCATCGGATAGAAGCAGATATGCTTCGCTTGCGGCAGAATAGGCTTCAGCCGGGCGGCAACATGCGGATTCAGCATCGGATCGCTGCCGTCTCCCGCAGTTCCTCCTGCGGCATAGTTGCTGAGTTCAACAATACTTACATATGAATAGGCTTTGGTAGTATATTGGGCAAAGGCAATTTTGTTAAAAGCAGTCTCAAGCGCATTCAATGCTTCCAGGCTTTCCCGCAGAAACATCATCACGAAATCAGCTTTCTGGCCAACGATGGAATACACGGTGGAGCTGCCTTCCTTGGCTTCTTCCACAGGCCCCCACTCCTGCATGAAAGCATGCAGCTCCTCCAGGGCAACGGCGCGTTCTTCATCATCGGCTGCCGTCCAGGCAGTCCAATTGAGAGAGCGGAAGTCATGCAGGGCATACCAGCCTTCCAGTGTCAAAGCGGCTTCGTTCATGTTCTCACTCCTTTTAAATTTGCATACGTTTAATATGTATAAACATATTTCCGAAAAGAAACGTGCACCGTTCTTATGAAGACGCTGCAGCCGTTTCCATTTGCTATTTGCATTGTATCGCATGCGAACGGCCAAGAGCAAACTCTGCAGCCGCCATTTGCGCTGATTGCAAACCACTGGACGATAATGTTCATTGCTTCGCTACATTTTTTCTAGTAAACTTACTATTAAATAAGGTTTGGTGTGCGGTTCTTTATAGAGAGAGGGGATGGCGGTACGATGGGATTTATTCCAGTGTTTGTTCTGGCCGTTTTGTTCTTTGTTATGATGTTTGGCATTGGCTTTATCCTTAACATGTTAATGAAGACTACATGGTTTCCCGCATACCTGTTCGTAATCGTTATTCTTCCCGTAGTGGTCTACTCCATCTGGGACCGGAGCTCCATGTCGTTATGGGAGCATCTCTCTACCTTTCATGTAGTCGACTATCTGACCGGTATAGCCGGCCTTGCCGGTGCTGTACTGAGCGGCTGGACCATTCAGAAGCTGCGGCTGGGCGGATACAAAATGTTCTGAGGAATGTGCAGAGCAGGCAAGACAACAAACGGCTGATCTCCTTCAAAACTAAGGGGAAGCCGTTTTTTCTTATCTTTTCCGCTAGAATCAGCAAGTGTTACAAAGCTGTCGATAATAGGGGGAAAAGCAGCTTTTTTGGGCCTTTTTTTACATTTCCGGCCGGGTGTTTTGTGATAGAATAGAAATCTATATGAATTCGTATAGAAGAGGGGGAGGTTTTCCGCAGATGCGTATGAGCAACCTGCATCATTTCACCGAACATCATCGGTACTGCGTTTCCCGCGAATTCGGTCTAAGCCATGTGGATGGACGAATGCTCGGTTCGGTCTATCAGCCGATGGTCGGCGCTTTTGCCATCAGCCTGTACAGACTGCTGTTCGAGCATATTCCTGCTGAATCCATCGGGTATTCCGGTGTGGAGCAGCAGCGCAGGCTCTTTATGACCCTGGGCGTGGAGCCCAATGAGAAGGGCCGCAAATATTTAGTTGACCAGGCTTCACGGCTGGAAGCGGTGGGGCTGCTGCAGACCTGCCGGATTTATGCCGCGGAGAACGATGATTATATGTACGAGTACGAATTAATGCCGCCGTTGTCGCCGTCGGAATTTTTTGCGACCCAGCATTTAACGCTGCTGCTCAGGGATAAGATCGGCAAATTCGCCGTATTGTCGCTGCGTGAGCAGTTCTGGAACCGGGAACCGGAAGAATGGAGCCGGCGGTCGGTCGGTAAAGAGAATATTTCGCTGCCCTTTTATGATATTTTTGAGCTCAATACACATGTCATTGATTACGAACTGGAGCAGGCGCTGGCCGAGGTGGCTACCGTGCGTCAGCCGGGAACAGTTGACGGCGGAGAGCCGAATATCGGCTACAGCGACATCATTCTGCGGTTCCCGCGTGAGTCGGTCAACCGTGCGCATGTGGAGAAGCTGCGTTTCGATCATAACCAGATGGGCGTTATTAATTATGTGGCCCGCAAGTACGAGCTTGGCCCGCAGGATCTATGCCGCCTGCTCGACGAGGATGATGTCTTCACGCCGGATGGCGAGGTGATTCTGGATACACTGCAGTACAAGGCCAGCCAGCATTTCCGCCAGGATATGAAGCGCCAGGAGAAACGTGAGATCGCCGCTGCCAAGGTGGTATCGCTGCGCTCTGCTGCCGCTGATGAGAGTGATCCTTCCGGTGCGCCGGTGGAGCAGTCTGTCGAAATGGAGTTCTATGTAGAAGTGCCTCCGCAATTTATGTCCAAATGCGACATTCACCAATATAATATGATGCTGCGCAACGAACCTTATACACGTCTGCTGCAGACGTTTTTCCCCGGGGCTGTTCCTGGCCAGCTGATGGATATCTTCGAGAAGATCGATTTGAACTACAAGCTGAACGGTGAAGTCATCAATGTACTGATTCACTATTTGATGACAATGGTGGCCTCCGGCGGCGACCAGCGGATGAACCGCAATTTCGTGGAGGCCATTGCCTCCAACATGCTGGTCAAGCAGGTGAATACTTACGAGAAGGCTGTGCGGTATATCCGCGACCAGTCCAAGGTGAAGGGTAAAGGAGCGGCTTCCGGCTCTGCCGGCACGGCTGCGGCGGGGACGCGTCAGCGTTCATATACGAAGAACACCGGACGTTCCGGCAAGCCGGAGATCCCGATTGTGCTGGATGACGGCAGTGCCGGGACCGTATCGGATGAGGAATTCGCGGCGATGATGAAGAAAGCGGCCGAGATTAAGGCCAGTAAGAAAAAGGGCGTCCTTAGAACGCCCTAAAGAAAGCGAGGTGCGGCGATGGAGTCTATGGGCGAAGTGCTGCGTTCGATGAACAATTCCACTCTGCGCCAGCGCTCCCGTGATCTGGAGCAGGGACTGTTTAATAATCCCCTGGTCAAGCAGCTTCAGGCTGATCATCCCGAGCTGGATGAGTCACGGCTGCGGCTGCACTTAAGCCGGCTCTACCAGTATGTCGAGGAGGACCGCCACTGCAAGAACTGTCCGGGCCTGGAGAACTGTCCGAATGATTTCCAGGGACACTACAGCAAGCTTACAGTGGAGACTGTTAACGGGATACCGGATCTGTATGAGCGCAAGACACCCTGCAAGCTGAAGATCGCACAGGATAACCAGGATAACATCCGCAAGCGGATCCGCAGCTTCTATGTGGATGAGCGGGTGCTGAACGGCGGATATGATGAGATGGACATTATGGGCAAGGACCCCCGGCGGGCCAGTGCCGTGAACCGGATATTTGATTACATTGCGACTGTGCGGGCCGAGGGCCTGACTTCGCGCGGGATCTATCTGCAGGGCAGCTTCGGGACAGGCAAGACCTTCCTGATGTGCTATCTGCTTCACGAGCTTGCAATTGCCGGTTACAGCGGCGTGATTGTATACATGCCGGACTTCATCGAGGAATTGAAGCTAATTATGATGGACAACCAGAAGCTTAAGGAAATGGTAGATACGATGAAAAACTGCGATCTGCTCATTTTTGACGATATCGGTGCCGAGAACCTGAATCCCTGGGCCCGTGACCATGTGCTGGGTGCGATCCTGAATTACCGGATGAACCGCAAGCCGACCTTCTACACCTCGAACTATCCGCTGGACGGGCTGGAGAAGCATCTGAGCATGACCAGCAAGGATGGCGAAGAGGTCTACAAAGGCCAGCGGCTGATGGACCGGATCGCCCCGTTTGTGGATGTCATTCCACTCCATGGGGACAATCAGCGGGGTACGGTAAGATAAATTCCGCTGCATGATATATATTACTGGACGGATCATTTATAATCCCGCCGCTTACTGGCTGCGGAGGTTATGAGTGGTCCGTCTTTTGTTGCTTAAGAGGCCTGAATGTTGTAAGGAATGCAACTTGGGAGCATAAGAAACGGGGTGTTTGTGAGGAATGTTGTACAAAATACAGCAATTGTCGTGCTTAACTGCTCGGTGGGGGTGAAGTGCTGCTTTTCATACAATAATTCTCGATTTGGGTCGCTTAAGCGAAGGGAATGTTGTATTTGGTGCAGGATTTTGCGTTACTCAATCATTCAAATCAGTGCCGCTCGCCGAAAAAGGATTTTCAGCAGAAATAAGAGCTGCTCTGCCCGCACACAAACAGCGGCGGGACCCGGACATTGAAGTCCCTGGCCCCGCCGCTGTTTGGTATGAGTTCTCCGTATGCATCTAGCTTTTGCGTAAACTTAGCTGTCGCTCTGCTGCCTGCAGCTTTATTCGGACATAATAAACTTGATGATAACCATCCCGAAGAAAACTACGGTCATAAATCCTGTCATTCCAAAAAAACCGGCCATTAGGTCGCCAAGGTCATTACGGGGCTCTTCGTTGACATGCTCCCGCGGGTCACGGACTTGCGCGTTGACATCCATCGTTTCTTCCTCCTTGCTGTTGCATGACTGTGCAAAGTAAGTTACAGTTATACATGTGAGAGAAGTCATTGACAATTAATGCGCTTTCTTCAAGTATACGAACTTGCCGGGAAGTTGTAAAGATAAGATCGGCGCCTAGTCTTGTATGAGATGCAGAGAGGTGATTCGATGATAAGTATTAGACCTATGGAACCGCAGGAATACCATTTTCTAATGGATATGCATTATGAGTCAATCAATATAGTACAAGGGAAGCCCTCCAGGAGTGAACTGCTGAGTTCACCGGATATCGTGAAGTACAACGAGAAGTGGGGGAAAGAAGGTGATAGGGCGCTAATCGCTCTGCTTGACAATCAGCCCGCAGGTGCTGCCTGGTACAGACTGTTTGATGAGACGAACCAAGGCTATGGATTCGTGGATGCTGAAACCCCGGAATTAGGTGTCGCTATACGGCCCGGCTATAGAAAGCAGGGCTTGGGAATCAGACTTATGGAGGCTATCATCCAGCAAGCCGTATCCGATGGATACCCATCGGTTTCTCTTAGTGTAGATCCGGAGAATCAGGCGGCCGTCCGCTTATATGACAAGCTTGGATTCGAATATTTCGGGATATCCGGAACCTCCCGGACGATGAAGTTAAACCTTAGGCTAATTTGATTTTATACAATATAATTTTATAAAACATATAACAAATGCATTGTATTTATGTTATACTGTGGATGTGTCGCTAAATGGTAATCTGGTTATCATATTACATGAAGCATTTTATCCCGCTATATTCTCGGAGTAATTTTCGCCATCTTGGCTCAGGCTATAGAAGCGGATCTTATTTCGTACAGCTAAGCTTAGGCTTCCAAGTATTTTGAACAATACTGTTTCAGGAAGCGGATGCTCACAAAACTTTGAGGAGGAACAATATCATGGCTATCGTGAACGTGTCTGACCAATCCTTCGTTAATGAAGTGGAAGGTCAAGGTACTGTAGTAGTAGACTTCTGGGCACCTTGGTGCGGCCCTTGCAAAATGCTTGCCCCTATTCTGGAGGAATTGTCCACCGAGCTGGGAGACGGCGTAAAAATTGCTAAATTGAATGTAGATGAGAATCCTGAGACGGCTTCCCGTTTTGGAGTGATGAGTATTCCTACTCTGATCTTCTTCAAAGACGGCCAACCCGTGGACAAAGTCGTAGGACTGAACTCCAAGGATTCCCTTAAGAATATCGTAGCTAAACATCAATAAAAGATTAATTCCGCTGTATCCGGGGGCCTCGCGGCCCCTTCACACAAAGCGCCTTCGGTCATCCGAAGGCGCTTTGTGTGTCAAATAGAAACGGGTGTTCTATAATAAGGCTTGAATCTGTAGTACATTCTATTCTAAACTTACCTTATAACAGTGTAGTAACAGGTGGGGGAGAACTCATGGATTATATGGATAATATCCGCAACAAACTGGCGCTGCTGCCTGATCTGCCCGGCTGCTATCTGATGAAGAATGATGAGGGTACTATTATTTATGTGGGCAAGGCCAAAGTGCTGAAGAACCGCGTGCGCTCTTATTTCACCGGCAGCCACAACGGCAAGACGCAGCGGCTTGTCGCCAATATTGTTGATTTCGAATATATCGTCACATCGAGCAATATGGAAGCACTCATTCTGGAGTGCAATCTGATCAAGAAGCATATGCCGCGTTACAACGTGCTGCTGAAGGATGATAAGACTTTTCCGTATTTAAAAATAACGAATGAAACGCATCCGCGTCTTGAGGTCACGCGGCGGGTGCTGAAAGATAAAGCTAAATATTTCGGCCCGTATCCGAATAGCTATGCGGCCCAGCAGACCAAGAAGCTGCTGGACCGGATGTATCCGCTGCGCAAGTGCGGGGTGATGCCGAAGGAGGTCTGCCTGTATTATCACATGGGCCAGTGTCTGGCCCCCTGCGAGAAGGAAGTGCCGAAGTCTGCTTACGAGGAGATTACGCAGAGTATCTCGTCCTTCCTGAACGGGGGGCATGATGCGGTGAAGAAGGATCTGCAGAAGAAAATGCAGGAAGCCGCAGAAGAGCTGTATTTCGAGCGTGCCAAGGAGCTGCGGGACCAGATTATTCACATCGATGCCCTGATGGAGAAGCAGAAGATCAACACGGTTGATACCAAGGACCGGGACGTCTTCGGCTATGCAGTCGATAAGGGCTGGATGTGTGTGCAAATTTTGTATATGCGGCAGGGTAAAATGATTCAGCGCCACTCGTCGGCTTTTCCGTTCTACGGGGAAGCGTACAGTGATTTCATGTCCTATGTGACGCAGTATTACAGCGATAACCCGGCATTGCCGCAGGAAATCCTGCTGCCGGATATGCTGAGTGACGGAGCCGTTAAAGCGCTAACGCCAGAGACCGGTACAGGTGCTGCGGTAACGGGCTTGCAGACTGCTGCAGGCATGCTGGGCAGCCGGGAAATGCAGGCGGCGCTGGAGGCGGAAGATAGGGCGGAGGTTGCAGCGCCGCCGCAGGAGCAGGCGGAACAGGAAGCGGCTGCTGAAGGAACCGTGGACGCGGCCGGAGGAGCGGCAGCCCTGCAGGAATGGCTGGGCATCAAGGTACTTGTGCCGCAGCGCGGGCTCAAGAAGCAGATGGTCGGCATGGCCTGCCAGAACAGCCGGGTGGCGCTGGATGAGAAGTTCCGCCTCATTGAGCGGGATGAGGAGCGCACCTCCGGTGCGGCGAGCAGTCTGGGGCAGAGTCTGGGACTTGAATCGCTTAACCGGATTGAAGCATTCGATAACTCGAATATTCAGGGAACGAATCCGGTCTCGGCGATGGTTGTGTTCATTGACGGCAAGCCGGCCCGCAAAGAGTACCGTAAATATAAGGTCCGCACTGTGCAGGGGCCGGATGATTATGAGACGATGCGTGAGGTCATCCGCCGGCGGTATGAACGGGTGCTCAAGGAGAATCTGCCGCAGCCTGACCTGATCGTGGTCGACGGAGGCAAAGGGCAGATCTCCTCGGCGATCGATATTCTGCAGAATGAGCTGGGTCTGTTCATTCCGGTCTGCGGTATCGTCAAGGATGATAAGCACAGAACGGCGCAGCTGCTGGTCGGGGATTCCGCCGAACCGGTGTCGCTGGCCCGGGACAGCCAGGAGTTCTATCTCCTGCAGCGGATTCAGGATGAGGTTCACCGGTTCGCAATTACGTTCCACCGCGAACAGCGCGGCAAATCGATGGTCACCTCGAAGCTGGATTCGGTTCCGGGAATCGGGGAGAAGCGGCGGAAGTCGCTGCTGAAGCATTTCGGCTCGCTGAAGAAGATCAAGGAAGCTTCCGTGGAAGATTTCCGTGTTCTGTCTATTGGCGAGAAGCTGGCCCGGCAGATTCTGGATGCGCTCAAGGATGAGGAACCGTCATTATAAATAGGCTCAAACGGTAACGAAACAGAGGCCGGCCCCATGGGGGCCGGTTTTTTGGTGACATAGGAAATTATGCTATTCGTCAGGAATCCCGCTGAACCCCCGGAAGACGGGCCAATGAAGGATCAAATGTATGCGAAAAACCGAATACAATGTGCTTCCGTGAGGGCAACCGGATCAAATGTATGCGAAAAATCGAATACAATGTGCTTCCGTGAAGGCAAACGAGCCATGCGAAAAACCGAATACAATGTGCTACCCCGACCCGAAAGAAACGAGGAGCATTGGTTCCCTTAATTTCGCCGGAGGCTGCCCCAGAAGTGGCCTTAATTTTTATCCGTTAGATGATGAAGGACCGGTCTTTTGCTGCGAAAATAAGTTAATCCTTACTTTCTGCATAAAATCGTTGATTTGTATAATTGCAACCGGTTTCGGTAAAAGGTACGCTTATCTTGAATCTATGAAAGCGCTTCTATACGTGGGATGTAGACTGCTTAAACCAAGGTAAAGGAGGCTGATGATCACACCAGGAAAGATTTTGTTATGGGCTGGATGGCTGCATACCAATAGACATGAGGAGGATTAAGGGTAATGACATATTCCAAAAGGTTAAAACGCAAGAAAGGTATAAACGGCACCGCTTTTTTTCTGAGCATAATCATGCTGCTAAGTGTCGCATTGGTCTTTCCGCCCGGCCGGGCGCATGCCGCTGGCTCTTATCTGCTCTCCCAGGACCGCCCTGCTTATGCGTCGGGCACGGAGGGCAATAACACCCCGGATCTGGCCGTTGACGGCAATACGGGTTCCCGATGGAGCAGCGCGTGGGGAACCGACCCGAACTGGATTTATGTTGATCTCGGGGCATCTGCCGCAGTAGACCGCGTTGTCCTGCGCTGGGAAGGGGCGTACGCCAAGTCCTACAAAATCCAGGTATCCGCGGACGAATTGAACTGGAGTGATGTCTATTCCACAACTACGGGAGATGGCGGCGTGGATGATCTCACGCTCAGCGGCACCGGCCGTTATGTGCGGGTATTGGCAACCGTGCGGAGTCTGACGCAATACGGCATTTCCCTCTTTGAGTTCGAGGTATACGGCACGGGCGGCGTTAATCCTCCTCCGGTAGTGCTGGGGCCGAATGTGGCCTTGAACAAGCCGGCGACGGCATCGTCTTATCAGGTGGCTGACTATCTCCCGGCTGGCTCCACATTGCCGGCACTGGCGTTTGACGGCAGCTTGACCACACGCTGGTCCTCCAACGCTACCGATAATGAATGGCTTAGCGTGGACCTTGGCAGCGTACGGACATTGGGCCGGGTCATCATTAATTGGGAGGCTGCCGCCGGAAGGACCTATGATATTCAGGTTTCGAATAACGGCAGTTCATGGACTACAATCTACCGGGAGCTTCACGGCGACGGAGGCACACTTAATCTTCCAATCTACGCCACCGGCCGCTATCTGCGGATGAACGGTATCAGCAGAGCGACCTCCTTCGGTTACTCGATCTTTGAATTTCAGGCGTATGATTATGTGACAGGTGATGCCAAGCCGGTCTATAACATTCCCGCACTGCCGGCGCTGACAACAGTGGCCGTAGGTCAAGGCAGCTATGCTGCGAATGACCTCTCGGTTCCCCAGCCCAAATATCCGCTGTATAAATCGGATGCACTGACTGCGCCGCTGCCTTCCAATGACTGGTGGCAGTCGATCATGATCAATCAGCTCGGAAACGGCATCATTACCCTTCCGCTCAAATCGAAATATACCAAGCAGGGACTAAGCGTTCTGAACCCGGGCGCAGGCTACTTAAGTGCCGACGGCAAGGCGCAGGAAGCCGCAGGCAGCCCGGATCTGTTCCTGATGGCCAGCAACATTAATACTTCAGGGATGTCGAACCGGATAACCGCTTACGGCGACTGGTCAGCAACTGCCGTGTTAAGCGATGGTACTGCTGAGAAGATGAAGACGACCTTCGTCAAAGGCTCGCCTTATCTCTATTCACAATTCAGCGATCCTGCCAGTCCTGAAGTCTACCTGCCGGCAACGGCCCGCTTCTTCGATGACAGCAATAATACGATTCTGGCGGCTGACGGCGCCACGGTTACTGCAGACCATATCGGCATTGCGGTCACGAATTCCAATGGCGCGCCAACGCCCGTAATGGTGACCAGAAACTATGGGCTGTATGCACCGGCCGGCACAACCTTCAAGAAAGTCGGCGCCAAGCTCAAAATCCAGCTGGGCGGAGGCCAGAACTACCTGAGCTTGTCGGCTCTTCCGGCACCCGCAAATCTGAATTACTTCTACCAGCACGGATATGCATTTGTGACGGATACGAAGGTAGCTTATACCTTCAACGAGACCACATCGGATGTCACTACCACCTTCAATGCGACTACAGAACTCAAGCGTTCAGGCTTTCCGAATACAACGCTGATGGCGCAGCTCCCCCACCAGTGGAAGGTTACCACAACTCCGCTGACCGCTGTCTCCTTCCCGTCGATCCGCGGAACGATGAAGGTTACAGAGGGCAATTCTTTTGCCACTGCCGATAAATTCTACGGCATTGTGCCGCAGTTCACCGAGCCGGGCGATTCCACCTATTCCCGCCAGGATCTGCTCAATTATCTGGCGCTGCTGGATACGGACACCGCCGCCAATCTGATGCAGGCCGATGCTTACTGGCAGGGCAAGAAGCTGCATCCGCTGGCAATGGGCGTGCTGATCGCCGATCAAATCGGCAGCGAGAGCTACAAGAATCTGTTCCTTTCCCGGATGAAGACGGTGCTGACAGACTGGTACACGTACACTTCGGGAGAAGCTAACTACTATTTCGACTACAACTCCGACTGGGGAACCCTGATCTATAAGAACAGTGAGTTCGGCGCGAACTCCGGCATCACGGACCATCACTTTACGTATGGCTATTATGTATTTGCCTCCGCCGTGCTGGCCACCTATGATACCGACTTCAGGAATAAATACAGCGGTATGGTGGATGAGCTGATCCGCGATTACGCCAATCCGTCGAAGACGGATCCGAAGTATCCTTACTTCCGCAACTTCGACCCGTATGAAGGCCATTCATGGGCCGGCGGTTATGCCGACAATGACAGCGGCAATAACCAGGAAGCGGCAGGAGAATCGCTGTTCGGCTGGGTTGGCCAGTATATGTGGAGTACACTGACCGGCAACACAGCGTTCCGGGATGCGTCCATTATGGGCTTCACGACCGAGCTTAGAGCGGTGCAGCAATACTGGTTCAACTACGACCAGGATAACTGGCTGCCGGGCTATACGCATAAATCTGTCGGGCAGATTTACGGAAGCTCGAACTTCTTCGGAACCTTTTTCAACGGCAATCCGGTGTATGTCTATGGTATCCACTGGCTGCCAACGGCAGAATATTTAACCAGCTACGGGTTCGACACAGCCAAGGCTGCCGGATTATACAGCGGCTTCGTAGCCGATAACGGCGGGCCGGAAACGGACTGGTACCATATTGTCTGGCCGATTCAGGCGCTGAGCGATCCGCAGGCTGTACTGAATAAATGGAATCCGGCACTGCCGCAGCAGAATGAATTGTTCAATACGTACTGGTTCGTGCATAACATGGCAACTCTTGGATCACGCACCAAAGACATTTGGGCGGCGAACGGGTATAGTGCAACTGTGTATAAGAAAGGATCGGCATATAGTGCACTGGTCTGGAATCCGACGAATGCGGCAATTACCGTTACGTTCCGCAACGCGGGAGGAATTACGGGCTCAGCTGTAGTTGAAGCCAAGAAGCTGGTGAAGGTTGACCCGACGAAGGTGAATTCGGGGACGCTGCTCACTCCGCCTGCCCTGACAGCCGATATAACGCAGAATGCAGCCGGCCAGCCGATTGAGCTGACATTCACGGATAATGCTGCCTGGAGAAGCGCGGTCAGTGCGGTGAAGGTGGACGGAACCTCAGCGGCGGCAGCGAATTATACCGTGGCAGCCGGTAAAATCACGCTGAACACCGCGCTGTTCCCTGCGGCGAAGACCTACACGATTACGGTTTCGGCAACGGGCTACAACGATGCTTCAGTGCAGCAAGTGGTCACTGGCGGAACAACCTCTGCGAATTTGGCCTTGAACAAGGCGGTTACTGCCTCGGAGAATCCGAGACAGCCGGCTGCGGGTGCAGTGGACGGAGATCAGGGTACCCGCTGGGAATCGGCCTTCAGTGATCCGCAGTGGATTCAGGTCGACCTCGGTTCGAATCAGACGGTCAGCCGTGTCCTGCTGAACTGGGAGGGAGCATATGCCAAATCGTATACGATCGAGACTTCGGCAGATGGTACGAACTGGACGCCAGCGTATTCCACCACAACTGGAGACGGGAACCTCGATGATGTCAGCTTTAACCCGGTCAGCGCACGTTATGTGAAGGTAAACGGGACGGAGCGCGGCACACAATACGGGTATTCTTTATGGGAACTGGAAGTGTACGGCAGCGGCGGCACCGTGACACCGCTTGCTCCGCCTGCCCTGGCAGCCGATACAACGCAGAATGCAGCCGGCCAGCCGGTTGAGCTAACATTCACAGATAATGCAGCCTGGAGAGGTGCCATCAGTGCCGTGAAGGTGGATGGAACTACAGCGGCGGCTGCGGATTATACCGTGACAGCCGGTAAAATTACGCTGAACACCGTGCTGTTCCCAGCAGCGAAGACTTACGCGGTTACGGTAACTGCAGCTGGATACAATGATGCCTCCGTGCAGCAGGTGATTACCGGCGGAACACCGCCGTCAGTGAACCTTGCCCTGAATAAGGCAGTTACCGCTTCGGAGAATCCGAAACAGCCCGCTGCAGGAGCAGTGGACGGAGATCCTGGCACCCGCTGGGAATCGGCCTTCAGTGATCCGCAGTGGATTCAGGTTGACCTCGGCTCTGCTCAGACGGTCAGCCGAGTCCTGCTGAACTGGGAGGGAGCGTATGCCAAATCCTATACCATTGAGACTTCGGCAGATGGCACGAACTGGACAACGGCCTATTCGGCGGCAACCGGAGACGGGGAACTGGACGATATCAGCTTCACCCCGGTCAGCGCGCGGTATGTGAAGGTGAACGGTACGGAGCGGGGCACACAGTACGGCTATTCTTTATGGGAAATGTCGGTCTATTAATCAGGGCGGCATTGGCGATAGAATAGAGGCATCAACGTAAAGAAATGGTGAGGATTATGCACAGGTCAATGTTATTGCGGTTCTTGCAGGAAAGGCAGAACCGGGCTGCCTGCAATGGGGGGAAGGGAGGCAAATTGCTGCAATTGCTGTTAGTTATGCTGGTTCTGGGTGGTCTTGCTGCCTGCTCAAACGGCGGTCAACTAACGGACCTCCAAACGCAGGAGGCCACTTCGGAGGACGGCCCTAACGCACTGAGCTCAAGCCGAACTGCCGATGCCAGTAGCATTAGTAACGCCAATACCACTGACAGGACTGGTAATGCTGATAGCGCTAATCGCAGCAATTCCGGCAGTTCCGGTGATCCCGGCAATACGTTGCCTGCGGATCATCCGGCCACCGCCCTTTCAGCATTGGCTGCCAAGGTGAAGCCGGTCCAGTTCACCGTCTTTGTGAACTATGACTGGTATACGGCGCCGACCTGGGAGGGCAGGCCGCATAGCCGTTGGATCACTGATAATCTGAAGGTTACGCTTACTCCGGTACAATCCAGCGGGGCTGCCGTCCAGAAGCTGAACGCGATGATTGTCTCGGATCAGCTCCCCGATGTGCTGGTCATGGACCGGGGCAAGGATGTGGAACGGCTGCAAAAAGCAGGCAAGCTGGTGGCACTTGACCCTTATCTGGCGGAATATCCTGAATTTGTCCAGACCATAGGCGAGGATACATTGAACATGCTGCGCAGTGAAGACGGCAAGCTGTACCAGATTCCGAACTGGTATATTAACGGCAGCAACGGCAGCGGCAACGCCGGTTTCCTGGTTGAGAAGAAGATCTACCGGGCGCTTGGCTCCCCCAAGCTGGAGACATGGGATGATCTGGAGGCTTATCTGAAGCGGGTGCAGCAAAAGTATCCTGAACTCGTCCCGATTGACTTCGGGGAGACCCGGGACGGAGCGGATATACAGATGATCGGCATGCTGTACAGCGGTGCGGCGGATAACCGGACACCAAGCTTCATCTCTCCAGGTTCAGGACAAATCTTCGGTGTGCCCGTCGGCTCCCGATTGACTTCTGTGTACCGGGATCCGGCATTTCTGGACACGGTGCTGCTGGCTAACCGGCTGGTCCGCCAGGGCCTGACCTCCCCGGATCTATTGACCGAAACCCGGGATCAGGTGCTGGAGAAGCTCAAAACCGGCCGGATCGCTGTATTCGGCGCGTATGACGCCATCGTGGAAGGGATCGGCCGCGAGGCGGATAATCAGCTCTCGGCCAAAGATCCGCAAGACGGATACGATATCATCTGGCCGGTGCACCGGGCAGGTGTGGACCCGGATAAGGTATACCCTTCCGGATACAATACGCTGGGCTGGAATGTCAATGTGATTACAACCGGGGCCAGAGATCCGGAGGCCATTTTCTCCTATATGAACTGGGCGACGAGCCCGGAGGGACAGCGTATTATTTTCTTCGGGCCGCAGGGAATGTTTTATGATAAAGTGGAGGATGGAATTCCAATTCCAAATGATTCCTATATTGGCCGTAATTTGAAGCAGTATGATGCTCTGAAGATCGGGGAATTCAACTGGTATGGTAATACCTCATATATTGATTCAGCCAAAGCCAGACGCGAGAAGCTGCTGCCTGCGGAAGCCCGGGACTGGACAACACTCGGGCAAGCGAATGTAACGTTCAGGACGACGATGAACATTACCGAATTCTCCAATCTCGATCCGGCGCCTGCCTCCGAAGAGGGAATTATTCTGCAAAGACTGAAAGACCAGTATGCGCAGGTAATCCCCCGGATGATTTTTGCGGCAAGCGGGGAAGAGGTCAGGCAGCTGATGGAGGAAGCAGACAGGGAAGCAGCGGGTTTGGGATATGACAGGCTGCTCGCCTGGAAAACCGGAGTATGGCGGAACAATCTTAAGAAGATCAAGGCCTATTCCCCGCAATTCTAAACGTTTGGAAAGAAGAGGGATACGATACGTACCCTCTTTTCCGCATGAAGGAGTGCTGATTGCGATGTACAGAGCCGTCCTGGTGGACGATGAAAATTATGACTTGGAGGGTCTGCGCTGCCTGATTCCCTGGAGTGAGCTTGCCATTGAAGTGGTCTGCAGCGAGAGCAATCCGCTTGCCGCTCTTCAATATATCGAGAATCATGAGATTGATCTGCTGATCACGGACATCAGGATGCCCGTGGTTTCCGGCATGGAGCTGTCCCGCCTGGCGCTGGAGCTGAATCCGGGGCTGAAGATCGTGTTCATCAGCGGATACCAGGAATTTCACTATGCGAAGCAGGCGCTTGATTTGAAGGCGCATGCCTATATTCTGAAACCGGTTGATGATGAGGAGCTCATCGGCGTGCTGCGCACCGCTACGGCTGAACTGAATCTTGAGCGGAGCAAAGGTCCGGAAGACGGCGGCGTAATCGCGTCCTTTGATTTCATCAAAAATGATGTGCTGCAGCACCTGCTGGAGGGCAGTATTGACGGTGCGACACTGGGGGCCTTCCTGGCCCGGTATCCGCTGGATCTGGCCTTCTCCAGCGCCTCCGCAGTGCTGATTGAGGCAGATGATGTCCTCCGGCGGGTACAGGAGCATCCGGAGGAGGTCTATGCCGGTCTGGACAGGCTGTTCCAGTATATTGGGACAGAGATTGAATCTGCCAGTGCGGGGAAATGGTGCCGGCTGAACCGTTCACAGCTTGGTTTCGTGTATACCGGGCAGCGCCTGGAGCTGGAGGAGTGGCTTCAGCAGCTGGTGCTGAAGGTTCGCGGGCACACTGCTTACACTATTACTGTGAGTTATGGTGCTGAGGTGTTTGCTCTGGAAGCGCTGAGCTCATCTTTTTCCCAGGCCAAGGCATATATGAACGGCAAAATGTTCCTCGGCAAGAACAGAGTGATTCCCCCCGTAATGAACAAGCCGGGAATGACCCAGGATATTAAAGAGCTGAGCGTTGTGCTGGAGGGAATGTTCGGGGCTATGGCAGGCTACAGGCTGGCTGATATTTGCGACTGCATTGATGAGCTGTTCGAGATGGCGGCCCTGTTCGAGCATCCGGTGAAGGTCTATCATTTCTCCATTCATATCGTCACCCGGCTCGAAGCCTATCTGGGGACGCTGAACGAAACCTATGAGAGTCTGCAGCAAATGGACGCCATTCATCATCTGGAGACGGTGGATGATATTAAGCGCTGGCTGCGGTATACGCTGTTCCAGATTTCCGAGATCCTGTTCATGAAGAAGCAGCATAAGAACCGCCGGCTGATGGAGCAAATTGAGGTCTATATTCAGGAGCGGCTGACGGAGAATCTTACCTTACGGCTGGTGGCCAGCCATTTCGCCTATTCACCGAACCATCTCGGGGTCCTGTTCAAGGAGCACACAGGCGAGAGCTTCAATGAGTACCTTGTGCGGATCCGGATGGAGAAGGCGATTCTTCTGCTTGATCAGCATCAATACAAAATCTACGAAGTGGCTGATAAGGTGGGCTACAAGAATATCGCTTATTTCAGCAGGCAATTTCGTGAATATTTCAATATTACCGCAGCCGATTACAGAAAGCAGAGCTGATCCGGCATGCAGAGGAAGCGTACGAAACCCCTATACATGCCTTTGGGCTACAAGCTGCTTATTTCCTATCTGCTGCTGGTGCTGACACCGGTTATCGGCATCGGAAGCTACGCCTATGTCTCCTCCGTGCGTTCCACTGAGGAGCACACCAGAAGCAATCTGGAGGTGGCTGTCAGGCAAATTGCCAGCAACGTCGATTACCGGCTGAAGGATGTGGTCCGCAGCACCGACGAGCTATATACGGATCAGACCCTCTCGCGTTATTTGACAGGTTATCATTCCGGCTGGGAGAAATATAGCATCATGTCGCAGTATATTCTTCCGAGGCTGGAGAATGCTGCGAATCTGCCGGACCCGGAGGTTAAGCTGTCCGTGTATGTCAGCAACCCTAATGTCGGAGAATTCTATTACAACGAGAGTGCAGCGGGCGATGTCCGTAAGTATTCCCTATTTCACATGGACCGTATTGAGAATGAAGACTGGTATAGAGGGCTGAAGCTGCATTACGGCTCCTATGAATGGCGGCAGGTGGGCAACGACAGGACGGACGCGAGCATCTCCTACCTGCGTCCCTTGATCAATTACGATACACTGCAGCTGAACGGCCTGATCAAGATGACGGCGAATATGAAGTATATCTTCTCTGATGCCGGCTCGGGACAGCTGGGCGAGAACAGTATTCTGTTCATCGTGGATAATGACAACCGCCTGCTCTTCATAAGCTCCCGCAACAAGGTTAAACCGGATTTGCTGCCCTCAGCTGCTTCAGACTATATTCAGCAGCCGGATTCCTATATGCAAATTAAACAGCCGGTTACGAATATGCCCGCCAGCGTAGTAGCCTGGATTCCGTATTCTTCACTGCAGAAGAATTCACAGCAGGTCCGTAATGTGACCATCGGCATCTGTCTGATCACTCTGATCCTGCTCTTTCTGATCAGTCTGGTGATGTCCCAGTATTTCGCACGGAGCTTCCAGAAGCTGATCGCTTCCCTGAAGTCTTTTAAGGAAGGGGATTTCCACAAACGGATGCCGGTGCAGGGCAATGATGAGTTTGCGGAAATCGGCAGTGCTTTTAACGACATGGCTTCAACTATACAGCGGTTAATTGACGAGGTCTATGTCGTCAACCTGGAGAAGAAAGAGACCGAGCTGCAGGTGCTGCATTCCCAGATGAATCCGCATTTCCTGTATAATACCTTCTCTTCGATCAGCCGGATGGCCAAGCTGGGGGAGATCGATAAGCTGCATGAGGTCATCCGTTCGCTGGCCAGGTTCTACCGGCTGACGCTGCACCGCGGGGAGATGATCATTCCGGTGGAGCAGGAACTGCAGATTGCCGAGTCTTATCTGGATATTCAGCGGATTAAGAATGTGGACCGTATCCAGGTGACTTATGATATTGCACCGGAGGTTCTGGAGAGCGAGAGCGTGAAGTTTATTCTGCAGCCGTTTGTGGAGAATGCGCTGGAGCATGCCTGGTACGATGATGAGATTTCGCTGATCATCCGGGCTTACCGGGAAGGAGCGGATATGATCTTCGAGGTGGAGGATAACGGGCTCGGGATGAAGGAAGAGCTGATCGGGCAGATTCTGGAGCCTGCGGGCCAGGGAATCGGCTATGGCATCCGCAATGTGGACCAGCGGATTCAGCTGCAGTACGGCAGGCAGTATGGCGTAGCCATTCACAGCTCGCTTGGTGAAGGGACGCTGATCCGGCTCCGGTTTCCCTGCCGTCCGTATCAATCTGTGCAGGACGAGTCATAGAAACGGTGTGCCTACCGGATTATGAGCAGAAGGGGCTGTCCCGTAAGTAGAATTTCTTCTACTTAAGATACCTATTTCGGGCTCCCAGCGGTTTATCTTTGGGCTTCTGCAGCAATTGTTCTTCGAGCTCCGCGTCGCAAGTTCAAGTTTCTCACCACTGATTTGGATTTGGAGGACTCGCCGAGTTCATCCAACAATGCAGCAATTGATGTATTCAGTTCCAAGTGGGAATTCACTAATAGTTGTATACTGTGCAATTAAAAACTGCGAAAAGGCAGGCTTGCCTCTTATAACTGTAGTCTGTACAACTAAATCTGCCAGAATGGTGAAAATGAAGGTTCACTTGGCCATTTAATTGTACGAAATACAACTAAACGGAGAATCGGTTATAAATCAGACGATTTAGTTGTACGAAGTGCAATTAAGTATACCGCATACCGCATACCGCATACCGCATACCGCATACCGCATACCGTAATCGGGTCACTGTAAACGATTGGGCGGGACGAATAATTGCGCTGGGTATTGGCGTAGATGATGGCTATGGTGAGCCTTTCAGGAGGGGGGCTGTCGCGGCCGCCACCGGGAATAGGCAGCGTCATAGAGGGTTTCGTTCAGCCGGTTGACGGCTGCATCCACGCCACGAGCGAGGGGTCCAAAGGAATGTCTTCTTCCAGATCCCTTGGCAAGCAAAGTGGGTCCATGGACTATTGAATGTACAAAGAAATCGCTCCTTTTGAAATGGTTGGGTGGTACCTCCATTCTACCAAAAAGGCGATTTCTTTTTTGTGTTTGTTGAAAAAAGTGTTTCGTATCCCGCTTAAAACGGTCCGTTCGCGGAGCGTCCACCCAAGTGCCCACGTTGATGCTACTGCAAAATAAAGAGCTGTCCCAAGCAGCCATTTCATGGCTTGTGGGACAGCCCCATTTGGATATGCAGGGCGGATCGATACGGTTCCGTCTATGTCTAGGTCAGAGGCTGGACCGGCTCCGCCTGCTCCGGCCCCCGCGGAGGGTTGAAGCGGTACACGATGTAGCCGACGATGAACGGCAGGATGATCGTGACAATACCGGCGCCGATGTTCACCTTATCCTGCATGAAGATCAGCGTGGCCCCCATCAGGATGCTGTCAAACACCACATGGCTGAACATCACAGCGATGAAGCCGTAGCGCAGGAAAATATAGCTGAACAGCAAACCGATTACGGTTAGCTCAATCGGGCGCGAACTGACCGGATAGATCGGATAGAGGGTATGCCCGAGCGCCCAGATCAGCGTAGTGATCAGTGCAGCGATGAAGGTATTCTTCACGAGCTTCTTGAGCATCCGGATGCCGAACAACCGGTAGACAGCCTCTTCAGAGAGACCGGCAAGCCAGGCGACAATCGGCAGCAGCCAGGCGTATTTCATATTGTAGGGAGACTGGCTGGCGTCCGTGGTGGACCAGTTATCCAAGGCGAACGACAGAATAATGAACATGATGGTCTGCACGCCGAGCAGGACGAATGCCCATACATATCCGGCGCGGATACTGTCCAGTACATACTGGCCGTAACCGGGCTCTTTGGCACGCGGCCAGGGGTTAAGCTTCTCTTCTGCGCGCCACAGGCCGTCGCCTCCAACCAGTGAGAAGTAGAGCAGTGAGGACATTAGCAGGCTGTACAGAACATAGATGATGAACATTACTACAGCGGTAATCCGCGCTTCGGCACTGTCACCGCCTGATTCGGGAAGCACATTGTAGCTGCTGACCATCATAATCAGGAAGTGGGCGGAGCTAAGGAAGAGCCCGCGCCTCCAGGACGTGTGACCCCGGCGCAGAATGCTGTAGATCAGCGCAAGTATACCCAGAAGCAGTGTAGGCAGACCATAGCCGAACAAGGTGAGCTTCTTGGCAAGAGCGGTCTGGTCTTTAACATAGCTATCATGCCAGGCCGGGGCAGTGAATCCTGCGCGGAAATAGGAGACCTGCTCACCGGAGAAGTTAAAGTTATAATGCAGCAGCGCATCTCCGACCTTAACCGAGCTCTCCGTGTAGACAAGCCCGTACTCATCGCTGCCCGTCTCGATCTGGAGCTTCGCCGGATTTGCACCCCATAGCTGCAGCCACGGGCGGGCCAGCTTTTCTTTTTGCTCAAGGGTAAGACCCGCTTCACTGCTTGCAGTTATTGCAGTACCGGCAGGGCTTGTTACAACCTTGGCCGGTCTTTCCCCGTAATCGAGTCCTGCGGCACCGGCATCGGCTCGGCGGGCAAAGGCAACTACTTCACCGGTATACATATTGATATCCACGGAGAGCAGGGCATCCGCTTCACCGGAAGGATAAAGTGCGGCATGGTAGACATCGAACGGGTACCGCTGGTCCAGCTTGTTCTTGGTGTAATCCTCAAGCAGCTTCTCCCTGGACATATAGCCGTAGAAAGAGGAGTCTGTCTTATAGAGGATAGTCCATTCATCCTTCACTCCTGCTTCGTGGCCGAGCTGCTGTGCTGCGAATGCGGCGGCTTTGTCCTGCACTTCGCTTTTGCTGATAATTGCTGTGTCCTCACCGGAGCCCTGGAAGAGCTGGGGGGCGACCTGGAACATGACAAACACAATAAGTCCGAGAATTCCAGCAAGGATAAGTTTGGTGGTAAGGGGCCGCTGCTGTAGGGGCTGGCCGACGGGATTCATGAAACGCCTCCTTGAAATGAAATACTCTTGTACATTCCATTATAATATTACTTGCCCGGCAGTTACAAAAAATTGCCGTATTATCCTTTTACGTGGAGAGGTCCAAGCTTATGCTTGTTTATTTGCAGATTGTTCTTTATTTGTACTCCAGCTTATTTTGAAAATGATTCTTTGTGAAGTTAGGCAATAACGTATATAATTTTGTATGTTTATTTGATATTGAACAATTCTTAACTTCCAATAAGGAACCTGAAAGGATGAGGAGTTTGGTTTCACCGTTTCCCAAAATAACGGGCTTCAGATTTCTGAAGCTTGCTCCTCCGCAAATCCTGGTGCTTGGGTTCGCCGCAGTAATTATGATAGGCACTTTACTGCTCATGCTTCCGGTATCAAGTGTAGCCGGGGAGCCGCTTCATTTCATGGATGCGCTGTTTACTGCGACCTCTGCCGCTTGTGTGACCGGACTTGCCGTTGTGGATACCGGAACCCAGCTCAGCGGATTCGGACAGGCCGTCATTCTGGTGCTGATCCAGATCGGCGGACTCGGCTTCATGACGATGGCCACGCTGTTTGCGCTTGTGCTTAAACGCAGAATCTCGCTGCGGGACCGGCTGATTCTCCAGGAAGCAATGAATCAGAGCTCGATGGAGGGGATTGTGCGGCTGATCCGCAAAGTGCTGATCTACTCGCTGGTTATTGAGGCGGCAGGAGCCATCCTGCTGTCCGTCCGCTTTGCCTTTGATATGCCGCTTCCGCGTGCCTTATATTATGGCCTGTTTCATGCGGTGTCGATGTTTAACAATGCCGGGTTTGATCTGTTTGGCGGCCATGATAACAGCCTGACAGCATATGTCGGTGATCCTGTGATCAACTTGGTCGTGATGTTCCTGATCATCTCCGGCGGGATCGGCTTCATCGTGATGTCCGATCTGGCCGAGTACCGGCGGAAACGCCGGCTGTCGCTGCATAGTAAGGTAGTGCTGTCGATGACCTTCGGACTTATTCTGACAGGGATGGCAGTGATCTTCATCTTCGAGTTCACCAACGCACGGACGCTGGGACCTATGAACCTCGGGACCAAAATCTGGGCATCCCTGTTCCAGTCCGTTGCACCGCGTACAGCCGGAGCCAATACGCTGGATATTACAGGATTGCGCCAGGCGACACAGTTTTTCATCGTCATTCTGATGTTTATCGGCGCTTCCCCGGGTTCAACCGGCGGCGGCATCAAGACGACAACCTTCACGCTGATGATCGGAGCAGTCATCTCCATGCTGCGCGGCCGGGAGGACATCGTACTCTTCCGTTACCGGCTGGCCCAGGAGCGCGTATTCAAGGCCTTGACCATTACGCTGCTGGCTCTGCTGCTGATCGTTGCGGTATCGATGATGCTGTCGACTACGGAGGGTCTGCCTTTTCTGATGATTCTGTTCGAGACGACCTCGGCCTTCGCCAATGTGGGACTAAGTCTGGGACTGACGCCGGAGCTGACACAGGTCGGCAAAATCCTGATCTGCTTGACGATGTTCGCCGGACGGCTTGGACTTCTGACGCTGGCCTATGCACTGGGTCCGAAACAGGGTAAACCTTTGTATAAGTATCCGGAAGGCAAAATGATAATTGGATAAGGGGAAATAGAGACATGAAAGCACAACAGTTTGTTGTAATCGGCCTGGGCCGCTTCGGTTCAAGTCTGGCGCTAGAGCTGATGTCCATGGGCTATGAGGTGCTTGGGATCGACCATCAGGAGGAGCGGGTGGAGGAAATGACCGGCCGGCTGACCCATGCGGTGATGGCGGATGCTACGGATGAAGGGATTATGCGCTCCCTCGGAGTGCGCAATTTCGACTGCGGGATTGTGGCGATCGGCGATAATATGGAGCGGAGTATACTGGCCGCAATTCTGCTCAAGGAGCTCGGTGTCAAGCAGGTGGTCGGCAAAGCGATCTCGATTCTGCATGGGCGCGCATTGTCGAAGCTGGGCGTGGACCGGGTGATTTTTCCGGAGCGTGATATGGGAATCCGTGTGGCCCACCAGCTGGTGACACCGAACTTACTGGACTATATTGAGATCTCCAAGGATTACAAGGTTGTTGAGCTGACAGTGCCTGCCTGTATGGACGGCAAAAGCCTCTCCGAGCTGAACACGCGCGCCAAATACGGCTGCAGCATCATTGCCCTGAACCGTGAGGACGGCATCATCGTTGCCCCGACGGCGCATGACCATGTGCATCAGGGGGATATTATGGTGGTAATCGGCTCCAATGACAGCATCGGGGAATTCGAGGATGAAGCGGTGAATGCGGATTAGGTGCGGAAGACCAGTCTGCGTATCTCTATAAAAGAATGCAAAAAAACGTCCGGCTGACGTGCAGCCGGACGTTTTTTGCTCTTCAGAAAGACGGCTACATCCGGATGTCAGTCCGGCGGTATATCAGCCACCCGGCCCCGGCGCACAGGGCGATCATCCCCCATACTAGGAGAGTGGTTCCAGGCTCGAGCATTGCGGGGTCTGACGAGAATAATGCGAAGTTCTCCATGTACTCCATGGAAGGGAACATTTGGGAAATGAGGGCGACAGCTCCGAAATACACGATGGCCAGCAGGGTTCCGGTGATTACTTTGAATCTGTAATAACAGGCGCCGATCAGGAAGGTGGCTACCGACACATCGAGCAGGGTCAGCATGAACACGTACGCAGAGAGCAGGATCGGCCGGTCCACATCAACCGGGAGTCCGATCGAAGGAAGAACAGCCCGGCCGATCAGATACACGGCAGTCTCCGCCAGCGCAGCCGTTATGCAGAAGGCCAGCAGGGCCAGCAGCGAGCTGACGTAGAAATTGCGGCGGGTCACACTGAAGCTGCTCATCAGCGGAAAGGTAATAGCCACGGTAACGATCATGCTGACAATCATGAAGATAGACATAATATTCCGGTTAACGCTGAAGATATTGTCCGCCGTTCCCATATCCCAGGCGGGCAGAAACTTCATCAACAGTACCAGGGCGGTGTCCACACAAACGAATATACTCAGCAGAATCAAGGCGCCTCTGCGGTAATCTTTCAGATGAAACTTCATTAAACTCCGGTAGCTCATCGGTTTCCGCCTCCTTGCGAATTCTCTGCATCGCGCAGCGTCAGATATACGAACAGCTTCTGCAGCGGAACCGGAGACAGCTCAACGCCCTGATCCTGGAGCATTCTGCGTTCGGCGGGGCCGGAGAGATCCTCAAGCGCAAGCAGCAGCTTGCCCCCCAGGCGTTCACTGTGCAGTACCCGGACATCCCCCAGCAGCTTCTCCAGCACGTTAGCAGGTCCGGAAGCATAGACGGCGTTGGCGGCAAAATCCTCTACAGGACCCTGGAAGGCGACACGACCTCTTTTGATATAAACCATCCGTTCAAACAGGTTCTCCGCTTCTTCGATCAGATGTGTAGTCACTACAAAGGTGCGTGGATTATTGCTGTAATCCTCAAGCAGGGTCCGGTAAAAGATTTCGCGCATCGAGGCATCGAGGCCAATTACCGGCTCATCCAGCAGCGTCAGCGGAGCACGGCTGGCCAGCCCCTTAATGATCCCTGCCATGGATTGGCCGCCGCGCGACAGCTGCTGGTAATTCTTGCTGCCCTTAAGCTGGAATTTGTCCATCAGCTCACTGGCCAGCTGCTCATCCCAATGGGGGTAGAAGATCGAGGCGAACTTGAAGATTTCCTTCAATGAGTAGTTCTCCCAGGAGCGTTCATAGGTCTTGACCAGACAGATCTGACTCAGTGCCGCTGCATGCTCATTCACGTGATCGCCGCCATACGTGATCAGTCCGCTGTCTGCGAACCTCTGGCCGGCAATGAGGGAGAGCAGGGTGCTTTTGCCGCTGCCGTTGGCTCCGATCAGTCCATGAATCATCTCCGGCTCCAGGCTCAGCGAGATATCATGTACGCCCTGGCCTCCGCGGAAAACCTTGCTCACATGGCTTAAATCGAGCTTTGCGCCGGATGGAACTGCCGCTGCTGCATGCTTCTTCCCCATAACCATCATCGGTCCTCATCCCCCTTACGGATCATTTCAGACAATTGCTCTGTTGTAATGCCCAGCTTGGCGGCCTCACGGATCATTGCCACCACATATTGCTCATAGAACTGCTGCCTGCGCTTATTCGTCAATTCGGAGCGTGCTCCCGCTGCAACAAACATTCCTATCCCCCGCTTTTTATACAAGATTCCCTGCTCTACGAGCAGATTCACGCCTTTGGCCGCCGTTGCCGGATTGATGCTGTAAAAGGCTGCGAACTGGTTCGTGGAAGGCACCTGGGTCTCCTCGGGCACGGTTCCATCGATGATGTCATTCTCAATCAGCTCCGCAATCTGCACGAAAATCGGCCGGTTGTCATCCATTTGGATACCCACCGCTTCACCACCTAACTGGTTAATTACTCATGTAACTAACCTTAAGCGGAAATCAGTCCGGTGTCAAGTGACATTCACCTGCAAATGACGGAAATGGGCTTCGGCTAAGAAAACATTGCCAAGTGGTCTGCAAATAATCCGAATTTGTTTGAAAAAATTTCCTATACACATATGTAAAATGTAATCTGAAATGTTAAAATAAAAACATTGAAGTGATCCGGACGGAGAGATTTGCCGCGAGGCACAAATTAATTGTCTCAGGGGGTTGGAAAATTTAAATGTAAGCGGTAACATATTGATACAGCCAGCTGAGGTATGGACAGAAGATAATTTCAAGGCAGTTATATATAGAGACATCCTTAGGGGGATAGCAATATGAAAAAAACACCGATGATCCTGCAGCTGGCACTGATACTATTCTGCATCATGGCGATTCCCACAGCGATTCTGACATGGTACAGCGGGTCACAGATTATACAGAACTCAGAAGTAGCCATTGGAGAATCGACGCTTGCCGGGCTGAATGCCAACCGCAAGTTAAATGAGAATGCGCTTGCCAATCTGGCCCAGGACACGTCGCGTCTGGCGGCGACGAATATTTTTGACCGTATCCGCAGCCTTGAGACGTACGATGAAATTAACGCAAATTACAACAATGTGAGCCTGGCACTCTCCGTGACGAAAGAACTGTTGAACTTGAACCGCCGGGTAGACGGTGTGTACTCTTCGTACTTTTATTTGAATGATTCGGATTATGTGTTCTCTACTGACAGTAGCATCACGACGCTGGAACGGTACGAGTCCATCGATTGGATCACAGAAGCGCTTGAAGGACGCAGAGGCATCAGCGGGGTATGGGTTCCCCGTAAGCTGGAGTCGGGTGAAAATGTGGTGTCGTATGTTTATCCCCTCAACCGCCTGTCCTCCACCACCCGCGGGATTATCGTAGTCAACCTGAAAGAGAGCCAGATCGGCAAATATCTGCATGCAACAGAGATTGGAGACAGCAACTACCTGCTGCTGGACTCAGACGGTAAGGTCATTTCCTACAATGATCATTCACTGCTGCTCTCTGATGGTCGGAAGCTGCCTTACCTTCAGGAAATACTGAACCAGGAATCCAGTGAAGGCTATACATTCCACGAGCTGGACGGCAAGCGGATGATATACGCATGGAGCCGTTCGGCAGTGTCCGGGTGGTGGAATGTGAGCTGGAGCTCCATGGATGAGCTGATGATCAAATCACGGGATATGCAGGGGAATATCATTCTGCTTACCGGAGCTATCATATTGCTCGGGACGCTGCTTGCCATCTTTCTTGCGACCTGGCTGTCCAGGCCCCTCCGGCAGCTGGTGCGGACGATCCGCTCGAAGAGCGACCTGGGTGTGGTCAATAAGAATGAGCTGGCCTTCCTGGATATGGCGTTCAAACGCATGCAGGAGGAAGAGGAAAGCCTGTTCCAGCTGCTGCAGGAGCGTGAACAGGATACCCGGAGTCTTGCAGTTCACCGTCTTTTGCGCGGTGAGATTCCGCCCCGGATCACGGAAGCTTTTCCGGAAGTAGGCTACAGAGTTGTTGTCGTGTCTATTGACCAGTACCGGCGGTATGTGGGCAATACCAATGTGGAGACGCGCAGCTATCACCGGTATCTGCTCAATGCGAAGTATGAGAGCTTCTTCCCGGAGGGAATTCTCGCCCGCAGTGTCTATCATAACGATGGCTGTATAGTGATTGTGCTGAACTTTGCTCCGGATGAGTCCGGGGAGAAGGAGGGGCTGATCCGTCAGGCGCTGGAGCAGATCCGGGATCAATCACTTGAATTGCTGGAGCATTCAGTCACAATCGGTGTAAGTGATTTGGCTGATGCACCCGAGAGGGTTGCCCTGCGGCTGTTTGAAGCGATGGAAGTCATCAAACGCCGGATGATTAACGGGGCGGGAAGCATTATGTACTGGCACGATGAAGAGGATGGCAGCCGTAAATACCTCGATTCCGAGAGCAGTGAGCGGAGGATTCTCAACTTCCTGGATGCCGGTGAACTGGCCGGGATATTCAAAGAGCTTCAGAGCATCCGCAGCCAGATCGCTTCGGAAGAGAATATTTCCTACGATAATATTATGTTCATCTACTATCAGCTGATGGGGGCAACGATCAAGCACCTCCGTGAGAATCATATCAGCACGGGCCGGATGGTTATGGGCAGAGGGAATGTGTACTCCATTCTTGCTGCAATGGATACACTGGATGAGCTGGAGGAATATCTGCATGGTTTCTTCACTGAAATCGTACAGAGCCTGGACCGCAGCACGAGTGAAACCAATCATGCGGAACGAATCATTCATTATTTGAAGAAAAATTTCCGTGAAGAGATTGTGTTCGAGGATATGGCCAAGGAAATCGGTATCAGCTATTCTTATATGCGCAAGATCGTCTATGAGCAAACCGGCAATAGCATGATTGATTTTGTGAATCAGCTGCGGATCGAGAAGGCCAAAGAGCTGCTGCTGGATACGGAATGCTCAATCAAGCAAATCGCAGCAGAGGTTGGCTATTATAATGTTCAGAGCTTCAACCGCTTTTTCCGCAAATACGAAGGCATGCCGCCAAGCAGCTTTAAATCGGCCAAGAGTAAGAGCTCCTAAGAGCCTTCTCCTGGCCGGATTTTTTTTGTCTACATTTGAAAGCGCTTTATTATTTTTGGGAATGCCTATCACATTTGATCATAATTGTGCTGCAAAGGCCTTTAGAACGGCACTTCAATCAAATTTGATGGTGATCATCAATACTCATGATTTTCAAGATCAGGCAAAGGGGCTAGCATAGAAATCGAGCCGGAGGACATTGGCCGGCAAGAAGAACATTGAAGGCAGGAGGTGAAAATTTTGAAAGTTGCAAGCGCTTCACAAACTAATAACAGTCCTTTATTAAGAAAGAAACAGGGATTCGGATATTATTTGCAGCGTGACTGGCAGCTCTACCTGCTCGTTATGCTTCCGCTGGCATTTGTAATCGTATTCAAATATTTGCCGATGACCGGACTTGTAATTGCTTTTAAGGATTACAAAATTGCACGGGGCTTCTGGGGCAGTGACTGGGTCGGAATGGAAGTCTTCCAGGAGCTGTTCGCCAAGGCTGATTTCATTAAGGCCGTCCGGAATACGCTGCTGCTCAACGTGCTTGACCTCTGCTTCAGCTTCACAATGCCGATTGTGCTGGCGCTGCTGCTGAATGAGGTCAAAAGCATACGCTTCAAGCGTATTAATCAGACGATATTGTACTTGCCTCACTTCCTGTCCTGGGTCATTATCGGGGCTATCGCTTATCAGCTTCTTAGTGAAGGCGGCGGTGTTGTTAACAATCTGATTGAACTCATGGGCGGTACCCGTATTCCGTTCCTGCAGGAAGACAATAACTGGCTGATCAGCTACCTGGCCATCGGTGTGTGGCAGAGTATGGGCTGGGGCACCATTATCTACCTGGCGGCGATGAGCGGGATTAATCCGGAGATGTATGAAGCGGCTACGGTCGATGGAGCAGGACGCTGGAGAAAGGTGTGGAATATCACGCTGCCTTCCATCCGTGCGACTATTGTGACCTTGCTGATCATGGCTCTGGGGAAAGTGATGGACGGCTCCTTCGAGCGTATTTACGCTCTGCAGAATAAGGCCACCACAGAGTTCACCACGACCATTCCGGTGCTGGTGTACCGCTGGGGGATCGAGAGCGGCAACTTCAGCCGGGCGACAGCCATCGGATTATTCCAGTCCGTCATCGGTATTATTCTGGTCATCTCAGCGGACCGTGTAGCCAAGAAACTTGGCGAGGATGGAATATTGTAGAAAGGAGAGGAACCATGAAAGCAACAGCCGGGGGCTCTGCCGCACCCCATAAAGCACGTATAGATATCTGGGAATTTCTGATCCGCTTCGCAATCATCTTAGTCTCGCTAATATGCCTGCTGCCGTTTATTCATGTCGTATCGAAATCCCTGAGCTCTGACTCCTTTGTCATTGCCAATAAGGTCTTTCTGTGGCCGCAGGGCTTCACCATCGAAGCGTACAAAAAAATCTTCGCGGATGCCAGTATCCTCCGTTCATTGTATATCACGGTTATCGTGACTGTACTATTCACGATTCTGGGAATGATTCTGACCATCTGTGCCGCTTACCCGCTGTCGAGAGCCCAGTTCAAGGGCCGCCGGGTCATCACCTTCATCTTCCTGTTCACGATGTACTTCAGTGGAGGCATCATCCCGGACTATATGAATATTAACAATCTGGGACTGATGGATACGATCTGGTCACTGGTTCTGCCCTTGTCGTTCAGTGCCTTCAATCTGCTGATTATGAAGACTTCGCTAACGCACGGTATACCGGTAAGTCTGGAAGAATCGGCGCGGATCGACGGTGCCGGGCATTTCCGGATCCTGTTCAGCATTGTCCTGCCGCTGTCCAAGCCGATTATGGCGACACTTGCCCTCTTCTACGCAGTCGGCCGCTGGAATGCTTACCAGGATGCCCTGTTCTATATTAAGCATGAGATCTCCCTGCGGCCGCTGCAGCTCAAGCTCTATTATCTGGTTATCCAGGCGAGTGAAAGCTTCCAGCTGGAAGCCACCCAGGTACAGCTCAGTAATCCGGAGGTCCTTAAGGCATCCGTTGTAGTATTTGCTACTCTGCCTATTCTCTGTGTGTATCCGTTCGTCCAGAAATACTTCGTTCAAGGTGTTATGCTCGGGGCGGTCAAGGAGTAGTCCAGCGCTCTAGTATATAGTAATTCTATTTGAATCCGAAAATTACAAATGGGGGAATTGCGATGAACAAAAAAGGTTTTGTTTCATTATTGATGGCGTCTGTGATGACGGCCGGTATGCTGGCCGGATGCTCCGGGGGAAATAACAACGCTAAGAATGGCAACACCGAGCCTACCACAGCCCCGGCAGAATCAGCCGCAGCTACGAACCAGACTGAAGGAAGTTTCCCTGATTACTCCAAGGGCTTCGAGAAGAAGGTCTCGCTGGATATTCCGGTCTACGAACGGGCGTATGAGGGCTGGAATGTGTCCGATAACTATTATACCCGCTGGGTACAAGCGGAATTTGGCGACAAGTACAATATCGAAGTCAATTATGTACCGATTACCCGCGCCAAAGAGGTAACAGATTACGAGCAACTGCTGGCATCGCATAAAGCCCCTGATATCATCTTCCATTACGACATGCCGCAAGCGCTTACTTATTATGGTGAGGATGTTATGCAGCCGCTGGATTATGCTGAAATCGAAAATTACGCACCAACCTATTGGAAAAACATGGGCTCCACTATTGAGCAGTATGGTACAGTGGATGATCAGAAAACCTTCTTCTTCGCTGCCCGCCCTGAAGCCGACAACTTCGTCAACATTATCCGCAAGGACTGGGTTGAAAAGGTTGGCATGAAGGTTGAAGATTTGACTTCCCTGGAGAAATACAACGAGATGCTGGCGAAATGGAAAGAGGCCGGACTCGGTGTGACCGGCGGCAACCTGCTGCAGAACTTCTATAACTTTAACTATGCCTTCCGTGAATGGCCGGTTGACGCGAAATACCGTGCGCTGTATTCCGATCTTAGCGTAGCTGACCTTACCACGGCTGATACAGAGGCTTACTTACGAAACCTGAACTATCAGTATAATAACGGTCTGCTTGATAAGGAATTCTATCTGCGTAACGACGAGCCTAAGGTCAAAGCTGAATTTGTTTCCGGCAAAACAGGGAACTTCGCCTTCTACCTGGCAAATAATACGGATGTCTTTGCAGCTACCCTGCAGAACAACCCGGATGCTGAATTTGCTGTAGTGCCTCCTTATGCAGGTGTTCCGGAAGGCAATAAGCCTCAAGGACGCGCCTACTGGCCGTTCGGCTTCATCATGGGGATTAACTATGAATCTACACCTGAGGAACGTGCTGCAGTCTGGATGTATCTGGAATGGCTCAGCCAGCCGGAGAACCTGTTCAAATTCCAGAACGGTATCGAAGGGGAGAACTATACACTTGATGCAGACGGTATCGCGCTGAAGAATCCAGATTACAAAGGCGAAGCTGTTCTGGCACAGAACAATAACAAAGATTACTGGGGCCTTGTAACTGAAATTGCACAGTATCCGGATGCAGCCAAAACCCGCACGGCTAATCTACGCAACTGGGCACCGGCCGGCTATGAGACGCTTGCTGATGATCTGGTGAAGTATTACGATGAAGTTGCCGAATTCCGTACACCGGATGCCCTGTTCAACGTTGTACTGGAGAAGGTAAACGAATACAAAGCGGACCTGAATACGCTGTTCCAGGAACTGTATGTGAAGGTCGTGCTGGCTCCTGAAGCTGAATTCGATGCTACCTATGAAGCAGCCAAGAAGACTTACCTGGATGCAGGCTACCAGGAAGTTCTGGATGAGAAGCAAGCTGCCATTGATGCAGGCAAGTTCCGCTAATCCTATGTCATAAAATCTCTGTAACACATTCACCCGGCAGGCTATTCCGTAGCAATATGGAAGCTTGCCGGGTGATTTCTGTTATTCGCGTCCGGACAGGAACACTTCTTCTGTTACCTGCACGAGGCAGCGTGCTGCAGTGCTAAGTCCGCCGCTGCCCTGGTAGATCAGGCAGGTGGTCCGCTGCGTCTGTTCCAGCTCCTTGATGTGCAGGGAGACGAGTCCCCCGCCGTTCAGCAGCTCCGGGCGGAGATAAGACTTCGGCAGCAGCGCGGCCGCCTTAATGGTCGGCAGCAGCCGGACAATCGCTTCGAAGGAGTCGATCTCCATCCGCACATCGGGATCAACGCCGCAGCGCTGGAACAGATCATCAGTCGTCCGGCGGTACCAGGTGCCCTTGGAGAAGAGAATCATCGGCAGCCGGGAGAGATGCTCCATCGTGAGCCGCGGAGACTGGGCCAGCGGGTGGTGCTCGGCAACGACCAGCCGGAGCTGGTCCTCGAACAGCGGGATGCAGCGCAGCCCCGGCTCCTGAACCTGGGAGGCGATGATGCCGACATCGCATTTGCCCTCGCTGACTGCGGTAACCATCTCATGCGTCTTCCCGGTGATCAGCTTCAGCTCAGCCGCCGGGTATTTCTCCATGTAGGCATTCACCAGAGGAGGCAGCGTGGTTTGCAGTGTGGTCAGGCTGGCCCCCAGCGTGACGAGCTGCGGTTCGCCTTCCTTGAACTTGGACAACGCTTCCAGGAACTTGGAACGCTGCTGCCGCTGCTCCAGCGCGTAGGTATAAGTGAGCCGTCCTACCTCCGTAAGCTCCAGCCGCTTGCCGAAACGGTGAAACAGGGCGACCCCGAGCCGTTCCTCCAGCTTGGAAATTTTGCGGGACAGAGCGGGCTGGGACAGGTTAAGCTGGCGGGAGGCCCGGTTCAGGCTGGAATGCTCCACAACTGCAGCAAAAGCGTCTAAATCATCGTACATTACAAGCACTCCTTTGTCCCAATCTGTAAACGGCGGATTGTATTAGATGATTGCTGATTAAGGATTCCAATGGATTAGTGATAAAAAGCATAGCCGGGAGCCGGGAGATACGTTGATTTATAGGAGTATTCGTCTGAAACTGAAGTGAATTCTCAGTCTAAATGAGAATTATTATCATATTAAAAATATTCTTATGCGTTTATTGTATAACGATTAATAATTAGATTGCAATTCCCTTATAAGCGAAAAAAGAGTAACATGAAAAGTGACACAAGATATTCACATATTGTGAATAATAAAGCAAAGTCCGGGAAAACAATGAAAAGTGGTGCAAATAGACATTTTGCTGCTTACTGCAGCCTGCCGCTGCCCTGTTTCAACTGTACTCCCGGCGGTGTATGCTCTTTAAAAAGATAATTTGAAAACGCTGTTTTAATTGGAAAGGGGACACTTTGCATGAGAGGATTTTATTCCAGAAAGATTCATTCCTTGCTCGGCATTATCCCGCTCGGGGCCTTTTTCCTTGAGCACATGCTGACGAACTTCGCAGCAGTAGAGGGTGGTGCTTCCGGTTTCACGGACAGTGTGCTCTGGCTGAACAGCCTGCCGCTGGTCTTCTTCCTGGAATTGTTCGGCATCTGGCTGCCGCTGCTGTACCACGGAGTGTACGGCCTGTACATCGCTTATCAGTCGAAGCCGAACCTGAACCGCTACAATCTGGAAAGAAACTGGCGTTATACGCTGCAGCGCATCAGCGGAATCGTCACCTTCATCTTCATTGTCTGGCATCTGTACGATACCCGTGTCCAGGTGGCGCTTGGCAATGTAGAACATGAAGAACTGGGCGGTGTCATGCACAATATTGTGACTAATCCGCTGCTGATGACCTTCTATATCATCGGTATTGTAGCAGCCTGCTTCCATTTCTCCAATGGCCTGTGGTCCTTCCTGATCAGCTGGGGTATTACTGTGGGGCCGCGTTCGCAGCGGGTGTCCTCTATCCTCTGTCTCGGTGTGTTCGTACTTGTTACCTTCATGTTTGTACTGTCACTGGTGACTTTCCGTGACGATGAATTTCAAACCGCGGCCACGGCGATGCAGTCGCTGCGCAGCTTTATTTAGGAATATACAGATTTTAATATAGGAGGGGAACAATCATGGCATCAGCCGATATCATCATCGTGGGCGGCGGTCTGGCCGGCCTGATGGCTACCATTAAGGCCGCCGAATCCGGCGCGCATGTACATCTATTCTCACTGGTCCCTGTCAAAAGATCACATTCGGTCTGCGCGCAAGGCGGTATCAACGGCGCTGTTAATACAAAGGGCGAGGGCGACTCGCCCTGGGAGCATTTTGACGATACCGTCTACGGCGGCGACTTCCTGGCCAACCAGCCCCCGGTCAAAGCCATGTGCGAAGCCGCACCGGGCATTATCCACCTGATGGACCGGATGGGTGTTATGTTCAACCGCACGCCGGAGGGGCTGCTCGACTTCCGCCGGTTCGGCGGGACGAAGCGCCACCGGACAGCGTTCGCCGGAGCGACAACCGGCCAGCAGCTGCTGTATGCGCTGGATGAGCAGGTGCGCCGCTGGGAAGCCGAAGGCCTGGTGACCAAGAGCGAGAACTGGGAATTCCTCTCCGTTATTCTCGATGACGAGCGTGTATGCCGCGGCATCAGCGCCCAGAATCTGAAGACGATGGAGATTCAGACCTTCCCGGCGGATGCGGTCATTCTGGCCAGCGGCGGTCCGGGGATTATTTTCGGCAAAACAACGAACTCGGTCATCAATACTGGAACCGCTGCAAGCGCTGTATATCAGCAGGGTGTACATTATGCCAACGGGGAATTCATCCAGATCCACCCGACAGCCATCCCGGGCGATGACAAGCTGCGGCTGATGTCGGAATCGGCGCGCGGCGAAGGCGGACGTATCTGGACCTACAAGGACGGCAAGCCGTGGTATTTCCTCGAAGAGAAATATCCTTCCTACGGCAACCTGGTGCCGCGCGATATCGCAACACGTGAGATTTTCAATGTGTGTGTGGATCAGGGGCTGGGCATTAACGGCGAGAACATGGTGTACCTGGATCTTTCGCATAAGGACCCGAAGGAGCTCGACGTCAAGCTGGGCGGTATTATCGAGATCTACGAGAAGTTCATGGGCGATGATCCCCGCAAAATTCCGATGAAAATCTTCCCCGCTGTGCATTATTCGATGGGCGGCATGTGGGTTGACTATAACCAGATGACGAATATTCCCGGCCTGTTCGCCGCAGGGGAATGTGAATATCAGTACCACGGGGCGAACCGCCTTGGCGCGAACTCGCTGGTATCGGCGATATACGGCGGCATGGTATCGGGGCCGAAGGCTGTGGAATATATCAAGGGCCTCAAGAAGTCGGTCCAGGATATCTCCTCCACGGTGTTCGACAGCTTCCATAAGACACAGACGGACAAATATGAGTCTCTGCTGGGGATGACAGGCACGGAGAATGCTTACGTAATCCACAAGGAGCTTGGCGAATGGATGACGGCCAACATGACCGTAGTGCGTGAGAACAAGAAGCTTGAAGCGACCATCGGCAAAATCAAAGAGCTGAAGGAACGCTACCGCAACATTAACATGAGCGACACTTCACGCTGGAGCAACCAGGGCGTTGCCTTCACCCGCCAGCTGTGGAATATGCTGGAGCTGTCAGAAGCAATGACCCTCGGAGCGCTGCTGCGCAACGAGAGCCGGGGGGCGCATTACAAGCCGGAATTCCCGACGCGCAATGATGAAGAATTCCTCAAGACGACCAAAGCCGCCTGGACGCCTGACGGCCCGCAAATCTCGTACGACGAAGTGGATGTATCGCTGATTCCTCCGCGGGTCCGGGATTACTCGAAGGACTGATAGGACGAAGCGGCAGTACAGTAGGGACGCTGAATTGCTGGCATGTCCTGGCGGCGGGGAATCTGCAGTTTAACTGTATTTCATACAGCTATTCCTGCACCGCTGCCGCATGGGAGACGAATAACTGTATTCAGTGCAGTTAGAATCTTCTGGACTGGCTGGAATGAGCCTTTTTATGAAATATAAATGTATAAAGTGCAGTTAAATCGTAAATTAGGCTGGAACCCCTGGTTTTAATTGTACAAAGTGCAGTTAGCGCCGGAATCGAAAGATCATCAATACGTTAAAAGCTTAAAGCGTGTGCTTCCGGAGCGAGTTTGGCGAACTGGATTCGGAGAAGGCTATGCTATCCAAAATTTTAGGAGGTAACTGACATGGCGGAAACTGCAGCAGCTCCCAAAAACGTAAAATTTATCATTACCCGCCAAGACGAGCCGGAAACGAACCCGTATACGGAGGAGTTCGAGCTTGCCTACCGTCCGGGAATGAATGTGATCAGCGCGCTTATGGAAATCCAGCGCAATCCGGTGAACGCGAAGGGTGACAATACGGTCCCGGTGTGCTGGGAATCGAACTGTCTGGAGGAAGTATGCGGCGCCTGTTCCATGGTGATTAACGGCAAGCCGCGGCAGGCCTGCGCAGCGCTGATCGATAACCTGGAGCAGCCGGTGCGCATTGAGCCGATGAAGACCTTCCCGGTGGTCCGTGACCTGGTGATTGACCGCAGCCGGATGTTCAATGCCCTGAAGCGGGTTAAGGCCTGGATTCCCATCGACGGCACTTATGATCTGGGTCCGGGACCCCGGATGCCGGAGAAGAAGCGCCAGTGGGCTTATGAGTTATCCAAGTGCATGACCTGCGGTGTCTGCCTGGAGGCTTGCCCGAATGTCAATGAGAAGACCAATTTCATCGGTCCTGCGGCTATTTCGCAGGTGCGCCTGTTCAACGCCCACCCTACAGGTGAGATGAACTCAGATGAGCGCCTGGAGGCACTGATGGAAGACGGCGGCATCGACGGCTGCGGTAACTCGCAGAACTGCGTGCGCGCCTGCCCGAAGGGAATTCCGCTGACCACCTCCATTGCCGAGATCAACAAGCAGACGACGAAGCATATGTTCAAGCGCTGGCTGGGCGTGTAACGATACAGCTTGCATTTTCTTTACATTTATATCTGCGGCAGTGTAATCAGCTGCTATCCTTAAACCACAGGCCGTTCAGGAGTATTTCCTGAACGGCCTGTTTGCGCCTGAAGTTAATTTCCTGATCAGGGTGGAACTGGAAATGGCTAATGCAGCCGGATATGTTTCTTTCAGGGTGGAAAAAGGGTACATTTTTAGACAGTCTTATATTGTGTTGCGCATACAATAGAGCCGTTAAGGTGTGCCGCATTCCAATAAATATAGGTGGATATGTTATAATCTACATAGTGGATGGCAGGATTCAGACAGCGGATAACGGGGAGGAATTACAGTGATTTGTCGTGAACAGGACGGAGCGTTTGTGATGGTGAAGCAGCATGAGCACGGGCTGCTGGCCGGGGAATTTGCGAAGTGGTTCAAGGAAGAGCATACACCTGCGGAAGGCCGCCGGGAGGAGGTGCTGCGGGCGGTGAGCAATCATGACCGGGGCTGGATCGATCTGGATGAGACTCCGTTCTGGAACGATGCGGAAGATGCGCCGTACAGCTTCATCGACTTCCCTGTTGTGCCTAAGCTGACCTTTTATAGACGGGGCATCAACGAGGTTGAAGCGGATACGCCTTATGGGGCGCTGCTGTGCAGCTCCCATTTCGAGCGGCTGATCGAGGTATCGGGTGAGGAATGCCCGGAGCTCACCCGGTATCTGCAGGATGAAGCGGAGCGCAGAGCCCGTATCCACCGTGAGCTGGAGCAGAGCCGGCCGCTTGAAGAAGGCGAACTGTATTATGACGCCAGACTGCTGCAGTTCTGTGATGACCTGTCGCTGTTTCTGGCGCTGAGCGAGCCGGGCAGCGCCGAGTCCGAGAAGCATCCCTGGTTCGCAGACGGCTTCTCGGGCAGCGAGGAATTCAGCTTCACCTCCGGACGTGCGATTCAGGCAGAGTGGCAGGACAACGCTACGCTGACGCTTACCCCGTTCCCGTTCACGAAAGAGATCGGAGTAAGCTTCAAGCTGCGGCGGGTCAGCCGCAAGGATATAGAGCATAAAGGCATCGCTCTGGCATACAAGGAGACACCGGAGGAAGAATGCCGGATCACTGTAATCAGCGGAGCAGGAGAAGACGATGTGCAGGTGAAGACAGGTACCGGTGAACGCACTGCCGGTTAGGCACAGGGGGCAGGGACGGGTCGCAGCATTTTATCCGTGGAGGATAACGGTACCTTCAGGGCAGGACAGGAGTCCGGGGCCGTAGAACAGGAGAGTAAGGCATGGCGTGGTGGATATGGATTTTCAATTTTGCTGTAATCATATTGCTGGCGCTGTGGTTTCTCCGGATTAAGCTGAGCTGGATGGGCAAAGGCGTTCTGCTGGCTCCCATTCTGATCTATGCCCTGATTTCGGTTGAGGATCTGCTGAACCTGATCGATCTGGGCACCATTGTACCCGGCAACCGGGGACTGCGCGGTCTGATTCTGATTTTTGTCCTGGCTTCGGTCCTGTTCTATATTCTGTTTATTTTTCATGAGATCAAGGACTCCAACAGCAAGGAAGTCAGGCTGCAGCAGACACTGGTCCGGATCAGCATCGCGGCGTTTACCTGCATTATTTTTTTTACAGTCGTATATACATCCATATATAAGCTGTTTGGCCAGTCCTCCTTCCAGGGCGAGGGGATAGGCCAGGATCTGCTCAGCCAGCTGATCACCTTCCTGTACTTCAGCGTAGCTACATTTACGACAGTCGGTTACGGGGATGTGGCCCCCATAGATAACACTTCGCGGCTTGTTGTAGTTATGCAGATCTGCTTCAGCTTCATAACCGTTGCCTATGCCCTGTCCATGCTGGGCCTGTTCCGCAAAATTCTCGGACCCGGCACCACTGAAGAGGAGATTGAGGCGGCTATAGAAGTGGACATTGATGACAAAGTGGAAGAAGCTGTAACGGATAAGCATGAGGAGAGAGAGCAGGAAGAATAGGAAGAAAAGGAAGCACCGGATGAACGGGAAGCACCGGATGCCGGAACCCCGCCGAAGCGGCCTGGAAGCAATAAGATGTCTGATGAACCAGCGGATTAGCCTGACGATTAGCCGTATCTCAGGCGCTGATGAATGAACCGGAGGAAATATTGCCAATAAGCGCAGCATGCTCTGTATACGAACATAAGCGGCATTAACCGAATAGATTTCAGGATAGAAAGGAGAATCTCCCTATGAGTACAAAATCGTCCGGGGGCTCTCCCAGGTCTGACCTGCCGGCAGCAGGCACCGGCGGTCATACCCCTCCGCAGAAAGAGGGGGCCGGCGGCCGCAAAATGACCCGCCGCCAGTTCCTCGCCCGGGGGGCGGCAACCGTAGTTGGCGCCGGCCTGCTTACCGGCGGCTATGCCTGGCAGGGCGAGCCGAACTGGCTGGAGATTACGCGGAGGGAGCTGCCGCTGAAGGATCTCCCTTCGGCTTTTGCCGGTACCCGGCTCGTTCATTTCAGCGATGTGCATCTGGGCTTCAACAAGGATGCGCATGATCTGGCCCGGCTGACTAAGCACATCAAGGAGGAGAAGCCGGATCTGATCTGCTTCACCGGGGATATTGTGGACAGCTACGCCGAGGATTTGACAGACTCGGTCGCTATACTGGCAGAGCTTGAAGCTCCGCTGGGCAAGTACGCCATCCTGGGCAACCATGATTACAAGAATACGGAGCTGCTTACCCGCCTGCTGAACGAATCCGGCTTCCGGGTGCTGCGGAACCAGTCCTACCTGATCAATCAGGGCGGCGCCGTGATGGCGGTGGCTGGACTGGACGATATGCTGCATGGCAAGCCGGACCCGGAGGCCGCAATCCAGGGCATCCCGGACGGCACGTTCACGGTGCTGATGATGCATGAGCCGGATTACGCCGATACGGCGGAAGGGTATCCGTTTCACCTGCAGCTCTCGGGGCACAGCCACGGCGGTCAGATCCGTCTGCCGCTGCTGGGTGCGCCGTTCACGCCTTACGGCTCGCAGAAATACATAGACGGCCTGTATTACACAGAGAATAAGGCGATGCCGGTGTATGTGAACAGGGGATTCGGCGAAACCATGATGCCGCTGCGCTTCATGTGCCGGCCGGAGCTTACTGTACTGACTCTGCGCCGGGAGTAAGACGGCAGAGCTTGAGGATGCGGCTTAACGAGAGCAGCAGAAGAGGGTGAAGTTCATGAGCACTTATGAAGCGATTATGGGTATGGCGCTGCAGGGAGCGGCGGTAGAACTGAAAAGTATGGCATCCGCTGACGGTGCAGTGCTGCGGGCGCTGCTCTCCCATCCGGAGGTGCAGCCGCATATTCAGCTGCGCCAGGGCTCATCCTCCCAGCAGGGCGTTCTGGATAAGCTGGTGAACCGGATGCTGCATGGTTATGACCCTTGCGCATTGCATACAGGCATCTATCTCAAAGGACAGCGGGAGCTGATCGGGTCGGTCTCCCTGCAGAACTGGAACCGGCATGAGGGCAAGGCGGTGCTGGGGTATATGCTTAATCCTGCATGGTGGGGGCGCGGCTTCGCCACTGAAGCACTGGGGCTGCTGCTGGCCTACGGGTTCCGCGAACTGGAGCTGCTGAAGGTGGAGGGACGCTGCCGCGGGGACAACCTCAGATCGGAGCAGGTGATGCTCAAGAACGGTCTGACCCTGGAGCGGACACTGCCGATGGCGGACGGCTCGGGCGATGTAATGAAAGTCTTCACAATGTTACACAAATGAAATAATGCCGTTATCAAACTCTAACAGTCTCCGGTTAAACTAAGTACATGACCCCCTTTTGAAAATATAACTGCTGCTGGGACCCGATGATTCGGGTCCATTTTTTTGTGGCGTGCCCTATGCCGGATTCCGGTATCACCGCTTTCTGCTGGCGGTAGCCGGAGTCATTAGGCTATGATGGATATACAGAAACAGCATTTGGCGAGGAGGACATAGCTCTTGAACGAAGTGATTAGACTACTTACGAACCACCGCTCGTTCCGGCAATATACCGGGCAGGCGGTAGAACCAGAGAAGCTGAAGACCATAATTGAGGCAGCCCAGGCCGCACCATCCTGGGTGAACGGCCAGCAGGTATCGGTCATTGCGGTACGCAGCGAAGAACGGAAGCGGCAGCTGTCGGTATTGAGCGGGAACCAGAAGCATGTGGCCGAAGCGCCGGTATTCCTGGTGTTCTGCATGGACTTTCACCGGGCCCGGCTGGCGGCAGAGCTGGAAGACCAGCCGTTTGAAGCGGCAGGAGATGTGGATGCGCTGCTGGTCGGTGCAACCGATGTCGGCATCGCTTTAGCGAATGCGGTGGCTGCTGCGGAGTCGCTGGGACTGGGGATTATCCCGATCGGCGGCGTGCGCCGCCGCACAGCGGAAGTGATTGAGCTGCTGCAGCTGCCTGAATATGTATTCCCAGTAGCCGGCCTGTGTATCGGCTATCCGGGCGAAGAGCTGCCGAAGAAGCCGCGCCTGCCTATGGCGGCTGTGTATCATGAAGAAACATATGACCCTGATCAGAAAGCCCTGATCCAAGAGTACAATGAGACCCATCGCGAATCGCTTAGGGCTCAAGGGCTGACCGAGAGGGATTGGAGCAGTACAATTGCCCGCTTCTATGCCCTGAATCCGCAGTACGGCGACGCCGGGCGGACGCTGAAGCAGCAGGGCTTCACCTGCGATAATCTGAATAAGGAATAACCATAGCAAAAATGCACCGCAGCGGTAACGGCGGACGATGGCAAGCATCGTCAACAGCCGGACCGCATGCGGTGCATTTATTTTGTCCAGCAGAGAATTAAGCCGTCTCCGTTATCCTACAGCTATAGTCCTACTGTAATTTTCTCGCGCCGTTTGTAGTAGACCCAGTGCTTAAATCCGATCTCCTTAAGCCGCGCGGCGACGTTATTGCGCTGATCAGCCACCCGGGAAGGCTTATGGGCATCGGAGCCGAAGCTGACCTCCACGCCGAAATGCAGCGCCCGCTCCAGGATCTCATCCGACGGATACCAGCCGCCGCACAGCTTGGTGCCGCCCGAGGTGTTGATCTCGATGGCCAGCCCGCATTCGCTGATTGCGCTTAAGGCTTCATCAATCTCCCGGGGAGCGGAGATTTCCGAGAACTGGGGGTAGTTGCCCTTCATCGCATCAATGTGTCCGAGGATCTGGAACATGCCGCTGCGCGCGGATTCGGCAATCAGCCGGTAGTACTCCGCTTTGGCTGCCAGCTTCTGCTTTGGACCCAGACCCTTCCAGCGGCTTTTATTAAAGATGCTGTTGCCGTCCACGCTGTGCACCGAACCGATCACATAGTCAAACGGATAGGCGGCAAGCGTCTTCCGGTACAGCTCCGCATGCTCGGGGAAATAGTCGGACTCAATGCCGAGCAGGACATCAATGCGGCCTTCGTACTCCTTTTGCAGAGCCAGTACTTCCTCCACGTAGTGGACAAGCTCCGATTTGGCCATCGCGATACGCGGAAAAGCCTGCTCGGACGGACTTCCGAAATAGGGTGTGTGATCGGAAATTCCGATCACATCAAGACCCGCGGTTATCCCGGCTTCAATATAATCCCTGATGCTTCCGTCAGCATGACCGCAGCGGAAATGATGGGTATGCAGGTCGAAATTCATAGAGGTAACATCTCCTTAGGCCAAGGTGGCAGAATAGGTTGCAGGTTGCTGATTAATAGTTACTCTGAGCCGATGAACTGGGTTTCGGGCATTCCCTTAAGATCGCTCAGAAACTGTCTCATGGCCGAATTGACATACTTGCCGGATTTGGTGATGACGCCTACAGGGTGAGTGACCTCAAGCTCGATGATCGGGACGATTTTGAGCGTACCGCTTCGGACCTCGGCGGTTACAGACTGTTTGGAAATAACGGCTGCCCCGAGATCCAGCTCCACCATCCGTTTCACCTCTTCGCTGCTGGTCAGCTCCATGATGACCTGGGGCTGGATACCGTGTTTGGCGAGTACTTCATCGGCGAATCTCCGGCCGACGGTGTCCGGGGACAGCAGGATAAGCGGTGTTTTGCCAAGCGCCTCAATACCGGCCGATTTGACCTGGGCCAGAGGATGGCGGGGCGAGACGACCAGTTCAAAGGTATCATAATATAGGACGGAAGTTGTCATTCCGGGACTGCGGCCGATCAGATAGCCGATGCCGACATCGACGAGACCGTTCTCGACATGCTGATAGATTTGTGAAGAGGACATGGACGAGATCGAGGTTTTGATATGCGGGAACTGGTCCTGGAAATAGGACAGAATCCGCGGCAGAATCTGAATGGCAATGGAGGTGGTCGTGCCTAGAATAATATGCCCCTGGGGATTCTCTTCGAGATCCGCAAGACGCTGCTTAAGCTCTTCAACGATACCTACAATCTGCTCCGCATGCGTGAGGAATACCTGGCCCCGGTCTGTCAGGGTTACAGGCTGATTCCGGTCCACAAGCTGGGTTTTGAATTCTTCTTCGAGACTTTTGATCTGTGCTGAAACCGCCGGCTGGGTCAAATTGAGTAGTTCTCCCGCCTTGCGGAAGCTCATGGTTTTGGAAATGGTAATCAGTGTTTCAAGCTGGCTGATATTCATGGACTGCCCCCTAATGGCTACCGGATTGGTGCCGCCGTATATTGGTATCGTTGTGGGAAAGTGACTTCTTTCCAGAGGACGTTTGCGCCGTTAACAGCTTGATGGGCCAGGGTCTGCATGCTGCGGATTGTCTGCCAGGAATGAGGGGGAAATACGCAGTGAATGCTGCACCCGGAGGGAAATGCGCCGCAAATCTTACGTTCAGTGTTGGCATTTGATTAAATTATAGGAGATTACACCCGGCAGGGCAATGTCGCCGTCCAAACTATCTTGTGAATTCATTCGACAAGACCATTAATTTTTGATGAATAATGCCGATATATGAAGTATAATAAATCATTATTGCTTAGGACTTTTGGTATATGACTAAAGCCTGGTCGAGGGGGGACAGCACTTTCATGAAAGCAGAAGTAATCAATCCGTTTCTAGAGTCTGCACGAATTGTAATTGAACAGGTGATACAAGTCTCGCCGTCTACCGGTATTCTGGGTATTAAGGACATTGAACTGATCGATAATCATATATGGATTCAAGTGGGAATGACAGGTCAGCTCAGCGGGAATATTATCTTCGGAATCGCCGAGCACGTGGCGCTTAAGATGGTTTCGGCCATGATGGGCGGCTATGTGATTACGGAAATGGACGAGATGGGCCAGAGTGCCATTTCGGAGCTTGGCAACATGATCAGCGGCAATGCCAGTACTATTCTCTCCAATCAAGGGGTTTCGGTAGACATTACACCGCCGAAGTTAATGAAGACAGAGAGCATGTCCATCCTTCCGCGCAGAGCGCTGAGTATTCCGCTTATGATGGAAGGCATCGGGGAGCTTGATATTCAGGTTATGATCTCTTAGGCGGATATTCGGGAGCTGAACACATTCCATGGCATTACAAGGCAAGGTTGTTGTTATTACAGGAGCTTCGAGCGGTATCGGTGCGCTTACGGCACAGATGATCAGCCAGCGTGGGGCCGTTCCCATTCTGCTGGCCCGTTCGGAAGACAAGCTGAAAGAAACCGCGGCCGGGATACCGGGCGTTTTTGGACTGTTCGTCTGTGATGTGACCGATGAGGCGGCAGTGGAGCGTACCTTCGCGGAGATTCTTGAACAGTACGGCAGAATCGACATTCTTCTCAATAATGCCGGTTATGGCAAATTTGCGGCTTTTACGGAGATGGAGTCCGGCGAATTCGATGCCATGATGGACGTGAACTATATGGGGATTGTCCGCTGCACCAAGGCGGTAGTGCCTCATATGCTGGAGCGCGGCAGCGGTCAGATCGTGAATGTGGCCTCTATGGCCGGCAAAATCGGCACAGCCCGCGCAGTTGCCTATACGGCTACGAAACATGCTGTTCTCGGCTTCACCAATGCGCTCCGCCAGGAGCTCCGCAAGAGCGGAATTATTGTCTCGGCCGTGAACCCCGGACCCATCGCCACCGAATTCTTCAAGACCGCCGATCCTTCAGGCAATTATGAGAAAAGCGTGAGCCGGATCATGATGACTCCGCAGCATGTGTCTGCCAAGATCGTGAAGCTGATGGACAAAGGCAAGGAAGAAGTGGATCTGCCCGGTCTGGCAGCCTTCGGGATTCGTCTATACGGCTTGTTTCCGCGGCTGGCGGATAAGCTGACCTATAACGCAATGAACAGAAAATGATTGCTCAGCTATGAAGCAAACGGCTTGTCCCCTTTTGCATGCAGGATGGAATTACATATATAAAATATGGCGTAGATTGGAACTTATGGCCTTCCATTTGGTGGAGAGGCCTTTTTGGCATATAATGAACATATTATCTTAAGCGAAAAGGATGAATTACTATTATGAATAAAGCTTCTTTTGCAGCTATCGGCATTCAGGAAGACCTCGTTGCCCGATTGTCTGAATTCGGCATCACCGAACCATCCCCTGTACAGGAGCAGACGATCCCGCTTCTGCTGGAAGGAAGAGATGTTCTGGCCGCATCCCAGACAGGGACAGGCAAAACTCTGGCCTACCTGCTGCCGCTGCTGCAAGGGATCAATCCGGACCAGAAATCGGTGCAGAAGCTGGTGCTGGCACCAACCCAGGAGCTGGCGATGCAGATTCTCCGCGAAGCAGAGCGCTATGGAGCCCACCGGGGCATCCGGGCGATGGGGCTGATCGGCGGGGCGGCGATCAAACGCCAGATTGACAAGCTGCGCGAGCATCCCCAGCTGGTTGTAGGTACACCGGGACGCGTGCGGGAGCTGATCGGGCTGCGCAAGCTGAAGATGCATGAGGTGACGACGATTATTCTCGATGAGGCGGACCAGATGTTCCAGCTCAGCGGAGCGGGCGAAGTGACGAAGATCGTCAGCAGCGCGCTGCGCACACGCCAGTTGGTTATGCTGTCCGCGACCATCGGACCGGAGACCAAGCTCTTGGCCAACAAGGAAATGAAGAACATCGCAGAGGTGGGCATTGATCCCAGGATGATGACGGCCCAGAGTCTTGAGCATCACTACGTGGTATCCGAGGAGCGGAACAAGGTGGATATGCTGCGCCGGGTGATCCGCCACTACAGGCCCGAGCGGGCGATTGTGTTCGTGAATGCCACCGACGATATTGCTGAGGTGACCGCGAAGCTGAATCATCTGGGACTACCTGCCGCAGCGCTGTACGGCGATGCCGACAAGGTTACGCGCGCAAACGTGCTGAGCCGCTTCCGTGACGGCAAGCTCAAGGTGCTGGTTGCCAGCGACGTGGCGGCCAGAGGCCTGGACATTGAGAATCTGACGCTGGTCGTCAGCTTCGATCCGGCCTTTGACTCCGAGCACTATGTCCACCGTGCCGGACGCACGGGGCGCATGGGCAAACGCGGATTGTCCGTAACGATTGTTACGGAGCAGCAGACGTTCATCATGCGCAAATTCGCCCGCGAGCTGGATATCCAGCTGGACGAGCGGGAAATGGCCTTTGGCAAGGCGCTGGCGGAGGGCGAGCGCAGTGAATTCCGCGGCGGCGGCGCAGGTGCAGGCCGCCGCGAAGGCTCTACCCCGCGCGGCGGCGAAGCTGGGCCGCGCAACGGCAAGCCGCAGGTGCGGACCTCGGCGGCTGGAACAGCCGGAGGGACGGGCGGCGAAGCTCCGGCAGGGCAGCTGGGCGCAGCTGGCGCTGGGGCTGGTACGGTGCGGCGTGAGCAGCACCGGCCGGGGATTGCCGCGAGCACGCGCAGCGCGGCATCACCCGCAGGCAAGGCACGCAGCAATGCGGAGCGGGACAAGAACCGCAAGAACAAGGGAGCCCCGAAGTGGCTCAAGAACAAAACCCCGAGAGGTGACGGCCAATGAACACAGCTCCCGTATTGCAAATTACGGGCTTAAGCGGAGGATACAGCCTGAACAAGCCGGTGCTGCATGATATCGGCCTGCAGGTTCAGCCCGGTGAAATGGTCGGGCTTATCGGTTTGAACGGCGCAGGCAAAAGTACAACCATGAAGCATATTCTTGGACTCATGTCTCCGCATAAAGGTGAGATTACCGTGCAGGGCAAGACGCGCAGCAGCGATCCCGAGAGCTACCACAGCGCGCTTTCCTTCGTTCCGGAGTCCCCCCTCCTCTATGAGGAGATGACCGTCCGCGAGCATGTTGAATTTACTGCTAGAGCTTACGGGGTGGAGCGCAGCGATTATGAATCGCGCACCAGCCAGCTGGCCGCACTCTTTAATATGGAGGACAAGATGGATACGCTGTCGTCCCATCTGTCCAAAGGCATGAAGCAGAAGGTGATGATTATGTGTGCGTTCGTAGCACGCCCGGCACTGTATGTGATTGACGAGCCGTTCCTCGGCCTCGATCCGCTCGGCATCCGCTCACTGCTGGATTTCATGCTGGACCTGAAGAAATCCGGGGCGTCCATTCTGCTGAGCTCGCATATCCTCTCCACCATCGAGAATTACTGCGACCGGTTCATTGTGCTGCACCGCGGAATGGTAATCGCGGAGGGAACGCTCGCCGAGATGACCGCGAAGGCCGGGCTGCAGGGCTTGAACTTGGAGCAGCTGTTCTACGAACTGGTTCAGGGAGGGAAATGATATGGATTTGAAGGAGCTGCGCCGGCAGCGGCGCAGCCGGTTTACAGGAAGCCTGATCCCCTATATGGGGTATATCATCCAGAGCGGGGTAGCAATGGTGTTCCTGCTGGTGCTGATCATCTTCTCCGCCTGGTACACTTCCCTGCTGCGCGATATCCCGGCAGGTATTCCCATCCGCTGGATTATGCTCGTCCTGCTGGTGCCGGCGGCGGTGCACAGCAGCTTCCGGACCTATCTGCAGACTCCGGATACGATCTTCCTGCTGCCGCAGGGCCACCGGATGAAGGAGTACTTCGCCCCTTCCTGGGTCAGCGGGAATGTGTGGAAGATCCTGCGGCTGGCTTTTGTCCTCATTACATTATGGCCGCTGTACATACGCACGGATGAATCCCATAAGGGGCTGCTGGCCACGCTGCTGGTCCTGATCCTGGTGAAGCTTCTCGCCAGCTTCGGGTTATGGCGGGAGACCGCTATGCTCTCCCGGCCGGCTGCCATTGGCTACAACCTGCTGCGCTGGGCAGTGGGCATCCTGATGGTTGCGGCCTGGGTATGGCAGCCGCCGGTCCGCGCGCTGATCTTCATCGTAATTCTGGCCGCAGCCTACGCGGCAGCGCTGGCCGTACCCGGCCGGCACTCTGTTCCGTGGGAACGCCTGATTACGATGGAGAAGAATCAGGGGACCCGGGCGCTTATGGTCCTCGGCTGGTTCGTTGATGTCCCCGGACGTGAGCAGCGGGTCTATGCCCGGCGCTACCTGTCCCGGTGGGGCGGCGGCATAACCTGGCAGCGGAATTCCGCCTACCGCTTCCTCCTGACCAAAAGCTTCGCCAGAGGCGATATCTTCGGAATCGTTCTGCGGATTGCCGTATTGGACCTGTTCCTGGTCTGGATGAATCAGGACAGCTACACCGGCAGCGGCATTTATATCTTCTTCCTCTTCCTGATGGGGATTCAGCTGACGGCGCTGCGCAAGCTGCACAGCGAGTCGTTCTGGCTGACCGTGTATCCGCTGCCGGAAGGCAGCAAGAGCAAGGGAACCATCCAGTTTGTATTCCGGGCGCATCTGGTGCTGGCTCTGCTGACCGGACTGCCTCTTCTGCTTCAGGCGGGAGCGCGTCCGCTGCCGGTTCTGGGAACATTGGCGTGCGGAGCGCTGCTGGCCTATCTGTTCAAGGCCTATTCAACCCGCAAGGAAGCCCGGACGGATGAGGATGACTTGTAGAACAGACTCTTTTAGCAACAAAAATGTGCACATGAAAAATGGCCTCATACTCTGCTGACGCGGAGCGTGAGGCCATTTTTATATAGAGGGAGTTCTCCTCTTAATTTCAAAATATAAGAATTTATATGTTTCACACGATAACTTATCCTTCTATTTCTCGCTGAAACAACACCGTCCTTAAAAGGACGGCAAAGCCGTTTCTACTTGGGTGGAACAGGGAATGCTGCAACACGGGGAGCGGAGAGAGCGCTGGGCTCCCTCCAGGGACTTATTCCCGGTTAGACAAAGAGTGAACGGCTGATGATAACCAGCAGGATAAAGAGAACCAGAATTGCGCCTGTGCTTGTGAATGCACCGTGTCCGTATCCGTATCCGCCTCTAACTTCTTCGCTCATGTTCATTCCCCTTTCGCGTTTGAGTTGTTGTACTTGAGTACATCGTATTGTATGTGCGGAGGGAAGAACGTGTATAGGCCAATGCCATAGGGCAGGGCAAAAAAAGTCAGCCCCGGAAATCCGGAGCTGACTTACGTATGCAGAGGCTGGGAATCAGGCTTTCTCCAAATCGCGGATGCCTGCATAGACCAGATCGAACAGATCCTCAAGCTGATCCTCTTCGATGCAGGAGAAGGCAATGCGCAGATCTGTTTCGCCAAGGGCGATGGTGCCCAGCCCGTAATTGTGGATCAGATGGAGCCGTAAGGCTTCAGCCGGCACGGTGAGCAGCTTCAGGCACATGAAGTACCCGGAGTTGAACGGATAATAAGTCCATACGTCATCGCCGTATTTGCCGCTGTCCAGCAGCGCCTTCACTTTGTTGGCCCGGCCTTTCATGATCTGGAACTTCTCTTCCTTCTGGGCGGCGAATTCCGGCGCCTTCAGCGCATCCAGTACAAAGGTCTGGGACGGATGCGCTCCGCTGGAGATGGTGGCCCGGATAATCCCGAGTGTTTTTTGCTCCAGGGCAGCCAGCAGCTCTTTGTTCTCGGAAGCATAGGTAATGAAGCCGACGCGGAAGCCCCAGACAAATTCTTCTTTAGTAGCTCCGTCGATCTTAATTGCCAAGACACGGGGATGCAGGTTCGCGAGCTTGCCAAACAGCGATTCCTTCAGTGAATCCTCGAAAAAGAGTCCGAAATAAGCATCATCGCTGACTACTACGACATTAACGCCTTCTTCAGCGGCACGCAGGATTGCGGCAACGATGGCTTCGCCTTCTTTAATGCCTGGTGTATACCCTGTCGGGTTATTAGGGAAATTGAGCAGGACGATGGCTTTGCCGCGGTCCTTCTGGGCCAGCAGCGCATCCAGCAGTCCTTCGCTGTTGAAGCTCATATCTTCGGTGAACAGCGGATAGTTAACGGTCTCGGTCAGACGGCGGATGCCGAAGGTCAGCTCGTAGTTCTCCCAGTTTTTGTCCGGATAGATGACGGCATCCCCTTGTTCTGCGAACAAGTCGGCAACTATGCTAAGCCCGTGTGTCAGGGCGTTCGTAACGACAGGATTGCTGAAGGATTTGCCTTCAAGCGACGGATTCTCACGCAGCATCTTCTCCCGCCATACCGTACGCAGCTCCGGCTTGCCTGCAGGAGGCGCGTAGCCGTACAGGTCTTTGGGGCTGTAGGCGGAGAGTTTATCCTGGATCACACCAAGGTGCATCGGCATTCCGTTCTCGGTAGCAATACCGATGGTAGCATTATACTTCTTGGCATGAGCCGTCGCTTCTGCAGACTGGCTCAGGATTCCCTCTTTGGGGAAATAGATTGCTTTGCCGAGATTAGAGAGCATATCGTACACATGTTCATTGCCTGCCTTGATGCTGTCATTCAATTGTCCAGCCAGTGGATTCATCAGTTTCATCCTTCCGGTATTCTTCTGGGATATATACGCTAACATTGCCTAACATTATATCACCGTGAATTGCCGCCGTCACTGAGGAATGCCGCGTTTTCACAAATACTTTTGGAATAAGCCGGGCGGCTCCTCCCAGATCTGGACTTCGACGTAACGCTCAGGGCCAGAGTCTCCTGCTGCGTTCCATTTCTGCGGCAGGCCGTATTCGCGGACCACCTCAAGGATCTCTTTCAGTGTGTAGACCTGCCCGCGGTAAGGTTTGCCGTCCGCATAGCGCATGGTGGGAAATAAATCGCCGTAGGTGAAGCTGATCGTCTCAGGGTTGAAGGCCGCAACCGGGATATTCAGCTCCATCCCCTGTGGATACCACTGCTGCAGCCAGGGGCATCGCCCCAAAGTCATGTAATGCGGATGCCGGCGGACCGGCTTGCCTCCTTTGGCGATAAATTGCTCTCTCGCCCTCTGTTCAAGGCTGCGGCGGATCTGCAGATAATCGGCGGAACGCTGGCTGGCAAAGCCCTTACTCTGCTCCCGGATATCCTGCAGCACCGTCTCCGCTGATTGAGGCGAAAGGTCAGACAGATTCCGGAAGGGGCCGGTGGATTCATCATAATAGTGAAAGAGATAGTGGTAGTCCATATACTTCCCGCCGATCTATAGTAGGATGATTCCTATATTTTAACAGATAGATTGTTGATAGGAACAGTCCTGCGGGTAGGGGAAGATGTACAAAAGGGAACCGGACAAGGTATTATGAAAAGTAAGCTTACGCATTCGAAGCGGGTGTTACTGCCCGTTATTTCGAAGGAATACAGGGAAGGCATGCCCACAAAACTTTAGGAGGGACCAATATGCTGCATGCATCGCCATCCTCTTTTGTAATCCTCCCGGCCCTGGCGAAGATCGTCTGTGAACCGGGCTGGAAGTGGCAAAAAAGAGAGAAGCCGCTGCAAAATTATGATTTGTTCTATGTCTGGAGCGGGGAAGGAACCGTTGTGCGCAGCGGGGTGCCCTATCAGGTGGGGAAGGGAAGCTGCTTCCTGTTCCGCCCGGGGGATCACACCAGTGCTACACATAATCCGCAGAAACCGCTTGTGCTTACATATATTCATTTCGATGTCGCTGAAGAGGTGACGGAGATCCCTGCGCCTTATCACGAACTGACGGAGACCGTGGAGTTCGAGCATCTGCTGGCCCGTTACGTCCGCCTGTTCCTGGTGCAGACCTACGCTGCAGAGGAAGAAGGCCGCCTGATCCTGAAGCAGCTGATGATTCATCTGCTGCGGCAGGACCAGGTCGTGCCGGTCGAGCGCCATGTCAGCAACCAGCTGGCTGAGGTGATCCACGAGGTGGCTAACTATGTCAGCCAGCATCCAGGGGCTGCGCACCGGGTAGAGGACCTGGCCGCACGGGCAGGGCTGTCGCCGCGTTACTTCTCGATCAAGTTCAAAGAGATCACCGGCTCCTCGGTTCAGTCCTATGTGATCCGCACCCGGATCGAACGGGCCCAGCATCTCTTGCTGTACGCCGGTATGAACGTGACTGAGGTGGCGGATGCACTGGGCTACCGTGACATCTTCTTCTTCAGCCGCCAGTTCAAGCAGCACACTGGGAAAAGTCCGTCGGAAATACGCTGACAACCAGCGCTCCCGAATACGGCTGGATGGCCCGGTGACCCGGGAGCACAGCGAAACAGTATGTAAGCCCTTCTCGTCCAGGCGGGAGAAGGTCAGTCCTGCCGGATTACCGGCAGGGCTTTTTGGGGAATAGATAATATAGACCTCTGACGGAACGGCGCGCCCATTCAAGGCGGGGCCGTTTCTTCTATTACAGTGGCTGCAGGGAAGCCGGGGACGTAAAGTTGAAGAGAGCATCTGTCTGTGACAGAATATAAGGATGAACCGCATAAGAACTGAGAAGCTGCCGCTAAGAGCAGCTGAATAAACACACGGGAGAAGGAGAGAACTTATGTACGAAATAGTACTGATACGGCATGGAGAGAGTGAATACAACCGGCAGAACCTGTTTACGGGCTGGAGTGATCCCGATCTGACGGAGAAGGGTGTGGAAGAGGCGAAGAAAGCAGGCAAGCTGCTGAAGGATGCGGGATACACGTTCGATCTTGCCTTCGCCTCGGTGCTGAAGCGTTCAATTAAGACATTAAACTATGTGCTGGATGAGATGGACCTGCTGTGGATTCCCGTGCAGAAATCGTGGAAGCTGAATGAGCGCCATTACGGAGCGCTGCAGGGCCTCAGCAAAAGTGAAACCGCACTGAAATACGGAGAGGAACAGCTCCATATCTGGCGGCGCAGCCTCTCGGTCCGGCCTCCGATGCTGGAGCCGGATGATCCGCGTTATGCCAGAAATGATATCCGCTACAAGGAAGTGCGTCCCGGTGATATTCCGCGCGGAGAGAGCCTGGAGGATACCGTGCACCGGGTCGGCGATTTCTGGGGCAACCGGATTGTGCCGCTGATCCGCAAGAAGGAACGCGTCCTGATCTCGGCGCATGGCAATACGCTGCGGGCCCTGATCAAATACATGGAGGATATTGATGAGACGGCGCTGCTGGATCTCAATATTCCAACCGGCGTCCCGCTGGTCTACAAGCTGGATGATGATGTGAAGCCAATCAGCCGTTTCTATCTCGGCGAGCCGGAAGAGGTACAGGAGAAAGCGCGCGAGGTGGCTAATCAGAGTAAGATTACGGAGTGATCCGGGGAATTAGAGGGATAAATCCCTTTGATTACGCTGGAAGTGGGCTGGACGAGGGAATTAGAGGGATAAATCCCTTTGATTACGCTGGAAGTGGGCTAGATGAGGGAATTAGAGGGATAAATCCCTTTGATTAAGCTGGAAGTGGGCTGGACGAGGGAACTAGAGGGATAAATCCCTTTGATTAAGCTGGAAGTGGGCTGGACGAGGGAATGAGAGGGATAAATCCCTTTGATTAAGCTGGAAATGGGCTGGACGAGGGAATGAGAGGGATAAATCCCTTTGATTAAGCTGGAAATGGGCTAGGCGAGGGATTGTATGCGAAAAACCGAGTACAATCGGTGCGACCCCCTTATCCCGGAGTCCTCCGTATAAAATCAGTACTTGTTGTAGATATGCTCTTTATTTCGCTTTTTCTCTCGGCCAGAAGAAGCGGGAGCGGTCTTCTAGGGTCAGCACCCACTCTGCAAAGGTAGCTGGCGGCAGGTTACGAAGGCTCGTATGCATTCTGCGATTGTTGTAAAAGTCCATGTACCGGTCCACCGCTTCATAGGCCTCTTCGAACGTTTCGAATGCCTCTTTGCGGAACAAATCCCGATCGATATTACTGTGGAATGATTCAATAAAAGCATTTAAATCCGGCGTTCGAGGCGGAATACGTTCATGGGTCATTTCCCAGCTTTCACACATGTCGCCAAACAGGTGGCTGACGAACTGTGGGCCGTTGTCGGTGCGGATCACAGGGCGTGCGCTGTCAGGGGCGCAGTGATGCTCCATGGCGCGCGCCAGCGTCTGGCAGGCGTGCTTGGCCTCACACGACGATCCCCGGTGGTAGCCGACGATGACGCGGGTAAACACATCGATAATGCTCAGGACAAAGAAATGCCGGTCACGTCCCTCCACATACCCGTATTTAATGTCCATCTGCCAGAGCTGGCCCGCTCCTGTAATGACTCGGTTCTCCGGCAGCTTCCGGGGATGCTTAAAGCGCTTCTGACGCTGGGGCTGCAGGATATCCAGCGCCTGACACAGCCGGTAGCTTTTCTTGTGATTGAGCTTCAACCGGTGCTGGTTCCACAAGCACTTGGCCAGGAGTTTGTACCCGTACACGTGCTCTTCTCCAGCGATTAATTCCAGCAGCCATTCCTGGATCTCCTCGTCACTAATCTTTTCCCCAGACTCGTTAAAGGAGTAGCCTGGCTGGGGTCTTCCACGCCCCCCTTGAACGGCCTTTGGGGACAGTGACCTGCGTTTCTTACGGTCGTAGTACGTGGACTCTGCTAGCCCCATGAGACGCAGTACCAAAGCTGCTGTATTCCCCTGCTTAATGAACATGTCGGCTACCTCGATTTTTTCGGATAAGCAGGGGTTGGCTTTTTTAGCAGTTCACGCAGAATCTCAATCTCTAACTCCTTTTCGCCGAGTATCTTGACGGCCTTCTCGTATTTCTGCTCCACTTCCAGGAGGCGCTTCAGTTCCTCCACCTGCTCCTGGGGATACGGATGATCTTGTTCCCCATGGGCCTCTCGGTAATCTCTCACCCACTGATTCACCGTCGCTGGGGTCACCCCATATTTTCGGGCAACCACCGCTGCCTTAATGCCAGACAACACCTCTTGCGCTGCCTTCTCTCTTGTTCCTGTTAAGTTTCCCATTGTGTTCATCCTCCTCCTGTATTCAGTCTACATTTTTATGGGGGAGGACTCCAACTTCATTAGGGGGCTGTGGAGCAATGCACCAGCGTTAGGGCAGACGCGCCGATTGTATGCGAAAAACCGAGTACAATGCACCAAAGATAGCGCAGTTGAGCCGATTGTAAGCCGGGTATACTGATGCTCAGAGAGCGAAGCGGGTAAGGAACACCTTTATACGGTAAATATACGGTAAACGCAGGAGTCATCCGGTCCGGATATTGCGAAGGGTTTCTTCAACCCAAAATAAAGCCCCGCACAAGATACACTCACGTATCCTTGTGCGGGGCTTTGTCTGTCTGGAAACCTTCCATAAATTCATCTTGAGTTGTTTCATTCAAGCCGGACTCTGCCCGGCGGCTAAGTTGCCCGCTGCATCTCACCCAGCAGCTCGCCCATCTTCACCTTCGTGTCTACGGTAAGCCCGTGGCGCGGGGTGAAGGTGCCGCTCTCCAGCAGAAGAACTACGGTAGAGCCGAACTCGAAATAGGCCAGATCGTCGCCTATTTGCCATTCAGTAGCGGATTCATCCGTGTAGCGGATACTGCTCACATTCATTGCGCCTACCTTGACCACGGCGGTTTCGCCATAGCTGCCGGCTATATAAGTAATCAGCCGTTCGTTGCGGCTCAGGACACTCTTCATATGCCGCATGCCGAAATCATTCACGGGATAAGCCCGCCCGCGGATATAATCGCTCTCCCGCAGCTGTCCGGTTAACGGGGAATGAATCCGGTGATAATCGGTGGGGCTCAGGTAGAGGACGAAATAATAGCCTTTTTTATACAATTCGAGGTGTGGTGAATGATTAAGCAAATCCTCCAGCGTATAATCCTGACCCTTCACATTCATTATTGTTCCGCAGTTAATGTCGCCCATTGCCGTAATCATGGCATCCACAGGACTTGCCACAGCCTGTTCACCGCTTGCCACCGGCCGCATTCCCGGCTTCAGGCGTCTGCTGAAGAATTCATTAAGTGTACGGTATTCTCCGGCAGTCTTCTCCGCCTCGGCGGCAGGAATATGATAGGAACGAATAAATACCGGAATCATAAAGCGGCTGAGTCTGCTATGGGAAAAAGCGCCCATTACCCGGGAAAGCCATCTGTGTGAGGATAGCTCGGTCATCAGCCGCAGCAATTGTTTAACCATGCCCATCTCCCTTCCATCATGCAGCAGCAAGGTCCCGGTAGCCAAGGACCTCACCCGCTCTGCATTATATTGACATAGAATAGAAGACAAATCAATAAGAGTTATGCCGTGCAGCCTCTTCATACAGATATCTGGCATAGCCCATTGGGCGGCGGTAGCTTTCTTTCCAGATGAGGCCGAGCCCGGCTTTCTTGAAGCCGTAACGCTGGTCGCGCCCGTTGCATTCGATGAAATATAAGCGTCCGCTCCCCGTAACGCCGATGTCCAGACCGATATCGGCAAGGCCCGGGAGGCTCTGCTCCAGCTCACGGGCAATGGCGAGACTGAGGGAGAGGACTGACATGCGGATCCGCGCGGCTGCTTCGCCGGGGAAAGCCTTCTCCAGAGCGAAGGACGAACTCAGTGCTTCGCCTCCCCTGGCGATGTTGGACACGAAGCCGCCCGGTGCCGCCAGCTTGGCGAACATGCCGGTCACCTGCCAGTCTCCGCCCCAGCCGCGCTGTACAGTAATGCGCAGATCAAAGGGGCGGCCGTTTATCTCAGCCAGTGGTATCCGCTCCTGTACCAGGTACGGTACCGAAGATAGTCTGGCGCGGAGTGCCCGGGGGATGGCGCCCTGATTCACCGGCACACTGTACCAGCGTCTTGAGCCGTTAGGAGAGTAGCTCCATTTCCAACGCCCGGCCCCGCTGATCCTTGTAAGACGCATAACCCCGTTGCCTACACTTCCCCGGCAAGGCTTGAGAATGAGATCCGGATATCTCTCCATCATTTCCTTCAGGCCGGACATTCCGGCGGATGTGACTGGCAGAACCGTCTGCAGTTCCTGGTTTTGCTCCAGCAGGCCGTGAATCTGATCCTTGCCGTAGCGGTTGCATGTATTGTATACCTGAATACCCTGCCGGAGCAGCCGCTGGACGCCACTGCTGCCCGGGTCATAGATCGCCCGGTTATGGATGACCTCCGGCGTCGGGATGACTTGACTCCGGTAGCCGTGCGGACCCTTTATATATGCCCTGCTGAAGCCGGTCTGCGTATCGATGCCGGACAGCTTCAGAAAGCAAGGGGTTAATCCGTATGCGGCGGCGGCCTCCTCGTAGTTGGCCAGAGATTCCTGTCCGGTTTTTAACCGGGGAACGCCCCCGTGCACAGCGGCATTTAGCAGTATCCCAACGAGCTTTTGCCCCATGTTCGTTCCTCCCGTTATCTTGAAGTAGCTTCCCGGCTGATTTTTCGTCTCCTGTCATTGTATGTGTGTACGTGCCCGTCAGGGTTGGACGGATGCGCGGCGGCAGATGCCCTTTTTTGAGAGGCGGGAATGAAATTCTTTTGAACACTACACCCTTTTCTTAACAAAGCTTAGCCGGAGGAATGGTGTCATCAGCCCATACTACTGCATATGATGCCTAGGAGAAACAACAGATGGAAGGAGGAGACTGCTTGTGAAGAGTTCCAAAAGAAATCAGCATCGCAGTTCAAAAAAGCCGCTCTATTATGTAGATGATCCCAATAAGACTGAACTTAGCATGTTGAAAAGCAGTCCCAAAATACAAGAAGTGAAAGAATCTGCCGCCGTAGAAGCGGTGGATACTGTGGACCGGACGCTGCAGGTCAGCGGGGTGGAAATCCTGGAGGCGCCGGAGGCGGTCCGGCAGACTTTGCTTGAACCAGAGGCTATTCAGGAAACGGTAGTGGAAGAGGACCAGGAGCAGCATGAGGATGTTGAATCTCTGGTAGAGCCGGCTGTCATTGTAACTGTGGAAAAAGAGCGCCTGCAGCCCGTCTATACCGATGATCTGTCCGATGCGGCAGTCACCGGTGCCAAGATTGCTCCGCGCACGATTGACGGGTCCAAGCTGAAGTTCGGCATCATTGGTACGCCATGGCTGCAGGACTATGCCGTGCAGAACATCAACATCGCGGACAAGGCGATTACTTCCTCTAAGATTGCTCCGGAATCCATTGCCGGCGAGCATCTGGCGGAAGGCAGTATCAGCGGAGGGAAGCTGCTGGATCATTCCATTGGCGGAGAAAAGCTGAAGAATGGCAGCATCGGTCCGGAGAAGCTGGCGGACCGGATTATTGGCGGAGGGCAGATTGCCGACGGAGCCATCAGCAGCCGGCATCTCAGTGAGTTCATCATCACGGCGGAGCTGCTGGATGACGGTGCGGTTACCGGCGAGAAAATTCTCAGCAGCAGTATTGTCAGCCGCCACATCGGCAACGGCAGCATTGACCGCTCGAAATTGGCAGATGAATCGATATCCGGTGATAAAATTGCCGATGGAGAGATCAGCGGCGTCAAGCTGGGCGACGCGGTGATTGAAGGCCGCCACGTAGGTGAGGGCGTCATTACATCGAAGCATCTGGCTCCTGGCGCAATTGGACGGGAGCAGCTGGCTACCCGGCTGATCGGGAAGGAGCAGCTTCAGGCGGGCATCATTGACGGCGGGCATCTCGCGGACGCAGCAGTCGGATCACGGCAGATCAAGGAGAAGGCTGTCCGCAGCCAGCACTTAAGCCCGGAGAGCGTAAATGCGGAGCATATCGCTGACGGGGAAATTGGCAGCCGGCATCTGGCGGACCGCAGTATTTCATTCGTGAAGCTGGCAGAGGGTGCAGTGGGTACAACACAGCTGATTGAGCAGGCGGTGACTTCCTCCAAGATCGCGGACCAGAGCATCCTGCCGCATAAGCTGGCTGATGAAGCGGTAACTACACGCCATATCGCCAAATCCGCAGTACGCGGACCGCAAATTGCCCTGCAGGCCATCACCTCGGCCCATCTGCAGCGCGAAGCCGTAGACAATTCCCACCTGGCTATAGAATCTGTCGGATCTGCGCAGCTCCAGCAGCATGCCGTTCTTGCCGGGCATTTGGCTCCCGGGGCCGTTACGGAAGAGCAGCTGGCGTATGACTCTGTTACGGGAGAACATCTTAGTCCCCAGAGTGTCAGCTCAACCAAGCTGGCGGACGGGAGTGTCATTTCCGCCAAGCTGGCCACCGGTGCGGTTGGCGGAAATGCCCTCGCCAGGGAAGCGGTAAGTGGAGAACATATCGCAGTCTGTGCCGTTGAAGAGAAGCACCTGGCCGATGGCAGCATCAGCAGCCGCGTGCTGCAGGAGGAAGCGGTTGACGCTGAACATCTGGCTCCGGGAGCTGTAGAGCGCAGGCATCTCGGGGAAAATAGTGTAACTTCATCCGCCCTGCAGTCCGGTTCGGTATCGGGAGATAAGCTGGCTTCCGGAGCAGTGAAGGAGGCGCACCTCGCTGCCAGTATTGTACAGCCGCATCATTTGGCCGACCATGCTGTAACTTCATTGAAATTATCGCCGGAGAGTGTCTCAACAGACAAACTTGGCGATTTATCGGTTACCTCGATCAAGCTGGCTGACGGCAGTGTGAGTGCTTCAAAGCTGGCAGCTTTAGCCGTGCAGAGCGAACATTTAGCAGCAGGTGCCGTTGGACCGGATTCCATCAGCGATACATCGGTGCAGGGCAGACATCTCGCGCCGGGAAGTGTGGGCGGAGCGCATATCCGTCCGATGTCGATCGGTAACGGACATATCATTCCTAGCTCTGTATCCTCTATCCAGATTCAGGATGGCAGCATCGGTGCCGCCAAGCTGGCGGAGGGTGCTGTAGCCTCCCGCCATCTCGCAGCCGGAATTGTAGCTGGCAGCCACTTGGCTGAATCCTCGGTAGAAGGACAGCATATAGCTGGCGGCAGCATCAGCCTGGCTCATCTGGCGGCAGAAGTCCGCAGCGGGGAGCTTCTGCCGGACGGCAGCATCAGCGGGGAGAAGCTGGCCCCGGGGGCTGTGGAATCTGTCCATCTGGCCCCGGACAGTGTGCAGACTATCCATTTGACGCCGGAAGCCGTAGAAGGGCAGCACATCCGTGCAGGCGAGATCACGCTGGCGCATCTGGCGAAAGAAGCGCGCAGTGCAGATCTCCTGCCGGATGGCAGCATCGTAGGCAGCAAGCTGGGAGCAGGCGCTGTAGGCGCTTTTCATCTGGCGGCAGGCAGCGTCTACAGCGGCCATCTGGCTGCGGGTGCCGTAGACAGCCGTCATATCCGGCCCGGCAGCATCCAGCTGGCACATCTGTCCCAGGATACACTGACCTCAGATCTGCTGCCGGATGGCAGCATTAGCAGCGAGAAGCTGGCCGCAGGTGCGGTAAGCTCGCTGAATCTGCAGCAGGAGAGCATCTATGGCGAGCATCTGGTTGACGGTATACTGCAGGAACGGCATTTGCATTCCGGCCTGATCAAGCTTGAGCATCTGGCAGATGAAACCCGGAGTGCGGAGCTGCTGCCGGACGGCAGTATTGGCGGAAGCAAGCTGGCGGCAGGTGCGGTGGGCTCCTTCCATCTGGCTGCGGGCAGCATCTATGGCGGTCATCTGGCTCCAGATGCAGTGGACAGCCGCCATATCCGCACCGGCAGCATCCAGCTCGCACATCTGGCCTCCGAGACGCTGAGCGCCGAGCTGCTGCCGGATGGCAGTATTGACGAAAGCAAGCTGGCCACAGGAGCTGTACATTCACAGCATCTGCAGCTGGAGAGCATCCACGGCGAGCATCTTGCGGATGAATCGCTTGAGGAGCGGCATTTAAGTTCGGGTATCATTAAGCTGGAGCATCTGGCAGACGAAGTGCGAAGTGCTGAGCTGTTGCCTGACGGCAGTATTGGAAGCAGCAAGCTGGCGGCAGAGGCAGTGGGGCCTCAACATCTGAAGCCGCAGAGCGTCCACGGAGAGCATGTCGCGGAAGGGTCGCTGGGGGGGCAGCATTTGACCTCCGGCAGCATCCAGCTGGAACATCTGGCGCAGGAAGTCCGCAGCTCTGAGCTGCTGCCGGACGGCAGTATCAGAGGAAGCAAGCTGGCGGCAGGCGCAGTGGGCTCTGTTCATCTGGCTTCCGGCAGCGTCTATGGCGGTCACCTGGCACCGGAAGCAGTGGACAGCTGCCATCTGCGCGCGGGCAGCATCAAGCGTGAGCATCTGGCTGAAGATACGCTGAGCTCAGAGCTGCTGGCAGACGGCAGCATCACCGGAAGCAAGCTGGCGGAAGGTGCAGTGGGTGCTCAGCATCTGCAGGAGCAGAGCATCCAAGGAGAGCATCTGGCAGACGGCGCATTGGAAGAGCGTCATTTGAGCAGCGGTATTGTGACGAAGCTGGAGCTTCTCGCAGCGGAAACGCGCAATGCAGGGCAGATAGCAGACGGCAGCATCACCGGAAGCAAGCTGGCGGAAGGTGCAGTGGGTGCTCAGCATCTGCAGGAGCAGAGCATCCAGAGCGGACATCTGACAGACGGTGCGCTGGAAGAGCGTCATTTGGGCAGCGGCCTTGTGAAGAAGCTGGACCATCTCGCAGCGGAAACGCGCAATGCAGGGCAGATAGCAGACGGCAGCATCACCGGCAGCAAGCTGGCGGCAGGCGCAGTAAGTGCCCAGCATCTGCAGGAGCAGAGCATCCGGAGCGGACATCTGACAGACGGCGCACTGGAAGAGCGTCATTTGGGCAGCGGCCTTATGAAGAAGCTGGACCATCTCGCAGCGGAGACACGCAATGCAGGGCAGATAGCAGACGGCAGCATCACCGGCAGCAAGCTGGCGGCAGGCGCAGTAGGTTCCTATCATCTGGCTCCGGGCAGCGTATTCGGGGGCCATCTGGCCCCGGGCGCGGTAGACGGCCGCCATATCCGCTCCGGCAGCATCAGTCTGGACCATCTGGCCGAGGATACGCTGACCTCCGAGTTGCTGGCAGACGGCAGCATCACCGGCAGCAAGCTGGCGGAAGGTGCAGTAGGTGCCCAGCATCTGCAAGGGCAGAGCATCCAAGGCACGCATCTGGCAGATGGCGCACTGGAAGAGCGTCATTTGAGCAGCGGCATTGTGAAAAAGCTTGAGCAGCTCACAGAGGAAACGCGCGGTGCAGGGCAGCTGACGGACGGCAGCATTACCGGCGAGAAGCTTGCTCTTGGCAGCATCGGAACCAAACATCTGACCGAAGGTTCGGTAGGGAGTGCAGAGCTTCAGGACGAAGCAGTGGATGCTTCCAAAATCACTTCATTTGCCATTCAATCCCGCCATCTGGAAGAAGACAGCGTGCAGAGCTATCATATTGCTCAAGGTGCAGTGACCGGAGACCATCTGGCGCCCGGAACGGTTAATCCCGAGCATCTGTCGTTCAGTCCTGTACAGAGTGCCGGGAACCGGGAGGTTCTGCAGCAGTTCGGCATGACAGCCTTCATGTTTAATGGAGACGCGCAGAGTGTTGAGGTAACTGTATCTTTTGATGAGAGCTTCGGCCATACCGGCTATGTGCTGGTCGCCATGACCAACCAGCCATATTTCCATGCTTCGCTGAAGAACAGATCGGGCGGGGACGCGACGATTGAAGTAGTGCGCCTGCGCGAAACTCCCCACTTCTATGGAGTGCTGTCCTGGATCGCCCTCGGTTCGCCTCTGGTGAAGCCGGCTGCAGATCATCGGGTGTTTGATTAGAGCAGGAAGATGAACCACAAAGAGCGCAGCCGCCGGCTGCGCTCTTTATGTTGATAAGTACAGCGAAATCCGGGTTCACCGGGACTGCGGCAGCGGAAGGGCATTTGTCCAAATTTCTGCTCGGAGGGAGACACTTGCCGTTACCCGGGACAGCGGATTACATAGACTGTGATGTAACCCTCAGCCCGGAGACCATGCCCTGCAAGGAAGGTGGATGAGCTTGAAGCACATACGTACATCTGCCCGCCGCACGGGGCGGCGGGCTTTGCAACCCAAACGGCGGATTTCCCGGCCGGCGCGCCCTGCCGTGCCGCTCCCTGCGGCCAACCACCCCGCTCCCTATGTGTCGGTGATCATTCCGGCTATGAATGAAGCCGGAACGATTGGCAGGGTGATTGCCAGAGCCAGGGAAGTCCATCCCCGCTGTGAGGTTATTGTTGTGGTTAACGGTTCTGCCGACAATACGGCAAAGATTGCATTGTCACTGGGAGCACATGTCATTCACTTCGAGCAGCCGCTCGGTCATGATGTGGGCCGCAGTGTTGGAGCAGAGGCGGCCAAGGGAGAGGTCCTGCTCTTTATTGACGGGGATTTTGTGCTTAACGCTTCACAGCTGCGTCCCTTTGTGGCCGCGGTCAGTCATGGAACAGATGTGGCTCTGAATGATTACTCCGGTCCGGTCCGTCAGGAATTCCCGCATCCGGTGGTGCTCTCCAAGCATGTGCTCAACATTATGCTTGGCCGTCCGGATCTGAAGGGCTGTTCGCTGACGGCGGTGCCTCATGCACTCAGCCGCAGAGCTCTTGCCTCTCTGGGGAGCGGCCTGTTATCACGGCCGCCTCTGGCACACGCGCAGGCGGTGCTTGAGGGCCTGCAGGTGAAGGCCGTGCATAAGGTGCCGGTCGGCAGGCTGAATGCCGTACGGCCCAAGCAGGCGGGAACAGATCCCTTGCGTGAGGTTATTCTCACGGATCATCTGGATGCGGCAGGTCTGGTCCTTCAGCGCAGAGGCGAAAGAGCAGGCTTCATTGACGGCAACCGGCGAAGGGGGATGGTGAGATGACAGCAGCACCGGAGCCTTCACCCGGACACCGGCAGGAGGTTCACGTATCTTCCCGTGCAAAAGCATCGGGCAGGAGCAGGGCCTCTGCCCGGCGTACCCGGCCGGGCAGCGCCGCCTCCCGGAGCAAGGCGGCCAAACCAGCCGCTGCTGCGCCCCGCCGGAGCAGCGCCGCCAAAGCTGCAGCTGTCCGGCGGCAGGCGGCAGGCAAAGCGGGTTCCCGCCGCACGGCAGCGGGGGCTTCTGCCGCCGGCAATGCTGCCGGCAGCGGAGCAGGACGGCAGCTGCCGGCTCTGCACGGTTCATTGTCCGTGGTTATCTCGGCCAGGAATGAGGAGCAGACCTTGTTGAAGTTGCTTGATCAGGTAACCCGGCTCAAGCCGCTGGAGATTATTGTCGTGCTTAACGGCTGCAGCGACCGCAGCTTCCAGCGTACCCGGCTATGCCCACAGGCGACAATTGTGCATATTCCGGAATCTGCCGGACATGATGTGGGACGGTCGCTTGGCGCCAAGCTCAGCCGGGGGGATATTCTGCTGTTCCTGGACGGGGATATGGTGATTCCCGCCCGGCAAATGTCTCTTTTTGCGGAGGCGGTGGATGGCGGTGTTGATGTAGCCTTGAATGATCTTGATCATCTGCTGCCCCCCTTTGCCCTCAGTGATGCGGTCACCCGCTGCAAAATGTATCTGAATGCCCTACTGGGGCGGAGTGATCTGGGCGTCAGCTCGATGACAGCTGTTCCCCATGCCTTGTCAAGGAAGGCGCTGGAGCGGATCGGCTACCGTGAGCTTATGGTGCCTCCGAAAGCGCATGCGCTCTCGATTATTCGGCAGCTGCGGGTGGAGAAGGCAGGCACGGTGAATGTGATCAAGCATAACCGGCTGCGCCAGAGCAACACAGGGGCCGGAAATGCGATGGAACAGCTGATCGCCGGTGATCATGCCGAGGCGCTGGCCCAGGTTCTTGGAGAGCAGCAGGCAAGCGGACGGCTGTCCGAGAGCCATCTGCAGGAGCAGCGCCGGCAGATGGCGGCGTGGAGGAATGCCCTATGACACTGACCAGCATTATTATTCCAACGTATAACAGGCTCGGCCTGCTGCGTTCCTGTGTTGAATCAATCAGGGCGTATACGGATTCACCCTATGAAATTATTGTGGTCGACAATGCTTCAAGTGACGAAACGGATGCTTACTGCCGCGCGAATAAGCTGACCTTTGTTTCCCTTCCGGAGAACCGCGGTTTTCCGCTGGCCTGCAATCTGGGGCTGCAGCTGGCTGCGGGAGATGAGCTTTTGCTGCTGAACAATGATGTTATTGTGTCGCAGGGCTGGCTGGCGAATCTGAAGAGCGCTTTGTACAGCGCCCCGGATATCGGAATGGTGGGTCCGGTGACCAATTATGCCAGCGGACGGCAGCAGGTGGAGACGGGGTATACGGATATTCCGGGTTATCATGCTGAAGCCCGTTTGGCGAATGCTCCGGATGCGGCGAAACGGCTGGAGGCCAGAAGGCTTGTAGGGCTGTGCTTATTATTCAAAAGAGAGCTCATGGATACCATCGGCCTGCTGGATGAACGCTTTTCACCGGGCCATTACGAGGATGATGATTACTGCTACCGCGCCAGACTGAAGGGGTACCGGCTGCTGATCGCGGGAGATTGTCTGGTGCATCATGAAGGCAGCGCCAGCTTCAGGGAAGTCTACTCTTCCTCACTTCAGGAGCTGGTGGAGCGTAACCGAAGATTATTTATGGAGAAATGGCATGTAGATCCCGCACAATTCATCTGAGGGGCCAGGCCAAAGGCTAAAGACATAGATAAAGAGGAGGAAAGTAAGTGAAAGGAGTCATACTGGCGGGCGGAACAGGAACAAGGCTTTACCCGTTGACCCGGCTTATGAACAAACATTTGCTTCCGGTCGGCAAATATCCTATGGTGTGTTACGGCATTGACCGGCTGCGCCGGGGGGGTATAACCGATATTCTCCTGGTCATCAGCAAACAGTCCGCAGGACAGTACACCGACTTTCTGGGCAGCGGCGCGGAATTCGGCGTATCCCTGACTTACAAAATCCAGGAAGCTGCAGGAGGCATCGCGGAAGCGCTCGAGCTGGCAGAAGGATTTATTTTGCCGGGGGAACGGTTTGTTGTGCTGCTTGGTGACAATCTTTTTATGGATGATCTGAAGCCTTATGTGGAGAGTTATCTGAAGCAGCCGCAGGGAACGGCGAAGGTGTTATTGAAACCGGTCGATGATGCGCGGAGATACGGGGTACCGGTGTTTGACAGCGGGGATTCTTCCCTGATTGCTTATATTGAAGAGAAGCCGGAGCATCCGAAGACTAAATTCTGTGTTACAGGTATTTATATGTACGACGAAGCGGTATTCGATATTATCCGCCGCGTATCCCCTTCCAAGAGAGGGGAGCTGGAAATTACCGACGTGAACAATATTTATGCCGCAGAGCGCAAGCTTAGTTATAATGTGCTCAAGGGCTGGTGGAGTGACGCGGGAACGTTCCAGTCCTTGCGCGAAGCCGGAGAAAAGCTGAGAGATACGCTGCCCTGAGGGGCAGCTTTTTTAATAGATAAGTATTTATATGTGTTGGGTTCCCCGCAAAATACCTGTATCATCATCGAAGCTAATGGCGGGCCGGGCGATTCTCCACCAGAGCAGGTCTTCGGTCTCCCGGTACAGCTCTGCATCCAGATGCTGCAGCACGCAGTGCGAGGCAGTATTATCCTTCTCGGTATCCGCGATGACCCAGCGTGCATCCGGGTGTTTGAATATCCAGGCCGTGATTTGCCGCAACGCTTCTGTAGCGTAGCCATGCCCCCAGTACTTCTCATCAATGACATAACCAAGAATGACCTCGCCTTGCTCATTCGGCCCGCCCTTGAGGATCAGGAAGCCGATAATCCGCTGCTCCTCCAGATGAATAATGGCCCAGTTGGTCAGCCACGGATAGTTCTGCTCATCCCGGAGAACCTTGGCGTGCCTCACCCGCATGGCATAGCGCATCTCTTCGTCATCCAGCAGGGTTGGGGCTGCGGTTACGTTCAAGCCCAGCGACTGCTCCAGCTCCGCGTAATTGTCCAAGGCCAGTTCCAGCTCGGCTGCAGTCAGGGGCCGCAGATTCAGACGGTTGTCTGTAAGTTTCATAGATTACCTCCACTTCCACTCCGGATACATAGATCCGGACAACTATAATATAGCTCCGATTTCAGCCAAGCATAGTCTGCTGTTGAGCTGCTTGTCAATATCCTCCAGCCGGTAACCTTCCCGTAAGCCCTGGCATTATCCGCTCTAGTTCCTCTCCATGCCTCACGAGTTCCGCGCCACTGCCCCTCGAATCCTCCACCATGCTCCTCGAATCCCCCTCCATGCCCCTCGAGTTCCCCACCAGTCCCCTCGATTTCCCCGCCACTGCCCCTCGAGTCCCCCCGCCACTGCCCCTCGATTTCCCCGCCAGTCCCCTCGAATCCTCCGCCACTGCCCCTTCAGTCCTTCTCGCCGGAAGCAGTTGGATTTTCTCCACTTAATAATCCCGTTTTGTCTTTTGTATCCACACTAAGTGGAAAAAAGGCATTTAATTCTTCACTAATGCACTTTTTTGCCCAGCCAATATGAAAATAGTTGTTCTTTTTCCACTTGTTGCTCTGATTCCCGGTCATTCGAATAAATTAAGTGACGTTTTTCCACTTAGCAGCCGCAGCACTTGCAGCCGCAGCGCTTAGCTGTCTTATGACACGCGGACCTCCATAACTTGCGGTGCTTCTCCGGCACCGTCACGGCTGATGCCGCATATGCTGTAGCAGGGCGTTTGAGCAAAGGAGACATGAAGGTGCAGAGTAAAATTACAAAAGTCCTGCAGCACATGGCCCATACGCACGAACAGATGGCTCGGATTCTCGACGCCGAACGCCACGTAGCCGTCCGTATGTCGCAAATAGTTCACGATCTGCCGGATGCGGACCCTGATTTCGGCGGATTCAGTGGGCTGGTAGAAAGCTCAGGTCAGGTTAACAAGAACATTATTGCTTACTTGAATGCACTTGCCGATCTTGAAGAAGCGATGGCAGAGGGAGTAGGCAGAGTGATCAAGGAACTAAACGGTCAGGAAGAAGAGTAACGCGTAACCTGCGCAAGGAGGCGGAAGATGAGCAGAGAAAAGGCTTATCTGCAAATGCTGGAGTCGACCGCTGTAATCCAGTGGAACATCGCGATGATTCTCGAAGCCAAAGCGGTGGAAGCGGAAAAAGTGAAGCAGTGGACCCATCATCATATCCACGCTAGAGCATTCGACTCCCATGAAGACCAGCTGAAGGAGTCACTCTCCATCCACGAAGTGATCGTAGAGATGGTGGAGGGGCTGACGAAGCTGGAGAACGGGCTGTACAGTAATCTGAAAGCAGTACTGGGCAGCGGTGAAGATGAGGGCGGCGGTGATTTCGGCGGAGACGGCGGGGATGGATTCAGCTTCGGAGACGATAGCAAATGAGCGGCGGGCTTCTCTCCGAACATGCCGTTAAGCTGGAGATGATCCGCTCGATCGCCCGCAGTCAAGCCGCGCTCGCAGCCATCCTCGAGAGCATTGCCGAAGTTACGGGGCAATCGGAGCTGACAGCCCGCAAGCTGAGCGACAATATCAGGATTCTGAGCGGGTACCAGAGTTCAATGTGCCGGATGATATCCGGCATTTCACTGCATGAGCCCAAACAGGGAATTCCTGCTGCGCCATGGCTGAGCAAGGATTGCTCAGAGGGTACTGCTGCAAGAAGTAGATGAAGTACAGGAGGAGTAGACAGATGAAGAGAAAGAGACTTGGCAAGCTGCGCTCAGGCAGCAAGGGCCGCAGACGCACACTGCTGTTGTCACGGAAGACCAGGGTGCGCAGAGGCCTTGGACGCAAAACGCGCAGAGGACTGATCCGCAAGACGGGCAAGAGAGCGCCGCTGCTGCGCAAGAAAAGAAGACTCCGCCGCCGGCTTGTCCGCAGGGTGCATGTGGTTCAGCCGCCGGTACAGGTTGTTCCGGCAGTCGAAGCGCCGCCGGTAGCGCAGGTAGTCCCGCTCCCCCCGGATCTGGGCGTCCCTCCGGAGCTGCCGCCGGGAGACGCCTTTCAGCAGGGCTACACCGAAGCATACAACGTGGGGTTCGACGCAGGTTTCGCCAAGGGCTTCGAGGACGGGCATAAGCTGGAGCTGGGCTGAGAGAGCAGCAGCTGTGGCTTAGAAGATGAGAGGCTATAGAGGTTGGCAAGTTCTCCTGCCGCCTCTATAGCCTATGGACGATACTGGAAATGGCGGCCTATCGGAATTTCCGCCCGGATATGGTAGACTTCTTAACAGAACTTTACCGGGTTCGAATGCCAGGTAGGAAAGCGGGGACTATACATGATTGGGAATGAGATACGAAGAGCACAGAGCAATGAAATCGGAGAGATTATGGATCTGATTGCCAAATGTGTACAAGTTATGCAGGCAGGCGGAAGCGATCAATGGGATGAGAGCTATCCGAACCGTGAGATCATTGCAGCGGATATTGATACAGGCACATTATTTGTCTGTCTGGACAACGAAGCCATTGCCGGTATTATTGTGCTGGATGAGAATCAGGCGGAGCAATATGGGGCAATTGAATGGTTACAGCAGCAGGGGCCGCATCTGATCATGCACCGGCTCGCGGTTCATCCGGAGTTCCAAGGTAAAGGGATCGCCCGGCAGCTGATTGCTTTCGCTGAAGAGCACGCCCGTCACAGCGGGTATAGCAGTATTCGGATGGATACTTATGCGAAGAATGAACGGGTACTCAAAATTTATCCCTCGCTTGGCTATGTGCAGAGAGGCGAGATTCATTTTCCCGGCCGGGTAGCGGCTTTTCCTGTATTTGAGAAGGTGCTGACGGAGATTTCCGGATAGTTTATGTAATGTTATATTACATATTTGAAGATAATAATAGTGGATAATTCATTTTATTCTGCTGTGAATAGTTCTGTGTTAATATTTATAACTTATGTTGACAGGAAAGTTGTCTTTACTTTATGATGGGATTATTCAGAAGCAATTGAATAGTCCTTTTCGTATATCCTTAATAATTGGTTTAAGGGTCTCTACCGGGAACCGTAAATTTCTGGCTACGAAAATATGCTGAGGCATATTTTTGTGGCCTTTTTGTGTTAGTCATCAGCTGGACATCAACAAGGACAAGGGGGAATGGGTTATGGCGAACATCCTGATCAAGCATGCGGAGATTATTACAATGAACAAGCAAGAGGAGATTATATACGGGGATATCCGCATCAAGGATAATCTGATTGTGGAGATCGGCAGCGGCCTGGAGGCGCAGGGGGAAGAGACAGTAATTGATGCCAAGAACCGCACGGTAATTCCCGGCTTTGTGCAAACCCATATTCATCTGTGCCAGACACTGTTCCGCGGCAAAGGTGATGATCTGGAGCTGATGGACTGGCTGCGCAAGCGGATCTGGCCGCTGGAGGCGGCGCATGATGAGGAGTCGCTGTATTATTCCGCTATGCTCGGCATTGGGGAGTTAATTACAAGCGGCACAACGACCATAGTGGATATGGAGACGGTGAATCATACAGACTTTGCCTTCCAGGCAATCGCCAAAAGCGGCATTCGCGCCCTGTCCGGCAAGGTGATGATGGATCAGAAGAATGCGGATGCACCGGCAGCGCTGCAGGAGGATACGGCAGCTTCCCTTCAGGAGAGCGTGGATCTGCTGGAGAAGTGGAATGGTTACGGCAACGGGCGGATTCAATATGCGTTTTCCCCGCGTTTTGTCATTTCCTGCACGGAGCCGCTGCTGAAAGAGGTGCGTAATCTCTCGGAGCACTACGGGGTCAAGGTGCACACCCATGCTTCCGAGAATCTGGGGGAGATCGAGATTGTGCAGGCGATGACCGGTATGCGTAACGTGGTGTATCTGGATCATCTGGGGCTGGCGAATGAGCGCCTGATTCTGGCCCACTGCGTCTGGCTCGATGAGGAAGAGAAGCGGATTCTGCGGGACCGCGGAGTTCATGTCAGCCACTGCCCGGGCTCCAACCTGAAGCTGGCCTCCGGCATCGCCGACACTCCTGGAATGCTGCATGATCATATCCATCTTAGCCTTGGCGCGGACGGTGCTCCATGCAACAATAACCTGGATATGTTCAATGAAATGCGTCTGGCGGCGGTGATCCAGAAGCCGCAGCATGGGCCGACCACGATGGACGCCAGAAGTGTGTTCCGGATGGCAACGATCGGGGGTGCGAAGGCGGTGGGCATGGAGGATCAAATCGGCAGCATCGAGGTTGGCAAAAAAGCCGATCTGGCGATCCTCAACCTGTACAATTTCCATACCTTCCCTTCCTATGATATAGATCCGATCTCGCGGATTGTCTATTCCGCCACCCGTGCAGATGTGGAAACGACGATTGTGGACGGACAAATTCTGATGCATAAAGGCCTGCTGAAGACCGTCGATAAGGAAACCGTGCTCCATGAAGCTAACCGTTCCATCAAAAGACTGCTGGTGAACACTCCGCTGGGGTAATGTCTCTATTTCTGAAGCACGCTCAGGATCATCACACATATCGCTCTTAAGAGCTAACTAACCGGTGTTCCGGGAACAGAGCGGCAGGAAGTCGCAATATTCACCGCAATTGGAATCGGTGCGAACAGTGGGCAGCCTCTCGTTCAAGCTATATACTATGCAGGGGACTCAGGTCCTCTGTTTTTTTGTTTTTTTGAGTTAATTACACGCTGTACTGGCGGAAATGTTGTGCTTTTTGCAACTTGAATCGCAAGATACCATGGTGTTCGTGAGGCTTGTTGTACAAATTACAACAATTGTCCCGCTAACCCGCTTGGATGAGGAGAAATGCTGCTTTTTGTACAACAATTTCGAAATGGAACCGAAATAACCAGGGAAATGTTGTATTCTGTGCAGGATTTTTAAATTAAAAAATTTACGCAACAACGTCGGCTGCCCGGGAAGTCCGCTTTTAACACTGAGGAGCAGGCTGGATGAAGGAATGAGTTGATTTTTATTAGAAAAAGTGAACCGTCCCTCCATTCTTGAGGTCAAATATAGTGAGGTGAACCCATTGGAACTGGATGGATTGGAGCAGGCGGAGGCTATCAGTGAAGAGCAGCTGCGGCAGATAATGAAGCTTTATGGGGAAGATGTGTGGAATTATATTTATTTCTTGACCAAAAACAGTGATCAGGCGGATGAGCTCACGCAGGAGGTGTTCATCAAATGCTATTACCGGATCGGTACCTACCGGGGGATTTCATCGCTCAAAACCTGGCTGTTCACGATTGCCCGCAATACGGTATTCTCCTACCGCAAATCGCGGTTTTTCCGCTCCGGGCTGTGGGGCGGGATGCAGCCGTTACCCGCTACGGCTCAGGAGCGGCAGGATGCTGCGGGGCAGGCGGCTGTTGCCCGTTCGGCGGAGATGGAATATCTCGGTAACCGGCAGGTGGATGAGATCTGGAGCATGATAATGAAGCTGCCGGATAAGCTGCGTGAGGTGCTGGTGCTTGATCTTAAAGCAGAGCTGTCGGTCCGGGAAATCGCTGGGCTGATCGGGATATCCCCCGGCACCGTCAAATCGAGGCTGCACCGCGCACGTCATAAAATCCAGGACAAACTAAGGAGGATGGAGTAATGGATAAGCGTGAGCAGGAGCCGCAGTGGTATGAACTGGCCCGTAAAGGCCCGTTTCCGGAAATGAAATTTACGGAAGAAGCTGCTGGCGAGGTGGCCCGGCAGATTGGAATGGACGGTTCCTCACTAAACCAGGTGTTGCCATCCGGCCGATGGCGCAGGGCAATCCGCCTGCGGATACTCTCCGCCGCCGTCATCCTCCTGTTGTTCGGAGCCGGGGCAGTGTATTGGGGAAGTGGCTGGTCCGGTCAGCCCGGGGGTTTTAATCCGTTACAGGTAAGCAGCGCCGGAATAATCGATCCTCCGGTTGCGGGCCAGGCTGATCTTACGGATGAAGGGCTTAAGGCGACTGCCGAACAGGTAATGCTTGAGCAACTGGGGGATAAGCTACCCTTTGCCAGTCTGGAGCGGCTTAAAGAACCGGAAGAAGGCATCGCTACTGTCGATTTTAAGGAGGGGGATTACTACGCTACCGTCTGGATCAACACGGAGACAGGCGAAGTGTTCCGGACGAACATGTTCACCTTCTTCACTCCCGAGGAAATTGACTCCAAGTTCATTGATGAAGCGATGGATCAGCTGCGGAATGCCGGTTATAAAGGGAAATTCACGGTCACCGGCCTTAAGCATTTCGTCCACTACGGAACAAACGATGATGAGCTAGGCGTACAGACCGATGACTTACTTATGGGGAATGAAGGGCAGATTGATTACGAGAACGGCGTCTACCGCAGCTCGACCTTCAGCATGGGCGAGAATGAGGTGACTGCGGAAGTGAAGCAGACGGGTCTTAAGGCAATTAAGCTGTTTAGAGAACAGGGGACGGAGCGTCTATACTCCATCAGCCGCACCGTGGCCACGAAAGGGGATATACTCGTTTTGAAGTATGGAGAGAGTGAACGTATGGCCACTACGGTACTTATGGATTACTCTACACAAGATATTATTCAAGTAGAAGACATGGCGCTTTACGATGGAAATTCATTCACCTCCGCCGATCCAAGCACAAATCTGCTGAATATGGATAAGGCCAAGCTTCAGCTTGCGGCTGCTGCCATCGCCGATGAAATGTTCGGCATCCGGCTGGAGGATTATAGATTTGTTAAAGAGATGTCGGGCATAGGTACGATTGCCTTCAAAAGCCGGGACGGAGCAACTGTAATTACCGGTTCGTATAATATGGACGGAGTCTTTTACATGATGCAGCAGACTGACGCTTTCGAATAATCTTTTAATATGAGCCCTGAATAGAATTCCTGTGTTTCAGATGAATTAGTAGTGCTTTAGCCAAGACGCACGCCCGCCAGGGCGGCGTCTTTTTACATTTAATAGAACCTCCAGTTTTGATAACTATTTCAAGTATTGCTATACTAGAGAAATCTGAACTTTTACAGAAAAATGCAATAGAGTTTACACGGATTTTCAATATAGAGAGTAAGAGGGGAACGTATTATTATGAACGACAAGAAACTTGCGCCGGTGCAGGCTCATTTCTATATCGTTATCGGACTGGTCTGGCTGAAGCTGCTGCTGCTGAGAGGTTTGTTTTTTGACCGGATTGCGTGGGAATGGATTGCTGCGGATATTGCCCCGGTGCTGCTGATGATGGGGGTGCTGGCTCTTATTACACCTGTGCGGATGAGGAAGGCCGTTTTCTGGAGCTTCAACGGCCTGTTGTCGCTGCTGTTCTTCGCGGCCAGTGTGTACTTCAACCATTTCGGCTCGGTGCCGACTTATCTGGCGCTCTATGAGCTGAATCAGGTGTTCCAGGTGAAAGAAAGCGTAGAATCTACGATTGAGCTGATTGATTACCTGTTTTTTGCCGATCTGATTATTATGATCATTTATTTGCTGTTCCGCAGATGGAAGAATGGTCCCGTACAGCAGCACCGTGGAAGTCAGTCTTCACGCAGAGCCCGGAGAGTCTATCTGGTCGCCCTGCTAGTTGCTATTATCGGCGGCGGTTCGTTGTCGGCCTATTCCATTGATTCGGCACGCGGAATTACGAATGAGCTGGTTCAGGCGGAAAGCGCCGGATTTCTGAACTATGAGGTGGTTGCCGCGATCAAAGCCCAGGAGGATAACGGCCTCATCGGCACTGGGGATATTAATGAAACAATTGCCAAGGTGGAGGCGCTGGAGGCTGGTTATCCATACAAGGATATCGCAGGGGGACTGCCGGAATATTTTGGATCGCAAAAGGGCAAAAATGTAATTGTAATCCAAATGGAGGCATTTCAGAATTTCCCGCTGCATCAGTCGCTGGATGGCCAGGAGCTGACACCGGTGCTGAACGGCTTGGCCGGAGAGGGCTTTTATTTCCCGCATGTTTTCCAGCAGGTCGGTCCGGGCAACACCTCGGATGCGGAGTTCATGAGCAATACTTCGGTTTATCCGATTGCAACGCTTGCGATGTCAACGGGCTTCGGGGACCGGGAACTGCCGGGCCTGCCGCGTCTGCTGCGGGATAAGGGGTATGAATCTTACACCTTCCATGTGAACAAGGTAGGCTTCTGGAACCGCAATGAGCTCTACCCGGCGCTTGGCTTCAATGGCTACTATGATAAAGGGTATTTTAAAAATGATCACTTCAACGCCTTTGGGGCTTCGGATGAGCAGCTCTATGCTACGGCGGTGGAGAAGTTGGCGGCATTGCAGAAGAAGGGGACGCCTTTTTATGCCCAGCTTGTAACGGCATCCAGCCATCATCCTTTCCAGATTCCGGACAGCTTCAAGAAGATTAAGGTTCCGGATGATCTGCAGGGCACAATGCTGGGCGATTACCTGACGGCAGTGAATTATACGGATTATGCGGTCGGCACTTTGATTGACGGGTTGAAGCAGCAGGGCATGTGGGATGATACTGTGCTGGTGCTGTACGGCGACCATTTCGGCCTGCAGCCGAAGGATGTCCCGGCGGAGCAGGTGGAGGAAGCGCTTGGAACCCCGTATGATGACCGGATCAGCCGCTTTAATATTCCGTTAATTATTCATGCACCCGGCATGGAGCAGGGACAGGTGGTGGAGCGGACCGGCGGACAGCTGGATGTGCTTCCTACGGTGGCCAACCTGCTGGGGGTATCGCTGAAGGATGAAGGCTTTACCGCTTTTGGGCATGATCTGCTGAACATTGACAGCAATGTGGTAGGGATGCGTTATTATTTGCCGACAGGCTCCTTTTTTAATGATGAGGTGATGTTCGTGCCCGGGAAAAGCTTCGCGGACGGAGAGGCAATCTCGCTGGATACGTATGAGCCGGTGGAGGATTTCAGTAAATATCAGACCGATTATGACTATATCCTGAAGCTGATGGGCTTGTCCGATGAATATGTGAAGCTGCTTCCGCAGCGCTAGGAGGAGAGACAGGGATTTGAAAAAGCTGAATAAAGCAGAGACTCTTGTGGCCCTTGCGGGCTGCGTTCTGATCCTCTATCTTCTGTTCCTGAAACCCTTCACCGGCGTTGCCGACAACGGGGATTTCAAACGCATGATGGAGACGGTCGGACTGAATTATTATGACAGCACAGAAAGCTACGCGGACCGCTTTTTCGGCTATAGCCATAGCCGATTTTCCTACGAAAATCTGTTCAAGGGCTTCTATCCTTCTTCGCAAATTCTCGTTGTGCTGGTGCCAAGATTGCTTGCCGGGCTAGTACATGGCAGCTATTTCGATATCCGGCTGGTTGCCTGTGTCTACGCGCTGCTGTTGCTGTCTGCGACATGGCTGATCGTGAAGCTGGGGGCCAAAGGCTCCTATATTACGGGACTGCTGATGGGTGCGGGGCTGCTGTTTGTCTTCTATGATATCGGTTATCTGGCCTATTTCAATTCACTGTTCGGTGAGCCGGTATCGATGGTGTTCATGCTGCTCACCTTCGCGCTCGGACTCCGGCTGGCCGGATCCGAGCGGCCGGCGGCGGGCGGGCTGAAGCTGTTCTTCGTGGCCGTGCTGTTTCTGATCTGCTCCAAAATCCAGAATGCACCTGTCGGCCTGGCGTTTGCGCTGATCTTCCTGCGTTTGCGGACGCTGAATGGAACAGGCAACTGGCGTAAGCTGGCGCTGCGGTTTGCGGTGGCAACGGCGCTCGTGTCCGTGGCTTTGTACGTGGCCGCACCGAAGGAACTGAAGCATATCAATCTCTATCAGACCGTATTCTTCGGAATCCTGAACGAATCTCCGGATGTGCGCGGTGATCTGCGTGAGCTGGGTCTGCCGGAGCGGCTGGAAGTGCTGGCGGGTACGAATTATTTCCAGGCCGGCACGGCCATTAAGCAGGATGATCCTTCGCTTACAGCGGATTTCTATAATCTTGTATCTCATACAGACGTACTCTTCTTCTATCTGGGACATCCTTCGCGACTGGTAGAGAATATGAAATATGCAGCGAAGAACAGCATGTCCATCCGTCCCTATTATCTTGGAAGCTATGAGAAAAGCATGAATAAGCCCAAGGGGGCTATCGACTATACCTATAGTACATGGAGCCAGTTCAAGAAGAATTATCTGCCGCATACACTCGGGTTTCTGGCTCTATTCTACCTGGTGTATTATGCGATTGTAATGACTCACTATTTCCGCAGCAGGGGGCAGCAGGCGCGGATTGCCGGTGAACTGATGATGCTGCTGGGACTGATCGGGTTATTCTCATTCCTTGTTCCGGTGCTGGGTGACGGCCGGGCGGATATCGGCAAGCATCTGTTCCTGTTCAATGTCTGTTTCGATATGATGGCGGTAGCGATGTTTGGCTGGGCTGTGCATAAACTCGTTATGCTTTTGAAACCTGTTTTCGCGGCAAACCGCTAATTGACCCTTTACGGATTATAGAATACAATGTGTTTGGAACTTTAGTAAAAGAGTGGAAAATGGCTTGGAACAGCCTCATCCTACAAGGGGGCCGCTATGGGTAATGATGATTACAAGGACAAAATTGAACAGGCAAGGCAGGAACTGAACAAACTAGCCCTGGAACACGGGATGCAGGATGTAAGGGTGCTTCGCCAATCGGTAAAGCTGGATGCGCTCCTCAATGAATACAGTGATTGCAATACAGAGAAGGACGACCAGCTTTATTAGAGAATCAAAGAGCAGCTTTGTAAATTCAAAAGACACTTTAACGGCAGATGTGCCGCTAAAGTGTCTTTTTTGATTGTATAGGAAAGTAGGATATTCGTCTGTTGTGGATCAATTTCTTTGGAATTTGGAGCAGGTCCGTCTGAAGGGCAAATGTGTTCTTGTATCAGGAATTCCACTGAATCCCCGGAAGCCGGAGGCTTGGGAAATTAAAGGGATAAATCCCTCTGCTGATTTCGACGGACGCAGGCCCAAGGCAAGAATGAGGGGCAAAAGTGCCCCTGAATCCGCCGAAAGTGGGCAGCAGGCAAGAATGAGGAGCAAAAGTGCCCCTGAATATGCCGGATGTGGGCGGCAGGCGGGAATGAGGGGCAAAAGTGCCCCTGAAGGCAGGAGAAGATCAAAGGGATAAATCCCTCTGATTCCGCCGAAAGAGGGCGGTAGGAGAAAATTAAAGGGATAAATCCCTCTGAATCCGCCGGATGCGGGCGATATGAGGAAATTAGAGGGATAAATCCCTCTGATTCCGCCGAAAGAGGGCGGTAGGAGAAAATTAAAGGGATAAATCCCTCTGAATCCGCCGGATGCGGGCGATATGAGGAAATTAGAGGGATAAATCCCTCTGATTCCGCTGAAAGTGGGCGATATGAGGAAATTAGAGGGATAAATCCCTCTGCTGATTTCGCCGGACGCAGGCCCAAGGCAAGAATGAGGGGTAAAAGTGCCCTTGATTTTACCGGCGGCTGCCCCAAACAAAAGTAGTCAGAATAGAGCAATGTGAGATGGGCTTAAAATCTACATCAGCTGCACCGGCTGCATAGCTCCAGCCTAATTCACCTGCTAGGGTGATTTTGTTCTGTTATATGTCCGAAGCATCCGAAGCATAATCATCTCCCAGCAGCTCACGGAGCATTCTCTGCCGGTCGGTCATGAAGGCCCGCGTCACCGTATAGTGGTCTGTGTCTTCCAGAGCCACAGGCGTAATGCTCTCTCCCTCCAGCAGGAAGATATCCGCACCCGGATAGGACATCAGAATCGGGGAGTGAGTAGCGATGATGAACTGGGAGTTCTGTGCTGCCAGCTCATGCATCCGCACCAGCAGCGACATCTGCCGCAAGGGGGACAAGGCCGCCTCCGGCTCGTCCAGAATATAGATGCCCTGTCCGCCGAAGCGGTGGACGAAAGTGGAGAAGAAGGATTCTCCATGGGACTGCTCATGCAGAGAATTGCCGCCGTAGGAGTCTTTGATGGATCGCCCAGCCTCCGGGTCCTCGTCCAGCTCATCGATATAAGTAGCCACATTGTAGTAACTCTCCGCACGCAGGAAGAAGCCGTCCTTCGGCCGCTTGACCCCTTTGGCAATCCGCAGGTATTCATAGAGACTCGAATGCGAGGCTCGGGTGTTAAAAGAGAAGTTCAGCGTCCCGCCCTCCGGATTGAACCCCCAGGCGGCTGCGATTCCCTCCAGTACAGTCGATTTTCCTGTTCCGTTCTCCCCTACAAGAAATGTGACCTGCTTCTGAAAAGCAATCCGCTCCAATGCCCGCACCACCGGCAGGTTAAACGGATAAGTATCAAAGGAAGGCACCTGTTCACGAAGCAGGTCTACATGGCGGAGATAGAGCATCGGGTCATACATCGAACTCATTTCTAAATCCCTCCTCTTAGCCGGATAGATGGAAAGCTGTTTCTTCGATTCTATATGAATTTTGGGGTGCCCGCAAAGGACCTGACTAAAGGCTTCGGCGCTCCCCCTCACTTTCCGGGGAACTGGAGTGGATGAAATCTGCAAAGGTTCGGGCCATGCGGGCGAAAGACAGGGGGCATGTGCCAATTTCGCCGTGATACAGACAGATGTCCATGAGGCGGATGCTGACTCCGCATATAGTACACTGTCTTGAGAATATGACGGGGCAGGGTGAAGGCCGTGAAAGCAAAAAATAGAAACGTGCGTCCGCGGGATTACCGTGACGGTTACACGGAAGGATACCGTCTCGGCTTGTGTGAAGCCGTGAAGCGTCTGAATTCTCCTGTAGTGGGTGCATGCCGGCCGTTTAAGCTGATGTATGTGCCCCAAGGGTTTCAGGCGATAGACACGGGAGTAACAGAAGCACTGCGGCAGCTGGTTAGTGAGCTAATTATCTGTTCTCCGGAGACCATGCTGGAGGTGGCAGCGCGTGAGTCGCCGGGAGCGGTGCTTGTGATGAACGGGCTGCATGTGTTTCCCGAGAATCATCTGGAACAAATTACGGAAATAAGAAAATTGGGTATTCCGGCAGCGATCTGGTTTGTGGATGACCCGTATTTTACCGAGGACACATCAGTCATTTGCCGGCACTATGATTACGTGTTTACACACGAACTGGGCTGCGTGGAATTCTACCGTTCCCTGGGTGTGACTTCGGTGCATTACCTTCCGCTGTGCGTCAACCCGCAGATGTTCTACCCGCGCCGTACCGGACCGCAGTATCAATACGATGTTGTATTTATCGGCAATGCCTTCCGCAACCGGACGGAGCTGTTCGATGAACTGGCCCCGTTCCTCCGCGGCAAGAAGGTGCTGATCGCCGGCGGCTTCTGGGAACGGCTGAACACCTTCGAAGAACTGTCTCCATTCATCAAAAGCGGCTTCATCCCTCCCGAGGAAACGGCCAACTATTACAGCGGTGCCAAGCTTGTCATTAATATTCACCGTCCGTGGGAAGGCGGGCAGGACAACAGGAATACCTTCCAGCTGCCGTCCCTCTCCATTAATCCCCGGACCTATGAGATCAGTGCCTGCGGAACGATGCAGCTGACCGACATCCGCGAGGACCTGGGCAGCCACTACCGTCCGGGTCATGACCTGGAGACCTTTGCTTCTGCCGACGAGCTAAAACGCAAAATTGACTATTACCTGAAGCATGAGCAGGAGCGCCGCAAGTATGCGCTGCGGGGACTGCAGACGACACTGCGCCACCACACGTTTACCGCGCGTCTGCCTCATTTGCTGGGAGTTCTTGCTGCACAAGGGTGAAATCCATTATGGGATAGAAGGAGCGAATAAACATGAATAATCAATTTATAATGCCTGCGCCGCCTCTGCCGCGGACCCCTGCGGAAGAGCAGAAACTGAGTGGCCGCCTTACCGGCTTCAAGGTCGGATACGACGAAGGGTACCTGCGCGGACGCCTGGCGATTCTGGATGGCCGGCCGGAAGAACCGCTTCCCGTACGCAATATCCATGTCATGTATGTGGCTTCAGGCAAAGGGTATCCGTATTCTCCGCTTGATGATGCGGTACTCTTCGCCCTGCAAAGACTGACCGCGCAGGTAACAATTACGGATGTACGCCAGAATCTGGTGGAGCTGGCTTCGGCCCAGCGTCCGGATCTGGTCCTGGTCCTGGACGGTCTGGATTTACCGCTGGATCAGGTCGCCGTTCTGCGCGGCAGAGGCATTAAAACTGCGATATGGCTCACCGATGATCCGTACTATACGGATTTCACCATGAAAATCGTCGCCCACTATGACTATGTATTCACTCTGGAGCGTAATTGCGTGGAGTTCTACCGCGGCCTCGGGTGCTCTGAAGTTCATTATCTGCCTTTTGCTGCCCACCGCGAGCATTACCGCCCGACTACCGGACGTTCGCCGGTCAGCCGCGATGTCAGCTTCATCGGGTCTGCTTACTGGAACCGGATCAATTTCTTCCGCGATATTATGCCGGAGCTGATGAGCTACAACACGGTGATTAACGGAATCTGGTGGGACCGTCTGCCGGAAGCGCCTATCTATGGTGACCGGATTGAGATCGGCAAATGGATGTCTCCGCAGGAAACGGCAGTCACCTACAGCGGTTCGAAGATTGTCATCAACCTGCACCGCTCCCACATTGATGAGGTAGCCAATAACAATACGTTGTATATTCCGGCCGCATCGCCGAATCCCCGCACCTTCGAAATCGCCGCCAGCGGCACGCTGCAGCTCAGTGACGCCCGGGATGACATGGGTTCCTTCTATAAGGTCGGGGAAGAGATTGACACCTTCTCAAGCCCGCAGGAAATGATGGATAAAATCCGTTTCTACCTGACGCATGAGGAGGAACGCCGGGATATGGCGCTGCGCGCTTTTGAACGGACCCTGAAGGACCACACCTACACCATACGCCTGAACCAGCTGCTGACGGTCATTTACGGCTAAATCCCCGCAGAACGATTGAAAAATGTGCGCATCACCGGGGACAGGTGTCGTGCCGGCATCTGTGCCCCCTCAATATACTGGATGGAGTACCGGGTTATGATGTTAGCCTGCCTGCGGCGGATATCCACCGGATGAAAGAAAGTAAAGCTTAGCGCATGCTCGTAAAACTTAAGATGATGCTTCCGGAGCGAGTTTCACACGAAGAAATGCTCTGTAGTGAATGCTTCGTAAAACTTTTAGGGAGGTGAATGGCTGCTCCACAGCCCTCGCGGGGGAGCGCCGAGACACCATGGCCGACAAAGCTACAATCGTCCTCTTTTCCCATGTTTCCAATACACGCAGTATTACGGGTGCGGAGAAGCTGCTGTTGTTCTTCAGCCGGGAGCTGTCTCCTTACTTTAATTGTATTCTCGTAGCCCCGCAGGACGGGAAGCTGACGCGCCTGGCTCGGAGCTACGGAATCAATGTCCAGCTGTTATCTATTCCGCTTGTCTATGGAATGTACACTCCATACGCAGGCCTTCCGGCAGACATCCGCAAGCTTCAGGAGAGCCGGGAGTACCAGGAGCTGAGTGACTGGCTTGCGGGTGTGCGCCCGTCGTTCATTATTTCCAGTACCTGTGTGCATGCTCTGCCGCCGATGGCAGCGAAATCACTGGGCATTCCGGTGGTGTGGAAGATCTCCGAGACCATTACGGATAACGAATTCACTCCGATCAGCGTGGAGCTGATCCATAACAACAGCGATGAGATTCTGGCCATCTCGCAGACGGCTGCGGCTTGCTTCCCCGAGGATATCCGTGAAGGCAAGGTGACCCAGCTCCCCCCGTCCTGGAATGAAACGGAAATGATGTTTGAAGCCTGGAGCAAGCTCCGGGGAGAACGGCGGAGTGAACTGAAGGTAGCGCCGGAGGAACCGCTGATCGGTTATGTCTCTTCCTTCATTAATAAAGAAAAAGGTCTGGAGCATTTCGTCAAAATGGCTGTCCTTGTGCATGAGCAGCATCCGGCAGCCCGCTATATTGTAGTGGGTTCCCCCGGAGACAAAAGCTACTATGAACGCTGTGTCCGCAAGGTGAAGCTGGAGGGGTTAACCTCCCGGTTCAGATTTGTCGGATATGAAGAATGTCTGCCCGCAGCCTACTGCGCTATGGATCTGCTGGTCGTTCCCAGCCTGATCCGTGAAGGCTTCGGCATGACGGCACTGGAAGGCTATGCCTTCGGCAAGCCGGTAGTCGCTTATGATTCCGGCGGCTTGCGGGAGATTCTGAACGCTGCGGGCTGCGGTGAGCTGCTTGTGCCTGCGGCCAACATCGGTGCGCTGGCCGAGCGGGTGAACACGCTGCTGGCCGCTCCGGCCATGGCGGCGGCCATTGGCAGCCTGGCGCGGGAACGCATCGAGGCCGTCTACGGCCCGGCGGCTTACCGCGCCCGCCTGTACGGCTTAGCGGAGAGGTGGCATCTCCGCTATTGCCTCGCGCCGCCGCAAGTCAGCGGCGCCGAAGAAGCCCCGCCCGCAGCTTCGCCGGCGGGCGGGGAAGATGCCCCCGCGGCAGAGGCGCCGCGGGTACGCCCCTCGCGCCGCGCCGCACGGCTGCGGGGCGCGAAGCTCCGGCGCGGCAGGCTGCGCCGCGCCAAGGCCCGGGCGCGCGCGGCGGGAACGCGCCCGCGCCGTAAGAAGCGCGCGGCAGGCTCCGCGCGCCGGAAGGCCAGCGGCGGCGGCAAGCACCGCCGCGCGGGCCATGCGCGCCGCCGGGGAAGACGGCGGCGCAAGGCGGGCTGAGGTCCGCGGGGGAGTCCGCGGACCGGCACTTTGCCGGCGCTGCGCCAGCCGCCGCCGGCATCGCATCCCTCAGAATCCGCACTACCCGCTGGAATCGCGCTAATTAGAGGGATAACTCCCTCTAAATCCGCTGCCCCCGCCGGAATCGCGCTAATTAGAGGAATAACTCCCTCTAAATCCGCTGCCCCGCCGGAATCGCGCTAATTAGAGGGATAACTCCCTCTAAATCCACTGCCCTCGCCGGAATCGCGCTAATTAGAGGGATAAATCCCTCTAAATCCGCTGCCGCCGCCGGAATCGCGCTAATTAGAGGGATAAATCCCTCTAAATCCGCTGCCGCCGCCGGAATCGCGCTAATTAGAGGGATAAATCCCTCTAAATCCGCTGTGCCCGCTGGAATCGCGCTAATTAGAGGGATAAATCCCTCTAAATTCGCCGCCCCCGCCGGAATCGCGCTAATTAGAGGGATAACTCCCTCTAAATCCGCCGCCCCCGCCGGAATCGCGCTAATTAGAGGGATAAATCCCTCTAAATCCGCTGCCCCCGGCGTAATCGCGCTAATTAGAGGGATAACTCCCTCTAAATCTGCACTACCCGCCGGAATCGCGCTAATTAGAGGGATAAATCCCTCTAAATCCGCCGCCCCCGCCGGAATCGCGCTAATTAGAGGGATAACTCCCTCTAAATCCGCTGCCCCCGCCGGAATCGCGCTAATTAGAGGGATAAATCCCTCTAAATCCGCCGCCCCCGCCGGAAATTGCGCCAATCAGGAGCACAAATGCCCCTGAATTTGCTCCACCCGCCGGAATCGCGCCAATCAGGAGCACAAATGCCCCTGAATTTGCTCCACTCGCCGGAATCGCGCCAATCAGGGGCACAACTGCCCCTGAATCCGCTCCATCCGGCGTAATCGCGCCAATCAGGAGCACAAATGCCCCTGATTCAGCTACAACCGCCGGAATCACCAGAATCAGGGGCACAACTACCCCTGATTCCGCCGCTCCTGGCAGCCAGTCCTTCACCGCCGCTGCGCCGGACCGGCTGCCAGCTCTGACAGAACCGCCTGCCCCTCCTTAAGGGCAGGCCATAATCAAAGGGGAGTGAACCCATGAAGATCATGACGATTTTGGGCACACGGCCCGAGATCATCCGCCTCAGCGTCATCATTCCGCTGCTCGATGAGCATGCGGAGCGGCATGTGCTGGTGCATACGGGACAGAATTTCACGGCCAGCCTCAGCGGGATATTCTTCGCCGAGCTGGGACTCCGCGCACCGGACTATGTGCTGCAGGATAAGCAGGCCGGACTCGGGGGCCAGCTGGCCGCCATGTTCGGGAGCCTGGAGAGCATCCTGCTTCAGGAGAAGCCCGACCGGATTCTGCTGCTGGGTGACACGAACAGCGCGCTGTGTGCAATCCTTGCCGAGCGGATGGGTATTCCTGTCGTACACATGGAAGCAGGCAACCGCTGTTACGATTTGAAAGTGCCGGAGGAGAAAAACCGCCGTGTCATAGATGCCGTCTCGACCATAAATATGCCTTATACCCAGCAGAGTAAAAGACATCTGCTCAGCGAAGGATTCCCCAGCCAGCGTATCGTGTTAACCGGCAATCCGATCCATGAGGTGATTACGCATTATGAGGAGCAAATCGGGTCCAGCGATATTCTGTCCCGGCTGAACCTTGAAGCAGGCCGGTATTTGCTGGTGACTGCCCACCGGGCCGAGAATGTCGATGATCCTGAATCCCTGCTCAAGATTATGTCGGGACTTAACCTTGTGGCTGAACATTATGGACTCCGCCTGATCTGCAGCATCCATCCGCGTACACGCTCCAAGCTTACGGAGCAGTTCCCGCTGACTATGAACCCGCTGGTGGAATTCCATGAGCCCTTCGGATTTTTTGATTTTGTCCATCTGGAGCGTAATGCCCTGTGCGCCATTACGGACAGCGGCACCGTTCAAGAGGAATGCTGCCTGATGGGGGTGCCGACAGTGACTATCCGCCGGACCACAGAACGTCCGGAGACGGTCGATTGCGGAAGTAATGTAGTGTCCGGCGTAGAGCAGAACAGCATTCTGCGCTGTACCCGGCTGATGACGTCGCTTAAGCCTGCTTGGGAGGCGCCGGAGGGGTACCTGACCCCCGATGTCTCGGTTAAAGTAGTTAAATTTCTGCTTGGAGGGAACCTGCATGTTCAATAATAAACGGATTCTGGTTACAGGCGGTACCGGTTCCTGGGGGCATGAGCTTATCCGGCAACTGCTGCCGCAGCATCCCAAAGAAATCATCGTATTCTCCCGCAGCGAGTCTGCACAGGTAGCCATGAGCCGTGAATTTGAAGATAAGCGCCTCAGCTTCGTCATCGGTGATATCCGTGACAAGGATGCCCTCGTGGCTGCATGCCGCGGAGTGGATTATGTGTTCCATCTGGCGGCGCTCAAGCATGTTCCTGTCTGCGAAGACCAGCCGTACGAGGCGCTGAAGACCAATGTGGTCGGCACGCAGAATGTGATCGAAGCAGCGATTGCCAACAATGTGGAAAAAGCGATCTACATCTCCACCGACAAAGCAGCCAATCCGTCGAACTTCTACGGCATGACCAAAGCGATCGGCGAGAAGCTGTTCGTATACGCCAACCTGATCGGTTCAGGCACCCGTTTTGTAACGGTGCGCGGCGGCAATGTTCTGGGGACGAACGGCAGTGTCGTCCACTTGTTTATGAAGCAGATCAAGGACAAGGGACAGGTGCGGATCACAGATATGAATATGACCCGCTTCTTCTTCACCCTGCGCGATGCCATCACGCTGCTGTTCAAAGCCTCTGAGGTCAGCATCGGCGGCGAGATCTTCGTTATGACCATGCCAACCTGCCGGATCGTGGACTTGGCCGAGGTACTGATCGAAGCTTCGGGCAGAAGAGATGTCAGCATGATCGAGGCTGGAATCCGCCCGGGTGAAAAAATCCATGAGATTCTCATGAGTGATTTCGAGAGCTTAACTACCGTTGTCTACGATGAGCAGTATCTGGTTATTCTTCCTACCCTGGATATGCCGGAGCTGAAGGAGCACTACCGCGAATACCCGCATGTGTCCTTCAACAGCTTCAGCTCGGAGAACAATCTGATGGATCAGGCAGAGATCAAGGACATTCTGATCCGGGGAGGGTTCCTCAAGTGAAGCTGCTTATCCTCGGCGGAAACGGTATGGCGGGTCACATGCTGGCGGATTTTTTTCGCCGCCAGGGCAAGCATCACGTCTTCCATACAACCCGGGATAAGAACGATCTTGGCGGGCTGTATGTGGATGCCGATGATATTGCCGGCGTAGAGAAACTGGTCGAAATCGTCTCTCCCCATTGCATTATTAATGCAATGGGTGTACTGAATCAATTCGCCGAACGTGACGTAATCGGCGCTTACCATGTCAACGGATTCCTTCCCCACCGTCTGCGGCGGGCAGCGGACAGCGTCCATGCCCGGCTCATCCACATCAGTACCGACTGCGTGTTCGAAGGAACGCGCGGCGGGTACACGGAAGAGGATGCCACTGACGGCACATCGGTTTATGCCATCACCAAAAGCCTTGGAGAAGTGCGTGACCCCGGCCACCTGACGATCCGCACCTCCATTATTGGTCCCGAAATCCGCTCCGGCGGCATCGGGCTCATGGAATGGTTCCTGGCCCAGAAGGGCCGGGTAACCGGCTATGAACGTGTGATGTGGAACGGAGTCACCACACTGGAGCTGGCCAAAGTGATCAGTTCCCTGCTGGACGCTGATCTGTCCGGGCTGATCCATCTGGCCCATCCCCGGCCGGTGAGCAAATATGAACTGCTGCAGATGATGCAGTCGGCGTTTCATAAGGAGGATGTCGAGATTGTCCCCGAAGGGGTCCATGTGCAGGACCGGACGCTGATCAGCACCAGAAGTGACGTGAACTTCGAATTACCGTCCTATCCCGAGATGCTTGCGGAGCTTGCAGACTTTATGCACGGCTCAGAGATGCCGACATGAAGGGCCGGAGGCTGCTGATAACCGGAGCCGCCGGCTTTACCGGCAGGCATGCCGTAGCTTATTTTGCGGCTGAGGGAGCTGAAGTGACCGCTGTGGTACGCCGCTGCGCAGCGGAAGCTTCCGTCTTCCCGGCAGGCGTTCAGCAATATATCTGTGATCTCGGCGACCGTAAGGCTGTCGCCGGGATGATTGGAGAGGTCATGCCGGATCAGGTGCTGCACCTGGCAGGCAAGAACTCGGTTCCAGAGTCCTGGCAAGACCCGCTGCTCTATATGGAGACTAATGTAATGGCTACATTGTATTTGCTTGAGGCGCTGCGTTTCCAGCCGGCCAGCCGTATCCTGGTGGCCGGCTCCCGGCTTAAGTACAGACCGGATTCCGCGGCAGGTCCGCCACATCCCTACAGTCTCAGCAAGACGCTGGAGGAACTGGTGTCGCTGGCCTGGGGGACGCTGTTCAAACAGCCTGTTCTGATGGCGGAGCCCTCCAATCTGATTGGTCCCGGACCGTCCACCGGCTTCTGTTCCTTACTGGCGCAGCATATTGTGCGCAGTGAAGCTGCGGCCGGCAGGGGAGAAGCTCCACCTGCCGCATTCAAGATCTCCTCGCGGCATGTGCAGCGCGACTTTCTGGATGTACGTGATGCCGTTAGAGCCTATAGCTATATTCTGGATCAAGGAGAGACCGGCAAGATCTACCGGATTGACTCCGGGGCGCAGCGGGAGCTTGGGGAGATTGCCGGGAAGCTGCTGGCTCATGCAGCGGCTCCGGTGGAGATGGACTGGGGACCGCAGCATGCGGAGGAAGGTCAGGCGGCTGCTTCCCCAGCATCTGCCGTTCCAGTGCAGCCTTCCTCTGCATCTGCTGATAGAGAAGTACTGCAGGAAGAACCTGAGGACAATGCCGCCGTTCTCGGCTGGAAGCCGGGGATCGGTCTGGACCGGTCACTTGCGGATATTATCGGCTATACAAGGGCCGGCAAGGAAGGAAGAATATGATGAAGCCCAGAGTATCGGTAATCATTCCCTTTTATAATTGCCCTTATATTGAGCAGGCGCTGCAAAGCGCCTTGGCTCAATCCTGGCAGCCTTATGAGATTATCGTGGTTGATGACGGATCATTCATGCATGCAGAGCGCATTACCCCATATTTGCCGCATATTCACTACCTGGGCAAAGCCAATGGTGGTACTGCCTCCGCACTGAATCACGGTATTGCCCATTCTACAGGGGATTATGTAGTCTGGCTTAGCTCGGATGATATGTTCTATCGTGACAAAATCAACAACCAGGTTCTGTTCATGGAGCAGAACCGTTTGCTGATCACGTACACGAATTTCAACTTCATTAACGGGGATTCGCAGCTGACCCAGCTGAACGCAGCGGCAGTGTTTCATAACCAGCTGGACTACTTACGCTGTTTCCTGCAGGGCAATCCCATCAACGGCTGCACCGTGATGTTCAAGCGGGAGATATTCGGAGCCATTGGCCTGTTCAATGAAGCTCTTCCGTACACTCATGATTATGATTTGTGGTACCGGGCGATTCTGAACGGATACCCTCCTATTATGCTCAATCAGTCTTTAACGGCCTACCGCCGGCATGACGGCATGGGGACGATCAAACATTATGATGTCATTATGGCTGAAGCCGCAGCGACCAATGCCCGCTATCATGCCCCGCTGAGCAGCCTGATCGCTTCCATGGGCGGCTAAGCAGGAGTAGAAATAAGAAGCGGGTGCAACTAATTAAGCCCATGCTTCCGAATTGAGTTTTGCGAAGAGAATTCAGGAAGTTGATGTTATCACAACTTTTAGGAGGGAAAGCATATGTACCGGGAAATAGAAGTGAAAGACTTCCTGCCGGTCCTGCTGGAGCAGCTGAAATTCTCCGAGAGTATCCTGGATATCGGCAGCGGTACCGGTACGCTGCTGGAACGATATGAAGCGGCTGTTGTGCTGGGGCTGGATATCCACAGACCTTATCTGCTGCACCGCAAATACAAATCCCCGCATATCATTCCGGTTCATGCCGATGCCAGCCATATTGATAAGCTGTTTCTGCCGGGAACATTCTCTGCGGTTACACTGATTGATTCCCTGGAGCATTTCTCGATGAGAGAAGGCACGGAGCTGCTGCGGAAAGCGGAGATCATTGCTTCGAACCGGGTAGTCGTATTCACGCCGCGGGGGTTCTTCCCGCAGGAGGGAAAGGATCATTTCAACCTGCACGGAGAGTATTACCAGAAGCACTGGAGCGGCTGGGAGCCTGAGGATTTCCTGAAGCTGGGCTACGCTGTAACCGTACTGAAAGGCTTCCATCATGCGGAGAATCCTTCATTCCGTGAAGCGTTTGGCGAGGATCATGCGCCGCTGGATGCTTTGCTGGCCTGCAAAACAGTATAAATTGAATCGGGAAGGAGGTGAGCGCATGATTCCAAAAACCAAGGTTTCGGTGGTGATTCCCTTCTATAATTGCCCTTATGTGGATTTGGCGGTGAAGAGTGTGCTGGCTCAGAGCTACCCGGACATTGAGCTGATCGTTGTCGATGACGGTTCTACACGCTATATGGAGAAGCTTGAGGCGTACAAGGACAATATTGTGTATATCCGCAAAACCAACGGCGGTACCGCCTCGGCGCTCAACATGGGAATCAAGGCGGCCAGCGGAGCTTATTTTGCCTGGTTAAGTGCTGATGACCTGTTCCACCCGGATAAAATCAAAAGGCAAATGGAAGCCATCCGCAGCTCTGGAACCTCCTTCAGCCATACAGCCTATTACTATATCAATGAGCTCGGAGAGCGGTTCTCGGGAGTCATCAGCATGCCGTTTCATAACAGGGGTGATCTCATTGAGACCATGATGTCGGGCTGTCCGGTGAACGGCAGCTCGGTTCTGCTCGACATGGAGATTTTCAATAAGGTAGGACGGTTTAACGAGAAATTCCTGTATACACAGGATTATGATCTGTGGCTGCGTATCCTGCCGCATTATGAATGGTCCTATATCGAGGAGCCGCTGCTGGATTACCGTGTGCACAAAGAGATGGGCTCTGTCATACACAGTGAAGCGCAGAACCGGGAGATTGCTCTGGTGCAGAGCAGGCATCAAGGCATTCTGACGCAGCTGCTGAGAAAGGAGAGAGGGAAATGAGACTGACATTCCCGATTCTGACGTTGTCCAGAGGCGGTGCGCAACGGATGCTGGCCGAGCTGGCCAACCGTCTGGCGGAAATTGGCCATGAGGTGGTTGTTCTTTTACCCAGTCACGGCATTGTGGAATATGAAATGAAATGCCCCATTATCACTGCACCGGCAACGGTGCTTACCGAAGATGATTTTCCATACGGGGATGTGATCATCTCCAACTATTATACAACGGTGCCGGTTGCAGAGCGGGCCAGTAAACAGGGCAAGGGGCTGCATATCCGGCTGGCCCTATGCTATGAGCCGACTTTTTTACCCAATAATAATCTGTCGTTCGCCTCTTATAATATCACCCGCAACCTGCTTGTACTCTCACGCTGGCAGCAGGAGATCGTACGGATTAATCATGGCATTAAGGGCAGAATTGTTCCGATTGGTCTAAACCCTGATTTCACTAATACCCATTTACGCGGCAGAGGCGGGAATAAGATTGTCGTCTCGGCCATTATGCGCCGTCCCGAGGGCGGGTTCTCCGGCCACCGGGAACAGGATTATCTGCTTCAGCAGCTGGACATAGTGAAACAGAGGCATCCTGAAGTGGAGATATATATTATCACGCCACCGTCGGAATATGCTTCCTCCGAAACGCTGCAAGCGATGCTTGGGGATGGACGGTTTCAAATACGTACTCCGGGTAATGATTCTGAGCTGTCGTATCATTATAATGAGAGCGACATTTTTGTCAGCTCCAGCACCTATGACACCGGCTCATTGCCGGGGCTGGAAGCTATGCGCTGCGGTGCCGCGCTGGTCACCGTATATTCCGGGGGCAATCTCGAATACTGTGTACACGGGCATAACTGCCTGATGTCGTACCGTTACGAGAACCGGTTGGCCGAGGATGTCTCTGCACTTGTTTACAATAAAGAGCTCCGTCAGCGTCTGGCCGCGAGAGGAGAGCTGGACTCGGGGCGTTTCACCTGGGAGAGAAGCATGCAGATCTTTCAGACTGAGCTGTTTGAGATTGTATCCAAACAGGGCGTATAACCCAAAAGAACCTTCAAAACCCGGAAGCTGTACGGGGTTGAGGGTTCTTTTTCATGTTATCTTCAGAAGATCGAGAAGGAATTCATCATTTCACGGAAGGAGTGGGCATACTGCTCGAATCCAAAACGGGATACCATATGCTGCCGGCCCTGCTGGCGGATCGCTTCACGCAGCGGAATGTTGTTCATCAGCTCCAGCCCTTCGTTTACAGCCGCTTCCAAATTTCCGATCGGGTAAAATTTACCCGTAATGTTGTGGGTAATAAACGATCTGACCCCGTCAGAATCGGTGCTAAGTACAGGACAGGTACAGCAGATGGCCTCAGCTACAGCATACCCGAAGCCCTCTGTGATAGAGCTTGACAGCAGGAATCCCCCGGAACCGGCGATGGATGAGTAATATACCGGCATAATATGATTCGGAATGTTGGTGAACACACTGAGGCGGTCTTTCAGGCCCAGGGATTGCAGTTCTCTGTTAAATTGCTCCTTCTGGTCATCTGCAGCGAGATCGGGATCATGGAACATCCAGAGATGAAGATCAGGCTTGTGGAGCCGGATCTGATGGGCAATCTTCAGATATTCACTCCAGTTCTTATTGGTTTCCAGCCGTCCTACCCAGGCGATGACCGGATCGCAGGGCGGTTCACCGGGGATATGCTGGAAGGACTGTACATCCACAATGTTGGGAATGACATAACGGTGCAGCCAGGGACAGATCTCGATAAACAGCTCCAGTAAATGATCTGTGGGGGGAATCAGTACGGCATTGCAGTAGGAGCGGAGAAAAGGTACAGAATCAATAATCAGATTCCTCGCATCACTGCGCTTGCCAAGTCCCTGAGATTCATATATCAGAATACGGCCATACCCCAACCGGCGCAGACGTTCCAGCAGTAAATAGTCTGAAGTTACAATAATGGCATCATAATTATGCGTATCCAGCACCGCTTTGATCTCTGCATCCACGGAAGTGATAAACACCGGGAAGTTTGTCTGGTTGTGGCTTCCGGACCCCGGCATGAGGTAGAGCACATGGCATTCGATGCCGCTTTTCTGAAGACTCTCACACCGCAGCTTGTTAAGTGTCTCTACCCCGCCGCTTGGTACATAAAACGTGAATAAAACCTTCAAGATCACCCCTCCTGACATTAACCTTGCGGAGAAACACAGTCTGCTGTTTATAAGATACGCCAAGTTTCACTTACGCGTGACGGTTAAAGGGCGATGTGCCAAATCCTTTCAGGATAGCTTGGCAGGGCAGAGGCCATGCTAAAGCTTGTTACGCTGCACTTAACTATTCTTATGACGGGGGATGAACGGATGTTACGGTCGAAATTCGGTTTAACGGTTTCTGCTGCGCTGCTGCTGGGCGCGGTGAGTATTACAGGATGCGGTGCGAATAACTCTGCAACGGACAATACGGTGGAAACGAAAAGTGTACGGGGGACGGACGGACGTATTCACGTCAACTCTGCGCAGAACGGAATGCGTGCGAATTCCTTCGACAGTATGGAGATGAGTGAGGAACTGGCGAATCGTGTGGCGGCCATGCCGGAAGTCCGTTCAGCCAACGTAATGCTGGTAGGCAAAAGCGCCTATGTAGCCGTAATGCTGGAAGAGGCGTCCGGAGGAGTCCATGCCAAGAGCACCCGGGGAATCCAGTCGTACAGCTATGGCAGTACCAGCGGCAGCGGCACATCCGGGATGCTGAGCGGTACGGGCAGACCGGCAGGCGGACTGGAAACAGGGATAGGTGCCGGAATGGGCGGAATGGACAACAGTATGCGTACCGGTAGAGGAACCGCAGCCGGTAATCCGGGCATGACAGGAACAGGCGGTTCCATTGCCGGAATTCCGGGAAGCATGACAGGCACGGGTACTGTAGGCGGTACGGGCGTTGCAGATCCGGAGAATTATCTGGGGAACGGCAACAACGGTATCATGTCCCGCAGCAATATGGTCGATGGACGCCATATGAAACGCGACATCGATGAAAGTCTGGGCAATACCATTGGAATCCGCAGCGTATCGCCGGGTAACGGAACCGCGATAACGGATAAGGACACACTTACCCAGGATATGAAGGATAAGATCGCCGCAGAAGTTAAAAAGGGGAAAACAGACCTTAAGAATGTGTATGTCTCGGCCAACCCCGATTTCGTTGAGCGGGCAGATTATTATGCACAGGAATTCCGTGCAGGGCATCCGCTTAAAGGCTTTGCGAATGAATTCCGCACGATGGTCGAACGGATTTTCCCTACGCGCAGCGGGTATTAAGCATTTAAGCATTAAGCGTGAAATGTTAAGCATTAAGTAAACTGGCCTGTCTCAATTAGGCTAGTATTCCAGCGGAATATGAAGCTTATTCAGCATGAGGGCATAGCACAGACACAAACAGCCAAGCAGCCACCGCACCCGAATCCGGGCCGAAGGGCTGCTTGGCTTGCTTATACATATATAGATCAGGGAAGAAGCAGACAGCTCGCAGCTTACCCGATTTCAGCCTCAAGCTTGCGTCCGCCAATCCATACTCCGCGCAGATTCAGTTCATCGTCCAGAAGCAGGATATCGCCGCGTTTGCCTGCCTCCAGCGACCCGATAGACCGCTGCATGCCAAGCGATACAGCAGGGGTAAGGCTGGCTGCCTGTGAAGCTTCCTGCAGGCTGAGTCCGATCTCCTGAACCAGGTAGCGGAAGCCGCGGATCATGGTCAGTGTACTGCCGGCGAGCGACTCAGGATGCTCCTTCAGCGTGGCAATCCCGCCGCTGACAATAACGGGCAAATCGCCTATGGCATATTCCCCGTCACTGAGTCCGGTCGCCGACATGGCGTCTGTGATCAGCAGCAGGTTATGCCCGTTCTTGAGCCGGGCGATAATGCTGATCGCTGCCGGATGAACATGAATGCCATCAGCAATCACCTCCGCGCGGATGCGCGGATCGAACAGGACGGCACCTGCGGTCCCCGGCTTGCGGTGATGCAGCGGCGTCATGGCATTGAACATGTGCACAGCCTGGTTTAAGCCGGCATCTGCAGCGGCAATAACCTCTTCGAACGTGGCGTCCGTGTGGCCGAGCGCTGCCGTAATTCCATGCTTTCGCAGCCACTGGATGGCTTCCAGTGCGCCTTCGCGTTCCGGAGCCAGTGTAACCTGGCGGATCATCCCCGGATACCGGGCTTCCCATTCCTCCAGCCATAACGTATTGGCCGGGACAATATGCCCGGGATTCTGTGCTCCGGGCCATTTCGGGCTGATGAACGGCCCTTCCAGATGTACGCCTGCCAGCTGGGCATAAGGCATGCCGCCGTCAGCGTTACGATAAGCATTCACTTCAGACAGCACGCGGTCAATGTCAGCCTTGGCGGCAGTCATAGTTGTAGCCAGCATAGACGTTGTGCCTTGGGAAGCATGGAAGCGCGTAATGGTATCCAGTGAATCGGCATCGCTGTACATGAAGTCATGACCTGCCCCCCCATGCACATGCACATCAACAAATCCGGGAATTAGCAGTCCCTCTGGCTCAGGTGAAGTTCCCGTCTGCCAGCTAGCATAGGCTGCCGGAAGCCAGGCCGCCTCTCCGGCATATTGGATCAGGCCTTCCGAGACGGCGATTACACCCTTTTGGATGACCCCGTCAGGAGTAAGGACTTTGCCGTACAGCAGTTCACCGGATGAAACGTTTATTTCAGCCATTTTGCTGCTCCTTCATCAAGCAGGACCACAACATTCGGATGGCTCTGCAGCAGCGAGGCGGGGCATTGGGTCGTGATTGGACCCTCCAGCGCATTTTTTACCGCTTCCGCCTTCTCTTCCCCGCGCACCAGCAGCACAATCTGCTTGGCCTTGAGAATACCGCCGATACCCATCGTTACGGCCTGCCGGGGCACATCCTCCAGCTTGTCGAAGAAGCGGGCATTCGCTTCCAGTGTTTCCTCCAGCAGATCAACGACATGTGTGCCGCTGCTGAGGCTGGCATCCGGCTCATTGAAGCCGATATGGCCGTTGCTGCCGATGCCGAGAATCTGCAGGTCCACAGGACCGTTATCTTCCAGCATCCGGTCATAAGCCAGGCATTCGGCATCCAGATCCGGCGCATTTCCGTTAGGGACATGAGTGCGGGCAGGATCGATATCGATATGGTTGAACAGATGCTCATTCATGAAGCTGCGGTAGCTCTGCGGATGATCTACGGGCAGACCGACGTATTCATCAAGGTTATAGGAAGAGGCTTTGGCGAAGCTCACAATGCCCTTGCGGTGCATTTCCACCAGCTTCGCGTACACGCCGACCGGAGAGCTTCCGGTAGCCAGACCCAGCACTGCCTTGGGATTGCTCTGCACCAGGCTGGCAATCAGGTTCGCCCCGGTTACTGCGAAATCTTCTTCGTTCTGGAATTTCAAAATATTCATTATGATTGTCCTCCCCGTTTATGACGGTAGTGTTGTACATTCAGATACGACTGCTCCAGCTTGGGAATGAAATCCCCGAACCGGGTGCTGACCATGCCGGTGAACAGAATATCGATAATATGCAGCTGTGCGATCCGTGAAGCCATATCACCGCGCCGCATACCCTGCTCAAGTGATGATGAGAACAGCGGGATATCGGCCAGTGTTGCCAGTGTGCTGCTTCCGTATGAGGTCAATGAGACTGTGGCTGCGCCGCTTGCCGCAGCACAGGTTAACGCATCGATCGTCTCCGGGGTTTCACCCGAATAAGAGACTGCAAACGCGACATCACCGGCAGCGAGCGAGGAAGCGGAAGTAATCTGCATATGCGAATCGGCAAAAGCCGTGCAGTTCACGCCGATGCGGATCAGCTTCTGATAGAAATCCTGGGCGACAATGGATGAGGTTGCCATCCCGTACAGATCGACCCGCCGTGCCCGGCAGAGCAGATCGATCACGCTCTGCAGCCGTCCGAGATCAAGCAGCGACGTGGTATCCCGGATGGAGGCCAGATGATTGGCCTGCATCGCCTCGACAATGAACGGCAGCGGATTTCCGGCCACGATATCCTGGTAAGAGGAGCCGCCGTCCTGCGGCGAAGCATCGCTGTGGGCGAGCTCAGCCGCCAGCTTGACTTTGAAATCAGGGAACCCTTTGAAATGCAGCACCTTGCAGAACCGTGTAATGGTTGCCGGGCTGATGCCGCACTCTTCGGCCAGATCCGTAATCCCCATATGGACAATTTCTCCCGGGGAAGCCAGTATGCGTTCCGCCAGCTTGCGTTCCATTTGCGACAGCTTGGGCTTGTCATGCTCCAGGGCATGCAGGATTGGAGACAAGTACTCACCTTCTTTTCTTTCGTTCTTTGTAATCCTGTAGTTTGTTTGTACTTATGTTGACGCTAAAGCTGACGCTGATTTCTGTGTTTTGTGGAATAGATGAACAGTGAATCAGAAATGTTTCCTGAAATTATTTTAACTAATATGCTAATAATAAAGAAAATTATTTTCATACTCAGAATAAAACAAATCGCCCAAGGATGCAATAGTGAGTTTGCCCTAAGGGGACGGGAGACATGCCGGCTGGAAGTGTGATAGCTGGGGAGGTGCTTATTGGGGGGCGCCTGCGGGGGACACGTCTGCCGAGAACATGGCACGCCGGGGAGGGATGTACTGGCTGGTGACTCGCCTGCGGGAGGCGTATGCCGGAGATGCGTCTGCTAGAGAAGCGTCTGCCAGTGATGTGATTGCTGGAAATGCGTCCGTCCGCCGGGGAATTAGTTGGATTTTCGTCATTTAAACCAGTCTTATTCTGCTTGTTGTTGAATTTAAGTGGATTTATGTTACTTAATTCTACTCATATCTTCGTTGTTTGCTATTTGAGTGAAATTAAGTGTTGTTTTTCCAACTGTGATGCTGTAATCAGGATTTCTTCCATTATTAGGTGACCTTTTTCCACTTAATTCTCCTTTGCAGGCTGGTTGTAACAGTCAGGGAGAGGCTGAAGGCGCATTTGAGCTAACAATGGCATCATAGGAAGGGCAAAAGGAAGAAGCAGAGCGTGGCAGAGGACAGAGAGCAGGTGTTGGAAAGCAGAGAACAGACAACAAAGGGCAGAAAGGAGAGCTGGGGTAAGAAATAAAGGTTAAAGGAGAGGGCAGAACAGATAATAGGAAGCAAAGGGCAGAAAATAGAGAAGAGAGAACAGAAGGCGGCGGGAAGAAGCTGGAGAGCAGTGAGCGGTGAGTAGGGAGCAGGGAGCAGGGAGCAGGGAGTAGAGGGGGACAATGAATATGGCGGACTGGCAAAATAGAAGCTGTCATCTGCGTGTTTGAGGTCACTCACGCATATGACAGCTGTATGTTAGAGTGTTTATTTGGTTAACCGGCTTGGCGTGCGCATTCTGCGGGAAGCTTGTCTGCCGCGCAGCAGCTCCCAGAAGATGAAAGCGAGAATGAGCATTTGCGGCACAAAGGTCTCCCAGGTCGGATACAGGCCGAGCCAGCCGATGGATGGGAGGCTGCTCTCCGCATGTGCCGGTATTTTGCCGGCTACCTGGAGCGCATGGATGCTCTCACCAAGGAAGCGGAACACGAGATAATAGATCAGCACTGTGGCGGTGCGGAAGAAGGCGGCAATCGGCAGTCTGGCGCTCAGTGCAATGATTGCGTAGCCGAGAACGACCAGTACTGCAAGTGCGCCGCCAATCCCGAGCAGCAGCTGGGAAGTAGCGATAGCAGGAGCCATACCTGCATAGAAGATAGTTGTTTCCGCTCCTTCGCGCAGGATTGCCAGCGCAGCGATGAAGAACAGGTACCATAGGTTGCCCTTGGCGAGAGCACCCTGCATCTGGCGGTCCACATATTTATTCCAGGCAGCCGTACTGGATTTACCATGCAGCCAGCGGCCGACGGTGAGCATCATGACCACGGCGACCAGCCCGGCAATACCTTCGATCAGCTCACGTGCTCCCCCGGAGGCTGCCTGCGAGATGGTATAGGTTAGCAACACGGCGATGCCGATGCTTCCGGCCAGCCCCACCCCAGCCCCGGACCAGACCCAGCGCCGGGCTGCGGGTTCTGCTTCCCTGCGCAGATAAGCGAGGAGTGCGGCGAGCACAAGAATCGCTTCGAGTCCCTCACGCAGCAGAATGAGTGCCGCATCCCACGCAGTATACGTCTGTTCTCCGGCCAGCGGAGTCAGCTCGGCGAGCATATTGTCCATGATTTCCAGCGCCACGGCAAGCTTCGGAGGATCGGAGAGCAGATAGCCGGTGACGGCAGTGCTTTCATTCTCTATATTGGCATAGACCTTGGGCGAGGCAATCTGTACGGCGCCTTCTGCTGACGGCCAAGCTGTGATGAACTGCTCCATTATCGTGGCTGCTGCCGGACTGTCTCCGGCTTCGGCAGAGGCTGAAGCTTTGTTCAGGTAGCTGATCAGCCCTTCAATAGAGGCCGGTTCTGCTGGTGCACTACCTGTATCGACCGCTTTGCCCTCGCTGTAGCCGGACAGAAGCGCAACCAGCGCCTCAGATTCCGCCTGCGCGGCTTCTTCGCGGAGCGGATGAGCCTGCAGCGCAATGCGCAGCAGGCTCATCTTCGTCTCCAGCAGGCCGTAGACGGCGGGATTGTCCCCCCGGATGCCGCGCTCCGCCGGCGTCCAGCCGTTCACGACGGCGCGGTAGGCTTCCGCCGCCGCCGTCCAGTCGGCGCTGCGCGCCGCATCCCGCGTGCGCTCCGCCGCGGGCAGCAGCTTCGCCGCCGCTGCGCGCCCGGCGGCGCCTGAGTCACCGCCGCCCCCGCCTGCGGCGGCGGTGACGTACGCGTCCACGCTTCTGGCGAGCGTGGACAAGGCGGCCTTGGCGGGCGCTCCGCCGCCGGCCGCAAGGGCCTGCGCCGCGGCTGCCAGCGCGGCGTCGACTTCAGCTGCCGGACCGGCGAGTGCCGAGTCCGGCGTGCCTTCGTTCGCGCTGCGCCACAGCGCCGCGAACGATTCTACATCGGCCGCCGCCGCATCCCAGCGGCTCTGGCCGGCCTCTACTAGCGCGCTGCCTACAGGCGGCAGCAGCTCATCGAGCGGCGCGCCTGACGCAGAAGCCGGCGCGCCGGGCAGCAGCAGAAGCAGGCAGATCAGCAGCAGCGCTGCCCGGATCTGCCGCCATGGACTGATTTTAACCGTTATGATCATCGGGATCATTCCCTTCGCGAATAAGCATGCTATTATGTTTCCTCTATAGAAGGCGGACTTAAGAGTTGAACCTGAAGCGTGGTTGTTACAGCAGTGAACAGTGGAACTACGGGGAGGCAGCAACTGTTGTACCTGATTCTCCGCTAACAATGCTGCACGAAATACAACATTTCTTTTGAAATATTGCCCCTAAACTAAAATTGTTGTATGAAATGCAGCATTCCACCGGTTCCAGGCTGGTAAACGAAGCGATTGTTGTATTTCATACAACAATCCGTCCCAATAGGCAGGAAACTAGGTATTCGAGTTGTACCCAGTGCAACATTTTGCCTGATTCCGTTTGCCGCCGTGCCAGCTGCCAGCCGCCCCTCCATTTACTCAATCCCGCCGCTGCTCCGTTTCTTTCCGCAATTTCCCCGTCACACATCCTGTTCTCAAATCTCCAGTCTGCTCTGGAATATTTGTTCTTGATCGTTCGTGCCACATCTCATTCATCCCGCAACTTCCGCGACACACTTTCCTGTTCTCAAATCTCCAGTCTGCTCCGGATTATTTGTCCCTGAACATCCGTCCCTGAACATCCATCCCACATCGTTCATCCCGCTGTTTCTGGTCACACTGCGCAGCCTTACGAACCCGGATGTATCCAGCGCCGAATTCAGCGTCAATTCCTCACGCTGAATCCGGGCAGTCCTTCCAATGTCCGTCACCCCAGCAGCGTCTCCCCAATATAACCGCCTTCCCGTACACCGGGGAAGCAGGCGAATACGGCGCTGCCGGTATGGACCATATATTCATTCAGCCGGTCATTCTTCGAGAGACGCTGCTGAATGCTTACGAACTGCTTCACCAGATCCTTCTGGAAGCTGATAAATACCAGTCCTGCATCCAGTTGTCCGGTTTTGAGATCCATGCCGCTCGAATAGGAGTAGGAGCGCCGCAGCATTTTGACCGAGCCGTCCCCATGGGCGAGGGCTGAATGGGAATCCGGAGGAATGACAGGCTTGCCGCTGGCATCCGCCGCCTCCAGATTCAGCTCGGCGAATTCATCCCGCGCTCCAATCGGAGCGCCGCTCTGCCGGTGACGCCCGAACGTTGCTTCCTGATCGCTCAGCGTAGAGCGGTCCCAGACCTCAATGCGAAAGCGTACCCGGCGCAGTGCGAGATACGTGCCGCCGTTCATCCAGGCGGGGCCATCGCCGCTTCCGCTCCAGACGACACTTCGCATCTCGGCGTCATCGGTGACGTTGGGATTACCCGTGCCGTCCTTGAAGCCGAGCAGATTACGGGGTGTGCCGCCTGCCGGGTCGGCGCTGCCGCTGCGCTGGAAGCCCTCCTGCGTCCAGCGCAGCACGGCTGTGCCCCGGGCGATGCGGGCCAGATTGCGGATGGCATGGAACGCTACCTGCAGATCGTCGGCGCAGGCCTGCACACAGAGATCGCCGCCGCACCACTGCGGCTCCAGGCTATCTCCCGTGAATGCCGGGAGATCGGTGAAGGAGGCCGGCCGTTTCGCAGCCAGTCCGAACCGGCTGTCAAAGAAGGAAGGACCCGCCCCGAAGGTAAGCGTACATTTGGAGGGGGTAAGACCATCGGCCTCGCCGGTGTCGGCAGGCGGAAGATTGGGATTGTCGTTCACGCTGCCGATCAGCGTACCGGCAGTAAGGGCAGCGGCGGCGGTGGTCCAGGCCTCCAGCAGTTTTTTGACCTCGCTGAGCTTGGTCGTTGTCAGATCAAACGAGGCGAAGCACAGGAAATTCTGCGCAGGCGTAATGATTCCCGCCTGATGGTTCCCGTAGAATGGAATAATGTCCGCTCCCGCGTGTTGCGGGGAAGAGAGTGTCTGGCCCGGCTGCCCGGCTGCTTTGCGTGCCGCCAGAATGCTGCCTACCCCGCCGCCGCCGAGCAGCAGGCCGAGTCCGGAGGCGCCAGTAAGCCGCAGCATATCGCGGCGGCTTAGTTTTTTATCGAATAATAGCTGATCTTTAGAAGCATCCTTGGAGAGAACGCTCTCTGTCGCGGGAGTTTCCCGGGAAGTCCTGTCTTTCTTTTTCATACCGGTCACACTCCCAGAATAGTTCCCATGTTGGATAGAGGCTCAGCTAAGGCGTCCAGATTCTGGCTTAACGTCCGGACCTCAGCTTCTTTCAGCGTTTCGTAGGAAACGTAGCCGTCACCGGATTTAAATGGCGCCAGCTCATTCAGCAGTGCCGTGAAGCGCTCGCCGATCGTTTGCTCCAGCGCAGGGTCTTTTTTGGCCAGCTCGGGTTTCAGCAGCTCATAGATCTTCTGGGCACCTTGTACATTGGCGACAAAATCATACAAATCCGTGTGGGAGTAACGTTCCTCTTCACCGGTTACTTTGGAGGAGGATACTTCATTCAGCAGCTCCACAGCTCCGGTAACGAGCAGGTTGGCATCAATCTCAGCGGTTTCCACCTTGGCACGCAGCAGCTGCGCATCCTTCAGCAAACGGTCCGCGACATCAGTCATTCCATCTGTGGTATTGTTCTGCCAGAGGGCTTGTTCAATCTTGTGGAAGCCGCGCCAGTCCGCAGCGTCAACATCGTTCTCGCGGGCATCAATATTGGGGTCCAGATCTCCGAGCGCTTCAGCAATGGGCTCAATCCGTTCATAATACATGCGTGCCGGAGCATACAGCGCTTTGGCGTCTTCAAGCTTGCCTGCTTTCACCGCATCGGTGAAGCCTTCGGTCTGTTTCACGAATTCGTCGCATTGTTCAATTACATATTTCCGGTACTCGTCGATGGCCGTGGTGAAATCCGCCGTAACGCCAGCAGCAGTTGAATCTGCAGTTGCGGCCGGTGCACCGGTTGACCCATTGCCCGTCTGGGCTGCGGCATTATTCCCGGAGGTATTGCTGTTATTGCCGTTGTTGCCATTATTATTGTTATCATTGCTTGCACAGCCGGCAAACAGGAGGGAAGCCGCAAGCAAACCCGCGGGTACTGCATAACCTATCTTCATTCTGTTGGACACCCCTTTTGTTTATGTAAATGATAATCGTTATCAATGATGGACCTATCATAAATCCCCATCCAGTACCTGTCAATAAAAATGTGATAATTATCATATCCATGCTGACCCGCACAATTAAAACACCAAAAAACGCCTCCCGACAGGCGGAAGATGCAGTTTATTTTTTTGAGTATATAGGAATATATACTTTTTCATATGATAACTTATCCTTCAAGTTCCCCTGAAACGGTACCGTCCTTTAAACAGACAGCATAGCTGTTTCTACTTGATTCCTGCACGAAATACAACAATTTATTCATAACAACGGCCTAAATCAAGAATTGTTGTAGAAAAGGCAGCAATTCCTCTTGTTCCAGCAGAAGATCGGGGGAATTCCTGTATTCCGTACAACATTCCTCCCGGACACTCGGGTATCCATGAACCGGAGTTGCACTACGTACAACATTATGCCTTTACAGGCTGAAGCAAAACTTAATTATCTTACTCTAAGCTCGCTCTGCTGCCGGGTATCCCAGAGACAACAGCGTAATCCCCGGCGGAATGCCTGGTATACGCAATGTTTTTTAAACGTTCCGCCACATTGAAGTTTAAAGCATTCGAGACTACGCTGGATTAACTCAGCACGAATTATTCCGCGTACCTGCCGGCAATTGACCGATTGGTTAGGAAACAAGCAGTGATCGCAGATTACTGATTCTACACCGTGGACCGCTCAATAATCCGGTAATCCAGCTTGCGGTAGACCGGGTCAGGGTTGTCTGAGCTAATCTGCTCATGAATAATACGGAAGGCGGATGCACCCATCTCATACAGGTGGTTATCTATGGTGGTGATCTCCAGCAACCGGCCGATCGGCTGGTTATCGAAGCCCATGACAGCGAGGTCTCCGGGGATACTAAGACCGGCTTTGCGCGCCTCAATCATCAGTCCGGCTGCCACATGATCTCCGGTAATAATCATAGCTTCAGGCCGCTCCGGCATCTCCAGCAGCAATCGTGCCACGGCCGCACCGTCTTCTTCCGTCGTGCAGTCATAGATCATCCATTCCTCCTGAAAAACCAGCTTGTGCTCAGCAATGAATTCGCGAAAGGCAGTCTGCCGGATAGAGGCGCTGCTGCCATTCTGCCTGCCTTCGCAATAGCCGATGGTGCGGTACCCTTTGCCCTTCAAATACTGCAGCCCCTGCTTGAAAGCCGCATAATGCTCAATATATACAGAGGAATAACGGCGCTGCCCGCTGTCCTGGCAGGTTACAACCGGACCGTACGCGGTATACTCCTCAATCGTTTCGGGCTTCAGCGCAGTCGATACAATGATCACACCGTCGATTTCTTTATTGCGCAGCATCTCCAGCACTTTAATCTCTTCATCCGCCAAATAATTGCTCTGGCACAGGATCAGCCGGTATTGCGCGAGCAGTGCCTCATGGGCAAGACCATTCATAATAATCGAGAAATAAAAAGCATTGATATACGGAAGAATCACCGCCACTGTACCGGTACGGCCAGTAATCAGGTGGACGGCGTTCATATTGCGGGTGTAGTTTAACTGCTCAATCGTATCGAGGACGGCGGCTCTTTTGTCTTTGCTGACATAAGGATGATTATTCAGCACCCGCGAGACGGTCGTTACGGAAACTCCGGCAATCCGGGCGATTTCTTTAATATTAGCCATGGCGTATGCTGCCCCCCGAGTCAGAATTGGAATGGTTTTATTTTACCATAGAAATTTTCACATTTTCGCATATAAAAAAGCTTGCTATGGAATCCATTTCATAAATTACACTGGGGTTGTTAGCAGCCTTACCGGATTAAGCCGGCGTGACCGAAAGGGCGTGACGGACCGGTAAAGTTTGCGGCTTAACGCTGCGGGCGGACGGATTCACAGCAACATTTTCTGCCTAATCATTACTTAGCAGCGTGCTTTCTATAGACTTTGCCCCAACGGATGACGCCCTTAACGATAGGAGCTGAAGCCGTTTTTATTATGCGTTTTGGTCAGGAATACCAGGGTTGTCCGCGATCCGCGTCTGTCCCCGCCCAAATTAATGCTGCAACAGCACCATTAACTGCCACCCTACATAGTATGGTTTGACTGTATCCCTTTACCTTGTTATACCAAACAAACCCAGAGCAAGGAGGGGTGACACCATTGAAAGGGAACGAACATCATAGCAAATTTCTGTTGACGCATCGTGAGCGCGAAGTATTCGAGCTTCTAGTGCAGGACAAAACTACACGGGATATTGCAGGACTGTTATTCATTAGCGAAAAAACCGTCCGCAACCACATTTCCAACGTCATGCAAAAATTAAACGTAAAAGGCCGTTCGCAAGCGGTTGTCGAGCTGATCAAGCTTGGGGAGCTGAAAATATAGCTGCCGTGCTTCAGAGGTGACGCGTTTAAGCCTTCTCTTATCCTTTGGGGTGAGGGGAGGTTTTTTGTTGTGGAGGAAGGGTGACACGTGATATCGATGGCATATGAAGTTCCTTCGATAAAGAGTGGCAGAGCAGCTCCTTGTCATGCGCAGTTTAGCATAATAATTCTCTTCAATGATTATGGTATAATATGCCATATTATGATTTTTCAGTTACAGGAAGAGGGGAACGTTAATGCAAACAGTATATATATTGTCAGGACCAGCAGGAGTCGGGAAGTCAACAACTTCAAGTACATTGGTTTAACGTTTTAAACAACAGTGCTTATATATCAGTTGATGATGTAAGCCATATGCACAGTAGTGGGCGTCAGAAACCTTGGGAAAGCAAATCGGAGTTGACCCTCATTTGGAATAATATCTTGAGTCTTATTGACTGAAAGATAAAGTAAAGGAGTTAACCCTAAATGTCGTCTATGTGGTTTTATGGACTGACCATGAGACCCTCTTAAAAAGAGACCAGTTTAGATTGCCCGAACACCAGATGGGGGATCGTCAATTGGTTCAAAGAAGATGAAGGTTACGGACGGATAATGCTAGACGGGCAGGATGGTAACCATGTTTTGCACCCTTTAGCAAAATACTACCAGACTCAAATAGGTTACCGAACGGCTTTCGGTTTCTCAAAGAAGGTCAAAAAGTTGCATTCGATCTACTCGAGTTTCCTGGTATAGTTGATTCTCAGCTTAGAACAGCTAAGAATATGCAAATTTTAGAGGATTAAGGAATCGAGACATACTTCAAGAATGTATGGACTTTAGGGACTCATAATTAAACTAACGGACAGTTTAGTTCAAATAAGTCATTTTTCTTAAAATGGGAAAATATTAAGCTGAAAGCAAAGAAGATAGGGGGAGAGAAATGGTGCTGAAGAGAAAGTTCGGGGACCGTTCAGATTGGCAGCGTGTTTTAATTAGGGAATACGCTCAGTCTTTTATCGAATCGGATAGCTTCAATGGATATGTCACCCTCCTTCGGATTATCAAAGTATCGGACCCACTTTACGTTAAATATCACGGAGAAAAGTTTTGCATTGTTGATGATGGCTATTTATGGCTTCAGCAATTCCCTTCTGATCGTAACCATTCGGTAACAACAATGTTTGATTCAAAAGGCAGTACCGTACAGTGGTACATCGATATTTGTTCCCGAAATGGAGTTAGCGAGAATAATGTACCGTGGATGGACGATTTGTTTCTGGATTTAATTGTGTTACCGTCTGGTGAATTAATTATAAAGGACACGGATGAACTGGAAGAAGCTTTAATCAACGGAATTATAGATAAGAATCTATATGATTTAGCCTGTGAGGAATCAATTAAGGTCAGAAAACTAATCGAGCGTGATGATTTCGCTTTATTAAAGCTATCAGAAGATCATAAGGAATTACTGTACCAAAAGCTAGAACGAAAGGGTAACTTTTAAACTAAACGGGAAACGATAGCTCAATAACGACACAAAGGCAGTCGGTCAGTGGATCGGCTGCCTTTGCTCACTAACGGGCAGAATAGCGTGGTGGATACAGGTTACTTAAATGTACTATAGGGCAGTTTCGAGAGTTAATTCCTATAACTGTTTAATACCAACCGCAATGAAATTTTAGTGGTAAAATAATACTGTTTCATGTTTGCATGTCATTATTAAAACGCCAATTGTTAGGGGAAGGTATATGGGAAGTTCGAATTTATGGGATGCAGATTGGGAAATTTCAGAGGAATTGGCCCAAAGATTAATAAGTAGTCAGTTTCCACAGTTATCGTCTAAAGAAATCAAAAGACTAGGTTATGGTTGGGATAATACAGTTTTCCTTGCTGGAGACGAATATGTTTTTCGTTTTCCAAGAAGAAAAGTTGCTATTGATTCGTTAAAAATGGAAGCGAAGATATTACCGAAGCTTGAGGATTTTATTTCTATCCCTTATTCGAAACCACTTTTTTTAGGTGAAGGGAATAGTGACTATCCTGCACCATTTCTTGGTTATCCATATTTATCGGGAATGTTTCCAATTGGATTAACTGATGAGCAACGCACATTATCGGTAGCGACACTCGCGCATTTTTTAAAAAGATTGCATGCATTTCCAGTACAGGTGGCTCAAGAAAACGGTATTCAACATGACCACAGGAATCTCACAGATATAGCATTACGAAAAGAAAAAATGCTAAAATTCTTGTCCGATCTGAAAATTCATATTAAGGAGGAAGAACATTCTGCAATTGCTCATTATTTGGTGCAGCTTAAAACAGACCAAGTAAAACAAAGGAACGTATTCCTTCATGGTGATCTTCATTTTAAAAATATGTTGGTGGACGAGAATGGAAAAGTTTCAGGAATTATTGACTGGGGAGATATGAATATTGGTCACCCTGCCTGTGATTTGAATGTTGTTTATAGCTTTTTGCCTTATCATGCTCGTACTGAGTTTTTCAGAGAATATGGGGAAGTGGATCAAGAGACGAAGTTATTAGCTCGTTTGATTGCTGTGTATATTCCGATGTTAATATTAATGCAAGCAATTGACGACAAAGATGAAAGAGTAGCTGATGAAGCAAAAGCGAATATTACACGAGCGCTCGCTGATTAATAGAAGTTATCTTAATATAGTGTTTAATACCGAGGATTTTTGTAAGCATCATAAAACTAAAAGGAGTAGCTGTTACTATGAAGGATTTACATAATTTTGTTTCAGATTACACGAAAGATAAGAAACACCTACATCTTGCGATCGGGATTATTAGAGAGGGCGGTATTGAATACTTTTCGTTCAGTAATAATAAAAAGAGAAGTACGATTCCTCCTGAGCATATGTTGTTTGAAATCGGCTCCATAACCAAAGTTTTCACATCCATTCTCTTATTAGAAATGGAACGGGAAAAACTGCTCTCCTCGGATGATATGGTTGGTAAGTTTGTGCCAAACGTTAAAAACGATTATTTGAATAAGATTACCTTGAAAAGCCTTGCTACTCATACCTCTGGTTTACCTATGTTGGCAACAAACCACAATCTGGCAAAAAAAAGATCGAATCCTTATTCAATGTATACCGAGCAAGATTTAACTGCTTTTCTATCTATTGCTGACTACACGGATAGTATTGGTTCATTTGAATATTCCAATATCGGTGTGGGCTTACTGGGGAATATTCTATGCAAGGTGTCAGGAAGCAAGTATGATGAACTGTTAAAAAAATACATAACGAGCCCATTAAAGATGAATGAGACAGCCGTTACACTTGATTCAGAACAGAATAGAAGGTTTTTGAATGGACATGCTTCAACTGGGAAGAGAGTCCCTCACTGGGATCTCTCTATACATGAAGGAGCTGGGGGGATTAAGTCATCGGTTAACGATTTGAGTTTATTTGTCCAAGCCAATCTAAATGATGATAATCCGATAGCCTCTACACTCCAAAAAAGTCATATCCCTATATGGATCGGAAATTCAAACCGTTATTTTGGCTGGGGTGAGGATAAACTCCTGGATAAAGGTATCCTCTGGCATAATGGGGGTTCAGCTGGTTTTAACAGTTATCTAGCTTTCAACAAGGAACTCCATGTAGGAATTGTATTGCTATCCAATTATTCTTTTTTCTCGAATTCTCTTATGGATTATTATGTTGCTCAATTAATGAAATGGATTACTAAAAAAGAGCCTTCTCAAGGAACTATGATAGACGCTACAGGCAAAAAAATATTTGAAGCCATCCTAAGTAGTGAAAAGTCATGAACTAACGGGGAACGATAGTTAAATTACGTTACCGTTACCGTCTTTTGATTAGGTGATTTCCTTAATATCAACAATCAGTTTACCAGTGCCTAGATTATCAGTGTATTTCAAACCACACCACGAACGTCATGCAAAAATTAAACGTAAAAGGCCGTTCGCAAGCGGTTGCCCTGGCTGATCAAGCTTGGGGAGCTGAAAATATAGCTGCCGTGCTTCAGGGGTGACGCGTTTAAGCCTTCCTTTAGCCTTCGGGGTGAGGGGAGGTTTTTTGTTGTAAGTGGGAGCAGGAATACGGATTAAATCTCAGTATATGATAAAATAAAATCATCAAAGTCATTTATATTCTAAATAAGTCGGGAGGTTAAAGGAATGAAATGGCAACAAGTAAGAGAGTTGTTTCCTGACCAATTTGTCTTGCTATCCATTCTTGATTACCATGAAGAAGATGATAAGAAAATTATAACGCAAGTAGCACCTGTTCGTGCAGTTCCTGAGGAGGATGCCAACAAAGAATTTTTCAGCACTGAGCCTGGCAGCATTGTTTATCACACCTCTAACAAGGAGTGCATTATTTGTCTGCGTAAAGACCCTCTGATGAGAGTGAGACGGCGATCAGAATTCCAGAAGAATTAAGATTGGCTGCATTTTATAGATTGACGGATATTGGGAATGGTTGTATATTCGTATTAAAGTATAAACCTTTAAACTTTAAGAACGGTTTTGAAGTTTTGGATAAAGAGAAAACTCACATCTAATGTTCGATTTTCAGTTAGGACGCAGTTTTTGCGAGAGGAGTTACTCTTTTTTATTACCCTGAAAGTTAAATCGATTAAACTTTTGAGCTTGGAGGCATAGATGCTTAAATGAATATTCATGATGTAGCCAAGAAGTCGGGGCTCTCTGTAGTGACCGTATCCAGAGTTCTAAACAATTCACCCTCTGTACGTGCGGGCAACCGCCAGAAAGTGCTGAATGCGATTGAGGAGTTGAATTATCAGCCCAATTCAGCAGCGCGTAGTCTGGTTCGCGGCAAGACTGGAGTCATTGGGATGTCGATTACCAACTTTAACGATTCTTTCTATGACCGCGTGATTCGCGTGGTGAACCGGAAGCTGGCTGAGCAAGGGTACTTCCTGGCCCTGTCCATAGCCGAGAATGAGGATGACGGTGTGAACTTCCTGTTCCAGAAGGACCGTGTGGACGGGATTCTCCTGTTGTCTCCGCTTGAGGAGAAGGAATACGTGGAGGAGCTGAAAAGAAAAAACATTCCGGTTGTCCTGCTGGATAACCAGTTTCAGCATGAGGATGTTCCGAGTGTACTCGTTGATAACTATCAGGGAGGGTATGAGGCTACTAAGCATTTGATTGGTCTTGGGCATACCCGGATCGCCTATATCGGCGGCCCTTCGGTGTTTCTGAGTGTAACGGAGCGCAAACGGGGGTATGTCCAGGCGCTGGATGAAGCGGGGCTAACGCCCTTCGGCACGGAATATTGCGGATTTACGGTAAGCAGCGGTTATGAGGTAGCGAAGAGATGGATTCGCGAGGATAAGCTGCCGACAGCCATTTTTTCGGGAGACGACTTTATTGCGCTCGGGGTTGTTCAAGCCCTGCGTGAGGAAGGAATTCTGGTACCGCAGGATATCTCCGTGGTCGGCTTTGATGATCAGCAGTTCGTAGGTGAATTCTACCCGCGGCTCACGACAGTCAGGCAGCCCGAGGCGCAAATGGGCAATATAGGCGTTGAATTACTGCTGAAACTGATCAACGGGGAGGTGACGCAGCCCGCTGTAACGAAGCTCGCTCCTCAGCTGCTCATTCGTGAATCCACCGCATCTGTCAGATTAACTTGAATTATAGGAGTGAATCATCTGTGAAGTATTTCTTGGGAGTGGATGCAGGTGGAAGTAAGACCTGCGCAATGATTGCAGACGAACAGGGGAAGGTCATGGGTGCAGGCAAAAGCGGGAACGGGAATCATCAGCTAAACCGTGAGCAGGCGGCGGACAGCTTGCACCAGGCCGTATCGGAAGCCATTACGGCTTCAGGGCTGACCCGTGATCAGCTGGATTACTCCTGGTTCGGACTGGCGGGAGCGGACAGAGAGGCTGATTTTAGAATTTTGCGGCCGATCATCGGCAGCCTTGGCCTTCCCCGGACGGAGATTTCCTGCGATACCTGGAATGCGCTGCGGTCAGGTACAGAGAAGAACTATGGGATCGTGCTGATTTGCGGATCGGGCGTGAACTGCAGTGGGAAAAATCCGGCGGGTGCTGCATATCAATGCGGCGGCTTCGGTTACCGGTTCGGGGATTTTGGCGGCGGCTATGATCTGAGTATGGAGGTATTCCGCAGCGTCCTCAGGGCGGATGACGGAAGAGAAATGGAGACAGTGCTAAGCAAACGCTTAACTCAATTGCTGGGCTATACCACCGTTTCAGAGTTAAGAGAGGATTACCTCGACCATTTCAGAGACCTGCCTCCCCAAATTGCGGAGCTGTTGTTTCAAGCGGCAGAGGAGGGGGACCCTGTTGCCACCGGGCTGCTGGTCAAGCAAGGGGATGAGCTGGGTTTGGCAGCGGCATCGGCCATCCGCCGGTTGGCCATGGAGGAAGACGTCTTCGATATCGTGCTTGCAGGCAGCCTGCTGACCAAGGGAGACCGCTCAGGCATCATCCGGCGGGCCATTGAGCGAAGATTGAAGCTGGCGGCTCCGAACGGCACTTTAAGGATTCTAACACGTGAGCCGGTTGTAGGGTCGGTCATTCTGGCGATGGAAAACAGCGGTATGCATGTGAATCAGGAGGTTCTTAATCATCTATCAGAGGGTAAGGAGGGGCAATTGTCATGGAAGAAACATTGAAGCTGGTTGTCATCGGAGCGGGGTCATCGTATACACCTGAATTAATTGAAGGGATCATCCTGCATCACCAGGAGCTTCCCATCCGCGAAATATGGCTGGTGGATATTGAGGAGGGCAGGGAGAAGCTACATACGATTGCGGAGCTGAGCAAGCGCATGATTGCACAGTCCGGACTGCCGATTACTGTAGTAGAGACGCTTGAGCGCAGGGAAGCCATTGCCGGAGCGGATTTCGTCTGCACGCAGATCCGGGTAGGCATGCTGGAGGCGCGCAAATGGGACGAATTGATCCCGCTTCAATACGGTGTCATCGGTCAGGAGACGACCGGTCCCGGAGGAATGATGAAAGGCCTGCGGACCATCCCGGTTATTCTGGATATTTGCAGGGATATCGAGGAGCTGGCCCCGGATGCCTGGCTGCTGAATTTCACGAATCCGGCCGGAATGGTGACTGAAGCTGTCCACAAATATTCATCGGTCAAAAGCGTAGGCCTGTGCAACTCGCCGATCGGTTTCCAAAAGTGGCTCTCGGGGTTCTTCGGACTTCCCATGGAGAAGATCTATGCGGAGTTTGTCGGCATCAACCACCTGCACTGGGTATCCGATGTCGTGATTGACGGGAAGAGCAAGCTGCAGGAGCTTATTGATTACCCCGGGAGCTACAAGGCAGGCAATGTGCCGTTTGATGCCTGGGACCACCGGTTTCTGAACAGTTTGCAGGCCATTCCCTCGTATTACTTGAGCTATTACTATATGACAGACGAGATGCTGGCGGAACAGAAGGAAGCAGCGGCAACGACCGGATCACGCGCTGAGGTTGTGAAGAAGGTGGAGGAAGAGTTGTTTGGGCTGTACCGGAACCTAGAGCTGAAGGAGAAGCCGAAGCAGCTGGAACAGCGCGGCGGAGCCTATTACTCGGAGGCGGCAGTGCTGCTGATGCGCTCCATTCATAATGATTCCCGCGATATCCAGACGCTGAATGTAAGGAATAACGGAATTATTGACTTCCTGCCGGACGATGCCTCCATTGAGGTGAATTGTGTGGTCACCAAGCAGGGGCCGCTGCCGATTCCGCTGCGCAGAGTTCCTCAGTCCGTCAGAGGCCTGCTGGCTGCGGTCAAGCAATATGAGAGCCTCACCATCGAGGCGGCTGTGCACGGAGACCGGGATGTGGCTCTGCAGGCTATGGTCCATCATCCGCTCATGCCTTCAGTCACCGTAGCTGAACAGCTGCTGGATGAAATGCTGGAGAAGAACAAACCGTATTTACCGTTATTTCACTAGAATCGTCCAGAGGAGGTAAAGCGGATGAACACGGCCGGAAAAGCGAGCAGGTGGAAGAGATTTACCAGTCAGTTGGATTTGCAGTCCATGGTTTGGCCGGGCATTATCTTTGTATTCATTTTTAGCTATATTCCTATGTATGGCGTAGTGATGGCGTTCCAGCAATACGATATTTTTAGCGGCATGATGAAGAGCCCCTGGGTTGGACTTATGCAATTCAGAATGTTCTTCGAGGCCCCGGAGTTCTGGAATGTGATGCGAAATACGATTGTGATTAGCCTGCTCAAATTGATTATCTCTTTTCCTGCCCCGATTCTGCTTGCGCTGATGCTGAATGAAGTCGGTCATATGGGCTTTAAACGTGTGATCCAGACCGTCAGCTATCTGCCTTATTTCCTGTCCTGGGTTATTGTATCCGGTTTCGTATTTTCGCTGCTATCCGTAGATAACGGAACGGTGAACTATGTGCTGGAGCGGTTCAATCTGGCCGGGGAGCCCATTAACTTCCTGGCGGTACCCAAGTACTTCTGGTCCATTCTGGTAAGTGTAAATGTGTGGAAGGAAGTCGGGTTTGGGAGCATTGTCTATCTGGCTGCGATAGCAGGTATTGATCCGACCCTATATGAGGCCGCTTCTATAGACGGAGCAAGCCGGTTTAAGCAAATTCACCTGATTACACTCCCCAGCATTACCCCTATTATTGTCATCTTTATGATTCTTGCCATCGGCAGTCTGCTCAGTGCGGGCTTCGAGGACATTCTGCTGCTGGCAACCAATCCGATCCTGCGCCCCTACTCCGATGTTATCGACACCTATGTATACCGTGTTGGGATATTAAATGCCAGATTCTCTTATGCGACAGCTGTAGGGCTGTTCAAAGCGGTAATCAGTATCATTCTGCTGGTGACGGCCAACACAATCGCCCGCCGGGCAAATGTTAGTCTCTGGTAGGTACTACTCATAGCGAATGCTTCCAGTCAAGTTTAAATTGCGATGTTCGACTGTAAGTAATGCTCCATAAACCTTTTAGGAGGGGTGAACAATGAGACTAAGCCTGGGCGACAAAGTGATGCAGCGGACTATTTATATCCTTTTGACACTGCTGGCGCTACTCATGCTGTACCCGTTTTGGAACGCGTTAGTCATTTCTTTTAATCTGGGCAGTGATACGGCGCTCGGCGGTGTAACCCTGTTGCCAAGAGCATTTACCCTGGAGAATTATTATATTGTGTTTCAGGATGACCGCCTGCTGAATTCTTTTCTGATCACCATTCTTAGAACGCTCGCCGGCACAGCATTATCCGTTTTCTTCACCGCCCTGTTAGCCTACGGCATGTCCAAGAAGTCTTTGCTTTTCCGCAAACAATATATGGTGTTCTTCATGATTACGATGTTCTTCAGCGGAGGGCTTATCCCCAGTTACTTACTAATTCGCTCTTTGGGCATGCTGGACACCTTTTGGGTTCTGATTATCCCCGGCATCATCAGCGTCTGGAACATGATTGTCATCCGCACCTTCTTCAGCGCTTTACCTGAGGGACTGGAGGAATCAGCCAAAATCGACGGCAGCAGCAACTACGGCATTTTCTTCCGGATCGTGATTCCCGTCTCCGGCCCGGTTCTGGCCACGATATCTTTATTCACCGCAGTAAGTTACTGGAACGACTGGTTTACGGGAGCGATCTATATTACCAAGGATCACTTGCTTCCTATACAGACGCTGCTGCGGCAGGTGATGAACTCGAACATTATGACCCAGATTGGCTCCTCGAATGCGATCGCGCTGGATCATATGAACCGGAACCGGACGATTACCACGAAGTCACTGACTATGGCTACGATGATGGTCGCTACCATTCCGATTATCCTGACGTACCCTTTTCTCCAAAAGTACTTTGTGAAGGGCGTAATGATCGGTTCATTGAAAGAATAGCAGTGTCCATATTACGTAGAAAGAAGGGAAAAGAATGCGCAAACGCCTGAAATGGGTAGCTCTGTTGCTGACTTCGCTGGTGCTTCTGCTCGCTGCCTGCAGCGGAGGTGGGAATTCTGACGCTTCGCAGAACAATCTGAATACCGGGGCAGCCCCGGATGACGGCAGCGGGATCAAGCCTGTTACCTTCAGCTTCTATGGAAACTACGACTGGCTTACGACCTCACCCTGGGGGGAGAACGAGGCGACGAGGTGGATTCAGGAGAACCGCAAGGTTACGGTTGAACCGATACAATCCGGAGGAGCAGCCGGAGAAAAGCTCAACACGATGATCGTCGGCGGTGATTTGCCGGATGTTATTTTTACGGACCGGGGGTCCTCAGTAGAACGGCTGGTGCAGGCAGGGCAGCTCGTTGCACTGGATGAATATTATGAGAAATATCCGAACTTCAAGAAATATGTGAAGGAATCGACCCTGAATCTGCTCCGTTCAGATGACGGGCAAATCTATCAGATCCCGAACTGGTATACCTCCGGGCAATTCGGCAACGGCGGGTGGATGGTGAATAAGGATATTTATAACGCACTCGGCAGACCGGCGCTGGAGACTTTTGATGACTTATATCAGTATTTGCTCATGGTGCAAGATAAGTACCCGGATGTAGTTCCTCTGGAGGTTGGGGAGAAGGGGGCAGGTCTGGAAATTATGTATGGCGGCTTCAGGGAGAACTCCACCAGCAAGTTCGTTACACTCATGGGGCATCCGGAAGGCGACAAGCTGACATCTATCCTGGACGATCCCGCTTACGAGGAGATGGTGCTGTATATCAATAAGCTGTACCGTGAACGGCTGATTACGCAGGATGCGCTGCAGCAAACCCAGGATGCAGTCAAGGAAAAGGTCAATACCGGCCGGGTAGCGGTCATGGTCGAATCCAATATCACTACGTATGGAGCTGAAGGACACCGGGCATTGACAGCAAGCCATCCGGACAGCGGTTATGAGATTATTTGGCCGATCCATAAAGTCGGAGTAGACAGGACAAAAGTATTTGTAAGCGGCTTTGAGACGCTGGGCTGGAACGTCAGTGTTATTACGAAAAAGGCCAAGGACCCGGAGGCTATCTTCGCTTACTTTGACTGGATTACGGGTCCGGAGGGACAGAAGGTGCTGTTCTTCGGCCCTAAGGGCTTATACTGGGATGAAGAGGACGCGGATGGAGCGCCCATTCCGAACGAGAAATACAAAACTACCCCGGCTAATGAGCGTACGGATACGATGAGAAAATTCGAGGACTTTAACTGGGCCGGGAATACGACCTTCATTGATACGGCGAAAATGAGCCTCGAGGCGCTGCTCTCGGCGAACCAGAAATCATGGGAGACCGTGGCGCAGTCCACAGTGACCTGGCAAACCGCGCTGGACATTACAGAATTCGTAAATACCGACCCGCTTCCCGATACGGAGACCGGCATCATCGCACAGAATGTCGCGGATATCTATACCCTTGCTTACGCCCAGATGGTTCAGGCCAAGTCGGATGAAGAGGTGCTGGCGGCACTGGATACCGCAAGAAAGAACACCGCAAAAGCAGGGCTAGATAAGCTGCTAGAGTTCAGAACTGAAAAGTGGCAGGAGAATGTTAAGAAAATCAACGCTACGAAATAACTCTTGTTAGAAGTTCAATAAGACTATGATGTGGAGGCGAGATTATGACATTTGCACTGAGATCGGGGTTCATGGCAGTGTTGGGTATCGTGTTGGTTTCTTCGGTAGCGGGTGGTTCCCTTCCCTTGCCGGCCCAGGCCGAGGAGGGGAGCAATCCCCCTTTTGAGACGGAAGTGATTGTACGGACCGTGAACCAGTTCAAGAACATGGCGGATGTCCAGAATTTCATCAGTCTGTCCACCAGCTACGGGGTCGATGTCATCAGCATGAACGTGAAGCAGGATGAAGATGATGAGGTTCCGTCCGGCAGTGTATTTTATCAGAGTGATATCGCGCCCATTGCTCAGGGCTACCAGAATTTCGATGCCCTGCAGGCTGTCATTACGGCAGCTCATGCCGCAGGAATCAAGGTTCATGCCTGGATTCCCCAGTTCCATGACCAGCAGGCCTTCCTGGCTCACGATGAATGGCAGATGCAGGCGCTGGTGGACGGGGTTCAGACTCCGTTTACAGGCTCAAACGGCAACGAATATTTCGTCAATCCAATTCATCATGAAGTGCAGCAGTATGAGCGTTCCATCATTCAGGAAGTGATTGAGAATTATGATGTGGACGGTGTTGTGCTGGACTGGATCCGCTTCGACAATTACAACATGGACGTCAGTGATTATACGGTTGCAAAGTATCAGGCGGAGTTCGGGTATTCGCCGCTCAGCATTGACTTTGATACGGATTCGCCGCAGCGTCAGCAGTGGAACGAATGGAGAACCGAACAAATTGGACAGTATGTAGGCGATATCCGTGAGGATATTTCCGCATCCTCGAATCCGGATGTGCAGCTTGGTGTGTATATTTTGCCGCCGGAATTTACAGAGGTTGGACAGAATGTAGCCAAGTTCAAGGACGAGATCGACTTTGTCGCGCCGATGGCGTACTTCGATGACTGGGAGTTCAACAGTGATTGGGTATACAGCACTTCCTACGGCATCCTGAAGGATACGAGCGACCGGATCAGCGGCAGTGCTGCGGACATCGTAGCCACCTTGGATAATGACTGGACCGATGATCAATATCAGGAGGTCTACAAAGGCATCCGCGAGAATTATCCGGACGTGAAGCGCCTGTCGTTCTTTGCCTACGGGGCCTGGCCGGAAGATGAGCTAGCGAACATCCATGAACGTGAGACCTGGCCGACTCCAGGCTGGACAGCTCCGGTAGAGCAAGATTATCCGGCCCAGCTGCCCGCCGTGTGGAAGGCGCGGAATATCGGTTCCATGCCGGGGAATGCCACCTACAATGCTTCCAATAAGCAATTTACACTCAGCAGCAGCTCGACGGATATTTGGGGGAATGCGGATCAGCTGAATTATATATACCAGCCCGTGAGCGGCAATGCGGAGATTGTTGTTAAGGTGCAGTCCACCAGCTGGCTGGACGGCTGGGCCAAGGCCGGCATTATGGTCCGGGAGTCCCTGGTCCATAATTCGAAGCACGCGGATATGATGCTTACCCCCGGGAATGGGGCGACCTTCCAGTATCGTGCTGAAACCGCAGGCGATATGACCGACCATACTGCGGCCGCCTCGGCTCCGAAATGGCTGAAGCTGACCAGAACCGGAAATACGTTCAAAGGGTCGATTTCGGCAAACGGGAGCAGCTGGCAGACAGTCGGAACGGTTCAGATCCCCATGAAACGCAAGGTGTATATCGGCATAGCCCTCAGCAATCCGGGGAATGATTCGCGGGGCAAGGCCGTGTTTGGAAATGTGAAGGTTACGGATTAAGCCTAAGCCTGAGAGCCGGGAGAACCAATATGAGCTATATAGTGAGGCTGAAGGAGGCGTGAATATGACTATGCCGCTACGGGAACGGCAGTATTACTTCCGGGACTACTACGATCAGGGTGAGGAGCTGGTGCTGGAAGGGCAGCAGCTGAGAATCGGGCTGACTTCAAAGTTCTCCATGATCCAGAAGTGGGAGTGGCCGCTTGCTGCGGATGGCCCGATTGTAATTATTGAACCGCCGCAAGAAGGAGAGGCACCCGCACCGGGCAATGCCACGCTGGAGCTTGAATATGAGGGGTCGCTTAAGGCGGATGGCTACCGGATGGACATCCGTATGGACGGCAAAATTACAATAGCTGCCTCCAATAAGAGAGGACTAAGGTATGGGATGGATGCTCTGCACCGGCTGCTGAGTATAGATGAAGGTAAGTGCCGGTTGCCCGTGGCTACAATTCACGATGAGCCTTCTTTTCCGGTCCGCGGCATTATTGAGGGCTTCTATGGCACGCCGTGGAGCTTTGACGACCGGATAGATGCTGTGCGTTATCTGGCGGCTCACCGCATGAATGCCTTCATGCATGCTCCCAAGGATGATCCCTATCACCGTGAGCTGTGGCGTGAGCCTTATCCTGAGGCTATGTTTGACCAGATTCGTGAGCTGAAGCAGGAATGCGATGCCCAGCTGGTGGACTTCTATTATTGCATTAGTCCGGGGAACGATCTGCAGTTTCGCAGTGAAGACGATTTTGCCAGTCTGGAAGCGAAGCTGAGAGCGATGATCGCCATCGGTGTCCGGCATTTCGCCCTGCTGATGGACGACATCGACTACGCATTGTCAGGGGAGAACCTGCATTACCTGGAGCGCTCCGGACTGGCGCATGCCTATGTGGCAAACCGTGTCTATGAGTATTTAAGCCGTCAATTGCAGAAGATTACTCTGGTGATGTGCCCCTCAGAGTACTGGTCCAACTGGGATACCGAATATAAGCGGGATATCCGCGAGAAGCTGCATACGGACATCAAGATATTCTGGACCGGCTCTTCGGTCTTCGCCCGGCAAGTCGGAAGCAGGGATGCACGGAATAATTACTGCTATTACGGACATGAGCTGTGGCTGTGGGATAACATTCCCGTCAATGATGCCGACTACGACCGGCTGTTTCTGGACCCGGTTCGCGGACGTTATTCGCAGCTTGGTCAGACCGGACATCAGGCAGTGGTAGCGAATCCGATGATTCAATGGGAATGCTCCAAGATTACGCTGAATACAATGGCCCACTACATGTGGAACAGTGAGCGTTATATGCCGGAGCTTTCCTGGGAGCTGTCGGTCCGGGAATTCGCCGGAGAGCTGGCAGAGGATATGATGTTCTTCTGCAGCCAGAATCTAAATAGCCAGCTCTATAGCGGCGGGTATGAGGAACTTAAAGTGGCCTTGCAGAGAAAAGATATCCACTGGCTTGACGCGTATTTCGACCGCCTGGAGAGCGTCTCCTACCGGTTACTTGAAATGGAGAATTCCAAGTTTAAGGAAGAGGCAGGGCCCTGGCTGCAAAGAGCCCTGGCGGATGTAGAGCTGTGGAGAGCCTTGCGGCAGAAGGTTACCGGGACGCCTCTGCCCGGAGCCGATGAAGAATTGCGCAAGCGGGCCGAAGCATGTCAGGCCTTTGAGGTCCGGCTGGGGAGTGATCCGGCCTGGAGAGCCGCCGAGGCCTGGGGATTTGCTGCCAGGGAAGGAAAGAACGGATACCGGCTGACGTTGGATGCGGAGGCTGGAATATAATCGGCAGAGCACAATATCCCCAGAGCACAGTGCCAAGCAGAAACGTAATAAGCCGTGCGTAAACGGCTCCCCTGTCTGATCAAGCTTGCGGAGCTGGAAATATAGTGGCCGTGCTTCAGACGACACGTTTAAGCCTTCCCTTACCCTTTCGGGGTGGGGGAGGTTTTTTGGTATTTGTATTTTTGTAATATGAAAAAGTGAATGAAATCACAATCTATTTTTGAAGGAGTGGTAAATTGAAGCTATTAAGGTAATCGAGGAGGATCTGTTATGACCAGATATGAACAACAAAGAAATTTTCTGAAATCCAATTTTCATGAATTCAAACATATTAAAACAGACAAGATCAAAGGAATTGCCCAGCCGCCAATTGTTAAGCCGTTTGATCCGGAATCACTATTTATTGAGCTGCCGAAGGTTAGCAGAGACGTAGTGAGTAAAGAGGATATTTTTGATTGTATCGGGCAAAGAAGAAGTACACCCTTCTATTCTGCGGACACTTTGAGTCTGGAGGAGTTGTCCTATTTATTATGGGCGACCCAAGGGATTACCGGCATGAGCAAGAACGGGCTTACGCTGCGGACCGTGCCCTGCAGTGGGGCGACACACACCTTTGAAACCTATTTAATGATTATGCGGGTAGAGGGCATTCCGCAAGGGATCTACAGATACCTCCCGGTGGAGCATAAGCTCCTATTTATGTTTGAATTAGATCAGCTGGAACAGAAGATAGATGCGATCACTTTGGATCAGCCCTTTGTCCCTAACTTTGCCCGCAAAGCTTCCGTGCTGTTTGCCTGGAGTACCACACCCTACCGCTCCGAATGGAAATATGATATTTCCGCCCACAAAAAAATCCTCATCGATGTAGGACATATCTGCCAGAACCTGTATTTAGCCAGCGAATCCATTGGTGCAGGTGCCTGCGCCATTGGCATCTATGATCAGAAGCTGATTGATGAGGTATTGGAGTTAGACGGCGATGAGGAGTTTGTTATCTATCTTGGCGCAGTGGGGAAGAAACGGGAATAGCTGCTTTGGCGATTTGAAAGTATAGCTGCCGTCTTCTGGGGCGATGCGTTTAAACCTTCCTTAACCCTTTGGGGTGAGGGAAGGTTTTTGTTGTTTGAGTTGGTTGTGTTTTTATATACTAAAACAAGAATTGGAAAAACAAAAGGGAGGTACTATTATATCGATTGTATACGTTAAAGTTCGGCATTGGCACTTTTGGTATGGAGTTTATGGATTCTGTCCTACAAGCTGTAACGATGAAATCACTCTCTATTCTGATAAAGATTTTAGAAATTTCCTGGGCTATTTTGAGCTTACAACGGAAACATCCCTGAAATATCTACTGGATCATGAACTTGATAAAACAGAAGGTAAAAATTACTGTGAGGAAATTGAAGACTTTTTAAATAGTCCAAAGGTTATTCATTTCAAAATGAATATAAGCCGTTTATTAAGTGATATTGGAGCTGATAAACTATGCCTGATATTAAAAAACTGGATTGGATCACCGCCAAAGTGAATGATTTTACAGTTAATGATCTCAAGTTCATTACGGATTTCAGATATTGGGTTGAAGTGGATACGGTGCAGCTGTTTGATGAATACAATACTCCCATGCTGCTGATCAACTTTATTTTAATGTCTAAAGGGGATAAAGGAACATATAAGGTCACTATTCATTTCAAAAAAGTAGGGAGCCTTCAACTAGCTGCTGGAGGAGCAGTAATCCAATTAAGCTGGTTTGAGATTGTGAATATTTCGGATAGGGGCTGGGAATCGGTTAAATATCTTGTCAGGGATTTTGAGAATGAGGACCGGTTTAACTTCTATTGTGATGACATTGAAGTCATTGCTATTGAGGAAATCGATTGGATTATCGGCTAGATGTTATCATAAAGGCAATCTGGGTAATGCAGATATGTTAATCACATCCTACCGGCAGTAATGTTGTACATATTGCAACTCTGAGGCCTAGATATCCGTGTATTCGCTAGGATTGTTGTATATAATGCAAGAATTATCCCGTTAAGCCGCTTGGAGGAAGAGAAATCCTGCCTTTTGTACAACAATCCTGGATTATGGCCGAGATGAGTGGGGAAATGTTGTATTTTGTGCAGGATTCTTAAAAGTAATCGAGAGGGAGGTTTGTGGGCCCCTATCGATTCTCAATAATATATTGAAGATAGTCTGCTGCGCTCTGATTGATTTCTTCATCACCCGCCTGAAAGGAGGCTCCGAAGACGGCGAAATAGGGTAATGCGATCGCACCCACATGCACGGCACTGGCTTTAAACGGGGCTATAACCTCATCTACAGTAAAAGAAACGGAACCGGCAGGCAGGTAATTTTCCTGCTTATCACCGATTGACATAGCTATCCCCAGCTTCTTTCCTCTCAGCTTATTCCCGTTTGAACCATACGCCCAGCCGTGGGTGAAGACGTCATCCAGCCACTTTTTCAGTAAAGGCGGGTAACTATACCAATATAAAGGAAATTGAAAAATAATATGGCTGTGTGCTCCGAGTAAACTTTGCTCTTTCGGAACATCAATGCTCCAGTCCGGATATTCCTTGTAAAGCTCATGGATCGTAACTTCCTCTGGATGCTGCAGCAGCTCCTGTTTCCATCTTTTATTTACTCTTGAATTCTCAATATGAGGGTGTGCTAGGATCACAAGGGTTTTCATATTTAATCACCTTTCCGGCGGATATTGGTTTTGTGCAGCTGTTTATATTATTTTGGATGCCTGTAAAAATGTAAATACACACAATAAAGTAACATGGTTACCTCAAAGTGTGCATTGGACTCCGGATCGTTATATGGCATGATAGAAATCATAAGATAAGATAGGCTAAATTAATTAGGGTGTGATGAGGTGGCAGGTATGAAAGAATATCATTTAGGCATAGAAGCAACGCTTGAAATTCTCGGAGGAAAGTGGAAAGCGTTAATCATATGTAATCTAATGTCGGGTAAGAAACGGACAAGTGAATTACAGCGCAGTATCCCGGGCATCTCGCAAAAGGTTCTGATCCAGCAGCTCCGCGAACTTGAAAGGGACGGAATGATCGGCAGACAGGTCTATAATCAAATGCCGCCCAAAGTTGAATATTATATAACGGAATATGGAACTACAGCCAATGGAATTATTGACGTAATGTGTTCATGGGGCAGAGCCAACATTGCAATCAGACAGCAGCAGGGTGAAGATGTGGTGTTGCTGGAAAATATTCCGGACGATGAGTAAACCTGCGTTGCCTCACTATATAAAATGCCCGCCATTGACAATAGTTTGATATCAAACTATAATCCGTGTATGGAAACTAGAGATGTGATTTCGCTGATCTCCAAGATCAGAGAGAAGGTTAACCGGTTCATTGTTGCAGAGATGGTGAAGCAGGGGCTGGAAGGTGTCGGCACTTCGCACGGGGACATTATTTATGCGCTGCTGCAGAAGCCGAGGCTTACTATGGCAGAGATCTCCGCCAAAATTAATAAAGACAAATCGACCGTCACGGCACTGGTTGATAAGCTGGTCCGGCTTGGCATGGTGACGAAGGAAAGGGAGAAGGAGGACACCAGGTTTGTGTACGTTGCTCTGACGGGGAAGGGGAGGGAGCTGGAAATGGTTTTTGAGGCGATATCCGCAGACATGCTGGAGCAGTTTTACCTCAATGTCACCGAACAGGAGAAGGAAGCGCTGCTGGGCATTCTAATTAAAATCAATAACAACTTCTAAAAAAATATATTATATAGTTTGATATCAAACTAAAGTCCAAAGGAGGAAATACTTGTGAGAGATTACACGACAGAATTGCCGCCGCACACAGAGAAATACATCGGAGAGAACGATCTGTATCTGCAGATATTTGCAGGAAGGAACCTCCCGGAGGATGCTGACCGCAGGCCTCCTTTACTGTTCGTGCATGGTGCCTTTACCGGAAGCTGGATGTGGAGCAAATACATTCCCCATTTTATCTGTGAAGGCTGGACCTGTTATGTCATGAATCTGAGAAGCCATTACAGAAGCCGGGTGCTGGATATGACGGAGATAACCTTCGGGGACTATCTGGAGGATATAAGCGAGGTTATCGCTGAGTGCGGGGCTCCGCCTATTGTGATCGGGTTCAGCATGGGCGGGATTCTGAGCCAGAAGCTGGCGGAAACGGCAGATCCGGCCGGGCTCGTGCTGATCGATTCAAGTATTTGTAAGGAGGTTCATGATAGGGTGCCTTACCGGGACATCATCCGGACACAACCAGGCCTCGTAGTGCCTGCCCCGGTTCGTGAGGAGCTGACGGGCATAGATGAATCGGCAGAGGATATAGCTTTTCAAAGAAAGTACCTGACGATGGAGTCTGCCAAGGCGTTTAGCGCTTTTTCTTATCATTACGGTGCGGACGGAATCCCGGTGGACAGCCGGTCCATTACTTGCCCCTGTCTGGTTATCCATGCTGTTAACAGTGCGGAGGACGACCGCCGGGGCAAAGTGAACGCAGAGCATTTCCATGCAGAATACACAGGCCTGTGGAACACCACGCATACGGGGTTACTCGTAGGGCAGCGGTATGTGGAAGCAGCGGAGACTGTTCTGGAGTGGTTGAAAAGAGTATTTTAACCAAAATAAGCATAAAGATCCGAGGTGACAAAATCTCGAATCTTTATGCTTTCTATTTGTTTGTTTATTGCCTGCAGTGGGCTATGAAGTTCTCCAGCCACTCTATCGTTACCGTCTCACGCAGAATTGCGCCATCCAGCACAAGATAATCACCGAAATTATCGCTGTCGAGCGGGGGGATGCTGTCATACCGCTCTTTATTTCTGCTTAAATGCTTCAGTCTCTCCTGATGCTGATGCAGCTGATGCTCCAATAGATGAATCCGGGTGGCTATATCCAGATTATTGGAGAAGTACATTCTCAGCCGGAACACATCTTTAGGCGTAGGCTCAAGCGGCTCTTCTTTTTTCAGCCATTGCAAGAAAGCCTTCTTGCCCTGCTCCGTAATCGAATACAGTTTTTTCTCCAGTATTTCTCCGCTAATTTGGATCTCGAATACAATAAGTCCCTCATCCAGCAGCTTTTTTAATTCCGGATAGATCTGACTGTGCTTGGCATTCCAGAACTCACCTAAATCCTTGCCGAATTCCTTACCTATATCATAGCCAGTCATTGGCTCTTTGTTTAATAACCCCAAAATAGCGTATTTCAAAGTTCTCATAAGCTTCGCTTCCTATACATATTCGTCGTTTTCTACTTCGCTAGTATAGCATATTTAGCCAGTCGACAATAACATTTGTTACATATGTAAAGAAACGTGTTTCATTAAACATATAAATATATACATGTTTGTATTGATATAAATAAGAGCCTGTGCTAATATGAAATCGGATTAGATGTGAATAAATTCACAATACGATTGATGAAGGAGAAGAAGATTGCAGTGGAACTTACAAAGAAGAGATGGATTATTCTGATTGCGAGCTGCTTTATTAACCTGTGTATTGGCTCAATCTACGCCTGGAGTGTGTTTGCTGCCCCGATGGCAGCGTATTTGAGCGGGCTGACAGGACTCAGCTTAACGCCGGGGGATTTGGCTATCGCTTTTACGATTACCAATTCAGTCGGTCCAATTACGATGATTTCAGGCGGATGGATTAATGACAGATTCGGGCCTAAGCGGGTAATTCTGGTAGGTGGCCTGTTATTCGGGGGCGGGATGATATTGTCCGGGTTTGCAACCTCGGTTAGCTTCCTGGTTCTTACGTACGGCATCGTACTTGGCCTTGGAACTGGCATGGTCTACGGCTGCACTATCAGTAACTCCATCAAGTTCTTCCCTGACAAACGGGGATTGGTTGGCGGAGTAACCACTGCTGCCTATGGATTAAGCTCGGTCATCATCCCTCCAATTGCCAATGGCTTGATTAGCTCGTCTGGAGTGAAATCAGCATTCTTAATCATCGGCAGCGCATTTCTTCTTATCATCTGCTCCGCTTCTTTCTTCATTGAGAAATGTCCGTCTGATTTCGTTCCGGCAGGCTGGACACCCAAGTTGCCGGGTACTGGCCGTTCTCTAAAAAGCGACAAAGACTGGAAAGGCATGCTGGCAAGTCCGCTATTCTACGTAATGATCCTGTTATTAATCAGCGGTGCTTTTGCCGGACTAATGTGTACCTCACAAGCTTCACCTATCGCTCAAAAAATGGTTGGCCTGTCTGCGGCGGCGGCAACGACTGTGGTTTCTGTACTGGCTCTGTTCAACACGGGCGGACGCATCCTAGCGGGCTATATTTCTGACAAAATCGGCCGGATCAACACGCTTACCTTTGCTTCACTCTTATCTGTAGTGGGGCTCACCCTGCTGTATATTTCAGGAGCTAACAGTGTGGCGACCTTCTATATCGGTATTTCTGTGATCGGCTTAAGCTTTGGCTCCCTGATGGGCGTATTCCCCGGATTTACTGCAGATCAGTTCGGTGCCAAGAATAATAGTGTGAATTATGGAATTATGTTTATCGGCTTTGCATTAGCGGGCTATTTTGGCCCGTCCATTATGAAGAATGTGTACAGTGCAGACGGCAGCTATCAAAGAGCCTTTGTGATTGCGGCCATCTTTGGCATCACCGGAATTATCCTGACCTTTGTCTATAAGTGGGCTGTCAAATATCAGGCGAGAACTGCTGCTAAGCCTCAGGAAGCTAGTATATAAAGAACAGAAGCAATGTATAGAGAGAAGGAGAATGAAATCATGATTAGAAAATATCCGAACCTGTCTAAACCCATCACAATTGGTAATGTAACCTTCAGAAATAGAATGTTTGGCTCTCCTATGGGCGGAACCGATATTACAGCAGACTGTACGATTGGACCCAAATCCACAGCGTTCTATGAATTAAGAGCTAAAGGCGGCGCTGCCTCAGTTACAGTCAGTGAAGTTGTTGTACATCCCGAAACCGAAGCCTCCCATATGTACCATCTGGACCTGGGAACTGTAGATTCTCTTGCCAGCTTTACTTATACTGCAGATGCCATCCGCCGTCACGGAGCTATTGCGAGTGTGGAGCTATCCCATTCCGGACAGTACGCCGGTACATATCTGACGGACAAGAATAAGAAGCAGGAATTGGCCCAGTGGGGGCCCAGCCCCGGAGTACGCCCAGACGGCAGGGAAGTGAAGGAGCTTACACAAGCACTAATTGATGACATCGTAGCAGCCTATGGCAGATGTGCCGGACTGGCTAAGAGAGCCGGTTATGAGATGATTATGGTCCATGGCGGACATGGCTGGCTGATCAATCAGTTCTTTTCTCCCTACTTCAACCGTAGAACCGACAAGTATGGCGGAACTTTGGAGAACCGGGTACGGTTTGCCCAGGAGGTTCTTGACAGTGTCCGCAACGCTGTAGGCCCTGGCTTCCCTATCGAGTTCAGAATAAGCGGTTCGGAGTTGTTTGAAGGCGGATATGACCTTACTGAAGGTATTGAAATTGCCAAGCTTGTCGAATCTAGAGTCGACCTGCTGCATGTATCTGCGGGCACGTATCAGACCGGCTTCGGAATCACCCATCCGTCGATGTTCTTGCCGCATGGCAGTAATGTGTATCTGGCAGCAGAGATCAAGAAGCATGTAAGTGTCCCCGTTGCTACGGTCGGCGGTTTAAATGACCCGGCTCAGATGGAAGAGATCATTGCCAGCGGTCAGGCGGATGTGGTTGAGATGGCCCGCGCACTGCTGGCTGATCCAGAGCTGCCCCGGAAGGTCATGAGCAACCGTGACGAGGACATTATTAAATGTCTGAGATGCTTCACCTGTATGGCGGAGCGTGCGGAGACCTCTACAAGACGCTGTACGGTGAACCCGTTAATCGGCCGTGAAATGGACGGGACAGAAATTTATCCTTCGGCTAATCCGCGTAAGGTTCTGGTAGCGGGTGCTGGCCCGGGCGGGCTGTATGCGGCGATGACTGCTGCCAAACGCGGACATCAGGTCATTTTATGTGAGAAGTCGGATGATGTGGGCGGTATTCTGCGGGGAGAGCAGGCGCTGCCCTTCAAATATGAGATGTATGAGCTGGGAGTTACTCTCGGGAAATTAGCCAAAGACGCAGGCGTCGAGATTCGTCTAAATACACCTGTGACCCAAGCGTATGTTGATAATGAAAATGTGGATGCGTTAATTATAGCCGTCGGTTCCGCAGCCATTGTTCCGCCAATCCCGGGACTTGATGGTGATAATGTAGTTGTAGTTAATGACTACTATCTGGAGAAAGATAAGGTTACCGATAGTGTGGTTGTACTGGGAGGGGGCCTTGCGGGCAGTGAAGCAGCGATTCACCTTGCCCAGGAAGGCAAAACAGTACATTTGGTCGAGATGAGAACTGAGCTGGCACCGGATGCCAATATCAGACATCGCCCGATTATGCTGAAGGAGATCGACAAGCTGAATATTAAGGTTCATCTGGGATATAAAGGGTTATGTGTTACGCCGGAGGGCGTAGTTTGCCTGAATCCAAGCGGGGAAGAGCAGCTGATTCCGGGAACCTCCGTAATATGTGCACTTGGACAACGGGCAAGAAGAGATATCGTAGAGGAGTTAATTGATTGTGCTCCTTATGTGGCTCAGATCGGGGACTGTGTAAAAGCGTCAACGATCACTACTGCAATTTATCAGGGATATCATGCAGCGCTTGATATTTAGTTTGACACATATCCCCCCCCCAGGGGGGATACTGGGTATAGATGTTTATATAGGATATGGGGAATTCCATAGGCAACAAAGCAAAGAACTGCGGTCATTTGGGCGATCCTCGCGGCTGCACTATATGCCATCCGCACGCCGGTATCCAAAGAGCTATATCAAAGGGTTCGGTTCAGGGTTAGGCGCACGAAATAAATAAAAGGCCGCATGAACCGGATGATCCGGTTCCTTGCGGCCTTGTTTGAGTGTGGATTTTTAAGTATCAAATATTGTTCAATCTATATACATCCGGTTAGATTAATGGAATTTGACAGTCTTGATCCGTGATTCCTGTTCGTAAGTAAGCGGGCTTGGCGTTTGCGGTGTGTGCAAATGGCGCTCTACGCTGTATTCCATTTTCCGGTAGTCTTCTTCTCCCGAAGCCATTCCAGGCTGCCACATTCCGGTTACCCAATTCTTCAGTTCCTTAATTCCTGCCAGCATTGCATTCATCCTCCTTGGCGATGAAATCCGATGGAAAATAGGGTTTCGATCACTTTTGTTTACGCTTTCATTATAACACGGATCAGACGAAAATCAAAGGTGTGTCCGTGTGAAATAGACAATAAAAGAGTACAAAGTGTGAATTGGAGAGGATTTGTGCTTTGTGAAAGGAGTTATGTCCTTGTGGGAGAGACAATAGGGGATGAGGAATGGTAAAAGAAAAAGCGACTGCCGGATATGGCGGTCGCTTGCAGCAAACTCCTGTAGGGAAAGCTTATTTGATACGTTTCAATGCGGCTTCCTGATCAATAGAACGTCTGGCCAGCATGTCCAGTGTAGCATCATGTACGGTTAATGTTTTGTCTATCCGCTCAAGAGTGTCCCGGGTTGCAATGACTTCAGCATTGACTTCGGATACAGCCTGCTGGATCAGCGGGATCAGCTTCGTATCTTCTTTGATGCTGTCAATATCAGCCTTCATTGTGCCAAGCTCGGACCGTATCTCTTTGATATCGGATTTCATATCTGTAAATTCAGCCTTCATCTCTGTCACTTCAGATTTCATTCCCTGTAATTCCGTAAGAATCTGTTGCAAAATCGGATCGCTCATCGTCACAGCTCCTCAAATATGGATTACATCAGAAGCGGGCTCTTTGGATTATGTTTAATTATTATAGCATAAGACGGGGGGACAGGCCGAGTAAAAAGAGCAAACTGGCTGAAGCACGGCATTCCTGCCTGGAACAAAGAAAATCTCTAATTATGAGTGATAATCACACTAATAATTGGGATATTTACCAATTGGAAAAGATGCTATATTGGTTTTGGTAAGCGGTTGCATAAAAAATATGAAGCTGATTTTATGCATCAGCCGATCACAACAAACCGGGAGGAATAAACGATCCATGCCAAAAAAGAAATCGTTTCTGTCATTCATCTTCACCACGGTCTTGCTGCTCGCTATGGTCACACCGATGGTCTCTGCTGCAACGGAAGAACAGGCGCCGCAGGAGCAGGCAGCCGTAGCTGCCGCTGCATCCACAGGTCTTCAATCCTACGTAGATGCCATGCAGCCGGGATGGAATCTGGGCAATTCACTGGATGCGACCGGAGCCGATGAGACTTCCTGGGGCAACCCGGCCGTCACACAGGCTCTAATCAAGAAAATTGCTGCCCAAGGCTATAAGAGCATCCGGATTCCCGTGACCTGGGATGTACATACGGGAGCGGCTGCCCCGTATACAGTGGATGCGGCCTATTTGTCACGTGTCCAGCAGGTTGTTGATTGGGCAGTAGCAGAGAATTTGTATGTCATGATCAACGTTCACCATGATTCCTGGCTGTGGATCAGCAAAATGGAGCAGCAGCATGATCTGGTGCTGGCCCGCTATAAGGCAGTCTGGACTCAGATTGCGAACCGCTTCAAGGGATATTCCGCCAAGCTGATGTTCGAGAGCGTGAATGAGCCGCGTTTCACCGATGGCGGAACGACGGATGAGGCCAAGTCGATTCAGATGCTGGATGAGCTGAATGTGGCTTTCCATGGCATCGTCAGAGCCTCCGGCGGGAATAATGCCACCCGTCCGCTGGTGCTGTCCACGCTGGAAGCTTCACCGACGCAGACCCGGATGGACGCCCTGTACCAGACCATCACCAGACTGAACGACTCCAATCTGATCGCGACCGTACACTATTACGGGTTCTGGCCGTTCAGTGTCAATATTGCCGGTTATACCAGGTTCGAGACCGATACCCAGAATGATATCGTGACTACCTTTAATAATGTCTATAACACCTTTACCGCCAGAGGCATTCCCGTTATTGTGGGCGAGTATGGGCTGCTTGGTTTTGACAAGAATACTGGTGTAATCGAGCAGGGCGAGAAGCTGAAGTTTTTCGAATACCTGGCTTATTATCTGAAGTCCAAGCAAATTACACCGATGCTGTGGGACAATGGCCAGCATTTCGGCCGCACATCCTTCCAGTGGTCCGATCCGCAGCTTTACAATATGATGAAGGCCAGCTGGACCGGCCGCTCGTCCACTGCTGAAAGCGATCTCATTCATTTGAAAAAGGGTGCTGCAGCCAAGGATGTGACGGTTAAGCTGAATCTGAACGGCAATACGCTCTCTTCAATTCTATACGGCAGCCAGCAGCTGGTGCAGGGAACGGATTATACCCTAAGCGGTGACCAGCTGACGTTCAAAGCAGCGAAGCTCACCAGCCTGACATCTTCCGGTAAGCTTGGTGTCAATGCGGTATTGACGGCCCGCTTCAATAAAGGCGCGGATTGGAACTTTAATGTAATTCTCTATAATACGCCTAAGTTGAGCAATGTTCAGGGAACGGTCAGTGCTTTTAAAATACCCGCTGTGTTTAATGGCGATACTCTGGCTACCATGGAAGCCGTTTATGCTTCAGGAGGGAATGCGGGCCCGCAAAACTGGACGTCTTATAAAGAATTTGCTTATACGTTTACGCCTTCCTATACAACGGGTGAAATCAGTCTGCTGCCGGCGTTCTTCAATGAAGTGAACAATGGTGACGTGATCCTGAAGTTCCATTTCTGGAGCGGCGAAGTCGTGAATTACAAAATCACCAAGAACGGAACGAGCGTTACCGGTACGGCAATGTAGATGTAGCACAAGCAGAAGATGTACATGATAGCCTTCTTTTATCCTGCGGGATGGAAGAAGGCTTTTTGTTGCGGCAGCCTTAAATATCCAAGAAAATCTTGGGGATACTATACCAAACGAACGGGAAAGGAGGGCATCTATGGAACCGGACACACAGAATATTCCTACGCTGCGGCATATTCTTGATGAATTCGATCAGTGTGCGGATCTCAGCCACCGGCGCTTTCCTGAACTCTCCGCCGATATTGTGTATTTCCCGCATACGGTGGATAACAACCTGCTAATCCAGGAAATATTGCTGCCCTTTGACCGGCTTCAGGCGGATGGGCTGGATAAGTTGTTCCTCCAGTCCCAATTTGTTGAGACAAGAGAGTCCAAAGCCGTGGTGGTCGGCATACTGGAGGGCTGTGTAGCTGTCTTCCACAGGGAAGCTGTCTACTTACTGGACGCCTACGGCCCGGAAGGCCGCAGTGTACAGCAGTCGGAAACGGAGACGGTAATTGCCGGCCCTCATGATGCTTTTGTGGAATCCGCTCCTACGAACCTGAGCTTAATCCGCCGCCGGATCAAAAGCTCGCATCTGAAAATTATCCGGTGTGAGATCGGAGAAATTTCCAAAACAACTGTGTACATCCTTTATATCAAGGATATTGCCAATCTTAAATATGTCCAGGATCTGCAGAACCGGATCAACCGGATTGAGACAGATGCGATTAATGACGGCGGGACGCTGACCCAGTTCATTGAGGATATGCCGAATTCGGTCTTCCCGCAGTTTCTGACTACGGAAAGACCTGATGTAGCTGTGTCGAAGCTGGCCGCCGGACGGATCATCACCATCATTGACAATAGTCCGACAGCGATCAGTGCGCCATCCTCCTTTTTTGAATTCTTCTCATCACCGGATGATTATTACCAGCGCTGGGCACTGGGAACGGCACTGCGGCTGCTCCGGTTTCTGGCTCTTGTAATAACGATTTCATTCACGGCGATGTATGTATCGGTAACTACCTTTCATTATGAGATGATTCCCGAAGCGCTGCTCCGAACGTTGGCCGAATCACGGAACAGGGTGCCGTTTCCTCCTGTTTATGAAGCGCTGCTGATGGAAATCATGATCGAGCTGCTGCGGGAAGCCGGAGCGCGCCTGCCAACCAAGATTGGGCAGACGATCGGGATCGTAGGCGGGATTGTGATTGGTCAAGCGGCTGTACAGGCTGGCCTGACAAGCAATGTGCTTATTATCGCAGTAGCCTCATCTGCCATTGCCTCTTTTGTGATTCCCAGCTATATGATGAGCGCCTCTATCCGCCTGATCCGCTTCGGAATCATAATACTCACCGGAATATGGGGCAATATTGGACTTGTAATGGGTATAGCCCTGATCGTAATTCATTTATCCAACCTGACGAGTCTGGGCTCGTCCTATCTGACCCCTATTGCTCCAATGAAGACGGGGGACTGGAAGGATGTCTTTATCCGTGCTCCTTTCTCGAAGCTGAACAGCCGTCCTTCCCAGAGTAAGACCATGAATTCCATCAGGCAAAAAAACAAAAAGTAGGAGTGGACGTTATGCCCGAAAAGCTGCGCCCCTTTCATATTGCCATTCTAATGCATATGACCCAATCCGGAATTGTGATCTTCACATTGCCCCGCAATCTGGCCGACTATTTCGGTACCAACGGATGGCTTTTTCTGGTGCCGTGTATCGTAGTCTCTACCTTCAATATCTATTTAATTACACTGGTCTTCCGGCTTGGTCAAGGGAGGTCTGTATTTGAAATTATGGAGCAGTCGATTCCAAGGCCGGTGCTGTATCCCTTTTATGGCGGCCTGGCTGCGGTCTGGCTTGTTTTTGGCTGCATGATCGGCAAGAAATACGTGTTAATCTTCCAAATGCTGTCCTTCCCGACAACGAACCCCATGGTGTTCAAGCTCGCTGTGGACATTCTGGCCTTTCTGATGATTACCAAAGGAATCTATTCCATCTCCAAAGCGGCAACGCTGTTCTTCTGGCTGTCCGCCTGGATGTATTTGTTCATGCTATGGTTTTTTCCGTCGTTCCGCTGGGAACGCCTGACTCCGTTTATTCTTAAAGGCGGGCATGATCAGTTCAAAGGAGCGATGGAGATCTATTCCGCTTTTCTCGGTTACGAATTATCGATACTGCTGTTCCCTTACGTGAACAAGAACAAAAAGGCTATGGCGGGCGTCCATGCGGGAAATCTCTATTTAGCTGTGCTGTATATCTCGCTGGCGATCATCTGCTTCGGGTTCTTCAGTCTGGGGCAATTGAAAAAACTGCTCTATCCTTTGCTTGATTTGCTGGCGTATATCCAATTCCCGTTTATAGAGAGGCTGGAGAATCTGCTCTACGGCCTGTTTCTGTTCCCGGTTCTGGTCACTGTTGTAATGTACTGGTGGGCGGCACAAGAGTCGGTGCGAAGAATGCTTCCCAGGATAAAACTATCCGTGCTCTCTTTCCTGCTGATTGCGATTTCCTACAGCATCTCTTTTATTCCGAAGACACTGGATGAAGTGGGGGTCTGGATCACTAACCTGGGGTATGCGGTGACCGGGATTGCTTTCGGGTTTCCTGTACTATTGCTTCTATTGCTGCTGATTCAGCGGAAAGGGGGAGAGGTCCGTGCATAGACATAATTTTTGCATGGTAAGGTTGTCCCTGATTCTATTGCTTATGCTTCCTCTGCTGCTGGCCGGATGCAAAAGCGACGAGAGAATCCTTGAGAAGCTGGGCCTGGTACAGACGGCGAGCTACGATCTTGCAGAGAATAACAGGATCAAAGTTACCTCCTGCGTCCCGGTCATTGACCCGGATTCCTCCGTACGCCGCGAGCTGCTGTCTACTGTCTCAGATAGCATTAAGGAAGCGAGAATCATGTTCTCCAGACAGACAGATTTGACGGTTGTCAGCGGGCAGCTCAGAGATGCATTGTTTGGTCTGAAGCTGGCCAAAGCCGGACTCGGGGATTACATTGATACCCTGCTGCGGGACCCCTCTATAGCCCTTGGCGTCAAGGTTACAATTATTAACGGGGATGCCGGTGAAATTCTGGCCAAGGATTACAAGCCGCATACGGATACCGGAAGATATATCAATCATCTGCTGGAGAAAGAGGCGGCCGGCAACAGCATTCCCAATACCACACTGTATGAATTCTCCCGCGACTATAATGACGATGGCATAGATCCGGTGGCACCGATAGTCAAGGATAGCGGGGACAAAGCCATTATTGACGGCATTGCCTTATTTCAGGAGGACCGTTACAGAATGAAAATTCCGGCTCAAGACGGGATATTCTTCGGACTGTTCCGTGATGACCTGAGGCAAGGGGAGGCCGCTCTCCATTTGGGGGAAGAGGATGGCCGGCAGGTGGTAGTGATGTTCAGTTCATTATTGAATTCACGCAAGGTGAAGGTTCATCGTCTGGGGCCCGGCCGGTTCAAAGTTGAGCTTCTGGCGAATATCCAGGGCTCCGTGCTTGAATATACCGGACACCATTATCTGAATAAGGCCGGGGTAAGACAACAGCTGGAGCGGGATATCGCAGATGTGATTATGGCCAAAGCCAAAGAAATGGTGTCGCAAATGCAGCAGCATAACGTAGATAGTCTCGGAATCGGGATACAGATAAGGAATACTTTGAGCTATAAAGAGTGGAATCAAATGAATTGGCGGGAGGTTTATCCGCAGGTGGAGATAGAGTGCAAGGCCAAGGTGACAATCAAGGATTACGGGAAATACATGTAGGCACTCCCCTGATTATTTCAATTTATAAATATACAAAATAGGGCAATGGGTGTAAAATTGCATTACTTAGGTCTTCCCGGCGAGCAGAATAGGAATCGGTATCCATAGAAACGAGTGCCGTGCTTTGAAGGGCGGCATGAACGTTTCTACTTCTATGCCCATATGTGAATAAATGCGCATGGACCTCTGGCCTGAGGGGGCTATGCCGCACTACACCACAGGATGATCCTGTTCCCGGAAGCAGAAGCGAAGCAACAGCAAGAAGATGAAGAGAAAAGAGACGGAGGAATTAAGATTCATGGAGAGAAAAAACTGGAAGCACCTTATGAAAATAGCAATGTTGACTGCTGCGGTTGGTCTGGTAGCGGCTGGCTGCGGAAATTCGAATAATGCCAATGCAGGCAATGCCAATACTGCAAGTACCGGAAATGCTGCGGAAGCTCCCGCCGAGGCGGTTACAATATCGCTGGGTCTGCTGCCTTCTATTGATGCGATTCCGTTTATTATTGCGCATGAGCAAGGCTTTGATAAACAGCATAATGTAAACCTCGATATCCAGACCTTCAAGAGCGCCAAGGACCGTGATGTTGCTTTTCAAGCCGGCAAAGTAGATGGTCTCAGCGCAGATCTTGTAGCGATTTCCATCTATAATGAAGCGGGATTGGATGTCAAAATTACCAGTACTACCACGGGTGAATTTGATCTGCTGACCGGAAATGATGAAGTCAAAGAGGTGAAGGATCTGAAGGGCAAAACTGTCATTCTGTCCAAGAATACCTCGACCCAATATACCGTGGCGATGATGCTGAAGCAGGCCGGTCTGACCGAAGACGATATTACAGTGACCGAAGTGCCGCAGATTCCAACCCGTCTGGAGCTGCTCAAGAATAATAAAGCCGATGCAGCCGTCCTTCCGGAGCCGTTCGTGACCATGGGCAAAACTGCTGGCCTGCGTGTCCTCAGCTCGACCCATAGTGCGGGAATCAATCCGTTCGTGCTGGCTTTCCCGCAGAGTGCGATTGATGCCAAGGGACAAGGTATCCGTGATATGTACGCCGCTTATGATGAAGCTGTAGATTATATGAAAACGCATGACCAGTCGGAATATATCGATCTGATTATCAAGGAAGTGGGTTATCCGGACACGCTGAAGAATGAGATTAAGGTGCCGGAATATCTCCCTGCTTACCAGGTGGATGTGAAGGAAGTAGAAGCGGCCTTCGCCTGGGCGCGTGAAAAAGGACTGCTCACCAAAAATATATCGGCTGAAGAAGTGATCTCCGATGTCCAGTTTAAAGAATAGCGGACTCCGCATTAACAACCTTCATGTAGCCTACGAAAAGGGACAGCTGGCACTCGGAGAGATGAATCTGACCCTGCCGGAGCATGGGATATACACAGTAATCGGTCCTTCCGGCAGCGGCAAATCCACGCTGCTGCGGGCGATTGCCGGCCTGCTGCCGGGGTATGAGGGGGAACTGCTCTTCAACGGCAGATCCGTCCATGAGAAGGAGACGCTGATTGGCCTGGTGCCGCAGAATTATGGCCTGCTGCCCTGGAAGACAGTCCGTGACAATATCAGGATTGCCATGAAGATTGCCCGCCCCGGCAGCGGGAGCACAAACAGGCAAGAGCAGGACGGGCAAATCCTGCATTGGCTGGAGTCCATGGGCATAGCCGGGCTGGCCGGCCGGTTTCCGCTCTCGCTCAGCGGAGGACAGCAGCAGCGGGTGGCTATTGCCCGTGCATTCGCCATTCTGCCGACTATTCTGCTGCTGGACGAGCCGTTCTCGGCGCTGGATGCCATTACGCGGGAAGGGCTGCAGCAGATTTTTATCGACAACTGGCAGGCTCATCCGGCAACCACGCTGTTCGTCACCCATGATATAGAAGAAGCGATTCTCCTGGGACAGAAGATTATCGTGATGCTGCCCGGGCAACAGGAGCCGCCGGAGATTCTCGATAACTCCGCTGTGTTTGCCATGAAGCATGTGGACAAGCGGGAGAGCGATGAGTATTTCGAGCAAAGTAAGAGAATCAGAAAGGTAATGATGGAGAAATGGTGAAAAAACGGCATCTCCCTCACCTGCTGCGGCTGCTGTTCGTTTTTGCGGGCATGAATGTAATCTGGTATATAGCCTATCTGCTGATGAATCATTCCATTCTGCCAAGTCCGGGTGCAGTCTATGAAGCTATGTTTCATCTGGGTGCGCGTGATGTGGCGCTGAACGTCGGCTACAGCCTGCTCCGGATCTTCGAGGGTGTGCTGCTGGCGCTGCTGCTCGGACTGATGGTAGGGCTGCTGATGGGCCGCTCTCCACTCTGGAACAGGCTGCTGGATCCGGTAGTGTATCTGACCTATCCGATTCCCAAGATTGCGCTATTGCCTGTAGTGATGCTGTTCTTCGGCCTCGGAGAGACCTCCAAAGTGCTGATGATCATGCTGATCCTGCTGTTCCAGGTAATCATATCCGTACGTGATGGTGTGAAGGCGATCCCTGAGAGTACATATGATGTTCTGACGAGCATCGGCGCCAGCTCCATGCAGAAGTTCTGGAATGTGACGCTCCCCGGCGCATTGTCGGTCATTCTCAGCACCATTCGTATCTCCCTTGGAACGGCAATATCGGTGCTGTTCTTCACCGAAATTTACGGTACGGAGCATGGCATGGGCTTCTTCATTATGGATGCCTGGCTGCGGCTGGATTATCCGGAGATGTATGCGGGAATTATGCTGTTCAGTCTGGTAGGCTTTGTCCTTTTCCTGCTGGTGGATCTGCTGGATTACCGGTTTATGAAGTGGCGGCGGTAGTCTGTAAACGGGTATTGTCCGCATAAGGACGGTGCCCGTTTCTTTTGAAATATAAGAATTTAAATGTTTCACACGATAACTTATCCTTCTATTTCTCGCTGAAACAACACCGTCCCTTAAAAGGACGGCAAAGCCGTTTCTACTTGTTTGAGAATGCTGTAATTTCCTGTCGCAAATATAACATGGTAAATATATCTAAATATAATTATAATTAGAATATCCAAGTTACTTATTTGAGGAGGATGAAATGTTTTGAACAGTAAACGCAATCAATTTATTCAGCAAACCGCCCGGACAGCCCTGATTACTTCGGTAGCGCTTGCATTACTGCTGCCTGGCGGGCTGGCTGCTGCGGAGTCCAGCTACACTTCGGTAAGGGTGCCTCTCTCCACAGCAGCTGCCGGACAGGCCGCCAATTCCGCAGCCCCGGACCCGGCCAAGGCCAAAATCACACAGGAGCAGGCCATTGCCAAGCTAAGAGAGCTGTTTCCCGTTCTGAAGGAAGCGACGGTATCCAATGTACGGCTTGGCACGGATTCTTACCCTCCTTCCGGGAACCAGATGGTGTGGAATGTCCAGTGGCAGTACCAGCTGGGCAGCTCAGGTTACGGGTTCTCCAGTTTGGTCGATGCGATGACAGGTGATCTGGTGAATACGTATATTTCTTATCCTATGTTGAGGGAGAATGCCTTTTACCCTCCGGAATTCTCCCGGGAGGAGGCGCTGGCGAAAGCCCGCAGCTTTATTGCCATAGCCGCACCATCCCTGGCAGCCACGGACCTTGTACTGGATGATAACGACCCGACTTATATGGGCAGGGACGCGCTCTTTGGTATATTTGAATATAGGTTTCCGTTCAGAATCATGAGAAACGGGCTTCCCTCAGCAGCGGATATGCTGAACATCGCCGTCGATGGAAACGGGAATATCGTTCAATTCAGCAAACCGGCTACAGAAGGAGTGTATCCGTCAGCGAAGCCGGCGGTCTCCCCGGAATCAGCTAGCAAGCAATTTGCCGGGAACTTTAAGGTTGGCCTCTATTATATCCCTATATATAAAGATGGCGCGGCAGTGCGCTGGATTCTGGGCTGGCGCCCTGAGAGTGAATCCCTGTCCCTTGTAGATGCCCAGACTGGCAAAAGCATAGATAATGAAGGCGAAGCAATTACGGCAGCTGTCACTTATGAGGCGGTTCCAGAGCGGAAGAATACTTTCCAGCCGGGAAGCGCCGCCGGGCTGACCGCAGCTGCAGCGGCGAAGCTGGTACAGCAGGTCGCTGCGATTCCTGCAGAACGCAAGCTTTCAGGCCAGAACTCTGGCGTGAATTCTCAGAATGATAAGCAAAAGCTCTGGAGATTATCCTGGGAAGCAAGCCGCACGGCTGCGAATATGGCAATGCCGGAGCGTACTTACGCTGAAGTAGACTCCAGCACCGGAGAAATCATTCAATTCCAGCTGGATCAGTATGGCGGCCAGGAATTGAAGGAACAGCCTGCACCTGCAGGCGGAACCAAACTGACGCAGGCACAAGCCAAGGAGAGAGCGATAGAGCTTATCAACCGTCTGTATCCTAAGGCCAGCGGAAGTCTTAAGCTGGCTGAGCATGGAGGGAAGTGGAGTATCCTTGAGGACGGGAAGGGGTACCGTTACCAGTTCGTGCGCTATTATCAGGGTATTCCGGTTAGTGACAGTAATATAGTCATGACTATGGATGTTTACGGCAGACTGCTAAGCTACATGAATACAGGCAGCACCGGTTATGAAGCGCTCAAAGACAAGCCTGTTCCGGCAGTTTCCGGGGCAGAAGCACTTCAGAGCCATCTCGCCCGATATGATCTTAAGCTGCAGTACAGCAGTATAGGCGGATATAATATAGACAATAAGTATGTTGAACCGGTAGTTAAGCTGGTATATGCTCCGACTCCGGCAGATTCTCAGGATACCTATAAGGTACTGGATGCGCAAACTAAGGAATGGGTCACAACCTACGAGAGCCCGTTGCAGTCACGGAGTGGTGCGGAGGCAGTTGATCTTAAGGGGCATGCAGCAGAGCAGGCACTGACCGAGCTGCTGAACTACGGCGTGCTGAGCGTAGATGCGGATAAGAAGGTGAATCCGGACCAGGAGATAACGGCCGGAGACTGGTTCACCCTGATTGCCAGATCCTCAACACCGTATTATGCAGGATATTCGAATGGTTCTGAACCTAAAGCCGTGGCTGGAGTGAGTCCGGACAGCCCTTATTATGAAGCCGTCAGCTATGCGGCAGAGCGTGAATGGATCAGCAGAGAGGCTGCGCTGCAGCCTGAGAGTAAGTTAAGCCGCGAACAGCTTGCTGTTCTGCTGGCCTCCTTCCTGAAGTACGATAAGCTTTCAGCTTTTCTGGGTAATGATTCTGTCATAACCGGCTTCAGTGACAATGCGGCAATTCAGGATAAAGGGGCAGTAGCACTGGCTGTTAAGCTGGGATTGCTGCAGGGAGAGAACGGGAAGTTCAATCCACAGCAGATTGTAACCAAAGCGCAGGCAGCTAATGTGATCATGAAGCTCGTAGAGCTGCAGGGCAGAACCGATCAGGTGATCGGCCAATAGAGAATGGAGCACAGCAAAGCCCGTTTCCGCCACTATGGCGGGAACGGGCTTTTTGACGTCGCATTATGAAGTGGAGAGGCTTATTTGCCGAGCTGTTTGTCGACTTCCTTGACGGGATTCTCGCCGACATTGTCTTCGGTCTTGATGCTGCTCATGAACCAGCCTGTAGCCGCAATAATAATCAGAACCACGTAGAAGGTCAGTTTCCACCAGGTGCTATGCGCGAAGTCTTCAGACAATACACCCAGCGAAGGATGTGCAAGAGTGATGACGGCAAGCTTAATCCCTACCCAGCCGACAATGAAGAAGGCGGCAATTTCGAGACCTGGACGTGTGTGGAGCAATTTGACGAAGAAAGAAGCGGCAAACCGCATAATAACCAGGCCGATGAATCCGCCCGCAAAGATTACCAGGAACTGTCCGCCGTCAAGTCCGCCAATGTGGCCGATTCCGCTTGGCGGAAGAGCAACGGCGAGGGCAACAGCTGCGAGGATGGAGTCTACTGCAAAGGCAATATCTGCAATCTCAACTTTAAGTACGGTGAACCAGAAGCTGGATTTCTTCTTGTTGACGGCCCCGGAAGTACCGCTTTCAGCTGCTTCATCCGTGACCGGTTTCTTGAACAGCAATTTCCGGAAGATATGATTCCCCGCGATAAATAACAGATAAATTGCGCCGATAGCTTGTACCTGCCAGATGTCGACCAGATAAGAGATGACGAAAAGTGATCCAAACCGGAACACAAACGCTCCTGCCAATCCGTAAAAGAGCGCCTTCTTACGTTCCTCATCAGGAAGATGTTTAACCATGATTGCCAATACAAGTGCGTTGTCTGCGGCAAGCAGCCCTTCCAGTGCGACCAGAACGAGCAATACCCATCCGTATTCTAATAATAATCCCCAATCCATTGCTGTTTCCTCCTCATGTGGCTCTGGATACTTTTCATAAAAAATACCCTTATTACCATTATTGTAACCAAAACTATATAAAAAAGACCTTTACCAAACAGATTAGCCTTTGGAATAAAGGTAACCTGATTGGTAAAGGTCTCGCTAACAATGATAAATTGCCGATAAAACCGGAGAATATCCTCATATTCTCGTATTGACGATTTTATCTAACAGCTACTCCCCTTTACGGGATATATGAAATTTTAGGATTTACGTATCTGACTAAAAGTATCATATATGAGTTGAGAGGCGTTGTCAATGTTTATGAGAATAAATATCATCAGGAAATGATTGTTTTGAAAACGGAAACATGGCATATACGAGTCATATAACTTGACATACCATATGTCGAAACTGCAAACATAAGGAAATTAAGGGCAAATCAAGCTTTAAGCTAATTGACGATGCCCTGTTATGAAAATATGATGAGACTAATTAAAGCAGCAAGCAAGGTTCGTGTTAATTAACATAACATCAAACCGAGCTGGTAGCCAGTTGACTGTCGCATATGGGAATGTCAGGGAAGCTTAGCTTACAAAACTTGAGTGATGCTTCCGAAGCGAGTTTTACTGCGAAGTGGTTTCAATGGAGTAATACTCCGTAAAACTAAGCGAATGCTTCCGAAGCGAGTTTTGTACGAAGATTGTACAGGGAAGCTTAGCTTACAAAACTTTTAGGAGGTGGGAAATGATGCAGCCGTCATGTATATCAAGTGAAGCGGAGGAGGAGATTAGCCGTCACCCTTGCTACAGCGAGGAGGCCCACCGGTTTTATGCCCGGATGCACATCCCGGTTGCTCCCGCCTGTAACATCCAGTGCAATTACTGCAACCGCAAGTTCGACTGTGTAAATGAAAGCAGGCCGGGCGTGGTCAGTGAAGTGCTTACTCCGGAGCAGGCAGAACGTAAGGTGAGGGGCGTTGCCGCTCAGCTGATGCAGCTCTCGGTTGTGGGTGTAGCCGGACCCGGAGATCCGCTGGCGAATCCGGAGCAGACATTTGATACCTTTGCCCGGGTCAAGAAGTATGTGCCAGACGTGTCCCTTTGCCTCAGTACCAACGGACTTACACTGTACCGGCATGTGGATGAGATTATCGAGCTTGGCATCCGGCATGTCACCATCACCATCAATGCCATTGATCCTGATGTCGGCCAGGCGATTTATCCCTGGGTGTTCGATGAAGGGGTCCGGTACGAAGGAAGGGAAGCAGCTGAGCTGCTGATCAGCCGTCAATTGCTGGGGCTTGAGATGCTGGCGAAGCTGGGGATTCTGGTCAAAGTGAATTCGATTATGATTCCGGGGGTCAACGATCATCATCTGCCCGCCGTGTCCCAAAGAGTAAAAGAACTCGGGGCCACGCTGCATAATGTAACACCGCTGATTATCGCGCCGGGCAGCCAATACGAAGCGGATGGACGCAAAGCGCCCCGTCCGAAGGAATTGCTTAACCTGCAGGAGCTGCTAGGCCGTGACGGCATGAAGGTCATGCGCCATTGCCGCCAATGCCGGGCGGATGCGATCGGGCTGCTGGGCCAGGACCGCAATCAGGATTTCCCGCTTGAAGCGATGGAAGCTGAACCGGTCATTAATGAAGAAGCCCGGGCAATGTTCCAGAGTGAGCTGGATACCAAAATCCGCGAGCGCGTCAAAGCCAAACAGGCCAGACGCATTCAGGCAGGCGGGCCGAAGACCAGAGTCGCAGTTGCCACTAGAGGCGGCGATAAGGTGAATCAGCATTTCGGTCATGCCACTGAGTTTCTGATTTACGACACTGACGGCGCAGATGTACAGCTCCTGGGTGTCCGCAAAATACAAGCATACTGTCATGGCAAAGCAGACTGTAACGGCGACAAAGCCGCCACGCTGCAAGAAATCATATCCATTCTAAGTGATTGCCGCATTCTTCTCTGCTCCGGTATCGGCGATGCTCCAAGAGCCAGCCTGAACAAAATCGGAGTCCTGCCCCTCGTCCGCAAAGGCGGAATTCAGGAAGCCATTCTCGAAAGCGTCAAGTACAGCTCTTATTTTGAAAATATAAACATTTCGAAGGGATGATGAACAATGAGACAAATAGCTTTCTACGGTAAAGGCGGTATCGGTAAATCGACAACTTCACAAAACACCCTGGCTCAGCTGGCTACAAAATTCGGACAAAGAATCATGATCGTAGGCTGTGACCCTAAGGCAGACTCTACCCGTCTGATCCTGAACACGAAAGCCCAGAACTCGGTGCTTGAACTGGCGGCTGAACTTGGCTCGGTAGAGGATCTTGAGCTTGAAGATGTATTGCAGACAGGTTTCGGCGACATTATCAACGTAGAATGCGGCGGGCCTGAACCTGGAGTAGGCTGCGCAGGACGCGGGATCATCACCGCCATTAACTTCCTGGAACAGGAAGGTGCCTATCAGGATCTGGACTTCGTATCCTATGACGTACTTGGTGACGTTGTATGCGGCGGTTTCGCCATGCCAATCCGCGAAGGCAAGGCGCAAGAGATCTACATTGTCTGTTCCGGTGAGATGATGGCGATGTACGCAGCGAACAATATCGCCCGCGGTATCCTGAAATATGCTACCAGCGGCGGTGTGAGACTGGGCGGCCTGATCTGCAACAGCCGTAACACGGACCGTGAAGATGAGCTGATTATGGAATTGGCCCGCCGCCTGAACACACAGATGATTCACTTTGTGCCGCGCGATAACATCGTTCAGCATGCCGAGCTGCGCAGAATGACTGTTGCCCAATATAATCCTACCCATCAGCAGGCGAAGGAATATGAAACTCTGGCTGAGAAAATCCTCAATAACAAAATGCTGACCATCCCTACTCCGATTTCCATGGAAGAGCTGGAAGAGCTGCTGATGGAATTCGGCATCATCGAAGATGAAGAAGCTGCAATCAAGAAGCTGCAGGCTTCCGGTCAATAAGACTCTAAGCCGTAATTTACAGAGTGATCCGGTGAACGGGAGTGGAGAGACGGCCTTCGCCGGATCATCTCAGGTGGTATTAGCCACGCAGGCGGCTTAGACGTCCTGCATCAAGAAAAGGAGGGTCAATACATGGGACTGAATATCGAAGATAATAAAAAACTGGTAGAAGAAGTTCTGGAAGCTTACCCCAAAAAAGCAAAGAAAGACCGCGAGAAGCATTTCCAGGTTGCTACAGATAACGCAATAGATTGCGGTACTTGTGCAGTCAAGTCCAACATTAAATCCCGTCCGGGTGTGATGACCCCGCGCGGTTGTGCTTATGCAGGCTCCAAAGGTGTAGTATGGGGCCCGATCAAGGATATGGTTCACATTAGTCACGGGCCGGTCGGCTGCGGCCAATACAGCTGGGGCTCGCGCCGTAATTTTGCGAACGGGACGCTGGGTATTGACAACTTTACGGCTATGCAAATCACCAGTGATTTTCAGGAAACGGATATTGTCTTCGGCGGAGATAAGAAGCTGGCCGTAATTATGCGTGAAATCACCGAAATGTTCCCGCTGGCCAAGGGGATCTCAGTGCAATCCGAATGCCCGGTCGGTCTGATCGGTGATGATATTGAAGCGGTATCCAAAAAGATGTCCAAAGAGCTGGATATGCCGATTGTTCCCGTGCGCTGTGAAGGGTTCCGGGGGGTTAGCCAATCGCTGGGCCACCATATTGCGAACGATGCTATCCGCGATTTCGTCATGGGCCGTGCGGACCTGGCGGAGACCGGCCCGTATGATGTCAACATTATCGGCGACTATAATATCGGCGGTGATGCCTGGGCATCCCGTATCCTGCTGGAGGAGATGGGCCTGCGCGTGATTGCCCAGTGGTCCGGTGACGGCTCCCTCAATGAACTGGAAGTAGCTCACAAAGCAAAGCTGAACCTGATTCACTGCCACCGTTCGATGAACTACATGGTGGATCATATGGAGAAGGCCTACGGTATTCCTTGGCTGGAATACAACTTCTTCGGACCGACCAAGACCTATGAGAGTCTGCGGGCGATCGCCGCCCTGTTCGATGCAACCATTCAGGAGAACTGTGAGAAGATGATCGCCAAATATAAGCCGGTGATGGATGCCATTATCCATAAATTCAGACCCCGTCTGGAGAATAAAACCGTCATGCTGATGATCGGCGGGTTACGTTCCCGTCATACCATCGGAGCGTATGAGGATCTGGGGATGGATATCGTAGCTTCCGGTTACGAATTCGCCCATAAGGATGACTATGAGAAGATGCTTCCGATGCTGCAGGAAGGAACCATCATTATGGATGACCCTACGGCCTATGAGCTGGAGGAGCTCACCCAGAGAATGAACATTGATCTGGTAGGTTCGGGTGTGAAAGAGAAGTATGTCTATCACAAAATGGGTGTTCCATTCCGCCAGATGCACTCCTGGGATTACAGCGGCCCGTATCATGGCTTCGACGGCTTTAAGGTTTTTGCCAAGGACATGGATATGACGGTGAACAGCCCGGTATGGGATCTGGTCACCCGGAAATCCAAAATCCAGCCAGAGGAGGCGAGCATATGAGCAAGGACGATCTGAACATTAAAGATAATACCAGCTTGTTTAAGGAAGAACGTTATGTTCAGCAGCGGGAGAACAAGAAACAGTTCGAAGCGCCTTGCAGCGAGCAGGAGACTGCTGAAGCACTCGCTTACTCCAAATCCGCTGAATATATGGAAAAGAACTTCAGCCGCCAGAATGTGGTCATCAATCCGCATAAAGCCTGCCAGCCGCTGGGTTCTGTAATGGCCGCGCTCGGATTTGAGAAAACACTGCCGTTTGTACACGGCTCGCAGGGCTGCAACGCCTACTTCCGCAGCCATCTCAGCCGTCACTTTAAAGAACCCACGCCATCCGTTTCCACTTCAATGACCGAGGATGCGGCCGTATTCGGCGGAATGAATAACCTGATCGACGGTCTGGAGAACAGTGTCGCGCTGTACAAACCGGAGATGGTTGCCATCTGTACCACCTGTATGGCTGAGGTTATCGGGGATGACCTCAACTCCTTTATCGGCAATGCCCGGATCAAAGGGGTGATCAGTGAAGAATACCCGGTAGCTTTCTGCAACACACCAAGCTTCGTAGGTTCGCATATCACAGGCTATGACGCCATGATCAAAGGCATTCTGAGCTACCTCTATACCCGTTCGGGAATCGAGAGCAAGCCTGGAAGCGGTGCGGAAAGCGGAGAGAAGCTGAATGTTCTGCTTGGCTTTGAGCCCTACACCGGTAACTTTGCTGAGCTTCGCAAGATTCTGGCAGCTTTTGATACGAAGTACACCATCCTGGGAGATCATAGCGGAAACTATGACTCCCCGGCCACAGGAGAATACGAATACTATTATGGCGGCACGAAGCTTGAGGATGTTCCGCAGGCAGCGAATGCACTGGGAACCTTGTCTCTGCAAAAATATACGCTGAAAAAGACGCAGGAATATATCAGCGGAACCTGGAAGCAGCAAATCTCCGCATTATCGACACCGCTTGGGATTAAAGGTACTGATAAATTGCTGGAAACGATCAGCGAACTGACCGGCTTGCCGGTTCCTGCTTCACTTACCGAAGAACGCGGCCGCGTAGTAGATGCGCTCATGGACAGTCATCCTTACCTGCACGGCAAGCGGGTTGCGCTTGTAGGTGATCCGGATCTGCTGATCGGTCTGATCGGATTCTGTCTGGAAACCGGGATGGAGCCGGTGCATATCGTCTGCTCGAACGGTGATGTTGATTACAATGAAGTGAAGTTCAAGGATGAAGCAGAGGCGCTGCTGGCGGCAAGTCCTTACGGTTCAGAAGCAACTGTGCATGTGGGTAAAGACCTGTGGCATATGCGCTCGCTGCTACTGAATGATACGGTTGATCTGGCAATCGGCAGCTCCCATCTGAAATTCGCCGCCAAGGATGCCGATGTTCCGCTGATCCGGGTCGGATTCCCGATCTTTGACCGTCATCATATGCACCGTTATCCGATTATCGGGTATCAGGGGACGTTGAATCTGCTCAGCTTAATTGTGAACACGATCCTCCAGCAGCTCGATGATAATAATTCCGGATTTAACTTTGAGCTGGTGCGCTAAACATAGTTTTATCAGCTATCTAAGTTAAAGTGATCACTAAGAGTGAGAGGGATTACTGAAACTTTCTGAAATGAAATGTATATTATTGATGTAATTATTTGAATAAATGTAAAAATACTCAACCTGGCATCCTTCGTCCCCCGGTACATTCGGCAGCGGTTAATATGACCGGAATCCGCGGGGGCAGCGGAGGGCCGGGATTCTTGCCATCATGTGCAAATGCCGCCTCAGGAACAGCGCAAGATTTGCGTGAAACACAGCATCTTAAGCGAAGGAGATGAAGAGCCGATGGACCCTGTTCGAAAAGACGAATTTGAATCCGAGGCTTGCGGGAGCATAGCCCCAAAAGCAAAGCCCTGTCCGCGGCCCAAACCGGGTGAAGCAGCTGGAGGCTGCTCCTTCGACGGAGCCCAAATTACGCTGCTGCCGATTATGGACGCTGCACATCTTGTCCATGGACCGATTGCCTGTGCCGGTAATAGCTGGGAGAGTAGAGGAACGTTATCAAGCGGCCCCTCCCTGTCCCAATATGGCTTCGCTACGGATCTTACGGATTCCGATATTATTTTTGGCGGCGAGAAGAAACTGAAGGAAAGTATCGACTATATTGCCGAGCGCTTTGCGCCTCCGGCAATATTTGTATATTCAACCTGTGTGACAGCGCTGATTGGCGAAGATATGGATGCGGTCTGCAAGACTGCGGCTGAGCGGATCGGGATTCCTGTGATCCCCGTGAACAGTCCCGGCTTCGTCGGCAGCAAGAATCTCGGCAACCGCCTGGCCGGGGATGCCCTGCTGCAGTACGTCATTGGTACGGGAGAGCCGGAGCCGCTGACGCCGCTGGGCGTGAATCTGATCGGAGAGTATAATATCGCCGGTGAGATGTGGGATATCGAGAAGCTGATGAACAGCGCAGGGATAGCGGTAACCTCACGGATAACGGGAGATGCCCGTTACAAGGAGATTACCTGGGCGCACCGGGCGAAGGTGAATATGGTGGTCTGCAGCCGGGCGCTGCTGGGCCTTGCCAAGGAGATGGAATCCAGATACGGCATTCCATATTTCGAAGGTTCATTCTATGGTGCCAAGGAAACGACCTATTCGCTGCGGCAGATGGCGTTTCTAATGAATGACCGTGAGATGGAGCGGCGGGTGGACCGGCTCACCGAACGGGAAGAGGCCCGGTTAAGCCAGGATCTGCGCCCATACCGCAAGCTGCTGAAAGGGAAACGGGCGGTGCTCTATACCGGCGGTGTCAAAAGCTGGTCGGTGATCTCGGCGCTGAAGGAGCTGGGTGTCCAGGTAGTCGGGGTAGGCACGAACAAAAGTACTGAGGATGATGTGCGGCGGATTGCCGACCGGGTGGGCGACGATACGGAATACATTCCCGAAGGCGGAGCAAGCCGGATTATTAAGACGGTCAGGGAACGCAAGGCTGACATTATGATTGCCGGCGGACGCAATATGTACGTGGCAATGAAAGAGCAGATCCCGTTCATCGATATTAATCAGGAGCGGCACAAGGCGTATGCCGGATATGAGGGACTGCTGAGGCTGGCCAAGGAACTGACCTATTCGCTGGCGAATCCAATCTGGAAGCTGGCGGCGAGCCCGGCCCCATGGGATAAGGAGGCTCCTCCTTATGACCGTTAACCGGAGAAAGAAGCCGGCATCGGTCAACCCGCTGAAGATCGGGCAGTCGCTGGGTGCCGTGCTGGCACTGCAGGGCTGTTACCGGGCCATGCCGCTGATTCACGGCTCCCAGGGCTGCTCCGCTTTTCCGAAGGCGCTGCTGACCCGGCATTTCCGGGAACCAATTGCCGTGCAGACCTCGGCGCTGCAGGAGATGGATGTCATCTTCGACGCCAACCGCAATCTGGAAGAGGCGCTGAATCTGGTGCTGAGCAAGCACCGTCCCGATATCATCGGCATTATTGGAACAGAGCTGACCGATGTGGCGGGTGTAGATTATCAGAACATGCTTAAGACGTATAAAAGAGAGCGGAATATGCGCGGCGGTCTCGCCTTCTCCGTCGTGCTCCCGGATTTTCGCGGATCACTGGAATCGGGCTTCAGCTCTACGGTAGAAGCCATGATTGACGAGATGATCCAGCAGGTCGGACACCGGGGGTCCAGGAGTGTAAACACCCGGCAGATCACCTTGCTGCCGGGATCATTCTTAACCCCGGCCGATGTAATGGAGCTGAAGGAGATCATCTCCTCCTTCGGATTCGAGGTGATTGCGCTGCCGGATATCTCAACGTCCCTGTCGGGCCATCTGCTGACAGGCTTCTCGCCGCTGACCCGGGGCGGAGTTCCGCTGGATTCCATGCTGCAGAGCCTGCAGTCCGGGCTGACGATTGCCATCGGCGGCAGCATGGAGCGTCCGGCCCGGCGGCTGCACAATGCGCTGGGCACGCCGTATAAGGTATTCGAAGGCGCTATGGGGCTCAAAGCCACCGATGAACTGCTGCATTTCCTGCATCAGATCAGCGGGGAGCCGGTGCCGCTGCGTTATTGCTGGCAGAGGGAGAATCTGCTCGACAGTATGCTGGATGCCCATTTTCAGTTCGCCGGCATGTCGGCTCTGACTGCACTGGAACCGGATCATTTGTATTCGGTCTCGGGATGGCTGGAGGAGCTGGGGGTAGAGCAGAAGGCGCTGATTACCTCATACGAAACTCCGCTCGTTGCCGGAATGGAACGCGAGGTATGGGTGGGGGATCTGGATGATGCCGAGGTACTCGGCAAGGGAGCGGATTTGTGGATCAGCAATTCCCACGGGCTCGCAGGTGCGCAGCGGATCGAAGCAGCGTTTATGCCGGCCGGATTCCCGGTCTGGAATGAGCTGGGTGCTTATATGTCTGTCTCGGTCGGGTACCGAGGCGCTATGGAATGGAGTAATAAAGCAGGGAATTTGTTAATGCAAAGGGAGGCAGGACACCGTGAAAGTAGCGTTCGCCACAGATGATGGAAACCGTGTGAATGCCCATTTCGGACAAAGTCCGATGTTTGCTGTATATAATGTAACGAAATCAGGCGCCTCACTGGTTGAGCTGCGCAAGCTGCCAGCGGTGCTGAACCAGGATGAAGCAGGCAAAATCGACAGCCGGCTGGATGCGGTAAGCGACTGTACCCTGATCTTCATCATGCAGATCGGTGCGTCAGCGGCCGCACGGGTGACGCGCCGCAAGATCATGCCGGTGAAGGTGCCTTTCGGCAGTCCCATAGAGGAACAGCTGAAACGGCTGGTGGAGATGCTTCAGGGTAAGCCGCCCATGTGGCTGGCCAAGGTTCTGCGGGCGGAGGAGAATAGCGGGAGCGAAGGGGGAGAAGCGAATGGAACCCATGGCTAATGAGCATGCGGTGCAGCAGGATACGGGGAACACGGAAGCCCCGGCAATGAGGCTGCGCAGCCGGAAGGTGCGCAAGGAACTGAATCAGGAGACAGTGGATGCTCTGGTCCGGCGGCTGTGCCATCTGCTGGATGCCGGAGATTTCTTCGGGCGTAATGCCATGCTTCCGCCGCTGGAGAAGATCGGGAAGCTGTTCCTGGCTACTGCCGAGGATCAGAATAAATCCGAATTCAATTGTGCCGTGTCACCGAAGGTGCGCCAGCAGGTACCACTGCTGTTCCAGGCGATGGCCGGAGTGATGGAAGAAAGAACGGGCCTTATGATCCAGAGTACCGCTGAGATTAACGGCGAGGGTTTTGGACGGGGGCTGCTGTATAGCGGCAGAGTTATCCTGGTGCTTAAAAGCTTACGCGCCGGCGCCCCCTTCCCGTTCACTTCTGCAGAGAAGACGATCCGGTACGGGGTGGAGTGTATAGAAGAAGGGCAGGCTTTTCTGGAGAAATACAAGGTGATGACTTCAGAGCACGGGCTGCTTAGCCTGGAGGGCTAGGGCAGATCTCAATTCGCAGTTACAGGGGGATTCAGGGATGGAGCAGCTTGCCGGAGGTTTGGAGCTGGAACGGTATGCCCGGCAGCTGAAGCTGCTCGGGGAAGACGGGCAGAAGGCACTGAAGGAAGCGACGGTCATGGTGGCCGGCATCGGCGGACTTGGCGGAACAGCGGCACTCTATTTGGCGGCGGCGGGTGTCGGCAGGCTTATTTTGGCCCATGAGGGAAACATTCTCGCGCCGGATCTTAACCGGCAGATTCTGATGGATAGTGATCATTTGGGGCAGGAGCGGATGAGTACGGCTATTGCCCGTCTGCAGCGGCTGAATCCGTATGTGGAAATTGAAGGCTATAATTCTAAGATTGAATATAACGCGGCCAGACCCTGGGTAGAGGCTGCCGATATTGTGATTGACGCCCGGTACGATTTCCCTGAGCGGTATGCGCTGAACCGTCTGTGTGTCGATACGAACACGCCGATGGTGGAAGCGGCAATGTATGGCTTTGAAATATCACTGACAACTGTGATTCCAGGACTTACGCCTTGCCTCGAATGCCTGTATCCGGATGTGCAGCCGCAGTGGGAGCCGTTTGGGTTCCCTGTTCTGGGTGCAACCTCCGGGATTGCAGGTTGTCTGGCAGCGCTGGAAGCCGTAAAATGGATTACAGGGGTAGGGACAACTTATGCGGGCGTAATGCATCGCTTCAGCTCACTCGACTTCGCCTGTTATAGCGTCCATATTACCCGTAATCCGAATTGCGCTTGCTGCGGAGAAGGAGGTAAACCGTGAAAAGTCTCAAGCTATGTGACACGACACTGAGGGATGGTGAACAGGCGGCTGGAGTTTCATTCACGAGGGCGGAAAAGCTGGAAATCGCAAAGTTGCTGTCGGAGTGCGGAGTAGAGCAAGCAGAGGTAGGGATTCCTGCCATGGGCAAACGGGAGCAGGAGGATATCGCGGCCATCGCTGAATTGGGACTGCCCATGAAGCTGATGACGTGGAACCGTTCGGTTCCCGGAGATATTGACAAGGCAAAGGCTACCGGAGTGAACTGGAGTCATGTCTCCATTCCGGTGTCGGAGATTCAGCTGCAGGGCAAGCTGGGATTGTCGCAGCATGAAGGTCTTAACAAGCTGCTTCGTGCAGTGGAATACGGGCTGCGGCAGGACATGACGGTGTCGGTAGGCATGGAGGATTCCTCCAGGGCAGATCTGAATTTTCTCATTGAAGTGGTGAATACATTATATAAGGAAGGCATCCGCAGGTTCCGTTATGCGGATACCGTCTCGGCGCATCATCCGGGGCAGATGGCAGAACGGGTGAGCCGGCTGCTGGGTGCAGTGCCCGGGGATGTGGAGCTGGAGGTGCACTGCCACAATGATTTCGGTCTGGCCTGCGCGAATACGCTTAGCGGCATCGCGGCAGGGGCGCTATGGGCCAGCACGACGGTAGCCGGAATCGGTGAACGGACCGGCAATGCGGCCATGGAGGAAGTAGCCATGGCCTGGCGCTATTTGTACGGCGGAGAATGTGCGGTCCGGCTGGAGCTGCTCAAGGGCTTGGCTGACAAGGTGATTGCCGCCTCCGGCCGCAGTGTCGGCGACGCGAAGCCGATTGTGGGGCAGCTTGCCTTCACCCATGAATCGGGGATTCATGTGGACGGGCTAATGAAGGAGAAGTCCACGTATCAGTCCTTCGATCCTGCGGAGGTAGGCCGGGCTCACCGCTTCGTGCTCGGCAAGCATTCCGGCAGCGGCGGTGTGACCCATGTGCTGGAGCAGCGGGGGCTTGAAGTCAGTGCCGATACGGCCGGCCGTCTGCTGGAGAAGGTGCGTGAATATGCGGAAGCCCGCAAAGGCACCGTACCGGAGTATATGCTGGTGCAGTGGCTGATGGAAGAGCAGCAGCGGGCCCAGAATGCGGTATAGGACAGCTTTGGAATGTTGATTATTTTAAGCAGTGCTGATTTTCCTTAGGGAGAACAGTGCTGCTTTTTTGCTGTGAAACCGCCATTTTCAGAAAAGATAACTTGCATCGTTTGCAGGAAGCAACTACACTTTGAGCAGGATGTTACTTCGGAAGAAAGCAAGGAGAATGGGCAGCTATGACATTGAGGAAAACGATCTTTTTTGATATTGACGGCACAATTTATGATGAAGAAAAGCAGATTCCCCCGTCCGCCAAAGAAGCAATAGCCGAACTGAAAAGACGCGGCCACCATGTGGCGATTGCTACCGGAAGAGCGGACTATATGTTCGAGGAGCTGCGCGCGGAGCTGGGGATCGATTCCTATGTTTCGCTTAACGGGCAATATGTAGTATATGAAGGAAAGCCGGTGTACAGCAACCCGATTGAGAAGCCTACACTGGAGGAGCTTACCTTGTTCGCTGAGAAGCTGGATCATCCGGTGGCATACACAGATACGGGTGGCATGAAAGTAAACGTGGCCGATCATGAGTATATCAAGACGAGCATCGGTTCGCTGAAGCTGGTGTTTCCGACGCATGATGCAGAATATTTTCTGAAGAATGACACGCATCAGGCGATGATTTTCTGCCCGCAGGAGAGTCAGGCTATATACACTGAGCGGTATCCGCAGCTGAACTTCATCCGCTGGCACCCGCTGTGTATGGATGTCCTGCCGGGCAATGGCTCCAAGGCTAACGGAATTGCGGAAATGCTGAAGGTTATCGGCGTCCGGAAGGAAGATGTATATGCTTTTGGCGATGGTCTGAATGATGTAGAGATGCTGGGGTTCGTCGGCTACGGTATTGCTATGGGCAACGGGGAAGCTGAAGCGAAGGCTGCCGCCGCTTACGTAACGAAACATGTCAGCGAGGACGGGATTTACGAAGGCTTGAAGATGGTCGGACTGCTGTAAGGCAGGGGTGGATGGTGTAAGCGGAAGCCGGGCATTACATGGCGAGAGAGCGATGCCGAAGGAGTATTCTATTGCAGATTGTGCAGTAGGATGCTCTTTTTTGTGTGTGCCCGGCTTCCAAAGGGCGGGTTGTCCGGCAATAGTATATGTTTTAGCTGGACGGGGTGTGATAAGGCGGGTGAACAATTATTGGCTTGCCCGGATGTATTCAGCTTGTCCAACCGGTATAAATGACCAGTTTTCGCTAAAATAAATATTTGCCTACGGGATGAATGTCCATGCCCCATCTGGGTAAACGGAGTAGGATACATAAAGTCTATTGGAGGTGCTGATTATGGGTCGTCCGGAACTTAAGAGAAAAAAACGTATTTGCAAAGATGATGTATTGGATTGTCCGCTGCCAAAAATTAAACGTCCGAAAAGAAAAATGCATGATAACAAATGCAACTGCAAGAAGATTATCGTCAAAAAGCAGATCGTCCGCGTTAATATTCCATTAGGGGCATTGGGAGCAGCCGGGGCAGCAGGTGCCCTGGGTGCTGCCGGAGCTGTAGAGGCGCTGGGAGCAGCTGGCGCTGCAGGTGCGGCAGGTGCGCTTGGCGCAGCAGGTGCAGGCGGAGCGCTCGGTGCACCGGGCGCCGCCGGAACACTCGGCGCAGTCGGCGCGGCCGGAGCGCTGGGCGCTGTAGGCGCAGCGGGTGCTTTGGGTGCCCGTGGAGCAACCGGCACATTGGGCGCCGTAGGTGCCGCCGGGCTGCTGGGAGCGGCTGGAGCCGCTGGAGCGCTAGGCGCAGTTGGAGCCACAGGCGCACTCGGCGCTGCGGGAGTCGCCGGCGCCTTGGGTGCTGCCGGAGCTGCCGGTGCAGCGGGAGCGCTGGGCGGGATCGGTCCGGCGGGAATTGCCGGACTGGTCGGTCCCGCAGGGCCGGCGGGCGCAGCAGGACCTGCAGGACCTGTAGGACCGGCAGGAGCGGCGGGGCCTGTAGGGCCAGCCGGAGCAGCAGGAGCAGTGGGGCCTGCAGGACCGGCCGGAGCAGCCGGGGCAGTGGGGCCTGTAGGACCGGCCGGAGCAGCCGGGGCAGCCGGGGCCACTGGTGCCACAGGTGCGGCCGGCCCGGCTGGAGCTACGGGAGCCGCAGGTCCGGCGGGGGCTACTGGAGCAACCGGAGCCGCTGGCGGGATTGCCCAGTTCGGTTATGTATATAACCTAGGCGCACAGGTGGTGCCAATTGAGGCGGATGTTTCTTTTGATACGAATGGGTTTCTTACGCCCGGGATTACGCATGCTCCGGGTACGACCACTATTTCGGTCACCAATGCGGGTGTCTACGAGGTTAATTTCTCGGTATCCGGTGTGGAGCCGAGCCAGTTTGCCTTATTCGTGAATGGCGCTCAGGTTCCGGGGACGGTATATGGTTCGGGTGCAGGAACACAGCAGAATACCGGGCAGGCCATTTTCTCCCTGTCTTCAGGAGATGTGCTGACGCTGAGAAATCACAGCTCGTCGGCAGCAGTCACACTGCAGACACTGGCTGGCGGAACACAGGCGAATGTCAATGCGTCGATTGTCATTAAGCAGCTGGCCTAGCAGTAGCAGAAACCAGAGTAAATTAAAGGTTACAGAACGGGCTTGGAGGGAGGCAGGGTACCGGATCGAGGGTATCCTGTCTTTTTGTTGTGCAGGAAATTACAAAATATAGGGTATTGCCGCAACCTAGAACCATTAGCCTCCGTCAGATTAAGAGCTAGAGAGGAAGAGGGGGAGATCATGAGTGTAGCCGCAAAGTTTAACTACAGGTATCTGATGATGATCATTGTGCTGGTCTTGACGGCCGGACTCACCCTGCTGTTAGCAGGCTGCGGGCAGGAAGAGAATTCTGCACCGGAACAGGTCCGTGTGCTGTCCCGGGAGGATGTCATTGCTGTTTTTGCCGGTCAGGGACTGGCGCTGCAGGCGGGTGAAGAGGTACCTGGCGCTATTTTTCAGCTGGAATTGAACGGGCTTAAGCCGCAGGTCTATTCCATGGACGGAGTGGAGCTGTCGCTATATCTCTTCGCTTCAGCAGAGGAGCGGGCTGCAGGCTGGGAAGAATTCGGGGAACAGACGGCTGCTGCGGATTTGATTCCTTTTAAAGCCTATCAGGAAGGGGCCATACTTATGTTCTACATCCACGGGCAATCTGCAGCAGAGGGACAGAAGTGGAATGAGCAGCTCGATAAGCGGCTGAAGGCAGCCATACGGGGATTGATTGCGGCGGAATAGGCGCATGCTTTTCGAATAAATTGTTATCCTCTTCCTTCGGTCTGGTTAAGATATATTAATATGTCTTACAGAGGCAGGAACCAATAGAAGCGGAGGGAATCTAAATTGAACCCCAAATGGTGGAAAGAAAGTGTTGCCTACCAGATTTATCCGATCAGCTTCATGGACAGCAATGGTGACGGGAAGGGCGATCTGCGCGGAGTGTTATCGAAGCTTGATTATTTGCAGGACCTCGGCGTAGATGTGATCTGGATCTGCCCGATTTATAAATCACCGAACCATGACAACGGCTATGATATCAGCGACTATTGCGGCATTATGAAGGAATTCGGCACGATGGATGATTTTGACATGCTGCTGCGCGAGATGCATACCCGCGGGATGAAGCTGATGATGGACCTGGTGCTGAATCATACCTCGCATGAGCATCCGTGGTTCGTTGAATCCAGAAGCTCGAAGGATAATCCCAAACGGGACTATTATATATGGAGAAAAGGGAAAAACGGCGGTCCGCCGAACAACTGGGAATCCTATTTCAGCGGTTCGGTCTGGGAGCTCGATCCCCGTACGGATGAATATTATCTGCATTTGTATTCCCGTTTTCAGCCCGATCTCAACTGGGAGAATCCCGCGGTGATCGACAAGCTGCATGAGATGGTGGAGTGGTGGCTGAAGAAGGGGGTTGACGGCTTCAGGTTTGATGCGATTGCCCATATTGTGAAGGCCGAGGGTTATCCGGATGCCCTGAATCCCGGCGGCACGCCGACCGTGCGCGCGTATGATATGTTCTCGAACCTGGAGCATGTGCATACGCTGCTGCAGAATCTGCATGATCAGGTGCTCTATTACTACGATATTATGACGGTGGGGGAAACCTCGGGTCTAGGGCCGGAGCAGGCGCTGGATTATGTCGGTGACGGACGGCGCGAGCTGAACATGACCTTCCAGTTCGAGCATATGAATCTGGATGCCGCTTCACCGGGCAGCGGGAAATGGGATGTCGTGCCCTGGAAGCTGGGTGACCTGAAGAAGATCATCAGCAACTGGCAGACCGTTCTGCATAACCGGGGCTGGAACGCCAACTATCTGTGCAACCATGATCAGCCGCGCTCGGTGTCGCGGTTCGGCAATGATCTGTTCTACCGTATCCCGTCAGCCAAAATGCTGGCCACCTTCATCCACATGCTGGAAGGCACCCCATACATTTATCAGGGTGAAGAAATTGGGATGACCAATGTCGCCTTCGAGTCGATTGATGATTACCGGGATGTAGAGACGCTGAACTTCTACGAGGAAAAGCGGACCGCCGGCGTTCCCGAAGCCGACATTATGGCCGCTATTCATACCAAAAGCCGCGATAATGCCCGCACGCCGATGCAGTGGGACGATGGTGAGGATGGCGGATTTACGACAGGGGTTCCCTGGATCAGGGTGAACTCGAACTCCCGGGAGATTAATGTGGCTAATGCAGTCAAGGACCCGGACTCCATCTACAATTACTATAAAAAGCTGATTCAGCTTAGAAAACAACATCAGGTGATCGTATACGGCGAATATGGGCTGCTGCTGGAAGAGCATCCCGAGATCTATGCCTACACCCGGACGCTGGAGGACCAGCGGCTGCTGGTTATTCTGAATTTCTATGAACATGAGCCGGTATTTGAGCTTCCGGAGGAATATCAGGCGGCGGAGAAGCAGGAGCTGCTGATCTCTAATTATCCTGCAGCCAAAGAGGATGATCTGCGCAGTCTGAAGCTGCGTCCGTATGAGGCGCGCGTATATCTGCAGCGCTTAAGCAGCAAAACGTAAGGCCGGACCCGGGTTCCCCGGACAGCCGACTGAAGAACCCAGAACAGCAGTCCGGGAGTGGTCTCCGGGGATTGCTGTTTTTTTTCACGAAAATAAATAATTATTCAATCTATGTTCCGGCTGAATTGTGATCCTGATGCTTTGTTTCCACAGTAAAAGACGGTACAATAAGCGTTATTAAAGAGAGGCATAAGACCGTACTGGGAAAAAGGCTGTGGAGGGAGTAATAGAGAGATGAGTGAGTGGTACGAAACAAGCTTTGGCGAGGACTATTTAATCGTATATAGACACAGGGACTTCGGCGGTGCACGCCATGAGGTGGAGACGATGATCGGCTGGCTGGACTTGCACAAGGGTGCCAGGGTGCTTGATCTCTGCTGCGGTATGGGCCGCCATTCGCTGGCTTTGTCGGACGCTGGTTATGAGGTGACCGGGGTTGATCTATCCGAGCCGCTGCTGCGTGAAGCGCGTTCGCAGGCGGGTGCGGAAGCCGTAACCTGGCTGCGGTCTGATATGCGTGAGCTTCCCTTGGAGGGCGGATTCGACGCAGTGGTCAATTTGTTTACTTCGTTCGGATATTTCGAAGAAGACGAGGAGCAGATCAAGGTGCTGAAGGAAATCTGCCGGATGCTGAAGCCGGAGGGCAAATTTATTATTGATTTTCTGAATCCGGCCTATGTCATCCACCATCTGGTGCCCCACTCTGTCCGTGAGGACGGGGATACTCTGATCGATGAATCACGCCGGATTGAGGAGGGTTACGTGAAGAAGGATATCCTTCTGATCTCGAAGGCCGGGGGGGCGCCCCGGAAATATCATGAACGGGTGAAGCTCTATTCCGTGGACAATTTCCGCGAGATGATCGCTGCTGCCGGGCTGCGGCTTGAAGCTGTGCATGGCAGCTACGATGAAGAGGAATATGATGCTGAGTCCTCAACCCGGATGATCTTCACAGGAGCTAGACCATAGATGGCGGCGGGAAGAAGAGCCGGAGGAGGAGAGAGGATTTTGCACAAGGCGGATATTCAATCTTGGGATGGCGGAGTTCTGCAGGTATCTGTGCCGATGGGGCTGCCGCTCCGTCAGGTGAACAGTTATATTCTGCCTGACCGGGACGGCAGGATTACGGTGATTGACCCGGGCCCTCACACCCCGGATGCAGAGCTTGCCTGGCAGGGCGTGCTGGAGGAATTGGATCTGTCCTGGTCCAAGGTGCGGGACATCGTCGTTACCCATCATCATCCCGACCATTATGGTCTTGCCGGCTGGATGCAGTCGCGCAGCGGTGCTCGGGTCTGGATGTCGGAGCGGGCTCATGCCGAAGCCGGCCTGGCCTGGGGCAGCGGGGCGATTCTGGATGAGGCTTTGCCGCTGTTCTTCCTGCGGCACGGCATGCCGGAGGTCTGGATTCAGGGCATCCGGGAGCATCTGGAGAGCTTCCGGCCGGAGGTGACCCCGCAGCCGGAGGTCACCTATATCAATGAGGCGGAGCCGTTTGTGATGGGCAGCCGCAAATGGCAGGTTCTGATGACCGGCGGGCATGCGCCGGGTCATGTGTCGCTCTACCACGGCGGCAGCGGGCAAATCTTCTGCGGCGATGCTGTGCTGCCGCAGATTTCGCCCAATGTCGGCCTGCAGCCGGGCAGCGATCCGCAGCCGCTGCGGACGTATCTGCAGGGGCTGCGGGAGCTGCGCAGCCTTGAGGTGCAGCTGGCGTTCCCGGGCCACCGGGAACCGTTCAGCGGGTTCACGGCGCGGGCGGACAGCCTGCTCCGGCATCATGAGGAGCGGCTGGATACTACAGCCGCATTGCTTGCCGGCGGACCGCTGAGCGGGTTCGCCGTCTGTGAGGGGCTGTTCCGCAGCCGGATCGCGACTGCGCATCAGATGCGGTTCGCGATGAGCGAGGCGCTGGCCCATCTGGCCGAGCTGGTGCGCCGGGAGCGGGCGGCCGAGACAGAGGACGGCCCCGGCGGGAGCATATTGTTCACGGCGGCGGTGTCCGGATAAGCTGCAATAGGATGCTTGTTGCAGACATAAGTCCATCTGTGCCCGTTGCCGTCTCTCCATGAGGCTGTTCTTACAACAGTCGCGTGAACCTTACCCTTTACTGTTACTACTACTACGACTACTTCCAATACCAAACAACTACCAGAATACAGCATACTTAAGAGAAACGGGCACTATCCGCCAAGGAGGGTACCCGTTTTTTGTGTTAGTTAGAAAAGTACCAAGTTACTCCGAGTGTGAGAATAAGAAGCTTCTGAATCCGCCGGAAGTGGGCGATACGAGAAAGTGAAAGGTATAAATCCCTCTAAATCCGCCAGAAGTGGGCATCTGGACCCAATGTATGCGAAAAATCGAATACAATGAGCTGGCGCGAGGGTAACCCGGCCCATTGTATGCGAAAAATCGAATACAATGAGCTAGCATGAAGGTAATCGGACCAAAGGTATGCGAAAAATCGAATACAATGTGCCAGCGTGAAGGTAATGGGGCCTAATGTATGCGAAAAATCGAATACAATGTGCCAGCGCGAAGGTAATCAGGCCGAATGTATGCGAAAAATCGAATACATTGGGCTAGCATGAAGGTAATGGGGCCTAATGTATGTGAAAAATCGAATACAATGAGCTACCCCGAAGGCAATCGGGTCCAATGTATGCGAAAAATCGAATACATTGTGCCCAGCGCGAAGGTAATCAGGCCCGATGTATGCGAAAAATCGAATACAATGTGCTACCGCGAAGGTAACCAGGCCCGATGTATGCGAAAAATCGAATACAATGTGCCAGCGCGAAGGTAATGGGGCCGAATGTATGCGAAAAATCGAATACATTAGGCTACCACGAAGGTAACCGGGCCCAATGTGTCCCGTTGTGCTGAAACGTTGTGCCATATAGCGAGTATGGTGGGTAGGGCAGAGCAGAGCACGGTGACGATGTGCACACTTGTTGATTTATTAACATTTGTTAAATATAATAAGTGCAACTAAGCAACTGGACGACAGATGAAAAGGAGAAGCTTATGGACAGACGTATCGGCAAAACGCGGGAAGCTATTTTCGAGGCTTTTATCAGCCTGATGGCCGAGAAGAACTTTGAGCAGATTACGGTAAATGAGATCGCAGCGCGTGCCAATGTAAGCAGAGGTACAATCTATCTCCATTACGTAGACAAGTACGATCTGCTGGATCAGTGTATAGAGACGCAAATGGAACAGCTGTGCGAGAGCTGCCTGGCCGGCGGGGAGAACGCCCATATCGCCTCCGGGGGCGCGCTGCTGCGCACAGCCGAATATCTGGAGCGGCACGCACGGGTCTTCACTACACTGCTTAACAATAAAGGCGTTCCCGCCTTCCGGACCCGTCTGCATGCGATTCTGCTGCAGGGTCTAAGTGAGCAGATCGACATGAGCGGCCTGAACCGCGGGATGAACAAAGAGATGCTGATCCAATTCCTGGCATCGGCTGTAGTAGGTGTAATGGAGTGGTGGATCACCCATTCGATGCCATACCCGGCCAAAGAAATGATCGAAGACATTCTGGCTCTGATGGAGCGCAATCAAATGGCACCACGGCCGCTGGATACTGTGCAATAGATCTGTAGAAGCTGGCAGGTTGCAACATTATTCCGAAAAAAAGACATCCCGCTGTTTATATGCAGCAATTGATGTAGTAGCTCCGAGCGGAATTCAGTGATAGTTGTAGAACGTACACTTAAAAACAGCTAAACGGTAGGCTAGTATCATATAACTGTATTCTGTACAACTAAATCTGCCTGAATGGTGAGAACCAATCTATAAATCGCAGTTTAATTGTACGAAATACAACTAAACGGATAATCGGTTGTAAATCAGACGATTTAGTTGTACAAAGTGCAATTAAGCATACCGCCTAATACGTAATCGGGTCACTGCAAATCCTCAGTAAGCGAAGCCGGATCGATTTTTTCATTTTGGACGGGTTGTTGACCTTGTATTTAACCGGATGCTGCGTGAGCTTCTTGGCGACGATTTTGGCTTCGAAGGATACTTTATCACCGGGATTAAGCTCCAGCTTCTTCAGCGTGGCGCTGTGGCTGGACCAGACTTCCTCAATCGCCAGATCATGGCCTTCTACCGAAACGGCTTCATATATAATAACTTCATCATCGTTATCCGAGAAATGATTGGGGACGGTTGTGAACTCTTTGACCCTAGCGGTAATCGCGAGCTTGTCTTCAGGCAGCTGGACAGCGGCTTTCTTTTTGGAGGCGGCTGCTTTTTTCTGCGGAATTTCCGGTATCGCTTGCTTTGCTGAATCTGAATCTGCGCTTTCCGGCGCAGACAGAATCTCCTTGCTTGCTGTTTCTGCCTCCGGTACTTCCTGACTTTCCTGCTCCTCCAGAACGTTCACGGCTGGCAGAGTCGCTTCCGTTACCTCTGTGGAATCATCCGCCTTGGCTGCTTCAGCCGCCGCCGCGCGTTGTCCGAAGGCAGCGGTCTGCATTTCTTTCAGATAGGCTGGATGAATGCAGTGCTGCTGTTTATTCTCAAACTGTATCACCACGGTCTGACTGTCCACGTAGCCTACAATTTCTACCGGCAGTGTGAGGCCGTTTCTTTTGTACTGATAAGTTTTGACCCGGGTGGCTGTAGCGGGCAGGAGATTCCATTCCTTACAACGGTCAATCAGCTCATCTTCACTGTCAAAATCAAGAACGGACACAGGCTCAACTACAAACGAATAGGTCATTCATACTTCGCACCTTTCAAAATAAAATCAATGTAATATCGTTTTACTCCGGCTCCTCATTCTCCGGGACACTCCTCCGCGCGGCTTCTTCAACATCCTCCGGCGCATGGGGCAGCCCAAGCTCCTGTTCGCGTTCTGCCTGCTTCCGGTGGGCAATACGGCTGCTGGCAGCTGCGGCTACAGCACCTACGATGTCATCCAGATACGTATGGATCTGGCCGATTGTCTTGTCATTCAGCCTCTCCAGTACTCCAGGCTTCAGCTTGTCCACATAGCCATAGTTAGTGAAGCCGATGCTGCCATATACATTCACGATGGAGAACGCCAGAATCTCATCCACCCCGTACAGCCCTTCATCATTCTCAATCATATCCTGCAGGGGAGCGAACAGCTTGCCTTCCTCGGCCAGTACATCAAGCTGGATACCGGTCAGCACCGCATTCTGCACCTCTCTTTTGCTCAGTACCATCTCTACATTATGAACGCATTCTTCCATTGTCAGGTTCGGATAATACTTCTTCTGCAGCAGCATGACAAGCTCGGCAATCTCAAGTATGGTTACCCCGCGTTTCTGCAGCCAGAACCGGGTGGCTTCGGCGACGGCTTTGCTGTTGAGGCTGTAAGGGATTTTGGCATCAGTCATGAGAAGTCCTCCATTCGTAAGTAAGTTAGGATAGCTGTTTGTACTAAATTGTACGCAAGCGGCAGACTGATGTCCAGAACCGTGCGGATTCGCGGGCTGTATCTGGCTGCATCTGGCAGTGTGCTGGCCGTATCCAGCTCTGTCTGCCCGCCCGGACAGAACTTCTGCAATTTTGGATAAGCTGTTGTTATTTTTTGGACTAAGGGCTCGTATACATAGCAGTACAAACTGATCTTAGCGTTGAAAGGGGTAATGAAGATTGAATAAGCCTATGAAACACATCCGCGGGGTTTCCGCGGCTTGCCTGCTGGCCGTTCCGATTATGCTCTCCGGCTGCAGTCTGTTCGGTTCGGAATCGGCAGCCGTAGACCCGCCTCCGGGTGAAGTCGAAGCACAAATGCTGCAGGTCAGCGGAGAAGGCACACTCGACACCGGGGTTCTGGGACCGGTCTCGCTGGATGAGAGTGATCTCGCAGCGGGGGTTAAAGATGCGGCAGTCTCCGCTGCGGCTGGAGAACGGACAACCGTGTACCTGGAGGATCAGCACGGCCTGTTGGCACCGGTGTCTCTGGCTCTTCCGCAAGGGGAGGGCACAGCAATGCTGGAGGACTCTCTTACTGCGCTAGTCAGCAAGGGGGCATACAAATCTGTACTGCCTGAGGGCTTCCAGGGTGTACTGCCGGCAGGGACGGAAGTGAACAATGTATCTATCGGCCAGGATAAAGTGGCCATCGTTGAATTCAATTCGGCATTCAATGACTATGCTCCGGCGGATGAACGCAAAATTCTGGAGGCAGTCACTTGGACCCTGACGGGTCAGGAAGACATCCAGGGCGTACAGCTCTGGGTCGATGGCAAAAAGCTAACCGAAATGCCGCTGCAGGGTACTCCGCTGGATCGGCCGCTGTCCCGCGCCATGGGCATTAACCTGCCGAAGCAGAGTGCGCTCATGATGAACTCCAGCGCAGTGACCGTCTACTTCTCTGCTGCTTCTCCGGATGGCATTCACCAGTATTATGTTCCGGTTACGCGGTTTGTACCCGCAGGGGGAGATTCGGTGAAGGCAGCTCTGAACGAGCTGATTGCCGGTCCACAGTCCGAGAATGGCCTGGAGATGGTCATGACTCAGGGCACGGTGGTGGATTCCGTGGAAGCAGGCCAGAATGGGGTAGTTACCGTTTCCCTGAAGGATGAGATGTTCGAAGGCAGCACAAGCGTTCCTGAAGAAATGCTCGAATCAGTTGTGCTGACGGTTGCCCAGAATACGGACGATGCCCTGGTGCAGATCCGCCTGAACGGTAAAGAAACAGTTACGGGAACCAATAATATCGATTACGGCCAGCCGGTCTCGGCACCGGAATATGTGAACGAGCTGCCGCTGTAGAAGGATATGCATGGCAAGTGGAAAGGGCTGGGCGTCCTTTTAAAGCATATGCTTTCGAAGCAGCGCTACTACGTACCGCTTTCAGGTACCCGTTTCAGCGAGAAAGATAAGGAATATTTATGGCGTGTAGCGTATAAATTCTTATCTTTTTAAAAAGATGCTTTTGTGCCTGCTCTTTGATAGAATAAAGGTTCATTGATCCGGATATCTTGACAGGAATAGCGGTGCCGTTCTCTGAAGCAGAGGACGGCACCCGTTTCTGCGTATAAGATAAGGGATGGATTCGTGTACACACAAACTTAGGGCTATACGATGTAGGAGGCAGAAAAGATGAGATCAAACGGGCGCCAAGAAGACCAGCTCCGGCCGCTGACGATAACCACCCAAACCAACAAATATGCAGAGGGCTCTGTAATTATTGAGATGGGAGATACCAAAGTCATCTGCACGGCAACCGTGGATGAGAAAGTTCCGCCGTTTCTGAAAGGACAAGGCAAAGGCTGGGTCACTGCCGAATATTCCATGCTTCCCCGGGCCACCCAGACCCGTAACCAGCGCGAAGCAGCACGCGGCAAGCTTACCGGACGGACGATGGAAATTCAGCGTCTGATCGGACGGGCACTCCGTTCCGTAGTGAATCTGCAGGCACTGGGCGAACGCAGTATTACGCTGGATTGCGATGTGATTCAGGCGGACGGGGGGACACGGACAGCTTCGATTACGGGCGCTTTTGTAGCGATGGCCTTTGCCATGAATAAGCTTGCGCTGCAGCACAAGCTGGCGGTATTTCCGATTACGGATTACCTGGCGGCGATCAGCGTCGGTGTCGTCGGTGACAAAACGCTGCTCGATCTGAACTATGAAGAGGATTCCAAAGCGAAGGTTGATATGAATGTGGTTATGACAGGCAACGGCGCGTTTGTTGAAGTGCAGGGTACCGGCGAAGAACGGCCGTTTACCCGCCAGGAGCTTGACCAGCTGCTGGGTCTGGGCGAGAAGGGGATCTACGAGCTGATCGCCGTTCAAAAAGAAGTACTGGGCCCCATTGCGCTCAAAATCCCTTCCGGCCAGCCTGGCCAAGAGGTGTAATATGAAGTCCGGCAGCGGGATTCTGATTGTCGCGACGAAGAATAAAGGCAAGGTGCGGGAGTTCCAGCATGCCTTTGCTCCCCTTGGACTCACCGTCAAAAGCATGTTCGATTACCCCGATCTGCCGGATGTGGTGGAGGACGGGGTGACTTTTGCCGAGAATGCCTTCAAAAAATCCCGGGCGGTAGGGGATGCACTCGGATTTCCGGTGCTTGCGGATGATTCCGGTCTATGCGTGGAAGCGCTGGACGGCAGTCCGGGAGTATACTCGGCCCGCTACGCCGGGGAGCCTGCAGATGATGAAGCGAACAACCTGAAGCTGCTGAGTGAGCTGGAGCGGCTGAAGCAGGGTGAGGATACCGGCCAGCCGCTGCTCAGTCCGGCCCGGTTCGTCTGTGCTCTGTCGTTGTATGATCCGGCAGACGGGCGTGAGCTGACGGCGGAAGGAACGGTGGAAGGCTGGATTACCTCGGAGCCTGCGGGCGGCGGAGGCTTCGGCTATGACCCGCTCTTCTATCTTCCGCAGTTTGAGAAGACGATGGCGGAGCTGACGCTGGAAGAGAAGCAGGCGGTCAGCCACCGGGGCGCAGCACTGCGCCTGCTGACGGAGAAGCTTGCTGCCGCGCAGCGGGACGTGAAATAGAAGCTGAAGCTTATCCGGAAGCCTCCATGCATGTGTAACATGCACGGGGCTTCCGGATTTTTTATTGTGATATGGAAATTAGATGATAATCCCCCCTCAGTATGGAAATTTACCCCTAGCGCAGCAGCGTGCTTTGTATGAGAATAAGAGTTGACTTCACCCCTTTCGAACATTCTGCATTCTTCCGCTACCCCATTCCCTTCACAAGTTTTGCAAACAGAGGCAGCCTAGCTGAATGACGCAAAACTTACTACACAAGCATAAGCCATAGTTACGAGTAGACACCCGGCAAGAGAGCACGAGATCCGCAGGTATGCAGCTTAGCTGCGCTTTTTTGGGCTGGACTATAGTATTCAGCCTGCTAGTAGTGAATTTAATAGATTTACAGGGTGGGGGTCAATAGGGTCCTGGAGGTGAGTGCTGAAGCTTTCTGTTTGGGTAACGCATTGAACCGGGGAGGTAATAACGAAATGGTCTTTATCAAAAGTAAATCTCGTAAACCCTTTGTGCTTGGCTTGGCGGCAGTTCTTATCCTTACCCTTTTTTCGGCTTTCGGTACAAATACCAGAACGGCTAATGCAGCTTCGGATTACAAGCTTGTCGGGTATTATGCTTCCTGGGCTGCTTACGGGCGGGCCTATAATGTAACGGATATTGATCCTAATAAAATGAATGTAATCAACTATGCATTTGCGGATATTTGCTGGAACGGGATACACGGTAATCCAGACCCTACCGGTCCGAATCCGGTAACCTGGTCCTGTCAGAACGAGCAAGGCCAGACGATCAGCGTTCCGAACGGAACCATTGTGCTGGGCGATCCCTGGATCGATGCCCAGAAAAGCTTCGGCGACGATAAATGGGATGACCCGATCAAGGGTAACCTGAAGCAGCTCTGGAAGCTGAAGGAGAAGAATCCGAATCTGAAGACGGTCATCTCCGTCGGCGGCTGGACGTGGTCGAACCGCTTCTCAGATGTGGCTGCGACTGCGGCAACCCGTGAGGTATTCGCCAATTCCGCCGTTGATTTCATCCGCAAATACCAGATGGACGGCGTTGATCTGGACTGGGAATACCCGGTCAGCGGAGGACTGGCGGGCAACAGCTACCGTCCGGAGGATAAACAGAACTATGTTCTGCTGCTGCAGAAGATCCGCGAGAAGCTGAATGCGGCAGGAACTGCCGACGGCAAAACGTATCTGCTGACCATTGCTTCCGGCGCAGGACCTGCTTATATCCAGAACAATAATCTCAGCGGGATCGCTGCAGTGGTGGACTGGATTAATATCATGACCTATGACTTCAACGGAAGCTGGAACACGACTACCGGCCACAACGCGCCGCTCTACTATGATCCGGCCGCAGCTTCATCGGGGCTGACGGAGCCGGCGAATTACAATATCGACAAAGCGGTTACCAGCTATCTGAGTGCCGGCGTGCCGGCGGGTAAACTGGTGCTCGGCATGCCGTTCTATGGCAGAGGCTGGGGCGGTGCTCCAGCTGCGGGGAACGGCCAGTACCAGGTCTCGGCAGGAATCTCCTCCACAGGTACCTGGGAGAAGGGCAACTATGACTTCAGTGATCTGGAAGCCAACTACATCAATAAGAACGGCTACACCCGCTACTGGAACAATACTTCAAAGGTTCCTTATCTTTATAATCCTTCAAATCAGACCTTTATCAGCTACGATGATGTAGAATCCATCGGCTACAAAACAAGTTATCTGAAATCCAAAGGCCTGGCCGGAGCCATGTTCTGGGAGACCAGCGGCGACCGTAACCGGACACTGCAGACTAAGCTGAGCGCTGATCTTGGCGGCGGAGTGGTAACTCCTTCACCAACGCCTTCGGCAACTCCAAGCCCTACGCCAACAGCTACAGTGAAACCATCGGCAACACCTAGTGCAACCCCATCGCCGACACCTACGGCAACGGTCAAGCCGAGTGCCACACCGACTGCAACAGTTACACCTACTGCAACACCAGGCCAATGTACGGCAGCGGCTTGGAGTTCAACCGCCGTCTACACTCAAGGACAGCAGGCCTCCTACGGCGGACTGCTCTATCAAGCCCAGTGGTGGACGCAGGGCGAACGGCCGGATCTCAGCGGTGCCTTCGGAGTCTGGAGGGTTGTCGGCACTTGCGGCAACACTACACCGCAGCCTTCCGCTACAGCCACTCCCACTGTAAGTCCTTCGGCTACGCCGACAGCAGCACCAACCGCGACGCCTGTGGTGACGGCAACCCCGACGGCAACAACGGGTGCCTCAGCCTGGGCTGCCGGAATTGCCTATAAAGCGGGCGATGTTGTAACCTACAGCGGGAAATCATATACCTGTCTGCAGGCACACACCTCGCTGGTAAGCTGGGAGCCGTCTACAACACCGGCTCTCTGGAAGCTGAACTGATTTTAATTGGAATCCGGGTTAATCCACTGAATTCGCCAGGCTGTGCAGCATAGCAATCCCCCACGAAGAAACGGTGCCGGCTTAATGCCGGGCACCGTTTTTTTATGCGCTCTAATCAGAGTCTCATTTTGCCATTCCCGCCTTTTACTGCTTCGTTTGAATAATTTCATGTTTACATATACTTAGTTATATTTAACCGGTGTTCATAAGCTTCCACAGGCTGAAATATAATGAAGAGGCAGGCGGCTGTCCCGGTCTCAATATATTTATGGAACGTGACGCCGTTTATTTCGTTATAGTAGTATATAGCGGAAGGTGGTGGATTCACCGATGGTTGTTTGGGTATTATGGTTGATTGCCGCTGGCGTCTTGTTTGTTGTAGAAATGTTTACGTTTACATTCTACCTATTATGGCTTAGTCTCGGAGCATTGGTTGCCGGCTTGGTCGCGCTTCTGCTCCCGGATGCATTATTGCTGCAAGTGGTGGCCGGTTCACTGGTGGCCTTGATATTGACGGTTTTCACCAAACCCTTGGCAGCGAGATTACGCAATTCCAGGGGCTTCAAGGATACCGGTACCGATATTGTCGGCCGAAAGGGTCTGGTCGTCGAAGCGATTGAGCCTGGCCGTTACGGACAGGTCAAGGTAGGCGGCGATACATGGAGTGCAACATCCACAGTGGCGCTGGGCAAGGATCAAGAGGTTATTGTTGTAAGAAGAGGCACCACAATTATCGAAGTAGAACGATGGGGGGATATGTACTGATGGAGTTAGCTATTATCGGAATTATTGTTGTTGTTGTCGTAGTATTTATCGCACTGACTATCAAGATTGTCCCGCAGCAACGAGTGGGGGTCGTGGAGCGTCTCGGTAAATTCAACCGCCTGCTTACACCGGGTCTGAATATTCTGATTCCGGTAATTGATCAGGTGCGGGTCTATCATGACCTGCGGATTCAACAGGCGAATGTACCGCCGCAGACGGTAATCACGAAGGATAACGTACAGGTACAGATCGACACGATTATTTTCTATCAAGTGGTAGGACCGGAAGAAGCAACTTACGGAATTTCCGATTATGTCTATGGTGTACGTAATATCTCTACTGCCACCATGCGCCAGATTATTGGTAAGCTGGAGCTGGATGAAACCTTGTCCGGCCGTGAAAAAATCTCCTCGGATATCCGTCTCGCGCTGGATGAAGCCACTGAGAAATGGGGCGTGCGGATTGAGCGTGTAGAAGTTATCGACATCAAGCCGCCGCTGGATATCCAGGAAGCAATGGACAAACAAATGAAGGCTGAGCGCAGCAAGCGTGCGATTGTACTGGAGGCGGAAGCCGCCAAGCAGGATATGATCCTTCGCGCTGAAGGGGATAAGCAGAGTAAGATCCTGAAGGCTGAGGGGGATAAGGAAGCGCGTATCCGTCAGGCGGAAGGTCTCGGCCAGGCGCAGGAGCTGGAAGCCCTCGGCCAGGCCAAGGCGATCGAAGCGGTCGCGCAAGCCGAGAAGATGCGGATTGCCCTGATCGCCAGTGCAGGACTGGATGAAAGAGTACTGGCTTATCAGTCCTTCGAAGCATTGACTGAAATCTCCAAGGGACCGGCGAACAAAGTGTTCCTGCCGACCAGTGCTGTTGAAACGCTTGGCAGTCTCGGAGCTATTGCAGAAGTATTCAAAGCGAGTAAGGACGGCAAATAAGCTCAGAACTATTTTACAATTGCGGCACATTCCGTTAAAGTTAAAAGCAAAACTAAGCCTATGCTTACGAAGCATGCAACGCAAAACTAAGCCTATGCTTACGAAGACAGTTTTGCTACGCAAAACTTTAAGGAGAAGATACTGTGACGCAAAAAGAGATTTCACCGCTCGTAGAAACGCTGGGGCTGCAGCCTCACGTTGAAGGCGGATGGTACAAGAGACTTTGGAATTCATCCTTCGAGATTCCCCAGGAGACTCTGGGCGGAAGCTATTCGGGGCCGCGTGCTTCAGCTTCCTCGATCTATTTCCTGCTTCATGCTGACGAGACTTCGGATTGGCACACTGTGCTGTCCTCCGAAATCTGGCTGTATCATTCCGGCAGTCCGATTGTGCTAAGCCTGGGCGGCAGCGGTGAACAGCCGGAGAACGTGACGGAAGTGATTCTGGGGCTGGATATCGCCGCAGGCCAGCAGCCGCAGGTAGTTATTCCTGCCGGAGTATGGCAGGCAGCCCGTCCGCTGGGTGAAGAGCCGGTGCTGGTCTCCTGCATCGTGTCACCGGAGTTCCACTTTGATGATTTCAAGCTGATTGACAAGAAATAAGGCCAGGAATGAAATGGAGTACAGCCGGAGAATAGGCTGTACTCCATTTTTTATCCGAAGCAGCCAACGATGACCGGACATGTTTTTGCCACTTTTGGCGGCTTTGCTCCTATCTGTTATACTGATTCTGATTTTGGATGATTATGAAGGCGCTTTTAAGGTTAAGGATGCTTGATGAACTCAAATTAGGCTTGGAGGGTAAACATATGAGTCAATTAAACGCACCATTTACAGGCGGGCCTACCTTGAACGACGGAGTGACCATGCCCTGGCTGGGTCTTGGCGTATGGCAGACCAAGGATGGCGATGAAGTTATCCAGGCAGTGAAAGCTGCCGTGGAGACCGGGTACCGCAGCATTGATACGGCAGCCGGGTACAACAATGAAGAAGGCGTTGGACAAGCTATCCGTGAATGCGGGGTACCCCGTGAAGAGCTGTTTATCACCACTAAAGTGCGCAATCCTGATCAGGGCTATGAATCTACGCTGAAGGCTTTTGAAGTCAGCCGGAAGAAGCTGGGTCTGGAGCAGATTGATCTGTACCTAATTCACTGGCCGGTTGCCGGCAAATATAAAGAGACCTGGAAAGCACTGATTCATCTGCAAAAGGAAGGCCTGGTCAAATCGGTCGGCGTCAGCAACTTCCAGACCCATCACCTGCAGGATATCATCGATGATAGCGGTGTGGTGCCTGTGGTTGACCAGGTCGAGTTCCATCCGCTGCTGACCCAGCGCGAACTGCTTAAGTATACACGGGAGCATGACATTCAGCTGGAAGCGTGGAGCCCGCTGATGCAGGGGAACCTGGATGTGCCGCTGCTGAAGGAGCTGGCGGAGCGGTACGGCAAGACTGTAGCCCAGATTGTCCTGCGCTGGGATCTGCAGCAGGGTGTGATCACGATTCCGAAATCCGTGCATGCGGAGCGGATCATCGAGAATGCCGGCTTCTTCGACTTCACCCTCAGCGATGACGATGTCAAGGCCATTGAGGACCTGAATCAGAATCACCGCTTCGGCCCGGACCCGGATAATTTCAATTTCTAGGGTTGAGATAGATTGAACAAGAGCAGCTTCCAATTTAGATGTTGGTCGTAACTGCGGTGAATATTTGGACTTCCGGCCGCTGTTGTCCCCAGATTTCTTGATTGTTACCGTTATAAGCGGTAGAAATCCGGTGACTGCTTATGCTTCCGTTGCGAGCTTTCCTTCGGAAAGCTTTCAGGCGGTCGCTGACGCTCCTACAGTTCCAAAATTCCCCTCCGTACGATCATCTTTTATTGGTTTTCTCTTAGTTCAATCTATGGGTGGAGGCGTATAAAGAAAGGAGCAGGCTCTAATGGGGCCTGCTCTTTGCTTTTAAAAGCAGAACAATCCAATGGCAAGACATCAAAGCTCATCGACATCCGCTGCCCCGGCTTTTATGATGAGAAAAGAAGGAATCAATGGGAGGGCACAACTGTTGGAATTAATCAGAGATCTTCCGGAGAAGCATGGATTATCTTCGCAGGATTTAAGCCGTTTTGTCATGGAGGTCAGGGAACGGGGGCTTGAGGTTAACAGCTTCATGCTGCTGCAGGACGGCCAAGTTACGGCCGAGTTCACCCGGATGCCTTACCTTCCGGATACCCCGCAGCTGCTCTACTCTCTTAGCAAGAGCTTCACCTCTATAGCCATAGGTATTGCCTGGGACGAGGGATTGCTGCAGTTGGAGGATGCGGTGATCTCCTTTTTCCCGGACAAGCTGCCTGAGGCTGTGTCTTCTAATCTGGTGCAAATGACAGTGCATCACCTGCTCTCCATGAATGCGGGCCATCATGAAGATATTTATCCTGCTGTGGTCAAGGAACAGGACTGGATCACCGCCTTCCTCGCCCAGCAGGTTGAGCATGAGCCGGGAAGTTATTACCGCTACAGCACCCCCTCCAGCTATATGCTGGCGGCCATCCTCGAACGGGTGAGCGGGCAAAGTATGGTCGATTACCTGATGCCGCGTTTGTTCGGGCCACTGGGCATTCCTCGGCCATCCTGGGAGACTTGTCCGCGGGGAATCACGGCTGGCGGGATGGGACTCAGCCTGTCTACAGAAAGTGTAGCCAGGTTTGGCCAGATGCTGCTGAATAAAGGCGTATATAACGGGCGGAGAATTGTATCGGAGCAGTACATACAGCGGGCTGCAAGTGAGCAGAGCGACAACCGGGCCGGAGCGCAGCGGATTGACTCGGCGCAGGGCTATGGTTACCAATTTCATCTGTGCCGGAGGGGCTGCTACCGGGGAGACGGATCTTTTGGACAGCTGTGTCTGGTGGCTCCGGAGCTGAATATAGTCATTGCTGTGGCGGCAAGCTTCGGGAGTATGAACCGGCTGCAGGTATTGCTGGATCTGATTTTTGAGCATATTTTTGATACGCTTGGAGGCAGTCCGCTGCCGGATTCCGGGGATAACGCCGGTCTGCAGGAGCTATTGTCCGATTGGAGTACTTCAGCCTTACCTGTGGTGCAGCAGCTTTGTCCGGGGAGACGGCTGGCGGATGGTTTGAGCGGCCCATACCAGATTGGCGGTAATCCCCATGGGCTGCGCGAGATTTCTTTTACCAGGATTAACACGCTGCTTAAGCTGCAAATGGTGTATGGCGATCAGCGGGATAATGTGCTGCCATTCGATTTCAGCAAACCGGTATGGACGGAGGATGTGTTCAGCAAAGACCTCTCGTTACACCGGCAACAGGTAATCACTTACGCTAACTGGTTGGCTGAGGACACGCTGAAGCTTACGCTGTACTACATTGAGACTCCTTATGTGGTCACGTACACGATTATTTTTGGGGAAAACAAGCTGAAATTCCGTTTCAACATTAACGTTTCGCTTAATATTCCGGAGTATGCGGCTATAGGCGAGCTTGAACTGGCTTAGTTCATATTAATGTAAAAAACATGCCCGCCTGAACGTATGCTATACGGTCTTGGCGGGCATGTTCACATCTAATTGGCATTAGCCGATGGAGACATTGTATTTCCGCAGCCACAGATCTACCTGGGCCAGATAAGCGAATAATTGCGGGCCGGACATCAGCTGGCCGAACCACGGCAGATTGCTGGAGGATTCCGGTGATGCGGCGATTTCCCGGATTTTGGCCGGATCAATCAGCGGGAGGATAGGCGAAGAAGGATCATCCAGGATGCCGAGTACCTGAGAGCGCACCTTGTTGAGATAGGCAGGGTTATGCGTTTTAGGGTACGGGCTTTTTTTGCGGTAGAGCACATCGTCCGGCAGTACACCTTCGAGTGCTTTGCGCAGAATGCCTTTTTCACGGTTGCCTACGGTCTTGATCTCCCAGGGAATGTTGAATACATACTGCACCAGGCGGTGGTCACAATAAGGAACGCGTACCTCCAGGCCCACGCCCATGCTCATCCGGTCCTTGCGGTCCAGCAGCGTAGGCATGAAGCGGGTAATGTTGAGGTAGGACATGACGCGCATCTGCGCCTGTTTGCCGGTCTCACCGTCAAGCTTCGGCACCTCGGCCACGGCGTCGCTGTACCGGTCACCTAAATATTCCAGCGGACGTATCCACTCATTCATTTCCGGTGACAATAGACCCGCACGCATTTTGGGTGCTACCGACCAGGGAAAGGTGCCGGAAGACAGCATCTCCTCACGGTGGAACCAGGGGTAGCCGCCGAAAATTTCATCCGCAGCTTCGCCGGAGATAGCGACAGTCGCCTTCTTTTTAATCTCCTGGCAGAATAAATAAAGTGATGAATCCACATCGGTCATCCCCGGCAAATCGCGGGAGTAGAGGGCGTTGTCGAGCGCTGTTACCAGTTCAGGTGTATCAAAAGCAATAAAGTGATGGTTCGTATTCAGTTCATCGATCATCCGCTGAATCCAGGGGCCGTCGGCTCCGGGCTGGAAGGAATGGCTTTTGAAATGCTTGTCGTTGTCTACATAATCCACCGAGAAGGTATCTACCCGGCCTTGGCCGGTCCGGTTGTAATAATCTACGGCAAGTGCAGTTAAGGCGCTGGAGTCGAGTCCGCCGGAGAGCAGAGAGCAGACCGGAACATCGGAAACAAGCTGGCGCTCCAGCGTATCCTGGAGTAATTCCCGCACCCGGGCTGCCGTTTCATCCACGTTATCCGTGTGCTGGTCGCTCTCCAGCTTCCAATACGCGTAGGTGCGGATACCGCTGCGGCTATAAATCATGGCATGACCTGGACGAAGCTCGAATATATCTTTGTATACACCATGTCCCGGTGTCCGGGCCGGACCGATAATGAAGATTTCGGCAAGGCCTTCCGGTCCAACCTTCGGCTGGACTTTGGGATGCTGCAGCAGCGCCTTCGGCTCGGACCCGAATACGAAGACATCGTCCACTTGGCTGTAGAACAAAGGCTTCACGCCCAGGCGGTCGCGGGCCAGGAAGACCTGATCGCGCAAGCTGTCCCAGACGGCAAAAGCGAAGATGCCATTCAGCTTCTCCGTGCAGTCCGGTCCCCATTCGATATAGGCATGCAGGAGTACCTCGGTATCGCATTCTGTGAGGAAATGATGGCCGCGCTGCTTCAGCTCTTTTTTGAGCTCAGGGGCATTATATAGCTCGCCGTTATACACAATTGCATACACCTTATCGTCATGGCGGGCAATCATCGGCTGTGCGCCGTTCTCGGGATCAATGACGCTGAGTCTGCGGTGTCCGAAGGCAATGGGTCCTGAAATCCAGGTTCCGGCTGCATCCGGTCCGCGGTTCGCTAAAGTTTCAGTCATTCTGACAAGCAGTTGCGAGTGCCCTGTAAGATCACCGCGCCACTGGACAAATCCGGTTATTCCGCACATGTTGGTTCATCCTCTCTTTTGTGCGATTGTTGTCTGTCCTTTCTTTTTTGCCAAGTAATACAGATATATGCCGAAGGAAGGGATAAAATGTATGTCCTTATCCGAACACTAGGGGAGAGGGAAATTTGCCAGGAGGGATGGATGACAAGTGTATTACATTAAAGACGCCAAAATCCGCAGAATGACCGAGTATGACGGAGCACCTTGCGCAGAGGTTGGCGTATTGCCTGGAGCTGTGGGCGATTCCGCACTTTTGGTGTATATTGTTGAGGATCGGCGTGAGGAGGGTTACGAAATTGTCCGTATTTTGACGAATGATGCGGACACCGCCACCGATTGGTTCGATAACAATCTGCATGATGCTTTCAAGGACGTGACGGTCAGCGGCTTCACCGGCAGCACCGTAATGAGTCCGGAGGATGAACGGTCCAAATTCCAGCGCGAGCTGCTGATCTTCGGAGAGCTGAAGAAGCAGCTGGGTGAGCATTTCAGGCAGTACTCTTGATTCCGGCGGGACCTCTTGCAACGAAGATTCGCTGCACAATCACTAACCAATAACCTATAGGATGGACCATAGAGCAGGAAGCTTGCCGCATTCAGGATGCGGGAGGCTTCTTTTTTGTTAGGGTTCGTGTATCAGGACATCTGCTGGATCGTTCAGAAGTCGCCTGCACAGTGGGGTGTAGGGGACCTCATTTGCCGGCTGGGAGAGTTTAGTCTTGATAAATTCTGTGAATCAGGTATAATAAATAACGTTGCATTAATACATATGATCTTTACAGCTTTAGGTTTCATGATTCTTCATTTGTCCCGGTAGCTCAGTTGGATAGAGCATGCGCCTTCTAAGCGCACGGTCGGGGGTTCGAATCCCTTCCGGGACGTCAAGTAAGAGCCTTCCTTCGGGAAGGCTCTTTTGTCGTCTGGAGGATGAGAAGCCGGGCGCCAGCGGGGACGTTGGAGCATCAGCTTCGATAGGAACACATCGCAATCAGCCGAAGTTTGGCTGTATCCCTTCCGGGACGTCAAGTAAGAGCCTTCCTTCGGGAAGGCTCTTTTGTCGTCTGGAGGATGAGAAGCCGGGCGCCAGCGGGGACGTTGGAGCATCAGCTTCGATAGGAACACATCGCAATCAGCCGAAGTTCGGCTGTATCCCTTCCGGGACGTCAAGTAAGAGCCTTCCTTCGGGAAGGCTCTTTTGTCGTCCGGAGGATGAGAAGCCGAGCGCCAGCGGGGACGTTGGAGGTTAAGCTTCGATAGGAATACATCGCAATCAGCCGAAGTTTGGCTGTATCCCTTCCGGGACGTCAAGTAAGAGCCTTCCTTCGGGAAGGCTCTTACTTGACGTCCGGAGGATTACATTGAAGCGGACCCTCACGTTTAGAAGCAGCGTTGCGGACTGAGGTGATCTTATTTCGGCGGATCACATCATTTCGCAGTCCATGCGGACTCAGATGCCGTTAACTAACCCGTTTCCCCTCATTTTGAGCTCCAAACTACAATATAAGGGCCCCTGAGTCCGCATCGGTCAGAAAAACAGGTTTTTTCGCCAAATAGCGTCATCTGAGTCCGCATAGCTTAGCAGAAGGCTTCATCTGCACAGTGCAGACAATTTTCCTGGAAATCCCTGGTGTCTGAGCATTCAAGTCACTCTTTGTACAGCCATTCGCTAGACTATTGTTACTCAAACCCAACCCCACCCCCCCGCTCGCCTACAGCGATCCCCCAAGTAACCAACATCATTTTCACCCGATGAGTACAGTTATCTATTATAAGCCCTACTTGAACTATGCGGGACTCTCTACCGCTTCTTCGTCCCAGCTTACATCCGCTCCGGCTTAGGCAGACCGAGTACATCCAGCGCCTCGCCTAAAGTATCGGTGAAGCTCCGGGTCAGCCAGAGACGGAAAGCAATGCTGGAGGCCTCGCCTTTGAGGATCGGGCAGGCGGAGTAGAAGTTGCTGAACAGCGCCGCGAGACTGTGCGCATAGTTACAAATCGAATTCGGTGTAAGCTCCCGGCTTGCCGTATATAGGGTGTCCTGCCACAGGCTGAGCTGTCTCAGCAGGGCGAGCTCGGCTGCCTCAAGCTGCGGCGGAAAGAGCGAAAGCCCGCCATGCGCGTTGCTCCCGTCAAGCCCGCTGCTCGCGCTATGTTTGCTGCTCCCGTTATCCCCGCTATTCCCGTGCCCACCATACTCGCGGCTCCCGCCATGCTCGTTACCACCGTTATTCCCGGTACCGCTGTCCGCCAGGGCGCTGCCTTTACTGAGCACACGGCTTGCCCGGGCATAGGCATACATCAGATAAACGCCAGTGTTGCCGGAAATCTCCATGGCCTGTTTGAAGTCAAACACAATCTCTGTACCCAGATTGAAGCGCAGCAGATAGTAGCGGATGGCAGCGGTGGCGATGAGCCGGCTGGACAGGCCGTTTTTGTCGGAACGGGTAGCCTCGATGGAATGCTCCATAAGCCGGACCAGCTCGGTAACCTTGATGCCGATGCCCTGGCGTCCGGACATGGCGTAGGAGCTTTTGCCGGCGGAGGTATCAATACCAAGTTCAGCGGCGGAAGCCGGACTTAGCGAAACCACACCATAACTTACATGATGCAGCCGATCCGCCTGCTCACTGTAGCCCAGTGCCTGGAAGGCCTGCTTTACCATCGCCTGCGGATACTCCTGTCTGTAGTCGATCACGTTCACGACCTTGACTGCGCGTCCAAAAGGCAGCGTCTCACCCCTCAAGCCGGTCGTCCACAGCCCGCTGCCAAATTCGCTGTAGGCGAAGTCCTTGTCCAAGAGGCCGAATTTCCATAGATGATAAGCGATATCCTTGGCCGTATAGGTCAAAATCCCGTTCGAGCGCACCAGCACCTTATCCTTCTGATGCTCCTCCTCTGTCTCCTGTCCGCCAGTGCCAGCGGATTGCTTCAGCACCCAGCAGCCGGCCAGCTTGCCTTCCTTCTCCTGAACGAACACTTCTGTCTGCGACAGAAGGTCAAAGGCAGAAGACCAGAAGCCTTCCTTCAGAATACTGCTCTCCCAAACAAGCAGGTCGTAGTGAATGCCGAAGCTGCGCATCTCCTCCACATGCTCTTTTACAATCTGTCCGGCGACAAGGTTGCCAATCCAGGCGGTATTGCCATGCCCCTCTTCCAGCGCGTGAAGAATTTCGGTCCGTTTATTTACACTTTCAGGATGCTCCGCGTACTCCTTGTTGATCTCAGCGTAAATATCCCAGCAGTAATCTCCGAAACGGACATGCTCCCCGGCAAGCGGGACATTCAAAAGGCCGACTACAGTATCTGCAAGCTGGTTGCCGAGATCATCCACGTAGTTGTGCACCTCAACGGTATGACCGGTTTTTCTCAAAATTCTAACCAGCGCATCTCCGATACAGGAGTTTCTCAGATGTCCAATGTGCATGCTTTTATTCGGATTAACGCTAGTATGCTCTACAATAACCTTCTCACCGCCAGCCTGCGGAATTGCAAAATCAGTCTGGGCCCACACCTGCCAATCGATGTACATATTAATGAAACCCGGCGGCGCAACCTCGATTCTCTGCAGCAGTCCGTTTACGGAGCCCGATGACTTCAGCTCGGCGATGATCAGTTCTGCGATGACGGCCGGGGCTTTGCGCAGGGTGCGGGCCAACTGCATGGCAATATTGCTGGAATAGTCCCCATGCTCCGCATTCGCAGGCTGCTCAAGAGCCACTTTTACCGCAGAGCTGCCGGGAATCCCCAGGTCTTCAGATACTTTGAGAATACATTGTTCCAGACTGTCTTTAATTAGCTCGCTTAACATGAATAAGTACCTCCCGAAATAGTTGTGAATGGTGTAAGCAGTGGCTGAGGGCGGAAGACTTCAAGGGTCCATAAGGTGAAAAAACAACAAAAAAGCCTTCGTCTCAAAAGAGACGAGGCTTATGCGCTCGCGGTACCACTCTCGTTGCTGAACCTACAGTTCAACCACCTTACAGGTTAACGGTCTTTAGCCGGGGCTTCCTACTCTTAAGGTTCAGAAGTCCATCTCACGGGTGCGCTTCATAATCCTGATCTGTACCGGCTTACACTCTCCCGGCTCGCTGGGGACTAGGGTTCAGGGCCATTACTCTCCCGGTCATTGATTCAATATGATTTTTATCAGTATAGCGAATTTCTGGAAGAAAGCAATAGCGGAATGTCAAGCGGAACCTTGTTTCCGGAAAATGCAACCCATAACATCCGGTATTTGCAATAGATATCCGGCTTTGTCCACACCTCCAGTGATGGCTCGAATATAGTAAGTTGTTATCACTATTAAAATATTCGGAGAGGAGAACTCAAGATGAGCTTTTTATCTACAGGACCGATTGAAAATAATGCGGTAGGCGGGCTAAGACCTACCCAGCAGGTCACGGTCAAAATCGATAACCGAAGTGATACCATGTCTTCCTTGGTGACGGTAGAGGGTTACTATCTGGATGGAACCCGCACGCTATATGTCAGTGAAACGTTGAATGTACTGCCTAATCAGGTAGTGACAACCACGTATTATGCGGATCTGGATGCATTTGAGTTTATTTTTGTCACTTCGGGAACCATTGATGAACAAGTGCAAGTCTCAGTCTGGGGGAAAAATAGCTCAGGCGGCTTAGTAACGCCACACCGCCTGGTTTCTGCTGAACTTCTGGGAGCTATCACAGGAGTGACGGGCATCACAGGCACGACCGGGGTTACAGGCGTAACCGGCACAGCCGGAGCAACCGGGGTTACAGGAGCGACTGGGGTTACGGGTGCGACAGGCACAGCTGGAGCGACCGGGGTTACAGGTGCGACAGGCACAGCAGGAGCAACTGGGGTTACAGGTGCGACAGGCACAGCAGGAGCGACTGGGGTTACCGGTGCGACAGGCACAGCAGGAGCGACTGGGGTTACAGGTGCGACGGGTATAGTAGGAGCGACTGGGGTTACGGGAGCGACAGGCACAGCAGGAGCGACTGGGAGTACAGGTGCGACAGGTATTGCTGGAGCGACTGGGAGTACAGGTGCGACGGGTATAGCAGGAGCGACTGGGGTTACAGGCGCAACAGGCGTAGCTGGTGCGACCGGGGTTACAGGTGCGACAGGCACAGCAGGAGCGACTGGGGTTACAGGCGCAACAGGCGTAGCTGGTGCGACCGGGGTTACAGGTGCGACAGGCGTAGCTGGTGCGACAGGGGTTACAGGTGCGACGGGCGTAGCGGGAGCAACTGGGGTTACAGGAGCGACAGGCACAGCAGGAGCGACCGGGGTTACGGGTGCGACAGGCATAGCGGGAGCGACTGGGGTTACAGGTGCGACGGGTAACACAGGCGCAACTGGGGTTACAGGTGCGACGGGTATAGCAGGAGCGACTGGGGTTACGGGAGCGACAGGCACAGCAGGAGCGACTGGGAGTACAGGTGCGACAGGTATTGCTGGAGCGACCGGGGTTACAGGTGCGACAGGCACAGCAGGAGCGACTGGGGTTACAGGCGCAACAGGCATAGCGGGAGCGATCGGGGTTACAGGAGCGACGGGCGTGGCAGGAGCGACCGGGGTTACGGGTGCAACAGGCACAGCCGGAGCGACCGGGGTTACAGGTGCAACTGGGGTTACAGGTGCGACAGGCACAGCAGGAGCGACTGGGGTTACAGGCGCAACAGGCGTAGCTGGTGCGACCGGGGTTACAGGTGCAACAGGCGTAGCTGGTGCGACCGGGGTTACAGGTGCGACAGGCATAGCGGGAGCGACTGGGGTTACAGGTGCGACGGGCGTAGCTGGTGCGACAGGGGTTACAGGTGCGACAGGGGTTACAGGTGCGACAGGCGAAGCAGGAGCGACTGGGGTTACGGGAGCGACGGGCGTAGCAGGCGCGACTGGGGTTACGGGTGCGACAGGCGCAGCCGGAGCGACCGGGAGTACAGGTGCGACAGGTATTGCTGGAGCGACTGGGAGTACAGGTGCGACGGGTATAGCAGGAGCGACTGGGGTTACGGGTGCGACAGGCGCAGCCGGAGCGACCGGGGTTACGGGTGCGACAGGTATTGCTGGAGCGACTGGGAGTACAGGTGCGACGGGTATAGCCGGAGCGACTGGGGTTACGGGAGCGACAGGCATAGCTGGCGCGACCGGGGTTACAGGTGCGACGGGCGTAGCAGGCGCGACTGGGGTTACGGGAGCGACGGGCGTAGCTGGAGCGACTGGGGTTACAGGTGCGACGGGCGTAGCGGGAGCAACTGGGGTTACCGGTGCGACAGGAGAAGTAGGCGCGACTGGGGTTACAGGCGCAACAGGCATAGCTGGTGCGACTGGGGTTACAGGTGCGACAGGCGTAGCTGGTGCGACCGGGGTTACAGGCGCAACAGGCGTAGCTGGTGCGACCGGGGTTACAGGTGCGACGGGTATAGCAGGAGCGACTGGGTTTACAGGTGCGACAGGCGAAATAGGAGCGACTGGGGCTACAGGTGCGACAGGCGCAGCTGGTGCGACCGGGGTTACAGGTGCGACGGGTATAGCAGGAGCGACTGGGTTTACAGGTGCGACAGGCGAAATAGGAGCGACTGGGGCTACAGGTGCGACAGGCACAGCAGGCGCGACCGGGGTTACAGGTGCGACGGGCATCACAGGTGCGACAGGAACCAGTCCGGCTGGTCTTTCCGAGTATGCGTATATTTATAATTTGGCTGCCCAAACGGTTCCTTTGGAGGCCGATGTTACTTTTAGTAATAATGGTCCTATAATTGGGGCGATTACACACACGCCAGGAAGCTCTGTGATTACTATAGGTACTGCTGGAGATTATGCAGTTTGGTTCAACGCAACGGGAGTTGAGCCCAATCAATTCTCACTTTTTCAAAATGGTACTTCTGTTGCGGGCGCCACATATGGTTCCGGCGCCGGAACTCAGGCCAATCCCGGAATGGTGATTGTTGTAGCGGCAGCGGGAGATTCCCTGACTCTGCGCAATCATTCCAGTTCAGCGGCAATTATGCTGCAGACGCTGTCAGGCGGAACACAAGCCAATGCCAACGCCTCTATCCTGATTCAAAAAATAAACTAAGCTTGGCAGAGTAGAATTCAGAAATATTCGGATTCCAGTAAAGCTAAATAGCCCGTCACCGATGGATTTTCGGTGACGGGCTGCTTAAACTTACCAGGCGTTTTGATCCCTGCCTCACAAACAGGATGCTGTTCCCAGTATAGTTAGGGCAGCTTTTTGTATCATAAGTAATCACATGGATGCCGCTTGGCAATGGACTACAAAGCCAGCTCGGCAAGCAGACCTCTTCAGAATCTCTGACAGAGGAAATGCCTAGTCCGCAGTAGGCGCACCGGTCAGATTCTTGATGTCCGTAGAACCATAAATCAGCAGGGCAATTACAATCACCAGCAGCAGACCACCGGCGAAACCCTCCCCGTCAAAACTGTCCATATCCCCGCGCCTCACTTTCACTTTCTAATTAGGTGGTCAGGAGTTTTCGGCTTTCTTTTTCAAAGCGGTCATAATCTCGTTCAGGGTGAGACTGCTGTTGTCATCAAGGAAGCTGACCAGCTTATCGACGTTGTCGTTGCTCAGATCACTTAAGGTTTTATATTTGCCTACCAGACTGACGAACATGGATGCGTCCGTGTACATCTGGATGGAGTCTACTTTCAGCTTGCCGGTCAAAAGAAGGGCAGCCACGGCGAACTCAAGCCCTTTTGGAGTTTGTGTTTTGGAGCTGGCTGGTGGTTTTTTGGCGGCAGGTCTCTTTCCTTTTCCAGGAGGGGGCATGGGACTCCCTTCTTCCGTTGGTCATTCTGCAGGAAAGCGGCAGCAAGGGCGGTCTCTCCTTAATTAAAAGATATGCGCCCCCGCAGATATTGGTGAATGGAACCTGTCTTATGTCCACACCGACCGGAGGACGCCAGAATATTATTATATTGTGCGATTAAAGATCAACCGTCGCTAGTAACTGAGTTTCACGCCGTAAATGCTAGATATGGAAGGAGGGATGAGACGGGATGCCGATTTTATCAACAGGACCTATCGAGAACAATGCCGTTTCGGGAATAAGACCTACGCAGACAGTTACGGTAAAGCTGGTGAAGCGTGATGGCATGGTAGGCTCTTCAGTCAGTATTCAGGGCTACTTGCTGGGAGCGACAAGAATATTGTATGTAAGTGAGGTTATTAATATTGCTCCGAATGAAGTGGTAACCAGGGATTACTTTGCCGATTTGGATGCGTTCGAATTTATTTTTACGATCGGAGAAGCAACCGGGGAGGAGATCGGGATTTCAGTATGGGGCAAGTCTTCTACCGGCCAGCTGGTGAATGCCCATCGCATTGTTACACATGAGAAATTAAGCTCCGAAGTATAGAGATTCATCCTATTCTACTAGGAAAAGGAGTGCTGAAACGATGAGTTTTTTATCCACGGGACCGATAGAAAATAATATGGTTGGCGGTGTGAGACCAACTACCCAGGTTACAGTCAGAATTGATAACCGCAGTGATATCACTGCCTCCACAGTATCGGTTCAGGGATACTATTTGAGTGGCGGCGTCAGAAACCTGTATGTCAGCGAGGCGATCGATGTTGCTCCGAATCAATCGATAACCACTACCTACTTTGCTGATCTGGATGGTTTAGAGTTTACTTTCTTAACACCTGCCACTGTGAATGATCCGGTCCAGGTTTCGCTCTGGGGTAAGAGCAGCACCGGGGCACTGGTAACCGCCCACCGCCTGGTTTCTGCAGAACTGCTGGGCGAAATCTTCGGTATTACCGGAGCAACGGGTGCCACCGGGGCTCAAGGTGCTACAGGAGCGACAGGTTCAGGTGGCGGAGCTACCGGTGCCACAGGTGCAGCAGGAGCAACGGGTGCCACCGGGGCTCAAGGCGCTACAGGAGCGACGGGTTCTGGCGGCGGAGCGACTGGGGTTACCGGCGCGACAGGCACAGCTGGAGCGACTGGGGTTACCGGCGCAACAGGCACAGCTGGAGCGACTGGGGTTACCGGCGCAACAGGCACAGCCGGAGCGACTGGGGTTACCGGCGCGACAGGCACAGCGGGAGCGACTGGGGTTACCGGTGCGACAGGCACAGCTGGAGCGACTGGGGTTACCGGCGCGACAGGCACAGCGGGAGCGACTGGGGTTACTGGAGCAACAGGCACAGCTGGAGCGACTGGGGTTACTGGAGCAACAGGCACAGCTGGAGCGACTGGGGTTACTGGAGCAACAGGCACAGCTGGAGCGACTGGGGTTACTGGAGCAACAGGCGGAACTGGGATTACCGGTGTTACTGGCGCTACTGGGGCAACGGGTTCAGGGGCAATCATTCCGTATGCTTCCGGCCTTCCAGTATCTTTGACAACGGTACTCGGCGGACTTTTGAATACCTCCAGTTTAGTAGGTTTCGGCAACAGCTCTACCGGTGTCAGCATTGCGGGCGGAACTATTGACCTGACAGGTGCGGCTGGCACATTGCTCAACTTTGCCTTCTCCGCACCGCGTGCCGGAACAATCACTTCACTGGCAGGCTATTTCAGTACAACTGCAGGACTTAGCTTAGTAGGTTCGACGGTAACCATAACTGCACAGCTGTTCCAGTCCACTACACCGAATAATACCTTCACCGCTGTACCCGGAGCGCTGGTAACACTAGCACCTCCGTTGACAGGTATCCTTGCTCTTGGCACAATCAGCAGTGGATTAACTACAGGACTCGCCATACCGGTAACTGCCGGCACCCGTTTGCTGATGGTCTTCTCGGCAACGGTAACGGCCGGGATTGATGTAGCGACAACGGTTGCCGGTTATGCCAGTGGCGGAGTTACAATTGTCTAAACCCGGCACTGCAAGCCAAAAGAAATAAATAAACAGGGACCTCCCAAGCCTATAGGCTAAGGAGCGTCCCTGTTTTATTTATGACATAGAGAACTGAATTGTAGTTGTATATTTGTACTTCTGTATAGCTAATGTTGAAGTAGGGGGGCTGATTTCATCCGCTGTTGGTGGCACAGATCAGGTAACTTTATTAAAATCCTGCACAGAATACAACATTCCCCCCCATTAACACGCCCTAAATCTATAATTGTTGTACAAAAGGCAGCAATTCCCTCGTTTCAGGCCCATCAACGAAGCTATTGTTGTATTTCATACAACAATCCTCCCGTACACCCAGGTATCTAGGGATCAGAGTTGCAAAACGTACAACATTTATGCCTTCGTGCGTACTAAGAAGCCTACATTCTGCCGGCAACGAATTGTGTGTAAGGAATTAACATATTCCTCTCGTCCCGCCGCGATTAACCAGTAAGCTGGTTAGGTTGTTGTCATAAGTGTGGTTTATATAGCCGGCCGTGTTACACCAGATCGCAAGCCTCAGCCGGCATCCAGTGGGCATCCTGGCCGTCCCATTTCACATTGCAGCCGATCGGGTTGGTCAGGGGTTCACTGACCGGTTGCCCGGATACCAGCTCTGTCAGGGCGTTATCCAGATTGTTGACGGTCAGCTTGCCGGTCTCGCGCGGATTATCAACGCCGCGTCCGGTGTAGACCAGCTTGCGGGCTTCATCGAAGATATAGAAGTGGGGCGTGCGCAGTGCGCCATAGGCCCGGGCGGTCTCTTGCGTATCGTCACGCAGATAAGTCCAAGGGAACTTATGCTCCTCCATCCGGGCAACCATATGCTCGAACGAATCATCGGGATGCGTGGTTTCACTGTTGGCATTGATGCCAACGAATTGGACACCCTGATCGCGGAATTTCTCCGCTGCCTCACGGGTAAGCTCATCGGAACCGACTACAAACGGGCAATGATTGCAGGTGAAAAAAACAACCAGGAACCTGGCGGACGCGAATTGCTCCAGGGAATAAGTCTGTCCGTCCGTCGCCTTCAGGGCGAAGTCAGGGGCTGAGTCTCCAAGCGCCAACGTAAAGCTCATTTACAAGCACCTCCTGAATAAGATACAAGCCTTCCCTTGTATTATACCGGACTTGCCAAACACTTCCAAACTGAGCAAGATTACCTTCATTCCCCAAGCATCACAGGAGATCTTCAGCATGATTGTACTTTGTGCAACAGAAGCCGTATGATTTGGCGCAGAAAGGTATTCTATTGCAAGCCTGCCGTTGTCATATCGCGAGTATCTCCCGGATATCCTGCTCGCTCAGGCTGGACAGGGCTTCCTGTCCCGGCTGAATTACTTCATCAATCAGATTCTTCTTCTTCTGCTGCAGCTCGTACATCTTGTCTTCTACGGTTCCCTGCGCAACCAGGCGGATGACCTGCACGACCTTCTTCTGTCCGATCCGGTGGGCGCGGTCAGCAGCCTGCTGCTCGACAGCCGGATTCCACCACAGATCGTAGAGAATGACCGTGTCCGCTCCGGTCAGATTAAGGCCGGTGCCGCCCGCCTTCAGCGAGATCAGGAAGAGATCACGTTCCCCTTCATTGAAGCGGGTGCACAGCTGGGTACGCTGGGAAGCCGGTGTTTGTCCGTCCAGATAGAAATGCGGCACACCCAGCAGGGCCAGTTCGCGCCCGATCATCCCCAGCATTTGCGTGAACTGTGAGAAGATCAGCATCCGTTTGCCGGAGCTGCGGCATTCATCGATAATCTCCAGCAGCTGTTCGAATTTGCCCGATCCTCCAGTGTACCCGTCCACGAACAGGGAGGGGTGGCAGCACAGCTGGCGCAGCCGGGTGAGACCGGCGAGGACCTTGATCCGGCCGTTGCCGAAGCTGTCGCTGTCCAGATGCTTGAGCGCTTCCTTGCGCAGTCTGGCCAAATAAGCGACGTAGAGCCTTTTCTGCTCCGGCAGCAGCTCAGAGGCCTGCAGTGATTCGATTTTGTCCGGCAGCTCCTTCAGGACATCGCTTTTGAGGCGGCGCAGCAGGAAGGGGCGGATACGCTTTGCCACAGTCTCCCGGGGAAGGTCATGGAAGGCCTTCTTGCCGGGGAACAGCCCGGGAAATACCACGCCGAAGATTGACCACAGATCCTCGAGCGCATTCTCCACCGGAGTTCCCGTAAGCGCGAAACGGTACCGCGCTTGAAGAAGCTTAACTGCCTGGGCAGTCTGCGTCTCATGGTTCTTAATCATCTGCGCTTCATCCAGGATGAGGGTATGGAAAGACCGCTTGGCGTATTCCACGGCATCTCTGCGCAGCAGCGGATAAGAGGTAATGATGACATCATGGCCGGCTGAATTCCGCAGCGTCCGGTTGCGTTCGTCTGCACTGCCGTCGGCAATGGCTGCCTTGATGTCCGGGGCGAAACGCTTCAGCTCATTATGCCAGTTGTAGAGCAGCGAGGCCGGGGTGACAATGAGCGCAGGGACTCCGCCCTGACGGATATCATCAAGCTCGGAGAGCAGGAAGGCGATACTCTGCAGCGTTTTGCCGAGACCCATATCATCCGCCAGAATGCCGCCGAAGCGGTAGTGGGCCAGCGTCTTCATCCACTGGAAGCCGTACTGCTGATAGTCGCGGAGTACAGGGGCCAGACTCTCCGGCACAGGGAAGTCCAGATTCTCGGGACTCGCCATATTGGCCAGCAGCCGCCGGAACGACCGGCCGATCTGGACGGAATCGCCTTTGCCGGTATCCGCATGCAGGCGAAGGCCCCGCACCAGCGGCAGGGAGAACTCTGCATGATTGAAATCCCCGTTCTGAACGCCAAGCTCATTCATCAGGGCGATAATTTCCAGGAATTCTGCAGTTTCCAGCGGCAGCAGTGCACCATCCGGCAGCCTGTAATACTTACGCTTCTCCTGCAGGGATTTCAGCACCAGCACAATATCCTTCTCCGGAATACCATCCATGCTGAACTTGAAGTCCAGCCAGTCGGTCTTCTCATTCCAGCTCAGGCTGACCTTGGGCATGGCATGCTCCGTAAGTACTCTTTCCTTGACCGCAGTAGTGGCATAGACCTGAAGCAGCGGCTCCAGCAGCGGAATGGTATGGTGGAGAAAATCGAATTCCCCGTCCTCATCCCGCATGATATATCCGCTCTCTGTCCGTGCGAAGGACTCATGGGCCATCAGGTCGAGAATCCGCCGTTCGGCCTCCCCGTCCCGCATCAGAATCACTTCATTGCTCCGCTCATGCGCCTTCTCATCCAGCGGGTTAATGACAATCCCGCCATATTGGAATTCAAGCCCGGCGAGCAGCCGGTCTCTGACCCGGTCGAGATAGAGTCTGGCGTGAAGCTGCGCCTGAACGATTCTGTCCGCGATGGCATCGGCAATGAATACCTGGCCCAATTTTTTGAGTCCGGGAATGACGCCCTCCATGAATGGCTCCATCTGCTCCGGGGCAATGGCAATTCCGTCCTGCCGCGAGGGGTTCAGCAGCTTTTTCAGCTCAGCGAGACGCCCGCATTCCTGCACCGGCAGCTTCAGCAGCTTGCCCTCAGACAAGACAAGCCCGTAATCTTCCAGAATCGTAAGCTGCTGAAGCCCCTGGACATCCAGCCGGTACCCCTCTCCTTGCGCCTGATCGAACTGGAAGCTCAGCGGGAGAGCCTCAGCGGAGAGAGATAGACGTTCGTGCAGGACCTGGCCGTGCTGCAGACGGGCTGCAGGTACAGCCAAGAGTGCCGGCAGCAGGCTCTCCCAGAAGAAGGGAGGAACAGCCAGCAGCCGCTCATTTCCCGAAGTGCCGGTATGCGGCGCGTAAGGGCTGCTGCTGCGGTATATTTTTTCATTCAGCATGATTTCAATCAGCTTCACGAGCACCTCATTATCTTCCTTCGAGAAGCTGTGCAGGGCGGGATCATAACTGAAATGTCTGGAGAATTCAAAAGGCTCACCCCGGTGAACACGTTCCAGAAACCCCCGGATTTTGGGCACGATATAGAGGCGCTTAGGGCCTACTTTCAGCTCTATGCCCAGCATTGTGCTGCCGAAGCTGTAAGAGAAAGGCTTGCAGATGAACTCTACCTGAAGCGGTGTCCGCAGATCCATATAAGCTCCGGCTCCGCTCGGCCGCTGCCGCACTCCGGTGAACATCCCGAGCATGCTGCTTACCAGCTGCCGGTCCCCACTGTGCCCGATGTGTCCGTCTCCTCCAGAGCCGGAATGGCGGGGCGTAAGTATACCGGTCTCTCCCGTGAACGCCTCCGGCTCTTGCCCATCCGGATCGGAAGTCTGGCCCATGTCCATATCTTTGCCGAGATAAAGGACACTAACCAGTGCAGCTGCAATATGTTTGCAGAAAGGTCCGCCGCGGTAGTAGGCAGGGCAGGTGCACTCCCCGTTAACATCACCGTCACTATCTATGGTTAGCACTACTTCATGGCTTTCCAGACCATGAACCGCAGCGCGGTATTTCGAATATTCCCCTTCAACGTTGTGCTCTGTATAGATAAGATCAACCTTATGAGCGTGATAATAAGCTACCCCCTGATCAAAAGCGGCCCTGCCGCACAGCAGCTTGATTACCCGTTCCGGTACCTGGAAACCCAATGTAATCCTCACTTCCTTCTATTCCTGATGGCTAACTTGCTCTCAAGCCAAGGCCTGTTTTGTCCCGTTCGACAATCGTTATAGTACCCATAATAACAGAACAGGCGTACGCCTTCAAAAGGGTTTATGCTGAGAGCAGTTCTGTCTGCTCTGTCCTGAAGAATTAAGCAATGCGGGAGTTATCTTGATGGATAGCAGCGGACTGGGGTGCTCTATTTGCCCGGACAACATCATTCACCGCGCCTGCGGACCCCATTGCAGTTATTTATGTGTAAATTGTGTACAAGGAGTAGTAAGGTGGCAAATAGAACCGGGCAGGTGCATGAGCAAGAATAGCAGAGAAGCAGAAGTTCGCAAGGTATAAGTGAGGGAGTAGAAGCAGCAGAACTAGTATAGCGTCAGATTTAAAGTAGTGAAAATCACATGGGTAAATCGCTTGCTGAGGGTTTGAAGTGACCTGATTATGGCTTATGCGTATGCTTAATTGTACATTGTACAACTAAATCATCTGATTTACAGGCGATTCTCCGTTTAGTTGTATTTCGTACACTTAAACTGCCTTATGTAGACTGGTTATCACCAATTCGGCAGATTTAGTTGTACAGACTACAGTTATAAGAGACAAGCAACGTTTTTCGCTGTTTTTAATTGCATAGTATACAACTATCACTGAATTTCCACTTGGAGGAACTGATTACATCAATTGTTGCATTGTTGAACCAGTAGAACTAGCAGCAGCCAACCAAGTAAAAGCCAGCCTGGCCAGCACGATGTGCTCCCAGACTGGCTCAGACTGTCCCGAAATGGCGTAGCTGCTCCAGCAATGTCCCCTCCAGCCGCCTACAGTGTCCTTGCCCCGCCAATTCCGTGCATGATGAAGCTGACGGTCTGCTCAATCTCTTCCTCGTCATTCCAGTCATGGTCCGGCATCAGCAGCAGGCGGGCCAGCAGATAGCCGATGACCGAGGAAATGGTGAAGCGGATGATCGCAGGAGTAGGAGCATCCATAATCTGGCCCTGCTCCTTGAAATGCTCCGTAATTACAGTGACACGCTCCAGCACCTGGCTGAGAATATTCTCGACCAGCTGTTCTCTGAGCGCGGGCTGGAAGGGGATCTCCTGGATAAGGATTCTGATAATTTTGAGATTCTTACGGGCGAAATCGAGCCGGTTCACCATGAATGCCTTAAGGAAGGCATCATAGCTCTCAAAGGGTACATCCAGCACACCGCTGAAATTACGCATCACAAACGGAGCGATCATCCGGCTCATGGTGGGGACTACGATGGCCAGCAGCAGATCTTTTTTGGTTTTGTAGTAGCGGAAAATCGTTCCTTCAGCCACGCCTGCCTTCTGGGCGATCTCACTGGTGGCGGCTGCCGAGAACCCCTTCTCCGAGAATGTATCAATGGCCGCCTGCAGAATGGATATCTGCTTGGGGGTCATTTGTTCCTTTTCACTGAGGGCCAGCAGCTCTTGAATCCACTGCTCCTGCCCCTGCTGCTCAGCAGCATTGTCTTTCTCCATGATGGACCCTCCAACTCTCTTGCTCTTACCTCCAAGTGTACCACAGCCTATACCGCTAATTCGAAGTTACATTTTGCGGTGCTTGCGCAAGGCCAGCACATTCAGCAGCATGAACAGCAGGGAGAAGCCGATCAGCATGAATACATCAAGGGCGATATCATTCCAGCCTTTGCCGCGGATCATGATATCCATCAGCGCCTGGGCGCCGTAGTAGATGGGGGTTGCCAGTCCTACGCGCTGCAGCCAGAGCGGAAGGGTATCGAGCGGAAATAATCCGCTCAGGAAAATCTGCGGCACAATGACCAGGGGAATGAACTGGATCATCTGGAGCTCATTGGCGGCAAATGCCGAGAGCAGAGTGCCCAGCGTCAGCGCTGACATCGAGAGCAGCAAGGTCATCAGCAGAACGTAGCCGAAGCTGCCCGCCATCATAATGCCAAGCACCTGGATTGAGAACCAGGAGATCAGCAGCGCCTGAAAGACGGTGAAGATACCGAAACCGCAGACATATCCAAGCACGATCTCCCAGCGCTTCAGCGGAGTGGAGAGCAGGCGTTCCAGTGTTCCCGTGGTCCGCTCGCGCAGGAAGGAGACACCCGCGATCAGGAAGACGAAAAAGAATACAAATACCCCGATCATAATCGGGCCGAAACGGTCGATCGTCTTCATATCCTCGGCGCCGTAGAGATAGCTGATCTGCGGCTGATTCTGTACGCTGCCTGCCGCTGACGGCTGCAGGCTCTGCATAGCTTCCTGCAGGGCCATCATTACGGCACGGTTAGCGGCCGGGTTGCTGCCTTCCAGCATGATCTCAGGAGTGGTTCCTTTCATTGTAATATAAGCATCAATGTCCCCGGCCTGAAGGGCGGCGTTGCCGGATTCATCATTATCATAGCCGGTAATTTCAGCCTTCTGGGCTTCCAGCGCGGTGCTGAACACTGCAGCACCGGGGGCTACGCCGATCTTCGGCTCATAAGCATCTCCGTTAAAGACCAGGCTCATCAGGCTGAGCACCAGCAGGGGCGCGATGAACATCAGCGCCATGGTTCTTTTATCATGGATGAATTGCTGCAGAATTCTCAGGGTAATCGCACGGATTCTCATGGACGTACACCTCCATAGTACAGGAAGGCTTCTTCAATGGTAGCGGAGCCGGTTGCCTGCAGCAGTCCGGCGGGAGTGTCTACTGCGAGCAGAACGCCATCCCGGATCATAGCCAGCCGGCCGCATTTCTCCGCTTCATCCATAACATGTGTGGTGAGTACAATCGTGGTGCCTTTACGGTTCAACGCCTTAAGTTCCTTCCAGATCGACTGGCGCAGCACCGGATCAATCCCGACCGTAGGTTCATCCAGCAGCAGCAGCGGCGGCTCATGCAGCAGCGCGATGGCCAGTGACAGGCGGCGTTTCATGCCACCGGAGTATTGGTCTACTCTTTTGCGCAAATGCTCCTGCAGGTTCACCAGCTCCATTACATCTCTGATCCGCCGTGTGCGGTTGCCGCCCTTCAGACCGTAGAGGGACGCGAAGAACTCCAGATTCTCCTTGGCGCTCAGTTCCGTGTATAGCGCATCGGACTGGGCCATATAGCCGATCTGCTGCAGCATGGCAAGCTTCGGCATCCGTACCCCGAGCACATTAATCTCGCCGGAGGTAACTTCGTCTATGCCCGTGAGCAGCTTGACCAGCGTGGTTTTGCCGGAGCCGGACGGGCCCAGAATCCCGAAGGTTTCCGCATGCTCCACCTGTAGCGTAATATCCTTCAATACCTTCTTGCTGCCGAAAGCACGGTCAACATGAGTTACTGTAATCACTGGGTTGGCTTGTTTCATTGTGATCTCCTCAATCCTCAGCATAATGAGTGAGTACTCACTCATTATAATAATGATTCTCTTGGTAAAAGTAAATCTCTTTTCCAAGTACACAAAAATATATATCTGACGCTCTATTGATCTCCGCTATTGCGGACAAATAAAGGAATCTGAGTCCGATTAACCTGGGAATCTGCATGTTTTACCCGAAATAGCTGATTGTCAGTCCGCCAGACTGGCGGACAGATTATGAGAAGCTTCATCAGGCTCCCGCAGAGCACATGCACGTTGTCTTAAGGACGAGGAGCCGTTTCCGCTTGCCTCCGCATAAATCATATTAAATTTTATGGATTACCCGTTTCCTTATACCGGTTATCAGGGTAATAAGGAGAATACTGGAGATTTCCGGCAACCGGAACCCATTACATTAGAAGGTGGTGCGAATCATGGCAGGACATAAGCTGCTCCTTACTCTGGGAGTGCTTCTGGCAGCGGCCGGACTTAGCGGCTGCAGCAGTACAGACGGAGCAGAAGCGGACAGCGGAGCTTTTCATACCCTGGCGGAAGAGAATGCGGACGCGCAGCAGTATTTGCCTGACGATCTGCCGATACCGGAAGGCGCGGGCATCACTTTTACCCAAGGTGAAGTGGCAGAGGGGAAGAAATCCTCTATGCTGATCTATGAGACAGAGGAAAGTATGGCCGCTCTTGGAAGTACATATCAGAAATATGTAAGAGACAAGGACCTGGAACGCGGAACAGAGATTGTCGACAGCAACAACATTCTAATTAATGGCAAGGTGAGCGGTTCCTATTCGTATTCTATTATCGGCAGCAGCTCAGACTCGAAGCCCGGCGGTAATGAGATTATTGTGACGTGGATACTGAATTAACATAACTTTTACGGTAAGGCCGGCCCGGGATTCATTCCTGGGCTGGCCTCTTTGTATTTACTTTTTACAATTAATATTTCCATAACATTCCTCTGCAACAGAATTGACATTCGTAGATGAAAATAACATTAGCAGTTACCTATAGGAAAAGGGTGAATCTAATTGACAAACAGTAAATGGATCGGCGCAGCTTTGGCTTCAGCACTTCTCGTAACAGGGGGATCAGTAAGTGTTTTGGCTACAAGCAGCAGTGTGAGCGCCGCCGCCGTCAAGACAGCCGCAGTTCAAGAGGGAAGTACTACATGGAGTATCAATGGTACGCCGGTTGCACTCAGCACAATCAACAGCGGTGGATATAAACTCTATTCGTTAAGCCAGGTGGCAGGGGAGCTTGGAGCAGGACTTGTGCTCGGCAACAGCGGATTTCTATTAAATGACAGCAAGGGCCTACATAATGTACAGATTCAGGCGGGTGTAAAAAGCTATCAGGTTGATGGTGAAGCACAGGAATTTACAGTAGCACCTGTCGTTCATAACAGCAAAACCTATGTTGAACTCACGAAGCTGGTTACCGCACTTGGCGGTGAACTGCAGGCTGAAACCAGCAGTATCCTGAGCTTCGCCCGGCCGACCGGCCAATTCGATACCCTTCACTGGAGTGCGGACGGCGGCCTGATCGCCAGCCAAAGCGACGCTGAATCCACACTGCTCTATAAATTCAGCCAGGTGCCCGGCAATTATGAATGGTTCTCTTCCAACAGCAGTGCTGTGGATTATGCAGTTTCTGCGGACCAGCAGTGGGGTGTGTTCAGCAATGAGACAGGCCTTCTGCAGCTGATCAACCTGTCCAGCGGAGTGATCACTACCCTTGGCAAAGACACCAGCGTGAAGACGGACCTCGTATGGTCCAGCGACGGCAAGACAATCTATTTCATTCAAGGCGACAAGCAGGAGAAGCTGGCGCAGATTTCTGTAGAGACCGGAGAGGTCAAAGCGCTGCTTGAGGATAAAGTGGAGAATAAATCGGAGCTTCGCGTATCGGCGGACGGCAAAACTGCCGTGTACATTGTCAATGTAACAGGCACAGCCAAGAATGATGCCGACAGTACAGAAGATTCACTGACTGTAGACTTCAGCAAAGCCGGAGAACAGCTGTACAAGCTGGATCTGGCCACCAAAGGCGCGAAGCCGGCAGCCCTGACTACTGCGCTCGACAACAAGCTGTACCCTGAGATCCTTGCTAACGGCAGCGTAGTGTACCTGAGTGCAGATCCGGAGGGCACTGCCGCCAACACCCTGAAGTCGATTACAGCTGACGGCACCAGCACAGATATCACCTTGAGTGCTGAAGCCAACTGGTCTGCCGGAACAAGTGCAGGTCTGGTGGTTGCAGGCTTGAGCGCAGATGGCAGCACTGTAATCTACTCTATTGCAGGCGGCGCGGCTCCGGTTGAATTATTCCGCACGGCAGAAGATGTGTCCGAGGTGTCTGTCTCGAATGACGGCAGCAAGGTGGCAATTGTCAGCGACGGCAAAATCCTTGTAATTCAGAACGGCAAAGCAGTGCAGCTGTCCAACTAATACTGAGTCTCACTGATTCACAACAACATATATCGGCGCTGGCCGCCGGGAGGAGAAATTATACATGAAGGTTTTCCGGAAATTAACAGTTACAGCGCTCACCGCGGTTATCGCGGTTACCGCAGCTTTTGCAGGGGTTGCCGCTGCTGCGGACAGTCTCAAGGGTAAAATCACCGTTAACGGTTCGACCGCACTGCTTCCATTGACGCTGCAGGCCGCCAAAGAATTCCAGAAGCTTCACCCTAAAGTGAAAATCGCCGCTTCAGGCAAAGGCTCCGTTACCGGACCTCAAGCCGTGAAGAAGGGCATTGCGGATATCGGCGCCTGCGACTGGGATGCCAGCATTGATGTTCCGGGCTTCAAAGCTTTTGAAGGACAGGTAGCGAACAAGGTAGCGGTCATTCCTTTTGCAACCATCGTGAACAAAAACGTCGGTGTAGATAACTTGACTACAGAACAGCTTAAAGGAATCTACTCCGGCAAAATCACGAACTGGAAGGAAGTCGGCGGAGCAGATGCCAACATCGTGGTTATCACCCGTGCCTTCGGTTCCGGTACCCGTGTCAACTATCAGGCGAAGGCACTTGCCGGCGGAGATATTGTGAAGAAAGAGAAGAACTACAAGGAAACCGGCTCCAGCGGCGACATGAAAACAGCTGTGGGCACTACTCCTAACGCTATCGGATACATCGACCTTGTCTACGTGACCGGCAGTGACATCAAAGCCGTGAAGTTCAACGGTGTGGAAGCGACTACGAACAATGTTATCAACGGTTCTTACAAGATTTGGGCTTACGGCTACTACATGACCAAAGGCCAGCCTACCGGCGCTACCAAAGAATTCATCGAATACGTGCAGAGCAAGAAGTTCCAGCAGGGTTCGCTCAAAAAGCTTAAATTCATTCCGATTGCGGCAATGCAATCCTAGGATTAACCATAGTACAAGGTAACAGACTGATAGGTAACAGCGGCCAGCTCCGGAGCTTCATGCGGGGTTGGCCTCTTACAGGAGGGAAAGTATGGGGGCACCGGTTCATAGCCTGACAGCACAGACACAGAAGAGCCTTGAGGAAGTTAAAGTAAATACCAGAAGACATAAGAGACATCTGCTTGGCAACACGATATCCCGTTATTATTTCCTGTTCAGTATCCTTGCGCTTTGTGTGGTGCTTGGACTAGTTATTGTATTCATCGGCAAAACGGCGCTGCTGCTGTTCGGGAGCGTCTCGCCGCTCGATTTCTTCTTCTCGTTCAACTGGACACCGGAAGAGGATGCCTTCGGCGCCGCTGCCTTTATTGTAAATACATTATCGCTTACCGCATTGACCCTGGTCATCGCCGTACCAATCTCAGTTGCTATGGCCGTGCTCTGTGCGGAGATCGCGCCTAAATGGCTGACAAGCTTCATCCGTCCGGTGCTGGATCTGCTGGTCGGTATTCCTTCTATTGTATATGGTTATCTGGGCTTGACCGTACTGCTTCCCTTCCTGAGGAGAGTGAGCGGAGAAGGCCTGGGAGACGGACTGCTCGCCGCAGCCCTCGTGCTGGCGCTGATGGTGCTGCCGACCATTTGCCGGATCAGCGATGATGCCATTGTGTCCGTTCCGCGCAAATACCGTGACGCCGCGTATGCGCTGGGCTCGACCCGTCTTCAGGTCATTATGCGCGTTGTACTGCCGGCAGCAAGCCGGGGGATTGTCTCGGCCGTTATTCTCGGCATGACCCGTGCGATCGGCGAGACCATGGCGGTGGTTATGGTGATCGGCAATACGCCGCAGCTGGCGAAGACCCTGTTCACGCCAACCTCCGTGCTGACCAGCAACATTGTAATGCAGATCTCTAATGTTGAGTTTGAGTCCACCTGGAACTACTCCCTGCATATGATGGCCTTCCTGCTGCTGCTCATTTCCTTTGTGCTGATTCTAATTATCCGCGTGCTGGGCCGTAAACGGAGGGATGCCTGATGAACGGATTTACTCGTACACGATATACGGCAAGGGCGCAGCGGCGCAACAAAATAGCAACCATCGGTTTCTACACACTGGGCGCTCTGGTGATGCTGCTGATTTTCTGGCTGCTGTTCACCATCTTAAGCAAAGGCCTGCCGGCGCTCCGGCCCGACTTCCTGATCAAGCAGCCGGAAGAGATGGATGCCGGCGGGGGGATCGGCCCGGTGCTTTTCAACTCCTTCTATATTCTGTTCATCTCGCTGCTGATCTCGGTTCCGATCGGGATCGGGGCAGGTATCTATATGGCGGAGTATGCGCCGGATAATGCCTTCACAGGCGCATTGCGCATCTGTGTGGAATCCCTGGCCTCTGTTCCGTCGATCGTGTTCGGCCTCCTGGGTCTGGCGATCTTCGCCGAGTACTTCGGTGTCGGCCTGACGATCCTCGGCGGAGGCGTCAGCCTGGCACTGCTGAATCTGCCGATGCTGGCCCGCGTCACGGAAGAAGCCGTGCGTGCGGTGCCCGGCGAGATCCGTGAAGCCGGCTATGCACTCGGCATGACGAAGTTCCATGTCATCCGCAAGGTCGTGCTGCCGGTAGCCCTTCCGGCTATCATCACCGGCGTCTGCCTCGTGGCCGGACGCGCCTTCGGGGAATCGGCGGTCATTATCCTGACCGCCGGACTCAGCACCTCCGGCGAGATGTGGGATTTCAATCTGTTCTCGCCGGGTGAGACCCTGGCGGTACATCTGTGGTACGTGCAGTCCGAGGCGATTGTCGAGGATGCGCGGCAGATCGCGGACAAGTCCGCTGCGGTGCTGGTGTTCGTAGTCCTGCTGATTAACTTTATTTTCCGCTTTCCGCTGTGGCTGGGGAACCGCCGCCGGGGGCGCTGAGACTTAGGCTTGGAGCGGTATATGTGAATAACAGGCTGCCTTTGCTGTGGATAATCCACGGCAGGCAGCCTGTTTGACGTGACAGGAGACGCGGAGAGGATCGCAAGCGCCGGAGGGCTTTTTTCACAGGGGAGCCTATCTATTTCCATTGCTTAAAATTATAATAATACTAGAATGAAAGCGGTTATAAGGAACAGGGGGTATACCGAATGCCTGACCGTATGTCCGAGCAGGAACTGAATAAGCTGATTAATATGCTGGAGCTGTCGCAAGCTGACGGTGATATCGAGTTTGATATTTCATTTATGGTATCTGATGACCCGGATCATGACCACGGGGGGCGGGTGCTGGTCCGGGCTGACAAAATCTTCGTACAGGACCCGCTGCCCGGCGGTTCGCCCGCAGTGATTATGGGAGTTCTTCCGGTTAATCTATATGTCAACGGCGAGCCGGTTTCCGGCCCGGCCGAGGTGACTACGGAGGATACTATAGAGTGGGAAATCTCGGAGCCGCCGCTGTATTCGATTACCGTGTCGGAGGATCGTCTGCTGGCTTTTTTCACCCTCCATTCCACGAAGAAATTCTCCTGGAAGCTGAATGATCATTTATCCGCCGGTATGGTGGAAGTAGATGCCGTGATGAATACGGAGAATGTTGTCGGAATTCTGGGCCTGAACCAGATTATTGCCGACTTTGAGCGCCGGGGAATCATTCAGAACCTGAATATCTCCGGAATTCATGCTGAACTCCAGAATCCCACTTATCAGCCAATTACCGCTGCCCAGGGCAGGGCGGCTGTACCGGGGGAGAATGCGTATCTTGAACTGTTTTTCTCCGAGACGATTGAGAATGAATTCAACGAGATTGAAGGCCAGGTGGATTACCGCAGCCATCTGCGTATTCCTTCCGCGATCCGCGGTGAAGTGCTGGCGCGCAAAATTCCGGTTATCGAGGGGATTCCCGGCTATGACGTATATGGAGAGATTCTATATCCCCCGCCGCCTGCAGACCTTACGATTCTCGCCAAAAATAATACAGTCCTGCTGATCGGCAATGAAATCCGCGCTTTGCGTGAAGGCCGGCCCCGGGTAACCGGTGACCGGATCAAATATTTCGACATCTGCACGTCCTACATCGTACCCGGCAATGTGAACATTAAATCCGGCAATATAGTATTCTCCGGCGATGTCATTATACGGGGCGATGTCGAGGACAATATGATCATTGAGTCGCTGGGTAACGTCTATGTTGCCGGCAGCATCTATAACTCCACCATCACAGCCACCGGCAGTATTCTCGTCAAAGGCAATGTAGTGAACAGCAATCTGTACTCCGGGTATTTCGGCGTGATGTACAACCGGATCTACAACTGCTCCAAGCTGCTGATTGAAGAGACCAAGATCCTCCAGACCGCGGTCCGGATGCTGGTCCAGGCCGTCCAGGGGCGGAAGCAGAGCGTGAAGTACGGACAGGCTGTGCTGCTGCTGCTGGAGAGCAAGTTCCAGAAGATCCCGCAGCTGATCAAGGAGCTGCTCTCGGTGCTGGCAACGGTTCAGGCCTCTTACCATCAGGATCTGGAGCAGACACTGCATTTCCTGAATCTGTTCCTGAAGCCGGCCCAACTGGTGGATTATATGAGTGAAGCTTCGCTCAGCGGAGTGATCGGCATGCTGGAGGAGCTGCATATGGGTGTGGCCCGGATGCAGGAGACTAAGGTCGAGGTTAACATCGGCAAATGCCAGAACAGCACGCTGAAATCCAACGGCGACATCATCATCCACCGGGACGGGATCGTGCAGAGTGAGCTGTTCTCTTCGGGCAATATTACGTTTCTCAAAACATTCTCCGTCTGCCGCGGCTCCAAGCTGGAGGCCGGGGGCAGCATTTCTGCCTTTTATGTCGGCGGGGAGAGCGGCGCACAATCCTACCTCAAGGCCAAACAAAGCATCTCCGTCCGCAAAATGTACCTGGGCAAAGTCACCATTGACCGCTATACCGCAGACATCACCGAGCCGGTGGAGAACCTGGTCTTCAACGCCGAGAGTCTGCGGAGCATGAAGCTGGCTGCAGAGTCCGGGAGAGGGTAGTGTAATATAAGAGCGTCCTGTATGCCTTGTGGCTGCGTGGGCGCTCTTTGTTTATGTTGCAGTGAGAAATAGGGGCGAAGTGAAGGTGAGCGGCAGGATGATGCAGGCGCAGGGAGAAACAGGCAAGATAGGAGAAGCGGTGAGGAATAAGGTGAAGACGAAGAGGGGCGCTGTAGACTGTACGCGAGGAAATAGAGCATTCCAGGATATATGCGGAATGGCGTGATCCGCCTAAATAAGGGCTTTCCAGTCCGCATGGAGGCTGCCGGATCGTAACGATTCACTTGTCTAGATATGCTATAATCTTATGTGGAAAATTGCTGCAACTTGATGATAAGGCATGAGTAAATTGATAAGGAGGCAGGACCATTTGGGTAATCGGAAGACAAGCCGTAAAGAGCCGAAACGGAAGGATTCGCCCAAAAGTCATATGAATGTAACGCTGCCGCTTCCGGAGATGCATGCGATTCTGCGGGCAGCCGATGATATTATTGCCGAAGGTGGACGCACACTGCTGTCCAAGATCCTGAAGGGCTCGAAGGAGAAAAAGCTGCTTGAGCTCGGTCTGGACCGCAATCCCTCCTATGGATTTTACCGTGACATCACGCTTGAGCAGATTGTGGAGAAAGTGGATGAATTAATTGATGCCGATTATCTGCGAACCGAGTACTCCGGCAAGCTCCCGATGATCTTGTTCACTCCGCGCGGCTGGGCGGTTGAACGGGAACGTCGGGCGGAAGAATTTTTGCGGGAATGGGATCAGTGGCTGGCTAACGGGGTTACGCCGGTCAGCATGGAGTATTTGAAGGAACGAAACCGCGGCATGATCTTTATGTTCTTGTTTAAAATCCTATGTTCAGGTGATAGGAAATACATACCGTATTTGCAGCAGTGGGAACCCATTGACTTCAGCAAGGTGCAAGCCGAAATCCGGCAGGTGATCGAAGCCCTGAATGGGCGTGACCAGCTGGAGGAGATGCAGTGGCATTCGCTGCTGCGGGAACGTGCACAAACACTGCTCGTACGTTCGCGCAAGCCGGTCATACTGGTATGTAAGGAATGCGGGGACCCGTTTGCTTTTGATGAGCTCTTGTTGGGCTGTTACAAGGCGGATGGGCTTCATTTTCCTGAGAAATGTTCTTATTGCAGGCAGCAGGAGGAACAATCGGTATGAATAGGCTGGAGCTGCGCAAGAAAGTACACGGAATAGTCGATGATCTCATTTCGGAGAAGGGCGTTGTCAGTCCGCTGGATGTATTCTTAAGGCTCGGGACCATTACCCCTAAGCTGGTAGAAGAATGGCGCTTCGGTAGAGTTCCTTATTTGGAACGGGCGCTTCACGGTAACCTGGCTCAATTCAGCTATATCATGTCATTACTTCGCGGGAAAGCGCGGGAGCTTGATCTGAATCCATCCTACACTGCTTATATGAGATGGGGCCAAGGCCACAAGCGGCCGCTTCGCTTTTCTAAGTCCGGGGATCACAATATTGAAACAAGCTACGCTACCCACTATGTGCTGAAGAAGCCGAAAGAATCCTAATGAGGAGCTGGCAAAATCTGCTGATCAGAAGAGTGATCCACAACGACCCTGGTCCTTACGGCGGGAAGAAGCATAAGAAATGCTGCTGCGCGTTGGTAGAACGTAGTCATCATCCCGGAGACGCAGAATATTGGTGTAAGTGATATGGGAACTAAGTTGAGAGAGGTGGGTGTGCGGTGATTTGAGTAACATTGCGGTTAGAAGAAGAGAGCGAGACAGGATGAGCGGCATGAAAGTACTGATGGCGTAGAGGGGGCGGAGGTGCGTGAGCTGGTGGAGCCGCTTGCCGAATTATGCGGACTCAGATGACCTTATTTGGCGAAAAAACCTGCTTTTCTGCACGTTGCGGACTCAGAAGCGCTTATATTGTAATTTGGAGCTCAAAATGAGGTGAAACGGGTTACTTAAGGGCATCTGTGTCCGCATGGCCTGCGGAATGGCGCGATCCGCCTAAATAAGGGCCCTCCAGTCCGCAAGGATGCAGCTATGTGCTGGCACGGACGTCCCGGAAGGGATACAGCCAAAGTACGGCTGATTGCGAAGCAGATCCTAACGAAGCGTATGCTCCAACGTCCCCGCTGGCGCGAGGGTTCTCATCCTCCGGACGCACAAACAGCCTCCCCGAAGGGAGGCTGTTCTATGACGTCCCGGAAGGGATACAGCCACAATTCGGCTGATTGCGAAGCAAGTGCTAACGAAGCGTATGCTCCAACGTCCCCGGCTGACGCCAAGGGTTCTCATCCTCCGGACGCACAAACAGCCTCCCCGAAGGGAGGCTGTTCTATGACGTCCCGGAAGGGATACAGCCACAATTCGGCTGATTGCGAAGCAAGTGCTAACGAAGCGTATGCTCCAACGTCCCCGGCTGACGCCAAGGGTTCTCATCCTCCGGACGCACAAACAGCCTCCCCGAAGGGAGGCTGTTCTATGACGTCCCGGAAGGGATTCGAACCCCCGACCGTGCGCTTAGAAGGCGCATGCTCTATCCAACTGAGCTACCGGGACATGGTGCCTGACTGAAAAGCAAGCAAAAATTATGTTATCATACATAGATTATTTTTTCAACTTGTTTTTTTGAAACCGTACGGGGATATGCTATAATCTACAATTGATTAGGGTTCGGATGAAGAGGAACGGAGAAAAGGAGGTGCCCTCATGAATCAATTCAATTCCCCTGCCAAAGAGAATATCGTGCTGTTCCCGAAGACGCTGGATTATTATCAGATCCAGCTTACGGTAATGCTGGAAAGTGAACGTTACGGGGAAGCGATGGAACTGCTGCGTTTTCTGCTGCAGTGCCAAGGACAGGAAGAGCGGCACTACGAGGAGTGGCAGTCGCTGCTGGATTGGCTGGAGGCGGCGTTTCCCTACGCCGCACAGGGCGGGGATGCAGATGATGCCCCCTCTGCAGAAGAGCAGGATCTGAAGGAAGAGGATATGGCCCGGATTCTGGCCAAATCCAAGCTGGAGGAGGATGCGGATTATCCCGATAAGCTGCTGAAGCGGGTCATGAATGAGCCGCTGTCCGAAGCGACCGTGCTGGCGCTGGAGCAGCTCTCCTACCTGGAGGGAAGCCATGTAGATGAAGCGCTGACCGGCTGGCTGCAGCAGGCTGAGGTGCATCCGCTGCTGCAGTTCCGCACGCTGCAGACGCTCCGCCGCCGCGGGGCCCAGGGGGCGGTCAGGCTGAGCCGCGGCCACGAAGCCGCTGAGGTGGAGATCGAGGCTGTGCCGCTGCAGAATGACGAGTTCCCGCCGCAGGTAAGCCAGGTGCTGGAGCGGGTGGCGGAGCAGGCCGAGGTGCATGAGCCGACGCTGTACTATTTTGCCCAGGAGCTCTGGGGGCAGTTCATCATGTCGATTTATGGAACGAAGGAATACCGCGAGCTGCTGGACGGAGAGTATTCACTGCTGGATATTTGGGCCGGAGCCTTGCACCAGATGGTGTCGGAGAGCCTGAACGGAAACCGCAATGAAGAGGAAACACGGAGTATGTACGGGATCACGGACAGCATGCGCTTTCAATTCGAAGCGGCCTACCGTTCGCTCAAAGGATTTGTAAAGAGTTCTCTACTTGATAAATAAAGTAATGTTGTATATAATATAATGGTTATTCTGTGCGTGAATTGTATGACTTTTTTTAAGTAAACATGTAACCAATTTTGGAGGGAAAAGTATATTATGAAAGCAACCTGGGAAAAAATAGAGAAGAACCTTGGAGTTCTTGAAGTCGAAGTAGAAGCAGACCGTGTAGCTGCAGCACTCGACAAAGCTTTTAATAAAGTGGTTAAGAAAGCAAACGTACCTGGATTCCGTAAAGGTAAAGTGCCGCGGCCGATTTTCGAATCCCGTTTTGGTGTGGAAAGCCTGTACCAGGATGCCATCGACATTCTTCTTCCTGAAGCTTATGGCGAAGCAGTTGAACAAACCGACATCTTCCCTGTAGACCGTCCTGAAGTAGACATCGAGCAATTCGCCAAAGGCCAGCCGTTCATCTTCAAAGCGAAGATCACTGTTAAGCCAGAAGTGAAGCTGGGCGAGTACAAAGGTCTGGAAGTTCCTGTACAGAAGGCTGAAGTAACTGATGAAGAGCTGGACGCTGAACTGACACGTCTGCAAGAGCGTCATGCTGAGCTTGTTGTAGTTGAAGATGAAGCAGCTGTTAACGGCGACATCACTGTGATCGACTTCGACGGTTCCGTTGACGGCGTTCCTTTCGAAGGCGGACAGGCTGAGCGTCATTCCCTCGAACTGGGAAGCAACTCCTTCATTCCGGGCTTCGAAGAGCAAGTAGTTGGCATGTCCACCGGAGACTTCAAAGATGTTGAAGTTACTTTCCCTGAGGCTTACCATGCTGCTGAGCTTGCCGGCAAAGTAGCTGTATTCAAAGTGAAGCTGCACGAAATCAAACGCAAACAGCTTCCTGCACTGGATGATGAATTCGCTAAGGATGTAAGTGAATTCGACACTCTGGAAGAATACAAGGCAGATCTGAAGGCACAGCTGGAGTCCCGCAAACAGGAAGAACTCAAAGGCGTTCGCGAAACTGCAGTAGTTGATGCAGCTGCTGCTAATGCTGAAGTTGAAATTCCTGAAGCTATGATCGCCAGTGAAGTAGAGAACATGGTTCGTGATTTCGACACCCGTCTTCGCCAGCAGGGCATGAACATGGATATGTTCCTCAGCTTCTCCGGCCAGACACGTGAAGACCTGCAGGAACAGATGAAGGGCGATGCCGAGAAGCGCGTTCGCAACAACCTTGTTCTGGAAGTCATCGCTAAGGAAGAGAAGATCGAAGTTTCCGAAGAGGAAGTTACGCAAGAGCTTGCTACTATGGCAGAAGCTTACAAACGTACTCCTGAAGAAATCCGCAGCATTCTGGCGGCCAATGGTTCCCTGAGCAGCCTGAGTGACGAAATTTCGCTGCGCAAGACTATTGAGTTCCTCGTTAGCAATAGCGTAGAAGTTGATGCTCCGGCTCCTGCTGTAGAAGCGCCCGTTGAAGAAGCGGCTGCAGAAGAAGCAAGCGCTGAGTAGTCATCTGCTGAGTAGTCTTCTTTAGAAATTTTACCTAGCACGGCCATTTCCATTAGGCCTCCATAAAGAGCAGATAAGGCACGTAAGTTTTTGTTACGTGCCTTATTTTTATCGGGGCGGACGTTATGTGAGTACATACCACGAATCAAGAATTGGCATTGCCCGCGGAATTGCGATATAATGGCATGCACATGAGCAGTGCGGTTAAGAGCAGCAGTGAATAAATGACATCCCGCTTTGAACGTGTTAAAATATTTCTGAAACGGAAAGACTAATCTGTATAGAGAAAAGAGGTTGGTGGCATGAGTCTGGTACCAATGGTTGTGGAAACGACAAGTCGGGGAGAACGCTCATACGATATCTATTCCAGATTGCTCAAGGATCGCATCATCTTCCTAAGCAGTGCGATTGACGATGATGTCGCCAATCTGGTTATTGCCCAGTTATTGTTCCTGGCAGCAGATGACCCCGAAAAAGACATTCACTTGTACCTCAACTCGCCCGGTGGTTCTGTCACAGCCGGCATGGGTATATATGATACGATGCAATATATCAAACCGGATGTTTCAACGATTTGTGTAGGGATGGCTGCCAGTATGGGATCATTGCTCCTTACAGCTGGAGCGCCTGGCAAGAGATTTGCGCTGACCAACAGCGAAGTTATGATTCATCAACCGCTTGGCGGCGTTCAGGGGCAGGCATCCGATATCTGGATCCATACCGACTGGATTCTGAAGACGAAGGCGAAGCTGAATCAGATTTATGTAGAGCGCACAGGTCAGCCCCTTGACAAAATCGAACGGGATACGGACCGCGATAACTTCATGAGCGCGGAAGAAGCGAAGGAATACGGGCTCATTGACCAGGTACTCTCTTCACCGATCATATCTTAAAGGGGTGGTAAGATGTTTAAATTTAATGATGAAAAAGGGCAACTGAAATGTTCTTTTTGCGGCAAATCGCAAGAGCAGGTTCGTAAGCTGGTAGCAGGACCTGGCGTTTATATATGTGACGAATGCATCGAGCTGTGCACGGAAATCGTGGAAGAGGAGCTCGGTCACGAAGAAGAACTGGATATGAAGGATATTCCGAAACCGAAGGAAATCCGCGATATTCTGGATCAATATGTAATCGGCCAGGAGCAGGCGAAGAAATCGCTCTCCGTTGCCGTATACAATCACTACAAGCGTGTGAACAGCCAGAGCAAGATTGAAGATGTGGAGCTGACGAAGAGCAACATCCTGCTGCTCGGACCTACAGGCTCGGGTAAGACCCTCTTGGCGCAGACGATGGCGAAGATCATCAACGTTCCTTTTGCCATTGCAGATGCCACTTCCCTTACGGAAGCGGGTTATGTCGGTGAAGACGTTGAGAACATCCTCCTGAAGCTGATTCAAGCGGCTGATTATGATGTGGAGAAGGCCGAACGCGGCATTATCTATATAGACGAAATTGACAAGGTAGCACGTAAATCGGAGAACCCGTCCATTACCCGTGACGTTTCCGGTGAAGGCGTACAGCAGGCTCTGCTGAAGATCCTGGAAGGTACAGTGGCTTCTGTTCCACCGCAAGGCGGACGTAAGCATCCTCATCAGGAATTCATCCAGATTGATACCACGAACATTCTGTTTATCGTAGGCGGTGCTTTCGACGGCCTGGAGCAAATGATCAAACGCCGTATCGGCAAAAAAGTCATCGGCTTCAACGCAGCGGTTGAAGGCCAGAAGGATCTCAAAGCTGGCGAATACCTCTCCATGGTATTGCCTGAGGATCTGCTCAAGTTCGGCCTCATTCCTGAGTTTGTCGGCCGTCTGCCGGTCATCTCGACCTTGGAGCCGCTTGATGAGAACACACTGGTACGTATCCTCTCCGAGCCGAAGAACGCGCTCGTGAAGCAGTACATTAAGCTGCTTGAGATGGATAATGTAGCGCTGAAGTTTGAACCGCTTGCCCTGGAAGCTATTGCCAAGGAAGCGATCAAACGCAACACCGGTGCCCGCGGACTGCGTGCAATCATCGAGAGCATTATGCTCGACGTGATGTATGAGGTTCCTTCGCGTGATGACATCAAGGATTGTGTCATTACCGAGAAGGTTGTCCAGGAGAAGTCCCTGCCGGAGCTTAGTCTCAAGAAAGACAAGAAAAAAGAAGAAAGTGCGTAAGCAATGAGTAATCATCTGCTTAATGCAGCTTAACAATACAATTCAGGGTCTCCACTTTCTCCCGCACACCCCGCAGTACCTGCGGGAGCGGAGAGGGTGGAGCTTTGATCGTTATGGGGGAGAAAACCATGTTCCTGAGACACCAGACCCGTCCCGTCAATGTCGGCGGGGTTATTATTGGGGGAAACAACGAGGTTGCTATCCAAAGCATGTGTACGACCAAAACCGCCGATGTGGAAGCGACGGTAGCCGAGATTCTGCGGCTGGAGGAAGCCGGATGCCAGCTTGTACGTGTAACGGTCAATAATGAAGAGGCAGCGGCGGCAATTAAGGAAATCAAGAAACAGATTCATATCCCGCTGGTAGCGGATATTCATTTCAACTATAAGCTGGCCCTGCTGGCGATTGAGAACGGCATCGACAAGGTGCGGATCAATCCCGGCAATATTGGACGCCGCGATAAGGTAGAAGCTGTAGTTAAAGCCTGCAAGGACAAAGGGATTCCTATCCGTATCGGGGTCAACGCCGGTTCCCTGGAGACGCATTTGCTGGAGAAATACGGCTATCCTACGCCGGAAGCTATGGTCGAGAGTGCCCTGTACCATATCGGAATTCTTGAAGAGCTGGATTTCCATGATATTATCGTGTCGCTGAAGGCATCCGATGTGCCGATGGCTATTGAAGCCTACCGCAAGGCGGCGGAGGTTATTCCGTACCCGCTGCATCTGGGGATTACCGAGTCCGGTACACTGTTCGCAGGAACCGTGAAGAGTTCCGCCGGGATTGGTGCGCTGCTCTCCATGGGGATCGGAAGCACGGTACGTATCTCGCTGAGTGCTGATCCGGTAGAAGAGGTGAAGGTGGCACGTGAGCTGCTCAAGACCTTTGGTCTGATCTCGAACGCGGCTACACTGATCTCCTGCCCGACCTGCGGACGCCTGGACATTGATCTCTTCTCTATCGCTAATGAAGTAGAAGAGTACATCTCCAAGCTGAAGGTGCCGATTAAGGTATCTGTACTGGGCTGCGCAGTGAACGGACCGGGTGAAGCCAGGGAAGCCGATATCGGCATCGCCGGCGCACGCGGGGAAGGTCTGCTGTTCCGCTACGGCAAAATGATCCGTAAGGTTCCTGAAGCGGAGCTGGTCTCCGAGCTGAAGAAGGAAATTGACATTATTGTGGCCCATTTTGAAGAAACGGGTGAGATTCCCGGCCGCAAGCATGCAGGACTGGCTCCGGCGGTAGTTGTTGGCAACCCTGAGGGCAGCAATTAACTGAACTGATTCTATCGCATCCTATCCTAATAGCAACTATGTTTATATACATGAAGCGCCCCGCTGCAGATGTCTGGTTCGATAAGACGTCTGCGGCGGGGCGCTTTTTAATAGCTAAGAATTTATATGTTTTAGGGTTATTTTATGTTCTTTTCCGGAAAACAGCCTTCTTCAGCAGTGCGATTACATAGATCATAATAGGGATCAGCAGGAGAAAAATGAACGAGAATTTCCCCCATACCGTTCCGATAATGTCATTGACGTAGACGGTGTTGATATATGTATTCCAGGCGATGATGAGGAACAATACGGCCAGCGGGTAGATCAGATGCTGTGGAGCTTTGAGCCCGAAGACCGTTTGGATACCTTTTAGGATGGAGAGGTAGAGCAGCGAAATTTTGATGAAAAAGGTTAATATCCAGATGGTGATCAGTAATCCTTCGACGCGCTGCAGAATGTTCCCGATATTGATCGTTTTGGCCAAGGCGTAAGCAGGGAAGGTGCTATTCTCGGTCTGCTCAATGCCAAGCACCAGAATGCTGAGCAGTACAATAAGGAGCAGCACGATACCGCCGGTCAGAGTGCCCCACAAGAAGGCCTTCTCCCCGCTTTTTCGCTTATGGACCAGAGGCAGGAACGTCATCATCACAATGAGCTCCTGAAACATGGCGGCCTGAAAACCGGCCTGGAAAACGGGACCTGTGCCTCCCTCCAACACAGGCTTGATATGATTCCATTCAATCTGGGGGATCAGCGTGAGGACTAGGATCAGGAACAGAAATAATACCCAGGGAAACAGCAGCTCCCCCAATCTGGCGAGTATGACAACCCCCATGCCGGCACTCATAACCGCAGCAATCAGGAACACAATCTGGACGGCCTCAATCGGCGTTTCCGGCATAATCTCACTCGACATGAAGAATCCAAGGTCACCCAGCAGAGTGCCGGTGAGAATGAGGAAATAGAACAGATACAGCAGTGAGATTATTTTACCGGGCCATTTACCGAAGGCAGCTTCGTGAATTTCAAAGAGATGTTTGCCGGGGTGAAGCCGTGCGATGAATAGATACAGCACCACCATGACCAGGTTGATCATAAGGCTGCAGAGCGAGGCGATCCAGGCATCTTCTCTGGCGGTATGCGCAAGTCCGCTCGGGATGACCAGAATAGAGGTGCCGATGGTTAAACCGAATGTCATAATGTAGAACTGCCTCGCGGCAATACCGGTACGGCTTTTCACCTCTATCTCACATCCTTTCCGCAAAAAAATATTCAGGATAGCAGCTCCATTATGCTGCGAACCCAGTCAAGCGGCCTAAGCTGGGGCAGATCCGCCTTATCTGCGAGAGTAACTATGACAGTCAGAGCCCAGATGCCATAGAAAGCAGCGGTATCCCGGGCGGAACGGAGCCTAAGAACGCCGGGTGTCTTCAGGAAGAGTACAAACAGCAGGAAGAACAGTAGCAGCAGACTCCAGTTCATTTCTCCTCAAGCTCCCTTTGAAGTGGCTGTATGACCGAGCCGATGCGCCGGACCGCCACCTTGGAATGAACATCAATCTTAACGGTCTTGAAGGTGTCCGCCCAATGGTCGCGGTAATCCTTCCACAGCTTCGGATATTTGCGGTGCAGCGCTTCTCCGAAGCCGAAGATATCCGAGTTATATTTCTGCTGGATCTCCCGGATATCACTGGCCATTCTGTCGTCGAAGCGTTTCTCCAGATTCTTCTCAATGCCCTCAATGCTGGACGGCTTGTTCAGATCTAGGGTTCCTTCCACTGTCGTCAGATTCGCTTCTATATTCAGCTGCACCGTGAATTCGGGTTTGGCCTGGTCATTCAGCTTGATATCCATCGAAGTGTCTGCCCGGTAAACAATGAAGCCTACGGTTCCGCCATCCGGGCCGGGGACATTTCCAACCGTTGAGTCTACATCGTTCAGCGTATAATTAACACTCTTGCTGAGCGGTTCGCCCAGCCAGCCGACCAGCTTGTCTTTTTTGAACACGGCGATGCCGGCATGCTGGATCAGGGCTTTGGGGCTGATGCTCTGCACATTTTTGGCGGACTCCCCGTCCTCCAGATCTCCTTTTAACTGTACTCCCGACATGATCGGGTTTGAGCCGCCGCGCTCCAGCTCGGTAATGAACTGCTGCAGGGTTACCTTCCCGGTCGCTGCCCATTTCTTATGGGAGACGAGAATGGAAGAATACAGGGAGTTCGCCGGAATATGCTCGAAGGGTGTGATAATCTCCAGGATCTTCGAAGCTTTCGAGTTCTTGGCTACCAGCAGGTAGAAATCGGTACGAAGATCATGGTCGCGTGAGATGAAGTCCAGCGCATCGCTGACCCCGCTGCGGGCCAGTTCTTCCCCAAAGACAAGCACACGGATATGGGCCAGATACAGCATACGGGGAGTCATGCCCAGCATCCGCTGCAGCGCATCGGGAACGGTACGGCCTACGGATTTGTAGGTTACGACAGGCAGGCTTCCGGAGGAGGCGCCCTTCTGGTTACCGGCCTCGCTGGGGTTCATAACCTGGACGGTGACCGCATACCCCTCCGGAACCAGATCAATGCCGAGCGCCATGACCAGAGCGAGATCATTCAGTTCTTTGCGGCTCCAGCATCCGGTAAGTGACATGAGACTTAGAATCAGGAGGATCGTAAGGGCGCGTCTTCCCCGCATCAGGCAGCGTTCCTTTCGTTATAGATTCACAGGCAACCTCTAGTTTCGTCCAAAAAACTTCTTCATGCTGCGCCGCGAGACGCGGATGAAGGTGTCCCGCTGGCTCTGCCAGCGCATAGGCGCGAAGGAGGTCATGTAAGGGACGCCTACCGATTCCAGGCTGCACAGATGCAGGCCCAGAATAATCATCGCGATAATCATCCCGTACAGGCCGAAGGAGGCGGCAATCGCCATTAGCACGAAACGCAGCATCCGCACAGAAATGCCGACATTGAAGGCCGGTAATGCGAAATTAGCGATCGCTGTGATCGACACCACAATGACCATGGCTGCTGAGACCAGCCCCGCATCGACCGCGGCCTGACCGATAACCAGAGTTCCGACGATGGACACCGACTGGCCGATGGATTTGGGCAGCCGGATACCGGCCTCGCGGAGTATCTCGAAGGTAATCTCCATAATGAACGCTTCAAGGAAGGCCGGAAAAGGAATCCCCTCACGCTGGCCGATCAGGCTGATCAGCAGTGTGGTCGGAATCATCTCCTGATGAAAAGTAGTGATGGCGATATAGAAGGAAGGGGTCAGCAGAGCAATGGCGAAACAAAAAAATCGCAGCAGCCGCACCAGACTGGCGAAATCGCTCCGCTGGTAATAGTCCTCACTGGATTGAAAGAATTGCACCAGTAGTGCGGGAACCACAAGCACAAATGGAGTCCCTTCCACCAGAATGGCGATCCGCCCTTCCAGCAGTGCCGATGCCGTGACATCCGGACGCTCGGTATTATAGACGGTCGGGAAAGGGCTGTAGCGCTTGTCCTGAATCATCTCCTCGATATAATTGCTCTCCAGTACGCTATCCAGCCTGGCATCATCCAGCCGTCTGCGCAGCTCCTCCAGTACGACGGGATCGGCATTACCTTCAATGTACATCACCGCGACATCCGTCTGGGTCTGCTCCCCCAGCTTGCGTGACTCGATCCGCAGCTTCGGGTTCTGGATGCGCCTGCGGACCAGAGCGGTATTCTCCCGCAGGGATTCGGTGAAGCCTTCTCGGGGCCCGCGGACTACCGACTGGGAGACCGCATCCTCCACCGCACGCTGCTTGAGAGCCTCTGTACCGGCAGACAGCGCCGTAACGCTGCCTTCAATGAAGAGAATCGTGTTGCCCGCCAGAATTTCCGTTTCAGCCTCTGTATAGTTGCTGATCTCTCCAACCTTGCCCAGGGTAAGCGTCCGTTCCTGCAGCAGCTTCAGGCAGGTTACCGGTGTGAAATCGTCCAGCTCATGGAACAGGCCGGCATCCTCATGAACCGCTTGAATGAGAGACTGCGGATCAGACAGGCCTTCAATAAATACAAGCACAGCGGACAAAGGGCCAAGTGTGATGAACCGGTAGATGATATCTGTACTTTTGCCCAGGCGGACTTGCATTCCCTCTATAAAAACGGACAGAGATTCCGGCAGCTTCTCCTGCGGCGATCCTGCATTTTCCAGCTGCGTCATGTGCATTCGCCTCCTGTTATCCGGTATAGTCTTTCCGTTTATGGGAATCGTATGCAATCTGCGGGCCGGGAAGGGTGCAGGAGTCTTCTGTTTTTTTGGCACAGGCGTTTACGAATGATTGAAACGGCTATACTACCTAGTAGTAGTTAAATACTGGACAGGCAGACGGAAGGAAACAGGAGGGTGTGCTATGCAACTAAGTATATTGCTGATGATCGTGCAGCTCTTTTTCGCGCTGGTCATCGGCGTTTATTTTTGGAATCTGCTGCGTGGACAGAAGACCAACAAGACGGCGGTAGACCGGGAATCACGCAAGGAGCTGGATAAGCTGCGCAAGATGCGGATGATCTCTCTGACCAAGCCGCTCTCAGAAAAAACACGTCCGGCCTCCATCGATGATATCGTCGGACAGAAGGACGGGCTACGCGCACTTAAGGCCGCGCTCTGCAGTGCCAATCCGCAGCATGTTATTATCTACGGGCCGCCTGGTGTAGGCAAGACAGCCGCTGCGCGTGTGGTCATGGAGGAAGCGAAGAAGAATGCGCTGTCCCCGTTCAAGCGCGATGCCAAATTCACAGAGATCGATGCCACTACCGCGCGCTTCGATGAGCGCGGGATTGCCGATCCGCTCATCGGCTCGGTGCATGATCCAATCTATCAGGGTGCGGGGGCCATGGGGGTGGCCGGAGTTCCGCAGCCGAAGCCGGGAGCGGTTACCAAGGCGCATGGCGGGATTCTGTTCCTGGATGAGATCGGGGAGCTGCATCCGATTCAGATGAACAAGCTGCTGAAGGTGCTGGAGGACCGCAAGGTGCTGCTGGAGAGTGCGTACTATAATTCAGAAGACAGCAACACGCCGGCGTATATCCATGATATCTTTCAGAACGGCCTGCCCGCCGATTTCCGGCTGGTTGGTGCAACGACACGTTCGCCGGATGAAATCTCGCCTGCGCTCCGTTCGCGCTGCATGGAGATCTATTTCCGGCCGCTGCTGCCGGAGGAGATTGCGGTGATCGGACGGGATGCCGTCCAGAAGGTCGGACTGAAGCCAAGTCCCGAAGCGGTGGAAGTGGTGCAGCAATATGCCACGAACGGCCGCGAGGCCGTGAATATGATCCAGCTGGCCGCCGGATTGGCCCTGACCGAAGGCCGGGATACCCTGAGTGCTGCCGAAGTGGAATGGGTCGCGGGCAGCAGCCAGCTGCCGCTGCGGACGGAGCGCAAGATTCCGACGTCTCCGCAGATCGGGCTGGTTAACGGCCTTGCCGTCTACGGGCCGGGCATGGGTACGCTGCTGGAGATTGAAGTCTCCGCCGCACCTGCCGCTAATGGACAAGGCAGACTGAATATAACAGGTGTAGTCGATGAAGAAGAGCTGCGCGGCGGCTCACGGACGACCCGGCGCAAGAGTATGGCCAGAGGCTCCATCGAGAACGTGCTGACCGTACTGCGTACGATGAAGCTGGACCCGGACCACTACGACCTGCACATTAACTTCCCAGGCGGCACGCCGATTGACGGCCCGTCCGCCGGAGTAGCCATGGCGGTCGCTATCGTCTCCGCCATCCGGCAGCTGCCGGTGGATAACACGGTAGCGATTACCGGGGAGATCGGCATCCACGGCCGTGTGAAGCCGGTCGGCGGCGTGGTCGCCAAGGTCGAGGCCGCATTCCAGGCAGGTGCAACCACCGTGCTGATCCCTAAGGAGAACTGGCAGTCGCTGTTCGCCGACCTCGGTCCCCTGCGGGTCATCCCGATGGACACCGTCGAAGAAGTCTTCCGCCATCTGTTCGGCGCGGATACGGCAGACGTGAGAATGCCGGCCGTGTCGGGCGAGACCTTCTCTTCGGCGCCTTCCCTGCTGAAGGCGGATGCTTCGGGGGAGAGCTTGCCGGGATAGCAGCAGTCTATATGAAGAGGTCCCTCAGATCATATACTGGGGGACCTTTTTTTGCGAAATTTGCCGGAACGGTACCGTCCTTTGGAGAATGGAGGAGCTGTTTCAGCTTGTTCGTTATGTAATGATTCCTGAGCCTTACGGACCGTAAGGCCGCTTTTTTAGCGAAAGAGGGACTTGGCACGGGGCTAACAGATCGGATGCAGCTAGACCGGAAATAGATGGATTTTCTACACTTGCTGAGGAACGAATGAACCCGGCGAGAACAGCAGTTGGATAAACAGCACTTAAATTATCGCCTTTCACTCAAACTAGCTAAATCACCCGAATTAAATGTAGTTTTTCCACTTGCTTGCTCCCGATCCGCCGAAATCAACAAATTAAGATACCTTTATCCACTTGTTTTGGCATCAGTCCGTATCCCCGCGGCATCCTCCCCTTTTGTCCGCGGAATGTAGCTCTCGGGGGTCCCCCCCGTAAAGTACTTGATTCACCGTCCAAGCTAAAACACGACTTTGCGGGCCGTCTCCACTTGGTAAAGAGATCAAGTTCTTGAGAAGAAGTGCTGACATTCCTCCTCCCGAAATGGTATAATGAATAGATCAGTGTGTGGAGATATTAGTCTTTGATAGACTAAAAATATATGTCTCAGGATACGTCTGCCATCTGAAATACTATTTTTTATGGAGATGACGTACATGCACGGAGAAACAAGACTGCCCAGAAACGCCAAAGAAGGTTTATTATTTTTGTTGATTGTTTCAATCATTTCAGTCAATACCATTGCTCCTCTTATCGTAGGGTTGGAACTCGGATTCAGCAAGGAAGTATATCTGGATACACTGAAGATACTTCCATTCATGTGGGTAATCGTAGTTCTGCTGGTACGGCTGGTGGCCGGACCTATTGTCCGCAAAGTGCTGCCGAAATTCACAGGCCAAACCGACGGATTTAATGCCAGGGTTCTATTGAATATTTTATTGAATGTTACAGTATTATCGGTTTCACTGTCGATTATCGGTACATGGGTTGGAACGGGACATGTAAGTCTGGAGCCCGTCAGAAACTTCCTTCATATCTGGCCAAGGAACTTTGGAATAGCCTTCTGGATTGAACTGCTGGTTGCGCAGCCGATCGCAAGATTGGCAATGAAGACGTTGCATGCAAGGCAGGACCGTAAGGCACAAAGTGTAAATGCGTAATCAGGGCTAATCGTCCAAAATAACAATACATTCGGGGAACGTCCGTGACGGGCGTTCTTTTCTTTTAATGGATCAGGCACCCTTTAAGTAAAGGTAACGGCATAGTACACTTAAGTTCAGCGAATACTAAAAGACGGCTGCGCCACAGCATTTGCCGCGGCACAAGGCTTGTTGGTGTTTTCATGCCGCTTTTGTTAGAATGAATGCATATGACACTACTTATGAACCATGGGAGGTGCGAAAGCGATGATACAAAGCAAATCGAAAGGTCGTCGTTTTCCTTTATTACCGCTTAGAGGTCTTCTTGTATATCCCAGCATGGTTCTGCATTTAGATGTAGGCCGCGAGAAGTCAGTCCGGGCACTGGAAAAAGCTATGGTTGAAGATAACCTGATTCTCCTCTGCTCCCAGTCGGAAGTGAATATAGAGGAACCGGGACAAGAAGATATTTTCCGGGTGGGTACAGTTGCGAATGTGCGGCAGATGCTGAAGCTTCCCAACGGCACGATCCGAGTGCTGGTGGAGGGCGTAGAGCGTGCCGAGATTATTCATTATACGGATAACGAGGAGTATTATGAGGTAATGGCGCGTGAGCTGCCGGAGCAGGAGGATGTCGATCAGGAGAGCGATGCCCTGATGCGTACCGTACTGAGCCAGTTCGAACACTACATCACCTTGTCCAAGAAGGTTACTCCCGAGACGCTGGCCGCTGTCTCCGATATTGAAGAGCCGGGCCGGCTGGCCGACGTGATCACCAGTCATTTGGCGCTGAAGATTAAGGAGAAGCAGGAGATTCTGGAGACCATTGACGTCAGCAAACGTCTGGAGAAGCTGCTCGATATCCTCAATAATGAGCGTGAAGTGCTGGAGCTGGAACGCAAGATCAGCCAGCGCGTGAAGAAGCAGATGGAGAAGACACAGAAGGAGTATTACCTGCGCGAACAGATGAAAGCGATCCAGAAGGAGCTTGGCGAGAAGGAAGGCCGGGCAGGCGAAGCGGATGAGCTGCGCGCCCAGATGGAAGAGAAGAATCTGCCGGAGCGTGTGCAGGAGAAGATCGAGAAGGAAATCGACCGTCTGGAGAAAATGCCGGCAAGCTCGGCCGAAGGCAGCGTCATCCGCAACTATGTGGATTGGCTGCTGGGTCTGCCGTGGAGCGAAGCAACTGAAGATGATCTGGATATCAAGAAGGCGGAGCAGGTGCTGGATGCAGACCACTATGGTCTGGAGAAGCCGAAGGAACGCGTACTGGAATATCTGGCGGTACAGAAGCTGGTCAAGAGTCTAAAGGGGCCGATTCTGTGTCTGGTAGGTCCTCCGGGTGTTGGTAAAACCTCGCTCGCCCGCTCCATCGCCCGCTCGCTGAACCGTAAGTTCGTCCGCATCTCGCTGGGCGGCGTGCGGGATGAAGCGGAGATTCGTGGTCACCGCCGTACCTATGTCGGTGCTATGCCGGGGCGTATTATCCAGGGAATGAAGACTGCGGGCAGTATCAACCCGGTCTTCCTGCTGGATGAGATCGACAAGATGGCAGCGGATTTCCGCGGCGATCCGTCGGCGGCTCTGCTGGAGGTGCTTGACCCTGAACAGAACAATACGTTCAGCGATCACTTCGTAGAGCTGCCGTTCGATCTCTCGAACGTCATGTTCGTAACGACAGCGAATGCCGTGCATAATATTCCGCGTCCGTTACTGGACCGGATGGAGATGCTGTTCATTCCGGGATATACGGAGCTTGAGAAGCTGCAGATTGCCAGCCGTTATCTGCTGCCGAAGCAGCGCAAGAATCATGGGCTGGAAGAGGAACAGCTGTCCATTGAGGACGATACGCTGCTGAAGATTGTGCGCGAGTACACCCGGGAATCCGGGGTGCGGAACCTGGAGCAGCAGATTGCTGCTCTATGCCGCAAAGCCGCCAAGCAGATTGTCTCAGAAGAGAAGGAACGCGTAAGCATTCTTCCGGAAGAGATCAAGGATTATCTGGGCGCCTCGAAGTACCGCTATGGAATGGCGGAGCTGGAGGATCAGATTGGCACCGTAACCGGGCTGGCCTGGACCGAGGTTGGCGGCGATACGCTGCTGATCGAAGTAACGGTTGTACAGGGTACGGGCAAGCTGACGCTGACCGGACAGCTGGGTGATGTGATGAAGGAGTCGGCGCAGGCCGCCTTCAGCTATACCCGCTCTAAGGCGGAGGAGCTGGGACTGGCGCCGGATTTCCATGAGAAGAACGATATTCATATCCACATTCCCGAAGGTGCGATCCCGAAAGACGGTCCGTCTGCAGGGATTACGATTGCAACAGCCCTGATCTCCGCCCTGACGAAACGTTATGTCTCGAAGACTGTGGCGATGACCGGCGAGATTACGCTGCGCGGGCGTGTGCTGCCGATCGGGGGCCTCAAGGAGAAATCGCTGGCTGCCCACCGTGCAGGATACAAGAAGATCCTCATCCCTAAGGACAACGAGCGTGACCTTAAGGATATTCCCGAGAGTGTCCTGAACGATGTGGAGTTTGTGCCGGTAGCCCATATGGATCAGGTGCTGAAGCATGCACTTGTGGATCATGAGGCCGTCAGCGGCAGAGACACAGATACGGATACAGAAATAAGTATTGAAGCGCCAAGTAGTGTGCATTAGAAAGGAAGTCCTATGAAAGTTAACAATGCCGAATTTGTGATCAGTGCCGTGGGCCCTGATCAGTACCCTGAGGATGCCTTGCCGGAGATTGCTCTGGCAGGGCGCTCCAATGTAGGGAAGTCCTCTCTGATTAACCGCATGATTAACCGCAAGAATCTCGCCCGCACCAGTTCTACACCGGGTAAGACACAGCATATGAACTATTATCGTATTAATGAAAGCATGTATTTCGTCGACTTTCCGGGTTACGGCTACGCCAAGGTCTCCAAGACACAGCGCGCCTCCTGGGGCAAAATGGTTGAGAAATACATGTCCGAGCGCGAAACGCTGAAGATGGTCCTGCTCGTTGTAGACCTTCGTCATCCGCCAACCGGCAATGACAAGATGATGTTCGACTGGCTGAAGCACTATGATCTGCCGCTCTGTGTAGTGGCAACCAAGGCGGATAAGATTCCGAAGACCCGCTGGCCGAAGCATATCAAAGTGATGAAGCAGGAGCTCGGTGTGCTGCCGGGTGATAACTTCATTGCCTATTCTTCAGAGATTGGACTTGGCAAAGACGAACTATGGGAACTTATCGATAGACATACTCTTCCTACCGAAGAAGAACCTCCGGCAGAACCGGACGATCAGGATTCCGGGGATGAACCACAGCACGAAGACTCTTCTGAGACTTAAGGGTTTGTCATAGAATTGAGGGATGGTTATGGCTCAGCGTCTGGCTATGGAATATGTGAATGCAACAATGCAAATGACCGAATTTCAGCTGAACCAGTTTCTGCTTACCGCCGATACCAGCTATATCAGCCACCGCGTGAAGATTCTTGGCGCAGGTGAACAGGAGATTGTGCTGGAAGAGGCCGGGGGCGAGGAGGTACATCTGTCTTTTGAACGCAAAGGCGGCATCTATATTGGTTCCTTGTCCTGCAGGGTAGTGAATCCTCATCTGATCAATGCGGTCCGTAAGCTCTTCTTCATGTATAAGGGCACGGGAACCGTGAACCGGATTTATAAGGAATTAACCATGATGTATTACTATGAGGGTGGCTCGGTGCGCCGGATCTCGGAAGTGAGACCCGGCGGCACCAAGCTGATCTATCAGCATAAATATTCATTAGTAGAGATGATGTCTATTTACAAGCTGCAGACGGTAGAGCAGGAGATAGAGCAGGAGCGCCGGAAGATTAACAGCCTGCTGGATCTCCGCAATACTTGTCAGCATGAAGCGGACATCCGTGAAGTAGACGAACAGCTTGCGCTGGCAGCTTACAGGCTGTTTCAGTTAGAAGCTTAAGAAGATTAATTTAAAATTTAGCAATCATTTCCTAGTGAAATGGTTGTATTTTTTTGCGAAATCTATACATATCCTCTCGAAAAGGACCGATAAAAGACATATGATAGATATCCATAGCCACATTCTACCCTTCATGGATGACGGAGCCGCTGATGTTGACGCCGCTCTCGCCATGGCGCAAGACGCCAATAACGATGGTATTACAACTGTAATTGCCACCCCGCACCATGCTAACGGAGTTTATATGAATCCGGCTCCAGATATAGAAGCAGCTGTGCGGCTGCTGAATGAGAAGCTCCAAGAAGCGGGCAATCCCCTTCAGGTGCTGCCGGGCCAGGAGATTCGTATCTACGGCGATCTGCTGGATGATCTGGAGAAGGGACAACTGCTGACGCTTGCCGGCTCCAGGTACATCCTGCTGGAGATGCCCTCCTCGCGTGTGCCCCGCAACATGGAGGAGACCTGCCATGAGCTGATCATTCAGGGCTATGTTCCGGTAATTGCCCATCCGGAGCGTAATGCCGAAGTCGCCGAGAATCCGTCCAAGCTGGAGCGGCTAACCGAACTGGGAGCGCTTGGACAGCTGACGGCACAGAGTCTTGCCGGGACCTTCGGGAGTAAGCTGCAGAAGCTGTCGATCGACTTGTGCCGGCGGGGGACTATACATGTGATTGCATCAGATGCACATGATTCTAGTAATCGTCCGTTTGGTTTAAGCGAGGCTTACGAAGTCGTGAAGAAACATTTGGGAAATGAGACATTCGACTTTTTTCTACACAATGCGCGTAGAATTGCTGCTAATGAGGAGATTATTCGAGTTAATCCTGTTCAATCCAACAGCAAACTTCATAGATTGTTCGGATTTTTTTCTCGTAAAGGGTGACCTTCCAATTGTTTAATGGTAGAATGGGTATTACTGGGTTATTGCTATATTATTTATAAAAATACATACAATGAGGTGGATGACAAGTGACTTTAAAGAAAAAATTGGCAGTATCTACACTAGCAGTAAGTATGGCGGCGGCATCCGTTGCCGGATTCCCGTTCAGCAGCAAGGGGCTTGCTGGGCATTTCGTGGGTACGGCTTCCGCAGATAGTGCGGCAGATCGTGCGACTGTGAAACAGAAGATTAATGATTTGTATACAGCACTTGGTACAGACGGCAGAGCGGCACTGCGTGCAACACGTGATGAAGTGAACAGCAAGATTGACCAGGCTAAGTTTGAGGAGATTTTTGCACCTGTATTGAGTAAGCTTGCTACCGATGTAGACCGGACAGAATTGTATAATTTGTTCCATGCAGTAGCGAATGTCTACTATACTGTTGATTATTCTGCAGTTGCAGAGATTGCTAACAACCAGACCTATATCGATCTGTTGAAGGGCATTGCCGCAGATGCTGGAGTTGCTGACCTTACAGTGGACGATGTGATTACTTTCGTGTTTGGTGTGGAAGATTCACTGCGTGCCCTTGTTAGTACCAAGACAACAACTGAACTGGTGACGATTGCCACTAGTGCAACTGCACAGCAAGATCTAATTGACGATGCCATTGAGATTGTTCTTGGTAAGACTGCAGGAACGAATGCTTATACCGTAAGCACTGTATTGAATAACCTGCACATTGATACTGCTTCTGTTAAGCAAGCGCTGAATTCACTACGTGCTGAATTGACTACGGATAAGGCCTCGGCAACTGCTCTGGCTCTTGCTTATATCAAGGCTTTCGGATTGGGTTATGTTCCAACTCCAAATCCTGGTCCTGGTACTAACCCGGGTAGTACAACGACAACAACAACAACACCAGTAGTTACGGCAGATGGAATCTATGATGTATCCAAGCTGGTAACAATTGTTGGAGATAAAGCTACCTTGAAACTGGTGGATGCAGATGTATTGAAGGCATTTGATGCACTCGTTGCTTCAAGCACAGTTAAGACTGGTCTTACCCTTACCCTGAACCTGGGTACAGTGAATGCTGCAACAGTGGAAGTTCCATTGTCCAAAGCAATCATCGAAGCTGCTAAGGCTAAAGGTATTGCCAACATTGCGATTACCTTCAACGGCTTGACCGTAACGATTCCGGTAGGCCAATTCAGTGAAGCTGTTACACTTACAGCATCGACAATTGCTGATTCTACAGTGACTTCGATTTCCAGCCTGAAACTGGCATCCAGCGTGTATGAATTTGATCTGACTGTAGGCGGCGTTGCAACGACAACCTTCCAACAGCCAATCATTATTAAACTGCCGCTTAAGAATACAGAAGGATTGGATAAAGAGTTACTCTCCGTTACGAAGATTGTATACAGTGCTCTTCAATTCCAGGGTGGTGTTGTAGACGGTGAATATATCACTGAACCACGTGACACGTTCTCTTCCTACGCTGTAGTGGAGAACAAAGTAAGCTTCAAAGACATTGCAAGTGTACAGGCTTGGGCGGGAAGACAAATCGCCGTTGTAGCTGCCAAGGGCGCAATTGAAGGCGTGGGTAACGGCAACTTTGCTCCGAAGAGCAATGTGACCCGTGCTGAATTCGCCAAGATGCTGATTCGTGCATTGAACCTGGAGAACAACTCCGCTAAGCAGAACTTCAATGATGTAAGCTCTACTTCCTGGTATGCTCCATATGTAGCTGTAGCTGCTGAGAAGGGTATCATTACCGGACGCAGCGCTGCTGAGTTCGATCCTAATGCAACCATTACCCGTGCAGAAATGGCGACTATGATCTCCCGTGCGGTTAAGTCGGTTAACCCTGCTGCCACTACTAGTACAACTGCATTGGGCCAATTCTCCGATGCTGCTAAGATTAGTGCATCACTGAGAGACGGAGTTGCCTTCGCTGCCAGCAATAACCTGGTTATCGGCAACGCCGGCAAGTTCAATCCTAACAACACTGCTACCCGTGCAGAAGCTGCAGTTATTATCTACCGTACAATTAACTTCAAGTAAGTAAATAGTAAGTATGGAGAGCCTCCTCTCGTCTGTTAGAGAGGAGGCACTTTTTTAGAAATATAAGAATTTATATGCTCTACGCTATAAATTATCCTTCTATTTCTCGCTGAAACGGTGCCGTCCTATAAATGGACGTCACAGGCGTTTCTGCTTGCTTAGATGAAATATTACAGAAACAGCTTGGAGGGAAATTCACTTGTCAGCACAAGAATTGGATCTGCGCGATTATTTCCAGATTGTCAGGAAGAGACTGTGGATGATTGTCAGCATTGTTATCGTGGCATGTGTTCTTGCCGGGGTCTATAGCTTATACATCAAGAATCCGGTGTATGAGGCTTCAACGAAGATTATTGTTAATCAGACACCTACTCAATCTACAGTAGGACAGCTGGATCTTAACCAGATTAATACGAATATTCAGCTTATTAATACGTACAAGGAAATTATTAAGACACCGGCAATCCTCGATGTTGTGGCTAAGAACTATCCGCAATTCGCTATTACTGCGGAGGAGATGCTGAAGAAGGTTAATGTTAGTTCCGTAAACAATACGCAGGTGATGACACTTGTCGTTCGAGATAATTCATATCAGAGAGCCGCAGAAATCGTGAATGCCATATCACTTGTGTTCAAGCAGGAGATTCCGAGCCTATTCAACGTGCAGAATGTATCTATCCTCAATGAAGCCAAGCTTAATCCACCTGTAGCACCAGGACCGGTAGAGCCGAATGTGGTGATGAACCTCGCGATTGCCTTCATTGTATCCTTGATGATTGGTCTGGGAATTGCCTTCTTGCTGGAATACCTGGATGATACGCTCAAGACAGAAGATGATATTAAGAAATACCTTGGACTGCCAACGATCGCCATGATTACACGGCTTGGACAAGAAGAAACAAAGACTACAGAACAGCAAGTACAGACGCAGACCAGAAAGGCGGGGGAACTTGAACATGTCACAGCAGCCAAATAAACAACGCCATCTGATTACCGTGACGAACCCGCGCTCACCTGTATCTGAAGCCTTTCGGGCACTGCGCACGAACATTGATTTCTCTTCGGTAGATGAACGGATTCAGATTATTATGGTCACTTCTTCCGGGCCGGAGGAAGGAAAGTCTACAGTGACAGCTAACCTTGCCGCTGCTTATGCTCAAGCGGATAAGAAGGTGCTTCTCATCGATGGTGACTTGCGCAAACCTACTGCACACAAAACCTTTTCTCTTAGTAATCGTTATGGCCTGTCTTCATTATTATCTCAGCAGGCAGATTTGTCTGAGGTGATTCAAGAATCAGGAGTGAACAACCTTTCTTTAATGACTTCTGGTCCTATCCCTCCAAATCCGGCAGAGATGATGGCTTCCAACCGAATGAGTGCTGTCCTGCAAGAGCTGCGCCAGTTATACGATGTTGTTTTAATCGATACACCGCCATTACTGGCAGTTACAGATGCGCAGATTGTGGCCTCCAAGAGCGATGGTGTCATTATGGTCGTGAGTTACGGTAAGGTGAAGCGTGATATTGCCGCTAAGGCTAAGGCAGGTCTGGACCGGGTAGGAGCAAGAATGCTGGGCGTAGTACTGAACAATGTTAAGCGTAAAGCCAGTGAAGGCTATTATTATTACTATTATGGCAATTAAGTTTCCTATTGAAGAAAATTGTTATTTTTGGAGGCACTAAAAATGACAGCGAAAACCAGAGTATTGGTACTGTTTTTGATCGATATTGCGATTATTTGGTTCAGTATCGTGACTTCCTACCTGTTCCGTTTCTATAACCATATCCCTCAGGAATATGTTGTGCAGATGGTGGTGTACGGGCTGATCTCAACGGTCGCTATCGGAGGAAGCCTGGTCTATTTCGGGCTGTACCGTAGAATGTGGCAGTATGCCAGCATAGGCGAGATTATATCCGTTCTCAAGGCTATTGTAGTAGGAGCCATACTCTCATACGCAGTAGCTTTTGTTATCCTGCCGCAGCGTGTGCCGCTCAGTATAGAAGTTCGGTCGATGGAGACGATTCTGCTGCTGGTAGGGGGTGCCCGATTCTTCTGGAGAGTGTTCCGCAATGACCGGTTTAACAATAAGGATACGGAGGTTCATACCCTAATTGTTGGAGCCGGAGATTGCGGAATATTAATTGCCAGAGAGTTGATGGGTCCTTCATTCGCGGATACACGGCTGGTCGGGTTCATTGATGACAGCTCGGATAAATATCACATGTCCATATTGGGTGTTCCTGTACTCGGTAACCGCTATGATATTCCACGGATCGTGAAGGAACGGGAGATTCATGAGATTATTATTGCGATGCCTTCCGTCTCCAGAACAGAAATATCCGAGATCATTAATCTGGCTAAGGCTACAGGCGCGAAGCTGAAGATTATACCTGCACTCAATGACCTGATTGCAGGCAAAATCTCTGTCAAGAAGCTGCGGGATGTCAGTGTTGAAGATCTGTTGGGCCGTGAGCCTATTGTTGCCGACATGAACAGTATCCTGGGTTATGTTCATAACAAGACAGTACTCGTTACTGGAGCAGGCGGTTCAATCGGATCAGAGCTATGCCGCCAGATCTCTCCGTTTGCACCGGACAAGCTGATGATCCTGGGTCATGGGGAGAACAGTATCTATACCATAGAGATGGAGCTGCGCAAGAGCTTCCCTTATCTGAATATTGTTACAATTATTGCCGACGTTCAAGACCGTGCAAGGTTGATGGATATATTCCAGAGCTACAAGCCGCAGGTTGTCTTTCATGCGGCAGCACATAAGCACGTTCCTCTGATGGAGCGCAACCCTTCTGAGGCGATCAAGAATAATGTCTTCGGTACACGCAACGTGGCAGACTGTGCTGACAAATACGGGGCAGAACGTTTTGTGCTGATCTCATCGGACAAGGCGGTTAATCCTACCAGTGTCATGGGTGCAACGAAGCGGATCGCTGAAATGTATGTTCAGAGTCTTAACGTAAATAGTCCAACCAAATTCTCGGCAGTACGTTTCGGCAACGTACTTGGTAGTCGAGGCAGTGTAATACCTGCATTCAAGCAGCAGATTGCAGCTGGGGGACCGGTTACCGTCACGCACCCTGAGATGGTCCGCTACTTCATGACAATTCCTGAAGCCGTGCAACTGGTGATTCAATCGGGTTCCTTCGCTAATGGCGGCGAAGTGTTTGTACTCGACATGGGTGAACCAGTAAAAATTCTAACCTTAGCTGAGGACTTAATTACATTGTCTGGTTATGAGCCTTATAAGGATATCGAGATCACCTTCTCAGGTATTCGTGAAGGCGAGAAGTTATATGAAGAACTGTTGACAGATGAAGAGAATCTGGGTTCTACACAACATGACCGGATTTTCATAGGCAGACCGAATGTCATTAGTCAGAGTCAAATGGAGCTGGAATTCAAACGACTGGAACGTGTTATAGCTGAAGACGGAGAAGCCATTCGTGAAGTCATTAATCAGATCGTGCCGATGCAGCCAGTGATTCAGGCGGCGATTAGCTAATTAGAACTTGGAGGTACCTGAAGTGAAAAGATGGAAGAAAGTATTGATCTGGACGCTGTCGGTAATCGTGGTGTTGGGCGTTGGCGGATTATTCGCTGCCAATTATGCTGTCGACAAGCTGATGAATTCTATGGCTGATGGATTTGATGTAGAGGCGAATGATACTGGTAATGTGCCTCAGGGGCAAGTTGTTGAGCCAGCAGTAGCGGAGAGTGATCCGTCTGCAGAACCAGCAGCTTCAATTGATCCAACATCAACAAGTTCACCAGACAGCACTCCAGCTTCTACTGATGCCGGAGAACAAACGGCTGTCGTCAGTACCACAAAGCCAGCAACTACTCCTGCTCCAACACCAGAGGGTGTGGATGGGATTGCTCATATCTCAACGGATAAGACTAAAGAAGTTCAAGACAACGTTTCGATTACAGATAAAGCTAATGTAGCGTCAATAGTAGCACAACAGTTGAGTGTATCTGATATTAAGAGATTACAAGAGTTAGCCAAGGGTGGGTTGACAAAGGAAGAAAAAAGAGAAGCACGCAGTATTATTCTCGGAAAAGTATCTGAAGAGCAGTATAACGAACTTTCACAGATTGCTAAGAAATACGGTGTGAGCCAAGGGAAATCCCGTGATCAAGTAATTGTAGAAGAAGAACAAATCAATGCACAAGAAGAAGGAAGTGAATGATTTTGTTTAAGATAAAGATTCCGGCAGTAGCACTTCTGGCTACGGCGTTAATTGGCACAGCACCATTAACAGCATCCGCTCCTATATCGGCTTCAGCTGCTGCTACAGTAAGTGCAAAGGCTTCAGATTCAATCAAAGTTCAAAGTATGAATGTGAAGATGCTATTTGACGGAGTAAGCATTCAGCCTCCAATTGGTCAACATGTATTTATTTATAACAACACAACTTATGTACCAATTCGATTTGTTTCATATGCATTGCAGAAGAGTGTATCATGGGATGCCAAGAATCTAAAAGTTACTGTTGCCGAACCGACCAGCTCTGAACTGGTGATTATCAAGGAATATCTTATGAATGCTGGAAATGCAAATAGCGAAACAACGGCAGTCACAAATATCGCTCTTAACAAAGTATTAGCAAGTTATGTCTTTAATGGTTCAGCTAAGGCTGTTCCTACAGGGCAAGCGAGTTATATGCTGAATGGTTCAATGTATGTACCGCTTCGTTTTCTTTCGGAGTCCGTAGGGAATAAAATTATTTGGGATCAGAAGACAAAGACGATTACAGCTGCTTCAGCAAGTTATCAAGAACAGGCCGGCAATATTGTTGGGGGTAATGCTGGTAATACTAAAGATGTTACATCTGCTTCTCCAACAGCTAATCCAGCACCTACAGGCGGAGCAACAAGTGGGGGTGGGAGTGCGGGAGCAGGTGCAATTACGTATGAGCAGATTACTAGTAGAGCACAGGCCAAGCTTACAGCATTACAATCGCAAAGTCGTTCAACTTTGACAAGTCTTGCGGTTCAATATTTAAGTGAAACAGATAACAAAACCAAAGCCAGCATCTTAGCAAAAGGTAAACAGCAACTCGCATCATTCACCGCTAGCTTTAATAGCATAATTGCTGATGTCGAGAAGCAATTGACTACGAATGGTTATCCAACGGATATTATTAGTGAGTATAGAGCGACCTTTGAAGCAGATTTGGAAGATGGGAAAAGCATTGCAGAAGCTATGGGGAATTAATTGATTATAGAATATTGTTTGTCAAGGTGCATAACATTTGGGGTTGTGCACCCAAATGAAATTTAGTCCTTAAAGGATCAGATGAAACTATTATAACTATACCAATGTTTTAACCCGACAACGAGTGTGTTTTTACTAATCTGAATAGAATAGGGTTTATGTTTATCACAACTCTTGCATATATTTACAAACAGGTAAAATAGAGTATGGGAGTGCAAAGAAATGGCTGACAAGATTTGGTTAGCTTCACCGCATATGAGTGATGAAGGCTATGAAATGGAATTTATCAAAGAAGCATTTGACTCCAATTGGGTAGCTCCTCTTGGGGCTAACGTTACTGGGTTTGAAAACGAATTTGCAGTTAAAGTTGGTACGAAGTCAGCAGCTGCACTTACAACTGGTACTGCTGCTATACATTTAGCGCTTAAAGCAGTTGGCGTTGACTCAGGGGACATTGTGTTTTGTCAGTCCCTAACTTTCTCTGCAACAGCTAATCCTATCATTTATCAGAATGCTATACCTGTATTTATAGATAGTAATATTGAAACTTGGAATATGGACCCAGTTGCATTGGAAGAGGCCTTTGTTAAGTATCCAAATGTTAAAGCTGTTATAGTTGTACATTTATATGGCCTCTCAGCTGATATCGATAGAATTATTGAAATATGCTATAGATTTAACGTTCCCATAATAGAGGATGCTGCAGAATCATTAGGAACTTATTATAAAGGGACGCACACCGGCACCTTGGGGGAGTATGGTGTTTTTTCATTTAATGGTAATAAGATTATCACTACTTCTGGTGGTGGTATGTTAATTTCTAAGAATGAGGACCAAATTGCAAAAGCAAGATTTTGGGCGACTCAGGCGAGAGATAAGGCAAGACATTATCAGCACAGTGAGTTGGGATTCAATTACCGGATGAGTAATATTTCTGCAGGTATTGGAAGAGGCCAGCTTAAAGTGTTGGATCAGCGCGTTGCTAAAAAGAGATACATATTTAGTTACTATAAAAAAGAACTTTCCTGTTTGGAAGGCCTCTCATTTATGCCAATTAATGATTGGAATGTACCTAATTGCTGGCTAAGTTGCATTACACTAAGTGGTGCTATAAGACCACTAGATGTCATGATAGCACTAGAACAAGTGAATGTTGAATCAAGACCGGTATGGAAGCCAATGCATATGCAGCCTTTTTTTGCTGAGTATGATTATATTGGAGGAACTGTCTCAGAACAATTGTATGAAAATGGTGTTTGTTTACCATCTGACACTAAAATGACGGATAAAGATTTGGAGCGAATTTGCACCTTGATTAAGGGGTTGTGGAAGTAAAATGGTTCGTAAAAAAGGGGTATACGAAAGATACATCAAAAGACCACAGGACTTTTTGCTTTCTTCAATTGCTCTTATTTTACTAATTCCTATACTGCTAATTATAGCTTTTTTTGTGAGAATAAAATTAGGCGGACCTGTATTATTTGAACAAGAACGACCGGGTCTTAATGATAAGATTTTTAAAATGTATAAGTTTAGAACAATGACGGAAGAACGTGATTCCAATGGAGAATTACTTCCTGATAGGATTCGGCTAACATCATTTGGTAAGTTCCTTCGGTCTACTAGTTTGGATGAACTTCCAGAGCTTTGGAACATTGTACGTGGAGATATGGCATTAATTGGACCAAGACCTTTGTTGGTTCAATACTTGTCTTTGTATGATGAACTTCAAAAACGTAGACATGAAGTTAGACCAGGCTTAACTGGCTACGCTCAAATAAATGGTCGTAACGCAATCAGCTGGGAAGACAAGTTCAAACTGGATGTAGACTACGTTGATCGAATTAGCTTCGTCGGCGATTGGGAAATCTTCTTCTTGACGATTAAGAAGGTTTTTATAAGAGAAGGGATTCATTCTGATGATTCAGTAACTGTTGAGCCATATCGTGGTGGTTCTAACAAAGAGAGCGTGAGGTTATGAAAGAGAAATTAATTATCATTGGTGCAGGCGGTCACGGTAAAGTGGTTGCTGATATCGCAAAGCAAATGAACAAGTGGAAGATTATTTGTTTTTTAGATGATAACGAATTACTTAAAGAGTGTTTGGGATTTGAAATAATCGGAAAGACGAGTAGAGTAAATGAATATATTAAAGATTTTGATATTTTTATTGCCATTGGAGATAATGATGCTAGAGAAAAAATTCAAAAAAGATTAGAGAGTCGAAATGCCTCAATTCCGTTAATCATTCACCCTCATGCTGTTTTAGGTTCAGAAGTCAAAATCGGATATGGATCGGTTATTATGGCTGGAGTTGTTATAAATAGTTCTACAAAAATAGGAAAAGGCTGCATTATTAATACATCTAGTAGTATTGATCATGATAATAATATTGAAGACTATGTCCACATTTCTCCTGGAGTTCATTTGGCGGGAAATGTAAAAATCGGAAGACAGAGTTGGTTGGGTGTGGGAAGCATAGTTATAAATAATATTTTTATTTGTAAACAATGTAAGTTAGGGGCCGGTGCAGTAGTAGTTAAAAACATCGTTCATCCTGGTACATATGTGGGCATTCCGGCAAGGAGACGAAACAATGAAGAAAATATTAATACTATGTAACAGTGATATAGGTTTGTACAAGTTTAGGAAGGAATTGCTTGAAGAGCTTTTGAATGAATATGTGGTATATGTTTCCTTACCTAATGGGACTTTTATTAATCAGCTGAGAGAATTAGGATGTTTTTATATTGAAACTACCATGGCTAGAAGAGGGAAAAACCCACTTAACGACTTTAAACTGTTCCTTACATATATAAGAATGTTGAAATCTGTAAAGCCTGATATTGTACTCACATATACAATAAAGCCTAATGTATACGGAGGATTAGCTTGTAGAACCCTACGGATACCATATCTCTCGAACATTACCGGATTAGGGACTGCGTTTGATAATAAAGGTTTACTGAAAAAACTATCAACTTCATTATATAAAAGTGCATTGAAAAGGGTGAATAAAGTTTATTTTCAAAATAAGGATGACATGAATTATTTTCTCGAATCAGGAATATCGGAGAAGCAAAGATATAGATCTCTTCCAGGGTCTGGTGTGAATTTGAATTATTATCGACTACTGGACTATCCTGATGATGGAATTATACGTTTTTTCTTTATATCTAGAGTTATGCAGCAAAAAGGGATTGAGCAATTCTTAGATGTTTCCAGGTATATGAAAAGAAAGTACGTGAATACAGAATTTCATGTTTTAGGTTTTTGTGAAGAAGATTATGAAGAAAACCTTAGACAAATGGAATCTGAAGGGATAATTCATTATCATGGCATGCAAAATGATGTTACGCCATTTCATTTGATTTCACATTGTACAATTCACCCTTCATATTATCCTGAAGGCATGTCAAATGTTTTGTTAGAAAGTGCTGCGTGTGGCAGGCCAATAATTACAACTAATAAAACGGGGTGTAAAGAGATAGTTGATGACGGAATAAATGGATATATCTGCGCCCAAAAAAATAGTGATGATTTAATTGAAAAAGTAGAAAAATTTTATCATTTGGAACATAGTACCAAGAAAAAAATGGGTATTTTAGGAAGAAAAAAGGTGGAGTTGGAATTTGACAGAAAGAGGGTCGTTGATTCGTATCTTGAAGACATTAAATCAATTTTGGGGTGACTGATGCTTGAATTATAAACGGTTAATAAAAAATAAAGAAGTTAGGTTTTTAATTCTACATTATTTGAGAGTTATACCGGATAAGTGGATGTTGAAGTTTCAATATAAAATTAAACTGGGAAGAAAACTTAATCTTGATAACCCAATGAGATACTCTGAAAAATTACAGTGGTATAAGATTAATTATCGTAATCCATTATTAACAACCTGTGCCGATAAGTTAAAGGTTAGGGATTTCATTAATTCTAAAGGATTAGGAGATATTTTAACAAAACTCTATGCAGTATATGAAATAAACGCGGATTTTGATATTAACCAACTTCCAGAAAAATTTGTTATTAAAACAACGAATGGTAGTGGAACAAATATAATATGCAAAAACAAAAATGAAATAGATATAGATAATGTGAAAAAAGATTTGAAGAAGTGGATGAAAAGAGATAATTTTGCTGTTGGTCGTGAATGGTCATATAAATATATAACTCCAAAAGTCATTTTTGAAGAATACTTGGAGGATTTAGAGAATAAATACTCTGGAATTAATGACTATAAATTCATTTGTTTTAAGGGTAAGGTTCATTATATAGTTTTTGATGTCGATAGATTTGTTGAGCATAAAAGAAATATTTATGATGTTAATTGGAACTTAATTGATGTGAAAACTGATTGCGGAAATATCGAGGGGGGAATTGATAAACCCACGGGATTGCAAGAAATGATCGATATAGCCAGTGCATTATCAAAGGATTTTCCTAGTGTGCGCGTTGACTTATATTGGGTTAATGGGAAAGTCTATTTTGGAGAGATGACCTTTTATCCTTGGACAGGATATGTGAATTTCTCTCCTGATGAATTTGATTTTACATTAGGAGCTAACTTTCCACTGATTCGATATTAAATGTTATAAAGGAGTAATATCATGAGTGTACTATTTTGTCATGATGGACCATTAAGAAAAGATATTAATAATAATTATTATGGTATAGCTCATACAGATGAAATGTTTTCCCGTTATAAAATTCTTAGCAATCACATTAAGATACTAATTAGAACGAAAAAGATAACTACTAGTGAAGAAAAAAAATTATCAAAAATTACATTAGATAATTTAACAGTTGTCGAGACTCCCAGTATAGCCTCTATAAAAGGAATTATGTCCAATAGAAAAGCGTTAAAGGATATTATCTATAACCAAGTTAAGGATGCGAGTATTGTCATAGCTCGTTTGCCTAGCCATAACGGGAACTTTGCAGTGGACAGTGCAATCAAATTGAACAAACCATATTTAATCGAATTAGTTGCTTGTCCATGGGACTCTTTATGGAATCACAGTTTGAAAGGTAAGTTGGTTGCCCCTCTTATGTCATACCAAACTAAATCAAAAGTTAAAAAAGCACTCCATGTTGTGTACGTAACTGAGTCTTTTTTGCAAAATCGTTATCCTACTTTGGGGAAATCAATTAATTGTTCGAATGTTACTTTGACTGAGTTTGAAGATGGTACCCTTAAAAATAGACTTGATAAAATTGAAGGAATTAACAACCACGGAAAAATAGTGATAGGAACAGCTGCGGCAGTAGATGTAAAGTATAAGGGACAACGATATATAATTGAAGCCCTGGGTAAGCTGAAAAAACAGGGCATAAATAACTTTTATTATGAAATTGTTGGAGACGGGAATCAACAGTATTTGAAAAATTTAGCCCAGATAAATAATGTTACGGAAAATATCTCGTTTCTAGGAGCAATTCCTCATTTAAAGATAAATGACTGGCTTGATAAAATAGATATTTATGCTCAACCGAGTAGGCAAGAAGGGCTACCAAGAGCTTTAATTGAAGCGATGAGTAGAGGGTTGCCTAGTTTTGGAGCCAGGACAGGAGGAATTCCAGAGTTGCTAGATGATAAATTTATTTTTAGCAATTCTTCAAGCAATATTGATGAAATATGTATCATTCTTAATTCTTTTGATGGGAATGCTATGAAAAATCAAGCAGAAGTTAATTATGGTAAAGCAAAGAAATATGATAAATCAACTATTGATGAGAAAAGAAAAAAATTTTTTAACGATTTTTTAAATGATTCAAAATAAAATCTAATAGCCTTTTTTGAGGGGATCACAATGGAAGAAGCTGAAAAAATAGCAATATTTATTGGGTCATTGGCACGTGGTGGTGCTGAGAGAGTCTCTGTTCTATTAGGAGAATATTTTAATAAAAAGGGAGTTGAAGTTTATATAATAACACTCAACACTAATTTTAATGAGTATCAGATCAATTCTAGAATACGGCGAATTATTTTAAATGAAGAGGAAAAAGGAAAGTGGCAATGGATTCATATGGTAAAAAAACTCAAAGTTATTCTTTCTGAGTTGAAGCCTACTGCTGTTCTTGTAATGGGTGTGCCACTATGTATGTACGTTGTACCAGCTTTAATAGGAACAAAGATACCTTTGCTGGTTTCTGAAAGAAATGATCCGTCAAATTTTAAAGGTAGAAAAATCATTGGTTTGTTATCAAAAAGTTTAATGAGACTCGCTTCAGGTTTTATATTCCAGACTGAGGGAGCTCAAAACCAATATTCGAAGAAAATTCAACAAAGGTCAGTAGTGATTTCTAACCCTATTGATATCAATATTTTTCCTGAAGAATCTTTAGAATATAAAAATAAGAAAATTGTTTCAGTAGGTAGATTGGTTCCTCAAAAGAATCATGAACTTTTAATTAATGTATTCGCGAAAATTTCAAAAGATTATCCAGAGTATTCTTTGATAATATACGGTGAAGGAAGAGAACGGAACTCGCTGCAAAAGATAATTGACAGCCATAACTTATCTGAAAAAATAATACTTGCAGGGGTTAAGGAAGATGTTCTCAATCAAATAAATGATGCAGAACTATTTGTCATGTCATCTAACTTTGAAGGCTTACCAAACGCCTTAATTGAGGCGATGGCTCTTGGCATTCCAGTAATCTCAACTAATTGCCCTTCAGGAGGGCCCGCTTCATTAATTAGACATGAATTTAACGGTCTATTAGTTCCTGTGGGAGACAAAAATGAATTGGAGAAGGCTGTTCGCCTATTATTGAGTGACAAAAATTACGCTGCAGAATTGGGAAGAAATGCTTATAATATACGTGCTACTTTAGATATTGACGTAATTGGATATCATTGGTTTGATTTTATTAGGAAATTTAAATAAGATAAATATTTTGATTAAGTTATGTAAGGTGGTCTTCAGAACATATGAATTTTATTGAAACTTTAAATCAAAATTGGGGGACTGCTTTATTATTCTGGACCTTCTTTGCCATCTCTATAATCCTAGCTCATTTTTATCAGTACATATTTAATAATTTTGATACAATTCATGGAAAACAATCATTAATCATTAAATGGTTCTTTTTATCGATTGTTATTTTGGGGCCTGCAATAATTATAGGAGTTAGAAGGTACGATGTAGGAGCAGATACATTAAATAATTGGACAGCATATATAAATTTGGGTGTTGTAAACTCTATAAAAATAAGTTTTCTAAATACTGGTATAGATAAACCATTGTTTTTCTTAATTCATTATGTTATATATCTTGTCTTTAAAGGGACACCAACTGTGTTCTTTACTATTATTTCATTCTTAACGTTATTTATATTAGCTTTGGCCCTAGATAAATGGAAGGATAAATTATCGATATCCTTTGCTTTGTTTGTTTACTATAGTTTTTTTGGAATGCAATTATTGAATCAATCGAGACAAATGCTCGCTTTATCTATATTATTTTATGCATTGTTTTTTTTGTCGGAAAAAAAAGTACTGAAATATATTTTAATTGTTTGCATTGCCGGTATGATTCATTTCACTGCCTTTGTTGGGATTTTATTTATGGTTTTTGATTTTAAAAGAACGAAGCATTACTTAGGTAAAACATATTTATTTTATTTTATTTTATTTGGATCAACTTTTTTTCTTGAATCTATTTTAAAAATTGCTTCTAATATTATACCTAATAAATATAGTGCTTACATTAACTTATATTCTAGTAGTGACATTGGTCTTGGTCTGGCTTTAAATGTTTTACCTATACTTGTTCCAATACTATTCTTTAAAAGCTATATTGATGCTTCTAACCATCAGTATCTAAAACGAATCACATTTTTAACTCTTCCCTTTAGATTGGCAGGGTATATATCGTACTTTATTATGAGGATGTACTATTATGGAGCTATTCCAATTGTAATACTCTTTCCTATGATAATTAGAAATACTCAAACAAAAAAAAGTAAGTTTTTAATTTTTGTTTTTTTTGTTATTTTATGCTTCGTTTATTATATAGTAAATTATATGTACGTGAATTCGGCATACTTGTTCCCATATCATAGTGCGTTTAATTAAGATTATAAAGAGAATTTTCAATAAGGAGATTGAAATGAATAATGTGAGAAAAATCTTTAAAACGATAATAATGAAAACAGAAGTGACTGCTACTACTTATAGAAAAATTAGAGGAATGTATTTGAAACATTATTTGAGCGATATCAAATTAATTCAAAAAAAATATGAACGTAAGCTTGGCAGAAGTTTAAATATAACAGAACCTTTATTTTATAATGATAAACTTCAATGGCTTAAATTATATTGGGACAATCCTTTAGCAAAAGTTTGTGCTGATAAATTTGAAGTGAGAGGATATGTAAAGGATACAATTGGGGAAACTTATTTAAATGAACTCTATGGAGTGTATGATGCTGTTGAAGATATAAATATAAATGAGCTGCCTGATTCTTTTGTATTAAAAGCCACTCACGGATCTGGTTTTAATATAATTTGTAAAGATAAAAAGAAAATGGATTGGGATAAAGAGTTCAAAAAGATGCGCTTATGGTTAAAAGAAAATTATTATTTATACAATAGAGAATGGGTCTATAGAGATTTAATGCCTAGAATTGTTTGTGAAAAATTACTAGAACAGGGCGAAGGAGCTGAACTTCAAGATTATCGTTTTTTTTGTTTTGCAGGTGAGCCTAAATTCATAAGTGTAGACTTCAATATTACAGATAAGAAGAAAACAAGAAGAAACTTATATGATTTAAATTGGGAGTTAATGAGCCAAGAAATATCGTATCCAAAAGAATTAAATATAAAGGTTGAAAAACCAAGAAAATTGGCTGAGATGATTGCTTTGAGTAAAATTTTATCCCGTGATTTTCCACATGCGAGAGTTGATTTCTATTACATTAAAGAAAGAATTCTTTTTGGTGAAATAACCTTTTTTCATCAAAGTGGCATGGGTATTATTAAACCGGAACAATTTGAAATGAAAATGGGGGAATGGTTAGATTTGCCTCAAGGTAATATTAGAGAAGATTTAAATAACTAAAGTTTGAGGAGTAAAAAGATTGAATGGAAATTTGAATAGTAAAATAGTATCTGCGACTAAATGGTCTTCAATAACAGAGATTATTTCAAAACTGGTTACACCTATTACTCAAATGATTCTTGCAAGATTAATAGCACCTGAGGAATTTGGGATAATAGCAACTGTTACCATGGTTGTAAGTTTTGTCGACATGTTCACTGATGCAGGATTTCAAAAGTATTTAATCCAACATCAGTTTAAAGATGAGGAAGAAAAACAGAGATTTGCTAATGTAGCCTTTTTAACAAATCTAGCTATTTCTCTTATGTTATGGATTTTATTAATTGTCTTTAGTAATGAAGTTGCAAACCTTGTCGGAAATCCCGGTTTGGGAAACGTGATTGCAATTGCTTGTATTCAACTTCCGATTACAGCTTTCTCAAGCATTCAAATGGCTTTATATAAACGTGACTTTAATTTTCGCATATTATTTAAAGTTCGAATGGTTGCTATCCTAATACCCTTGTTGGTTAGTATTCCATTAGCACTTTTAGGTTTTAGTTTCTGGTCATTAATAATTGGAACAATTACAATGCAAATACTTAATTCTATAATATTAACAATACGTTCGAATTGGAAACCTAAGTTATATTTTGAACTGACTGTTCTGAAAGAAATGTTATCGTTTAGTGTTTGGTCTTTAATGGAATCTATATCTATTTGGTTAACGACGTGGATAGACGTTTTTATTATCGGAAGCTTAGTAAGTCAATACTATTTGGGTATATATAAGAATTCTCTCTCTATTGTAAATGCATTGATGGCCTTAATTACATCTTCGGTTGTACCAGTTTTGTTTTCTGTTTTATCGAGACTACAAAATGATGATAAGCAATTTTTTGAGGTTTTTCTTAAGGTGCAAAAAATAGTGGCGATTTTAATATTACCAATAGGTACGGTTGTTTATCTTTATAGTGATTACATTACTTTGGTTCTGTTAGGAGATAAGTGGATTGAAGCGGAAGACATAATAGGAAATTGGGCTTTAACTAGTGCTATTATGGTTGTGTTGAGTAATCTTTGTAGCGAAGTTTATCGTGCTAAAGGGAAGCCTAAATTATCTCTATTTGCACAACTTTCTCATTTGATCGTATTAATCCCTGTATGTTTAATTAGTTCCCACTATGGTTTTTGGACATTGGTGTATGCGCGATCGTGGATAAGGCTAGAGTTAGTTGTCGTAAATATGTTCTTGATGAGATTCGTGATCGGGTTCCCAGTGTTGAAAATTTTCAAAAATATAATCCCCCCTATAGTTGCAGCTATAATTATGTTTGCTTTTAATTTTTTCTTGGAGGGATTGTTTGTAGGATTTGCAGGAAAGACTATAAGTATTTTAATTTGTTTTTTAATATACTTCGTGAGCCTAAGTCTTTTCCCTTCAGTAAGATCTGATTTTAGGAGATATTCCAAATTATTAAAAGTTAGTTTACCACATTGAACGGAGAGTCGTAATGAATTCCAAAGAGAGAAAAGGATTTGTTCATTCCAAGAGTGATTTAAAAGAATTCTTATGTATTGAAAAACAAAACTATGGGATTAAATGCAATTGGTCGCATTTAATATGTATTAGTGAAAAATCTTATCTTTGGAAATACAATGTTCTTCTAAGAAAGACTGAGTATTACATCAACAGTCAAAAAAAAATTAGAGGTCTAGTCTATAAAGTCTTACTTTATAGGTACCAAAATAAGCACCATATTCATATTCCAATAAATGTATTTGATCGTGGTCTTAGAATAATGCATTTAGGCCCAATTTTAGTAAATAGAAAGGTTGTAGGAGGCAAAAATATAGCTCTTCATATTAATACAAGTTTAGTAGCAGGGGGCACTGATGACGAAGCACCAATTCTGGAAGATGGAATTGTTATTGGCGTAGGTGCAGTAGTGCTAGGTTCAGTTAGATTAGCGTGTAACATAGCAGTTGGAGCTAATGCAGTTGTAAACAAATCTTTTGATGAAGAAAATATAGCTGTTGCTGGCGTTCCAGCAAAAAAAGTTAGTGCTAGTGGCCGTTTAGAATGGAATAAGAATCGAAAAAGAGATACACTCGATATTTAATATAATTAAATTATTTTGGGAGGATAATTATGAAAATTGCTGTAGCCGGTACAGGTTATGTCGGCCTTGTAGCGGGTGTATGCTTTGCCGAAATGGGACATCAAGTAGCTTGCGTAGACATTGATGAAGATAAAGTTCAGCTAATGAAATCCGGTGTTTCTCCTATTTATGAAGCTGACTTAGAAGCACTTATGCAGAAAAATTATGCTGCCAGTAGAATTGATTATACAACAGATTATGCTGATGCTTATAGAAATGCCGATGCTATTTTTATAGGAGTAGGGACTCCTGAGCAACCAGACGGTTCAGCTAATCTGGCTTACATCGCTACTGTGGCTAGACAAATAGCTGAGACTATTGAAAAAGATTGCTTAGTTGTTGTTAAATCGACTGTTCCTGTAGGAACTAACGATAAGGTAGAGCAGTTTATACATGATTTTTTGCCGCATGATGCTCAAGGAATCACAGGAAATGGTAACGGAACTGGCCGCAAGATCAGAGTTGAAGTTGCATCTAACCCGGAATTTCTTGCACAAGGGACGGCAGTTAAAGATACGTTACAGGCGGCAAGAATAATTATTGGAACAGAGAGTGAATGGGCTGAGGGTCTACTGAAGCAGATTTATGAACCTTTTAATATCCCTATCGTATCCGTGAGAAGAAGATCGGCGGAGATGATCAAGTATGCGTCAAATGACTTCCTAGCGATGAAGATATCTTACATGAATGATATTGCTAATCTCTGTGAACTTGTCGGTGCGGATATTCAAGATGTTGCCAGAGGAATGTCCTTCGATGAGCGGATCGGCAGTAAGTTTTTGAATGCAGGAATCGGGTATGGCGGCAGTTGTTTCCCTAAGGACACGAAGGCGCTGGAATATTTAGCGCGCCAGCATGGATATGAACTCAAGACAGTCAAGGCTGCTATTGATGTAAATACTAATCAAAAGACGGTTCTCTACAAAAAAGCGTCTAAACGATTAATCACATTTAATGGTCTGAAAGTGGCTGTGCTGGGACTAACCTTTAAACCTGGTACAGACGATTTAAGGGAAGCTGCATCTTTGGAGAATATCCCATTGCTGCTGGATCAGGGAGCTGACATTTATGCTTATGATCCGGTTGGTAAAAATAATTTTTCACGAAGATTTCCTGAAGGAAGCAATGGAAAAGGCAATATTTATTATGTAGATAGCATTGAGGCTTCATTGGATGGGGCGAATGTTTGTTTTGTGTTCACGGAATGGGGAGAAATCAAAGCTATAACACCGAGTATGTTCAAGAAATTGATGAGAACTCCTTTGGTCTATGATGGTAGAAATATCTTTGGTGTTGAAGAGATGAGAACAACGGGAATTGAATATTATTCCATAGGAAGATGATGATTCTGTATACCAATAAAAAGGGGACGAGATTTTGAGCTATGCAGCTTTGGATATAACTAAGAAGTATCTTATAACAGGTGTGGCCGGGTTCATTGGTTCTAATGTAGCAAAAAAACTTCTGGAAGAAGACTGCCAGGTTATAGGTGTTGATAATGTTAATGACTATTATGATCCCAACCTCAAAAATGATCGTCTTGAGTTGCTTACATCATATAAGGGGTTTACCTTTATCGAAGCAGATATTTCTGACAAATCCTTAATTATGGACATATTTAAAATACATAGCCCAAATATTGTAGTGAATTTAGCGGCTCAAGCTGGTGTTCGTTACTCCATAGAAAATCCGGATGTATACATCCAGAGCAATATTATCGGATTCTTTAATATACTTGAAGCATGCAGATATTGTTCTGTAGATCATCTTGTATATGCATCATCCAGCTCAGTTTATGGTTCCAATAAGAAAGTTCCTTTCGAAGAATCCGACACTGTGGACCATCCGGAATCATTATATGCTGCTACTAAAAAATCTAATGAGCTAATGGCTCAGACATATAGTCATCTTTATAAAATTCCAACTACAGGCTTGAGATTCTTTACCGTATACGGCCCAATGGGACGGCCAGATATGGCTTACTACGGATTTACGCAGAAATATTTTGCTGGAGAGTCTATCAAGATTTTTAATAATGGAGATTTCAACAATGATCTATACAGGGACTTCACATACATTGATGATATTATAGAGGGGATTAAGAGAATCCTCAGCAATGCGCCAACAAGTGCTGTCCCGCATAAGGTCTATAATATCGGCAATAACAAGCCTGAGAAATTAATGGTGTTCATTGAAACACTAGAGAAATGCTTGAGTAAGAGTCTTGGCAGAGAAGTCGTTTTCAAAAAGGTCTTCGAACCGATTAAGCCAGGTGATGTGCCTGCAACTTATGCTTCTACTGATTTGTTACAGCAAGCTGTGGGTTTCAAACCTCAAACTTCAATAGAAGAAGGCTTGCAAAAATTTACAGACTGGTACGTTCAGTATTATAATGCAAAATAAAAACAGAGGTGCCATGACTGACAAACCTCCTAACACCAAATCAGGCAAACAAAAGAAGAGACTCCTCTTTCTATATTTTCCTCTTCTTTTAATCCTCTTACCGCTCTTCTCCGTTGGCCGTTTCCTGGTTCTCTCGCAGACACCGCAGAATGCTGATGTCATTATAGTTCTGAGTGGAGGCCGGGGACGGGTTGAACAGGGGGCAGAATTGTATGATCTACATCATGCTCTACATCTAATATTGTCTAACGTGAGCGAGAGTGGTGGCCCCTCTGGCGACATGCACCAAACCGCTCTCGCCCTGGGCATCCCAGAAGAGGCCATCCTTACCGAAGACGCCGCCCAGAGCACCTACCAGAATGCCCAGTTCACGCTCCCAATCATGAAGCAGCACGGCTTCAAGTCTGCCATTGTTGTGTCCTCTGACTTCCATATGCGGCGGGTGAAATTCATTTTCGATCAAGTCTATAAGAAGTCAGGGATTGAACTGACCTATATTGGTGCTGATTCAGGCTATAATGCGAAGACATGGTGGAGTGACAGGTATAGCCGGGAGACTACTTTTAACGAGTATATCAAGATGATTGGCAATGCCTTCGGCTATAATGGCCCGGAAGCGAAGAGTTCGCTTGAACAGATTAAACGCTGGTTCCGCCGGTAAGAGAATTCCGACAAAACCAGTCATAATATTCTAGCCTCTGCATCCACAAAATGACAAACAAATAGTGCATACCGGTCTATACTTAGAGGCAAATCTATTTATAGTCTGGGAGAGATGGACCATGCCTAATTATCATTTTAGGGAAATATGGACACCTTTGCGATGGATACAGATCAGGTTCTACCGGGATGATGCGGATCGGCTGTGGGTGAAGCGGGGATCGCAGCGGCGGCGGCTTTTAAGTAAACGGGGAATAGAAACGACGGAAACCTTACGAGACCACTAGGGTCTCTATTTTTTTGCCATAACCGGGAATCGTAATCTATTTTCAGTAAAATCCAGTGAGAATGGCAAATGGGTTGCCCGCAGTTCACGGATTATACTAATCTGCAACATCCTACACTATTGAACATTGGGATAATGTGACATATTATTACATCTATAAAACAAATATATAATATTTGGATTCCAGTTAGGTGGTGTCTGCGTGGTCCCTACTACAACTATGATTCGCGATGCACTGGCGACATATCTGTCGCAGAAGGGAATGTCCATTAATCAATTCTCCGGACAATCCGGAATTAATTCAGGAACGCTCAGCCGGATACTTAGTGGTCAGCAGCCGATTGCTATGGATCATCTGGAGCGAATCACCAAGGCGATGGATCTGCCGGAGGACTATTTCTACAGCTTATACGTGGATGAATGTTTCTATTACTCGTCACCAACCTGGCGGCGTCTGCGGCCTTTTCTTGTGCGGTCAGCTGCGCTAGGCCGTCTGGATTGCGTTGAACAGGTTGTTCAGAATCTGCTAGAGAATCTGACCTATGCCCCCATGCTGTTCGAAGTGGCTGAAGGACTGTTTCAAGAGGGGCTTTGGCAAGCTGCCGAATTGTTGTATAAGAATGTGAGTGCCAGTGAGAAGTACCAGAATTCTGAGAGACTCGCGGTATGCCAATACCGTCTGTTCCGGATTGCCATTGGTGACGACCAGACGCGGAATCTGCAGGCGGCGCATCTATTCGAATGTTACCTGGACCGGCTGGATGAAGCGGATCAATTGGACGGGTTGAAGCATCTCGCTCATGTATATGTTTCGATGCATAAGTGGCATAAGGTGGATGAGCTGGCGAAGGAGATGCTGCAATTAGCGACTCTTCGTTATAATCTCCAGCGTCAGTCGGACCGCAGAGAGGACAACGAGAGAAAAACTGAGAAACCCCTGTACTTCTACATCCTATACGCACAGCTTATCCGCTCAAATGTGTTTGAGAAAATAGGAGACTACCCATCGGCATTAGATTGGGTGTCCCTCTATATGGATGGAAGCTGGATACAGGAAGACAATGAAGAAGCGAAGCGGACTGTAGCTCAGTTCCAGGAATGGGGGACCGCGAACAGACTGCTCTATCGGGTGATGGCAGGACAATATGGGGCTCTCTCTGAATATGTCGAATATATCTCCGAGCGACCAGATGAGATATTCATAGCTTTACACAATATTATCTCATCGGCTAATCGCTATGATTGGAATGTTGATTATATTCTGGAGCGGTTTGCTTCCTATATCCCTTACCGGACGTATTCTACAGAATTTGGCGATTACAATCGGCAGGTTATGTTGGACCAACACACCCAATTCCTCGCTGAAATGGCAGCCTATTATTTACATAATAAGCGTGAAGAAGGAATAAGATTCATCCTGCAGAGTTTGGAATCATCTGCTAGAATCAATGATGAGAGCAATATCCTCAAATGTGTCGATCTATTCGAGCAGCATCGGCATCTGGCAGATGAAGAAGAGAAAGGGCAATACAAACTTCTAATTAGAGAGGTGCAGGACTCACATGAAAAGAAAATTGTTCAAGCTTCTAGCTTCCTGTAGTCTGGCTATTGTAATTATTATACCTGTTGTTACTGTTGAGCCCGGAGAAAACATCAGCACTCAGATTCTAGTTCAAACTATGGGACACGGTTTAGGTGGTGGTTGATGCTTACCAGGCAGCAATAATCTAATCGGCGTACTCAGCAACGTTCCCGGAATACCGGGAACGTTGTTCTTTTATACAGTACATAATATTCTAGCCCTTCCATCCACAAACCGACAAACAAACTAGGTATCCCGGTCTATAATTAGAAGCAAATCTATTTATAGTCTGGGAGAGATGGACCATGCCTAATTATCATTTTAGGGAAATATGGACACCTTTGCGATGGATACAGATCCGGTTCTACCGCGATGATGCGAATCGGCTGTGGATTAAACGGGGTAAACAGCGGAGGCAGCTGCTTCGCAAACGGGATATAGAAACGACGGAGACCTAACGAGACCTGAGGGGTCTCTATTTTTTTTTCTTCAAGTGCACTTTCATTCCCTGTACTTTACACATATACGCAAAAATGTTATGGAAGGCTACACTTTGGAGGGATGGCGGATCTTGAGTTTCACTCTATACTCTAGTTGATATACATATGAACGGAGAGGCAGGTGAGGGGATGAAGCCATATGACTATTCCTTGGATGCGATTAAGGGGATTAGCTGTATTTTGATGATTATTGCGCATATTCCGCTGTACTTCCACGGCAATGAACGGGTGTTCCAGATTGTTGCGGGTGTGGCCCCTGTCCTGTTCTTCGCGGTCTCAGGTGTGACTACTACGTTGCAGGTGAAGCGGCGCAGCTTCAGTTCCCTGCTCGGCTTCTATGTGCTGTTCGCAGTCATCGGGTTCGCCTACAATCTGATGTGGAGACCGGATGTACAGGCATTTCGCATCATGGATGTTCCCCAGATCATCGCGCTTGGCGTCCTCACTGTCTATTTGCTGGAAAAATATCTTAAGCCCCCGCTCTATCTGTATCTGCTGCTGTCACTGGCCGTGTTTGCGGTACATTCGTTCATCGGGCACCGGCTGCCGGACTTTCCTCTTAAATCTGTTGTGTTCACAGAGACGGTCGGGTTTACGTATTTTCCTTGGCTGTTTGCTTTCTTGGCGGGAGTCTTTGCGTACCGGGCCAGTAACCGGGTGAACCTCATCATGACTTTGGTTGCCGCCGCACTGCTGGGGATTGTAAGTTACGGTGGCGTGAGTGAGGCGGATTATGTGAAATATAATATGTCCATGCCCTATCTGCTGTTGTCTATGACTGTGCTGTTCGGGGTGTTCTCTCTCTTCCGAAGCATCAAAAGCTATGCTCCCGCAAGTCCGCTGCTGTATGTCGGCAGGCATTCTTTGCTGTTTCTGTTTACCCATCTGTTCCTGATACTCGCGTTTGACCGGCTGGGTCTGGGCCGTCTACACATTGTGCTGATATGGGGGCTGGTGCTGATCTGCACCTATGTTGGCATGCATATTCTGCTGTGGCTTAACCGCTTCATAACGCAGTATTTGGAACACCTCCTGCCTTGGGGGATCATCTTCATTGGTGTAATTGCCATTCCGCTCGTGATCCCGAACAGGGATCTCATCATCCTGATGGAGGCGGCGCTGGGTATGCTGTTCGCCATGAATTATAAGCAGCTCTCCAGCCTGATGTCGGCAAGTGCGTCGGCGCGGCGGGAGCCAGCTCTTCCAGAGGTTGTGCGTGAGCGGGCTTGATTGCTTTTTGCTAATGAAATCTTACACATATGGCGATGGGAACCTGAATGGTTTCCGTCGTTTTGCGCTGCTCATTGACGTTAAGTATTAAGCTTTTAAGAAGCTGCTGGAGATGTTCTTCTAGGAATTTATTGATTTGTTTTTTCTTGGGCTGGATTCTATACTAGATTACAGTGAAAGCCGGTTTCTGATGAAGAGATTCTAAGAGAATTAATGAAACAATACCCGGAGGAAGGTGAAGCAATAATGGAGTTGATGCCAGCCTGGAAACGTTGGGGATACGAAGAAGGAAAAGCTGAAGGAAAAGAAGAAGCCCAAGCGGAGATTATCCGTAAATTGCTGCTTCATGGATTTACTCCGGAAGCTGTATCCAAAGCCGTTGAGTTACCACTGGATGAGATTAAGAAGCTGATGTAAGGGAGCTTTTCTGATTAGATATATATCTATAATAATCTATAGAAGACCTTGGTGAGTGAGAGTACCCAAGGTCTTCTTTTCGTTGTATAGGAAAATCAGTACGTTTATCCACCCGTTAGTGTAATAGCATTTCTGCCATCGGGCTCAGAGGTCGATTGTCTACTACCCTTCCCACTCCTCCCGCTAATCAGCAAGCTAAGCACCGGTACCTTCTGAATCAACAGGTTCAAGGCGAGCGATCCGGCTACTGCAATTATAGTGGTCGGGAACCAGCCCAGATAGGTGTGTAGCACATAACGTTCGAGGAAGTTCAGCAGCAGGATGAAGACGCCGTAATGGAAGATCAGGATGACCAGGGATTCTTGGCCGATGTAGGTCAGGAGGGCCGCGAATAATTTGGATTTGGACAGTAATTGGGTGCCTTTGATGGCGAGCAGGCTTCCGGCGATACCGGCGAGGTAGAAGAGGAGCAGGTTGCCGTACACCCGGTTGTTCATATCGACATAGGAGTTGAAGTAGGCGGCAGCCAGGAAGATGAATAGCAGGATTAGCGTATTCAGATTGAAAATTCGGATATTGCTCAGTGCCTGATGCTGCTTCAGCTTATAGCCGATGAACACATAGAGCTGGGCCACGAGGGCCACATCGATGTTCCAGGGCAGGAAGATGACCCGTCCCAGGCCGTAGCCGGTCAGGCTTAAGGCAAGCATGATTCCGAGCTGGAGCTGCCAGGAGCGTGTGTGTATGTAGCGCATGGTGATGCAGAAGACGATCTGTGTGACGAACAGGCAGGTCAGGAACCAGATGGGGATGTTCAGCAGCAGTCCATCGGAATAGTTGCCGTAGAGGAGCGCGGCCAGAGGCTGGACCCAGCCAACACCCGGACTATGGTCGCTGGCGAGCATCCGCAGGAGTGCCCAGAGGCAGTAAGTCAGCAACCCGGCTGTGAAGTAGGGGAGGACTAGAGTCAGTAGCTTGGTCCGCAGTAATAGCTTAAGGTTGTCAAAATACCTGGAGGCGCTGAATAAGTAACCGGAGACGATGAAGAACAGCGGAAGGCGGAAATCTCTGAACATATCGTTCAGTACAGCTGGAGTCAGGCCGGCATGTCCAACGACGACCAGCAGGATGGTGATGCCGCGGACCATATCGATAACTTTCAACCGTGTGGTCTTCGGCGTACTGCCATTTCCTGCAGATAATGAAGGCTGTGATGCTTGCATGGGGTGACATCTGCCCCCTTCCATAGGTGTGTTATAGCCTACGATATCGGATATAAGTGGCAGGGACAATGGTACAAAATAGTTATTTCTATATACTACCTCAGCTGGTTGTATATTCTTCATTGATATGGATATCCGTCCTGCTCCGGGCAGTAAGGAACAGGATTAGCAGCCGTGTTCCCCTTAAATAGTTTGAGCCCCCCAGCCAATCTTGTATATAATTAAGTTTACATAGTGTTGGTGAGGTCTGGTTATTAGAATTCCTTCATGGATTAATGGTGAACTATAGGGAGGCTGGGAGATGAAAACAACAGCAAATCAGCAACCATCCGGTACCCGGGGGAGCAGCAAGCCGGTTGTGGTTGAGCTAGTGAATTACTATAAGCAGCTGGGTGTACGGGTGAATGCTACGCCGAAATCGATTGAAGCGGGTTATGAGGCCAAGATTAAGGAATTTCCTCAAGAGCAGTATCCGGAGGAGTTCCGGAAGATCCGCGAGGCTTATGAGAATTTGAGTGATCCGATCCGGCGTGACGAATATGATTTCACCCGCAAGAATGGCAGCACACAGAAACTGGATGTCCTCATTAATAAAGGCACGGATGCCTTCGCTGCAGGGGACTTCCGGCTGGCGGAGGAGCTGTACCGCAAGGTACTGGAACTCAAGCCGGACCACTCCGGGGCAAGCATTGCATTATCCGGAGTGTATCTTGCCGAGGATAAGCTGAGCATGTTCGATGAAGTATGGCAGAAGGTAGAGGCGCTCAGTCCCAGCCCGCGGTCAAGTGTCATTGGTACGACGCTGCAAATCCGTATTCTGCTGCAGTATGAGCAATATAAGAAGGCTCTAAGTGTTGCGCGTGCGCTTGATAAGAAGCACCGTGCCTGGCGGAGAGTCTATCTGACGGACTATACCGATGTGCTGATGATGAATCAGCTGGGGGATGAAGCCTGGGGAATATATGAAGAGATGGCTGGAGAACTGAAGGAGGGCCTGAATGAGAGCCTGAATGAGGATAATGATGTTGAACTGAAGGGAGATACATTACAGTTCTATCTTTATTGGATCAAAATCATGATCTACACGAATAAAATGCAGTTCTGGCACAAGGTTAAGCAGGAAATAAGGGCTTATCTGCGCTCCTTGCCTGAGGGGGCAGAGAGAGAATCAGCGGTGGACCGTCTGCTGGAAGAGAGCCGTGAGCTGGCAGAGAACAGAGCCTACAAAGAAGCGCTGCTCTTCGCCGAGCTTGCCCACTATATGGATCCGGGCAATCCGGCTGTGCAGCAGCAGCGCAGCCTGGCTCAAGGGGGAAGTAAGCTGCTCCTGGAAACCGACCGGCTGATCAAAGACAAAGGCATGTACCCGGGCGTACAGGCCAAAGCCTATGATTTCTTCACCGCGGAAGGGTATAGGCATCCGGCAGAGAGGCTGGTTCAGGCTCCTCCGGATGGTATGTGGCCATCCGGCGCGGCAGAATACGGTGACTATTTCATGACTGAAGGCATCCGGCAAATGAAGCGTAAGTACCCGCAAGTGTATAAGTCTTATCAGCAGCTATGGGACAAGCTGATGTCCTAAAAGCGTATAAGGGCCGTGGATCAATGCTGATCCACGGCCCTTATACATTCTGGTGAATTGAGTGTTAAGAGTTCAGATTCACCCGCTCCGGAATTACAAAAGAAACGGTTGTGCCGGCTCCAAGCTGGCTGTGAATGACCAGTCCCTGGCCATACAGCTGTGTCAGCCGCCGGTTGGTATTCAGCAGTCCGATGCCGCGGGAAGGCAAGCCGAGTCCGCTGTCGTCCAGCAGATGAAGAACCTGCTCGTCAGGCATCCCTTTGCCGTTATCCTCTACTTCAAACGATGTGTACCCCTGCCGGCGGTGAATGCGGATATGCAGCAGGCCGCCGGCCTTCCGGCTCAGCAGGCCGTGTCTGACCGCATTCTCGACCAGCGGCTGGAGGGTGAGCGGCGGGAGGAGCAGCTCGATCCCCGGTTCCACATCCCATTCGATCTGCAGGCGTTCGTCAAACCTGGCCTTCTCAATAAACAGATAGGACTCGACCAGCTCCAGCTCATGGGACAGTCCGACCCGCTGCTGCGAGTTCATGTAGTCGAAGCTGATTCGCAGATAGGAGGAGAACGCCTCTCCGAGATCACGCATCTTCGGGAGATCGAATTCACTTAAGGCCAGCAGTGCGTTCAGCGTATTGAACAGGAAGTGCGGCTGAATTTGCGCCTGCAGGTATGCAGCCTCCAGCCGCAGGCTCTGATTAATAGACTGCTTCAGTCCGGTCAGGGAGCGGACCCGGTATTTCAGCTCCAGAGCATCCACAGGCTTCGCGACATAATCATTGGCTCCGGATAAGAATCCCGTATAGATATCCACCGGCTGATTGCGGGCAGTGAGCAGCAGGATCGGCAGCTCCGAGACAGAGAAGCGCTGCCGGGCGATCCGCGTTAGCTCGTAGCCGGACATGTACGGCATCATGACATCGGCGATCAGCAGGTCCCAGGGTTCGGTGCCGAGCAGCTCCAGGGCTTCCTGGGCGCTGGTGACGGTGACCAGCTGATGCTGTTCATCCGAGAGTATGCTGGCGAGCACCTTGAGATTGACCGGATCATCATCTACGGCGAGAATTAGAGTCTTGGCCGTCATGGAGGTGTCCTGCAGCTGCAGCTGAGGGAGAGAAGGGATCTCTTGTGATGCAACTGCAGTGATACTGCTGGTATCAGACTGCCGGAATAACAGTCCTCCCTGTTCAAGCAGCAGGTCTTCCATGTCCGGGCTGTCATTCATCCTTGCAGCCGCGGCCTCTTCCGGCACATGCCGGACCTCAGAAGCAGATGCCAGGGGAAGGGTGAAGGTGAACACGGACCCCTTCCCGGGTTCGGAATCCACGGTAAGGTCTCCGCCGTGAAGCTCTGCCAGCTGCTTGCTGATGCTTAAGCCGAGCCCGATTCCGCCTCCGTCATTGATGCCCTTACTGCCTTGCTCATAAGGCGAGAAGATCCTCGCTTGTGTCTCCTTGTCGATGCCTATACCGGTATCGGACACGCTAATCCTTGCGGTTTTGCCTGTAACCTCGGCAGATATCGTGACTGTTCCGGCCTGCGTGTATTTGATGGCATTGCGCAGCAGGTTATAGAGAATCTGCACAATCCGCTTCTCATCACCCCAGACGGGCGGCAGGGAAGCGGGTAATTCGTTACGCAGCTGCAGCTGTTTGCTGTCCGTCATGAATTCAAACATATTCAGTATTCCGGTTACGAGCGGCCCGATGGCCAGCGGTTCACGCTGTAATACAATCCGCTTCTCCTGCAGACGGGTCACATCGAGCAGATCATTCAGCATATGGGACATCCGGCGGCTGATGGTAATGAGCAGCTCCAGATCCTGGTAGCTTTGATGATCCAGGAGGGATTTCTCCTTCGCTGTTACGGTTTGGGCGATGCTGATGATGCCGTGCAGCGGTGTTCTGAGTTCATGTGCGGTATTGGCCAGGAACTGGTCCTTCAGATGATCGCTTTCCTTCAGTTGCTGGTTAAGCAGCCGGTTCTCCTCTGCATTGCGGAAATACCGCTTGAACCAGTAAGCGGAGAAACCGATGATGGCCACGATGACATCTACCGGATAATACAGAATACTTGCCTTGCTGTTCGATTCCAAGGAACCGCCAAGGACACTGGAGCCGATAGCCGCGGCGGCAAACAGCAGAAATACGGAGTCCTGCTCCTGCCGGGCGACCATTCGGCCAATGGAGTACACGACTCCTGCGATCGGAAGAAGGTAGAGCACTGAGAAGAGAGGCCTTGCATATACAACATACTGCGCAGGCAGTACCAGTACATAGACGGTGTAGAGGCACAGGGCAAGGAGGTAACCTTTGAACAAGCGGCCCGGGCGCTCCTGTGCGGAGAAGCTGCGGGTCAGCAGCAGCATGAACAGGGAGATCGCAGGATAAGCCAGCATTTTGAGCTTCAGCGCCCAGGTATAGTTGATCGGCAGCCAGAGCAGCAGCAAGGTATCATTATCGGTCACTATTGAAGCACCTACCGCCAGGAGCAGCAGGCAGAACACCAGGAACGCTTTTTGCCGGCGGTTGAAAAAGAACAGGATGCCTGCATACATCGCATGCAGCAGCATGATCACAAAAGTGACCATCTGGAAGCCGATAGAATACATCCGTTCCGTATCCACCGCTGCCTGGGAGCCGAAACGGATGGAGCGGACAATCCCTCCTTCGAGCGGGTGATCGTAATTGGCTGCACGGACCAGCAGCGTGATCTCCTGCTGTCCTGCCGCATTATAGGCCGCTGTATAGGAAACAGCCTTAGGCTTGTAGTCCTGGCGGCTCACGGCCGGTTGACCGAAGCTGCCTTCGGTCTGTCCGTTAATCTCAATGCCGGAGGAAGCTTGAACACGCTGAATCCAGAAGCCATACGGCTGCTGCTGCAGCTGGTCAACCAGAATGCGCAGCCTGTAAGTGCCGTAGCCGAAGGAAGAATGTCCTTCTTCTGGGAAGCCGCTGCTCCAGTCGCCGGGAACCTGCACAACCTGCTGCGCAGCCGGGGGGTGTCCGGCGAAATTCTCATAGGTGAGGAATTGGCCGGGATAGAATTCCCATTCACCATCCAGCCGTACAGACCGGGAGTTCTCGAAGTCCCAGCCCCGCATATCCAGGACACCCTGCTTCGCTTCCGGATGCTCAGGCGCCTCATACGCGTTGAACCACAGATAACGTATGCTGATCAGGAGGGTCAGATATAACAGCAGCAACAGAGCGTGCTTAAGATTCAATATGCTTTTAGTATTGATCATGGTTTGCTTCGGTAAGTTAGTCTTCATCATACGTTCTCTATTCGACATGTTTCGGGGTTATCCTGCCGGGAAATGGCGGGTGCCTGCTTTACCCCCATACCCCGACAAGCAGAATGCCGCCGAAGATGACTACTGAGCACAGAATCCGCCGTAGGCCCTGCTGCTCTTTCAGCAGGAGGATGCCCAGGAATGTAGCGAATATGGTCCCGATCTCCCGCAACGGGCTGATATGGGCGAGCGGCGCCTGCTGCAGCGCGAAGAGGAACAGCAGATACGAGCCCGGATTCAGCACGCTTCCCAGCAGGATGGTGAACTTGTTGCTCTTCCACTCCTCCAGCAGCTTGTGCGATTTCAGGACTGCCGGAGTCAGACCGGCGACAAAACCAATATTGGTGACCTCAAGCAACGCGAGCGGAGACATATGCTGGAGGTTCAGCTTATCGACGAATACATAGCAGGTTGTGCAGAGTCCCACGCAGAGCGCCATAAGAATCGGCGTATATCCGGATTTCCGGGAGGCGGCGGATGTGGATGCAGATAGGGATGCGGATGAGCTTCTGGAGCCCAGTCCGCTGAGCACTGCGAATCCGCCGAGCATGAAGGCAATACCGGCCCATCCATAGACAGACAGCGATTCGCCCAGAAAAAGAACACCGATCAGCGGGATGAGCAGCGTGCTCGTCCCCCGCATCACCGGATATATCTGTGATAAGTCACCCATCTCATAGGTTCTGGATAAAAGCCAGGAATATAAGGCCTGCAGCGCTACAGACAGCAGCAGCAGGGCATAAGCTCCGGCTGTAAGCGGGTGAGTCCACAGCTCGGATATTAGGATAGGGAACAGCAGAATAGTAGAGATCATCATGATCGACCACAGGAAGATGCTTTTGTCCCGGCTTCTTTTGGTGAACATGCTCCACACCGCGTGACACATCCCGGAAGCCAGAACCAAAAGAATTGGCAGCAGCATTAAATTTCAACCCCTTAAGACATGATTAGTGTTCTGAATCAGCGGCAGGTACAGGGGGATGGGAGGGTTGTTCCAGCAGAGCCGAGCCATCCTCAAGCCGGAGCCAAGTCTCGAACTGCTTATCGCCCTCAGTCAGCCGGATGACACGCGCTCCCCGCATGAAGCCTTCCCGCCCGTATGTATTGTAGCCGGTGGCCCGGCCATAGCTGAGCCGGATGCCATGCAGGCTGCCGGTGAAGTCGTTAACATGATCATGTCCGCAAAAAGTACCTGCCACATCGCCCATTTCCACCATAGCTGTGAAGAGTCCCGAATTAAGCACCGGAGCACAGACCTGCTCGAATTTATGGCCGTAGCAGGTCTGTGTGGACCACATCTCGGCATATTCCGGGAGCGGGATATGGAAGAATGCCAGTGCAGGCAGCTTGTCCTCACCTGCCTGGGGATTCAGCCGGGCTGATTGCTCTGTCAGCCAGCGGATCTGGCTCTGCCGGACCCAGTTATAGCCGGGAATCTGCGCAAGCCCGGAGTAGGCGCCGGTGTCCAGCATATAGAGAATGGCGCCCGCCCTGGTGCCGGTGCCCGCAATCTCAAGCGTATAATTACCAGAACCGGCCAGCTCTGCCGGACCTGCTTCAGCCAGGCAGTGGGGATGCTCCAGTGCAATGTCCATCAGCTCACTATAGGAGACACCTTGCTCGGTATCATGATTGCCGAAGACGAAGGCCCAGGGAGTACCGCTCTTCTCTACAGCGGCCACAGCCTCCCGGAACGCCTGCTTGGGCTGCTCGCATGCCTTCTCTCCTTCCGGGACAGGTCCGGTATAGATCAGATCACCTGTGAAAATAACGAGATCCGGCTGCTCCGCTTCCATCACGCGTTCCATAAGCTCCCGCGTCCGCTGATCCTCCGCTCTTCCATCCATCCAGTGAAGATCGGTGAATTGTACGATGGTAAAGGTTCCATCCTGGCGGAATGATAATTTATGCTTCATGTGAAAATCCCCTCTCTGCCTGAATAAAGTTATGAATTTAGTTCGTTAGGTGTTCAAGTGCTTTTGTGTTGTTTTGTATTTTATTATGTTGTTTCATGTTGATTTTAGGATGATAATCCGTTTCTGTCAATCTATAATTGGATAGATTGCACTTTCTGCAATAGAATTCGTTCCAACCGGCGTGAAATCTCACTCTGCTGTATTTCATACAACTGATTCCTCTAATTTCAATCCAAAAGACCTCTTTTACAAAATTCTAATGTACAGAGTGCAACAGATTCTATTATTTGGTGGAATTAGGGGGTATCTGCTGCAGAAAATGCAATAGAACTATAATTGGAAGTACGACCGGTGCGGAACCTTACTCCTGCTTGAAGCAGAGCGTTTTCTCGCTTCGCAGGCTTTAACTGTATTTTGTACAACTAAAGTTGCCGGATACGGTGCGCCAGAGCATTTTAACTGCACTCTATACAATTAAATAGCCTGCCATTCCCTGAATGATCGCCACACGCTATGTTTAGTTGTACAGAATACATTTATCGCAATAAATTCACGCTTTAGCTAACTTTTAATTGTACGAAATACAACTATTCAATGAATCGCCACCTTCGATACGTACGCAAACAGCAGGCATATGTGTGAACAGAAGATAATGACGCTAAGTGCAAGGGAACATGGTGGGGTAAGAAACTTAAGGAATTAAAGTTTCTTATGCGAAAGCGTAAGCAGATACACTCGTCCACCAGAGAAATCTTTTGATAAAAGCAGCTGCATTGACAAGTGGGATTCGGCTCCATATACTGAGGAAATCAACAACAATACACTCAAAACAACATTACATATACATATGGATAACCTAAATCGGATAAGGTAATTAGCATTCGCGAACGCGAATTCACTATAACTGGAGGAATCATACATGTCCCTGACCTATGAAGAACGCAGGCAGACCATCCTCTCCCAGCTGGATCTGGATGGGAAAGTGCAGGTGCATTTTTTGGCTGAGCGGTTCGCTGTAACCACAGAGACGATCCGGCGTGATCTCGACCGTCTGGAAAAGGAAGGGCGTCTGCGCAAGGTATATGGGGGAGCCGTACGGATTCGTTCCGGGAATAATGAACCCACCTTCATGAAGCGTTCCCAGATGAATCTGACGGACAAGCAGGCTATTGGCAGGCTCGCGGCTTCGCTTATTCAGGATGGCGAGACAGTAATCCTCGATAACGGGACGACCACACTTGAGATTATGCGGCAGCTTACAGACCGCGCCCACGTGACGGTCATTACCAACTCGGTTCCGGTCCTGAACTGTGCGCTGGAACAGTTTCAGGGGAAGATTATTTTTGCCGGGGGTGAGGTGAATGCCGCTTATCAGGCGGCTGTAGGCATCACCGCTCATGAGCTGCTGGGCCAGTTCAAGGTGAACAAGGCTTTTATCTCTGCCGGAGGTCTGTCGCTCTCAGAAGGAATTACCGATTATCATCTTGAAGAAGCACTCATCTCCCGCAAAATGATGGAACGGGCCGAAGAATCGATTCTGGTCGCCGACCATTCGAAATTCGGAGTCACTACCTTTGCGCAGATTGCCCCGATGGAGCATATCTCCATGGTTCTGACCGACAGCGGCTGCTCAAGAGAATGGAAGGATACCTTTGCCCGGCTGGATATAGAACTGCTGACAGGGTCATAACATACAGGAGCATAACTTACAGAAGCTGCATAGAAAATTCAAAAAAGCGCCAATCCTCTTACACCCTAAGGTGAGGAAGATTGGCGCTTTCTGGTGTGCCGCCAGCTATAGGCGGCTTTCTGGTGTACAGCTAGCTGGTTATAGACACCTGTCTGACGCAGTGCTCAGCTGTCTGACGCAGTGCTCACCTGTCTGACGCAGTGCTGCACCCGCCTGAAGCCAGGTGCAGCTAACTAAATGCAGCCCAAATCAGCATCTCAGCCGATCCAGATCCGCTGCATAGCGTGATCTCCGGAGTTCCGGCCGATCATTATATCGAAGTCTCCGGGCTCGAACACAAGCTCATCGTCCTGGCCGTAGAACATCAGCATCTCGCGGGTGATCTCGAAGGTTACAACCTGCTTCTCATGCGCGGCGAGGGTAACCTGCTTGAAGCCCTTCAGTTCCTTCACCGGACGGACCACACTTGCCGTAACATCGCGGATATAGAGCTGGACGGTCTCCTTGCCGGTAACCTCCGAAGTGTTCTCTACCTCAATGGAGGCGAGCACCCGGCCATCAGCCGCAGCTTCAACGTTGAAGCTGCTGTAAACAAAGCTGGAGTAGCTCAGACCATAGCCGAAGCAGAACAGCGGATCATTCGGGATATCCAGATACCGGGTTACATAACGCACATTCGGATACTGGGGATCATACGGGCGTCCCGTCTGATAAGCATTATAATACACAGGAATCTGTCCCACAGAGTAAGGGAAGCTCATGGACAGGCGTCCGGACGGATTATAATCGCCGAACAGCACATCCGCAATGGAATTCCCCGACTCACTGCCCAGGAACCAGGCCTGTACCAGCGCGTCGCTTGCATCAAGCACTGGCGCAAGCTCCAGCGGACGGCCGCTGAATACGATGGTGACGACAGGCTTGCCGGTATCCTTCAGACGCCGGATCAGCTTCTCCTGATTCGCGGACAGCCGCAGGCTGGCTTTGCTGCCGCCTTCCCCGGTGTCATGCTGGTTCTCGCCGACAGCTGCTAGAATCACATCGCAATCCTTCAGCTGTTCGAAGGCTTCCTCAGCGTGGTCCTCCACATCGAAGACACCCTCCAGCATGCTTCCCAGCTCGCCGGTCATTGCGGTAACAATATCTGCTGCCGGAATTTTGCCGGTGATGCCGGTGTAGAGCGATACGGCCGGATCTTTCTCAGCACCTGCCCAGCCGCCCAGTACATGAATAGAGGTGGCGAATGGACCGGCCAGACCGATCTTCATTCCCCGCTTCAGCGGCAGCACTTCATTGTCGTTCTTCAGCAGTACCACCGAGCTTGCACCGAGTTCCCGTGCAGCTTGCAGGTGCTCAGCGCTGGGCTTATCCGCTTCGTCTGCCACCGGATCGGCATCCTTGAACGGGTTGTCGAACAACCCGAGGGCATCCTTCAGCTCCAGTACCCGGGTGACCGCTTCGTCGATCAGGCTGATATCGAGCAGCCCTTCTTCGACCAGCGCGGCCCCGTGGTTCAGATAGTGGGTGGACATCATCTCGATATCCAGGCCTGCGGCAAGGCTTTTGTGGGCAGCTTCGCGGCCATCCTGCGCAGCGCCATGGGGCACTAGCTCATTGACAGAGTTGAAGTCGGCGATAGTGACGCCGTCAAAACCCCATTCCTCCCGCAGAATTCCGCGGAGCAGCTTGCTGTTGCCGCTGGCCGGAATACGGTCAATGGTATTGAACGCGGCCATGACCATGGCGACACCGGCATCTACTGCAGCTTTATAAGCCGGCAGATAGAATTCGCGGAGTACACCGGTGGACATATCCACCGTGTTGTATTCACGGCCGCCTTCAGGTGCGCCGTAGCCGGCGAAATGCTTCACGCAGGCTGCGATCCGCCCCGGCTCCTTCAGGTCTGTCCCCTGATAGCCCCGGACCATGCTCTCGGTCACGCGGGCGTTCAGGTAAGGGTCCTCACCGGAGGTCTCCATCACCCGGCCCCAGCGCGGATCGCGCACGAGGTCAGTCATGGGGGAGAAGGTGACATGAATACCGGCAGCGGCGCTCTCTCTGGCTGCGATTTCAGCGAAGCGTTCGATGGCTTCAAGGTCGAAGCTGCTGCCCATCGCCAGCGGTATCGGCAGGATGGTCCGGTAGCCGTGAATGACATCCGCCATGAAGAGCAGGGGAATCTTCTGGCGGCTGGATTCCAGATGCCGGGTCTGCAGCTCAATGACATTCCGTGCGCCAATGCCGTTCAGAACGCTTCCGATGTTCTCCATCACCTGCGGCTTGATGTTCAATTCTTTGAATGGACCCGTTAAATCCACGGTATCATCCAGACCCCAATAGTAAGGACCGAGCTGGGTTAGCTGGGCCAGCTTTTCGTCTAGTGTCATATCGTTCACGAGATCTTGGATAAACGGTTTAGTCATGGCGAACTCCTTCGTTAAGCGTACTGAATGTTATCGTCTGTATATATTATTGTGCCAAATAGATATGCAGTTCATCACCGGGCAGTGTAAGCAGGTTGTTCTTGGCAATGCTTACGGCACCCGGGCGGTACGGATTGGACAGGACCTGGCCGGTAACCGCAACTCCCGCTGCATGCAGCTCCGGAGTACGAGCCGGGCCTGAGCCGATGTGATAAACAAAGGTTAACGGACGGCCGAAGCACTCATAAGTGAAGCGCAGTCCGTCAAGAATGGCCGGCAGTACCGGATCAATGATCAGCTCTTCTTCGCTGAAGCGGATACCCAGGATTGCTGAGATGAGCTGGTTGAGATAGATTCCGGGACCGCTGGAATACAGGCGCCAGCCGCCTTTGACTTCTACACTGCCGTCGCGCAGCTGATCGAAGTTCTGCTGATAGCTGTAACGGTCAGGGAAATTCCCGTCCGAGCTGCTGAAGTACATATTGCTCTGGCGCAGCTGGGCATTAGGGACGCTCTGCCGGATGTTGATCGGGTTGATCTGGAACAGGCCTTCCCAGGCGCGGTCAGCTTCGCCAAGCTTGGCGGAGGCTTCGAGATAGCGGATATGGGCATGCACATACTGCAGGCTGATCTCGCGGCCGACACTGGCGGCTTGCTCGGCACGGCGGAAGATCGTACTTACGCCGCCTTCATAGCGGGCGGGACGATCCATCAGACGTACGCCATCCGGGTGATTCAGATACTCGTCAATCAGGCGGAAATTGGCGACCGCTTGTTCAGGGGTGACCAGTTCAGCGATGATACTGCGTGTCATCGGCAGTAACCGGTACTTAATACCCGTCTGCTGATCCAGCGGATGAAGCATATAATCAATGCTTCCGTCTTCCTGGAAGTAGGCGAAGCCGGCGATTACGCCATCCTTGATCAGCAGCGTCCGGAAGGATTCCTTCATCTCTTCGGCCATTACAGCAAGGCTGGCGGAGAATTCGGCATCGGCTGTAGTGACCTGCGACAGGTTGCGGATGACCTGGAAGGCCAAAGCGACAGTCCAGGCACTCACGAGCTTGGTCTTCAAGGCTTCATCAGCAGGCTGCAGCGTATCATCCCAGTCGCCGCCGGCATAATTGATCAGGGAAGTGCCCGGTACGAAGCGTTCGCGGATCGTCTTTACAGCAGCTTTGACATGCTCAAGTACAGTTTCGGTCTGCTGGCTTGGCAGGGCATCTGCCAGATGGTGGTAAGCTACCTGTTCCTGAAGGATCGTGTAGTCCCCTGTAGCCATAATATAATCGCTGATGCATTTCAGCGGCCAGAGTACGACATCGCCATGCCATTCATGGGCTTGTACCGGATGCTGGTCGAACATGAACCATTGCGGCCATTCCTTGCTCTCCCACAGCTGGTGGGAGTAGATCTTCAGCAGTACATTTCTGGCCAGCTCATAATGCTGGGTCATCAGGAAATACTCCATCGGTCCCTGGCATACATCGCGTGTACCCCATGCGGCTCCGCCCGGCTGTTCAAGGCCATGCGGCATAATGAAATGGGTCATCGCATTATGGGTGTACCACCATACAGTTTCGTTCAGAATATCAATCCGTGACTGCTCTTCTCCTTCAAGCTGGAGGTGGAAGCCCGAAGTAAATGTCTCATAGAAGCCTTTAAACAGCGCTTCCTCGGTTTCCGGAGTGTAAGGAGAGACCAGGGGAAGACTGTCGGCCTGTGTGAGCCGGCCTTGGATTACAAGCTGGAAGCTTGCCGACTGCGTGACGGAAATCGTCAGCAGCGTTCCGTTGCGCGGCTGTCTGTCCGTATAGAACATCCGGTCATCGCTGTACGTATAGGCGGTTCCCGGAAGCTGGATATCGAAATGCAGACCGGGATAAGGAAGCTGCTGCACGGACGCTTCGTCAGGAAGAACCTGCAGAATTCCGTCCTTGGCTTCAACTCTTACCGGATGCTGGAATTCATGCTCACCCATAACAAGCTGGTTCGTGATCAGATAATCATAGGATTTGCCGAGCTTCGACTGAACCTGCAGGGCAACATCCGGCTGGCCTGCTGCGGCAAAGACGGTAACCGTGAGCAGATCATCCTCAATCTGGTAATGCCATCTGGCAAAGTTAACGCCCATTTCGTAAGCTGCCGGGAGCGTAAGAATCCGGTAGACCCCATCCAGGCGGACATAGATCCGCTGTCCGCTGTTCCTCTGAATATTCAGCAGGCCGCGTGGTGTGGAGAGCAGTTTATGGAAAGAGGTATTGCCGACAACCGTCTGGCCGTTGAAGATCCCGTACATATAGTTAGTGGAAGAAATTAGGTTGTTATCGACTTGGCTTTTATCGAGCAGCGTAGTGATGATATGGCCGTGCGGACGTTCAACCAGCAGTTCCTTGGGCTGCAGGACTACGTGGACATGCTCCTCAGTGAAGAAGGAGAGCAGTTCCCCGTTCTCTATTTCTTCAAGCTTCCGGTTAGGGTAAGCCGCATCAATCTCAGCCTGGGTCCACTGTGCAGAGACATAAGGTGTGCCAATATCAGTACTTAGCACAGGCACATCTCTGCTCGGCACAGCCTCACCCGCGCTCCAGTCGATTTCATCGTAAGCTGCCTGCAGCTCGGCCTGGAACTCAAGCTCTGTAACAGCAGCCGGATGAGTAGGGCGGAAGAGTCCGTAGAAGGCGAATTCGGCGGCAGCGGACAGCGTCATAAGCTCTGTCTGCAGCGCGGTATAGGCCAGCTCGTATTGATAGTTGCTGTTCTGCAGATTGCCGCTAAGCACCTCAGGTACATAACTGCCTTTGTAAGACACGCCGAAGAACTGCATACCGTCAGTAGAATAGCCTACTGCGCGCGTACCCACTGCACCCTGCTGGAGATAAGGGAAAGCAATGCCCTGCGGCTGGTTCTGGCGCGAGCATACGGCATAGCCGTTCTTGCCTTCCCAGATGCTGTGATCCAGGTATTGGCTCATGTACAGCTCATTGGCCAGAACGCCGCCTTTGCCTGCGACACCGATATCCTGTCCATAAACCACATCCACGGTCTCACCGCTGCCGGAGAGCTGAATATGCCAGAACCAGATTCCGTCCCGGGCAGGCGCGAAGGTCACACGGTAGCTGATTGCTTCTATAGAACCTTCAAAAATCAGTTGGTCTTGACTATGGGACAGCTTGGAGCCCGAGCGGATTCCGAGTAAAGGATAGCTGCTGATTCCTTGCTCCGTATGCACGCGCAGATAGATATTATTAGCTGAACCATCTACAGGATTGCCTTGGAACTGATTAATGAGAGTAGACTCATGGGTGAACTCGAAGATGTCTCCTGTTGGCAGGAACGTATAACTAAGGTCATCCCGGGTTAAGGTAATCATGTTTGATTGTTGTTTGAAAATCATAATAACCCTCTCTTTCCAGTACGTGATTGGGACATGAATTAGGTTAGGGGGAATTCATCATCAGATGTCACAAGAACAAGGTGACATGTCCGTGTAAAGAATAAATAGAAACGTTTCCATAAGTGATACATCTCGATATTAGTCTGAAGACGAAAAAAAGTCAATTATCTGCGAAAAAACGACCAGATTATCGTTTTTGTAACGCGGAATGTAATTTTTTTACTTGTAATTCGAAAATAAAAAATGTTTGACAGCGTATACAACTTGGGAGTATGCTCTGAGCAAGGGGAAACACAAAGAAATAATGGAAACGTTTCTATACTGTCCAATACGGTTAAATATTAAAGGTATGCACGCAGTTGTTATTCCGGCTGCAGGACAAGAAGTGAAACAAAGATATGCATGTTGTAAGAATGCATCGTTCAATTTGGAGGTGGGCTCATTGGCAAGATTTGTACATGCGGGCGGAAATATCGTCCGGGAACTGTTTAAGAACAAAGTGCTGTATCTCATGCTGCTGCCTGTCATTGTGTATTTCGCGGTCTTTCATTATGCGGTAATGCCCGGCGCTTATGTTGCATTCGTGGATTACAAGCTCAACAAAGGTATCTTTGGCAGTGATTTCATCGGTCTGAAGAACTTTGAATTCCTGGTGCAGACCGGAGAGCTCTGGAATATCACCAAGAATACGCTGCTCTACAATCTGGTATTCCTTGCTTTAGGTAATATTATTCAGATTGTGTTTGCCATCATGTTGTCGGAGATAACCGGGAAATGGTTCAAGAAGATCTCCCAGTCCGTTATTCTCCTGCCAAACTTCATTTCAATGGTTATCGTTGGTGTGTTTGCTTACAATCTATTCAACTTCAACTCCGGATTCATCAATACGATGATCTCGGGGGCAGGGCTGGACCGTTATGAGTTCTATAACGATCCGGGCATCTGGAAATACATTATTGTGGCCTTCAAGATCTGGGCGGGTACCGGCTACGGTATGATTGTCTATCTGGCTGCGATCACAGGGATTAACCATGATCTGTACGAGGCTGCCTACATGGATGGTGCTACTACCTGGCAGCGGATCCGCTACATGACCCTGCCTATTCTGAAGCCGACCTTTATACTGCTCCTGCTGTTCGGTATGGGCGGGATTCTCAAAGGCTCCTTCGACCTGTTCTACAATCTCATTGGCACAAACTCCGTGCTGTATCCGCAGACGGATATCATAGATACGTATGTCTTCCGCTCCCTGGTGGGACAATTTAACTTCTCGATGGGTGCTGCAGTAGGATTCTACCAATCCTTATTCGGCCTGGTCCTGGTGCTTGTGGTTAACTTTATTGTACGCAAGGTTGAACCGGACAGCGCGTTGTTCTAAGACAAGACACGAAACAGGGGTGATGAAAATGGCAAGTACATCTATTAAAATCAAACAGGATTCCGGCAGTGTTTTCATAAAAGTGATCAGTTACATCTGCATCACGATCTTTGCACTGTTCTGTGTGTTTCCTTTTGCGCTGATGATCTCTTCCTCCTTCATGAATGAGCAGGAGATTGTCCGCGAGGGATATAAGCTGATTCCGAATGAAGTTTCCTTCAAGGCCTACGAATTGTTGCTCAGTAACTCCTCCAAGCTGGTGGATGCTTATCAGGTTACGATTTTTATCACAGTCGTAGGTACGGTGCTCGGGCTGTTCATGATGTCCATGGCCGGATTTGTCCTGAACCGCAAGGATTTCAAATACCGTAACTTCTTCTCCTTCCTGATCTATTTCACAACCTTGTTCAGCGGAGGATTGATTCCGACTTATATTCTGATGGTCAAGCATCTGCATATGAAAGACAACCTGTTCGCCATGATTCTGCCGGCTGTGGTAGGGGCGTGGTCGATCTTCCTGATGCGTAACTTCATGAAGGCGATCCCGGATTCCCTGTATGAATCAGCCACGATTGACGGCGCTGGCGATTTCCGCATCTACTGGCGGATCTTCATGCCGCTGGCGGTTCCTTCACTGGCGACTATCGGGCTGTTCTCGGCGCTGGGCTTCTGGAATGAGTGGTACAACGGGATGCTGTACATGGACTCTCCGACCAAGTTCCCGCTCCAGTACTTCCTGCAGCGCATGATCAACCAGGCGAATATGGGCAGTCTCATCAACTCGGGAGCGGTCATTAATACAGCCGATCTGCCTACCCAATCAATTAAAATGGCTACAGCCGTACTGGCCACAGGCCCGATCATTCTCCTGTATCCATTCATTCAGCGTTACTTCGTAACCGGTCTTACCGTCGGTGCTGTTAAAGGTTAATGGACGCCTTCTTCAATCGAAGGGTGTTTGTTATAGATGCAAAATCCATAATATAGAAAAGAAAAGGGAGGCTTACCGAATGAAAGGTAAAAAGATTGCTTCTTCTCTAGCTGCTGTCCTCATGCTTACTGGAGTGCTATCCGCTTGTTCGTCAAGCAATAATGCAAATGGAAATAATTCAGGTTCGTCGAACACTCCATCCACTTCCACCAATGCTGGAGGAGTAGACACCTCTAAGGAAGCAAAGCTGGTGTACTACCTGTGGGGCAGTGAAGGAGTTACCAATAAAGAAATTCTGGCTGAGATCAATAAGAAGCTTAAGGCTGATCTGAATACTACACTTGAAATCAAGTATATTGACTGGCCGGACGTAGCTACCAAGTATCCGCTGTTGTTCGCTTCCGGCGAATCGTTCGATCTGTCGCATGCTTCTCCGGGTGCCGCTGTGTCTTACTACACCCTGGCTACTGAAGGGGCGCTGACTGACATTACCGACATGCTGGACAAGGTGGCGCCTAAGCTGAAGGCGGAGATTCCTGAAGCGTCATGGCAGAACACCAAGGTCAATGGCAAAATCTACGGCGTACCGAGTCTGTTCAGTGAATACACGCCTGCCGGTTATGCATACCGTACGGATCTGCTGAAGAAATACGGCATGACCGAAATTAAGACAATCGATGATATGGTTAAATACATGGATAATGTGGTTGCCAACGAATCCTTCCCGCCAATTAACGGTAAGGCTGAGGATGCACAGAACATGTACAGAATGCTAGTAGATACTACAGACATGTGGCTGAACGCACCTGGTATCTCGCTGAATGAATTGAATCTGGTCACCAAGAGCCCGGAGGATTACAAGACCGTATTCCATCCAGCCTTCACCCAGGAATTCGAGGATTGGGCTGTGAAAATGCGTGAGTGGGGCGACAAGGGCTATTGGGGCAAAGACGTTCTGTCCGCTTCCCTCGGCAGCAAGGACAACTTCAGAGCAGCGAACTCTGCGGGTTATCTGACTCATGCCCAGGACTGGATCGGGCAGTACGGCGGAGATATCAAGGCACTGCCTGACTCTCCTACAAGCTTCTATACTTTTGCTGAAGCGAATAAGAAAATCAAGCGTAAAATGGGTGTAGACAACTCGACAGTAATCAGCGCGAATTCCTCCAATCCGGAGCGCTCTCTGATGGTAATTGAGAAATTCATGACCGATGAAAGCTACTACAACCTGATGCAATACGGTATCGAAGGCAAGCACTACGTCATTGAAAATGGCGTGAAGAAGCAGCCGGAAGGCTTCAATGAAAAAACAGATGGTGGAGGCTTCTCAGCCTGGTCCCTCAGAAACGACAAATTCGTGATTCCGAGTGATACTGAGAACCCGATCCGTAAAGACCTGTTTGCTGCATGGGATAAAGAAGCAATCGATGATCCGTACAACGGCTTCAGCTTCGATCCTTCGAATGTAACAACTGAAATTGCTTCGATCTCGAACGTCAATGCACAGCTCGGTATTCAGCTCATGCTGGGTAAAACAAGCAAAGATCCAAAGGCAGCTGTAGCAGAATACCGCGATCAGCTGACAAAAGCAGGAGTTGACAAGGTCATTGCCGAAGTAGAGAAACAATTGGCAGAATTTACACCTGTTAACTAAAGAATGAAATAGGTTAGAGGGGAGCTATAGTCTATAGCTCCCTTACCTATAAATGGGGGAGTAGTGTGGACGTTAATATTAAGGATATCGCGCGGATATCCGGAGTCGGCATCTCGACTGTATCCAGGGTTATCAACAATAAGGGACTGGTGAGTGATGCGACCCGCGAGAAGGTTCTGAGTGTCGTGAAGGAATACAATTATATTCCGAATTCCAACGCACGGAATTTAAAAACCACGCAATCCAAGAACATTGCACTCATGGTCAAGGGGATTACCAATCCGTTCTTCGCCATCATGATCAAGGAAATTGAACGGCAGGTCAATCTGCGCGGCTATCCGTTTCTCATCCATCAGGTAGAGGATGGGACTGATGAGATCAATGCGGCGATTCAATTGGTGAAGGAGAAGAACTTAAGCGGGATTATTTTCATGGGCGGTACGTATAATCATTCCGAAGAGAAGTTCAAGCAGCTGACGGTTCCGTTTGTACTGACGACGATCACTACATCCCAGGAAGTGGACCCGGCCATATTCTCCAGCGTAACCATCAATGAATCGAAAGAGGCCTACAAGGCGACCAGTTATTTAATCTCACTTGGACACAAGAACATTGGCTTCCTGGCCAAATCACCTTTATTGGATGAAACTACGGGCAGCCGGCGGCTTATGGGATATAAGCTTGCATTAGAAGAAAATAATCTGCCTTACAATGCCGGGCTTGTAGAGGATTGTGAATACAGTCCGAGCTCGGGCTTCAACGCTGCACGCAGACTGCTTAACCGGGACAGAGCGGTGACCGCAATATTTGCTGCTTCCGATACCATTGCCATCGGTGCGGCCAAGGCTGTGCTTACCGCCGGCTTGTCCATCCCTGATGATATTTCGATTATCGGCTTTGACGGCATTGAGATGGCAGAATATTATCATCCTGCGCTGGATACGATCAGCCAGCCGGGTACGGAAATGGCTCTATCCAGTGTAGGGGTATTGTTTGATCTTATTTCGAATCGCACAAACCATCAGCATATTGTCTATGATGCGGTCTTGCTCAAACGGGGCTCCTGCAAAATGATCAAGAGCCGATAACAGCAGGGCGCTGACTATAAACGTATTGGAGTTGATATCCAGGATGCAAGAATCTTTGAGAATAGGCACTTTGGTCCGGGGCGGTGAAGCCGTCCAGGTCATTCCGCAGATTGTGAAGCATGGCTTCGAATCCTTCCAATTGAATTTCTGGCAGACGATTGGCGATACCGATCTGGTGGAGACAGCCGCCCGGATTCGGGAGCTGGCGGCTGAGCATCACTTCGTGATCTCTGCTGTCGGGATCTATGGTAATCCGCTTGGCGGCAACCCCGAGAGTGGAGATACCCTTGCCGGCTGGGAGCAGTTGATTGAACATGCCCACTTGTTCGGCACGGACATTGTCGGCGGCTTCACCGGGCGGCTGCCCGGCTCTTCAATTGACGAGTCCCTGCCGAGATTCGCCGAAGTATTCGGAGGATTGTCGAAGCGGGCCGCGGACAAGGGTCTGCGGATTGCTTTTGAGAACTGTGCGATGGGCGGGGACTGGCAGAAGGGCGACTGGAATATCGCGCATAACCCTACAGCTTGGGAGAAGATGTTCAATAGCGTTCCGGCAGATAATCTCGGGCTGGAGTGGGAGCCTGCCCACCAGTTGACTGCGCTGATTGACCCGGTCCCGCAGCTGCGCAAATGGGTGGATAAGATTTTCCATGTGCACGGTAAGGATGTCACTATCGCCTGGGACATTATCAAGGAATACGGGATTCATGGTCCCAAGCCTTATGTATGGGACCGCACGCCCGGCTTCGGCGATACCAACTGGACGGATATTATCACCATTCTCCGCCAGGGCGGCTATAAGGGCACAATCGACATCGAAGGCTGGCATGATCCGGTTTACCGCGATGAGCTGGAGATGACCGGCCAGGTACATGCCCTGAATTATTTAAAGCATTGCCGCGGAGGCAGCTTTGTGCCGAATCCGGTGATTTGACTTTGACGACAACAAGACCTCGTTATCCACGCATGTGGAGGATGGGGTCTTGTTGTATTTGGAACTACTCCCCCTGTAGGGGAGTGACAGCGGGCTGGCCGGGAGCAGGACACGCCGGCGCGGGAGTTAGGCGGGAATGACGCGGGAAGGAGGGGAGTATAGGTCACCGCCAGGAATCTTGCAGAAAATACAACAATACCGGACTCAAAACTGCCGGTACGCAGTAATCTTGCAGAAAATACAACAATACAGGGCTTCAAGCTGCCCAACCGCCAGAAATCCTGCAAAAAGTGCAACAATACCGGATTTGAAGCGCTCGACCGCCAGAAATCCTGCAAAAAGTACAACAATACCGGATCTGAAGCCGCCCAACCGTCAGAATTCCGCGTACAGAGGGAACGTGGGCATCTAATTCGGCTCCAAAGTGGGTCCGGCGCAGGAATAAGAAGCAGAAATACCCCTGCTTCATTCCGCCAAAAGTGAGTCCGGCGAAGGAAACAGAGGTAGATACTTTATTTTGGTGACAGTTCGCGGAAACTAGGCCTTAAACGAAACGCTTGATTGTCCAGTAAGGGACAGTGAAGCTGCCTTTGTTCGTTGCAATGTGTAGTGCATCTGTTGAGTGATCTATTTTACATACTCCGGTGTAAGTTTCTCCGCTGATCAAGTGAACGCGTTGCCACAGATTGGAGAGGAGCGCATGTTGAATGTCCTTTTTTATCATACTCGTTCACTTCCCTTAGTTGCTCTTAGTAACTGTATGTTAGTAAGCTTCTGTACTTATTATTTAAACCACAGAGCAATAATGTAACAGTTCAATTGGTTACAGTTTTGTACCATTTATAATATACATTGAATTGCAGGAGTTTTACTCTTAATATACTCATAAGTGAATATAGACCCGCAACCCTCCGAGGTTAGGCTGACAGGTTGATTTCTCGAACAAGCGATAATCTCATCTTGAATGCTCTTGTGGATTGTGCCGGAAAAGCAATTACACAGCGCAGAGTAGCAGTCCGCATACAGGGTATATATATTCTAGGAGGTGTCACCAATGAATTGGACAACCAGATTGCAGCAGATCACATTAACTCTCCTTACCGCTAGTCTCCTTACTCTAGGCTGGGGGACCTCGGCTTCTCCGGTGCAGGCGGCGGCGCCGGCACCAACCCCGGCTCCGTCCTGCAGCACGGGAGATCATGGGCTGCTTCAGGAGTTGCAGGCAGCACATAGCGGAGCAGATGCGATCCCGCTTAGCTTCTCTGATGTAGAGTTTCTGAGTGCAGATACGGGGCGGGCAGCCGGGAACGGATTCCTGATTGGAACCTCGGACGGAGGCTGCCATTTCCAGAAGATTTATGAAGGGCAGTGGAGCTTTCAGCAGATCGACTTCCCTGATAATATCCATGGCTGGGCACTTGCCGCGGTCAATGACGGTCAGGCTAAATATCTGATCCGGACCACGGATGGAGGCTCTACCTGGAAAAGGCTGTCGAATAAGGCCGTGACCTTTGAAAGGGTAGAGTTCCTCGACAGCAGCAAGGGATTCGGCTACAACCGTGCGTCCACCTATTATACGAATGACGGCGGAGAGAGCTGGAGCCTGATTAAGACACCAGCGAATACACGCGGAGCTTATTTCACCAGCCTGAGCAGCGGATGGGCCGTGGTCGTTGTACCGGGCAGCGGGTACCAGGTGATGCGGACGGCAGACGGCGGAACGAACTGGAAGCTGATGCTGAAATCTTCTTACGCTGAACCCTCATACGGACAAATCTATGCGAACGGCAGTCAGGTGTATGCCGTACTGTACGGCGGTTATGGAATGTCGCAGACTTCGTATTCGCTCTACGGCAGCGCTAACTCCGGCGGCAGCTGGACGCGGGTGATTGCCCAAGAGACGGCTGGAGGCGGTCCGGCTCCGGGAAGCGGTGCAGCCAAGGTGAAGAAGGGGCCGGCTTCAGGCAGCCCCGGCAATCTGGTGGTGATCGGCAAAACAACCGCCTTCCTGGTGGGATTCCAGCCCGCAGCGGAACAAGTGGGGATCGGGCTCACCAAGAATAACGGGCAGGCCTGGAGTAATCAGATGACGGTTCCCGGCTACGAAGGGACGATCTCCTTCACCGACCATAATCAAGGTTGGCTTGCGGTGAGAGACCTGAACAGCTCGACACTTTATGTGACGAAGGATGCAGGTGCCACCTGGACGTCCAAGTTTTCTTTTGAGACTACGGGGCGGTAAGGTTTTTAATGAATGAAGAAACGGGTGCCGTCCTGGCGAGGGGCGGCCCGTTTTTTTTGTACACCATAGATATATATTGATTGAACTGAAAAAGGTACATGACATATAACGCGGAAGCCTGCGTACGGAGTTTGTAAAGCGTTTCGTTCGGCATCCGTTCAGCGTCAATGGATAACTGTATTTCCTGCAATTAAAAGACGAAGAAAAACCCGATTTACCGGGCGAAGTGTATTCTGTACAACTAAAATTAAGGAAAGTGTACCTTTATGGCAAAAGTGGATTTTTTAAGTGTACGAACTGCAATTAAAGTTCTCAAGGGTGATTAAAAATCACTTTTAGTTGTAGAAAGTACAGTTAAAGTGTGGGCAAGTGTAGTTACGGTGGTGAATAGCAGATACCCTGTTTCAATCCAATTTGCAGAATATCTGGTGCTGTGAAAAATTTACCAGTATGCCGGGTAATGAGATAGAGGTGGGAGGTGGAGCATGGTTAAAGCCGTTAAAATACTGTGGATCGGCGCGGTTGTGCTGAATATCGCATCAATCGTGTTCTTTTTCATGCTGACGAATCATTGGCTTACCCAGGGGTGGATCATGGATATCATCAGTACGGTAGTGCTGCAAATTGTTGGAGTTCCATCGGCGGCTCTGATTGTTGTCTCGCTTTGTATTTTTAAATTTAACTGGAAACCGGCCAGCTGGGTGGGGTACTTAGGGGCTTTAATTATTATTGCTGCGCTGCTGTGGATCGCGGGATATCTGTTCCTTTTTGCATGGCTGTCTATATAGAGGAGCTGGATAAAAGGGAGGGGATGGAAGTGGATAGTTTTTACGATCAGGGTGAAGAAGCGTATATCAGCGGGGATTTCGTTCGCGCGCTTGCACTGTTCACGGAGGAGTGGGAAAGACCAGTGTTTAATCTCGGCCGGGTGTATTTCAGACTGGGGGAGCTGGACAAAGCGTTCCGTTATTATGAGACAGCTCTGAGAATGAATCCGGCCAGTGAAGATGCTCTATATTATATGGGAACCTATTATTATGAGGTTGAGGACTATGTACAGGCGCAGCAATGTTATGAGCAATCCTTGAAGCTCAATGAAGCGCAGTCTGAAACGCATCTGAACCTGGGAATGTGTTACGTTAGGATGTCTGATTCCAAGTCAGCCCTCAAGGAATTTGAGAGAGCCTTTGAACTGGATCTGTCCTGTTATGATGCTGTGCGTAATAAAGGTCTTGTTCTTCTGGAAATGCGTGAATTTAAGGCGGCGCTGGATGCATTCGGGCTGGCGGCCAAAATCCAGCCGGATGAAACGGAGTGCATGAACTGCATCATCTATTGCCATGCAAAACTGAAAGACTACGAGACGGCACTAAGAATAGCCCGTAAACTGCTGGAGCTTGAGCCCGGCAGCAATCAGGCTTTGCGCTTTATTGAGAAGCTGGAGGTCTCGGTGACCAAGCAAATTCATGGAGAGAGTTAACTGAGGGGCATTATTGAGAACGACTGTTTAAAATAATACTTTACCGTTCGTTCTCAATATGCTAAGATTGCAAATGTGAGGCGGATAAATTTTTTTTGATAATAGTAGAACGTTCGGTCTCAATAACAGTCAGAAGCTTGATTACACAGTAACAACAAATAAACTTATAACTTAAGGAGTGTTCACGATGGGAAAGCTTGAGGGTAAGGTTGCCTTGATTACAGGAGGGAATAGCGGAATCGGGTTGTCTGCCGCCAAATTGTTTGTTGCTGAAGGTGCCAGAGTCGTTATTACCGGCCGCAATCCGGTATCTTTGCAGGCGGCGGTAGAAGAACTGGGCGCGGAGCATGCCATTGCGGTTCAAGCCGATGCGACAGATCCGCAGAGCGCTGTGACGGCTGTGAATGCAGCCATGGAGGCTTTCGGCAGACTGGATGTTGTCTATGCCAATGCAGGCATAGCGGCTTCAACACCACTCGGCAGCACAGACTTGGCGACTTTTGAGGAAGTGCTCAAGATTAATGTGACCGGTGTATTCTTCACCGTTCAGGCCGCATTGCCTCATCTGAAGGCCGGGGCATCAGTTATTCTGACCGGCTCCGTGCTGGCAAAGGCTGGCAGACCCGGCAACTCCGCATACGCCGCCAGCAAAGGGGCGGTCAGCAGCATGACCAAAGTGCTGGCTTCGGAGCTCTCCCCGCTGGGCATCCGGGTTAACAACATTGCCCCTGGCGTGACGCGCACACCCATCTGGGGACAATCCGCGATGGATAACTGGAGCCAGGTGGAAGCAGGCATGTCGCTTTCCATTCCGCTGGGCCGTGCGGGTGACCCGGAAGAGATTGCCAAGGTGGCGCTGTTCCTTGCCTCGGATGATTCCTCTTATATCCAAGGTGCCGATATCGCTGTAGACGGCGGAGCGGGCAGTTCTCCCCTGGGTGCACCGGTTTACCGGCAGAACGCTTAAGCATGTTGTAATGAGAGAAGCACCTTAACCGGTGCTTTTTTTGATGTTATTATGCTAAAATAGAGTCGGATGTAAAAATATGTTATTCTATTCCATTTTAAAAATCTAATTTGTAACGGAGGCTATCCTTTGAGGTTTAAAAACCGGATTTCAATTATTGTGTTAGTGGTAATGACTATATTGGCCGGGGGGATATATTTCTCGCTTACCGGATTACCTCATAAGAAAAGTCAGATCGCTAGTGAAGTGAAAGAATATCTGGTTAATACAAGATCGTACCCGGTTGCAAATATTCAGGAAATCCGGGGAGGCTACAGCTTCAAATCGGGCGACTATGATGCAGATGTACTGTTCAAAGATGAGCCTGATGTGAACTATACGTATGCCAAAGTAAATGGGGAATTCAGACTTGTCGGAACGTCAAGCCTGTACGGGAAACATATGGACGAAACATACTATTGAACAACCTTTTACACTTTTCCAATAAGAGGTAATGGGTATACATTGTCGAATAAGACATACATATACAAAAGTATTCACTTTGTGTACGCAGCTGAAAGGAATGTAAACGCTAACAATAGACCCGGGAGGCGAATGGAAGATGGACGGAAGCAAGTCGTTGATCTATCAAATTCTCAAGACGATTGAAGAGGGCAAAGAACCGGTGCTGGAGAACCTGGAGGGTATAACAATCGGGGGATATCATAGTGCACTGGAACAGATTGTGGAGAATAAGCTGGCCAATAATATCAGTTTCTCCCTCAGCGGCAAAGGGAAAAAAGCAGTCCGCGTTGCGAATACGAGCGGCTCTAAACTGACCGCACAAGGCGTTAACTATATTCATGTACAGGACAGCCGCAGCTACTAGCTATAAGCAAGATATACGATAACACCCGCAGAATGGAGATGCGATATATCTCCTGCTGCGGGTGTTATTTTCTATGGATTAATGGGGCTCAGTTGAATAGCCATCCCGCATCTTAAGCATTAGATAGAGAGAAGCACAAAAATAGAAACCTCAAAATCACAAATAAAGCAGACCGTCACAAAAGGTGCAGATAACACAAAACGATGCCAGATGGTAGGTTATAGGTGCTTTAGACTCTGAAAGAAAGGAGGAACGTCCGGAGCTCCGGCCGGAGAGCGAGAATAAGCGAAGCCAATTATAGCCGCAAAGGAGGCATTCGATTTTGAGAACCCAAAGGTATTCCGCAAGAGTTGCTGCCGTACTGCTCAGTGTGCTGCTGATCCTGTGCAGCGGGATTAACATCCCCCCTGCATATGCCGCATCTGCGCCGATCGCCAATATTCCAGGCTGGCCAACAAGCTACAATAACAATGGGGTGGACGGGGAAGTCTACATCGACCAAACCGTATTCAGCGCAGGTCAGGCCGCGTTAAAAATAGTGAACCGGACGCCCAAGGCCAGCAATGTGTTTCTGGCGATCCGGCAGAATGTTCCAGTGAAGCCCAACACCACCTATCAGGTGAGCCTGAAGGTCAAGGGGACTCAAGCCTCGTACTCAAGTATCGCACTGAATGCCGGCTGGTCGCTAAAAAAGGCTCTGCCGACGGGAACCTTCGATTGGCAGTCCATGATGTTTACTATTACAACAGATGCATCTGCCACCTCTTACCCGTTCACCGTTCTCTCCGAGGGCGTAACAGCGGCGCTTTGGCTTGATGATTTGACGATGGTGGAGGCAGGAACGGATACCAATCTGCTGCAGAACGGGGACTTTGAGACTGTGCCACAAGCTGCGGCCGTCAGCGCCGATCCCCCGCCGGGAATAGTGGAATCAGGCACAGCTGTCAGCTTGGCTACAGCAACCGTCTCGGCTGCCGTTTACTACACAACAGATAACACGGACCCTGTTTTGTCTCCGACAAAAGAATGGTATACCGGGCCGGTCGTCATTGATCATTCCTTAGTTTTGAAAGCGTATGCAAAAAGCTTGGGATATGCAGACAGTCCTGTCTCTACCTTCAGTTATAGCGTAAACGGAGCCGGGGCAGGCACGGTGACGGATGAGCAGACTTTCCTTGGAAGTCTGGCGGCAGGCAAAGCGGCTCCTGTCTATTATGCGGACGGAATCGTCCTGGATGGTGATTTAAGTGAATGGAGCGGAGCCTCCTTCATTGAATTGCCACTGCCCGGAAGCGGCCAGGCCAATTTGGCCAACTGGCAGGGAGCCGATGATCTGCTGGGAAGGGTCTATTTTGCATATGACGCCGATTCCCTCTATCTTGCCGCGAAGGTGCGCGATGATGTGCAATCCGGTGTGGCCGGAGCAGCGATGTGGTCAGGGGACAGTATCCAGTTCGCTTCGGGAACAAGTGTGTTGTATGGTCCGGAATATGGATTCGCCCATGTGAATGGAGCGCCTGAGGTATGGACATGGAATCAGGGAGATACGCCCGCCGATAAGCAGCCTATCCAGTTGCAGACCAAACGGGTTGGCTCCGAAACCATCTATGAGGCTGAAATTCCCTGGAGCGCTCTCCATGCGGATGAACCGGGGGCATCCATGCCTTTCAATTTTGTGCTGAATGACAATGACGGAGCCGGACGGAAGAATTGGGTAGAATGGACGCCGGGCATAGCGCAACTGAAGGACCAGTACAGCTTCGGGAATCTGTTCTTCATCCCGCAAAACAGTACGTGGGCGGCATGGCTGGACCGTGATTATATGCAGCCGGAAGAGAACCGCTACACAGCGGAGCAGAATGAGCCGCTGGACTTTCAGCTGAATCTGGTGAATTCCACAGATCAGGCGAAGCAATTCCAGACAAAGATAGCTCAAGTGGATCCGGCATGGAGGAATATTACAGTACCTGCGCATTCCGTATTGCAGTATCCGGTTACGGCCTCCTTTGCCGGGACCGGACAGCAATCGCTCACGGCAGAGGTCAGGGAAACGGGAACGGGCGAGGAGAGGACACTGGAGTGGGAGCTCGACATTCTTCCTTCCGGCACTCAGATTGAACAGGATTTAGAGCAGCTTGAAGAAGATATGGGTGAATTGAAAGCGCTGCTGGAGCAGGTGGAGGCGCAGGGGATCGCAGTGGATTATGCAAAGCTGGATATTGCGGTCATAGATAAATTTATTCCTTACGGCAAGGAAGATATTGCCCAAAATAAACTGGAACGGGCGCAATATGTCAGGGACCAGCTGTTGCTGTTGTACCTGCAGACCGAGGACCGCCTTGAGGCTTATTTGGCTGGGACACAGACCAGTTTCCCGGTTCCGCATTATGTTACCGGCGATGTGACTATCGACCGGCAATCTTTCATTGGCAACACGATCAATTCGCAGACAGGGGCAGAGGAGTCAAGACCGGTCTTCTTTACCGGTTACGGGCATTTTGCCCAGGTGAAAAAGGATATTCCTGTTCTGTCCCAGCTTGGGTCGAACATGATCCAGATGGAAACCGGGCCTAACCGTATCCTCCAATCGCCCAATACGATACTTGGGTGGAGCACGGAGCTCAGGGGGGAAGCCAAGGCGAGCTTTTCTTACGGGACAGAAGTGGTTCACGAAGGAAGCCGGGCCTTGAAGATAGTCAACCTTACGCCCAAGGCTGCAAATGTGTACGGAACGGTATGGCAGAAAATAGCCGTCAAGCCAAACACCAATTATGAATTCAGCATGTGGGTCAAAGGCGCCAATGTAAACAACGTCTGGTTCGGGACCTTCGCAACCCGGCTGGGGATCCCGGCGGGAACCTATGATTGGCAGAAAATTACCAAAACCTATCGCACGGGCAGTGCCGAGACCTCACTCGATTTCCGCATCGTGTCCGAGAATATAACCGATTCTCTGCTGATCGACAGTATTGGCATTGTGGAAAGCGGGACCACCGCCAATCTGGCGGCGTATCCCGGATTTGAAGATGACGGTACGGTGGTGAAAGAGGATTATCTCATTTCTACGGCCAACATCCGCAATGATATCCAGCAGGCGCTGCAAAGTGCCGGTGAACATAATCAGGCGGTGAGCCTGCTGCTGTCACCGCACTACTTCCCGGAATTCCTGCTGCAAAAGTACCCTGAAATCCGTTCTACTAACAGCGGCTTCATCAAATTCAACTTTAATCATCCGAAGGCAAGGGAGGCGATTGAGGATTATCTGCACACCCTGATTCCAATGGTCAAGGATTATCCTGCTCTCCAGAATATCGTATTGTCCAATGAGCCGGTGTTCATCTCGTATAAAGATCCTGCGCAAAAGCCTGCATGGCAGTCTTATCTGAAGCAGATGTATTCGGATATTGGACAGCTGAATGCCGTGTACAATACCGCCTATGAATCCTTTGAGCAGGTTGCGATGCCGCAGGCGGAGGAACGGACAGCACTTTATTATGACTGGATCAGCTTTAATGATCAGCTGTTTGCTGAGTGGCATGAATGGATGGCAGATATTATCCATGAAATGGCGCCGGATATCCCGGTAAGTGTCAAAATCATGGGTGGAGTCCTGGCCAAGTCCCAGTTGGCCAAGTCCCCGTTATCTTGGGGGATAGATCCGGAGCAGATATCCGGCCTCAGTGATCTGAATGGTCTGGATGCCTGGAATTATCTGCATGACGAGGGAGCAACGATTATAGAGAAGCTAAAATATTATGATCTGCTGTCCTCCTTTAAAACGGCTCCTGTGTTCAATTCGGAAGACCACATCATTCCCGACCGCGACAGCCGCTATGTGCCTGAACAGGCGCCCCATGTTCGCAACGATATATGGCAGGGAGCTATCCATGGACGAAGCGCTTCCACCATTTGGGTATGGGAAAGAACCAATGATCCCGCCAGCGATTTCGAGGGCAGTGTATTGTACCGTCCGGATGTCGTTTCGGCTATCGGCACAACAGGCATGGATCTGAACCGTCTGGCACGTGAGGTGACCTCCTTCCAGAACGCTCCCGCAGAAACGGCCGTTCTGTATTCTAAGGCGTCCAACCTGTACCGTCCGGCTTATCTGGAGGCGGTGGACCGGGCCTATTCCGCTCTGTCCCTCTCAGGACAGAAGGTCGGCTTTGTAAGTGAGAAACAGATCGGGGAAGGCAAGCTGTCTTCCGTCAAGCTGCTGATTATTCCGGATGCCCGGAATGTGGATGCAGAGACTATAGAAGCCGTCAAAGCCTATATTGAACAAGGGGGGCAGGCGGTTGTGCTGGGCCAGGATTCCTTTATCCGGGATGTTCATAACCAGACGCATCCGGAAGCGGCCAGAAGCTATATTATGGCGCATGCTGCAGTTATTCCTGTAACAGGAACTGCAACCGCGTTAACTTCGCCGACTCTCCCGGCATTGCAAGCGCAGCTTATTCCGATACTCAGACAGCAGAATTTGCTTCAGGTGGAATTGACGGATGCTCAAACCGGAGAAACAGTCTCCAATGTGGAGTGGAGAACCAGTGTATACGAAGGCAGACTGCTGCTGAATATCGCCAATTACAGCTGGCAGGCCAAACAGGTAAATATACTTCTCAATGGACAGGCGCCGGAAAGCATACAGGAATTGATCCAGGGCAAGAATCTTGGAGCATCGGCCGTAACGCTTGCCCCGTTCACGCCGCTGCTGCTTGACTTGGGAACCGTGGAGGGCGGCCATCCCGATCCGGGCAGCAATCCCGGCACCACGGACAGCGTCACATTGCCGGGCAAGCTGAGTCTGGCGGCAGGGCAGGACGGGGAGGTGCGGCTCGGAGATGAGGTCAGACTCATTCTCCCCAGCGGATTTATGGACACTGCAGTGAGCTTCTCCATCAACAAGCTGCAGACGGGGCAGGATTCCGGCGGAACTCTGCCGGGAGGAATGATTAGTCCGGTCTATGAGATCACTATGGTGCCCTCCCTGACGCCCGCCAAATCTGCAACACTGAGCATCCGCTTTAATAAGCCGCAGTTGAAGGCGCAGCAGCAGCCCGCAATGTTTGCCTGGAACAAGCAGGAACGTACTTGGGTGGAGCTTGCAGGAACGGTGGACGGAGACTGGCTTACTGCCGGGGTGGATAGGTTCACGAAGTTTGCCGTATTCGCGCCAGCCCTTCTCCGGCTGAGCCGGAGAAGGATGGATCAAGCGCCGAAGCCGCACCGAGAGATATTAGCGGACACTGGGCTCAGGACAGCATCCTGCAGGCAATATCCGCAGGGCTCTCGAATGGCTACGCGGACGGAACCTTTCGTCCGGATCAGCAGGTTGTCCGCGAGGAGTTCCTGACGCTGCTGGCCCGGGCGCTGCAGCCGGCAGAGAGTCTGAGCGGCCTGTCCTTTACGGATGCGCAGTCGGTAAGCAGCTGGGCGCGAAGCTCTTCGGCCGCGGCTGTGCAGGCCGGATGGATAGAAGGCTACGAGGATGGCACCCTCCGTCCCGGAGCGCCGCTCTCCCGGGCGGAGCTGGCGGTTCTGCTCATGCGGGCGCATTACGGTACGGAAGTGAAGCCGGCTGCGGAGAGGATATCCTTCAAGGATGAAGCATCCATTCCGGCCTGGGCCAAAGCAGCGGTATCCGGCGCAGCCGAAGCAGGCCTCCTCCAAGGAGACGCTCTGGGGAAATTCCTTCCACTGAAGACCGCGACCCGCGCCGAAGCGGTAGTGGTCCTGCTGAGAATAATGGAGAAGAAAACGGCTGCGTCTGCATTTTAAGTTAAGATAGAGGACGGCGAATCTTTACAATGATTGCATGGGCGGCATTCCTTCGGGAATGCCGCTATTTGTGCTATATAAACTTCCAAAAAAGGGACCGAATGTACTGCCCGGCTTAAAAAATGAAGGTTGGAACAAATGATGAAGGGTGCCGGATCGGGAAATGGTGTAGAAAACGGGAAAGTGAAGGTTTCGGAAGCTCCTCCTTTCATGCTAATTTGAGGGCAGCCGTTCAGATAGGGGATGCGCTTACTGAACGAGCCTTTAGCAAGAAAGGAGAGATTAACTTGTCACAATCCGCAGAGCCCTATATTCCACCGGCGATGCAGAAAGGCTCCGGAGCCGCAGTATCCAAAGGCCGATTCCGGAAACAGCTGAAGCGGGATAAATATTTGTATTTCATGCTTATTCCGGTTGCTGTATTCTTTGTGCTGTTCAAATACGCCCCATTATTCGGAGAAATTATTGCATTTAAAAATTACAGGCTGGCGGATGGAATATGGGGGAGCGAATGGGTAGGTCTGGGGCAGTTCAGGAAGCTGTTTGCCAGCCCGGAATTTTATACAGTACTGTGCAATACGCTGCTGCTTAATTTGTACAGTCTCGTATTTGCTTTCCCGGTGCCGATTATTCTGGCTATACTGCTCAATGAGGTGACCCGGAGCAGCTACAAGCGTGTTTTGCAAAATCTGCTGTACATCCCGCATTTCATCTCCTGGGTGGTTCTGGGGAGCATCGTCATCGCCATCCTGTCCCCATCCACCGGGATCGTGAATCAGCTGATGCAAATGGTTGGTCTGGAGCCGATTTATTTCATGGCGGACACCTTCTGGTGGCCGGTATCCTTCATTGCTTCAAGCATATGGAAAGAGGCGGGATTTGGAACGATTCTGTATCTGGCGGCTATAAGCGGCATTGACCCTACCCTGTACGAGGCGGCCAAAATCGACGGAGCCAGTAAATTCAGACAAATCTGGCATGTCACCTTGCCGGGGATCCGCAGCACCGCCGCAATTCTGCTGATTCTCCGGGTAGGCCAAATGATGGATGTCGGCTTTGAGCAGGTCTACGCCATGAAGAACAGCGCCGTCAGCCAGGTTGCCGAGGTTATCAGCACTTATGTTTATACCCGCGGTATCGAAAATCTTCAATACAGCTACACAACGGCTCTGGGGCTGTTCCAGTCACTTATCGCCTTTATCTTGGTCATTTCGGTCAACCGGCTGATCAAGACTATGGGAGAGCGGGGCCTGTGGTAGAAGGAATCATGCTTACAGAAAGAGGTCGATTACATTTATGAAAGCCAAAGCCGAGTTCTCATCTGTATTTTTCCGGTGGCTGAATTATATCGCGCTTGCTTTATTTGCCGCGGCAACGGTATTTCCCTTTATCAATATTATCGCCACGTCCTTCAGCGGCAGCCGGGCGATCAGCAGCGGGGAGGTTTTCCTCTGGCCGGTCGATTTTAATCTGGACGCCTACCGCAATCTGTTTGACGACGGGCAACTGGTAGTAGCCATGAAAAATACGGTTTTCATCACCGTTGCGGGGACTGCTTTTAACATGCTGTTCACCGTGCTGTGCGCCTATCCTTTGTCCAAAAGCAGGCTGCGGGGAAGAAACGCTATTCTGATGGCCGTATTGTTCACCATGCTGTTTAGCGGCGGGATGATTCCACATTTTCTGATGATCAACGCTCTGGGGTTGATCAACACGTATTGGGCGCTCTGGCTGCCGGCATTAATCAGCGTCTATAACATGTTTGTCATGAAGTCCTTTTTCGAGGGACTCCCGGAAGAGGTGGAGGAATCCGCCGCGATAGATGGAGCCAATGAATTGACCATACTCTGGAGAATTATCCTTCCCTTGTCCATGCCGGTCATTGCGGCTCTGACCCTGTTCTATGCAGTGGGCTGGTGGAACTCTTATATGAATGTGCTGATTTATATCCACAGCACCGACAAAATGTCCCTGATGGTCAGATTGTATCAGATGATCGAAATGGTCAGTCCCGAACTGCTGAAGAGCGGGGAAGGCGTAGGGCAGATTTCCATTACACCGGAGGGAATACGCGCGGCATCCATTGTTTTCTCGATCACGCCGATTCTCTGTGTTTACCCGTTCCTGCAAAAGCATTTTGTCAAAGGCGTTATGCTGGGTTCGGTCAAAGGCTGATATCACGAGCTTACCACAAGCTTGAAGATATGCTAGATTAATAAGGGAGGTTATTTAAAAATGAAAATCCACAAAACCAAATGGCTGTCCTCAGCGTTGACGCTGGGGATAGCGGCGGCCACGCTGCTGAGCGGGTGCGCGAACAACACGGACACGGCGAATAACAAGACAGATTCGCTTGCTAGCTCCAGCCCCGAGGCGACAAACAGCAAGCCCAAGGCTGTAAGCGTTTCAATGTTCGACCGCGGCGGCGTTTCCAGCGATGAGGGCACCTATGAGGACAACCGCTGGGTCAAATGGATCAAGGAGCAGAGCGGGATAGACGTGAAGATTATTCCGGTTCCCCGGGCACAGGCCCAGGATAAATTAAATGTGCTGATCGCTTCCAACCAGGCGCCGGACCTGATTTGGGAATATGACCGCAGTTATATCGGAAAGCTGGTTACTCAAGGGGCGATCCAGCCGATTGATGAATATATCGAGAAGTACAGCACCTCTTACAAAGCCTATCTGGAAGCGCATCCAGAACTTAAGCCGTACCTGACGTTCGACGGAAAAATGTATGCAGTCGCCACGGAGCGGACCATGAATTCCGTTGCCAATCACGGTGCCTGGATTCGCCAGGACTGGCTGGATAAGCTTGGACTGGCCATGCCGACCACCATTGACGAATTGCTTCAGGTCGCCCAGGCCTTCAAGGATGGAGACCCGGACGGCAACGGCACCGCAGATACCACGCCGATCGTAGGCTCAACCACCTTTGACTTCTATTCGGCCATTTATGCGGATATGAACAACCAGTGGTATCTGGAAGACGGCAAGATGGCGTACGGTGCCCTGCTTGACCGGTTCGGCGATGTCATGTCCCTGGAGAAGCAGGTATACGAGCAGGGGCTGGTCGATAAGGAATATTTGACCGACAAGAACAATCAGCGGGCCATCCAGCTCTGGACCACCGGCAAAGCAGGCATCTATATCGCCAACTGGGGCGGCGGAACGATGGAATCTCAACTGAAGGATATGCTGGCCAATGTGCCGGATGCGCAGCCTGTGCCGCTGGAGCCGGTATCCACGAAATACGGCAAATTCGGCCTGTATCAAGAGACTTCCCCATTCATTTATGTTGCCTTCAACAAGGATATGGCCGATCCCGAAGCGGCTGTGAATTATCTGGACTGGATGGTGGATGAAGGCTGGAAGGCACTTAACAACGGCTTTGAGGGCGAGCACTACACCGACGTGAACGGAGTCGCCAAGGTGATCGACCCTGACAAATTCAAGAAAGAAGTAGGATACGCCGGAGAATACGCCGTCCTGCGCAACAATACGTTCAAACCGGAAGACTTGCTGGTGAAGGCCGCTGCGGACGAAGTTTCCCAGCGCCTCGCCGCGCTCAGCCAACAGGGGCTTGAGCTGGCGATGAAGAATGAATTCAGACGGGATATTCCATATCAGCCAAGCTTTGTGGAATTCAATGAAATCCAGACATCCATGACGCCCTTTATCAATGAGATCCGCGCCAAGGTTACCACACAGGGAAGCAAGTATACCGGTGCCTGGGCGCTTGAGGAAATCCGTAAGGAATGGAAACGGCTGGGCGGAGAGCAGGTAGAGGTCCAGGCGCAGGAATGGTACGAGCAGAACAAGGCAAGTTTTGAGTAACGGCTGAGATCAGTCGGGAACTAAAGGATGGGGAGCTTTGCAGAATAAATGGGCAAAAAAATTGATGGCGGGCTTGCTGATTCTTTTGTTCCTGATTGTGTGCATATCGGGGCTGTTGTTTTATTTCATCTTCACCGGCGATCTTAAGGACCGCCTGACGCGGACGAATATGGAGCTGCTGGAGCATATGAACCAGAAGCTGGAGCTGGTGCTGAAGAGTGTGGACAATGAGTCCGTGCAGCTCGTTCAGAATGATGAGGTCCAGAAGTTTTTTGATGAGAAGCTTCCCAGCGAGGAAGCGGCGGGCAATGATTTCCGGCTAGGCGGACAGATCGACCGGCTCATCCGCAGCGACGATTACATCTTCTCCATCGATATGTATTCTTACAGCCAGAACAGGCTGGTTTCCGGGGATATGCTGACCGAAGAGCGCAAGCTGGAGGATTACGGCTGGATTACCGCGTTCGAGACGTTCGACGGATATTTTGAGTGGCTGCCGAGCCGGCAGCTGGTCATTAACCGGTCCACCTCGCCGATCTACAGAAATGTGATCACGCTGGTCCGCACCTATCCGCTGCTTCATTCCGTGGGTGCCCGCAAAGGGGCGATGGCACTGAATCTGAAGACAGAAATGCTGCTCTCGCTGATTCACAATGAGGATGAGGATCTTGGGGAGACCTATATTGTGGATGAGACGGGGCAGATCGTGCTTCATCCTGACGAGAATAAGCTGGGGCAGAACATCGGCCAGTCTTCATACATTCATGAGGCGCTGAGCCGCAAGAGCAGAACGGGGAATTTTCACTCACAGGTGGATCAGAAGCCGTCGATGGTCTTCTATATGGACTCTCCCTATACCGGATGGACGCTAGTCCGCACCGTTTCCGATCTTAAGCTCAACCAGCCGCTTATTGCACTCCGCAATACGTTGGCCGTGATTTCGGCGATGATCCTCATTGCCGCTGCCGCCATGGGCCTGGCGCTCGGCAAGTGGACCTTCAGACCGCTGAACCGGTTTTTGCACACACTCTCCGTCAAATTGAATGAATATTCTCCGCAGGCGAAGGAGACAGACCGGGCAGATGATCTGCAATTTCTGGAGTCCGCTTTTGAAGGGATTCTGGTCCAGAGCGACCAACTGCACAAGCAGATGCAGGAGACCCGCCCCATGCTGAAGTGGCAGCTGCTGATGGAGCTGCTCTCCAACTATAAGATCAATATCTCTAATGTTGTGCAGTATATGGAAATGCTCGGAATCCAGTTTCATCCGAACCGCTTTGTCGTGCTGAATGCGGAGCTGGACCGGCGGGAGGAGATTGCCGCGATCCGGGATGTGCACCTGTACAATTATGCGCTCTGTAATTTGGCCGAAGAGTTGATTCTGGCCGAGGGAAAGGGCGCTGCCATCGAGCTGGAGAATGGCACCTGTGCGATCATCATCAGCTTTGCCGACGATGATGCCGATGCCGAGCTGCGGGCGGTGGCTGTAGCGGAACTGATCAAATCGTATGTGGAAGAGCACTTCCGGCGCACCATCTCCATTGGGGTGGGAGGGCTGGTGGAGTCTATGACAGAGCTTCACAAGTCCTTTAAGCAATCCAAAGAAGCCTTGTCCTACCGCCTTGTCTTCGGCGCGAACTCGATCATTACCCGTGAGGATATTCACGGCGATCTTTCTCCCCGCTTCTACCGTTTGGTGGCGATGACGGAGGATATGATGGATTCGCTGAAGCTGCTGGACGGCACGAAGCTGCGCGAGCAGGTGGAACGATGGTTCGAAGCCTTCGCCGAATATGGCGTGCCGCCCCAGATCATCCGGCAGCTCAGCCTTCAATGCCTGATGAAGGCGGCGGAAATCGCCGAGGATGTTGGCATCGGCCACAATAATATCCAAATGCCCCAGGAGCTGCAGGAGGCGCTGAATCTGCACAAAAGCCTGGAAGAGATCAAGGAATTTCTAATGAAGACCCTGCAGGGGCATATGGAAGCCATCAAAGAGAAACGGAGCAGCAGGGAGAAAAACGGCCTGATTCTGAAGGTACTGGAATATATTCATGACAATTACAGCCGAACCGATCTTTCGCTGAATTTGCTGGCTGAGGAATACCGGGTCAGCGTGTCCCATCTGAGCAAGCTGTTCAAGGAGCAGACCGAGGGCAACTTCATCGACTATCTGATGGCGCTGCGCATGGCTGAGGCCAAACGGCTGCTGGAGGAGACGGACGGCAAAATTATGGATATTGCCGAAGCGGTCGGCTACGGCAACGTCAACAGCTTTGTCCGCATTTTTAAAAAGTTCACTGCGCTGACGCCTTCCGAATACCGGGAGCAGCGGCGCAAGTAACAGGGAGCGGGAGAAGCCGGGGCATTGGCGGCTTCTCCTTCCTATATGAAGGGTAGGATCACAATGAATAATATGCTCGATGAACAGGCTCTCCTGCGGTGGAGGCTTGAACAATTGGAGAACCAATTCAGCCCGGTGCATTCGATGATCAGAGAGAAATATACAACCAACGGCTACCACACCGCACTTCAGAATGTGGAACAGGTGCATTCCATACGTTCTTCCATTGAATATGCCCAAGGGCTTTTGGATACCGGGCTTACGGATGCTGAGGATAGGGCTTTTGCCGTGATCCGGCAAATCGTTTCACTTCAGGACCATGATCCGGCCAGCGTGACTTATGGTATCTGGTCGTATTATCTGGAAGAGCCCTTGTCCAGCATGAGGCCCCCGGATTGGAACTGGGCGGATTTTATCGGGAAAGTACTTCTAACAACAGTAATCCGGCATAAGCACCGGATGCCTGCGGAGCTGCTGGATAGGGTGCGGGAATCGGTATTTCACGCCTGCGAGTCCATCATCCGGCGCAACATGGGTCCGCATTATACGAATATTGCCATTATGGGATCGTTTGTGACGCTGCTCGCGGGAGAAGTGTTTCAGAATCCGCGCTATCTGGATTATGGCTTGCAGAAATTCGAGGCCTTCCATCAATATGCCAGCCGAACCCGGACGTTTCAGGAATACAACAGTCCGACGTACACTAAGGTGGCGATTATTGAATTATCGCGCATCCGCTCCGCGACCAGGATCGGCCGGGCGCTGGAAATATGCGAGGATATGCTAAATTTGGCCTGGGAGGGGGTGGCACGGCATTTTCACGCGTCCACAGGGCAATGGGCGGGGCCACATAGCCGCTGTTATTCCACCTTGCTGCCGGATGCAGCCAGGGCGTTCCTGCAGCTGGCGCTGGAGGGAGAACTGGATTTTTGTGCTCCAGCGGATATGTTCTACGATCTGGAATGGTACAACCTTGGTATTTCCTGTCCCGAATCCTACCGCGCCTTGTTCAGGGAAGCCGCTGAAAGGGAAGTACGCGAGGTGTATTACCGCAGTGAAGACGGCTATGAAAAAACCGCTGTTACTTACATGACTACGCGCTATGCGCTTGGTTCGGCCAGCAAGGAGGTCATGTGGAATCAGCGGCGCAATCTGCTGGCCTATGTGGACGGTCCCGGCGGAACGGTCTATGCGGCGCTGCGGATGCTGCATGACGGCTATGATTTTTCCGCACCCGTCTTTTCCGCCGAGCAGCGCAAGGGGAACGTGCTGTGCGGTCTTCAGCTCTCGCTGAACGGCGGGGATACGCATATCGGTCTGGACCGGATCGACGGCGGCATCCAGGCAGAGGATCTGCGCCTGCGGCTGGAAATCGTCGGCAGTCTTGACGGTGTAACCGCCAATGCCGTGGACGGCGGGGCGGTGGTATCCATAGGCGGGGTGAAGCTTTCCCTTCGCGGTTTGTATACCCGGTTTGCCGGAGGGGCAACTTCGCTGGTCCAGAATCCGGAATGGGAAATTGTCCACAGCGGCGACACCCTCTGCCTTGATCTGGTGCTGTACAGCGGTGAACGCCGGAGAATTGATTTTACGTCTCTGGACGAGGCAACGGTCGTCTTTACCTTGTCGGTACGCGAGGATGAGGGACGGGACAGCAGCCCGGACTCCTTCTTCGTAACCATGTCGGCCGCAGGCAACGGGGAAGAAGTTACTGCAAGCTGGAGTACGGAGGATGGGGAACTGGCGCTTAATCTGCGGCTGAAGCCGGACATGGTGGAAGCGCTCAGAGGACAGGACTAAGGGGTAAGGAGGCCCGGAGACTGATCTTCGGTATCTGAACATTAAGTGCTGCGGTATACAAGCCCGGCACAGACCAAAGGCACCGCAAGGATTGCGGTGCCTTTGGTCTGGCTTCCCCCCGCATAGGCAGGGTCTTGTGAACGGAGTCAGCCTTCACTTCATGGCTTCGGCCAGAAGAATGAGCACCAGGCCTTGACCGTAGAGAGTGGGTATACAGGAGATTTCATTATAGTCCTCCACAGTGGGCATCACCGGAGTGCCGCCGGACACGCCGCCGACCTCCCCATCGGCCTTGATCGTGCCCAGCACCGCTTCAAGTGCAGCTCTGGCAAGTCCCAGAGCTGCTTCGCCGAGCAGGCCCATCCGTACAGCCTTGAATATCCCGGCTGCGATGCCGGCGCTCCCGGAGGTTTCAAGATAGAAGTCTGTCCGGTCCATGACTGTATGCCAGAGTCCGGACGGACTCTGATAACCGATTAACGCCGCCATCAAGCGGCGGTATCTCTCCGTAATGGAGGCAGGCACAGGCAGCAGGCCCTCCACCTCCTGCAGAATCATGGGCGCTGCAAGGGCAATCCAGGCGTTGGCTCTTGTCCATCTGGCTGCAGACATATGGTCACCGGTGATACAGTTCCAGCCGTGAAACAGCACGCCGCTCTGTTTATCCTCAAGCAGTCTCAGGTGAAGCTCCAGCTGGCTGAGGGCTTCCCGGGCATACCCGGTTTCTCCGGTCAGCCGGGCCAGACGGGCCAGAAACAGCACAGCCATAAACACGGTATCCGCCCAGACCTGCTCCGGAAAGCTTGCCTGTTCGGTCACCGTATGCTCGAAAGCGCCTTCCCGGGTTCTTGGCGCTTCATGCAGCATCCATTGACCGGTACGGATTGCGCTCTCCTTAAAGACAGGATTCCCTGTGACGCTGTACAGTGCGGGAAAGATGGCAAACGGAGCCATGGAGTTAATAACCTTTGCATGCCCGGATTGGTGCAAATGCGCAAGGGCCCATTCTGACAGCCGGTTTATAATCTCATCGCCGCCGTCCTGCTGATAATATTCCAGGATAGAGGCGGCACCTACGCCGGGAACCCAATCCCAATGCGCCATGTCCATTCCCCAATTGCCGGAATGATCCAGGAGCATATATGAATATACCTTGCTTGCTGCATGCTGAAGCGCTCGGGATGAAGTCAATGTTGTCATAATCTACTAGTCCTCCTGTGATCTAGAGTTGAGCTTATATTAAGCAGTATAAGTGGCTTGCCTGTATGAATTCTTGGGCGATCCTGCCCGATGTATTGTAGAATTGTACACTTATACTGATGAGGAAAGGAAGCTTGGCATGTCTGGAATGAGATCTGTAAATGAGTTGAATTCTGCTTCTTCAGCGGGATTGAAGAAGCAGAATTTCTATATGGTCGATGATATGACGAACAGGGCGCTTGCAGATTACCCGGTTCAATGTGTACAGCGCATTAATGGCATCAAGCAGGCGGAACTGCACTCGCATCACGGTTATGAATGGTACTTCTGCCTGGCAGGAAGCGGGGGATTCATTGCGGGAGATCAAGCCTACGGGATCTTCGCGGGCAGCCTGATTATTGTGAGGCCGTCCGTGCTGCATATGCCCAGACCGGCCAATGGCCAGCCGCTGCACCGGCTGATTCTTTCGGTAGACGAGAGGTATCTGGACAGGCTTTGCAGCGTAGACCGCTCCACAGCGGAGCAGGTCTACGAATGGCTGCCCGATGGAGCGTCTGCTTCTGTGCTCTGGCAGCTGAACACCGGACAGCTGGAGAGCGTCCGGGCTATTTTGCTCGAGCTGGAGAGCGAGCTTGCAGGCAAGAGGGAAGCGTACACCCTGGAAGTGCAAAGCCTTCTGCTCCGACTGTTCGCTGTGTTGACACGGCAGAAGGCGGGCCCGCCGCCCCGGCAAGCGGAGGAGCGCAGGAAGCTGCTCGCGGAGCAGATGACCGGCTACATTGCCGACCACTACAAGCTCCCCTTCCGGATGGAAGAGATGGTCCGTTATTTTCATTTCTCCCGCTCCTATTTGCACCGGATCTTTAAGCAGGAGACCGGCATTGCGATCCTGGAATATTTAACACATTACCGGATCAACCGTGCCAAGGAGCTGCTGGAAGCTGAGAGTATGCCGCTGATCGAGGTTGCGGTGACAGCCGGATTTCAAGATCTGTCTTATTTTTGCCGCAGCTTCAAACGCCTGACAGGTGTACCGCCGGGCCGTTACCGTATGCTGCTCCGGCAGGGCGGTAGATAGCCCGGGCCGGTTGCTGTAAAGGCTTATAATTTTCCGGAACATTCAGGGGGCTACCTGCTGGCCGTTGTTCCCGGCAGACAGCGCAGTTCCATGAAACTGTACGCCCTGCTCAGCCAGCAGCTGATGCAGCCGCGGTATTGAAATATCCGCCATATAGACGGTGCCCTCTTCCTTGGCGACAGCTGCTGCGACTCCAGCCGCCTGACCCAGCGCATAGCAGGTGGCCTGCACGCGCATGGAGGACATGGCTACATGAGTCGCCGAAATGCTTCGTCCCGCTACCAATAGCCCCTGCACACCGGCAGGTACCATACAGCGGTACGGAATATCGTAGCTTCCCAGCTGGCGCTCCTCCGTCGTTTTTTGCCCGTCAGGGCTGTGAATATCGATTTCATAATTGGTCTGCGCCACGACATCCCCGAACCTGCGGGCTTCAAGCAAATCCTGTTCGGTCAATGTATACAGGCCAACGATTTGCCCGGTTTCCCTCACACCGGTCTGGCCGGGAATATGGGCAATAATGTAATTCTCAAAGCCGTTGCGCTGCAAATAATGGGCCGTTGAGAAAACCTGGCGTAGAGCCTCGCGCTCCGCGAAGTTGGTGTCTTCAATACGGGCACCGTTGCCCTTAACGCGGGTCATATTGACCAAAAGCGTGCCGTCATCATTCTTTTCCCAGTACAGGTGGCGTCCCTGCGGCAGATCGTCTACGGACTCATATATCTCACAGTCCTCAGGAAGATAAGGGACAACCGGCTTGCCGGTATTCTGCATGGTGAACATAAGGGTCATAGGCTGTGTTAATCCGTCCTGTTCCCGGCCGTAGCGCATAGGCACTCCGGCATCCCTGGCCACAGCGGCGTCCCCTGAGCAGTCCAGCACAATCCCGCCCATGAAGGCCTTCAGCCCTTCGCGGGTCCGGGCCAGTACTCCGCGTACCCGCTGCCTCTCCATGACGGGCTGGACATAGACGGTGTGGTAGAAGACCTTAACCTTCTCCCGGTGCAGTTTGCCGTTCAGATAATGGCGCACTGCAAAGGGGGAATACTGGTCCTTCCGGGAGTGCAGCGACATCAGGTGGGAGCCGGGAACGGCTTCGGGAGTTGTCTCTTCAAGCATTTCACGGTAGATGCCGGTCACGTTGCCGACACTCATATAGATGCTGACATTAGCCAGTGTTCCCATCCCTCCAAGCTGCCCTGATTGCTCCAGCAGTATTACCTTCTGTCCGCAGCGGGCGGCGGAGATCGCCGCCGCTGTCCCGGCCGGACCGCCCCCGATAACAACGACATCGGCCTCCTCATATATCTCTGCAGCCACCTGCAGATTTATCTGTTCTTTTTTCACCATATTCATCCTTTCTATATAGGGCTTAGCTTTATAATAGATATAAGGAACAAGGGATTATAGCTTGATTTTAGTTGTACTTAGGGGATTGTGGGCTTGCATTGCAGGAGAGCTATGGAAGAATGGAATGGCCAAGTAAAAGGGGGAAGCCGTGTGTCAAAGAGAAAAACGGTCACGCTGCGCGATCTGGCGGACCGCCTGGGGCTGAGCGTGTACACAGTATCCAAAGCGCTGCGCGGGCTGCCGGGCATGTCCGAACCGACCCGCAGGCTGGTATTCGCTACTGCCCGGGCAATGAATTATGCGACCAAAGCGCAGGAAGCGGGGCTTGCCGCTGAATCCATTGCCTATGCGGCGGGCAAGCCCCGCCGGTTCGTCATGCTGATGCCTGCAGACCACTCATTTCTAAATCTGCAGTTCCATGGTCTGCATCAGCGCATGGATGAACTGGGCCATCAGGTACAATCCGTATTGCTGCCGTTTGAGGGACCCCAGCCGGACAAGCTGGCGGACTGGCTGGAGGAGAGCGGCATTCTATACTGCGACGGATTGTTTCTGTCGCCGCTGCTGCCCGTCTGGGCAGAGACCATTCTGCTGCAGCTTGGTCTTCCGAAGGTAATGATCAATTTCCCGCCCGAAGGTGCCGAGGTGGACAGTGTAATCTGGGATGTCCAGCATGCGATCATTCTTGCGGTAAATGCGCTCTGCCGCAGCGGTCATCGCCGAATTCTGTACGTGGGTGAGCCGGACGGACAGCGGGGATTCCGCTTGCGCTATCAGAGCTTCAGGGCCGCCTGTGCAAGCCGGGGAATTTCCGCTGCTGAACAGATGTATCATGTGAACCCCGCTGATCCTCAATGGCTTGCTGACTTATCGGCCATTCTTCAGACAGGAAGCCCTACGGCTATTCTCTCGGCGAATCATGGACAAGCCTGGCCCATTCTGCGGAAGGTGCATGAATTGGGACTTAATATTCCGGAGCAGTTATCAATTGTTGCGATGGAGCATGGGGAACTGGAGGCTTGTCCCGGCTTGTCGCGCCCGGCGCTGCTGGTCCAGGAGGCAGGGGAGCGGGCGGCTGAGCTGATGCTGCGGCGGATTGCCAATCCGCTGGCACCTTATGAGCAAATCCGGCTGCTGGGACCGTTTCTGACAGGGGAGACGGTTGCGGAACCATCTCTCTGCTGAACAAAGAAACCGTCAATTCTCCAGCTATAGGAGAATTGACGGTTTCTTAATCCTAGTTTAATCGCCCGTCTCCACAATCCAGACCTCAGGCAGATTGCGGAACTGCTCGGCGTAATCCAGACCATAGCCGACAACGAATTCATCGGGAATGTCAATGCCGCAGTATTCGACTGGAACTTCGACCAGGCGGCGGGAAGGTTTGCTTAGAATGGTACAGATACGGACGCTTGCAGCTTCGCGCAGGGCGAACAGCTGCCTCAGATGCTGCAGAGTCAGGCCGGTGTCGATCAGATCTTCGACGAGCAGCACATGCTTGCCGCGGATATCCATGTCGATATCCTTCTTGATCGTGATGACACCGGAGGAGGTGGAGCTTGCACCGTAGCTGGACACTGACATATAGTCGATGCCGACCGGGAAAGTGATTTCGCGCATCAGGTCGGACATGAATACAGCGCCGCCTTTGAGAATGCCGATAAGTACAAGCTCTTTGCCTTCATAGTCACGCGATATTTCAGTGCCCAGTTCTCTGACTCTTTGCTGCAGCTGGTCCTTGCTGACCAGAACTTTGGTAATTTGTGTCATGGTTGACGCTCCTTATGGATTAGGATGTGATCAGGAGGATGATCTGTCCTTTTCCTTCAGCATAACATCATGTGCGCCTCCTTCAAAGATGGTTGTGGAGGAAACCAGTGTAATCTTCGCCTGTTTCTGCAGTGCCGGGATGGTCAGTGAGCCGCAGTTGCACATGGTTGATTTGATTTTGCTGATGCTGAGATCCAGATTATCCTTGAGCCGTCCGGCGTAAGGAATGAAGGAATCCACGCCTTCCTCGAACTCCAGTTTGCTCTCTTTGTCGGCATTGCCGAAGTCATAACGCTGCCAGTTGCGGGCGCGGCTCGACCCCTCACCCCAATATTCCTTAACGAAGTTCCCGCCGACCAGCAGCTTGCGTCCGGGGCTTTCATCGAATCTGGCAAAATAGCGGCCCAGCATCACGAAGTCAGCTCCCATCGCCAGCGCCAGCACAATATGGTAATCATGGACAATCCCGCCATCGGAACAGATCGGGACATAGATGCCGGTCTGCTCGTAATATTCCTGGCGGGCGGCTGCGACTTCAATGACGGAGGAGGCCTGGCCGCGTCCGATCCCTTTTTGCTCCCGGGTAATACAGATGGAACCGCCGCCGATGCCGACTTTGATGAAATCCGCCCCGGCTTCCACGAGGTACAGGAAACCTTCCTTGTCGACGACATTGCCTGCCCCGACCTTCACTTTCTCTCCGAAAGTATCCTTAATATAATGGATGGTTTCGGCCTGCCATTCGGAATAACCGTCAGAGGAATCAATGCACAGGACATCTGCTCCGGCTTCCACCAGCGCCGGTACGCGCTCCTTGTAATCCCGGGAGTTGATACCCGCGCCGACAATGAGCTGTTTGTTATCATCATGCAGCTCCAGCGGATACTCCTGATGGCTGTCATAATCCTTGCGGAACACAAGGTGGACGAGATGGCCGCTGGCATTAACAATCGGCAGGCAGTTCAGCTTATGATCCCAGATCATATCATTGGCTTCGGTTAAGGTGATGCCTTCTTCGGCATAGATTAGTGAAGATAACGGCGTCATAAATTCAGTAATCGGGCACTCCGGCGGCAGACGGTTCTCGCGGTAATCGCGGCTTGTGACAATGCCCATCAGCTTGCCTGTCGGTTCCCCGTTGTCCGTAATGGCAATGGTGGAGTGGCCGCTGCGCGCTTTCAGCGCCAGTACATCCTGCAGTGTATCCTCCGGCTTCAGATTGGAGTCGCTGAGGACGAAGCCGGCTTTGAACTTTTTGACCCGGCGGACCATCTCGACCTGCTGCTCGATCGACTGTGAGCCATAGATGAAGGAGATGCCGCCGCTTTTGGCCAGGGCAATCGCCATGTTATGGTCGGATACGGCCTGCATGACTGCTGAGGTAACAGGCAGATTCATGGTCAGTGCCGGAGTCTCGCCCTTGCGGAATTTGGTTACTGGCGTCCGGAGATCGACATTCCCCGGGATGCACTCTTTGGTGGTCAGACTGGGCACCAGCAGGAACTCACTGAAGGTTCTTGAAGGCTGCTCATAATAATAAGCCATGGCTTGTCACTCCTCTGCTAAAGTTTCATCAATTCTGCAATTGTAGTTCTATACACTTCATACCTTGGATAGAAACCGTACCGGCACTCCAATGTCCGTTTCCAACTGCTTGTAGTGTTCCCCTTTGGCCAGAATTGCCTGCACACCGACAAGCTCAATGCCCATAACGGACATTTGCTCAGCGATACAGCGGATGGTAGCGCCTGAACTGATCACATCATCCAGCAGCAGCACCCGGTCACCGGCGGAGAATCCGTCAAAATAAATATAATTCTCGTTATACGCCGTCTCGCGTTTGATGCTGACCTCGTAATTCTCATACAGCTCCGTGCTGAGCCGCAGGATATTCATCGGCTTCATCAGCTTGTAGGCCGCAAGCATGCCCCAGGTATGCCCGCCCGGTTCAGGCGATACGATGTAATCGAAATCCGGGAATTGTTCCGTAACGGCCTCTGCCAGACTATCGGTAATCTCGCTGATCAGCTCAGGGGTGATGTAGGTTCCGCGTTCTCCAAAAGGGTATAGCTTAAAGTCATAGGCTGTATCTTTATTCTTGTAGATCCTCACATTCTTGGCTTGGCTGATCGATTCACTTAACCGTGCGTAGGATGCACTCATTGCCCTCACTCCTTCTATTATAGATGCCAAAAACCCCAGGACCAAGAGGCGCAGGACAAGACTGGTACTTCAGGAGGAGAAGCCGGGCATAGCCGTGTTCCCTTCACTGGTTGCTCCAGTATCTTGTCTGGCCTCTTGTAGCCTGGGGCAATTTACGGTTGCCTGTAGATACGCTCATTCCAAATTAACGAGCTTATACAAGAGATGTTTGATTAGAGAATCTGACATATTAATGAATCGGATGGTTTATAAATGATTGTTTACGATTTTGGTGTTATATAATATTACGCAGATCATTTGTTATATGCTATCATCCGCAATAATGTGTGTCAATATTTTGTTTAATGTTATATAAGATAACATTAACGTGTTTGAATTGATTTTTAGGCCGGTTTATTTGTGCCGGACCCTCACCGGATTATATTTAATACAGATAACCTGCGGATTCATAAAAAAACTCTAAATAACCCATTCTAAAGCATGGTGCTTTGGCGGATTTTTATTTAAAATAATTATTATCTGCAATTCATAAATAGTTCAAAGGTTTTGTAAAAAGCCGTATTTTGATGTGATATACTTAACACAGCGATTTGAGATCTTGTGAAATTGATACTAATACATGCTAACAAGCAGTAACAGTGCCTACACCAATGAATAGAGATTAGGATGGTGAACAAGCGATGCATATTGTCGTCGTTGGCCTGAATTACCGTACGGCTCCCGTAGAGGTGAGAGAACAGTTCGCTTTTGCCGAGAAGGATCTGCCTGCTGCGCTTCATCAGCTGATGCAGACGAAGAGCGTTCTGGAAGGGGTCGTAGTCGCCACCTGTAACCGGACGGAAATTTATGTGGTCGTGGACCGCCTTCATATGTGCGGATATTTCATCCGCAGCTACATGGAGCAGTGGTTCGGTGTAAAAAGTGATGTATTTGCGCAGCATATGTATATATATGAAGACGAGCAGGCGATTGCCCACCTGCTGCGTGTAACCTGCGGCCTGGATTCCATGGTGATCGGCGAGACGCAGATCCTGGGACAGGTACGCAGTGCTTTTTTGACTGCCCAGGCGGAGGGCGTAACCGGAACGTGGTTCAACCGGCTGTTCAAGCAGGCGGTGACGCTCGGCAAACGGGCACATAGCGAGACTTCCATCGGCGAAAGCGCGGTTTCGGTCAGTTATGCAGCGGTGGAGCTGGGCAAGCGGATCTTCGGGATGTTTACCGGCAAAAGAGTGCTCATTCTCGGCGCCGGTAAAATGAGTGAGCTGACAGTGAAGCATCTATACAGCAGCGGCGCGGCTGAGGTTATCGTCGCCAACCGGACGTTGTCCCGGGCGGTGGAGCTGGCCGAGAAGTTCTCGGGCAAGCCGAGCACGATTGAGGAAGCACTGAAGCGTCTGGATGAAGTGGATATAGTCATCAGCTCCACGGGAGCCGACGGTTATGTGCTGACGGCTGCCCAAGTGGCTGAAGGGATGAAGCGCCGGCCGTCACGGCCGCTGTTCATGATCGACATTGCCGTGCCCCGCGATATTGATCCGGCTGCGGCAAGTGTGCCGGATGTCTTCCTCTATGATATCGATGATCTGGAAGGCATTGTGGAGAGCAATCTGGAAATGCGCCGCAGTGAAGCTGCCAAGATTGAAGTGATGATCAGTGAGGCAATGGATGAATTCCAGCTGTGGCTGAAGACGCTAGGTGTCAGACCGGTGATCCGTGCGCTGCAGGACAAGTCCAACGGGATTTATGAAGAAACGATGGACAGTCTGTTCAACAAGCTGCCTGAACTGGATGAGCATCAGCGTAAGGTTATCCGCCGCCTGACCAAAAGTATTGTGAACCAGATGATGCATGATCCGATCAATGTCATCAAGGAGTTGTCTGGCGGGAAGCAGGGGAATGAAGCTCTGGAGTACTTCACCCAGATTTTTGCACTGCAGGAGCAGCTGGACCCGGGTCCGGATGACCGTAGTGCTATACCGGTTGAGGAGGCGCCTGCTGAAGTATCCTCCGGCGGAAAGTTCGCGGTGCCGGGGACGGTGTTTGCTCCGGCCGGCCTGCTGGGCGGGTGAGCGACATGCAACTGCTGAACGGAATATATGATGCCGCTCTGCTGCTATATGCCCTGAGCCTGCTGTTTGTTTTCTCGGATTGCCTTCGGCGCAATCCGGGCGGAAAGCGGCTGGGCACAGGGCTTCTTGCTGTTGTGGGCCTGCTGCAGCTCGCGGGGCTGGCGATCCGCTTCTCCCAGGAGGGCGGTCTGCCGATCTTCACACCGTATGACTTCCTGTTCTGGTTCTCCTTCAGTATGGTGGTGATCTCACTTGCCATTGCGTACACGCGGGGCGGCGAGTTTACGATTCTGCTGCTCAGCATGGCAGGGTTCAGCGTGTTTCTGCTGAACCGGGTATGGCTGACCGCAGAGGATCATACCTTGCAAAGCTGGAGTGCGGTGCACGGCTGGCTGGCGATGCATGTGATTTTGGCCAATTTGAGCTTTGCCGCACTGACACTGGGGACCGTATTTGCGATAATGTATTTGTTTTTGCATACCAAGCTTAAGAATAAGAAGTGGGATGACCGTGTCCGCAGGCTCCCAAGCCTGGAGACAATGGACAAATATTCGTATACTGCTATCCTTGCCGGTGTGCCGCTGCTGCTGGCCTCGCTGATTCTGGCAGGCTTATCGATTATTGCGGAAGGGCGGACGCCGCTGTTCCAGGATCTGAAGGTGCTAACTACGCTTATCGGCCTCGGAGTCTACATACTCTATATAGTATTGAAGGTTTCCGGCCGCAGAAGCGGTACGGCGATGGCACGCTGGGCCATTACTGGCTATGGCTTTATCATCCTTAATTTCCTGCTGAATTCATGGTCTGAGTTCCATGGCTGGGGCGGGTAGTGAAGCTGGTGAGCCGGGTGCTGAAGTGCGGAGGCGGCTAGTGTGCTGAAATGCAGAGGCGGCTGGGTGCTGAAGTGCGGAGACGGCTGGTGTGCTGAAGTGCAGAGGCGCGGCTGGTGTGTTGAAGTGCGGAGGCGGCTGGTGCTGAAGTGCGGAGGCGGCTGGTGTGCTGAAATGCAGAGGCGCGGCTGGTGTGCTGAAGTGCAGAGGCAGCAGGCGTGATGAAGTGCGGAGGCGGCTAGTGTGATGAAGTGCGGAGGCAGCTAGTGTGATGAAGTGCGGAGGCGGCTAGTGCGATGAAGTGCGGAGGCGGCTAGTGTGATGAAGTGCGGAGGCGGCTAGTGCGATGAAGTGCGGAGGCAGCAGGCGTGCTGAAGTGCGGAGGCGGCTAGTGTGATGAAGTGCGGAGGCAGCTAGTGTGATGAAGTGCGGAGGCGGCTAGTGCGATGAAGTGCGGTGGCAGCTAGTGTGCTGAAGTGCGGAGGCGGCCTGAATTGTGCTCGAGAGCACAGGTGGATGAGAAGCAAGGGGGTATGCTGGAATGTACAGGCAAGAAACGGGAAGTTATACGGGCATGTTGCGGCGGCGATGGAGCGACAGCTTATGGGGCGAGTGATTGAACTGAAGTGTTATGGTGACTTATAGGGCAAGTGATTGAACTGAAGTATTATGGTGACTTATGGAGCGAGTGATTAAACTGAAGTTCATGGGCGGCTAATGAGAAGGCTATTTTAGTGCGAAGGACTGCTGTCTTGCGGTAGTGGCAACCGGGGACGGATTTCTTAGTTGAGTAAGTTGAATTTTGGTGGTGTGGAGTATAGTTGATCTTTGGATGCTGGAGTGAGGTGGGATGAGCAAATATTTGCCCATTATGCTGGATGTTCAGGGCAGACTGGTGGTAATGATCGGCGGCGGAGCTGTGGCTGAACGTAAAGCGGCTCCGCTGCTGGAGGCAGGAGCGGAACTGGTGATTGTCAGTCCTGCGCTTAGCGGGACGTTGTCCGCAGCGGCTGCGGAGGGGCGGCTGAAATGGGTCAGCCGCCCCTATGCTCCCGGAGATCTCCAGGGAGCTGTCTTGGTCTATGCCGCCAGCAGCGACAGGGCGGTGAATGAAGCGGTGGCCGGGGAGGCCCGGATGCTGGGCCTGCCGGTCAATGTGGCCAGCCACGCCGAGGCGGGCAGCTTCATCACGCCCGGTATCCTCCGGCGGGGGCGGTTGACGGTTGCGGTCTCGACCTCCGGGGCGGGACCGTCCGCTGCTGCGCAGATCACGGCGCAGATCGCCGGGCTGCTAGGCGAGGAATACGAGCCTTATCTGGATTTCCTGTATGAGCTGCGCACCGAAATCAAGCGGCTGGAGCCATCACCTGAGGTTCGCGCACGGCTGCTGCGGAAGCTGGGGAAGCTGGATGTGTTGAATGAGATGAGACAGGGCACCTTTATACCATGGACATCAGAGGTTATCGAATCCTGGATTGCGTGTAACCGTGAGGAGTAGGCGGAATGATCGGGTGGAGTCGGCCCATCGGGAGGCTTAGATCGAATGAGTGGGTGGAGCAGGTCATCGGGAGGCGTAGATCGATTGATCGGGTGCAGCAGGTCATCACGTAGATCGAACAAGCGGATGGAGCAAGCATCAAGTACAACTGCTGCGATTGCGGAGTAAGTTTGCATCTGCTCTGGCTGCTTCAAAACTAATTCATCAATCATTGAGACTGCTTCGAAACTGAGTCTGCAAAGACATAAGCTGCGGCAGAAGTTGACTCAAGTTGCCGATTGAATCGTGCAGATGAATCTGTTCCAAACGAATTGGCGGGTTAATGCTTGACGGCCTGCATATTTGAATAGACGATTGAATGGACCAACGGCTGAACGGCCGAATGATCAGAGAAATAGACGAATAAGTAGAATAAGTGGATGTGTTTATGACGTTGAAGTGGGCGGATTCGCGGGTATGTGGCTGGAATGACCAAAGCTGACTGTTGTGCGGTAAATTAGAGGGATAAATCCCTTTGATTTGGGCTAAATCCGCCGAAATGAGCAAATTAGAGGGAAAAATCCCTCTAATTCGGGCGAAATCGCCCGAAATGAACAAATTAGTGGTATAAATCCCCTTAATTCCAGCAATAGTGGCCCAGAATGAGCAAATGAAGGGTAAAAGTGCCCTTGAATCCAGTAAAATTGGCGCGAATGAGCAAATGAAGGGCAAAAGGCCCTTAATTCCAGCAATAGCAGTGTGGATGAGCAAATGAGGGTATTGAGCAGGAAACAGGGCGGGTGCAGGTAACTTGAACAGGGGGAATGGTTCATGCGGAAGATTATTGTGGGCAGCAGACAGAGTGCGCTGGCGCTGACACAGACAGGGCATGTGATTGCCGATCTGGAGCGGCTTAGCGGGGAGCATGGCTTTGATTTTACCTTTGAGGTGCATAAGATTGTTACCAAAGGCGACCGGATTCTTGATGTCACACTGTCCAAGGTGGGCGGTAAGGGTCTTTTTGTGAAGGAAATTGAGCAGGCCATGCTGGCCAAAGAAATCGATATGGCAGTACATAGTATGAAGGATATGCCTTCCGAATTACCGGAAGGCTTGATTAATGGTGCAGTGCCGGAGCGGGTAGATCCGCGGGACTGCCTGATCTCAAGCAGCGGAGCAGGCCTTGAGGATCTGCCGCAGGGCTCGCGCGTAGGCACAAGCAGCCTGCGGCGCTCCAGCCAGCTGGCCGCGCTCCGGCCGGATCTGGTAATTGAGCCGGTACGCGGCAATATTGACTCGCGGCTGAAGAAGCTGGAGAGCGGCGAATACGACGCGATTCTGCTGGCAGCGGCAGGCTTGTCGCGGATGGGCTGGCAGGACCGGGTAACGGCTTATCTGCCGCCGGAAATCTGCCTGCCCGCTGTGGGCCAGGGAGCTCTCGGCATCGAATGCCGTGAAGACGATGATGAGCTGCGCAAGCTGCTCGCGCTTTACAATGATGAGCGCACCGCTCTTACGGTGACGGCGGAGCGCACATTCCTCGGCGCCCTGAATGGCGGCTGTCAGGTGCCGATCGGCGCCTACGCTGTGCTGGACACGGAGGAGGCCGGGACAACGGGAACAACCGGGACTATTCATTCCGGCGGGACTTCTGGAGAAGGCGGCCTGTTAATCACTTTAACCGGAATGGTGGGAACACCGGACGGATCGGTAATCCTTAAAGAAACCTGCACGGGAGAAGATCCGGTGCAGCTCGGTGCGGAGGTTGCCCGCAAGCTGATTGCCAGGGGCGCAGAGAAGATTTTGGCGGATGTAAAGGGACAGGATACTCAGGGATAAGGTGATAAGGGGATGACGGAGATGGCGGGGAAGGTTTATCTTGTAGGTGCAGGTCCGGGGGATGCCAAGCTGATTACGGTTAAAGGTCTGGAGTGTATCCAGAAGGCAGATGTGCTGGTCTACGACCGGCTGGCGAGTCCAAGGCTGTTGAAGTGGATGAAGCCGGGCGGGGAGAAAATATACGTAGGCAAGCTGCCGGACCGCCATACGATGAAGCAGGAGGACATTAATCAGCTGCTTGTCGATCTCGCTCTGGAGGGCAAAACGGTAGTGCGTCTGAAGGGCGGAGACCCGGTGATTTTTGGCCGGGTGGGTGAAGAAGCGGAGCTGCTGCGGCGGCATGGCATCTACTACGAGATTGTGCCGGGTATTACCTCGGCTATCAGCGTCCCGGCGTACGCCGGTATTCCGGTAACCCACCGGGAGGCTGCGTCTTCCCTGTCGATCATTACCGGACATGAGAGTCCGGATAAGCTGGATCATTCCATTCATTGGGATAAGGTGACGAATGCCACGGGAACCCTGGTGTTCCTGATGGGCGTCGCCAAAATCGGATATATCAGCGCCCAGCTGATGAAGCACGGGCGTCCGCCGGAAACGCCGGTGGCGCTGGTGCGCTGGGGGACACGTGCCGATCAGGAGACACTAACCGGCACGCTTGCCGACATTGAAGCGAAGGTCAAGGCGGCGGATTTCCAGCCGCCGGCCGTTATCGTTGTCGGCGATGTAGTGCTCCAGCGGGAGCACCTCATGTGGGTTGAGGCGATGCCGCTGTTCGGCAAGCGGATTGTGGTGACGCGGGCCCGCAGCCAGGCCAGCGAGCTGGTAGACCGGATCGAGGAGCTTGGCGGGGAGCCGTATGAGTTCCCTGTCATTGAGACGGTTATGCAGCGTGATGCGGACAAGCAGGCAGAGATTGCTTCAGCGCTTGGCCGGCTTCCAGAGTACGACTGGGTGTTCTTCACCAGTCCGAACGGCGTGGACTTCTTCATGCGCCATCTGGCGCAGTTGAAGACGGATCTGCGCGGTCTGCACCGCGCGCGGATATGCGCGGTGGGACCCGGCACGGCTGCGGCGCTTGCCGGGCGCGGGCTGATTGCCGAAGAGCTGCCTGGACGGTTCCAGGCAGAAGGGCTGATTGAAGCCTTCGGCGATCAGCTGCAGCCGGGGCAGAAGGTGCTGCTGCCGCGCGGCGATCTGGCGCGCGAGTGGCTGCCCGGCAAGCTGAAGGAGCTGGAGCTGGAAGTGACTGAAGTGGATACGTATGAGACTGTGGTTACTGGTGAAGATGATATTGAACTGGTGAAGCTGCTCGAAGAGAAACGGATTCATGCGGTCACCTTCACCAGCTCTTCCACGGTGCGCAACTTCATCTCTATCCTGAAACGGATGGGCCTGGAAGATCCGCTGACGCTGCTGGCGGGGGTCAAAATCGCCTGCATAGGTCCGGTAACCGAACAGACTGCTGTGGAGGCCGGGTTGACTCCGGGCTTGCTCCCGGACGAAGCGACGATCGAAGGGCTGGTGCAGGAGCTCTGCCGCTGGAATGAAACAACGAGGCTCAGATAACCTGCGGCTTGGTTTCCGCTATTCCTCTAATGCAATCTGGGCCCTGCAATTTTGAACAATGCATTTCAACTTTACATTTTGTGATTTCATATTCGAATAAGGCTTGAGACAGATAGATGTGTTTAAATACTTACTGTACAGGAGGAAACAGCAATGAGCTTTCCAATAACTAGACACCGCCGCTTGCGCGGTACAGCCGGAATCCGCGGAATGGTGCGGGAGACTGTCCTGAACGTGCTGGACTTTATCCAGCCGATATTTGTAACCTACGGTACCGGTGTGAAGAATGAGATTGGCTCCATGCCCGGCGTGTATCACTTCTCGCTGGATACCCTGAAGGCGGAAGTGGATGAGATTGCCTCCCTGGGAATTCCGGCCGTATTACTGTTCGGCATTCCCGAAACGAAGGACGCCATCGGCTCCTCCGGTTTCGCTGAGGACGGCATTGTGCAGGAGGCTACCCGGCTGATTAAGCAGTGGTATCCCGAGCTGCTGGTTGTCGCCGACACCTGTCTGTGTGAATTCACCGACCACGGCCACTGCGGTATGGTACATACCCATACAGTTGACGGCGTAGTACATGGCGATGTGCTTAACGATGCTTCGCTGGAGCTGCTGACCCGCACGGCGGTATCCCAGGCCCGGGCCGGTGCGGATATTATCGCGCCTTCCAATATGATGGACGGGTTCGTGCAGGCGATCCGCAGCGGCCTTGACGAGAATGGTTTTGAGCATGTGCCGATTATGTCCTATTCGGTAAAATACGCATCCGCCTTCTACGGCCCCTTCCGTGAAGCAGCAGATTCTGCACCGCAATTCGGTAACCGCAAGACGTACCAGATGGACCCGGCCAATCTGCGGGAAGCGATCCGTGAAGCTGATTCAGACGTGCTGGAAGGCGCTGACATGCTGATGGTTAAGCCCGCGCTGGCTTATCTGGATGTCATCCGGACGATCCGCGACCAGTTCGATCTGCCGCTGGTGGCTTACAACGTGAGCGGTGAATATTCAATGGTAAAAGCGGCTGCACAGCAAGGCTGGATTGACGAGCAGGCGGTGGTCCTGGAAATGCTGACCGGCATGAAGCGCGCCGGAGCAGATATCATTATTACGTATTTCGCCAAGGATGCAGCCCGCTGGCTGCGCGGCTAGACTATATTCAGCTGAATAATTCAGCAGAGCAGGAGTGAAGAAGCATGGGCAATGTGCCGCTTACACGCAGGGAAGAGGCTTCCCGCACAGCTTTTGAAGAAGCGAAACAGTATATTCCGGGAGGGGTCAACAGCCCGGTCCGGGCGTTCAAATCCGTAGGATTGACCCCGGTTTATGTAGACAGAGGCGAAGGCTCACGTATCTACGATATCGACGGCAACAGCTTCATCGACTACGTCTGCTCGTGGGGACCGCTGATTATGGGCCATGCCCATCCGGAAGTGGTGAAGGCGCTGCAGGAGACTGCGGTTAAAGGGACAAGCTTCGGCGCACCGACACTGCTGGAGACCGAAATGGCCAAGACCGTGGTGGAACGTGTAGCATCGGTGGACATTGTGCGCATGGTGAACTCGGGAACGGAAGCTACGATGAGCGCCATTCGGCTGGCCCGCGGCTATACCGGACGCAGCAAAATCCTCAAGTTCGAAGGCTCCTACCACGGCCACGCCGACAGCCTGCTGATCAAAGCCGGTTCCGGGGTTGCCACATTGGGATTGCCGGATAGCCCCGGTGTGCCGGAAGGTGTAGCCATCAACACCATAACAGTACCTTACAATGACCTGGAAGGGGTCAAAATCGCGTTCGAACGTTACGGCAATGAGATTGCCGCTGTGATTGTTGAGCCGATTGCCGGGAATATGGGCGTAGTGCCTCCGCTTCCGGGCTTCCTGGAGGGTCTGCGCAAGGTGACGACGGGGTATGGCGCGCTATTGATTTTTGATGAAGTTATGACCGGCTTCCGGGTGGACCGCGGCTGTGCGCAAGGGCTGTACGGTTTGGACCCTGATCTGACCTGCTTCGGCAAGGTTATCGGCGGGGGTCTCCCGGTAGGTGCTTATGGCGGCAAAAGAGAGATTATGGAGCAGATCGCTCCCTCTGGCCCGATCTATCAGGCAGGCACGCTCAGCGGGAATCCGCTGGCCATGGCGGCGGGCTACAGCACGCTGAAGCTGCTGACACCTGAAGTGTATACCCGTCTGGAGGTGCTGGGTGCACGTCTGGAAGCGGGCCTTAAGCGTAACGCGCAGGAAACTGGCATCCCTCTCACGATTAACCGTGTGGGCTCTATGGTCTGCCCGTTCTTCACTGAAGGACCGGTTGTCAACTTCGAGACGGCCAAGACCAGCAACCTGGATCTGTTTAAGCGTTATTTCGGCAAAATGCTTGATCAGGGCATCAGCGTTCCCCCGTCCCAGTTTGAAGGCATGTTCGTATCCGCTGTGCACAGCGAGCAGGATATTGATGATACGATTGAGGGCCATTATAATGCCCTGAAGTCGCTATGACAGGCGGGCCGGAGGAGTTGTCCGGCACAAGTATCCCTAGTGGAGCGGATGCAGAAGCAGGGAATACTGGCGCGGCCATCAGGAACATCACCGGCGGCGGCAAATGGACCCGGCGCGGAGAGTGGCTTCAAGTCATGCCGGGCCGGGTGATTACGGCTGCGGCCGACAGGCAGGCAGCCATTGAGGTCTGGCTGCTCGGCGCGGCCGGGATGCCGGAGAAGCTGCACGCGCGGCTGCGCCGCGAAGGCGGCATCCAGTGGAAGGGCGACCGGCTGATGCTATCCCTGTTCCCTTACCGGGAAGCAGGTATTGAGCCGGTATGGCAGGAGCTTGAAGTACTGTACGAGGATGACTTCTGCCTCGTGGTCCATAAACCGGCCGGCATGGCGGTTCATCCGGATGGCAGCGGAGCAGGCGTAACGCTGGATCATATCGTCGCAGCGCATTATGCCGCTTCCGGCGGAGGAGTAGCCGTCCGCCATATTCACCGGCTGGATAAGGATACAACAGGACCTGTGCTCTATGCGAAGAACGAATACGCCCAGCTTGTGCTGGACGAGGATATGCGCGACAAAACCGTATCCCGCCTCTACGCGGCGGTTGTGGAAGGCAATGTGCCGCCTGAGCTTACCGTGATTGATGCCCCGATCGGCCGTGACCGCCATCATGCGGCGCGCCGGCGGGTCTCGCCGGGAGGACAGGCGGCGGTCACGCGAATCATAGGGCGGGAAGCGCTGCCTGGCGGAACTGTGCTGAAGGTGCAGCTGGAGACGGGGCGCACGCACCAGATCCGTGTCCACCTCAGTCATGCGGGTCATCCGCTGTACGGGGATGACCTCTACGGCGGACCCGGCTGGCATACAGCCAGTGTCCGTGCGGGCGGCAGCAAGAACGACAAGCTGCCGCTGCGTACGGAGCCGGGTAAGGTGAAGTCGGCGATTACAGCCTGGTTCGAAGAGCAGGAGAAGGCGGGCATTACACCGGGACTTCAGGAGCCGGGCAAGCTGGCTGGTCCGGGCCGGCCGGAGGTTAAGCTTAAGGCCAAGGCGAAGCCGGCAGGTGCAGACCGGCAGGCGCTGCATGGCGAGAAGCTTATTTTTGCCCACCCCTGGACCCGAAGCAGGGTTGAAGTATCCGATCCATGGCCGGAGGATATGCGGAAGCTTCGCGTGCAATTAGGCGGGGAGCCGCTGAACTAGTATAGCGCTTAGGAGTATGCGGCATGCTTAATTGCACTTTGTACAACTAAATCGTCAGTTTTACAACCGGTTATCCGTTTAGTTGTATTTCGTGCAATTAAACTGCCGGTTATAGAAGGTTTTCACCGATTCGGGCGGATTTAGTTGTACAGAATACAGTTATACGATGCAAGCACATCTTTTCGCTATTTTTAATTGTACAGAATACAACTATCACCAAGTTTCCATTTGAAATGGAATTTCATATAGCAGCTGATCGTCATCCGCGAAGCTAAGTAAATTAAGCAAAGCAGCGATTCTCCCATAGGAGGGGCGCTGCTTTTTTGCTATCTGCAGAACAATTTAATAGGAAGTGACAGAGATTGGCTGAACAAGGCCAATGCCGCTATTTCTTTTCCGGCCCTTGCTGTTCTGTTACCCAAGCCTATCCGGCAGTAAATATTCCGGCGAGCGCAGGGTCCCGCTGATACATTTCCGCGTTGCTGTTCGTCTTACTGTAAAGGAGATGAGTCTATGAGACGCAATCGCAGAGTAATCCTGGCAACAGCACTGGGTGCAGCGGTTATTGCCACCGGACTGATACTGGCCGCACAGTTGAACAGCAAATACGGCATTTTGAGTATGGCTGCCCAGTTCCAGAGCTTCAAGGTGACAGTATACAATGAGTCCGACTTTGATCTGAGCATCCTTGAGACTGGTGTGGTTACGAACGCAGCTGCCGGTGCCTCCACAGATGAACTCGGGAAAACGCTCAGCAGCGGAAAAACAATCAAAATCAGACCCCGGCTTAGCTTAAGCGGCGAGGGGGGCATTTATCTGAAATATACAGATCCAAGGGCGCCGGAGGTAGCTCAAACGGTTGGAATATGCTCCTACACCGAATCTTTATCCGGATATTCCAAGGTCACGATAACGAATAATAAAGTGACTGTGAAAGAGAATTGCAGCTGATATTGTTGCTGGTTTTATGGGGGCGATCTGCTTTTTAGCGCGTTTCACCTCCAGTTATCCCTTCATTTCCCTGTTAAAAATACATATCCCAATTATTTGCAGTTTACTAGTAACATTTGTAACAGACGGATATCCAATATATTGATAAATATAGTATGTAAGCGTATCTCATAACATTAACTGGGGGAATCTTTGTGAAAAAAGTAACAAAACTAATGCTCGTAGCTGGTATCTCGTTGGCACTTGTAGGGGTAGGCAACAGCGGCGCCCTGAACAGTGTAACATCTGCAGCGAGCGCACCACTTAAGGTAGGCCGGGTGGAAGCGGCTGCCCATGGTACCAAATGCTTCACAGTAGCTGTTGCTGTAGTACAGAACGGTGTAATCGTTGCAGCTTCGCTGGATGATTATCAATTCCTGGGTACAGATGTAGCAACTGGCGTTCCTAACTCCGACAAAGAATTTGGCCTGAACGGCTACAAAGACCCTAACGTAGTTCTGGCTTCCAAGAAAGCTAACGCTAAATACTACAGCGAGCATATGGCTGAAGCAGCAGGCTCCACAGTTTCTTATGACAAGAACATTGCTGCTGTTGAGAAATTCGCTACAGGCAAAACAATCAAATCCCTTGAAATGACGCTTAGCAAGAAGTCCGCAGAGCAAGTAGTTGATGCTGTAAGCGGTGCTACTCTGGTGGATACCTCTAACTATCTGAAAGCAATTTTGGACGCTGCTAAAGCTGCCAAATAATTGCTCTTTTAATATTTACTAACGGGACTCCTTCACGGCTGCGGCTGTGCGGGAGTCTTTTTTATGTCCGCTTTACAGGGAGAGGCGAGTGGGACCCCTGTGTTTATGGGTATAACAGTATTAAGATGAAATACATCCTGTAAACCGGAATTCATAACTGGGGGTTGGGCCATGAAATGGCAGGGCAGAAGAGGCAGTTCGAATGTAGAAGACCGCAGAGGAAGCAGAGGCGGAGGCGGCAAGCTGATTGGCGGCGGAATTAGCGGGATCATTATTGTGGTGATTGTTACGCTGCTGAGCGGCGGGAATATCGGTGATATTATGGGCAATCTGACTTCCACAGGCTCCAGTACCAGCTCTAATGTTCCTTACGAGCAGACCGCACAGGAGAAGGAGTTGTCGGAATTTGTCTCCGTAGTACTGGCAGATACCGAAGATGTCTGGTCCGAAGTCTTCCAGGAGCAGGGGAAGACGTACCAGGACCCTACGCTTGTGCTCTATAGCGGCAGCGTGGACTCTGCCTGCGGAACCGCCAGTTCGGCAGTCGGGCCGTTCTATTGCCCCGGGGACGCCAAGCTGTATATCGATCTCAGCTTCTACGACGAGCTGCAGGAGCAATTCAATGCGCCGGGCGATTTCGCCATGGCTTATGTAATTGCCCATGAGGTGGGTCACCATGTGCAGACACTACTGGGTGCTTCCGAGCAGCTGAATTCGCTGCGCCAGAGCCTGAGCGAGACCGAATTCAACAAATATCAGGTCCGCTTTGAGCTGCAGGCCGATTATTATGCCGGGGTATGGGCGAAGCATGCCCAAGGAATGAACCTGCTGGAGGAAGGGGATCTGGAGGAAGCCTTAACCGCGGCGAGTGCAGTGGGGGACGACACGATCCAGAAGCGGGCACAAGGCTATGTGGTGCCCGACAGCTTCACTCACGGCACCTCCGAGCAGCGCAAACGCTGGTTCTACAAAGGGTTCAACTCCGGCACCATTGAAGGCGGAGATACCTTTAATGCCACTGAGCTGTAGAGGCTAAGCTGTAGATACTGAACGGTAGAGGCAAGCGTATCCGTCCCAATGCTGGTTTATACTGGAGAAGACAGGCCCTCTGTCTTCTCCAAAGCTTTAAATGTCAATAAAGCAGCGATTCTCTTGTCATTGGAGGATCGCTGCTTTGCGTTTTTGTTCATTTGTTGCAATGCACAGCGCTCCCGTACCTGCTCTTCACCGTTCTAAAGTCCGGCTACGGACGAAGGTCATTGCGGTATGAGAGCCGGTTGCGGCCGAGTTTTTTGGATTCAAGCAGAAGCTGGTCGGCGTAGACATACCCTTTTTCCATAGAAGTCTTCTGGCCGGGGTCTGCCTTGTAATAGTACAGTCCGAAAGAGGCGGAATACGGCACGCGGATCATCTGGTCCTCGAATTCTGCGGTTACGCTGTGTCCGTTAAGGCTGTCCAGGATTGCCTGAATCTGTGACTGGCACTCCTCAAAGGTTCTGTTCCTGAGAAACACGGTGAACTCTTCCCCGCCGCTGCGGAACAGGATGTCTTCCTCCTGCAGGAATTGCTTCAGTGTATCGGCAAAATCAATAATGACACGGTCACCGACGGCGTGGTTGAAGGAATCGTTGATTTTTTTGAAACGGTCGATATCCGCCACTACAATTCCGATATATTCCCCGCTCTGGTTCAGCTCCTTCATCATCTTGTCCATGTGGGCCCGGTTATAGGTTCCTGTCAGGAAGTCGCGGTAAGCCATCTGCTCGAACTTGTCGCGTTCATATTTGTGCTGGGCGCTTTGCGATTTGGAATAGAAGGAGAGGCTGACGATGTAATTGAGCAGGAAGAGGGCAATCAGCATTTCCCATTTCTCCATTTGCAGCAGGCGCAGGAGCAGCGCATTGGTCAGGGCTACCTTGCTGAAATCAAGCAGGTTACGGCTCCGGAACAGCAGGTGACGGGCTTCCTTGCGTGTCTTGATGTCTCCAGAGAGCGCGAAGGTTATGATCAGGAAAGTGGAGGACAGCAATGTGGTGACACAGACGACCAGGAGAAACAGGAGCCAGTATCCGAGCGGAAATCTCTCCGCAAAAGGGTGAAGCACAGTGTACAGATAATACGCGGCCGATCCGCCGAGTGTGAAGGACCCGATGTTGTAGAAGGTATCGAGAAATTCGCCGGGATCGGCAGTTTTTGTCTTCTTTTTATAGAAAAATACAACGAAGCGGTATATGGTTTCGAACAGAAAGGTGCCCAGCGGTCCGGCGAAAATTCCGAACGAAGAGGTATAGCTGATAGCATAATCGATCGTAGAATTCCCGCTCCGGGTCACGATGCGCAGTTGAAAGTAGAAGCTGGAGAAGAGCGTATAGAGCACCAGCGCCTTGATATATGTATCGTCCAGGACTATAGCATGTTTGGGAATGAAAGCTATAGCAACGGAAGCGGCAAACAGGGAAAGGTCAAATACCCGTGCTTTAGACATGACAGAAGTTTTCCTTTCAGGATTTATACCGATTATAACCGAAAAGACGTTTTTTGATTATAAAGTTATTTTGGGATTTTTATAGATTGAACCATACACCCATGTCCTATATCCGGCAGCGGTCATATAATACTTTGTTAATGTGGAGCCGTCTGCTCTCGTGCACAAGTGAATCTATTAAGCCGGGGAGAGGAAGTTATGAAAATATTGCTGGTTACCTACTGGGGCCTTACCAATATGGGCGGGATCTGGACGTATATGAGACAGCTTGCCGATAAGCTGAGCGAACAGGGACACTCCGTTACACTCATGGGAAGCCATGTGGAGAACAACACCTTGTATTTGCTGGGGCAGAATGCTTCTTTTGATAAAAAGGCTTTCTATACCCTGCTGCTCCCGCACCTCGATATTACCTTATTCCCGCATCTGCATCTGGAGCATGGCATATTCAGCTTTGAGCTGGGGCGTTATGTATTTGAGGGTGGGGCGGCGGTTCTGGGGCTGGAGAATTACGATGTCATTCATGCCCAGGACCCCATTGCCTCCTACGCGCTGCGGCGGATTATGCGCCGTCCGGTTCCTCTCGTCTCCAGTGTGCACGGGGCATTGTCCCGGGAAGCGTATTATGAATACAAAGGGCTTGAGCCTGGACTTACCCGCGAGGAATATGAGCGCCGGCCGATCTGGCGGTATTTCCGGCGGATGGAGGTGCTCGCGGCCCGGTCGGCTGACTTGATTATGGTCTCTTCGAACTGGATTGGTCAGCTGACCCAGGAGCTCGGTGTAAGCAGAGAACGGATTCATACTTTGCCGTATGGAGTGAATCTGGAGCAGTATGCGGCCAGGGCAGCGAAGCCTTCGCCGCTTAAGATCGGAGGCGGAACCAAAGTAATCATGTATGCCGGACGCCTCGAATATATCAAAGGTGTGCATGTGCTGATCGAGGCTCTGGGAATGCTGCAGAAGCACCGTACAGACTGGACCTGTGTAGTGGCCGGCATAGGCAGCCTACTGGAAGAGCTCAGGGAACAGGCGCGCCAGCTTGGGATTCTGGAGCATATCCGCTTTGCCGGGAAGCTGGATAATATTCCGGCAGCACTAAGTGAGGCTGATATTTATGTACAGCCTTCCCTGCAGGATACTCAGCCGTTCTCGGTCACCGAGGCTCAGCTTGCCGGCATTGCCCCGATTGTTGCCGGCACTTCAGGTATGCCGGAAATGGTCCGCCACGGGGAGACCGGCTGGATCGTTCCGCCCGGTGATGCCGCCCGGCTTGCCCGGCTGCTGGAACAGCTGCTGGATAATGAGGAGCTGAGAGTACGTACCGGCTTCCAGGCAAGGGAATGGGCACAGCGCAGCCGTTCACTGGATGTCATGGCGGCCGGAACGCTGAATGTATACCGTAAAGCCATAAGTATGCTGGAGAGCGTACAAAGCCCGGCAGTCCGTTCGCCCTTGGGAGCAGAGCCGGCGGCAGGACCCGTTCCCGGAGCCTTCCATCCAGCCGATGTGCTGAATGCGATGTATCCCGGCATTCCGCTTGCGGCGAGCATGCGGGCAAGGCTCCCGCAGGATTATTCCATTCCTGACCCTCTTACGGTACTCACCGATCCGAAATAAATTCCTGTCCGCCGAAGTAGGCGGCAAAGTTGTCATGCCTTCCTGATTGAAGCATATACATGAGTGGAGTAACATTTTGGGCTTATGCTCTGGGCTTGTCTCAGGGATAGATTATGCCAAGAAGGAGGACATTTCCCGTGTTTGACCAGTCACACGGCTTGCGGTTTGATATTTATGAACGCATTCACCTTTCGGAAGAGCTTCCGGGAATAGCTGAGCTGGAGGAAGTCGAGCTGATTCCCGACATCCAGGTAATCCAGCGGGAGGACCGGGCGGAATTGCACGGGCAACTGCTGCTCACCGGACTCTACCGGGGGGAAGATGATCGCACACAGCGTCTGGAGCATGCGATTCCTGTTGAAATCACAGTCCCGCTGACCCGGGTCAGTTCACTTGAAGACATAGGGGTTGAGATCGAGAATTTCGATATTGACCTGCTTACGATGCGAACCGTCAACATAACAGGGGTGCTCTCGCTGCGCGGAATCGGAAACGCGGATGCCCAGCCGGCCTGGCAGCAGGAGGAATATACAGTAGCCTACTCCCCTGAGGCTGAAGCGGATAACCGCGGGCCGGAGAATGATGCGCTATATGAAAATTCGCTCTGGACCTACGGGGAAGGTGTCGCGGAGGTTTCGGTGGAGGATCAGGAATATGCGGATTCCGTGGAAGCCGCGGGTAATCCGCTATTCCTGGAAGGCTCTTTATACACTCAGCCTTCGGCCTTAGTATCCGCTCAGTTGAAGGACAAGGAACCCAAGGTAAGAACGCATAGCCTGGATTCCTCACCCGCAACCTCTCCATCCGGAACAGCGGATTCCGGGCAGAACTACAGCAAATCTGCGGCTGAGCCGGTCTCCAGTCATTTTCTTCCTTCCCGGGAGAAGACAGAAGAGCCTGCTGCGGTAAATGATTCGTTCAAGGCAGGTACGGAGGAGGCTGGGCTACAGGCGGGGACAGCCGCCTTGAATACTGTGGATCATTGGGGTACTGCCAGTCTTCATGCAACCAATCAGGCAGAGCCGGTATTCACTTCCGCAGCCAGTGATGATGCAGCGGTGCTGGCCGAGAATGAAGAAGTGCCAGAAGAGGTTCAGGCTATAGACAATGAGAGTTTCGTGTCCGAGGAATTCTTACCTCCACAGGAGGAGAAGCAGGATCTCAAGATTGCGCTGGGCAGCAAAAAAGATCCGGCAATTGCCGAGCAGGAGCCATTGACCTTCTCTTCGCTGCTCAGCTCCAGCCGTGCGCGCAAGGAGCAGGAGATTCTCCATTCCGAGGAGGTGGCCTCCAAAGCGGCGGTTATTCCTGAGGCAGGGAATGATACCGAATGGAAAAGCCGGTTCATCGGCGGCCTTGGCGGTACAGAGCTGTTCCGCAAAGTGCGGCTCTGCATCGTCCAGCGGGAAGAAACGCTGGATACGATTGCCGAGAAATATCAGCTCAGTACCAGAGAGCTGTCCATGTACAACCGGCTCTCCGGACAGAATGTAGAAGAAGGCCAGGTTTTGTATATTCCCTAGGATGGACCGGGGAATGCGAGCAGGAAGTTGCGGGGGCTGTCCCACAAGCCATGACATGGCTGCTTGGGGCAGCCTTATTTTTTTACATAGGGTATGTCTTGGCCCGGCCTGTTGCGGGTTCATATTCGCTTAGGCAGGGTTAATGGTCACTACCGGCTTATGTCTTGGCAGATTCAACCAGCTGTGCGCCGGTATACACCACTTCTTGGGAGGATGAGATATTTATGAAGAAAAAAGTGACGGCAGCCGCGATCGCATTGGGCGTGGCGCTGACTGCTTCGGCCGGCGTCTATGGCGCGGGCAACCTGCAGGAGATCCGGGCATCACTGAATTACAAGCTCGGGATCCTCGTGAACGGGCAGGTCTATACGATGAAAGACGGCAACGGTAAAACGCTCGCCCCGATCACGTACAATGGCACAACGTACCTGCCTGTACGCTCAATCAGTGAAGCGCTGAACACCTCTGTCACTTATGACGCCGCAAACAGCCGGGTCGTCATCGGCGGCTCCGCTTCTCCTGGCACATCCTCTCAGGAACCGGCCGCGGAACCGGTACAGCGTCCGAAGAGCCTGCCGTCCGACTTCCCGCTGCCGTCCGATGCCAAAGTATTCAATCTGATTGAAGGCTCGGCGACCGGCACGCCGTCTGCGACGTTCAGCTATCTGACGAAGCAGGACCTGGAGACGCTTGGCAATACGTACAAAGAGTATTTTGTGCGCAAAGGCGCCACCGCCAAATCCGAGGAGATCTCCGCGGAAGCCTTCTCGATTATCGATGCCGGAAGCACGTTTTCTGTTACGCTGGACGCCTACCTGGGAACTGGCAGCTATGGAGGCTACAATATCGTCAACGTGATCTGGAGCGGGAAGTAAGCGGTAGATGGGCAGCTCTCTGTGTATTTATCTCTGTTAGCCCTGTGTATACAACTCCGTTAGACAGTTTTTTGAACCGGGCGGTATAAACTCTGACCTTTGTGTGTATGCTGGTTGACTAGGAATAGGACTGAATGTATTATTGACATAAGTAATAACTAGCATAAAGACTGGGAACGGGAAGAGTAGGCGGTCAGCCCTTCAGAGAGCGGAATTGTAGTTGCTGTGAATTTCCGCAGGATGCAGCCCCCGAAGTCGCCCCGGAGTCGCCCTTCTGAGCTTGCCTCCATGTTTATGGAGACCAGGTTAGGATGTGGCCGGACGCAGCCGTTATCTGCATGAGTGTCGCGCTAAGCTTCCGGACCTGTAAGGGGTCCGAGGCAGGGGTTTATTTTTTGTTAGCGCGAAACAAAGGTGGTACCGCGAAAGAATGGCCTTTCGTCCTTTGAGACGAAGGGTCTTTTTGTATTTAAATATAAGGATATATATATGTTTCACTCTATTAATCATCCTTATATTTCTCGCTGAAACGGTACCGTCCTTAGAATTGGACGGCAAAGCCGTTTCCACTTGTCAGATCGTTACAGAATACAAAAAGCTTCTCATCATTTTCTCTAATGGAGGGTTCACAATGGCTGATAACAACAATACAGCAGCAGAGCTGACGAACCAGCTGGAAGCGGCAGAAGACACCGCTACTGCGAATCACAAGCAAAGCGATATGCCGACTACCTATGATCCGGGGTCGGCGGAGAAGAAATGGTATACTTACTGGATGGAGAACGGCTTCTTCGAAGCAGGCAAACGTCCGGATGCGCAGCCTTACAGCATTGTTATTCCCCCGCCGAATGTAACAGGAATGCTGCATATCGGTCACGCGCTTGATTTCACACTGCAGGATGTTCTAATCCGTACCAAACGGATGCAGGGCTATGATACGCTGTGGCTGCCGGGAACGGACCATGCAGGTATCGCCACGCAGACCAAGGTAGAGCAGAAGCTGCGCGAGCAGGGCATCTCCCGCCATGATCTGGGACGCGAGAAGTTCCTGGAGCAGGTATGGGCCTGGAAGGAACAATATGCGGAGACGATTCACGGGCAGTGGGCCAAGATGGGCTTGTCGCTGGACTACTCGCGCGAACGGTTCACCCTGGATGAAGGAATGTCCGCCGGTGTCCGCCAGGTATTCATTCAGCTGTACCGGAAAGGCCTGATCTACCGCGGCAAACGCATTATCAACTGGGATCCGGCTGCACGCACGGCTCTGTCGGACATAGAAGTTGAATATAAAGAGGTAAATGGCCATCTGTACCATCTTCGCTACCCGCTTAAGGACGGCAGCGGCTATATTACTGTAGCTACAACCCGGCCGGAAACGATGCTGGGCGATACTGCGGTTGCCGTGCATCCGGAAGATGACCGTTACAAGGATCTTATCGGTAAAACCCTGATCCTGCCGATTATCGGCCGGGAAATTCCGGTTATCGCTGATGATTATGTAGATAAGGAATTCGGCAGCGGCGCGGTGAAGATTACCCCGGCACATGATCCGAACGACTTTGAGATGGGCGTGCGCCATAATCTTCCGCAGATTAATGTGATGGATGAAGGCGGAATTATGAATGCGGAAGCAGGCAAATACCAGGGACTGGACCGCAGCGACTGCCGCAAGGCGATCATTGCCGACCTGAAGGAGCAGGGTGTGCTTGTATCCATTGAGGACCACGTACATCAGGTTGGACACAGCGAGCGTTCGGGAGCCGTAGTTGAGCCTTACCTGTCCACCCAGTGGTTCGTGAAGATGCAGCCGCTGGCAGAAGCGGCCATCGCAGCGCAGAAGGATGGTAGCGGTGTTAATTTCGTACCGGACCGCTTCGAGAAGACTTACCTGAACTGGATCGAGAATGTACGCGACTGGTGTATTTCCCGCCAATTGTGGTGGGGCCACCGTATTCCGGCCTGGTACTCCGAATCTACGGGAGAGATCGTTGTTGCGAATGATGAAGAAGAAGCACGCCGGATCAGCGGCCTGACAGACCTGAAGCAGGATGAGGATGTTCTGGATACGTGGTTCAGCTCGAACCTCTGGCCGTTCGCTACACTGGGCTGGCCAGATGAGAACAGCAGCGACTATCAGCGTTACTATCCGAACAATGTGCTGGTTACCGGCTACGATATCATCTACTTCTGGGTAGCCCGCATGATCTTCTCGGCTCTGGAATTCACCGGACAGAAGCCATTCTCCGACGTGCTGATGCATGGTCTCGTACGCGATGCTGAAGGACGCAAAATGTCCAAATCACTCGGCAACGGTATCGATCCGCTGGATGTAATCGAGCAGTATGGCGCAGACGCTATGCGCTATATGATTACTACAGGCAGCACAGCCGGTCAGGATCTGCGGTTCCGGATGGAAAAGGTAGAGCAGGCGCGGAATTTTGCCAACAAGATCTGGAATGCCTCACGCTTTGCACTGATGAATCTCGAAGGTGTTTCTTTTGAAGATATTGACATCACAGGTGAGCTCAGCACGGCGGACCACTGGATTCTGCACCGCCTGAACGAAACTTCCCGCGATATTACGCGTCTAATTGACTCGTACGAGTTCGGCGAGACTGGCCGGCTGCTGTACAACTTCATCTGGGATGATCTGTGCGACTGGTATATCGAATTCGCCAAGCTCTCGCTGTACGGAGCGGACGCGGCTGCGAAGGCCAAGACACAATCGGTTCTGGCCTATGTACTGGACCGCACGCTGCGCCTGATTCATCCGTTCATGCCGTTCATTACGGAAGAGATCTGGCAGCATCTGCCGCATCAGGGCGACACCATCACGCTGGCCGAATGGCCGAAGTATGATTCTGCGCTTGAGAATCCGCAGGCAGTGGCAGAGATGAACCTCCTGATGGATGTTATCCGTGCCGTTCGTAATATCCGTGCGGAAGTGAACGTGCCGATGAGCAAGAAGGTAGAACTGATTATCAAAGCCGGGGGTCAGGAAACCCTGGACATTATTTCCCGCAACGACAATTACATCGGGCGCTTCTGCAACACCTCTTCCTTCGAAGCAGGGCTTGCGCCGCAGACACCGGATAAAGTGATGTCTGCTGTGGTTACAGGCGCCGAGCTGCTTCTGCCGTTATCAGGACTGATCGACATTGAACAGGAAATTGCCCGTCTGGAAAAAGAAGTCCAGACACTGAACAGCGAGGTTGAGCGCGTGGAGAAAAAGCTCGGCAATCAGGGCTTTGTCGCCAAGGCGCCAGCAAAAGTCATCGAAGAGGAGCGGGCGAAGCAGGCGGACTATTCTGATAGACGCGAGAAAGTGCTGGCCCGTATCGCAGAGCTGAGAGGATAAGGGACATGGAAGAGATCACACGGAGCGGCAGTGCCGCTCCCTTAAGTTCTTATACAGAAGCAGTAGACTGGATTAACAGCCTGATTCCTTTCGGTATCCGGCCGGGTCTTGAACGGATAGAGCTTCTGATGGAGAAGCTGGGTCATCCGCACCGCAAGCTCAAGTTCATTCACGTGGCAGGGACGAATGGCAAAGGCTCTACCTGTGCTTTTTTGACCCGTGTACTTATTCAGAGCGGGTACACGGTGGGGACCTTTACTTCTCCTTATATCACGAAATTCACGAACCGTTTCCAGTACAATGGAGCAGATATTTCCGAAGAGACTTTGCTGGAACTCGTAAATAAACTGCGACCGCTGGTTCAAGAGATCGCGGGCGGTGAGCTGGGTTCGCCGACAATGTTCGAGGTGTCGACGGCACTGGCCATTCTCTATTATGGCGAAGTCTGTTATCCGGATGTAGTCGTATGGGAGACAGGTCTTGGGGGAAGGCTGGATGTAACGAATATTGTTACTCCGGTAGTGTCTGTAATCACGAATGTCGGACATGATCATACCGATGTACTCGGAGATACACTGGAGCTGATCGCCGGTGAGAAGGCCGGAATTATTAAGCCGGGCGTTCCTGCAGTCAGCTGCGTGAGCCAGCCGGAGGCCATCGCAGTACTGAAGGCTAAAGCGGCGTCTACCCGTTCTACTCTATATTTGGCTGGAGAAGATTTCAGCTATAGTGGCGTAGAGCTCAGGGACGGCCACCAGCATTTCACCTTCCAGGGTCCATTCCGCTCGCTTGAGCTGGATATCGCTATGAAAGGCGAACATCAGCTGGAGAATGCTGCGGGAGCTATGATGGTCCTTGAGGTGCTGCGGCAGTATATGGCCTTCATGCTGGAGGACGAGGATGTGCTGGAGGGATTCCGCGGTACATTCTGGGCCGGAAGGCTGGAGGAAGTAGGCACTTCGCCCAGAATTATTCTCGACGGGGCGCATAATCCGGAAGGTGCAGAGAGCCTGGCCAAGAGTCTTCCGCAGTTTGGGCCATACGGTAAATTAAATTTGCTCATGGGGATGCTGGCAAATAAGCATCACGAGTCGTATCTCAAGCATATACTGCCTATAGTGGATACGCTCATCCTGACCGAACCGGATTTCCGGAAGAAAATGGACGCGGAAGATCTGCAGGCCATCGCAGAAAGTCTGCGGAATAAATATGCCAAGGAAAACTTGGAAATCATAGTAGAACGTAATTGGGGCCAAGCGCTGCATCTGCTGCAGACGATCACAGCGGACGATGACCTTGCGGTCGTGTCCGGAACGCTGTATTTGATTTCTGATGTACGCAGTACGCTTTTACGGCAACCCGATTCTGAAAAAGGCTGGTGACGAACTGTTGGATACTACTGAACGTGTGCATTTTATAGGGATCGGCGGCTACGGTATGAGCGCGATTGCCCGGGTGATGCTGGAGATGGGATATACAGTTACGGGTTCTGATGTAGCTGCCCAAGAGTTAACGGAGAAATTGATTGCCAAAGGTGCCAAGGTATACATCGGACATACGGCCGAACAGGTCAAAGGTGCGGATCTGGTCGTATATTCTACGGCGCTTGCGTCGGATAACGTAGAATGGGTAGAAGCGGAGCGTCTCAAAATACCGATTCTTCACCGTTCGCAGATGCTTGCCCGTCTGCTGAATGAGCGCAAGGGTGTGGCTGTTGCGGGTGCGCACGGCAAGACTACCACCTCGTCGATGATTGCTCTGGTTATGGAAGACTGCGGAGTGGACCCTACGTATATTATTGGCGGGGAGATCATGAACGTCGGTACGAATGCCAAGGCCGGACAAGGGGAATTCGTCGTAGCCGAAGCGGATGAGAGTGATGGCTCATTCCTGCAGTACCATCCTTGGCTGGGCATTGTAACGAATATTGAAGCCGACCATCTGGAGAACTACGGCGGTGATTTCGGCCAGCTGAAGGAAGCTTATGTGCAGTTTATGAACCAGCTGCGTGAGGACGGAACGGCTATTGTGTGCGCGGATGATGAGAATGTGAAATCTCTGCTGCCTCAAGTAAAAGGTACGGTTATCACCTACGGAATTCATTCGGAGACTGCAGATTACACGGCGACCGACATCGTTCTGGGCGACCGCCAGGTGTCGTACACGATGAATCGCGGTACGGAGGTTCTGGGCCGTATTGAGCTTTCCATTCCGGGGCAATACAATCTGTATAATTCAATGGCGGCGGTAATTTCCTGTCTGAAATCCGGCATTGCCTTTGAAGCGATCGCTGCAGCAATTGTGAAATTCCACGGTGCCAAGCGGCGCTTCCAGGTGCTGGGAGAGATCAACGAGATTCTCGTCATTGATGATTATGCGCATCATCCAACGGAGATTCAGGCTACCATTAGTGCTGCCAAGGCTACAGGCAAACGGATTATCGCCGTGTTCCAGCCGCAGCGCTACACGCGTACCTTCTTCCTGCTGGATGCGTTCAGCCGTGCGTTCAGCGAAGCGGACGAAGTGATTATTACCGATATCTACTCGCCTGCCGGAGAGAAGCAGATCGAGGGAGTCACCTCCGCGAAGCTGGTGGAGCTGATTGTGCAGAACAGCAACGCCGGTGCACGGCATCTGCCGACGAAGGAAGCTGTGCTGGCTGACCTGCAGGACCGCATTGCTCCCGGTGATCTGGTGATTACAATGGGTGCGGGTGATATCTGGAAGGTCGGGTATGCTCTGGCTGATAATCTGAAGAATCGTGAATAAGGCTTAGGCCGTTCTATGCAGATTACACATATCTCTTTACAGTAATAGGATAGCTAGGCATTTTAACAGAAACGGTTTCCGTTCCTTGAATAAGGACAGCGAAGCCGTTTCTTCTTTTTATGTCTGGAGGTATCTGGAGTCTAAGAAATTAGAAGTGAAATTACACCGCCATTTTGCCGATATAGCTTGTGAATGATATTGTCCTCAATTAAAAGAAGGTATTCCCGCATATTTGGTGGTGTACTCATGAGCTTTCAGCTTGATATTAATACACTGTTGTACTTGTTCATCTTGGGAAACTTGTTTTCCGGACTGCTGATTACCTTTTACCGCTACCATTTCGCCAAGGATACCGCCTCGGTCCTTTTTATAGCTGCAAAGTGGCTTCAGGTCGTCTTCTGGAGCTCTATTCTCCTATGGGATTATATCCCCCATTGGATCGCCGTACCTCTAAGCAATGCGCTCATTCTGGCTGGAGGAGGTCTGGAAATTTCGGCCCTGCTGATGATGATGGGGATGATGGACCGTAAGGCGAAGCTCTATTATTCGGGGCTGGTTGCGGGCAGTGTTCTGAGCTTTTGTATCGTCGCCCTGTTCTTTAACCATGCGAACCTGCGGGTGGCCACGACCTCGCTATGGGTAATGCTGTTTGTGATCTACCCCGGGTACCGTTTGACGGCGGGGAAAGAACGTTCTCCGCTCCAGAAAATAATGGGTGGCGTATTTTATACCATTGCTGCCGTGATGCTGTTGCGGTCCTTTGTCGCGCTGATTCTGGAACCGGAGATGGGACCGCTGACTGCTAATCCGGCACAGTACTTATATTATCTGGGGATGTTTTTGATGCTGGTCGGGGGAATTGCGGCGTTCATCCTGCTCTCCAATGAGCATTCATATGAGAAGCTGAAGCGCATAGCCGCTTATGACAGCCTTACCGGAATCCTTGGCCGCAGGGCTTTTCTGATAGAGGCTGAGCTGAAGCTGGCGATGGCGGCAAGAAAGCGGGAATACTGCTCAATGCTGCTGTTGGATCTGGACCATTTCAAAATAGTGAATGATACATATGGACATGACAAAGGCGATGTAGTACTTCAGGATTTCGCGCTTACCATTGAGAGCCGGCTGGGAATCGGTGACTTGTTCGGCCGGGTTGGCGGCGAAGAATTCGCCATTATGCTCTATGGGCAGGATGTGGAGAACAGCAGCCGCAAGGCGGAAGAACTGCGCCAAGCCGTCAAGGAGGCTTCGGGAGACAGTCTTGCCGGCGGGTACACCGTAAGCATCGGAATGATTACAGTGCTTCCGGATCAGCAGACCGCCTTGAATAACCTGTACAAGCTTAGTGACAGAGCCCTGTATCAGGCGAAGCAGGACGGACGGGACCGTGTGGTCAGAGCCGGGTAAAAGAATGGGATTATACACATCATACATATGACATCGATGAGCAAGGGGGTGGACGCTATGGCTGCCAGTTTGGATTTCAAGACACTGCTGGCGTGTCTCTTTTTTGGTAATTTCTTTACGGTTATGCTCACTCTGGCTTACCGGTCGCGTTATCCGAAAGATGGTACATCCCTGCTGTTCCTGACCGCCAAAATTCTGCAGCTGGTGATTATGATCCTTCTGCTGTTAAGGGAATATCGTGAATTTAAGGTTGTGCTTCCCTGCATTATTCTCTTGAATCTGGCCGGTGGAACCGCAGAAATCTTCGCGCTGCTCAAGATGCTGGAGGTCCATTCCGAACGGATAAAGCGGATTTATTATACACTAACCGGATGTGCCGCACTTGCTCTGCTCCTCCTGTATCTGCTGTCTCCGGACGTACCGCGGCTAATTGCAGCTGCCTCGCTTGCCGGGGCACTGCTGCTGATCTATCCTGCGTATATGCTATGCTGGAAAGTGAAAAAAACACCGCTTCAGGAAATTATGGGCTTGCTCTACGGAATTGTTATCCTCTCGATGCTCTGCAATGCAAGCAGACTGGTATATCCTCCGCCTGAGGGCTCACCCATTGGTGAGTGGATGCAAGTCTTTTTCTATATTGGAATATACCTGCTGATGTTTCTCGGAACCGCCGGCTTCATGCTGCTCTCCAGGGAGCAGTCCTATGCTGAACTGGAGCGTGCAGCCACATACGATGAGCTCACCGGCATTCTTAACCGCAGAGCCTTCGTGCTGCGTGCCCGGCCCCTGATTGCTGCGGCTGCCAAGGAGATGGCGCCCTTCTCTTTCCTGCTGCTGGATGTGGACCATTTCAAACAGGTGAATGATACCTATGGCCATGACACGGGTGACAAGGTGCTGCGCGACTTTGCCCGCAGAATTGAGCGCCAGCTTGGCAACGGGGACCTGTTCGGACGGTTCGGCGGGGAAGAATTCGCTGTGCTGCTGCACAGGGCGGATGAGGAAGCGAGTGAGGAAGTGGCTGAGCGGCTGCGCCGGTCCGTGCTGGACGCCACCATTGATGGGATAACGCTCTCTTATACAGTGAGCATCGGTCTGATTACGATCGTCTCGGGCGAGCGCGTCCCGCTCAATACTTTGTACAAGCTGAGCGATACCGCCCTGTACCAGGCGAAGCAGCGCGGACGCAATTGTGTGGTCCGAAGCCACGGCTATGCAGCGAGGGAGCTTGAAGTACATTCCTGAGTGTACTGACCATAAGTCTAAACTGCAATTTAAATAAAATCACAAAATTAGGAACAACAGCGCTTCTCCTTTTACTGGAGCAGCGCTGTTTTTGTATCCGGGCTTCGTAAAATGACAGTTTTTTGAAATTATTTTTGCATTAGCCAAGAAACGACAAAACTCCGCAGAACTTTGGGGTAATATATGCTAGATACCTGGCACTGCCAGACACAGACAGATAAATGGAGAGTAGGAGAAGAAGCCATGAGGGAAAAATTGCTGTTCATATCTGCAGAGAATCCATTTCCGCAGGATAGCGGTGGCAAGCTGAGAACGGGCAATATTCTGAATATTTTACTCGCCAAATACGATGTGGATCTCTTAACGTATTCAGGTTCCAAAGATAAGGAGGCCATACCGTCGCTTACCGTGCATGAGGTGAAGCGCACAATGAATTACCGCAGGGCGATGCTTCGCTCCTTGTACAAATGGCGCAATTGCTCTTATATGAGCCATGTAGATGTGGATATGAAGGAGAAGATTACAGAGCTCTGCGGACAGCATGCATACAGCCATGTCTTTATTTCGCACAGTCTGCTCGGCTGCTGCATTGACATTGTGCGCCGTTCCCTGCCTGGCACTGTTATAATCACGGACGCGCATAACTTCGAGAGCGGATTGTCTGCACAGCTTGCCCGCAGGAAGAGGGGGATCGCCAGACTCTTTTATTCCCTTAATGCGGTATGGACGCGCAGAGATGAGCTTAAGCTGATGGACAAGACCAATCTGCTGCTTACAACATCCGAACAGGACGGGCTGAGCTTTAAGGCACTTTCTTTTAAAAATTCTTTCAAGGTCCACGTAATCCCTAACTTCATCCGTATGGGCGATTATCGGACAAATACGCTTTTTCCGAAAGAGCCGTGGATTATTCTTCCGGGCAATATGAACTACTTCCCGAACATTAATGCAGCTACCTATTTCTACCGTCAGATCTATCCGCTTATCAAAGCCAAGGTTCCGGGCATCAAATGGTATATCGTCGGCCGGGATGTGCATCCGGAAGTTGCCGCTCTGGCGGACCAGGACCCTTCCATCATCATCACCGGATATGTGGACAGTGTGGCGGACTATATACGGAAGGCGCAGGTTGTGATCGCCCCTCTGCAGGAAGGCAGCGGAACACGCCTGAAGATACTGGAGGCCTGGGCGCTCAAGACTCCTGTCGTTTCAAGCACCAAAGGAGCAGAAGGGCTGCTGTATGAGCATTCCGCGAATATTATGATTGCCGATGATCCGGTTACGTTTGCCGAAAGCGTGACTCAATTACTTCAGGATCACGAAAAGGGAGTAGTGCTTGCGGACCGTGCCTACCAGACCCTGCTGGCTAACTATGAGGCGGAAAGTGTCCGGGAAAAGCTGCTAAGTCTTGTCTAATTGTAAGGGGAATACAAAAAAATATTATTTCATCCCATAAATCGACAATCTTTTTCCGGGAACTGCGTTACTATTGATCTACATCTAAAGATTCATAAATGAAGGCTGGATGTAATCCGGCCTATTTTTCTTTGTATACAATAATAACCATTTACATAGAACCAAGGAGCTATAGCCATGAGAGAGAAAATGCTGTTCCTATCAGCCCAGAGTCGTTATCCCGAAGATTTAGAAGGAGAAATAAGAACAGAGAATTTTCTTGATATTCTGCTGGAGCGGTTTGATATTGATCTGCTCGAGTATTGTCATTGCCGCCGGGAGCCGGCGGTAGAGTCTGGACCTGCGCTTACGGTGCACCAGGTGAAGAGGTCTTCTGCTTCACAGAGGTCACTGCTGCACCCGCTGAACAAGCTGCGCTCACATTCTCCGCTGATCGGTACTGACAAGTCTTTGCGGGCGGAAATCACAGAGATGTGCCGCTTGAATACATACAGTCATGTGTTTATTTCGTATTATATGCTGAGTAATTGCCTGGATATTGTAGCCTCTATGCTTCCGGAGGCCGTCATCATTACAGATGCCCACCGTTTCGGGAGCCGAATGCTGGAGAATAGGGCGGCCGGCAAACGGGGAATTAGCAAAAGCTATCATAAGCTGAATGCCGCACTGATCCGCCGGGATGAGCGCCGATTAATGAACAAGACCAGTCTGCTGCTGACCGCTACAGAATGGGATGCCCTTTCTTTTAAGGCATTATCCTTTGCGGATGCAGGCAAGGTGCATGTAATTCCGCCTTACATTGACCTGAAGGAGCCTGCTTATGCCTCCGTTGAGACCGTAATTAAGGAGAAATCCATAGTCCTTCATTGGAATATGAATACCGGCCAGGGCAAGAATGTGGCCTTATTGTTCTTAAAGAAGATATACCCGCTGGTCAAAGCGGAGGTGCCGGATTTCCGTTGCTATATGATCAGCGATAAAGTACATCCGGAGGTTGCCGCCTTGGCCCGCAATGATGCTTCTATTGAAATTGTCAGGGAATTTGAACATACAGCCGATTACATCCGGCGGGCCAGCGCCGTGGTAGCTTCTTTGCGCGAAGGCTGCGGGGGGCAGATTAAGATCCTGGAAGCCTGGGCGCTGCGGACGCCGGTCGTCTGCAGCTTGAGCGGTTCGGAGGAATTAATCTGTGAGACGGGACGGGATATTCTGCTCGCAGACACGAGCGCAGTCTTTGCCGGCCAGCTGGTGAAGCTGCTGACAATGCCTGAGCTGGGCTCCATTATTGCGGATCAGGCTTACCGGACACTGCTCAAGCATTACGCGGCGGAAGGGGTCAGGGAGAAAGTACTTAGTTTGGTGTAAATATATTAAAATAGCATATCCATCTCACATCTATCATATATTTCAGTATAGAACTGAAGATGGCGAGGTGGGAGCATTGAATAGCGGAAGAATGACATTCCGGTTTGATGGGGAGACGGCAGAACGTAAGGCGGAAATGGCAGACCGCCGTATAGGAAGAGAACCTGTTAGAACCTTGGAGGTTGAGGACAGGGAACAGCGTGAGGAGATCAGAACGGCCCCGAATCTCCGTGCAGATGAATATATAGTTGATCAGGAGCGGGTGGAAATCCCCCGTGCAGCTGAAGTATCTTATATGAAATCCTCTGGTCCGCGCCGCCGCAACTGGGATGATTCAGATGGAGAGTATGATACTGGACAGTATTCATATCTCCCAGACTCAAGAATACGCACAATTCCAGTTTATGCGCAGGTTTACAGGGACGATGATAATGCACCACCAGGTGAGCACTACCCGCTGTTTGAGGATGAGCAGGTCGCTGAGCGGGAACCGTTCGGGCAGTTCAGCACGCACGGGAATCTGTATGGAGGCTCCTACCATACCCGCCGCCCTTCTTATTGGTGGAAATTCGCTTTGTCAGTAGCAGGAGCATTAGGCACAGGAATCCTGCTCGGCTATGCAGCGCTGTCCTTCATCAGCGGCGGAGGGACGGGCACCGGGAATGGAAGCGGCAGTTCCGCTGTTCAGACGGGTATCGTTCAGAGCCAGAATGACACTGGCGGGGGAGCGGAAGCAGATATCACAGGCGTGCCGGTTGAAGGAACCGGTGAAGCGGTAGCAGCGCATGTTCCGGTACAGATTGCGGCGCAGAGCTATTATCTGCTGCAATACGGCGTATTCAGCACACCGGCTGGTGCTGCGCAGGCTCAGCAGGAGCTGCTTGCCGCAGGGCTTGCTGCAGGTCTGGACCCAGCGGACGGCAACCGGGTGTATGCCGGGATGTCGCCTGAGCGGGAGCAGGCCAAGCTGCTCAGCAGCGGCCTGAAGAATCAGGGTATCGAGCTGTATGTAAGGGAAGTGGCCTTGCCCGCTGTGGATCAGGTCAGCTACAACGGGACAGCGGAAGCGGTGGACAGCTATTTTGCAGTCAGCAGTCAGTTGTTGAGTGAGCTGAGCGGCCTGTCCGCTTCGCTGCTGAGCGGTACGGCCAGCGGTACAGACAGCTCAGCGGTAAGTGATCTTCATATGCAGTGGACCGAAACCGTCAAGCAGCTCGAGTCCGGGCTGTCTCCGGAAGGGAAGAGTATTGCCACCGGGCTGGAGAAATCCATGAGCCGGGGAATATCCGCACTGAACGAGTACGGCAAGAATAAGGCAGAGGGACTGCTCTGGGAAGTACAGGAGGCTATGATGAGCTTTTTGACCGGCCAGAAAAGTCTGCTGTCTGCGATAAGCTGAACGTTCACCCCATTGTATAAGGTGTTGCCCATCCCCCGTACCGGCTGTTTGCCGGACGGGGGATTGCTGTGTGGCTCGCCAGTATAGCTGCTGCATGATAAATCAGTTGCCTATTGTGCCGGAGTCGGATAATGTTAGTGGACCACACCCGGCGGAGACTGGTGAAATCAGGCTTTATGCGGTACGGATGTGGTAAACATTCCCTGAACGGATTTTGCGTTTGTATTGAACTCCGTTTCACCGTATAATAATTAGGGTGTCAAAAAATGGCGAGGGAAGACCAAAATGAAGAAGAAAAATGTAGGAACACTGCTGTTATTTCTAATTCTGGGCTGGCTGGCCGGAGCATGGATTGCCAAGCTGCTGGAACCTGTAAAAGCTCTGTCTTTTCTTACAACCTCGACTGTACTCAAGTGGTCACCGCAAGCTGATTTGGACATCATAACCTATGACATCACTATCCATTTGAAATTGTGCCTGCTCAGTCTTGCCGGAATGATAACAGCTGTATGGCTGTACCGCAGACTGTAGCGTTCGCTGCCGGCATCTAGAAGGGACGTTTATTACAGTGGAGCATGACAACACGCGACACATTATTCTTGCTTCGGGTTCGCCGCGGCGGCGTGAACTGTTAGCCTCGCTTGGCCTGCCTTTCGAGGTTCTGGTCAGTGATGCTGATGAGAGTACGCCGCCGGAATGGACGCCTGAGACCATCGTGCGTAATCTGGCGGTGCGCAAAGCGGAGGCAGTACTCCCTGCAGCCGGAGACCGGGATGCTGTTATTGTCGGCAGCGACACGATTGTCGTGCTTGACGACAAGGTGCTCGGCAAGCCGGTGGACGAGCAGGACAGCGCTAAGATGCTGGCCATGCTGCAGGGAAGGACACATCAGGTATATACCGGGGTGGCCTGTATCGGTCTCGCAGAGGGTCGGACCCTGGTAGATCACAGGGTAACCTCTGTAACTATGAGAGCAATGAGCGAAGATGAAATCTGCGCCTACATAGCGACCGGGGAGCCTGCCGACAAAGCCGGCTCTTATGCAATACAAGGGCTTGGTGCCACCCTGGTGGACGAAATTGAAGGCTGTTATTTTAACGTGGTCGGTCTGCCGTTGTCGCTGCTAAGCGGCATGTTGTCCGGGTTCGGCATTTCTGTACTGAACCGGCAAGGATAGCAGGAAGAAAGAGGGTTAGGGATGGAGTCGCAAACATTTATGCTGCGTGACCTCCCCCATGAAGAACGACCACGAGAGCGCATGATGCATTATGGGGCGGAATCATTAAGTCAGGCGGAGCTGCTGGCAATTCTGCTGCGCACAGGTGCGCAGAGTGAATCGGCTATTCATATCGCCCAGCGGTTGCTGGGGATTACAGGCGGCCTCCGCGGGCTGGCGGACCTGAGCATTGAAGAACTGACAACAATCAAAGGCATTGGCCCTGCCAAGGCCGTGCAACTGAAAGCAGGCATAGAGCTGGGAAGACGCATGGCGAACTCCCGGCTTACAGAACCGGTTATCATCCGCAGTCCCCAGGACGCGGCGGAGATTCTGACCGAGCAGCTGCGTTATTTGCAGAAGGAGCATTTTATCTGCTTGTTTCTGAATACGAAGAATCATGTTATTGCGCAGGAAACATTGTCCATGGGCAGCCTTAACGCCTCCATTGTGCATCCCCGCGAGGTGTTCCGGGCAGCCATGAAATGCAGCAGCGCAGCTATTATATGCGCACATAATCATCCGAGCGGTGATCCGACGCCAAGTCCTGAAGACATCTCCTTGACCTCAAGGCTGATACAGGCAGGTGAAATTGTCGGCATCGACGTGCTGGATCACCTGGTCATTGGTGACAGCAGCTTTGTAAGTTTGAAAGAAAAAGGTTATATGTAATACAATTGTCTAGATCCACAAGGAAAAGGAGCATACAAGATGTTAGGTGGTTTTACGAAAGATTTAGGAATTGACTTGGGGACAGCGAATACGCTTGTCTACGTGCGCGGTAAAGGGATTGTTGTAAGAGAGCCTTCCGTGGTAGCCATTAATACTGATACTAAGACGATTGAAGCTGTAGGGGAGTCCGCCAAAAAAATGATCGGACGCACACCGGGCAACATTCGTGCCATTCGTCCGATGAAGGACGGGGTCATTGCCGATTTTGATACTACGGCAACAATGATCAAATATTTTATCCGCCAGGCACAGAAGCAGCGCTCGATGTTCCAGCGCCACCCGAATGTCATGGTCTGTGTTCCATCCGGAATTACGGCTGTTGAACAACGCGCCGTTGAAGATGCAACGAAGCAGGCGGGAGCGCGTGAGGCCTATATCATTGAAGAGCCTTTTGCCGCCGCCATCGGAGCAGATCTCCCGGTATGGGAACCTACAGGAAGCATGGTTGTGGATATCGGCGGCGGAACTACCGAAGTGGCGGTCATCTCACTCGGCGGTATCGTAACAAGCCGTTCTGTCCGCGTAGCCGGCGATGAAGCGGATGAATCCATCATCCAATATATCAAACGCCAGTATAATCTCATGATCGGGGAACGCACTTCGGAGCAGCTGAAGATGGATGTGGGTTCTGCTCTGCCGCTCGAGAAAGCCGAAACTATGGAAATCCGCGGCCGCGATCTGGTAACGGGACTTCCTAAGACGCTGACTATTACCTCTGATGAGATCTGTGAAGCTTTGTCGGATACAGTGAATGCTATTGTTGAAGCTGTAAAAGTAACGCTGGAGAAATGTCCGCCTGAGCTTGCTGCCGACATTATGGACCGCGGTATTGTGCTTACAGGCGGCGGTGCGCTTTTGCGTAACCTGGACAAGCTGCTGGCGCGTGAGACCGGAATGCCGGTTATCGTTGCCGAGAATCCGCTGGACTGTGTAGCTATTGGTACAGGCAAGGCACTCGAGAATATTCATTTGTTCAAGAGCCGCAGCAGTTCGAGTCTCCGTTCCAAACGCTAGGACAATTCTGACCTGTGAACGTCAACCCCTGATGTGGGAGAAATTCGGTTGTTAGAGGGTGTTGAAACTGTTTAAGCTGTTTAATAATAAACGTTTATTTATATTGCTGATTACACTGGTCATGTTTATCGTGGTGATGGGCTTCAGCCTGGGTCAAAGGAAAAACTTGTCCTGGCCGGAGAACTTCCTCAGAGATACGACCGGTTTCGTGCAGAATTTGTTCTACAAGCCCGCTGGATACGTAGCGGGCTTGTTCCAAGATATCGGGAACCTGCATGATCTGGCTGAAGAGAATAAGCGGCTCAAAATCCTGGCAGCGCAATACGCCCGGGATAAGGCGCAGTATAATTTCATCAAGAACGAGAATGAAAGTTATAAAATAAAACTTCATTTCACTGAAGCACAAAGTAATCTCTATAATTATGAATACCACATCACTAATGTGGTCAGCCTGACGACAGAGCCGGGCAACAATACACTTGTCATTGATCTCGGAGCGAAGGATGGCATCAAATTGAATATGTCCGTAACTTCTGTCGAAGGGCTCGTTGGGGTGATTAGTAACGTGAGCAATTTCACCTCCACCGTCAAGCTGATGACGATGATGGATATCAATGATCCCAACTCCCAGCCGCCGATTTCTGCTACTGTCTTGGGCAAGGAAGGCGAGACCTTTGGGATGATTGAGAGCTACGACCAGCAGACAGGCAAGCTGAAGATGAACAAAATCCCCGTAGGAGATCCAATTACCAAGGGAGATATAATTATCTCTAAGGGGAGCGGCGGTGTGTATCCGCGCGGGATGACCATCGGTACAGTTGAAGAAGTGAAGACAGGGGAGTTCGGGTTGACTTCTACTGCGATCATCAAGCCGTCGGCAGGATTCCAGGACTGGAAGGAACTCTTCGTTGTCTTTACGGAGGAGCGTGCAGAATAGTGAGGATGCGCAGATCCGTTCTAATTCTATTGTTGTTCCTCTTATTTATCCTGGAAGGCACAATTCTTCCATGGCTGATCCCGGATGCCTGGGAGATGCGGATTATCCCTGATCTCGTGTTCATCGTAATCCTGTTTGTGACGGTATACCATCACCGGCATACGGCACTTATTCTTGGCTTATCCTTCGGAATGCTGCATGATGTGGTGTTCTATGGCCGCATTCTTGGGGCACATTCTTTTGCAATGGGCTTATCCGCATATCTGATTGGTCTGATATTCCAGATTCCGCGTGCACCGCTGCCGCTGATGATGACGGTGGTGCTGCTGGGCAGCCTGCTGGAGGACAGCATGCTTTTTGCCATTTACAGTGTCTTTAACCTGAGTAAAGAACCCTATAACTGGGCGCTCCTGCACCATATGCTGCCTACTATGCTGTTTCATTTTGCTATCGGCTTGCTTCTCTACATTCCGCTCCGGCGCCAGCTGGAGCTGCTGAAGAAAGAGACCCGCAAAGAAGAAGCTGCTTAAGCCGCTGCTGCATTTTCTTATCCTATAAAGAAGGAATTTGCCCGGCCCGGCACGAATGAATGAGGATGGGGGGACAGGCATATGACAGTTAAATCCAAGCATGTAAGGATTAAGGGCATCAAGGATGGCCTGGTATTCCTGCTAGACGACAAGTGTCCCTTTGAAGATCTCTTAAGCGAGCTTCGCTATAAGCTGGAGCACAGCCATCAAAATATTCTGACCGGACCGATTGTGCATGTGGACATCAAGCTGGGCAACCGTCCTGTTACCGAAGAAGATAAAGAGGCAGTTCTGGAGATCCTCAAAAGCCAGGGGAACTTATTAATCCGTTCCGTTGAAGCCTTGGAGGACCCTGAAGAGAAGGATACGGAAGCATTATTTATGATGAGCGGAATGCTACGTTCCGGCCAGGTGCTGCATCATGAGGGGAATCTGCTGTTTCTCGGCGATGTGAATCCGGGAGGAACCATTACCTGCTCGGGGGATATCTATATTCTTGGAGCGCTTAAAGGGATGGCACACGCCGGAATCAACGGCAATCAGGAAGCGATTATTGCGGCTTCGCTGCTGGCTCCTACCCAGCTCCGGATTGCTGATATTATCAGCAGGCCGCCGGATGAATGGGGAACCCGGGAGAGCAGCATGGAATTTGCCTATTTATCAGGCGGTGCTATGCAAATCGACAAAATTCATAATATAGTCAAATTACGTCAGGATTTAAATGTGTTTAAAGGGGTGTAGCCTCCATGGGAGAAGCGATTGTCGTAACCTCGGGCAAAGGCGGAGTTGGCAAAACAACCACAACAGCCAACATTGGGACCGCGCTTGCATTGCAGGGCAAAAAAGTATGTCTGGTCGATACTGACATTGGACTGCGGAATCTGGATGTAGTCATGGGGCTGGAGAACCGGATCATTTACGATCTTGTGGATGTGGCGGAAGGCCGCTGCCGTCTGAATCAGGCGCTGGTCAAAGACAAGCGTTTTGAAGAGCTGTATATGCTGCCTGCAGCCCAGACCAAAGACAAAACCTCAGTCACACCGGAGCAGGTCAAGGATATTATTCTTGAACTCAAGAAGGAATACGAATATATTCTGATCGATTGTCCGGCCGGAATTGAACACGGCTTCCGCAATGCCATTGCAGGGGCCGACAAAGCTATTGTGGTCACTACTCCGGAGCATGCTGCGGTGCGGGATGCGGACCGGATCATCGGTCTGCTGGAGCAGTCACATGTGGAATCGCCGAAGCTGGTGGTCAACCGTATCCGTCCGGGAATGGTGAGATCCGGCGATATGCTGGATATCGAGGATATTCTTCAGGTGCTTAATATTGATCTGATCGGGATTGTGCCTGATGATGAGCTGGTCATCAAGGCAGCGAACAGCGGTGAACCTACCGTGATGAATCCGAATTCTTCAGCAGCAATTGCTTACCGCAATATTGCCCGGCGTATTCTTGGCGATGCGGTACCGTTGATGCAGCTGGACCAGAAACCGGGTGCTTTTAAGAAGTTTAAGAAATTTTTTGGAATGGGCTGAACCCTGGCCAGGCACTTGTTATATTCTTCCTGCCAAGAGCCCGTCTGCTGAGAAATCTGCGGCGGGTTTTTTTTGTGCGCAGTTATGTCTCTATATGAGGCTTGTAAGAATGGCCTTACTTTTGTTTATAGAAAATAAAGTATTAGACTTCCGTCACTTTATTAAACTTCCACTGTTCTTCTTATTCTATAGCAAGGAGATCTCCAAAGATCAACACATTCATCGCTTTTATCTAGCTTTCGCTTTTTTTTCTTGCATCTTTACATTCACTTTAACCTATAACTGGCATAGGATCTGATATGTTAAATAATGTTTAATCGAACATTAAAATGTTTTCTATAAGGAGGATAGTAAAGTTAGAAAGAGATAATAAGAAAACTTTAAAAAACAAAATGAAAAACGACAGGATTCTTGTTAAAATTACATTATGTAGTAAAATGGAATCATTTTACTTATTATTCATTTACATTAATATATTTCTTTGATATGGTAACTCCAGGAACAAAATTAAAATAATGGAGGGACATCATGAAAAAAAGGATCTCTAGTTTATTTCTTTTAACGGCTGCTCTTTCTTTAGTAATTGCAGTTCCATCGTTTGCTGCGAGTGAATCTAGCGCTGATACAACACCTACGTTTGCTGCGAATGAATCTAGTGCTAACGCAAGCCCTTCTTCGATTGACTCTATTGTACCTTTTGTAGCGGGGGAATCTACGAGCGTTGTTGTAGCTCCTGTTACCTATAATTCAACAAGTCCCATTAATGGAGCTGGCAAGTATGGAAAAATTACACTTGAATCAGCTGGACAGGCTTCATTATATATTTACTACAATACAGGTAATGGAGTATGGACGCAGATGTCTACAAATGATCCAGGAAGCGCAGCTATTTTTTTAGATGCAAGCGGGGGCTCAAAATCACTTGACTTCTATATGAATTTAGGTTGGCAGTATAAAGTGGAAGTATTTGCACACACTTACACAGCAAAAGGATATATTAGAAACTACCAATAGTGACTATATGTAATAATTCTGAAATCAAATAAAGGAGCTGTCCAATAAGTAGAATATTCTACAAAGGGGCAGCTCTTTTTTTGGGAAAAAACGTAGAAAGACAGTAGAGCACTAATTCTACCGCTACTGGAGGATCGCTGCTCTACGCTTTTGGTCATTAGCGGCTTAGTTCAGCGGATAATTAGCAAGCGAAATCCCGGAATCTCCGCTTGTTTTTCAGTTGTTAAATCACACTTTGAGGCTAACCGTGACTTCCTGATCTCCAGTAGCCTTGCACATTCGGCTTTCAGGGGACAACCTGACAGATTGTGTTAAGTTTTATTCAAATCGACTAATTTATGTTTTTTACTCTCAAGAAAATGAAGCGTTGATCCCCGTCCAGTCGATTGACGACTGAGTTAACGACAAGATCGAGGTGCTCAGGGGGCCAGCCTCTTCTAAATCCATTGGCAGACTAAATTGGTCTATGGTATATTGAATTGAATGCCAAAAGATTATATCTCCTTTGAATTGTTTGGTCGAACTTCCAGTTTGCCAAACAAAGGTTTCTACTTTATAGAATTTTAGAAGGAATACAAATTTTTTTCTCTTAGAGAGCGGTGAGGACGGATTGTGGAAAAACGGAGGCGGTCGACTTTGTCTCCGGATTTACACCGTCTATGTTATAGTGCTCGTAAAACAAAGGGGCGTCCCAAACAGCCATTTTCATGGCTTTTAGGACACCCTACTTTAGTTTTTGGGGAGTCCAAAACTTATTTATATGGAAGCTTAAGGTATGGCAATTGCGAAAATCGCGTTGAACCTAGCTTTGATTATAATACTTTATTTTCTGCTGACAGCCATTTCATCGGTGCTAACTCAACTGGCGATGAACCGGACAGGGCAGGGCTTGTTCTAAAGCAGCTTCCGCTACTCATAAAATGGAAGTAAAACAAGCCCGTCCGGAGGGATCAATATGGAATACGAGAGAGATATCAAAAATCGCCGTAAGAAACGTATACAGAGCTTATTAGAGGATCAGACCGAAGCCGGATCAGCGCCAGTACTTTTCACGCTGCCTGACAACACTATCCCATTCAGGGAATGGGGGGCGGCTCCCCGAAGTGAATTCACTGCTTCAACGGAACCTGATCCTGAGGTAATGTGGAAGAAGCAGCGCAGCAGCTGGGAGGACGAAGGCGGGGATGGGCCGCGCTTTGGCGCAGGTTTCATGCGGAGGACGATAGCCAGCCTGCTGGTCTTCGGAGCGGTGTGGGGAATCTTCGCAGTGAGTGAGCCGTGGGCCGTGAAGTCGCAGTATTTCATTACTGGCGCACTCAGTAATGATATGGATTTCGCCGCAGTGCAGGTATGGTATGAGGAGCATTTCAATGGAGCCCCTTCGTTCATTCCGATCTTCGGAGATAAAGAGGTGCCGGCAGAGAAAGTGACAGCCGTTCATGAACTGAGCGCCCCCTTGGAGGGAAGCATTGCGCGTCCCTTTGCCGCGTCCCTTAAGGGGGTCGAAGTGATACCGGCAGATGATTCAGGCTCGAGTGTCACGGTGGAAAGTGTAGATACGGGCCGCGTATTGTCCGTATCCAAAGAAGCACAGGGAGGCATCCGGATCACCGTCCGCCATACCGGAAATATAACGGCGGAATACGGCCATTTGAGCGGGACACGGCTCGCGGTGGATGACTGGGTACAGAGTGGAGATGCGGTGGGCTGGATTCAGGGGACAGAGGATGCACAGATTCCGATGCTTTTTTTTGCGATTATGAAAGACAAGTCTTATATTGATCCTGCTGAAGTGGTATCGTTTGATTAGGATCTTCGGTATTGAGCTGTCACTGCATCCGCTCTTCGTGCTGATTCTGTTTTTCTCCGTGCTCACCGGACAGTTCCTTGAAATTATTACTCTGTTTTCGATTGTATTTATCCATGAACTCGGACATGTATGTGCGGCACTATTGACCGGGGTTACCGTCAAGTCCGTGCAACTGCTGCCGTTCGGGGGAGTTGCGGTCATTGAGGATCATGGACGGCTGACAGCCGGACGTGAAATGGGGATTGCCCTTGCCGGACCGCTTCAGAACGGGATTATGATCCTGATGGCGCTGGCCCTCAAGCAAGCGGAGTATGGCAGCAGCGCTTATCTGGATTATTTCATCGGGGCCAATGCCATGATCGCGCTGTTCAATCTGCTGCCGGTGCTTCCGCTCGACGGAGGCAAAATCCTGCAGGCAGCTCTAAGCCTGCTGCTTCCGTATTATTACACCCTGCTGTGGATCGGCAGAGTCAGTATTGCGGCCAGTCTGCTTGTTGTGGTGTTCGCCCTGCTTCCGCTGGGAACCGGCGGCGGACTCCGTCTTAACCTGCTGATGATTGGTGCCTTTCTGCTCTATTCCAATGTAACGGACCAGCGCAACCTGCCTTACCGGTTTGTTGCCTTTTTGATGAACAGGGAACAGATCTATGAGCGGTACCTGCAGTCGGAGAGCTTTGCCCGGCCAATAGTTGCGTTCTCTGCGAAACCTTTGGATGATATATTGCGTCTATTTAAACGTAACCATTATCATTTTATCTATGTAATGAACGATGACAGGGATATAGTGGCTGTTCTCCCTGAGCAGCGTCTGATTTCTTCTTATTTCGGAATATAAAGCTAGAATGATTCAAACCAGAGGTGAAGCCATGAAACAAATGATCGTTCACTGCACACAGCATATTACTCGTATGGCACTTCTGGAGAACGGGAGGCTGGTGGAATATGCGGCTGAACGCGATCAGCAGCAAGGTCTGGTCGGGAGTTATTATAAAGGTCGGGTTATGAATGTGCTGCCGGGTATGCAGGCGGCTTTTGTAGATATCGGACAGAAAAAGAATGCCTTTCTGTATGTAGACGATGTGCTGCATCCCCATCTGGAGAAGCAGCCGGAGGTGAAGCCCTCTATTGAGACGCTGCTGCAGCCCGGTCAGGAGATCGTCGTCCAGGTGAGAAAAGAGCCGCGTGGCGGCAAGGGGGCGCGGGTGACTACCCATTATACCTTGCCCGGACGCTGGATGGTGTATATGCCTTTTGCCGAGTATGTCGGGGTTTCCAAAAAAATCAGCCGCGAATCCGAGCGCAGCCGGCTTAAAGGAATCGGCGAACGGTTGCGTCAGGGTGAAGAAGGAATCATTATGCGTACAGTCTCCGAGGACGAGCCTGTGGAGGCTGTTGAAGGGGATCTGGCCTTTTTGCGGGCCCAGTGGGAAGTAATTACCCGGCGGGCTAAGGAAGCGGACGCGCCGGCTTTGCTGCACTGTGATCTGAGCATCGTTCAGCGGTTTATCCGGGATGCCTTCAACCCGCAGCGTGATGAGCTGATGATTGATTCGGCCAAGGCGGTTAAAGAGGCGGAAGCATTCCTTACAGATATGGCTCCCGAAGGGTACAAGCCTGTAGGATTCTACCGTGGACAAGAGTCCATCTTCTCGGCATATGGTGTGGGGGATCAGCTCCATAAGAGCTTCAGCCGCAAAATCATCCTTGAAGGCGGGGCTACGCTCATTTGGGATGAGACAGAGGCGCTCACCGTTATTGATGTGAATACGGCTCAGTACACCGGCGGGACGAACCTCGAGGATACTGTAACACGGACCAATCTGCTGGCGGCGGAAGAGATCGGGCGGCTTGTCCGTCTGCGGGATACGGGCGGCATTATTATTGTTGATTTCATTGACATGGAGCGGGAGGAGCACCGGAAGCAGGTCATCGCGAAGCTGGAGAGCATCATCAGCCGTGACCGCACCAAGACGAATATTCTCGGCTGGACCCATCTGGGCCTGCTGGAAATGACCCGCAAGAAGGCAAGGCATGATTCGGCCGGATTTGCTCCGGTGATCTGTCAATGCTGCGGCGGGACCGGCAAAGCAGGGACATGGCTGGAGTAGGCCGGTTTTTTCACGCTAAGAGGGTACCGTCTGTTAAAAGGATGATAAAGCCGCTTTCTACTTGACTTGGGCTAATTAGTATGATAATATCTTCAAGTATGTGTTTGGTTGTTAAATTCCTGCACATGCTGTAACCGCTCCGATCGGGTATATCAAGTGCAATTCCTCCGGGGGTTGCCACCTAGACTAGGCGAGTCTGAGACATGAGGAGGTGCAAGTACAATGTATGCAATTATCGAAACTGGCGGTAAACAATACAAAGTCCAAGAGGGCGACGTGTTGTTCATTGAGAAGCTGGAAGCTGAAGACGGCGCAAGCGTAACGTTTGACCGTGTCTTGGCTGTTTCTAACGAAGGTGGTTTGACTGCAGGAACTCCGCTGGTAAGCGGCGCGTCTGTAACAGCCAAAGTCGAGAAACATGGTAAAGGTCATAAGGTTGTAGTTTACAAATACAAACCTAAGAAGAACTACCACAAGAAACAAGGCCATCGTCAACCGTACACCAAAGTAACTATCGAGAAGATTCAGGCGTAAGAAGGTGCGTTAATGATTAACGTGCGGATTACACGGGCTTCTGCTCAAGGTGTCATTGTCGGTTTTGCCGTCAAAGGGCATGCGGAATACGCAAGGAATGGTAAAGATATCGTCTGCGCGGGCGTTTCGACCGTTACGGTTGGAACTGTGAATGCGATTGAAAGCCTGACCGGTGTAGTACTGGATACTTCGATGAAGGATGGATTTCTGAGTGGAACCCTGGTTCCCGTGAATGATCCTGAAGTCTCCGCCAAGGTGCAGCTTTTGCTGGAATCCATGGTGCTGATGCTCAAAGATATCGCTAAATCTTACAGAAAATTTGTTCAGATACAGGAAGTCATTATTTGAAGAAGGAGGTTGACAACATGTTGAAATTGGATCTTCAATTATTCGCATCGAAAAAAGGTGTAGGTTCCACAAAGAACGGACGTGATTCCCACTCTAAACGTCTTGGCGTGAAACGTGCTGACGGTCAAGCAGTAACCGGCGGCAACATCTTGGTTCGTCAACGCGGAACAAAAATCCACCCGGGCACTAACGTGGGCATCGGTAAGGATGATACACTGTTCGCACTTGTGGACGGCGTAGTGAAGTTCGAACGTTGGGGTCGCGATCGCAAAAAAGTGAGCGTGTATCCGGTTGATGTCGCTCCGGTAGCAGCGGCACTGGAAGCGTAAGCTTTCGGAACCTATTTAGATGAGAAGCCTCCGGCATGAGTGCCGGGGGCTTTTTTTGAAAATATTCGCACCTATAGAATTCAAGTCAAACACCCGGCAGGAATGCTGGTGATTGCAGGGAAAGCCTGTGTTATACTGGGAAATGGAAAATATCAAGCAAGATAAGCAACCGCTACATTGGAATGAATTTTGCGAACCGAGGGACGGGGAGAAAGAATGAAATCCTGGAAAATTATTGTCTGGGCAGTCATGTTATCCGCAGTGCTTCCTTTAGGTCTCGTGTATTGGCAACCCTCCCTTTTCACATGCCTGCTGCTCGGTGTATGGGTAGCGGCAGTGCTTGCATTCAGCTTTCTTTACAACCGGCGTCATTATGAAGAGGAACTGCGTATACAGGAGAAGACTCTGCAGCAGGCGGCAAACCGGACACTGAATCACCATCGTCATGATTGGATGAACGATCTGCAGGTGCTTTACGGATATATCCAGCTGGGCAAGCCTGATAAATCCGTGTTATGTGTGGAAAGAATAAAGGAGCGTATCGCGCTGGACAGCCGTATCGCCAAACTGGGGGTTCCTTCACTGGTATTCTACCTGCAATCCTTCCGTACCTACAGAAGCAGCCTGGAGCTGGAAATAGAGGTGGAAGAAGGGCTACAGCTGGAGGACAAGCTCAGTCCCGAAACAGGCGATGAGCTGACGTCTGTGATTATGCAGACCGTTAGGGCGTATCAGTACAGCGGACTTGCACCGCAAGGAGAAGCGCGGAAGCTTCGGCTCGGATTTTCACAGGAGGGAAGAGACATTCTTATCTCTTTCGAAGGTGAGGGAGATCATGGCAATCCCGAACTGCTGCAGGGGCAAATTTATAATATAGTACAAGGAAAAATCATGAAGGCGGAGCAGTTTCAGCCGAGCACAAGCTATGTAGAACTGCGTTTACCGCTGGAGATGTAAGGAAGGTGAACATTAATGTTCGTAGATAAAGCTAAGATTTATGTTAAGGGCGGCGACGGCGGAGATGGTCTCGTGGCGTTTCGCCGTGAGAAGTATGTACCGGAGGGCGGTCCTGCCGGCGGAGATGGCGGCCGCGGCGGAGATGTGATTTTCCGGGTAGATGAAGGCTTGCGTACACTGATGGATTTCCGTTATCAGCGCCATTTCAAGGCCGATAAGGGAATTAAGGGACGTAATAAGAGCCAGCACGGGGCGAACGCTGATCACATGATCGTGCGCATTCCTCCGGGAACTGTGCTGATCGATGATGATACCCAGGAGATCATTGCCGATATGACCCGTCATGGACAACAGGTCGTTGTGGCCCGCGGCGGCCGTGGCGGCCGGGGGAATACGCGGTTTGCGACTGCAAACAACACTGCGCCGGAGCTTGCCGAGAACGGCGAAGAAGGCCAGGAGCGTTATATCGTAATGGAACTGAAGGTAATGGCAGACGTAGGTCTGGTAGGATTCCCGAGTGTGGGTAAATCTACATTGCTGTCGGTAGTATCTGCTGCCCAGCCGAAGATTGGTGCCTATCACTTCACAACAATTACACCAAACCTTGGTGTAGTTGACGTTGGGGATGGCCGCAGCTTTGTTATGGCGGATCTGCCGGGCCTGATTGAAGGTGCGAGTGAAGGTGTGGGGCTTGGACATGAGTTCCTGCGCCACGTTGAACGTACACGTATCATCATTCATGTCGTGGATATGTCCGGCTCTGAAGGCCGTGATCCCTTCGAGGATTGGGTGATGATTAATGACGAGCTGAGGCAATACAACGCTGCCCTGATTGACCGTCCGCAGATTGTTGCGGCGAACAAGATGGATATGCCTGATTCCGAAGAGAATCTTGCCGCCTTCCGCGAGCGTGTGGCGGAGCTTCGTCCGGATCTTGAAATCATGCCGATCTCCTCGCTTACCCGTCAGGGAGTGCAGGAACTGCTCTACCGGGCAACGGACGTGCTGGATAGTATTCCTGTCGCACCGGTTGTTGAAGAAGTGGCTGAAACTACTGAGCGCAAGGTGTACAAGCTGGAAGCGGAAGAAGATAATTCCTTCACCATTACCCGCGACAATGAAGCATTTGTAGTCACCAGTCCGCGTATTGAGCGGATGCTGAAGCGGATGCAGCTGAGTACACATGATGCTATCCTCAAGCTGGCCCGTACCTTGCGTCACATGGGTGTGGATGCCGAACTGCGCAAGCGCGGTGCTGTTGAAGGCACCATTGTGCGCATTGCTGATTTCGAATTCGAGTTTGTTGAGAACAGCAGCTACTATTAATATCTGCACTTGCTGCTGAATGTTGTCATGCAGCTTTGAATATGCCGGCTGTGTTTCCCGTGAGGGGACACAGCCGGCTTTTTTAATAGACAGGGGAATTAAAGAACGGCTTTGTATAAAGTCTGCTTTAAATATTTGGCTAAATTTACTACAATCATATGTGGGCCGAAGAATAGGGATAGGTTATGGGCGGACCGATTTATCAGCAACCGAATCCAAATAAGGAAATCCCCGTATATAATTAAGGGTAATACGCACTAATTTCCAGCTGAACCAACCGATAATATAAATACAAACCTGTCATGAAAGAGGGAATAGGCAGATGGCAATTATTGAAGTAGTCAAATATGACGGGCCTGCAGGCGTCTTCGCCTGGAAATATCCTAATCAGGAGCTGGGCACATGGACACAGCTGATTGTGAATGAATCCCAGGAGGCGATTCTGTTCAAAGGCGGTGAGGCACTCGATTCCTTCACAGCGGGACGTCACACGCTCAGCACAGCGAACATCCCGATTCTGTCGAATGTAGTGAATCTGCCGTTCGGAGGCAAATCACCGTTTACAGCGGAAGTATGGTTCGTGAACAAGATGAACTCTATGAACGTCAAGTGGGGGACAAGTTCGCCGCTGCAGCTGCAGGATCCCAAATACCAAATCATGATCTCTGTCCGCGCCTTCGGCCAATTCGGAGTCAAGATTGAGGATCCCCGCAAATTCCTGCTGAAGCTGGTGGGGACGCTGCCTTTATTTGATCAGGACACTATGGTGAGTTATTTCCGCGGGCTGCTGATGTCCAATATTAATGAACTGATCTCTTCTTATCTGGTGCACAAAAAAATCAGCATTCTGGAGATCAATGCCTATGTCGTAGAAATTTCGAAGCATATACAAGGCCGTCTGGCGTCGTCCTTCCTGGATAGCGGGATCGAGCTGAATAATTTCTTTATTGATTCCATTAACATTCCTGATAATGATCCGGCCATACTCCGCTTGAAAGAGGCCTTAGCCAAAAAAGCAGAGATGGACATCATCGGCTTCACCTATCAGCAGGAACGCAGCTTCGATACCATGGAGGAAGCCGCAGGGAATCCGGGTAATTTAGGCGCCGGGATGATGAATACCGGCCTGGGGCTCGGTATGGGCTTTGGCCTTGCCGGACCTGCGACTGATATGATGAACAGGATGACACGCGGCATGTCACTGGATGGCGGTACGGCGGCAGCACCGGGAACAAATTCCAAATCCTGTGCAGGCTGTGGAACGCTTAACCCGGCAGATGCGCGGTTCTGTACCGGCTGCGGTCAGAGCCTGCAGCCGGTGCCGGCAGCAGCTAGCAGTACTTGCCGCAGCTGCGGCAAGCCGGTAATTCCCGGCGCCAAATTCTGCCCGCACTGCGGGGAGAGCCTGATCATTAAATGCACGGGTTGCGGGCATGAACTGCAGCCCGGCCAGAAATTCTGTGCGGAATGCGGAACAAGGGCGGCTAATGGGTGAGCCGGATGAATAAACAGAGGTCTTACACGGGGCTTATCACTGTCATTTATGTTGCTGTTCTGGCGGTCACTGTTTTCTCCTTCTTCATGCTTGGATTTTCTGAGTCGCTGGTGCGTTTCATAGTGACCCTGCTTGCCGTATGCATTGCTGAGACTGCCGTATATGGTTATTGCGTATTTTGGCTGCGTTCCGCTCCTGATGTCAGCAGGACTTCACCGCTACTCCTGAGCGGGGCTTGGATTATTGCCCTATATGTATTCGTGGTAATTGCGTTAGCTGTGCTGCTTGACTGGATTCTGGAACTGAGCCCGCTCTGGTATGCGGGAGTGCAGCTAGTTGTGTTGGTTACTGCTGTGGTTGTTCTGGAAGCGATAGGGTTATATGGCCGGAATGCAGCGTCTCAGGAACAGAGGGATGCCAATGCCTCAAGGAATCTGCGGCGTTACCGGCAGGAGCTGCGAGAGATTAGAGAGCTTGCGGGGAGCTGGAAGCATCCGGAATCCATTCGTTTGACTGAGCTGGTGGGTTCCTTAGAGGAAAGGTTCCAGTACAGTGATCCGGTTTCGAATCCGGAATTGGCTGCAACCGAGGATATGATAAGCCAGCAGATTTCTCTGCTTCATGATCATGTTGCCTTATTGCTTGTACTGAAGGAGCCGCCAGGCGGCTGGGAAGCGGAAACACAGGAATTGACGGATAGTATTGCCGGCACGCTCCAGCGGCGCAACCGGGAGCTGGCGGCAGTTAAATAGGAGGAAGATTACGGAATGGGTATCGTGAATGAGCTAGAGGGACTGCTGCCGGGCCGGGAAGGCCAGCCGTCTGACGGTCTGCCCAAATATGAGCGGACAACATTTGACTATGTAACTATTGGAGTGGGCTACCTTGTGATGCCGCTCGGGCTTGTGCTTGCTTTGATCCGCTTCTTTGGAACACATTACAAAAATTACCGCAAACCCGTCAACTACAGCCTGCTGTACCATGTTTTTGTAGGGGGATTTGTGCAGATGATGGGCTTTATCCTTTATTCGATATATAGTGACGACGGGATCGATGTCATGACGCTAATTATAATGTTAATCCTCTTTGCCCTTGTTCTGCTCCTGCCCGCGTCAGCTTTTGCCAAAAGGGCAGCCAAAGCCAGATTCCGTTTCTCCCAGCTCGCCAATCAATATGTGCAGCTAATCACTGCCGGCAGAGTACGTTATATTGGAAATCTGGCTGACCGTACCGGGCAAAGTGAGGCGGATGTGAATCGGGATCTGATCTACCTCAAGAAGTATGGGGTGCTGGACTCCGGGCTGCTCTTCAGTGAGGGAGCGGATACTGAGCCTGATGCTCCGGTTAATCAGGCGGATTCATCGCCATTTTCTTCCCCGGGCGGACAAACGGTATATCAGCCGCCAAGACCGCAGCAGCAGCCGAAGTCCATACGCTGCCCTGGCTGTGGTGCGCAGAATACCGTCTCCCCTCTGCAGTCCAAGAGCTGTGACTACTGCGGTACGACCGTCTCTTACAGTTAAGTGAAGGCTGTTCCTCCTGATTAACGGGCGGAATAGCCTTTTTTGAAAATTCAAGGTCACATGCTGACAGAGGAAAAAGTGTTGCAATTTAAGTCTTCAATCCCGTATAATGTCCACTATGTACATACAAAAGTCTTTGGGGTGAGGACGTTCGTGAAAGAACGCTATTATTTGGTCCGGGAGGACATATTGCCCGATGCTGTACTGAAGACCATGCAGGTCAAGCAGCTGCTGGAAGCAGGAGATGCCAAAACGGTACACGAGGGCGTGGAGCAGGTTGGGCTTAGCCGCAGCGCTTTTTATAAATACAAAGACGGAATTCATTTGATTCATCAGCTGGAACGTGAGCGTATAGTAACCATCTCGATAGATCTGGAGCACGAATCAGGTATGCTCTCTAAAGTGCTGGGTTCTGTAGCTGTCCACGGGGCCAACGTGCTGACGATTCACCAGAGTATCCCGCTGCAGGGGCGGGCCAACGTGGTGATCTCTGTTGAAATTTCTCATTTAAATGAAGAATTAGGCGATTTACTGGATAGTCTAAAGGCAATCTCGGGTGTGAAGCGGGCGTTAATTATCGGCCAGGGTTAATATTGCTTCATAAAACTTAAGCCTATGCTTACGAAGTGAGTTTTGCTTGAAGTGAATACAAGGAGCAGACGCTCGCAAAACTTTTAGGAGGAGACAAATGAAGCCGGTTAAAGTGGGATTGCTGGGTTTGGGTACAGTAGGTACGGGTGTAGTCCGTATCGTTGAAGGGAATCAGGAGGATTTGAGCAGCCAGGTAGGCTCGCCGATCCTGATTGAACGTATTGCCGTGAAGAATACGGAGAAGCCGCGGGAAATTGAAGTCGATCCATCCAAGATCACCGATGACCCGTGGGAGGTTATCCGGGACCCGGAAATTGATGTCATTGTCGAGGTCATGGGCGGTATTGCGGGAACGAAAGAGTACATTCTAGAGGCGCTGGAGCGCGGCAAACATATCGTTACAGCCAACAAGGACCTGATGGCCCTGCATGGCTCGGAGATTCTGGCCAAAGCTCAGGAGAAGCAGTGTGATGTGTTCTACGAGGCCAGCGTGGCTGGAGGCATTCCGATTATCCGTACACTGATTGAAGGATTCTCCTCTGACAAGATTATGAAGATCATGGGTATCGTTAACGGGACAACCAACTACATACTTAGCAAAATGAGCCAGGAAGGCGCGTCTTATCTGGATGTGCTGAAGGAAGCGCAGGAACTCGGGTATGCTGAATCTGATCCAACCTCCGATGTGGAGGGTCTGGATGCTGCCCGCAAGATGGCGATCTTGGGCACCCTTGGCTTCCGGACCAACGTTGAACTCAGCGATGTCAGTGTGAGCGGGATTTCCGGCGTGAGCAAAGAGGATATTGCTTTTGCCAAACGGCTGGGCTATGAGATGAAGCTGCTCGGCATTGCCGAACGCCAGGATGAAGAATTCAGCATCAGTGTGCAGCCTACGATGATCCGTGCCAGCCACCCGATTGCATCCGTGAACGGAGTATATAATGCCGTATATGTGTATGGGCAAGCTGTAGGGGAAACAATGTTTTATGGTGCCGGAGCAGGCGCAATGCCTACCGCAACCTCAATTGTGGCAGATCTAGTGGCCGTAATTAAGAATCTGAAGCTGGGTGTGAATGGGCTCAAGCAGATTGTCCCCTATAAGCAGAAGAAGCTGAAGAGCGATGAAGATATCTTCTACAAGAACTTCCTCCTCCTGCACGTAGATGACAAAGCGGGTGTGCTGGCGAAGATTACTCAAGTGTTTGCCGAATATGATGTCAGTCTGGATTCCGTAGTGCAGCAGGCCAATACTAATAATCCGGATGCAGAAATCATTATTGTAACGCACAATGCCAGCAAGGCGAGTATGAATAAAGTAATGCGGCATTTAGAGCAATTGAACGTCATTCACCGCATCAAAAGCCATTATCGTGTAGAAGGCTGAGTACCGCATTCCGAGATTCATCGGCTGCGTGCAAATATAACGAAGGAGATTTCCCACGCCATGAGTATTTACGGAAGGTCTAGAGTAAAAGTCCCTGCCAGCACCGCCAATCTCGGTCCGGGATTCGATACACTGGGCATGGCACTGTCACTGTATGCCTGGATTGAGATGGAAGAGGCGGCAGAAACGGTATTTCACCTGTATGGTGATGAGATGAAGGGTATCGCCCGTGACAAAAGCAATCTGCTGTACAAGGTAGCCCAGATGGTGTTTGCAGAAGCCGGGGTTTCGGTCCCCGAACTATCCATCTCGATGTATTCAGAAATTCCGCTTACCCGGGGTCTCGGCAGCAGTGCTTCCGCGATTGTTGGCGCATTGGCCGCAGCTAATGCTATGATTGGTTCACCGCTTGGGTCTGCGAAGCTGTTTGATATGGCCACAGCGCTTGAGAAGCATCCTGATAATGTTGGAGCCTCCATCTTCGGGGGGATTATCACAGCAGCATGGGATGGGCAGCATGCCGATTATATACGGATAGAGCCTCCACAGGCGCTGGAAGTGCTTGTAGTTATTCCTGAATTTGAGCTGGAGACAGTCAAAGCAAGAGGGCTGCTGCCTGCCGAAGTTACAATGGGCGATGCTGTCCATAATATCAGCCGTACCTCACTGCTAACTGCAGCACTATCCGCCGGCCGGCTCGATATGATTGGCAGAGCGATGCAGGACCGCTTGCATCAGCCGTACCGTGCACCCATGGTGCCTGGTATGGAGAAGCTGCTTGCCGAGGCGCCCGGGCGTGGTGCTCTGGGGATTGCGCTAAGCGGCGCAGGCCCTACATTGTTATGTATGGTGGACCGTAGCAGCGATAAGAAGCAGGAACTGGAGCATTTCCTGACAGAAACGATGCAGGAGAACGGAATTCCTTCCCGGACTGTATGGCTGTCGCCATGTACTTCAGGTGTTACTACGGAGGTGCTTGAAAGAAACGGGATGCAAAACGGATCATTTTTGGATATGATAAAAGGAGAATTACAGTCATGAAATCAATAGCGGTATTGCCTCAGGGCTCGGTGTCGCATGAAGCGCTGCTGCATTTATTTGGGGGTAACCCGGTAAATATTGAGCATCATAAGCTGATATCCGATGTCTTTCTGTCTACGGCGAACGGAGTTACGGATTACAGTGTGATTCCGATTGAGAATACGATTGAAGGCTCGGTCAGCCTGCATATTGACTGGCTCATTAACGAGGTGAATCTGCCGATGCAGGCGGAGTGGATTTTTCCGTCGGTGCAGAATCTAATCGGTAATCCGCAGGAATTCACGGATGGGAGCGGGCATAAGGATTATACGAAGATTGTCAAAATCCTGTCCCATCCGGTTGCTATGGCACAATGTCTGCAGTTCATCCGCAAAGCCGCACCGTGGGCGGAGCTGGAATCGGTGGGCAGCACTTCCGAAGCCGTTGAGATTGTAAAGGATAATCCCGGCAAGGGCTGGGCCGCCATCGGTACGTCACTGGGTGCAGCTACGCACGGGCTGGAGATCGTGGAGCGGCAGGTTACAGACCATAACAACAATTACACGCGTTTTGTACTTGTTGGCCAGGAGAAGCTGGAACTCCCGCTAGAGAGCAGCGGGGACAAGACGAGTATTCTTGTGACGCTGCCTGAGGATTTTCCGGGTGCGCTGCATCAGGTGCTGGCTGCATTTTCCTGGCGGAAGCTGAATCTGTCGCGGATTGAATCACGGCCGACCAAGAAGAAACTGGGTACTTATTATTTCTATATTGATGTGCTGGAACCGATAGAGTCGGTGCTGCTCCCGGGGGCGATCGAAGAGATCAAGGCCTTGGGCTGCCAGGTACGGATTCTGGGGTCCTATCCCACATACACCTATGAGGAAGAGAAAGCGGAGGTGCAGTAAGTTCATGGCTGAACAATGGATCTATCTGGATGGACAACATGTAACGAAGGACAATGCTAAGGTATCGGTATTTGATCACGGCTTTTTATATGGAGACGGTATTTTCGAAGGAATCCGTATTTATAACGGCAACATTTTCAAATGCAAAGAGCATCTGGACAGGCTGTATGATTCGGCCAAATCGATTATGCTGGAGATTCCGCTGACGTATGATGAGATGCTGGAGGCTATGGCTGAGACTATCCGCCTTAATGAAATGCGCAACGGGTATATCCGTCTGATTGTTTCGCGCGGTCCCGGTAACCTGGGGCTTGATCCGCGCCGCTGTCCCAAAGCGAGTGTCATTATTATTGTAGAGCAGCTGGCAATCTACCCGGAACAGGCTTATCTGAACGGACTCCGTGCCGTGTCGGTATCCCAGCGCCGTAATATCCCGGATGCGCTGAATCCGAAGATCAAGTCGCTGAACTATCTCAACAACATTCTGGTGAAGATCCAGTCTAATCTGGCGGAAGCCGATGAAGCGATCATGATGAATGCGCAAGGATATGTAACCGAGGGATCGGGCGACAACATCTTCATTATCAAAAGAGGAGTAGTCTACACGCCTCCCTGCTATTTGGGCGCGCTTGAAGGAATTACCCGTCTGGCGATTATCGAGCTATGTGAGAAACTGGGCTTGCCGCTGAAGGAAGAACCGTTCACCATGCATGATGTATATATTGCTGATGAAGTTTTCTTCACCGGTACCGCAGCCGAAGTTATTGCGGCCCGTGAAATCGATGGCCGGATTATCGGTTCCGGTCACGCCGGTCCGATTACCCTGCAGCTGCTTGAAGAATTCCGCAATGTTGTGGATAAAGACGGTTATAAGGTGTGGGAATAGTTCCTTAATAGTTATTCCGCAAACCAATGAATGAATATAGCAGCAATCCTCCCATGGAGCCGTGGGAGGATTTTTTTTGTATTAGGGATGTCATTCGCCCATGGGCTGCATAAGATGTAGTAACGAAGGAGGCGGCTGTACCGCATATACCATGCTGAAGTGCAGTAATCCCTGAACCGGGGGGCAACGTCGATCAACAGATACTTATTAGGAGGTAAATGCTGCGTGAAAATACACATTGTTAAGCAAGGCGATTCGCTGTTTGCGTTATCGCAGAAGTATGGAGTGCCGCTGCAAAAAATAATTGAGGCCAATCCGCAAATCACGAATCCAGATGTACTCGCTGTCGGAGATAAGGTCAAAATACCGGCAGCCCCGATACCTGTACCAGATAACAGTGAGGTCTATTACAAGCATACCGTCAAGCAAGGCGATACCTTGTGGAAGCTCTCCAAAGCATGGGGCATTACGCTGAAGGACATGATTGATGCCAATCCGCAGCTTAAGAATCCCAATGTTCTGATGACAGGGGAAGTAGTGAATATCCCTAAGAAAGCTAATACTGCTTCTCCTATTCAGGCTCAGTCTGTCTCTCCGGCAAAAGCTAATACTACTCCCATTCAGGCACAATCCGCAGCACCTGCAGTCGTAGACAAAACAGCTATTGGCGGAAAAACCTATACCGGGCCCATAGAAAAGCCTGCTCCTGTCGTGTCCCCTGCCGCAGAAGCTGTCCCGGTTCCCATTGCTGCTCCTGTGCCAGCGCCTAACCCTGCGCCTAATAAGGCACCCGAAGTGATGCCGATCCAGGAAATCGTCCATGAGAAACAAAGCTTATATGTACAAATCTCAGTTCCGGCACAAGAAGCCATCACATATGAGATGCCCAAAGAAGCACATAAAACTGAGGTTCAGCCAGCGGCATGGAACGATGGTAAAGTCTCTCCATGCGACAAGACCGAAGGTTATCCAGGTCTGAATGAAAACCCGTATTTCATGAATTATCCGCCGGTGTATCCTGTGTATGAGCCAATGGGGATGATGGATATAAACGCTGCACCTAACTACATTCAGCCTGCAGCTTTCATGCCGGATTGCCCGCCGTACTATGCTTATCCTGCAGGAGATTATCCCGGAGCCTGGTACCCGAACGCTGCGCCAGACTATAACAATGCGGCAATGTCCGCAGTGAGCCCGGTGAACGATAACGCATCTTTTGTATCTCCGCAGTATAGCGGCCAGCCGGTCAATCTCCCTTGGCCTTCCTGCGGATGCGGCGGAATGTCTATTCAGCCTTATCCGTATGAGCAAGCAATGCAGCCTATGTACAATACGTATCCGGTGTATGGTATGCCGCAGCAGGGAATGGTATCCCCTTATTCAGCAGAAATGAATTCAATGCCTAGTGCGCTGTCACCGGTGTACGATCAGCCAATGGTATCGAATATCCCGCCTTATCCATCCTACCCTGGTATGGAGAACTTTGCCCATAACCGTGTACCTGAAATCCAGGTTCCAGAGCCTGCAGTGCAGGAAGCAGCAGAGACTCCTGAAGCAGGACGCACCGAAGCACAGACTGTTAAGAACTCCAAAGGTGGAGCTTCCAAACCGGCAGCGGGAAAAGTGAAAACTTCCAGCCAGACAACCACAGCCAAAGCTAAGACTTCTTCCAAAACAGGTTCAAGCTCAAACGGACGTTCAAGTACAGCCAAAAAGAATAAGAATCCATGGATTTCTAATTAAGTCTGAAACGATAGTTTATGGAGTGCATGCAGGTCACGCATAGGATGCGGGCTTGCTGCACTTTTTGGAGTTTTGCAGGTACAGAGACTTGTATAGTATAACTATGGAGTTCTATAGAACCATTTCAAAAATGGTAAATATTGAGGGTTGTTTTTAGTAATACATGCATGGTATATTATAAATCCAGTCGCGAGGCGGAAGCCTTTTCACAAGATTGGACATGTTATTCTGACGGGTATGCAAACAGCTTCTGAAAAAATAAGTGTTGCATTCAGTTGAGAAACATGGTATATTATAAAAGTTGCTGGTGACGCGGTGAGCGACGCTGACAACGAGCTTGATCTTTGAAAACTGAACAACGAGTGAGTATCGGAAATCACTTCGGTGAGATCCAAATTAGAGAATGTAACAATTCTCGTCAGATGTTTCAAAATGAGCAATCGCTCTTTCTAAATACAATTTGGAGAGTTTGATCCTGGCTCAGGACGAACGCTGGCGGCATGCCTAATACATGCAAGTCGAGCGGAGTTATGAAGGAGCTTGCTCTGGATTAACTTAGCGGCGGACGGGTGAGTAACACGTAGGCAACCTGCCCTCAAGACTGGGATAACTACCGGAAACGGTAGCTAATACCGGATAATTTCTTTCCTCTCCTGAAGAGAGAATGAAAGGCGGAGCAATCTGCCACTTGGGGATGGGCCTGCGGCGCATTAGCTAGTTGGTGGGGTAACGGCTCACCAAGGCGACGATGCGTAGCCGACCTGAGAGGGTGAACGGCCACACTGGGACTGAGACACGGCCCAGACTCCTACGGGAGGCAGCAGTAGGGAATCTTCCGCAATGGGCGAAAGCCTGACGGAGCAATGCCGCGTGAGTGATGAAGGTTTTCGGATCGTAAAGCTCTGTTGCCAGGGAAGAACGTCCGGTAGAGTAACTGCTACCGGAGTGACGGTACCTGAGAAGAAAGCCCCGGCTAACTACGTGCCAGCAGCCGCGGTAATACGTAGGGGGCAAGCGTTGTCCGGAATTATTGGGCGTAAAGCGCGCGCAGGCGGTCATTTAAGTCTGGTGTTTAAACCTTGGGCTCAACCTGGGGTCGCACTGGAAACTGGGTGACTTGAGTACAGAAGAGGAAAGTGGAATTCCACGTGTAGCGGTGAAATGCGTAGATATGTGGAGGAACACCAGTGGCGAAGGCGACTTTCTGGGCTGTAACTGACGCTGAGGCGCGAAAGCGTGGGGAGCAAACAGGATTAGATACCCTGGTAGTCCACGCCGTAAACGATGAGTGCTAGGTGTTAGGGGTTTCGATACCCTTGGTGCCGAAGTTAACACAGTAAGCACTCCGCCTGGGGAGTACGGTCGCAAGACTGAAACTCAAAGGAATTGACGGGGACCCGCACAAGCAGTGGAGTATGTGGTTTAATTCGAAGCAACGCGAAGAACCTTACCAGGTCTTGACATCCCGATGAAAGCATTAGAGATAGTGCCCCTCTTCGGAGCATCGGAGACAGGTGGTGCATGGTTGTCGTCAGCTCGTGTCGTGAGATGTTGGGTTAAGTCCCGCAACGAGCGCAACCCTTGACTTTAGTTGCCAGCAGGTAGTGCTGGGCACTCTAGAGTGACTGCCGGTGACAAACCGGAGGAAGGTGGGGATGACGTCAAATCATCATGCCCCTTATGACCTGGGCTACACACGTACTACAATGGCCGGTACAACGGGAAGCGAAACCGCGAGGTGGAGCCAATCCCAGCAAAGCCGGTCTCAGTTCGGATTGCAGGCTGCAACTCGCCTGCATGAAGTCGGAATTGCTAGTAATCGCGGATCAGCATGCCGCGGTGAATACGTTCCCGGGTCTTGTACACACCGCCCGTCACACCACGAGAGTTTACAACACCCGAAGTCGGTGGGGTAACCCGCAAGGGAGCCAGCCGCCGAAGGTGGGGTAGATGATTGGGGTGAAGTCGTAACAAGGTAGCCGTATCGGAAGGTGCGGCTGGATCACCTCCTTTCTATGGAGAATCGTCACCTGCAACGGTGACATTCAAATCGGAAGCTAAAGCTTCCACAATAGAACCTTCGGGTTCGGACACTCACTCGTGTTCAGTTTTGAAAGAGCAAGTCTCTTTCGTATGCGTTTGGTGGCGATAGCGGAGGGGTTCCACACGTACCCATCCCGAACACGACCGTTAAGCCCTCCAGCGCCGATGGTACTTGGACCGAAGGGTCCTGGGAGAGTAGGACGCCGCCAAGCGAACAATCAATTTATTGGTTGATTCACAATGTTATCTGTTATATGGGCTTTTAGCTCAGTTGGTTAGAGCGCACCTCTGATAAGGGTGAGGTCGGTGGTTCGAGTCCACCAAGGCCCACCATATAACATTTTAGAATTGAATACCTATATGGGGCCATAGCTCAGCTGGGAGAGCGCCTGCCTTGCAAGCAGGAGGTCAGCGGTTCGATCCCGCTTGGCTCCACCAATACTTCTTTACAAGATTATATGCAAGAACTTGATCCTTGAAAACTGGATACCGAAACGAATTTGCGTTTTAGAACATCTTTTAGCTGAAACTTGTGTAAGCAAGTTGAAATAGTTATTAGTTGATACAATTCATTCGTCAGGAAATAACGGGCTTTGAAGCAATTCAATGTTCAATATTTCTCCTGCGGAGAAAATTGTGGTTAAGCTAATAAGAGCACACGGAGGATGCCTAGGCGCCAGGAGCCGACGAAGGACGTGGCGAACAACGAAACTGCCTCGGGGAGCTGTAAGCAAGCTTTGATCCGGGGGTGTCCGAATGGGGAAACCCAGCTGTGGTAATTCGCAGTTACTCGTATCTGAATACATAGGATACGCAGAGGCAGACCAGGGGAACTGAAACATCTAAGTACCCTGAGGAAGAGAAAACAATAGTGATTCCGTCAGTAGCGGCGAGCGAACGCGGAACAGCCTAAACCAAGGGGCTTGCCTCTTGGGGTTGTGGGACGTCTCACATGGAGTTACAAAGGAATATGGTAGGCGAAGAGGTCTGGAAAGGCCCGCGATAGAGGTAAAAGCCCTGTAGCCTAAACTGTGTTCTCTCCGAGACGGATCCCGAGTAGTGCGGGGCACGTGAAACCCCGTATGAATCCAGCAGGACCATCTGCTAAGGCTAAATACTACCTGGCGACCGATAGTGAAACAGTACCGTGAGGGAAAGGTGAAAAGCACCCCGGAAGGGGAGTGAAATAGAACCTGAAACCGTGTGCTTACAAAAAGTCAGAGCCCTATTACTGGGTGATGGCGTGCCTTTTGTAGAATGAACCGGCGAGTTACGTTTAACATGCAAGGTTAAGGTGAGAAGCCGGAGCCGCAGCGAAAGCGAGTCTGAATAGGGCGATTGAGTATGTGGACGTAGACCCGAAACCGTGTGATCTACCCCTGTCCAGGGTGAAGGTGCGGTAACACGCACTGGAGGCCCGAACCCACGCATGTTGAAAAATGCGGGGATGAGGTGGGGGTAGCGGAGAAATTCCAATCGAACTCGGAGATAGCTGGTTCTCCCCGAAATAGCTTTAGGGCTAGCCTCGGTGAATGGAGTGGTGGAGGTAGAGCACTGATTGGGTGCGGGGCCCGCAAGGGTTACCAAGCTCAGTCAAACTCCGAATGCCATTAACTTCTTGCCGGGAGTCAGACAGTGAGTGCTAAGATCCATTGTCAAAAGGGAAACAGCCCAGACCATCAGCTAAGGTCCCCAAGTGTGTGTTAAGTGGGAAAGGATGTGGAGTTGCACAGACAACCAGGATGTTGGCTTAGAAGCAGCCACCATTGAAAGAGTGCGTAATAGCTCACTGGTCGAGTGACTCTGCGCCGAAAATGTAACGGGGCTAAACACACCACCGAAGCTATGGCTAGATACTTTGTATCTGGGGTAGGGGAGCGTTGTATGTAGGTTGAAGGTGTACCGTAAGGAGCGCTGGACAGCATACAAGTGAGAATGCCGGTATGAGTAACGAAAAGATCAGTGAGAATCTGATCCGCCGAAAGCCCAAGGTTTCCTGAGGAAGGCTCGTCCGCTCAGGGTAAGTCGGGACCTAAGGCGAGGCCGAAAGGCGTAGTCGAAGGACAACAGTTTGAAATTACTGTACCACCGTAATCCGCTATGAGCGATGGGGTGACGCAGGAGGGTAGTGACGCGGACTGATGGATGTGTCCGTCTAAGCAGTGAGGCTGATGTGTAGGCAAATCCGCACATCATTAAGGCTGGGCTGTGATGGGGAGCGAAAATTGTAGTAGCGAAGGTCATGATCTCACACTGCCAAGAAAAGCCTCTAGCCAGGAGAAGGTGCCCGTACCGCAAACCGACACAGGTAGGCGAGAAGAGAATTCTAAGGCGCGCGGAAGAACTCTCGTTAAGGAACTCGGCAAAATGACCTCGTAACTTCGGGAGAAGAGGTGCCTCGGTAGGGTGAATAGCCCGAGGGGGCCGCAGTGAAAAGGCCCAAGCGACTGTTTAGCAAAAACACAGGTCTGTGCGAAGCCGCAAGGCGAAGTATACGGGCTGACGCCTGCCCGGTGCTGGAAGGTTAAGGGGAGTGGTTAGGAGCAATCCGAAGCTGTGAACCGAAGCCCCAGTAAACGGCGGCCGTAACTATAACGGTCCTAAGGTAGCGAAATTCCTTGTCAGGTAAATTCTGACCCGCACGAATGGCGTAACGACTTGGGCGCTGTCTCAACGAGAGATCCGGTGAAATTTTAATACCTGTGAAGATGCAGGTTACCCGCGACAAGACGGAAAGACCCCATGGAGCTTTACTGCAGCTTGATATTGAATTTGGGTACGATCTGTACAGGATAGGTGGGAGCCGTTGAGGCAGGAGCGCAAGCTTCTGCGGAGGCGCCGTTGGGATACCACCCTGATCGTATCTAGGTTCTAACCTAGTACCCTTACCGGGTACGGGGACCGTGTCAGGCGGGCAGTTTGACTGGGGCGGTCGCCTCCTAAAGAGTAACGGAGGCGTTCAAAGGTTCCCTCAGAATGGTTGGAAATCATTCGCAGAGTGCAAAGGCATAAGGGAGCTTGACTGCGAGACCTACAAGTCGAGCAGGGACGAAAGTCGGACTTAGTGATCCGGTGGTACCGCATGGAAGGGCCATCGCTCAACGGATAAAAGCTACCCTGGGGATAACAGGCTTATCTCCCCCAAGAGTCCACATCGACGGGGAGGTTTGGCACCTCGATGTCGGCTCATCGCATCCTGGGGCTGAAGTAGGTCCCAAGGGTTGGGCTGTTCGCCCATTAAAGCGGTACGCGAGCTGGGTTCAGAACGTCGTGAGACAGTTCGGTCCCTATCTGTCGTGGGCGCAGGAAATTTGAGAGGAGCTGTCCTTAGTACGAGAGGACCGGGATGGACGTACCGCTGGTGCATCAGTTGTTCCGCCAGGAGCATGGCTGAGTAGCTACGTACGGACGGGATAAGCGCTGAAAGCATCTAAGCGTGAAGCCCCCCTCAAGATGAGATTTCCCAATTAGTAAGACCCCTTGAAGACGACGAGGTAGATAGGTTGGAGGTGGAAGTGCAGCAATGCATGGAGCTGACCAATACTAATCGGTCGAGGGCTTATCCAAATTTCGAACAACGCAGATTCGTTTCGGATTCAGTTTTCAGGAATCAAATTGTAATTTATAGAGCTCAAGCAGTTCTATAGAGAAAATTTGTTTTCAGCATTTGGCGATGCTGAGACCTGAATTATAGCATTTGTATATCAAATGCCGTTTGGTGGCGATAGCGGAGGGGTTCCACACGTACCCATCCCGAACACGACCGTTAAGCCCTCCAGCGCCGATGGTACTTGGACCGAAGGGTCCTGGGAGAGTAGGACGCCGCCAAGCACTTAAGACCACTGTTGATATTCAACGGTGGTTTTTTGTTGTACAGTTAACACATGAATTTCACGATTTTAGCCCGCTGCCTGAGGGGAAGAAACGGAATGAATTTAAAATTCCTGCTCATAATACAACATTCTCCTCATAATCTCGGCTATAATCCAAAAATATTGTATGAAAAGCAGCATTTCTCTTCCTACAGGCGACATAGCCGGGCAATTCTTGTATTTCCTGCAAAATACGTACAACATTTAAGCCTGTACAGTGGTAACTTAAGAATATCAAATCTGAAAGCGACGAATCAGGTGTGGGTAATTTAATAAATTACGTATCACATAAGCAGTAATCGGTTACTAATTTAGTTGTAATCTAAAGTATGGTTTATATAGTCTATTTGTATATGAATTATAATTGGTGTATGTATCGGGGAGGTGCGTATGTGATTATTTGGCTGAATGGAACCTTTGGTTCAGGAAAAACGCAAACAGCGATTGAGCTCCACCGGAGTATTCCACATTCTTATGTATTCGATCCGGAGAATGCCGGCTTTTATATCCGTGATAACCTTCCAGGAGGCATGTCAAAAAACGATTTTCAGAGCCATCCGCTCTGGCGTGAGCTTACGTATTCAATGCTTAGATACATAGATTCAGAGTATAATGGAACGATTATTGTACCTATGACCCTAGTAGATACAGACTACTTTATGCAGATTGTGGGCAGACTAAGAAGCGAAGGGATAGTAGTTCGTCATTTCACGTTGACTGCTTCCACTGAGACCCTGTATAGCAGATTGAAGGGCCGTGGTGAAGGCAGGGGCTCCTGGGCTGCTGTACAGATGGAGAGATGTCTTACAGGGCTGGAGAACAAGCTCTTTGAGTGTTATGTGGACACTGAGCAGATATCCATTCCAGAGGTAGCTGGAATTATTATGTCTCTGTTGGAGACCTGGGAATAGAAAAGGGAGATCTGCAATGGCGGTTCAGATTAGTGTTGAAGTGGAAGGATAATAGATTTTAATAATTATTGTGTTTTCTATTGCACTATAATCATATATTTGATATAATACTTTTTGTTGTCGAAAGATTGTTTGTTGATATGGCTCGTTGGTCAAGGGGTTAAGACACCTCCCTTTCACGGAGGTAACATGGGTTCGAATCCCATACGAGTCACCATAATCTTCTTCAATCTCTAAGGTTGAAATAAATAATGATTGTATATCTCATGAGAATGTGTTATGATCATTAAGTTGCTTCTTCGATGGAGGCTTAGCTCAGCTGGGAGAGCATCTGCCTTACAAGCAGAGGGTCGGGGGTTCGAACCCCTCAGCCTCCACCATGGAGACTTGCAAGATAGAAGTGAATACATTTATTACTGACGCGGGGTGGAGCAGCCCGGTAGCTCGTCGGGCTCATAACCCGAAGGCCGCAGGTTCAAATCCTGCCCCCGCAATTGTTTTGGAACCGTGGTGTAGTTGGCCTAACATGCCTGCCTGTCACGCAGGAGATCGCGGGTTCGAATCCCGTCGGTTCCGCCATTTTTACTTAAGTAACATATTGAATACATACCGTGTGCGGACGTGGCTCAGCGGTAGAGCATCGCCTTGCCAAGGCGAGGGTCGCGGGTTCGATTCCCGTCGTCCGCTCCATATTTTGCGCCCTTAGCTCAGCTGGATAGAGCGTTTGACTACGAATCAAAAGGTCGGGAGTTCGAATCTCTCAGGGCGCGCCATTTATAACTTTGTTGAATACTCAAAGTGTCCTTAAGGGATATGTACCTATAATTTGCCGGCGTGGCGGAATGGCAGACGCGCTCGACTCAAAATCGAGAGGGAAACCGTGGAGGTTCGAGTCCTCTCGCCGGTATCATCATAAACAGGCTTACAGATTTGCTTTCGGGCAAATTTGTAAGCCTGTTTTTTCTTTAAGGTAATTATACAGGTTGAGCTATTGTCGATTACCTTTAACTTAGCTCCCAATAAGCCAGTCATTCCAAGCGGTATAATTCCTCTGACTCTTCCGGCATCCGCCGCCGGTTTTCTTCATTGTTATGACTACCCGCAGTAATTAATAAGAGCCCGGTGACTGTGACTACTATGCAACAAACAGGAATTCCTTGCTGAAGCGGACTGAGAAGTCGTTATTTTGCCGAAAACATGCCTCCTAAGGTGAAAGAGGACTGAGAATCCGCTATGTTGTTCATTTGGACTTAAAATGTGGAAGTTCAGGCCAATTAGCGGAATCTCAGTCCGGATACTCCGCGATTTCGCCAGATCTGCTCAAATAACGGAATCTCAGTCCGCCTGCTGAGCGGATAGTTCATATAGAGCCCGCCCGGTAAACTTCAACTGAGGGGAAACGCAATCAATAAGTATGATCTGGATTCACCTGTAGGGTGAATTTTGTTTTTAAGGGGCAAGCTCTATCACTGCCATCTGGTGATTCTCGAGATAAGGAACCGTATATGTGAGTTCACCGTTTCGGCCTGCTGTGAAAGGCAGTTCAGTCATCGAAGGAGCCAGATAGACCCGCTGGACTTGGGCAGGAGACGGAAGGTTCAGGCTGACAGAAATGTCCCGCAGCGGCACGATGTCCTCGATGACTTCGATACGGCCCTTCAGTGCAGGGGCGGCATAGAGCAGATGGTGCACATAGCGCTTCTCCGCAGGCTGGTACTGCAGGGTCGTTATTCCCCGGGCCGGCAGACAAGTGCGCAGGGTGGGACGCGGCAGCAGCCGGGACAGCGCATGCAGCACCATTTCTTTGAGGATAAGGTGGCCACCTTCCGCATAGTCGCTGAACACATCCCAGGCGATGTAGATACCGCTGCTGCTCTCAACCATGGCCGGTCCATTATCTTCTCTGGTACCAGGTGTATGCTGATGCGAACAGAAAGTAAAGACATCGCGGTTGAAATACGGATTCTCCAGGTGACCCAGCGATTGTCCTTCCCGCAATTCTACCAGCTGACCTTCACCATACATTACATAGGAAGCGGGCAGGAGGGCGCCGGGCGTGAAATACGGATGGAAATACGCCGGACGGTACGGGTTTGTTCCCAGCCAGCGGATACCCAGATTCAGCGCAAAGGTATCACCTGCCGTATTGAGTCCTGAACGGCCGGTGGCCAACACTTTGCCGCCTTCTGCGATAAAGGCTTCAATAGCAGAAGCCAATTCCGGCCATACCGGTACTTCATCCGGCAGGATCAGCACTTTGTAAGCGGCGAAATCACTGAATGTATCCACGATATCATACAAGTAGTGTCCTTCACTCAGTATACGCACTGCTCCTGCATCAGCCAGATTACGCTGTCCCTTCAGCGCCTGTCCGTCAGGGCAGGCTTCACGGGCCGCCTCCAGGGACAGGACAGCGATGTCCGCAACGGACTCCACTCCGTTGCACCATTGCTCCTTCGCCTCTACCTCGGCATAGGCAGCGCCGATTAGGGCATAGGTCGCTTCATCCATGAAGCCCGAAGGGTGAAGCTGATCACCGATGGAGCATTTTGCACCGTGGGCAAGGCTGAGCGCGGCCTCATACCGCAGCGCGTTCGGATGCTTGTAGCCGCCGAATTCGCCCCAGGAGGTATGGAATTTGCCGGTCATGCCGAGAAATTCCATGCCCAGGGTCTGGGCGTACCGTGCTGACAGCGGGAAGTGATCATAGCCCCAGCCTCCGGTCGGAAGTGACTCCAGCTCGAGGTGGCTGTTAACCTGGACAAGATCACGGCGGCCCCGCTGCTGATGACCGTTGTTATGATAGACCGGAAGGCCTGGCTTTACCGCGTCAATCGTCTCCCGGACACGGCGTGCATAATTCAGATAAGTCTGTTCACCGAGGGCAGTGACGGCGGCTTCATCGCGGGGATCCTGGCCGGCTGCCTGCAGTGCCGAGACGCAGTACTGGCAGCGGCATTTACGGCCGCCGACGATATCGAGGAAGATACCGTCAGCATCATAACGGGAAACTACTTCATGGATTTGCGCCAGCAAAACGTCCAGATAAGGTGTATTCATGCAAAACTCATGATAACCCGGCGTCATGAAGTCCTTCACCCAGCGTGTGCGGTCCTCTGCATCACGGATCAGCCACTCGGGATGGCGGCGGGCCAGCTTCTCATCAAGGCCAGCGGACAGATATACCGGTGTCTTGACTCCGATTTCGTGAGCTGCACCGATCATCTCCCCCAGAAGGTCGAAGGAGAGATGCGGATGAATTTCATTGGCTTCACTGGGATGATAGGCCCAGCCGTGATGACATTTGGAGAATACCGTAACAGAGTCAATATGGCCGGCACGCAGCATGGATTGAAATTGGGATTTGGAGAAATCTTTGCCGATGCCGGGAATGAATTCAGAAGTATGGAAGTCCAGGTGAACCTGACGAAAACGCATGGATACACACAGCCCCTTATACGATTTGGATGAAAAGCGGATTCCCAGTCAATGTACCTCTTTTATGCCGGGGCAGCCAGTGATATTATAGACTTTGAATAGCACAAAATCGACTTGGACAGGAGAGATAGCCAGTGCTGTGTCTGGAATTAGCAATTCCGCCGCTGCCGCAATTCGTCACGGTGGGACATGCCGTCTGGCCGCCGGGGGACCGGCATTTCGCCCGCACCTTCGGTGTGTATGATCTGCTGCTGGTGAAGCGCGGAACGCTCTATATGAGAGAAGAGGACAAGGAGTATGCGGTGGGTCCGGGAAAGCTGCTGGTGCTTGAGGCGGGACTGCCGCATGAAGGTTACCGGGCATGTGAGGAGGATACAGAAATTTATTGGGTGCACTTCATCCATGAATCTAAGCCGGCGTATATCCGGCGGGAGGATATTCCCTGGTCATCCCTGCTGGCCAAGGGAACGGTGGAGGATGAGGAGCCCTCTGCACAGCAGCGTCTGTATATGCCAAAATACGCCACAGTCGACGTAGAGACGCTGGAGCCGATTCTGCATGAGATGAACGAGATCCACAGCAGGCTGAGTGCAGGTAATGCGCTGCATCTCCACCTGCTGCTGGCCGGGCTGCTGGAGGCACTTCAGGCGGAATGCACACGGACTGCACAGCCGGAGCCGGCGGTCCGGCTGGCCCGGGCAGCGGCAGGCTACCTGGATGTCCACTGGAGACAGCCGTTTAATCTTGCCGGACTTGAAGAGGAGCTGCATTTCCAGGCGGATTATATTACGAGGTGCATGAAACAGCATATCGGCACTACGCCACTGCAATATGTACTCCATCTGCGTCTGGAAGAAGCCAAAAAGCTGCTGGGCGGTACGGTGCTGGGTATTTCGGAAATTGCCGAACGGGTAGGCATTCAAGATCCCAACTATATGACGCGCCTGTTCAGTTCGAGATTTGGACTGACTCCCGGAGCGTACCGCCGGCGGCTGCGTCAGAGGGAAGATACAGCTGCCTCTACCGGCACGGAGGAAATCTAAGAGCCGCTGCGGGTGCTGCCAAGAGCTCAGTCATGTCGATATCATGCTAAAGAAAGTCGGGATCGTTAAGGCGGAAAAGGGCAGGTGGCGCTACCATTAGATTGCAGGAGAAACGCTTGGCATAGGCCAAGCCGGGGAAATGGCGCAATGATCAGGAGGGAAGATATGCTGCCTTTAAATATTAATACGATTATTGATAGCGTGACAAAAAAAACCGCGAATCTCAAGATTATGTTCCTCGGGGACAGCATTACGGCGGATGGCCTGTATATCCGCTTAATCCGGGAATGGCTGAAGCAGCACCGCCCGGATCTGGCGGTGGAGCTCATCCCGTGCGGTGTCCCCAGCGAGACGGCCTCGGGACTGAGCGAAGCGGCGCATCCGTTTCCGCGTCCCTGCATCCATGAACGGCTGGCAAGAGAGCTTGCGGCAGCGTCTCCGGGTGTGGCCGTAGCTTGCTATGGAATGAACGACGGGATTTATCATCCCTTGTCGGAAGAGCGTTTCGCAGCCTATCAGGCGGGAATGCAGCAGCTGAGCACACAAATCCGTGAAGCCGGGGCCGCTGTCGTGCTGATGACACCGCCGCCATTCGATGCCCCGTCAATGAACGGCCGGCTGCAGCCGGCGGATGCGGCTGATTTCAGCTATCTGGCTCCTTACCAGAATTACGATGAGGTGCTGGAGCGTTATGCGGGCTGGCTTCTGTCCGGTGAATGTCCTGCGGATGGCATCATCGATTTGCGCACACCGCTGCTGGAGCATATCCGGCAGGAGCGGTCATTGAATGCCTCGTATAGATATGGCGACGGAATCCATCCGGACGCAGCGGGACACGGGGTAATCGCACGGACAATTCTGCGGAATTTGTTCGATGCAGAGCCGGATACGCTGCCGGGTGCGGAATCGGGGGAGGCGGCCCGCGGAAAAGCGGATTGACAAGCAAAATGGCGCGGGATTATATTAAGGTCACCCTATGAGCCGGGAGAGATCACCTATGAATGTACTGCAGACGATCCGCTCGCGGAAATATTTACAGCGGATTATACTCAGCTTTATGCTTGTTGTTGCCACACTGGCTGTGGCTTCGCTATTTGTGAACTCGAATGCCCGCGGCAAGGTGCTCAGCCTGCAGAACGAAGCCGACCGGAAGCTGCTGACCCAAATCAATTACAATATTGAGAATATGAATGGTATCGTGAAGGATTTGGCGGTTTCGCTGTACAATGACGAAGAACTGCTCGCCCTGAAGTCCGGCGCGGATTACAGGCAGAGCATTCTCAAGATTGAGCGCCTCAACCATACTGTGGCAGCTTCCCCGTATTTGCATGCTGCCGTCTTTTACAATGGGGCCCAGCACCGGTTCTTCTCGTCGCTTAACCATGAAATTAACAATAGTCTCCTGTACGATTCCCTTAAGAACTATATGGCCTCGCGGGCGGATCTGCCGAAGCTGCAGCTGATTCCGCTGGACCTTGACGGAAAGGATGAGGGGATAGACGTATTTGCGATCTTTATATATGACGGGGACACTCTTGGTTCCATTAATGACAATGTGCTGATTCTGACGGTGAAGCCGGGCTGGATGCTGGATAACATGAAAGCGCTTAATCATGTGGCGGAGCGGGAAGATGATGTCCTCTTCATTACGGACAGTGACGGCGAGGTGCTTATTTCAACCGACGGGCTGCTTCCGGCCGGTCTTGACATCAAGGCAGACCTGCTGCCGCGGATTGCTTCTTCGGCTGCGCCGCTTAATTCTTTTAACGAAACGTTTGGAGACAGGAAATACAAGGTCACTTATCTGAGCAAAGCGCTGAATAACTGGCAGATCGTCAGCATGCAGGATTACGATGTTGTGCTGGGCAGCGTCCGGCAAATGAAATGGACGGAGATCGCGGTCACGCTGTCTGTTGCTTTGCTCGCTATCCTGCTGTCCGTGTTCTTTGCCTTAAGGCTGTATAAGCCGGTGGGCCAGCTGCTGACGCTGGTGCCGCAGGATGTACGCGGTGCTCCGCAGGCGAAGGATGAGCTGTCGCTGATTGCGGCGAATGTAACCGAGATGATCAGCAAGCTGAAGGGTCTGGAGCTGGAACGGGCCTCGCAGTCCAATATTGCGAAGCTCTACCAGCTGCGCAGCCTGATCGGGTCAAGCCAGAGCCTCGATGAACAGGCATTCCTGCAGATCAGGGAGCAGCACGGAATAGACATCGCCTATCCGTCGCCGCTGCGGCTGGCGCTGGTACAGATCGACAATCTGCAGGGGCTTGCGGCAGAACCGGGGCTGCCGATGGAATCCCTGCTGTACTTTGCCATTGCCAATATCGGCCAGGAGCAGCTGCGGCTGGAAGGCACTTGTGAAGCGGCCGATATGAAAAGCGGCCATCTGGTCTTCATCACCGGCAGCGGAGCCGGGACACTTGCGAAGCTGGAAGAGCGCTTCCGGGAGCTTCAGCAGACGATTTTTGACTATTACCATATTACCTTTACGGTTACGCTGAGCGAAGTGTTTACGGATTACCGCTGCATCACCCGGCATTACAATTTGGCCATGCGTCACTCGAACTACCGGATGGTCTTCGGCAAGGGAGCAGTGATTGAGCCTGAAATGCTGCAGGAGAATGAGCGGAATGAATCGCTGCGTATCCCGCAGGAGCTGGAACGGCAGCTGACAGAAGGACTGAAGGGCGGGGATCTGGCAGAGACAGAGCAGACGATCCGCAAATGGAGAGAATTGCTCGGCAGCTTCAGCTACGAGAATATGTTCTCGGCGGTTCTTCATCTTGCGGTTACCTTAAGCAATACGCTTGGCGAGATGAATAACCGCAACGTCAACCCGGTATCGGTCAACCTGCAGGCCGTTAACCGGCGTATTCTGGAAAAAGAGACGCTGGATGAGATTGAGGCCGTACTTCTGGAGGTTGTGCGCGAGGTGGCCGAGCAGCGGCGCAGCGGGCGGGAGGATAAGAACCGGCTGCTGGCCGAAACGGTGAAGGAAATTATTGATAAGCATTACGCGGATCCGGATCTGAATGTACAGCGGATTGCCGATATGCTCAAGATGAATTCGGTCTATCTGGGACAGGTATTCAAAGCGCAGGAAGGCACGACAGTCGTGGATCAGATCAATGCAGCCCGCCTGGCCTATGCCAAAGAGTACCTGGAGCAGAAGGACCTGACCGTTACAGAGATTATGGAAAAGGTCGGGTTCGGCAACGAAAGCTATTTCTACCGTCTGTTCAAACGCCGCTACGGAACGACGCCGAAGGAATACCGCCTGAAGTCTGCCATTGACCGCAGCAAGTAAACAAGCCTCTGCAACCTTAAGCCCAGGCCCGCTAAATGAGCGATGTTCATTTAGCGGGCTTTTTGCTGCGCCACGTATGGCTTCGCCCGGCCGGTACAGGAAACTGGCAACAATACAGCCCCTCTTTACAGCAATCTTGCAATTGTACAGTAACACCGAAGCCTGATTCACGCTATTGTTAGTCATGCAAAGCCTGGTACACAGGCAAACAGCTGCAGCTAAGGAAGGAAAGGAAGGGGCTTTGGTTATGTTGAATAAGGTTCCACTAGCGGAACAAAGAGCAAGTTCAGGTGCGCCGCCGGGAACGCGCAGAAGAACGTGGATTAGAAGAGAGCTTCACCATTTCCGGAACAACCGGGAGCTGTTTCTGCTCTCACTGCCGGGACTCCTGTACAAATTGATTTTTGCGTATATTCCAATGATCGGCCTGATTATCGCCTTCAAAAATTACCGGTATGATCTCGGCATCTTCGGCAGCAAGTGGGTGGGACTGGATAATTTCCGTTATTTATTCACTACGGATACGGCGTGGCGGATAACCCGTAATACGGTTCTATATAATACCGCCTACATTGTGGTAGGTACCTCGGCAGCACTGCTGCTGGCGATTCTAATGAACGAAATCAAGGCCAAGTGGAGCAAGTTCTACCAGACAGCCTTGTTTCTGCCACACTTCCTTTCCTGGGTACTTGTGGGTTATGTGGCCTATGCCTTCTTGAACCATTCGGATGGTTTTATCAACCGCACCCTGGAATCCTTCGGGCTGAATCCGGTGAGCTGGTACCAGAATGCGGGGCCATGGCCGGTGATTCTCATTCTGGTTCAATTATGGAAAGTGGTGGGGTTCAACACGCTGATTTATTTTGCCGGCATTATTGGCATTAACAGCGAATATTACGAGGCAGCGCGGATCGACGGGGCGACTAAACGGCAGATGGCGTTCAAAATCACAATCCCCCTGATGGCCCCGATCATCATCATTATGCTGATCCTGTCTATCGGCAACATGTTCCGCGGCGACTTCGGCCTGCATTATTTTATTCCGAACAACTCAGGTTTTCTCTACGGCTCTACGGATATCATCGATACCTATGTGTACCGTGCGCTGCGTGAAGTCGGCAATGTAAGCATGTCTGCGGCTACAGGCTTTTACCAGTCGGTTGTGGGTCTGGTGCTGGTGCTGACGGCAAACGGAATCGTGCGCAAAATTGATTCTGATAATTCCCTGTGGTAAGGAGGTGCCCTGACAGTGGGCAAGAAATTCGAATTTTCCAAGCTGTTCATTAATCTGCTGTTTACGGTGCTGTCGATTGTGGTCGTCCTGCCGTTTCTGCTGGTCATCGCCGTATCGCTGACGGATGAGAAGTCGTTGACCGAAAACGGGTATCAGTTTATCCCGAAAACCTTCAGTCTGGATGCCTACCGCTATCTGCTGGACGCTCCTGACATTCTGCTCCGCGCCTATGGAGTGACCTTCACGGTGACCATTATTGGCGCGCTGGCCGGCCTGCTCCTGACCGCGATGACTGCATACGTGATCTCACGGCAGGATTACCGGTATAACCGGGCGACGACCTTCTATGTATTTTTCACCATGCTGTTCAGCGGGGGGCTCGTTCCTTCCTACATTCTCATTACGCAATATCTGCATCTGAAAGACAGCCTGCTGGCGCTGATTCTGCCCATTCTGCTGTCGCCGTTCAACATCATGGTCATGAAAGGCTTCATGTCCAAAATTCCGCTGGAGATCATTGAATCGGCCAAAATCGACGGGGCGCGTGAATTCCGTATTTTCTTCAAGATTATCCTGCCGCTGTCGATGCCTGCGCTGGCTACTCTGGGTCTTCTGATATCCTTCACGTATTGGAATGAATGGTTCAACGCGATGCTCTACATCGACGATCCGAACAAAGTGCCGCTGCAGCTGCTGCTGGTGCGGACGCTCAACAGCATTGAATTTCTCACGACGAACTCTGAATTTACCGGACAGCTGGGCATCGATCTATCGAGTTTCCCCAACAGCTCGGCGCGGATGGCGATTGCCGTACTGGCCGGCGGACCGATGCTGGTGATCTTCCCGTTTTTTCAGCGGTTTTTCGTCAAAGGGCTTACGGTTGGCTCCCTAAAGGGTTAACATACAATTACATGTACAAAGTACAGGAGGTCACTTACATGAAAAAGAAGCTGTTTGGAGTTCTGGCATCTGCATTGCTTGTTGCATCGGTGCTATCCGGCTGCGGAGGCAACAATAACGGCGGCAACAGTAATGCCGGGAAAGGTACCGAAGGAAGCAGCGGAGCGGAAAGCACGCAAAGCGCGGCTCCGGAATCAGGAAACGCAGGCGAGCTGAAGCCGGTCGAACTGACCTGGTATTATCCGCTGTCGCAGCTGCAGGCCGATCAGGAGAAGGTGCAGGAGGAAGTCAACAAGCTTGTGAAGGCGAAGATTAATGCCACAGTGAAGCTGATGCCTGTTGCGATCGGGGACTATGTGCAGAAGATGAACACGGTGCTTGCAGCGGGCGAGAAGTTCGACATTCTCTGGACCGGCTACATGCTGAAGCCCGAAGAGCTGGTGCGCAAAGGAGCCATCCAGCCGATGGATGCCCTGCTGGATGAATATGCGCCGGAGCTGAAGGCGGATGTGCCGCAGGTGATGTGGGACGGTCTGTCGGTCGACGGGGAAATTTACGGTATTCCGAACCAGCAGATCAACGGCTCCCGTTACGGATTTATTATCCAGAAACGTTTCGCTGACAAGTACAATCTTGATACCGCTTCCATCAAGAAAATTGCTGATATCGAACCGTTCCTGGCCCAAATCAAGCAAAATGAACCGGATATCATTCCGTTTGGCGTATTCGGAACTTCCTTCATCAATCCGCAGTCCCATGACGACAAATATTGGGTAGTTCCGGGGCTGGATGACCATTTCTATATCAAAACGGATGATCCTACGTATACGCTGCAGCGTTATCCGGAAGAAGAACTGGACAATTTCCGTCTGGCCAGCAAATGGTATAAGGAAGGCTATATTTACAAGGATGCCGCTACTGAAAAAGCGAATGATTATCTGGCCAAAGGCCAAATTGCCGTCGATTTCAACGTTACTCTCAAGCCGGGTGTGGAGGCTGAGGTGAAGGCCAAAAACGGCGGCAACGAAGTTATTACTGTACCGCTTAGCGACTGGTTCTCCAACGGCTATTCGGCTACGACCAACCAGTCTATCAGCCGTACGGCTCCTAATCCGGAACGCGCGATGATGTTCCTGAATCTGGTGAATACTGACAAGGAGCTGTACAATCTGCTCTGTAACGGCATTGCCGGTGAACATTATGATAAGGCCGATGGGGAGTACATCAAGGCAAAGGCGGATTCCCGTTATCTGCCGAATATGGACTGGGTTTTTGGCAGCGTATTCAACTCCTATCTGAAAGAAGGGCAACCGGAGAATGTCTGGGAAGAGACCAAAAAGATCAATTCCACTTCAGAGGTCAATCCTGTAGGTGCCTTCAAGTTCAATTCCGAACCGGTGAATACGGAGATCGCCAACCTGAATGCGGTCTGGGGTGAATATAAACGGGGACTGGTTACCGGAACACTCGACTTCGAAGAGACCTGGCCTGCATTATACGGCAAGCTGAAGGAAGCGGGCGAAGAGAAATATGTAACAGAGGTAACCAAACAATTCGAGCAATTCCTTAAGGATAAAGGCCTGAAGAAATAAGCCTCATAGAGAATATACCTGCACCTTTGGAGGAGATCACAGGAACCTGCTGCTCATGGACGGCTTCGCCAAGATATAATACCGGCGGAGCCGTTATCATTCTAACCGGAAAGGAAGAGGAGCCTTGGTGAAAAAACGTTTGCTTGCCGCCCTTGCCGCCAGTATGTTGTTCACGATCAATCCTGCCCCGCCGATTGCGGGTACTGTATCGGCGGAGGGAGGGTCTCCGGGGGCGGTTATTTATGTCGCCACTAATGGAAGCGATTCCAATAATGGGACGCAGAATGCCCCGTTTCTGACTTTGGAAAAAGCCCGGGATACCATCCGGACGCTGAAAGCGGAGGATGGCTTGCCGGAGGGCGGCGTCACTGTGTATTTGCGCGAAGGAAGGTATGAACGGACGTCCAGCTTCGAGCTGCGGCAGCAGGATTCAGGCGAAGCCGGCAAGCCGGTCACTTACACGGCTTATCCGGGTGAGTCCGTGACTTTGTCAGGTTCGGAGCAGCTGGCCAAGTCAGCGTTCGTTCCGGTCACGGACACGTCGGTGCTCAGCCGTATTATAAGTACAGAGGCTAGAAGTGAGGTACTGGTAGCTGATCTGGCAGCGCTCGGGATCACCGATTACGGCCAGCTCAGCCGTCATGGCTATTATCTGGCCAATGATCTGAGCGAGGTGCCGCCAATGGAGCTGTATGTGGCCGGACAGGGCATGACGCTGGCCCGCTGGCCCAATGAGAGCACCGTCCAGATGGATGAAATCCTTGATCCCGGTCCGACAAGGAAGGACCCGGACGGGGAGGTGCATACGCGCGGCGGCACCTTCACTTATACGTATGACCGGCCCCAGTACTGGACGCAGGCAGACGATATCTGGCTGGACGGGATCTTCGGCTACAGCTGGGAGTGGTCGTATAACAAGATTGCTTCCATTGACACGGCTGCCCGAAGCATCACCCTCCGTTACGGGGAAATGAGCGGCATCTTCAAAAACTGGTACCCTGATTTCCATTTTGCGCAAAATCTTCTGGAGGAAATCGATATGCCGGGCGAATATTACATCGACCGCCAGGCGGGCAAGCTGTATTTCCTGCCGAACGCCGAGTTTGCAGCCGCCGAGAATCCGGATATTGAAGTCACGATGCTGAAGAGTCCGATGATCAACGCGCTGAATGCTTCGTACATTGACTTCTCCGAGCTTGTGCTTGAGAATGGCCGCGATTCTGCTGCAGTGTTCATGGGCGGCAGCCATATGCGTATTCTGAACAGCGAGATCCGCAATTTTACCAACAGCGGGGTACTTGTTAACACACAGAGCCGGTTCTATTACAACAACTTTGAAGGAGCACCGGGAACGGACCACGCCATCCTCAGCACCCATATTCATCATATCGGCGGCACCGCCGTCACGCTGACAGGCGGCAACAAAACGACGCTTGCGCCAGGGAACAATGTGGTGGAGAATTCGCATATTCACGATTTTGCCTACTATCACAAAGCCTACAATCCCGGGGTGCTGCTGTCCGGCGTCGGCAACCGCATGTCGCACAATGAGCTGCATGATGCGCCCCATCCGGGCGTGCTGATCTTCGGCAATGATCATACCGTGGAGTATAACGAGATCTATGATGTATGCACCACCTTCTCGGATCTCGGTGCGATCTACATGAATGCCGGCGAGCAGCCCCATGAGCGCGGCACGGTCATCAGGCGTAATTACTTTCATAACATCGGCGAGAGTAAAGCCGGAGTGGAGGGCGTATATCCCGACAATTTCACGATGGGATTGACTATCGACGAGAATATTTTTTACAAGATGGGCAATTCGGCTATTAAAAACAACGGCGGCGCGCATATCCTGACCCGCAACAATATTTTTATCGACAGCAAAATTCCTTATGATTATGCGGATATGTTCCTGGGCGATGAGCCGGATGATCAGGTACCGCTGAACTACATGCCGAAGTGGCAGGCGCTGTTCGCGGCGAACAATAATTTCACCGGAACCCCGTATCTGACGAAGTATCCCGAGCTGGCGGATTTCTTCACGGAGAACCGGTATTATCCCGACACCAATACGTTCCAGGGGAATGTTGTCTACAACCCGTCGGTTCCGCGCAGTGTAACGACCAATGTGTACGGGGCATACGACAAGTTTGGGCTGGTCCAGTATGCCAATAACTGGGTGACTGCCGCAGATCCCGGCTTCACCGACCTGGCGGGAGGCGATCTGTCGCTGCGGCCGGATGCGGATGTCTTCGATGTCATTCCCGGGTTTCCAGACATTCCGTTTAACGACATCGGCGTTACTGGCAAAGCTGGCACGACAGCAGGCACGGACAGCTATCCTGTTCAGGGAGTAGCCGTCTATGACAGCGAAGTTACCGTGGACCGCTGGAAAACGCTGAAGCTGCGCACGGCGGTGCTTCCTTGGAACGCGGATCATCCCGTCCTGACCTTCACTTCGGCCGATCCCGGTATCGCAGCTGTGGATACGGCAGGTATTGTAACCGGCCAGGCGGTCGGCAGCACGGTCATTACGGTAGCCTCGGCGGAGAATCCGCTGCTGACGGCTACGGTTACGGTCAACGTGGAGGCTGGCGACGGCGTAATGGATTTCACGGATTTCGAATCCGGCGCGAACGGCTGGCTGCAGGATGCGAACCGCAGTATTGAGAAGATTGGGCCAAACCGCTGGTACAAGATTCTGAACGGAGCCTCAGCGCTCAGTCCCAAGTCCTTCTCCGATTACGAGCTGAGCTTCAAGCTGAAGACGCCGGAGATTATGGGGGATAATGTAACCCTGTATATTTTCGACCGCCAGGCCGGCAGCGGCTCCAGCCGGATCGGGTACAAGACGCGGGCGGACGGCACCTCCGCCTGGCTGCTGTACAATTCAGCCTGGACGGTGCTGAAGGAAGTGAAGCTGCCTGGGCATGACCTGCAGCCGAATACAGAGTATGCGGTCAAAATGCTCGTTAAAGGCGGTGACATCAGCGTGTACCTGGATGGAGCCTTCCGCCTGAAGGGCAATGATCCGGGGCATAACGCGGCAGGAAAAGTCGGCTTCTATGTCAGCAATGTCAGCCAGATGCATTTCGATGACATTCAGTTCAAGGCACTTACGACTACGCTGGCCGGAATCATTCCGGCGGAGAGCAAGGTGCGTATTGCCGCAGGGGAACAGCGGCAGTTGCAGCTATCCTTTGATCCTGCTGATACGCCGGATACAGGCGTAACCTGGCAGTCGGCCAATCCGGCGGTTGCCACGGTGGATAGCACGGGCGTGGTCCACGCCGTATACGAAGGGGAAACCCTTATCTCGGCTGTGTCAACGGTAAATCCGCTCATTAAGACGGACATTACAGTAACCGTCTCGAGCATCATGCATGAGACGGATTTCGAGAACGGGGGCAACGGCTGGCCGGTAGATCCCAACCGCAGCATCGCTGCTGATCCGGACGGGAACCGCCGCTATAAACTGCTGAACGGTGCTACCGGCCTGCTCGACCGCAGCTTCACTTCTTATCAGCTGGAGTTCAAGCTGAAGACGCCGCTTGTGATGCCGGATAACGGCATCCTGTACATCTTCGACCGCCAGGACAGCTCCGGCTCCACCCGGATCGGCTACCGTACCCGGGCAGACGGAACCTCCGCCTGGATCCTGTATAACACAGCCTGGCAGAAGCTGACCGAGACGGTCCTGCCTGGACATGACCTGCTGCCGGATACGGAGTATGATGTGAAGGTGACGGCCCGGGACGGAGATATTGCCGTATCTGTGGACGGCTCGCCAAGGCTCTCCGGCAGCGATCCGGGTCACCGCCCTTCAGGCAAGGTCGGCTTCTATACCAGCGGCTTCGCTTATATGCTGTTCGACGATATTACTTTCTCGGTACTGCCATAAATCTAATCTAAGCTTCGAGGGCGCTCTTCCTGCGGGAAGGGCGCTTTTACAGTTGAGCAGGCTGGGAATCTAAGAGGAGCGTTTATGTTAACGAGCCACCAAGGTAAAAAAAGAGCATCCGAGGCTGCGCCTCAGATGCCTTGTATTTAGTATTGTTCTATGACTGGTTGAAATCTTATAAATCTTCTACACTGGCAGGCAGATTTTTACCCGCTGCATTTGGCTTCGTGTACATTTTATTGAGTATCACTGTTTGCACGATAATAAATATACCGCCTACTGCCCAATATAACGGCAACGCGGCGGGCATAGCAAAAGAAGATAAACCCATCATGACCGGTGATAACAATCCGATAAAAGCCATTTGGCTATTCTGATTCTGCTGAGGCTGTGCTGAAACAGATTGAGACACACGGAACTGAACGTAATACACCGCAGCGGCAATCAGCGGCAAAATCATATCTGTTGTCCCCAAGTTAAACCACAGAAAATCGTGAGCGGCAATCTCCGGGGTACGGCGAATGGCGTAATAAAATGCGAGAGTGATCGGCCATTGGAGAAGCATCGGTAAACAACCCATGTTTAAGGGATTGAATTGATGCTTCTGGTAGAGCTGCATCATCTCGGTTTGCTCTTGTTTTTTGGCATCCGCACTGACGTCGTTCTTGTACTTCTCCTTAAGTGCAGTTAATTCCGGCTGGAGGACGGCCATCTTTTCTTTCATAACCATTTGTTTCTTGGTTTGATTCATCATGAGCGGCAGGATCGCAAGTCTGATGATGAATGTCATCACCACGATCGCTAATCCGTAGTCTCCGTGAAAGGTATCCGCAAAGAATTTGATTAAGAGCGAAAATGGATAAATAAAAAAATGGTTAAATATCCCTGGTGAACCGGCATTAATCGGGTTGGATTGGGATGCTGCCGAACACCCGCTGAGCATAATGACCGGAATAACTCCAATCAAGATGACCAGAATGGGCTTGGCCCATTTTTGTAGCAACATAATCTTTTTCATCGTTGTCCTCCCTAAATGAAAGTATGGAATTCAATGTGGGGAAGGACTATGGTCTTCATCATCAGGTGCTTCTCTTCGTCTGACGGTACGTACTATCCACTTCTGAATGCCGCCCGGTTGAGACAGTCTGACAGCCACATACCAGGTCGAACCGGCTGCAGCAATTGTTTCATGACCCCAGTGTATCTCTTGTAAAGAAAAATGGGTGAATGGAATTAACACTAAGGAAGAGATGAGCGCAATTGAGAATGCCAATTGAACCAAGTCATAAAAATGCTCCAGTCAAGTTCACCTCCGAATGAGCCGTATTGGGAAAATTTGAATAATGGTTATACGATTCGAAGAACTGTGTGGTTTCATTAACCTGCCTGTTAACTTAAAACCTTAAAAGCGGTTCACCGCGTTATAGATTCAATGGATGCTGTTCCTGTATTTCTCGGGGGAGATTCCTTTACTCTTCTTGAACATCTGGCTGAAATAAGACGGGGACAGATTGCCTACTTCTACCGCAATTTCCCCGATGGATTGGCTGGTGTTGGCGAGCAGGATACAGGCTTCTCTGACACGCCGCTGCATCAGATATTCGGACAGTGTGATGCCGGCATATTGTTTGAATACATGCGAAATATGGTAGGGAGACAGATGCAGGCTGGCAGCCAGCGCCTCAAGGCTGAAAGGCTCCTTGTAATGTTCATCCAGCCATTCGGTAATCCGCTGGACATGTGAGCTGCCGCGTGAACGAAGGAGATTGTCTTCGGACAGGACACCAGGCAGCCGGGTCTGAAACTGCCGGATAAGCTGGAGGATGAGCAGTCCTGTGTTCTCTTCCTGTCCGGCAGCAGCGTGCTCGGTACACTGATGCAGCTCTTCCAGCACCTCGGGAATCCGGGTGTCATTCATGCCGTAGAATACCGGCTGCCGCAGGCTGCCCCTCCACAGGTTCCGGAAGAATTGCCCCAGGATAGGAAACGCGGAAAGATAATGGTCCATGAAACCAGGATCAAAGGTCAGATTGGTCCGGATATAGGAACGGCCTTCTGCCGGAGGAACCATTACACGGTGCAGCTGATAGGGCTGAAACAAGACCAGTGTATGATCCTCAATAGGGTAGGTCTGATTCTCCACCATGATCTCACCGCAGCCGCTATAAATGTACAGGATTTCAATTCCCCTATGTGCATGAAAATAGAGGGATTCCCCGTCAATATATTTATATTTGTACATAAACAAACCGGGGTCCATTCCCTCGGGCGGATGATTGTTACTATTCCTGTCCATGCTTATGCGACGCTCCCTTATCAACCATAGTTTACTGCTATTAATTCCATTACTGCTAACTTCAGTATAAATAGGCGGCTGGCAAAAATAAAACAGTTATATCAATCACCCTTAAGGCTGCAACCAACCGGCCAACTAACCTCTCAGAAAAATAACTAGCTAATCAGACGAACAACTAACCAATCAGACGAACAGTGAATCAATCGCTCTGAGGCAGTGCAGGCGGGAAAATCCAATACTCCATTCCTAAAATGTTGTAAGTAATACAGCTTTGGTTCCCAGATACCTGGGCGTTCGGGAGAATTGTTGTATGAAATACAGGAATTGTCCCTTTAAGCCGCTTGGAGGAGGAGAATTGCTGCATTTTCTGCAACAATTCCGGATTTGGGCTGATTTGATGAGGAGAATGTTGTATTTTGTGCAGGAGCTGTGGCGTCAGGGAATGGTTGGCAGCACTCATTCCAGAGCAGCACAAACCGGCAGGACTCTGTAAAAGAGCCTGCCGGTATAAAGGGTATCAACCGGGTGCCGCAGTTGATGTTGCGCACCAGCAGATCAGATTCTAGTCAATGAAGATGCAGTAATATGCTATCCCCGTTCGTACCAATACCCCGGAACACCCTGCTGCAGACGCAGCAGCGCCTCCAGGAAGAAGTAATCCCCCCAGATCATGAAATCATCCGGAGATGAGTTCCCTCTGACTGAATAGGAGCCATGACGCAGAAAGCCTTCTTCCGACGGGCTGCCGGCGGTAAAGTAGCGGTTCAGCAGGGAATCCATCGATTTGTTGACGGCTTCCTCATACCATGCCCGTTCCGGGTCCTCCTCCGGCAGGTGCTCCAGCAGCTCAAGGAGACCGCATACAACGATGGCGGAAGCTGAACTGTCACGTGGAGTGGACTCCTCCTGCGGGGCATCGAAATCCCAATACGCGACATGGTCGGCGGGAAGATGCTCCAGGAAATAGCGGGCCATTCTTCTGGAGGTTTCCAGATAATGAGGTTCTTTAAAATAGCGGTATGCCAAGGCAAAGCCGTAGACCCCCCAGGCCTGTCCCCGCGTCCAGGTGGAGCCGTCCTGATAACCTTGTGCGGTTCCTCCGCGCAGGGCATTCCCCGTCTGCTGGTCAAAATAAAAAGTATGGTAGGAGGAGTCATCTCCCCTCACCAGGAAGCGCCGGCTTTTCTCGGCGTGAATGCGGGCATACTCGGCATAGCTGGGATCTCCGGTCTGTTCAGTGGCCCAGCAGAGCAGCGGAAGATTCATCAGGCAGTCGATAATAATCCGGCCCCCGTTGTCTGCATCACCCTCCGGTCCCCAGGCCTGAAAGAGCTGCGGGGCAGAGCGCCAGCGCTTCATCAGTACATCAGCTGCCTGCAAGGCCAGCAGACGCGAAGCCTCATCCTTCTCGGTGATCCAGCGTGCCTTGGCGGACAGTGAATATAGGAAGCCGATATCATGATGATCGAGCTCCTTTCCGGCAATCATGCGATTGTTAAAGGACTCAACCGTCCGGATGGCGGCGGCGTGAATCTCCGGATCTTGGCTGTATTCATAGCTCAGCCACAGGATACCGGACCAGAAGCCTTCCGTCCAGCTGGTATGGTCTGTCAGATGATATTTGCCGTCGCCCAGGCTTACAATTGGAGATTTGTCACCAAAGCGCTTGATGTTAAGGCGGGTGGTAGAGAGTGTGTGCTCAATCGCATTTTTCCAGTTCATAATAACCTCCATAATATCGCTATATTGTTCTTATGATTATTATAAGCCTGCTGCTATGTTGGTTTGTTGCGCGAATTCTTAGGTGAATTGCGGTTTAGGAGGAACGGGGCGGGAACCTGTTACGCGGGGAGAAAGCTGTTTGTCACAGAACTCCGGTCTAGTTTGTCTACAGGATGTACAGCAAAGAAAATAGGATGGAGGCAGAGCGCCCGTGGCAGGGCGGTTTGTGTCTGTTGCAAAAGCGTTTACTCATATTCGGCCTATGGATATAGGCTATAAACCAGGAGGAAATAGACATGAAAATTGTAGTGGTTGGCGGGAGCGGACTTATTGGAAAGCAATTGGTGAGCCGGCTTCAGGGGCTGGGTCATGAAACTGTGGCCGCATCACCTTCTCTGGGCATCAATGCTATGACTGGTGAGGGGCTGGCAGAAGCGCTTAAAGGGGCTGATGCCGTTGTTGATGTAGCAAATTCACCTTCGTTCGCAGACGATGCTGTGCAGGAATTCTTCGCGACAACGACCCGCAATCTGCTGGCTGCTGAAGCTGAAGCAGGAGTGAAGCATCATGTGGCGCTATCTGTAGTGGGGACTGACGGCTTGCTGCAGAGCGGTTATTTCCGCGGAAAAATGGCTCAGGAGGAGCTGATCCAGGCTTCCCCCATTCCTTACACCATCGTGCGTGCGACCCAGTTCTTCGACTTCGCCGAGGGCATTGCCTATACCGCTACAGAAGGGGATGTCGTCCGCCTGCCTTCAGCCTGGGTACAGCCCATAGCCTCTGAGGATGTAGCAGCTGCGCTGGTTGATTATACCCTTGAAGCCCCAGTGAACGGGATAGCCGAGCTGGCCGGACCGGATAAGCTGTCTCTGGATGAATTCGTCCGGCAAGCGCTGAAGGCTAAGGGGGATGCGCGCCAGGTGGTCGGCGATACGGAGGCACATTATTTCGGAACAGCATTGCAGGATCACTCGCTTGTTCCGGCCGGAGACCATCCGCGAATTGCCCCTACACGGTTAACGGACTGGCTTGCGGCTTCCGTATCAGAAGCATAATAGATCTGCAAGAAACCGCCATCCTCCGGGCAAGTTTGCAAAAACTTCAGCCTGATGGGAATGGCGGTTTTTTATCTAAAAAAGCTGAGAATACTCCACCCTCGATAGGGTGGGGATGAATCAGCAGTTTTCGATTTCGAAACGAACATATGTGCTATAATATGGATAAGTTCACTAAAAGGAGGTGTTGCACATGCTCGTGTCTGCGCAGGATGTTTCTTCGAAACCCCTGGTTCATCAAGCCTATAAATATCGGATCTACCCCAATACAGAGCAACAGCAACTCATTCGTCAAATGTTTGGCTGCTGCCGTTTTGTGTTCAATTACTTCTTGGGAGCTTGGAATCAAAGGTATGCGGAAACGGGAAAAGGCTTGTCTTATCACGCTTGTGCAACACAACTCCCCGGTTTAAAAGCACAATACGACTGGCTGAAAGAAGTCGATAGCATCGCTTTGCAGTCGGCTGCTCGTCATGTGGCGGATAGCTTTGATCGTTTTTTCAAAAAGCAAAATCAAGCGCCACGCTTCAAGAGCCGAAAGCATCCAATTCAAAGTTACACGACCAAATTCACCAACGGGAATATCGCCATGGAGGGCAGTCGCTTAAAGCTCCCAAAACTCGGCTGGATACGTTTTGCAAACTCCCGGAAGCTGGAAGGCCGGATATTGTCCGCTACCGTTCGTAAAAACGCCAGCGGGAAATTTTTCGTTTCGCTCGTTTGCGAAGTTCAAAAGAACCCTCTGCCCCAAGTGGATACACCTATTGGCATCGACTTAGGTTTGAAAGAATATGCAGTATGCTCAAACGGGGAACATATCGCCAATCCTCGCTTTTACCGTCAATACGAGAAAAAGCTGGCGCTTTGGCAGCGGCGGATGGCTCGGCGTACTCCGGGCGGCTCCAACTGGAAGAAAGCAAAGCAGCATATCGCTCGTATTCACGAACGCATTGCCAATAAACGAAATGACTTCCTCCACAAGCTGACCACGAGACTGATTCGTGAAAACCAAACGATCAGTATCGAACATCTGCGTGTGGCGAATATGATTCAGAACCCCAAGCTTTCAAAATCCATTGCTGATGCGTCTTGGGGCGAGTGGGTGCGACAGCTGACGTATAAAGCGAAATGGTATGGACGAAATCTTCGGATCGCCGACACGTTTGAGCCGACCAGTCAGCGTTGCCATGTGTGTGGCACGATCCACCCCGAGGTGAAGAACCTGTCCGTTCGGGAATGGACATGTACGGCCTGCGGGACGATCCATGACCGTGACGAAAACGCCGCTCACAATATTGAAAAAGTAGCGGTTAACCACCACCTAACCAAACGATAGAATTCAACATTTCACTTGCGTCAAAAATGTAAAACTGCGGGAACGCAGGGATCGCTTGCTCCATAAGAAGAGGGTACTCTTCTGTTCGCAAGAATCCGCCACTTCAAGCGTTAGCTAAGTGGGGGAGAATTCAAGAAAGACAGGATCGATATGTTGTGAAGCGGATACCAGCGGGCTTCTAGCGGACCTGAGCATAAACATTCCAGCTGTTCACCAAATGACCCACGGCAAACAGAAAAGCGGGGATCAGGAGCAGCCAGGACTCAAGCCAGAATCCAAGCAGCATGAAGTAGATTGCCGGAAAGACGGCCATAGGAATAGGAATTCCAAGCCAAGGCGTGAACAACACGGCAAATTCTCTCGCATTCCAGTAAAAGCGGGCCCAGCATATATAATAAATCAGCAGGCAGACAGCCATCAGTCCGGCAGACAGGCCAAGGGGCTGTTCTGCAAGCTTGCGGCCCAGGACAATAGGCATCATGAAGCAAGTGATCTGGCCTGCCCGCTCCAAGATCGTGAAGATCAGGGGTGTAGAGGCCAAAGAATCAGGAGCATTCCGGGGCGGGAAGAAAATGAAGAGCAGATTCGGCAGCAATACTAATAAGGGTATGATGAATCCTTTAATGTGCAGACCCATGTGAACTCTCCATCCTATAGTTCCAAAGTAGATTTATGCATTCTGGCATTGCGGAAATGAAGTTTGTCTTTGCCTGATACTACGATTGCGTTCCGCGGACAGTTTGCCGCACACTTCATACAGAAATCACATTTGTACCCATGGTATGGCAGATCATCGACGACTACTATATTACCGGTGGGACATTGCAGAACGCATAATTCACAACTGATGCACTTGGAGGGGACTGTCCGCAATCTGAGCATCAGCCGCATCGACATCCAGGGCAGCACGGTTCTTCTGGAGAGAACGGAGACGGCCTTCGACCAGGGATACTCTGACTTCCAGGCGGATTCACCGGCAAGTGCCTGATGGACAAAAGTCTCAGCTTTCTGATAGGCTGCGCTCAGCCGGGCCTGATCCTCCTCCGGTCTTGCTTCAGCATCCAGCATATTATTAGGCATACTGATCTCGCAGGCGGAGACAGGGATGTAGCTCTTATTCTTCAGCAGGGTATAGAGCGGCTCCAGAATATGGGCTGAGTTATTGAGCGTAGCGATCACATATACTTTGGTGCCCTGGCTCTTCGGGAGCCGCCGGAGGAATCTCCAGATGAACGGGGATACGGACTGCGAATTGACCGGGAAAGCCAGCCACAGGTCATTAACCGGACTGCTTGGCATATATCCGCTGCCGATCAGGTTCAGGGAGATGCGGATGTTATAGGTCTTAAGGGTTCTGCCCACAAAGTCTACAATCGCTTTCGTATTGCCCGTGCCTGAAAAGTAATACAAATCCACGGTTTTATTCATTTGGCGGGTTCTCATGTTCTGCGATTTCCTGCTCCAGCAAAGCTATGGTCTGCCCGCACCAGTCGGCGTAAGACTCCCACAGCTTCTGGCCAAAGGACAGGACCATCAGGATGCGGCTGTGATTACTGTGGACATCCAGATTCTGCTTCAGCTGTTCCTCGAATTTGCCGAACAGCTGCTGCTGCCGCCGGTGGTTGATTTCAAACTCCCGCACATGCTCCAGCATGGTGGCGGAAGAGGAAGAATTGGAAAAATATAGCTTAAGCAGCAGCTCGTAGCGTACGGTTTCTTTTTCCACCGGTGTCTTGAGCCATTCCTGTAATTCATACCTTCCGGATGCGGTTATCTGATACTTGATGCTTTGTTTGCTGTTCTTGCCTTCTGCAGAAACAGGTTCTTCACACACTGCGATCAGGCCCCCCGCAGCCAGCCGCTTCAGTTCCGGATAGATCTGGCCAAAGCTCTCGCTCCAAAAAAAGGAAAGCCGGGTATCTACAATTTTTTTGATCTCATACCCAGTCAAGTTCTCTTCGTTTAATAGTCCCAGTAACACGTAACCTGTCTTGCTTCTGTTAGCAGCCATATGCACGCATCCAATCTGTAAGATATATCTTTTAGATATAAAATACTGCAAGGATTATCTAAAGTCAAACGTTATTTTATGCCCGAATTGGAGCGATAACCTGGAATCTGCACGCCAAAAAGCCGCTCCCGGTGAAGGGAACGGCTTCATGTATTAGGCGGAACGCTTATACCATATTGGGAATAGCAACAGCAGGGTCGGTCTCGGCTTCGTAATCCACGCCTTCGGTGCGGAAGCCGAACAGATGGAAGAAGTCATCCTGGTAGCCCTTAAGGTCTGCAAGTTCAGGAACATTATCCGTTTCAAGCTCGTTCCAGCGTCTCATGACCTCGATCTGCACATCCTCGCGCATCTCCCAGTCATCAATCCGGATCAGGTGGCTGCCGTCTGCTGCCGCTTCACCGCCATTATACAGGTGGTCTGCGAACAGGCGGTACATCTGCTGAATGCAGTTCTCGTGCAGTTCTTTTTCCTTCATGACTCTATAGAGTGCGGAAATATACAGCGGCACCACAGGGATGGCGGAGCTGGACTGGGTAACCAGAGCCTTGTTCACGGAGACGAAGGCCCGTCCGCCTGTAGCAGAGAGCTGCTCGTTCAACGAGATCGCCGTCTGTTCCAGATGGTTCTTCGCCTGGCCGATGGTTCCGTCCCGGTAGATGGGATGGGTGATCTTAGGTCCGATATAGGAATAGGCCACGGTTGTTGCGCCGTCTGCAAGCACGCCTGCTTCCTGCAGCTGATTGATCCACATGCCCCAGTCTTCTCCGCCCATAACTGCGATCGTCTGGCGGACTTCGTCATCCGTTGCCGGCTCTATAGTAACATTAGATACTTCCCCGGTGTGGAAGTTCATCGTCTTGTTCGTGTAAGCATCCCCAACCGGCTTAATAACCGAGGAGAAGACTTCTCCTGTAACGGGATGGGTACGGCGCGGGGAAGCTACGCTGTAGATAACGAGATCAACGGTTCCGAATTCAGCTTTGATGAGGTCGATGGTCTTGGTCTTAATGGCATCCGAGAAGGCATCGCCGACGATGCTGAATGATTTCAGGCCGAGCTTGGCCGCTTCCTGCTCAAAAGCAGCGGAATTGTACCAGCCTGCGGATGCTGTGCGGGCACCTTCAGCGGCTTTGTCGAAGAAGACGCCGATGGTGTTGGCACCTGCACCAAATGCGGCAGCAATCCGTGAAGCCAGCCCGTAGCCGGTAGAAGCGCCGATGACCAGTACGTTGGCCGGACCGGTAAGTTTCTTTTGTGCCCGTACATAGTCAATCTGTTCCTGTATTTGTCCGGCACATCCCTCCGGGTGAGCAGTCGTGCAGATAAAGCCGCGTGTTTTTGGCTGAATAATCATCAAGGATATCCCCTTTGTTTTAGTTTTTAACTTTTTTCGCTAATATAGAGTATAGCAAATGATGGCATAGAAAGATAAGCTTGAATCTTTTTTGAAAAGATAAGAATGGATATTCGTTATCAAGAATCCGGGAGGGTCTAAATGTGCTGATGGTAAACGGGAAGGAAGTTGCGGAGATTCTAACGATGGGGTCCTGCATCGCTGTGATGGAAACCGTCCTCGCTGACCTGTCGGAGGGGGAGGCCGTGCAGAGCCTCCGCCAGGTCCTGCCGCTGGAGGAGCGGAATGTGCTGGGAATGATGCCCGGGTATCTGCGGCGTGAAGGGATCACTGGTGCTAAGATCATCAGCGTATTCCCTGGCAACCACGGGAGCGGTCTGCCGTCGCATCAGGGGATGGTGTCTTTGTTCGACGCCGCCACCGGCGTGCCGCTGGCCATAGTGGACGGCCAGTCGATTACAGCCATCCGCACGGCGGCGGTCAGTGCGGCGGCGACGAAGCTGCTCGCCAGGGAAGAGGCGGAGTCCCTGGCGGTTCTCGGCACCGGGGAGCAGGCCCGGAGCCATCTGGAGGCGATGCTGCAGGTGCGCGGCATTAAGCGCGCCAAGGTCTGGAGCAGAACGCCGGGCAAGGCCCGGGCGTTCGCCGATGCCATGAGCAGCCGGTGGAACGCAGAGATCACGGCAGCGCTGTCTGTGCAGGACGCGGTGATGGACGCGGACATTATCTGTACGGCAACGGCGGCGGGGGAGCCGGTGCTGCACGGCGCCTGGGTGAAGCCAGGCGCGCATATCAATGCGATCGGTGCATGCAGGGCGCATGAACGGGAGCTGGACACGGCGTTGGTAGCCGGGGCAAGGCTCTATGTGGACCGGCTGGAGTCAGCGGTCCACGAAGCGGGAGATTATCTGATCCCGCTCAGCGAAGGGGCGATTACGGCGGACCATATTATTGGTGAAATTGGCGGGCTGCTTAAGGGGCGTATCCCCGGCAGGGGAAGCGGCAATGAGATTACGCTTTTTAAGGGACTGGGGCTTGCCGTTCAGGATCTTGCCGCAGCCTTCTATATTTATAAACAGGCGGTTGCTCTGCATAAAGGCGTGGAGATTTCATTTTAAATAGGTCTCGGCACTTCTTATTAAGAGTAACTAGTCCAGCATCAGATCTAATGAAGTGTGTCGATTCAACAATGCAGCAAGCGGCAAATGGATGTATTCAGCTCCAAGTGAAACTTCAGTGATAGTTGTATAATGTACAATTAAAAACAGCAAAAAGAGCTGCTTGCCTCTTATAACTGTAGTCTGTACAACTAAATCTGCCCGAATGGGTGATAACCAACTACATTGGTCAGTTTAATTGCACGAAATACAACTAAACGGATAATCGGTTGAAAATCAGACGGTTTAGTTGTACAAAGTGCAGTTAAGCTTAGCGTAATTGGTTACTGCAAAGCCTCAGCAAGCGATTTCTGGAATGGCAGGAGCGGCGGCAGCCGGAAGCCCAAATATTCACCGCGGGGACGAGCGAGCATCAAGTAAATAGGTAGTTTCATAGAGGAGGGGCTGGATCAATTGAGTTTACAGGAACGGGAAGGCTGGTATGACTTCGGACTGAGTGCTGCACAGGAGGAGCGGGCGAAACGCCTGCATGAGGAGAATATCAATGTTGATCTGCTGTTCCAGGGGCCCTTGTCCCCAAGCGCTATCCCGGAGAGCGTCTCGCTTAAGGTGAAGGAGCTGTGCGAGCCGTACAAGGATGAACCGATGGTCTACAGCGCCATGCCGGCGCAGATCATTACCCGGCTGTCGGCCGGCGGTGAGATTGCGGAGTACAAAGAGGAATGGTACAAGTCCGGAATTACGGCGGGCAACCGCGAACTGCACCTGAATGATATAGAGAGCATGATTACCAGTATGGGCGAGGTTCAGCTGCAGTTCGATTCCGCAGACTGGCTGGTGAAGGCACTGACGGCAGAGGATATCCGCAGGGCTAAACGGGAGGGCAAGAAGGCAGGGATTGTAACGGCACAGGAAACGGATGCGCTGGGGACAAATCTGGAGCTGCTCGATGCGCTGCATGGCTTTGGTCTAAGGATTCTGCAGCTAACGTACAACAACCAGAATCTGATAGGTTCCGGCTGTGCGGAGCCGGGCAATGGCGGGCTGTCCAAATACGGCCTGCGGTTTGTGGAGCGGCTGAATGCGCTGGGAATCATCACCGATACCGGACATTGCGGCAGACAGACCACCCTGGATGCCTGTGCGGCCTCAAAGGCGCCGGTTATCGCCTCGCATACCGGCGTGGAAGCTATCTACCCGCATATGCGCTGCAAAAGTGACGAGGAGATCCGCGCGATTGCTGCGACCGGCGGTGTGATTGGTATTTTTGCGATGCCGTGGTTTGTGCATGAAGATCCGGACCATACCACCATTGAGCATGTACTGGACCATATTGAATATGTGATCAGGCTGGTAGGCGTAGAGCATGTGGGTATCGGAACGGACTGGCCTATGAGTGACCTGGAGTGGTCACTGGTCTTTTTCAAGGAGCAGATTGCACCTAAGCTGGGGTTCGCCAAAGGGGATGGTCCCTCCACGGAAACCGTAGCAGGGCTTGAGAAATACAGTTATTTCAGCAATTTCACGCGGGGACTGGTGGCGCGCGGGTACAGTGATGAAGAGATCGCTAAGATTATGGGCGGCAACTGGCTGCGTGTGTTCGAACAAATTTGCGGATAGGGGACTTTTACTGATGAATTCATACTTACAGCAGACAAGCTTCAACTTCTATTGCTCGGGGATATATAGCGGCACTATCCGTTTCACGGACAAGGAGGTCATGCACGCCAAGGTTGACACTCGCAGACGCACACAGATGCAGGAGAATGTGCTGGATGCTGGCGCGAAATATGTTCTTCCGCTGACGCGGATCGCGGGGCAGCTTCATGTGTACACCGATGCGGAATGGGCCGGGGACGAGGTTATCCTCAAGAACGGGGACAAATATCAGAAGCATATTACCTATCAGGCGGAGATCTCCGGTGTAGAGCGGACTTCGCAGGTATGGGCTTACCGCGGGGGCACGGCGCTGGATATTGTAACGCTGGACGGGGAGGTGATCGCCTTTCTGACCCCTAACCGCTATGGCATTGAGCTGATCGTTAAGGCAGGATATGAGCAGCTGACCCCGCTCGCCCTCTATGCTGAACCGCTGCTGTCGCAGCCGGAATATGGTGTGGACGATCTGGGAACGTATCTTGTGCCGATGCGGGATGGCGTGAAGCTGGCTACCGATGTATTTCTTCCTGAAGGTCTTGAGCCGGGAACGAAGGTGCCAACTATCTTGGTGAGAACCTGTTACGACCGGAATGGTAAAAAAGAAATCTTCATGCGCTGGGCGAATAAAGGCTACGCCGTGATCTCCCAGGATGTACGCGGCCGCGCGGATTCGGAAGGTGAGCTGATCCCATTCTACAATGAACGCGATGACGGCTACGATACCATTGACTGGATTATTGCCCAGGAATGGTCTGACGGCAAAGTTGGAATGTGGGGCGCCTCCTACCTCGGCTATGTTGTTGTAGCAGCCGCTACCAGCGGTCACCCGAACCTGCTGGCGGTGGTGGATGAGGTTAATGTAGGTTCGCCGTTCGTGGACACCGCGCGCAAAGGAGGAACGCTCTGCTCCTGGCCGTTGCTGTCCTGGACGCTTGCGCAGTCGGTGGGGACGCGGACGGACTTTGATATTTTTGGCGGCATTACAGTGGACCCGGAAGCGGCGGTCGATGCCAGACCCATCAGGGATATTCCGCAGCAGATGATCGGCCGCACATCCGGTCCGTGGGAGCTGTGGAGCCAGCATCCCGAGTATGATGATTTCTGGAGAAACTGTACGTTCACCGAACGCGGAGATCAGGTTAAGGTTCCAATGTATGTAATTTCCGGCTGGTATGACGGTGACAGCCCGGGGGTATCGGAGACCTGGCGGATGCTGACGGAGCATGATGTGAAGAGCCGCAAAATCCGTCTCGGCGCCTGGGAGCACGGACCGAACCGGGCGCGGGATCTGCTGGACGTATCCTTCGGCAATGATGCAGTGGTGTACGATTATGATATATCTGTGCTGCGCTGGTTCGACCGGTTCCTGAAGGGGATTCCGAACGGCATCGACCAGGAGCCGCGGGCTTCCTATTATGTGGTGGGCGAGAACCGCTGGAGAACCTCGGAGGACTGGACACCGGCAGAAGCAAAGGTAACTCCGTTCTATCTGGGCGGAGACGGCCGGGCGAATTCATCACTGGGCGATGGACGGCTGGTTATGGAGCCGGAGGAACATTCAGCAGCAGACACTTACATCTATAATCCGGCTGACCCGGTTGCTGACAGCGGAGAGCGGGAACCGGAGAACATGCGGAAGCATGAGCTGCGCAGCGATATCGTTGTCTATACCAGTGAGCCGCTGGCGGAGAAGCTGACCATTGCCGGTGAGCTGTCTGCGGTCATCTATGCTGCGAGCTCGGGTCTGGATACGGACTGGGTCGTGACGCTGAGTGATGTGAATGAACAAGGCGATTCCATCCGCTTGTCCAATTACATCGTGCGGGCGAAATACCGGCATGGGCTGGAGCAGCCGCAGCTGCTGGTGCCGGGCCAGGTGGAGCGGTATGATATTTTCCTGCAGAACATTGCCCACACGTTTGCCGCAGGACACCGGGTCCGCTTCACAGTCACTTCTTCCAGCAAATTCGTGGCCTTTCCTAACACAAACACCGGAAACAATCCGTATGAAGATACGGAAGCGGTCATTGTGCAGCAGACGATCTGCCATAACCAGGAGTATCCGAGCCACATTAAGCTGCCGGTGGTGCCGAATTTCTAATAGAGGTGACTTAGCCGGCTGATAATTTGCAACTTTTCCCAATTGGGGCCGTCAATGAATAGGAATGGGACTCTCGGGCATGTCCTTGCCGCTTTGGATGAACTCAAGGGGGACAGTTATGATGATCAAAAGAATATCCGTACTCTTGTTAGCCGCGCTGCTCTTGGCCGGCTGCAGTGAAGGAGGTTCAAAATTGAGCTATTCAGAGAGACAGGCAGCAGCAGCCGGGCTTGATTTCGGACTGGCCGAGAGAAGCAACCGGCTGGGAGTGAAGCTGCTGGACCAATTGTGGAAGCAGGGCGGCGGCAACGTGACCATATCTCCTTATAGTGTCGCCGCAGCCCTGGCCTTAGCCTATAACGGCAGCGCCGGAGAGACAGCAGAGGAGCTGGGAACGCTGCTCGGTTATGTGCCCGAAGAACGGCAGAAGCTGAATACCAGGCATCAGGCTTTGCTGCAGCTGCTGAATGACGCCGGACCGGGAATTGAGCTGAAGATAGCGAATTCGGTCTGGGGCATGAAGGGGCTGCCGCTGCGCAAGGACTATCTCAAGACAGGTAAGGATTTCTATAACGCAGAGATCAGGGCGACAGACTTAGCTGCAGAGAAATCTGTGACGCAGATTAATGATTGGGTCTCGAAGCATACCGGGCATAAGATCAGGCAGATGCTTACGGAGCCGCCGGGTGACCAGGCAGTTGCGGTACTTGTCAACGCACTGTATTTCAAAGCCGGCTGGAGTGATGTGTTTCCAGAGGAGGCTACTGCGTCAGCAGACTTCTATCCCCCGGACGGGGCAGCAGTGCAGGTAATGATGATGAAGCGGAGCGGATATTTCCAGTATGCCGGGAATGAGGACTGGCAGGCTGTAAAGCTTCCTTATGGAGAGGGCCAGATGGAGATGACCGTAATCCTGCCGGGCGGGAAATCTTCCTTGCAGGAGCTTGCGGATCAGCTTGCGGCGGGCAGCCTCCCGCTTGATGAGGGCTTCGCCAGTGCCCGGGGGACGCTGCGGCTGCCGCGTTTTACAGCGGGCTACGGGGCAGAGCTTACAAAGGTTCTGCAGGCGCTGGGTGTGAAGCTGGCTTTCGATCCGGTTCAGGGTGATTTCTCGCTGCTGGCGGACCTGGATCGCCCGGTTTACTTTGACAAGGTCATCCACAAAACCTACATCGATGTGAATGAACGGGGAACAGAGGCGGCGGCGTCCACAGTGATCCAGATGCGGGCAGGATCAGCTGCTCCTGCAGATACGCCTTTTGAAATGACGGTCAACCGGCCGTTTCTGTTCATGATCAAGGATGTGCAGACTCAGGTGGTCCTGTTCCTCGGAGCCATTGAGAATCCGCTGGACACAGATTAATTCCGCTTGGAATGAATTTCAAGCAATTACGCATAAATGCTCCCTTCACAGGTCACAATAGGGAAAAACCAGAATGAAGGGATTAACGTGAATGCTTTTCGCTTGAAAAAACAACTGTGGCGGCGGTGGAGACGTTGGAAAAAGGCTCCCTGGGTGGGGGCGGCATGCATTGCGCTTACGGTGCTGGCGTGGCGTGGCATGCAGGTTCCGGAAGAGATCAGCCTGCTGTTGGAGCATACGGCCTGGACGTTGCCTGGAACACTAAGCGGAATAGAGGAGCAGAACCGGGAACCCGGCAGCAGTATTCCGGCTGTGGCAGCCGTTTATAACCATACAGGGAATGAAGCAGAAGATGAAGCTGCTGTGATGGACAGCAAAGAGCTGCTTGAAGCGGTCAGCCGGGAAGCGGTCAGCAGAACGGTGCACCTGAAGACAATTTATGTATCCGGCGAAGAGGTGCAGACACTGCCCGGTAAGCAGACACCGGCCCAGCTGAAGATGATGATCGGACAGCATTCCGATTGGAGCGGCTGGCTCAGCGAGGAAGGCGATTTGTGGCTGGAGCAGAGAGTTAATGATCTGTCGCCGCTCACCAAAAAAGAGGCCTACTTCGGAGTGGATGAACAGGGGAATCTGACGCTGTTCAAAGGACCGCCGACATCAGAAAAGGTGATGAAGACCTTCTTTCAGCTGGATATGGGCTCGATGAAATCCTCTTTGCCGGAGGGGATCTGGGAGCAGCTTCATCAGGGCATCCGGGTGCAGGACATGGAGGAGTACGACAGTGTACTGTCTACCTTCAGCGACTATGCGCGGGACTCGGCGGAACAGGTGATGCATGCGGAATGAAGTGAAGGACATAACTGTTTGAAGACTCGTGGGCAGGAGGCTCACGGGTTTTTTTGTTTGAAATAGCAGCCTGATTTTAATTTCCCCGGGACAAAGTTTTTGTCTCCCCGGGGAAATTTTTTTGCTATAATGGGTAGAAGGAATACATATGTTCGCTTTAGGGCGGATTCATGGATGAACCCGCAGGGGCTATTCTGCCCTGGCACAGAGGAGAGAGAAGGATCTTGCGCATCTTGGGGATTGATCCGGGGCTGGCGATTGTCGGCTTTGGTTTTGTAGATAAGGTTGGTAACAAATTGACTCCGGTCCAGTACGGCTGCATCCAGACTGAGGCGCATACTCCGGAAGAAGAACGTCTGCTGCATGTCTATGAAGGCATGGTACAGCTGATTGATAAATATAAGCCGGATGCGGTTGCGGTAGAGAAGCTGTTCTTCAGCCGCAATGTGACAACGGCCCTGCCGGTGGCGCAGGCGCGCGGAGTGCTGATTCTGGCGGCCGTGCAGCGCGGGCTGCCGGTGGCGGAATACACTCCTATGATGGTGAAGCAGGCAGTAGTAGGGTACGGCAAGGCAGAGAAGAAACAGGTTCAGGAGATGATCAAGCTGCTCCTTAAGCTGTCGGCTGTACCGAAGCCCGATGATGTGGCGGATGCACTGGCGGTGGCGGTATGCCACGCCCATTCCGTGAGTCTTAATTCCAAATTAAATGAGGTATTGCGAAAATGATAGATTTCCTAAGAGGACCGGTTGTACATTTGGAGTCAGAATATGTAGTACTGGATGTTCAAGGCGTAGGTTACCGGGTCTTCTGCCCGAATCCGTATGCTTTTGCCAAGGTGGAGGGTCCGGTGACCATCTTCATTCATTATCAGACCCGTGAGGATGCGACGCTCCTGTTCGGATTCCCGACCCGTGAGGAGCAGAAGCTGTTCCGCAAGCTGATCGAGGTGTCGGGGATCGGCCCGCGTGTGGCGCTGGGCATTCTGACCGGCGGAACGCCGGATCAGCTGATCTCGGCGATCTATCAGGAGAACATCACCTTCCTGACGAAGCTGCCGGGCATCGGTAAGAAGACGGCGCAGCGGATGATTCTGGATCTGAAGGACAAGCTGGACGGCTTCGGCGGCGCTGCCCTGCAGACAGGCCTGTTCGCTGTAGCGGCTGAAGCCCAGGCTAAGGCCGAGGCACTCCCGTGGGAAGAGGCCAGGGATGCCCTGAAGGCGCTGGGCTATACCGATACCGAGCTGGACCGCGTATGGCTGAAGATGAAGCAAGAGGGAACGGATACCGGACCGGTTGACGTGCTGATGAAGAAGGCGCTGGGGCTGCTTTTTATAGCCAAATAGGTCCCTGAAGAACGGAGTGAGGAATAATGGATGACCGGATTATATCAGCAAATCTGATGATGGACGAGCAGGCGGTTGAATTAAGTCTGCGGCCCCGTTATCTGGGTGAATATATCGGCCAGAACCAGGTGAAAGAAAACCTGAAAATATATATTGAAGCCGCCAAGATGCGCAGCGAAGCGCTGGATCATGTCTTGCTGTACGGGCCTCCGGGTCTCGGCAAAACAACGCTGGCGAATATTATCGCCAATGAGCTGGGTGTGAATCTGCGGACCACCTCCGGTCCGGCAATTGAGCGGCCGGGCGATCTGGCCGCGCTGCTGACCAACCTCCAGGAAGGCGATGTGCTGTTCATTGATGAGATCCACCGCCTGCACCGCACGGTGGAAGAGGTCATGTATCCGGCGATGGAGGATTTCGCGCTGGATATCATGATCGGCAAAGGCCCTAGTGCCCGTTCAGTGCGGCTGGACCTGCCCCCCTTCACGCTCATTGGAGCAACGACACGCGCAGGGCTGCTGTCCGCTCCGCTGCGCGACCGCTTTGGCGTAGTCAGCCGGCTGGAGTACTACACAATCGATGAGCTGAGCTTCATCGTAGCCCGCAACGCCGAGCTGCTCAGCATCGAGATTCTGGGCGATGCTGCGGAAGAGATTGCCCTGCGGGCCCGTGGGACTCCGCGGATTGCCAACCGTCTCCTGAAGCGGGTGCGCGATTATGCGCAGGTCCGCGGCGACGGTATTATTACGCCGGAGATTGCCGCTGAATCGCTGAAGATGCTTCAGGTAGATCTGCGCGGACTGGACAACATCGACCACAAGATGCTGCAATCGATGATCAGCTCCTTCCGCGGCGGACCGGTGGGGCTCGATACCATCGCCGCTACGATAGGCGAAGAGAGCCAGACTATTGAGGATGTATACGAACCCTATCTGCTGCAGATCGGTTTCCTGCAGCGCACGCCGCGCGGGCGCATAGTGACCCCGGCGGCCTATCATCATCTGGGACTTCCGCTCCCTCCGCAGCAGAACTGAGGCTGCCCATAATACAACATTTTTCGTATGATCCCGGCTATAATCCCGAATTGTTGTATCAAAGGCAACATTTCTTCTCCTCCAAGCGGTTTGGCGGGACAAATCTTGTATTTCATACAACAATCTGTCCCAACCGCCAGATATCTAGGGGATCAAGTTGCAATCCGTACAACAATTAAGCCTATACAAGTGAGAAGCTTAAGAATTTGAATGCTCTTTGCAATCGATTAGGTGCGAGAAGTTGAATAAACCGCTCGTCACATAAGTGCCCGACCGGGTGCTTAATTGGTTGCAGTCTAGAATGCCTTTTGTATAACACAATTAAGAGTATGCTTCCGAAGCTGGTTTGGAACGAAGCCTAGTCAGGCAGCAGCTACTCTCAAAATTTTTAGGAGGCCTACAATGAATCTTGCCAGGTGGAAAGAAACAGGGTTAGGGCTGCTGGGCCGCGGAGTATTGGCCGCCTCAATGGTAGCAGGCAGCCTTCTGACCTTTGCGGGTACCACTCACGCCGATACCGGCGGGGCGATCCGGGTTGCGCTGTATGCCGATATTGGCAGCAAATATAAATCTACCGTACCGCTGGTCACGCTGCAGTCCGATTTGGGCTTCAGCCTGCTCTCGCAGGCCGGAACACCTCTATTGTCGGTTCCTGCCCAGAATAAAGTCCGTGTCAGTCTGGACGGCTACCGGGTGAAGGTGCTGGAAACGCCAACCTGGCAGGTGGCGGCGGATGCAGCCAAGAAGCTCCAGGCTACCTCCGATAAACCCCAGCTGTTTATGGCATCACGGGGCGGAGCCAAGGTGTATCAGCTATATACTGGAAGCTATGCCAGTGAAGCTGCCGCCAAAACGGGGCTGACCTCCGTGATGAAAGCCGGAGTAAGCCTTCCGGAAGGACAGACCCCGGCTGTTGCCGGGACCAAACATCTGTCCGCAGGTTCCTACGCGACTCTTGAGGAAGCGCAGGCGGTTGTCGGCAGCCTTACCGCTGCCGGGTTCGATGCCTGGCCGGTATTCGTGTCCGGAGAAGGCGGCAGTGCACGGACTGAAGTCTGGGTAGGCGAAGCGGCGAGTGACAGCGATCTTGCAGCGGTCTCTGCCTCGGCAGCTGCACTGCTCCCGCAGCTTGTTCTGTCGCCGGTGGCGGCAGGTACAGCGGGACTAATTATCCGGATGGACGCAGGACTTGATTTCAGCAGTGAAGTCCAGGCCTTTCATTATCTGTTATCCGGAAGCGACGCGAAGTTCACAGCCGCCGGCAATGAGAAGGGGATTCTGCTTACGGAGAGATCCAAGCGTACTTACCGAGGCAATCTGGAGCTGGGCAATCTGAACGGTTCATTGTCTGTAATCAACGTAGTGCCGCTGGAGCAATATCTGTATGCGGTTGTCGGCGGAGAGGTTTCATCCGGCTGGCCGGAAGAGGCGCTCAAAGCCCAGGCCGTTGCGGCGCGCAGCTATGCGCTGGCCCAGGGCAACCGCTTCGATGTAGCCAATGTTGTCGATACCACGCTGAGCCAGGTGTATAACGGCATAGGCGCTGAAGCTCCAGTCATTACCAAAGCAGTGGATGCTACTGCAGGTGAAGTGCTGATGAGCGGCGGCAAAATAGTAGAGGCCGTGTTCTCTTCCAACGGCGGCGGCGTTACTGCAGATCCGTCTGAAGTATGGAACAACGGCGGCGATACCTTCGTCAGTGTAGCCAGTGCCGAGGATGTTGCGGCAGTTGCTTCATCTAAAAAGTGGTATTATGTGCTGCTGAACAGCGGCATTTCCGGTTATGCCCGTGAAGACAATATCAAATTGACCGGGAACACAACGGCAGCCGGACTTCCGCTGGCTACGGCAACCACCAAGGATGTGAATATCCGGCCTTTGCCTATTATTGAGAGCAGTGTTACTCCCGCAGGCAAGCTGAACCCCGGCGATAACGCCGTAGTGCTGGGCCAGGTCTATGAATCCGGCAGCTACAGCTGGATCAAAGGGCCGTATACCTCGGCAGAGCTGCTCAAAAGCCTGTCCGGCAAAACAAGCAACGCTCTTCCGTCTTCCATAACCAGTCTCCAGGTGACTAAGCGCGGCCCTTCGGGGAGAGCGGTGGAAGTCAAGGCTAACGGCCAGATTCTGCAGGTGAAATACCCGGATCTGTTCCGTTCATCCTTTGGCGGATTGCCCAGTACTTTGTTTGATATTGTCCCGGCAGGCAGTTATACTGTACTAGGCGCTGACGGCACTACAGCCACAATTGGCAGTTCGACAAGCGCTGGAGTGCTCTCTGCAACCGGCAAAGTTACTGCAAATGGCAGCGGAACCGTAGTCATGGGTGCTGATCAATCTTCCAGAGTGGTCACCAGCAGTCCCGGATTCTATTTCATCGGCTGGGGCAACGGGCACGGCCTGGGCATGTCCCAATGGGGCGTAAAGGGCATGGCAGATAGCGGGTATGATTATCGTCAAATATTGCAACACTATTTTAATAACGTTACTATAGTTAAGGAATGAAGATCCCATCATGAATGTAGATAATTATGATTTTAATTTGCCGGAGGAACTGATTGCCCAGACTCCGCTTGCCGACCGCAGCTCATCCAGACTGCTGCTCGTAAAAAAGGAGAACGGTCAACTGGAACACGGGCATTTCACAGATATACTGCAGCAATTCCGTCCCGGAGATACACTGGTGTTGAATGATACGAGAGTTATTCCGGCCAGACTGTTCGGTGTCAAGGAGGATACCGGGGCGAAGGCAGAGGTTCTGCTGCTGAAGAATCTCGGTGAAGACCGCTGGGAAGCGCTGGTTAAGCCCGGCAAGAAGCTGAAGACCGGAGCGGTGATTATCTTCAGCGAAGAGCTTCGCGCCGTAGTAGAGGACGAAGCGGATATGGGCGGCCGGACGCTGCGCTTTATCTATCAGGGAATCTTCCAGGAGATACTGGACAGGCTCGGATCGATGCCGCTTCCTCCGTACATTAAGGAAACTCTGGATGACCGCGAACGTTATCAGACAGTCTACGCGCGGCATGAAGGATCGGCGGCCGCCCCTACGGCGGGACTGCATTTCACTCAAGAGCTGCTGGAGCAGATTGCAGCGGCCGGTGTGAATATCGCTTATATTACCCTGCATGTAGGTCTCGGCACCTTCCGTCCGATGTCGGTAGAAACCGTGGAAGAGCATGTGATGCATGCCGAATATTACGAATTATCCCAAGAGACAGCAGAGATGCTGAACTCCGCGAGAGCCAGAGGCGGAAGAATTATCGCTGTCGGCACCACCTCCTGCCGGACCCTTGAGACGGCCGGGAGACAAGCGGCGGGTGGACCGCTCAAGGCATCAAGCGGCTGGACGGATATTTTCATCTATCCCGGCTACGAATTTACTGTCGTCAATGCACTGATTACCAATTTCCATCTGCCGAAGTCTACTTTGGTCATGCTGGTGAGCGCTTTGGCCGGCCGGGAGCATATTCTCGCCGCCTATGAAGAAGCGATTAAGCAGCAGTACCGGTTCTTCAGCTTTGGCGATGCAATGTTCATTTATTAAGCAAGAGGAAGGGTTAAACCTATGGCAGCAATCACTTATGAACACATTAAGACCTGTAAGCAGTCCGGAGCACGGCTCGGAAGAGTCCATACTCCACACGGAATCATTGAAACACCAACCTTCATGCCGGTAGGCACACAAGCCACCGTCAAAACAATGAGCCCTGAAGAGCTTAAGCAAATGAATGCGCAGATTATTCTGAGTAATACCTACCATTTGTTCCTTCGTCCGGGCCATGAGATCATCGGCGAAGCCGGCGGTCTGCACAAATTCATGAACTGGGACCGGCCCATCCTGACTGACAGCGGCGGCTTCCAGGTATTCTCGCTGAGCGACATGCGTAAGATTACCGAAGAAGGCGTTCATTTCCGCTCTCATTTAAATGGGGACAAGAAGTTTCTCTCGCCGGAAGTAGCGATGGAAGTCCAGAATGCACTCGGTTCCGATATTATGATGGCCTTCGATGAATGCCCGCCTTATCCGGCAGAATATGAATACGTCAAAAAGTCACTTGAACGCACCACCCGCTGGGCAGAAAGATGCCTCAAGAGCCATGCACGTCCTAATGATCAGGGGCTGTTCGCAATCGTACAGGGGGGCATGCACGAGGATCTGCGCCGTCAGAGCGCGGCAGATTTGACTTCCATGGATTTCCCGGGGTATGCTATTGGGGGGCTCAGCGTCGGAGAGTCCAAGCAGCTAATGTATGAAGTGCTGGATTATACAGTTCCACTGCTGCCGCAAGGTAAACCACGCTATTTAATGGGCGTAGGTTCACCGGATGCGCTGCTGGAAGGGTCAATCCGCGGAATAGACATGTTCGACTGTGTTCTGCCTACCCGTATTGCCCGCAATGGAACGACGATGACCAGTCAGGGAAGACTCGTTGTACGCAACGCGCAGTATGCCCGTGATTTCGGGCCGCTTGATCCGGAGTGTGATTGCTATACCTGCCGGAATTATTCCCGCGCTTATTTGCGCCATCTGATCAAAGCCGACGAAACCTTCGGCTTGCGGTTAACGACATACCATAATTTACACTTCCTGCTGGAATTGATGCGTAAAGTGCGTGAAGCCATCATGGAAGATCGGCTGCTTGATTTTCGCGATGAGTTTTTTGCACAATACGGATTATATGATAATCTAAAAGGCTTCTAAAAGTACTGAGTGATGTATTAAAGTTTTTGGAAAGGGGGGAAATGATATGTCACATTTTCAACTGGCAGCAGCTTCAGGCGGAGGAGGCAGCATCCTTGGCCTGGTAGGTCCATTTGTACTTATGTTTGTTGTTTTCTACTTCCTGCTGATTCGTCCGCAGCAGAAGAAAACCAAAGCACGCAACGGAATGCTTAAGTCTTTGAAAAAAGGCGATAAGGTAGTTACTATCGGCGGTCTTCACGGAACAATTATGGAGATTTCTGATGACATCGTTGTATTGCGGGTTAATGACGTGACCCGATTGACCTTTGACCGGGGTTCGATCAGTCACTCTGTTGTGGAAGTAGAAGACAAAGATTGATTTGTCTGCACCAAATTACATAAAAACCGGCGTCTCTCGTAAGAGAACGCCGGTTTTTTTTGCATTATACAGTTCAAAGTCTAATGTTAACGCACATCCGTTGCCCGGCTGCGTACCCGCAGTCTCTCTTCCCCGCTGCGGAGGGTGAGTTTGGCAAGCTGCACTGCGACAGTTGTGGACAGTACAGCCAGCAAAGTGCCGCCGAGCATATCGGTCAGCCAGTGGATACCAAGATAGAATATTCCGAAGACGATAGCAACGGCCGAAATTGTACTGATCACCATCCAGCGGCGGTTGCCGGAACGGTAGGCCAGCAGCGCCATGGATACGGAAATGGCAGTATGCAGGCTGGGGAAGCAGTTGTTAAGACCCGACAGCGGCCGGTACTCCTGTTCAAACTTCGGAAAAACATCCAGCATGGTAAATCGCACCCCTGCGGGAAGATAGAACCACACCTCATTTACCGGAAAATACAGATAGAAGGGAATAGCAACGGCATAGGTTATCATGATCGTGTAGCAGGTCGCATAGAGCATCACGCGGTTCTTATCCAGCAGATAGATACCGAGCGAGGCGGCGAGGACCGATTGCAGCATGAAGATATAAAAGAAGACGATGATTGGGGTCAGCCAAGGCGTATAGAACAGCTCTTGCACATGTCTGACAAAGTGGCCCTCGAGACCAAAGACAAAGGCTGTGTAATCCGAAGTCAGGTGCATCTTCCGCTCGATCTGCAGCTCATATTTATTCAGAGCAAGCACGCTGAACATTCCTATAATAATCAGAGTGAATTTATAGGACCGCAGCAGCTCTCTCCCGATTTCAACTAGGGCCATTAGCGGATTGCGCCGGGCGCCGATCCAAATCAATACCACTACAATGGCAACGGTGTATACAACTACAAGATTCATGGACTGGTAAAGCAAAGCATTCAAAGCCTCCTTGATAAATCCCTCATATGAAGTCAGATGCACTCAGTGTAACATATTTTCAAGGATAGGTTTCAAATTTCGAAAAATTATATTAATTAGGATTTCTGCAAATTAACCCCAAATATTCCCCCGAGTGCGCCAATCCCTGCTGCAGCCAATACCCAAAGGAAATCAATCCCTGCCGGTGCGCTGTCCAGCGCCAGGAATCCGATCAGCAGAACAATCAATCCATAGAATGCGCCAGTGAGTGCTCCCTGATACCACCCTTTGCTTGAAGCTCTGCCGCCTGCGGTCAAGCCTCCGAAAGCGGCAGCTATGCCGTGAACAATATAGGTGTACATGGTAAGATCCTGTTCCTGCAGTCCGCTGCCCCAGAGCAGCAGGGAGAGAACGAATGCGCCCAGCAGCATCCACAGGAACGACCGGCATAAACCCGATAATACAGGACTAGATATTTTCCATGAGAATAGACGCCTAATTAACGACATGGTAAAACCTCCTAAAAGTTTGTTTGCATTACTTCCTGGACGGGCTCCTTACAAACTGGCTTGGAAAGCATAGGCTAAGTTTGTTTGCGTTACTTTCTGGTTGGGCTTTGAAAAAAAGTGTCCTGCCTGAGCTGGTACTAATCATTGTATGGGAAGGCTTGCCCCAATAGTACAAGAATGGCAGACTGGACTTTTACCAGTAATTAATCAGCAGGCTTCCGAATGTTCCCTTGGCAGGCAGGTCAGAATAGGGGTACATTAATCCGCCCGTTACGGCTCTCAGCCGCCGGGTGAGAAGCGGAAGGGGAGCGAAGAGAATATGTTGTTCCAGCATATTACTGCCCACATCTTTCTGACCGTGCTGATGTATATCTTCATTTTCCTGAGTATGCGGATCATGGGCAAACGGGAGATCGGCAAATTGTCGGTATTTGACCTCACGATTTCCATTATGATTGCTGAGATCGCTGTGTTTGTAATTGAAGATATCGAGCGGCCCATCTATGACGGGTTCGTGCCCATGGCAACGCTGGTTCTGATTCAGGTGTTGGTTGCACAGATCAGTCTGAAGAGCCGGAAGCTTCGCCTGCTGGTGGATGGCAAGCCGAGTATCCTCATCTCGGACGGTAAGCTCCACCGGGGCGAGATGCGTAAACAGAGATATAACATTGATGATCTGCTGCTGCAGTTACGCGGGCAGAACATAGACAGTCCGGCCGATGTAGAGTTTGCCATTCTTGAAACAAGCGGGCAGCTTACCGTGATTGAGAAGAATAAAGGTGTATCGTCGTCCAATCAGACCGGAAACAGCAGTTCAAGCGCTGAGCAGAAGGAGCAGAACAGCGGAGGCCAGGAGAGCTCCGGAGGTTCAGACAAATCAGACAAATCAGACAGTTCCGGTAAAGTTAAGCTTCCGAAGCACAAGATCCGCTACGAAGGCCTCCCGATTCCGCTGATAATGGACGGAAAGGTGCAGGACGACAACCTGGAGATGATCGGCAAGAACAGATTTTGGCTTAGAACCCAGATCCGCCAGAAGGGTGTCTCCGATTTCCGTGATGTTTTCCTATGCTCAATTGATCATAAGGGACAGATATATATTGACCCGATCGGCTCCAGATAAGGAGAAGATGTTAGCTGCGCCAGCGTTTGAAGAAGGGCACACGCTCCAGATCACGCCTGGAAATCAGGCCCGATAACAGGCAAATGCTAAAGTATACGCCCATCCCGCAGCCAGCTGCAGCCAGAAACTGTATCCACTGTGAGGAGGAGACGTGAACTGAGGTATAGACGTAAGACATTCCGGCAGCCATGATGATCGTAGCCGCTATAATTTTGACCGGATCCGACCATCTTAAGGACATGGCTGTCAGCCGGATAACACTGTATCCATGAAGTATAGTCACAAGGAGGCTATTGACAATAATGGCGATGATGGCTCCTTGAATCCCGTATTCCGGCCTGGAGGCGAGCAGCAGAATTAGCAGGATTTTGACGACCGCACCAATCAGTGTATTAATCAGTGCCTTGCCCGGGCGGTCCATTGCCTGAAGTGCAGCCTGCAGCGGGGCCTGGACATAGAGGAATAAAGCGAACGGTGCCATCATCCGAAGCATAGGTGCCGTATCCGCTGCATTGCCGTACATCAGTGTACATAACGGTACGGCAAGAACGTACATAACAGCAGCAAACGGAGCGCCCGTTACCATAGCCAGCCGCAGGGCCTGATGCATTCTTTTATGAATCGTGGGCAGGTCATTCCGGGCAGCTGCCTCGGATAAGGAAGGGACGAGGGACACGGCCAGCGAGGAGCTGAGCACACCCGGCAGCAGCAGCAGCGGGATAACCATTCCCTGCAGGGAACCATATTGTGCAGTTGCAGCTGCAGCAGCTATTCCGGCAAGTGCAAGGCTGCGCACAGTAATAATTGATTCGAGCAGATACGAAAAGGAACCGATCAGGCGTCCGGCGGTTACAGGTACAGAGATGCCGATCAGCCGGTTAAGTACACTCCCTGGTTGTCTCTGCGGTTCATCTCCGGACTCAGCAGAACTACCGGAAACAACCGTTCCGGCAGGAGGCGGAGCCTCATTCTTGTCCTTTTTGACGATATAATAATATTGCAGCAGCAGGGCCAGCATTCCGCCAATCTCACCCACAGTAACGCCCAGCATCGCACCTGCCGCCGCAAAAGCAATTCCTTTGGGGAGCAGCAGCCAGGAAAACCAAAGCATAAAGAAGATCCGGATGACTGATTCCAGCACAGAGGAAAACGCCGAGGGAAGCATATTCTGCCTGCCCTGGAAATATCCGCGGTAGATGGACGAAACGGCCACGATTGCAATCATTGGAGTCATGCTGACGAAGGTGTAATATACCCGCTGGTCTGTCAGAAGAACGCTTGATACCCAAGAGGAGCTGAGCAGAGCTACAATGGTGAAAAAAATACCCAGCGTCAGGCTGATTGCCAGGCCCGTATGCAGGATTTTGCGGGACTGCTCCGGCCGGTTCTCTCCTTCTGCTTCAGCAACCATTTTGGCAATTGCCAGCGGGAGCCCGCCGGTAATGACAGTTACCAGTACGATAAAGAACGGATATCCAAGCTGATATAGTCCTACTCCTTCGGCGCCGATGATCCGCGGCAAAGCAATCCGGGGAATAAAACCAAGCATCCGGTTAATGATGCCTGCAAATAACAGGATTAATGTTCCTTGTATAAAGGTCTGTTTCCTCAAAGGGCACTCCTTCTTCCCAAATTAGATGAAAACTTCCGGTTAATTTGTTCCTCTCCCAAGCAGGCTTGTATAAGGATATGCTGCTACAGGTCAACTCCATGACAAGCTTTCCATATGACAAGTTTTTGGCCGAAAGAAGGAAAGAGCGGCAGAGGGGTCGAATATTTATCTCTGAGCATACGTAACGGGGAATCTTTGGAGGTGTCAACACGTGGAATCGGAACAATGGAAATATGACGAGCTTAGTGAAGAAATCGAAGCCATGTGCATCAGCAAAGCGGAGGAATTCCGCCTCCTCGGCTATGAATATGTGACCGGTAAGGATATTTGGGATTGTGTCAGCCGTAATTATGTTAAGGAAGGAAGACCTCCTCTACATAAACTGGTCAATGATATTTATTCGCTGAAATCGGGCAGTTACATGAATTACCTGACCATTGCGGCCTACCGGGGGTTGAACTGACGGCCTAATTTGCCAAAAGGAACGATTTTCTTTTGCAAACGGCTACAGGAAGCAGTAAAGTAAGAGAAGAGTAATTCAACAGTTCCTATCCAAACGGATGGTTTGCGCCCAGAAGCAGAACCGGCCGTTTCTTTGTGTGAATCCGGCACCGTCATTCCTCTTGAATTGACGGTGATTTCGCACGTAGCTATAATAGGAATATTGAGTAATGAAAGGGGAACTAGCTAGAGCATGAAGAGAATGTTGAGCTTTATCATCACCGTGGTCGTTCTAACCGGCGTCATGGGATTTACAACTCCCGGGCTGCTGGACAAGGTCCGTCTAGGTCTTGACCTGAAGGGCGGATTTGAGATTCTGTACCACGCCGAGCCTATGGATACGGGAGGAACCCTGACCCGTGCTTCGCTGCAAAAAACAGCGGAGAGCCTGGAGAAACGGGCGAATGCACTCGGAACAAGCGAGCCTGAGGTTACAACCGAAGGTACGGACCGCATCCGTCTGAAGATTGCGGGCGTTACTGACGAAGCCGAGGTCCGCAAGAAAATGAAAGAACCGGCAGTTCTGACCTTCCGCAGTGCCGCTGATGGTGATGCACCCGGAGTCTTCAGCAAGATTGAACTGGTAGGCAGTGATTTTGTTGAAGGCGCGGCAGACGTGCAACGCGATAACCTCAACCGTCCGGAGATCAGCATCTCTATTAAGGACAAAGATAAATTTGCGGAAATTACCGAGCGTCTGCTGGGTAAGCAGCTCGCCATTTATCTGGATGAGACATTGTTGTCCGAGCCTCCGTATGTTAGGGCAGTCCTGACCGATGGTAAAGCTTCCATATCCGGGGGATATACACTGGATGAGGCCCGTGAGATTGCAGATACGATCAATCTCGGTGCATTGCCGCTGAAGCTTACGGAGAAGTATTCCCAGAGCGTAGGGGCAACACTTGGTAAACAGTCTCTTGATCAAACGGTTAAAGCAGGTATTGTAGGTTCCCTGATCATTCTGGTCTTCATGATGTTTATGTATCGTCTTCCGGGTGTACTGGCCAGCTTTGCGCTGATTCTTCATACCTGGCTGCTGATTCTGGTGTTCGTTATAGCCGATTTTACCTTGACCCTTCCCGGTATTGCCGCGTTCATTCTCGGTATAGGGATGGCGGTCGATGCCAATATCATTACCAATGAACGGATTAGGGAAGAAATGCGCAGCGGTAAGAGTATTTTGTCTTCCGTCAAAGCAGGTAACAAAACTTCATTCCGTACCGTTATGGACGCGAATGTCACTACGATCATTGTAGCGGCTGTCATGTTCGCCTTCGGTACAGGTGCGGTTAAAGGCTTCGCGCTGATTCTGATCGTGGAAATTGTACTTAGTATTGTAACAAACCTTTATTTTGCCCACTGGCTGCTGACAGTGCTGGTTAAAGCCGGCGCACTCAAAAAGCCGAAGCAATTTGGGGTAAAGGAGAGTGACATCAGTGCGCTTTAAGAAAGAGCTTGATTTCGTACATTTAAGCAAGTTTTTCTATATCTTCTCCATCGCCATTACGGTGGCTGGTCTGGTCTTTCTGGCGACCTTCGGCCTGAATTACAGCGTTGATTTCAAGGCCGGGTCCAACGTGGACGTCGCCCTCTCCAAGAGCATCACGCTGGCTCAGCTGCAGCCGGCGTTAGATGAAGCCGGGATTGGTCATGATCCTACCATTACCATCGGGGATCAGCGGGTTAACATCCGCTACGATGAAGAGCTGGATGATACTCAGAGTGAAACCCTGAAAACGGCAATTACCAAGATTGACGATCAGGCATCTTTCGAAGTCAACACAGTAGATACAGAGATGGCTAAGGAATTGGCCCGCAATGCGATCTATTCGGTGCTTCTGTCCAGTATCGGGATTATTATTTATGTGAGTATCCGTTTTGAATGGCGGTTCGCACTGGCATCCATCGTGGCGCTGCTCCATGATGCATTTATGGTTGTAGCGGTCTTCTCCATCTTCCGTCTGGAGGTAGACATAACCTTCATTGTCGCGGTGCTGACCATAATCGGTTATTCCATCAATGATACAATCGTTATCTTCGACCGGATCCGCGAGAACCTGCGGTTCGGTAAACAGAAGTCGTATGAGGATCTTAAGTCCCTGGTCAATAAGAGTGTGTCCCAGACCCTTATGCGCTCCCTGTATACAGCCTTTACGGTATTTATTGCCGCATTCTTCCTGCTGATTATGGGCGGAGAGTCGATCAAAATGTTCTCGCTTGCCATGGTAATCGGTTTGCTCTTCGGAGCCTATTCTTCGATCTTTATTGCAAGCCCGCTCTGGCTGCTGCTCAAGAAACGCCAGAAGACACCGGTAAAGAGCAACCCGGCCAAAGCCTAAAACTTAAGTTTCCCGGAAAGCCGTGTCACAAGCGACGCGGCTTTTCGGAATCTTTGGATCAGCATCTTAGCTGGTTTCATCATCATGAGATTACTTGCTAGTGGTAAGGAGGGCCTCGTTATGAATGACAAACAATTAGCTGCAAGAGACACCGTTGCCTGGACCGGAATCCTCAGTGATGTTGGGCTGGCTCTGGCCAAAGGCGCCTTCGGTTATCTTTCAGGCAGCAAAGCATTGATGGGGGATGCCATCTATTCCGGAGCAGATGCCGCCGCCAAGCTGGCAGGGGTTATTCCGTGGAACTCGAAGCAGAGTCACAAGTATGCAGCATCATCGGGCAGCCGGGCCGGTCAACGAAATAAAGAGCCGATGGCGGCCATTCTTTTTTCTGTGCTTATTCTTATGGGCGGGCTGCAGATTGCTTTCTCGGCCATTCGTGATTTAACCCGGGGACATTTATCGGCACCTGGGCAGTCGGCACTTGTAACCGTCTTGATTTGCATTGTGTTCAAAGAGGCTATCTTTCAATATCAATACCGTTATTATAAAAAAAAGAACGATGGCAGTCATGCCGCGTATGCGGATACCCACCGTTTCAGTCTATATACTTCCATAACCGTATTTATAGGTATTGCTCTGGCCATGACTGGCGGGTATTTCAATTGGCATCCTATGCTCTATATGGACCCGATTGCCGCACTGCTGACCGGATGTCTGGTTATCCGCAAAGGCTATTCTCTGATTATTTCCTCTGTCTACAGCAAAAAGATACAGGAGCTTCCTTCCGAAGAGGCCGCCAGCTTCATTGAGACCGTCCAGCGTGTGCATGGAGTCATCCGGGTGGAGCAGCTCAAGGCAATGGAGGAAGGCAGTTATGTGAATCTTCATGTCAAGATCAGCGTAAATCCGCGGATTAGCGTGATGGAAGCCCAGGATATCTCGGAATGCGCCCGGAAGCTGCTGCAGCACCGGTTCGTTCATGTAGGCGAGGTTCAAATGGATGTGGTGCCGTATGACCCGGGTTATCCCTATAAAAGCAACCATGAGCTCGTGGATAATGATATTCCCACGCTGCTTCAGTAGTCTGCAAGGTGAGAGAAAGGTGAGCTGTATTGCTTCATTCAAAAACAAGATGGCAATCTCCGGCAGCCGATCCCGAGAAAAACCGGGAACTGGCCCGGAGCCTTTCTATTTCTCCGCTTCTGTCCTCACTGCTCGTGCAAAGAGGCATGGATACTGCCGATAAGGCGCTGGTATTCATGGATGGCGGAGCGGAGGATAGTCATGATCCATTCCTGCTCAAAGGAATGGCCGAGGCTGTGCCACGGATTCGAAAGGCATTGCAAGATGAAGAACATATTCTGGTGTATGGCGATTATGATGCAGACGGGGTATCCAGTACTGCGCTGATGATCTTTCTTCTGCGTCATCTGGGCGCTTCTTTTGACATTTATATCCCCCATCGTTCCAATGAAGGCTACGGTCTGCATAATCATGCGCTCGACTGGGCGCTGCAGCAGGGAGTATCTCTCGTTATTACTGTGGATACTGGTATCAGTGCCTACGATCAGATTGCCTACGCTTCAGAGCTGGGCATTGATGTCATAGTCACAGATCATCATGAGCCGCCGGAGCTGCTGCCTGAGGCTTATGCACTCATTAATCCGAAACTGCCGGACTGCCCGTATCCTTTCAAGGGGCTGGCCGGAGTGGGTGTAGCCTACAAGCTGGCCGAGGCTCTTCTTGGCAGCGGAGTTCCTGAAGAATGGTGTGAGATAGCCGCGATCGGTACGGTTGCGGATCTGATGCCGCTGCTTGGGGAGAACCGGAGTCTAGTGCGCCGGGGGCTAACCAGCATGCGGAATTCGCCGTTTCCGGGAATCCGGGCGCTGCTCTCAGTCAGCGGAATTACGATGAGCACCGTAAGCGCTGTTAATATTGCCTTCGGCATGGCGCCGCGGATTAATGCCAGCGGAAGGCTGGATCATGCAGGCCGGGCGGTCACACTGCTCACTACCGCAGATGCTGAAGAGGCAGAACAATTTGCCGGTGAGCTTGACCTCCTGAATAAAGAACGTCAACTGGTCGTGGAGAGAATTGTAGGGGAAGCTACGGCCAAGCTGGAGCAGAGAATCAGTCAAACCGGGCTTCCGGATATTATTGTGCTGGCTGAGCAGGGCTGGAATGTCGGTGTTGTCGGGATTGTGGCCTCTAAGCTGCTGGAAAAATATTATCGTCCGGTTATTATTCTGGATATTTACCCGGATACAGGGATGTGCAAAGGCTCTGCCCGCTCGATCCCCGGGCTGGATATCTATGCGGCCTTGTCTTCATGTGCCGGATTGATGGACCATTTCGGCGGGCATCCGGCTGCGGCCGGAATGAGCCTGCCGCAGGACAAGCTTGAAGACTTTGATGCAGCGCTTAATGCATATGCTGCATCTATCCTGACACCAGAGGACTTTGTAGCCGTGACGGCTGCAGACGGTGAGGTCTCTATTGCTGATTTGTCACTCCAGGCTGCGCTTGAACTGGAGCGGCTTGCCCCTTTCGGGATGGCTAACCCGCTGCCGAGATTCATTCTGCGCGGAGCTGCTGTGAAGGAGACCCGCAAGATGGGTCAGGAAGGCAAACATCTGAGGCTTGTCCTGCAGCAGGATAAGGTGACGATCGAAGCGGTGGCCTTCGGCAAGGGATCGCTGGCTGATCTGCTGCCTGATGGTACAATCATTGATGTACTGGCGGAGCTGTCGGTGAATGAATGGAACGGCTCACGCAAGCCTCAGCTGATGCTGCAGGATCTTGCAGTGCCTGCCGCGCAGCTGTTCGACCTGCGCGGTGCTGCCGATGCGGTTAAGCAGGCAGCGCATATTCAGGAGCTGCTCCGTTCGTACAACGGCAGCAGTCCGGTTAAGACAGCGGCGGTATTTCAGAACAGCCGCAGATCTCCACTGCGCGAGCTGAAGGGCATGTCGCTGTGGGTCTACGATGAGGATGCCGGAATTTCACCGCTGCACCAGGGTGAGCCGGGGAATGACGAAGCAGAGATCACACTGCTCTGTCTGCTGGATATGCCGGAAACGCCGGAGCAGCTGGAAGCACTGTTCACTGCGTTTCCCCGCGCAGAGAATATTGCCCTGCTGCATTCGATCCGCGACGGCCGTGACCGGTTGCAGGTTCCTACGCGGGATCATTTCAAGTCATTATATAAATTGATCGCCTCGATCGCAGCAACCGCAACCCCCGAGCATGAAGTACTGCTGCGGCTCAGCCGCCAGTCTGCACTGGGTGTGCGCATGCTGGGCAGGATGCTTGATGTGTTCGCTGAGCTTGATTTCATTGAACGCAGCGGCGGCAGCATTACCTTTGTCACGCAGCCTGCCGCCAAGAGCCTGACGGCGTCAGAGCACTTCATCAGGCTGGGCAAGACTGCTGAAATGGAGCAGTATTTCATGGAGGGCAGCCGCGGCGAACTGCAGGAATTCATGCTGTCACGCCGGTTAGGCGCCTCGTAACGGGTGTAGTGTGTTTTCGGAGTAAGAGCTTTTACAGAGAATTCAGGTGAGGATAACCTATCCTCATAACTTTTAGGAGATGATACTTTTGGATTTCAAAGACAGTATTCGTGTGATTCCGGATTTCCCGCAGCCGGGAATCAGCTTTAAGGATATTACTACCCTGCTTAAAGACGGGGCCAAGTACCGTGCGGCTATTGATGAGCTTAAGGCTCTCGTTGCCCATCTGGAGATTGATGTCATTGCCGGACCGGAAGCGCGCGGTTTTGTAGTAGGCGCACCGCTGGCGTACGCACTGGGCGTTGGCTTCGTGCCCATCCGCAAAAGCGGCAAGCTTCCTTACGAGACGATTGAAGTGGGATACGATCTGGAATACGGCAAAGATACCCTTGCTGTACACACGGATGCTATCCAGCCGGGACAGAAGGTTCTGATTGCCGATGATCTGCTCGCTACCGGCGGCACGATCGCTACTTCGGTAAGCCTGGTGGAACAGCTTGGCGGACAGGTTGTCGGCGCTGCCTTCCTGATTGAGCTAACGGCTCTGGCCGGACGCAATAAGCTGTCGGATATTGAAGTGGTTACCCTGTTGACTTACGAGGATTAATTCGCCCGGACAACTTTTCCCGGGAAATATAAAGCGGACTGCTGTCGATTTAAGACAGCAGTCCGCTTTTTGTATTATAGGTTGAACGTGGTAAATGGTAAGAGGCTTAATGAGCGGATTTCTCTGTTTCCTGTTCATTGGACAAGCCAAGAACTTCAAACAGCTTGAAGAGCAAGGAGAGAAGCATACCGACGATAGTCGCCAATGCCATCCCTTTCAGCTGTACACCGCCAACCGTTAATGTGATGCCGCTAATACCTACCACCAGTACCAGAGTAGCCAGAATCATGTTGGTGGCTTTGGAGAAATCGACCTTCTGCTCTACGAAAATACGCAGGCCCGATGCGGCAATTACACCGAACAGCAGTAGTGAGACACCGCCCATGACCGGCTGCGGGATATTGGCAATGACCGACGAGAACGTTCCGGAGAACGAGAGCAGGATAGCGATCACTGCAGCGCCGCCGATTACGTATACCGAGTAGACTTTGGTAAGCGCCATAACGCCGATATTTTCACCATAAGTGGTATTCGGGGTGGAGCCCAGGAATCCTGAGAGTACCGTGGAAATCCCGTTACCCATCAGTGAGCGGTCCAGTCCGGGATCCTTGGTCAGGTCTTTGCCGACAATGTTGCTGGTAACCAGCAGGTGGCCGATATGCTCAACGATAACAACAAGCGATACAGGGATGATTGTGAAAATTACCGACCATTCGAAAGATGGGGTGATAATCGTTGGATGGGACAGGAAATGGGCTTCAGAGATAGCACCAGTATTTACCTGGCCCAGGATATAAGCGAGTACATAACCGGTAACGATACCGATGAGGATATGAATGATTTTGGGGAAGCCGCGGAATAACACGGAGCCGAGTACGGTAACGCCAAGCGTGACCATGGACAAGGTAATAGCTTTGCCATCCGGAATCCAGTCTGTGACGGCCACACCTTCAGGAGCGATCAGTCCGGCCATACGTGCTGCAACAGGAACGAGCTCCAGTCCGATGGTGGCTACGATAGCGCCCATAACCGCCGGAGGGAATACGACATTAATCCAGCCGGTGCCCGCATAACGAACGATCAAAGCGACTAGAATAAAAATAACACCGGTAACAATAAATGCGCCAAGTGCAAGCGAATATCCATGCTCATGATCGTCTGTGTGTTTAGCCAGGACCATAAGTACCGGCGAAATAAAAGCAAAGCTTGAGCCAAGATATGCGGGGATTTTGCCGCGGCAGATCCAAATGTAAAGCAATGTGCCGATACCATTCATCAGCAGGATCATGCCGGGATCTACCCCGAACAGGTTGGGAACAAGCACTGTGCTGCCGAACATGGCGAACAAATGCTGAAGACTCAGGAGGAAACCCGGGCCCCAAGGGAGTCTTTCGTTAACTTGAATTTCGCGTTGCAATGGAGTTCACTTCTCTTTCTGATCTAATTTGATGTAAGCCTGGCGCTAAAAAACCGCCTTTACTAGATTAAATAGATCGGCGCCTTTTTACAACAACATTTTTGCGCGCGCCACAAAATTGTCTTTTCTTGTCCCTTTCCCTTACAGGAATACCACGCTATGGCAAGTGTTGACGTAATCCTCCGTAAGCGTCATAATTATAGACAACTTTAATCTGTGCGTAGTGCAGTTTGGAACATATGGAACCTGCAAATTCTGCACGGCTTGCGGGTTCATTTTATTATAGAAGGGAAACGGATACGACGAGAATGGGCATAGAGCAATTAACCGAAAAGGCCGGCGCCTATATAAAAGAAAAAGATCTTCTCCGCATCCGGGAAGCTTATGAGTTTGCCGATCAGGCTCATCACGGGCAGGTTCGGAAATCGGGGGAGCCATACATTCTGCATCCGCTGGCGGTCGCAGATATTGTCGTCAATATGCAAATGGATGTTATATCTATTATTGCAGCGCTGTTACATGATGTTGTAGAAGATACGACGGTGTCACTGGACCAGATCCGCGCGAAATTTGGCGATACCTGCGCAATGCTGGTGGATGGTCTGACCAAGCTGGAACGCATCCGGTTCCGCTCCAAGGAAGAGCAGCAGAACGAGAATTACCGCAAAATGTTCATCGCTATGGCTCAGGATATCCGGGTCATTGTGATCAAGCTGGCGGACCGTCTGCATAATATGCGCACGCTCAAGTACCAGTCGGAAGAGAGCCAGCGCCGTATTTCCTATGAGACTCTGGAGATTTTTTGTCCCATTGCAGACCGTTTGGGGATCTCTGCGATTAAATGGGAGATGGAGGATATTGCCCTCCGTTATCTGAATCCGCAGCAGTACTACCGGATTGCCAATCTTGTACACAAGAAACGGGCAGAACGTGAGCAGTTTATCGACAGCGTTATCGGGCGGATCCGCGCCAAGCTGGATGAAATGGGCATCGAAGGCGATCTTTCGGGACGCCCGAAGCATATTTACAGTGTCTATAACAAGATGAGCACCAAGAACAAGCAGTTCAACGAAATTTATGACCTGCTGGCCATCCGCATTATCGTCGACAATATTAAGGATTGTTATGCTACCTTAGGAATTATCCATACTCTTTGGAAGCCGATGCCTGGCCGGTTCAAGGATTATATCGCCATGCCCAAAGCGAATATGTATCAGTCTTTGCATACAACGGTAGTGGGTCCCGGCGGGGAGCCTACTGAAGTGCAGATCCGTACCTGGGAGATGCACCGCACTGCCGAATTCGGGATAGCCGCGCATTGGGCGTATAAGGAAGGCAGCAGCAACAATGTGAATCCGGAGAACCGGATGCCATTCTTCCGCGAGATTCTGGAGCTGCAGCATGAAGCCAAGGATGCGGAGGAATTCGTGGAGTCGCTCAAAATGGACTTTTTCTCCGACCTCGTCTTCGTGTTCACGCCTAAGGGTGAGGTTGTAGAGCTGCCTGCAGGCTCTGTGCCGCTTGACTTCGCGTTCCGCATCCATACAGAGGTCGGCAACCGGACGATCGGCTCCAAGGTCAACGGGCGCATCGTACCGCTCGACCATAAGCTGAAGACCGGGGATATCGTGGAGATCCTGACCTCGAAGAACTCGTACGGGCCGAGCCGTGACTGGCTGAAGATTGCCCAGTCTTCACATGCACGCAGCAAGATTAAGCAATGGTTCAAGAAGGAGAAGCGGGAAGAGAACGTTGAAAAGGGCCGTGAAGCGATCGAACGCGAGCTGAAGCGCCTGAACGTGGAGATCTCTGACTGGCTGACGGAAGATAAATTGTCAGAAGCGGCGAAGAAATTCGCCTTTAATGATGTAGAGGATATGCTCTCCGCAGTAGGCTTTGGCGGGATTACAGCCGCGCAGATTGCCTCCAAGCTGACCGAGAAGCTGCGTAAGGACCAGGAAGATGCTGCCGGTCATCTGGAGCTGACTTCTGAGATGAAGGAGATCAAATCCAGCGGGGAGAAGCGCAATCAGCCGACCAACGGTGTGCGTGTCAAAGGGATTGATAATCTGCTTGTACGCTTCGCACGATGTTGTAATCCCGTGCCGGGCGACGATATTATCGGTTATGTAACCCGCGGACGCGGCGTATCCGTGCACCGTGAGGATTGTCCGAACATTCCGGGTGAAGGGGACGGGGAGGAATCAGCCCGTGTCATCGAAGTGGAATGGGAAGGCAGCATGGAGGCCAACTATAGCGTCGATATTGAGATTACGGGCCATGACCGCAACGGACTGCTGAATGAAGTGCTGCAGGCGGTGTCGGAGAGCAAGACCAATATCTCGGCGGTTACGGGACGCTCTGACAAGAACAAGATGGCGATGATTCATATGACGATTCTGATCCGCAACACCGATCATCTGCAGTCAGTAGTGGATAAGGTCAAGCGTGTGAAGGATGTATATACAGTTAACCGCATTATGCAATAAGGCTTGAAGGCAACAAGGCAAGGAGCTGAAGGATGGTATGAGAGTGGTTGTACAACGCTGCAGGGATGCGAGTGTTACGGTGGACGGAACAGTGACCGGAGCAATTGGGGAGGGCCTGATGCTGCTGGTCGGCGTAACCCATGAGGATACGGAGAAGGATGCCAAGTATTTGGCTGACAAGGTAGCCGGACTGCGGATTTTTGAGGATGACGCCGGTAAAATGAACTTCAGCGTAACGGATGCCGGAGGCAGCGTCCTGTCCGTGTCCCAGTTCACCCTGTACGGGGACTGCCGCAAAGGCCGGCGGCCCAATTTCATGGCTGCCGCGGCTCCGGCAGAGGCCGAGCGGCTCTACGACTACTTCAACCAGGAGCTGCGCAGAGGCGGGCTTCAGGTGGAGACCGGTATTTTTGGAGCGATGATGGACGTCTCCCTGACGAACTGGGGACCGGTTACCCTGCTGCTGGACAGCCGGGGATAGGCCTTGAATGAGGCGCAGCAGAGCGGGCTTAATATGCCGGTCTAATTTTACAGCTTGATGTGAGGACTCCACGTTGTGGGGTCTTTTTTGATATAGGATAGCGGACTGCCCTGCTGGATAAACTAGTGATGAACGAATTATATTCACAAGTTGCGGGGAGTCAGTAGCATGAGACAATCACAGAAAGCATGGATATGGAACAGTATACAGGGCCATACGGCGGGGTCGATGACAGAAGCTTCCGCAACGGCAAGGGGGGCCGGGGAGCAGAGGGATCTGCAGGTGCTGAAGGGAACAAGCCGAAATCTTCTGCCGCGAACGTAATGAGTGCGGGGAAGGCGGCTTATTTCTGTGTTTTTTGGAGCGTACAAATGGTGTTTAGCCGGCGGGAATTCGCGAAACCTGTGAGGGCTCGTTAGAAAGCCGGGGAATGCGGGTAATAGAATGACGAGAACAGAATAGCGTAGAGAGGAGAAATTAATCTCAATGAGTAAAGTAGCATTTCTGCTCGCTAATGGTTTTGAAGATTCCGAAATGAAGGTGCCTTATGAAGAAGTACTGCAGGCAGGACATCAGGCAGAGATTATTGGTCTGAAGAAAAATGAGACCCTGCTCGGTAAAAAAGGCAGCGTGTCTTATGCCGCCGACAAAGCGGTCAGCGAGGTAAAAGCCGGAGATTATGATGCTGTAGTCATCCCGGGCGGATCTTCGCCGGAGAACCTTCGTCTTGACCAGGATATCCTGCAATTTGTAAAAGATGCGGACAGTGCCGGCAAGCCTATAGCAGCCATCTGTCACGGGCCGCAGATTCTGATCAGTGCCAATCTGGTACAAGGCCGCACGCTTACCTCCTATCCGCCGCTGAAGGATGATCTCATCAATGCCGGTGCGGAATTCAAGGATGAAGAGGTCGTCGTGGACGGCAATTATATTACTTCACGCACACCCAAGGATGAGCCCGCATTTGTGCGTGAGCTGCTTAAGGTGTTGTAATACATTTAAACAAACCACTGGGAGGGATTGACAATGACTAAAAGAATCCAAGCCTATTTCAGCACGGAAGATGCAGCGGAAGGTGCCAAGACTGCACTGATTCCATACGGTGTGGAAGGAATTGAAGTGTCGGCGCTGACAGATCCTCTGGATACGGGCGGAAACAACCGCCGCAATATTCTGATTCCGCTGGCTCCCTACAATACTTCGGCTACAGCTGCCGGAGGGGTCTACGCAGCAGGGGGCGCGACAGGGCCGCTTACCGGAGCAGCTATTGTGCCTGGAGTTACTGTTGATGATGATCTGGGCCGGACAGATGATGAACGTACGGCGGGAGAGGTTCACAGCGGCTCTGATTTGAAAAACAGCGATCTGGAGAACCTGCATTACGTCATGGATCTCAAAGTGGCCGAGAATCACTACAATGAGGTTGTGGAGGTTCTGCGCGGCAAACAGGCTTATGTGGAGATTTTTGATTAAGCAGGAGGCCCTGCTTAGTCCGGATAACCAATTCAGCTCCAGTCCTCCCTCAGGGAGAGGCTGGAGCTGTTTATTTACCCGCAGGGCAGCGGAAACTGCATGAATTCTCTAGACAGGGAATAGGGTTGTAGTGTAACCTGTTGTGTAGGGTTTAGACACAGGCATGGACCACTCAATAAAACGCTTTCTTTTCTGTAATGCAACTGTAATATTACATTCATGATTCCTTAATATAGCGTGTTTATAATAGAAGCATGACCCCCTTTTTTATAATATATGATGATGGACCTGCAGCAATCGGCTGCAGGTCATTTTTTTGAAATCTAAGAATTTACATGCTTCGCGCTATAAATTATCCTTCTATTTCTCGCTGAAACGGTTCCGTCCTTATACAAGGACAGCAAAACTGTTTCCACTTGTTTACAATATCAGAATCTACATGTTTCGGGTCCCCGCAAAGTACCTGAGTCATCTATCTACGCCAAAGCCCCGTTTTGTGTGGGGATTTTAGAGGGGATTTGTGACTTATTGCGGCTGTAGCGGGTATGCTTGGAGCCGAAGGGCGTCAGTAATCGGTAGCGTGAAGCAGACCGTGAAGCGGATCGTCTAGCGGACCGTGAAGCGGACTGAGAAGCCCTTATTTTCCATAAAAGCTTACGCTAGAGGATGAAACGGACTGAGATTCCGTTATCTTGTTCATTCCAGCTCGAAATGAGGCATCTCTGGACACATAACGGAATCTCAGTCCGCTTGCCCCGCGATTTTGCTGGATTTGTTCAAATAGCGGAATCTCTGTCCTCCTGGCTGGCAGGTAATCCTGAGGAGCCGCGCCCAGTTCTTGCGCAGGCCATGTGCGCTTGCACAGCTCCGGCTGATTCACCCTGGCTGCGGGCCGGGATACTCAATTCAATTCATTCCTTGACTTTAGCGCAGTGGTTCAGTAGAATCTAACAATATACGGTATGTTATATTGTTTTGATGACGGGACCAAGTAATCCGTAACCCACAACCCCAGAGAGGAATCCCGCTGATCCGGCGGCTGTCCAAGATAAGGACGGCAACACCTGATCCGCACGGCTGTAAGGATTCTGTTGATGAACGGATGAATGACCTCCCCGAGAACGCACGGCGAAAGCAGGCAGCAGCAGGTTGCCTTAGAGTCAGTAGCCGATTGCGCGTAGGCGGGCGTTAACCGCTTAGAGCGGATTTGGAGCAGCGCAGCTGCTTAAGTCCGGAATGTGGGTGGTACCACGGGTGAATTATTGGTTATGATAATCCCTCGTCCCTGTTTGTAATTAAACAGGGCGGGGGATTTTTTGTTGTTTTTAGAAGCAGAGACAATGGGTTCCATGAGGAGTAAGAGGGGTTATTTTCAGGAGGGATAGGCTGTGGCTAAAGAAAGATTCGAGAAACCAACCGGTACGCAGGATGTGCTTCCGGGTGCAGTGGAGAAATGGCAGTACGTTGAGGGCAAAGCAAGAGATCTCTGCCGCCGCTTCAACTACCGGGAGATCCGCACACCGCTGTTCGAGCACACCGGGCTGTTTGAGCGTGGTGTAGGCGAGACAACGGATATTGTAGAAGGGGAAATGTATACCTTCAAGGACAAAGGCGACCGCGATCTGGCACTGCGTCCCGAAGGGACTGCAGGCGTCGTACGGGCGTACGTGCAGAACAAGCTCTATGGTGAGCCGGATGTCAGCAAGCTGTATTATATCGGCCCGATGTTCCGCTACGAACGTCCGCAGGCAGGCAGATACCGCCAGTTCCACCAATTCGGTATTGAAGCCTTCGGTGCAGTGGACCCGGCAATCGATGCGGAAGTGATTTCGCTCGGGTACCAGTTCTATCTTGATCTGGGGCTGAAGGATGTCAGAGTGGAGCTGAATTCCGTGGGTAACGCGCCTAGCCGCGCGGCGTACCGGGAGAAGCTGCTGGATTTCCTGAGACCGATGAGAGAGAGCCTGTGCAGCGACTGCCAGCGCCGGATGGAACGCAACCCGCTGCGCGTGCTGGACTGCAAGGTCGATCAGGATAAATTCGGCGGGGCCCCGTCTATTCTGGACAGTCTGGATGAGGAGTGCACAGAGCATTTTGCCAAGGTAAAAGGCCATTTGGACGTGATGGGCGTGGAGTACAGCATTAACCCCCGCCTGGTACGCGGTCTGGATTATTACACGCATACAGCGTTTGAGTATAAAGCGGCAGGCATCGGCTCCATCGACACGGTGGGCGGCGGCGGCCGGTATAACGGCCTGGTGGAAGAGATCGGCGGACCGGATCAGCCGGGTATCGGTTTCGGGATCGGCCTTGAGCGTATTCTGCTGATTCTGGAGAATCAGGGGGTAGAGCTGGAAGCAGTGAAGCCGCTGGATGTGTACTTTGTCGCACTCGGTGAAGCCGCAGATCTGGAGATCACGAAGCAGCTGTTCCATCTGCGCAGCCTGGGCTTCTCCGCAGAACGCGATTACCTGGGGCGGAAGATGAAGGCACAGATGAAGTCGGCGGACCGCATGTCGGCCCGGTATACGGCGATTCTTGGCGAAGATGAGCTCAGCAGCGGCGTTATCGCCCTGAAGTCGATGGAAACCGGCGAGCAGCGGACCGTTAAGCTGGAAGAGCTGGCGCAGGCGCTGAATTAGGATTTAAGTATGGATGTATCCGCAAGTAAGCTGCAGTCAGTATATGTGATTTTAACAATGAAGGGGTAGGATAAAAGATGACCAGAAGCCATAACTGTGGACAATTAACAACGGCGAGCATCGGCGAGACAGTAACACTGAACGGTTGGGTACAGACCCGCCGTGACCTTGGGGGCGTACTGTTTATTGACCTGCGCGACCGCACAGGAATTGTACAGATCGTATTCAACCCCGACTATTCCGGAGAAGCGCTGCAGATTGCCGATAAGGTGCGCAGTGAATACGTGCTTGCCGTAACGGGTAAAGTGGTTAAACGGGACGATGAAACCATCAACCGCAACCTGCCGACCGGCGAGATTGAAGTGCAGATTACAGATATTGAAGTACTGAATGCTGCCAAGACGCCTCCGTTCTTCATCGAAGACGGTGTGGAAGTGGATGAATCGCTGCGGATGAAATACCGTTACCTGGATCTGCGCCGTCCGGAAATGCACAAGACGCTGCTGCTCCGTTCGAAAGCGGCCAAGATCTTCCGTGACTTCCTGGACAGCGAAGGCTTCATCGATGTGGAAACTCCGATTCTGACCAAAAGCTCACCGGAAGGCGCACGTGATTATCTCGTGCCAAGCCGTGTGCATGAAGGGGAATTCTTCGCGCTTCCGCAGTCTCCGCAGATCTACAAGCAGCTGCTGATGGTCGGCGGTATCGAGCGTTATTACCAGATGGCACGCTGTTTCCGCGATGAGGATCTGCGTGCAGACCGCCAGCCGGAATTCACCCAGTTCGACATCGAGACGTCCTTCATGCCGCAGGATGAATTGCTGTCCATGATGGAGACCCTGATGCAGCGCCTGCTGAAGGAAACGATTGGTGTCGAGGTTGCCACTCCGTTCCAGCGGCTGACCTATGCTGAAGCTATCGGCAAATACGGCTCGGACAAGCCTGACCTGCGGTTTGGCCTGGAGCTGGTAGAGATGAATGATATCGTTGCTTCCAGCGGTGTGAAGGTGTTCGCCTCCGTGATCGAGAAGGGCGGAGAAGTGAAATGCCTTAACGCCAAGGGCTGCGGCACCTGGACCCGTAAGGAAATTGATGATCTCGGACCTTATGCTGCACGTTACGGCGCCAAGGGCCTGGCCTGGATTCAAGTGAAAGACGGCGAGTTCAAAGGCCCGATTGTGAAGTTCTTCTCCGAAGAGGAAATTGCCGCCGTGAAGGAACGCACGGGTGCTGAAGAAGGCGACCTTCTGCTCTTCTCCGCTGACACTAAGAAGGTCGTTGCGGATGTACTCGGCGCACTCCGCCTGAAGATCGGCCGCCAGCTTGGCCTGATCGATGACAGTGTGTTCAAATTCGCCTGGGTTACAGAATTCCCGCTGCTCAGCTATGACGAAGACCAGAAGCGCTACATGGCAGAGCATCATCCGTTCACACGCCCGATGGATGAAGACCTGCATCTCTTCGATACAGATCCGGGTGCGATCCGCGCGCAGGCTTATGACATCGTGCTTAACGGCTACGAGGTGGGCGGCGGCTCCCAGCGTATCTACAAACGTGAGGTTCAGGAGAAAATGTTCGAAGCTCTCGGCTTCACACAGGAACTCGCGTATGAGAAATTCGGCTACCTGATGGATGCCTTCGAATACGGCACACCTCCGCACGGCGGGATTGCCTTCGGCTTCGACCGTCTGATCATGCTGCTGGCCGGACGCACGAACCTGCGTGAAACCATTGCCTTCCCTAAGACCGCAAGTGCAACCGACCTGCTGATGGACGCTCCGTCCCCGGTAGATGCTATACAGCTTGAGCAGCTGCATATCAAACTGGCGCCAAAACCGGAAAAAGAAAAGAAATAAAACATAAATGGCTGACGGGGCATAGCGCAGACTTAAGCGGCTATACCCCGCAGGCCTGCATAAGGAGGCTGACATCATGCTGAATCAGTTCTCGCGTACGGAACTGGCGATCGGACCGGAAGGTCTCGAGATCATGAAGAACAGCACAGTGGCTGTGCTGGGGATTGGCGGAGTGGGCGCGATGGCTGTAGAGGCCCTCGCCCGTACCGGTATCGGACGCATTATCCTGATTGATAAGGATTCGGTCGATATTACCAATATCAACCGCCAGATCCACGCGCTGACGACGACCATCGGCCAGAACAAAACCGATCTGATGGTGGACCGCGTCAAGCTGATCAACCCGGATTGCGAAGCGATTGCATTAAACATGTTCTACACCGAAGAGACTTATGAGGAGCTGTTCAAATACAAGCCGGATTATGTCATTGATGCTTCGGATACAATTATCTACAAAATTCATCTGATCAAGGAATGTCTGACCCGGAAGATCCCGATGATCTCCAGCATGGGAGCGGCGAATAAGATGGACCCGACCCGTTTCCAGGTGGCCGATATTTCCAAGACGAGTATGGACCCGATTGCGCGGGTGATCCGCACAAAGCTGCGCAAGGAAGGGATCAAGAAAGGCGTTAAGGTAGTATTTTCAACCGAAAAGCCTGTGAAGCCGCGTGAGGATGTCACCGAGCAGATTGTTCCCGCCAATGCGCCGGACCGGCGTAAGGCGAAGCAGCCTCCGGCCAGTACGTCCTTCGTGCCTCCTGTAGTCGGTCTGATTATGGTCAGTGTTACGGTACGTGATTTGCTGGAAACCGGCGGCATCACGTTTGAATGAGGGTTTGACAGGATTCAAGGGCGTGCAGCTGATTCCCGCTGCATGCCCTTTTATTGCTGCCTGGAGCAGCATAACGGGGGAGATGGCTGATTACAGACCAGACAAGCCGGGTAATAGCCAGCGGAACTTAACATCATAATATAAGAAAACTTAAGATGGAGCAGTGGGCTGCGGCATTATTGCAGCTTCTTGGATAACATTCTTAAGTTCACGTTCTCTAGTGGAGGTTTTTGGATGAAATCGAATTTTTGGCGGGATAGCGTGGGACTTGCGCCGGGCGACAACTGGAAACGGGAGTGGGCGGCAGGCATCCTATCGTATTTCGCTTCGGTATATATTGTTATGGTCAATGCAGCGATTCTGCATGATGCAGGCATGCCGCTGCGGGCGGGAATGGTGGCCACCCTGCTGACAGCAATTACAGGCTGTCTGCTAATGGCTTTTGGCGGCAAAACGCCGATTATCGTCGTCCCGGGCATGGGCATCAATGCCTTTTTCACCTATACATTGGTACATTCTATGAAGCTGGATTGGCGTGAGGCGCTGGCCGTTGTTGTGGTGACGGGTGTGCTGTTTGCCATTGTAGCGTTCACTTCGCTCTACCGCATACTGAGTGATGCCATACCCCATAATCTGCAGCATGCGATAACTGTCGGAATCGGTCTGTTTCTGACGTTTATCGGCCTGCAAAAAAGCGGGATTGTCATTGCCCATGCCACGACATTTGTCGCCATCGGGCATTTCAGCGATCCTGCGGTCATTACCTCGGTGGTGACGCTGCTGCTCGCCCTGGTCCTGTTCATCCGCGGCACGCGCGGCGGCCTGCTGATCAGCATGCTGGCGGGGACAGGCCTGGCCTACCTGCTGGGAGCGGCTCATGCGCCTGAGAATACCGAATCCGGACATGTATTCAGCGGATATGGCGATGTGTTCGCCAGTATGCAATGGAGCGGCTTCATCAGCCTCGTCTTCTGGATTGCCGTATTCCTGCTGCTGCTGATCGTTGTCTTCGAGAACATCGGCCTGATCTCCTCCCAGACACTGATGATAGGCCGTCCGGAACGCTTCAAAAGCAGTCTGCGGGCGCTGTCCATCGCCAACATCGCAGCAGGTCTGTTCGGCAGCAGTCCCGTAGTAGCCGCTGCCGAATCTACAGCCGGGATCGCTGCCGGCGGACGCTCCGGCTTAACCTCACTCGTCACCGGTCTCTTGTTCGGGGCAACGTTCCTGTTCATTCCGCTGCTGGCTTATGTTCCGGACAGCGCAATTGCGCCGATTCTGATCGTGATCGGCGGACTGATGGTCCAGAGTGTGCGCGAGATGGATCTCAGCGACATGACGGAGCTCTTCCCCGCGTTTCTGATTATGGTGATGATTCCATTCACCTACAGCATCGTGGACGGGATGGCGTTTGGTTTCATCACTTACCCGGTTGTGAAGCTGGCTACAGGCAAAGGCAAGGATGTCCCGCCGGCGCTGTACGGCATTGCCGGGCTGTTCGTAGCGAACTTTGTGCTCCATGCGCTGATGGGCTAAATGCGCCTTATATAGGGCAGGTGAGCCGTTCTATACGGCAGTTTGAAATATATGGCTTTCCCTGTCCTCTTGTGATATGATGTACTGCTCACATCACTTTTAGGAGGTAACTGAAATTGGAAGACAACTTTCAAAGTGCCTATCAAGAGGAAGAAGACAGGCTGAACCATGCGCTTATAGAGATTGACTCTACCCTTGAGCGGTTGCGCAGCACTCCGGTGTACACGGGACACGAGTATACGGAACAAGTGCTGGAGGACTCCAGGGAACAGAGGCGCAAAGATCTTGCCAAGCTTAGGCAGGAGCCTTATTTCGGACGGCTTGATTTTCAGGGCAATGACGAGGAAGAACGCAAGGCACTTTATATTGGTAAAATCGGCGTAGACCGTGAGCAGGTAAGCGACCGTCCGCTGGTCATTGACTGGCGGGCACCGGTGGCAAGCCTGTTCTATTCGTTTACAGGAGGGACAGAAGCGGCCTCCTATGAAGCACCGGAAGGGCTGATTGAAGGGCTCGTCTACCTCAAACGCAACGTGGTCATCCGCAAGCAGATTCTGGAGCGGGTTGCGGATACGTATAACCGCGACAGTGATGCGCCGGCGGTGTCGGATGAATTCCTGGTGTACCGGCTGGGTGAGAACAAGGACAACCGGCTGCGTGATATCGTCTCGACGATCCAGGAGGAGCAGGACAAGATTATCCGGGCAGCGAAGAACACGGCGCTGATTATTCAAGGGGTGGCGGGAAGCGGTAAAACCACCGTCGCGCTGCACCGGCTGGCTTTTTTATTGTATCAATACAAGGATCAGGTCTCGGCGGAGAAAATGATTATTTTCGCTCCGAACCGGATGTTCCTGGATTATATTTCAGATGTGCTGCCGGAGCTCGGTGTCGGCAATATTGCCCAGAGCACCTTCCCGGACTGGGCGGCGGGTGTGCTGGGTGTGACTTTGCCGGAGCAGGACGCTTCGGAAACGATGAACCGCTGGTTCGAAACAGCAGGAGCGATGCCTGTCATTACAGAAGAGACCCCGGGACGCTTCAAAGGCTCCACGGTGCTGATGAGTGTCATTGAATCCAGCATTAAGCTGCTGGAGACCAGCGCCGTGCCTGAAGGAGATTTCAGCCCGTGGGACGGGGCTGTGCTGCGCCGCTCGATGATTCTGCGCTGGCATAATGAAGAATACGCTCCGTATCCGCCGGCCAAACGCAAGGAACGCGTGATGGCGCGGATTCACCGCTGGATCGAGATGGAGCTGAAGAAGAGCCCGTCGGCCGCTGCGCTGAAGGACCGCAAGAAAAAAGGTGCGGCGCGCGAGAAGGCGTATAGCGCCAAGTGGCCGAAATATGAGCCGCTGGCCATCTACAAGCAGATATTCCGTGCGGCGAAGACTCCGGAGGACTGGCCGGCTGAGGCGCCGGAAGAAATTCCGCAGGCAGTACTGAAGGAAACGGTGAAAGAGCTGAAGAAAGGCATTTTGCGGGAAGAGGATCTTCCGCCGCTGCTCTATATTCATTATCTTTTGAACGGCAATGAGGGGACCGAACGCTTCGATCATATTGTTATTGACGAAGCGCAGGATTTCTCCCCGTTCCAGATTGCCGTGCTGGATCTGTATGTGAAGGGCCATTCCTTCACCATTCTGGGTGACTTATCCCAGGGGATTCATGCCTACAAAGGGGTACATGAGTGGAATGAGATGCAGTCGCTGTTTGCCGGGGAGTATACAGCGTATCATGCGCTTACCCGCAGCTACCGTTCAACGATGGAGATTATTGAATTCGCCAACGGGATTCTGTCCGCCGGCGTCGGCAGCGCGCTGCTGGCCGTGCCGGTCTTCCGCAGCGGTAATCCCGTGCGGCTGATTTCCTATGAGGATGCGCAGCCGGAACCGGCTACAGGCGGCAACCAGCGGCTCAGCGCTGTCAGGAGCGCCCTGTCGTCGCTCTCCGGGCGCGAATACCGCACAGTGGCTGTATTGACCCGCAGCCTGCGGGAAGCCGCTGAGCTGTACGCTGAGCTTGCCGGACAGTTCGAGGATATTCATCTCATTGACGGCAGCATCACCGAATACCGCGGCGGCTTGTCCGTACTGCCCGTATATTTGTCCAAGGGACTGGAGTTCGATGCTGTCATCCTGGCGGATGCGGACAGTGCGCACTACGGAGGAGCAGCCTGGGATGCCAAGCTGATGTATGTAGGCTGTACACGTGCCCTGCATGAGCTATGGCTATTGCATGACGGCGGTCTTCCGCATTACGTACAGCTGCTTGGAGACGAAACGGTCTCCGGCTGGCCGGTACCCGAAGGGAATTAAGGTTTACATTATCTTGGGTAAGGGCAGCCCTGTTTTGGAATGGGATAAAGGGTTGCGCTTGGTGAGAACAATCCGCAAACGGAACGTTGTTCCAATCGCTCCCCGGTCCAGATTTTTTTGTTTTCCCTTAGCGGTGAAAATCCGGACATAAGGCGACCGCTAACGCTTTTCCGCGGGTCGTCCCGTCCGATCCGCTATTTAATTAGAAACGTATATGCATTCTTAAAAAATGCAAAAAAGAAACCTCTCTTTGGTGAAATGTATCAACCATTTCAAAGGAGAGGTTTCTTTTTGCGGGCCAAATGAGCAAATGAGGGGCATTAGTGCCCCTGAATTCACTGGAAGCGGGCCAAATGAGCAAATGAGGAGCATTAGTGCCCCTCATTACGCCGGAAGTTCTTAAGCCTTGCCCTTCGGCTCGAAGTGAAACCGTTCCACCTGTCCCTGCATGTCCGATGCCATGGCGGAGAGCGCAGCGGAGGATGAAGTGATCTCCTCCATGGAAGCAAGCTGCTCTTCTGTCGCCGCTGTTACACTCTGGAAGGATTCCAGCGCGGCCTGGGCGATCTTGGCCATCTCCTGAACAGACGCTGCTACTTCTGCGCTGCTGGCCGACATTTGCTCGGTAATCGCGGATACTTCATGGATTTGCTCGCCTACATGCCGGGTGGACTGCTCGATCTGGTGGAAGGCCTCGCTGGCTTCCTGTGTAAGCGCCATTCCTTGCTCCACATCTCCAACCACTTTATGCCGCATCACATCATAGGCGCTGGCAATCAGGTCCACCATCTCAGAGATGGTCTCCTGGATTTGTCCTGCACTGACATTGGAAGCTTCGGACAGCTTGCGCACTTCACCGGCGACTACAGCGAAGCCTCTGCCATGTTCTCCGGCCCGTGCAGCTTCAATGCCGGCATTCAGCGACAGGAGATTGGTCTGCTTGGCAATAGCAGAGATGGCCGTGCTGGTCTCCGCCACCTTGGCGCTTAAGCCGTTGAGCTCGGCGATCAGACTGCCGGACTGATGTACGGATTCGCGGATCGTCTTCATCTGTTCTCCGACATGCTGCATCTTGGCGCTGCCGGTGGAGACATCCTGTTCCGTCTGTACTGCGGCGCCTACTATCATCTCTGAGGCGGAGGCGATTTTTTGAATGCCGGTTGACATTTCATCCATCGTTATAGCCACTTCGGCGGAAGCATAAGCCTGGGTTTCCACACCACGGGTGGATTCCTCTACCAGCTCAGTCACATATTCGACCGCTTTGCTGTTCTCGCCGGTGCTGGCTGTCAGCTGTTCACTGGCTGCCGCCAGGTGGCCTGACGTTTCAGCGACCTCCTGAACCATTTTGCGCAGGGAAGACACCATCGCATTATAATTGCCGGCAAGCTGACCGATCTCATCCTTGCGGTTCGTTTCCACAGACTCATCCAGATAACCCTCGCTTACCCGTTTGGCCGAACGGTTCAAGCGTTCCACAGCGCCGGTAATGCGGCGGATGATAAGGAAGGTTACGATCGAAGCAAGCAGCAGAGAGACGACAAGCACGATACCTGACTTGTACAGAATCGGGTATACAGCCTTGGTGTATTCATTCTCCGGCAGCACACCGGCCATTTTGAATCCGGTCAGCTCGTTCGTAATGTAGAAGCCGTCCATTTGTGTATTGGCTGTATCGTCCTTGTAGGAGATTTTGCCTGCCGGGCCTTTGCCCATTTCAGCCAGCATCTGGCTTGTTGCTTCAGAAGCCACCTCCATGGTGGGGTGATAGATCACCTTGTTATTGCCGTCTAGAATATATACATAACCACTGTCGCCCAGACTGACATTTTTGGTCAGCTCCATAAGCTCGTTCATGCTGATGCTGATGGTAACGGCACCCTTACCGTCCGGAAAAGCCCTGGAAACCGGCAGAATGTAGCTGTTCGTCACTTTGGAGAAAATCGGATCAATAACCGATGTGGTCTCCGGTGACTTTAGAGCGTCTATGTACCAGTCCCGGATGCGGGGATCATAATTCTGCTGCTCTGAATCCGGAGCGAACATGTATTTACCTTCATCGTTGCCCAGGGCTACGATATCCACTTCAGGATGCTCCAGCTTGAATTTGTCGATCAGGCTGCGTACTTTTGCAGTATCGCTGGTGAGATCGGCGGCACTAATCTGGTAAGCAAGCTCATTCACACCTGCGCTCTCCAGCTGGATTAATTGCGAAAGGGTTTTATCGAGAATATGAATGCTTGAGTTTGTGGTCTCTTCCATCTTGGAGCGCAGGGCCGACTCTGAGGTTTCCGTGGATATGACAACCAGGGCAAGGGAGGGGAGCACAATGGCTATGATGATTAGCAGCATGAGTTCCGTTCTGAGCTTGGTGATGTGAAATACACGCTTTAAAGGATTCCGTGGGGTTGTCATAGAAGGTTCCTCCTGAATTTCTGAATGGATGGGGTTAAATTAATTTCCATATCTCGAAGTAAATAGATAATTTAATATATATTTCGACACTAATCGACTAAAAAATTAGTTTTTCGTCAAAATTTTTTTGGCTAAAATTACCGCTATGCATTCCTCCTGAAAGTTATGATTAACGTGAGCTCAAGGTGGAGAACGATTATAACTATTCTTGAACTTGTAACCCGCGGATACCTGTGGCTTAATAATAAGTGTCCGGCCGGGCAAGATTACTTCTGGAAGGAGGCTGATGGCAATGTTTTCAGAATACGAGGTGGTTTCCGTCTAAGACGGAAGCCTGTTTAAGGGGAGGCCGCGAGGCCTCCTTATGTATAGATAGCGTCTATATATTTCAGGCTTAGCTAAAATATATAGAAGTACACTGACAAACTACTGATAGATTACTGATAAACAATGAATGTAGACGCTGACCGCAGGGTTTAATATAATGAATTTAGGTTATTTACCAAATTTGAGGAGAAGAAAGGAGGCAGGTGGCATGATTATCAAGAACAGCGCAGTGATCGGACTTAACGGAACACACCTGTTGAAGGAGGAACCAGAACGTGAGTTACGTAAATGGAAAGGATGTGCTCCCCCCGGGATTGCTCGAAGAGCTACAGGGCTACATCCAGGGTGAATTGCTATACATCCCGAAGAAGACGGAAGAGCGGGTACGATGGGGCGAGAACAGCGGCTCCCGGCAAGAAATTGCGAACCGCAATGAAGAGATCTTCTGTAGTCACAGCAGCGGCTGCTCGGTGAACGAGCTGCAGAAGAGATATCATTTATCCGAAGAAAGTATCCGCAAAATCATTTCAAAAATGAGGCTGGCGCTGAACAGCTAGCCTGAATATTTGAAACAACCCCAAACATATAAGTTCTAAGAATAGAACAAAGAGCATGCTCCCGCCGGTGATGGCGAGGTCATGCTCTTTTTAATGAAAGCTGCGGGTATGGTATGATAGAAGGCAGCCAGTTCTTTCTATCGAAGAAATAGCGAAATACCAGATTACTAGCAAGGAAGTGGAGTTATGGATCTATTCTCGCTGGGTGAGGATAACGGGAACGGGAGCGGACGGCTGCTTGCAGACCGGATGCGGCCCGTGAATCTCGATGAATATATTGGACAGGAGCATATTGTAGGCCGCGGCAAGCTGCTGCGCAGGGCCATTGAGGCCGATCAGGTGTCTTCCATCTTGCTGTACGGGCCTCCGGGCTGCGGCAAAACAACCTTGGCTCATATCATATCGCATCATACCCAAGGTGAATTTGTCCGGCTGAACGCGGTGGAAGCCTCGGTCAAGGATGTCCGCGAGGTTATTGAACGCGCCCAGAGCAACAAGGCGCTGTACGGCTCGAAGACCATTCTGTTTCTGGACGAGGTTCACCGCTTCAACAGCTCCCGCCAGGATGCGCTGCTGCCGGCAGTGGAGAAGGGGACGATTACCTTCATCGGCGCCACGACGGAGAATCCGTTCCATTATGTGAACGGGGCGCTTATGAGCCGCTCCACGCTGTTCCAGCTGGAGTCCCTGACCAGTGAGCATAGCCTGATTGCCATGAAGCGGGCGCTCGCCGATGAGCAGCGGGGCCTGGGGTTCATGGATCTGAAGGCGGATGAGGACGCGCTGCAGCATATCGCCACGATGGCTAACGGCGATATCCGCCGCGCCTTGAACGCGCTGGAGCTGGCGGCGATGACCACTGCCCCGGAGAGTGACGGCAGCGTGCATATCACGCTGGAGGTGGCGGAGGAGTCGATCCGCCGGCCGATTGTCAAAGCGGACGAGTCTACGCAGTATGATGTGCTGTCCGCTTTTCACAAAAGCATCCGCGGCTCCAGCGACGCCGCCCTGTTCTGGTTCCTCTACGCCGTGGAGAAGCTCGGCATGGACCCGATGACCTTCATCCGCCGTCTGATCGCCGCGAGCAGCGAGGATATCGGCCTGGCTAACCCGCAGGCGATGGTTCAGGCTGTCAGTGCGCTGGATGCCTACCGCAACAACGGCTGGCCGGAGGCGAAGCTGAATATCGCGCAGGCAATCCTGTTTGCGGTGGAGAGCCCGAAATCAAACGGCGTGGTGATGGCAATCGCGAACGTCATGGATAGCCTGGAGGATCTGAAGTCGGCTGAGGTGCCGCTGCATTTGCGGGATACGCATTATAAAGGCGCAGCCCAGCTGGGACATGAGGGATACCAGTATCCCCATAATTTCCCCGGCCATTATGTGAAGCAGGACTATCTTCCGAAGGCGATCTCCCGGAGGGTGTTCTATCAGGCGACCGAGCAGGGCAACGAGGCGAAGATCCGCCATAACCAGCAGCTGCGTCGCGGGCAATAGCGCTCCACTCAGATGCATGGGAAGACCAATTAAGGAAGAGAAGTAAAGCGAGACCACCGCATGCACTCAACTGCGGTGGTCTTTTGCTTGCGTATCCGCGTGCACCTGAAGCACGTTAGGCGTTTTTTTCGGTTGATGAAACGGCAAATATGATAAAAATGGAAATTTTTTGACAAAACGAGTCTGTTTTCGGTGGATATAATTGTAAATATATAGAATTAAATTACTTTATGTGGTATATGTGTAGATAGGGAGATTATTTCCTTAATTTGTAAGTGGGGGTGGAGGATGGAGTGTACTGAATAGAATGTCTTATGAAATGTCTTCAATGGACGCTGGGGAGGTATCTGCGCGTGAGTCACCCGATCGGGCTGAAACGTAAGAATCGAAGGGAGATGAGTTAAGGTGAAGCAAACGAGACGGAAGACAGGCTGTATCGCAGCACTGAGCTTAATGCTAACCTGCACTATTGCTTCAGGGACTGTTATTCATCCGCAAGTCAGCAAAGCTGCAACCGCAGGGATTAATTATGCAGAGGCACTGCAGAAATCTATCTATTTCTATGAGACACAGCGGTCGGGTGATCTGCCGGCGAACAATCGTGTGGAATGGCGGGGCGATTCGGGGCTGCAGGACGGTGCGGATGTCGGCCACGATCTGACGGGAGGCTGGTATGACGCAGGGGATCATGTTAAATTCGGATTTCCTATGGCGTACACCTCCACCATGCTGGCATGGTCGGTCTATGAATACAAGGATGGATACGTGCAATCGGGGCAGCTGGATGAGATTCTGGACAATATCCGCTGGGCAACAGACTATTTTGTGAAAGCGCATACGGCTCCTAATGAGCTGTGGGGACAGGTCGGCAACGGCACGGCGGATCATAACTGGTGGGGACCGGCGGAGGTCATGCAAATGGCACGTCCATCCTACAAGATTGATGCTGCGCATCCCGGCTCTGATCTGGCAGCGGAGACCGCTGCTGCGCTTGCCTCAGCTTCCATTATTTTCAGGGATTCGGATGCCGCTTATGCGGACAAGCTGCTGCTGCATGCCAAGCAATTATACAATTTTGCCGATACGTACCGCGGGGCTTACTCCGATACAATCACTGATGCCAAGCAGTATTACAATTCGTGGAGCAGCTATGCCGATGAATTAAGCTGGGGTGGTGTCTGGCTGTACTTAGCGACCGGCGAGCAGACCTATCTGGATAAGGCTACTGCCGCCAGCAATCTGTGGGGCACGAACCAAGCCGGAGATTGGGGTTATCAATGGACCCAATCCTGGGATGACAAGCACTACGGTGCACAACTCCTGCTGTCCCGCATTACGGGTGATCCCAAATTCATTCAATCCACTGAACGGAATATGCAGTTTTGGACCACCGGAGTGAACGGTACCTCTGACCGGGTAGCTTATACTCCCGGGGGGCTGGCCCATCTGGACCAATGGGGGGCGCTGCGGTATGCGGCCAACCAGGCATTCATGGCCTTTGTCTATGCGGACTGGGTTTCAGATCCGGTGAAGAAGAACACCGCCCAGACCTTTGCGGAGCGGCAGATTACCTATATGCTGGGCGATAATCCGCGCAATAGCAGCTATGTGATTGGCTTCGGCGCAAATTCGCCCCAGCATCCCCATCACCGCACCTCACACGGCTCTTGGAGCGACAGCCAGACGACTCCTGCGAACCACCGGCATGTGCTGTACGGCGCACTGGTCGGAGGACCTTCCAAGACAGACAGCTACACCGATACAATCAGCGATTATGTCTCCAATGAGGTTGCAACCGATTACAATTCAGCCTTTACCGGCGCTTTGGCCAAAATGATGCTGCTCCACGGGCAGGGCCAGCAGCCGCTTGTGAATTTCCCGCCGGCCGAAACGCGTGAGGATGAAATGTTCACCGAGACCTCTGTGAACGCCAGCGGCAGCAATTTTGTGGAAATCCGTGCACTGCTCAATAACCGCTCCGGGTGGCCTGCCCGCTCCAGCAGTCAAATGTCCTTCAACTACTATATGGACATAAGTGAGGCTGTGGCTGCAGGGTATGGACCAGCAGATATCACCGTCAAGGCGGGAGGCTACAATCAGGGGGCAACCGTCTCGCAGCTGCTGCCTTATGATGAAGCGAATCATATCTACTACACCAAAGTAGATTTCTCCGGCACACCGATTTATCCGGGCGGACAATCCGCTTACCGCAAGGAGGTCCAGTTCCGGATTGCCGGGCCGCTGAACACCACCTTCTGGGACAACAGTAATGACTTCTCGTTCAAGGGAGTGGCTTCAGGTGCTTCCTCGGCGACGAAGAATCCGTATATTCCGGTATTTGATGCGGGTGTCAAGGTATACGGGGAGCTGCCTCCCGGCGGCGGAACCCCCGGTGAACCCCAGGTTCCGGGCCGTCCGTCCGGCCTGCAGGCGGTACCCGGCAATGCCAGCGTAGCCTTGAGCTGGAATGCGGTCAGCGGTGCTTCCCAGTATACGGTCAAGCGCTCTCTGGTGAGCGGCGGACCGTACACGGTGATTGGCACGGCAAACGGAGCCGTCTACAGCGACAGCGGGCTGACGAACGGAGTGGACTACTATTACGTGGTGACCGCATCGAACAGTGTGGGGGAGAGTACGGCGTCTGCACAGTCTACGGCCCGGCCGCGCGAGACCACCCCGCCGGTTACTGGAGCTTTGCGTGTACAGTACCGCACCAATGACACAAGTCCCGGCGATTCGCAGATCCGCAGCCAGTTCCGGATTGTCAACACAGGGACCGAGACCATTGCACTCAGTGGTCTGAAGCTGCGCTATTATTACACCGTGGACGGGGACAAGCCGCAGGAATTTCACTGTGACTACGCTGTTGTCGGCAGCGGCAACCTGAGCGGAAGCTTTGTGAAGCTGGACGCGCCGGTATCCCTGGCCGATTCTTATGTGGAGATTTCCTTTGCCGCAGGAGCAGGAAGCCTGGCTCCGGGAGCGGATAGCGGGGAGATTCAGGTGCGGTTCAACAAGACCGACTGGACGGCCTACAATGAGAGCAATGACTATTCCTATGGAGGAACCCAGCAGACCTTCGCGGATTGGGAGAAAGCTACACTTTACCGTGCAGGAACGCTTGTGTGGGGCTTGGAACCATAAATCATTCCAGAGAGGAAGTATGCCGAAATGATGAAGCTGAGTTCAATCAAGAAACCATTCTCCATAATAATGGCTGCCATCCTGATCATTTCTCTTACAAGCGGTATCTTTAATTTCAGACCCGGGACAGCCAAGGCTGCATCGGTAGAAAAGACAAGATTTCTGCAATTATATGCCCAGCTGAAAGACCCGGCGAGCGGCTATTTCTCGGCGGAAGGCATTCCTTATCACGCGGTGGAGACCCTGCTTAGCGAGGCGCCCAACTACGGGCATATGACCACCTCCGAGGCCTACAGCTACTGGATGTGGCTTGAAGTGCTGTATGGCTATAATACCGGAGACTGGAGCAAGCTCGAAGCCGCCTGGGACAACATGGAGAAATACATCATCCCGGTTAATGAAGGCGACGGCGTGCAGGAGCAGCCGACGATGAGCAATTACAACCCGAACAGTCCGGCAACCTACGCCTCGGAGCTTGCCCAGCCGGACCTGTATCCAAGTGCGCTGAACGGCAAATATACGCCGGGCAAGGACCCGCTGGATGGAGAGCTGAAGTCGACCTACGGCAACAACCAGACCTATCTGATGCACTGGCTGGTGGATGTGGACAACTGGTACGGCTTCGGCAATCTGCTGAATCCTGCGCATACCGCTGCCTATGTGAATACCTTCCAGCGCGGAGTGCAGGAATCCGTCTGGGAAGCGGTGGCGCATCCTTCACAGGATGACAAATCGTTCGGCAAGACGAATGAAGGCTTCATGAGCCTGTTCACCAAGGAAAATAGCGTACCTTCCGCACAATGGCGTTATACGAATGCTACAGACGCGGATGCGCGCGCTGTGCAAGCGATGTACTGGGCCAAGGACCTTGGATACACCAATACGGTCTATCTGAACAAAGCCAAGAAAATGGGCGACTTCCTGCGTTACGGCATGTACGATAAGTACTTCCAGAAAGTCGGCAGCGCTGCTGACGGCACACCTGAAGCGGGAACCGGCAAGGATTCCAGCCAGTATCTGCTGGCCTGGTATACTGCCTGGGGCGGGGGCCTTGGAACAACCGGCAACTGGGCCTGGAGAATCGGCGCGAGCCATGCGCACCAGGGTTATCAGAATGTGGTTGCAGCCTATGCACTGTCCACTGCAGACGGCGGCTTGATTCCGGCTTCGGCAACAGCCGGAGAGGATTGGGGCAAATCGCTGACCCGCCAGCTGGAATTCTACAACTGGCTGCAATCCTCTGAAGGAGCCATTGCGGGAGGAGCTACTAACAGTTATGGCGGTTCATACAGTGCTTATCCCGCCGGAACAAGCACCTTCTATGGCATGGCCTACGACGAGGCTCCAGTCTACCATGACCCGCCATCCAACAATTGGTTCGGGATGCAGGCCTGGAGTGTTGAACGGGTAGCCGAGCTGTATTACATTCTGGCTTCCAGCGGGGATACCACCTCGGCCAATTTCAAAATGGCCAAACGGGTGATTGAGAACTGGATTGACTGGTCTACAGATTATGCCTTTGCGGGCAGCCGTCCGGTAACGGATGCCGCCGGCTATTATCTGGACCTGCAGGGAAACCGGATTCTGGGCGGAGATGATCCGCAGATTGCCACCGTGTCCGCACCCGGCGAGTTCTGGATTCCGGGCAATGTGGAGTGGCAGGGCCAGCCGGATACATGGGGCGGCTTCAACTCTTTTAGCGGCAACAGCGGCCTCAAGGCAGTGACCAAAGATCCCGGACAGGATACCGGCGTGCTGGGCAGCTATATTAAAGCGCTTACGTTCTTTGCCGCAGGAAGCAAAGCGGAACACGGCAGTTATACTGCACTCGGCGGAACCGCTTCACAATTGGCCAAGTCCTTGCTGGATACAGCCTGGGGCTACAATGATGGACTGGGAATTACGACGCTTGAGAAGCGTGCAGATTATTTCCGGTTCTTCACCAAAGAGGTATATTTCCCTGCGGGCTGGACGGGTACCTTCGGCCAAGGAAACACTATACCGGGCAGCGCGACAGTACCTTCCGATCCGGCCAAGGGCGGAAACGGAGTTTATGCGAGCTATACCGATGTGCTTCCCGATATTAAAAATGATCCCAAGTGGAGTTACCTGGAAGGCAAGTACAATAGCTCGTACAACAAAACAACCAAGACATGGGACAATGGCGCACCTGAGTTTACCTACCACCGCTTCTGGTCACAGGTGGACATCGCTACAGCCTATGCGGAATACGACCGGTTAATCAATAACGGCAGCGGTCCAATACCGACAGCTACACCGACGACAACGCCAACGGCCACGCCAACAGCAACGCCAACGGCCACACCGGCAGCAACGCCAACGGCCACACCGGCAGCAACGCCAACGGCCACACCGGCAGTAACGCCAACGGCCACTCCGACAGTTGCGCCAACGGCCACACCAACAGCTACGCCGACGCCAACGCCAACGGCTACACCAACGGTCACGCCAACGGCTACGCCTGCTGCGGCGAACCTGGTGGTTCAATACCGTACAACGGATACGAACGCCACAGATTCGCAGTTCCGACCGCAGCTGCGGATTGTCAACAACGGGACGACAGCGGTAGATCTCAGTAAGGTCAAGCTCCGTTACTATTACACGATTGACGGAGAGAAACCTCAGCAGTTCAATGTCGATTATGCAACACTCGGCGGCAGTAATGTGCTGGGCAGCTTCGTGAAGCTTGATCCTGCGGTTGCAGGAGCGGATTATTATGTGGAGATTTCCTTCAGTGCCGGCGCAGGCAGCCTGGCACCCGGCGCGAACACCGGTGAGATTCAGCTGCGCATCAACAAAACCGATTGGAGCAATTACAATAAGGCCGATGATTATTCCTATGATTCCACCAAAACGGCTTATACAGACTGGAACCGGGTACCGCTGTACTTGAATGGCGTACGGGTATGGGGGGTTCAGCCGCAATAAAGCGGACATTCTGTTGCCGGGAATCCGGCCGGAGTCTGCTGGTCTGAGCATTATCCCGTACAATAACGAATAAAAGAACCTTCAGCTCCACGATCCGGTGGTGTTGAAGGTTCTTTTGTATGCATTAGGGGCTCGTCTCCGACAGGTGATGCAGTTACACCGGCAGCAGCGGCACAACCTTCTCGGCAGCCTCAATGGTTCCGCCGCCGAGACATGTTTCACCAAGGTAGAACACCACAGCCTGTCCCGGCGTGATCGCCTTTTGCTGAACATCAAAAGCAACATGCACGGTTCCGTCTGCCTGCTTCGTCAGCGTAACACCCTGATCCGGCTGGCGGTAACGGAACTTGGCGGTACACTTCAGCGGCGTATCGCCAAGTGTAGCTGCATCGATCCAGTTCACGCCTGAAGCCGTGAGGCTGGTAGAGTACAGGCTGACATGCTTCTCGCCCTGCACAACATACAGGGTATTGCTTGCAAGATCCTTCTCGGCCACGAACCAGGGTTCGCCTGTGCCGGAGCCGCCGATACCAAGGCCCTGACGCTGGCCCAGCGTGTAATACATGAGGCCGTCGTGACGGCCTTTGACTTCCCCGGTGGCGATATCGACCATATTGCCCGACTGTGCCGGCAGGTATTGGCTTAAGAATTCACGGAAATTACGTTCTCCGATGAAGCAGACGCCGGTGCTGTCTTTTTTCTTGGCGGTGTAGAGTCCGGCTTCCTCGGCAATTCTCCGCACCTCCGGCTTCGGCAGATGCCCGATCGGGAACATGGCCTTGGAGAGCTGGTACTGGTTCAGCGCATTGAGGAAATAAGTCTGGTCTTTGTTGTTATCCACGCCGCGCAGCAGCTTGAATATGCCATCTTCTTCCACTACCCGGGCGTAATGTCCGGTAGCCACGTAATCTGCGCCAAGCTGCAGCGCTTTGTTCAGGAATTCTCCGAACTTGATCTCGCGGTTGCACATCACATCCGGATTCGGTGTCCGGCCGGCCTTATATTCTTCGAGGAAATAGGAAAAGACTTTATCAAAGTATTCCTTCTCGAAATTAACGGTATAGTAAGGAATATCGATCTGCTCGCACACGCGGCGCACATCCTCGGCATCGGTCTCAGCCGTACATACGCCGAACTCGTCGGTATCATCCCAATTCTTCATGAAGATGCCGATGACATCATAACCCTGCTGCTTCAGCAGAAGCGCTGTAACAGAGGAATCGACCCCACCCGACATACCGACGACGACACGGATATCCTGATTAGCTTTTGTCATCGTGATCACCATTTTCTATGCACAAAATACCGGCGTTCTGACTGAACACCCGGCTCATTGTGTATTATAACATACCTGTCTACCCCAAACAGGAGAAGGCTGTTATAAAATATAGCGGAAAACGGTTCAAAATTGACAATTTGTCCACCACTGGTGAACAAAATCGCGAATTATTCCCGTTGGGTGTTCCAAATGTGTCCAAAGATATGATAACATAAGCTGAGAGCAAACATCGGAATACGTTGATATGACATATCTCATGTCTAACCAGCGAAACAGGAACCATAGAACCAGCAACTAAACCGAAAGAGGTGCCCCTTTGAAAATATCAACCAAAGGACGTTACGGATTAACCATTATGATGGAGCTTGCCCTGAGATTTGGTGAAGGGCCAACATCACTTAAAAGCATTGCCGAGAAAAACGGACTTTCTGAGCATTATCTGGAGCAACTGATCGCCCCGCTGCGTAATGCCGGACTTGTAAAAAGTATCCGCGGCGCATACGGCGGGTATATTCTGTCCCGCGAGACCAGCACCATTACTGCCGGAGACATCATCCGTGTACTGGAAGGCCCGATTTCTCCTGTGGACTTCACAGAAGAAGATGACCCGGCCAAGCGCGACCTGTGGCTGCGCATCCGCGACAGCATCGCCGATGTGCTGGACTCCACCACATTATCCGATCTGATCAACTTCAAGGAAGAGAGCCACGCGGATAATTATATGTTCTATATTTAACAGGGGCTTGAAACCTGTTGATTTCAAAGGGATTTTTGAAAAGTGTTACCCGCAAATTACCCGCATATTACTGATTTATTGCCCCTCCAAAGTCGTATGCCATCTCGTTTATGGCCAATACGGACCTGAATCTCTGGCAATTCTACATGTGGTTTCGATGTGAGTGGGTCATTATCCTCCTGAATATTGGGCGGGATATATAATCTTAATAATCCAGTTTATGATGCACTAGCCCATCGACTTTATTTGGTCGGTGGGCTTTTTCTGTACAGTGACTTAAATCCACATATTTCCTCAATAACCCTTAAGTGTATTGTAAATTTTTGTGGATAAACAGACTGTTTGTTCGCCTTTATTTAGTGTAGGCTTGAGGCAGATATTATTTTGTTATAGGGGGAGAAAGGAAATGAAAGAGGCAGTAATAAAAGTCGTTAAGGTGATTAAGGAGGGTGAGATTCATGTATAAACGATTAGTAAAATACATAATGCTGATTGCCATTTTAGTATCGTTGATTGGAGTACAACAGGTGTATGCGGGTAAGACATCGGGTTATGAAGGTAATCTCATTCCTGAGATGACATCAAATACGTCACCTTCAGGGGTGGCTAGTGCTAGTACAACGTTAACTTGGCAAGGGGTTACTTATTCACCATGGCGAGCGTTTGCCGGCAGCGACGGTACTGAAATCTTATATTCGAGTGACACTAATAAAAATACCGGTTGGCTAAAGTATCAATTCCCATCAGAAACTGTCGTTAAATCATATTATTTGCGATCTACATGGGATTATCGTATTAAAAGTTGGCAATTCCAAGCATCAAATGACGATACAACTTGGGTAACACTAGATACGGTAACTAATCATTCTGGTGATGTGGATTTGTTGCGTCCCGTAACCAATGATACAGCTTATATTTTTTATCGTCTTAATGTGACAGCATCCAATAGTAATCACTTCGAGGTGCGTCGGTTGGAGATGTATGCTACACAGTCGCCTGTTATGCCAACGGAAACACCGATACCTTCACCAGAACCAACAGCAATGCCTTCAACTAGTCCAGAGCCCTCTGTAGAACCAACGGAAACGCCTGAGCCCTCTTTAGAACCAACACCTACTCCAGAGCAGCCAACAGGCGACAGGGCTATCATGGTTGTAACGATGAACACCGGACTTGAAAAAGAATTTGACCTGAGTATGACGGAAGTAAATGCTTTCATTGCTTGGTACGAAAATAAGCAGTCCGGTTCAGGCACAGCCTCATACGCCATTGATAAGCATGATAATAACAAAGGACCATTCACCAACCGGAAGGATTACGTGATATTTGATAAAATCCTAACCTTCAGTGTGGACGAATATTCCGCAAAATAGCGTTATAGAAAACGCCCGTCAACCTTAACTGGTCGGCGGGCTTTTACAGTAGATATAATCCATATATTTCCTTAGTACCCTTAAGTGTATTGTAAATTTCTGTCGAAAAACAGACTGTTTGTTCGCCTTTATTTAGTGTAGGCTTGATGCATACATATTAAAGGAGATGATTTTTTTGAAATTTGGTAAGAATAGAGTTAAAAGGTTTTCTATGTTTTTAGTGCTTTCACTGGTCGTTATTTCAGTTCTGATATCGATTTCAGGTAACAAAATGTCTGCAGAAGCAGGGGGCTCAAATTCGATTGAAGGAATGCAGGGTGCTAAAGTTCCGTCAGGCAGTATTGCAGGAGCATTTCAACCTGTTAACTTAGGCAGAACTGGTGGTTTAGCTATTGACGGAGACTTGCATAGCTTTTGGAACAGTACATCAAAAAACGACACCCTTGATATTTCTTTCCCTGATGCTATCAGTATTAATTTTGTTCAATTGGCTGCGCAAGCTTCCACTACTACGAGTATAGACTATACAATTTATGGAGTTAAATCTGGAAATTGGACTACTCCTATTAAAATCAGCAACAAAATCACTAATAGCGTTAAGAATTATTTGGATAAAGAATACACAATACTTGAACCTATCAACGTAGATGTAGGGAGTTATACTGGTATAAGAATTGTAGCTTCTTCTTCAAGTACATGGATTGCAATAAACGATATTACTCTCGGGATAATTCCTGAAACAACTCCAATAGTGACTCTAGAACCAACCATTGAGCCAACGCCAACTGTAGAGCCTACTGCAACTCCAGAACCAACTATTGAGCCAACACCAACGGTTGCGCCTACACCATCACCGACTCCAGAGCAGCCAACAGGCGACAGGGCTATCATGGTTGTAACGATGAACACCGGACTTGAAAAAGAATTTGACCTGAGTATGGCTGAAGTGAATGCTTTTATTGCTTGGTACGAGAATAAACAGTCTGGAACCGGCACAGCATCCTATGCCATTGATAAGCATGACAATAACAAGGGGCCATTCACCAACAGGAAGGATTATGTGATCTTCGATAAAATCCTAACCTTTAGTGTGGACGAATATTCCGCAAAATAGCATTATAGAAAACGCCCGTCAACCTTAACTGGTCGGCGGGCTTTTCTTTATATCCCTCTGCAACCCAAAGCCTATAAGCCATAGATTAAACCGTACACGTTAGAAAACAGTTAAATTGGCCGTCTATCTTTGGCCAAATATATAATCACTGTGGCTAAATGGGACCGCAGCGGTTTGTAATAATATCGGGGATAAACATAAGTTGTGGCGGAACTCTTCCCATCTCATAGCGTTGGCGCCCTTTCCGGTTAGCCGCAGGGCATTTTCACGGATCTGCAATTCATTCAGCCATTTCTAGCTCCTATCCGGTTCTAATACTCACCAGCAACGCATAAGCTACTCTTATCAAACAAGAACGCCTGTTCTATTTTACCATTGCTTAAAAAACTTAATCCTGGTTATAATACAAACAAATGTTCTTATTATACCGGAGGCGATCAGTCATGAAAATGAGTATCGGCCAAACGATTGAAATGATATACCTGGACAAAGCGGGCAAGATTACGCAGCGGAAAATTGAAGTGCATGGAATTCGTGACGGCCGCATACGGGCTACCTGTCTGAGCACCGGCCTGCCCCGTGTTTTCCTGACGGACAGCATCTTGTCCTGGCACCCGGTACAGAGGCAGAAATATGCCTAAAGACCGGATCATTCTGCTCTCGGATTGCCAATCCTTCTATGCAAGTGTCGAAAAGGCTGCGCATCCCGAGTATAAAGATAAGCCTGTCGCAGTCGGCGATCCTACGCGGATGAACGGTATTGTCCTGGCTGCCTGCCCCATCGCCAAATCTCATGGTGTAACCACCGCATCACGCGTGGGTGAAGCCATGACCAAATGCCGGGATCTCGTAGTGATCCGCCCGCGGATGAGTACGTATATCAAGGTCTCGCTGATGATTTCAGAAATCTATAAGGGGTATACCGACCAGGTTGAGGCCTTCAGCATCGATGAACAGTTTTTGGATGTGACCGGTTCTTTGAGTGTTTTTGGAGGAGATCTACCGGATATGATTCGTTCCATCCAGCATCATGTCCTGTTATCTACGGGGGTGTGGACCCGGGTGGGGGTCGGACCGACCAAAATTCTGGCCAAGATGGCCAACAACTTTGCCAAGAAGAAGGAAGGAGGGATCTTCAGGCTCGATTACGACAATATAGACACAGAGCTCTGGCCGCTGCCGGTGCATGAAATGTTCATGGTGGCTGGACGGATGACCAAGAATTTTTACCGTATGGGGATTACCACGATTGGAGATATTGCCCGGATGGAGCTGGGGGAATTCAAGCGGAGAATGCGCACAACCATGGGCAAGCAGAGCGATATCCAGGCGGAATATTATTGGCAGACGGCACGCGGGATCGATCCCAGCCCGGTCGTTACCGGGATTCGGCACCAGATTAAGTCGGTTGGACACGGGAAGGCGCTGCGCTGGAACCTCTATACCCGGCTGCCGGAGATTGAAGTTGTGTTGCTGGAGCTGGTGATCGAGGTGTGTCAGCGGGCGCGGAAATACCGGTATATGGGGTCGGTGGTGTCTATCGTGGTGGCAGAGACGGACGGTAACAAATCTAACTCCTACAGCAGACAAGTGACACTGCCGGAGCCCTCGTCTTTAACGCATGAGGTGGCAGCGGCGGCCTACCGCTTATTTGTGGATCATTGGACGGGGATGCCGCTAAGCCGTCTGGCGATCTCTATCTCCCAGCTGACCGATGACAGTGTCATGCAACTCACCTTATTCGATGACCGCATCCGCACATTGAGCAGAGAACGGGCAGTGGATCAGATCAAAACCAGATACGGCAGCCGGGCGCTTATCCGCGCATCCTCTTTGCTGGAATCCGGGGTTGCACTGGAACGGGCGCAGCAGATTGGGGGTCATTATAAATGAGCAAATTAAACGGAAATGAGCGGTGGAAAACTAAGATGTTGATGAGTGAGCATGTGGATCAGTTTGAGGAGAAGCAGGAGGATACGGTTAGAAAAATGATCACTGTCGAGGAGCGGACGATGGTGCGTGACCTCATTTTGCTCCCTTACATAGATACTATGGTCAGCCGGAGCCTGAAGGAGATCGAGCTGTCCAGCAGTATTCTTAAGCGCGCCTTTGTGATTGCCGGTCAAGCGATACAGCGCCGGATCATGCAGGATACCTACCAGCTGCAAAAAGAGCTGAAGCAGCGCAATATCAAAGTGCTGCCCGATGAGCAGGAGGAGTTCCTGGTGTATCACAAAATCTTGTGCCGGGGGTATCAGGAACGGTTCGGACTTACGCGTGATGTGATGCGCACGGAAATAAGCTTAAGGCTGACCAAATATACAGCGGAGCTCGGGGCAGCACTGAAGGATCATCAGAAATTATAACACCAGCTTAGCCGGTGCTGTGATTTCAAATAAAATGAACGGTAGATATGATTGTTTGAAGAGTGGCAAAAATGAACTTGTTCACCCAGGATATCCGTTATTAGGTTATACACCATATCTCTGATTAATCATTGCATGTTGAAACTCTTGTATACTGAAGCCCTGCCTCCTTTCGAGTATAGTAATTGTTAAACGGTAAAACTCAGCAAAGCAGCGATTCTCCTGGTATTAGAGGATCGCTGCTTTGCGTTTTTATAACTATTGTCCATTTCCCGTTTAAACAGCGATTGGAACAACGGTCCGTTCGCGCAGTTTTGAAAAAAGATAAGGGTCTGCCTCTGTTCGTAGATATTGCCTTGCCTCTAATCATTTGTCACCCGGTCGTATCCGGTATAATTGCTTTTGATAGAAATACCGAACATTTTGAAAGTTTAGTGCAGAGGATAATGAATTTTATCATGGGGCATGTTTGATAATATTCAGTTGTAAGCGCAGACAGTAGATGAAAGGGGAGGGCATTATTGAACAGTAAGAGTAAAGTGGTACTAAGCGCGATGTTGGCATTCGGACTGCTCGCCGGATGTGGAAACAAAGGGGATAACGCGCAGCCGGAGGCAGGAACTTCGTCAGCACCCAAAGAAGAGAAGGTATCTCTCACGTTCTGGAGAAACTCGGGCAATGACGCTGAAAATTCAGCCTATGACAAGCTGGTGGCTTCGTTTAATGAAGCGCATCCTAATATCAAGGTTGAGATGAGTCCGATTCCGTATGCCGATTACGACACCAAGCTGAGAACATCCATTGCTTCGGGCAATCCGCCTGATATTATGGCCGTCGACGGCCCGAATATGGCTTCCTATGCCCAAGCGGGTGCTTTACAGCCGCTGACCGCCTTCTTCAAGAAGGACGGTAACCTGGAGGATATTCCGGAATCGACCATTGCCACGTATACCTATAATAATGAAATTTACATGGCTCCGCTCACGGAATCCTCCATTGCTCTTTTCTATAATAAAAAAATGTTTGAAGCGAAGGGAATTCCTCTTCCCTCCAAGAACCCGGAAGAGCCTTGGACCTGGGATCAGGTACTGGATGCAGCTAAAAAGCTTAACGACCCGGCCAAAGGTGTGTACGGCATTGATCCGGCGCAAGGCTTCGGTAATGCAGGAACAACAGCATACTTTAAATATCCGATTATTTGGCAGTTTGGCGGCGAGATCATGAGCCCGGATGGAACAACCTCCAAAGGCTACCTGGATAAGCCAGAGACCAAAAAGGCGTTGCAATTCTTCTCCGACCTGTATAATAAAGATAAAGTGTCCTCCCTGGAGTACCCGCCAGATCCGTTCCCGAACAGCCAGCTGGCGATGACGGTTGACGGCTCCTGGTCACTGGGCAATTATGCCGACAAGTTCCCTAATTTCAAATTAGGCGAAGATTATGATATCGCGCCACTTCCGAAGGAAACTGGGCAGGCTGTCGCGAACGGAAGCTGGTCGCTGGCCATTTCCTCGAAGAGTAAAAATGCCGAAGCTGCCTGGCAGTTTGTAAACTGGGTGACTGGTTCTGAAGGGGCTAAGACCTATTGCTCCATCACAAAAGATATTCCGGCCCGCTATTCAGTAGCCAACGAGTTCCCTGAGCTAAGTCAATATCCGAAGAATATCTTTGTCGTACAGAATCAGAAATTCGGCAGACCGCGTCCGATTACACCGATCTTCCCGCAAATGTCCGAAGCGGTAAACAAGATGATTGAGGAAGTGACCATCGCCGGACGCAACGTGGATACAGCCGTTGCAGAAGCCATCAAAAAGATTGACAAGGCATATGCAGATCTGCCGCAAAAATAATAAAATTTCCAAACATTGCAGAAACGGCAGCCGCCCTTTATCAAAAGGGCGGTAAAGCTGTTTCTTCTTTTAGCTTAAAGAAGCCTCAAGATTTAGCTCCGCGTTGTGGGGTTATTTTAAATTTTTGAACCTTAATGATAGCAAGGGGCGCGGTTGTCATGTTCTACTCGTTACGCAGCAGATTGATGTTGGCTTTTTCGATTCTGCTGATCCTTCCGATTACGGCGGTTGTCTTTATCCTCAGCAAGGAATCGGCGGAGCAGATCCGAAAATCTACCCAGAATTCCACTCTGCAAACCATAGACCAATTTGCCTCCCATGTCAGCACGCTGCTGACGCAAATGGAGGATATGGGCAACCAGGTGCTGAGCAGCGACATCACACAGGAATGGATAACCACCGACCTGAACGATGAGAGCACGAAGGGTGAAAAGTATCTGGCCAAGCAAAAGCTGCGCGGGCTGTTATCCTCCTATGCGATCAATAATTCGAATGTGATTTCCATTTCCACCTTTGCGAAGGGAAAGGGCGGGTTATGGACACAGGACCTGAGCTATCTGAAGAGCAGCTGGTACAGTCAGTTTAAGGAGCAGGACGTGCGCTGGACGCAGGCTCACAAGGACAGGGATCAGGCCGACGACAGCATACGTTCGCGCGATGTCAATAGCCTTGTGCTCCCTTTGGTGCAGCTCCAGTCCCTTAAGGATGTCGGAGTGATCAAAATCAATTATCCTACGGTGCTGCTGCGCCAGGATTTGGACAAAATCAGCTTCGGCAAAAGCGGCAAAGCCTTTTTACTGACGGCTGAAGGCCTCAGTGTACTCAATCAGGATCTGACTGGAGCTGAGCAGCTGCTTAGCGGCGGACTTGCTACTTTGCAGAAACATAGTGGAGGACAGACCAGCGGTATGTTTCCGCTTCGCCAAGGGGGGACCGACTATCTGTTCTTTTACCGCAGGCTGCCTGCGCAGAACTGGCTGATCGTCGGCGAGGTGCCGGAGGCGGAGCTGTATGCCACCATCACAATGCTCAAAGAAACGCTGCTCGTTGCCAGCTTTGTTCTGCTGATCCTTGTCATTATTGTCGCGCTGTGGCTCTCCACCGGCATAACGAAGCCATTAAGTGCCATGGCCCGGGCCATGCGGCATGTCAAAAACGGACAGTTCGAGCTGGCGATGAAGGATATGCCAAAGGTTAGATCACGGCAGAGCGAAGTGGACTATGTGGCCGGTGTATTTGAGCAGATGACCCATCAGCTGAAGTATCTGATTGAGACGGAATTCGAGACCAATCTGCGCCGGAAAAATGCCGAATACAAAGCGCTCCTGCTGCAAATCAATCCACATTTTTACAACAATACACTGGAGATCATCAGCGGTCTGGCGGCGATGAAACGGGAGGATCTGGTCATGGACGCCACGGAAGCACTGGGTAAAATGATGCGTTATTCGCTGAGTCTCGATACGGATCTGGTACAAGTCAGCGAGGAACTTGGCTATATCCGTGACTACCTGTTCCTCCTAAAGCTGCGGCATGAGGATCATCTGATGGTGACGGTCTGGCAGGATTCCGCCGCGGATGAGCTGCTCATCGCCAAGTTTATTCTGCAGCCGCTGGTAGAGAATGCGGTGAAGTACAGCCTGGAAAAGGGGGGGGTCGCCGAGGTGGCGATCACCTCCAGTGTGTGTGAAGAGCGCCTGCACCTGCAGATACAGGATAACGGTTCAGGAATGACACCGGAACTGATCGACAGCATTCTTGCCGATACGGAGCTCAGGGACAGTGTGGGAATCTTAAATCATAAAGGGGACAGCATCGGACTACGCAATGTGCTCTCCCGCTGCCGCCTGTATTACGGCGAACAGTTTGAAGCCGTGCTTGATTCGAAGCTAAATACAGGAACAACCATTACACTGAAGCTGCCGCGGATAGAGAGGTGATTATCATGTATGACATTATGCTGGTGGATGATGAGAAGGGGGTCCGCAACAGTATCAAAGCCAAAATCGACTGGGAAGCCGCCGGCTTCCGGGTGGTCTCGGAGGCCTCAAGCGGCAAGGAAGCGCTGCAGCTGCTGGAGCAGGGACCGCTGCCGCAGCTCGTCATCTCCGATATCCGTATGCCGCAGATGGACGGCATTGAATTTATCCGCATCTGCAAAACGAAGTATCCGCTGCTGAGGACGGTTGTGCTGTCGGGATACTCTGACTTTGATTATCTGAAATCGGCCATACAGCTTGGAGTGAAGGATTATTTGCTGAAGCCGGTAGCCCGCGCAGAACTGAATGAGCTGCTTGGCAAGCTGGGTGAAGAAATTAGACAGGAGCAACAAAAACTGCAGGCCTCACGGCAGGCTCTGCTGCAGAAAAATGAGCAGCTGCGGCTGCTGCAGGAGAATTTTTTGCTGCAAATGGTCAAGGACGAGTGGTACAGCTTGGCGGCTATCAGGGAACGGCTGCAGCAGCTCCAGCTGACCCCGCTGACGGCGGATGATCTGAAGCTGCAGTTTGTTGCTGTGGAGATGAGAGTGCCGGCGGGGCGGATGGCGGACCGGCAGGAGCGCCGGGATCTGCTCAATTTGGCTTTTCAGATGTTATGCCGGGAGACGGCTGCTAAGCGGAAAGGAATCTATCCATTCAGCGATGTCGCCAATTCAGCGATGATGTATTTTCTGGTTATTATGAAGCCGGGGCCGGAGCATGCCGATCGAACGGACAGGTTCGTAGAAGAACTGAAACGAAACATCGCCAGTTACCTGAAGCTGGAATGTGTGACGGGGATTGGCGAGGAAGTGAACGGACTCAAGCGGCTGAAGAACGGTTATGCTTCGTGCATGCTGTCCTGGAGCCAAAGCACCGTGTATAAAGATGGAAAGGGCGAACGGAGCCGGGTGATGGAGCTTACGCAGGCTTTTACCCCGGAGGTGGAGCGGAAGCTGGTGCAGGCGATTGAAAATTTGGACATGAGCACCTTCCGCCAGCAGCTTGACAACATTTTCAGTAGCGAAAGAGATACGCCGATGTTTGCTTTTACCTTTCTGGCCCTGCGGATGCTCCTGATGTTCAGCTCCATCGCCAAGAAGTTCGAGCTCGGCGGCTCCGCCCTGCAGAAGTATTTGTGGAACTGTCAGATGACCATTGCCGATTACCAGTCGCGTGAAGGCGTGCGGGGGCAGATCGATGAGCTGGCGCAGCTGGTTATGGACGAAGTGAGGAAGCTCCGCTTCTCCAGCGGACAGCATATGGTCGAAGCGGTCAGAAAATACGTGGAGGAGAATTTCTCCTACGAGTTGACGCTTTCTTCCCTCGCCGAAATGTTTCATCTGAATGAGACCTATTTATCCGGGCTGTTCAAGCAGCATGTGGGCATTACGTTCAGCGACTATGTCACCAGGCTGAGAATGACCAAGGCGGAGCAGCTTTTGCAAGAGAACGAACTGAAGCTGACCGATATCGCCATGCTTGTCGGCTATTCCAGTTCCAGCTATTTCAGCACCTCTTTCAAAAAAAACAGCGGCAAAAGCCCCAAAGAATACCGTGAATGGTATTTGAAGAATCACCCCTGAAAACATCACAACTTCTGAGCCGATCATATTGAAATGATTTCTCTAGCCGTTCAGCTACAATAGTGTCAACCAAACTAGGAATAGGAGTATGCAGCATGAATGTTTCTGGAGAGAAGCAAGCACATAAAGAGAGCAAAGCTACAAGCAAACTGGCATGTGTGGCCGTAGTACTGCTGGTTATCGCAGGGTGCACTATTGGCGGCAACGGTAATCATACCAGCAATATTTCTGATTCTAAAACTCCGTCCAATGCCATCTCTGCTACTGCACCTGCGGCCTTTCAGTTTTCCGCGGTTCCCAATTACTACACGGAGCTATACCGCCCGCAGTATCATCTGTCGCCGGAAAGCGGGAATATGAGCGATCCGAATGGAATGGTATATTTCGAAGGTGAATATCACCAGTTCTACCAGAACAGCGGCCAGTGGGGTCACGCCGTCAGCACGGATCTGATCCATTGGCAGCATCTGCCGGTAGCGCTCCTGCGCGATTCGCTCGGGGAGATTTGGTCAGGCAGCGCCGTGGTGGACTGGAAGGATACGAGCGGTTTTTTTGGCGGAAAAGCGGGACTGGTTGCGATCTTCACCCATTTCAAAGGTGGAATGCAGTCGCAGAGCCTGGCGTACAGTTCTGATAAAGGACGCACCTGGATCAAATATGAGGGCAATCCCGTGATTCCGAATCCGGGACTCAAGGATTTCAGAGATCCCAAGGTGTTCTGGCATGAGCCTTCGCACGCTTGGGTGATGGTTGTCTCGGTGGACAACCGGGTGAGATTCTATACCTCTCCAGACCTGAAGACCTGGCAGATGACCAGCGAATTCGGCGCCGATCAGGGCTCACATGCCGCCGTCTGGGAATGTCCGGATCTGTTTGAGCTTCCCGTGGAAGGCAGCAAGGAGACCCGGTGGGTGCTGGCGCTCAGCATCGGCAATAACAGCTCAACCCGTGGCTCGGCGGCGCAATATTTCATCGGCAGCTTTGACGGACAGACATTCAAGAACGGGAATGAGCCCTCCAAAGTGCTGTGGACCGATTACGGAAAAGACTTCTACGCCGCAGTGTCCTACTCTGATGTTCCGCAGAGTGACGGCCGCCGGATCTATGCCGGCTGGATGTCCAATTGGCGCTATCCGTTCTCGATGCCAAGCGCTCCGTGGAAAGGGAATATGTCGCTGCCACGGGAGCTGAAGCTGCGCGACGTTCCCGGTGAGGGATTGCGCCTCGTCCAGCAGCCGGTACAAGAGCTGGAAGCCTTGCGTGGCCAAGCGGTCAAGGTGGGAACCCAGCGGCTCAAGCCAGGCAACAATCCACTAGCCAGTCTACACGGGACTTCCTATGAACTCGATACCGAGTTCACCGTGAAGGGAGAGGCGGAATTCGGATTCAAACTGAGAAAAGGCGGAGATCAGGAAACTATTATATCTTATAACAACGTTAATTCAACACTAACAGTGGATCGAACCCGATCAGGCGACAGTTCATTTGAAGCCGGGTTTGCCGAAACGGTTCAGGCTCCCTTAAGAGCGGTAAACGGTAAAATCAGGCTGCATATCTATGTGGATGAATCGACGCTGGAGGTGTTCGGCGCAGACGGTGAGACTGTGGTTTCCAGTATTCTTTTCGCGGGGGCTGCCAGCAACGGGTTGGAGCTGTATGTGAAAAAGGGTGATGTGATGCTGGACCAGGCCGTCATGTATCCGATGGCCAGTGTATGGCGGAATGAGGATCCGGGCGGCTCGGAACCGCTTCGCGTCCTGCTTAGCCAATCCAGCGTGGATGTTCCGCTTGGCGGCACTGTGGAAGCGGCAGCGGCGGTCGTTCCGCTGACAGCTCCCCAGGATCTTACTTGGGTATCAAGTGATGAGGCAGTTGCACAGGTGGAGAGCCGTTCCGGAACATCCGCTGTCGTAAAGGGGCTGAAGGAAGGCCAGACGGAGATTAAAGCCCTTGCTCCGGGTGGGCAAGTGTATGCCGTAATGAACGTGTACGTCTATAAACCGGATTGAAATGGAGTGAAAAGATCATGACAAGCGTTACAGCGGCAGCGGAGTCTGCCTCCAAAACTGCCCCATCAAGCAAAAAGCCCCGCCGGTTTCTGCGGGGAGAAGAAATGACCGCCTGGTGGTTCGTGCTGCCTTCTTTTGCTTTGCTGCTCATCTTTGTGTTCTATCCGATGCTGCAAGCCTTTGTGATCAGCTTTCAGAATTATAACCTGGTGGGATCGACCCGCAGCTTTATCGGGCTGGACAATTACAAGACTCTGGTGACGGACAGGGATTTCCTGGCCAGTCTCAGGCATTCGTTTCATTTTGCCATCGTAGTTATTCCGATTCAGACCTCGATTTCACTGGGCCTAGCACTGTTAATCCAGAAAAAGTTCAAGCTTACCGGCCTGTTCCGCACCCTCTATTTCATTCCGGTTGTCATTTCTACGGCAGTGGCCGCAACGGTGTTCAAACTGATCTACAACAAGGAATTCGGGATTCTGAACAATGTGCTGAAGACATTTCATCTGCCCACTACCAATTTCCTGTCCAACCCGGATACGGCGATGAACGGCGTGATCATGCTGGGAATATGGAAAGGCGTAGGCTTTTTCATGATTATCTTCCTGGCCGGACTGAACAACATTCCGCAAGATTTATACGAGGCGGCCCGGGTAGACGGTGCTACAAAAATACAGCAGTTCTTCCGCATTACGCTTCCTTTGCTGAACCGTACCACGGCCTTCGTTGTGATTATGACGACAATTGATGCCATTAAGCTGTCCGGCCTTGTTTTTGTATTGACCAGTGGAGGACCCAACGGGGCTACCGAAACCGCAGTCTATTATATTTATAAAATGGCCTTCCAGCAGATGCAGATGGGCTACGGCACCGCTGCCGCCTTTATTCTGTTCGCGATTGTTCTCGCCATCTCGCTCGTGCAAATGAGACTGTTCCGGAACGCGGAATATTAATGAGACTACTAGGAGGAATCCACATGAACCGCTTTGCAAGCATTGCCAAGTATACGGTTATGACCGTCCTGGCTGTCATTTCAATTATCCCGATCCTCTGGATGATCTCGGGTTCACTACGCCCTTATGAGGAATTGTTCAAGTACTCCTCCAGCCTGAATATTCATTTGTTCGTTCCTGTCCAGCCAACGCTGGCTAACTTCAAAGAAGTTATCTTCAGCGAGGGCAACCCTTTTCTCCGCTATATCGCTAATACACTGTTTGTGGCAGGGATTGTAACCCTGCTGGTGCTGCTGGTGAATTCGATGTCGGCGTTTGCTTTTGCCAAGCTGCGTTTCCGTGGAAAAGCGGTTGTCTTCGCACTATTCATGTCGGCGATGATTATTCCCGGTGAAGTAACGCTGGTCCCAAACTATCTGCTGATGAATTATTTCGGCTGGCTTAACTCCTATAAGGCGCTGGTGATTCCTTCGATGCTGTCTGTGTTCGGAATCTTTCTGCTCCGGCAGTTCTTCGCGGAAATTCCAGATGAGATTCTGGAGGCGGCCAAAATCGACGGAGCCTCGATGTCCCGGACGTTCTCCAGTATTGTCTTGCCTGCGGCTGTCCCGCCGATGATCACCCTTGCGCTGATGACCTTTCTTGGCAACTGGGATTCATATCTGTGGCCTCTAATCGTTATCAATGACGAAAAGAAACAGATGATCCAGGTAGCCATTGCCACTTTCTCCTCGGTGGAAGGAACAGATTGGTCTAAGATTCTTGCCGCAAGCACCATTTCCACGGTTCCGATCCTGATCCTGTTTCTGTTCCTGCAGCGCTATTACATTCAGGGCATTACGATGTCCGGTGTGAAAGGGTAATGAAGGAACGGGGAAAACGATGAAATACGGTAGAGTGGCGCCCGGTTAATGTGCTGGCCGCATTGCCGCGGCTCGGCAGGCAACGGCCGGATGACAGAAAAGGGACAGCCACTAGGCGTAAATAAGATGACTTTTGAATGAATTAGGAGTCATCTTATTTAGGTTTTAGCCAGTTGAGTGCCTGAACCGCGCGAAACAAGAAACCGAAAGGGCAGCTTGTTTCAAGGCCGTCTTCGGGAATAGATCTCTAAGAGGAGACGCACACTATTAGGGCGATTTACCATCCAGTCTCATTGCAAGCAGATACAGCTGCAGCGATCCGGAAACTCGGTGAGCGGCCTTGAATTGCACAATCATTAGAGAATAAGATGAGGAGGCCCTAAGTTAATGTCCAATAAAAAAAGCTACTATGCATTTGAGGATCCGCTTGGCACTACAATTGAATTTCAAGCTACAAGCTTACAACAAGCCATGGTGATTAAGAAGAAGAAGGCTCATGAATTGGGAATTCCTAAAGAGGCGTTTGAACTCACAAGCATACGCAAAAAGCCAACTCAGAGCACATAGCCTTTCTTCGGGTAGCTTCCTCATACCTCATAGCTTTAGCATGCATAAAGCTATGACAATTTCATCGTAAAGATCAATCTGCATTTACAATTCACTAGGCATGAGCCAAAAATTAACAATTTAGGACAAGAATATGGTTACCTATGCAGCCTTCCGGGATGACAAACATTTGATTGACGTTCGTGTCATCCATATAAAAACCATAAAATTGAATGCCGTCACCGAAAGTTGCGGTCAAGGAAGCATTGTAGTCGGAATAGGAGCGCAGCATCTTTTCAAAGTTTGGCTGGAAGGGCTTATACAGCATGGACGATCTTGGCGTATTCCCCATGTTCAGATTAATCCGGGCGGTGGCGACAGCCTGCTCATTCTCCTCCGGCACCAAGGCTATGGCCGGAAGCTGATCGGGGCTGCCGGACAATGGATCAGGAAGCTGGGCATTCAGCGGATCATAATTACCAGCCCAAAGAAGGTCGTTGGCTTCTATGAGAGCCTGGGTTATATACCGCGAGACTGGAGATCAATAGCGCGGATGGGATTTATATAATTAGCGCTATCTGCGCCGGGGAAATAAGTGGATAAACGACATCTAAAGTTGGGGGATTTGCTGTTTGCGCAGGATTAGTTGGATAAACGACACTTATATTCACTGACACTGCCTAATAACGGGAAATGGGATGGAAATAAGTGACGTTAATCCACTTGTTACCCGTAAAGTGAATTCCAAGGGATGAATAGATGCTGAAAATCCACTTATTTCGGGCGGTGTGGCAAAACTGGCGACCAACAAGTGTCTACAGGTGCGTACGGCGAACTTGAGTCGCGAAACGGTATACGAAGTGCGAGGCGACTATATGTTTGTCCAGGCAGTGAGGAGAATCGGCAAAGTGAGCAACCGAATAGTGTGCGCGAGTACGGAAACGATGGAGAGAGCGGCCGGAAGGTCCCTGCGATTACAGTGCGGCGGCGTTCTTAGCTGCAAACGTCGCTGTCAGCATGCAAAGGAGGTGTCCCTGCAGCCAGTAATGGCTCCGGGAACACCTCCTTTTTTGGCAGCCTGCCGGGTCAATTAATTCTCAGGCTTCGCACCATCATCCGCAGCCTCAGCCACACTCCGCAGTATCCGGAACCCCAGCGGCTCCAGCGTAATGCTGATTCCATCGCCGTCCATCTCCACCGGCTCACCGCTGAAGGCGTCCTGCCAGCTGCCCCCGGTGAATGATTGCTGAAGGGTTAACGGTTCGCTGGAATTGTTCATCCAGACGGTAAAGCGGCTGTTATCATCAAACCGTTCGTACACGAGGCCCCGGCTATCTGCATCACTCTGCAGGAAACGGAAGTGACCGGTACGCAGTACCTCATGTTCCTTGCGCAGGGCAATCATTCGCTGATAGAAGCTGAATAGCTCTCGGTCCTGACGGTCCTCCTCCCAGATCATACATTTACGGCAATCCGGGTCATCTTCTCCCGTAAGTCCGATTTCATCACCATAGAAGATACAAGGCGTTCCGGTAAAAGTAAGCAGAAAGGTGACTGTCAGTTTCAGTCTCCGGGTATCCCCGCCGAGCCGGGTAAGAACTCTGGGGGTATCATGGCTGGCGAGAAGATTGAACAGCACTTCATTGGCCTGCCGCGGGTACCGCATTAGAAGCCCATAGATATGGGAGGCGAAGGTCTCCGGATCCATCTCCTCTCCCTGGAAGAACTCCAGCAGCCGGTCAGAGAAAGGATAGTTCATTACGGAATCGAACTGATCCCCCTGCAGCCAGTTAAGGGAATCGCTCCATACCTCACCGATGATGTACGCCTCCGGGTTAATCTCTTTGACTGCCTGGCGGAATTCGCGCCAGAAGGCATGGTCCACTTCGTTGGCCACATCCAGCCGCCAGCCGTCGATCTGGACCTCGCTAAGCCAGAAGCGGGTGATGTCCAGCAGATATTCTTTGGTTTCCGGGTTGGCCGTATTCAGCTTGGGCATCCCGGCGAAGAAGCCAAACGTATCGTAATTGGGATTGTCACCTTCGGCTTTAACCGGATAATCATAGATATGAAACCAATTGGCGTATTTGGAGGCTGCCCCCTGTTCAATTACATCCTTGAATGGCGGAAACTCCGCGCTTGCATGGTTGAAGACGGCGTCCAGCACTACCTTAAGCCCTTTGGAATGGGCCAGGCTGACCAGCTGCTTCAGCAGCTCCAAATCCCCGAAGCTGGAATCGATCGTTCCGTAGTCTACCGTATCGTATTTATGGTTGCTGGGAGCCTGGAAGATAGGTGTCAGATACAGCGCCGTTACGCCAAGCTCCAGCAGATAATCCAGATGGTCGATAATGCCCTGCAGGTCTCCGCCAAAAAAGCTGTCATTCGCAGGCGTAGCACCCCATTCGAGCGTCCCTTCAGGATCATTCGCCGGATCGCCGTTGGCGAACCGGTCCGGCATGATCTGATAGAAGACCGCGGACTTCGCCCATTCCGGAACATGCAGCAGATCTACCTCGTGAATATAAGGCATTTCATAATAGCCTCCGGGAGGCACGGGCTGCTCCTTCGTATAGAAGCCGGATTCAACCATCCATACCGTCTCCGCATCCGTTTCCAGGCGGAAGCCGTAGGAGAAACGTTTGTGTTCGGGCGTTACCTCGGCTTCCCAGTAATCGAAATAGGCATCTGCACCCACCTTGAGCATTTCCAGCTCCTGATGATGATGCTCCCAATCGTATTTATCGCCCGTTAGCGCAAATACCCGTTTCACATTGTTCTTTTTGCTGCGTAGACGCAGGTGAAAGGTAGTGCTGTTATAAGCATAGGCCCATTTGCCCTGCGGAGAATGATAGAGGCACTCAAGCTCAATGGAGGTGCCTGGTGCTGTTGTTGATGTCAGTGCATGTCTGCTGATAGCCATGTCTATTCCTCCTGGGATCAATAATGAATGGATATAATAACGAATGAATTATGAGCTTTAGTTAATACCCGGGATAAATAGGAATTAAACACCAGATTGATGGGGCATTGGATGGAAAATAGTGGGTGATCGGGAGCGAAGATAGAGGGCTTACAAAGGTGGGGATTTCCGAATCATACAGCCTCATCTGGTCAAAACAACTGCCGGTCAGCAGATGGATGACCGGCAGATAATACCGGGATAGAGTGATGCAGCCTATACGGCATCTGCCCCGGTTCTGTTAATCAGCTCCCGGTAGTCATTACGCACATTGCCCACTGCGGACGAGACCGGATAAGCCAGCATCTGCCTTGCATCATAAGGCTGCAGCAGCTTCATCAGGGAGGGGATATCCTGATTGCTGCGGTCCAGCCACTGTGCTTCCGCGTCCTTGCCCAGAATGACCGGCATCCGGTCATGAATCTCCTCCATGAGGCTGTTCGCAGCTGTGGTGATGATGGTGCAGGTGGCGATTTTGTGGCCGCTTGGGTCAGTCCAGATATCATACAGGCCGGCCATGGAGAAGAGCTGTCCGTCCCGCAAGGTGATGCGCAGCGGCTGCTTGCCGCTCTCCTTGACCTGCCAATCATAGAAGCCGTCTGCCGGAATGATGCAGCGGCGGGACGATACAAGCCCTTTAAATGAAGCTTTCTCCAGCAGCGATTCACTGCGGGCATTGATTAGCTTCGCAGCGTTCTTATCCTCCTTGGACCAGGAAGGCAGAAGCCCCCAGCGCAGCTGGCCAAGCTTATTGCGCTTGCCATCATGAATAACAGCCGGAATATACTGCATCGGAGCCGCGTTGAACTTCGGTGCATAATGGTCGAAGGAAGGATCGCCGGTGAAATACCTGGTCATCAGCTCTTCCAGTGTTACGGTAATCGTATATCTTCCGCACATTTTGCCCGTGCCTCCCTTTAGTGGCTGCCAGTTTACAGCATAGCCGCTTCGTGCTATGCTGCCTATATTTCTCATGATAGCATTACATTATAGAGGAAGAAACTTAAGGATTGTGAAGGAGGGGCGGCGGCTATGATTATCGTAAGTTCCTGCCTGGCCGGAATGAAGGTTAGATATAACGGCACGGATTGTCTGAATCCGGGCATCCAGCACCTGCTGGACAATCAGCAGGCGGTTGCCATATGCCCTGAACTGATGGGCGGCTTCTCTACTCCCCGGGAACCGGCTGAGATCATAGGCGGCAATGGCAGGGATGTACTGGAAGGCCAGGCCCGGGTGATCGACAGAACAGACAATGATGTAACTGCAATGTATATAAAGGGAGCCTATGCCGCACTAGAGCAGGTAAGGAGCTTATCTGCAACTCTGGTGGTGCTCAAGGAGAACAGCCCGTCCTGCGGCAGTTCCATGATCTATAACGGAGAATTTGCCGGTGTGAAGGTGCCGGGAGAAGGTGTAACCTCAGCGCTCTTGCGAATGCACGGCATTGAAGTGATCTCCGAGGAGCAGCTGGCTGCGCGGTTGCAAGAACTCGGGGCTGACGAACCGGCCAAGCCAGCGGAATGAGGCTGCCGGGGCAGCGGAGAGCATGTGCCGGAGATCAGTTTTTCCCAAGTAATACTCCATGGACAAATGTTACAATATTGTGTTTATTAACAGGTGGTAAAAGGGCTTGTTCAGCAGTATAATTGAGTAGTCCTGCAAGTGGAAACGGCCTTGCCGTTCTCTCAAGGACGGTACCGTTTCAGCGAGAAATAGAAGGAAAAATTATCGTGTGAAGCATATAAATTCTTATATTGTAAGAAAATCCTGAATTTCTAGAAGCGGAGAATCTCGTCATGAAACCCATCTATTTGGACCACGCCGCCTCAACACCGGTTCATCCGGAGGTGGCTATGGTTATGTACAATATGTTATTGAACCAGTATGGCAATGCGTCCAGTGTGCACCAGTTCGGACGGTCGGCCAAAAGAATCGTAAATGGAGCGCGCGATAGGATCGCGGGCTTTTTGGGCTGTTCCCCTGATGAGTGGGTGTTCACCAGCGGCGGTACAGAGAGCGATAACCTCGCCCTGTTCGGCGCAGCCTATGCTTCTATTCATAAGGGTAAACATATCATTACCACAGCAGTAGAACATCATGCGGTATTGCATACATGCGGACAACTGGAGCAACAAGGCTTCGAGGTTACTTATCTTCCCGTAGATTCCACAGGACTTGTCTCTCTCCAGGATGTGGAGTCTGCCCTGCGTGAGGATACAGTATTGATTAGCGTAATGTTTGTGAATAATGAAGTGGGAACTGTACAGCCTATAGAAGAGATTGGCAGATTGGCGGCCGGGCGGGGCATTCTTTTTCATGTGGATGCTGTACAAGCCCTGGGCACGCTGCCTATGGTGCTCCGCGAGCTGCCTGTCGACTATATGAGCTTCTCTGCCCACAAGATTGGCGGTCCGCAGGGAATTGGCGGATTGTATGTCCGGCGGGGCGCGCCTCTGCAGCCAAGGCAGCATGGCGGACTTCAAGAGCGCGGCAGACGCGCGGGTACGGAGAGCCTGGCCAGTACAGCCGGCTTCGCCACAGCAGTAGAGCTGGCTGTAGGCGGGCTTGCGGAGCATCATGAGCAGGCGGTCAGGCTGCGGAGCACACTGCTGCAGGAGCTGGACAAGCATGCCGGAGCCGGCGGATATGTAATTAACGGAAATGAACAGCAGACGGTGCCCGGAATTCTGAATGTAAGCTTCCCGGGTGCGAAGACAGATGTGCTGCTGATGAATCTCGATATGGAGCGGATTGCGGCCGCCAGCGGTTCAGCCTGCACCTCGGGCTCTCTGGAAATCTCGCATGTCCTGCAGGCGATGAAGCTTCCGGAAGAACTTTTGAACTCGGCGATTCGCTTTAGTACAGGTTTGGGTAATACTAATGAAGAAATGCAGTTTGTTGCCCAAAAAGTTGGAACCATCTTAAACCGGCTGCGTACTAAAGACTAGGCATTTTTGCGGTCTGGCATCCGTTTGGAAGGTTTCTAGCCTCAGGGAACTCGTAAGTACTATTTAAGGTGAGGGGACTTTGGACGCCATGAAACTTCAAGATATGATTGGCCTCACCGTATATGAAGTTGAAGAAGGTACTGAAGTCGGTGAAATAATCGATATTGGACTGGATTCAAACTGGAACATTACGGGTATTGAACTGGAAAGCAAAACTTTTTTCTCCAGTCATGTGAAAGTTGTGGCATGGGATGATATTGTCGCTTATGGCGAAGATGCTGTCATGATCCGCAATAAAGAGTCGATTATTAAGACCGACGCTGACCATATACCCTATACTTTCCTCTTGGGAAAGAACAAGTTGAAGGATTTGCAGGTGCTTACAGCATCCGGAACGATACTTGGACGAATATCGGATGTTTATTTTGACCAAAAGATGGGAAACACAATAGTAGCGCTGGAAATCAGTGACGGGCTTGTAACTGATTTGATCGAAGGCCGCAAATGGCTGCCTTGTTCTGAAGGAATGTCTATCGGGGAGAATTCGGTACTGGTTCCTGCGATGAGCGAAGAACGGCTTCAAAAAGCCATTAATATTGTTAACGGATAGGTGGAATGTATTATATGAAGTGTCCAAACTGCAACTCCAAGGATATCGGCAAGATCGGTTCCCACCAGTTCTATTGCTGGGGCTGTTTCATCGAACTAACGGTCAACGGCGAGAAAATGTCGGTTTATCAGGTTGAAGAAGATGGCACGCTCAGTTCGCTTGACGATCTGTTCTCGGGTGAAGATGTTGCACAGGATTTCCCGCAGATCCATGCATCCTCCTGATCATTAGCCTGATTCATTCCCGGATAAAGTTACATAGATTCGCCGTGGGGCTGACCTCAAAGCATCGAATGGATGCCTGGGTCAGCCTTGTTTGCTCTTAAGCAGGAGATCCACAAGCCTGCGGTGGGTGTTCCACGAAACGGGTCTTCAATCTTCTACAACACAAAAACCAGCCAATCCTGGATCAGGATCGGCTGGTTTTTGTTGTGTGTGGACCCTGGACAGCGTCTGTTTACAGGATAACTTCTCCTATAAATGCGGAAGTTGCATCTTTGTTATATGTGCTAACGAATTGGTATGTCGCCTCCGGGATACGGGCTCTATACTGAAATCGACTGGCGGCAACGCCGGATTCTGCAAGGTTCTGCATAAGGGGGAATATTGAAATGTACCGTAGAGGAATATCCAAGTTGCTGATTGCCGGTATGCTGCTGTCAGGGATTCAGCTTCCGGGATGCTGACTTCATATTTACCGTAGCCGTACTTGTAGACAGACCGCATTTCTGCACCGTCAAATTTATTATTGCTGGGACTGGTCAGTGCCAGACGAAGCTGTCCGCCGCTTGTAAATGAGATATTGTTAGCGCGCCAGGTGCAGTTGAACATCCCGCCATTGGAATAGCCGTCGGCTTTTTGCCAGGTTGCGGAATTGAAGTAGGTCAGAGGCTCATCAAAGACGGTGGCTGCCGAAACAGACGGAGCTCCAGTGAGTAATCCGGCAAGCAGCAACAGCATGCCTGCACCGCATAATCGTTTTAACCTTTTCATAATAAAAGTACCCCTCCTCGGAATGAAAGCGTTTTACAATATGATTTTAGCGGACCTTGATGCCGGCCACTATACCAACTTTCCAACCCAAATAACAAAAAACCAATTTTTTGCAGGCAAGAGTATTTCATTACCCTCTCACACATACTAATATTGCATGACTGTTAGAGGCTGTACATGTTCAGGAGGGGTATTATGGAGCAATGGTCCCAAAGTAAATGGTTCCGCTTGATGATCGGCGTGCTGCTCTCCCTGATCATTCTTTATTTCGTCTGGCTGCTCCGCCCAATGCTGGAGGGAATATTCCTGTTTCTAAAAGCGATCCTCGCCCCGTTCCTGGCGGCAATGATCATCTCATATGTGCTGAATCCCGTGGTTTCCATGCTCTCCAGGAGAAAAATGCCGCGCAGCGTGGCCGTCCTGCTGATCTATGCCGTATTTCTCACCTCACTCGCGGTAATTCTGATCAACCTGATCCCCATGTTCATCGAGCAGCTTGAGGAGCTTAACGAGCATCTGCCCGAAATGACACTGCATGCGCAGGGTCTGATGCGGAACATGAACTCCAGACTGATTCCGCCCGGCGTGGAGACGGGGATGAATAACTGGTTCTATCAGCTGGAAAACCGCCTGGCCGAAGGTATCTCCCATTTCCTTAATAATATTGCGTCGACGATCGGTATCCTGTTCAATGCATTCATTGTGCCTTTTCTGGTGTTCTACATTCTCAAGGACTTCGATGTGTTCGAACGGACCGTTGTATCCTGCCTGCCCCGTTCCCGCCGCAAGTCGATTGTCACCCTGCTGAAGGATATTGATGAGGCACTCGGCAATTATATCCGCGGGCAGTTTCTTGTCTGCATCATCATCGGCGTGCTGGCCTATATCGGCTATATGATTATCGGTATGCCTTATGCGCTGCTCTTCGCCTGCGTGGTAGCGGTCTTTAACATTGTGCCTTATATGGGTCCGTTTCTGGGTGCGGCTCCGGCCATTGTAATGGCTTCAACCCTCTCGTGGCGCCTGGTACTAATGGTAGCTGTGGTGAATACACTATGCCAAATGCTGGAGAGCAACGTCATTTCGCCGCAGGTGGTCGGACGGAAGCTTCATCTGCATCCGCTGCTGATTATCTTCGCGCTGCTGGTCGGCGGGGAGATCGCCGGAATGATCGGACTGATTCTGGCGGTGCCGTTCTTCGCAGCCGGTAAAGTGGTCATTCAGCATATCATCGCCTATTATATCCGCAGAAAGCCGGCATAAAAGCAGGGATATTGCTAAATCATTGACGGTACATGTATCTTTTGGTTATAATGTGGTGAATATTACGAATAAGAAGCAGTACACATAGCAGTGCGATGAAGAGGAGTATTAATTCGTGAGACCGTTATTGCAGAGAGCCGGCACCTCAGGTGCGAGCCGGTTAACGGACCGCAGTGAACTCACCTCGGAGTAACGGCGCGAGCCGCAGGTTCCTTAAGCTTCATTAATAAGGAGACCGGCGTGTGAACCGTCGTCGCCTCACCCCCGCTAAAGGGTGTCAAAGTGAGTGCCGGACAAAGAATGTCCGCCGCTAACTAGGGTGGTACCACGGGAATTCAAACCTCTCGTCCCTAGCGATAATACGCTAGGGATGGGAGGTTTTTTTGCGGTTCGCCCGGCGGAGCGGGAGAAACCTGGGATGGTTCCAGCGGCGCCGCACGGTCAAGGATATTCCAGCAGTTCCGCGATCCGAAGCGGGGCCTGGGCTTTGCGGATTCTGCCGGCCCGGCGAAGCTTGGGCGGGTTCCTGCCAACCCGGCGAATCAACGGCGGGTTTGGCTTTTCAGCCCTTCCGGCCCAGCGAATCATTGCGGGTTCTTGGACTTTGCTGTTCCGCCAGGGCCAGCGGATTGGTTTAACAGAACTTATGTAAAGATAAAGGAACGGATAGAAATTTTGGAGCTGTAGCAACGTTAGTGGCCGCCTTTAGATTCGGATTTCTACCGCGATGAGCGGTTCTAATCAGGAAATCCGAATATAACAGCGGGCGGAAGCCCAAAACTTTCTGCAGTGACCCTTATTTACAGTATTTCTTTTTATAACATTAGCCTTACCTAAGACAGCAACACTCCAAGGAGGAGCATAAGATGAGCGACAACACATTTACCCAAGCCCACACCGGCTACCGTGCCCAGACCATCGAGCCGAAATGGCAGAAATTCTGGGACGAGAACAAGACATTCAAAACAAGTGAAGAAGCAGGCAAACCGAAGTTCTACGCCCTGGATATGTTCCCGTATCCTTCCGGCGCAGGGCTGCACGTAGGCCATCCTGAAGGCTACACCGCTACTGATATTGTTTCCCGATTCAAACGGATGCGCGGCTACAACGTGCTGCACCCGATGGGCTGGGACGCTTTCGGACTGCCGGCTGAGCAGTATGCGATGGATACCGGACAGCATCCGCGTGACATTACCTTCAAGAACATTGATAATTTCCGCCGCCAGATCAAGTCGCTGGGCTTCTCCTACGACTGGGACCGCGAGATTAGCACAACTGATCCGGGTTACTACAAATGGACGCAGTGGATTTTTATCCAGCTGTACAACCGCGGTCTGGCTTATGTAGCTGAGGTTTCCGTGAACTGGTGTGAAGCGCTGGGTACCGTCCTGGCGAATGAAGAAGTGATCGACGGCAAAAGCGAGCGCGGAGGCCATCCCGTGGTCCGCAGACCGATGCGCCAGTGGATTCTGAGAATTACCGAATACGCAGACCGTCTGCTCGAGGATCTGGATGAGCTGGACTGGGAAGAGAGCATTAAGGATATGCAGCGCAACTGGATCGGCAAATCGACCGGCGCTGAGGTGACTTTTGCCATTGAAGGGCATGAGGCTACGCTTGAAGTGTTCACCACCCGTCCGGATACCCTGTTCGGAGCAAGCTATTGCGTTGTGGCACCGGAGCATAAGCTGGTTGATGTGATTACAACAGAAGAGCAGAAGGCTGCCGTTGCAGACTACCGCGACAAGGCTTCGCGCAAGAGTGATCTGGAGCGTACCGATCTGGCCAAGGAGAAAAGCGGTGTCTTCACCGGCGCTTATGCGATTAATCCGGTGAACGGCGCACAGGTGCCGATCTGGATTGCCGACTACGTGCTGGCCGGCTACGGAACCGGAGCGATTATGGCTGTTCCGGGCCATGATACCCGTGACTGGGAGTTCGCCAAGCAGTTCGGCTTGAATATTATTGAAGTAGTGCAAGGCGGCAACGTCGAAGAAGAGGCTTATTCCGGCGACGGCCCGCACGTAAATTCCGGATTCCTCGATGGCCTGTCGAATACTGAAGCTATCGCCAAAATGATTGCCTGGCTGGAAGAGAAGGGCAGCGGCAAGGGCAAAGTAACCTACCGCCTGCGCGACTGGCTGTTCAGCCGCCAGCGTTACTGGGGGGAGCCGATTCCGATTCTGCATCTGGAAGACGGTACAATGAAGACCGTTCCTGTGGATCAGCTGCCGCTGGTACTGCCGGATGTGGATGCCATTAAGCCTTCGGGCACAGGAGAATCCCCGCTGGCGAATGTAACTGAGTGGGTTGAAACGATCGATCCGGAGACCGGCATGAAAGCCCGCCGTGAGACCAACACCATGCCGCAATGGGCCGGCAGCTGCTGGTACTACCTGCGTTATATCGATCCGCATAATGATCAGGAGCTGTGTTCACCGGAGAAGCAGAAGGAATGGCTGCCGGTTGACCTGTACATCGGCGGAGCCGAGCATGCGGTGCTCCACCTGCTGTATGCCCGCTTCTGGCACAAGGTTCTCTATGATATCGGCGTAGTCGATACGAAGGAACCGTTCCACAAGCTGGTGAACCAGGGGATGATCCTGGGGAACAACAATGAGAAGATGAGTAAATCCCGCGGCAACGTCATCAACCCGGATGAGATCGTGGAAGCGTACGGCGCAGATACACTGCGCGTCTACGAAATGTTCATGGGGCCGCTGGAAGCTACCAAGCCTTGGAACGAAAAAGGCGTGGAAGGCATCCACCGCTTCCTCTCCCGCGTATGGCGCCTGTTCGTGAACGAAGACGGCAGCATCAGCGCTAAGATCTCGGCAGATGGCGGTACCGATGAATTCAAACGGACCTGGCATAAGACGCTGAAGAAGGTAACCGAAGACTTTGAACATCTGCGGTTCAATACGGCAATCAGCCAACTGATGATTTTCATCAACGACGCTTACAAGCAGGAGAGCCTGTCCACAGAAGCGGCAGAACAGTTCGTCCAGATGCTGTCGCCGCTGGCACCGCATATTGCCGAAGAGCTGTGGCAGCTGCTGGGTCACGAAGGAAGCATCAGCTATGTCGCATGGCCGGCTTATGATGAAGCCTGGACCGTAGATGCGGAAGTGGAAATCGTCGTGCAGGTTAACGGTAAAATCGTTCAGCGCGCACTGATCCCTATGGATATGGGTCAGGAAGATATGCAGAACCATGCACTGGCCCTGCCGAACGTGAAGGCAGCCGTCGAAGGCAAAACCGTACGTAAAATTATTGCCGTTCCCGGCAAGCTGGTAAATATAGTAGTGGGTTAAGCGAAGAACGCAACATTGCCCGCAGCAACGGATGACTCCGTGCTGCGGGTTTTATTGGTTTCCGGCAGTGCACCGGAAGCGGAGAACGGAGCGGCAGAGCGTAGCTTAAGGCGGCATGGCAAGAGGAGAAGGACGATGGCAAGGCATACAGCCCTTGCAATAAGCTATGGCAATGGACGTTGGCAGAAGGCTATCGCCGCAGCTGCCTTAGCGGTCAAGTGGGCTCTGGACGATGCTGCTGCGCCCGAACAGCTCGTCGAGCTTTTCCACATCTTCATCGTATTTGTCATGCGTAGTGGTGATCAGGCGTTCGAATACCCCTTCCAGACTCGTGCGCAGGTGGTTCAGCGCTTCCGCTGTAATGCCTCCGCGGACGGCAACCCGTTCCTGCAGCCCCTGCGGGGTGAAGGAGCCTTCTGTCAGCAGCTTGCCTGTACCAAGCAGCATTTCACCGGCCAGACGGCTGACCAAGGCCTCATCAATGCCGGTTGCTTCTACAGCCGCTTCGATCCACCGTTCCAGGAAATAGCTGATGAACGCCGGGCCGCAGCTGGAGAAATCAGAGGCAATCCGCGTATGACTCTCCGGGATTTCCGCAGGAACACCAATACATGAGAATAGCCGGAGCAGGACCAGCCTGTCTTTTTTATTTAATCTGCTTCCGAAGATGCACAGAGAAGTCCCGCTTTTGACGGAATGGGTGATGCTGGGAATAATCTTGGCAATTTTGGAGGGCAGTACGGATTCAAGATGGTACAGCTGAACTGGACTAGTAATGGATACGACAATCTGCTCGCTGCGCAGGTAAGGGGCAATCTCATCGCTTAACATTTTGAACTGCAAAGGTTTGACACACAGAAACACGATATCGCTCTCGGACGCGGCTTCGATGTTGCCCGAGCATACAGTGATTCCGGGATGAAGCTTCTTCAGCTCCCTCAGCTTGCCCGGGCTGCGGTTGCTGGCCAGCACATCACACGGATCAAGGGCTCCCGAACGAAGAAAGGTGTCGATGAGCAGACCGCCCATGCTGCCTGTTCCGATAAATCCCACTTTCATCCTGTGGTTACCTCCTTTCTAATGTTGCTGGGTTCTGGGCTTACAGGAATACTCTTCGTTCAATGTATGCACGGCAGTCTTGGACAAATGACAGGTTTTAAGCTTGTTTTTGAATAAAATTCCAGTTTACTGAAGGAGGACAGCTTCATGGGCAAAAGAATGATCGGCTGCGCCATCGCCGCTGCCCTGTTGGGCGGCGGCCTAGTCTGGGCTGCAGACCACAGGGCAGAGAACGGCATCGCCGGGTGGGAGACCCTGAACGCCGGGATGGCGCAGGCGCTGGGGGTGGCGGATGGCGGCGCGGGAACGGCAGGGGAGAGTGGTGAAGAGGATAGCGGCGGTGCTGAAGGGGCAGCGGCTGTTGGTGGCAGCGGTGCCGGGAGTAGTAAGGCGCTGGCAGCGCCCGGAGGTGAGGGCGGTGCTGTAAGTGAGGCCGGAGGTAAGGGCGGCTCTGTAAGTGATAAGGCCGGAGGTGAGGGCAGTGCTGTAAGCGATAAGGCCGGAGTGGTTAATGGCACCGGGATTGCTGCTCCGGCGGGGACAGCCGGGGCAGCGGCAGGTGGGGCAGTGGCAGGTGGGGATGACGGGAATGCGAACGGTAAAGCCGGAGCGGCGGTTGGTGGCGGGAACGCAGGAGCAGCTGGGAGTGGGACCGCTAATGGCGGGACTGCTGGAGCAGTGGGAAGTGGCGGCGTAAGCGGTGGGATGGCAGGAGTAGCCGGAAACGAGGGCGGTGTAAATGGAGGGACGGCTGGAGTAGCAGGAAATGGCGCCGTAAGTGGAACGGCTGGGGTAGCGGGAAGTGGAGCCGTTAGCGGTGGTGAAGTAACTGGAGGTGCAGTGATTGGATCGGCGGGCAGCGGCGCTGCAGGTGGCGGGACAGTTGGTGCAGTTGGGAGCGCTGGAGCGGCAGGTGCCGCAGGTGCCGCAGCTCCAGCAGTGGCTGCTGATGGCAGGGTCAACGTGAACATTGCCGATACCGCAGCCCTGATGGACCTGCCGGGCATCGGGGAGAAGAAGGCGCAGGCGATTATCGAGTACCGCAGCAGCAAGGGAGCGTTCCGCAGCCTGGCCGATCTGGGCAAGGTGAAGGGGATCGGGCCGAAGCTGCTGGAGCAGTTGAAGCCGCTGGTGGCATTTTGAGTCCAGGGACCCGCTGGATGATTCGAACGGGCAACAGCATTCATATTGAAGCGTGTATACACTACAATTGACAGGGAATTACCGGGTTGTTGTTACACAAAGTTGTCTGATGGAGCCGAGTCTACCTGCCATGCCCAACCGTATGCTCCGCCAGTCAGGATAAGTGTATTTGGTACAACTAAAAACTGTAAAACTACTAATTTCTTAAAGTTAGTTGCACTTCGTACAACTAAAATACGTTGTGTGGCGATTTTAGCTCAGTAGATCGTGATATAAGTGTACGAAGTGCAATTAAACTGCTTTTTATCAGAATTTCAGTCTTTTTAGTTGTACAGAATACAGTTAAGTCCAGAAACTGAAAAGGAATAGTAACAGTAACAGGTCAAGCTTGAGCCTGCCGGAAACTGAGCTTAACGCCAGAATCGACGTTTCTATCAGCAATTGCGGTTTACGCAGCATGATGCTGTAATGAGAACGGTTGGCAGGCTAGTGTTAGGACAAGCTGTATAGTGAAAGAATGCTGCATTATGTTACAATAATGAACAACTATCTAAGAGGAAGTGGAGATTGCTGATGACTGTGGCTTACCGCAAGAACTGGGATACATACTTCATGGATATTGCCTGCATGGTCTCCACCCGTTCGCGCTGTCCCCGCCGCCATGTCGGCGCTGTGCTGGTGCAGGGCAAGAAGCTGCTGGGCACCGCCTATAACGGCGCACCGATGGGTGTTCCGGACTGCTCGGAAGCAGGCTGTATGGTCTCCGAGCAATATGAGCGGGAGATCATTGACGGCGTAGAGACCATGGTGAAGAAGCAGCGCTGTATCCGTACGATCCATGCTGAGCAGAATCTGCTGCTGTTCACAGACCGGAGTGACCGGGAAGGCAGTACCGTCTACGTCACGGATGAACCTTGCTGGACCTGTGCCAATATGTTAGCCAACAGCGGGATTGTAGAGATTGTCTATCTGCGTCCGTACCGCAAGGATATGGAGAAGGTTGAGGCCATGCTGTCCTCCAAAGGAATTGTGTTCCGCCAATTGGAGAACTATGAGCCGCCGAAGGAAACGATGATCTCGGTATCGGAATAACCGGAAGCATACCGGAGGACTTGCGTCACCACACAGAATATGGACAGGTTAGTGTTATGGATAGCTTCAGATCTTCAGGAGAAGAACCTCTGCTTACGCATGTGTTTGCGTTTGCAGGGGTTCTTTGTCGTTGCTGCGGCAGCGAAACAGGAAAAGAGTAGTTCCATTTTGACGGGAAGAAGAGAATAGGTCCATGATTAAAGGAGAGATGCTGATGAACAGAAGGCCGCTCTTAAGCTTCACGATCTGCTGGATTGCCGGAAGTGCGGCAGGCTGTCTGTTCTCCGGACGCAGTCTGCTGATCTACCTCGCAGGCTTGCTGCTATTGCCTGCAATCTGGGCGGTCAGCGGCGGTATACGCTGGAGAACGGCTGCTGTGATCGGACTGGCAATTGCTGCGGCAGCCATGTACTGGGAGTGGAGTGAGGCGCGTAACGTGAGCCTGCTGCCGGAGCAATTGGGGCGATCGGCAACCGAACTGAATGAGGCTAACGTTACAGCCGCTGGCGTTATTGCGTCTCCAGTGGAGCGGGACGGGGACCGGGTTGATTTTACGGTGAAGCTGTCACGGATCGGACTCGAGCGGCAGGGAAGTCAGGTGGACGAAACATCGGCGAATGTAGAAACGGGAGCTAAAGTAGCTACAAAAGAAAAAGTAGCTGTCGTGGTAGCGGCAGGGGCAGCAGCAGATGCAGAAAAAGGAGGAAGCGCAGCAGCTGAAGGTGCTGAAGCAGAAGCAGAAGCTGAAACAGGAGTAGGGGCAGACGCAATAACAGGAGCAGAAGAGGAAGCAAAAGGGGAACTGGTTGCCGTTCAAATCAAGCTTCAGGAAGAAAGCGAAATCGCTGTAGCTGCCCTATGGCAGCGGGGAGACCGGGTAGTCATTGAAGGAGAGCTGGCGCAGCCGCAGATAGCGCGTAACTTCGGCGGATTCGATTACCGGGCTTATCTGCTCACGAAGAAAATCCACTGGCTGTTAAAAGGGAGCGGAACAGTCAGCGTAAAGATTGCCCCTCCGGCATCGTGGCAGCTATCCGGCATTCTGCGCTGGAATGATAGGATGCGCGCCACCCTCGGCGCAGAGATGGAGCGCTTATTCGAGGAGCCGCATGCCGGTTATATGAAGGGACTTGTCATCGGCATCCAGGAGGATCTGGACCCGGAGACCTTTAAGCAATTCTCACAGCTGGGGCTGACTCATATTCTGGCGATCTCGGGAATGCATGTTGCGGTTTATGTCGGGGTGATCTTATTTCTTCTGCGCCGCTGCCGCTTCACGAGAGAAACAGCACTCACGGTAACATTACTGCTTGTACCAGCCTACGTATTGCTGTCCGGTGCCGGACCGTCAGTGGTTCGCGCCGGGATAATGAGCATGATTGCTCTGCTTGCCGCAAGGCTCAGTATCCTTAAGGATGGAATGAACATTCTGGCCGCTGCGGCGCTGATGATGCTGGTCTGGAACCCGTATCTGCTGCTCAGCGTCAGCTTTCAGCTGTCCTTTCTGGTGACAGCAGGTCTCATGGTGTATACGCCGCTGGCCGCGCCATTGTTCAGATGTTTATCTAACTGGCTGGGCAGCGCCCTCTCGGTAACCTTCATTGCGCAATTGGTCTCTTTCCCGCTAACGATATATTATTTTAACCAATTTTCGCTGCTGTCCTTTGCCGCCAATCTGCTGCTCGTTCCTTTCATCACGTTCCTGGTGCTGCCGCTTGGTACGCTGGCGCTGCTGCTTGGACGGTTCTGGAATACTGCAGCCCTCTTAACTGTGCAGCTTGCAGAGCTGCTGAATAATGCTACGTTTGCGGCGGTAGAGTGGGTAAACGGGTTTACGGCAGGTGTGCTTATCTGGGCTTCACCTTCATTACTGTGGATTTGCCTATACTACGGGCTACTTTACGGTGTGTTGTATGCGTTGAAGAGACGGACGGAGATTACGCTTGCTCCACAGTATATGGAGGATGAGACCCGGCCGCTGACCGAGCTGGAGCTGCCGGGAAAGAGCCGTGGTAAGGCCGGCAATACCAGCAGCAAGGCGGAGCCAGCGGCAGCTGCGAGCAGCAGAAGAGCCGCGCTGGCCCTCCAGGCATTTCCGCATTCAGACGCTACGCGCTGGAGCAGTCTCGCCGCTATGTTGTGCGCCGCAGGTTTAGCTCTTCTGCTCTACAAAGGCTACTACGCAGAAGACCTGAACGGGACGGGAGCGATCAGCTACCTGGATGTGGGGCAGGGAGACAGCATCCTGATTACCACGCCGGGCGGAGCCCATATTCTGGTGGACGGCGGCGGAACGGTGAGTTTCGGGAAGAAGGAAGCATGGCGAATCCGCCGCAGCCCGTTCGAGGTCGGAGCCAAGACGCTGCTGCCGCTGCTGAAGCAGCGGGGCATCCACCGGCTGGATGCGGTGATCCTGACGCATGGCGATCAGGACCATGCCGGAGGGCTGCAGGCGGTGCTCGAGGGTATGCCAGTGTCTGCTCTGCTGTTCAACGGCACGCTGGCGGATACGGAGCCGTACACCGAGCTGATGACTACAGCGCTTGCCGCAGGAGTCCGGCTGTATCCGGTACAGAAGGGCATGGTCCTGGCTCCGGATGAGGCGGCGCAGCTGCATTTTCTCTGGCCGGAGCCGCCTGCGGACGGGCAGACTCTGCTAAACGAGGTGGAGGATCAGAACCACGAATCGGTCGTGTTTCGGCTGGAGATGAACGGCCGCAGCTTTCTTTTCGCAGGCGATATGGACCAGGCAGCGGAGGAAGCGATATTGCAATCCGCACAGCAGGCCGGAATACAGGCAGGTAAGCCCATCGACATCCTCAAAGTCGCCCACCACGGCAGCAAAACCGCCACCAGCGCAGACTGGCTGACCTTCTGGCATCCGGCAGCGGCGGTAATCTCTGCGGGTGTGAACAACCTCTACGGGCATCCAAATGGCGATGTACTAGACCGGCTAAAAGACGAAAATACAGAGGTATACCGGACCGACCAGCATGGCGAGATTCAGCTTAAAGTGCATAAGGAAGCCATCACAATACGTCACAAACTCAACCATCGCCTAAACTGAGAATCCTTATTCGTATATAATAAGATCATAAGAGAGGGAGTGATCTTATTATATTTATTCTGACAGGACTTCTACTGCTGCTGACAGTGCAAACTGTCTACTTGCTCAACTACAAAAGCCAGATTCGCCAGATTGGCAATCAGCTGTCTTTTATTATGGAGCATCAGTCTCTTAAGTTTATAGCTACGCAATTGAAGCCAAAGGAAATCAATCATCTCGTTCGTGAATGCAACCTCCTGCTAAGCCGGCAGAGAGCGCTTGACGAGCAGTTCAGCCGGAAGAATCAGGAGATGAACTCCACGATTATCAGTCTGTCCCATGATATCCGGACCCCTCTCACTTCCCTGGACGGTTATCTCCAATTAGCGCTGCGGGCGGAGGCGGAGCAGGACCAGAGCCATTATGTAAGGCTTGCCCAGTCTAGAATACAGCAGATCATCAAGCTGGTGGACGAGCTGTTCTTATATACCAAGCTGCAGAATCCCGAATATATCTTTGAGCTGCGGCCTGTTGACGTTATAGGGGTGCTGAAGCGGAACCTGTTCACCTTCATTGAGGACTTCGCCCGGTGCGGGTATGAGCCTGAGCTTCAGCTGCCGGAGAGGCCTGTTATGGTGAGCGGGGATATGAATGCTGTAGAGCGGGTATTTGCCAATATTATCGGCAACTATTTCATACATGGAGACGGCCCGCTGTCAGTGGGAGTTGAAGATAGGCAGGATACTCTATGTATACGCTTCACTAACCGGCTCAAGGCAGGCAGCAAAGTGGATACCGAGAAGGTGTTTACCCGCTTTTATAAAGAAGATCCTTCGCGTACCCTTCATTCCTCCGGGCTTGGACTTTCAATTGTGAGCGCGCTGACCGGGAAAATGAACGGACACGCTGAGGCCGAGTGTATAAGTGACACCTTCAGCATTAGCACAGCATTCAAGAAAACAGCGAAGGGGCAGGCAAATGAGCGCTAACGTTAACGGGATCAGCAGGAGAATTCTAATCGTCGAGGACGATGAGCATATTAACGGAATCATTCATGATGGACTTACCGCCGCAGGATTTCTGTGCACCCGGGCGTATTCGGGCAGTGAAGGGATGCTGAATCTGGCGGAGCGTGATTACCACCTGGTTGTACTCGATCTGATGCTGCCCGGGCTGTCGGGGGAGGCGTTTATGCACAGCTTGCGTAAGGAGCTGAAGTCAGGAGTTCCGGTGATTATCCTCTCGGCCAAGGACCAACTGGATCATAAGCTGAACCTGTTCACGCTGGGCGCTGACGATTATGTAACCAAGCCCTTTGAACTGGAGGAGCTGGTCGCCCGCATCCATGTCCATATTCAGCGGACAGCTGCCGGCGAGCCGGTGAACGAATTCAGACACAAGAATCTGGTGCTGGACACCACTACCTACAGTGTTCAAATTCATGGAACGGCGCTAAATCTGACCCGGCAGGAGTACAGAATTGTTGAACTGCTGGTCAGGAATCCTACCCGGGTGTTCACGAAGCAGGATCTCTATGAGCTGGCCTGGGAGGAAATTTACCTTGGCGAGGACAAAACGATAACGGTACATATCAGCAATATCCGCAATAAAATCAAAACGCATGACAATGAAGCCTATATCGATACGATCTGGGGCATCGGCTTCAGGCTCAGTAAATGATGAGCTTTGAACTTTCTTAACCTTTTATTGGCGATATCTTAGTCTTGATCCTGTTAACTTAAGGGTAAGGAGGTGGCAGCCATGACTGATTGCATTATTGAACTATGCGGGCTTACTAAGAGGTACAAATCGAAAGCGGCGGTACGGAATGCCAATCTCAAAATATACCGGGGGGAAATTGTCGGGATCATCGGAAGGAACGGGGCGGGCAAATCAACCCTGCTCAAAATGATCGGCGGACTCGTGTATCCGACCTCGGGAGAGCTGCATTTTTTCAACCGCGCTGCAGCCGGGGAGCAGTCTTTTTTCGAGCGGATGGGTGTGCTGATTGAGAATCCCGGACTCTACCCCAATTATTCGGCCTATGAGAATCTGAATCTGCTTGCCATTGCCTATGGCCTCAAGGACAGGAACGGGGCTATAGAGAGATTGCTGAAGCTGGTGGGACTGGACAGTAAGAATACCTCCAAAGTCAAAAGCTTCTCCATGGGCATGAAGCAGCGGCTGGGGATAGCGGTTGCTTTGCTAGGCAGCCCCGATGTGCTGATCCTGGATGAGCCGATTAACGGACTTGATCCCCAAGGCATTGCCGAGATCAGACAACTGATTGTAGAGCTGAACCAGACTGGATTAACGATCCTCATCTCCAGCCATATTCTTGAGGAATTATCCAAGATAGCAACCAAGTATGCCATTATCCATCAGGGAGAATTCGTCCAGGTGATCTCCAGGGAAGAGTTGCAGCAGCGCTGCGAGGAACGGATCGAAATTGGCGTAGAGGAGGCCAGGATGGCCCTTCCAGTGCTGGAGCGTGAGCTGAAGATCACGAAATATAAGGTGGTTGACAGCCGGACGATATATGTATACGACGAGAATGTTCATATCCGGCAGATCGTCAAGGTGCTGGCAGAACATGGAGTCATGGTAGATTCCATAGCGAAGCATAAGCAGAGCCTGGAGCAATATTTCCTGGAGCTCACGGAAAGTGCAGGTGACCGCCATGATTAATCTGCTTAAAATGGACCTGTACCGCTTCAGGAGAAATAGAATGATGTATCTGCTGCTGCTGTTGTTCTGCGCATTTCAAATCTTCGGTATTTATATGATGAAGCAATACGAGCAGCCCCTGGAAGGCGGTATTCCGGTCAGCACTTTAACCGAGAGCGAATTCATCCAATATACGATCTCACAGCCGCCTTCATGGATGCTGATCTATATTGCAGTCTTCACGATCTATTTCTATATGAGCGAATTTAACTCAGGCTTCCATAAAAACTATATTTCAATGAGAAAAGCAAGAATCTACTCGGTACTCTCGAAAATAGTGATTCTCGCCCTTTTTGTAGCGATGCTGTTCCTGACGATGCTGATTGCGGATTGGATCGGGAGAAAGCTGTTTTTTGAGCATACGGACATGGGGGACCTTGCCACTATCATCAAGCTGCTGATCAGCCAATTCCTGCTGCACTGGGCGTTCGCGATGCTTATCCTCTGTATTGCCATGATCGCAAAGAACTTGCTCATCAGCTTAAGCGCGGGATTCATTCTGGCGCTGAATGTTATAGGGATGGTGCTGGGTGCGCTGGAATCCCAAATGGATGGTGTTCGTCTAACGAAATACCTGCTCATTAATACGATAGTCCGGGTGAAGGATTTCAATAGTCCAGCGGACATGGTGCATACGTTTGGCGTTGCAGCGGCAGTGATTCTATTATTCGGCATCCTTGCCGTCCGGTATAAGATCAGGGAGGATCTGAATTAGGGAATATTACGATAAAATCACTCTTTCTGGTATGCCCCCGGCAAACACTACGCTTCAAAAAAAAGCACCCGTCAGCTTGTCTCTCAGCTGGCGGGTGCCTTATTAATTAAAACTATATAAGCTGAATAAAAGAATATAACCAAAAGCGAGAAGGAACGGAAGGGGATTTTGGAACTGTAGGAGCGTTAGCGTTCGCCTTTAGGTTTGGATTTCTACCACGGACAGCGGTTAAATTCAGGAAATCCAAACCTAACAGCGGCCGGAAGTCCAAATATTCTCTGTAGTGACGGCTGAGCTTTAAGTTAGGTTCTTAGATTCAGCTTCTATTTCAGAAGCTGAAATCTTCATCCCGCAAAGGCTCCACGTTCATCGCGCGGACGTAGCCGTTGCCTTTTTTGGAGAAAAAGTCATGCTGCTTGGTGTGGGTGCTGATTCCGTTCTGGACGATCGGGTTGATCTCTTCCTCTGCGAACAGCGGGTCCAGCCCCAGGTTCATCATCGCCTTGTTGGCGTTGTAGCGCAGGAAGGCCTTCACTTCATCTACAAGCCCGATCTGGGCGTAGATTTGCTCGGTATACTGCTCCTCGTTGGCATGCAGCAGACGCAGCAGTCCGACCAGCGTCTGGTAGACATCGCGCTGATCGTCTTCGGACAGCTCCTCGAAGATCTCCTGGGCGAGCACGCCGACGTAGACGCCGTGGATGCTCTCATCCCGCAGGATCAGGTCGATGATCTCGCCGCTGCAGGTCATTTTGCCCTGGCCGGCCAGATAGAGCGGGTAGAAGAAGCCGCTGTAGAACAAGTAGCTTTCCAGCAGAACAGAGGCAGCCATTGCCAGATAGAGGTCTTTGGGCGACTCGATCTTCTTGTAATATTCCGAGATGGTCTCTGCCTTGAATTGCAGGAACGTATTGTCCTCCACCCAGCGGAAGATGCCGTCGATCTCCTCGGTCGAAGCCAGTGTTGTAAAAATACTGCTGTAAGACTTGGCATGGATCTGCTCCATCATCCCCATGAAGCCGAGGACCGCCTTGCGCTGCAAGCCGTCCACATGCTCCATAATCTGCGGCATGCCTACGCCGCCCTGGATGGTATCGAGCAGGGTCAGTCCGCCCAGCACCTTCATATAAGAGTCCTTTTCGATCTCGCTCAGCGTGAGCCAGGACATTTTGTCATCGGATAATGGAATTTCGTCGTCGGTCCAGAACTGCATAATATTCTGATTCCAGAACATCAGCGAGTAGTCGTCGTCGGGACGGTTCCAGTTCACGGCTTTGATTGCACTCATAATGATCTATTCTCCCTTTCTGTACCTGTGCCCGCTCTTAGATGGAGCAGGACAGGCATTCCTCGACAGACAGTTTATTGGTCCGGGTGTAGTACAGGGATTTCAGCCCTTTGTGTGCCGCATACAGGTAAGAACGGGCCAGCTCACGGGTCGTTACATCACTGTTCACATGCAGGACCGTTGAGATACCCTGGTCGATATGAGGCTGAATTTCCGCAATCAGGTCAATCACCTTGAACTGGTCCATCTGGTACGCTGATTTATAGAAGAATACATTGTCCGGACGCAGGTAAGGCATCGGATAGTAGGTGGTCGAGTTGGCATACGTGCGTGTCTCGATCTGTTCTACAATCGGCATTACACTGGACGTGGCATTCTGGATGTAAGAGATGCTCGCAGTCGGCGCAATCGCCAGACGGTAGGCATGGTACAAGCCGTTCTTCATCACATCATCACGCAGCTGCTTCCAGTCCTCGGTTGTAGGAATATAGATGCCCTCGAACAGCTCCTGCGCTCTTGCAGTAACCGGACGGTAGTCCGTGGTCAGGTAACGGTCGAAATACACGCCGGACGCATAATCGGATTCTGCGAAGCCATGGAAGGTCTCGCCAGTCTCCGCTGCGATCTGCATACTCTTTTCAATCGAATGGAAGTTCATCGTCATGAAGAAGGTCCGGGCGAAATCGCGGGCCTGCTCACTCTCATAAGCAATCTTGTTCTTGGCAAAGTAACCGTGCAGATTCATCACACCCAGGCCGACGGAGTGCATCTCTTTATTCGCTTTGGCCACGCCAGGAGCATTGGAGACCGTAGTCATATCGCTGACTGCAGTCAGTGCGAGCATGCCTTCATGAACGGATTCACGAATCTTGCCATGCTCCATCACATTCACAATGTTGAGGGAAGCCAGGTTGCAGCTGATATCACGGCGGATCGCGTCCTGCTCTCCATAGTTGTTAATCTCGGAAGTCTCCTGCAATTGGAAAATCTCGGTGCACAGGTTCGACATCTTGATCTGTCCCACATTACGCAAGGCGTGGGCGTTATTGGCATTGCTCTTGTTCATAATATACGGATAGCCCGATTCGAGCTGGATCATGGCGATTTTGGTCAGCATGTCGCGTGCGCTCATGGCAACCTTCTTCTTCACGCGCGAATCGGCGAGCAGGGTATCGTACATCACGTCCAGATCCATATCATCCAGATGCGTTCCATACGCCTGGAATACAGTATAAGGAGCGAATACATGCAGCGGCTGATTATCCTGCGCCAGCTTGTAGAAGCGGTTAGGCACGATCAGGCCGATAGACAACGTCTTCAGGCGTGTCCGTTCGTCGGCGTTGATTTTTTTGCTGTCCAGGAATTCGAGAACATCCCAGCCGAAAATATTATAATAAGCCGCGCCCGAACCCTTGCGCTGACCCATCTGGTCCGCGTAGGAGAAGCCGTCTTCCATGAGCTTCAGGACAGGCATGATGCCCTTGGCAGCATCCTCGACGCCCTTAATCGTCTCGCCGCGCGAGCGCAGCTTGGACAGATTGACCGCCACACCGCCGCCGATCTTGGACAGCTGCATGCAGGTGTTCAGTACATAGTTGATCGAATTGAGCGAGTCGTCCATTTCCAGCAGGAAGCAGGAGACCATCTCACCACGGCGGCTCTTGCCGGCATTGAGGAAGGTCGGGGTAGCCGGCTGCAGGCGCTGCTCCATCATCGAGCGGGCCAGCGTGCGGGCTGTCTCCACGTTGCCGCGTCCCAGATGCAGGGCCACCACAGCTACGCGGTCCGGGTAATGCTCAAGGTATTGCTTACGGTCATTGCTTTTGACGGCATAGTCTGTGTAGAACTTGGAAGCCGCCATATAGGAAGGGAACTGGAAGTTATATTCGTGGGCAATCCGGTAGACGTCCTCCATCTCAGCTGCGGAATAACGGTCATACAGGTCCTCGTAGTAATCATTGGCAATCATATAATCGATCTTCGCTTTGGTAGTTGTGAAGGTCAGGCTGCGCCGCTCCACATCCCGCATGAACTCGGCTACTGCCTCCTGGTCCTTATCCAATTGGAAAAAGCCGCTTTCGTCTCTCTTCATCAACATGTTGTTCAGTTCAATATGCCGCAACCCGGTCCACCTCCTGTTTTATGCGCTGTACATCACCAAATGTTCCCGACAACTCAAACTTGCCGACCACCGGTACGTTGTAACGCTGTGCAATTAAATCTGCGCTGTGCGCGTATAGCTCACCCCAGTTTTTGTTGCCGCTCGCGGCGATGCCTTTGAGCCTGGAATGGTTCTTCTCTAAGAAAGAAGCTACCTTCTCTGGAATCTGTCCAAATCCGGTGGTGTATGTAACAAGCACGTAAGGCTCGTCGATCGTCATATGCTCTTCGATTTGAACAGCGGGAAGCTTCAGCTTATTGATGAACCTTCTAACGTTGCCGGTCTTGGAATCGTAAGCAATCAACATGGTCCCTAACCTCCTATAACATGTAGCTATTTCTACTTGACAAATGATGGCGGGCAATTTCACTAGATTTATTGGCTTTTCTATTATATACACTATATTTAGTAACGTTTAATCATTTTACTACCATATATTGAAAAGTCAATAGACCAACTGGTCCTTCTAACCCCCTGATTTGCCCGTGAAAAAGGGAGAAAACCACGCCCCGCCTGCATTCTATTCTCTTATAATTTATTAGTATTTTTTTTAAGCTTTTTTGTGGGCCGGTGTCCGGCGAGAATTGATCAATAGTGAAAGAAAAGCATTCATTACCCTCCTTCATGCCCGGCCCCTGTCAATCTATAATAAAAGAAAAGTTCCGATACAGAAGGAAGATAGGAGTAAATTCATGAATAATGCTGCTGCAAAGCAAGCCCCTGCGGGTTCTTTGAAAACGGTTCCGCCTGGCAAAACACGGATCAAACGCTGGGAATCTCCGCTCGCCGGCTATCTGTTTCTCTCTCCGTGGTTAATAGGTTTTTTCCTGCTGACCCTGGGGCCGATGATTATGTCCCTGTATTACTCGCTTACCGATTACTCGCTGCTGGAAGCACCGGAGTGGGTCGGATTTGCCAACTACACGAGAATCTTCACCCAGGATGATGTGTTTCCGTCTTCGCTGCGGATCACGATTACCTTCGTGCTGCTGACCGTGCCGCTGCGGCTGATGTTCGCCCTGGCGATTGCCATGCTGCTGAACCGCAAGATCAGGGGGATCAGCTTTTACCGGACGATGGTGTATTTCCCCTCATTGATCGGGACAAGTATCGCTGTATCGATTCTCTGGAAGAATATTTTCAGCCGCAACGGCTTCATTAATGACTTCCTGGGGATCTTCGGGATCAAGGGACCGGCATGGATTGCGGATCCGAAGTATGCACTGGGTACGCTGATCCTGCTGATGGTCTGGCAGTTCGGCTCGTCGATGATTATTTTCCTGGCCGGACTGAAGCAGATCCCGGGTGATCTGTACGAAGCGTCGTCTGTGGACGGAGCCAGCAAATTCCGCCAGTTCATCTCGATCACACTGCCGATGCTCTCGCCGATCATTATGTTCAATGCCATTCAGACGATGATCAATACGTTCCAGATGTTCACCCAGGCATTTGTCATCACGAACGGCGGTCCGGTGAAATCTACGTTTGTCTACGTCATGTATCTGTATGAAGAAGCCTTTACCAAGTTCCACATGGGGTATGCCTCGGCGCTGGCCTGGGTTCTGCTGCTGCTGATCGGACTGTTCACGGCCGTGCTGTTCGGAACTTCGAAATATTGGGTGTTCTATGAATCGCAAGGAGGCAAGAAATAATGGATGCTACCCGCTCAAGCAAAAAAATATTAACGCATGTATCTCTCCTCGTCGTCAGTCTGATTATGATGTATCCGATTTTTTGGTGGCTGGGTGCCTCGCTGAAGACGAATGAGGAGATGAGTTCGGCGGGTCTGTTCCCGAAGATTCCGCACTGGGCCAACTTCTCCGAAGGCTGGGTATCGGTGCCGAACTTTACTTTTACCCACTTCTATCTCAATACCTTTGAGCTTGTACTAGGTGTGCTGTTCACAAGTGTGATCTCCTGCAGTCTGGTTGCCTTTGCATTCTCCAGACTTGATTTCCCGCTGCGCAATTTCTGGTTCGCCATTATGCTGGTTACCCTGATGCTGCCAACCCAGGTTACGATTGTACCCCAGTATGTCATGTTCAGCGGCTGGGGCTGGATCAACACCTATCTGCCGTTCTACATTCCCCATCTGTTCGCCGGCGGGATCGGCGGCCCGTTCTTCATCTATCTGTTAGTCCAGTTTATGCGCTCCGTCCCCAAAGAGCTGGATGAGGCGGCCAAAATCGACGGCTGCTCCTGGTTCAGCATCTACTGGAGAATTATGCTGCCGCTGGTGAAGCCTGCGCTGGTTACGGTGGCGATCTATGCCTTCCTCTGGAACTGGGATGATTTCTTCGGGCAGATGCTTTATATTAATACTGTTGAAAAATACACGATCAATCTCGCACTTAAGCTGTTCATAGATTCACAGGGATCAGTGCCGTGGGGCCAGATGCTAGCCATGTCGCTTCTATCCATTACTCCGTCCGTACTGATCTTCTTCCTCGCCCAGAAGCATTTCGTGGAAGGGATGTCTGCGGGGGCGTTGAAGGGCTAGGATGCCTTATAAATTATCTAATAAGAGGGAATTAAAGCTGCGATGGTTCGCGGCTTTCTTTCTATGATTAGGACCATACAGGTTTCATGAGATATAGCAGGAGGATTCCACATGCGGGTTAACCCCTTTAAAACGCTGCGCATCGATGTTGTTTTCTTCTTTGGCTTCGCGCTGATTGTGGCAGCCCTGGTCGGCGTGACTGTCTTTTTCAGTTATGTAAGCGGGTCCAGAGAAATTGCCGGCAACACATCCTATTACCAGCAGAAGCTGCTCATTGAGCTGCATAAGAAGCTGAACACCAATCTCGTGGATATTGAGCAAAGCTCCAATACGGCTGCTCAGAATTTGAGCGACCAGTATGAAGCGATGCTGAACGGCACCCCGTATGACCGGGTGCGGGGACAAGCCAGTATCCGCTCCCAATTGAACAACTATGTATTCGGGATGCCGATCCTGCAGTCAATCCATGTCTATTCGGATATGACGCCGACTTATAATGTGCAGGAGTTTGTACAGTTTCTGCCGCTTGCACAGATGGAGCAGGAGGTCTGGTATGAGGATTTGCGCAACTCCGATTACAGCTGGCTGAGAGAGCGGATTATCAAGACCAACAGCGGGGATACCTCGGTGATTAGCTTTGCCCGCAAGGTCCATAACCGCTTTAACCGGTCGATTGCTGTGATGATCTTCAATGTCCGGGTTCCGGCCTTTCAGTCGCTGATTGCCACGGAGGACAACCGCTCCAACCTGGCACTGCTTGATGCCACGGGCAAGCTGATTACAGCTACAGGCGACCCCGGCTTCTTCGTGCAGAATGAGGCGCAGATCAAGACCCATCTCGATTCTCAGACGAACGGCGCCAAGCGGACCGGTGACGAATTTCTCGTATGGTCCTCATCGCTCGATTCCCAGTGGTCACTGGTAGAGATTACCTCCTGGAGTCAGATCACGGCGGGAAGCCTGAAGCAGACGCAAATTATTCTGGCATTCGGGATCGCCACCATTGTGCTGATTCTGCTGCTGGCTGTATTCCTGTCCCGTCAGTTCGTCAAGCCGATTGGACTGCTGCTGAAAGCAATGAGCAATTTTTCACTAAGTAAACGGACTTCGCTGCCTGAAGATTACCGGAATGAATTCGGCCGTCTGTTCCAAGGCTATGAGAAGCTGACCTACCGGATTGAAGAGCTCTATGAGAGCCTGGAGGAGCAGCATGAGCGGCAGCGGGCTGCTGAGATTAAAGCGCTGCAGATGATGATCAACCCTCATTTCCTCTACAATTCGCTGGATCAGGTCAACTGGATGGCGATTGAGGCTTCGCAGCCGCAGATAAGCAATATGCTGGCGCATCTGGGACAATTTTTCCGGCTCGCCCTATCAAACAGTGATAGTCTTGTACCGCTGTCGGAGGAGCTGGCCCATATTGAGAGCTATCTGCAGTTCCAGAAGATCCGCTGGGAGGACCGCCTGGATTACCGTGTGCTGCTCGAAGATGAGGCCCGAAACCTGTTTGTGCCCAAAATTATTCTGCAGCCGTTTGTCGAGAATGCCTTCATACACGGGTTCCACGGTAAACAGCAGGCATCGTTAACTATTGCGGTCAGTATCCAGAATAACCGGCTGCTGCAGATTACCGTGACAGATAACGGCCGCCAGCTGCAGGAGAACTGGCAGGAGAAGCGGAGTGCCAAGGGCGGTTACGGGCTGCGGAATGTCCGCGAACGGATTGTTGCGCTGTTTGGTGAACCCTACGGCTTCACGCTGGGCAACTCACCGGATGGCGGTACACAGGCGGTCATCCTTCTGCCTATAGTCCATACACCATCTCATAAAGGAGGATTGAAGCATGTGGAAAGTAGTGATCATTGACGATGATTTCCAGGTCGTGAGGGGACTCCGTAAAGTCATTCCCTGGGAAGAGCTGGACGCCGAATTTGCCGGTGAAGCCATTGATGGCGAGGCAGGCCTCAAGCTGATTGCCGAGGTGAACCCGGATATAGTCCTGACCGATATTTATATGCCTGTGATGAACGGGATTCAGATGATCGAACAGCTGAAAGCCGGGGATTTCGCCGGCCGGTTCGTGATCTTAAGCGGATACAATGATTTCGAATACGCCCGGACTGCGCTCCGCCTCGGGGTGGATGATTATTTGACCAAGCCTGTGACGGTGGAGCAGATCCGCAGCGTATTGTCGGTAACGATTGAGAAGCTGGAGGAGACCTATCTGCACCGTCTGAATCTTGGAGAGGTGCAGTCACCTGAGCGGCGTGAAGAGCTATGCCTTGAGGAATGGCTGGCCGGCGAGCTGAACGGCTGGGGCCAGAGCTCCGAAGCATCGGTTCCGGCGGAGCTGCTTAACGAACGGAAATATACGGTGATGATCATCGAGGTGCTGTGGACCGAACGCATCCGCAGTATTTCCCTGGCGGATTGGAGCCTGTTCAAATTCGCTGTCTCCAACATTGTTGCCGAGGTGTCCGGCCGGGAGTGGCCGGACACCTGCTTCGTCTGGCTGTTCGGCAACCATGCAGCACTGCTGCTGCCATCGGCAGAGCGGGAGGGGGGGCAGGCAATAGGGCAGGCTGCAGACCGGCTGGGAGAGCTGATGGTGGGCAGCATGAAGACCTATCTCGGACTTGAGATCCGCTTCGGGACCGGCACTGCGAAATCCGGCTGGAGAGGAATCAAACCGTCCGGCGACGAGGCGCTGCAGAGACTGTTCGCCAAGCAGCCGCTGAATCTGCAAAGCGGGAATAATCCGGATGATGGAAAAGCGGCTGCAGCAGTTGAGGTGTCCCTGCTGACCGATTACTACCAGAGTATAACCAAAGCGCTGCAGGAAGAGCGTGACGATGAAGTCATGCGGCTGATCCGCCTGTACCTGCACCGCAGACAGCCGGAATTGCCGGTGGATCCGGTATCCTTCCGGATGCTGGCAGCTGAGCTCTGGACCATGCTGCATAACGCCATGCTGATGGCGGGAATTCCCGGCCGCAGCGATGATGAAGGGCTGGCGCTGCGCGAGCTGAGTGAGATGACGGAGCTTCCGAAGATTGAAGAATGGCTGGAGACACAGCTCCGCAGCCTCCGCCGGGCGCAGGTTCCGGCTATTCAGGAGAAGCACCGCAAAGCGGTACAATTCATGACGGAATACATCCACAAGCATTATGCGGAGGATATTACGCTGGAGCTTCTGGCCTCGCAGCTGTATATCTCCAAGAATTATTTAAATCAGCTGTTCAAGAAAGTGACCGGAGAAACGTTCACCAACTACGTTATCCGTGTGCGGATTGAGAAGGCCAAAGCGCTGCTGCTGGAAGGCAGCCATCTGATCTATGAGGTCTCGGAGATGGTTGGATACCAGAATGTTCCATATTTCAGCACCCTGTTCAAGAAGTATTGCGGTGTCAGTCCCAGTGAGCTGATCAAACGCTAGATTGAAGTGGATATTGAAAGATTTGTGTTCATTACTCTTCTATACGGTGAATAGCCCCGGTGATAATATCGACCTATAAATGTTGGCTCAGCTGACAGAAGGGGGAAATTGAAATGCAGAAGAAGGTTAAAAAAAGTTTTCTTGCAATCGCTTTAATGACGATGGTTGCAGCGACTGCTGCTTGCGGAAACAACACTAATAACACAGCGAACAGCACTACCGCGGGGGGCACTACAGCTGCGGCTACCACAGCTCCGGCAGGAGCAACCGGAGACGCCGGCACGCCGTTGACGCTCACATTAACCTGGTGGGGGTCCCAGGCAAGACATGACGCTACACTGAAGGCGCTCGACCAATATAAGGCGCTGAATGCGAATGTTACGTTTCAGACGCAGTTTTCCGGCTGGGACGGCTATTTTGACAAGCTGGCTGTACAATACTCCGCCAAAAGCGCGCCGGATATCATCCAGATGGATGCGGCTTATCTGAATGATTATGCGGCCAGAGGGCTGCTGGCTGATCTGAAGGACGTCAATGTGGATAATATTGAGGCTGCTACTGTAGACGGCGGTAAAGTAAACGGTACCCAATACGCTATGCCGCTGGGTGTTGCTGCACTTGGTATGGTATATGACAAGACGGTTGTTGAGAAGCTGGGCCTGGAAGCGCCGGACTTCGGCTGGACCTGGGATGATTATTATGCCTTCGGTGAAGCGGCCAAAGCGAAGCTTGGCGAGGATAAATATGTGTTCGCTGATCAGAGCGCCGATCTGGTAGACTACACCGCCTATCAATACAGCATGGGCAAAGGGTATATCTTCGACGCCGAAGGTAATCTTAGCATCGACAAGGACACATGGATCGGCTTCATGACCAAAATGAATGAGCTGCGTGACAGAGGCATCCTGACTCCGGCCGATATCACCACTACCGATAAAGAGCTTGACCCGCAGCTGGACAGTGTCATCAACGGCAACGCCGTAGTGCGTCACCTGTTCTCTAACCAGGTCGGCTCCATTGAAGCCCTGAAGCCGGGTGCATTCGGTTATGCCTCTATGCCGTACGGTACGGAAGCAGGCGGCTGGCTGAAGCCGGGAATGTTCTGGAGCGTTAATGCCCAGTCCGCCAACCAGGAGGAAGCCGTCAAATTTGTAGACTGGTTCGTGAACAATGAGGAAGCCGGCCAGACGCTGGGTCTGACACGCGGTACACCAATCAACTCCAAAGTGATTGAAGCACTCACGCCTACCTTCAGCGATGCGGACAAAACTTCGCTTGATTTCCTGAACAAGGTAACGCCGGATGCGCAGCAGTTCATCAATGACCCTCAAGGCTGGGGGAATTTCAAGAACGATTACAAAACGATTGTAGAAAAACTGCAGTTCAAGCAATCCACACCGGACAAAGCTTATGAAGAGCTGCTGAAGCTGGCAGAACAATACGCTGCGGAAACCAAATAATCCGCTATCGGGACCAGCCGCAGGTGCGGCTGGTTCTTTTTGTACAAGATAGTCCAGAATTGAAAGAACAACCGCGGAATGGAATGCATTTGTGTTCTAAAGTGAAAGATTCCGGTTCTATTCTCTCTCATGGAGAAGCTGAATGATCCTTTATAATGGGCACGTACTCATGATAACGCTTTCTTACGGGAGGCGGAAAATAGGTTACGGGGAGGTTAGTTATTATTATGAAGGCAATCAGGTGTAGCAAAAGTAAATCATGGCTGTCCGTGCTGATCATTACGGTAATATTGTTTGGAATGTTTCCGGGTGCAGGCCCGGCAGAGGCAAAGACAACTCAGGGTTCGGGCACCGTTTATTATGTTGACAGTACTGCAGGCAGCGACAGCAATCCGGGCACGGCTGACAGCAGCCCGTGGCAGACGCTGGGCAAAGTGAACGGTACGGTCTTTCAGCCGGGGGACCGGATTCTGCTGAAATCCGGCAGTATATGGAATAACCAGACGCTGGCACCCCAGGGTTCGGGCAGCGCAGGCAAGCCGATTATCATTGACCGCTACGGCAGCGGGGATAAGCCTAAGATCAAGGCGAACGGGCAACATGCCGATGCGATTACCTTGAGTAATCAGCAATTCTGGGAGATCCGTAATCTGGATGTATCGAATACCGCGCCGGTAACGGGCAGCTTCGCCCAGTCGCTAGGCGATTTCCGCGGAATCCATGTCACGGGCGCGGATGCCGGCAAGCTTGAGTATATCCGTATCAGCGGTGTAGATGTGCATGATGTATCGGGAGAAATCGCCTGGATCAGCGGCACTGTGCCGCCGGTACCGGACCCGGGAATCCGCTTCAAGACCGGCTGGGACGGATCGAAGAAAACCGGCGGCATTGTGTTCGACACAAAGGTTGCCGACCCGAAGCACCCGCAGCAGGCTACTGTTTTCAACGATGTGATTATTGAGAATTCAACGGTTAAGAACACGTCATTCGGCGGGATCATATTCAAGCAGTATGCCGGTGATGGCGGCGGGGACAGCAGCAGCGGTGTCGTAAGCACCGGCTGGGGTGCACGCGACAGTGAGAGTGATCCGAAATTCACCCCTCATACGAACATCATCATCCGGGGCAACTATATTACGCAGAAGGACACGGATTTCGGCTGCAATGCGATGTATCTGACCGGGGTGAGAGGTGCGGTCGTAGAGAATAACGTAGTGGAAGGTGCAGGCACTTCCGGAATTGAGACTTATTATGCTGATGATATAGTCATCCAGTATAACGAGGTGTTCAAGACCTCCCAAAAAGCAGGCGGAGCGGATTCCAACGGCATTGACCCTGACAAGGGAACGACCAAAATGCTGATCCAGTACAATTATGTGCATGACAACGGGGACGGTATCCTGATCTGCCAGTTCAGCTTCGGGGATACCATCATCCGCTACAATGTGCTGGAGAGCAATACCCGTTATCCGATCTACCTGCATTCGGACAAGAAAGCAGTAGCTGAGGTATACAACAATACGATCTATAATGATGCCAGCGGGTATATGATCTACGGCTACGGTACCTCGCTGAATGCCACCTACAACATCCGCAACAATATTCTGTATACAACCCGCGCCGTTCAGGAACTGACGGTGAGCCCGACGATTACTTATGACAATAACAGCTACTATTCTACGGTTGGCACACTTACGCCCCCGGCAGGCGATCTTCATGCCTTGACCGGTAATCCGCAGCTGACAGATCCGGGGAAGGGTATATCCGGTTCTGAAGCAGACGGACCTGCTTTAGGCAGCCTCGGCAGCATATATCAGCTGAAGCCGGAATCTATGCTGGTTAACCGGGGAGTGAATATTCTGGCTGAAAGCTCCGGAGTACAAGATTTCGCAGGGCAACCGCTCTACAATGGTAACGCTGATCCCGGGGCATTCGAGTATTATGATGCTTCGCTGAACACAGCAGCTGTGGCTGGCAGGGTGACGAACAGCGCAGGCAATGGCATGAGCGGCGTCACGGTAAGTGATTTGTCCGGCAGCGGGCTGCAGGCCGTTACGGACAACTCCGGCTATTATGTCATTAAAGGTGCCGTTGTCGGCAGCAGCATCAACCTGCAGGCCGTTAAGAACGGCTATACTCCAGGCGAAACCGGGAGCTTCAGCGTTGAGGCAGGCAATGTCATTACCCGCGATCTGCGGCTGACCTCTAACGCGGCAACAGGCTCCATCACCGGTAGGGTGCTGGATGGCGGGTTGGCTGCAGCGGCAGGAGTGACAGTGACCCTTATGCTGGATGGATTACCTGTACTGAGCGCTGAGAGTGATCTTAACGGTCTGTACAGCTTCCCGGCAGTGGAGGTAGGGGAGAATTATACAGTCTCCGCGGCTAAAGAGGGCTTCAGAACGGCAGAGGTGCCCGGCATTCATGTGGAGCCAGCGCTCAACACGGCCGTATCTGAGCTGTATGTGGTAAGCAAGCAGGCGGTCTTGCTGAGTGCTTCCGGTTACAATGATCTGGACACAGATGCCAAGCCGGGCGAACCTTGGACGGTGACGGCTAACGGCGGGAGTGTGGGGGCAGCTGAACTGCCAAGTGCCTCCGACAAAAGCATCAAGCTTACCCGCAGCAGCAATAGCGGCAATACCTCCATGGCGCAGACCTTTGCTGCCGGAAGTCTGAAGGGTATAGTCACGCTGACGGCTGATGTCATGAAGCTCGACAATGCGGGCAGTACGAACTGGATCAGCCTGCCTTATATTTATAGCAGTGCCGGAACAGCGAGTACGAACGTGGGTGTATCGCTGGCTTTTTCCAAAGGGCAGATTGTCGCTTACAAGGGCGGAACTTCGACTAATCTAATGCCTTATGAACCGGGTACATGGTACAACCTGCGGCTGGTGATGAACACCGGATCCGGCAAATTCGATCTGTACGTCAATGATATTCCAGTCGTCCAGCAGGCCGCCTTCCGTAATAAAATTCCCGATATCGGCCGCATTGACTACTACGCCAACAGCTCTAATTATGGCACGGCCTATATCGATAATGTACAGCTCTATCAAGGAATTCCCTATGAGCGTAATGATGCCGGAATAACAGAGGTTACGGCGGATCTGGGCCCTCTGACCAAACAAGGAGAGGATTACAGTCTGGAGGTTCCGTACTTTATGGAGACTGTACAGCTGACAGCGACGGTAAACAGCCCAAACATTTCTTCTTTGACTATCAATGGTCTGGCAGCTATAAGCGGACAGCCTTCAGAAGAGGTTATGCTGGAAGAAGGCGTTAATACCATTCCGGTAGTTGTTACTGCCGAAGACGGCGTTACAGCACGCACAGTTAATGTAATTATTAACCGTACACCTGCTGCACTTGATTCTACCCTGCGGAACCTGCGGATTGCTGGCAGCAAAGGTGAGGCATTATCGTTCTCTCCCGCATTTGCTTATGATCAGGACAGCTATACGGTGAGCGTTCCGGCAAGCGTATACGGGTTGAAGGTAATGCCGCTGGCAGGAGCATCCGGCACGGAGATCCGCGTGAATGGAACAGTGACCGGCAGCAGCGAAGCCTCTGAAGAGATTACGCTTAGGGAGAGCGTCAGTGAAATTGCTGTGACGACTGCCTCGGCAGATGGCACGGATTATAGAACCTATCTAATTACTGTCAACTGGGAAGGAACTTATATTCCCGCTGAACCTGAACCTGAGCCTGAGATTAGGGATTCCGCAGTGAATCCGTTATCCGCAGTCTTTGATAAGAATCCGGCAAATCGTCAGCCGGTTATGCTTGAAGTAGAGTGGAACGGCAATACGCTCTCAGCGATCCGCAGTGGCGGGACGGAACTGGGCGAAACGGATTACAGCGTCACCGGCAATGTGTACGGCATCGCAACTTCATACCTCGTTCAGCAGCCGCTCGGTACGATAACGCTGGTCTTCGATTTCGACCAGGGTAAGGATGCCACTGTGGCTATCCGGATTATGGATACGACTGAGGGAACAGATCCGGGAACATCGGAGCCAGGGACAGATCCGGGAACAACAGAGCCGGGAACCAGTCCGGAGACAGGGACTGCTCCGGTAAATTCCGGCGGCACCGGCAGTTTAACTGCTGTGCTGCCGGCTGTTACGGTCAGCAGCGGCAAGCTTACCGCGAACCCGCAGGCGGCTGCCGGATCAGCAACAGCGGAGGTAGCCCTAACCCGGGAAGCGCTGGAGCAGGCGCTTGCTCTTGCGGCGGCAGAGGGCAACAGCGGGAACCGGGTAACGGTGACCGTTAACCCGTCCGCAGGCGCTGCCGCCTATGAAATCTCACTGCCCGCCACAGCTTTGAGCGCAGCAGCGCAGGGGCAGACGCTGGAGATTCAGACAGCGTTGGCTACAGTAGTTCTGCCCGCCGGGATGCTGGAGGGTGAACAGGCGGTGCTGGGAGATACGGTGGTGCTGAAGATTTCTGCAGCGGATATAACCGCCGCGAATTCACTGGTTACCACTGCAAACGGAGGAAGACCCGCAGTGGAACTCTCTATCAGCTCCGGCGGCAAGGAGTTGAGCTGGAAGAATAGTTCAGCGCAGGTAGAGGTCAGCATTCCCTACAAGCTGACTACCGCCGAACTGTTGAATGCTGAATTCCTGGCCATATGGCATATTGATGAGAACGGCCTCAGCCACCCGGTTACCGGAGGCCGCTATAAACCGGAATCCGCAGCAATAAGCTTTAAGGTCCGCCACTTCAGCACTTATGCTGTGGTATTAAACCGCATAACTTTTGCTGATCTTGGGACTGTACACTGGGCCAGCCGGCCGGTTGCAGTACTGGCGTCTACAGGCATTCTGAATGGCGTCTCCGCCCATTCCTTCGCCCCGGACGCGGCCGTCACCAGAGCTGATTATACTCTTATGCTGATGCGTACATTCGGCCTGGAGAGCAGCGGGGCCGCAGCATCCGGATTCACAGATGTGCTGCCGGGCAGCTACTTCTATGAAGCGGTGAATGCTGCCCATAGGCTGGGGATCGTCAGCGGCAGCACGGATGGAAGCTTTGCTCCGGCTGCACCGATTACGAGACAAGAAATGATTGTCATGACCGACAGAGCGCTGGAGCTTGCGGGAATCCATGCTCCGTCCTCTGATAGCAGTACTGCCGGGACCGCGGCGGCAGGCATCAGGGATCTGGATTCTGTAGCCGGTTATGCCGCAGAAGCCGTAAACCGCATGCTTGAAGCCGGATGGATTCAGGGGGACGGCGGAATGATTCAACCCGTAAATACAGCCAGCCGCGCGGAAGCGGCAATGCTTCTGTATAATATTTACAAAGAAATGTAGCAGCCGCATCATTACAACCCCCAAGCGATAAGCCGCTTGGGGGTTGTTGTTTTTTTGCAGGACAGAGCCTGGCGAGGATAAGCTGCAGCTTACTGGGTGCTGGAGCAGGTGAGCGTACGCAGGTGAGCGCACCGTCAGCAGAATGAAACGGACTGAGAAGACCTTATTTCCCTGAAAAACCCTTTTCCGGGACTTAAGCGGACTGAGAATCAGCTATCTTGCTCATTTGAGCCTGAAACAGGCTGTCGCAGGCCAATTAACGGAATCTGAGTCCGCTTAGCCGGCAAATCTGCCCCATTTCGGCAAATAGCGGATTTTCAGTCCGCCTGACTGGCTGAGGTTCCCCGATGGGCTATGGGGCTAAGATAAGCCCCGCCAAGCACTATATTATTCCCCGTGTGAGCAGCGCCGTCACGAACTCATAATATGACTCCGGCTCTCCTCCAGCAGCTCGGCATAATATCCTCCCCGCTGCCGCAGCTCACGGGGATGTCCGGATTCGGCGATCCGGCCTTCCTTCATCGCAATGATAAGATCCGCACCGGCAATCGTAGACAGCCGGTGGGCGATGATCAGCGTCGTTCTGCCGCTGGCGACGTTGTCGATCGCCTTCTGGATCAGCTTCTCTGTATGTGTGTCGATGTTAGCGGTGGCTTCATCGAGCACGAAGATCGCCGGATCATGGGCGATGGCCCGGGCGAAGGAGATCAGCTGCCGCTGGCCGGCAGACAGGGTGCCGCCCCGCTCGGTGACCGGGCCCTCCATCCCGCCGGGAGAGCCCAGCACGAACTCTTCCGCGCAGGAAGCCTGCAGCGCTTCCAGCACGTTCTCCTCGGCAATATCATCGCCAAGGGTGATGTTGTCGCGGATCGTGCCGGAGAACAGGAAGACATCCTGAAGCACGACGGAAATATTCCGCCGCAGATCATCCAGCCGGATATCGTTCACATTGACACCGTCAATCAGAATCTCGCCTTTCTGCACGCGGTAGAAGCCGTTGATCAGACTGATAATTGTAGTTTTGCCTGCACCGGTCTCACCGATGAAGGCGGCGGTCTGCCCTTTAGCAATCACGAAGCTTACATCCTTCAGCACCCAGTCGGCGTCGTTATAGGCGAACCAGACATGGCGGAACTCAATGGTTCCGTGCAGGCGGTCCATCGATAAGCCGCGATCCGGTTGCTCCAGGCGGTCCTCCTCACGGATCAGCTCATAGATACGCTCTGTGGATACGAGGGCAGACTGTATGGAGGTGTACTTGTCGGCCAGGTCGGAGATGGGGCCAAAGAACTGCTTGATGTACGTTGTGAACGCAAACAGCACGCCAATCTGCAGGTTGCCGCCGGAGATCCGGCTGATGCTGTACCAGACCAGAATGGCTACGGCCAGACTCTGGAACATATCCGAGGCGGGCTTCAGCACACTGTTGAGCCGGACCTGAATCAAGGTGGTTTTGAAATATTCCCCGTTCAGCTTCAGGAATTGAGCCTTTTTTTCCTTTTCTGCGCGGAAGCTTTGGATAACCCGCATCCCGGAGATACTCTCAGCAATGAACCCGTTGATCTGTCCAATAAAGTGCTTCATATGGAAGAAGTTCTTTTTGATCCGGTTCTTAATGAAGAGAACCAGGAAGGCCATCACCGGAATCACGGTAAAAGAAACCAGTGTTAAGGACGGGCTGAGCAGCAGCATGGCGTAGATGATCCCCAGCAGCAGCAGGACATCCTTGACCAGCGAGATGACCACATCGGTGTATAGCTCGCTGATCTCAGCTGTATCGTTGGTGGCCCGGGTAATCAGCCGCCCGGAGGAGGTCCGGTCCAGATAAGGCAGGGGGAGCCGTTCAATGATGGAGAACACTCTGACCCGCAGCTCATGGATCAGGCTCTGTCCCGCTTTGCCGGCAATCAGCGCCTGAAGATACGAGAAGATCCCGCCAGCCGCGGCTACGGTCACATACAGCAGGGCTAAGCCCCCAATCGAATTCAGTCCGCTCTGAGCAGCGCCTCCGATCAGGAAGTGGTCGATCACGCGCTGCAGAATCAGCGGCTGGATCAGAAAAGCGCCATTTACAATCACCACGCACAGACAGGCAAGCAGAAGCTGGAACTTGTAAGGGGCAGATAACCGCAGCAGCAGCCTTACTGCACCAGCTTCGGATTTGTCCCGTCTAGCAGACCTCTCCTTCTTCAAGCTGTTCGGTATAGATGTCATAATACATGCCTCCTTTCTTCATCAGCTGCTCGTGGGTGCCCCGTTCGGCAATGCGCCCTTTATCCAGCACGATGATCTCGTCGGCTTCCATAATGCCCGATACCCGGTGGGAGATCAGGATATTGCTCTTCCCCTTGCGGGTCTGCCGCAGGCTGTTCAGAATCTGCCCTTCCGTTACCGCATCAACCGCTGACAGCGCATCGTCCAGAATCAGGATCGCCGGTTTCCGGATCAGTGCCCGCGCGATTGCGAGCCGCTGCTTCTGCCCGCCAGACAGGTTCACACCGCGTTCACCCAGCAGAGTGTCATAGCCGTCCGGGAACGCCTCGATACTTCCGGCAATTTGGCTGAGCGCTGCGGCATGCTGCACATCCTCGTCCGTATAGCCGTCTTTGAACAGGACAATATTGTCCTTCACGGAGGCGGCGAATACGAAGGTATCCTGCGGCACAACCCCAAGCCCCTCCCGCAGCGGGTCCAGGGCATAATCGTTGATATCCCGCCCGTCGAGCAGAATGTGCCCAGGCTTCACGTTGAAGAAGCGGAAGAGGAGGGAGGCCAGGGTGCTTTTGCCGGAGCCGGTCCTGCCGATGATTCCCAGCGTGTGTCCTTTTGGCAGAACGAGCGAGATCTCACGCAGTGCCGGAACATCGGAACCTTCGTAATAGAAAGTCAGCTGGCGCAGCTCCATAGCTCCTTCCGGCTGAATAGGGACAGCGTTGGGGAGATCCTTGATTTCAGGCTGAACCCGCAGAATATCATTTAATCTTCCGAGTGAAGCCAACCCGCGCTGGAATATCGTCACGATCCGTCCGATCGACACAATGGGACTTACAATCAGACTGAGGTAGCCGTTAAAAGCGACAAAGTCACCAATACTGATCTCCCCCCGCAGCACCATCCGGCCGCCAAACATCAGATTCATGACGAAACAGACGGCGAAGCCGAATTCAATCATCGCAGGAAGGGCGGCGGAAACTTTAATCAAATCGAGGTTGGCTTGCTTCATACGGCTGCTCAACTCACTGAATTTCTCCATTTCCGAGCGTTCCTGCACATAAGCCTTAATGACGCGGATGCCCGAAATGTTCTCCTGAACCCTGTCCGAGACGGCGCCGAACTGATTCTGTACGATTCTGAACCGGGTCTGAACCTTGCGGCCGCTGAAGAGCATCAGGAGGATGATGAAGGGAAGCGGGGACAATGTGAGTAGAGTGAGGCTGGGGCTGACTGACGCGAACATGAAATAGACCGAGGAGATACAGATAACAATTCCGTTAAAAGACATCGCCGTAGCCGGACCGAAGGTCATGCGCACCGCTGAAATGTCGTTGATGGCATAGGCGATCAGGTCGCCGGTCTTGCGGCTGCTGAAGAATCCGGGAGAGAGCTTCAGGAAATGCCGGTACAGCTCCTCGCGGATGTAGCATTCCAGGTTCCTCCCGTTCGCGATAATAATGTTTCTCCAGAGGAAGGTACAGAGGAAGACGATAGCGGCAATCAGCACCATCCAGAAGACCTGGGTCAGCACCTGCCCCGGCTCAAAGCCGTTATTCTTCATCAGATCGACCGCACTGCCAAGCACCTTGGGGAACAGCGTTTGAATGAAGGAGGCGGCGAACATGAAGGCGAAGCCTATAATGTAGCTTAGCTTGCGTGACTTGAAGAACCGCAGTAATACAGATGAATTCATCGGTTTCCCACCTTTACAATACCCTTGTTATAGATAGTGCGCATGTTAAATAAAGAGCCCGGGTTTACAAAATCACAGCTCACGCACAGAGTCCCGTTCCACCAGTGTGCTGAGAATGGCGATGTTCTCGGCAGGCTTGCCGGGCTCAGCGATCCGTTTGAGCAGCGTGCTGACAACTGTGCGGCATGAATATTCGATATTGAGATCCATCGTGGTCAAAGCGGGCAGCGAGAAGGCCGAGACCTCGGTATTGCCGCTGCTGAGCACCGACACCTCTCCCGGCACCTTGATGCCATGCTCCTGCAGCTCGCGAAGCAGTTCAACCGCGGTGAAATCATGATCGCAGATGAATGCGCTGGGCAGCAGGCCGTCCGCAATAAGGCCGGACAGTCTCTGATGAAGAGTCTCATCCCGCCCCAGAAAAAGCTTCTCATCCACAGGCACCCCGTGCTCTTCCAATGCAGAGGTGATGCCGGTTTTCTTTTCCTTGTTGCGGTAAGCACTGGGATCTCCAATGAAACCAATCCGGCGGTGCCCCCGGTCCAGCAGATATTTGCACTGCTTATAGCCGGCGCCCAGGAAACTGAACCATACACTGTCGTAATCATAGGCCGGTGAATAACCGGTATAGAAAATCAGATTCGGAATCTGCTCATGGATAAACGAGGCGTATTCCAGATTAAACCGGCCGATCAGAATAACCCCGTCGAACTTGAACCCCCGGCTCAGGCGGTAAGGCAGGATCAGCTTATTCTGATTCTCCTTATCCAGAAACTCGATGCTGTAATCGGTCTCCGCCTTCTGCAAAGCGAGCTCAATCCCTTGTACCATGTAGCTGAAATTGCTGTTATCATGCGAATAGGGCTTCTGGTGCAGCACCAGAATTCGGGCAGGCGTATGCTTTTTGGGCTTAATATAGCCCATTTCCGCTGCTTTCCGCACAATGGCCGCCTTCAGCTCGTCGCTGATTCCGGGTTGATTGCTGAGTGCCCGGCTGATTGATACAGGTGAGAGGCCCATGGCCTGGGCGATATGTGTGATCGTTACTTTTTTAGTCTTCAAAAGAATCCCCCGCTTTATCGTGCTGCCGCAGTATATCGCTTCCGGCACTGTTATTATAATCATCCATTCCATAGGAATCTACGATAAAAAACGTAAAAAACAACGTAAAAAATAAATTTTTTTAACGTAAATTTAAGGACAATCGTGTGCATCTCTTATTCGTAAATATTTTTGACATCAATATGGGGTTTACTGGGAACCGTTTCGGATCTGCGGAGTCTTATTGGGCGAGAGGGGAGAGTGAAGCATGCAAAGTAGAGAGATGCCTTATAGCGTGACCATCGCTCCGTCCATAACCCTGCGGGAAATGATGGAGACTTACGGTTCGGATGTGTGGAACTATGCTTTTTTCTTAACCCGCAGCCGGGAGCAGGCAAGTGATATCAGCCAGGAGGTATTCCTTAAGGCATATAAGAGTGTCGGCAAGTACCGGGGCCAGGCCACCTTGAAAACCTGGCTGCTGACCATCACGCGCAACACCGCGTTCAGCTGGAGGCGGAACAGCTTCTGGCGCAGATTCGCTCCGCTTGGCGACCGGGAGGATACCGGAGAAGCAGCCTTGTCCGCAGAGAAGGAAGCCATCGGCAATCAATATGCGAACCGCATCTGGGAGATCATTATGGAGCTGCCGGATAAGTACAGAGAGGTGCTGGTGCTGGATATTCAGCAGGACTTATCGGTGGCCGAGATGTCCGCTCTGCTCGGCATCGCGCAGGGGACCGTCAAATCCCGGCTCGGCCGGGCCCGAAATAAAGTGAGAACGGCGATAAAGGAGGAAGACCTGTGAAGAGAGAGAACGGGGACGAACAAGTACAAGTAATGAGCGGAACGCAGGATTGGTATGACAAAGCAGGACGCAACCCGCTGGCCGAGCCGGGCTTTACACCGCAGCTGATGGCCAAGATTGAACAGGCTGCCGAGGAGCGTTCTGCGGGAAAACGCAGTCTGCGGTTCGGGCGTATAGCAGGCCTTGGCGGACTGGCAGCGGTCTTGCTGTTCGGAGTGCTGCTCTGGCCGTTCGGACAATGGGGGAACAGCAATCCGATGGGGCAGCTGGCGGCGATCTTCAACCAAAGTTCTGGTGCAGCGGCAATTCAGCCTTCGGCATCACCTGCAGCTACTTCTTCCTCATCGCCGCAATCTTACAATCCGCCGATTGGCTCTGCTGAATTTGAGATAGGCGGGATGAAGTACTACATGCCGCTTCCGTTAAACAGGAACAAAGAAGCTGCGCGCGCCGTTGAAACGAATGCTGGTATTGTCTGGTCCCCGCCTCCTCCGATGGTGAATTACAGTAAACCAGGATATACGCACCCTACAGAGCCTTATGCACTGTACCTGTCTCCAAAGGGCCAGCCTGAGTTATCGGAAGCCTCAGCTAAGCGGATATATAGCTTTCCGCTGTATGCGGGCGGCTCGCAGTCTTATTATGGACTAACCGGAATCTTTGCCGGCGGCGATTATGTGATTATGCGTAGTGTCACTTATACCTTAGGTAGAAATGGAACCGGGACTCCGGATAAGTTTTCCGTCATAGATGTGACGGCTGCGGCTGCCGGAGCTACCGTAACTCCGCGTGATCTGCTAACCTTAAGCAATGAATATGGTTTATACAGATCCTTTATTGCATTCGATGCTGTGAATGAAGATATGCTGCTTGTCTATTATAGTAACAATGATAATAAAGGCTATAATGTCCATAGTAGCCTATATGATTTAGCGACTGGAGCTGTACAGAATGTAGACAGTAAGATCGGTATTGACGTTCAAGGGCAGCGGCAGATAGCTACGTATGAAGTGAACGGCAAGAAGCGGGCTACGGATATCTCCATGCTGCTCGGCCAGCAGTGGTATTACGATTGGTGGTATGAGGAACACGGAGAGCGGATTGAGCCGGTCGATACAGGAAAATAAGCGTCTGGGATTAATGAAGTTTGATAAAGCTCAATGATGCCTCAATGATGCTCAATGATGAATAGAATCACGTTACATTGTTGCGATACCGTAGCAGGTGCTACCAAGCTGCGGGCGCTGGTGCTGCCGTTGGCGCCGGAGCTGACGTGTGCGGGGTGGTGGAAGAGGAATCCCGGTGAGATTAGGGGGTTCCTCTTTGCTTTGCTCCCAACTCCCCGAATTCCCAACTCCCCAAGCCCCCAACTCCTGACCCTAACGGACTGTACAGCTCTTATTTTCTCTATTTGGCACATCTGGACACTCTTGCGGACTGGAGCGCGCTTATTGTCTCCCAATCGCGCAGTTTTCGGGTGAGTTACAGTGAATAAGAGCACTGGAGTCCGCAAGCCCGGCGAAATGATGCTTTTTGTGAAAATAAGCGCATCTCAGTCCGTTACTATCGTGCTGGCTGCGCTTTTTAGTATATTTGCTCATTGTCTTCTACTTCCCAGCCAATCATCGATATCGGGCCACTGGCCCACACCGGCCGCCAACCCCTAATATCATGCCACCCGCCAACCACAATCACCAATATTTCACCGCCAGCCCGCTATAGCCCGTCAATCCCCCGATAACACGCCGCCAGCCCACCGACAGTCGTCAATCACCAACCTCTCGCCCGCTATCCCACCCACCACCGCCAATCACCAATCAGCAACTATCACCCGTCAATCACAAAAGTCTCGACCCCAGCCCTACTATCCCCGCCACGTACGCTCTACTATCGCTTGTCCATCACCACCGCCAATCACAAAAGTCTCGATCCCAGCCCTACTATCTCCGCCACGTACCCTCTACTATCGCCTGCCCACCGCTAATGCCCCGGCACTATCCGCCCAATTCGGAATCACTTTCCCTAACCTTCGACACCTCATATTTCCAAATTCCGCGCCCTTAGCTCCATCCCTCTAGATAATTTACTAAAAAAAAGCTATACTTTTTGGTAATATCAGAAAGTAAAGTTTTTCTCCGTTTATCACTAGTAATCTTAGCGGTAACGTAACAACCGGGTTTGGTTCTATATAGAAGAGTGGGGCGGGGTAAATGAAAAAGCTGACCATAGAAGATGTGGCCCAGAAAGCGGGCGTATCGAAAAGCACAGTTTCGCAATTTTTGAATAAACGGTTCAAATATATGAGTGAGGCGACCAGACAGCGTATCGCTGAGGTTATCGATGAGCTGAACTACCAGCCGAATGGACTGGCCCGCAGCCTGAAGCAGAACCGTACGCATATGGTGGGTATTATTGTGGCCAATATTGATTATTCGTTGTCCATCCAGTGTATCCGGGCGATTGAGAATGAGCTGCAGCGCCACGGAATTCAGGTCATTATCTGCAACGCTGACGAGAATGCGGACAAGGAGAATACTTATGTGGAGACTCTGGTCGCCCGCCAGGTGGACGGTCTGATTATTTTCCCGACCGGCGATCAGGCCGCGCCATACATCAGGCTGATTGAAGCGGAATACCCGCTGGTCTTCATGGACCGGCTGGTAGACGGGATCTCGACCCAGAGCCTGCTGCTCGATAACGAGATGGCGGTGAAGACTGCGGTCAAGGAACTGACCAAACACGGGCATGAGGCGATCGCCATATTGTCACTGCCGCTTGGCCTGAATGCTATTACCCCGCGCAAAGAGCGGATGAGCGGTTACAAAAAAGCGATGGAGGAAGCTGGCCTGCCGCTGCAGGATGCCTATATGCGCAGTGTGCCGCGGGAAGAAATCGCCATTGCGCTGGATGAGCTGCTACGGCTTCCCCAGCCGCCGACGGCGCTGATTGCCGCCAATGATCTTGTACTAGGGGAGATCCTTAAGTACGCGAACCGTAATGCCATTGCCATTCCCGGCCAGCTGTCCGTCATCGGCATTGACGATGCCGAATTCGCCCGGATCTATAATCCGGATATCACTACGATCCGCCAGCCGGCTTATGAGATGGGCATGCAGGCTGCGAAGATTATGCTCTCCCTGATCAACGATGCGGACGGCTCCGTGCCGATTACCTACCGTTTTCCGCCTTCGCTGCAGCAGGGACAGTCGGTCCGGCCGCCGGTGCTGAAGAAATAAAACGGTTTATATAAAATTCTGCACGAAAAGGAGCGTCATATTAAGCCGGGTGGCTTATTTTGACGCTCTTTATTTCAAAATATAAGATTTCATATGCTGTTTGCTGAATCGCACTTCTTTGGCTCAGACGCTCCCGGCAGCTGCGGAAAGCTGTTTACACGCTAGCGTTCATGAATTTCTCCAGCCCGTCACGGGTTGGAAGTCCGTCCATATCGCCAGGGGACATCACGGCGAGCGCGCCGATTGCATTGCCGCGCTTCACAGCTTCGGCTACGCTCAGCTTCTCCAGCATGGCGCTGATTACGCCAACGGCGAAGCCGTCTCCGGCGCCGACTGTATCCACAACCTGCTCCACCTTGAAGCCGTCCACATAAGCTTCTTCACCGGCGGACGTTTTGTAATAAGCACCTTCAGGACCGAGCTTGATGACAACAAGGGATACGCCGCGTTCCAGATAGAAACCGGCAATCTCTTCCGGAGTATCAAGGCCGGTCAGGATTTTGCCTTCACCGTGTCCCGGCAGGAACCAGTCGCAGCGGGTCGCCAGGTCATTGATTGTATTGACCATGGTTTCTGTGTCCGGCCAGAGGGTCGGGCGCAGATTCGGGTCGAGCGAGATGGTTTTGCCGCGCTGCTTCATGAATTCCATGGCATGCAGCGAGAACTCATGGCAGGAAGCCGAGAGGGCGGAAGAGATACTGGTCACATGCAGATGGCCTGCAGAAGCGAAATAATCCTCATTGAAGTCAGCCAGGCTCAGCTTGGAGGCGGCGGAATTTTTGCGGAAATATTCAACCTTAGGATCTCCGGTCAGCACTTTGGATTTGATCAGCATGCCGGTGGAGAACTCCTTGGTTGTTGTAATGCTGTCCGTATCAATCTTCTCTTTATTCAGCGCACCGACGATGAATTGGCCGAAGTTGTCTTCTCCAAGCTTGGTCACATAACCGGTCAGGTGCTCCAGGCGTGACAATCCGGTGGCCACATTGCTCTCCGCACCTGCCAGCGCTTTCGAGAAAGAAGTAACCTCATGCAAGGGGCCGGCTTCATTGGCGTAGAACATGGCCATAGGCTCCCCGAATGTGACTGCATCCAGCTGTTTACTCATTAATAGTTCCTCCTAAAAGTTTTGATAGCATCGGCTTCCTGAATTTACTTCGCAAAACTCGCTACGGAAGCATACGCTTAAGTTTTGATAGCATCGGCTTCCTGAATTCACTTCGCAAAACTCGCTACGGAAGCGTACTCGAAAGGTTTGGTAAGCATAAGCTAAGGTTCAGCATGAACCCCGTATAAAGCTGTGGGATAGAATATAAATTGAAATTATCACATAAAACGGTTTTGTACAATATGGCATTGCTCATTCAACGGTCTTATTTTATTAGGAAGTTGCGTAACTCAAGCCATAAATCCTTGATATATAAGCTTTTTATACGTTTCCTTTAAGTGTATTTCCGTTGTTCACATAAATATATATTGACTGATGGCAACAATATTATTACTATTTTCTTAGAAGGATAAAGCCTGGTGTTAGTAAATTAGATAAATTAGTTTATCTAAATAAATATTCTTATCAGAATGTACCCAGAGAGGAAGTTTCTAAATGAAGAAAATCAAAGTATTGCAGAACATCACGTCTGTTGGCGTTGTAGCCGTTATCCGCGCGGATAATGCCGATGATGCTTATAAAATGTCGGCAGCCTGTATTGAAGGCGGACTGAACAACATTGAAGTCACCTTCACGACTCCGGATGCGGATGTGGCGATCAAGCGCCTCGTTGCCGAATATGGAAGCCGCGCTGTGATCGGTGCAGGTACAGTGCTCGACCCGCTTACCGCAAGAATCGCTATTCTGGCCGGTTCGGAATTTGTGGTCAGCCCTTCTTTTGAAGAAGATACCGCCAAGATGTGTAATCTTTACGGCATTCCTTATATGCCTGGCTGCATGACGCTGAATGAAATGAAGGAAGCCCTGAAGCTGGGCGTGGATGTGCTGAAGCTGTTCCCTGGCAGTGCGTTCGGACCTGATTATGTCAAGGCTGTTAAGGGCCCGATGCCGCATGTGAACATTATGCCTACCGGCGGCGTGGATCTGAACAATATGGAGAAGTGGATCAAGAACGGCTGTATCGCTGTCGGCATCGGGGGCAACCTGACTGCACCGGCCAAAGAAGGCCGTTATGACCAGATCACAGAACTGGCTGCACAGTATGTGGCGAAATTCAAAGAGATCCAAGGTCTGTAAGCTGGCAGAGCCGTTCGCGGATCTGAAGCTTAATACCATGTGAAATGTCTTGCCTCTATTGGGCAGGGCATTTTTTTGTCTGCCTGATTTCCCGGATGTGTAAATGATGGAAAAGGGCCGATCAGGGCAATACTTACAACTAGGACTGGGGTGCTGGAGCGCCTGCCGAAATTGATGAGCTTTCCTGAAAGGTGATGCTATGCCGGACGATGAGATTCGCAGCAAGCTGTATCCCACTTTGAATATGGAAGAGGCGGAGTATATAGAAATCCGCTCCGCTGTACACGGCTGCAGGGTGACTATAGGGGCTTTTTATAAGCTGCACCGGAACTATAATCACCCGCAACTTTTTACGCAGGGGGAAGTATATGTGCTTGATGATGATTCCAGAGAGAATTATGCCGTCCTCCTGCTGTGCGCAACTACACTTTATAAATTATAGGGCAGTCTTCATTCGCAGGAGGTTATCGTGCGGGGCTGCCTGCTTTTCATGTCATTTTTGTAACAAACTTCTATAAAAGAGTATTTGAATGATTGAAGCATCCCCTGTATGCTTAGTAAGGATTATGGACCGGTCTGCGGCAGCCGCAGAAAACGGAAACCTGGTCTTCCTTATGGCGTTATTATCCAAGTTTGGTATTCCAAAAATATTGATTACAGGCTTGCAACAAATTCGCAGTCTTGCGCGTCAGTAAGATTGCATAGAGAGGGGGAACCTTCGTGGTGGAGCAGGGACTCATCAGAGCCGCTCAAGCGGGCGATCGCGACGCTCTAATCACCCTATTGCGAGAAATTGAAGGACATGTGTATAAGACGGCCTTCTACATTCTGCATAATGAACAGGATGCTCTGGATGCATCCCAGGAGGCATTAATCCGGGTGTATACCAAGATCGGCTCCTATGAGGAGAAGGCCCAGTTCAAAACATGGGTTCAGCGGATCGTGACGAACATCTGTATTGACAAGTTCCGGAGAACGAAGCCTACTGTTTCTATCGATGAGCACGAAATGGTGTTCCAGGATAATAAGCATAACGTAGAGCGCGAAGTGATGTCGGGTTACCTGGCGGAGGATATCCGCGAGGCGATCGATCAGCTTCCTGAGCATCACCGGACGGTGATTGTACTCCGGTATTTACAGGATTTTTCTTACAACGAGATTGCAGACTGTCTGGATCTGCCTTTGAACACGGTGAAATCCTACCTGTTCAGGGCCCGGGCACAGCTGCAGAATAGACTTCAGGAGTATCAGAAAGGTGGTGTGTCAGGATGAAGTGCGCGGAGGTGATAGAATGGATGCACCGCTATTTAGATCATGATCTCAGTCAGGAAGAAATGCTTGAAATGTTCCGTCATATCGATGATTGTCCTTCCTGCGCGGAAGTCTTTGACCGGCTGACGATGCTCTCCCGGCAACTGGAGGAGCTGCCGGATGTGAAGCCGCCCTTCAGTCTGGTCGACTCTATCCTGCCGCAGCTTGAACAGCTGGACCGCGGTGTCCGGGAGGAGCCTGTTATGGTGGGATCTGAAGATCCCAAGATTGTTCCCTTTACACGCCAAAGCACCCGCGGCAAGAAGCCCAAGGGCGCTTCAATAGCAACACGGACAGGCATCGGTGCTGCTGCGGCAGCGGTAATTCTGTTATTCGCCGTCTTCAACATGCCGGAGAGTATGCCGGGTGCGGATATGGATCAGGCGTATAATGCAGCAGGAAGTGAAGCTTCCTCTAAGATGATGACAGAATCCGCAGACAATGCAGCTACGGCGGATGCAGGACAGAACAACAGCACTGACGGCGGCGCTGAGATCTTCTTCTCAGAGCAAGCCACGGCGGAGCCGAATGCTGAAGAAGGTGCTCCTCTGAACAGTACAGGGCCTGCTGCCGGGGATAGTGCGGATGTTGCAGACAATGCTGACGGAGCGGACGCAGGTCCGGCTCCGGCCAAGGAGCCTCCGGCAACGCAAGCCCCTTCCGCCAAACGCAATGCCACAGCACCGCCGGCAGAGAATTCCCGGAAGGGCAGCAGCGGGAATGATGACCGTGCCGCTGATCCGGCTGCCCAGAGCCAGATATTCATGGGCACGGCCCAGGAGGATGCAACGGCTGATATGGCAGCTCCCGAGGAGGGTGCATTGCAGCCTTCCGCAGCACCGGAGCCTGGAGCAATGGGTCTGTTGCCTGCTCTGGTAGCTTCCCAGCCTTCATGGCCATCCCCGGACGGCCGTTATACGGCTGAGCTGGCCGGACAGCAGGTTGTAATCTACAGCGCTCCTGCAGGCAGTGCAGAGGGAGAACGGGTTGCACTGAATTCTCTGCCCATGGAAGGGACCTGGGTCTCCGGCGTGTGGTCGGAGGATAGCAGCCAGTTCACCTATGTAACACAGCTGCAGGATGGTACGCAGGCAACGAAGACATACACGGTTCCGGGAGAGACATCAGCACCGGTTCCTTCCGTTGCTCCATCAGCTTCCGCTTCCCCGCAGTCCAGCCCGGTGATTACTCCGGACGCGGCAACGTCCAATAAATAATCGTGAACTGGAACTTTTTAAGCACCTGCGGAATATGCTAGGGTATGAGGACAGGAATTACAGGATTTGCGAGTATCATCGGTATGACCGCCGGATGGTAAGTTTCTAGAGCTTCCCTCTCCGTCGTTTATATAGATGCGCCGCTGAAACGGAGCAACTTTGGCCCTGGCTGCCGAGGTTGCTCCGTTTTTGCCTATGTTTGCAGGCGTTTTTTTGTTAAAATGTATGAATGTATGTGTTGTACGTTGTACGCAACCAGGCAATGAAATGGAAAAGGAAGTGGCGGGATGGATGCCAAAACGGCGGCCAAAGACATCAAACAGGGGAAAATTTCACCGCTGTATGTGCTGTATGGCAGCGAGAAATTCCGGATGAATGAATTCACGGCCATGCTGGAGGAACACCTGATAGCCAAAGAGGACCGTGACTTCGCGGTGATTCCCTTCGATCTCTCCGAAACGCCGGTGCAGGCCGTCATAGAAGAAGCAGAGACGGTTCCGTTTATGGTAGAGCGCAAGCTGCTGCTGGTGCGGGATGCCGCCCTGTTCACGGCAGGCAAGGAGAACGCCAAGATTGAACACCGTGTAGAGCTGCTAAGCGATTATATGCAGCATCCTGCTGAATTCAGCGTGATTGTATTTATGGTGAACAACGATAAGCTGGATGAACGCAAAAAAATCGTCAAAACAGCCAAGGCCTCCGGCACCGTCTTAGCCTTCAATCCGCTGGGTGCGGAGGAGCTGCTGCGCTGGGTGGAAAAGGGCTTCCGCGACCGCGGCTGTACGGCTGCTCCGGGCACAGCTGAGGTGCTCATTGCAAGTGCCGGAACCGGGCTGCAGGGCCTGTCGGCAGAGATGGACAAGCTGTGCCTGTTCGCCGGTACTGGCGGTAAGGTGGATGCTGCGGCAGTAGAGAGTCTGGTCCACCGCGGCACGGAGCAGAACATATTTACGCTGGTGGAGGATATCGCGAATCTGCGCCTCGATAAGGCACTGAATACGCTCTATGAGCTGCTGAAGCAGCGGGAGGAGCCGATCAAGATCGCTGCACTGATTGCGCGGCAGTTCAGGATCATCCTGCAGGTCAAGGATCTGTCCGGTCTGAGCTATTCGCAAGGGCAGATTGCCTCCCAGCTCGGGCTGCATCCGTATGCGGTCAAGCTTGCGGGAGAGCAGGCCCATAAGTTCGGCAGCCAGCGTCTGCGGCAGATTCTCAGCATACTGGCCGATCTTGACTATCAGATGAAGACAGGTGCAATTGATAAAGTGCTGGGGCTGGAGATGTTTATGCTTCGCCTTGGCGTGTAATCAGGTACAGGTTAGGGTAGCCTAAGAGCCTGTCCGCTCCGCATCTATGCGGGTGGGCAGGCTCTTGGACTATTCCGGTATAAGAAAAAAGAGCACAAAAAAACCTAACCGTATGCAGCATAGCGGTCAGGTTCTTCAAGTGCTCGTTATGATTGTCGCCCGTGGCTTAAGCTTGAGCCTTCAGAGCGTTCAATTTCTTAGCCAAGCGGGATTTTTTGCGGGCAGCCGCATTTTTATGAACCAGGCCTTTAGTTACAGCCTTGTCCAGCTTTTTGGAAGCAGCTTGGAAAGCAGCGTGAGCAGTTTCCACTTCCGTACCTGTCAGTGCTACATCAGCAGTTTTCACAGCTGTACGAAGCGCGGACTTCTGGGAAGCGTTCAGTGCACGGCGTTTCTCGATCGTCTTGACGCGTTTAACCGCGGATTTGATATTTGGCATTGCATTCACCTCCTGGAAGACATTCGAAATCATCATATGATTCACAACTTAAAATAGTTTAGCATGAAGGGTAGCAAAAAGCAACACTAAAAGCTTTTGAATTATAGCACCGGGGATTGTATAAACAGCGGCTTTCTCTCGCACACTATCGGCAATATGCTTAAGGAGGCTGAACTAATAATGGAACTGGATCTTCAGCTGTATTCGGTACGTACGGATTTGGCAGTGGAAGCAAAGGAAATGGCTCAGGCGCGGTCCAATGCGCCCATTCCCGGCGTCAATGAAGAGGTGCAGGAAGCAGATGGCATCAAGGTTACCCGGCTTGCTGTAGCAGACAATGCCGGTTCCCAGGCGATCGGACGGGCCATCGGCAACTACGTGACGCTGGAGGTTCCGGCACTGCGCGGAGGGGATACCGGCCTGCAGCAGAAGGTTTCCACTGTGTTTGCCCGTGAATTTGAGCATTTTCTGGACAGGATCGGCATTAACCGTAACTCCTCCGTACTTATTGTAGGGCTCGGCAACTGGAATGTAACTCCGGACTCTCTTGGGCCGCTGGTCGTGGAGAATTCGCTGATTACCCGGCAGTTCTATGAGCTGGTTCCTGATCAGGTCTCGCCCGGCTACCGGAATGTGAGTGCAATTGCCCCTGGTGTGCTCGGCCTGACCGGCATTGAGTCCAGTGAGGTTGTGCAGGGGATTGTAGACCGTACGAAGCCGGATGTGATAATAGCCATTGATGCCCTGGCCTCCCGTTCGCTGGAAAGAATCAATACAACGATCCAGATTGCCGATATCGGCATCCATCCGGGTTCAGGCATCGGCAACAAACGGCGGGGTCTGACCAAAGAGGTGCTGGGTGTTCCCTGCATCGCCATCGGCGTTCCTACTGTCTGCTACGCTTCAACGATCGTCAACAACGTGCTGGAGATGATGAGCAATCATTTCGGGAAGATGGAAGGCGGCGGTGCCCATACCAAAGAGATTATGGGCTTGCTGGATGATATCTCCGGGCAGGAGCGGCTGGCGCTGGTTAAGGAAGTGCTTGAACCGCTTGGGCATGACCTGATCGTCACCCCCAAGGAAATTGACGAGTTTATTGAAGAGATCGCCAATATTGTCGCCAGCGGACTCAACGCTGCACTGCATGAAGCGGTAGATCCGGGCAATGTTGGAGCCTATACTCACTAATCTGCACCATTCTTCACAGGCCCGCACAGTCTGCCGTAAGGCAGCACTGCCCTGCGGGTCTTCTCTATGTCCTCTCATTCTAAGGTTCTAGCATTACTCTTCCGCTCATAGATTTGGAGTATGAGAGATTACAGAGGGCTTAGAGGAGGACATAACAATCATGAACAGAAAATGGTTTCAGCTATGGAATATTGGCCGGCTGCGGGGAAGGCTGCTGGATGTTCTGTCGCTGGGGAGAACGATGCTGCTGCTGGCCGGAGGTTCACTTGTATTTTTCATGCTGCTTGGAGCCGGCGGATTGGCCGGACAGAAGCTGAACTCTTCACCCATTCCCTCTATGAAGGGCTTGGCTGCTTCACTCTCCAGCGGATTCTTCATGGAGCTGCTGGGCATGGAGGTTCCGCATTTGCCGCAGGGTGAGGAGCCTTCAGCATTCTCGGGCGACAAGGTTACCTCCTTCGTATTCCGGCTGCTCACCAGCGTCGACCCGGGCGATCCCAAAAGTCTGGTATCGCGTGAGATGCCCGGCCTTGCGGCAGATGATCCCTTCCTGCTGCGGGAAGGCTCCGGGGGGACAGGTACGGCAGGGGCGCCTGCGGATTATCATCCCGGTGTCGATGAGTTAGCGGCGGGTGGAGAATCGGGAACCGGTGCTGATCCGGGAACGGATCTGGGCACGGGCACAGAGGCGGGGACCAATGATCCGCCTGCCGGCGGCGAAACGGACAACCCGGGCGGAGAAGTTGTGCAGCCGGAGGCTACGCCTGCACCGGATTCAAGCGGTACGGCTACAGACCCTGGTGAGAGCGAAGGTTATTCCGGGAGCGGAGATGCGGAGAACGGTACCGGGGATACCTCGATCAAACGTATCCTAATCTATCATTCCCATCCCCGCGAGGCCTATAATCCTCTGCTTGGCGCAGCGAGCGATAATCCAAGCTCTGCGGTTCCTTCCAAGAATGTAATGCTGGTAGGATCATATATTGCCAAGCGGCTGGAAGCCCGCGGGATAGGAACTGTCCATGCCCAGGAGGATTACGCCACGGAGGTGCCGGATTATAACTGGAACTTCTCCTATAAATATTCACGCATGACTGTGAAATCGGCGATGGCCGCCAATCAGGAAATGAGTGAGCTGATCGATATCCACCGCGACTCGCAGCGGCATGGCAAAACTACAGCAGAAATCAACGGTAAAAATTATGCGCAGGTGTACTTCATCCTCGGGCATGCGAATAAGAATTGGAAGCAAAATGAAGCCTTCGCCAATCAGATTCACCAGCTGCTGGAGAAAAATTATCCGGGAGTATCCCGCGGTATATGGGGGAAATCCTCGGGAAACGGGAATAATGGGGAGTATAACCAGACACTATCCCCGAACAGCGTGCTGATTGAGGTAGGCGGAATCGATAATTCTGCCGAAGAGCTGAAGCGGACAGCAGATATTCTGGCAGATGCCATCGCGGATGTGTACTGGGCCAGCCGGGATGCAGAGAAAGCGGCGGCGCCTGAAGAGGGCGATGTCAAACTGGAGGGCACGAGCGCGAAGACATCCGCAGGCGGTGCTTCCTAAGCTAATTCACTTGAAAAAGGAGCGGGGAATATGACGCGGTTCGGTAAAAAGCTGGTCATGGTCGGGATATGGGCGGGAGTCGGGCTTCTGGTGGGTCTGCAATTCGGCGGCGGCAGCGGTTCAGGAGTCTCCGGCGTGCTGCCGGGCTGGAACACTATGGCCGGGAATACTTCTTCGGCCGGTGGACAGCTCCAGGCTGGGCAGAGCGGCACAGCGGGAGCTGCGTCTCTTCCGGCCGCGGGTAGGGCTCAGGGCGGGCAAGCCTATGTATATGTGCCGGTTGTCATTGATCCGGCTACCGGGGCCTATAAGGTGCTGCCTGTGCAGCAGCCGGCTGCAGCTGGTACGGATACAGCAGCCGGGACGGGCAATCTTCCGCAGCAGGAAGTGAAGGACTACACTACCCTCAGTCCTGAACAGATTCTGATTCCCGGGGAACAGAAGCCGACCGTAGATGTGCTCGCGGACAAGACGGCCGGCCTGCTGCAGCAGGCTTCGCAGAAAAGCATCCGCTGGGTAGTCTCCCTCTTCGATTCATCGGAGGAGTGAAGGAGTGTCCGTGTGCAGCCGGACAGACTTCGAAGGTTAATATGCCATAATGCAACGGTTGCCGCTTAAATTGGAGCGCGCAGCCGTTCTTTTTTACGGATTCTCCTGTGATTTTTTGGCTGCCCCGGGTGTTTCTTTATTTTCCCGCAGCTGGCGGGATTGATGGGTGAAGCCCGTACTGTTATAATAAGAGGATTAACATTAGGCTGTCTGTGGGGGTAAGGAATGACTGACGTTCAGAAACGACAACAACAAATCCGCAATTTCTCGATTATTGCACATATAGACCATGGCAAATCGACACTGGCTGACCGTATTCTGGAGTATACAGGTGCGCTCACTTCGCGTGAAATGCAGGAGCAGGTACTCGATCAAATGGACCTGGAGCGCGAACGCGGTATCACCATTAAGCTGCAGGCTGTACGCCTGACCTATCGTGCCGACGACGGACAGGATTATTATCTGAATCTGATTGATACACCGGGGCATGTCGATTTCACCTATGAGGTATCCCGAAGTCTTGCCGCCTGCGAAGGCGCACTGCTGGTAGTGGATGCAGCACAGGGGATTGAAGCCCAGACTCTGGCTAACGTGTATCTGGCACTCGATAACAATCTGGAGATTCTTCCGGTGCTCAACAAGATTGACCTTCCGAATGCAGATCCTGACCGGGTGAAGCAGGAGGTTGAGGATGTAATCGGGCTGGATACGAGCGAAGCGGTTCTGGCTTCCGCCAAAGCCGGCATCGGTATTAAGGAGATTCTGGAGCAGGTCGTTAAGCAGGTTCCGGCGCCGACAGGCAACTCCGAAGAACCGCTCAAGGCCCTGATCTTCGATTCCCACTATGACCCGTACAAAGGCGTTATTGTCTATGTCCGTGTTATGGACGGAAGTATCCGTGCAGGTTCCAAGATTAAGATGATGGCAACCGACAAAACCTTTGAAGTTATCGAAGTCGGAGCATTCATGCCGCGTATGACCATTGTGCCTGAGCTGAACATCGGCGATGTCGGGTTCATTGTGGCCGGAATTAAGCATGTTGGCGACACGCGTGTCGGTGACACGGTGACGGATGCCAAGAATCCGACGCTTGAACCGCTGCCGGGCTACCGCAAGATTAATCCGATGGTCTACTGTGGTCTGTATCCGATTGAGACCTCTGATTATAATGATCTGCGTGAAGCGCTGGAGAAGCTGCAGCTGAACGATGCTTCACTTAGCTTCGAGCCGGAAAGCTCAAGTGCACTGGGCTTCGGCTTCCGTTGCGGCTTCCTTGGACTGCTGCACATGGAGATTATTCAGGAGCGGATTGAGCGCGAGTTCAATCTGCCGCTGATTACTACAGCACCAAGCGTTATTTACCGCATCAAGCTGACTAACGGTGAGACCATTCAGATCGACAATCCGTCGCATTATCCGGAGATCGGGACGATTGACTTCATTGAAGAGCCATATGTGAAGGCAGGAATTATTGTACCGAATGACTTCGTAGGTACAGTTATGGAGCTTTGCCAGAACAAACGCGGCGAATTCGTTAACATGGAGTATCTGGATACGAACCGTGTAACCATAACGTATGAGATTCCGCTGTCCGAGATTGTCTATGACTTCTTCGATCAGCTGAAATCGGGAACAAAGGGTTATGCTTCCTACGATTATGAGATCTCCGGATACCGCCAGTCGAATCTGGTGAAGATGGATATCCTGCTCAACAATGAGCAGGTCGATGCGTTGTCCTTCATCGTTCACCGCGACCGCGCGTATAACCGCGGCCGGGTCATCTGTGAGAAGCTGCGCGGCATTATCCCGCGGCAGATGTTCGAGGTGCCGATCCAGGCATCCGTCGGCACGAAGGTGGTTGCGCGCGAGACCGTTAAGGCGATGCGCAAGAACGTACTGGCCAAATGCTACGGCGGTGATATTTCGCGTAAGCGGAAGCTGCTGGAGAAGCAGAAGGAAGGTAAGAAGCGCATGAAGCAAGTCGGCAGCGTAGAGGTGCCGCAGGAAGCGTTCATGGCTGTGCTTCAGATTGAGTAGCAGCGTGCAGGCTCCCTGGAGCTGACAGCTGGATTATAGACCTGCAAGGGAAGCCGTAGGGCTTCCCTTTTCTGGAAATATTATTTTTCCCGGAGAAACAGGATTAAGATAATAATCATCGCTTATTTCTCGCAGAAACGGGTGCCGTCCTAAGCAGGGCGGCGCAGCCGTTTCTTCTTACTTTTCAGCAGCAGAGGCTGCAAACAGTTTTTACATTAAATAGAACAAAGGAGACAGCTATGAACACAGCACGCAATGGCCGTCCCCCTGAGGCCGTATATATTCATATCCCGTTTTGCACCAATAAGTGCTTCTACTGTGATTTCAATTCCTATGTCCTGAAGGATCAGCCGGTCATGGAGTATCTGTATGCCCTTGACCGTGAGATGGAGTTGACCGTGAAGAACACGCCTCCCGGTGTAATCAAGACCATTTTTGTCGGCGGCGGTACGCCTACAGTGCTTAAACCGGATGAGATGGCATATTTCCTGCAATCGGTCCGCAGACACTTCCCGCAGTGGGATGAGAATATCGAGTTCTCTATGGAAGCTAATCCCGGCACTACCGATATAGATAAGCTCAGAGTAATGAAGGAAGGCGGCGTCAACCGTGTCAGCTTCGGCGTTCAGGCGTTTCAGAACGAGCTGCTGAGCGGAATCGGCCGTATTCATGATGTGGATGATGTCTACCGCAGTCTGGAGAATGCCCGCGCGGCCGGGCTGGATAATCTTTCGCTGGATCTGATGTTCGGCCTGCCAAACCAGACGGTGGATATGTTGAGAGAGAGCATCGACAAGGCGCTGGCGCTGGATCTTCCCCACTATTCTATCTATAGTCTTAAGGTTGAGGAGAACACGCTGTTCCACACCCTATTTAATAAGAACAAACTTCCCCTGCCGAATGAAGAGGATGAGCTGGCGATGTATCTGCTGCTTATGTCCACCATGGAAGCTGCGGGTTATACGCAATATGAGATCAGCAATTTTGCCAAGCCGGGGATGGAGAGCCGCCACAATATTACCTACTGGCGCAACGAGGATTATTATGGCCTCGGTGCCGGGGCGCACGGATATGTGGGCCGCCAGCGGCATATGAATATCAAGGGCGTCAATCCGTATAATGAGGCTACGCGCAGCGGGCTGCCCCGTCTGGACAGCTTCCCTATCTCCGAGCAGGAGGCGATGGAGGATTTCATGATGGTCGGCCTGCGGATGCGCGAAGGGGTGTCGGATACGGCATTCCGTTCACAATTCGGGAAGTCGCTGGAGGATATTTTTGCTGGATCGCTGCATAAAATGCTTAAGGCAGGGCTGCTGGAGCAGACGGGGGACACCTATCGTCTGAGCAAGCAGGGAATCCTGTTCGGCAACGATGTATTTGGAGAATTTGTCGGTGCTTTGACAGAAGTTTAATTTTAAAATACCCCTTGAATTGTAATTCACTCTGTTGTATATTTATTCATATTAACAACGAGGGGTGAGTCAAAGTGCTTGTCAAAACGGATATGTTCCGCCAGTCTTCTCCTGCGGGAGATCAACAAGTGATATGCAGAAATGCTACAGTGGAGGATGTAGAGCCGCTGTATCTGATGATAGAGGAATACGCTCAGCGCGGAATTATGCTGCCCCGTTCCAGGCAAGCACTGACCCGCCAGATCGATCAGTTCGTGATTGCCGAAATCGGCGGCAGATTTGTCGGCTGCGGATCCTTGTTCAGACTCGGAAGCGACCTCGTAGAGGTACGTTCGATCGGTCTGCGCGATGAAGGCAAGGGCAAAGGCGTAGGCTCGATGATTCTGGAGAAGCTGACGGAAGAAGCCAGACGCCAGAAAATCCCGAAGATTATGGCTTTGACCTATGCTGTGGATTTCTTCCTCAGAAACGGATTCGATGTGGTGGAGAAGGAGATTTTCCCGGAGAAGGTCTGGACTGATTGTGTGCACTGCAAGAAGCAGCATGCCTGCGATGAAATCGCTGTGCTGAAGAGATTGGATTAAACCGGGGGGCGACAGGTTCTGCGGCAACCTATATAATAAGAAACCACTGCCCTACGGATCGGAAGCTCCGGGGGAGTGGTTTTTTTGCGCGGATAAGAGAATGTTACACTTCACTCTATATAGTGAATATTTGGATCTGTGCTGCTGTTGTCGCTTCTAAGCATTCAAGTTGTATAACGTACAACAATTCCGCTTCGCACACAGATGCGGTTGACCGGTTACCTGGCATAAATAAGCTTGCGCTGCTGCTCTATCAGCTCGGCCAGCTCCGGAGTGGCATATGCAGAGTGAAATGAAGGGAACAATGTATTATAGGCAATCCTTCTGGTGGACCCGTCTTTCATTTCGATTTCCATCCAGTACAGATTGCCCACCCAGCTCTTGGTCTGTTTGGACAGCTCCTCTTGCGGGATGTACTCCAGCTTGGGGAATTCACGGATGAATATGGCGTTGGCCTCCGGAGTAAAGTCCATCAGGTCTGAACCGTCATTGCCGCTGATGAAACGGACGGTTTGTATTTTGCCCTCGGCATCCAGCAGATCGTTAAGGGTTCTGGCTGCAGGGTTGCTGTACGCCTCATAGAGCTGGTCACCCGCCCAGATTCTCGCCGAAGGTTCATATCCATTCACTTCATAGAGCTGTGTACCTGTCTTCAGATTCGTGGCATCTCCATCCTGCATCTTCTTACGGGGACACCTATGCTCGGATTTGCTGTAGGTAACCTTGCCGATAGCCTTCCCTTTGCTCAGTCCGCTGAGATCACTATCCGTATCACCGCCATACAGGACACCATTCCATTGCAGGACTGATGCATAATCCACTTCACCAAAGTAACACTTGTTCTGAGTTGTTTTCACTGTATAGGCCGTAAGCAACAGCACACATAGGATCACTGCGGATATGGCAAATAACCATGATTTCATCAAGCGCACTTCATCACCCCTTGTTCTATCTGACGATGAAGCGGATGAATGGTTGCGGGGTCATATCCGAAATAATGGTTTTATCTTGAAAAAAATGCATCCGGCAGTGCTTTGTGATTTGTGAAACTGACTTGACAATGCCAAGGTCAGTTTGGTATTTTTGTATTAGTGGTTAGCACTCATCTGACTAGAGTGCTAACGAATCGGAGCCACAGCCGATAGGAGGGAATAACATGTTAACTGAACGCCAGAGAATGATACTGAATGCAATCGTAGATGATTATATTCTTTCCGCTGAGCCGGTAGGCTCGCGCAGTATCTCGAAACGCGGCGATGTAGGCTACAGTCCTGCAACGATCCGCAACGAAATGGCTGATCTTGAGGACCTGGGATACCTGGAGCAACCTCATACTTCGGCAGGGAGAATCCCTTCTCATAAGGGCTACCGCTATTATGTGGACCATCTGGTACCGTGGAATTCCGCCGAAACGGCCGAACTGGGCACGATCCGCGCTTTTTTCGCCGAGAAGCTGAATGCGACAGAGCAGGTTATCCAACATGCGGCAATGATTCTTTCCAATATGACGAATTATACTTCCATCCTGCTGGGACCGGAGGTTTTTCATACTTCATTGCGCCACTTTCAGCTGCTTCCGCTCGATGACAACACTGCGGTGGCGATTATCGTTACCAGCACGGGACAGGTGGAGAACAAGATCGTCAACCTTCCTCCGGATATTTCTGTATCCGAGATGGAGAAGGTCGTCAATCTGCTGAACAGCAAGCTGGTGAATGTACCGCTCTATAAGCTGAAGAGCCAGCTCTATTCCGAGCTGGGTGAGGAAATGCAGCGTCACATCTCCCACTATGAAGAATTAATGCAGGTGCTGGACACGGCGCTCGAAAGCGACCATGAACAGCGCATCTATCTCAGCGGCGCAACGAATATGCTGACCCAGCCGGAGTTCAAGGACGTCGACAAGGTGAAGAATATTCTGGACCTGCTGGAAGAGACGCCAACCCTGCTCAAAATGCTGACCCCGGCAAGCGGAGGAACAGGGATGCAAGTGCGCATTGGTACAGAGAATAAGCATGATGCTTTTGCGAACTGCAGTCTGATTACCGCTACCTATTCGCTGGATGGCAAGGCGCTGGGGAGCATCGGCATCCTGGGTCCGACCCGGATGGAGTATGCGCGCGTAATGGGCATTCTGGGGATTCTGTCCCGGGATTTGACAGCGATGCTGGCACACTGGTATAAGTGAACAGAGCGTAATTGATTACGGTGAATGATGATAAGGAGGTGAAGACAACTTGAAAGAGGAAGAGGTTCAGGAAATGAATGAACAGAATGATCCCTCCATAAATGAAAACCAGGCTGCTGATGAGGCGGAAGCTGCAGAAGGCACTGGCACATTTACGGCTGAAGAGGCCGGCGAGGCGGCTTCAGGCAGTGGAGAGGATTTCGGACGGCTGAAGGAGCTTGCGAATGAACATCAGGCGCGCGCACTGCGTGTACAGGCTGATTTCGATAACTTCCGCCGCCGCACACAGAAGGAAAAGGAAGAGCTGGCGCAATATGCGACTTCCAAGCTCGTAACTGAATTGCTTCCGGTACTCGACAATTTCGAGCGTGCATTGGCTACATCTCCGGCAGGCGCGGATTCCGAAGCGTTCACCAAAGGCATCAATATGATTTTCCGGCAGCTGGATGGAGTGCTGAGATCTGAAGGACTTACAGCTATGGAAACGGTAGGACAGCCTTTTAACCCTGAATATCATCAGGCGATCATGCAGGTGGAGAGCGAGGAGCACGAGGAAGGCATCGTGACAGAAGAAGTCCAGAAGGGCTATCTCCTGAAAGATAAAGTTCTTCGTCCGGCCATGGTCAAAGTCAGCATGTAGTTCTGTCTATATAAGTGAGCATTATTCTATGAAGACAATGTTACACCACAATAACAATATGAATGGTTGAAGCCCCGGGCTTCACCTTATGTCTGAGGAGGCAAATTACAGTGAGTAAAGTTATCGGTATTGACCTTGGAACCACCAACTCTTGCGTTGCCGTTATGGAAGGCGGCGAAGCCGTCGTTATCCCGAATCCGGAAGGCGCGCGTACAACCCCATCGGTGGTAGGCTTCAAGAAAGACGGCGAGCGTATCGTCGGCGAGACAGCTAAACGCCAGGCAATTACGAACCCGGACCGTACCATCGCTTCCATTAAGCGCCACATGGGTACGAACCACAAAGAAAGCATTGACGGCAAAGACTACTCCGCACAGGAAATTTCGGCGATGATTCTCCAGAAGCTGAAATCCGATGCTGAAGCCTATCTGGGCCAGACAGTAACCCAGGCCGTTATTACGGTTCCTGCATATTTTAATGACAGCCAGCGTCAGGCTACGAAGGATGCGGGCAAAATTGCCGGTCTTGAAGTTCTGCGTATTGTCAACGAGCCAACGGCAGCAGCACTTGCTTACGGTCTGGAGAAATCCGAAGACCAGACGATCCTTGTCTATGACCTTGGCGGCGGTACATTCGACGTATCGATCCTTGAACTGGGCGACGGCTTCTTCGAAGTAAAAGCTACCAGCGGTGACAACCGTCTGGGCGGGGATGATTTTGACCAGCTGGTTATGGATTATCTCGTGGCTGAATTCAAGAAAGAGCAAGGCATTGACCTGAGCAAAGACAAAGCGGCTGTACAACGTCTGAAAGACGCTGCGGAAAAAGCGAAAAAAGAGCTGTCCGGCGTACTGACAACTACTGTATCGCTGCCGTTCATCACGGTTGTTGACGGAGTGCCACAGCACTTGGAGGTCAACCTGACCCGTGCCAAGTTCGACGAACTGACTGCAAGCCTGGTAGAGCGTACGCTTGGACCAACCCGTCAGGCGCTGAGCGATGCCGGCATGACGCCTGCAGATCTGAACAGAATCGTGCTGGTCGGCGGTTCCACACGTATTCCTGCCGTACAGGATGCGATCAAGAAGCTTACAGGCAAAGAGCCTCACAAAGGCGTTAACCCGGATGAAGTAGTAGCCCTTGGTGCTGCTGTTCAAGCGGGCGTGCTGACTGGTGATGTTAAAGACGTGGTCTTGCTTGACGTAACTCCGCTGTCCCTGGGTATTGAAACTGCAGGCGGCGTATTCACGAAGATGATCGAGCGCAACACTACGATCCCTACAAGCAAATCGCAGGTGTTCTCGACCTTCGCTGACAGCCAGCCGAGCGTGGAAATCCACGTACTGCAGGGTGAGCGCCAGATGGCGAACGGCAACAAAACACTGGGACGCTTCATGCTGAACGAGATTCCACCGGCACCGCGCGGCGTACCGCAGATCGAAGTAACCTTCGACATCGATGCCAACGGTATCGTTAACGTATCTGCTACGGATAAAGGCACCAACAAGAGCCAGAAGATCACTATCACTTCTTCCAGCGGCTTGAGCGATGCTGAAGTAGAACAGATGATGAAGGATGCCGAGCTGCATGCTGAGGAAGACCGTAAGCGTAAAGAACTGGTAGAAGCGAAGAACAACGCTGACCAGCTCGTATACTCCACGGACAAAGTCATCAAGGACCTTGCTGACAAAGTCGACGCTTCCGAAATCGAGAAAGCCAATGAAGCCAAAGACAAAGTGAAGGCTGCACTGGAAACCGACAACCTGGAAGAAATCACTGCCGCTACAGAGGCGCTGAATGAGATCGTACAGCAGTTGTCCGTGAAGCTGTATGAACAGGCTGCACAAGCTGAGCAAGGCGCTGAAGGCGGCCAGGGAGCTTCTGAAGGTAATGCCAAGAAAGACAACGTGGTAGATGCCGATTACGAAGTGGTTGACGATGAGAAGAATCAAGGGTAACCTTAAACGATAAGTTTCTATTTGGTGAGAGGGGAAGGTCAAAACCGGGGCATCCCGTGTTTTGGCTTTCCCTTTAAAATGTAAGGGTTTATGGGTTTCCCGTCATAAATTTCTTCTTACATTTCTCGAAGAAACGGTGCCGTCCCCGCGGGACGGCGTAGCCGTTTCTACTTGCCATGTTAAGGGCAGAAGAATAACGATGTACGGAGGTGAAAGCAGTGGCAGATAAACGCGATTATTATGAGGTTCTGGGCCTCGGAAGAGATGCTTCAGACGAAGATGTGAAGAAAGCGTACCGTAAGCTGGCGCGCCAGTATCATCCGGATGTGAATAAAGCGGGCGATGCAGAAGCCAAGTTCAAAGAGGTTAAGGAAGCTTACGATGTCCTCAGTGACGGGCAGCAGCGGGCTCGTTATGACCAATATGGACATATTGATCCTAACCAGGGCATGGGCGGCGGCTTTGGCGGCGGCGGCGGAGATTTCGGCGGTCTTGGCGATATCTTCGACATGTTCTTCGGCGGCGGCGGACGGCGTGATCCGAATGCACCGCAGCGCGGCGGCGATTTGCAGTATACGATGACCATTGAATTCAAGGAAGCGGTATTCGGTAAAGAAACCGATATTACCATTCCGCGCACGGAGACCTGTGATACCTGCTTTGGCTCCGGTGCCAAACCTGGAACGAAGCCGGAGACCTGTTCCGTATGTCACGGCAGCGGCCAGCAGGAATTCGTGCAGAATACACCGCTTGGACAGATGCGTAACCGCCGTCCCTGCTCCCATTGCAGCGGCACCGGCAAGATCATCAAAGAAAAATGTACAACATGTGCAGGCCAGGGCAAGGTTAAGAAACAGCGCAAGATTCATGTGCGCATTCCTGCCGGTGTCGATGACGGCGCTCAGCTGCGCATGACCGGTGAAGGCGAAGGCGGCACACGCGGCGGCCCTGCCGGAGATCTGTACATTGTGTTCCGCGTCAAGAATCACGATTTCTTCGAGCGCGAGAACGATGATATTATGTGCGAGGTTCCATTGACGTTCGCTCAGGCGGCGCTTGGTGACGAGATCGAAATCCCTACCCTTACCGAAAAAGTGAAGCTCAAGATTCCTGCAGGCACACAGACCGGAACCTTCTTCCGCCTCAAAGGCAAAGGTGTTCCGCATCTGCGCGGCAGCGGAGTCGGCGATCAGCATGTCCGCGTCATTGTGGTCACGCCTAGCAAGCTTAGTGATGAGCAGAAGGACCTGCTCCGCCAGTTCGCCTCCCACAATGGAGAGAACACTCATGAGCAGGAGCAATCTTTCTTTGACCGCGTGAAGCGTGCGTTCCGCGGGGACTGATCTTCATAAGTGTATTATTCCTGCGGCCCTACGGAGCCGCATAGAAGCGCCCGCCTCCATGGAAATTGGAGGCGGGCATTTTTTTGTCCTTTAATTCAACGATGCCGGTTATTTGTTATTTCCCAATGAATCATTCCATCCTTTATTCTAACTCTAGTCATTTCCAATTTCTCCAGAACTTTAATGGAAGGAAGGTTATCTATAAGGCATTCTGCCACAATTTTCTTCACTTGTCCTGAAGAGAATGCCCATTCCATAATTGCTTTCACCGACTCTGTAGCTATCCCCTTATTATGCATGTCCGGAATTATTCCATATCCGATTTCTACAATTCCTTGTATATCCGGTCTCCCTTTATATCCAATGTCTCCGATAATTTGGTTGTTATCAGCTAATGTTACAAACCACACTCCCCAGCCCAGCAGTTCAGAGTCTTCCTCAAGATGAGCTAAATATCCGGCGGTATGCTTCCCGATAGGGTATGTTTCAGATACCTTCTTGTAATTTTGTTGGTCAAATGCAGTAATGATTAGCCGTTCAGTTATGATTTGCAGAGTTATTTCCTCCTCATGAATTAACTATTGTTCCGTTAGCTTAGCTTTCTGGTAAGCAGTGTTTCAACAGAGCCAAGCGGAATCAAAGGACCTTATTTCCCGGAACCCCCCTTTTCTGAGGCTAAAGCGGACTGAAAATCAGCTATCTTGTTCATTTGGGCATGAAAAGGGCTGCGACAGGCCCATTAACGGAATCTGAGTCCGCTTAACCAGATAATCTTCCAGATTAGGGAAAATAGCGGATTTTCAGTCCGTCTGATTAGCTGAGGGTCCAGATGGGCTGTATGAGGCCCTTTTGATTCCCCTTTTTGCCAATTCATATCTGATATTATTCTAATTGGATCCTATCCTATAGGGTCGATATAATATGTCTATAATTAAAAATTACTGCCTGTTGGCTGAATTTATTGTCTAAGTCACCTGGCAAAGAGGCAGGCAAGCTCGGGTTTGTTTTCCTTAACGATTTGAAATCAGCACAAAGACGGCGGCAGCATCCACAAATCAGGATGCTGCCGCCGCTTTAGTAGGGCATATTAGTTACTACACAGATTACTTGTCTTTACTGTTTACGCAGATCCTCGAGCACACGCTCCAGGATGACAGCAGCCTGGGCACGGGTCAGGGTACCCTTCGGGTTAAAGGTGTTGTTGCCTACACCTTGGAGGTAACCTTTGCTTACTGCATAAGCGATTGCGTTCTTAGCGTTAGCCGAGATAGAACCTGCATCCTTAAAGGTCAGCGCAGAGGAAGTGACATCGGCACCGAGTGCCTCAGCCAGAATTACCGCTGCTTCTTCGCGGGTCAGGACATCGCGGGAGCCGCTTTCCTTGATGTGTGTTGTCCAGGTGTCACCTTTGCCGAGCAAACGGTCGAACAGAGTCAACAGCTCAGCCTGATTTAGGCTGTCAGCAGGCTTGAAGCTGGCGGTAGTTCCTTTACCGGCTACGATACCGTGAGCGGCAAGAACTTCGACGGCATCCTTGGCCCAGTGTGTGCCGATATCGGAGAAGCTGGTATTACGGGCGGCAGCAGTGTAGGTGCCGTCACCGGTAATGCTGAACTGCAGCAGGCCGTCTGCCGGAATAGTTCCGGACTGCAGATAACTCCAAGAGTTTTCAGCAGACTCTTTATAAGCCCCTGTCTTGCGGACATCCTTCAAGCCGTCAGGGTTCAGGGCAAGCTGTACAAATACAGGCTTGCTTGTGGTCCAGCCGTTCTTGAGGGTCAGTGAGGAGGAGCCGATATCAATACTTCCGGTACTGCCGCTTAACGGAGCGGTATCCGCTTCCTCATGCAAACCGAGTGTGACGGTTAGGCCGCTGGCGGTAATGAAGTCCGGAAGTGTGCCAGCCGGAATGGTTAGGGAGAATCCCTTGCCGTTCAGACTGAGTGCACTTGCGGAACTCTTCAGCTTGTCCGCCTGGGCAGATGTGAGCACAATGCTTACTTGTCCGTATTTGGAGAAGTCTACATCAGTGATGCTCAGTACGACATTGTTATTCACGGCACTCTTCAATGCCGCATCCAGAATGGAGTCGGAAACAGCCAGGCTCGCTGTAGGCTTACCACCTGCAGGATCAGCTGTTACAGTAAGCTGTCCGGAGGCCGCAGTAGTGCCTGAAGCTGCTGTTGGTGTAGTTGGAGATGGTGATGGATTACTTGAACTTGATGATGGTTCTTTCACGACAACACTCACAGTCGATGAACCTGCCGGAATTGTCGCCGAGTAATTGTCGCTCCAAAGCTTGATATCCGATAATTCAAAGGTATAAGTTCCGGCTTTAGTCGGAGTAAATGTGAACTGTCCTAAGGATCCGGTACCAATTCCATCGTAAGCTCCGTCTGTTACATGCACGCCATACTGCTGGACATCGCGTCCGTCCTCCAAATGAATCAGGTTCGTATACTCAGGCAACGGTACACCAGGGAAATGAGTTTCCTGATAGGTTGCCAGTTGTACGCTTGACTTGATATTTGGCTGAGACAGGCTATTGCTGTAGAGCAAATTGAAAGTGGCTCCGTAGATACCGTACACATTCTCAGTTACGGAGAAGCCGGCATCAATGGTGATTGAAGTGCCCAGTTCAACAGTCGCACTGGAAGTTGTAGGTGAGACCGTTGCAACTGTCTGATCTGTGTTGTAGCGCAGAAGCTGAGCATAATCGAGCCAACCGTTTGATGCGTAATCGTAAGCGTACAGATAGAACTGATTCAAGCCCTCGGTCAAAGGAACCTCAATTTCAAAGTAACCGTTGGAATCAATATAGCCATCCGCTTCTTTTACAGTACCATCGGGTTCTTCATAGGCTGCAGATACTGCAAGCAGTTCATTCGGATCCGTCTGTTCATCGATAAGCTCGAACATCAGATCGTAAGCAATGACACCGCTAATGGTTGCACTTCGCGGTCCCTGCTCGTTCGTCCGGGCGTGCTCCGTTATTGTTGCACCGCTGACTTCCGGTGCTTCCCGGTCAATAATAACAATAGCAGACAGGTCATCGAACCGGGTCGTTCCGCCGTCCAGTACAGGGGTTATGGAATATATGCCGTCAGGCAATACATAAGACTCACCCTGAACATCAACGATGCCAGTCCATTCCGGTTCTTCATAGAGGCCCGGGTAGAATTTCTGCCCTGTGGCATACACATCTCCGACAACGGTTGTAGAACCATCCAGTGAGACAACTTCCAGCGCAAGGTTTTCTACCGTTTCATTTACAGAGAAGGTCAGGTAGGTGCTCTCCAGAAGCCCGTCACCGTTAGGTGAAATGAACTCGAAATTCTCTGCACCGACTTCGAAATTCGTGATTGTGTCTGGTTTGTACTGCTCCCCTACTACCACGCTGAATGGCAGAGTCAGAGTCTCTGTGCCTGAAGTTAGCGTCAGTACACCTTCGTACTTTCCGCTTACAGCTTTCGTAGCTACAGTCAGAGGTACCTGGAAGTATTTACCTGCTTTGATAGAGGTTTCAAGATTTGCGAACTCAATACCTTCATGTGATGAAGTACGCCATTCCACATCAATATTGAAAGTGTTGAGTTCTCCATTCAGGGAATCCACATACACGGTCTTAGTCACAGTGGACGCCGCAGTAACCAGTCCAAAGGACAAGGAACCTGTGTCGTATTTAACCTTAGGTATCTCAGTTTCCGGACGTTTAGTGTCAAGCACCTCAGGGACACGTGCGATGGCGGAAGCTTTCAGCACCTTAGGCAGGTTAATCAGCCCTGCACCCTGCTCGTATACACTGTAATATTTATTATTACGGTCTGTAAGCGAAGTGGCATTATTGGCTAACAGGATTTTAACTTGATCCGGGGTTAACGCCTGTCCATTAGCCTTTTTACCTGAGCTCAGCAGCAGCGCAGCTGCCCCGGCCACATGAGGGCTGGCCATACTGGTTCCGTTGAACTTGGCGTAGCCGGTTTCGCTTTCCCATACCGGTACTGATGAATTCACGGCTACACCCGGAGCCGATACATCCGGCTTGATGGTGAAGTCCGGAAGTGCAGGTCCGCGCGAACTGAAACCGGCAATAAGGTTGTCCTTATCTGGACCAACTTCGAATGACAGCGTATTACGGCCTTCAGCCAGTTCAGCCTTGATCGCCTTGCCTTCGTCCTGGGTAATGCCGTAAGTAGGGACTCCGGTAGCATCAGTAGCGGCATTGAGCTCACCTGCTCTGTTGTTAGCGATCAGCAAGCCGACAGCCCCTGCTGAGCGGGCATTTGCTGATTTGTTCACGAAGGTGTTGGTTCCGCGGTCAACGATAGCAATCTTACCTTCAACATCTGCATTCTTATAATCATCAACGGTAAGTCCAAGTCCTGCATAGACAACTTCCAAGCCGTTGAATTCTTCGGGAAATCCAGCTTCAGACGCCTGGATACCATAGACAATGTCGGTAACACCCACCTTAATAAAAGTAACATCAGCAGGTGTCGTAGAAGCGGCGACGGATATGGTGCGGTGTGCACCGCCCGGTGTTCCGACGGTTTCCGCCTCGGGACCGGCGTTGCCTGCGGCCAGTACAACGGTGACACCGGCATCAGCAGCGTTATCTACTGCGATGGCATCAGGCGAATACTGCTGGTTCACATCTGAACCGAGCGAGAGGTTGATAACGTCAGCGCCGTCAGCAACGGCTCTTTCAATGCCGTCAATAACGTCGTCCGTTGTGCCGCTTCCATATGGGCCGAGCACGCGGTACACATAAAGCTCAACACCCGGAGCTACGCTCTTGATAATACCGGATACGTGTGAGCCGTGAGCCGTCTCATAAGGATTGCCGTTGATTGGCTCGAAATCTGGATCAGGCGCTGTTTCGTATGGCTTTGGATCACCATCGACGACATCATAACCGTGACCATCCTCATAAAAATCCTCAAGGTAAGGATGAGTAGGATCGATACCGGTATCGATTACGGCAACCTGAATTCCTACACCAGTGATGCCATCCTCATTCAGTTCATCAGAACCGAAGATATTTCCGTTTCCGACCTTAGTGGCATCCACGGTATCCTTGAGAGTCTCGGTAAGAGTGGAGGTATCTGTTGCAGTCTCCAGCGCATGAACCTTCTGGTTCGGGAAGACCGCCTTCACGCCCGGCAAGGTGAGCAGCTTGTCCAATTGATTACCCGGCAGAGTTACGGAGTAGCCGTTAAACACTTCCGTGTATTCATGGCCGGTGGTGGCACCGATCGCAGCGGCAGCGGCAGCGAAGCTGTTATGCTCCGTGCGGAGAATATTGCGCTGTAAAGCAGGTGCTTTACTCTTGGCGCCCTGGTTCTCAGCTACTTTGACCGGGTCGTTCTGCAATTGGACAATGAAAGTTACAGGCGCTGAAGTGGTGATGTTGCCCGCATAATTCTGCGGTTTGGAGTTTAATGCTGAAGTGTAGTTCTGGATGGATGATTTTAAGGAGTCCGGGGTGTTGCCTAACCTGGAGTTAAGCAGAGAGACATGATTCTTGAGATCCGGTGCTGCCGGTAAAAACGAAGTGCTGCTTGCGAAAGATGCGGAAGGAAGCAGAATGGAAACCGCTAGACTAAAACTTGCAGTGGCTATGCCAAATTTGCGAATGGAGCGTTTGAACATTTAATATCCTCCCCAGTAGTATTTGATTTTCATTACAGCAACCTTATAAACCGGTTCTCTCCCTTCCGAGTGGCTTAACTGCTTCGAAGAAAAATAAATTGTGAAAATTACATTTATTTTACAGTCAATTTACAGATTGGAATATACTACTTTAGTACCATATTACGGTAAAGTACTGAATAAATTGTCGAAATCCGATTAATATACTGGGCTATTGAAAAAAAAGCATAAAAATGGCGTTGCCAAGACAACATATACATGTACAACTAAGAGCTTGAATTTCAAGAGAGCGGGGATACGGTCTTGGAAAGATATATACTGGCGTACTTTAGGGCTCCGGAGGAAGCGGAAGGGGTCTCACGCAAGCTTCAGGCGCTGCGGGTAGAAGAGGTCTCCATTGACAGATTCAGCAGATTTGGCGGAAGCGGGCTGCAGTCCGGAGTGAATCCGGTCACCGGCAATTTGGCAAGTATGGATTCCATGACCGCAGTCAGCGAGCATACGGGCATCCTCTCTGCATCGCATACGAGCGGCAGCGGGATGAGTCACGGCGGGGATGGCGGACCGACAGGCAGAAATATTCTGCTGACTGTAATTGTAGATTCGGCTATTTACGATCAGGCGCTGTCACTCATTGAGGAAGCCGGCGGGATGATTTGATTGTCAGATAACACTACTTGGGAGGCTGATTAAAGGTGGACAGAGAAAACTCGAAAATTTTCTCCAAGACGGAAAAGTTGAAGATGCTCTATGAGGCAAAGGCAGAGGATGTTGAATTCTCAGCGGCTGAAGCGGATCACGATGATATAGAGGCAATGGATCGCTCCCGGGAGGCTGATAAAAGACAGCTGGAGGAGATTCTGAAGAAGGAATAGCGGAAACCTTCCTTATAATGTGAACTTGATACTGTTGCCAAAGATGCCCCACAGAAGTGGGGTGTTTTTGTGCGCAGCCGTGTATAATGAAGAGACATGCCAAACCGGGAGGGTACTGAAGTGGATACTGTTATTTTATGGATTGGACTGGCGTTGCTGGTTGCGCTGCTAACCTTCCTGAACCAGAAGCAAGTCTATTCTTCCAAAGTAAAAAAGGCTTACCGGGAGCTTCGGGAGCTTACCGCGAAGGTCCGCACCGGACAATCGGAGGCTGCTGATCTGGAAGGCTGGGAGACTTCACTTGCCGAAATGGAGAAGCACCCTAATGAGTTCAATAAGCTGGAGAATGAGATTGGTCTGCGCCGGGCTTTCGTCCAGTATCTGGAGCGCCATTATCCCCAGGATGCCAGGCTCCCGGATCTGCAGGAAGCGGCTGCGTACCAGAAGGATAGTGTATGGGGAATTAAGATCGGGGATTACGGACCCAGAAAATAGTGCGGAATCTGTACATATATGAAGAAGGCCACATCGGTTGATTTCTCACCAGACGCATAACCCCATTCCAAGAAAGATAGTCCCATTCTCCGCCAGCCGGGGGTGGGGCTGTCTGTATAGCTGGACCGTGACTGGCATCCGGACAGGCTTACTTATGCAGATGCTTCATTTACGCTGATTTTTTTAATTCATTAATATAATCCAAACTGCCCGGACATCCGTTAATATGAGTAAAGTGATGAATACCAAAACAAACAAAAAAGCCGGATAAAAATTGAGATTTATAGGGAGTAGTCATAATGGAGAATCTATCAGCCCAAGTAGTTACAGACGAACTGGTTGTCAAAGCTTTGGAAAAAAATCTCGCATTGATCCGATTTGATCTGGACCGCCGGGTAGCGTATGTAAATGAGGTGTTTGCCGGTTCGATGAAATACAGGGTTGAGGACATGTATGGAATGCAGCACAAGGAGCTGTGTTTCCCATCTTTCGTGAACAGTCCCGGCTATGAGCTATTCTGGGAGAACCTGTTTGCGGGCCGGAGCTTTCAGGATAAAATCGAACGGATGGACGCGGACGGGGAATCAGTCTGGCTTGAAGCCACGTATATGCCGGTGTTTGATGAGACGGATACGCATGTCATTGGCGTGTCGAAGGTGGCGACCAATATCACGGGCAGACAGAATAATATGAACCGTGTAGTGGAACAGATGCAGGAAATGGCTGACAGCCTGAATCAGCGTGCGGAAAAAGGAATTGAGCGCAGTCAGGATCTGTTGGTGAGTATTGATAAAATTGCCGAAGTGTCGAGCGAAAATACCGATACGCTGCTGAATTTGCAGACGCAGGCAGCGGCCATTCACGGCGTTGTGCAGACAATCCGTAATATTGCGTCACAGACCCACCTGCTTGCGCTTAATGCGGCTATTGAGGCTGCTCATGCCGGTGAGTTCGGCCGGGGATTCGACGTAGTGGCCAAGGAAGTAAGAAAGCTGTCCGCAATGGTTCAGGACCAGATCACGGAGGTTCGAGACAGTGTCCAGGCCATCACAGAGGAAGTGGGAAGAATAACTAACGGACTTAACCTGGTTCAGGAGAATGTGGGTGTGAGCCAGCAGCAGATTCAGGTAGCCCTGAATGAATTCACTTTGATTGCATCTTCCGCACAGGAACTGGACAATCAGGCGCGTGAAGTAATGAACATCGTCTGACGGTTGCTTCCTCCGAATACTGTTCCAGTTCCGCATAGAATTTGCTTTTACAGCATGTATCCCGGGCATTTACGTGGAGACATGCTTTTTTTGCTTATTGTGAGTAGAAAATGAACCTTTTGAAGCCCCCGGTTGTTATATAGGGTAGTCCAAACAAGAAAGGAGGCATGCTCAGGTGGGCAACAGGGAATTGTTCCAAACCTACAGCAAGGAAGTATACAGGACCTGCTATTACATGGTGCACGATGCTGCCGATGCTGAGGATCTGTGTCAGGAGGTGTTCATTACCCTCTTCCGCAGCCAGTGGCAGAACATAGATCATTTGAAGGCCTGGATTATGAAGGTCACGGTTAATACCTGCCTGAATCACTTGAAACGCAGGAATAGCCTGCAGCAGAAGCTGATGGCTAATCTGCATTTGTTCAAGGAGAGTCCGGAGCCCCCGGTAGAGAAGCTGGCGGAGCAAAAGGAAACGAAGCTGGAATGGGCCGGATATATGTCCCGTCTTCCGGTAAAGATCAGGGCTGTACTGACACTGCGGTATATGCATGATTTCAGTATGGATGAAATTTCCGGTATGCTGGCTATTCCGCTGGGAACGGTCAAATCCAGGCAGCACAAGGGGCTGCGCCTGATGAAGAAAATTCTGGAGGATAAGGGAGTTCAGATTATAGCTAAGGAGGAAGAGCAGTATGGACAGAACCGAAGCACTGCTAAAGCGTCGCTTAAATGACGATAACGAAATTCTGTATCCTGATTTTGAGGAAATGTGGGGACGGATGGAGCAGGCCGGACATGCTGGTACAGTAAGCAGAACCGATGCAGAGGCGCAAGCTCCGCACCGCCACCGCAGCTGGCGCAAGTTCACCATCGCTGCTTCGCTCAGCGCCCTGCTGGTGGCTGTACCGGTATATGCTGCTGTGCAATATGACTGGGGCATCCTGCTCAGAGATAGAGGCGGTGTACAGGCCGCGCTGGCGCAGAATCTGGGTCAGCCGCTTGGACAGACGATCACTAAGGATGGAGTAACCCTGACGCTGCATACGGCGCTCACCGATGAGAACCGGACGGTGATTCTGTACAGTCTGGATGTCGGTGCAGACAGGGAAAGCGGAATATGGAATATCCAAGGCATGTCCCTTAAGGATGCAAAGGGGAACGGCGATGAAATGGAATACAATTATCAGCAATGGGACGAGAAGAATCAACGGTATAACGGGTATTTCGAGTCGAATTGGACGCCGGATCAGGAGACGGTCAAGGTGAGCCTGACGGCAGAGAGAATCGAGTCGTATTCACAGCAGGAGGTCGATCTGAACCTGGATACCGATTCACCGCAGCAGCAGAGCTTCCCTGTGAACCGGGATGGACTGGAATCCTTCAGTGTTCAACCCTTTAAGGAGGGGAATGAACGTCTGATGCTGTCCACGGCTGCAGTCTTTAATAATTCGGAAGCGAAGGACTTAGCTTTCCCGCAAATCATAGCCTATAGAGACGGAGAGCTTGTCAGGAATTCTCAATCAGGTGCTTTTGGCAAGCCGGGAGACAACGGGGAATACACCTCGCTTCAGTATTACAAGCCGGATGACGTCCCCAAGGCTGATACAGTGTATAAGCTCAGCTATACCAAGCTGGAACGCAATATAGACGGTCCTTGGACGTTTGATCTGGAACTGAGCAAGAAGAAGATGGCAGACGCCACAATCAAAACAGCGCTGGATCTGCCGCTGGAAGCGGGAGACACAGATAACACGATTGAGCAAATGGTAGTAACGCCTACGCAAATTCGTGTGTCCGTCCGGAGCAAAGCTAAATTCGCTGAATTGCCGTATGTTAAATATGCACTTGAGGTGGACGGCCGGAAGCTGGAGGGCGGAGCATGGTATTCGACAACCGGGGACAGGGAGCTGACAACCCTGCGTTTCGAACGGCCGGCAGATCTTGAGATTATAAAGACGACGCCAATGACACTTGTAGGGAAATATAAAGTTACCCGGCATGGGGACGATAAGGTGCCACTCCAATTGACCAATATCTCCAGCGAGAAGCAGACGCTGATCCGGGAAACCGGTGGTTATCCGGTACAGTGGACCTACTATATGCAGGGCGCAGATCTCTATGTGGAGATGAAGAGCGATGATCCCCATTTTGGCGGCGTGAATCAGACACATATCGGAATAGGTAAAGACCGGATCTTAGGTAAAATAGTGACAGTGAACTTCCGGGGAGAAGGAAAAAACCACAGCATTGATGTGTATAAGGACTTCAAAGGAACAGAAGCTTCTATATACATGTTCTTCTACTCCACCAACGAGCCGGACAAAGAGACGCGGGTGCAATTGCAGCCTTAAAAGGCAGTCCAAACCTGAAAAGGGGCGGACGCCTTTTTTTCTTAGGAGACACCGGGAAAATTGGGCTGAAGTATTTATTGTGCTTACATTGCGATGATCTCACGAATACGTTGCCGCGTTATGCTGGAATAACTTGTCCCAGGTGAACAAGAACAGACAACGAGGAGCGTGGCAGGCAGTGAGTAAGCAGCATCCGCTTGTAAAGAGAGTATTAACCGGGATATTGGCAATGTCGGTGTTGATCCCGTTCATTCCACCCTCCTTCTCATCATCGACCGTGTATGGGGATCCGGCTGAGCCTAACGGTGTCGTTATGCTGGAGGATTTTGAACAGGTGAGCCTGGCAGACTTGACGTTTGACAGTGCGCGCATCTACAGCGGCAATATGGCGCTTGAAAGTGATCCGAAATACGTCCGTGACGGGGCAAAATCCTTGCGGATTGATTATGATTTTATCGGCATAACCGATAATCCCTCCCAGGTTGCAGTCGGGCCTGCAACCCAGTTAGCCTTGACAGGCAGAACGCCCCACAAAATCGGCATGTGGATTTATGCCAATAACGAAGGGCATGGCCTAACCTCCAAGTTCTATGTTTCAGCCACCGGAAAGTCCAAAACGTATGAGATGAGGAGCGAAGAGACAGGGATAGACTGGAGCGGCTGGAAATATGTCGAGGCCGAGATAGGGAGTGATCTGACGCTGCCCGGTACCGTGGCGTTCTACTTCCAGATGAAAGAACGGCAAATGAGCAAAAAGAACAAAGGCTCCATTTGGATCGATGACGTCAGACTTATTTATGATGAGCCGGCGGATGAGGATATGGATGTTCCCGTGCTGGCTCCGGTTTCACCTGCACCGGATCAAATCTTGACTGCTCCCGTATCCGACATCATCCTGTCGGCGGATGATGCGGAGTCGGGCATTGACCCAGACTCGATCCAATTAACTGTGGATGGCCAGTCCGTTGCACCGGCCGCTTACGCTTACGATCTGGATACTAAGGCAATCACATATCACCCGGAGGTGCCGCTGGATGGCGGTTATCATCAAGTGGTTGCTGAAGTGAAGGATCTGGCGGGTAATCCGGCTTCAGCAGAGTATGCTTTTACAATTGAGCATGGGGCGATGCTCACCTTGGAAGCGCCGGAGGAAGCGGTCAGCAACGAGACTTACCGGTTGAAGCTGGCGGCGAAGAATACCGGCGGAGCAACCAGCGTGTTGACCAAGATTAAGTTCGACCCGCAGACGCTGCAGGCGGAGGCTGTGCACGCTCGTGACGGACTAAGCAACATCCAGAGCACCATCGACAATACAGGCGGTTATGTTGAATTTAGCGCAGAAGGACTGCAGGGAGATTCTGCGGATGCCTTGGCCAGCATCGATTTCGCTGTGAGCCGGTCCGCAAAAATGGAACGTGGCGAGACCTACAAGCAGTTCACCATGGCGGAAGGCAGTTTTGGTTATGGCAGCGGGACCGCTGTAAGCTCGTTTGCTTCTCCCGTTAATTATAAGATTGGTTTCCCGTATGCCTTAACCGTCAAGGGATCGGGCCTGCAAACGAAGAATATCATCACCGTTACTACCCATGCGGGAGCTCCGGTTGAAGGGGCGGAGATTGATTTTACCGATGTAAGCGGCCCTCAGACCTATGTGACGGTAACAGCCGCCAATTCGAGTATATATACAAGCGCTGATCATTCGTCCGCCGTGCTGCTTACAGCAGAGAACAACGGGCAATTCTTCGCTACAGCAGGAAGCACCTCCGGATTCGTCAAGGTATATCTTCCGGATGGAACAGGGACAGGCTATATTGCCTCTGCCGATGTACAGCAGAAGAGCCTTACCGAAGGATTGGGACTGACGGATGCCAAGGGTGAAATTCATACTTCGCTGGCCAATCTTGCAGTCGGCACCTGGAAAGTGCAGGCGGTCAAGGATGGCGGCACCAGTGAGAGCTTCAGCATGAACGTTGTGACCCAGTTCGGCGGAGACGATCCGAAATATGTCCAGACCTTTGTTACCGAAGATATGGGTACGATGCTGAGCGTGGGCTGGCAGACGGCCCCCAGAGTTCAAGCAACTTCGATTCAATATGTGAAGAACAGCGATTGGGTGGACAATGGGCCGGACAGTGCTCAGCCAAAGGCGGTAGAGCAGACTGCACTTACCGAAGTGGAGGTCATCCATGAAGTGGAGGGCGGGCCGCTGGGCGAAATAAAGTTCCACAAATCATTGGTTACCGGCCTGGAGCCGGGTACGGCTTATCATTACCGGGTGGGCTATGAAGGCCATTGGAGTGCCTGGTACGAATACAAGACGCTGGATGCAGCACCGGAAACTCCCGTTTCTTTCGTATTCGTAACTGATTCACATACCAAAGGAGATAATGGGCTTGAAATCTATCAGCAGCTGATTAGTGATGCTCTAACCCGTTATCCGGATACCCAATTTGTGATGCACGGCGGCGATATGGTTGACGACGGAGGAATCCTGAATGAGTGGAACCAGTTCTGGGAAGCTTCTTCGGTCTATGCCGCCTCCCTTCCTTCAGGCTACACGATGGGGAATCATGATGTGAAGGGTGAAGGCAAGGAAATTTTTGCCAAGGGGCTGGATCTGCCGGAGAATGGCCCGGACATTCAGAAGGATTACGCTTATTCCTTCGATTCAGGCGAGGTGCATTTCATTGTGCTGAACTCCGAGGCAGACGAAGTGACCATGGCTAAGCAAGCCGAATGGCTGCGCGGGGATGTTCAGGCCAGTGATAAAAAATGGAAAATTGTAATGTTCCATAAGCCTGCTTATCATACCGAAGATGGGCGCGGGAATGTAATTGAATACACGCAAACGTATTTTGCACCAGTTCTGGAGGAACTGAAAGTAGATCTGGTGCTGGAAGGCCATGACCATGTGTATGCGCGCACCTATCCGATGAATGGAGGAAAGCCGCTGCTAAACGGCGAGCGCGGAACGGTCTATCTGGACGGGGGCGCCTCCGGCTGGAAATTCTATGATGGTAAGCAGTATGAGTATCTCAACTTCATGTTTGACGAGGACGTTCCGGTGTATTCTGCCATTCAAGTCAGCCATGACAAAATCTCCATCCAGGCCCGTACTACAGAAAGCGATGCATTAATAGACAATTATATTATTGAAAAGAAGGATGAGCTTACGGTGACTTCCGTGGCGGTATCGCCTACGGAGCTGACATTGCAGGCCGGGGAGGAACGCGCGACAGTTCTCACCGCTACGTATAGCGATAAGTCCACAGCAGATGTCACTAGTGAAGCGATGTGGACTTCCTCCAATGACAATGTGGCTACGGTAGATGCCGCAGGCGTGATTCACGCGGTAGCAGCAGGCGGTGCTACAATCGAAGCACAATACGGAAACTTGCCGGCAGTCAGCATTGCTGTAAAGGTTCAGGCGGAAAGCACGGCTCCTGTTCTGCTGAAACTGACAGCTGATCCAGGCACTCATAGGCTCCAAGTTGGCCAGACCGCAGCTTCTGTAATAACGGCAGTATATGATCATGCAGAGAAGCTGGTGGTCACGGATCAAGTCATTTGGCTATCTTCGGACCCTGCTATTGCTTCCGTCTCGGACAAAGGGGTTATCACGGGCGTTGCGGCAGGCGAAGCAACGGTAACGGCTTCATTCGGAGGCAAGTCCGTTGCGGTTCCGGTTGTGATTACGGAGGTTTCCGCACCGGCAGTGGTAGACTTGGAGGTGACTCCTGCATCCATCTTCCTGACGGCAGGTCAAACGCAGAGCATAGCGGTAACGGCGAAATATTCCGACCTTTCTACAGCCCTTAAGACCCTGGAAGCGAAATATGCCTCCGGCAATCCTTCGGTTGCAGCTGTGAGCGAAGCGGGTGTAGTCACAGCAGGGGGTACAGGAACGGCGATGATCACAGTTTCATACGGAGGAGTGAAGAAGGAAATTCAGGTCTCCGTAACGGCGGCTACAGGCAACAATGACGGAGGCGCGGTACCTGCAGCAACTCCAAAGCCAGCGTCAACGCCAACTCCGACTCCGGCAGCAACGGCAACCTCCACTCCAGCTATAACACCGACACCGGCTGTAACTATGGAGCCGACGCTGCCAACCGTGACGAAGCCTGTGTTCAACGACAGAGTAGATCTTGATAAGGTAAAAGCGATCATGGCAAAAGGGCAATTCGCTCCTGCAGTTACATTCCCGGATACTCCTGCAGCTCTGTGGAGTGCCGCATTCATTGAACGTGCGGCCCGGATGGGGATTATAACCGGCTACGCGGATGGTTCCTTCCGCCCTGACGCCAAAGTAAGCCGCGCTGAGTTTGCAGCGATGCTGTTCAAGGCCTTTGGCCTGAGCCCTTCAGGCGGCACCGGCTTCTCGGATACGCGGGGGCATTGGGCCGCGGAAGCCATTAGTGCACTTCAAGACAACGGAGTGATCACCGGGTACGCCGATGGCTCCTTCCATCCCAAGAAGGAGATCACCCGGGCGGAGATGGTGACGATGCTGTCCCGTCTGACGAATTATGTGAGCAGCGATAGTGTTCCATTCTCTGACGTCACTGCGGGCTGGGCAGCAGGGCCTATCAATGCCTTTGCGGGAGCAGGTATCGTAACGGGAAAAGGCAATGGACAGTTCAAGCCGGAGGAACCGGCTTCCCGCGCCGAATCGGTAGTGATGACCCTCCGCCTTATGGATAAGCTCATGGAATAATAGGCAGCATTTTGTAGCGAGTATAGGAATATACGAGTCCAATTAGGAAGAGCAGCCCGGCCGGGGCTGCTCTTTTTATGCCGTAAGCTAGCGGGCGCGTCATTTGGCGGACGGATCTCGCAGTAGATAAATATAAAGGGTTAGCCGTGACCCCATTACGGGATATGCGGTATACTTAAGTGCACTTTGTACAACTAAAACGTCTGATTTTCCACCGATTATCCGTTTAGTTGTATTTCATACAATTAAACAGCTCTATGTAGACGGATTATCGCCCATTGGGCAGATTTAGTTGTACAGACTACACTTATAAGTGCCAAGCATCCCTTTTCGCTGTTTTTAATTGTACATAATACAACTATCCTGAATTTCCATTTCAGTGAATAAGGAGAGAACAAGACTTGACGATAACACGCTGCGCCTGGGTGAATGAGGACCCTGTTTATATTGCTTATCATGATGAGGAATGGGGCAAGCCGCTATATGATGATCTGAAGCTGTTCGAGCTGCTGATGCTGGAGGGCATGCAGGCCGGACTGAGCTGGTATACGGTACTGAAGAAGCGGGAGAATTTCCGCGAAGCCTTCGATGGCTTCGATCCGCAGAAGATTGTGCTGTACGGGGAGGACAAGATAGCCGAGCTGATGCAGAATGAGGGGATTATCCGCAACCGGCTGAAGATTAATGCGGTCATCCGCAATGCGGAGGCCTATCTGCAGATTGTCCGGGAGGAAGGCAGCTTCGGAGAATATCTCTGGAGCTTCATCGGCGGAACGCCGGTGGTGAATCAATGGAAGAGCAGAGCGGAGGTTCCCGCTACCACTCCGCAGTCTGACAGCATGAGCAAGGCGTTGAAGCGCAAGGGAATGAAGTTTGTCGGTTCAACCATTTGTTATGCATTCATGCAGTCCTCGGGGATGGTGGACGATCATGTACTGGATTGCTTTTGCCGCACCCGTGTGACGGATTAAGGGATCTGACCCGCAGTTTGGCGCTGCACGGGTAAGAAATGCTATACTATCCTAGATATGCTTCACACAACTAAGCCCGCGCTTTCGAATCCAGTTACGCGGAGTGATTTCAGGGAGACTGGGCTCTCATAACTAAGCTTATGCTTTCGAAGCAAGTTTTGCGAAGCAGAACCAACGGAGCATATGCTACCAAACTTTCAGGAGGATTTACTAACATGCTATGGCACGAACTGACGGTACATACAACGGAGGAAGCACAGGAGATGATATCCAATCTGCTGTATGAGGCCGGTGCGGGCGGAGTTTCCATTGAGGAATCCGGAACGCTGAATAAAGTACGGGATACCCGTTATGGTGAATTATACGATGAGCCGCTGAATGACATCCCCGAGGGGGAAGCGGTAATTAAGGGCTATTATGCCGAAACGGCGGCAATGGACGAGATTGTGGCGGAGGTAACGCCAAGGGTGGAAGAGCTGCGAGGGTTCGGAATCAATCCCGGCAAAGCACTGATCTCCTGGAAGACGGTGGATGAGGATGAGTGGGCCCATGCCTGGAAGCAGTACTTCAAGCCGCTGCGCGTATCGGAACGGCTGACCATTAAGCCTACATGGGAAGAATATACCCCGGCCTCCCCGGACGAAAAGATTATCGAGCTCGACCCCGGCATGGCCTTCGGAACGGGGACGCACCCGACGACGGCGCTGTGCCTGCGCGCGCTTGAGAAGCATATCGCCAGCGGCGATGAAGTAATTGATGTCGGCACAGGCTCCGGCATCCTTGCCGTAGGCGCTGTGCTGCTGGGCGCGAAATCCGTTCTCGCCCTGGATCTCGACCCGGTGGCGGTGGAGAGTGCCCGTGAGAATGTGGCGCTGAACCGGCTTGAGGCTGCCATCACGGTTAAGGAGAGCGATCTGCTCTCCCTGCTCGGCGGAGAACGGGCGGCAGATACTACAGCCGGAGATATGTGGCCTTCGGCCAGACCGGGCTATACTGCTGAACAGGCTGGACAGGAAGCAGCTATTCCTGCCGCTGCTCCGGCTGCTGAGGGACTGGGAGTTACCCTGCCGGTGCGGGTTGTTGTAGCGAATATTCTCGCCGAGATTATTGTGCTGTTCACAGATGATGTGTACCGTGCACTCCAGCCGGAAGGAATCTACATCACCTCCGGTATTTACAAGGATAAGGAAGGACTTGTAGCGGAAGCGCTGAAGTCTTCCGGTTTCGAGATTATAGAAGTAACCCGTGAAGAAGATTGGGTGGCGTTCACAGCCGGAAAGAGGTAGAGATGGAATTTCTGCAAAGCTTTATACGAATGCCGCTGGAACAGCTTCCGTTCCTGCTCATTACCCTGCTGATCGCCTTTACAGTACATGAGTTTAGCCATGCTTACTTTGCGAATAAGTTCGGGGACCCGACAGCACGCCTGCTCGGCCGTATGACCCTGAACCCGGCGGTGCATTTCGATTTCTTCGGAATTATTCTGCTTGTGGTCGCCGGATTCGGCTGGGCGCGGCCGGTTCCGGTCAACCGTGACAATTTCAGCCGCCCCCGTCTGATGGGCGTTATCGTATCTGCGGTCGGTCCGATCAGCAATCTGCTGCTGGGGTTCCTCGGAGCAATGATTTATTCGGCTCTGGCGGCGACCGGAGTGCTGGAGTCTATCAGCAATGACCGCGTGCTTCAGGCTATTTACTGGTTCTTCGGCATTTTCATTCAACTTAACTTCTTCCTGTTCCTGTTCAACCTGATTCCCCTGCCGCCGCTGGATGGTTACCGGATCGTGGAGGATCTGGCTCCTCGTCCGATCCGCGGGAGACTGCAGCAGTATGAGCAGTGGGCGGTCTTCATCTTTTTGCTGATTCTGTTTATCCCGGGTCTGCGTGCCTACACGATTACACCGCTGGATAACTGGGCCAATCAAATGAGCGCCGGAGCCGTGCAATTCTTTTTCGGATTATTCGGCGGCTAGAATCCAGATTGAGGGATGTTCATGCAGCTCTAAACGTTGTACAATATAACGTGGTATTTTCGAGGTTTAATCATGTGAGTGAAGCGGCGGCCGGGACCTGATTTGACGGGAACGCCGCCGCTTTTACGCTGAATAAGAGACAGGATGATGATAAAAGATGCAGCGTTATTTCGTAACACCGGCGCAGTTCGGCCAAGATAAGGTAAGCATTGACGGCGAAGATGCCCGGCATATTGCCAAGGTGATGCGCGGCAAGGCAGGGGATAAGCTGATCGTCAGCGACGGCGTTTCCCGCGAGGCATTGGCTGAGATCGCTGAAATAGAGATTGGCCTCGTAACCGTGAGCATACTGGAGAACCTGGCCATGACCCACGAGCCGCGGATTAAGATTACTGTAGCCCAGAGCCTTCCGAAGGGGGACAAGCTGGAGACGGTGATCCAGAAATGTACCGAGATCGGTGCGGTTGCCTTCACCCCGTTCCTCTCCGAGCGGACGATTGTGCAGTATGATGAACGCAAGGAGAGCAAGCGGGTAGAGCGCTGGCGCAAAATCTGCAAGGAGGCCGCTGAACAAGCTCACCGGAATATCGTTCCGGAAGTGCATTCGCCGCTTAGCTGGAAGCTGCTGCTGAAGAGCTTCAGTGAGTATGACGCGGTCTATTTCTGTTATGAAAAAGAAGAAGGGCTGCAGCTCCGCAGCGCAGCCGCGCCTTGGCTGTCCTCACTGCCGCAGGATTCTACTGCGAAGGTAATGATTGTTGTCGGACCGGAAGGCGGCTTCAGTCCGGAGGAATGCCGCGCGGCCGAAGAGGCCGGTGCGGTCTCCGTAGGGCTGGGAGCGCGCATTTTGCGCTGTGAAACCGCAGGTATGGTCGCCGCCGCCTGCATTCTATATGAATCCGGAGAAATGGGAGGAGCTTAAACAATGCCATCCGTAGCATTTTATACATTAGGCTGTAAAGTTAATTTCTACGACACAGAAGCCATCTGGCAGCTGTTCAAAAATGAAGGGTACGAACAGGTGGATTTCGAAGGCTCCGCCGATGTCTACCTCATCAACACCTGTACGGTGACCAATACGGGCGACAAAAAAAGCCGGCAGATGATCCGCCGCGCGGTGCGCCGCAATCCTGAAGCGATCGTCGCTGTAACCGGCTGCTATGCGCAGACCTCGCCCGGAGAGATTCTCGACATCCCCGGCGTCGATCTGGTCATCGGCAACCAGGACCGCGAGCAGATCATGACCCATGTGAAGAATATCCAGGAATCGCGCCAGCCCGTGAATGCGGTCCGCAACATTATGAAGACCCGGGAGTTCGAGGAGCTGGATGTTCCCGGATTCGCTGACCGGACGCGTGCATTCATGAAGATTCAGGACGGCTGCAATAACTTCTGCACCTTCTGCATCATTCCCTGGTCGCGCGGGCTGTCGCGCAGCCGTGATCCGAAATCGATTGTCGCCCAGGCACATCAGCTTGTGGAGGCGGGATATAAGGAGTTTGTCCTGACCGGGATTCATACCGGAGGCTACGGCGATGATCTGGAGAATTACCGTCTGGCCGATCTCTTGTGGGAGCTGGATCAGGTGGATGGCCTGGAGCGGGTCCGCATCAGTTCGATTGAAGCCAGCCAGATTGATGAGAAGCTGCTTGAGGTGCTGAACCGCAGCTCCAAGATGTGCCGCCATCTGCATATTCCGCTGCAGGCCGGACATAACGACGTGCTGAAGGCCATGCGCCGTAAATATACGACCGAAGAGTATTATGCCAAAATGCAGCTGATCCGCCAGGCGATGCCGGATGTAGGCATTACAACCGACGTTATTGTCGGCTTCCCGGGCGAGACCGAGGAGATGTTCCGCGCCGGTTATGACTTCATGAAGGCGGTCAACTATTCCGAGATGCATGTGTTCCCGTATTCCAAGCGGACCGGTACGCCTGCAGCACGGATGCTGAACCAAGTGGATGAAGAGATCAAGAATGAGCGTGTCCAGCAGCTGATTGACCTCTCTGAGGAGATGCAGCTGGCTTATGCCCGGAAATTCGTCGGCAGAACACTGTCCGTCATTCCTGAGCGTGCAGCCAAGGGATCACCGGGACGCAGCATTCAGCACGGCTTCAGCGACAACTATCTGCAGATTCTCTTCAGCGGCGATGATTCGCTGCAGGGCGAGCTCTGCGAGGTGAAGGTGACAGAAGCTGGTGTAAATGAATGCCGCGGTGAGCTTGTCAGTGTGAGCAGAGCCACAGCAGAACCGCGCCGCGCGTAAGCGTACGCAAGTATGAACAACACTCAGGGGATGCCTCCAAGAGCCGGTAACGGCTCTAAGGGCTCCCCCTTTTTGCTTCCTGATCGATAGCTGACTAGTCTACTGACCCAAACCGCCTGCCGGTATCAAGAAATCAGATCTGCTGCGTCACAGCCTCAGCTTCAGGTGCCTTGTGCAGCGCGGAACGTCCCGCCCGGGGTCTGGTGACATAGCTGCTGAGATGCCGTCCGAGAGCCATAGCCGGCTTCTCCACCCCATAATAGCTTGCTGTAGCCGCCAGAATGCTAAGAGCCAGTGTAAGCAGGCCGAACAGCCAGTAGGGGATATAAGGCTGGATGGTGTAGGCCAGAGTGAGGAATACGATGAAATGGTAGAGATAGAGACTGTATGAGATTTTACCAAGGAAGCTGATGAAGTTCAGCGAGAGCAGCTTGATCAGCTGCGCTGAAGTAAGTGCCAGGATGATGAAGAATGCCACAGCCAGAGTGATCCCATAGTCGTCGATAACGCGGTTGAACGGCAGATGAATTTTGTCGGAGAGGAGACGGGAGTAGGCATAGAGCAGGATGGCTGCGGCCAGGCCGGCCGCCTTGTACAGCTGTCCGGCACGCCGGCAGAGGCTCATCAGTTCAGTTCTGTGCTTGGCCAGCAAGGCGCCGATGATGAAGAACGAGGTGTAATAGACGGTGTCCAGATATGAAGTGTGGAATCCTCTGCTGGACTCCAGGCCGAAGATATCATTGGCTGCGCTGGCCATGTTCAGCAGGAGGCAAATGAGCAGATTGAACACCAGGCCGCGCCTGAGCACTAGGAGCATTAACAGCGGGAAAATCAGGGAGATCCGCATCTCATGGAGCAGAGACCAGATGACGGTATTGTAGGCGTTGGTATTGAAGTTAGTGAGCAGCGTCAGATGCTCGGCAATCAGCCGGAGGCTGAACCCGTTCTGCCAGAAAAAGTAGAAGAATGAGCCTACCTGACTCTCTGACTTGTTATGCAGCAGGCTGGCGGCGAGGATAGCAAGAATCAGAGCCGCAAGATAGGGAAGATAGATCCGGCAGATCCGTTTGATGATGTAGGCGGAATATGGGGCAGTTTTGCCACTCAGGAACGGTAGGGCGAGTACGAAACCGCTAAGGATGAAAAAGAGGATGACGGCCTGATGTCCGCCGATGAAGATCCGGGCCGGGGAATAATAGAATACAGCCGGCAATACCGGAGCAGACTGCCACAGATGATGAAGCACAACAGACAGTGAAGCCAGTCCGCGTATGGAATCCAGTTGAGCAAGCCGCTTCATGATAATCCTCCTCTGCATTTTTATCCGCGAACCCTAATGAATGATCATACGCAATACACTGTTATAGGAAGTTGGCAGAGACTCTCATTGAAGTAAATGCGGATGGGGAGATACATAGAGTGAGGATGTTATAAAATACCATATCGAAAATGTAAATTTCAGACAATGGTGCAAATTAGGTATTTTATCTACTACCTTTGGCGGTTGCCTGCCGGACTAAATGTATAGATATAGAGCACAATTTTTATAGTTATAAAGACCTGAATTCAGCAGAAACTGAAAATTAACTGAAAATGGGGTAAAGACTTGGGCTCCATTTGTCGATATAGTGGAAGAGTGTGGTAAAAGACCACCGATAATAAGACCGTCTAAGGAGAGAACAGATGACCGTGTACAGGAAAATGACAAAAACGCTCCTCATTATGATATTGCTCGTTGCTGCAGCTTTTCCGGTAAACGTCTTTGCCGCTGCTGGAGACATCAACTCTATTGAAATCGACAGCTCTGACAAAATAGAGCTAACCGTTGGCCAGACACCGAAGCAGCTTAAGGTATACGCCAATGTAGAAGGCTCTTCCTCCAAGAGGGATGTGACGGCATCCGCCACATGGACCTCCTCCAAGAATGAAGTTGTCAGCGTAATTAACGGTCAGATCAAGCCGCTTACTTACGGGACGGCAATGATTACAGCTACTTATAGTAATAATGCGGTAGATACTGTTGAGGTATCTGTTACGTATCCGTATAAAGATCTGACACTGAAACGCAGCACGGAGGGCAGCTATAAACTAGGAGACAAAGAAGCCTCACTCCTGGTTACCGCAACGGCCAAGGGCGGCGAATCAGCCACTGAAGAGAAAAATGTGACGAAGGACGCCGACTGGAGCAGCTCGAATTCAGGCGTACTGACAATTACAGAGGGTAAGATTACGCTGGTTGGCGAAGGAACGGCGACAGTTACTGCCAAGTACAAGGGATTAACCGAGACTTTCAAGGCGGTTGTGGAGCTTCCTTATTCGGCAATCATGCTTAAAGACAAAGTGAGCGGTGCGGAAGTCAAAGAGCTTGAAATGCTGGTTGGAGACAACCCGGTGCAGCTGAAAGCAGTAACCAAAGCTACAGCGGTGAGTGATGAGCTCCCTATCGAGAAAGAGGCAGATTGGAGCAGCTCAAGCGAGAGCGTAGCTACAGTAAAAGACGGCATGATTACTATTCATGGCGTGGGTAAGGCTGTCATTACAGCAAGCTACCTGGGTGTGGAACAGTCCGTTGACGTCTATGTGCGGGCGCCTTATGAAGCGCTCCTGCTGACACCATCCGGCGACCAGTCCATTTTCCTGGGAGAAAGTCTAAATGTAACGGCAAAGATGCGTAATGCGGTCAATTCGACCACGAACGAAACGGCGTCAGCTACCTGGACCTCGGACAACCTGATGGCAGCTACGGTAGTTGCCAATGTTACCGATGCCAGCAATGCTTTTGCTACAGTGACAGGCAAAGCGGTAGGAACTTCTGTCATCAAAGCAGATCACCTCGGAATCAGCAAAACCTTCAAGGTAACGGTCTATCCAACCCTGACGGAGCTGACCCTCGAGAAGACAGAACAGGAAATATACACAGCAGACTCCGCCGGCTTGCCGAAGGTAAGCGGAACGAAGTATGACGGAACCAAGCTGGATATCAGCGATGAAATCGAGTGGACCTCCGCCAATGAAGAGATTGTCTCGATTAAGGACGGGAAGCTTACCGGCGGTAAGGCAGGTACGGCTACCCTGACGGGCAAGATCAAAGCAGGTGCAGTAACTGCAGGTTCTGCTACTGCGATCCGCTCCAAGACCGTTGAGCTCAAAGTTACAGTTAAGAATAAAGTGCTTGTCCTGATTGGACCGGAAGATGCACTGGGTCTGGTCATCGGTGAAGAAACGCCGCTCCCGGCGGTTCAGGCCGTACTGGAGAACGGTGATGAGCTCGATGTGACAGACACTATTGTCTGGGAACTGGGCGGAAGCAACGCGGTTCTCAAGCAATCGGCAGCTGCCAAGACCATTAAAGGTCTGGTCAAAGGCTCGGCAACACTCAAAGGTACGTATTCCAATAAGACGATCAGTGTTCCGGTAACGATTGAGCAGAAGGTTGTGAAGCTCGTCGTAGAACCGGCTGTGCTTGAGATGAATATCAAAGGCTCCAAGACGATTAAGGTCACCGGATACTTCTCAAACGGCAAAACTGCGAACTTCTCGGGCGGAATGAACTGGGTTTCGTCAAATCCGGATGTGGCTTCTGTGAAGGGAACGTCGGTTAAAGCAATCGCTGAAGGTACAGCAACCTTGAATGGCTCTTACCAGGGAATTCCGGCTACTGTCAAAATCTCAGTGGTGCCGAAGCTAATGAAGATTACGGTCAGTGAGAATAAGCTGAGCCTTGCACCGGGTGCAGGCAAAAGCGTAGTTGTAACCGCATTGTATGATACAGGGAAGAGTGCTATTGTCACAGGAAGCGTAGTCTGGACCAGTTCCAAGCCTTCTGTGGCTAAAGTGAATTCCTCCGGGCAGATTACAGCGGTAAGCAAAGGAACCACTTCGGTTAAAGGCAAGCTGGGTACCAAGACAGTGACGGTATCTGTTTCAGTGAAATAGTACTGTACTGGATGCTGCTATTAGTAAGATCATTAGACCTGGACATTGCCTCTGCGGCGGTGTTCAGGTTTTTTATGTATAAACGGTACGGATATAAATTTGCTCTCCCCTATAGTAATCCCGAGTAAACCGATGTATAATTCGGAAAAAGCGTACTATAAAGTCCATTAAGGGAGATGAAGCAGGTGGCTAAGCACAAGGCATTATCCATTCAAACGATTGTGGCAATCGGCATCGGTTCGCCGTTGTTCGTAATACTGGGGAGGTTCGGCTCCATTCCTTCGGGTATTCCGAATACCAACATTGAGACTACATATGCACTTCTGGCACTGTTTGCGCTTCTATACGGACCGGTTGCGGGGCTCTTCATCGGACTGATCGGGCACATACTGAAGGATGCGATATTCTATGGCTCCCCTTGGTTCAGCTGGGTCATCTCCTCGGGACTGGTCGGACTGATTATCGGGCTGCTGGCAGCCAGAATAGCGATCAGGGATGGGGAGTTCGGCCGGAAGGAGATCCTTGCCTTCAATCTCGCGCAGATTATTGCCAACGCCATTGCCTGGTTCCTGGTAGCGCCGGTGCTGGACATTCTCATCTACGCGGAACCGGCTAACAAGGTCTTCACCCAGGGGCTGATCGCCGGGGCGTCCAACATCGTAACGGTGGCGGTCATCGGAACACTGCTCGCTATAGCCTACTCCAAGACGAGAACGAAACAGGGTAGCCTGAAAAGACTGCAATAATATATAATTCAAACAGAAAGGCCGGTGCCCGTCACCGGCCTTTCTGTTTGAGCGGGTCAGTTAGGATACGTAAATCAGCATATGAGGAAGGGTACCCATGAGCAAAACGGTTATAGAATTCACCGATTTCACCTTTAAATACCGGGCCCAGCAGGAACCTACACTGCATAAGATTAACCTGAAAATTCATGAAGGCGAGAAGATTCTGATTGTCGGGCCCTCCGGGTCAGGCAAAAGCACCTTGGCCCATTGCATCAATGGCCTGATTCCTTTTGCGTATCCGGGCGAAATAAGCGGTACTCTTACCGTTAAAGGAACAGACACGAAGGAGCTGGGGATTGCCGGCCTGTCGGAGGTGGTGGGGACTGTGCTGCAGGACCCGGACGGGCAGTTTGTCGGCCTGACCGTAGGCGAGGATATTGCCTTCAGTCTGGAGAATGCAGCGGTTCCGGTGCAGGAGATGCATGAGCGGGTAGAAGCTGCGGCAAGAGCGGTCGATATTCAGGAGCTGCTGTCAGCCTCTCCGCAGGAGCTGTCCGGCGGACAGAAGCAGAAGACCATGCTGGCCGGCGTGCTGGTCAGCAATGTGGATGTCCTGCTGTTCGATGAGCCGCTGGCCAGCCTGGACCCCTATACGGGAACCGGGGCGATTGAGCTGATCGACCGGGTGCAGCGTGAGACCGGCAATACGGTCATTATTATCGAGCACCGGCTGGAGGAAGTGCTGCACCGGCCGGTGGACCGGATCATTGTCATGAATGAAGGAGTGATTGCGGCGGACCTGCCGGCTGCGCAGCTGCTGAGTTCACCGCTGCTTGCAGAGTCAGGCCTCCGGGAGCCGCTCTATCTTACCGCGCTCAAATATGCCGGCTGTGAAATTACGCCGGAGATGAACCCGCAGCATCTGGACGAAATCAGGCTGGAGACCGGAGCTGCCAGGCTCCGCGCCTGGTATGAGGCAAGCGAAGTACCGCAGAAGGAGGAAGCGGCACCTGTGCTGCTCGAGCTGAGGGATCTTTCTTTTGGGTATGACAAGCAGGCTCCGGTGCTGCAGGGACTGTCTTTCAGCGTCCGCCGCGGCGAGATGCTCTGTATTGCCGGGAGGAACGGTGCGGGCAAATCAACGGTGTCGAAGCTGATTTGCGGGTTCTACAAGCCGTCAGCGGGAAGTATTCTTCTGAACGGGCGGGATCTGGCAGCGGATACGATCAAGGAGCGGGCAGAGCATATCGGCTTCGTGATGCAGAATCCGAATCATATGATCTCCATGACGCTGATCTATGACGAGGTTGCCCTCGGACTTAAGCTGCGGGGCTTCGCGGAAGAAGAGATACGCGGCCGGGTACGTAAGGTGCTCCGGATTTGCGGACTGTATGAGTTCCGCGAATGGCCGGTTTCAGCGCTCAGCTACGGGCAGAAGAAACGGGTGACCATTGCCTCCATCCTGGTGCTGGAGCCGGAGGTGCTCCTTCTGGATGAACCCACCGCCGGACAGGATTACCGGCACTATAACGAGATTATGGAGTTTCTGCGCGGACTCGGCAGCACCGGGATTACGGTGATCATGATTACGCATGACATGCACCTGATGCTGGAGTATGCAGAGCGGACAATTGTGCTGGCGGAGGGCAGGAAGCTGGCGGATGCCCGGCCGGAGGTGATTCTGACGGATCGGGATATTGTGGGCAGCGCCAACCTGAAGGAGACATCACTGTTTGCTCTGGCAGTGAAGGCGGGACTTAACCAGCCGGTGGAATTTGTCCGGCGGTTTATCGAATATGACAGGGGGAACCGGCGCGGATGAAAGCTAAGATGCTAACCTATACCAGGCAGGATTCTCCGGTGCACCGGCTGACGGGGGCAACGAAGCTGATTATTTTTGCCGTGTGGTCGGTCTCTGCCATGATTACCTACGATACCCGCTGCCTGCTGCTGATGCTGCTCTTCAGCCTGGCCGTCTTCCGCATTTCACGGGTCCGGTTTCAGGACTATGCCTTTGTGCTCTACTTCATTCTGCTCTTCTTCCTGCTGAATCACATCGCGATCTTTGCCTTCTCACCGCTGGAAGGTACACGCATCTACGGCACCCGGCATGATCTGCTGCATCTCGCCGGACGTTATACGCTGACGGCGGAGCAGCTTTTCTATCAATTCAATATCGCTCTGAAGTATGCCGTGGTCATTCCGATGGCGCTGCTGTTCCTGCTGACGACAGATCCGAGTGAATTCGCCGCCTCGCTTAACCGGGTCGGGGTCAATTACAAGATCGCTTATTCTGTTTCGCTGGCCTTGCGCTATATCCCCGACATCCAGCAGGATTATGAGAACATCTCATTCTCGGCACAGGCGCGGGGCATTGATATTTCCCGCAAGGAGAAGCTGCCTAAGCGGCTGAAGAACATTGTATCCATTCTGCTGCCGCTGATTCTGACCAGTATCGAGCGGATCGAGAAGATCAGCACCGCAATGGAGCTGCGCGGCTTCGGAACAGGCCGTAGCCGGACCTGGTACCGGGCCCGGCCGTTTACCCGCAGCGACTATGCTGCGCTGTGTCTGATGGTGGGGATAGCCGCAGCCGCGACGATTATTACTTTTTATGACGGCTCGCGGTTTTATAGTATTTTCTGAGGGGGATGCTGGAAGTGGAGCTTCCGTAGAACTGCGGGGCGGATTGAAGTATAATAAGACAGTTGTAATCCTGGCCGGACGGTATGGATTAGAGCTGAAGCCGCTGCTCCAGCCTGGTCCATACGGGCAGGTAGCACAGCGGCAGTACCCCTAGCGAGCACACAACATTGAAGATGGTCTGGGCATGGGCGAGCTGTGCGGCAGGTCCGCCGCCGATCCAGGCAGAGAGTGACTGGAGCGGTCCGATGAAGGGCAGGAAGAGCAGGGCGCCGCCGACATTGAGCGCCACATGCGACCAGGCAACGAATACGCCGGACGGCGTGCTGCCGATGGCGGCGATTACGGCCGTGACACAGGTGCCGATATTCGCGCCCAGCACGATGGCGATTCCCAGCTCCGGTGGCATGACGCCGCTGGTCGCGAGGCCCATCGCCATGCCGATCACCGCGGCGCTGCTGTGCACCATCGCGGTCAGCACGGCACCTGCTGCCAGTCCCCACAGTGCGCTTGTGGCGGCATGCCCGAGGAACCAGCGGAACAATTCGCTGCCTTCAAGGGCGGGGCCGACCGACTGCATGACCGCGATGCCCCACAGGACCAGGGCGAAGCCGGCCACCGCGAGGCAGATGAATTGCAGCGGCCCGGAGATCCGGCGGCAGGCTTCAACCAGCCGCCATGCCTGCGGGGATAGCTCGCCGGCCATCACTGCGGCCGCCCAGAGGCATAGCGCGGCAGCCAGCAGCGGTGCCGCCATTGTGCTGATCTGCAGGCTGATCAGCTCTGTAGTCAGGCAGGTGCCGATGTTGCTGCCGAGGATAATGCCCAGCGTTCGGGCATACGTCAGCAGCCCGGCATTGACCATGCCGATGGTCAGCACGGTTACGGCCGTGCTGCTCTGCAGCAGTGCGGACAGCAGGCTGCTGGCAATCAGGCCTTTTGCCGGTGTAGAGGTTGCCTTATGCAGACTCCGGATTAGCAGCGGGCCGGCGAGCCTCGACAATGAGGCTTCCATCACCTTCATGCCGGCGAGAAATATGACAAGGCCATAAATGACAGGGAACAGCAGGTCACGGATCATAAGGACAGGCTCCTTTTTGGACGGGGGTTGTACACCAATATATGAAGGCATTGCATGGGACATGTATACAAATCGAACAACAAGAACAGGGAGTTGAAGTCATTGGCATCGGTAATTCTGGAACGAAACCGTAAGAAAAGACTGGAGCAGGGACATCCGTGGGTCTACGCCAGCGAAGTGGCCTCGGTAGACGGAGAGCCGCAGGCAGGGGGACTAGTGGATGTGCTGAATCACCAGGGACGTTATCTGGCCACGGGTTATTACAATCCGGCCTCGCAGATCCGGGTAAGAATTCTGTCGCAGAGTAAGCTTGCGGCGATGGATACGGCATTTTTTGCCGGCCGGTTCGCAAACGCTTTGCAGCACAGGGAGCGTTTCCTGCCGGGTGCGGATGCTTACCGCCTGGTGTACGGGGAAGCGGATTTCCTGCCGGGGCTGATCATCGACCGCTTCGGGGAGGTTCTCGTCGTACAGCTGCTGACACTGGCGATGGATCAGCACCGCTCCGAGATTGTAGAAGCGCTGGTGCAGGTCATGGCGCCGCGCGGTATTTATGAGCGCAGTGATGTCAGCGTCCGCGAGCTGGAAGGCCTTGAGCAGACTACAGGCGTACTCTACGGGGAATGCCCGCGCCACATCACGGTAAGCGAGAATGGACTGAAGGTCATTGTCGATATTGAAGAAGGCCAAAAGACAGGCTACTTCTTCGATCAGCGCGAGAACAGAGCCTCCATCGCTCCGCTCATGAAGGGCTGGGGCGGGCGCAGCGGAATTACGCTGCAGGAGGTAGCGGCAGAGGACGGATCGCTCCAGATGCTGCCGGTCAACAAAAGCGGCAAGCCGGTCACCTTCCCGTTCTGGGACGGCGCAACCGTGCTGGAATGCTTCGCGCACACCGGCAGCTTCACCCTGCATGCCTGCAAATACGGCGCCAAGAAGGTAACCTGCCTTGATGTGTCCGCGCATGCAATTGAGAGTGCAAAAGCCAATGTGGAGATCAACGGATTCACCGACCGGGTGGAATTTGTAGTGGATGATGCGTTTGCCTTCCTGCGCAATCAGGTTAAGGGGCTGGAAGAACGCTCTGAGCGGGCGACAGGTCCGGCGGCAGAGAGCAAACCCGGCGCTAAGCCGGCTGCCAAGGCGGATACCGCGAAGCCGATGACGGCAGGCGGCGGACGTACCTGGGATGTCGTTATTCTTGATCCCCCCGCTTTTGCCAAGACCAAAAGTGCTGTAGCAGGCGCTGTCCGCGGCTACAAGGATATCAATCTGCATGGCATGAAGCTGGTCAATGAAGGCGGATATCTGGTTACGGCCAGCTGCTCGTACCATATGCAGCCGCAGCTGTTCCTGGAGACCATTCAGGAAGCGGCCAAGGATGCCGGCAAAGTGCTCCGGCTGATCGAGTGGCGGGCCGCAGGCAAGGATCACCCGCAGATCCTCGGCGTGGACGAAGGGCATTATCTGAAGTTTGCCATCTTTGAAGTGCGCAGCAAATAATGATGTTAGTTCAAGCCGGAAGGCTTGTTCGGGAGAGTCTCAGCTACTGAGGCTCTCTTTTTTCTTACTGGGAGGTTGCTGTGCACTGTAACAGGGAACCGTCAGCAGAGCGAAGCGGACTGAGAAGCTCCTATTTCTCCAAAAAACCTCAGAATGGGGCTTAAGCGGACTGAGTCCGTTATGTTGCCGGCTGGATTCCATTAGGAGCTCTGACTGGTCCCTTAGCGGAATCTGAGTCCGTTTGCCCGGCGAATCCGCCTGATCTGCTCATATAACGGAATTTCAGTCCGCTTCCCGGCTGGGGATCATGAACTACGCAGAGGAATCGCGCTGGGTGCTGCCTGCACTTGAGCCGGAATTAGCAGAGGAGTGACTCTGCTGATTTAATTGGATTTTCTCCATTTAATAATCCGGTTTATCCTTCCGGATTGATGCTAGATGGATTTATGACACTTAATTCTGCGGCTATCCCGGTTATATATCCGATCCGGCTAAATAATACACTCCATTCAGGCTCTCCCGACCAGCTGATCCATGGCTCCGGGAGAGTCTTCTTTGTTGTTGACCTTGGTTGCTGTGGCCTTTAAAAAAGCGGCAGGTATTTGCAAACAATGGCAAACGTACGTTCTGGAGCGCGCGGTGGAGGTATGCTATACTATTGGGACGAGATTATTCATAGATTCTGATATTCATCAGGCAATCCGCTTCTGTGTGTGCAGCAGCAGGGCGGCCTGCATTCTAATTCTCCGCCACGGAAGGAGTCTGCTGATATGACGGTTAACTTTTTGATCGGACGCTCGGGCAGCGGCAAGACAACTACAATATGGGAGACGGTATCCTCACGGCTGAAGACAGAGCCGCTTGGAGCGCCGATAATTATACTTGTCCCTGAACAGGGATCATTCGGTGCGGAGCGCGGTCTGTTGGCTGCGGGCAACGTGAAGGGCAGCATCCGCGCCCAGACACTCAGCTTCTCGCGGCTGGCCTACCGGGTGAAGCAGGAGACCGGCGGCAGCGCGAGTCTGCCAATCAGCGAGGAAGGCAAGAAGATGCTGATCTATAAGATCGTCAACCGGCGCAAGGAGGAACTGAAGCTGTTCGGCGCCTCCTCGGACCGGCCAGGATTCGTGGAACGGCTCAGCGACCTGCACACGGAGCTCAAGCGCTGCTGCCTTGGAGCAGGTGACCTCGAAGAACAGCTCGGCAGAATGCGGGATGCCCTGGGAGGAAGACCGATTCTGGCCGGCAAGCTGGAAGATCTGCACCTGGTCTTCAGTGAGCTGGAGCAGGAAATGTCACAGCTCTACATGGATCAGGAGGACAGGCTGGCTGAGCTGGCTGAGCATATTCAGGATTCCGGCTATATCCGGGGAGCCGAGATTTGGGTAGACGGGTTCCATGGGTTTACCAATCAGGAATTCATCGTACTGCGTGAGCTTATGCAATATGCTTCGGGGGTGACCATTGCCCTGACGCTGGACCGGATCTATCCCGCAGGCCAGGTGCCGCATGAGCTGGAGCTGTTTCACCCGGCTGCGGTTACATATATCAAGCTGCGGGGTATGGCCGAGGAGATGGGCCTTACAGTCTGGGACCAGCTTCTGGCCCCGCCTGTACTTCCAAGGTTCAAGGAGAGTCCGGCTCTAGCCCATCTGGAGCGCGGATTCCAGCGACGGCTGCGCTGGAACGGGGCGGCCGGGCAAGTGGAGGAGGCAGTCAGTATCCGGGCTGCGGCCTCCCGCCGGACCGAGGTTGAAGGCGTGCTGCGCGAGATGCTTAGCCTGGCCAGAGATTCAGGGGCCAAGTTTGGTGAGATGGCTGTATTCATGCGGAATATGAGTGATTATGAGCCGCTGATTGCTCCGCTGTTCCAGGACTTCGGCGTTCCGTTCTTCCTGGACCAGAAGCTGAATGAGCTGCATCATCCGCTGGTGGAATTCATCCGTTCCGCTCTGGATGTAGTCCGCCGCCGCTGGCGCTATGAGGATGTGTTCCGCTGCGTGAAGACCGAGCTGCTGCTTCCGCTGGACGGAAGCATTACGCGCGCCAATATGGATGAACTGGAGAATTACGTGCTGGCCTGCGGTATTCACGGGTACCGGTGGACTGACGGCCGTTCCTGGAAAGGTATTCCCCGCCTCTCGCTGGAGGGGAGTGAGGCCGTAGATGAAGCCATGCTGGCCAGAATGGAAGCCTGCCGGAGCGCGATCACAGGACCGCTGCAGGCTTTTGAGCAGAGGGTCAAAGCCAGCCGCAGTGGCCTGGAGCTGTGCAGAGCCGTATATCTGCTGCTTGAGGACACAGAGGCGGCGCGCAAGCTGGAACGGATGGGGGCGGAGTCTCTGGAGCAGGGACGCCCGGAAGCTGCCCGTGAGCATAACCAGCTGTGGGGGGCTGTGCTGGATCTGCTCGATCAGATTGCCGAGATGATGGGCAAGGAAAGAATGGAATTTGAGCTGTTCGCCGGCGTACTGGAAACAGGGCTGGCTGAGCTCAAGATGGGGCTTGTCCCGCCTGCCCTTGATCAGGTGCTGGTCGGAACGATGGACCGTACGCGGGTGTCGGGCGTGAAGTATGCCTTCCTGCTGGGCTTCAATGAAGGTGTGGTTCCGGCGCAGTTCAAGGAAGACGGGATCTTGTCCGAGGGAGAGCGTCTGCTGCTGGAGAATGCCGGTATGGAGCTCGCCCCCGGTTCATCCCGCAAGCTGCTGGATGAGCGCTTCCTGATCTACAATGCGCTTACAACTGCCAGCAGGAAGCTGTGGATTAGTTACGCAACGGCTGATGATGAAGGCAAAGCGCTGCTGCCCTCGGAGATTATCCGCCAGCTGCAGGGCATGTTCCCTGAAGGGCTGGATGAGAAGCATCTGTCAGGATTCCCCCAGGGAGGGGAAGCAGCTGAAGACAGCATGTCTGCACAAACGGAAGCGGTCCACATGAATTTTATCGGCCATCCTGAGCAAACCCTCCGCATGCTGATGCTTCAGCTCCGGCAGTGGCGCCAGGGGGTAGAGATTCCCCGCTTGTGGTGGGATGTCTATAACTGGTTTGCGGCCGATGGACATGCGGACAAACCGGTGAACACACAGGCAGCGGCAGATGGGCAGGCGGAAGTCTCAATGAAGCTGCAGCTTGAACGGCTGCTGGGCTCGCTGTTCTACCGCAACGAAGGGATCAGGCTGAAGCGGGAGACCAGCCTGCGGCTGTACGGCGGCTCCACACTGCGCGGCAGCGTGTCGCGCATGGAGAAATTTGTCGCCTGCTCCTTCTCTCATTTCGCTTCTTACGGGCTAAGGCTGAAGGAACGCCAGCTCTATAAGCTCCAGGCCCCGGATATCGGGCAGCTGTTCCATGCGGCTCTAAGCCAAATGGCGCAGCGGCTGCAGAAGGAGGGCCGCAGCTGGGGCAGTATGACGGCCGAGGAATGCCGCCGTGAGGCGGGTGAGACGGTAGACCGTCTGTCCCCGCTGCTGCAGGGCGAAATTCTGATGAGCAGCAAACGTTACAGCTATATCTCACGCAAGCTGAAGAATATTGTCGGCCGCGCTTCAGTGATCCTCGGCGAGCATTCGCGCAGGGGGAGCTTCGAGCCGGTCGGGCTGGAGCTGGATTTCGGTCCCGGGAAGGATCTGCCTCCGCTGAGAATTACACTGCCGAACGGCTGCGTAATGGAGGTGGTCGGCCGGATTGACCGTGTGGATATGGCTGAAGGCGAGCAGGGTATTCTGCTGCGGGTCATTGACTACAAATCAAGCCAGAAGGATCTCAAGCTGCACGAGGTCTACTATGGATTGTCGCTGCAAATGCTGACCTATCTTGATGTGCTGCTCACCTATTCCGAGCAATGGCTTGGCCAGGCTGCACTCCCGGCAGGCGCGCTCTATTTCCATGTTCATGATCCGCTGCTGACCTCAGCCAACGGAATGAACCGGGAGCAGGCGGAGCAGGAGCTGATGAAGCGCTTCAAAATGAAGGGTCTGCTGACGGCTGACCGTGAAGTGGTCTCACTGATGGATACCACACTCGACAAAGGCTATTCCTCTATTGTTCCGGTAGCGCTGAAGAGCGACGGCAGCTTCTACAGCAGCGCGTCTGTAGCCACCCCGGAGCAATGGGGTCAGCTGCTGTCTTCAGTGCGGAGCACGATTTCGGATATCGGTACGCGTATTACGGAAGGCGATGTGGCTATTCAGCCTTACCGCATCCAGCAGGAGACTGCCTGTACCTTCTGCTCCTTCCGCCCGGTCTGCCAGTTCGACGAGGCTGTGGAGGGCAATGGCTACAATAATCTGAGTAAGCCTGGCAAAGACGTAATCTGGGATCTGCTGTCCCGCAAAGGAGGAGAAAAATTGTGAGCATACATCCTGTAACGGAAGCGAAGCCGGAAGGGAGTCTGTGGAGTGACGACCAGTGGCGCGCCATTGCCGAGAGCGGCAGCGATATTCTCGTCGCGGCAGCAGCGGGTTCCGGTAAAACTGCTGTACTCGTGGAGCGCATTATCCGCAAAATCAGCAATGAGGAAGCAGGCTTCAGCGTGGACCGGCTGCTGGTAGCGACATTCACCAAGGCTGCAGCCTCCGAGATGCGGCAGCGGATCCGGGAGGCGCTGGAGCGCAAGCTGGAAGAGGACACAAGCGGTGAGAACGAATATCTGCGCCGCCAGCTTGCTCTGCTGGGCAGAGCCTCTATTACTACGCTGCATTCCTTCTGTCTTGAAGTGATCCGCCGGTATTATCAGCTGATTCCGATTGATCCGGGCTTCCGTATACTCAATGAGCATGAAGCGGAAATGATGCGCCAGGAGCTGCTGGAAGAGCTGATGGAGGAGAAATACGGTGAGGTCACTGAAGACGGGGAAGATAGCGTATTTGTCCGGCTTGTGGACTGGTTCAGTGGGGAGCGCAGTGATGACGCCGTGCATTCGCTGATTCAGCGGCTGCATGATTTCGCGCGCAGTCATCCCTGGCCGGCACAGTGGCTACGGGATACGGCTGCTGATTTCTCACTGCCGGATACGGAGTCCTTGAGCCATACCCCTTGGGTACAGAGCATTCTCGCCGAGGCCAGGCTGACGCTGGATGGTGCCATCAGCCAGCTGCTGCAGGCCCGCGAGATCGCGCTTCAACCCGGCGGACCGGCTCCCTATGCGGATAACCTGACGGCCGATCTGGATATGGCGCAGGGATTACGGGATGCGGTAGAATCGCAGCCATGGGCTGAACTCTATGATATTTTCATGGAAATCTCTTTCGGCAAGCTGAAGCCCTGCAAGAAGGATGCAACCGATCCCGGCCTGCAGGAGAGTGTTAAGGCAATCCGGGATCAAGTGAAGAAGAGCTTGCTGGAGCTGCAGAAATCCTTGTTCGGGCGTCCGGCGGAGTCTTTCCTGGGTGAACTTCATGAAGCGGCACCGCTGATGCGCGAGCTGGCGGAGACGGTGATCGGATTCGGTGAACGTTACCGGCTGGAGAAGGCGGGCCGGGGGCTGGTGGATTTCAGTGATCTGGAGCATTACTGCCTGCAGATCCTGAGGCATCCGGACTCGCTTCCGGGGCATTCCCTGCCTTCGGATGCGGCGATGGAATACCGCAGCCAGTTCGATGAGGTGCTGCTGGATGAATATCAGGATACCAACAGCGTACAGGAGGAGATCGTCCGGCTGATCTCCCGTGAGTTCCCCGGCAACCGCTTTATGGTCGGGGATATGAAGCAGAGTATCTACCGCTTCCGCCTGGCTGAGCCGGGGTTGTTCCTGGACAAATACCGCAGGTTCAGCGCTGGGCCGTCTGCTGGCGGTAACGGCAGCGGCCTGCTTGCCGGTGAAACGGATCCCCGGACTGAAGCCAGTCCCGGGCAGAACGATAATGGCGGCGGTTCGGTCATCGATCTGGCCCGCAATTTCCGCAGCCGGCTGGAGGTTGTGAATGCCGTAAATATGGTTTTCCGGCAGATCATGGACAGCAATGTCGCGGAGATAAGCTATGACGAGCGCGCAGAGCTGGTCTATGGAGCCAACTTCCCGGGAGCGGCGGAGAAAGGGCCGGATACTTATTTTGCGCCGGAGCTGCTGCTGATTGATAAGGGGACCTCTGCATCCGGTCAGCCGGAGGAAACCGGGGAGGACGATGAGCTGCCCCAGCAGGAGAATGAGGCAGTAGAGAGTGAGACTGCACAGCTGGAAGCACGGGCCATTGCCCGGCGCATCTCGCAGATGACAGGAATGACCGGCGGGGAACCGCTGCTGATCTATGATAAGGCACTGCGGATCATGCGTCCGGTAGTATACGGTGATATCGTCATCCTGCTGCGTTCCGCCCGTGTGTGGACGCCGCTGATGATTGAAGAGCTGCGGAATGAAGGCATTCCGGCATACGGCGACCAGAACAAGGGGTACTTCCAGGCTACCGAGGTGGAGATCGCCCTCTCGCTGCTGCAGATTGTCGATAATCCCCGCCAGGATATTCCGCTGGCCGGTGTACTGCGCTCGCCGGTGGTGAATCTGCGCGAGGAGGAACTGGCCAAGGTGCGCCTATGCAGCACCGGAACGTTCTATGACGCGCTGGTTGCGGCATCCGAAGCTGGGAATATACCGGGGGACAATCCTCCGGAGATGGATTCAGCGGGAGCTGCCCTGCGGGTGGAGCAAGCCGGCGATGCAGGCGGTGATTTAACGGCAGAGACTGCTGCCGCGTATGATCTTTTTACAACATCAGAGCAAGAGACTCTGCTTGAAGACAGGGCTGCCGAGACAGAAGCCTCTGCGGCGCTGACGGCTATTTATCCGCAGCTGCGGATGAAGCTGAAGACGTTCCGGGATATGCTGGAGGACTGGAGAAACGCCGCCCGGCAGGGAAGCTTAAGCGAACTAATCTGGCGTATTTACCGGGAAAGCGGATATCTGGAATGGGTTGGCGGACTTCCCGGCGGATTTCAGCGCCAGAACAATTTGAAGGCATTGTATGACCGGGCTGTTCAGTTCGAGAATGAGACCTCGGCCAGAGGCTTGTTCCGCTTCCTCGTGTTTATCTCACGGCTGAGAGAGAACGGCGGGGATCTGGGGGTGGCCGGAGGCAGCAGCGAGGAGGCTGGCGGCGTCCGGATTATGACGATCCACAAGTCCAAGGGTCTGGAGTTCCCGGTTGTATTCCTGGCCGGCATGGCCAAAATGTTCAACCGCCAGGATCTGCATTCCCCGTTCCTGATGCATAAGGAACTCGGCTTCGGCCCCCGCTTCGTGGAGAGGGAGACACGGGTCAGTTACCCGACGCTGCCTTACCTGGCCATCAACCGCCGTTCACGGCTGGAGCTGCTGGCTGAGGAGATGCGCGTGCTCTATGTCGGACTGACCCGCCCGCGCGACAAAATGATCCTGGTAGGCACGGTCCGCGATTTGCCGCGCACAGTATCCGGCTGGACTGCTATGCAGGGCCGGGAAGAGCTGCTCCTGGCAGACCATCTGCTGGCCCGGGGCCGCAGCTATCTGGATTGGGTGGGACCGGCGCTGATCCGCCATCCCGCAGCCGCTATTCTCCGCAAGCTTGCGGGTAGTGAAGGCACGGTATCCACAGTGCTTCACGGCGATGAGTCCAACTGGAGCATATCGGTGCTCGGCGCTGCGGAGCTTGGCTCCGGATCTTTTCTGGCAGCAGACGGTGACAGTGACAAGAATGAAGAACGCCGTATAGCGCTTGAGGCGCTCCGCCAGGGCAGGACTGTGCCTTCGCTGGGAACTGCCTCAGCAGGGCAGATTGCTGACAGGCTGCAGTGGACCTATCCGTATGCGGCTGCTTCCGGCATTCCCGCCAAAACATCGGTGACCGAGCTGAAGGCACTGCTGTCCATGCAGGACCAGCCCTCCCTTGATTTGCTGGAGGAAACCTATATTCCCGGGGAGCAGAACACAAGAAGCGGCGGTACCGGATATGGGGACAGCCTGCATCTGCAGCGCCCGAAATTTATGGAAAAGCGGGGACTTACCCCTGCTGAGCGCGGAACCGCGTATCATACAGTTATGCAGCATATTCCGCTGGATGAGCCGGTGGACCGGTCTGTTCTCGAGGCTACACTTGCACGACTTGAACGGCTAGCCATACTCAGCAAGGAGCAGGCAGACGCGGTTGAACTGGGCGAAGTAGAGGATTTCTGTACTAGTGAACTGGGCCGCAGACTCTTTAAGTCTTCCTGGAAGACCAGAGAGCAGCCTTTCAGCTATAGCGTTCCTGCAAACGAGGCTTACCAGGGGCTGGCATACCTGGACGAAGCGGCAGCGGGACTTCCGGCTGACGGCGCCAGCGGAGCTTTTAATGAGACCGTTCTGATTCAAGGGGTAATCGATTGTCTGTTCCGGGAGGATGGGCGCCTGATTCTGCTCGATTACAAAACAGATTTCGTCCCGGTGCAAGAGGGCGGGCTCGAATCGCTGACTGAGAAATACCGCTTCCAGCTGGAGCTGTACAGCAAGGCGCTGCTTGATATTCTGGGCGAGCCGGTCAGCGAGGTCTGGTTGTACTTTTTCGATGGCGGACATGCTGTGAGGCTGTGAGAATAGGGGATTAAGAGGCTAAGAGGCTAAGGATTCTCATAGACTTAGAGATTAAGAGAATGAGAGATGTAACATATATAGGTTGAACATGAAAGTATATAGACAGGGGAACGTGGCGGGGAACCATTTTGGAATATAGGAGCGCCAGCGTCTGCCGTTGTCTGCGGATTTCCACCGTGAACAGCGGAATATTTCAAGAAATCTGCAGACGGGCAACGGCCGGAGGGCGAAGTGTTCTCTGGAGTCACGATATAGTTAGAGCGGATAGACTGACGAAGAGTTGCTATATAGACAGCGCTTAGACTGTAAACAAACAAGTAACCGGCCACCGCTATTCTGTCACTCTACTCGGAATCTTTTGATTTTTATACCTGATTTGTTAGTGGCAGAAAAGAAATAAAAGCCTTACGTTTACGCTGCACAGGAGCAAATGTTGTACGTTATACAACTTGAATTCTTATATTCATAGCTATTCGAAAGATTGTTGTACGAAATACAATAATTCTCCTTCTAATCCGCTTGGAGAAGCAGAAATGCTGCCTTTTATACAACAATTCTGGTTTAGGATCGATATTATGAGGAAAATGTTGTATTTCGTGCAGGATTTCAACAAAATACGCGGATGGTCAACACATATGGAAGATTACTAACTTTTGCTCTGGCTACAGCAGCAAGAAATCCAAACATCTATATATAAATCTATGATTGCCGCAGACAGGCGGGGAAAAGAGGGCGGAAATGCGCATATTGCACACGGGAGACTGGCATCTGGGGCGGACGCTGGAGGGCAGAAGCCGGCAGAAGGAGCAGGAGCAGTTCGTGGATGAGCTGGTGGGGATTGCAGATTCCTCCGGAGCGGATCTGATTCTGATGGCGGGAGATGTCTACGATTCGGTCAATCCTCCGGCTGCGGCGGAGCAGCTGTTCTACGAGGCTGCGGCCAGACTGACAGCAGGCGGCAGGCCGCTGGTTGTCATTTCGGGCAATCATGATCAGCCGGAGCGCGTAGCTTCCGTGTCTCCGCTTGTCCGCAGACAGGGGATTACGCTGGTAGGGATGCCGACCTCAGAGCCGGTGACGGTGCATGCTGCAAGAACCGGTGAGATTGCCAAAATCGCTGCGCTCCCTTACCCCTCTGAAGCCCGGCTTGGCGAGCTGCTCGCCGGTGACGGCGGAGAGGCTGAGCTGCGGCTGGCTTATAGCGCACGTGTCGGCAGGCTGATGAATCTGCTCGGCCGGGAGTTCTCGCCGCAGACCGTCAATCTGGCGATGAGCCATATTTATGTGCTGGGGGGTGTGGAGAGTCGGGATTCTGAACGGCCGATTCAGGTCGGCGGCGCCTATACGGTTGATCCTTCGGACCTTTGTTGCGGGGCGCAATATACGGCGCTTGGCCATCTTCACCGCGCCCAGCGGGTCAAGGGCGAGGGGATGATCCGCTACAGCGGCTCGCCGCTGGCGTACAGCTTTTCTGAGGCAGGGCAGGCCAAGTCGCTGGCGATGATTGACGTTGCTCCCGGCGGGGAGCCGGTGTTCGAGGAGATCTATCTGCGCTGCGGGCGTCCGCTGGTGAACTGGAGGTCTGCGGGCGGATTGGAGGAGGTCTACCGCTGGCTGGATGAAGGCAAGGATGCGGGGGCGTTCATCGATCTGGAGCTACGTCTGACGGAAGCGATGTCGATGAACGATATCCAGCGGCTGCGCAAGTCTCGGGAAGGCATTGTACATATCCGTCCGGTTTATCCGCAGATGGAGCAGGAGCTGGAAGAGATGGCACGTTCACGCATGCCTGTGCAGGAATTGTTCCGCAAGTTCTACCAGCGCCAGACGGGCGGCGCGGAACCGGATGACAGCCTGATTGAGCTGTTCCTGGAGCTGGCTGAAGAAGAACGGCAGGAATCTGCGGAAGAGGAGGAGATGCTTAAATGAAGCCGATACTACTGAAACTATCCGGACTGCAAAGCTATAGAGAGCAGCAGGAAATAGATTTTACCAGTCTTACCGAGACCGGGCTGTTCGGGATCTTTGGTCCGACCGGCAGCGGCAAATCCAGTCTGCTGGATGCGATCACGCTGGCAATGTACGGGAAAGTGGAGCGCGCAGTGAACGGGACTCAAGGGATTATGAACCATTCTGAGGACCAGCTCAGTGTAGCCTTCACCTTCGAGCTGACCTCTTCTTCCGGAGCGCGGCGTTACCGGGTGGAACGCAAATTTAAGCGGACCGGAGAGCAAACGGTCAGCAATACGATCAGCCGGTTCATCGAGGTCAAGGATGACGGCGATGTTGTGATGGCCGATAAGCTCGCGGATGTTACCCGCTGTGTGGAAGAGCATATCGGGCTGAAGATGGATGACTTCACCCGGGCGGTAGTGCTGCCGCAGGGCAAATTCGCCGAGTTCCTGTCCCTGCGCGGTGTAGACCGCAGGCAGATGCTTCAGCGGCTGTTTCATCTGGAGCAATACGGGGATGGGCTGGCCCTTAAGCTTAGCCGCCGCGTCAAAGAGAACGAGGCGGCACTGCGCGCGCTGGAGGCCGAGCAGCAGGGACTGGGCAGCGCGGGCAAGGCAGACGTGGAAGCGGCAGCTGTCCGGGTGCAGGAGGCAGTCCGGCATGCGGAAGAATGCCGCAAGCGGCTCACGGAAGCGGCGGCGCGCGCAGAGCGCTTCGCCCGCATCCGCGAGCTGCAGGAGGAGCAGGCCCGCCGGGGGCAGCAGCGGCAGGCTCTACAAGCCCAGGAGGAGCAGATTCTCCTCCTGGAGCAGAAGCTCGGCAAGGCTGACGATGCCGAGAAAAGACTGCCCGCGCTGAAGGCCTGGCGCAGCGCGGAAGAGGCCTGGAAGAGCCGCCATGCCCGCGCGGAGGGCCTGGAGGCTCTGGCCTCCGCCGCCGGTCAGGAGGCGGCGGTAAAGGCGGAGGCGGAAGCAGCGGCACAGGCCGCGCTTACCGCCGGGGAGCCGGCCCTCCGGCAGGAGGAGGGCCTGTTCCGCCGCGCGCTCGAGCTGGAAGCCGAGCTCGGCGGGCTGCGCCGGGAGCGCGCGGCGCTGCTGGCGCGCCAGGACGAAGCCGCCCGGGGCCTTGCCGCCGGGCGGGAGAGCCTGGCCCGGGAGCGTGAGCTTTTGGCCCGTGGCCAAAAGAAACAGCACGAGCTGCAGCAGAGCCTGCAGCCGCTCGCGGTCCGCTCCCAGGAGCGGCAGTCTCTGCAGGAAGCCATGCAGAGACTGCAAGGGCTGCGGGCTGCCGAGCTCCAGCGGGAGTCGGCAGCCCGCGAGCACCGCGAGCGCGCAGCGGTGCTCGCTGCGGCGCAGGCGCGGCTGGCCGCTGCTTCTTCGCGGCGGCAGACGCTTGGTGCCGGGCGCGGGGAGCTGCTTGCCGCAGCTGCCCTGCACCAGGAAGAGCTGCTTGCGGCCGAAGGTGCAGCGGGAGCCGCTGCCGGCCGCCTGGAGCAGCACACCAGCGCGCTTGAAGCTGCGCTGAAGGAGCAGGAGGTTCACAGGCTCTCGCTGGCGCTCGCCCGTGAACTCCAGGAGGGTGTGCCCTGCCCGGTGTGCGGCAGCCAGCACCATCCCTCCCCTGCGCTTAATCAGGAGCAGGGGGAACATGAAGAGCTGGACCAACGGCTCCGCCATGTCCGCGTTCTGGCCCGGCAGGCGCTGGAGACGCGCCATTTGTTCCGCAGCCTGCTGGAGCAGGACGGATCATGGCTTGTCCAGCTGGGCGGAGCAGCGTCCGAAGAGGCGATGGAGCAGTCTGCTGCCACTGCTGCCGGTATGGAGCAGCAGACTGCTGTTAACTCAACCGCCCGCGACTCACTTGCAGCCGCAGACATTCCGGATGAGGCAGCATTATCCGGTCTGAATGCCCGGCTGTCCTCGCTGAAGGCACGCTCCGGAGAATTGCGGCGTGCGGCTGCAGACTGGCAGCGCTCCATGCAGGAGCTGGAGCAGCTGTATCACAAGGAAGCGGCCGGTGCCGAAGCCGAGCAGGCCTGGGTGCAGGGACTGGCTGCCAAGGCGGAGGAACTTGCTGCCTCGGCGAATAAGCTTAGGGAAGAATGGAACGGGCTCTTTCCGGAGCTTGCGCCTGAGGAGGCGGAGAAAGCTTATCAGGAGCTGCTCGCCAAGGATGAGCGGGCCGAGGAAATCCGCAGCAGGCTGGAGATCAGCGTCAAGTTCCTGGACGAGAAGAGTCTAGCTGTACAGACGCTGCAGGAGCAGCTGGCCGGGCTCGACAAGGAACTCGCACAGTGGGACGCTCAGCTAGAAGGCAAAGAAGCGCTTGCGCGTGACAAAGAGCAGCTGCTCCGGGAATGGACCGGCGGACGTCCGCCGGCGGCACTGCTGGCGGAATGCGAGCGCAGGCTGCTGGAGCTTCAGACTGCGCTTGAACGCAGCCGGCAGGAGCACCGCCAGGCGGCGGATAACGCCCAGCAGCAGACCCGGGAAGCAGCGGTTGCCCGTCAGGCGGCAGAGTCTGCCCATGAGCATTATACGGCAGCCGACTCCCAGTGGAAGGAGGCGCTGCAGACTTCGGCGTTTACTTCAGCCGCTGAGGTTGAAGCCGCGTCGCTGGAGACCTCTGAGCGGGCACAGGCGGCAGAACGGGTGCGGGCTCACCGCGAGGAGGAAGCGGAGTGTGCATTGCAGCTGCGGAGCATAGAGGAGAAGCTGGATGGTGCTATGCTTAGCGGTGAGGAGTGGCAGGAGAGCCAGGAGTCACTGCAGAAGTGCAGGGAAGAGGATGAGAGTTCACTTCAGGCCCGCGCACGTGCGGAGCGTGATCTGGAGGATCTGCAGCAGCGGCACATCCGCTGGATGGAGCTTGAAGGCCAGCGGGCAGGACATGCTGCTATGCAGGAACGCTTGTCCAAGCTGCAGACGGTGCTGCGCGGCAACGCCTTTGTGGAATATATAGCAGAAGAACAGCTGATGCAGGTATGTCAGGCTGCCTCACAGCGCCTGCGTTTCCTGAGCAAGCAGCGTTATGCGCTGGAAGTGGACTCCGGCGGAGGTTTTGTCATCCGTGATGACGGGAACGGCGGTATGAAACGGCCGGTCTCCACGCTTTCCGGCGGAGAGACTTTCCTGACCTCCCTTGCGCTGGCATTAGCCCTGTCAGCCCAGATTCAGCTGCGCGGACAATACCCGCTGCAATTCTTTTTCCTGGATGAGGGTTTCGGTACATTGGACCCGGATCTGCTCGATACCGTGATAACCTCACTGGAAAGATTGCACAATGACCAGCTGTCCGTAGGCATCATCAGCCATGTTCCCGAGCTTCGTGCCCGTCTGCCGCGCAAGCTGATTGTAGTTCCTGCAGAGCAGGGCGGCGGAGGTTCAACCATTCTTTTGGAAAAAATGTGAAAGGCGGGGTTGAATGTGACAACGATCACAGATACACCTTCAACCCCCTGTTATAATACAGCTAAGCCGACATCATTTGAAACACCTCGGCGGACGTATGACAGGGAATTTGTTCCTTCTCATACGTCCGCCGCCGAAGCAGCTCCTATGAGCTGTGAAGGGTGTTTCTTTTTTTTTGTCTTTTTTTGAATAAGAATTTCTAAGCTTTACACCCTCGCTCCACCGCACCAGAATTATGCTGCCTGTTATAATACAGCCTTGTCCTCCTTTTCTTATTTCATTTTCTTCTCCCTGGGGCACCTTTATGCTTGGACTCCACCTTTCGTTATCGTTCAATTTCCTGTATGATTAGAGCCATAAACTATATTTGTCGCGAAGCGGATCAGGCCGGAATAACCAACAGATTCAGGCTAATGCGCCCCGCCGGCCAAAAGCTGAGCTAATGATTACAGGGCAAGCCCCTGTGAGCGGTGGATTTTTATGAAGTGGAAATGGCCGTGAATACGCCTGTTTTTACAATATAAGGATTGCCGGTGCTACAGATTTTACCGCGGAAAGTGCCGGATGCAAGCTTCTGCATCACAAATTTTGGGGAGGAAGCGTTGTATGGAAACTGTGTTCAGCAAAATTATCGAAGGTTCGATCCCGGCGAGCAAAGTATTCGAAAATGAGCGGATTCTGGCGTTCTACGATATTGAGCCTGCAGCCCCTGTGCATGTGCTGATCATCCCGAAGAAGTTTATCGCTTCGATGAATGATGTCACGCCTGAAGACCTGCCGCTGATCGGCGAGATCCATGCTGTAGCGCAGCAAATTGCGGTAGAACTGGGAATCGCTGATTCCGGATACCGGCTGATTAACAACTGCGGACCGGACAGCGGACAAGCGGTGCCACATCTGCATTATCATCTGCTGGGCGGAGCCAAACTCGGTGCCCTCGTCGGGAATTCTGCTTCCCACGCATAATCATGAATTCAATAAAACAGACCGGCTAAAAAATAATAACACGAAGGTTGACACCTTATTTAGGTTTGACCTATAATGAAATTTGATGAACCGTGTTGTTATGCTCTTGGACGGTCTGGTCGGAGGGAGGGAAAACTGGTGTCTGAAACGAAAGTTCGCAAAAACGAGACAATTGATGCTGCACTTCGTCGCTTTAAACGTTCCATTGCTAAAGATGGTGTCTTGGCTGAGGTGAAGAAACGCAAGCATTATGAGAAGCCAAGCGTAAAGCGCAAGAAGAAGTCTGAGGCTGCTCGTAAGAGAAAGTTTTAGGAGGATTACCCACGCATGAATCTTAGCGAACGATTAAACGAAGATATGAAGCAAGCGATGAAGAGTAAGGACAAGTTCAGACTCTCCACCATTCGAATGGTTCGTTCTACAATAAAGTATCTTGAAATAGATTTGAAGAGAACATTAGACGACAACGAAGTGCTTGATATCCTTAGTCGTGAAATCAAACAGCGCAAAGATGCCCTCCAAGAATTTGAAGCAGCGGGTCGCGAAGAGCTTGCCGCGAGTACTAAGGCAGAAATCGAGATTATCATTCAATATCTTCCTGAACAGCTTTCCGAAGAAGAAATTAAAGTAATTGTACAGCAGACCATCCAGGAAACCGGTGCTTCTTCGAAAAGTGAAATGGGTAAGGTGATGAGCGCACTGATGCCTAAGGTCAAAGGTCGCGCCGATGGTAAACTCGTGAACCAGGCGGTTCAGCAATTTCTGCAATAATATAACGCTAGCACCCCTTTAATTAGGGGTGTTTTTCGTTATGTGGAGTGTTGCGGACTCCAAGTAGTAATAGCTTCGGATGCAGCAGCTTACATAATAAAAATATCAGCTTCTTTATTACCTCTATTAACATAAACCTCTCTAAACCTTTCTATTAACCTCTAGTTTCCCGCATTCCCTCTTCAAAACAGTTTTGCATTCCATCAGTGAAGATGATCTTAATACATACACTTGATCCACTGTTGAAACGCCTATGCAGAAACAGCCGTACTAAGGATTATATGCTGCGTTTTATTATATGATAAGGATGCAGTGGTTTTAATTCGTGCAGAAGGGAGGCAGCAAGCTTGAAAAAGTTACGCATAGGGGTCTTGTCCTGCATTGCCGCGATGATGATTCTGCTGGTTCTGCCGTTAGCGGACAGGGTCCATGCAGATAATGAAGCGGTTCGCGCACCGGCTGCGGCTGCGGGTACAGTTGTAGGTGGTCCTGTGTTTATCATTCCGGTGGATCAGGAGATTGAGCGCGGATTGCAGAGCTTTCTGGAACGCGGATTTCAGGAGGCTGCCAATTACGGCGCGGTTCTGATTGTGCTGGAGATTGACACACCGGGCGGCCGGGTGGATTCAGCTGAACAAATCGGCAATATGGTCAGGGACAGCAAAATCCCTACCGCAGCCTACATCAAAGGCGACGCCGCTTCCGCCGGCAGTTACATAGCGCTTAATGCTGGCGCCATTATCATGAAGCCGGGCAGTATGATCGGTGCCGCTTCATTGGTAGACAGTAATGGCAATAGCGTGGATGACGCAAAAATGGTATCCTACTGGAAATCCAAGATGGTAGGCGCCGCATCGCTGAACGGGCGTGATCCGGAAGTGGCTGCAGGGATGATGGATATCAACCTGGTGGTGAACAAGCCCGGACTTGGCGTGTCCAAGGGGCAGGGGGAGATCATCGCTCTGAGCAGTGAGGAAGCGCTCCAGGCAGGTTATGCCGACCGTATTGCGGGTACAGCCAATGAGGCCATTACTTGGCTGGGTTATTCCACAGATGACATTTTTCGCGTAGAGCATACCGGTGCGGAGAAAATGTCGCATTTTCTGACGAATCCGGTTATTATGACGATTCTGCTCTTCGTTGGCATCGCCGGGGTATTCATTGAGCTGCTGGTACCCGGCTTTGGGGTGCCCGGAATTATCGGGACGCTGGCGTTCGCTCTCTATTTCTTCGGCAACTATGTGGCTGGCTTCGCCGGGGCGGAGACCTTGCTGCTGTTCATTCTGGGACTCGTAATGCTGGTGCTCGAGCTGTTTGTGCCTAGCTTTGGTATTCTGGGACTGCTGGGCTCCGTCAGCCTTGTGGCGGGTGTTGTAAGAGCTGCTTACAGCTTGACGCATGCGATGTTCAGTCTGGGCATTGCTTTTTCGGCAGCGGCAGTGGTGATTGTGATAGTGGCTGTGGTCTTCAAGGAGCGGGGAATCTGGAACCGGTTCATTCTCCAGGATAGCCTCACCAAAGAGCAGGGGTTTGTGCCTGTGACGGAGAAGCTGCGTTTGATCGGAGCTTCCGGGATCAGCGTAACTCCGCTGCGACCAGCAGGAACTGCCGCCATTGACGGCGAGCGGATTGATGTGGTGACAGAGGGCGGATTCATCGACGCACAGACCGCCATTTCGGTGGTAAAGGTCGAAGGCGGCCGGGTGGTCGTGAAGGAAGCCGTGAAATAGCTGTACCTCTGTTATGAGCTGGCAGCAACATGTAATACTGTATGGAAATAAGGTTAATCCCAAAAATAACGGAGGTTATAAAGCGTATGATGGAAGCATCTATGATTACTTTTTTGCTGATCGCGGTTGTCGTGATCATTGTACTAAGCGTCTTCTTCAGCTTCTTCCCGGTCATGCTGTGGGTGTCGGCCTGGGCATCGGGCGTTAGAATCAGCATTATTACACTGGTAGCGATGCGGCTGCGCCGGGTAACGCCAAGCCGGATTGTTAATCCGCTGATTAAGGCTACCAAGGCCGGGCTGGGTCTGAATATCAACCAGCTGGAGAGCCACTACCTGGCCGGAGGGAATGTAGACCGGGTAGTTAATGCGCTGATTGCGGCACAGAGAGCGGATATCCCGCTGGAATTCACCCGTGCTGCGGCCATCGATCTGGCCGGACGCGATGTGCTGCTGGCGGTTCAGATGAGCGTTAATCCGCGGGTTATTGAAACTCCGATTGTTGCGGCTGTGGCCAAGAACGGGATTGAGGTCAAGGTCAAAGCGCGGGTAACCGTCCGGGCCAATATCGACCGTCTCGTCGGCGGTGCCGGTGAAGAAACGATTATTGCCCGTGTCGGCGAGGGGATCGTAACTACAGTAGGTTCGAGTGATTCGCATAAGGATGTGCTGGAGAATCCCGACTCTATCTCGCGGACGGTATTGTCCAAGGGTCTGGACTCTGGTACGGCTTTTGAGATCCTGTCTATAGATATTGCGGATATTGATGTTGGGAAGAATATTGGCGCGTACCTCCAGACCGAGCAGGCAGAGGCGGATAAACGCATCGCCCAGGCCAAAGCCGAGGAACGCAGAGCCATGGCTGTCGCCCACGAGCAGGAAATGAAGGCCAGGGTAGTTGAGATGAAGGCGCTGGTGGTTGAAGCCGAATCCCAGGTTCCGCTGGCGATGGCCGAAGCGCTGCGCTCCGGCAAGCTTGGTGTAATGGACTACATGAACCTCAAAAATATTGAGGCCGACACGCAGATGCGCGGCTCCCTCGGTAAATTAAACGACGGGGACGACAGCAGCCGTCCGCCCCACAAATAAAGGGATGTGATTCCCATGAGCAGCATAATCTACATTGTGGTCATTGCGGTGATCGCGGTCATCAGCAACTGGAACAAAAATAAAGGCAAGTCCGCCCCGCGCGGCGGCATGCCTACCTTTGGCGGCGGGGGCGAAGGCAATCCGCTGCGCCGCCCCCGTGCTCCCGCCCGGACAGCGGATAGCGGACGCCCTGAACGGCCGGGCAGCGGATTTCCGGAGCCCGGCGGGCGCCGGGGGGATTCGGGCCGGCCTGATCCTGCGCCGCAAGAGAGGGAGTACGATGCTTCGCCGGCGTGGCCGGAGCGGCCAGAGCTGCCTTCGCCTGACTATGAGACAGGCGAAGGGATGTCCATGGAGCAGACCGGCGATATGGACGGTGTGCAGGCGCGGACAGAACGCATGCAGCGGGAGCTGGAGCGGCTGCAGGCGGCTTTTGACGGCGTGGCGGCTGCAGTGCCGTCCACAGGCGCAATGACTGCCGGAGAGGGCGCCAGTCCGTCTCAGGCGGGTATAGGACAGCATCCGCTGGCGCAGGACCGTGAGGCGCTGCGCAGCGGCCTGATGTGGGCGGAGATTCTGGGACCGCCCCGTTCCCGGCAGCCGCATGCCTCTGTCCGCAAGGAAGGCTGAACCCCCGGCAGAAGAGCGGCTACTCTGCACTGCAGATATATCTTTGCTCTGCCTGAAAGCTCGAATTTGCTCCTTAAGAGGAGCAGATCCGGGCTTTTTGCCGTGTTATCCCGTGGACTTATCCTGCAGAATCCGCTGCATATACCACTGCCTGACTGATGGAGCCGCAGGAGCTTCCCGGTACAAATGATGTGAGTTCTTCTCATAAACAAACGCACTCCCGCATAAGGTGTACAGAAGGCAGGAAGGGGGAGCGTCTATATATGACCCGTATTGGCCGCAGGCTGCGGGGATGGACAAACGGGGTACTGGATCTTCCGCAGGATGTGCTGCAGGAGATGCCCCGGATCACCCTGATCGGCAATAAGGAATTGTATATTGAGAACCACCGCGGCGTGCTGCATTTCTCATCGGAGCAGCTCAGGCTGGCGTTGGCCAAGGGATATCTGGAGATTTCCGGTGAAGGGCTGGTCATCCGCAATATTCTGGGCCAGGAGCTTGCCGTTGAAGGTATTATCGGTGAAATCAGGTATAAGGAAAGTGGGGAGAATCCATGAAAGAGCCGCCTCTGTCATCGCTGCGGGGGTTCGTTACACTGCATGTGACGGGACCGCAGGTGGAGACCTTTATCAACGCTGTAACCGGAGCAGGCATCGTCATCTGGGATGTGAGGCCTGCCGGGGACGGCGCTTCGCTGAACCTGCTGCTGGATGATTTTTTCAGACTCCGTCCGCTCCTTAAGAAGACAGGCTGCCGGATGCATGTTACGGCCCGTAACGGAATTCCATTCCGGGCGGCCCGCTTGTGGAAGCGGAAGTTTTTTGCCGCAGGACTGCTGATCTTCGGTGTGGGGCTGCTGCTGCTGTCCTCTATGGTGTGGAGCATTAAGGTTGAAGGGAATACCCGCATTCCTACCGAGGACATTCTCGAAGCCGCACGCAAGGAGGGGGTGTACCCTTTTCAGTGGATTTGGCGGATGGAAGAGTCGGACAAGCTCTCCAGGGAGCTGACCACCCTTGTTCCGGGGCTGACGTGGGCAGGGTTTCACCGGACGGGGACGAGCATTACGATCCAGGTTGTCGAAGCCGACCGCCCGGAGACTAAGCCGCTACTCAGCCAGCGCCATCTGATCAGCAGGACGGATGCGGTTGTCACTGAAATCTATGCAGAGCAGGGCAGACCTGTGGTGAGCCGCAACTCCCGCGTCAAAAAAGGGGACATCCTCATCTCCGGAGCGCTGGGGGACGAGGAGAATACAGAGTTTGTAGTAGCCAAAGGCGATGTTAAAGGCCTGGTATGGCATGAATATAATCTTGAGGTGCCCCTCAAAAGAACGGGCAGTTCCTATACAGGAGAACGCAAAGACCGCACGTATCTCGTTCTTGGCAAATGGGCGGTGCAGCTGTGGGGGTACGGGGATTCCGGCTTTGAGAAGTCACGCACGCTTACGGAGCCCGATATGCTGTCCTGGCGTTCCTTCCAGCTGCCGCTGGGCCTGATGACCGAGAAGGAAATGGAGATTAAATATACCGCTGAAATGCTGACTCCGGAGGCCGCAAGGGAGGAAGGTCTGACGCGGGCCAAAAGTGATATTTTCGCGCGTTACGGCGCTGACAGCGTCATCAAAAGTCAAAAAATTTTGCATGAGAAGAAAGAGAATGGTAAAGTTTATATGAAAGTGCTGTTTGAGGTGGAAGAGAGAATCGCGGAAGAACTTCCGATAGTAAACAATTGAGGAGAATGAGGCTACTTGTCAGAACAGACTGCAAGCATTCGTATATCTTTGCAAAATGCGGGAGAAGCTCAATCCCTGTTCGGCCCGCAGGACGGATTCCTGAAAATTATCGAGAAAGAAATTCCGGCGGTTATCGACTCGCGCGAAGCTGAAGTCACCATACGCGGCGCTGAGCGTGAAGTGGACATGCTGGGCCAGCTGTTCAACGTGCTGCTGTCCCTGGTACGGGGCGGTTACATACTAAGTGAACGCGATGTGCAGTACGCCGTAGAACTGGCGAAGGATTTCCGTGCCGATCAGCTGCTTGACCTGTTCAAAGGTGAAATTACAACAACTTTCCGCGGTAAACCCATCCGCGTCAAAACGATTGGCCAGAAACATTATGTGACAACCATCAAAAAGCGGGATATCGTCTTTGGCATCGGGCCGGCGGGAACAGGCAAGACTTATCTTGCCGTTGTGCTTGCGGTAACGGCGCTCAAGGAAGGGTCCGTCAAGCGCATCGTGCTGACGCGTCCGGCAGTGGAGGCAGGCGAGAACCTGGGCTTCCTTCCCGGTGATTTGCAGGAGAAGGTAGATCCGTATCTGCGGCCGCTCTACGACGCCCTGTACGACGTTATGGGGCCTGATCAGGTAGCCAAGGCGCTGGAGCGCGGGCTGATCGAGATCGCGCCGCTTGCCTATATGCGCGGGCGTACGCTGGAGGATGCTTTTATTATCCTCGACGAAGCCCAGAATACGACACCAGAACAAATGAAAATGTTCCTCACCCGGCTGGGCTTCGGCTCCAAGATGGTCATTACGGGCGATGTTACCCAGATCGATCTGCCGCGCGGCAAGAAGTCAGGGCTGATAGAAGCCAAAGCGATATTATCCGGTATTGAGGAGCTCGGCTTTGTCTATTTTGCAGAACAGGACGTAGTCCGGCATTCCCTGGTGCAGAAAATTATCGTTGCCTATGACCGCTCTGCCGAAAACCTCCAATAAAAAAGGGGATTGTCTTCATGGCCTCAAAGCAACCATCGAAATTAAGCGGATTTGTATATAGCACTAACGGGTGGAAGTATAGCGCGGTTTCGCGCTATGCTCTTTTCCTGTTATTGGGGCTTGTTTTCTACTTCAGCCTGTCCTCTGACCTGCTGCCCAAAAAGTATGATATCAAAGAGGGTACACGCAGTGCCAAGGAAATCACGGCGCCCAAGCAAATTCCGGACACCAATGCCAAGCTGAAAGCCCAGGAAGAAGCGGCCGAGAATGTAACTAACCGGTATGCAATTATACCCATGCGGGCTGAGAATCTAGTAACCCTGCTGCTCGACCGGATTGACCGGCTGAATCAGGATGATACGATTTCGCAAAGCGATAAGACGACGATCTACCGTGAGGAAATTCCGCGGCGGGCCAACGATTTTATTCTTAACTTTGTTGCTGCCAGCAGTAAAGCCGGAACGTATTCGGAGCATCTGCTCGCTGAAATGCAGTCGGTCATCAAGGACCAGGCCTACACTATTCCTGAAGAAACGTATATTAAAATTCCGCGGCTGACCTCCCAGGATATCATTGAGATGAAGCCTGTTGCCCGGGATATTGTCACCAAACTGATGAATGACCAGATTACTGACGCCCAGACCGCGCGTGCTAAGGTGGCCGAGCAGGTCAGTGTCAGTTCGCTGAGCCAGCGGACCGCCCGTGAGGTTGTGCAGGAGCTGGTGCGGCTGGTCATTACAAGCAACAAGTTCTACGACGAGGATGCGACCAAGGAAGCGAAGGTGCAGGCCCGCCAGAATACACCTGATGTATTCATCGAGCAGGGGGATGTGCTGGTTGCCAAGAACCAGGAGATTACTCCGGAGCTGTATGCCCTGCTGGACGAGAACGGTCTGTTGAGCAAAGAAGTCAACTACTGGCCGCAATTCGGGCTGCTGCTGCTCTCCGTGCTGCTGTCTTTTGGCCTGATGACATTCATCCGTTATAACGGCGGGACCTCCGGTTTCAAGTATAATAACTCCCAGCTGCTCATGCTGGTGCTGGTGTTTATAATTACAATTATTATGATGAAGCTGGCGGCATTCCTGCAGACGGATGTCCGGACGTATATAGGCTTCCTGGCTCCTGTAGCGATAGGCGCGATGCTGATCTCCATGCTGCTGGATATGACCTTGGCCTATTTCTGTTCCATTCTGTTCAGCGTTCTTGCCAGTATTATTCTGAATGTGCAGCAGAACACCGTATTTGATTTCACTTTCGGCTTCTTTGCACTTATTGTGAGCTATGTGGCTATTTTCTCCACTCACCGGGCAGGACAGCGCTCTACCCTCCTGAAGGGCGGTATTATGGTCTCCCTGTTCGGCTGCCTGACGGTAGCTATACTGACCATGCTGGGCGGAGGCGTATGGAATGAGACACAGACGCTGTATTCCATCGGGTTCGCGTTTGCAAGCGGCCTGCTGACTGCCGTGCTGGTAATCGGCCTGATGCCATTCTTCGAAGCTACGTTCGGTATCCTGTCGGCGCTGAAGCTCGTCGAACTGTCTAACCCGAATCATCCGCTGCTGCGCAAGCTGCTTACGGAGACACCGGGAACGTACCATCACAGTGTTATGGTCGGGAATCTATCTGAGGCTGCGGCTGAAGCGATCGGTGCAGACGGCCTGCTGTGCCGGGTGGGTTCGTATTATCATGATATCGGCAAGACGAAACGGCCGTTCTATTTCATTGAGAACCAGAACAATATGGAGAATCCGCATGATTCGATTGAGCCGAAGCTGAGCAAATCCATCATTGTGGCCCACGCCCGTGACGGGGTGGAGATGCAGAAGGAGTACAAGCTGCCGAAGCCGATCCGCGATATCGCGGAGCAGCATCACGGCACGACATTCCTGCATTATTTTTATCATAAAGCACTGAAGATTGCGGAGGAGAAGGGTGTGGAGCCCGACTTCACGGAGGAGGACTTCCGTTATCCGGGACCGAAGGCACAGTCGAAGGAATCTGCAGTGGTCGGTATCGCCGACAGTGTGGAGGCCGCGGTCCGCTCCCTCCGCAAGCCTACCGTCGTGCAGGTAGAAACGATGATCGAGAAGATTATCAAAAGCCGGCTGGATGACCATCAGTTTGATGAATGCGACCTGACCATCAAAGAGCTGGACATTATTGCACGGACACTTAAAGAGACTGTAATGGGCATTTTCCATTCCCGGATTGAGTACCCCGAGGATGTGCGCAAGCCCAAAAAAGAGGAAGGGGCCATCAAAAATGAGCCTGAGCGTCGTTTGGAGCAATGAACAGGAAGAGCATGAGATTAACGGCGAGCTGATCGCCCTGCTGGAGATTATTCTGCAGAAAGCGGGCAGCGCTGAAGGAATCGATGAGGGTGAAGTGGATCTTACCTTCGTTAATAACGAACGCATCCATGAGCTGAATCTGGAGTACCGGGGAATCGACCGTCCAACGGACGTGCTGTCCTTCGCGATGAATGAGACCGGAGAAGATGAGCCGGAAATTATATATGCTGTGCCCAATGGTGAGGGCGAGGTGCTGGAGGAAGTACCTAACGTGCTCGGAGATATCATTATCTCCGTAACGCGTGCGCAAGAACAGGCGCTGGAATATGGACATTCGCTGGAGCGCGAGCTGGGCTTCCTGTTCGTCCACGGTTTCCTGCATTTGCTGGGATATGACCATCAGGATCCGGAATCTGAGGCCGAGATGATGTCTAAGCAGGAGAATGTTCTGGCTCAGGTCGGGTTGACACGCTAATGGTCAAGAACACGGCGGTCGGCCACAAAAAATTCTGGCATTCTTTTCGCTTTGCGGCTCATGGCATTGCTGCGGCTTTCCGGTCGGAGCTGAATATGAAGGTGCACAGCGGCCTCGCTGTTATTGTACTGGCTGCCGCCGCAGCATTCAGGCTCCCCCTGTCAAGCTGGATGCTGCTGCTTCTGGCGATTACGCTGGTGCTGACCGCCGAGCTGCTGAATACGGCGATTGAAGCGACGATTGACCTGGTGTCGCCGGAGATTCATCCCTTGGCCAAGAAGGCCAAAGATACCGCCGCAGGAGCTGTACTGCTTACGGCGGTGTTTGCTGTTATTACGGGAATCTATGTTTTTTATCATCCCGTGATGGACTGGATCACAAGTCTTATGTCATAATCAGTTTACAACTTCAGCTTAGGGAGAGGCGGATCCGCTTTGTGCGCTCCGTCATCTTTACTTAGAACCACAATACCTGGCCACGTTTAAGCGGCCGGTAGTGTACGAAGAATAATGGATGCGGTCCATGCTTACGAAGTGAGTTTTATTTCGAAGAAAATTCAATGAAGAGAATGCTCAATAAAACTAAGGTTATGCTTACGAAGTGAGTTTTGTACGGAGACTAATCAGAGAAGTATATGCTCACAAAACTAGGTCCATGCTTACGAAGTGAGTTTTATTTCGAAGAAATTTCAATGAAGAGAATGCTCAATAAAACTTTCAGGAGGACAACTATGGATTCTGCTCTACTTCTTCAGGAAGCGATCAAGGCAAGAGTCAATGCATATATACCTTATTCCCGTTTCGGGGTCGGCGCTGCACTGCTGGACCAGGACGGGAATGTTCACCACGGTTGTAATATTGAGAATGCTGCCTACGGACCGACCAACTGCGGGGAACGGACCGCTATGTTTCGTGCGATTGCGGACGGGCATAAGCCTGGTACCTTCCGGGCTATCGCTGTAGTCGCGGATACGGACGGACCTGTATCGCCTTGCGGCGTCTGCCGTCAGGTAATGGTTGAGCTGTGCGGCCCTGATATGCCGGTCATTCTCGGCAACCTGAAGGGCGACATTGTGGAGACTACCGTGCGCGACCTGCTGCCCGGCGCTTTCGGTCCTGCGGACCTGGAGCAGGGCCAGGCTCCGGAGTAGGCTTCAGGCAAAGTGGAGCATTTAGTGGGGATTAGGAATGCTGGTGATCATAGGTTAATTGTATTTTGTACAATTAAAAGCCCGCTAACTTCGCTAAACTTCGATATAACTGCAAAAAGTACAACTATATTTGCTAGTTAGTCCAATAACAGCCTCTCAGTGAGGAAATAGTTGTACGAAATACATTTAAACCTGTAGAGTCTCTGATTCTAAACAGAATAAGTGTACAAAATACAACTAAGTTTGTTTTAGAGGGTTCAAGTATGGTTTAGGTGTTCAAGTAACCAGTCTTTTCCGCGCCGGAGTATAGCGTGTCAGTCACTTATTGCGCCGCAGTCAAGCGTGTTCCCGCAGGGAACGTAAGCGCTCATGCTCGACCCCCGCTTTTCCCGTGCCGGAAGCTGTGCCCACGCCAGTTCCGGGTGTCCAGAGGGCGGGGGCCTTGGGGTCCCCTTGGCGAAGGGGGAATTAGGGGGATCGAAAAGATTTGGAAGTATTGTTTTTGACCAAGCTTTGGGTTGTTCAAGTAACCAGTTTTTTTTCGCGCCGGAGTATAGCGTGTCAGTCACTTAGTGCGCCGAATTCAAGCGTGTTCCCGCAGGGAACGTAAGCGCTCCTGCTCCAACTCCGCTTCCCCTGTGCCGAACGCTGTGCCCACGCCAATTCCGGGTGTCCAGAGGGCCGGGGCCCTTGGGGTCCCCCTTGGCTAAGGGGGAATTAGGGGGATCGAAACGCTTTTGACCTAGTATCAAGGTTTCCAGATTGATCTAAAATGTTATGAACGTTTTTGACCAAGTTGTAAGATAAATAGGAGGATTTTATGAAATTTAAATCAGGGTTTGTCGCCATTATCGGCAGACCGAACGTAGGCAAATCGACACTTATGAACCAGGTGATTGGCCAGAAGATCGCCATTATGTCGGACAAGCCGCAGACCACCAGAAACAAAATTCACGGGGTATATACAGCCAATAATTCGCAGATCGTATTCCTGGACACACCGGGTATCCATAAAAGACAGTCAAAGCTGGGCGATTACATGAACCAGACAGCGATGAGCACCCTGCATGAAGTGGAGGCTGTGTTGTTCCTGGTTGATGCTTCAGAGGGGATGGGCGGCGGTGACCGTTATATCGCGGAACAGCTCAACTCCATCAAGACGCCGGTCATTCTCGTGATGAACAAGATTGACAAAATCGAGCCCGAAGCGCTGCTTCCGATGATTACCGAATACAACAAGCTGCATGAGTTCGCCGAGATCGTGCCGATTTCTGCCAAAATGGGCAGTAATGTCAATACGCTGCTGGAGCAGGTGCAGAAGTATCTGCCGGAAGGCCCGCAGTATTATCCGGACGACCAGATTACTGATCACCCGGAGCAATTCGTCTGTGCGGAGCTGATCCGCGAGAAGATTCTGCATCTGACCCGCGAAGAGGTGCCGCATTCCATTGCGGTGGCGATTGAGGACATGAGCGTTGAACCGAATGGCGTAGTGCATATTTCAGCGGTTATTTTTGTGGAGCGCGATTCCCAGAAGGGGATCATTATCGGCAAGCAGGGTGCCCTGCTGAAGGAAGTCGGACGGCGTGCGCGAACGGATATTGAGAACCTGCTGGGTTCGAAGATTTTCCTGGAACTATGGGTAAAAGTGAAAAAAGACTGGCGCAATCAGGACCGCGTACTGCGGGATTTGGGCTTCCATAAAGACCAATAAACCTTCCCTCCGCTTCTACTTGGCAGGAATTGCAAGGATAGATCCCTGAGCTTCGTACATCCTACTTCTGAAGAGACATCGTGTTTCCGAAGAAAGGATGAATACGAATGCGGAACTTTTCGTGGAAGTATTTTGCAATGACTGGAGATGTCGATGCTTATTTGCTGTACAGAGAAGCTGGGGATTCGCCGGAGAGCAGCGGACCGCTGCCGGCGGAGGAAGAGATGGTCACTGATGAAGAAGCACAATAAGGACTGGTTGCTTGCCGAGTGGTTGGGAGAAGAGGCATGCTATACAGGGTGGAAGGGATCGTCATCCGCAGCATGGACTACGGCGAAGGGAACGCAATTATTACGCTTTGCACCGAGAACGCCGGTAAAGTAGGTGTTCTGGTACGGGGCGCCAAGAAGGTGAAAAGCCGCCATGCTGCCCTGATCCAGTTGTTCACAACAGGAGAATTTGTATTTTTCCGTAACAATGGAGGACTGGGAACACTGAATGCCGGGGAGATCACGAAGTCCCATCATCCGCTGCGTGAGGATCTTGTCAAAGCGGCGTATGCATCCTATGCCTGCGAGCTGCTTGACCGGGTACTGCATGATGAAGAGACGGGAAGCTTTTGGTTCCGTCAATTAAGCGCCTGCCTGAATGCACTTGAAGAAGACAAAGAGCCCGGCATCATCATAAATGTTTTTGAAATGAAAGTGCTGCAGGCGGCAGGCTATGGCCCGCAGCTTGATACCTGTGTAGTCTGCGATATGGACAAGCCGGATGAGGAGCTTAGAATCAGTCCGCGTCTTGGCGGTGTAATCTGCCGCAGCTGCCGGCATAATGATCCTCCCGCGATGGAGATTTCTCCGCGTGCACTGAAGCTGCTGCGTCTATTCGCGCTACTTGATCTGACCAGACTTGGCAATGTGGATGTGAAGCCTGAGACACGCGCAGAGCTCAAGGCCATTATGCGGGCATTTATGGATATGCAGCTGGGGCTCCGGCTGAAATCGCAGAGTTTCCTCGATCAGCTTGATAAATACAATATTTGACGAAATGCGAATTATCCGTTACTATAAGTTCAGTTTCTTTTTACAGTAATTTATAGGAATGCCGTGATTGCTCCAGACATGGAGAGAGTGCAGCGATCGGGAAAGTAATGAATCGATTTGTCGCTTCAGCGAGCCGGGGATAGTGGAAGCCTGGCAGGACAACGTTCATGAACATGGCGCCCGGGAGTACGGAAGCGGCAGAATGAAAAGTGGATTTCGCGTAGCGTAATCAAGTAGGGTGGAACCGCGGGAGAAGAATTCAGGCTCTCGTCCCTATGTCTGTTAATCAGGCATGGGGGCGGGAGCTTTTTTGCCTTGTGGCGGACTTATGAAGGATATACTCTCCATAACCAGCCGCAGGGATACAGAAAGAAGCCGGTGACCGCCTCCATCGCGCAGCAGCAAGAGCCAGGCATAAGTAAAGAGGCAGTACACACTTGTAAAGCGAAGGAGTCGGTAGTATGAACTTTCAGCAGATGATTCTGACACTGCAGCAGTTCTGGGCAGCCCAGAACTGTATTCTCGTCCAGCCGTATGATACGGAAAAAGGGGCGGGCACAATGAATCCCATGACCTTTTTGCGGTCACTCGGTCCGGAGCCCTGGAAGGTCGCTTATGTCGAGCCTTCACGCCGTCCGTCAGACGGCCGTTACGGGGAGAACCCGAACCGCCTGTACCAGCATCACCAGTTTCAGGTCATCATCAAGCCGTCCCCGGACAATATTCAGGAGTTGTATCTGGATAGCTTGAAGGCACTGGGCGTAGATCCCCTGCTGCATGACGTGCGGTTTGTCGAAGACAACTGGGAGAATCCGTCACTGGGCTGTGCAGGCCTCGGCTGGGAAGTGTGGCTGGACGGAATGGAAATCACGCAATTTACCTACTTCCAGCAGGTAGGGGGAATTGAAGCCAGCCCGGTAGCGGTGGAGATTACTTACGGTATGGAGCGTCTTGCCTCCTACATTCAGGATAAGGAAAATGTATTCGACCTGGAATGGGTAGACGGAATGACTTACGGTGATGTGTTCCATCAGCCGGAGGTGGAGCATTCCACGTATACTTTTGAAGTTTCCGATGTCAAAATGCTGTTCACCCTGTTCAACACCTACGAAGAGGAAGCGCGCAGAGCGATGGAGAACCATTTGGTTTTCCCCGCCTATGACTATGTGCTGAAATGCTCGCATACCTTCAACCTTCTGGATGCGCGCGGAGCGATCAGTGTAACCGAACGTACGGGATTCATCACAAGAGTGCGTAATCTTGCCCGCACCGTAGCGGCAACATATCTGGAGGAACGCGAGAAGCTCGGCTTCCCGCTGCTGAAGAAAGAAGGTGCTGACCTTGTCTAAAGACATTTTGTTCGAGATCGGTCTCGAGGAAATTCCGGCCCGCTTCATCCGCGCCGCCATGGAACAGTTGAAGGATCGAACAGCCAAATGGCTCGAAGCCTCGCGGATCAGCCACAATGGCGTTACCGCATATGCAACACCGCGCCGTCTTGCTGTACTGGTGAAGGATGCTGCTGAGCGGCAGGAAGATGTGAGTGAAGAAGTCAAAGGCCCGTCCCGCAAAATCGCACTGGACGCAAGCGGCGAGTGGAGCAAGGCGGCACTTGGATTTGCCCGCAGCCAGGGCGTTGCGCCGGAGCAATTTACGTTCAAGGAACTGGCCGGCGTAGAATACATCTATGCCACCAAGAGCAGCACCGGGATCGAAACGGCCTCCCTGCTCTCTGAGGGGCTAACAGGTATTGTCAATGCTATGACTTTCCCGAAAAATATGCGCTGGGGCGCTTATGATTTCAAATTTGTCCGGCCAATCCGATGGATGGTCGCGCTCTTTGGCCAGGAGATTATTGACCTTACGATTACCGGAGTCAAAACCGGCAATGTGAGCCGCGGCCACCGTTTTCTTGGGAAAGAGACAGTTATCGCTGAACCTGCCCTGTATGCCGAAGCTCTGCGCAGCCAGCATGTGCTCGTAGATGTGAAAGAAAGAGAAGAGCTGATCCTCAGCGGAATCAACAAGCTTGCCGAAGAGAAGAGCTGGAAGATTGCGATTAAGGAAGATCTGCTCGAAGAGGTACTGTTCCTGGTAGAAACACCGACCGTCCTGTTCGGTACATTCGACCCCGCTTTCCTGAACATCCCGCAGGATGTGCTGATTACTTCCATGCGCGAGCATCAGCGTTACTTCCCGGTGTTCGGCGAAGACGGCAAGCTTCTTCCGTTCTTCGTAACTGTCCGTAACGGGAATGCCGTATCGCTGGACGTGATCGCCAAGGGTAACGAGAAGGTGCTTCGCGCCCGGCTTCAGGACGCCAAGTTCTTTTATGAAGAGGATCAGAAGCTGCAGATTAACGATGCGCTGGCCAAGCTGGAGAATATCGTGTATCACGAAGAGCTGGGCAGTGTAGGAGATAAAGTACGCCGTATCCGTGCCATCGCTGACCGTCTGGCTGTGAAGCTTGCACTGCCGGCGAGTACTGCGGCTGAAGTCAGCCGGACTGCAGATATCTGTAAGTTCGACCTGGTTACGCAAATGGTGGGCGAGTTCCCTGAGCTGCAGGGTACGATGGGTGAGGATTATGCCCGCAAGGCCGGCGAAGCTGACAATGTATCCAAAGCGATCTTCGAGCACTATCAGCCGCGTTTCGCAGGGGATGCTGTTCCTTCAACGGAGGCAGGTCTGGTAGTCAGCCTTGCCGATAAAATCGATACGATTGTAGGCTGTTTCTCGATTGGGATCATCCCGACCGGTTCCCAGGACCCTTATGCACTGCGCCGGCAGGCGGCAGGAATTGTGCAAATGGTGCTGGAGCATCAGCTCAGCATCAGTTTGCAGGAAATTTTCGCTGCAGCGCTGGAAGTTCATGAAAGTTTACGTTCAGAGAAACATTTCACCCCTGAGCTGCGTATAAACCTTTACGAGTTCTTTGGTCTGCGCGTCAAACGCCTATTATCCGACAACAATGTCCGCTATGATGTTGTGGATGCAGCTACTGCTGCCGGTTTCGATGATATCGTTGACGTGGTAGGCAGAAGTCTTGCGCTTATGAATGCAGTAACAGACGTAGCTGATTTCAAAATCACTGTGGATTCCCTGACCCGCGTCAGCAATCTGGCGGCCAAAGCAGCCGAAGGAACGGTAATCGATCCTTCTCTGCTCAAAGAAGAAGCCGAACAGAAGCTGTATCAGACTTGGCAGAGTATTCATGATCCTTACCGTGAAGCCTTGACTGCCTTGCATGCTGCAGAAGCACTGCAGATTCTGTCGGGGCTGAAGGATGCCGTTACCGGATTCTTCGATTCCGTTATGGTCATGGCTGAAGACGAGGCGGTTCGCGCTAACCGTCTGGCACTCTTGTCCGGCATTAACGCGGATTCCAGATTATTTGCCGATTTCGGCAAGCTGGTGTGGTAATCAAGGGCTGGAAATTCAATTAATGTTTGTGACTTATGGTATAGATTGAGGGTTTAGGGTATAAATATACGGAACGGTGCCAATGCGTAAGTTGACATTCGTTCCGTATTTATGCTTTACAAAGAAGGATTTCTGCCAAGCGGAGCGTATATATATTACACGGGAATTTGGTGAGAATCATGATAAGGTCCCAGGAAAGAAAGATCGTCGTTGATGGGGATGCTTGTCCGGTCAAACAGGAGATTAATGCTGTGGCCCGCAGCTTTGGCATACCGGTGCTGATGGTTTCTTCTTACGATCATGTGCTCAAAGCGGAGGAGGGTGTCACGGTTGTCCAGGTGGACCGGGGAGCTGACAGTGCTGATTTGTATATCGCCAATCATATTTCTGCGGGAGATGTCGTAATTACGCAGGATTATGGACTTGCGGCGCTGGCGCTGGGCAAACGCTGCAGGGTGCTCTCGAACCGGGGGCAGGAGTATGAGGATTCCAAAATGGATTTTATGCTGGAGGGCAGGCATGCCCGGGCGGTAGAACGCAGGCGAGGCCACTATTCCAAGGGTCCAAAAGCGATTACCGCAGAGGAAAAAATTTATTTTCAACATAAACTGACAAAACTTTTAACTTTTTTGCAGGAGAATGTACAGCTGTAGCGAATTATATTTATTTGTTAAGAGATGAAGGTGGCTAATGTGGCTAGCGGACACGGTAATATTCCGGAAGAGGTTATCGAAAGCGTGCTGGCGCGGCATGATATTGTCGATACAGTCGGTAAGGTTGTCCATTTGTCCAAGCAGGGGAAATATTTATGGGGCCTCTGCCCGTTCCATTCGGAGAAATCCCCTTCCTTCACCGTCACCCCTGACCGGGGAGTTTTTCATTGCTTTGGCTGCGGTATGGGCGGAAATGCCATCAAGTTCAGGATGGAGATCGAAGGATTATCCTTTCCCGAAGCAGTCAGAATAATGGCGGAAGAAAGTGATATACCCGTGCCCGAGGGCAGAGGGGGAGCGCTTGCTCCACCCGATCCAGAGCGGGACCGGCTGATTCAGGCGTATGATTTATCGGCGAAGTATTATCATTATCTGCTGAAGAACACGGAATACGGCACAGCCGCCATGGATTATTTAAGAACCCGGGGTTTCAGCGATAGAATGATTGACCAGTTTCAAATTGGCTATGCGCCGGACCGTTGGGATACACTGCTGCAGTTTCTGGAGAAACGGAGCTTTGATCTCGCCGAGATGGAGAAGGGCGGACTGCTGTCTGCCCGGGGGGAAGGCAAGGGTTATCTGGACCGTTTCCGCGGCCGGGTCATTTTTCCGATTGCTAACCGCATGGGCAAGACCATCGCCTTTGCCGGAAGAATATTCGGTGAGGGGCAGCCGAAATACCTGAATTCCCCGGAGAGCCGGTTATTCAACAAAAGCCGGATCCTGTACAATTTGCACCAGGCCAAAGCATCCATCCGCAAAACGCGGCAAATCGTCCTGTTCGAGGGATACGGTGATGTCATTTCGGCTTGGGATGCAGGTGTGCATAACGGGGTGGCGACCATGGGTACATCGCTCACCGAGGGCCATGTGGCGCTGATGAAAAGCCTGGGGGATGAGATTGTTCTCTCCTATGACGGAGATAAGGCGGGACAAGCTGCCGCACTTAAGGCCATTCCGCTGCTCGAAGAAAGCGGGCTGAGAGTTAAGGTTGCGCTGCTCCCGAGCGGCCTGGACCCCGATGAATTCATCAACCGGCATGGCGGGGACAGATTCAGGGAACAGGTGATTGACTCCGCCGTATCATCCATAAAATTTAAGCTTATATATCTGAAAAAAAACCATATACTCCTAGAGGAAGACGGCAAAATTGCCTATGTCAAGGAGGCTCTGGAGATTATTGCCGGACTCCATTCTTCGACGGAGCGTGAGGTATATCTGAGGGAAATCGCCTCCGAGCTGGAGCTGTCCTATGACAGCTTGAAGCAGGATTGCAATTTACTTCGGGCGTCCATGCAAAAAAACATTCCCGAAGGGGATAATAACGACAAAAGGTGGAATAATGGTAGGCATAAAAAAGGGCAAGTGCAGACACCTACACTGCTGCCTGCTTACCATGTTGCGGAACGGCGCCTTTTATCACTGATGATTCAAGATCCGGAAGCGGCGGCCTATGTGGGCGAACGCCTCGGGGAAGAGTTCAATATTGATGATCATGCGGCAATTGCCGCTTATCTATATGCCTATTATGCGCAAGGCAAACCACCCGGCATCAGCCGGTTTCTATCATCGCTTCAGGATGACCGTCTGGAGAAGACTGCTACGGCGATCTCCATGATGGATACCCCTCCGGACTGGAATACCCAGGTTCTGGACGATTGTATTCGTGAAGTGCAGAAGTATCCTCTGCAGCGCAAAATAGAACCCAAGCGTGAAGAGATGATTCAGGCGGAAAAATCCGGTGACTTTTTGCGTGCAGCACAAATAGCAAGTGAAATTTTAGCCCTAGAGAGACAATGAGACATTGACAGGATGTACCTAGGGAGGAGGGAGTCGAATTATGGCGAACGATCAGCATACTGAACTGGAAGCGGAATTTACTCTGGATCAGGTTAAGGACCAGCTTATTGACCATGGTAAGAAAAGATCATCATTGAACTACAAAGATATTATGGAGAAATTATCGCCGTTTGATCAAGACCCCGAGCAGATGGAGGAATTCTACGAGCAGCTGAGCGATCTGGGGATCGAAGTTGTGAATGAGAATGATGAAGAGGTCAACAGCCTCCGGCCAAGTGAGGATAATGAGGACAAAGACAGTGATGATTTCAGCTTCGACGATGATCTGTCGCTGCCTCCGGGCATCAAGATCAACGACCCCGTCCGGATGTATCTGAAGGAAATCGGGCGTGTTCCGCTGTTATCGGCTGACGATGAAGTGGAACTGGCAATGAGAATCAAGAATGGTGACGAGGAAGCGAAGCGGAGACTTGCTGAAGCGAACCTGCGGCTCGTAGTCAGTATCGCCAAACGTTATGTCGGACGCGGTATGCTGTTCCTGGACTTGATTCAGGAAGGCAACATGGGTCTGATCAAGGCCGTTGAGAAATTTGACCACAATAAAGGCTTCAAATTCAGTACCTATGCTACCTGGTGGATTCGTCAGGCGATTACCCGCGCGATTGCCGACCAGGCACGTACGATCCGTATTCCTGTGCACATGGTGGAAACCATCAACAAATTGATCCGGGTCTCCCGCCAATTGCTGCAGGAGCTGGGACGTGAGCCTTCGCCGGAAGAGATAGCGGCTGAGATGGAACTGACCGTTGAGAAGGTTCGGGAAATCATGAAGATTGCCCAAGAGCCGGTATCACTGGAAACACCAATCGGTGAGGAAGATGATTCGCATCTGGGAGATTTCATTGAGGATCAGGAGGCGCTTGCGCCTGCGGATGCAGCGGCTTATGAGCTGCTGAAGGAACAGCTGGAGGATGTGCTGGACACGCTCACCGAGCGTGAAGAGAACGTGCTTCGCCTGCGCTTCGGACTGGATGACGGACGGACGAGAACGCTTGAAGAAGTGGGTAAGGTGTTCGGTGTTACCCGCGAGCGTATCCGCCAGATTGAAGCCAAAGCACTGCGCAAGCTGCGTCACCCGAGCCGCAGTAAGCGGTTGAAGGATTTCCTCGAATAGACGTATAAGGCCGGACCTTCTGCTGCACGGTGGCAGGAGGTCCTTTGTGTATATTCTGGGGTCCCCGCAATGTACCTGAGTCATCATCGAAGCTAAAGCCCCACTGTGTGGGGGTTATGTAACAGGTCAGATGCAGGATCTGGAAAGAGGGATGAGCCGTTGAATTTGGAGAAACGTGACACTATTTTAAGAGAAATTCAGTACTGGAGAAGAAGCAAGCTGCTGCCGGAGCAATATTGTGACTTCCTGACCAACCTGTATGATGATCAAGCAGAAATTAAGGATAGCAATCCGGTGTCGCTGCGGAATCTCCAACAGGGCAGCATCAAAATATGGCTGTTTGGTTTTGGAATAATTTCCTTGATTTTCTTGATTAGTCTTTATTTTAGCGTTTTTCCCTGGCCTTTGCAACTTGCCACGGCGCTCTGTGTATTAATTGTATGTTATGGCTATTCTGCTATTTATCAGGACCGCAACAAGATGATCAGTCTGGTGCTTGCAGGAATCGGCAGCGTGTTAACCCTTGGGTTCGGGCTATGGTTAATTGCTCTGCATGATCTGGATCCGGACTTTTGGAGACCTTTGCTGATTGCAGCCTGCGGTCTTCTATGGTGTGTACTTGGCTTCTTTTTGCGTATCGGACTCCTTCATTTTTGCGGTTTTGCCTTTTGGGCCCTGCTGTATGCGGGATTCTTCGGCCAGGCGAGGCCGGATGCTTCCATTCTCATGCTGGAACTGCTCTGGCTTCCGCTCTGTGTGCTGATGATCTGGCTCAGCTGGCTTTTGTATCACCGGGTTAGCGGGGTCTCGGGTGTGTACCTGGGCGTCGGCGTTTCACTCTGGCTGATGCCGGAAATCGATGCGCTGTGGCTCAGATCGGGATTCCCGGAATGGACTTCGCTTGTATTAATACTGAAGATCGCTGTTGGCTTAGGGCTGCTGTTCATCTTCAGAAAAAAATGGATAACGTGGGTGGCCTCATGAATAACGTAAACAACGTAAAATTATCTGACCGGCTTCAGCGATTGCTGGAGCAGGTGCCGGAAGGAAGCAGGCTTGCTGATATTGGTTCAGATCACGCCTTGCTGCCTGTTGCTGCAGTGATGAGCGGGCGTGTGCCTTCGGCAATTGCCGGGGAAGTAAACCTGGGACCGTATGAAGCAGCAGGCAGAGGCGTAGCCGAAGCAGGCCTCAGCAAGCAGATTGCTGTACGGCGTGGAGACGGACTGGAAGTGCTGGAGCCGGGGGAAGCAGACTGCATCACAATTGCCGGCATGGGCGGATCGCTAATCGCCGCTATTCTTGAACGCGGCCGGCAACTGGGTAAGCTGGCAGGGGTGAAGACACTTGCGCTGCAGCCCAATGTGGGCGAGGATATTCTGCGCCGCTGGCTGCTTGGTAACGGCTGGGTGCTGATCTCGGAGCATATTTTGGAGGAAGACGGCAAAACTTATGAGATCCTGACAGCGGTCCCTGAAGGCACTGAAGCTGGCCGGACGAATGAACAGCTGTACCGGAAACAAACGCTCGCCGGCGGCAAGGTGGCCCTTGATCAGGGTCTGCTGCTGCAGATGGGTCCTTGGCTGCTGCAAGCGCCAAATGAAGTGTTCACGGCGAAGTGGCAGGGGGAAATCTCTAAGCTGGAAGGTATCCTGACCTCATTGTCGCGTTCGGAGCTGGAGGCGGCAGAAGAGAAGCGCAGTAAGATCAGTGCACAGATCAAGCGGATAGCGGAGGTGCTGGAATGTTTGCCAAAGGACAGACTGTAATAGGATATATGGAGCAGCTTGCCCCGAAGCATCTGGCGGAGGAATGGGATAATGTCGGGCTTCAGCTGGGCAGTCTGCAGAAGGAGATCACCGGCGTGCTGGTCGCGCTGGATGTTAACGACAGTGTCGTGGACGAAGCGATTGCCCAGGGCTGCAATCTGATTATCGCACATCACGCGATTATTTTCCGGCCGGTCAAAGGCATTCTTACAGATACTCCCATGGGCCGTCTGTATGAGAAGCTGATCAAAAACGACATTGCCGTCTATATCAGCCATACCAATCTGGATGTGGCGGAAGGCGGAATGAACGACTGGATGGCGGAAGCGCTGGGTATTGAGAACGGTGCACCGATCAAGGATATTCATACGGAGCAATTGTCCAAGCTCGTTGTATTTGTGCCGAAGGATCACCATCAGAAGGTGCTGGATGCGATTCTGAATGCCGGTGCGGGCTGGATCGGCAATTACAGCCATTGCAGCTTCAACATTGAAGGCTATGGCACCTTCATTCCGCAGGAAGGGACAGACCCTTATATCGGCAAGCAAGGCAAGCTGGAGCGGGCTGAAGAGATCCGCATTGAGACCATTGTGCCGCAACCGATCCGGAACAAAGTTGTGCAGGCGATGCTGAAGGCTCATCCGTATGAAGAGGTGGCTTATGATCTCTATTCCATGGACCTCAAGGGCCGCAGCCTCGGCCTCGGAAGAGTGGGTAAGCTTAAGGAGCCGACCACGCTGGGAGAATTCGTGGAGACCGTTAAGAGCGGTCTGGATGTCGGCCATGTGCGTGTCGTTGGTGATTTGAACCGTCCTATCCGCAAGGCGGCTGTGATGGGCGGGTCCGGTGCCAAGTATTACAGCAGTGCCATCTTCAAAGGAGCGGATGTGCTGGTGACCGGTGATATCGATTACCATACGGCACAGGATGCACACCTGGCAGGCATCGCACTGATCGATCCCGGGCATAACGCGGAGAAGATCATGAAGGAGAAAGTAGCGGAATTTCTTGCCGGTAAGCTGACGGAGCATAAGTGCAGTACTGTGGTGCATGCCTCCAAGCTGAACACCGAGCCTTTTAATTTCCTCTAAGCTTGCTGGGCTGCAATTATTTACACTTGTGTCCGCTGGTCCAAGTCTGTATAATATACAATGTTGTTCCGGAAAGTTTGACAGACAATCGCCGGTGTGCGTGAGAACGCCGCGGGAGGAAAGTCCGGGCTCCATAAGGCAGGATGCTGGATAACGTCCAGTCGGCGCGAGCCGAAGGATAGTGCCACAGAAATGGACCGCCGATGGCTGCTTTCGGGCAGCACAGGCAAGGATGGAACCGAGGTGTAAGAGACCCCGAGGAACGCTGGTGACTTCGTTCCTGGTAAACCCCATCTGGAGCAAGACCTAATGAGACGCAGCGTCTTCCCTAACCGGGAGAAGCAGCCTTCGCCTGAGGCGTGTCTAGGTTGGTCGCTGGAGCTGTGCAGTAATGTATGGCCTAGATAGATGATTGTCGCTTATGGTGGGAGGGTAGTTCCCGTTTGAACCACAACGAGCACAGAACCCGGCTTACGGCAAACTTTCCTAACTGACAACGAATAAGCACTGTGCGGTAACTCAATACACATACAGACATTAAGACGGCGGCCTCCTCAGGGGGCCGCCTTTTGTATACAGTTACAGGTAACATCCGGCGGATGGCTACATAGGAAGCAAGCGCTCCTCATACCGGGACATGGCTGTCTCCAGCCGCTGCACCGCAAGCGGCAGCAGCTCCGGCCGTGTATGGGTGAAGTTGAGGCGCATCGCATTCTTCAGCGGATGTTCTGAGTAGAACACCTCACCGGGAACGAAGGCGACGCCTTGCTCTACGGCGAGCGGAAGCAGCTCAGCGGTATGGATGCGGCCGGGCAGGGTCAGCCACAGGAACATGCCGCCGCGCGGCTCAAGGAAGCTGGCCCCCTCCCAGTTCCGCGAGGAGAGCTCAGCCGAGAGCAGCTTCATCCGTGACTGATATTCACGGGAGATCACTCGGATATGGCCCTCAAGGTCAAAACTCTGCAGAAGCTCATGCAGAGCGCGCTGATCAATGGCGCTGGAATGCAGGTCGGCAGCCTGCTTGGCTTTGGCAACGACACGAATCAGTTCCAGGGGCCCGGTGATCCAGCCGGTGCGCAGTCCGGGTGCAACGATTTTGGAGAACGTACCGGTGTAGACCACACAGGAATCCCCGTCCAGACTTCTGTCAATGGCGGCGAGCGCAGGCGGATATGCTCCCGGTGTCTCATCGAAGGCAATCTCGCCGTACGGATTGTCCTCCAATATCAGCACGCCGTATTTCCTGCATAGCCCTACAACTTGTTCACGGCGTTCTTTGCTCCAGGTTGCACCTGAGGGATTGTTGAACGTAGGGACGGCATACAGGAGCTTAGGCCGGTGCGTACGGAGCTGTTCTTCCAGATGCTCAGGCAGCATCCCTTGTTCATCGCTGTCTACAACACGGATGTCTGCGCGGTAGGAGCCCAGCACCTGCAGGGCAGCCAGGTAAGTCGGGGCTTCCACCAGTACGGCATCACCCGGATCAATAAGTATTCTGCAGAGCAGGTCTATAGCCTGCTGGGAACCGGTGGTGAGGAGCATTTCCTGTGCAGACACCGGAATACCCTGCTGTCCCAATCTTGCAGCGACCGCTTCACGCAGCGGAAGGTATCCTTCGGTTAAGCCGTATTGCAGCGCTGAAACATCACTGGAGAGTACACGGCTATAGGCATCGCGGACAGCCTCTACAGGGAACAGCTCCTCAGCAGGCAGGCCGCCTGCCAGCGAGATAATATCTTTGCCCTGCGTAATTTTGAGAATGTCACGGACAGCTGAGGACCCCAGGTGGTTCGTCATCTCAGCATAATTGATCTTCATGGTTCATGCTCCCCGCTAATCTGAATTTTGTTGTATCATAACGGTATAGCAGTATAACAGTAAAGCGCTAAATATAACAGTCAGGGGGAAACGGGATGCGTATTGATTTACTCCGCAGCAGCACTAAATCTCTGCCGCAGCAGATCAGTGAGACAATCGCCCAGCGGATCACTTCCGGACTGCTCCAGCCGGGGAGTAAGCTGCCTTCCGTAAGAGGCCTGGCCTCCTCCTTGAAGGTAAGCCAGGTAACCGTAAGCAAGGCTTATGCTGATCTGGAAACCCGCGGCCATATTGTCTGCAGCCAGGGCAAAGGCTGTTATGTAGCGGAGCGGCAGCGGAATTTGCCCGATACTTCAGCCGGATGGCAGGACAGTTATGACGACTACCTGCCGCGGGCACAGCTGTGGCGCAACTTCAATTATTCGGAAGTGAAGTATCCCTTCCATCTGGCAGCAATACACAGCAGCCTCCTTCCGCTTGAACCGATTGGCGCCACTATGGCGGCTCTGGTACAAGAAGAGCCGGAGCTGATGGCTTCCTACGGGAATTTCCAGGGGGATCAGGAGCTGCGGGAGGTGATGCGCAGGCATCTGCAGAGCCGGGGCATAGCGATTGGGTCCAATGACTTAATGATTACCAGCGGTTCACAGCAGGGAATCGATCTGGTGGCCCGGACCTTTGTCGGTCCCGGGGACACCGTCTATCTGGAGGCACCCAGCTATACGGGGGCCATTGATGTTTTTGCCGGACGGGGGGCAGAGATGATCTTCGTTCCGATGGATGAGCAAGGGATGCGGGTGGACAGGCTTACTGCAATGTGTGACCGCAGACCGCCGAAGCTCATCTATACGAACCCTACCTTTCAGAATCCCAGCGGCGCTACGATGAGCATAACAAGAAGACAGCGGCTGCTGGAGCTTGCCCGCAGTTACCGCTGTCTCATTGTGGAGGATGATCCGTTCAGTGATCTGTATTTCCATCAGCCGCCCCCGCCGTCGATCAAATCGATGGATGGCGCCGGGCATGTAGTCTATATGAAGAGCTTCAGCAAAGTGCTCGCGCCCGGATGCCGGATCGCCTGCGTTGCCGCTGAAGGCAATATCCTGTCCAGGCTGATTGCCGCCAAGTCGTCGAGTGACCTGGGCAGTCCGCTGCTGACCCAGCGCGCGGTATTGCCGTTCATCGACCGCAGGTATGAGGCTTACGCGGCGAAGCTGCGGACCGCCCTGCGCCTTCGCAAGGAAGCGGCGGCGATGCTTCTGAAGCAGTATGCCCCGGCCGGAGTCAGCTGGACGCTGCCTGAGGGCGGCCTGAACCTATGGCTGCAGCTGCCCGAATCCCCCGGGATTGACAAGCTGCATGCGCTGGCTGATCAGGAAGGGATATCCTTCCTGCCCGGAGATGTCTGCTATGCCGGAGACACGCCTTCCCGCCATATCCGGCTCTGTTATTCGCAGCTTACGCAAGAAGACATGGAGCGCGGGCTCAGACAGTTCCTGCACCTGCTGGACAGGCATCTGCATTCAATCCGCTAATAAGCCTTCCCGCGTCAGGCCAGGCGGACAAGCGCCTAACTCATTGCATGGATTTCAGCTGTTTACCGACATGCTGGGGGAATAACTGCAGGGGAACCTGTCCTCCGCCGGCAGCCTGCAGTGTCTTGTAGATATCTACCTGACCCCAGCCATAGTATTTATCATGTCCGGCATCACCCAGATCCACCGCATTTGAGGTCAGCAGCTCGGTTACTTCCTTATTGCTCAGCTCGGGGTTCAGCGAGCGTACCAGCCCGGCGAGCGCTGCCACATGAGGGCTGGCCATCGAGGTGCCGGATAATGCCGCATACTGATTATCAGGATAGGTGCTGGCGATACTCTCCCCGGGTGCAGCCACATCGATATAATCCCCGTAATTGGAGAAAGACGCTCTCTCTCCGGTGGAATTGGTTGCAGCCACGGCAATTACCTCCTCATAGGCGGCAGGGTAGCCCGGCCGTTCGGTATTGTCATTGCCGGAAGCGGAGACAATGACAACGTCGCGGTCATAGGCATATTTGATGGCATCATGCAGGAACTGGGAGTCGGCATAATTGCCCAGGCTGAGATTAATCACTTTGGCGCCATGGTCGGCAGCCCAGATAATGCCTTCGGCAACGGAATAAGTGGTGCCAGCCCCGGAGTTGTCGAGTGCTTTTACCGGAAGGATCTTGTTATACCAGCTGATGCCGGCCACACCTTCCTCATTATTGGTCAATGCTCCGATAATGCCTGAGACATGCGTGCCATGCCCGACATCATCATCCGGCGCTCCACCGTTAGTTATCGCATTATATCCGGCCAACAGCTGGCCCTGCAGATCGGGATGGTCCGCCTGAACTCCGGTATCTACCACGGCTACAACGACTTCCTTGCTGCCTTTGGACAGATTCCAGCCCAGCTCTGTTTCAATGGCCGGCAGATTCCACTGATAGGTGGAGAAGAGCAGATCATTAGGCGTTATAACATTGGCTCCTGTATTTTCGCTCACTGTATCATTGGTTAAATACATATAGTGAGGCTCAGAATATTGCGGGTGCCATTTATAAGCGAAGTAGGTTTTGAGCTGGGAATAGTTCATCTTCTCTGAGCGGAAAATATAGGCATACCCCAGCTTACGCGGCTCCTTGCACTGAATATCTGCGGCAATGGTCTGGAGCTGGCCTGCTGTAGGATGCCCGCTCCGGAACCGGACGACGATCTCGTTCTCGTAGTAGTGGCTGGCATTCTCGTTGTCATGGCCTGTCTTGACAGTGAGGTCTTGCAGTGTATCGGCATGAACGGATTCTACGCGGTACTTGCCTTCCTTAGGATAAGGGATCAGACGGAGATTCTTCAGCTGGTGCTGGGCTACCCGGTCAAGGATCTTCTGATTGATCAGGGCAATGACACCGAGCTGGCCCTCCTGGTCACGCTGTGCCACGAAATAATATTTCTTGCTGCCGATTACAAAAGACGGGGACTCATAGGCTTGATGCCCCTTGATGGCCGACTTGGCTGTGTTCAGGTATTTGAGCAGCTGCTTGTTCTCCTGGTCCGTTCCTTCCGGAAGAGAGGATTTATAGGTAGTTGTCTTCTGCGTGCGGAAATCAATCAGCATCAGCATGGTGATATGACCGTGTCCCTGCTGTAAGTTCCTGGCATATGCTGAGATATCCTCAGGCGAAGCGCCGTGGGTATCCGAGAGCATAGTTCTAAGATGTTTGCTTACATCCACGCGGTTCAGGCGGTCAGTAGCACTCACATCCTGTACCAGGGCTGTTTTCTTAATGGTTTTCTCCTGAGAGGGATTCGGCACAGAGGCTTGTCTGAAGGTACCGCTTATGGCGCTGTCTTCCGGCCGCAGGGCAAAAGTAAGCAGCACCACCGTCAGCGCAGCAGTGACCAGACCGGCGACGGTTAAGTTTTTTCGTGACATGGTTTCCGCTCCTTCCTGGCATTGTAATACCCGTTAGGTTTAGAAGAGAGGGCCGGTTTTATGCATCGGAGAAAAGGATACCGCCGTACAGGGTTTTATGTTAATATCAGAAAATAAGCGCTTTCCGGGGCTTGTATCCGGTCTGACGGACCGGGATGACTCTCCTCACCTGCGGTGGGTGGAGACCGGTGAAGTTTTGTGATACTATCAAGATAGAACTACTCGAAATGATTATGTCGTAACGACTACAAAGCAAGGACTAATAAGGGGGAGCAATCGCCATGTCAGCAGCTAATGTGCAGAAATTGTGTGAATCGACGAGAGAAAAACTTAAATCCGTAATCGGAAAAATGGAACTGTTCCTGAACGAGCATGCGCTTCCGCAACTGGTTGCCGAAGAGGATGAAGAAACACTGCACTTCTATCAAGGGTTCTTGTCCGATCTCCGCCATCTGCTGGTGTTCTCGGAGATGTCTTATGAGAAGCTTGGGGTTGCTCTGCGCCGCGCCACTTTTGATGAAGCCTTCGCGCAAAAAGCGCTATATAATGTATATCATTTTGGAGTGAACAACTTCTTCTATCCTAAGAATGAAAGCTACTCGGAAGATGGACGCTATGCCTACACAGGTCAGGATGCGATCCGTTTCCGCAAGAAGCCGGTTCGTCCGGCGCGCGATATTATTATGGAGATTACCAAGGTCTATGAAGAACTGCGTGATGATCTGGCTTATTATGAGAACGATTATTTAACGGAGAAACGGATGCAGAATCAGGTGTAATACCGGAGCTGCCAGTTTCAGGTAAAGGACCGGGTTTGTCATGAGCAACATGACAGCCCGGTCTTTTTTGCGTGCACATCAGCTGGAAACCATTCAGCCGCATAGCAGTAAAGCGGAGAGGACATAATGAAGCCGAGGTGATCATTATGACAAACGCAAAACCGCTTGTGAGATGCAGTGTGAGCAACTGTCATTATTGGGGAGAACAGAACCTGTGCCGTGCCGAAGAAATTGTTATTGAAATTGACAAGCATGCAGGCAGCCATTTCAAGGAAGAATATGCTGAAGAGCTGACGGCAAATAATCATCATGACCATGCCGGAACTTCATCCGCAACCTGTTGTCTGACGTTCAAGCCGAACGCCTAGAGGAGGCCCTTATGGACAATCAGAATGATGAACCCAAAGTGGACCGTTCGGAACGCAGGAAGATTATTTTGCGTCCGCGCAGAGTGGATTATCCCCGCCGGGACAGAAGTCATAACGAGGAATATGCTGCTGAAATCAGTCCGCTTCCCGTGCAGGTCCATAGTACCGCAGGCAGGGAAACAGAACGTACAACCGGCAGTGTAAAGGAAAGCGATGAACGGACAATCGGTTATATTGGCCTCGGATTTGGTGTGGTTTCCTTATTTATCTGGTCAATAATTATGGGGCCTATTGCTGCAGTGCTCGGGTATTATGCCTATGCCAGGGGGCAAAAAACTGCTGGCGCCTGGTCCATGGGACTGGGAATTGTCTCTACCTTAAGTTATTTTGTCTTAATTCCTTTTGCCCGTTAGAGTAAGCTGCATGCAGAAATTTGATTTCAAAACAGGCTTTCAGACCTAACTATACGGGTCTGAGGTCTGTTTTTTCTGTTTGGCATATAGTAATTACTGCAAATAAATTGTAAAATAAAGCCGTATTTCAAATTTAAATAGAATGCTTTATTTTGTTTATGTTTATATAGATTTATGATGAAAGAGGGAATGGGAGCATGGCAATCGATCCCGCTGCAGCAAGCGGAACCGGGCAACTGAAATGGGTTGATCTGAGGAGTTCAAGCATGAAGGGCGGAAGCGGCAAGGTTTCATCCGGGGTAACAGGTTCTTCGGCAGCGGAATTCGCGGCTTTACTACAGCAGGCGGCCCTGCAATCCGCAACCGGCGGCAGCAGCGGAAGCACTTTAACCTCACTCACGGATGCTTCTTCACTTAGTAATCTGCTCTGGCAGCAGCTTGGTGGAACAGCTGAAACGTATGACGGCATTTCCGGGGAAATAACGCACACAGTACCGACGGATTACGAAGAGCTGATCCAGACGGCCAGTGCGAAATATGGCGTTCCTGTTGATTTGATCAAGGCTGTAATTGATACGGAATCCTCGTTTAATCCTAATGTTGTTTCTTCTGCAGGGGCCAAAGGGCTGATGCAATTAATGGATGGAACGGCGAACGGTCTGGGTGTCTCCGATCCCTTTGACCCGGCCCAGAGCATTGACGGAGGCGTACGCTACCTTTCTTACCAGCTCAAACGTTACAATGGCGAGGAGAATATGGCACTGGCCGCTTATAATGCCGGACCAGGCCGAGTTAATAAGCTTGGCGTCAGCAACGATGCCGAACTGATGGCTAATCTCTCAGAGCTTCCGAAGGAAACTCAGGCCTATATTGCCAAAATAGAACGCGCCCGCGCGCAATACGCGTTATAATATAAAGGATCAAACGGAATCTGCATCCAGCCGCTCCGGCGGCAGCAGCCTGTTTGATCCTTTTTGCAACATATAAATAAAGTATGAATTTTGCTATACTTATTCTTTCTCGCTGAAAGGCTACCATCCAATAAAGGACGGCGTAGCTGTATATGCTTGGCAGAATGGGAATGCTGAAACGATAAGCAAAGGAGAACGCCGATATATGCTGTATTGGGATTATGCCGCTGCCGCTCCGCCGTATGAGGAGGTAGTGCAGACTATGGAACAAGTCATGAGGCAGCACTTTGCCAATCCCTCATCTCTGCACCGTGCGGGGGCGGAGGCGGACAAGCTGATCAAGCGTGCGCGGGAAGTGTGTGCGGCAGCGCTGGGCGTGCAGCCGCAGGAGATTGTGTTCACCTCGGGAGCTACGGAGAGTAATAATCTGGCCATCAAAGGGGCGGCGCTTCAATATCAGGGCAGAGGCCGCCATATGATAACTACCGAGCTTGAGCATCCTTCGGTCTATGAGAGCTGTCTTCAGCTGCAGCAGCTGGGCTGGGAGATTACCTTTATTGCACCGGACAGCTCCGGAGTCGTCGAACCCTCGCGGGTTGCAGCTGCGGTCCGGCCGGATACCGTGCTGGTTAGTGTAATGCATGTGAATAATGAGATTGGCACGGTGCAGCCGCTGCGTGAGATCGGACGGCAGGTCAAGGCGGTGAACCGCCGGACACTGTTTCATGTCGATGGGGTGCAGGGCTATGGCAAGCTGGAGACCCGGCTGAAGGAATGGCAGGCGGATCTGTATAGCTTGTCAGCGCACAAAATCCGCGGCCCGCGCGGAACAGGAATCCTGTATGTACGGGAAGGCGTAACCTTGTTCCCTCTGCTTACAGGAGGTTCACAGGAGATGGGCAACCGCGCCGGAACAGAGAATGTGCCGAATATTGTAGCCACAGCTAAGGCGGTGCGCATGAGCGGCGAACGGCGGCAGGAATTCACCCGCCGGATTACGCCGCTAAAAAAACAGCTGGAGGATTATATATCAGGAATTCCGGAGCTTGTGCTGAACAGCAGCGGAGACGGGGCGCCTCATATTGTCCATTTCTCTTACCCCGGAATGAAGGGGGAGGTTATGGCCAGGAAGCTGGAGGAACTGGGAATGGCTGTTGCCACCCGCTCCGCCTGTTCGTCACGGCTGGCCGAACCGAGCCGGGTTCTGCTGTCCATCGGGAGAGACCGGGCTGCTGCGCTTGGCGGCATCCGTATCAGTTTGGGTGACAGCCATACGAAGCAGGAGGTGCAGCAGCTGGAGCAGGCGCTGCTTGCCGCTGTCCAGTCTTTGAAGATTGCTGAAGGAGGCGTGAAATAACAAATGACAATTATAGAGTCAGACCACGGAGCAAATGCTGCGGGGATTGGAAGCAGCATTGAATATGCGGATATGCTTCTGCTGCGCTTTGGAGAATTTATCTTAAAAGGAAAAAACCGCAGCCGGTTCGAAAAAACAGTGCTCCGTCATGTGAAGGAGATGGTTAAACCCTATCCCGGTGTGGTGCTCAGCAAAGAATTCGGGCGGATATATGTCGAACTGAACGGTGAGCCGGCGGGAGAGTTAACGGATGCACTGAAGAATGTATTCGGCATCGCTTCAATTAGCCCGGTGAAGGTGTCCCGGTCGGAATTTGAAGAGATTCTTGCAGCCAGCAGGACATTCCTGAATATTATTGCCCCGGCAGCAGGAACGACCTTCAAGGTTAGTGCCCGCCGGGTATGGAAGGACTTTCCGTATGGCTCCATTGAGATGGGTAAGCTTATTGCCACTCCTCTGCTGCAGGGGTATCCCGGGCTGCTTGTGGATGTGAAATCTCCGCAGATGGAGCTGAGAATTGAGATTCGTGAAGGGCATACCTATATTTTCTGCGAGAATATTGCCGGTGTCGGCGGGTTCCCGCTCGGTACGAACGGCAAAGCAATGCTGCTGCTGTCCGGCGGCATTGACAGCCCGGTTGCGGGCTGGTCATCCATGCGCAGAGGACTTGAAGTGGAATGTGTCCATTTCTACAGCTACCCGTATACCAGCGAGCTTGCCCGTCAGAAGGTTGTAGATCTGACGCGGGTACTGTCGCGTTATGCCGGAGTGATCAAGCTCCACCTGGTTCCGTTCACGGAGGTCCAGACCTCCTTTACCGGAATTGGCCAGGATAATCTGATTATTACACTAATGCGCCGGGCCATGCTGCGGATTGCCACCGCTCTCGCTGAACGCGAAGGGGCGCTGGCCCTGATCACCGGTGACAGTCTGGGGCAGGTCGCCAGCCAGACGCTGCCAAGCATGAATGTCATTGGCCGGGCCACTGAGCTGCCGCTGCTGCGTCCGCTGGTGATGATGGATAAGAGTGAGATTGTCGGAATCTCCCAGAGCATCGGCACCTATGACTTGTCCATCCTTCCTTATGAAGATTGCTGTACGCTGTTCGTGCCCAAGTCGCCGACGACGAATCCGAACATGCGGATTGTGGACAAGATTGAAGCCACGCTGCCCTGGTACCAGACACTCCTGGAAGCGGCGGTTGCCGGAACAGAGACGGTATCGATTACACCATACGGTGATGAGAAGCCGAGCGATGTGATCCCTGTACAGGCAGGTTTACAGGAAGAATGGTTCTAGAATAGCTGAAGAAGAGGTGCCCTGCAGCCGGTAATACTGGTTGGCCGGGGCACCTCTTTCTGATATATGGCGGTATATGCATTACCGGGTAGAATTGCCGCTATGCGGAATTCTGCCCTGTGCGCGGTGGCGCTGCCAGAGGCCGGCGGCAAGGATGCCTGCAATCACCAGAGCAATAAACAGATAGTGGAGCAGCGGCTGCTGTTCGAAGAAGGGGGCAATCCGCTTCTCACTGGTAATCATACTTGCGGCCGTGAACCCAAGCACGGCTGAGCCGATATAGATAATCCAGGAATATCTGTTGATCAGCTTGATGAACAGCGTGCTGCCCCAGACCACAATCGGCACGCTGATCAGCAGCCCGAGCACCACAAGCGTAATATTGTGTTTGGCTGCCCCGGCGATCGCGATAACATTATCCAGCCCCATCGCCGCATCTGCGACAATGATCGTCCGTACGGCCGACCACAGTGTTCCTCCGGCCTGTATGTCCGTGTCCTCCGTATTCCCCCCTGTCAGCAGTCTGTAGGCGATCATAATAAGCAGCAATCCGCCGAATAGTAGCAGCCAGGGCACTTTGAGCAGCCACACGACAAGGATCGTCGCGATAATCCGCAGCACTACGGCGCCCCCTGTGCCCAGCAGAATTGCCTTCTTCTGCGAACTTCCCTGCAGGTTCCGCGCGGCCAGGCCGATCACTATGGCATTATCACCGGCCAGAATCAGATCGAGGAAGACAATATTCAGCAGGGATAATATGAAATCCGTAACGGATGGATTCAATAGGGGTCACTCCTCGAATTTGGTGGGAAGATATACGGGCATTTTTGACATACGGCAGGCAGGCTATAATTTTGTATACGCTGGAACAGCCCCGCTCATGCGTAGTTTCTAAAAAAGCAGGACAGGATGCATAGCTTGTCACCCTGAGGCATACATGTATTTACATGGAGTTCAGGGAGGTTGAAAAGAATGGATTCTTTATTGCTGCTGGGTGAAATACTGATGATCAATCTGGTGCTGAGCGGAGACAACGCGATGGTCATTGCGATGGCCAGCAAGAATCTCCCGGAGAAGCACCGCAGGCAAGCGGTATGGTGGGGAGCTGCAGGGGCAGTGGGTCTGCGCTGCATCCTGACTTTTGCCGCAGTGCTGCTGCTCAAAATTCCTTATATTGAAGCCGGAGGCGCGATACTGCTGCTCTGGATCTCCTTTAAGCTGCTGCTGGAGGAGGAGGAGGAACTTAAGATTGAGGGGAGCTCCAGTGTATGGAAGTCGGTGCGCACCATTCTGCTCGCCGACTTCATCATGAGTCTGGACAATGTGCTGGCGATTGCAGGCTTGGCCAAAGGAGATCTGGCACTCATCGTAATCGGGATTGCCATCAGCATTCCGATTGTGGTCTGGGGAAGCGGCATCATCGTGGGCTGGCTGCACCGTTTCCCGGTGCTGGTCTTCATCGGAGCCTATATTCTGGCGTATACGGCCGGTAATATGCTGCTGCAGGATGCCAAATTTGGTGCGGTCATTTCCTTCATGCTGCCTACATTCCACTCCATGCTGCCGATGGTTCTGGGGATTCTTGTCGTAGTAACAGGTATGCTTAAGCGGAGGATGGTATCTGCAGGATAAGAAGCGGCAATACTAGAGGCTGTGCCAAAAGCTGGAAAGCTTTGGTGCAGCTTTTTTGTGCAATTCCCCCGAATACACGAAGAATGATGGTGTTTTAATTATTTTTCAGATAAAATATAAAATGACGAGGGCCAGAGAAAAGACGCGAATTTTGAAGGGATGGGTGAAAGATGTCTTCCAAAAACGACATGAAACTGGGTGTGTTCATCGCCGCCGCCGGCATTGTGATTCTGTTCGGGAAGCTGGGGGTGTTCGGATTTCTTGGACATGCCTTGTGGCCGCTCGTAATTCTGGTTCCGGGCCTGTTCCTGCATGTGCTCTTCTTCACCCGCCGTGCTTCTGCATCTGTATTGATACCTGCGGGCATATTAACGGTATACGGTCTGCTATTTGGACTATGCAATACATGGGGCTGGGACCTGATGAGGCATTTGTGGCCTATCCTGCTGCTGGGCATTGCGGTCGGACTTTATGAATATTCGCTGTATTCTTCTGCCAGAAGCAGAGGACTGACAACAACCGCTGTTATCCTTGGGCTGCTAAGCATTGTGTTGTTCATCTTCACCCTGCTCGGGACCGGAGCCTTGTATCTGCTGGGTGCCGTTCTGGTTGCCGCAGGCCTATGGCTGATGCTGGGCCGGGGCAGACCGGGCGGGCGCAAGAAGTGGAACGGCGGCTGGTAAGACAGCCAGGCAAACGGCACAGATTGAGGGAATGGACACCGCTGAATTTGACGTAAGGCAAAATTAGAAAAATTAAACGAAGTTGGTAACGTTTTTTTCAGAAAAAGACTTGCTTTTCATGGTGCTTTCACGATACTATTAAGGATATGTTGGAGCGTCGGGTTTCTGCCTGGCGCTTCTTTTGTGAGACTGCCGTGACATGCTATAAATTTAAACATTTTTAATTTGATAAATGAGAGGATTTGGATACAAATCATGCATTCAAGAAAAGATATTCGCAATATTGCGATCATTGCCCACGTTGACCATGGTAAAACAACACTCGTCGATCAGCTTCTCCAGCAATCAGGGATTTTCAGCGCGCACGAGCACTTGCAGGAACGGGCCATGGACTCTAACGACCTGGAGCGGGAACGCGGAATCACTATCCTAGCCAAAAATACAGCAATTACCTATAAAGAGTTCCTGATCAACATCGTAGATACCCCTGGACACGCCGATTTCGGCGGTGAAGTAGAACGTATCATGAAGATGGTTGACGGCGTACTGCTGGTTGTGGATGCTTATGAAGGCTGCATGCCGCAGACTAAATTCGTTCTGCGCAAAGCACTGGAACAGCACCTTACACCTATCGTTGTCGTGAACAAAATTGACCGTCCGGCTGCACGTCCGAAGGAAGTTATTGATGAAGTTCTGGATCTGTTCATTGAGCTTGAAGCCAGTGACGATCAGCTTGAATTCCCGGTTGTTTATGCTTCTGCGCTTAACGGCACATCGAGCATGGACCCTGAGAAGCAGGATGAAACGATGCTTGCCCTTTACGAAACCATTGTTGAACATATCCCGGCTCCAACTGAAAAAGTTGAAGAGCCCCTGCAGTTCCTGGTAACTCTGATGGATTACAATGAATACCTTGGCCGTATCGCCATTGGCCGTGTTAACCGCGGTGTAATCAAGCAGGGCCAGTCCGTAACAGTTATTATGCGTGACGGCAAGAGCAAAACAGCACGTATCGAGAAGCTGTTCGGTTTCCAGGGCCTGAAGCGTGTTGAGACTGAAGAAGCGGGTGCAGGCGACATCGTAGCAATTGCCGGTATCAAGGACATCAACATCGGTGAGACTATTGCCGATCCGCAGCATCCAGAAGCGCTGCCTGTTCTGAAGATCGACGAGCCTACAATGCAAATGACGTTCCTCGTGAACAACAGTCCGTTTGCCGGTAAAGAAGGCAAGTGGGTAACTTCCCGTAAGCTGCGCGAACGTCTGTTCAAAGAGCTGGAAACGGATGTCAGTTTGCGTGTGGATGAAACGGATTCCCCTGATGCGTTTGTCGTATCCGGCCGTGGTGAGCTTCACCTGGGTATCCTGATCGAGAATATGCGCCGTGAAGGTTACGAAATGCAGGTTTCCAAGCCTGAAGTTATCGTCAAGGAAATCGACGGAGCCAAAATGGAGCCGCTTGAACGCCTGATGATTGATGTTCCCGAAGAAAGTATGGGCGCTGTTATGGAAAGTCTGGGAACACGCAAAGCAGAAATGGTCAACATGATCAATCATGGTACTGGCCAGGTTCGTCTGGAGTTCCTGATTCCTGCACGTGGCCTGATTGGTTACAACACCTACTTCCTGACCCTGACCCGCGGTTATGGCGTTATGAACCATGCGTTTGACAGCTATGCTCCACTGATTGGCGGACAGGTTGGCGGACGTCACCAAGGCGTACTCGTATCCAGTGAAACCGGCAATACGACTCTATATGGCATGATGGGCGTAGAAGACCGCGGTATTCTCTTCCTGGAACCGGGAACTGAAATTTATGAAGGCATGATCGTAGGTGAGCACACCCGCGATAATGACATCATTGTAAATATCTGCAAAGAAAAACAGCTGACCAACGTTCGTTCTGCAACGAAGGATGAGACTGTTAAGATGAAGACTCCGCGTATGTTCTCTCTGGAAGGCGCGCTTGAATACCTGAATGATGATGAATATTGCGAAATTACACCTAAATCCGTTCGTCTGCGCAAAAAGATCCTGAACAAGGGTGAGCGCGAACGTGTAGAGAAGCAGCGTAAAGCGGCGCAAGCCAGCCAAGCGTAAGCTGTCACCCATTCAAGCCGCCGGATGAAGAATCCGGCGGCTTTTCTTGTTTATTTTTCCGGACAGAAGACCGTTCAAATTGCAGGGATTAAAAGCAGTATAAAACCGCTGAGGATGATATAATGTAAACGATACTTATATCCGGGAGGAGTGACGAGCTGTGCAGAGCTGGTTCGCTGAGCATCCAATTGTCGCTTACATTGTCATCTTTATTCTACTGACTTATGTGTATAACCGTGTATTTCGCGTCAACCAGAAGCTGCCCATCGGCAAAGAGATCGTACTTTATATTATGATGGCTATAGGCTCGGGAATGCTGCTCATCTTCCAGCATGACAAACTTCCGATCATCCAGTGCCTGCTGGTGGCGGTAGGGTTAATGCTGCTCGTGCGGGTCCGCTACCTGGTAGAGGCCCGGCAGAAGCGGAAAGCTGCAGCTGCGGCGAAACGGCACTAGGCGCAACTTTTAGTGCTCCGGATCGTCTAACTTATTATAAAGTTATCTAATTCTACCTGAATGAAAAGGACCTAATTCAATTATGAATACAAGCAAGGGCAGTCTGCCACCCAGATCGAACGGCCAGCAAGGAACCAACAGACAGCAGTCCAGACCCGCTGCCTCGACCAAATCAACGAAATCAACCAACTCAACCAAATCTAATAAGAAGAAGCCTAAGAAACGCGGGTTTTTCGCCCGGCTGATGAGACTGCTGCTGATCATCCTCCTGGTTGCCGTAATTGCGGCGCTGGGCTACGCAGGGTACTTGTACTGGAAGTTTGATCAGGGAGGGTTCGGAGTGGACCAGCCGGTTCAGGCCGGGCAATCCGCTTCAGAGAAGCCGCTTACGATGCTGCTGCTAGGCACTGACAACCGTCCGAAGCACCCGTCCAATCTGACGGATGTGATTATGGTCGCGGCGCTGAACCCGGAGACCCAATCGGCGACCGTAGTCTCACTGCCGCGCGATACTTACGTAGAGCTTAGCGGCTATAAGAAAACGAAAATCAATGCGTTCTACTCCCGCTTCAAGAGCAAGGAGAAGACCTCAGGGATTCTGGCCGGGGATGAAATGAAGACCATGATGAGCAAATATCTCGATATTCAGGTCGATTATGTTACTGTGCTTGATTTCCAGGGTTTCCGGGATATCGTGGATGAATTCGGCGGTGTAGATGTCAATATCAGCGAGAATATGTGCTACACGGACAGTGTGGACGGAACAGATATTAATCTCAAGAAAGGCCAAGCCCAGCTAAATGGGGATAAGGCGCTTGATTATGTACGTTACCGTAAATCCAATTGCAGTCCGGCAACGAAGCCTTCCGATGATTTTGACCGCAATAAACGCCAGAATGAAGTGCTTAATTCGCTGATCACGCAGATGCAGTCACTCGGAGGGGTGCTCAAAATCGGCAAGGTGCTGGATGCCGTGGACGATAATCTGGCCAGCGATATTGAGAATGCCCAGATCAAGAGCATGATAGCGACTTACTGGAATATATCTAAGGAGAATGTAGAATTTGTGCCGGTGACAGGAACCTGGCGCAGTCCCTATGTATATATTGACGATAAGGAGCTGGACGCAGCCAAGCAAAGCCTTCAGGACCAGATATCCGGCCTCTCAGGTGCCGCTGCTGCTGCGGCCGCAGACAGTCCTTAAAGAGCAGGAAAGAATCTACAAATTGAATGCAAGTTTCATCCTGTGCTATAATATAATAAATTGAATGCACTCACGCCGCATAGGGGGCCTGTACTTATGTCCGAAGCCGTTGCTCAGCTCAACGAAACTCTGCTAGCTATGCTGCAGTCGGAAACCTTTGTTCTTCTAAACACTGTGGATGCTGAATCCGGTGGCCCTACATCTACTGCGATTTCCTGGATCTATGCAGTGAGCCCTTCTATTGTGCGCTTATCGGTAGATCACCGTTCCAGACTTGTGAACAACATGAAGGTCAACCCGCTGGTAACCATTACTGTGTTTGGTGAGGGAACGGTTCATGCCATCAACGGGCGTGCTTCTGTGAAGCAGGACCCGCTGCCGGATGTTCCTTTTAAGATGTGCTGTTTTGATGTTGAGATTGAAGCGGTCCGCAATGCGCTGTTCTACGGCGCTCATCTGGAATCTGCTCCGAAATATGCGAAGGTATACGATGCGCGTGCGGCTGAGAAGCTGGACGGACAAGTATTTGCCGCCATGCAAAAAGCCTAGTGTGCCATCACTAGGCTTTTTTTGTCTCCAGATCCTGCGCTTTGTACAGGAATGTGCAAGCTTATTGTCCGTTACCTTGCGGTTTGGTATCCTCCGGCAGCTGCGGAATGATCCGGCCGATAATGTCGGCCATTTCTGAGGCGAAGCCGGATACCGGGTTTCCCTTGGTAATATGCTTTCCCATCTCGGCTAACCTGCTGGTGAGGTCCATGTCGGCAGTAACGAGCGTTCTTACACCCCTCGGGTCTTTGCGGATAGCTTCCGCTACCGTGTATTTCACGCTTCCGACCCGTGAGCGGGTAAGCGATCCGTCGACATCAATGCCGACAACGGCAATGTTGTTCATTACGACACAGTGGGCTCCGTTTACACCGGGAACTCTTTTGGCTAACTGTTCAAAATGATCCTTAAGTGCAACATCGCTTTCGCCCTTAACGTCAGAAGGTTGTCCGTTCTCTGGTGTAGGTTCAAGGGCTGTACCATCTTCGGACAATGTCCGTACTCCGTGATTCCCCTGGCTGCTCAAGGCCTTTGACGATTGTTTATCCTGAGGAGAGGGTGATGTCTCTTTATTAGCGATACCGCAGCTTGTCAGCAGCAGCAGTACCAGCAACAGACACATTGATTTTCTCATATGTGCTTACTCCTTTCAGCCATAGTTCAGTGGTTTACCTTATCTTGCCCTTGCTGAAAAGAGTTATGTATGATCAATCAAACCAGGCGCTGTGGAGGGGATAACATGAAAAAGATATTCGTACTAGACACTAACGTGCTACTGCACGACCCCAATTCGATTTTTGCTTTCAAGGCGAATGAAGTTGTCATTCCTGCTGTAGTCCTGGAAGAAATCGACTCCAAGAAGCGTAATGCCGATGAAATCGGCCGCAACGCCCGCACCGTGTCACGCTTGTTAGACGGACTCCGGGAACTGGGCCACCTGCACAGCGGTGTGGTACTGGAACATGGAGGCACGCTGAAGGTAGAGCTTAACCACCGCAGCTTCGTAAAGGTACAGGAAATGTTCGGGGAGGTCTCGAACGATAACCGCATATTGGCTGTTGCCCTCAATTATCTCCATGAGGAGAATGAAAAGGCTGATCCCAGTCCTGTGGTACTCGTAAGTAAAGATGTACTCGTCCGCATCAAAGCGGATGTGCTTGGCATAACACCGGAGGATTATTTATCCGACCGCACCGGAGATTTGAATGAGCTGTACTCCGGCTGCCAGTCGCTGATGGTGCATCCTTCGCTGATCGATGAATATTATAGTCACCGTTTCTTGTCCATCAAACAGCTGTCGTTGTCCTACCCGCTCTACCCTCATGAATTTGTCATTCTGAAGGATGAGATTGGCAGCGGCAAATCGGCCCTGCTCAAGGTGAACAGCGATGCCAGCCGGCTCGAACCGCTGTACCTCGGCAATGATGCGGTATGGGGCATCAGCGCCCGGAATGCCCAGCAGCGGATGGCGCTTGAGCTGCTGCTGAATGATGATATTCCGCTGGTGACCATTACCGGTAAAGCGGGTACGGGGAAGACGCTGCTGGCGCTTGCCGCCGGACTGTTCAAGGTGGAGGACGAACATAAATACAAGAAGCTGCTGATCGCCCGTCCGGTAGTCCCGATGGGTAAGGATATCGGATATTTACCGGGGGAGAAGGACGAGAAGCTCCGTCCATGGATGCAGCCGATCTATGATAACCTCGAATTCCTGTTCGATACCAAAAAAGCCGGAGATATTGATAAAATATTGATGGGCCTGGGCAGCATCCAGGTAGAGGCGCTCACTTATATCCGCGGACGTTCCATTCCGTCGCAGTTCATCATCATCGATGAGGCGCAGAACCTGTCCCGGCATGAAGTGAAGACGATTGTCTCCCGCGCCGGTGAAGGCAGTAAGGTGATTCTGATGGGAGATCCGGAGCAAATCGACCATCCTTATCTGGATGCCGCGAGCAACGGACTTAGCTATATCGTTGAGAAATTTAAGCAGCAGGGCATCAGCGGCCATATTACGCTTGAGAAGGGCGAGCGTTCGCATCTGGCTCAGCTGGCTGCGGACTTGTTGTAGCCTTTAAGCTCTTCGCAGCCTGGCATAATGGGCTTCAGCCCACAAGCTTAACTCGCAGCACCCGCTCTTCAATCGGCAGCCCGCCGGTTGATAAGCACAATCACGGCCGGGAGATGACCACTCCCGGCTTTTGTCTGCCCCGCCCCGGAACGGTGGAGGGGATGCTCTAAGATAGCTGGAGCCGATATGGCGGGAGCACCGGAGGGGAATTTTGGAACTGGAGGAGCGGGAGCGTCCGCCTTTGTCTCCGGATTTCAACCGCGCACAGCGGTCTAATCGAAGAAATCTGGAGACAACAGCGGCCGGAAGTCCAAATATTCACCGCAGGTGCGAATACCGCCCAACCGGCGGCCCGTTCTTCAGACGATTCACCTTACAACGTTCACACCTATATAATAGAAAGAGAACGTTTTCACAAACGCAGACAAGCACGTATATGTCTGCTAAAATGAGGAAGACGAGGATAGCGGGAGGAGAGAGAAGCACGTGCTGAGACGCAAAAACTATTGGCTGCTGTTTGCTGTTCTGCTGCTGTCGCTGACAAGCCTGTCGCCCAGCATGGAGCTGGATACGGACGAGGGAAGCTATCCGCCCAGACAGCCGCTGGACCAATCGGAGCGCCCTCCTTCAGGTGAACTTGGGGACGAGCAGAGCTTGACCATCCGTGTATCGCTCAGCAGTTTGGAATTTGGCGTACTGCAGCGGATCAGCAACAATTACAGCCTGTCGAGCGGGGTCAGCGTACAGCTGACTAATGTGGACACTGAAGAAGACGGGGCGGCTCAGGTAAGGGAGGAACTAACGGTCGGGGATAGTCCCGATATTGTAATGCTGGACGGCCACAGTATTTTTGATCTGGCTTCCCGGGGATATTTGCTGCCTGTGGATATATACCAGAGTGTTCCCGGGAGCACCCCTCTTACCATGCTGATCCCGCAAATGCAGTGGAACGGATACGACTGGGGCGTTCCGCTCGATATCGATCCCTATGTAATGGTATATTCTCCGCAGCGGCTTGCGGAATGGGGGCTGTCCGGGGCACCGTCAAGTCTGGAAGAATGGAGCGGACTGCTGAACCGGCTGAACGGGGAGGAGACGAAGGAACATTATTTGCTGGCAATGGATACGCGGAACCCTTATGGTTATGCAGCTGTACTTCAGAGCATGGGAGGCGGACTGCTGTCTATGAGTGAAGCGCAAGCGGCTTGGACGGAAGCTGCCCGCGGATATTTTTATCTGACCAGCCGGTTTAATCAGGATATCTGGAATATGCTGCAGGATGGCAAGCTTGCGGTGGCCGTAGTGCCGCTCTCCGAATGGAGAAAATATGGAAACTCTACGCTGGCGGTCCAAGCGCCGCTGGAACAGACGGGCCACAACATCTACGAGGCAATCCATAGCCGCTTTTTTGCGCTCCCGGCACAATCCGGCAGCCCGGAAGCAGCGGTCAAGTGGCTTGCTTATGTGACCTCAAGCTCGGCTCAGCTGGAATGGCTGGAGAATACAGACCATCTGCCTGCACTGGATGAATTGTACCGCTCCGGATTGCCTGAAATCTCCCGGCTTCCGTTCGACTCCGGATTATTCCTCACCGATGACAATGCCCCCGAGTCAGACTCTGAGGGCGAGTGGAGCCGCAAGGCGGAAGCGGCAATTCTGCTCTTGACCGGCAAGCTGGATGCGGCGGGATATCAAGCAGCGGCCGCAGCATCAGAATGAGAGGGACAGCTTGACATGGAGCACGCCGTCCGAACTGGATACTTCTGTGGCATGCAGGAATGAGACGATTTTTGACGGATAGAAGCTCAGATCGAACTCTTCCTCCAGCGCCTGACGGGTGGTATCCGGCAGCTCCAGTCCATTGAAGACCACATGGTCCACATGGAACATTAATCCGTTGACCGGTTCCTCCTGAATGGTGTAATGACCGGTCAATGTCAGTGACAGTCCGCCGCTTTTCCCTGTGGCTGTAATCTCGTTATCCTTGAAATGAAAAGCGAAATCTTTGAACAGCGTATTCTGCGTGACCAGGAATTCGTTCAAATCCTCTTCTTTCAGCGCAAGATTATAAGTCATCCCCTTACGGACCAGCACACCGTCCCGGTTCTGGACGAACTGCGGCAGATGCTTCATCGCCGAGGATAACGCCTTGAAATAAGTCTTAACCTCATGTATTCCGATATTCTCCCAATATTTACTGAATTCCTCCAGCAGTACCCCCATGCGCTCAGGATCTGTACTGGCCTGAATACCGCCCTCAATTTCTTCATTCAAAGCAAGCACACGCTTCTGCTGCTCCTGGAGCGCTGTTTTGAGCCCGGCGAGCTCTTCAGAGCTGCGCTGTGCGGCCGCAATTGTTTTTTTCAAATCCTTGTATTGTGTTTCATACTGTGACAGCGTGTCCCGGTCCTGCCCCATAATAATCTCATAATAATCATAAAGAGCGAGCACTCTGCTGATGCTTTTGGCGGACAGTAAAGCTGCAAGCAATCCGTCGCGTTCCCCCATATAATAAGCCCGCACAACTGCGCCTGCGCGTTCCTGCTGATCTGCAATGGCCGTTTGTTTGGCGGCAGACTGCCGGGTCAGCGTGGCGACTTCACTTTCAAGTGCTTGTTGTTCTGCCGTAATCCGGACAATCTCCCGTTCAATCTCCGCTGAGGACAGAGTCTGTTCGAGCAGCCTGCGGGTTTCTTCATTATCCGGAACGGCAGGTGCTGAAGCACTGAGGCCGGAACCTGGGCCGGCGGACAGATATACCGGTGAAGCCAGCGGCAGAAGTGTGCAGGTGAGAAGGAGTAGAGCTGCAAATAACCGGCGTAAGGAACTGCGGAATAACACCACATCACCACCTTGAACAGAGTTGAGTAATAAGTATGTACTAATAATATGTTTCTGCCTGTTAAAATATCATACCCTGTTTCGGCATCCGGGAACTACATTCGGACAAACAAAATTACAGCGAAAACATATAAATTCCCATACAAAAAAACGGAGTTGCTCCTTGAGATAAAGGAACACTATCCGTTTCAGTACTGTATATGCGTTACAGCGGCAGACCCATCTGAAAGACTGTCCAATAACTGAAGCCTGTAAAGGTCAGGATCATATAACCCCAAAAGAGCAGAATGTAGGTCTTTTCCGTGAATTTCATGTAGCCGAGGATCACAAAAAAAGCGGTTTGTAAAAAGAATAGCAGGGCCATTTCCGTAAGATCACCGGCGAAAGCCATAAGTCCGATAACGAGTGTGAAAAATCCCAATACGCGAAACATGCGGTCCAAGAGAGAGTCCCCCTTCCAGTATGAATCCGGATACTGCTGCTTATTTATCATTATAACGGCTCTGCAAAACACTGTAAACGAATTCATTGAAAAAAAAGGCAGGAAATCATAATATTTATGATTTTTATAATTGACACAAGCTTTTCTCTTGGAATTTAAGAATTTATAGCATTGTAAGTATGATGTTCAGCCAAAATGGCAATACAATTTAGTATCAAATAGATTCTATGAACTCTAATAGAGGCATAGAAATGGAGTAAGCAGCTTTTATCCTTATTCACTACCCGGCAAGAGCTGCCGGTTCTGAAGATGGTTATTTCATGATGTTGTTAGGAGGGTTAGGCTTTATGACAGCCGTTAGACAGGATGCTTGGAGTGCGGAAGATGATCTGATATTGGCAGAAATAACGCTGCGTCATATCCGTGAGGGCAGCACACAGCTTGCTGCTTTTGAAGAGGTGGGTGAAAAAATCGGCAGAACCTCGGCTGCCTGCGGTTTCCGCTGGAACAGTTGCGTACGCAAAAGTTACGAGGATGCAATCGGGATTGCTAAAGGCCAGCGTCAGAAACGAAGTTATTTGAAGAAACAGCCGGCTTCCAGAGGTGCGCAGGTAGCGGGACTGATTCTTGGAGACATTGAAGAGGACTACGGACGAAGCGAAGGGTTAAGCGAGAACAGCTTATCGATTGATGCGGTAATCCGGTTTCTGAGACAATGGAAAGGCACGTTCCAGGAGGCTGGGCGGCAGCTGAAGATGCTGGAGCGGGATTTGCGAGAGAAGGAAGATGAACTGACGGAGCTGAGAGCAGAGAATGAACGCTTATCCAAGGAAGTCAATCTAGCCCAGAGCGATTACCGTGTAGTCAATGATGATTACAAAGCGCTGATCCAGATTATGGACCGGGCCCGCAGACTCGCATTTCTAAATGAAGAAGAAGAGGAAAAAACCCGCTTCAAAATGGACGCGAATGGAAACCTGGAACGGATCGAATAGAACATGAATCCCGCAAATCCTGCATCCCAGTGCCTCACGGCACCGGCATTGCAGGATTTTTTGTGTTTTGCTTTGAGTGGAGGTGCAGGATATAATTAGGGAAATTACCGGGCGGCAGGAGGATGTGTTTGCATGAAAATTGATATTATAGGGGCGGGGGCGCTCGGGCTCCTGCTTGCCGGCAAGCTCATTAGTGCGGGGAGTGAGGTCAGACTGTGGTGCCGGAGTGAGCAGCAGTGCAGAGAATTAGCAAGCAGCGGTCTAACGGTCAGCTATGAGGACGGCGGGGAGGCGATATCCGTTAAGGGTGACCGCTTCTCGGCCGAACCGGTGAGTAAGTATACGCAGCGGCAGCTGGCTGATCCGGGAGAGGTGACATTGCTAACCGTCAAACAAACGGTGCTGCATCATGAGCTTCCGGAGATTCTGCGGCCGCTTCATGACCGGAATCTTACAATGATATGTTTCCAGAACGGCTGCGGACATATAGAGCTGCTGCAGGAGCTGCTGCCGGAATCCTCCCTCTGGGTGGCGGTAACCACTGAGGCTGCCAAGAGGAAAACATTAACAGAGGTTATTCATGCAGGTAAAGGGGAAATCTGTATAGGGAAAAGCAGTCACTCTCTGCATCACAATGAATCAAACGCACAGGATTGGGACCATGACAGCGTAATAAGTTTTACTGAGGCCCTTGCAGCAGCAGGATTCAACGCCTCTCTGTCGAAAGAAGTGGATACCATCATTTACCGGAAGCTCTTGATCAATGCTGTAATTAATCCTCTAACCGCAATATGGCGGGTCCCAAACGGCGGTCTGTTGGCTTCACCTGAGCGTGTACAGATCATGAAGGAACTGTACACAGAGGCCGTACAGACCTATGATGCCTGCGGGATTACCTATGAGAAGCATGTCTGGGAGGCCATTCTTGAAGTATGCCGGACTACATCGGGCAATATTTCATCTATGCTGGCCGATGTGCTTGCTTCAAGGGAAACGGAAATCCGCTGGATTAACGGAAGCATTGTGAATATGGGGCAGCAGCAGGGGGCTCAAGTCCCGCTGCACCGCTGGATCTGCGGACTGGTAGAGGGCATGACTGTGAGGGAGAGGTGAGGCTGTTTGGAATTTTTGCGGAATTCGTTCGGCGTGTTAAGCGTTATTCCGATTGTTCCTTTTTTAATCGTTTATTTCGCGGGCATTGGTCTTAAGCAAGAGAAGAGAAAAACTTTTTTGCTGGCGATGGACGTGACTACATTATTTTTATTGCTGTCAGTTTCAGGATTATTCAATACGATCTTTCATTCGAATTTCGGGTTCTTTCTTATACTACTTATTGTATTAATATCCGCTGGACTGATTGGAGGCGCGCAAAACCGGCTCAAGGGATCGGTCGACGGAAAACGGTTACTACGGGCAGTTTGGCGACTTTCTTTCTTTTTTATGGGTGCCAGTTACGTATTATTTATGATTGTAGGCCTCATACGATACATATCACAAGCGATGTAATGTTCCACTGCTCCGGTGAAGCGTCAACGTCACAAAATTTTAAAGAATTAAAAAAAAGTCGTTTTCAGAAAATATTGCTCTAGATTTTTTTGACCACTGGTTGTATAATCATAAACCATATACCACATTCTATTTAGGGGGAACTGCTAGATGAAGAAGAGTAAAAGTCTATTGCTCATGTTCGCATTAGTTTTGGTTATCGGCACAGTGCTTGCTGGCTGCGGCGGAAACAACAACAATGCTAACAGCGGCACCAATGCTGCAGCAACAAATGCAGCTGGTAATGAAGGTAGCACGAACACAGGAACAACTGGTGACGAGAAACTGGCTGCTGACCAGACACTTAGAGTCAACCTGACTGCAGAACCACCTACTTTTGACCCTGCTCAAGCTCAGGACAGCCAAGCTAATACCGTCCTGAAAACTATGTATGAAGGTTTGACCCGCATGAATGACGAAACTGGCCAAGCTGAGCCGGGAATTGCCGAATCTTGGGAGATTTCCCCTGACGGTCTGGTATATACATTCAAACTGCGTGATGCACAATGGAGCAACGGCGACCCTGTAGAAGCTGCTGACTTCGTTCGCGCCTGGAAAATCGTGCTGGATCCTAACACAGATCCAACTGCACCTTATGCTTACCAATTGTACTACCTGAAGAACGCTGAAGAATATTATGGAAAGAAAGTTACAGATTTCAACGAAGTGGGCGTAAAAGCTGTTGATGCGAAAACTCTTGAAGTTACGCTGAAAGCACCAACTCCATACTTCCTTGGCCTTCTGTCCTTCTATACTTATTACCCTGTACACAAATCCGTTGAGGGTAATACTAAATGGGCAACAAACAAAGATACTATGATCACTAACGGTGCGTTCACATTGACTGAGTGGACTACCGGCCAATCCCTGCAAGTAAGCAAGAACGATAAATATTGGGATGCTGCTAACATCAAGCTTGCTAAAATCGACTTCTCCCTGGTTAACAGCGGTGCAACTGAACTGCTGAGCTACAAGAACGGTGAACTTGACCGCGCTGGTGCACCACACGGCGAAATCCCGCAAGAACAGATTCCTATCGTACAAAAAGAGCTTCCTAACGAATTCCAGAGAAAAGGTATCGCAAGTACCTACTACTATGAATTCAACATCACTGAAAAACCTTTCGACAACGTTAAAATCCGTAAAGCCCTGGCAATGACTGTTAACCGCCAATCGCTGATCGACAACGTAACACTGGGCGGACAAATTCCAGCATACGGCTATGTACCTCCAGGTATCGCTGGCGCTGACGGCGAGTTCCGTACTGCAATTAAAGACGACTACTTCACAGAAGATACTGAAGCAGCTAAGAAATTGCTGGCTGAAGGTCTGGCAGAAGAAGGTCTGACTGAACTGCCACCGGTTGAATTGTCTTACAACACAAGTGAAGGCCACAAGAAAATCGCTTTGGCTGTAGCTGACATGTGGAAACAAGCTCTGGGTATCACTGTAAACACTGTTAACCAGGAATGGGCAGTATTCATCGACAACCGTCAAAACCTGAACTACCAGATCGCACGTGCTGGCTGGACTGCGGATTACAATGATCCAATGACCTTCCTGGATATGTGGGTAACAGGCGGCGGTAACAACGATACTGGTTACGCTAACCCTGAATATGACAAGCTGATCGCTGACGCTAAAGCAAGCTCCGACTTGGCAGCACGTCAAGAAATGTTTGCTAAAGCTGAAAAAATGATCATTGAAGATGATATGATCCTGATTCCGTTCTACTACTACACAAACAACTCCCTGACTAAAGAGTACCTCAAAGGTGTAACTCTTGACTTCAGCGGTGCAATTGACTTCACTCGTGCTTACCTGCTTGAGCACTAAGAATTGTAGAACCTTCGGTTAACATAACTGAATAGTGGTTGTCTGAAGGTAGCAATATACTTCGGGATATATATGTGGAATTCCATATATATCCCTTTTTTTTGCATTTCAGGCTTTTTGTTAAAGATTTCACGAACTTACAAAATAAGAAATTAGACAAATGGCCATTTTTTTCATAAAATCTAATTATGTGTCTCAAAAAAATGTCGAAGGAGGTGTTGATGGGGATGGTTCGTTATGTTGCCAATAAGTTCTTCTATATGCTTGTCTCGCTGTTTGTGCTAATTTCAGCGACCTTTTTTCTGATGAAAGCCATTCCGGGGGACCCGTTTACTTCTGAAAAGAAAGTTCCGCCGGAAATAAAAGCGCGTTTATACGAGCAATATGGACTGGACAAGCCGCTCTATCATCAGTATTTCAAGTATTTGGGTGAAATTGTCCAGGGTGATCTGGGTGTATCCATGAAGCGTCTGAATCAGGATGTAACTCACTTAATCGGACAAACGTTCTCGGCGTCTCTAAAGCTGGGGGTTATCGCAATTATTGTGTCGGTTATTGTCGGAGTCTTTCTCGGCATGATGGCGGCACTCTATCACCGCAAGTTTATTGACAGTGCGGCTATGGTGCTGGCGGTGCTGGGAATTGCGGTTCCGAGCTTTGTAGTCGCCTCGCTGCTTCAGTATGTGTTTGCCTACAAGTTCCACATGTTCCCGGTTTCCGGATTTAAGGGTCCGCTGTATTATGTCTTACCTGTAACCGCACTCTCGGCACAGCCGATAGCCTTTATAGCGAGGCTAACGCGCTCAAGTATGCTGGAAGTGCTGCATGCAGATTACATCAAGACAGCTAAGGCCAAAGGCCTAAGCTGGGCAGCAATCCTAAGCCGTCACGTACTGCGGAACGGAATTCTGCCGGTTGTAACTTATATGGGACCTATGACGGCTAACATCGTAACAGGTTCTGTAGTTATCGAGCAGATCTTCGGTGTCGGCGGTATCGGTAAGCAATTCGTCGAAGCGATTGGTGTGCGTGACTATACCGTTATTATGGGGATTACGATCTTCTACGGCGTATTGCTCATGCTAGCACGCTTTATCACGGATATTGCTTATGTGTTTGTAGATCCGCGTATCAAACTAAGTGGTGGAAAGGAGGGCTAAAGATTGGCTTCTGACAAAAAATTGGTATCGCAGGATGCGAACCTGAAACCGGAAGATTTCCGTAAAATCGGAATTGATGAGCGGCAAGCTGAAGTCATTCAGCGCGAAAGTTTGTCTGCCTGGCGGGATTCCTGGGAACGTCTGCGCCAGAACAAAATGGCAATGACAGCACTGGGTATTCTTGGACTGATTATCCTTGCGGCGCTTATCGCTCCGTTGTTCTCAAAGTACAATTACTACTCAAATGATTTGCTCAGTACCAACAAGCCTCCTTCATCCAAGCACTGGTTTGGTACAGATGATCTGGGACGCGATATCTTTGTCCGTACCTGGTACGGTGCACGTATCTCACTGATTGTCGGCCTGGCTGCCGCTGCCATTGACCTTTTGATCGGGGTTATCTACGGCGGAATCATGGGTTACTTCGGTGGACGTGTAGACAATATCATGAACAAAGTATCTGAAATTCTTTACTCCATTCCTTACCTGCTGGTTGTTATCCTGCTCCTGGTTGTGCTTGAACCAAGCCTTGGAACGATCATCCTTGCGCTGACGATAACGGGCTGGATTACCATGTCCTGGATTGTCCGCGGCGAGATTATGCAGCTGAAGAACCGTGAGTTTGTTCTGGCTTCGCGTTCGATGGGTGCAGGGTCCAAAAGACTGTTGTTCAAACACCTTTTGCCGAATGCGGTAGGTCCGATTATCGTAACCATTACACTGTCTGTACCAAATGCCATCTTTGCTGAGGCGTTCCTGAGTTTCCTCGGACTTGGTGTACAGGCTCCTGTAGCTTCCCTCGGATCGATGATCAATGATTCACTGACTGGCTGGCTTTACTATCCGTGGCGTTTCCTGTTCCCGGCTATCCTGATCAGCTTGACCATGCTTTCCTTTAATATTTTTGGTGACGGTCTCCGTGATGCACTGGATCCTAAGCTGAAGAAATAAGGAGGTGAACAATGATGGAACCCATTCTGCAAGTCAAGGATTTGCAAGTTTCCTTTTTTGTAAAAGGCGGAGAAGTTCAGGCTGTACGCGGTATGAACTTTGAAGTAGGCAAAGGCGAGACCGTAGCCATTGTCGGTGAATCCGGCAGCGGCAAAAGTGTCACTGCACAGTCAATTATGCGGCTGCTGCCTGCCCCGCTCTCCAAAGTGAAGCAAGGCGAGATTGTTTTTCAAGGAAAGAATCTGCTGGACCTTAGCATGAAACAAATGGAATCGATTCGCGGCAAAGATATTGGCATGATATTTCAAGACCCGATGACTTCTTTGAACCCAACTATCAAAGTGGGCAAACAGATAACCGAAGTTTTGATCAAACATCAGAATATGTCAGCGGCCGAAGCGAAACAGCAAGGTATTGAAATGCTGCAATTAGTAGGCATTAAAAATGCGGAGGCTCGCTTTAACCAATATCCCCACGAATTCTCCGGCGGGATGCGCCAACGCGTAATGATTGCCATTGCTCTGGCCTGCCGCCCGGCTCTCCTGATTGCGGATGAGCCGACAACGGCGCTTGACGTAACCATTCAGGCGCAAATCATGGAAGTTATGAAAGAGATGCAGCAAAGACTAGGGACCTCCATCATCCTGATTACACATGATCTCGGCGTGGTTGCCGGCATGTGTGACCGGGTCATCGTAATGTATGCTGGTGAAGTGGTCGAAACAGGGACACGCTGGGAGATTTTCAAGAATCCCCAGCATCCTTACACCAAAGGTCTTTTGCGGTCGATGCCGCGTCTTGACCAAAAGAAGGGTGAGCCGCTGATTCCGATCATCGGTACTCCCCCGGATCTAATTAAGCCGCCGGTCGGTTGCCCGTTCACAGCGCGTTGCAGCGAAGCAATGCATGTCTGCGAACAGATCGATCCCGGCGCCACAGAGTTCAGCGAAACGCATATGGCGCGCTGCTGGAATCTGCATTCGATGGCCAAGGAGGTGCAGTTCGTTTGAGTAAGAATCTGATTGAAGTAGAAGGTCTTAAGAAGTATTTCAATGTAGGCAAAGGAAGAGTTCTTAAGGCTGTTGATAATATTAATTTCTCGATTCGCGAAGGCGAAACCCTGGGTATGGTAGGGGAGTCCGGTTGCGGTAAGACTACTGCAGGCCGTACGGTTCTCCGCTTGTACGAGCCGACTGCAGGAAGCGTGAAATACAATGGTGTAGATATCTACAAATTGTCCGGCAGCAAAATGAAGGCTATGCGCCGTGATATGCAAATGATCTTCCAGGATCCGTATGCATCGCTTAATCCGCGGTTAACGGTTTCGGATATCATTGGTGAAGCACTGGACATTCACAATCTTTCGGGAAGCCGCCTTGAACGCAAGAAACGGATTGAAGAGCTGCTTGACATGGTTGGACTTAATCATGATCATGCCACCCGCTATCCGCATGAATTCTCAGGCGGCCAACGCCAGCGTATCGGTATTGCCCGTTCCCTTGCGGTTAACCCTAAGTTCATCGTCTGCGATGAGCCGATCTCCGCGCTGGACGTATCCATTCAGGCACAGGTAGTCAACCTGCTCAAAGAACTTCAGGATCGTCTTGGACTTACTTATCTCTTCATTGCGCATGACCTGTCCATGGTTAAGCACATCAGTGACCGTGTAGCTGTTATGTACCTGGGTAAAATGGTTGAACTCGCAGAAAGCGAAGAATTGTACGCTAACCCGATCCACCCGTACACCAAGTCGCTGCTCTCGGCGATTCCGGTTCCGGATCCGGAAATCGAAGCGAACAAAAAACGCATTCATCTGCATGATGAGCTGGGCAGTCCGATCTATGCTGCCGGCGAAAAAACAAATGACAGCGAATTTGAATTGGTAGAGGTGTCCAAGGGACACTTTGTTGCTAAACAGTTCGCTTAAAATTTAACAGCAGCATTACCGTAGGCGGGAGCGTTCAGCTCTCGCCTATTCTTTCAATATAAGCTTGTATAGCTGCATGCCGGCGCTTCTTTCTTTGACGCCGCACCTAACTTTGGATACAATCATAAAGGGTTTACCGATTTATGATTACATACAGCAGGTTATAGTAGAACAGGAGGCAATTGCATATGAATGTTGTACCGGAACCACTTCCTGGCGGATCTGCGCTCGCCAGTGACTATATACATCAATATGAAACTGTAGGACATTTGTACGGCGGGGATTTCCGCAACCGGGAGAGCCGGGTTAAGCGCGCAGAATGGCTTGATGGAACCGCAGACCTCCGTGCAGACCGTACCGCGGTTGTTTCATACTTACGCAGTTATAACGGAGAGCATAATGCCCATGAAGCGGTAATGCGCTCCCTTGACTTATTGGAGCAGCCGGATACGCTGGTGGTCACAGGCGGCCAGCAGAGCGGTTTGTTCACAGGTCCGCTCTTTGTAGTATATAAGGCTATTACTACAATTCAGGCTGCGCGGGAAGCAGCAGCCCAGCTTGGGCGCCACGTCGTTCCGCTGTTCTGGATTGCCGGTGAAGATCATGACTGGGATGAAGTCAATCATACGTATGTACTGAACCGGACGGGCGAAATTTCGCGGATTAAGCTGGATAAAGGCGAAGGTCCGCGTTCTTCTGTCAGTGAAATCAAGGTGGAAGCAGAGAGCTGGCTTCAGGCTGTAGGGCAGCTGGACGGATTGCTGCAGGATAGCGAATTCAAGCCGCAGGTTATGGAGTTTGTCACAGCAGCTTCGCTGGGTGCGGACAATATGACTGCCGCTTTTGCCAAGCTGATGGGTTCTCTGTTTGGGCAATACGGGCTGATTCTGCTGGATTCTGCCGATTCCGCGCTGCGCAGACTTGAAATGCCTATGTTTGCTGCAATGATCGAGCGCAATGACGAGCTCGAGGCTGCCTACACCGCAGCGGCTGATCGTATTGCTGCGGGCGGATACGTGCTGCAGGCGGATGTGACACCCGGGAATGCCAACCTCTTTTATATACATGAGGGCGCACGGCTTCTGCTGCATAAGGAGGGGGACAGATTCGCAGACCGGAAATCCGTGGTGTCTTTTTCCCGTACAGAGCTGCTGGAGCTGCTGGAGAGCCATCCTGAGCGGTTCAGCAACAACGTGCTGACGCGCCCCTTGATGCAGGACTATGTACTGCCAGTGCTGGCTACGGTGCTGGGACAAGGAGAAATGGCTTACTGGGCGATTCCGCATCAGGCCTTTAAGGTGATGGGCGGACAAATGCCGCTGATTATTCCGCGCATGTCTTTTACAGTCATAGAGGGAACACTTCACAAGCATATGGATAAATACGGACTGTCCTTCACGGATGTACGTCTTGGTCTGGATGATAAACGCAAAGAGTGGTTAACGGCGCAGGATGAGCTGAAGATTGAAGAACGGTTTGAACAGACCAAGGCAGCATTCTCCGCGATGTACGAGCCGCTGATTGAGCAGCTTGGCGGAATTCAGGCAGGTCTGCTGAAGCTGGGGAACAGTAACAAGGACAAGATTATGGATCAGATCTCCTTCCTGCAGGGCAAAGCACTGGATGCGATGGAGAAGCAGAATGAGGCGGCGCTGCGGCAGTGGGAACGGATTGAGCTGTCCGTTATGCCTCTGGGTAAACTGCAGGAGAGAGTATATAATATGATGTATTATCTGAACCGTTACGGTCCGGGCTGGCTGGAGGAACTAATGGCCGTACCCGCCGATTACAGCGGAACACACCGCATCATTTATATGTAGGAATATATTATAGGAGGTTATAACATGAGTTCGTTGTCCAAGGAAAATAGTATCGTAACCGATATGTCGCTCGCGCCTGAGGGGCATCTCAAAATCGACTGGGTTCGCCAGCATATGCCGGTACTGAACCGTATCCGTGAGCAGTTCGAAGCGGAGCAGCCGTTCAAGGGCCTTAAGGTATCGATCACGCTTCACCTGGAAGCCAAGACCGCTTATCTGGCCAAGGTGGTACAGGCTGGCGGTGCCGAAGTTACGATTACCGGCTCGAACCCGCTGTCCACACAGGATGATGTGTGTGCCGCATTAGTTGAGGACGGCATCACCGTGTTCGCCAAATATAATCCGTCGCCCGAAGAATTCAAGGCGCTGAACATCAAGGCGCTGGAGAGTAAGCCGGATCTGATTATCGATGACGGCGGAGATTTCGCCACACTGCTGCATTCCGAGCGTCCTGACCTGATGGAGAATATCCGCGGCGGCGCTGAAGAAACAACTACAGGAATTATCCGGCTGAAGGCGCTGCAGAAGCAAGGCATGCTGAAGTTCCCGATGGTGGCTGTAAATGACGCCTATTGTAAATATTTGTTCGATAACCGCTATGGCACAGGCCAATCGGCATGGGACGGCATTGTTCGCACAACCAACCTGATTGTGGCCGGCAAGACAGTGGTTGTAGTGGGCTACGGCTGGTGCGGTAAAGGTGTAGCGATGCGCGCCAAGGGTCTCGGAGCGAACGTGATTGTTACTGAAGTGGATGCAATTAAGGCCGTAGAAGCCCACATGGACGGATTCCATGTGATGCCAATGCTGGAAGCAGCGAAGCGCGGCGACTTCTTCGTAACCGTTACCGGCAACCGGTATGTTATCCGCGGCGAGCATTATGATGTCATGAAGGATGGTGCGATCCTCTGCAATGCCGGACACTTCGATGTTGAAGTGAACAAGCCGGAGCTGGCTGAACGCTCCACCTCCCAGCGGACGGTGCGGAAGAATATTGAAGAGTATCTGCTGAAGGATGGACGCAAGCTGTACCTGCTGGCTGAAGGACGTCTGGTGAACCTGGGCGCAGCCGATGGCCATCCGGCAGAAATTATGGATACCACCTTTGCGCTGCAGGCATTATCCCTCAAATATGTGAATGATAATTATAAAGATATCGGCGTCAAGGTGGAGAATGTTCCCTATGAGCTTGATGAGCAGGTTGCGCGTTATAAGCTGGAGAGTCTGGGAATCGCCATTGACAGCCTGACGCAGGCACAGGTGGACTACCTGGACAGCTGGAATCTGAACGACTAAAGAATGGATCTGCAAGAGCCCGGAGCCAATCAACTGGCCCGGGTTTTTATTTTTTGCGGAATATTGCAGAGCTACTTGACAAACAAGAAAAAATTACCTTGCTTAGGAAAAAGGTTTTTGATTTTTAATGGCGAATCTATTATGCTTAAGTGGTGAAAAGTGGGGCAAAGTGGGGAATCGGTACTTAGGGGTGGGGAAAGATCATGTTTATGGGGGAATACCAGCATAGCATTGACGACAAAGGCCGGATCATTATCCCGGCTAAGTTCCGTGAATTGCTCGGAACCTCCTTCGTGGCGACCCGCGGCCTCGACTCCTGCCTGTTTGTTTATCCCATGGAAGAATGGGGAATCATGGAGCAAAAGCTTAAAAGCCTATCACTGATGAAATCGGATGCCCGTGCCTTCAGCCGCTTTTTTTTCTCGGGAGCGACCGAATGTGTATGGGACAAGCAAGGCAGGGTGAATCTGCCGGGGAATCTGCGGCAATATGCCAAGCTGGACAAGGACTGTGTTATTCTGGGCGTTTCGAACCGGGTGGAGATCTGGAACAAGGAGCTATGGGAGCAGTACTTCGAACAGTCAGAGGAATCGTTCAACGAGATTGCCGAGAAATTGGTTGATTTCAATTTTGATCTATAAAACATACAATTCGAATTACTGCCTTGGAGGGATGCAGCTTGTTTCACCACATCACGGTGCTTAAGGAAGAAGCGACAGAAGGGCTGCACATCAAGAAGGATGGTATATATGTTGACTGTACGCTCGGAGGAGCCGGGCACAGTTCGCTTATTGCATCCAAGCTTAGCGGCGAAGGCCGGCTGATCTGTCTGGATCAAGACGATTGGGCGCTGAATAATGCTAAAGAGAGATTAGCCGAGTACGGAGACAAAGTGGTTACGGTTAAGACCAACTTCCGTGACCTCGAGCAAGTACTGAAGGAACTGCCTTTTGTTCCGCAAAAGGACGGAGTTCCCCAAGTGGACGGGATTCTGTTCGATCTGGGGGTATCTTCTCCGCAGTTTGACGAAGGGGAGCGGGGGTTCAGCTACAATCACGATGCTCCGCTGGATATGCGGATGGACCAGTCGGCACAGCTGACTGCGGCCGATATCGTCAATACCTGGAGTGAACAGGAAATTGCCCGTGTGCTTTTCCAGTATGGAGAAGAGAAGTTCTCACGGCGGATTGCCCGCAAAATTGTGGAGCGCCGGGAAGAACGTCCGGTGGAGGGCACCGGAGAATTGGCTGAGCTGATTAAAGAGGGCATTCCAGCAGCTGCGCGGAGGACAGGAGGACATCCTGCCAAACGGAGCTTCCAGGGCCTGCGGATTGCTGTCAATGATGAGCTGGGAGCTTTTGAGGATGGACTGCATGCTGCTGTACGCTGCCTTGCACCTGAGGGAAGAGTATCCGTAATTACCTTCCATTCGCTGGAGGACCGGATCTGCAAACAGATTTTCAGCAGCTATTTAAGCAGATGTACCTGTCCGCCTGACCTGCCCTACTGTGTGTGCGGCGCCAAAGGAACCTTGAAACTGATTAACCGCAAGCCCATCGTACCCGGAGAAGAAGAACTGGAGCTTAATTCACGTGCCCGTTCAGCCAAACTGCGCATTGCAGAGAAATTGTAAATGACGATAAAGGAGAGTCAGAGATGGCCTATACCCGCGGCAATTTAGCAGTTCAACCCAAGAGAAAAGAAGAGGTAAACCCGCTTTACCGTGAGAAGACAAAAGTCGTCACCAGGCGGAGAGTGCTTCCGCTGCAGGAGAAGCTTTTGTATATGATGACGCTGGGAGCCTTTATCCTGGTATCTGCCGCCCTGATCTGGCGTTACGTCCATATTTATGATTTGAACTTGCAGGCACAGAAGCTGGACAGCGAGATCGCGAAGAGCAAGAAGCAAATTGCTACCTATCAGATGGAGAAGCAGACGCTTGAACAGACGGTGGTCAAGCGGGCGGAAGAGATGGGATATAAGACTCCTCCTGTAGATTCAACAATCTATGTACCGCTTAGTAAACAGGTCACTGACAAAGCCGGCAATTAATCAGCGATTGACTTCAATCGCAATAATAGAATCTGTGAGGTTTGCTATGGTAAAAAGAATAAAACTTCGCACGCTGTTTATAGGAGGGTGTATTACCCTCTTTTTTCTTGTTTTAGTCGGCAGAGTTTTCTGGATTCAGGTAATGCAGAGTGAGAAGTGGCAGAAGGAAGCAGCTACACAGTGGGCACATACTTCAACCATCAAGGCGGTCCGCGGTGTGATTGAAGACCGTAACGGCAGTGTTCTGGCCAGTGACGTTCCTGCCTATACTGTTGTGGTTGACCCCGAGGTCATTGCCGAGAAGGGGATCGGCCAGGAGGTCATCCAGGGACTGCACGAACTGCTTGGCAAGCCTGAAGATGAGCTGAAGAAGCTGGTAGAGGCCAAAGACGATAAGGGCAACTACTACAAGAACCGGGAGATCCGCAACGAAGGCTGGAAGATTAATCAGGATCTGGCCGATAAGGTTACGGCTTTTGTGGATAAGCTTAAGAAAGAGCATGATACCCTGGAAACGGGTGTAGGGCTTGTTAGAGAGCAGAAGCGTTATTATCCGAAGGACTCACTGGCTGCGCATATTCTGGGCTACACCGACAGGGACGGCAATGCGGTCATGGGTCTGGAAAAGTACTTCGACAAACAGCTCGCCGGTACGGATGGCAAGCTGAATTATCAGAGTGACGGCAAGGGAATCAAGCTGCCCGATTCACAGGATAGCTACCAGCCTGTAGTGAACGGAAGCAATTTCAAGCTGACCATCGACAGCACCATTCAGCACTATATCGAAGAGGCGATGAAGAAGGCTTATGCCGAGTACAAACCGAAGTCGATAAGCGTCATTGCTGCCGATCCGAATACGATGGAGATTCTGGGACTGGCAAATATGCCGACCTTCAATCCAAATGAATATTATGACCTTAATCAGGATGCGGCTGGCTTCTATAACCACGCGATCATGTCGAGATTTGAACCGGGCTCCACATTCAAGATTGTACCGCTGGCCGGTGCCGTTCAGGAGAAGCTGTTTAATCCGGAAGAGACAGTCCATTCGGGCTCTATCCGGATCAAAGGGTACAGCAAACCGATCTATGACATGAACAGAGCCGGTTACGGAGATATCACCTTGCTTCAAGGGGTCAAACGTTCCAGTAACGTAGCGTTTGTCAAGATTGGTTATGAACTGCTGGGCCAGGAAAAGCTGCTGAAATATATCAAGGATTTCGGCTTTACGGAAAAGACGGGCATTGACCTCCCGGGTGAAACCACCGGTATTGTCAACCCGAATCCGAACAGGCCGATAGAGAATGCTACCTTGGCCTATGGCCATGGCAAGCTGCTGGTTACACCGATTCAGCAGCTCACGGCGATGGCGGCGATTGCGAACGGCGGCAAGCTGATGGTGCCGCATGTAGTGAAGGAAGTTACCGATCCTAATACAGGCAAGACTACGGTGACTCAGCCGGAGGTTGTGCGGCAGGTCATTTCCGAGGACAGCGCCCGTGAAACCGGCAGCTACCTCGAGCAGGTCGTGGCAGACCAGGTAATCGGAACCGGACGGCATGCCTATATCGAAGGATACCGGGTGGCCGGCAAGACCGGAACGGCGATTAAGCCTGACGGCAAGGGCGGGTATGACCGGGATAAGGTGCTCGCCTCCTTCCTCGGCTACGCTCCGGCCAATAATCCGAAGATCGCGGTATTCGTCGTAATTGATGAGCCTGCGGATGCTGCCGGCGGCGGAGCCGCAGCCGGACCTATTTTCAAAGAGATAGTCTCGCAGTCCCTGCAATATATGGGCGTACCCAAAACGGTTGAATCGGATAAAGCAGTGGGAAGCAAAACGTCAGTCAAGCTGGCGGCTGACTCTTCAGAGCTGCGCAGTACACCTGATCTCGTGAACAAAACCGTTAAGGAATCCAGACAGCTGCTCCTTAATCAAGGCTTTGACTTCGAGATTGTCGGCACAGGGGCAAAGGTAATCAGCCAATATCCGGATAAGAGCACAAAGCTTGCCGCCGGACAGCGGATTTATCTGCTTACCCAGCAGGATGAAGCAATGACCATTCCCGATTTGAAGGGAGAATCTTTGCGTGATGCCCTGGAAATTCTCAATCTGCTCAAAGTAGGGATAACGGTTGAGGGCGAAGGTTATGTCACAGAGCAGACGCAGACCAAGAATAACAACAAAACGCATATTTCTCTGAAGCTCAGTCCCCTGAATGAATACGGGGAGAATATCCCTGTAGCCGTCAACGTTGACCCCGATGCAGAGGATCCTGCGGAGTAGCGCCTATATAGGCTTGTTCTAACCCCTGTTTGTCCCGAATAGTCATGAAGATAAGAGATCATGTCTATACGAGCGAAAGCGGGGAGAACGGAATGAAGGTTTCGAAAGTCGTAACTCGGCGGAGAATGCTGTGGACGCTGCTGGGACTGGCCGTGTTGTTCGGTTCGCTGGCCGTGCGTCTTGCCTATGTACAGTTATCACAAGGGGAGAAGCTGAGCGCCAAGGCTGAGGAATCCTGGCGGCGGAATATTCCCTTCACCGCCAAACGCGGCGAGATTCTGGACAGGGAGGGCGTTGCCCTGGCATATAATATCAGCTCGCCAACGATCTATGCCATTCCTGTGCAGGTGAAGGAAAAGGAACAGACCGCGAAGCAGCTGGCTCCGCTGCTCGGTATGACCGAGGAGAAGCTGGTCACTCTGCTGACCCAAAAGAAAGCCTCGGTGAAACTGCAGCCCGGCGGCCGCAAAATTACGATGGAGCTTGCCGCGAGCATCCGTGATTTGCAGCTGCCGGGCATCGTTGTGGCTGAGGATAACAAACGGTATTATCCCTATGGCGATTTAGCCGCACATATTCTCGGCTTCACGGGAATTGACAATCAGGGGATCACCGGGATAGAGAGCATCTACGATAAGCTGCTTCAAGGCAGCGCAGGCAATATATCGTATCTGTCCGATGCCGGAGGACGGCTGATGCCTGGCTCCTCGGAGAAGTATACCGAGCCGCAGGACGGGCTGAGCCTGCAGCTGACAATTGATAAGCAGATTCAGTCGATCATGGAACGCGAGCTCGATCAGGCCATGGTGAAGTATCAGGCGCAAGGTGCCTGGTCGATTGCGATGGACCCCCGCAATGGTGAAATTCTGGCCATGGCAAGCCGGCCGGGTTATGAGCCGGGCTCCTATAAGGAATACGATGCCGAAGTATATAACCGGAATCTTCCCATCTGGATGACGTATGAACCGGGCTCCACCTTCAAGATCATTACCCTGGCTGCTGCTCTGCAGGAGGGGAAGGTTGATCTGCAGCATGAGCATTTTTTTGATCCGGGATATATTGAAGTGGGCGGTGCGAAGCTGCGCTGCTGGAAAAAAGGCGGCCACGGAAGCCAGACGTTCCTTGAAGTGGTGGAGAATTCCTGCAACCCCGGGTTTGTTGCCCTGGGCCAGCGTCTCGGCAAGGATACCCTGTTTAAGTATATCCGTGATTTCGGGTTTGGCACGAAGACAGGGATCGACCTCAACGGTGAAGCGAACGGGATTCTGTTCAAGCCGGCGCAGGTAGGGCCGGTCGAGCTTGCTACCACGGCCTTTGGCCAAGGGGTATCCGTAACACCGATCCAGCAGATTGCTGCGGTGTCTGCAGCAATTAACGGCGGCAGGCTGTATACTCCGCATGTTGCCAAAGCCTGGATTAATCCGGATACCGGTAATATAGTATCCGAGGTAGAGCCGGAGGAAGTGCGGCAGGTGATCTCGGAGGAGACTTCGAAGAAGGTGCGGGCCGCCCTTGAGAGCGTGGTTGCCAAAGGCACAGGCCGGCCGGCGTTTATTGACGGCTACCGTGTGGGCGGCAAGACAGGGACGGCACAGAAGGTTATTAACGGCCGGTATTCTCCTACGGAGCATATCGTTTCTTTTATCGGATTTGCACCAGCGGATGATCCGCAGATCGTAGTCTACACTGCAGTTGACAATCCCAAGGGAATTCAGTTTGGGGGTGTGGTAGCAGCTCCGATCGTCCAGAATATTCTTGAGGATTCGCTTCATTATCTGAAGGTTCCGCAGCGTAAGGATCAGCTGCCGAAGACCTATAAATATGGGGAGACTCCGATTGTAACAGTTCCCGATTTAACAGGAGCTACCGTTCAGGATATTTATGAGGATTTGAACATGAATTTCATGCTGGCCCGCTCCGGATCAGGCAATACAGTGATTAATCAGGCACCCAAAGCGGGGGCAAGAGTGGAGCAGGGTTCAACCATCCGGATTTATATGGGAACTTCCAGTGAATAATAGGGTAGTCTGACAAATGTAGAGTGAGGGATTACTATGAAAATTAATGAATTGTCATCCTGTCTTGCCGCTTCGCGTCTATACGGGGAAGGTGAGACCGAGATTACGGATTTGCAGGTGGATTCCCGCAAGGTTAAGCCGGGCGATTTGTTCATTTGCCTGCCCGGCCATACAGTGGACGGACATGATTACGCACCGCAGGCAGCCGCAAGCGGTGCGGCTGCCCTAGTCTGTGAGCGGAGGCTGGAAATCGATCTGCCGCAGATCGTGGTAGATGACTGCCGGTTTGCGATGTCCGTGCTGTCGAATGCGTTCTTCGGCTCACCCAGCAGCCGGATGAAGATGATTGGGATTACCGGAACCAACGGCAAAACCACCACTACGTATCTGATTGAGAAAATTATGCAGGACCATGGCGTGAAGACGGGGCTGATCGGGACGATTCAGATGCGTTATGACGGACAAAGCTATCCAATGTCCGGTACTACGCAGGAATCGCTTGAGCTTCAGCGCACTTTGAATGATATGGCGTCCAAAGGCGTGCAGTGCTGTGTGATGGAGGTATCCTCCCATGCACTTCAGCAGGGACGGGTGAAGGGAACGGACTACCGCACAGCGATATTCACTAACCTGACTCAGGATCATCTGGATTATCACCATACGATGGAGGAGTACCGCGCGGCTAAGGCACTGTTCTTCTCGCGGCTTGGCAATGTGATCTCACCGTGGAAGGAAGAACGTAAATATGCAGTCCTCAACGCGGATGATGCAGCAAGCAGCTATTTTGCTGACCAGACCGCTGCGGAAGTGATTACATATGGTATCGACACCCCTGCCAATGTCCGGGCCTCTCAAATTTCGATCACGTCCAAAGGAACTTTTTTCCATGTGGATACGTTTAAGGGGAAGACAGATATTTCGCTCCGGATGGTCGGCAAGTTCAATGTCTATAATGCACTTGCGGCCATTACTGCTGCTCTGCTGGAGGATGTGCCGCTGGAAGATATCAAAGCCAGTCTGGAGTCAGTAGCCGGTGTGGACGGACGTGTCGAGTCTGTGGATGCCGGACAGGATTTCGCAGTCATCGTTGACTACGCGCATACGCCGGATGGTCTGGAGAATGTGCTGAAGGCTGTCTGTGAATTCGCTGCCGGCAAGGTAATTACCGTCTTTGGCTGCGGCGGAGACCGGGATACGACCAAACGGCCGTTGATGGGCAAAATAGCTGCCAAATACAGTGATCGTGTCATGGTTACTTCCGACAATCCCCGGACAGAGGATCCGCTGCTGATTCTGCGCGATATTGAAGCGGGACTTCTTGAGGACGGCGTGTCACAGGAACGGTACGAGATGATTCCCGACCGGCGGGAAGCGATCAGAAAAGCTATTGAAATGGCAAGCCCCGGCGATGTAGTATTGATTGCGGGGAAAGGTCATGAGACCTATCAGCTAATCGGCGGAGTCGTTCATGATTTTGATGACCGCATCGTAGCCAAAGAAGTGATAAGGGGCCGAAGCTATTGATTACAAGAACGCTGTATACTATCGCGGAAATGTGCGGGGGAGAGCTGTCCTCTGCTGAAGATAAGGATATTGAACTTGCGGGAGTCGTAACCGATTCACGCAAAATTACGCCTGCCTGCCTGTTCGTTCCGCTGGCCGGAGATAACTTTGACGGCCATCATTACGCTGCTGCTTCTCTGGCAGCAGGAGCGGCCGCTACGCTCTGGCAGCGGGATAAGGGGCCTGCGCCTGAAGGCGGTCCTGCCATTCTGGTGGAGGATACACTGGCCGCTTTGCAGAGACTGTCCTCGGCATATCTGGGCGAGCTCGCGCCGCGTGTAGTCGCCGTGACAGGCAGCAACGGCAAGACAACGACCAAAGATATGATTACCGCTCTTCTTGAAGTGCAGTACAAGGTACACAAAACACAGGGCAATTTCAATAATCACATCGGTCTGCCGCTTACGATTCTCTCCATGGACAGTGATGTTGAGATTGCTGTGCTGGAGATGGGCATGAGCTCGCGCGGTGAGATTGCCCTGCTGTCCAGGATAGCTGCCCCTGATGTGGCTGTGATTACCAACGTGGGCGAATCCCATCTGCTGCAGCTCGGGTCCCGCAAGGAAATTGCCCGGGCGAAGCTAGAGATTGTGGACGGACTTAAGCCGGGCGGCCTGCTCATCTACAACGGGGATGAACCGCTGCTCGCAGAAGTTATGGCAGAGCCCGGGTTTAATCCGCCGGAAGGGATGCTCAGCTTCCGTTTCGGGCAGTCCGGAGACAATGATGACTATCCTACAGGTCTCATGACTCATGGCGCTGGAATGACCTTCACTTCGCATCTTCATGCAGAGCGTGCCTTCACGCTGCCTCTGCCGGGGCGTCACAATGTCATTAACGCACTCGCTGCACTAGCGGTTGCCCGCCATTTCCGTGTGACTGACGAGAATATAGAGACCGGATTAGCCGGGCTTAAGCTGACCGGCATGCGGATTGAAGTGATGCAGGCGGCGAACGGGCTGACGCTGCTGAACGATGCTTACAATGCCAGCCCTACGTCCATGAGAGCAGCGATAGATGTGCTGCAGTCCATGAAGTGCAGCGGGAGCAGAATCGCGGTGCTGGGGGACATGCTGGAACTTGGGCCTGATGAAGTTCTGTTCCACCAGCAGATCGGCAGCTATCTCGATCCTGCATTGACGGATGAGGTATACACTTACGGACCGCTCGCTGCTCATATTGCTGCGGCTGCGGCGGAGAGATTCGGGGCCGGACATGTATTTGCTTTTGAAGACAAAGAAGCACTAATCACGGCCTTGAATAACAAATGTGGTTCCAGGGATGTAGTACTCTTCAAAGCGTCCCGGGGGATGCGTCTGGAGGAAGTGCTTCACCGCCTGAAAGAATATTCTGAAGCTGACTTAAACTAATGGAGGGGGTGTACCCATGGATTATCAATTACTTCTGCTGACTATTGCTGTGTCCTTTATCCTTGCGGTCATTGCCGCTCCGCTGATTATCCCGCTGCTGCGCCGGATGAAGTTCGGGCAGCAGGTTCGCGACGACGGGCCTCAGACCCATCTGAAGAAGGCGGGAACGCCTACGATGGGCGGAATTATCATCATGGTGGCGTTCACGTTATCTTTTCTGAAATTTTCGGTGATTAATTCGGATTTCTACGTACTTCTGGTAGCTACGCTGGGTTACGGTCTGATCGGTTTCCTGGATGACTATATTAAAATTGCCTTCAAACGTTCCCTAGGGCTGACGGCACGCCAGAAGCTTGCCGGCCAGCTGCTGGTTGGTATCGTTCTCTGCGCCCTGCTCATTTCCGGCGGACACCACACAAACATCAGCATTCCGGGAACATCGGTGAGCTTTGACTGGGGCGGCTGGTTCTACTATCCGTTTATTGTCCTGATGATGATGGCGGTAACCAATGCGGTTAACTTCACGGATGGTGTGGACGGACTGCTGTCCGGTGTCAGTGCGATCGCGCTCGCTGCTTTTGCTGTAGTTGCCATGCAGGCAACCTCCATTGCTGCCGGTGTCTGCGCTGCGGCGATGATTGGTGCAGTACTTGGCTTTCTGGTATTCAATGCCCATCCGGCCAAAGTGTTCATGGGTGATTTCGGCTCCTTCGGGATTGGCGGCGCCATTGGCGCGATTGCCATTGTAACGAAGACCGAACTGCTCTTCGTGGTGATCGGCGGTGTCTTCGTAGTCGAAATGCTGTCCGTAATTATTCAGGTCGCTTCGTTCAAAACACGCGGCAAACGGGTATTCCGAATGAGCCCGATCCATCATCACTTTGAGCTGGGCGGCTGGTCGGAGTGGCGTGTGGTTGTCTCCTTCTGGGCGGTGAGCCTGGTGCTCGCGGCTGTTGGACTATATCTCATCAAGGGGTTGTAACATATGAAGCATCCGGATTTGTACCGTGATGAAGAAGTGGTCGTCCTGGGGCTCGCCAAAAGCGGCGTCCAGGTGGCCAAGGTGCTGCATGAGCGCGGCGCGGTTGTGACGGTCAATGATAAAAAGGAAAGAGATCAAAGTCCCGAAGCTTCCGAACTGGAATCTTTGGGAATTTCTGTTATATGCGGCGGGCATCCGAAAGGGCTGATTCATGAGGGTGTTGCGCTTGTTGTTAAGAATCCGGGGATTCCCTATTCCGTGGCTCCGGTGCAGCAGGCTCTTGAGCTTGGTATCGAAGTCGTAACGGAGGTAGAGGTGGCTTACCATCTCTGCGCCGCACCTATGATCGGTATTACGGGCTCCAACGGGAAGACGACTACAACGACCTGGGTTGGCCGTATGCTGGAGGCAGCGGGGATGAGGCCTATAGTTGCCGGGAACATCGGTACGCCGCTCTGTCAGGCCGCTCAGGAGGCTGACGTGGACAACTGGATGGTTGTCGAGCTCAGCAGCTTCCAGCTCAAAGGGACGGAAGCCTTCCGGCCCAAGGTCGCTGCCCTGTTGAATGTTGCCGAGACCCATCTGGATTATCATGGGGGGATGGAGGATTATGTGGCCTCCAAATCCAAGCTGTTCGCGAATCAGGGGCCGGGCGACACCGCTGTACTGAACTGGGATGATCCGGTCTGCCGCGAGCTGGTTCCATATATCAAAGCAGGCATCCTGCCCTTCTCCATGACTGAAGAACTGGTTCAGGGCATTTTTGTCCGTCCATCCTTTGTGCCGGAGACAGAAGATGATCTGAAGCGGGTAATCATTTACCGGGATTATACGGAGAGCGAGACCGAAATAGCCGATGTGGATTCGATCGGCCTTCCGGGCCGCTTCAATGTAGAGAATGCGCTGGCCGCCTGCGGCATCGCCATTGCCGCAGGCGCGGATCCGGCAGTGCTTGGCGGAGTGCTGGCTTCCTTCCGCGGTGTGGAGCACCGGCTGGAATATGTGACAGACAAGGCGGGGGCCGCCTACTATAACAATTCCAAGGCTACCAATTCCAAAGCTACAGCCATGGCGCTGGGGTCCTTCAAGAAGCCGGTCATCCTCGTTGCCGGAGGTCTGGACCGCGGTTCTGATTATATGGAGCTGCTGCCTGTCCTCGGAGGGAACGTCAAGGCACTGGTGGCTCTTGGGGAGACGAAGGACAAGCTGGCCGCGGTTGCGCAGCTGGCAGGAGTAAAGACCATCATCTCCGTCGATAATGGGGAGAGCGCCGCCGCCGTGCTGCAAGAGGCCGTGCGGGAGGCTTCCGCTCTTGCGGAAGCAGGAGATGTAGTTCTCCTGTCTCCTGCCTGTGCCAGCTGGGATATGTTTACATCCTATGAGGAGCGCGGGCGTATTTTTAAAGAGGCGGTGCATAACCTTTAAGTAGGGGGGTGGATAAGCCCCTACTACGGATGCAAGAGGTGTGCTCCTGATGAACAAATCCCGTCATGCGCCCGATATCTGGCTGCTGCTTCCGATATTGGCTTTGCTGGCCATCGGTATGGTAATGGTATACAGCGCCGGGTCCGTTTTGGGCTTCCGCAATTATGGCGACTCGTTTTATTTTGTCAAAAGACAGATGCTGTTCGCAGGCCTGGGTCTTATCGCCATGTTCATCACTGCGAATACGGATTATGTGGTGCTGAAGAAGTTCGCCAGGCCGGCCCTGATTTTCTGCTTCGTACTGCTGGTGCTGGTGCTGGTTCCCGGCATCGGGGTCGTGCGCGGCGGTGCGCGCAGCTGGCTGGGAATCAGCTCCTTCGGCATTCAGCCCTCGGAGTTCATGAAGATGGGGATGATCCTCTTTCTCGCCAAATGGCTCGGAACAGAGGATTACGATATTTCCAGCTTCACCCGCGGCCTGCTTCCGCCGCTTGCGCTGATCGGTTCCGCTTTTGCGCTGATCATGCTCCAGCCGGATCTCGGTACAGGCACTGTCATGTTCGGGGCTGCGTTGATGATGGTCTTCACGGCAGGGGCCCGGATGAAGCATCTGCTCTCCCTGGGCGCGCTGGGTGTTGCCGGGTTCGTGGGGCTTATTGCCGCCGCACCCTACCGTCTGCAGCGGATTACGGCCTTCCTGGACCCCTGGTCTGATCCGCTCGGGGCCGGATATCAGATCATACAGTCGCTGTACGCGATTGGACCCGGCGGACTGGGGGGCTTGGGTCTCGGCATGAGCCGGCAGAAGTACAGCTATGTGCCGGAGCCGCAGACCGATTTTATTTTTTCCATATTGGCTGAGGAGCTGGGGTTTATCGGGGGGCTGGCAGTGCTGCTGCTCTTCCTGATTCTGATCTGGCGCGGAATGAAGGTAGCGATGAGTCTGCCGGACCGTTTCGGCAGCTATCTGGCCGTAGGTATCGTCTGTATGGTCGCTATTCAGGTGATCATCAACATCGGTGTGGTTATCGGCCTCATGCCGGTTACCGGCATTACGCTTCCGCTGATCAGCTATGGAGGCTCATCGCTGACCCTGATGCTTACAGCCCTTGGCATTCTACTTAATTTATCCCGTTATGCGAGGTGAAAGACATGCGTATTGTATTAAGCGGCGGCGGTACGGGCGGACATATCTATCCGGCCGTAGCCGTAGCCAGACAGCTGGAATCCGAAGAAGAGAAATCCGTCTTCCTGTATATCGGGGGCAAACGCGGTCTGGAGAGCAAGCTTGTTCCCCAAGAGAATCTGCCCTTTAAAGCGATTGATATTACCGGCTTCCGCCGTAAGCTCTCAATGGACAATGTGAAGACGGTAATGCGTTTCCTGAAGGGGGTGAAGGCCTCCAAAGCCATGCTGCGGGAGTTCAAGCCGGATGTTGTCATCGGCACAGGCGGATATGTCTGCGGGCCGGTAGTGTACGCTGCATCCCGGCTAGGCATCCCGACGCTTATCCATGAACAGAACGCGATCCCCGGCCTGACCAACCGCTTCCTCAGCCGGTATGCCGATACAGTCGCCGTAAGTTTTGAAGGCACGGAGCCGGCTTTTCCGGGGGCTAAGAACGTAATCTACACTGGCAACCCCCGGGCAACTACGGTAATGACTGCCAACCCGCAGCGGGGATTCGCTTCACTGGGGATTCCTGAAGGCAGTACGGTTGTGCTGGTAGTCGGAGGCAGCGGAGGCGCCAGGGCAATTAACCGGGCGATGATTGAAATGGCTCCGTTTGTGGGTAAGGGTAATGGTGTTCACTATGTGTACGTTACCGGAGAGGCTTATTTCGAGGAAACCCGTAAAGCTGTGCGTGAGAAGCTCGGAAGCTTGCCGAACTCCCTGCATATTCTTCCGTATATTCATAATATGCCCGAGGTATTGGCCTGTACTTCACTCATCGTGAACCGGGCGGGGGCATCGTTTCTTGCAGAGATTACTGCACTAGGCATTCCCTCTGTGCTTATCCCTTCTCCCAATGTGACGAATAATCACCAGGAAGCGAATGCCAGACAGCTTGAACGTGAAGGGGCAGCCGTTGTGCTGCTGGAGAAGGATTTAAGCGGCGAGGCACTATTCGCAGCGGTGCATAAGATTATCGGAGCGGACGCTGCACGCCGCAGTATGTCTGATGCCTCAAGGCGGCTGGGTAAAAGAGACTCCGCCTCGCTGGTTGTCGCCGAGCTCCGCAGATTGGCCGCAGGCCGGAAACGCTAGAATCCCGGGCTTACATTGTCACACACGAGAGGTCACGAACATAGGATGATCCTATAATCGTGACAATCACCCAGAGCACTTCCAGTTCATGAAATGTGGAGCGGGGTAGCTTCCCGGCCTATTTCTGTTGATCTGTGTACAGGAAGTGCCCAACGGTGGGTGAGCGGTAATCTCGGAGGTGATACATTGGACAAATTGGTGATTGAGGGTGGAAATCCCCTGTCAGGCACCATACGTATCCATGGAGCGAAAAATGCGGCCCTGCCGATTCTGGCGGCAAGCCTGCTGGCCGAAGGAGTTCACTCACTGCATAATGTGCCGAAGCTGCTGGACATCGAAACTATGCTGGATATTCTGGAAAGGCTGGGCTGCAGGGCCGTGCATGAAGATGAAACGGTTACGGTCGATACAACCTGCGTCGCAACCTCCCATGTTCCGGAGGATTTAATGCGGCAGATGAGATCCTCCATTTTTCTAATGGGACCGCTTCTGTCCAGGTTTGGTGAAGTAACGATTTATCAGCCGGGCGGCTGTGCCATCGGGGAACGCAAAATTGATCTTCACCTGCAGGGTCTGAAGCTGCTCGGGGCGGAGATTGAGGAGACCAGCGGGATGATCTGCTGCCGGGCTGCCAAACTGACAGGCTGTGATATTCATCTGGATTATCCAAGCGTCGGAGCCACGGAGAATATCATGATGGCTGCCGCTATGGCGGAGGGGACCACAACGGTGTCCGGAGCGGCCAGAGAGCCGGAAATCCAGGATCTGCAGAATTTCCTGAATGCGATGGGTGCGCAAATCATCGGTGCGGGAACAGATACGATCACCATTCAGGGCGTCTCCAAGCTGTATCCTTGCAATTATGAGGTCATTCCCGACCGGATAGTTGCCGGGACCGTAATGATCGCAGCTGCAGCTACAAGGGGGAATGTGACACTGACCCACACCAACGCAGGACATTTGACATCCCTGATCCATGTTCTTAGGCGTGCCGGTGTTCAAATTACAGTTTGCAATGATATAATTAATATCAGCTGTATGGGGCGTCCGCGTTCAGTAGAAAGAATTGTAACCTCCCCTTATCCTTCGTTCCCTACAGATCTGCAATCCCAGGTGATGGTCCTTTTGTCCCTGGCTGACGGATTCAGTGTGATTAAAGAAACTGTATTTGAAGGACGCTTTAAGCATGTGGAAGAGATGGCCCGGATGGGAGCCGACATTTCCATTGACCTGAACCGGGCGTTTATACGCGGAGTGCAGAGATTATACGGAGCTACGGTAGAAGCCACCGACCTGCGTGCCGGAGCTGCCCTGGTTATCGCCGGACTTGCCGCTCAAGGAACTACCGTTGTTGAGCAGGCGCATCATATTGACCGCGGATATGACGGCATCGAGATACTGTTTCAGAAGCTGGGTGCACGCATTAGCCGCAAGGTACCTGTGCCGGACCCGCTGGATTTGGCCAATTAAAGCTCCCTGTCTCCTTCGGCCCGAGTGCGCGGGAAGGAGACAGGGCCTTATTACGGAGATATGAGAATGCCTAAAACCCGAATGCCTCTTCTTAAAGAGGACAAGCCCAGTAAGAGAATGAGCCGTAAAATCACTATTATCCTGCTGCTGCTGTTTATTGCGCTGCTGGCCGTGATATTTTTCCGTTCGTCCGTCAGTAAGATTACGGCAATCAATTTCCAGGGGGATAAATATACATCCCGGGAGGAATTGCTTGCCGCAAGCGGTCTTACAATCGGCGGACAGTTCTTCGCGGTCTCCGGAGATGCCGTAGAAAGTGCACTGACAGGACTGAAGACGGTTCAGGAAGCGGCTGTGGACAAGAAATTCCCCGGTGTGATTAACATCAGCATTAAGGAATTCCCCGCAGTGGCATACGAGCTGGATGAGGCTGGATCGCTTGAGGCGATTCTGTCCAGCGGAGCTGCAGTATCTGTCAAGGATACTGGGATTGCCGTTGAGAAGCCGATATTAACCAACTGGAAGGCTGATGATCCTTACAAGACGAAGCTGTGCCAGGCGCTGGCTGATATTCCGAATGAACTGACCAGTGATATATCCGAGATCGTCCCCTCCCCGACTTTGTCTTTTCCGGACCGTATTAAGCTGTATACACGTTCACGGTTTGAGGTCATTACGGCAATTTCACTGCTTAAGGATAAGGTGGAATACCTGAATCAAGTGATTGAAAACGAGCAGCCGGGATTGATCAAGATGCTTGAGGCCGATTCTTATGTCCCATTTCATACAGAAGCGGAGGATTCCGGGGAGGATTCAGACACACAAGAGTAAATAGTCCCTACTAATAGAGCGGAAAAAATGCTACAATCGGTTTTACGGGCAATAAGCAATATCCCTCTTTTTTCTGCGGATTTTTTGAAATGCATTCATGGATATAGCTGTCATTTCTTAAAAGGTAGAACTTATATGCTTTAGAAAAAATTGAAAGCAGTTGTTTGCATGCCAAAAGGCTGTTATATTATTCCATTCAAAAAATTTGTAGAAAAAAGAGGGAAAGGATTAGGGATGTTGAATATGTACAGAGAAGTTTCCCGGGACCGGGATCAAAGCGTATTTTCTATTTATTTGGCTTCACAATTCATTATGATTATAACAGGAGGTGCCATAGGGCTTGAGCAACAATGACATCATTGTTAGTTTGGACATCGGTACATCCAAAGTTCGGGCAATTATTGGGGAAGTTACCAATGGAACCTTTAATATTATTGGCGTTGGATCTGCTGATTCGGAAGGAATACGCAAGGGTGCGATTGTAGACATCGATCAGACTGTGCAATCGATCAAGAGTGCCGTAGAACATGCGGAGCAAATGGTCGGTATTCAAATATCCGAGGTGTATGTCGGTATATCCGGTAATCATATCGGCCTGCAATCCAGTCACGGTGTAGTTGCCGTGCAGAATGAAGACCGTGAGATCGGCGAAGATGATATCGACCGCGTAATCAAGGCTGCTGAGGTCATAGCACTGCCTCCTGAGCGCGAAGTCATTGATGTTGTCGCCAAGCAATATATCGTCGACGGGCTTGAAGGAATTCAAGATCCGCGCGGAATGATCGGAGTTCGCCTCGAGGTTGAAGCGACGATCATTACCGGGGCTAAGACACCAATACATAATCTGCTGCGCTGCGTGGAGAAATCAGGTCTGAAGGTTAAAGATCTTGTGCTTATGTCTCTCGGGGCAGGCGGATTAGCGCTTTCCAAGGATGAGAAATCAATGGGAGCAGTACTGGTGGATATCGGTGCCGGCCAGGCGACGATAGCCGTATATGAAGAAGGTTCCTTGTGCGCAACCTCTACGATTCCGATCGGCGGAGAATTTATAACCAATGATATTGCATACGGTCTGCGAACGCTTACGGATCAGGCCGAGAAGGTCAAGCTGAAATATGGCTGTGCCTGGATTGATGACGCTGCCTCGGATGTCGTGTTCAAGGTTCTGCGGATCGGCAGCAATGTTGAGAAGGAATTCAACCAGGAGGATCTGGCGGCGATTATTGAGCCCAGAGTTCAAGAAATCTTCCATCTGATCCGCCAGGAAGTGAAACGGCTTGGTTACAATGAGCTTCCGGGAGGTTATATACTAACGGGTGGCACCGTTTCGATGCCGGGTGTCCTGAAGGTAGCCCAGACTGAGCTGGCAGCCTCCGTACGCATTGCCGTACCTGATTATATTGGAGTACGTGACCCCGGGTTCACCGGCGGTGTGGGTATACTCCATACCGTTGTGCGCAGATTCCGCGGACGAAGCAGCGGTGGAAGCGCCAATAAGAAGACGGTTAACCGCAGCAAGCAAAGTGCTGCACCTAGCCAGGATTCTTCCAAGAAGCCGGGGCTGGTAGAACGTCTAAAGAATATGTTCAGCGAGTTCATATAAGTGTAAGTCCAGATATACTTGGACTGGCCATCCAAGCACTACTCAAGGGGGAGATGGAAACAATATGTTGGAATTTGATTTTGAAATGGAGAGCTTAGCCCAAATAAAGGTCATCGGCGTAGGCGGCGGCGGAAGCAATGCTGTAAACCGGATGATTGAAAATGGCGTTCAGGGTGTTGAATTCATCACGGTTAATACAGATGCCCAAGCGCTGCATATGGCCAAATCGGAGCATAAACTGCAAATCGGGGATAAACTGACCCGCGGACTTGGCGCTGGAGCCAATCCTGAGGTGGGGAAGAAAGCGGCTGAAGAATCCCGCGATCTGATTTCAAATACGCTTAAAGGTGCAGATATGGTATTCGTAACCGCAGGTATGGGCGGGGGTACCGGAACGGGCGCAGCGCCTGTAATTGCTGAGATTGCCAGAGAGTGCGGAGCATTGACGGTTGGCGTCGTGACCCGTCCGTTTACTTTTGAAGGCAGAAAACGTTCCAATCAGGCAGAACTGGGAATCGAAGCGTTGAAAGAAAAAGTGGATACGCTGATCGTGATTCCAAATGACCGCCTGCTGGAAATTGTGGATAAGAAAACCCCAATGCTGGAGGCTTTCCGCGAAGCGGATAATGTACTCCGCCAGGCTGTGCAAGGGATTTCTGATCTCATTGCCGTTCCCGGCCTGATCAACCTTGACTTTGCCGATGTGAAGACAATTATGACGGAGCGCGGTTCAGCGCTTATGGGTATCGGTATTGCGACCGGCGAGAACCGTGCCTCGGAAGCGGCCCGCAAAGCCATTATGAGCCCGCTCCTCGAAACCTCCATCGAAGGTGCACGCGGCGTAATTATGAACATTACTGGCGGCTCCAACCTCTCCTTGTATGAGGTTAATGAAGCGGCTGAGATTGTTACCTCTGCTTCCGATCCTGAAGTGAATATGATCTTCGGTGCGATTATTGAAGAGAGTATGAAGGACGAAATCAAGGTTACGGTAATTGCTACCGGCTTTGAACATAAGCCTTCCCCTGTAGCGCCTGCTCGCCGTCCTGCAGCCAGCAATGAGCCGGCAGCGGACAAGGATAAGAACGCGAATCTTCGTCCGTTCGGCAATCAGACAACCTCTGATCAGCTGGATATTCCAACCTTCCTGCGCAACCGGACACGCGGCAACAATGATTAAGAACTAAGAGCAATGAACTGCATAGCTTTTTTACGGAAGCACCGTATTCGACCCGCCTAGAGCTGGGACGAATACGGTGTTTTTTTGTTTTTAGGCTGTTATAATAACGATAACGGGAGACGATATGAATGGAACTGCTGGACCCCCGGGTGGATTTTGTATTTAAACGGATATTTGCAAGTGAGAGTAACAAGGAAGTGCTGCTGGCTTTTTTGAACCGGATATTCATGGATGCGGGAGATCCGCCGCTGAAGGAAGTAGTGCTGCTCAATCCGTATACGGATAAGGATGATCCGCTGGATAAGCAATCGATATTTGACATTTGGGCAAAGTCTGTAGAGGGCAAGCTGATCAATATTGAAATGCAGCTGTTCAACAAATACGATATTGAGAAAAGGACCTTATATTACTGGAGCAAACGTTATGCGGGCCAGCTTCAGGTAAGCGGCAAATATACAGACCTCAAGAAATGCGTAACAATCAACATTTTGAATTATAAGGTGCTGCCTCACGAATATCCCCATAGTGTATTTCATTTACGGGAGGATGCAACCGGAACGCCGCTCACGGATGATATTGAAATTCATTTTCTGGAATTACCCAAGCTGAATCAGCCAGCTGTTCCCGGCCAAGGCGGCCTGGTGAACTGGTTGCTGTTCTTGAAGGGAAAAAACCACTCGGATTGGGAGGTGCTGTTGATGAACGAACCTGCTTTGAGGAAGGCGATGGAAACCCTGGAGTTTCTGAGTCAGGATTCGGAAGCCCGGCGTAAATATGAGGACCGCCAGAAGTTTCTGCTTGACGAAGCCTCGCAGAGAGACGGTGCACAAAGAGAAGGGTTTGCTAAAGGTATAGCAGAAGGCAGAGAAGTAGGCAGAGCAGAAGGCAGAGCAGAAGGTGAGCTCGAGGCAAAACTGGAAATAGCCAAGAATCTCCTGGCTATGGGGCTGGATCTTCCTTCTGTAATGAAGGCAACCGGACTGACTGAAGAAGAATTGAAATCTATCACTTGAATGAATATTCGAACTTGAAGTCAGCCTCTACAGGCTGGCTTTTTCTTTTATCCTCTTAATATCTCTGCTGACCTATAACTCGACAAAAAAAACGTAAGTACGCCCCCCAAGTTTAGACAGACTTTGAATGCGAGAGTTCCTATACTAATCTTATCGTCTAAAAAGAGAGCCTTCACCCTGGCCTCCGGCTAGATATCCGTTACCAGGCAGGTGAAAACACTGGTTGTTTATATTGACTTGATCTTCGCCGCCAATCTGCTGATCGACGGAATTCTATTGTGGCTGACCAGCTGGCTGGTCAAGCTGAAGGTGTCCTGGTGGCGCCTGTCTCTCTCTGCGCTGGTTGGCGCGCTCTATGTCGTGATGATGTTTGTACCGGAGCTGTCCTTCATGTACACCTTCCTCATCAAATTCGGGTTGTCGGTAGTGATGCTGTGGATCGCGTTCGGATTTAGAAGTCTGCAAAGCTATCTTCGTGCATTAGGGGCATTTTATATCATTAATTTTGCGGCGGCAGGAGGTATAGTAGGGATTCATTATTTGCTGCAAAGCTCAGGCGACATCTGGAACGGCATTATCTTTACTTCTTCAGGCGGCCAAGCTTACCGGTTGAAAATTGGATTCTGGTTCGTGCTTGCGATGCTTCCGCTGGTGCTTCTTCTCTTCAAGCTGATTCAATCCTCGCGCAGGCGCAGGGAGCAGCTGGAGACATATATCGGTGAAGTGACCGTGGAGATTGACGGAGTATCTGTTACCTGTCCAGGGCTGCTGGACACCGGAAACCGGCTCAATGATCCGCTTACGCGAATTCCGGTCATGGTTATGGAATCCTCACTATGGGAAGGCCATCTCCCGGCCTCATGGAAAGGGAGGCTGACACAGACAGGGGCAGATACACTTGTGCTGGAAGCGGACGGGCAGTCGTTTGCCTGGCAGGACAGAATACGGCTGGTGCCGTACAGAGGCGTTAACCGCGGGGCATCCTTCATGCTCGCGTTGAAGCCGGATTCAGTGATGATAAAGCTTGGCGGAGAAACCTTTTACAGCAAGAGGGTTCTCATCGGGCTGGATGGCGGGACACTGTCGGGAGACGGAGCGTACCGGGCGGTCATACATCCTGACCTGACCCACAATGAGAGCGCTGTAGAGGCGCCGGCAGACAAGGCTATGAGTTAAGGAACATATAGGAGGAACAATAAATGGTCAAATTCAAACTTGTGCTGCAACTGCAGTATTATCGCATGCTGTTTCTGCTGGGACTGAAGAGCCAGGAAATTTATTATATCGGGGGCAGTGAAGCGCTGCCTCCTCCGCTTACACGGGAAGAGGAAGAATTCCTGCTGCAGCGGCTCTCAAGCGGTGATGCGGCAGTCCGGGCCATGCTGATTGAACGCAACCTGCGGCTGGTGGTGTATATCGCCCGGAAATTCGAGAACACAGGGATTAATATCGAGGATCTTGTTTCCATCGGGGCGATTGGACTGATTAAGGCGGTCAATACCTTTGATCCGGAGAAAAAAATAAAACTGGCCACCTATGCCTCACGCTGCATTGAGAATGAAATTCTGATGTATCTGCGGCGCAACAGCAAAACTAGAAGCGAGGTTTCTTTTGATGAACCTCTGAATATTGACTGGGACGGCAACGAGCTGCTGTTATCGGATGTGCTGGGAACGGAGAATGACACGATTTACCGGAATATCGAAGAACAGGTGGACCGCAAGCTGCTGCAGAAGGCGCTGGAGAAGCTCAGTGAACGGGAAAGATTAATTATGGAGCTGCGGTTCGGACTGCGCGGCGGTGAGGAAAAAACCCAAAAGGATGTTGCTGATTTGCTTGGCATTTCCCAATCCTACATCTCGCGGCTGGAGAAAAGAATTATCAAGCGGCTGCGCAAGGAGTTCAACAAGATGGTGTAAGCTGAAGGAACCGAGGAATAAAATGCCGGACCGGGGAGATAATGTACAGTAATGTTTCTCCTTGGGAGGTAAATCATCATGACCCGAAATAAAGTCGAGATTTGCGGTGTGGACACCGCTAAGCTGCCCGTTCTTACGAACGTGGAAATGCGGGCATTGTTCACTTCGCTGCAGCAGCAGGGCGAGCGATCCGCCAGAGAGAAATTGGTAAATGGTAACCTTAGACTTGTTCTTAGCGTAATTCAAAGGTTCAATAATCGTGGGGAGTTCGTGGATGATCTGTTTCAGGTAGGCTGCATCGGACTCATGAAAGCCATCGATAATTTTGATTTATCGCAGAATGTCAAGTTCTCTACCTATGCGGTGCCGATGATCATCGGAGAGATCCGCCGCTACTTGCGTGACAACAACCCGATCCGGGTATCGCGCTCGCTGCGGGATATTGCCTATAAGGCCCTTCAGGTCCGTGACAGCCTGACCAATCAGAATTCGCGGGAACCGACGATCCTCGAAATTTCAGAAGCGCTCGGGGTACCTAAAGAAGATGTCGTCTTTGCCCTTGATGCTATTCAGGACCCGGTATCCCTGTTCGAACCGATCTATCATGACGGCGGTGATCCGATCTATGTGATGGATCAGATCAGCGACGATAAGAACAAAGATGTATCCTGGATTGAAGAGATTGCTCTTCGTGAAGCCATGCAGCGGCTGGGACAGCGCGAGAAACGTATTTTGTCCATGCGGTTCTTTGAAGGTAAAACCCAGATGGAGGTAGCGGATGAGATTGGGATCTCACAGGCGCAGGTATCGCGGCTTGAGAAGTCGGCTATTCAGCAAATGCAAAAGCATGTGAAGTCTTAAACAGTAGGCTATAGATAAGCGGGGGATATTCCGGAAGGCGCGTGAGCGGCTGCCCGGGGTATCCTTTTGTATGTAACGGCGAAGGCCGGAAATGAATTAAGACATGTTGCCAAGCCTTAAGCACATATACTGGAGCTATAGGTCTGAATGTACAGGGGTGGCAGGATGAATGAAGATTCCGTAGGGTCGGGCAAAAAGATGAAAATCTCTGATTTTCAAACCAAGGATGTTATTAATATTGTCGACGGCAAGCGGCTCGGACAGATTAGTGATCTGGAGCTGGATCTGCGCCGCGGGGTTATTGATGCCATCATCGTACCGGGATATACAAGGTTCATGGGACTGTTCGGAGGCGGTGCCGATCTGATTATCCCGTGGCGGAATATCGTCAAGATCGGTGCCGATGTCGTCCTGGTGAAGATTGAGGAATCCCGGATGCCTCAAGGCCAGGGAGAGCGGGAGATGATGTATCTGGAGCGGCCGGAACGCAGCGAGCGGCGCACTTATTAATCGGGTGCGTCTTTTTTCTGCGTATATGGGTAAAGGCATAGGGTGGGCTCAGGAGTGTGCAGCATAACGTCACTTTGTGGGGATTATTTTGTGTGGCAGGTTTTCGGGGTCCCCGCAAAGTACTTGGATGGGCATCGGAGCATAACATCACTTTGTGGGGTAGAGTTTGTGGGGTAGAGTTTGTGGGGTAGAGTTTGTGGGGTAGAGTTTGTGGGGTAGAGTTTATGGGGCTGAGTTTATGTTACACTTAAGCGGAGGTGAAGATATGGAACCGTTTATGCGGAGTGACGGAACGCCTATGCTGCTTCATCTGGAGCCGTGGCGAGAGAAGTATAATGCAATCACAGCAGGATTCACAGGCAGAGAGGGCGGCAGCGGTACGAAGCCGTATGACAGCTTCAACTGTGCGTTTCATGTCGGTGATGATCCGGCTGTTGTGCTCAGCAACAGAAAGCTGCTGGCCGAAAGTCTTGGTTTCGGGCTCCAGTCCTGGACCTGCGGAGAACAAACCCATGGTAAAGATATAGCGGTAATTACAGAACAGGACCGCGGAAAAGGCAGCCTGGACCGGTCTACAGCTTTTCAGGCTACCGACGGGCTTCTGACTAATGTGCCGGGTGTGCTGCTGACTTCCTTTTATGCGGATTGTGTACCGCTCTACTTCTATGACCCCGTGCACAGTGTTGTGGGGCTGGCGCATGCAGGCTGGAAGGGGACTGTGGCAGAGATCGCAGCAGCGATGGTGGACAGAATGGAACAGGAGTATGGAAGCCGTCCGGAGGATATCCAGGCTGCCATAGGCCCTTCGATTGGCGAATGCTGCTACGAGGTAGATGATTATGTAATGGACCACGTCCGCCGGCTGGAGGCCGGGCTGAACCCGCTGATGATGGTGGAAGGGGCGCCGGACTTATATAGAAGCTCGGATAAGGACAGCAGCAAAAGTATGCTTAACTTGAAAGAAATGAATCAACGCATTATGATAAAAGCAGGAATATTGCCGACTCATATCGAATGTACAACTTGGTGTACAAGCTGTAACAGTGATCTGTTCTTTTCGTACCGCAAGGAAAATGGGGTTACAGGGAGAATGACGAGCTGGATCGGAATAAAGGAGAGTTGAATTTTGGCCTCATTACAGGAAAGAATTGCCATCACCCTGGAACGTGTCGCACAGGCCTGCGCGGTCAACGGCCGTGATGTAAGTGACGTCAAGGTTATCGCGGTGACGAAATATGTACCTCTGGATACGGTAGCCGCTGTGCTGGAAGCAGGGCTCACGGAGATTGCGGAGAGCCGCTGGCAGGATGCAGAGCCTAAATGGAATGCGCTTGGACACAAGGGAATCTGGCACTTTATCGGGCATTTGCAGACCAATAAGGTAAAAGACGTTATAGGTAAATTTGAATATATACACTCGCTCGACCGGCTATCGCTGGCACGGGAACTGCACAAGAAGGCGGACGCCGCCGGACTGGATGTTAAGGTGTTCCTGCAGGTGAATATTTCCGGAGAAGATACGAAGTTCGGTTTGCCGCCCGAAGCGGTAGAGGATTTCCTGAAGGACATCGCCTCGCTAAGCCGTGTGAAGGTAATCGGACTGATGACCATGGCCCCGCATGAGGAAGATCCGGAGCTTACCCGTCCCGTATTCCGGGGGCTGCGTGAGTTGCGCGATTCGCTTAATCAGCTTGCTTTGACACCTGAGCCTATACAAGAGCTGTCGATGGGAATGTCGAATGATTTTGAAGTGGCGATACAGGAAGGAGCCACCCGGGTGCGCCTGGGAACGGTACTAGTAGGTCATTAGGAGGGAGATTGATGGGCGTGATGAACCGGTTTATGAGTTTCTTGGGTTTGCAGGAGGAAGAGGAAATAGTGGAGCGGGAGCAAATTTCCCGTGATGAGGATGAATACGAACCCGCCCCTGTAGAAACACGCAAAAATCAGCGGGCCAACGTCGTCAGTATCCATTCGCAAAAAAATGTGAAGGTTGTGCTCTACGAGCCGCGTTCGTATGACGAGGCCCAGGAGATTGCCGACCATCTGCGTGCGCACCGCACGGTAGTTATTAATTTGCAGCGGGTGCGTAACGATCAGGCAATGAGGATTATTGATTTTTTAAGCGGAACGGTTTATGCCCTGGGTGGAGGAATATCCAAGATTGGGGGCAATATATTTATGTGCACTCCGGATACAGTGGAAATCCAAGGCTCCATAACAGAAATTCTTGGTGACGATCAAGACTACAACAGAATGAGGTGAGCAGGTTTTGGATCAAATATCTTCAATTATAGACATCCTATTTACAATTTACTATTACATGATTATCGTATACATTCTCATGTCCTGGCTGCCTAATCTGCGTGAGAACTTTATCGGTGAGCTGCTTGGCAAGCTTGTGGAGCCGTATCTTACGCCATTCCGGAAAATCATCCCGCCTCTGTTCGGAACCATCGACATCTCCCCGATTATTGCGATTGTCGTGCTCCGGTTTGCGGTAGGCGGACTTCATTCCATTGTGGCCCTGGTGTTCGGCTAAGCACATGAAGAATGAAATTTACGGCCACTTCCACCCGGATGAACGGCAATTTGTGGACAAGGCCTGGGAATGGGTTACGAATGCAGGAGAGTACCATGAGACCAAGCTGACCGAATTTCTCGATCCCCGTCAGGGATATATACTGCAGAGCCTGGTGAACCGCCACCCCGATGTCATTGTACGCTGGGAGGGCGGTTCTGACGATGCCGAGCGGAAGCGGGCTATGGTTGCGCCGGATTACCGTGATCTCACGGGTGAGGACATGGAGCTGAAGGTGCTGGCCATTACCTCGGGGGAGCAGAAATTCCTTGCGCTGGAGCATGGTGATTACATGGGAGCCATCCTGGGACTGGGCATCAAAAGAGGCAAGATCGGTGATATTCATGTGCTGGAGGACGGCTGTCACGTTGTGGTAGCTGAGGATATCGCCGATTATCTGTCCATGAATCTGACCGGTGTACACCGGATTAATGTTAGTACAGAATTACTGCCGCTATCCGGCTTACGCAGCAGCCAGGTTAAGCTGGAAACGATGGATTTCACCGTGGCTTCCCTGAGACTTGACGGAATTGCAGCGGATGTGACCCGACTAAGCCGGAGCAAAATTCTGGCTCCCATCAAAGCCGGACGGGTGCGGGTGAACTGGAAGGTGGAGGAAGATCCGTCCTGCAGTCTGAAAGACGGTGATGTAGTTTCGATACAGGGCTTCGGACGGTTCAAGGTGCTGGAGATCGGCAGCTTGACGAAGAAAGGCCGTTACCGGATTCTGGTAGGCAAATTTGTCTGAGTTCTTTGCAGGATTACAGGCGTGCTTGTCGAAATTGATATTCTCAAGGGAAACACCCCCCTTCACTTTTGGGGATATCCAAGCAAGCAGTCTTTCATCTTTGTCATCCGGACAGACTATCGTTCAGGGACAATGGATGTCCGAAATTTCTAGGAGGTGCACAGCATGCCATTAACACCGCTCGATATACATAACAAGGAATTCTCTCGGAGAATCCGCGGTTATGACGAAGATGAGGTCAACGAATTTCTGGATCAGGTCATTAAGGATTACGAAAGCGTTATTCGTGAGAACAAAGAGCTGCACAACCAGCTTTTATCCATTCAGGAACGCCTTGATCATTTTGTCAATATTGAAGAAAGCCTGTCCAAGACCATTATCGTGGCTCAGGAGGCTGCAGATGATGTGAAGAACAACTCCAAAAAAGAGTCACAGCTGATCCTTAAGGAAGCAGAAAAAAATGCGGACCGGATCATCAACGAAGCGTTGTCCAAATCCCGCAAGGTAGCGATCGAGACAGAGGAGCTGCGCAAGCAGGCTTCAATCTACCGCACCCGTTTCCGGACCCTGCTGGAGGCCCAGCTGGAGCTGCTGTCGCAGGATGACTGGAATGCGCTTGAGAGCCGCGAGGTTACTGAGAACGCATTGTGAACGGGAATCCGGGCTATTCATTTGAATAAAAACTCCTTAGTAGAAGTTATTGATCTTGTTTGTTTAATAAACAAGACTTCTACAAAGGAGTTTTTTTGTGTTTTATTGCGGCGCGAAAACCTTTGCGGTAATGATAACAGGGCCAGTTACAGTGATGTCTCCCTGAAGATCCTCTTGGTTTGTGGCAAATACCTGAAAAACATGATGTCCTACAGATACATTCCTAAGGATGGTCTGGAACACGTACTGGTGAAAGATATGTCTGAGAAGGCACTTCAGCTTATGGGGGAGGGCCGGTTCAATGAGGTTATAGACAGGATCATGGGAGGGGACTATGGCAGACATTAATGACTATAAGCTGGAGAACTTGGGTCAAGAACATAAGAGCCTTGTCCTGGAGTGGCGCAACGCCGGCCATATCCGTCCTTTTATGAATTATACTGAGCTCATTCCTTAGAGGAGCATTGCAAATGGCTTAATTCTACGGAGAAGGATGCAAGCAAGCTGGTGAAGTTATGCTTTTATCGAGAACAACCTATAGGTCTCGTTCAATTCTCACAGATCAACCTCACCAACCAAACCTGTGAATGGGGTTTTTATATTGGGAATCAGGCCTGTCCCCGGGGTTTGGGAAAGATCATGGGGATCTTGGCGCTTGATCTGATTTTCAAAGAAAGACAAATGAGGAAGGTAGGCGCCCAAATCCTGGATTTTAACCAGAAGAGCTTGTCCTATCACCGCAGATTAGGATTTGTGGAGGAAGGCAGGCTGTGCAAGCAGATTCTAAGAAATCAACAATATACCGATGTGGTATTAATGGCGATTTTTCAGGAGCAATGGGAGAAGCACAGTGAAGTGTTGAAAGAGGAGGCTGCGGGAGCAAATGAAGGAAATCACGATCGGTAACCGGCGTATAGGAAGCGGGCATCTCCTTTTATCATCGCGGAAATGTCCGGCAATCATAATCAGTCACTTGACCGGGCGCTTGAGCTGGTTAAGGCAGCGGCCAAGGCTGGCGCACACGCATTTAAAATTCAAACGTATACGCCCGAAACGATGACGCTGAATATCCAGGAGAGAGATTTCATGATTCCTGAATCCAACGGGCTTTGGAAGGGGAAGTCTCTATTTGAGCTCTATAAGGAGGCGTATACCCCCTGGGAATGGCACGGAAGAATATTTGATGCCTGCAGGGAACTAGGGATGATTCCCTTCAGTACACCGTTTGATGAAACCTCGCTTGAGTTTTTGGAAACCCTGGGTGTTGCCTGCTATAAAATTGCCTCTTTTGAAAATAATGATATCCCGTTGCTCAGAAAAGTCGCCTCCAAAGGAAAGCCGATGATTATTTCCACAGGAATGGCTTCGCTCGGCGAAATCGAACATGCGGTAAACACAATAACCGGTGCAGGCTGCAGTGAGTATATTCTATTAAAATGCACAAGCAGTTATCCGGCTTCGCCCGAAAACTCAAATCTGAACACCATTCCGTATTTGAGCGAAGTGTTTCATTGCCAGGTAGGCTTATCAGATCATACCCTGGGCGTGGGTGCCGCCGTTGCAAGTGTAGCGCTGGGCAGCACTGTCATTGAAAAGCATTTTACCCTTAACCGTGAGGATGGCGGGGTTGATGCGGCTTTTTCTCTGGAGCCCGGGGAATTTGCTTCCCTCGTGAGAGAGACGGATACGGCCTGGAGGGCACTCGGCAGGGTTTCCATCGGTCCCACGAAGGACGAGGAGAAATCACTTCAATTCAGGCGGTCGATATATGTATCTAAGGATATAAAGGCTGGTGAAGTGCTGACGGGAGATAATATTAAAGTAATTCGTCCAGGATATGGTCTAGATCCGAAATACTACGACCTGTTGTTAGGAAAACAAATGAAAAAGGATCTTCCCCTCGGCACTCCGGTAAGCTGGGAGCTGTTATTATAACCCGGCCTTCCCGGTTCCGGGCCTATGGATCTTGACAATTGGTTCTAAACAGACTATAACTAGAACATATCTGTAATCCATTGAATCGAAATTCGATGACGGGACAAGTACGATAAGGTAACGTTCTCCAGAGAGTCGGTGTTTGCTGCGAGCCGATCGTTCATGCCTTGCCGGAAGATCCTCCCCTAGAAGCTAAGCTGAAGCGTATATGCATACGTGTGTAAGCTATGCCGTCTGCCGGACGTTATCCCGGACCCGTGTGGCATTTCTGCATGCGGAACTGAGATTGTACTGAATACACTTCCCTAAGGATGTGCGTGAGGTGCAGAATTAGGGTGGTATCGCGAGCGCTGTCTCGCCCCTTTGGGGGCTGGATGGCGCTTTTTTTGTGTGGGTCCATCCCCCTAAATCCCCCTTTCCAAGGGGGACCCCAAGGGCTGGCCGCCCTCTGGACACCTGCAACAAGTGCTCCGAGTGGTGAGTGACGATGGCGGAAGGGGAAGGATTACTGCGGCGAATGGCGCGGCCCTTCTTAGGCTGCCCTGACGGGTACGCCTGCGGGGCCTTAACTGCGGAAGACCTAGGGCGAAGATCAAGAGCGAGGCCCCGGCCCAGCGCTGCCCTAACGGGTTCGCGGGCCGGTTGCCCGGGCAAGAGCGAGGCCCCGGCCCAGCGCTGCCCTAACGGGTTCGCGGGCCGGGTACCCGGCAAGAGCGAGGCCCCGGCCCAGCGCTGCCCTAACGGGTTCGCGGGCCGGTTGCCCGGCAAGAGCGAGGCCCCGGCCCAGCGCTGCCCTAACGGGTTCGCGGGCCGGGTACCCGGCAAGAGCGAGGCCCCGGCCCAGCGCTGCCCTCCGGGTTCGCGGGCCGAGTGCCCGGCAAGAGCGAGGCCCCGGCCCAGCGCTGCCCTCCGGGTTCGCGGGCCGGATGCCAGGGCAAGAGCGAAGCCCCGGCCCAGCGCTGCCCTTCGGGTTCGCGGGCCGGATGCCTGAGGTAGAGCGTGCCGCTTGCGGCGTAAGCGGGCATTACAACAAAATTAACTTACCAAACACCTTTCCCCTGGAGATCGACAAACTTTCCAGGTGTCCAGAGGGCGGAGCCCTTGGGGCCCTCCCTTGGCTAAGGGAGGGTTTGGGAGGGATCGAAAAGGTTTAAAGACTAAACCACGGAAGGATTGACCATCATGCATAAAGTAGATGTAAAAGAAAAAGCACGGGCCAGAGATGTCCGTATCCTGAAGAAATGGAGCGACGAGAATACGTTCCGCAGATCCATGGAGAACCGCGAGGGACGCCCGAACTATGTGTTCTATGAAGGACCTCCGACGGCGAACGGCGTGCCGCATATCGGGCATGTGCTGGGCCGGGTCATCAAGGACTTCGTCGGCCGCTACCAGACGATGAAGGGCTTCCGTGTGATCCGTAAAGCGGGCTGGGATACCCACGGCCTGCCGGTTGAACTCGGTGTGCAGAAGAAGCTTGGTATCTCCGGCAAGCAGGACATCGAAGAGTACGGCGTGGAGAAGTTCATCAAGGAATGTAAGGAAAGTGTATTCGGCTATGAGAAGCAGTGGCGTGAGTTCACGGAAGCGATCGGCTACTGGACGGATCTGGATAACCCTTACGTTACGCTGGATAACACCTACATCGAGAGCGTGTGGAATATCCTCGCTACCGTGCATGACAAAGGCTTAATGTACCGCGGACACCGCGTCAGCCCGTACTGCCCGAGCTGTCAGACGACGCTGAGTTCCCATGAAGTGGCGCAGGGCTACAAGACAGTCAAGGACCTGAGTGCTACAGCTAAGTTCAAGCTGGACGGCAGCGGCGATTATGTGCTGGCCTGGACGACCACACCTTGGACCCTTCCGGCGCATATGGCACTGGCAATGAACCCGAATATGGAATATGTGCGTGCCCAACAGGAAGACGGCGTATATGTACTGGCCAAGAATCTAGTGGATGAGGTGCTCAAAGGTGAGTATACGATCCTGTCCACCCATACCGGTGCGGACTTTATCGGCCAGAGCTACACTCCGCCGTTCGATTATATCAAGGCAGAGAAGCATAATGTGATCGTAGGCGCATCGTTTGTTTCGGATTCCAGCGGTACCGGGATCGTGCATATGGCTCCGGCACATGGTGAAGATGACTACAAGAGCTGCCGCGAGAATGGCATCAGCTTCGTGAATGTGGTGGATACCTCCGGTAAATACACCAGTGTGGTGAGCGATTTTGCCGGACGGTTCGTCAAAGACGTCGACCTCGATATCGTGAAGGTATTGTCCGAACGGGGACTGCTCTACAGTAAAGAGAAATATGAGCACAGCTATCCGTTCTGCTGGCGCTGCGATACTCCACTGCTCTATTATGCAACAGACAGCTGGTTCATCCAGACAACAGCGATCAAGGATCAGCTGATCGCCAACAATAACAGTGTGAACTGGTATCCGGACCATGTGCGTGAAGGCCGCTTCGGCAAGTTCCTGGAGGAGCTGGTGGACTGGAATATCAGCCGTAACCGTTACTGGGGCACGCCGCTGAATGTCTGGGTCTGCCAGGACACCGGCAAGGAGTTCGCTCCGCATAGTATTGCTGAACTGAGATCGATGGCGATCGGCGAAGTAGCAGAGGATATCGAGCTGCATAAGCCGTATGTGGACAACATCAAGCTGCGGAGTCCGTTCAGTGAAGGCGGCGTAATGGTGCGCACACCGGAAGTCATCGACGTATGGTTCGACAGCGGCTCGATGCCGTTCGCCCAGAGTCACTATCCGTTTGAGAATGAGGACAGATTCGCAGACCAGTATCCGGCGGATATGATCTGCGAAGGGATCGACCAGACACGCGGCTGGTTCTACAGCCTGCTTGCCGTATCGACGCTGTTCACGGGCAAAGCGCCTTACAAGGCGGTAATCGCCCATGGTCATATTTTCGATGAGAACGGCCAGAAGATGTCCAAGTCCAAGGGCAATGTCATCGACCCTTGGGAGATCATGAACGAATACGGCACCGACGCGTTCCGCTGGGCCATTCTGTCTGACAGTGCGCCATGGAACAACAAACGGTTCTCGCGCGGTCTGGTGGGAGAGACGAAGTCCAAGGTTGTGGATACCCTGGTTAACACGCATGCGTTCCTGACGCTGTATGCCGGTATCGACGGCTACGATCCTGCGGATCACCTGTTCAAGCTGTCAGAGCGTAAGCTCGACCGCTGGATTCTGTCCCGATTGAACAGCCTGATCCTGCTGGTGGATAAAGGCCTTGCCGTTAACGATTTCGTGAATACGTCCAAAGCAATTGAGAATTTCGTAGATGAGCTGAGCAACTGGTACATCCGCCGTTCCCGTGACCGGTTCTGGGGCAGCGGGCTGGGCGAAGAGAAGCTGGACGCATACCGCACACTTACGCATGTACTACTGACCACAGCTACGCTGATGGCACCTTTCACACCGATGCTGTCCGAGGATATCTTTACGAACCTGGGCGGCGGCGAAAGCGTGCATCTCGCGGATTATCCGGTAGCGGATGAGAGCCTGATTGATCTTGCACTGGAAAAAGATATGGAGAGCGCCAGAGGGATCGTGGAACTGGCCCGCAACGTGCGTAACGAGAGTGGCATCAAGACCCGCCAGCCTCTGTCTGAGCTGATCGCCTCGATTGACGATAACTTCAATGTGGCAGATTATGAAGAGCTGATCAAAGACGAAATCAATGTGAAGCATATTGTGATCGAGCACAGCGACAGCGGCTTTGTAGACTTCACCCTGAAGCTGAACCTGAAGGTTGCAGGCAAGAAATACGGCAAGAACGTCGGCTTCCTGCAAGGCTTCCTCAAAGCTATGGACAGTGACGCTACCCGCAAAACCGTACAGGACGGCGGACTCGCCATTGTATCGCCGGACGGGGAAGAGCTGCAGATCACATCCGAGGAGCTGCTGGTTGAGAAGCAGGCCAAACCAGGTTTTGCCTCGGCTTCCGGCTATGGATTGACGGTGGCTCTAAACACCGAAATCACACCGGAGCTGGTGCAGGAAGGCTGGGTACGCGAAGTCGTACGTGCGGTGCAGGATTACCGTAAACGCCTGGATCTGCCGATCGACAAACGGATTGCTCTTACGCTGCATGTCGATGACGAGCTTAAGGCGGCGGTTACCGCATTCGAGCATGTGCTGCGCGAGAATGTACTGGTGACTACGGTTGATTTTGACGGAGATTATACCTATGAAACTGTGGATGCCGGCGGCAAGAGCATCGGAATTCATATCGGCGCTTAAGTAACACACACCCTGCATCACTTGTCCCTATATGGCATATACTAGCCGCAAAGGAAAAGCTTCTATGGGTTAGAATGCAAAATGACGAGCCCCGTGCTTAAAGAGAGAAGTCTCTTTAACCGGGCTCGTTTGCTTTGCGGGTCATAGAGATTCGAGGGAGGTGCCGGAGGCATGGGCGGATGGAAAGATGGAGATACGGAGGCCGGGAAGCCGGAGAGGCCGGAAGGGCCGGGCAGAATTTCAATTCAGACCTCGGGAGTAGACAGCAGCAGGGATACCGGTAAAGTACCGGAGGAGAAGCGGCAATTCCTGCATTCCGGGGAGCGGATACAGACACCATTTTCTTCTCAAAAGCCTGCAGCCGCGCTCGCAGCAGCCGGTGATCCGGCAGAGCTGCCGCAGGAGGAAAAGCTGAACGCGCTGTACCGGATGACCACCCAGCTGGCCCAGCAGATGGAGAAATCGCGGATTTCGGAATATACGGAGCTGCTGCATTCGCCGTTCCGGCTGATCTGGCTGAATATTTTATCCGGAGTAGCCCGGGGGCTGGGGATTGCGCTCGGGTTTACTTTTTTTGCGGCGACGATTATTTATGTGCTTCAGGTGCTCGGGGCATTGAATCTGCCGATTATCGGGGACTATATTGCGGACATTGTGCGTATCGTGCAGCATCAGCTGGAGCTGAAGACCTTCTGACCGGGCCAAATTAAAAAAGAGCAGCGCGGGGCTACTCCCTTTCTTTTTTGAGCGGGTCCAGCAGGTAGTCACCTTCCCCGTCGTCCATGTAATGGCGGTAACTGTTGCCTTTGATGATGGTTAGATGATTTCCCGTAATGTCGGTAGCGACGAAATTCTCCCATGGCTCCACGAAGCCTTCGGTTTCGTCCGCTTCGATCTCCATATCATTGTAGGAGCTGATGTTGTTGCCTTCGGCCATGGCAGGGGAATCGGAATTGCCCCAGCTCTCAACAATCTGCCAGGCATCCTCCCCGTCGAAGCCGTTCTGGTCCTCCCGCTCATCCAGGCTGGTCCGTCCAAAAGGCGGTGACAGCAGCTCCTCCTCCACCGGGCGGGTAAACGGAGCGCTCTGGCGGGGAGCATGCTCTTTGGTGTAACGGGTGGATGGAATCGCGGCCAGACGTTCATAAGGAATCGGTTCGCCGCTGGCTATGCAAATGCCATAGGTGCCTTCATCCATCGCCCGCAGCGCCGCTTCGATATCGTCCAGCTCATGCTCGTCCCGCTCCAGCAGGGAAATATCCATGGAACGGTTATACAGCTCGGTGGCGGCATCGCCGGGATGGTTGTCGATCTCGGACAGCTCTCCGGTAGTATCGCGCATAGCTTCCTGCAGTCCGTAATGCTCATTATTTTGCAGCCTGTGCTTGATGTCCTCCTGCTGCTGTAGCAGTAATGCGCGCAGCCCGGAGAGCTGGGTTGATGTCAGATGGCTCATTGCTGTGAGCTCCTTTCGGTGGCTTAATCCTCGCTGAAACGGTACCGTCTTTATAAAGAAGGGCAAAGCCGTTTCCGCTTGTATAGCTTGGCCGCAGGGGCCCTTTTTTAGCGATGGAAAATAGTGCCCGGACTTTGGCGGGTTTAGAGTGCCTTGCAATGGACGGTATATTGAGGCCTGTGCTACAATATACAAGTCTTTATACAGTATTCGTACCGCGGACCGCGGGAAAAATAAGAACGGAGTGACAACTTCTGTGGTGTACTTTCTGATTGCGCTAATTGTATTTTTGATTGACCAGGGTACCAAATATCTGATTGCTACCCGGCTGGAGATTGCAGAGCAGATTCCGGTTATAAAGGATTTCTTCATTATCACGTCCCACCGCAATCGTGGAGCCGCTTTCGGAATTCTTGAAGGACAACAGTGGTTCTTCATTGTAATTACGGTTATAGTTGTTGCCGGTATCGTCTGGTATCTGAACAAGGCCCGGAAGACCCGCAAATTGCTGCCTACGGCATTGTCGCTGGTGCTTGGAGGAGCCGTCGGAAACTTCCTCGACCGGATTCTGAACGGTGAAGTTGTAGATTTCCTGATGTTCAATTTCGGCAGCTATACCTTCCCGATCTTCAACGTAGCCGATTCCTGCATCGTGGTCGGGGTAGCCCTGATTATTCTCGATACGCTGCTGGATGTGAAAGGCGAGCAGGAAGTCACCGAAGTTAAGGAATCACAGGAAGTCAAAGAAGGGAATGAATGATTTTGAATAAAGACGTCAATGAGCAGGCGGTTTCTGGCGCCCTCGAAGAAGAAAGAGACGTCACCGAATGGATGGTTGCCGCGGAGAATTCCCGGGAACGGATTGATAAGTACATTACGGAGTCTTGGGAAGAAGAGGTTTCCCGCTCGCAGGTTCAGCTGTGGATCAGCGGTGGTCATGTGACGGTGAACGGCGCTCCGGTTAAAGCTAACTACAAGCTGTATGAAGGCGACAAGGTGGCTGTTACGGTTCCGGAAGCCGAAGTTACGGATTTAATTGCGGAGAATATCCCGCTTGAGGTTGTATATGAAGACAGCGATGTTATCGTGGTGAATAAGCCGCGCGGTATGGTGGTGCATCCGGCAGTAGGACATCCCTCAGGCACCCTGGTCAATGCGCTGATGTACCATTGCAAGGACCTGTCAGGCATTAACGGCGAGATTCGTCCGGGCATTGTGCACCGCATCGACAAGGATACCTCCGGTCTGATTATGGCTGCCAAGAATGACGCCAGTCATGCTTCGCTGGCCGCGCAGCTGAAGGAGCACAGTGTAACCCGCCGCTACATCGCAGTAGTGCATGGCAATCTGTCTCATGATAAGGGCACAGTAGATGCGCCAATCGGCCGTGATCCGCATGACCGCAAGCTGTATATGGTCACTGAGAAGAACAGCAAACGTTCTGTGACGCATTTTACGGTGCTGGAGCGCTTCGGCGACTGCACACTGCTTGAGCTGCAGCTCGAGACCGGACGGACGCATCAGATCCGCGTGCATATGAAGTTCATCGGCCATCCGCTGGTCGGCGATCCAATCTATGGACGCAGCAAAGGCACGACGATGACTGGACAGGCTCTGCATGCCGCTGTACTGGGATTTGTGCATCCTGCCACAGGGGAGTACAAGGAGTTCAGTGCGCCGCTTCCGGCAGATATGGAAGAAGTGCTGTACACACTGCGCAGCAGATAAGTACAAATGAATAGATTATAAGTCCATGGCTTCTAAAGCAGCTTTGCTTCATATTTAGATCATGGATTCACAACAATAGCCAGGAGATGAGACGAAGATTATGAGTATTGAACACTATCAGGAAACATTCATTCAGACTAATTTTGCGGACCGCATCGGCGGCGCCGGATATGGCAAGGACACTTCCATCTACAAATTCGAGAAAATCAAACGCGCCAAAGCATCGGCGAAGCAGGATTTTCCTAACATTGAATTGATCGACATGGGCGTCGGCGAGCCGGACGAAATGGCGGATGAAGGCATTGTGGCCAGACTTGCCCTTGAAGCTGCCAAAGAAGAAAACCGCGGATATTCCGACAACGGGATTCCTGAATTCAAAGCAGCGGCTGCAGTTTATCTGAAGGAAGTATTCCAGGTAGACGGCATCGACCCAGTAAACGAAATCGTACATTCCATCGGTTCGAAGCCTGCACTGGCTATGCTGCCATCGGTCTTCATTAATCCGGGTGACATCACTATCATGACCATTCCGGGTTATCCGGTGCTGGGCACTCACACCAAATATCTGGGTGGACAAGTCTACTCCGTTGAGCTTAAGAAGGAGAACAACTTCCTGCCTGACCTGAACTCTATTCCGGAAGACGTAGCCCACAAGGCGAAGCTGCTCTACCTGAACTATCCGAACAACCCTACAGGTGCAAGCGCAACTCCTGAATTTTTCAGCGAAGTAGTAGCCTGGGCGAAGAAATATGATGTAGTCGTTATCCATGACGCTCCTTATGCAGCGCTGACGTATGATGGCGTGAAGCCGCTGAGCTTCCTGTCCGTACCTGGTGCCAAGGATGTCGGCGTGGAGCTGCACTCCCTGTCCAAGTCCTACAATATGACTGGCTGGAGAATCGGTTTCGTTGCCGGCAACCCGCTGATCGTTAAGGCGTTCAGTGATGTGAAGGACAACAATGACTCCGGTCAATTCATCGCGATTCAAAAAGCTGCCGCATACGGTCTGTCTCATCCTGAGATTACCGAAGCGATTGCTGCCAAATACTCCCGCCGCCACAACATGCTGGTGGATGCACTGAACAGCCTGGGCTTCAAGGCAGAGAAACCGAAGGGTTCCTTCTTCCTCTATGTAGCTGCTCCAAAAGGCGTTAAGGGCGGACGCCGCTTCGAATCCGGCGAAGATTTCTCGCAGTTCCTGATCCGCGAGAAGCTGATCTCCACCGTGCCTTGGGATGATGCCGGCGCGTTCGTGCGTTTCTCCGTTACTTTCGTTGCCAAGGGTGAGGAAGATGAGAAACGAGTAATCTCCGAAATTCAAAGACGCCTGAGCGACGTTGAATTCGAATTTTAAGTTTGGTTGATGGGGCCGCTGCAGAGAAATCTGCGGCGGTTTTTTGTTATGGCAGCCGATCGCTCCCGAGCCTCACTATCCGCTCCGTCTGGTCAAATGTTGTACAAACTGCAACTTTACTCAGACGAAACAGGCCCTGAAAGCGCAAATCCTGCACTTTTTACAACAATCCGCTTCAGAAAAGTAAATATTCATCCTAAATGCTGTAAAAAATACAACATTTAGCCCAATGATGCATTTGCGGAGCAAAAATCCTGTAAAATGTGCAACATTACTTGGACAGGCAGGCCGGTAACAGGGGGGACAGCCTACATGTGACGGTGGTGAGAGTGAGCTGGCGTTAGCAGCCTCTGATATAAAGATAAGCCAGCCGGAAACTCCGGCTGACCTGATGAACAGCAGCCTAACCTTTCCGGTAAGCCTTGCTGTGAAAGGCATTGATATAACGGAACAGCGCTTCGCCGTCATCCGGCACATTCCCGGCTCCATCCAGCGGCAGCAGCATCGCCTGATAAGGCTCAGGCACCCAGATATACTGGTGGACATAGGAGGTAAGGACGAATCCGTTCCGCTCCCAGAAGTGAATGCGTTCCTTGTGTGTATCCGAAGTTCCGGATTCGGCCTCAATGATAATCCCCTGAACGAAGTGTTCTTGAACAGCCCAATCCCTGATCTGTCCGAGGAACCAGGTTCCCGTACCCGCCCCGCGCAGCTTCTTATCGACTGCCAAGTAATCTATGATCAGTACCTTATCGCCAGTCTTTCCCACGACCCCAGTAACGGCCATGGCGGCAACCTGCCCTTGCTGACCCAGTCCCGCATGTAAGTAAGCAATCCGCCGCTCCAGCATACTGCGGAGAATCCCTTCCGGTTTGGCTCCGCTGGGAAAAGCCTCCCGGTACACCGGCTCCATCTGCTTCCAGAGCTGTTCATCCCATTTATCTACTGTAATAAACTCCAGGTCCATGATCTGTTCGCCTCCATTTTTAATCATAGCAGAGGCGGGGCGGGAACGAAAATAAGCCAGCGGGCAGGATAGTTCAATCATTTCACGAATTTTTTATAAGCTGGATAATTTTATAAATTACGCAATGATTATTTTTTGAAGGAATGATTAAGTTGAAGCAAACGAGATCATCAAGTTGTCTCTCAAAATGTTGATGATTCCTTATTAAGCAGATACCATAATCATTACTGTATTTAAGAAATTACTTAAAAGAAACGCACGATAAGGAGGAATATGAACGAAATGAAGTTCGACCTTCGAGAATTAGCGTTGTTTGCAGAGCAGGCTGTAACAAAAGCGGGTGACAAGATTTCCGAATTGCGCAGCCGGGAAAAAATTGAAGTGAATTACAAGGATTATGGTGAACTTGTGACATCCGCTGATTTGTTATCGGAAAGAATCATTCAAGAAGCCATAATGGGTAAATTTCAAGGTCATCGAATTCTTTCGGAGGAAAATGGAGTACATAACTGGGATAATTTCAAGTTTGACGGTCCGGTTTGGGTAGTTGATCCCTTAGATGGAACCGTTAATTTTGCTCGCAACCTGCCGCATTACGGCATTTCATTGGCTTTTGCCCTTGATGGCGTAGTACTGGCAGGAGCGGTATATGCGCCGGATTTGCACTGTACTTATGTTGGGATTAAAGGGGAAGGCTCCTATTGCAATGGTGAGCGTTTACGAATTCGTACATGTACTTCGCTGCTGGATGCTGTCATAGGCACAGGTTTTCCGCATGATCCAGCAAAAGTCGAACCAGCAATCGAAAGAGTGAACCGACTCAGAAGAAACTGTCGTGATATTAGGCGTTTTGCCGCACCGACAGTAGACATTTGTTATGTGGCGTCCGGAAAATTAGATGCGCATACAGAAAGTCTTTCACCGTGGGACGTAGCCGCCGCAGGCTTGATTGCACGGGAGGCGGGAGCATTAAGTTGCAATGTACAAGTTGTGCCCGATCACATCCCTAATGAACTCTATGGTGAAGAGGCCGTATTCACGACACCAGGAATCTTCGATGATCTCTTGACATTATTGCGGAAGGAATCTGAATAAAAGGTTCATTCTCTTTTCAGCATTGTTGTATGTAAGAAAATGTTAGCTTAGAAAGACATGTTCTTCAATAAAAAGGCTTTGCTTTTCAGGATAGCTTTAGTTCCAAGTATGCACGATCAGCGCAGCGCTATAGTGCCGCCTTGCCTGCCCCACCCCTCCCCGGGTGGTGGCAGTTGCCAATCTTTCATACCGTTTAGGTGGAAGCGGCGGAGGGGATTTTGGAACTGTAGGAGCGGTAGCGTCCGCCTTTGTCTCCGGATTTAATCCGCTTAGCGGTTAATCAAATAAATCTGGAGACAACAGCGGCCGGAAGTCCAAAATCACCGCAGCCGCGCCCTTCACCAAACCGCAGCCGCCCTCTGCCACGCTCTTCACCTAAACCAACAATTTAAACAATTTGACACCACCCCGATCTTCTGTCATAATTCCCTATAGTTGAATATGCGCCTTTAATTCAGTCCCGTGAGGCTGGCAAGGTAACGTGAATCGAGGTTCGCGAACATGGAAGCAGGAATCCGTATGAGTACGGAGGGCCTTTTTATGCGCGCGGACACGCCATCTTTTTGAATCTGCGGATTTCACTCCTTGCCTGTTTCGGGCAAGGAGTTTTTTGTTTATCCGGGAACTTGAACAGGCGATCAAGCAGGAGGATGGCACGATGATGGTTACTGAAAAAAATGTCATTATGGACGAAACGGCGATTCGCCGGGCACTGTCACGCATTGCACATGAGATTTTGGAGAAGAACAAGGGTATTGAGAATTGTCTGCTGGTCGGCATCCGTACAAGAGGGATTTATCTGGCCCAGCGGATTGCGGAGCGCATCAAGGAGATTGAAGGCGTGGATATACCTTACGGTGAGCTGGATATCACGCATTACCGCGATGACCGCGAAGGCGGCGGTGACAACAGGGAGTCGATGGACAAGGCTGTGGTCAACAGCAATCTGACCCTGCCCCCGGGCAGCAACGGCATCCAGGACAAGAAAGTGATTCTGTTCGACGATGTGCTGTACACCGGCAGAACGATCCGGGCGGCGATGGATGCGCTGATGGATTGCGGACGGCCGCGGATGATCCAGCTGGCGGTACTGGCTGACCGCGGACACCGGGAACTGCCCATCCGCCCCGACTATATCGGCAAGAACGTACCTACCTCCAGGCATGAGCAGATTGAAGTGTCACTGACCGAATACGACGGCAAGGACGAAGTGTACATTATTTCAAACCGGGAGGAACGATAACAATGATGACGGCAACCAAAGTGAAGGAACGCAGTCTGCTGGGGATTAAGGAGCTGGACGCTTCGGAAATCAGCCTGCTTTTGAACAGAACGGCTTACTGGGACAATCAGAGCGAGAAGCTCACGCCGGTACTGAAAGCGCATTTTGTTGCCAACATGTTTTTTGAGAATAGCACACGGACCCGCTTCTCCTTCGAAATGGCCGAGAAACGGCTGGGCGTTCAGGTGCTGAACTTCACGGCGGCAGCTTCCAGTGTAGAAAAAGGCGAGTCGATCTACGATACCGTACGCACCTTAGAATCGATGGGGATCGATGCCGGAGTTGTGCGTTTGAAGCCTGCAGGCGTGCTGCAGCAGCTGGCCGAGAAGGTAAGCATCCCGCTGATTAATGCCGGAGACGGCAACAATGAGCACCCGACACAGGCGCTGCTGGATCTGTACACGATGCGCAGGCATTTTGGAGAACTGAAGGGCCTGAAAGTGTCGATTATCGGAGATATTATGCATAGCCGGGTGGCACGCTCCAACCTGTGGGCATTGACCAAGATGGGCGCAAGCGTCCAGTTCTGTGCACCGGCGAATATGCAGGCTCCTGAGCTTGCCGCGTACGCCCCATACGTTTCAATGGAAGAAGCGCTGAAAGCGGATGTGGTTATGATGCTGAGAGTGCAGCTGGAACGGCATTCCTCCGGTATTATTTTATCGGCAGCAGAGTACCGGGAGCACTTCGGACTTACGGAAGAACGCGCTGCGAAGCTGGACAAGGGGACGATCATCATGCACCCGGCGCCGGTCAACCGCAATGTGGAGATCGATGATGCAGTGGTGGAGAGCAGCCAGTCGCGGATTTTCCCGCAGATGGCGAATGGAGTCCCGGTACGGATGGCAGTGATGGAGAGAGCACTTCAATAGCAAGATTCCGCAAAAAAACCTCACATAACTTTACTAATAAATATACACAAAGATGAATTTTTATTATATAATAACTTAAGAGCTTACGGCTGCGGCCTGAGGCACAAAGGAGAATCATAACCGTGATCATTAAAAACGCCAGTGTACTGGGCCAAGAAGGCGTGCTGGAGCGCAAGCATATTGTCGTGTTGGACGGGGTAATCTCTAACATTCTGGATGCCGCAGAAGCGGTTGAAGAAGCAGGAGAGATCATCGAAGCGGAAGGCAAGCTGCTGATTCCAGGACTGATTGATATGCATGTGCACTTACGTGAACCGGGGTTTGAGCATAAGGAAACGATTGAGACCGGCGCACGTTCGGCGGCCAAGGGCGGATTCACAACCATCGCCTGCATGCCGAATACACGCCCGGTAACAGACAGTGCAGAGATTGTCCAATTGGTAAAAGATAAGGCGCGTGAAGCCGGACTCGTGAAGGTGCTGCCTTACGCGGCCATTACGAAGAATGAGCTGGGACTTGAGCTGACTGACTTTGCCGCACTGAAAGCGGCTGGAGCGATTGGCTTCACCGACGACGGTGTAGGCGTACAGAGCGCACAAATGATGAAGGATGCCATGAAGCTGGCGGCTGGACTGGATATGCCGGTCATCGCCCACTGCGAGGACAACTCGCTGGTTGAGGGCTGCGCGGTAGCGGAAGGAACGTTTGCCGACAAGCATGGACTTAAGGGAATTCCGAATGAGTCGGAAGCCATCCATGTAGGCCGCGACATACTGCTGTCTGAAGCTACAGGCGTTCACTACCATGTGTGCCACGTCAGCACCGAGCAATCGGTACGGCTGATCCGTCAGGCTAAGCAGATCGGCATCAAGGTGACCGCTGAGGTGTGCCCGCATCATCTGCTGCTCTCGGAGGAAGACATTCCGGGCATGGACGCGAACTGGAAAATGAACCCGCCGCTGCGCTCGCGCCGCGATGTGGAGGCCTGCATCGAAGGTCTGCTTGACGGCACGCTTGATATCATCGTTACCGATCATGCACCGCACAGTGCGGAAGAGAAAGCAAAAGGCATGCAGCTTGCACCGTTTGGCATCGTCGGTTTTGAGACAGCCTTTCCGCTGCTGTATACCGCTTTTGTGGCCACTGGCAAATGGGATCTGTCCCTGCTGGTCCAGCGGATGACCGCTGACCCGGCCCGGGTGTTCAGATTGAACACTGGCAGCCTTGCAGTAGGGGCGCCTGCCGATCTGACACTGATTGATTTGAATGAAGAGAAGGAAGTGGACCCGGCAACGTTTGCCAGCAAAGGGCGGAATACTCCTTTTGGCGGATGGAAGCTTAAGGGCTGGCCGGTGAAGACTTGGGTAGACGGCAGAGCCGTATGGAGTGAAGTATAACTGACGGTTACTGGCAGCCAGGCTGCCGGCCGTGACATAAGCATCAGACTACAGAAACAAGAAGGAGTGGAAGGGAATGCAGGCGAGATTGCTGCTTCAGGACGGAACGCTGTTTACAGGCACCGCATTTGGCGCGGAAGGCGAAAAGACGGGCGAGGTTGTATTTAACACAGGAATTACGGGATATCAGGAGGTGCTGTCGGACCCTTCGTACTGCGGCCAGATCGTCACAATGACGTATCCGCTGATCGGAAATTACGGCATTACCCGTGATGATTTTGAATCTGTGCGCCCTTTTGTGCACGGCTTTGTGGTGCGTCGTCACGAGACTGTGCCCAGCAACTGGCGTGCTGAATACAGTGTAGACGATCTGCTGAAGGAATACGGCATTCCCGGAATCAGCGAGATTGATACCCGGATGCTGACCCGCATTATCCGCCATCACGGCACGATGAAGGCGATCCTCACCACTTCGAATAAACGTGTGGAAGAACTGATGGAAATGATGGGCGATACTACAATTGAAGAATTGCGCAATCAGGTAGCCCGTACCTCCACAACCAAGACATATAGCAGCCCGGGGAATAAGGAACGTATCGTGCTGGTAGATTACGGCGCGAAGACAGGCATTCTGCGCGAGCTGAACAGCCGCGGCTGTGATGTGGTTGTCGTGCCTCACGATGTGACTGCAGATGAGATCCGCCGCCTGAATCCGGACGGAATCCAGCTGTCGAACGGCCCTGGGGACCCTAAGGATGTGCCTTATGCGGTTAAGACCATATCCGAGCTGCTCGGCGAATATCCGATCTTCGGCATCTGCCTGGGTCATCAGCTGTTCGCGCTGGCATGCGGCGCGGATACCGAGAAGCTTAAATTCGGCCATCGCGGCGGTAACCATCCGGTCAAAGAGCTGGAGAGCGGACGCTGCTTCATCACATCGCAGAACCATGGCTACACGGTTAATGAAGAATCCGTAGTGAACACGGATCTGGAAGTAACGCATATTAACAACAATGATAAGACCGTCGAAGGACTGAAGCATACCCGTTACCCCGCTTTTTCGGTGCAATACCATCCGGAAGCGGCGCCGGGACCGCATGACAGCAGCTACTTGTTCGACCGTTTCCTGCAGATGATCGCAGACCACAAGGCGAAACTGCCGGCAGGCTCGCGCCAGGCGCAGCTTGCGGCCAATGCCAGAATCACGGCACCGAAACCTGCAGCACAGCTTGAAGCCGTGAAAGGAGCACTATAACATGCCTAAGAACGATAAACTCAAAAAAATTCTGGTTATCGGCTCCGGTCCGATTGTCATCGGCCAAGCCGCCGAGTTTGACTATGCGGGCACACAAGCCTGCCAGGCGCTCAAAGAAGAAGGCGTAGAGGTTGTGCTGATTAACAGCAACCCGGCTACGATCATGACCGATACCAATATGGCTGACAAAGTATATATTGAACCGATTACGCTCGAATTCGTGACGGCGATTATCCGCCAGGAGCGTCCGGACGGACTGCTGCCGACACTGGGCGGACAGACCGGCCTCAACATGGCAGTGGAGCTGGCCCGTGCAGGCGTACTGAAATCCGAGAATGTGAAGCTTCTGGGTACACAGCTGGAATCCATCGAGAAAGCAGAAGACCGCGACTTGTTCCGCGAGCTGATGCGTGAGCTGGATCAGCCTGTTCCTGAGAGTGCCATCATCACAAGTGTGGAAGAAGCGATGGGCTTCGCCGCCGGCATCGGCTATCCGCTGATCGTCCGTCCTGCCTACACGCTGGGCGGAACAGGCGGCGGGATCTGTGACAATGAGGAAGAGCTGCGCGAAACCGTCAAAGCAGGTATCCGTTACAGTCCGATCGGCCAATGTCTGGTGGAGAAGAGCATCGCCGGCATGAAGGAAGTCGAATATGAAGTGATGCGTGATAAGAATGACAACTGTATCGTAGTCTGCAACATGGAGAACTTTGATCCGGTTGGCGTACATACAGGCGACAGTATCGTAGTAGCGCCAAGCCAGACGTTATCTGACCGTGAGTACCAGATGCTGCGCAGCGCTTCCCTGAAGATTATCCGCGCGCTGAATATCGAAGGCGGCTGTAACGTGCAGTTCGCACTGGACCCGCAGAGCTATCAATACTATGTCATTGAAGTGAATCCGCGCGTAAGCCGCTCGTCGGCGTTGGCGTCGAAGGCGACCGGGTATCCGATTGCCAAGATGGCTGCCAAAATCGCCCTCGGCTACACGCTCGATGAAATCGTCAATCCGGTTACCGGACAGACATATGCCTGCTTCGAGCCGACACTGGATTATATCGTCAGCAAAATCCCGCGTTGGCCCTTCGACAAGTTCATCTCTGCGAACCGTAAGCTGGGTACCCAGATGAAGGCAACCGGAGAAGTGATGGCCATCGGCCGGACCTTCGAAGAATCGATTCACAAGGCGATCCGGTCGCTGGAGATCGGTGTGCACCGTTTCCGTCTGCCTGGCGCAGAGCTGCTTGAAGACAGTGTGCTGCGTTATAGACTCGCCAAAGCGGATGATGAGCGCCTGTTCCTGATCGCAGAAGCGTTCCGCCGCGGCTACGGACTGCAGGATATTCAGGATACGACGAATATTGACTGGTGGTTCCTGTCCAAGATCGAAGGCCTCGTGAACTTCGAGGACGAGATCCGCGCGGAAGAAACCTTGTCCGCAGAAATTCTCTATCAGGCTAAGCGCAAGGGCTTCACCGACCGGGCGATTGCCGAGATCCGTGCCGAAGGACGTCCGGGCGGGGCATTCACCAAGGAATCCGAAGTACGCGTGCTGCGTCTGCAGCAGGGTCTGGTTCCGGTATTCAAAATGGTCGATACCTGCGCCGCAGAATTCGAAGCATCAACTCCATACTACTACTCGACCTATGAGACCGAGAATGAAGTCATTCATTCCGATAAACAGAAGGTTATCGTGCTCGGCTCCGGTCCGATCCGTATCGGCCAGGGTATTGAGTTCGACTACTCTACCGTGCATGCGGTATGGGCGATCCAGAAAGCCGGCTATGAAGCCGTAATTATCAACAACAATCCAGAGACAGTGTCGACGGATTTCAATACATCAGACCGCCTGTACTTTGAACCGCTGTTCTTCGAGGATGTCATGAACGTTATCGCCCAGGAGAATCCGATCGGGGTTATCGTACAGTTCGGCGGACAGACCGCAATCAATCTGGCTGCACCGCTCGCAGCAGCAGGTGTGAACATTCTGGGTACTAGCCTGGAGAGCATTGACGAAGCAGAGAACCGCAAGAAATTCGAAGCACTTCTGGCCCGTCTGGATATCGCACAGCCAAAAGGCAAGACGGTTATCAACATTGACGAAGCTGTTGAAACAGCACAAGCGCTGGGTTATCCGGTGCTGGTTCGTCCATCTTATGTCCTCGGCGGCCGTGCGATGGAGATTGTCTACAACGATACAGAGCTGCTGAGCTACATGGTTGAAGCGGTGAAGGTCAATCCGGAGCATCCGGTGCTGATCGACCGTTACATGCTGGGCAAAGAGGTTGAAGTCGACGCGATCTGTGATGGCGACACCGTAGTGATTCCGGGAATTATGGAGCATGTAGAACGCGCAGGGGTTCACTCCGGTGACTCCATCGCCGTCTATCCGCCGCAATATCTGGATGAAGGCCTGAAGCAGAAGATCTCCGAGATCACGATCAAGATCGCTAAGGAACTGAAGACGATCGGACTGGTTAACATCCAGTTTGTCATCTATCAGAACGAAGTGTATGTGATCGAGGTTAACCCGCGCTCCTCGCGTACGGTTCCTTTCCTGAGTAAGGTGACAGGCATTCCAATGGCTAATCTGGCAACCAAGATCATCCTCGGCGGCAAGCTGAAGGAAGACGGGTACACAGAAGGGCTGTGGCCGGAAAGTGACTATGTTTCGGTAAAAGTACCTGTGTTCTCCTTCGCCAAGCTGCGCAGAGTAGAACCGACCTTAGGACCGGAAATGAAATCGACCGGCGAAGTTATGGGCCGCGACAAGCTGTATGCCAAAGCGCTCTACAAAGGGCTGATCGGTGCGGGAATGAAGATTCCAGCCACCGGAGCTATCATCGTTACCGTAGCGGACAAAGACAAGGCTGAAGCGGTTGAGCTGATGAAAGGCTTCCATGCCATGGGCTACAAAATCATCGCCACCGGCGGTACCGCGCTTGCGCTTGAGCAGGCCGGGCTGAACGTGATGAACGTTAACAAGCTGGATGAAGGTGAGCCGACCATTCTGGATCTGATCCGCGGCGGTCAAGCGAACTTCGTCTTCAATACACTGACCAAAGGCAAGACGCCTGAGCGTGACGGGTTCCGTATCCGCCGGGAAGCGGTTGAGAACGGCGTTGTATGTATGACTTCGCTGGATACCGTAACCGCGCTGCTGAGAATGCTGCAGACGATCAACTTCTCGTCACAGTCGATGCCTGCTTTTGTCGGACAATAATAAAATAGGGTGAGGGCAGCCGCTACAGGCTGCTACAAGGACGGTTTGCGTTAGCGCAGACCGTTCACCTATGCCCGGGACCTTGAAGAGCTCATTACCACTTGATTACAGAAAGAAGGCTGGCAAATGGACGGGACCGCAGCACAGCAGCAACACGAACATGAGAACATCGGACAAGTAGAAAAGCGTAATGAAATGGCCGGACGGCTGATGGTTGCCCTGGACTACCCGGATGCGGCGCAGGCGAGGCTGTTACTCGACCAGCTGGAAGGTATCCCTTGCTATATGAAGGTCGGCATGCAGCTGTTCTATGCTGCCGGGCCCGACTTCATCCGGGAGCTGAAGGAACGCGGCTATTCGGTCTTCCTGGACGTCAAAATGCATGATATCCCGAACACCGTCCGGGGCGGGGCGGAGAGCCTGACCATGCTGGGCGTTGATATGTTCAACGTGCATGCCGCCGGGGGAGCCGCCATGATGGCTGCTGCACTGGAAGGTGCCGCCAAGGCCGTCAGCCTGCATCCGTCGCTGCATATTCCGCTCATTATCGCGGTGACTCAGCTGACCAGCACCAGCCAGGAGGTTATGAACAGCGAAATCGGCATCAACGGTACGGTGACGGACACCGTAGTACGCTACGCCAAGCTTGCAGCGGAAGCCGGGCTGCATGGTGTGGTGGCATCGCCGCAGGAATCAGCGGTGATCGCAGCAGCCTGCGGACCGGATTTCCGCACAGTGACCCCGGGGATCCGGCCTGCCGGAGCCTCGCTGGACGACCAGTCCCGCGTAATGACACCCGGACAAGCTATACGGCAGGGAAGCCACTACCTGGTAGTGGGCCGGCCGATTACAGCGGCGGCAGATCCGCGCGCCGCAGCACTTACCATTATTGAGGAGATGAGCGAAGTATGAGCCCATTAGAGAATAAAAGTGAACAAGTTGCACGTTATTTGCTGGAGATTGGAGCGGTAGCCCTGCGTCCGCAGGAGCCGTTCACCTGGACGTCCGGCATCAAATCGCCGATCTATTGCGATAACCGCCTGACCTTGTCCTTCCCGGTTGTCCGTAACTATATTGCTGAGGCCTTCGCAGAGCTGATCAGAAGCAGCTATCCGGACGCTGAGGTGATTGCCGGGACTGCAACCGCCGGAATTCCGCACGCGGCCTGGGTGGCCGATAAGCTCGGTCTGCCGATGGCTTATATCCGCGACAAGGCCAAAGGCCACGGCAAGCAGAACCAGATCGAAGGCCTGATCGCTCCCGGCCAGAAGGTGATCGTGATCGAGGACCTGATCTCCACCGGCGGCAGCTCGATCAAGGCCGCACAGGCTGTGCAGGAAGCTGGCGGCTTACCACTGGCCGTATTGGCTATCTTCAGCTACGAGCTGGACCGCGCCGTAGATGCTTTCGCTGCTGCGGATATCCCGCTGCAGAGCCTGTCCAACTACAGCACACTCATTGATGTGGCGCTGGCTCAAGGCACGATCGCTGACTCGGATGTAGCGCTACTGCAATCGTGGCGTAAAGACCCGGCAGCGTTCGGCGTATAAGCTGGATTGCAGGCTGTCAGCAGGTTCGGAACGGCTGAATACATCAATTCCTACCACTTGACTTGTTACCGGTTCATTTGAAACTTCTTATGAAACTTCTTAGTGAGCGGTGTGGACATTAATGTTGTACGTTTTATAGGCGTGTTGATTTCCCAAAAAAAGGGACGAAAAAGGCCGCCATTTCGGGTAATGGTAAGTACGACCAAACCAAACCGAAATGAGGCGACCTCATGAATAAATATACCCCATTTTTAGCCGTTTTCAAACAAGTATTAACACCGGAAGAAGTCCAAATGGTGACTGGACAAACCAAGGACTACGTAGATAGTGGAACCAAAATGACCGTCGGGTTGCTACTCGATTACTTTGTCCAAGCCTGCTACCACAAATGGGACGGCTTCCGGCAAAGTGCCCGCTTAGGCCCAAACTTTGACTTGCCTGAGATTCATTACTCCACCCTTTCCGGCAAGGCCGGTGAAGTCCCTTACGAAATCTTCAAACGTATCTTTCAACTGCTCGTCAAGAAATGTAACCGACAAACCCGGCGGCATCTGAATCTTCCTAAAGATCTTCTGCTGATTGACTCGACGACGGTCACGGCGGCGAATTCCCGAATGCCTTGGGCCTCGTACAAAAAATTTAGAGGGGGCATTAAGCTGCATGTCGCTCTCTTTCGCAAGGTCAGCGTTTACCCGTGAACGTGGAGGAATCGATTGCGAAGCGCAATGACGCTCCGTTTGGAGAAGTTTTGGCAGATACGGACTACATTTTGGTACAGGATCGGGCGTATGGAAAAATTAGCAGATTGGATCAATATGTGCTCCAGGGCCAGTCGTTTGTGATTCGACTCAAAGACAATCCATTTGGTGAAGCCGAGAAACCTCCAGCGACCCGCAGAGGGAGAAACGAAAATTGTTCGTGATATGACTTGTTATATCGGTCAAGGGAAGTGCCAATCCGCTCAGCGCCACCGGGTCGTAGAATTTGAAAATGACCGGGGGGAAGTCGTACGGGTCGTGACCGATTTGAGAAAAGAGTCCGCTCATGTAATCGCCGAAATCTACAAGGCACGCTGGGAAATTGAAGTCTTTTTCCGCTGGATTAAACAGCATCTGAACGTGCCATGTCTATTTGGAACCACCGAAAATGCAGTATACAGCCAATTGTTTGTGGCCCTTGCTGTCTATGTGCTTCTGAGACGCGTTTATGATGAAATCCACTCCAACGTGCCTGCCTTTGCTCAACTGACCCTTTGGGAATTTATGCAGCATTGGCGTATATTTAGTCTTCCGCTGGAGTGGCAGGTTCAACTGAGTCTACTCAGGAACAAGAGCATTTTGGGAATTATATTCATTCCATAATATGGGGAATCAACACGCCTGTACGTTTTACAACTTTTTCTCATGCATAGCCAGGTGTTTAGGAGAATTGTTGTATGAAATACAACAATCCTCCTGCTAAGCTGCTTGGTGAAGAGGAAATGCTGCATTTTCTACAACAATCTTCGATTTTGGCCGACAGGATGAGGAAAATGTTGTATTATGTGCAGGATTTTGTGTGTGAAATGATAACGGATGCCTACCATAGAAGGCGGATGAATCGGGAAATTCATGCGACAAAAGCCGCCGCCCGGAAGCAGGCAAGAAATACAGCAAGAAGCCCCGTGCCTTCACAGGTACAGCAGGGCTTCTTTTTTGCGTTAGACAGAAGCAGACTGTGCCAAGGTGAACAAACTGTCTTTTTAGTTTAAACGGGATGTCACTTCCGATATTCGAATAGGCTATATAATGCTAAATAAAGGCATGCTCAGCCACTTGTCCAGGCTTATGATATTTCATTAGGAGGCTATAAATATGGCTAAATCAACGATTCCTCTTCTGCTCAGGCGCGGTCTTCAGCTGGCATTCTGTGCGGCGGTACTGTTGCCTGTTATTTCGGCTGAAGCGGCGGCAGCCCCTGTCAGCTCTGCCACTTCGGCCAAACCCCTGACGGCATCCGTGGTGACGCAGCCATCGGGCGGACAGCGGGTCCTGCGGATCGGCAGTCTGTGGAGTAACAGCGATGATACCTATCTGCGCCAGAATCTGACTGACCTCTATGAGTTCACGCATCCGGACGTGAAGCTGGAGTTTGTTCCGGCGGTGGATCAGGAGCAGTTCCGCTTCACCAACACGTACATGGTGGAAGGACCGGAGGTTTTGGGGCATATGCGTGACATCATGGTTGGCAGTGATCCGGTAGATGTGGTCATAGGAGACAGCAGCCTGATCAGGAGTCTGGCAGCCCAGAACATGCTTGAGCCTCTGCAGCCGCTGATTGACCGTGACGGCTATGATATCAGCAATATGGCACCAACGATGCTGAATGGTGTCCGTGAGCTCGGAAGGGGCCATCTATTTGCGCTGGCACCTACTTTCAACGCCAGTGTAGTTTTCTATAACAAAGGGATATTCGATGCTGCCGGAGTGAATTATCCAACGGACGGGATGACCTGGGATGAATTCTTCAAGCTTGCAGGTATGGTGACGAAGACCTCCAAGCAGATGGATGAGCGGATATATGGCTTCTCAAGGAGCCGTTATGCCGGCGATCCGTTCGGGGATATGCAGGCGTATCTTTCTCCTCTGCAAGCTGCTATGTACGATAACCAAGGCGGGGCAATGACAGTGAACAATGCGCTGTGGAGTAAAGGCTGGACTACCTTCAGCAATCTGATTCAGAAGAAGATTATCCCCGGCCCGGATGATATTGAAGCCGCAGCCGCAGCTGTTGCCGAACCTGCAGAGACCGGATTTAACCCGTTTCTGGGAGACTGGTTTCTGACGGGCAAAGCGGCAATGGTCATCGGGGAATATGGTTATATCAACGAGCTGGCTTCCGCGGACCGCAATGCGCTCCTGATTAAGAACATTAATTTCAGACATGTGGATTGGGGAACCGCCGCTGTACCTACGTTTGCCGAGAAGCCGGGCGTGGCCGTCGGCGCGGGACTGGATCAGATGCTGGCCATCAGCAGTACCGCGCAGAATGAAGAGGATGCCTGGGAGCTGATCAAATTTGTGAACAGCAACGAAGTAGCCAGAATCAAGGCGGCCAATCCTTATCAGCTTACTTCCCGGATGGATTTCAACCGTTCACAGAAGGCTGGAGTAAGCCTTGAACCCTTTTACAATGTGAAGCCTGTGCCGGTGACGGACGCTAATGTGGAGAGTCTGGCGTACAAGATGCCTAATATTTATCAGATCAATCTGGCCGGACAAATGCTGTTCAGCGAAGTCATTCAAGGCAAACGGACGGTAGCGAATGCCCTCAAGGCCTGGGAGCAGCAGGGCAACCATATGCTTAACGCGATGCGCAAAGATCCCACAGTCTTGTTCAATCTGGACAACGGCTGGCTGGAGCGAAGTGCGAAGGGCAAGTAGTATAGCGTCAAATTTAAACTAGTGAGAACCACTTTGGAAAATCATTTGCCAATGGTTTGTAGTGACCCCATTATGGTATATCCGATCCGGTATGCTTAAGTGCACTTTGTACAATTAAATCGTCTGATTTATAACCAAATAATCGTTTAGTTGTATTTCGTGCAATTAAACTTCGAGTTGCAGACGGTTTTCCCCGATTCGGGCAGATTTAGTTGTACAGACTACAGTTATAAGAGGCAAGCATCCCTTTTTGCTGTTTTTAATTGTACATTATACAACTATCCTCTGAATTCTTGAATGGAAAATAATTTCAGACAAGCGGTGCAGAATTTTCCAGCCGTTCCGCAGGGCTTTTTTCCTGTTATTAATGAAAATATGGGCATGATAATGATCAGGCAGCAGCAAACATTAATACGAAAAAGGAGAAGGGCATCATGAATTGGATATACTTCGCGAAATTGTTCAGGACAAGATTTCAAGCGGGTTGTCTGGCTAAAAGACTCGAACAGGACGGCTGGATCTACGGCTATCATGATCCGCGTTTTGTGGAAATTTACCGTTCGCGCAAGGGCCGCTACGGTGTGCGTTTTCTGCCATAAACAAATTAACCAAATTCATCCTTGACTTTATCTATGCTTATATTGTATATTATCTATTGTCGCTGTTTGAATATGATTACTGACGCGGGGTGGAGCAGCCCGGTAGCTCGTCGGGCTCATAACCCGAAGGCCGCAGGTTCAAATCCTGCCCCCGCAACCAATTTTATTTCATCAGACAGCACTTGTATAATACGGATATCCTAGTCCGGGCCCTTAGCTCAGTTGGTTAGAGCGGTCGGCTCATAACCGATTGGTCACAGGTTCGAGTCCTGTAGGGCCCACTTCACTAAAACCCTTACCTTGTAAGGGTTTTTTGCTGTTTATAGAGTCGACGGAGCGAATAGGCTTGAGTGGGGAAAGGTCTTAATTTTGAGATGCTGACGGAATTGCTAATGGAGACTTATATTCCACAGGTTCAAGCTTTAAACTCGATTTTTACATCATATTTATTTTGGTTATCCTGCGTGATTTCAGAATCGCCGCCTTTATGGGTAATCCACTTTAAAGTAAGCCACTTTATATCCTCAGCATGGCCTTCCTTAAGAAAAAAAGTATAGGAAAATCAATCTATGGTGCGCGGTTCGTGCGGTCAACGATTTGAATTAAGAGCATACATAAAATAACCCTGTCGCAAAAAAGACGCCGGGGAAGGCGCCCGTCGTCTTCCCTTGTTAATCCAAGTATCAGTGCGCTCTCCGTTATCCTTAACCTTGAGCGGCATCCGTGTTCATGTAGTTGATTGCCCACATATGGCCGTCCAAGTCCTCGAAGGCCCAATGATACATGAATCCATAGTCCTCAGGCTCTTCGTACGATTTCCCGCCCAAGGAGACCGCAGTATTCACGATTTCATCCACCTTTTCTCGGCTCTCGAAGGTGAGTGCGATCGTCATTTGCGCATACTTTTCCGTATCAACGGTTTCCTTCTGCGTGAGCGACTTTAATAGTTCTTTGGTGAGCAGCATGATCTGCAGGTTGTCGCCGATCACGATGGCTACCGACTTCTCATTATCGGGGAATTGCGGGTTGAGCTCGAATCCGAGTCCGGTGAAGAACGCCTTCGATTGTTCTACGTTGTTTACAGGCAGATTGAAGCTCGTGAATGTGGACATTAATGCCATTTTTAACACCTCATCTTCAAAATGGTTTGTTGTCATTGATGCCTTCGTTTATTTAGACGAAAGCCAATCCGGGAATTCATCGGTCTACTTGATTCCTGCCACTCCCGTCGCCCATTTTCAAAGCTCCTCGATCTGCTTGTCTGTGCAGCATGTGATTCGCAGAGGTACCCATGGGACACGAACCGTACGCCATCTGTCAGTCTTCAAGAGGAAAGGGAGTGATATAGGGGATCATTTCAATGATCAATGTGACAATTATGTCATGCTGAATGGAAGAAATGTAAGGTCAATCGATTGGGAAATAATTATGTCCCCCGTATACTGGAAATAAAAAGCTTCCATTACCGAAAGGGGACTATCCACTGGTGACTGACATTATTAAAGCAATCATTCTTGGCATAATCGAAGGTTTAACTGAGTTTCTACCGGTATCATCTACCGGACATCTTATTTTAGCAGGTGATTTGCTTAGCTTTGAGGGAGAAGCTGCAATCACTTTTAAGATTGTTATACAGCTGGGTGCAGTAATGGCGGTTTTAATTCTTTACTGGAAAAGGTATTTGGAGATTGGGTCTAATATGGTTAGAATGGATTTCTCCAAAAGTAAAGGATTAAACATCATTCATATGATATTAGCTATGTTGCCTGCATTAATCATGTATCTCCTCTTCAAGGATACTATAAAAAGCCGTTTATTCGGCCCGACTCCTGTCGTGATCGGTCTAGTAGTCGGGGGCTTGTTGATGATCATCGCTGCACGGAATAGGCGGACAGAAACCGCTGATACGATGGATGGAATTAGCTATAAACAAGCCTTCGGAATCGGTTTGTTCCAATGCCTGGCGTTGTGGCCGGGATTCTCAAGATCGGGTTCGACGATTTCAGGCGGCCTTTTGCTCGGTACTAGCCAAAAAGCCGCCGCAGATTTTACATTTCTTATTTCGGTCCCTGTCATGTTTGGTGCAAGCTTGTTGGATTTGTATGATAGTCGTGATTTGTTGAGTTCTGACGATTTACTTCTAATGTTAATTGGCTTTGCGGCATCCTTCATAGTAGCAATGATTGCAGTAGTGACCTTTATCAAACTGATTAAACGTCTTCGCTTGGAATGGTTCGCTCTCTATCGGTTTGTTTTAGCAGCTCTCTTCTATCTAATCGTCATACACTAATTCGTTCCATTTATTTGTTAAGGATCTAATGTGAGTTTCTGGAGAAGGTTGAAATTTTCACAATGTATTTTTGTTTCAAAATGCGATACACTGGAATCACACAAGATTGTGATTGCTAACTGAAGGAATTTTACAGCAGCGGAAAATCACATCTTCTTATCTATTTGGGAGGTGTCTTTTTGGAAGACGTAATTGATTTTGTCCAAACTTTCAAAGGTTTAGAGGCGCGGATTAATGAATTCATTAACGAGGATTCGTCTCTGGAATATGTGGAGGGATCTGAAGAAGTAGTGGCTGGAGGAGCTTACGCCTGGTCTAAATTAAAACCCGCTGAAATAAATAAGCAAGATCACATTGACTCTGATTATATGGAATTAGCAGATGAGGTCAGAAAAGTTTTGAAAAATGAGCACAGCCCCCATATTGAAAAGTTTGAACGGAGTTGCGCCTTAGTTTTAAACTATATTCGGCAAGATACTTTACTCTGGGTTCCAGGTTTGAAAAATGTGATTGAAAATATAAAATCCGAATTGGATTTACAGCAGTTTTTCGTGGAAGTGACACGATAGTCTATTATATTGAGGCCCGTCAACCGTATTCCGTTGGCGGGCATTTTTCATTCGTGGCAAGTATAACCTTTACTATTATTATAGTCAGAATAAGCAGTTGACTGCATTACCAGGCATAAACCCCATTTACATTGAGAAACTCCCCGTTATGCCGTTTACCATCCGTTGCGTAGCGGACAATAATAGCTGCACCGTCTGCTTTGGATTTGCCGCCTTCGGCATTGCCGTTCAAATCCGTCTTGGTGAAGCCGGGAGTTACGGCGAATACTTGAGCATTGCTGTCCTTGCATTCAATCGCCATGGCCACGGTCATTGCATTGTTGGAGGTTTTGGAGGCATTATAGTCAAAAGCATTAAGCGCGTATGCAGAGCTCTGCATGAAGTGAAGTGAAGCCATATCGGTCGATACGTTCACAATGGTTCCTTCATTCTTTTGGATTAAGGGGAACAGCTGTTGATTCAGGCGGAACGTTCCGAAGAAATTCACTTCAAAGGCATTGCGCAAATCGGTCTCTCGGGTTGCACTGAATGAACTCGAGAAGGCTCCCGGCATGCCGGCATTATTAATTAAAAGCTTCAGATCAGCGTAATTGGCCTGAATGCTGCCGGCTGCTTGTTCAATACTCTCTTGATTAGTCATATCAATTTGCACGAACTCTGCGTTTAAACCCTCATTTCGCAGTTCGGAAGCTGCGGCTTCCCCCCGTTCAACACTGCGTGCACCAAGCAACACCTTCCAGCCCGCTTCACCGAGCTGTCTCGCAATTTCAAATCCAATTCCTTTATTGGCGCCTGTTACAAAAGCGGTTCTGTTCATCGTAATCCTTCTTTCTGTGGGATATGGTCTAGCAACAATTCAAAGTTTATTATGCTACACTAAGTGTAGGTCAACATAAATATTTGGGAGTGAACCGGAATGTTTACGATAGGACAAGTCGCCAAAAAAGTTGGGGTGGGCATAGGGGCGATCCGCTTTTATGAACGAAAAGGACTTCTGGATGCAGTAGCCCGCAATGAGCAGAACAACCGACTGTATACCGAGCAGGAAATTACCTGGCTGATCTTCCTTAGATGTCTGCGTGAAACGGGAATGAGTGTGGAGGAGATCAAGAAGTATCATGATATGGTCAGAGCCGGTACGGCTACCTTACCGGAGCGGATTACGCTTATTCAGAATCAGAAGAAACAGCTCCTGGATGATATAGAAGCGAAGAAAACACAGCTCATTCATCTGGAGCATAAGCTGGAGCGGTATTATGCCGGGGAGAATTATTAATAGATATAATATTCTGGCGAGGTTTCTCTATGGATTCAAGATGTATATCATGGTCCCCATCTATCATTATATGGTAGTATTTAGTAAATGGAGGGGCTTAGATGAAATTAATGAAGAGATTGGGTTTGTGGTTACCGATTCTGTCTGTAGCGGTATGTATGATTAATCTGTCAGGACAAGATGATAAAAACCTGCTGCTTTTTTTGACAAGTCCTTTGCTGTTATGGCTTAATCCTCAGCTGACAGATCTGCATTATACCATGGACAATGAACTTCTGTTCCAGTTTATACTATACGGCATTCACTTCTTCTTCTGGCTGGGGTTTGGATTATTGTTCGATTGGCTATTAGCGCGCAGAAGAGCAAAGTAGAATTCTGAAGTTCCGAAGGCAGGCCTCAGGGAGATGTTGACTTCACAGATATAAGTTACAGAATCATGATGAAACAATTAAAAATATATAACAAGAGGGGAGGGGGAATAGAGTGGCAATGAGCGAAGCAGAGGATAACAAAACTGAACTAGAGAAGCGGGTTGCTGCGCTGGAGAAACGGATTGCAATGATGGAGAACTATAATCCGCCCCCGCAGTCCACCAAAAAGGTAGTCTGGATCATGCTTGCGGTAATACTCGGAATCTTCCTGGCAATGGCGGGTATCGGGATTATCCAGTTTGTCAGCAGCGGCTAGTCGTTATTCTTGTCATTAATCAGCAGAGAAGTGCAGACCAGCGCTACAATAAGCATGATGCCCATTGCGATCATTTGAAAGATATTATTATAGGGATCTGAGAACGTTATGTATTCGAATACGACCTTGGATAGTAAATAGTAAAGAATACGCAATAGGCTTAGAAAGACTAGAGCGGCTACGATCCATTTCTTGATTGTGCTGATAGTGATAGAATCACTCCGTCCGCGGGGATATTAAATTGCAGTTACTCCCATTATTGTACAATATGGTAGTACAAGAGAAAACTGAAAATTGCAGTCCCCTGACCCTTTGCCCATAATCAGAACCTGCTCAGCCTGATTTAAGTTTGGTTTAAGCAACGGTGAGTATAGTGTATACATACCCCCTGATAGAAACCTTAGACCCTGCCGGATATTGGCGGGGTCACTTTTTTATAGGGTGAAAGGTTATGGACTGAGCTAGCTCTCTATATGCTGATTATTCTTCACGGAGGTTTAATCGTACTCCTTGGGTTCCTGCAGTAAGATGGAGAAGGTCTGCGTTTCGTGGTCCACTTCAATGGTCTCAATGCCGACAAAATCCGGAATTTCGGGATGAACTGCATCTACGCTGTAATCCGGATGGGTCAGCAGTAATTGAATGACTTTTATGGCTTCCATGTCGCTCCCCTTTACGGTTGAAATGTCACCATGCATAGAGGTACATCTGTTGTTCTTAGGTCTATGCCGGTATTATCCCCGCAGCGCTTAGCGAATATGTCTATGGATTAATTTTCTGTCTTCGTTTCTTTCCATTACGGCCATCAATTGCCCCTGGAAAATCCTCCGCTGGATCTGGTCAATCCGCTGCAGAGCCAGCTCAACAGGCACCTGAAAGGTACTGGAAAGCTCAGCCACGGCATCCTCGCGGAGCTCCGGCAGTATCCGTGCAGAAATCATGGAATAGGGCATGGCGGCATAGAGAATAAACCGCTCTGATTCATCCTCCTGCGCCTGCGTGAACTGTTCAGGCATAAGAGTATGCTTGCCGGCATGGCGGAGCAGATGACACAGCTCATGGAGGAACTCCAGCCGCTGCAGTTCGGGAGGGAGCCTGTTGTCGATAAACATGCTGTACATTCCTGCGCTGGCCTCAATGCTCTTGCTTCGGACATCCAGATAATGAATCCAGATATTCAGCCGTTCGGCTATGTATTCAATGGATATGTCGGACGGCTGGCGGACACCGATGCGCTGATATAAATCCTCTGTCCATTTCTCCAACGCAGTCATCTGATAATAGGATTGCATAATCAATCACCTCAATATAAGATCGTATGTTCGTATTAAAGGTCAAAAGAAAAGCCCTGAAGGGCTAAGCAATCAGCACACTCAATAGTCAGCAGCTGAATGGATATGGAACGGGTGTTCCTATGTATGTAAGCATAAAGCAATCAGGCGCGAATATCAAGTGTTTTTCCCAAGGTGGGGTGTGCGCCCTGACTCAGCATCTGGACCATATTCTGGGCATCCGTCTGTGCCTGATCTTTGGCAATACTCATGACCTGTAATCCCGCAGCCTGCAATAAAGACGACTGGTTCATGACAACCGATAGTGCAGCAATATCCATTTGTGTTCCTCCTCCAAGATTTTTTGAAGCAGCGCATCCACCTTTTATATCGACCGATTAGGGCTTGGCCGTTAGGTGAATGGCATTTCTTTGCCAATTGGCCCATGCCACCGGTTAGATTTCCACATATTCTGTGCTGTATTCAATATTCAAGAGGAGGAATTAAATTATGGGAGCAGAGTATGGTTGCGGTTGTGGAAATAACGTCGGTGGAGTTAATCAGGGTCCTCCGATTGTTCCGGTTGTAAGCCCTTGGACTTCGACTGGTGCGATTCTGGTTCTGTTCATTCTGCTGGTTATTATCACTAAAGCCTGTTTGTTCTAGAACGCTATTAAGCAAGTGCTGCCCTGTCTGGCCTGAGGCCGGATGGGGCTATTTCTTTTTTTTGCGTGCCGCCGGACCGATCTGGCGTTTGATTCTGCTTGTATGCTCATCCGTTTCAATGATATACAACTCCTTGACTGTACCTGCAAGTGCAAACCATTCCTGTAAGGCTTCAGCCTCGGACATAGGGCCGTACAGCCTTTTCCCCCGATAACAGATATAGAACACTCCCTGCTCTCCGTCTATGGAATAATATCCCACCCTATTTTACGCTTTATTTGGGTGAAATTGCATAAAGAACTGTCGTTCGCATAACAGGCATGCAAATGTCCTTATATGACGGAGAGGAGAGCGGCTAATATGCGATCTGTTTCTTATCAGCAATCATTTGCGGTAGCGGTAGCCGGAGCATTCAGGCATTCTGCCTATTTGAACATGAACTCTACGCGGGTACCGTCTGCGAAGTCCTCCAGCTGATTGCCGACCCAGCTTCCAGCTCCGCGGTTATCGCTGGGAGTTATGTATTCAATATCAGCGCCGGCTCCACCTTCCGCACACATCGCCATCGGCCATTCGTCGCGGTCATAACCTTTTTTGGTGGGTACGCCCTTCAGGGATTCCTTACGGTTCTCTTCGGCTTCATTCCGGTCAATCGTGCAGATGGGGGACTCCCCGTTCTCAATCGCTTCCTGAATATGTCTGGCGGTCTCCGGATAACGGTCAGACGGGAATTCCAGCCGGACAACCTCTGACTGGCCAGAAGACGGCGTCTGGGACGGAAGCTGACCGTTCTCCTCGAAGTAGTAAGCAGCCAGGCTGAGCAGAACAACAATAATGAGACTGGTGATGAATTTTTTGGCTTTCATATCTGCTCCTTAAAAGTTTTGTTAGCATAGCTTCCAATGATAAGCTCCGGCAAAACTCGCTTCGGAAGCATACGCTTAAGTTTGGTGGGCGCAGGAAGCCTACGCTCACAATAGTATAGCGTATGACTGCGGAATTGGAACAGACGTAATTCTTGTCTATCCGCCGTTCTGATGTTACATAATTCGCCATAAAATGTACAAACAGATGGAAAAGGATGGTGGAAGAAGTGGAACAGCGTGTACTCAGAGATCTGCTGGATTCCGCGTCAAGGCTGGTAGGCGATGCACAGTGGCAGGCTGCCTTCCGCAGTGTGCTGATGAGTCCTGCAGATGCAGAGCTGGCGCTACCGGCGCGTAAATTGCTGAACACCTTATACTGGCTGCAGGGACAAGGCGTGATCAGCGGACAGCATGATTATCTGGAGAGCCCGGATGAATTCAGCGTGAAGCTGAAGAATACCGGCGGGAGCTATGCGGGACTGCACGGCTATGAAATGGGACCCATCAGTAACCAGACGGAGCAGCAAATCAGCAGCCAGCGGCAGGGCGTCACGGACAGTGCGGTCCGCTGGCATCAGGCCGGGGGAATCGTGACGATGAGCTATCATGCCAATCTGCCGGGAACCGCTCCGGCCTGGGCGAATGTCTCGATGAGCCTCAGCGAAGCAGATTTCAACAAATATATTACTCCGGGAACCGTCCAATACACAGCAATGATTGCAGAGCTGGACAAAGTAGCCGTGTATCTCAAAAAGCTGAAGGATGCCGGTGTACCTGTGCTCTGGAGACCTTACCATGAGATGAACGGCGGTTGGTTCTGGTGGGGGCAGAAGTCTTCCTTCAGCACCCTCTGGGAGATTATGTTCGAGCGGTATACCGTATATCACAAGCTGCATAATCTGCTGTGGGTGTGGAGTCCGAATGCGAAAAACCAGTGGTGTGACGAACCTGCGAAATATTACCCGGGCAGCGGAAGAGTAGATGTGCTGGCCCTGGATATCTATGACGCGGACTTCAAGGGGAGCCATCATGACAGCCTCTGGGATCTGGGACGCGGCAAGCTGATCGCCATTGGCGAGAATGGGGAGCTTCCTCCGGCAGCCCTGCTGGCTGGTTCCCAGAACAAATGGAGCTACCAGATGACCTGGGGCAAGCTGCTGTATGAGAAGAACAGTGATGCGGTGATCAAAGCTTTTATGAAGGATAATTTCGTGTTCACGAGAGACGAATATGCAGCAAAGGCGGCAGCAATGGATCCATCACCGGGCGGCATTCCTAAGCCGGGCTTGTATGGCCAGTACTACAATAACATTACGCTCAGCGGTACGCCCGCCCTCACCCGGACAGATGCCAACATCAACTTCATCTGGAGACAGGCAGCCCCTGATCCGGCTATTGGTGCAGATTTGTTCTCGGTAAGATGGAGCGGCAGGCTAAGTGCGGTGTACAGTGAGACTTACACCATATATACTTCTTCGGATGATGGCATCCGGGTGTGGATCGACGGCAAGCTGATTATTGACAGCTGGATGAAGCAGAGCGGGCAGGAACGGCAAGGCAGTGTGAAGCTGATTGCGGGTAAGCTGCATGAGCTGAAGGTGGAGTATTACGAGAACCAGGGGGATGCGCGGGCCGTGCTGATGTGGGAGAGCCCCAGCCAGGTCAAAGGCGTAATTCCGGCAGGGGCTTTGTATCTTCCTTAACAGTAAGGTCTTAGGTCAGATTTGTTCGCGGTAGCTGATGTTGTTGGCGACTTTTTCGTTGCGGACGGCTTGTCGCAGCACGTCTTTTACGGTCTGAACCTTGCGGATTTTGCGGAAAGGAAGCTGCGGCGACGAGGCGTCATCCGAGAGGATAGTAAGCGTTCCAATGCCTAGAATACGATCAGGAATCGACTGCGTGACGGAAAAATCATTGACCCGCAGCAGCTCGATTTCTTCGACATCCTTGCCGATCAGTCCGCTCTTCACCATAATCCGCTGGGTTGTAATCGTGTATCTGGTGGTATTGAGTCCAATAAGCCCCTTGAGCCGGTCGGATATGCCCGCAGGCTTACCCTGCCACAGCTCGGTTTCTGTGCTTGTTCCGGAGACCCGGCCTGCCGCCGGACGGCGTGCTGCTGCCGGAGCGTTATTATCCTCTGTACCTGCTCCGCATTCTCCGCAGAATTTGGCACCTTGCTTATATTCCGCACCACAGGCTGTGCAATAAGGCATAACATATCTTCCTCTCGTATAACGGATAATTTGATTATAGTATAACAAGAATTCCCAGTCACTACCGGGTTCTTCTTGTGTTTCTTTCTGTGAATACGCTTTATCTCAGGAAAATGTTTCATCCCGGCCGATTTTACATTAATTTCATTTGCACTTAACAAAATTCGATATTATTCTGTTAAGTGGAGGGATATAAATATGAGACGATTTTTATTTGCAGGATTACTTATGATGGTTGTAGTCCTAAGTGCCTGCAGCAATGACAGCGCAGAACCTGCTTCGCAGGAAGTAGTGCAGGATACAGTTCAGAGCTTCTACAATGAAATGTCAAAATTCGATGAAATGGGTAAATCTTCGCTGGAAAATTTCAACACCACCTTAACTTCTTATTCAACAGGAGAGGCAACCGAGAAGGAGCTGCAGAAGGCCGTGGACGAGTTCCAGGATACAGCCTCCGATATTGCCGATCAGGTGAGTGATGTGAAGATTTCCAAGAGCCTGCCGGACACGATCCAGACGCTGCTCAGAGATTCAATTATTGCTTTTAAAAGTGCCTATTCCATTAAAGAGCAGGCCTCCAAAAGCGCGGTTTCTCCCGATGTAACTGCCGAGGAATTCAATGCAATGAACCAGCAGGCGGATGTAGCGATGCTGTACGGCATCTCCAAGCTGAATGAAGCCAGAGCGGCCGCCGGGCTGATTGACCCGGAAGAGAGCACAGAAGGTCTAATTGTGGACCCGTCAGAAGCGGACGCGGCTGCGAAGACGGATACGGGAGCTGCAACGACAGAGAGCACGGCAGGAAACACGGCCAATTAAAAAGTATTCATCCCCGTTTAGTGCCTGAGTAATTACCAGAATGAATTCAAGCTAGCCCCACTGCTGTGGGGTTATTTTGTTGTGCCGGCGGAGCCCGGTATGGTTCCTTCCAGGTCTTGGTGCTTACATATATTTCTGCTTGCTTAAAAAGCCGGATCACGGATATAATACAAACATACGTTCGGTAGATGAGCGGACGACGTATTGCGGTATTGTATACAGACCATAGATTGGGGGAGCGGCAATGGGCAAAAAGCTGGAGGGCAATAACCTGTGGGACAGCAACCGGACAGTACTGCCGGAGCAGATGCGCGTAATCAGTAGAGGTGAACGGGAGACGTGGCAGAGCGTCAGGCCGGTTCCGGATGAGCACAAGCTGGAGGAGATTGAGCATACGCTGGCTTTGTCGCTGCGGAGTCATGTACGGGTAACGGTAGTGTTGTTTGACCCTCTTGAGCACAAGCTGCTTAGCGGATTTGTAACCTCCATTCACACCCACTCGCGCGAAATCAAGCTGCAGTGGGCGGAGGAATGGAAGTGGCTGAACGTGGATGATATTGTGGACGCCTATATCGTCTGAGGGTGCAGGCGAAGCTGGCCGGAGCGGACGGAGCGGTTAATTTCTCCGGGCGGCTTCTGTCTTTTCATAAGCAATCAGCGTGACTCCGGGATTCCCGGTCATACGGGCGATGGCCGACTCGGCCTCGCGGATCACCTCAACAACATCCTCCTGATCGCTAAGTGCGGCTACCTTATAGCTGTCACTGTGAATATCCATGGTTGTCCACCTTTCCATGCGGGGTTAAGGATTAACGGTACTCCATGTTAGTGTGGCCTGTGGGGCAGCAATTCATCCTTGTTGGCTCCTGTTTACGCTAAGCTGGATCAAGCCTCATTCAAGCCTCATTAAAACCCTCAGGAATGCCTGGGGGCTTATTTCGTATGCTTCTGGGAGCCTGGCAAACTTGGGCGGATGCAGGGGTGAAAGTGTACATGCAACATTGTACAAGCGGGCATTTACTATACCAGGGGGTGAGTATATGCTGACTTTGGATCAAGTGAAGAGTAAATCGGCAGGGTGGCTGGGCAATCTGCATCCGGTGCTGCTGGCGGGTGCTACAGAGCTCATCCGGCGGAGTTATGCCAGAGGGATTCCGATCCTCATTACCCAGGGAATGCGTACCATTGCCGAGCAGAATGCGCTATACGCGCAGGGAAGAACGAAGAAAGGCGCTATTGTAACCAATGCCAAGGGCGGGAACAGCTATCACAATTACGGGCTGGCAATTGATTTCGCACTGCTGCTGCCGGATGGCAAAAGCGTATCCTGGGATATGAAACGTGACGGAGACGGGGATAAGGTAGCGGACTGGCAGGAGGTTGCACAGGAGGCGAAGAAGCTTGGTTTCGAGTGGGGCGGGGACTGGAGTTCCTTCAAGGACTACTCTCATCTGCAGATGACCTTCGGACTAACCACTGCTGAGCTTCGGGCGGGTAAGCACCCCACCGTTCAGCAGGTGAAGGACGCATTAAGCCGGATTAACGGAGGTGACCCAGAGGTGAATACCGAGGTTAAAGTAAATATCACATTGAACGGACAGAAGCTCACGACCGGCGTGCTGGACAGCGTCACCACATATGCTCCGGTACGTGCCATTGCCGAAGCGCTTGGAGCCAAAGTGACCTATGATGCGCTCAGCAAGACCGTGAACATCATAAAGGAATAATCTGCGTTGCATAGATGATGTGCCGTGTGGGGAAATTATTAGCGATAAACCACAACCACAGAGGAGGCATACCATCTTGAACAAGCTGATTACAAGCCTTGCATGCGGCACAGTATTATCCATGAGTCTGCTCGGAGCCGGTTACACATCTGCTGCGGCTGGCACGACAGGAATGGGCGGAACAGCACCCGTTACCCACAGCACAACATCGGATACCCGAATGGGCACTATGGGCAACATGGGGGACATGGATGGCCGGAGCACACAAATGATGAACGGCCGGGGCAATACCATGATGAATCAGACGACAGGCACCATGCACAAGAACGAGACGATCATGAGGGATAAAATCCGTACCGGAGACAACAGCCCCGTCTCCCCGCTGAACAACACTACACCAACCGGCATCTACCGGGCACAGAGCACCACAGGCGATAACGATAACGGCTCTAACTGGGGCTGGCTCGGCCTGCTCGGACTTCTGGGGCTGGTCGGTATGCGCAGCAGAAGCGGCGAGCGCGAACGCCACTAGACGGGGTTAGTAACTGCAAAGGGCCCGCATCAGTTTCGGCTGATCGGGCTGTTTGTCTGTATACAGGAAAATTTAATGGCAATTATTTATTGCGTATCCCCATAATACGTGATATTATATTTCTTGTCGCGTTAACCACGCACACAACATGCCGGGGTGGCGGAACAGGCAGACGCACAGGACTTAAAATCCTGCGGTACGTGAGTACCGTACGGGTTCGACCCCCGTCCTCGGCATCCATAGTAACAATGAAAGGGCACATTCAGTTGAATGAGCCCTTTTTTTGTACCCCGGTTAGAAAAAGGATATTGTAAATAAAAGATCGAATTAACCATGTGATGAAATTTGTACATAATAGCTGGAGGGCGAATTAATGGAGAAATCAGGACTAAGCCGAAATTCCATCAATAAGCTGTACAGAGGAACCCAATTAGAGACAATTAAGCTGGAGACGTTATTTAAGCTTTGTGATACTTTTCAATGTAAATTGTCCTGTAATGAATTAATTTGAGGTTTAAATGAAAAAGCACCTTCTATATACTGGGTAACGTTTCGCCAAAGAACAATTCCAGCACGGTATTCCATTGGTCATTGTCAATCCGCATCCCCCTCCCCAAGGTGACATCAACAACAATTTACCTTAGGAGGGGATTTTGTTGCAGCCGCAGTCTTTAACGGATTGGATGAAGCCCGCAATTGATGGGCGGTTTAATGGTTGCCTCAATTCCTGTATGCGGTGGGTAATTTCTTTCTCGCTTGTCCGAACCAGTCTACCAGCTTATCGGTCAAGCCGATCCGCAGTTCGTTTGAAAACAGATGATCCAGCTTATGGTAGTGCCTCTCCGCTTCTTGGTGCCTTCCGCTTGCCGTATACAGCTTTATCAGCGCAAGTCCATCTTCTTCGTTATACGGTTCGACCTCCTGAATCCGCTCATACATCGCCAGCGCTTCCTCCTGCATTATGGCTTTCTCATAGAATCGGGCTAATGAACGGGCATTCTGATACCATAGCTTCCGTAGTCTTTCACGTTCGTCCTCCACCCACCCATAACCAATTTCCGGTAAATAGTCCCCTTCATAAAGCGAAATCAACCGCCGCAGCTCGGAATGACTATCGGTCAAATTTACGCCGCTCAACTGCCGCAGGCCGTTTTCCCATTCATCCACGTCAATCCGAATGCGGCTTGTGTCGAGTATGTAGCCTTCTTGAATCGTAGTATTTTGAATGGGAGCATCGATGCCCATTTGCTTCAAGCACTTTCTAATGTGATAAATCGATGTGTACAATTGATTCGCCGCCTGCTTCACATCAAGCTCCGGCCACAGCAGTTCCAAAAGTGTCTCCTTGAGGACGATATTGCCGCGTTGGTGCAGCAGGTAAGCAAACAGAGCCTGCGTTTTTGCCGTGCGCCATTTCGGTATTTCCGGAGACCCGCCGCTGCTCTGAAAACGGAGAGACCGAAAACACAGAATGCGGGAAGGCGCTGTTGAGCGCACATCTTCCTTATGCATTCTTTTTTGCATCAGCCGCTGTATCGTTTGATCCAAACGTGCTTGATGCAACGGTTTAAGCAAATAATCGACCGCATTCAGCGTAAAAGCTTGGACAGCATACTCGCTATATGCCGTTATAAATACAATATCAGCTTCCGGACAAGCCTCGTGAGCCAGCTCTACCGCTTTGATTCCCGATATTTCCGGCAAGTGAATATCGAAAAATACGACATCCGGCTGAAGTTCCGGCATTCGCATAATAGCCTCGCGCGCATTCCCGAACGAGCCGACTACCGAAATACCGGGATATCCCGATAGCATCCGCCGAATCTGGTTTAACACCAGCGCTTCGTCATCCACCAGCATGATCTTCATGTATTTCACACTCCATAACATGTATGCATTGTTTTTTTGGCAAGATTCGACCTGTTGCACCAATATTATCGGAATTTTGACAATGGATGATTAGAACTGTCCGAGCAGCCGTTGAGCGAAAACAGCATGCAAAGCAGTTGTAGAGATTCTGTAAAGATCCTTTTGTTATGATCACACCTGTCGAAAGAAAGTAGATTATATCAAGATATAGGATCAAGGGGCTTGAAGCCTCTTTGGGCAGGGGGGAGTATAAGCGGAATAGAAAAAAGAACGGTTGTTGTACTCCAGCGTGTGCAGAAGCGCCCGAGTTAGAAGGGATAGACAAACTTTGTCAAGAAGAAAGGAGAACCCTGCTTAACTGAAAGAAATCTGCAATTATAGATTTTCTATAGGCTTTCGTTAGCAGGTATACACAAAATATGAAATTAAAAAATCGAAGAATGTTATCGGTTCTAATTACAATTGCTATGGTATTGACGATGATGCCTTTTCATCCATTAGAAGTAAAAGCCGCTGCAACATCTACAATTGATCTTGGTACTCCTGTTAGTGTAACCGAAACCACCTATCAGCTGTCCAATGCTACTTTTGGAAGCACAGGTGCCCTGAATGGAGCAGGCGGATACTTTACTGTGGCAGTAAATAATGGCTCTATTACTGTCGGAGCTATTCCAAGTGGTATCACCGAGTTGATTAATGGCATAAAAATCAGCGGCATTGTGACTGACAAATCTACATCTGTAAATAGAGTGTTCAATTTTTCAAATGGGAATACGTATGAAGATATTCGGACTGTTATTCAAAACTTGACATTTACAAAAGCTGTGGGGCAAACCCAGAGCGTAACAGTAAATGTAGCGCCAGGGGCACCATTGACCGATGGGAAGACATCTGTGCGTACCTATAATGGCCGCCATTTTGTATATGTGCAGAGACAGGCTGCTACCCTGACTTTTAAAGATGCTGTGACGATTGCAACAAATAATAACGGACATCTTGTAGAACCAAACGCAAATAATCCTCAAGATGTTTTTGCGATTGCTAGTATGTTTAAAGAATTTAAAACTCTCTTTGGAGGGAATTGGAACTTTCTAACCTTTATAGGCGCTACTAAAACTACAGCACCTAATTGGAACACTTCTAGTTATAGCGCTACAAGATATGTATCTAACAGCCAGTCAACAGGTCTTGATACATCGAAAGAGTTTGTGGCTAATGGAGCGTATGACCATCTTACACTTCTGCTAGACACGACCAGTAATAAAATAGGTTACTTAGCTGTAAATAATACACACGGCAGCAGCAGCGGATATTTTGATCCGGGAGTTATTGTCGAATATAATTCCGGTGTCATTAGCAACAATATCACTGCCACAAAAAATATTGGGATTTCGGAGCTGGGAGGCAGCGTGGGAATCAGCGGTGTCGCCAAAGTTGGTGAAACGTTGACTGCGGACTTATCGGGAATCACTTATTCGCCTGACACGTCAGCCAATGTGCCGACTTACCAATGGTACCGGAACGGAGTCGCTATCACGAATGCGACGGGTTCAAGCTACACGTTAACCGCTGAAGACTTCGGCGCAGGGATCACCGTGATGGTAACCGCTGACGATACGCATGCGACTGGAAGCGTGACGAGCGCGGCAACGGGGGCGGTAGCGGCAGCGGACGGCGACGAGGCTCCGGCAGCACCGGTAGAAGTTAGCAAAACAGTAACGAGCATTACAATGCAAGCCGTCACTGGTCAGGAATACAGCATCGACGGCGGAGTGACGTGGCAAGATAGTTCGACGTTCACCGGGCTCATGCCAGGAACGGACTATACAATTGTAACCCGTGTGAAAGCGACAGCGACGCAGTTGGCGTCTGCTATCAGCACAGGAACAGTGATTCGTACAGTAGCTAACAACGCGGGCTTGGAAGATTTGAAGCTGTCTAGCAGCACGTTGAGCCCGGCATTTGCGGCAGACACCACAAACTATACGACAAGTGTGCCGAACAGCGTGAGCGACACGACAGTGACGGCAACGGTATATGATGCTGTTTATTCTACGGTGACAGCGAGCGTGTACAATAGCGAAGGCATATTGGTACAAGGTCCGATTAACTTGACAAGTGGCGTCGCTTCCGATTCATTGCCGCTCAGCGTTGGCATCAACACGATCAAGGTGGTCGTAGCGGCGCAGGACGGCACCACGCAGACGTATATCATAACGGTGACGCGCGCCCCTAGTGGTGGCTCCGGCACGAACGGAGGTCCTGCACCTTCAGCTACGCCTGCACCTTCAGCTACGCCTGCTCCGGCACCGGGCGTGAAAACAACCGTAAACAATGAGGACAGTGGCTTCGCAACTGGCACAACGGCAAACAACGTAACGACCGTTGTGATTGATCAAGATAAACTATCAGCTATTCTCTCTACAGGCAACGGACAGCAATTGAATGTGCTTGTGCCTGGCGACGGTGAGGTCAAGGTTGCAGGTTTGACCGCAGCAACCCTGAAGCAGTTGTCCGATACCGGCTCCACGCTGAATATCGAGAACCAGCTTGCTATTTATCCGATTCCAAGTAAACAAATGGATCTGGGTTCAATCATTAAACAATGGAACGGTGCGCCGCTTGGCGAAATTGCAGTCGATATTGATATCAAGAAATCGTCTGACGCATTGAAAGCCGCAGCGAAAGCTCAGGCAACCAAAGGCGGCTACGATCTGCTCGTTGATCCGGTCGATCTGTCGCTTAATTTCACTTACCAAGGTCAAACCGTCAAGCCAGATCAACTGACGGGCTACGCGCCCCGCTATATCGCATTGCCTGAAGGCATTGATCCGAACAAAATTACGACTGGCGTCATTGTTAATCCGGACGGTACCGTGTTCCATGTGCCGACAGTCGTAACGAAAATCAACAACCGTTACTTTGCAATGATCAACGACCTGCGCAGCCAGGGCAGCTACTCGGTCATCTGGAATCCGCAAAATTTCGATGACGTGAAGAGCCACTGGGCACAAGCGAGCATCAACAATATTGCAGCCAGACTGCAGCTTGAAGGTACAGGCAACAATACCTTCTCCCCGAATCGCAGTATTGACCGTTCGGAATTTGCCACGATTGTGGCAAGTGGACTGGGCTTAATGCGCCAAGGTGTAGTGGGTACGCCGTATAATGACATAACACCGTTGATTTGGTACCACGATGCCGTAACAATTGCCAGCCAGTTCGGCATTATCAAAGGCTTTGCAGACGGTGGGTTCCACGGCAGCGAACAGATTACAAGAGAGCAAGGCATCGCTATGATCGCCCGCTCCCTGCATATCGTTCAGCCGCAAGAGGCGCTGAGCGCACTACAAATCAATCAGATTCTGGCTCCTTACAGCGATATGGACCAAATCTCCGGGTATGCCCGGGAGTCCGCAGCCCAACTGATTAAGGCTGGTATCCTGCAAGGGACCGGCGGACAGCAGTTGAACCCGAAGGCGGCCATGACGCGGGCGGAAACAACGGCTATGGTTGAAAGATTGCTGAAAGCTACGAAGTTGATCGACTAGTATTAAGGATTAAGAGGGGGCTGACAGCCTCCTCTTTTTTTGTGTCTCACAACTCAGGCTAATGTGCCAATCCCCCGATTTATGAAACAAGGGATTCCCGCTGTTCTTGTCGAATTATGAAAGCTGCCGGATGTGTGCTTAGCATGTTCAAGCATTTGGCAGAACTGAACGGCGAAACGTTGGGAGTGAGCCCTGTATGATTTGGATAAAAAACAAAACCGCCCTGAAGTATGCTGTGATGTTCATCCTGTTTCTCTCGATACTTCTCGGTGTCCGGTGGATTTGGTCCGGGTTTTTTCTTACGCCTGAACATCCTCGTGCGGTTCAAGGCGTGCTCGATCTGCGCGGCTGGGACTTCGCGAGCTCCCGTTCCATTACACTGAATGGCGAGTGGGATTTTTATCCGGAAGCATTCGTCACGCATGAAAACAAGGATTGGATATCTCTGGACAAGCGTAATATCATGGTTCCGGGAGATTGGCGAAGTGCTTTACCGGCAGGCTCAAAGTCGTCGTTCGGTTACGGTACGTACCGGCTGCGCATTCTGATTGACCCTTTGCCGCAACAGTCCTTCAAATTCTGGATTCAGGAAATTCAAGCCTCTTCCGTTGTTGAATTCAATGGTCAGATAGCAGGAGTCGGCCAACCGGCTGAGCAAGCGAATACATATAAGCCCCGCCGGATTTCTTATACCCCGCTTTATAAGGCAAACGGGGTGAATGAGATCGAGCTGCTTGTACGCGTGGCCAATTTTGATAATCCGTTTAATGGCGGCATTGTCAGAGCCATCCGATTCGGGGCGGATACGGCCATCAATACTGAACGATGGATCTCCATTGGCTTTCAGATTGTGACCTTCGTGTTACTGATGTTTCTTGGCTTGTACGCCGTGATGCTATACCTGTTCAGTTGGCAAAAAGGGTTGCTTGCCTTTTTCATGCTGCTTTTGACCGCCGGGCTTACAATTGTGTCTGATAACGACAGCCTGCTGCTGGTAGGTATGCCTTTCATCAACTATGCATGGGCACTGAAAATTAAGATGCTCTCGTACACGTTGGTCCCCTTTTTTTTCCTGCTGATTACCAGAATATTTGTCAAGCTCCGTACAAACACGGTTTTGTTCCGTACGTACGCCATTGTTCTGGCTTTGTATTCAGGATTTGTGTTGGTCATGCCGCCTCCGCTCATTTACTATTTAATCGAATTTAAATTATTCAGGCTGCTTTATTGGTTTCCAATGGCCTGGGTTATCTATCTGATTGGCAAACTTATAGCCAGAAATCAGCCAGGTGCCCCCTTCCTGCTGCTTGCCACCATGAGTATATTATCCAGCTCCGCATGGGGACTAATTAATGCTCACTTGGAAGTAATAAACATTTATTTCCCGTTTGACGTGCTGGTGGCCATCATCAGTTTTTCCGCTTACTGGTTTAAGCAGTACTTCCGTAATTCCCAAGAAAACGCCAAACTAAATGAGCAGTTAAGAGTGGCAGACAAGCAGAAGGACGATTTTCTGGCGAACACATCCCATGAATTGCGAAATCCCCTGCACGGAATGCTGCATATGGCGCAAACCGTCCTTGACAGCGAAAAACATTCGTTGAGCGGTGAGAGTGTCCAAAATTTGGAGCTGGTGATAACAGTCGGCCGGCGCATGTCGTTTATGTTAAATGACCTGCTTGATTTGACTCGTCTCAAGGAGGGGAACATCCGCCTGCATGTGCAGACCGTTCAGGTGCAGGCGGTCGCTTCCGGCGTATTCGACATGCTTCGCTTCATGACTGTTAGTAAACCGATTCGGCTGGTTAATGAGATTCCGAACGAGTTTCCTCCTGTGATGGCAGACGAAAAGCGGCTCATTCAAATTTTGTTTAATCTCGTTCACAATGCAATCAAATTTACCAACGAGGGAACTGTCGCCATCCGGGTGGTCGCACAAGACGGGAAGGCGTACATTAGCGTTGCGGATACGGGTGTCGGCATGGACGAGGAAATGCTGCAAAGAATCTTCAACCCTTACGAGCAAGGTGACTCTGGCATTACGGCGTCGCCCGGGGGTGGCATCGGACTGGGCCTCGGCATTTGCAAGCAGTTAGTAGAGCTGCACGGCGAAACGTTGGAAGTGACATCTGCCTCTGCCCAAGGTTCGGTATTCACCTTTGCTTTGGCGCTGTCCGATTCGCCCGTTCAACGGGAAGCGGATTTTGCAGCCGGCCTGCCGCCTGTCTATGCGGAAACCGCCGCCGCTGCCGACATGAACATCCGTTACGGTATGGATGACGATTCTGCCGTTGTGGAGAGATCGGTGCGTCCTTCGGTATTGGCTGTGGACGATGATCCGCTCAACTTGAAAATACTGGAGAACATTCTGGCTGGGGAATCTTTCGACATCATTTCGGTTACGAGCGGAAATGATGCCTTGTCTCATCTGAGCACGAGAGTATGGGATCTTGTTATTACTGACGTCATGATGCCTCACATGTCAGGGTACGAGTTAACGAGAGCGATTCGAGAGCGCTATTCGAGCTCGGAACTGCCCATTCTGCTTCTGACCGCTCGCAACAAGCCTGAGGATATCGCCGCCGGTTTTTTGGCAGGGGCTAACGATTACATTGTGAAGCCTGCGGATGCAATGGAGTTAAAGGTTCGGGTACGGGCATTAACGGATTTGAACCGTTCCGTGCGCGAACGCCTGCGTATGGAAGCGGCATGGCTGCAGGCGCAAATACAACCGCACTTTTTATTCAACGCCCTCAATGCAATAGCTGCGCTTAGCGACGTCAATCTGAACAGGATGCGCCTGCTGCTCGACGAGTTCGGCAATTATCTACGGGCCAGTTTCAACTTTCAAAATTCCGAGCTGCTTGTTCCGCTTGGACAGGAGCTTGCACTCGTACGTTCTTACTTATATATCGAGAATGAACGTTTCGAAGGCAGGCTGAATACGGTTTGGGAAGTCGAAGCGAACATGGAACTAAGGCTTCCCCCACTTTCCATTCAACCGCTTGTTGAAAACGCAGTGCGGCACGGCATCATGAGTCGTTCGTCGGGCGGAATGATTCATATTCACATCACTGAATATGAGGATCGTACAGAAGTAACCGTTGCCGATAACGGCGTGGGAATGGATACAAAAACGCTGCAACAACTATTCGACAAACGTTCGAACCAAAGGCAGGGAGTGGGTTTATTCAATATTAATCAACGGTTGAAACAATTATATGGGAAGGGGTTACACATTCAGAGTGATCCGGGTCAAGGGACGATAGTCGCCTTTGCCGTGCCGAATCATGCGGTGAACCGCCTGAATTAGCGGCTCACCGATGCGCATCGGCAAAAAAAGCAGCTTTGGTAAATAACAATGAAATTCAGCTGGAGTAGATACAAGCTTCAATGCTTAGTTCCTATAAAAAAGGGGCTGTCCCAAAAGCCATGAAATGGCTGCTTGGGACAGCTCTTTATTTTGGAGGCGTGCCCAGAGGCTCGCATTATCTAGTTAGTGCAAGTCCAACCAAGAGAGGGTCCAAGCCATTCTTGTAGCTAGGATGCTTGCGCATGGCGAAATCTTTATTCCTTTATATTCAAAAGGCTCATGGGATAATACAAGTAAAGCCATTAGTCCATGCTCACCTTTGTCACCATCCGAATCATCAGGATCTTCATAGGCAATTTCTCGACACTCTACTGATAAATCAGTATGCACTGTGATATCTATAAATCCCAAGATAAAGAGGACGGCTTATTCTGTGAATTCAGAATAAGCCGTCCTCTTTTTGATACATGTACTTGTTTTTACCACGAAAAGCTGGTTTTTCAGTGGATGATCAGCCATCAGCGCAGGGGTTCCGATGTCAGCATCAGCTGAGTTGTCTCACATCACCATACTGTCTACTCCACATGACCCGTCGATTGACGGAAAACCGGCATCGTCTTAACATGCGTAACCAGTGGAGGTCTGCCGGGATTTTCGATTTTGGAAAGAAGCATCTCGGCCGCAAGAAAGCCCATTTCGGATCGGTGGATATGAACGGTGGTCAAGTGGGGTTCGACGATTCGCGACTCCGGGGAATTATCGAATCCGCAGACCCTGACCTCACCAGGAATTTGAATATTCAGGTCCTTTAAGATACGAATGGCATTAATCGCGATGTAGTCATTGGCGCATACGAACGCGGGTGGAAGATTAGTCATGCTTGCTAGTCGCTGCTTAAGCCACTTATAGTCAGCGATATGCCGGTCGTCTTCGAGAATGCAGAAGGATTCATCAAGATCAATCCGGGCGGTATACATGGCCTTGGTGAACCCGTCCCAACGCTCGTTGAAGCTCATGCAATGGCGGGAATCGCCGATAAACCCGATCTCCGTAATTCCTTCATCAATGAGCTTCTTCGTTAGACTGAAAGTACTGTGAATGTTCTCCATCAGCAGTATATCTGCCTTCATCTCAGAAAACGTCAGTTCTGCTGAAGCGTCAATGAATAATGTCGGGATCCCGAATGATGTAATAAACTCCGAGTAGCTCTTGTCGAACAATTCGATACAGACAATGCCATCTACTTTACTTTTGTCGAAATTGACAGGAAGAGCCGACGAATCGAGTTCATTCTCCCGAACGATATGTATCGACAAATTGAAGCCTTCGGAGCTGATTTTTTGTTCGAGGCCGCTTAGCAATGATGTGCCAAAATGTGAATTGTTCGGCATATTTGCAGTAAGCAGGGCGATATTGCCGGTTTTTTTGGCAGGAGTGCCTTCTTGTTCGAACAAGGCGAACTGCTTGTAATTCATATCAATAGCTTTCCTAACCACTTTGTTGCGTGTCTCATCCGGTATAGAGGGATTATTATTTAATGCTTTGGATACGGTATTCCTAGAAAGTCCAAGCGAATCGGCTATATCTTGAATGGTTACTTTTTCTTTGTTCAAAGATAATGGCTCCTTTAGCAGAAGTAATGCGTTCTCGACCAAAATAATCGTAGTATAAATTAATGTAATTGTCAACTTAATTGTTACAAATGAACAATTGGATAAAAAGTAAAAAGAAAGATTAATAAGGTTTACATTTTGTGCAATAGTAAACAAATGCACAAGTAAAATGTACGGTGTGCATTCACTTAGTTATGGATTTTTCATAATAAAAAACTAATATTTCGTTATTTAAAGCAGAAAAACCAATGAATTTTACGTTATTAAAATGAAATGGTGTTTTTATTGTGTGCATATGTTTACTTTTATAGTCATAAAAAGTCTTGACGAAGTAATCGTGATGTTGTAAATTAAATTTGCTAAGCCGTTGACAGTGACTTATGGAAGCACTTACTTTCGCGCGAAAAGTATCCAAAATCACAATTATGTTTTGCAAATGAGTATTGAGGGGGAGGAGACCTTGCAACAAACTTCTGGAATTACACAAAATAAAAGACCGGAAGCCCGGAATCGCATAGGACTTATGGAGAAACTCAGGTATATCAAGAACAACTATTGGCTTTACCTTTTTGTCCTTCCGGCAGTCGTATTGACTATTATTTTTAAATATCTCCCTATGTATGGTGTTCTGATCGCTTTTAAAGACTACAGCTTTCGCAAAGGTATTTTGGGGAGTGACTGGGTTGGGTTTCATCACTTCGAACGATTCTTTAATGCACCCAATTTTGAGCAATTGTTATCCAATACCCTTCAGTTGAACATTTACGGTCTTTTGCTGGGATTCCCGGTGCCGATTATTCTGGCATTAATGTTGAATCAGGTGCGCAAGGCCGCGATGAAAAAGAACATTCAATTGTTCCTATATGCGCCGAATTTCATTTCTGTTGTTGTTGTCGTGGGTATGCTCTTTGTCTTATTCTCTCCAACAGGCCCGGTCAATAAATTAGTTGTGGCCTTTGGCGGGATGCCGCTCTCGTTTATGTCAGAACCGGAATATTTCCGTCCGATGTATATCCTCTCCGGAATCTGGCAGGGGGCTGGATGGTCGTCCATTATATATGTGGCTGCATTGGCCAATGTTGATCCGGAGCTGCACAATGCGGCGACACTTGACGGTGCAAGCCTGCTTCAGCGTATACGGCATATCGATATACCCACCATCAGGCCGGTTATTGCGATTATGATCATTCTCGCGGCAGGTGGCATTATGGCCGGCGGCGGTGACAAAGCCATTCTGATGTGGAACGAAATGAACATGGAGAAATCGGATGTCATCAGTACTTATGTCTATCGGATCGGCTTCCAGCAGGCGAACTATTCGTTCTCCGCTGCCGTGGAATTGTTTAACACTGTCATTAACCTCATTATGCTGTTTACGGTGAATTTTATCGTGAAACGGGTTAACGATGGCGATGGAATTGTATAGGAAAGGAGATCATCATGGACAGTATTAAACCAACCAAGATGGACCGGATCGTGCTCGGTGTTATCTTCACCCTGCTAGTTCTCCTCGTTGTAGCGATTATTGGTCCGCTGATTTATATGGTCGTGGCTTCGTTCATGGAACCGACGGCACTTCTGAATAAGGGGTTATCCTTCGACTTCTCAGATTATAGCCTTGAGGGATATAGAATGATTTTATCGGATGACAAAATCATTGGTGGATTTCTGAACGCATTGCTGTATTCCTTCGTTTTCACAGTGATAACGGTTTCTGTCTGCGTCTTTGCAGGATATCCATTGTCGCTCGACGACTTCGTCGGAAGAAAAGTTATTATGACGCTTTTCATTATCACCATGTTCTTTGGCGGTGGTCTGATCCCGACTTATCTCGTGGTGAAGAGTCTAGGCATGCTTGATACCATCTGGGCGCTCGTGATCCCGGGTGCAGTGAGCGTCTGGAACATTATTCTGGCCCGGACGTTCTTCCGGGGCTTGCCAAAGGAAATGAACGAAGCGGCTAAGATTGACGGTGCTTCGGATTTCACAATCTTCTTTAGCATTATCATACCGCTTTCCAAGCCTATCGTGTTTGTCCTTGCGTTATATGCCTTCGTTGGTCACTGGAATGATTTCTTTCAATCCCTGATCTACTTGGAGAATCAAGATAAATATCCGCTGCAGCTCGTACTTCGGCGTATTCTGATTCTGAACAAGGTTGATCCGAATATTGTCTCTTCTATTAAGGAACAGGCTGAGTTAGCGCGATTGTCTGAATTGATGAAATATGCAGCGATCGTAGTCTCCAGTCTTCCGCTTCTTGTAATGTATCCTTTCTTCCAGAAATACTTCGAAAAAGGTGTCATGGTCGGTTCCCTCAAGTAGAGAGCCTACAGTTATTTAAATGAAGACATTAAAAGGGGAGAATTAGTATGAAACATATTAAGAAAACAGTATCCATTATTTCCCTGGCGGCTGCCATGGCAATTACGGGATGCAGCAGCGATAAAGGAAGCGACAAAGAAAAGGATAATTCCGGTGATCAATCCCTAACCTTCATGACGCCGAACTCACCGCTTGCTCCTCAAGACCCGAATGATAAGCTGATCTTCAAACGCCTGGAAGAAAAGACCGGCATTCATATTGACTGGAAAGTCTATTCGGAAGATGTTTACGTCGAGAAGCGGAATCTGGCTTTGGCCACAGGTGAGCTTCCGGATGCGCTTTTCAACGCCGGCCTGAGTGATTTCGATTTGTTGAAGTTGTCCGATGATGGCACAATCATTCCTGTCGAGGAATACATTACGCCTGAGAAAATGCCGAACCTCAGTAAGGTGCTGGAGCAAGCACCCCAATACAAAGGTATGATGACTTCACCGGACGGGCACATCCTCGCATTCCCTTGGATTGAGGAGCTTGGTGAAGGCAAGGAGAGCATTCACTCTGTCAACAATATTCCGTGGATTAACAAGGCATGGCTGGATAAGCTTGGCCTGCAAATGCCAAAGACGACGGAAGAACTGAAACAAGTGTTGATCGCGTTCAAAACGAAGGATCCGAATGGAAATGGCAAAGCCGACGAGATTCCGATTTCTTTTATTAATGATGACGGGGGCAACGAGGATTTAAGCTTCCTTCTCGGTTCCTTTGGATCTGGCTTTAACGGGGATCTAACGCTGGTCGACAATGACGGCAAGGTGAACAATGCTGTATTGGCGCCGGGCTATAAGGAAGGCATGAAGTACTTTCAGGAACTGTACGCAGCGGGTCTGATCGATCCGGAATTCATAACCCAAGACTGGAACAAATTTATAGCCAAAGCAAAAGATGATCGCTACGGTTTGTACTTCACTTGGGACAAGGCGAATGTGAGCGGCATGGACAGTCCGTTTGAACCGATGCCGGCACTGGAAGGGCCGAACGGCTGGAAGAATGTAGCCCGTGCGAACGGTATGGGATTTGACCGCGGCAGAATGGTGATCACAGCCGATAACAAGAACATCGAAGCGACGATTAAATGGATAGACGCAATGTATGATCCGTCCCAGTCTGTACAGAACAATTGGGGAACTTATGGCGACGAAACGCAGCAGAATATTTTTGAAATGGACGAAGCTACTAAAATGCTGAAGCACTTGCCGCTGAACGGTGCTTCACCGAACGAGCTGCGCGTCAAAACGAGCGCTGGCGGACCGTTAGCTATTCTCGATTCCTATTACGGTAAGGTAACGACGATGCCGGACGATGCGGCCTATCGCATTGATATTTTGAAGAAGATCTATGTGCCGGATATGAAAGCTGAGCATATGTATCCGAGAGTGTTTTTCTCCAAAGAGGAATCAGAGCGCCTGACCCAAACCGAAGCCGACCTGTGGCCATATATTCTGAAGAAGCGTACAGAATGGATGCAAGGCGCAAACGTGGACAAAGAGTGGGACGCATTCATCAAAGAGCTTGATCGTCTTGGCATGCAGGATTGGCTGAAAATCAAACAAACAGGTTACGACAGAGCGGGGAAATAGCCAGTTACATTATAATGCATACCGTCGGAGCATGAGTTCATACTGTAGTAGGCCATGCTCCGACTATTATTATTATTATCATTATTTTTATTCTGGAGGAGTGGGAGAAACATGAATTATACAGAGAAGTTCCGTCCGCAGTATCATTATTCGCCACAAAAGAACTGGATGAACGATCCGAACGGAATGGTATATTACGAGAATGAGTACCATCTATTTTATCAGCACACTCCGTTTGCAAGCCAACCTGATTTCGGTAGAATGCATTGGGGGCACGCGGTAAGCACCGATCTGGTCCATTGGGAGGAGCTTGAAGCATCCTTGCCGCCAGGTGAGGACGGTGCGATTTTCTCTGGAAGCGCGGTAGTCGATACACATAACACAAGTGGTTTTTTTGATGAGGACGGGTCAGGGCTTGTGGCGATCTATACGAATAACGACAACAAGGTGCAGTCAGGTAAGCCGCAGGTTCAAAGCATCGCCTACAGCAGAGACAAGGGACGGACTTGGACGAAATATGAAGGGAACCCGGTCTTGTTTCCGGAGACGACGCTTGATTTCCGCGATCCGAAGGTATTCTGGCATGAGGATACATCCAATTGGATTATGACTCTGGCTGTTCAAGACCGTGTGGAATTCTACACCTCTCCAAATTTGAAGGAATGGACATTTGCTAGTGCATTTGGCGCTGACGTCATCGGAACACATCGTGGCGTTTATGAATGTCCGGATCTATTCCCGATTCATGTCGATGGTGATCCCAATCAGAAGAAGTGGGTGCTCATTCTAAGTGTGGGCGATTGTAATGGAGTGAACCCGAATGAGCCTGAACCACCGGCAGGAGGCTCCGGTATGATGTACTTCGTCGGCAGCTTCAATGGTAAGACATTTACACCGGACGAGCCTATTCTTTCGATTCATGATGTGAAATGGATTGATTTCGGGTCTGATTTCTATGCAGCCGTCACCTGGAGCGATATACCGGAAGGAGACGGACGTAAACTCTGGATCGGTTGGATGAACAACTGGCGGTATGCCGGGACGCTTCCGACTGACAAGTGGCGGGGAAATGCATCCATTCCACGGGAGTTGAAGTTGAGAACCTATCGGGAAGGCCTTTGTCTGGTGCAAGAACCGGTAGAAGAATTGAGAAGGATAGGTTCACCGCTTATGGCTCTGGAGAATGTAACCTTGGTTCCGGATAAGAATCCGCTGGCTGACATCACTATTGATAAAGCGGAATTGATCGCGGAATTCGAAATTGGAACCGCAACGGAGTTCGGAATGAAGGTTAGAAAGTCTGCAGATGAAGAAACGGTGGTCGGGTACGATACCCTAAACATGGAGTTGTTTGTCGATCGCACGAATTCAGGCACTACGAATTTCCATCCGGACTTCGCAGCTAAGCACCAGGCACCGCTGCTGCCTGTTGACAACCGTGTACGCATGTCGATCTTCATGGATTGGTCATCGATTGAAGTGTTCGGTGGTGATGGTACAGCGGTCATTTCGGACATGATTTTCCCCGCTTCCGAAAGCAACGGACTTGAGCTCTACGCGGTTGGCGGAAACGTAAAGCTGGTGTCGCTCCAAATCAATGAGCTGGGAAGCATATGGAGAGATGAGGTCAAGGAGGTAGCTCATGCGTATCGGGGCAATTGAAGCAGGTGGAACAAAGTTTGTATGTGGTGTCGGGAATGAATTAGGGGAGATTGAGGATAGGGTTCATTTTCCGACCCGTAAACCCGAAGAGACGATGGAGAATGTCATCGCCTACTTCCGGGATAAGAGAGTCGATACCATAGGGATCGGATCGTTTGGTCCGATCGACCTCGAACACTCCAGTCCGACTTACGGTTATGTGACGACAACGCCAAAACCTGGCTGGTCCGGATATAATTTCGTGGGAACGCTAAAATCTGTCTTCGATGTTCCGGTCGGTTGGGATACGGACGTCAATGCTGCCGCGTTGGGCGAAGCCACATGGGGTGCGGCACAAGGATTGAATAGTTGTGTCTACTATACGATCGGGACTGGCGTAGGAGTCGGCGTTTATACCGAAGGTAACCTGGTACATGGACTTGTTCATCCAGAGGGTGGACATATCCTCACAAGGCGGCATCCGAACGATGATTTTGGTGGCAATTGTCCCTATCATGGCGATTGTCTGGAAGGAATGGCCGCAGGCCCGGCGCTGGAAGCAAGGTGGAAGGCTAAGGGCGATACACTGCCGGAAGACCACCCGGCATGGGAGATGGAGGCGTTCTACATCGCGCAGGCCATATCGAATGTCATCCTGACATTATCCCCTAAGAAAGTCATTCTCGGCGGGGGCGTGATGAAGCAAGTCCAGTTATTCCCGATGATCCGGGAGCAAGTAGGCCGCATTCTCAATGGATACGTGAGTGCCAAGCCTATTGTATCGGATATCGAACATTATATTGTTGCACCTATGCTCGGCGATAATGCCGGCTTGTGCGGGGCATTAGCACTTGGGATAAGAGCGTTAGGATCACACGCAACGGTACAAAAATAAGCGGGAGTTTAGAGTATTTAAAGGCTCAATCCCAAAGTCAGTACATTCGATCAAACCAAGCAATAATTAGAAATCCATTATCAAAGGTCATTTCATACAACGTGTGCACAGATAGTAGTGCGCACGTTGTTTCGATTAAAAATTCTTTGTTACGGAGTTAAGAATCAGATTGATGGACAATACATAACTTCTGTCAATGGAGAATACATTGCCAGCAAATATCAATTTGGAAAGGAGATAAGGCTGGAAGAGCAGCCTTTGTCTGCATTTTATCGGATCGGACAAATGAAAGGCAAAATGCATCGTGGCTATATCATTCATTCAAGGATACGAAAGAATCGGGTCAGGCAATAGAAGAAATACGGAGCACGGAATTAAGGGATATTTATAATCATTTACCTACGGGGCAAGTCCATGGAGACTTTTCGCCGGCGAATTTTATTTACAGGTAATAGATATGCGTTTCAAAGAATACATGAAGGGCTATACGACAGAATATCCAATAAACGATATAGAATTCAAATACAATGAAAAGAAGATCGATGAGATCAATGAACGGCTGCTCTGGATGCGGACGGAAATGAAGAAGCCAAATATATTAAAGGATGGGAGCATTTATCAATGGAAATGGATGATGATAAATTACTTCAGTATTATTTGGAACTCAATGGTCCGGATGCCGGAGAATGGAACTCCTCTCCAACATGCATTCACACCCTATTGGCGTCAAGGGATTATGTAAAAAAGAAATTTGATGTTTTTGATGAAATCCAGGTATGTAATATTGGGATTGGAACTGGAGGTTGGGACGACTACCTTGGATTTTGGCTTAAGGGAAGAGGCAGTTTAACCAGCATTGATATTGACGAAAGTATTTGTGGGATATTCGAGTATAGACAGCAGAGGGAACAGCATCCGAATCCATCGAAGGTTTTATGCAAAAGCATTTTCGATTCCGATTTGCCTCAAGAGGCCTTTGATATTGTAACTCTAATTGGGTCCGCAATTAATGAAACCGGGGACTTCGAGAAAAGCTTGGATTCATGCTTTTGTTTAATTAAGCCTGGAGGACATTTGATGTTTATGGCAGGTTTAAAATATACGCCCTTTGAAATGTTGGAAGAATATATAAGTCATACTAAATATCAAATTATGCAAAACGATTTATACGAAGCCTTTCCTGAATATCCGTTTTTCATCAGCAAAATCAGAAAATGATATATGGAGAAAGACCGTTTTCTGCTTCGTTATTAATTATATTCTATCTGGTTTTTGTAAGTGACGGCAGCGAAGCACCAACGATGCCGTGACATAATTTTACGGAAACAAAAGCACTAGGATGAAGAACAACGCCAACCATTTCATTCTTTATAAAAACATTCCTCAAGCGCCTATTCGGCGCTTTTTCTTTGTAGGAGCGTCATCATTTCGCTTACTTTCGTCTGTCTTCATATAAAAAGCAGGCAAACACTTAGAAATAACTCTAAAATTGCTTGTATATATTCCGGTAAACTTGCGGGGAGGTTTCGATAGCTTCTCTAAAGACCTTAATAAAATAACTAGTGCTTGAAAATCCAACATTCTCCGCTATTTCATAGATAGGTAAGTCAGTGGCAACCAAAAGGTTCTTTGCGGCTGATATCCTGCTCATTTTAATATACTCGTTCGGTTTCATCCCCATAATTTTCTGAAAAAGCCGTATGAAATAATACAGACTGTATCCAGACAGTTCCGCCATATGTTCCGAAGTCCAATGGAAACCAGGCTTGTCATGAATTTTATCTGCTATTCCGTGAATAACTTCTTTTTGATCAAGGGTATTGTTCTGTTTTAGCGACTCCGAATTTTTTAACAGAAATAACAACAGCTCGTAGACCAGTGCCGACAGGTGTGGTTCATTACCTGTTCTGAACGTGTCCATTAATTCAAACATTGATGAGAATATCCGTTGTACTTGTTGAATGCCTGCGAATCTAAAGATTGTTGTGCTATCGAGTTTCCACATGGATAGTAGCGGATCCACAGCATTGAAATGCACAAAACAAATTTCCCAAGGATCGTCTTCATCAGTTCCGTATTGTTGCTCCGCTCGCGGAGGATACAAAAACCCACACCCTCCAGTTAATTCAAGTCGCTCTCCTTCATGAATAACAAATCCCTTCCCCCTAAGCACGAGATGAAGGTTATACTGAGCCAAAAAACCACTTTCCCGGTTCTCGCGATGGGTGGGGAATTCGTAATAATGCCCAATGACTACCGGATACATCAAATGATGTTTGAACGTAGGTGGTGGAATAAAAACATTTCTTTTCATAAGCGGCCTCTTTCGCAATTTTTTTATATATTATAAAGCAAAGATGTATTATTTACAATTATTTAAAGAGTGAATAGAATGAGTGTATGAAGTGTATTTAGCAAATAATTTTTATTTAATAAAAACAGGAGGATTGTATGACGCATATAAACAACAATGGAATGCCTCATCTGGATAAGTTTGGCGACGCTTACAGACTGATCGTTAACGAAAGACCCTTTATATCCCTGGCTGGAGAAGTTCACAATTCAAGCTCGTCCAGTCTCGAATATATGAACAAAAATGTCTGGGAGCGCCTAGTTTATTTTAATTGTAACACTGCTGTGATACCGGTTAGTTGGGAGCTCATCGAGCCGGTAGAAGGAACATTTGATTTCACACTGGTTCAAGGTTTAATTGAAGGCGCCAGGAAACATAATCTGAAGCTTGTTTTCATTTGGTTCGGAATGTGGAAGAACTCTCATTCGACGTATGTGCCAGCTTGGGTCAAGCGCGACACACTCCGCTTTCCAAGGGTTCAGTCGGCGAATGGGAAAAAATTGCCGATTGTATCTTGTCATTCTGAAGAGGCACTCCAAGCCGATAGTAAAGCTTTTGCCGAATTAATGCAGTTCATTCGTCAAATTGACAGTACGGAACAAACGGTAATTATGATCCAAGTAGAAAATGAAGTTGGATTTCTCGGTACAGCACGTGATTGTTCGCCTCAGGCAGACAAATTGTTTGAAGAAAACGTGCCTGCTGAGCTGATTCAGTATCTTAAGGATCACGCCGAGCATTTAAATGCTTTCCTTAAAAAGCATTGGGACAGTGAGGGAACTGATCTGCTTGGGTGGACACAGCTTTTTGGATCTGCTGCTGAGGAAATCTTCACAGCTTGGCATATGTCCCGTTTTATTGATCAGGTTGCTGCGGCAGGAAAGGCAGAATATCATCTTCCAATGTTCGTCAATGTTTGGCTGAAGCAATACGAAGAGCAGGACCCGGGGCAATACCCTACCGGGGGGCCAAACCAGAATGTAATCGATATTTGGAAAGCCGGTGGCCCGCATATCGATATCATCGCTCCGGACATTTATCTTAACGAGTTTGCACAAGTCTGTGAAATCTATGACCGCCCTGACAATCCATTATTTATACCTGAGACACGCCGGGATAGTGTAACAGCAGCGAACGTTTTTTATGCTATTGGGGAGCATCAGGCGTTGGGATATACACCTTTTGGTATTGAAACGATGGATAACGGAGTTGATCCATGGAGCGCGGGATTTTTACCCCCGAATCATTTTATGGTCATGGAGAGCACTGGAGTGGGGCCGTTATTGTCTAAGAGTTATGAATTGCTGCATCACATGACGCCGGTGATTACACAGTATTACGGAACCCGGCAAATGCGGGGTATCCTGCAGGATACAGCCTATCCGTCAGCGATTCGCCTTGGTGGATACCGTTTTCAACTGCGGTTTAAGAACCGTTTGAACAGTGAATCTGCACCAGCTGGCGGTTTAATTATCGCGGTTTCTGATCATGATTACATCATTGCGGGGCATGGATTTTCCGTGGAATTTACATCCATGGAGCCGGGAAAGAGTGCAGAATTTATCTCTATCGATGAGGGCTGGTATGAAGACGGAAACTGGGTACCTGGAAGAAGACTTAATGGTGATGAATATCGCGTATCTTTAGGCAGCGAGCCACAAGTGTTAAAAGTATCTTTGTATTGTCATTGAGAAATTTACGCCGCGCCCTCCCGGGCGCGTTTTATAAGATCGTTTAAGGAGAGGTTAAAATGGACAAAAAAGCGTTAGCCAGTCACATTGTTGAAAAAGTTGGTGGTGAAAATAATGTAATTGACCTTACCCACTGTGCAACTCGTCTTCGTTTTCGCTTGAAAGATGAAAAAAACACGAAAAAAGAAGAAATTAAAAAGTTGCAAGGAATTATGAGCGTTGTCGAAAGCGGAGGTGAGTTCCAGGTCGTGGTTGGCAGCCATGTCGAAGAGGTCTATAAGGAGATTATGGAAAATACGTCAATCGGACGGAGCGGTCAAGAATCTACTGAGAATACGAAAACGAAAACGAGATCCTTGGATGGTTTATTTAATTTGATTTCAGGAACCTTTACTCCGCTGCTGCCGGTGATCGTTGGATCCGGTATGCTAAAAGCGCTTATTATCATTTTGACCAAGCTAGGATGGTTAACGGAACAAGATGGCGCCTATGCAATTTTAAGCGCTGCAGGAAACGCTGTCTTTTACTTCTTGCCTATACTTGTAGCTGTAACCCTTGCGATTAAACTGAAAGCCAATCCTTATGTGGCTGCGGCCATCGGTGCAGCTTTAATGGAACCGAATTTTACGGCACTAAGCCAAGCTGGTGACCGGAGCGACTTCTTCGGAATTCCTGTCATTCTAGTGACATATTCTTCACAGGTTTTTCCGGTCTTTATCTCGATTTTTGTTTTCGCTTATCTTGAACGTTGGCTGAAGAAGGTTATTCATAAAAATCTAAGTTTGTTTTTAGTCCCAATGTTGTCTATCGGTATCTTAGTACCAGTCACTGCACTTGTTTTTGGGCCGTTTGGTGTATACGTAGGTGATGGTATTGCTTCTGTTATCACCTTTTTGATGAATACAAGTGGACTGCTAAGTGGTGCAGTCATTGGTGCAGGCTTTACATTTATGGTTGTCTTGGGTTTACATTGGGGGCTATTCCCAATTGTTATTGCAAACATTGCTGCAAACGGTTACGATAACATGTTGGCGATGTCAGCTGCAGCGAATATGGCACAAATCGGTCTTGCCATTGGAGTTTATTTGAAAACGAAAAACCGCGATCTGAAACAAACTGCAGGACCCGCTGCACTTTCGGGCATTTTAGCTGGTGTAACGGAACCAATTGTGTACGGGATAATGCTCCGGTACAAGCGAACCGTACCATATATCATTATCGCTGGCGCTGTAGGGGGTGCGATCAATGGATTCTTTGGCGCTCGTATGCATGGTTTCGTGCTGACCAACATTTTCGCTTTATCTGCATTTTCTCCAATCATTCCAATCGTCATCTCGTTCCTTATTACAATTATATTGGCAGCAGCGCTAGTATTGGTTTTCGGATATGAGAAAAGCGAAAAGCTTCAGGATAACCAAGAAGTCCTTTCTGAAGTGAAAATAGCAGAACCGATGCTTAGCCCACTCAATGGGAACATCTTATCTTTATCTAAAGTACCTGATGAGGCTTTTGCATCGGAAGCAATGGGTAAGGGAATTGCTATTCAACCAACTGAGGGGAAACTGTATTCACCGGTAACAGGTGTTGTCAGCCGATTGTTTCCTACACTGCACGCCGTTTTGATTACAACAGAGTCCGGAGCTGAGTTGCTAATTCATGTAGGTTTGAATACGGTCAAGTTGAAGGGACTGCATTTTAAAGCCGCTGTGCAAGAACAGGCGAAAGTGGCTTCAGGTGACTTATTGTTAGAATTTGATATTAACGCCATTGAAGAGGCTGGGTATTCGGTTATCACCCCGATTGTAGTTACGAATTCTGGTGACTTTAGCGAAATAAAAGTCTTAAAGGAAGAGGGCCATATTGACAAAGGAACACCAGTGCTTTTCGTTCGCCGCTAGAACATTTATAACAGGGAGGTTTGATATATGAGTCTTCAATTTCCAGAAGGATTCTTGTGGGGAGGTGCGGTTGCCGCCAATCAGTTGGAAGGAGCGTATCCAAATCTCTGAACGTATAGACGGGTTTGACCCCCGTCCTCGGCAGTACAATGGAAACCTTGAGAAATCAAGGTTTTTTTGCTTTTCTTGGATTCGACTCAAATAGAAATTGTTTTGGAACATTGTTAAGTACACGAGATTCACTCCGTTAGTTATGGAGTTTTGTCAGGGAAGAAATTAGCCTTCCAAAGTAACCTTGATCGTACTTACATATCCATGCTGGAACGTGGTGTTCACCAGCCTACTTTGAATTCTTTGCTATCTCTTGCTGAGGCTTTGAACATGAAGGCTTCGGAGTTAGTGGAGCTTGTGGAGGAAGAGTTTGCTAAATCGAAATGAACAACACTTAAGGACCATACGATACTCCTCCCATCCTGGATCCAATGAAAACCTTGAGATATCAAGGTTTTTTCTTGCGTCATTATTCATTTTTGGTAACTTCAAAAGCTGTGTTACAATGAAAATTATGGAAAAGATATAAGATATAAGTTTGTATTGTGCGAATGCAAATCTACTTCAGGAGGAGTAAATAATGGCCACATGGGTTACTCATTTTAGAATTGCTGAAGAATTAATAAAGAGAGGGCTGCCGGTATCCAAGGCTGACTTTGTGGTTGGTAATATTGGCCCGGATTGCGGGTTAGCCGATGAGGAAGGCAAGATTGCTCCGCCCAAACGGATTACACACTTTAAGGACGGCCAGGGAATTCAGCCTGAGCATTTTTTTGAGCAGCATGAATTGAACAATCTTGATATTGCTTCGAATGAAGGTTCCTATTATCTGGGGTATTATTGTCACCTTATTACCGATGTGGAATGGGTCAAGTTAACCAGGACAAAACAGGAGGAGCAGGTGCATCAAGCGGTCATAGGCACTCCCGAATACAATCAACTTGTTAAGCGAGACTGGTACTGGCTGGATTTTAAATATTTGAAGCTAAACAGCGGGCATGTTTTTTGGACTGATTTTCAATATATCCAGCAATATCCGGAGTACTTGCCGTTTTTTCCGGAGGGACAAACCTTTAAGCAAATCCAGAATATTGTTCAGTTCTACTGCAATAATGAAGTCCCCATTGATTATGAACCTACATACATTAAGGAAGCCGAAGTAGATGATTTTGTGCTGGAGACAGTAAACAAGATCCAAGCTCATACTAATTTCATAGGGATGCTGTGAACCTCTACAAGTCATGAAATTAAGATAATAAATACGCTTTTTGTTGGAGAAGGTGATGAAGCATAAAAGTAACTTGCGAATGCTAAAACATTTAACGACGGTGAACCTAATAGATATCTCCAAAGGAAATCTATAAAAAGAAAGAACAAAGAGGGACTCGGCGTCCATATTAACATTGAAAGGGCGCATTCAGTTGAATGAGCCCTTCTTGTGTACCTCTAAAGCGCATCTTTAAATCCCTGTAGATAGATAAAACGTTCAAGAAAGGTCTGAAGCGATTTATGATTATAATAGAAAAGTAAACGATTACGCAAACTTTTGTTGTACGGGGCTTGGCATCGGGTTTATCCAGCCCTTAGGAATCTTTCTCATTACGGAATGACTCGGTTTGCCGAAGGAATATTTGCGGTGGATGCTCTCTTTGAACGGTGTGGGGGATGATTCTCGGCGGAGCCCTAACGGTACTGCTGAGCAAAGTCATGCAGGCCCGCTCTCTGCTTGCTGTGGGTTTAGCAGTGAATGCGCTGTGTATGGCGATATCAGGACTATCAACGTTTATGTGGATTACGTTCTTGGCCCAATTTTTCATCGGCATGGTTACACCCGGCTTTCAGGTAGCAGTTCAGACATTAATTCTGAAGAATACGGACAATTTCATAACGATCCCAAACTGACTCTTAGTAAGGATACAATCCCATTGACAATAATATTTGACAAAAGCTTCTAGTGAAAATATATTATATAGTAAGTAATCGTTTACTTCAATGAACATAGTGGTATAACAATTGAGGTATCGGATATGCTTAATGCGAAACGAGACAGGTGTAGTGTAGATGACTGAAAAAAAGAATGTCAGTATTAAAGATGTGGCTTTAAGGGCAAATGTATCTACTGCTACTGTTTCACATGTCATCAACGGGACGCGGTTTGTGTCCAATGAGACGAAACAGAAGGTGCATTTTGCAATGAATGAGTTGAACTTCCGAATCAATTCAGTAGCGCGTTCACTACGCAGCCGCAGGTCGTATATTATTGCGTTTCTTGCACCGCTGCTTGCTTCTGAAACTTCCAACTTTTATTTTATGTCGGTCGCAGCCGGAGTTCAAAGCGTATTGAAACAAAGAGGCTATCATCTTATCTTGAGTGATTCCAGTGACAATGTTGAAGTGGAAAACAAAGAAATCAGTATGTTTGATTCCCAAATGATTGACGGACTGATTGTGGCTCCGGCCAGCAGGGATTGTGATTACGAACGACTGTTCGGAGATTATCCTGTGGTTTATATTGATAGGGTCCCTATTCGTTGTGAACGGGATTCCGTTCTCATTGACAACAAAACTGCGACTAAGGAAGCAATACAAATGATTCTAGACAAAGGCCACCAAAGAATTGCCTTTTTATCCGGCCCCCTTTCAGTAACGACAACGATTGAACGGTATGAAGGTTATTCTGAAACATTGACGAACGCAGGTATTGAATTGGATGATTCGTTGATTTGTTTTGGAGATGTGAGCTTTGAGAACGGATACAATAAGATGGGGAACTTGCTTGAAATGAACCCAACAGCTATTTTTGTGACGGATAATGTGATGGCAATGGGTGCAATGACGTATCTGCAAGACCATTCGATTCGTATACCGGACCAGTTAGCGGTAGTTGGATTCGATGATGTTCAGTGGACACGGGTCACTCATCCACCGTTAACCGTTATTCAACAGCCGTCATTCCAGCTAGGTGTAAAAACTGCTGAAGTGATATTGAAGAGAATTGAAGATGGGACTTCCGGAAAAGAAGAACATAGCTTACAAGCCAATTTCATAGTCAGACAATCGCTCTGACTTTTTTTTATTCATTACGCAAACGATTACGCAAACGTTTCAATGATTTTAGCAGTACAAACGCTACAAATCATTGAAATGGCTTTTAACCTTCTTGTAAGCGTTTTTATAAAGGCTGCAGATCAATCTGAGAGGCGGTGAGGCTTATTGATAATTACTTATTGATAATTATTTGAATTAGGTTTCATTGCTAAAGGAAGATAATAAAAGATTATTTGCCAAGGATGAAGGAGATTTATGTGAAAAGTGGGAGGGTGTTTTGTGAAAAGAAAAGTAAAATTGGTTCGAGTATTGACAAGCATGCTCATTGTTTTGTTAATGATACCTTATGGAATCTATACGCCTAGAGTTGAAGCCGCAGCTACTAAAATTGCAGAATGGAACTTTAATGAGGGAAGCGGAAAGACGACAAAGGATAATATTAGCAATTCGAGTGATTCAATTCATTATGTTTTCAATAATGCAATTTACAAGCCCTCGAGTGATCCAATATGGCGCAGTGACGGGATTTCAGGCAAGTCCCTGCTATTTGACGGGTACTCGAATTGGGTGACACACTCACCGATCACCACTCCTTCTCAGAGTATGACGATTGAAGCCTGGGTTGCTCCCAGAGCCTATGAATGGGGCGACAACGGCACCCTCTCAGCAATCGTCAATCAGCACGATAAACCTGGTAAACAAGGTTTTGTCCTTGGAATGTTCCGGCATGGAACCTGGTCGTTTCAAATCGGCTCGGGTGGGCAATGGTATGAGGTTTGGTCCTATGAGCCGATACCGAGAAATGAATGGTCTCATCTGATTGCCACTGTAGACGGAGCATCCGGCACAATGAAGCTTTTCCTCAACGGTCGTCAAGTGGGTAGGAGCAGTATTCCTGCAAATTCCACAATCACATCGTCAGGGAATCAGCTATTAATCGGAAAAAACAACCAAAGCACCCAACTTGGCGTATTTCCTTTAAATATGTTTAACGGACTTATCGATGATGTGAAAATATACAACGGAGCGTATACAAATGCTGAAGCGGAAAATTCCTATCAGAGCTACATGTCAGCCCTTGGAGGAAACCTGCCGACGCCAAACCTTAGTTTTGACAGAAATGTCTACGATGGTGACCGCTACCGCCCTATTTATCATGCTATTGCTCCGGGGCACTGGATGAATGAACCCCATGCACCGTTGTATTATAATGGGCAATACCATTTGTTCTATCAGAATAACCAGCATGGGCCTTATTGGCATAATATGCAGTGGGGGCACTGGGTCAGCGAAGACATGGTGCATTGGAGAGACGTGCAGCCTGCCTTATCACCAGAATTGTTCCAGGTAGATCCCGATGGGGATTGGACTGGAAGTGCAGTCATTGATGATTCAGGAAATCCTACTCTTTTCTTCACTGCCGGCAATGATTCAAGAGCGTACCTTAACAGCAACCAGAACGTAGGAGTTGCCCGTAGTACAGTTCAGACGGATGGCGATAACGATTTGAAGAAATGGGTAAAAGAGCCAAAGTTGGCTGTTGCCCAGCAATACGGGAAATTCGGTGAATTCAGAGACCCGTATGTGTTCAAAGAGGGTTCAACCTGGTTTATGCTGGTAGGAACGGGTTATGAGGGCCAGGGTGGATCTGCAGCTGTCTACTCCACAACGGATCCTAATCTGATGAATTGGACCTATCGCGGACCCATCTACCAAACCAATCCATCAACTTATCCGGAATTAGGCGGCGTATGGGAACTGCCAGTTATGATGTCTCTGGGAAACGGCAAGCATTTATTGGCTATTAGCCCGGTCGGAAGCGGAGCGAATGTGGAGGTGTATTATTGGATTGGTACTTGGAATGCTTCTACGGCGAAGTTCACTCCTGATGATCCCAAGCCTCAATTGATGGATTTTGGAGACTTTCATTTTACAGGTCCAAGCGGTTTTAAAGATCCGCAGTCAGGACGTAATATTATGTTCACCATTGCTCAAGGGGAAAGGAACTCTCAGGAAGAGTCCGATGCAGGTTGGGCACATAATGCCGGTCTGCCGGTAGAACTTTCGCTTCGCCCGGATGGCAAATTGGGGATTAATCCAATCTCCGAGCTGCAGTCCTTAAGAGGCCAGCAACTTGTAAATATTACAACAGATACGAGTTTTGCTTCAGCCAATGCTGCCCTTTCTTCCATTCAAAGCGATACGGTGGAGATTGAAATGGAATTGAGCCGCGGTTCTGCTGACAGTGTAGGAATCAAAGTTCGAAAATCTCCTAACAACGAAGAAGAGACATTAATTTATTACAAAAACAGTACTAAGGAATATGGTGTCGACCGAACAAAGACGATTGCCGGTCAAAATAAGGGTATCCAAAAAGGCACTATAGATATCGGCAGTGAGAATGTCAAACTACACGTATATTTGGATAAATCCATGGTTGAATCTTACTTGAATGGACTTAAATCTATTACTACGCGTACTTATTCTACCAGAGCGGATGCCAAAGGTCTTCAATTGTGGGGAGATGCAAACACCAGCTCAATCGTTGTTAAGTCACTTAAGGTTTGGGCAATGAATTCTGCATATAACCCAGTGGCAGTCAGTGGTGTGAGCTTGAGTCCTGCAAATCTGGAGGTAGCCGTAGGCGGCAAAAAAACGCTTAATGCTACAATTGCACCGGCAAACGCTACGAACAAAGATGTAATATGGACTTCCAGCAACACCTCAGTCGCGTCGGTTGTTAACGGAGTGGTTACTGGTAAATCCGTCGGGACTGCAACCATTATGGTCCAAACAAGAGACGGTGCAAAAACAGCTTCACGCTTAGTTACTATTATTGCGGCGCCTGCTGGGAAAATTTCAAACAGCGGCTTTGAAAACGGTAACTTAGAGGGTTGGATCATAGAAAGCGGTACAGTCTTTACTAATGCGGGGGTTACAAATGCAGCGATATTCGGAAACAACCAACCGTATAATCATGAAGGTAATTACCACCTATCCGGGCAATTAAGCGGTGGGAATGCTGCCACAGGAGTATTAAAGTCTAAGGAGTTTACACTCGGAGGCAACGGCCAGGTTAGCTTCCTGATCGGCGGAGGGTCTGATATTGATAAATTATATGTGTCCTTTGTACGTGCTTCAGACGGGAAAGAGCTCTTCAGGTCAAGCGGACCGGGAAGCTATTGGAACTGGCCGAGCACCAAGGGCATTACGGAAGGGTACACCAAGAGATACTGGGATGCTACCCAATATATAGGTACATCCATGTATATCAAAATAGTCGATGAACGAACGGATGAGTGGGGCCATATTAATATTGATGATTTTAATGTCCCGGTTCAAGGTGGAACTGTTGATGCAGAAGCACCGACAGCACCTAAGAACCTTACAGCGACCGGGACCACATCGAATTCCATATCCCTTAGCTGGACGGCATCAACAGATAACGCAGGAGTAACCGGCTACGTAATTTATCGGAATGGAGTTCAGGCAGGGACGAGTACGACAGCCGCTTTTACAGATAGCGGGCTGGTAGCAGCTACGGCCTATCTCTATACGGTCAAAGCAAAGGATGAGGCGGGAAATCTCTCCGCAGCAAGCAACAGCGTAACAGCAACCACCCAGGCTGCGGCGGTAACTGGCAGTTTGACAAACCATGACTTTGAGAGCGGTAACCTTAACGGCTGGACAATTGTAAGTGGAAATGCGTTCAGTGATGCGGATGTTGCGGAGGATACGAGCTGGGGATGGGGAGGACCGTTTAATCAAAGTGGCAAGTACCATCTTTGGGGGTTCAAGGATGGGGGAGATTCTCAGGTAGGTGTACTGAAGTCTGCTACATTTACCCTCGGTGGCAGCGGTTCTATCGATTTTCTGATCGGCGGAGGGAATGATATCAATAATTTATATGTCGCTTTGGTTCGGGCATCGGACGGCACTGAATTGATAAAAGCGACAGGCAACAGCAATGAGGCTTATAGTCGTGTTACTTGGAATGCCGCTGCTTATATTGGAAAAGAATGCTATATCAAGATTGTCGACAGTGCTACTGGAGGTTTCGGCCATATCAATGTGGACGATGTGAACGTTCCGGTCAGCAGTGGAGCTGCTGACACCGAAGCTCCGTCAGCTCCGAAGAATCTGGCAGCAACCGGCACAACTAAGGATTCTGTATCCCTGGGTTGGACGATTTCAACAGATAATATAGGAGTAACTGGATACTTGGTTTACCGGAATGGAGTACAGGTAGCTACTAGTACAACAGCAACTTATACAGATAGCGGACTGACAACCAATACACCCTATGTCTATACGGTCAAAGCAAAGGATGCTGCGGGAAATATCTCGGCAGCAAGCAACAGTGTCACAGCAACCACCCAAGCTGCACAGGCGACTGGCAGTTTGACTAACCATGACTTTGAGAGCGGTAACCTTAACGGCTGGACAATTGTAAGTGGTAATGCGTTCAGTGATGCCGATGTTGCAGCGGATACGAACTGGGGATGGGGAGGGCCCTTTAATCAAAGCGGTGCGTATCATCTCTGGGGATTTAAGGATGGGGGTGATTCTCAGGTAGGAGTGCTGAAATCTGCGTCATTTACCCTTGGCGGTAATGGAACGATTGATTTTCTGATCGGCGGAGGGAACGATATCAATAATTTATACATTGCTTTGGTCCGGGCATCGGATGGCACTGAGCTGCTAAAAGCGACAGGCAATAGCGATGAGGCCTATAACCGCATTACTTGGGAGGCTGCTTCTTTTGTAGGGACTGATTGCTATATTAAAATTGTCGACAATGCTACTGGAGGTTTCGGCCATATTAATGTGGATGATGTGAACGTGCCGGTACTTGTGAATTAGAATTAAAAAAAGGTTAACAGGAGGATATGATTATGAGGATTATAAATAAAACCAGAAAAATCACGATGCTATGTTTGGTGTTTTGTCTGTTCCTGATTCCTAATATGGTCAGTGCTGCAACTGAAAATCTTTCTGTCAGCAATGTGTTTCCAATGGAAACACGGTATAGTCAGACCTTTACACCTGACCGGCCAGATTTTAAAGCCATACTCAATGTAAATTCATTGTCTGGACTTTCAAGTGGCAGTAATCTGAAAGTGACCATTCAAAAATATAATCCATCTACCGGTCTGTTCGAGGATCGGGGGGATGTTTACATCTCCTCCAATGGGAGTAACACTTTTTATTCTACAGATAACGGGGTACTTCACCGCCTTAAAATAACAACGACAAGCAGCACATGGGTTAATTTCTATGCAACGATAAGCTACTAGAGGTATTCTGAATAAAACGGACAGGGTGCATTCTCTGTCCGTCTTCCAATGTATGAACCGAATTTTGAGCAATTGAAAAAAGAAATTCAAGGGGAAGGAAATTTTATTGACAACGCTATCAAAAACAAATAAAATCAATTTATAAAAACGATTACGCAAACGATTACCTTTTGTTAAATTTGGTTTTGATAAGTGTATTTATATAAAAAAATAAATCCTTATTTTTTTATATAATAGGCACATATCCACTTTACCATTTGGAGCGGGGGAGCTTACAAAATTATAGAAATAGCTCTTGTCTATTACGTAATCGTTTACCTTGGGAATGGAGGAAAATATATGCTTGGGAAAATGAAAAAGAATTATGAATTGTATTTACTGATTTTAATCCCAATAGCCTATTTTACAATTTTTAAATATTGGCCTATGTATGGGGTACAAATCGCCTTTAAAGACTTTGTAGCTTCCAAAGGGGTTTGGGGCAGTGAGTGGGTAGGGTTTGAACATTTTCAACGCTTTTTTGAATCGTATAATTTTAAACAAATCGTAGGAAATACTCTCTTACTAAGTGTGCTCAATTTGGCTATAGCTTTTCCCTTTCCCATTATAGTAGCAATTATGCTGAACCAATTGAGACAGCAGAAGATGAAAAAATTCATTCAAACTACGATTTATGCACCATATTTCATTTCAACTGTCGTATTGGTAGGTATGTTGTTTATCTTTCTGTCCCCAACCAGCGGCTTGGTTAATCATATTGTAACCGCCTTCGGCGGGGAGCCGATTATGTTTATGGGAGAGGAGAAGTGGTTCAGGCCTCTGTACATATTCTCATCCGTATGGCAGGAAACAGGGTTTGCATCCGTTATCTATTTGGCAGCCCTGGCAGGGATAGATCCTCATCTGCATGAAGCAGCGGTTATGGATGGTGCATCCAAGTGGCACCGGATTCGGCATATTGATTTACCGGGTATTGCCCCTACCATTATTGTTTTGTTCATTATGGCAGTTGGGAATCTAATGAACGTTGGATTTGAGAAGGCGTTTCTTATGCAGACCGATTTGAATGTCGCTACATCAGAGATTATTCCAACTTACGTATACAAAGTGGGGATTCAGCGGGCGGAATACAGCTTTTCGGCAGCGATCGGGCTGTTTAACTCAGTGATAAACCTGATACTACTGGTTATTGTAAATAAAACAACCAAGAAAATAAGCGGCAAAGGCTTATTTTAGGGGCGAAGAACACCTGTTAGAAGGAGGAGAGAAATCATGCTAAAGAGAAAAACGAAATCGGATCTGACATTTGATATTATCAATTATTTGTTTCTAGGCTGCTTCACTTTAATGATTCTGTATCCCTTATATTTTATTGTGATCGCTTCCATCAGTGACCCGAATAAGATTTATTCCGGTGAGGTGTGGCTTCTGCCGCAGAATATAACCTTTGACGGATATAAAAGAATATTCAGCGATAGTGCAATATGGAACGGCTATAAGAATTCCATTCTCTACGCGGCGCTGAACGGACTTGTCAGCACAGCGCTTGTCATTATGGCGGCTTATCCACTTTCGAGGAAAGATTTTTATGGAAGAAATGCTGTAATGACCTTTTTTATCATCACGATGTTCTTTAACGGCGGTATTATTCCGACCTATCTGGTTGTAAAGGATCTGCATTTAATGAACTCGATGTGGGCGGTCATTCTCCCGGGTGCAATGGACGCTTTCCTGATTATCATAGCAAAAACCTTTTTCGAGGAACTGCCTGATGAATTAAGAGAGGCAGCTGCCATTGATGGAGCCAAGAATCTCAGGTATCTATGGAGTATTGTCCTTCCTTTATCTAAACCGATTATTGCAGTTCTTGTCCTCTTCGCAGTCGTGCGCCAATGGAATGGATTCTTCGATGCTCTAATTTATCTGAGTGATGGTGATAAGTTTCCGTTGCAATTGGTCCTGCGCAACATCCTGATCCAGAGCCAGCCGTCCGGGAATATGCTTATGGATATTGATAACATGCTGGCCAAACAGCGTGTGACAGAATTAATCAAGTTCGGGGTAATTATCGTTTCTGCTGTTCCGCTGTTAGCCTTATACCCGTTCCTGCAAAGATATTTTGTCAAAGGAGTAATGGTAGGTTCTGTGAAGGGGTGAGAAGTGGCCTGTCAAATAGTCGTTAAGGAGGTGTTGCGAAGCTCGGTTAGAATGGGACTGGCTAATCCCAGATTCAAGAAGAATGAAATGAGCAGATTCAATAGGGAGGTTAAGAAGAATGAACAGAAAAGCTGTGGGTCTATTGGCAGTAATGATGGCCGTTTCCGTGTTTGCTACGGCCTGTAACAGCAACAACAGCAGCAACAGCAACGATGGTAAGGCAGGCACGAATACAGAGAATAGTGGAAATCAAGTGGACGACAGTGCATCCATTCAGTTTCCACTGAAAGAAAAAACCACCTTAAAGGTGGTTGCCCGTAGAGCTCCGCTCGCGCCAAGCGATTATAACGAAATGACCATGGCTAAAAAACTTGAAGAAGCGTCAAATGTTCATATCGATTGGAATACCATTGTCGAGACAGATTACAACGAGAAGAAGAATTTGCTCATAGCAAGTGGCGACTTGCCTGAAATGTTCTTCGGAGCCAGTTTTACAGATACAGAGCTGATGAAATACGGTGCGGACGGCACAATTATACCTCTAAATGATCTAATTGACAAACACATGCCTAACTTGAAAGCATTGTTTGACAAGAGACCGGATATCAAAGCCATTGTTACAGCCCCGGACGGCAATATTTATTCCCTTCCTGCGGGTGAGGAGCTTGGCACCGGTCAAGAAGATATTGGTTCTAACCCGGATTTCCTCTATATCAATGAAGATTGGCTGAAAAAGCTGGGGCTGGCAATGCCAACCACTCTTCAAGAATATCATGATGTATTGCTTGCCTTTAAAACCAAAGATCCGAATGGCAACGGAAAAGCAGATGAAGTCCCCTTGTCCTTCGTCAATGCATTTTGGACGGGTGATATCGGTTATCTGTTCGGCGCCTTCGGTGTACCAGACAAAACTTATCAACCTGGTAACAATGCCTATGCTGAACATCTAAATGTAGACAATGGCAAGGTTTCCTACGCAGCTATCCAAGATGGATATAAAGATGCTGTAAACGAGATCGCGAAATGGGTAGCAGAGGGCCTTGTTGATCAAGAATCCTTCACTCAAGAATACACGCAATATTATGCGAAAGGAAAGACTGAACCGGAAACTCTTGGTTCCTTTCTCTGGTGGGATCATACAGACGTAGTGGGTCCTGAACGTGATCAGCATTACCCGATCGTCCCTCCTTTTAAAGATATGGTTGTCAAATGGAACAGTGGTTCTGCTCTTTCGAGAGGCGGTTCGGTTATTACAAAAGAAGCAAAAAATCCTGCTTTAGTTGCTGCATGGTTGGATTTGATATACAAACCGGAAACTACTGCGGAAGTCCGTTGGGGCCCGATCGGAGAATGGTTTGAGAAATCTGCCGATGGCAAATTGGTGCAAAAGTCGGATATCAGTAATCCGGGTGAGTTCCGTCAAACCGTATCACTAGGTGGCGGCGGTGTATTCACTGGTGAAGACTTCGAAAAAATTGCACCTCCGGAAGCACGGGCGCAGCAAAGATTGGATGATATCAAAAATATTTTTGTGCCGCAAATGCAGAAGGAGAAATATCCGAACATCTTCTTTACAGAAGAAGAATTAAAAACTATCGAAAAACTGAAACCTGAGATCCAAACCTATACAAATTCCATGCGTGCGAAATTCATGTTAAAAGGGGTTTCTGACTCCGAGTGGAGTGACTATCTGGCTGCGCTTAAAGATATGGGCTTGGACGATTTGATAAAGATATACCAAGATGGATATGACCGTTACCTCGCAGCCCAAAAATAAAATTGGATAGGTAAGGCGTGTAGCAAGCCTGAAGAGATGCCTTCACTCAGGCTTGCTACATATGTTTTCGGATTAGAGTCGTAGATATAAATAATGGATTAGGAGTGGAGACCATATGGTTGATATTACAGCAATAGGTGAAGTACTGATTGATTTTACTCCGGCAGGCTTGTCTGAGAAGGGGGAGCAGTTATTTGAATGCAATCCCGGCGGAGCGCCTGCCAATGTGGTTGTTGTTCTATCAAAGCTTGGGAAATCCACAGCATTTATCGGTAAAGTGGGTGAAGATCAGTTTGGAGAGTATCTTACTCAAGTCTTGCAGGGGAATGGTGTAGATACCAAGGGTTTAGTGAAGGAGAAGAATGCCAGTACAACGCTTGCTTTTGTTCATCTGAAAGAAGATGGCGACCGTACATTCAGTTTTATCCGTAACCCGGGTGCTGATATGCTTCTTGGAAATGATGATATTGAACTGGAACATATTAAGGGTTCAAGAATCTTTCATTTCGGATCTGTATCAATGACCCATGAACCTTCTGCAAATGCAACGTTAACAACATGCATATATGCAAAAGAGAATGGAGCTCTGATATCCTTCGACCCCAATCTGAGACCTGCGCTTTGGCAGGATTTGGAGGAAGCGAAGTCCAGAATCAAAGAAGGGCTTGCTCTAGCAGATATTGTTAAAATTTCCGAGGAAGAACTTGAGTTTATTACGGGTCTTACCGATCTGCAAGAGGGTACCCGTCAGATTCAGTCGCAATTCAAGGTGAAAGTGATCCTTGTGACTAAGGCTGAAAAAGGGTGCTTCGTCCGGTTCGGCTCCGGATCTAAATGGGCGGATGTGCCGGGCTTCAAAGTTCATACGGTTGACACTACCGGAGCAGGAGATGCTTTTCTTGGCGGGTTCCTCTATCAGTTGCTCGAGAGAGGGTGCAGTATTGAGCAGATCAGGGATCAGGATTGGGTCCCGATTATAAGCTTCGCTAATGCAGTGGGGGCTTTGGTTACAACACAAAAGGGAGCCATTCCGGCAATTCCCACCTATCGGCAGGCTGCAGAATTAGCTCAATCGGTCGGTACTGATTTGTCCAAAGAAACATACCGGCCCCAATTCCATTATTCTGCGCCGGCTATGTGGCTAAATGATCCGAATGGTATGGTCTTTTTTGAAGGAGAGTACCATTTGATGTATCAGTATCATCCCGGAAGCACCGTATGGGGTCCTATGCACTGGGGACATGCGGTAAGCAAGGATTTGGTGAAATGGGAAACACTTCCTGTAGCCATGTCTCCGGATCACAACGGGGCCATTTTCTCTGGAAGCGCAGTTATGGATTGGAACGATACCAGCGGATTCTTTGATGGCGGGTCTGGCCTGGTGGCTGTATTCACCCATGCGGATATATACCCGGATTCAGACAGACCGCGACAGCGCCAAAGCCTGGCGTACAGTAAGGATAAAGGCAGAAGCTGGACACTCTATTCCGGAAATCCGATTCTGAGTGATACCGAAATTACCGATTTTCGTGATCCCAAGGTCTTCTGGATGGATGAAGCTGGCGTCTGGATTATGGTTCTTGCGTGTGGAGATCATATCCGCTTTTATCGTTCCGCTAACTTGAAGGATTGGGATCTTGCCAGCGAATTCGGTAAGACAGACGGTGCACACTACGGGGTGTGGGAATGTCCTGATTTATTTGAGTTATCCATCGACGGGTCTGCTTCAAAAAGATGGGTGCTGTTAGTGAGTATCGGAGACAATCCGGATTATCCGGAAGGCTCCAAAACCCAATATTTCATTGGAAGCTTCGATGGCATGGAATTTATAAATGACAATACTCCAGATACCGTGCTTTGGTTGGATGAGGGAAGAGATAATTATGCCGCAGTATCCTGGTCAGATATTCCGGAGGAAGACGGACGACGCGTAATTATCGGATGGATGAACAACTGGAAATATGCCAATCAGGTACCAACCGCTTCCTGGAGAGGCGCCATGACCCTCCCTCGCTCACTATCACTGACCAACCGGAATGGGGACGTAATTCTATCGCAAATGCCTGTTCAGGAGATAGAAAAGCTGCGGAAAGAGACGCACTCATGGAGTGATGTAGCAGTAACAAGTGAGAACCCGTTAATTCACGAGACTGACGGAGATCTACTCGAGATTGAGGTGGAGCTTGATACCCACACCGGAAACGAGATTCATATCAAATTAAAATCCTCCGGACAGTGTGAAACGATTATTGGTTATGATCCTGAGCGGAAGTGGTTGTTTATCGACCGTTCGAAGTCAGGTCTCACTGATTTCAATCCGTCATTTGCATGCAAGCACGGCGCTAGATTGGTGCCGGAAAATGGAAACATCAAGTTGCGTATCTGGGTGGATCGTAGTGTGGTCGAAGTGTTTGCAAATGATGGGATAGTTGCGCTGTCTGACCAATTTTTCCCTATTGATCCAATTAACAAAGTGTTGATAGCTACAGAGTCGGGGAGCGCCGGGCTAAATTCACTTCATATCCATAACCTTAGTTCTATTCATAAGCCCGAAGGCAGCACAGAGCAGATATTAGGGAGTGTTAGTGTATGAGCGGAATAATTGATAATCAAGGTTTACTGATGTATTGGGCCTTTGATGAAGGAACCGGAGCAGCTGCTCTGGAGAGTGTATCCGGAACCGAGGATGATGTACAGTACATCTTTAACCAAGCGGAGTTCACCGAATCTTGTACTCCGCCGTGGAGACAGGGAGTGTTGGGAAATGGACTTTTCTTCGATGGTTACTCAACATATATCGCCCATCCTGTCCACGGGGAAGAGCATAACGGAGAGCCGGAATTTCTATCGGCTCTCAGCATTGGAGTTTGGGTTGCCCCGCGCACGTATGAATGGGGATATGAAAGCAAGCTCGCAGCTATCGTGAACCAGCACAATATGGATAATAAACAGGGCTTCCTGCTTGGCATGTTCCGTCACGGCTCCTGGTCCTTCCAAATCGGACTTGAGGGAGGAGAATGGGCAGAGATCTGGTCTCCAGACGGGTGTGAATTGCCGAAGAATGAGTGGTCTTATCTAAATGCTGTATTCAATGGCGACGATGGGGAAATTAAGCTGTTTCTCAACGGTAGAGTAATCGCTTCGTCTGCTGTGCCCCGCGGTTCCCGTATAGCCGCAGCGGACACGGATCTGCTTATTGGCAAGAACAATCACAGCAGTAAGCTTATCGAAGTGTTCAACCTTCATATGTTCGGCGGGATCATGGATGAGTTGAAGATTTATAACCGGGCCTTGAGCAATGAGGAGGCTGCCGCTTCTTATCAGGAAGTTTTGGATTCCGCACATGGAGGCGTCCGGCCGCAGTTGAACTATGACGACATCAAGCTGGATCGTACACCTTTGCTGACGGACCGGCACAGACCGCAATATCATGTCAGCCCGCCGGCACATTGGATGAACGAGCCTCATGCGCCAATATATTTTGAAGGGCAGTATCATTTGTTCTATCAGCACAACCCGCAAGGACCGTACTTTCACCATATCCATTGGGGACATTGGGTGAGTGAAGATCTGGTACATTGGCGTGATCTTCCTGTGGCCCTGTCACCAGAGAAGGATCAGCTTGCCCCGGACGGAATCTGGTCGGGAAGCGCGGCCTATGATGCGGACGGACTTCCTGCCTTGTTCTTTACAGCAGGTAATGACAGTGCTTCGCCGAATCAGAGTGTGGCGCTTGCCCGTAGCACTTACCCGCAGGATGGAGACCCGGAGCTGATAACGTGGATTAAACATCCGGAGCCGCTTATCGTTCAGAAGCAGGGAATGGGCGCATTCGGAGATTTCCGTGATCCGTTCGTATGGAAGGATGAAAAGGGCTGGTATGCCCTGGTCGGGTCGGGAATTGAAGGTGAAGGCGGGGCAGCGCTGGCATTTGCCTCAGAGGATATGCTGAATTGGACGTATAAAGGGCCTTTTTTTGAAGCGGATATTCAGAAGTTTCCTTATCTTGGGCCCATCTGGGAGCTTCCTGTACTACTTCCCTTAGGCCCTGACAAGCAGGGGGACAACAAGCATCTATTGCTGGTTAGTCCTGTGGGAAAAGGTGCCGATGTTGAGGTCTTCTATTGGATCGGGCAGCTCGATCAGGACAATCTTTCATTTATCCCTGATCAGGAAGAACCGCAATTGATAGATGTCGGTGATTTTCATTTCACCGGTCCGAGCGGCATGGTGGATCCGAAGACCGGCCGGAATATTGTCTTTACAATTGCACAGGGCGACCGTACATCGGAGCTTGAATACCAATCGGGTTGGGCTCATAACGGCGGTCTGCCGTTAAGCGTGTATTTGCGGGAGGATGGACGGCTGGGCATCGAGCCGATTCAGGAGCTGCAATCGCTGCGGGGCGAGAAACGGTTATCGATCTGGGACAAGTCATTGGCTGAAGCTAATGTCCTGCTGGGGGATGTACAAGGCGACATGCTTGAAATTCAAGTGGAGCTGGAGCCGGGCAATGCCGGACAACTCGGAATCAAGGTCCGGTGTACACCGGATGGAGAAGAAGAAACGCTGCTGTATTACGATTTCAATGAAGCTAAGCTCCTGGTCGACCGCACGAAAACAACACTGCATCCGGGTGAAAAGTGTAGGGGGATTCAAGGGGGCAAGCTGGAATTGTTAGGAGAGAATCTAAAGCTGCATATTTATTTGGACCGCTCCATGGTCGAAGCCTATGCCAACGGTTTGAAAAGCCTGACGACCCGGGTATATCCAAGCCGTAAGGATGCATTAGGGCTTGAGCTCTGGGGGGACGGTAAGCCATTGGTGAAGTCTATGGAAATATGGGATATGCAATCCATATGGTAACGTGAGCGCCTAGGCGCTCCTTACTATACCATAGGGGTAATGTAACTAACACTTAAGCCACTTAGCACTCCTCGGGATGGAAACGCTTCATTCACGCCTCTCTTACTTCATGACTATGCATCCTTGTATACGGAGAGTCATTTCAAAATTACGTATGAATGATTTCATGAATAAGAAATGATGAAGGAGGCTCGTTGATGAGAGAAGCCAAAAGAAACAAAGCATGGATCTCCAGAATGGTTGCAGGGGTGATGGTTCTTCAGCTTGTAGCTCCCGGAATCTCGGCTGCAGCCGAAGCTGGAGTGGGTACCCGGGAGGCGTTCACCCTTAAGGCTGACGCAGGATTGTCGGTTACGGATGCGGTCTATCCTAATCCTAAGGCTGACGAGGGGTTGTCAGTTACGGATACAGTCTATCAAATCCAGAATCCGGGATTTGAAACCGGGGATATGATGGGCTGGACTGTGGTCAATGGTGAAGCGTTCGGTCCGGACAGTGTATCGGACGAAACCACTTGGTGGGCGGAACAAATCCCATACAATCAGGAAGGTGCTTATCATCTAAACGGCTGGAAGCATGACGAGGCTGCTACCGGCGTGCTTCGTTCCAGCACTTTCGAGCTGGGAGGCAGCGGCTGGGTCAGCTTCAAGCTAGGTGGCGCGAAAAATCCAAACACAGCATATGTAAATATCGCGGAAGCCCAGACAGGTCAAGTGATTGCCCGGTATGGTAATAGCGCTTTCGCGGACGTTGGTTTCCCGAATCCCGCACAGGGCCTGCGGCTTGCCAATATGGAGCAATATAAGGCAGATCTTTCCGAATATCTAGGCACGAAGCTGTACGTGGAGATCGTCGATAATGCAACGGCGGACTGGGGAGTGGTATTTGCGGATGCGTTCTTCGTGTACCATGAATCCGAGCCTGCGGAAGGCATTGTTGCCACGGATATTAAGCCGGATATTGAATTAACCAGTCCCTATGAAGTCGAAAATCCAGGCTTTGAAAGCGGGGATATGTCAGGCTGGACGGTTGTCAGAGGACAAGCGTTCGGTCAGGACAGTGTATCGGACGAAGCCACCTGGTGGGCGGAACAAATTCCGTACAACCAGGAAGGGGCCTTTCATCTGAACGGCTGGAAGCATGACGAGGCTGCGACCGGTGTGCTTCGTTCCAGTACCTTCGAGCTGAGCGGCAGCGGCTGGATCAGCTTCAAGCTTGGTGGTGCCAAAAATCCAAACAAGGCCTATATAAATGTCGTGGAGGCTGAATCGGGACAAGTCATTGCCCGGTATGGTAATAGCGCCTTCGCTGACGTGGGTTTCCCAAATCCCGCACAGGGCTTACGGCTTGCCAATATGGAGCAATATAAGGCGGATCTTTCCGAATATTTGGGCAAAAAGCTGTATGTGGAGATCGTCGACAACGCAACCACGGATTGGGGCGTGATCTTTGCGGACGCTTTCTTCATGTACCATGAAGCCGAGCCGGCTGAAGGAATTGCCGCCACGGATATCAAGCCGGATTTCAAACGCTATCAAATTGAGAATCCCAGCTTTGAAACCGGGAACTTAACAGGCTGGACGGTTGAAGAAGGAGAAGCGTTTGGTCCGAACAGCGTGTCGGACGAAACCACCTTTTGGGTTGAACAAATCCCGTATAACCAGGAAGGCACTTATCATTTAAACGGATTGAAGTATAACGAGACTGCGACAGGTAAGCTTCGTTCCAGCACCTTCGAGCTGGGCGGAACTGGCTGGATTACCTTCAGACTGGGCGGAGGCAAGCATACGGATCAAGTGTATGTGAACGTCGTCAATGCCGATACAGGGGACATGATTGCCAGGTACGGCAACACCGAATTTAACGAGTCCGGGTTCCCGGATCCGGCACAGGGCCTGCGGCTCGCAAATATGGAGCATTATAAGGCTGATCTATCTAAGTATATCGGCAAGAAGCTATATGTGGAGATCGTCGATAATGGGTACGCGGATTGGGGAGTAATCTTTGCGGACGCCTTCCACACCTTCAATGAACTCGTACCGGAAGAAGGAGTCATGGCGGATAACATTATGCCGACTGAAATCCAGAATCCCGGCTTTGAAACCGGAAACTTAGAGAGCTGGACCGCCCAGGATAACGCTTTTCAAGTGAACAATGATGCTCAGGCCGGTAAAGAAGGTAACTATTATGCCAAATCCTCCTTGGAAGGACAGGGCTCGATTACCTCCAATATCTTTACGCTTCGCGGGACCGGGACGATTAACTTCACTGTTTTAGACATCGTTAATCCGCAGGAAGCCTACGTGGCATTATATGATGCCGGCACTAACACGCTGCTTGAGAAGACCGGGAACGTCAGTGCGAATGAGAAGATATCCTGGAAAATGCAGAAGCACTACAATAAGAGGCTTTATATCAAGGTTATCGATCAATCCAATCAAGCCCGTATTTCCGTTGACGCTTTTCAAGCGAATAATACAGGAACCATTTTCTACATGAGCCTTGATGAAGGCGCAGGAAAAAAGGCGCTTGAGGAAGTAAGCAATCTTGAGCATGATGTAAACTATGTATTTAATGACGCCAGATACATGGACTCCAAAGATCCAAGATGGACTCCGCGCGGAGTAAAAGGCGGGGCTTTGCTCTTCGATGGATACTCAAATGATATTGAGGTTGACGCAAAGGATGCCGTTCCTGTAAGTGACGCGTTAACGCTTGAAGCCTGGGTTGCCCCGCGCAGCTACGAGTGGGGAGACGGAAACAAGCTGTCTGCTATCGTGAACCAGTCCGATCAGGATAAGACGGAAGGATTCGCTTTGGGGATGTACCGCCACGGTACATGGTCGATGCAGGTCGGGATCGGCGGACAGTGGATACAGGTATGGGTCAAGGACCATCCGCTCGAAAAATACAAATGGAATTACGTTGCAGCTACGTTCGACAAAAAGGACGGAATCATTAAATTATATCTAAATGGTCAGGAAGTAGCTTCTCAGGCAACTCCTGTCAACGTTCCGGTTACACCTTCTACGGAAAAGCTGATTATCGGAAAAAACAATAGATCTGCAGAGTTTGCAGGATTGTTCTCCTACAATATGTTCAGCGGACTTATCGATGAAGTGAAACTGCAGAACAAAGCGCTTACGGGTCAGGAGATCCTTGCTGAATACGAGACTGTAAAGTCGCTTCACGGCGGCTCGGTTCCTGAGATTCCAAATGGCGATATTGATGAGGACCCAAGTGTATTTGACGGTGATCAGCACCGTCCGCAGTACCATGCGATGCCTCCGCAAAACTGGATGAATGAAGCGCATGCACCGATTTATTATAACGGCCAGTATCATTTATTTTATCAGCATAACCCGCAAGGTCCATTCTGGCATCAAATCCACTGGGGACATTGGGTGAGTGACGATATGGTGCATTGGAAGAATGTGAGGCCTGCACTTGCGCCGGAAGCGGGTACTCTTGACCCGGATGGTGCATGGTCTGGCAGCGCAGCTTATGACCGTGACGGCAATCCGGTGCTCTTCTATACTGCCGGCAATGACGCTTTGTCACCCAATCAAAGAACAGGCCTGGCGACTCCGGCAGATCTGTCGGACCCGAGTTTGGAGCAATGGGTGAAATATCCTGAGCCGGTGACGGAGCAGAACGGAAACGGCATCCATAATGAGTTCCGTGACCCTTTTGTATGGTATGACCAAGAGACAGATAAGTGGTATCAGCTGGTGACATCCGGCCTTCAAGACTTCAGCAGCGGTACAGCTCTGGTGTATGTGTCTGACGATATGTACAACTGGGAGTATAAGGGGCCTTTATACGTTAGTGACAGAAATCTTTATCCGGAGCTCGGTACGGTATGGGAACTGCCGGTATTATTGCCGCTGGGTGAGGATAGTACAGGACAACAAAAATACATTTTCATGGTTAATCCCCATGAGAAGCCGGAGCAGGTTCCTCCAGCTGATGATGTGCTAAGAGATGTTGAAGTCTTTTACTGGATTGGAACCTGGGATAGAGATAACTTCAAGTTTATACCTGATCAGGACGCACCCACCAAAATGGATGTGGGAGATGGATATTTAACCGCCGAGAGCGGAATGGTTACACCTGACGGAAGAACGGTCGTATACTCCATGGTGCAAAACGTAAGAACTCCGCAGGCTGAATATCAGGCTGGATGGGCTCATAATCTGGCACTGCCAGTTTCCCTGAGCCTGGATGAACACGATGAACTTCGCATTGAGCCCATTGAAGAATTGCAGAGTCTCCGGGGAGATAAGGTAGTTGATTTCACGGACGAAAATTTGGCTGCCGCCAATCAATTAATCCATAATGTCAAAGGTGACATGCTGGAGATTGTGATGGAAATTGATCCGGGTGAAGCACAGAAATTCGGTCTCAAAGTGCGTCGCTCCGATAACGGCCAGGAGGAAACACTGATTTACTATGACAAGACGAACGGGACCTTCAATGTGGACCGGACCAAGAGCAGCATTGATCCGGATGTACGCGTAGACGGGATTCAAGGCGGAGCCGTGGATCTGGACGGAGAGAATCTGAAGCTGCATATTTTCCTTGACCGTTCGGTTGTTGAAGCCTTTGCCAATGATAAGAAAAAGCTGACAACCAGAGTCTATGTAGGCCGATACGATTCCTTGGGCCTGCAGGTTTGGGCTGATAACGATATTACGGTCAAGTCCATGGAAGTATGGAATATGAATGCTTTGACGGGTGAACCGGCTGCTCCGGTCGATGTGCCTGACAACTGGGACAATTCGGTGTATACCGATATTACGGAGCTGCCAAACCATGATTTTGCTACAGGAGACCTAACAGGCTGGATTACTGAAGGAGACGCCTTCCAGGATGTCCATGTGACCGATACCAAGTTCTTCTGGGACACGATCTACTTCAATCCGTCGCATAAAATTCCGGGCGGTTATCATTTGTGGGGCTTTAACGAAGAAGCCGGAGGTGACAGCTTAACGGGAACGCTGAAATCACAGAATTTCGTCCTTGGCGGGAACGGCAAGCTCAATTTCCTGGTTAGCGGCGGGCGTGATATCGATAAGCTGTATGTTGCGCTAGTCCGGGCATCGGACGGCAAAGAGCTGTTTAAAGAGACTGCCACGAATTATGAGGAGTATCAGCGGAAGATCTGGGATGCTTCGCAGTATATCGGCGAGGAGCTCTACATTAAGGTAGTCGACCAATCTACAGGCGGGTTCGGACATATTAATGTTGATGATTTCAATGTACCGGTTAAGGTGCAGAATGGGGTGAATCCGAATAACCCGACCGACCCAACTGACCCTGCCGGTCCACCTGACCCAACCGGTCCAAGTGAACCAGCCAACCCGACTGACACAGCCGTTCCAAGCAGTCCTCCGGGTAAACCGGTGGTTCCGGCAAGCAAGCCGGAGAGTCAGAATAGCCTGTTATTCGAGTTGGGAAAAGGCGAGCGACAGGTACTATTCCCTGCGACTCTGGCAGCCAATGACGGTAAGAATGCGCTGAAGATCAAGCATGCAGATGTGGAGATTGAAGTTCCCGCAGAAGTATTGAAGGATTTACAGGCAATGGTTACGGGCAGTGAGCTTGGGCAGGCGAAGATCTCTTTTGAAATGGAACCTTTAACTTCAGAGCAGAGCAAAGAGCTGGTTGGGCAAATTGGACAAAGAAATCAGGCAGCCATTTCAGTGGCTGGAGAGATCTACGAATTCAAATTGTCTATTGTAAAGCCCGACGGAACGAAGCTGACGCTTGAGAAGTTCTCCAAACCCATCACAATCAGATTGGTCGCACAGGGGGATTCCCGCCAAGATATAACAGGCATTTATTACATCCCAGATGACGGCAGACTGGAATATATGGGTGGAACCTATGCGGACGGTAAATGGACGGCAAAGGTGAGTCATTTCAGCAAGTTTGCCGTCCTAACTTATGATAAATCTTTTGAAGATGTGAATGCCTCTTATTGGGCCTATGACGTAATCAAAAGAATGGCTGCAAAGCAAATTATCATGGGTGTGAGTGAGACGGAATTCGCTCCGAAGCAAAAGGTAAGCAGAGCGGAGTTCGCTTCCCTGATCACCCGGGCACTTGGAATAACAGGGACGAGCTTAACCGCATTCAAGGATGTAGAACCTGAGCATTGGTATGCTTCTTCTATTGCCGCAGCATACGAAGCGGGGATTGTAACGGGAAGAAGCACAGATACCTTTGCACCTGAGGAAACGATAAGCCGTGAAGAAATGGCATCCATGATCAACAAGGCGTATCTGTTCCATACAGGACAGAATCCTGTCTTCGGTCAAAGGAGTAAATTCAAAGATGCTGGTACGATTAGTGCATGGGCTGTAGATGCAGTGGCTGCCTTACAGGAGCTCGGATTAGTTACCGGGCGCGGCAACCAGTTATTCATGCCACATGAAACGGTAAATCGTGCGGAAAGCGCGCAAATCATCTCGCTGTTGCTGGATAAAGTCAATAAATAATGGCTAAGGGAAAGCCGGGGAGGCAAGGTGATGTCCGCCTTCGCCATGACTCCGGCTTTCTCTAATTTTTACCGAGTATCATCATACTTAAGAAGGAGTTTACACAGCATGGCTGAAATGGAACGAGAACAGAAGCGTTATACGTATAGAGACCTTGTGAGTAGACTATATGATCTTGAAGCACTAGCGATTCCGCCGCAGGCAGGCGAGAAGTCCGGCTGTTTCTCCAGCTTTGACCGCAGATCTGTTTATAATGCCGAGACGGGTCTATACGAGGATTGGGGAGCTAACGATGACGGGGGAGGTTTCATCCGTAAGGAAGATGAGAGCATTGTCGCCATGGAATTGGATGGTCCTGGTGTGATCTGGAGATTCTGGTCAGCGCTTCCCAAGGAGGGGCACATACGGATCTACATCGATCATTCGGACATCCCTGTGATTGATCAGCCCTTCCAGGATTATTTTGACAGATTTAATCAGGAGGATGCCCCATCCAACTTTCCTAATCTGGCGCCTACACTATCACGCGGAAGAAACTGTTTTATCCCCATCCCCTTTCAAGAGCACTGCAAGGTGCTTCTGGACAAAGGCTGGGGTGCTTATTATCACATCACCTATACCACATTCCCTTCCAATGTCCAAGTGCCTTCTTTTGAAGGTAGGGTCGACAAGGAGTCGGCAATTGCACTTGCTGAAGCAGACCGGATTTTACAGCAAAGGGGAACCCAATATTTTAAAAATGCAGAAGGAGCCTCTAACGAGAGTGTTACAGTAACCGTAAATGTTCCGGCAGGCGGCAAAGCCGTACTGTTTGACAAACAAGGGGCCGGAGCTCTTTCTATGATCCGTATTAGAACAGATATTGGAAGGAAGAGCGAGGAACAGCAGCAAAGCTTGGCCAGACAATTAGCTATTTCAATGAAATGGGATAATGAAGAACATCCTTCTGTATGGGCGCCTTTAGGTGATTTTTTCGGCAGTGCGCCGGGGATTAAGCCATACCGTTCTTTGCCTCTTGGAATGAATGAACATGAAATGTACAGTTATTGGTACATGCCGTTCTCAGAATCCGCAAGGATTGAAATTGAAAATGACGGAACGGAACCATACGAGATAACGGCTGAATTCCAATATACATCTTTAATGAAATCCACTGCGGATAATCTCTTGCGGTTTCATGCCAAATGGCACCGGGATGAGTTTCTGAATCTTGATACTGAACGCTTTGCGGAAGGAGGCGATCGTTGGCCGGATTGGCCACTATTGCTTACCCAAAGCCGAGGGAGATTCTGCGGTGTTCATCTTCACGTATACAACACCTGGGAGCAACCGGAAGAGGAAGCGGAGACATGGTGGTATGGGATAGGAGATCAGAAAACTATTGACTGGTGGTGGGGCGAAGGAGACGAGAAGTTTTTTGTGGATGGCGAAACCTTTCCTTCCACTTTTGGAACGGGTAGCGAGGACTATATTGGTTATGCCTGGGCAGCAGAGCCACCCTTTCCCATGTTCGATAGCGCCTTTGCCAGTCAGCCCTTTGTTGAACTGGATGCGAATGGACACACCTCCGTTAACCGGTTTCAAATTTGCGACAATGTTCCCTTCATGAACTCCTTTGAAGGCTATATTGAGAAATATAAAGGGAATCAGTGGGGCCTTAATAACCAGTGTTTGTATGCCGCCACCGTGTACTGGTATCAGGATCGGGGCACAAGCGATGCTTATATGCCGGTTTCATTAAATGAACGCTTAGCCACTTAGAATAACGGGAGGAATTACTAATGAAAGAATTTTTTTATCGTCCGGATAACGCTTGGGTAGGGGATGTCATCCCCTATTATGAAGACGGAGAGTTTAAGCTATTTTATCTGCACGGGTGGAGAGACAACTACCGGGAAGGTCTCGATCATGGCTGGCATTTGCTTGGCACGAAAGATTTCGTGAACTATAGGGAAGATGGAGCTTGCAAAATTGAAGGCGGGACCGGCCATATTCTCAAAGTGGATGATGTCTATCATATGTTTTACTGTATCTTTCCAGAAGGGAAGCAGTTCGCCTGCCATGCGATCAGCAAGGATATGAAAACATGGGAGCCGATTCCCGAAGATACTTTTGGTCCGGACGGCGAAATTTATGAGCTGGCGGACTGGCGTGATCCCTTTGTATTCTGGAATGAAGAAGAAGGCCAATACTGGATGCTGATCGCTGCCCTGGCGAAAGGACCGACTAGCCGGAAAGGCTGCACCGGTCTGCTGTCGTCCAAGGATCTCAAGCATTGGGAGTACCGGGAACCGCTATATGCACCGAACCTGCATGTAGGCGCACATGAGTGCCCGGACTTGTTCCGGATGGGAGACTGGTGGTACCTGATCTACTCTTCATATACAGGGCGTTTCGGCACCTTTTACCGGATGAGCCGTTCCTTGAACGGACCGTGGATTACACCGCAGGAAGAAGCCTTTGATGGACGGGCTTATTATGCCGCCAAGTCGGTATCCGATGGGCAGAAACGTTATCTGTTCGGCTGGAATCCGACGAAGGATGACGATCTGTTCGGCTGGAACCCGCCCAAAGCTACAGGCAAAGACTATGACACCTGGGATTGGGGCGGCAATATGATTGTGCATGAAATTGTACAACGCCAAGACGGAACACTAGGCGTGAATGTCCCTGAAAGCGTTGATTCTGCTTTTGCCAAGCAGGTGCCTGTGGACTTCCATGGAGTCGCCGGAGACTGGTCGATCACGGACGATGTGCTGCTCTGTGAATCTCCTTATGCTTTTGCAGGTTGTATCACACAGGAGGAGCTGCCCGATCAGTGCAAGATTTCTACAGCCGTTCGTTTCTCGGGGGCGACCCAGGGGCTGGGGTTCATGCTTCGGGCCGGAGAAAGTCTTGATTTTGCCTACTATATCACGCTGGAGCCCCAGCGCAGCCGAATTACCTTCCGTGGGCCAATTATGCAATCTGAAGAGGGAGGTAAAACCTTCCCTTATGATGTGGAGCTGGAACGTCCGCTGAAGCTGCTGCCGGAACAGGAATTTGAGCTGAAGGTGTTTATTGACGGCACGATTTGCGAAATTTATGTCGGCGGGGAAGTGGCGATGAGTGCCAGAATGTACGACATTCAGCAAGGAAAGCTTGCCGCATTCGTTAGCCAGGGTGCAGCGGAGTTTAAAAAGGTCAAAATAGAAACTCTCTAGGAGGTTTCATAAACAAGCCATAGGCTGCCCGCATCTGATAACGGGCAGCCTCCTGTTTTTTCGCTAATGCGCAGTCTCCCTCTTTATCCTCAGCTTAATGGAATTCGTATTTCGACCAAGTGTTCACTTTCATTATTCACAATAAAGCTACTAATGATTGCAGTCATGACAATATCCCCTCTTATAGTCAGCTTATGAACAGCAATATACTCTCTGATATTTGTGAAGACATGAATGAGTTTGTCGTTTTCACCTTTGTGGTAGGCGACAATGCAGTTGCCGAGGGGATATTCTTCAACATTAGCATCACCTCGAAAATCCTTTTCAAGAGGCAAGATAACCTTATCAATGTACTGATCATTAGCTGTATACAAGTATTTTTCATTATAAATAAAGGTTAGTCCGTGGTTATGACCGATCTCCGAGTAATTGGGGAAACTGGCTATTACTTCTTGTAATTTGGCCTCGAAATCAAACCAGTCACTGACGGTTTGGCAGTCTCCGATAACCCCTCGGATAGAGCTGCATTCTTTAATCTCAATTTCATTCTTATGCTTTTCGAAATAGCCGCTTTTTTCCTCGATCGTATCTAAAATATTTGCAAATCGCTTCGATACGGTTTGCATCTTGGCGATTCTTTCCTCAAAATGATTTTGCTGAATTCTAAGTTCTCGCATGGCTTCATTCAGTCTTGTTATTTCCCTGAATTGCTTAGCCTCATCCAGCGATAATCCAATCAATTTGAGAAACTTAATATGGTCAACTTCAAGAAATTGCTCTTCAGAATAATAACGATAGCCATTCTGTTCATTGATGAGATCAGGAGACAATATGCCGATATGGTCATAATACCTGAGGGTTTGTGCATCAATTCTCTTAATTTTTGCAAGTTCTCCTATCTTGAACATTTTTTTCAAGTATTATGCCCCCTATTCTGGAAGATCCAAATTATATCGAAAGATGGTTAAAGGTCTATTGACCTTATAGTTACTATAAGGATTATTCTATAAATGATCAAGGCAAAAGTGGTTTGGTCGAACGGTTGTCTGCCTTGAAATGATGAATATTGAATAGGAGGGTTTAATTTAATATGAAACAAAATCTAATCGCGCACTGGAGCTTTGATGAAGGAAAGGGGAATCGGATAAGAGAGCACTGTACTGGAAGGGAGGACAATATTCACTACATATTTAATGAAGCGAAGTATAAACCTTCTAGTGACCCACTCTGGGTAAAGGGGTTAAAAGGAAATGCCCTTCTGTTCGATGGATATTCGACTTGGATTTCCGCACCGGCCGATACCCGTGCATTCAAATCAATAACGATTGAGTGCTGGATTGCACCTCGTTCGTATGAGCATGGGGACGGAGGAAGACTATCCGCAATTGTTAACCAACATGACAGGGAGACGAAGAGTGGATTTGTGCTGGGGCTGTTTCGTCATAGTTCATGGTCCTTCCAGATTGGGACTGGCGATATGTGGTATGAGGTCTGGTCAGTGTCAGATCCAATTCCAAGAGATACATGGTCACATGTCACTGCCGTATTTAATGGGGCTGATGGCAAATTAGCACTCTATTTGAACGGAAAACAGGTTGCTTTGCAAAATATTCCGAAGAACATGGAGATCAAGCTTCCGCCTGTGGAACTACTCATCGGCAAAAATAATAAACCGAGTATATTGCATGGTGTTTTTACAACTAATATGTTTAATGGCATTATCGATGAGCTCCAATTGTACGATGCGCCTTTATCAGTGGAAGAGATCGAAGCCAGCTTTGGGCAACTACCCAACGATCAGCCGGATACGGTTCAGCGCAGAAGCAGATATGATGGAGACAGACATAGGCCGCAATTTCACTTTATTCCGCCAGAGCATTGGATGAATGAGCCGCATGGCCCGATGTACTTCAATGGACAGTATCATATTTTTTACCAGCATAACCCTCAGGGCCCCTACTGGAACCAGATCCATTGGGGACATTCGGTTAGCCCGGATATGCTCCGCTGGCGTGATGTGCCGTTTGCCTTGTCTCCGGAAAAAGGCAATATCGACCCTGATGGATGTTGGTCAGGAGGAACGGCAGTCGATGATGATGGCGTTCCGGTTATCTTCTACGCTGCCGGCGATAAACGAAAGGATCCGGACCAATCTATAGCCATGGCCAGGAGCACGTTCGGAAAGGATGGGGACAATGATCTGGTCGAATGGATCAAGCACCCGGAGTATGTTGCAGTTCTGCCTGAAGGAGTCGGTCTTCCCGGGAATTTCCGTGACCCTTTTGTTTGGAAGGAAGAGGGGACATGGTATATGATTGTGACTTCCGGCATACCAGGAAAAGGCGGCACGGCATTGTTGTATACGTCGGAGAATATGATCGACTGGGTCTATCGTAATCCGCTTTATGTTGGTGATTCAGAAAAATATCCAAAAACAGGAGATGCCTGGGAACTTCCACTCCTGTTCCCTTTTTATAAGACCGATGAAGGTGAACAAAAGCACATCTTCATCGTTAATCCGTGGTTCCTGCACGCAAGTCCTCACTACTGTAAATATATTTTTTATTGGCTTGGCACATGGGACCGGGATCGCCTGATCTTTACTCCTGACGATGAGGAGCCCCAGGTGTTCGATGTTGGAGAGCACTGGATCGGGCCGAGCGGCTTTGTGGATCCAAGCGGAAGAATCATTCTGTTCAGCGTCATTTTTGCAATGAGCCCAAGGATCAGTAATGATCTCGGTTGGTTCGGCAATGCAGGCCTTCCGGTGGAAATCAGTATGCGGCCGGACGGTCGGCCAGGGGTCAAGCCCATTGTGGAGCTTGAGACTTTACGAGGTGCTAAACTGATCGAATTGTCAGATTTCTCGCTCGATATGGCGAATGAACGGCTGAGCGAAATTGAAGGCGATATGCTGGAGATCAAGCTTGAGCTTGAACCCGGCGAGGCCGAACGTTGCGGGATCAAGGTACGCATGTCACCTGACGAGATGGAGGAGACATTGCTGTTCTATGACAAGGAAAGTACAAGCTTCATGGCGGATCGAAACAAGTCGAGCGTGGAACCGGACGTGGAGAAAGGTATTGAAGGCGGTCAGGTAGATTTGGCGGACGGTAATCTTAAACTGCATATATATTTGGATAAATCCATGATCGAGTCTTACATTAATGGAACGAAAAGTCTGACAACACGCATATTCCCGTTCCGACATGATGCACAGGGTCTAAAACTTCTAGGTGATGCGTCGACAGTAGTCAAGTCGCTTGAGATATGGGATATGAACTCTGCATACGACAATTGACCCGAAAGAGAAGTGAACATTCAAGCGCAGTCAGCGGCTTTTGATATTTCTTTATAAAAAAAGGAAAGTGACTATAGTATTTTTAATGTCAACTATATTGTCCATTCTCTGTATTGCTATAAAAATGGTGTATCTTCATTGCAGGTGCCTAATGTATTCGAAACCAGGTGAATTTTTAATATTACGGAATTTGGTGATCAAATATAATCTATCAAAAAATTTGAATTTACTTGACACTATACAACAAAAACTAGAGGATCTTTTAAAGATTGAGACTCAAATAGTAGATGAATTGTTAGAGAAACTAACTTGATTAAGAAGTAGAAAAGCGGAATATTATACAAAGTCAATTTGGTTACATAGGGCGCCCTGGCGCCCTTTACCCCTTAGGTCAGAATATGGAGCCGGCGCTTGCGTTCGACTATGAGACAGAAGGGCAGCTTTTATCCTCCATTGCATACCCTCATGATATCGTTCCTACTCTAAAGGTACAAATAGATGTACTATGTTCATTTATATTGCCTTCTTTGCAAATGGATCACTTGAGCTTATGATGGTTTCAAGGCTAATAACTAGATACAAGCATTGTTATATAATTAGCAAGCTAATGATTATTGCAACCTCATCCCTAAAGGAGACCCATTGAATGAATACTACGCTTGAACTGCTACACAATCATACCTCCGTTCGTTCTTATACCCGTCAACCCCTGACAGACGAACAACGGGATGCAATCTTTAAGGCGGCGAGTCAGACTTCATCTTTCAGCCTTCTGCAGGCTGTTTCCATCATTAGAATTACCGATCCGGCTCTGCGTAAAAAAGTGATGCAGCTCTGTGTCAATCAGCCTTATATTGAAGAAGCGGCTGAGTTTTGGATTTTCTGCTCTGACTTCAACCGGAATCATCAAATTGCCCCGGATGTTGATATTGAGTATACTGAATTTCTTCTGATCGGTTCACTGGACGCCGGGCTGATGGCGCAAAATGCCTTAACCGCAGCAGAATCCATGGGACTTGGCGGCGTATTTATTGGCGGGGTGAAAGCTAATATCAAAGAGTTAACGGAACTATTGAACCTACCTAAGTATGTGATTCCATTGGTGGGACTATGTATAGGTGTCCCGGCTGGAGATAAGCCTGCACTGAAGCCTCGTTTGCCTCAATCCATGGTTTTATTTGAAAACCAGTATCAGCCACCCGATAGAGAGCAATTAGCAGTTTACGATGAAACCATGTTGAAATATTATGAAGGCCGTCCTGTTAAAGCTCCGTTTACCGTGAAAAAAGTAAAAGGATGGAGTGAGCACATACAGGATCATCTCGAAAGAAGTATTCTGCCTGATATGCTGGAATACTTGAACAAGCAGGGATATGCCAACAAGTAAAAGGCCATCAAGTAATGTGGACACCTCAATTTCACCATGTTATAGTTAGTCCGCTAAATACTATACAAGTTGAGGGCAAGCTATGAGTGATAAGGTTGATTGCGATACCCGTCAGTCGTTGGATCTGATTTCTTCCCGGATGCGCCGGGATTACACAAATGCAAACTCGCAAATTTACTTAGCAGGCTAAAGACAATCATGAACAGAAACTTGGGAGGAATCAAAATGAAGTTTGGAATTATAGGTGCAGGGCCAATCGGGTCAAACATCTCTAGGAAATTAGTTGAGAATGGGCATGATGTGAAGATTGCAGATGCTCGCGGGATTGAACATTTGGAAGGTAAAAAACTAACAGGAACATCGGTGAGTGTAGAAGAGGTAATTATTAATATTGATGTTCTGATCATATCCATCCCTTTCCACGCACTGCCTGGCATTCGTAAAGTTGTAGATAAAGCTGGAGAGGGAGTTGTTGTGGTTGACACTTCAAATTATTATCCTCAAATAAGCGGTATAATTGAAGAAATTGAGATCGGGATGGTTGAAAGTGTCTGGGTTTCAAATCAATTAGGCAGACCCATTATTAAAGCCTTCAACAATTTATTAGCCTATACTTTAGAATATGGCGGAACTCCAGAGGGCAGTAGTGGACGTATTGCCACAGCGGTTGCCGGTAATGATCTGCAGCAAAAGCAAAAAGTTATGAGTATAGTAAATGAACTTGGCTTTGATCCGGTAGATAGTGGTTCTCTAAATGAATCATGGAGACAGCAGCCAGGAACTCCTGCATACTGCACAGAACTAACCAAAGAGGAATTATCCTCTGCATTAAAAAAAGCAAATAAACAAAAAGCTCCATTCCTAAGGGACAAAGTGATAGAGAACCTGTCAACAGCTGCAGGAAGATATTCACATGAAGATATTGTTAATTTAAACAGAGAAATATATAGTTAAATTAAGTATTCCAATAGCAGCTCCATTTGCCCTCCGTCCCCGGCATTAGTATAACAAGGGTGTCAGCTCATTTTGAGCTGGGACCCTTGTTTGTTTTTAAGTGCTTTGGCTAACATGTTCTTTTGTTTATGGCGTATCTTTTTGTAAAGATTCGTTGTTGACGATCACTAACTTCCCCCGGAACTTCCCGGTTTCATAATGATCATGTGCTTCGGATATTCCCTGTACAGTAAACGGGAAAATTTCATCCACATGGACTTTAAGTTTATTCTCGCGGACCTGGTGGATGATGGCAGCAAGATCATTGCGGCTAGGCTCTATATAGGCAAACTGGGCTTCGATGCCGCGAATCTTAGGGTGAGCGGCGATCGACGGGTCTACGAGAGAAATTAGCCTGCCGTTGTCCCGCAGAATCCGGATGTTCTTCTGTTCGGTTGCTCCTATTCCTGTATCTGCATCTATAGCTGCGTCTCTCACCATATCCAGCACGATATCTACTGTACCGGCTGCTTCTGCAAAATCAGCCGTCGTGTAGTCAATGACTTCATCTGCCCCAAGGTGCCGCACGAATTCGTGATTATACGCTCTCGCTGTGGCAATAACGTAGGCGCCATGTTGTTTGGCCATTTGAACGGCCAGATGGCCTACGCCGCCTGCGCCTGCATGAATCAGAATCCGCTGGCCGGATTCCAGCTTGCCATACTGGAATAAGGATTGCCAGGCCGACAGAGCAGAAGCCGGCAGGGCGGCAGCTTCCTGGAAGGGAAGCCCGGGCGGAAGGACAACGGCTGAGTTCTCTTCCAGAGCTACGAAGTCTGCGTAGCCGCCGCCCATTCTGGATAGTCCCATGACGCGGTCGCCAATCTTAAGCTGTGACACATTCCTTCCTGTTTCCCTCACTATTCCGGCTACTTCAACGCCCAGCACATGCGGGAACCGGACCTGCATCACCTGCTTGAATGCGCCTGAGCGGACCAGCTGGTCTGCGGAGCTTGCAGTTGTGGCATACACCTCGATAAGCACCTGGGTATCGGTAATGGCGGGGGAAGTGAGAGCCATTTGGGTGAACACTCCGGGATTTCCGTAATTTTGGATAACAATAGCATTCATGACAGAAGCCTCCGATCTCTATGTTTGAACATCTGTTGATTTACGAATAGACGTTCAATATAATGATCGTACCAATGCTGTGTGGCTGCATCAATTGCTAAAATTCCTGAATCCGTTCAGTACTGTACAGAATCGGGAGAAATGTTCAATCAAGAGAACGGGGCCAAGAAGGAGCTGCTTATGGACAGACGGATACGTAAATCGCGGGAAGCTATTATCGAGGCCTTTATCCTGCTGATTGCAGAGAAGAACTTTGAACAAATCACGATAAACGAAATTGCTGAGCGGGCCGATGTAAGCCGGGGCACCGTTTATTTGCATTATACCGACAAATACGATCTGCTGGATCAGTGCATCAGAACCCATTTTGTCCAGTTGATTGACAGCTGCCTGCCATGCGGCGAGCAGGCGCTTTTTCCTACAGAGGCAGCTCTGCTCTACACGTTCCAGTACCTGGATCAGCATGCTTCCTTCTATGCCGCGGCACTCGCCAACAAAGGGGTTCCTGCGTTCAGAAACCGTCTGCAGGCCGTACTGCTGCGGGGGTTCGACAAACAGATGGATATGAGCGGGATTAACCGGAAGATGAATAAGGGAATACTGGTGCAATTTCTGGCGGTGGCGATGACCGGTATGATTGAACAGCTGGTTACCCGGGCTACCCCGTATTCCGCAGCAGAGCTGGCAGAACAAGTGTGGGCGCTGATGGAACGCAATCAGATGGTGCCGCAGCCACAGCCTGTCCATCGTTGAAGCCAGAGCTTGCAAAAGGAAGCCTCAAACAAAGGTATTCATTGGCACAATTACTACATCATTAGACCAAACGTTTCACGGGGAGCAGACGGCACTAAAGTGATCAACGTATGCGTGCCCCCTGTCGTTTAATCAATAGCCGTATGAAGAGGATCGATCTTGTATTCTCTTAAACCAATTAAACTCATGGGTATTATATACTAATTTAGTGGAGGAAAATGTCTTTTTTTTGTAATTATTATTACATAATTGAATTTTAGTGATATAGTGAGATTTATTAAACCATAATTTGGTTATTGAGGAGGTTGGATATGGGCATTTACTATTTTAAATCCGAGTTTACATAGCTGTTTAATTGAATTTTTCGAAGTTTTATCACGGAAATGAAAATAAAAGGAGGAATATTAGATGGTGTTTAAATCTTTCAAAGCATTTACAGCAGTAGTTTTGTCTACAAGTCTATTATTTGTGAGTTTAAGTGCAGGAACAGGAACTACATATGCGAGTTCCTCTATACAAGATGCTGAAAACGTCGCCCCTTCTCGCTCCAATCTTCAGATTATTAATGATAACTTTGATAATTATGAATATACTTTCGATGAGAATGGTGAGTCCTTTAAAATTATTGAACAGATCAGTACTGATTTAAAAGAGGTACACAGTCAAATTTATAAAAAAGACAATCAGGGCGATTACCAACTGGATGAAAATAAAATTACGAATATCAAAACCGATGGAACAGTAGAAATTACTACAACAACCTCTGATGAACAAATTATAAATGAATCCTTTCAACTAGACCTTTCAAGTATAAATGTTGTTAGCAGCAATAAAAACGATTCGTTACTAACAGTTAATGCCAATCCATCTCCGTTAACTGGATGGCAATGGAGCAGAACAGACCAATATTCCAGTCAAATTTACTCTCTTACTATTGCAGCTATTATAGCTGCACTTGGAGCGTATATTCCTGGCGCAACCGCAAGTTTCCTGGCAGCTCTCGCAAATTTAATATATTTAAATAATGTAACGACAGTCTACTATACTGTATATGTCTACTTTAAATATATTGTTGGTACATCACTACCAAGAGCGGAATTGGATAATACTTACGTTTATAGTGACAAGGCCAGAACAAATTTATTAGGCACAACTTCTGTTGAGACATACACTCCGGGATGGGGGCCAGAATGAAGTTCTAATTATTATTCATCTTCAATTATTTAGTCACATTATTTAGGTCACCCAATATAATTTGGATGACCTTTTTTCTAGAAATTTACTTTTGAACTAATGATATAAGTAATTTTTTGAAAAATACATATTATTTAAACTAATTTCATTGGAATAGTGTAATATGTCTATATAGAAATAGGATGACTAAACATAACTTTTCAAATACTGGCTAGAAATGGAGGGGGTTGTTTTATGAACTTACTCAAAATTTTAATAGGGATTGTAAATATTTTAAACTTTTTAACAATTATCTTTCCTAACAAGCTACTATTCATTCTTAGCTTTATAGCGGCGTTAGTGTTGGCTTCAATTGATATATACTTTAAGCCAACCCAAAGGAAAATCTTAATTTATATTTCCTCTGCAGTCCTGTTACTTATTTTATATTTTTCTATATAAAGCCGTTTTTTTAGTTATTACATATCTTCAGGTAAATGGTAGATAGCTCGACGTGGATAATGAAACGTTTTTTAAATGAGGCGTATGCCACGGAATCGGACGTTTCTGAATTATCAAAAAAGACCATGAGCGGTCAGAACTCAGGTCTTCCGTGTAAGACAATCAGAGGGAACAAGTTCTCTGTTCATAGAGATAGAAAAATCGAGCCGGAGGGGCGTAGGCCTCTCCGGCTCGATTTATGATTGCGTAAGCCCGCTCCTGCACCGAGACAGAGAGCGTCGCCTCAGCACTTACAGATCCGGGTCATCTTCTACCTCAATAATCTTATAGCTTATTCCTGCGTTAGCCGCGAGGGGTCACGGAACTCAGCGCCCGGATGGTGATCGGGCAGGCGGGAGGCACCTTTTCCGAATAGACGCTCCCTGAAGGTGCCTTCCTCATATTCCTCTTTAAAAATACCCCGGCGCTGCAATACCGGGACGACCAGCTCGATGAAGTCCTCATAGGAAGCAGGCAGAATGTAAGGCTCCAGATTGAAGCCGTCGAGGTCTGTCTCTTCGATCCAGTATTGCATTTTGTCGGCTACTTCTTCGGGCGTGCCAATCACCGTCAAGCCGCGGAAGCCTTTCTGCAGGAAGTCCTCCGCTACCTCACGGACAGTCTTTTTCGTCTTGCTGTGCTTGGTGAACCGGTCGGTATGGGTCTGACCCATCTCGGTGTGGATATTCTCGAAATAGGAATCGGGATCGAGCTGGGTCAGGTCGATGCCTGTGACATTGGCATAGCTGGACAGCGTCGCTTCTGTACTCTGATAGGAGAGGTACTCCGCATGCTTGCGCTCGGCTTCCTCCCTGGTCCGCCCGACAACGACCGACAGACCCGTGAATACTTTAACGGCCGAAGGGTCGCGGCCATATTCGGCAGCTCTGCGGCGGATGTCGCTGATCTGATCCCGCAGCACTTCAATGGTCGGCGCTTTCAGGAAGATGCCCTCGGCATGCTTGGCAGCGAAAGCGCGGCCCCGGTTCGAGCTGCCCGCCTGAAAGATAACCGGTGTCCGCTGCGGGGAAGGCTCGGTCCCGTGATAGCCGGTAAGCTTGAAGTATTTGCCTTCATGAACGATTTTGTGCACTTTGGCCGGGTCAGTGAATACGCGGTTCTCGCGGTCGACCAGCACGGCATCATCCTCCCAGCTGCCCTCGAACAGCTTGTAGCTGAGGCTCATATATTCATCCGCCATATCATAACGCTCGTCATGGGGCAGGAACAGATCCTCGCGTCCGAACAGGTCAGCAGCAGACTTGTTGCTTGTGGTCACGACATTCCAGCCAATCCGGCCGTTTGTAACATGGTCAAGCGAGGAGAAGCGCCGCGCATTCGAGTAGGGGGCTTCGTAGCTGGTCGAGGTCGTCATCGTGAATGCCAGATTCTTGGTAACCATGGCGAGCGCGGGAATAAGCATCATCGGGTCATTTCCGGGCAAGCCGGTTGCCTCCCGGAAGGCCATCTCCGTCCGCTGCTTCGGGTAGCCGTACGTATCGGCGAAGAACATGAAGTCGAACTTTCCTCTCTCAAGCAGCTGGGCGATGTTCTTCCAGTACTCGATCTTGCTGTAATGGACGCGCTGTTGGTCAGGATGTGCCCAGATCCCCTGGGTAAGATGGTTGACACTGTTGACCTCGAATACGCCGAGATGGATCTTTTTCATGTTAATTCCTGCCTTTCTTGGTGATGGGGTTGGAGGATGGCTCTAAATTAAATGGCATGCGGCCAAATGGCCCTCGGCCGCTTCCCTCTGGACCGGTGTCTCGGTGCGGCACCGGTCCATGGCGTACGGACAGCGGGTATGGAAGGCGCAGCCGGAGGGCGGGTCCAGCGGTGAAGGAAGGTCGCCCTCCAGAATGATGCGCTGGCGCCGTGCTGCCGGGTCCGGTACGGGAACAGCCGAGAGCAGGACTTGTGTGTAAGGATGGAGCGGGTTCGCGAACAGGCTGTCCGTATCCGCCTCCTCAACCAGCTTGCCAAGATACATAATCCCGATGCGGTCGGAGATGTGCCGGACGACAGCAATGTCGTGGGCGATGAACAGATAAGTGAGCTTCAGCTCGGCCTGCAGCCGGCGCATCAGGTTAATGATCTGAGATTGGATAATGACATCGAGTGCGGATACGGGCTCGTCACAGATGACGATCCGCGGATTAAGGATAAGCGCGCGGGCAAGTCCAATCCGCTGCCGTTGTCCGCCGGACAGCTCGTGGGGCAGCCGGTAATAGTGCTCCATCTGCAAGCCAACCGTGTGGAGCATCTCCATCGCATGCAGGGTCCGTTCCTTTGGCGTACCGATGCGGTGAATGGCCAGTGCCTCCTCCAGCGCCTGGCCGATAATCTGGCGGGGATTCAGAGAGGAGAAGGGGTCCTGGAACACCATCTGCAGCTCACGGCGGTAGGTCTGAAACGCTTTGCGCGGCTGCTTGAACAGGTCGACCCCCTGATAGAACGCTTCTCCGTCTGTAGGCTCTGTCAATCGGAGCAGCGACTTGCCCAGCGTGCTCTTGCCGCAGCCGGATTCCCCGACCAGTCCGTACGTCTCTCCTTCCCGGAGGTCAAAGGAGACACCGTCGACAGCCTTGACGACGGACTGGCGGAAGCCTGCCTGATTGGCGGCGGAATAATATTTCTTCAGGCCGTTGACCCGCAGAAGAGGCTCGACCGCTAATTCCCTGTGTTGTATCGTTGTCGTTATCATCTGTCAGACCTCCATTCCACTCAGCTTACCGGCATGCCAGCATCTGACCAGGGTATCGCCGCCCGGCAGCGCGGCAAGCTCAGGCATAACGGTCCGGCACTTGTCGTCCGCATAGGAGCAGCGCGGCGCGAACCGGCAGCCTTGCGGAATCTGATCAAGGGAGGGGACACTTCCCGGCACGGCAGCCAGCTCTTGTGAGCGGTCTCCGTCCAGACGGGGAACCGATTGCATCAGCCCGATCGTGTAAGGATGAAGAGGCTTCTCGAACAGGGTACGGACGTCGCCGCTCTCGACCACCTGGCCAAGGTACATGACGACGACCCGGCTGCATGCTTCGGCCACGACGCCGAGGTCATGGGTGATGAGCATGACGCTCATGCCCATCCTGCGGTTAAGGTCTAAGATCAGCTCCAGAATCTGCGCTTGAATGGTTACGTCCAGTGCAGTCGTCGGCTCATCGGCAATGAGCAGCTGCGGCTCGCAGGCAAGAGCGATGGCAATCATGACGCGTTGGCGCATGCCGCCTGAGAGCTGATGGGGATATTCGCGTGCTCTCCGTTCGGGAGCAGGAATACCGGTTAGCCGCAGCAGCCCGATGGCCTTCGTCCAGGCTTCTTTTTTGCCAATGGGCCGGTGCAGCCGCAGCGTCTCGACGATCTGCTCTCCAATGGTGTGAACCGGATTCAGAGAGCTGAGCGGGTCCTGAAAGATCATAGAAATTTCATTGCCGCGGACACTGCGCATCTGTTTAGGGGTGAGCTTAAGCAGATCAATGCCGTTGTAGCGAATCTCCCCTTCGTATTCTGCGAGCCTTTTCTCGTCGAATAGCCGCAGTACGGACTGGGCAGTGGCGCTTTTGCCGCACCCGGATTCCCCAACGATTCCTACGACCTCTCCTTTGCCCACCTCGAACGATACCCCGTCCACTGCGGGTACCCGGCCGCGTTCCGTATGGAGCTGAGTCTTAAGCTCCCTAATCTGCAGAAGCGGCTTATCCGCCGCAGCGGAACCCGCTTGAAACGGAACGGGACGCTGTTTCAGCGGTTGAACCAAGCGTTTGGTCAACGAACGACGGGCATGGGGATCGAGCAGATCCCGGAGGCCGTCGCCGAACAGGTTCATCGCGAGCACGACGAGGACAAGCGCAAGGCCGGGAAAGAGGGTCATCCATGACGAGTTGTAAATATACAGCTTGCCGTCCGACAGCAGGTTCCCGAGACTTGGCGTAGGAGCGGGAATGCCTGCACCAAGGAAGCTGAGCGCCGCCTCCACGATAATTGCCTCGGCAAAGATGAAGGAGCCTTGAACAATAAGCGTGGACAGTGAGCCGGGCAGGATATGCTTCCAGATAATCCGGTTGTGTGACGCGCCCAAGGTATGCATGGCTTCAATATAGGTCGTCTCCTTGGCAGTCAGCACCGAGGAACGGACGATGCGGGCAATGGAAGGGACGAAGACGATGATCAGGCAGAGGATCAGATTGCCGACGCTCGGCCCTAGCGCGGCCATCATTGCTATCGCCAGCAGCACGGCCGGAAAAGCGAATAGACCATCCATCACGCGCATCAGAATCTGATCCAGCCATTTGAAATAGCCGGCGTACAGGCCGATGACGAGACCGATTGCCGACGAACCAAGCGCGACCGCGAAGCCGACTTCGGCCGACATCCGCGTTCCGTATACGACCCGCGTCAGCAGGTCGCGGCCAAAATTGTCCGTACCGAACGGATATACGGCGCTTGGAGCCTTAAGACGGTTGACGACGTCGATGGCGTAGGGATCGCGGCTTGCGATCCAGGGCGCGAACAGCGAAACGGCAGCGACCAGTGCAATGAGCACACTGCCGGTAACCGCGGCTTTGTTGACCAAGAATCTCCGCACGAACAGTTTGCGGTTCTCCCGCTTCAGGCGGAGCCTGCGGGCAGCCAATTCATCCGCCTTTATCTCCAATAGGGGCATTAGCAATAGTTCTCCTTTCCCTCCGTTATTTGAGTCTGACCCTCGGATCGACGATCGTGCAGAGCAGATCCACGACGAGATTGACCATTACATAAGCGAAGGCGACGAACAGGATAACCCCTTGGATAACCGCGTAATCCCTTCGCTGTACCGAGTTGACAAGCAATTGTCCCATACCGGGGATATTAAAAATGGATTCAATGACGGCTGCACCGGCAAGCAGAGCGCCAAATGATCCGCCAATCACCGTCAATATCGGCAGCAGCGCGTTGCGCAGGACGTGACGGTATACGATGCCCTGCTCGCTGACGCCTTTGGCAAGCGCCGTTTTGACGAAGCCTTCGTTCAGCACTTCAAGCATCGAGGAGCGGGTAACTCTTGCCAGCAAGGCGGCTTGGACAATGCCGAGCGAGAGGGCCGGCAGGATCAGATACTTCAGGTGTGTTATCAGGCCGTCAGAGAGCGGCTTGTAGCCGGACACGGGAAGCCACTTAAGCTGTACGGAAAAAAGCAGCACCGTGAACATGCTGAGTACGAACCCGGGAACCGTGATCCCAAACAGCGAAAATCCTGTCAACGCCTTGTCCGTAAGCTCTCCTCTTCTGGAGGCCGCACGAACACCGAGGGGAACCGCGATGACGATGGCGACAAGCTCTGCCAGCAATGCAAGCGAGAAGGTCGGGCCCAGATGCTCGGCCAGTGCTGTGCGGACCGGCTGCCTCATGAAGAAGGAGTCGCCAAGCTCGCCTTGCAGCGTATGTCCGATCCACCGCAGATATTGCGGGAGAAGAGGCAGGTTCAGACCCATTTGCTCCCGCAGCGCCTCAATCGTTTCCGGACTGGCGCCATCGCCAAGCATGACGGCAGCCGGATCACCGGGAATCAGATAGATGATGAGGAAGACGATCACGGACAGGACGAAGAGTACAGGAATCATGGCCAGCAGCCGTCTTGTGATGTAAAATGCCAAGAATGGCGCCTCCTTCCAGGCGGGTAATGAAGGACAAGGGCCGCATGCAATCCCTGGGGGATTCATGCGGCTCCTGTTTGCTTTATTGGGACAGTTTCGTATTGGCCAGGTTTGGATAACCTGCCAGCGTGGTCAATCCTGTCAGCTTGTCACGTGTTGCGCTCTGGGAGTAGGTGTCACCGATCTTGACGGCGGCGAGATATTCCCACTCGTATTGCTGCAGCGCATCGTTGGCTGTCTTGATCTCCTCCGGTGTGGAGGCTGCGGTCAGCTGCTTGGTCAGCTCAGCGAGCTTAGCATCTTCAGCGAAGCCGTAGGTCGGATTCAGGTAGAGCAGCTGGGACGGGGTGGACGGCATGGTGAACAGTCCAACATAGATATCCCAGGCGTTCGGGTCAGCGCGTTTTTTCAGCAGGGTTGCGAAGTCGTTGATATCCAGCTTGGTCTTCACACCGATGGCTTCCAGTTCCTTCTGGAGGACGATTGTTGCGTTATAGAAGGAGCCGCCGAGCTCTTTGGTCGTAAGCAGGGTTACTTCCTGGCCGCTGTAGCCGGCTTCTTGAAGCAGCTGCTTCGCCTTATCCGGATTCTTCTGATTATAGTTCTCCTTGCCGGCTTCGCTGTACCAGGTCGTATTCTCCGGATACATGTAGCTAGGGTTAAGGCGGTACAAGTCCGGAGAATTCACTGTTCCAAGCAGAATCTCGTCGGCGTCCAGCACGGCGGCTACCGCTTCGCGGTATTTGACGTTCGAGAACAGCGGAGACTTCTTATTGAACACAAGGTTGATATCCGATCCGAGGTTCTTGTTCACCGTCACACCTGCAAGGCCTTCAACCTGCGGCAGATTGTCCAGTGTAACATCAACGTAATCGTAAGTGCCTGCGAGGAACGAAGAGAAGCGTGTCGCGCTGTCTGTGACGATATCGAAATAGATATCCTGGAGATAGGCTTCTTTCTTGCCGGAGAGCCCGGAAGAAGGGGTGTCGACGGATTGATAGTCATCGAACTTCGCAACATGTACGTACTGGTCCTGCTTCCATTCGACGAGCTTGAACGGACCGGTACCAATGTATTCCTTCACGCCGTCCGGACCGGCTGCCTCTACGACTTCCTTAGGCAAGATTGCGGCATTGTTAAGCACATGGCTTAATTGAGAGATAATGTCGTTGCGGGGCTCGCTCAGTGCAAGCCCGACGGTGTAATCATCTTGTATCGTAAACTCTGATTCTCCCAGCGAAGCTTGCGCACGGCCGGTCAGTGACTTCCAGCGGTTGAGGGAAGCGGTGACATCCTCTGCCTTCAGCTCTTTGCCGTTGTGGAACTTGACACCCTGGCGCAGATGGAAGGTATACGTCTTGCCGTCCTCGCTCAGGTCGTAGGATTCGGCCAGCATCGGAACCGGATTGAAGTTGGCATCGAAGGCAAACAGCCCTTCAAAAATATTCAGCGTTACATACACATTGGTATTAAGCGACAAGTGCGGGTCCAGCGTCGGCACCTGCTGGGCGAGCGGGAAGCGCAGCTCTGACGCCAGGTTCTCCGGGGCCGGCTCAGCCGTTCCGGGAGCGTTGGCATCCGCGCCTGAAGCTGCATTGTTATTGCCGTTGCCCGAAGAGCAGCCATATACGGCGAGCAGCGAGACAAGCAGCAGTACTAGAATGGAATGGCGGTATAGCTTATTCATCTGGTTTCTCCCCTTAGTCTTTTATCTAAACTTTATTAATCCAATTAGTATAATCGGATTTAATATATTAAAATTAAATATATATGATTTTATTAAAGATGTATATTGAATCCTTTTAATGGATGCGATCAATAAAACTAAAGTCTGAGGGGATTACGGCTAGGAATCCCAGTCCAGCAGCTTGTCCGCCGCCCGTACGAACAACCGGACACCGGTTTCCAGTGCGGTTTCATCGAAAGTGAATTTCGGGTGGTGATGGGGGAATACAATGCCTTTATCCGGATTGCCGGCGCCGATGTTGACGAACGTGCCGGGTACCTTCTGCTGATAGGCGGAGAAATCCTCACCGCTCATGCCTGGAGGTGTATGGATGACGGCATTCTGCCCGACCAGCTCACCCGCAGCTTCTTCAAGGATCCGGGTGAGCGCTTCATCATTAACGACAGGCTCATAGCCGAGGACGTAATCGAATTCGAACTCAGCGCCATGCGCCGCCGTAATGCCCTGCACAATGCGCAGTAATTGTTCACGCGCATCCCGGCGGACCTGCTCTCCAAAGCTGCGGACCGTGCCTTTGAGAATGGCCGTGTCCGGTATGACATTGTGAGATGCCCCGGCAGTGAACTGAGTCACAGAGACAACTAACCGGTCCAGGGGATTCGTGTAGCGGGAGACAATATGCTGTACGTTCGCCACGATCTGGGCGCCGACCGCGATGGTGTCGACAGCCCGGTGGGGGAAGCCGGCATGGCCGCCGTAGCCTTTGATGACAATGGTGAAATTGTCCGGTGAAGCGGCCATATCGCCGTAGGCTATGCCAATCTGCCCGACCGGCAGCTGGGAGGCCAGGTGTTCGCCGAAGACCCAATCCACGCCGTCCATCACCCCCGCCCCGACCAGCTCAATGGCACCGCCCGGCGGCAGCTCCTCGGCATGCTGGAAGATGAAGCGGATTTCGCCGTGCAGCTTGTCCCGCCGCTCTGTAAGCAGCCGGGCCGCAGCCAGCAGCATGGCTGTATGGCCATCATGGCCACATGCGTGCATGACGCCCGGTTTGCCCGAAGCGAACTCGAATTCGTTCTCCTCCAGAATCGGCAGGGCATCCATATCTGCACGCAGAGCAAGAATCTTGCCCGGCTTGGCGCCGGTCAGCCGTGCGACGACGCTGGTCGGCGTCGGGTGGCTGAGCTCAAGGCCGCCGAAGCCTGTCAGTGTGTCAGTAACGAAGCGGGCGGTGTTCTCCTCCTGGAAGGAGAGCTCGGGATGGCGGTGGAGATGCCGCCGCCACGCAACGAGCTGCTCCGCCAGACCCTCCGGCCATTCTTCCCGGTTATTCGTTTGCCCTGTCATAGGAACCACCCCTCTCTGTCTGATGCGTATACTGCCTATTCTCTCTCATAGGCCTGCAGTGCGTTTACGCGGTGGGCCATTGCGGAACCGGCTTTGAGCACCGTGGCCACAAGGGTTGTCTCGGCCAGCTCTTCCAGGGTAATGCCCGCCTCCTTGGCGCGGCGGGTGAAGATTTCGATGGAATACGCGCTGCCCTCGACGAGCGCGGCTCCGACCGCAATCAGCAGCTTCTCTTTCTCCGGGATACTTCCGCCGCGCAGTGAAATCTGCAGGAATTCGTGGAACCCGTTGTAAAGGTCCCCGTTCACGTCCTCAAGCTTGTCAGCCAGTTCAATATTGGAGAGCGGGAAGAGATCGGCATCCGTGCTGCCTTGGAACGCCTTCAGCGCGTTCGAAGCGTTGAAGAAGGCGGAGTGGGCTTTGACGGCAGCGGCAACAGTCACCGATTCGAAGATTTCCTCGAAGGTGGTTTGCTCGGACTTGGACTTGCCGATGTGGGCTTCGATGCAGTAAGGGCATCCGGTGATATGTGATACGGCAACTGCAATCAGCTCCTTAGTCTTCACACTCAGCACTCCGGCTGCCAGAGCCTGCTTGTTGAATTCACCAAATGCCTTGAAGCCTTCGGGAGAGTATGCGAACAGCTTGGCGGAGAAACTTGGGGTGTGGCGGGTGTACAGGCTATTGTTGCTTTCCGGAACTGAGCTGCTTGGGTTATTCATAATAGAGGCCTCACTTTTTATGATATTTTTTAATTCATTGTAATCCGCTTGGATTATTTAACGGCTTGTCTGCTATAATAGGGGAAAAGAAACGAGTTGTATAATTGAAATATATAAAGCTTCGGTTTATAAATAGTAAATCGTTGTGATTGGGAGGTGTGACGCGCTTGGAAATTCGACTTATCAAAACCTTTCAAACCATCGTGAAGCTTGGCAATTTTCAACGGGCGGCGGAGGCGCTGCAGTACTCACAGCCCACCATTACGATTCAGATCAAAAAACTGGAGGAAGAGCTTGGTGTCAAGCTGTTTGAGCGGGGCAAGACCATTACACTGACGACGGCGGGCCGCCTGTTCCATGAGAGAGCAGGGTCGCTGCTGCAGGAATACGATGATCTGAACGTCGCGCTGGTAGATTTCATTCAGGGGGAGACCGGCCTTATCCGTGTCGGCGCTTCTGAGCCGTCGGCCAGCAAACGCCTGCCTGACATCCTGGCATCCTTCACCCGGCAGAAGACGAAGGTGCAGACCAAGGTGACGATCGGTACAACGAAAGAGCTTGCCGGCATGCTGCTGGAGGACAGGCTTGACCTGGTCTTGTGCAACCAGCCCGATCCGCACCTGGAGCTGGAGTTCTACCCGCTGCTCAAGGAGACCTTCAAGCTGATCGTACCTGATGATCATCCGCTGGCCGGGCGGGAGGACCTTCATCTTAAAGACCTGAAGGATGAGAAATTCCTGTTCACCCCCGGCTCCTGCGCCTTCCGCATCCGGATTGAAGAGATGATTACCAAGCATATAGGCAAGCTGCGCCAGAGCAGTATAGAAGTAGCGGGCATTACCGTGATCAAATACTTCGTCCAATCGAAGCTGGGTATTGCGCTTGCGCCGGAAGTGGCGGTAATGCCGCCCATCCCGGGTACAGTGGTGAAGGATGTAGCCGATCTGATGGAGGGGCCGTCTCTTGGAATTCTGACCCGCCGTAATCAGGCTTCCATGAGCCGGATCAGCCAAGGGCTGGTGGAGGAGATCAAACGGATGTATGCCTGAAACAGCTTTGCCCCGGGCGGGTGCAATCATTGCATTCGCCCGGGGCTTTTCTGCGAAAAGGGGCGGACTTTACTATTTCTAATTGCCGGATTCACTTCTTTCTATTGTACAATCGCCTTGGCATCGGATATCCTCTGTACTTATAGATATTCATATTCTATTAACAAACGGATCATAGAGCAGGAAGGAATGAGTTCTCAGGTGAAAAAAATCCATTTAGGCATCTTCGATATCAACACGCTGAATCAGATGACTCAGGGCTTGTGGGCACATCCGGATAATCAGTCCTACCGGTATAAGGAGCTGAATTTCTGGATTGAGCTGGCCCAGCTGCTGGAGCGGGGGTTGTTCGACTTCATGTTCTTTGCCGATTCGTACGGCTATCCCAATCATAAGAGGGAGCTCACCTACCGGGAGGCGGTGTATGCGCCAGCCAACGACCCGATGCTCCTGATCCCCGCGCTGGCAGCGGCGACTAAACATCTGGCCTTCGTGACTACGGCATCTCCCGTCTATGAGCTGCCTTTCCCGAACGCCCGCCGGTTCTCGACACTGGATCATCTCACCAATGGCCGGATCGGCTGGAACGTGGTTGCCACGGGAGGGATCAGCGGGGCGGAGGCCTTCGGCCGAAGCGGTATTCTGCCGCATGATGAGCGCTATGAGCAGGCGGAGGAGTTCATGGAAGTCAGCTACAAGCTGCTGGAGGGCAGCTGGGAAGAGGATGCTGTCACCGGTGACAAGCTCAGCCGCCGCTATGCCGATTCTTCCAAGGTGCATATCGTCAAGCATGAAGGGCGTTACTTCCAGATGACCGCAGCCCACTCAAGCGAACCGTCGGTTCAGCGGACACCGGTTCTCTTCCAGGCGGGCAGCTCGGACCGTGGACGCGATTTCGCAGCCAAACATGCGGAAGGCGTCTTCCTCAAAGCCCCTACCGTCGAGGCACTGCGCGCACAAGTGCAGGATATCCGCCGGCGGGCGGCAGCCTATGGGAGAGGTCCGGAGCAGATCAAGATCTTCACCGGCTTGTCCGCCGTCGTCGGACGGACGAAGGAGGAAGCGCAGCGGAAGCTGGAATCCTACCGGAGTTATGCCAGCAAGGAAGCGGCACTGCTCACCTATGAGACCTCGACGGGCATCGACCTTACAGCCCTTGACCCTGATGCGCCGTTCACCAATTTGCAGACAGAGCAAGGCCGTACCCATACGGAAAGATACACGAAGCACAGCGGCTTCATTCCTACGGTGCAGGACGTCATCGACAACTTTTCGGCCAAGGAATTCCGGGGAATTACTGTCGCGGGCACAGCAGAAGAGATCGCGGACCAAATGCAGTATTGGGTGGAGGAGACGGGAGTGGACGGCTTCAACTTAGAACGTTACGTCCTGCCCGGAGGATACCGCGACTTCATCGAGCAGGTTGTGCCTGTGCTGCAGCAGCGGGGGATATTCCGGGAGCGGTATGAGGAAACGACACTCCGCGAGCGGCTGTTTGGAAAGGGAGCCACGCGCCTGGCGGATACACATCCGGGAGCAGCCTTCCGTAGGCTGGAGGAATAGAGCTTAGCATTGAACAAGAGCCATGAAGGAGAGGCCGTCCGGTTATTTTAATACGGCAAACGGCTCTGCGTGAATTTCTATATACAGATATAAATGTTACTTGATTTGAATATCAGGCCCAGACCTTATAGGTTTGGGCTTTTTAAGATTAAGCGTACCCAGATGTGTGTTGTTACGTTCCGTGTTGTGCCTGTGAATTGAAAAAAGAGCACGTTTTTTTTGAAGTATTGCTTAGGCAGAAACAATAGAATGGAATTATGACGAAAGGATACTGGAGTTTTAGGGGGAGAACGGGTGTTTAATCTCAGTCAGGCCATACCATTGGAAGATAGAGCGAACGATCTGATAACGGTGGGCGAACTGCTAGTTGATATGATCTCCAACGATTACGGCGGGGCTTCAGAAGGTGGCGGATATACCAGATATTTTGGCGGGTCGCCTTCCAATATTGCCATTAATGTCAAGAAGCTGGGCATCCGGTCGCAGGTTGCTTCGGCCGTGGGGAGAGACAGTCTCGGGACGTTTCTGGTAAATGAATTGCAAAGTGCAGGAATGAATACAAGCGGGGTCCAGCGGGTGGACGAATCTACCAGCATGGTAGTGATCACGAAGAGTAAGGAGACGCCCGTTATGCTTAACAGTTTTTCGTGCAGAACAATAGGGATCGACTTGTAATATTGTAGGATTTTATAACGATAAAAAAATCCGCGTGAATCATGGATTATTCCTTTCACTCTATCCTCTGATATAGGATAGGAAACAGAGGGGCCGATTAATGAGGCAGCTTCAAATGTTTGATTGTTAAAAATACTAATAAGGATGAATTTTTCAAGAATGCCGACTTCTTAATTAATGGAAATTCATATGGCTTACTCGCATAGAAATTCAATTGCGCAAATAATTTTTGTTTTTGGTTCTCGTAAAGAGGATTAAAAAACGGATGATTTGAGGATTCATATACTATTTTTCCGTTTATCGGGGCGCTCCCGGAGCAAGTGATTGATCAGCATGGAAAAGTGGATGGAATCATAAATAATGCAGGTATTATTCATCCGTTTTTGAAAGTCAATGAATTGGAATACGATAAAATCAAGTTAGTTATGGATATCAATTTTTATGGGACACTTTATATGGTAAAATCATTTCTTCCTTATCTGTTGAAAAGACCAGTTGCGCATATTGCCAATGTATCCAGTATGGGAGGATTTCTTCCGGTCCCCGGTCAAACCATTTATGGCGCATCCAAGGCTGCTGTGAAACTTTTGACAGAGGGTCTTCGGGCTGAACTTAAAGATACAAATGTGAAAGTAACCCTTGTTTTTCCTGGAGGAGTAAGCACAAACAATTATGATAAATTCCGGATTGGATGTTGCAGATAATAAGGAGATAAGTAAGGAACAATTTTCCCGATTGTTAACGCCTAAAGAAGTTGCCAAAATTATTGTGAAAGGAATTGAAAATGACCAGATTCGAGTTTTGGCGGGCAAGGATTCCAAAATAATGGATAAACTCTATCGTTTGAGTCCTAGAAGAGCGTCAGATCTTATTGCTGATAAAATGAAGGATTTGATCTAGGAGAAGCTCAGCGTTCCCATTTACAGTGAAATGGAAAAGAGATTGCTACTTTAGTGCAATACTTTATATAAGCTTATGTTTGTAAACCCTATTAACCATTTCTGAAGATACAAACATGATGCTAAAAAGTAGAAGCAAGATAATGGGTACCATAAACATACCAAATTGGCTTGCAATAAACCCCATTAATAAAGGTATCAATGTAGAACCTGTATAAGCACTTGCCATTTCAAGTCCAATTACACTCGAAGAAGCTTTTTCCCCAAACCGTTCCGGTGTGGCATGAACAATACTCGGATAGATTGGCGCTCCACCTAGTCCCACAATGAGCAATGCTCCTGCAGCAACCCAATGTGGAACCGGTAAAATAAGAATTAGAAGTCCGACACAGCCAATTAACCCACCGTATCGTATCAGCCTTTTACTGGATAACTTAGTCGAGAGAAATCCGGAAAAAATCCGTCCTATAATGATTCCAATATAAAACAGGGAAGAAAAGGCCGCTGCTGTGCCAGGAGTAATTCCTTTGCTTTCAATAAAAAAGGATGCCATCCATAGACCAGCGGCTGTTTCCGAACCATTGTAACAAAGCATGGAGACCATGGACATTCGCACACCCCTGATTCGTAAGGCTTCTCTGTTACTGATGAGTGTCTTCTCGTCTCCTTCTTCTATCTTACCGTTCTCAAAAACCTTCCATAAAGACATCGATCCCAATAATATTAGTACTATGATAGTAAGTACTATCCCTATAGCAAGGTATCCCATGCGCCAGTTATTTCCATTATCCAGTGAAAATGACATTACAATAGGTCCCGTCATTGCTCCAATCCCCCAGAAACAATGCAACCAGCTCATATGCCTGGCCTTAAAATGTAGCGCTACATAGTTACTTAATGCTGCATCTACAGAACCAGCACCTAATCCCAAAGGAATCGCCAGAAGTATAAAGAATAAGAACTCGTTTGAGAAGTAAAATCCGAATAAGGAAATCGTTGTTAATAGAATGCTGAACAATGTTACCTTTCCAGTGCCAAGCCTATGCAACAATCTGCTTGCAAATAAACTGGATACAACCGTACAGAATGAAACCGTTAACGATATATAACCTGCCATTTCTGTTGTGGCACCAATATCAAGTTTCATAATAGACCATGCACTTCCAAGCAAGGCGTCAGGCAATCCGAGACCTATGAATGCCAGGTAAATAATAATCAGCAATAACGTAACCATCTCTAATCTCTCCTCAATTTGTATACACTTTGCAATAGCATTATAACAATATAAATCTATCTTAAATAGCAATAATAAATTAATAAATAACACTATTTTGATGTCCTCGTAAGGGTAAGAGCCTTTATCTAGGAGCAGCGAGCTTTGAATAGCAAGAACAAACGAGTCTGAAGACAGAGGGGTTCGTGGAGAAAGCAATTTCATGAAAATGGATGATTGACATTCTGGCGCGGCCGACTACAATAAGGTTATATTCCTTACACGGACTGTTACTGGGCGAACCAGGCATGACCGATTTCGATTACTCAACCTGTAATCGTTTTCGGTCATTTTTATTTTGCAGGGGGGTGAGTATGTATGAAGGTGATTAAGAAAGTGAACAACAACGTGGTGGCGGGCTGCTCATCGTGCCTATGATGCTGGCAGCGGTGATCAACACTGTGTTTCAGCAGTTCTTTCAGATAGGTGATCCCACAATGGCTCTATTACAATTTAAAATGGTTCGGTAGCATTATCTTTCTGTACTTCGTTCTCTTGGCCACCAAACTTTTCTTGCATGTATCCTGCACTAACCTGGATACTCTTGATTGGGTCGTTATCCACCCAATTTTTATGAGTTTCTAATATAACACCTTCTACTCCGTTTTTTATAGCAATTGCTGAGAGAGTATCCAGATCCATATTTCCATATCCTAATTCAGTAGCATTTTCTTTCAGAATGGGTGTCATATAGGGACCTGATTTGGTATGTCCGCGGTCATTGATATGCCATAATTTCATTCGGCTGCCCAGTTTTTCCATCAAAGCCGGAACATTAGCCCCGCCATCGGCCATCCAGTAACTATCAAACTCGAAATTAACATATGCAGGATCTGTTTTTTCAATAATAATGTCGTAAGCTGTTTTATCGGGGGTTACCTTTTGCAGTTCAACATTATGATTATGATATAAAAGATGTATCCCTTCTTCAGAAAGGGCTTTTCCTGCCTGGTTCAGACTTTGAACAAGTTCTTCCACGTCATCTAAACTACTATAATCAAATTTGTACATACCGGTAATAACTACTGTATCTGTACCGAATTTTTTCGCTTCAACGGCTATCGCTTTTGCATCCTTCTCAATGCTCCCCAGATTACTATGTAGGCTTACGACCTTCAGTCCGCTTTCCTTAATCAGCTTAGGCCAATCAAGCTTGCCGCCATTGCCAATAGGCATTCCTGAGAACTTTGTCATTAGTTTTACAAGAATGGAAGACTTGTGAATCATAAAATCATTTAATTCGATAGAATCATAACCTGCATTTTTAATATTAAGTAATGTTTGTAAAGCATTATCATAATTATTACTCATTGTTCCTATCATAATCTGTTGAACTGCAGTTGTTATATGCTGTGAATTATTCCGGCCCTTACTTTTTACAATATTGCTTTGCTCCGTTTTGTGTGATTTGACAATTTTATTAATGCGGATTTTTTCTTTGATTTCATACCCGGCAACAAGAATTATTATGAGACTAATACACGCAATGATTACTTTTAGTACCTTTTTTCTGTTTTTTTTCAATTTGTACATCTCCGTTTCATTGACTTATTTCATGAGTACTTTACAATAATATCAACATCTGTCTATTTTACAACCGACAGATTCTTCGGAAATGTCGAATACAATGGAGGCCTTATGTCAGAAAAAAATAATGTCAACCAGAGGGTGATGCTAACGAAACGCTTGGTTGGCGAAGCTTTATTAAAAATGTTAAAGACGCGTAATATTAATAAAATATCCATACGGGAACTATGCCAGGTTGCAGGAATTAATCGCACTACATTTTATAATCACTATGGAAGTCAATATGATGTGTTAAATGAAATCGCTGAGACATACATACAAAATACTTCATTTACTGTTATCAAAGATCTTGCAGCAGGTATAAATATCGATGAATGTCTGACTGGAATACTACAATACATAAAAGACAATCTTGAATTTATAAAACTTGTAATAGATATGGAGAATTATGATCTAATCTCCCGCATCACTATCTCACTGCCGCAGTTTGATCAAATGGTCATTAAACATTTACCGGAAAAATTGGATTTGAAGGAAAAGAAGGCAATTGCCTCGTATGTCCAGTATGGAACAGTAAGACTTCTTAAAGAATGGATTCTCACAGATTGTTTAGAGTCACCGGAAGAAGAAGTGAAATTAATTCTGAAAATGGCTGGAAGAACGATTGGTAACGGATAACCGCCTGCAATAATCAGAGCCATGCTGATTCTGAAGAGACAATCTACGAGATATTCCAAGGGATAGTTGACATGCCATGAATGAATCCCACAGATCTCCAGTTGTGGTGTTTGAATATATACAAAAATCTTCCAGATGGTTGGATATTCAGATATAGAGCATTTTTCAAGGATGTTCGAAAAGCTCGTGGGCTGCAAACCCAGAGAATTCAGGAAAAACAAACTAAGTGTTTGATTTGAAAATAAATGCCTGCGGGTTCAGCAGAATTGACATCAATTTTGCGCGGTACGCAATTGGACAAGAACTAAAGTATTTAGTTTTGTGTTTAAGGGCGTAACGCGCATTTTTTGTCTCACTGAACTAAGTTTGGAGTTGCTTTCTGCTGTATGCTCATCCTTTCACTTCTAGGAGCAGCTTGTGCAGCAAAGCAATATCATTTTGGACTGATTGATGGGCATGTTCTGAAATCAGCCGGACGGAGAATTTTTTAGAATCGGGAATGTTTGATAATTCAGAATCGCCATTTTCAATCAAAAGCTTTCTTCTATTCAGTCGTTCAATGGCATCTTCGATCAAATAAGCAAGCTTCCTGCTGTCAACCTTATCCAGAAAAAAGAGGGAGGAGTACAGGGAAGTGAAATTTGTTAAGTTTTGAAATGCGGAATAGATTTCTTCCACCAGTGTTTCACGGCCCTTTTCTGTAATTCCATAGGTCGTTTTCTCGGGACGGTTGTCGGTCTGCTCAACCTTGATTTTTTGAATAAGTCCTTTTTTTAAAAGAACCTCAAAATTATAATAAAGGGTTCCATCGTTGATCGGAAATGAATTATCGAGAGGCTTTAGAACTTGCTTCTTCAGATCGTAAGGATGATGCTCCCCCTCGCTCAGGATACCAAGGATAAATATTTGAAGCGACATAAGACTCCTCCTAGAATATATATGAAAAGAGCCGTCTGCCGTAAAGGGCATTCGGCTCTTTCTATTTTACATGAAGAGCGGCTGAGGTGCATCACCGGGGCTTAATTTAGTGTACGGCTTGAAATGGTGGATTACAGTATTCAAAGCAAGCGCTGAAACCATGATAAGGCTAAGACCTAACAGCAGTACAGCAGAACGCCCTCCGCCGAATAGCAAATTGTAGTCCAACTGAACGGTATAAAACATTACGGAAATATGGCTAATGGCTTTATAAAATCCTGGCATCATAACCTGTGGCACCACCGATCCATTGGCGATGGTCTGAATCAGCAAGAACGGTAGATTTAGCATCATGCCTGCCTGTCCAAAGAGGAGGCAGAAAATGCTGGTGAACTGAATGGCTGCGAATAATTCGAAGGCGTGCAACAGCCACAAATGAACAAACGTACCAGCTCCATATCCGTGTATGACGAAATAAATGCTAAGCCCGATCAAGGGGACGATCAGAGAAATGATAGCATTGGTACCTTGCAGCGAAAGGAAGGCTTTCCATTTTCCAAGCTTACCCTTTAATTGGTTCAACGCACCGATTGCCATCATGGAGTATATCATAGCCCCGACATAAGAGGACATCGTCAGAAACATTGGAGCCATTTGATTATGCATCCCGGCTGGCTGAGGATTGGAATCTATTACATTGGCCTGGACTTTGTTAACAATGCCTGCGGCCATCTCCTTGGCCTGCACCTCCGACATCTTCATATTTTGCAGTACACCTTCAATGCCGCTTGTCTGCAGCTGGGTACTGATTTTTTCTGTGATCTGCGTTACTACATTTTGTACTGTGCTGTTGGTGGTAGCTGGATTGGATTGGTTGATATAATAATCCAGTTGAACTTGCTGGTCCGGAGCAGAGAGCTTCTGTGTAAAATCCTGAGGGATGTGCATGATCAGATGAATGTCCCGGTCTTCAAGCTTTTGCTGAGCCGTCTTTAGATCGGTATCCGTCTGCACCTGAAACGGCAGCTCCTGCTCAAGCTGCTTCGCAAATTCCATCCCGTACTGCTTATCTTCATTTACAATTGCCACCGAGAGATTGCCGATGTTCTTCGGAACCGCACTATAACCGGAAGTGAAGACTCCGATCATAATGATTTGGTAAAAAATCATCATAAAAACACCACTCAGAATTGCCTTGTTTTTGAAAAATGATTTCATCGCTCACACCATCCATATACTTTATTTAGAATACTCTATTCAAAGTATATCTTTTCATGGATGCTGTCAATAGTTTCGAGAAATAGTGGATTATATTAATATTGAAGAGGTTGTCATATTGTGTAGGGAAGCAGGCAGAATTGAAAATCCTATATTGAAAACAGAAGAGTTAAGTACTATACTGTAAAGAACTAAACAGTTAACTTATTAACTTAAAGTGACTTGAACTGACAGTTAAAAGAAAGGAATAAAAAATGGATCAAAACTTAAAAACTCAATTTGTGCATTCGATATTTCAATTAAAGAGGCTACATGGAGCGGGACTCGGAATGGAAACGGGAGGGAACAAGAGTGACATTAACATGACAGAACTTGTTCTAATGAAAGGAATCGCCGACAATTCCACTGATTCCGAAGACAACATCGGTTTGCCCGACGTTCGGGGATACCTGTCAATCTCCAAAGCGGCAGTTTCCCAAATGCTGGGTACACTTGAGAAGAAAGGATATATAAACAGAGACTTAGACAAGAATAATCGTAGAAACCTTGTAGTTACACTTACCCCCAAAGGACGTGAGATTCTAAAGAACAAGGATAACGAGTTTAACGATAGGCTTGATAAAATCATAACTCATCTCGGAGAAGACGATGTTAAACAAATGATAACGATTGTTAGCCGTATGATAGAGTATACAAACAAACTTAATAACGAATAAGACAGGATGAATGAGAGAAGATATTCAAATAAGCAAAAGAAGGGAAGAGGTTATGAATGCATGAAGAATAAAGAGCGTTGGACGATTTCCGATATTCCCTCCCAGAAAGGCCGCTTGATTCTTGTCACAGGTACAGGGGGGCTAGGTTATATAACCGCTTTAATTCTGGTCCGTGCAGGTGCGGAAGTTATTCTGGCAGGACGAAACAGAAGTAAGGGGGAGGCGGCAATCAAAGAAATTCAGTCAAATGTTGTTTCGGCAAATATACATTTTGAACAGCTTGATCTTGGCGATCTTGCCTCCATAGAAGCTTCCGTAAAACGGATACGCGATAAGTATCCAAGGCTGGATGTCCTTATTAATAATGCCGGAGTGATAATGAATCAGGAACGACAAGTTACAAAGGATGGCTTTGAATTGCAGTTTGGCACAAATTACCTTGGACATTTTGCGTTGACAGCTCATCTTATGCCGCTTTTACGAAAAGGACACAACCCTCGGGTTGTCAATGTCTGTGCCCTTGCCGCCAATAGTGCTGTAATTAATTTTGATGATCTGCAGTCAGAACTCCTTTATAAGCCCATGCCAGTATATGGTCAATCAAAACTGGCTAACTTGATTTTTTCACTTGAGCTTCATCGTCGTAGTATGGCTGAACGGTGGGGAGTTATGAGCATTGCCGTTCATCCGGGCTTATCTCGATCAGATTTGGTTGACAATGGAACAAGAGAAAAAAGCAAGATGCCGCTTGCGCTTCGTCTGTTTGGACCAATAATGTTACAGTCGGCTGAACAAGGGGCTTTGCCAACGCTTTTTGCAGCAACCTCCCCGGAGGCCGTCAGCGGACAGTATTATGGACCGGATGGAGTTAAAGAAACAAGGGGATTCCCAGCACCTGCCAAAATACCGGCTACTGCAAAAGATGTAAATACTGCCATACGATTATGGGAAATCTCCAAACAGTTGACGAATGTGGATTTCGAGAAGATATTATCGGGGATATCCTAAATAAAATCATGCCGGTTACTATTCTGCCAAGGATGCGGCGCAGTATTATGCAGAAAAAGCGGCCGAGGAGGCCGCTTTATCATTTCTGTAATAGCGCTGCTCATCCAGACTGTATTTGGTTTGTTACATCCTACCAGTCAGCAGTTCCACAAATTTGGTTGCTTCCGCCCCGGTCACGGGCCGATTCGGTGCGAATTGGGTGGCGGAATCACCGTTCAGAATCCCCGCCGCAACGGAGCGCCCAATAGCTTCGGAAGCCCAATGCCCGTTTGGCACGTCTTTGAAGGCTACCGGGTTTGCTACAGAAGAAGCTTGTTTTTGGCCCGTAGTCCGCATAACATTATCAGCGATCATCGCAAGCTGCGCCCGCGTTACGGCCAAATCCGGGTTAAACAGGCCTGCACCGGTTCCTTTCATAATACCGGCCGTCTTATTTTGGCGAATAGCCAGATCCTCAGGCGAATTTACGGTATCCGTGTAAATATCTGTACCGATTACCTCGCTTAGCTTTAGCTGGTCAGCCAATAGCGCAGCCAACTCCGCGCGTGTCACTTGAGCATCCTGCAGTAAAGAGACCGATGTCGCAGCTGGCTTTTTCTGCTCAAATAACCATGCCAACATATTCTTATCATTAAATACGGGTATCCACGAACAGTGTCTGAAATCTCCGTAAAGCTGTTGAGAGGCTAGAAACGCATCATCATAAATAGTTAGCTTGGCCTGGTTGTTGCCTAAACCGGTCAATGCCTCGTAAGTCAGCGTACTCGTCCGGCTATCTGTGATCGGGTCATTTTGTGCATGTACGAGCCATACCGGTACATCCGTCAGGTCCTTCAGTTCCGATTTAAACTTATCTACGGATCCGGTGTAATCAGCTACGGCGTCTTTCGCCGCAACGATAATGGAGCCGGCGAACAGCTCCGGATACTGCGTCAGGAAACGAAGCGCACCGCCGCCGCCGCTGGACACCCCTACGACATAAATGCGGTTCGGGTCTACCTTGCCAGAAACGATAAGCTCCTTGATTAACTCCGCCTGTACCTCAAAGTAATCACGCATCAACGAAAGTTCTTCGGGATTGTTATAGATTTTCCACCCATAGTTTTCTGGGAATTGTACGGCCAGAACGGATGTATCGTAACCAGAATCTGTCCAGGCAACGGCGCCTTTGTTCTCGGTGAGTTGCTTGAGGTTGTCTGTTCCGACCTCTCCGCCGCCGTGCAGCCATACGATCAGGGGTTGTGGGGCTGTAGATTCGGTCAGTTTAAGTCTGTAGTTCAACTTCTCTCCATTAGTTCCTGTAAACTCCCCAGCGACAAAATCATCGAATGTCCGTGTCTTCACTACCGTCACGGATTCCTTATTAAACGACAACTCGGGGTAACGTCCATTCGTCACGGCAAACACTGACACCGGACCCCCGGAATATTTAAATGGCTTTACTTTAAGTGATAAAATATTATCCGCCCAACTCAGTTCAACCCCGTCATCCGCATAATCGTTTTGCACAGTCTCGTTATTCTCGTTAACAGGATAACCATCGAAGTTGCCGGTAATTACAAAGTCAGATGCTCTCAAATCGGCATATGAGCCTGCGCTGCTCACCTGCAAATCAAATGATTCAACCATCCTACCCGTATCGCCAATATAAGTATTTGCCGTAATTTGCACAGGTGAAGCCGCTTCGGCTTTCACAGACAGTCCACCGGTCAGTATGGTGCCAACCGCCAAAACAAACGATAACATCAGACCAGTACCTTTTCTCAATTGCATCCTACCTACCTCCAGTTATAAAGTTGTGTTATTTGTACACGAGTCGGATCAAGTCGCTTAAAATGAAAAAAACCTAACTCGAACCGACATAGGAAAAATCCATGTCTGATTCGATTTAGGTTTTGCCCGATTAAGCGGTTACAATCCACATCGTATCTACATACGAAATCATATATATGAACTTTTAAAAAGTCAACAAGTTATTTTTTTAATATTTTCAAAATAAAAAAACATATTTTTACATTATCTTTCACTTGAAAACGTTCTCCACCTCTTATATAATAAAAATACAATTTATATTAGGGTTGTAACTGCATTGCAGGCAAAGCCTAAACCAATTCATGCTAGTTTAATTTTAGTTATGGATTCGTTTAGGCTTTTTTTGTCCGTAAAAAAATATAAAGTGGGCGAACTCATGAGGATAAAAAAAGTATTTAATAATAATGTTGCATTGGTTGAAGGACCAAATCGATCTGAGATCATTGTTATTGGAAAGGGACTAGCCTATCAGAAAACTCCAGGTGAAGATATAGATCCGTTAAAAATAGAGAAGACTTTCGTGATGGAGACCAAAGAGTTATCTGAACGGCTATCTACATTACTGAGTGAGATTCCTCCAAAGCATCTGGAATTGACAGATCAAATTATTCGTTATGCAGCAAAGGATTTAAGCACGACCTTTAGTAATAATATCTACCTGGCTCTGACAGATCATATTAGCTACGCAATTACGCGCACCATACAGGGGTTGAGCCTTAAAAATGCACTGCTATGGGAGATACAGAAATTTTATCCGAAAGAATTTCATGCTGCAACGCATGCATTACATTTAATTGAAAAGGAAACTGGAATTAAACTGCCTGTAGATGAAGCTGGATTTATCGCAATGCATTTCGTGAATGGGCAGCAAGATGGTCAGGAAATGGAACAGACCTTGTTAGTTACCCAGATGGTTCAAGGAATTCTTAATATAGTAACACTTCACTATGGGATAGAGCTGGATGAGAATTCGTTAAATTACAGCCGCTTTGTGACCCACTTGAAATATTTTTCTTATCGCACCATGCGTCATGAATCGATTCCTTCTGAGGATGATGAACTTTACCAACAAGTCGTTACCAAATATCCTGAAGCTTTTGCCTGTAGTGAGAAGGTAAGATTCTATTTACGGGAAGAGTTTCAAGTTGAAACAACCGAAGGTGAAATGGTCTATTTTATGCTTCATATTAGGCGTGTGACCAGCAGAGATTAACCTATTACAATAAAGAACAGGGTTGTTACCATTAGTTGGGCAAAGCCTGGATACGTGATAAGTGTACTGTTTTTCAGTGTGCTTTATCACCTATTCAGGCTTTTTTATTTCATAAAACCAGCCAGAATGAGATCAAAAGGAGCGAGCACAAATGAAATACGAAAGATTAGCCAAAGATATCGTGCAAAATATCGGCGGAGAAGAGAATGTTAACAATCTTGTCCATTGTGCAACACGGTTAAGATTTAATCTCAAAGACAATCAGCTACCGGATAAGGAGAAGCTGAAAAGCTTAGCTGGGGTTTTGAGTGTCGTAGAAAGTGGCGGTCAATTCCAAGTGGTAATTGGAAATGACGTTGCTCACGTGTATCAAGAAATTATGAAAATCAGCAAATTAGGGGCAGGAAATTCTGCTTCCGCAGATGCAGATCAACCCAAGGAGAAGATCATGTCCAGAATTTTCGCAGTAATTTCTGGAAGTCTTTCTCCCCTATTGCCTGCAATGGCTGGAGCGGGGATACTTAAAGCTTTTTTAACCTTATTCACAAACTTTGAATGGCTATCTGCGGATAGTGGAACCTACCTCATTCTGGCAGCAGCAGCAAATGCCGTTTTCTATTTCTTGCCTATATTCTTGGGCATTTCTGCATCGTTCAAATTCGGGGCAAATCCATATGTAGGTGGAGTTATTGGTGCAGCTTTAATGGAACCGAACTTTACGGGATTATTGGCGAATGGAGACACCTCTTCTTTTCTTGGCATTCCTGTAGTCTTAATGGATTATTCATCAACGGTCTTTCCGGTATTCGTATCCATTTGGATTTTCTCTTATGTGGAGAAATACTTAAAGAAAATCATTCATAAAGAGCTCCAGACGTTCATGGTTCCGTTGTTGTCTTTAGTCATTCTTGTGCCGCTTGCTGCGATAGTCTTCGGTCCGTTTGGAGTATATCTCGGAAACGCGATCGCAGATGCTATCAATTACCTCATGGGAGTTAGCGGGCTGTTAACAGGTGCTGTAATTGGCGGGTTAATCTTCTTCCTAGTTGTGTTTGGGCTCCATTGGGGAATTATTCCGATCGTGCTGGCAAATCTTACGAATGGAACCGATCCAATCCTTGCGATGTGGGCAGCATCTAACTTTGCAATGGCAGGGGTGGCACTGGCTGTCTTCCTTAAATCCAAAGAAAAGACTTTGAAATCACTGGCTGGTTCCTCTACATTAAGTCTGTTGTTAGCCGGGGTCTCTGAGCCCACTGTTTATGGTATATTGCTGCGTTACAAGCGCACAATCCCCTATGTTATTATTGCCGGAGCTGTCGGCGGGGCAATTAATGGCGGTTTCAATACGTATGCTACAGCATTTGTCTTCCAGAATATTTTCTCGATCGGTGCATTTGAACCGGTGGGTTACTATTTAATCGGGATTGTCGCCGCTATGGGAATTGGTTTGATTCTAACGCTTCTTTTCGGGTACCAAGATAAAAAAACTGTTGCAGTGACTGAAGCAACTCCTGCTGTAGAAGTGAAGGCTATTCAACCGGAGGCAAGTGCCAATTCTTCTAATCATTCATCTGTCTTGAAGAAAGAGGTGCTTCTCAGCCCGTTAACAGGGGAAGTGAAATCCTTGACTGAAGTTCCCGATCCTGCTTTTGCAGAAGGTGCTATGGGAAAAGGAATAGCTATTGTTCCGAGTGTTGGCCAAGCCGTATCTCCAGTGAATGGAACCGTTGGTACCATTCTCAAATCAGGCCATGCTGTAATTCTACGGTCCGAGAATGGAGCAGAAATATTGATTCATATTGGAATCAACACCGTTCAATTAAAAGGGCAATATTTCACCCCTCGGGTTAAAGCAGGGGATCAGGTGCGAAAAGGGGATCTACTGATTGAATTTGAGCTTGAAAAGATCAGGGAAGCTGGTTACAATCCGATCACTCCAATCATTATCTCAAATACTGCTGAATACTTGGATGTAATTGAAACAACAAGCTCATCGGTTACAGCCCAAGATAAGTTGCTGACTCTTGTGGTCTAAGCAGAACTGGCTAGAAAGGAGACTCACTTTGAAATCCAACACAAACAGTTTTCCAGAAAATTTCTTATGGGGCGGCGCAGTAGCGGCCAACCAGGTAGAGGGCGCTTTTTTAGAGGATGGAAAAGGTTTGTCCACAGCAGATGTAATGCCACGTGGCATTACAGGGCCGATCATGGAGATTCCTGAAGGTGAATATCCTTCTCATGAAGCTATCGATTTTTACCACCGGTATAAAGAAGACATCGCAATGTTCGCAGAAATGGGCTTTCGCTGTTTTCGGACTTCAGTTGCATGGACACGTATTTTTCCAGAGGGAGATGAAGAGATTCCTAATGAAGAGGGCATCCGCTTCTATGAAGGCTTGATAGATGAGTTGCTCAAATACAATATAGAACCTGTCATTACGATCTCTCATTATGAAATGCCTTTAGGATTGGCCAAGAAGTATGGAGGTTGGAGAAGCCGTAAGACCATTGAATGCTATGAACGGTATGCCAAGGTTCTATTTGAGAGATTAAAAGGGAAAGTCAAGTATTGGATGACTTTTAATGAAATTAATATTCTGGCCCATTATCCGTTCACAGGTGGTGGAATTATCCTCCGGGAAGGAGAGAATAAGAAACAGGTTCAATATCAGGCGGCACACCATCAGTTCATAGCAAGTGCACTCGCCGTAAAGGCTTGTCATGAAATTATACCTGATGCCCAAATCGGCTGTATGTTGGCTTATATTCCCGCATATCCGTTGACGAGTGCACCGGAGGATGTCTTTGCCGCCCTGCAAGGTGAAAGGGAAATCCTGATGTTTGGCGATGTACAGGCCAGAGGAGGTTATCCATCCTATGCAGCGCAATTTTTCAAGGAGAATGAAGTGGTACTTGAAAAAGAACCCGGGGATGATCTTATTCTGAAAAGCTACCCTGTTGATTTTATTGGCTTCAGTTACTATATGAGCCGTGCTGTGAGTGCAGATCCGGAGGGGAAAGAGACTACAGCGGGTAATTTGTTCGGTGGTGTCAAAAATCCATATTTGCCTTCATCGCAATGGGGGTGGCAGATTGATCCGCTGGGTCTAAGAATTGCTCTTAATCTATTATATGACCGTTATCAGAAGCCGTTATTTATTGTAGAGAATGGTCTGGGTGCAGCAGACAATCTAGAAGCTGACGATACGATTAATGATGATTATCGGATCAATTATTTGCGGGAGCATCTCTTGGAGGTCTCGAAGGCTATTCAGGATGGTGTCGATTTAATCGGATACACCAGCTGGGGACCGATTGACTTGATCAGTGCATCTACCGGAGAAATGAAAAAGAGGTATGGTTACATTTATGTAGATAAAGACAATGATGGTAAAGGAACCCTTAGAAGAATAAAGAAGAAAAGCTTTGCCTGGTACAAGAAGGTAATTGCTTCTAACGGGTCTGACTTAGACTAAATATTTTACAGATAAAAGCCGTCCTTTCATTAAGGATGGCTTTTCTGTCGAGAAGAAATATATATAATGATACCCGCAACAGGCTCGGTTTTAGGCAAGAGCTATTCATTGTATGAAGAACAATCATTTAAATGACCTCGAAAAAAATTAAAAACGCCTCTTGATTTACAAAATCCTTATAGTATATTTTCTTGTATGATTAGAGAAACTTTTGAATGAAGGAAGGATTGGGTATGAATTGGAGTCGTTTTTATCGAAAATTTTTTTTGCGAATAAGAAATATAAAATTTCAAAATAAATTAATGCTTGGATATGTGTTGGTATGTGTAATTCCTCTCTTGTTTGTAAGCGCGTTCATATTTCGGCAAGCAGCAAAGGGTTTAGAAGATTCTTCCCAAGAATTTGCTTCGCTGTATACGTCACAAATAAGAACTACGTTGAATGAATTTATTAAAGAGTATGATGAGGTCACAAAGTCAGTATTGGTAGATAATGAGTTGATTTACAAGCTCGGTGAATCAAGCAGTTTGCCCTTGAGTGAGGTCGTTAATCAAAGGCTTGCTGTACAGCGGTTGCTGATGCGGGTTGCCTTGCTCAAATCAGAGATGGGAACCATTATGCTGATTGCTAGAGATGATGGCGTCTATCAGTATAGTACTTCAACGAATAAAGTGAACGAGAACTTATTGTTATCTCAGGAGTGGTACAAAAAGCTTCGTGATTCCAATGAAACCTTCTTTATTACTGGATTACATGATCGTTCCTACTACGAGGATAAAGGGGATGGGGCAGTTGTGACAGTAGGAAGGGTGCTGTTTAGCTCAGAAGGAGCATATGCAGGGATGCTGCTGATTGACATGGATCCGTTTACATTGCTGCAGCTCGATCATGAATTCATCCTTGCACGTGACAAGTATGGTATAAGCGTAGTTATAAGTAATCTCCAACAACAAATTGTATACCATTCCGATGCTGCCAGCGGGCGTTTGTCCTGGAAACAAGTGCTCGAATCAGGAAGCGATTATATCAAGGATAACGAAAGCAAAGATTACATTACGTTATTAGGAAGCACTTTACAAGGTGAGTTATCGATCAAAACTGAAATTCCTCGCTCAAGGTTGCTACAGAAAATTAATCAAATTAAAGTCATGACGGTTATCGTAATTCTAATGAGCTGTCTGATCATAACCCTCTTTTCACTTGGTTTAAGCTATACGATTACAAGGCCTATTAAGGCGCTCCGGAGAAGTATGAAGCAGGCGGAATTAGGGCAATATCTCCCTATTGAGAAAGAGCAGGCTCACGATGAAATTGGAAGTTTAGTGCACAGCTACAACAAAATGATTACGACCATCCGTACTTTAATTGAAGATGTTTACATCGGGGAGATCAAACAACGGCAAGCTAAATTTATTGCCCTCCAGAACCAAATTAATCCCCATATGCTCTACAATACCTTGGAATCAATTCGGATGAAGGCACTGGTAAAGGATGATGACGAGACTGCGGACATGATTAAAATTCTGGCGCGCATGTTCCGTCTGGCATTAGCCAAGGAAGGAAAACGCCATTCAGTTAAACATGAGCTGGAATATACCGCGAATTATTTACAGCTTCAGAACATTCGGTTCGATAATTCATTCAAGATTGAATTTAAAATACCCGATGAGATGCTTGAATGTAGTATCATCCCCCTGGTATTTCAGCCAATAGTTGAAAATAGTATCAATCATGGATTTGAAAACTATAGTCAAAGAATGAATATTGTGATTGAGGGGCATTGGACGGAACGGGGAGAGATGTTATTCCGGATTACGGATAATGGGGCTGGAATGAGCCTTGATAAGCAATCCGAGCTTCAAGCTCTATTGGACGGGGCGGAATCGCACAAATACAAACTGGAAGATATGAATAAACCCGCGGAAAAAGGGCTGGGACTGCAAAATATCGCGGAACGCATAAAACTACATTATGGTGACCGGTATTATCTGACGATTGTTGCCGGAGTGAAGGACGGAACCACAATTGAAATATTGATTCCGAGAAACGGGAGGGATAGGATATGAGAATTGTTATAGTAGATGATGAGAGAGGCATTGTAGAGGGTCTTATAAAGATCATAGGCCGATATCTTCCGGACTGTAAGATTATCGGTACAGCATTTAACGGGCTAGAGGGTTTCGAAACAATACAAAGGCTGCGACCTGATATTGTAATAACGGATATTCGGATGCCCAAGGCTGATGGTCTCGAAATGATCAAGATGCTTGAAGAAGAGAATGTTCCGACCAAATTCATCCTACTAAGCGGGTATGCGGACTTTGAGTATGCCAGAAGAGGGATGAAGTTGGGAGTGCAGTTCTACATTAACAAGCCAGTTGAGGAGGAAGAATTACGTGACAGTGTAAATCAGGTCATGGAGACGATCCGTGCAGACAGGATCAGACTGCAGAGTGTGAACGAACTCAAACAAGAAATTAATAGCCGCATTCAAGAAGAGACTTTGCGAGACATTATCGATCTTGGAACTGACAATACAGAACTGATGGAAGATCTGTTGAGGAGCGCCCAAATTCCTACAACAGGTCTCTGGTTCAATTCGCTCATGCTTGAAATCGGCGGTAGCATCGATGCGCTCAAAGAACTTGGTTTTCAACCGCTCTTTCATCAGATAGATCTGGCTTTAACACACTTTCAAAAAGTGTACCGGTTTCGCTACTTCGGGTCGCAAATCGCTATCGTCATCGCCCATAACAGTAATATTCCTTACGGTAGACTGGTTCATGCGGTTCAAAGCCTGAAACAGGTAGTGTTACGTGAACTACAGTTGTCTATCAGCGTTGGTATTAGCACAACGAATAAGGGGGCAACAGGAATCTGCCGGTCTTTTGAAGAAGCGCGAAATGCCCTAAGCTACAAAGTCATTAAGGGAGGAGACGCTGTAATCTCCTATACTGAAATTATTAAAATAACGGGTCATAGCCATGCGGTTTCTGAAGAGACAATATCCAGACTGGAAGAAGCTCTGGATAACATGAATGAAGCGGAGTGTGTAGCAATTATCCATGAGATTTTCCGGGGAATGGTCGACGAGCCGTGGATGAATCCCGCAGATCTCCAGTTGTGGTGCTTGAACATACTTCTGTCAAGTATCCGAAAATTATCCTTTCAACAGCTCCAGCAGAATGAACGGGTCGGCCGACATATATTATCGTTGGAAGGCATTTCACGGTTTAAGACACTTGAATATTTGGAGGAATGGATGATCCAAGTCATCCAGGGAATTATCCATTTTAAGTTGGAGCATAATCTATCCCAGAAAAAAGATATCATTTCGGAAATAAAAGTTTATGTATCCAAACATTACAATGAACAGATCAGCCTGGCAGATTTGGCTGCTCGTTTTTTCATCAGCCCCTATTATTTAAGTCAGTTGTTCAAACGAAAGACAGGAGACAACTATTTGAATTTTTTGACACAGCTGCGGATAGATAAAGCAAAAGAGTTGTTGGAGAATACAGATTTGAAAGTATATGAAATCTGCCAGATGGTTGGATACTCGGATACACAGCATTTTTCAAGGATGTTCGAAAAGCTAACAGGCAGCAAACCCAGAGATTTCAGGAAAAACACACTGAATAGATAAGTCATCACTTCCTTTAGCTCTAAGTTCAAACCAAACATTGAAATGCGCAAGCAACTAGTGCGGTACGCGATTGAACAAGAACTGAGAAATCCAGTTCTGTGTTTCGGCGGTACCGCGCGTTTTTTTATGTCTACTCCAGATTGAATAAAGAATTCAGGTTGCACTCATCTATATCTCAGCCAGAAAGCAGGATATTAAAAATGACTTGTTTAAACTTAAAAATGCCCAATTGAGCGTAGCTTTGGCTGGTTATATAGTTTAACTGTAAGCGGATTCAATAAAGTTATTAAGGGGGAAAAACATGAAAGTTAAAAAGATTGGTTTATTGTTGGCGGCAAGCGCTCTCGCGATTACTGCTGTAACCGGTTGCGGTGGTAACAAAAATAATTCCGAGGGAACCGCAACTGCTAATCCTAATCAAGGCCAAAATCAGACCGCTTCAGGAGATGAAATTGTCGACGTTGAAGTCTGGGGTACCAATATCGGTTATAAACCGATCACTAAAGGAAGCAAGTTGTACGAATTCTACAAAGAAAAGCTAGGCGTAGGTGTCATTCATCCATATGTAGAATGGAATGGTGGAACAAACTATCTTAATCAGCTGAATATGAAGATTGCTGCTAATGAAATGCCAGACCTATTCCTTCCACAGCAAGGTTTGGAAGATAGCTTGGCCAAAAACGGAGCGATTGCCGATTTGACAGAGTTGCTGCCGAAATATGCACCGAATGTGTGGAATGCCATACCGCAAGATATGTGGGATATAGTTAAGGCGAACGATCCTAACGGTCAAGGGAAAATATATTATATCCCTGGGGTGGTAGACTACGGAAGATATGCCAGCATGATTCGTCAGGATTGGCTCGACAAGCTGGATCTGCAAATGCCTACTACTCAAGAGGATTATGTAAAGGTGCTGGAGGCATTCCGGGACAAAGATCCAAACGGTAATGGACAGAAGGACGAAATCCCGACAGGAGGCCGGGAGCAGGTAAGATGGATGGACCAATTGTTCGCGATGTATGGTGTAGCAATGTTCGAAGGTTATCCGGACTGGGACATTTATGACGGTGAGCTAACTTACTCTGCGGTGAGTCCAAATATGAAGGCGGCTTTGGAATTCATTTCGAAGCTTTACCAGGAAGGATTAATAGACAAAGAGTCGCTACTGAACAGTAAGGACAAGTGGGACGGTAAGATCCATTCCAATAAGGTGGGAAATTACTTCCACTGGGTGGAATCTGGCTATTTACCTTTGGAAAATTTGTATAAGAATACAGGTGTAAAGGCTGAATTCACTGTATTGCCTGTACCTAAAGTAGAGGGGTATGAAGGTTTCTACACTTGGAAAAGATTCACTCCTCCAGCCTGGGTCGTTAAAAACAACAAGGATGAGAAAAAGCTGATGGCTACCCTGAAGCTTCTAAACAATATGTATGATGAAAAGGTATGGAAAGATTTGTATTTGGGTGTAGAAGGAATGCACTATACGATGAAAGATGGTCAAGCAACCAAACTCCCGGATGATAAGAGCACACAGGAGAATTTGATTCTTGACCCATACGCAAAAATATCCACACTTGATTTCATGATGGATCTCAACAAGAGTACAGCTTCAGAAGATAGAATGTGGGCAATTGATCAGGTTAACAAAAATATGTTAGAGGCCCAAAAATATGCCAAAGTCATTGCTGGAGACGGCATGCCAGCCAGTGTATATGACGACTATCCAGATATAAACAACCGTACGCTGTATGTAGAGTATGCTTCCAAAATTATTCTTGGCCAATATCCAATTAGCAAATTTGATGAGTTTGTAGAGAAATGGAACAAATCCGGCGGAGAAGAGGTTACTAAGCGTGCCAGAGAATGGTATGCAAAAGTAAAAAAATAAACGGATTTACGTATGAATCCGCTCGGCTTAATTTTAGTCGGGCGGATTTATAATGAACCTTGTGAATTTAGGTACCAATACCAGAGTATAGGGAAGTGAAGATAAATGACTTATATTTGTAATCCGTTGAATATTGAATACAAATATCAGTTTGTTGATACAGCAGGAACTTTGGTTGCCTTCAGGGAAGCAGCAGACCCGACACTGGTGATATTTCATGGACAATACTATCTGTTTCCGTCGATGACAGCGGGATTTCTTACAAGCAGCAATCTGACTGACTGGACTCTCCATCCGCTTAAGGGGGTGCCGGTTTATGACTACGCTCCCGATGTGCGGGTAATCGGGGAGTACCTCTACTTTTCCGCATCGAATAAATCAAGAAGCTGCTCCTTCTACAGGACCAAAGATCCAATCAACAGCAGTTTTGAAGAAATCCAAGGAATGTTCCCCTTCTGGGACCCCAATTTATTCTTGGATGTTGACGGTAGAGTATATTTTTACTGGGGCTGTTCTAACCAGACGCCTATTTATGGTGTAGAACTAAACCCTGAGACTATGATACCTATAGAACAACCAATAGCACTTATATATGGCAACAGCGATAGGATTGGATATGAAAGAAAAGGTGAAGATCATAATCTCCGATCACCAGAACAGATTGATGCTATCGTTCAAAAGTTCACCAGCATCAATCCAGGGGCTTCGGAAGAAATTATAAAAAAATTCAAAGGCTCTGTCGGAAACGATCCGTACATTGAGGGAGCTTGGATGGAGAGACATAACGGTAAATACTATCTTCAATATGCCAGCCCGGGAACGGAGCATAATATTTATTCAGACGGAGTCTACATATCCGATAACCCACTAGGCCCGTTCACACTGGCGAACAATAATCCATTCTCTTACAAGCCGGGCGGGTTTATACCGGGAGCCGGACACGGATCAACAATGAACGATAATCACGGGAATCTTTGGCACGCTTCATCTATGAGAATCAGTATGAGCCATATATTCGAAAGACGGTTAGGGCTGTGGCCGGCCGGTTTTGATCAGGACGGCGAATTATTCTGCAATCAGCGGTACGGAGACTGGCCGTACTCCATCGTGCAGTCTCTGATGAATCCATGGAGCAATCCGCAATGGATGTTACTCTCTTATGGGAAACCTGCTAGAGCTTCTTCATCGGAGAAAGGAAAAGAAGCTTCTAAGGCGACGAACGAAAATGTGCAGACGTGGTGGAAGGCACACTCTAATACTCCGGGAGAATGGCTTGAAGTCGACCTAGGATATGAATGTAGCGTGTATGCCGTGCAAATTAATTTTGCAGATGATCAAATGCATGCAGACCTTCCTTCTGGAACATTGTTGCAGGGAGACCGACTAATAGATGAGCGTCAACATGTCACCAGATGGCTCCTGGAAGGCTCTGTGGATGGTTGTGAATATTTTGTAATTAAGGATAAAACGACAGTAAATACGGATTTGCCACATGATCTCATCGTGCAGGAGGAAGGGACAACAGCCAGATTCATCAAATGTACAGTCATGGAACTGCCGTTCAACCAGCCAGCCTGTATTTCCGGACTCAGAGTATTCGGAATTGGTAAAGGAGTATTGCCGAAGCAGGCAAGTGGAATCAAAACGCATTTGCTGGGCAAGCTGGACCTTTCAGTAAAGTGGAATAGGGATGAGACTGTGGGAAACAATGTGCTCTGGGGATTTGCACCGGACAAGTTATATCACAGCCATATGTTGTTCGACTGTAATCAAGTAACGATTAAAGCGCTAATTGAAGGTCAACCGGTATATGTTAGAGTCGATACATTTAATGAGAAAGGGATTACCGAAGGAGAAGTATACAAAGCGGTCTAGCATAGAAAAACCAGTAGGCATAGGAATGTATTTTTGTCCTATGATCCTAAAAATGACCGGGTAGGAACTTAAAAACGCCCGATTGAGCGATGGAACTACAAAATATATAGTTATATTGTAAACGAATTCAACAACGAAATATTGGGGGGGAAACTTTGAAATCTATTGCATCTCATCAAATGAAGGTATATTGGCCGCTCTATGTGATGGCAGTTCCAGGGATTATATTTCTTATCGTGTTCAAATTCATTCCGCTGGCCGGTGCTGTAATCGCATTCAAAGATTATTCTGTTTTCCAGGGATTTATCGATAGTCCTTGGGTAGGTCTCAAACATTTTAAAACTCTGCTTCACCATCCTGATTTCGCCAATGTTTTTAGCAACACACTGATGCTGGGATTTTTCAAGCTTGTAATCGTTTTCCCAGTGCCTGTTTTATTGGCAATGATGATCAACGAGATTCGAAAGTCCGCATTGAAGAAGGGAGTCCAGACTGCACTGTATATTCCGCACTTCTTGTCTTGGGTAATCGTGGGCGGTATTCTGTTCGATTTCTTTTCGTTAAGCGGAATGTTCAACATTATTCTTGGATGGTTCGGTGCTGAGCCTGTTCTAGCCATGCAGGAAAGTGCATACTTCAGACCTATTTACGTGCTGGCCTCCATATGGAAGGATGCGGGTTGGGGAACGGTGGTCTACATGGCCGCTATCAGTGCAATTGACCCTCAACTCTATGAATCAGCAATGATCGATGGTGCGTCCAGATTCAGACAGATCCGACATATTACATTCCCGATTTTGCTTCCTACTGTGCTTGTGCTGTTCTTGCTCGATATCGGAAACTTCTTGGATCTCGGCTTCGATCAGGTATTTAATTTACTGACTCCGATGACATACAATGTGGGCGATATTTTGGATACTTATGTGTTCCGGACGGGTGTTCAGCAGGGACAGTATAGTTTCGCAACTGCAGTTGGGTTGTTTCAATCGGTAATTGGATTTATTATGGTTTACACCTTCAATAAGTTGTCTAACAAGATTTCAGATGGGGGGCTCTGGTAGATATGCTTGCATCAAAGGGAGAAAAAACATTCGTAGGAATCATTACAGGTCTGCTCATTCTGTTCTCTATCATAGCGCTCGTACCGCTTGTGTCCGTAATCGCTACTTCTTTAAGCTCTAAAAGTGCTGTAGACATGAATCTGGTCACATTGTGGCCGAAGGAATTTACTTTTGACTCATGGAAGTACATTATTGACCGTCCTGATTTATGGAGATCGTTCTTTTTGACGCTAAGTACTACTTTAATTGGGACCGTGCTGGCACTTCTAATGACGGCTCTGTTCGCTTACCCATTGTCGAAGCCGGAATTTCGCTGGGGCTCTGTCATCATGATGGCTGTTGTAATCGCAATGATTTTCAAGGCCCCCATAATACCCTATTTTTTGACGGTGCGTGGTATCGGTCTTTATGATAATCCACTGGTTCTGATTATACCGCATATTCTGAATCCATTTAATCTGATTATCATGAGAACCTTTTTTAAGCAATTTTCCAAGGAATTGGAGGAAGCGGCCTTTCTGGAAGGCTGTGGATATTTCCGGATGTTGTTCCAATTCGTACTTCCGCTATCAAAGGCTGTACTGGCTACCCTTGCTTTGTTTTATGGGGTGGTACTATGGAATCAGTTCCAGCATCCGTTATTATTCCTGCAGGATACGAACTGGTTTCCTCTGCAAATCAAAATCCGCCAATTTATTACCGACGATAGTGTCATCATGTCGGGTGCCGCATCGACAATGGACCTTAACTATAATACGCGAACCTTAAGAGCAGCGACTGTTATCTTTGCAATTGCTCCGATTATTGCAGTATATCCTTTCCTGCAGAAGTATTTTGTTAAGGGAGCCATGATCGGTTCTGTTAAAGGATGATTCTTTTACACAAACTAATCAGGATGCAATCCGAAACAAAGAGCTTTTGAGGGGGAGAAATATGAGTCTCAAAAGGGTTGGTTTATTACTAATAGCAAGTGTTTTTGCCTTTACTTCTATAACCGCTTGTAGTGGAAATGCTAACAATTCTGCTGGTTCCAACGTTCCTAACCAGAACCAGGATTCCAACGGAGATGACATTGTTGATATTGAAGTATGGGGTACCAACATCGGCTATCAACCGGTTACCAAAGGCAGTAAACTGTACGAACTTTATAAGGAAAAGCTGGGTGTAGGCGTTCTTAATCCGTATGTAGAATGGAATGGAGGGACCAATTACCTCAATCAGCTGAACCTTAAGATCGCTGCTAATGAAATGCCTGATTTGTTCGTACCTCAACAAGGACTCGAGGACAGTCTCGCTAAGAACGGAGCGATTGCCAATCTGACTGAATTGCTGCCTAGATATGCTCCGAACGTGTGGGAGGCTATTCCGGAGGATATTTGGAAAGTAGTAAAGGCAAATGACCCTACTGGCCAAGGGGGGATCTATTATATTCCCAATGTGGTTGAGTACGGCAGATACGCTGCTCTGATCCGACAGGATTGGCTCGATAATTTGGGGCTGGAGATGCCAAAGACTCAGGATGAATATGTAAAGGTGCTGGAGGCTTTCCGGGATAATGACCCTAACGGCAACGGCCAAAGGGATGAAATTCCAACCGGTGGCCGGGAGCAGGTGCGCTGGATGGATCAATTGTTTGCTATGTATGGCGTGGCAATGTTCGAGGGTTATCCGGACTGGGATATTTACAATGGTGAGCTGACATATTCTGCGGTTACACCAAACATGAGAGCCGCATTAGAATTCATAGCCAAGCTATATAAGGAAGGCTTGATTGATAAGGAGTCGCTTCTAAATAGTAAAGACAAGTGGGAAGGTAAAATCCAATCGGATAAGGTAGGGGTTTATTTCCACTGGGTTGAGCAGGGGAATTTGGTGTTCGAGAACCTGTATAAGAACACTGGTGTGCAGGCAGAGTTCTCTGTACTTCCTGTACCTGAGGTGGAAGGCTATAAAGGCTTTTATACGATGAAGAAGTTTGCCTCTCCTCTGTGGGTCGTTAAGAATAACAAGGATGAGGAAAAGCTTATGGCCACGCTAAAACTGCTTAACAATATGTACGACAAGAAAAACTGGAAAGACCTGTTCCTTGGTGTAGAAGGAATGCACTATACAATGAAAGACGGCAAAGCCATTAAGCTTCCAGATGACAAGAGCACACAGCAGAATCAGATTCTGAATCCGGCTACAAGCATATCGACACTGGATCTTACAATAGACCTCTTCAATAGCACGGTATCAGAAGATTCTAAGTGGGCCATTGATCAGGTCACCCGGAATATGCAGGAAGCTCAGAGATATGCCAAAGTCATTGCCGGTGATGGTATGCCAGTCAGTGTATACGATGGCTTCCCGGACATTAATAATCGCACGCTTTACACTGAATATGCAGCCAAAATTATAATTGGACAGTATCCGATAAGCAAATTTGACGAGTTTATAGAGAACTGGAACAAATCTGGCGGCGAAGAGGTTACAAAGCGCGCCAGAGAATGGTACGCCAAAGTACAGCAGTAAACTCAAATGCGATAAATTTCCGCTCGGCCATTTACAGGCCGGGCGGAAATTCTAATCCGGACTTTGCTGCAAGGAGCACATAAGACAAAACTAGATTATGCAGGAGGTAAACATGAGCAAGCGTTTAACGGAAGTGCTGCAAGGCCATGAGGATAATTACATTCTTCCTTTTCTCTGGCAGCATGGTGAAGAGGAAGTGGTAATCCGGGAAGAGATTGCCCGTGTCCATGAATCGGGGATCGGGGCAATCTGTGTTGAGGCGCGGCCTCATCCTGATTTTCTCGGACCAAAGTGGTGGCAGGACATGGATATTATCATGGATGAGTCCCGAATGCGAGGCATGAAGGTATGGTTGCTGGATGACGATCATTTTCCTACTGGACATGCGGCAGGCAAGGTGAAGGAAGCTCCGGAAGAGCTTCAGCGTAAATTTTTGGGTGAACACTATATTGATACCCTTGGTCCTGCAAAGGGTGCTTCGCTGCTGCTCGATACCTTGCTGATGACCGGACTCCGGCCGACATTCTCCCTGCGCAGCAACGCCAGTGGCACAAATAAGCTGATCTCAGTAGTTGCGGTCCGTCGTGACCCATCTAATGGAACATTACTTGGGGACTGCGTAGACATTACTGAATTCGAGCATGATGGAACCCTTTACTGGGACATCCCTGAGGGTTATTGGCGGATCTTTATTATTTCAGAAAATAAGGATGGCGGCAGCAAGCAGCAGGAAGATTATTTGAACCCGCTTGTCCGGGATTCAGTCCGCATTCTGCTGGATACGGTCTATGAGCCTGTCTATGAACGCTATAAAGCAGATTTTGGCAAAACCTTTGCCGGATTCTTTTCAGACGAACCCGGATTTTATAACGATAAGACTACCTTCGACTTTAATTCGAAACCAGGAAAACAAGGGGTGTCGCTTCCCTGGAGCAGTGAAATGCCAGCCTTGCTTGAGCAGGCGCTCGGTGAGGATTACCGCAGGCAACTGCATCTTCTCTGGCATGATACGGGGGGACAATCACATATTGTCCGCTACACGTATATGAACATTGTCAGCAAGCTTTATGCAGAGAATTTCTGCAATCAAATCGGAGATTGGTGTAGAGGCCGCGGGGTAGAATACATTGGGCATGTTCTTGAAGACAACAATGTGCATGCAAGACTTGGACCGGGCACCGGACACTTCTTCCGTTCACTCTGGGGACAAGATATGTCTGGCCTTGATGTGGTGCTGTGGCAAATTGTTCCCGGCTTTGATCAATTGTCTTTCCGCCAGCCAATGGGGGGAGAGACGGATAGTGAATTCTTCCACTATGGCCTCGCTAAGCTTGGTGTGTCGCTCGGGCATATTGATCCTAAGAAACAAGGCCGGACAATGTGTGAAGTATATGGGGCATATGGCTGGACAGAAGGCTTAAAGCTGATGAAATGGCTGACAGATCACATGCTCGTCCGCGGCGTAAACCATTTTGTTCCGCATGCGTTTACCCAAAAAGCTTTTCCGGAGCCGGATTGCCCGCCGCATATGTATGCAGGCGGACAGAATCCACAGTACCGCTATTATGGCTATCTTAACCGTTACATTAACCGGATTAGCCACCTGATTTCAGGGGGGACACATGTAGCGTCTGCGGCCGTCGTCTATCATGCTGAAGCTGAATGGTCAGGGAACGCGATGTACTTTCATAAGCCGGTTAAGGCTTTGATGCAGCATCAAATCGATTGTGAAGTGATTCCTGTTGATGTTCTTCTGGAGGCAGCTAGTGTGAAGGACCATAAATTAGTGGTGAACCGCGAGGATTATAGCTGCCTTATTATACCTTATGCGGAAGCACTCCCGGCAGCGATGTTAGAGCGTCTGCTCCAGTTTGCCGAACAAGGCTTACCCGTCTGTTTTGTTGACGGATTCCCGGAACGCTCGAGTGAGGGTATAGATGTATCCGGTGAACTGTCATCACTATCGGCTCATCCGAATGTTAAGACTTGCGAATTAGGCAAGCTTGCGCAAGGGCTTATTGCAGACGGTTATTATGAGGTCAGAGCTCAGCAATACGAGCCCTATCTCCGGAATTATCATTATACTCATGATGATTTAGATGTTTTTATGTTTTTTAACGAAAGCCCGAATCAGGTGATATCCACGAAGATTGTTCTACCGGTTCGAGGAGATGTTTATGCTTATAATGCTTTTCTTAATCAGATAAGAAGGTTAGAGGTAGTTGGGCTGTCAGGTGCAAGAACTGTAGAGCTTGTTTTGCATCCGTATGAATCGATTGTCCTGCTGCATGGCCCTTCCCTAAAAGATTACCCTGCCGCTCCGCTGCAGAGGGCAACAGGCTCAACCTTTGAATTAAAAGAAGAGTGGACAGTCTCCATTGCCGATGCAGATCATTACCCGCAGTTCAAGGAGTGGGAGACATTAACAGTATTGAAGAATATGAGCGGTCGTGGAGACCTGCCCAGCTTTTCTGGCACGTTCCGTTACGAGACGGAATTTGAGTGGAACAATTCTTGTAACAGCGCATTGCTTGCACTAGGAGAAGTCTATGAAACGGCAGAAGTATGGATTAATGGTGAGCATGTAGGTATGAACCTTTGCCCACCGTATCGGTTGGAGATAGCTGGTCAGATTCGCCAAGGGACCAACAGCCTAGTGATTGAGGTTACAAATACGCTTGTTAAAGACCAGCGGGACTTCTTGTCTTCCTTCTCCCAGCAAGAGCCTAGCGGCCTTATTGGTCCTGTGACAATTACACCGGTGACTGGCAGCTGAGCTACTAACTAGACCTGATGAGGAGGTATTTAGATGAACACCATTACTAATCCCATACTGCGGGGATTCAATCCTGATCCGTCTATTGTACGCGTAGGAGACAATTATTATATTGCCACCTCTACTTTTGAGTGGTTCCCGGGAGTTCAGATTCATCATTCCAAGGATCTGACTCATTGGAGATTACTGAATCGGCCATTGGACCGGATATCACAACTGAACATGCAGGGGAACGGGGATTCCGATGGTGTCTGGGCACCTTGCCTGACGTATGATAACGGTCTTTTCTATTTAATTTATACAGATGTTAAATCTCATAAAGGTGCCTTTAAGGACACCCATAACTATCTGGTGACAGCAGCAGATATAGAAGGTCCATGGTCGGAACCGGTATATTTGAACAGTAGTGGATTCGACCCGTCTTTATTTCATGATGACGACGGCCGGAAATGGTTGCTCAATATGTTGTGGGATTTCCGCAAGGGGAAGAACAAGTTCGGCGGCATTGTCATTCAGGAATATTCGCAGGCCGAAGAAAGACTGGTTGGTTCGGCTACTACAATCTTTGTTGGAACAGATATAGGATTTACGGAAGGTCCGCATGTATATAAGCGGGACAGCTATTACTATCTGGTTATGGCGGAAGGCGGAACCCGTTATCAGCATGCCGTTACTGTTGCGCGATCCACTTCGCTTCTCGGACCGTACGAGGTTGATCCGCTCAATCCGATGCTGACTAGCAGCGGTAATGCAGGGCTGGAACTGCAAAAAGCAGGGCATGCTTCCCTGGTTGAAACTCAAAATGGTGAATGGTATATGGCCCACTTATGTGCAAGGCCGGCGGACGGCCATCATTGTACGTTGGGCAGGGAAACAGCTCTACAGAAATGTTACTGGGACGACAAAGGCTGGCTTCGTCTGGAAGGGGGAGGAAATTCTCCTTCTGCTACGGTACAGGCACCAGTCTTGCCGCTTCATCCGTTTGAACCGGAGCTGGAGCGGGATGATTTTGACGCACCCATGCTGGGTAACCAGTGGAACACCCTGCGGATACCTCCGGACCAGGGTTGGATCTCGCTTAGTGAGCGGCAAGGCTTTCTGCGGCTAAAGGGAATGGAATCATTAAGCTCCTGCCACAGGCAGAGTTTGGTTGCCCGCCGGCAGCAGTCATTTTGTATGGTAGCGGAGACGGTAATCGAATTTGATCCTGAGAGCTTTCAGCAAATGGGCGGCCTGATCCTTTATTATAACACAGAAGATTATGTGTACTTAAGGATTACTCATCTTGAGCAGCAAGGCAGAGTGATTGGGATTATCCAATCGAAACATGGAGTATACGATGAGCTGCTAGTGGCTGATCTGCAGTTGCCGAATTCCAGTCCGGTCCGATTAAAGGCTGTTGTCAATCGGGATAGTCTGCAGTTCTACTATGCAATTGAAGCTGGGAGTTGGTGTTCTATTGGCGGGGAGATCAATATTCTGCATCTTTCGGACGAAGCTTCGGAGCCATTGCGTTTTACCGGTACATTCGTAGGAATGTGTGTGCAGGATTTGGGAGGCAACAGGCAGCATGCTGATTTTGATTACTTTATTTATAAGGAAAGTGAGTGATCGGATTGTCTATAATACAGTTTCCAGAAGATTTTTATTGGGGAGCAGCCACGGCAGCTTATCAGATAGAAGGAGCGTGGAATGAGGGGGGACGTGGCCAGTCAATTTGGGATACTTACGCGCATGCTCCCGGGAATATCCGTAATGGTGACAACGGGGATATCGCTTGTGACAGCTATCACCGTTATGAAGAGGATATTGCTTATATGAAGGAGCTCGGGCTTCGTACCTATCGGTTCTCAATATCCTGGTCCAGAGTTTTCCCCAATGGTACGGGAGAGCTTAACAAGGAAGGACTTGCCTACTATCACCGTCTGGTGGACAAGCTACTTGAGAATGGAATTGAACCTTTCTGTACCTTATATCACTGGGATCTTCCGCAGACACTACAGGATATAGGAGGCTGGAAGAATCGTGAGACTATCGAGGCCTTTACCCAGTACTCCGAGATAATGTTCCAGTCATTCCAAGGGAAAATTAAATACTGGACTACCTTCAATGAGCCATGGTGTGTCTCTTTCAAAGCCCACTACATAGGAGATTTGGCTCCCGGAGAGAAGAATCTGCAAAGTGCGCTTGATGTTGCCCATCATCTGATGATCGCCCACGGCAGGACCGTCAAGCTGTTCCGGAAGCTGGGAGTTCCCGGGCAAATCGGCTATGCACCGAATGTAAGCTGGCGCACACCATTTAGTCCTAAGCAGGAGGATGTCGATGCATGCCGCCGTAGAATAGGCTGGATGGTAGAATGGTTTATGGACCCGCTTTTCAAGGGAGAGTATCCTGAGTTCATGGCCGCAGCTTTTGAGGCCGCGGGAGCGAAGGTTGAAATTCAGCATGGGGATATGGAAGATATTAATCAACCCATCGATTTTCTTGGAATCAACTATTATACGGGCTCATTAGGACGATATCAGAAGGATAATGGATTATTTGATCTTGAGGATATTGATGAAGGCTATGAAAGAACCGACTTTAACTGGCCGATTTACCCTGAAGGACTGTACAAGGTACTCGTCCACATTACAGATCGCTATGGGCCGATTCCAATCTATATCACCGAGAACGGAGCATGTTATGATGGCAATCCTGTCCAGGGAAAGGTTCAGGACACCAAGCGTATTGCATATCTAAGCAAACATTTAACTCAGTTAAACCGGGCGATTGAGGCGGGGGTTTCTGTGAAGGGTTATTTCGCTTGGTCTTTACTTGATAATTTTGAGTGGGCTGATGGCTACAGCAGGCGTTTCGGCCTGATTCATGTGGATTTCAACACATTGAAAAGAACGCCCAAAGACAGCTTTTTCTGGTATAAAAAGGTTATAGCAAATAGATGGATGACCATTTGATAGCTTAAGTTAGCATTGATTATGGATAAGGTTGATGAAAATTAAGAATTTCGGGTTGAGGACTATATAAAAACAGGGCGTGCAGATAATTTTATCAGCACACCCTGTTTTTTAATGTTTTGGAAGGTCGGAACGAGCGTTATCCGGATGAAGAAGACATCGATCAGAATACCAAAGGCTTGCGTGAAGCTGATCTGTTTGAGCATCGCATTAGTCGTGAAGATGGAGCTTGCGAAAACAGAAAACATAGTTACGCCGCGTCCAGCATGACAGACAAGGCTCTCAAGAAAGATTGGTTCAGGAATTCGGAAAATAAATATGAAGATAAAAAATATCATCCTCTGTCTGAAATGATAGTGTTCCGTTATATTGTTCAGCAATATGGCGCATGCTTTTGATCCCAAACCCGTGGCGGTCCTTATCTTTCTTGCTGGTTTGCGGCAAATGGTCACTAATTGTAAGATCATCATTGAAATAGTTGGTGACGTGAATTCCGGTCAAACCGTTTACTTTACCTATTGATATAGAAATTGTCCGTTTCTTGTCATTATTGACGGCTTGCACGGCTTCCAAAGCATTTTCTATGGCATTGCTTAGCAGAGAATATAAATGAGTAGAGGAGATAAAAGTTAAGCAGCGGCCATCTGCCATACAACTCATCTTAATCCCATTTTTTTCACAATAAAGCTGCTTCTTGTAGAGAATCACATCCAGAATATCGCTCCCAGTTTTGTGGGTTGTATCGTAAACCTCAATAGCGGCCTTCAAAGATTCAATTTCTTTATTAGTCAGCTTGTAGCTGATATTTGCCAGCTGCTGACGCAGGTCATGAGTTTTCATGTTAATAATGTCAATTTCACTGCGCATGTTGTCAAACTGCTTTTTCTCCGCATACAGCAATTCATCCATGATTAATAAATCCTGCTTAAGCTTGCTAGTCTCCAGTATTCTTGTACGCAGTAATAGAGTAAGCAAAGCATACAGAATTGCAAAAGTCCGGATGATAAAATCCAGGACATTGTTCTCGCCCTCAAAGGTACGGCTGACCGAGGTAAGTATCATTGTAACAAGAATAAAGATTAACGAAAAAGAAATGATTAACCGCTTGTTAGCCCTGTCATGGTCATACACCCTCTTTCGGCGGAAAAGAAGAGCAAGTAAGGAACAAAAAATAAAATGAATCAAATAGTATAATGCCCAATCACGCAATGGAACCATTTCTTGAAAAAACGAAAGAGTTTCATAGGGGTTTTTGTCTAATATGATAATCAAAATTTCGTATAAACGCCCAACAATCACCTGGATCGCTACTGCGCCGCAAAGACACAGCAACAGCTCAGTAAAGGTTTCCCGGTAAAGAAGGTATAGAGCGGTCAAAACAAATAAATACATGAAAATATTCGTCATACTGGAAAACAGTTGGGGATAGTGCGAATTAATTACCGACATCAAAAAAATAAGCGGCAAGGTGAATGGAGTGATGATACTTAATCTAATACCAAAGTCGTTTTTCTTTTGAAAAGGCAGTGTTAGTAGAAACACACAAAATACAAACTCAATCAGAGTAGCTGAACGAATAATAAACTGTTTAGAGTAGACACCTAAAAAATTATTGATGAGTTCACTCATGAGTTTTTCTTGCTTACATACAACATTAGTTTTTCCACAAACGCTTTTTTCCTCGGCTGACTGATACGCAAATCTACACCATCCAGCACAACAGTATAACCCTGAATTCTTTGTACATAGGCCAGATTAACTAAATAACAATTGTTACATCTGTAAAAATCATATTCCTGCAGTTTCTCCTCAATCGATGAGATTGTGGCATACTGCCGTAAGTCACCTTCTGCGGTGTGGTAAATGACGTGGTGTCCTTCTGTCTCAATATACCGGATGCTTTTGGGCGATATTTTTCGTATGCCCTTGTCTGTTGCTATTAACATATCATGTCCAGGCTTCTCATCAATTCTGCGGATGGCACGGGACATTTTCAATGCGAAATCATAATATTCAACGGGCTTTACGATATAATCAAGCGCTTCCACTTCATAGCCATGAATCGCATATTGGGTGAGATTAGTAATGAAAATTAGGATAACCTCCTTATCAAGGGCTCTGAGGCTTCGGGCAGCATCCATTCCGTTCATATAAGGTAACTGAATATCCATAAATATAATATCAAAATTGGCAGTGTAATTTTCCAGCAGTGCAACAGCATGCTGGAAATGCATGATGTTGAAAGAAACTCCTTTTTCAATGCCAAAGATTGTCAGATGACTTTCTAACAAACGGGCTTGATTAATATCATCTTCCACAATGGCGATTGTGATTATCATCTTTCATCTCTCCAGTTGTTGATCTAGGGTCTTTTTTACTATAGGAAGCGTTTTCTCTTTTGTCAATAAGATAACTCTGGTATCTCGCAGACTAAAAAAATACCGCATAAACTAAAATCCACCTTACTGAATTTGCTTGAATTATATGAGCCTATGCTAAAAGCCACACAAGACAAACGTGATCTTATACAATAATCATGCGCTTTAGAAAGCGTATACAAAATTTATTTAAAGGGGTAATTTTCGTGAAAAACAAAACGGTGAAAAAGGCTTTTACTGCAATTTGTGCGATGGCATTGTTGATAGGAATCACAGCATGCGGAAATGGTGAGAAGTCTTCCGGATCCAGTGAACTGACAGGGTATTATGCTTCTGGAACTAATGTTGAATTTATGAGTGCTTACCCGGAGCATACCTTCAAGCAGGCAACTTTCGGTGTGCAAAATATTGAGACCTTTGCAGATAATACGTATTGCTTAACGAGCACTGAAACGTTCTACTCCGGAGCCTTGGAATTCGCTGATGATGGTAAATACGATGTAGTACCCAGAGGGGCGAACATCACTAAATACTATGGAACCTTAACTTCAACCGATGAAGGAGGACTAATCACGCTGGAATTATCCAAACCTACAGCAGTCATCGCGAACAGTTCCTACTCAGCAGGCGCAAATCCGATTGGTTATGTAAATACTAAAGCTTGGACTGATGAAATGGGTACAGCTGTTGGCGGTGAAGGACCTGCGTTGACTGCTGAAGAGTATCTGGAAACCGTGGCTTTCCCTGAAGCTTCAATTATTGTTGATGGTGCCAAAGCGAGCTTCGACTATACCGTATTAACCAGTGGTGAAACAGCGAATTAAGATAACTAGCGCTTGTGCGGGGGAGGTAACACATTGAAAAGCAAATCGAATGTATGGCGCGGGTTTACTGCAGTTACTGCAGTCCTCTTAACCTTTAGTATTCTCATGACCCAACTGCTAATCAGCTGGAGCGGTCAAGTTAATGTCTTTCTTAATGTCACAGCACCTGTACTTGAAGCGGATGCCAGCTCGATGCATTATAAGAGCGATTACGAGCTATCGGATGCAGGTTTGCAGGCAATGTTAGTGGATTCTGATAAACATGACATACAGACTATGGAAGAGGGTACAGTTTTATTAAAAAATGAGCAGGCGGCTCTGCCATTAAGCACAGAAGAACGTAGTGTTACCTTATTTGGCCGTTCGACAGCCGATCCTGTGTACAGCGGGAATGCTGGCGGACCGGGTATGGATGAGACACGTAAAGTCAGTTTGCATGGCGCACTTGAGGCAGCGGGTTTTAAGATTAATGACCCGTTATTCGATGCTTATGCAAAGAGTGAGGTGTCCAGAGTAAAAGCAGCTCCTGACTGGTTCATTGGTGAGGTTGATCCAAGCTTCTACACCAGTGAGCTGCAGGCCACATACCAGAATGATTTCAACGATGCGGCTATAGTCATGTTGTCGCGTGATGGCGGAGAGGGCAAAGACTTGGCGACATCGGACAGGGATGGAATCTCTCACTTGGCGCTTCATGACACCGAAAAAGATTTATTGAAGATGATTAAGGACAGCGGCAAATTCGCCAAAACGATTGTGCTGATCAATAGTGCGTTTGCCATGGAACTTGGCTGGATTGAAGAAGAGGAATATGGAGTAGACGCCGCACTCTGGATTGGCAATCCCGGATTAATAGGCTTCACCGGTGTCGCCAATGTACTGTCAGGTGCTGCAGATCCCTCAGGCCGGCTGGTAGATACCTTCGCCGCAGATTCACTGTCTGCCCCGGCGGTCAGAAACGCCGGCGACTTCCAATACGGTAATGATGACGGTCATTATATTGTTGAAGCGGAAGGTATCTACCAAGGATATAAATACTACGAAACAAGGTATCAGGATGCTGTTCTAGGACTCCATAATGCAGACAGCAAAGCGGGGGCATTTGTTAATAAAGACAGCTGGAGCTATGCAGATGAAATGGTGTATACCTTTGGATATGGCAGCTCTTATGCCGAGTTCTCCCAAGAGTTAACATCTCTGAAATGGGATAGACAAGCAAAAACGGTGACGGCGACCGTGAAAGTTACCAATCAAGGATATCCGCAAGAATCAGCTTATACCGGAAAGTCGAAGTCCGTAGTGCAGGTATATGCTCAGCTCCCCTACGAAGAAGGTCAGGCTGAGAAATCAGCGATCCAGCTGATCGGCTTCGGAAAAACAAGTGAGTTAGCCGCAGGCGAATCGGAAGAAGTAACAGTCACTGTAGATGAATATTTATTTGCTACTTATGACGCTAATGCTGACAATGGTGCTGATCCAAGCAAGAAAGGTACTTATGTTTTTGATCCGGGCGACTATTATTTCGCCATTGGAAATGACAGTCATGATGCTCTGAATAACATACTGGCTAATAAGGAAAGCGCCAATGTACAAGGAAAGCTAATTGCCGCAGACGGTACTGCTGTAGCTGGAGAGCCGGACAAGGCAGTCGCTGTTCCTCTGGAATCATTGGACAATGTAACCTATGCCAAGTCAGCGTATACGGACGAAATCGTGTCCAACCAATTCACAGAGGTTGATATTAACCATTTTGCCGGGGATACGGTAACGTATTTAACGCGCAACGATTGGAACACTTATCCTGAGCCCTATAATAATATTACGGCAACAGATCAACTGAAAGATGTAATGTACAACGAAAAATATGTAAAACCAGCTGATGCACCTGCATACGACAGCATTACTCAAGGTGCAGAGGTTACGCTCAAGCTGCTGGATATGAAGGATGTTCCATTTGAAGATGATACAACATGGAATAAATTCCTTGATCAGTTAACGCTAAGCGAGTTAAGTGCCACAATTGGCGAGAATTTTGGCCAACCAGCAGTTAAGTCGATTAATAAACCGGTCAACAAAAATACGGATGGCCCATCGGGCTCACAATCTAATTATTTGTATGGCGGCAATCAGCCGGCAACCTTCCATGTTGTTCAAGTCGTGGCAGCTGCAACCTGGAATAAAGAATTATTAGCAGAACGAGGCAAATTTATTGCAGAGGATTGCCTATTCAGCGGCACTTCACAGCTATGGTCACCAGGCGGGAATTTACACCGGACACCGTTTAGCGGACGTAACTTTGAATACTACTCTGAGGATAGTATTCTTGCTTATCTTTTGGGAGCTAATCAAACTGAAGCGATGCAAGCCAAGGGGTTAACAGCTGCCATTAAACATTTCGTAGCCAACGATCAGGAAACGAACAGACAAGAGCTGTCTACATTTATGACGGAACAGGCGTATCGCCAAGGTCCGCTGAAAGCTTTTGAAGGCGCCTTTACCCAAGGAGGTTCGCTTGGCACGATGATGTCATTCTCCCGGATTGGTGCCCGGCTGGCCTATGCAGATTCGGCAACGTTGAAACAAGTCCTCAGAAATGAATGGGGCTTCAAAGGCGTAACCATTACGGACTCTGTCAAAGGCAATCCGAATATTCCAACGATTGAATCGCTCGTGGCGGGAACAGACACGTTCAATGCAGACACTAACCGTGCGAGCGAAGTTCATAAGTACCTAGCAAGTAAGAAGGACGGTTATGTTCTGCAGGAGTTGAGACGGGCCAATAAACATTTCTATTATTCACTGGCCAAATCGAATCTGCTTAATGGATTAACGGATGACACTGAAGTTGAAGGGTTTACACCATGGTGGCAAACCTTGCTGAAAGTGATTAATTATACACTTGGTGCATTACTGCTGATCAGTGTATTGCTGTTCATCAGATCCAGTCTCAGAAGAAATGTAAAGGTAAAGGTGGGAAAATAGAATGGTCTTATTTAAAGATCGGACGTCAGGTTTCTGGATTGGCTTTCTGGCTGCCTGCCTGATGCTTGCAGCAAATATTGCATTTATCATTTTTGATTATGGCGATCGGACCTTTTCCTTTGTAACCTTTGGTCTAATCATAGCAGGTGTCTTGGGAGAACTGCTGGTTTTGGTTAAAACCTATAGTTTCGCGCCGCTTCTACCATCGATCTGTTTTGGCGTAGCGCTCTCTATGCATCTGTATTTAGGATTTCCAACGCTGTCTGATGTTATCAACGGGGTTAATTTCATCGGAGGAAACCCGCAGGCTGTTATTATTTTCGGGATTGCCTTTGCGATCGGAACGGTTGCCTCCCTGGTTTCCTGCTTCATGAAACAATCAAGGTCAGAAGGCTTAATCTACATCGTAAATACTTCAAAATGAACAAGATGGAGAATCGGAAATGAAAAAGATTAGTATCTGTGACGGATGGGGTTTTATAGAGAATATAACTGATGAATTCTTTAACTTTACAGGAGAGGGGACAGCCGTAAGGCTGCCCCACACTTGTAAAGAAGTACCTGTGCACTATATGGAGGAAAGCTCCTGTCAGATGATATGCGGTTATAGACGTAATCTTGAGGTTCCTGAGTCCTTAAAGGGTCGGCGTCTGTTCCTGCAGTTCGATGGTGCTGCTCATGTGGCAGAGGTGTTTGTCAATGGCGAGCAGTTAATGACTCATAACGGTGGCTATACTGCATTTCGGGTAGAAGTAACAGATAAGCTGGTATACGGGCAAGAGAACAGAATTGTCGTTCGTCTAAATACACGGGAAGATGCCAATGTACCGCCATTCGGCCATGTTATTGATTACATGACCTATGGCGGACTCTATCGTGAAGCGTGGCTACTGCTTGCGGATCAAAGTTACATTGAAGATGTGTTTGTACGGACACCGGATATGAATCAGGCAGTTATTGATGTGACCATCAGTCAGCCGGATATAGCCCGCACACTGGAATTGAGCATACTTGATCAACAGCAAAAGACAGTCGGCCAACAGAGCCTCAAGGTATCAGGGGCAGTAGTCAGTACATGCAGCATCGCTGTTACAAGCCCCCACGAGTGGAGCCCGGAAACACCATATTTATACACACTAATAGCCTCGTTAAGAAATAGGAATGGGGAAATTATCGATGATTACCATGTATCTTTTGGTTTCCGGCAGGCAGATTTTCGAAGTGACGGGTTCTATTTAAACGGAAAAAAATATAAGATTCGCGGATTAAACCGCCATCAGAGCTATCCTCATGTAGGCTATGCTATGCCGGCATCCATGCAGGTGGAAGATGTAAGAATATTGAAAGAAGAGCTTCATGTGAATGCGGTCCGCACCTCCCATTATCCCCAGTCCAAGCATTTTCTGAATGCGTGTGACCGCCTGGGATTGCTTGTGTTCACAGAAACACCGGGCTGGCAGCATATCAAGAACGATGAAGAGTGGAAGCGGATCGTCTGTGATAATGTTGAAGAAATGATCCTGCAGTATCGTAACCATCCCTCGATTATTCTCTGGGGAGTCCGTGTGAACGAATCGCAAGATGATGATGTCTTGTACTCCAAGACCAATGAAATTGCCCGCCGTCTGGATCATAGCAGACAGACAAGCGGAGTCCGCTTTCTATGGAGAAGCAGTTTATTAGAAGATGTTTATGCCTTCAACGATTTTTCTCATACAGGGAAGAATGGCGGATTACTGCCAAGGTGGCTGATATCGCCTAATAAGAATAAAGGCTACCTGATTGCCGAGTTCAATGGCCATATGTTTCCGACCAAGGCAACAGATACGCCGACCCACCGGCTGTCCCACGCTATGCGCCATGCCAATGTGCTAAATGAGGTATATAAAAGAGAAGATATTGCAGGAGCCTTCGGGTGGTGTATGTTCGATTATCAAACTCATGGTGATTTCGGATCAGGTGACCGGATATGCTATCACGGCATCATGGACATGTACCGCAATCATAAACTGGCTACGAAAGTCTATGCCAGCTTCTCAGAGGAAACCCCGGTTCTGGAAGTCGGTTCAGATATGCATATCGGCGATTACCCGGGAGGTGCTATCGGTGAAAATTATATTTTCACTAATGCCGATTCGGTTCGTCTATACAAGAATGAACGGATGATCCGGGAATTTAAGCCGGTCAACAAAAAATACCGCTATTTACCGCATCCGCCAATCGAATTCTACGACACCGTGGGCAACGTGATTGAAGAAGGAGAAAAGTATTCACACCAAAAAGCCGAAGCGATTAAAGAATGTCTCTTGGCTATTCAGCGGTTTGGTACTGCCTTACCTCCAAGGTACATTTTTAAAGCGTTGTGGGTAATGCTTCGTCATTTGGTTTCACCCGTAACCTTTTACAAACTGTTCTTCAAATACATTGAAAATTGGGGCGTGTCCGCACCTGTATACCGCTTTGAAGCGATTAAGAATGGCCAGGTGGTTGCAGAGGTAGTGAAAGCCTCTAATGCGAGTATTCATTTAGAAACGACCGTTAGTGGAACGGAGTTAATTGAAGCCGATACCTTTGATGTGTCATCTATCCGTATTCGGGTTGTAGATGCGAATAACAACAATGCCACGTACTCACATCTGCCGGTCTTCTTAAAAGCAGTAGGTGCAATAGAAATCGTAGGTCCAGATTGTGTCACTGCCGAAGGGGGCATGTGCGGCACCTATGTTAAAACAACAGGGATAGCTGGAGAAGGGACATTGACGATTACTTCCAATCAGACAGAACCAGTCCAGTTGCGCTTTAGTGTGAAAATAGAAGGAAGTGGTATTAGTGAGCGGTATTAAAGCGTTCTGGAGTAACTACAGTCTTAAACATCCCCAAATCGCGCAATTTATTATGTTTTTGTTATTAAGCAATGGCATTACGGTGTTTCAGATGATCCTTATGCCGGTTTTGAAGGCAGTTTTTAGCGGATCTGCTTTGGAAGCTCATGATTTTCAGATTTTACCGGTTGGACATAATACTGATGGATCTCCCTACTATATTTTCAACTATCCTTCAGGGTCAATCGCCTCTGGTGGAGGCGGTGGACTATCCTACTTCCTTGCTGTTCAACTGACGCTGGGGATCGCCCAGGTGATTAACTTCTTTGCTCAACGGAATATTACCTTTCGATCCAAAAGCAATATTTACAAAGCGGCTGTCTGGTATCTTATCGCCTATATCCTGATAACCATTTGCGCGGGTGCCCTTCAGGGGTGGTACAAGGACCCGATCTACCAGTTCTTTATTGATAGGTTTGGAGGAACCGGTGAAACGGCTGCAGATTTGATTACGATGATTATTAATGCTGCCATCTCGTTCTGGGTGTATTTCCCGATCCTGAAGATCATTTTCAAAGAAGATAAACAGCAAAAGGTGGCCTAAAAAAGAATAAAAAGAGGTTAGTAATAATGAAATTATTGTCATTCATTGTACCCTGCTATAACTCACAGGATTATATGGACCGCTGTATTAGCAGCCTGCTAGTTAATGACGAAGAAATTGAAATCATTATTGTTAATGATGGCTCCAACGACGGCACTAGAATGATTGCAGACAGCTACGAGAGCATGTATCCATCGATGGTCAAAGTGGTGCATCAAGAAAACAAAGGCCATGGCGGTGCGGTGAATACGGGGATTAAGGTTGCTGCCGGCTTGTTTGTTAAAGTGGTGGACAGTGATGACTGGGTGGACCGGGAGGCATATCAACAAATCCGGATGAAGCTAAAAGCGCTGGTCGCTGAGGGCAAGGCCGTCGATATGGTTGTCAGCAATTTCGTATATGAGAAAACAGGTAAACGGCACCGGAAGGTAATGAAGTATGACCGGAACCTTCCTGAGGGACGGGTGTTCACCTGGGATGAAATTAAATCCTTCCGTAAAGGCCAGTATATTTTAATGCATTCCATTATCTATCGCACGAATTTGTTAAAAGAATGCCGCTTCACACTTCCCGAGCATACCTTCTACGTGGACAATCTGTTTGTGTTTAAACCGCTTGAAAAAGTGAAGCGGATTTATTATGTGAACGTCGATTTCTACCGGTATTTCATTGGACGAGAAGATCAGTCGGTTAATGAGAAAGTGATGATTGAAAGAATAGACCAGCAGCTTAAAGTGAATAAGCTCATGATCGATGGAATGAACATTGAACAGATTAAAAGTCCTAAGCTTCGCCAATATATGCTCAATTACCTTGAGATTATCACAATTATTTCTACAATCCTGTTAATCCGTTCACGTAAGAAAGAAAATCTGTTGAAGAAAAAAGAGCTGTGGAAGTATATGAATGAAAAAGATATTGAGTTATACAATACGATCAGATACGGAGTCATGGGAAGAATGATGAATATTCCGGGGTATTTGGGCCGTAGTATAACGGTATCTGCCTATAAAGTCTCACAGAAGATTGTGGGATTCAATTGAAAGCTGCAAACCTGTGGATGGACCCTTCATCTGCAGGTTTATTTTTTTACGCCGCAAATTTTGATAAAAGGCAGGGTGAGACTATATGAAATACGACTATCTGGTTGTGGGCTCCGGACTATTCGGCAGTATCTTTGCCTATGAAGCAGCCAAGCGGGGAAGACGGATAAAGGTAATCGATAAGCGGGATCATCTGGGCGGTAATGTATACACCAAAAATATTGAAGGTATCCAGGTACATCAATATGGGGCGCATATTTTCCATACGAATAACAAAGGGATTTGGGACTACATTAATCAGTTTGCCGAATTTAACCGCTATACCAACAGTCCCATTGCCAACTATAAAGGTGAAATATATAGCTTGCCTTTTAATATGAATACTTTTAATCAATTATGGGGGACGATTACGCCTGACGAAGCACAGTCAAGGATCGCTGAACAAAGATCAGCCGCTGGAATTGGGGATCCGAATAACCTGGAAGAACAAGCTATTTCATTAGTTGGACTCGATATCTATGAGAAACTGGTAAAGGGTTATACCGAAAAACAATGGGGGCGTAAAGCAGCAGAGCTGCCTGCCTTCATTATCAAACGGATCCCTGTCCGTTTCACCTATGATAATAATTATTTCAATGACCGGTATCAGGGAATTCCTATCGGCGGCTATACGCAAATCATTGAAAAAATGCTGTCTGGTGAATTGATTGACCTAGAGTTGAATCAAGACTTATTTGCAAATAAAGCGGCTTACTTAGAAGAATACCCCAAGATTGTTTATACAGGAATGATCGATCAATTGTTTGATTACAGGTACGGTGAATTAGAATACCGGAGTTTAAGATTTGAATCCGTTACTTTGGACCGGCAAAACTATCAAGGAAATGCAGTGGTCAATTATACGGATGCAGAAACCCCATATACGCGGATTATTGAGCATAAACATTTTGAATTTGGCGAACAGCCAAAGACCATCGTTACTCGAGAATACCCGCAAACATGGAAAAAGGGTGACGAGCCGTATTACCCTTTAAATGATGACGGTAATAATGAGAAATATAGAAAGTACCGTGAGCTAGCGGAGGATCTGCCCAATATTGTGCTCGGGGGACGACTGGGTATGTATAAATATTTCGATATGCATCAAGTCATTGCAGCAGCATTAAGCTTAGTCAAAGAAGAATTCAGATGAAGTATGAAACTTTAATTAACCAAATGAGTGTAGAAGAGAAAGCATTGTTAATGTCAGGTAAGGATTTCTGGACGACTCAAAACATCGACCGTCTGGGAATCCACAGCCTGTATCTGGCGGATGGGCCACATGGTGTTAGAAGGCAGGCAGCAGCAGCAGACCATCTTGGACTAAATGCCAGCATTCAAGCAACTTGTTACCCAACCGCTGCGACTGTAGCTAACAGCTGGAATGTGGAGCTTGGTGAGAGGATTGGAGAGTATCTTGGAGAGGAAGCTGCTTCGCAGCAAGTCAATGTTCTTCTCGGGCCTGGTATTAATATGAAGAGAAACCCTCTCTGCGGAAGGAACTTCGAGTATTTCAGTGAAGATCCGCATCTTGCCGGTAAAATGGCTGCTGGTTACATCCGGGGCATTCAATCACAGGGAATATCAGCATGTGTAAAGCACTTCGCAGTAAATAATCAAGAAGAGAGACGGATGTCAATAGATGCATGTGTAGATGAAAGAGCGCTTAGGGAAATCTATCTGACTGCATTTGAAATCGCTGTTCAGGAAGGCAAGCCGAAGACGCTTATGTCTTCCTATAACCTTCTTAATGGAAGTTACACGAATGAGAACATCCATTTAATGAGGGATATTTTGCGTGATGAATGGGGTTATCAAGGGGTTGTTGTCACTGATTGGGGCGGCAGTAATGACCGCTTAGCAGGATTGTTAGCTGGCAATGAACTCGAGATGCCGACAACCGCAGGCGAGACGAATGCTGAAATCATCCGGGCCATCCAGAGCGGAGAAATCGTGGAAGAAGGATTAGATGAATGTGTGAACAGACTACTTGAGCTTATTTTTACAACAAGAATAGCTTCCAGCAGACCTGGGAAATTTGATGTGGAAAAGCATCATAAGCTGGCAAAGAGAGCTGCTGAAGAGTCTGTGGTGCTTCTTAAAAATGAAGGGAATATATTACCCCTTAGAAAAGGTATGAAGTTAGCCGTAATCGGTAATTTTGCGGAAAATCCAAGATACCAGGGGGCTGGATCTTCTATTGTAAATCCAACAATTACCGGTAATCTGTTAGATGATCTAGAACAATCAAATTTGATCAGTATTGGATATGAGCCCGGTTTTGAACGTCAAGGCAAGAATAATATGAAAAAACTGAATAAGGCTTGTGCTCTTGCCCAAAAAGCTGATGTTGTTCTTCTATATATGGGTCTGGACGAAGCTTCTGAAACTGAAGGATTAGATAGACGAAGCATGGAGATCCCCCGGAATCAGATTAACCTATTACACGCATTATATAAAGTTAACCCCAACATTGTAGCAGTGCTCGCTTGCGGCTCTGTGGTAGAGATGCCGTGGATTCATAAGATTAAAGGATTAATCCACGGTTATCTATCGGGGCAAGCAGGAGCGGGGGCTATTGGGAGGGTTTTAACGGGAGAAGTGAATCCTTCAGGGAAACTGGCAGAAACCTATCCCCTGTGTTATGAAGATACGCCTTCCTATCACCACTTCCCGGGTAAGGAAGCCACCGTAGAATACAGAGAGAGCATTTATATGGGCTACCGCTATTATGATACAGCAATTAAGAACGTGCTTTTCCCGTTCGGTTACGGTCTAAGCTATACCCAATATGAGTACTCCAACCTTGAGGTTTCCAGTAAAGGGGTAACATTTGAATTAACGAATACCGGAGATGTTCCCGGAATGGAGATTGTTCAGCTATATGTAGGCTGTAAATCGCAGGAAATATTTAGAGCGGTTAAAGAATTAAAAGGATTTGCCAAAGTGCGTCTGGCTGCGGGAGAGACCCGGAAAGTAACGCTGCCTTTTGATGATAAAACATTCCGCTATTTCAACGTGAAGACAAATAAATGGGAAATCGAAGCAGCGGACTATGAGATCAGTATCGGTGCTTCAAGTGCAGACATCCGATTGGCAGACACCCTGTTTGTAGAAGGGACGGGTGCACCGCCTCCTTATGATAAGGATATGCTTCCTACCTATTATTCGGGAAAAGCCAACAATGTCAGCTCGACTGAATTTGAATATCTGCTTGGATATAAAATACCTGTCTCTAAATGGGACCGGTCACAGCCTCTGGGGTACAACGATACGATTGCCCAGTGCCAGTATGCAAAGGGAAGAAGTGCGAGGTTTGTTTACCATTTAATAGTTTTTGTTCATTGGTTTTTAATAAAGATCGAAAAGAGAAGCACAGCTAATATCATCATGATGTCTATTTATCATATGCCCTTCAGAGGTATTGCGAGAATGACAGGCGGAATTGTGAATATGAAGATGCTGGATGGGATTTTGATGATGGTAAATGGTCGTTTTTTTAGAGGATTAAGTCATGTATTAAAATATACAAAGTGGATTTGATCCATGCATTAGGATGAACAAAATCATTCAACAAAAATTAAGTTTTCAGATTTTTATATTAGGGGGCATTATCAGCGGGCGTTCATTTTTAGGACATGCGCATGGTAATGCCCTTTCTTTGACTACGGTCTGGTGCACCAGTGAAAAGGAAGGTTACGTCCACATAAAAAGGATTTGAATTATTTTTTGAATACTTCCGCAACAATCCGCTGTTGCAAAAATGCAATTTACGCAATATGCGAAAAATATTTTATTTTTTCTGGATAGGTACGGAATATCTTAATTTCGATTCTGCATGCATTTGTATTATCCGCCGGATAGGAAAGGCCGCCTACGCGTTGTTGTCACTAACGGCCAGAGTAAGAGGGAAGAAATAGTGTGGTTATTTTGCGACTCATACCTCTAAGCCGGGTGGGGGATATTCAGCCGTGTATTTCAGCTGTTTGTTCAGGCCTGCTTATCAGGCATTGCAGACAAAACGTGCTTGAAAAGGGTGCGTTCAACAGTGCCAGTCGCAAAAAAACAACAGAAAAAAACCTTGAATTAAAGCCATTTTGGGCCGGTTGACCGGTCCTTTTTTCTGTAATACGATGACATTGAGAAATATTTCACAATACTTTCAAAGCGTATCAATCAAGCGTTTTATTTTTTTAATCAGCGAAGTGAAATTATTCACATACAAGGGAGCAGATGAAATGACCAAAGTAATTTCAGCCGCCAAAGCAGCGGAACTCATCAAAGACGGAGATACAGTGGCAGCCAGCGGATTTGGATTATCCTGCTGGGCAGAAGAGATGGGGATAGCCATTGAGGACCGCTTCATGCAAACGGGGCTGCCGAGAAATCTGACGGTCATGCACGCCAGTGCAGTCGGCAACCGCCGCGACAAAGGGATGAGCCACTTAGGCCATGAAGGATTGATTAAACGCTGGATTGGCGGAATTGCCATTGCTTCCCCCGGGATGGCGAAGCTGATCGAAGAAGACAAATGTGAAGCGTACAATTTGCCCCAGGGTGTAATTACTCAGCTCTACCGGGAAATTGCCGCCAAGCGTCCGGGTGTGATTACCAAAGTAGGCATGGAGACGTTCGTTGATCCCCGGGTCGAAGGCGGCAAAATGTCCCCGTCCACGAAGGAAGACATTGTAAAGGTTATCGAGCTAGAGGGCGAGGAGTGGTTATTCTATAAATCCTTTCCCATTCATGTCGGCTTGATCCGCGGAACCGTGGCTGATGAGAATGGCAACCTGACGCTGGAAAAGGAAGGCCTGCATATGGAGGTTCTGCCTATTGCCCAGGCGGTCCGCAACTCGGGAGGCATCGTGATCGCCCAGGTAGAGACGGTTGCCAAGCGCGGCACCCTTAACCCTAAGGATGTTAAAGTTCCAGGGATTCTAGTAGATTATATTGTCGTGTCCAAGCCGGAGAATCATTACCAGACAGAGAACACCCAATATAATCCGGCATTCTCCGGTCATGTTAAGGTGCCTACCGAATCTATTGAATCGCTGCCGCTGGATGAGCGCAAAATCATCTCCCGCCGGACGGCAATAGAGCTTCAGCCGAATGCGATCCTGAATCTTGGGGTTGGAATTCCGGTTAATGTTGCCAACATAGCAGAAGAGGAGGGAGTAAGTGACCAGCTGATTCTAACCACGGAGGCCGGTTCTATCGGGGGTGTTCCCGCAGGTCTGAAGGACTTCGGCCATGCTTATAACTCTGAGGCCATTGTAGATCATGACGCACAGTTCGATTTCTATGATGGAGGCGGTATCGATTTATCTGTCCTTGGCCTCGCTCAAATGGATGAGTCCGGGAACGTAAATGTCAGCAAATTTGGTACCCGGGTAGCCGGATGCGGCGGTTTCATTAATATCTCTCAGGCAGCCAAAAAGCTGGTATTCGCAGGTACATTTACCGCCGGCGGTCTGGAGATCAAGGTTGAAGACGGGAAATTGCACATCCTTCAAGAGGGAAAAGTGAAAAAGTTCATTAAGAAGGTGCAGCAGATCACGTTCAGCGGCTCCTATGCGGCAAAGGTAGAGCAACCGGTTGTATATGTTACGGAGCGCGCGGTATTTGAGCTACTGGATGGAAAAGTAACCTTAACTGAAATCGCACCGGGTGTTGACCTGCAGACGCATATTCTGGATCAGATGGAGTTTGAACCGGTGATCTCACCCGCACTCAAGCAAATGGATCAAGCTATGTTCCACGAACACTGGGGGAAGCTGAAATCTATCATTATCGAGAAAAACCGGGTCTTATTGGAAGTTTATTAATCTATCACTGCTTCAATACACTATAAAAAGGGATGATCTCATGAATATTCAGTTAAACCGCTGGAGGATACTGATCGCATCGGCCATCATTAATATCTGTGTAGGTGCAATATACGCATTCAGTATTTTCGCCCTTCCATTAACCAAAGTGTTTGATGTTTCGATGCCTGATATTATGATGGCTTTTACGATCAATGCAGCGATCTCTCCAATTCCAATGATCCTGGGAGGGAAGCTGGTCGATAAAGGGGGAGCGAGGAAGGCTATCTTTATCGGCGGAGCCATGTTCGGGATTGGCTTCATTCTGTCGGGACTCGCAACCGCACCCTGGATGCTGTATATCACTTATGGTGTTATTACCGGGATCGGCCAGGGGATTGTATATTCCTCTACCATTGGCAACAGTGTAAAGCTCTTTCCGGATAAAAGAGGCTTGGCTGCAGGAATTGTTACAGCGGGCTACGGCGGCGGAACCATCGTTATCGCACCTATAGCCAACGCGTTAATCAGCGGTCAGGGTGTCCAGCCGGCCTTGATCATGCTCGGTGCCGTCTTCCTGGTAATTATTCTGAGTCTGGGTCTGCTCGTTAAACCTGCTCCGGCCGGTTATGCTCCTGAGGGCTGGGCGCCTCCGGCTGCCGGAGCTGCCAAGGGTGGCGTTAATGTACAATGGCACGAAATGATCAAGAAGCCTCTATTCTATGTCATCGCCTGCCTGTTCCTAATCGGTGCCTTGTCAGGAATGATGGTAACCGCCAACGCATCTGTCATTGGACAGAAGATGTTTGGCCTCTCCGCAGCAGCCGCAGCACTATATGTAAGCCTGTACTCACTCAGTAACTGCATCGGCCGTGTATTCTGGGGCGCTGTATCCGACAAAATCGGCCGGGTAAAATCTCTGCTCATGATCTACCTGGTCATTGCGGCCATGATGCTGACTATAGCATTATCGACATCCATCGCCGGATTTGCGGTAGCCATTGCAGGCATTGGCTTGTGCTTCGGCGGAACCATGGGCATCTTCCCTTCGATTGTCGGCGAGAAATTCGGGATGAAATATTACGGTGTGAACTATGGTGTAACCTTTATCGGTTATTCAGGAGCGGCCTTCTTCGGACCGAGAATTGCCGGTAAGGTGGCAGCGGCCAATGACGGAATGTTCACGAATGCTTTTTACATCGCGCTGGTGATCTCTTTGGTTGGCTTTGCTCTAACCTTTGTGTACAAAGCAATGGATAAACAACAGCCGCCACAGCCTGAAGTTACCCAAGCCGCTTAAGAAACTGAGTTACATTAATGAATAACTGAGTTACATTAACGAACACTATAAATGGAGGTTAACACAATGTCGATTACACAATTATTAGGGATTAAATATCCGATTTTTCAGGGGGGGATGGCTCAAATCGCGGTTTCTCCTCTGGTAGGTGCTGTGTCCAATGCGGGAGGTCTGGGCATTATCGGTTCAGGCGGATTTACTGCGGATCGTCTTCGTGACGAGATTCGTAAGGTGAAGGCAAGCACCGATAAACCCTTCGCAGTAAATTTGATGCTGATGATGAACAATATCCCTGAGCTTATTGAGGTCATTATCGAAGAAGGCGTGAAGATTGTGACCACAGGTGCAGGCACACCTGCTCCATACATGAAGACGCTCAAAGAACATGGCATTATCGTCATTCCGGTAGTTCCTTCGGTCAAAATCGCCAAGAAAATGGAAGCCTTAGGTGTGGATGCAATTGTTGCCGAGGGAACCGAAGCAGGCGGACATGTGGGTGAAACCACGACGATGGCCCTTCTGCCTCAAGTCGCCAGTGCAGTGTCGATTCCGGTAATCGGAGCCGGAGGGATTGCGGATGGTCGTGGCATCGCAGCGGCATTTGCACTCGGAGCACAAGGCGTTCAGGTGGGAACCCGGTTCCTGGCTACCGTGGAATGCCCTACCCACGAGAACTTCAAACAAGCCGTCATTGCTGCAGATGATACGAGCACAACAGTGACTGGCCGCAGCCTGGGCGGTCCGGTAAGAAGCATAAAGAATAGTATGATTGCTGAATTCCTGAGACTAGAGAATGAGAAGGCTTCGCGCGAAGAGCTGGAGAAATTAAGCCTGGGATCTTTGCGCCGTGCCGTATTTGAAGGAGATACAGATACGGGCTCCGTAATGGCTGGACAGATTTGCGGGATGGTGAATAAGATTACTACGGTTGAAGAGATGATTACCACCATGTTCGAAGAGGCGCAGGAAACCCTCGGGAAGCTGGGGCATTTACAGCTGGGACCATTATCAGTTGTAGGCGCATAATAAAGTGTCATATCATAAGCCAAGTGGTATCATTTACGTAATGATATCGTTTGGCTTTTTTTCTAAATAAGGATGTAAGCGTTACTATAATAGTATAGGAATGATAAATTTGACTAAAAGAAATAAAAAATCAGGTAAACGTACGATAGACGAAATTATGGAAGAGCTGCCGTCCACTTTATTTGTGACCGATCCACACGGAAATATATTAATTTCCAATGAATTTACCGCTTTAACCATCGGAGTTCAATTGGAGGAACTGCTGAAGGCGAATGTCCAGGACTTGGTGAAGGCCGGCTATTATCCTCATTCGATTACGATGGAGGCCATTCAAAGTAAACAAAAGGTTTCGAAGAATGTCATCACCTCCAGAGGATTTCATATCTTCTCAACAGCGATTCCTATTCTGGATAAGGATGGGGAGGTGCAGCTGGTAGTCACCACTTCTAATGAATTCAAGCAGGAGCACGCCTATTATGAAGCAAATGTACCTGTAACCCAGCAGATCAACAAGCAATTGGGAGAAGCAGCAGCGGGAGAAGGCAAAGGGATTGTAGCTGAAAGCCTGGCCATGAAACAGATTATTAAAGTCTGCAACCAGATCGCGTCCTACGACAGTAAAGTGTTAATCTATGGTGAGTCCGGGACCGGTAAAGAGGTTATAGCGAAATATATTCATCTGAGAAGTGAAAAGTGGAAGGGGCCCTTCATTGCGATTAATTGCGCAGCGATAGCTCCGGCTCTATTCGAATATGAATTGTTTGGATACGAAAAAGGAGTCATGGAAGGACAGACGGAAGTGAAGGCGGGCATGATTGAAATTGCGAGTGGCGGGGTTCTTTTTCTGGATGAAATAGCGGATTTGCCGCTTGAGATGCAAGCCAAGCTATTGCGGGTTCTGGAGAATAATGAAGTAAGACGCGTCGGCGGCATCGTGAATATACCGGTCCATTGCCGTGTGATCTCAGCTACGAACCGGGATTTGTGGAGTATGGTGAAGAAAGGGCTATTCCGCGAAGATCTGTATTACCGGATTAATGTGATCCCGATTCATATTCCTCCGCTCCGTAACCGCAAGCTGGACCTTGTAGGACTAATCTCCAGTTATATCGCCAGCTTCAATCACATGTACGGGAAGAAATATGTCTTAAGTGCGGAAGAGTTTGAGAAGATGCTGAGTCAGCCCTGGCACGGGAATGCAAGAGAGCTTAGGAATTATATCGAACGGCTTGTGGTTACCGAATACATGGGAGTTAGCCAGGAGGAAGAGGATCAGGTGGCAGACTGGTTTGCAATTGACCACTTCATAGCCAAGAACAAACATCACCTGTCTGCGCTGAAAGACTTCACTGCAGTAGCAGAGGGCCGTTATATTGTAAAAGTGCTGAAGGATTGTTATGGAAACGGTACAGAAGCGGCCAAAAAATTAAGTGTGGACCGGTCGGTTATTTACAGAAAGCTGAAGAAAATGGAAGAAGTACTGCGGGATTTTAGTTATAACCCCGAATGATCTTGAGCCTGGTGGAAGCATATAAGGCGAACAGGAACAGCAGCAGACCAATGGAACCCATGACCGGACCCGGACTGAAATAATCCGAGAGGTAGGAGACAAGCGTTAGACCGATCGACGGAGCGACACTCATAATCGACCCAAGTACTCCGAAGACCCGGCCCTGAATCTCTTCCGATATTTCCAGCCTGAGGATGATATTGATCAGCAGCGTGCAGAACGAGAACATGAATCCAATCAGCAGAACGACAGGAATGGCTGTGGCTGCAGAAGTGATGAAGGATAACAGGATGTACATCGGGCCCAGACAGAAGAGACCGCTCATAATAAATAATCCTCTCCGTCTGATTCTGGAGCCCAGGATCATAATCAGGCCTGAGCCGATCATATAGCCGAGCGGGATACAAGCTTCCATGAGTCCGAACTGGAACGGGCTTGCCTTCCAGACGTTGACGGCCATAACCTGGGTCAGCATCAGCGAGGGCATGAAGAATAGAGTGAGCGTCGGAAGCATAATGATGACGGCCTTGGCAAAAGGGAATTTCCAGATATACCGTATGCCGTCCCCAAGGTCCTGAATAAAATTCCTCTTCTGCCCGGGCTCAGCATTCACGCGTGTCGGCACGGGAAGGGAACGGACCGCAAGAACCAGCAGGAAGGAGACTACAAACGTGACTCCATCGAATAAAATGGCATCCGCCGCACCAAAGCCCGCTACAAAGATTCCGCCCATGGAAAAGCCGACTGTCCGGCAAATATTCTCTGACAGGTTAAGCATGCCTACGGCTTGCTGGACATGCTCTTTGCCGACCACGGTGATAATGGAGGCCTGGTAGGCGGGGGACTGGAAAAGGGCAGATGCAGTGGTCAACGCAGTAAGCAGGGCCACGATAATGAAGGAAGCGGAAGGGAGAGAGATGACCAGGGCGAGTGATACTACCAGTATGCAGCTAATCAGATCCGTGACCAGCATGATGGTTCTGCGGTTGGTTCGATCCGCAAACGTTCCTCCAATGGATCCGAGCAGCGAGCTGAGCAACAGATTAATGATCGTCAGTACAGCCACCAGTTTGGCACTGCCGGTGGTCTGAAGCACCCAGAGACTGAGAGCGATATTGTGAAAGGTGTTGCCGAACAGGGAAATGGAAAAGGAGCAGAGCAGCAGCATGAATTTTTTGTTGGCCCATAGTTTTGGATAGGAGTGAACCACAGGGGCAGCCTGGCTGGCTATAACGGGTTCTGGCATAGTTACTCTCCTTTCAACTTAAACGCTTAAGTTAACCCTCAAAAAAAATTAGTCGACATAATAACAGTTATTCACCTGCTCGGAGTAGTCCGAATGGTGCAACAGCTCTTGCATGAGTTCATAAGCAACCTCCGCTTTGTCTCCATGAAAAAGAATCTTCTTCACATGCTCACCCAGCATTTCCGGGGAATTACATGTGCAGATTACCGTAAGATGCTCGAACTTTCCAGACTTCTCCACGTAGCTGCCAATGAATTCATTGATCACAATTGCCTGCTTGAAGCGGTGTTGATCCATTGCCGGAAGCAAATCCTGAAGTTCACGGATCTCAAAGACAGCATCATCAGCCAGAGGAACACTGCTGCGGATATAGCGGGTGAGAAGCGAATTATTGAAGCCCTCCATAATCAAGCAGACCTGCGACAGATCTTCGGGAAGTGCTTTTTCAAGCGCTGAGCGGTAATTAAACACCACCTGCTTGAACAGCTTATCCTCTATCATGCTGTCGATCAGAATCAGGGGGATGCCCTCGACAAAGTGTCTGGAGATCGAGTAGAAGGAATGGTCTTGTGCATCAATGAGAAACACGGCTTCCAGCTTGCGTTCAACGATAATATCCAGCGAAGGGGTGTCGGTATCCAGAGAATAGAGGAGCGTATGATAACCGGCCGCTGTAAGCCGCTGCTCCAAAGCATGAATGAAGGCGAGCTGGGCATGCAGCTTCCAGTAGGGCAATGACTTGGATTTGTGGACCAATACACCTATCAGACCGGTTTTTTGGTTTGCCAGTGAGCGGGCTGCTAAGTTTGGAATATAGCGGAGCTCTTTAGCCAGTTCCATAATCTGGCGGCGCGTCTTCTCAGGAATGGTCTGATTATCCACACGATTCAGCACATAGCTTACGGTGGCAACGGATACGTTAGCACGGATGGCGATGTCCTTCATAGTCGTTTTTTTCAACGCACCAATCTCCTGTCTGTTGATTTCCTAAAGATTAACATTAGCTGGATCAGTCGTCAATCCTGGATGTGATGTGTCATAATAAACCTTTTATTTCTTGTTGTTGATATAATATGTAAAATATTGTAGTATCAGCTTAATCGGTTAAGTCTACCGGTTGTTGTCTATTCTTTACTCTATTATGGGAGGCGGTTATGCATGGACAATGTAGTGTTGTATCCCTTCAATAAGATTACGCAAGGGATCATCAGGTTCAGGGATCTAACGGATTTTACAGTAAGGGCGGTTGTTGATTTTGTCCTGCATAAGGGCAAAGATGCAGCAGAGCTGGTGGAAGGGCGTGCGGCGGGCATTCCGGTCACGGACAATTTTGAAGAGGTATTTGGCTTAGCGGATACTCTTATTCTGAATGATCCAGGAACCTCCTTCGGAAATAACGAGGGTGTGTACGGCGAGCATAAGCTCAGCCAGCTGTGGAGAATGCTGGTTGTCTCTGCCCATGAGCACAAGCTGCGGATCATCAGTGTGCACGAAATTATTGACCGTCCGACCCTGGAATGGCTGCTCGAGAATGGAATCACGATTGAAATTCTACCGCAAATCCCCGCAAGTCTGCAGCGCCGGCTTCATACAGAATATGTTTTTCCTTCCCCTGGAGATGAAATAGCCACTTACTTATCTTATTTTGATATGGACGCACAAATAACCGCTTATAACCGCAATATATGCAAGGTAGGGATATTCGCAACAAGAGGATGCCTCGGGAAATTCACTGCCCAAATGTCATTATTCCGGGCGCTTAAGCAGGCAGGAGAGAAGGTTCAGGCGATTATAACCGAGCCTACAGCCGCACTCTTCAATCAACCGGGCGGCGATATAATGAAATTTATTGCCAATAAGCCGCTGAGCCAATATCCGTACTACATTCACGCGGCTGTCCGGGAAGCAGAGAGCGAAGGCTGTGATTATGTCCTGCTGTCAGGTCAAGGCTCCTTGCTTCCGAATGAGAATTTCGTGATTGCAGCGACCAAGGTCTCCTATTTGCGCGCTTTACAGCCCGATTTGACGATCCTGATCGCAGGCTACGATGATGATGAGCAGATTAGAGACAGCCTCGATATTCTTCGCGTTTACGGCAATGGCAGCCGGCCGTTTGCCATTCTGATTCCGGATAAATACGAAGTTGATTTCGGAGAATACATCTCGAAGACCCCGGAAGAAATAGAACAGCGCAAGGAAGAGATCCGCAGCCGGTTTGCAGCCGAGAATGTTGAATCGGTGCTGGACATTGGCAGATTGGCTGCCAAGCTGGCTGGCTATAAGAAGACTGTCAAATTATGATCCGGGCGGAGGCGGTGAATATGGAAAGGGTTGTCCTGTATCCCTTCAATAAAATCACGCAGGGTCTGCTTCGCTTTCGTGACCTGTTGAGCGTGGAGATTGTGTCGGTAATCGACTTCGTGCAGGAAGACGGACAAGATGCCGGAGAGCAGGTGGACGGGAAGCATTCGGGAATTCTTATTCATTCGTCTATGGAAGCTGGTCTGAAGGATGCGGACACTCTGATTCTCAATGATCCCGGCACGACTTTTGGGGGGAACAAAGGTGTATTCGCTGAGCATGATCTGGCGGAATTATGGCGGAAATTGGTCTTGTATGCTTCTGGCCGGGGCTTAAGGGTAGTCAGTGTTCATGAAATTTATGACAGGGATACCCTGAACTGGATGGCAGAGCAGCAATTAAAAATCGATGTGGTTCACAGTCCTCAGGAGCAGCTTTTTCAGGAGATGGATGAGCGTTACAGCACGGGCGGAACAGATATTGAGTGCTATCTGGGACAGTTCGAGAAGGAAGCCTTGATGTTTGCCCGCCCCAGAACGATTAAGAGAGTTGGTGTTTTTGCTACGCGGGGGTGCATTGGCAAGTTTACCATGCAGATGAATCTCTATCGGCAGTTCGGAGCGCTGGGCATTCCGGCTACAGCCTTTATCACAGAGCCAACCGGATTCCTGTTCGGGCAGCCTGAAGGGGATATCTTCAAATTCCTGGCGCACCGTCCGTTGGAGCAGTACCCGTATTATATCGATACTGTTGTTCATCAAGCCCAGCAGAGCGGCAGCGATTGGATCGTTATGGCGGGGCAAAGCTCCATTCTTCCCACAATGAATATTGCTTTCAATTCTCTGCGATACGCGATGCTGCGGACATTTGATCCGGAATATGTTCTGCTGATTGCCGGTTATGATGATGACAGCGCTATACTTGATGCGATTGAAATCTTAAGAATCTACTCCAGGCGGCCGCTTGCCCTGCTGCTGCCGGATAAGCTTGAAACCTCTTATGGGCATTATGAGATCTATCCCCTTGAACAACGATTGGCCCGCAAGCTTGAACTGGAACAGAAATTTCATATTCAGGTCCTCTTTACCGAACAGGCAGAAGCAGCGGTGAATCTTCTCTTGGAGGAAGCGAATGCTATTCCGGCCGCTTCTGGTAAGTAAACATGCTGAATCCGGGCGAATGCATCTATCAGATTGTCACTGACCGGTTCTGCGAAGGCAACCCTGCCAGCCGGCCGCGAGCGGAGCTCTTCAGCTCTGGCACAGGCAATCTGCGAAAATATCTCGGCGGCGACTGGACAGGAATTATTGCCAGGATTCAGGACGGATATCTTACCGGTATGGGGGTCAGCGCGATCCTGATTTCCCAGCCGGCAGAGAACATTCATGTGTGCACGGACGATGAAGAAGGCACGGCTTCCTATCATGGCTATTGGCCCAGAGACTTCCTGAGGCCCAATCCTTATTTCGGTTCTATGGATACATTCAGAGCTCTGCTGAGCACAGCGCATGAGCACGGACTTAAGGTAATCATTGATTTTACGCCGAATCATACGTCCCCGGCACTGGAGCTGCGGCCGGATTATATGGAGAATGGCGCAATATACCGAGCGGGCCAGCTGGTAGCTACTTATTCGGGAGACCTGGAGCGTGTATTTCTGCATAATGGCGGCACTGCTTTTCGGGATGCCGAAGATTCGCAGTACCGGAATTTGTATGACCTGGCCGGATTGGATCAGATGAACCCGGAAGTGGATGAGCTTTTGCGGGAAGGGATTGCCTTCTGGCTAGATCTGGGGGTGGACGGTGTGAGGATCGATGCGGCCAAACATATTCCCCCAGGCTGGTTAACCGCCTTGAGCGGCTTCATCCATGCCAGGAAACCGGCTTATGTGTTCGGGGAGTGGTTTCTTGAAGCACATGGCCGCACACAGGACAATGCTGCTTTTGCCAATGGGACCGGAATGAGTCTGCTGCATTTTATGTTCACCCATGCGATCCGCGAGGCCTTTCATGGGCCGCAGGGCTTCGGTGCTTTTGCCGAAATGCTATGTGAATCCTCCGGCAGCTATAAGCATTTGTATGACCAGCTTATTTTTCTGGATAATCATGATATGAGCCGGTTCACCCGGGATTCTGACCCTTGGCTTACGGATTTGGCGCTTGTGCTGCTGTTGACTTCCGCAGGCCTGCCTGTGGTGTACTATGGAACCGAGCAGTACATGAGCGGCGGGGATGATCCCGGCAATCGTGCCATGATGAGCTCCTTCAGCAGGGAGACAACGGCCTACCGGTTAGTGGCTCAGCTTAATCGTTTAAGAGCATGTAATCTTGCGATTGGTTACGGTAATACGAAGCTGCTGTATGTGAATTCGGGGGTGCTCGTATTCGAGCGCAGCTGCAAGAAGGATGTTGCACTTATTCTAATTAATCAGGGTGAAAGCGGACATACACTGCCTCCGCTGGTTACTTCCCTGCCGCAAGGCGCTTACTCCAGCCTGCTTAAGGACATTTATCCAGACCGTCAGGCAGTTGCCGGAGCCGAAGGGGACATACAAAATGTGATACTGGCACCTCAGTCTGCTTATATCTATGTTCATGAGTCAGATCTGGAGGAGCTAGCCGCCTTACACTTCTATCCCAAAGCAGCGGCGCCGGGAAGTGAGCTTATTATCCGGGGCAGACATTTAGGTAACAACGGCCGTCTGATGGTTGGCGGTTATGAGGCTGATGTAATCTCATGGCAATCGGAGAAGATCGTAGCCAGGATTCCGGCGGTCCCGGCGGGAACACATTCTGTACAAGGTCTGACAGGCGGGGAGAGCGAGTTCCAGCTGGCGGAAGAACTGACGGTGTGGACAGGAACGCTGGTCACGGTAAGGCTGGTAGTCAAGAATCTGTATACCGAATATGATACTAGGGTCTATGTGACGGGGAACGTGTATGAGCTTGGAGAATGGAATGCAGAGAGGGCCGCAGGGCCGTTTTACAATCATATCGTCTACCGGTATCCAACCTGGTATTGCGATATCAGTCTGCCCGCAGACTGCCGGATCGGGTTCAATTTTCTGCTAAGGGGTGACTCTGGTATTGTGCGCATGGAGCAAGGGGAGGTTCATTACATCCATACGCCTGCGGAGGGTGTATCGGAAATGATCGTGGAGTGGCAGGGATGTCACCAGGAGTCTAATCAGCTGTCCGAAGGAGATGCTGCGTATGGATGAGAGATTGCAGTTTGACGGGACGCGTCTGATCTTTCGAACGGTGCTGGACGAAGAGACAAGGCGGCTGATTGCCTGGCATTTCAAAGGTGGCTGGCTTGAGCTGCAGCAGGCTGTCCGGCTAACCACCCTCTCTTCCGACAACAAATTTGCCCAGTTCCTTTTCCCTGTGTACAAGCCGCTCGGGCAAACGCTGGAGATGCGGATTCCGAGGCCGCAAGAACGTTACTATTATGCAGATTTAGGGATTATTAAAAAAGTGCAAACGTTTGTACCAATTTTAAGATCTAATGTGTTATTTGTTTGTAATGACGGCAGCCTCGAATATTCCGACTGGCTTTCCTTCCAAAGAGACCATTCTTCACCTCCGCTGCTGGAGCAAAATACATGGTGGGAATTCTTCACAGGATATTCACTTTCTGCACATTGAGAGATTAGGAGGGGACAACCTATGAAGTCCAGCGCATCTGTCTTAATCCTGTCCTGGGAGTATCCGCCTGTGGTGATCGGAGGGATGGCCCCGCATGTCTATGAATTGTCCAGGCATTTGGCAAGCGGGCAGACCGAGGTTCATGTAATCACCAATAGCGCTCCCGGGCGGCCCGTTCTGGAAGTGGAGAACGGCGTATACGTGCACCGTGTGAATTCTTATGAGAACTTGACCGATTTCGAGGATTGGGTGCTTCAGTTCAATCTGGCGATTGTAGATTACGTTGTATCCCGGCTAATCGGGAACGTAAGCCTCGATCTTATTCACGCGCATGATTGGCTGGTGGGCTACGCAGCCCTTCTTCTCCGTCAACGGTTGTCGTTACCGCTTGTTACAACAATCCATGCTACAGAGTTCGGTAGGAACCAGGGAGTATTCACGCCTCAGCAGCATACGATTCATGCCATTGAGAATGAACTGGTCTCTACATCGGACAAGGTTATTGTATGCAGCCTGCATATGCAGCGGGAGGTCTGTACTGTGCATGGTCTTGAGGAGTCAAGGACGGAGATTATTCCGAACGGCATTGATCTCCGTTCACTGGAGCTGATTCCCGCACATCCTTTCAGAAGAGAGCAGTATGCGCGCAATGGCGGAGAGATTATCTTGTTCATTGGAAGACTAGTGAAGGAAAAAGGGGTACAGGTGCTGCTGCAAAGCATGCATAAGGTAGTGCGGGAATTCCCGCAATGCACCTGTATTATCGCAGGCCGGGGACCGATGTTCGCCGAGCTTGAAGCCAGTGCGGCTGAGCTGGGTACAAGCATACACTTCACCGGCTTCGTGGACAGCCTGGAGAAAAGCTATCTGTTCCAGATTGCCGATGTCTGTGTATTTCCCAGCTTATATGAGCCCTTCGGCATTGTGGCGCTGGAAGCGATGGGGAGCGGTACACCGGTAATTGTGTCTGAAGAAGGGGGACTGGCCGAGATTGTCGAGCATGGGCGGACTGGACTCACCAGCATATCCGGAGATTCTGACATGCTTGCGGGCCGGATTCGACAGTTGCTCCGTGAGCCGGATGAGGGGAGCCTGCTTGCAGAAGCAGCGCGGCGGGAGGTGCTGCTGCGGTATGACTGGAACCCCATTGCTGACAGAACCAGGGAAGTCTATTCCGCGCTGAGCGGCGTGAGATTATGAGGAAGGGAAGATGCCGGTATGACATCTTTTATAACACTCAAGGAAGAGATTCTAGATCTATCGCTATGCGCCTCTTGCGGATTGTGCGCTGCAGTGTGTCCCCAAGGTCTGCTTGCGATGAACGGAGATTCCATCTCGCTCCCGGTCTTTCAGGGTCTGGAGAGCCAGGCGGCCGACACCTGCGGAAGCTGCAATCTCTGCTCGGAGGTGTGCCCGGGCTATGATACAGGCGTTATGGAATCTGAGCGGCGCATCTTCGGCCGTAACCGTTCAGAGCTTGAACGCTGGACCGGCATCTACTTGTCTACCTGTCAATTGTCGGCGGCAGACCCGGAGATTCTCGGCCGGGCGGCAGCCGGCGGGGCGGGGACGATCCTGGCGGTTACCGCGCTGGAGGAGAAGCTTGCTGACGCGGTGATTGTTGTGGGAAGAGATAAGGAGCGTCCCTGGGTGCCGAAGGCCTACCTTGCCGATTCAGTGGACCGGATTATTGAGTGTGCCCAGACCAGCTACTGTATTACTCCCAATCTGGATCTGCTGCAGGATCGCAGATATGACAAGATCGGCATCATAGGCGTACCTTGCCAGATTCAAGGCATCAACAAGCTGCTAAATCTGCCGGAACACTCGCCGTCCACTGTACTGGCAGACAAAGTGGCGTTCACGATTGAGCTGGGATGCGCGTCCAACACTTCATTGGGCGGTACCGAGCATCTGATTACGGAAATCTTGGGGATCGACTTGGCTGACGTAGTTTTGATGAAGTACCGGGAAGGGGAATATCCGGGGCAGTTCATGGTCAGGACCCGGCAGGGGCAGGAGCATTATCTGCCCTTTTACCGGCTGGTGGAGGAATTCAAAAAGTTTAAAACCTTTCGCTGTCTTGCTTGTCCGGATTGGTGGTCAGGCCTTGCTGATATTTCGATTTCGGATGGAGATCCCAATATTTTTGATTCCAGCAGGGAAGGGATATCTGCCAAAGCCTCATCCACGGTAATGGTGCGAACGAAGACAGGAGCTGACCTGCTTGAGCTTGCGGTGCGCCGGAACGCGGTTAAGCTGTTCGATTACACCTTTGAGAATAACCTCGGACTGGAGCGGAAACGGCAGCGGTACCGCAGCTATGCAGCAATGGGCGACCGGAGGATTCCGCTGGCTCCCGGAAGAGATATGGATTACTCGCAAATACTCTCCGATGACGAGGTGATCAGAATTGGAATTGGTACGAAGCAGGGCCGGGCTACCGGCCACATGTGATTTGCGGATTAAGGCGAAGCGGGAGTTGTGTTCCTTCAAATTCGATTCGGTTCCCGGAGACAAATCAATTTCCCAGCGGGCCATTGTTCTGAACGCTATCGCCGAAGGCCAAGGCAAGGTGTACAATGTGCTGCGTTCCCGTGACACTGAGAGCTGTATCGCGATTCTCCGCCAATTAGGTGTAACGTTTGCATGGAATGGGGATGACCTGTCTGTGAATGGAAGAGGGCTGCGGGGCTTACAGGCACCGGCGGGCAGACTTGAGGTCGGGAATACGGCCACCTCAGCCCGGTTGATGCTGTCTGTCCTGGCAGGACAGTCCTTTGCTGCGGAACTCGGAGGGAACCCACTGCTCTCGGCAAGACCGATGGACTGGGTTGTTCAGCCGCTTACAGACATGGGGGCTGTGATTGAATATCTTGGGGTGAAAGGCTGTCTGCCTCTGCGGATTCAGGGGGCATCACCATTGTCCCCCATAGAAATGGAAGCCACCGTATTCAGTGCACAGGAAAAGTCCGCCCTGCTGTTCGCGGGATTATATGCGGACGGAATCACATGTTATCGGCAAAACTGTCAAAGCCGGGATCACACCGAACGCCTGATGCAGTATTTCGGCATAGATATTCGTTCTGATCATGATGTTACTTTCCTGAAGGGAGGAAGTGCCTTTTCCGCCAGGGATGTAATGGTTCCGGGGGATCTGTCCTCAGCGGCTTTTCTGCTGGCTGCATATGCTATCCGGGGAATGGGGCGCAAGGGCAGCTTGTTGATTAAGCGGGTAGGTGTTAATCCAACCCGGAGCGGATTCATCCGTCTGCTCACAGAGATGGGGCTTCCTTTGACGCTGCAAGCGGAAGAGGAGCTGATATCCGGGGAGCCAATCGCAGATATCTATTGCACCCCGGGAACCTGGTTGTCGCCTGTCTGTGCTGAAGGCAACGGGCGAATACAGAGCTTGATAGACGAGGTTCCTCTGCTCGCTGCGGTATCGGTATTCGCAGAAGGGGATTCTGTGATCAGGAACTGCCGGGAATTGAGAGACAAGGATACGAACCGGATTCAGACCACTGCAGGGGTGCTAAGAGCCTTTGGCGTGGAAACTACCTGCAGTGAGGATGAAATGGTCATTCATGGCGGCCAGCGTCTATCGCCTGCCATTGTAGACAGCTGTGGCGATCACCGGATCGCCATGACCGCCGCTGTATTGGCCAGCAGCCTGGAGGAGCCGTCGATCATCCGTAACTGCGGCTGTATCAATATTTCGTATCCAGGCTTCGTAGAGGATCTCTCACAGTTTGCGCATATTGATATTTTGCGTCCAGATTGATATTTATCTGAACCCATTTCCATGAAATGCCGTAGAAACAACTATATCTACTATTTCATGGAATGGAGTGAAGTGAATGAAGTTGTCATTATTGCGTAACCGTTCTGCCTTTTGGACGAGGACAGTGCTTGCTGCTGCCCTGGTTCTGACGCTTGCTGCCCCGGCGGTACAAGCATCTGCCGCTCCTGCGGCATCTGCACCTCCGGCGTCTGTAACCGGACAGGCCAAACCGTTAACGACGGAGAATGCGGCAGCATTCCTCAAGCAATTCTTCAGTGCGGATGAGGTGAAAGCGCAGCTTGCCGGTGCGGTTGTCATTGTAGTTAAGGACGGCAAGACGGTGATTGAAGAGGGCTTCGGCTACGCGGACAAGGCTGCCAAAACAGCGGTAGACCCGGATGAAACGGTCTTCCGCATGGCCTCGGTATCCAAAACCTTCACTGCCGCTGCCGCCATGCAGCTGGTAGAGCAAGGCAAAATTGATTTGAAAGCGGATTTTCAAGTCTATACCGGACCGATTGTCTTCGACAATCCCTTCGGCGTTCCGGTAACGGTGGAGGATCTGCTGACCCACACCACCGGCTTCCGGATTCAGGACCCGCAGCCGGAAGATATCAACGATGATTTCGAAACCAAGGTATCAATTGAGGATTATGTGCTGCGGAATATGCCGCCGGTTGTCCGTGAGCCGGGGACTTCCTATATGTATGACAACTTCGCCTCACTGCTGCTGGGTCTGGTGGTAGAGAAGGCCAGCGGCATGCCTTATGAGGATTATATGGAGAAGTATGTGTTCTCCCCGCTGAATATGGATTCAAGCGGCTACCTGCTGGAAGGCAAGCTGAAAGAAGAGCTGGCTACCGCCTATGATGCCACCGGCAAGGCGCTTGATCTGTATACAGTAACTCCTACTGTTATGCCGCATGGAGGTATGCTGTCTACTGCAGATGATATCGGCAAGTTCATGACTGCTTTTCTGAATGGAGGCACTTCCGGGAATAGCCGCATTCTGGCTGCAAGTACTATAGATGCCATGGAGGAATACCGTTCCTCCATCCACCCGTTGCTGCCGAATACCACCTACGGCTTCGAAGCGCCGATTCAGCTTCCCGGTGCCGGCAGCAGCTCCAAGATTATCACCAAAGCAGGCGATTTAATCGGCTTCAGCACTTATATGTTCCTGATCCCTGAGCAGAACACCGGGGTGTTCATTGCCTATAATCAGCAGAGTGCACTGCGGGAAATGTTCTATCCGGCGTTCATCCAGGCGTTCTTCCCGCAATACGCCGCACCGGCGAAGCTGGACACCTTCCAGCCGTTGAGTGCAGAAGCTCTGGATGCGTTCACCGGATACTATGCGGATCTCCGTCTCAAGAGCCTGGTCTCCACAGTTGCTGCGCATGAGGGTGCGCTTACCATTAGCGATGCCTTGCTGGGCACCCGCCAGCTGCGCCAGGTAGACGATAATCTGTTCATTGATGAGCTTACCAAGAAATTTACCGGTTTTGAATTGACGCCGGGCGGACAAGGAGCTTATCTGAAAGAGCCTTATCTCAATCCTTACAGCTATGCGCAGAAAGGGCCGGATGGCGCCGGTTATGCCGATGTCTCTGCGAGCCATCCTTATGCGGTTCCGGTTATGATGCTGCAGTCGCTGGGCTATCTGCCGAATGATGCGGCGCTCCGCTTCGAGCCTGAGGCGGGAATTACGCGTGCCGAGTATGTGCGGCTGATGCTGGAGAGCAGCAGTGTCAAAGAGAGCAAGACCACGAAGCTGGCGTTCCCTGATCTGCAGGGCCATCCGGATGCCGGTTATATACAAATGGCTGTAGAACTTGGAATGGTTGAGGGAACAGCAGGCGGTGAATTCCAGCCTGACCGGATCATCTCCCGACAGGAGGCGGCGGTCATGGTATGGAGACTGCTCAGTGCACAATACCCGGATAAGCTGTTCCAGGATGTGAAGCTGGCCGGTAATACGGATAAATGGGCAGTTCCGGCAGTGAAGATGGTCGTGGCTCTGGGCTTATACGGACCGGCCATCAAGGCTGATGCCAAGGGCGCTGTTGACTTCAAGTCCAGAGAAGCCCTGAGTAAACAGGAGAATGCTGCCATTCTGTATGCCCTGTTCACGAATCCGATAGATCAGATCGTGGCCGGACTGGCGGAGAAATCCGCCGAATGAAAAGAATCTAAGTATGAATCACTCTGGATATTCCAGTAATGGCCGTTGGAAGGCTTGATGAGATTCTAAAATACAAAATTGGCTCATTTTAACATACGTCCATCGACACTTCTGTTGAACACAAATAAAGAGCTGTCCCTCAAGGTATTCCGCCTTGTGAGACAGCTCTTTGCAATGAAGTATGCTGCTGTTCCTATAAAGTTAGAATATCTACTCCCATAGCCGGCAGCATCACCTTCTGCTCCGATCTTTTGCTCGTCAACAAGCTGCGATAGGGAACGTCAAGCGTAACCTCTCGTTGCTCATTCGTCAAATTGATCAGGAACAGGAAGCTTTCCTTACCCTTCGATCGAATCGACAGCTCGACACCTTCCGGCAGCTGGAGCTTGGGCGCCAGGTCCTTTTCCTTCAGTATGCCTTCGAACAGCTGATAGAAATACGATGGCTCCGGCCAAGTGCCGACATAATACACTTCACCTTCACCAAGCTTATTGACAGTAACCGCCGGCACCCCCTCGTAAAAGTCGTTGTCATACCAGGCAATCGGTTCTGCTCCTCGCAGTTCCAGCAGATCGCACCATTGCTTCGCAGCGAATGTCTGGCCCTCCGCGTTCCGAATCCGATGCTCGCTGTTGCCAATCGCATCATACTCACTAACGACAACCCCCGCTGCTTCCGCCAGCAGCCCCGGGAGAGGCAGCATCTCACATACATTCCTCATGTTCTTCACACCTGTCCGATTGGTGAGGACCACCGTGCCGCCCCCGGCTGCGAATCGCTCCAGCCGCTGCACGGTTTCTTCATTTAACAGAAAGAGGGAAGGGACAATGACCAGCTTGTAGCCATCGAGCGCCTCGGTCCAGTTGATAACGTCCGTACCGACGCCCATTTTCAAAAATGCATTGTGCATAGAGGACAAGTTGTCCATATAATGCATTCCCCCCTCCGCTTGCGGCTGGAGGGAAAGCGCCGTATGCTGATCATGCGAATGCAGAATCGCAACCTGGGTAACGATTGTTGAGCCGGCCAGCAGTTCTCCCAGCCGGTTCACCTCGCGAGTAAGCTCTGCGAACTCCCTGAACCTCCGTCCAGGAACATTGCTATGGTCGATAAGCCCATGCCAGAACTGTTCGGCTCCGAAGGCAGCACTCCGCCAGCGGAAATGAACGACCATGTCGGCACCGCGGGCGATTGTCTGCCAGGATCGGGCTCGGATCAGTCCGGGATAAGGGGTGCGCTGAATTGGCATCCAGGCGCCCTGCGCTCCGCTCAGCTGCTCCATGACCCAGAAATTGCGGCGCTTGATGCCGCGAACCAAGTCCAGTGACAGCGCTCCGTTCCTCGGAAACCGGTCGCCATAATCGTGGTACAGCTCATTCGGATAATAATCAACAGAAGCGAAGTCCAGCTCTTTGTAAAGGTCATAATAGTCCAGACTATTCGGGTATTGCCACATGTTATGCGTCACGAATTGTCCTGGACAGTTGCTGCGCAGAATTTCAAGCTGCCATCCCAGCAGATAGCCTACGCTGTCCGAGCAGAACCGCTTGTACTCGAGAAGATAGGAAGGATTCATCGGCTTGCTGCCGCCGAGCGGCGTCGTTACCTCGGCCCAGCTGCTGTACTCCCCGCTCCAGACGACTGTGCCCCACTCCCGGTTCAACTCTTCCAGACTCGAATAACGCCCCTGCAGCCAAGCGACAAATGCACGATTGCACGTATCGCAATGGCATTCCTGGTAGTGCATCTCGTTATCGATTTGCCAGCCAATGACCGCGGGATGCTTCGCGTAGCGCTGTGACATCGCTTCCACAAATTTGGAGCCCAGCATTCTCAAGGAATAGCTGTTGTTGCAACGATGTCCACGTACACCCGGCCGGATGATTTGACGTTGCTCATCCATTGGCAGCACATCCGGATAACGGGTTGTCATCCAGTTCGGCGGGGTATTGGTAGGGGTGCATAATACGATCTCCATGCCGCGCGCGGCGAATACATCTATAGCTGCATCCAACCATTCAAACCGGTAATCACCCTCCGTCGGTTCCATGCGGCTCCAGGCGAATTCCGCCATTCGCACAACAGCAACACCCGTCTCTTGCATAAGCGCTGCATCCTTCTCCCATAGCTCGGGAGTCCATTGCTCTGGATAATAATCAATTCCAATCTTAATCGTCATCCTGTAATCTCCTTTGTTCATCAATATATTGCGATTATATGCTATATTAATTGGAGTGAATATCTTAAATAATTAATACGATATAACAATATTAAGATAGCAGGAGAGTGGGTCGCATGCCTCATCCCAATCGCGTTTTTCCCGTTCTATCCGCCCGGGACAAGCTGCTCCCTTTTTATTTGCTTGGTATTGGTCTGCATCATGAACAGGAGCATATACGCCGAGACACGGGCATTCAGGATTATCAGTGGATTCAATGCCGCAGTGGCGAGGGCAAACTCAAGCTGAGTGGAACGGAGCATGTCGTCAAGCAAGGCATGGGCATGCTGCTGTTCCCCGGCCAGCAGCACGAATACTATGCTTTATCGGGGAGCTGGAAAGTTGACTGGATCATCTTCGACGGCAGTGGATCAGCGGGGTTGTTTGAAACCGTCGGCATTGTAGACACAAGCGTATTTACGCTCGCATCGCCCGAATACCTTCTATCCCGAATAAGGGAGCTGCTGCAAGCGGCACTTACGCCGCAAGCACAAACGTTAAACAATTACGCCTGCTCTGCCATCCTCTATACCTTATTGACGGAGATTATTCAGCGTGTCACTGTCGAGGGCAGCGATACCGTCGGGCGGCAGTATGAACGGTTAAAGCCGGTCCTGGATTATATTGACCAGTATTATGCCGAAGAGATTACTTTGCAGACGCTTGCCGGACTGATGGGCGTCACACCGGAACATTTCTGCCATATGTTCAAGAAGACGACAGGCATTCGTCCAATCAGCTATGTCAATCAGGTAAGGATCAATAAGAGCAAGGAACTGCTGCTCGACAATGTGCAGTGCGGGATGCAGCATATTGCTCATCAAGTCGGCTTTGAATCTGCCAGCTATTATGGCGCAATCTTCAAGAAGCTGGAACGGCTCACACCCGGCGCCTTCCGCCGCAGTTATCAGAAGTCGTAACATATATACGATCTTCATCTAACATACTATAGAAATTCATGAAGGGGGTTTACTCCTCGCGTTAAAGACAGGTGGCAAAATCAAAAGGGGACAGCTAATTAACAAGCAGGGCTTGAAATCATGAGATTTCAGGCCCTGCTTTCTGTGTTCCTTCAAACTTCCGGTTACATTTTACTTCGAACCCCAAATCGACTTGTTGTTGGTACCGATCAAGGAGAAGGTCATCACTTCATTGTGGCTGGACAGTTCATTGCGCTGCTTAAAGAACACTCCTTTATAAGTTATACCGTCAATGACCATCGTACAGTAGTAGGTTCCTGACGTATTGGACCATGTACCTGTCACAGAACCGGAAATGGTTCCATTGCTGCTCAGGGTCACACTCTGGGTGGTCAGCATGCCAACATTAGCCGTAGAAGCATCCAATCCCATGTTGATGAATTGATAGGTCCCAGCCATTTCACTGGAACTATACCCGGTGGAGGCGATACTGCTGCCCAGAAATTCATACACCGCAGTTACCGGCCACTTGTCCTGATTCATAAATTGCTGATGCACGCGAACCTCGTGCGCCTCGGTGCCGTTATTGAACCGGGTGTGGTACACCAGATATCTCCTGCCGTCCGTATCGATCAGTGCAGAATTGTGGCCACCCGATTTATACCCCTGACTAGCTCCCGATAAGTTATAATTCCCAAATAGCTTGATGCCGTAACCCGACTGGTCTACGGAAGCGGAGGAATAGACAGCCGAATTGCCGGCGGCATCGGTGTAGGTTCCGTCGATGGTGGTCGAGCGGTACAGACGGATATGATACCCTCCCGCATTGGCCAAACCGCCATAAGTGACGTAAAGGTAGTAATAGCCTGATGAGGAATCATACACGATGTAAGGAGCTTCGCCCGTCTTACCGTACCCTCCGGCAATCCGCTTGCCAAAATAACGGTCGACATTGCCATTGTCGGAGCCTGGGTAGTACGGCTTGCCGGTGGCTGGGTTAATCTGCAGAATATAAATCCCTCCAGACCAGGAGCCGTAACTCATCCACAGCTTGCCGCTGTTGTCATACACCAGCGCCGGATCTATCGCATTCGGGAAATTGCTGTTGTTGAATCCGCCACTGTTGTTAAACCAGCCGCTTCTGGTTCCTGATAGGGTGCCGTTGTCGATCAGCTCGGGGATATTGGTGTTCTTGTACCATATATCCACCGTTTTGGTCCCTAACGACGAGGTCGTTGTAATCGGATTGCTGCCGCTAGTGAAGCCGGAATAGATAATGGTATCGACATATTCATAAGGTCCGGAGACCGACTTGGATACACTGTAGGCGATAGCTGAACGGATATAAGTCGAGGAGGTGCAATAGTAGAGCATATAAGCTCCCGTCGATCCGTCTGCCCACACGTATGAAGAATTATATACCGGTCCCGGCGCCCATACGGATTGTCCGCCTGAACTGTCCTGATCATTATACCCGGCCCAGGCAAAAGGCACCGCGAGCGCAGAATTTAATGCTGCTCCGGCGCTTCTGGCGGAGTTGCCGGTTCCCCCTGCCTTGACCAGCTCCCATTTCTGCATATCGCCGCCCCAGTAATTCCATTGCTGGATGTTCGCGCCATTCGCTGTGCTGCCGTCCGCCACATCCATTGCGGCAGTATAGTTGGATGCCTTGGTTAAGAACGCGACCGTTCCGTCGGCATTTTGCTGGATTCTAAATAGCTGCATAGTGCCGCCCCAGTACGTCCATTGATCAATGTTGGCACCGTCGGCGGAAGATCCTTCGAAGACGTCAATACCGCTTGCATAAGCGGTATTGCCTGTAAGGATGTAATAATCCCCGCTTCCGTAATACATAATTCTGAACTTTTGCGCATCCGAGCCATTATACGACCATTGCTGAATATTGGTGCCGTCAGTCGCCGAGCCGTTGACTACATCCAGATATAATCCGCTGTTCTTGTTCTTGATATAATAATAGCCTTCAAAAGTTGAAGGGGCATACAGGCTGGTGTTCGTGTAGCCCTGTGTCCCCATGTAGGACCAGTTCCTCAGATCTGTGCTTGAGGCCTGCGCCAGGTGTGAGCCAAATATATAATACTTATTCGTAGAAGCATCATAGGAAATCGAAGGGTCATGCACAGATACTCTTGTGGTGTTAGAGGTAGTGGATGAACTTGCTGCCCCGAAAATACTGCCGCTACCTACGATCACTGCCAATAAAGCGAATACAATAGTCAGAATAATGATTTTATGGCTCCTCATTTTGTGGATCAGCTGCATATTGATCAAATCTCCTTTTGGTTGCCATTTAATTAACCGCTTACATTCTGCTGGGCAGATGAAGTTTTTTATTTACTCTGTACTTTACTAGCTCTCACGTATCCCTCCTCACCCTGATAAATACTTTACAGTATGGAAATTCTCCTTTGTTTCTTAAGCTAATATTAGTCCGAACGCGGTGTCTAAGTAAGGCTTATTTTGTCGTCGAACATAAAATAATTTAAAAAGGTTTAGATATATATTGATATAAGAAAAATGCAATAAACCCTATAAATGTAAATATGTAAATAATATACATCCAATTAAAGTGATAGAAATCCAATCGTTGTTATCTCGTCTTTGCTTACAAGCCGTTCTATAATAACTTTACGAGGAGGATGGTTATGTACTCAAAATTTCATAAGTATCGTTGGCAGTATCTCATGATTTTGCCGGGCGTAGTGTTATTATTTGTTTTTAATTACATTCCTATGGCTGGTATCCAGGTTGCTTTTCGTGACTTCCGGATCGGCGGCTCAATATGGAATAGCCCATGGGTTGGATTTAGTAATTTTGAGTTCTTGCAGGATCCGCAGTTTTTAACCATTGTAGAAAATACACTCTTTATTTCTGTTCTGAAATTTATATTTGGTTTTCCGGCTCCGATCATACTCGCTCTTCTCATTAATGAAATTAGAAGTTCTAGGTTCAAACGATTTGTGCAATCCGTCAGTTATTTACCCCATTTCTTCTCTTGGATTGTAGTCGCTTACATTCTTCATTCGTTCTTATCGCTGGATGATGGACTCATCAACCAATTCATTACGTGGACCGGAGGAGAGCCGATCTTCTTCCTTGGGTCGGATGATTGGTTTAGACCTATGGTTATCGTAAGCGGTCTATGGAAAGAGACGGGGTGGAACACAATTCTCTTTTTAGCCGCGATTACCACGATCGATCCTCAGCTCTACGAAGCGGCGAAGGTAGAGGGGGCAGGCAGACTGGCGCAAATTCGGCACATCACGCTGCCGGGCATGATTCCGACCATAACAATTATTTTGATTTTGAGCATACCCGGATTAATCACAATTGGCATGGATCAGATTTATCCATTGATGAATTCCGCAAATATGGGAGTCGCGGATGTGTTGGATACTTATGTATTGCGAAGCGGCCTGCAACAAGGGTACTTTGGAATGGCGACTGCCGTCGGCCTGCTATCTTCGGTGATTAGTTTGTTACTGGTTATCTCATCGAATCAATTTTCGCGAAAAATTAACGGCGAAGGGTTGTGGTGAAGATGAGATTATCCAAGTCCGAAAAAATCGGCCAAATCATCATCGTTGTTATGCTTGTCTTGTTATGTGTCTCCGTTATTTATCCGTTTCTATACATGATGGCTATATCGCTTAACGAAGGATCGGATGCGGCCAAAGGGGGCGTATATTTATTCCCGCGCTCTTTTACACTAATTAATTACGAAATCGTACTTGGCAACGAGGTCATCCGCCATTCGTATTTGATTACCATCGCTCGAACAGTCATTGGTACGATAACCGGTCTCATTGTAACGTTGTTAGTTGCCTTCGGTTTGTCCTATAAGGGACTTCCGATGAGGCGTATCATTATGACTTACATTTTAATTACGATGTTGTTTAGCGGGGGGCTGGTCCCCTTCTATATCCAATTGAACAATTTGGGGCTGGTGAACACATTTTGGGTCTATATTTTACCGGGTATGTTCTCGGTCTGGAATATGTTCGTTATGCTCAAATTTATACAGGGTATACCCGAAGCACTCATTGAATCGGCAGAGCTGGACGGAGCCGGTCCGCTACGGACCCTATTGCAAATCATCATTCCTCTCTCAAAGCCGATGCTTGCTGCCCTTGGTTTGTTTACGGCTGTAGGTCACTGGAATGATTGGTTCTCTGGCGCTTTTTACGTAACCGACCAATCGCTCATCCCGGTGCAGACCTTCTTGCAGCAGTTACTATCCGCTTCTGATTTGTCTGCCATCTTTGGCTCGAACATCAATCAGGAAGCAATAGCAAGAAACTCCATGACGCAGAGCACGACGCTTATGTCCATCAAGATGACTGTCGTTATGGTCAGTGCACTTCCGATTCTATGTGTCTATCCTTTTCTGCAGAAGTATTTCGTTAAGGGCGTACTCATTGGTTCTGTCAAAGGATAAATGAATTACAATATTTGATAATTATAGGGAGGGTCATCTCATGGTTATTAACAAAAGGAACCGACGTTCAATTGCTTTAGTGATGGCAGTACTGCTCGTCACTCTCGTCGGCTGTTCAAGCACGGGAAAGGAGAAAAACAGCTCTGGAAGTCCTGAAAGCACAGCTAATTCCGGGACGTCAACATCTGATAGTGGATCGTCCGCGTTCGATCTTTGGTTAGGTTGGGCGGCAACGATCAATAACGACAGTCTGGTGCAACAATATTGGAGGGATAAAGAACCAGGGGTCGCGGTGAAGTTGGAAGCAACTCAAGGGGATGCGATGACTGCGCTCAATTTGAAACTGAATGCGGGCGGGTTTAAAGACGCAGCCATGTTCAGTCACAATGATACGGTGTTAACCGCAATGACCCGGTCCGGAATGGTTATGCCTCTTGAACAATATTTCGATATGCCTGACAAATATCCGGGATTGGCTTCCATTCCCAAGGTGTACATTGACCGGTTGAAAGATAAGGATGGTCATATTTGGTCCATTCCTACCTGGTTCGACCAAAATCCCGATAATCCATGGCCAGGCTGGTCTTCAAACTCATGGGTGGTTCGGACGGATGTTGTTGAAAAGGCAGGAATGACCCTGGACGATTTAAGCACAATCGAAGGTGTGGAGGAGTTTCTTCGCGAATCAGCCAAGATCAAGGATGATTCTGGCAAACCCTTACTCCCGCTTTCGTTCCTGATGGATCAGAATGATAATTTAGGTTATAGCGACGAGAATGCCGTACTTAATGCCTTTGGCGTGTCTACAGGCGGAGCAGGTATTGAGAAAAAGGGCGATGAATTTATATTCGCCTATGACAACCCAAATTATAAGAAAGCATATCAATGGATGAATAAGATGTACCGGGAAAAGTTAATCGATCCCGAAGTCGTCACAAGCAAGAAAGAACAATACCAGGAAAGAAACCAATCCGGACGCGTAGCAATGAATGTCGGATCGTTCTTTAATATTCCGTCTTCAGCTTGGGAGGCTCTAGATGGACCTACGGCTCCCGGGTGGTATTATCAGGTTATTCCGATCCCTAAGGTTCCAGATGTGGATCAGGTCGGCATCAATCAAGTCGTGAATCCTTATCCAGGTTATGATGTCTTTGTCAATAAAGATACTAAGAATCTGGATGCCGTCTTAAAATTCTTCGATTACACCTTGCAACCGAATCCCGAGCAGCAGCATGTTGTTAATGAAGGACCAGCCGGACTGTATTGGGACTGGGTTGACCAACCACTCGGCAAATGGAATTTCACCGATCCGGAATATGACAAGGCTCGTAACTCGGGGGATGTGGCTCTAAAATCCAAAGTTACGCCTGAATTGTACATGACGTCTTCCTTTAGTAATGAATGGTACCCGTGGTGGAATGTCGGCAATCATCCGCATGCGGGTTATAAGAAGACAACTGAGTTTACGGAAGCTGTCGGCAAAATGGGTGCGGTGCGCTCCGTGCATTCTTATGATATGGTGAAGATGAAGACAGGCGGAGTTTGGGAGAAAAGTGCACCGACCGTTGAGAACCTCCGTAAAGAGTACCGGGCAAAGTTATTGATGGCACAGGACGATGGAGCTTTCGAGAAGGTTTGGAATGAGTTCCGAGGGGCGCTTGAAAAGCGAGGGCAGTGGAACGAAATGAAAGCCGAATGGCATGAAACCTATCAGGCTGAAGTTCAAGTGAATGGAGAGTTTTAGTATAATGAAGGAGCATTCTTGAACAAGGGGTGCTCCCCTTCTTGTTGCTAAGGCCCGGGGAGTCGGAAATGGGGGGTCCTGTTGAGTCTACCGCGTCGAGTTGAAAATTTCGTTATCAGAATAACCCAATCGATGAATATTAGAAAAAAGGTCATCATTTTATACGCGTTCATCGTATTTATTCCGACTGCGTTGCTTGCAGTGGGGGCGGGTTACGTTGTTCTTCACCTGGTTCGTGAGAATTATTTGATTACGATACAGGAAGCCGTTCGCCAAAATGCCCAAAGCATCGCATTCAAAAAGCAAAGTTACGATTTAATCGTTACCCGTGCCGCCACCGATGGAGAACTGATCTCCAGACTTTCCCGTGAATACAAAGATATTTACGAGCAACTGGACACCGTGCTGTATGTGGACCGGTCTTTTCAATATACAGATCAGTATTTACCGGGAATTAAGTCGTTTCGTATTTACCATTCGAACAGTACGCTCGTTCAGGATGGGGGGTTCCTTTGGAGACCGGAGAACCGGATGATATCCGGTGAAAGAGAGGAAGCATGGTTTGAGCGAACAATTGAGACTCCGGGAGCGCTTAAATGGTCCAATGGCGTTGATAACGAACGCGAGTTGGTGGTCTCTCATAAGATTTCAAACCATAACGGCGGGTATTACGGAATTATTTATATGCGACTGGATTATAACGAGGTCTTTGCGGAATTCCTCCATCGTCCATTCGATGGAGCCGGCGATTTGTATATCGTGGATGAAAGAGGAAACATCATCGCTTCCTCGAGTCAAGAACAAATCGGAATCCGGTTGAGCGAATCTTCGATACAGCCGTACTGGAATGATTCATTTGAAATGAATGCCGTAATGAACGGCAAGCTGTTTGTCACCAGTAAACTGGATTCTGGTTGGACCGTTGCCGCGCTGGTACATTTGGACCGAATGGAAGAACAATCTCGGCTCATTTTCATCTCTGTTGGAGCAGGCATCGTTTTCTTCTTGATGTTATCCATTTTCTTGCTGTATGCCTTTTTAAACAACTTCGTGTGGCGGATTCACAAACTGGGGAAACGAATGAATGACATTTCCCGTGGTGATTTCGAGGTAAGCGTAAAAAACAGGGTGCAAGACGAGCTTGGTGAACTAGAATTGCTGTTCAATCATATGACAGGCCGCTTAGGCAAGCTTGTCGAAGAGAATGCGCAAGTCGGAATAAAGGAGAAAGAACAATCGTTTAAAGCATTACAGGCCCAAATCAATCCGCATTTCATCTATAACTCCTTAGGGCTGCTACGCTGGCGCGCGCTGGATCTGCATGATGAAAAGCAGATTAGAATCATTGATGCGTTAACGAGCTTCTATCGAATTGCTCTGAATAATCGGGAAAATGTGACCGCAATTCGCGACGAGCTAGAGCATGTAAAAGCCTATCTTGAAATTCAACAATTGCGTTACCCGGACCGGGTTTCGGTGGATTGGGACATAGATCCTGAGGTTTTGGACTTGTATACGATCAAACTTTTGCTTCAGCCGATAGTGGAAAATTGCTATTTACATAGCGGAATTACGCAGGTCATCCGTGCGCAGATCCGTATATCCATTATTCGATTGGATGGAGAAGTCCACTTTGAAATATTTGATAATGGCAAAGGCTTACGTCCAGAGGTATTGGAACTGGTTCGCATGGAGAAATATGAAGGCACCCGAAACGGGTTTGGGCTTAACAATATAAGAGAGCGGCTGCGTTTGTATTTCGGTTTGCAAGGACATTTTGCTATAGACAGCATCGAAAACGAGTGGACATGCATCTCCATTCGCATTCCCGTCTGCACGAATAAGCCCCAAATTATGAGAGGTGAGGGTTATGATTCAAGCGTTAATCGTGGATGACGAACCGCTGCATATCGAAGGATTGACAAAGTATATTGATTGGAACGATATCGGTTATGAGCGGCCGCTAACTGCAGAATCGGCTGAAGCGGCCTTGGTGACCTTGGCTGAAACCCCTGTAGACGTTCTGATTACGGATGTATCAATGCCTGGAATGACAGGGATCGAACTGCTTGCTACGATCACGGCAAATTATCCGAGATTATCATCTATGCAGACATTGATAATCAGCGGGTACAATGAGTTCGAATTCGTCCAAGAAGCGATTAATCTAGGCGCAAAGGGATATGTGCTGAAACCGATCAAGATCGAGGAACTGGTAGCAAAGTTGATTTCGTTCCGAACAGTTATCGAAAAGAAACGGATGATCGAAAATGAAACTACAGCATTGAAGGAGAGAGTCATTGGAAGCATTGACGTTCTCCATGATCGATTCGTTAATGAACTGCTAGAAGGAAGAATTCAAAACGCGGAGCAAGCCAACTCATGGAGGCATCTTCTTGATTTGCCTCCCGGAGACCGGGAGAATCGATTGTTCCTGTTTACTTACGACAATTTACACGGATTGCCCATGCAGGATGCCGAGCAGCGAATTCTTCTAAGTGACTCGTTAGTTCGTACCGTTCGAGTGGGAATCTCGGGGTATGGTCAAATTTATATCGGAAGAACAGCTACCGACGAAGTGGCTGTCTTGCAATTGAACGCCTCTCCAGGTGAACGGGCCCAGTTGGAAAAGCAGTTCGCTTTCGTGCAGGAAGTCATCCGTGAGCAACACGATGCTACGATCACGATAGGTGTGAGTAGAGAAGTCATCGGTATAGGGGAGGTTCCAAGACTTTATAAGGAATTGAAACATATGCTCACTCAATTGAAGTCTACCGGAAGTGAACAAATTCATTATTTCGATCAAATCCAAGCGACCGAATACCGCGAATTTCAGTTACGGGATGAGGAAATTCCGGAAATCGTCAGGCTTCTAGAAGCAGGCGAAGAGGAGCGGGCTGTTGCGCAATTTAATCATGCTTTTGATATGCTGTTGATGCAAGATGACATTTCTATTACCTATGTAAAGGCCTTTGCCATGGGTTTGATCAGCGAATTGGTGCGAAGGTTTAATCGTTTGAACGACAATGACAACACTCACTATATGATGGTCTGGCATGACTTGCTTGAATGCGTCCGTACGTTGGAAGTTCGTGAGGTTGTCTTGGAGTACATGACGAGGTTCGCACAACTTGAGCGCAAGGAACAGGCTACGCAGCAGCATCATCTTATTCGTAACGTTGAAGCTTATTTGGAAAAAGGCCTTCAGACACAACTGACCGTCAAACAATTGGCCGAACACTTTCAATTGAACGCAAGCTATTTAAGCGTTTTGTTCAAGAAGGAAATGGGAAGAACGATATCCGATTTTATATTAGAGAAGCGTTTGGAAAGAGCGAAGGAACTGCTGAAGGACCCTAATATAAAGGTTTATGAGGTAGCGGAACAGGTAGGGTATCAGACTGCTGCGTACTTCACATATATATTTAAGAAAGCTAACGACGTCACTCCTCAGGAATATCGGGATTATTATTATGAGGATTAGGTGCATAGTTTACGAGTCATTTGTACTTAAAGCATGTTTCAAATGCCCTTCCACACCCTCAACAACAGTCCCCCATCACCATAAACAGGATCGCTATCCGGCAGCGGCACCTTGCTAATCTCTGGCAGCGCTGCTTCGAAGTCGTCCGGCGTGGCCCGGCGGGTGTTGTAATCTGCTCCGCCGGGATAAGCGCCAGCGATGCGGAAGTCCTGCGAGGACGTGAGCCGCTTATGCGCTGTACCGGCAGGCAGCACCAGTACGTCTCCGGCCGACACCTCAACCCTGCGGCCGGCATCGCCGCCCAGCTGCAGGCTGGCGCTGCCGGACATCACGCCGAGCACCTCATGCGCATTGCTGTGGTAATGGTGATAGCTGAATATCCCGTTCACCCAGCTGTTCCGCCAGCCGTTGTCATTGAAGATCTGCTCTGCGCTTTCCGGATTCTTCTTAAATGCACCTTTAAATAGAACTGCCGGAAGCTCCGGGTTATTCGGCAGCAGCTTGTCGGCCATGAAGGCGAAGGTTTCTATAGAGACCTCCTGCTTCGGTTTGTCATGATGAGATTCTGGCATCCCTAATCAACTCCTTTTCTTTAGTTGTCATTACCCAAACCATTTAGATTGCACATCATAGAGTACCCGCTTGCCGTTAATTTTCTCCAGAGTCTTGATAATCTGAGGGTCTATCTGACAACAATAGGGTAATTCATGGCATACAGTGTAATATATCTGTTGTAGATGGCATGAGAGGGAGGTCCATTATGATACGTAAAATAGGTACACTGCTGGCTGCCGCGCTGCTGCTGCCTGCACTCTTCATTATCCCGGCGGCGGCTGCAGCTCCGGTACAAGACAAGGCTGCTCCGGTTCAAGTGGCAGCGGCAACCCAGAGTCCGGCTACGAACGGACTGGTGCCGCTGACCGGCGCAATTAACGGGAATCTGCCGATTCATATGTCGGTCAAGATTGAGAGTAGCGGGAAGCTGACCGGCAGTTATTATTACGATAAATACAAAAAGACGATCAAGCTCACAGGTGATGTCAGCGGCAAAATAGTCAATATGTATGAATACGATGCCAAAGGCAAAGAAACGGGCCGCTTCGAGGGCTGGTGGATTGCCGGCACCGGCTTTGCCGGGGTATGGAGCAATCCGGACGGTACCCGCCAGCTGCCGGTAGAGGCATTGACGGCAACAGCCGCCAAGAGTGTTAAGGTTCCGGCAGCTGCCGAGTGGAACGGCGAATGGTATATGGCAAGCAAATCGCCTTTCTATGGGGGATATGTAGAATTCAGCAACGTCAAGAGCGATAAGCTGACCTTTTCCATCGATGCGTTCGATGGCGGCCATTCCGGCCAGCTGTATGAAGAGTCGGCCGTGGTCCGCAAACGGATGGCTGTATATAAGGAAGAGGACGGTTCGGTAGTCTTTTTCTACCTGCTGAACGGCCAGCTGTATGTAACCAGCCCTTCGCCAGTATACTCTGCGGGAGCGAATGTAACCTACACCGGCGAATATGCCCGAGGTCCGTACAAAGAGGGCGTCTACACGCTGAAGGATACAGGTGTATTCAAGACAGCGGCGCAAGACAAGGCCTTCCGCACAGTGGTAGGCGATGATTATGATCTGTTCCTGTACAGCATGCAGCTGCTGGATAAGCCGAAGGATCTGGATGGTCTGGGTGCAAGCGTAATTTCAGGCGGCGTGCGCGGACTGTTTACACTGACAGAAGCGATTATTATGTATGACAAACAGGGCCACTATTGGGCAGCGGTACTCGACACGGATGAGGAGAACAGCCTGGAGGAATTCGATATTGCCATTGTGCGGTTCTACACCAACGTGCCGAATACAACTGAGCTGCCGAAGACGATTGCCAAATGGACGGAGGCTTTTCCCGAATACGATGTTGTATTTATGAATCCATAACATTGGTTCTAAGGGGGCAACCGGAGCGAATTTCTGCATATCTTGTTATCACACAATTAGCATAACAAGTTATCTTACGCATTGATAATTTTATAGAAGCATCAATAGGTGATTATCCAGAAGTGCGTCTCCATTGAAGAATTATATTGTTGGGGAGAATATATGACATAATCTCCCCTTTTTTTGAATTTATTTTCACCATTCTTCTGTAAGACTGAAGGTTGCAGTAACAGAATTAGTAGCGCCGCTTAAATTTGCTACAGCCAGTGAGACAAATTCATTATCCGGTAGTTGGAAATCCAATAATGAAGCAGAGGCTGAAATTCGAGCCATACCTCCAGCTCCAGCTGCTAACCCTTGTAATAGGACCTGACCGCCTGATATTGTCGTTAGAGTATTATTAACTAGAAGAGCTGTCTCTGAAGAGGGGATATTAGTAGTCACAGTTGGGAAGTTTGTAAAAGCTCCATCAATCGTTCCACCAAGTATGAGTTGATAGTAAATATCTTCAGAAGTTATAAGATCAATCGCTTCGAGTTTTACACTGACTGAATTTGCTCTACTTGAACCTGGCGGGAAAATCTCCTTTCTTTGAAAGGACAAAACAGGTGTAAGGGTTCCTGATGCAGTTACTGTTCTTCTTTCGGAAGTAACCCTGAAGACCGGATTATATTTGCCTAAAATGCTATATTGTCTTCCTCCAACAAATAAATTGAGTCCAGCTGCTGTGCCATTATTAAATATTTCTGCACGCAGGGGAAGATTCGGATCAGCAAGACTTGTCTGCCCGCTAGGTGAGAACCGGTGAACTGTAATCACTTCTTGTGCTAAAGTCGTAGCATTGGGAAGCACTACTCTAAATTCAATGACTCCGTACCCATACCAAGTAAATACCATTTGAAAAATGTTACCTTCCGATAAATTAAGCGTTATCCCGCTTGGCCCCGTTCCATCTAATTTATCTACGTTCCAGGATGTTTGAGGAATTACAGTGTCAACACTTGCTCTTCGAATTGCTACAAATATTCCATTCGCTACACTCTGACCAAAGAATAAGCCATTTTGATCGTCAAAAGCACCCCATCTCACCACTTGGCTTCCTGTTGGCGCAACCGGTAAACGGATGCCTATACCTGCTTCGGCAGCTAGACCTGATTCATATCTTCCCCTCTCCGAACTTTGGAGGATGGCGATATCTCCGCCCGATGCTGTCGTAGTTAATTGAAACTCCGTGTTGGTATTTCCAACTGTAGCACTGCCCAGTGTGGCAACAACGTCTCTTAGATTAGATAATCCATATACCGAGGTCAGTTCAATAATCGGTGTTTTTTCACTTGTTCTTAATTCGCTAAATTGAGAGCTAACATTTGGTCCTACTCCCACTATGGTTGTATTAGGATCGATAGTACTTGTTGCTTCTAGCAATTCTGAAGATACGATACGGTGAGGTGTTACAAGTTGCCCTGAAGCATTTTTTCCCCAAACGGACATTTCAATTTGATCTTCTGCTACACCGCTGGTTGTAAAGATAAACTCAAAGGCACTAAAGTTCGCATAATAATTCTTCGTTACTACCTCATTTGGGCTTATAATAATTGTTTCGAGTATATATAACGTTCTGGTCCCGTTTAGGTAGTATCCCTGGATCATGATGCTCGCATTATTGACTGAATCTCGATTTTCGATTTTAACGGTCAATTGTTGTGTTGGGCTTTCACCACTGACCTGATTATTTTCTATCGGTCCGGTTGATAGGATAGCCATATCTTCAATTCTCCTTTGCCTCAAATTTTTAGATACAGTAAATCAAAATTCCAATCCATTTTAATATTTTACTGAACCTGAATAATTGAAACAGAACCATCCGTAAACGTAGCTGTTGCTGATCCATTATAAAGAAAATCTAATGTAATAGCAGTTGAGGTAGTGTCTACTAAGAACGTACCGGATACGCTCACATTAGCATCTACAGTTCCAGTAACTGATCTGCCTGAGAAACGACTTTGAAATACTAGATTTAATCTTGGTGTAACAGTAACATTTCCATTTACTGAACTAGTTGCTCTGAAAGTAAAAGAAACTAAATAAATGTGTCCTATGGCCAGTACAAAGGTCGTATTGGACGGGTGCAAAATATTAGTGCCATTAATAAATGAGGTCGTATACGAAATGGCTGTCCCATTTACTACAGATGCTACATTAACAGTAAATAGTCCGTTTTGTAATGTGCCACCTGTTCCGGTTGCCCCCGTCGCTCCGGTGACGCCGGTAACTCCATTTGCCCCGGTGACTCCTGTCGTACCCGTCGCACCTGTTACCCCGGTGACTCCGGTGACTCCTGTCGCACCTGTCGCCCCAGTGGCCCCAGTTTCACCCGTCGCTCCGGTGACTCCGGTGACTCCGGTGACTCCTGTCGCCCCGGTGACTCCTGTCGCACCTGTCGCCCCAGTGGCCCCAGTTTCACCCGTTGTTCCGGTAGCTCCCGTGGCCCCAGTTTCACCTGTCGCTCCGGTGACTCCGGTGACTCCTGTCGCCCCGGTGGCTCCAGTGGCCCCAGTTTCACCCGTCGTTCCGGTAGCTCCGGTGGCCCCAGTTTCACCCGTCGCTCCGGTGACTCCGGTGACTCCGGTGACTCCGGTGACTCCTGTCGCACCTGTCGCCCCAGTGGCCCCAGTTTCACCCGTCGTTCCGGTAGCTCCGGTGGCTCCAGTTTCACCCGTCGCTCCGGTGACTCCGGTGACTCCTGTCGCCCCAGTTTCACCCGTCGCTCCGGTGACTCCGGTGACTCCTGTCGCCCCAGTGACTCCTGTCGCCCCGGTGGCTCCCGTGGCTCCGGTGGCCCCAGTTTCACCCGTCGCCCCGGTGGCCCCAGTGACTCCGGTGACTCCTGTCGCCCCGGTGGCTCCAGTTTCACCCGTCGCCCCGGTGGCCCCAGTGGCCCCAGTTTCACCCGTCGCTCCGGTGACTCCGGTGACTCCTGTCGCCCCGGTGGCTCCAGTTTCACCCGTCGCTCCGGTAGCTCCGGTGGCTCCCGTTGCCCCAGTTTCACCTGTCGCTCCGGTGATACCGGTGGCTCCCGTTGCTCCAGTTTCGCCTGTCGCTCCGGTGACTCCGGTGACTCCTGTCGCCCCGGTGGCTCCAGTGGCTCCAGTGGCCCCAGTTTCACCTGTCGCCCCGGTGGCTCCAGTGGCTCCCGTGGCCCCAGTTTCACCCGTCGCTCCGGTAGCTCCGGTGGCTCCAGTGGCCCCAGTTTCACCCGTCGCTCCGGTGACTCCAGTTTCACCCGTCGCTCCGGTAGCTCCGGTGGCTCCCGTTGCCCCAGTTTCACCTGTCGCCCCGGTGGCTCCAGTGGCTCCCGTGGCCCCAGTTTCACCCGTCGCTCCGGTAGCTCCGGTGGCTCCAGTGGCCCCAGTTTCACCTGTCGCTCCGGTGAGGCCGGTGACTCCTGTGCTTGCTCCTAACAATTCAGAAGATACGATTCGATGAGGAGTTACAAGTTGTCCCGCGGCATTTTTTCCCCAAACTGAAATTTCAATTTGTTGTTCTGCTAAACCGGTCGTTGTGAAGACAAACTCAAAAGCATCTAAGTCTGCAAAATAATCCATTGTTATTGCTTCATTTGGATTTACACTAATTAATTCAAGTACATATAAAGCTCTCATTCCGCTTAGGTAGAAACCCTGAATCAAAATACTTGCAACATTAACAGAGTCAGCATTATCAGCTTTAATGGTCAGCTGCTGTGTTGGCCTTACACCACTGACCAAATTATTTTCTATCGGTCCAGTTGATAGAATAGCCATTTACTTGGTCCCTCCTTCTCAAAGGTATGTAGAGTTCATGTTCTACATAGAGTATTCAAATTTATTCTCAAGGTGTGGACACCAAGTTTGGTACAATTTTTTAATCTTGCAGAAAGATGCTGTAATACAGGGATTTGATCTGGATAGTGCGATCCGCAGAGGCCCTGAGCTGATTTTGCTGGTTTTGTTGGCTCATTCGATTGCAGCGGGAATCCGGACAATCCCCGGATTTTTTATGTCCGGTTTGTAATGAAACCTTGGGGAGAGAAGAAGAGCCAGCGGATAATAAACCGCTGGCTAGAAATCTATTCACCCTTTAGATTGATTTTGTTTAAAGATAGTAATTTATATGCTTCACCCAGAATGATCCTTATCTTTCTCGCTCACTGTATCTGTAACCTTTAGCGTGTGACCAGGATGGCGGCCCAACGGTATTAAGAGCCAGTTACCGGAATTCCGGTAACTGGCTCTTAATATCGCACGCCCTATAATTGTTAAATCTACAACGACTTCATTGGGCATCATAGCCGGCCATCCATTTTCTGTCATTGTATACTAATCTTAAATACATCTCCGGCTTGACCGCCAAACACAACCATACCGCCTTGCGGCAAGACTGCTGAAGGCTCCTTGGTCACCACAGAGAAGTTAACGATCATCCCGTCGGCAGCATAGACAGCGAAGCCGCCGCTTGCCGGAGCAGTCACAGTCATTGTTTTCCCGGCTGATTTCTCACCGATCTTGAACCATATCCCTTGACCATTAGCGGGTACCGTACTGATTGATGACCGGCCTCCATAGATAGGTTGAACCGCATCTTCGCTGATATAAGCATTGCCATCGATGGTTAAATACTCCGCTTCGTTCTTCGTATAGAAATTCAAGTCAAATGCATCTCTTCCGTTCATGACCGGTATTTCAGCCGCATTGACGGCCTTATGCTCATCCACAATCCGGGTGCCTGAGGCATATCCCTCATCCACAGCGATATTCTTCATTAGGATCGCAGGGGACAGATAAAATAATGAATTGATCTTCTCATCCAAAGCATAGTAATTTTTCCCGTTTCTCTTTTCCCAGGCCTGTTTCGTCACGGCGGTTAGAGGATTGGACTCCAGCTTCTGATATTCGTAGGTTACCATCACCATCTGGCCGGCTCCGGGGAAATCCAACTCGGCATTAAGCTTTAGGTAGGTTATGCCGTTCTTCTGCAGATCGAAGCTTACGGCGGAACGGCCATCGCTGCTCTTGAATTGCCCGTTGCCTGTATAGATATATTTCTGTGCAGGGATCAGTCCGCCTTCCAGGGCAGGCAGGTCAAGCTCCCCGTCCTTAACCGTTATGGCTGTTGTAGCGCCTACTGTGCCGTATAATCCCGAATAGGATTTCAACTCAGCAGGCATGGCCGCCTTTACCGGGGGTTCGAAGGTTGAGTCCGGCAGGAGCTTGTCAATCTTCCCGGTATCCTTCAAGTACTCCAGCAGGATATTCGAGGCGAAAATCGTATTGAAGATCGAGCTCCCGCCGGAGGAGAGGACAGCAATCGAAATATCGGATTCGGGTATTGCAGTTAGCGCAGCATGATACATAATTGTATCCCCGCCTTTGGTTAGAGCAGTGATTCCGTAATCGCTGAACGGGGCCAGGCTCACAGCATCCCAGCCCAGACCATAGCTGAAGGTGTTTCGTTCATCCGGTACCCAGATTCCATTCTTATATTCAGGCTTCTGCATAGCCTTGACGGAGGCTTCGGATAAAATATCCGTACGATTTCCGATCAGCACTTCAGCAAACTCGGTCAGTTCTTCTGCCGTGGAATAGACTCCACCGGCACCAATAACGTTGGCGTTCTCAACGGGCAGAGCCTGCTCCAGCCCCGGGAAATAGGTTTTGGCCAGCTGCTGTCTGTCAAACGTATCGAGCGGCGTTTTGGTGGAGCTTAACTGCAGCGGACTGCTCAGGTACCGGTCCAGGAATTCGGAATAGCTTAAACCGCTCACCTGCTCAATCATGAGCTCGAGCAGCTGAAAGCCATCGTTGCAATACACGGAATATTCTCCGGGATTGGATTTCAGATGTTCGGACTCCAGCCTTGACAGTAATTCATCATGATTCTGTGTGTCGTTGTCATCCAGCAGCATGCTGTTGCCATAGTGGCTGCCGTAAAGACCTGACGAATGATTCATTAGCATCCGCGGTGTAATGTCCTTATATCTGGCATCGGCCATCTTAAACTGCGGTAAATACGTGGTGAGGGGTTTGTCGATATCAATGGCCTTGGAATCCGCCAGGATCATCGCCGCGGCAGAGACATGCATTTTACTGACCGAGCCAATCCCAAACATCGTATCTTTCGTTACCGGTGCCTGAGTGGCTTTATCGTACACACCGGCACCCCCGGACAGGGTGATAGAGCCTTTATCCCTGATGGCATACTGTAGTCCGCTTACCCCATAATTGGAGATGATCTCTGAAGCCAGCGCGCGGGCCTTTTCTTCCACGGTTGTCCCCTTCTCCTGTGCCGAGGTCTGAGCCATGGGGATCACTAACACCGAAGCCAATACTGCTGCAATCAACTTCTTCATCCTTATTTCCTCCTTCTGTTGCTGCTCGAAATGTAATCCTGGATTCATCATACAAGCAAGAAGGAGGGAGAAGGTCTGAAGTACCCTGAAACGAAAAAAACAATCCCTAAACAATGGTTTTGTCTAAGGATTGTCCGTATGAAAGGGGAGAACGGCCATATTGTTAAAGACTTTGTGTCCGGACTCGATGGTCATGTTGCCGCCGTACTTATCGCATATTCTGGCTATATTGGTTAAGCCGATGCCATGATACTCCGGGTCCGGCTTCTGGCTGTGCAGGGGGGCGGTCACTTTGTCCATATGATTAAGGATGTGGATGAACAGCGCAGATTCATTCGAATGAATCTGGATGAGCATGTACCGGTCCTCTGCCACCTTAACCTTCTTAGAGGCTTCTATCGCATTATCCAGCATATTGCCAAGAACGACACAAAGGTCATAACGGTCAATATTTACTTCCAGCGAATAGAGCTGAAGCCTGGTATCTATTCTAATTCCGTTGGCCTGTCCAATATTAAGGGTATTCGTGACCAGAGCATCTATAACGAGATGTCCGGTGTTCACCCGCTGATAGGAATCCTCGACTTTATTTAAGGTAACCCTGATATGCTCCAGTGCCGCCGCTGAATCATTACGTTTAATACACTCTTCAATGTAGAGAAACTGCTGGTGGGTGTCGTGAATAATCCGCTTAATGGATTTGAAGCTGTGCACCGTTTTCTCATAATTCGCATCCTGATAATTCATCTGGTGCTGCAATTGTGCATTCTCATGCATGAATTGAAATTTATCAATAATCGTATCGAAAATATAGACGACCATCACATTCAGGAACAGGAATCCGATAATCGCCATGAAATAATAGATGTTTTTCTCACTGGTGACAGTAAGTACATTGATCTGATAGATACTGATCAGGGGGACGATCAAGAAGAAAATATAGTAACGGTAAGGCAAAGAGAAGCTTCTGCGTTTGGAAATGAATCTGATCACCTGAATAACAGCAAACATAATCACACAGCTAAGGATTAATGCCTTCGTAAAGGTCAGCCGGTCCTGCCCGTTACCCGAATCCAGGGTAGTGAAATCTATGGAATCTAGACTTGAGAAAATATAAAGCGAGATAAAACTGACCATCGTCATCAAAACCGCATACAGGATAGAAAAAATGACCTTGGTCTTGATCTCCACATCATAGGATTGAGCCAAACCAAAGATCATCAGCAATGCGACACAAGAGGCTATATAGGAATTCATCGGTATGACTAGATACATGAAACAAAGCAATCCGTAAATGATGAAGTAAACGATACGGTTAGTCTTCCTGGCAGACTTGTCAAAGACGGAATTGAAGAAAAAGTTGGTTTGAAAGCACATCACCAGCAGCACACAGAGGACGATCGGCAGGTTATATAGAATCATACGAATTACCCTTCATGATCATATATTTGGTGTAGTAATCTTTAACCTCTTTGATCTTGGACCGGCCTATAGGAAGCTCCATCCCATTCGACATGAGAACGGAGCCGCTGGCGAACTTCTTCACATGCAGCAGGTTGATAATAATCGAACGGTGGATGTGCAGGAAGTTACTGTCTTTTAGAGCTGCGGCATAATCTGCAATAATGCCCTTGCTCTCATAGATTTGGGCTTTGGTGATCACATGCAGCTTGCTTTTTATCGTTAGGCTTTTGGCAACCTCAATCGCAATAATATCATCATATCTTAATACAACTTCATCATAACCGGATTTAATGACCATGAATTTCTTATCTTGGGCCTGAAAATATTGGCATAGCTTGGTGATCTTCTCTTCCAGGAGGAGAGGCGCTACCGGTTTGATTAAATACTGGAATGTGATGACATCGAAGCTCTCCACCATATATTGAGGGTAGCTGGTAAGAAAAATAATCTGTTCATCAAAGTGCTTCAGCTCGCGGATTCTCCGTGCCGTCTGAATCCCATTCATTCCGCCCATCTCCACGTCAAGAATTAGAATATGGAAGGGCACTTCGCCACGCTCATAATGAGCGGCCAGCTGCTCTCCCGAGTGGAATAACTCCATCTCGAATTCTATATTTGTCTTGATGGATAAGCCTATCAGAGTTCTTTTAACAAGCTCCCGCTGCTTCTCCTCATCATCGCATATCGCTACTCTATACATGAATGCCACCCCTTTCGTTCCGCGCAATATCCTATAAATGTATTCATAACAGTATATAGCATTATTAATAATGACAAACAACTTCTTGGATCAAATGCAAATTGGAATCCCTGGAATACATTCGGATTGGGGGCTCTGGGGGAAGGGATTGCAGGTTTTGGGTAATAACTATTATCCAGATAGAGGAGGTATACAATGAACAAACAATTAATTACGGCAGCTGCCACTATTATTCTATCCGCCTCAATTTTAGGCGCATGCAGCAACAATGAAGTTGCAAATGAGACAGAGCCAACAGCAACAAGTATAGCGACTACGCCAGTTATTGAAGCTACAGCCACTCCAGTACCTTCGGCCACTCCCTCCGCCACGGAGGCACCAGCGTCCGCCGCTCCTGACCCTACTGATCCTCAGACCTCTGAACGGCCAGAGACCCGGGAATTCGGTGAACAGGAGGGAGGGGTTAGCGGGCAAACGGCTACACTCGAGCAAGGTGATGGATACTCCCTATATATCACTGGGGATTTCACATTGAATGCACAGACTAACCGTTTATCACTTACCGAGGACCCGGCCTACTATGCGGAAATTGAAAGTTTGGCTTCTGAATACGATCTCACTGCGCTGAAGCAACAAGGTGAAACTGAGCTTTCCGCTACAGGCAGTGCCAAAGATTATAGCGGGGAATTGGTTGAACATCCGCTCGGGTTTGCAGAATTGTATTTGCAGGCTACTGGCGATAAAGGAGTAGTAGATTATATGGTATGGAAGAATCAGGCGGGGGAAGCCTTTCTTTTCCGGATACACAATCCTAAAGGCGCATTGTCCAATAAGTTTTCTCCCTGGGTAATGGTTTCCCTGGCGACACTTGAAAGAAATTAAAAGGTTGCTCGGATAGGCAGGGTGTCTTCCATGAGGAAGAATCCGAAGGGCTTGCAGGCAAAGTCCTAGGTCAGGATGGATGGAATAGAAGGTGCAGATAACTGAGAGAAGTCTCGTAGTCTCCTTGAGGTAAACGCGGTAAGCGTCAAACAGCCCACACCTTGACACCAAGATGAGGGCTGTTTGAGCTTACATTAATAACGACCACCAAACGCATTTGGACTAACAGCATCAATACGGGCAAAATCATCAGACGTAAGATGAATATCAAGTGCCTTGATATTATCCTCCAAATATTTACGGCGTTTCGTACCAGGAATTGGCAATGTGCCTCTTTCTACTGTCCATGCAATTGCTAGTTGAGGTACCGTACAGTTCTTTTCTTTGGCGATTTCCGCTAGTTTATCAACGATTTTAATATTCTTTTGGAAGTTCTCACCTTTGTAACGTGTAAAAAGATTGCGCATATCATCAGCTTGGAAGTTCTCATTCATATGACGTTCCCCCGTAATAAAGCCTCTGCTTAGAGGACTGTAAGCTACAAGGGTGATTCCTAATTCTTTTACGGTAGGTAGAGCTTCTTCTTCAATTTCCCGGCTCCAAATGGAGTATTCCGATTGGACTGCGGAAATAGGGTGTACTTCATGCGCTTTACGAAGTGTAGATGCACTAATAACTGATCCATTTAGGCCATTAGAAAGACCAAGATAACGTACTTTACCTGCTTTAACTAATTCAGCCATAGCACCAACTGTCTCCTCAATTGGAACATTAGGATCTACCGCATGTTGATAATACAGGTCGATATAATCGAGACCAAGACGTCGAAGGCTTTCGTCAATAGCTTTCTTTACATAGTCCGGGTGTCCTCCGATGAATTCCCAATTTGGACCATACGAGAACTTGGTAGCGACAATTGCCTGTTCTCTTCGTCCCTTCAACGCTTTTCCTAATAGCTCCTCATTATGGCCGTTGCCATATGTATCAGCAGTATCAAGCAAAGTTACCCCGAGATCAAGCGCCCGATGAATGGTTTTAATGGACTCCTCATCATCAATGGTGCCATACATGCCGGGGGACATGCCCATCATACCCAATCCAATAGAAGAAACGGCAATATCGCTGTGACCGAGCTTTTGCGTTTTCATATTAGTTACCTCGCTTTTTATATGTTTTAGCTTCGAGTTACATCTTAGCATAAAGAAATTTACAAAGTAAACACTTTTAATCATTTTTGTATAATTTGAAAATAATGTTTGTGACGAAAGCGGAATTCCGGTTATAATAAAGGTAAGGGGGGCTTTATGTGAATAGCCAGATATCAGATAAAAAAAACGAAACACGAGTTAAGCTTATGAATAAGCTGCTTCCTTATTTACGAAAAAATGGCCTTCAGTCCGTTCGGATGGACGAAATTTCTAGAGTAATGGAGATAAGCCGAGTAACTTTATATAAGTATTTCTCAACCAAGGAAGAAATTGTCGAGTTCATCGTAGATGGTTTTATTGAATACATGAAGGAATTGACCCACAATCCTTTGGATTCGGTTCAAAGTTTCGGCACTCGCTTTTTGCAAATATTTGAACAAACCATATCTCTAGTCGTTTATTTCTCGGATATTATCCTTCAGGACCTCGAAACCAGTTACCCTGATTTATTTGATCGCTTTAATGAAGCTATGAGGGAGCGAGAAGAGAAGATACTGGCTTTCTTTGAGGAAGGTAAACAAAAAGGGGTTTTCAATCAACTTAACGGCAGGCTATTAATAAAGCAGGATGAAATTCTAAGAGGGATGTTCGATGTTAAATATCTGATGACCAATCAATTCACGGTTCAACAAGTTTTATATGATTATTTTCAATTAAAGAGGATTCAGTTGTTTAAGCCCGAAAAGCTGACAGCAATTGATGATGAAGTGTTGATGCCGAAAATAGAACATTTAACTCAAAAAGTGACCAAAAACCTTTTTTAACATTTACTAACGCGATACCACAATGATAAGAGGCCCACATAAGATTGTGACGATAAGCCCAAGCCATTGGATGAGCAGATTCCAATAAGGTATATGATCCCTTTTTTCTATAATCTTGATTTCTTTGATTTGACTATCATGAGTGTTTAATTCTTGCAAATTCAGTCCTCTTCTCAAAAAAATTGCTTGTGTGATCCCCGCGGGTTTACTCCGCGGGTTTTCTTGTTCAATGGATCACACACTAAATCCAAATACTTCGTAAAGCCAGCCATCGATGCTTATTGCTTCAACAAATTCCTCCTCCCAGACGCCTCGAAGGTACTTGCCCATTTATCAACTTCAGTACACTTAATATTTCGTTTATTAAGTATTTCTGTAAGCTTTGTCTTTGTCATCAGGCTTCATCTCTTTCGTTATATTCCACATTATGATGAAAATGCCCAAATAACCATTTCCCAGAGTGCAGTCTTGACTTAATGTTCGAAATAAAAAACGTGACATACTTAATACTTTATTTTTCAGTCTAGAACTCTATTTTCCTTTGACATCTATAGCCTATAGAATTCACAGATCAAATAAATCATTTGATTTTCATAATAAAATGTTGCAAAAAGCAACGATATTAAATTTATCCTTTACATAAACAATTAAATGTTGAAATATTGCAACGATATGCTATACTGAATTCGAATACGATGTATCAAGATTTCCAGAGGAGAAGATATGATGGAACAGTATTTCTTTCAAACGGCCCGCAGCATTATCGCGGGCTGCGGCTCCTTGGAGCGGATTGTGGAGCATCTGCAAAGACTGGGATCTCTGAAATCGGTACTGCTTGTATCCCAGCCCTTTCTTCAAAGCAGCGGCACGCTGGATGAAGTTACAAACCGCCTGAAGAGCGGCGGAATCGCCGTGCACTGGAATACCGATGTTCAGCCAGAACCGACCATCGCCCAATTGGAAGCGCTCTCCGGCGCAATAGCCGAAGTTCCCTGCGATGCGATTATAGGTATCGGCGGAGGCAGTGTGCTGGATGTTGTCAAACTTCTGTCTGTCATGAAAACCAACAGCCTCTCTGTCCGTGACATGCTGGGGACGGATCTGATCCCGAATCCGGGCATTCCGACGGTCCTGATTCCCACCACCTCGGGCACAGGCTCGGAAGTGACACCCAACGCTATTGTGACTTTACCGGAGGAGGAGCTGAAGATCGGTGTTGTCAGCCGGTATCTGCTCCCGGCATTAGTCATTCTGGACCCGCTGTTGACGCTTGGTTTACCTCGTGATATTACAGCCGCGACAGGAATGGATGCCTATACTCATGCGCTTGAATCATTTATTTCCAACAAGGCCAACCGGTTCAGCGACATGTTCGCACTTGAATCCATCCGCAGCATTTCTGCCAGTATCCTGCAGGCCTATCACCACGGAGACGACAGAAAAGCGCGGGAGGATATGCTGATCGGTTCCATGTACGGCGGAATGGCATTGACCTGCGCCGGAACGGCAGCTGTACATGCCTTGGCTTATCCGATTGGCGGGAAATTTCATGTGCCTCACGGAGTAGCCAATTCCATGCTTTTGCCGCATGTAATGGAATTTAATTTCGATGCGATTGTGGAACGGCTGGCTCTTGTAGCCGGAGCGATGGGGCTTCAGACCGGAGAGGGAAAACAGCGGGATGCGGAGCAGGTGATCGGGCAAATCCGGCTGTGGACGCAGGAGATGAGCATTCCTCAGGATTTGACACTCTTCGGAGCTGCGCGCGGCGATATTCCCGGGCTTTCACTCGCGGCCTCGCAGGTTACCCGGCTGATGGCTAACAACCCGAAGGTGATGACGCTGGATGACATCGGTGCGGTATACGGCAAGCTGTTTCACTAAGAAATGGTTTGATGCTGCTTAATGAATGGCGGCTGGGTTATAATGGCATTAAAAAAACAAGGATGAATAGCTGCATGAAAATTAAAGTAATTGTCATTGCTCCTTACCCGGGGTTATCTGAATTAACGTTAAGCTTACAGAATGAGCTGCAGGAGTTTGAGATTGTAGTGGAGCATGGAGATCTGTCGAGGGTGCTGCCGCTGATCGGCCGCATTCACTCGGAAGGCTACGATATCATTATCAGCAGAGGCGGGACGGCAAAGCTGCTGCAAAAGCATTCCTATCTGCCCGTTGTGGAAATTCCCGTTTCCGGATTCGACATATTACGGATCCTGACGCTGGTACAGGGATACAATGCCAAATGTGAAATGATCGGATTTCCCAATATCATCGAAGGCTTTATGTCCGTGTCCAGCTTGATGGAGGTCGATATTTCATACACGGTTATCCATCAGGAGCAGGAAGTCAGTGCTGCTCTGGCAGACGCCAAAGCGAGAGGCATCCAGGTTATCATTGGCGACAGCATTACGGTCAAGATCGCGGCCGAAAGCGGTCTGCAGGGCGTATTAATTACCTCCGGCAGGGAGTCATTAATGGAAGCGTTCTCGCGGGCCGGACAGCTCTATAAATCAGCCCGGAAGCTGAAGGTCAAGAATGAAATGTATGAAGCCATGCTCGGTAAGCTGGAGGACGGGTATGCGGCGGTGGATCAAGGCGGCAAGCTGGAGTTTGCCAATCCTTCGTTCAAGCAGCTTCTGCGGCTTCCTGAAACAGCAGATACGCTGTATACCATGTATCCCGGTCTGCGGGAAATGCTCAGGGACGCCGGCCGGGGGGCAGACTTTGACACGGTGACATCCGTTTATGAACCGGAGCAGGGCTTGTACCTGCAGGCGCAAATGCTGCCTGCCGCGGATGAACGCCTGCTGTATATGCTGCATTCATCGGAGGAAGAACCGGAACGCAGCGGTCTTGCGGCCAGTTACCTTCTGACGGCAGCCCCTTTTTTCTCCCACCGGGAAGACGGCGGGCTGGAGACGGACTTTCAGGCTTATCCAGCAGTTGTATATGGCGAAAAGGGCAGCGGGCGCAAGCGGTACGTTATCAACGCCGCCCTCTCCGAATCAAGGGACGGCATTCTGTACCTCAATATCCGCAGATCATCGGAAGAGGTGCTGAAGGCCATGATGGAGCTGATGCTGTACGGCGGCGGGCGCGTTACTGCCATAGAAGGAGCGGAATTGCTCTCTGCCAAGCAGCAGAGAGAGCTGGCTGAGTTCATTATCAAGCGCAAGATGAAGACGGTATTTCTGTTCGACAGGGATCCGGAGGTGCTCGCTGCTGAGGACCGGCTGGCCGGCAAGCTGCTGCGCAGCTTACAGGACCGGAGAATCCCGCTTCCGGCCCTGCGGGATACGCCGTGGCTGGAACGCAGCATCCGCGCCTGCCTGATCTGGACGAATGAACGTCAGGGCAAGCAGATTGCCGGTATCCGGAGCGAGGTCATGGAGGCGCTTCTCGCGCATCCGTGGCAGGGTAATTTTACCGAATTGCGCACGGTGATGGATCTCTTTGTAGCGGCATCAGCGGGGCCGTTCATTGAACCAGAGGCGCTGGTGCTGCTGGAGGAAGGAAGCCGGAAGGCACGCAGCGGACTTACCCCGGTGCCCGGCAGGGAAGAACTGAACCTGTATCAGCCGCTGGAGGACATTGAACGGGATATCATCCAGACGGTTCTGGAGCAGGAGAATATGAACCAGTCGCTGGCCGCCAAGCGGCTTGGCATCAACCGCTCAACGCTGTGGCGCAAATTAAAAGAGGATTGACAGGGCGGCTGCTCCCTGGAGCAGCGTTCTGCTGTATATGTGTAATTGCTGTTGTATGGAGGGGGTTAGGAAATGAACATCGCCGTCATCGCGGATGACTTGACCGGGGCGAATGATACAGGGGTGCAAATGGCCCGTCAGGGCCTGTCCACTTCTGTACTCCTGGAGCTTAAGACGGGCGGCGGGAAACAGGAGGCGGTTGTGTTTGATACCGACAGCCGCTCTCTTCCTCCGCAGGAGGCTTATCAGAGAGTCAAGGATGTATGTCTGTTTCTGGGGCGCGGCGGAGAAGCTACCTCTCCTGTCATCTATAAGAAGTTTGATTCTACGCTGCGCGGAAATATCGGCAGTGAGCTGGACGCGGTTTATGAGACGCTGCAGCCTGATTTCATTGTTATTGCCCCGGCTTTCCCGAAGGTGGGACGCACGCTGACAGAAGGAGTTGTGTATGTGAACGGGATGCCGCTGCACGAGACGGAGATGGCCCATGATCCCAAGCATCCGGCCACGGAATCTGCTTTCTCTGCCATTCTTGAGCGGCAAAGCCGTTATCCGGCCGCCCTTATTCCGCTGGAACTGCTGAGAGGCGGGCGGGCTGCGCTGGATAAGCGGATTGCCGGCTGCCTCCAGTCAGGCATTCCTTACCTTGTGTTCGATGCGGAGCAGGAAGAGGATCTGGCCTTGATCGCTTCCTTGTTCCCCGGAGGACCGGGATGTCCGAAAGTGGTATGGGCCGGTTCAGCGGGTTTGGCCGGCGCCTTGACAACGCAGATTCTCTGCAGCATCAGGGAAGCCCCGAAGCAAGCGGGAGCTGGTGCTATACTGGAGAGGCCGGACAAAAGACAGGCAACACACTGGGAAAATACCTTGTATTCAGATCCGAAATGTGTGCTTATTGTGGTGGGCAGCGTCAATCCGTGGTCGCGCCGCCAGCTGACCGAGCTGGTCAAAGAAGACGGTGTCTCTGCTCTCGTGGTTGAATCGGATAAGCTGCTCTTCCCGGGAACATGCGCTGTGGAATTGAACCGGGTCCGTGAGCTTGCAACCGGTATCATCTCCCGGGAGGGAAGGCATGTGGCGCTCTATACGCCGGGCAATCCGGAAGAGGTCGACCGTGTCAATGAGCTTGGGCGCACCGGTGGCCTGAGTGCTACGGAAGTGGGCGAGCGCATCAGCGCGGCGCTTGGCCGGGTGGCTGCTGAGATTATCGCCGAGTGCGGTATCCGCCATATGGTACTGACCGGAGGCGATACCGCGAAGCAGGTCTGCCACCATTTAAGCGACGTGGAGATCAAGCTCATTAATGAGGTGGAGAACGGAGTCCCGCTTGGGCGGACGCCGGGTGAATCGGGCAGATATATTATTACGAAGGCGGGGGCTTTCGGAAGCGATCAGGTACTGGTACGCTCAGTGAAGGCTCTGCAGAGAGAGGTGTGACATGATGAAGCCGATTATTGCCATTACTATGGGGGACGCGGCCGGTATTGGTCCTGAGATTATTGTGAAGGCGTTATCGCATCCAGATATTTATGAGGTGTGCCGCCCGCTCGTTGTCGGTGACACCGAAACACTGGAGAGGGCGGCTGCCGTCTCCAGCCGGGATGCAATGAAGATTCGCCCGATAGAAGGAGCCGCAGAGGCGCTTTTCCAGCATGGGATTATTGATTGCATCAATCTGAAGCTTCTGCCGGATGCCGTTCCTTTCGGGCAATTGTCCGCAGCGGCGGGAAATGCCGCCTTCCATTATATTGCCAAGGCTGTTGAGCTGGCGAAGTCCGGTGAAGTCCAGGCCATCTGTACCGCCCCGCTGAATAAGGAGGCGCTGCATAAGGGAGGGCATCTCTATCCCGGACATACCGAAATTCTGGCCAAGCTGACAGAGACGGAGGATTTCTCGATGATGCTGTCCACCGGCCGCCTCAAGGTCATTCACCTGACAACCCATGTCGGGCTGATCAAGGCAGTGGAGATGATTACGCCGGAACGGACGTATAAGGTGCTGAAGCTCGCGGATCAGGTGCTACGGGCAGCTGGGAATAATAACCCGCGGATTGCCCTGTGCGGCATCAATCCCCATGCAGGGGAGAACGGCTTGTTCGGAAACGGAGAGGAGGAGGAGAAGCTGCTTCCGGCCGTAGAGAAAGCGCGGATGGAAGGAATGGATGTATATGGTCCTGCTCCGGCGGACACCCTTTTTTACAGGGCTATGCGGGGAGACTTTGATATTGTTGTCGCCTGCTACCATGATCAGGGACATGCGCCCATTAAGGTGCTGGGCATAGAGGACGGCGTTAATATTACCGTTGGTCTGAAGGGCGGCATTATCCGTACCTCCGTTGATCACGGCACGGCTTTTGATATTGCGGGAAAAGGCATTGCGGATGAGAAAAGCATGCTGGAGGCGATCCGCTCGGCTGTTGAACTGGCCCCGAAGCAGACGGTTTAAGCATCAACATACCGGGAAGGTTTGCGCTTGAAATAGATCTGAATGAATCTGAATGAATAACAGGAAGGGACTGGGAACCATGCTGGAAGTGAAGGGAATTATACCTGCGATGGTCACTCCGCTGGATCAGCGGGAGGAGATTGACGAGAAGGCACTGCGGAAGATGGTGAACCGTTATATTGATGCCGGAGTGCACGGGCTGTTTTGCCTGGGGACCAACGGCGAATTCTTTAATCTTTCTTTTGAAGAAAAGCTGGAGGTAGCGCAAATCGTCATTGATGAGGCCCGCGGCCGTGTGCACGTATATGCAGGTGCAGGCTGTTCCGGAACACGCGAGACCAGCCGTCTGGCGCAAAGACTGGAGCAGGCGGGAGCGGACGCACTTTCCGTGATTACCCCTTATTTTCTTACCTATACGCAGGCTGAGCTGCAATACCATTTTGAAGCCGTAGCAGGGGATACATCGCTGCCCCTTGTGCTGTATACGATTCCGGTCCGTACAGGCAATACCCTCAGTGTGCAGACTGTGGCCAAGCTTGCGGAATTGCCGAATGTGGTTGGCATCAAGGACAGCAGCGGCAGCTTCGATAACATTCTGCAGCTGATCGACCGCACACCTGAATCCTTCTCCGTCCTTGCCGGAACGGATTCGCTGATTTTGTCCACGCTGATGGCGGGCGGCACAGGGGCTATTGCAGCAACGGCCAATATTTTCCCGGCAACAGTGGTGGCCATTTATGAGCATTGGCGCCGCGGTGAATATGAGCAGGCAGAGCAGGCGCAGCGTGTCCTCCGCGGTTTGCGGGCAGCCTTTGCGCTGGGTACCCTGCCTTCCGTGCTGAAAGCTGTGCTTGATGAAATCGGCTTGCCGGCTGGTCCGGCCCGGCGGCCGGTAGCTCCGCTCACCCCCCAGGCCTTGGAGGAAGTGCGCCGTATGGTGGCTGATTATACAGCGAGAGGGTTATTGTTGTAATTTTTCGGCCTATTGTATTGCAAATTGCAACTCCTATTAAAAATCAGTAGCACAAAAAAGGTTTTGTGCGCAATTTTCCATGAGGTATAGCTATTTTTGCATTAATTTTATACTTGGGTCATGAGATACTACTTCTGAAGACACTCTTAGTATTTCAAATTACACTTCGAGGGGGAACTAATAATGAGAAAAAAGAAAGCGTTTTATTTAGTCTTTGCCGCTCTGCTTGCTTCAGGGTCTGTGCTGGCCGGCTGCTCACAAAATACAAAAACGAATACCTCTAACAACGGCAACAGCGGGGCGGAAGGAAGCAGCAGCTTTTCTTATTTGATGCATGATAAATTTATCAACTGGCTGAAGGAAGACAAGTGGTATCCGCATGTGGAAACGGCAACAGGCACGACCGTTGAATTTGTTCCCGGCGGCTCTAACGATGATGAGTACTACGCTTCCGTGGACCAGAAAATTATTAGCCGTACCTTCCCTGATTCAGGTATTGTTTCCGTTTCACAGGCTACCGTATACGGCGCCCAAGGCGCGTTTGTCGACCTGGCTCCTTATATTGAAGAATTCGGGCCTAATATCAAGAGCTATATCGAGAAGAACCCCAGTTACAAAACGTTGATTACTGATAAGGACGGACAAATATTCGGACTGGTTGCCGAAGCTCCGCGTTTTGCAGACTTCATCTTCTACCGCGCCGATCATTTCGAGAAGGCCGGCATTACCGAGGCACCGCAGACGATTGACCAGCTGACCGATGCGATGCGCAAATTGAAAGCGTATTACGGCAAGGAGGATAAGAATTACTATCCGATGGTCGGACGTGAAGGCTATATCCGCTTCCAGAGCGCGTTCAATGCAGCCGCAAATTACGATGACGGCATATCCCGAGGGGTGTATGGCAACGGCAAAACAGGCACTGACCTGTATTCCGACGGATATAAGAAAATGGTGGAGTGGTATAAAACACTTTACAGCGAAGGCTTGATCGACCCTGAATGGGTGGCAGGCTCCGGTACGGAGGAAAGCTGGGAATCCAAAATGCTCACAGGACAAGGCTCCATCAGCTATGACTACCTGACCCGTCCATCCTGGTTCATGGATAATGGAGGACCGGACAACGATCCGGACTATAAGATTGCCATCCTGCCTTATCTGAAGGACCTGAACGGAAATCCTTCCGTGCAGACAACGGAAACCCAATACAATACCTTAAGAGCAATGGTTATCAACGCAGACAGTAAAGACAAAGCAGAGACGATTATCAAATTCCTGGACTATCTCTATTCCGATGAAGGCCAGACGCTGGTTTCATGGGGCGTTGAAGGGGAAAGCTATAAAGATGAGGGCGGAAATAAGCAGTACACGGTGGACTTCACGGAGCAGGAAGCAACGCCCGCCGGAGAACCGCGCTGGTCTTTCCTTAACGACCGTCTCACCTTCGTCAAGCCGATTGACAACGACGCGTTCTACTCCTGGAATACCGAGCTTGTACGCAATGCTGCATTGGAGCTGTTCACAGACGAAAGTCTGAAAACCGGTGTACAGGTGACATACTCTGCTGATCAGGCTAAACAACTGGCTGATCTTTCCGCCAAGGTCAATGAGGCGGTTACCGCAGGGGTGACGGAATTCGTCAACGGCAAACGCCCAATGAGTGAATGGGACGCCTTCCTCGGTGAAATGGAAACAGCAGGGTATAAGAAGATTGTTGCCATCCAGCAAGAAGCTTACGACGCCATGTACAAGTAAACAACAGCACCGGCCGCGCCTTCCCCCCGGAAGGCGCGGCACCTAAATACAGGGTACAAATTCAGATCAAATGGGTGGTGGAGAAAGTGATAACAAGTGACAGAATGACGCCTCTTCCCCGAAAAACAGGGATGCGCCGTTTTCTCGCCTATATGAATACGAACAAGCTCCTGCTGCTCATGCTTTTGCCCGGTTTGATCAGCCTGGTATTGTTCAAACTGGCTCCGCTGGGCGGGATGATTATCGCTTTTCAGGATTTCAGCGCTTTTCGAGGGGTGCTGGGCAGTCCGTTTGTCGGTCTGGAGCATTTTCAGCGAATCTTTGAAGACCCGTATATATGGACCCTAGTCAAAAATACGCTCATTCTCGCTTTCTATTCCCTGCTATTCACGTTTCCCATTCCGATTCTGTTCGCCTTGCTGCTGAACGAGGTGCGGGTCCGCTGGATTAAAGGAAGCGTGCAATCCCTGAGCTTCTTGCCTTATTTCATCTCTTCGGCCGTTATGGTCAGCATTCTGTACACGCTGCTCTCGCCTTCGACCGGCCTGGTTAACGACATTCTGGCCCGTTTTGGCCTGGACACCATCTACTTCATGGCTGAACCGGGATGGTTCCGCAGCAATTATGTACTGCTCCAGGTATGGCAGACCTTCGGCTATTCGGCAATCGTGTATATTGCAGCAATGGCAGCTATTGATCCATCCGTCTATGAATCCGCTTCACTGGATGGTGCCAGCCGCTTTCAGCAAATGTTTCACATCACGCTACCTTCCTTGAAGCCAACGCTTGCCATTATGCTGATTATCAGCGTCGGCAACATTTTCACGGTCGATCTGGACCGGATTTTACTTATGTACAATCAAAGCGTCTATGAGACGGCTGATGTTATTCAGACTTATGTATACCGCCTGGCCTTTGCCAGCACAGGATTCCCGGAATACAGCTACGGCACGGCAGTCAATCTGCTGAAATCGCTTGTTGCTTACGTTCTGGTTGTCGGAACCAACAAGCTGTCCACTAAATATTCCGATACACGGCTATTCTGAGAAAGGAGAAGGATGATGAGAACAAAGATCAGTCTGTTCGACATCTGCAATAATATTTTTCTGCTGTTGATCGCTCTTGTCTGCACGTATCCTTTCCTGTATATATTCTTTCTCTCTATCAGTGACGGAAGAAGCATCGCCTCAGGAGACGTCGTGTTCTTTCCGAAGAATCCTAACTTTGAAGCTTATCAATATATTTTGACGAATTCCAGTCTTGGCATTTTCCGCGGGCTGCTGAATTCGGGCATCTATACGGCGATTGGTACAGTTGTTGCGCTTATGCTGACGTATATGACGGCCTATGTGTTGTCCCGCAAGCAAATTAAGGGCCGCTTTCTGATCATGAGCCTGTTCGTGTTCACCTGGGTATTTGAAGCGGGAATTATTCCGGCCTACATTGTCTTGAATAAGCTTGGTTTTGTGGACAATTGGCTGGTAATGATTATTCCCAATGCGATCAATGTACAATTTCTGATTATTACCAAGACCTTCCTGGATGGTCTGCCAACAGAGCTGGAGGAAGCAGCCAAAATCGACGGCGCCAACGATTTTCAGGTTATGAGCCGCGTCTTTCTTCCCATTTCCAAACCGATTCTGGCCACAATCGGCGTCTTCTATGCCGTATTTATCTGGAACCAGTATCTGATGCCGCTTATTTACCTGCAAAATCCGAACCTGCAGACGATTCAGGTTATGCTGAAAAGACTTGTCATCAGCTCGGGCGATTCCAATACGGCCTTCCGCACGATTATCCAGGACGGCATTATGCTGAACCCCGGCAACCTGAAGGCAGCGGCCATCTTCGTAGCGATGGTGCCGATTGTGCTGATCTATCCGTTTGTGCAGAAGTACTTCAAGAAAGGGATTCTGCTTGGCTCTGTGAAGTAAGCCACTAATATAGAAGGATAAGTCATCGTGTGAAACCTATAAATTCATATATTTTAACCAAAGGAGTGCATTATGTTAAATAATCCAATGATTGAATTAAATGACCTTACTGAAGACGGAAAGCTGTATTTCAACCGCCGCCTCGGACTGGCGGAATCCCTATTGCCCTGTGATTTCGAAACAAGCCATGCCTGTGACCTGCAGGAGCTGCCCGGCGGCGATCTGCTCTGCGTCTGGTTTGCCGGTTCAGATGAAGGCAACCCGGATGTCAGCATCGTGATGTCCCGTCTGAACGCCGGGGCGGATGCCTGGACACCTGCTGTGAGAATTTCAGACGATAACGGCTTCAGCGAGCAGAATCCGTCCCTGTTTCTTCATCCGAACGGCGAGCTGTGGGTGATGTACACGGCCCAGCGGGCCCGTACCGCCGATGAGCCGCCGGAGTTCAATCTGCAGTACACCTCCAAGATTTACCGCAAGGTTTCCAGGGACAACGGGTATACCTGGGGGGAGGCGGAGGTTATGTTCCCGCGTGAAGGCTCATTCTGCCGCCAGAAAATTCAGATTCTCTCCAGCGGAAGATGGATCTTCGAGAACTGGATCTGCTTCAATGATGATACCCGCAACGGCAGCGATATTACGGTCATGAACATCTCCGACGATGAAGGCGCGACCTGGCGCAGCGTCGAGGTTCCCGGCAGCCGCGGCCGTGTGCACTGCAACGTGATCGAGATGGCGCCAGGGAAGCTGATCGGGCTCTTCCGCAGCCGCGCGGCAGACTATATTTACTTTGCCAAATCGGATGACAACGGGGAGACCTGGACGGAACCGGTACGCACTGAGCTGCCGAACAACAACTCCAGCATTTCCGCCATCAAGCTTGCGAGCGGCAAGCTCGCCATCATTTACAATGACCTGCGCTTCAATGATAAGCCGGATATTACCGTCTGGCCGTTTGAACGCTGTCCTGTTACTGTAGCCATTTCAGAGGATGAGGGCAGAACGTGGCCGTACCGCCGTCATGTGGAGACAGGTGAGGGCTTCAGCGGCCACAAAAATTTAATCCGCAACCGCCGCTATGAATATCCATGCATCATGCAGGCGGCGGATGGAAGTCTGCATGCAGCATATTCCTTCGGCAACCGCCGCACGATGAAATTTATCTCCTTCACGGAGCAGTGGGTTACCGGTGCCGAGTAACCGGAATGCTGCCGGGCTGAGCCCCTTTACGGGGCTCTTTTAAATATGAAAGGACGGCAGTGCTGTTTCCAGTTGGGCCGGTTGACAAAGAAAAAGCGGTGCGGTACAGTGAGAGACCTAAATTACGGCAACTTCATTGAGGTGAAGCAGAAATGGAAGAGCATATTGTACAGCATTTTTACACACCGGCCAAAACGCAAATGGAGCAGTCTGCCTATATAACCTGGGCCGGCCACCGGAAATGCGGCAAAGACCATGTCGTAGGCCCTCGCGTCCTGGAGACTTATAAAATGGTGTTTGTCCTCAGCGGCAAGGGCTATTTAACCCAAGGCGATCATGTCAACAAAATGCAGAACCAGGGAGACATGTTTATCCTGATTCCCAGGGAAAAGCATTTCTACTATGCCGACCCCGAGGACCCGTGGGAGATTATGTGGGTCTCCTTTGGCGGCCAGCATATTCCCTATTATCTGAATCTGATGGGGCTTGATATTAATCACTGCTGCCTGGCGGGAATTGCAACACATACCATTATTAATAAAATGCTGCTGCTGATCCAGGAGCTTCCGGAAGCGGGGAACGGGCAGCTGTTGTGCATTAGCTATCTGCTGCATATTTTCCACCTGGTTGAGCAGGGGGCAAAGCATTACGGTGAGGCGGGCCTACGGACCGGCTCTGAAAGCGTGGTACAGCAGGCCGTTCTGTTCATCGAGCAGAACTACTACATGCATATTGATGTGGATATGCTGTGCAAGCACGTCAACTATAGCCGTTCCTACCTCTCCCGTTACTTTAAGCGGATCACTGGAATGTCTATCCCGGAATATATCAGCAAAATCCGCATCCAGAATGCCAAAATGCTGCTGCAGAAGACTGACCTTAACATTCAGGAAGTATCAGCTTCCGTCGGGATCACGGATTCTCTCTACTTCTCCAAGATGTTTAAAAATGTAACGGGAGTCTCTCCCATGTCCTATAAGAAACACAACCAGGGGTTGTTGAACTAAAGCCATATTTATTGATGAATGGGGGAATACCCATGTTTGATTTTGAGCATAGCCTGAAGTTTAATGAGAAGGACCTGGATCTTCTAACGGTCGGTGAATTGCTGATTGACATGATATCGGAGGGGTACAGTGACTCCTATGAGTACAGCATGTACCACAGATATTTCGGAGGCTCGCCAGCCAATATCGCCATGAATACCAAGCGGCTGGGCATCCGCCCGCTTGTGGCGTCTGCGGTGGGGACGGATGGGCTTGGGCTGTTTCTGGTGGAGCATTTGCAGAGAGCCGGGATGGATACAAGCTGCGTACAGCATGTAAACGAAGCAACCAGCCTGGTGGTCGTAACCAAGAGCAAGTCCACGCCGGTCCCGATCTTCTACCGGGGAGCCGATTACCGGCTCACCTACACCGAGGAGCTGCGCTCAGCCCTGCTGCGGACGAAGATTGTCCATTTTTCCTGCTGGCCCCTGTCCAGACAGCCGGTGAGATCAGCGGTAGAGCAAGTGATCCGGGATGCGCGCCGGAACGGGGTTCTGGTCTGCTTCGATCCTAATTACCATCCGGCACTATGGGAGAAAGGGGAGGACGGGGTTAAGTATATAAAAACGATTCTCCCGCAAGTGGATATCGCCAAGCCGTCGGAAGACGATGCCGAGCGGCTGTTCGGGAAAGACACCCCGGAGAATCAGCTGCAGAAATTCCTGGACCTGGGAGTGAAGCTGGTCATTCTGACTTTGGGCAAAGACGGCGTGATCGCCTCAAACGGGCAGGAAACGGTGAAGATGGGTACGCTGGCTACGCAGGTGACAGATACGACGGGGGCAGGGGATGCCTTCTGGTCCGGCTTGTACACGGCGCTCATCAAGGGCTATCCGGTCCGCAAAGCGCTGGAGTTCGGGCTTGCAGTCAGCGCGTACAAGCTGCAATATACAGGGGCAGTCGTAGAGCTGCCGGAACTTGAGGCATTCAAGACGAAGTACCAAATCTAGGAGGGCGAGAGTTATGGCAATTCACAATCAAGTGCAGCTGATTACGTATCCCGACTCGCTGGGCGGGAACCTGCAGACCCTAAACCATGTGCTGGATGAGCATTTTTCAGATATTTTCAAGGGTGGCATTCATATCCTTCCCCCGTTTCCCTCCTCTGGAGACCGGGGCTTTGCTCCGCTAACTTATTTTGAGATCGAGCCTGCCTTTGGCTCCTGGGAAGATATTAAGAGGATTGGGGCGAAGCATGATGTGCTGCTGGATGTGATGGTTAATCATATTTCCCGGCAGTCTGAGTATTTCCAGGATTTCCTGAGACAGGGAAGACGCTCACCATACGCGGATTTGTTCCTGACACTCGACAAGGTCTGGGCTGACGGACAGCCTGTGCAGGCCGATATCGGCAAAATGTTTCTCCGCCGCCCCTTGCCTTATTCCACCTTCACGATCGGAGAGACGGGTGAAGAGGAGAAGGTATGGACGACCTTCGGCAAAACCGATCCCTCGGAACAAATTGACCTCGATATACATTCGGATAAGGTAAAGCAGCTGCTGACGGATATCTTCGGGAATTTCCGTAACAACGGCGTAAAGATTGTGCGGCTGGATGCTGTAGGTTACATCATCAAGAAGCTGGGTACAAGCTGCTTCTTCGTTGAGCCTGAGATCTACGGGTTCCTGGACTGGATCAGGGAGCTGGCCGATTCGCTTGATATCGAGCTGCTGCCGGAGGTTCATTCCCACTACAGCATTCAATATAAACTGGCGGAGCGCGGATTCTGGATCTATGATTTCATTCTGCCTTACCGCATCCTTGATACCCTTGTCAACAAAAATGCGGAAGCGCTGAAGGAATACCTGACTACGCGCCCTGCGAAGCAGTTCACGATGCTGGACTGTCATGACGGTATCCCCGTCAAGCCCGATCTCGACGGATTGATCGACACGAAGGAAGCACGTAAGCTGGTCGATGCTTGCCTTGAACGCGGCGCCAATCTGAGCCTGATTGTCTCTGAGGGTCATAAGGCCGAGGACGGATTCGATGTACACCAGATCCGCTGCTCCTACTACTCCGTGCTGAACAGTGATGATGACGCTTATCTGGCAGCACGTGCCATCCAGTTCTTCGCTCCCGGCATCCCGCAGGTGTATTACGCCGGACTTCTGGCCGGAGAGAACGATGACGAAGCGGTTCGCCGCACAGGAGAAGGGCGGGAGATTAACCGTCATAACTTCAGTATAGACGAGATTAAGCAGGCGCTTGGCAGGGGCGTAGTCCAGCGGCTCCTTGCGTTGATCCGGTTCCGCAACGAATATGGCGCGTTTAACGGTGAATTCCGCGTGCTGGAATCGGCAAGTCATGAGGTCCGGCTGCAGTGGACCAAGGGAGCTCTGCGCTGCACGCTGCATATTGATCTGGCCATCAACCGGACGGTCATCGATTATGTGGGACCGGAAGGGCCGAGTGTTCAGTTTGAGGTTTGAGGTATAGAATGATCAAATGGTAAATTTGCCGGACATCCATTTCTGGCGATCGGATAAATATATGGCTATTTTACGCCGGATTTGTCGGGCATTGGTTGAGATTGTGGCATCGACTTGTATAACCGCCTCCGATATAATGACTGTGAATTGGATCAGGCCATGCGTAAATGCTGTAAATGTTACGCTGGCTTGAATTTTCACGGGAGAGGAGCGAAACAAACAGGATGACCTTACCTTTGGCAGCCAAGTTCCATTCTTTATCCGAAGGAGTCAGAGTTATAATGCTCGATGAGCAGCATTTCCGGATTGAAACCGCTTTAACGGGGGGCAGCGCTGAGCTGGATTTGTCAATTGTTGAAGCAGGTATTTGGAAGGAATATGAATATTTAACCGCTGATTTTTACCATGAATGTCATGATGTGCTGGTTATTATTTTCACATTTCAGGATCAGGCCGGAAGGTCAATCTCGGTTCATTATGGGCTGCTTCCCCGTGTAAGAACGCGGCTGTGTTTACCGTTCACGGCATTAAATGGCGAGAAGCTGTTCCTGGACCGTTATCCCGGTGTCCTGCAATCGGTGCTCCGGGGAGATTCGTTCGTGGACCGGAGCCGGATTACCGGACTATCGGTCAGTACGATTCCTTCGGTCACAGCAAGGCACTTCGAAATGTCAGGCCTGCGCTTAACCCGGACAGAGCCGGAATTCGATTATGCACCGGTCTCCTATATCGATGAGCTGGGGCAGCTCTCTTGGAAGGAATGGCAGGGGAAAACCCTGTCTTCCGGAGATATGGTATACGTATTGAATGAGGAGCTGGATAAAGCGCGGCAGGCAGAGGATGCTTCCAGATGGCCGACAGGTTCGTATGGAGGTTGGAAGGGTTTGCAATTTGCCGCTACCGGATTTTTCAGGACAGAATTCGACGGAACCCGGTGGTGGTTTGCCGACCCCGAAGGCTATGCTTTATTCAGTGCAGGCATAGACTGCATCGGGCCTTCATCAGGGATACGGGTAACGGGGATGGAGCATTTGCTGCCGGAGCTTCCTGACCGGGAGGGGCTGTTCAGAGATGCATGGAGCGAAGAGGGCTACGATCCTTTTATCGCCAATATGATTCAGGCGTTCGGGGAGCAGTGGCGGGAGTGCTGGAGAGAATTGACGGAGTGGAGATTGAAGGAATGGGGCATCAACACCATCGGCAACTGGTCGTCCCCCGACTTCATCGGCAGCTCCAAGCTGCCTTATGTGTATCCGATGCACAGCTTTCCATCGACGGGAATATCGATTTACCGTGATTTCCCCGATGTATTCAGCTCCGAATACGAGGAGAAGGCGTTAGCTTTCGCCCGGCAGCTGGCTGTTCTTAAGGAAGACAAGAGAATGGTAGGGTATTTCATGCGGAACGAACCGCAGTGGGCTTTCGTTGATGGACTGAATTTAACGGCGGAGATGCTGCGGAGCCCGGTTTCATCCGCATCCAAATACCGTCTGATTGCCTGGCTTGAAGAGAAATACGGCTCCGTGGACTGCTGGAATGCAGCCTGGGAATCCTCGTACGATGCTTTCCGGGATCTATTGGACAATAATAATACACACCCGGATGGTAATGAAGAACAGAAAAAGGATTTCACGTTATTTAACCGGATGATGATCAGGCGTTATGTGGAAATTCCTGCGAAGGCTTGCAAGGAAGCGGATCCTCATCACTTAAATCTGGGTATGCGCTATGCCTGGATCTCTAACGAAGACCTCCTGGAAGGCTGTGAAGCGTTCGATGTATTCAGCATCAATTGCTATCAGCTTCAGCCGGATCAGGAGCTTATTGAGCAGATCAGCAGGAAGCTGAAGCGGCCGGTAATGATCGGGGAATATCACTTTGGAGCTGCAGATTCCGGCTTGCCGGCTTATGGTATCCGGGCTGTCGCTACCCAGCGGGAGCGGGGACTCGCGTACCGCTACTATGTTGAACAAGCTGCGGCAATACCCGGCCTGATCGGTGTTCATTATTTTCAGCTTAATGATCAGACCGTGTTAGGGCGGTTTGACGGGGAGAATTATCAGATTGGAGTCATAGATGTCTGCCAGCAGCCATATCAGGCTTTTGTGGAGCAGATGGTGACTGCACACCGGAACATGTATGCAATCCGCACAGGCCAAGTACAATCAACTGTCCAGGCGCCTGAAGAAATACCAAAGACAGGCTTTTAAATGAATTATGAGCAAACGAAACAGCCGTCACCACGCTGAATAATGCGCGGGTGACGGCTGTTTCGATTAAGCTGAATTGCCGGTTATTTCAGTTCCATTGCAGACATGACATCGACTTCATTCGCTTTCTTTAACCAGTCGTTCACTTCCTCTGTAATCTGCGTTCCGCCTTTTTCATGCCACTGCTTGACGAACTCATCATAGGACTCAAGCGGTTCCTTGCTGTAGATGATCTTGGTGAAAGTCTCGCGCTCCATGGTGAGAAGCTGCTCCCAGGAAGACTGCATTGTTTTGGTAGGCACGCCATTGAAGGCGTTGGGAAGCAATACGTCTTTATTCTCATATGAGATCACAAATCCGTCTTTTGTCGTTTGGTCCCCCGGAGCCGCTGCCCGCATCAGGACGCCATTGTCTGGAGTGGCACCGTTAGCCAAATCATAATAGGGTTTGCCTGCTTCGTCTATGCTTGGCGTATTTTTGGTGAAGGTCATCTTGCCAGCAGCCTGAATGACTTCAAGCGGTGTATTAAACTTTGTGGGATCAAAGACGATCTCACCATTCACGATATCGTAGTCATAGCCCTCTGCATAACCGTATTTGAAATCACCCGTTCCGAATGCCGCATCATATAATTTGTCATAGTACAGGAAGAAAGCTTCCATATTAGTGAAATTCTTATTGAACATGAAGACACCGTCGTTAAGCTGGCCCGCCTGATAGGTTTTGTCTTCTTTTACGCCTTTAATCGTCGGATATGCGGAGATCTTGGCCCCGCTGATATTCTTCTCGACATCCTTCACGCTGCCATACAGCCAGGGACGTCCGATAATGATGCCAGCTTTGCCTTCCGTGAAATCAGCGAGTGCATCCCAGGCTCCTTGTGTGGCCAGCTCCTTGTTCAGATAGCCTTTGGAATACCAGTCACGAAGTTTGGCGAGAGCTTCCTTATTGCCGTCTGCTACCGATCCGTAGGTGAGCTTACCATTGTCGTTGTACCACTGGCCGGGAAGGTGTTTCCCGGTATAAGCACTGAAGATCATTACCGGATCACTGACCCAACCGGTGTTATAGCTTTCTTTGCCAGAGAAATCAAATCCATAGGTATCCTTTTTGCCGTTTTCATCAGGATCGTCGTTCGTGAAGGCAGCAATAACCTTTTCAAATTCATCGATTGTTGTGGGCGCTTTCAAATTTAATTTATCCAGCCAATCCTGCCGGATCAACATCACTTGACCTTCGGTCAAGGTGGGGGAGATAGCCATGCCGTATACTTTGCCGTCCTGGATAACCGGATTGAAGGTTGTCGGATACTTCTTATAAACCTCCTTCAGCCGGTCCGGCATATAATTCTTGATATCCTCTGTAATCTCCTTCACTTGCCCGGACTGGATGAGGTCATTCGCGAGTGATGTGTCGTATACCGGAATAATATCCGGCAGCTTCTCGGATCCGGTGAGGGCAAGACGGAGCTTGGTGTTATAGTTGGCAGCGTCACCGCCGAGCAGCGTTGTTTCAATTTTGATACCCAGGTTATCTACACCCCAGCGGGTCATCACGTTGTCGTTCAGGCTATCGCCGTTAATATATTTGCCTGCGTTCTCATCCTGCTGCTTAGCCGAGGTAATGGTGATTACCGGGTCATATTTCCCGTCTTTCAGCGTTGCGTCTGATGCGGCGGTGCTCCCGCTGTTCTTCGATACACAGCCGGCAAGCATGCCGGCCATCAGCAATGAGGATGCGGCTACCGCAAAGGTTTGTTTCGGCTTCATAGATAGGTCTCCTTTATGATGGGTTTTAGCGTTGGCTCCAGTTCATTCCTTTACAGCACCGAGAACGATTCCCTTAACAAAAAATCGTTGCAGAAACGGATAAACGAGAATAATCGGCAGCGTACTCACAAAGATTTGTGCAGCCTTGATACTCTGCTCCGACATGGCAGCCGCCTCGGATTGGCTCAGTGCCATGCTCTGTGCTGAGCTTTGGACTACAACGGTTTGCAGAAAAGAGGCGAGAGGGTAGTTGGCTGTATTAGACATATACAGAATTCCGTCAAACCAGGAATTCCAGTGCCCGACCATAATGAACAGGCCGACTGTAGCCAAGCCCGGAAGAGATAGGGGAAGGTAAATCTTTACGAAAATGCCGAAGAAGGAAGCTCCGTCGATAAAAGCCGCTTCTTCCAGTGCCTTCGGAATGGTCTTGAAGAAATTCATAATCAGGATCAGATTATAAGCGCCGAAAGCTCCAGGCAGTACCAGTGCCCAAATTGTGTCTTTCATGCCAAGACTGGTCACCAGAATATAGGAGGGAATCAGTCCGCCCGAGAACAGCATAGTGAACACGAAGATCCACATTAAGGCATTGCGCCCGCGGAATTCTTTGGACAATGCATATCCGGCAGTGGTGATTACGAACATGCTGATAAGCGTCCCGAGGACGGTGCGTACTAAGGAGATCAGCATGGATCCGGTGAAGTTTGAATTTCTGAACGTTTTTTCATAAGCTTCGGTTGTGAAATGTACGGGCCAAAAGGAGACCAGATTACCGTTGACCGCAGCCTTGCTGCTGAAGGATTGGGCAAGCAAATGCAGCAGGGGCAGCAGGCAGGTTAGGGCAACCAGAATGAGCAGAAAATGATTGAACACAGAAAATACTTTATATCCCTTAGTCTTGTGATACATATCCGGTCTCCTTTCTAGAAGATTTTGTAATTCGCCAGCTTATAAGCGATCCGGTAGGAGATGACAATCAGAATAAAGCTAATTCCGGATTTAAACAATCCAACCGCAGTACCGTAGCCGTATTGTCCGTTGAGCAGAGAGGAGCGGTATACATAGGTATCTATAATGTCGCCGGTGCTGTATACCAACGGATTATAGAGATTGAAAATCTGATCAAAGCCTGCATCAAGAATGCTTCCTAAACTCAACGTCGAGATCACTATAATCATCGGCAGCATACTGGGCAGGGTTACATGGCGGATTTGCTGCCTGCGGGTTGCCCCGTCAATCTCGGCTGCTTCGTAGTAAGAGGGATCGATACCTGTAATCGTTGCCAGATAGACGATCATACTAAATCCGAAGTTCTTCCAAAGATCACTGATGATGACCGTCGGACGGAAGTAGGCGGGATCACCTAAGAAAAAAATCGGCTCTGTTCCAAAGACGCTGGAGAGGAAATGGTTAACACCGCCGTCAAGACCCAGAATATCAATCATAATTCCTGCTACCGTGACCCAGGATAGGAAGTGAGGCAGGTAAACCAGCGTCTGAATGCTCTTCTTGAGTCCGACACTGCGGATTTCACTAAGAAGTATTGCCATAATAATCGGAACAATAATACCGACCACAATCTTGAAGACAGCAATAATCAGCGTGTTGATAATGGCCTGTGTTGATTCTTCATATTGAAAAATTCTCACGAAGTTATCCAGACCAATCCACTCTGAGCCTGTGATCCCAAGCCATGGCTTGTAGTTTTGAAAGGCCATGACTAGACCGACCATGGGAGCATAAGCGAAAATTAAGACAAACATCAAAGCCGACATACACAGTATATACAAAGGCCAGTGCTGTTTGATTTCTTTCTTCCACGGATTTTTTCCGGTCTTTTGAAATTTCTCCGCTTTAACCCGGTTTACCTTTGTATCCAGTACCTGTGAGATAGGCGTTACCCCCTTTCACAATCATTTTGTCTGTGCTGCTACTTAAGACTAACAAAAGCGCTTACATCACGAAATGCCATAAAATAAATATTATAACCACGATCTTAACAAGATGAACAAAAGGCCTTCTACAGGCAAGCGCTTCTCTTTTGCTTTAAGGAAGGTTGCGCTATTATAGGGAGACGGTCAGCCGTGGTGTTGAAAGGAGGTCTCTGTTTTGAAAAAAATAAATATGAAGCGCTTTATATATTTCTTCGTATTCTTTCTTACGCTTACTCTGGTTTTGTTCTATGTCATGGAAACGCATAGTGCCAAGACACTTAAGCAGAGCCTGATCCAATCTTCCAAGAATCAGGTCATCTATACGGATAGTATGCTGGAAGGTGTGCTTTCTGAGGCCAGGACATATGCAATCCAGTATACGACAGACAGCTCGGTCCGTTATTACGAGAAGCAAAAACAGGTTCTAAGCACGTATGATTCCCAAATGAAGAAGAATGATATATGGTCTATGATCAATAATACGCTGGTGTCCAGCCAGTCGGTGGAAATGGTGGGTATCTATTGGAGATCGGACGGAACCTTCATCTCTACGATGAGCGGTCAAAGCGCTGAGCCCTTCAAAGAGGTGCAGCGCAGGGGATGGGAGACGATTAATGGAAGCTTGTACTTTTTTTCTGTCTATCCCTATATCCAACAACCCAGCAGTCTCATGGATATTCAATATGTTGTAGGGGTCAAGATCAAAACGGATTATCTGATGGGTCTGCTTGATAAAGCTCTGAACAGTGAGAATGCGGATGCCTTCTTTCTGCTGAACAAAAGCCTGCTGGTTGGAACCCGGAGCATGAACTCCGACATTGTTGAAGCGGCTAAAGGGATGATTGCAGCCAATCCGGGCCAAGTGATGGAATACAATTATAAAGCGGCTGATGGAAACTACGTCATTCTGTCCAAATATACTGAACCGATAGATTCCTATTTAATTACATACACACGTATGAACGATGTTCTGAATCCACTTAACCGGAATCATCAGGTATTCTTTATCAGCATTTTAATTATTCTGATCATTGGTCTGTTCGTAATCGCGATGTTCTACCGTAACTTTTACCGCAATGTATATTTGCTGCACAAGCGCTTCTATCAGGTAGAGCATGGCGACTACGGTACGCGGATCAAAGAAAATCCGGGCAATGAATTTGACAGCCTGTTCAAAAGCTTCAACCACATGGTGTCGCAAATCCAGGCGCTGTTTGATTCGCTTGCATCGGAGACGGAGCTACGCCAGAATGCAGAGCTGAAGCAGCTTCAGGCGCAGATCAATCCGCATTTTTTGTACAACAGCCTTTTCTTTATTATGTCGATGGCCAAGGCATCACCGGATGCAGTCATACAGATGAGCAAGCATTTAGCCGAATATTACCGTTATCTGACAAAGCTTGACTCCAGGCATGTATCTGTAGCTTCCGAACTGGCGCTGTCAGATCATTATTTGGCGATCATGGCACTGTGCAAGCAAATTAATTACCGGATTGAATTGCCGTATGACATCGGGCTAAGGCGGATTATGCCCCTGATGATTCAGCCCATCGTCGAGAATGCGATTCAGCACGGCATTGAAGAGCAGCAGGGGGCACACCGTGTATTCATCGCAGCCGAGGAAATGGGCCAGGGTGTTAAAATCACCGTTTCCGACGATGGGAAGGGGCTTCCGGCAGACGGGCTGCAGCAGCTCCGGGAGCATATAGCACAGGAAGAGGCCCCGATGGGAACAACAGGTATCGGACTATGGAACATTAATAGGCGGCTCAAAAATTCCTATGGCAATAACAGCGGGTTGTTTTTTTATACGAATGAATGGGGAGGACTCTCGGTCAGCCTGCACATCGATTTTCAACTGGAAGAAGGGGATTAGTGTGAAAGTATTGATCGTGGATGATGGGCATTACATCGTGGAGTATTTGAAGCATTTGCTGAATTGGAGAGAATTCGGTGTGAACCAGGTGGACACCACGACAAATTCCATTGAAGCCAAGCGAATGCTGGAAGAATCTCCCGCTGATATTCTGATCACTGATATCCGTATGCCTGAAGTTTCGGGGATTGATCTGCTTGAGTATGTCAGTACGTTGAGATTGAAGACCAAGGTGATATTTCTGTCAGGTTATTCAGAATTTGAATATGCACAAAAGGCAATCCGTCTGGGAGCATTCGATTATTTGTTAAAGCCTGTGGATAAAGAGGATATGGAAAAGGTCATACGAAATGTCACGAAAGAGGTCACAGCGAGCAAACCTGCAAGTGATACGATCATGGAGCCTTATGACAGTCTGGGCTATCTGCTGTCGGTTATTACTGAGAATGGCTCTCTGATTCAGGAATGTAAACCCTTAAGCAGCGGTTGTGAACAAAAGTCTATGCGGTTCTTCCAGCTGTCTGCCGCGGATACTGAAGTGGAGACCAAGCTCCAGAAGGCCGTGGATGGTCCTGATGCATTCATTTGGACGACATCTTCTTGTTTGGTAGGGATGATTCCTGAACCGGAAACCCGGAAATTAAAAGCTGCTCTTCCCTCCATCACCTTGTCGGCACCATTTCAGTTGAATCTCAAGGATTCGGTCCGATCTTCTTTCTATCAATTCTTCTATCAGGAAGAGGTAGTTCCGGGCGACTTCAATATGCTGCGGAGCATAGATGCATTCTCCAAGCTGGAGTCACGGAAATGGGAGTGCTCCAGGCAAAGAATTCAGAAGCAGTTTCCTAAGTTCATGCACAGGAAAGAGAGAATCATGTATCTGCTGGAGGCGATTTATTTCCTGTATCTTACCAATGACAAACTGCATGCCAAGGAGATTCTAGATTGGATTATTGTTCGGCTAAAGCAGCCGGAGGAAGTGTATGAAGATGTAATGCTGGCCGTCTCACGCTTGGGCAGGGATGCGGATTTTTCCAATGATGACATCATCGATAACATCCGGAAGTATATCGCCGGCAATCTCGCTGAAGCACTCAGTCTTGAAGATTTAGGGAGAATTGTCCATCTTCATCCTGTATATCTATCCAAGTTCTACAAGCAGGAGACTGGAGAGAACCTGTCCAGCTATATATCGGTCAAACGGCTTGAACGCGCTGCCACGCTATTAACCGACTCCAAGCTACATGTGATGGATATTTCTCATATGGTGGGTTATAAGAAGTCGCAATATTTTATTAAGCTTTTTAAGGAGCGGTATGGCGTGACTCCCCAGCAATATCGTAAGCAGCAGATCAAACTGAAATAAACCCGTTTTCGCAAATAAAATGAATAAATCGAAAGATTTTATAATAGTAAAGAAATTTAAAAAGCTGGTATCATGAAGAGAGTGCAGGAAGCTTGCTTCCTTGGAGGTTATTGAAGGTTATTAATGAAAGCGTTTTATTTAGCGGGTGCCAAAAAGTAAGCGGGTATACAGAGAAAAGGGGGAGGAGCATGAACAAATACGGTTATAAAAAAACCATATTCAATCACCTGGTTTTATCCTATACCATTCTTTCTGTTGTTCTAATCAGCACGATGGGCGGCTACTGGTATACCCAGGCCAACCGTATGATGGATCAGGAAATCGCCAAGGACAGTGTCACCCGGCTGAATGCCGTTCAGACGTTTATTGAACAGACACTGCTCAAAAAATATGAGGATAACCTGCAAAACAAGGCCTTGTCCATCAATTTTATCCAAAGCAACGCCAATCTGAGCCAGCTGCTGTATGGGGGCTGGAAGGGGAATCTGAGCCGGGCGGCTTCCTTCAATAATGATCTGGAGTTCTTCAAAGTGGAGAATACGGGTGTCACCAATGTGGCGGTATATTTCCCAGGGAATGATTATGTGGTGGATGCGGACAAATTTTATATGAAAACGGCCAATTCGCTGGAATCGGGATTCTACTGGAAACTGGCCCATATGCCGCTGAAGAAGTGGACGGTCCGGACTAACGCAAACGGTGAGCAGGTTATCAGCTATGTGATTAAGCTTCCTTATCAATTGCCGAGCGTGAAGGCTGCAGGGTATTTCATCATTGATGTAGGCGTGAATTATCTGCAGACCGTTGTGGCGCCGATGCTCAGTTCCCCGGAAGATAAGCTTCTTGTGTTGGATGGAACGGATCATGTGCTATTCTCAGCCGGCGGGGAGAACAGCAGAATCGATGAGCTTTTGCAGGAAGCGCTTGGTTCGGGATCTGCCCAGGAAAGAAGGATTAAGGAGGGCGGAGTTCCTGGAGTCTTGTCACAGCTTCCATCCGTTCATTCGGCTCATCAATGGACCTATGCGATGTACCGGCCGACCAACACCGTAGAACTCTTCACCGAGCATCTAAAAACAGGGCTGTATACCGCTTCTGCCATTATTATTCTGTTCGGACTTCTTATCTCTTTCCTGTTCTCCAAACAGCTCTATATTCCCATCAAACAGCTGATGGCCAAGATCGGCAGCTTCCAGCCGGCCCATTCTCATCTCTCCCGCGGGAATGAGTATATGATTATCGGGGATACCTTTTCATTAATGAAAGACAAGATCGTGGATCTGGAATCCCAGGCGAGGAAAAGTGAGCTTATCAACCTGCTGCTGGGGGTCAGCCAGAGCGAGGAGCCTCAGGAAAGAGTACTGCCCGATACCGCTTATTGCGCAGCATACCTTCAGCTTACCGCAGGGGAGCCGGAGGGGTTGAAAGCCAGGTATGAGCTCTATAGCACGCTTCCGGGAGAATTCATCTCGCTCAATGCAAGAGAGGCGGTCATTCTTTACTACCTGGAGCAGGAGCATGGATTTGACCCGTCCTTCCTTATCAATGATCTGCAGGGGCTGCAGCGGATATCCGGCGAGGGCTTCACCTTTCAGGCGGCCATCGGCCGGAAGGTGCACTCTGCTGAGGACATCCCGGATTCCTACCAGACGGCGCAGCAGGCCAGCCGGTATCATTTTATCTACGGCAGGCACACGGTTATTTCATTTCACAAGACGCAGTCCCTGAATGCGGAGCCTATGTTCTTCAATTTTGAGCATTACAGCAATGCACTGAAGGCAGGGGACCTTAAGGGAGTGAATGATTTCCTCGATACCTTTGTCTCGTCGCTGCATAAAGAGGAGGTCCAGATTGATGCCGCAGAGCTGGCTGTGCTTCAGCTGATTGCCCAGCTCTACCAGTGTGTGATCGAGCTGAAGCTGCAGCATCTGCTTCCGTATTCCAATCTGTTTGAGGAACTGAAGAAGGATACCCTGTACGAAACGATGACAAGCATCAGGAAGCTGTGTACAGAAATTACAGAACTGATGAATGCTGAAGGCAATCATGCCCACGCAGAGGTTATCCGTACTTTACAAGCCTTCATATCCAGTCACCTGCATGAGGACTTATCGCTGCAGATTCTGTCGAGGGAAGTCTCGCTGGCACCGGCTTATATCTCCACCCTATTCAGTGAAGTCACCAAAACCCCGTTCACCGAGTATGTAACGAAGCTGAGACTGGAGAAGGCCGCCGAGCTGTTGATTGCCGATTCGCGGCTGTCTATCGCGGTAATTGCCGAGCAGGTCGGCTACCGTAATCCGCAATATTTTCACAGTAAATTCAAAGCCCGGTACGGCGTCACCCCAGTCCAATACCGGAAATCGCATAAGGACCACGAGGATTGGATCACTTTGGAGAATTGAATGTCCTAGCAACGCCAGCCTTAAATATTAATTATCCCGAACCTTCACGCCAATGAAGGTTTTTTGTTTGTATAGGAAATGATGCAGTTTGAAAAGGTGAGGATAACGGTGAAGAAGCGGCTTATGCGGCGTGGAACGACACCTACGGGAGTCGAGATACCGCGGCAGCTGAAATATAGATGGATATTCTACACTTGCTAAAGGGCGAAGGAAGCAATGTCAAACAGCAAGTGGAAAAAGAGCACTTAATATCGGGGCAATAGACAAGAGTAAGAGAAATATACGAAATTAAGATACGTTTATCCAATTAATAATCTCAACGATACTAAAATAGCAAAAATAAGATACGTTTTACCACTTAATTTCATAAGGGGAGGTAGCGCTTCAGCATTTTGAGTAGCGGCTACTATTCATAAGAAAGAGTCGCTGATGTGTTCATATTTCGGCCGAAAGTGGATAACCGCTTAAATAATTGAACTTCTGCAGGCGGAAAAACGAAAGAAAGTATAAGGAATTGAATGAAGTTGAACTAGAAAAAGCGCTTCCATAAATCTAAACTTACATTTGTGAGCGGCACATGATGAATATACCGAGCTTGCCTATTTTGGAAAGGAGCAACTGTAATGACCTCGCTAGTCACTTCGGATGGTAAAACCCAGGCCGGGAGGAAAACCTCAAAGATCGCAGCAGTATGGAAAGAATATAAAAAATGCAGGTATCTCTTTCTATTACTTACACCCGTACTGATCTGGTACGCCGTATTCGCATACTCGCCTTTGTATGGAATTCAGCTGGCATTCAAGGATTTTCGGATTATGGATGGGATCTGGGGGAGCCCTTGGGTCGGACTTAAGCATTTCAAATTTCTGTTCCTGCAATCGCCTGATTTCTTCAAAATTCTGGGGAATACGGTTGTCATCAGTATCTATCATATTGTATTCGGCTTCCCCGCCCCGATCATTCTTGCGCTGATGATTAATGAAATCCGGTCATCCAAATTTAAGAAGGTCGCCCAATCCCTTACCTATCTGCCCCATTTCTTCTCCTGGGTCATTCTGGGCGGGATTCTGATCACCTTGCTCTCTCCGTCCACGGGAGTGGTGAATTATCTGATTACAATGGTCGGACTTGAGCCGGTTTATTTCCTGGGCGATCCTCATTATTTCAGATTTACACTGGTGACCTCGGCGATTTGGAAGGAAGTAGGTTGGGGAACGATCATCTATCTGGCCGCACTGACAGGGGTTTCCCCCGATTTATATGAGGCTGCTGTCATGGACGGGGCGAGCAGGTGGAAGCAAACCCTCAAAATCACGCTGCCGTCCATCCTGCCCGTTATTGTGCTGATGCTTATCCTGCGGATGGGCGGAATACTCGATGCAGGCTTCGACCAGATTCTGAACCTGTATTCGCCGGCAACCTATGAAGTAGCTGATATTCTGGACACGTATGTCTACCGGGTAGGTCTGCAGAATTTTCAATTCAGTCTGACGACTGCGGTAGGGCTATTTAAGAATGTGATCGCTTTTATGCTGGTGCTGTTCACCAATTATATCTCGAAGAAGCTGGGGCAGGACGGATTATTCTAATTTTGAAAGGAGCACCAGGCAGTGAGACAAGGCAAAGGAAGTACGTTGTTTCAAATCTTTCTAATTTCGTTCATGGTTATTCTCTGCATAATCATGTTATATCCATTTGTTCATATGCTGTCGATCTCGTTCAGCAGTCCTGCAGAGTCGTTAAGACTGGGCATCCATCTCTATCCGAAGCAGGTATCGTTGTATGCATGGGAGCGGGTTCTCGGGAAACATGATATCTGGATCGGCTTCGGCAATACCGTCTTCAGAACCGTAGTAGGTACGGTATGCTCGGTTCTCTTCATGTCCATGGGCGCCTATCCTCTGTCGAGAAGATATCTGCCCCACCGCAATGTGTTTACGCTGCTGATCGTATTTACAATGTTCTTCGGCGGCGGGCTGATTCCAACCTACTTTCTGATCAAAAATCTCGGGCTGCTCGATACCCGGGCGGTATACATTTTACCGGGGCTGGTCAGCACCTTCTCCATGCTCATTCTGCGAAATTTCTTCCAGGCGATTCCGGATGAGCTTGAGGATTCGGCCAAAATTGACGGAGCGAACGACTTGCGGATTCTTTTCCAGATTGTATTACCGCTGTCCCTGCCGGTTCTGGCTACGCTGTCTCTATGGTCGGCAGTTGGACACTGGAACGCCTGGTTTGACGCGGTGCTCTATATCCAGGACCCTGACAAGCAGGTTCTAACCACCTTTTTGCGGAGAGTTGTGATCACAGGCGAGGACCTTTCCATGTACGCCTCCAATACAACAAACACGGCTTTGGGATATCAGGAGCCGATTAAGGCGGCCACCCTGATGTTCACGGCTCTGCCAATTATCATTGTCTATCCGTTCCTGCAGAAATATTTTGTCAAGGGTACAATGGTAGGCTCGCTCAAAGGTTAACAGGATTTACTCAATCTGCTGTAGAGGCAGGATTGTTTAAATAACAAGCATCAGAGAACAAAAGGGAGGATATTAGAAAAATGAAAACAAAACCATGGTTGACCGGTATGGCAGCATTGCTGCTGTCCACCTCGTTGCTTGCCAGCGGGTGCAGCAATAACGGAAATAATAGTACTTCTTCATCCAATACTCCAGCAGATCCGGGAACGGAAGCGCCAATTGAAATCACTTGGGCGAACAACTGGAACGCACCGGAAGCCGACAATAATTATGTGCAGAAATTCATTGAGCAGAAATTCAACGTCAAGATTAAAAATGTGAAATTTGAAACGGCAACCTGGAAAGAACAGCTTGGGGTCATGCTTGCCTCCGGCAACATACCGGATGTTCTGGCTGTCGATGGAAGTGTCGGGGACATGGTGCAATGGGCGGATCAGGGCGTAATCGCCAGCATTCCGGTGGAGGATATTAAGACTTATATGCCCAAATATGTGGCAGACGTGGAGAGTGTTGATCCCAAGGCATGGGATGCCGGGAGCTATAACGGCAAGAACTGGGGAGTTCCAAAGGTATGGTCCAACGGCAGCACAGGCTTCATGCCGGGGTATAACGGACAATGGCTGAAAGCGATTGGTTATAGCGAGGCTCCCAAAGATTTGACGGAGCTGGAGGATGTATTGACCAAGTTCACGAATGGCGATCCGGACGGCAACGGCAAGAAGGATACCTTCGGGATGTCCGGACGCGGTAAAGATGCGCAAATGCAGATGTTTAATCCCATCTTTGCCGCTTACGGTGTGAACCCGTTCCAGTTCAAGCTGGGTTCGGACGGTAAAGTGGAATACGGTGCGATTACGGAGGGAGCCAGACAAGGATTGGCACTTCTGAACAAATGGTTCGAGGCGGGAATTATTGATCCGGAATTCGTTACGGACGACAACGGCTCCATTCAGAACAAGTTCATCAGCCTGCGTACAGGAATGTTCGATACCGGGATGTGGCATCATCTGTACAAGGATGGATATTTCGGGCAGGTAGCGGCGGATAAAGGAATTGAGCTGGTGCCGGGGACTCCGCTTACCGGGCCTGACGGCAAGAAGTATGCGTTCTCCAATGGCGCCTTGCAGCCTCCGATCTTCTTCGGCGTTCAGCTTGAGAAGGATGAAAAGAAAAGACAGAGGATTCTGGAGATTCTGGAATATGCCGCAACGGATGCAGAAGGCTATCTGACCACCACTTTCGGCAAGGAAGGGGTAACGTATAATCTGGAGGGCGATTTGGCCGTTGCTATTGAGAATCCTGCGGAGACCTTGGCCGCATTAGGTGTAGGCTTCTATAATCCGCTTGGCGGCAAGGTAGAAGCGATGACCAAATATCATTTCTCTGCTGACAAAATTGCCTTCCGTGACAAGTACACCAAAATTGACGGACTCACTGTGTTGACAGACCTGATGCAATCGACCGTCATGACAACAAAGGCGCAATATGAGACGATTCTGACTACGCTTCAGACCCAATTCTATATTAAAGCTATCACCGGGGAAGCAGACACGGATAAGGCATTTGATGATTTCAAGGCCCAGTGGCTGAAGTCAGGCGGACAAGCGGAGCTGGATGAAGCCCAGAAGATTTACGAAGAGCGCAGCAAGTAACACTATTACATGCACGAAATCGTAAACCGGCTGTGCAGACATGGAGACATGTCTGAGCATGGCCGGTTTCATCATTTACTGACAGGAGTGGGAATATTGCTATCTGACAATTGGATTCATGTCTATCCGGCACCGGAGGGTGCCGTGCACAACCCGGATTTCTCTGTCCGCGTCCGGACGCCGGGTGAGGAGTGGAGGCCGCTCTTCAGCTACAACGTCAAAGTGGATATGCACAATGTACGGAACGCATCAATGGTCATGTTCGATTGCTCCGGAACGGTTGACATTGAAGTCGAGTATCATCCTGAGACGGTCCGCGAGGCTGTGATCCGGCCGCTATCAGCCGGTTTAGTAGGGGAAATAAGCGGCCGCAGCCTGTCGTTCACCATTGACGGGCCTAAGCTGCTGTCGGTTGAAGTCAATGGCGAACGGTTTCATAATCTTCATATTTTTGCGAATCCGCCGGAAGAGCAGCTGCCGGACATGGAAGGCGGTGAGCTTCTGATTCTGGAGCCGGGAGTCCATAACACAGAGGAGCTTCAGCAACAGCTGGAGCATACTACGGATGTGGGATTCCAGCGAATCGTTATCTTCAGACCCGGCATTCACCGGCTGAATGAACCGCTGCTGCACCTCCCATCCTGCTGCACGGTGTATATACCGGGAGGGGCTGTCGTTTATGGAGGGTTTGTGTGCAACGGGGTGCATGACGTCACGGTTAAAGGCAGGGGCACCCTGTACATGTCAGATTACGAGAAGAACACCTTTTACCGGGGCTTCGAAATCAAGTATTCAAGTCATATCCACATCGAAGGGATAACCGTAATTGATCCCCCGCACTACACCGTACTTCTCGGCCAGTCGGAGCATATCCTGATCCGCAACCTGAAATCGTTCAGTACGCGCGGCTGGTGTGACGGCATTGATATGATGGCCTGCAAACAGGTCACCATTGAAGGAGGTTTCCTCCGCACATCTGATGACTGTATTGCGGTGTATGCTTCGCGCGGTGAATTCCGGGGCGATACTCGGGATGTCACGGTCAGCGGCTCCATCCTGTGGGCGGATGTCGCCCACCCGGTCAATATCGGCACACACGGTGATTATGACGGAGACGGAGATGTGATTGAGAATATCCGGTTCACGGAGCTTGATATCCTGGAGCATCATGAGCCCCAGCCCGATTACTGGGGCTGCCTGGCGATTAACGCAGGCGACAACAATACAGTCCGCAATGTATCTTATGAGGATATCCGGATTGAATCGTTTGAGCTTGGTGAATTGTTCAATCTGCGGGTATTGCAGAATGAGAAATATAACCCGGCTCCGGGCAAGCGGATCGAGCAGATCACGTTCAGGAACATTCACTTTAACGGTACCTGCATGAATCCTTCGCATATTGAGGGGTACGACGATGCACGGGTTGTCCGGGACGTTACTTTCGAGAATGTAACGGTGAACGGCAGCGCATTTCAATTGGAGGAGCCGTATGTCATCATCGGGAAGCATGCTCAGGGGATAAAGGTGTTGTAAGGGAGCGTCCTAAAAGTGGATTGTCTACAAGCTGAGGCAGGTACCTTCTTTTAATGCATACAAGTCAACAGAGCAGCGCTTCTCCTGTTATGGGAGGAGTGCTGCTCTATGTTTTGGGCAATGCCTTGTTTTATTTTTAAAGATTGTAGATGCATTCCCCGCTTAAACAGCGGAGAGAACGGACTGACCCGCGTAAAAGCGGCAGCGGTCGCCTTGGTCTCCGGATTTTCACCGCTAAGGGGAATGAAAAAAATCTGGAGAGCACAGCGATTGGAACAACGGTCCGTTCACGCAGCGTCCATCCAAGTGCCAACGTACATCCTTCTCAAAAAACAAGGGCTGTTCCAAGCAGCCGTTTCCTGGATTTTGGGACAACCCCTTCTGTCTAGGGAAAGAATACATTTGCAGCAAACAGGCTTAAGGAGTGACCTCGGTAAAGGTAGCATCTGCGTTAAATGCAGAACCGGACTCGGCCTGAGCAAATAACAGATAATTGCTGTGACGCAAATATTTGGTCTGGTCTGTCCACATCTGATAAGAGGATTTCTGCGGGTCGGCTAAACCGGCTACACGGCGGAAGGTCGCCTCGTTGTTAAAGGCTGCTGTGCTGTCATTCTGGTCCAGCCATACTTCGCCATTCGTCCGAACCCGCAGGAACCGTCCCGGGTAGTTGACGGACTCGAACGATACACCGCCAACACCGGCCAGGCCGGTAACCATCTTGAATTGTGAATCCTGGGCAGGGGAGACGCCGGCATCTATCCGGGCGCGGTAGCTGCTGTGCCGGAGGAAGCGGTCCGGATAGTTATAAGACTGCAGGCGGACATTCACGGAGACCGGTTCGAGTCTCCATTGCTGGTGGCTGCCGAGCGTGTACCTCCATTGATCAATCAGGGCAGCTTCACTAGTCGAGGCGTTAACCACATCGGCCGGCTTATTCGAATGCACAGGGGTAATCCGGTAGTATCCGCTGCCCGTAGGGATGAAAGCGAACTTCTGATGGTCTCCGCCGTTGCCGGAGTAGACTTGGAATTTGGCTCCATGGTCCAGAGAGCCGCTTGCGACCTCCAGGAATAGCCCGCTCTGCACATTCTTAATGCTGTACTGGCCGCCGCCAAGATGGGTTACGGTCCATTGCTGGCTGACTGCTCCAGTATAGGTTGATTTCCGTACCGGGGAGTTGTTCGCCGTACCGGCGGCTTCCATAGCCTTGCCGTCCAAACGGACGGAGAAGCGGTACGCGCCATCCGGAATATTGCCTCCTGGAAGAGAGGCTGATTCTCCGGAGCCAGCCGGGCGGGTATAGAGCAGCGTGCCGAATCCAAGCTGGTCAAAGGTGGAGGGATACTGCGTATTCGCGCCACCTTCCGGTCTTGTCAGCGCGGCGCGGGCAGCAATATTGGGGACCGACAGTCCCTTCCGGTTGGCATAATGGTTATAGATCATTTCCCAGATGGGGCGGACCTCATTGCGGCTGGCATTGGAGACAACGGTCTGGGACTGGACGGCACCGTTCGTGCCGGTACCCCACTCGTAGGCGGCAAACGGCACATCTGCCCCGTTATTGTATTTGGCTACATATTCGGCGGCCCGCAGGAAGCGGTTGTTCGCCCAGCCGTACAGGTCGTCGCCCTGATGCCAGGCCATTTCGTTAATCACAGCCATCAGACCGACGCCGAGCTGGGTGTGCGCCTGGTCGCGCCCGGATTCCTGCCACTGGGCCAGCCCGTTCGGATGAAGGTGAGGAATCGCGTTGTAAATCGAGCCATTGCCGGCCCCATGCTTGTAATATTCAACTCCAATATTGTAGATATCCGCACGGTCGCAAAAGATCCCGATAGCCACAGCCGAAGCCATATTAGCCAGATCCCAGTTGGCCCAGTAATTCTGGATGTAGGCGTCATTGTGGTCCTGGCCGTATTCATTGCCGATCAGGAACCGTTCATTCAGCGGTTTATAGAAGACATTGATCAGCATATCCTGCATCTGCGTTAGATTAAAGCCGGGATAATCCCGCATGAGTTCGGCTGCATTGGCCAGTTCATAGCCATACAGGCCGGAAGCCAGATAACGGTCCGCATTGCCTGAGACGGCCGTAAGGGTGGACGACCAGGCATTCAGAATATCGCGCGCGGTGTCTCCGTTGGCCGTGCTTCCGCTGATCTTCCAGCGCAGGGCATTCTGGTAAGCGCGGGCTGTATCCCTATAGAGCAGAGCCACATTATCTCCCGTGCCGCCGCGGATAATCGTGGCGGTTGCCTGCGGGGTCCAGCCGGCTTGCGACAGCGGGCTGTTCACGAGCTGGTTCCACCCATCCAGAACCGGCTGGGTTCCGGCATTCACCATCTGTCTCATGCGGTCGAAATCCGCCTGCGAATGGAGCAGGCCCGGATGTGCAAAGCCGCCTGCCGGAGCCGCCTCCGCTTGCTGGTCCGGTACGAGTCCGGTTAAACCTGCTGCAAGGGTGAGGATAAACAGGATCATCACAAACTTTTTCATATTATCAGCTCTCCTTCTTATTATGGAATCGCTTCCATCCCGTACTATAGCCCAATCCCGTCCGGGAATAAATTCCAATTATATTAGAAAGAGTGCATTTCTTAATGCTTTTTATAATCCGGATCTTTCCTGCGGGGGGATTGGAGCTTTCGTTAAAGTTTGAATGAAAACATAAGAAAACAAAAGAATTTACAATAGATAGCAAGTTGAGAATTTGCTATGATGAGCCGTGTTTCCGCGAGGAAACGGATTGTATAACACAAAGTTATTCATTCACAAGGAGGTTGGATATGAGCATCCGGAAATCCCTGTTATCGAAAGCGCTTGTCATTATGATCTCAAGCATCCTGTTAGCTGTAACCCTGATTGGAGATATTGCCCTGCCTATGGCTAAGGCGGAGGCCAGTATTCCTGAACCCACGGATATGGTTATTATTCATGAGACGGTCAGAGGCGGGTTTACCCATCCCGGGGTGGGAGTGACCAAGTCTGTTCTGGAAAATATGCGCGAGCAGGTGATCGCGGGGAAGGAGCCCTGGGCTTCGTATTACGCGGCCATGACGAAGTCGTCGTATGCTTCCAGAACCGTTACATCAAACCTGGCCAGCGCGGCAGATCCGTCCAAGCCGAAAAGCGTCGCCGTGAACAGCAAGGGAGCATTCGTTACAGACGGGTTAAGTGCGTATACGCAAGCTCTCATGTATTACATTACCGGAGATGAAGTTTACCGGGCCAATGCGATGGCTATTATCCGCATCTGGGAGCAGATGGACCCGGCCCAGTATACGTATTTTACGGACTCTCATATCCATATGGGCATTCCGCTGAACCGGATGGTGACCGCGGCGGAGATTCTCCGGTACACCGTTGCCCGGAACGGGGCGCTTAGCTGGACGGAAGCGGATACCGCCAAATTCACGTCCAATCTGATTGTGCCGATGACGGAGACCTTTCTGCACGGCAATAACTATTTCATGAACCAGCATTTGTATCCGCTGCTCGGGGCGATGTCCGGTTATATCTTCACAGACAATATGGACCAGTACAAGGAAGGCGTTGAATGGTTTACGGTTAATAAGACTGCCGTGGATCAGGGCCAGAACGGTGCGATCCGGCAGCTGTTCCGGCTGGTGACGGAAGACGCCGTAACCGGTGAACAGCTGGAGACGCCGAGAGTTCAGCATGTGGAGATGGGCCGGGACCAGGCTCACGGCGCTGGAGATCTTACCAATGTGGAGATTCTGGGACGGTTACTGGATGCCCAGGGCACGAAGGTTGATCCGGCGGATGGAACGCTGTCCACTGCGGATAATGCTGTAACCGCTTACGCCTTCCTGGGCAACCGGATTCTGAAGGCGGCGGATTACTTCGCCCAATATATGCTGGGTTATGACACACCCTGGACTCCCGTTGTGGCCCGCTACGACGCGGAAGGAAATCCGGTGATTTATAAAGTGCTGTCCGGTGCATACCGGGGGCGGATCGGCGGCAATGTATACGGCCAGTATTATTACTATAAATACAGCATGGGGCTGGATATAGAGAAGGAAGCTCCATACTATGCCGAAATGTTCAATAAGCGGACGCCGTATTACTGGGAATCACCCGATGGCGGGGCGGACTACTGGCTGTTCATCCCGAAGGAAGCGGCTTCCGAAGGGGCATCCACCTTGCCCGAAGTCTCGCCCAGCGCAGATTGGACAGAAATCGAGCAGCGGGCTACCAGCTTGGATTCCAATGCGGTGACCCGGCAAGAAGGAGACATTTCCTACGTGCAGGTTAAGGCTACAGAAGCAGGCAGCCGGGTTTCTGTGGTCGCTTCAAGCACAAGCCTGAAGACAGTTGCTCTCCGCATCCGGACCAATGGAACAGCGAGGCTGGAAGTTAACGGATGGACGGAATCAGAGCTCGTACTGCCGGATACGAAGGGCCAGTGGAAATATATAACGCTGACCATGGATCAATATCATGGATTGGGCGATTTGATCTATTTCAAGGTTACGGGTCCCGGAACACTGGTCGACATCGATCATCTGCTGCTGGCGCCGGCAGCCGGATTGACCCCGCCGGTCTTCACTTCCGGACCGGCAGATGTGAATGCATATGCCTATACGGGCTCTGAAGCTGCACTCCAGGTTGATCTGTCTGCCAAAGATGCAGCCGCAGGCGATACTGTGACCTATCAGCTGGACCCTAAACCTGAAGGGGCTGTATTCAATGAGAGCACGGGTGAGTTCTCCTGGATGCCGGAGCAGCCGGGGGTATATTCCCTGATCTTAAGCGCGGACGATGGAGCTGCCGTAACAGCCAAAGCTGTAACCGTTACAGTAGGCAGGAACCGGCAGGAGGCGGCAACGGCTGCTGCCGGCAGGTACAATCCGGAAACCAGCTACATCTCCACGACACTGGCGGAATATATGGCCATGATTGACGATGTGACGAATGCGCTGCCAAGCGCATCCGATGAAGAGATGTACCGGAAGCTGGCCGGGCTGAATCTCGCCGCCCAAGGTCTGAAGGAATTGACACCCCTGATGAAAGACGGAAGCATGCGTTATTTCGATACGGTAGCTTCTTCCACTTTCGGTACAGAGATTGGTAATCTGATCGATAACGCGCCGGACAGCTTTGCCGGTTATTATCTGGCCGACAGTCTCAGCTATATTCTGGATTTCGGGGTGAACTTCAAGGTATCCGCCACGGCCTTCGCGCTTCAGGTCAGAACCGGATTCCCTGAGCGGATTGGCGGGGCTGCAGTATATGGCTCGAATGACAAGGAGTCCTGGACCCGGCTCACTCCGGGAGTAACTACGGTATCGGATGCAATGCAGACTCTGGAGGTCGGTGAAGCGCAGCAGGAAGGCCAGTTCCGTTTCCTGAAGCTTCAGATGATCGAGCCGTCAAGCACGATGTTCGAATTGTCCGAGCTTCGCATCTATGGCCTGCGGCATGAGACCCATAACAAGCTGAAGTCTGTAACGCTCAGCTCCCCGCAGAGTACTCAGAACAGGGTAGAAACCGGCAGCAGGGTGGACCTGTCCTTCCAATCTGCTGAACCTATTGAGGGTGTAGAGGTTACCCTACAGGGCCGGCAAGCCTCCGTTCACACCACAGACCGGATCAATTGGACGGCTTCTGTAATTATGGACAGTGCTATGCCGGCGGGCAAGATCAAATTCTCTATTAACTATACAACCGCAGGCGGATTGCCGGCCGCGCCTGCCCTGTTCACTACAGATCATTCAGTGCTCTACTATGTAAACAAGTCCAAATATGTGGATGTCACGAAGCTGGCCCGTGTGACGGCTTCAAGTGCCCAATACGGCAGTAATGGTCTGCCCGCAGACAAGGTCGGCTATCTGCTGTTTGACGGCAACACTGCAACCTATGGAGACTTGGCCAGCGGCAACGGGGCTTATTATACGCTGGACTTCGGGCCAGATGCGTCAATCAGGCTCAGCGGCGTCATTCTGCTGCCGAGAACAGGTTATGCTAGCCGGATGAACGGCCTGATCATTCAAGGCTCCAATGATGAGCTGAATTGGAGTAATCTCACCCCGGCTGTGTCTGGGGCGGCTGACCAATCGTGGACCTATATTAATGAAGAACAAATGAAGGACAGCAAGCCTTACCGGTATTTAAGAATAGTGAACCCAGCTTCATGGAGCGGCAATGTAGCTGAAGTAGAAATATACGGCGAATATAGTATTCCAGCCGCAGTCCTTGAGTCGAAGGTGAAAGGGCCTGAAGGATACACCCGGCTAAGCTACTATCAGTACAAGCAAGAGGCGGACCGGATTGTGCAAGCTGCCGGAGATCAAGGCGCAGATATGCTGGCCTTGCTTAATGAGCTGTTCCAGGCGGAGCGGCTGCTGGTTACGGTCACGGAGCTGCCAGCGGAGAGAATAGCAGTTACCGAACCGATGGTGAAGGCGTCCCATATCTCGTGGGACGGGAAATTATCCGAAGCTGCCAACGGCTGGAAGGCCTTCGACGGCGACAAGGCTACGTATACCGATACCAAAGCCAATCCGGGCTGGATTGTTGCCGATCTGGGATCGGGCAATGACAAGGCGTTGTCCAGCTTCAAATTCTATCCGAGAAGCACTCAGGCCCATCTCGGAAGGGTCAATGGAGCGATTCTTCAGGGCTCTGCAGATGGAGAGCACTACACGGATCTATACACCATAAGCGGTATCACCACCGCTGAATGGCATACGGCTGCCATAAGTGAAGATACAGCTTACCGCTATCTGCGTTATTATTCCCCAAGCGGGAACGCCAACGTGGCGGAGCTGGAATTCTATCAGAAGACAGCTGACCGGACACTGCTGGAGTATCTGAGAGAGCAGGCCGAAGGTGTGCAGCGTGACCTCTATACGGAAGAGAGTCTTGTAACTCTGGATACGGCAAAAGCTGCCGCGCTGGACCTGGCTGCGGATGCGGCCCAATCCGCTATCGACGCGGCAGCCACCGGCTTGCTTACAGCTATGGAGCAATTGGTGGTCCAACCGGTCATTGTCAGTCTGAATAAGGTGGAAGTAACAACAGCAGTAGGAACAGCTCCGGAGCTGCCGTCAGTAGTAGAGGCAGTGTATAGCGATAAGACGGTCAGATCCCTGTCTGTACTATGGCAGGATATCGACCCGGTTCAATATAGCTCCGTGGGAAGCTTCACGGTAACCGGCGCGGTCTACGGCACGAATGTGACGGCAGTCGCCAATGTGGCTGTAATGGATGAAGATTCGCCAACGCCGCCGGTACTTCCGGCAGCACCGACCGGATTAACGGCTTACTCCATTACTGCGAATTCCCTGAAGCTGGGCTGGAATGCCCCGGCTGATAATGTGCGGTTGGCCGGATATGAGGTCCTGCTGAACGGAGAAGTACATGGTACGGTAACAGGGGATACCTATGAGTATGGCTTCACCCGGTTATTGCCGGATATGTCCTATACGTTCCGGGTGACCGCCTTCGATGATTCGGGTAACAAGGCGTCAAGTGCCGACTACACGGTGAAGACCCTGAAGGAGGAGGAGCAAACACCGCCAACGCCGTCACCGCCGCCACCGGCTTCACCGGTTGACGGCGGGAATACAGGAGGGACCGCCATTCCGGCCCCAGTCCAGACAGTAATAAGCGTACATGGAAGCCGTATCCAGGTTGTTCCTGCCATACATCAGGAAGCAGCGCTAATCACACTGAGTGAAGCAAGCCTGGAGGAAGCCCTCAAGCAGGCGATCCAGAATAAGGAGGACACCCTGCATATTCAAGTGCAGCCAAGCGGAGAGCTGTCCTCCATTACGCTGGAGCTTCCGGCCAGTGCCTGGCTCAAGTCACAGCGGGAAGGAATCAGGTTTCTGTCGGTTGAGTCCGGATTCGCATCATTGTTAATTCCTCTGGATGCGGCCGGTAACCTGATGGAAACAGATAAGCTGACCGTGTCGGTCGGACAGGCGGACCGGTCCGGATGGCAGGCATCACTGTCCGGCCTGCTCAAGAACAAGCCTGTCTATGAATTGGGACTCTCCGTTAACGGACAGAGCGTGAACGTCTTCGCCAACGGCAGCGTGGTGAAGGTAATGATCCCCTATTCGCCGCAAGCGGATGAATCCGTATATGGATTGGTCGCAGCCTCTCTGAGTATTGAGGGTAGCCTCGAGGTGATCCGGAATTCCACATATGACAGAACAGCCGGAAGACTTATCTTCGGCGCCAGGCACTTCAGCAAGTATGCGGTACTCTCGGTTCCATCCTCTTATAAAGACATGGAGGCTTATTCATGGGCGAAGGATGGCGTTACTGCCTTGTCGGCCCGCGAAATTGTGCAGGGGACCGGGAATGATAGTTATGCTCCGGGGCGAGTGTTATCCCGCGCCGAGTTCCTGAAGATGATGATGGAAGCCTTTGAATTAGTGCAGGCAGGTCAAAGCTCCTCCTTCCAGGATGTGAGATCAGGCCAGTGGTATACGGATGCGGTTGCATCAGCGGAGGTCTTGGGAATTGTTACGGGATACGGGGACGGTACCTTCGGTGCAGACCGCAATATTACCCGGGAAGAAATGGCGGTCATCACCGTCCGCGTTTTGAAAGCGGCGGGAGAAGAACTGCCGAAGCATCATGAAGCCGTCAACTTCAGCGACACACCGCTAATCTCCGCGTTTGCCGTAGAGGCGGTGAATCTCATCTCTGAAGCGGGCTTCATCGAAGGCCGGAGCTCAGGTGATTTTGCTCCCAAGTCACAGGCCACGCGGGCGGAAGCTGCGGTGCTTGTGGCAAGAGTGCTGGGATTGATTTAGGCTGCTCCAGATGAGGAACAAATTCCCATTCATCTGCGTCTAACCTTATAGGACTAGCAAAACGCACTGGAGGGGAATAGCTATGAGAGCAGCACCAATGAAATGGTTGATCAGGAAGACTGCACTTATTGCATTATGTATATTGCTGCTATTGATGGATGGAAGGGTAATAATGGCGGAACCGTCTGCAGGACCCAAGGCGACGGTGCATTTCACAGCGGAAATGCAGCAGCTGCTTGACAAGGCAGAGCGTGTTCTGCTGGCTGAACAGCCGTTTCCAGACGAAGCAGCCGTAGGTTTCTTCAAGAACGGGCGCAGTCTGCCCAAGGGATATTTGGAGAGGACCGCAGACCGGATTCTGGAGCAGCGGGGCAAGTTCGCCAAGGCGTCCGATCTGATTCAGACTGCGCTGGCTTATAGTGCTGCGGGCGGGAATATCAACAACACCGCCGGCATTGATTTGTATCCGCTGCTCATGAACCATACCGGTCTTGATTCAGAAGGGGCAGCCGTCGTAGCTGCCGCTTATATTACTACGAATAACTCCACCTTCAATACTTATGAGCGGACGAACCGTTATCCCGATATGCTCCTCTATCAGCTGCTCGGCATGCAGCTGGCGGACGGCAGCTGGTCCATGGCCGGCCGGAGTAATGGAGATCCGGTGTCAACAGCCCGGGTGCTCACGGCGCTGGCTTCGGTAGCGGGAACGGAACTAACGGAGCAGCCTGTAGAGAAGGCTGTGCAGTGGCTGAGGGACAAGCAGCAGCCGGACGGCGGGTTGGACGGCAAGACTGAGACCACGGCGCAAGTGATTATTGCTCTATCCTCCCTGGGAATGGATGCGGCAGACTTTGCGCAAGAAGGCGGGTCATCGCTGCTGGACCATTTGCTGTCTGCGCAGCTCCCAGGCGGCGGCTTTGCGCAAATGGCGGGCGGCTCAAGTGACCTTTCAGCCACGGTGAACAGCTATCTTGCCCTGACCTCATACAAGCTTTTGGCGGAACAGGCAGGACTTCTGTACAGCGGACTGCATCATACCGGACCTGAGCGGGCAGTGATCCAGATTGAAGGCCCCGGCGGTACGCTTGCCGGCGGACGGATAACGGGCGGTGATGCGGTGAAGACGGCCGCCGCTTTTTTACAGTCGAAGGGTCTTGCTTATAAGCTGAATGCAGATGCCGCCAAGCCGGCCTTCACAGCTATTGAAGGAATTCAGAACGGACGGTACAACGGACGCGGAGAATGGAAAATTGCCGTTTACAGCGGGGGAAGCGCCTGGCTTTTTCCTGAGAACATTTCATCCAGGCTTACCGTTGGAGACGGCGACCAATTGCTGGTGTACTATGCCGATGACACGGAGCTGCTAGACCGGATAACGGTGGAATGGAAGGACCAGTATGGCCAGCAGAGCGGAAGTTCTGCTACTGCCAATACACCGTTTTCGCTGCGGATCACCAGATCGAGCAGCCAGCTAGGCGGACTTCCGGCCTTTGGGGTGACGGTAACTCTTCAAGGGACCAGCGTAGTCGCCGACAGCGCCGGAAAGGTGTCCTTTACCGGAATGAAGCCAGGTGTCTATCCTGTGCAGATTACCAAATACCGGAAAGATGGCACTCCGGCGTTAGCCAAGCGTACGTTTGCGCTGCATATTGCTTCCCCTGAGCTGGCCAGATTTACCGATGCCGGTAAAATTGCCGCCTGGGCAAGGGGGGATATTGCTATGGCGCTGAGCAGTGGGTATATTCAGGGCGTGAGTGCCAGCGGGAATGTGCTTGCACCGAAGCAAAAGCTGACCCGGGCCGAATTTCTGACCCTGCTGCTGCGGCTGCTGCATGAGTTCCCTGACGGGAAGACGGTCTCCGAATTCACCGATGTACCGGCAGGCAAATGGTATAGCGGTACGGTTGCCAAGGCTGTGGAGCTCGGCATCCTTAGCTCCTCTTCGGGCAAGTTTGAGCCGGACCGCGGCATTACGCGGGAAGAAGCGGCGGTCATGGTTGTCCAAGCTGCACAGCTGACCACGTACGGTAGTCCTGAACGTATGGGCTTAGCTGATGTTGCAGGCCTGACTCCGGCCAGCCGCCAGGCAATTCAAGCCGTCAATGAATACGGAGTTATGACCGGCAGCGGCGGCCGCTTCGAGCCGAAGCAGGTTCTGGTGCGTGAGCAGGCAGCGGCCATTCTGGTTAGGCTGCAGAAGCTCATTCCGGGAGGGAACATGTCTGGACTGTAAGGACCAGACATCAAGGCTGCCCCGTTCACGAATCCGTTCCCGGCAAGCGTGATTAGTTGTGAAACAAGATACAGAACAATAACAGGACCGGCCGCTGGGGCCGGTCCTGTTGTTGTTCCTACCATGTTATTTGTCCATGGGGGCAACGCATTTTTTTCGGCACACGGCCACCACGTACAAAGGATTCATATCTTTTACTTCTCCCAGAGCCACTAGCTCGTAGCCGCTAATGACAGGATTGGTATAAGGCGTACTTGCTGCGCCCAAATTTCTAGCTTTTCTGATAATCTGGGTTTGGAAGGCAACATAGTCCGTAGTGAAGGTTTGCCCGTATAGCTCCAGGATATCATATTCCTTCAGGAGTTCTCCCACAAGCTCGACAATCGTATATTCATATTTGTGGTAATGATTTCTTGGCTGCTCCACAAAATAAGCGGAAGGGTTCGCAATGCTGCGGTTAGGTGTGGAGACAATAAAGATCCCGTCATCTTTTAAAAGCCTGGAGGATTCTTTAATCCATACACTGCCGTCATCTATATGCTCAATGGTCTCAAAGGAAACAACGACATCAAAGCTTTTGTCCTCCAGTTCAAGCTTGTTTACATTGCCGTAGGCATAATCAATCTGATCATGACCATAAGTTTTGCGCGCATTTGACAAGCTGGCTTCATCGATATCTACGCCAAGTACATGGCTGGCCCCGGCCGCCTGCAGCATTTTGGAGCCATACCCCGCTCCGCAGGCGGCGTCCAGCACCCGTTTATCCTTGACGTATTTTTGGGCTAATCTGTATCTGTTCAGATGCTCTTCCAGCACATCTCCGTAATTCTTTTTGACCACATCGTTAATGACGACACGTTCCCCCGTAAAAAGAACATCATTTTGTTCGGTGTCGAGGATTTCCAACACTTCATTTTTTTCCTGAGCGGGTGAGGCGGGCAATACTCCCTTTTGGAACACCCGTGTAACTGTTTGATTAATTTATATGGCAAGCGCTCATAAATATGATGGATAACAGAAGAATATCGGATTTGCCGGACATTCTGGACATTCCGGACCTAAGTTGTGGAGGTGAAAGGAGGGACCTGACATCAAGGCAGCTGCTAAAGGTGCTGTTGATATCAAGTCCGGGGAAACAGGCAAGTGAGGGTGCGGATAGCGGCATTGTTCCCTGGAATGGGATTAGGAAGAAACAGGTTTTCGTCTGAAAATATAAACAGCATTTTCAGACGAAGGGGGTAACAGGAGGGAGGACAATCGCTCGCTGAGCTCCATTGTGAACTTATCAGCGCTGTAATAAGCGTCGAAATCTCCAGTCACCGCAGGATCCTTTGTGCCAAGAACGATATATAAGTCAACCGAGCCGGTTTTAAATACATGTTTTTCATACGGGTTTTTAGGTACCGGCCAAGAGCAGAGTACTACTTCCGGGCTGTATTGATGAAGGGCAGCTTTGGCATCTGCCTGTTCCACGAAGCCGGGGTAATCGATATAGTGCTTCCAGCTATAGTCGTCTGTTGCTGTGCAGTTGATGTTTTTTTCGTTCAAAAACTTGGTTAACGTACCGTCGCCTGCAGCTATTTCAAGACATTTTTTATCGCCTATCAAGCTTGAGAGTTCGCTAATTAAAGGTTTTGAGTAGAAACAATAGATGCCTTTTTTATTGACGAGGGGCATTAGTATCTTTTTATTCAGGAGAATCCGCCAACACAGCCTGAACAGGCCCAGAGAAACAGGCTTTCGTTCAAGCCCCTTTTTGAATAAAAGCTTTTGTAAGATCATGCCGTCCCAGAGGTTGAACTTTACATTTCCGGCAGGAGTTTTTGAAGAAGCTGTTATATTTAACTGCTCCAGCAGATGAATGGCAAACCGGGCCTTAATCACATTAGGCAGAAAGGCATTTAGCGTTTTTTCATTGAAGCCGCTTTTGGAAATTTTATGATTGGCCATCTTTGCACTTGCCGTATATTTATCAAGAATGGCAGGAATCAGATTAGAATTTCTGGTGCTTTTCAGTATACTTAGTTCTTGCAGGACCTCCGCCTGATACTCCGGATACTGTTGTAATAATGTTTCTACGCTAATTTCATTGGCTAAAATTTTACGGGCGGTATCATTCGTGAAATTTCTCATTCTATTCTCCATTACAAGTGAATTTCATATTGTTCTTCCTATTCGTATAATGTATCATGCCATTCCGGGGAATGGAATTGATAAGTGATGCAAAACCATGAGAGAAAAGAACTATATTAACTTCTGACAAAAGTGTAAACTTAACAGGCTAACCGACTTATACTTGGGTCAATTGAGGATGGAGGACATTCGTGAAGAAATTTCGTTTTACGATTAAACAGAAAATTCTTTCTTTAACGATTTTGATTATTGTCTGCCTGCTGGCATTTGTAATCGTCATCCACTGGAGAATAAATTCCCTGCAGCAAGAAACCAATTTCATTACACATCAGGATCGGCAAATTACCAGCCTGACTAATCAAATCGAGAAAAATATACTGGATATGGAAACAGACCAGCGTGGATATGTCATTACAGGTGATGATAAATTTTTGGAGCCCTTCCGCCAGGGGCTGGCTGCGTGGGAAACTAATTTTGATGAATTATCTATATTAAATGCTATGGATTCTGTACAGCAAAGCCGGCTTCAGAGCATCAAGAACAATATAGAGCAGTGGATTGAGCTATCCGCCCAGCATGTCATTCAATTAAAGAAAGCGGGAGAGGACGGTCAAGTCGGGCAATTCTTCAAGACAAATTCCAGCATCGATCAAATGGATCATATCCGTAATCAGATCAGTGCGTTCCGTGACAACAGGAATGAGAATACCAATCGGTTAATAACAAACCAGGCAGACCGGAATACAGTGCTGTTGGAATTGCTGTATATCGTCTGGTTCCTGATCGCAGCAGCAGCAGTTTCTGCATCTGTGGTCATCGCCCGTTCCATCTCGCGTACGGCTTCCCAAATCACAGGCACACTTACAGATCTGGTGAAAGTTGAGAATTTGAGCACACGGATTTCAATTACCAGCAATGATGAAATCAGTGACCTGGGACAAGCCGTTAATCTGTTGCTGGATAATCAGCAAGAACGGCTGAGGCTGCAGCAGCAGGAGAAGGAGATGCTGTCAGAATATCAGGGCATTACGCAGACCGCATTACTGGGAGATGTTTATCTAAGTAAGCTTGCCAAAATTATGGATTACCCCTATGCAACCCTGTATGTCCGCACGCAGGACAACGGCCAGGATTTTTTAACAAGAGTATCGGTATTTGCGGGTACTGCTGTGGGTAGCGATCACGAGCAAGTCAATTTCGGAGAAGGACTGGTAGGGCAATGTGCGAAAGAGGGCAGGCTGATTCATGTAGATCACTTGCCGGAGCCCTACATCCATATCCGCTCAGGACTTGGTGCTGCTTCGCCGCAGTCACTGGTTCTAATCCCTGTCAGCTTCCTGGGAGAAGTGCTTGCCGTTGTGGAGATAGCATCTTTCAAGCCTTTATCCAGTCTGCATATTCTCTTTCTGGAGTCGACCTCCGGGCATTTCGGTGCAGCTCTCAATGGTGCTCTGAGCAGTATGAAGATCGACGGATTGCTGAAAGAATCACAAAGCTTGAACGAGGAGCTCCAAGTATATACAGAAGAGCTTCAGACACAGTCTGAAGAACTTCATATCCAGACAGAAATTCTGCACGCCACCAACAAGAAGCTGGAAGAGAAGCAGGTCCTGGCTGAGCAAAAAACGCTGGAAGCGGAGCAAGCCCAGGAAGAGCTCACCCAGTATGCTAAGATTCTGCAGCAAAGCACACAATATAAATCTGAGTTTTTGGCAAATATGTCACATGAGCTTAGAACTCCACTGAACGGGATCTTGCTGCTGTCTGAATTTCTAATGGAGAACCAGTCAGAGCGCCTTGGAGACGAGGAGGTTGAATTCTCGCATGCCATTCATTCTGCAGGACAGGATTTGCTGGCTCTGATTGATGATATTCTTGACCTGTCCAAAGTGGAAGCCGGGAAGATGAATATCGAGATTGAAGCGGTTAATATCACTGAAATTCCTGAAATGGTACTTCAAAGCTTCGGGCAGCTATCGCGGAAAAAAGAGCTTCCTTTCCATGTGCACCTGGAGGAAGGGGTGCCGGAAATCATCTATACCGATGCTCAGCGATTACGGCAAATTCTGAGCAACTTGTTATCCAATGCGTTTAAGTTTACAATGCAAGGTTCGGTTACGTTCAGAATTGGTATAGCTTCCATAGATGAGCTTGAGCCATTCGAAGATGCACAAGACAGCCATTATATCCGGTTTAGTGTTACAGATACAGGCATAGGTATCTCTGAGAATAAACAAGCCTTGATCTTTGATGCTTTTCAGCAGGCGGATGGGCATACGGAGCGTGAATATGGAGGCACCGGACTGGGGCTGTCAATTACCAAACAACTGGTGTCATTACTTGGAGGCAAGATCAGTCTGGTTAGCGAAAAGGGGGCAGGCAGCACCTTTAACGTCTATCTGCCGCCTGCCAGGCATGCTACTGTCTATGAAGAACAGCATCCGCTGCCGGAAAAGCCGGCGGAAACCCCGGATGAACTGGTTGCCGCAGCCGGGACCGGATATTATAACGACTACTCCCTGTTGGCCGATAAAGAAGTTCTGATCGTAGATGATGATGAAAGGAATTTATTTGCGCTAACGAAAATTCTGGAGAAAAATGGTTTGAACGTAACCAAGGCCACTAACGGCCAAGAGGCCGTGGAGTACCTGCAGACCGGAGCAGCTGTTGATATGATTCTGATGGATATCATCATGCCTGTGATGAATGGCTATGATACGATCAAATGGATTAGACAAATGCCGTTGAGACAGGAGACGCCGGTCATCGCATTGACTGCAAAGGCGATGCAGGAAGACAGAACCAGAATTCTGGAGGCAGGGGCGACTGAATATTTAAGCAAGCCCGTTAATATGGAGCAGTTACTGACCCTGATGAAAATGATTATATAAGAGTGAAGCTATTCAGTAGGCTGCGAAGGTCATGGATACTGCGAGCAAGCTAATCCCGGCGAATACGTTCTGCATTGCCAATCTGGTGGGCAATGCGCTTAAATTTACTGAGCAGGGTGAGGTATGCCTAATTGTGCAAACTGAGGCCGTTGCGGAAGACCGGATCACCTTCTCCGTTGAAGTTAGGGATACCGGCATTGGACTGCCTGTAGAACAGAAAGCCAACCTGTTCCGCTCCTTCTCGCAAATTCATGAAAGACGTTCACCGGGAAGCTATAGCGGAGCCGGACTGGGGCTCTCCATCTGTAAGCAGCTGGCTGAGCTAATGAACGGCAAAGTATGGCTTAAGGATACCAGCGAACAGGGCAGTACGTTTGCATTCGCGATTCCTTGCTTTGTGGCAGGTTCGGATAAAGTTCAGGCTGGAATCATTTGAGAATCCCTAATTCGTTTTTTGGTTTCCTCAATTTCATTTAAAATGTTTTTTTGAAAAATATTTGAGTAGTATACAACTAAATAGTGAGAGGTTGTATTAAATTCACTAGTATCAAATTTAGAAGGCGCTTTTATATCTGTTTTTTCTCCCCACTCCATGGTTACAGTAATATTATGTTTGCCGATTTCCGCAATATGTACAATTGCAGTAGTGCTGCTTTTCATACTATTTAAAACGATAATCACTATGAAGAAGATAAGTATAATTAATGTGAGCTTTGTTTTTTTGGCCATTACATTCTCCTTTAATTTGTTATTACTATGTGCATGTTAAAGCGCCCCAGTGGGGTGCTTTTTCTTTTACCATAATATTCTATACAAGTATGGATTACCATAAAAGGGTCCAAAGACAAGAAAAAGTTATTTGACCAGCTTATTTCCCAAAGGTGTGAAATGTAATAAAAATGGGTTTGGGGAGCAAGTTCCTTTATGCAGTACAAACGCAGCCGGCAAAGGAGTAACCATGTCAAAACACTCATGGACTTAGTAGGAGCTGGAAACCATACAGGCACTTTCGTTTCTCGGCAGCTTCGATATTAATGATGCCATTCTAAACTCATGTCGGTTTTGGGATGTACAAGCTGGATGTCCGTTCAAAAAATGTTTGGCGCAACTGATGAATCGTTTGGTAAGGACTTCAGTACATCGGTTAAATGCTAACTGCCGCTTTCCGGGGCAAAGCATTAGAAATTTTTATGAAATCCTGTACATAATACAACATTTCCTTCATCCTATCGGCCCAAATCCAAAATTGTTGTACAAAAGGCATGATTGCACCTTTTTCAAGCGACTTAGCAGGATTATTCTTGTATTTCATACAACAATCCACCAGAATACCTGGCTATCTATGAATCAAAGTTGCAAAACGTACAACATTCATGTCTACAGTGCTTCCTAAGAAGGCTTCACTCTGCCTGAAACGAAGCAAGTCTATAGAGATCTATGGCGCAGCTAACCCCATCGTTCACGATGGGGTTAGCTGCGCGACTTTATCTTTATAATCCGTGGCCGAAGGAAACCTCTGACAGATAGAGCGCGTCAAAATGAAATGGATTATTATGTCAATCATATTCATCTCTAAAGGCGAAATAAACATATAATGTAATTTATGCCACCAGAATTATATTTGATTAGCTAAATTCCATTCCTATTCGTGTTTCCTGCCGCATATATATCCTTTACCAAGTCCACCAAATCCATTAAACGGAGAGGGCCGAACACGAAGGAGGGATTTGTTTGACCAGCCAGGCTTCTATATTCCGTGAACAAATCATTAAGCTATCCGCCGATTATTACCGCAGCCGGTGGCCGGAACGACCGTTCGTGCCGGGGCGCGATTATGTTCCCGTCAGCGGCAAGGTGTTCGATGAGGAGGAGCTGGTCAGCCTGATCGATGCTTCTCTTGATTTTCATTTGACCGCGGGACGATACACCTCGGAGTTTGAGGAACGCTTCGCCGGGCTTATGGGGAGGAAGTATGCGCTGCTCGTTAACTCCGGCTCCAGTGCCAATCTGCTGGCGGTCGCCGCGCTTACTTCGCCGCTGCTCGGGAAGCGCCGGCTGCTGCCTGGTGATGAAGTGATTACGGTCGCCGCGGGGTTTCCGACTACCGTGAATCCGTTAATCCAGCACGGTCTGGTTCCCGTATTTGTCGATGTAGACATCCCTACCTATAACATCGATGTAACACAGCTGGACGCCGCGCTGAGTCCCAGAACCAAAGCGATTATTGTCGCGCATACCCTGGGCAATCCGTTTGACCTGGGCTTCATCCAATCCTTTGCTGACCGCCACGGCCTGTGGCTGATCGAGGATACCTGCGACTCTGTAGGGTCGCTATATGAGGGGAGCCCGCCGGCTCCTTCGGCGATTTGGCAACGGTCAGTTTTTTCCCGGCGCATCATCTGACGATGGGTGAAGGCGGCGCGGTACTGACATCGAACGCCCGGCTCAAAAAAATTGTTGAATCGCTGCGCGATTGGGGCAGGGATTGCTGGTGCACGCCAGGAACCGACAATACTTGCGGTAAACGCTATGACTGGACCAAAGGCGAGCTTCCTCCGGGCTACGACCATAAATATACCTACAGTCATATCGGCTACAACCTGAAGGCGACTGACATGCAGGCGGCCATCGGGGTAGCTCAGCTTAAGAAGCTGGAGGGGTTCACCGCAGCCCGCAAGCATAACTTTGAGTTCCTGAAGGCTGCTCTGAAGCCTGCAGAAGAATGGCTGATTCTGCCGGTAGCGACGCCCGGGAGCGAGCCAAGCTGGTTCGGCTTCCCGGTCACTGTGAGGGAAGGAGCGCCTATTTCGCGCAATGAGCTGGTGCGGAGCCTGGAGGAAGCGCGGATTGGCACACGTCTGCTGTTTGCCGGTAACCTGCTGAAGCAGCCGGCTTATGCGGGTGTGGTTCACCGTATCGCCGCTCCCCTGACCAACACGGACAGGATTATGAACGATACCTTCTGGTTAGGGGTATTTCCCGGTTTAAACACTGAGATGCTTAGCTACACCGCGCAGGTGATACTTGGCCTGCTCAAGGGAAAGGAGGAGAGCAAGGAATGAAGGTCGTTATTCTGGCGGGCGGTTATGGTACCCGGATCAGCGAGGAGACCGAGTTGAAGCCCAAGCCGATGATCGAGATCGGCGACCGGCCCATTCTTGTGCATATTATGGAGCATTATGCCAGCTACGGGTTTGATGATTTCGTCATTTGTCTGGGGTACAAAGGGCATGACATCAAGAAATATTTTGCGGACTTCTATTTGCAGAACTCCGATATTTCGTTTGATTACGGAAACGGCAACCAGATTACCCGCCATAACCGCCAGACGCGCAATTGGAAGGTGACACTTGCGGAGACAGGCAAGGAGGCGATGACCGGGGGGCGTATCCGGCAAGTCCAGAAATATACCGGGAACAAGCCGTTCATGCTGACCTATGGGGATGGCATTGCTACATGGGGGGATGTGCGGAACCGGCACCGCCTGGATGCAGCGCTGCGGGAAGCAGCACCTGAGATTGTGTTCCATCTGGCTGCCCAGCCCCTGGTCCGGACCTCCTATCAAATTCCCGCAGACACTTTCGAAGTCAATGTGATGGGGACGGTAAATCTGCTCGAGGCGGTCTGCAGCAGCGTGGATTCCGGCAGCCGGATCAAAGCTGTCGTCAACATCACTACGGATAAATGCTACGACAATCTCGAATGGATATGGGGATACCGCGAAACGGACCGGCTGGGCGGGTATGATCCCTACTTGGCCAGCAAGGCATGCTCCGAGCTCGTAACACAGGCTTACCGCACGAGGCCGGAGAACTGCAGCTCGACAGCACCAAAGCCCGTCGTCTGCTGGGCTGGAATCGGTGCGGGATAACGCGGATGAAATCGTCATTGTCGATACTGGCTCGACAGACCGCACGAAGGAAATTGCAGCAGAGTATGGTGCAGTCATTTATGACTTTGAATGGATCGGTTGTTCAAGGAACTGAACAGTGAGGGAAGGGTAACCTCAAGCCTCCAGCGAAACCGGCGGGTCCGGCGGGACTGCAATATCCAGTGGATCGGCCCGGTACATGAGTATTTGGCGGAGGGGGGCCAACGCTGGAGAGCAATATATGTATCACGCACTTCATGAAGAAGCGCTCAAATATTACGGCAAGTTTCTGGAGACCGGTCAAGGCAGGATCGAGGACAATAGCCGGATGGATCTACGGCCAACTGCCCTCGCAGGCAGTTGGCCAGCAAATAGGTGATTTTATACATTTATTTCGTGGAACGTGAATACCATCAAAATATATAAGTCCACTAGAAAGAGGAGAGATGTTATGGTTCGCCATTACACGCAGCTGGAATTGATCACGATATCGAAATTACCTCCGACCACAGTGAAGAGATGGCTAGAGTATTTCTCTTATTTTGTAGCCGCGACCCGTCAGGGAGACCAGGTGCTTTACCCTTATGAAACTTTGAAACTACTGAAGCGGATCAGTGAACTGCGTGCAGAGCGTTACCATCTTAGTACCATTGTTCGTCTGCTGATTGAAGACGGCTTTCCGATGTATGGCAAAGAGGACAAGAAGGAGTTGCAACCTCCTCCGCCAATGGAGAAAATCAGCGCCGAGCCGAAGAAGCCGGACAGACAGCAGCTGCTTGTTGCTTCCCTGGCGGCGCTTGCCGATGAGCTTAACCGGATTGCGGATCATCTTAACCACTTGAAGGTGCAATAAATACATTCCGGCCCGAATTCTATGAGCGGCAGCTTCATGGTTTGAGCTTGTCCATTTTGCTTAGACTCAGCCACTGCCCCCGCGTAACCGAGGTATCGGGAGTAATGCCCAGATGCACGGACATTAGACGTGATTTATGAGGTGGTGAAATCCGTTTGGAACTAAGATACCGGATGATTATCAAGAGGAATCATGAACGATACTGTCGTGCCCCTGCCCGGTTCACTCTGGATAAGAAGACCCTGGCCATACCGCTGAACCAAGCGGCGGTTGGTATTCCTTAAGCCGATTCCCCCGGTGTTATGCCGGGTAAGGCTTAGGAGGTTCTCAATCTCGGCAGCCGGAATCCCTTTGCCATTATCTATAATCTCTACACAGGCGCCAGCTTCCGCCTGATATATGCGCACCACCAGTTCGCCGCCCTTCGCCCGGCTCAGCAATCCATGTCTTACTGCATTCTCAACGAGCGGCTGGATGGACAGCGGAGGAAGCTTGAAACGGAGAGCGGGCTGGATCTCCCACACCACAGTTAACCTGTCTCCAAAACGAACTTGCTCAATGAATATATAGGATTTCACCAGGGAAATTTCATTCTCCAGATCCACCAGCTGATTCGTATTAATGAAATCAACGCTATACCGCAAGTAATCTGCAAATGCACCCGCTACATTACGCATCTGTTCCATATCAAATTCACTCAGGGCCATAATGGAGTTGATGGTGTTGAATAAGAAATGCGGTTTGATCTGGGCCTGCAAGTAGGCTGTTTCCATCCGCAGACTTTGGTCAATCGATTGTTTCAACGAAATTAATGCCTGCACTCTGTACTTCAGCTCTAATCTTTCAACAGGTTTGGTTACATAGTCATTGGCTCCATGTAAGAATTCTGTATATGACTCTTCTGAAATCGAATGGGTAATTAACAAGAGTATCGGCAGCTCCGTAATATCAAAATGTTGTCTGACCTGCTTGGTAAGCTCATGTCCTGACATTTGCGGCATTTTCACATCGGCAATTAACAAATCCCAGGAAGCAGAGCGGATCAGTTCAAGGGCTTCATCGGCACTGGAGACCGCAGTTAATCTGTAATTTTCTTCATAGAGAGTATTAGCCAACACTTTCAGGTTCACCGGATCCTCGTCCACAATTAGAATATTGGGTCTTGCCATCTCATAGAGAGGCCCGGACGATCCTGCACGGACCACTTCAGCAGATCCTTTATCTTGGCTAATGTTGCGGCGTTGTTTAACCCTAGAGGCTTCAATAATAATCTCTCCTTGCTCCGAATACTTAATTGCGTTATGCAGCAAATTAAATAGAAATTGGGATAATCTTTTTTCATCTGCATATACGTGTGAGAGTTTTGAAGAGATAGTTATTCTTAACTGCAGAGGTTTGCCTTCCATTGAGTAAGTGAGCATGTTGATAACATCTGTGATAACTTTCCGGAGCTCTACATGGCTGAAAGGAGATCAATCGGGTAAAACGGGAGGTTTTTTTCGCTCGTAAACCATTTTCCCGTATAAAATAAAACCAGACAGCCGGGAGATTATATAATCCGCCGGCCATCCAATAGGCGTGATTCAATACATCCTTAACCGGGAAAATAAACATATATATGCTATAAATGGAGATAGTTGTAATAAAAAACCGAGAGTCCTTCCAATAATGTTGCTTGCACATTCCTTTGGCGTAATGGTTGTTAGTGCAGCTACCTCACTCACATTTCCGTTTTTCTTCTGCTCGCTTTTTTCCCAAGGTTAGATGCCTCCCTCGAGCATAGTGTAAACGTCTTAACTGAACAATAAATGAACAAATTTTGTGGGCTTTGATGGCGAAGGCAAGGCTGTAACCAGTCTCAGGCGCAACCGGCTGGTGAAACGAAGCTGTAATTTTGAGTGGATAGGCGCAGTGTACCTTACTTGAACAAGGATGGAGCCCGACTGGCCCCGGGTGAAGATCAAAGCGGTGATCCCGTAAACGTGAGAGATCCAGCAGGTTGATTTTTATTGCCCAGCTATCATTAGGCGGCAGACATTGCAGCCATGTAAAAGGTAATGAAGCCGCTGAATCCGTTCAGCGGCTTTTTTTCTCAGGTGAATTTCAGCAGAAACAGCATTGACTCTATCTATGTTCCCTAACTATAATATTAATATAATAGTAAATAGATTAATGTTTGTGTTAACTAAATAACACGAAGCCGGACTGGAAGATTTGTTCGGTATAATAATTCCCTAAGGAGGGCTTAGCTTGTCTCAATCTATACCCGCATACACCGGTTATCTCTTAGTTCATTTCATCGGGGAGCAGCCGGATGGCGAACAGGTCTATTTCTCCTACAGTGAGGACGGCCTGCACTTTAAGGATCTGAACGCGGGTCTGCCTGTTCTGCGCTCGGAGCTCGGGGAAAAGGGAGCCAGAGATCCCTTTATCATCCGTTCGCCGAAGGAAAGCAAATTCTATCTGATTGCCACCGATCTGCGCATTGCCAGCGGCAAGGGCTGGGGTGCAGCCGTGGAGGCCGGCAGCCGCGATATTATCGTCTGGGAATCTGCAGATCTGGTGAACTGGTCACAGCCGTGGGCAGTCACGGTCGGTGTGGAGGGCGCCGGATGTGTATGGGCTCCTGAGGCGATTTACGATGAGGCTGCGGATGAATTCCTGGTATTCTGGGCTTCGGCTACTCAGGAGCCGCATGAGAGTGAACGGAAGCATAAAATATACAGCGCGCGCACGAAGAATTTCCGGGAATTTACGGCAGCAGAGAAGTACATTGAGCGCGACAATCATATCATTGATACGACAATTATCGCTGCTGGCGGGAGGTACTACCGTTTCTCGAAGGATGAGACAACTAAGAATATCCGGGTGGAGCAAGGTGCGTCGCTGGATAAAGACGCCTTCAGCTTTGTGGATGCGCCGGTTCTGGAGGCCATTATGGGCGTGGAAGGCCCGGAGATTTATAAGCTGAACGGCCGCGGGGAATGGTGCCTGATTGTGGACCGTTATGCGGAAGGAAAGGGATATCTTCCCTTGTTAACGTCTGACCTTAGCAGCGGCGATTTCCGCGTGCTTGCAGACAGGGAGTTCGACCTTGGTGTAAACACCAAACGCCACGGCGGAGTCCTTCCGGTTACTGCCGGAGAACGCAGCCTGCTGCTGGCGGCCTTCGGGGACGGACATAGCTACATAATGAATGAAATGATCACCAACCCGGTTGTCCTACAGCGGGCAGACCCCTGCATTTACCGGCATAGTGACGGCTATTATTACTTCACCGCTTCGGTTCCCGAATATGACCGGATTGAGCTGCGGAGAGCCCGGACGATCGGCGGACTTACAGCCAGCGAGCCTGTCGTCATCTGGACGAAGTATACCACCGGTATTATGAGCGGTTATGTATGGGCGCCGGAAATTCATTACATCAGCGGGAAGTGGTACATCTATTTCTCCGCAGGCAGTGATGATGCACCTTTTGCACAGCGTCTGTATGTACTGGAGAATGCTTCTGACAATCCGCTGGAAGGAAGCTGGGAGGAGAAGGGGAGAATCTATACCGCATGGGATACGTTCTCGCTGGATGCCACTACCTTTGCGCATGCGGGATCGCAGTATCTGGTATGGGCGCAGGAGGACCCTTCGGTTCAGGGGAACTCCAGCCTGTTTATCTCCAAGATGGCTAATCCATGGACGCTGGAAGGTGAGCAGATCCTGCTGACCCGGCCGGAATATGAGTGGGAGACGATTGGATACCGTGTAAATGAAGGGCCTGCTGTTATAAAAAAGAACGGAAGAGTTCACCTGACCTATTCGGCCAGCGCGACCGATCACCATTACTGCATGGGCCTGCTTACCGCGCCGGATGACAGCAATTTGCTGGATTCCGGCTCATGGACGAAATCCCCGGTCCCGGTCTTTACGACCAGCGAAGAGAACGGCCAGTACGGTCCGGGACATAACAGCTTTACGGTAACGGCAGATGGAACGCAGGACCTGCTCGTCTATCACGCCAGAAATTATAAGGAAATAGAGGGAGATCCCTTGAATGACCCTAACCGTCATACCCGTGTCCAGCCTGTGGCATGGGGAGAAGACGGGCTGCCGGTATTCGGATTGCCAGTGCCGGATGGCCATGAACTAACTTTATAGAATGAGGAAGGGGTACCCGGCATGCGCAAGCAGCCTGGTGCCCCTTCCTGCTGAGCGATAGTACCAGATAGTGTTCCCAAATAGAGAAGCAAACTGTAATAAGAGCAAGATCTGCTGTATTCACTGCATGTTCAAACGGGCTGGAATACGTTTTACTAGAGGAGGAAACAAGCTCACCCTAGGGAGGAACTACAAATATGACACAAGCTATGCAGCGTCAGGAAGCCGTATCCATTCGTAAAAATGAGGCGTTTGCCGCAGTTGCCGCGCAGCTGGAGCCCCGGCTTATTCAGCGGGAATGTACGCCGAAGCAGGTCGTCCGGATGATAAGGAATGAACAGCTGATCCATGGCTGGCAGGCAGAAGCGGTGCAACACGCACAAGACCTGCCCGGCATGTCATTCGGCAAAGGTGAAGAGGTGATTGTGGATTTCGGCGAACATCTGGTCGGAGCTCTGGCCATCCGGATCGTTCCCGTTGGCAGCCCGCCGGATGCCCCGCTGCATCTGCAGATTACACTTGGTGAAATGCCGGTGGAGATGGCGGAACCCTTCTCAGAATACAACGGATGGCTTAGCAGCTCCTGGCTGCAGGAGGAGCGGATTCATCTGGATGTACTCCCCGCTGCCCTGAAGCTGGAACGAAGATACAGCTTCCGGTATCTCAAGCTAAAGGTTCTGGATACCTCGCCCAAGTACAAGGTATCCTTTGCCGACATCAGCTGTACAGCTGTAACCTCGGCCGACCGCTCTGCGTTATCCGCCACGCTCACCTCTGCGGACGCGGAGCTGCAGGTGATCGATGAAGTCAGCGTAAAGACGCTGGAGGAGTGTATGCAGGAGGTGTTCGAGGACGGGCCCAAGCGGGACCGCAGACTATGGCTTGGTGACCTGCGGCTGCAGGCGCTCGCCAATTATGAGACATTCTCAGGCAACGGTCTTGTGAAACGCTGTCTGTACCTGTTCGCGGCTTATCCGGATGAACGGGGAAGGATCACAGCCAATTTGTTCATGAAGCCGCAGGTCATTGCGGACGATACGTATCTCTATGATTATTCACTCTTTTTTGTCTCTGTGCTTCACGATTATTTCCTGGCTACGGGTGACCGGAATACGCTGGAGGAGCTGTGGCCGTCTGCTTACCGGCAGATCGAGCTGGGGCTGGAGCGGCTCGACGAACGCGGAATTGTTGCTGATGACGAGAGCTGGTGGTCCTTTATTGACTGGCATCCTAAGCTGAACAAGCAGGCCCCTTCCCAAGCTATCTTAATCTATAATTTGAAGCGCGCGCTGCATCTGGCAGCTTTGCTCGGAGATGAGCGTAAGGCTACGCTGGAGCGGACAATCGGAGAGCTTACACAAGCGGCGGCGGAGCATCTATGGGACGCCCAATCCGGCTGCTTCATCAGCGGCAGGGACAGACAGGTCTCCTATGCATCACAGATCTGGATGGTGCTGGCTGAAGTTCCGGAACCGGAGCAGGCGAAGGCGCTCATGCTGAGGCTGCTGGAGGACAAGTCTGCGATTCCGATGTCCACACCTTATATGGTTCATCACTTCATTGAGGCGCTGATTCAGGTAGGCGAGAGGGAGACAGCCATCAGGGAGATCAAGAAGTACTGGGGGCAGATGATTAAGGACGGAGCGGATACGTTCTGGGAGCTGTATGATCCAAACGACAAGAGCTTTTCACCTTACGGCAGTCATCTGATTAACAGCTATTGCCATGCCTGGAGCTGTACTCCGGCTTATCTGATCCGTAAATATCAGCTTTAGAAGCAACTGGATAAGGCAGCAGCGCGAACAACCTGAGCATCCGCAGCAAGCGGCGTCTCAGGTTGTTTGGTTATGCTTGCGGTAGAGCAGCGGAGTTAACCCGTAGCGCTCAATGAATTTTTTGTGGAAAAAGCTCAGGCTTTCATAGCCGCATTCGCCGGCAATCTCTCCGATAGAGCGGCCGCTGCTGGTGAGCAGGAGAGCGGCATAAGCCATACGGTGCTCCTGAACCAGCTCCCCGAAGGTTTTGCCGGTGCTTTTCTTCAGCAGATTGCCCAGATAATTCGGATTGAAATTAAAGTGCGCAGCCAGATCCTTCAGGGAACAATGACGGAAGTGCCGCTCGAGATACTGCAGAATCTCCAGCAGATCGGCCCGTTTGGTCAACGGAAGCCCGCTTAAGGCAGGATCTTGGTTCAGTACCCGCATAAGCTCCGTGAATACGATGACCATATAGCCGCTGATCATATCCGCCGAGAACTCACGGGGATCGAAATACTCGCACATAAGACTGGCGAGAATATGGTGAAGGTTCAGACAGTGCTCTGAGCGGAAGAGGAGATAACGGTCATGTGCGGTGGAAGGAGACTGGGCATTGACCAGGAAATCAGTTAATCTCCCGTCAATGCCGAGGCGTGTCAGAAATGCCGCGCTCAGCGTTTCCTTGCGCATCAGAATATTAATCAGAATGTCATCCTCATCCAGAATGGATATCGAATGGGGCATATCCGTATCGAGCAGGCAGATCTGGCCTTGAGTCAGCTCAATGTCAGAGCCGCCGATCCTCTGACGGCAGCGGCCGGAGTACATGTAATTAAGCTCGATAAAAGAATGGGTATGCTCCGGCATCGCCGCAAATCTGTGGTGCTTGCTGATATGATAATCACCCTGGCGGAAGAAGAGGTGTTCCGGCAGACGCGGAACCCGTTCTCCGGGCGGCAGGGTCATTTCTTGGCCGCCGAACTCTTCGATGTTGCGGCGGGTGAGCCGCTGCTTGGCTTCTATGGTATTATGGCGTCGCAGCTCCTGGTCAAGCTCCCGGTGATCCATCCGGTCCGGTCTCCTTTCCGGCTACACACAGCTTCCGGTATTCTTCCGGTGTGTGTCCCGTCATTTTCTTGAACAGCCGGAAAAAGTATTTGGCGTTGTCGATTCCTAAAGCTTTGGCGATCTTATAAATCTTATCCTCACTTGTGCGCAGCAGCAGCTTGGCGCGTTCAATACGCTCTTTGTTGACATAATCAATCAGATTCTCACCGGTCTTTTCTTTGAACAGAAAACTCAGATAGCTCGGGCTGATGTAGAACAGACCTGACAGATGCTCAAGTGTGACGGGTGAAGCTATGTTTTTGCAGATATATACCTTCACATTGTCGATGACATTTGGCGAAGAGTACACCGATTGCTCCTTGAGCAAGTCCGCAGTGGAGGTGAGCACCGTAAGGAAGTACAGCCGGATCTCCTCAGCATCGAACGAGATGCTAAGCACGGCTTCCAGGCTCGAAGACGGATGCTGTCCGTTCTGGGCCGGGAAGTAAGCAGCGATCAGCGTTTTGACCTCAGCGATGATATGCCGGCAATTCTCTTTGAGCTGATGAATGGTCGCCGCAGGCTGACCGCGGTAATAGTCAAAATATTCGTGCACCCCTTCAGTGACCTTTCCGGTGTTGCCCGATTCAATGAAAAAGATCAGGTCCCGGCTGCCTTCCCACATCACGGGCGTGGTCTGGTAGCTGCCGGGATGGTAGAGGAAATACTGGCCCTGGTCTGCGATGGCCCGGCAGTTCAGGGCAGACATAGATTCCTCGCGTGCCTGCTGCAGCCCGGACACAGTGCTTATTACACTGCTGATGCCAATGCAGGCCTGGGGTCCTGTCCCGGCAATCAGCTTCCGGGCTTCGGAGGCGGCCAGTTCCAGGATCTCGGTCTCTGGAAGTGAACTGTCATAGAGCTGGAGAGAGAAGGCCACCTTCCTGCTCTGCGGGTGCAGAAGAAACAGGCGGGTCCCCTCCAAAGCAGGCTCCTGGGCAGCTAATTCTTCCGGTGTATAGAGAGTTAACAGGACCATTCTGCCGGCAGACATGAGATTCCGCATGGGGGCAGAGCGGAACACGGGCGGGTGCTCCACGGGATAGAACCCGGAAATATATTGCAGCAGGGCATGCATATCTCCAAGCAGACTGAGCTGCTCAGCTTCTCTGGTGATGCTCAGCGTCTCCGCCTTGGAGGACTGCTCACTTTCGATTGCGGTTACCGCTTTGGAGATGGCATCAAGGATTTCTTCTTTACTGAACGGCTTCAGCAGATAATGGACTACGCGCGCCGAAATGGCCTCCTGCATATATTCGAAATCAGAGTACCCGCTGATTACGATAATCTTTTTGTCGGGATATTGGCTTTGCAGTTGCCGGAGCAGGGATTTGCCGTCCATTACCGGCATCCGCATGTCGGTGAAGATCAGATGCGGGTCCTGTGTGCGGACGAGCTCAAGGGCATCCCCGCCGTTGTCTGCTTCACCGCAGAAGCTGAGCTCAGCAGTTACGCTGCGGATCTTCTTCAGCAGGCCCTGGCGGATCAAAGGCTCGTCGTCGACAATGATGAATTTGTACATGGTCCAGCCTACTTTCAGTGTTATTTGGAGGGGAGAGTCAAGGTTATGGCCGTACCCGCCGCAGGTTCGCTGGTAATCGCCAGTCCGAAGTCAGAGCCGTAATAGAGCGCAATGCGGGAGTGCACATTCTTAATGCCGATGCTCTGTCTGCTGCGATGCCCCAGTCCCATGAACTCAGGCTGCAGCTCCAGCAGCTCCTGAATCTCATTCAGCCGTTCGGCGGGAATACCGATCCCGTCATCGCGGATTTCAAAGATGATCCGCCCGCTCTCCGGCTCCAGGTAGCCTCTGAGCAGAAGCAATCCGCTGCCCTTCTTGTTCTCCAATCCGTGGTAGACGGCATTTTCCACCAAAGGCTGAAGAATCAGCTTGAGAATTCTGGCCTCCAGCACAGCCGGCTCCATTTCTTTGACATAACGGATTTTGCTGCCATAGCGGATCTGCTGGATGGTCATATAGTTATCGACATGCTGCAGCTCTTCCCGGGCAAGCACCAGCTCACTGTCGGTCTTGATGCTGTAACGGAACATATCCCCCAGGGATTTGGTCATCACGGCAATGCTGTCTACCTCCTCAATCTCGGCGATACTGTTGATAGATTCAAGTGTATTGTACAGGAAATGTGAATTAATCTGGGCTTCAAGCGCTTTCATCTGCGAGTCCATGGTCAGGATTTTATTCTGGTAGCTTTCCCTGACAAAGGTATCGATGTCCTTCATCATCTTGTTGTATTCCGTATACAGGAAGCCGATTTCGTCCACCCGCTGAGGCTCGATTTCGGTAGTGATGAACTTCTGTGATTTGTTTTTGCGCATGATCCGGGCCAGGCGGGTAATCGGTTTGGTAATCCAGTTGGACAGCAGGACAGAGAGCAGAATGAAAATAACGGCGCAGGTCAAAGAAATGTAAACGATCAGCTTCCGGGATATCCCGTATTTCTCATACAGCCCGCTTAGCGAGATATTGGCGATGACACTCCAGTGATAGACCGGAAGCTTTTGAATCACAGTTAACATGTCTCCGTCGTAAAATTCCAGCTCATCGCCCGCCATGGCCTCCGTTCTGCGGATTAAGGCGCTAGGCAGCCGGGTGTCGGTGTTCTTGCCGGTACTGTCATAGATAATGTTGCCGTCGTCATTCGCCAGGACAAAGTAGCTCATGTTGGGTACGGCATCCTGATTCAGGCCCTTGAAAATGTCCAGGCTGCAGTCCAGCATGAATACGCCGAGGAACTCTTGGGTCTTCATATCGTAAAGCGCCCGGGAGAAGACCAGTGAAGGTTCAGAATTAATAATATAGGGCTTTACACCGGGTTCTCCGATATAGAGCTGGCCTTTGCTGGCTATGGTCTGCTGATACCAGTCATCCTGGAACGGGACATAGCCGACCTGAAGCTCGGCGGTGCTGCCGTAGCTGATGTTTTTGCCGTCAGGGGCAAAAAGATAAATTCCGTTAACATAATCATAGCTGAGCAGCAAATTCTCGAAGATCAGCTTCAGCTTGTTCTGTATAATGAAAATGTCGTAGGAGTCGCTGGTAAGTGCCAGCTTCTTCAGTTCATCACTTACTGTACTGTATGCGGTTGCACTCGAAGACTGCTGCTGAATGGTCAGCGAGATGCGTTCAATATTTCCGAATATGTCCTCAATGCCCTGAACCGTATTATGAACGGTGTTGGAGGCAACAAGTGAGGTCTGCTGGTTGACCAGATCGGTATAGCTCTGATAGGAGCTATACGTGACAATGACAATCGGAATGACGGAGACAAGAACCAGCGCCAGAAAAAGCTTTGTTTTGATACTGACAAATTTCATACTTGTTTCCTCCGATGTAGAAGACCGTAAAATAGTGCACCTTAAATGCAAAAGTAATTATACCGCTTTCACGATTAAGATATCAATACAGCCACCGGAAGAAGGGCGGCCGGGAAATCGAAGGTATAGAAGAATAGGGAGGTTATTTAATGAAAACGCGATCAAAGAAACGGACGGGCACGCTGCTGCTGGCGTTAATGCTTACACTGCTTGCCGGCTGCGGATCAGGAAACAACGGGAATCAGCCGGCCAATAATGGGAACGCTTCAACCACACCGGAGGCTGAGGCAACGGCCGCAGCGGCCACAGATACCGCCAGCAGCGCCAAGAAGGTGACGCTCACAATGATGGTATCCGGCACGAAAGCCCCGGACGGACAGGATTTTGCACTCGATATCATGCCTAAGCTCGTCAAGGAGAAATTCCCTAACGTGACGCTGGAAACCTCGAAGCTTCCGGATGAGCAGTATTTCACTTCTATCCGTACCAAGCTTGCTTCAGGCCAAGGGCCGGATATTTACTGGGTTTTCCCGAGAAATGCATCCCTTGGAGTGCTGGATATGGCCAAAGCTGGTTATGCGGCCGACCTGTCCGATCTGGCCTTCTGGGATAACATCAGCCAGGGCGCGAAGGAGGATATGTCTTACGAGGGCAAGCCTTACGGAATCGCAGGCGGCCTGGATTACCTGGGGGTCTACTATAATCAGGACTTGTTCAAGCAGGCGGGCATTATGGAAATGCCGCAAGACTGGCCTTCATTCCTTGAAGCCTGCCAGAAGCTGAAGGACGCGGGTATTACTCCAATCTCACTGGCGGATAAAGATCCGTGGTTCCTGCAGTTCGGAATGTATCAGATTGCCGCGAATGTCGTTTACCCGGATGAAATGGATTTTGACACCAAGCTTCAGGCGGGTGAGAAATCACTGTCAGATCCGAAATGGGCAGCTACAATCTCCAAGATGAAGGAATTGTACGACAAAGGCTATGTGGTCAAAAATTCACTCGGACTTGGAAGTGCCCAAGCGGCTCAGCTGTTTATTGACGGCAAATCGGCGATGATTTTTGACGGAACCTGGGATTATGCTACATTAACGGCCAAAGGTGCAGCTGACTTTACCCGCGGATTCTTCTCCCTGCCGGCGAATGAAGCAGGACAGCCGACTTACGTGTCCGCTGCAACCGCGGCCGGGTTCGCATTGAATGCCAAGTCGGAGAATCTGGATGTCGCCAAAGAAGTGATGAATTATCTGTTTGACGGCCAGTCTGACCTGTTCAAGGCCTGGACCGGAGCGAACAGCTCGATCAGTGTATATAAAGGTGTAGCCCTGAACCATGAACTCTTCAAGGAAGTCAACGATTCCTACCTGAATAACGGAAAGTCCGTATACTTCCCCAATCAGATGTGGCCGACAGGTGTAGCTGAAGAAATGGAAGCTAAATTTGCTGAAATTATCGGCGGACGCAAGACCACTCCGGAGCAGGTTACAGAGGCAATGGATGCGAAGTTCAAGGAATTGTGGAAGAACAAATAAGGTATAACTGATCATTGTTCCGCCAGCTCCGTCAACTGGCAGCCGGAGGGCGGAACAATTGTGGACAGGAGGATAAGACAGAGATGAAATCTACTGTAATGAAAAAAACGATGTATTTTTTCGCAGTCCCGGCGCTGCTCTTTTATTTGACCTTTTGGATCTTTCCGATTACCAAGCTGTTTCAATATAGTGTGACGGACTATAACGGGTTTGCTCAGACCTTCAATTATATCGGCTTCGATAATTACAGGGCTTTGTTTAACGGAGGGACGCTCGGTAATTCGATCAGCAACACACTGGTTTATACCGTAGTCAGTGTAGTAGCGGGCAACCTGATTGGACTTGCGCTGGCGCTGCTGCTGAACATGAAGATCCGGGGGAAGGGCTTCTACCGCTCGATCTCGTACATTCCAACGTTGTTCAGTGCAATTGTGGTCGGCTTCATCTGGAGCTATGTCTATATGCCGGACAGCGGGATGATTGCCACATTCCTGGATAAGCTGGGCATTCCGAATGACAACTTAAACTTCCTGGGCAGCTATTCATCTGCGCTATACTCGATCATTTTCGTGGAAATCTGGAAGAATGTCGGCACAACGATGATTATCTTCCTCGCAGGGCTGCAAACGGTTCCGAATGATCTGCTGGAGGCTGGCCGGATTGACGGCTGCGGCGGCTGGAAGCTGCTGCGTTATGTGAAGCTTCCGCTGCTTGCCACCTCGATTACGATTAACACGACGCTGAGTCTGATCAACGGGTTGAAGGCCTTCGACTTCCCGTTCATTATGACCAATGGCGGTCCCGGAACTTCGACTAACACCCTGATTTATTCAATTTATAAAATGGCCTTCACGGAGCAGATGTTCGGCAAGGCTTCGGCGCTGGGGATTATTTCGTTTATCCTGATTATCGCTGTTACTGCCGTCTCGGTACTGCTGATGAATAGAAAAGAGGTGTCAGCATGAACAGCGGAACCACAGCAGGTAAAATGCTGCAGCCTGAGCCTGCCTTAAAGACGCGTAAACCGTTCAATCCCGGAGCTTTGCTCAAAAAGACACTTCTTCAGCTGCTGGTCATCGTGATTATGGTGCTCAATCTGATTCCGCTGGTGATTGTGTTATCCACCTCACTGCGGTCTCCGGATAACAATACGAATCCGCTGAATTTGTTCAATGAGCTTTCCTTTGCCAGTTACCGGACAGCTTTTGAGCGGATGCATTTTGGGACTGCTCTCCTGAACAGTGTGGTGCTGACGGCCATTTCCGTACTGCTGGTAGTGGTCTTCGCAGCCATGGCATCCTATCCGATGGCGCGGATCAGAAGCAGATGGAGCCAGTTCCTGTACCTCTTCTTCCTGGCCGGTCTGGTTGTCCCGGGGCAGATGGTGCTGATCCCCATTGTGCAAATGATCAACAGCCTGGGGATTCCCAGCACGCAGTACACGCCGATTCTAATGTTTGTAACCTGCAGCCTGCCGTTCTCCACCTTCCTGTATACCGGCTTTATCCGCAGCGGTGTTCCGGAAGAAGTAGAGGAAGCAGCCCATATTGACGGTGCGGGACTCTTCCGCCGGTTCTGGACGGTCGTATTCCCGCTGCTGATTCCGGTTACGGTGTCCGTGATCATCACGCAGGGCATCTGGATCTGGAATGATTATTTCTTCAATATGACGTTTATCTCCAAGTCGTCGCAATCTCCGCTGCCGCTGGCTATGCTCGGCTTCATGGGCGATCAGCAGAATCCGACCCAGTGGAACGTGCTGTTTGCAGCTTGTATGCTGTGCGCACTTCCGCTCCTGATTGCCTTCTCTTTTCTGCAGAAGTATTTCGTAGGCGGACTTACGGTGGGTTCGGTTAAGGGATGAAATGAAGGCGTCTGCCCGAAAGGGCATGTACCAGATCAAAAACGAATCCAGGTGAATTCCAGGACTCTTTGAAGGAGGGGTAACGGCCTGTCTTTGGTAGAACACCAAAAGCAGGCCGTTATTTTATACTTCAATAATAATCGGAAGGATCATGGGACGGCGTTTCGTTTTCTCATAAAGAAATTTGCTTAATGTAACCTTTAGGGTCTGCTTAATAATATTCCACTGACCTAAGTCAGCCTCGCTCATCTTCTGGAGAGTTGCCTTGACCAACTGATTGATCTCATCCATCAGATTGTCTGAATTGCGGACATAAATGAATCCACGGGAAATCGTATCCGGCTCGTTCAACAGCCGTCCATCCGATTGACTAAGGGTAATAACCGTGATCAGTACCCCGTCAGCAGACAATTGGCGCCGGTCCCGCAAGACTACATTGCCAATGTCGCCAATTCCAAGGCCATCCACAAAAATCTGCCCGGCAGTCACCCTACCTGATTGGCGGACAACCCCTTGTGCAGACTCCACCAGCTCGCCATTTTTGAGCAGGAAGATATGATCCCCCTGTACCCCGACAGCTTCGGCCAATAAGCGGTGGTGATGCAGCATCCGGTATTCCCCATGAATCGGAATGAAGTACTCCGGCTTCATTAAGGTCAGCATCAGCTTTAATTCCTCCTGGCTGCCGTGGCCGGACACGTGAAGCTCGCTGCGCGATCCATAAATCACCCGTGCGCCGAGGAGATAGAGATTGTCTACAATCCTGGATACATTGCGTTCATTGCCCGGAATCGGATTGGCTGCAAGGAGTACGGTATCTCCGGCACCGATTTCCATCTGCCGGTTGCTTGAATTCGCCAAGCGGGATAATGCCGCCATAGGCTCGCCTTGACTTCCCGTACACAGGACAGCTATTTCATGCGGCGGCAGCTTGGCAGCCTCCGCAGGTTCGACCAGCATTCCCTCAGGAATGGTCAAGTAACCCAGCTCCCTCGACACAGCAACAACGTTCACCATACTCCGTCCAAGCAAGGCAAGCTTCCGCCCCGTGAGGATAGCGGCATCAACGATTTGCTGCAGCCTGTGTACATTGGAGGCGAAGGTGGAGACAAAGATTCTGCGCTCTGCTTTCTTGAAGGCCTCTTCCAAATGGGCGCCCACCAGCTGTTCGGATGGAGTAAATCCGGGGCGTTCAGCATTCGTGCTCTCCGAGAGCAGAAACCGGACACCTTTTTTACCGATGTCCGCCATTTTATGTATATCAGGGTATTGCTTGTTGACCGGGGTCATATCGAACTTGAAGTCCCCTGTGTGGACCACCGTTCCTTCGGGAGTATCAAAGACAACACCCAGGCAGTCTGGAATACTGTGATTGGTATTAAAGAAGCTAGTGGTGATTTGGCCGAACGTGAGGATCGAGTCTGAATTGATGCAGTTCAGGCTGGTTTGACGGAGAAGCCCGTGTTCTTTGAGTTTATTCTCGATTAATCCCAGGGTCAGGCGGGAGGCGTAGAGAGGAATGTTTAATTGTTTCAGCAGGTAAGGGATGCCTCCGATGTGGTCCTCATGTCCGTGAGTTACAACCAGTGCCCGTACCTTATCGATATTTTCTAATAAAAAAGCTACATCCGGAATAATTAAGTCGATCCCAAGCAGGCTCTCGTCAGGAAATTTGGATCCGCAATCAATAGCCACGATATCATCCCCATATTGCAGGAAATACATATTTTTTCCTATCTCGTGAACACCGCCTAATGCAGCAATCCGTAGCCGTTCTTTTGACATTGTGAGCACCCCTTCCATATATAAATCATCTTTATTATGTTTGGGTGTGCAGGATATTATCCTGATTTCTTATCATACTAGCAAGATGGAAATAAGGCCTGTTGGCGGTTTTCCCAGTATAATTGCCTTTGCCTTCGATGATATTTGACACATTAGCAGACCTCCGGTATATTCTGTGAAGGTCTGCGCATCCATATCCTATTTTTGCACAAACTGGTTTATAAGCTTCAGAATGACTTCACGCTTTACAGGCTTACTAACATATTCGTCCATCCCTGCAGCCAGGCACTTTTCCCGGTCCCCCTTCAGCGCATTGGCTGTAACCGCGATGATAGGCGGACTCTTCTCCTTAAGCTCCTCTCTGATCCTCTTCACCGCCTCGAAGCCGTTCATAATCGGCATATGCAGATCCATTAATATGAGATCAAACGGCTCTTTGCGTGCTGCTTCAACTGCATCTATCCCGTTTGTTACGGTAGTAATCCTGTGACCTATTTTTTCAAGTGTCTTGGTCATCACCAGCTGGTTAATATAATTGTCTTCGGCAAGGAGGATGCTCACCTCGCGTGTGGCAGGGAGTTTGTTCAAGGGAGTCTCTTGGCTGTAAATGTCTTCAGCTTTCTTGGGCTTGATCGTGAAGGTGAAGGAGGAGCCTCTTTTGCCGTCACTCTCTGCATAGATCTCGCCGCCCATCATACCGATAATTCTGCGGCTGATAGCAAGGCCAAGACCGGTGCCTTCATGCTGGCGGGACATAAAACTGTCAATCTGCGCGAAGGGCTCAAAGATCTCGTTAAGCCGGGAGGGATTAATTCCAATGCCCGTATCTGTCACCGTGAAAGCCAACATGAACGGAGCTTCCCGGACAAGCTTCACTTTTACCGATATACTGCCGCTCTGCGTGAATTTCACAGCATTGCCGAGCAGGTTCAGAAGTACCTGCTTTAACCGTTCGCTGTCGCCGTATATATGGTCGGGAACATCATGATTTATGGTGCTGGAGAGTTCCAGGTTCTTTTGGGCAGCACTTATGGAAATGACAGCAAAGCTGTCCTTGATGCATTTGCGCAGATCAAATGTATGCTCCTGCAGTTCAGTCCGGCCTGCCTCGATTTTGGACAAATCAAGGATGTCATTGATAATATTGAGCAGGGTTTCTCCGCTTTTACGGATAATTTCCACATAGCTCTGCTGCTCTCCGGTAAGCTCCGTGGTGTCGAGCAGGATATCTGTCATGCCCACAACCCCGTTCATCGGAGTGCGGATTTCATGGCTCATCATAGCCAGGAACTCGCTTTTCGCCCTGTTTGTGGATTCGGCGGCTTCCTTGGCAAGCATCAGCTGTCTCTGCTCGGAAATGTCTTTGCATATAAGGTAGAATCCGATATTTTGATTATTCACGTAAATCGGTGCAATACTGGTAAGCACTTCTATGACTTCTCCATTTTTGGTGTAAAGCGTGTTGATATGCTGATCAACCGATTCATCATATAGAGATCTGTCCAGAATGTTCTGGACACACTCCTGTCCAATCAGAAGGGCCAGTTCCATCCCGATCAGGTCAGACTCGATGGAGTAGCCGGTTATTTTTTCAGCCATACTGTTGGCGTTAATAATCCGGCCGTCCAAGCCAAAGGAAATGACGGAGTCATGGTTGTATTTTTTTAGCGATGTGTACCGCTCTACGGACTCCTGAAGGCGCTGCTCGGATTCCTTTTGCTTAGTGATGTCAACGATTTGACAAATGTAATACGATGGATGATCCTCTCCGCTGAAAAACTTGAGAGTGAGCATTCCCCACATCTGATCCCCTTTTTTTGAAAGAAACCGCGTTTCAAGCTGTATATCCGTCCGGTCACCCATGAGCTCCCTAAGATCATGTATATTTCCGAATTCATCATCGGGATTGAAAAGCTCTTGCAGCTTCATTCCGTCAAGCTCAGCCTTGGAATAGCCAAAGATCCGTTCCATGGCGGGGTTAACAGTCAATATCACACCTTCTGATCCAACAAGTGCGATTCCAAAGGAGGCATTATCTATGACCTGCTGGTTGAAACGTTCCTGATTCAGGTTTACTCGATGCATGGCGTCCTCCTTAAGTAAGTTTTTATTGTCGTGAAAAATAGACCTTCCGCTTTGAAGGTCTTTTCGATACTTAAAATTTAATGAATATAACTTCGGAATGAATTTACCCCTTTGGTTTCTTATTGAATCAGAATTGTTGGCTTTGCCAAAAAGAGGGGCTTAGATCAATTTCCGGTATTCTACCGGAGTCATACCGGAGAAGTTACGGAAGAGCTTAATGAAATAGCTGACATTGTCATAGCCTAACTGCTCTGCTATATCTACTATGGTGATGTTCGTCTGATTCAACAGCTCCTGCGCACGTTCCATTTTTAGTTTGGTCACGAACTCTATATAGGTAAGACCCGTCTCGATTTTGAATAACCGGCTGAAATGGGTAGGGTTCAGGCCAAGCCGCCGGGCCATCTCATCCATGCCTACCTTCTCCCCAATATGATTCATGACATAACGTTTGGCCTCGGCCACTTCCTTCCGGACATTTTGCTTCCACATGGACCTCAGCATCAAGATCTTGTCTTTCAGGAACTGTTCCAGCCACTCCATTAGCTGATCCAGGGTTTCAAGCTCCCGGATGGAGCGCTGATGCATTTCACTGTTGAAATTGTTTACGAAATTTTGCATGACGGTATATTTTAATTCCAGCTCCATTACCATTTTGAGCAGCCAGCTTTTTACGCTTTCGACCGGGTATTTCTTGTCCCCGATATGCTTCTTGATCTCTGTAACTGCTGCAGTAACCCGCGCACCATCCTCATTCTGAATACAGTCTCTTAACTGCTGAAGAATTTCAGCGTAATGAACAAACAGGTCCTCATTAGTTGTCTGAATAGGTTCAAGCTTCATTATGGCTCCCTCAGCCGTATAAAAGCGCAGGGCCTGTGAATCCAGTAAGGCCTGAATCTGCTTCTTGATGTCGATCAGACTTGACGTTGCCTCGCCGTAAAAGAATGAAATCCCCATTCGGAGATGCAGCCTCGACATCTTCTGGACATGCCGGAATTTATCCCTGAATTCCTCATGAAGATTCCGGATCAGAATACGCGGAAAGGGGATGAAGAGGATGAACTGCCGTTCGGTTAAGGCGAACTGTATAATGCCATCGATCTCAAGAAATTCCTGGAGCACATTATCTATCACGAACTGCATGTTCACAATGCCTCCGAAACGCCGTTCCAGCTCATGGGAGCGTTCCGGGATAGCCAGGACCGGCAGGTAGGGCAGTCCCTCTTGCAGGCGGATGTCCATAGCGGCGGCTTGTCCGAACCATTCAGCCTCATCCCAGACAGGCTGCTCCAGGAACATCCGGATAAATCTCGTCCGGATTGCAGAGTGGTTCTGTGTGACCAGCTTCTGCATCTGGAGGTAATTATTCTGGGAGATCATTTTAATCTCCAGCCGGGAAACCGCCTCAGTCAATACTGAAATGACCTGATCAATTTGCAGGCTTTCTTTCAATATATATTCGGCAACATTCATTTTCACCGCCTGTTGGGCATATTCAAATTCCCCGTGGCAGGACAGGATAATCGCCTGGAGCTGGGGATTCACCTCCCGGACCTTCCGGATTAATTCCAGCCCGTCCATCGCCGGCATGCCGATATCTGTGAGCAGAATATCAGGCTGATGCAGCTGGCAGGCTTCCCAGGCCTGTTTGCCGTCAGAGCATGAGGCCGACAACTCCAGTCCTAAGGTATCCCAGGGAATACTGGCGCTCAGATATTCCAGTACAGGATAGTGATCATCGGCTAATACTACTTTATATACCACGTTAGTCCACTCCTATCCGCTTCACAGGCAGTGCTAATTGTACGATTGTACGGTGTCCGTGAATGCTCTCAATATTCATGTCGAAGCCGTCCCCGTAGATGAGCTTTAACCGCTGATAGACATTAATGAGTCCGATCCCGCGAGAGGGCGGAGGTTCAGGGGACCCGGCAACATTCACCGGATCTGTCTCCACTTCCTGCTGTTTAATATGCTGCAATAACGCAGTCAGTGTAGGTTCATCCATTCCCGTTCCGTTATCCTCGACGCTTATGTTAAGCATGGATTTGATTTTTGTGATGGAAATTATAATCCTGCCCCCGCCTTGTACGAATCCGTGCTTATAAGCATTCTCAATAATCGGCTGCAGAATAAACCGCGGAACGGTCTCCAGCAGCAAATCTTTATTCACATGGACTTCAGAGCTGGTGGGATATCTCATCGTAAACCGCATGAGCTCCATATATTGCTTGGCGGATTCAAGCTCATAAGCCACCGAGACCCATTCATCCTGACTTGAAAAGCTGGCCCGCAGCATAGAGGATAAGGAGCCGACGATAAATGCATTCTCCTCATCCTGTTTCATCAGCAGCTTTAGCCGGATGGAACTTAGCACGTTGAACAGGAAATGAGGATTAATCTGAGCCTGCAGCATCGCAATTTCCGCCTGGCGTTTCAATTCCTGCTCGGCTTCCACCTGCTGCAGCATGAGCTGGACACGGTCCAGCATTTTATCAAAGGAGAGGCCCAGGCTGCCGATTTCGTCGGTTCCCCGGATGTTGGAGCGGACCATCATATCCCCGGATTCCACTCTGCGGGCAACCTTCCCCAGGACAAGCACAGGCTTCGTGAATTTCCGCAGCAGATAAGTTAGTGCGAACAGAAAGCTGACCGCAAAAATAGCTTGAATGAACAAGCCGGTCCGGTTGATCCCGTTCAATCTTTCCGTCAGCTGTTCATAGGGGGCTACACTGACTAACCGCCATTTGGCATATTTGAGCGGCAGCGAGAGGAGGAGCTGATTCTCGTTCTTAAATTCTACGATATCCGGGAACGCTAGCTCATCGATTGGCAACAGGGTATTGAAATCAGACCCTATCAGGGCCTGGTTCCGGTTGGACAGAATCGTCTCCTTATCATTCAGCAGATAAACATCTTCCTCTAATGAAGCAAACCGCTCACGAATGGAGGCTTCACTGCGGCTGACAATAAGGTATGCATAGGGCGGAGCGGCAATCCCCTCTCTTAATGCCCGGGCTGTCATGAATACAAACGGCTTCTCAGGCTCAAGGGAGGTCAGATAATTGGCTTCTGCCCCCATGAATAAAGTGTCATACGGTGTGAGCTTCTCCAGAGTTGGGAACCAGCCCTGTTCAATAAATTGACGCGGATCATAGTCGTAAAAGGAATAATCGGAATAGGCATGTCCTTCCTTGTCCAGAAGCGTGATGCGTAAGTCGAGGGTATCGCCGGCCACCTGCTCCAGCCGGCTCGTCAAGGTTCTTGCGGCAACCGGATTGGTCTTGGCATCCTCCAGCAGGGTCTTAATCTCCGGATCAAAGTGGACGAAATTCGAGACCGATACCATCTCTTCGAAGATCACATCGATCTGTGACTGCACAATCGTTAAGGATTGCGTAGCTTTTTCCAGAGAATGCTCCCGGATAATAAGCTTCGAATACACCATCGTTATATACAGCATCCCGATCGCTGGTATAACCAGGCAGGCGATAGAGGTCAGGATAAGCTTTTGCCGGAAGGATAATTGACTTAGCCTATTGTTCTTCTTCATTCATTTCCCCCTCCAGTAACAGAACTTCACTAGATCATGGTACTTTATTATGCCGTTAACCTCATCCAATAATTTTTTCATTTCAGAAAAAATAATGCTATACAAACTTTTCGCTATAGATAAATTCGTTGCATGTGCAATAAAACGGGCGATTTTATAATGAAGATACAAAAATAAAACGAGGTGGAAAACGTGGAGGTTATACCTAAAGAGGGGACGATGAAGCGGTTCGGGAAGCCGGGGGCAGGCAGAATGCGCAAGCAGGCTTTGTATGACAATATTGCCGGGTATTTATTCATTTCACCCATGCTCATTCTGACCACAACCCTGGTGATCATTCCGATTCTCTTATCCGGTGTGATTAGCTTCTCGGATTGGAATTTTGTGTCCGGGCTGGAGGGGTTTCATTTTGTCGGGCTGGACAACTACACCAGGCTGGTGCAGGATGAATCCTTTCACCGTTCGCTGATTAACAACCTTATTATGATTGCCGTGGTCCCGGTAGCAATGTTTCTGGCTTTGGTGCTGGCAGCACTAATTAACAAAGCAACGTATTTCAAAACATTCTTCAAAGTTATTTATTTCATGCCCTTCATTTCGAGCTTTGTTGCCATAGCCCTATTATGGAGAGTGCTGTACCATCCGAACAATGGCCCGATCAATGGATTTCTTAGATCCATAGGTGTGGACAATCCTCCCCTGTGGTTAGCAGACCCCAAGTTTGCGCTGATCTCGGTCATGATTATTATGGTGTGGACTTCGCTAGGCTTTAACATGGTGATTTATCTGGCCGGGCTGCAGAATATTTCACGGGATTTGTATGAAGCTGCTGATGTGGACGGAGCTTCACCGCTGAGGCAATTCTTCAGAATTACATTACCTTTACTATCTCCTACCTCCTTCTTCCTGTTAATTACAGGGATTGTCGGATCCTTCAAGGTGTTTGATCTGATTATGGTGTTGACAGGTGGCGGGCCGGCAGGGTCGACCTCGGTAATTGTATTTTATCTGTACGAGGTTGCATTCATTAACCTGGAGTCGGGGTACGCATCCGCGATGGGGATTATTCTGCTGATGCTCATCCTGCTAGTGACCCTGATTCAATGGGTCGGACAAAAGAAATGGGTCAACTACTAGGAGGTTTAAACATGCGATCGATCAAGCTTAGCCGCGTTATTGTGACATTGTGTATGGGAGTTGCAGGGATACTGTTTATTATGCCTTTCTTATGGATGCTCTCCGCATCCTTTAAGCCGGAGCTTGATGTCATGAAGTATCCGATTCAGTGGATTCCAACGAAATGGAATATGGTGGAGAACTACAGGCAGGTATGGGCTGGAGCCGTGCCGTTCTCCCTGTATTACTGGAATAGTACGAAGGTAACGTTGATGTCGACAGCGCTGTCCTTGATTATTTCCGCCATGGCAGCCTATGGATTTTCGAAGGTTATTTTTAAAGGACGGGATATGCTATTCCTGCTTGTCTTAGCCACCTTTATGATTCCAACCCAAGCCATTCTCGTTCCGCAATTTATTATGTACCGCTGGCTTGGACTGTTTGACAGTCATATCGGACTTGTGCTGCTTGCCGCTTCAGGTGTGTTGGGAACCTTTTTGCTGAGACAGTTTTTCCTCGGCATTCATGATGAGATTATTGAATCCGCCCGGATTGATGCTGCAGGCCACTGGACGATCTTTAGCAGGATCGCCCTGCCGCTTGTGCAGCCGGCCCTGGCAACCTATATGATTCTCCGCTTCATCTGGACCTGGAATGATTATCAGAATCCGCTGATCTTTCTTCGTTCTGATTCTTTATTTACCTTACAGCTGGGTATCCGGAAATTCGCTGATTTCAGCGGCGAGTTCTACTCCTTGATGATGGCAGGTGCGGTTTCAGCCATTCTACCTCTATTAATCATCTTCATGATTGGGCAGAAGCAGGTGATTGAGGGAGTTGCTATGGGAAGTGTCAAAGGCTAGACTAATTACACTATAGGGGGTCTATACAATGTTCAAAGCCAACAAGAAATTATTCATCCTGGTACCGCTGTTATCCTTGCTGATTTCGGGGTGCGGCGGTGCCAATTCGGAAGAAGGGGCTGCCCCGGGTACCGGAGAAGGAACGAATGAACCTGTAACGATTAAGCTGAGCAACTGGTATGCCAAAAAAATGGATAACTGGGATGTAGTGATTGCAGAGTTCGAAAAGACGCATCCCAATATCAAAGTGGAGTTTGCCTCGGCTGAAGATAACAACTCCAATGAATTCTACAAGAAGCTTGATCTGGCCGTTGCTGGCGGCGATGATCTGGATATTATCATGTTCAGCAATATGACGTATCTGTCCCAACGGGCGGGGCTTGGCATGATCGAACCGCTGGATGATTATTTGGCTAAAGACGGAATTAATTTCGCCGATGAATATACGGCCGATACCTCAATTGACGGCAAGGTCTATGGACTGCCCGGCAAGTCCTCCCAGGGTCTGGTTATTATCAATGAGAACCATCTGAAGGAAGCGGGACTTGAGCTGCCCAAGGACTGGACTTGGGATCAGTATATGGAATATGCGAAGGCTATGACGAAAACAACTGGCGATAAAACCCGGTATGGCACCTATTTTCACAGCTGGATTCAATATGGATACCTGGTGCAGAACTTCGGCCAATCGCTTAATTCGAATCTGACTACAGATGACGGAAAGACCGCCAATATTGATAATCCTTACATGCGTAAGTCGCTGGAGCTGCGTCTTCAGGGAGAGGCGGAAGGCTCCGCTACACCGTATTCGGAGGTGGTCAGCCAGAAGCTGAATTACAGACCGCAATATTTCAATCAGGATACAAGCATGCTGGTAACGGGCTCATTCCTTATTCCGGAAACCGGAGGGACAGACACGATTCCTGCCAGCTTCAAGACCGTATTTGCTCCGCTTCCCAAGCTGAATGCTGAAGATCCGATCTCTGCGAATGTCAGCGGTGACGTACTGAGCCTTTATAGCAAATCCAAGCATAAAGACGAAGCGTACACCTTCATCCGCTGGTTCTCCACCGAAGGCATTGTTCTGCAAGGGAAGAATATCCCGTCCTGGAAAAAAGCCGATCTGAATGATGTAGTCGACCGGATCATCGCGGGCAGCAAAAATCCGGACATGATCGATAAAGAATCCCTGCTCTATGTTCTGGAGAATACCAAAGCTACTACGACAGCCACAGCGGTACCTTATCATGCAGAGCTTGAGAAAGTGCTCCTGGAGGAGTTTGATAAAATGATGCTCTCGGGTCAAAGCATTGATGCGACGATCCAGAATGCCCAAACCAAGATCCAGAAGATCATCGATTCCAAATCCTGAATGAAAACAGAGATTAGATAGGAGGGCTGCACGTGCTTTATCCAATAATGACGGAAACCCGCGGTCTGTATGATCTGGCCGGGGTATGGAATTTCAAGCTGGATCACGGCTTGGGATTCGAAGAGAACTGGTATGCATCCAAGCTGACAGATACGATTCCTATGGCGGTTCCCTCTGCCTATAATGATCTTGGCGTGAATCCGCAGATCCGCAATCATGTCGGCTGGGTGTGGTATGAGCGGGAGCTGATTCTTCCGCGGACCATCATGAATGAACGTCTTGTTCTCCGCTTCGGCTCGGCTACACATAAGGCCAAGGTATTCATCAATGGAAGCTTTGTGATGGAGCATTCCGGCGGATTTCTGCCCTTCGAGGCCGTGATTAATGAGTATATCCGGACTGGATCGAACCGGCTGACGGTTGCCGTCAATAATGTTGTGGATTACACGACATTGCCTGTAGGTCTATACACAGAGACTGAAGAACCCGGCGGGAAGACCAGGCTGAAGAATCAGCCGAACTTCGATTTCTTCAACTTTGCAGGACTGCAGCGGCCGGTGAAAATCTACTCTACGCCTCAAACCTTCGTGCAGGATATTACTGTCGTAACCGATTATCACGGCGGTAACGGGATTGTCCGTTACAGCGTGGATGTCAGCGGAGAAGCAGATATCCGGGTCACTGTTCTGGATGAAGAGGGGAACGCAGTCTCCTCGGGGACCGGAAGCTCCGGCCGGCTGGATATTCCCGGCGTTACCCTATGGCAGCCGTTGAATGCCTACCTGTATACCCTGAAGATTGAACTGCTGGAAGCGGAGCGGGTGCTGGATGTCTACGGGCTGCCGTTTGGCGTGCGGACAGTCGAAGTGCGGGAGGGGCAGTTCCTGATCAACAACCAGCCCTTTTACTTCAAGGGCTACGGCAGACATGAGGATACCCCGTTTCATGGCCGGGGCTTAGATGAAGCAGCGAATATCATGGATTTCAACCTGATGAAATGGACGGGAGCCAACTCCTTCCGTACCGCGCATTATCCTTATGCCGAAGAAGTGATGCGGCTGGCCGACCGTGAAGGCTTCGTCGTCATTGATGAGACGCCGGCGGTAGGTCTGGATCTTAATTTCCTGGTGATGTTATCCGGGGGAACGAAGAAAGAGACATGGAAGGAAGTCCAAACCTTTGAGCATCACCAGCAGGTCATCCGGGAGCTGATTAACCGGGATAAGAACCATGCCTGTGTAGTGATGTGGAATGTGGCTAATGAACCGGCATCCTATGAAGAGGGAGCATACGAGTACTTCAAGCCGCTGATCGAGCAGATGCGGGATGAAGATCCGCAGCACCGCCCGGTTACCCTGGTGACACATATTGAGGCTTCGCCCTTAAACGATAAGATCTCCGAGCTGATTGATGTGCTCGCCTTCAACCGTTACTATGGCTGGTATGTGGACGGAGGCGATCTCGAATCGGCCAAAGGCAAGCTGCGGCTTGAACTGGAGGCCTGGACCAAACGTTGTCCGGGTAAACCGATGATGATGACTGAATACGGAACAGATACCGTAGCCGGACTGCATGATGTGGAGCCGATCATGTTCACGGAAGAATATCAGGTGGAGTTCTACAGGGCCAATCACGGGATCTTCGACGAATTTGAAGATTTCGTCGGCGAACAGGTCTGGAATTTCGCAGACTTTGCCACGGGCCAGGGTATTATCCGGGTCCAAGGCAACAAGAAGGGGATCTTCACCCGGGAACGCAAGCCCAAAGCGGCAGCGCATGAGCTGCGCAAGAGATGGACGGCTATCCCGGATTTCGGGTATAAGCCGAAATAATGGAAGCTTGATACACACAGCATTAGGCCCGCCACAATGTACACCTGCGATTTATGCAGTGTTCATTGTGGCGGGCTTTTTGCGCATATTCTGAGACTACCCCTTCACCGCACCAATCATTACACCCTTCTCGAAATACTTCTGGACGAAGGGATACACACACAGGATGGGCACCGTTGCTACAATAATGGTGGCGTATTTAATCGTTTCTCCGATCATGAACTGATCCGCCGAGCTTGCTCCTGCCGACATGCTGTCTGTCGAATTGGCGATCAGGATCTCCCGGAGTATCAGCTGCAGCGGGAACAGGTCTCTGTCCCTCAGAAAGATGGATGCATAGAACCACGCATTCCATTTCTCGACGGCATAATAGAGCACCATTACGGCTATAACCGGCTTGGACAAAGGCAATACGATCCGGAACAGGATCGTCAAATGGTTAGCGCCGTCGATCTTGGCCGATTCCTCCAGGCTCTCGGGAATCGCCGAGAATGCGGTGCGCATGATAATCAGGTTAAAGGTGCTGACAGCGAACGGTATGATGGTTGCCCAGATGGAATCAATCAATCCGACACCCTTGACGATTAGGTACATCGGAATCAGGCCGCCGTGGAAGAACATTGTGAACACGATCAGCAGGGTGAAGGCGCTGTTCCACATAACATTTCTTCTGGACAGCACATAGGCTGCTATTGCGGTCAGCAGCATGTTAAGGGTGACACCGAAGACCAGAATGAACAGTGTATTGCCGTAACCCTTGATAATGCCGGGATTGCTAAACACGCTCTTGTAAGCTTCGAGACTGAAGCCCAGCGGCTTCCACAGGAATCCCTTGTTCGCAACCAGCTGCGCGGAATCGCTGAAGGAGGCGAACAGTACATATAGAAGCGGATATAACGTTACGATAACAAGTAGAATCAGCACGGTGTTAATGGAGTAATCAAAGATTTTATTTCTCAGGCCGGTTTCGGCATGCATAACGGTTTCCTCCTACCAAAGGCTGGTTTTATTAACTCTGCGGCTGATGTAATTGGCCGAGATCAATAGAATGAGATTCACAACCGAGTTAAACAAGCCGACTGCTGAACTATAGCTCCAGCCGAATTCCAGCAAGCCTTTTCTGTACACAAAGGAAGAAATGACGTCAGCTGTTTCATAGGTTACAGGATTGTAGAGCAGAATGATTTTCTCGAAGCCGACATTCAGCATATTGCCCATCCGCAGGATGAACATGATGGTGATCGTAGGCAGAATTCCCGGCAGGGTAATGTGCAGCATCTGCTTCAGACGGCTGGCACCGTCAATCCGGGCGGCTTCATACTGCTCCTGGTCAATACCGGCCAAGGCGGCAATGTAAATAATCGATTCCCAGCCGATCTTTTGCCAGATTTCGGACAGGATATAGACCGGGCGGAACAGGCCGGGCTTCTGCAGCATAGCGGTTCCGTCATACCCGAGCCAGGAGAATAGTGTATTAATAACCCCGTTGCTGTTGGTGAAATCGGTAATCATCCCGCAAATGACGACGAGTGAAATGAAGTAGGGCATATACGAGAAGGTCTGGACTATCCGTTTGAAGCTCTGATTTCTCACTTCATTGATCAGCAGAGCCAGAAGGATCGGGGCCGGAAACATGAACAGAATCGAATACACGCTGATAATCACGGTATTACTCAGAATCCGCCAGAAATAATAGCTGGAGAAGAAATCCCTGAAGTGCTGGAGTCCTACCCAGTCACTGCCTAGAATCCCTTTCATCGGCGAGAAATCCTTGAAGGCAATAATCGCGCCATACATCGGTGCATAATGGAATACGACATAGTAGAGGATGACCGGAATCATCATGATATACAGCAGTCTGTTCAGCTTGAAATCCCGGAGGAAACGCTGCTTAAAGCTGTTGTTAACAGAAGTTTGAACACCGGTCATAGGAGCTAATTTGGACATGGTTTCTCTATTCCTCCTTACGGGAGCAGCTCTTCAGCCGATCAACGATCTGCTCCCGGCTTGACTATAGTTTAGCGCTTCAAGTACCGCTCCAGTGCGGCCTGTTTAATCTCAATGGCACGCGGGAGCTTGACGGAATTCAGCTTCTCCAGATACTTGTCATAGGCCTCAAGTGGCTCCGTTCCAAGGATAATCTTCAGTGTCATTTCATCGACCAGCGTGTTCACATCCGCCATGATGTTGGCATATTCAGCGCTTTCCTCCGGAGTTGGAGTTACCAGCGGAATCTGGTATTTGGCCATGTCCGTCTTCTGCCAGATAGGTATCGCGGCCTGCTGCTCCGGCAGGTTCAGGTATTGTTCCGAGACCCGTTTATCGGAGACAAAGGGACCCATCGTATTGCCCCGGATATATAGAGACATGGCTTGTGCAGGGGCCAGCTTGTCGGGATTGCTCATCAGCAGATCCGTGAATTTCGGATAACCGTCTTCCATCGTGTAGCTGACACCCTCTGTTCCGAAGTTAAACAGCTTATTGCCTTCTTCGCTGTAGCCATAATCAAGCAGCTTGACCGCCAGCTCCGCATTCTTGGACGTCGCCGAGATCGCTACCATCCCACCGGTGGAGAAGGCATAATCCCGTTGGCCGAACTTTGGTGTAGTGCCCTTCTCCAGCACCGGGTAAGGGGCCGCGACAATGGAAGCCTGCGGATCGGCTCCCTTAAGGATCGGCTGCCATTTCCCGATACCGCCGCCAGCATTGGCCCAGGTTGCCCCGGTCTGGCCCGAAGTAATATTGGCATCCATCACCTTGGAATCGACGGTGGCCACATCTTTATCCAGCAGTCCGTCCGCATACCATCCCCGGAATAAGCTCAGGAAGTCTTTATAACCAGGTTCTGCCGGACCGAATTTAACCTTCCCGTCCTCCAGATAGAAGTCGCGGGTAACGCCAAATGCCCCGATGAATGCGCCGTTGCCCAGTTCATTGAATACACGCGGTTTGGCGACGAAGGAGATCGGTGCCGCGGCCCCTTTTTTCTCTTTAAACGCTTTCAAAGTTGTGGTCCATTCATCAATGGTTTCAGGCACGGGCAGACCCAGCTCATCCAGCCAATCCTTGCGGATCACCGGCCCCTGGAAGGTAAGCAGCGATTCATCCCCGCGGATGAAAGGAAACGAGTAATAGCTTCCTTTGTCTGTCTTGACCATTTTCTCAACCTCGGGATGCTCCTGGAGATATTTCTTGTAGTTCGGGGCATATTTGTCGATCAGGTCATTCAGCTCCATGATGTAGCCGTCCTTGATTGCTTTTTCCGGACCGCCCGGGAAGTTGAAGAAGTTGTACTCCAGCATATCAGGCAATTCACCGGAGGCGAGCATCACGTTGAAGGATTCGTCGATCTGGTTAGCCGGAGGGGCGGTGAAATCTACTGTAACCCCAGTGCGTTTCTGCCATTCCTGGTAAAAGGGAACCTCCGCATGCGCTGATTTTACTCCCGTCAGATTATTAGGTAATGCTCCCCAATAAGTGAGTGCAGTGTCCGTTTGCATCGGGTATACCGCTGCTGATTCTGATGCTGTGTCTGAGCCGGATGGGGAATTGTTTCCTGCCTTGTTCTCCGAGCATCCTGCCAGCGTGCTGCCTGCCAGCAGAGATGCCATGAGCGAAAACATTATTTTTCTGCTTGTTCTCCTCATTCCTGTTAACCTCCTCAAATGATTCCATTAGTAAGAACCTGCTGTGCTGCAGGGTTCATGCCCTAACTATACGGTCCGCCCCGGTTTGGTGTATATGTGCAGTACATCCAATGCGGTTGAAAAAGCCGCTGCGGGTATCGGCAAAATGCACAAAACGATAGGCGATTGCTCTGCGGGAGCGGCTTAAGCCCTTGCTGCGCAACAAAAATGCCCGGCCGCCACGGTGGGGTGACGGGCAGGGCATTGTTAATCTTCGATGGTTTCTTTGTATTTGCCGGGTGTAATTCCCTCGATCTTCTTGAAGGTGCGGATAAAGGTCCCAACATCATTGAAGCCTGACTTCTCGGCCGCTTCGTTGACAGTAAGCCGCTGCTGCTGAATCAAGTGCTTCGACCAGTCAATCCGCCGCTTGTTGATCGTATCCAGAAGCCCTTCCCCCGATTGCTCCTTGAACAGCTTCGACAGGTAAGTAGGCTTCATATCAAAATGCTGCCCCAGCAGGGAGACGTTCAAGCACGGATCCGTGAAATGTTCGTCTATAAATGCAGATACCCCGCTGATTAAATCATTCAAGGCGCGGTGACGGTTCTCCTGAACATTCTGCAGCCGTCTGGCCCCGGCATATTCACAGGCTTCCTTAAGCATGGACTTCAGCTGCTCCTGCATTTCAGCTAACGTCTCTGCAGAAGAGAGCCTGTCAATGCGCTTCGGATTCTGCAGCAGGATATTATCCTGCGCGGGTCCGAGTTCACCGATGCTCTTGATCAAAGTTCCCACCAGGTCGAGCATAAGGCAGCGGGCTAAAGGTACCTTCACCGGGTGCTTCGACAGGTTCATCTGCAGGATATCGTCCAAGGCGGTTACGGCAGACTGGAAATCGCCCACTTTGACATAATTGATTAACTGCTGCTCCAGCTGAAGGGGATAGAAGTAACCGGAATCCGTATCGGGACGGATGTTGTTCCGCTCAATCTCTTCATAGGACAGAATCTCCTGTTTGCCCATCACCAGCTTATATTCCATGGCATCCAATGCCTCCTGATAAGCCTGATGAATCTGATCAATACCGTGATGAACCCGGCTGACCGACACCGTAAGGTAGATATTATACGTCTGTGCAAGAAACTCTTGAGCGGAACGGGCCACCTGCAGCAGATCGCTATTGTGCTCATCCGGTGAGACAGGAGACAGGCTGACCAGACAAGGCATGGCATCATCCGTTTCGGCCATATAGCCCCTGTGCTTAACGTTGACCAGCTCTTCAATTACATTATTCACAATGAAATGCAGCAGTTGCAGCTTCTGGGCGGCGGTTTTGCCCTGGACACGCTCCAGGAAGACATCGAGATCCTCCAGGTAGAATAGAAGAATCGCACAATCCCCGGAGAGGAGCTGAATATCGAAGGCGCTTAAGGCTTCGGCCAAAGGAAGCTCATCGTCCAGCCTGCCCTTGAGCAGCCGCAGGATGTAATTGGAACGCAGCGAATAATTCTGCCGCTTCCTCTCCAGCAGCATATGGTCCAGTTCACTCAGCGTACTGTCCACAGCCTGCTGGATAAACAGGAATTCATTGGAGCCTTTCTCCCGGATGGCTGTCTTGCTGCTGAAGGCACGTACAATCCGCTGGATCGGATTATAGTTTTTCCTCAGGAAAATATAAGTCAAGAACCCGCCTCCCAGCAGGCTGGCCATGATACTCAGCAGCGTCAGCCTGCGGACCAGCTCCGCCTTTTGCCAATAGACTTCACTAGGAATCATGGAAATATAGCGGAGATTGGATTCATTAGACTGGATCGAGAAGACTTCATACCGCTCCCCGCCGAATTTCCAGAGGAACATTCCGCTGTCACCGGTCAGCTTGCCGAAGGGCAATTGTGCCGGAAGATCTGTATTGGAGCTGGATACCAGCACCTGGTTGTCGGAGTCTGTGATGAGCACATGCCCTTTGCTGAACGCTTCAATATTCATGAGGGAGGATAATATTTGGTCGTTGTCGATCATGATCACATTGGCTCCGGACGGCTTGCCGTCCTCGTAGTCATAGGTGCTGACACATGCGAGCGCTTTCACGGAAGTGCCGTTCTCGGTTGTACGGTTCATCGGTACATAGCCCTTGAATTTGTTCTGGCGGAGGATATCTAACCATGCTTCATAGCTTAAGTTGCCGGAGGCGTTATGCTCGGCATAGGCGAATCTCGTATTCCGGTAAACGCCGGGGAGCAGAATCGTATCCCGTGAGGCCAGATAGATATAGAACAGGCCGGTTTCGGCATAAGCCGATTGATATAAGGACATATCCTTGGTCGCGTCGTACAGATCATACATATAATCTTCCGGGAAAATGGAGTACTTGTGCTGATCGACCAGTTCCCTGAACTTGGTGTTCCAATTCAGCTCGAAGTTGAGCCGGTTGACCGCTTCCAGCTGTTTATCCATATTCTCCCGCAGCTGCTTAAGCAAGGAGTTGTTCGCCAGATGAATCTCATCAGCGAGCATCTTGCTGGACTGAAAGTAAACGATGGAACTCAGAATGACCGGAAGCAGCAGAACGGCCATATAAGATAAGGTCCAGGTCAGCAATACACTCTGGCTGCCCAGCCATTTGCTTCTTTTTTTCTTCATCCGCATTCTCCTGTCCGGGCTGCAAATCGATAGCTTCGTATATTGTACATGCATCCCAGGGTTAGCACAATTGCCATTACAGGGAAATAACGGTAAGCTCCAGTTTGTTCGGCTTTTAAACACTCCGAATAGTGCCGCTGACGCTTCGCTTCCTGCTGGTGTAAGAGCTTGCGCGTTCCTGCTTCCCCGTGTAATCAGGTGATAAGTTATGTTTCCAATTGCCCGGTTCTGTGCTAGACTCAGTCTTTATTAAAGCCCTTACATCTGCGTCAGCAGGCAAAAACATCCGCTGTGCTGCGAGACAGGGGAGAGGAAGAGTCCATGAAACGTTATTTTCTCGATAAGCCCATACAGACCAAATTGCTGATTACCTTCCTGCCGGTCATGATTCTGTCGGTTATTGCAACAGGCTCGTTCTCCTACTGGTCCGCCAGTGATCAGCTCCGCAAGAACTCGCTGTATTCGCTGGCCGATACAACCTTTCAGACCGCCTTGTTCCTGGACGATAAATTTCTGACGATCTTCGAACAGCTGGTTAATCTGGAGGATACCACCTCGCTGCGCAATCTGCTATCCGTGAACGATCAGGGTGACACTCCCCAGAAATTCAACGACATTATTGAACTTCATAACCGTCTTGAAAGCGTATACCACTCCTATAATGCCATGGTCGATTCCATCTATGTTGCCTTCAACAACGGCCGGTCTTTCAACCTCCAGCAGGAATACGTGCCCCGGAGTGTCTCGATCGATCTTCCGGCGTGGCAGGAACGGTACAACCATTCAGATAAAGGCTACTACTGGCTGAACAGCCACAAGGATGCCATTTTCGATACGGTGGAGGACAGGCGGGTGCTCAGCAGCTTCAAAATGATCGGTACGCCGACTTCCTCCTCCAGCGGAATTGTGCTGATCAATCTGCGTGAAAGCTACTTCCTGGAGATTATGCAGAATGTACAGATCAGCCCGAACGGCGCGCTGGCACTGATCAGCCCGGACGGGGAGCTGTTCTCCAAATCCCTGAAGAAGGATTATGGGGTGAAGCCGGATACTATTACAGAATTGCGGCAGCTGGCAGGCGGTAACGGCAGCCTTGCTGTGGACAGTACAGCAGGCCAGAAGCTGGATATTGCCTATCAGACACTGCCGCTGAACGGCTGGGTGCTGGCCGCTATTGTGCCGGAGAAGGATATCCTCGCAGGCGCGTCGCGCATCCAATGGATCGTTCTGGCGGTCACGCTGGTTATCCTCGTGCTGGCCCTGGCAGCCGCGACGCTGGCAGCGCGCAATCTGAGCAATCCGATCCGTTACCTGTCCAAGCAGGTGAAGCGGTTCGAGCGCGGGGATTTCAGTGTCAGCTTCCAGATTGACCAGCGCAATGAAATCGGCGTCCTGGCCACCGGACTGACCCGGCTCTCCGATTCGGTGGAGCAGCTGCTGAATGAGGTGCGCGAGGAGCAGGAGCAGAAGCGTAAGGCCGAAATGCGGGCGCTGCAGGCGCAGATTCAGCCGCATTTCCTGTACAATACGCTCGGTTCAATCAAGCATCTGATTGATCTGGAGGAGCGGGAGCGGGCCTCTGTGATGGTGGGAGCGCTGACCCGGTATTTCCGCATCGGCATCAGCAAAGGCGCCGAGCTGATTACTGTCGCGGAAGAGATTGAGCATGTGCGCAGCTACCTGCTGATTCTGAACATCCGGTATAACCAGGATTTCGATTATACCATCCAAGTGGATGAAGAGCTGCTGCCGCTGCGCATCCCGAAGCTGACGCTGCAGCCTATCGTGGAGAATGCCGTCTATCACGGCATCAAGAACAAGCGCGGCAAAGGAATGGTGACGATAACGGGTTATGCAGATGAAGCTGCCGCAGTGCTGGAGATTTATGATAACGGACAAGGCATCAGCCCTGAGCGGCTTGCGCAGCTGCGCAGTTCACTGCAGGCGGACAGCACAGGCGACAATGCGCTGAGCTTCGGACTGTGGAACGCCCACCGCCGGCTGGTGCTGCAATACGGGCCGGTCTACGGCCTTGTCCTGGACAGCGAAGAGATGAAGTTTACCCGGGTCACGGTACAGCTGCCCCGGGTGCAGAAGAAAGGAGATTCCCATGATTAAACTGCTTATTGTGGATGATGATATGTGGATCCGGGAAGGCCTGCGGCGCAATATCCGCTGGGAGCAGGCCGGCATTGAGGTAGCCGGCACAGCCGCTGACGGGGAAGAAGCGCTGAAGCGGATGGAGTAGCTGCGGCCGGATCTGGTGCTGACTGATATCCAGATGCCTTTTCTGGACGGGCTGCAGCTGGCTGAACGAATTAACACAGACTATCCGGGAACCAAGGTCGTCTTCCTGACCGGCTACGATGACTTCTCGTATGCCAAGCAGGCGCTGCGGCTGCAGGCGGCCGATTACATTCTGAAATATGAGGATAATGAAGTGATTCTAAATGCGGTTGCTTCTGCCGCCAGCACGCTGCTGGCCGAGAAGAGGGGAGCCGAGACAGCCCGGAAGAGCCAGGCGCTGATCCAGAACAAGTTCTTCGCAGAGCTGTTCGAGGGCTGCGCCAACCCGGAGTGGGCGCGGCAGGAACTGGACAATCTCGGCATAGCTGCGCCGGAGGCCTGCTTCCGGGTAGCGGTGATTCAGCCGGAGGACAACCGCCGCTTCGCCCGCTCCGGAGAAGGGGATAATGCGGAGCTGCTGCTCTTCTCCATCCATAATATCTGCTCGGAGCTTGTGTCTGAGCCATTTCCTTACCGGTATTCGGCAGTCTATAACAACCGGGTCAACCTGCTCTTTAACCTGCCTGCTCCGGCAGACAATGAAGGCACTGCGGAACACCTGACTGAACATCTGGAGGAGATCCGCCGGACGCTGGAGAACTGTCTGAAGCTTCAGGTCAGTATTGGTCTGGGCAGCTGCAGGGAAGGGATTGAGCGCATCGCAATCTCCTACAGCGAGGCTCTGAACGCTGCCCAGCTGAAGCCGATCATCGGCGGGGCCGGTGTATTCGTCAGCGGTGAGATCCGCCATTCGCAGAACTCGCATCATACGCTGCTGAAGGAGATGGAGCAGTATATGCGGATGCATTTTCATGAGGAGGAGCTGAACCTGACCGCCATCGCGGACCATGTCCATATTTCATCCGCGTACGCCAGCACGCTCTTCAAGAAATATAAAGGCATGAACTTAAGCGAGTATCTCATTCAGCTGCGCATAGACAAGGCAGCGGAGCTGCTGTCTACCACAGATGCGAAATCCTATGAAGTGTCGGAGCAGGTGGGCTATCGCAATCCCCAGTACTTCAGCGTGCTGTTCAAGAAGCATTACGGCAAATCGCCTTCGGAGTACCGCAGGGACCAGCAGCATTAATAGAGCAAACAAATGAGTTAATGAAAACAAACAATCTTCGAAAGATAGTGTATTCAGCATGTTCACGCGCTGGTTTAAGATAAGCGTGGAGGTGCTGTTATGGAATTATCCCAATCAACCGGCGGCAAGACAATGTCCGTCAAATCTAAATCTTCCCGCAAAAAAATGGGCGACCGCTGGTTCCCTTACCTGCTGATCGCACCGACAGTCCTGCTGATCGCTGGACTTCTGGTCTTCCCGATCTTCAGGGTGTTCGACCTCAGTGTGCAGAGCTATGATTTCACCCGGCTGCAGAAAGCGGGTTACATCGGACTCGAGAACTTCAAGAATATATTCACGCAGGACGATATGTTCTACTCTTCACTGTGGATCACGGTGAAATGGGTGCTGATAGAAGTAGTGCTGCAGCTCGTGTTCGGACTCGTGGTTGCGCTGCTGCTGAACCAGGCGTTCAGGCTGCGCGGTCTGGTCCGTTCCCTGGTGCTTGTTCCCTGGGCGGTGTCCGGTGTACTGACCACCATGCTATGGTCGCTGATGTTCAACCAGCATATAGGAATCATTAACGATATCCTGATGAAGCTGGGCGTGATCTCCGAGCCGGTCGCCTGGCTGGCCAATATTCATACCGTCTTTGGTTCTGTGATTGTCGCCGAGCTGTGGCGCGGCATTCCGTTCTTCGCCATCACGCTGCTGGCGGCGCTGCAGACCATTCCGCACGAGGTCTATGAATCCTGTGAGGTGGACGGTGCGGGGAGCGTGAAGAAGCTCTTGTTCATCACACTGCCTTTCCTGAAGGAAAGTATTGTGTTCGCAACGCTGCTGCGTGCCATCTGGGAGTTCAACTCCATTGATATGATCTTTACGATGACGAACGGCGGACCGATGGATATGACCACCACGCTGCCGATTTATATGATGAAGACTTCCATCCTCGAAGGAAACTATGGCTATGGTTCCGCCATTGGTGTGGTCACCTTCGCGTTCCTGATGATCTTCGTTGTCCTGTACCTCAGACTGAACCGGTCAGGAGGGATGCAGGATGAATAGCAAATGGCACCGCAAGCTGGGTTCGAAGCTGCTGTTCTACATACCGCTGGCTTTGACACTGGTGTTCGTGCTGGTTCCGTTCCTGTGGGCCATCTCCACCTCGCTGAAGCGGGAGGGGGATGTACTTAGCGGCACGGTCCGGTACATTCCAAGTCCGGCGACCTTCGAGAACTTCGTACATGTGTGGAATGACAACAATTTCTCGCAATATTTCATGAACAGTGTGTTCGTGTCTGTATTGTCTGTAGTGGCAATTACGGTGTTGTCCGTATTGAACGGCTACGCCATGAGCCGCTTCAAGTTCAAGGGCAAAGGGGCCTTCATGCTGGTTCTGCTGGCGACCCAGATGATGCCGGTCATTCTGTTTGTCATTCCGCTCTTCCTGATCTTCAAGAATCTCGGGATGATCAACACGCCGTACGCGCTCATCTTGTTCTATATCGTGCTTCAGGTTCCATTCAACACGATTCTGATGCGCGGCTTCATCTCCTCGACACCGAAGGAAATCGATGAAGCGGCGATGGTCGACGGAGCCGGACGATTCCGGATTATCTTCGCGATAATTATGCCGATCGTGCTGCCGGGAATAGTAGCAACAAGCGCATTCGCCTTCATCGGGGTATGGAATGAATTCCTGGTTGCCTTCTCGTTCATTACGACGCCGGACCGCTTCACCATCCCGATCGGCCTCAAATTCATGGTTGGCGAATTCAGCGTCCAGTACGCATCGCTTGCGGCCGGCAGTATTATCGGGCTGATTCCGCCCGTGCTGCTCTTCATGTTCATCCAGCGTTATCTGGTCGAAGGACTGGGCGGCGCAGTCAAAGGCTAGTGTCCGGTATCGCAAGGACGGACACGGCCAGGCAGAACACGCCGCATTCCGTCCTTTGAGATATATATAAGAAATTCAATTAGGGAGGATCACAGAATGATGGGGAAACACAAAGCGAAACGCACGGCGCTAGTATCGGCAGCATTGCTGCTGCTGCTGGCCGGCTGCGGCGGAAATAATGGCGGGAATAACGGGGGGGACAGCGCGGCAGCGGCGGATAACGGGGCAGGTAAAGCAGCAAGCGGAGAGAAAGCCAAAATCAGCTTCTGGGCTGCAGCTGTAACCACAGAACGCAATGCCTTCTTCGAAGAGATCGTGAAGCAGTTCGAGCAGGAGAATCCGGATATCGACGTGGATTATCTGGGCGTACCGGGAGACCTCGCGGCTTATGAGCAAAAGGTTAACGTGGCCATCTCTGCCGATCAGGCGCCGGATGTGATGAATGACTTCAAATCCGATCTGCTGGCCCGGGGGGTGCTGGAGCCGCTGGACACCTATTATGAGCAGTGGGCGGACAAGGACCTGCTCAACCCGGAACTGATTGCAAGTAACCGCAAGCTGGATACGGCAGAAGGTAAATTGTATGCGCTGCCATACAGCTCGCAGACCTGGAATCTGTGGGTTCGTCCGGACTGGTTCAAGGAAGCCGGACTGACCTTGCCCGATACCTGGGACCAATTCTTCGATGCTGCCGCCAAGCTGACGGATAAATCGAAAGACCGTTACGGGCTCAGTATCCGCGGCGGCGCAGGCAGTGCCAATACGCTCGAAATGCTGATGTATGCGTACTCCGGCATTACCGATTATTTCACGGCAGACGGCAAAGCAACAATTAATGACCCGCTTAATGTTGAATTTGTAGAGAAATACCTGGGCTCTTACAATGTCTATACACCTGAGGATGACCTCAATAAAGGCTGGAGTGAACTGGCTGCAACCTTCCAGTCTGGCAAAGCCGGAATCGTTGTGCATAACTTAGGCTCGGCCAGCTCCCATGAGAAAGCATTCGGCGGTGACTATACGAAGTTCGAAGCTGTACCTTTTCCGAAGAGCGTGAAGGGCTACCGCGAACACCCTGGCCTTATGCCGCTGGGGCTGACGATGAGCAAATCGGCGAAGAACAAGGATGCGGTCTGGAAATTCATGACCTTCTACCTGTCGCATGATATCAACAGCAAATACGGCAAGCTCTATGGCGAAATACCGGCCAATACAGAAGCTGCCGGCGATGAATGGGTGCAGAGCGTGCCTTACATGAAATCGGCCTCCGATCTGCTGAACAGCCAGGAGACGAAGTTCTCCGATGTGCCATACTATCTCGCGGGATATTCCAATGTGCAGAAATCGGTGGAACCGCTGATCCAGAAGGTAATGGCCAAGCAGCTGTCCGCGCAGGAAATGCTGGATCAATGGGCATCGCTGCTGGAACAGGAGAAGGCGGCACAATAAACTGCCCGGGCGGTAGGCGTCCGGCGCTGAAGGAGTTATTCAATGGAGACAATTAATACGCCCTGGGTATCCGACCTTGGCAACGGCCGGTACCGCAATCCGGTGCTGTATGCAGATTATTCCGACCCGGATGTGATCCGGGCCGGGGATGATTATTATATGACCGCGTCGAGCTTCAACCACATGCCGGGCCTGCCGATTCTGCATTCCCGTGACCTGGTGAACTGGACGATTGTCAATCACGCGCTGGACAGGCTGGACCTGCCGGGGTATGACCAGGTTCAGCACGGCAAAGGCGTATGGGCACCCAGCCTGCGCCATCATGACGGGAAGTTCTGGATCTTCTTCGGTACGCCGGATGAAGGGATCTTCATGACGCAGGCCGGGGACCCGCTCGGGAAGTGGACTGTACCCCATCTGGTCAAAGCAGCCAAAGGCTGGATTGATCCTTGCCCCTTCTGGGACGAGGACGGACAGGCTTACCTGGTCCACGCCTTCGCGAAGAGCCGCAGCGGCATCAAGCATATTCTGCATGTGTGCGCGATGAGCCCGGACGGCAGGGAGCTGCTGGATGAAGGCCGGCTGATTATTGACGGAACGGTCGATCATCCGACACTGGAAGGTCCCAAAATGTACAAGAGGGACGGATGGTATTACATTCTTGCCCCTGCGGGCGGCGTGTCTACCGGCTGGCAGGCTGCCTTCCGGTCCAGGTCGATCTATGGCCCTTACGAAGACCAGATTGTGCTGGAGCAGGGCGATACGCTGGTGAATGGCCCTCATCAGGGCGGCTGGGTAGAGACGCCGGAAGGAGAAAGCTGGTTCCTGCATTTCCAGGACAAGGGGGCTTACGGGCGGATTGTCCATCTGCAGCCTGTAGAATGGATTGACGGCTGGCCGGTAATGGGGAAGCAGTCTGCGGGAAGTTTGACCGGAGTGCCGGTATCCGAATGGTGCAAGCCGGGGTCTTCCGGCACCGGGACAGCGCTGCCGGCGGCTCCCCGGACCTCTGATGATTTCGCGGACGGGCGTCCGGGGCTGCAGTGGCAGTGGCAGGCCAATCCGCAGGACGTCTGGCTTGCCTCCGGCCACCCGGGTCCGGGGCTCCGGCTCCGCTGCGCGCCGCTCGGAGCGCAGCGGTTATACGATGCGCCGCAGCTCCTGATGCAGAAGTTCGCTGCGCCTGCATTCACGGCGCAGGTACAGATCAAACCGTATTTCGGAGCATTGTCTGAACGCGCAGGCCTGGTAGTGCTTGGGCATAAAGCGGTACATTTAAGCCTGTTCTCCGGTGAGGACGGCGGCCTATGCCTGGGCCGGTTCGAGAGCCTGGCAGCAAGCCCGGAGGAAGAAGCAGAGCAGGAGTGTGCGTTTACGGATGATTTTGTGAAGCTGGACTCGGACGCTGTATATCTTCAGCTTATGGTCTCGGAAGAAGCGGAATGCCGCCTGGCGTACAGTCTTGACGGAGAAGCTTACACGGAGATGGGAGCTCCTTTCCGGTTGAGGGAAGGAGAAGGAGCCTGGGTAGGTGCCAAGTTCGGCCTGTTCGCGCTAGCTTGCGGTCCGGTTAACGCTGCGGCGGAGAACGGCTACGCTGAGTTCGGGCGGTTCGAGGTGCGTTAAGACTTCTCTTCGAGTACACTCAGAAATTTCCTTTTTAATACAGTTGTATTATTTAAAACAGTATAACAGCATGCCCGCTATTCAAGCAAGCTACGGGGCCATGAGAATTGCACCAGCCGGAGCGGCATCTGCCGGTTGGGCACAGGATCACGGCCTCAGGTCTGCTAAGCGGCCGTTTGAACCTCCTTCCAGAAGGGTAAAAAGAGAGAAACACCCCTCGAGGAGAAAGGCGGTAAGCTTATGCTGTGGGGATTAATCGGACTCGTTGTCGTAGTATGGCTGTTCGGCTTTATCTTTGATGTTATGGGCAATCTGATTCACCTTCTGCTATTTGTCGCTGCGGTACTGTTTGTGATTAACCTGTTCCGGGGACGATCCCGGAGTTAACAGGACATAAACAAGAGCTGGTTCAAATACTTAATTAAACAGTTCACACGAAAGCACGCGGTACCCTCATAGGGCCGCGTGCTTTCGTGTGTAATCCTTGAATTCTCCCGCAGAGGAGACCTTAAGGAATAGACCTGCTTCCGGCAAGTCTGGACACGTTCCCTCCGGATGCCTATAATGTAATCACTATGCAACCCTGGAGGAGAATCAATGAATAAACCGATCATCGCCGTTGATATGGATGATACCATCTGCCATCTCGTCAAACGTGCGATATACCACAACAACATTGAGTTTCCTACGCATCCGCTCCGCTACGAGGATATGATGGACTGGAACACAGACCACCTTCGCCATCCGGACAGCACGATGGACCTTTTCTTCGGCAGACCCGGTCTGTACGAGGAGCTGGAGCTGTTCGATGAATATGTGACCGAAGAGATGGAGAAGCTTCACAACGCGTATGATGTCATTATTGTTACAGCCGCTGTTCCCAAAACAGTGCTTGAGAAATGGAACTGGCTGCAAAAGCACATGCCGTATATCCCGGCTGAGAACTTCTTCACCTGCAAGCGCAAGCATCTGATCGGCTTCGATCTGCTGATTGATGACGGTCCGCATAATTTGCTGCCCGCTGTACAGGCAGGGAAGAAGGTGCTCTGTATCCCGCATCCCTGGAACCTGCGGGCCCGGGAGGAATATGCCTTTCCGCTGATGACCTCCTGGCAGGGGGCGAAGGAGCGGGTGGATGAAATTCTGCAGACACGGCGGTAGCCGTAGTCCGGAGACTGCATCTCCTATAAAGGGCTGTCCCAGAAAGCCATGAAATGGCTGCCTGGGATAGCCTCTTTTTATTGTTAAGGAAATTGTAGAGTTTACGGAAATGTGGAGAGGGATTTTTGGAACTGTAAGAGGGCAGCGGCCGGATGGCCAGACATGCTTGGGAGTCACGGCAATGCTATACCAGAATGATTGCAAGTACAATTTATTTAGTTGGATTTTCTCCACTTGCTTATGAACGGAGGCACCCTTGCCGGGCAACAGTTGGATAAACAGCACTTAATATGCCGGGAATCACTCCCAGTAGGGTGAAAGCGTGAAATTAAATGACGTTTATACAACTAATTACCTTAAAACATCCAAAACCTCTGAATTAAGATACGTTTTTCCAACTAATATTTGCAGAGCCAAAGCTAGAGCTAGAGCCGGAGCCAGCGCCGGGGTTGGAGGTGTCTTGGCCAAGCACCCGCAGGAAGCCTGCGGGAAGTGCTGACCGCAAACGTTACTCACCTGTTAGGGTGATTTTTCTCTAATAGGCTAATCTTGAGCGCATGGTATACGCTGCACGCAATTCCGTATTCCACCCTTCTAAGGTGAGTACAAAGTCCCGGATGCTGAAAAAATGTAATCCAGTCATACTAACAAGAATCTAATATTTATATAAATGTTGCAAAATGAGTGTCTTAAACTACAGCTCTTGTGTATAGAAAGGATTTGCTTTCCCGTCAATGACAGCGACCATAAGGAATGGGCTGAATTTCATGTATCGGGATAAGCGGCGAACAGAGGAGAAGTTGTCCTTCATTTTCCGTTAATCGAAATAATAAGGAGGAGATGTATTATTTTTTAGCTTTTTCATAAGAAGAAATTGGGTTTGTGTATATAATTTGCTATTAAGCGAATGTCCATCTTGATAACAATAAAAATAGGCGGAAAGAACCAAAAGTTATAATTATGTTATTGAAACCATTGACAGTTATGCTAACAAAACAATATTCTGTAGTCGTTAGAGGGCTACTGAATCCATTAGGAGAAAGGAGGACGGGGCTGGGTCTAAATCCATTCAAACGAAAGTGGAATTAATGCAGGGATTATCCATTACGGGAGGGATGTTGCTTGAAGAAAATGTTGTCATTAATTATGGTGTTCGGACTGCTTATTGGGGTGGTACCGCCCTTGGAGACTAGTGCAGCGGCCAACCTTGCAGGGAACACAACCGCAGCTGCAAGCTCAAGCGAGGATTCAACAAAAACACCGGATATGGCCGTTGACGGAAATTCTTCCACCCGGTGGTCCTCTGATTATGCAGATCCGCAGTGGATCAGCGTTGATCTTGGAAGCGCAAACAATGTAAATGGAGTTAGGCTAAACTGGGAAGCTGCCTACGCAAAAGCGTATCAAATTCAGGTTTCAACAGATAACAGCAGCTGGAGTACAGTATACTCGACAACAACAGGAGACGGCGGGATTGATCAAATTTCATTTGAACCCAGAAGTGCCAGATATGTGAGAATGTATGGAACGCAGCGGGCAACCCAGTACGGGTATTCCCTCTGGGATTTCGAAGTGTATTCGGATAGCGGACCCGTGGATAACGGCATTACTTCCGGAGCGGTGTATAAGCTTACCGCCCGTCATAGCGGCAAAGCCCTTGATGTGGCAGGAGGTGTAGCCGCAGACGGAGCCAATGTGCAGCAGTGGACAGATAATGGCACCTCCCAGCAAAGGTGGAAAGTGATTGATGCGGGTAATGGGGCTTATAAATTGATCGCCGAATCCAGCGGTAAGGCACTGGATGCTGCAGGCCCTGCAAATACAGACGGAGCCAATGTCCGCCAGTGGACGGACAACAATGCAGCCAGTCAGAAGTGGAGCATTGTTGCTGCAGGCAACGGATATTACAAGTTAATATCCAAAACCAGCGGTAAAGCCCTGGATGTAGAAGGAGGCTCATCTGCAGATGGAGCTAATGTACAGCAATGGACAGATAACGGGAACGCACAACAGAGATGGAGATTTACACAGATCGTAACTACCCCGGACTCCACTCCGCCAACTGCACCAACAAATCTCAAGAGCTCCTCAAAAACGGAAACCAGCGTAAGCCTTACCTGGACAGCATCTACAGACAACGCGGGAGTAGCAGGGTACGACATTTATAATGGAACGGCTCTGGCCGGAACGAGTACAACCACAAGCTATACGGTAACCGGCTTGACTGCCAATACAGCATACAATTTCACAGTCAAGGCGAAGGACGCAGCAAGGAATGTATCACCGGCAAGCGCAGTTTTGAGCGTAACCACTGCTTCAACTTCCGCTAACAAGGGATTTTATATACAGGGAACGACCTTGTATGAATCTAACGGAACGCCGTTTGTGATGAGGGGAATTAACCATGCTTACACCTGGTACAAAGATCAGGACGCCGTTGCCATCCCTGCAATAGCGCGGACAGGAGCAAATACGGTAAGAATTGTTCTCTCCGATGGGCAGCAGTGGTCGAAAGACAATCTGGCAGCTATCCAGAGTCTGATTACCTTGTGTGAACAGAATAAACTGGTAGCCGTCCTTGAAGTCCATGATGGAACCGGCTCGGACAGCGAGACTGTTCTGAATAATATTGCGAATTATTGGATTGAAATGAAGAGTGCGCTTATCGGTAAAGAAAAGACGGTTATCCTCAACATCGCCAATGAGTGGTACGGCACATGGGATGGGGCTAACTGGGCTAAAGGATATACAGCTGTAATACCGAAGCTTAGAAATGCCGGTATCCAGAACACCCTTATGGTTGACGGAGCAGGCTGGGGGCAATATCCGCAATCCATAGTTGATTATGGAACACAGGTATTTAATGCGGATCCCCTGAAAAATACGATGTTCTCGATTCATATGTATGAATACGCAGGCGGGAACGCGGCAATGGTTAAGACTAATATTGATAATGTGCTGAACAAGAATTTGGCGCTGGTTATCGGTGAGTTCGGAATCAGACATACGAATGGTGATGTCGATGAAGCGGCTATTATGAGCTATTCCCGGCAAAAAGGCGTCGGGTATCTCGGATGGTCGTGGAAAGGAAATGGCCCCGGTCTGGAGTATCTGGATATGTCCAATGACTGGGCAGGAACCAGCTACACCGAACAAGGAAATGCGCTCATCAACGGGCCGGACGGAATCAGAGCAACCTCGAAGCGGGCTGCGGTTTTTGATGCAGCAGCAAACAATTAAGCAACTGCCATTCATGTATCTTTCACCACTCAAAGACTGTATACCCGTTATCGGGTTGCAGTCTTTGTTTTTTACAGCTTTTTTTAATGGAATACAAATACAGTTATATAAATGTAAACACAGCCCCTGTTCATTAAAGAATCTGCTGATAAAATAATAATAAATCGCTTTCATGACAATTATTTAGTTTGTTTTAATAATTATTTACAGGGAATAGAACCGCAATCATAATCACGTGAGCTTTAACTTTGCTGCCCTTTCACTTCCCGGTAAGAAGTGAAAGGGTATTTATTAATGTTTCCGCGGCATTACTAGTTAATAGAAGCAGCAGGCAGTTTTCCTTGTGTATGCTAAAGCTAACAAGTATAATGATTTTGTTAGTTAAATGTTATGATTTATTGTAAAAAGTTAGGTAAAGCTGATGAAGGGGAAGACCGAATGATGGATCAACACAAACACAGCAGGTGGTCTTTTATCAGGGACATGGGCATGGAGCGTAAGCTGCTGCTCGTCTTTCTGGTTATTATCACACTGCCTCTTTCTATTATCAGCATCATCAGCTTTAAGAGCTATTCCGAGTCGATTCAAGCGAATACCGTCGCTTATTCAGAGAAGCTGATTGATCAAATGATGGACGGGATCGATGACTACATAGAAGATATGAAAAGGATCTCCTCAATGCCGGCTTATGTAAACGATATCAAGCAGAATCTGATCGCGTCCAACCGGTATTATGAACAGAAGAAAATGACCCAGGGGGACCATGGAAACGCCGGGGTAGCGCCGGGTGATTTCGATCTGCTGCTGTCTATCCAGAGGGGAATAGAGGGCAACATCTCCTTCATTAACAATATCAAGCGGGGGACGAACTCCGTCTATATTTTTGACGCCTACGGTAACGGTTATTACTCTGCCAAGGATGGCGGCGTGCGGCTTGATCTGGATCAGAGCTACGCCTTCTGGACCGAGCAGGCCAAGGATTCCAGCGGTGAAGCGCTGCTATTCGGTACACAGGCCTACACTACCAATCTGCAGAGCACCCGTTATGCTTATACCGTTGTCCGCAAAATTGTCGACAGTCTCTGGAATCCGGTCGGCCTGATTGCGGTGGAGGCTAATATCAGCAATATGGAGACCCAGGTAGCGGAGCTTGACCGGGTAACCCGCGGTAAATCGCTGATCGTGGACGAGAAGGGCAAGGTCATTTATGACAGTGACCAGAAGCTGCTGACGAAGGATATCTCGCAGACTCCGCTATTCCGCGGCGCTCAGGGCGCGGCCGGAAGCTTCTATGATACAGTCTCGGGCAAGGAGCGGCTGAATATTTACTCCAGCTCCTCCAAGACGAGCTGGAAGGTGATTATCTCCATTCCGGTCGATGAATTAACCCGTGATGTGAAGCTGACCCGCAACGCGACCCTGGCGGCGACACTGATTATTATTGTGCTGGCCTTGTTCATTTCCATTGTGCTGTCCTTCGCGCTGACCAAACCGCTGACGCAAATGATTCAGCTGATGAAAAGGGTGCAGGGCGGTGATCTGGATGTTAACTTCCGCGTGAAACGCCGGGATGAGATTGGCCTGCTCGGCCATCAGTTTAACAGGATGCTGGCCCGCATCAGGCAGCTGATTCAGGATATATACCGGATCGAGGAGCAGAAGAAGGAAGCGGAGCTGCATGCGCTGCAGAGCCAGATTAACCCGCATTTCATCTATAACACACTGGAGTCCATCCGGATGACGGCGGAGATTAACGATGACGTAGAAGCTGCCGATATGATCTCAATTCTGGGCAAGCTGCTGCGGTATAGCACCAGTGAATTGTCAGGCCGGACAACGATGAAGCAGGAGCTGTTATATGTCCGCAACTATGTTGAGCTTCTGGGCTGCCGTTATCCGGGACGGTTCGTGCTGCAGATCGATGTACCTGAGGAGCTGGATCATTATTCGATCATCAAGCTGGTGTTCCAGCCGATTATTGAGAATGCCGCGTACCATGGGCTTGATGACAGTAAAGAGCATATGCATCTCAGCATCAGCTGCGAGATCACCAGCCAGAAGCTGCTCTTCCATATCCGCGACGACGGCTGCGGGATGGAGCAGGCGACCCTGGACAAGTTGAACGATGATCTGAAACGGGAATCGCCTCCGAAGAAAAGCATCAATGGCGGGATCGGCATGAAAAATGTGCATCAGCGGTTACAGCTGAACTACGGGGCGGCTTATGGCATTGAGGTGTTCAGTAAGCTAGGCGAGGGGACGGATGTTATCCTCTCGCTGCCGCTTCCCCCGTACCGCTCGGCCAGTGAATCAGAGACAGAAGGGAGTCAACCGGATTGAAAAAGACGAACGCACACCGGCCTCTGCGTGCAATGTTATTAGTGCTGCTTCTGCTGTCTGCGGGCTGTGACAACTCCGGCAGCCAGCCGGCCGTTCCGGCAACGCCTGCAGCAGACCATGAACAGCAGAGCCTGTCCGGTACCATTCTCATGCTGACGAACCGGATTGATCTTATTGAGAACGGTACAATGCAGGGGTATGCCGACCAGTTTATGAAGAAGTATCCGGAAGCAAGCGTAGAATTCGAAGGCTTATCCAACTATGCGACCGATATTATGGTGCGTCTCTCCACCAAGGATGCCGGTGATGTGCTGCTGCTGCCGGTCAATCTGCCGGCGAAGGAGCTGGATTATTTTTTTGAGCCGCTTAGTGCAGAGATGTCTGCGGGGGAGAGGTTCACTACCTTTGCTGCCTATGACGGCAGAAGATACGGCCTGTCTACCGGGACAACGACAAGCGGGATTGTCTACAACAAAAAGGCGTTCAAGCAGGCGGGCATCACGGAAATTCCGCAGACGCTGGATGAATTCTACGCCATCTGCGCCAAGCTGAAGCAAGCGGACATTACGCCGATCTATATGAATTACGGTGCAGTCTGGCCTCTGCGGGAATGGGGCAATAATATGGTTAATTACATGACCGGGAATCCCGATTACCTGAACGATATGGTTCATGAGAATGCTCCCTGGCAGCTTGATAATGAATGGGGCCGCTTACTCGGAATTACCCGTACCATCATAGCCCGCGGTTATGCAGAGGATGAGCTGTTCTCGAATAATTGGGAGATTTCCAAAACCAAGCTGGCTAAAGGAGAGGCCGGGATGTTCCTGAGCGGCAACTGGACGATCCGCCAGATCCTCGATGCCGGAGCGGCTCCGGAGGATATCGGTTTTTTCCCGTTTCCCTATGATAACGGGCTGAAGCATTATGCACCTCTGAATCCCGACTGGTTCATCGGCGTCAGCAAATTCAGCAGAAACAAGGAGCTGTCGATGGCCTGGGTGGACTTCCTGGTCCATGAAACCTCTTATACCGCAGAAGGATTTCTTCCGCTGGACGGTAACGCAGAGCCTTCCATGGAACAATACCGTGAATTTCTCTCCTATCAGCCTGAGCTGGTAGAGGCGACCGTACAGACAGACACCTTTATTGATATGGCCAACCGCTCGAAGCTGTCCTTTGCCTCCGGAGACTATATCCAGGAGCTGATTGCCGCGCCGGATTTACAGAAGGCCTTTGACGGGCTGAATGAGAAGTGGGAGGAAGCACGCACTTTAACGGACACAAAGTAAAGGGAAGACTATAAAAAAGCAATACAGCACATTTTATATTGCAAGGATGAAGCCTATAATTGAAATGGTAACGCAATCATTATGCAAGCGATAATAAGGCTGGAGGCGGTTTGCCAAGTGATCAGAATCATGATTGCGGATGATGAGGAAGTGATTCGCCGCGGGCTTGAGAAGATTACTTCCAGAATGGATGTGGAAGTGGAGGTTATCGGCTCGTATGGTAACGGTCTGGAGGCGTGGAATCACCTTTCAGCGATGTCATCAGGGGATCTTGATCTGCTGATTACGGATATCAAGATGCCTAGAATGGACGGCTTTAAGCTGATTGAAGAAGCCAGAGGCCATATGAAGAATCTGCCCATTGCGGTACTGAGCGGGTTCAACGATTTCGAATATGCCCGGCGGGCGATTCGGTTCGGCGTGATGGATTATCTGCTGAAGCCAATCGAGAAAGCCCAATTATACGAACTGCTGAAGCGGGTAGAGGAGAACAGGCAGCTGAAGTCTTCCGGAACGGAACAGCCGGTATTGCAGGCTCCGGGAGGCAGGGAACATCACGTGGTCGAACAGACCAAAGTGATCCTGGAGAAGGAATACAGCCATAACTTCGAGCTGGAGCGCCTGGCGGAGACGGTCGGAATGAATGCCAGCTATATCAGCCGCCTGTTCAAATACAAGACCGGACAGACGATTACCGACTATCTGATTGGTATACGGATTGCGAAGGCCAAGGAGCTCCTGACCGGGCAGCCTGAACTCAAGAATTACGAGATTGCCGAACGGGTCGGCTATAATGATCCCGTATATTTCAACAAGCTGTTCAAAAAAATATGCGGCATGACTCCCAAGGATTATAAGAGCGGCTGCAGAATTCCCAAAGAATAAGAAGCACGGATAAATGCATGTGAACAGGATGAAATGAATGGCGGAGGGCGAAAGCCCTCTTTTTTGACGTTTATTTGTATTAAATAATAAAATAATAAAAACAAAAATAACAAATTGAAGACCAGAAAAAACAATTCAAACCATCGTTTTAGGGTTAGATACGATCTATAATTAGTCTGTAAGCGATACCAACACTCTTTTTTCACAAGGATAGGCATTAATTAAGCTCATGTATAGTGAATTAAGCTTTATCCCGGGAAAGTTTGTTAGTTTATTGTTATTATGATCTGTGAATCGGAGAGAGGGGTCTAACCAGCAATGAAGAAGACAAAGGCAGTTACAAGTTTAGCAGCATTGACGCTGATGGCGGGTTTATTCGCAGGCTGTTCGAGCAATAACAATGCGGATAATGCAGCAGCAACTAACGCAGGCAATACGGGGACAGGCACGGAGGCTACTGCTGCTCCTGAGGGAGATGCAGCCAAGGATATTAAAGGCAAAATCACGGTAATCACCCAAAGAACGGATATCGTTGATACCGTATTCAAGGATTACGCAGCCAAGTTCAACGAGAAATATCCGGATGTCAAAGTAAATTTTGAAGCGCTGTCGAACTATGAGGACCCGATCAAAATCCGGATGAGCACGAGCGATTACGGTGATGTGCTGCTGCTGCCAACCAGCGTGGCGATCAAGGACCTGCCGGAATTTTTTGAGCCGCTGGGTAAAATGTCCGATCTGGAGCAGCAGTATACGGGCCTGGAAGAACGCACGGTTGACGGCATTTCCTACGGGATTCCGGTCACCGTTAACTTCTCCGGTGTGATCTACAACAAGCAGGTATTCAAAGATGCGGGTATCACAGAGGTTCCAAGAACCTTTGAACAGTTCCAGACTGCTCTGCAGAGCATCAAAGACAAGACGGATGCAGTTCCGCTGTACACGAACTATGCAGCAGGCTGGACGCTCACCCAATGGGAATCCGATCTGGCTACGGTTGCCGGAGACCGCGATTATGTAAATATCGCTCAGGTTGCCTCGGATGATAACTTCGTACCGGGACAACCCCACTACGACCTGTACAAAGTAATGTACGATGCCGCGAAGAACGGACTGATTGAAGAAGATCCTACGACTACGGACTGGGAATCCTCCAAGGCTGATCTGGCGAACGGTAAAATCGGGACGATGATGCTCGGCTCCTGGGCCATCGGCCAGATCAAAGGCTTGGCTACCCATCCGGATGATGTCGGCTTCATGCCTTTCCCTACCAACGCAGACAAAATTCTGGTTCCGCTGTCCGACGATTATAACCTGGGTGTAAGCATCCACAGCCAGAACAAGGAAGCGGCAAGAGCCTGGGTAGACTGGTTCATTAATGAATCCGGCTATCCGACCACTGAAGGCGGAGGCATGAGCCCGGTTAAGGGCGCTGAGCTTCCGGAAATTCTCAAGCAATTTGAAGGCACGGACGTAACCTTCGACACCCTTGCACCCGCCAAAGCCGGTGAAGAGGGCTGGGTGGATGCAATCGATAAAGAGGCAGAGATCGGCCTCTGGCAGCCTGACTTCAAGAAAGTAATCATTGAAGCCGCCATCGGCAACCGCAAGGATTCCTATGACGATATCATGAAGGACCTGAACGACAAATGGAAAGCGGCAAGAGCTAAGATTACAACCGCACAATAAGCTTTAAACCTCGCAGAGTGAAGACAGATTCAAGAGAACGGGGAGATGCGTCAGCGCATTTTCCCCTTCGCTTTTGCGGGTACAGGCAGGGTATGGATATGGAGTAATAAAGCTAGTGTTCTTAGGAGGTATGGAGAGATTGTCCAACTTAAGCTATAAAAATCAGCGGATATTGATCATCCTGCTGTTCTCGTTAGTTCCGGTACTGCTGCTGTTGACGTTCTCATATTTACCTGTATTCAAAATGTTCCAGTACAGCTTCACAAGCTGGGACGGCTTCAGCAAGAAAATGGATTATGTCGGTTTCGACAACTATAAGACGATCTTCACCAAACCGGAGTATTTCGCCGTGTTTAAGGTCAGTCTGTATTATTTCTTCGCCACCTTTGTGCAAATGGGACTGGCACTGTATTTCGCGACCATCCTGAGCTTCAATGTCCGTCTGAAGAACTGGTTCAAAGGCATTCTGTTCTTCCCGACACTGCTCAACGGGGTAGCCATCGGGTTCATATTCCTGTTCTTCTTCAAGCCGGAGGGAACCCTTAATACACTGCTGGACCTGGTTGGACTCGGCGCATGGCAGCAGAAGTGGCTGCTGAATCCGCATCTGATCAATATTTCCCTCGCCTTTGCTTCCGTCTGGAGATACATGGGGATGAACTTCATCATCTTCCTCGGAGCGATTTCCTCGATCGGCAGCGATATTTATGAAGCTTCGGAAATTGATGGTGCGAACCGCTGGCACCAGTTCAGACATATTATCATCCCGAGCATCAAGCGTATTCTGCAGCTCAATCTGATCCTCGCGGTGAGCGGAGCGATCGGTGTCTTCGAAATTCCGTATGTCATGACCGGCGGCTCTAACGGCAGCGGTACCTTTGTCATTCAGACCGTCGATGTGGCCTTTAAATACAGCAAGCTGGGTCTTGCTTCGGCAATGGCTGTAGTGCTTCTGGGTATTGTTATTGTCGTGACCATTCTGCAGCGTGTGCTGATTAAGGAGGAGAAGTAAGAGATGCAACCATTCAAATACAGCGCAGCTTCTTTCTTCAAGTACCTCACCTTAGTCTTAGGCGCGCTTGCCGCCCTAATTCCGATCATTGTCGTCTTCTTCGCCTCGCTCAAAACCAATGCTGAGTATGCCAGTACCGGACCGCTTACCATGCCGGAGAACTGGCTGAATTTCACCAACTATACCAAAGCTTTTGTCGACGGCAAAATGCTGCTGGGCTTCATGAACACCATCATCATCGTACTGATCTCCATTGCCGGCGCTACCCTGACCGGATCGATGATGGCTTATATTCTCGCCCGCTTCAAATTCAGAGGCAGCAGCCTGCTGATGGGCGCTTTTCTGCTGGCAACCCTGATTCCGGCGGTAACCACACAGGTTGCTACCTTCCAGATCATCAACTCGCTGGATTTGTTCAATACGCGCTGGGCGCCCATTCTGATGTATCTTGGAACAGACATTATCGCCGTTTATATCTTCATGCAGTTCCTGGACTCGATCTCCGAGTCGCTGGATGAATCGGCCATGCTGGACGGGGCATCGTACTGGACGATTTACTGGAGAATTATTCTGCCGCTGCTTAGCCCTGCCATTGTTACGGTCATTATCGTGAAGGGCGTTAACATCTACAATGACTTTTATACGCCTTTCCTGTACATGCCAAAAAGCAGCCTGCAGGTCGTCTCTACCGCGCTGTTCAAATTTAAAGGGCCTTACGGCTCGCAGTGGGAAGTCATCTGTGCGGCAATTATGATTGCGATCATTCCGACGCTGGTTGCCTTCGTCTCCTTGCAAAAGTACATTTACAACGGCTTTGCACAAGGTTCAGTAAAATAAAAACATTTGGAGGAATCCTACATTGAAAGAAGTTAAGCTGACTACTGGCCAGAATATCCCGAACATGCCTTGGCAGGACAGACCCGCAGGCAATGACCATCCGGTATGGAGACACAGTGACAACCCGGTCATCAAACGCAATCCGGCCAAAGGCGTTGCCCGGATCTTCAACAGTGCCGTTATTGCCTATGAGGGCAGCTTTCTCGGTGTGTTCCGTGTAGAGGACAACACTACCCGCCCTCACCTGCGGATGGGCCATAGTGCGGACGGTCTGGACTGGACAATCGATGACGGGCCGATTCAGTTTATAGACGAAGCGGGCCAGCCGTATGCACCCCGTTATGCCTATGACCCGCGTCTGGTGAAGGTGGAAGACACCTATTACATCATCTGGTGTACAGATTTCTATGGTGCTGCCATCGGGGTAGCCAAGACACAGGATTTCAAAACGTTCATCAGCCTGGAGAATCCGTTCCTGCCGTTCAACCGCAACGGCGTGCTGTTCCCCAAGAAGCTGAATGGCAACTTCGTGATGCTGTCCCGGCCGAGCGACAGCGGACACACGCCGTTCGGCGATGTCTTCCTGAGCGAAAGCCCGGACTTCGTATACTGGGGCAAACACCGTCATGTCATGACCAAGGGCGGACAAGGCTGGTGGCAGAGCACCAAGATCGGCGGCGGTCCAGCCCCCATCGAAACGAGCGAAGGCTGGCTGATGTTCTATCACGGGGTTACAGGAACCTGCAACGGCCTCGTGTACAGCATGGGTGCGGTGATTCTGGATAAGGACGAGCCGTCGAGAGTCAAATACCGCTCCAGAAACTTCGTACTTACCCCGGAAGAATGGTATGAGGAGAGAGGTTTCGTCAACAATGTGCTGTTCCCTTGCGCAGCGCTGACCGACGCTGAAACCGGCCGCATCGCCATCTACTACGGCGCTGCCGATACCTATGTAGGCGTGGCTTACACCACTGTGCAGGATATTGTGAACTACGTCATCGACACCCATGAGGAAGTGGGCGATGATGCCGGCCTGGGCAAGATCTAGGACATCATCAACCCTAAGGAGAGTCAGCATGAACGAAAGATCACTGCCGCAACTGCAGGCATACGAAGGCAGCAGCCCGAGGCCCGTGGACTTTGAGGACTACTGGGATCGTGCGCTGCGCGAGCTGGAGGCGCAGCCGCTGGATTATGAGCTGGTGCCGGCGGGATTTACGAGCCCGTTGGCGGATTGCTTCCATCTGTATTTCACCGGTGTCGGCGGAGCCAGAATACACTGCAAATATGTAAGGCCGAAGACCCTATCCGGCGGGAAAGGCGGTCCGGGAGTGGTCATGTTCCACGGCTACGCCTGTGACAGCGGCGATTGGCTGGAGAAGGTGGGGTATGCCGCCCACGGAATCAGCGTACTCGCCATGGATTGCCGCGGCCAGGGCGGGTTGTCCGAGGATAACCTGAGCGTTCAGGGCACAACGGTCCGGGGGCATATCATCCGCGGGATCGATGATCCGGACCCGGATCATCTGTACTACCGCAATGTATTTCTCGATACCGCCCAGACCGCGCGTATCCTGATGGCCATGCCGGAGGTTGACCCGGAGCGGGTCGGCGCCTTTGGGTTATCGCAGGGCGGCGGGCTTACTGTTGCCTGTGCCTCGCTGGAGCCGCGCATTAAGGTGGCCGTACCTGTATATCCGTTCCTCTCCGATTATAAGCGGGCCTGGGAGACGAATATTACAACCTCTGCCTATGAGGAGCTGAACTATTATTTCCGCTTCTTCGACCCGCATCATCTGCGCGAGGATGAAATTTTTGGCCGCCTGGGTTATATCGATATTCAGAATCTGGCAGACCGGGTGCAGGCTAAGGTGCTGTGGGTAACCGGGCTGACAGATACCATCTGTCCTCCTTCGACCCAATTTGCTGCATATAATAAAATCACGTCTGACAAGGAACTCCTGGTATATCACGAATACGGCCATGAGTACCTTCCGTATCTTGCCGACCGGACACTGCAGGCATTTATGGTGTTGTGAGATGAACAACAGCCCGTTCACCATTGTGAACGGGCTGTTTTTTGTTGTCTTTTTTTCTGAAACTAATCATTAATTCTCCTGCAAATAATCCATTGTCGAACAATACTATAATTCATTGTAATATTAAGTAACTATGTTTTCAGACACCAAGGAGGATTGCAGGTTGCTTAATAGGTTAAATAATGCGCTTCTCATAAGTAATAAGCTGAGTCTCACAACGCTGTTAACGGGGCTCGTGACGCTGGTAATTCTGCTAACTTCGGGTATTCTTCTGGTGGGTTCGTATGAGTCCAAGAAACGATCATTGACGGAGACGACGCTCCATCTGAATTATATTAATGCTGACCGTATGTCGAGGACGATGGATTCCTTATTTCTATCTATGCAGGGCAGCTTGAAATACAATGCCGGTATATTGTCCGGTATCGAGACCATGGCACCGGAGAAAGTGAATGAATATTTAGATCTGATGCGCAGCAGCAGCAATTTCTTCAATTCTATGACAGTGGTCGAAGCAAGCGGATTAATCCGCAATGTATCACCTGTCAGCTTGGGAACAGCAGGTAAGCACATCACCTCCAGCAATAGTCTGGAAGCTTTGGCGGTCCAAAAACCGTATATATCCTCCCCGTATCTGACAGCGAATACTAAGCGGCTGATCGTGTTTTTGAGCCAACCGATCGTTGGTAACACCGGTACATATCTCGGAATGTTAAGCGGCACGATCTATCTGCAGGAGAATAATGTCCTGTCTGAAATTTTTGACAACGGCCAGGAGGAGGATTCCGGCGCTTATTATTATATTGTGGATTCGGACGGGCATCTGGTGTATCACCCGGACAAGCAGCTTATCGGGGAGAGTGTCAGCAGCAATGCAGTTGTCCAAAGATTGATGAATAAGGAGAGCGGGGAGCAACAGGTGCGGAATACCCGGGGCACCGAGCTGCTTGCCGGCTACTCGAGCGTTCCGTCCAATGGATGGGGAATAGTGGTTGTCTCACCGATTGGTCAAATCCATAAGGAACTGATCGGCCACATTCGTATCCTGATCGGGTATTCCTTATTCCCGTTTATCATCATGCTGCTGGGCGTTATTCTCCTGGCGCGCAAGTTTGCGAGCCCCTTTGTCTACCTGGCCAATGTGGTGAGCAAGATGGGGAAGGAAAAGATAGAATTACGGGAAGCGAAGCAGTATTGGAGCCGGGAAGCTTATTTGCTGACCAATGGTGTATTGCTTGCCTTGGCCAATATTCAGGAGCAGACCGATCAACTGACCCAGGAAGCTGCGACGGATGCTCTGACAGGCCTGATGAACCGGAGATCCCTTGAACAAACGATAAATCAATGGATAACCGCCGATTTACCCTTTTCACTTGTCATGCTGGATGTAGATAAGTTCAAGCTCGTTAACGACACTTATGGCCATAACAGTGGTGATGAAGTGTTAATGCATATTGCCAGGGTGGTGGCAGCCTCTCTCCGCCCGGACGATATCTGTTACCGCTATGGCGGTGAAGAATTCGTTATTCTCCTGGCCCGCACCACGCCTGAAGAAGCCTTTAACGCAGCTGAACGAATTCGCCGGGCAGTAGAACAAAGCGAGGCTCCGGTTCCTGTGCAGGTTACGGTTTCTCAGGGCGTCGCGCATTATCCATCACATTCCCCTGAACAGGAGGGCTTGCTGGAGAAGGCGGATCAGGCGCTGTATCTGGCGAAGAGCGGGGGGAGGAACCGAACGGTTCTCGCTGAATGAACACGAAACAACGGCAGGCTCAGTTACGAGCCTGCCGTTGTTTTTGCGGTTTCAATGTGAAGGAAGCTCCACATTGCAGGGCAAGCTCCGCTTAGGAAGCCTGCTCAAACTGGCTGTTATACAGCTCGGCATAGAATCCGTTCTTCGCCAGCAATTCTGTATGGCTGCCGCTTTCCAGGATATCGCCGTCCTTCAGGACCAGAATCACATCGGCGTTCTTGATCGTGGACAGCCGGTGGGCGATGACGAAGGAGGTTCTGCCCTCCATCAGCTGATCCATCGCCTGCTGAATCAGCAGCTCAGTCCGGGTATCCACGGAGCTTGTAGCTTCGTCAAGAATGAGCATCGGTGCATCCTTCAGCATCGCGCGGGCAATGGTCAGCTGCTGCTTTTGTCCGGCGGACAGGTTGACCTTATCGTTCAGGACGGTATCATATCCGTCGCTAAGGCTCTGAATGAAGCGGTGCAGGCCAACGGCCTTGCAGGCTTCTACAAGCTTCTCGTCCGTGATATTCTGCTGATTGTAGATCAGGTTCTCCCTGATTGTGCCTTCAAACAGCCAGGTATCCTGCAGCACCATGCAGAACAAATCGTGGATGTTCTCCCTCGTCAGACTGCTGATCGGTGTGTCATCGATGTAGATTTCTCCGCCGGTCAGCTCGTTGAAGCGGATGAGCAGATTGACGAGCGTAGTTTTGCCTGCTCCGGTCGGGCCGACGATGGCCACCTTTTGCCCCGGCTTCACATCGGCCGAGAAGTTCTTGATCACCAGGTTCCCGGAATTATCGTAAGCGAATTTCACCTGGTCAAAGCTTACTTTGCCTGCCGCTGTTGCCAGTGTGTTCTCTTTGCGGGTCTCGTCTTCCATTTCTGCTTCTTCGAGGAATTCAAACACGCGTCCGCCTGCGGCCGATGCCGATTGCAGGTTCTGCGCAGCCTGGGCGATCTGGGATAACGGCTGGGTGAAGTAACGAACATACATAATGAAGGCAACGATAACCCCGAAGGAGATAGTTCCATCCAAGGCCAGTACAGCGCCAACGACACAAACGGCTACGAAACCAAGATTACCGATAAAGCCCATCAGCGGCGGCATCAGTCCGGAGAGGAATTGCGCTTTGAAGGCGCTGTTCTTCAGCCCCTGATTCAGTTCCTGGAAGGTGGTGCGCATCTGCGCTTCACCGTTGTAGGCTTTTACAACATTATGTCCGGTATAGACTTCCTCAACATGACCGTTGATTTTGCCCAAGAATTCCTGCTGGCTGGCAAAATACTTCTGCGATTTCTTCATAATAACCGCCATCAGGCCGAAGCCGATGATTGTCGCTACGATAGCGGTAAGGGTCATAATTACATTGGTCCGGAGCATCATGATGATCGAACCGATGAACATGGCTACGGCGGTTACGACTGTACCTATGCTCTGGTTCATCGCCTGGCCGATGGTATCCACATCATTCGTTACCCGGGAGAGGATATCCCCTGTGGCCGACTTATTGTAGTAGGAGATTGGGAGCCGGTTCATCTTATGAGCCAGATCGGTTCTTAATTTCTTGGAGACCTTCTGGGTAATATTCGACATGATCAGGCCCTGCGAGAGTGAGAGCACCGCGCTGATGGCGTAGATCACGACGAGGGTGATGCCGATGGCAGCAATGCCGTCCATATCGATCCCGCCTGCGAGACCGGCAGTGATTTTGTCCGTAATCTCGGAGAGCATATCCGGACCGAGCAGGGTGAGCACGGTTCCGGCCGCCGCGCAGATCAGCGCAATGACGATCACCGGAACGTATTTACGGCAGTAACGGAGCAGCTTGCTCCAGGTATTCTGTCCTTTAGCTTTGGTTTTCATCTTCATTAGGCGAGCTCCTCCTTGGTCAGCTGTGAGTAAGCAATTTCCTGATAGACGGCGCAGGTCTGCATTAATTCGTCATGCGTGCCCATACCGGCAATTTGCCCGGCTTCCAGCACGATGATTTTGTCGGCGTCTTTAATCGTACCAATGCGCTGGGCGACGATCAGCATCGTGGACGCATGAGCATCCTTCTTCAGCTCGCTGCGCAGCTTGCGGTCCGTCTTATAGTCAAGCGCCGAGAACGAATCATCGAAGATCAAGATTTCAGGACGCCGGGCAATCGCTCTGGCAATCGAGAGCCGCTGCTTCTGTCCGCCGGACAGATTGGAGCCGCCTTGGGCGATGTGGGCTTCGTAGTTACCCTCCAGCTTTTCCACAAATTCAGAGGACTGGGACGTGTACACCGCATCTACAATATCGGAGCTGAGCACCTCACCGGCACCATTCTCGCCAAAAGCAATATTCGAAGCCACTGTTCCGCCGAACAGTACCGCCTTCTGGGAGACATAGCCCATTTTATTACGCAGCACCTGCTGGTCGTATTCTTTGACATTGATGCCGTTCACGAGCACTTCGCCTTCGGTAGCATCATAGAAACGGGGAATGAGGTTAACGAGCGTACTCTTGCCGCAGCCTGTTGAGCCGATAAAAGCAACCGTCTCCCCCTGCTTCGCCGTAAAGCTGATGTTCTCCAGCACATAATCCTCTGCGTCCGGATATTTGAAGCTAACCCCTCTGAATTCAAGCTCATCCTCACGCTTCACAGGGAAATGAGTGACTGATCCGTTCTTCAGGCTAGGCACGGTTTCCAGCACTTCATTAATTCGTTTGGCCGATACCTGGGCGCGGGGCAGCAGAATGAAGATCATGATCAGCATCATAAAAGCCATAACGACCTGCATCGCGTACGATGAGAAGACAATCATATCCGAGAACAAGCCCATCTTGGCGGTGCCGTCGGCTGCTTGAATAATTACAGCACCAATCCAATAGATGGAGAGGCTGAGTCCGCTCATAATCAGGGAAATACTCGGCATCAGCGTTGTCATTACATTGTTGGCAAACAAATTGGTGCTGGTTAGCTCGTTGTTGGCGGAGGCGAATTTCTCTTCCTGGTATTTCTCGGCATTGTAAGCCCGGATGACCCGCAGACCGTTCAGATTCTCTCTGGAGACACGGTTCAGATTGTCGGTTAACTGCTGCAGTTTCTTGAATTTAGGAAGAACGAGAGTGATGCAGACGGCGACAATCAGCACCAGCAGCCCAACAGAGGCGCCTGTCGCCAGCGTCCACTGCCAGCTTTTACCCGTAATCTTAAGGATAGCCCATACGGCAAGGATTGGCGCCTTGACCAGCAGCTGCAAGCCGATAACAATCAGCATCTGGACCTGGGTGATATCATTCGTGGAGCGGGTAATCAGGCTGGCGGTCGAGAAGTTGCTGATCTCCTCCATCGAGAAGGACTGCACCTTATCGAATAAATTGGCGCGTAATCTGGCTGACAGGTCGGCCGCGATTCTGGCGGCAATCCCTGCCACGACAATCGAGGTCGCCAGACTGCCAAGCGCACAGAGCAGCATCCAGGCTCCGGCCGTAATGATCTCACTCATTTCGCTTCCCGGGGTCTGGATCAGCCGGGTGATGTCACTCATGTAGCCGGGCAGCTCGAGATCCAGCCAGACCTGCGCGATAATGAACATGAGGCTGATGCCGAATAAGAACCATTCTTTGGGCTCCAGATTCTTCAGTAATTTCAACATAAGAATGACTCCTTTGCGTGTTTGTTGCTATGATCGTACCGGAGAATGATAAACTGAAAATTAACTTTTGCTGAAACAAGCTGAAAATACTATGAAAAAGAGGCCGTCCTGGGAGCGGCCAAGAAGACCGGATATGACAAAAGAGGCCATCCCAGGAGCCGCCATGAGGTGGCCGTTCAGCTTGGGATAGCCTCTGTTTATTGAAGGATAATCAGTATGATATTGCTTAATTTGCGTACTTCTGTTTCCATTCTTCAAGCCATTCCGAATAACTCATGTTTGTAACCTCTTCCAGACTGTCACCATTCAGTGCATAGTATCCGCCCGTCATAACAATAAGTTTGTTTTTGCTCTTAGGTGTTGAACCGCCTCCGATAACCTTACCATCTGCAAACATGACCATTACTGAGGTGTCATAATTATTTTGCTTGTAGATAGAAGCGAATTTCTTCTCAAGAGGATGGCCGCTTACAATAAAGTCATAGGTGACGGTTTCTTTCCCCAGATAGGATTCTGGCTCTGTCTGTTGAACGGCCCAAAGCTTCATATACGAAAGGTCACTAAACATTTCCCGGCTGAGAGTATACCTTGAGGTCTCCCCCTCGTTGACAATGATCTTGTATCCCAGTGAATTCACATATTCTGCGGCAGCTCGTTCATCATCTTGAATCCTGTTTGAATCTTTTTTATTACAGGCTGTGAACAACAGCAGAATAATTCCCATCATGATGAAGACTGTTTTTTTCATAAATGGATTCTCCTGTGCTTGGGAAATCTACCGGCCGATAGTCTTCTGGTTAGATTGTATAATTCATAATTAGTTTTTTGAATGTGGGAATTAAAGGGTTTATATAGAAAAATATAGATTTTATATTTGAGGAAAGTAGTGCAGTGGCAGATGCTGAGTAAATACTAAAAAAGACGAAGCTGGTCAGCTCCGCCTAAATACCTCACTGCTTCAAGAATTATAAAGTACATCTTCCGCCGAGACGGTTCCCCGGCATAGCTCTTCGAAGCTGCCGGCAATCCATGCCGCATCCTCATAACCCAGATTACCGGAATGGGCAATGAGGATGGGATAGGCACCATCTTCCCGGGCCGTGCGCATATCCCAGATGTAGTGATGGCCGCTGCCGTCCATGGCGAAGGGAACCCCGCCCGGCATGTATTCGGGGAATTCGTAGGCAAGCATCATAGAGCGTAACTGGTCCGTACCGAACAGCTGGACATACCGTTCACCGTTGCCGAATTCTCCGCCGTTGGAGTAACGCAGGAAATGCAGGTAGTCAGCAGGCAACGGCATGTCCGGAAGGGTCCAGAGTGCCGGATCGAACGGCCGGTATACGGCATGAAGCGGATCGGTAACCGGAAAAGGATTCCGCTGCCGTCCGGTAATCTCCGCGATTTCCTCTTGCGTCAAAGGCTTGTGCCATTCCTCTGTGAAGCGTGTCAGCTCAGGCTCCGAAGCCCCCGGATGCTTCTGGTAACAAATCTCAAACAACGATTCTACATTCATCTGCTGGTAGCCCCCTTAAGTCTTGTAGATTTAGTGTAACATGAACAAGAGCGGCAGGTTAATCAGGGCAATTACTTGGAGGCAGTTGAACATTGCACTGGTTATAGCTGGTTATGATAGAGAAATTCCGGGTAATGAACGGGAGATTAAGGGCTTGAATGGGCCAAAAATACATAAATTCGAATCCGGAGGGAACCAAAGTGAGCGAGGAAGAAGTGGAAGCAACCGGCTGGGATGCCATTGAGGAACAGATGTCGGGTTTGTATGGACAACAGGAGCCGAAGCATTATGCCGCCTTGTTGCCTTACATGCTGGGGGGAAAGGACCCGCTGAACGGAATTAGTGCCTATAAGGCGGAGCTGCCTTATCCCCATTGGCACTTTGTAACCTTCGGATTCTCTGAGCTATATGACAAGGAATCAGAGGACCCGGAATACAGCGGCTACGGATTTGAGCTGACCTTCCGGCTGGCACGTACTGCCGGAGAAGAGGAGCCTCCGGCCTGGGCGATGAATCTGCTGCAGAACATGGCCAGATATGTGTTCAGCAGCGGCAATGTTTTTGCTTCCGGACATTATCTGGATGCCAACGGCCCCATCTGTCTAGGTGCGGATACCCGGCTGACCGCTCTGGCTTTTACCGGTGATCCGGAGCTTCCGGCTATCGATACCCCGAATGGACGGGTAGAGTTTCTGCAAATGGTGGGGATTACCGCCGATGAACTGGAAGCCATGATGTCTTGGAATACCAACGCATTCCTGCAGGCCAGCCAAGAAGTACTACCAGCATTTATCACCGATCTTGGACGGGATTCACTGCTGCGGCTTCCGGTAATAGAGGATGCAGTGCGGCAGGGGATTGAACGTGACGGGTCCCAGACAGGCATCCTGTATGTGGATCAATTGGACTTCGAGCCTGGCAGAAATCGTCTGCTCAGTAAAGCGCCAGCCGTCCTGGCCATGGGGGCACAGCAGGCAGCAACGGTAGCCAGGCTGCTGCGCGGCCGTCTGCTGAAGGGCAGGAAGCTGACGCTCACCAGCCCTAAGCTGCAGGTTGTGCTGGAACCGGCACAAGAGACTGGCTGCAAGGAAGACGGCGGGAACATCCGCATCAGCCTAAGTGAAGCTGCTGTCCTGGAGCTGGAATCGAAGCTTAAGCCTAAGGAAAGCGAGTTCAAGCTGTCCACGGCCAAAGAACTGATGATACGGGTGAAAAAGACTTATATCAAAGACCAGGAGGGCAAGGTAGTAGATACCATCGGCTAATAGGTGGGGGCGGTCAGGTGGACCGCCCTTTGTTAAGTAATCATCGAAGATAAGGCCCCACTTTGTGGGGATATTTTATTTGGTGGACGGCAGCTTCTTTGAGGCAGGGAGCAGCAGGGTAAAGGTGGTTCCTTGCAGCGGAACACTATCACAGGTGACGGTTCCGCCGTGCAGCTCAGTGATTTTACGGACAATGGTAAGCCCCAGCCCATTACCCGCAGGGGAGTGGGAAGTATCCTGCTGATAGAACTTGTCGAACACCCTGGGAAGTGCAGCCGCACTGATCCCGGCACCGTTATCCCGGAAGGTGATTTCGATCTTGTCTTCGGCCTGCCTCATCGAAACTTCGATTTCGCCATGCTCCGGAGTGAATTTAATGGCATTGTCGAGCAGATTCAGCCAGACCTGATTCAGCATCTCTTTATTTCCCGGCACCTCATAGTCCTGTACGTTGGCTGTGATGGATATATGCTTTTTCTCCATTTTGGGATGCAGAAGTAAGACACATTGGCGGATCTGTTCGCCAACGTTGAAGGGCTCGCGGCCCGTTAATATCGTCTGTGCCTCCACTTTGGACAGGCTCAGGACGTTGGAGGCGAGGGCGGCCAGACGGGTGGATTCCTCAATGACAATATCCAGATATTCATTCCGTTCTTCCTTGCTCAGCTCATCATCCTTGAGAATTTCGGCGAACCCTTTGATCGACACAATCGGGGTGCGGAACTCATGCGAGAAATTGTTGATGAAATCCGTGCGCAGAATCTCAATGCCGCCCAGCTCATCCGCCATCCGGTTGAAATTAGCGGAGAGAATCTTGAATTCTGGCGGATTATTGAGCCGCAGCCGGGTGGTGAAATCTCCTCCTGCCAGCTGGTTGGTGGCATCGATGAAGGTACGGATGGATTTCAGCATCCTCCGGCTGGCCAGACCCGAGGTGACGGTGCCGATCATGATGCAGGCAATTAATGTGATAAAGGTAAGGACTTTGAAATCCTGAATGATGCGTTCATTGAGCACACCAAAGACCATCAACAGATAAACCAGTATGCCGGTAATCAGAACGGTAATGAGGAAGATGATAAATACAGCAAGCGAGAAGTAGAGCGACAGGCCGATTTTACCCGTCAGCCTCTTGATCATGTTCATGTTCTCACCGCCTTATATCCGAGCCCGCGGACAGAGACCAGCTCGAACTCCGGATAGGCTTCAAAACGTTTGCGCAGGCGGTTGATATGCACATTCACCGTAGTGTCCGTGCTTTCGCTGTCCATCCCCCAAATCTCGTCCATCAGCTGGATGCGGGTGAAGATGCGCTCCGGATAGGATAAAAGCTTATAGAGCAGATAGAATTCCTTCTGCGGAAGCGTCTGCTTGTCCTCGTCCCGGGTCACGGTTAATGTGTCATAGTCCAGATGAACCCTGCCGATCACCAGCTTACGGGCACTCGCAATCTGCGAGCGGCGGAGAAGGGCCTGGATTCTCAGCAGCATTTCTTCTGTATCTACAGGCTTGGTCATATAATCATCGGTTCCGAGCCGGAAGCCTTTTTTCTTATCCTCAGGTAGCTGTTTGGCTGTGGCCATTAGGATGGGAATTCGATTGTCCGCCTCCTTGAGCTCTTCGGCAAATTCGTACCCGTCCATCTCCGGCATCATAATATCCAGAATAATCAGATCGATATGCTGGACTTCAAGAACCTCCAGTGCTTCTCTTCCATTCTCAGCCGTTACCACGTCATAACCTTCCCGTTTCAGCACAGCGTTCATCAGCTTGCGTACATGCTTATCGTCTTCTACAACAAGGATCTTTATCATGGTTTCACTCCATAGGTTGTCGGATTTGACCGCGTTTCCCCATCATTCTAATGTAAAAAAAGGCTAAAGACAAAATCTTTAGCTTTTCTTTAGACTCGATTTAGTCTGAATTAAGAATGACGCACTATATTATAGGGAAAAGAACCGCCGGTTCAAATATGAAAACGGGAGTCACTCATGGCCAAACTGAATTTGTTTATCCGCATTTGTATTGCAGTACTGCTGGTGCTGGGAATTATCTATGTAAGCTCACTGGTGGACTTTATTTTCACACCTATTATCTCGCTGTTCAGTGTTGTCATTGTGCCGTTAATGCTGGCCGTCTTCTTCTATTATCTGCTGCGTCCCTTGATTGATTACCTGGCCTCCCGCAGGTTGAACCGGACAGTCGCTATCTTGCTGGTCTATCTGGTTATTGCGGTGCTGCTGCTGGGATTCACGGTAGGCGTCTGGCCGTCGCTGCAGAATCAGCTGGTGAATCTGGCTAATAATATGCCTGGCGTATTCAATGCCGTGGGAGAGCAGCTGACGAAGCTGGAGGACAGCGATTTGTTGTCGAAGCTGATTCCTGCGGATATGAATCCGGCCAGCCAGCTGATGGATTATTTGAATAAAGGCTTTTCGTTATTGACGGTCTATGTGTCGGGGCTATTCTCCTTCGTCTCCAATTTCGCCATTGTACTCTTTACCTTTCCGATCCTGCTGTTCTACATGCTCAAGGAAGGCGGGAAGTTCGGCGACAAGCTCGTTAGCTTCTTTCCAAAACGTTATCATGAGGAAGGTGCGTCCGTTGTTGCTGAAATCGACGGGGTGATGAGCAGCTTCATCGTCGGGAGGGTGCTGGTTAACCTGGCGCTGGGGGTTCTGATGTATTTTGGTTTTCTGCTGATTGGGCTGCCGTATGCGCTGCTGCTGACACTGGTGGCTGTGCTGATGAACTTCATCCCGTTTATCGGGGCAATTCTGTCCACCGTGCCGATCTTCATCTTCGGTCTGATCGAGTCGCCGTCCACAGCCATCTGGTCGATCGTGGTTGTGCTGGTCGCGCAGCAGATTCAGGATAACCTGGTGGCGCCTTATATCTTCGGAAAAAGCATGGATATCCATCCGCTGACCACGATTATTCTGGTCCTGGCGGGCGGTGATTTCGGCGGTATTATCGGCATCCTGCTGATTATTCCCGTCTACATGATGCTGAAGATTATCACAGTCAAGCTCTATGAGCTGTTTGTCCGGCAGCGCTGGGAAAAGGAACCGGAAGTCCCTGCGGAAGCGGGGGATTAAATGGTATAGAGGAAGGACCGGGAGGCCGTTTTTAGGCTTTCCGGTTTTTTTGGATTTGATGATGCTTAGTAACTGAGCCGGGATTGGCACTGATGGTGAGAGATAGTGGGATTAATCCCACTACCAGGGCCGAGGATGGCCCGAATGGTGAAAATAGAGGGATAAATCCCTTTAACGGCGCCAGAAATGGCTCTGATGGTGAAAATAGAGGGATAAATCCCTTTAACGGCGCCAGAAATGGCTCTGATGGTGAAAATAGAGGGATAAATCCCACTAATAGCGCCAGAAATGGCCCGAATGGTGAAAATAGAGGGATAAATCCCACTAATAGCGCCGGGGATGGCTCTGATGGTGAGAGATAGAGGGATAAATCCCACTAATAGCGCCGGAAATTCATAACACTTACTGCGCGGCCTGTTTTCTGAACTCGCTGGGCGTTACCGATAGTGCCTGCTTGAAGATTTTACAGAAATACATAGAGGAATTGAAGCCACAGGCATTCCCGATCTCCAGAATGGACAGATTGGAATTCACAAGCAGATTGCAGGCATGCTGGATCTTGATATTGTTCAGGTATTGGATCAGGGTGAGACCGGTCGCTTCTTTAAAGACATGGCATAAATAATATTTGGACATGAAGAATGCTTCGGCGATTTCTTCGATTTTGCTGATCCGGTTATAGTTCTGACTGATGTATAGCAGGATCGGGGCGAAGTTTGCGTAGGCCGCAGGCACATGCTCCACTCTGGGTGATCTTACATTCTCATTCAGGATATTCAGGATATCCGCTAAATAGATGAAAATCCGGTTAGAGGGATCATCAATGTTCTCCTTGTCGAGCAGCAGCAGCAGCTTCTTAATTCTCGGAAAGGTTTCTTTGCTAGTGGAGATGATTTCTTTGTCGAAGCAGCTCAGCAGCGACTGAATCGAACGGTCCGTGAAGTGCAGCCGCAGAAAACGGTCGGTGAAATACAGGCAGGTCCTGGCACAGGAGTGATTACCCCGGCTTTTGTGAAAGGAATTGGGCTTGAATAAGGCCACGTCATGCATCGTGATGTCGTACAAGGCGTCATTGACCACGAAATGATGATAGCCGTCTTCGAGAAAATATAGCTCATACGAGTTGTGATAGTGGAATGCCGGCATCTCGTAGTTGGAGTCATGTTTCTCGTATTCCATGGAGAATAACGGATGGGCTTGATATAAATCAGCTTTCATAAATGACGCCTCCCTTATCTATAGCAATATAATACAACAAATCGCGAAATGAACAATATACTAAAAGATTATTGCTGTGATTTGCTGTATATTCGAGTCAATAAATAGAGTTGATATAGGAGGCAAACAATTTGTCGTACGAATTAGTTAAGAGAAACACCACAATCCAAATCTACATGTCCGAAACAGAGAATAGCGCGGTACATATAGCGGTTAACAATCTTATCCGTGATATTGCGGCGGTATGCGGCTGCAAGGCGGTCCTTTCCCAAGAAATCGGTCAATGCAGTATTGTAATCGGGACGGCAGATAACGAGGCGGTGGCTGAGAACATTTCAGGGAAGCGGTTATCGCTTGACAAGCTTAGAGCTGAAGGCGCTTACCGCTGGGAGGGTTTTCTACAGGAGCTTGTAGACGGTGTATTGTACATTATCGGTACAGACAGACGCGGGACTATTTATGGAATATACGATTTATGTGAGCAGCTCGGCGTTTCTCCGTGGTATTACTGGGCGGATGTTCCGGTTAAAGTTAAAGACACCTTCAGTCTCCCTGCGGATTACTCCAAGGCGGATTGGCCGTCTGTGAAATACAGAGGGATCTTCCTGAATGATGAAGAGGAGCTGAACGATTGGGCGAAGCTGCATACCGCTGACGATACGATTGGCCCTGAGGCATATGAGAAAATTTTTGAGCTGCTGCTCCGCCTGAAAGGGAATTATATCTGGCCGGCGATGCATGTGAATTTCTTCAATGGCAACCTGCGGAATGGCGCTCTTGCTGAAGAGATGGGGGTTGTTGTCGGGACTTCCCACTGTGATATGCTGCTGCGCAGCAACCAGAACGAATGGACACCGTGGATCATGAGCAAAGGGTATACGGATGCTGTCTACGACTACTCTATTGAAGGCAGAAACCGCGAGATTCTACTGGAGTACTGGCAGGAAAGTGTGGAACAGAATAAGGATTACGAAGTCAGCTTTACGATGGGCATGCGCGGCATTCATGATTCCGGATTTCATACGAAGTCGATCGATGAAGATGATTCCTTAAGCGCGGAGGAGAAGACTACGGCTAAGGTCCGCCTGCTCGGTGAAATTATTAAGGATCAGCGGAAGATTCTTACAAAAGTACTCGGGGAAGCCAAGGGAGCCGATGTGCTGCAGACTTTTGTCCCCTATAAAGAGGTGCTGGATCTGTACAATCTCGGTCTTGAAGTGCCGGAGGATGTCACGCTGATCTGGGCCAATGACAATTTCGGGCATGTGCGCCGTTATCCGAATGAGGCGGAACGGGGGCGCAGCGGCGGGCACGGGCTGTACTACCATTCATCCTACTGGGCGCACGGGGGAACGGCCATGAGTTATCTGTTTATCAATTCGATCCCCCTGGCCCACACCGGCAATGAACTGCGGAAGTCCTATGAATCGGGAATCCGTAATATATGGGTGCAGAATATAGGCGGACTCAAGCCGCTGGAGCAGGATATGGAATTCTTCATCCGCTACGGCTGGGAAGCAGGTAGAGAAACGGGAATCACCAAGAACACCCGGCAGTTCACCGAGCACTGGATCAATACGAATTTCTCCGGCAATCACGGTGCTGAAGCGGCTGAGTTATATGAAGTTTTTGCCCAGGTAACCAATGTGCGGAAGATTGAACATATGAATTCGGATGTTTTCACGCAAACGGTGCTGGGGGATGAAGCCGGACGCAGGCTGATGAAGCTTGAGGATATATATAGACGGGGAAATGCCATTCTGGACAGCCTGCCGCCGGAGGAGCGTTCTGCATTCTTCCAATTGTTCCTGATGAAGATTCACGCATCCTACTATACCAACCATGAGTTCTATTATGCTGACCGGAGTAACCTTTCCTACGCGCGGGGGAATATGCAGGCAGCAGACCAGTACACGGAGCTATCCGGTAAAATGCTGGATTACAAGCGGACCATGCTGCATTTCTACAATTATAAGATGAGCGAAGGAAAATGGGAGGGCATCCTCACGCCTGAGAGCTTCCCGCCGCCGCCGACAGCGATGTTTCCGGCAAGAAAGCCTGCCCTGAGCATTTCCGGAAGCGGTGTAAAAGTGAATCTGTGGAATGATGATGAGGTACTCTCATTCTCAGTTTATGGGATGACGCAGAAGTGGATTGAGATTGGGAACCAGGGAGCTGGCAGCCTGCCGTACTTTATTGAGGTAGCGGAAGGAGCGGACTGGATTACCCTCTCTGAGAGTGAAGGGACGATCCACACCGAGAAGAGAATTCTCGTATCGGTATTGAATCCGGCGGAGCATGCGGGTAAGCAGGGAATTATTAATGTTCTTGATCACAGGGACGGCAGTGTGATTCCGGTTAAGGTTCAAGTTGAGGAAGCCGTAGAGCTACCCGAAGGGGTTGCCGCTTATATTGAAGCGGACGGCTATGTATCCATCCCGGCAGCGGGATACGACCGGAATATTTTTCATGATGGTGTGGAAGGAGAAGCGGCGAAGGCTGGCTGGATAACCGTGCCGGGCCTCGGAAGACATGAAGGGGACGCGGTGATGGCCTGGCACTCGGAGCTCACTCCGGCCGGGGATGTGCTGAAGGAGAATCCTCATCTGGATTATGATCTGTATTTACAGCATAGCGGAAAGTTCAAGCTGGAAATCCACAGGTTTCTTACGCTGGATTCAACGGGGCAGATCCGCTTCGGCGTCGGCATGGATGAAGAAGAGCCTTTTATTGTAGAAAGTGAGACCCGTGACGAATGGCTCGGCAACTGGAAGGAAGCTGTGTTCGATAATGGCGAGAAAATCACTGTGGAGCTTCCGTTCGTCTCTTCCGGAGCCCATACCCTAAAAATATATATGGTCGACCGCTATGTGACCCTTAGCAAACTTGTGCTGTATACCAACGCGCAAAGCGGAAGCAATCTGGGTCCTGTCTTCAGCAGACATGGGGAAACACCGGTTGCCGCGTATGGAATGGAGGGTCCAGATGTACAGTGGGATGAACTGGAACGGTTGCGTAGCGGGTTATACTTAACCAGTATAGATGAGGTTCCGCCTCCCAATCTCTTGTATGCGGACCGGGAGTTCTTCCAGACGATGAACACTCAGATTTTTAATAAGCTTGTGAATTCCCCGCAGACTGAGCTAGGTGAGCCGCGTTATGCTAATATCAGCGGAAATGACGGGAGTAAGGATTGGCTTCAGGAATTTGGTTCGGGTGTCTTCGTTGAACAGGACGGGGTTCTGGCGATTGAAGCGGAGTATGCCCTGGAGAATTCAGCGAATGCTTATCTTACAACGGCTGCGGACGGAAGTGGCCTGAGCTGGAGCCATCTGCAGGCGGAAACGAACGGACGGACCGGGCTGGCGATGCACGTAGCTCCGCCGGGAATCCGCTGGGATCACCCGGAGCAGGCTCCGGCTATGAACTACCGTCTGAATATCAGTACACCGGGAACTTACCAGGTCTGGATGCTGCTCCGGCATTATAATGACAAGTCGGACTCCTGCTACCTGGCGCTGGATGGCGAGGTGCAGCCGCTATCCGAGCAGTTCGGCGGAGGTACGCTGCATACGTACAACACTGCGTATGTGTACTATTGGTGTGCGATCTCTGACCTGGCGCTCACCGCCGGTGAGCATGTGCTGTCCGTCCTGGCCAGAAAGTTTCAGCTGCGGATCGACCGGATCTACTTGACCACCGGTGATGAGCTGCCGCCAGTTGATGCGGAGTGGAAGGACTCGGAGCGAAGATAGCTGCGGGGAATTGAGGAACTCGGGGGAATCGAGGAACTCAGGGAACTCGAGGGAATCAAGACAATCAAGGGAATCAAGGAATCAAGGAATCAAGGAATCAGGAATCAAGGGAATCAAGGGAATAAAAGCGGCAGCCGGGAATTGGAATTCCCGGGCTGCTGTTTTTTGGTTAAGGATATAGAGGGCTCCCTCTGAATCGGCCGGTGGGTAAACTGCTGGAATGAGGAGCATAAGTGCCCCTGAATCCGCCGGAAGTGGGCAATATGCGAGGGGGAACGAGCCGAATGTATGCGAAAAACCGAATACATTATGCCACTGCGAGGACAAGCGAACCAAATGTATGCGAAAAACCGAATACATTATGCCGCTGCGGAGGGTAACGAACCAAATGTATGCGAAAAACCGAATACAATGTGCCACTGCGAGGGGTAACGAAAAGAGAAAAGGGACAGTCCCAAGTGGCCATTGTATGGCTAATGGGACAGTCCCTTATTAGAATCCGATCTGTTTACTCCCGTTACTCCCGGTTCAGAAATGTCCGGGTCCGCTCCAGCTGCGGGTTGCCGAAGATCTCCTCCGGTGTGCCGGATTCGGCGATTTCGCCGTTATCCATGAAGAAGACGCGGTCGGCCACATCGCGGGCAAAATTCATCTCATGCGTGACAATAATCATCGTCATGTGCTCCTCGGCAAGCTGGCGGATGACCCGCAGCACCTCGCCGGTGAGCTCGGGATCGAGCGCCGAGGTCGGCTCGTCGAACAGGAGAATGTCCGGATTCAGCATCATCGCTCTGGCGATTGCGACCCGTTGCTTCTGCCCGCCGGACAGCATGGAGGGATACACGTCTGCTTTATCGGCAAGACCTACTTTGGAGAGCAGCGCCTCGCTTTTGGCCGTAATATCCTGAACACTTTCCCGCTTCAGCGTTCTCGGGGCAAGCTCCAGGTTACCCCTTACGGTGAGATGCGGAAACAGATTAAAGTGCTGGAACACCATGCCCATGGTTGAGGTGATTTCCCTAATCTCCGCACCGCTGGCATATTTGCCTTTGTCCACGAGCGCCCGGCCGCAGATCAGGATACTTCCGCCGGTAACCTCTTCCAGATGCACAAGACTGCGCAGCATGGTGCTTTTGCCGGAACCGGAAGGTCCAATCACCGCAACGACTTCTCCGGGGTTAACGTCAAAGGTAATCTGTTTCAGCACATCGAGGCTGCCGAAGGATTTCTGCAATTGCGATACTTCAATCATACTACTCATAGCCAAACAGCCCTTCTACTCAAATTTGAAACGTTTCTCCAGTGTCTTGAAGAACAGCGTAAGCACCAGTGTCATCAGCAAATAAATTACGCCCGCTACGACAAAAGGGGTGACCGTGAAATCACGGTTTACCGCCGTTTTGGCGAAATTGAGCAGCTCCGGTACGGCTACGGCGTACAGCAAGGCAGTATCCTTGACCAGGGTTATGGACTCATTGGCTACCGCAGGCAGCGCCACCCGGAACATCTGGGCGAGAATTACCTTGCGTAGAGTCTGCCATTTGCTAAGCCCGAGTACCTTGGCTGCCTCATGCTGGCCTTTATCGATGGAGAGCATTCCTCCGCGGAAGATCTCAGCGAAATAAGCGCCATAATTCAGAATGAATCCAAGGCTGGCCGCGACGAAACGGTCCATGACCAGATATTGCCCAATCACGGGAATCTGCGGCAAGCCGAAGCAGAAGAACAAGAGCTGCAAGAGCAGCGGAGTGCCGCGCATTACGTAAATATACGTATGTGCGATCCAGGCCAGCGGCTTGACGGAGCTTTTGGCCATCAGGGTAACCAACATCCCGAGCGGAATGGATAATACGATCACGATCAGGAACAGCAATACCGTTGTCCGTGCCCCTTCCAGCATCGGTCCGGAAATTTTAATAATATAGTCCATATTCATCTCTTCACCCGACTCCTAAAGGAAACCATCTAGTTAAGTACTTTGTTCTCTCCGAACCATTTGGTGGAGATCTCGGCCGCCGTTCCGTCACTGCTCAGCGCGTCCAATGCCTTCTGCAGCTCCGTCAGCAGATCTTCATTGCCCTTCTTAATCCCTATACCATATTGCTCTGGGGCCAGCGATTCATCCATCAGCTTGTAAGTCTCCGGCTCCTTGGCTATGTAGTATCTGGCCACCACTTCATCAATGACTACTCCATCCAGACGTCCCGACTTCAGGTCTGTCAGGGCAAGCACATTATCGGTGAATTCGGAGACACCTTTAAGCTCTGCCTTAATCGGATTAGCATCCAGGGCATCGGCAGCAGAGGAGAGGCTTTGCAGTCCGACCTCTTTGCCGGCCAGATCCTTAAGCGTAGACAGCGCTGAATCCGCAAGCACGACTACAACCTGGCTGTTCTCCAGATAAGGCTTGGTGAATAACACTTTTTCCTTACGCTCGTCCGTAATGGTGTAGCCGTTCCAGATCATATCAATGCGTCCGCTATTCAGCTCCGATTCCTTGGCAGACCAGTCAATCGGGAGGAAGGTAACTTCTTTGCCCATTTTCTCAGCAGCCGCTTTCGCATAGTCAATATCGAACCCGACAATTTCATTGTTATCATCCCGGAAGCCCATCGGGGCAAACTTATCATCTATACCGATCACCAGCTTACCGTCATTGCCTCCAGAACTGGAGCAGCCTGCTATTATAGCAATCGCCATAATTACCAATAAACCCAATATCCCTTGTCTCTTCATCTCTCTATTCCCCCTAGTAGATTACACGCAGCAGCCTGCGCTTTAGTTCGTTAATACGTTATCAGTTTATCATAATAACATATGATGTGAGTTAATGTCGATAGAGTAGGGGAACACAATTGTGTCGAAAATAAATCAAAGCATGCCGCTCCGCAGACTCTTATTTTATTTATTTTTTCCATTTTATCTCAATTCGTAATCGGATAAGATTCCTGTAACAGGTACACAGGCGGCCTGAAATAAGGAGGAATGTCTAAGGTGATAGAATTGAATAACGGGCAACAATGCTTTTAACCAGGCGCTCACAGAATCACTGGGGTTCTGGGATCAGGTCACACCGGACAATGAAGAGTGGAGATTGAAGATACCAGAGGTTCATCCCAACAAATACATACGGGAGTATACAAGACACCGGTACATTGTAATCCGTGAGACGTTCATGCCATTCGAACTATCGCTGCCTGAGGGGTATGTGCTGGAGAAGATAGATTTGCCGGAGCTGCGGAAAAAGCGGGCGGTAGCTGAACGGGTAGGCTTCAAGCTGGCGGATACCTATCCCTCTTTCACCTCCTATGCTCCTATTGAGAATTTTGCGGATCTTAATGATGACGGCTGGTATGAGTGGGGGGCTTATCTGCAGCAGGCTTCACAGAAAGAGCCCCGGCTGTACCTGGAGTGCCTGCACTGTTACATCAAGGCAAATGCCGTGGAGAAGGCACAAGAAATCGTGCGGGAAATGACCAAGGCAGAGATCGAATGCGATCTGGAAGAATTGAACGGAGCCATTGCGTACTACCGGAGCGAAGGATTATGTTCGGCCTTCAAGGCTCCGGAATGGACGATATGATCAACAGTCTGGTGTACTTCTTCCGGTTATCCCAGTTCGGTCTGTGAATAATTCAGCTTATATTCCTTAGGGCTCATCCCTGTGTATTTGGAGAACACATGAGTGAAATAGGCGGGTGTCTCAATGCCGACGGCTTCAGCGACTTCGAATACTTTACTTGCCGGGTTCCGGAGCAGCTTCTTGGCCATGTCAATCCGGTATTTGTTGATCACGTCGATGATGGACTCACCGGTGACTTTTTTGTACAGGCGGCTGAGGTAGCTGCTGTTGATATGGATATGGTCGGCAATAATCTGCAGGCTCAGGTTCTGATTGTAGTGCTCTCTTATATATTTCTGGCATTCAATAACGATGTAATTAGGCTGTCTGTCACTCCGCGCCACGGCCCTTGAGCAGCTTAGAATCAGGCGTCCCAGGATATCTGCCAGCAGCTGGATGCTTTTGCTCTCCTGAATCTGCTTATACACGGCGGATTGGCTCTCCTCCATCTCCGGTGCGAAGGGCTGGCTTGTGCTCAGCAAGCGGAAGCAATAGGAGCTGATCAGCAGACAGGCTACCTTCACATTCTCAATGGGCTCTTTAATGCTTCTGTAGTTCTCCAGCAGCTGGTCCAGCTGCCGGATGGCCGACTCGCTGTCTCCCTGCTGCAGATGTCCGGCAATCTGCTCGGCGGCATGGTGGGGAGGGGCTGCAGGCGTGAGGGCCTGGTTCGCATGAGGGATATATACAGCCACATAATTATCATTATAAAAGCTGCCCTGCAGCGCCTCTCTCGCTTCAAGATAAGCCGTTGACAGCGTCGATATATCCCGGTGCCGCAGGCTGATGCCGATATTGACATGATATTGCCTGAAGTTCTCCGCCATGGCGAGGATTTCATTGCTGATCGTGAGCAGGGCCTGGGTGGAGACCGCGGTATTGCCGCCGGTCATGGAGACAAGCGCCAGCAGGGTGTTTTTCTCCATGGCCATAATATAAGAGGGATGCTCCCCGAAGGCCAGGGCAAGGAATTGGCGGATGGAGGCCAGGAAGCGGTAATGGTCATTCGCCGGGCTCCCGGCAGAGCCATGGGGTCCGGGTATATCTTTTACCTCCATATAGATGGCGAAATAGTCCTCCAGCTGCAGCCCCAGCTCGCTTGAGCGGCTGAACAGACCGGCTTCATCGCTAATCAGGCCATAGACGGCTTCCCGGAGGAATTTTTCGCTGATTTCGGACAGATTATCGTTGATTTTGCTCTCCAGCTGCCGGACCTTCTGCTTCTGCTCCCGTTCTTTTTCCAGCAGCAGTGTGGCTTTCTCAATCGCCCGGGGAATCTGCTCTGTGGGATTGGTCTTGACTACAAAATCGACGACTTCATATTGAATGGCCGTTTGGGCATAGGAGAAGTCCGCGAAGGCCGTAAGTATAATAACCTTCGTCTGCGGAAAGTGCTGGTGCACATAGTCTGAGAGCGCAAGCCCATCCATTCCCGGCATGCGGATATCCGTGACAACGATATCGACATCGTAATAGCCCAGCAGTTCGACGGCCTCCAGCCCGTTCGACGCCTCACAAACAACCTCGCACTCAAGAATACTCCAATCGATGAAGCACTGCAGCCCTTTTTTGATCACAGGCTCATCGTCTACAATCATAACCTTATACATGTGTTAGTTCCCCCTGATCTGCCGGTATATGTAGAGTGACTCTCGCGCCTGCCCCAGGCTCGCTCTCGACCTCAATGCCATAAGGCTCGCCGTAGAGCAGCTTAACCCGTTTATGCGTGTTGATCAGGCCGATATTGTTGTGGCCCTGCTTGCGCATCGTGTCGCTCTCGAAATGACTCCAATTCTTGGGCACATGCTCAAACCCGCTGCCGTTATCCGTAATCTCGAAATAGACCGAATCATTATCGCGGTAAATGCGGATGTTGATGTTTCCTTTGCCGAGCTTCCGCTCCACCCCGTGCACCACAGCATTCTCGACCAGCGGTTCGACACTGAGCTTGGGCAGCAGCAGATCCAGTATGGCCTCATCCTCGATCTGGATCGTGTACTCCATTTTGTCCTCGAACCTTTCCTTCTGCAGATACAGATAGAATCTAATGAAATCCAGCTCCTGCCGGATCGGGATTTTGGCCAGGCTGTTGGAATAGATGCTTGCCTGCAGCAGCTCAGTGAGGGACGTGACCATTTTGTAAACGGTCTCATCTTTGGACAGCTTTGCCTTATAACCGATGGTAATTAGCGTATTGAACAGAAAATGCGGATTCATCTGAGCCTGCAGAAATTTGAACTCTGACTCTTTGACCAGCAGATGCTTCTCATACACTTCCTTGATCAGATAATTGATTTCGTCAGTCATGTTGTTGAAGGTAGAGCTGAGCTGGTTGAGCTCTGCATCCTTGAAAGCGGGCATTCTGGTGTTGTAATCCCCTTTCTTGACCTTACGGATACTCCGCAGCAGATCGCGGATAATCCGGGTGAAGCGAAGCGACAGCAGGACACCTGCTGCAAGCGAGACGAACGCAATCAGTGCGATAAACCAGATATAATTGTGCATGCTTCCCGATAATTTGGCGAGTACCTGCTTCCTCGGAATGCCGGCAATGAAGGTAAGACCGGTAGTACCGATGCTGCGGGAAGCGGCCAGATAAGTCTCCTGATTAAGCTTGACCTCACTTACTTCCGTATGATCTCTGAGCGCAAGCACATCGGGAGGAACAGTTGAACCTAATTCCTGCTTACCCGCACTAGAATAGATGACTCCCTGGTTATCAATAATGTAGGCTATGGCACCCGGGTATTCGAGCAGTCCGGCATATTCCTCTGCTAAATCAGCTTCATTCGTGCCGAAGATCAGCACCAGGCGCTGCTCGGGAAGATTAATATTGGACATCACCCGGGTGAAATAGAGCGTGGGATCGCCGGGACTTGGCGTCAGGATTTCTTTGCCGCGGACCATTCTGCCGTTAACCGACTGATAGACTGCGAGATTGTTCCGGTTAATCTGCTCAATGTTAGGCGGGGACTTCAGAACGGATACATAGTTGTCGTTATCAAAAAATACATAGGCCGTTGACAGCAAGCTGATATTCCAAGCATTGTTGAACATAAGGCTGTACTTCAAATCCTCTTCCATTTCACTTTTATTGACGAATTTCTTGTAGAAGTCATCGCTCAGCGACATATCGTCGATTAACCAATTTCTTAACATTTTAGTAGAGAGGAAATGCAGGGAGGTATTATCGATAATTTGAAAGGACTTCTCGATATTGTCGTTGGTCTGGCGGATCAGCAGGGACAGATTATCATTAGCATTCCTCGTTAGAATCTGGGAGATGCTCCAATAGAAGTAGCAGCCGGCGAACGTCATCGGAAGCAGAATTAGAAGGAAGATAATAATGACCATTTTATTGCGTACCGGAATTAGGGAGAAACGTCCGAGTAGGGGACGAAGGCTGATCCGTTTCAGGATATGCTGATTGGACATGTTGGTTGCTCCTTGCTGATGAGTCTGTAGTACAGCCATTATATATTCATTTCTTGGCAGCGAATAGCAGAGCCGGGTGAAATCGGGCCGTTTCCGGCCAGATGGTAAAGAAAACGATACAGAGTTAAAGAAATCTGAAAACCCTTACACCCGACCCGCTGCCAAATCAGATTTGCTCAAGATATTATAAAAGATCATGCGGAAAAACGAATTCTTTCCTTTTTTTCTTTGGTCTACAATGAGAGCTGTAAACAACTGTAATCGGCTGCAGGGTGATGCCCTGCCACAAGCCATCATTCTAAAGGGGGATTTATTGTGCAAAAGTCTTTGTACAAAGCGGGCTGTACCTTAGCAGGCATGCTGATGCTGACCATGTCCATTACGGCATGCGGATCAGGGAATTCAGCAGAGAATAATGGAGCGGCCGCAACGGCAGGCTCAGGAAATGCAGCAGCGTCTGCGGCTAAAGCGCCGGTCAAAATTTCTTATCTTACCTTCCGGGTCGGCACGCATGCATCAGCCAAGATGGAGGAAGAGCAGATCAAGCAGTTCAATGCCAAATATGGCAATGAAGTAGAGGTTGTGGTTGAAGAGATTCCAAGTGATGCGGCATACGTGGATAAGATTAAGATTCTGGCAGCCTCCGGGGATGTGCCGGATGTCGTAATGGGCAAGGACGGAATTAATGATGTCCTGATCAAAGGGAATCTTGCAACCCCTTTCAATGATTATTTAGACAAGGATGCGGAATGGAAGGCAGCTATCGGAGAAGATGCACTTGCTTCCAATACCCGGGACGGGAAGATCTGGTCGATCAGCGATCAGAAGCAGAATATCGGCTACTTTTACAATAAAGAAATGTTTGACAAGGCAGGCATTAAGCCGGCGGAGACTTGGGATGAATTCATGAGTAACAACGAGAAGCTGAAGGCTGCAGGCTTTGTTCCGCTCGCCCTGATGACCGGGGAGAATGCCTGGACATCCAACCTGATTCTTGCCGCGATGATCGGTACGAACGGGGAGAACGGCAAGACGTTCATGAACACCCTGCACCCTACCGACTTCAATACGCCCGAAATGATTCAGGCGCTTAATATGATGAAGGAGCTGCTGGAGAAGTACACGACGAAGGATGCGCTTGGAGCGGGATATGCCAATGCAGCGAATGCGTTCAGCCAGGGCAAGGCAGCGATGATTGCCAACGGTCCCTGGATGATTGGAGACTTCAGCGATCCGACCAAATCCAGTGAAGGTTTCGATGCAAAAGTGGGTGTGGCCGCGTATCCGAATAACAGCCTGATTTCCACTTATGAGGTTGGCTATATGATCGGAGCCAAAACGCCGGAAACCCGCGATGCTGCGGAGAAATTCATCAAATTCAAAACAGGGCTTGAAGGACAGACCCTCGCTCTTGAATACGGCAATGTTATGCCGGTATCGAGTGAAGTTCAGCCATCAGATGCACTTAAAGAGAAGTATCCTATCATGGTCGAATCGATCACAGTCGCTCAAAAGACACAGCTGCATTACCGGACCCTGGATTCCATCGTCTATCCGAACGTAACAGATGCCTGGAAGAACCTGTATCCGAAGCTGGCAGCGGGCCGGGCAACGGCTGAAGAGATTGCCAAGGAACTGACGGAAATTGCCGCTAAGAATAAATAAAGAGCAACGTAAGCTGAGGATTGGGGAGGACCATATGGATGGTTAGGAAAAATAGAGGGTATATCACGCTTTTCCTGCTACCGACTGTAGCATTGTTTATTATTGTCTATGCCGTCTCACTTGTCATTCTGTTCGGCACATCCTTTACGGAATGGTCGGCAGGACGCAGCCCGGTGTTCATCGGTCTCGCAAACTATATCAGGCTGTTTACGGACGATGCCGATTTTCGCCAAAGCGCACTGAATACGGGGATCTGGGTCGTGCTGCAATCTACGGTCCACGTTGCCATCGGCACCCTGTTCGCGGTTATTCTCAGTATGAAGGAATTCTACTGGAAGTTTGCCCGCACGGTGTACATGTTTCCGAATATTATCTCGGGTGCAGCCGTAGGTATGCTGTTCCTGTGTATGCTCAATCCTGAATTCGGTGCGGTGAACAGTATCGTCCGTTTATTCGGCAATGCGGATTACTCCCAGAACTGGTTCATGGATTATGCCACGGCTTTTCTATCCGTTACGATGACCTGGCTGCCTTATGCGGCAGTCGTCACGATTCTCATTCTGGCCGAGATTGCGGCCATTCCGGAAAGTCTGTTCGAATCGGCACGTATCGACGGGGCCAGCAATTTCAAGATCAACCTGTACATCATCATTCCTATGCTGCGTAACATTATCGGGACCTGCGTGATTCTGTCGGGAACAAGCATGCTGCAGAAGATGGATATTATTCTAATGACGACAGGCGGCGGACCCGGTAATCAAACGATGAATTTGCCCATTTACATTTACAAAACCGCTCTCATGGACAATAACTTCGGTTATTCCAACTCAGTGGGCGTTTTCCTAATCGGCTTTGGCTTGATCTTTGTCCTGCTATGCCGAAATCTGTTCAGAATAGGCAGCTCCCAAAACTGAATGGAGCGGATGGGGTGAGAGTGTTGAAAAAAAGTTTGGGTGTACTTAAGTATGGATTTGTAATCCTGATTGTCCTGTTGTCGCTGGGTCCGTTCCTGTGGGTGCTGCTGGCATCGTTTAAGACGAATGCCGAGATTCTGAGCAATTCCCTCGGCTGGCCAAGCAGCTTCCGCTTCTCCAATTACACGAAGGCCTTCCAGATCGCGCCGATTTCCCGGTTCTACATCAACAGTGTAATTGTAGGGATTTTTGGAACACTGCTCAATCTGCTTCTGCTCGGAATGGCAGCTTATGTCCTGGCGCGCTTTCAATTCCGCGGTAAAAAGCTGCTGATGGGAGCCTTCTCCCTCTCGCTGCTGATTCCCGGCGCTGCGATGCTGCAGCCGCTGTACTTAACAGTTAACGCACTCGGGCTGTACGACAAGCTGATCGGACTTATTATTGTGTATACCGGCTTTGGATTGCCGGTCTCGCTCTACATTCTATCCAGCTACTTCCTGACGATCCCCAAGGAGATGGAGGAATCGGCTTACCTGGATGGTGCCAGCTTCATTCAGACCTTCTTCCGGATTATACTGCCGATCTCGAAGCCGGGCTTCGGCACGGCGGGAGTCATGCAGTTCCTGCTCTGCTGGAATGAATTTCAATTCGCGATCATTCTGACGACAGGCAATCAGAGCCGGACCCTGCCGCTGGCGCTCTATTATTTCAAAAGCCAGTTTGCCAGTGATTACGGCGTCATGTTTGCGGCTACGATGGTCGTCATCATTCCGAGTATTGTAGTCTATATCCTGCTGCAGGAGCAGGTAGTATCCGGACTTGCTGCGGGAGCGGTCAAGGGATGACGGAGCGGACGGGAATGCCAAGGAAAGATACCGGAGAATTGAGGGGTTGCAGATGAATGAGGATAACCTGTGGTGTCTGAAAGAAAACGGGTATGATGCCGGACTGCATAAGCATTATGAGGGGCTGTTTACCCAGGGGAACGGCTATATGCATGCCCGTGGAAGCTTTGAAGAGGGGTGCAGCGATGCCCCTCAGGATGAGGAGTATCTGCGCTTTCCGGATAACGTCACGCTGGAGAAGCCACGGCATCCGAAGTCCAAGCAGGGGACATTCATCCCGGGCATTGTCGCCCGGCATCCGCTGCTGAAGGAGGAGATTGTTAATCTTCCTTATATGCTGGGGCTTGAATTGTGCTCTGCGGGGGAGAGCCTGGATATGGACCGCTCCCGGATCAGCGGCTACAGACGCTGGCTGGATCTGCGCGATGGAAGCCTTCATCGTACATTAATCTGGGAGACAGCAGAGGGCATGCAGCTACAGTGCACCTTCGAGCGCTACATCAGTATGGCGGATACCCATCTGTGTATCCAGCGAATACAGGTTGAGGTGCTGGCAGGCGAAGGCAGGCTGGAGGCTGCTGCTTCTCTCCGGGGAGATGTACGCACCAATGGGATGAATCATTTTGATAGTGTAGTTCCCACGGCGGAAGTTGGGGGCAGCCTGTCACTTGAAACGCTGACGGAGCAGGGGAACCGGATCTTCATGCACTCTGTGCTTGAAGCCTCTGAAGCGGTGATCTGGCAGGAGGAGAATAGCCTGGTGACGGCTGCTCTCCGGGGTGAATTCGCCATGCAGACCGGGGACCGGCTGACTATCAGTAAGCTGACGGCGGTGACCACGGACCGGGATATGGAGGAGGGCGAAGCCGGCAGCAGAGCGCTTGCGCAGCTTAGCCATGCACGTAAGATAGGCTGGGACCAGCTATATGAACGGCATGCTGCTTGCTGGAAGAGCAAATGGCAGGGGGCCGATATCATCATCAAGGGAGATGATCTGGCGCAATTAAATGTCCGCGCTTCACTCTATCATCTGCTTCGTGCCAACGCACCGGAGGATGCCCGGGTGGCGATTTGTGCCAAGGGGTATGCCGGTGAGGCCTATTTCGGCCGGTATTTCTGGGACACAGAGATCAACCTGCTGCCCTTCTACCTGCACACCAACCCGCAGGCGGCCCGCAATCTGCTTCTGTTCCGCTACAATACGCTGGACGGAGCCAGACGCAATGCGCAGAATTATGGTTACAGGGGAGCAAGGTATGCCTGGGAGTCCTCGTTAAGCGGGGAAGAGCAATGCGCCAACTGGCAATACGCCGATCATGAAATTCATATAACAGCGGATATTGTGTATGCCCTCTACCATTATGTGCGGGCAACAGGCGATCAAGATTTCCTGGAGCACTACGGCATTGATATTCTGGTGGAGACGGCACGGTACTGGTGTGACCGGGTAGACTGGAACCGGGAAGGAGTGGGCGAGCTGCTCGGCGTGATGGGACCGGACGAATATCTGCCCTTTACCCGTAACAATGCCTTCACCAACCGCATGGTCAAATTCAGTCTGGAGCAGACGATTGCCTGCCTGGACAGCCTGCAAGGCAGCAAACCGGACAGCTATGCAGCTGCTGTAGAGCGGCTGGGTATTCGCCCGGAGGAACAAGAGCTGTTCCGGCATACGGCGGAGAAGCTGCGGCTGCCCTATGACAGCGGAACGGGAATTGTTCCGCAGTCTGACGATTTTGCTTCTTATGCAGATGTGGATTTTGCCGGGATCTGGACTGACAGGTCCAGACCCTTCGGCCATTTCATCTCCCAGGAGCGCAATTACCGCTCCAAGGCGCTTAAGCAGGCGGATGTTCTGGAACTGATGCTGCTGTTCCCGCAGGAATTCTCCAAGGAGCAGCTGAAGGCCTCCTATGATTATTATGAGCCGATCACTACCCATGATTCCTCTTTGTCCGTGGCGGTTCACGGCATTGTGGCCTCCTGGCTGAATCAGCCGGAAGCGGCGGCGAATTTCCTGCAGCGGGTGATGGCTATCGACCTTTCGCTAGAGAAGAAGGGTGCTGCCGAGGGGATTCATATCGCCAATTGCGGCGGCTTGTGGCAGCTGATCGTCTACGGGTTAGCCGGTCTGAAGAGTGCGATGTGGAGCAAGGACATTAAGCTTGAGCCGCGGCTGCCTGAGGGCTGGACGGAGCTGAGCTTCCAGCTTGCCTGGCAGGGGGAGCGCTACCGGATCACGATTCATCCGGATGCTCATGAAGTGTACAAGCTGGAAGGGAGGGGCTATGTTGCGGGCACAACCCTTTGAGGCAGCTATCTTTGACCTGGACGGTGTCATTGTCGATACCGCGAAATTTCACTATCACGCCTGGAAGCGACTTGCCGGTGAGCTCGGCTTCGATTTCAGCGAGAGCACTAATGAGCAGCTGAAGGGCGTTAGCCGTATGGAATCGCTTGAACTTCTGCTGCGCTCCGGCGGAATCACAGATCTGACAGCGGAACGTAAGGAGGAGCTGGCCTCCCGCAAAAATGAGTGGTACAAGGAGCTGCTGGAGACGCTTACTCCGGGTGATGTATTACCCGGTGTAAGCAGCTTTCTTGGGCTGTTACGCTCACGCGGAGTCAGAACAGCGATTGCCTCAGCCAGCAAAAATGCTCCGCTGATTCTGGAGAAGGTGAACATCAGGCCGTTGTTTGACGCAGTGGCGGACGGGAACACCATCGGCAGGGCGAAGCCGGACCCGGAGGTGTTCCTGCAAGCAGCCAGGCTGCTTGGAGTAGCCCCGGCCGCTTGTTTTGTCTTTGAGGATGCGGCCGCCGGTGTAGAAGGGGCGATCCGGGCGGGCATGCGCGTGGTTGGTATCGGAGACGGGGCACTGCTTGCCCGCGCCCACCTTACTATCGCCAGCTTCGAACAGCTCGAACCCGTATTTCTGCTTAGCCACATTGGTTTAAACGGTCCCTCCGGAAGGGGGGATTGTTTGAATGAGTAATGAGTGGAAAAGTGATGAGTGCATATGCAATGGGCGAGTATGCATTGGGCGAGTAAGCGATGAGCTAGTAAGCAAAGGGCGAGTAAGTGATGAACGAATAAGCGATGAGCTAATAAGCAATGAACGAATAAGTGATGAGACGAACAGCAACGAGCAAAATAGCAGTCAGCGAATAAGCGAATTGACGCTGGAGCAGCTGCAGCCGGGTACTCCCCAGGTGCTGCCTGGAGGAGGCCTTGTCACCCTGACGCTTGTTACAGACTCCTTCGGCTCGCACATACACCTGTTGACTATATCCAATGGCCGGCTTGTCTTTACCGTGATTCTGGAACGGGGGATGGACATTGGGGAAATCTGTCTGGATGCGGAGAAAATCAGTTGGGAGCGTGAAGAGCGGTACCTGCTCCATCCGGATCATGTAGATCTATCCGACAATGAGCATTCGGGCTGGGATTCAGGCTTCTATGCAGCGGTGGCTGCCATTGGGCCGGAAATCTTCGGTACCCCGGATGAGGTAAGAACCGTCCACGGGACGGGGTCCTATTCCCCGGCGCTGCCGGAATCGGTGCGGCTGACCTGGGATGAGCAGCAGATCTGCCTGGAGGGTAATGTTCCGGTGAGGGGATACGGGCCCTTGCCTGTGTATGCCAAAACAGTCCGGATCATAACCCGCTACGGGGCAGCCAACCTGTTCCGGGAAGACACGGTACGGAATTTAACGGAGGTTGCGCAGCCAGTGGATGACGGGTACCATATTCAGCTGGCGGGAGCGTATATGACGGGTGGGGGGAGTTATATCCTGCCGGTCTCCACCGCAAAAATGCTGCTCCGCGACTCTGCCCCGCCTGAGGTGGACCCGTTAACCATCTACGATTCCGAAACCAGGCTGGACCCGATCCGCTGTTATCAATACGTTCCTGAGCCGGTAGAGGGGCTTGCGGATCTGCCGCAGGTCCGGGACTATTGCGCAGACGGGGGCGGGGAGCAGCTCACGGCCGAGATGCTGGTGAACGCCGGGCAGGATACGGCTGCCTATGTCATTCGTTCCCTGCAATGTTATCCCCGGTCACTAATCGCCAAACGGGCGATCAGTGACTGCATGTATGCGCTGGAGCCATGCAAGACCAGACCCAATTCGCTGGAGCAAAAAACCATAGACGGTGAAGTAGTCTATATCGGCCCCCGCGGCCAGAGCACAGGCTGGATCATCATCGGGGCTTCGCGTGATCCGCAGGAAATCACAACCCTTGCTCACATGATCTGTAGCGCAGCAAAATAACTGATTTATACCCGGAGCATGGACTCCAGCTATATAAGGTAAACTTAAGAACGATGGCCAACTGATTGACACTTCCTGTGTAGATCAAGGATTCGGCCAGCACCGCAGGTTAGAATCTAAGTTCCTTCTACAATAGGTTTAAAAGGGATTACAAATAACCAGCCACCGGAAAGCTATCGGCGGCTGGTTATTTAACTTTCAGTATGTTCCTGGTTTTCGGTAGACAGCAAACTTTATTGCGGGCATCCCTCCAGCGTGCGTATACAACCTGAAATCTTGCACGAAATACAACATTTGTCTCCTTAAATCGGCGGTAATTAAAGATTGTTGTATGAAATACAACATTTCTCCTTCCTCGAGCGGCCTACCGGGGAAATTCTTGCATTTCGTACAACAATCCTCCCTAACAGCCCCGTATCCTGGCAGGCAAGTTGCAGAAAGTACAACATTTGTATCCTCGCCAGGTGGTCTTAAGCCATTGTTCGGTTGCATCTGATTCCGGGAAGCGATTTCGTACGAATCTGCTCCGGAAGTAGTAGAAGTAGAAGTAGAAGTTTATAGTCATAGGATATATAAGAGGCGCTCCCCCAGGAACTGTATCCAGGGGGGCGCCTTATTTATGCCTTGCAGAACAGAACAGCTACACTCTGTTTCCGTGCTAGACTTATTTCAAATAATTCAGCAGGATCTGCGCAGCTTCTGCACGGGTGGCGGCAGCCTTCGGAGCAAAGGTTCCGTCCGCCCGTCCGTCCACGAAGCCAAGCGAAGCGGCTGCGGCTACCTGATCCGCTGCCCAGCCGGAGATGTCCGCAGCATCCTTCATAGAAGTGATGTCTACAGCGGCCGGGATTGCACCATGCTGGAGCTTATAAGCCCGCATCAGAATGACAGTCATCTCTTCGCGGCTGATCTCTGCATTCGGCTGGAAGGACACCGGACTCCGTCCGGTAATCAGCCCTACCTGCACCATGCCGGAAAGAGCATCCCTGTACCAGGCATCTTGCGGAACATCGGCGAATGCGGTGTTCCCGCTGCCACTGCTGTCGCCGTTCCCGCTGTCGTTCCCGCTGGTGCCGCTGTCGCCGTTCCCGCTGTCGTTCCCGCTGGTGCCGCTGTCGCCGTTCCCGCTGTCGTTCCCTCTGGTGCCACTGCCGGCACCGTTATCGCTGCCGTTGCCGCCATTGCCGCCCAGCTGCAGCGCACAGGCCATCAGCTGCACGAATTCAGCCCGGGTAATGTTCCGGACCGGCTGATAAGCCTGCTCCGTGACTCCCCGGATCAGATGTTTCGCAGACAGCTCACGCAAGGCTTCGAACGCCCAGTGCGTGACTGGAACATCGCTGAATTGCTTGGAATACTCCAGCAGCGCGTACGTGCCGCTGCCCTCGAGAAGTCCCTTTAATCTGCCCGCTTCAGCTGCTCCGCCCAGATAAGTGAGTGTATCGTCACTGCCCACACGGTACAGGCCAAGCAGCCTCGAATCAAGTCCATCCGCTGGCCAGCTGACGCTTACCGGAACCGGATAATCCTCCAGATGGAGCGCTGTTCCGTCTGCCTTTACCAGACTCAGGTCGTAATCCATCAGCTTGCCTGCCAGCGCTACGCCAGCTTCTGTCTTCAGCTTCGCAGCTTCCAGTGTCTTAGGCTGCGCCTTCAGCACAATCTTGGCACCGCTGCTCCCGCCAGCAGGCAGGGCTTCGGCCAGCTGCTTCAGCAGCTCCGGCGCCAGTACCAGCTCTATTCCGTCTCCCTGTACACGCAGGGAATGGGTTCCCAGCAGCGTCCCGGCATTCACCGGAAGCTCAACCGCAGCCGCTTGACCTACCTGCACTGTAAGCACACCGTTCACCGCAGGGCTGCTCAGCTGAGTGGCAGTAATGACTGCAGCCGAAGGACCCGGCGTTGCGGTAGCCTGTGGTGTTGCCGCAGGCTTCGCCGTAGATGACGGCGGACTGGTTGCTGTCACCGGCGGGTCCGTTGGTGTCGCCGGAGGATCTGTTGGTGTTACCTGCTGACGGCTGACAGTCAGCTCAATCGTCTCTGTATCGACCGCATCCATATAAGCATACTCCCCGATCATACGGGTGTTCATAACCTCAACCTTGTATGCCCCTGCATCAGATATAGCAGCCTTATCCAGTGTCAGACTGCTCCCGGCCGCACCGTCCAGCACAAGATCGTTCTTCAGCCAGCGGTAGCTCAGCTCTCCATACACAGAATTGGCTACAACGTTAAAGGTAACTGATTCCCCTTCCTTTACCGGATTTACACTTGCCGTGAACGACTGGATCACCGGTACTTCATGTGCCGGATAGACCTTGAGCACCAGCTCTGTTCCGGTGATACGTTCCGGATTCACCTCGGCTTTGCCGGTCAGCACCACACGGTACTGCGTTCCGTCATCTTCAATTCCCGGCGTGAAACGGTATACTGCACCGGTAACACTCGTTAGCGGCAGCCAATCCCCGCTATCCGGACGTTTTACTTCCCAACCGATAGACTCCACGTCACCAGTTGCATCAACGAGCAGCGTCAAGGGTTCGCCCTCAACGGCGTCCCTCGCAGAAGGCAAATCTACCGCAAAGGCAGGGGGAATCCAATCTACCGCAGCCGGGAGCACTTGCAGAATGTATTCTTGCTCGCCAGTTAAGCCGCTATCGTCTGCCACAACCGCCTTATACCGGTAGCCGCTCATCGCTTCCGTCAACGCCGCCAGCGTCAGGCTGTCGCCCGAACCGACCGGCTCGCCATAACCATAGCCATCGCCCTTGTCGAGGTACCAGGTGAAGGACAATGTTCCTTCTCCTAAACCGGCGGCGCGGAGTACTCCAGCTGAACCCGCCCGCATCAAGCCTTCACTGACAATCTGCACCTCCGGCGCCTTTTGGTTCCATTTCGCAGTCAACGTCATTACACCCGGAACGGTCTGATTAGCAAAATCCCATTTCTCGGATTCGTTATACCAGCCCTCCAGCACATAACCTTTATTCATTACGGCCGGAGCCGTTAACTGCTCGCCGTATGCAGCCTGAACGACTGTCTGTCCCGGACTTCCGCCATTCGCGTCAAAAGTAATATCATAGCGCCCGTTCAGCTCGGTCAGAGCACTGATTTCACTATTGCTGAGGTTACGGACTTCAATTTTCATCCGCTGGTTATCCTTCGCCTGGTCATCCGCTACTCTCACTGCTGCACCGTCACTCTTGGACGCTCCTTCAACAGTGATTACTTTATTATTGCTTTTGTTAATGATCTTGTAGTAATCTCCGTCTTTCTCCAGCTTCCACTGCTGCGTATCCGGTATCGTTCCAGCAGCTTTGATATTCTGACACAGCTGCTGGATCGCTGAACCGGGAAGAATATCGAGCACATGGCCGCTTTGGACCGATTGGATCTGATAATAGCCTGTACCGAGATCCAGGAATCTCCACAGCTGATTATTACCGTCACCGTTAGACCACTGGTTAATCACCGCCAGCGGATCACTGGAGACTCTGTCCACATCCAATGCTTTTCCGCTGTGCTTGGGCTGGATTTTGACCATTTTCTCCGGAATGATCTTTCCCGCAATCGAGCTCATGAATCCGCCGCTCGTCTTATCAATCGTGAGACTGTCGACATTGAATCTGCCGGTATCTCCTTGTTCGCGGATGAATTCAATCGTATTCTTACCGGCTTTGAGGTTCAAGGACTCCGTACTGTTAGCCCAGATATCCCAATTCGCCGTCGGAGTTAAAGACACTTGCTTGATTCTCTGTCCGTTAACCATCATCGACATGGTAATATTCGAGCTTTGTACCCCGGAATACCGCAAGGTCGACGTATAGTCAGCCGTATTAGGGACGTTTACTTCAAACTTCAGCGTGTCCCCGGTCTGCTCGAATCCGCCTACGAACCCGTTGCCCTCATACCATAAATGATCCCTGACAACCTTGAGGCTTCCTTGCCGGGTGGCATCTTCGGCCTGATACCTCCACGGAGTACGCTTGTTAAGATGAATACTGTCCATATTTAGAATGCCGGAGTTTCCTGTTTCATTTTTATAAGTAATTGTGTTTTTACCCGCCTTCAAGCTTAACGTGTCAAGCTGCTCCTTCCAGACGGTAAGCCCGCCGGTAGAAGGGAGGGTAATATTCTTAATCTTCGTGCCGTTCAAATACAGGCCATAGGTTGTGCCTGCAGCTTCTTTGGCATATCTCAGCTTCACATCATAAGTGGCTGCATTCTCAACATTTACCGCGAACTCTACGGACGAACCCGCTTTGGACAGCCCGGTAACATAACCTGTTCCCAGATTGCCGTCTTTGGCGTAAACAACTGCAGCATCGTTACCGCCAGTCAGCTTGGCATCTTCTGCTCCATAATGCCAGGTAGTTGCTTCTGTTACGGTTATAAAGTCCAGATTGACGTTGCCGGTATCGCCTTCGTCATATTTATAAGTGATCGTATTTTCCCCTTCTTGAAGGAAAACATTATCATAGCGGTCGGCCCAGCTGTCCCAGCTTTTTAGGCTGAAGAAATCGACCTGCTTAAGCTTTTGTCCGTTCACATACATAGTCAGCGTCCGGTCATCGTTGAATCCCAGGCTGTAGCCCAGCTTAACCGAATAGCTGCCGGCAGCAGCGGCATTTACCTTGAATGAAACGGCAGAGTTAGAAGTCCAGAGTCCTCCGGCAAATCCCGTTCCGCTGTAACCCGGATGATCTGCGTCGGCCTTTGCATTGCCGGACAGCATGGCATTTTCTGCTTCATACAAGGTGCTGCGCTTGATAATCATCGCATCCAGAGCCAAAGCACTCTTGCCGGACAGGCGGATTGTGTTGCTTCCGGCGTTAAGCGGAAGGTTATAAACAGATTTCAGATCGAAATTCGCCTCAAATCCGGCATTCGAAGGGAAGGAAAGATCGCGGGTTGCTCCCCCATTAACGCCTAATTTCATAGTAACCGGATTCGCCGTGTTATTGTTGTATCTGAAATCCAGCGAGTAGGTCCCGCCAGCCGTAGTGTTTACTGTAAACTCTATATAGTCATTAGTGCTGCTGTTATTGTATTTTTGGTATACGCCGCCCGAAGCATAAGCGGTTCCTCCGGGGATTCTCGCTACTCCCGACAGCTTTGCCTCCTCGGCTTCATAGATTTCGCTTCTCTCTTCTCCGGAAGGTCTGTTCAGGACTGTGCCGGGGTTGGAAGGAATGCCAAGATTGATGAAATCATTATCATCCCAGTGAATCCGCTGCGCTCTTATGCCTCTGTTCCCGCCGCCTTGCCCGTGGGTCGGTATGCCGTGATACAGAATCCAATCCTCGCTGTCGTCTTCGGACTTCAGGAACAGGGGAGAGCCGGGGCCATACGAGCTGTTCTCATCCGATCTTTTCATCACAGGCTCAGGATATTTGACCCATGAATCCGCATTCATCACGTCTGAGGATGCATCCGCAACGGATACGCCTACCGCATAGTTATCATTCATAAAGCTGCTGGCAGAGTAGGCAAAATAGATTTTACCGTTTCTCTCGACTACCGCAGCGCCTTCGTTGATATTATCGTTTTTCTTTTCCCAATCATATTCCGGTTTGGCCACCGTGCCTTCCGGCCCCTCCAGGGTCCACGGGTTCTTCATTTTGACAATCGTCGGACTCTCATCGAATTTCGTATTCTCCGGGTTCTGAGGGTCCTCGAAATAATAGTATTTGGTATAGGTGAAGTAGGGTTCCCCTTTAATCGTAACCACGCCGCAGGCCAAACCGTAGCCTTCCGTGTTCAGCAGTCCCTGCTTGACCGTAACCTGCCCGTCGCTGTCTTCATTGGCGGATTCGCCCTTCAGCTCCCAGGTTCCTTCAAAAGGATCGGGTGATGCGTTCTCCAGAACGTAGGAGCTTGGATGCCCATATCCGAAGCTGTCCTCCGGGCCGGAAGAGAAATACAGATACCACTTGCCGTCCAGCCGGTAGACATATGGACCCCACACATAGCCGAAGTTATCGGGCTTCTTCCAGACCACTTTGCTTTTGGCCGTAGATACGCCGAGAATGGTTTCATGCCTCTTCAAGGTGATGTTATTATCGCCTGAAGATGCAGAATAGTAATAACCATCAGCTGCCCTGGCCACGGTAGGATCAGCACCGCCCATAAGCGGGTTAACGTAATTAGAAGTTACATCCGCGTAAGAGATGCCTGACAGCAGTAAAGAAAGTATCAACACCAGGGGGAGCAGCTTTGAGCTTTTTTTCCTCATATGAATCTCCTTTTCTAAGCAATTTCTGATCATTTTGACAAAAGTTATGTTCACTTGCCCTCCTCCGCAAAGATATGACCCTGCTTTTTTTGAAACCGCTTACCATTAATTGCAGCGCTACGCTTCCATTATAAAATAAGAGCGGAACTGTTTTTCCGCATCATGTTTTGCGATATTTTGAGCGATTGGCCGAGCCGGAGAGGGGGCGGGGAGAGCAGCCCGGTGTTCTTGCTATATTTTTAGCTTTCTTATGTTATTTTGACTGGTCTTTATTGTAAAATTTCGGATTGATTATTGACAAGTAAACTTGGCGTATTATAATGAAGATGCCAAGTTTACTTGTCATAATCAGAGGAGGATTTCTAATGGAAAAGGAACTGATATTAGAAAAAAGCAGACAAGAGAAGAACGACGAAGGAAGAGAATTTGTTCATAATAGAGGCAGGAAATTTGGAGTCCTGGGTATGCTGATTATTTTTAGCATCCTGGCTGTTTATAATTTTTACGATAATCATCAAGAGACGAATACTGCATTAGTTGCGGTATTTATGGGGTATTTAGGCTGTGAAAGTGTCGGAATCTATAGTATAACTAAAAAGAAATTAGATTTAATTAAAGCTATCGCAGGACCTGTATTAAGCATCTATTTTTTCGTAAAGTACTTTTTAATTGCAGGATAGGAGTCAACATGAATGATAAGCTGATTTTGAGAAACAGGCTGCGGGAGGCCAGGGCAGAGCAAAAAATATCCCAAGCTGAGCTGGCAGAAATGGTGGGTGTTTCAAGGAATACGATAAGTTCGATTGAAACCGGACAGTTCAATCCTACTGCTAAGCTGGCGCTTGTTTTATGTATTGCTTTGGATATGAAATTTGAAGAATTGTTTTATTTTGATCTGTAAAATACAAGCCGTTTGTAATCTTTTCCCCTCCAGCGGTTAATAATGCTTAGGACTAGCAGGCTGGAAAGGGGCATGGGATGAATGAAACGCAAACTTTTACTGACCGGAGCGGCTGGAAGGATCGGCAACGCACTCTTCAAAGGGCTGAAAGAAGACAGCAGATATGAAGTAACCGGCGCAGATATACAGGCAGACGAAGAGCAGGGGATCGCCCAACTGGACATTAATGATGAAGCACGGCTGGCGGAGCTTACTAAGGATGTCGAGACGGTGCTCCACTTTGCCTGGATTAAGGATGAAGACGATTTCCTCGGTAAGGTGCTTCAGGGGAATGTAGCGGGTGCGTATAAGCTGTTTGAGGCGGCGGTGCAGAATGGGGTGCGGCGCATTATATTCGCCAGCTCCAATCATGCGACCGGTTATTATAAGTCGGATGAGACAACGGGACCGTCAGACCCTTACCGGCCGGACAGCTTCTATGGATTAAGCAAATGTTATATCGAGCTGCTCGGCCGTCTGTACTCGGATCAGGGCAAGATTTCTTCACTGAATATCCGGATTGGCAACTTCCCCGGGGATGACCGTCCCCATTCGGAGCGGGCAGGGCATATCTGGATCTCGGAGCGTGATTTGCTGCAGCTGGTCAACTGCTGTATTCAGGCGGATGAGGAACTGCAATATTTGAATCTGTACGGGACCTCGGCGAATAGTGACAACTATTATACCATTGGTTATCTGGAGGAGCTGATCGGATACAAGCCCCAGGATGATGCGGCGGAGCTGCTCGAACAGGCGAAGGCGGAGGGCCGGGAAATACGCAAGGATGAAACCGAATATCAGGGCGGGCAGCAGGAGTAAGAAGCAGCGCAATCCGCGATTTCTGTTACCTGTATATAAAGAAGGCATGCGAAGATTATCTTTCGCGTGCTTTTTTTGTGCAAGCCATATACATACCTATACATACAAAGAAAAGGCTGAAACCCATTCCGAGCAAAGCACTGCTGTCCAGGGCTCCGGGGGAGTGCTGCATAGTCAGCAGGGTGTATTGAGTGACTACGATGGAGACTAAGGCGTCGGTGAAGCTGAATATTTTGAGTGTGGATACAATGGGACCCTTCAAATTCCGGTTGGCCGTCATACCGTAAACTGCTATCCCAAGCTTGGTGAATGAAACGGCAGCGACGAGATACACAAGGTTTCCGCTGAAAATAAGGGCATCCCCGAGGACATACATCCGCAGGGAAACGAGCAGATAACTGATGCCGAGCAGGCATAGGAACAGGCCGCTGCGCCTGTAAATGATGTGCTCCAGCTGGAGCCTCTCGCCGGGTTGTTCGATTTGTTTGACGGCTGCGAACTTGTGGAGCGCCTGACCTCTTGCCGCACTGAGAATCAAATAATAAATGGCGTTGGTGATCAACCAGCCGGAAAGGAGGTACACGCCAAGAATCAGCTTGCCTGCACCGATCACCGCATTAACAGCCAGCGATACGGCGTTGACCATGGCGGTGCGCTCCTGATAATCCTCCCGGTAACGGTCGAGTAGCTCCCTGATGTGAATCCCTCCTTTCATCCCGCTTCATACGGTCTATAGCATTCTACAATCCGGATGTTAATAAATTGTTAAAGCTCTGGGCGAAGGGGGCACCCATTTGATATGACATTTAGCTTCAGCACCACGGACCTGCGGTATCCGTTCATCGGGCCTGCGGGACTTTTTTCGTATTTCTCCCTATGGTAAACTTTAGGCAAATCATCTAGGGGGCTGGACATGAGAAAGAGTATACTGGCATTATTATTTCTGTTCTGTTTGACTGCTTGTGGATCTTCAAATGGAGGACTCACCACGAAAGACTTAGCCATAAAAAAGGTGGATGATGATAAAGCGGTTGTTCAATATGGAATGAATCGTGTGGATGCGGAAAAAGTGCTTGGTGAAGGCGAAGATATAAAAATCGGCAATTCATTCGCTTACAGCTCCGGAGTAAGGATTATGTACCGTGAGGATAAAGTGGCGGGTATTAATTTGACTGAAGAATCGGAGGATATGTATGAGACGGTCGGCGGTTTGATAATCGGAATGTCCAAAGAGGATGTTAAAAAAATCTATGGGGATCAATATCTGGCGGATCTTGAGAAAAATTTGGATTATGCTTACGATTCAGACAGCAAACAGTTTGTAAAAGAATCTGAGTGGGCTAAAAATATTGAAGATAACACAAAAATTCATCTCATTTCAGTTATGTTTGATGGTAACGGATATGTACGTAGTATTCTGTTAACAGATAAGCAAATGGCCATGACGTATAGATGAATTGATGATGGTGCGTTCCCCTGCTGGCATTCAGTGGGGGATTCACCTGTTGTATGGTACCGAGAAGATCCGGACTCTATTCGCCAACTCATGGATTATGGCGGAGTAGTAAGGGGATACACGTCGCATTTATAATAGCCGCTGCCCGTTTTGTTCGGCAATTTGAATTTAGAGCATACATAAAGTAGCCCATCGACCTAAGCGGGCCGGAGGGCTTTTTTTCATAAATTACATCCACATATTTCCTCAATAACCCTTAAGTGTATTGTAAATTCCTGTCGAGAAACAGACTGTTTGTTCGCCTTTATATAGTGTAGGCTTGATGCATACATATTAAAGGAGATGGATTTTGTGGAGCTTTGGAAAAGCGGGTCAACGAAAGTAATTATGGCTATATTTGCGTGTGTGTTATTCTTCTCATTTCAATCAAGTACATATGCGGCTACTGTAGGTAATAAACTCACAGCACCAGAGGCTGGTTGGACTAGAATTAACGATAACGTCAACAAGGTATATTATACCGGTAATTGGGTTACACCAACCCTTTCAGGTTATTATGGAGGATCGATAAAATCCACTGCAACAATTGGCTCAAAAGTAATGTTCCGGTTTTATGGAACAAAAATTCGAATCATGTCTGATTCGTCAACTAGTGCAACACATACATCTAAAGCTGAAATTCAAGTTGATGGATTGAAACAGAATTTTCATATTAATTATGCTAATGAAAGCTTTCAACATCTTGTATATGAAAAGACCGGTCTGGAACTCGGAATACATGAAGTAGTAATTACTTGTACTGAGGAAAAGGTTACATCTCTCGATGCCTTCGATATCGATAGCACAGGATACCTTGTAGACTGGTATAAGGCAAGCGAACTTACTGCAGCACCGGGGAACACAAACGTAACATTAAAATGGAATCCAGTTCCGGAAGCAACGGGTTATGTGATTAAATATGGTACCCAACCAGGAATTTACACTGATTCTGTGACTGTCTCCAAAGACGTGTATCAGGGATATACTGTTGAAAACTTGCAAAATGGTACGCCTTATTATTTCATTGTGCATGCATTTTTGGGAACAAATGATACTGGGACTTCCAATGAAGCGACTGCCACTCCACAAGGGTTAGTACAGCCTGAGCCAGCGGGTGATCGTGCTATACTTACCATTTATCTTAACAACAGAACCGAAAAAGAATACGATCTGTCCATGACCGAAGTGAATGCCTTTATAGACTGGTATGACCAAAAAGATGCAGGTGTGGGCACGGCCAAATATGCTTTCATCAAAGCTTGGAATAAAGGGCCGTTTATTAAACGCACAGAGTATGTAGTATTTGATAAGATCCTAACCTTCAACGTAGATGAATACGCAGCAGAAGAATAAAACAGTATGACAAAACAAACCCGCCGGGCTTATTCCTGACGGGTTTGTTTTTCATCCTATATCCTCAAGCAATTCCTTAGAATTATTCCGTACATTCCCCACAGCCGAAGGGACTTTATAAGCCCGCATTTTCGCTGCATCGTAAGGCTTCAGCAGTTTTAATAAGGACTCGAGATCGTCATTGTCTCTCCCCAGCCAATCGGCCTCATCTTCAGGTCTCAATATTACCGGCATGCGGTCATGAATATCCTCCATCAAACTGTTCGGAGTAGTGGTGATGATGGTGCAGGTGCTCAGTTTCTTTCCCTCCGGATCTTCCCAGGTGTCATACAATCCGGCGAAGGAGAAGAGGCTGCCATCACTCATGAGGATCCGATATGGCTGCTTGCTGGTCCCGTCTTTTTTCCACTCATAAAACCCATCAGCCGGAATGATACAGCGCTTGGTTTTAAGCAGCCGTTTAAAGGCAGGTTTTTCGGCGACTGTCTCCGCGCGGGCATTGATCATCTTACTGCCGATCTTATCGTCTTTGGCCCAGAACGGCACCAATCCCCAACGCAGTTCCCCAAGGCGTTTCCCCTCGTCACTGGCGATTACCGCCGGAACATTATGCATGGGAGCTACATTATAATTGGGTTTCAGTGTAGCTAATTTGCTGTCATCGATTAAGTAGTGCGTAATTAGTTCTTCCAGGGTGACCGTAATGGTAAAGCGTCCACACATATAATCAACCTCCTCATCCAATTATAGCGCTTGGCTTCTATGGATAGAGGAGGTAAGTGTTGGATTGATTATCCGGTTGCAGTTATGCCAGCTTACTTCACCTTAATATTGCGTGTTGCCCGACTGGCTGGTTTTACCTGAGGCAAAGCCCTTAAACAGGGTGGGTACATTGTGATAGCGGGTGTTGGTGATTTTTGCGGCGCTGCTGCTGCTGTCTGTACGGAAGATGGAATCTTTGGCATTCGAGATGTCAGAGCTGTCCAGTGTGAAGTTCACGGCGTAGGAGGTTCCGCCGTTCTGGCGGGCCAGCTTGCCGATGTCGTCGGCTCTGAAGTTCTTAATGTTGATTGTGCCGGCAGCGTTTGCCTGGAACACTTTATCGTAGGCTTTATATGCACCTCCGCCAGTAATATTGACTGTACCGGAGGCTTTCAGCGTCAATGCATCCTCGCCCACATCCTGCCAGGTCACATTAGAGATTGTAGCGTTTCCGTAACAGTGCACCCCGTCTGCGCCGGGAGCACCGATAATTACATTTTTGAGTGTAGCATTCTTCTCCAGCCGGAAGATTGGCTTCTGGTTCTCTGCCTGGCTGCCATCTCCAAGTGTACTCGCATTGGCGACATAAGTCTGGCCATTGCCGTTAAAGGTCTCTCCTGCTGGAACAACAATCGTTGTACTGACAACAATTGGCGTTGCAGCGGATACCTTGGCCGGACTGGCAACATAGAACGAAGACAACATGACAACCGACAGGAGTAAGCCCACAACCTTTTTCAATAATATTCCGCCCTTCAACTGTAGAGTATAGATCCGGCGAACCGGTATCTTGCAGGTGTCCTGACCAGATGTGCACCTCTGCCCGCACCCGATATATAGGATATTCGGAACACGTGTGCATAGAACAAATTAGTTCTACTGAGATCAATTACCATATTTCCGACACAATTTGGAGGGAGCTCCAAGCTCAGTTATAGTGTATAACAATAGTAGAATGGAGGAGATTACATTGAGGCAGGAAGAACTTATCCACGAGATTATGAACAATAATATGACAAGAGAGAAAGAAGAGAAAGTAAGAAAGTATAAGATTCTGAATACATATGCCAAGAAAGGACAGACCGTAATGGCCGGCTCCTCACTGATGGAGTATTTTCCGGTTAATGAATTACAGCAGACGCTGGAGAAGCAGACGATTATTTACAACCGCGGAATTGCAGGCTATGTAACCAGTGAGCTGTTAAATTCCCTGGAGGAATGTATTGTTGAGTTGGAGCCTTCTAAGCTGTTCATTAATATTGGCACCAATGACATCAGCTCAGCAGACGGCGAATATCATGTCGGGAATCTGCTTGCGAATTATAATGAGATTCTGACGCAGATCGGAGCAAGGCTGCCGGAATGCAATGTGTATGTCATGGCGTACTATCCGGTGAATGCTAAGGCCGATTTCAGCGGAGTGGATCAAGAGATGAAGGCGGGAATGTTCAGCACCAGAACAAATGCCGCGTTACGCGAAGCCAATGCCGAAGTGGAGAAGCTAGCAGCGCAGCATGGATATGCGTTCATTAATGTGAATGAAGGGTTGACGGATGAGGAAGGGAATCTGAACGAAGAGTACACGATGGACGGGATTCATATGTATGCGAACGGGTATGCAGTGGTCCTTAATAATCTAAAAGAATATCTATAAGCGTAGGATAGAATGCAAAGCAGCGGTCCTCTGGAGCAGGAGAGCCGCTGTTCAGTTATACCACTGCCCTTAGATCAGTTCCCCTCTCCGCTTCAAATACACATACAGCACAATTCCCGACACGGAGCAGACCGCAGCGCATAACCCGATGAAGCCATAGCCCGCCTGCAGGCCGCGCAGCAGACCAAGCTCGCTTGAACGGCCATAGACCGTCTTAACGAGTTCAATCACCCAGCCGATAATATAGTTCCCGATAACACTGCCGAGACCCATCAGCGTGACTACAAAAGTAATCGCAGTATCACTCCCGTTAGGATAGCGACGGGCAATAAAGGCCATGACGGTAGGGTAGATGATCGCGATCCCTGCGCCGGACAAGGCGAACAGAAAAGCCAGGCTTTCCCCGCCGGCCAGCGCTGCAAAGGTACAACCTGCCGAGAGCATTGAGAAAATAATCAGCGAGAGCACGAAGCCGATCTTGTCTGTCAGCGGTCCGATAACGAGTCTTCCCAGCGAGAACAGGAGGAAGAAGGCGGACAGCATGCCGGAGGCCTTGACGGTATCCCAGGCGTAAGCTTTTTCCAGAAAATTAACCAGCCAGCCGCCAACGGCGAGCTCGGAGACAACCCCGAAGGACAGGATCATTACCATCATCCAGAGCGCAGGATCGCGCATCAAGGTCTTGAAGGAAGTGCGGTCCTCATGCGGCAGATCATCCCCGGGAAACGTACTGCGCAGCGCCGACACAATCGGCAGCAGGCAGAGCGACAGCATCACCAGATACATCCCCCGCCAGTCCAGCATATGTCCAAACACACTCAGCGACATAACCCCGGTGGCCAGCAGCGGCGCTACAGTCGAACTCAGTCCATAGAAGAAGTGGGATAAATTCATCATCATCCCCGTGTTTTTTACAAAAATACGTGCTCCCAGAATCGCCAGGCCAATCTCCAGCATCCCGTTGCCGATGTACATCAGGAAGTAGGAGGAAGCGAATAGAGGGTAGGTATGCGACAGGAAAATCAGTACTCCGGAGAGAACCATTGAACCGAATGAAATAATGCTGACCGCCTTGATGCCCCATTTGCGGACGAGAATAGCAGTGAACGAACAGGCGATGAGGTAGCCCAGCGCATTCAGCGAGAGCAGCGTACCCAGCTGTCCTTCATCCAGATTGAAAGCGAGCTGGATCCGCGGGATTGCGGGTCCTTTAATATTTTCCGAGATCCCGAAGACGACAAAGCCCAGAAAGATGGTTACGAGCTGCATGATATAGATCGTGTTGCGTTTGCCTGCAGAATTGCGTGCTTGAGCCTTCAAAGTGATGCCTCCTGAATGATGATAAAATAATGTTTGGCTTACTTCCGTTCCACCAGCTGGAACCGGTAGGTCAGGCTTTCCATGGTTGTTGTAATCAGTCCTGCCATGTATTCCCGGCGGGTGTCATTCTGGATGATCAGCTCAGGCATATGCTCGGGCGGAATAATCTCCCGGCACCCGCTGCGCAGATCCTCCAGCATCTCAGGCGATATATTGTCACCGGTGACAAGGATCGTAGCAGGGTTAATAATGCTGATAATGGATACCAGTGCATGTATAGCCAGCTTGACGGAATCTCCGCCCTTCTGCAGGAGCTGCAGCTGCTGCTCCCTCGGAATGCCATAAGGCAGGTAAGACACTTCTCCGCTGAAAAAACTGTTCCCGTTAAGCAATCGTCCATTCACCATAAAGCCGGCCCCCGGGAAATGGTTCTTGGGGAAGGTCAGCACGGCAAAATGGCTCTCCGCATCCGGAAACAGCCGCTGATACAAGCCGTAAACCGTCAGATTCATATCGTTCTCGATAATAATCTCAACCTCTTCATAGCGCTCCTTCAGCAGAAGGCCAAGGGGCTGATCTGCGAGCGCCGGAACATCACAGATCCCAATCCGGTCCTGCTGGACTACACCGGGAATGCCGATGCCGACCGCCTGAACATTCGGGTGAACCTCAATAATCTGATCCAGCCAGTCCGTTAAGGTGTCTACGGTAATTTGCTCATGCACCTTGTCCGTTTGCTCCATAATCTCACCATTCAGATTCGCCAGCGCATAGCTAATGGATTGAATCCCGCCCTCCGAACGCACGATCATACAGATCATGAGGGAATAATTGGCGTTGAACTGATATTTCCGCGCCGGTCTGCCTCCGCTGGATTCCTCCCACCCAAGCTCCAGAATCTCCCCGGTCTGAACCAGTTCATTGAGAATGGTGCCGCAGGTGGCTACACTCAGCCGGGTCTGTCCGGCGATGGATGCTTTGGTGCCTGTGCCGGATGTGCGGAGTATATTTTTCACCAGTTCCACATTTATTTTCTTCACCAGCTGTGTGTTATGAGACGGATTTACCATAGCGCAACCTTCCTCCCGGATGATTATAATCCTATTATTAAAAGAGTTGTAATAAGTGTATTGTAGTGACTTCCCGGCAAATAAGCAAGAGATGATTAGCAGAACCGCACCGCAGCATTAACACATGATCAACGAAGCTCGCTTGGTGTCCGCTGCTTGACCTGTTTAAATACACGGTTGAAGGTGCGGATGTTGGAGAAACCGCATTCCAGCGCGATATCGAGTATGCTTGTGTCTGTATTCAGCAGCAGCCGTTCGGCCTGATTGACCCGGATACTATTGAGGTACGAAATGTAACTCATGCCCGAGATGCTTTTGAAGAAGCGGGAGAAATAGAACAGGCTCATGTTGGCGTGACGTGCGGCGTCGGCAAGGGTGATGGGTTGCATGTAATTGACGTCAAGGTATTCCAGAACCTCCTGCATGATCTTCATATTCGTAATGCGCCGTTTATCCTTATGAGGATTGACTAATCCCAGCGGCATATGCCGCAGAATCAATGCGCACAGCTCGTGTAAAAGGCCGGTCATCAGCTGCTCGTGATGCGGAGGCTTCAGAAGATGCTCCTGCAGCAGCTCTTGCATAATCGCGGACAGACGCCGGTTAATGAGCTCATCCTCCGGTGTGGACGGCCGGTTCTCCCGGAAAGGAGAGGTGAGCCGCAGATTCAGGGGCCAGCCTGCAGGGAAGCCGATCAGCGCCGGGTTAAAGATGACAAGAATAAGCTTCGATGTGTTGTCCTTGCTGTCATAATAGTGAATATCTCCGCTGCTGCATACGGCCAGATCGCCTGCCTGAAGCACCCGTGTTTCAGAGTTGATCCCCATCCGGATCGAGCCTTCCAGTACATAGATGATCTCCAGATCGTTATGCCAATGGGCCAGGAAATCTATATTGTGACTCACAAATGCAGTGAAGGGAAAAGCTGTTCCATACGTTCTGTTCTCGTGAAAAGCTCTCATGATATCTCCTGTTCTGATCTCGCTATTTAAATCTAAACATAGCAAAAAATGACCATCCATACAAGCAAAATGGCGAGCATCCCCCACCGGTTTGGATTACAATTTCTTCAGGGTATAGACGTGCTATTCAATCCAAAACCAAATTTGATTTCAGGATAAAAAGGAGAACTTGATATGGCGAAGAAGGCATTGATTGTAAAAGGCGGATGGGATGGTCATGAACCGAATGAGGTTGCGGCGATTTTTGCCGGCATTCTGGAGGCTGAAGGGTTCGAGGTAGAGGTGTCGGATACGCTGGACAGCTTCAACAGCGCTGAGGCGCTTAAGGAATTGAGCCTGATTGTGCCTGTATGGACAATGGGTGAAATTGCGGGTGAGCAGGTGGCAGCAGTGCTTGCGGCTGTGGCTTCCGGGGTAGGCATTGCCGGTTGTCACGGCGGGATGTGCGACTCCTTCCGTAACAATACAGAATGGCAATTTTTGACCGGGTCACAGTGGGTGGCGCATCCCTTCAACGACGGGGTGGACTATGAAGTGAACATCGTAAGATCCGGCTCCAGCCCGATTGTGGAAGGCATCCCGGATTTCAAGGTGAAGTCCGAGCAGTATTATCTGCATGTAGATCCGGCGGTAGATGTACTGGCTACTACGACTTTTGTGCTGAGCGAAGGCGACCATTCAGCGAACGGTGTGATCACCATGCCGGTTGTTTATACGAAACGCTGGGGCCAGGGCAAGGTATTCTATAATTCGCTTGGACATCATGCGGATGTCTTCGATATTCCGGAAGCCAAGGAACTGATGCGTAAAGGCTTCATCTGGGCAGCAAAATAAACCGAGACAAGGTGGGACTCATTGTGCGTAAAGTGAAGGTAGGCATCGTCGGCTGCGGGAATATCAGCGGCATTTATTTTGAGAATTTGACCGGAACCTTTGTGAACACGGAGGTCTACGCCTGTGCCGATCTGGACCCTGAGCGGGCCGCGCAGGCAGCGGAGAAATATGGAGTTCCTCATGTATGGACGACAGAGGAATTGCTGGCTTCGGAAGAGATAGAGATTGTCGTGAATCTGACGACACCTAATTTCCACTTCGATGTCTGTAAGCAGGCTCTGCTGGCCGGTAAGCATGTGTACGTGGAGAAGCCGCTGTCACTGACGCTAGAGAATGGAACCGAGCTTGTTAAGCTGGCAAAAGAAAAGAATCTGTTCGTCGGCTGCGCGCCGGACACCTTCCTCGGAGGCGGCCTGCAAACCTGCGCCAAGCTGATTGCGGACGGCTATATCGGAGAGCCGGTTGCCGCAACCGCCTTCATGCTCTGCCATGGTCACGAGAGCTGGCATCCAGACCCTGAGTTCTACTATCAGGCAGGCGGCGGCCCGATGTTTGATATGGGGCCTTATTATCTTACGGCGCTGGTATCCTTGCTCGGCCCGGCGAAGACGGTATGCGGGATCACCAAAACCTCATTCGCCACGCGGACGATCACCAGTGAGAAGAAGTTCGGCAAGGTGGTTGACGTCGAAGTCCCTACACATGTGGCCGGAACCATCGAGTTCGCGAGCGGTGCCGTGGCTACGATGATTACGAGCTTCGATGTCTGGCACAGCACGCTGCCGCGGATCGAAATCTACGGCTCGCTCGGCACACTGATCGTACCCGACCCGAATACCTTCGGCGGTCCGGTCCTGCTGCGCCCGGCGCACAGCACGGAATTCCAGGAGATTCCGCTGATCTACAATTATGCCGGGAACAGCCGCGGCATTGGCGTAGCAGATATGGCGCGCTGCATCGGGACAGGAGACACCCCGCGCGCGAACGGTGAGCTGGCGAATCATGTGCTCGAGATCATGCACGCGTTCCACACCAGCTCGGACACTAAGCGCTATGCGGAGCTGGCGACCCGCTGCGAGCAGCCGAAGCTGCTTCCGCTGGGGTTGGTTAAGGGTTACTTGGAGTAGTTAATGTAGCTTGCATAGTCAAAAAACGGCGATCTGTCCCCGGGTTATGGGGATGGATCGCCGTTTTCGTGCGTGGCTCAGCTACCCTGGTTCGTACCTTGTCGCACTAGCAGACTGACTAACCCGCCCCGTACCTTGTCGCGCCAGTAGTTTGACTAACCTGCTCTGTACCTTATCTCGCCAGCCGTCCGACTAATCTGCTCCGTACCTTGTCGCGCCAGCCGTCTGACTAACCTGCTCTGTACCTTATCGCGCGAGCTCCCGATGCTGACCAATCGAAATAAGTGGAAAAACGACGTTTAATATCTCATCCAATACTAAAAATAGGATAATAAGTGGAAAAAGTACAATTAATTCTGCCGAATATGCCTTTCACTAGAGAAATGGAGTAATTAGATGCTCTTTATCCACTTATTGTTTATAGTCTGTTTGATTATTGGAATTTAGATGTACATTTTCCACTTAATTAATATTGGACTAGAGACAAACTTATCAAAAATGAGCCACAACTGCGATACATGTACAATTTCCCGCTGCAGATTGCTCACGCACCCTTGCTTTAACCCAATATTACTGTTACTTATGCATAACGAGAGACTCTCTGGAGTGACGCGGCCAATTAGTGTTAAAGATACTATTCATTTATCTATACTACGCAAACATCTGTCTTACGCACACCGCACACCGCAGCGGACAGGCACTATTGACAACCTGTATATACAGGTTTAAACTGTGTGAAGTGTTTGATCTTGTATATACAAGTTTAATGATTGAAATACAGCAATTCTTTTGGAGGTGCTTAATTTGACCCAGTCCCGGTATTCAGAATGGTGGCGCCGGTCCACAGTGTATCAGGTGTACCCGAAGAGCTTCAAGGACACGACAGGCAATGGAACAGGAGATATAAGAGGCCTTACTGAGAAATTGGATTATTTGCAGGAGCTTGGGATTGATATCGTCTGGCTGCAGCCGGTCTATGTCTCGCCCCAATATGATAACGGTTACGATGTTGCGGATTATCAGAATATTAACCCTGATTTTGGCACGATGGAGGATTTCGATGAGCTGATAGAGGAGCTGCATCGGCGCGGCATGAAGCTGATGACTGATATTGTGGTCAATCATACCTCGACGGAGCATGAATGGTTCAAACAGTCGATTTCAGGCAAGGACAACCCGTATCGTAATTATTATATCTGGAAGGACCCGGCACCAGACGGCGGCCTGCCGAATAACTGGCAATCGAAGTTCGGTGGGCCTGCCTGGCAGTTCGATGAAGCTTCAGGACAACATTATCTTACCTTGTTCGACAAGACTCAGGCCGATCTGAATTGGGAGAATGCGGAGGTCCGCAGAGCGGTCAGCGATATGATGCTGTTCTGGGCACGCAAGGGTGTGGACGGGTTCCGGATGGATGTCATTAATTTGATTTCCAAAGACCAGCAGTTCCCTAATGATGACGGGAGTGTACCGCCGGGGGATGGACGGAAGTTCTATACAGACGGACCACGGGTTCATGAATACATCAAAGACATGTATGAAGAGGTATTCGGCCCGTTTGAGATGGTGACGGTCGGGGAGATGTCCTCCACTACCCTTGCGCATTGTATCCGCTACTCGAACCCTGAAGAGCGGGAGTTCTCCATGACCTTCAATTTCCACCATCTGAAGGTGGATTATCCGGGCGGACGGAAGTGGGAGCTGATGCCCTATGATTTCGAGGCATTGAAACGGCTGTTCAGTGAGTGGCAGACCGGAATGCAGCAGGGCGGAGGCTGGAACGCTTTATTCTTCAACAATCATGATCAGCCGCGGGCGCTCTCTAGATTCACCGATGATGATGTCTACCGCGAAGAAAGCGCGAAACTTCTGGCTACAACGCTGCATGGTCTTCAAGGAACGCCATATGTCTATCAGGGCGAGGAAATCGGCATGCCGAATCCGAAGTGGAAGGGCATCGAAGAATTCCGCGATATTGAGTCCCTGAACATGTACCGCATTCTGCAGGAACAGGGCAAGAGCCCGGAAGCGGCCCTCAGCATACTGCAGGAACGTTCGCGCGACAATTCCCGTACGCCAATGCAGTGGAATGACAGTCCGAATGCCGGATTCACCAGCGGTACGCCCTGGCTTAAGGTCGACGAGCGGTACCCGGACATTAATGTGCAGAAGGAGCTGGAGCGGCCGGATTCGATCCTCCATCATTACCGCAAGCTGATTGCTCTGCGCAAAGAGCATGCTGTATTTATCGACGGTGTATTCCGCAGATTGGATGAAGGTCATCCCGAGGTGTTCGCTTATGCCCGGACAGGGATAGGGGAGACACTTGTTGTGGTCTCGAACTTCAGCAGTAAGGAGATTAGCTTCCGGTTCGCGGACAAGCATTGGGCAGACTTAAGCCAAGCGGGTACGGACAAGCTTCTAACCGGTAATACAGACGATGCACCTGCATTAACCCAAGAGCTTCAGCTGAGTCCTTATGCTTCCTATATGTGGTTAACAACATCTAATACTTAAGGAGTGATGATATGGCTATTGACCGCAAGAATGTAGAGGATATTGTACGGGCGGTTGGGGGCAAAGAGAATATTGAGGTCGCGACACATTGCGTAACCAGGCTAAGATTCTCGCTCTATGACGAGAGCAAGGTGGATTCAGCAGCGCTGGACGCCAATGACCTTGTCAAAGGACAATTTTCCAGCCAAGGCCAGTTCCAGATCGTAATTGGTCCGGGAACCGTTGATAAAGTGTATGACGAAATGATTCAGCTGACCGGCGGTGCCCGTTCTTCCAAGGATGAGGTGAAATCGGCAGCGGCCCGTAAACAGAATCCTCTGCAGCGGGCGATCAAGACGCTGGCCGATATTTTTATTCCGATCCTTCCGGCCATCGTAACTGCAGGTTTGCTGCTCGGGATCAATAATATACTGACTGGACCGGGTATCTTCTTCAGCCAGTCGCTGGTCGATGTCTATCCGCAGTGGAAAGATATAGCGGCGATTATCAATACGATTGCCAGCACAGCCTTCACGTTCTTACCGGCCCTGATCGGCTGGGCGGCAGTGACCCGGTTCGGCGGCAGTCCGCTGCTCGGGATTGTGCTCGGACTTATTCTCGTTCATCCGGATTTATTAAGTGCCTACGGTTATGCCAGTGCTTCTACGGAAGGAACGGTTCCAACCTGGAATTTGTTCGGCTGGCATCTGGAGAAAATCGGTTATCAGGGACAGGTATTGCCGGTGCTGGTCTCGGCCTATATCTTGGCCAGCATTGAGAAGTTCCTGAACAAAAGAGTACATGACTCAATTAAACTGCTGGTTGTTGCGCCAGTGACTCTGCTGATTACAGGTTTCCTGGCGTTCACAATCATTGGACCGGTTACCTTCGGTATCGCCAATGCGATCACTTCCGGACTGGTCTATGTGTTCGATCATTTTGCGATTCTAGGCGGCTTAATCTATGGCGGATTCTATGCGCTGCTGGTCATCACAGGGATGCATCATACCTTCCTGGCAGTTGACGTTCAGCTTATCGGAAGTGAAGGCGGCACGTTCCTCTGGCCGATGCTCGCTCTCTCCAACATTGCACAGGGGGCAGCGGCACTGGCGATGATGTTCGTCATCAAAGAACAGAAGACGAAGGGACTTGCGGTAACGTCTTCGATCTCTGCCTTCCTCGGAGTCACGGAACCGGCGATCTTCGGGGTCAATATCCGCTACCGCTATCCGTTCATCTTCGGAATGATCGGCTCTGCACTGGGCGGGGTTCTGCTCACGATTAACCAGGTCCGCGCCTCTTCCATTGGCGTTGGCGGGGTTCCCGGCTTCTTGTCCATCTTCCCGAACCAGTGGGGCGTATTCTTCATAGGTATGGCAATTGTGCTGATCGTGCCGTTTGCGGCTACTGTGCTGTATGGCCGTGCTGTCGTCAGCCGTGCCGAGAAGAGTTCAGCTGCAGCCGCAGGCGCAACAGCAGCCGGAACAACAACGGTCAGCCCTCCGGCCGTACAAGATGAACTCAGCAGCCGCCAGTCCGTTCAAGGCTCACAGGAGCCGGTGAACATTCTGGAGCTGGCTGCACCGCTCAGCGGCACGGCAGTACCGCTTGCGCAGGTACCCGATCCTGCTTTTGCCGAGGGGCAGATGGGTCAGGGGATTGCGATTGAACCCTCCGAAGGGAAAGTATATGCACCGTTTGATGCGACAGTCGCCCATGTGATCAAGAGCAAACATGCGCTTATTCTGGAGCATGCCAGCGGCGTGCAGGTACTTATTCACGTAGGGATTAATACGGTGTCGCTCAAGGGCAGCGGGTTCACCCAGCTTAAGAATATTGGCGATAAGGTGAAGGCCGGCGAGCTTCTGCTGGAATTCGATATGGATGCTATCCGTGCAGCCGGTTACCCGGTGATTACCCCAATCATCATTCCTGCGGGGCAGGAGATGGTGGAGAAGATTGAGGAGAAGACGGGACCAGCGGCGGCAAAGCAGACCAGTATTTTGACTATTCATCTTAAGGGTTGATCCGGCCCGCCCCCGAATTGAATCCATGCGTCCAGAGCCACGGCATGATACAATATAGGGCGGTGATCTATAATGAGAGAAAATATATATTTGCAAATCTATAATGAATACAGTAACCGGATCCATTCCGGCCAGTTGCTGCCGGGGACCAAGCTGCCTTCTGAAAGTGAGCTGGCCGAAGCATACCACACTTCACGGGAGACGGTCCGCAAAGCGCTGAATCTGCTGTTCCGCGAGGGCTATATTCACAAAATCAAAGGCAGAGGCTCGTTTGTGCTGGATATGACCCGGATGGATTTTCCCGTTACCGGCCTGATCTCGTTCAAGGAAATGGCAGGTACTCTCGGTGCTCCCTCACGGACACTGGTTGAGGAAACGGTGATGGAGCCGGCCGGCTCTGCGCTGGCCAGACAGCTGCAGGTTCCGGAGGATACCCCGGTATGGAAGGTGATCCGCGCCAGAGAGATTGAAGAAGAACGGATCATTCTGGACAAGGATTATTTCCGGGCGGATATTGTGCCGTTCTTAAGCGCAGAGATCGCGGCAGGCTCTATCTATGAATATCTGGAAGTGGAGCTGGGGCTGAAAATCAGTTATGCGAAGAAGCTGATATCCGTTGAGCCTGCAACGGAGGAGGATCACCGCCTGCTTGATCTGAAGAAATACACGCATATTGTCGTAGTGCGGAACTATGTGTATCTGGAGAATACGGTGCTGTTCCAATATACCGAATCCAGACACCGGCTGGATAAGTTTCAGTTCGTGGATTTTGCCAGACGGGTGCGGCGGTAATATTATGAAGTAAGCGGCAACGAAAAGAAAAATACATTGCCGGCACCCGGCAAGGTGTGAACTCCGATGTCACCGCCATGTGCTTCAATAATGTATTTGCAGATGGCAAGCCCCAGGCCGGCTCCCCCCCATTGGCTGGAGCGTGATTTATCTCCGCGGTAGAACCGCTCAAAAAGGTGGGGCAAGTGCTCGGGTGCGATTTCTGTACCGTTATCACTCACACTAACCTTCAGCCGCTTCCCGGTATGGGAAGCGGCTATAGTTATATGTGCCTCTTCACCTGCGTATTTGGTGGCATTGCCGACTAAGTTGTTAAATACCTGCGTGAGGCGGACCGCGTCTGCCCGCACCCTTCCAGCCGGAAAGGGACGGACCACAGTTAATCGGGCCCTGGCCTCAGTAAATTCATATTCCAGCGGCCGCACGATGGACTCCAGCAGAAGATCGCATTCGATCTCTTCGTAGTTCATTTGCAGCTGTCCCGACTCCAGCTCCGAGAAGCGGAACAGATCCTCAATCAGATCGTTTAGCTTGTCTGTCTTGTCCCGGATGATTGATAAATAACGTTCGAATTTGACCTTATCCTGTGCGACGCCATCCTGCAGACCCTCCACATATCCCCTGATGGAGGAAAGAGGGGTCCGGAGATCATGAGAGATGCTCGCTATAAGTTCATTGCGTGCTTGTTCATAAGCATCCTGGTTCACCTTGGATTCCAGCAGACGGGTTCTCATCAGCTCGAACACGGCGCTGAACCTGCCCATTTCGTCATTGGCCCGGTATGTGATCGGGCAATCCATGTTGCCCTGCACAATCTGTTCAGCCGCGAGCGTAAGCTCCCGGAGAGGCAGTAGAATTTTGCGGGTTATCGTTCGGGTCATCCAAATTGTACAGCAGATCAGCGGGAGCACCAATAGGACCACAGGAATCATTTCATTATAAAATTTATCTGCGGATGAGCTGGTATTGCTCCCGGAGCCGACTGCTACAGAGCAAACGAGAAGCAGCGGAAGCAGGATAATGATAACCATCGAAGTAACCATTTGAAAGCGGAGACCCGGCTTCTTCATTTAGTTCCCCCCGTAAAATTTATAGCCTATACCCCGAACGGTAAGAATGTACCGGGGATTGGCCGGATCTAATTCGATTTTTTCCCGTATCTTTTTGACATGCACTGTTACCGTATTCAGATCCCCGTATTCGTGTATTCCCCAGGCACTCCCGAAGATCTGTTCACGGGTAAACACCTGATTGGGATGGATCGCGAGGAAGCGGAGTACCTCGAATTCCCGCGCTGAGAAATGAACGGTCTCCTTGCGTACCCGGACCTCATAGGCTTTGAGATCAAGCTCCAGGCCGGGATATACGACTGTACTTTGTTGCTTTGAAGGTAAGGTTAACCCGTTGAAACGCCTCAGCTGAGCCTTAACCCTGGCCACAATCTCACCTGGACTAAAGGGCTTCACCACATAATCATCTGCTCCCAGACCTAGCCCCAGGATTTTGTCGGAATCCCGTTTTTTTGCGCTGAGCATAATGATGGGAACATCGGACTCCGTACGTATCCTGCGGCATACCTCCATTCCATCAAGCAGCGGCAGCATAATATCAAGGACTACCAGCTGCGGATGAAACTGTCCGAAAGCCCGGAGCGCTTCTTCACCGTCAGGACAGATGATCACCTCATACCGCTCTATCTCCAAATAATCCTTGATCAGCTCGGCGATCTCCAGCTCATCTTCTACAATCATAATCCGTTCACTTGCCATAGTAAGGACACACCCGTTTTTTGTAGGATATAGTTCTATATAAGACGTACTTATGGTTTGAACTTGAAGCTTAGTCGTCACTGCGGTGAACATTTGGACTTCCGGCCGCTGTTGTCACCAGATTTCTTGATCTAATCCGCTGTTCGCGGTTGAAATCCGTTGACTGCTTATGCTTCCGGAGTGAGCTTTCCTTCGGAAAGCTTTCAGGCGGTCGCTACCGCTCCTACAGTTCCAAATTTCCCCTCCGCTTCTTTCGCTTTTTGTTTATATCTTTAGTGCATCTTATATAGTGACCATCATATATGATTTGGATATTTCCGTAAATCAGGACGTTTCAAAACCGATCATGGATAATAAGATTAATACTGCGCCAGCAACAATGATCACTAGATAGAGAATACGTTTTTTCATAGTCAGGTCTCCTTGGATTTAATTTATTGATTATTTAATTTCCATGTTCCGGAAGCTCATGATCCCCACCCAGGCAAATACGAGAATGGTTGCAATGGGAATCGAAATTAAGAGAGTAAGCTGATACGTTGTCGGCTGTGGGATGGTGATATCCATCACAAGCTTAAATACGGAATGCTCATAAAATTCTCTGTACACGGCCCATTTGCCGCTCAGCCACTCTGAGAGAGTGTCGAAGAAAAGCATTACCAGCAGCACCGCGCCAATCGTTATGCCGCTTATTGTTGTTGTGACAGCGAACACGGCAACCATGGAGGCAAAGGCTGCTGCATATAGTATCGTGAAGGCAAGTGTACGAAATAAATATAGGGTGGCAGGAATTTCCGGGAGGCTTCCGAAGCCATTCAGCAAACTGCCGGCTATCACACATATGACAGGGACGATTAAAGACAAAATGATGATTCCGATAGAATAGGCCGTCAACTTGGCAGTATAAATCTGTCTGCGGCTGTACCCCGAAGCAACCGAGATTTTCATAATCCCAAGGCCATGCTCACCTGAGAGAAAGAAGCCTCCTACTACGGCTAAAGAGACTTTAAGCACAATCGTATTCACTTGAACACCTTGGCCGAGCCCTGATATCCCGCTGAAAACCTTCTGACCTGAGCCCATAAAATGGATAACTCCGGATAAGATGACCGCCACGAAGATAAAAGTGAAACAGAGAATCCGGAACGAGGGCTCTTTGTATAATTTGTACAGCTCAGACCGTAACAGATTTGCCATTTGCCGCCCCTCCAATCAGCTTGGTATAATACCGTTCCAGCTTTTCGCCCTTCGGCATGAACTGCTGGACTTCCAGACCTGCTGCAAACAGCTTAGCCGAGAGCGCGCCGGGAGGGCCGAACGGTTCATACAAGCGGATGATACCATCAGCATCTAGTTCATATTCCGTTGTCTGCCATTCTTCTTGTATAATTCCTATGGCCTTCTCTGGTGAATCTACCTTGATGTGCAGGTATTGCCTGCACTTGGCCTGAAGCTCGCTTACAGACAATTGCTCCAGCATTCGCCCGTTATGAATAATCCCGTAATCCGTTGCCAGCAAGTGCAGCTCACTCAGAATATGGCTGGATATCAGAATGCTGATGCCCTTGTCCTTATTTAAATGAAGCAATAATTCTCTTAATTCAACAACCCCCACAGGATCAAGTCCGTTGGTAGGTTCGTCAAGAATAAGCAGCTCAGGGTTGCCGAGCAGTGAAACCGCCAGACCCAGCCGCTGCTTCATACCCAATGAGAAGTTGGCAGCGATTTTGCTGCCGGCCTGCTCAAGTCCTACCAGTGCTAAGGTTTGGCGGATCTGCTCCTTGTCGCGGATTCCCTTTTGCAGCCGGAATACCTCCAGGTTCTCTGCGGCTGATAGATGAGGGAAAAGGGCGGGTGTCTCAATAGTCGTGCCAATCCTTTTTCTCGCCTGCACAAGCTGTGCGCCTTCCTTATATCCGAATAATTCGATTTGGCCTGAGGTTGGCCTGGAAAGTCCTGCCGCTATCCGCATAAGGGTTGATTTCCCGGCGCCGTTCTGGCCTATGAACCCATAGATGCTGCCCCGGCGTATCGACAGGTCGACACGGTCCAGTGCTGGGTGATGCTTGTAATGCTTGGATAATTGGTGTGCCTGTAGCACATATTCGCTCATGCGTTCTCCCACCTCATTAGATTTCTATGTACTTAAAGTGTCTGCCGGCTTTCTCTCATTCTAGCGGCCCGTTATAAACGTTCACCCCATCTAATCTGAACGGGCCATAAAGATTTCATTAACATTTGATAAACATTCCGCAAAAAATGACCAATCCTTCAAGTAAAATGGCGAGCAGCGGCTCCTTGTTTAAATTACAATTTCAGTAGGATGGCAATTCTCATAATTTTCGGGGTAAGTCCTTTATTCTGCGTATGGGAAAAAATAATATCGGCTTGTAGAATGGTACTGAGGATTGTAAACGCTTGCGCACAATTTCAGGGAGGCTATTATGCACTCAATAAATGTCAGGAACCCCGTGATCTCCGGCTACTATCCAGATCCAAGTGTAGTCCGTGTAAATGATGACTACTATTTGATTAACAGCTCTTTTGAGTATTTTCCCGGCGTCCCTATATTCCATAGCAAGGATCTGATTCACTGGACGCCGATAGGACATGTATTGACCCGGAAGTCCCAGGTGGACCTGCGGACAAGCGGCAGTTCTGACGGTATATATGCCGCTACGATACGCCATCATGCGGGCCGCTTTTATATGATTACTACGGATGTGAGGGGAATCGGTAATTTCTTCGTGACAGCGGACAAGCCGGAAGGTCCCTGGTCAGAGCCGGTCCTGCTGCCTTATGGGGGGATCGATCCGTCCCTGTTCTTCGATGAGGATGGGCGCGCTTACGTGACTGTGCAGAATGGAGCCGGCTATGAATCCCATATTATCCAGTACGAGATTCATCCGGAGTCCGGTGAAGTGCTGTCTGAGCCTGTGGAGATCTGGCGGGGGGATGAGGGTCCATGGGTAGAAGGGCCGCATCTGTATAAAATCAAAGGCGTCTACTACCTGATGACGGCATCGGGCGGCACCGCCCGGGATCACCGGGAGATCATTGCCCGCAGCAGCAACCCTTACGGTCCGTTTGAGAATAAGCCTGAACCTATACTGACCCACCGCGGGCTGAAGGAGCATCCGGTTCAATGCCTGGGCCATGCGGATCTGGTAGAGGATACGTCCGGGAAGTGGTGGGCCGTCTTTCTGGGCATGCGTCCGGTGGACGGCAAATACTCTCCGCTGGGCAGAGAGACCTTCCTGGCTCCGGTGACCTGGACGGAAGAAGGCTGGCCGTTGATTGACAACAATGAAGGTACCGTTGTCTCCGCTGAAGATTCCAGTCCGGATGACGTTACTCAGCGTATGGAGCTGAGCGGAGGCTTCGGCCCGGAATGGGCTTTTCTGCGCTGCTACGAGCAGGAACGGTATTCCTGGACAGAGCGCGATGGCAAGCTTGCCGTCCGGGGGAATGCCTACACGCTGGATGATGAGGCGCCGGCAGTGTTGGCCTGTATCCGCCAGAAGCATCACCGGATGGAGATAGGCGTAAGTCTGGATTTTGATCCCGCGAAGGATGGGGAGTATGCCGGACTGGCCGCCCGCCTGAACAACCGGGGATACATCTTCTGGGGACTCGCCAGCCGGAGTGGCAGACGGGTTATGGAGCTTACCGTCAAGGACGGGGATGAGAAGCAGATATATCATTACCCGGCGGGGAGCTCCGGAGAGGTACGGCTCCGCCTCCGTTCGGACGGAGAGGTCTATACCTGCTCGTATTCTGAGGATGGCATCTCCTGGCATGACGCAGAGCAGAAGGTACATGTATCTGTCCTGTCACCTGAGGTGAACGGCGGATTCACCGGTGTCTGCCTGGGACTTCACGCCTCGGGAGAGGGTGCGGATGCTGCGGCTCCGGGTTATTTTGCAGAATTCTATTACACAAATACAAAAGGAGATGTCTTATGACACATTTGCCGAAACCTAATGAACCGCTCGTTACCCACATCTATACTGCGGACCCGTCCGCCCATGTCTATGAAGGGAAAATCTACATTTATCCTTCCCATGACCTGGATCACGATGGACCGGATAATGATAACGGGGACCAGTATGCAATGGAAGACTATCATATTCTGTCACTGGATAACTTTGAATCACCGGTAGTGGATCATGGCCAGGCGCTCCATCTGGATCAGATCCCCTGGGCCTCCAAGCAGCTCTGGGCTCCGGACGCAGCCTATAAGAATAATACCTATTACCTGTTCTTCCCGGCCCGTGACCACGACGGAATATTCCGGATTGGTGTGGCAACCTCTGCTTCACCGGCAGGCCCGTTTGACCCGCAGCCCGATTACATCGCTGGCAGCTATAGTATCGATCCGGCTGTATTGGTGGATGACGATAACCAGGCTTATATCTATTTCGGCGGTCTTTGGGGAGGGCAGCTGGAGAAATGGCAGACTGGCACATTCGTGGCGGATGCGGAAGGGCCTGCTCTGGATGCGCCGGCGATTGGGCCGCGAGTGGCTCTGCTGAGCGAAGATATGCTGTCTTTTCAGGAGCAGCCTGCTGAGATCTCGATTGTAGATGAAGAGGGCAACCCGATTCTTGCCGGTGATGAGCAGCGGAGATACTTCGAAGGACCCTGGGTCCACAAGTACAACGGGTATTATTATCTCTCTTACTCGACAGGAACACAGCACACGCTGGTGTACGCCGTCAGCCGGAATCCGCAGGGTCCCTTTACCTTCAAGGGCGAGATTCTCTCTCCGGTCATTGGCTGGACCACCCATCACTCCATCGTTCAATTCGAGGACAAGTGGTATCTGTTCTATCACGACAGCTCATTATCAGGCGGCGTGAACCATAAGCGCAGCGTGAAATATACCGAGCTTAAGTATAATGAAGACGGAACAATTCAGAAGATTGATCCATACCCGGCTTCTGCTGAATCAGCGGAGTAATCCGCAGGCTCAGCAGCTTGCAGTACTGCAGCCTGTATGACAGCAGAACAAACGGCAGCTTCCCCGCGGAGGCTGCTTTTTTGCTGTATGTAGACTGAATAATCCGGCAATGTGAACCGCACGTTAGCACGTTAGAATAAGCCCGGACAAGCTGCCGATTCACGCGTAAGAGACAGGGAGAATTTCCCGCTTTCCCATTCCGGATTCGTGCCGGCAGCGCTGAGGTTCTTAAGTTCACATCGTATTCGCGTTAATGTTGTACGTAGTACAACTTTGATAGCTGAATATCCGCGTGTTTGGCAGGATTGTTGTACGAAATACAGCAATTATCCTGCTAAACCGTCTGGAGGCAGCGAAATGATGCCTTTTGTACAACAATTTCGGATTTGAGCCGGGATAGAGAGGGAAATGTTGTATTTGGTGCAGGATTAAATAAAGTAAGATGCTCCTGCTTCTGCCCGAAGGGAATCTGGACAGTAAAAAAGTAAGATGTACCGTCAATTTAAACAGAGCATGTCTCAGGACTATTGGAGATGTGCTCTATTTGGTTATGGGCTGTTGCAGACTTTCCTTTAATTTGACCAGAGTATCTTTAATTTCGCTTCTACTTGGACCGGCAGCTCCTGCTATATATTAAATTTGGACAAAGAATAAAAGGGGGGTACAGCAGGAATTTTTATGAATGCGTTTCCAATAATACACCGTTTGAACTAGCAGTATCGAAGATCATCCCCATTACATGAGGAGAGTGGACAATGATATCTCATACCCAAACACGCAAACTTCGCAGACTGACTTCAACCGTAATAAGTGCGGCGCTACTTGCAGGCTTGCTGCCGCAGACCGCTCTGGCCGGAGATACCTGGCCGTTCAAAGGGGACAGCGCGCATGGAGCTAACCAGCCGAGTATACATGGCTACACCAGCAATCAAATCGCGGGTTGGAGTCCTGAGACCGATCCGGATGCGGAACTGCTTCGTTCCCGCGTGCCTTTACAGAAGCGGATTTCATCTTTCACGGCTACACAGGCCAATCCTAAGCTGAGTCCGGATGTCAAGATGATGAATGTCGCAGGCGATTATGGAAATGCCTTCATTGAAAATGCTCCTTATACCAACAAGTTTGCCCAATATCACTTCAATTTCTGGCAGTATGTTGATTATTATTCGTATTGGCATGGTACTGCAACGGCATATACGCCGCCGGAATATTACGATGATCTGGCCCAGTCCGACTGGCAGCAGAAGTGGTTTGAGTTCGGCATGCTGAATATTCCGAATCCAACCTATACGGATGCCGCACATAAGAATGGGGTCATGTCGCTGGCCGGTGTGTTTTTCTCCAACAATGACCGCGGACAGCAAACCTACAAACAAATGATTGTGAAGGATGAGAACGGTGACTTCCCGGTTGCCAGGAAAATGATTGAAATGGCAAATTACTTCGGCTTCGACGGCTATTTCCTTAATCAGGAAGAGGTGAGCCCGAATGTTGCTACAGCCGATATTCCCGATTACATTGCTTTCATGAAGGTGCTGCAACAAGGCGGGTTATATGTCCAATGGTACGATTCATTAACTACGAACAACGGTTCCAATACCTTTACAAGAACCTTTAGTAATAACAATATTTCGATGCTGTATGATAAAACGGCAAAAGAGCCGGTTTCAAACTCCTTTTTCTTCGATTACGGAGTGAATAGCACCCATATTAATACAGCTATAGGCTATTTGGCTGGAATGAATGAGGATGAAGGGACAAATTACAATCTGTTTGATATTGGCTTTGCCGGACTTGAAGCAGGCCGTGACCGTTTCAAGAGCGTACAGGGAACTGCTCTGAAAGACAAGTTGACAGCAGGCGGAGCTCCGCGTTTAAGCATCGCTACGCTCGGAGCTGATTTCGTCCATGCCGGTCTTGACGAGGATATGGGACAAGCGTGGCCTGTCTCCAAACGCACCGACAATGATTACCAGTGGATGACCAATCTGCGGGAGCAGCTCTGGTGGTCAGGTCCGAATGTGAACCCCGGCAATACAACCGTTTCGCCCGCGAATACGGTGGCGGATGTCTATGCGGATAACCGCTACTGGCCGGGAATTTCTTCGGTCATTGCGGAACGCTCAGTGGTTCAGAATTCCAACTTCTATACGAATTTCAATACCGGGCATGGTATTTCCTATTATGTTAACGGGGAAAAGTCGAATAAGGAAGAATGGTCCAACATGAGCCTTCAGGATATTCCTGTAACGTGGCAATGGTGGCAGGATACCCTGGGCAACCGCTTGACGGTTGATTACGACTACGGTCCGGAATATACAATGACAGACAATTCACGCATGAGCTATAAGCAGATCGGCGGCTTCAACGGAGGCAGTTCACTGGTTGTGAACGGGGCGCTGGACAAGGAGAATTTCCTCCGCTTGTACAAGAGCGACCTGTCTGTACAGGCAACGTCCCAACTGTCGATTGCTTATAACAAGTCTTCAGCCGACGATGCTTCTGTCTTGAGTGCAGGCCTGATCTTTAAGGACAATCCGGCTAAGGTAGTCAAGGTTCCTGTGGAGAACAGCGGCAAACAAACCATGGGCTGGGCAACGGCAGAGGTAGATCTGGGGGCTTACGCAGGTAAAGAAATCGCGGCCTTTGGCCTGGTATTTACACCGGGTGCAAGCACAATCGCCGATTATCAGGTAAACATCGGCCAAATCCGCATCTCTGACGGTTCAGCCGTGAAGCCGGCCGCGCCAACCCGTCTGGTGGTTTCGCAGGCCTTGCCGAATACGAATGAAATGATTTTGAAGTGGGATCTGAACAACGATTATTCCAAGGTGAAGCAATACAATGTATATGTGAACGACATCTTTATGGGCGGCAAATATGACGAAACGTTCTACATCAAACAGCTGCCAGCCAAATCCGGTATAATTAAAGTCATTCCTGTAGGAGCGGACGGAGTAGAAGGGGAAGCGGCTACAGTGTCCTTTAATTTGGACTCGGCGGTATCGGGTATTGAAGCCGAATCAACCGAGAACGGCGATCTCCTGGTCAAGTGGTCCGGTTCAGACGCTGCCGGAAACGTTAAGGTGACGGTGAAATCGGTAAACTGGATTACAACCGCAGAACCTGTCTCCAGACAATTGATCCTGCCGCAAGGGACAACCTCGGCATTGTTCAGCGATATGCCAATTAATGGGGACGAGTTCACTGTAACCATCCAGGCAGGCAACTCGGATATTGTAACCTATAATGGTACGTTCATTGACAAGCTGTCGGAGCCTTATGCCGAAGCATGGTCCTGGAATGGAAATACACTGAGCCTGCCAATGCCGAACACACGGGACTGGAGGTACATGTACGTCTATGAAGACGGAGTTCCTAAGTCTTTTGCGGTAACCTATTTATCAGGGGCAGCAGCGCAAAAGCCAATGATTATCCGCGGCCGCACCACGAAGGCGAGCCTTAGCTTTACGTCGACCAAAGCAGTAACAGTGGTGATGGAGGATTACAGCGGGAATAAATCCCAGCCGCTGCAGCTGGATAAGCGGTACAATGTAACCTTTAACAGTAACGGCGGCCAGCCGAAAGCGAAGGTTGTTCAGGTTATGAACGGCGCGCTTGTGACTGCACCGAATGTAGCGAGAGAAGGTTATGTGCTGGAAGGCTGGTATAACGGTAATGCGAGATGGCACTTTGCCTCTGACACGGTGAATGGTCCGCTTACGCTGCAGGCGAAATGGACCGCGCTGCCGCCGGATGTACAGGTGGTCAGTGAAGGCTCGTTCCGGGCAGGACAGGATGGGGTGCTTCGCGCTGTAGGTAAAGGTTCCGGCACATTAGTCTATGCCTGGTATGTCGATCAGGGAGAAGGATACGGTGAAGTTATTGCCGCTGGCGATACGCTGACACTTACAGATCTGACAGAAGATATGAGCGGTTACCGCTATAAGGTCATTGTGACCGGCGAAGGCGGCTTAACCGCAGAGAAGGAATATAACCTGCAGGTCTTTCCGGCAGAAATCCAATGGATGACCCCGGCCTTTGTGATGGACTTGCCATCGGTACTTGAGACGGTTGCCGGGGAGCCGATCGCGCTTGCCGTCGATACATCAGGAGATATTGCCTCGATTGAGTGGGAAAGGAAGCGTGCTGCCGATGAGGAATGGCAGAAGGTTCCGAACGTTACCGGCGCGGTATACCGGATTAATCCATTATTCGAAGAGGATGGAACGAATTATCGTGTTGTGCTGACCGGCAAAGAGGCCACAGACCCGGCGCGTATCGTTGGCTCACCGCTGGCACTGAAGGTCTATCCGCAGCATGAAGCTCCGGCGATTGCTTCATTTACGGCGACAAGCCAATCGGTAATGGAAGGTAACGATGTGACCTTTACAGTTGTTGCCGATTCCGTATATGGTGAACTGGGCTACAGCTGGTTCAAAGATGATCTGGTTATAGAGGGTGCTCTTGGCAGCAGTCTGACCCTTGCCAAGGCACAACTTTCTGATACGGGCGTTTATAAGGCGCGTGTAGAGAATACCCGCATCGTTGGCGGCCGCCCTTATGTGGACGCGGCGGATACAGAGGTTATTACTCTGACTGTAAACCGTCAGCCGGTGACGCCGACTAATCCTCCGTTGACGGCGACCAATCCTCCGGTGGCTGCTCTGCCAACGGCAACACCTGTACCGGCTGCAACACCGGCGCCTTCGGTCGCAGTGATATCAGCCGCACAGCTGGGCAGTCCGGCCGTGAACGGTGTAGTTACCGTGCAGGTACAGCAAGCGGTCACAATTGAGCTTCCGGTTAACGCCGGTGAGCTGCTGGGAACGAATTCCCTGCGTGTGCAAGGAGACAGAATCGGGCTGGTACTGGCACCGGAGCTGCTGAAGCAGCTGGCCGAAGCCGTGCCTGCTGCTGCCGAGGGCAGCGGTGCGAAGATCGTGCTGCAAGTAGAATTCAAGACACTTGCACAAGCTTCGCTGAAGACGGAAGCAGGTGTATCGCTTAAGGGACAATTCCTGGACTATGATCTGAGACTGTCTTTGGCAGATGGAACGGTTAAGCGTCTTGGCAGCAACGCTGCTCCTGTAAAGATCAGCTGGCCGGCTGGTGAAGGACTTAATCCGAAGCTGCTTGGCCTGTACCGTGTAGGCAGTGACGGTACACTCACTTATCTGGGAGGATCTGCTGCAGCCGGCAGTCTTACAGCCGAACTTGACGGCGACGGCAGGTACGCACTGCTGGAGTATACGAAGCAGTTCAACGATGTTCCGGTCACGCACTGGGCCTTTGAAGCCTTGCGTGAGCTGTCTGCGAAGCATCTGATTAAGGGGATATCGGAGCTGGCTTATCAGCCGGGCCGGAATATTACCCGGGCTGAATTCGTGCAGTTGATGGCCGGCACGCTGCAGCTAAGCGGCAGCGGCACCACTTCCTTCACTGATGTTCCGGCAGGCGCCTGGTATCAGCAGGCACTCTACGGCATGGTTCAGGCCGGTCTGATTACCGGCCGTACGCCGGAGTCCTTCCAGCCGGCTGCAGCAATCAGCCGGGAGGAGATGACCGTCATTCTGATGCGCGCTTACCGGCTGCAGCAGGGTTCAATCCCGGCCGCAACGGGCAGCCTGTCTATTAAGGATGCTGGAGACATCTCCGGCTGGGCGGCGGATCAGGTGGCTGAAGCCGCTGCGCTGGGCCTCGTGAAAGGGCGGGCTGACGGAACCTTCGCGCCTAAAGCTCCCGCCACCCGGGCAGAAGCTGCGCAGATGCTGCTGAATTATTTGAATTAAGCCAGGCGGGCGGTAAGGAAAGACCGCCGGCTCAAGCCATAAACAAGGCGCTCACCCCCTGAACAGTATTTAGGGGGGAGCGCTTCTTGTGTATCATAATGATAAGCGTAAGCTGACAAACTTGAAGCCAATGCTTCCGAAGTGAGTTTGTACGAAGTGGTTTCACGGAAGAGTAGGCTAACAAACTTTAGGGAGGTGGATTATGCGAAGTAATTCCCTGTACCGCAAGTATTTTAAAGATAATATGTTTATGCGCTTCACCCTTATTGTCTCCTGTATCTTCATTGCAACGATTATTGCCTTCTCGTATCTGGTGCTGATGCTGATCTCGGATTCTGCGGTGCAGCGGCAGATGGATATCCAGCGCAAGACGATGGAGAGCATCAGCAACTATGTGGAGAACAAATACCAGTCCGTCCAGGATATGATGCGTGATGTCTACCGGGACGGGAGTCTGGCGAGCAACACCACATTTCTGCTGGAGCATCCCTTCGGCGAATATGTCGAGCACCGACTGGACCGCTATCTGCTCGGGGATCAGACTACCTCTAACGCCGTACAGTATTTCCAGAACAAGATCGACGATGATCCGGATATCCGCAGCCTGATGCTGTACAGTGCCAATCAGCAGGTGATGTACTATTATGACAACCGCAGGCAGTTTGAACGGGTATCCACCAACGCGGCCCATTCCTTTGTCCCGGATTCGATGGTTCTGGATGAGGAGAGCCTGGTGTCCGTGCCGAATATTTGGGTGCTGAAGAGCATCGGCATGCAGAGAACCCCTATGTTCTCGGTGAAGATTCCCATTACCAATAAGTCATCGCTGCTCAATATCGGCCAGCTGCTGGTCTACTTCGATTCCGAATCGATCTGGCAGGCGATGAATAATTATAAGCAGGATTTCAAAGGCGAGATTCTTGTGCTCTCTGCCCAGAATGAAGTCATCTTTGACACTTCGGGTCAAGGGTACGGCCGCAAATATTTGCAGCTGCAAGGGGCGAACTCCGGGGAGGAAATCTCCATGGGCGGAATGGTGGTCACCAGTCTGACCCAGAGCCAGGCCGGCTATACGGTGGTCAGCCTGATCTCCAAGAAGGAGCTTGCCGAAACCTACAGCAGCGCACGCAATACTATTGTTACGATTGCCCTCGTCTGTATTCTGTTCGCCGTGCTGCTGCCGGCGATGTTTATTTCGAATTTTGCCAAACGGACGCACCGCATTATCCGCTTCACCCGCAAAGTGAAAAACGGGGATTTGAACACCCGGATTATAGACAACCGTGAGGATGAACTGGGCCAGATTGCCAAGAGCTTCAACAGCATGCTGGATGAACTGAACCAGTACATTGATCAGGTGTACAAAGCTGAAATCAAGCAGAAGCATACGGAAATCGCTACCCTGGAAGCAAGGGTGAATCCGCATTTTCTCTATAATACGCTGGAGGTTATACGGATGCGGGCTATTTCGAGCGGCGCGAAGGATGTGGGCGAGATGATCTACAGCCTGTCTGTGCTGTTCAAATCGTATGTCCGTCCGAAGGTGAAGTATACGTTCAAGGATGAGCTGGAAGCCTGCCGCATGTACCTGGAGCTGTTCCGGATCCGTTACAAGGACCGGTTCTCCTATACCATTGAATGCAGTAAAGAGCTGGAGCCTATTCCTGTACTCAAAATGTCCCTTCAGCCCGTGATTGAAAATTATATTCTGCACGGCATGCGCACCGGACAAACCGGCAACGTGATTAGCATCAGGGTCCATCCGGATGATCACAACAATATACGGGTTGTAGTCACGGACAACGGCCTGGGGATTGCCGGGGAGAAGCTGAACCAGCTCCGGCTGGGCCTGGAGGATAACCGGGAATTGTCCGGATCAGAGTCGTTCGGGCTGCGGAGCATTCATGAGCGGTTAAGGCTGATGTACGGCAAGCCGTACGGGGTTGAGCTGGCCAGTGAAGCAGGAGCCGGAACCGAGGTCACTATTACTTTTCCATATCCCGTCAAGGAGGAGACAGATCATGTATAAGGTGTTTATTGTCGATGATGAGCCGTTCATTCTTAGCGGCCTGCAGGATATATTGGACTGGGAGCAGTTGGGCCTTACGATTGTGGGACAAGCCGAGAACGGGCAGGAGGCGCTGGAGCAGCTGCGGGAGGTGCCTGCCGATATTCTCATTACCGACATTTCCATGCCCGTGATGACCGGCCTGGAGCTGATCCGTGCGGTCCAGGAATTCCGTCCGGAGCTGAAGGTGGTTGTGCTGAGCGGATATGATGAATTCATGTATGTCAAAGAAGGCCTGGCTCTCGGGATTGAGAATTATCTGCTCAAGCCGATCAACCTGGAGGAGTTCCAGAGCACGCTGGAGACGATTGCCGAGAAGCTGAATGTCTCCAGGCTGGATACGGAGTGGTCGGAGTATACGAACTCCGTGCTGAAGGACAATGTGCTGCTCCGCTGGCTGCGGAAGCAGATTGATCCGGACGAACTGTCCGAACGGCTGAATCTCCTGGGCTTGTCAATCAGCAGCCGGTATGTGGAGGTTGCTCTGGTCCAGGCAGAGCCGGAAACGGAAGCCTTCCGGAAGAATGCCGCCGCTCTCCTCGGTACCCGCGCTTCGTTCTTCATGTTCTGGGACTCGGACAATGATCTGGTGCTCATACATAATTTCGCAGACGAACGCAAAGGGAAGGAAGAGATGGCTTCCATGCTGGAGGAAATTACCGGCATGGGCTCCCCCGGCCAGCGGCTGCGTGCTGCGGTTGGAGCCGTCATGGACGGGGTGCAGGCTGCTCCGGCCAGCTATGAGCAGGCGAAGCAGGCTCAGGAATTCCTGGAGATCTACCCGGAGCGCAGCCTGATCTATTATGAACAGCTGAAGGAGCGCAAGGAGGATATTGAAGCCGCTTTGCCGGAGGACTGGAGCGAGTATTCGAAATTAATTATGGCCAAGAATCTTCCGGCGCTGACCGAGCGGCTCGAATTGTATTTCTCTGCGAAGTGTATGGAAGGGTTGACCCCTGAGCTGCTCCGGGAGATTTCCCTGGAGTGGATTCTGTATTTCCGCATGCTGATTAAGGAGATCCGCAGTGAAATGGAGCGGGAGCTTATTGCGCAGGGGCTGAACGAGATCCACAGGGCGAATTCGCTGCCGGGTCTGTCCGCCGCAGTCATGCAGACGGCCGGAAGCATCATCGAACTGCTGGACCGTGAGTTGAAGAGTCCGGTTGTGAACCAGGTGCTGAATTACATTGAGAAATCTTACGGTGAGGATCTGTCACTGAAGAAGCTGGGCTTCATGTTCAATATTCACCCCGTGTATCTGGGCCAGCTGTTTCACAAAATGACCGGTGATTCCTTTGCAGAATATTTGAACCGTTACCGGATTGAGAAAGCAAAGGAGCAGCTCCGCTCGACAAACAACAAGGTACATGAGATCGCACGCAGTGTCGGCTACTGGGAAATGGGCTATTTTTATAAACAATTTAAGAAATACGTTGGCATCTCACCGACAGAATTCAAGGGGCTGCTCTAAGCAGCTCCTTATTGATAGATATATGTTATGTTTTGGGGTTAATTTCTTTATTTCATACCTGAATATATATAGTTTCTCTTCTATTTGAAAATGCTTTCATCTTATAAAGTAAAGGTATAGCTCATGGAAACCTGCAGCCGGGAAGGCCCGGCAGGCCTGAATTTCCGGACGGCTAATTAAAAGGGGGTACGGCAAATGAGTAAGAAAAAGAAACACTTCTCCTTGTTGTTGACAACGCTTTTAACCGTTTCACTGGCGCTTAGTGCATGTGGGGGGAACAGTAAGAACAATGCAGGCGGGGAAGCGGCTTCAGGAGGCAACAAAGCTGCCGAGTCTACGGAGAAACCTGTAGAGCTGATCTGGTACACTATCGGGCCACCGCAGAAGGATATGGATAAGGTGCTCACAGAAGTCAATAAATACACGCTTGAAAAAATTAACGCAACACTCGATATCAAAATGCTCGACTTCGGGGACTATACGCAAAAAATGCAGGTCATGGCTGCTTCGGGCGAGCCTATGGATATCCTGTTCACCTCTTCCTGGGCCTTCGATTATGTGCAGAATGCACGTAAGGGCGCGTTCCTGCAGCTCGATGATCTGCTGAAGAACCAGGGCAAGGGAATTGTGGATACTATTGATCCGGCGTTCCTGGAAGGCTCCAAGGTAGACGGCCATAACTATGCCATTCCTGCCAATAAAGAGCTTCCGGCTCAAGAAGTCTTCCGCTTCAACAAAGAGCTGCTGGACAAATACAAGCTGGATCTGACCAGCGTGAAAACGATGGCCGATCTGGAGCCGCTGCTCAAAACCATCAAGGAAAACGAGCCTGGAGTGACCCCGTACGCTATGGTCAAGGACTTCATGCCGATTATGCCATTTGACTATGTGATCGAGAAGATGCCGATGGCTGTATATATGGACACCCAGGACTACAAGGTCATCAACATCCTTGAGACTCCTGAGATCAAGGAAGCGCTTAAGACCGTCCGCAAATTCTATCAGGCGGGTTACATCTCTCCTGAAGTAGCCACTACATCTTCGGTGGATGACTTGTACAAAGCCGGCAAATGGTTTACCGACCGTGCCTCCACCCAGCCGATGGCCGACAATCTGTGGTCAGTAAGCTACGGGTATCCGGTTGTGTCGACACCAGCCAGTCAGCCGTATATCTACAACTGGTCCGTCATGGGTTCCATGCAGGCCATCTCCGCCAACTCTGAGTATCCTGAGAAAGCCATGGAATTCCTGAACCTGCTGAATACAGACCCTGTATTGCGCAACATGATTGACTCAGGCATCGAGGGCGTACATTACGAGAAAATCAGCGACAACATGATCAAGAATCTCCCGGATGCGAAGAACTACGATATGCCGACGTTCTCCCTGGGCAACATTATGATCAACTATCTGAATGAAGGCGACCCTGAGAACAAATGGGAAGAATTCAAGAAGTTCAATGATGCCGGTATCAATGCACCGCTGCTCGGCTTCAACTTCGATACTTCCAAGGTGACGAACGAAATCGCCGCCGTTCAGAACGTGAAGGAAGAATTCTGGGCACCGCTGATGACCGGATCTGTAGATTCGGAAGAGTACCTGACCAAGGCCAATGAGAAATTAAAAGCCGCCGGTTTGGATAAAATCATCGCAGAAGCCCAATCACAGATCGACGCCTGGAAAGCAGCGAACAATAAGTAGCATTCAATTCAAGACCGGGCGGGTGATTAGACTTGGCCTGGTCTTTTTGTATCAACGGAAGAACTTTCCGGCATAGGAGGAACTAAGAGTATGGGGAAAATAGGGAAGTCCGCCAAAGATGTGTTGAAAAATAAAGTGCTGCTGTTTATGGTTCTCCCGGGCACGCTGTGGTTTTTATTCTTCTCCTACCTGCCGATGGTGGGTACGGTGATTGCATTTAAGGAGTACCGCTTCAGCCGGGATGGCTTCTGGGCCAGCATCATCAACAGCAAATGGGTCGGCTGGGATAATTTCAAGTTTCTGTTCAGCACCAATGATGCCTATCTGATCACACGCAATACTCTTTTATATAACATAGCCTTCATTGTCCTTGGCTTGATCCTGTCAGTGCTGCTGGCGGTGGTGCTGTCCGAGATAGCCAACAAGAAGCTTGCCAAGCTCTATCAAACAGGCATGTTCCTGCCATACTTTCTGTCCTGGGTCGTTGTGGGATACTTCGCGTTCAGCTTCCTTAGCTCGGAGCGGGGGCTGCTCAACGCAATGTTCGGCAGCAATATTTCCTGGTACTCGGAATCGAAATACTGGCCGTTCATTATTATATTCGTGTTTCTATGGAAGGCCGTCGGCTATAACAGCGTGGTCTATCTCGCCGCAATTATGGGTATAGACAAGTCCCTCTATGAAGCGGCTATGATCGACGGGGCGAGCAAATTCCAGCAGATCCGCGGTATTACGCTGCCAATGCTGAAGCCGATCATCACCATTATGACCTTGCTTGCTATAGGGAAGATATTTTATGCCGACTTCGGGCTGTTCTATCAGGTGCCGAGAGATTCGGGGACGCTCTACAGTGTGACCAACGTAATCGATACGTATGTGTACCGTGGACTCAAGACTACCGGCGAGATTGGAATGAGTACGGCTGCAGGCTTATATCAATCGGTGGTTGGGTTCGTTCTGGTGCTTACCTCCAATTACATCGTGCGTAAATTCGATAAGGACAGTGCATTATTCTAGGGAAAAAGAAGGAAAGTGAGGTCATCCAAATGTCTGCTAATGCTAATCCTGTGAAATCGCGCGATTTCCACCGGCTGTCGTCCGTGTGGAATATCATCTTCAACTGTATCGCCGGAGGCTTTGCCTTACTGTGTATCTTCCCGTTCCTGTTCGTAGTCCTCATCTCCTTCACTGACGAAGGGGCGCTTGCGCGGGACGGCTATCAATTAATCCCGGCCAAATGGAGTCTGGAAGCCTACAAATATGTATTTGGCTCAGGGGACACGCTGCTCCGTTCCTATGGGGTAACCATTGCCGTAACGGTCATTGGCACGCTTGTCAGCCTGATCATTATTTCACTTTATGCCTATGCCATTTCACGTAAAAGCTTCAAATACCGCAATTTCTTCGCGTTTTTTGCGTTTTTCACCATGCTGTTTAACGGTGGGCTGGTTCCTACCTATATTGTGGTGACACAGATGCTGGGTCTGAAGGACACCATTTGGGCGCTGGTGCTGCCGCTGGCCGTCAATGCTTTTTACATTATGATCCTGCGGACCTTCTACATTACCAGCGTGCCGGATGCCCTGATTGAGTCGGCCAAAATTGACGGTGCCGGAGAGTTCCGCACCTTCCTGGGAATCGTGCTGCCGCTGTCCTTGCCGGGCCTCGCTACGATCGGGCTGTTCAGCACCCTGGGGTACTGGAATGACTGGTTCAATGCCCTGCTCTATATTGATAATCCGAATCTGGTGCCGCTGCAGTCGATGCTGATGCGGATTGAGACCAGTATGCAGTTTATTATGCAGAATTCGCAGAACAGTTCATTAAGTCTGGAAGCCCTCCGCAACATGCCGCAGGATACCTCGCGTATGGCGATGGTGGTACTGGCTACCGGGCCGATTATTTTTGCGTATCCGTTCTTCCAGCGTTACTTCATCCAGGGTCTTACCGTGGGTGCCGTTAAAGAATAGGAGTACAACAGGAGAAAGGGTGTGGGAGCCAAAATGTTATATAAAGACTCTGCGAAGCCCGTCAAGGAGCGGACTGAACATCTGCTGGGGCTGATGACGCCGGAAGAGAAGGTTGGCCAGCTCGTTCAGCTATTCGGGTGGCAGACCTATGATCATACAGAAGGAACAATAGAACTGACAGAAGATTTCAAACGCCAGATCCGCGAAGGCGGCATCGGCGCATTATATGGCACACTGCGGGCAGATCCCTGGACAGGGGTCACCCTGGAGAGCGGACTTGGGGCGCGGGCCGGAGCCGAAGCGGTGAATACCATCCAGCGTTATGTGCTGGAGCATTCCAGGCTGGGCATCCCCCTGCTGATCGGCGAAGAATGCTCGCATGGGCATATGGCGATCGGGGCGACTGTATTTCCGGTCCCCCTGCTGATCGGCAGCACGTGGAATGTGGACCTATACCGGGAGATGTCCCGCGCGGTAGCGCTGGAGACCCGGGCGCAGGGCGGGGCTGTGACGTATTCCCCTGTGCTTGATGTGGTGCGTGATCCTCGCTGGGGCCGGACCGAAGAGTGCTTCGGCGAAGATCCGTATCTCATTGGTGAATTCGCTGTAGCCTCTGTGGAAGGACTGCAGGGCGACCGGCTGGACAACGGGTCCAGTGTGGGGGCGACACTGAAGCATTTTGTCGCTTACGGCAGCTCGGAAGGCGGCAGGAATGCCGGTCCGGCGCATATCGGCAAGCGGGAGCTGCTGGAGGTCGATATGTACCCGTTCCGCAAAGCGGTGGAAGCCGGTGCAGTATCCATCATGCCAGCCTATAACGAGATTGACGGAGTGCCTTGCACAACCAATCAGGAGCTGCTGGAGGATATCCTGCGCGGCGAATGGGGCTTCAAGGGCATGGTCATTACCGATTGCGGCGCTATCGACATGCTGGCCTCGGGCCATGATACAGCGGACGGAGGGGAAGACGCGGCTGTGCAGGCGCTCCGGGCCGGGATAGATATGGAGATGTCCGGCGTCATGTTCGGAGGCTATCTGCTGGAGGCGCTCCGTTCCGGGCGGCTGGATGAGAAGCTTGTGGATCAAGCGGCTGCACGTGTGCTGGAGCTGAAGTTCCGGCTGGGCCTGTTCGAACAGCCGTTTGCAGATCCGGACCGGGCAGAGCAGGTGATCGGCAGCCCGGAACATGCGGAGCTGGCACGGAGCATTGCGGCAGAAGGAATTGTCCTGCTGAAGAATAACGGTATCCTCCCCTTGTCTGCGGCCACAGGAAAAGTGGCTGTCATCGGACCCAACGCGGATACCGGCTACAATCAGCTCGGGGATTACACCTCCCCGCAGCCGCGTGACCGGGTGGCGACGGTGCTGGCCGGAATACGGGCCAAGCTCTCCGCTGAGCCGGAGCGGGTACGTTATGCGCCCGGCTGCCGGATCAAAGACGGTTCCACCGAGGGGTTCGAATCTGCGCTCCAGGCAGCGGCTTGGGCGGATACGATCGTACTCGCACTGGGCGGGTCGAGCGCCAGAGACTTTGGCGAGGGCAGCATTGATCTGCGGACCGGTGCCTCGAAGGTAACAGGGAATGGGCTTAGCGATATGGATTGCGGCGAAGGCATAGACCGGATGTCGCTTCATCTGTCCGGCGTTCAGCTGGAGCTGCTGAAGGAGTTGAAGGCACTCGGCAAGCCGGTGGTAGTCGTATATATCAACGGCCGTCCTATTGCCGAGCCCTGGATCGATGAGCAGGCGGATGCCATTCTGGAAGCCTGGTATCCCGGACAGGAGGGCGGCCATGCCATTGCGGACATTCTGTTCGGTGATGTGAATCCGTCCGGCAGGCTGACCCTCTCGCTCCCGGTGGACGTAGGACAACTGCCCGTCTATTATCTGGGCAAACGTTCACGGGGTGTACGTTATCTTGAAGGGGATTCGCAGCCGCGTTATCCCTTCGGCTTCGGGCTCAGCTATACCGAATTCAGCTATAGCGGGCTGCAGGTAGAGCCTGCTGAAATCCAGGCGGACGGAAGTGCTGAAGTTACGGTGGAAGTGGAGAATACAGGCTTACGCGGAGGCGCGGAGGTCGTTCAGTTATATATTTCCGACCGGGTCAGTAAGGTGACCAGACCGGCCAAGGAACTCAAGGGCTTCCGGAAGATTTACCTGGAACCGGGAGAGAAGCAGACGGTCACTTTCAGGCTCAGTGCTGAACACTTGAGCTATATCGGGGCGGAGTACAAGCGGGTCGTTGAACCGGGGATCTTCCGGATCGGAGTAGGAAGGAACGTCAACGATACGCTCGATATAGAGCTTGCCGTCATGGAGGATTAGGGATGAAACGATTAGATATGGAACGAATAGACAGGTTTATCCGTGAATGTTCACAAGCGCAATGGCTGGAATATCGGGCGATTGAAGACTGGAAGGTCTTCTCCACAACTTACCGGCAGCCGGGGCAGTATGACGAATTACAGCCGTATTCGGGCAGCGAAGCCTTCGGATTGTTCCCGAGCGTACAGGGAACGACTTATATGTTCTGCACGACGCTTGATATTCCGGCGGACTGGACGGGTGCGGACACAGGGATCATCTTCCACTCCGGCGGAGAAGGGCTGCTGCGTGTAGGCGGAGCTTCCCGGCAGGGGCTGGACCGCAATCATACCTTCGTTTCACTTGACCCTGTTGCCGACGGAAGAAACCCGGAGCTTGAGATCGAGCTCTACGATCCGATTCCCGAGCCGGATGATCCGCTGAACAAGCAGGCGGTGATTCAGCCGCCGGTCCGGTCTATAACCGCTGCGCTCGTCAGGGTTAACCTGCCGGTGCAGTCGCTGATGTATACCGTTACCGTGATCCGTGATTCGGCGCTGCTGCTGCCGGAGCAGGATTTCCGGCGTGTCCGTATCCTGGAGGCGCTGTATCAGGCGATGGATGCTTTTGTCCTTATGGGGCCTGAAGCAGCAAGGGACAGCGGCGGGATCAGAGACATTGAGCAGGCGCTGACCGGGAAAGTCCGGGAAATCGGCGGCAACAGCGAAGGCTTCATTCATATGGTCGGGCAGTCACATATTGATATTGCCTGGTTATGGCCCACGAGGGAAACGGTGCGGAAGACCAGCCGGACCTTCTCGACGGTTCATGCCTTGATGGAGGAATATCCCGATTACCGTTATGCCCAGAGCCAGCCGCAGCTGTTCGCTTATCTGAAGGATAACGACCCTGAGCTGTATGAGAAGGTGAAGGCGCGGATACGGGAAGGACGCTGGGAGCTGGTGGGCGGCATGTGGGTGGAGCCGGATCTGAATATTCCAAGCGGCGAGTCCCTGATGCGGCAGATGCTGTACGGGCAGCGGTTCTATCAGGAGGAGTTCGGGCGGCAATCCGAGATTGAATGGCTGCCGGACACCTTCGGGTATTGCGCTTCCCTGCCTCAGATTCTGAAGCACGGCAAGGTCCGTTATTTCATGACGACCAAGCTGGGCTGGAATGATACGAATCTGTTCCCTTATGATTTGTTCCACTGGGTAGGCATCGACGGAACGGCACTTCTGTCTTATATGAACCACGGAGTGAATGAGAGTACGCTGCCGAAGGATATTCATGAGCACTGGCAGTCCTACCGTGAAAAAGCCGTGCACAGCGAACAAATGCTGCTCTACGGACACGGGGACGGGGGCGGCGGAGTGACCCGGGAGATGCTTGAATATCTCTCGCGCTCCGAGCTCATGGTGGGCCAGCCAGCCTCCGGCTACAGCACGGCGGCAGATTTCTTCGCAGGCATTGAGCAGGCGAAGCCTGAGCTGCCGGTCTGGCAGGGCGATCTCTATCTGGAGCTGCACCGGGGAACCTATACCACACATGCCCGGAACAAACGCAATAACCGCAAGGCCGAGATTCTGTACAGGGAAGCGGAACTATGGCAGACGCTGGCCGGACACCAGCTGCAGCTGCAGCAGCGGGAAGAGATCGGGCAGGACCTGCATGAAGGCTGGAAGCTGATTCTGCTTAACCAGTTCCATGATATTATTCCCGGCTCGTCGATTCCCGAGGTCTATCAGACCTCGGACAAGGAGTATCAGAGCATCTTCGCTCTTGGAGATAGCAGCCTAAAGTCGGTCATGGAGGCCGCCGTATCGGATATCGATACCCGTGGAGAGGGCCAGCCTTATGTCGTCCTGAACGGTCTGGGCTGGGCCCGGGATATAGTGGTTGAGCTCCCGGCTGCCGGAGACGGAGCGGATAACACTGCTGCCGCCGTATATGACCGGAACGGAATGCGGCTGGCCGCGGAGCCGGTTACAGCAGACGGGCCAGCTGCTCTCCGCGTGCGGGTGCCGGAGGTTCCGGCATTCGGGTACGTTACCGTGTGGCTGAGAGATGAGGAACAGCCAGCGTTGTGCGAAGATGGCGGAGTTGACGGTAACGGCGAGGTTGGCAGAGATAGCGGAGATGTGCCGACACCGATTGAAGCATCTAATGAAGCTTCGGTTGCAGCTTCGTTCGGCCAGGACTGGGAGACGGAATATTACCGGCTCTGGTTCAATGAACAGGGCGAGATCATCAGCCTGTACGATAAGGAAGCCGGGCGTGAGATTGTCAAGGCCGGAGAGCGGCTGAATCGGCTGCATTTCTTCCATGACCGCCCTATCCTATGGGATGCCTGGGATATAGACAGCCGGTATGAGGAGCAGCCTGCCGGAGAAGCTGTTCTGCTGGAGCAGAAGCTGCTGTCCTCAGGCCCTGTCTGCGATGTGCTGTACTTCCGCTGGAGCATCGGCCAATCCGAAATAGAGCAGGAGCTGATCCTGTATCACAGTGACCGGCGGATTGACTTCAAGACGAAGGTCCAATGGAATGAAGCCCATAAGCTGCTGAAGGTCGGCTTCCCGGTAGATGTAGTAACCAGCAAGGCGACCTATGAGATCCCGTTCGGCGCGCTGGAACGGTCAACGCACCGCAACACCAGCTGGGAGCAGGCGCAATATGAAGTCTGCGGGCACCGCTATGCCGATGTGTCTGAGCATGACTATGGTGTCAGCCTGCTGAATGACTGCAAATACGGCTATGACACGCAGGGCAGCACGATCCGTCTGTCGCTGCTGCGCGCGCCGCGCTGGCCGGATCATTCCGCGGATCTGGGCACACATGCATTCACGTATTCACTGTATCCGCATACCGGAGACTGGCGCGGGGCGCATACCCTCCGTAAAGCCGCTGAGCTGAATCACACTTCCTATGCGGTTGCCTGTAATTCAAGTGCAGGACAGCTGCCGCCTTCAGGCTCATTCCTCCCCTATGACGGGAAGCAGGTTATCCTGGATACAGTCAAATTGGCGGAAGACGGAAGCGGCAGTATTCTGCGGCTGTATGAATCCGCTGGCGGACGCGAGACCGTCAAGCTCGGCTGGCCGCTGCCGCATTCAGCGGTATACCTGTCCAATGCACTGGAAGAAGAGGCAGAGCTGCTGGCGGAAGAGGCGGGAGAGCTGACGCTTACGTTCCATCCGTTTGAGATCAAGACTATCAAAATTGTTCATTCCATAAATTAAGCCGAAGGAGACTATCACCTTGGAACAATTCAGACTTCCCCAGATTCAAATGCCGGAGCTGCCGATGCCGTCCTCCATTCTGGCTGTACTTGCCGAAGCCGACGAGAAGCTGGCCCACCGGCCCAAGCTGCAGCGCCTGTTCCGGAACTGTTTCCCGAACACGCTGGAGACCACCACCAAGCTGCTTGACGACGGAACCACGTTTGTCATTACGGGCGATATCCCGGCCTGCTGGCTGCGCGATTCGGTCGAGCAGGTGATTCATTATGTGCCTTTTGCCGCCAAAGATCCTGATCTGCAGCGTATGATCGGCGGGCTGATTAAGCGCCACACCCAGTATGTGCTGATTGATCCTTACGCCAACGCATTCAACGAAACGGCTAACGACTGGCACTGGAATGCCGGGGATGTGACGGAGATGTCGCCCTGGGTGTGGGAGCGCAAGTTCGAGATTGACTCGCTGTGCTTCGTGATCCGGCTGGCCCATGCCTATTGGGAGGAGACGAAGCGAACGGATATCTTCACGGCTGATTTCAAAAAAATGCTGCGCACCATTACCGATCTCTTCAAGCGGGAGCAGCATCACGCTGAACAATCCCCGTACCGCTTCACCCGGAATAACGGGATTATGGAGGATTCGATCCGGGGCGGCGGGCTCGGCATGCCGGTCAACTACACAGGGATGATCTGGTCCGGCTTCCGCTCCAGCGACGATGCCTGCGATTTCCATTACAACATTCCGGGGAATATGTTCGCCGTAGTGGCTCTGCGCCAGATGCAGGATTTCGCCGAGTGGGTGTTCCGCGACCTGGATTTCCTGGCTGAGCTGAAGGCGCTGGAGCAAGAGGTGGATCATGGCATCAAGCTGTACGGTATCTATCGCCACCCTGAATTCGGGCCGATCTATGCGTACGAAACAGACGGCTACGGGAACTACTGCCTGATGGATGACGCCGGAACACCGGGCCTGATGTCCATTCCGTACCTCGGGTATTTGAAGAATGACGATCCTATCTATCAGAATACAAGACGTTTTGCGCTGAGCAGCGAGAATCCGTTTTATTACGAAGGCCAAGCCGCCAAGGGCATCGGCAGTCCGCATACCCCTCCGGGTTATATCTGGCATATGGCGCTGTCCATGCAGGGAATAACGGCGGATAGTTCGGAAGAGAAGCTGGCGGTGATTGCCATGCTTGAAGCAACGGATGCGGATACCGGCTATATGCATGAAGGCTTCCTGGCCGATGATCCGTCGGTGTTCACCCGCAAGTGGTTCGCCTGGTCGAATAGCCTGTTCTCCCAGCTGGTCTGGCGGGCCCTGCAGGAAGGGATTCTCTAGGTCCGGCCTGCATGGATACAGAATACAGGAAGCTAATTATGATTGTGTAAAGCACTTTTTCATATACAAAGGAGACCTGAGCATGAGTACAATTATTGGAGAAACATTGTCAAATATCCCTTGGCAGGAGAAACCGGCGGACAGCAATGCGCCTGTATGGAGATATTCCGCCAACCCGATCATTAAGCGGGATGCGATCCCGAACTCGAACAGTGTGTTTAATTCGGCGGTGATTCCCTTTGAGGGCGGCTTCGCAGGTGTGTTCCGCTGTGATTCGCGGTCGGTCAGCATGGATATCTTTGCCGGGTTCAGCGAGGACGGGGTGAACTGGAAGATTAATCATGAACCTATCGTCTTCCAGGGCGATGAGGAAATCATCAAGCGGGAATACCGCTACGATCCCCGGGTATGCAAGATCGATGACCGTTACTATATTTCCTGGTGCAACGGCTATCACGGGCCGACGATTGGACTGGCGTATACGTTTGATTTCAAGACGTTCCATCAGCTGGAGAATGCCTTCCTGCCGTATAACCGGAACGGAGTGCTGCTTCCGCGCAAGATCGGCGGCAATTATGCTATGCTCAGCCGTCCAAGCGATACCGGGCATACTCCGTTTGGCGATATCTTTTACAGCGAAAGCCCTGACCTTACCTTCTGGGGCAAGCACCGCTATGTGATGGGCACGGTGAACGGCGATGCCTCCGCCTGGCAGTCCAAGAAGATTGGCCCGGGTCCGATTCCGATTGAGACCGATAAGGGCTGGCTGCTGATCTACCACGGCGTAATCAACACCTGCAACGGGTTTGTCTACCGCATGGGCTGCGCGCTGCTCGATCTGGATCAGCCATGGAAGGTGAAAGCCCGCTCACGCAACTATATTCTCGGCCCGGAAACCTTGTACGAATGTGTGGGCGATGTGCCGAATGTGACCTTCCCCTGCGCGGCTTTGACGGATGCGGCTACAGGACGGATTGCCATCTACTACGGTTGTGCAGATACGGTTACGGGTCTGGCCTTCACCACTGTGGATGAGCTGATTAGCTATATGGAGGAATATCCGCTGGAGATTGAGGGGTAACAGCTATGACAAAACAACAGACAGCGCATATTATCTCGCATACGCACTGGGACCGGGAATGGTATCTCCCTTATGAACGCCATCATCTCCGGCTGATCCGGCTGGTCGACAGCCTGTTGGATACGCTGGAGCAGAACCCGGGATTCCGGAGCTTCTTCTTCGACGGACAGACGATAATTATCGAAGATTATTTGCAGGTCCGCCCGGAGAACCGGGAACGGCTGGAACGCCATATCCGTGAAGGACGGATCTATATCGGGCCTTGGTATATCCTTCAGGATGCCTTCCTGACCAGTCCGGAAGCCAATGTGCGCAATCTGCAGATCGGGCATCAGGACGCGGGAGTCTACGGGGAGGTATCGAAGATCGGTTATTTCCCCGACACCTTCGGCCTGACCGGACAAATTCCGCAGCTCATGGTACAGGCCGGAATCACCAATGCCTTCTTCGGGCGCGGGGTGAAGCCGACAGGCTTCAACAATACGGTCTCTAGCGACGGCTATGAATCCTCGTTCTCGGAGCTGGTCTGGGAAGGTCCGGACGGCTCCAAGGTGCTGGGCATCCTGTTCGCCAACTGGTATTCGAACGGCAATGAGATCCCAGCCGGGGCAGATGAGGCGAAGACCTTCTGGGAGCGCAAGCTGGCAGATGCGAGGCAGTATGCGGCCACGGATCAGCTGCTGTTCATGAACGGCTGCGATCATCAGCCGCTGCAGACCGATCTGCCGGAAGCGATCCGGACTGCGGAGCAGCTATACCCGGAGATATCCTTCGTTCATTCGAACTTTGCCGAGTATATTAAGGCTGTGCAGCACTCTCTTGCCGGCCGCAGCCTCTCCACGGTTAAGGGCGAGCTGCGAAGCCAGCGCACAGACGGCTGGGGGACGCTGGTTAATACAGCGTCCGCCCGGGTGTACCTGAAGCAGCTGAACCAGCGGGGCCAGGCGCTGCTGGAGAAGGTCGCCGAGCCGCTGGCTGTTATCGCCAGGCTGCACGGCAGGGAGTATCCGCAGCATTTGTTGACCTACGCGTGGAAGACGCTGCTGCAGAACCATCCGCATGATTCCATCTGCGGCTGCAGTGTGGATGAAGTGCACCGGGAGATGGTAACCCGGTTCGACAAGAGCCGTCACACCGCCGAAGGCATCGTGGCGGACAGCATGCAGGCGATCACCGGAGCGGTGGACACCTCCGGTTTCGCCCGTTTCGGGGAAGGCGCGATACCGCTGGTTATCGCGAATACAAGCGGCTGGAGCCGCACGGGTACAGTCAGCGTGGAGCTGGATGCGGCACGCCTGTATCTGCGCGAAGGCTTCACGCTTGAAGAGACCGCCCGCCGGATGAAGGCGGTTGACCTGGGCGGACGGGTCCTGGTGGATGAACAAGGCAACGAAGTGCCTTGTACGATTCAGGACCTGGGCCTGTCATTCGGCTATGATCTGCCGGATGACCGGTTCCGGCAGCCGTACAGCTGCCGCAAGGTGCAGCTGACCTTCGAAGCGGCGGATGTGCCAGCGCTGGGGCTGCGCGCTTATGCCTGGGTCCGCCCGCTGGAAGGGACCGCTGCCGGGCGATCCGTCCAAGGCATAGCAGGGTCCGCCGCAGCGGGTGGCGCCGCAACGAACGGGGCGGAGCTTCCGGCAGATGCCGGAGCCTCGGCGTCGCTTGTCCACGGTGGGCGTTTTCTGGAGAACGAAACGCTGCGGGTAGAGATTATGGCGGACGGTTCCTTCACGCTGGAGCATAAGCCAAGCGGCAAGGTATACCGTGATCTCGGTGTCTATGAGAATACCGGAGATATCGGCAATGAATATATGTACAGACAGCCTGCGGGCGAAGTACCACTGACTACCCGGGGGCTGACGGCTGATATCACCATCATAGAAGATGCGCCATACCGGGCGTCCGTGGAGATCACCCATGAGTGGGAGATTCCGGCTTCGGCAGATGCCGTGCTGGAAGAAGAGCAGCGTGCGCTGGTCTATTATCCGGAGCGGCAGGCGCAGCGCTCAGCGGACACAGTGCTGCTTAAGCTGCGGACAGTGTTAAGGCTGGAACGCAGCGGCAAAGGCCTGGAAGTCAAGAGTTATATCCATAATACGGCGAAGGATCACCGTCTGCGGATGCTGTTTCCTGCAGATCTGGCCGCAGCTTCCCACCGTGTGGACTCGATGTTTGAGCTGGCGGAGCGGCCGAATGAACCGGCGCCGGAGTGGCTGAACCCGAGCAATGCGCAGCATCAGCAGAGCTTTGTGGATGTGGCGGAGGAGCATGCGGGACTTACGGTTGCTAATCTCGGACTCCATGAATATGAAATTCTTCGTGACGGCCGCAACACCATCGCCATTACCCTGCTCCGCTGTGTCGGGGAGATGGGCGACTGGGGCTGGTTCCCTACGCCGGAAGCCCAGTGCCAGGGGGAACATACGGCGGAGCTGCTGCTTATTCCGCATAGCGGGGACGCGGTAGCTTCTGGTGCAGCGGCTGCGGCCTACCAGTTCCAGATTCCCTGCACCTGCGCCCAGGCGGAGGTTCATACAGGAACCATTCCGGCTGTCTACTCGCCTGTCCGCTGGAGTGGCACCGCTGCCGCTTTCTCATCCCTCAAGATGAACGAAGACAGCGGAGACTTGCTGGTCCGCTGGTTCAACATGACGGGCCAACCTTGTGAACTGAAGCTGGAGACGGATATTCCGGCAACGGGCTTCTACACATCGAATGTGCTGGAAGCTAAGGTTGCGGATATTGAGGCTGAGACTGGGCAGCTGGAGCAAGGCGAAGCAAATGCGCTTCAGCTTCAGCTGGGCGGGCATGAAATACTAACCGTTGGCATCCGGCTTGACTGACTCAAGGATGAAGTGGAAGTAGAAGTAGAAGTAGAAGTAGAAGTAGAAGTAGAAGTAGAAGTAGAAGTAGAAGTAGAAGTAGAAGTAGAAGCAGGAGGTGACCCTCAGATGGATAAGCTAGCCAGTGATCACAGTCCGTTCCCGGGTGTGCAGGAGTATATGAAGGCCTCTCAGGGGCAATGGAGACTGTCAGCACAATCCCGGGTTAGGATTGTGGACAATGTTAGATCAGATGGAAACAGGGTTCTGAATGATACAATTTTCATTATTCTCTCGGAATACGCAGACAGTCTGGCTCCATCCGGCCATCTCCTGTCTGTACTTTATGGAGAGTGTGAGACACCGTCTTCTGGAGATATTGTTATTGAATTGAACGACAGCGGAGCGGGCGGTGGTATGGACAGCCGGGAAGGTTATGTCATTGAAATCGGCGAGTATGTCCACATCACGGCCCCAAGCGAAACTGCAGTGATGTATGGATTGCGGACGGTGATACAGACGCTGGTGACTGACAGCTTCATGCCGTACGGTAGAATCACCGAATACCCTGTGATGCCGGAGCGGGCGCTGCATATTGACATCGGGCGGAAGTTCTATACCGCCGAATGGATCATGGAGAGGATTAGGGAGATGTCCCGGCTTAGACTGAATACGCTGCAGCTGCATTTCTCCGAGAATGAAGGCTTCAGGCTGATGAGCGAGAGCCATCCTGAGGTAATGTCGGACGAATATTTAACCAAGCAGGAAATGAAGGCGATTATTCATACGGCCGCAAGATATCATATTGCTGTTATTCCTTCACTGGATTCGCCGGGCCATCTGGGACAAGCCCTGCGGACACATCCGGATTGGCTGCTTAAGAATTCAGCGGGAGCCGTTGCCCCGGGCGCACTGGATATTACGAATGCCGCTGCGCGGCAATTCATGCTGGAGCTGATCGACGAATACGCGGAGTTATTTGCTGGAAGCACGCATTTTCATATCGGCGGCGATGAGTTTATCAACTTCGGGCAGTTCGGGGAATATCCACAGCTTGAGCAGTATGCACGGGATGTTCTGAACATCGGCGGCGGGACGGGTGTGGACACTTATATTGACTACCTTAACGGTGTGGCTGAACATCTGGAGTCCAAGGGGTGGATCGTCCGCGCCTGGAACGATGGACTGTACCGTGGGGATCAGATCCAGAGAATAACGCCTAAATCCTCCATCCAAATTACGTATTGGACGAAATGGCATGAAATGATGGCCCCGGTTGAAGAGATCATTGCGCAGGGACATCAGGTGATTAATTTCAATGATGCCTACTTTTATTACGTACTGGGTGAGCATGCAGGCTATACGTATCCAACAGGAGAGAAAATCTGCAATTCATGGCATCCGGGGTTGTTCCCGCAGCGGTCCGGCGGAGCGAAGCAGGAATATCCCGCGGGTTCTTATCCGCGTGAGTTAATCGGCTGTTCCTTCTCCATCTGGAGCGACAAGCCGGAAGCGCAGACCGAAGCAGAAGTGGCAGTCGGAATCCGTGGGCCGCTTAGCGCTATGGCGGAGAGAGCGTGGCTGGGGAAGCAGAAGCTGGCCGGTTACGCGGAGTTCATCTGACACGGTTAATAGTTAGAAATTCAATGCTGTCCCAAAAGCCTTCAATAGGCTTGCTGGGGCAGCTTTTTTTATTGTTGAGAAACTACACTGTTGGGGGAATGATACTGGTTGAGAAACCGCACTATGAAATTCCGTCGAGGACTCAAACCCTCGAGTGAAGCGGACTGAGAATCCGTTATATCGCTCAAAAACCTTCTTATCAGGATGAAGCGGACTGAGAATCGCTTATCTTGTTCATTCGAGCCTGAAAGGGAGGTTATTTTGCCATATAAGCGATTCTGAGTCCGTTTAGCTACCGAATCCGCCTGATTTGCTCCAATAGCGGATTTTCAGTCCACCTAGCCAGCTGTGGAGTCGGAGTCATAATGAGTACGCCAAGTTTCGGTTGCGAAAATGAATATCGATGGGCTCACCCTGTTCGCCAACCGGGTCATTGTTCCTCCGCATAATTCAAGCCTAATTGATAGGCTTGGTTAAGCAGCTGCTCATAATGCCGGGGATTAGAAACTAATGTTGTCTCATATAGAAACTCAACTTTCGATTTGGAAATGCCGCAATAATCAGCGATTCCTACATTGAGCAGGTGGGCAATTGTTTCATCATAGTTGCGCTTGCGCATCTGTTCCTGCGAAACGCCCGCCAGTCCCAGCCACAACACCTGCTGATGATGGAGCTGGTTCTTGCCGTATGCAAACCCGTTGTTCCATACCCGGTCAATATAACCTTTCAGCATGGCCGGCAAATGCCACCACCAGACGGGGAAAATAAAGGCCAGGGCATCATGCTCCTTCAACCGCTTCATTTCCCGTTCCACCTCAGGTGAGAAGGATTGCTCTTCAAGGGACATGTCAGGCTCATCTACTCCTTGCAAAAGAGGCTCAAAGCCAATCCCGTGCAAATCCAATATCTCATAGCTATGTCCGGCCTCCGTAAGACCTTGTGCAAAACGGCGGGCAGCCGCAAAGGTCAGGGAATCTTGTCTTGGATGCGAAACAACGATTAATACGTTCATCTGTATCTTCACTACCTTTCTGAACCGCCAATTTGTAGCCATGATCAGTGGCTGATGCTATTATAAACAGGAATAAAAGAGTCTGGAAGTACGTACTTTCATGTTCTATAGGATGAGAAAGGTACCATAGGAACATTGAAGTGCCCTGCATAAATAGTATATTCCCGGCATATACACAGCCTTTTAACGGAGGAATAAGCAATGACAGAACAGAGTGATAATAGCACGCCAAAGAAATATAAAGTCGGCGTAGAAGCGGCATTAGAAGTCATGGGCGGGAAATGGAAGCCTCTAATCATCTATCATTTGATGACAGGCTGCAAACGGACGTCTGAGCTGCGGCGGCTAATCCCCGGCATTACACAAAAAATGCTGACCACCCAGCTAAGAGGCCTGGAAAAGGATGAGATTATTGCCCGGAAAATATTTAAAGAAATTCCGCCTAGAGTGGAGTATGAATTAACGGCCTACGGCTGGGGATTAAAGCCCGCGCTGGATCTTTTATGTTACTGGGGAGAGGATCACCTGGACAAGGTTTATGGTGATAAATCCAAGGTCTTGGAAGAGTTTTAAGCTGTGTGAGGGGAGGACCGTCAGACCTGATAAGGGATGGCGGTTTTTCTATTAGCTCGTGACCGGTATGGCAGCCTATGCAAAGTTACCTTAAGGAATTCATTGCCTATCTCCCTGGAATTTCAGGGTGTATGATTCTATTATCAGATGCGCAGCTGGTATATTCTAGTGTATGGGAAAAGGTGAGATGAACATGGGGAAAGATAATTTTCTTAAATCGCTGCTGTCTGACAAGGTGAATATGACTCCGAAGGGGTTTGTGGCCGAGCAGCTGAGTGCGGCGGAGTTCACGGAATGCCATGAGTTATTTTTTGACCAATTGCTGGAGATTTCTTCATCTGATATTTCGGGCATAGCAGGCTACGGCTGGCTGGATGAGGAGGGCGAGACGGAATTTGCCACCTGCCGGGAGTTCCTGACCGAGACATTCTCGGAGAAGAGAGAGGGGTACTGGTTCAATTGGCGTGAGATGTTCGAGACTACCGTGCTGGACCGTGACTTTTTCGAGAAGTACTATAAGGAAATGGAGGACCGAATCCATTATTGCGAAGGCCAGCGCTACCTGGTTTATAATAATGCGTACTTCAAAAATATGATCACAGACGGCCGGGCAGTGCTTGGTTTCCCGGATTGGAGCAAGTGCGGGATTTTCGATTGTCTGGTAGATATCGCTAATATGGATCTGAATGAGCCTTACTTCAACATCCCGGAGCTGTTCACTGAATACTGCAAGAGAAGGAATATCATCATCCCTGATTTCAAGGAACGGTTCTTATGCATGGCGTATTACAGAGGAATCGATACCTTGCGCTGGCATGCCTCTATCGATGATGAGTGCTCCTGCAAGTCCATAGTCAAATCCATAAGTGAGCTGAAGGAACGCATCTATGCCCTTTAGCCCTGCAGAAGGTGAATGAAGGTATGAAATATGAGCATGCCGGCGATGTGATCCCGGAGGAGCTATTAAAAGAAGTCCAGAAATATGCGGCAGGAAGGCTGCTGTATTTCCCGGCAGGGGATGAGAAGAAGACCTGGGGCGAGTCGACCGGATACAGAGAGCGGTTGCAAAAGCGTAATCTGATGATTCGCAACAAGTATGCGCATGGAGTGACGATTGCGGAAATTGCCGACGAGTATTATTTATCCCTGGATACGGTCAAGAAGATCATCTACTCGAAGAAAAACGACCGGCACTTAACGTATGCTCCGACTGTGGAGTCGGCTGTACGGTACATGGATGCCGGAATGATCGAAGAATGGATTCAGTGTTATTTGCTGCTCACCCGCAAGGCCTTAACCGGGCAGGAAGAATCCGGGAAGCAAGAGAAGCTGTACTTCGGAGTCGTTAAATTTCCGCTGCGGCTTATAGGGCGTGATGAGCTTACGGGCAGCAATAATGACCCGGCTCATGTACAAGATGAGGATACAGTCGCTTGTCCTCCGCTGGTGATTCAGTATACAGAAGGCAAATTTCATTGCCCTGTCCAACAAGAAATGCTGGCTGCACTTAAGCAGCGCAAGGTTAATGCTTATCCGGCGGTCATCGGGATGAATGGCAGTGACGATTATCGGCGGTTCATGAAATACTACGGAACTGTGCTCCATTACGTTAATGATGTCGAAGGTTGAGGTTGAATTCACAAAAGATATGTGAGGACGGATGCCGCAATGACTGCATACGAGAAAGCAAGATTAGAAATTGCCGGGGTAGAAGATATATTGAAGCAGCATTTTGGTTCAAGTCCGGCCGGGGTAATGCCCGTAGAAGGGGGGAACCTGAGCAGCGTATTCTCCTTTGAATATGAAGGCCGGGGATGCATCATTAAGTTGAGTGACATGGACGGAGCCTACGATACAGAAGGTTATGTTGCGAATCTGCTGACCAGCCAGGGCATCCCGTTTGCCAAATGTCTGGGGCAGGGTAAATCGGGGACAATGAGCTATTCCATCTCTGAACGGATTCGTGGCGGCAATCTGACCGATTGTTCTGATCATGAGAAGCAGATCCTGCTCCCTGAGCTTACAGGAATACTGACCCGGATGAATTACACTGAGCTGGGAGATACAAGCGGCTACGGATGGATACAGCCCAGCGGAGCCGGCGCTTACCCGTCATGGAGGGAATATATTACTTCATTCTTCGCCGGGGATCAGAGCGGAACCTTCTGGGAAGGCTGGCACGGCTTATTTCAGTCAACATGTCTGGAAAAAGACGTATTCGAAGAATGCTACCACCGCCTGCTGGCGTATGCCAAATACAACGAGCCGCACCGCTATTTTATCCACGGGGATTTTCAGCCCTGGAACATCCTGTCGGATGGCCGGCAGATCACCGGAATCATTGACGGCAATTTTGCCTATGGGGATTTTCTGGTCGATCTCGCTACGCTGAATGGGACCTTGGGAGAGCTTGATGTGGTTCAGGCTTATCAGGATTACCAGAGCAGGGAGGGGATCATCCTCCCGGACTTTCATGAACGGCTGACCGGTGCACGGTACTTCAAAGGGCTGGATGCGCTCCGCTTCTATGCCAAAATGGGCTGGGATGATGCTTATCGTCAGCTGCGTGATGAGCTGCTTCAGCTGCCGGAGTGAGCGGGTGAGTGAATAATAACGGACATAAGCCTATTCAACGGATAGACTTATTGTCCTGAAAGCAGGCTGCCTATTGAAATTTAAAATTCTGCTAATCAGCATCCTTACACTGGGGATATTAGTTGTTGCGGGGAATTACAGGTGGGAATACCGTGAATCAGACGAAGTATTCAGCTATAAATATGACAGATGGGCCAAACAATTATGGGCTGAATTCACTCCCGAAATAGGAACCAACGATATTATTGATATACCGCTGGTCTACGGTGATAAGCTTACAACAAAGGGATTGGAACCCTATTTGATGAAAATGGGGGTGTCGGGTGAAATTGTTAAGCTATGGGTACACCGGACCCGTTTATCGGATGCTTATACTGGCGTGCTGATAGCAAATATAGCTATGATTGTACTTATTAGTCTGAATATAATTATTAGAAAAAAGCGATAAGACATTACCCCGTCAAGGGATGTCTTACCGCTTTTTCTGTTACGGCAATCCTGAATCCGTTCTCTCCGAATTTTTTGGCTAACGACAGACCTAATCCGGGTCCTGCACCGACGATAACAATAGTTCTCATGGTTTAAACTCTCCCTCGTTGTGATATATTAAATTAACGCGTGTTGCTTTAATCAGAATATACCGCTGATCAGGCAGCGCAACAATCAACAAAACAGGTGCAGATGTTGCTATAGCAACAAGACGTACCTATTGTCGGGCGGGAGGATGCTATGGCGAATAAAGTAATGAATGTACGGGTGACGCATACGAAGGAGTCGTTGGCGGGTGCTTTTATCGAGCTGGTGTCCGTGAAGGATTTCGAGAAAATCACGATTGCCGATATCACCCAACGGGCTAAAGTGAACCGGGCTACCTTCTATGCACATTTTAATGATAAATACGAATTACTGGACTACATGATGGGGGACTCCGCGTCGGCAGCCATCAGACAATACACTGCAGGGCAAGTGAAGGTTGATCCGGACAGCATCGGGAAGCTTGTTCTGGCCGTGTGCGATTTCTATGACCAGCCGGAGATGAGCTGCCGCAGCAGCTATGTAGCATTCGTCGTACCGCAGCTCAGAGATAAGATGCTAATTGCGCTCAAGGCTTATTTGCTGGACGGTCTGGACAGGCTCTATACGGAAGATGAGCGGAAAATAATGGCTTCTTTTGCTGCCCAGGCTATCCATGAAGGAGCTGTTCAATGGGTGGCCGGGGAGATCCGCATGGACAAAGAGGAAGTCGCCCGTAAGGTGGCATTATTAGTCACGGGAGGACTTGAGGCTTCCGCACGAGAGGGGGACAGGGCATGGAATTCGCAAGTATAACGACGCTTATTATTTCAAGCATCACATTCATAAATATCCTGCTGGCGCTGGGGTTCCTGTTCATTGAGCGGAGAGAGGCGGGGTATACCTGGGCCTGGCTGATGGTTCTGTTCTTCATTCCTATCTTGGGGTTCGTTCTGTATATCTTTTTCGGGCGGAATCTGAAGAAGAAGAATTTCTATCATTTGTTTATTGAAGAGCAGGAATTTGTCCAGGCCGAGACAGACCGGCAGCTGGCTTCGCTGCAGGATGAAGTCCAGGAGATATCTCCCTGGCTGCAGAAATATACAGAGCTCATCACGATGAATATCAGATCGTCGCATGGTCTTTTATCCAGTGATAATGACATCGTTATCTACAGTGACGGGCATCAGAAATTTGACGCATTATTCGAGGATATCCGTTCTGCCCGGACAGAAATCAATATTCAGTATTACATCATTCAGCCGGATGCCCTGGGGAGGAAGCTGAGGGATGCATTAACCCGCAAAGCAGAGGAAGGCGTGAAGGTGCGGCTGCTCTATGATGAAGTCGGCTCCAAACGGATTGCCCCCGGGTTCTTCAAAGAATTACGTGCAGCAGGAGGAGAGGTGGAGGTGTTCTTCCCGTCTCTGCTCAGACCGCTGAACTTCCGGATCAACAACCGGAATCACCGCAAGCTGTGCATAATTGATGGCATGACCGCCTATATCGGCGGGTTCAATGTCGGAGATGAATACCTCGGGCTGGATAAGAAATTCGGCTATTGGCGGGACACCCACCTCAGGATCACAGGGAATGCTGTTAATCATATTCAAGGCAGATTTATTCTGGACTGGCATCAGGCCGGGAAGCATAAGCGCGGGGATTACGAGGAATTCTCCTTTTACACAGGGGGACATACGGGGACAAGCCCGGTTCAGATCATCACCAGCGGTCCCAATTCGGAGACTGAGCATCTGAAGAATATGTACATCAAGCTTATTTTATCGGCCAGAAAAAGTGTATATATCCAGACGCCCTACTTCATTCCGGACACCAGCTTCATGGATGCCTGCAAAATCGCCCTGCTCTCAGGGGTAGATCTGCGCATCATGATCCCGAACAAACCTGACCACCCGTTCGTGTATTGGGCTACCTGGGCGTATGCCGGAGATTTACTCAATTATGGAGCCAAAATCCTGCTCTATGAGAACGGCTTCCTGCACGCCAAGACCATTGTGGCAGACGGGGAGGTCGCCTCCGTAGGGACGATGAATATCGACTCCCGCAGCTTCCGCTTGAACTTCGAAGTCAATGCTATTGTATATGACCGGCAGGTCGCCGCACAGCTTGAGGACCTGTTTCTGCAGGACAGCCTGTTAAGCTCTGAGCTTACGCCCGAGCGGTACAAGGGGCGTTCGCTTATGATTAAGCTGAAGGAAGGGATATCGCGGCTGCTGTCGCCTATTCTATAGAAGAAGACTGAGGTTTGCAGTGACCCGGTTACAGTATACGCAGTATGCTTAATTGCACTTTGTACAACTAAAAGTTATGTTTTTCAACCGATTCTCATTTTTATTGTATTTCGTACAATTAAACTGCGATTGCGGCCTGATTCTCACCCCTTCCGGCAAATTTAGTTGTACAGACTACAGTTATAAGACTCAAGCCTGCCTTTTCGCTGTTTTTAATTGTACAGTATACAGCTATTACCGAATTTCCACTTGGAACTGAATCCATCATTTGCTGCATTGTTTACTGAACTCACTTCTTTTAGTTCAGATGTTGTACTAGTGATAATAGTGATATTAGTGATATACCGTGCAGGAAACTTAGGAGGAGAAGCAGATGGGGATGCTTGGTCAATATGTAATGATAGATGAGGATACCTTGGAGAGCATGATGGCGATGGATGGAGCAGCGCTGATGGGTACGCTGGAGCCGGGTTACGGAACGGAAACGCTGAGACAGGAATTAAAGGGTGAATTGTAGGTCTTCATCTGGGTTTTTACGATAAGGCGCTGATAGCTGGGAAGCATGTGGTTTTCAGTGTAGCTTAAGAAGAGCTGTTGTATAGAAAAGAGGGCCTGCGGACAATGTCTGCAGGCCCTCTTTTGTTTGGGGGCGGACGGCGGAGATGCCGTCCATTATTTTAGATGAATTAATATATGCTGGGGTCCCCGCAAATTAACTGAGTAATTATCGAAGCTAAGGCTCCGTTTTGTGGGGTTATTCTAGTGCTTCTGTCCGCTCTCGGCATTCAGCTTGGCGATTAGCTTATCGCCTTCCACATCGAGATTCGGCAGCAGGCGGTCCAGCCATTTCGGCAGCCACCAGGCTTTGTCGCCGAAGACAGCCATGACGGCCGGAACGAGTGTCATGCGGATGATGAAGGCATCAATCAGGATGCCGAAGGCGAGTGCGAAGCCAATCTGCTTAATCATCGCATCAGGGGCGAAGATGAAGCCGAAGAAGACGGAAACCATGATTACGCCTGCAGCAAGCACAACGCGGCTGGCGAGATCATAGCCGTGAACGACGCTGTCATTGCCGCGGCGGCCGTGGACATAAGCTTCACGCATGGAGCTGACCAGGAACACCTGATAATCCATAGCCAGACCGTACAGAATGCCGGTGACCAGAATCGGCATGAAGCTGAGCAGCGGTCCTCCTGTATCGAAGCCGAACAGGGAATGCAGCCATCCCCACTGATAGACAGCGGTGGTCACACCGAAGGTGGCAAGGATACTGAGAACAAAACCGATGGTTGCCTTGATTGGTACGATAATCGACCGGAAGACCAGCAGCAGGATGATCAGCGAGAGAATAACAATGATGCCGATGTAGACAGGGAAGGCATCAGACAGCTTGGAGGACATATCAATATTGATGGCGGTGAAGCCGGTCACGCCAAGATTAATATTATTCCCTGAGGTTAGGCTGGAAGACGGATCGCGCAGTTCCTGCACGAGATCTCTTGTGGCTGTATCTGTCGGACCCGTTTTCGGGATCAGGCTGATGATGGCAATATCGCCGGTGGCATTCACGCCCATCGGAGACACCTGTGTAACATTATCATGCATTTGCAGCTCTTGAGTCAGCTTGCCCAGCAGCTCCATCGAAATTTTGTCGGACGGGTTCTTCGGCTCCGCTACCAGCAGCAGCGGACCGTTGAAGCCCTCGCCGAATCCCTTGGAGATCACATCATAGCTCTGGCGGGCCGGAGTATCCAGGTTCGCCGAGGCGCCCGAAGGAATGCCCAGCTCCATTTTGGTTACCGGAATCGCTGCTGTTCCAAGAACGAGTACAACAAGAATAATGATTACCCAGCGATATTTCACCGTGGCATTTGCCCAGCGGTGCGAGAAGCCGTGCTGCGCTTTTTTAGCGGCAGCGGTGTTCTTCGTCCGGGCTTTGGCGGTGACGATCTTCTCACCGACCAGTCCGAGCAAGGCAGGCAGCAGGGTCAGCGCCAGCAGGACGTTGATCAGAACGCTGGCTGCAGCTACAAGTGCCATGGTCGACAGGAAGCCGATGCCGATAACGAGCATGCCGCACAGGGCGATGATAACAGTCAGACCGGCGAAGAATACGGCGCTGCCGGCGGTGCCCAGTGCCCGGCTGGCGGATTCGCCGGCACTTAGCTTCTCATCGAGAATCAGACGGCGCTGGCGGTTAACAATGAACAAGGAGTAGTCGATACCTACAGCCAGACCGATCATCACGGCGAGAACCGGTGTAATGTCATTCATTTGGATCAGACTGCCGAGTGCAAACGCACCTCCGACACTGATTCCGACGCCGAGGAGTGCAGTGATCAGCGGCAGACCGGCAGCAACGACCGAGCCTAGCGTCATGAACAGTACGACCGCAGCGACGACAACACCGACTGCTTCGGTTGAGCCGATGGCCGGGATGCTCTTCAGGGAATCACTCGGAATCGCAGTGATGCCGGAGCCTGCCTGCTCGACTTCAGTCACGGTATCGATGATATTATCAGGTACATCCGATGGAAGGGATGTCTGCTGAACCGTGAACTGGAACTGGAACAGGGCAATATTGCCGTCGGCAGACAGCATAACGCCGGGAACCGGAGCGCCGTCAGCCATCAGCGGACCGTAAGGAGCTGACTGTGCTGCAGCAGCGGAAGGATCGGCGGCGGCAACTTGGCCCGCGGCAGCAGCGGAAGGATCGGCGGCGGCGGCTTGGCCAGCAGCGGCAGAAGGATCGGCAGCGGCGGCTTGACCGGCAGCAGCGGAAGGATCAGCAGCGGCGGCCTGGCCAGCGGCAGCGGAAGGATCGGCGCCAGCGGCTTGAGCAGCAGCGGCAGCCTGTGCTGCCAGTTCCATAGGATTGATGACGTATTCCATATTGTAGACGTCATTGATAGCTTTTTGGAGCAGTGCTACACGCTCCGGCGTATCCAGACGTTCTCCGTCTGGTGCGGTGAAGGCGACACTCGCCTGGCCGCCGGCAGCAGCAGGAAGCTCCTGGGTCAGCTTATCCAGCACTTTTTGTGATTCGGTGCCTTCAATTTTCATTTCGGAGCTGGACTGGATGCCATTAACACCAAGCAGGGCCCCAATCACACCGAGCACGATGATCCACGCTGCGATGAAATACCAGGGCTTGGAATAAGCCGACTTCCCTAAGCGGTACAGAAATGTTGACATGTATTGGTTTCTCCTCTTTATCTCTGAATTTATTATTAGAAGCCGTTGCGTAAGTAAGCAAACATGGAATTCAAATATTGATCAAACGGCATGGCACTGGAGGGTTCATCCTGTGTTTCGCCCGGCAGCATGACGTTGAGGCGTCCGTCCAGTATAGGGATAAATGCCCCGTAGACGGCACCGGCGAGAAGGTGGGTATATCCATCGTCATAGCGTCCATGGGAGAACTGTTCGAGTACTTCCTGGGCGGCAATCTGAAGGCGGCGGAATACGCTGAGGATATATGGCTCCAGCGACGGATACTGATTCGCGAGCGATACGAACTGCCGCAATTTATGCAGAAACTCTGATGTGAACTGCAGCTTGAGCAGGTTATACAAAGCTTCCAGCGGTGTAGCATCCTGAGGCAGAACAGCAAGCAGCATATTCTTATCTTCATTTGCAGCGCTGCTGATGAAATACGCCGCCACCGCTTCCTCCTTGCATGAGAAATAGTTGGCAAAGGTCCGCCGCGAATAACCGGCCTTCTGGACAATGTCATCGACGATGAAGCCGTCCATGCCTTGCTCCAGCGCAAGCTCGAAGGCAGCTACGGCCAAAGCGTAGGCGGTGGCTTCTTTTTTTGGTCCCGCAGTGTCAGTTTGGGATTCAAGTTGTATGCTTCCTCCTTTCTTATGTATAGGATGAATGCTGAATTGTAATCTACAGTCTATATTATTGCTCAAAGAGCAAGATTGCACAATGTGCAATTAGTGTCTGAATCGTGAATATTTAAAATTTAACTGAATAATTCAGTTTCCGTAGCTGGTGGTTGGTTGCCGGAGGAACCTTGCTGGCGTGGAGAATGAGAAATGTTGTACATATTATAGGCGTGTTGATTTCCCAAAAAAAGGGACGAAAAAGGCCGCCATTTCGGGTAATGGTAAGTACGACCAAACCAAACCGAAATGAGGCGACCTCATGAATAAATATACCCCATTTTTAGCCGTTTTCAAACAAGTATTAACACCGGAAGAAGTCCAAATGGTGACTGGACAAACCAAGGACTACGTAGATAGTGGAACCAAAATGACCGTCGGGTTGCTACTCGATTACTTTGTCCAAGCCTGCTACCACAAATGGGACGGCTTCCGGCAAAGTGCCCGCTTAGGCCCAAACTTTGACTTGCCTGAGATTCATTACTCCACCCTTTCCGGCAAGGCCGGTGAAGTCCCTTACGAAATCTTCAAACGTATCTTTCAACTGCTCGTCAAGAAATGTAACCGACAAACCCGGCGGCATCTGAATCTTCCTAAAGATCTTCTGCTGATTGACTCGACGACGGTCACGGCGGCGAATTCCCGAATGCCTTGGGCCTCGTACAAAAAATTTAGAGGGGGCATTAAGCTGCATGTCGCTCTTTCGCAAGGTCAGCGTTTACCCGTGAACGTGGAGGAATCGATTGCGAAGCGCAATGACGCTCCGTTTGGAGAAGTTTTGGCAGATACGGACTACATTTTGGTACAGGATCGGGCGTATGGAAAAATTAGCAGATTGGATCAATATGTGCTCCAGGGCCAGTCGTTTGTGATTCGACTCAAAGACAATCTCCATTTGGTGAAGCCGAGAAACCTCCAGCGACCCGCAGAGGGAGAAACGAAAATTGTTCGTGATATGACTTGTTATATCGGTCAAGGGAAGTGCCAATCCGCTCAGCGCCACCGGGTCGTAGAATTTGAAAATGACCGGGGGGAAGTCGTACGGGTCGTGACCGATTTGAGAAAAGAGTCCGCTCATGTAATCGCCGAAATCTACAAGGCACGCTGGGAAATTGAAGTCTTTTTCCGCTGGATTAAACAGCATCTGAACGTGCCATGTCTATTTGGAACCACCGAAAATGCAGTATACAGCCAATTGTTTGTGGCCCTTGCTGTCTATGTGCTTCTGAGACGCGTTTATGATGAAATCCACTCCAACGTGCCTGCCTTTGCTCAACTGACCCTTTGGGAATTTATGCAGCATTGGCGTATATTTAGTCTTCCGCTGGAGTGGCAGGTTCAACTGAGTCTACTCAGGAACAAGAGCATTTTGGGAATTATATTCATTCCATAATATGGGGAATCAACACGCCTGTACATATTACAACATTGATCCGTATATATCCGGCTGTTCAGGCAGATTGTTGTACTAAATGCAGGAATTATCCGGCTTAGCCGCCTGGAAGATCAGAAATATTGTAATTTGTACAACAATTTCAGATTATGGCCGAGATATCGAGGGAAATGTTGTATTTGGTGCAGGATTTTTAAAAGCAGCCGCTTAAACCGGGAATTTACCGTAACAGCAGCAACATCAACAGCAGCATCAACAGCAAGCAGCAATAGCAACAACCGCAACATCAAACGCAGCAGTAACAACAGTCTCAGCAGCAAGCAGCAAGCAGCAACCACAACCGCAATCGCAAACTCAGCTGAAGCCAACTTTTCACTAAAGTAATAGCCATTCTTTATCTATATAGCCTCGCCGATCCATATAACACCAAAAGGCTCCAGTCCCCGGGGAGACTGAAGCCTTCTCAATAGTTAAGGATTAACGCTGTACTGCTCTCAGGCGATAGGTGCAACTCGCGTAATCGCCGCGCAGATCGGAAACGACCAGACCGATACGCATCAGGCGGTCGCCGCCGAGAGGGGTGCCGTCAAAGGCCGTCTGGAATGGAGTGGAGCTCTGCCCATCAGCAGATACAGTGGCTTCCCCGCCGCCGTGGCCTTTTGCGGTAACATTGGCTGCGCCAGTCTCAATCACATAATCCAGCTCAGGATCGAGCCCCTTGAGCGTAAGACGCGAGATCGGTGCATTGGGCTTAGCCAGAACCCGGAAGTAGGCAACAAAGGCTTCCGTCTTATCTTCGCTGACGAACATCCAGGCTGTGTCGCCGTTACCTTCAAACGGACTCTGCAGACGGTACATATCGCCTTGCTGCACCAGCGTGCGGATCTCCTTGTACTGGGCAATCTGCCGGGCAGCCAGATCCTTCTCGGCTTCCGTGAACTTGGTAAGATCCATCTCGTAGCCGAAGTTGCCGCTCATCGCTACATCCCCGCGGGTGGCAAGGGAGGTGATGCGGTCAACCTGATGGTTCGGTACCGCCGACACGTGAGCCCCCATGCTACTGGCCGGATAGACAATACTAGTACCATATTGAATTGCCAGGCGTTCAATCGCATCGGTGTCGTCACTGGTCCAGGTCTGCGGCATGTAGAACAGCATTCCCGGATCGAACCGGCCGCCGCCGCCGGAGCAGCTCTCGAACAGGATATCAGGGAAACGCGAGGTCAGGCGCTCCAGCAGGTTATACAGGCCGAGCATATAGCGGTGGGCGGTTTCTTTTTGCCGCTCAGGGCTGGCGTTGGCAGAGGCAATCTCCGTCATGTTACGGTTCATATCCCATTTGACATAGGTTATGGGTGCGCTGGAGAAGACAGCGCTGAGTGTCTCGTACAGATAATCGCATACTTCCGGGCGGGAGAGATCCAGAATGAGCTGGTTGCGGGCTTCAGTGCGGCGCCGTCCTTCGGCGTGCAGGCACCAGTCCGGATGCTTACGGTATAAATCGCTGTCCGGGGATACCATCTCCGGCTCAACCCAGAGACCAAACTGCAGACCTTCCTTGTTGACTCTGCCAGCGAGATCGGCCAGACCTTCCGGCAGCTTGCGGCGGTCTTCGAACCAGTCGCCCAGCGAGCTGTTGTCTTTGTCGCGCTTGCCGAACCAGCCGTCGTCAAGGACGAACAGTTCAATCCCGAGCGGGCCTGCTTCCTTGGCGATCGCAGCGATTTTGTCGGCGTCGAAATCGAAATAGGTCGCTTCCCAGTTATTTACGAGAATTGGACGGGCCTGGTCGCGGTGAACGCCGCGGCACAGCCGGGTCCGGTACAGCCGGTGATAGGTGCGTGACATACCGCCGAGTCCTTCGCTGGAATAGACGAGCACAGCCTCCGGGGTCTGGAACGATTGGCCCGGTTCCAGCAGCCAGGAGAAGTCGAACGGGTTAATCCCGATGCTTACCCGGGTCTGTCCGAACTGTTCAACCTCTGCAGTTGCGGCGAAGCTGCCGCTGTAGACCAGATTGAAGCCGAATACATCCCCCTGGTCTTCATCTGCACCGGGTCGGAGCAGGGCAAGAAACGGGTTGGTCTGGTGGCTGCTTGAGCCGCGGCGGCTTTCCAGGGACAAGGCTGCGCCCGGGGTAAGCGGACGGCGCTGAACATGGCGTTCTCTCGCCCATGCACCGCTCAGGTGCAGGGTATCGTAGGAGGAATCTGCGAAATCAACGGATGCGCTAAGCGCCTGTTCCAGCCGCAGTGGTGCCTCCCCGTTATGCTCAAAGCGGACAGAACGGGTAACTGCACTATGGCCCGCGAAGACGGTATACATAAGCTTAACGGTCAGACCCGCGTAATCATCCTTCAGTGTAAGCTCCAGTGTCTGGGCTTCCGCTTCATCCTCTACATAGACCGAAGGCAGCCCTTCAAGGGCCGGCTTGCCCGCTGTGATTGTGTAGCCGGCATATTGGAGTTCAGAGATTCGCGTGCCGTCAGCCAGCTGAACCTGATAGGCAGGCCGGCGGAAATCGCTTGTTCCATACTGCGGATACTCCTGGGGCAGAGCATCCAGAGAGAGGGTAGGCTTCTGCAGCAGCGGGGTTGGGGAGAAGGATGCGCGCTCGCGCAGCTCAAGCGCCCCGGTCAGGCTGTTGTCATGGCGGAGCCGTGCACCCCAGTATACATGGGCAGGATAGCCGTCCACCAATTGGATAATATAGCTGGTATCTTTGGACTGAAGGTGGAACAGGCCTAACGTTTCATCTGCGATAATGTTCATATTCATAACTCTCCTTGTCGGATGTAATGCGGTCCGGTGATCCGGTCCGTTATTGCAGCTGCAATATATAGTTTCTGTTTACATAGATTCAGCCTGCCAATTTAGTCAGGCGCTTCCACCGCTGGTCTCCCTGACGATCAGCTTCGTGCCGATAATCGTATGCGACGGCACTTCGCGTCCTTCGAACCGCTCGGCGAGCAGCTGGACAGCCGCTTTGCCCATCTGCTCGGGATAGGCGCGCACTGTTGTCAGTGGAGGCTGGACGTAGGCGGCCATCTCGATATCATCGAAGCCGACAATGGCCATCTCTGCAGGCACCTGCACGCCGTGGTCGTGCAGGGCGCGGAGGGCGCCGACCGCCAGCGGATCACTGGCTGCGAAGCAGGCTGTCGGCCGCTTGCCACCGGCCAGCAGCTCGTCCATCATCCGGTAACCGTCAGCACTGCTCCAGCTGCCCTTGCGGACCAGTCCCGGATCGTAACAGCCCCGGCTCTGCATCATACGGCTGAAGTGATGCGCCCGGCGCTCGCCTTCACCGCCGCCGCCGATGAAGGCAATATCCCGGTGGCCAAGGTCCAGCAGATGAGTAAGCGCCTGACCGACAGCCTGACGGAAATGCGTACGTACGGAGTCGTACTCCAGGCGTTCCTCGTACTGGTCAACCAGCACGGTCGTGCTTTTGTCGGCATGCAGCCTCTCGAATTCCTTGGGGTCGAAGCCGCCTACGACGATAAGTCCATCATCGGCCCGGAGCGGGGGCAGCGGGTTACGTCCGCGCAGCGTCTGGCCGAGCACAATTCCGAGCTCCTCGCAGCGCAGCTCAACCCCGCGGCGGATTGAGCCGTAATACGGATCTTCCCGTTCTTCTTCCGCGGAGCACCAGAGCAGAAGCGTAATGGCCTTGCTGCTCAGCTCTGTCTCCCGCTTCAGCTGCCTTAACCGGGAGGGCTTGTAGCCAAGCTGCTCTGCAACCGCGAATACCCGGCTCCGCGTATCGTCACTGACAGCCAGGGACAGGTCATTATTTAGCACTCTCGATACGGTGGCGGCGGATACGCCGGCCTCACGGGCGATGTCTTTAATCGTTGCCAAGCTGCTTCACGCCTTTTTAGTTAATATATTTACTAAAACTTCGCTTTTATCCTACCACCTGCGTCCTTTTCTTTCAAGTGGCTTTTTAGAGGCGCTTACAACCCGGATATTTAGCTGAATCTTACAGCTTCTAAACCTGTGGTGATTATGTTACCATGTTGAATATTCATTCGAGGGCGGAGGAGAACAAGCTTGAAATATACCGCATTCATCAGGAAATGGTTTGGCCGGCTGCGCTTCAAAAGCAAGGTAATTGCCATATTTCTGCCGCTGCTTATCCTGTCTCTGCTTATTCTGGGCGTACTGTCCAGCCATTTATTCAGCCGCTCCCTGATTGACCGGACTACACGCAATGTGGCCGATGAATCCCAGCTGATTCTCTCCCGGACGGACTATATCCTCCGCAGCGCAGAGACTGCGGCCAATATTATGGTTACCAACATCAACCGCCTCTACGAGTCTTATCCGGGCGATCAGGCCCTGCCGCTGGAGAGGGTGCGTTTTGCCAATCTGATGCAGAGCCGTCTATCCACAGACCTGTCAATCTTCCGGGAGGTGGATGCAGCCGTATTCGTCGGCACGGACGGGACGGTATATCCTTCTTATACTTCCGGAGGGGATGAGGGAGGCATCGCGTCAAGCGGCATGCTGGAGCGGGTTAAGGGAGCGGACAGCTACGGTATCTCGCATTGGTTCGATATGGACAAGCGGAGCTATCTGACGCCTGATCCGGCTGCAGCAGTGCTCACCCTGGGGAAGATGGTCATCAATATTGACAGCGGCGAGCCCTTGGGCACCCTGTTTCTGATGATAAAAGAGGAACAGCTGTCGGCATTCCTGCAGTCCAGCGATCCGGCTGCACCGAAGGCCTATTATTTCATAGATGGACAAAAGCGGGTTGTGGCAGCGGCGGACAAGAGCAGTCTGCTGCAGCCGGTGGAGCCGGGGATAGCAGCCGAAATCGGGGAGGACGGCCGTCTGCCGGACGCGGCAAGCTTCTCGTACAAGGACAACGGCAATCTGGTCACGGTCAGCCATTACGGCCGGATGGACTGGGAGCTGATCAATGTCGTCTCGCTGAAGCTGCTGACAGCTGATGTACGGCAGAATGTCAGACTGACAACGCTGGTCGGAGCCTTGTGCCTGGTCTTCTCCCTGTTCGGGGCCAACATTCTGTCACGGATGGTGGCAAGTCCCCTGGAGAGGCTGACACGGGCGATGCGCCAGGTGGTGAGCGGTGATCTCCGGCCTGTTGCGGCAGCGAGAACGGAGGATGAGATCGGTACGATTGCCGAGGCGTTCAATTTCATGGTCGGCCGGGTAGGAGAGCTTCTGGACGAGGTGACTGAGGAACAGAACCGCAAGCGGGAGTATGAGCTCGCCCTGATCAGCGCGCAGATCAAACCGCATTTTCTGTATAACACACTGGATACCATTTATGTCCTGAACGAGCTTGACCGCAATGAGGAAGCACGGGATACGACCAAGGCGCTGGCAGATTTCTACCGGATGGTGCTTAACAAGGGCAGGGAGCTTATCATTCTGGAAAAGGAGGCGCGGATTACGGATGATTATCTGGCGATTATGCAGATCCGTTACCCTGATGTGTTCCGCTACGAGATCGATATTCCGCCTGAGCTGTCCGGTACACCAATTCCGAAGCTGTCGCTGCAGCCGCTTGTGGAGAATGCGATATATCATGGCTTGAAGAAAAAAGGGAGCAAGGGCTTCATCCGCATCCAGGCCGGCATTATAGCAGGCAAGGTCATTGTTCAAGTAACGGATAACGGGGTAGGCATGGACGGGGAACGAACCGCAGCCATCATGTCCGGAAGTTCGCAGGAGGACGAGGCCCGGTCGATCGGCACGTATAGTGTCCGCCAGCGGCTAAGCCTGTATTTCGGCGAGGAATATGGCTTAACGGTCCGAAGCACTGCCGGTGAAGGTACTGTAGTAGAGCTGTCACTGCCAATGCTTGCAAATGAAAAGAGGGATGAGCAGGATGTACAAGGTGATGATTGTTGATGATGAGCCGCTGTTCCGCGATTATCTGCGGCTTAAGATGGACTGGCAGCGGCACGGGTTCCGCGTATGCTGTGAAGCCAGGGACGGCCAGGAAGCGCTGCTTGAAGCGGAGAAGCATCAGCCCCATCTGGCGCTGGTCGATATTAATATGCCGTTTATGGACGGCATTGAGCTGGCGGGCAAGCTGAAGGACCGCTTCGAGCGGATTGTCATTGTATTTGTTTCAGGACATAACGAATTTGAATATTTGCAGAAGGCGGTGCGTACGGGCGTGCAGGATTATCTGCTGAAGCCGTTCAACGAAGTGGAAATGCTGGAGATGCTGACCCGTGTCCGGACGAAGCTGCCCGGGCTGTCCCGTGAGCGGGAGGCTGAGCAGCAGGCGGCTGAAAGAGGCGGAATGGCGGCAGGCCAGACGGGACAAGAGGCGGCAGATCTCAGCTCCATCCGTGATACCATTGTGCTGGGACTGCGGATGAAAGACGCGGATATCCTGGAGGAGGTGCGCAAGGCCATCCGCCAGCTCCGCGGCAGCAAGTGGGGAGACGAATATCCCGATGCGATGATGATGGGGCTTCTGTCCCTGGTGTTAACCTTCGCGGGTGAACGGGGGTTTCCTTTTCACCGGGTATGGAACAACGATGAGGAGAAGGCACCTTATGACAGGCTGAAGGAATGCGGCTCCTGGGATAAGGCCGAGGTATGGCTGATTGGCCTGTACCGCCGAGTGATTCAACTGACGGAGGATGTGAAGCCGACCAAGGCGTCGAGTCTGTTTGCCGCAGCGATCAGCTATATTGAACTGCATTACGCGGATGAGAATCTGTCAGCCGAACAGGTGGCGCGCGGTGTATACGTGGATTCCAGCTATCTGCGCCGTGTCTTCCGCAAGGAATCCGGCTATTCGATTGTTGACCATATTACCCATATCCGGATGAAAAAAGCCCGGATACTGCTGCTGGAAGGCAACCGCAAGCTGGCGGATATTTCGGAGAGTGTCGGATACGCAGATCCGAATTATTTCAGCAAAAGCTTCAAAAAGCGCTTCGGCGTGACACCCACGGAATACGAGCAGCTGGTCAAAAAGTAATCGTGCACCGGAAGCTGTGAAACCATGGCAGCCGAAATTTCATATCCGTTTAAGCCGGATGCCCCGGCTGGACGGCAGAGGCGGTTCCCGGCAGGGGACCGCTTTTTCTCAAATATAAGAATTAATTTGTTGTGGGGTTATTTTGTAATTGGCGTGTCAGTATTCATATGTTTCACGCTGAATGGATACCGCCCCTTGGAGGATGGTGTAGCCGTTTCCGCATGAAGGGGAGTTGTGATCTTACTCTAATGTGGATAAGATGCGCATGCCGTTCGGGATAGGTCGTAAGCCGAGTGAAGCGGACTGAGATTCCGTTATCTTGTTCATATGAGCCCGAAATGGGGTGTGATTGGCCCATTAACGGAATCTGAGTCCGCTCCATTGGCAGCCAGCTTATACAAAATTTCACCAGGGCTCCGCCAAAGTCCTGCCAAGGTTCCCGCCAGTCCCGCCAGTCCCGCCAGTCCCGCCAGTCCCGCAGACCAAGCACCCGCTCGCAGAAACAGCGCCGTCCTTATAGAAGAGGGCCAAGCCTCTGCTGCTTTTGTCCCGTTTTTTACGGGTAAGGCCCGTTTTATGCCTTAAGATAAGCGTTGCCGGGAAGCTATAATGTGAAAGTAGCAAGCAGATCAGAGTCTTAGGACAACATACTCGCATGAGGGGGATTCACATTATGAAAGTCCAGCACAAACGTTTAAGCACACTAATGATAACGCTTTCCATGGCTTTACTGCTGTCTGCCTGCGGCGGCGGAAATACAGCTTCGGACAACACGCCTGCTGCGGACACAGCCGCAGAGGGAGGTACAGTCAAAATTAAGGTATACGCCCAGCATTTTGACGATGATACCAAAGGCCCTTTCGACTATGCGGTGGAAGAGCTGAAGAAGGAAATGCCTGAGGTTGAGATTGAGCTTGATCCTGCGGTGCAGGATGGCTATCAGAAGCTTAAAACTTACGCTGCTACAGGGAACATGCCGGATATTTACTTCACAGACTGGGCCACCCTGCAGACCTTTGCCAAATCGAAAAATGTAGAGCTTCTGGATGACTATGAGACTACTGCGGAGTACAAGAAAAATCTTAATCCGGGTGTAGAATCGCGCCTTGTCGCACCGGACGGCCATGTTTATGCCTATCCCGATACCGGCATCGAGTTCCAGCTGATCTATTATAACAAAACCATCTTCGATGAGGTTGGTATCGCCACACCGATCAAGACGATTGATGAGCTGGCAGCTGCCGCCGCGAAATTGAACGCAGCAGGGTATGTGCCCATGTCGATTTTCGCCAAGGAAAAGTGGATCAGCGCCGCCTTCTATAACGGACTCGTGACCCGTGAAGAGTCTCAGGGCTTCGGTGCACTGGGTGAACAGGGAATGACAGAGCTGTCGCAGCCGTTCGTCACCGCAGCGGAGCAGCTTGAACAGCTTCAGCAGGCCAAGCTCTTCGACGCCAACGCCACGAACACGAACTATGATCAGGCTTCCTCGCAGTTCTATCAAGCCAAGTCCGCGATGTTCGTGAACGGCCAATGGGAAATCTACAGCGCAGCGGAGAAGCTGGGCGACCAGGTGGACTGGATGTACTGGCCGGCCAAGGACGAAGCGACCTATGAAGCGTCCAAATATTATATTGATGGTGCAGGCTCACCGCAGGGCTATGCCGTATCTCCGGCTAGTGCCAACAAAGAAACGGCTGTCAAGGTAGCAGCATTCCTGGCAGCGAAATCAGCCGAATATAAATACACACAGCTGGGCAGCCCGATTATTTCACCAAAAACCGACAAGCCAATCGCTTCAGACGTGCCTGTCATGATGCAACGGGTTGCCAATGAACTGCTGCCTAATGCCAAGGAATACGCGAAGCTGCTGAGCAATACACAAATTCAGAATGCGATTAATGACAACGCACAGAACATGCTGGTAGACGGATTCACTACAGATCAGTTCGTAGAGAATTTGAACCGTACGCTGGATAAGGAAAATAAATAGAGGGTAGCAGCCGGACTCTGTGGCCTTCGCCCCGGGGCCCGGCTGTAATGATGCAAGGAGGAGAAGAACCGCATGAATAAATACTTGGGAAACAAACCGGCGCTGGCGCTGTTTCTGCTCCCTGCCCTGTTGTTATACAGTGTCATCCTTATCTATCCGGTCCTGCAGACGGTCCTGCGGAGCTTCTACGACTGGGATGGGCTGAGTACGGCTGCCTTCACGGGTCTGGCTAATTACCGCGAGCTGTTCAGCGATCCGCTGTTATCCACTTCACTGAAGAACGGGCTGCTGTTCGCCATTGTGCTGGCCGTATTCCAGATTGGTCTGGGGACAATCCTGGCGCTCGTCTGTGCCAATCCGCAGATCCGCGGCCGCAAGCTGCTGAAGACGGCGTATTTCATCCCAGTAGTGCTGTCTGTTACTGTAGTGTGCCAGCTGTGGATTGCGATGTACGATCCGACGAACGGCCTGGTGAACAAGCTGTTCGAGCTGCTGAATATCCCTTACCGCCAGAACTGGCTTAGCTCACCGACCCAGTCTATTATTGCTATTGCTTTTGTCAATGCCTGGCAGTTCATGGGCTATCAGTTCTCCCTGCTGTATGCCGGAGTTAAGGCTGTGCCTGAGGATTACTTCGAGGCTGCTACGATTGACGGCTGCGGTAAATGGCGGGCCCACCTGCATGTAACACTGCCGCTGATGCGCGAGACCTTCAAATTCTGCTTCACCATCGCCATTACCTCCGGGATCGGGGCATTCGTGCAGATGCTAATTATGACCAATGGGGGTCCGGGGACCACCAATTATACGCTGACCTTCATGATTTACCGTTATGCTTTTATGGAGAGCAATTATGGATATGCCTGCGCAGTATCCGTTCTGCTTGTGATGATCTCACTTGTGGCTACGCTTGTCATTAACAAGGTATTCGACCGTGGACAGAACGCGTAAGGAAAGGAGAACGACATGAATTCAAAAACTACATTCCGGTCCATCGGCCAAATCCTGCTGCAAATACCGCTATGGCTGTATTTTATCGTATCCATTTATCCACTGTTCTGGATGATCTCCTATTCCCTGAAAAATAATGACGAAATCTTCGTGACCAATCCGTTCGGCTTCCCGACACACTTCCGTTTCGAGAACTACGTGAATGCCTGGACACAGTTCAATATTCCGCGGTATTTCATGAACAGCTTCGTCGTTTCTACCATCTCTACGCTGTGCATTCTTTTACTGGCGCTAATGTTCGCCTTCGCCGTGGCACGGATGCAGTGGAAATTCCGCTCGGCTGTCCGGACGTATATGATTGTCGGGATGTTCATGCCGCTGCAGGTCATTATGATTCCGCTGGCTATCCTGGTCCGCGACTTCCATCTGACCAACACCTTCGGCGCGCTCATTATCCCGTACATTGCTATTGGCCTTCCATTCTCCACGATGGTATTCTATGGTTTCCTGGTCAGCATTCCCCGGGAAATTGAAGAGGCAGCCTGTATTGATGGGGCGAGCATCTACCGCCTGTTCGGCGGGGTTATCCTGCCGCTGGCTCTGCCAGCCATCGCTACGATAGCCATCTTCCAGTTCCTGAACAACTGGAATGAATTCACTTTGGCGTACATTCTGATCTCGGACGAGAACATGAAGACACTGCCGCTCGGCCTGCTCTTCTTCCAGGGCTCATACAGCACCGACTGGGGAGCGATGGGAGCGGTAATGACCATTGCCTCGATTCCGATGGTGCTGGTCTATCTGCTGCTGAGTGAGCAGGTGGAGCGTGCCATGACCGTTGGGTCTGCGGTGAAGGGTTGATATTGATAATTGTATTATGTGAAAAAGAGCCTCAGGCTGCCGTGTAACGGCTGCTTGGGGCTCTTCGCATATATAGGCATCCGTCATCCGCCCAACCACGTTCAGCTCAATGACTCCGCACATCCTCCGTACCTGATTCGATCTGCTGCATGTAATCCCGGGGGGAGAGCCCGGTGACCTTCTTGAATACCTTGCTGAAGTAAAAGGCGCTCTCGTAGCCGAGCTTCTGCGAGATCTCGTAGATCCGGCCTTCCCCGCGGACCATCATTTCCTTGGCGGCGGTGATTTTGATCTCTGTGATATACTCTACATAGTTCACCTTGGCGACCTTGGAGAACAGATGGCTCAGATAGTTGGGACTGAAATTGAACACATCCGCCACCTGATTGAGCGACAGCTTGCTGCCGAGATTTCTTTTGATATATTCCTGGACATTCTTCACGACCTGCTCCTTATAGCTCTGTCTGCGGGTGGAAAGAATGTTCGAGCATCCGTCCCGGAACTGGATCAGCCAGCCGGCAATTTCTTCTATAGTATGCATCTGATAAATGGCCCGGTAGCCCTCCGGCTCATTCTCAAATATCTGCTCCACAATGTTCTCCCCGTCCGCAAGCAGGGAAGTGGCCATATACAGGATATTGCAGGCGGCATCGGTGGCGGGGACCAGCAGGTCGGACCGGCCGTCGAAGATTTCGATCATTCTGGAGATAATGGTGTACAAGGCCCGGGTATCCATCTCTTCAAAAGCCCGGCGGATCTCCGAACGTGATTCGGAGAAATCGAACAGCAGATGCTCCTGCGCCAGTGCCTCGCCCTCTGTGAAGAAGACGAAGGAGCGCTCTTTAACCGCGGCCGGCAGCGCCTTCCGGGCGGCAAGGTAGCTCTCCCGCAGCAGATACGGATCTTCGACGGCGAACCCGATGGCTCCAATGATCGTCACATTGAAGTAGTTGTGCAGCACGGAGGCCATGTCCCCAAGCAGCTTCTGGATGTCAGGCATCCAGAGCCGCGGATCGGTGCCCGGGACCGGCAGCGCCACGGCGAAATTGCGCAGATCCAGACTGGTTACATAACACGGGCTGACGGAAGAGAGCGTATCCTTAGCCATCTGTACAGTGCTGGAGCATAAGGCAACCAGCTTATCCCCGCGCGGCGGAACCGTATCCGGACCCAGAATGCGGCAGGTGCAGACGAGATAGGCAGCCCCTGGCAAATCCAGGTCCAGATCCTCTTTCTGCAAAAGATACTGGTTCTTGTTCTCGAACAGGTTGTTGAACAGGCGGATGAAGAATTTATCGCGCTGGGCCTGGATATTCCCGCGGTGGACCAGCTTCGGGTAGCTCTCCATCGCCTGGTAAGTCTCAAGTATGCCAATCGCTCTGCGGATGGATTCGGACAGCGCCTCCGGGGTCAGCTCCAGCTTGACCAGATAATCCGTGGCCTGCACTTCAATCGCGCCGCGGGCGTATTGGAATTCTTCATAGCTGGTCAGCATAATGAAGAGCGGCAGCCGGCCGTACTTTTTGCGTACCGAGCCGGCTACCTCGAGGCCGCTTTTAATCGGCATTTTGATATCGCTGATTACGATGTCCGGACGGAGCGTGTCAATCATCTCTTCTTCCTGTGCGCCGTTGTGGGCAATGCCGACAATTTCAATATTGAACTGGTCCCATTTCAGCATGGACTGCAGGCCGATACAGACCAGGGCTTCGTCATCTGCGATTAATAATTTGATCAAGTTCATCACATCCTTGCTAAGTTTGCTAAATATAAGAGTTTATATATGTCATATGATAACTGGGACGTCAAAGCTGTTACTCCTTGATGTAAACACCAGAATGGAATGATAACAGTTGGATTTTCTCCACTTGCTGATGAGCGAGGGAGCCTTGCAATAACAGCAGTTGGATAAAAAGCACTTAAATGATCTCATTTCATTCAAAGTAGCTGAAACCTCAAGTAGTAGATGTCATTTTTCCACTTAATTGCCCCTAATCCTGCGAAATCGAACAATTAAGATGCATTTTTCCACTTGCTTGAGGGAAGCGCTGGTTTTCAGCTCTTCAGTCAGCAGCCAGCTCTTCAGTCAGCAGTCAGCTCTTCAGTCAGCAGCCAGCTCTTCAGTCAGCAGTCAGCAGTCAGCTCCAGCCGCCAGCTCCCTAATCTACAGCAGCTCCCCAGCTTCACAGCCAGGGCGGTTCTGCTTAAGCATAGCGGCACTTTTATATACAGTTACTGTTACTGGGCAACGTCGAGCGGATAAGGTATAGTCCTAAAAGGGACGGTAACGCAGTTTGTAATTGGCTACTCTCTCTGCAGGAAGGGCAGGAGCAGCTTCATGATGGTATATTGTCCAAGTTCACTCTCAATAGACAAGCCGTAATTCCCGCCAAAAGCCAGCTGCAGGCGTTCATTTACGCTGCGCAGTCCGACATTCTCCAGCATTCCCTTGGATTCGTCCTCGGGAGTGGACAATATAGTGGAGATTTGCTCTTCCTTCATGCCGACACCATTGTCTTCGATCGTGACCAGGATATCGGCGAATCCGCTTTTGGAGACCGTGATGACAATATCGCCCCGGCCCTTGGGCTCAATGCCATGGAAGATCGCGTTCTCCACCAGCGGCTGAAGCGTGAAGCGCGGAATCAGGCCGGTGAGCAGCTCTTCATTCTCAATTTCTTTGACCATGGTGACCGTGCTGCCATAGCGGTATTTCTGTATCAGGAAATAGTCATCCAGCAGGCTTAGCTCATCCTTCAGCGGCATCAGCCGCCGGTTGTCCTTGGCGATACTGCGGAGCAGTCTGGACAGTGAAGTCGTCATCTCCGCAATGCCTGTAGCATTCTGGATCGTGGCCATCCATTTGATCGAATTCAGCGTATTGTAGAGGAAATGCGGATTGATCTGGCTCTGCAGCATCCGGTATTCCAGCTCCTGCTTCTGCTTCTCGTCTGCGAGCCGGCTGTCCATGAGGGCCACGATATCCTGAGACAGGCGGTTAATGCCGCGTCCGACGTCGCCAAGCTCGCTTTTCCACTCAATATTGCGGTCTATCAGGAAATTGCCCTGGGCAATCTTATCGATGCGCTTCTTGAGCTTCTCCACCGGAAGACTGATCGTACGGGTCAAATACAGTGTAATGATAGCGCTTAAGACAATAACGAGCAGGACGACGCCAAGCATGACCAGAATCCAGATATTTGCCTTAGGTGCGAACAGGTCGTTCGAAAGAGTCTGCGATAGTATGACCCCGCTGCGTACTGGATAAGATACCACGATATGGCTTTCTTCATCGTTTGTCAGCTTGACCATGGACAGCTCGGTATGCGGGCCGACAGGTTTTTCATTGGTATAGGCCACCGGTTCATACGGTTCCGTAATGGCGGTGACCTGGTCACCGATGAGCTGATAATGATGATTGCCGAGTGTCAGCAGCAGCCGGGAATTCTTCGGCAGGGTGTACCCTCTCAGCTTGTCGGTAATGACAGAGGTATTCGCTAACAGGTATACCGTCCCAACCCGGGTTGCCCCTTTGCCGTAAATCGGAAACACAAAGGGGATTCCATTCGAGGTGGAAAGCGGGTCCTTGATCACCCGGTCCCATTTCTCCTCGGCATCCTCGCTAAGGCCGGTAATCTGCCCGATATTGTGTATCGTAAGCGGAACGGAGGTGCCGGTTTTATCCACCTGCAGAAACTTTCCGTTGCTATCCGTAACAATCAGGCGGCGGGCGTAGCTGTTGGAGCGGTTGTTCAGGAATTCCTGCTGCATCGAGTTGAAGACATTAACAGCTTGCTTAGGGCTTGCCTGCGGTGATCCGAAATATTCCGTAAGCAGGGTATTAGTAGAAGAGTTCGTACTGCAGGTCATGGCCAGGGCCGTCAGGTCAATCAGATCCTGTTCAATAATATGGGATACCAGCTGCAGGTTGAACTCGGTCGCCTGTATGGTTGTTTTGCGCTGATAATAAGTAATCAATTCATAGCTGAAAAAAGACAGCAGCGTAGCAATCAGCAGGGCGAATACGGCCATGAGCAGAATGATGCGGCTTTTAATAGTAGATTTTCTTACCGTAGTGAACACTCCCTTGTAAACTGTGAAAGCATATTAAGCGTTTTCATCTACCTTATCATATTCCTGCGTTTCAATACAGGGCAAGGAGTATAAGCTGAGAATTTTACATGTTTCGGATAGGATATTACAGGTTTAACCCGGACGAGGGGGAGAAGAGCACAGAAAAGTGAATGATCTGTGTTTGATATTGCATCCCAATCCCGCCTGAAAAGGCTTACACTTTGAACTAAGGCCGGGTGATCCGGTCGCCGCTAGAACAATAGAAGGAAAAGGGGATATTTAAATGAACTTAAAAAGATTCTATGGCATGACCCTTGCCACAGCGCTCTCCGTGAGCATGCTGGCCGGATGTTCCGGGAACAACGCCAATAATGAAGCTGCTGCAACAACCGCACCTGCGGCGGGTAACGCTGCAAACGCTTCCGCTGAACCGAGCCAGGAGCCTGTGACTCTGAAATGGGCACTGTGGGACTGGGAAGCAACCGCTTACTACAAACCGCTGATTGATGCCTATAAAGCAGCACATCCGAATGTAACGATTGAATATGTAGACCTTGGCTCCACGGACTATATGACCATGCTCAGCACACAGCTCTCCGGCGGTGCAGACCTGGACGTTCTTACCATTAAAGATATTCCCGGCTATTCGAACCTGGTGAAGCAGAATCATCTGGAGCCGCTTAAGAGCTATATGAGCACAAATTCCATTGATCCTTCCGTATACGGCGGTACTGTAGAGCAGATTGAAGTGGGCGGCGAGGTGTATGCGCTTCCTTTCCGCAGTGACTTCTGGGTGGTCTATTACAACAAAGCTTTGTTCGACAAAGCAGGCGTGGAATACCCGAGCAACGATATGACCTTCGACCAATATGATGAGCTGGCCCGCAAGATGACCTCCGGCAGCGGTTCCGAAAAAGTATACGGTGCCCACTACCACACTTGGCGGAGCGCGGTTCAACTGTTCGGTATTCTTGACGGCAAGAACACAGTGGTCGGCGGCAACTATGACTTCCTGAAGCCTACCTATGAGCGGATTCTGAAAGAGCAGGAAGACGGCATCGTGATGGATTACGCAACACTGAAGACTTCCAGCACGCATTATTCCGGTGTATTCTACAACAACTCCGTTGCCATGATGAACATGGGCAGCTGGTTCATTGCCACCCAGATCGAGAAAGTGAAGAGCGGCGAATCCCAATCGACTGAATGGGGCATTGTGAAATACCCTCATCCTGACGGTGTAGAAGCCGGTACAACTCTCGGTACGATTACTTCCCTGGCTGTAAACCAGAAATCCAAGCATAAAGAAGCCGCACTGGAGTTCATGAACTTCGTAACCGGTGAAGAAGGCGCGAAGGTTATTGCTTCTACCGGAACCATCCCGGCCATCAAGAACGATGAAGTAATCAATTCCATTACTTCCATCGACGGTTTCCCTGCAGACGAGAACAGTAAGGCTGCACTAAATACTGTTCAGACTTATCTGGAAATGCCTATACATGAAAAGAGTGCAGACATCGAGGTTATCCTGAATGAAGCACACGATAACATCATGACGAAGAACGCTACGATTGATGAAGGCCTGAAGGATATGAACAAACGTGTAGGAGAGCTCTTGAACAATTAACCGTTCTGAGTAGGGCGGTGGATATAAGGGCGGGCGAAGGCCCGCCTTTTATAAAATATAAGAATCTATCTGCTTCGCATAATAGATTTGGGAAAGCTTTAGAAGGTTTGGAGGAGAAATAATGCAGAACGAAACCATATTGCATACAAATAAGAGCCCAAAAAGACGTATGTCACGCGGCCTCCGGGATAACCTGGTCGCTTACAGCTTTATTGCGCCGAACTTTATCGGATTTGCCCTGTTTACACTGGTACCCATGATATTTGCCTTTGTCCTTGCGTTTGTGAAATGGGACGGGGCCAATCCGATGAAGTTCATCGGGCTGGACAATTTCACCCGGCTGCTCAAAGATTCAACCTTCCACAAAGCCTTGTGGAACACCATTGTCTACACCATCGGAGTTGTACCGCTGACCATGATTGTGGCGCTGGCGCTGGCTATTCTGCTGAACCAGAAGATTATGGGCCGTAATTTCATGAGAACCGTGTTCTTCTTCCCATATGTGGCCTCCCTGGTAGCCGTTGCGGCGGTATGGAACTTCATTTTCAGTCCTACCATGGGTCCGATCAACAACATTCTGCATACCATTACCGGTATCCCGCTGGAGGATCTTCCCCGCTGGGCGGCAGATAAGCAGTGGGCCATGTTTACCGTAGTTCTTTTCACAGTGTGGAAAAATATGGGTTACTACATGGTCATCTATCTGGCAGGACTCCAGGGAATTAACCCTGAGCTGTACGAGGCTGCTGAGCTGGACGGCGCAGGCCCGTGGAGAAGATTCCGCAATGTCACCGTGCCACAGCTGGCACCTACAACCTTCTTTGTTCTGATGATTCTGGTCATTAACTCGTTCAAGGTCTACGATATCTTTATCAACCTATTTGCCGGCGCCGATAACCAGCTCAACGACTCTACGAGGGTTATGGTCTATCAAATCTACAATACGGCATTCCGTTCACTTGATTACGGATATGCCAGCGCAATGGCGATTGTACTCTTTCTGCTGGTACTTGGCATCACCATCGTCCAGTTCCGCGGCGAGAAGAAATACGGACAATAGGAGGATTCAAAAGATATGGTTGGAAAAAGTAAAGGACTTAGAATCAGCCTTATGGTTCTTGTGTATATTTTGTTGTTTGCGACCGTGCTGGCGATGCTGGTTCCGTATATATGGATGCTGTCCTCCTCGCTCAAGCTTAACAAGGATGTCTTCTCCTTCCCGATGCAGTGGATTCCGGCGAATCCGCGCTGGGAGAATTTCACGGATATCTGGACGCGGATTCCGCTCGGACGCTTTATTTTTAACACTGCGAAATTATCGATTATCGTAACGATTCTGCAATTGCTGACTTCAAGCTTCGCGGCCTATGCGTTCTCGAAGCTGCATTTCCGGGGCAAGAACTTTATCTTCCTGGGATATATCGCAACGATTGCAATCCCTTGGCAGGCCTACATGGTACCGCAGTTCATCCTGATGCGTTACATGGGACTGAACAATACCCACCTGGCGATCATTCTGCTGCAGGCGTTCTCGGCATTCGGTGTGTTCATGATGCGCCAGTTCTATCAGGGAGTACCTGATGAATTATGTGAAGCCGCCCGGATCGACGGACTCAGTGAATACGGCATCTGGGCAAGAATCATGCTGCCGCTGTCCAAGCCGGCGTTGTCCACACTCACCATCTTCACCTTCGTTGCCACCTGGAATGACTTCCTGGGGCCAATGATTTATCTGACAGATACGAAGCTTAAGACCATTCAGATCGGTCTGCGGATGTTCATCTCGCAATATTCTGCGGAGTACGGGCTGATCATGGCAGCAAGTGTAGTTTCTATCATTCCGGTAGTGATTGTATTCCTGGCCCTGCAGAAGTACTTCGTGCAAGGTGTTGCAGCGTCGGGGATTAAAGGCTAGAACAAGTAACGCGCCTGGCAGTTGCATCTTTTCGTGGCTGCCGGGTTTTTTATAACCAATCATGGAGGTAAGGCAAAGGTCTGTCCAAGACATTATTCTTCTAACAACGCAATGGATACGCTTACTTATTTGAACAAGAGGAGGATGAATGAATGAACAGCACAACCCGTGTCAAGAAAAGGCTATTCTCAGTATTGATGTCAGGAGCACTTGTAGCCGGAATGTTTCCGGCACTAGGTATGCCGGCCGCATCTGCTGCTACTGTAAATACGGTCTATGCAGCGGCCTATATGGGGGCAAAGACAACGGCAGGTACGACTCTGCCGGCAAGCGTCGATGTTGGCGGCCAGAGTGCGGCTGTGAACTGGAGCATTGGCGAAGATACCTTTGCTGTGCCGTATGACACCGTAACCGTGAACGGAACCGCGAACGGCGGGCCGGTGGTGGCGAATGTGGAAGTGATTCCGCCGGCCGCCAGTCCGCTCGTCTACTTCGTGGACAGCGGCAGAGGCGGCGATTCCTTGGGGAATCCTCCTGGAGCCTCTCCCCTGTACGAGGCGGTCAAAATATTATCCGGCGGCAGCCTGCTTAACGGGTTACCGGATCAGAAATATGTCAGCGGAACAACGGATTGGGGCTTCGATGATACCGGCAATAAGGTAAAGAACTCCAAAGACGGGGGACTTGCCGATCCGGCGACGGAACCGTCCATATGGAAGGTAGGGCTGCGTGCAGATCCGTCCGGCGCTAATATCGTTTATAAATTGAAAGCGCTTAATGCAGGCGTATATACACTCAGCAGCGGTTTCTATGAATGGTACTCCGGCACGCGCAACCGCGGGATAGAGCCACGCCTGGAGTATAAGAATACCGCCGGGGACAGCAAGGCGATCACGTTCAAGCAATTTGACACCTCTACGACCAAGTTTATTTCCGGTGAATTCACCATTCCCGGAGATATTGATGTCAGCAGTCCTATGACCTTGACCTATGCTTCTGTATCCGGTGAAAAGCCGATCCTGAGCTGGTTCGCTGTTGCCGAAGGTGCGATCAAGCAAGAGCTTGATGATGCCCGGCAGACCGCAGCCTCTACGGTCAAAGTTCTGCTCGACGGCAACGATATTAAGGAAGACAATGTTAACGGCCTGACGTTCAAAGGCTTCGGCGTGCTGAGCGGCAACAGTACCAGCGCCTTGCTGATGGACTATAAGTCTGAGCAGCCAGAGGCTTATGCGCAGCTGCTGCAGGTCCTGTTCGGCGGCGACCGTCCGCTGATCGACCATGTCAAGATTGAGATGGGGAATGACCGCAACAACTCGACAGGTCCCGACCCTTCGACGATGCGTACGGAGAATGAAGAGGCCAATGTAACCCGGCATCCCGGCTTCCAGCTTGCGGCTGATGCCAAGGCCATCAATCCTGCGGTTAAGGTAAGCTTCCTGCGCTGGAATGCTCCGGCCTGGGCCAATAATAACAACGACAAAATATATACCTGGTACAAAAACACGATTCTGGCCGCTTACCGTGAATACGGTTATATGGTCGATTACGTCAATCCCGATGTCAATGAGCATGCATCAGATTTGAACTGGATCAAGCAATACAGCGCCAAGGTTAAAGCGGATACTCTAGGCTTCGAGAGCACTGAGGAAGAGGCTCTGTATCACAACATCAAGCTCATTATCTCCGACGAGGTCGGAATCGGCACCTTCGGCGATGCTATGGTCAGCGATCTTTCGCTGCGGGAGGCGGTAACGGCCGCCGGATATCATTACAACACCGATGATGACAGCAAAGGCAACTTCAAACGGCTGGCCGAAGAATTCGACAAGGAAATCTGGAACAGTGAGGCGCAGGCGACCTTCAGCAACTCGGCCTTCCGCCCGAACAACAATATGAAGGACCCGTCAGCGGCCGGCACGGGGATCGGAGGCACCGGCGGTCCGCTGGAGATGGGGAATACCATCATTAAAGGCTTCGTGAATTCCCGCCGGACACACTTCATCTATCAGCCGGCGATCGGCTCTTTCTATGAAGGCGGACAGTATTCCTTCAAGGAGCTGGTCAGCGCGCGGGACCCGTGGTCGGGCTTCATACACTATGACGCAGGGCTGGTTATTCTCCAGCATTTCAACGGTTTTGCCAAGACGGGCTGGGAGAATGGGGATAATACAGCAGGAGTCTGGAGAGCGGTGCCCAAGGCCAGCTACACCGGAGCATCCGGCACGAACCCGGTCAGCGGACGGAACGGGACTCCGAGCTACATGACACTTGCTGCTCCGGGCAAGCTGGATTTCTCGACAGTCATCATCAATGACAGCGAGTATGAGAAGATCTACAAGCTTCAGGCGGTGAACATGGGCTATACAGGAAACCCCTCCCTGGAAGTATGGGAGACCCGTGCAGCTGATGAGGGTCAGGCTTTTAACAGCAATTATATGAAATATCTAGGCGATGCGGCTGCAGACGGCAGCGGTGTATACACGGTGAGAGTGAAGCCGTTCTCGATTGTAACTGTAAGCACATTGGATAATCACGCTACAGCAGAGTCACCGGCACCGCTTCCGGTTGAGGGAGAACGTACGGTGCTTGATACCGATGCAACAGGTTCCGTACAGAATACGGAAGACGGAATTCTGTATGCGGATGACTTCAATTACGGCAGCAAAACCGTTCCCGTCATCGGCAAAGACGGAGTGATTGCCGGCGAGCAGAGCTATGTCAGCTCTCGCGGCGGTGAGCAGAGCGTCATTCCGCGTTATACCCAGGACCTTAACGGTGCCTTCGAGGGGTATCGTATCGGCGATACGGATAATTATGTCCTGCGCCAGCAGCTGGATCAGATTACAACAGGAGTTGGCGGTGCCTGGAACGGCGGAGATCCGGTAACAGCGATCGGGGATAACCGCTGGACCAACTATAAGGTCAGTGCCGATGTGTCTTTTGAGCAGAACAGCACTTACAGCGGCAACAATTATGCGGCAGTCGGAGCCCGCTATCAGGGCGGGTCACAGATGCTAAGCGGAACGCCATATGCGCTGAAGTTCTGGTTCGACGGCGGCTGGCAGCTGCTGTCCAGCGGTACTGTTGTCGCCAGCGGCAATGCCGCTACAGGCACCGGCGGTGTGAAGCTTGAGGGTTACGATACCGCACATGACGCATGGCATAACATTGCTCTTCAGGTTGCAGGTGATAGAATCACTGCCTATCTGGATAATGTTGAGCTTAGAACCTATACCGACCCGAATCCGAAGCTGTCGGGACGCGTACAGCTGGCCAGCGGCTTCTATCATGTCCGCTTCGACAATCTGAAGGTGGAGACGGTAGACGGCTATACTCCTTATTATTCAGAGCTGCTGGATAATCTGGAGATGCACGATCTGGCTGCGGTTCCGCAATCCAAGCTGGTTTACGAGGGTGCATGGGCCCATGAGAATGGCAAAGGGATGTATGTGTACCAGCGTTCCCTTTCGACCAGTCAGGCTGCGGGTGCGGTACTGAAATACACATTTACCGGCACCGGTCTCGATATTCTGGGCCAGAACGACGGCTCAGCCAAGCTGGAAGCGAGCGTGGACGGCCGGACTGTAGTGCTCTCGGGCGCTGCAGCAGCATCGAAGGAGCTGTACCAGACCTTCATGCTCCGCGGGCTGGAATACGGGGAGCACACGGTCCAGATCAAGGTGCTGAGCGGGACATTAGCTGTGGATTCTGTGGGGGTTATCGCCGGCGGAGCTGCAGGTAACGTGAACACTGCTGCGCTTCAGCAGGCCGTGAAGGACGCGCAGGAAATCACCCGGCAGGATGAATTCCCGGAGAGTGACTGGAATTTGTTCTCAGGTGCGCTAGGTGCAGCTGAGGCAGCACTGAATAATCCTGTGCTGTACAGATTGGATCAGGAAGGAGCAGTGCAGCTTGAAGCGCGCTTGACCTCTGCCTATATCGGGCTGGTTGTAGGCGATGTGAGGGAGCTTGCCGCTCCTCAGGATACGGCTGCTTATGCCGGGAAGAAGCCGAATCTGCCGGCCATGCTGGAAGCATCACGCGCTGACGGCTCCAAGGTGCAGGTGGCTGTGAAATGGAATGTAGACGCAGTCAGCTTCGACACTCCATATGAGCGGGTAGCTGTAACCGGTACCTTCGGAAATTTGAAGACAACAGCGTATGTGGAAGTGGTACCTGCTGGCCTCGTATATTTCCTCGACCCTGGTGTCTCCGCTGACGGGGTAACACCGCCATTTACAACCATCAGGAATTTCGTCGGCGACAGCCTGCTGAATGACAAGGCGGATCAGTTGTCGACAGGGGATACGGTCTGGGGACATACCAACATCACGTCTAACTACAGTCCAAAGGGACTTGGCGGAGCAGTAGTTGCTACAGATAAAGCCCAGACTGGAGTATACAGCTCCAATACGAAGAATACACCTCTGGTCTACAAGCTGCCTCTGAATGCAGGGAAATATACGATTACGTCCTATCATCTGGACTGGTGGAGTAACAGCAGCCGTACGATGGATGTTACACTTAGCTATTCTGATGCTGAGGGGAAAGCCGTATCTGAGAAGGTTCGTACCGGCCTGGTTGCAGGTTCTGCGGGTACAGCGGTCAATCATGACTTCACGCTGCCGGTGAGCGGTACCGTGACCTATTCAGTGTACAATACGTTCAGTCAGGCTGCAGTAATCAGCTATGTAGCTGTAGCCAGAGATAAGGTCAGCGTTGCCAATGAGCAGGCTGTCCTTGAGGCGAAGAGCATAATTGAAGGTGCGGCCTACAATGTGAAGAAGGAGACAGCGAATAGTGAGGAGGCTGTCCGGACCTGGCTGCAGCAATCCATAAACGCACTGCCCGGCTTCAGTGCTACCGGGGTTACCGTGGGTGACATCATCCTGTCTTCATTCCAGGAAGCAACGGAGGATACGGATGGCAGCTTCACCTTCTCGGTTACGCTGAGCAAGGGAGAGGCGAAGGCGGATAGCTCAGCCAGCGGAGCAATTACGCTGCCGGTACCGGATACCGTTCTGCCGGTGATTACCCTGAATGGCGAGGCGACAGTTAATCTGCCGGTTGGCTCGGAATATACGGATGCCGGTGCAACGGCTATTGATGATCAGGACGGCGATATAACTGGCCGTATCGTTACAACAGTGACCAGTGAAGTATATGGCCTGACAGAGCTGGATACGGCGGTAGAGGATATTTATACCTTCCATTATAATGTCAGCGATACCGCAGGGAATGCAGCGGAGGAAGTAACAAGAACCGTAGTGGTTGCCATTGATCCGGATGTAACGAAGCCGGTGATAACCCTGCTTGGGGAAGCATCCGTTCAACTGGAGAATGGTGCAAGCTATACCGATGCCGGAGCTACTGCGGCAGATGACCGCGACGGCGACATTACGGAGCGCATCGTGGCGGCGATTACGAAGGATGGGGAGTCAGTATTGACGCTCGATACATCGGCTGCTGGCACCTATTTGTATCATTATAATGTGACAGATACAGCAGGCAACGCCGCTGCTGAGGTGACCCGAACGGTGACTGTAGGCGAAGCAGAACAGCCGCCGGTGACACCAACACCAACACTGACACCGACGCCGGAACCGGAGCCGACAACAGCTCCAACTCCAACACCGGCCCCTACGGATTCGCCAGTGTCGTCTATAGCACCAACACCAGCGGCTACACCGTCACCGGCGCCGCAGCCGCAGACCGAGAAGGTTCTTGCCCCTGGTGATTTCGCGGCTCCGGCAGGCGGGACAATAACGGTTCAGCTCACGGATGCTACAGAATCCGTGCTGCTTCCGGCAGGAATATCAGGAATTACAGGAGAGAATACCCTGCGTCTCGCCTGGAGTACGGTTGCGGTCGATCTGACTCCGGAACTGCTGAAGAGCATTCAGGAGAAGGTTACGGGTGTAGGAGGAGAACCGGAGGGGGCGAGAATTAAGCTTTCAGCCGTGAAGACTGCGAAGGCTGCTGCGGAGCAGCTGATGAACAATCCGGCTGTCAACGGTTCCGTTCAGCTATCGGCGGCAAGTGATGTAATCAGCTTCAGCCTGGAGGTAGTTGCTGCGGACGGCACGGCCGTGCCGGTAACCGCTTTTGACAAGCCGCTGACCCTTACATTCACTGTAGATCCTAATGCGAACCGCAGCTTGCTCGGCGTCTACTATATTGCTGCCAGCGGTGCCCTTGAATACATGGGCGGAACACTGGCTGACGGTAAGTTTACTGCCGATGTACAGCATTTCAGCCAGTATGCAGTGCTGGAGTATGACAAGAGCTTCTCGGATGTCAGCAGCAGCAGCTGGGCGGCCGGTGTCATTAAGTCCATGGCTGCGAAGCATATAATCGAAGGCATTTCGGCTACAGAATTCAATCCGCAAGGGGAAGTAACCAGGGCGCAATTCGCCGCTATGATTACACGGGCGCTTGGCCTTAAGGCGGGAAGTACACCGGCATTTGCTGATGTGAATTCCAAATCCTGGTATGCCGGAGCTGTTGCCGCTGTAAATGAAGCGGGGATTGTGCTTGGACGCAGCAAGGATGCCTTCGCTCCGGATGAGCGCATTACCCGTGAGGAAATGGCGGTCATGATCGTCCGCGCTTATGAGTATTTGCAGGGAAGCCAGGCAAGCAATGCAAGCAATGCAAGCAATGCAAGCAATGCAAGCAATGCAAGCAATGCAAGCCAGGATATAGCTGCAGGAGCGTTCAGTGACTACTTCCTGATTCATGACTGGGCGAAGAACGCAGCCGGCATCGCCGGACAGGCGGGGTTGATCAAGGGCCGCGGCAATCAGCAATTCGCTCCGCAGGAGAGCATGACCCGCGCCGAGAGTGCGCAAGTCATCGCTAATCTGCTGGGACAGTTGTAAGAGGTACTCAAAGAACCTGGCAGCTGCGGGAAGCGGGCTGTCAGGTTTTTTATAAGAATGTGAAATTTGCCCTCAATTTCTAGACACCCGTAGGATTAGAGGGATAAATCCATCAGATTCGGCCTGGTTGGCCGGAAATGAGGAAATGAAAGGGATAAATCCCTCTAAATCCACCGGAAGTGGGAAGAACGAGGATATTAGAGGGATAAATCCCACTAAATCCACCGGAAGTAGGCAGGACGAGGATATTAGAGGGATAAATCCCACTAAATCTACCGGAAGTAGGCAGGACGAGGATATTAGAGGGATAAATCCCTCTAAATCCACCGGAAGTAGGCAGGACGAGGATATTAGAGGGATAAATCCCTCTAAATCCACCGGAAGTGGGCAGAACGAGGAAATCAGAGGGATAAGTCCCACTAAATCCACCAGAAGTGGGCAGAACGGGGAAACCAGAGGGATAAATCCCACTAATTCCGCCAGTCAACGTCCCCTTAGTTCAATAGAGTGCTCGTCATAAGGGGGCCCTCAGCTTTTTTTACCATATTTACCGGGCGGGATGCCTGTGATGTTCTTAAAGGTGCGGATGAAGTTGGCGTAGTCATTGAAGCCGGACAGGTAGCAGGTATCGGATACGGAGTTTCCGGCGGCCAAGAGCTGCTTGGATAAGGCGATTTTTTTGAGCAGGACATAACGGTATATGGTTCCTCCGGTCTGCTGCTTGAAAAGGTGGCTGAGATAATATTTATCGACGTTCAGCTCCCCGGCTATGTGCTCGAGCGAGAGGTTCAGATGCAGGTGGTTGTCGATGTAACTCATGGCCGATTGAATATGCGAGGAAATAATGCTGGGCACGGCGGAGCGGGTCCGGCTGTACAGCTCATTGACGATTACCAGGATCTGAATCAGGTAAGTTAGAGCCAGCACCTCGCTCCCGTATTGCTCACTCTCCAGTGCTGCAATCAGAAGTGAAGCTAGAGTCATATACTCGGTAAGCAGCGGTTCATCCATGCGGGCCAGATTATGCTCACCGGGCTGACGGTTCTGGAAACAGGCGAGCAGATTGGTAGTGGCTGTGCAGAAAGGAAAGATAAGCGGCGCCTTGAAATGAATCGTCAACCGTTCGTAAGGCTCCGGGGACAAATTGATGATTTTGTGAATCTCGTGATTGTTGAACAGGAGCACATTGCCCCGCTCCAGCGGATAGCTGTATTGGTCGACGAATCCGTTCACACTCCCGCCGAGAAACAGGAAGATTTCGTAGTGGTCATGAATATGGAAATCCCTTGTCGGTGAGATTGGGGAATTGCCGATACCGGCCAGAATATCGCCGTTGAATGTTTGATGATAACGGGCATGTTTCATAGTCATTGCCCCTTTCAGATTGATCGCAACAAACGCAATAAAACATCATTATTCGCAAAGACATTGCAATAATACCACACTACACTAGAGAAGAAGAATACCTGAAAGGGTGGAATTGTTAATGAAGGGTAAGGAACAGCGAAAATACTGGCTGGATACGATGCTGCTGATCGGGGGACCGGTGCTGGAGGCTTTAGCGAAGCGGCAGCTGAAAGAGCAGCTGCCTACGGAGTTCCATAGTGACCGGAGCCGGTTTGCACATCTGGAAGCTTTTGCGAGACTGGCCTGCGGGATGGCCCCCTGGCTGGAGCTTGAAGGACTTGAAGGAGAAGAAGAACAGCTTAGAGCCCGTTATGCCGCGCTGATGCTGGAGGCTATCGGTGCAGCTGTCGATCCGCAGTCGCCTGACTATATGGAGTTCAAGACGGAAGGGCAGCCGCTGGTCGATGCCGCCTTCCTGGCCCACGCGCTGGTGCGCGCACCGAAAGCGATTACAGGGCGGCTGGATGAGCGGGTCAAAGGCCATTTAATTACAGCGCTGAAGCAGACGCGCCGGACGGCTCCAAGCGGCAGCAACTGGCTGCTGTTCAGTGCAATGGTGGAAGCAGCTTTATATATACTGGGCGATGCCGACTATGACCGGATGCGTGTCGGTTATGCGGTTCATATGTTCATGGACTGGTATAAGGGCGATGGTGTCTACGGGGATGGCAAGGATTTTCACTGGGATTATTACAACAGCTTCGTGATCCAGCCGATGCTGGTTGATGTCGTGGCCATCTTTGAACAGGAATCGGAGCAATATGCTGCACTTAAGCCGGTGATTATGGAACGGGCACAGAGATATGCCTCAGTGCTTGAACGCAGCATTGCACCGGACGGCACCTATCCGTTCCTCGGGCGCTCGATTGTGTACCGTTTCGGTGCGTTTCAGCTGCTGTCGCAGGCGGCGTTGCAGCATTTCCTGGAGGAGGCATTGCCTCCAGCACAGGTACGCTGCGCTTTGACTGCCGTGATAGAGCGGATCATGAATGCTCCGGGTACGCTGGATGAGAGCGGCTGGCTGCGGCCGGGGATCTACGGCTATCAGCCGGAGCTTGCGGAGAGCTACATCAATACGGGCAGCCTCTATTTATGCGCTGCCGTATTCCTTCCGCTGGGGCTGCTTCCGTCCGATCCTTTCTGGTCGGGAGAAGAGCTGAAATGGACTGCGCTGAGGATAGCAGACGGTGAGAATGTCATGCGGGATCATGCGCTGGAATAGCGGGTGTTCAGTCGCTTTAGCCGCTTAGTGAGAAAGAGGTGCGGCACTAATCAGGGTGGAGCACCGATAAGGAGGAAGAAGAGGGCATGAACAGGCAGGAGCTTGCCGGAATTGTGCAGGACATGAAGCCGGCTGATTGGAGCTTGTATTATCCGCAGGGCGATTCGGCTGGGTTTTGGACCCGGGCGTTATCATCCGGAGGATTACAGGCAGACATTAGCGAGATTCGCGCAGAAACGCAGAGGCTGGACGGTCAGCCTATATCCGCGCTGACGTATACGCTATTTTCTATTTTTGCGCGTACAGGCTCGAGACTGGAATATGAACGGGTCTATTTCGAACGGAGAAGAAGACTGAATACCTATGCATTCCTAAGCCTGCTGGAGCCGGATAATACGGGGGCTCTGGAGAAGCTGGAGGATATCCTCTGGGTCATCTGCGATGAGTACACCTGGTGTCTTCCGGCCCATCTTCCCGCAGACCATGACGCTGCTGAGATCAGCCGGCATATTGACCTGTTCTCCTCCGAGACGGGATTCACCTTAAGTGAAGTGTTACTGCTGCTGGGGGACCGGCTTCCGCTGCTGCTCCAGTCCCGGATACGGCATGAGGTAGAGCGCAGAATCTTCCGGCCTTTTCTTGAGCAGGGGCCATATTTCTGGGAGACATCACGCCATAACTGGGCGGCAGTCTGTGCGGGCTCGATCGGGGCAGCTGCGCTGCTGCTGGTGAAGGAACCGGCCATACTTACGGATATTCTGCTGAAGACAGAGAGCAGCATGAGCTATTATCTGGAAGGCTTCGGGGACGACGGCGCTTGTCTGGAGGGGCTGGGCTACTGGAATTATGGCTTTGGCTATTTCACTTATTATAGCGATCTGCTCCGGGCAAGAACCGGAGGCCGATTGGACTGGTTCAAGCAAGAGAAGGTATCGCAGATTGCCCGTTTCCAGCAACAATGCTTCATCGACGAAAGTCATGTCGCCAATTTCTCGGATTCGGTGCCTCAGGTACGTGTGCATATGGGCTTGTCCCATTATCTGGCGGATGCCTATGCGGATGTCCTGCGGCCGCCGTCCGCTCTGCGCGCGCCGTTCACTGAAGATCACTGCAGCCGTTTCGCACCGGCTCTGCGCAATCTGATCTGGACCAGAGCGGGCCGGGAGAACGGGGCCTGGGAGGCTGCCAGCTATTATCTTCCGGATGCCGCCTGGATTGTCTCGCGTCATGTGCCGGCAGCAGGCTCCTTCGGGTTCGCCGCCAAAGCCGGCCACAATGATGAGCCGCACAATCATAATGATCTGGGCCACTTCATTCTAAGCGGCCGGGGAGAGATCTACGCTTCCGATCTGGGCAGCGGAGAATATACCGCTGATTATTTCGGTGCCGGACGTTACAGCTATGACTGCAATGGATCACAGGGACATTCAGTGCCGATCATCAACGGCCAGTACCAGGGCGCAGGGCGGGAGTTCAGCACTGCAGTGTTATATGCATCTGCGGCGGCGGAGAAGGATGAGCTGACGCTGGAGATGGCGCAGGCTTATCCGGTGTCAGGCTTGCAGTCCTTGGTGCGTTCGCTGGTCTGGCATAAAGAGGAGCTGCCACGTCTGGAATTGACAGACACCTACCGGTATGAGGGAGCTCCGGCGAGCTGGACGGAACGGTTCGTAACCTGGCGCAGGCCTAAGCTTCTTCACCCAGGCAGCGTACTGCTGCCGGGCACTGCGGCAGGTCACGGTGTAGAGGTCACTTATGATCCGGAAGCAGTCCGGCCGGAGATTACCGCGCAGGTGTACCGGGATCATTATGGCCAGGAGACACTGTGGCATAGTCTGGACTTCCATGTTCTTCAGCCCGGGGCGGAGGGAACATTAGCATTCACTTTTCAATTTTTGTGAAGATTGAATCAGGCGGTCCGAATTCCAGGTAATCTCATCCGCCGGAGTTACTGCTTCTCTGCTTGGGGAAGCTCTAATCTAAACTAAATATAGAGGGCATATAACCCGCATAGTAGACGATTCCAACAAAACGGCCGGTCCAGCGCGGATGTTCAGACGGAATCCGGCGAAATGTTGTATGAAATACAACTTAGGTGCTGCTATATCGGGATGTGTAGGAGGATTGTTGTATGAAATACAACAATTTCTTCATTAAACGGCCTGGATGAGAAGAAATGTTGCCTTTTGGAGTCAATTTCATAATTCAGTTGGCTGAATAGCAAGACTTGGCCAAAATCCAAGGTCGTTTTTTAAAAATTAGGCCACTTGCTGGGAGTTTCTCAACTGCTGGTTCAACTTGTCTAACGCAAATTTACTCAGATTGTAAGCTAGCGTACTGAGCTGGAAATCGACACTTGCCCGGACGCCGCGGTGACGTGTGCGTTTCATTCCAAAATACTCTTTGAGATAGGCAAAAACACGCTCCACTGCCGTACGCTTTTTGTAAAGCTCTGTAAAGCTTTCGCTCCCTCTTGCGGGATAGGTATGCTTACGTAAATCCGTTTGTATGCGGATTTTAAATACCTTTTGACAGCCGGAACCGGAAAGCGGACAGCCTTTGCACTCGCTCGGCCGGGTATACTTCAGCGTTTCGTACTTGGCATCAAAACTGTCGTAACGGTAGGCGTGCCCTTGTGAGCATACCGGAGTGTAATCCAGGTTCATTCCCTCGGGCGGATCTTTGTGGTGAATCATGGGAATCGCCGGATAGGCGCCTAACGAATGAATCAGCTGGTAGATGGCCGCGCAGTCGTATCCTTTGTCGCCCAAAATATGCTTTACCTTCAGCATAGGAAACTTCAGGAGCAGGCCTTTGAGAAGGATGACGGCCATGCGCTGGTCATTCGGATTCGCTGAGCTCCAGAGGCCACTCAGGATATACTGGCAGTCCGTATCGACGAGCAAATTCGCCTTGAACCCGTAGTAACTGGTCATTCGGCCCTTCGTATTTTTCTTGTCACAACGCGCGGCATGCCGGGGCAACGCAGCCAACAGTTCGTCATACGTGTAGGGCAACATCGCTTCAATGGTTTTCTGAAACGGTCCAAGACTTTGTTCATAGGCTTCCAGTTCTTGACGTCGGCGTTCCTTTTCAGCATTAGACGGCCGTCCACGCTTCGTGTACACGGGTTTCTTTGGCGGCTCGTTCTCAGCCTTAGGCTCAGGCTCGGGAAGTTCGAACTGAAGTTGCTCGGCTCCTGGAGCCTCGCTTGGCTTTTGCCCCCGGCGAGCCGCACGGCGCTTGGAGGCCGATTCGCTAAATTGGCAATCCCAAGCCTCGACCATGGAGGAATCCACGGCAATATGTGTGCCGGTCACAAAGCCTTCTTCTAGGGCAGACGTCACCAAGGTATCCTGAAGTTTTTCAAGCATCCCCGTTTGCTCCAGCGCATGAATCAAACGGGAATACGAGGCTTGGCTTGGAATATTGTCGGAGCCACTAAACCGGCACTGTACTCGAAATTCGTTGCTATGGGTCAGTCGGCGGGTCAATGCAGAGACAAACTCAATGTTCTCCATTTTTGCGATAAGCAGCGAGTAGATCATGGCAGGTACGTTTAGTTTTTCCGGCCGTCCGCGATGGTTCTTTTTCCCCAGTGCCAACAAGACCGGTGCCAGATTTAAGTGTTCAAAGATTTGACTATATTTATCTTCTGGGTGCATCAGGAGCAATTCCTCAAAGGAAAACAGCTCTTCTTGTCGAATAGACATAGATAGGGATTACCTCTTTTCATTCTCGGGTGTTGGTTTCGTCACCTATATCTTCGAGAATTTGGGGAGGTACTCCTTTTTCTATGCTCAAAAAAACCGCTCCCAGCAAGGGTTTGGAATTATGAAATTGTCTCTTTTGTACAACAATTTTGGATTTGAGCCGGTTTATGGAGGGGAATGTTGTATTTTATGCAGGATTTAACAACAGAGCGGAGAAACCCGGAACTTCTGCGGCGATAGCATCCCCGGGAAAGCTGCCGCGCACGCCGCCGGGAAAGCTGCCGGGCACGCCGCCGGGAAAGCTGCCGCGCACGCCGCCGGGAAAGCTGCTGCGCACGCTGCCGGGAAGCTGCCGCGCACGCCGCCCGGAATCCCCACACTTACCGCATTTAAAGCTAATTTTACGTAGAAATCTTTCGTTCAGCTTATATAGATCAGAACTTATCATTCAAACAAAGGCGGGATTCAGATGAGTGGAACAATACAGCAGGCATGGGTAGATGAGGCTTGGAGCAAGGCACTGGAAAAAACGCGAGCAAACAGCTTGAGAATCGGCGCGGAATTCCCCCATGCCAGCCAAGGCGGCAAGTACGTACTGGAGACACCGAGCTGGTGGACAGCCGGCTTCTGGCCGGGCATGCTCTGGCAGCTCTATGCCGGGAGCGGGGACGAGAGCCTGAAGGCGATTGCCGAACGCTGCGAGCAGCGGCTGGACGAGGTGCTGGATGGGTATGTGAAGCTGGACCATGACTTAGGGTTCATGTGGCTGCTGACCAGCGTAGCCAATTTCAAGCTCACGGGCGCAGAGGAATCACGGGTCCGGGCGCTTAAGGCTGCCAACTATCTGGCCGCCCGCTTCAACCTCAAAGGCCGCTATATCCGCGCCTGGAATCCATGGAGAGAAGGCGAGGACAACAGCGGGGTCGCTATTATCGACTGCAGCATGAATACCAGCCTGCTCTTCTGGGCTTCTGAAGTAACCGGAGACCCGCGTTACCGGCATATCGCCGAGGCCCATATGGATACGGTACTGGAGCATTTCATCCGGCCGGACGGCTCTGTCTATCACATTGTCAATTTCAACCCGGAAACGGGCGAAGTGGTAGAGAAGCGCGGCGGACAGGGTTACGCAACGGAGTCGGCCTGGTCGCGCGGCGCGGCTTGGGCACTTTACGGGTTGTCGCTGGCCTATCATCATACCGGCAAGCAGAGCTACCTTGATGCATCCAAGCAGGTTGCACATTTCTTCCTGACGCGTCTGCCGGAGGATCAGGTTCCGCATTGGGATTTCCGTGCTCCCGGTGAGATCGGAGAGATTCGTGACAGCTCCGCCGGTTCCTGCGCGGCGAGCGGCTTGCTGCTGCTGGCGAGCCAGGTGGATGAATCGGAGGCGCATGTCTACCGGAACGGAGCGCTTAGAATTACGGAATCCCTCTACCGGAATTATGGGACCTGGGATAATGCGGAGGAAGAAGGGCTGCTGCTTCACGGTACAAGCAACTACCCGGAGAACCGGAATATCGATGTTCCTCTGATCTACGGTGATTTCTTCTATGTTGAAGCGCTGGCGCGGATCAAAGAAGCCGGCCCGTTCTACTGGGAGTAGGGGGATATGATGACTAACGGGAGAGCAGCATCAGAAATATTATCCTCGCGGATTGCAGATAATCCGCTGAAGACGCGGGCGGACTTGGTGACCGCTCTTGAACAGCTTACGGGTCCGTTGCGTCCGCTCTACAGCAAAGGCGGAGCAAGACTTGAAATCGGCAGAACCGGAGCGAGCTATCCGGCAGCAACTGCCGGGATGGAGGGCTTTTCCCGGGTATTATGGGGACTGGTCCCCTTGCTCGCCGGAGGCGGGAGCAGCGAAATCCGGGACATCGTGCTGGAGGGCATCCGGCATGGCACCGACCCTGCTCACGAAGAATATTGGGGAGATGTACGGGATTACGACCAGCGTCTGGTCGAGATGGCGGCCTTCGGCTTCGCGCTTGCTGCGGTTCCGGAGCAGATCTGGGCACCGCTTGCTCCACAGGAGCAGGATCGCCTGTACAACTGGCTGAATCAGATCAACTCCCATCCTTGTTATGACTGCAACTGGCTATTCTTCAATGTGCTGGTGAATGCCGGGTTCCGCACCATCGGCCGTCCGTATGATGCAGTGCAACTGGAGAACAATCTGCAGCGGATGGATGCTTTCTACCTGGGTGAGGGCTGGTACAGTGACGGTGTTGACGGGCACAGCGATTATTATGGGCCTTTTGCGCTTCACTATTATTCGCTGCTGTATGCCAAGCTGATGGAGCAGGAGGACCCAGAGCGTTCCCGGTTGTTCAAAGAACGCGCCCGGCTGTTCGCCGCTGAATTCCTGGGCTGGTTCGCCCCGGACGGCTCCGCGCTTCCTTACGGGCGCAGCCTGGCTTACCGCTTCGCCCAATCGGCATTCTGGAGTGCCTTGGCTTATGCGGATGTTGAAGGCCTCCCTGCCGGTGTGATGAAAGGCATCGTTCTGCGCAATCTGCGCTGGTGGTTCAGCCAGCCGATCTTTGATGCGGCTGGCGTATTGACCATTGGATATTTGTATCCGAATCTGGTCATGGCGGAGAATTATAATGCACCCGGCTCACCCTACTGGGCGCTGAAGACTTTCTTGCCGCTCGCTCTTGGTGCGGAGCACCCGTTCTGGAGTGAAGAGGAGCTGCCGCTGCCGGAAATTCCGGCAGTGATGGTTCAGAAGCCTGCACATCTTGTCCTGGTCCGCGAGCCGGCCTCCGGTCATGTGGCGGCGTTCAACAGCGGCCACCTGTACACGAATGAGCATACCCATACCTCGGCCAAATACGAGAAATTCGTCTATTCCACAGGCTTCGGGTTCAGCGTGCCCCGTTCCGAGTGGGGACTGTCGCAGGGAGCGTTCGATTCTATGCTTGCGCTCAGCGAAGGCGGGGACAATCTGTACCGCGTACGGCGCCGGAATGTGGAATCCGAGATTACGGACAATGTTCTGCGGTCTGTCTGGAAGCCTTGGGCCAATGTGGAGGTCAGAACATGGGTTGTAGCGGGACTGCCGTGGCATATCCGGGTTCACCGGATCGAGACAGGCCGGGCACTAGACGCCGCTGAAGGCGGGTTCGCCCTGGGCCAGGAAACGGAGCTTGCGCAGCAGACCGACAACTCATGCACAGCAGTATCTACAGCTTGGGGAACCAGCGGAATCAAGGGACTGATGGGTTACGGGAAGGCGGAGCTCATCTGGCCCAATGCAAACACGAACCTGCTGCGTCCCCGGACGGTACTGCCAACATTGACGGCTACGCTTGTGCCCGGAATTCACTGGCTGGCTTCGGCCGTCTACGGTGATCCTTCGGCTGATTCTTCAGCACAGCAGGTGAACGGGGCCGGTAATATTCTGGAGCAATCTCCCGAGGCCTTGCTGCAGGTTTCTTTTGCTGAGGATGGCATCACGGTTCAAACTACGGGCGGAACGGAAATTTTTATCCCGATACAATAGAAAAAGGCTGCATCTTCACTTGATTGTGAGGGTGCGGCCGTTTTTGATTATATGCATCTCATATGACCTCATCTAACTCTTCTGGAAATCGGGTGATCTTCGTTCATCTGCAGCAAGTCCCATAAGTTTCCATACAAGTCCTTGAACACAGCAACCATTCCGTAGGGTTGTTCTTTAGGTTCTCTAACAAATTCGATGCCTTCAGTGACCATTTCCTTATAATCTCTCCAAAAGTCGTCAGTGTTCAGAAATAGAAATACCCGCCCGCCTGTCTGATTGCCAATAAACTGCTCTTGTTCAGATTTCGAAGCTCTGGCAAGTAAAATTGTCGTACCGGCAGAGCCGGGAGGTGCAACCACTACCCACCGTTTATCTTGCTCTGGCTGAAATGTATCCTCAACTAATGTGAAGTGCAGCTTTTTTGTATAAAATTCTATCGCTTCATCGTAATCTTTTACAACCAAAGCGATGTGTATAATAGACTGAATCATTTCTTAGACCCTCCAATTCAAGTAATAGATCATCTTGTGTGAACTTATATTATTCAATAGTACCGATAATAACTGGTGAAAACCACTTTGGCCAATCGTGTGCTGAGGGGTTGCAGTGACCCGATTAAAGAATATGAGTTAGGCTTAAGTGCACTTTGTACAACTAAATCATATGATTTACAACCGATTATCCGTTTAGTTGTATTTCGTGCAATTAAATTGCTATTTGTAGATGGTTTCTCCGATTCGGGCAGATTTAGTTGTACTGATTACAGTTAAAGGATGAAAGCGTTCCTTTTCGCTGTCTTTAATTGTACATTATACAACTATCGCTGAGTTTCCATTTGGAACTGAATACATTCGATGCTGCATTGTTGAATGAACTCACTTCTTTAGATCTGATACTGTCCCAGTATCTCCCCCAGCAGCTCCCGTGTATCCGCCCACAACCTGCGCTGCATCGCTTCATCTCCTCCGGGAGATACCGGTACAATGGACTTTCCTGTGCCCACGTTAAAATAACCTCCGGTTACTGTCCCATAAAACGGGTCCACGATTAACCGGGTGATAATTTCTGCCCCTCTTCGCGGATCACCGAGCCGGATAATCTTCAGGATCCGCTCGATCACAGAAGCGAACCGCAGCTCGCGTCCCAGTCCGGTTACATTGAAGCCCGGATTCAGGGCATTGACGGTTATTCCGCTGCCTGCCCATTGCCGGGCCAGTTCTGCCGTGAACATGATGTTTAGCAGTTTGGTTTTGCCGTAGACAGGAGAGGAGCCCCGGGCAGTAAAAGCAGCAGTATCCGTTAGGTCCCCGGGCAGGCGGAGTACACCATGACGGCGCGATGCCTCAGAGGCTACGTTGACTACTCTGGCCTGGCCTGCATTGCGCAGTGAAGTCTCCAGTCTATGCGTCAGCAGCCATGGTGCCAGATAGTTCACAGCCATCATCTCCGGCAAACCTTCGGCAGTGGTGCGGGGCTCGAAGGCGTGGATTCCTGCATTGTTCAAAAGCACATCGATGGAAGGGCAGGCGGCAGCAATTTCAGCGCCAACCCGGTTCACATCCTGCATCAGCGACAGGTCTCCATAGACAAAACGGATATTTGCAGCAGGCTGACGGGCCTCGATGATGGTTCTGGTAGCCGCAGCACGTTCTTCACTGCGGGCAGTCAGGACAAGCGCATAGCCTCTTTCCGCCAAATGGATGGCTACAAGCTGTCCCAGTCCGCTAGTGGCTCCGGTGATGACAACGGTTGGTTGTTTAGGCATGGTTATTCTCCTTTAAGTAATGTATAATTGATATATGTCCACTATAATTATATGATGGATATATGTCAACCATATTGGTGGCAGTTATCTCTGAATTAAGGACAGGTGAATGAATATGAAGCAGAACCCAATATACGATAACGAAGTAAACAATAATCACCAAGTAAACAATGACCCAATAAACATTGATCAATCAAGGCTTGACTCGAGAGAACAGCTGGAGCTGGAGCTGGGAGAGCAGCTTAACGCACTGATCAGCGCAGCCCATGCGCTGAATGTCAAAGCCGCCGCGCGGTTCGATTCCTCGTTGCAGCCGGCCGCCTTCCATATTGTCCGCTGGCTCTATTCCTATGGGCCGGCAAGTGCTGCCGCCATTGCGGAAGCAACGGCTATGGACCGCAGCGCGGTCAGCCGTCTGATCAAACAGCTGGAGTCTCTGGGTTATGTGAGCAGAGAATCCTCACCTGATGACGGCCGGGCTATCCTTCTCTCACTTACGGAGCGTGGACAGCAGCAGACAATAGCTGCCCTGAACGAGAAGGGTTCCGTGTTCTTCGGGCGGACTGCGGCATGGAATGATGACGAGCTTCATCAGTTCGTTCATATGCTCAAGCAGTTCAACGGGCTATAGGCAGGTGCCGGCTAGACGCCTCCTTTACTAATTACAAAAACTAGCTAGTTAGACCATGGAGCCTGTAACCGTTTTCCCGATATAATGTGCGTAGGCATACGAAATCGGACAATCCGGGAGGAAGCTATTCATGAAATCGAATGAGGACTTTATACTTGCCGCGCCAGACCGGGCGGTTCAAATTTACTTGGACCCGAAGGGGACTGATTATAACGGACTGCGCCGGGTGGCGGAGTCTTTCGGCGCGGATATCGAGCTGGTGAGCGGGATAACACCTGTGATTCTGACACGAAAAGAACAGCTCTCAGGAACCGTCGTCATCGCCGGTCCCATAGGCGGAAATGAGCTGATCGACAGGCTGATTGCAGAAGGTATCCTCGACGTCACGTCGATTCAAGGCAAGCGGGAATGCTACCGGCTGCAGCTGGTTGAGGCTCCACTGCCTGGCGTGGACCGGGCGCTTGTCATTGCGGGCAGCGATAAACGCGGGACAATCTATGGCATCTACTCCATTTCTGAGCTGATCGGGGTCAGCCCGTGGGTGTATTTTGCCGATGTGGTTCCGGAGCAGAACACCACACTGTCCATTCCTGCAAGCAGACTGAATCGCAGCTCCAGAGAGCCTTCCGTTAAATACAGGGGGTTCTTCCTGAATGATGACTGGCCGTCGCTCGGCTCCTGGGTCACGCATGCTTTTGGCGATTTCAATGAGGATTTCTACGACAATGTGTTCGAGCTGATCCTGAGACTGAAGGGGAACTTTCTGTGGCCGGCGATGTGGAGTGCAGAATTCAGTCTGAATGGTACAAGCAGTCCGATTGCCAATGCGGTTCATGCCGATGAATACGGCATTGTTATGGGAACGTCGCATCATGAGCCGTTGTTCAGGGCCGGCAGCGAATGGCAGAAGGTGTACGCGCAGTACGGGACAAGCAATCTGTGGGATTTCGCCCGCAACCCGCAGGCGATTACCGCCTTCTGGGAAGACGGAATTAAGCGCAACAGACACTATGATAATCTGGTTACACTCGGCATGCGCGGAGAGAGTGACTCTGCCCTCGAAGGCTCAGACCAGGAGAATATTGAGCTGCTGAAGCAGATTATCCTTACCCAGAAGGCCCTGCTGAAGAAATACAATCTGGAGCATATGCCTCAGGTTCTGGCTGTATACAAGGAGGTCGAGAAGTACTGGTACGGTACGGCGGAAGCAGAAGGACTGAAGGACTGGGAGGTGCTGCAGGATGTGACGATTCTGCTCTCAGATGACAACTTCGGCAATCTCCGCAAAATCCCGGAAAAACATGAGCAGCAGCGGGAGGCCGGCTGGGGAATTTACTACCATTTTGACTACCACGGAGGCCCGCATTCCTACGAGTGGGTGAATGTGACTCCGCTGGAGAAGGTCTGGGAGCAGATGACCATGGCGTTCGATTACGGCATCCGCGATATTTGGGTGGTAAATGCCGGCGACCTGAAGCCGATGGAGCTGCCGCTATCCTACTTCATGGATTTAGCCTATGACTTTGAAGCCTGGGGAACCGGAGCGATTAACCAGACAGAAGAGTACACCCGGCGTTGGGGGGAGCAACAGTTTGGATCAGACCTTACACCTGGGACGGTTGACGGAATTGCGCAGGTGTTAGCGGATTACACCCGGATGAACGGGCGGCGCAAGCCGGAAATTATCAGAGCGGGCACCTTCAGCCTGCTGCATCATCAAGAGGCGCAAAGAGTGCTGGAACAAGCGCTCAGCCTGGAGCAGGCGGCAGCCAGGTATGAGTCTGAGCTCCCAGCGGCGCTCAAGGATGCCTATTACCAGCTGGTCTATTATCCGGCAGTGGCCTCGGCGAACGTGGTCAAGATGCAGATCTACGCCGGACTGAACAGGCTGCATGCCGGACGCGGCAGTGTACTTGCCAATACCTATGCCGATCTGGTACTGGAGTCTATTGAGCGGGATAAGCAGCTGGAGCAGCACTACAATACCGGCATCTCGGACGGCAAATGGCAGGGCATGATGAGCTCCCCGCATGTCGGCTATGTGAACTGGAACGCGGACGGCTGGAGTTATCCGGAGGTCAGCAGAGTGACCCCTGCCAAGGAAGCCATCATGATTGTTGGTGTAGAGGGAACGGAGCAGGGTTACACAGCAGGGACAGCGGGTCTCACTCCGTTTACGAATCTTCAGCAGGAGACTTATGAGATTACGGTCAGCAGCGGCGGAGCCGGGTTCGAATATAAGGCAGTCAGAAGTGCGGAATGGATCAGGCTGGACCGGACCCAAGGCTGGGTGGATACTGGAGCGGCGATCCGGGTTTCAGTAGATTGGGAGAAGGTGCAGGGGGCGGCTTCGGGCCATATTACCCTTTCAGGTGCCGGTACAATCGTAACCGTTCAAGTAGCAGTGGAGTGGACTGACATTACTAATGTGCCGCCGATGACCTTCATCGAGACGCAAAATACCGTTTCTATCGAAGCGGAGCATACTCTAAACCGCGTGGCGAAATCCGGAGCCGAGTGGAAGACTATTAACAACTACGGACGGACCTTGTCTTCGGTCAAAATGTTCCCCGCCGGCAGCTCCTTTGATCAGCCGGAGGAAACGCCTTATCTGGAGTACCGGCTGCTCGTCCATCAGGACGGGGAATACAGCCTGACCGCCTATATTGCGCCGACTAACCAGTTGTCTCCAGTCCGCGGCCTGAAGTATGCCGCCGGATTCGACGGAGAACCGCCGGTCACCGCAGATGCGCTGCCTCCGGGTTATGAAGGCGGCAACCATGACAATGAGCCGTGGTGCCGTGCGGTGATGGACAATATTCATACGCAGGTTACTCGTCATGTACTGGCCAAGGGACAGCATACGCTGCGCTTTTACGGACTGGATGCCGGACTTGTCCTGCAGAAGCTGGTATTGTCTGCCGGACCGCTGCCGTATTCCTATCTGGGGCCGGTGGAGAGCTATCATAGCTGACTTCCGGCGGGTTGCCGGGACCGCCGCCATCGTCAAGCAGATGGCGGCGGAAACCCGTAACACTATGCGCACTACCCTTACTCCCCGTCACTCCACGTTACTCTCCATTACTCCGCGTTACTCACCGTCACTCCACGTTACTCACCGTAACTCCCCGTAACTCCCCGTAACTCCCCATAACTCTCCATAACTCCGCGTCACTCACCGAAACTCCCCATAACTCTTCATCACTCTTCATCACTCTTCATCACTCTCCGTTCCTCCGCATCCTCCACGTTACTCCGCATTACTGCGGAACTGATTCGGAGTAATCCCCTTATACTTTTTGAACACCTGATAGAAATATTTCGTATCATTATACCCGGACTGCAGAGCGATGTCCTCGATCCGCATTCCGGGATCTTTGAATAGCAGACATGCATGCTCGATGCGGACCTTATGCAGGTAATCGGTGAAGCTGATTTTGAGCTGCTGCTTGAACAGCAGGCTTAAATAACCGGGTGTAATATAGATTTCCCGGGCGACAATCTCGCGGTTGATATCCTTCATGTAATTTTGCCCGATATAGAGCTTGGCTGCTTCCAGCAGTTTGTTGCTGTTCTTCTTGGAGGTCAAATGCTCACTGACCAGAAGGGCAGTCTCAAGCAGAGACTGAAAGATATGATCCAGACTGGAGCGGGACAGAACCTGGATCAGCTCGGTCAGATTTTGTCCGAACACCTTGTTCACGTTGACGTTATTCTCAATGCATAATTTATACAGCGCGAAGAACAGGGCGAAGCTCGACTTGATCACCTGGTCCCTGGATACCGTTTCGGGCTGCAGGGCCACGTTGAACAGGGTAAGCTTCCCGGTAATTTCTTCGGGGGAGCCGTTCCGGACAGCCTTAAGGACCTCCTGCTCCTCATGCAAAGGGTAGGAGGATTGGGAGGCTTCATCATCAAATTCCCCGCTGAACTCCACGATTTTGCCGGTGCCTGTGTAGTTTCTCGTATTCAGCGCCTGGGATGCCTCCAGAAAAGAACGCCGTAAATGCTGAAGATTCTTATCTATACTTCCGATTCCGGCAGATACCGTGAACCGGAGATAACTCAGTATATTATCCTGAATGATCCGGATATATCCGCTTAATTCCTCATGATCCAGCAGCTCATCCGTATTAAGGATCAGGACAATATCATCCTGATGTTCAAAGGCGATACATATTATCGTCTCCGGAAGGGATTCCTCGCAAATATTCTTCAGTCCGTATTTCAATAGCTCCGTATCCTCATGCAGATATTTCTGCTGCAGCTGCCGGAAATTATCAATCCGCAGCAGAATCACGCCATACAGCAGATAAGGAAATATTAGATTGTTCATCTTCAGGTTGGCCAGCAGCTGCGGATATGCAGGACTCTCGGTGAGAACCAGCTGGCTTAAGGTCTTCTCCTTCAACAGGGGGAGACTCTCCCGGAAGCCCTGCCGCAGATGCTCCAGCGATTTGATCTCCAGCTTCTCCGATTGAATCTGCTCGGTGATGTCCAGTATTGTATTAAGAATCTCCTGTCTCCGGCTTGGTTTCAGCAGATAGTTGCTGGCTCCGACTCTAATGGCCTGCTGGGCATAGGCGAAATCATCATACCCGCTCATAATCACCGATTTGATATGGGGATACTTCCCGGAGACAATGGAGATTAACTCCAGACCGTCCATTTGCGGCATCCGGATATCCGTCAGCATGATGTCGACAGGGTGGATACTCAGAATATCCAGCGCTTCCTGGCCGTCTCTGGCTTCGGCAACAATAGTAATTCCGTGCGCCTGCCAGTCGATTAAGGTCCTGATCCCGACACGGGCCCGTTCTTCATCGTCCACGATAATCATATTAAACAAGTGATAATCCCTCCGGTCCTCTGCGCTTCTTGTTATGTTCTTAAAATATAAGAATTTATATGCTTCGCATGATAACTTATCCTTCTATTTCTCGCTGAAACGCCTTTAAGGGACGGCGTAGCTGTTTCCACTTATATTCAGCCTAAATATCATTCAAGATAGCCGGAATTATGATCTCCACGCGTGTACCCTCTCCCGGGACGCTAGTGTAATGCAGTGTGAAATCCCCTTTATAGAAATGCTTAAGTCTGGCTTGTACATTCTGCACTGCATAGCCTCCGGTATCCCGCGCCGTATAAATATCCGATTCATCCGGCAGGGTGAGAATCTTCTGCAGGGTCTCGCTGCTCATGCCGCCCCCGTTATCTTCAATCACGAACATCAGTTGATCTCCGGTCCGTTGTCCGCTGATACTCACACAGCCGCCGCCGCGTTTACGTTCAATCCCATGAATCAGCGCGTTCTCAATGAAAGGCTGCAGGCTGAGCTTCAGAATGACATAGGGGTGCAGCTCTTCAGGGATATCAATTACGAAATCCAGAGAGTCTTTAAATCTCATTTTCTGCAGCGACAGATAGAGCTCGATAAGCTCCTTTTCCTTGGCTACGCTTGTGAAGCTCTTGCCCTGGTTAAGACTTAATCTGAATAATCTGGAGAGGTTGATCACCATCTCACTGATCTTGTCCTGCCCCGCAGCTTCGGCTTCCCAGAAAATTGTATCCAGCATGTTGTACAGAAAATGGGGGTTAATCTGGGACTGCAGCGCCTTGAGCTCCGCTTCCTGCTCTTTAAGCTTGAGCAGATAAGCATCGTCTACCAGCGCCTTAATATTGGCGACCATGTTGTTGTAACCCCGGCTTAACTGGCCGATCTCATCCCAATATTTAATGTTAACCTTCTCTTCGAACTGACCGTTCTGGAAGCGGCGCATCGACAGCAGAAGGGTCTTGATCGGTGCAGTCAGGAATGAGGAGAAAAACATCAGCAGGGGTATACTAAGGAGCAAACTGGCCAGAATCATGATCAGCACAGCCGACTTAATCGAGTTAAGCTCCTCGGTCAACGAACTCAGCGGCACACTGTACAGTGTAATCCAGCCATTGGCATTGATATTATAGTTCAGCAGCGTATCTCCGCCTTGCAGGTTCACGATGGTATAACCGGACAGAATGCCGGCTTCGGCCTGCTTCATCACGAAGTCTACTGCCTTCTTGTCATACGTTTCTTTACCTGCGGCCAGGAGCTGCTTACCGCTCTCATTCAGAATAAGAATGCCGTGGTCCTGATCATAGAGATCCGTCAGATAGGTTCTGCGGATCGTCTCCAGATTAATGCCGACAAATACAAAGCCGATTCTGTTTCCGTTTACAATATCGCGGATAATCCGGGTCATGCCGAGCTTGTCATTGCGGTTGCTCTGAATGAAGACATTATTCTCTTCCGTCAGCGGGAACCAGTAGGAGGCGCCGTTCAGGGCAACGGATTCCTTATAAATATTGTGCGGAGTGATCTTGTCCAGGCTGTAGGCCCCGCTGCTGTCATCGGTTGCGACCTGAAACATGGGTGCGGACAGGCTGCCGTACAGCGCCAGATAATCGAAATTACCGGTTACCAGCATCTGGTTCATCATGGACGCGGTTGGTCCGTTATAGAACTGATCCTCGATCTCGACAGAGTCGGGGGTGTTGCTTCTTAACGTCTCCTGTACAACGGAAGCCAGGCTGAATACCGTAACCCAGTCGGCAATCGTCTTCTGCATCCGGGAGAGATTGCTGTCAATCTGCTTAAGCACGCTCTGATTAGAGTTGCTTACTTTGTTAATGATCTGTTTTTTTGAGATGGTATACGAATATCCGCCTATAGCAAAAGTTACTGCGGTGATCAGAAGGAAGATAAGAATCGTTATCTTATATCGCAGATTCATATTTAGATAGAAACGCAGCACATGATCACTAACCTTTTTGTTTTTTAAAAGATAAGAATTTATATGCTTCGCGCATTAAATATTCCTTATCTTTCTCGCTGAAACGGTACCGCCCTTAAAAAGGACGGCGAAGCCGTTTCCACTTATCTTATGCGTATTGCTGCATTTAAACAAGGGTGCCGGAAGAGGAGTCGACAATTTTAAACTTTACTCTCTTTTTCTCTACTGACCCCGGATTAGGTTCTCTGTTACGATGTGGTCACAACAAAGAAGGCGAGCACAATCAACAACAACTAGGGGGAGATTAAATGGTTATGAATACAAAAGCTACACGGAATCTGCTGCTGATTACAGCGCTGGCAGCTGTCTCGGTACTCAGTGCATGCGGAGGCAACGATCAGAAGGAGAGTGCAGGCAGTACAAACGGCAACTCCGCAGATCCCGCTGCTGAACAAGTCACACTGCGCGTATTCTCCAACCTTCCGGACCGTAAATCGGGCCAGGGTCTGGCCGAGCAAATGGTGATTGACAACTATACCAAAGAGAATCCTAATGTGAAAATCGAACTCGAAACGCTGGCCGAAGAGCCTTTTAAGAACAAATTAAAGGCCTATATGGCCTCAAATGAAGCGCTGGACATCACTATGGTGCACGGGGGAGCGGAGCTTAATACACTGGTTCAGGCTGGTTATGTGAAAGAGCTGGACCCCGCCGGGTACGAAGGGGAGACCTACAATTTCCTCCCGGGCGTATATAAGTCTTTCACCTTCAATGACAAATTGTACGGATTGCCCCGGAACAGCGACTATGAGGTCATCTACTACAACCAAAAAATATTTGCAGACAATGGCGTAAATGTACCAACAACCTATGCGGAGCTGCTGGATGCAGCCAAACAATTCCGTGACAAAGGCATTGAGCCGATGTCGGTGAACGGTAAAGACCTGTGGAGCTTTGCAGCCTTCTTCCAGGACCTGGTCATTAGAGTGAGCGGAGATCAGAGCCTGATGCTGGACGCGGTGGAGCAGAAGAAGAACTTCACAACCGATGAGAGCTTCATCACTGCGGCCAAGCTGCTGGGTGAGGCAAGAGATGCCAAGCTGTTCCAGGAATCATTCATGACCGCAGACTACGGCGCATCCCAGAATTTATTCACTCAGGGAAAAGCGGCAATGTGGTACATGGGCTCCTGGGAAGCGGGAATGGCTACGAATGAAAGTCTGTCCGAAGACTTCCGCAATAATGTGGCTGTGCTGAAATTCCCGGTAGTGGATGGCGGCAAAGGCAAGGATACAGACCTTCTGGCCTGGAACGGCGGCGGCTATTCACTGGTCAGCAGCTCGAAGCATCCGGAAGAAGCCAAGAAATTCTTTGATTATCTGATGAGAGCAGATCAATGGGCCAAAACCGTCTGGGATACCGGCGCGGCTGTTCCTGCCCAGAAGTATGAGCTGACCGGCACGGAGAGCGGGCTGCAGAAACAGCTGACAGATGTTCTTACCGGAGCAACCACAACTGCAGGTTCACTGGGACTTGATTACGGAACTCCGAAGTTTAAGGATGATGGGCAGAATGCGTTTGGCAAGTTCTTCGCCGGCGGATCGACACCTGAAGAGCTGCTCGCAGACCTGCAGAAAGCAGCGGAATCCCAATAACAAATATAGAGAGTGAAAGGGGACAGGGCAGGAACCATTCTTGCCCTTCTCCAATCTTAAGGATGGAGTGAGACTTCCATGCAAAAAGTATTCAACAATAAAATGGCCATCTTCCTGTTCGTCTTCCCGGGAATTCTCTTATTCTCCCTAACCTTTCTGGTCCCGATTGTGCTCAGCACATACTATTCGTTCCGGGATACCCTGGCACCAGGCACACCGTCTGCATTCATAGGGTTCGCTAACTATACGGAGCTGCTGTTTCACGATACACGTTTCTGGCTGGCGCTGAGAAATGCCGTCCTGCTGGGCCTGGGCTTCATCTTCATTCAACATCCGATTGCCATCTTCTTTGCCATTATGCTGGACCGCCTGGGCGGGAAAGCGGAGAAGTGGTTCAGAACGATCTTTTTCATTCCCTGCGTAATCTCTGTAGTGGTTATCTCCAAAATGTGGCTGTCGCTGCTCGACCCTACCTTCGGTGCGTTCAACAAACTGCTGGATACACTGGGCCTTGGGTTCCTGAAGCATGCCTGGCTGGGGGACAGCAGTACGGCACTTGTTACGATGCTGTTCATTCTAATCTGGGCCGGATTCGGCTGGGGACTGCTGTTCTATTATGCCGGCCTCAAAGGAATTCCGGATGAAATGTATGAAGCCGCCTCCCTTGATGGAGCTTCGGGCTTCAAGCTGCACCTGCGGATCACCGTTCCGCTGCTGTCACCGGTCATTACGGTGCAGATCACACTGGCTATGATTACCGCCTTGAAGCAGATGGAAACCGTGTTCCTGACCACCAACGGCGGCCCCGGCGATTCCACCCAATTCCTGGCTGTGTATCTCTATAACAAGGCATTCTCGGCCAGCCAATACGGCTATGCCAATGCCATTTCGATTCTTTTCATCGTCGTCTGTCTGCTGGCCACCTACCTCAGCAACAAACTTACCCGCAGTGATGCTACGGAATTCTAAGGAGGAAACACCATGACCAAAAGCACTAAAACCATACTATGGGTGTTCTTCCTTGTTGTCGCCCTGGTTCAACTGTTCCCGTTAATCTGGCTGGTGGATTTCTCATTCCTCAGCAGCAATGAATTCTACTCTTCAAGTATCCTGAAATGGCCAAGCGCACCACAGTGGCAGAATTATATCAATGCCTGGGTAGACGGCAAATTCCTGCGCTATTTCATTAATAGTGCGTTCATTACTACGGTTACAATCCTATTAACGGTTGTGCTATCCTTGACGTTAGGGTATGCGTTTACACGGATGGACTGGAAGTTCCGTTCGGTATTCTTCACCATCATCCTGCTCGGGATTATGATTCCGATCCATGCCACCCTGCTGCCCAACTTCGCGATCTTCAAAGCGCTGGGCTTGACCGATTCCTATCTGGGGCTGATTCTACCCTACACTGCGGTGTCCGTGCCTATGGGGACGTTCATCCTGACCGGTTTCCTGCGGAGTATCCCCAAAGCGCTGGAAGAGTCGGCGATTGTGGACGGGGCGAATATTTACCGGATTGTGTTCCAGATCATCGCACCGCTTACCGCACCTGCTCTGGTAACAGTAGTCGTAACGACTTTCCTGAACTGCTGGAATGAGTTCATTATGGCTTCGACCTTCCTCAGCAAGGATGCACTGAAAACGCTGCCTTTCTCGGTCATGAATTTCGCCGGCCAGTATTCCTCTGATTATGGCTCACAGTTTGCCGTCATGGTGCTGACCTCCATCCCTGCGATTGTCATCTATGCGATCTTTAATGAGCAGATTACGAAGGGCGTTACTGCCGGTGCTGTAAAAGGTTAATATCACCCTGCGTATGCTTCCGAAGCGAGTTTTGTACGAAGCAAATTAGGAAGGTTATGCTATCAAAACTTAAGCGTATGCTTTCGAAGCGAGTTTTGTACGAAGCAATCACAGGGAAGTAGATGCTCACAAAACTTTTAGGAGGACAACAATGGATCACTTGCTATACGGTGTTGCTTATTATGACGAATACATGCCTTATGACCGTCTGGATGAAGACATTCGGATGATGCAGGAAGCGGGAATCAATACTGTGCGTATTGCCGAGTCCACCTGGAGTACCCATGAACCCCAGAACGGCGTATTTAATTTCAGTCCGGTGACAAGAGTGCTGGATGCGATGCATGCTGCCGGAATTCATGTCATTGTGGGCACGCCGACTTACGCTATTCCTGCATGGATGGTCAAAGAGCATCCGGATGTGCTGGCCGTCACGGCACAAGGTGAAGGGAAGTACGGTGCGCGGCAGATTATGGACATTACCCATCCCGTGTATCTGTTCTACGCAGAACGGATCATCCGTAAACTGATGGCCGTGGTCCATAAGCATCCGGCAGTTATCGGTTATCAGATTGATAATGAAACCAAGCATTATGAGACCGCCGGACCGAATGTCCAGCTCAGATTCGTCAAATACATGAGAGAAACCTATGGAACGCTTGAAGCGATCAACCATCAGTTCGGCCTGGATTACTGGAGCAACCGGATCGACAGCTGGGAGGACTTCCCGTCGATGGTTGGCACGATTAACGGCAGTCTGGGTGCGGAATTTGCCAGGTTCCAGCGCGGGCTGGTGAATGAATTTCTGGCGTGGCAGATTGGAATTGTCGGGGAGTATAAGCAGCCGGGGCAGTTCACGACACATAATTTTGATTTTGAATGGAGAGGGCATTCGTTTGGAGTGCAGCCATCAGTGGATCACTTTGCCGCAGCCGCTCCGTTCGACATTGCCGGTGTAGATATCTATCATCCGTCGCAGGACAACCTTACCGGTACGGAGATTTCGTTCGGGGGAGATATGACCCGTTCGCTGAAGCAGGACAACTACTTTGTCCTGGAGACACAGGCGCAGGCTTTTCCTGAGTGGACGCCTTATCCAGGGCAGCTGCGTTTGCAAGCCTTCAGTCATATAGGCTCGGGTGCCTCCATGGTTGCCTACTGGCATTGGCATTCGATTCATAATTCGTTCGAGACCTACTGGAAAGGGCTGCTTAGTCATGACTTCCTGCCTAATCCTGTGTATAAGGAAGCCCGGACGATCGGTGCTGACTTCAAACGGCTGAGTGATCAGCTGATTGGGCTCAAGAAGACCAGCAAAGTGGCTGTTATAGTCAGCAATGAAGCGCTGTCGGCGATCGAGTGGTTCAAGCTGCCCGGCGGAATAATTTATAACGATGTGGTCCGCTGGATGTATGACGAATTGTATAGAATGAATATCGCCTGCGATTTCATCCAGCCATCCAGCACCCGCTTGAACGATTATGAGCTGATAGTCGTGCCGGCCCTGTATGCCGTATCTGACGAGGCGCTGCAACGGCTGAATGAGTATGTGCGCAGCGGCGGTCATGCCGTTTATTCCTTCAAAAGCGGATTCACCGATGAGCAGGTGAAGGTGCGGCATACGGCGCAGCCGGGCGTAATTCATGAGGCCTGCGGAGTGGCTTACAGCCATTTTGCCACGCCTAATGCCTCTGCCGGACTTACCGGCAAGCTGTTCCCGGAGGGAACGGAAGCAGGCGTTCATACCGTCAGAACCTGGATGGAAATGCTTGTTCCAGACTCGGCAGAAGTACTCGCCAGCTATGATCATCCCCAGTGGGGCGAATATGCGGCGGTCACCAGAAACTCTTTCGGTGATGGTACCGCTACCTATATAGGATGTATGACAGAGCCTGCCGCCCTGGCGGTAATCCTGCGGGATACGCTCCAGGTTGCCGGATTGTGGGGCGAAGATCAGCAGCTGTCCTTCCCGTTAATCGTGAAATCCGGTGTGAACCGGCATGGCAGTACCATCCGCTACTACTACAATTATTCGGCGGAGTCTGTTTCATTCCAGTATCCGTATGGAGCAGGAGAAGAGCTTCTATCCGGGAATCCCGTAGCGCATGCTGAGGAGCTGAAGCTGGAGGCTTGGGGCGTATTTATTATTAGTGAAGGTTAATAAATTGCTTTAACTATGAGGAGTAAGTAACGATCCTCCCCATAGGGAGATAGGATGAGGAGGCAGCAATATGGATGTTAAAGATATAGTCTGGGTATCGAGTACAGAGAGTGAGCCTTGGGTGTCCCGAAGCGTGGAAAGTGCAGCAGCAGAAGGCGCGGCGGATCTGGCGTTCACCGGAGAAATCCATCAGAACATTGAAGGGTTCGGAGGATGCTTCAACGAGCTTGGGTTCGAGGCGCTGAACCTGCTGGCTGCAGAAGACAGAAGCGCGGTACTGCACTCGCTTTTCCATCCGGAAGGGGATCATAAGTTCAGCATTTGCCGGCTGCCGATCGGGGCGAGTGACTATGCGCTTGAATGGTACAGCCTGAATGAAACCGACGGCGATTACGCCATGGAGCATTTCTCCATCGAACGGGACCGCAAGTATCTGATTCCGTACATCCGGGAGGCGCTGAAGCTGAATCCGGAGCTGAAATTATTCGCCTCGCCCTGGAGTCCGCCAACCTGGATGAAGTTCCCCCGGGCTTATAATTACGGCACGCTGCGCTGGGAGAAGGAGATTCTGGAGGCGTATGCTTTATACTTTGTGAAGTTTGTACAGGCGTATGCCGGGGAAGGCATCACCATCCATCAGGTTCATGTGCAGAATGAAGTCGTAGCGGATCAGAAATTCCCTTCGTGCGTATGGACCGGTGAGCAATTGCGTGAATTCATCCGTGACTATCTGGGACCGGCTTTTGAACAGCATGGCCTGGATACAGAGATTTGGCTGGGTACGATTAATGCGCCGGAGCCATGGGATGAGTGGATGAAGCAGAAGGATAGCGGATTCGATGCCTATGCGCACACGGTGTTAAGCGATCCTGAAGCACACAAATATGTGCAAGGCGTTGGCTACCAGTGGGCGGGCAAATATGGTATTCAGCGCACCGTGCAGGCTTATCCTGAACTGCGCTACATGCAGACGGAGAATGAGTGCGGGGACGGGGAGAACACCTGGTTTTATGCCAAATATGTGTTTAACCTGTATCAGCATTACTTCACCAATGGCGTGAACGCCTATATCTACTGGAACATGGTGCTTCAGCCGAAAGGGCGCAGTACCTGGGGATGGGAGCAGAACTCCATGATTACTGTAGATCCGGATGAACCGAAGGCCGTGCATAATCCCGAGTTCTACGTCATGAAGCATTTCGCTCATTTCATTGGCCCCGGCTCCCGCAGAATCGGACTGAAGGGCAGATGGACAGGCAATGCACTGGCATTCGGCACGCCGGAAGGCAGACGGGTGCTGGTGATCGCGAATCCGTTCAAGGAAGCAAGAACGATTCTTTTGGCTAACGATGAGACGCATTATAAGCTGATGCTGGATGCGGAATCTTTTAATACCATTATTCTGTAAAATAGACTAACATGACTCCATCCGCCGTCATTTCAAAGCAGCTGACGGCGGATACCCCTTCATGCTTTTGAACACATTGCTGAAGTACGCCACATCATGATACCCGCAGTGCTCCGCCACCTCAGACACATTGAACCCGCCCGCAGACAGAATCATCTCGGCATTATTGACCCTGACCCTGTTCAGGAATTCTTTGCAGGTGGAGCCGGTATTCTGTTTGAACAGCTTACCCAGGTAGACGGGATTCAGTCCGATCCACTCCGCCAGAGCTGTAATCGTAACCTCCTCCGCATAGTGATCCATGATATAAGCCATGACTTTGTGGATTCTTGGATCAAGCAGCGGCGTCTCCTGATGATGGGCAATATTAAGCAGGCGGTAGACAATCAGCTGGAAGATGGCCCGTGCCTTCATTCTATAAAAAGGCTGGCCGCCCATCCAGTTATGCGAGAACTCCCTGATATCATCGAGGATTTCCTTGGTCATCCGGTGCTTGGTTACGGCCTCAAACGGCAGGTGCACATGATTATCCGCCCCCGTCCAGAAGAAATTGAACGCAAAGGAATGCATGGGTGCCTCGGCAAAGGTATGGGCCTCCCGGACACTGCCGGAAGGGACATAGAGCATATCCCCGGCTTCTACAGTGAATTTCTCCCCGTTAATGAAGTAATCCGCTTTGCCTTCCACAATGAACGACAGATCATGGAAATCTATGGTGCTGCTGATAATCTCCCAGTCGGCAAATGATCTGCGGTCCACAAACAGAAAGACATCCGGCACAAGGTGCTCGTATTTGTGGATGTCCATGACGATCCTCCCTCCTTGCAGCTGAAGCGCTGATAAACACCAACCTATCTTACCATCTTTATAAGCTGAACTTAAGAGTGATGTAAGCCGGATGCTTAAGATCACTCTATTTAGAGCGTGATCTTCTCCATTCTCATCGGCCCGAGTGTGACAATTGCTTCATTAAAATGAAACTCGTATACGTCAAACATCGGACCCATTTTTTCCAGCGTGCTTTCAAAGGCCGGATTGTTTTTCGTGAAGCCGGTTTTCAAATCGTATACGGTATGCCCGCTTTTCTTAACGATAGCATCCGTCACGCGCACCAGCCTGCCTGCGGGTTCGGGGAAGGTTGTGAAGGCGACTTTATCGTTGGAAGCAAACTCTGCGGTTTTGGGGGACTGCTTAATAGTGGAAACATACACAATGCCCTTCTCCTGATCGTAGAAGTGGCTCATCACTCTCACGTTCGGTTTATTATCCATTGAGGTGGCTAGGGCCAGGTGTGCGCTGACCTCCATAATTTCTTTGAAGCCTTGTACATATTCCATGTTCATTCTCCTCTGTTAATGTATTGAACCGCGGGTTAGCGGCCTAAGCTGATAGTAGCATACGGAATTATGACAGCAGTCTGTCATGGTTGTTGTGGTAAACTAAAAAAAGGTGATCATAATGAAAATAGACCGGTTAATCTCCATAATCATGATTCTGCTGGAACGCGATAAAGTGAGTGCCTCCAAGTTAGCAGAGATGTTCGAGGTTACGCCCCGTACCATCTTCAGGGATATTGATTCGATCAATCAGGCGGGAATTCCGATCGTTACCTACCCCGGGGTACGCGGCGGCATAGGCATTATGGAGCAATATAAGGTGGAGAAAAGATTATTTACCGTTTCGGATATTACCGCCCTGTTAACGGGTCTCGGGAGTATCCATTCTACGATGTCGAGTGAGGAAATCCTGAATGCGATGGCCAAGGTGAAAGGGCTGATTCCGGAGGAACAGGTGCGGGAGATTGAGCTGAAATCGGGTCAGATCGTTATCGATCATGCGCCCTGGCTGGGCAATAAGATTCTGAAGCTGAATCTGAACGACATCAAGACAGCTATGGACAGGTGCAGACTGGTATCGTTCAGCTACAGTAACCAGGAGGGGACGCAGAGCAAACGGCAAGTTGAACCCTACAGGCTGGTGCTGAAGGACTCCAACTGGTATCTGCAGGGGTATTGCATCTCCCGGCGGGACTTTCGTATCTTCAGGTTATCCCGCATCACTGCGCTGGAGGTACTGGAGGAGACCTTTACACCAAGGGAGTTTGATCCCAAGCCGCTGCATCCGCCGGGCCAGCAAGTGATAACCATTACGCTGCAGATAGACTCCTCATTACGTGATTTGATGCTTGAGCTATGCGGTGAAGAGAATGTAGTGCCCTGCGGGAACCATAAATTTACCGTGTACTTTCCATTTACCGAGAATGATTTCGGGTATAATATGCTGCTGCGGATGGGGGATAAGTGCGAGTGTCTGGGGCCGTCCCATGTACGGGCGGAGCTGGTGCGGAGGATCAAGGGGCTGCTGGCGGTGTATGAAGGGGAATGATGGATAAGAGATTATCAATTGTACCCTCCGGAATTTCCTGATATACTTTTCGCATGTAAGTTGATAGGGGGTTACACTGATGGCAACGAATTGCTCATTAGCTAGGAAGTCCTCATGCAGAGCCTGATCTGGGGCGATACTTTGCGTGGGGTGCGGCAGGAAGATCTTGATCGCCCAAACTGATTTTATCGTTTCTAATTAGCAGGCTCTGCACCTTATTGGATTGACCAATAATAATAAGGGGCTGAAGAGCTGTGACTACAACATTTATTAGAAACCATCAATATAATTATATTAAGAAACAATCGGATTTCGTGCTCAAAACACTACGGTCTGTAGCAGACCGGCGTGTCCTGGAGACCGTAAGGTACAGTGCTGAGGTGAATGTGACGGAGGCATTTTCTTCGCTGACCACAGAGCAGGAGCAGATGCTGAAGCCTATCTCCACCCTGGAGAAAGCCGAGGATTTCCAGCAGTATATCAGCGGCTTCGAGCCTTATCTGGAGCCATTTCCGCCGATTACACTGAAGCAGATTCAGAAGCTGTTTCCCAAGAATAAGAAGATGAAGCTACCTGATCTTGCATCGTTTGATTTCCGTTATGTAACGTATCTGGCCTGGGCAGACATTGCCACGAATAAACTGTTCATTGTCTATCCGTACGAAGGACAATGCATCGGTGTAGAGGGCAGAATAATACCGACCCACAAGAAAGGCTATTGCCTGTTCTGCAACCGACAGCAGGAGCTTGCCTTCCTTACAGTCAAGACCAAGCCTGAGCTTGCTTCAGCCGATAACATTGCTTCTGTGGGGCAATACGTCTGCATAGATAATCATGGATGTAATCAGAGTATCACCAATATAAGCTCGCTGGAGAGGTTCGTGCTCTCGGTGCAGAAATAGCATGATATAGCTGCAAAGGGACTGCCCATAGGAATACGGGTCAGTCCCTTTGTCTTAGTCCATGCCTCCAGCACTTGCATGGCTTACTTAGATGGCTGCTTTGCACTAAACCACTTACCCGTTTCATCGTCAGCGCAATCGGCTAAGTGATAGACACCATCGACATTTGTGATACTGCTGCACAGAGTATTTGCCTGCAATTTATCTCCATTTTCATCCTCGCTGTTGTCATAGGTATAACTGATTTTTTTCTGATCCCGTTTATATTCAAGCGTGTGGAAGATAGGATCTCCTTCATCTGTATATTTTGCGATTTTAACAGTGGCATCCTGAGCATTGTTGTAATTTTCCACGAATTGTTCGAAATACGTATAGTTAATAATCTCACCTTGAACATATACAACATAACCTTTCTTTGCAGCCGCTTCATAATGCATTGAATTTGAGCAAGCTACTATAATTAACGACATCAGCAACATATATATACATACTCTTAACATCTTCATTCTGTAGCCCTCCATTAAACCGTTTAACAAAAAGACGATAGAACGTCAAAGAATGTTTCTGACGTTCTACCGTAAAATTGTACTAATTTATCCTATTCCAAATTCAAATCTGTTAGTGCTCTGACTTCTTTTAGTTCCTCTTGATCTACGGCAGCAGGAATCAATGAATCATTAGCTTCATCAATTTCAAATTTCCCTTGATAGGCACCTGTAACTTTTCCTGTTAATTTCTAAAATTTTCAATCTTTTATAGCTATGTCTCCTCAAGGAGTTACGCCCCGGCCTGCTCCACCTCTGCATGAATTCCTTGCTGCTCATCAGCATTACTGCTGATTAAGCCTCTCCGCCCGATCAGAGTTACCGCCAGAATAGCCGCTCCGGAGGCCAGCAGAATAATGGAGCCCGGAATCCAGTCAAGCAGCACCCCGTAGAGCAGCATGCCCAGCGGAGCGATGGAACCGGCGATGCCTTCAACCAGCCCGAATACCCGCCCGCGATACTCTTCTTCTATACTCTGCTGTAAGTACACTTGAATCGGAATATTGATGATCATAATGACGACACCGACCAGAATCAATAGCGGCAGGAAGAAAAAGAAGGTAACGGCAACGGTGAAATGAAGCAGCAGCGGAATCGCCATCGCTAGGAACAGCAGCCCCAGTGCGCTTAGACCTCCGATAATTGTATTTACCGGATTGTTGCTCTGGCGGAGAACGGTGAGGAGCAGGGACATCAGCAGCATGCCCGCTGCCAGCATGGCTTCAAGTATACCGTATTGCTTCGAAGACAGCCCCAGGGTCTGTACGGCCACAAAGGGCAGCACGACATTCAGCGCGACTACAAAGAAATTAATCCAGAACACGATAATTAGGAGGGAGCGGATAACGGGACGGCGGATTACATAGGAGAAGCCTTCTTTAAGATTCGTGCGGACCTCGGCAGCAACGTTGCCCAGGCGTTCGCGGAAGGGCGGATTTCCGGTTTCGGCAGCCCCGTCTGCAAGCCCAGCTTCAGATAAGGCTTCCGGAGCAGGTTTAAACTTCAGCATGCAGCCCATCACGGTAGAGATGGTAAGCCCTGCCGCGTTCAGCAGCATGAATTCTTCAAGCGGGAGGAAGGCGTAGAGCATACCAGCGAGAATGGGAGCCAGCAGGTGGCCGACAGAACTGGCAATTTGATTCAGGGACCCGGTACGCTGGATGGAATCACGGTCAACCAGCATCATCATGGAAGAGGAGGCGGAGATACTGTAGAAGGTAGCGCAGATTGAGAGAAGGATCAGTGAGATATAAATCGGTAGGAGGGATATACCCTCCATGGAGACGGCGGCAAAGGAAAGCAGCATAATCAAGACACTTGCAGCATCTGAGCCGATCAGCAGCTTGCGGCGGTTCACCATATCGGCCACCACGCCGGCGAAGGGCGACAGAATAATACTGGGCAGCATACCGCACAGCAATGTAACCGCAAAGCTGCTTCCTGAACCGGTGAGCTGCAGAATATACAGGCCGACAACAAAGGTGTACATACTCGAGCCGAGAACAGAAGCGAATTTTCCGCTGAAGAAAAGAATGATATTGCGGTTGGATGCTGCTGACACCGGCGTTGGTTCAGACATTACAAGCACTCCCTTTTCCAAAAGTTAAATTATATTAAACTTATTGTAGAGGCTGGATCTGATTATTGCAACAAAAAGTTTAATTATATTTAACTTTTGCCATGATGATGCTTTTTCTCGCTTGAATATTAGGCTATACTGGAAGAAAAGCAACCAAAGAAAGTTGGCACAGCAGATGACGACTAAACTGACCATCGGCGACAAAGTCAAACAAATGCGTAAAGCCAAGGGCCTTACGCAGACTGACCTGGCCGGAGAACATATGACCAAAAGCATGCTCAGCCAAATCGAGAACGGACGGGCGTTGCCTTCGATGAATACGCTGCAATTCCTTGCCGGGCGGCTGGGCACAGATGCGGGTTATTTCCTGGAGGGCGAGCACGAAGCGGAGCTGGGCCCGCTGGTCCGTAAGATCGAGCAGCAGTACAAGGCGAAGCAGTATAAGGAGATTGTCGCGGAAATCCAGCCGCTGATGAAGGACACGCTTCCGATGGCAGTGGATGCCGCACGGCTGATGGAGTTTTATGTGGGCTCCTGTTACCACACCGGAACAGAGGGCGGAGAAGAAGGTATTGAACGGGCCGTTGAAATCTATGAGCGTTTCGGTTTATTTGTAGAGCGTGCCAAGATTCAGTATTTGGCATATGCTTTAATGTTTGCCAAGAGCAGATACCAGGATGGCCTGGAGCTGATTCGCCGTGTCCGTAAGGAATATGTGAGCAATAAGGTGGGCAACGATTTTTTATTTGAGATCGATCTTTATTATGCGGAAAGTGTTACGTTGTCTGCACTGGCAGATTACTCCGGCAGCCGGGAAGCTGCCTTGGCGGCACTTAAGCTGTCGCACGAAGAAGGAGTCTACTCATTGTCTGATCATCTGTACCGTCTACTCTCCCATCTGGCCCTGCTTCACAATGATCTTGAGCAGGCAGAGGCATATTTAAGCAAGGCAAAGCTGTTCGCACAGTTCACAGAAGCTGCGGAATCACTGGAGCTGGTACACCTGAGCGAAATCAGACTGGCTCTTGCCAAGCGGAATTACGGGGAGGTACTGATACTCGCGGACCATTATCCGGCGAAAGACAGCCAGTTCATGCCTTTTGTCCATATGATGACGGGGACCGCGCTCTACCATCTGGAGAGGGATGAAGAGGCACTGGCGGACTTGTCCAAAGTAGTCTTGAACGACCAGGTCTATCATCCGCTTGACCGGGTCGACCTGCTCACTGCCTATGCATACAAAGCGAAGATATTCGCGAAGCAAGGCCTGATGGAGGAAGCCCGCCATGAGGTGGAGCTTGCCTATGATCAGGTGAAGGATTATCCGCCTTCCGAATATGCAGACTTAATTAGACAGACCTACCACGAGCTGTATAATGCCCAGTAAAAAACCAACCGTGCAGCTTCCCGCACGGTTGGTTTTGCTTGTGAACTATTGGTTGGACTTTAATTCTTTAGCAAAAAGAAGGAGTAGCGGAGGGGATTTTGGAACTGTAGGAGCGTCAGCGTCCGCCTTTGTTACCGGATTTCCACCGCAAGTAGCGGTCTAAATCAAGAAATCTGGGAACAACAGCGGCCGGAAGTCCAAAATCCCCGCAGCAGCGACACTTTCTTTTTCTAACAAACTTAAGGTCAAGCAATAATGAACACCCTATTTGGCACTCCACAGCTCCACGCGGTCCTGCACGTATTTGGTGTAGCCTGCTTCCATTTTCTTAACGCCGGCTTTCTCGAGGTCGGCCATGTAGTCATCCCAGATTTTATCGAATTCAGCCGGTTTGGCCAGAATAGCCTGCGGGATGCGCTTCCACGTAATATCTCTCATTTTATTGCCCAGAATGGAGACTTCATCTTCACCGGGGAGGGCAATGTTCCAGGCTGCCCCGTACGCTTTCTCAGCGAACTCCTCCTCTTTAGGGAACAGATCCTTCCAGGTAGTGGCATTGTAAGCCGCCAGCGTTTCTTTCTCGACATCACTGTAACCGAGCACCAGCTGCTCAGGGAAGTTCTTGGTGTAATAGTTGCCGGTAGAATCTTTGGCCCCGTCGCCATAGTGAACCATCATATTCCAGTAAAAGCCGATGCCGGTCTCTTTCGTGAAGGCCGTGTTGTCGTTGTTAATGCGGTCCTGCACTTCGGCAGGGACGACGCGTTTGCCGTTCTCTACTACATAATGTTTGCCCTCAATGCCCCAGTTGTTCAGGATCTGTCCTTCATCGGAAGCCAGGTAATCCAGGAACTTAATCGTCCGGACCGGATCAGGGTTGGTGGTCGAGATGGAGATTCCGTAGCCGCCCATGAAGCCGGTAGGCCAGAAGCTGGTTTCTTTGTATTCACTGGTCAAGGTCACAGGATAATGGCCGTAGGTTTGATCGAATTTACCGGCAGTCTTCAGAGCCTGCTGCGCGTCATTGTAGTCCCAATCCTGGTCAATCAGGCCAAGCACACGTCCAGTGGCCACCTTCGCTTTGTACTGGTCGTATTTCTGCACGAAGCTTTCTTTATCCAGCAGGCCAATGTCATTCATATGGTTCAGCCAGCGGAAATATTCTTTCTCTTCGGGACGGCGGAAGTGGTAGATTGCTTCATGCGTCTCCTGATCGATGAAATATTCCCCGTCATCGGAACCGCCGGTAGTCGCCACTGCAGGATTGGTTACGGAAATGTACATATGCCAGTCATCTGCGTTCAGCGATACGCCGATATTCTTGTTGCCGTTCTCATCGGTCGGGTGTTTCTCCAGGTAGGCCTTGATTACATTCTCATAATCCTGGACCGTCTTGATCTCCGGATATCCGGCTTCCTTCAGCACCCTGTGCTGCAGCTCGAAGCCCCCGCCGGCGACGAATTTCTTCTCATTCACAGCAGCCCAGGTAGGGATGGCATAGATGGACTGGTCTTCGTTCGTGTATTTGGCCCGGGCCAGATTGTCTCCGAGCACCCGCTTGATGTTAGGCGCGTATTTGTCGATCAGTTCGGTCAGGTCAATGACAGCACCGGCATCCACCAGCTTGCCGATATCGGCTTTGGCGGAGATGATGTCGGGATATTCCCCGCCGGCAGCAATCAGCGCGATCTTCTGCTGCGGATCGCCTACGGCGAATTCGGCATCGAGAGTGACGCCTGTTTTCTCCGTAAGGACGGTACTGACTTCATCCTTCATATTATTCCAGTTCGGATTGGGATCTTCCGCGAAGAAGGAAAGTGTCAATGGACTTAAATCTTCGGCTGCTGCCGTAGCTTCTGCTGTGGCCGCCGCATTAGTGCTATTGGTAGCTTCAGTACCGGTATTCGCAGCCGTATTCTTGCTGTTATTATTGCCCCCGCCGCAGCCGGCCAGTACACTGAGCAGCAAGGTCAAGACCATTAGCGCCACATACGGTTTCGCTGTCTTTCTTGTCATGAATAGAAACCCTCCCTTTGTCTGGTGAGAACATATTGTATACACAGGCGTCAGCCTGATGATACCGGTGAGCGGACTAGCTTTTGACCGAACCCAGCGTCATGCCTTTGACGAAGTAGCGCTGCAGGAACGGATAAACAATCAGAATAGGTACGGTGACAACAATCGTGATTGCCATTTTGACCGATTCCGGGGAGATCTGCGCCATCACTTCGGTCATATTCCGGCCACGGAAGTTATCCGCATTGGTGGTGGTGCTCTGAATGACCTTCATCAGCTCAAACTGCAGCGTCGTCAGTGCGTCATTCGAGCCGTTATACAGGTAGGTGTCAATCCATGCATTCCACTGGCCGACAGCCAGGAACAGGGCGATGGTCGCCAGCGCAGGTTTGGTCAGCGGCAGAATCACCCGCCAGTAGATGGTGAAGTCATTGGCCCCGTCCAGCTTGGCAGATTCCTGCAGGGCGTAAGGCAGGCCGTCGATGAAGGAGCGGATGACGAACACGTTAAATGCGCTGACCAGGCCAGGCAGGACATACACGCCGAAGGTGCCCATCATATGCAGATTCTTGATCAGAATATAGAAGGGAATCAGTCCACCGGATACATACATCGTCAGCGCCAGAAAGGTGGAGACGAACCTGCGGCCCTGAAAGTCCGCCCGGCTTAAGGTGAAGGCCAGCATCGAGGCGCTGATCAATCCGAGCAGGGTTCCGATAAGGGTACGCAGGACAGAGATCTTGAATCCGGTAATGAGACCGGAGAAGGCGAAGATCGTCTCATAGTTCTTGAAGGTGAACATCCGGGGGTAGACCGTAATCCCGCCCTTGATGCTATCCGTGGAATCATTGAAAGAAATCGCCAGCACATTGAGAAAAGGGTACAGTGTGGCCACAGTCACCACAGTAATCGCAATATAGACTACCAAATCGAAGATGCGGTCCGACCAGGACGCGGCGGCCAGTTTTTTGATCAGCATAAGGGCCTCCTAAATGATGCTTTCCTTGGTTATTTTTTTGAAGATACCATTGGCCGTAAACAGCAGAATCACACTGACCACCGAGTTGAAAATATTAATGGCCGTCCCGAAGGAGAACCGTCCCATCCCGAGCCCGTAGTTCAGCGCATATAAATCCAGTGTCTGCGAATAGTCGCGTACCAGATTGTTGCCGAGCAGGAATTGCTTCTCGAACCCGATGCTGATGAGATGGCCGATGGAAATGATCAGCAGGATGACGATCGTCGCCCGGATGCCCGGCAGGGTAATGTTCCGTACCTGCTGCAGCCGGCTTGCCCCGTCCACTCTGGCGGCTTCATACAGCTCAGGGCCGATCCCCGAGATTGCGGCGAGATAGATGATTGTGTTCCAGCCCGTTTCCTTCCAGACATCAGAGGCGGTCACGATTCCCCAGAACAGATTGCCTTTGGCCATGAACTGGACCGGTTCACTAATAATATGGAGACTCAGCAGCAGGTCATTGACTGCGCCGTTGTCGGTGGAGAGCATCTTGGTAATGATCCCGGCGGCTACCACCCAGGACACAAAGTGGGGCAGATAAGATACCGTCTGGACGAACCGTTTCAGCACCTGCAGTCTGACCTCATTCAGGAGAATGGCGAACAGGATAGGAATGATGAATCCGGCCAGCAGCCCCATGAGGCTCATCGCCAGAGTGTTGCGCAGGGCATTGAAGAATTGCTCATCCTGGAAGAGCTCCCTGAAATACTGCAGGCCGACCCATTTCTGCTCGAAAAAAGATTTGCCCGGCTTGTACTTCTGGAAGGCCATCATCCATCCCCATAACGGCAGATAGCTGAAGACAAAGGCCCACAGGACAAAAGGAACCGCCATCATATAGAGATATTTCTGCTGCCGGAATTTGGCCCAGAAGCGTGAAGCGGGTTTCTTGAGCTCCGGCTTCATTGCGGGGGTAATCGCTTTCATTTATGTCCCTCCTTCGATATGGCTTTATCATAATCTTCCGGGAAACGGGGAAACACCCGAAGATTTAAGCGGGAAAACAGGGGGAAATCAGTTCTTTTCGTAAGCGCTTTCTGAAAAATCATCCTCCTGCAGTGAATCCTTCCGGCGGTAGACGGAGGGGGAGAGGCCTGTGATTTTTTTGAACTTCTCACGGAAATAATCCACATCGCTGAACCCGACTTCGCTTGCGGCCTGATGGATTTTGCAGCCCTGGTCCAGCAGTTCCTTGGCTCTCCCGATGCGTACATTGTCCAGATAGCTGTTGAAGGAGCTACCCGTACTGCTCTTGAACAGCTTGCCGAGGTACGCACTGCTGTAAGAGAACACATCAGCCAGGGTTTCCAGCTTCAGATTCTCGTCATAATGGCGGTGAATGAGGTCCAGCATCCGCTTCATTAATACATCCATCTCATCGCGGATAATTCCGCCTGCATATTGCTCCAGCAGATCCGTGATATAGCGCTGTAATTGGGGAAGTGAGGTATGCCTGTAGATTTGCTGGATTTGCCCGTCCACCCGGCTCTGCGCCTGGCCCAGCTCCTTGAATTCCAGAGAGAGCTTATTGAAAAGTGCCGAAACCGTCCGGACGTAATAGGATTTCACAGCCATCTCCGATAAGCCTGCGGCACTCATGATATCCCCGGCTTCCTGGATCAGGGAAGGGATCACGGTGAGGTTCCCGGTATCCATGGCAAAATACAGCCGGTCCATCACCGGTGCGAGGCTGCTCTCCGCATCCGGGAGCTTAGCCGGAAGTCCCGTCTTCATCTTCAGCGAGTCCGGACCGATCATCCCCGGCTCATCATAGAAGAAATGATCCTTCATCCGGGCCAGCGCCGATTGATGGGAGACGGAGAGCTCTTCCAGGCTGTCCACCATGTCTCCGGCGGTAATAATACATTCCAGTCCCTCGGCGGCGGATGCTTCGCGGATATTCTGCACGATTAATTTGCGGACCAGCTCCTTCTGGTAAGAGGGCTGCAGCAGCACGCCCAGATAAGAATCCAGCGAGAAGACGATGCCCCAGCTGTTGTTCTCGAAGCTTGCCGTCAGCCTGGCCTTGACGGCGGTGGAAGGGCCGTTATCCGCATGATCCTGGAGCAGCAGCCGGATCAGGACTACCTGATAGGAATCCCAGAGCAGGCCGGATTCCAGTGCCGGGTCCATCAGTGCAGGCGCTGCTGGGTGCAGGCGGCTCTCCATCAGCAGGGACTGGACGAGCATCTCCCGGCTCCATACCTTGACGGCGGCATGATTCCTGCGGTCTATAGTCCGTGCATTCAGCACGTCAGACAGGCTGGACAGATACTGCTGCAGTTCATCTTCATCGACAGGCTTAAGCAGATAGTTATCGATGCCGTAAGACAGCGCACGCTTGGCATAGCTGAAGTCGGCATAGCCGCTCAGGATGATCATATGCATATCCGCCTCATCCTCCCGCAGCTCCCGGATCAGCTCCAGTCCGTCCTTCCCGGGCATGCGGATATCGATAATCATCAGATCCGGGGAATACAGCTCAACCTTATGCCGCGCTTCAATCGCGTTGGCCGCCGTATCTACCACCCGGTAGCCAAGGCTCTCCCAGTCCAGCAGCGTGACAAGTCCTTCACGGATAGACAATTCATCATCAACAATTAATACACTATACATAGGAATCACTCCTTAGGGGGATGGCGAAGCTGATCTGCGTGCCGTATCCGCTCTGACTGGCCAACTTCAAGCCGCATTCCGGGCCATAGGTCAGCTGAAGACGCAGGTGGATATTGCGCATTCCGATATTATTGGTTTCATAATCATCCTTGTTGTCCAGCATTTGCCGGATTTCAGCGATCCGGGCAGCTGAGATCCCTATTCCGTTATCAGATACCTCAACCTTGAGCAGTGCATTCTCGACCCTGATGTCTACTCTGACCATTCCGCCGTCCATCCGGTTTTCCAGTCCGTGAATGACACAGTTCTCTACCAGCGGTTGAATAATCAGCGGCGGTATTTGTACGGCATTCGCTGCCGGATCTACATACAGCTCATAGGCGAGCCGGTCATTATAGCGGAATTTCTGGATGATCAGATAGCAGCTTACGGTCTCCAGCTCACTATGCAGCGCTATTCTCCCATTGCCGACCTCCAGATTCTTGCGCATCATCTTACCCAGCAGCCTTACCACTTGGGAGATGTCGGTCTGGCCCCGGGAATGGGCTTTCATCCGGATCGATTCCAGGGCGTTGAACAGGAAATGAGGGTTGATCTGGCTGGCCATCATCTTGAATTTAATCTCATTCTGCTTCAGCAGGGTGGCGTTCTTCTGGCGGTTCGATTCCTGCACCTCGCTCATCAGATCGTTAATATTCCTTACCATATGATTGAACTGCCTTGCCAGCTGGCCGATCTCATCCTTGCCGTCTATCACCAGCCTCGCCTCCAGATTCCCGGACGCGACCTTGGAGATATGCTTGCTTAAGTGCAGCATGCGTCCAGTGAGCAGCCGTGAGAAGTAGTAGATCAGGATAATTGCCAGAATCAGGGCCGAGATAATAACCATAGACGCCAGTGAGATAATCCGGTTGGGCTCACCCACGATGCTCTCTACCGAGAAGATGGAGATAATCCGCAGGCTGTTCAGGCTGCCCCCGGGATGCCAGTCATCGATCAGCATTTTGGAGGGCTTGCCGTCAATCCTTACATCGGCCGGCCCTTGTCCGGGAAGGGGAGACAGCGGTTTGAAGTCGATGTCCTCCAGCGTCTTGCCCAGCGTATCTGCACGGTTCGAGGCAACAATGTTGTCGTTCTCATCAACGATAATTGTCTCGAAGGTCTCCTGATCCAGAATGGAGTTGAGCCTCTCCGTATTCACATTCACAATCAGCACGCCGGTCGTCCGCTGCTTCAGGAAATCGATCTTGCGGATCAGGCTGAGATAATACTTGCCGTTACGGTTGTCGCGGATATAATTCCAGCAGACCAGCCCTTTCTGGGCAAGGGCGGTCTGATACCAGGATTCCTGCGTTACTGCAGCATCTGCCTGGAGGAACTCCCAGTTGTCCAGCACCGTCGGGTTGTCAATGTACAGCCGGATGCTCGAGATTTCTTTGTATAGCCGGACGAATTCCCGGAAGTCCGGATAGTCCCAATAGGCCTGTACTACGTCGTAGACCGATTCATAACGGTGGTTGGCGGCCTCCTCCAGCCGGCTGTCATTGGACAGCCGGTAAGCGATATCAAGCGGGACATTCAGCATCTCGCCGGTTCTTTTTTTCACCCGGTCTACATTGGCTGTAATCTGCTCCAGTGCGTTATCCAGAGCCATATTCCGCAGTTCACTTGTCAGGAACACCCCCACAATCAGCACCGGAATCAGGACAACACAGCCAAAGGATAGAAAGAGCTTGGTCCTGAGCTTCAGATTGTTCATCAGGGTGATGATACGGGTATACACGAATACAATCCCCTCCGTCAGTCCATAATTGTTAACGCTTACATTAGAGTATATCTGCAAACTGTAAACCAATATATGTAATCTGTTTGGTTTTTATTGTCTTCATTTATGGAATTTGGAGAATTCAGCGGTTCTCCCTGACTGCAGATTCAGTCGGAGGGTGGGAGCGGTAACCACGTTAACGGTCTTCATTCCCTGTGAAGCAGGTTGTAATGGTTAAAAATGAGGTTGTAATCCGCGATTTTTTTTCGCCGGATAGCATGTATTATTGTAGGTGAATTACTATAATTTTGAAATACCACAACGGGTGCAAGGCCTGGCCGGGAGGGGGGAGCAGCGCACAGATTCGAAGATTCATATAGGAATTCCAGTAAAGTGGAGGAAGAGACATACTGTACATTCCGCTTTTCAAGGAGGAACCGCAATGCCGGGAAGAATGAAATCCCCATTCGTGAAAAGGACGCTGCTAAGCGCCGTATTCACTACAGCAGCCTTAAGTTTACTGTGGTTTGCCCAGCCCGCCTTTGCTTATGATCTGTCGAACAGCAATTTTCAGGTCAGTACCGGTACCAACGGCGATATCACCAGCCTGAAGCTGACCGGAGATAACTTCCCCACCAACTATGTCATGAATGCCACCAATGCCCCCAACCAGAATACGGCAGACCACCAGTGGCTCGGAGAGCTGATGTTCACTTACCGGCTGAACAACGGCGCCTGGACCAAAGCTTTAACCAATAAATCAGCCGACGGCCGCACGCAGAGCCAGACCGGCAGTACGGTCAATATCATCTACCAGAATTCCGCAAATGCCGAAGGTATCCGTAATTTCCGGGTGAATGAAAGCTATTCTCTTGTAAGCGATTACTTGCTCTGGCAGATTCAAGTGACCAACACCAGCACACAGACTCTGGAGATCGGTGATTTCGGCCTGCCGCTGCCCTTCAACGAATTCTGGACCGGCGGAGGAAATGAGCAGATTTATGAATCCAGAGTAGTCACCCAATCCTTCATCGGTAATAACAGCTCCTATGTGACTGCACAGCGCCCAAGCGGCATCGGCCCTTCCCTACTGCTGGTGCCGGATGCCACCACCGGCGCAGGCTTCGAGTACATGGATAACTGGCGCATCCAGGATCATGCGGGCAGCAAATGGGCGGGCGATCAGGGCGGCTGGGTGGAAGGCCTCTCGGTCTACTACATCCACTCCAATGTAATCAAGAGTACGGGGCGCGGCTACCTGCCGAACAGCAGCCTGACACTTGCCCCGGGAGCAAGCAAAACCTATGCCTTCAAATTCTTCAAATCAGCCAGTGAGCAGGCCACCAAGGACCGGCTGTACTCGGAAGGGCTGATTGATACCACGGTAGTACCGAGCTTAGTCGTGCCAACTAACCAGACGGCCAAATTCGACCTCCGCACGTCCAAGACTATCACTTCCGTAACTGCGCAGTATCCGTCCGAAACGACGGTGACTTCCCTTGGAACAACGGCAGGGGATCACAAGCTGTACTCCCTGCAGATGAATCATCTGGGCCCTAACAATATCACAGTCAATTATGGCAGCGGAGAAAAGACGACCCTGCAGTTCTACGCCATTGAACCGGTAGATACGGCGCTCCAGCGCCATGCCACCTTCATGGTGAACAATCAGCAGTGGAACGTGCCGGGAGATATCCGGGACAAGGCGTTCGACGACTGGATGATGCAGACTAATACGAAACGCAATAATTTTGCCGGGTACTGGGGCTGGGGGGATGACTGGGGTTATACACATGCCCAATTCCTCGCCGAGAAGAATGTCCAGAAGCCGGTAACCTCAGAGATCACCGCACTCGACCAGTATCTGGAGACCACAATCTGGACGAACCTGATGGCCGGCCATCATACCGATTACCTGGTGCCTGACTTCCTCATGGCCGCGCCGAACACCACACCGACCTACCGGGGGTACGCTTACCCGCATATCTACAATACGTATTTCAGCATGTACAAGATTTCCAAGCTGTACCCCGGCCTGATCACCTATGCACAGCCCAGCAGTACCTATCTGCTGCGGGCATACAACATTATGAAAGCGCTCTATGATGGTCCTGTAGCCTACAACTGGAATACGGGCCTGATGGGAGAGGTGACTACTCCGGAAATCATCAAAGCCCTGCAGACTGAGGGCTATACCGCACAGGCCAACGATATCATTGCGAAAATGAATACCAAATACAACAACTTTGCCAGTACAACCTATCCTTACGGCTCGGAATACAACTATGACAATACCGGCGAAGAAGCCGTGTATATGCTGGCGAAGATGAACAACAACAATACGATTAAGAGTAAAATCAACACCAAAACCCGTGCCGTCCGCGGAAAAATGCCGGTATGGTATTTCTACTCCGATCCGGTAACGATCAACGGGGAGCCCTGGTGGCAGTTCCAATACACCGCAGCGCTTGCCGGAACGGCTATGGATGACTGGGTGCGCAATAATTCCGCCACTCCGGAAGTTGAGCAGCGTTTAACCTATGCCGCCAAGCTCGCGAATCTGACCGCGATTAACTCCGGACAGATCAGCTCTGATCCGGCAGATATCGGGGCCGTATCGTGGACGTATCAGGCGATGAAGGGCAACAACGGCGCACTGGGCCTTGACGGCGGACCGCTGTTCAATGGCTGGCGCGGCATGTCCGGCGAAGCGGATCTCGGCCTGTTCGGCGCGATCAAGCTGCTTAGCTCCGATGTGGCAGTGGACCCGATCTTCGGGCTGTACGGCTACGGCTGCGAGGTTACGGAGAGCGGCGGGAACTACATCGTCACCCCTAAGGACGGCGTATACCAGCGCCTGAATCTGATCACTGAGAAATGGGGCATGAGCCTGGAGCGGGACAAATACACTCTGGCAACCGTCGCTAAGGCGAAGACCAGTGCCAGCTTCACGCTCAGCAATGCAACACCGGGGACCGCACATGTTACGAAGGTGGCCTTTAACGGATTTGCCCCCGGAACTTATAACGTAACGGTGAACAATGTGGCATCCGGCAGCTTCACGGCAGTGAACGGGCAGACTGCAACCGCCAGCCTGAATATCGGCACGGGGTCTTCCTATGAGGTGAAGATCCAGCAGGGAACTGCCACCCCGGTCTCCTCCATCGTTGTCAACTACAACATGAACCAGTCCTCTGGAACAACGGTTACGGATTCCTCTTACGGCTTGAACCATGCGGCACTGACCGGAACCTCCACCTGGGTTACCGGCCGCACAGGTGCAGGCAATGCGCTGAACCTAAGCGGAACCAGCGCTTATGCCTCACTGCCGGCAGGCGTGGTCAGCCAGCTGAACGACTTTACGATCTCCGCCTGGGTCAAGATTACGGCTAATAGTGACTGGGCGCGAATCTTTGATTTCGGCACAGGAACAACCGCTAATATGTTCCTGGCGCCCCAGATTGGCGGCGGGGGGATGCGCTTTGCCATCACCACCGGCGGCAACAGCACCGAGCAGCAGCTTACAGCAACTGCACCGCTGGCCACCGGAGCATGGAAGCATGTCGTTGTGAGCCTGTCCGGCACGACAGGCCGTCTCTACCTGGACGGCGTACAGGTTGCCGTCAATACAAGCATGACACTGAAGCCTTCCAGCCTGGGCAATACCACGCAGAATTATATCGGCAGATCACAATACGGTGATCCTAATCTGAACGGCGCTGTCGATGATTTCATCATCTTCAACCGTGCCCTCAGTGCTTCCGAGATTACCGCACTCTTCGGAGGGACGATGCCTGCGCTGTCGGCTTCCGCTTCCCTGGAGGAACTGGATGCGCTGCAGCCGGATTCCGGGCTTGCCCTGCCGCCGCTTGACGAAGCGGATGGACAGCAGCAGGACGGCGAAGTCACTCCGCTGCCGGATAGCAGTGCTCCTGATCCAGGTGCACCTGAGGTTCCTGTGACACCTGAAGCACCGGTAACACCTGAAGTGCCTGTAAGCTGATCTACGGAAGTCTTCCAGGAGAAACGCACATCGCAAAGAGGGAGAACCCTTGAGATAGGGGACTCCCTCTTTGGTGTTTATGAGGCGGACTGAACGGCTGTCCTGGAATGGGGCCGTCTGTGCACGCTCAGCGTTTCCGGATAAACCTGCTGCGGAAGTCTGACGGTGACAGGCCTTCCTTCTTGGAGAAGCAGGAAGAGAAATGGGAGACATGATGGAAGCCGACCTCCTCGGCAATCCGGGTCACAGACCAGGAGGTCTGCAGCAGCAGACGTTTCGATTGCTCGACCCGGTAGTTCTGGAGATAAGCCATAGGCGTCATGCCGTAGGCTTTCAGCATGCTTTTGGCCAGATAGTTGGAGTGGTAATTCAATTCCTTCTGCAGCAGCGGATTGTTGATATCCTGGGTATAGTTGCGGCGGATATAGAGCTCAATGCGTTCGGCAAGCTGGATGGCGGTAGCATCAGAGGGGGAGGCGAGGTCACGGTCCAGATGCTGGAGGAAGGACTGAAAGGAAGCCTGGCGCTTCCAGTTCCGCAGGGACTGCGGCTCATGCTCCTGCTCGAAGAACAGGTTCAGCACCTCCATTGCCTTGGCTGTAATCTTCATATGCTTGGGGATGTAAATGGAACAGACATCGGCATGATTGAGGTAGGCCTTCTGCTTATGGCTCTCAATTAAGGCACTCTGGTTGTCGAGACATTCATCCATGCTCTCACATTCCTTCCAGCTGCCAAAGGTCTGGAAATGTATCCAGATAATCTTCGTATCCCCGGTGCAGGGAGCGCTGCCGTAATGATGCCCGTCCGGACGGAGAATGAGGATCTCGCCTTCCTTCAGCTGCCACTCCTTCCCGTCCTCAACGACCGGCAGGGTTCCCTTCAGCACAACAATCAAATCGAATACCCCGATGCAGTTGCGGTCGATGTGATAATCACCAGCCGTATAAGTGGCGTGTCCGCAATCTATGAAGTAAGGAATCGGCGGGGAAATGAAATGGAGTATCGGTGAGAGCATTTGATAAGCCTCCAGTAGGTTGAAATGATGAAAAATAAGGTTGGAAATCCTCGTTTTTTCTCATGATACAACATGTATTATTATTAATAAAGCGCTTTCTTTAAAGTTGGAAAGATGAAAGGAAAGGGCTCGGCAATAATTGATGAATCCTGAGAGGGGCGTTCCATATAATGAATGAAATCACTACAGCCGCATCCGGCAAGGTTCAGATCCAAGATGTGTTCTGGTCCGAATATATCCGTCTGGTCCGCGAAGTTATGGTTCCTTATCAGTGGGAAGCGCTGAATGACCGTATTGAGGGGGCTGTTCCCAGCCATGCGATCCGCAATTTCAAGATTGCTGCCGGACGGGAGGAGGGCGGGTTCAACGGAATGGTCTTTCAGGACAGCGATGTCGGCAAATGGCTCGAAGCGGTTGCTTATCTGCTGGAGACCCGGCGGGATTCCGCGCTTGAGGACATTGCCGATGAGGTGATTGAACTCCTGATTGCCGCCCAGCGGGCTGATGGCTATCTGAACACCTACTTTCTGCTGAAGGAACCGGGGCAGGAATGGAGCAATCTGGCGGAATGCCATGAATTATATTGCGCCGGACATCTGATTGAAGCGGCAACAGCTTACTACCGGGCTACGGGGAAAAGAAAGCTGCTGGATGCGGTCAGCCGCTATGCCGATTACATAGCTTCCGTATTCGGAACCGGACCCGGCAAGCTGCACGGGTATGACGGGCATCAGGAGATCGAGCTGGCACTCGTGAAATTATTCCATGCTACAGGGGATAAGAAGTATCTGGAGCTGGGGCGTTATTTCCTGGAGCAGCGGGGGCAGCAGCCATCTTATTTCGAAGAGGAATGGGAGCGGCGCGGCCGTACCTTGCATTTCCCGGAACTCGACATGGTGCATGATCCCCTCTACAACCAATCCCATGTTCCGGTCAGGGAGCAGGCCACTGCAGAGGGACATGCGGTCCGCCTGGTCTATATGTGTACGGCGATGGCTGATATCGCCCTAGAGACGAAGGACGCGGGACTGCTTGCCGCCTGCCGGAAGCTGTGGGATAACATTGTGAATAGAAGGATGTATATTACGGGCGGCATCGGGTCCATGGAACAAGGGGAATCCTTTACGGCCGATTATGATTTACCGCCTGATCTGGCTTATGCCGAGACCTGTGCATCTGTAGGGCTGATCTTTTTTGCCCGGCGTATGCTGGCCCTGGATCATCACCGCAAATATGCGGATGTGCTGGAGAGAGCCCTCTACAATACCGTAATCAGCGGCATGTCGCTGGATGGGACCAAGTTCTTCTATGTGAATCCGCTGGAGGTGTACCCGGAGGTCCTGGGCAAGAACAAGAATTATAAGCATATACAAGCAGAGCGCCAGGGCTGGTTCACCTGCGCCTGCTGCCCGCCCAATGTCGCGCGTCTGCTGGCTTCGCTGGGAGATTACATGTATTCTGCGCAAGGGGATACCTTATACGTGGAGCTCTATATCGGCGGGCAGCTGGAAACGGTGGTGAACGGGCTGCCGTTAAGGCTCGAACAGCATTCCAGTTACGTCACGGATGGCAAGGTCCGCTTTGTGGTCGATCCGGAGCAGGAGCGTGAATTCACCATCGCCCTGCGCATGCCGGATTGGAGTAATGAGGCGATAGTATCCATACAAGGCCAGGCCCGTACATACAGCGGCGGAAGTGCTGACGGGTATATTCATCTCACCCGCAGCTGGGCGCCTGGCGATGACCTTGAGGTGTGCTTCGCGATGCCTGTGCGCCGGATGAAGGGGCATCCGCATATCCGCCAGATTTTCTCCAAAGTCGCACTCCAGCGCGGTCCGTTCGTCTATTGTCTGGAGGAGGCAGATAACGGAAAGCGGCTGTACCAGCTGCGCCTGCCTGCCGGGCAAGCCTATACTCTTGCCGAAGAACCGGGATTTCCGGAGGGCATTCAGACGCTGAGCTTCCCGGGGATCAGGGCACAGCCGGAAGGAGAGTGGCCAGCGGAGGGATTGTACAGGTGCGGAGCATCCTGGACTGGCCGGGAAGTGCAGCTGAAATTCATCCCTTACTTTGCCTGGGCCAACCGCGGAGCTGGTGAAATGTCCGTCTGGATTGAGGAGGAAGCTGGCAGATAAGTGGATATAATATTCCTGCTGCTGTAGAACAGAATTTAACCGGTGTAGCTTAATAGAGTAACCAGAGTAACCAGAGTAATCAGAGTAATCAGAGGTGTCCTCCGAGCCGTTGCATGGCTGGCCGGGGCATCTCTTTTTGTGTATGGCGCCCGTCACACTCCGGCGGTCCATCAGCGGTAGTATCTATGCGGACTGGATAGCCGTTATTTTAACAGATCAAGCCTCTCAGCGGGCTATGCGGACTCAGATGCACTTATCGGACCCGGCTTCCCTCATTTTAAGCCCGAGAGAGCAATATAACGGCTCCTGAGTCCGCGACAGGCAGTGAAACAGGTTTTTCCGCGAAATAAGGTAATCTGAGTCCGGATAGCTCTGCGGGAGGACGCGTTCGTTTGCGCTCAGCAGGCTAATCTACTCCTCATGAATATTATTTTAAATTTACAAATATGAATTTTTATTAGATAATATAACGAAACGTATCGTATCGTTTATTCATAGGCAATAACAGCGATTCAGGGGGGTGAACCATTGAACAAGGACATACACATAAATGTGAAGCACAAAGAAGCCCGCAGCAAACAGGGGATTCTGGAGGCGACAATTGAGATGCTCGCTGCAAACAATTATTCCTCTTTAACTATTGAGGCAGTGGCGTCACAGGCCGGAGTAGGCAAATCAACCATTTACAGATGGTGGAACAATAAAGCGCGTCTTGTACTGGATGCGTTTCTTATGACCGCGGAATCCGAGTTTGATTTTGACGCCGATAAACCGGTTCAGGATAACTTCAGGCAGCAGCTTGAAGCTTTGGCGCGTATTCTGAACAGCCCGATCGGGAAGTCCACCTTAACCATCGTTACGGAGAATGATGGGATTGCCAAAGATTTTTACACCCTATTCTTAATCACCAAGCGAAATACAGCCAAACAAGCGCTTCAGGCAGCCATCGATAAAGGTGAAGTGAAGTCGGCGCTTAACCTGGATGTCGTCCTGGATCTGCTCTATGGTCCTATTTACTTTCAGATTCTGATCTATAAAAAAATCCCGGATGAGGATTACATCAACGATCTGTTGATCCATGTGATGAATGGAATCGCTGCTGCTGCGGCAAATTAAAAATATTATTAAACCGGGGGAACTCTACTTCATGAATCAGACGATAAGCAAGCAGAGCGGCAATTCAAGCTACTCTTTAATGACGGTCATTTTATTCTGGTGCGGATTAGTCATCTTAACCAGCATGTACATCACAATTCCTTTGGCCGATGTATTTACGCAGGCCTTTCAGATCAGCCCGGGTGAGGCCGCCTGGATCGGAAGCTCGTTCTCACTCTGTTATGCGCTGGGCTGTCTGCTCTACGGGCCGTTCTCTGACAGATACGGACGTAAAATATTCCTGGCGGCAAGTATTATCGGGTTAACTTTAGTCACCGTTGCGATCGGATTTGTGGATAGCTTCTACGGGCTTATTGTCCTCAGAGGGGTTCAGGGGCTTATTGCTGCTGCATTCGCGCCGATTTCACTCGTGTATGCCGGGGAAATGTTTCCTCCCCATAAAAGACTTACAGCTCTCGGTTTCATAAGCTCCGGGCTGCTGATGGCAGGGATCGTAGGCCAGGTGTTCAGCGGGCTGGTTAACGAATATTGGGGCTGGCACGAAATTTTCTTCATTCTCGGAGGGGTGTACGGGATTACGGCAGTCATTGTCATTCGTTTTCTCCCGAAGGATGAATTGCACCGCCCGAAAGAAAATGTGCTGCTAAAGTTCAAGCAGATGGCCGGGCTGCTCAAACAAACACAGCTGCTGCTGGCTTTTGCCATAACTTTTGTGCTGTTGTTATCCTTGGTCGGGATGTATACCGTATTAGGAAGTTACCTAAGCTCAGCCAAGTTTGGACTCTCCGCACAGGCAATCCTTTCGATTCGTGCAGCGGGCATCGCCGGAATGCTGTTGTCACCCTTCTCGGGAAGAATTGCCGGGCGGCTGGGGATGGCTGCTGTTCTGCGGGGCGGATTAGCTCTAGCTTCAGCAGGGCTGCTTGCCTTAGGCTTAAACCCGGGCCTGCCGGTTATTATCCTGATGAGTGTTATTTTTGTGGCGGGGATTGCCCTGGTAACTCCCGTGGTCATTTCCATCGTCAGCCAGCTGGGCGGGAGTGCGCGCGGATCGGCAATTTCATTCAACGCCTTTATTCTGTTCTTAGGCGCCAGCACAGGACCCCTGTTAGCCCTGAAATTATTAAAGACGGAGAACTACCCGCTTTCCTTCGGGATGTTGGGGTCAATTATTTTCCTGGGATTCCTGGTTTCTCTTCTATTAAAACTGCCATCCAGAAGGCCTGTCACAAGTGAACAGGTGTCTGCTGTCCCGGCAGAATAACAGTTACTGTGCGAAGGCATGCGATGATTCCATCGTATGCCTTTTTAAGTTGATATTCTTGAATTAGCCGCTATCCGTTGACAATTTATAAAAAAGTAAGCTATGATCTATTTGAATGTCAGTAAGTACTGACAGTCATTAGTAAGAATAGAAACGAGGCGAATGAATGTAATGGACGATAACGTTCAATCAAAGGATAGTATGCGGACCAATCATGGTATGCCATTAATGCGTATTCTTGTTTTTACACTGATCATCTCCGTGATGAATGGAACGATGTTTAATGTGGTTCTTCCGGTGATCAGCAGACAGTTTCAGCTATCCCCATCGCAAGTGAGCTGGATCGTGACCGGTTATTTAATCGTATACGCTATTGGCACAGTGACCTTCGGCAAACTGACGGACAAATACAGCTTGAAGAATCTGCTGACGTTCGGGCTGTTGTTCCTTTCTGCCGGCTCCATAGTGGGGCTACTTGCTACCGAGTATTGGATGATGATCGCCGCCCGTATTCTGCAGGCTGTTGGAGCATCGGTCATTCCTGCGCTGGCCATGATCATTCCCATCCGTTATTTTGCACCGGAAAAGCGCGGGCGGATGTTAGGCACCAACGTAATCGGGACATCTCTTGGCGCTGCACTAGGCCCGATTATTGCCGGCTTCGTGTCCACTGCCTGGAACTGGCAGGTGCTGTTTGTGATTCCTCTACTGTCGCTGTTTACACTGCCGTTGTACCGCAAATATCTGGATGATGAGAAAGGGAAAGACAGCACAATCGACTTCATCGGCGGAGTTCTGTTGGCAGGAACGATTGCTGCCTTATTGCTTGCGTTGACTAACGGAGGGAAGGGGTATGCTGTGACAGGGGTTGTTATGCTGATCCTGTTCATGGTGCGTATCCGCTATGCTGCTGATCCGTTCGTCAAACCTGCTGTGTTCCGCAACAGACCGTTTACCTTCGGTTTAGCAATATACTTTGTAACGGCGGCTATAGGCTTCGGGACTCCGTTCACTACACCTCAAATGTTATCCCAGGTAAACCAGGTCTCACCAGCCGTTACGGGGATCATTATGCTGCCGTCGGCTCTTGTCACTGCATTTATGGGACGCAAAGGGGGCAAGCTGGCGGATGAGAAAGGCAATCCTTTTCTTCTATATACAGCGGCCAGCATTCTTATCTTTGGTTTCTTATGCTTGTCTTCTGTTGTGGGGATGTCACCGGTCTTTATCTCGGTCTTTCTTATCTTCAGTGTGCTCGGTCAATCTTTGATGCAGATTGCTTTGACGAACACCGTTTCACGGACGCTGCCGAAGGAGCAGATCGGAATTGGGATGGGCCTCTTGTCCATGTTTAATTTCATTGCCGGGGCGGTCTCTGCCGCTGTCTTCGGGAAGATCCTTGATATGGGCACAACTGCTATTCATCTGAACCCGTTCCCGCACAATAGCACTGCCTTCGTATACAGCAATATTTTCCTGGCGCTCGCGTTATTGGTTGCTGTAATGGTCTTGCTCTTCTTCCTTCAATTCGGGCGCAGTGCTAAAATACAAAGCGGAGGTGGATTAAGTGAGCGAAGACAGCAGTATAAGCAACAGTGACAAATTGCTGCTCGCAGCAATCGATTTAATTGCAAGCAAGGGGTATAAAGGGGTAACTACCCAGGAAATAGCTGCCGCAGCCGGATTCAGTGAGAAAACATTGTTCCGCCACTTTGGAAGTAAACAGAATCTGCTCGAGGCTGCCTTTGACCGCTTTCATTATGCTGAAGAAATGACCAGGCTGTTTGATGAAAAGCTAATCTGGGATTTGCAGGCAGACTTGCTGCTGATCAGCCGGACCTACCATGAAATCATGAACCGCAACCGGAAGATGATCATGATCAGCGTGAAGGAAGCGGATAATTTGCCGGGGTTCAGTGAAAGAACATTGAAGCATCCCAGACAATTTATAAGTATTTTGACGAATTATTTCACGGTGATGGCCGGCAAGGGGAAGCTGACCGATGTCAATCCGGAGATTCAGGCCTATTCCTTCATCTCGATGAATTACGGGGTTTTCGCCAACAACCTGGATATTGGTACAATCTCAATTGAGACATTCATTAAGGAGAGTGTACAGACCTTCACCAGGGGGTTAACCCCATAAAGAGAAGGCTATTCAATAAAAGAGGCTGGCTGCCTATAACGGGAGCCGGCTTTTTTGCTATGGAATATAGTTCGAATCCAAATCAATCAGCAGCGATTGAGACAAATAACTAAAATTCTGCAACCCTGACTGAAATTTGCTGCCTTATGAATTCAAACATGATCAAATATAATTGAGAGAACAGAAGCGGTTGGAAGAAAAGGGGCGGGAGATGGCCAGGGTTAGGAGCACAGCAGAGCAGCTTAAGAGGTGGCTTGCTGATCTATCCATTCAAATTAAGCTGATTGGGGCTTATATCGTGATTATTTTGGTTCCGGTTATTGTAATCTCGAACTATTTGTTTACCGGGTTCTATCAGAATACGATCAAAGACATCATCAAGGAGAACCGTTACCAGACCGATAATGAGAAACAAGAAATTATGAGCAGGATTGGAGTGATGGAGCAGTCAATCGGATTACTGGTTTCGGATCGGCAGCTGAGGGAGTATGTAACTGTTGAATCGGAGCCCGGGTTGAACGATATCAAGCGGTTTCAGGAATACTCCTTCACCTATTTACAAACCGTGTTGTTCAATAATTCGGATATCGCCAATATTCACTTTTTCGTGAACAATCCATGGATTAGTGAGCTCTGGCCGATCATTTATCATGAAGAAAGGATTAAGGACAAGCCATTTTATACTAAAATGCTGAATCAAAATGGAAAAATTCTATGGGAGATTCAACCTGAAGATGCAATATTACAGGACAGCAACGATGCTGTGAACCCAAGCTCAAGCTCTATAGTCTCCTTGATGGCGGGAGTTAATCAAATGAACAGCCAGAATCTCTTCCAGCATCTTGGAATCGTCAAAGTCGATATGCCCATCGGGAATTTCTTCAAAAAAGCTTATAACAACAGCAGTGACCGGGACTCCCGGTTCTACATACTTGATCAGCAGGGCAACCTGCATGCCAACAGCACAGACCCGCTACCGGGATTGGATGAAGCAGATATTCAGCAGGCCGTCGCTAAGTACAAGCAGGCAGGCAAGTCATCATTGCTGCTCTCCCACAAGGGGGAGGATTTCCTATACCTTGTTGAACCTATCGATAAAATAAATGCAGAGCTTATCAATGTGATTTCATTACACACTACATATTCCAAGATAGATCACACCCGAAACACCGTTATTGTGGTTATTCTATTCCTGCTGATGCTTCTGGCAATTACAACCTTCTTCATGCAGTCCATCATACTGAACAAACTGAATATTCTGCGGGACTCCATGAAACAAGTGCGCGGCGGTGACTTTGGCGTAGACATTGATGTCACAGGCGGCGATGAGATCGGAGAGCTGGCCCACCATTTCCGGCAGATGCTGAATACGATCAATGGAATGATCGCCGATGCGGTGAAGCGCAGCGCAGCTACGAAAGAAGCCGAGCTCCAGGCGTTGCACAATCAGATTGATGCCCATTTTTTATACAACACCCTGGAGAATTTGAAGATGCTTGCAGAGGTTGAGGGACAGTATGTAGTATCGGATGCGCTCACTTCCCTGGGCAGTATGATGCGTTACAATCTCCGATGGACAGGTGACCGGGTGCAGCTGAGAGATGAAATGGGGCATATTCAGCATTACATAGCAATTATGAGCATCCGTTATGATGAGAAGCTGAAACTGGAGATTGAGGTGGAGGACAGATTTTGGGATCACGAGATATTGAAGATGTCGCTGCAGCCTATTGTGGAGAATGCCTTGAAGCACGGGGTTTATTCCGCTCTGATGAAAAGTGACGGCCTGATTGTGGCTATCCATGCTTTTGAAGACGGGGGTTTCTTCTATATTGAGGTGACTGACAATGGTATCGGAATTGCAGAGGATAAGCTGCAGGAGCTGAATCGTAAGCTGATTATGAGTGAAGAGGAATTTAATGCATTGCCCCGGGAGACGGCGGAAACAACGGAGCTGAATAAGGGCAGCGGCATCGGGCTGAGAAATGTGAATCAGCGGATTCAGATGGTGTACGGTAATGAACATGGACTCCAGATAGAGAGCAAGCGGGGGAGCTATACCCAAGTGACAGTTAAACTGCCTTTATTAACATCAGGTAGAGGAGGAACGCAGATTATATGAGAAAGCTCCTGATTGTGGATGATGAAAAGAATATCCGCCGCGGGCTTCAGGCCATGATTGAGCGGGAATATGCAGATGTATATGACATTCACTTGGCTTGCGATGCTTTTGAGGCGCTGGATATACTGAAAGCTGTGCATATAGACCTTCTGATTACAGATATTCGTATGCCGGAGATGGATGGGATCGGATTAATAAAATCGATTCAAGACTTCCATCTGAAGCCTGTAATTGTAATAGTCAGCGGCTATGATGATTTCTCTTATGCCAAAGCGGCTATCCGCTATGAAGTGAAGGAATATCTGCTCAAACCGGTGATCCGCGAGGAATTGGCTGCTGCAATTAAGCGCGCTGAAGAGGAGCTTGGACGAAGAGAAGAAGTGATAGATGCACTGTCCGCGTCCTCTGAGCAGCGGGAGGAGTACATGGAGAGCCAGCTGAATTACTACGCGGGCTATCCATCAGCGGAGGCGGAAGAGGTTAGAGAGCGGCTGACCCAGCTGGAGCTGAACTGGATGGATCAAGGTTTTCATGCAGTGATGATTAAATATGCGGGAGATTTGCAGGCACTAGGGACGGTTACCTTTAAGGCGCAGATCCATGCGTTAATAGAACAGCTTCAGCCTGCATTTCATTTTCGCTTTGTACGTTTTTTTGGCCGGAATACGCAGGCTGTTATCCTGACGGAAGGGATGCATGCTGCCCGGATAGTAACCGGACTGCTGATGCAGGCAGATTCTCACCTGAACATCGCCGTAAGCGGGCTGAATTACGGGATGGAGAAGCTGTACTCTGCTTATGAGGAGGCGGCTGTTTCTTTGAAGCATACTTTCATGCTGCCCGCACCCGGTATCGTAACATTCGAAGAGGTTTGCCTTAAGGATAACGGCTATCAGGTGCCGGCAGATACAATCAAAAGGGTTGCGAATATGCTGGGTTCAGGGCGGGAGAAGGAGATGCTGGGCCTGCTGCATGAGATATTAGACGCTGCGGATATTAGCCCGAAGAATATCGGGTATCTTGAGGAAATCAGCAGAGCCTTGAACGAAATTGTATTTGATCAAACCAAGCAATCTTATGGTAAAGAAGAATCATCAGAAATACTCCAACAGTACAGCAAGGTTAGCGATTTATATCAGTTCAGCTGTTTCCAAGACTATTACCGTGAAGTAGAGAGCTTATTCCTGCTGCTGGATGGCAACCTCCAAACCTTGAAATCCGTGCAGATCGATAATAAAGAAATGAAGAAGGCGATCCAGTACATTCATGAGAACTATGCGCAGAATATTAATATGACCATTATTTCTAATCTAGTGTCCTATAACTATTCTTATTTCAGCCAGGCCTTCCGGGATTACACGGGAGAGAACTTTGTGACCTACTTGAAGAAGTACCGGATCGGTAAGGCGAAGCAGCTGCTCCAGACAACAGATGATATGATTTACGAGATCGCCAAGAATTCGGGGTTTGAGAACACGAAGAACTTCAACCGGGTATTTAAAGAAAGTGAAGGTGTAAGTCCGGTAGAATACCGTAATCAGCAAAAAGTACTGTCTGCGTCAATAGATCAATAGCCGAAGTGTTTACCATCCCTTACTCTTTCATCTCAATGGTTATCTCTTAAATTTATGGAAGATTAATCCGATAAATAAGGGATCTGCATAACAATAATGGATATATATTGATAAGGAAGCAGGGATGATATTGTCTTCCAGGAAGCTTATCTTTAACGGAGATGAAGTCCAGCGCCTGCAGACCAGAGTAGGCCAGGTAAGCCAGGACACCAACCGGCTGTATTTGCAGCTGAAGGGCCAGTCCAGCGGCTGGGACGGGATTCCCCTAGGAGACCGCCTGGTGAAGGCCCAGGTCATGATCAATGAATTAACCGTAGAAGCAGAGAAATTGGAGGATATTATCCGGGTAGCCCTGAAGGGGATCACAGGACTGCAAGAGGAGAATAAACGGCAGGCCGACAAGCTTACGCAGCAGTTTAGTCTTCTCGCGGGTGCATTCGGAAGCATTGGGACGTCAAATACCGCTGGTGGGGTTTCCATTCCTGCCATTGTGCAGAAGAGTGTATCGCATCTGATCACGTCTGTTACCGTCCTGCTGGGAAAGGATGAGCTGAATAACGATCCGGCAGTGCAGAAGCTGCGAAATATCATCCAAACGTCCGGGCTTTTGACCGTAGAGGGTATTGCGGCCCTAAGCAAGCTGAAGGATATCTTCGCGGCGCGGGATGGGATCGCGAAGGCGCAGATGGCCTTCAAGGTCTATGAAGCGTTCGGGAACAAGACGCAGATGGAGGCCGTCCACGCGCAGGCTGAGGAAGCACGCCAGAAGCTGGCTTCGCTGGGTGTAGCCAAGGTCCAATATGAAGCAGGGAAGGATCTAAGCAGCTATTTCAAGCAGCCGGCTGTCAAAGCCTGCGATTATGATCCGTCGATCACGGCGGAGAGTGTACCGCTCATACATAACGAAGAATATCTCCTGCTGCTGCGGATGGCGATGGAGAAGAGTGCCGCTGGGAACTATGCGCGAAGCCAGTTGGAAGTGAAGCGGCTGCAGATTGAGGCGGCTGAACGTAAGTTGGCGCTGGATAGCAATACGGAAGCGAAGAAATATAACTTTGAGGAGTACAGCAAAACACTTATAGGAAACACATGGGTACTCAGTAAAAATGGCATAACAGACCAGGAGGCGGCGCAAGCATCCATAGCGTATCAGGAAGCCGTCAGGAATGGAGAAATCAAATCTAATCTGGATAATGTGCCCGTTGATATCATGCAGGAGCAGATTCTGGCAGCGAAAGACGGGACCAACTACTGGACCGGTGCGAAATTATCGAAGCTGCAGGCCTATGGTATAATCATTAGCAGTGTAGTCGCCAGTTTTCAAGGGATTGAAGGAATGCGCGGCAATGTAACGATAAAGAGAAGCCTTCCGCTGAACCCCGGTGCGGGTGAAATATCTGCGTCTAGGGTGAAGAAGCTAAATGTTCCGGTATCTGAGGGAACGGGTGAAAATAAATTACCTAATCGGACAATTGATAGCTTATATGAGAAGACTCAAAATGTTAGAGGCGATATTAACAGAGAAATAGAAAAAATAAGAAATTCCGACGAATACAAAAATCTCTCAAAAACACAGAGAGATAAACTTGATAGAAAACTAAGAAAGTTAAGTAGTGGGAATGTCGCAGTGGCAGATGTAAACATTCCTGGTATTCAAAAAGGATTTCAAGCACACAGTCAGATTCATTCCTCTGATAGCGTTGGTAGTAATGTTGGAGATTTTAGTTCATCCAAAGTTGATAAGTCATTGGAAACCTATGTTGATGATGAATTTCCAAGATTTAATGACACGGAGGCAAAGATTCTTGAGGATATTGCTTCTCAAATAAAAGACCCAAATGTTAAAGGGCGAATAGATTTGTTTACAGAACTAGATGCATGTCAAAGTTGTTCCAATTTAATTATGGAATTTAGACGTAAGTTCCCAAATATTGAGTTGAATGTCTATTCTAAAAATATGAAATAAGGACTGATGATATGAACATGACAAGTTATGAATCAATAAAATCATCTATAGTTTTAGACTTTGAAGAATATATTGAAGAAGAAGGTTTAAATGTGGCGCAGGTTTCAGCAAAAACTTTGGAAGAGGATTGGAGAATAGTAAACGATAGTTTGTTTACTAAAACATTATATTTTGTTTCTATTACAATAGAGAGTTTGAAATATAAAGAAATTGCTGATTTTATATATTCTAAACTGGATAGTTATTTGAAAAACACTAAATTTGAAGAGCATATAGATAAAAATGACATTGATAAGCTGTTACAAGATATTCAAATCTGTAAACAATTAATTAATAATAAAAGTGAATACACAATCAGGGAAACAAGCGATTCTACTAAATCAAGAGTTGAATACATCTTAGGTTTGAAAGTTGATTAATTTTAGTTGTTGTATAGGAGGTTGCTACGAACATAATAATGAGGGGGCTACCCAGTGCCGAATGAACTCATTATTCAACCAATAGCACACTTAACTTATGTAATGCCGCTACAAGAATTTCTTGATTTCCTTTGTGCGCACGTAATGCTTGATTAGTATAATCTAATTAATGCTAAAGCGTTACATATAACAGGTCGATTATGGTCAGATACCACCATGATTGACCTGTTTTTTGTTATGTTCGCTTTCTTGCGTTTCATTCAAATTTACTCGTAACTGTAGATTACCCTGTAGCGATAATGAGGAAGAGGTAGACAGAATCACAACTTTCAAGATGCATAGCACGACAACTATAGTAAGGCCGGTAAAAAGAAGATTATTTATCTGCAACATAACCAACCATTGCAACGATGATTACTTTGTCGAGAACAATTTGGTAACGTGCAAGTCAACATATACAGGTAAGGTTACGTTTTAGGCTAGCCACCTTGCCCTCTAATATAGTCCGAAATTCGTTGGAAAATTTCGGTTGGGGGCTGAACATGGAAGGGGTACAAGTTTCAATTGAGCGTATTGTAGTAGAGTTCACGGAGGTATATTGGGATTTCTTTAATCCTTTTCAATTACGTCTTCGTGAGTAATTAAATGCTAACCTACGTTTGAAAGAAAAGGGGTTTAAGTATCATTTACACGTAAGAGATAATGGGCATTACCTACACATTTCCTATCAACTGACCTTCGTTCCAAAGTCAAGAAAGAATACGCTAAGAATCGAGTGCCATCCCGATAATTTAGTTCATTTCTATTCATGGCTAAAGCCAATATAGGATTACGCCAGAGAAATCCTATTTATACGATGTGATGTAGCGTTTGACATTCCGTTACCTATATCAGAATTGTTCACTTTATCGCTTACAGGACGGAATATGCACACTTGGCAAGGTAATCGCTACTCGATCACGGCGGAGAGTGTACCGCTAATACATAACGAAGAATATCTGCTGCTGCTGCGGATGGCGATGGAGAAGAGCGCCGCTGGAGCCTATCCCGGTGCGGGTGAAATATCTGCGTCTAAGGTGTAATACCTGATCAGTATAAGAATATTTCACATCCTAAAACTGTATATGATCCAAGTTGCAATCTCAAATGATCAAATAATACAATGGGGGAAAGAAGCGATGGCGAATGGAGAAATTGTGAGTAGGGATATTCGAGGAACAGCATCGAATGGTTTGAAATTCACGGGATACCTTGATGAAAATGGGAAAGTGACAAATTTCTTTCCGACCATATCAGAATGATTTCTAGGAGGATGATTTGATGAGTGTCAAATTAACAGAGAAAGAATTATTGGATATGTATTATCGACACCTTGAGGGGAAATATTTTTTAGATGCACTTAAAAACTATTGCAATGGAAATGGGTTTGGTGGCAGTGAGAGTGTTTGGTGTGTTTTTGCTGGTGAGTTAGATGAGTGGGAAGAAGGTTATTTCGGAGATGAGGGAGTTTGTTATTTTTTTGACTACCTTGCGGTAGAGGTAGATCAGACAATTGTATTGGATTACCCGACTTTCTATCAGTATCTAAATGAAGCAAGTATGGACTATTTAATACGGAATCCAATTGTTAAGGATGAGGTTGAAGCTCGATTAATGGAAATCAAACAAAAGTTTAATATTGCATGAGTTGGCGAGAACATTTCTAACCTATAAAATGACTGCTGGAAAACTAAAAGTTGATGCTAACGGAAATGTTAGTAAAATAACAAATGAATCAGGACACTATACATCAATAAGAACTAACGAACAATGGTCAGGTAGATTTAGGAAATCAAAGTAAATACAATCAACTAAATTGAAATAAAGGAGTAGGTATTTTGATAAAAGTTACTCAAATGAATGAAGAAATTTTTTTAACAAATTTATCTAAAGCAGTTGATAAGATAAAAGAACTAAGAGAAATTTCAAGCAATATAGTTAAATTTGTTATAGAGCCTATGGAGGAGCATGGGAAAATGTTAGATGGTGGCGACGAAATGATGAAACGTCTTGTGTTGTCTAAAGACAATATTGGTGGTAAAAAACTATTATTAGAAGATGTTGTTGGGGTTTTAGGAGGGCTTTTTCCGAAAGCCCCCATATGGATTAATATATCTTTTATGGAGATGGAAGGGGATGCCGCCATATTCAAATTGGAAACTAGTTTACGTTTTAGAAAACCAACATTATTAAGGAATGCTGAAACAGGTCATGCACCCTTTAACGTCATTGTGTAAGGTTTTTAATGATTTTTGTTTAATGGCTCAACTGGTCCATACAATACCCGTATAAAGACACATCAAATGGTTTAACTTCAAATCCTAAAAACGCTATTCCATTACAATGAACAGGTCCACTATGGTCAGATAACACCATGGTCGACCTGTTTTTTGTGTGGGAACAGAAGAGGAATCCTACATCTTTGGATAACTCTAAATGATATGGAAAATAAAGCCGATAATAAAAAGGCAACTTATATATCAAGTAATAAATTACATATGAAATATTGCTTTGCGGACGAAGCGTGAATGATCAATAAGATAGAAATGAGGAGCGGATATTATGAAAAAAAGACCTTTATTTTATTTATCCACAGCAGTTCTGGCAGTTAGTATATTTGCGGGTGTAGGCAACGCCGTACAAGCTGAGGCACCTGCAGCTGCATCATTTACGGATACGACAGGACATTGGGCAGAGGCTAGTATTCTGGCTGCGGTGCAGAAGGGCTATGTGTCAGGCTATCCTGAAGGAACATTTCAGCCGGAGAAAACGGTGAGCCGCTCCGAATTTATAGCTATGCTGGTTCGTTCCCTGGGGCAAGCCTCAGATACGAGTGTAACCTCCCCGTGGTATACCCCTTATGTTAAGGCAGCGACGGAATCAGGCTACTATGTAACCGGGGATTTCAGCTCAGATGATTGGAATGCGCCTCTAAGCAGACAGGAGTTAGCCAGAATTGCAGTGCATGTCATCGGGAAAACGGCAAAGGATAATACGGAATATATGTATATGGCGACCTCGAACGGGGTGTTATCGGGAACGGGAAACGGGGCACTGAATATAACAGGAACAACGACTAGGGCCCAAACCGTGACGGTTATTGAACGAATCTCACATATCTTACAAGGAGAAACACTTCCCGTGGATACATTGGCTGTGGCCAATGCGCAAGAAGCTATGAACGCTCCGAAAGACCCGTGGGGAAGAGTGGTCCGTACAACGAATCTCCCCAAAAATGCAAAGGATTTCCCATACATACTGGAAGAGTACCCGAATGAAATGTACGAGTTGGAGCTTCCCTTCAAGGGAATAACAGAGCCGGCATTTAAGATCAGCACGCCAGCAGAATTATATAAAACGGATACTCTTATTCAGAATAAGAAGGAAATGGAGAAATGGAAGGAAAATGCTGAGGCGTATTACAAGCTCCTCCTAAATGTAGATTACCGGACAATTAACGGGAAGTGGGCTACGGACTTATATAGTCATAAGAATCAGTGGAGTCGGCTTGAAGAGGTTACGGCTTATGTAGCTTGGGTGAAAAAGAATAAAATTGTGACAGAGGGTTCACTTGTGGTTGAGCCTTCAATGGTATTTCATTCAAGAATTGGTGGCTATTTTATGCGTTCGCAATTCTCTTTTAGAATCAAGGAATATAACGAATATAAAGATATTTTTGATGATGATCGTTTTAATACTCATCAAAAGTTCGATAATCTCAAGTCTCTCGGTAAATTTCAAAAGGGCCAGTGGTACTACGGATATACTAATACTGAACTTAGCACAAATGTGCAAGATGGCATTCAAAGAGTAAGCTCTGATATTTCTCTATTTAAGTTAAGCACTATTATTCACAAAAAAAACTAAGGCGATAAATATATGAATATACCCAAGAGATTTTGCTCGAAAATCTTAATTCTCCTAATATTCTTTTCACTACTGATAAGTATATTCCCGAGTCAAATCTTTGCCAGTAATATGATTATTAATAGTGATGGCTCATTTGCCTTCGATACAACCTCCACAGCGGCGACGACAGGGATCAAATTCCGCACGGTAGGGTTTACAGTTCATCGGACAGAAATGTGTACTAGTACTCAATGTGACCCGCAATCAGGAACTCATGGTGAGATACGGATTCAGCAAGTAGGTCCTGATGTACCCGTCGGAAATGGACAAGTTCAAACTTTTTTTGAAGTTCCAGAAGAAATGGTATCTCAAGCGCTAGTGGAAGCCGGACTTGAAGATATTTCATATGGAGGAACCATTTATCTATCCGCTATTTTCCATGTTCTGCACTATAGCAACAATGTACTTATCTCAGAAAGTGGAGATTTTGTTGACCTTCAGCATATAAAAGGTGCGGAATCTTGGGCAAACCTTGATGATTTTAGACAATATTATGATCGTAACGTCACGTACGCTCCTAAGTTTCCTGTTACCTTAATGCTCAAAAAAAGCACGGGACAATTAATTTCTCAATCTGCTGTGGTGAATCCGGATGATCCATCACACAACTGGAAACCTGGTCAAACCATCACGGTTCCTCTCCAAGCAACACTTACTGGTGCAGATGGTAAAACATACAGATTAATTAAATCATACTTACAGTCTAAACATCATTTAAGCGATATGAACCATATTGTAACGGGTGTTATAGCCGAGCGTAACTTCACAACTTATCTCGGGGGAACCAACGTCATAGCCGTTTATGAAGAAGATGAGGGAACTCCTCCAACAGACCCGGCACCACAATGCAGCGTGGTAATTAATCCTCCGTCAAAAGGAACAGTCCTATCAAATGCTGTACTTGACCCTGCAGCGTCAGGTGTTATTCGTGCAGATCATAGGGACGCCGAGCAGTTTGATGTTACGCAGGGAATACCAACCACAGAGAGCCTGTATGCGAATGTACTTGCCAACAATTATCTTCATCAATATCAGTTTGTGAATATGACCGGAACCGTCACTTATACAATTCAGGTGCAGAAAACGTATAACTTGACTTGGACTATACCCGCCACTGCGGGTGTGCCTCCTGCAGCTGGAACCCCAGCCCAGCCGAAGGAACGCCCGGAAACCGTAACCAAGGATATAACCGTAACGAGGCCCTATTCTTATTGGCAAATCGACAATTTGGAGATCTACAAGCTTTCCAAATCGACGTTATCCAATTACGCGCTGCCGGGCGGTTCCGTACAATTGAATCCTGCCGGATATACAGAGCCTTCGCTTTCATCTGAATATAGTACGGACGTAGATGATCACGTAAGGCCATTTGCCTGCGAACCCATTAAATTGGATCCGGAAACGGTTTCCGGAACTACAACGGAGCCTCAAGTTCCTAACCAGACTGCCGCTTTCCAAAGTGAAGCAGAATCGAGTGTGGGCAAGAATACAGTGAATAATGATTCTGTCGTTTTTAATGAGATGACCATAATGGATCAAACAGAGGTACCGGAGTCAGCGCCTGCCCCATCCGCCTTACCCGCGCCAACTCAGATCGATCGGAATGTTCTATATGGCACGAATTATTGGATAGGGTCAACACTGCAGAACCGGGCGAATACATTAAGCTCCGGGTCCATCTATTACGACCTGATCCCTGGGAATGTGAACGGCGGCTCCAATAAAAGTTTTGCAATAAACGGCATTAATTCCGTAACAGTTCATACTCCTGTAGTCAATTACTCTGTTATTCCGGATGACAACCGGCCATATGATCAGCGGATGTCCCCGGACATGACAAGGACGGTGCTGATCCTGGACCGGCCGTTTACCGTTCATTTTACGGAGAGCGGGCAACATCTTAATATTCCGGGTTATGGCAGCAGAGATTACATGAAATATACCCTGAATAAAAGGATACAGTTTCCGTTTGGTGTGTTTGAAGGCAGCGAGTACTATTCCGAAGGCACCTGGATTAATATCCCTGTCGGAACGCCAGAAATGACTTTTACAATGCCGACTTGGGTGAATGAAGGCAATTATACCGTTCATACGCAATCGTGGGCCATTAATGGCACACCTGCAGATCCAACCGGTCTCTGTGAACTGAACAGGAACGGAGATCTCAATAATTATTGCGCCTCAAATAGCTTTGATGTAGGGGTGGTAGGACGCCTGTTTGATTTTCGCATATGGGATATCGGGGACTTCAGGTTTGAGAAGGTCTTCCGTACCGCAACGGGAAGCACTGATCACAGCCCGGCCATGTACTATACAGGGGGGAACGATGAGAACGGAAACCCAACAGCCTTATATGGACACAAGCAATGGTTCCTGCCGATCCGCAAGGGCTCCCATCCGGCCGAGCAAAAGACGGTTCCGCATAACGGGTATTCCTTCTTATTTGATTTCCGGACTATAGGGAATTTGTGGGAGCCGGGTGAGGGGATACGGATTGAACCTACGTTTTGGTTTGTTCCAAAGACTGGGGGTTCACCCGCTCCTGTGGATCTGTACTATGATATCTCTGGAACTGCGAATAAAATGATAGGCGTTGGTTCACCCAAGGATACTCTGAGTTATAAGCGTACCTATCGTCTGGCAGACAGCATGCGAAATATTCCAACCGGCGAGCTGTCTACAGCGGCCAGTTATGAATACAACTATATTCTGTCGGATGCAGAGCGGGCAGAGACTTCATGGACCAAGTTCTACAGGCTATACCTGAAGCGTAAAACGACAATAGGGAACGGGTACAACCTGGAGATACTCCCTTTTAAATCCAGAACTTTAGTAGGTCCCACGGTAATCCCGGCCTCTGTGAATCCGGTTACGGCGGTACGGAGTGTACAGCATTGGTATGGAGAATATCATTTGCCGATTGCTCCTTACATTCTCCCTAAGGACACTAGTATTGTTTCACTCGCCAATCACTATGGAGGAGCTTTGGACGGGCATGAGCCGGAGTTTTTGAGAGGGGGATATATCCTCGTGAAATTCGAAATTTATACGATAAAAAATGGCGATGCCAATACACGCATTCTCGGATATAAGGCACCGATTGCTAATATGTGGGCCATTGAAGGTCAAATGGCGGGGGATACCGATGAATTGGGGCAGATGTTTTCATTTTCCTCAGGGGATATCATAATGTTCGAATCAGACTATTCTGTACGGAATGATTATCAGGGACAGAGCAAATAAAGAGCAAACAAAATGTGGGGTTAAGCGGGAGGGTGGACATGGCGTCAACGAAGCTTATATTTAACGAAGATGAAGTCCAGCGCCTGCAGACCAAAATAGGCCAGGTAAGCCAGGACACTAACCGGCTGTATTTGCAGCTGAAGGGCCAGTCCAGCGGCTGGGGCGGGATTCCCCTGGGAGACCACCTCGTGAAGGCCCAGGTCATGATCAACGAATTAACCGTAGAAGCGGAGAAATTGGAGGATATTATCCGGACCGCCCTGAAGGGGGTTGCAGGACTCCAGGAGGAGAATAAACGGCAGGCCGACAAGCTTACGCAGCAGTTTAGTCTTCTCGCGGGTGTATTCGGAAGCATTGGGACACAAGGTCCTGCCGGGCGGATTTCCATTCCTGCCATTGTGCAGAAGAGTGTAGCGTATCTGATCACTTCAGTTACCGTCCTGCTGGGAAAGGATGAGCTGAATAACGATCCGGCAGTGCAGGAGCTGCGGAATATCATCCAAACCTCCGGTCTTTTGACCGTAGAGAGTATTGCGGCCCTCAGCAAGCTGAAGGATATCTTCGCGGCGCGGGATGGGATCGCGAAGGCGCAGATGGCCTTCAAGGTCTACGAAGCGTTCGGGAACAAGACGCAGATGGAAGCCGTCCACTCGGAGGCAGAGGAAGCACGCCGGAAGCTGGCGTCCTTGGGTGTAGCCAAGGTTCAATATGAAGCAGAGAAGGATCTGAGCGGCTATTTCAAGCAGGCAGGAGTTAAGGCCTGTGATTATGATCCGTCGATCACGGCGGAGAGTGTACCGCTAATACATAACGAAGAATATCTCCTGCTGCTGCGGATGGCGATGGAGAAGAGTGCCGCTGGGAACTATGCGCGAAGCCAGCTGGAAGTGAAGCGGGAGGAGATCAGGATCGCTGAGGCTGTGAGGCAGGTCCAGGAGCAGATCGAAGCTGCAAGACGGCTGAACGGTCCGCCGCTGGAACTGCCGGACGGCTCTCCGATTACCGCTAGCAACAAAAGAAATGAGACGACCTTTACCTATTATATGGAGCGGATTTCTGATCCCAAAGTAACCAATCAGGTGCTGGCCTATGAAATGTGGCTGGAAGACACGTACGGTATGACGGAATGGCGGAAAAAAGTCGTACAAGCGGACGCGGTAGTAAGGGCTTTTGGGGAAGGCTTGATCACAGAGGTCGTCATGGGTGTGGCGGATACGGCTACTTTTGCCTTCAAGCTTGTGGTCCACCCGGTCAAAACAACAACAGAAATGAAGAATCAAGCGGTGTATATCATGGAGCATCCGGAAGTACTGGTGGAAGCGGCCAAGATGGCGTATCATCAATTTGACGAAGGAACGCCGGAAGAGAAGGCAGCGATGCTGGGCTCGGTAGCGTCCATCCTGGTTCCGGGACTGCAGGTCACCAAAATCGGCAAAGCCGGAAAAGTGATTGGCGGGGTGGAAGACGTTGTCAGTCAAGCGGCGAAGGATGCTTTGAATGGGATCAAGCAGAAGCTCCCGGATCTGGGTCCGGTATTGCAGACGCCGGAAGGGCTGGCCTTCAAGGCAGGGGAAATACCCGATACCCCAGCGTTGCCGAAGACATCCATGCAGCAGCAATATATTGATGCGATGGATGAAATGGGTGGTGGCGGGAGTAGGATTGAGGGGCAGGGTGAAGTACCTGAAAAGACTTTTGCTGATAATCCTTTTGATGATACAGGGAAACTAATACCTAATGCGAAGTATAAGGCTGGTGAGCACCAATATAATTATGAAACAGATCAGTTGGGTAGAATTGAAAAGTTTAGTACGGATGAGCTAAAATTAACGGCAAGAGATGAAAGATTACCGCATGATGCAAATACACCAGGCAAAGTAACTGGAGACCATGCAGGTCATTTGGCAGGAGACAGATTTGGAGGGTCACCAGAGATTGATAACCTTGTATCTCAGTCAAGTAATGTGAATTTGAGTAAGTATAAAAAAATTGAAAATCAGTGGGCGGCAGCAATAAAGGAAGGAAAGCAAGTAAAAGTAAATGTTGAAGTGAAATATGAGGGAGATGACTTACGACCATCTAAATTTATTATAGATTACGAGATAGATGGAGAATTTTTTTCTAAGGATTTATTGAATTGAAAGGATGATCAATCAATGAATAAGGTATTTGAAGATTTTTTTAGTGAATTGCAAGCGGATATGGTCTCTATATGTTTGGAGTATGTTAGTAATAATGCTGATACAATATTTATCTATTGCTCATTTGAGGAAAAGGTCATTTCCAGTGATTTTTTCTTCTTGATTAATGGGAAAGTTGTTAGAAAAAACAAATTAAATGATGCTTTGGAAAAAGATGAAAATGAATTTCAATATAATACATCTGTAGACCGGCAAAGAGGAGTAATGAGAATAATAAATGGAGACATCGAAAAAATATATAAATTATGCAATGAGTACAACAGAGAAATGCCAACTGAAATTAAACTAGTTTACAAAGTAGATAAGAATAGTCTTAATGCTGAATATAAATATGATTTGATACATACTAATGATCCTGTTAAAACTGCAGATGACATTTCTATGGAATGGTTTGAACAAATTAAAATGGGACTAACTAAATAATAAAGTCTGAACCCAATGATTTTGTTTCTTTTTTGGAAGTGACTAACGTTGGTCACCGAACTGCCTAATTGCAAATGAAACAGAAATTATGTTCATTCAATTAGGAGGGAGAGTCAAGTTATGACCTATGTCAATTACTTGAAGTATTCTTTTATAATGAAGAAAGTATCGCTATTCTGTTACACAGGACAGGTCGATTATGGTCGGATTCTACCATAGTTGACCTATTTTTAGTTACCGGAATATAAGATGAAATCTGATGAAATGGGTGGTGGAATTAGTAGTAATGGACCTAAAGCAAGAGCTGCGAATATTAAACAAGCAGATATAAAACTGGCTAAGCAACTTAATAATTCATCTGAGTTGGCTAGTTAATTATTAATTTGGGTTAACCCAGGAAAAAACTTGTGTCATCTGAAATTAATAGCAAATTTGAACATGAGCTTTTGAACCAGGCGAATTTGCAAATAATTAGAAGGGGGATTTCTCAAATGAAAATAAATGATTCGGTGTTTGGCGAGCTCGAATATGATTATGTTTGGACTACGAATACAACTATTGATTTTCTTGGAAATGAAACCGAAATATCACTCATGGTTAAAGGGGATGAGGAAGGTGAATTTGATGAAGAACAGTATTTGGCATATCAATTCTTAATAAATAAATGGGAGCAATTGCAGCGAAATTTCTTGCAGCCAATTTTAGAATATTATCAACAAAAGCGGGTTGAACTAGGTTATGATATTGCTTTTAATGAGGATTATCCCTTAGTTGAAACAATGGAGGAACTTCTTGAGATGATTATTTTGGAAGGAATTGTTGTTCCATATGGAGATGTAAGGGAAGGACGAGATATTGGAATTCTATTTAAGTGTACATGGGATCAGGAAAATGGCCTGGGACTTCGTTTATTGGATGAAGCTGTAATTGATGTTTGATATCAGGATGTTGTTATTTAGCAGCAAATTAATCGGAATGGGGAGCATCTATATTTTTTGACGGCGCTACCTCTCCTGCTTATAATGAACAAATATAACGCAGCAACAACGACGGGAGACGCGGGAATGGAGCAATATACGGAAGACATAGGGTATATCATGTGGAGAGTCACGAACAATTGGCAAAAGTTAATGAAAGCTGAGCTGCGGGAGGTGGATCTGACACATGTCCAGTTTGCGCTGCTGCGGTCCTGCCATGCACTGAATGAGCGGGAAAGCGCGTCCGGTGTGACGCAGATTCAGATTGCCCACAATTCTGATATCGATCCGATGATGGCTTCAGAAGTGCTGAGAACACTGGAGAAAAAAGGGTATATCAGCCGTGTGCCGCATCCGCAGGATACCAGAGCCAAGCTGATCTCACTGACCGAATCCGGTGTAGCTGTTATGGAACGTGCCAGCCGGATAGTTATGAGCGCGGACCAGATGTTTTTCTCCAAGCTGGGGCCGGATATGCATGATTTCATTGCCCGATTAAAGATGCTGTCGACATAGATCTGGAATGAATTTGCCAAAAGAAAGGTTAAAGAAAAACCTTGACTCCATTTAATAAGTGAACATATAATAAGCGGACATATAGATAATATGGATAGGCAATTCGAGAGGAGAACGTTAGTACATGAATGAGGCATTACAAATCAAGGTGAAATACAAGGTAATCCCTGTGCTCGTAGCGCTATTACTGGGGGGATTCATCGGTCTGTTAAGTGAGACCATGATGAACGTGGCCCTGCCGGTGCTTATGGCGGAGTGGAATCTTTCCGCTTCAACCGCACAATGGATCACCACAGGTTACATTCTGGTCATCAGCATCATTATGCCGGTCTCAGCCTTACTGCTGCAGTGGTTCACAACTAGAAAATTATTCGTGACTGCCATCAGCTTATTTATGCTCGGAACCTTGGCCGCAGGACTTGCCCCGGGCTTTGGGATGCTGCTTATCGGGCGTTTGGTTCAGGCAGCGGGTACCGCAATCTTGATGCCGGTCATCTTCAATACGATCCTGACTATTATTCCACCCGCCAAACGCGGGGCGGCTATGGGTATGGTAGGTCTCGTGATGATGGTAGCTCCGGCGCTTGGACCTACCGTGTCCGGGCTGATCATCGACAAGCTGGATTGGCACTGGATGTTCTGGGTGCTGGTTCCTTTCCTGGTGATCGACTTTATTATCGGGCTGCTTAATATTGAGAACGTGGCAACGATCACCAAACCGAAGATTGATATTTTGTCGCTTGTCCTGTCCACCATCGCTTTTGGCGGTATCGTATACGGGCTTAGTGTTGTGGGCGAAGGAGACGGAGGCTGGGGCAGCCAGAAAGTTATCGCCTGCCTCGTTATCGGACTTGTAGCGCTCTTATTGTTTATTTTGCGCCAGCTAACAATGAAGCAGCCGATCATGAATCTGCGGGCGTTCAAATATCCGATGTTCACAGCAGGTACGTTGTTTATTGTTATCGGGTTCCTGACGATCTTCGCTACATCGTATTTGCTGCCGATCTTTATGCAGGGGTCACTGAGATTGTCAGCGCTGTATGCCGGACTGCTCATGCTTCCCGCAGGGCTGGTCAATGCCATACTGTCCCCTATTATCGGACGGAGCTTTGATAAAGTCGGCCCCCGGGTACTGGTTATTCCGGGTATGATCATTCTGTCCGCTGCCATGTGGATGTTCACCAGCGTTGACGTAAATACTCCAGTCTACATGATCATTCTTATGCACTGCTGCATGACAGTAGGTCTGGCTCTTACCCTGATGCCTGCGCAGACGAACGGGCTGAATCAGCTGCCTCGGGAACTGCATCCGCATGGTACAGCCATCATGAATACCCTGCAGCAGTTAGCCAGTGCAGTCGGAACAGCTCTGATTGTAAGTGTGATGACTGCCGGCCAAAGTACTTACATCAGTACTCATTTGGATACCGCAGCAGCGGATATGGGATCACTAAGTCTGGCGGCAGGCGTGCATAATGCGTTCATTCTGGCGGCAGTCATCACGCTGATTGGTGTGATTGCCGGGTTCTTCGTGAGACGGAGTATCGTTCACAGCCATGCTGCACCACAGCCGGATACGCCAAGACGGCAGACGGCTTCCTAATATTCGAGAGTTAATAAAGGGATTTCCGGCATTTGCCGGAGGTCCTCTTTTAACAATGGAGTACAAATATAGCGGGTTTCTATTGGTCACTTGCACAATGCATTTCGTCCGATCATCAATATTCTTTTGCTGCCCTAAGACCTTATAATGAGAGCGTGTTCAACAAGTACTTAGGGGGATATTTGAAATGGAAGGATTAATCATTGATTGGTACGGAGCACTGGCAGGACTGGCAATTGCCATTATTCTGATCCTTAGAAAATTGAATCCGGTATACGCACTGTTCCTGGGAGCCATTGTAGGGGCGCTTATAGGCGGAGCCAATCTGGAACAGACGGTAAGCGTTCTTGTAAGCGGTACACAAAGCGTAATGGGTACGGTTCTGCGGGTGCTGGCCGCCGGTGTTCTGGCTGGTGTCATGATGGAATCGGGTGCAGCTGAAGCAATAGCCCAGGCTATTGTGAGAAAGTTCGGCGGAAGCAAAGCGATACTCGCCCTCGCATTGGCAACGATGGTCATTACGGCCATGGGGGTTTTCATTCCGGTAGCGGTATTAATTGTGGCTCCAATTGCTCTATCGGTGGGTAACAAGATGGGGATTTCCAAGGTAGCGTTGCTGCTGGCACTGTCGGGCGGAGGGAAGGCCGGGAATATTATCTCCCCCAATCCGAATACCATCGCAGCCGCACGGGGCTTCGACCTGGATTTAAGCCATGTGATGCTGGCGGGTCTGATCCCGGCCGTCTGTGGATTGATTGTAACCGTTATCCTTGCCTCATTGCTGAAGAAAAAAGGTATAATGGTTACCACTGAAGAAGCTGCTAACGGTACCGACACTGCGAATACAGCTACTTATCCGCCGCTCAGCCGAGCGATTGTCGCTCCTCTGGTTGCGATTGTCCTGCTGATGATTAATCCAATCGGTTCGATCTCCGGGATCGAAGCACTGGCCAGACTCAAAGTGGATGCGCTTTATATTCTGCCGCTGGCCGGAATTATCGGTATGCTGGCGATGGGGCAGGGGAACAAGGTTCTGCAGTATACTTCCTCCGGTCTCAGTAAAATGACTGCCACCGTCCTGATCCTGATCGGGGCAGGCGGAATTGCCGGCTTGATCTCTGCTTCGGATTTATCGAATCAGGTGGTTCATCTCATTGAGCTGTCCGGTATCTCCGGCACGTTCCTGGCGCCGATCTCCGGTATTCTGATGGCAGCGGCAACCGCGTCCACTTCGACTGGGGTTATTGTGGCGACCGGCTCCTTCGGACAGGCCATTCTGGATATGGGCACGGCTCCGCTGGCGGCAGCTGTTATGGTCCATACCGGAGCGACGGTCATCGACTCGCTGCCGCAGGGCACCTACTTCCACGTTACTGCTGACAGTATGAAGATGACGATCAAGCAGCGTATGGGGCTGATTCCTTACGAAGCGCTTGTCGGCGGAACGATGACGATTGTGGCTACGCTGGTTTACGGATTTTTATTCTAATATCAATATCATATACGGGGTGTGGAAATGAGAGAGAAAACCTTTGTACTGGCACCGGATTCTTTTAAGGAGAGTATGACTGCGAAGGAAGTCTGTCTTGCGATGGAGAGCGGACTGCGGAAGATTTATCCGGAAGCGGCTTATATCCATGTTCCCATGGCAGACGGCGGAGAGGGGACGGTACAGTCTCTTGTCGATGCTTCCGGCGGGGAGATTCATTATAAAAAAGTTGTGGGCCCGCTTGGACAGCCGGTTACAGCGAAATACGGAATTCTTGGCGACGGAGCGACTGCGGCGATTGAGATGGCTTCTGCCAGCGGCATTCAGCTGGTGGACAAGGCAGACCGGAATCCGCTGATCACAACGACTTACGGTACAGGCGAACTGATTCTGGAATGTCTGGAACAGGGAATCCGGAAAATTATTATCGGCATCGGCGGGAGTGCGACCAATGATGGCGGCGCAGGCATGGCCGAGGCGCTGGGTGCGAGATTCATCGATGAGGCGGGGGAGTTGCTGCCGCGCGGCGGCGGTAGTCTGGGCCGGCTGAGCAGCGTCGACATCAGCTCGCTTGATGCAAGACTGCAGCAGGTTCAGCTGATTGTGGCCTGTGATGTGACGAATCCGCTCTGCGGCGATCATGGGGCATCGGCGGTATTCGGCCCGCAAAAAGGCGCTACCCCTGAAATGGTGCAGCAGCTTGATGCCAATCTCGCTCATTATGCGGCGGTGGTGAAGCTGCAGCTTGGCAAGGATGTGCGGGATCTTCCCGGTGCCGGTGCGGCCGGCGGTCTGGGGGCAGGCCTTATGATCTTTACGCAGGCCACACTCCAGAAGGGGATCGAGATCTTGATCGAGTACACGGGTCTTGCGCGGAAGCTGGCGGATGCGGACTTCGTATTTACCGGTGAAGGCGGAATCGATTTCCAGACCAAATTCGGCAAAACACCGTATGGCGTAGCCCGTACCGCCAAAGCCAACGGCAAGAAGGTGATTGCCCTGGCCGGTTACATCGGCAAAGGAATTGAAACGCTGTATGCAGAAGGCATCGATGCCATCTTCGGCATAGTCCCGGGTGCTTCCAGCCTGGAGCAGCTATTGGCTGAAGGCCCGGCTAATGTCGAGCGGACCTGCGAGAATATTGCGAGGTTGCTGAAGCTTGGCGAATAGTGGAGCTGGGCGGGTAGTGTAGCAAGGTGAATAGTGGATCTGGGCGAATAGCTGAGTTGAATTGGATTGAGTCTGATTGAATAGCCCCTGGGATAATTCCCAGGGGCTATTGGTTTTGTATAGGGGAGAGTAATCTTAGGCAGAGGTGAAATCCTGCACGAAATACAACATTCTTCCCGTGATATCGAATCTAATCACAGATTGTTGTATGAAATGCAGGCGTGTTGATTCCCCATATTATGGAATGAATATAATTCCCAAAATGCTCTTGTTCCTGAGTAGACTCAGTTGAACCTGCCACTCCAGCGGAAGACTAAATATACGCCAATGCTGCATAAATTCCCAAAGGGTCAGTTGAGCAAAGGCAGGCACGTTGGAGTGGATTTCATCATAAACGCGTCTCAGAAGCACATAGACAGCAAGGGCCACAAACAATTGGCTGTATACTGCATTTTCGGTGGTTCCAAATAGACATGGCACGTTCAGATGCTGTTTAATCCAGCGGAAAAAGACTTCAATTTCCCAGCGTGCCTTGTAGATTTCGGCGATTACATGAGCGGACTCTTTTCTCAAATCGGTCACGACCCGTACGACTTCCCCCCGGTCATTTTCAAATTCTACGACCCGGTGGCGCTGAGCGGATTGGCACTTCCCTTGACCGATATAACAAGTCATATCACGAACAATTTTCGTTTCTCCCTCTGCGGGTCGCTGGAGGTTTCTCGGCTTCACCAAATGGAGATTGTCTTTGAGTCGAATCACAAACGACTGGCCCTGGAGCACATATTGATCCAATCTGCTAATTTTTCCATACGCCCGATCCTGTACCAAAATGTAGTCCGTATCTGCCAAAACTTCTCCAAACGGAGCGTCATTGCGCTTCGCAATCGATTCCTCCACGTTCACGGGTAAACGCTGACCTTGCGAAAGAGCGACATGCAGCTTAATGCCCCCTCTAAATTTTTTGTACGAGGCCCAAGGCATTCGGGAATTCGCCGCCGTGACCGTCGTCGAGTCAATCAGCAGAAGATCTTTAGGAAGATTCAGATGCCGCCGGGTTTGTCGGTTACATTTCTTGACGAGCAGTTGAAAGATACGTTTGAAGATTTCGTAAGGGACTTCACCGGCCTTGCCGGAAAGGGTGGAGTAATGAATCTCAGGCAAGTCAAAGTTTGGGCCTAAGCGGGCACTTTGCCGGAAGCCGTCCCATTTGTGGTAGCAGGCTTGGACAAAGTAATCGAGTAGCAACCCGACGGTCATTTTGGTTCCACTATCTACGTAGTCCTTGGTTTGTCCAGTCACCATTTGGACTTCTTCCGGTGTTAATACTTGTTTGAAAACGGCTAAAAATGGGGTATATTTATTCATGAGGTCGCCTCATTTCGGTTTGGTTTGGTCGTACTTACCATTACCCGAAATGGCGGCCTTTTTCGTCCCTTTTTTGGGAAATCAACACGCCTATATGAAATGCAACATTTCCCCGTGTAGGCCGCTCGAGGAAGGAGAAATGTTGTATTTCATACAGGCCTGTTGATTCCCCATATTATAGAATGGATATAATTCCCAAAACAACCTTGTTCCTGAGCAGACTCAATTGAACCTGCCACTCCAGCGGAAGACTAAATATACGCCAATGCTGCATAAATTCCCAAAGGGTCAGTTGAGCAAAGGCAGGCACGTTGGAGTGGATTTCATCATAAACGCGTCTCAGAAGCACATAGACAGCAAGGGCCACAAACAATTGGCTGTATACTGCATTTTCGGTGGTTCCAAATAGACATGGCACGTTCAGATGCTGTTTAATCCAGCGGAAAAAGACTTCAATTTCCCAGCGTGCCTTGTAGATTTCGGCGATTACATGAGCGGACTCTTTTCTCAAATCGGTCACGACCCGTACAACTTCCCCCGGTCATTTTCAAATTCTACGACCCGGTGGCGCTGAGCGGATTGGCACTTCCCTTGACCGATATAACAAGTCATATCACGAACAATTTTCGTTTCTCCCTCTGCGGGTCGCTGGAGGTTTCTCGGCTTCACCAAATGGAGATTGTCTTTGAGTCGAATCACAAACGACTGGCCCTGGAGCACATATTGATCCAATCTGCTAATTTTTCCATACGCCCGATCCTGTACCAAAATGTAGTCCGTATCTGCCAAAACTTCTCCAAACGGAGCGTCATTGCGCTTCGCAATCGATTCCTCCACGTTCACGGGTAAACGCTGACCTTGCGAAAGAGCGACATGCAGCTTAATGCCCCCTCTAAATTTTTTGTATGAGGCCCAAGGCATTCGGGAATTCGCCGCCGTGACCGTAGTCGAGTCAATCAGCAGAAGATCTTTAGGAAGATTCAGATGCCGCCGGGTTTGTCGGTTACATTTCTTGACGAGCAGTTGAAAGATACGTTTGAAGATTTCGTAAGGGACTTCACCGGCCTTGCCGGAAAGGGTGGAGTAATGAATCTCAGGCAAGTCAAAGTTTGGGCCTAAGCGGGCACTTTGCCGGAAGCCGTCCCATTTGTGGTAGCAGGCTTGGACAAAGTAATCGAGTAGCAACCCGACGGTCATTTTGGTTCCTCTATCCACGTAGTCCTTGGTTTGTCCAGTCACCATTTGGACTTCTTCCGGTGTTAATACTTGTTTGAAAACGGCTAAAAATGGGGTATATTTATTCATGAGGTCGCCTCATTTCGGTTTGGTTTGGTCGTACTTACCATTACCCGAAATGGCGGCCTTTTTCGTCCCTTTTTTTGGGAAATCAACACGCCTATATTTCATACAACAATCGTTACGAAACCGCCTGAATTTACGCTTCCGAGTTGTATTACGTACAACATTTGGAAACGCGGGGCAGTAATTCAACGCACGGGACGCCCGCGCAATCCGCACCCTCCCGCACCCGAGCACCCGCCCGCCTACACCCGCATCCGCCCCCTCGCACCCGCACCCCGCCGACGGACCCGACCGCCTGCCCGCACTCGCACACCCTCCCGCGCACACCCTCCCGCACCCGCACGCACCCCCGCCAGGACATAACAACACGAGAAGCTGCTCTACTTATAGAGCGCTAGCAATTCATACGTAAGCTCGAAGAGCTGCAGCAGATTCCTCGGGTCTTTGCCGGTAATACTCTCGATCCGCTTCAGGCGGTATTGGAGAGTATTGCGGTGAATGTTGAGATGATCCGCCGTTTGCGAGACGCTGCAGTTATGGTTGACGAAGCTTCTGAGCGTCTCCAGCAGATCGGCGGTATCCTCCAGCTTGATCGCCCTGCCGGGTTTGTCCGACAGCTTCGCATGGCTGAGCTTCACCAGAAATTCAGCTTCTTCGAAGGTAATGGCTTGTGAAGCAGGCTTCAGCGCAAGCAGTATACCCAAGGCCGATTTGGCCTGGCGGTACCCTTCGGCAATGCTGGACTCCAGTCTGCCGGAGGCCAGTAGCAGGAGCGGCTGGTTATGCAGCAGCTCTGTAATCAGCGGGCTGCAGTCGGGACGGTTCTGGATCAGCAGCAGCCAGGTATCTTCATCCAGCTGGAAGGACGGGTAACGCAGCAGGAGCTTGGCAGCATCTTTTTCCGGATTGAAATGCTTGAGATAGAGTACCGTAGTCTTCAGCAGCAGATCAATATTGTATGCAGCAGCTTCTTTTCTTAATTTCTGGGAATACGCTCCCTGATGGGCGAGCAGCATTTCCAGCATAGCCTTCTTGCGGTTTGCCTCATTCGCGAGATTCTCCAGCGTGTTCCGCTGTTCGATGAGCAGGGATACCGTGGTTCTTACGATGTTGCAAAAAGGCCGGACCTCCTCAGGGCTCCCGGAAATCCCGATCACACCAACGCGGGTGTTACCGATGACAATCGGTTCGTTGGTCCCTTTTTTCTCATACAGACCATCCTCCAGCACCTCGACCATTTGCCCGGTGGACAAGGCCTTGACTGCCCCCTGGTGAACGGTGCCGACCCGTTCTTTCTTTCCGCTGCCGACAATAATCCCCTGATGATTCATGATGTTGATATTATAAGGAATATCCATCATCATTTTGTCTACAATTTCCTGCGCCTGCTTCTCGGATAGCTGAAACAACCGGAATTCCCCCCTTCGCCGTGCCCGGATGGCTGCCTAGGCAACCTCAGTCTCTTCCATTGTGCATCTGAACAAAAGTATAGAGCATTCTGCACTGAGAATAAAGACTGAACCGGTGTGCCGGATCTAAGGGGGCGGCCAAACGGCCCAGGCAGAGTAGCGCAGCCATGTTTTACGGATTATGCGGACTATGGACTAGATAGAGACTTGGGAGATTCCCGCCCGGCTGAAAATCTCTTTCAAAGTAACCTCCTTGTCTGCGTTCCAGGGATTTGCGGGTGCAAGGCTGAAGGTGGACACCGGTACACCAGCCAGACGAATGGCTTCTTTTATTGAAGGAATGAAGGGATCATCGATACTATACAGCGGAGGGATCTCTATAATTCTCCGGTGAAACTCAAGCACCTCTGCCATATCATTCTTCAGGAAGCTGCTGAGTAACCCGAGCATCAGCTGCGGTGCGAAGTTGGCACTGGCGGCAATCGCCCCGTCTCCACCGGCAGCAAGCGTAGGCAGCAGATATTCATCGAAACCGCAAAATACCGAGAAGTCCGGTTTAACCGCCTTCACCTGCATAATCATCTGCCGGATATGGCTGAGCTGGTCTACGGTTTCCTTAATTCCAGTTACATTTGTATATTTGGCGGCAAGGCGGCTGACGAAGGCCGGACTCAGATCCTGGCCAGTCAGCGCCGGGAAGTTGTACAGCATTAGCGGCACATCAACGGCTTCCAGAATAGAGGCATAATGCGAGAACAAAGCCTCTTCGCTAAGCTTGTAATAATAAGGATTAATGACAACGATGCCTGTCGCCCCTTGCTCCGCAGCATGCTTGCTAAGGCGGAGGGTCTCTGCTGTCGTATTGCTGCCGGTGCCAATCCATACGGGAAGACGGCCATTCGTGTATTTAATGCATACCTCAGTGATTTCCTCGCGCTGCCCGGTGCTGAACAAGCTGAATTCTCCGGCTGTCCCGAGGAAAAAGAGTCCCTGAACCCCTTGCCGGATCAGGCTGTCGATTAGCAGCTTCATTCCGCTTGGGTCGAATTTTCCGGATTGATCCAGAATCGTCGGAACCGGGGGAATGATGCCTGTATGATGCGGTCTCATGGTCATGTTAGAAATTTTCATTTTATTCCGCCTCCAGGTTTGTTATTATAAACATAAGATTATTATAGTGAACTAAGAGAGCTTAATCAATTGATTTATGAGAGGGGAATGAAGGTTTGGACCGGAAATATTGGGTTCCAGCTTTAGAACGGGCCGATTTGATTCTTACGGCAATCTCCAGGAAGCCCGGAGAACATAAAATGACCGACCTGTGCGATGAAACGGGCATTAACAAAAGCTCCATGTTCTCGCTGCTGCGTACAATGGAAACCCTGCAATGGGTGGTGAAGGATGACAGGGAGGCTTACGCGCTGGGGGCTGGAGTTTCCTACTATAATACGGTTTACAACGAATCGCTTAAGCAGAATACGAATCTGGTGGAGCGCTTCCTGGCAGGCTCTGCACAGAGCGTCAGGGTAATCGGGGAAACCTTTCAGTTATCGGTTCTTGACCGGGATGAGATTATCTATCTGGCCAAGCAGGAAGGCCCCTCCCTTGTGAGGCTGGAGTCCAGTCCCGGGATGCGGTTCCCGGCGCATGCGACCGCCATGGGCAAGATGATGCTTGCACTGCTGCCGGACGGCGAGCTCATAAGACGTTATTCCGGCAAAACCTTAACTGCGGTTACGTCTCACACGTTGACGGATTGGGCGGAATTCACGGCTGCATTGGCTGAGATTCGCGAGGCCGGTTACGCAGTGGACCGGGAAGAAATTATTCAGGGCATCAGCTGCGTGGCTGCGCCGATTCTGGATGCTGCGGGAAATGCCGTTGCCGCTGTAAGCACCACGATGCTGCAGCATGCTTTTGCCGATAAACAGGAGGCTGCGGTCCGGGAAGTGATAGAGCTGGCGAGGAAACTATCCTTGTGTTAATCGTCTGGACAAGTTCATTCTGAAGGAGAGAAGGGTTAAGTGTGGAGCTGACTTTGCATGAGATTATGAAGGAAGCCATAGATGATACTGTTCCTGTACATACCGCTGCGGAAGGTCCCGCAGGCAAGCTTCCGATTACAGGTGAGGTGCTGCGAAATGCCCCAAGCGGGGAAATCTTCGGAATGACCCAGAATGCGGGGATGGGCTGGAATCCGCTGCAGCTGAACAGGCCGCAATATCTGATTCTCGGCACGATGGGCGGAATCCGGCGGGAGGACGGCAGTCCGCTTGCGCTCGGATACCATACCGGACACTGGGAAATCGGTGTGATGATGGAAGAAATCGCTGAGGAGCTCACCGCCAATCAGGGGATTCCGTTTGCCGGGTATGTCAGTGATCCCTGTGACGGGCGCTCCCAGGGAACCACGGGCATGTTCGATTCTCTTCCTTACCGGAATGATGCGGCCGTGGTTCTGCGGCGGCTGATTCGTTCCCTACCCACCCGCAAAGGAGTTCTGGGCGTAGCCACCTGCGATAAAGGTCTGCCCGCCATGATGCTGGCGCTGGCCGGAATGCGGCATCAGCTTCCGGGGATTATCGTGCCTGGCGGCGTTACACTGCCGCCGGTTAACGGCGAGGATGCCGGCAAGGTGCAGAGCATCGGAGCGCGGTTCAGCAATGGTGAACTTTCGCTCGAGGATGCAGCCGATCTGGGCTGCCGGGCCTGCGCTACCCCGGGAGGCGGCTGTCAATTCCTCGGCACGGCCGCAACGGCCCAGGTGATTGCTGAAGCACTGGGCATGTCGCTGCCTCATTCGGCTCTGTCACCATCGGGGCAGCCGGTCTGGAAGAATATCGGCCGCCAGTCGGCCCGCGCGCTTCAGCATATGGAGCATAGCGGAATAGTGATGAGTGATATTCTTACAGATCGGGCCATTAAGAACGCGATGGTGCTGCATGCCGCGTTCGGAGGCTCCACGAATCTGCTGCTGCATCTGCCGGCCGTTGCCCATGCCGCCGGGCTGAAGATACCTTCAGTTGATGACTGGAACGAGGTGAACCGCCAGGTTCCCCGGCTGGTCAGTGTGCTTCCGAACGGACCGGTGCCGCATCCGACGATCCGCGTGTTCCTGGCAGGAGGTGTTCCGGAAGTCATGCTGCATTTACGGCGGCTGGGGCTAATTGACGAATCCGTATTGACCGTGACAGGGCGGACGCTGGGCGAGAATCTGGACTGGTGGGAGACCTCGCAGAGACGGGCGGACATGCGGCGGAGACTGCAGGAAGCGGATGGCATTGACCCGGATTCTGTGATCATGAGCCCGGAAGAGGCCAAGCGGCAGGGGATGGCTTCCACAATGACGTTCCCCACAGGGAATCTCTGCCCCGAAGGTGCAGTCATCAAATCGGCAGCGATTGACCCTTCCGTCTTGGACAGCGAAGGAGTCTACAGGCATACGGGAAGAGTGAAGGTGTTCACTGCCGAGAAGGATGCGATCCGTAGCATCAAGAACGGTAAGGTGCAGGCCGGGGATATTCTGGCTATCATCGGCCGGGGGCCCAGCGGAACAGGGATGGAAGAAACCTACCAGCTGACATCCGCGCTCAAGCATCTGCCTTACGGCAAATATGTCACGCTGATCACGGATGCCCGGTTCTCCGGCGTGTCCACCGGTGCCTGCATCGGACATATGGGACCCGAAGCGCTGGCTGGCGGTCCCCTCGGGAAGCTGCGAGACAATGACTGGGTAGAGGTGCTGATCGATACCGTGAAGCTGGATGGGAGCGTGAATCTGGTCGGGGAAGGCGGACAGCCGCTGTCGAAGGAAGCGGGAACGGAGCTTCTGAACGCGAGGACTCCGCATCCGGGCCTTGCCGTTGATCCGGGCCTGCCGGATGATACCCGGCTATGGGCCGCACTGCAGGCGGCAAGCGGAGGGACCTGGCAGGGCTGTGTCTACGATACGGATAGAATTATTGCCTTACTGGAAGCAGGACGGCAAGCACTGGGGGAGACAAGATGAGCACAACACTGATTCACAATCCGATTCTACGCGGGTTTCATCCGGACCCGTCCATCTGCCGGGCGGGAGAAGACTATTATATTGCCACCTCCACCTTCGAGTGGTTTCCCGGCGTACGGATTCATCATTCCCGCGATCTCGTGAACTGGCGGCCGCTTACGTATGCACTAACCCGCAAGTCGCAGCTGAATATGGAAGGTGATCCGGATTCCGGAGGTGTGTGGGCACCTTGCCTGACTTACGATGATGGACTCTTTTATCTGATCTATACCGATGTCAAAAGCAGACAGGGTGCCTTCAAGGATACGCCTAACTATCTGGTGACTGCCGGGAATATCGAAGGTCCCTGGTCTGAGCCTGTATACCTGAACAGCAGCGGCTTCGACCCTTCGCTGTTCCATGACGATGACGGGCGCAAATGGCTGGTCAACATGCTGTGGGATCACCGCACCGGCAATAACAGCTTCGCCGGGATTGTACTGCAGGAATATTCCGCAACTGAGCAGCGGCTGACCGGTCCGGTCATTCCCATCTACAAGGGAACTGAGCTGAAGCTTACGGAAGGGCCGCATCTGTACCGGAAGGACGGCTGGTATTATCTCATCACAGCTGAGGGCGGTACACAGTATAATCATGCGGTGACGGTGGCCCGGTCGAAGCAGATTGAAGGTCCGTATGAGACAGCTCCGAATCATCCGCTGCTGACCTCTGCCGGAAACCGTGAACTGGAGCTGCAGAAGGCGGGACATGCCAGTCTTGTACACACGCATACAGACGAATGGTATATGGTGCATCTGTGCGGCCGTCCCGTGAAAGACCATTACTGCAATCTCGGCCGGGAGACAGCGATTCAGCGCTGCGAATTCATGGAGGACGGCTGGCTCGCCCTGGCCGGAGGCGGGAACGCCCCGGCGCTTACTGTGCCGGGTCCGGACATTCCGGAGCATCCATTCTCCGCTCCGGCTCCCCGTGATGATTTCGATGACCCGCAGCTGGATGTCCGCTGGAGCACCCTGCGTGTGCCTGCTGAGGAAGCGTGGCTCTCACTACAGGAGCGCCCCGGATATTTGCGCCTCCGGGGCAGAGAATCCATGAGCTCCATGCACCGCCAGAGTCTGGTTGCCCTGCGCCAGCAGGCCTTCAGCTGCAGCGCCGAAACCGCCATTGAATTCGAGCCGCAGCACTTCCAGCAGATGGCCGGATTAATTGTCTATTATGATACGAAGGATTATCTCTACTTGCGGATCACTCATGATGAGACCCTCGGGAAATGCGTGGGCATCATCCGCTCCCGGGACGGGGTCTACGAGGATACCCTTACGGCAGATATTGCGCTACCGCCGGGAGCAAGCGTAGCATTAAAGGTAGTGATCGACCGGGAATTCGCCCAATTCTATTACCGGGCCGGAGAGTCTGACTGGGAGAAGATCGGCGGGCCCATGGAAATCTATCATCTGTCCGATGATTTCCCGGCCTATATCCGGTTTACCGGCACATTTATCGGAATGTGTGTGCAGGATTTGAGCGGAACGCTGCGTGCGGCGGATTTTGATTATTTTGAATACCGGGAGTTTGAGGTGTAAAGCGCCTTTTATGCGGGTTGAACAAGAGAATGTCAGGCGTCACAAGAAGAGGGGTGTACATCAAGTGCATCACTCTTTTTGTGCCGTCTTTTTACGTTTCAGATTAAGCCATTGACCTTAGGTCTGGCCTAAGGTATATCATTGAAGCCATAAGCAGGGAAGTGAGGAGGATGACTGGTGGGGGCGGAAATTACAATTGGCGAGTTGGCCGAGCTTATGCAGGTGTCGGTTCATCAGATCCGTTATTTCGAGGAAAAGGGTCTGCTGCTTCCTTCCTATACGGATACGAACCAGTATCGCAAGTATGGCATAGACCAGATCTATCAGCTGTCGCAAATTATGCTGCTGCGCAAGCTGGGGATGCCCGTGCAGGCCATCAAGGAAAGTATGGCGGAGGACGGACAGCAGGCGATGGAAGAGAGGCTGCATCACTCGCTGGTAGAGATCGGCGGAGAGATTGCCCGGCTCCAGCTGCTGGAGCAGTTCATTCTGAAGGTTCTGCAGGAGCAGCGCGATTTCCAAATGGAGAAACAGAACTGCCAGGTGATGAGGCGGGAAGCAATGCCGCTGCAGAAGTGGTTTGAAATGGATTCGGAAGCAACTCTTGATGCGAGAACACTGGCGGAGCAGTCTGTACGAGTGAACGCCTTGTCCGAAACGGATATTCATTATATTTACGACCGTACGGATACTGTGTCATTGTATACGGCTGTAGAGCCCGGCGGAAGAGCCCAGCGGGTCTTGCCGGCGGGAGAATATCTCTCTTGCCGGCTACAGGTAACAGATGAATCCGTGCTTAAGGAAGAGATCGGACAATTCAGCCGCTATGCTGAGCAAGAATATGGTGAACTTCCGGGTCCCCTTGTTCTCATCGAGAAATCCTACCTCTCCTTATTCAGCAGAGACAAGCTACATTACGAAATTTTGCTCTGCATTGAATCTGGGGACGCTACAGGAGGTGCTGATGCAAGGTGACGAACACTTCGATTGCTACAACGGTTACGATTGCAGACATGCAGCCTGGGTATAACCGCGAGGTCAGCCGGATCATTGTCCATGGATTCCAGGGCAAGTTTACTGCGCGAACCAAGATTGAGCCGGATGGGCTTGCTTTGTTTTTCGAGCAGCTGCTGGGCTATACGGCGGAAGGTCCGTACACGAAGCGGGTGGTGGCGCTGCAAGGGGAGACCGTGGTCGGTACCCTTAGCCTGAAGTGGCACAAGAACTCTGTAAGTATCACCGGAAAGGCGGCTGAATCCGCCAAGCTTTCTGTATGGAAGCAAATTTCAGGGATTGGCACAAGAAATACACTGCTGCTGCTGGCCACGCTCTATGGCTTGAACTATGACCCATTGCCGGGAGAATGTTATATCGCAGATCTTGCGGTTCATCCTGAACATCAGGGGACAGGTGTAGGCCGGCTGCTGGTTCGCTGGGCACATCAATTTATGGAGGAGCATCCGTTGTTATTAGGTTTGAGCCTGCATGTCTCCGAACACAACAGGGCTGCCAAGCGTTTGTATGAACGCCTTGGATTCTGTACACAAACGGAAGAGTATAGGCTGTTAAGTAAGCTTTTGTCGGGTGAAGAGAAGTGGGAATATATGATTTGCAGGCAATAGGGAGGTTCTTATGAGGAAGAAAACCGCAATCTCATTAATCATCGTGTTACTTGGGCTGCTTGGTGCAGGTCTCTATGTTGTGCGGCAAAATACTTTTGACATGATAGAGCGGGCCGTCGAAATTCCCACGCCGCAGGGCAAATTGACCGGTACGCTTACGCTGCCCCGGAATGCGCCCGGTAGACTGGGTCTGGTGCTGTTTATCCATGGCGACGGACCGGTCGATGCTTCACATAATGACGGATATAAACCGCTCTGGGAACGGCTCGCCTCGCTGGGTTATGCCTCTCTGTCGCTTAATAAAAGAGGAATCAATGGCTCCGCAGGCAACTGGCTTGAGCAGAGTATCGAGGATCGGGTGGAGGAAGCCGGGCAGGCCCTGGCCTGGGCCAGAACACAGACGTTCGTGGATAGCGGGCGGATTGGTGTATGGGGAGCTAGCCAAGCGGGTTGGGTGATTCCGAAACTTGCGGCACAAGAAACGCTCGCATTCAGCATTCTGGTCTCACCGGCCATCAATTGGCTGCAGCAGGGGGCGTATAATACCCGGCAGCAGATGAAGAAGGACGGTTGTACCGCCGAGGAAATTAAGCGTCAGATCACCTATGAGCAGCAAGTAGATGAACTTTTGCTTCGGGGGGCAGACTATGAAGAATATACTCAATTGACTCATCCGAAGGAGAAAATGTCCGCAGAACGCTGGTCATTTGTCCGCCGGAACTTTCTGTCCGACGCTACGAATGAACTACAGAACTTCAAATCCCCGGTGCTCCTGCTGCTTGGCGAAGAGGACTTGAATGTAGATGTGGAGCAAACGGAGTCGGTGTACCGTGAGAACATCAGCCCTGCCTCACTGCTCACGGTTAGGCTGTTCCCGGACACCGAGCACTCTATGCTTCGGGTCCAAACGGCTGATTCTTCACTGCGTGCATTGATGATCAGTCTCTTTGCCCCGCGGAAGATTACGGTTGATGGTTATATGGAGCAGATTGAACTGTTTCTGAGTAAACAAGGCTGAAGTGTGGAGGGAAGAATGGAGGGTTTGGATATAAAAGAAGACCGGGACCAACCGTCCCGGTCTTTCGGTAAGTACTTATCTCGTATCGCCTGCCCATCAGCCGACATACTTCTCCAGCGTAGCCCTTACGGCACCGGGTCCCGCCAGCATCTCAGTGAACATCCCCTGGATGACTTCGCCGAGTCCGATGGCGTACAGATCAACGCCGAAGATGGCTTGATCCTCCAGAACTGCCCGCACCTTCGCTGCCTGCTCTGCATTCGCGCCAAGCGTAATTCCTTCCAGCCGGGTCTGCAAGGCTTCCAGCAGCGGGTCAGGACTTAGTGCGAATACGCCGCCTTCATCGTTCACGCCAAGCAGATACCGGCACCAGGCCGCAATCGCCAGCGGAATGGCGGTCAGCTGCGCCGGATCGAGCTCCTCACGGCGGATGTACGACTTGATCGTCTCGCCGAAGCGGATGCCGACCTTCTGGGAGGTGTCGGTAGCAATCCGCTGCGGGGTATCCGGAATGAACGGATTGGCGAACCGTTCCTGCAGCACTTCGTCGAGGAATTGCTTCGGACTGAGAATGCCGGGGTCTACCACAACCGGCAGGCCCTCCTGGTAGCCGATGATCTCCACGAGCTTCCGCAATGTGGCGTCCTTCATCTCATCGGCGATCAGCGTGTAGCCGAGCAGACAGCCGGTTACAGCCAGTGCTGTATGCAGCGGGTTGAGGCAAGTGGTTACCTTCATAGTTTCCACATTGTTGACCGTATCACGGTCCGTGAAGATTACACCGGCTTCTTCCAGCGCCGGGCGGCCGTTGGTGAATTTGTCCTCAATCACCAGATACTCGCTGATCTCGGCGTTGACGAACGGTGCAGTGTACGTATTCTTGGAGGTGACGATCACATCCATGCCGCCGATTCCCTGCTCCAGCAGCGCTGCCTGCACCGATTCGGACGGGCGCGGCGTGATTTTGTCAATCATCGACAGCGGGAAGGTAATCTTCTGCTCATCCTCAAGATAAGCTACGAAGCCTTCTTCTACATGGCCTTTGGCCGCCCATTCCTTGGCGATCGTAACCATGCCGTTCTTCAGCTTGTCGCCGTTATGCGAGCAGTTGTCCATGCTGACGAAGGTCATCGGGTACTGTCCCTTCAGATAACGCCGGTAAGCGAAGGAGCAGACGATGCTCATCGCATGGACAGGCTGATCCGGACCGCCGGCGATATCCTTCTCGACGATACCCAGATACTGGCCGTTCGGACCGGTGAGGGAATAGCCTTTTTCCGTAATCGTGAAGCTGGCCATCTGCAGGCTGGGATTCTCGAACACTGCGGTCAGGCGGCTGTAATCCGCTTCGCGGGTCTTATCCGCTGTGAGGCCTTCCACGATGCTGCTGATAATTCTCTTCTGGAAGTCGCCGCGCGCATTCATCAGTACAAGCAGAGTCAGATTATCATAAGGCTTGTAGACCTTGTCGATCATCTCGAAGTCGAAGGTCTCGGCAGCGATGATGCCGGTATCTGCCTTGCCGCTGTCGAGCAGCTTCTGGTGGGCATTGGCCACGAAGCCTCTGAAGATATTTCCGGCGCCAAAGTGAACCCACTCCGGCTTCTCCAGTGTATTCTGTGCTACCGCTGCGAAATCGAACTGCGGCAGCTCTACACCTGCGGCTTCCCAGGCTTCACGGTCCGCAATGCTGCTTCTGGTGAGGCTCAGCATTTATTTCGCCCCCTTGGCATTCTCCAGGCTGTCCCATACGCCCAGCAGATACATAATGCCCATCGCTCTGTCGTACAGGCCATAACCCGGACGGCAGTTTTTCTCCTCGCCCCAGAGATGTCTGCCGTGGTCCGGACGTACATAGCCGGTGTATCCGTTCTCGTGGTAAGCTTTGACAACCTCAGCCACATCCACGCTGCCATCTTGCCCCCGGTGGGATACTTCAATGAAGTCTCCGTTCTCAAATACCTTCACGTTGCGGATATGGGCGAAATAAATCCGGTCGTGGAATTCGCGGATCATCGCCGGAAGATCATTCTGCGGGTTGGTTCCAAGCGAACCTGTGCAGAAGGTAAGGCCGTTATACGGGCTGTCGACCATGTCCAGGAAACGGCGGATGGAATCGCGGCTGCGGATGATGCGCGGCAGTCCGAAGATCGGCCAGGCCGGATCGTCAGGGTGAATGGCCATTTTGATATCCACTTCTTCACAGACCGGAATAATGCGCTCCAGGAAATACTTCAGGTTGTCGAACAGGATATCCTCGGTAACATCGGCGTAAGCCGCGAACAGATCATCCAGCTTCTCCAGCCGCTCCGGCTCCCAGCCCGGCATTGTGAATTCACCGGCACCCCTCAGAATCCGGTCCACCATTTCGCGCGGGTTATCCGTAATGGCAGCCTTTTCATAAAAGAGTGCATTCGATCCGTCCGGCAGCTCCTTGTACAGCTCAGTACGGGTCCAGTCGAACACCGGCATGAAGTTGTAGCAGATGACCTTAACGCCGACCTTGGCCAGCTTGCGGATGGTATCGATATAGATGTCAATGTATTTGTCGCGGGACGGCAGCCCGATCTTGATATCATCATGAACGTTAACGCTTTCTACAACCGCTGTGCTGAAGCCTTTGGCTGTAATCTGATCGGCAACCTTCTGGATTTCTTCCATTTCCCATACTTCACCCGCTACCTTGTGATGTAGCGACCAGACGATGCCCATTACTCCCGGAATTTGACGTACATGGTCAAGGGTAATATTGTCGTTGCCCTCGCCATACCATCTCCAAGTCATATTCATTGTCATTTCCTCCTTGGTATTAAACATAAATACAAATACAATCATTCTGAATGCTTGTGACAATTGACCTTACGGATAAAACGTTTTGTGATATGATCATCTTGTATACAAGTTAGGATTCGTATTGATCATAGAATAAGCTTTATGCTTTGTCAATGAAATTCCTATCTGTTTTCTATATAATGAGTGGAGAAGAATATCGTACAGAAAGTTGGTCCATTCCATGACTTCCAAGAAAGAAATAATGTCGTATCTGAAACAGGAAATCCTCTCGCTTGCGCTGAAGCCCGGGTCGATGATCAGTGAGACCGCGCTTTCCGAACGCTTCCAGCTGTCGCGGACGCCGATCCGGGATGTGCTGAAGCAATTGTCCCTGGAGCAGTACGTTGACATCTATCCCAAAAAAGGCAATCTGGTCTCGTACATAGATCTGGAGTCGGTGGAGCAGATAATCTATCTCCGCAATGTGCTGGAGAAGGAAATTATGAAGTCGCTGGCCGGTAATATTCCGCTGAAGGGGCTGCATGAGCTGAGGGGCAACCTTGCGCAGCAGCAGCAATGCATTGAGCAGGCGGAGGGGGCCGAGCTTTTCCTGCAGCTGGATGATCAATTTCACCGCACCATGTTCGGCCTGGCCGGACGCGAATTCCTGTGGGGGGTGCTGCAGCAGTTCAATGTGCATTACATCCGCTACCGGAAGCTGCATATGCTGAAGGACGAGAAGCTGGCTACAATTCAGCAGGAGCATCAGCAGCTGCTGGATTATATTGTGCAGGGGGACACTGCGGGAATCGATGAGCTGCTGCATCATCATCTGCGGGCAGATATTGATTCGATGAACTTTCAGGAGCACTTCGCCACTTATATCAAGAAATAAATCCGTATTCTGGACCGCCTGGCAGATGCCAAGTATCCCTGCACTCATGTGACATGAAGGCAGGGATATTTGGCATGGAGGCCTATTGTCCGGACTCGCGGTATTCGCGCGGTGAGGTGCCGTGCCAGCGCTTGAACTGCCGGCTGAAATGGGCAATATCACGGTAGCCGAGAATGCCTGATATCCGGCTGACGGACAGGCTGGGATCATCCAGCAGGACCTTGGCTTCATGGAGCATCTGTTCGGACAGAAACTCCCGGGGCGAGATGCCGAACACCTGGCGGAACACCCGGTAGCAGTGTGAGGCGCTGATCCCGAGCTCCGAGGCAATATCATCAATTCCGTAATGGCTGTCATAGGGCAGCTCCAGCTTGAATTGCTGGTAGACCAGCCCCTGAAGGCGGCTGCGGATCTGGTGGGCCAGCTCAATCTTCTCATAGGTGGCAGGGGAAGACAGATCAGCTTCAATAGAGAAGGCTTCCCACAGCTGGGCGAACAGATCGAAGACGGCGGACTGCAGCCTCATGCGCTGTGACATGGTGATGTCTCCCGAGATAGAGCCTGAAATATCCACCAATTTGGAGAGGATGGGTCCTAGCTTATGGGCAATATTGCTTGCGGAAGGGAAGAGTACGTGATTCAGGCGGCTGAGCAAGGAGATCAGGAGCTTGTCATCGATATCAAAATGAATGCAGAAATACGTAAAAGCCTGGCCGTTTCCGCTGCGGCTGGCATGAGAATCTCCCGGCCGGAGCAGCACTAAGTCTCCGGCACGCTGGATATAGCTGCGGTTATTAACGGTAAACAGCTGCTCCCCTTCCAGCACATAGTTGAATTCATATTGCGGATGGGCATGCAGCGGATAATCCCATTCCCCGCTGACCTTGCGCAGATGCATGCCAAACAGGTTAAGTGTGGTTTTCACATCCGGGATGATCGTTTCACTAAGGCATTGTCCCAGAACAGGCGGTAAAAAAGCGGAAACCATTAGATTCTCCCCCCTGACGCTTGCGTTAGAATTAATGAGTGTATTCGTTTTACGCGATCCATTATCCCGTTTTTAGTATAGCTGAAACCTGCTTGATTTGGGTAAATAATTGCTTGATTTGACAATGTTCCCGTCCGGCGGCTGCGTGGTAGGATGAACCTGAACAGGAACTAGTATACAAGATTGGCGCAGAAGCCCGGGCTTCACCGGCTGTGTTAATAACCGTGGCTCAGCGACCACCTGCCCGGTCATACGCCCGCTAACATGAATAATACACTGGAGGAGATGTTGGCATGAGACAACAACCGGACAATCAGACTGCCGCAGTAGCCGGCAGCGGATACGACGCCTGGTTAAGCTACCCGAAGCTGCCGCAAGGCAATCTATATACGCAATATGTGAAATGGTGCGGAGCCGTATCCGTGACGGAAGAGCAGGAGACGGTGCAAGCCGCGCTGCGTGAATGGCAGAGAGGGATTGCCTCGATGCTGGACATTGAGGCAGGGGCTTCACCGGCTGCGGACGGATTCAGTGTGGCATTCGGCACCTTTAACGGCGGCAATCCGCGGGTCGAAGCCATATTTGACGAAGCAGCCGGACAGGCGGTGGGACCGGAAGGGTTCGCAATCCGCACCAGCCTGACCCATAAGTGTATTGCTGTAGGAGCTTCCTCACCGGCAGGTGTGCTGTATGGTGTCTTCCACCTCCTGCGCCTGATCGGAAGTCTGAAGGACATTGAGCATCTGGATGAAACCGTGAATCCGGTGAACGCGCTGCGCATGATTAACCATTGGGATAATTTCGACGGCAGTGTAGAGCGGGGATATTCGGGGAGATCCTTCCTCTATGAGAATAACCGCTTCACGGATGATCTTAACAGAATTACCGATTACGCGCGGCTGATGTCCACCGCAGGCATCAATGCCATTGCAATCAACAATGTGAACGTCCATGCGCTTGAAACATTGTTTATCTCCACCTACCTGCCTGATGTTGCCCGGATCGCTGATGTATTCCGCATCTATGGCATCCGCCTGTTCCTGAGCGTGAACTTCGCCGGTCCGATGCATGAAGGGGAAGTGGGAACCGCAGATCCGCTGGATGCCGGAGTCCGGGAGTGGTGGAAGACGAAAGCGGCTGAAATCTATACGGTGATTCCCGATTTCGGCGGATTCGTGGTCAAGGCCGATTCAGAGAACCGGCCAGGCCCGTTCACCTACGGGCGGGATCATGCCGATGGCGCGAATATGCTGGCGGAGGCGCTGAAGCCGTTCGGCGGCATCGTCATCTGGCGCTGCTTCGTGTACAACTGCAAGCAGGACTGGCGTGACCGCAAGACAGACCGGGCGAGAGCAGCCTATGATCATTTCAAGCCGCTTGACGGTAAGTTCCATGATAACGTAATTCTGCAGATCAAGAACGGCCCGATGGATTTCCAGGTCAGAGAGCCGGTATCTCCGCTGTTCGGGGCGCTTGAACAGACCAATCAGGTGATTGAATTTCAAATTGCCCAGGAGTATACCGGACAGCAGCGTCATGTCTGTTACCTGGTTCCGCAGTGGAAAGAGATTATGGAATTTGACACGCTGGCCCAAGGCGGAACGGCTCCGGTGAAGCATATCGTCGACGGCTCGCTATGGGGCAACCGTTACAGCGGTGTGGCTGCAGTATCCAATGTGGGCAATGACCGGAATTGGACCGGGCATCTGCTGGCCCAGGCGAATCTTTACGGATTCGGGCGGCTGGCCTGGAACCCGGAGCTTAGCGCGGAAGAAATTGCTGCGGAGTGGATCGCCCTGACGTTTGGTACAGACGCTGCGGTTGCCGGCGTAATCAGCCGGATTTTACTGGATTCCTGGGAGATTTACGAATCCTATACGGCACCGCTTGGCGTGGGCTGGATGATTAATCCCGAGCATCACTACGGCCCTAATGTGGACGGCTATGAATATTCTCAATGGGGCACCTACCATTATGCCGATCATCAGGGAATCGGTGTAGACCGGACTGTGGCCACAGGCACCGGCTATAGCGCCCAGTATATGGGCAGCAATGCGCAGCGCTATGATTCACTGGAAGAATGTCCGGATGAGCTGCTGCTGTTCTTCCATCATGTGCCGTATACCCATGTGCTGCATTCCGGCAAAACTGTGATTCAGCATATCTACGACACCCATTTTGCAGGTGCGGAACGTGCTGCCGGGCTGCTGGCTGCCTGGAGCGGATTGAAGGGCAGGATCGCAGAGGGGCTGTATGTACAGGTAGAGGAACGTCTGCGGGGACAGGCTGCGCATGCCAAGGAGTGGCGCGACCAGATCAATACTTACTTTTACCGCAAGAGCGGCATAGAAGATTCCGGAGCACGCAAGATTTATTGAGAGTTAATAGGGAACTATTAGGAGGTGCAGGTTCATGACGCTCACTTTCGGACAGGTTATCGGACATTTAACAGCAGGCATCCGCAAGCCGGATGGAACGGTAGACAGGCTGGAGCCGGGAGCTCCGGAGTCGGAGGTGCAGGGGATTGTGACCGCCTTCTCGGCTTCGCAATATGTAATTGAGCAGGCGGCCTTGCTTGGCGCGAATCTGATCATTACGCATGAAGGTATTTATTACAGCCATCAGGATAACCGGGAGGGGCTGGAGAATGATCCTGTCTACCGGCAGAAATCTGAACTGGTCGCCAGCACCGGTGTAGGTATCTACCGCTTCCATGATTATGTGCACCGCTATACACCGGACGGGATCATAGAAGGGCTGCTGCGGGAGCTGGAATGGGAACCGTATGTCGAACGGCATCTGCCCCATGTGTCTATTCTCTCGGTCCCTGCTGCGGCAGTTTCAGAGTTTGCCGGATATTTGAAGCAGCAGCTGCATATCCCCTATGTCCGCGCAGCAGGCAATTTATCCGCTGTATGCAGCAGAGTGGGCGTGCTGGTTGGCTACAGAGGCGGTGGTGCAGCCACCATTCCCCTATTTGAGCAGGAGTCACTTGATCTAATTATCGCCGGTGAAGGCCCGGAGTGGGAGACCCCGGAATATATCCGGGATGCCGTCCGGCAGGGCCGAAGCCGGGCATTAATTATGCTGGGCCATGCGGAGAGTGAAGCGCCGGGGATGAAGCTGCTGGCGCAGCGGCTGGCCTTGCAGTTTCCGGATGTGCCGGTGCATTACATTCAGGAACAGCCCGTTTATCAGATTGTATAATTAACGGAACCTCTTTGAAGGTGTGAAGACCAAGGGACAATGGCTGTCCCTTCAGGACTCCTGCCGGCAAGGGGGTTTTGAACGTTCAGCTGGAACATCCCGCCGGATTGCGCTGGACAGCGGCATTGTATGCAGACTGCCGGTCTGGTTCATATTGCGGATTGCCCCCCGGGCGCAACTATCATATAGTGGAATTCTATATGAGGTTAGGCAGTGCAGAAGATGAAGCGCCATCTGGATAGCCAATTTCACGACAGGAGGATAGAATCAGGCTTATTCTATTCTCCTTTTGCGTTTTTAACCATTGATTCCGCATTTTGAATATTGTTTGTATACAAGATTCAGCTTACATTGTAGAGGCATCAAGCCATCAACTACACCTATAACGGAGGTCGTACCAGTGATGAATTCATCCAGATCGAAAAAGCTGCATAAACCGCTTATCGTTGTGTTAGGTCTCACATTGCTTGCTGCAGGCTGCAGCAGCTCCAAGAAGGATAATTATGAAAGCGCTTCTGTCACTCCTGCCGGAAATGCCGCGGCTTCCAATGAAGCCGCGGCAGCTTTCACTTATCCGATGACGGGCGGCATAGAGCTGACTTATATGAATGAACAGCTGGGAGGTACGCCGGAACGGCTGCCGGTCGATGACGAATATGAGAAGCGGACAGGAATCGCAATCAGACAGCTGGGCGGAACACCGATGACCGACCAGAAGTTCAGTCTGCTGCTGGCCTCGGGCGAGCTGCCGGATATCTTCCTCAATACCTGGCTGCAATACCCGGGCGGACCTGATAAAGCCGTGGAGCAGGGGTACATTCTGAAGCTCAATGATCTGATCGATCAATATGCGCCTAACCTGAAGAAGACCCTTCAGGAGAACCCGGATATCGACAAAATGATCAAAACTGATGACGGTACGTATTACGCCTTCCCGTTCATCCGCTCGGAGATCGGCCGGGTCTACGGGGGGCCGATTATCCGCAAGGATTGGCTCGATGAGCTGAATCTCGGCATCCCGGAAACGATTGAGGAGTGGCATACTGTACTGACTGCTTTTAAAGACAAGAAAAATGCAGCCTCACCCGTAACCTTCCGTACGATATTCCTGGGAGAGCGGACTGGAGGGTTTGCCGGAGCGTTCGGTGTGATGGGTAACTTCTACGTTAACGACGGCAAAGTAGTCTATGGCTATCTGGAGCCTGGCTACAAGGACTACCTCAATACAATGAGCCGGTGGTACAAAGAAGGGCTGATTGACAAGGATTTCGCTTCGATTGACGGCGCTACCGTTGATAAGAAAATGACCTCGAATGTAAGTGGAGCAACGATCGGCTGGCAGTACTATATTGAGAAATATAACTCAGCCGTACAGGAATCGGACCCGGAAGCCGATTTTGTAGCCGCTCCGTATCCGTCAGCTGCCAAAGGCGCACTTCCTGAGTTCGGCCAGCTGGATAATGCCTATGCGGGGACAAGCTCGGCAGCCATCTCAGCCACAACCAAGAATGCAGAAGCTGCTATGCGCTGGCTGGACTATTCTTTTACCGAACAAGGCAGCATGCTGAATACCTATGGGATTGAAGGCATTACCTATACGCTGGAAAACGGCAAGCCCGTCTATACCGATCTTGTGGTTAAGAATCCGGATGGCCTCGGCAGCGACCAGGTCATGTCCAAGTATTCGCACGGCACCAACTTCCCGATGATTCAGCAGGACAATAATCTGCCGGCGAAATATCCGGCAACGACCGAATCCATCGGCATCTGGAAACAGACCAATCATGAGAGCCACCTGCTGCCTCCGGTAACGCCAACCGCCGAAGAAGCGGATGAAATGAGCAGCATTATGAACGACATCAATGCTTTTGTGAAAGATATTGAGCTCAAGATCATTCTGGGCACCGATTCCGTAGACAATTACGATAACTATGTGCAGCAGATGAGAGACCTGGGCATCGGGCGTGCGCTGGAAATTCAACAAGCAGCCTATGAACGTTACCTGAACCGTTAGACGATGCTCATATTTCCAGGCTTATACTACCAAACCTTTAGGAGGAATTATCCATGAGTCAAAAAAGGAAACTCAGCAATGGCTGGCAGTTCAGCAAGCAGCCGCTTCATTCGAAGCTTGCCGAGGTGGCCGCAGGTGCAGACTGGATGCCGGTTACGCTGCCGCATGACTGGCTGATCTATGATACCCGCAATCTCTACGAGAACGGGGAGGGCTGGTACCGCACCAGCCTTACGTTCGAAGAAGTACCTGCCGATGAGCTGGTGTCCCTGCGTTTCGAGGGAGTGTATATGAACTCGACGCTGTACGTGAACGGGCAGGTGGCGGGTGAGTGGAAATACGGATATTCCACCTTTGAATTCGACATTACTTCCTACCTGACAGCGGGTGAGAATGAAATCTATATGCGTGTGATCCACGAATCGCCCAATTCCCGCTGGTACTCCGGCGCCGGAATTTACCGGCCGGTCTGGCTGAAGACAATGCCGAAGACGCATATTGCTGCTGACGGAATTTATATTGCGGCCAGAGCAGCGGCGGAGGGTGAAGCCTGGACTGTAGACGTGGATGTGGAGCTGTATACTGCTGAAGCAGCAGCGGCAGGCAGGGAGCTGAAGCTGCGGCACAGCATTCTGGATGCGCAAGGAACGGTAATTGCCGCAGGAACCTCTGAGGTGCCTGTGCTGCAGGGCGGTTCAGCCGTACATAACCACAGCCGTCTGACGGTTGATCGCCCGTTGCTATGGGATATTGCCAATCCCCATCTCTATTCTCTGCAATCTGAACTGCTGGCAGACGATGAGGTCATTGAAGTGGAGAAGGAGCGCTTCGGGTTCCGGACGATGGAGCTGGACAGTGACAAGGGCTTCTTCCTCAACGGCCGTCATGTCAAAATATACGGAGTCTGCCAGCATCACGACCTCGGTGCTCTGGGTGCTGCTGTGAACAAGGCGGCGCTGCGCCGCCAGTTCGTCCTGCTGCAGGAAATGGGCGTCAATGCCATCCGCACCGCGCATAATATGCCAGCTGTAGAGCTTATGGAGCTGGCCGATGAAATGGGGCTGCTGATCGTGTCGGAAGCCTTCGATATGTGGGAGCGCAGCAAGACGCCTTATGACTATGCCCGGTTCTATCCGGAGTGGTGGAAGCGCGATATTGCCAGCTGGGTGCGGCGGGACCGCAACCGGCCAAGCCTGCTGATGTGGAGCATCGGCAACGAGATTTATGATACCCATGCAGACAGCCGCGGCCAGGAGCTCACCCGGGAGCTGCAGGAGGAAGTGCTGGTCCATGATCCGCGCGGCAATGCTTTTGTTACCATTGGCTCGAACTATATGCCCTGGGAGAATGCGCAGAAATGCGCCGATATCGTCAAGGTGGCAGGCTACAACTATGCGGAGAAATATTATGAGCAGCATCACCGGGAACATCCGGACTGGATAATCTACGGCAGTGAGACCTGCTCGACAGTACAAAGCCGGGGAGTCTATCATTTCCCGCTGGCTCAATCCGTTCTGGCCGATGATGATCAGCAGTGCTCTTCTCTGGGGAACAGCTCGACCAGCTGGGGTGCCAAAAGCACGGAGGCCTGCATCACCGCAGACAGGGATGCTTCCTTCTCGCTGGGGCAGTTTCTCTGGACGGGCTTTGACTATATCGGGGAACCGACTCCTTATCACACCAAGAACTCATACTTCGGGCAGCTGGATACCGCCGGATTCCCTAAGGATTCCTATTATATCTATCAGGCAGAATGGACGGATTACCGCACGCATCCGATGATTCATATCTTTCCATACTGGGATTTCTCGCAGGGCCAGCTGATTGATGTACGGGTCTGCTCGAATGCTCCGCGCATTGAGCTGTTCATGAATGAAGTGTCGCAGGGCAGCGTGGACATCGATCATGTCCACGGACATAAGCTGCTTGGAGAATGGCAGCTGCCTTACGCGGACGGTGTCCTGCGTGCAGCTGCTTATGATGAGCAGGGGAATGTAATCGCCACGGAGCAGATTTCCTCCTTCGGGGATGCAGCTTTGCTGGTGTTAACTCCAGACAAGCAGGAGATTGCCGCAGACGGTACGGACCTTATCTTCGTAACGATCAGCACGCTGGATCAGTCGGGGCGTCCGGTAGCGAATGCCAATAACCGGGTTCACCTCAGTGTTGAGGGCCCCGGACGGCTGATCGGTCTGGATAACGGGGACAGCACGGACTATGATTCCTACAAAGGCGTAAGCCGCCGCCTGTTCAGCGGTAAGCTGCTGGCAGTGATTGCCGGTACATTGGAGCCCGGAACGATTACGCTGCGTGCGGCTTCGGCGGATCTGGCTTCGGCTGAGCTTACGCTGCGGTCGGTGCTTCCCGCACCGGGAATGATCGCCGAAGATGAGCTGTATCTGTATGCGCATAACCCGCTGGAGGCAGATGCAGCATCCGGAAATCCGGAGAGCGGCAAGGAAGAGGAGATCCCGGTCCGCAAGCTGGAGATGATCTGCCCTGAGGGTAATATTCTGACGCCGGCGCAGCCGTCACTTCCGGTCCGGGTGAAGCTGCATCCGCAGGGTGCCGCCTGGCAGGATGTCCTTTGGCGGATCACCAACGCCGCCGGAATTGATGCCAATATTGCCACCATTGAGACCAGCGGGCATGAAGCCGTAATCACGGCTTTGGGTGATGGCGATGTATACATCCGCTGCGGGACAGCCAATGGCGCAGACGGCATCCGGCTCTATTCACAGATGGAATTCAAGCTTACAGGGCTTGGCCAGGCTTATCTGAATCCGTATGAATTTGTCTCCTCGGGATTCAACAGCAGCCATAGCCGGAATCTGACCAACGGCAATGAACGCGGTGTAGCTACAGCCCGGGAAGGGGAGAGCCGGATCTGCTTCGAACGGATTGACTTTGGGGATGATGGAGCCGATGAGATCGTTCTGCCAATCTTCTCGCTGGATGATCAGGAATTCCCGATGGAGATATGGGAAGGCATTCCCGGAGAGAATGGTGCCGAGCTACTCACCTCAGTCATTTACCAGAAGCCGTCCCGCTGGAATGTGTACCAGGAAGCAAGCTATACGCTGCCCAAAAGGCTGACAGGCATCACTTCACTGTCCTTCATCCTGCGGAAGAAGATTCATCTGAAGGGCTTCTCGTTTGTCCGCAGGCACAAGGCGTATGAGCGTCTGGCTGCACAGGCCAACAGTGCCGTTTACGGGGATGCCTTCACCATAACGGAGGATGCCATTGAAGGGATCGGCAACAATGTCTCGCTTATATTTGCCGGGATGGACTTTGGCGGGGGGCGATGCTCAAGGGTTGTCATCTGCGGACGCTCAACGCTTGCGAACAATACGCTGCAGATCCTGTTCAGCGGTCCCGGCGGCGAGTCCAAGCAGCTGATTGAATTTGCCGGAAGCGGCAGCTATACGGAGCGTGAATTCACTCTGGAGCCGCCGGTAAGCGGCAGCCAGACGGTCACCTTCCTGTTCCTGCCGGGCAGCCGGTTTGACTTCAAGTGGTTCCAGTTTCTGCCGTCCGTATAGCAAACAGGGATATCCTAAACAGCCACCATCTGGCGTTTGAGATATCCCTTTTTCTATCAGCTGCCATATATCCGCCCGTCATCGCCTGCTTCACTGATCCGTACCTCAATAAGCTTCATTGTGCTGACAGCCCTGACCGCATGCCGGTCTCCACGGGCTATAGTGAATATTCCGCCTGCCGATGCTGCGGCTGCGGCTCCGTTCACCGTGACCTCACCGTGACCCGATACAATCATCCATGTCTTGGCAGAATGCTTACAGTCCATTTCCGGGATGTCATGCTCCGGCAGCAGTCTTAATATCATCGTAAGTACAAGGCGGGTGCCATTTGCTGCCTGGTCCAGAAGGGTATAGCTGCCCCAGCCGGTCTCACCGTACCTCGGCTCCTGAACAGAATGCTCTTGCAGGATGTCCTTGATCATGTTTGCTTCCTTCCTGGCTGCAACCAGGATGCCTTCGGGGCTCGCTATGGCGACTATGCCGGGTACACCGATTACATGCAGCGGAACCTTCAGCTCATTGACGATATGGGTATCCCGGCATTCCCCCCATAGGCCTCCTTCGCCAGTCAACGGAGAGTCCAGCCGGGCAGCCAGCGTATCCCAGCTTCCCAGATCAGACCACTCCCCCTTATGCCGTACAACGACTGCTTTGGTGCTGTGCTCCGCCACTTCCTTGTCGAAGCTGCGGACTGGAAGTCCGGCATATTGCGCAACAAATGCCGCATGATCAGCGGGCAGCCCCATCCTCTGCAGATGCGACAGCAGGAAGCTTAGCCGAAACGCGAATACCCCACAGTTCCATAAAGCATGCTCCTGCATCAGCTCCCGGGCTTTGGCGATACCCGGCTTCTCTGCAAAAGAGAGCACCTGAGCATACGCCTCCGTGCCCCCTTGTGCCGGGACAATATAGCCGTATTGATCGGAAGGATAGGCAGGCTGGGTTCCAAGCAGGAGGAGCTCTGCCTGTGAGGATGCCAGAATATCCGGAAATTGAGGAAACAGCCGGAAGAAGTCTTCGTCCGCATACATATCAGCCGGAGCCACGCAGATGATATCCTCCGGTCCAGCCTTTCCAGCGGAGTACAAATGCAGGGCGCCATAGGCGGCTGCCGTAAATGTGCCGCGCTTGTGAGGCTCCCCGATCACCGGAAACTTGTTTCCGGTATAGCGGCGGGTGATGGCCAGCTGGTCCTGATGTGCGACGAACAGCACGGATTCGTCAAGTCCCGCTTGACTGAGCTGCCGGCATACGCGTCCGATCATGGACTCTGTGCCCCCGTCAGGTGCAGGAAGCAGCGGCAGGAACATCTTGGAACGGATGCTGCCGGAGAGGGGCCATAGCCGCATACCGGAGCCCCCGCTTAGAAGAATAGTATGCAAGGCGGTCTGCCTCCTTAAGGTTTGGGCGGAGTGGAATATCCCTTGCGCTGATGGAAGGACAGCGAACGGTACGTACGGGCATACTTCTGAAGCTGCGCTTTGCCCAGAGAGCCCGCCGGAGTCTTCAGAGCTTTATTGTTGGCGTTCCTGAGCAGCACAGCGGCGCTGTTCCTGCTGTACACATAGTTGGCATAGGTTTCGAATTCGGAGAAGCCGAACTGCTTCGTTTTGTCGATGGAGCGGAGAATGGCGGCATGCCAGGGCATCCCGTGCCGGGCTTCAATAGTTCTTTTGAGACTGGCCAGCTTCGCGGACTCGAACAGCATATAGTGTGTAACAAAAGACTTAGGGGAAGGAGCGGCGGCGCCGAGCAGCTTCCGGTAGGTGCGGAAATATTCCGGCTGGCTCCAGCTACGGCAATAAAAGATGCTTTTCCCGCCGGAACGGAAACGATGGGGGCGAATCAGCACCGTATCCGCATCAACCACCAGGAAAAATTTCTCGCGGCAAATATGATCCCCGTTCATCTTAAGCAGCTGCTGGTACAGCCAGCCGGAACGGTTCCAGCGGGAAGAGGAGTAGCGGATAGCTTTCTTGGTGAACGGCAGAACGGTGGTTTCATTGACAAAGACACAATTTTTGCGGGAGCACAGCCCTCTGATCTTGCTGCTGTTCGGCGAAACAATATAAATATGGCTGATAGGGTGGCGGACGTAGCGGCGGAGACTGTCGATCACATGGGGGAGGGTGGCAAGATCCTTTTCAATAGCCGGGATCAGAACATCGATTGGAGGGCCGTTTTTCGTTACATTTTCCGAAGTATCTGACATGGGTTCATCTCCGTACCTATATTGACACTTGAGCGTCTGCACTAGGGTATGCCTGCGGATTAACGGTTGACAGGGCAATGATCCTGCTGAAAGTTTATCTTCCCATAGGGGGCAGATGCTTTATTCAAATACGCCTTCTTCCGCATAGAATGCAGCGACTATGCAAATCAAGGGAGGATGGAGAGCTCCTTCCCGGACAGGAGAGTGCATGCGTGACAGCCAAGCAGGTTCAGTCAGGTCAGAGCAAATGGTACAAGACCCAATTGTTGCTTAAGAACCAAACCATTACCCCCTTCATCCCGGATACCCGGAGGTTTACCAGACGCAATCTGGAGCAGATGATTCACAGCTATGGAATGATTTATGTCAAGCCGGAACGGGGAACCTATGGCAATGGAGTGATCCGCGCTGAGCGGGGGGAACGGCAGGGGTATACGTACCAGTATGAGGAAACGCGGCGCCATTTCGATACGTTTGAAGCTTTTCATAAAAGTCTGGCGAAGAAGATCGGCAGAAGGAGCTATCTGGTTCAAAAAGGTATCCATCTGCTGAAGCAGGGCGGGCGCCGTTTCGACATCCGGGTGATGGTGCAGCTCAGCCCTAAGGGCGTCTGGGAGGCTACCGGGATCATTGGCAGGCTGGGGCATCCGCGCAAAATAGTAACCAATTACCACAGCGGCGGCAAACCGACCGCAGTGGAGCAGTTGCTCTCTACCCATCTGTCGGCCCACCAGCTCGCGCAGTTGAAGGGAGAACTGAACCGTCTGGGCACACGCATCGCGGTTCAAATGCAGAAGACCTATCCGCGCCACCGGCAATTCGGTGTAGACATCGGCCTTGACCGGACGCTCAAGCCATGGATTATTGAAGTGAACATGAATCCTGACCCGTATATCTTTAATCAGCTTAAGGATAAATCCATGTACCGCAGAGTAATGAGGTACCGGCGTTTTAGCCTGAAGCCATAGAGCACACAAAGAAGGCCTGCCAACGTGCAAGGCCTTTCTTTTGTGATCATTTTTTTATAGGCTTACGCTTTGCCAGCAGGAGTCAATTAGACCGTCGATCTCCTCGTCCTTAAGGTCCAGATAATGGTTCAGTGCGCTTTTCACGACATAGACGATGGAGCCGTAATGCATCTGCACCATGAACTTGGGGTCCATAGCGGTAAACAGCTTCTGCTCAACGGCTTCGGCGTAGAGCTTCTCCAGCGGATGACACCAGCCGCCTTCATAGGCCGCTTGCTTGACTTCATCATAGATATAGGGCGAGAACGAATACTGTTCGATAAATTGAAAGCCCTGCGGATACTCCAGTGACAGGGTGATCAGATTCCTCCAGGCCCGCTCCAGACGGGTGCGCAGAGGTTCGTCGGTATATACGCCGTCAAGCACCTTATGCCCGTTAAAAGTAACGATACCCCTATACAGCTCATTGATGATTGCTTCTTTACTCTCAAAATAATGATAGATGCTTCCGGTAGAAATCCCGGATTTCCTGGCAATCAGCGACATGGAAGTCGCCTGAAGCTCCTTCTCAATAATCAGACCCAGCGTCGTTTCCAGGACGGCCTGCTGAACCTTATTATAATTGTCGAACATAAACCCGCCTCCAATCGAACATTCATTCTAATGTAAGGCAAGAGGTTCCGGCTTGTCAAGGCACGCAGGGGGCGGCATTACGGCTGCGTTTTAGCGGTTATTCTGCGCCATGGTCTCCAGATACTCTTCAATCGGCACGGAATTACGCAGCGCCATCAAGCTGTTCCCTGTATCGCCGATCACCGTCCGGAATTTGCTGCTTACCCCGGTGGCCAGGTCTGCTATCGCATCAACAATTACTTGCGGGTCATCCAGCTGGCTGTTGTCGCGGTTTCCCATAAGCGCACTCAGTTTATCCATCATCTCATCGTACACTGTAATCTTCTCATCTCTGTTCCAGATGATATTATTCGTGAAGTTATTGCCGGAAGAACCGCCTTGCTCGATCAGCCTCAGCTCAATATTCAGCGGCTTCAGCTCGTAGTACAACCCTTCGGTTAATCCTTCCAGCGCGAACTTGGACATGTTGTAGAGAGAGCCGAGCGGCACCGCAGTGGTCACACCCATGAAGGAGCTGATGTTGATGAACATCCCTCCGCCATTGGCCCGGAAGTGAGGCAGGAAGCGGCGGATCACATTGATCGGTCCCCGGGTATTGACAGCGAATTGCCAATCGATATCCTTCTCAGCCGCCAGCTCCAGCGGTCCATAGGTGCCCATTCCTGCGTTGTTAACAACAACATCTATCTTGCCAAAAGCGTCTATAGCCGCATCCACAGCCGAACTCACCTGGTCCGGATTTGTAACATCCAGTTTGAACAGCCTGATATTGTCGTACTGGCGCAGCTCCTGCCCGTTCTCAGGTGTACGCATAGTGGCCGCCACATTCCAGCCCATTTTGGCGAAATGAATCGCCGTTAGCTTTCCGAGTCCCGAACTGGTTCCTGTGATGAAAATCGTTTGAGCTGCTGTGTTAGTAGACATGAATAATTCCTCCTAATTTTAGATCGAACGATCATTCTAGTGCGTGATAAAAAAATATACCATCCATTAGAATGATCATTCTAGGGACATTATTATCCTTTCGGCGGTGATTGTCAAGGGCAAGTATATATGCTGTTTGTTTAGATTCCGTTTAAACTCAGTTTACATTCCCTAAGTACATTAGGTCTGCAGCAGGGATCAAGGCTATGCCGAAAGGAGGAGAGGCTTAGGTCTGCTTCGGTATCCAGTTAGCTAGAAGATATCGTGATAGCTAGAAGATGTCCAGATAGTTATAACATTGACAGTTAGAATTCTATCTACTATGCTTGCTATATTACTTAGAATTCTATCTAATTGACAAGGGGACATGAAGATGACCGAACCTATTTTGCATACACCGTATTCAGATTTGATCCGTGAGATTGGCTTGAAGCTTAAGAGCTCTGCCGATGCCCGGCTGAACGAGCTGGGACTGAATTCCGCGCAAGGCCGGATGATCGGATATATCTATGAGAATCAGGACAAAGGCGTAATCCAGAAGGATCTGGCGGAGCAGTTCAAGCGGCGCGGGGCCAGCATCACCAGCATGCTCCAGGGCCTGGAGAAAAAAGGCTACATTGCCCGCGTCACCCATGAGAAGGATGAGCGTCAGAAGAAGCTGACCGTATTGGAGAAGGGAGTTGTCCTGGTCGAGGAGTTCAACCTGATGTTCTCGGATGTTGAAGCCGGTATTACCCGGCAGCTCAGCAAAGAGGAGGCATCAACCCTATTGTCGCTGCTGTCCAAAGTTAATCAAAGCTTGTAATGGAATGAATTGGATTATGAAAGTACACGTTTGGAGGAATGAATATGAACAAGGAAGTATCCAACCAATATTACCTGGAATCCGCTCCAATGAAAAAGGCGATATTCCATTTGTCGGTTCCCATGATGATCGGCATGTCAGTCGGAACGGTCTACAATGTGATCAACGCGTATTTCATCGGCCTGCTGCATAATACGGGGATGCTGACGGCGATCACGCTGGGCTTGCCGATTTTCACCGTCCTGATGGCCTTCGGCAATGTGTTCGGAGTGGGGGGCGGAACCTTCGTCACCCGGCTGGCCGGGGAGAAGAATACGGAGAAGGGAAAGCGGATCGCCGGATATACCTTCTATGCAAGCATCATCGCCGGGATCGTTATCGCCCTGCTGGCGCTGCTGGCGATTAATCCGCTCACCCGCCTGCTCGGTGCGGATGCGGCAACCTTCGCTTACACGAAGACCTATGCCCTGACGATGTTCGCCGGCGGTTTCGCGATTGTGCTTAACTTTGCACTCGAACAATTGGTCCGTGCGGAGGGGGCGTCGAAGGAGTCCATGTACGGGATCTTCATCAGCACGGCGCTCAGCCTGATTTTTGACCCGCTGTTTATCTTGATTCTGGGCTGGCATGTAGCCGGAGCGGCGCTGGCCATGTGCCTCGCTAACCTTGGTTCGGCACTTTATTATCTCTATTATCTGGAGAAACGGAGTCAGAATCTCAGGGGGTTCCTGAAGCATTTCAGAATATCCCTGCAGGATAAGCTGGAGATCTATAAAGTCGGCATCACTGAACTGCTGCAATGCGCTTTTTTGATTGTGACAACACTGCTGCTTAATAACTATTCCATCCAGTATGGTGATAATGTGGTAGCCGGGTTCGGGGTAGCGCTGAGAATTGTGCAGATTCCCGAGTTCCTGTCGATGGGACTGTTCCTGGGCCTGATCCCGCTCTTCGCCTTTAACTATGCCAGCAGGAACAGAGCCAGACTTACCTCAAGTATTAAGTATGCTTTTGGCTATATCGCCAGCATCGCGGTGGTATTTGTCAGTCTGGTCTATGTGTTCCGGGGACCTATCCTGCATTTGTTCTCCAATGATAACTCGGTGATCAGCATGGGGATTTACATCCTGGCAGCCATGCTCATCTCGGCGCTGTTCAATGGTTTCACCGGTCTGTTCATGAGCATTTTCCAGGCTACAGGCCAAGGCGCACAGGCGGGGATTATGGCAGTTACGCAAGGCGTGCTCTATATCCCGGTGATTATTGTGCTGCATCATTTCTTCGGCCTGCATGGCGTGATCTGGTCCATGACCGTTACCGAGGTGACGACAAGCCTCCTGGGTGTTATCCTGTTCCTAGGCTTCAACAAGAAGCTGAGAAACATGGCTAGTGCAGATGATCCGGAGGGGGCTGCGCCGGTGGCGTCGGTGTGACGCCTGAAGCAATGATGCCTTGAAGACCTGAAGCCCTAAGTAAATTACTTAGATTTCTTTAAAAACCTTGAATCTATATAGGGTAAACTTAGAATCTGAATTGCTGCATGGACGAACTTCTTGCTCTGCAGGAGGTTCGTACATCGGCTGGTCAACATTCTTAAGTTTAGCTTATATACAAGGTTTTTTGGCGTTTAGGAAATTATTCGATGTATTCATGGGACACCCGAAGTAGGCTATGAGAGGGAAATATGGTGGAAAAGTGCCCCTGATTCCGGTAGAAGTGGGTCTGGAGAGGTAAATGAGGGGCAAAAGTGCCCCTGGTTCCGGCAGAAGTGGGCTTGGAGAGGTAAATGAGGGGCAAAAGTGCCCCTGATTCCGGCAGAAGTGGGCTTGGAGAGGTAAATGAGGGGCAAAAGTGTCCCTGGTTCCGGTGGAGGTGGGCCAGGAGTAGGGAATGAGGGGCAAAAGTGCCCCTGATTCCGGTAGAAATGGCCTGGAGGGGGAAATGAGGGGCAAAAGTGCCCCTGATTCCGGTGGAAGTGGCCTGGAGGGGAAATGAGGGGCAAAAGTGCCCCTGGTTCCGGTGGAGGTGGGCTTGTAGAGGTAAATGAGGGGCAAAAGTGCCCCTGGTTCCGGTGGAAGTGGGCGTGGAGAGGTAAATGAGGGGTAAAAGTGCCCCTGGTTCCGGTGGAAGTGGGCGTGGAGAGGTAAATGAGGGGTAAAAGTACCCCTGGTTCCGGTGGAGGTAGGCCTGTAGAGGTAAATTAGGGGCAAAAGTGCCCCTGATTCCGGTAGAAGTGGGGCGCAGATGAAAAATATAGGGATAAATCCCACTAATTACGCCGAAAGTAGGCAGAATGAGGGGAATAGAGGGATAAATCCCATTAAATACGCCAAAAGTAGGCGGGACGAGTGAAAATATAGGGAAAAATCCCTTTAATTCTGCTGCAAGTGGGCTTGTGAGTGGAACGAAGGGGGACAGCGTCTCTCAATACGCCTCATCATCGCCTGCACCTATAACACTCCGTCCGCACTCACCTCCCAACTCGTGCTTGCCCGCACCCGCCAGTCACCGGCACCCACCGCCCCCGCCCGCACCACCGTCAGTCACCGGCACCCAGCGCCCCCGCCCGCACCCCGCCAGTTACCGGCACCCACCGCCCCCGCCCGCACCACCACCAGTCACCGGCACCCACCGCCCCCGCCCGCACCCCGCCAGTCACCGGCACCCAGCGCCCCCGCCCGCACCCCGCCAGTCACCGGCACCCACCGCCCCCACCCGCACCACCGTCAGTCACCGGCACCCACCGCCCCCACCCGCACCACCGTCAGTCACCGGCACCCAGCGCCCCCGCCCGCACCCCGCCAGTTACCAGCACCCACCGCCCCCACCCGCACCACCGTCAGTCACCGGCACCCAGCGCCCCCGCCCGCACCCCGCCAGTTACCAGCACCCACCGCCCCCACCCGCACCCACCGCACCCGCCCGCCCAACTCCTGCATAGCTAAATCCAGCTGCTTTATAGTAAAATGAGATAAATTTAATCACAGAGGAGTTACTGTATGCTGGACGTCAATGAAATTCAAGCGCGGATTCCCCACCGTTATCCGTTTCTGCTGGTAGACCGGATCACCGAGCTTGAAGAAGGCAAGCGGGCGGTCGGAATTAAGAATGTGAGTATAAACGAACCATTCTTCCAGGGGCATTTCCCCGGATATCCGGTGATGCCGGGTGTATTGATCGTAGAGGCATTGGCCCAGGTAGGCGGTCTAGCCATGTCCAAGCAGGAAGAGGGCGGAAGCACCATCGGACTGCTCACGGGAATCGACAACTGCCGGTTTAAGCGTCAAGTGAAGCCGGGAGATCAGCTGCGCCTTGAATTTGAGGTCACACGCGTCAAAGGGATGATTGTAAAAGGAACCGGGACCGCCACTGTAGACGGTGAGCGGGTGTGCGAGGCAGAGATTATGTTTGCGTTCAGCGGGCAATAACTAGCGGAAAAGGTGGCTGGAGAAAGATCATGAGAAAAAGTGTTGTATTTAAAACGGTTTCATGCTATTTTATAAACAATAAAAACGTTTTTATTGCAGAGGAACAATGATATGGGAAAGATAACGATTAAAGACGTGGCCAGAGAAGCGGGCGTCTCCATCTCCACGGTCTCCAACGCCTTGAATGACGTGGATGTACTCAACCCGGAGACCAAATCCCATGTGCTGAAGGTAGCGCAGCGCCTGAATTATGTTCCGAACCTGAACGGTAAGCTGCTGAAGTCCGGTACGACCAAGATGCTGGGGTTCTTCACCACAAGTGTGTCAGGTCCATACTTTTACAAGCTGGTAGAATCCATGGCCCGTCAGTGCGACCGCCTGGGTTATGGCCTGAATGTATTTGTCACCAAGGACAAACAGGTGGTTATGAGCAATATTCTCGGACGGCGCGTGGATGGCGTCATTATCTACGAAGAGCTGGGCATCGATGAGAAGGACATTGCCGCGATGAAGAAAGACAAGATCAAGGCAGTGTTTCTGGACCGGGTGCTGGAGGACGAGGGGATGGGGAGCATCATTTTTGATTCTTTTGAATCCGGGTATGAGGCTACCAAATATTTAATCGGCTTGGGGCATAAGAAAATTGCCTATATCTCCGGCGTAGATACGATGTTCGACAGTGTGCAGCGTAAGGAAGGTTACCTGACTGCACTCCGCCAATATCAGCTTCCGGTGGATGAGGATTACATTCTTCAGGGTTATTTTGAGGAAGACAGCACTTATAATGCCGTCAAGGCCTTTATGCGCGTGCATCCCGAGAAATTGCCTGACGCCTTCCTGGCCGGTAATGATATCAGTGCGATCGGCTGTATCCAGGCGCTTAAGAGCTACGGGTATGAGGTGCCGGAGGATGTCAGCGTAATGGGCTTCGATGATATTGATATCGCTCCATACTACTCGCCGCCGCTCACGACAGTGCGGAATCAGATCGCAAGGCAGGGCATGCTGGCAATTGACCACCTGGTGCGTATGATTCAAGAGAAAGAGCAAGGCGCCGTACAGAAATTGCAGGGTGAACTGGTAGTAAGAGGCTCAAGCCATGTAAAGATAGACCGGAATGACCGCCCGTAAAGGGCAGGAGTGGTCGTTTCCAGATATAAATATCCATATGTTTTCGCTCGATTAGGTTTCCTTCTGTTTCTACTTCATTGTTATATAAAAATATGCACAGCAGGGGGGCTTTTTTTTGCGCGGAAATAAAAACGTTTTTATTGATTTAAACATCTGATTTCTTGATTTGGAGGGGAGAAGAACGTGAATAAAACAGCTGTAGTACCGTCAACTTCAATGCCGCCGAACGCCAAGAAGCCTATGGGGCAGCGGATCAAAGAGTTTGTAATCGATTACAAAAGGCAGTGGGAGATTCAATCGATGATTCTGCCGGGCATTATTTTTATGATTATTTTTTGCTACATACCGATTTACGGTCTGACAATTGCCTTCAAGAACTACACGGTCATAGACACACTATCTTCCGCACCCTGGGTGGGGCTGGATAACTTCAAGATTATTCTGTCTGACGAATACTTCTGGGATGCGGTCGTGAACACGCTGGGCATCAGCTTCCTGAAGCTTGGGATCGGGTTTATCATTCCGATTATTCTCGCCATCATGATTTACGAGCTGAATATGGGGCGCTTCAAAAAATTCGTCCAGACCATCTCCTACCTGCCGCATTTCCTGTCATGGATCGTTCTCGGCGGGATGCTGATCACCTGGTTCTCTACTTCCGGCTTGTTCAATGAGCTGCTGCTGAATCTGGGACTGATCTCGAAGCCGTCCAACATTCTGCTGGATTCCGGCAAGTACTGGTGGATTGCCACGTTGTCCGATATCTGGAAAGAAGCCGGATGGGGCACGATCCTGTATCTGGCCATTATGTCAAAAATCGATCCGACCTACTACGAGGCGGCCAAAATAGATGGAGCCAGCCGGCTCCGGCAAATCTGGAATATCACGCTTCCGAACATGAAGTCGATTATCAGCCTGAATCTGATTCTGACTGTAAGCGGTTTACTCGGTTCTAATCTGGATCAGACGCTGGTCCTCATGAACTCCCAGAACCGGGCCAGAGCGGAGGTCATCAATTCGTATGTATACCGTATGGGGATGACGCAAGGTGACTTCTCGTATGCGACCGCCGTTGGTTTGGGTGTCTCCATCGTATCGGTGATCCTGCTGGTTACGGCCAACAAAATCACCAGTAAGTTAAATGATAATCAATCCGTGTTATAAAGGGAGGCATGTGCTGTGAACCGAAAGGTGGTTAAAGAAGATATCGACAGCCGGATCTTTGACGCGGTCAATATGGTTCTGCTGGTAATCTTCATGGTTATTATTCTCGTTCCCTTATGGAACGTCATTATTTCATCCTTGAGCTCAGGCAAGGCGCTTGCCGAGGGCGGATTTATTTTCTGGTCCAAAGAGTTCTCGCTCGAGAATTACCGCGCGGTATTCAATGACAGCAGCATCGGGCAGTCCTTCCTGGTCTCCATCTCCAAAACCTTCGTCGGGGTCTTCACCCATGTGTTCTTCTGCGCCATGATCGGCTACGGTCTCAGCAAAAGATACATCCGCGGCCGCAAGCTGTATGTGGCGATGGGCGTCATTACGATGTTTTTCTCCGGCGGGATGATTCCGACTTACCTGCTCATTAAATCGCTCGGACTCCTGAACAGCTTCTGGGTGTACATCATACCTGCATTATTCAGCTATTACGACGTTGTCATTCTGATGAACTTTTTCCGGAATGTCCCGGATTCGCTTGAAGAATCGGCCAAGATTGACGGCGCAGGCGACTGGCATATTTTCCTGAAAATCTTCATTCCGCTCTCCATGCCCGCTATGGCGACAATCGCTCTGTTCAACGGGGTGGGGCAATGGAACGACTTCATGACAACGAAGCTATATATCACCAATCAGGCCCTTTATCCGCTGCAGATGAAGCTGTATGAGATTATCGTGCAGTCACAGACCCAGTCGATGCAGAACATCGGGGGCTCAGCCGTGATTGAAACCACCACCAAAGGGGTTCAGCTAGCAACAATTGTCATTACTACCCTGCCTATTGTTGCGATGTATCCAGTTCTTCAAAGGTACTTTATCTCCGGCATGATGATGGGGGCGGTCAAAGAGTAGAGAAGAAGAGGGGGCGTATTTTTCAAAAAAAATCGGTTTCTACATCATATTATAGGAGGTTTATCAATGATTAAAATGAATAAAGTTCTGGGGAATAAGGGTGTTAAGCTCGCGCTGCTGCTGATGGCGGCAATGCTGGTTGTGGCAGGCTGCAGCTCGAACGGCGGTTCGAAGAAGGGCAGCGATGTCTCAATAGAAGACCGCTACACGGTGGACCCGGAAACTCCGGCCTGGCAGCTGGATAAAAAGTCAGAGACTACGGAATTGACCTGGTATGTCAACGCGGACTGGTGGAATACGGACTTCGGCAAGGATGTGGTGACCAAGAAGATCAAAGAGGATCTGAACATCGACATCAAGTTCATTACGGGAGACGACACCAAGCTGAATACGTTCTTCGCGGGTGGCGATATGCCGGATCTGCTGACGATTTTCGACTCGAACTCTCCGGTCGTGCAGAAGGCCGCTACCTGGGCGCTCCCGCTGAATGATCTGGCCGAGAAATATGATCCTTACTTCAACAAGGTTGCTGCGGCCGACACGCTGAACTGGTTCCAACTGAAAGACGGCAAAACCTACGGCTATCCTAACTATTCCAATACACAGGCTGATTATGACAGCGGTAACATCCCGGCCAAAACGGCTTTTGTTATCCGCAAGGATGTCTATGAAGCACTGGGCAGCCCCTCCTTCGGGACCCCGGAAGAATTCAAGAATGTCATGAATCAGATCAAAACACAGTTCCCTGACATGATTCCCTTCGGTTTCAACTCCATTGGGGAAGGCACCGGCTCGCTCGGGGATGTGCTGCAGGATTTCATCGGCGTTCCGCTGGAAACGGAAGACGGCAAGTTCTACAACCGCAATCTGGATGAAGATTATCTGACCTGGCTTAAAACGCTGAATGCCGTATACAGAGACGGGGCGATCAGTGACGACAGCTTTGCCGATGACGGTACAGGCTTCGAGGAGAAAGTGAAATCCGGTAAATATGCCACGATGCTGCTCGACGGTACTCCACAGCAGGGCGGGAATCTGCAGATCTTCATGAGTGCTAATCCGGGAAAAGAGTACATTGCCATCGATGGTCCACAGAGCACAGTGGGACATCAGCCGACCCTCAATCAGTCCGGGATTACCGGCTGGATGATCAGCTACATCACCAAAGACTGCAAGGACCCGGCTAAAGCGATTCAAATCTTCACGTACCTGCTGAGCGAAGAAGGCCAGAAGCTGATGAACTATGGTATTGAAGGCGAGACCTACAAGGCAAATAGCGATGGAACGGTTGAACTGCTGCCTGAAGTGAAGGATCTGCAGCTGAATAATGCGGATAAGTTCAAGAAGGATTACCGGATGGGCGAATTCATGTTCTTCGGGCATGACCGCCACAAAGCGCTGAGCAAGGATGCCTTCCCTGAATCGATCAAGCAAATGCAGGAATGGGGCCAAGGCAAGCTGAAACCGCATTTCATTCTGGAGAATATCAATCCGGATCAGGGTACGGCGGAAGCACGCGGCCTGACGGCGATTAACACCACCTGGAACACAACAATGGTAAGCATGATCCGTGCCAAGGATGATGCAGCCTTCGACAGTACCTTGGCTGACTATAAAGCCTTCCTGGACAAAAACAGCTGGGATAAGATCGTAGAAATCCGCAGCGGGAAGATGCAAGCCAACAAGGAAAAGCTGGGCATTAAATAAGCAAGGCACAAGAAAGGGCCCGCTTTGGGCCCTTTTGCATAAAAAGATGGAGGGATAACACATGCGGGAAATTATCATGTATCAGTCTAACGGAGAAGACGAGCTGTTTGTGGAGCAGTCAGTTGCACAGCTGCCGCAAATTTCTGCTGATACGGTTACTGCCACAGTTGAGATAGATGCCAGTCATACGTATCAGGAGATGGATGGGTTCGGGGCCTCCTTCACGGACTCGGCCGCCTATCTGATTCATCAGGTGCTTGACGAGGAGCAGAGAACAGAGGTTATGAGCAAGCTGTTTGATCCGCAGGATGGCATCGGCTTGTCCTTCCTGCGGAATCCGATGGGGGCATCGGATTATGCCAGAACGGTCTACAGCTATAACGATCTGCCTGAGAACGAGACAGATCCCGGATTGTCCGGGTTCTCCATTGCCCATGACGAAGCGGATATTATTCCTTTATTGCAGCAGGCGCTGAAGCTTAATCCTGAGATTAAACTGATGGCTTCACCCTGGAGCGCACCGGGCTGGATGAAGACCAGCGGGTCGATGATTACCGGTCAGCTGAAGCCGGAGCACTATCAGGTGTATGCGGACTATTTCGTCCGCTATATTCAGGACTTCGCGGCTCATGGTCTGCCTACCTATGCCGTCACTGCGCAGAATGAGCCGCTCTATGAACCGCAGCATTATCCGGGCATGCTTATGCTGCCGGAGGAGCAGCTGGAGTTCATCCGCGACTATCTGAAGCCAAGCTTCAGGAAGAATGGAATTGAAGCCAAAATCCTCTGCTACGATCACAACTGGGACCGGCCGGATTACCCGCTGACTGTTCTGGAAGAAGCCGAAGCGGAAGTGGATGGCGTAGCCTGGCACTGGTATGGCGGTGCACCGGCTGCGCAGTCAGAAGTGCTGGCGGCTTATCCCGGCAAAGAGGTACATTTCACCGAAGGCTCGGGCGGGGAATGGATTCCGCCGTTTGAGCAGGCGTTCTCCAATGTGATGCGCACGGGAATTGAGATTTTGCGGAATCACAGCAAGTCGTTCGTGCTGTGGAATATGGCGCTGGATGAACAGAATGGCCCCACCGTTCCCGGCTTCGGCAAGAGTACCTGCCGCGGAGTAGTGACGGTCAACCAGCAGACCAGGGAGCTTACATATACCCTGGATTATTACGCGCTGGCGCATTTCAGCAAAGTCATCCGGCCCAAGGCGTTGCGCCTTGCTTCTGCCGCTAGCAATGAGCAAGTACGCTCCGTTGCCTTCCGCAACAGTGACGGATCGGTTGCGGCGGTTTTGTTCAACGATGGGGATACGCAAGAGAATGTAACTGTGAAGCTACAGGGAGAAGAGGTGCTGACCTTCTCCATGGCGCCGAAAAGCGCTGTTTCATTGAAGGTGGACGGCAGTAGGGAGTAGCAGGCTCCCGACAAGTTCAGCCAGATCAGTTTGTGTCCAGTCACGTTACTTATTGTCAATAAAAGGAATCGAATAGATTGAATGAACAAGGCGTTCCGCAAAGTCATGAACTGGCTGCCGGAACGCTTCTTTTTTGCCGGAAATGTAAAAAATATCAATCTTCATCAAAAAGTCACAAATATACTTCACTTTTTATCTGCCAAATACAGTTATATAGAGTAGAAAGGAGAGGACGCAAGTGGATGAAGGTGAATGGGTTCGTCGCATCCAGGAGGGGGAGACCAGGTATCTGACGCCGCTGATTGAGCGGTATTACGCCGGAATACAAAAGTATTGTTATTACCGGCTCCGCAGTGAGGAAGAGTCCAAGGATCTGACCCAGGAGACCTTTTACCGGTTCTGCAGGCATATCGCAAGGTATTCGAATAGCGGGAAATGCCGTGCTTACTTATATACGATTGCCCGGAACTTATGTAATGACCATCTGCGGAAGAGAGTGCAGTTTCCTTCCATGGAGTTTGATGAAGCTGTCACCGGGGAAGCTGTCTGGCAGGGTCTTTCTATAGAGGAACAGGTGGAGAAGGGGCAGCTGGTCGATGAACTGCTTCACTTGCTTCCGGAGGAGCAGCGGGAGCCGGTATTTATGCGTTTTTGCCTGGATTTGACCTTCCGCGATATCGCCCGTATTACGGGAGTGAATGTATGTATGGTACAGTACCGTGTTAAGCGCGGGCTGAACAGTTTAAGGAGTCATTTGGAGAGGAGTGATCATGTTGAACAAGCATCAGCAGTCCATCATCGGAATCCTGCAGAACTCCCCCTCGTTCCCCGTTGAGCGGAAGCGGCTGGAGGAAACCATCGGGGGAGCTGAGACAGAGCTAAGACAGGCGCTGGCCGGACGGAGAACAAGTTTAGCAGATTTCTATAAGCTGCAGCTCCGCTTCATCAGCCGGAAGGTATGGGCGGCGCAACTGCTTATCGTAATGGGAATGGCATTCTTACTGCACAACTCTGTGCAAGGGCAGAGGGTTAATATACAGCTTATGATGCTGGCCTCTCTGGCTGCACCTTTACTTGTAATCACAGGGATACAGACCATGACCCGGTCATTAAGCCGCTCTATGCTGGAGGTTGAACTCAGTACCTATCATCTGCTTGATAAGCTGACAGCTGTCCGGATGAGCCTGCTGGGAATGGCCGATCTGCTTGGATTAACGCTGCTTGGGGCTTTGCTGGGTACATGGACAGATGCCGGAGTTCTGGAGGTGGTCCTATACTTGCTGATTCCCTTTAATCTGGCTTGCTTTGGCTGTCTGTGGCTGCTAAACCGGGTGCGCACACCAAACTGCGGTTACTATTGCCTCTTATATTGCTGCCTGCTGGTGTTGTTACAGCTCATTGTTTCGTTTAACCCCCCGCCCCTTCTGCTCAATTCATCGGCTGCAGGAAGAGGTCTGGTGTTACTGCTGCTCTCGGCAGCAGGATTGGTCTATGAAGGGTACGGTACACGCAAGACCTGCCGGAGTCTGGAAACGGCCGCACAAGGAGGAGTATAGGATGCTGGAGCTGACTTTGAACCAGGTACATAAACATTTTGCCGCGAGGCATGCCGTAAACGGAGTTTCAATCAAGCTTAACAGCGGTGTATATGGTCTGCTGGGAGCAAACGGGGCGGGCAAAACAACGCTGATGCGGATGATATCAGGCATTCTGATACCAACCTCAGGGAGTATTCAAATGAATGGCCGGGACATTAGCCGGATGGGCGAACGATACCGTGATATGCTCGGCTATTTGCCGCAGGACTTTGGGTATTACCCGGATTTCAGCGCACAGGAATTTCTCTGGTACATAGGGACATTGAAAGGCTTGAGTCTGCCGGCGGCAAAAGGAAAAACAAGGGAGCTTCTGCAGCTGGTTGCTCTGTCAGAGGTTGCGCGCAAGAAAATCCGTACCTTCTCCGGAGGAATGAAGCAGCGGCTCGGCATTGCCCAGGCACTGCTTAATGACCCCTGCGTTCTTGTGTTGGATGAGCCGACAGCAGGACTTGACCCCAAGGAACGGGTACGCTTCCGTAATCTCCTAGCCGATCTGGGCAAGGAGAAAATCATTATTCTTTCGACGCACATTGTTGCGGATGTAGAATACATAGCGGATCAGATTCTGGTGATGAAGCAGGGAAGCCTGCTGATGACAGGTACGGTGCAGCAGCTGACAGCTGCGGCTGAGGGCTGTGTATGGTCATGCCGAATTCCGGCCCGGGAGGTTGAAGAATGGAATGCCCGCTACTGCATCAGCAATCTGCGGCATGAAGGGGAGTGGGCAGAGCTGCGTATAGTGTCTCAGGAGAGGCCGGGGGATCAAGCAGTAGCTGTTGTGCCTACGCTGGAGGACTTCTATCTGTATCATTTTCAAGATGATTTGACTGTTGCAGCTGGTGCAGGCATACGGGAGGTGCAGTGAATGGATATATTAACCCGGTTTGAGTTGCGGAAGATTGTTCGGAAGAAATCATTTTATGCAGGAGTCGCGATCATAGCGGCTGTGGCAATCTTAATGTCGGTTATACTGGTGAACAATGCGCAGATCACAGGCCGGGACGGCAATTTCTTGAATGGGGTTCGCGCGATCCGGCTAGAAAGAGAGTATGAACGACAGCTCGCGGGTCCATTAACCACAGACAAGCTGGAACAAACGATAATCCGGCATCAGCGCCTGCTGCAAGATCCTGATAATCTGGATGGGAAAGGGGAGCTGACCGTTAGTGCCTTTGCTAAGAATGAGGTCCAGTATGAACAGCTATATTCTTTAATTTCCCGGGCGTTCTCTCCTTTGAATGAATACGATTATGATATCCGCGATAAATTGCAACCTGGTGACGCCGCTGCCTTTTATCAGAAACGCATGGAGAGGGTACACGAATATTTGAATGCAGAGCATCCCGAGGGCAATTATTCGGCACAGGAGAAGGCCTTCTTTATCCGCATGAATGAACGTATCCCGGTTCCTTTTGAGATGAACTACGTCACAGGCTGGGCCAATGTGTTTGAGAACCTGCAGTTTATTTTTCTGTTCACTGCCTTTGTCATCGCAGTATGTCTGGCCCCTGTCTTCGCCGGGGAATATCAGAGCGGAGCCGATGCGCTCCTTCTATCCTCCCGTTATGGGCGCAGCAGGCTTATAGCCGCGAAACTGAGGGCAAGCCTGATTGTTTCAGTAATGCTGCTTATCTTTGGCCTGGGCCTCTATACGTTCCTGCTGCTTGGCATATGCGGTTTTGAGGGCGGAACCGCCAGTGTGCAGATGATTCAGTTTAGAGCCCCGGTTCCCTATACCGTCCTGCAAACTTATATATGGGCAGTCCTGATCGGCAGTCTTGCGTGTCTGCTGGTTGGCGGGATAACCCTGTGGATGTCCAGCCGTATGCGAAGTCCCTTCCCTGTGATCATTGCCGCCGGGATGCTGCTGTTCGTCCCCATGGCTATTCCGGCAAGTGAGAGCAGCCGGCTGTTCAATCATCTAATGGCATTATTGCCAAACAATATGTTTGACAGCTTCCGGAAAATAACGGATTACGAGGTTATTCATATATTTGGTCAATTGATTCCGGAGTATAAGGTTATACCTGGGTTTGCCGTTATCGTTATAGCTCTGCTGCTGCCATTTACGTACCGGGCCTTCAAAAACCATCAGGTTGCCTGAAAGTAAGCTGGTTTGAGCTGCGGGTTTATGGAGTATTGTTAAAAAATAGGGGCTATCCAAGCAGCCATTGCACGGCTGACAGGATAGCCCCATTCTTTTATTTGGCGGACGTACGGCTGAAGATATCAGTGATCTCATCCAGCAGCCTGTCCAGCGTAATCGGGTCGTCGAAGTTGTACTTGCTGTCGAAGGTGTAGACACGGCCTTCTTTGACGGCAGGAATAGCTTTCCATAAGCCGCTATCTGTAAGTGCCGTCTGTCTCGCTACGGTTTCGCTGCTGTTGTCGGTCAGAATGAACATGTGTGTGCCGATATACTGCGTCAGCACCTCGTCGGAGATGTTCGCGAACCGTTCGTCGGCATCAATCAGCTTCTGGACACCTTCTGTCGGTTTGAATCCGAGTTGTCCGTACAGCGTTTCGTTCAGGCCTTTGTTGCCCATGATATACAGGTCAGAGCCCAGGACAAGCAGGGAGGTAGCGGTTTCGCCTTCTGTTATGTTCAGCTGTTCCTTCACAGCAGCAACCTTCGCCTTGTAAGCATCGAACCAGGTATCCGCCTCTGCAGTACGTCCGAACAATTCAGCTAACTGGCGCACGCGTTCTTCCGTGGGGAAGGTGCCGTCAAGACCAACCACTACGGTCGGTGCGATCTGACTTAGCGCTTCAATCCCGGTCTCATCCCAGTCGTCAAAGATGATCAGGTCCGGAGATAAGGCCAGAATCTTCTCTGGAGAGAACGGATACCCGATATCTTCAATGCCTTCGAGCAGATCAGGGTAGGCAACCTGCGTCCCGATGACACTAAGCGAGGCTCCTATAGGCTTCACTCCAAGCGCCAGCAGGTCGCCGGGATTGCTGCCGACATATACAATATTTTGCGGATCGGCCGGGATTTCAACCTCTCTCTTTTTATAATCCGTGTACAGCCGTGTTGTAGCTGCAGCGGGCTCTGTTGCCGCCGGAGTTGCAGCCGGTGCTTCGGTAGCAGCTGCCGTTGCAGCCGCAGAAGCCGGAGCTGCGTTATTACTGTTGTTCGATTGTCCGCAGGAGGACAGAATCAACGTGAGGAGCAGAAGGGTTAAAGGAAAAAATATCTTTTTTGTGCTTAGCATGGATGACGCTCCTTTATGATTGTTTGTTATGTAACTAGCCCCTCCCGCTATTTACAACGGAGTTGAATGGTCCGCAGAGGCAGGGGGAAAGGTTGGAGGTAAGAGCAGCCGGTCCTCAACTGTGAAATTGTCCTTACACCTAAATGAATATGATAATCATTATCACTAGATTATATTTTATTATAATAGAGAGGAACAGCAAGGTTGTCAATCCTCAAAGAAACTCTTCTAAGCAACAGCTCGATCAAAATCAATATAAATAAAATCCCCTACATCATTTGGAAGATGAAGGGGATGATTTTTGATAGAGATCATTTAGCTTTAACTATATAGATTGAACTTGAAAATATACTAAAAAGGGAAAAGTGGCGGAGGAGAATTTTGGAACTGTAGGAGCGTCAGCGTCCGCCTTTGTCTGCGGATTTCCACCGCGAACAGCGGGTTAAATTCAAGAAATCTGCAGACAACAGCGGCCGGAGGGCCAAATATTCTCTGGAGTCACGGTAATCCCTATAGAAAAAATACAAGTTCAATCTATATAGATGAATAATATCATATAGCTACTGCACCGGTTGAGAATGCTGATCCTTCTTATATTCATTTGGCGGCAGGCCGACCTCCTGCTTGAACAGCTTGGAGAAGTAGGAGTAGTTAGTGTAGCCTACCTTGTTCGCAATGGTATAGACGGAATGGTGGGTCGTTTCGAGCAGATGCTTGGCGGCGGCGATACGGACCTGAATGACATAGCTGCCTAAGGAGATGCCGGTCTCCTTCTTGAACAGCCGGGCTAGATAATCCGGATTCAGGTAGACGATCTCCGCCAGATCGCCCCGGGTCAGATCATCGCCGTAATGGGTATGGATGTATTGCTTGATCTCTTCGGCTATCGACTGGGGCTGCGAGGTGAAGTCGCGGTATTTCATCGCCGTGCTGACCAGATAGTTCAGGTATTCCTCCATATCCTCAATGGATGCCAGTGAGTGCAGCAGCAGCTGGTCATGGGTTTTGCCGGTGTATAATTTGTGAACCTGTATGCCCTTCATTTTGAGGAAGGAGTAGACGAGCTGTACGATATCAAGCCGGAACAGGCTGAGGACAGAGGTGTCCAGCGCCCGGCCCCGGAGCATCCCCCGCAGGTATCCGGTCACCTCGGCCAGAAAGGCGGAAAGGTTGTTCTGGCTGAGCAGCTCTTCCAGCTGCGTCAGATCCGGCGGAAGATAGGCGGTTTTGCTATGCTGCAGATAGGTCTCTACCAGGAAGGTATGATTCCGGCTGCGGGTGATCTCCTCGTCCATCGTCAGCGCAGCTTTAAAGATATTGCCGACCTCGCCAAGTTCACCGGCTAAGCCGATGGTGCAGCAGGCGTCACATTTCAAATACGGATTGGCTTTTTGGATAAACGAACTGCACAGCTCTTCCAGCAGGTGAAGCTCAGGTGCCCTGTTCCATTTCAGAATGGCGATCCAGTTCGATTCCTTATATTCAAGAATGCTCTCGATCGAGAAAAGCGGGCTCCCCAACAGCTCATACAGCACATTCAGCAGCGCGAAATCAAACAGGTATTTCTCTTCCTTGCCCATGCTGCCGTTATGGGGGAAGAGATTGAAGAGCACAGGCTGGATGATCTCATTCATCTGATAGCTCAGATTCTGCTCCTCCATGGCATGGAAGATAGCAGAGGTCCGGATGGGGAAGGCCGTGCTGTCATTGACCAGCTTGCGCCAGAAGTGCTCAAGAATTTTCGCCTGATTCTTTTGCCAGAAATGCCCCTCCTGAATGGCTTTCTCGTTATGCTGCTGCTCTCTGGCACGGGCAATCGCTTTCTGGATAATCAGCATCAGCTTGTCGAATTCGATCGGCTTCAGGAAATACTCGAAGCTCTGCAGCTCAATCGCCTTCTGCGCATAGTTGAAATCGGCATAGTTGGTCAGCAGGATCGTCTGGATCCTGTATTGCCGTTCTCTGATCCAGGCCAGCAGCTCCAGCCCGCTCCCCTGCGGCATTTCGATATCGGAGATGAGAATCTGCACGGAATGGTTCTCCAGGATGGCCTGGGCCTGCGAGACATTATTCGCGGTGAATACGGTTTCGATCTGAAGAAGAGTCCAGTCAATTCTCTTCTGCAGCGCGGCAATTACATAGTAGTCATCATCAACCAGCAAAATATTCATTAGAGTTGCTCCGTTCCTGTTGAGAGTTCCGGCAGATCCGGGAGGCAAAGGGTGATGCATGCGCCGCCTTCTGCGGGATTGGAAAAGCTGACGGTTGCTCTGCTTAAATATAAGTATTCCAGCCGTTTAAGCGTATTCATAATGCCGATCTGGTTGCCTTTGGACTGGTCCAGCGGCTTACCCTGCACAAGCTTATCCAGCACCTCTGCGGGGAATCCGGGACCGGTGTCGGAAATCTGGATCACGGTCATTTCTTCATCCTCTACTCTGCGGCGTTTCACCGTAAGCCGGATCTGCATCTCGTTAGCTCTGGAGATCGCGTATTTGACAGAATTCTCGATAAAGGTCTGCAGCACCAGCGGAGGAATCTTCATGTCCGTGGTCTGCGCCTCCTGTTCAATCTGATAGATGAAGGCGTCGCGGTAGCGGCTTTTCTGGATATCGAGGTAGATCCGTACATGCTCAATCTCATCCGCAAGCAGGACAAAGTCCTCGCTGCCTTGAAAAATATATCTGAAATATTTCGAGGTGGACATCGCCATCTGCTCAATCTCCTCGTACATTTGAATCTGCGCCATGCTGTAGATGCTGGTCAGGCAGTTCAGGAAGAAATGCGGCTTGATCTGCTGCTTCATGAAGTCCAGCTGGATATTTTGCTTCTCCAGTTCCTGCTCGTACATGGCGATTTTGTAATTGCGTATCTGTTCGACCAAATCCTTGAACTGCGCGCTAGCCTCTTCCAGCTCGATGATTTTGCTGTTTTTGAACCCGGCAGGCTGGCCGTCTTCATTAAGGTGCGTCAGACTCTCCGAGAAGCTCTGGATCGGTCCGAGCACCCTGCGGTTGAAGAACAGCATTACGGCGCAGAGCGTAGAGGTGACCATGAAGAAGAGCAGCATGATGAGCAGCTGGGCGATCATTATTTTCTCAAAAGCCCCGAATTTGATCACCATCTTGGCGCTGAAAGCCGTACCTGAGAATTCGCTCTTAATGATGGTACGGGACTGGAACAGGTTCCGGATGCCCGTCTCTTCCTGCAGAGGCTTGCCGCTGTTCGTAACCAGGGTGGATAGGTCTGTCCCGTTCTCATCAACAAGTGAAGCGTAGCCGTTCGCGCCCAGATTAATCTGGCGGAGCGGGGTAATGAGATTATCGGCCGAGATCATCCCGATGAAATAACGGTTGTGGTACGGAACAATGTTGATAATGTAATATTTACCGTTCACGAGTATAGGGGTCCAGCGGGAATAGAACTTCTCATACACCTCTTTATCATCGATAAAAGAAATAATCTGCTTCTTCAGCTCCCGGTAGACGGTATAATCGATGCTGATGGGGGCGCAATTCAGGAAGAAGGACTGGTTTTGTAGATAGTAGAAGAAGTTATATTCCTGACCGTAATTCTTCTGCAGCTCCGTGAACCTTTTATGCAGATCCTCGTTTGAATTAATGAACTCCTTGCTGGTCTTGTCGTGGGCATTCATCATATTCAGGCTCTCATCGTTCGCGAGCGTCCAGCCCATATAATGATTAATGTAGGCAAAATCATGATTAATCCGGTTGATATACAAATCGGCGGTATCCTGCAAATACCGGGTGGACTGCTGCTTGACGATGGAAATGGAAGCAACGCTGATGACAAGATCCAGAATAAGCACAATAAATGAGATCAGAATCGTGACTTTTACATAATGGCGTATCGGGTAGGGTTTGTTTCTTGCCGGTTTTTTGGCCATAGTTGTCTGGTGAAGTCCTTTCCTGCATGTCCGTTTCCGGACGTACTACTTGCGAGTAGGTAACACAGTCATTATAAAACCCCGGGATCAAAAAAACATGGGGAAATCCCGGCTTTTCACCCCAAAGTCCGGATACAGCAAGTAAAAGTCTGAATAGCGTCATGAAAACTGCCTGAAACCGGGGGCTGGCTTCCCTAAATAATGTAAGCGGATGCATAGGTCCGAATAACAGGGCGTTATTGTCCGGAATGCGGAGAAGTAAGAAGGTATCATTAGGGATGTCAAAAGGATCTAATACACCGAAACGGGGGATTATGAATGGTTAAACAGAACAGGAAACCAGTGGCCAAGAAGTGGGCTATCTCACTAATGGCGGCAGCGATGCTTGTCGGACTGGCCGGATGCGGCGGCGGCAACAAGGAGAATAACACGGCGGCTGTAGACACGGACAGCTTCAATAAAGAAGGCCTGCCGATCGTCAAGGAGCCGGTAACGCTTAAGGTACTGACGGTACGCTGGGGCAGCATGGGGGATACCTTCACCAAGAACCAATGGCTGATTGATCTCGAGAAGAATACCAATGTCAAAATCGACTGGCAGGTCATGTCCTCCAACGACTGGGCAGAGCAGAAATCCATTCTGCTGGCCAGCGGCACCTTGCCGGATGTCGTGCTGGGCGATCAGACCTTCACCGACTCCGATATTGTGAACAATCTCAGCTATTTCCGTCCGCTGGATGATTATATTGATCAGTACATGCCTAATCTCAAGGCGGCGATGGAAGAAACACCGGATATGAAGAAGATCAGCACCTTCCCGGACGGTAAAATCTATTCCATGCCGACCCGCCTGCCTTCGCGTCCGAAGAGCTCACGCCAGCCGGTCATCAACAAAACCTGGCTCGACAAGCTGGACCTGAAGGTTCCGGAGACGATTGACGAGCTCTACACTGTGCTCAAAGCCTTCAAGGAGCAGGACCCGAACGGAAACGGCAAAGCGGATGAAATTCCGTATATCGAAGTAAGCAATGATATGATCAGTCCGTTTGGAATCGCCGATCTGAATACCAACAACATGCTGGTTAAAGACGGCAAGGCTGTGTATTACCCGATAACGGAGGAGTACAAGGAAGGCATGAAATGGGAGAATAAGCTGTATTCCGAAGGTCTGCTCGACAAAGAGCTGTTCACCCAGGACGCTACGATGATCTCGGCCAAGTTCCAGAATCCGGATGCGCCGATCGTCGGCTTCACCTACCAGTGGACACCGGATGCCGTATTCGGCAAATGGAGTGACCAGTATGTAACGATTCCGCCGGTTGCCGGACCGGATGGTAACCGCTACACCATCGGCAATCCGATCGGGATGAGCCTGAACCGCAACGAGCTGCTGATCACTTCTTCCTGCAAAACACCGGAGATTGCCGCACGCTGGGCGGACCAGTTCTACACGAACGAAGCGAGCATCCAGAACTTCTGGGGTGCGATTGGAACGGTTATCCAGAAGAATGATAACGACACCTATACGCTGATGGACCCTCCAAGCGGAACCAGCGCAGATGCCTGGTACTGGGATCAGTCCCTGCGGGACTTCGGACCGAAATATGTAAGCCCGTCCTTCGAACAGAAGATCGTGCTTAACCCGGAAGCGGGTGACGGTCTTAAGCTGGAGCTCGACAAGCTGGGCAGTGAATATGTAACGACACCGTTCCCTAACGTAATGTACACCTCCGAGGAGTTCGAAGAGCTTCCGACGTTGACCACGGATATTGATACGTATGTGAACACCATGCGTGCACAGTTTATCAGCAAAGGGGATATCGACGGGAACTGGGATGCTTATGTGAAGAAGCTGAACGATATGGGTCTGGATAAGCTGGTGAAGATCCGCACGGATGCATACGGACGTTACAACAGCGTGAAATAAAGAACATAGCTCTAAAGATTCCACTGATCCGCGGAAGGAGGCTTCTACAATGACGGTTACGATGAAAAAAGTCGCCCGGAGAGCGGGAGTCTCCATCTCCACGGTCTCCCGGGTGCTGTCCGGCCGGCCCGTGGTCAGGGAGGAAGTCTCCCGCAAGGTGAAGCAGGTGATGGAGGAGCTGGGGTATACGCCGAATATCATCGCGAAGAGCCTGGTGTCGAAGTCAGCCCGCTGCTTCTGCATTCTGCTGCCGGGACCTTCAGAGCAGGCCATCTTAGGCCTGATGTTCATGGAGACTATACGCGGAATTATAGCGGAGGCGGGCCGCTTAGGATATGACACGATCATCTGTTCAGGTGCGGATGAGCAGGAGGAACTGAAGGCTGTATCCGGTCTCTTGAAGGGACACCGCGCAGACGGAGTCATTCTGCTGCCATCCAGCAGGGAAGAGGCTGTGATGGGGTATTTGCAGGGCAGCGGATACCCTTTTGTCCTGGCAGGCCGCTGCGGCGGTGATGAAGGCATCATAAGTGCGGGTACGCAGCAGAATATGGCTGATTTTGAGGCTGCGCAGCATCTGGTCAGGGCGGGATATGAGCTGGGAACTCTTGCTGTCCGGGCATTAACCGGGAAGATCAGGCTTCCGGAGCATCTCAAGGTAAGCAGAATCGTGTAACCAATAGGAGTGTAAGTATGGCTAAATTAACGGAAGTAACCCTGCGGAACCAAGTGGTCTATTCCATATATGTGCGCAATCACAGTGGAGAAGGAACCTTCAAGGCGGTAGAGAAGGACCTGGAGCGCATCAAGGAGCTTGGTGTGGATATCATCTGGCTGCTGCCGGTGCATCCGATTGGCCTTGCTGCCCGCAAGGGCGGGCTCGGCAGCCCTTATGCCAATCAGGATTACCGGGAGATTAATCCGGAGCTTGGCACTCTGGCGGATTTCCGGAGTCTGACGGAGGCCATTCACAGGCTCGGGATGAAATGCATCATTGATGTGGTCTATAACCATACCTCGCCCGATTCCTGGCTGGCAGCGCACCATCCAGAATTCTTCTACAGAACTCCGGAAGGCAAGCTTGGTAACCGTGTTGGTGACTGGGGCGACATTGTGGATCTGGACTATAACAATCAGGAGCTGTGGGATTATCAGATCGAATCGCTGACAATGTGGGCGGGCATGGTAGACGGCTTCCGCTGTGATGTGGCTCCGTTGCTGCCGCTGGACTTCTGGCTGCGCGCCAGGGAAGAAGTGGCTGCGGTCAATCCCGGCTGTCTGTGGCTCGCCGAATCCATCGAACCGGACTTCACGATGCATCTGCGTTCCCGGGGCATGGTCAGCCTGTCCGACAGCGAGGTGCTCCAGGCGTTTGATGCCTGCTATGACTATGATGTGTACCCGTATTTCACGGGCTATCTGAACGGCAGCGTTACGCTTGGCAGCTATATAGAGAAGATCAATGCGCAGGAGTATATCTATCCGGGCAATTATGTGAAGCTGCGGTTTCTGGAGAACCATGACCGGCCGCGGGCCAAGGCACTGTTCCCGGAGGAGAATGAGCTGATCAACTGGACAGCGTTCATGTATTTCCAGAAGGGAATGCCGCTGATCTACGGCGGGCAGGAGACGGAGAATGAGGTCTGTCCCGATCTGTTCGACAAGAATACCGTTAATTGGAATACGGGCAAGGACCTGTCCTGGCTGTTTAAGGCGCTGTACCCCATTAAGCACAAAGCAATTATGGCCCATGGTGTCTGTCAGCTGAGTGCGCAAGAAGAGGACGGAATGGTCACCGGTATCCATACCTGGGGTGAGCAGAAGCTGGCCGGTGTGTTCAGCCTGAGAGGCAGGCAGGGAGATGTGGATCTGGAGCTTCCGGATGGAGCGTATGTTAATCTGATTGACGGCAGCGTGGTAACCGTGGCAGAGGGCAGATTGCACTGCAGCGGCCGGCCGGTGATCATCGAAGCATGAAATAAGCAGTAGGAGCAAGCTTCAGGCTGCCCTTTGATAAAATGCCGTCCCGCACCGATGTCTGTTGCAGGGCGGTATTTTTGTTGGCAAGGGAAAGTCCCTTTGCTCCCGCCGGAAGTGGGCGGGAAGAGGGAAACAAAGGGATAAGTCCCTTTAAATGCGCCGGAAGTGGGCGGAAAGAAGAAAATAAAGGGATAAATCCCTTTAATCCCGCCAGAAGTAGGCGGAAAGAGGGAAATAAAGGGATAAAGCCCTTTAATCCCACCAGAAGTAGGCGGGAAGAGGGAAATAAAGGGATAAATCCTTTTAAATCCGCCAGAAGTGGGCGGAAAGAGGGAAATAAAGGGATAAATCCCTTTAATCCCGCCGGGAACGCTGGATGGGTTAAGCCTAATTCGTGGTAGCTGCCGGATTTGCCTTCCGGGTGATTTCGTACTCCGGCAATTATCCGAAACATGGTTTCTGCCCCAAAAGTCCGGATAACGTTAGCGGAGGTCTGCATACCGTCCGGTTTATTGTCTCCCGGGTAACGGACCGCGCGAAGCTCTCTCCTGCGGACAACGAAAGTCCGGTTTACGCTGGTAGGAGGTCCGGCTGGCGCGGCGGGGGGCAGGTATACTGAATGAAAATATAGATAAGCGTATGCTACCGGAGCGGGTTTTGCCGAAGTCGATCATGAAGCTTATGCTAACAAACTCAAACTTTTAGGAGGGGTCACAATGAAATCCGGTCAGTCCAGTCCGGCAGCAGCCATCGGACAGATCAAACGAAACTGGGGACTGTATCTATTGCTGCTTCCCGCAGTTGTGCTTACGTTATTGTTCGCATACAAACCGATGTACGGGGTGCTCATCGCCTTCAAGAATTACAGCCCGGCGCTGGGAATTGACGGCAGTCCGTGGGCGGGATTCAAGTATTTTGACAAGTTCTTCAATTCCTATCAATTCTCGAACACGATTAAGAATACGCTGATTATCAGCGTGTACAGCCTGATCACCTTCCCGATCCCGATTGTACTTGCGCTAATGGTCAATCAGATGCGGCCGAACCGGTTCAGACGTTTTTTCCAGACCGTGTCGTATATGCCGCATTTCATCTCCACAGTCGTAATGGTGGGCCTGATGATGATTCTGCTCTCGCCAAGCACCGGGCTGGTCGGTAATCTGTACAGCCTGTTCGGCGGGGAGGCTCCCGATCTGATGGGCTCGACCTCGCTATTCAGCAGTGTGTATGTCTGGTCGGATGTGTGGCAGCATGTCGGCTGGGACAGCATTATTTTCATTGCCGCGCTCTCGTCGGTCGATCCGAGCCTGTACGAAGCTGCTACGGTGGATGGGGCCAGCCGCTGGAATAAAGTCCGTTATATCGATATCCCGATGCTGATGCCGACGGCAATCACGCTGCTGATTCTGCGGGTGGGCGGTCTGCTGGGCGTAGGATTTGAGAAGGTCTATCTGATGCAGAATGATCTGAATATCACCTCCAGTGAGATTCTGTCTACCTATGTCTACAAAATCGGTCTGCTCAGCAGCCAATACAGCTTCTCGTCGGCCATCAACCTGTTCAATACGGTCATCAACTTTATTCTGCTGATCATGGTGAACCAGCTTTCCAAAAAACTTAGTGAAAACAGCCTGTGGTAGAAGGGGGAGCAGCACAATGGGAGTACTAGAGCCTGCAGCCAGCAAGAGAACTGGCAAAATCAAAAATAACCGGTCCTCGGATTCAGTAATGGAAATTATTATGTATGTTATCGCCATCCTGTTTCTGATCATCCTGATCTATCCGCTGTATTTCATCGTTATTGCTTCATTCAGTGATCCGTCTGCGGTGGCGGGCGGCAAGGTCTGGTTGTTCCCGAGGGGGTTCACGCTTGACGGTTATCAGGAGCTGCTGCGGCATAAAAACATCTGGATCGGCTACCGGAATACCATCCTCTACACGGTGGTGGGGACGGCCATCGGTCTGGTTGTGAATATATCGGCAGCCTACGCGCTGTCCAGAAAAGATCTGGCGGGACGCAAAATCCTCTCGCTGTTCTTCATCTTCACCATGTTCTTCAACGGAGGGCTGATCCCGACCTTCCTGACGATCCGGGACTTCCACATGTATGATACCTTCCTGGTTATGGTGCTGCCGTTCTCGGTTGGCGTCTACAACATTATCGTAGCCCGGACCTTCTTCCAGACGAGCCTTCCCGGAGATCTGTGGGAAGCGGCGCAAATTGACGGCTGCGGGAATCTGCGTTATTTCCTGCAGGTGGTGCTGCCGCTGTCCAAAGCGATTATTGCCGTGCTCGGCTTATGGATTGCCGTCGGATATTGGAATTCTTATTTCAATGCCCTGATCTATCTGAAGAATCCGAATATGTATCCGCTGCAGCTGATTCTCCGTAACATTCTGATCACGAATCAGATGCAGTCGGGCATCGGCAGTGGTGAAGCGGCACAGATTGCGCTGCGTCTGGCTAATATGATGCGCTATTCCGTTATTATCATTGCTACCGTTCCCATCATGTGTGTATATCCGTTCGTTCAGAAGTATTTCAATCAAGGCGTCATGATCGGTGCCGTGAAGGAATAGACAGATTGCTTATCTACGCAGAAATGAGGTTTATCGATGAATACAACAACTCAAGAGCTGCTGCCGCTTCCGGAGCACTTACGATTCGCATCTGAACCAGCCGCAAGTGCAGGGGCAGTCATTCAGGGCGAATGCTACCGGTTCACGGTGCTTACTCCGGCGCTGATCCGGATGGAATACAGTCCTAAGGGAGGCTTCGAAGACCGGGCGACCCAGATGGTGATGAACCGTAAGTTCCCGGTTCCTGACTTCCGGGTGACCGATCTCGGGAACAGGCTTGAAATTATGACGGACCGCCTGCAGCTTACTTATGACAAAGCGCCATTCTCCCGGCATGGGCTGAGTGTGAAGGTGAGGAATGAATCCGGACATTTGCTGAGCGCCTGGCACTATGGAGATGAGGTGCAGGATCTCGGCGGTACCGCGCGCACACTGGATAATGCTGACGGTGCCATTCCGCTGGAGCCGGGACTGCTGTCGCTTGCCGGGTATACGGTGATTGATGACAGCCGTTCTCTGCTCCTGGAGGCAGACGGCACGGTGCAGCAGCGGGAGCAGGACGGGCTTGATTTGTATTTGTTCGGCTATGGCCATGAATACCTGAAGTGCCTGAAGGATTTCTACCGGCTGTGCGGCAGCACTCCGCTGCTGCCCCGCTATGCGCTGGGCAACTGGTGGAGCCGGTATTACCGGTATTCAGAGGAAGAATACATGTCGCTGATCGAACGCTTCGGACAGGAGCGGGTTCCGTTCTCGGTGGCTGTAATGGACATGGACTGGCATCTGGTCGATATTGATCCGAAGTACGGCAGCGGCTGGACCGGCTACACCTGGAACCGTGAGTTGTTCCCGGACCCGCAGCGGTTTCTGACCTGGCTGCATGGCAGGGGATTGCGCGTAACACTGAATGTCCATCCCGCTGACGGGGTACGGGCCTTCGAGGAGCCGTATCTGGCAATTGCGGCGGAGCTGGGCATGGACCCGGAGCAAGGGGAGGCAGTGGAGTTTGATATTACCGATCCGCAGTTCCTGCAGGCCTATTTCAAGTTCCTGCATCATCCCCTGGAGGAAGAGGGTGTAGACTTCTGGTGGATCGACTGGCAGCAGGGCGGGATGACTAAGGTTCCGGGTCTTGATCCGCTGTGGATGCTGAACCACTATCATTATCTGGACAGCGGGCGGCGGGGGAAGAGGCGGCTTACCTTCTCGCGTTATGCAGGTCTTGGCAGCCACCGTTATCCGGTAGGGTTCTCCGGCGACACGATCATCACCTGGGAGTCGCTGGACTTCCAGCCGTATTTTACGGCAACAGCGTCGAATAGCGGGTATGGCTGGTGGAGTCATGATATCGGCGGCCATATGGGCGGGTATCTGGATGATGAGCTGGCACTGCGCTGGGTGCAGTTCGGCGTATTCTCCCCGCTGCTGCGGCTGCACAGCTCAGCCAGTCCGTTCAACAGCAAAGAGCCATGGCGGTTTAATCGAATTGCCGGGGAGGCTATGAAGGATTCCCTGCGTCTGCGGCACCGTCTGCTGCCTTATCTGTATACGATGAACCGTTATGCCAGCCGGGAAGGACTTCCGCTGGTACAGCCGATGTATTACCATCACGCGGAGCAGCGGGAAGCTTATGGGGTGCCGAATCAGTATTATTTCGGCACCGAGCTGATCGCATGTCCGATTACCCAGCCTGTACATTCCAAGACAGGCGTGGCGGAGTTCAAGGCCTGGCTGCCGGAAGGGCTATGGACCGACTTCTTCAGCGGAAGAGTCTATGACGGCGGCAGAAGGCTGTCCTTGTACCGCACGCTGGAGCAGATTCCGGTGCTGGCGAAGGCGGGGGCCATCGTGCCGATGGCTGATCTGAGCGGGTATACATCAGCGGTAGACAATCCGCAGCAGCTGGAGGTACGGGTGGTCGCCGGAGCGGACGGCCAGTTCCAGCTCTGGGAGGACGCAGGTGACACTGCGGAAGACCTGGACGGGAACTGGTGTGTTACCGGGATGGCCCTGGCATGGGGACAAGCCGGACAGTCGGCGGTCTTTACCATCCAGCCTGCGCAGGGTAATATTGCGGTGGTGCCGGAGCGGCGGAGCTGGAAGCTGGTCTTCATGGGCTGTGCAGAGACGGAGGTGACAGTCCAGGCTGGAGGAGGAGCAGCGGTTGCGGCCGAAACCAAGTATAATGAGGCTTCGCATACCTTGACCGTGACTGTGCCGGAGCTGGAGGTGACTGAGGAGCTGACGGTAACGCTCACTACGGCGCGGGTTGCGGTGAACCGGGTGGAGGAAGAGGTATTTGCGCTGCTAAACCATGCGCAGATCCGGTTCGATCATAAGGAGCAAATCTACCGGCTGGTGAAGGAGAACGCAGGTCCTGCGGCGGCACTTGCCGCGCTGGCCTCGCTGGAGCTGGAGCCGGCGCTGTATGGGGCGATATGTGAGATTGTGACGGCCCGGCTGTAGGCGGGCTGCGTCTCCGGATGCGAAGCGCGGAGTATAATGTGAAGCGCGAAAGGTGAAGCATGGAACATGAGGAATGAACATGAGCGTGAGCATGAACATGAGCATGAACATGAGCATGAGTATTGAGCATAAGCATTCAGCATGAACATAAGTATGAGTATGAGTATGAGTATGAGTATGAACATGAACATTAAGCATGGAGCGTTCAGTGTTGTCCCCCTGCGAATTACCCGTCTGCATAAACGGGGAATTCGCAGGGGGACTTTTTGAAGCCGGGCAGGTAGAGGATTCAGGATGGAGAATTAGATTCTGATAGGGTGGATACGGAAATTCTAACAGTTTCTAGCATATATTAGCGGCCTTGTCGCAAGGTGCACCTGTTACGGACTGAGGAGACCCTATTTCCTCGAAAAGCATCGTTTTTCCGTGCTAACGGACTCAGATGCAGCTATTTGCCAGGATTCACCTGAAATCGGTTCCGTGGCGAGGCAATAAGCGCGCTGGAGTCCGTTGGCCCGGCGAATCGTGCCCAGGACTGAAAATAAGCGCGGTACAGTCCGCAAGGAACAGGTGAAAGACCTAAGCAAGTCATAAGCAAGCCAGAAGCAAGTCATAAGACCGAAAGTAAACCAGAAGTAAACAGCCAAGCTAGCGATATGTATTCCAAGGAGATTAAGGCCTAACCACCTCCACATACCCGGCATCCGTCCCGGCATCCGTCCCGGCATCCGTCCCGGCATCCGTCCCGGCATCCTCTCCATCCTCATGGATTCCCTTCAAATGGCTGTTGAAGAAATCCAGCACAAGCTGATTCACAATTTCGTTGCTTCGCCCGCCGTCAATGCCGCCCGTCATTCCGGTGTACTTCAGCAGGCTTGAATAGAGCTGCAGATCTGTAAAGTTGAAGTGTGCTGTGCCTTTGATATAGAGCTTGCCGCCCCCGCTTAGCCTGACGTTATTCATTATTTTTTCCTCGGCATCGATATCCGGATCTGCAATCTGCTTCTTCCGGTTATAGTAATCCTCCGACTCTATGAACAAAAACGGTTTACCCAGGGACGGACCTTTGAGGGTATACAAACTTCCATCCAGATCAATTCCCGCTTTAAGCTCAGGAATGGAGAACATCGCCTCGTACGCAGCCGCTCCACCGAAGGAGTGTCCTGCTATCCCAATGAGATCAGTATCTATGTAATCTGCGAATTGCTGCTCCAATTGGCTGAGGACAAAGCGGTTATCGTCGTTCCATTCGTTGCCCAGCTGCGTTCCTGTTGCTATGAAATGATCACTGCTTAAAGACTCGCTGAACCCGGTAACTGTGCCGTCTGGAAATAAAGTAGCCGCTGTATTGTAGGTATGATCTACGGCCGCTACAATATAACCGTTCGATGCCAGGTTCTCTGCAAGTGTGGTATGCAGCAGGCTGGAGGTGCCGTTACCATGATTGATCAGGATCAGCGGATAAGGTCCTTCTGAGCGCAGCCAGTCCACATTAGGATAAGCATTCGTATGAATGTACTGCCAATAATCCAGGGAGAATGATGGGATGCCCAATGATCCGGCAAAAGCGGACATCAGCTTCCGGTTGCTTGGTCTATCACCAGGCAGCAAAGGTGCGGTCTGGCGATCCTTCTTTGCCGCTGCCGGATACCATACATAAACCATCAGCTCCCGCGAATCCCCGGGGTCAGGTGTCTGAGGTTCCGGCCGGCTGCTGTCGGTGAGATGTAGAGTCTGGATGCCAACGGCATATGGTCCTGCCGGAGCGGGGAACTTCACAACCGGAATCGTGGAAGACAGTACTGCCGAGCCGATCACCATAAGTATACCTGCTGCAGTACCTGCAACTGCACAGCAGCGTTTCAGCGAGCGGAATGCAGATTCCCCGGTTTTTTGGCCAGTGGATAACAGCTTCTGCGAGCGGCCTCTGATTATGCCTGCCATGCGGAGGATCATGCCAAGCAGCACGATTACATACACACCCGCCATTTGCCAGCGGTACCCTTCGATCCAAATCTGTGCCGCGCACAATGTAATGCTAATAGCAGATAATACCAATTTTACCTTGAGAAACAACTTGCCTGACACGAAGCTGAACATTAATAATAATGCTGACACGGTCAAAATAATCTCCAATACTCTCATATGTACCTCCTATATTTATATTCACAGTGAGACCTAATGCTGCGTACCTTCAGCCTCTCTAAAGTGTACAGACTGAAGGTTAAACTCAGGTATCTGCCGGGTTTAAATTTGGGTTAAAAGGTTCCTTCGGCGAGGCACATCCCACGAAATCAGCGCCAAAGGGCGGCACAGGCCGCTGTAAAATGATAGAATAGTAGTCATAGTCTTTGACGGGGAGTGAATTTCTTATGAAAAAGATTGCTGCCGGATTCATTGCCGGGGCGATACTGATGGTGGGTGCGCAGGCGCTTGGCGCTTCGGCAACACTGGTGGGAAAGGCAATTCAGGCGGAGTATACCGTGAAGGTGTATGGCAAGAAGCTGGCCGATCCGGCCATCGTAATTGACGGCAAAAGCTATGCGCCCGTCCGCGCAATCGGTGAATTAGCCGGGTTCAAGGTTTCTGTAGAGGGCAAAACGATCAGCCTGGAGGAGAAAACGGGTGCGGATTCTTCCTCAAGCGATAAAAATACCATTGTGGGTCCTGTGCCGATTGTAACGCCTGATCCCGCCTTAACCGTGACCAAGAGCAAAATTGAAGTCATCGACACTAAAATTGATACTGCTGTCAATAATATTCTGGCCACCAGCAGCCTGCTGAAAGCGAGTCCGGACAGCGCTGACTTGAAGCTGAAGCTGGAACAGTACAAAGCGGAATACGCTGACCTGCTGAAGCAAAAGGATCTGGAGCTGCAGAAATAAGCAGGAGCACGTACAAAGTAACAGCAGCAGGATGTCCCATACAGCCGTGAATGGAATGAATCATGGCTGCGGCGCATCCTGTTTGGCGTGCATGGACCTAAGAACAGATAGAACAGCCAACCTGCGATATTCTCAGCACCGTATTGTCTGGCCTGATCCGGCATGCTATATTTTGACGGTAAAAGCAATCCAGCTTCGCAGAAAGGAATCAGCCTATGATGAAGCGGACAAGTCTCCGGGTCCGGCTCCTGGTCATCATGATTTGCCTGACCACATTGCCGGTGCTCACTGTTACCACCATTGCCACGTACAATACGCGGCAGTCTGTGGAGAAGGAAATGATCAATGCGAATAACTCCCGGATGCAGTGGGCGGACCAGTATCTGGATGAGCTGATTGAACAGCTGGATACCCTGTTCTATACCCTGCAGATTAACCCGCAGCTTATGGCGGGGCTAACGGGTACGGACAGCCCGGACATTAGTGTCCAGTACCGTTCGCTGAACAATATCCGCGAAGCCATAACCTCGCAGTTCTATACGAACTCCCGGAAGGTAGACGAGCTGACACTGTACATGCATGACCAATTAAAAGCCATCTCCGTTGACTTCGTGAATAGTGGAAGCGTTTCCCCGCTGGATATCGGTGAGGGCCCCTGGAGCCGGCTGTCCTACGGGCCGGTCAATATGTATTTCAAGCAGAACGGCAGCGGCATCTATGCCTACCACGGCATTAACCGGTTCGAGGATCACCGGCTGCTCGGAGGCATCGGCGTGCGGATCAACCGGGAGGTATGGGAGGAGGTCAGCCATATTCTCCAGTCCGAAGACGAGAGCTCGGTCTTCCTGCTGAATGATGAGGGAGAGCTGCTCTCCGGCTCGAGCATTTCCGAGAGCTCCGGTGATATCGGCAGGCGGCTGCAGAGCCTTGCCGTCTCTGAGCATGAACTGGAATTCCGGCAGGAGGACGGCTATTTCTTCTTCATGAAAAAAGTGGCCGACGGCCAGCTTACCGTTGTGAAAGCCATTCCCTTGTCCACCGTCGCCAAGAGCGCACGGCCTACGATTGCTGCCGGTTTTCTGACCGGAGGCTTGTTCATGATTGCCTCCATTCTGCTGTCTATCCTGTTCTCGCTGCGCATTACCCGCCCGATTGTCAGTCTGGCGGTGTCGATGCGCAAGGCGCATGTCAGCAACTTCGAACAGCACTCGGTGCAGAGCCGTGATGAGATCGGGCTGCTGGAGCGCGGATACAACTCGATGATGGAGCGGATCCGGGAGCTGATTGAGGTGGAATACCGCCAGGAGATCGAGGTCAAGAATGCCCAGCTCCTCGCTCTTCAGGCCCAGATCAATCCGCATTTCCTGAACAATACGCTCCAGCTGATCGGGGGGATGGCTTTGTCGAGGAATGCCGATGATATCTATAACATCACCCGGGTAATTGGCGACCTGCTGCGTTATTCGATCAGCAATGAAGGCGGGCTGGTGAAGCTGGAGGAAGAGCTTAAGCATGTGCGCAATTATGTGTTTATTCAGGAGAACCGCTTCCTGGGACGCTGCAGCGTGGTGATTGAGGCGGATGAGTTCTCCCGGGCCAGCCTGCTGCCGCGCTTCACGCTGCAGCCGCTGGTGGAGAACGCTTTTGAGCACGGGCTGCAGCCGCAGCGCGGGCACTGGAGGCTGCTGATCCGGATCCGGACCGTCGGCAGCCGCACCGTATTCATGGTTAAGGACGAAGGTGTCGGCATGACACCGGAGCGGCTGGAGGAGATCCGTGCGGCACTCCGGGGGAATGTCACGATGCTGGCCGATCCCAGGGCGGGAGAGCTTCCCCGGCGGAGAAAGGGCATCGGCCTGCACAACGTCCATTCGCGGCTGGTGCTGCAATTTGGAGAGAAATATGGAATGCGTATATACAGCAAGGCCGGGGCGGGAACACTGGTTGTGATCCAGTGGCCTGCGGCCGCAGAGGGGGGAGAGCGGAATGCTGAAGGTTCTGATTATTGACGATGAGCCCTGGTCCAGACAGATCGTGAAGTCGCTCGGCGCCTGGGAAGAACACAGAATGCAGGTGATCGGCGAAGCGGAGGACGGAATCGAAGGACTCGAGCTGGTGGAGAAGCTTCATCCGGGGCTTGTAATTACCGATATGCGGATGCCCGGACTGGACGGGGTAGAGCTGCTGGAAAGGCTGAAGCATCAGTACCCGGAGGTGCAGATTATTGTGATGAGCGGATATGATGACTTCGTCTACCTGAAGCAGGCGATCCGCTCGAAGGCGGTTGAATATCTGCTGAAGCCGGTGGACCGGGCAGAGCTGAATAACGTGCTCTCAGAGTGCGCGAAGGAGCGGGAACGGCAGCGCTTAACCGGATCAGCGCTGATGCTCATGGATCAGCCGCTGATGGAGCGTTATCTCGCCTACCGCCAGCGGATCTATGATCAGCTGCTGGCGCTGAACAAGCCGGCGGCAAGAGAAGAGCTGGAGAAGCTGGGGCGGGAGCTGGAACGCTCGGTGCCGCAGCATCAGCTGGAAGCGATGATCGAGCGGACTGCCCGTGACCTGCTTCTGCTAGCCGGTGAAGCCGCGAAGACAAACGGGGGAGTGACGGCAGCGGATGCGCCGGATATGCCCGATAGGCCCGATAAGCCATGGCCGTCGGTTCAGGCTATGGTAACGGGGCTCGGGGATCACTTCACAGAGCTGATCAACACGCTTCTGGAGCAGCGCAAGAACCGCGTTAAGCTTGATCTGGCGGAGGTTGAGGACTATATCCGGAATCATTACCTGGAGCAGGTGTCGCTAGAGGGCATCGCCGCACATTTCCTGGTGACGAAGGAGCATCTCAGCCGCGCTTTCAAGGCGGCAACGGGAGACACGGTACTCGACCGCATTACCCGGCTGAGAATGGAGCGGGCCAGAGAGCTGATCGCAGGGCGTGCCATGCCGATCAAGGAGGCTGCCGGACTCTGCGGGTACGAGGATCTGGCATACTTTTACCGTGTCTTCAAGAAGCACTACGGCATTACCCCCGGAGAGCTGCGGAGCGAGAAGTGAATTTTGCGGATGATAAATAAAAATGAAAGCGTATCAATATAATGCAACTCCCGATGTTAATATCCTCAAAAGACGCTGCCCCTTATATCCCCTAGACTAAAGAGGCAGACATAACAGAAGGGGGTAACAGAAATGAAGAAAGCGCTTAATACAGCAATGACACTGATGCTTGTTCTGGGGATTGTATCGGGGTGCAGCTCCGGTTCAAATGGAAATACGCCAAGTGAGAGCGCAAGCAGCAAGCCGGCGGAAAGTGCGGCAGCAGCTGCGACTGAAGGCCCGGCCCAAAAAGTGGAGCTGAAGGTATTCATGAGCTTCCCGCGTTTTAAGGATCAATTCGATAAGTATTTCGAGCAATTCAAGGCCAAGGAGCTGGCGGAGAAAAATATTGATGTCACCGTCAAGCTGGAGATGCCGAACCCGGATCAGGCCAAGCAGATTCTGGAGACCCGGATGGCCTCAAATGATGCGCCGGATGTATTCACCCTCCATGCGATTGCGGATGTGCCCCGGTATTACAAGGCCGGCTATCTAAGCGATCTGTCGGATCAGGACTTCGTACCGAAGCTGTATGACAGTGTCCGGCAGACCGTTACCTATGATGATAAAGTTGTAGCTTTGCCGCTGGAGAGCCTGTCCTGGGGTTATCTGTACAACAAGCAAATCTTCAGCGAGCTCGGCATTCAGCCGCCGCAGACACTGGATGACATGCAGGCAGCGATTGACAAGCTGAACGCAGCCGGGATTAAGCCGTTCGAGCTGAGCTTCCAGGAATCGTGGATTCCGCAGCTGATGATGGCGCTGTCTCTTGGAGGCATCGTATCCTCCGAGCATCCGGACTGGGTGGAGAAGATGAACAAAGGCGAAGCCTCCTATGCCGATGTGAAGGATGTCTTTAACATTATTGATCTGATTATGGCTAACGGCACGGATAAACCGTTTGAGGTGGGCAGTGCGGCAGGGTCCACGGATTTTGCTAATGGCAAAGCGGCGATGTGGGTACAGGGACCGTGGCAGGCTGAGTCTATACTCAAAGCCAATCCTGATATGGAATTTGGTGTGGCTCCGCTGCCTGTCAGCAACGATCCTGCGGCTACGCAGATCAATCTGGCGACCTCGACCTCCCTGGCGGTATCCCCTAACAGCAAAAATAAGGATGTGGCACTGGATCTGGTGAATTATGTGCTGGATGACCAGGATTCTTCGGCGCTGTTCGAGGAGCTGAAATTTAATCCGGTCGCGAAGCAGCACACCTACAATACCTATCCGTGGGTGACCGAAGCCAGCTCCTATGTCTCCGAAGGCAAGGCTTATCTGGATCTGTCGCTTCCGAATGGCGTAACCGATGAGACGGCCAAACTGCTGCAGAGCTATTACACCAAGGGGGTAACCCAGGAGGAGTTCATTAAGACGCTCGACAAGACCTGGGCTAATGCGGTAAAAGCAGGCAACTAAGGAAACCCAGAAACAGCATAGGAGTGATAGAGATGAGTGGAAGCAGTAAAAGCAAACAGTCGCTCATTCTGCTGGCCTTCGTGTTTCCCGCCCTGCTGTTCTACGCCGTATTCATGCTTGCTCCCGCCTTCGGCGGGGCATGGTACAGCTTCACGGACTGGAACGGATTGAATCCCGCCTACCATCTGGTGGGATTCGCCAATTACATCGAAGCGCTGACGGATGATGCTTTTTTCATCGATTCAGTCTGGTTTACCCTGAAATTTGTAGTGTTTATGGTCGTGCTGCAGAATGTGCTGGCGGTGCTGCTGGCGGTGCTGATCGAATCACGCCGCCGCAGCAAGGCCTGGTTCCGGACGATCTTCTTCATGCCCAACATGATCAGCATGATTATCGGCGGCTTCATGTGGCTGTTTATTTTCACCAAAGCACTGCCTTATATCGCTGAGCATGCGGGCCTGGCTTTTCTGGACCAGTCGTGGATCGGCGACCCGAAATACTCCTTTCTGGCGATTGTCATTGTCTCCTTGTGGGGCGGCGTAGGTTACCTGATGGTGATCTATATTGCGGCGCTGCAAGGGGTGCCGGATGCGCTCAAAGAAGCAGCTGCAATTGATGGCGCGAATAGCTGGCAGACCTTCCGCAGCATTACACTGCCTATGGTCTATCCGGCTGTAACGATCGGTATCTTCGTGACGCTGAACAGCTCGTTCAAGGCCTTTGATGCCGTGTTCGCGCTCACCGGAGGCGGGCCGGGGAGGGCGACGCAGGTGCTGGCGCTGAATATTTTTGAGGAAGCGTTCAAGATGAGCGGCCGTTACGGCTACGCCAGTGCCAAGGCGATGATCCTGTTCCTGGTGGTCCTGGTGATCACGCTGATACAGCTGAGCATCATGAAACGAAGAGAGGTGGAGGCATGAGTACCGTCCGGTTGAATTCAACATCTAAGTCCGGTATTGCGGGGCGGCGCAGATTGTCTTCGTTTATCGTCTTTCTTTTCCTGCTGGCAGGTGCCGTAATTACGCTCTTTCCGATCTACATGGGGGTGCTCAACTCTCTGAAGACGGAAGGGGACATGATGAATAATATTCTGGCCATTCCGAGTAGGCTGGAATTCGGCAACTATAGTGATGCTTTTGAGAAAACCAATTTCCTACGCAGTCTCGGCAATACCGTGGTGGTCGCAGCTACCGGCCTAGTCGGCATTATTCTATTCTCGTCCATGGCCGGCTATAAGCTGTCCAGAACCCCCGGCAGACTGAGCACGTTCCTGTTCAACCTGTTCGTCCTGTCGATGCTGATTCCGTTCCATTCGATTATGATCTCGCTGAACCGGATCTCGATGAAGCTGGCGGTGCAGGGCACAACGGTCGGACTCGGCCTGATCTATATCGGGCTTGGCGTGTCGATGGCCATCTTCCTGTACCACGGATTCGTCAAATCGGTCCCCCGGGATCTGGATGAGGCTGCGGTGATCGACGGCTGCGGGGAGGTCAGGCTATTCACTACGATTATTTTTCCGCTTCTGCTGCCGATTACGACAACTGTGGCGATTCTCAACCTGCTGTGGATGTGGAATGACTTTCTGCTGCCGCTGCTCATGCTCACGGATGCCGATCAATATACGCTGCTGCTGTCCACCAACATGCTGTTCGGGCAATATGGCAATAATGACTGGTCGGCGATTCTGTCTTCGCTGGTGCTGACCATGCTGCCCGTTGTAATTCTATATCTGCTGTTGCAAAAATACATTCTGAATGGCATTGCCGAAGGCGCCGTCAAAGGGTAAAGGGAGGAAATACAAATGATTCACCCGGACCATCATGAAGTAAGCGGGTTTCTCTATGCAGATGGACACCGCTTAAGAAACGGGGAAGGGCGCGAGCTGCTGCTGCGCGGTGTAGGGCTTGGAAGTTGGCTGCTGCCTGAAGGGTACATGTGGCGTTTCCCGGAACAGGGAGACCGTCCGCGCCGGATCGAAGCGATGATTACAGCGCTTATTGGTGCTGACGGGGCGGAGGCGTTCTGGGAGACCTATTATGACCGCTATGTGGCCGAAGCGGATATTGCGCGGATTGCCGAAGAAGGATTCAACTCGGTCCGGATTCCGATTAATGCCCGCTATATCCTGCGGGAAGAAGAGGGAGTGTCCGGCTGGCATGAGGAGCACCTGGTGCGGCTGGATCAGATTATCGGCTGGTGCCGGGAGCACAGGATCTACGTCATACTGGATCTTCACGGAGCTCCCGGCGGCCAGACCGGAACGAATATCGATGACTCTGCGCAGGATCTGCCGGAGCTGTTCACGGATGAACGCAACAAGCAGCAGACCATCGCCATCTGGCGGATGCTCGCCGGGCGGTACAAAGACGAGTGGATCGTTGCGGGCTATGACCTGCTGAATGAGCCGCTGCCGGACTGGTTCTCTGAGTACAACGACCAGGTGATGCCGCTGTACCGCGAGATTATCGCGGCTATCCGGGAGGTTGATGCCCGGCATATGATAATTCTGGAGGGAGTGCACTGGGCGACGGACTGGTCGATCTTCGAGGGATTGCCGGATAATAAGCTGCCGGATGATAATGTAATGCTGCAGTTTCACAAGTACTGGAACAACCCCGATACGGAGAGCATTCAGAAGTATCTGGACGCAAGAGAGCGGCTGAATGTGCCGCTGTTCATGGGCGAGGGCGGGGAGAACAATAAGGACTGGTACGCCGGTGCTTTCCAGTTGTTTGAGGATCACGGGATCTCCTGGAACTTCTGGACCTGGAAAAAGCTCGACACCGATAATTCCCCCTGTTCCATCGTTCTTCCGCAAGACTGGCATAAGCTGGTCAGCTATCTGGAAGGAGGCACGAAGCCAAAGCGTGTGGAGGCACAGGCGATTCTGGACGAATATCTGCACAATCTGAGTCTGGACTATTGTGTGTACCATTCAGAGGTGGTCCGCTCGCTGTTCCGGCGGCTGCCGGTGCGGATTCCTGCTATTTTTTATGGCTACAAGGGGAGCGGTCTGAGCTTCGGGAGAGCTCCCGGCAGGCAGGCTGCGGCAGGCATCGGCTTCCGGGAGGAGGACGGAATGGACTTCCGCTTCGTGGAGGGAGACCGGACGGTACCCAATTTCCAGCACGGCCGCGGACAGGCCTGGCTGCCTGAGGAGAGGCTGTGTGTCAGCTTGGCCGAGGGCGACTGGGCGGCGTATGAATTTACGGTTGCGGACCGGGATTCGGAGCGGCTGAGCCCGGGGGACAAGGAGGGCTTGCGGGAGCGGCAGGAGTCACGGGACTCGGAGGATGCGCCGGAGTTGCAGAGCTTGGAGGAACAGGGGGACACGCAGGAGTCTCAGGACACGCGGGTCTTGGAGGAGTCGCAGGTCACGCAGGGCTCGGAGGATAGGCAGGATTCGCTGGCTCTGGAGCTGCGGGTCCTAATGAGCGGGCCGGACAGTGAGCTGCTGGTGAAGCTGGACGGTCAGGAGATCTGCCGGATTCACGGTAATGCCTCGGACTCCGGGCAGGACTGGCAGACGGTGCGGATTCAGAGTGGTCAGCCGCTGGAAGCTGGAGCACATGAGCTGACAGTCAGTGCTGCGGCTGGTGCGGCATCCCTGGAGTGGCTGGATTTGCGGTAGTGCAAAGGTACTGTAAAGGTACAACATGAAGGTACAGTAAGGATGCAGCGAAGGAACAGTGAGGGTACGGTAAAGGTACAATGAGAGTGCAGTAAAGGTAGAGTAAAGGTACAGTAGATGTACAGCAAAGGTACAAAGAAGGTACAGTATGGATACAGTGAAGGTACGGCGAGGGTGCAGTAAAAGTAGAGTAAATGGTAGGGTAGAGGTAATGTAAGAATAGAATATAGTTAGAGTGCAGGTAAAATAGAGGTACAGCGAAGGTACAGCGAAGGTACAGTACAAGTAAAGTATGGGAATGCAGGCAAGCATGCCCGCCTGCGCTAACAGGATCATTCAGCTAATGTGATAAGGCTCGTAAATTGCGTTTCCGCAGTTTACGGGCCTTTTTGTATGCAATAATACTTTGTTACTTAGTTACCTTTGTTACCTCAGGAATTTCCTCATTCATCCGCTTTCCGTGGCAGGAGCGGGTGACTTTTTGTGAAATATTGCACAAAATACAACATTTTCCGCCTAATATCGATTCAAATCCAATATTGTTGTATCAAATGCAACATTTTTCCTGTTTCAGACGGCTTAGCCGGAATATTCTTGTATTTTATACAACAATCCTCCCGAACACCGAGCTATCCGTGAATCAAAGTTGTAAAACGTACAACAATTTTGTCTTCAGTACTTCTAGAGTGTCTCCATTCAGCCGGCAACGAATCACGCGCATGGAATTGACGTATTCCGCCAGTCCTACAGCGATCATTCGGTAACTTGTCGGGTTGTTGTCTATAGTGCGGCCCAGATAGATTGGAATTGAAACTGTAATGCAGGTTATTGCTGTTTCATGTTCCCGACAGACCGGCTCAATCCGAATAGTAATATTGTTCTATCAATCCCTTAAATCCGTTCATGGCTGCGCCGCGGTTCCCTTGTTATTCTTATCTTGTAAGCGATATCAATGCAAAGAGGTGAATTCCTTGTGGCGCATTTCCCGGCTCCCCTGAACACTGCCGCAACGCCGAAGAGCGCATACAGAGCTAAGGTGTGGAAGCGCATATGGAGTATGCGCACCCTGTATCTCATGCTGCTTCCCGGTGTGGCCTACTACATTATTTACAAGTATATACCCATGTACGGAGTGCTGATTGCCTTCAAAGATTATGACATTTTGAGCGGAATTGTGCGCAGTCCGTGGGCAGACCCCTGGTACAAGCATTTTCAGTTTTTTTTCGAATCGCCTTATTTCAGTCAATTGCTCACGAACACATTCCTGATCAGTCTGTACAAAACAATCTGGGGAACGATTCCTGCCATCGGCGTGGCTCTGCTCATTCATGAAGGCCGCAGCCTTTGGCTGAACCGGATCGTACAAACGCTGAGCTATATGCCCCATTTTCTGTCCTATGTCATTATCTACGGCATTGCAATTGCCTTTCTGTCCGAAACCTCAGGCCTCGTCAACCGCTGGGTGGTGGAAGCGGGCGGGAACGGCATTCCGTTTCTGACCTCGACAGCGTATTTCCGCAGTGTGCTGGTGGGAACCGATGTCTGGAAGGATCTTGGCTGGGGGGCTATCATTTATCTGGCAGCCATGTCCAGCATTGATGCTACTCTGTATGAAGCAGCCCGCATCGACGGCGCGGGAAGGCTTCGCCGGATCTGGCATGTGACACTGCCCGGCATACGTTCCGTGATTATCCTGCTGCTGGTGCTGAAGGTCGGCTCCGCACTGGATGCCGGTTTCGAGCAGATTTACATTATGTACAATCTCCAGGTAATGCCGGTGGCAGATATTATTGATACCTGGGTATTCCGGGTAGGCTTGGAGCAACTGAATTTCAGCCTGGCGACAGCGGTCGGATTGTTCAAATCCTTGATTGGACTTGTGCTTATCTTCCTGTCTAATAAGCTGGCCCGGAGATGGGGGGGCAATCTATGGTAAGCCACGGAAACGAACGCTATTTCGATTATTTCATTAATATCCTGCTGATATTGTTGGCCGTGATTTCCGTCTTTCCCCTGCTGTATGTGTTCGCCGTATCCATTACACCCTACAGCGAAGTGCTGCGCAACGGCGGTTTCGTACTGATTCCCCGCCGGATTACCTTTGAGGCCTATAAGGCGCTGTTTGGAATGGATGCTATTCCCCGCGCCTTCCTCGTGACCAGCTTCGTTACGGTAATGAACACACTGATCAATCTGGTCCTGACAGTGCTCATGGCCTATACCTTGAGCCGTAAGCATCTGGTGGGCCGCAGCTTCTTCATCTTCCTGATCGTGTTCACCATGATGTTCGGCGGCGGTTTGATCCCGACCTACCTGGTCGTAAAAGGAACCGGCCTGCTTAACACGGTCTGGGCGATGATTATCCCCGGGGCGATGTCTACCTGGAATGTGCTTGTGGTCAAAACGTTCTTCGAAAGCCTGCCCGAAGAACTGTTCGAATCGGGACGGATCGACGGTGCGGGCGAATTTACAGTGCTGCTGCGGCTGGCCCTGCCGCTCTCCATTCCGGTACTGATGACCATCGGCTTGTTCTGTGTCGTAGGCAGCTGGAATACCTTCTTCAGCGCCGTATACTATATTACTGACCCCGGCTTGAATCCGCTTCAGGTCATCATCCGCGGTCTGTTGTTATCCTCTGAGCAAATGGAATATAATGCGGACGTTGTACTGCCGACAACGACCTTGCAGATGGCTTCGGTAGTGGCGGCAAGCCTGCCGGTCATCGTAGTCTATCCCTTCGTGCAGAAGCATCTGACCAAGGGCATGCTGATCGGTGCCGTGAAGGGTTAACGGATTGTTCCCGGCGCTGTTCAAACGCTGGCAGCGCCGACTCAATACAACATTTGGTATACGAAAGGGGAGCATCACTATGAAACACAAGAAGCGTATTCCTGCTGTACTGGCCTGTGTATTAACAGCGGGGCTGTTGCTGGCCGCCTGCGGAGGAAGCCCGCAGTCAGATTCCTCCGCTACGGAGGGGCCGGGTTCATCTACAGACGCTCCGGCGGACGCCCGGGCGGAGAAGGTAGCTATCGAGGTCATGCGGGTCGGCTGGAACACCACCACCCAGATGCCCAAGGAACAAGATAACTTCGTGAAGAAGACGCTGGATGAGAAGCTCAATATTGATCTGAAAATGACGCTGACCTCTTCTGCGGATGAATTCATTCAGAAGCTGAATATCCGGGCGGCGGGCAGCGACTTGCCCGATGTGATCCTCTTCAATGGACGGAATGAGTTCCAGGAATATGTCAAGAAGAACATTCTGCTTGATCTGGAGCCGTATAAGGAGAAATTGAAGCCCGCAGCGGATGCCATCGGAGACAATGTGTACAGCCGGGTGGAGGTTAACGGCAAGCATTACGCCATATCGCTTAATCCCCAGAGTAACTGGAATTTATTCTGGCTGCGCAAGGATTGGCTGGATAAGCTGCAGCTGCCGGTTCCAGAGACCCTGGATGAAGTATTTGAAGTTGCGAAAGCGTTTACCGAACAGGACCCGGACGGGAATAACAAGAAAGATACTTTCGGCATCACAGGCAGCCTCGGCACTCTGGTCCATTTGATCAACCTGCAGCATGGCGTCGCCGACGCGCTGTATATCAAGGACGGGAAGATGGTCAATGGCATGTTCGAGCCGGAAATGAAGGAAGCGCTGGCTTATACCCAGAAGGTTCTGAATTCCGGCGTGGTCGATCCGGAGATTGCCAGCAACAAGGGCGACAACGCCAAAGACAAAGCGTTCCAGGGCAAGGCAGGCATTATCATCAGTGACTGGACGCAGATTATGAAGGACAATGAAGTGGAGAAATGGAAGGGCGCCAATCCGGACGCGGAATTCCTGATGCTGAACAAGCTGCAGGGACCCAAAGCGAATATCCTTGCCGCCATGGATAAATCCAGCGTATCCGGCATCGTAGCCATTTCACGCCAGGCCGCCCAAGACGAAACCAAACTGAACCGCATTTTTGACCTTATCAATTATACAGCCTCCGGTGAAGGCTCCGAGCTTGTTCAGTTTGGCCAGGAAGGTGTACATTTCACCAAAGAAAACGGTAAGCCGGTGATTACGGACCGGTCCGCAGAGGCGGCATTCACCTGGGTCTACCAGCTGGCCGGCCGGCCGGAAGCGGAATATCTGAGCACCAAATTTGCCAAACAGATTGACTATATTCAGGCTAGCGAACAGGTTGAAGTGCTGGATACCTACAACGGGTTTGTTGTCTTCCCTCAGAACTACAACGCAGCTGATGCCGACCGCTTCAAGAACGAGGAAATGCTCAAATTCCAATACGGCAAAAACAAGCTGGAGCAATACGACAGCTTCCTGGAGAAGCTGAACACGACCTTCAAGTACCAGCTCTTCCAGGACAGCGCAATGAAACAGCTGCAGGAGCTGGGTTATGCGGAATGAGCAGGATAACCCTGCGGAGGCCGGCAGTTGTGATATACTGTAGCATGAATTTACGGTAACGATAACCGGGAGGGAAGACGATGGGAGGCTGGAAACGCATATGGCCACAAAAGTTCAGAAACCGCTTGTTTGCCGCTGTTGTGATCTTCCTCCTGCTGCCCTTTTTCCTGCTGCAAATCTATAATTACCGGATGATGGAACGGACCGTGTCCCGCGAGTTTCAGGAAAAGGCAATCGAGCAGCTCAACGTGGTTAACGACGCCTTGAACAACGAGATCAATAAAGCTTTCCTCTATTATGTGTACCTGGAGCGGGACCCTTATACCCGCTCCGTATTGCTGTATCCGGGACAACTCAATCCTGCGGAGAAAGCGGTATTCCTGCAAAGCACCGCCCGTCCGGCATCGCTGGAGCTGCCCGCCCAGATTACCGTCACCCTGGCCGACCGGTCCGGCACGCTGTACCACACCGACGGGCTTGTGCAGACCGGGCAGGAGCATGCCAATTTTGTCTCGGAGAGCGGGTTTGCCGGACTCGGTGCTGAGGGAGACTCCTTCCGCTGGGTGACCGGCAAGGATTTGTCCATGTATGCTGTATTGCTCGATAACCGGCAGCAGCCGTTCGGTTATCTGCGGATTAATTTTTATTATGACGGCTGGCTTGCCGAAGCGTCGCGGGATCTGCTGCTCCAGCAGCATTATGTATTGATGGACCAGGGAGGCCAACTGCTCAATTCCTCCGATTACTTCCGGGCGGTGGACCGCACGGCCATCCAAGAAATGATCCGCGTTCCGGAAAGAGAGGAACCTATGCAGCGGGTTGATTATGAGAGCTCGTCAATTCTGACGATCAGCCCGCTCTACAATCTGGATTGGTATCTGGCCGCGTCCATGCCGCTGAATACTTATCTTGGGAATATGAAGGAACTGCGGGAGCAGAATTTCAATTTCTCCCTGCTGTTGTCCGGCGGCTTCCTCCTGCTTACCTTCCTCATCGCCGGTGCCATGTCCCGGCCCATCGCGCTGCTCCGGCGCAAGATGGCGTTATCCGCACAGGGGGAATTGAATACACGGGTGGAAGAATCCTTTTTCCATGGAGAGATGAGGGATCTGGCGGCCACGTTCAATACGATGATGACGGATATCGGCGGATTGCTGCAGAAGCTGAAGCTGGAGGAACGGCAGAAGGAAGCGCTGCATTACCAGATGCTGACCGCCCAGATGAATCCGCATTTCCTGCTGAACACGCTGAACACGATCAAATGGATCGCCTATGAAAAGGAAGAGGATGATATCGCGGAAATATCGATTTCTTTGGGCAAATTGCTGGAAACAAGCCTGTACTCGGATGTAGAGCTGATTCCCTTGCAGAATGAGCTGGATCTGTTGCAGGCGTATGTATATATCCAGAATATCCGCTATGAAGGCAAAGTAAGGGTCACTCTGGATGTGGAGGAAGGGCTGGCCTATGCTCTTGTTCCGAAGCTGGCGCTGCAGCCGCTGATGGAGAATGCCTTCAAACACGGCTTCTCCACGCTGCAGGAGGATGCCCGGGTCTCAGTCCGGGCAAGGAGATCGGGACGCTCGCTGATTCTGGAGCTGGAGGACAACGGTGTCGGCCTTGCCCGCGCCGGGGAACACCCGGAGCTCCGCTCGCGCAAGAGCATCGGAATCGCCAACATCCGCCAGCGCCTGCAGCTGCTGTTCCGGGAAGATGGCAGTCTCGTTCTTCTGGAGGGGGAGAAGGGGACAATGGCACGCATCACCATCCCGTTATTGATTGCAAATCCTTTCCAATCCGGAGGTGCAGAGCATGTGGAAAATTCTTCTGGTTGAAGACGAGCCGTTTGTCCGGCGCAAGCTGCTTAAACTGGTGGACTGGGAAGCTTATGGCTTCAGTGTGGCAGGGGAAGCTTCCGACGGTGAGGAGGCCTTGCAGCTGATGCATCAGCTGAGACCCGATCTTGTCATTGCCGACATTCTTATGCCCCGCATGGATGGCCTGGAATTGCTGCGGCAGACGCGCCAGGCCGGGCTGGACAGCCGGTTTGTCATGCTGACCTGCATGGGCGAGTTCGAATATGCCCGCAAAGCGCTGGAGCTCGGAGCCAGCGGATATGTGCTCAAGCTGTCGCTGAGCATCCCGGAGCTGCAGGAGCTGCTGCTTAAGATCGGCGAAGAATTGTCAGCCTCGCGCAGGCAGCGGCATGCGCTGCTGGGACAGGAATTCAACCGTTATTATGGCCTCGTCTGGGAGGCGGTGAAGGCGGGGCAGGAGACAGCGCCGCCTGCGCCTCCGGCATCCTACCGGCGGCTGCTCATGGTCTCCTGCATCGGGACCGCCCGGCCGCTGCTGGCAGCCGTCCTGGAAGCCTGTCCGCCAGACACCTGGATGGAGGAGGTCTGGACCGGTTCTTTTACGGCAGACGGCTGTACGACCTGCTTCTTCTGGTCTGACGGCAGCCTTAGGCTGCCCGGTAACCTTACGGCGGGCATGCCCGTTCAGGCCGTGGCCTGCGGCGGTCCGGTTCCGCCCGGTCTCATCCATGCGGAGTGGACCCGGCTCTACCAGCAGCTAAACGACCTCTGGTACGAAATTAAGGGCGAAGCTCCGGCAGACGGCAGCGGAGCAGAGTCCGCCTCTACATCTGCCGCCGGGCCCGAGGCGGCCGGAGAGCCGAAGCTTCCGCCTATATGGGTCATGGAGAAGGAGATTGTTCTGGCCTTTGCCCAGCGGCGGAGCGCGGATATGCAGCGTACGGCCTGCGCGATGTGGGAAACGCTGCGGGCAAGCCGGCTGCCCTTCTACCTGGTGATGGAGAAGGCGGAACGCCTGGTGCGGACCTTTGCCGAAATCGGCAATCAGCCTCCGTCCGGGCCTGTTCAGCAACTGCGCGAAGTGGCTACCCACCGGGAGCTGCTCGCTTGCTTTTTGGCGGCCGCGGATGAAATGCAGGTGCGCATGGCCGCAGCGGAGGGGATAATAACCAATCATCCCGAAATCAACCGTGTGCTGGAATACATCCACAGCCGTTTTGCCGAGAACATCACTCTGCGGGCGGTCGCCCGTTATGTCGCCATGGAGGAGCATTATCTCAGCGGGCTTTTCCGCCTGAAGACAGGGGAGACGCTCATCAACTACCTGCAGCATGTGCGCGTGAAGAAAGCCCGGCGCTTACTCCGCGAGACAGACTTAACCGTTAATGAAATCGGCCGCAGCGTCGGGTTCCCGAACGATAATTATTTTATCAAAACGTTCAAGAAATGGTCCGGACAAACCCCCGGGGCCTACCGCAGGGACAGAAGGGAGGCGGAGACGGCGAACCCGCCTTCGGAGAGGCCAGTTTAGATTCCAAGCGCTCTAAGCGGAGGCCACGCGGCAGAGTATATTGCCAAAGGCTTCCCCTGTTTAACCAGATATAAAAATGAAAGAAAGCGCTGTACAACTTTTTATAACACGTGTTATACTCTCGGTGAGGTGCTGATATATGGGCAAAAAAAGAGTGACCAGCTTTGACGTAGCCAAGCGGGCAGGCGTGTCCCGCAGTGTGGTATCTGCGGTGCTGAATGATACTCCCGGCATCGGGGTTGGAGCGGAGACGCGCGAAGCCGTGCTGGAAGCCATCCGCGAGCTGAATTACCATGTGGACGCCGGAGCGCGCAGCATGAAGACGGGAAGAAGCATGACGCTTGCCGCTTTCGGTGATACGCGTCATCCGCTGTTCACCCGGCTGCTGGAAGGCATGCAGCGGGAGTGTGAGCTCAGCGGGTATCATATTCTGCTCTGCTCTCCGCGCCATAAGGGGAACGCCAACGGCAGGACCGAGCTGCTGGAGCTATATCACCGGCGGAAGATCGATGGGATTGTGACGCTGGATCATACCAGCTACCACGATGAGGAGTGGGCTTCCCGCATAGGGAATGCCGGAATCCCCTATGTTTCTGTGGAAGGGTACGCAGAAGTGCCCGGTGTGTTTTCCGTGCTGGCCGATTATTCGGGCAGTGTGGAGACGGCGCTGAATTATTTGCTGCGGGAGGGTACACCGCAGCAGCCCGGCCCGGTCTATGCCGAGGTATACCATGAGCATAGCGCGGATAACTGGGCGGAGCGGAACCGCCGCGATGCCTATACCGGCTGGTGCAGCGCACATGGGATGGAGCCAATCGTGATCCGGCTGGAGGAACACCATGGCGACTGGACAGCGTGCCTGCAGAGGCTGGCGGATAGCGGGCCGCAGCATGCGCCGCTGCTGGTCAACTGGTCAAGCGCAATTCCCGATCTGTACCGGGCGGCTCACAAGCTTGGCCTGCGTATCGGTGAAGATGTGCGGATCATGGCGGCAGATAATACGATTCAGGGTCACCGTCTTAGCCTGCCGTCTCTAAGCTGCGTAGAAATCCCTTATGTGAGTATGGGAGAAGAGGCGGTACGCTGCTTACTTACGCAGATGAACGGCGGGAACGAAGCAGGACAGGCGGACAAAATCTGGCTTCCAGCAGTATTACGGGCAGGAGAAAGCGCGTAACTGCGCTTATCCTAATTAGCAGGGAACGGTACCATCCTTACACGGATGGACCGTCTTTCTGCCCATTTGATAACACGTGTTATACAAAAGGGAGGAAAATCGGAATGGGAATGTTCTGGACTGAAGAGAAGCTTGCACTGCGGTTGAAGGAGCTGGAGGGTTACCGGTACCGTGAGGTTATTACGCTTGATGAATGGCTGGTTACAGAGGATCAGGAGGGTGACAATGGTGTCTATCCATCCGCCCCGGAAGGAGACAAGAAGCTTCGTATAGGGGATTACTGGACCGGCAGTGATGTATATTTGTGGCTCCACAGAAAGATCACAGTGCCAGCTGCTTGGCAGGGGAAACGTATTGTAGGTATATTCGATTTCGGCCGGACAGGCGGAGGGAACAACAGCGGCTTCGAATCCCTGCTGTTTCTGGACGGCAAGCCGTATCAGGGCGTGGATTCCAATCACCAGGAGGTGTTTCTTGAGGATGCCGCTGGCAGGGAGCTGGACTTCACCTTCCGCTTATGGTCAGGCCTGAACGGAGACGGCCAGCTGATTGCTCAGGAACACCGGATCAAGCAGGCTGAGCTGGCTTATCTGGATGAATCAACCGACAACCTCTATTATACAGGCCGGGCGGCACTGGATACTTTCAAGCAGCTTGCCGACAGCCAGATCGAGAAGCATGAATTGCTGATGGCATTGAACCGCTCGTTTAACAAGCTGGACTGGTCAAGGCTCGGCAGCGCAGATTTCTATGCTTCAGTCCAGGAGGCTGAGGAGAGCCTGCTCGAGGCCCTGGCCCTGCTGGAGCAGCAGCATCCGGTTACGGTAACCGCGATCGGCCATACCCATATTGATGTGGCCTGGTTATGGCGGCTTACCCATACCCGGGAGAAAGCGGCCCGCTCCTTCTCCACAGTGCTTCGGCTGATGAAGCAGTTCCCGGAGTACATCTTCCTGCAGACCCAGCCGCAGCTCTATGCCTACATCAAGCAGGATTATCCGGAGATTTATAGCGAAATTAAGCAGCGGGTGGAGGAAGGCCGCTGGGAAGCCGGAGGTGCAATGTGGCTGGAAGCGGACTGCAATCTGACCAGCGGCGAGTCGCTGGTGCGCCAGATTCTGTACGGGACAAAATTTTTCCGCGAGGAATTTGGCGTAGACTGCAAGTACCTATGGCTGCCGGATGTGTTCGGCTACAGCTGGGCGCTGCCGCAGATTCTGCGCAAGTCGGGCATTGACACCTTCATGACGACCAAGATCAGCTGGAGCCAATATAACCGCATGCCGCATGATACGTTCCAGTGGAGGGGCATTGATGGCAGCGAGGTACTGACCCACTTCATCACCACACCCGAGGCTCCTGATTCCAGTGCCTGGTACTATACGTATAACGGCCTTATTGAGCCTTTCTCTGTGCAGGGGATCTGGGACCAGTACCGCGACAAGAACCTGAACCGTGAGCTGCTGCTCTCCTACGGGTATGGCGACGGCGGCGGCGGTGTGAACCGCGAGATGCTGGAGATGCGCCGGAGGCTGGATACCATGCCGGGGCTGCCGCAAGTGAAGCCGGGCCGTGCGGATGACTATTTCGAGCGGCTGCATGAAACGATAGAAGGCACCGATCAATATGTGCATACCTGGGACGGGGAGCTGTATCTGGAGTTTCACCGCGGGACTTACACCAGCCAGGCTTATAACAAAAGAATGAACCGCAAGCTGGAGCTTCTGTACCGCGAGGCGGAATGGCTGCAGATGCTCCTTGCTGCGGAGACAGGCGGATATGCACAATATCCTGCAGAATCGCTCCTGGCAGGCTGGCAGATTATTCTGCGTAACCAGTTCCATGATATTATCCCCGGCTCCTCCATTCATGAGGTCTATCAGGATTCACGGCTGGAATATGCCGAAGCAGAGCAGCTGGGCCGGGCTGCCCTTGATGCTGCGGCGGATGGACTTGTCAAACTGAAGAGCCCTGATGCTGCATCAGCGGGTGAGGAAGACCCGGCGGATACCGCGTCACACAAGGAGTACACGCTGTTCAACAGCTCCCTCTTTGGAGGTCCCCGTCTGGCAGCCGTTCCTCACAGCGCAGAGATTGCCGTCTGGACGGATGCCGCCGGCAACCCGCTGGCCGCCCAGCGCTCCGGCAGTCAGTGGCTGGTCGGGGTAGAAGCTGTTCCGGCGATGGGGAGTGTAGTGATCCGCGCTGCACAACCCGCCGCTTCCGGAGAGAATCCGGAACCGTCCGTTCCTTTTACCTGGCAGGATTCAACACTAACAACACCTTATTATATTCTGGAGTGGAATGCAGCCGGACAGCTGAGCCGGATCTATGACCGCAAGGAAGCGCACGAGGTGCTGGCAGCGGGCGAATGCGGCAATCTGCTACAGGTCTTTGAGGATAAGCCGAAGATGTTCGACGCCTGGGATATCGATCTGTATTACCAGGAGAAAATGCGGGTAGTAAGCGATCTGCGCTCTGTAGAGCTGACCGAATGCGGCCCGCTGCAGGCAGTGTTGAAGTTCACCTGGAAGTACATGGATTCCTCGATCACCCAGAAGGTTAAGGTATATGCCGGAAGTGCAAGGATTGACTTCGAGACCCTGGTGGACTGGCATGAACAGCATCAGCTGATGAAGGCGGCATTCCCTGTTGCCGTCCGGGCTACAGAAGCTACCTATGATATCCAGTTCGGCAACGTGAAGCGGCCGACCCATTGGAATACAAGCTGGGATTATGCCCGGTTCGAGAGTGTCGGCCACCAGTGGGCTGACCTGTCGGAGCGGGGCTATGGCGTCAGCCTGCTGAACGACTGCAAATACGGATACGACATCAAGGATCACACGATGAGGCTGTCGCTGATCAAATCGGCAACCAGCCCGGACCGGCTGGCTGACCAGGGCGAGCACCGCTTCACGTATGCCTTGCTTCCGCATAAAGGGGATTGGGCTGCGGCAGGCACCGTGCAGGAAGCGTGGGCGCTGAATAATCCGCTCCTCGCTGCCGAAGGGGGTTATGCCGCCGGTAACGGCAAGTCGCTGATTACCTGTGATGCCCCGAACATTGCCGTCGATGCCGTCAAGCTGGCCGAGGATGGCAGCGGATGTATCGTCAGACTGCATGAGTATACGGGAACACGCAGCACGGCGAATATTGGCAGCGATTACTCCGCCGTCTCCTGGCAGCTGCGCGATCTGATGGAGCGTCCGCTGGAGGTGGCAGCGGTGGACGGACCGGCTATCCGCCTTGATTTCAAACCATATGAGATTCATACGCTGCATATTGTCTTTGCCTGAGCGAACACTAGGCAGAATGCGGTTAGTGTATAAAGCAAAAGCAAATGATCCCCGGACTTTGGGGATCATTTGCTTTATTCTTGAGGCTATTGCCTAAAGTACAGACATGTTGATTTACAGCTGCTTAATCAGCTCTTCCAGCTCATCCATCAAACCTTGTGCAAGTTCAAAATTAGCAGCTTTCAAAGCCAGCTCGATTTTCGTTTCCACTGCTTTTTTATTTTGTTCCAGTTCCAGATAGTCCTTATCGAAATGCCTTGCATAGATCATCTTTTTGAATTTCTTGATCGTCATTTTTCTAATCGTCTTGCCGTCAATGATCAGAACATAATCCATCCCGTTTACCACGGAATAGAAATCATGAGATATCATTAGAATCGAACCCTTATAGTTCTGGATTGCGTTCTCCAGTGCGATTTGTGTATAGGTGTCCAAATGGCTTGTCGGTTCATCAAGCAGCAGCACGTTCGCTTTACTGGCCGAAACTTTAGCCAATTGAAGCATATTTTTTTCGCCGCCGGATAAAGATTCTATCTTCTGATTAAGGATTTCTCCCTCAAAGCCGTAGCTTGAAAGATGCGATCTAATCTCATCATACGTTGCGAACCCGGCATCGATGAATTCCTCCAGTATAGTATTAGAATCCTTCAGCATTTCACCTTGAAGCTGAGATAAATAAGTCACTTTAGCATCCGGATTTACTTCAATTGCATCATGATTATTCCTATATATCTCCCGGAGTAATGTCGTTTTCCCGGTACCGTTTGCACCGATAAGGGCTACTTTATCCGTAGGTTTGATCTCAAAGTTAACATTTTCTAACAGCAGCTCATCAAAGGAAACGCTATAGTTATTAACAGTTATAACAGTCGTGTCTTCCAGCTCATGATCGAACCCGAAACGGATATCCGGCTGCTTAATCTCTACGAATGGAGCTTTAATTCTGCGCGCTTCCAGTCTTTCCTGAAATTTAACTCTGGCTTTTAGCGCTCTCCCTCTGGAGGCCTCTGAATTATAAGTTGCGATTGCTCTAAGGTTATTGACGATGCTCTCGTTTCTCGCAATTTCTTCCTCTTCAGCGATGGCGAGCTCCTGCAGCTCAATTTTGGTTTGCAGCAAGGAGAAGTTGTAATCAATATACCGCCCGTCAAACTCCTGGATCTCCTTGTTTTCAAGGTGCAGGATTTTGTTGAAGCAATGATTGAGCAGATAGCGGTTGTGCGTAACCACCAGCAGTATGCCTTTGTGGGCATTAATAAGATTCTTAAGCGAATTTAGGTTGTCAAAATCTAAAAATACATCGGGCTCGTCCATAATCATGAAGTCCGGACGGCTGAGCATTTCCTTCATTACTTGAATGAGCTTGAATTCCCCGCCGCTCAGGTCAGATACCCTGACATCCTTTAGCTTCATGAGGTTTGCCAGATTTAGCTTCTTATTAATATTGCTTTCGTAATCATTCCCGTCCATAGCATCGAAGGCGTCCAACGCTAACTGATACCTTTCCAGCAGCGAATCCATATCCGAGGAGGTTTCCATTTCAGCCAAAATAGAATTTATTTCATTTTGTACCTTAATAAATTCTTCGCCGATATATTCAAAAACGGTTGTTTCTTTAGTTTTCTCCGGTTGGGAGAACTGGCTTACATACCCGATGCTGCAAGCGGGATCTATCTCTAACCTGCCCTCAAACAGATATCTTTCCGGGTCCATCAGAATATCGGTCAGTGTACTTTTCCCGCTGCCGCTTGTTCCAATGAAAGCACAATGCTGTGCCTCTTCAAGCGTAAAGGAAATATCTTTATATAGTTCTTTTTGCGGGAATGAGAAGGATAAGTGTTCTGCTTTTATCATAGTGTTACCTTTCTTTCTAACTAAATTTGTGACTATTTTAGGATGTATTGAAGAGCACAGATGTTGAGTTTACCGTTGATAGCCTAACACTATTTACAAATAACATCAATCATTCTGCGTTAAAGTTGTTTCTCCCGGCTCCGGCCCCTTCAGATGCTTCCTCCCGGACGCCTGCCGGTAGCTCCCCGGAGTGGTGCCGATAATCCGCTTGAACACCAGATTGAAGGTCTTCGGGTCATGGTAGCCGACCTGCTCCGCAATGAGCTGAACGGGCGCCTTGGGCTGCTGAACCAGCAGCAGGCAGCTTTTCTGAATCCGGACATTCTGCAGGTAATGATGGAAGGTCTGCCCGGTATTCGCCTTGAACAGCCGCTGAAGATGCCTTTCACTCCAGTCAAAGCTGCGTGACAGACGCTTCAGGGTGATTTCCTGCGCGTACTCCTGGTTGACATAATTCAGAATCTGCAGGAATTGCGTCTGCTTGTTCAGCGGAAACTGGACCTCGTCATGCCTGAGCCGGTAGATACTTATCAGCAGTTGAATGAACAAGGTCAGCAAATAGCTGCCCGCGCCGGTCTGCGGAAGATGAACCTCCCGGTGAAGCGCCAGAAATAGGCTCTCGATGGAGCCGTTCAGATCCGTCACGGAGAATGCGGGCAGCTGATGATTGCGGATCTGCTCCAGGTAGGAGGCAATCGGCGGGTCAGGGATCAGAGCGGCAAGGTTGTCCAGCAGCTCCGGCTTAAACAAACAATTGTACACCACGAGCGGCTCACGGAGCGGGCTGGGTGAAGACGGACGGAAGACATGGGAGACTCCTACGGGAATATAGTACAGCTGGCCCTTGCCGGTCTGCTGAGCCTGCTGCCCGATATAATGGAAGCCTTTGCCTTCGGCAACGAAGGTCAGCTCTATGAAATCATGGGAGTGAAGCGGAAGATCATAGTTCTCGGTAGCGCGGTTCACATATAACTGGAGATTGTTCTGGAAGAAATACTCTCCTTTTAGCGTATGATTGGCCGAATGCATCAGTTCACTCCTCTAAACAACAGAATGTCCTTTTTACCCCGGTGAAATGTCCATATTGCAGGTCATTTAAAGGCTGCGGAATTCTATAATTGTAATAGAAAGCGTTTCATATTTATAGGGGCAATCCCAGAAAAGACGGGGTGTAATGAAATGATAGCTGTTCATAAATTACGTGTGGAGTACAAAGACAATCCGCTGGGGCTGGATGTCCGTTATCCAAGAATCAGCTGGCAGCTGGATGCGGATGAGCGGGATGTCATGCAGCAGGCGTATCAGCTTCAGGCAGCAATGGATCAGGACTTCGGAAGCACGGTATGGGATTCGGGCAGAGTGGAGTCCGGACAATCCCTGCATATTGAGCTGAAGGAGCTGCAGCTGCAGCCTAAGCAGCGCTATTATTACCGGATCAGAGTATGGGATCAGCAGAACCGGCCTACAGAGTGGTCGGATACCGCCTGGTGGGAGACGGGCCTGCTCTCGCCGGAGGATTGGGAGGCAGAGTGGATTACAGCGCCGCTGGCTTGCCTGGATGTCCAGGCAGAGCAGGCTCCGCTGCTGCGGCGGAGCTTCCATGTAGACCGGCAGGTCACCCGGGCCAGAATGTATGTGACCAGTCTCGGTCTCTATGAAGTGGAGCTGAACGGTACAAGAGTCGGCGAGGATTATTTGACCCCCGGCTGGACCAGCTACAGCACCCGCCTGCAGTTCCAGACCTATGACATCACAAGGCAGCTGGCAGTGGGGGACAATGCGGTTGGCGCCTGGCTGGGGAACGGCTGGTACAAAGGAAACCTGGCCTGGGATAACAAAAAGCATGTGTTCGGCGACCGCACGGCCCTGCTGATGCAGATTCATCTCATCTATGCGGACGGGGTGGAGCAGATCATCCGGACGGATCATGAGTGGATGGTATCGCCCGGACCGCTGTTGATGTCGGAGATCTATCACGGCGAAACCTATGATGCCCGTCTGGAGCAGACCGGTTTCAGCAGGGCGGAGTACGATGACCAGTCATGGACGCCTGCGGAGATCCTTCCGTACACCAAGGATATTCTGCTGGCCCAGGAGAATGTTCCAGTGAAGGCTGTAGAGGAACTGATACCTATAGCAATCATGCGCACTCCGGCCGGGGAGACCGTGCTGGATATGGGCCAGAATATGGTCGGCTGGATGCGCTTCACGGTGGAAGGGCAGGCAGGACATGAATTTCAGCTGCGGCATTTCGAGGTGCTGGATCAGGAAGGTAATGTGTACACAGACAACCTGCGGGCAGCCAAACAGACAGTTACTTATATTGCCAAAGGCGGAGGCCGGGAGAGCTTCCAGCCGCGTTTCACCTTCCAGGGCTTCCGGTATGTGCAGCTGACCGGCTTCCCGGAGGACCTCAATCTGCAGGATTTCGCAGGTGTTGTCCTGCATTCGGATATGGAGCCGACCGGCAGCTTTACCTGTTCAAATCCGCTGCTGAATCAGCTGCAGCATAACATTCTCTGGGGGCAAAAAGGCAATTTCGTCGATGTGCCGACAGACTGCCCGCAGCGCGATGAACGGCTCGGCTGGACCGGGGATGCGCAGATGTTCATCCGTACGTCGGCGTATCTGATGAATGTGGCCCCCTTTTTCAGCAAATGGCTCAAGGATCTGGCGGCCGATCAGCTGGATAACGGCGGTGTCCCGTTCGTAATTCCCCATGTGCTGGATGAGAATTCCCATTCTTCCGCGGCCTGGGGCGATGCGGCTGTTATCTGTCCGTGGACGATTTATCAGTGTTATGGCGACAAGCGGATTCTGGAGCAGCAGTACAGCAGCATGCAGGGCTGGGTGGAGTATATCCGCCGGCAGGGGACGGATGAATTCCTGTGGAATACCGGCTTTCATTTCGGAGACTGGCTGGGCCTGGATGCCAAGCCGGACAGCTACATCGGCGCTACGGACAGGGACTATATCGCGACTGCCTTCTATGCCTATTCTGTAGAGCTTATGGGTAAGACTGCGGCAGTGCTGGGCAGAACAGAAGATGAGCAGTACTATTCACAGCTGCATGCGCGGATCAAACAAGCTTTTAACCGGGAATTCATCACGCCTGCCGGACGGATAAGTGTAGCTACACAGACAGCCTGTGTGCTGGCGCTGATGTTCGGTCTGGTGGAGGGTAAGGCGGAAGAACGCACGGTTGCCAAGCTTATAGAGCTGCTGGAAGAGAGCAAATATCATCTCACCACAGGCTTCGTCGGCACGCCTTATCTGAATCTGGTGTTGGCTGGAGCGGGGCATTATGATGCTGCCTACAAGCTGCTGCTGCAGACCGATTACCCTTCCTGGCTGTATCAGGTTACCCGGGGGGCGACGACCATCTGGGAGCATTGGGACGGGATTAAGGAGGACGGCAGCTTCTGGAGCAAGGATATGAATTCGTTCAATCATTATGCGTATGGGGCGATTGGCGATTTTCTGTACCGCTGTGTTGCCGGCATAGAGCAGGTGGAAGAGTATCCGGGCTATAAGCAGTTTCTGATTCAGCCGCATCCGGGAGGCGGACTGACTTCGGCTGCCGCCGGGCTGGAATCTATGTATGGGGAGATCCGCTCCGAGTGGACGATTGATTCCGGCAAAATAGAGCTGGTGACCGTAGTTCCGCCAAATACCTCGGCTACTGTGCTGCTCCCGGACGCTGTGCTGGCGGGTGTGCTGGAGAACGGGCAGGAGCTTCAGGCGGTCCGCGGTATTCATTCTGCCGAGCAGCTGGAGCAGTCGGTGAAGATTACGCTCGGCTCCGGTGAATACAGATTCGGATATGCCTTACGAAAGTAAGCGGTATAGCAGAGTTCCTGTGGAATGACGGGGCTCTGCTTTTTGTTGATTAGGAAATTATGAAATTCGTCTGTTGTGGATAAATTTCATTGGAATTTGGTTGGATAATTCAACTTCTGGTATGTGGTTTGATTCGCCCTTAGGACGAATTTGTTCTTATGCAGCTATATAGATTGAACTTCGGGAATAACCTACTCCATAGAACTCTGCGTTTGCAAATCCATTGGAGAGTAACTAGCGTGAAGTGCATAGCATTTAATTGTATTTTCTGCAGTTAAAAGACGGCGAGATTCCGGATTTTCCGGGTTAACTGTATTCTGTACAACTAAAAAAGCGGTGAGTCCCCTTTTACGAAATATGTGGATTTTTAAGTGTAGAAAGTGCAATTAAAACCCTCGCAGCGCAATAATCGCCCGCTTTAGTTGTACAAAATACAGTTATAGCTTAGACGGCGCGAATCCTGGCCCAGCCAGCTGTCCAAACGGGGAGCCCGGGACTAATCCGAAGGATTACCAGTTCAAGCTATCAAGCTATATAGGCACATTGCGCTATACAACCAGGGAATGATCCTCCAGGAAACGGATGAACTCCCGCATGCATTTACTGATGTAACGCTCCTTGTTCCAGATCAGCACAACGTTCCACGGAATGGACGGATTCCGCAGCGGCAGAATGCGCACATTCTGGTTGGATACCTTCTCACAGAGCGGCTCAGGCAGAAAAGCGATGCCCAGATTGGCCGACACCAGCTCGACCAGCAGATCCCATTGAGCGCTTTCATAAGCGATATTGGCTTCAAACCCTGCGCTGATGCAAGCTTCGATAATATGCTGCCGCATGGCAAACCCCTTGGCGAACAGGATCAGCGGCTCTTCCCGGAGATCGGTTAAGGCAGCCTCTTCGCGTGCCGCCAGCGGATGTGACTTATGGACAACAATTGCCAGATTCTCACGGACAAAAGGCTTGATTCCGAAGCTGCCCTCCCGGACGGGAAGCAGGACGGCGCCCAGATCAATACTGCCCTCCAGCACCATATTCTCAACATTTTTCGAGCCCTGTTCAATGAGCTCGAAGGAGATGTTGGGATATTTTTTTTGGAATGGAGTCACGACTTTGGGGACAAAAACGGAGCTGATCACCGGAGGAAGGCCAATCTTGATCGTACCGGTCTTAAGGTTGCTGATGTCGTCCAGCGTCATATGCAGATTGTCCACTGCGGCAATAATCAGCCTGATCTGCTCCATCGCCGCCATGCCGGCATCGGTCAGCCTGACATATTTGCCCGAACGGTCAAACAGGATGACGCCAAGCTCGTCCTCCAGGCTCTTAACCATCTTGCTGAGGGTGGGCTGGGTCAGGTGAAGCTTCTCCGCCGCCTTGGTGATGTTGTGCAAATTGGCCACTTCCAGCACGTATTTCAGGTTCCGCACATCCAAAAGTAAGCGCCTCCAATCTATGATATATTTTCATGGTTTGCATGCGATGTCTGAATTTTACCCCTAAAAAAGCGCGTTGTACACTGTATACATAAAGACATCCGCATCACATTTGTCAATGGGCTGCAGCAAAAAAACAGGAGGGGTTCGGTGTGGCGAAAGTAACGACGCTTGAAGAAATAGGCGAACTTGTGCATGACGGTATGACCATTATGGTTGGCGGTTTCATGGGAACCGGAGCACCTGATGCACTGGTAGGCATTCTGATGGACCGGGATATCAAAGACATTACGCTGATCTCCAGCGACACGGCTCTGGTCGATACAGGAGTAGGCCCGCTGGTCTTGGGCAGGCGGCTGAAGAAGGTGATCGCTTCGCATATCGGCACCAACCCGGAGACGGGCAGACAGATGCTCGCCGGGGAGCTGGCGGTGGAGCTGGTGCCACAGGGTACGCTTGCCGAGCGGGTGCGGGCTGGCGGTGCAGGGCTCGGCGGCATTCTGACGCCGACAGGAACGGGGACGATGGTCGCCGACAACAAGCAGACGCTGACCATTGAGGGCAGGGAATTTCTGGTGGAGCTGCCGCTGCGGGCTGATGTTGCCCTGCTGAAAGCACACAAAGCGGATAAGTCGGGCAATCTGGTGTACCGCAATTCGGCGCGCAATTTCAATCCGCTGATGGCGCTGGCCGCCGATCTTGTAATTGTTCAAGTGGATGAAATTGTGGAGACCGGGGAGCTTGACCCGAATATTGTGGTTACGCCGGGTGTCCTGGTCGATAAAATCATCTGCTATAAGGAGAGTGAATAACATGGATACGAAAGAGCTGATTGCACGCCGGGCGGCAGTTGAACTGCATGACGGGGACGTAGTCAATCTGGGCATCGGGCTGCCGACGCTGATCCCGAATTATCTGCCGGCAGGCATCAACATTATTCTGCAATCCGAGAACGGCTATATCGGACTTGGACCGGTGCAGGATACGATCATTCCCGATCTGGTCAATGCAGGAGGCAAGCCGGCTAACATTCTGCCCGGGGGTTCCTTCTTCGACAGTGCCACTTCCTTTGCGCTCATCCGCGGCGGACATGTGGATGTTACCATTCTTGGCGGGCTGGAGGTAGACGCGCACGGCAATCTGGCCAACTGGATGGTTCCCGGCAAAATGGTGCCCGGCATGGGCGGCGCCATGGATCTGGTCACGGGTGCAAAAAAAGTTATTGTCGCTATGGAGCATACCTCCAAGAACGGTGCTTCCAAAATCGTAAGCGACTGCACCTTGCCCCTAACCGCGCGCGGCGCTGTATCGTTGATTATCACGGAGCTGGCGGTATTCCGTTTCACCCCGCAGGGGCTGGTGCTGGAAGAGCTGGCTCCAGGCGTTGAATTGGAAACGGTTACAAATAAAACAGATGCAGCGTTTACGGTTTCTGCGGATCTGTCTCCCATGCGGAATATCCCTTCGGATGAGGTGTTGTTATGATTACAGCCCAAGAAATTGTCATTGTCAGTGCGGTACGGACGGCACTCGGCACCTTTGGCGGAAGTCTGGCCGGAATTGCCGCTGTAGATCTGGGGGCGCTGGTCATCAAGGAGGCGCTGCAGCGGGCAGGTGTTGCTCCGGAGCAGGTCGATGAAGTCATTATGGGCAATGTGCTTCAGGGCGGGCTGGGCCAGAATCCGGCGCGTCAGGCGGCAATGAAAGCGGGCATTCCAGTGGAGGCCTCCAGCCTGACCATCAATAAGGTCTGCGGTTCGGGCATGAAGGCGGTTCACCTGGCTGCACAGAGTATTATGGCGGGAGACAGTGAGATTATTGTAGCCGGCGGGATGGAAAATATGTCGAAGGCGCCTTATGTGCTGGATCAGGCCCGTTACGGCTACCGCATGGGTAACGGCACACTGATCGATACGATGGTAAGTGACGGCTTGACCTGCGCGTTCAACCAATACCACATGGGGATTACGGCTGAGAATGTCTCCGAACAATTCGGGATCAGCCGCGAAACGCAAGATGCCCTGGCGGCGTCCAGCCAGGAGAAGGCCGTGCGCGCCATTGAAGCAGGCCATTTCAAGGAAGAAATCGTACCTGTAGTCATTCCGCAGCGAAAAGGCGATGCCATCATCTTCGATACCGATGAGTTTCCGCGGAAAGGAACAACGGCCGAGAAGCTTGCAGGCCTGCGTCCGGCCTTTAAGCAGGACGGCAGTGTAACCGCCGGGAATGCCTCGGGCATTAACGACGGCGCTGCGGCGCTGGTCATCATGTCGGCGGAGAGAGCTGCGGCGCTGGGGCTGAAGCCGCTTGCGCGCATTCTATCTTACGCGTCCGGCGGTGTGGATCCTTCCATCATGGGGATGGGGCCGGTACCGGCAACGAAGAAGGCGCTGCAGCGGGGCGGCCTGACGATCAGCGACATCGATCTTATCGAGGCTAACGAGGCGTTTGCCGCCCAGATGCTGGCAGTAGGCCAGGTCCTGGACTTCCCGGAGGAGAAGGTCAATGTGAACGGCGGGGCCATCGCCCTGGGCCATCCCATCGGTGCGAGCGGCGCTAGAATTCTCGTAACACTGGTACATGCACTGAAGCAGCGCGGCGCACGCACCGGACTTGCCACGCTGTGCATCGGCGGCGGGCATGGCGTCACGACGATTATCGAGCGGATATAGAGCGAAGATAGAGCAAAGATAGATCGAAGATAGAGCAAAGATAGATCGAAGATAGAGCAAGGATAGAGCAAGGGTAGAGCGGATATAAGCTGCAGACATCCGCGAAGGCGCGCATCCTTAGCAGGATGATCAGAAGGTTTGTGAAATAGGGAACAATATTGTTGCAGGCAAAGCTCCTATATCCGGGGCTTTGCTTTTTTTGAATATTACGCCTGAATTTATATGCTTCGTATGATAACTTATCCTTCTATTTCTCGCTGAACGCACCGTCCTTTATAAGACGACGGCGTAGCCGTTTCCACTTGATAGCAAACTGTCAGGCCAGCTTCTCCTCCCTGGATCCATTTCTCCTGAAGCGGACTGAGATTCCTCTATTTCCTAAAATAACCTGTAATATAAGATGAAGCGGACTGAGATTCCGTTATCTTATTCATCTTAACCCGAAAGACGGCATTTCGGGTTATATAAGCGATTCTGTGGTCCGATTAACCGGCAATTTCGCCGAATTTACTCAAATAACGGATTCTCAGTCCTCTTCGGTGACGGACAAGTTATGAAGATTGCGGCACGATATCGTTTTCTTAGCATAACTACGTCAAATCAGAGCTAGCACGGTACAGGCTTTAAGGGGCTTGACCATGGAAGTTCTAGTAATGACAAACTCTAGTAACTGGAGCCTTGTTTATATTGACTTTACGGCCGGGCACACGTAACATCAAGACGCATCCGCGGTGCCGGGCCTCCAGAGTAATGATGAAGAACTACCCGATACGATGTTATTGCACTGAAACCTCAAACTTCGTGCCGGCATCCCCTGCGAACACAATCGATCCTCCCGCAGGCAGCGTGATCTGATCCTTGCCTCCGATGACACTGAAATAGATGCATGTTCCCTTGGCATCATAAACGGCGAAGGAGGCTTTCGAGGGCATACTCACCTTGATGTTCTTGCCCCCGTCTTTGTCGCTTATCGTATACCACCTGGCGTGTCCGCTCGGCGGAATCGTTACGGTTGACTTCTTAGCGAAATTAGTAGGCTTCAAGGCGTCCTCGTTCACTAAGATGAATCCGGCAAGATTCAAGTACTCAACGCCATCTTGTGTAAAGAACGTAAGACCGGAGAGATCCCGCCCGCTGTTTCCCGGAATTTGCAATTCGGAGACGGCTGAATCCGGACCGGTTATTCGCTTATCGAGCACGTACCCCGGCAATTGCTCCGACACATTCAATTCGGTGGGAGGCAATACGAGATAACCGAGCGACGTATACTTCGCATTCAGCAGATAATACTTCTTGCCGTCGCGCTTCATCCATGCTTCCCTGGTTTCTGCCGGAAGCTCTTGGGGCTGGAGCTTCTCGGAAGTGTACTCTGACGATGCGGTCTGCCCAAGACCCGGCACCGAAACGTATTGACGAATCCATAAGTAAGTGCGGCCGTTCTCCTCTTTCACGAAGCTGACCATCGCATTTCCATCCGAACTATGAAACATGCCGTCCCTTGAATAGTTGAAGATCTGTTTCGGATTATTGGAGGGCTGTTCCGAAGTAATGGACAAGACGCCGCCTGCGGATATTTTGATATTCATCATTGTACCAGTCGCGCCATAGATTCCCGAATACTGCAGCATGGACTCCGGGATGTCAGCTTGTACCGGCGCACCGTATGACTTCTCAGGCTTAAATTCAGTAATTGTACCTTTTTCCTTCAATGCCTGCAGCAGAATTTCGTTCGCCATGAGCTGATTGTACATGCCGCTCCCGCCGGAAGAGACAACAGCTGCCGCTATGTCCTGTCCGGGAAGCACAACGAGCGACGCTTTATAGAGAGTGATTTCCCCGCCTTTGGTCAGCGCCTTTATTCCGTATTCACTGAAGGGATACAGATCGACACTGTCCCAGCCGAGACCGTATCCGATGGAGTTGTCCGCATCGTCAGGCCAGAGTGGCGTCTTATACTCGTCTTGTGCCATGAGCGCAGCCGATTTGCCGGCCAATACTTCTTCCGCTTCTCCCGTGAAAAGTTGCGAGAACCGGGCCAAATCTTCCGCTGTGGAATAAATGCCGCCCATTCCGATCGCGTTGACCGTCTGGTCCGGAAGTTGTCCGGGATATGCAGGATAATAGAGTCCCGCCATCTTTGCCCTGTCCGGTGAATCGAGCGGCGTCAGCGTATTCATCATACTCAGGGGTTCCGTAATATACCGGTGGACATAAGAGGTGAAGTCCATGCCGCTGACCCGCTCGACCAGAATCTCGGCCAGTGTAAATCCGTCATTGCAGTACACCGAATAAGCGCCCGGGTCCGCCTTCAAGGTCTGACCGGACAGTTGCTTCAGCAGTGTGTCGTGGGCATAAGTATCGTTGTCTTCGAATAAATCAGCGTTCACGTTCGACGATCCGTTCAGCCCGGAGGAATGATTCAGCAGCATGCGCGGCGTAATCTGCTTGTAGCGTTCATCCGTCATCGTAAACTCCGTGATATACCGGATGACCGGCGTGTCGAGACCGATTTTCCCTTGTTCGGCCAGCTGCATAACGGCAACCGTGGTAAACATCTTACTTATCGAGGCGATCCCGTACATCGTGTCTTTCGTGAGCGGGTTCAGGCCCTGCTCATCATTCTTGCCGGATTGGCCAGATACGGTGATGCTGCCATGATCGATAAGGGCGTATTGCACGCTGTTCGTGGCATATGTAGTTGTGAGAAGTTCTGCTTTCTCCTGTGCGGCTTGCCGGGTAATTTCGTAAGTGGGTTCAGCTTGCTGTGGAGGCGAGTCCGCTTCCGCCGTTGACACGGCTTGCGGAGCAGCACTTGACAGGGTTACCTCAGCCGTATTCAGTGCTTCTGCTACGTTCTGCATTTCAGCCACTGGTGTGTTGTCATTGCAGGCGGTTAGTAGGAGAAGCAGACACAAGAATAGTACAGCTGCGGTTCTCCACCGATTTCTTATCATTTGAACTCTCCCTCTCCAGGATTTCTTTATTTATTGAAGATATTTATTGAAGATAGGATAGCAAATTATAAATTCGATCACCAGAACGGCTAGGATGGCAGAGATTATGATCTTGCTGCGCGAATTGGCCCAATTGATCGTCCAGCCGAAACCACGGGTGTTCGGAACGATCAACGCCGGATCTTCAGGATTCACGTAGAGGCGGCCAAGCCACTTCCAGTGCTTTTCCTCCAGCGACGGAACGTCCCTCAGCTGATCAATACCCTTGATTCGCATATACAGGATGACGCCGAACAGTGCGACTAAGAGTGCTGTACAGAGCGACATGCCGGAGAGGAAGAGCAGATTTCCCTTCCAGCCGTACAATGTTATGGCTTGCGTCACCCCGTAGAATATAACCATCAGGAGCGACGCGCTCCAAGCCAGAAGCGAATGGATTCTCTTGTGCTTCAACTGTTTCTGCAGCGAACCTTCCCGGTTCTGGGGATCCAGCGATGTTCTGGCACGGTTGATCAGCAGGTTGTAGCAGACGAACACGGTAATATTCAGTGCTTGCATGATGTTCAAAGAGAACACTGTCCATCCGGTTTTGTAAAAGCTATAAATTCCGAGATGCAGTACTTGCGGAATTCTATCCCACCTGGCAATAGCAAAGGAGATGCATAGCGCGATAACGCCGGCATTTGCACAGTACCACCAGGAGCTCAGCACCGGGCTATGCGTCCGGCCAGCCGTGAGGCTGGCTGCGCGCTTCGTCTGCACTGCAGCTTTCCAGCCTCTGGCTGCCTTCAAGTGTTGCGCGGATATCCGGCTTAGCCGGGCTGCGAAGGATGAAGCAATCATTAAAAGCAAGAAAGATGACGTCAAAATCAGGAGACCCTGCGCCGGTTGATGGCGCAGCCAGAACAAGCAGGCACCCCCGATTAAGGCCGCAAAAATGCTGGTTAGCAAAGCGTAATTCCGGCGGATGGCGCGGACGGACGGGTCCTTCAGGGCCTCCTCCGGCAGCACAATGCCGAATAGAACGGTCCGCAAGCCGGTATAGACCTGTAAGCTGAGCATCAGAGCAATCATCAAATAGCTGCTGGATATAATAATCATCTGTTCTTGTGTCACCGTTATTCCCCTCCACGGTTCGTAATTATATCCCGGTATACCGATTTGCTCTCCTGCGCGAATACCTCTTCCGCCATGCCACGTACCGCAGCCGCTGCCGCAAGAGAGCGCAGCTGCCTCCGGAGTTTTGCCTCGAACGCTTCCGTCACACCGGGCATCCCGTCCGGCTGAACAATAACGCCCGTCTTCCGGTGCACTTGAAGCAAGCCTTCCTGCTTAAGCAAATTGTAGGCTTTGTTGACGGTATGGAGATTGATCCCGAGGTCCTCAGCCAGTCTCCGGATCGACGGAAGCGGATCGCCCGGCTTCAGCTCGCCTGACGCGATCCCTTCGGTCAATTGATCGGCCAGCTGCGTGTACAGCGGGGTGTCCGATTGCAGATCGAGCTCTATGAACACGAATATCCCTCCTTATGGTTATTTCTGTATTCAAAATACATTTTGTTTGTTATATTACATATATAACATATATATTGAAAGTGGTGCAAGATTCAGCAGAAAATTGTTCCACTACCTTGTGATTAATGCTGATGCATATGGATATATAAGGTAATAGAATTATCTCTTAAAGGGGGTGTTTATCTTCTTTAAAGCCAAAAGGAGAAGAAAAAAATTTGATGAATTAAAAAGAGAGTTGAGATTCTACCAACCGATATTCGAATACGTCTCGTATGACGTTCACTGGGTGATGCTAAACAGGCGCCTGTTAAGGATCCTGGTAAGAAGAATCGAAACTATGTATGAAATAGAGCAGCAAGCTCTGGAAGCAGCAATTGACTTAGACAACAATACGATTGAATACATTGAACTGCTGACACTTTTTTTTGAGAACAGAATTACTGTATTACGTGACTATTTTGATCAGTATTACATGTCCATTAATCCATTAATACAAGAATCTCCTGATTTTTTTTACGGTCATTTTGATTACATTACAAAGATTTTAATAAACATCAAAGCTGAAATTAAAAGAAAGCAAATCTCCATGCTTCAGCTTCGATATTTGAATAATTATGTATTTTTCTTTTATATGGAAATAGTCCAAGGTATAAACAGATTTGAACAAGTCTCTAAGGAGCTTGAGCAGCTATAACACAAAACAGCAAAACAGCGGTCCCCCAGTTAACGGGAGGACCGCTGCTTAACTTTGTATGAGGACTGAATAATCTGGCTTACTGCGCAGTATACCCGCCATCGATCAGCAGGGTAGAACCGGTGACGCCCCCGAGGCGCTCGCTGGCGATCAGCATGGCGTAGTCGGCGATTTCTTCAACGGCCAGCAGGCGTTTCTGCGGGACGAGCGGATAGATGACCTCCTCCAGCACGCTCTCCAGCGGCACGTTCCGGGTTCGGGCCAGATCCTCCATTTGTCCGCGTACCAGTGGGGTGTCCACATAACCCGGGCAGAGGGCATTCACTGTAATGCCGTGGGCAGCGCCTTCCAGTGCGGCGACCTTGGTCAGCCCGATCAGGCCGTGTTTGGCGCTGTTGTAAGCGGCTTTGCCGGCAAAGCCGATGACTCCGTTAATGGAGGCCATGTTGATAATGCGGCCGTAGCCTTGCTCCTTCATAATCGGGAAGGCATGCTTGATGCCGATAAAAGCGCCGGTCAACATCACCTTCAGCATGAACTCGAATTTCTCCACGGGGAAATCCTCAATCGGCGACACATGCTGCAACCCTGCGTTGTTCACCAGAATATCCAGTCTTCCGTAGACTTCTTTAGCTTTGGCAATCGCCGCGCTGTATTCCACCTCCTGGGTAACATCGCATCTGAGGCCATAGGCTTCATAGCCCTGGGCTTGCAATTCTTCGGCGGCGTTGACGGCCAACTCCTCACGTACATCGGAAATGACTACCTTGGCGCCTTCATGGGCGAACTTGCGGGCAATCTCCAGACCGATGCCGCTGGCAGCGCCGGTGACGAATGCTACTCTATTTTCCAAAAATCTGCTCATTTCTGCATAACCTCCATGGGGATGAATTAGAAGATGGATAGAACGATGGCAAGGGTGAATACGGCAATTGTCTTCAGGCAGGTGATGGCAAAGATATCCTTATAGGATTGCTTATGCGTAAGTCCGGTAATCGCCAGCAAAGTGATGACGGCACCGTTGTGTGGAAGCGTATCCATACCGCCGGATGCCATGGAAGCGATGCGGTGCAGCATTTCCGGGCTGATCCCCAGCGTCTGGGCCATAGACAGGTACGATTTGCCCATGACCTCCAGGGCGATCGATAAACCGCCTGAAGCGGAGCCAGTTACTCCGGCGAGAATGTTGACGGACAATGCTTCGGAAATTAGCGGATGATCGCTGATATTCATAATCCATTCCTGGATGGATTTGAAGCCTGGAAGTGTTTTGACGACGTTACCGAAGCCAACTTCAGATGCTGTATTGAAAATGGCCAGCAGGGAGCCCATAGCTGCGGCGGTCAGGCCAGCGGCCATTTTGCCTTTGACCTGGCGGATATTGATACATCCGGCAGCGATAACCCCGATGCAGAGGGCAATAATCAAGGCCCAGCTTGAGGATACGGTTTTGACATTGGCGATATTGAAGGTTTCCAGCAGCTCGCTGCTGTACCAGTTGGTTACTGACATGGACGTCCGGCTGAGCAGGAAGTTGAATACGAGCACCAGCAGAAGCGGCAGAACGGAGATCCAGATGTTTGGATATTTGGCGTTCTCCAGCACTTCCGGTTCGTTCTTATGGCCGGTGCCATAGCCTTCCCCGTTAGCAGCTGCCTGCTTGCGGCGGCGTTCCAGCCACCACAGGCCGCCGATGAAGACGATCAGCGCGCCGGCAATACCGACGAGCGGAGCAGCATAGGCATCTGTACCGAAGTAAGTGGTCGGGATGATGTTCTGAATCTGCGGCGTACCCGGCAGGGCATCCATCGTATAGGTGAACGCTCCAAGTGCGATGGTGCCGGGAATGAGCCGTTTCGGGATATCGGCTTCACGGAAGATCGCTACAGCGAACGGATAGACCGCGAAGGCTACGACAAAGAGCGATACGCCGCCATAAGTCAGTACGGAGCAGGCGAGTACAACGGCAAGCATGGCTCTCTTTGAGCCGAGCGCTTTGACAATCGTCTGGGCGATGGACGAGGCAGCGCCGCTAAGCTCCATCATTTTACCGAAGATAGCGCCTAGCAGGAAGATCGGGAAGAAGTTCTTTACGTAGTTTGCCGCATTCAGCATGTATACTTCGGTGTAACTCGGCATCAGGGCGACCCCTGAGATAACTACCGCAAGCAGTGTGAATATAGGTGCAAAAACAATAACCGGAAACCCCCGGTAAGCGAAGAACATCAGCAGGCCAAGCGCCAGAACGATGGCTAAAACCTGAATAACCATGAGAACCCCCCTAATTAAATGTGTAACCTACTTTTTGCTTAAACGGAACCATAGCTCTGTTCCAGAAAACCTCGAATATGCTTTCGTCCCTTCCAACCTTGTGCGCGCAGGTCATTTGTTATGATGGTAACGCTTACATTCAAAGTGTACAACAGCATTCAGCAGGCGTAAAATTCAAGCGGTGCATGCAATCCATGAAAAAATTTTATGGATAGGCCGGGACTATTTCTCCCACATCGCTTCAGACAGGAAATCATTTCTGCACTTGCTTTTTGGCTGTATAAAATATATTATAGATAAATAAAGTCTTTGATTAGAAAAAAAGTCCATACTTAAGGTGGAACAAGACATGAAATACTCAAAAGCAACGAACTACGCGCTGCACACGATGCTGTTCCTGGTGGCGTACGCTCCGGATAAGCCGGTAGGAGTGCAGCAGCTTGCCGAACGGCAGAATGTATCCCCGACGTATTTGTCCAAAATCCTGACCAAGCTGGTGAAGGCGGGGCTGGTGGAATCCGCATCCGGCGCGAATGGCGGGTATCGGCTGAGACGCAGGAAGGAAGAGATCTCGTTCCTGGATATTATCCATGCGATCGAAGGTACGGCTTCGCTGTTTGACTGCACACTTAATCATTCCAGCGAGTGTCTCATCCAGCAGGAGATGGTGAAGGCCGAAGGGCAGATGGAGGAGTATTTGCGCAATAAAATGATGTCCGAGCTTGCCGGAAAATTAACGGAGAGCCATTGAGCTCCGTTATTTTTTCGAGAATTTCATAGATATTATAAGTCTGTTAAGTCTGCGAAATAAGAGAGGATGGGTTAGAGATGAACAACGGATTATTTAATGCAGCAGTATGGGAGAAGGCCTGGAAGGAGGATCCCAAGGCAATGGCCAACAAGTTCAAAGCGATGGGGATGGACCCGCATCACAGCTTTGATCATAAGGCGAAGGTGTTCAATGAAGAGGTATTCAGTAGTGCGGGAAGAGACAGAAGTGAGCGGATTATCAGCTGGATGGAGGGCCAGGGAGTAGATTTCAAAGGACTGACTGTCCTTGATGTGGGCGCGGCTTCGGGCGGCTTCACCGTACCTTTTATCGAGAGAGGGGCCAAGGTAACGGCAGTAGAGCCTAATATTCCGCTGTCTGAACTGTTTCTGCACAACACCGCAGGCTACGCCCCCGGTCAAGTGGAGCTGGTACGCGAAGCCTTTGAGGATATCGATATTGCGGCCAAAGGCTGGCTGAACGCCTTCGATCTTGTGTTTGTATCCATGTGTCCGGCGGTATTTGACTGGGAGAGTGCGGAGAAGGTTATTAGCTGTGCCCGGCAATACTGCTATATCAGTACATCGGCGGGGGTTCAGGAGCATAGCCTCATGAATGAAGTGCTGCCTCTGCTGACGGGCCGGGCGGTGCATGCGGAATCTTCGGATATGGCCTACCTGATGCAGCTACTGTATTTGAAGGGATATTCCTACGAATCGATTGTGACCCGCGAGACGAAAAGCAAGGAGCTATCCGTAGATGCAGCGCTTGCTGAAGTAATAGAGATGCTGCCTATGCATCATTTGGACGGGAAAGAGGGTACCCTGAAGGTTGTTACGGATTATTTGCATACTGCTTATCCTGATCAAAAGGTAGTGATCCGCCAAGGCGGACGGTTCGGCAAGGTGCTGATCAAGCTGCAGGATCTCAATATGTACAGCAGAGCAGCTGCAGCCAAGGAGTAAATCATAACAGCATAGATACATGACATTGTCTTTCCATAGAAAGATGCTATCATAGAGAGTAGATCCCCACGCGGGATCTATTTTATTATCCGGGAGGACTGAGGGCTATGAGTTTGAGCAAGCGTATTTTCGAGCATGACCTGATGAAGAAAGTGGGTGAAATCTACTATGAGCCATAGTCTCATAACGATTTCCCTGCGCCAGGAGCTGGTGCAGCAGCTGGTCTATCTCGATGAGCATAAATTCGTTATTCTGGACCGGGGCACATGGGAGTCGCCCGCCGAGCGGGCGGAGATTCAGTCCATGATCAGGAGGTATCAGGAGGCGGTGGAGCAGATTCTGTCCGGCGGGGATGAAGCGCTGGAGCAATCCACTGTTCTGGTCGGGTCGCGGGTATCACTGCGGATCGGGCAGGAAACGCTGAAGGATGCCTACAGAATTGTAATTCCGGGCGAAGCTGAGCTGGATGAATTCTGCATCTCCCTCTGGTCTCCGATGGGCAGGGGGCTTATTCTGGCGCGTCCCGGCGATACCGTCACGATCCAAACCCCGTTTGGCAGTGATGAAGTGCTGATTCTGGATAATGTGTATGATTGAACGGGCAGGAAGTGCAGTAACTGACTAGGGCGGTTAATAAAAAAAGGCGAAAATCAGCAGAGCAGCGATCCTCCAATAACGCGAGGATCGCTGCTCTGTTTTAAGATTGAAGATACGATTCCCGCTTAAACAGCGGAGAGCACAGCGATTGGAACAACGGTCTGTTCGCGGAGCGTCCTCACGAGCGCCCAGGCGGCGATTACAATTCTTCGATTTCCTGGAGCCAGAGTGCAGCGGATGCATCACTCGGCATACGCCAGTCGCCGCGCGGCGAGAGGCTGACCGTACCGACCTTTGGTCCGTCCGGCAGGCAGGAGCGCTTGAACTGCTGGGTGAAGAAGCGTGTAACGAATACCTTCAGCCAGGCAACGAGCTGCTCTTTGGGGTAAGCCTCACCGAAGGCGTGCTGGGCGAGGTAGAGCATTTTGCCGGGCGAAGCCCCTGTACGCAGCATGTAATAGAGGAAGAAATCATGCACGATGTAAGGTCCCAGGATGTTCTCTGTGAGCTGAACGATCTCTCCGGTAGCGGAAGGCGGCAGCAGCTCCGGACTGATTCCGGTCTCGATGATGCTGTACAGGAACTTGTTGACTGTTTCATCGGCTTCATGATCCGCATACCAGGCGACGACATACTGGATCAGCGTCTTCGGAATGCCCGAATTCACGCTGTACATCGACATATGGTCGCCGTTATAGGTGCACCATCCAAGCGCCAGCTCGGATAAGTCGCCGGTACCGATGACGATGCCGCCGTTCTTATTAGCGAGGTCCATCAGAATCTGTGTGCGTTCCCGGGCTTGGACGTTCTCATAAGTCAGGTCATGCACATCTTTGTCATGGCCGATGTCCTCGAAGTGCTGGAGACAGGCGGCCTTGATATCAACGACCTGCAGCGAGGCGCCGAGCGCTTTGATCAGCCCGACCGCATTGTCGTAGGTCCGGTTTGTTGTGCCGAAGCCCGGCATCGTGACGGCAAGCACATCGCTGGCCGGACGGCCGAGCAGCTCCATCGCCCGCACTGCGACCAGCAGCGCAAGCGTAGAGTCGAGGCCGCCGGAGATGCCGATTACGGCCTGCTTGGTGCCGATGTGGCGGATGCGCTTCATCAGGCCGGAGGTCTGAATCGAGAGGATTTCCTGGCAGCGTTCGTCACGCTGCAGTGGATTACCCGGGACAAACGGATTGACACCCACTGTCCGCTTCAGTTCACGCTGGCTGTTCTCACGGACGGGTGAAACGTAGAGCAGCTCGCGGAAATTGCGGCCGCCCTTGCCGGCCCGGAAGGTACCCATCACGGTGCGGGAATATTGAAGCCGCGGCAGGTCGATGTCGGCGGTGATCATCCGGCTCTCATGGGTGAAGCGCTCAGACTCGGCCAGCAGCTGGCCGTTCTCCGCGATCAGCGAGTGCCCGCCGAAGACAACATCCGTGGTGGATTCGCCGGTATTGCAGCCGGCATAGACATACCCGGCTACGCAGGAAGCGGACTGGCTGCCCACCAGCTGGCGGCGGTAATCGGCTTTGCCGACCAGCTCATTGCTGGCAGACGGGTTGAACAGCAACGTTGCCCCTGCTTGGGCCAGCAGGCTGCTTGGCGGCACCGGCACCCAGAGATCCTCACAGATCTCCACGCCGAAGGATACATTGCCATTGCTCTCGCAGGCAAAGATGAGATCATTGCCGATCGGTACAACGGCTCCGCCGATCCGCAGCTCGGACACTTCCAGTTCTTCCGCACCGGCGAACCAGCGCGGTTCGTAGAATTCGCTATAACCGGGAATGCAGGTCTTCACGACAATTCCGAGAATTTGACCCTGCTGGATGACGGCAGCGCAGTTGAACAGCCGGCTCTTGATGGAAATGGGCAGGCCGGCAATGACGATCATCTTATGTTCTGCCGTTGCGGCAGTGATCCGGAGCAGTGCCTCCGTGGCGGCGTCAAGCAGCCTGGGCTGCAGGAACAGATCCGCACAGGTGTACCCCGTGATGCACAGCTCCGGGAGTACCAGGTACTCCACCTCCTGTGCCGCGGCTTTATTTATCACTTCAATAATTTGTCCGGAATTGAATACGCAGTCGGCCACCCTGAGCTCGGGGGAAGCGGCAGCGACCCGCGCGAATCCGTGATTCAGCATGCATTTCACCTGTCCTTTACCTGTCCTTTAGTAGAAGTACACTATCTAAATATTGTACCCATGAATTGGCATCGGTAACAAGCGGGGATTTGCAGCAGGGTGCGGCAACCGAAGGGGACGCGCTTTTTTCGTGGATTAGGAATTCATAACATTCCCGTAAATCCTGCAAATAAGGATAACTTCGAAGAAGCACCTGAAGAAAAGGGTAACAGCATTGGCAGTTGGCAGGAGTGAGTGTGGTAGCGTTGGCGGCAGGCAATAATTGGATTTTCTCCACTTGATCATGAACGGAGGCGCATTTGCCGGGCAGCAGTTGGATAAACAGCACTTACTTTACCGGAAATAGTCTGGAGTAGGGGGAACGCTCGAAATTAAATGACGTTTTTCCAACTAATTACCTCTGACGCTTCAAAACATCCAAATCAAGATACGTTTCTCCAATTGCTACTAATGATGCAGAGCCAGAGTGGGTATGACCAATAATCACCATTTAAGCAGCTGCTAATTTCAATGCGGGATTCTGCCGGTACCTAACCATTAATTTTTGGGGTGGACTAACGGACCATGGGGCTCCCCTTCTCGAATCCGTAATCCCGTTCAACCTTACACACTCTTGTTTTATAAGTGAGATACCAATCTGAGATACCTTTGCTTTGTGCGACCAAGTGCCGTTCGTTATGCTTCCATTGCTGGATAGCCTCGAGAGAATCCCAATAAGAGACAGTAATCCCTAAACCATCTCTGGCGCTCTCTACTCCAAGAAATCCAGGCTGGGCGGCTGCGAGTTTGTCCATTTCCTCGGCCATCTCCGCATATTGGTTATCCCCGTCTGTCCGTTCAGATGTGAAAATCACGGCATAATAAGGGGGCTCTGGTGTGTTGGCAATTTCACTCATGACTTTCCCTCCATTTGATTGGAATGTTGCTATTTCATTTATCTATTTTATTATCTAATTCTTTATCTATAGTAGTGCATCTATGATCGGGATGTATAGCCTGGCGGACGAACCGGCCTGTCAGAGCTTCATGAAGCACGCTCCGGTCCACAGAAGCGGGATGGCGGAGAAGGGATTGTGCAGCGGTAAAACAAAGGGCGGAGGAGCAAAATCCGCGATTGAACCCACGGGCCTGCTCGCTGCGTTTGCGTGCACGCTGGTTTTGGGTTAGAATTTTGCCGAGAAGAAGGGAGGGCATGTATATGCCGTTAACAGGAAAAGAATTGATCGAGGAAGTCCGGGCGACCGAGGTGCCCTATGGCTGTCTGGCCGTCTGGTTTCTGGGACAAGCCAGTGTGATTATCAAAGGGGCAGAGGTGACCGTTTATATTGATCCTTATGTCTCTCCTGACCCGGACCGGACGTTCCCGCCGCCGATTCCGCCTGCGGAGATTACGAACATGCAGGTATGCCTGATCACCCATGACCACTCGGATCATCTGGATGAGCGGGCATTGCCGATGCTTGCAGAGCTCAATCCCGCAGCCCGGTTTATAGCTCCGGCAGTCTGTCTGGAACGGTTGCAGGGACTCGGAATACAGAAGGAGCGCCTAACCGCAGCATTGCCTGCTAATGCAGCAGAACCCGCACCCGGCCTGCAGGTGTTCCCGGTTGCTGCGGCGCATGAAGAGCTGGAGCGCGATGAACAGGGCAACCCCAAGTATGTCGGCTACATCCTGCAGCTGAACGGGGTCACGCTGTATCATGCCGGAGATACGGTTCTGTTCCCTGAGCTGATTGAGGAAGTCGGCAGCCGGAAGATTGATCTGGCGCTGCTGCCGATTAACGGCCGTGACTACTACCGGGGAAGCCGCAATATTGTCGGCAATATGAACTACCGGGAAGCGGCGGAGTTTGCGGCGACCAGCGGTTTTGAGACCGTCGTTCCGCTGCATTATGATCTGTACGCCGGTAACGCCGAGAATCCCGGGTATTTCGTCGATCATCTGTACCGCCACTTCCCGGAGCAGAAATTTCATATGATGGCCAGAGCCGAACGGTTCGTATATGTGTCGGCGCAGGCTTTTAAGAACAGCACTCCAGACTCCAAGTAAGCGCATTCAAAAGATCAGCCGAATTTCTTGAATACCATCCACAAAAGCGAAATCAGACACACGCCGACGGCGGCGAGAACCAGCGGAAACCACAGCGGAGCGGAGGTTGCAGCAATCTGGATCATCCCCATTCTGTGGTTCACCTCCTTCCGGTGCAGAGTTTGCGCTACTGCAGCGCAGGATAGAGCAGAGACACCTGATATTTGCTTAAGAAATCAATCCATTCTTCGGACGGCCGCTGATCGGTGACGATATAATCGACCTTGTCGAAGCTGAACAGCCGGATGAAGGCGATCCGGTCGAACTTGGAATGGTCGGCCAGGAGGACAACTTTGTTCGCCTGCTGCTGCATCAGCACCTTTAGCTCGGTCTCCGCTTCGTTCGAATCGCTGAGTCCCCCGGTCATGGAGAGCGCCTTACAGCTGAAGATGGCCACATCCACATTATATTTCAGGATCGTCTGCGACGCAGTCGGCCCTACAAAAGAGCTGGTCTCCGGACCCAGGATGCCTCCCGTAGAAATGAGCTTCTGTCCGGAATGCTGGAACTCTGACAATACCGCCAGGGAATTGGTGATGATTGTCAGATTTTTTTTGTCCTCCACGATTCTCCGCAAGCCTTCAAAAGCCGTTGTGCTGGTATCAGTCATCACACTGTCCCCGTCACTGATCAGCTCCAGCAGACATGCGGCAATCATCCGCTTCGCTTCAATATTGACCTGATGCCTGTGGGAGTAGGAGGGGTCCTCGTTGGTATGGGCGTTCAGAATGGCTCCGCCGTAATTCTTCTTGGCAATGCCCTCTTTATCCAGCCGGTCGAGATCACGCCGGATGGTCTCCTCCGATACACCGAATTTCTGCGCCAGGTCCGCTACGTGAACCTTCTTATGCCTGTATAGCTCGTTGATTACCAGATCCCGCCGTTCAAAAGCCTTCATCGCGTTGCCCACCCTTGATTAAATAGTTCTAGCCATAGTATATCAACTAGTTTACTACATATTTCTCCAAAACTTAAACTATTAAAATGAGCATGATCCCACACTATATTTGAATTATATCACACAATACCACATAAAAATCAAATAAAAAGTGTGGAATATTGTTGACTTTATGGGTTTTGAAATCTATGATGGAGAAGAAAAGGATTAGTCGGCGGAGAATGCCCATAGCTTCCAGACAGTAGCAGGCTATATTTGATAGCGCTTACTAATCGGAGTGTACAGCTCCAATGAAATTATTTTATCCATCATTGATTCCGGGGAGGAACGGCAGTGACAGCAAATTATCCGAAGATTGGTATACGGCCTACGATTGACGGCAGAAGACGCGGGGTGCGTGAATCGCTTGAGGCCCAGACTATGGGGATGGCACAGCGTGTGGCGGCATTTTTGCAGGAGAATTTATTTTATCCGGACGGTTCGCAGGTGGAGTGTATTATTGCTGATTCTACCATTGGCGGTGTGAAGGAAGCTGCGGCGGCAGCGCAGAAGTTCGCAGGTGCGGGTGTAGGCGTATCAATTACGGTCACACCTTGCTGGTGTTACGGATCAGAAACGATGGATATGGATGCTTCGATTCCGCATGCGGTATGGGGATTTAACGGAACGGAACGCCCCGGGGCGGTGTATCTGGCGGCAGTGCTGTCTGCTTATGCGCAAAAAGGCATTCCGGCCTTCGGCATCTACGGCGAAGATGTTCAGGAATCCAGCAGCGAAGAGATCCCGGCGGATGTACAGGCCAAGCTGCTCCAGTTCGCGAAGTCGGCACTTGCGGCTGCGCTGATGAAAGGGAAGTCTTATCTGTCGATGGGCTCCGTATCCATGGGGATCGCCGGCTCCATCGTCAACGAGCAGTTCTTCCAGGAGTACCTCGGCATGCGCAATGAGTATATCGATATGTCTGAATATGTCCGGAGATTCGAGGAAGAGATCTATGATCCTGAGGAATTGGGGCGGGCACTGGCCTGGGTTAAGGACAACTGCCGGGTGGGAGCGGACAATAACCCGCAGCATCTGCAGCTCAGCGAAGAGGTTAAGGAAGAGCAATGGGAGACCTGTGTCAAAATGGCGCTGATCGCCCGCGATCTGATGATCGGCAATCCGGAGCTTGCGAAGCTTGGCTTCGAGGAAGAAGCAAACGGCCACAACGCTCTGCTGGGCGGCTTCCAGGGCCAGCGTCAATGGACGGACCATTTCCCGAACGGTGATTTCATGGAGACGATTCTTAACTCCTCGTTCGACTGGAACGGCAGACGGGCACCTTATATTGTCGCGACCGAGAATGACAGCCTGAACGGGGTCACGATGCTGTTCAATTATCTGCTGACGAATACGGCGCAGATTTTTGCCGATGTCCGCACCTTCTGGAGTCCGGCTGCAGTGAAGCGTGTGACCGGATACGAGCTGGAGGGGGCGGCGGCAGGCGGTCTGCTGCATCTGATTAACTCCGGTTCAGCGGCACTGGACGGAACCGGTGAGCAGAGCATTGACGGCAAGCCGGCGATCAAGCCGTTCTGGGACATCACGGATGAGGAAGCGGCTGCCTGTCTCGCACAGACCCAGTTCCGCCCGGCCTCGCAGGAATATTTCCGCGGGGGCGGCTTCTCGACAGATTACCTGACCAAGGGCGGAATGCCGGTCACCATGGCCCGGCTGAATCTGGTTAAGGGCCTGGGGCCTGTGCTCCAGCTGGTGGAAGGCTTCACGGTGGAGCTGCCGGGAGAAGTGCATGATACGCTGGATCAGAGAACGGACCCTACCTGGCCGACAACCTGGTTCGCACCTAAGCTGACAGGCAAGGGCTCGTTCCAGTCTGTCTATGATGTGATGAACAATTGGGGCGCCAACCACGGTGCGATCAGCTACGGGCATATTGGAGCCGATCTGATTACACTGGCCTCGATCCTGCGGATTCCGGTCAGTATGCATAACGTGGAGGAATCGCGTATTTTCCGGCCGCGTGTCTGGTCGCTATTCGGCACAGAGGATCTGGAAAGTGCTGACTACAGAGCCTGCCGTAACTTTGGGCCGCTCTACTAAATCTTCAAAGTGAAGCGGGTGCGGAGAACATGGGCGAAGAGATAATCAAGCTGCTGGCCATCGATCTGGGTGCCAGCTCCGGCAGGGTCATGCTGGGAACGTATGCTGGAGGGAAGGTGGAGGTGGAAGAAATCCGCCGCTTCCCTAACGGGCCCGTAGAGGCTGACGAGCAGTTGTACTGGGATGTCCAGCAGCTGTTTCATGAGATGAAGCAGGGGATTCTGGAGGCCGTGAAGTCCCGCGGCCCATTGCAGTCTTTGAGTGTCGATACCTGGGGAGTCGACTATGGCTTCCTGGATGCTGAGGGGGAGCTGCTGTACTCCCCGCATCACTACCGGGACCAGCGGATGGAGGGTATTGCTTTGGCGTTGGAGGCTGCCCTGCCTCCTGAAGAGCAGTTCAGGCTGACGGGCAACCAGTCCAGTACGATTAATACAGTGTATCAATTATTTGCCGATTTGCAGGCTAATCCTGAGCTTACACAAAAGGCCAGTCTGCTGCTGATGATGCCTGACCTGTTCAATTATATGTTCAGCGGCACGGCGGTCGCCGAGCAGACCATCTGGAGCACCAGCGGCCTGCTGAATCCGGATTCGTCTGCTCCGGCAAGCGAAGTGCTGCGCAGGCTGGAGCTGCCGGTGGAGCTGATTCCCCGGCTGGTGCCGGCGGGCACTGTAATCGGCGAGCTTCGGCCAGGCCTGCAGGAAGAGCTTGGTTTCGGCCCGCTCAAGATCATTGCCGGGGCTTCGCATGACACTGCTTCCGCTGTTGCTTCCATCCCTTACGGGCTTGGAGGCTCGAACGGCGGAGAGGGTTCCGCCGCCTTCATCAGCTGCGGAACCTGGTCGCTGGTCGGCCTGGAGACTGAGGAGCCCGTACTTAGCGCCGAGGCCGACGCCTACGGCTTCACCAATGAGAGCTGCTTCGGCGGCACTAACCGCCTGCTGAAGAATATCACCGGCCTGTGGCTGCTGCAGGAGACCCAGCGCGGCTGGGCAGAAGCGGGAGAACCGCTCAGCCATCAGGAGGCGGCAGAGCTGGCTGAGGGGCTGGACCGGTCGACAGCGCGCATAGCCGTTCTGGACCCGAACGATCCCCTCTTCAGCACCCCGGGGGATATGCCGCTGCGGATTGAATCGTATTGTATCCGCACAGGCCAGCCTGTACCGCAGAGCCGGGCGGAGATCATCCGTACCATTCTGGAGAGTCTGGCCCAGTCTTACGCCAGCACGATCCGTGAACTGGAGACACTTACAGGCAGCCCGATCAGTTGCATTCATATGGTCGGCGGAGGTATCCAGAACAAGCTGCTATGCCAGCTTACAGCGGATGCCACAGGCAAAGAAATCATTGCCGGACCAGTAGAGGCGAGTGCAATTGGCAACGTATTGGTGCAATTGACGGCACTGGGAGCGATTGAAGCATCCAAAGCCAGAACAATTGTAGCCCGTTCCAGTGCCCCTGTCAGGTATCAGCCGGCTTTATCAATTATCCATAGCGATCAAGGAGGACAATGATGAATACGAAGGAAGAGGAATTGCGGCGGCTTATCTGTGATATCGGCCGCAATCTGTTTAATAAGGACTTTATTGCCGCCAATGACGGCAACATCTCGGCACGCTTGTCGGCTACAGAGGTAATCACCTCACCAACAGGAGTCAGCAAAGGCTATCTGCAGCCGCATATGCTGGTCAAAGTGAATCTGCAGGGAGATATCCTTGAAGCTGCGGAGGGCTACCGGCCATCCACGGAAGTGAAGATGCATCTGAAGATTTACAATGAGCTGCCGGAGATGGGCGGCGTAGTGCATGCGCATCCGCCGTATGCTACCGCTTTTGCCATCAAGGGTGAAGCGCTCGACAAGATGATGATGCCGGAGTCGGTGATTGCCATGGGGGATATTCCACTGGCGGTATACGGAACGCCTTCAACCGAGGAGATTCCCGATTCGCTGATCCCCTTTCTCGGCAAGAAGACGGCGGTTCTGCTGGAGAGCCATGGTGCATTGACCTGGGGCAAGGATGTCATGGCTGCTTATATGAATATGGAGCGGCTGGAATATACGGCGAAGCTAACCTTCCTGACCCGGATGATCGGTGGGGAACGTGAGCTGCCTCATCACCGGATCGAGGAACTGGTAGCTTTGAGATCGTTCTACGGCATGTAAACTGCTACGGCTTTGACACAGGATTGAAGGAGGACAGAAGTCATGCTCAAAAAAATACCCAAGCTCCTCTCCCCCGAGCTGGTCCGTACCCTGATGGAAATGGGCCATGGGGATGAACTGGTTCTGGCGGATGCCAATTATCCGGGCCACGGGCTGCATTCCAGAGTGCTCCGGGCGGACGGCATTGGTATTCCCCGGCTGCTGGACGCGATCCTGGAGCTGCTTCCGCTGGATCATTATGTACCCGCACAGGCGGCATTCATGGCTGTGGTGGAGGGTGATCCTACCGTTCCGGTGATATGGGAGACGTATAAGGAGATCCTGGCCAAACATGACAGTGCGGCACAGGTGGAGTATGAGGAGCGTTATGAATTCTACAACCGCTCGAAGCGGAGTTATGCGATCGTGATCACCGGGGAAGAGGCGCTGTACGGGAATATTATTCTCACCAAAGGCGTAATCCCGCCGGATGCCGGGGTATAACAACAGGTTCAAGTCTGCGTAATATCGCAGGATAAAGGATAATCCTTCTGTTTAAATTTAAAAGATAAGACCGCCCGGCATTGGAAGGCGGTCTTGTTGCTATATCAGTTGCTCAAATGTAGAAACATCACATGAAATGTTATATGTTGTGTAATTTGGATCCACTGACCCTGGGTTTGCAAATATCTTGAGAGTAACTAGTGTGAAGTGAATAGATTTAATTGTATTTCGTGCAGTTAAAAAGACGGCAAAAAACCGGGTTGTCAGTTTAACTGTATTCCGTACAATTAAAGACAGTGGTAAGTCTACTTTTGCGAAATATGGGGGTTTTTAACTGTACAAAGTGCAATTAAAACCCTCGCAGTGCAAAAATTGATCACTTTAGTTGTATAAAATACACTTAGGACCGGAGCGAACGACCGGTTACTATAAATTGCTCATTTCTAGTATTGAACCGGCTCCTAAACCGGGTCGAACATGAACAAGTGCCCCGTACGCCATATGGCCGGGGCACTTGTTTATATTTCGTTATACATCCGCCGCAGCAGCTCTGCACTGCCGTTCATATGCTCTTCGGGAGTGCTCTCCAGCAGGCCCTGAATATGCGGACGCTTATATTTCATGTAATGGAGCAGCGGAGCGAAGTTCAGCAGTCCCTGTCCTGCAGGGACGATCTCAATCCGCCCGTCCCTGACCGTGAAATCCTTCAGATGCAGCACCGCGATCCGGTCACCCAGCAGCTCAAGGGCCTCCGCAACAATACTCTCCTGCTGCAGGTAGTTATCCGGCGTCATCAGATTGGCGGCATCGAATATAATCTGCAGATTACTGGAGGCCACTTCGTCCAGCAGCCGTCTGGTCAGCTGAGCCGTGTGAAGCGGGTGGTTAATCCCTGCCTCGATGCCGACCGTTACCCCGAAACGCTCTGCTTCCGCAACCATTGCTTTGACAGAAGCCGCAACTTGTTCAAAAGCTTCCTCCGTGAAATTATCCGGCGTATATCCCTTTCCCACACTGCCTGTTTCGGTACCTACCAGACTCGCCTCGAAATCACGGGCCAGCCGCAGATGGGTGCTGAAATCGTTCAATGCCTGTGCGCGCCGGGCGGGATCAGGATCGATGATGTTTACATAGCAGCCGAGCACAGCAATCCGGATGCCGGCCTGCCTGAAGGCTTCGCCATAATAGGCAGCCGTTCCCGGACTGAGTGCGCCGAGTGTAGGCGCACTCTCCGGAAAGGACTTATGCAGCGCGAACTGAATAGAGGAGAAGCTGTGTTCTCCCAGCTTCTCAATCAGCTGCGGCAAAGGACACGGGTTGAAATCATGGGCGCGGACGCCTAGGTGAAACGGAACGGTCATATGTTCTACTCCTTTGCTCTGCAATTTCCCGCAAATAAGGCCGCCTGTGTCCGCAAGGGCACAAGGCGGCCTATTCCAGGAATTCAATGAAGCGGCTTAACGCACTACACCCGCAAATAAGTCTGCAGTACCGAGAGTCCCGCAGACTGTTCCATCGCTTCTGCTACCAGCGAGGCGATCCGCTGCGCGCCAGCCTGCGAGAAATGGGTGTCATCCGTGATCCCGTCCGGGTAGTTGGGATGGCTTCCCGGAGGCAGATGCATGAACAGCTGTTGTGAGCCTTCGATTCCCAGCGAGCGGTAGAGCTGCTGGGAGGAGGCGAAGATATCGAGCAGCGGTGTTCCGGTCTCTGCCGCAACTTCGCGCATGGCCTGCGGGTATGGCCCCACGGCCTCAGGATCAGGTTCACCTTCCGCAGTGAAGCGGCGGCGGCTCACAGAGGTCAGCAGCAGCGGGAACCCGCCGCGGCTGCGGGCGGAATCGATGAATACCTTAAGATTCTGGCGGTATTCGGTATCCGGATCCGTATAACGCGCCGGATCTTCAATCTTCTGGTCATTATGACCGAACTGGATCAGCAGGAAGTCTCCAGCCTGGAAGTCCTGCTCGATCTCCGCAAGCCTGCCCTCAGCCAGGAAGGAGCGTGTGCTCCGTCCGTTCACTGCCCAGTTCTCAATCCGCACCTCCGGTCCCATATGCCCGTGCAGAAATTCTCCCCATCCGGTCATCGGTGATTCGGAGGCCGCCTTCCGGGCTGCGGTAGAGTCTCCGGCAATATAGATAGTCGGCATCTTCAGCACTCCTTCATCAGGCGGTAACCTCCACCGAGCTGCCGGAGGTCTGGAAGCCGAAATAGCCTGCTGCATTATTGTAGGAGATATCCTCTACCATTGCGCCCAGTAAGTCTATGTCATCCGGTGCCTCACCGCGTTCCACCAGTTCACCGATCAGCTCACAGAGCACCCGGCGGAAATATTCATGCCGGGTATAGGAGAGGAAGCTGCGTGAATCGGTCAGCATGCCGACGAAGTTACCGAGCAGGCTGTTGTCAGCCAGCAGGGTCAGCTGCTGGCGCATACCGCTGCGCGTATCGTTGTACCACCAGCCGGAGCCGAGCTGGAGCTTGCCGGCAGTATCCTTCTGGTAGCAGCCCAGCAAGGCCAGCAGGGCAGGGTAGTCGCCGGGATTCAGCGAGTACAGGATGGTCTTCGGCAGCCCGCTGCCGCTCTCGGCACGGTCAAGCAGCTGCGACAGCGGTGTGGTCAGCGGCAGGTCGTTAATGCCGTCGTATCCGGTATCCGGCCCTAGCTTCCGGAACATCGGCGTGTTGTTGTTGCGGTAGGCATGCAGATGAAGCTGCATGGTCCAGTCTTTGGCCTGGTAGAAGCCGATCAGTGCAGTCAGCAGCTCAGTACGGTAGAGGGTGATTTCCTGCGGTGACAGGGAAGCACCCTGCAGTCTTTTGGCGAAGACCGCCTGGGCAGCTTCCGGTTCACCGGCTTCGTAACGCAGCACATCAAGGGCATGGTCCGACAGGCGGCAGCCATTCTCATGGAAGAAGTCCACACGGTTGCTCAGTGCCTCAAGCAAGGCTGCATAAGTCTTAACCGGCTGGCCGGCGGCTTCCTCCAGCTTACCGATCCAGGCGCTGAAGCCTTCGGCATCGATGTTCAGTGCCTTGTCGGGACGGAAGGTCGGGAACACCTGGAACGTGGTCTCAGAGTCTCTGAGCAGCTTGTGGTATTCCAGCGAGTCTGCCGGATCATCCGTAGTACAGATTACCTTGACGTTTGAATTGCGGATCAGACCGCGGCGGGTAAACGCCGGTTCAGCCAGCTTGCGGTTGACCTTCTCCCAGATGGCCGGTGCAGAAGCTTCGTTCAGCAGCTCATTAACGCCGAAGAAGCGGCGAAGCTCGAGATGGGTCCAGCTGTACAGCGGGTTGCCGATGGCTTTCGGGAGTGTCCGGGCCCAGGCCAGAAATTTATCATAATCGGAGGCGTCCCCGGTAATATGCGATTCCGGCACACCGTTCGCGCGCATCAGCCGCCATTTGTAATGATCTCCATAAAGCCAGGCTGCCGTGAGGTTCTCGAACGGTTTATCTTCATAGATTTCGCGCGGGTCCAGATGGCAATGGTAATCGACAATCGGCATTGCTTTGGCATGCTGATGAAAGAGCTGGCGTGCGGTATCGCCGGATAACATGAAATCTTCATTAAGAAACATGGATAAGATCTCCCTTTATATGAATTTGGATAGGGTTTATAGCGTAACGCCGGTTTTGAAAATAGCCAGCTCGCGCACTTCATTCTGCTCGTTCCGTGTTTTTTGGCCGCTGGCGACATCAATGATATAAGTGATGAATTCCTCCAGCACATCGGCCATCGGTGTTTCCAGCAGAGGACCGGCGTTGAAGTCCATCCAGTGGCCTTTTTTGGCAAAAAGATCGTTGTTGGTGGCCACCTTCACCGTAGGTACGAAGCTGCCGAACGGCGTTCCGCGTCCGGTAGTGAACAGCACCAGCTGGCAATCCGAAGCAGCGAGAGCGGAGGCGGCAACCAGATCGTTGCCGGGAGCCTGCAGGAGGCTCAGCCCTTTTTTGCGCAGCTTCACGCCATATTGCAGCACATCGACCACCGGCGAGGTTCCGGCCTTCTGGGTGCAGCCCAGCGATTTGTCCTCCAGGGTGCTGATGCCGCCGGCTTTGTTGCCTGGAGAAGGATTCTCGTATACAGGTTCGCCGTACGAGAGGAAATACTGCTTGAAGTTATTGATCAGCGACACGATCTCTTCATAGACCTCATGGCTTTCTGCACGCGCCATCAGCATCTTCTCCGCACCGAACATTTCCGGCACTTCCGTCAGCACCGAGGTTCCGCCCTGGGAGATGATGAAGTCGGAGAACGCGCCCAGCAGCGGATTGGCTGTGATCCCGGAGAACCCGTCGGAGCCGCCGCATTTCAGGCCGATGTTCAGCTCACTGAGCGGAACCGGCTCACGGACATCGTTCTTCGCAGCTTCATACAGCTGCTCCAGCAGCTCAAGGCCGGCTTCTACCTCATTGCCCACCTCCTGGGCAACCAGGAATTTCACCCGCGACTCGTCATAATCGCCCAGCATGCTGCGGAATTCGGCGACTATATTGTTCTCGCAGCCGAGCCCGAACACGAGCACCCCGCCGGCATTCGGATGATTCACCGCGTCGAGCAGAATGCTGCGGGTCATGCGGTGATCATCGCCGAGCTGCGAGCAGCCGTAAGGATGCTTCAGTACCGTGAAGTTATCGAAGCCGCCAAGATCGGGATGCTCAGCCTTGAACTCCTGCAGCATTTGCTCGGCAATCCCGTTCACACAGCCCACGGTCGGGATAATGAACAGATCATTACGGATGCCGACCTTGCCGTTACTCCGGCGGTATCCCTGGAAGGTCAGATCACGCCGGGGGTAGGTAACCTGGTGAACATCCGGCACATACTCATATTCCTCTTCGCCGGACAGATTGGTCTTGATATTATGCGTATGAATCCAGTCCCCAGCGGCAATCGGAGCGATGGCATGGCCGATAGGATAACCGTATTTGGTGATAACCTCATCAGTCTGGAAATCAGTCAGGGCAATCTTGTGGCCCTGCGGAATATCCTGTGCTGCCTGAAGCGTCAAGCTGTCTATGGTGAGCTGCTCCCCGGCCGATATCGGCCGCAGGGCTACAGCTACTGTATCTCTGGGGTTCATTTTCATTAAGTGCTTCATGTTGGACCCTCCTAAGTTTTGTTAGTTATTGCTTTAGCCGACAAGCTGCTGCAGAGCGGCGCGGGAATCCTGCTTCTCCAGCTGCTGCAGATGGGCGTTAATTTCAGCTGTAAGTCCAGGCAGCAAGGACAAATCCTGTCCCCACAGGCTGGTGTTGCTGAGAATGGTGCCTGCGAAGCTTGCCGGATCACTCCATGCCTGTGTGAAAATCTCCAGGATTTCCGGACTGTCCTGCAGCGGCACACGGTCTCCCCGGTAGCTGAGCAGGAGTGCGGCGAAGGCGAGCGTAATGCGCTCCGGAAGCTTGCCGCGTTCCTGCTGATAGCGGAGGAGCACCGGGAGCAGCCGGGTTTTGAATTTGGAGATGCTGTTCAGCGAGATGGAGGTCAGCTCATGGCGGATGAACGGATTTCTGAACCGCTCCTGGACGGCACCGGCATAGGACAGCAGCTCTTCCGCAGGCAGATCGAGCATAGGAATCAGTTCGTCTTCGATCAGCTGCTTCACGAAGCGGGAGAACGTTTCGTCATTCATAACATCCTCAACGGTTTCCAGACCCGCCAGCAGCCCCAGAGGAACCATAGCCGTATGCGGCCCGTTCAGCAGATGAACCTTGCGCTCGCGGTATGGAGTCATATCAGGGGTGACCACAACGTTCAGTCCGGCCTTGGCCAGCGGCAGCCGTTCAGTAAGTGATTCCGGTCCTTCAATGACCCAGAACAGGAATGGCTCAGCCGTAACCATCACATTGTCCAGATACCCCAGCTCGGCTTCCAGCTCAGCGGCCTTATCGCGCGGATAACCCGGAACGATCCGGTCAACCAGACTGCAGCAGAAGGTATTCTCCTCCTTCAGCCATTGCAGGAATTCCCCGCCCAGATTCCAGTCAGCGGCGTATTGCTGCACAATCTCCTGCAATTTCTCGCCGTTGCGGTCGATCAGCTCGCAGGGGATGATGACGAAGCCTTTTTTGCCCAGCTCGAAACGGCGGTGGAGCAGCGCAGTCAGCTTGCCCGGGAAGCTCTTCGGCGGCGTTCCGTCTGCACGGTCGCCCGGTAGATAGGCAATACCGGCTTCCGTCGTGTTGGAGGTGATGAATTCCAACTCATCATTCTCAGCGAGCGCAAGGTAATTCCCGTAATCGCTATAAGGGTTAATAACGCGGCTGACCGAAGAGATGATTTCCCGAGAGTTGACTGTCTGGTTATCCATAATGCCGTTCAGCAGCACGGTGTAGAGATTATCCTGGGCGGCCATGAATCCGCCGAGCCCCTGTTCAATCGGCTGTACCAGCACCGCGCTTCCGTTGAACAGGCCTTGGTTGTTCATCTGCTGCAGCTGCCAGTCCACGAAGGCGCGCATGAAATTGCCTTCACCGAATTGGATCATCCGCTCGGGATGCAGGGTTAACTCCGGGTGAGTGCTTCTGGATAAACGGTTTGTCATAATGGTCATGATCTCCTTTTAAAATATAATGTCATAAATGCACACGTTAACATTTTATTTTGAGCAAACCCGGAAATGACGTCATTGTAGACGTTATTCGTGTCTGCTGAAAATACAAAGCGGGCAAGCCGGATAACCCGGCATATGCCGTTAATTCACTGCGGCAGAACCCTGCGCTCAGATATTGGCGACAGTATCGCGTACCATGAGGCCGGTCTTGACGAATAGCTGCTGCGGCTCTGTTTCGGGCTGGATCAGCAGCTGAATCAGCATTTTCATACCGAGTTCACTGATCTCTGCAATGGGCTTGCGGACGGTGGTCAGGGCAGGATTCGTATAGCGGGCGAACATAATGTCGTCGAATCCGATCAGTGATATCTGTCCCGGCACATCTACCTTATGGGCATAACAGGCGTTCATCGCGCCAATGGCCATATCATCGTTGGAGCAAAATACAGCCGTAGGCTGATCCTCAAGGCTGAGCAGCGCCGTCATCGCCGCATAGCCGCTCTCGATGCTGTAATCCCCTGAAGCGAAATAATCGGGATTCAGCGCCAGACGGCCTGCAATCAGGCTGTCCATGAACCCTTGCTTGCGTTCGCTGGACGATTTGAAGCCGGGCTTCCCTTCAATAATAGCCAGCTTCCGGTGCCCTTGAAGCACAGCGTAATCAATCGCTTCCTTCACGCCTTCGCGGTCATTGGCTACCACATTCATAATGCCCGGGTCCTCCAGCTGGCGGTTCAGCACCACAAGCGGTATGCCCATCTTCTTCACATGATAGATGAAGGCATTATCCTCATCGCTCTGGCTCATGACCAGAATGCCGTCGAAACGCTGGGGCTGAATATTGCTGAAGTTATGGACACCGTCTATTCCGTTAACGGTCAGATTGTAGTTCTCATCCAGGATATGCGTAATGCCTTTGATAGCATCAACCAGGAAGCTGGCTGAAGTACCCTGCTCAATGCTTGAGAAGAACAGCCCGATGGTGAACGATCTCTTCGTAACCAGACTCTTGGCGCTGTAATTCGGCACATAATTCATTTCCGCGGCGATTCGCTCAATCTTATCCCGGGTGACTTTCTTGATCAGCGGGCTGCCGTTCAGCGCTCTGGATACAGTCGTGTGGGAGACGCCGGCGACGCGTGCAATATCTTTGATGGTAATCATGACATCTCTCCGGGAAAATAGAATTGTTAACGATTTCAGTTTAGTGCTACAGCCGCGTCAAGTCAAGACTTTATTGAAATGCACACGTTAAAATTTTATCTGGAACAATACTGCGGCCGGCGGTATAATTTACGTGTCATGGTATGCCGGTTTGAACAGAACTTATTTCTTAAGGAGGACGAAGCTATGCTGGTGGGCAAGCGGGAATTTTGCGATTACCAGAGTATCCAGGCAGCGGTGGATGAACTTGAACGGGATCCGCTGGAGAAGCCGGTGACCCTGTATATTATGTCAGGTGTGTATCAAGAGGCGGTAAGAATATACCGGTCCAATCTTAATATAGTGGGCATCGGGGAAGTGGTAATCACCATGAACAGACATGCCAAGGAGCTGGACGAGTCAGGAGAAGAGCTGGGTACCTTTGCTACACCGACACTGTTCCTCGGCGGCCGGAGGCTGATGCTTGAGAACCTGATTATTGCGAACACAGCAGGGCAAGGAAATGACATTGGGCAGGCTGTAGCGGTGTCGGCCCATTGTGATGAGACCCTATTCCGTAGCTGCAGCTTCAGGGGCCATCAGGATACACTATTCACCGGACCGTTGCCGCCGTATACCAAAGATGGGAAGGCCTTTGGAGGCGTTCCGCTTAAGGAGCAGCACGCCGTTTGCCGCCAGCTGTACACGAATTGTTATATCGAAGGAACGATTGATTTTATTTTTGGCGGAGCAGCAGCTTATTTCGAGCATTGTGAGATCCGCAGTCTGCGTCATTATAACGACGGGCCGGGTTACATCACAGCGGCATCCACGCCGCAGCATCAGGAGTATGGCTATCTGTTCAACGAGTGTTATTTTACGTCGGACCCGGGGGTTAGTGGTGTCTATCTGGGACGCCCGTGGCGCGGATACGCCAGAACGGATATTGTGAACTGCCGGCTGGGCGGGCATATTCATCCCTCCGGGTGGGACCCCTGGGGGAATCCCGGGAATATGCAGACGGCCATTTACCGGGAATACGGCATAGCCGGTGATGATCCGGTGCGTTCCAAGCGTGCAGCCTGGGCATTTATTCCTGAAGAGAAGGAAGCGGCGGCAGGCAAAGAGCGTTTTTTTACCGGGACGGATTTCTGGACAATGGAAGGCGTGGAGCCCTCTAAGCGCTGAAGCAGCAGGAATAAGTTGACTGCTTCAGAAGGCAATTCTGCGGCCTGTTATCAGGCAAAAGGCGTATACATGAGCAGGTCATGTATACGCCTTTTTTGAAATTCACTTCCCCAAGCAGGAAAACTCCGGCCCAAAGGGGAAAGTACAGCATAGGCCTGTTAGCGGCGTGAGGCTTGATTGTGCTGGAATTTGGTAATATCGCGGGCGTAATGCGAGACAGTGCCGTCGAATCTTTTGAGCCGCACATATTCCTCGGAGAATTTCTCTACAATTCCGACTCCAACCTGGGAGTACATTCCATCGGGGTCAAGCTGCAACGCGGACACGAAGGTCTGCGATAAAGCGGCAACCCAGAAATCAGCATTTTGGACAAGTGTCTGCGGCATAATCCCAGCCCCTTCCATGTGTAGTATAAATATAACGGTGCAGAATCTTAAACACTATTCTACGACAGACAGCGGATTTTGAAAATAGGATTTCCTTTCTGAAACAGTTGAAAATTTTCCCCGGATTGTGCTTGAAGGCCGGACGAAGGATGAAGGTGGCTGTTCCCTCGTGAGTGTTGGGAGAAAGACGGTTTATACTACGCTGGCGGTACTGGTTATGGTGAACAATAAATTTAGGAAATAAGGTGGAGGGCGGTATGGAAGCAGAAACGCGGCAAGCACGGGAGATATTCATCCGGTATCTGGGCAGCCCGGCCCAAATGCACCGTGAAGGTGCCCTGAAGCAGTACAAACAATATGGCATTGTCCGGGAAATGGAGCTTCAATGGTTTCAAGAGATGATAGCGGAAGAGTGCGGGCGCCTGTCGATCAGGGACTGGGAGGCCGTTGCCGGACTTGAAGCTTTGTCCAAGAACTATCAGAACCCGGCCATTGTGGACAAGACAGCTTCTTTCGCCTCCCGCAACCTGATGAGCGCAGACAGTATAGTCAGACTGATGTATGCCGAAGCTCTGGTAGAAATCATCCGCGCCCACAAAATGGTGATTAACCGCGAGCTGCTGTTCAGCGCCTGCCGGGTCGCTGTGCAACTGCTTGAAAGTGTGGTAACACAGCCGCTGGTGACTGACCCCGGCCATGAGCTGCAGCAGCTCGGACTCAAGGACAAACGGGCGCTGAACAGCCGGGCGAAGAAAAGCATTGAAGAAGTGGAGCGCCTGATTAACTGACCGGCATAACCGTTATTATGGAAGGGGAAACTCAGTTGCAGATAAGAACCGAGACAGCGCAGGATTATAGTCAAGTATTTGAACTGAATGTCAAGGCGTTTGGGAACCGTGAGGATGAATCCAGGCTGATTGAGCGGATCAGAGCTTCGGAGGAGTTCGTGCCGGAGCTGTCCATTGTTGCCGAGCAGGATGGCGCTGTAGTTGGGCATATTTTATTAAGCCGTGCCAAGGTATTGGACGGGAATCATTCACAAGAAGTAATCGTACTTGCCCCCATCGCAGTCGATCCGCAGATGCAGCGTCAGGGAATTGGCGCAGCACTGATCCGCGAAGGCACAAATCGCAGCAGGCAGCTGGGTTATGAAATAATTCTGCTGATCGGGCACCCAGGCTATTATCCCCAATTCGGCTTCACGCCCGCGCGCGCCTATGGCCTTGCGCTGACGCAATTCACTGTACCGGATGAGGTGTTTCAAGTATACGGGCTGCAGGAAGGGGCGCTGGAGAAGGTGAAGGGCGAGCTGATCTATCCGGCGGCATTCTTTTGATACTTGAAGACCAATCAGCCTCACACAATACATTACCGAACTTAACGTGACATAAGGCTGTCCAGTTTGTTATGTTACGCTGTTCTGACAAGTGATCTGAACACAATCAGCAGGAGGAATCATAGGATGGCGGAACCATTAAAAGCAATGTACAACAAGGAATTCCTGCGCAGCCTCGGCACTAAGATCCATGCCGTATACGGTTCGTTTGATGCGGAGGACTTCACCGCTGCGGCGATGAAAGAGCCTTGGGAGGAACTGGAGCTTAAGGCGCGGATGCGGCGGATCACGGAGACACTGGGGGCATTCCTCCCATCACGTTATGAAGAAGCATTAGATATTTTGTACGCCATCGATAAAGACTGTGTCGGATTTCCCTATCTGATCTTCCCTGATTTCGTCGAGGTGTTTGGCGGCAGGGAGGAGCACTGGGAGTTGTCCATGGCGGCGCTGGAACGGTTCACGCCGAAATCCTCGGCAGAGTTCGCCGTCAGGCCGTTCATGCTGCGGGACCCGCAGAGGATGATGATTCAGATGCAGGCCTGGGCAGAGCATCCGGATGAGCATGTGCGGCGTCTGGCCAGCGAAGGCAGCCGGCCCCGTCTCCCATGGGGCCAGGCGCTGCCGGTGTTCAAGCGCGATCCGTCCCCGGTGCTGCCGCTGCTGGAGAAGCTGAAGGCGGACCCGTCGCTCTATGTACGCAAGAGTGTCGCCAACAATCTGAACGATATCGCGAAGGATCATCCGGCCGTCGTCATTGAGACAGCCCGCCGCTGGAAAGGCAACAATGTGAATACGGACTGGATTGTGCGGCATGGCTGCCGGTCGCTGATCCGTAAGGCGGACCCTGAGATTATGGAGCTGTTCGGTTATGCTCCTGAAGAGAGCGGTGCGCCGCTGGTCACCGCGGCTGTCCTCGCGGCAGAACCGGCTGAGCTGCGGATCGGTGACCACTGCGAACTGCAGTATGCCCTCACCATCCGGGAAGGTGAACCGGTACGTATCCGCATTGAATACGGGATAGACTTCGTGAAGGCAGGAGGAAAGACCTCCCGCAAGCTCTTTCTGTTGTCAGACAAAACCATCCCCGGCGGTTCCAGACTGGCTGGTGTACGGACGCACCGCTGGGCCGACCTGACCACCCGAAGGCATTATCCCGGACAACATACCGTGACGCTGCTGGTAAATGGCCGCGAAGCGGCAAGCACAACACTGCTTCTCGAACCTCAGAATGAAAGGGGAACGGTTCAATGATTACGAACAATCTGTTAATCAAGCTGAAGGATGGCAGCCCGGAGCGCATTGCTGAAGCCCGTGAAGTGCTTCTGGGCATGCGTGGTCAAATCGCGCATATCCATGAACTGAAGGTGGAGGTGGATGTCCGCAGCGGCGCTTACGATCTGATGCTGATTGTGCAATATGAGAGCATGGCGGATCTGGAAGCCTATCTGGTTCATCCGGTGCATGTCAGGGTTTCGGAATACATTACAGGTGTGCTGCAATCGGCAGCTTCCTTTTGTTACGAATCCTGATTCCCTAAATGTCAGAGATTCAGCGAATTTTGAGGTATATGCGGATTATCCGCAACACCTCCTGCACCAAGCTGCACAACAAAGCGGATGTCCAGGCAGCCCTCTCAGGGCTTTCGGAACATCCGCTTCTTTATTTCAGCCAGCTGTGTCCGCCGCATTATTTATGCGCAGACCCTAGCCGCTAATCCTTGATATTACCGGCCATCTTGAGCCGTTTGGCAATCTCTTTGAATTCCTCAGCAGAGATCCCCGGTGCGAATTCCTCCTTGGATTCAGGGGCCTCAGGAATCGGAACGCCTTTAGGCACGCCCTGAATAACTTCTAGCGGAAGCCCGTCCTCTGGATGGGTGCCCTTCCAGATCTGGTCAATGGAGCTGAAATCCTTATCGCTCCAGGTGTACAGCTTCGTATGCACGCCTTTTTCTTCATACTTTCTGGCTTCATTGAACGATTTGTTGTCAAGGGAAGGGATCGGCACAAGCTTGGTTACATTGACGCCTGTGGCAATCTCCAATGCCTTGGCATAGGCGACCACATGAACGCCTCCACGGACAAGAAGGAAACCGACAACAGCACGTGCAGCCGGATGGTCGGTCATTTCATAGACCTTCATCTTGTGTGTTCTTGCGCCACATTCGAGGAAGAAGTTATGCAGCAAATCTTCTACCAGGTTGCCGCTGTTGAACACATTGGCTCCTGTCCACGGGTTGCCCATTGAATCGAACGGCATGGCACCCTGGGCTCCCGCCAGGAAGTGATAGGACAGCCGGGCATCTTTTACAGCATCCAGTGGAGTAGAGTCCGGCTTCTTATAATCCGTGGAACCTCTAAGACATTTGTTAACAGCATGAGAGACGAGTTCGACATGGCCTAACTCCTCTGCAGTAATGCTCATAACCAGATCGTAAAAGGGCTTCAGCTTCTCCTTGGAACGGAAGTTAAAGGACTGATACAGATAGTTGTTGAGTGTTGACATCTCACCAAATTTACCGCCAAGCAGTTCCTGTACAGCCGCAGCAGCATTCGGATCTGGTTTCTCGACGTCCGGGATTTCAATCATAATTTCATCCATGCGTTTGAACATTGGCTTGTCATCCTCCTTAGCGCTTCAGCAGTCTTGATATTGCTGTACAGCCCTAAATTAAACGCAATCCTTCATGCTCAAACATCAACGGACCGGAAGCTGTACATGCAGCTCATGATTGTTCTTCGTTTCCCGTGCAGCCATTCCCAGGACATAACTTCTAGTCCCGCTGGCGGGGGCCTTCTGCCAGAGGCGGTAGCCTTCCGTGTTGATTACAGCCGCATTGTCAGTACTGGCGGTCCCTGCAAAATAAATCTCATTCAGCCGGCCGACCACATCCGCCATCGCGTTCAGCTCGGCATCCGTGTAATTAGCATACGCTGAGTCCGCGGTCAGACGGGAATAACTGCGGGTCGCGGAGCGCTTGCGGAAATTCGCTTCGCTGTAAGTGTTGAACTGTAGCAGATTCTGATCTGTGCTGCCCGATGCTGCGGCCCACAGCTCCATCCCTAATTTAGCCGTATTGTAATCCAGGGTCTGATTGGCGGCTGAATAGTTTAAGATGCCGTATTGATGCGGGAATACCGATAATGCACTGTCTGCGATGTCAAAGATGCTGTTGCCGTCCTTTTGATATTCACTTATATCCTGAATATGGATGTGGCCGCTGAGTGTGGTATGGATATTATTGCGCAGCAGGGCTTCAATTACCTGCCCGTTATCATCGACAGTGAAGCCCTCCTGGATGAAGTCACTGTGATCCAGCAGGCTGTGGTGCATGACCGCTACGATCTGCGCACCTTGTGCCGCAGCCATTTCACCACACGCATCAATCCATTTCAGTGTCGAAGCGCTCACCTTGCCCTCCAATTGTGGATTTCCCAGATCCTGATTATTTTTGTATTGTGCAGTATCGAGCATGAGCAGCCAAAGATCATCTGACGGGGCAGCCAGATAGCTCAGCGAGTCCTTATCCTCCAGCAGCGCTTCATCATAACCGAAGCTGCCATAGATCTTGCGGAACTGTTTGGCGGTAACGGAATCTGCAGAATATTGGCGCTTACCCTTAAATTTACGGGCCCAGGGATTCTGGATATCGTGATTGCCGGGTATCACATATACCCGGGTCCCGGTCTCCTGTTCAATGGTCTTCAGATGTTTGGCCAGGTCCTTATGGCTGGCTTCTTCACCGTTGTTGCTGAGATCTCCGCTAATGATGACGGCATCGGGCTTGCGGATGCCAATGTCGTATCCGAGGGCTTCCATCATTTCGTTGCTGTATCCCAGCTGTTTACCATCCCCGGCAGCCAGAAACTGATTGAAGGCAGGCCCGAGATCCCTCAGGCTTTGCGATAAATAGTGTGTGTCGGTAGTCGTAAGAATACTAAGATCATGGCCGGACTGTATACGGTATTGCGGTGGATGTTTCTCTTCTTGCCCGCTGCAGGATGATGTGAGCAGCAGCAATAGGGAGAGTATGACGGACTTACGGACGGATAACATGGGTTCTGCACCTCTTTTCCTGGTAAAAACCGCAAAAAGGTGTCCCCGGCAAGATTGCCCTGAAGGGAACACCTCCTGTACAGAATAACTTATTTCTTGACTTCAGTCACACCGGTTACCTTACCTTGGTCAGCGGCCGTGTAGGTAGCCTGGTATTTGGCATCCGAGAAGTAGACATTGCCTTCAATGGTAGCATTCACAACGGCGAAGCCGTCAGCTTCTACGTAGACATCCCCGACAAAGGTGCCGCCCTGAATACGGGCATTTTCACTGCGGATTGTCATTTTTGGAGCGGTAAGTGTGAAGGAATTGGTGATGTTGTGATCTGCATCCTGGGTATAGAGCGCGATTTTGCGGGCCGGCTCTTCCTTATTGATGAACTGTCCGTCTACCACAAGCTCTTCCGTGAAGGTCAGGTCGTTCAGGACTGCGGCGATCCAGTGGCCGTCTTTGCTGATCGCCTTCTTGAAGGCTTCATTATTATCAACGACGGAGACCGATGTTACAGCATCCGGTGCTTCGGTGGCCGTGGCCGTATTGCCGTTATTTGCGGACGTGTTTGTATTTGCCGCATTGTTGTTTGCCGAGTTGCCGCATCCGACGAGCAGGGTCAGAGTGAATACGGCTGCTATTGCTGCGAGCTTTCTCATGTAAATAACCTCCTTGGGGTGTGTGTTGCTGCAGATTTGTTTTTCCTTTAAAATTAATATAGAATGATTAGTGCGGAATTAATGTGATTTAATTCACAATAGCATAATAATATTTACCGATCGTTCTATAAATGGTAAAATTGACCCAGAAAGGAGCATGATGATGGCGAGAAGCAAAGAATTCGACATTGATGACGTACTATTAAAGGCGATGAATATCTTCTGGCAGCAGGGCTATGAGAAAACCTCGATGCAGGATCTTGTAACCGGCATGGGGATTCACAAGAGAAGCATGTATGACACATTTGGAGACAAGCATACTTTATATATAAAAGCACTGGAGCGGTTCGCAGCCATCAACGCCTCCCGGATGGAGGGCCGTATCGAAGGCATTTCCTCTGCCAAAGCTGCAATCACCCTGCTGTTCGAAGCAACGATCCACAGGAGTGAAGACGAGCCCAAGGGCTGCCTGCTGGTGAATACCGCAGTGGAGCTGTCCAATCATGATCCGGAAGCAGCAACCAAAGCGAATGATGCTTTTCTGAATACCGAACATCTCATCGAACGGCTGATCCGGCACGGACAGGCTAGCGGAGAGATCTCCGGCCGGCATGAGGCCTCTGCGCTTGCTGCTTATCTGCACAATGCCCTCGTCGGGCTGCGGGTCATGGTCAAAGCCACCCGGGATATTGACAAGCTCCAGACTATCGTCAACACTACGCTTGCTGTACTGGAATAATGCGGCCTTAATAGTATGAACGCGCCTGCTGGGAATTATCCAATTTATATTTCGGCTCACAGCAGGCGCTGGGCTTATTTGCACTTCAATATCGCCGCGGTTTGGATTACAATATGATTTTGATGATTCATGAGGCGTGCAGGAAGGAGCTGTATTCATGGCTAAGCAGAAATACTATGTAGTGTGGGAAGGCAAGCAGCCGGGAGTGTACAGCACTTGGGCAGAATGCCAGGCGCAGACCGATCATTATACCGGAGCGAAATATAAGTCTTATGAGAGCAGAGCGGCAGCGGATACGGCTTATAAGGCGGGCTGGAAAGGCAACTGGGGAACAGGTGCGTCCTCATCCGGCGCAGGCGCCAAGAGTAAAACGGCAAACAGCTGGAGCCGCAGTGCCTCGGTAGAAACGTCGGAGGAGATTGATTATGACAGCATCTCTGTAGATGTCGGCACCCGCGGCAATCCCGGACCGGTAGAATACAAAGGCGTAGACACGCAGACCGGTGACATTATTTTTTCCTGCGGTCCAATCAGTAAGGGTACGAATAACCTCGGGGAATTTCTGGCGATTGTCCATGCGCTGGCTCTGCTTAAGAAGGAAGGCAGCAGCCGTACGGTCTATACCGACTCCGTGAATGCGATGAAGTGGGTGAAGCAGAAGAAGGTCGCTACTACCCTGCCCCGGGATGCTTCCACAGAGGAAATCTGGACGCTGATTGACCGGGCGGAGAGCTGGCTGCGCAGCCATACATATGAGAATAAGGTGCTGAAATGGCAGACTAAGGTATGGGGCGAGATCAAAGCAGATTACGGGCGCAAATAAATTTTGCGGGATCTGGTTAATAACAGGTAATGAATGAATACTACAGGGAAGCAAGCAGGAGGAGAACGGGATGTTCGGCAATGATTGGGATGAGGTTCTGCAGGAAGAAACGCATAAGCCCTATTTTGAAGAGCTGCGTTATGCGCTGGCACGTGAATATAAGCAATATACAGTCTATCCGCCAAAAGACAAGCTGTTCTCAGCGCTGAAGCTGACGCCTTACAGCAAGACCCGGGTGGTCATTCTGGGTCAGGACCCCTATCATGGGGCGGGACAGGCTCATGGCCTGAGTTTCTCGGTCGAGCCGGGAGTGCGGATTCCTCCGTCACTGCGCAATATTTATACCGAGCTGCATAATGATCTGGGCGTACCTGTACCGAACCATGGTTCTCTGCTCCACTGGGCAGAAGAAGGGGTGCTGATGCTTAACGCAGTGCTGACCGTACGTGAAGGCCAGCCGAACTCGCATAAAGGCCTGGGCTGGGAGACATTTACAGATGCCATCATGGAGAAGCTGAATGAACGGACAGAACCGATGGTGTTCATCCTGTGGGGCAGTCATGCCCAGCTCAAAGGGGCTTCGATTGACCGCAGCAGACATAAGGTTATTCAGTCTCCGCATCCAAGTCCGTTCTCGGCCCACCGCGGATTTCTCGGCAGCCATCCGTTCTCACAGGCTAACTCCTATCTGGAGTCGCACGGGCTTACAGGAATCGATTGGTCCATACCGAATGTATAAGTAGCACGGACACAGCGAAGGGGGTGGAGCCATGAAGCATTGGGTAGGCAGACCGGTCATTATGTACTGCGGAGAAGAGCCATATACGATCATGAAAGGCGTGCTGCGCAGATGGGACCCTGCAGCTTCAGTAGCCGTAATCGGACATCAGGAGATTGCCGTCCCTTTTCGTGACATTGTGTTCATCAAGGCATTGGCTCCCAAGGAGAGGGCATTGCCCCCGGTCCTCCATTCCGTCGGGTACGTGATGAGGGAACGCCAGCAGTTTGACAACGCGGTATATTTCAAGTCGGCGGTCACCATCTGGAAAGGCGATCAGCTGGTTGCCCTCAATACGACCATCGTAGCGCACACCAAGGGTTCAGTTACGCTCCGCGACGGGCAGAACCTGCTGAAGGGCAATCACATTTTTGTGGTGCGCTCTCTGCGGGGCTGAGATAGCGGAACGGAAGGCTTCGGAAGGTACAGCAAAACGGGCAAACCTCTTATTTAGAGATTTGCCCGTTTTTTTGTTTTTGTTATTTGGATAATATGATGTTTGACTGTTGTGGATAAGATCTGCGTAATAGTTATGGATAAGATTCTTTGGAATTAGGGCAGATCTGTCTGGAGGATGAATTAATTCTTAGTTTAGAAATCCCTTTAATCCCGCCGAAAGTGAGCGGAACGGGAAAATTTAAGGGATAAATCCCTCTGATCCCGCCGAAAGTGGGCGGAATGGGGAAATTAAAGGGATAAATCCCTCTGATCCCGCCGCATGCGGACCAAATGAGCAAATGAGGAGCATTAGTGCTCTTGATTCCACCGGATGCGGACCAAATGAGCAAATGAGGAGCATTAGTGCTCTTGATTCCACCGGATGCGGACCAAATGAGCAAATGAAGGGCATTAGTGCTCTTGATTCCACCGGATGCGCCACAAATGAGCAAATGAAGGGCATTAGTGCTCTTGATTCTACCGGATGCTACCCCAGCGATAGTCTGAGTGGAGCGATGTGTGCTTGCCTTATAAGCTTCATGGCCTGTATGAGCTTGTATTAGCTTGCACAGGCCCCATCGGCTCCAGCCGGACGCGCCCTTTGGGCGAATTCAGTCTTGAAATTTAACGCTCAAAGCAGGTTTAACTCAACTACAACTGAACTACAACTGAACTACAACTGAACTACAACTGCTCTTCCTTAACAATCTCAACCTCAATCCCTGCCGGTGCTATAGGCCCGGGACCGCCCGGATCATCCTCACGCTCAGCGATAATGATTTCATAAATCCGCAGGAAGAGGATTTTGAGAATCATATATACAGGCAGCGCAATGAGCACACCGATAATGCCGAAGAAGTCGCCGCCTATCAGGACAAGCACAACGGTTGTCAGCGGATGTACATCCAGGGATTTACCATAGATAATCGGTGACAGCACATTGTCCTGAATCTGCTGGGCAACGACGATGATGATCAGAGACCAGAGTGCCATTGAAGGGGATTCAATGAATCCTACGATAATCACCGGAATCGCTGCCAGCAATGAGCCGACATAAGGAATGAAGTTAAGCGGAATGGAAATAACGGCTAGCAGTAGTGAATACGGCAGGCCGATAAACAGAAATCCGATGTAGAGCATGATGCCCAGCACCACATTCAGCAGGACGCGCGTAACAATGAAGCCGCTTAGCGCACTGTCGATATCCTTCAGCATATCCTGGCCTTCCTTGCGGTACTTTCTTGGAATCAGGCCTTGAAGAATCGGTGACAGCTTATATCCATCCTTCAGCATGTAATAGAGAATAATCGGCAATGTAGCAATGACTACTACAATGCTGGAGATGACACCGATCAGGTTGGACATGGAATTAGTCACCCAAGTGATAGCGCTATTCACGTACTCTGTAAGCCTTGTTGTTAAATCGGTATCGCCTTTGAAGAAACGTGAGAAGGACGGATCATTCTGGATTTTGTTGAACTGATTCTGCAGCCCCTCTACCAAATACGGCGTATTGTCGATGAAATTCTGTATTTGCTCACGCAGGGTCGGCCAGACCAGCACCCAGAACAGTACGAACAAACCGATGAAGACGAGATAGATTAGGAGAATCGAGAGTGCACGTCCAAGTTTTTTGGTCTCCAGGAAGTTGACGAGCGGGCGGAGCAGATAATACATGAAGCCCGACAGCATCATTGGCACAAGCAGCAGATTAAAGATGGATACGAGCGGCGTAAATAGGAAAATAACTTTGGAACCCAGATACAGTATCGTCAAAAAGGCGATAATGGCCAGGCATGTCCGGAAATATTTGCTTTGAAGCACAGCAGCCCCCCCAATCTCTTGAATTATGTTTATGTATACGCATCAGGAGCAGCAGCGTTCTATCTTATTTTAAAAGACTGCTGTATATCATTTGCCTGATTCTATCTTTATAACCGAATTAGGAGAGAATGATTCACTATCGCCGAGACTTCCCGTCAGGTTCAAGCTGCAGGCAGAGTGGTAATATCGCAATAACAGGAGGGATGTGGGATGCCTACATTGGTGCTCGGGATTTTTGGACATCGGAGCGATGCTGCACTGGCGATTGGGGAATTGAAAGAGAATGGAATCAAATCGAAGAATATATCTGCAGTCACGAAGCAGAAAAATACGCTGGAGATCATCAGCCACGATACCGGAATTGGTGCTACGCAGAGCGGGGAAGGCAATGAGGGCTTGTTCGGTACAGCCCGCGGGTTAGGGGTGGGACTCGATATGCTGGCCGATACTGCTGTGGCTGCGGGTCCGGCTGCACGCAAACTGGCTGGAGCCGATATTGAAACGGATGGTCTTACAGTAAGTCTGATCGGTATTGGCATTCCGCAGGAGGATGCGGAGGCTTATGCCAGACATGCCGAGCAGGAGCATATTATAGTCATTGTCTTTCTTGATGAGGAGGAGCAGCGCGAGAAGGTGGACTCTATATTCGCCAAGCATCAGGTTCTGCCTTTGAAGATTTCATAAGCAAAAGAATATATCAACGCGGCCGGCGGGATTTTCGTCTGGCTGCTTTTTTTTTTCGTGATTGTACGAATAGAATAGGGTCCACTTCAAAGCCTGCCTGTCCTCCGGTTTCTTTGGTGACCTGTTTGGCTTTGACCAGGGAGAGAAAAGCAAAGATTTCACCTAATGCCCCAAAACCTGCGGCAATGATTGCATAGTCTTCGGCACTGAGTTCTTCAGCTTCTGCAGGGGAGGATTTGCCCGCACCTCCGCTAGTGTTATTGTTGTTACCGCCTGTATAGCCGGATCCATAATTATTATTGTTATAGGCCATCTCCTGTTCACCCGCTTTTCCCCATATGTAATATAAAATATGTTGCTGACCGCGTTTGTGAAATAGGCGTTCGGGTGGTTATTTGCTGCTGCCGCTATTTGACCCTATCAGGATGAAATGAGCAGAGATGAGCATCCATGCAACCATTCGATCAGCGGATAACGGAAAAAGCCACTGTATAAGGGATATTATAAGCTTTTTTCGTGAAAAATAAGCGGATAAAAAAGCACTTTACAGTTTATGAAAACGCTGTTACAATCATAAATGAGCAGAAATGATCAATATCAGTCACAAATGAGCTTTTATTCAAATTCAATTAACAATAAGCCCGAACACAAATAGACGATTGTGTATAAAAGGAATCCGGCAGCACGTGCTGCAAGTCCGAGGAGTGAAGCGCATGTTTGAAGAAGAACGGAAGCTGAGTATTCTGCAGTTTATTGAGAACCATACAAGAGCATCTGTTCAGGAGCTGAGCCAGGAGCTGTCCGTCTCAGAATCAACGGTCCGCCGCGATCTCAAGGAGCTTGAGGAAGCACGGCTGCTGAAACGTACGCATGGCGGGGCGGTATCCCTGCAGAGTGTGAACTTTGAAGCGGCTGTTCCGGATAAGGAAGACCGGTTCCTTGATGAGAAGCTGCGGATTGCCCGCAAGGCCGTGGAGATGATTGAGGAAGGCGATGCTATTCTTCTGGATGGCGGAACGACTACGCTGCATATTGCCCGGGCGCTGAAATCATTCCGTAATCTCAAGGTCATCACCAACTCGATTATGGCGCTTAATGAGCTGAAGGATTGCCGCCATATCGAAGTTTCGATTACAGGCGGAATGCTGCGGCCGGACACGATGGCTTTTGTCGGACCGATGACAGAACGCTCACTGGATATGGTTCGGGTAGATAAAGCCTTCCTTGGAACCAACGGGCTGGATATACGTGAGGGCATCACGACTCCGAATATGCTGGAGGCTGCAACCAAGCGTAAAATGATTGCTGTCGCAAAGCAGACCATTCTGCTCGCAGACCATAGCAAGATCGGGCAAATCTCCTTTTGTAAAGTGGCGGATCTGCAGGAGATGGATCACTGCATTCTTGATACGGATACGCCGGATAACTTCCGCCGGGAGCTGGAGAAGATGGACGTTGATTATACATTGGTGTGAGTGTGTTAAGAAGACAAACATTATAAATGAGGGATAAATGATGATTTATACAGTGACACTTAATCCTTCCGTCGATTATATCGTGGAGGTTGAAGAGTTTACACTAGGCGGGTTAAACCGGATGAAACGGGATATGAAGCTGCCCGGAGGGAAAGGAATCAATGTATCCCGCGTACTGAAGCAGCTGGGGGTCGAGAATACGGCAACCGGATTCCTTGGCGGTTTTACGGGCGGATATATTGAACAGTGGCTGCGCCAGGAGATGATTGCAAGTGATTTCGTTCATATAGCGGATGATACCCGGATCAATATCAAGCTGAAAGCCGGGGAAGAGACGGAAATTAACGGAGCCGGACCGGAGATTTCGCAGCCCGAGACCGCTTCTCTGCTGCACAAGCTGGATGCCCTGAAGCAGGGGGATGTTGTTATTCTGTCGGGAAGTACTCCACCGTCACTTGGCGGAGATTTCTATAGCAGGCTGATCGCAGTATGCAAACAGAAGGGGGCAGAGTTTGTAATTGACACAACGGGACAGGCGCTGAAAGACGCGTTGCCCTTGGGACCGCTGCTTGTCAAACCGAATCACCATGAGCTGGCAGAGCTGTTCGGCGCTCAGATCAGCACCAGGGCGGAGATTATCACCTACGGGCGTAAGCTGCTGGAAGCGGGGGCCAGGCATGTGCTGGTATCGATGGCCGGTGAAGGCGCATTGTTTATTTCGGAGCAAGGTGTCTACCATGCGGCTGCTCCTGCGGGGCAGGTGAAGAATTCAGTAGGTGCTGGAGATTCCATGATCGCCGGGTTTGTGGGGACCTTGTCGCTGACCGGAGATGTGCTGGAGGCATTCCGTGCCGGCGTCGCCTCAGGAAGCGCAACGGCATTCTCGGACGATCTGGCAGACAGACAGAAGATAGAACAGCTTCGGCCGCTCGTTGTAATTTCCCAGCTGTAAACGAGATAATAAAAGATTTTAAGTAAAACGGGGAGTTGAGATTAATGAAAATTACAGATTTAATGATACAGGAAACTATGATTATGGAGCTGCAGGCTACAACGAAGGAAGCGGCGATCGACGAACTGATTGCCAGCCTTGCGGCCAGTGGACGCATTAATGACGTGAAGCTGTTCAAAGAAAAAATACTGGACCGTGAAGCCCAGTCCAGCACCGGAATCGGCGGGGGCATCGCCATGCCTCATGCCAAGACCAAAGCTGTGAAGGAAGCGACGGTTGTGTTTGCCAAGAGCAGCGCCGGACTCGATTTTGCTTCCCTGGATGAAGCGCCGGCTCATTTGTTCTTCATGATCGCTGCGCCGGACGGAGCTGGAAATATGCACCTGCGCACACTAGCTGCGTTATCAAGGCTGCTCATTGAAAGCGAATTCATCGAACAGCTCATGAGTGCCAAGACTCCTGCTGAGGTAACGCGCTTGTTCGATGCCAAGCAAGCTGAGGCCGAAGCTCAGGCGGAAGCGGAAGCTAAGGCAGCTGCGGAGCAAGAAGCCCGGAAGACAGCGGCGCCGCAGGCTGAACCTGCACGGATGATCACCGGGAACCCGGATTCGCAGAGCTTTGTTGTGGCTGTGACAGCATGTCCTACGGGAATTGCCCATACCTTCATGGCTGAAGATGCCCTGAAGAAGAAAGCCAAAGAGATGGGAGTTAACATCCGTGTAGAAACGAATGGTTCTGAAGGTGCGCAGAATGTGCTGACTGCGGATGAGATTGCCCGGGCGAGCGGAGTTATTATCGCTGCAGACAAGAACGTGGAGATGGACCGCTTCAACGGCAAGCCTGTACTTCAGCGTCCGGTAAGCGATGGAATCCGCAAGTCAGAGGAATTAATCCGCATCGCGGTCCAAGGCAATGCGCCAATCTACCGCAGCTCCGGCCGTAATGAGGATGGTGCCGAATCGGCGAAGTCCGGTACAATCGGAAGCAAGATTTATAAAGACCTGATGAACGGCATCTCCCACATGCTGCCGTTCGTAGTAGGCGGCGGGATTCTGCTGGCGATCTCGTTCCTGATTGAACAGGTAGCCAGTGTCGATAATCCGCTGGTGAAGCTGCTGCAGACGATCGGCGGCGGAGACGGGGCGTTCCACTTCCTGATTCCAATCCTGGCCGGATTTATCGCACTTAGCATCGGCGACCGCCCGGCACTGATGCCTGGTATGGTCGGCGGGATCATGGCCCTGAATGCCAATGCGGGTTTCCTGGGCGGCCTGGCTGCCGGTTTCCTGGCCGGTTATGTGGTTGTTATGCTCCGCAAAGCCTTCTCTGGCCTGCCGCGTACCCTTGACGGTCTGAAACCGATTCTCCTGTATCCGGTATTAAGCTTGCTTATTACCGGCGCAGTTATGTTCTATCTGTTCAATCCGGTATTCAGCTGGATCAATGAAGGTATGATCGATGCGCTTAACCATCTGGGTACAGGCAATAAAGTACTGCTGGGATTGGTGCTTGGCGGTATGATGGCCATCGATATGGGCGGTCCGTTCAATAAAGCAGCATACACCTTTGCTATCGGTGTGTTCACCTCAAGCGGCAACACGAACGGCTTGATGATGGCCGCTGTTATGGCCGGAGGGATGGTGCCTCCGCTGGCGATCGCGCTGGCCACTACGTTCTTTAAGAATAAATTTACAGAGACGGAACGCAAATCCGGATTAACCAACTACGTGCTGGGCTTGTCGTTCATCACCGAAGGTGCCATTCCGTTTGCTGCAGCAGATCCGCTGCGTGTGCTTACTTCCTGTATCGTGGGTTCAGCTGTAGCCGGCGGACTGACCCAGCTGTGGAATATCAATGTTCCTGCGCCGCATGGAGGCGTGTTCGTAGCCTTCTTATCCAGCAGCGCGCTGCTGTTCCTGCTGGCTGTACTGATCGGCTCCGTTATTTCCGGACTGATGCTGGGTCTCTGGAAGAAGCCGCTCGCATTGAAGTAACGTAATCATTCCTGTCCTGAACCGTATGGAAGCAGAGCAACATTCTGCATTCATACGGTTTCTTTGTTTGCACGCTCCATTTTATCTAAAAAAGCTGAGAATACTCCACCCTCGATAGGGTGGGGATGAATCAGCAGTTTTCGATTTCAAGACGAACATATGTGCTATAATATGAATGAGATCACTAAAAGGAGGTGTTGCACATGCTCGTGTCTGCGCAGGAGGTTTCTTCGAAACCCCTGGTTCATCAAGCCTATAAATATCGGATCTACCCCAATACAGAGCAAAAGCAACTCATTCGTCGAATGTTTGGCTGCTGCCGTTTTGTGTTCAATTACTTCTTGGAAGCTTGGAATCAAAGGTATGTGGAAACGGGAAAAGGCTTGTCTTATCACGCTTGTGCAACACAACTCCCCGGTTTAAAAGCACAATACGACTGGCTGAAAGAAGTCGATAGCATCGCTTTGCAGTCGGCTGCCCGTCATGTGGCGGATAGCTTTGATCGTTTTTTCAAGAAGCAAAATCAAGCGCCACGCTTCAAGAGCCGAAAGCATCCGATTCAAAGTTACACGACCAAATTCACCAACGGGAATATCGCCATGGAGGGCAGTCGCTTGAAGCTCCCAAAACTCGGCTGGATACGTTTTGCAAACTCCCGGAAGCTGGAAGGCCGGATATTGTCCGCTACCGTTCGTAAAAACGCCAGCGGGAAATTTTTCGTTTCGCTCGTTTGCGAAGTTCAAAAGAACCCTCTGCCCCAAGTGGATACACCTATTGGCATCGACTTAGGCTTGAAAGAATATGCAGTATGCTCAAACGGGGAACATATCGCCAATCCTCGCTTTTACCGTCAATACGAGAAAAAGCTGGCGCTTTGGCAGCGGCGGATGGCTCGGCGTACTCCGGGCGGCTCCAACTGGAAGAAAGCAAGGCAGCATATCGCTCGTATTCACGAACGCATTGCCAATAAACGAAATGACTTCCTCCACAAGCTGACCACGAGACTGATTCGTGAAAACCAAACGATTAGTATCGAACATCTGCGTGTGGCGAATATGATTCAGAACCCCAAGCTTTCAAAATCCATTGCTGATGCGTCTTGGGGCGAGTGGGTGCGACAGCTGACGTATAAAGCGAAATGGTATGGACGAAATCTTCGGATCGCCGACACGTTTGAGCCGACCAGTCAGCGTTGCCATGTGTGTGGCACGATCCACCCCGAGGTGAAGAACCTGTCCGTTCGGGAATGGACATGTACAGCCTGCGGGACGATCCATGACCGTGACGAAAACGCCGCTCACAATATTGAACAAGTAGCGGTTTAACCGCCACCTAACCAAACGATAGAATTCAACATTTCACTTGCGTCAAAAATGTAAAACTGCGGGAACGCAGGGATCGCTTGCTCCATAAGAAGAGGGTACTCTTCTGTTCGCAAGAATCCGCCACTTCAAGCGTTAGCTAAGTGGGGGAGAATTCAATGTCGTATTTCGGTATAATTAAAAATATATATAAAGAGAAGGCAAAGGAGAATGCGAAATGATTCTGCACAAAGGGGAAGTCTTGTTCCGTCAGGGTGACGGCGGCCAGAACCTGTACCGGGTGAAAAGCGGACTGTTCAAGGTGACAAGACTGCATGAGAACGGGAACATGGTGCTGTTCAACCTGCTGTATCCGGGTGAGACAGTTCCCCATCATTCCCTCATTTCGCCGAAGGAGGCGCATGGAACAGCGGTGGCGATGATGAAAAGTGAGGTCGAGCTCATTCCCGCTGCGGAATGGTACCGGGAGCTGCGGGAGGACCCTGAGAAGGTGATGGAGATCGCGCTTCTGCTCCAGGAGAAGGTGCGGTTCATGCAGACACGGCTCGACCATCTTACAGTCGGAACGCCCGGGGAACGCATGGCGCTGCTGACCCGCTGGCTGAACGAATACTCTCATGGCGCACAGCTGACAGATCTGCTGACACAGGAAGAGATCGGGCAATTAATAGGTGTACGCCGGGAAACTGTCAACCGTTTGCTGCGGAATCAGGGCTGATTGCTTATTTTTAATGGAAACTGTTTAGACTGCCCCTTCCGCGTGGTATAATCTATTCAGAACATATCAAACTAAAGAAAGGATCAGGATACCATGTGTCCCCGAAGGACGATTCCCCAAAGGACGATTTGGAAACGTTATGATCTGTCTTATACTTAGCTTCCCTGTAGAATGTGCGAGTACCGTTGTTAATTGACGATGGCCGCCTCTATGAGGGAAGGGAGTATTGTATGCGAAGGAGCAACACCTCCGGTTTAACCCCTCGTAGAGGCTGGTGGGACGTCTAGCCGCCATTTACGATAAGGGGAGACCGAGTATGAGGAAACAAGACAGTGGCATGAGTATGCCGCTCCGATTAGCCGTTATTTTGTCCGGAACACTATTGCTTGCATTTACGTATTATCACATCAATTATCAGAACCATTTGACTGAGGGCGGGTTCGTAGGGCTGTCGCTGCTCGGCAAATATGTGCTGGGGATTTCACCATCACTATCGATCCTGATTTTAGACATTCCAGTACTCTTAATCGCAATCATATTCAAAGGAAAATCGTTCGTGGTAAACACCTTCATCTCTGTAGCAGCCTTCACGGTATTCTACGGACTGATGGAACGCTATTCCGGATGGGTTATTGATCTGCAGGATAACTTGCCGCTTGCGGCATTGTTGTCAGGTGTACTGACAGGTCTAGGAGCAGGTATGGTCCTGCGAGGCGGCGGGGCGAGCGGCGGGGACGATATTCTGTCGCTGCTGATCAGTGAATGGAAAGGAATTAAGGTAGGAACCGTATTTATCCTGATGGATGTAATTGTTCTGGCATTGTCCCTCTTCTATATGCCGTTAAGAGAGACCCTGTACACAGTGATGGCTGTAGTTGTGGCCGGATATGTGATTACTTTTACAACCTCTCTGGGCAGACCGAAGCTGGTCAAGGCTCCGAAGATTCCATCTCCACTAGCCAAGACTCAGGATGGCACGGTGAATGTGAACAATGCAATGTGAACCCCTATACGGGGATGATGAAAGGTCAGCGGACTTTAGTCCAGCTGGTCTTTTTTTTTGAGAAATCCTGCACAGAATACAACATTCCGCCCGTTCGACCGTAGCCGGAAATTGTTGTATGAAATGCAGCATTCTGCCCCCTCCAAGCCGATTACCGAGAGGATTCTTGTATTTCATACAACAATCCTTCCGCACACCCCGGCATTAGCGAATCGAAGTTGTAATATCTGCAACATTTTTGCATATCATCCACTGTTAATTTGTTTTCGGTAAAATGTGTACTTCTTCGTTTGCGCCACATTTCGCACATTCACCTCCCGGGTGTCCCCGGATACTGAAACCGTGAGGTGTGAGCGCGCGTATATATTTCATTCCAAACTGCAAGGCCCGAGGTTACACTATGCTCAGAATGTAGAGGGAGGATGTAAGGGAATGAGTGCTCACGAAATTGACTATGCGATTATGGGTGAGGAAATTCAGTGTGTGGAGGTGCAGCTTGACCCGGGGGAGAGCGTGATCGCCGAAGCGGGCAGCTTCATGATGATGGACCCGGAGATTACGATGGAGACGATCTTTGGTGACGGCAGCGGCAACTCGCGGGGCGGAGGCGGACTGATGGGCATGCTGAAGGGTGCAGGCAAACGGCTGCTGACCGGGGAAAGCCTGTTCATGACCGTTTTCACGCACAGCGGGGCATATGGACGCAAGAGCGTAACCTTTGCCGCTCCGTACCCGGGCAAGATTATTCCGCTGGATCTTCAGCAATACGGCGGCAAAATCATCTGCCAGAAGGATTCCTTCCTCTGCGCAGCCAAAGGCGTGTCGATCGGCATTGAATTCCAGCGCAGGCTGGGGGCGGGCTTCTTCGGCGGTGAAGGCTTCATCATGCAAAAGCTCGAAGGAGACGGACTCTCCTTCGTTCACTCCGGAGGTCATGTGCTGGAGCGGACGCTGCAGCCTGGAGAGACCATCAAGCTCGACACCGGCTGTCTCGTCGCCATGACATCCTCTGTCGATTATAATATCGAGATGGTCAAAGGTGTGAAGACTGCGCTCTTCGGCGGCGAAGGCCTGTTCTTCGCCACCCTGCGCGGACCGGGCAAGGTGTGGGTGCAGTCGCTGCCGTTCAGCCGGATGGCTGACCGTATTCTGTCGGCCGCCGGACCTTCCGGGCGCAAGGAAGAGGGCAGCATCCTCGGCGGGTTGGGCAATCTGCTGGACGGCAAGTAAATGGAGCGGCGATGAAATAAGCCGGCAATCCAAATTCTACCGTAACAATTTGCCGCCTCGCAGGGTTCCGCGGACTGCAGCAGGTGCTTCACGGGATTCCCCGGTAAGTGCAACAGCCGCCTCGCCGGATTCCCCGGAATGCAGCCGCAGCTTCACGGGATTCCCTGGTAAGTGCAACAGCCGCCACACCGGATTCCCGGCAGGCGGCTGTTTGGTCTGCGGAGGGAAGCGGACTGAGAGGCCCCTATTTCCCGGAAAGACCTTCTTTTGCAGCTGAAACGGACTGAGATTCCGTTATCCTGTTCATTTCAGCTCAAAAGGAGGGATAACCTGACCCATAACGGAATCTGAGTCCGCTTGCCCTGTGAAATCACCCGATTTGCACAAATAACGGAATCTCAGTCCTCCCCACAAGCTGATGAGTGAGTTATGAAGAACCCACCGGCCTCCTAAGGAGCAAATGCGCGCATACTAAGCTCCGACTCGCCCTCGAAGCTCCACCCGGCCGCGCCCTCGAGGCTCCATCCTGTCTCACCCTCAAAGCTCCACCCTGCCTCGCCCTCGAAGCAATTTTGTTTCTCAAACGCTATACCGGCTAATTCTTCACCGCAGACAGCAGCAGGAACATCGGGCGCCGGGTTTCCTCCAGCCAGGCTGCGTTCTTCTCCAGCATATCCGCAGTCGGCTGCAGCTCGGAGATCCGGGTCAGGGTGAAGCCGGAACCGATCAGCGTATTAATGTAGGTAGCAACATTACGGTGGTACTTCGTGACTGCATGATCAAGGAAATTGGCTTGCCTCGGTCCTTCGAGATGATAATTGTCAACAGGCCAATGCTGCTTCCCGCCTTCAGTACCGTAATGCCAATCCTGCGCGGCGAGCGCGGTGAAGATGGGATGCTCGACCGAGAACACGAAGGCTCCGCCAGGCTTCAGGCAATAGTAGACCTGGCGGCAGAGGCTGGCGAAATCCTCTACATAGTGAATGGCAAGTGAACTGATGACCGTATCGAATTCATCCGCACCGAAAGCGGCATCTTCAATTGCCAGCTGGAGGTATTCAATCTTCGGATCGCGGGTCATTGCCCTGGCCCGCTCCAGCATATTCGCAGAAAGATCGATGCCCACTACAGATACGGCCCCTTGCTCACGGGCATACCGGCAGTGCCAGCCGAAGCCGCAGCCCAGATCCAGTACCCGCTGACCCTGCAGGTCAGGCAGCAGCGTGCGGAAAGTCCCCCATTCTCCGGCGGACTCAAGTCCGCCTGTGGAGCGCGGCATCCGGCTGTAATTTTCAAAAAAGCTGGCCTCATCATATTTGTTTTGCTTCATACGGTGTACCTCCGTAACGGTCGTTAAGCCCGTTGTTTTTTCGAAACAGGAATTGCACTGGCATTCACCGCTTCCCGGAAAGTATACCGCAGATTTGACTGGAACGCAGGTACTGTATATATTATGGGGCAAACCCCTTAGACTACCTAAGGCGGCAACCGGAGGGCTATGATGTTCAAAATATTTATCATTGAGGATGACAAGGGACTGGTAACCCTGCTCCAGGACTACTTACATAAGTTTGGATACGAAACACGGGCGGTGCATGATTTTGAAGCGGTACGGACCGAGTTCGAGGCGTTCGCCCCGCAGCTGGTGCTGCTGGATGTGAACCTGCCCAAATTCGACGGATATTATTGGTGCCGCCAGATCCGTGCGGTCTCAACCTGTCCCATTCTGTTCATCTCCGCACGCGACGGGAAGATGGATCAGGTCATGGCGCTGGAGAATGGCGCGGATGATTATATTACGAAACCCTTTGATTACGAGATTGCGATGGCCAAAATCAAAAGCCACCTGCGCCGCGCTTATGGCTCCTATGCCGGGGGCGGCACGGAACGCAGCCTCACCGTCTCGGGACTGATGCTGGATGTAGAACGGCTGATCCTGACGCGGGGCGGGGCCAGAATCGACCTGAGCCACACCGAGGCCAAGATTCTCGATGAGCTGATGCAGAAATCCGGTACCCTCGTTACGCGTGACCGGCTGCTGGAGAAGATTTGGGATACCGAAGCTTTTGTGGATGACAACACGCTGAACGTCTATGTAACCCGGGTACGCAAGAAGCTGGCTGCGCTGGATATTATGGAGGGACTGCAGACGGTGCGCGGTCAAGGGTACAGGCTCACCGGGAATTGGGAGGAGGGGTAACATGAAGCTGTTCATACGGGAACAATCGCCTTTGATCATCGTCTATCTGGCCCAGCTTATGATGATCACGCTGGTCTACCGGCTGGACGGGGGAAGCGGAGTGACGGTGAGCCTGTACGCGGCGCTGCTCAGTACAATTCTGCTGCTGGGTTATCTTGCCTACAGGTATCTCACAAACCGTACATTCTATGAGCGGCTTATGACGGTGCCGGTATCGCTCGAGGAATCCGGCGGGCCGGCGCAGAATACACCTTTGGCCGGGAGTCTGCGTATGCTGCTGGCCCAGCAGTTCCGTCTGTACCAGAACGACCTGCACAACTACCGCCACAAGCTGGAGGAGCATATTCACTTCATCAACCAGTGGGTACATGGCATGAAGACGCCGCTTTCGGTGATTCATCTGATGATACAGGATAAAGACGGACCTCCGTTCACGGCCATCGGCGATGAGCTGGACCGGCTGAAGAAAGGGCTGGAAACGGTGCTCTACACCGCCCGGCTGGATACCTTTGAACATGATTTCTATGTCGAGCGGCTGGAGCTCTCGGCCGTGGTGCGGAGCGTGACCTCGGAACAGAAACGGCTGTTCATCCGTAAGCGGGTGTTTCCGGTGATTTCTGTGGAGAGCGGGATTTCGATTACCTCGGACGAGAAATGGCTGTCCTTCGTCATAACCCAGCTGATAACCAATGCCCTGCGCTATACAGTGGAGGAGGGGAAGTTTGTGCATTTCCACGGGTATTTAGAGGAGCAGGGCAGGGCTGTGCTGGAGGTGCGCGATGAAGGCGTGGGCATCCCTCCGGGTGACCTGCCGCGGGTATTCGATCCTTATTTTACCGGCGTCAACGGGCGCAGCTTTCAGGAATCCACCGGCATGGGGCTGTATCTGGTGAAGCAGATCTGCGGCAAGCTGGAGCATGAGGTGGAGATTACCTCGGAGGTGGGCAAGGGGACGGCAGTGCGGATTATATTTTGATACAAGCGGGAGGCGGTTCGGCTCTACCTGCTGCCGGCCCGGTAGCGGATAATCAGGAGGACGACCGTTGATACGACCGCCAGCGACAGGGTATTGGTAATCAGAAAAGCAAGCCCGACCCCCTGAGCGGCCAGGTTAACCGCATAGGCTTCCATAAGGGCGATGCCCAGCAGCATCAGCAGGTAGGACTTCAGGCTAAGGTCTGCGACAGACCGGGTCTTGATGATTTGCAGAATTTGTGGAATCCAGCCTACAGAGAGAATAATACCGCCAATCAGCTGCATAACCGTGAACAACATGCGTACACCCCGCTATTCTTCGTTTAGTACGTTGTATGCTCAATGGGCGGATGAGGTTCGGTGCATATCAAAAACCCGCCGCCCCTGTAAGGGACGGCGGGTTCACCCGGCAGGCGCTCTGCCCGGGTCTATTGCTGTTTCAGCTGCACAAGCTGTTCCAGCAGTTGCTGTATATCGTCTACAGGAAAGGCTTCCTGCAGCACTTCATTAACGGTCACCTGCGCCCGGTCGACCTTATTCTGACCGATGTCAGTCAAAGAGGTATAGATGCTTCTGCGGTCATCATCACAGACCTTGCGCTCCAGCGCGCCGCAGCCTTTGGCTTCGAACCGGCTGACCAGCCGGGATACGGCGCTCTGGCTCAGCCCGACCATGGACTCAAGCTGCTGGAGCTTCAGCTTCTTCTCGGGTGCCTCGGACAGAAACAGCAGTACGTAGAACTCCTTGAGCGATAACTGATAGTTCTCCACCAGCTTTGATTCAAGTGCAGCGGCAACATTCATTTGTATATGAGAGAGTGACAACCAGCTGGTTATCAGGTCATTTGCAGGGGTGTTCTTCATGTCTTCAATCCTCCCGGTGCATGCCATTCATGAATATAAATTTCACTTTAGTATATCATCTGGAAGAAGAGAAGGACACCGCAGGGAATGCTCAATTATTTGGCGGCGCGGGGAAACCCTAACTCATACTGCTTGGGAACGCCAGCATCTTTGCCGAGCACTACACCAGCTTCCAGCGTCCAGTAAGGATTTCTCAGCATACCCCGTCCAACCGCTACGAGATCAGCCTCTTCATTGCCGATGACCGCATTGGCGAGTACCGCTTCATCCAGCCGGCCGACGGCGATCACCGGCACATTCAGCTCCTGCTTGATAGCTCTGGCCAGCGGCACCTGATAGGCAGCATGGGTGCCCGGTCTGCCGGCTGCTGCTATCGGGCCTTCACCGCCTGCACTGATGTGGAAGATATCCGCTCCGGCTTCCTTATAAGCTCTGCTGATTTCCAGGCTCTCGGTAAGCCCGTAGCCGCCCTCAACGTATTCCTGCGCGGAAATGCGCATGATCAGCGGCATACCCTCAGGCATTACGCTCTTCGCGGCAGCAATCACTTCCCGGCCGAACAGCGTCCGGTCCTGTCCGTACTCATCCGTTCTCTGGTTGGACAGCGGTGAGTGGAACTGGTGAATCAGATAGCCGTGGGCACCATGCAGCTCAATGACATCGAAGCCGGCCTGGACAGCCCGCTGCACACCCAGCTTGAATTTGCCTACCATAGCTTTCACTTCTTCCGTAGTCAAGGCATGCGGAGTAGTGGACTTATCGTCAAAAGGAATAGCGGAAGAAGAGACAGGAAGCACGGCATCCTCGGCCTTGCGTCCGGCATGGGCAACCTGAATACCTACTTTGGCGCCGTGGACATGACTTGCCTCTACGATACGAGCCAGAGCAGGGATCTGTTCATCGGACCAGAGTCCCAGATCATAGTCGGTGATACGGCCATCCGGTTCAACATCAGCCATCTCTACAATAATCAGTCCGGCACCGCCGACTGCACGGCTCACATAATGGTTATAATGCCAATCTGTAGCGATTCCATCTTTATTGGTGACCGAATACTGGCACATGGGCGGCATAACTACCCGGTTCTTCAGCTTCAGGCTCTTAATCTCATAGGGGGTGAACAGATCCTTCATTATTCGTCGCGCTCCTTCGTTTAACTTGGAATTGGCATGCGGCAGGGGGATTAGGTAACAAATCGGCTCTCCACAAAAATACATGCATGCTCATGCATTTAAATATAAGGCCTTATCTCTGCACTGTCAACTGTCAACTACAACTGTGCTTACAATACTGTAAGGTAGCTGTAAGTTTCAGAAATAGCAGCATTAGTTTACAGTTTGTATAATGTAAGCAATCCAGGTGAAAGAGGAGCGGTAGCCCTTGCCCCTATTAGACGTACACAATTTATCCAAAATATATGAAGGCAAGGTATCCATTCACGCGCTGAACCATATCCGGTTCGCCGTAGAGAAGGGGGAATTCGTCGGAATTATGGGCCCGTCCGGCAGCGGCAAAACCACGCTGCTCAATGTCATCGCGACGATTGATGAACCCACCTCAGGCCAGGTAATGATCAGCGGCCGGGACCCTAACCTGCTGGGCCGTAAAGAGAAGGCGCTGTTCCGCCGCAAGGAGCTGGGTTTTGTATTCCAGCATTTCAATCTACTGGACACGCTCACGGTAGAAGAGAATGTAGTATTGCCGCTGACTTTAAGCGGGAGTTCCGTTGCGGAAATGGAAAAGCGGCTGGCGGAAGTGGCCTCCAGGCTGGACATTGCCGGGCTGCTGCACAAACGCACCTATGAAATCTCCGGCGGCCAGATGCAGCGTGTAGCGATTGCCCGGGCGATGATCCACCGCCCTTCGCTGATTCTGGCGGATGAACCCACCGGCAGCCTGGATTCCAAGGCGTCGGAAGAAGTCATGGGGCTGCTGGCTGAAGTGAATGAAGCCGAGGGAGCGACAGTGCTGATGGTTACGCATGACGCGGTGGCAGCGAGCTTTTGCCACCGGGTGATTTTTATCAAAGACGGCCGCTTCTACAGCGAGATGTACAGGGGCAGCAGCAGAGCCGCCTTCTTCCAGAATATCATCGACATGCTGTCACTGCTGGGAGGAGCCGGCCATGACCTTTCGGCAATTCGCCTATAGGAATGTAACCCGGAGCAAGCGCAAGTATGCCGCCTACTTCGTCAGCAGTGCCTTTTCGGTAATGATTTTCTTCCTGTGCGCATTGTTTATCTTTCATCCGGTAATTTCAGGAGCTCTTATTCTGGATACTGCGGCTAAGACAATGATGATGGCGGAAGGGATCATCTATGTTTTCTGCTCGCTGTTTGTCCTGGTATCTGTCGGCTCCTTCCTGCAGTCCCGCAAGCTGGAGTTCGGTATCCTGCTGATGCATGGCATGACCAAGCAGCAGCTCAACAAGATGGTGTTTCTGGAAAATATGCTGATCGGCGGCTCGGCGATCTTCACCGGCACACTGCTCGGGATGCTGCTCGGCAAGCTGTTCCTGATGATCGGCTCCGCCTTTCTCGGCATTCCCCCGCTGGATTTCCATCTAAGCTGGCAGGCACCCGTGCTGACTATTATCAGCTTTGTGCTGCTGTTCGTCCTGATCTCGCTGTGCACCTTCTTTTTTATCGGCAATGAGACGCCGCGGGGAATGTTCCAAGGCGGACGCAGAGGAGATGCGAAGCCGCGCATTCACCGCTGGCAGGCGCTGCTCGCCGCTCTGCTGCTGCTGGGCGGTTATGTGCTGGCAGTGCTGACTACAGCCACCACGGTGGAGGTAATGATGTTCCCGGTAGTGGCTATCACGGTTGTGGGTACCTACCTGTTCTATACACAGCTGAGTCTATACGTGGTGGAACAGCTGAGAAGATTCCGGCGCTTCTATTGGCAGCGGATGAGGATTATCACCTTCTCGGGTTTATCGTACCGCTGGAAGGATAACGGGCGGATGTTCTTCATGGTGACCATTGTCTCGGCGGTATCCTTCACTTCGGTGGGTGTTTTCGCCTCGATCCATACCCTGTCCCGGGAGCTGAAGCTGGATTATCCCGCAGCCGTAGGCTACGTCGCCAAAGGCGGAGCGGCCAGTTCAACGGCAAGGCAGGATTTGGACGGCATCGAGTCAGAGCTGAAGCAGTTGGGACTAGCGTATGATACCTTGTCGATCCCGGTGAAATATGCCGATGTGGCCTCGCAGAGCGGACCGGACCATACCGAACGGTTGCCGCTCATGGCTTACAGCGACTACAGGCTGGCTCTCCAATATGCCGGCTTCGATTCCTCTGAACCTCCGCTTGAAGGACACGACGGTCTGGTGATGATCGGCTCACAGCGGGACCGCAGCCTGATCAGTGAGCGTGTCAAAGCCACTTATACACTGGAGCAGGGAACAGATATCCGGGAAATTGGCTACACACAGTATGTGCCGGTTGCCGAATATCTGCTGCCGGAGCTGGACGGGCGGGGCGGAGGAGATTTCAGCGGCCTGGTGGTTAGCGACAGTCTCTATAACACCATAGTTCCGGTCCAGCAGGACATGTACTACGGCTTTTACATGGAGGATTTCCCCCAGACGGTAGGCATTGCTTCAAGTCTTGCGGACGGCGGCAAGGTCGCCTATGAGCAGAAGGCAAATTACGCTGTCGTGGTCAGCGGAACACTGTTTGAGATTCAGCGGACGCTGTACAGTACGATGCTGTTTGCTTCCCTCCTGGTGGGGACCGTCTTCTTCATCGCGGCAGGAAGCTTCCTGTATTTCCGGCTGTACATGGATCTGGAGCATGACCGTTTCCAGTATTCTGCGTTGTCCAAAATGGGCTTCACCGATCAGGAGCTGGACCGCAGCGTCACCCAGCAGCTGGCCCTAATGTTCTTCGTTCCGGTGCTGCTGGCCATATTGCACAGCGTCTTTGCTTTCATTGCCCTGCAGCGCCTGTTCTATCTGTCGATTGCGGCCGAGACAGGGGCAGTGCTGGCCGGATATCTGGCAGCCCAGGGAATCTATTTCTTCTTCATCCGCAGCCGTTATTTACGCAATCTCAAGAAAAATCTGCTCTAAACAGGAGGCCCGCATATGCAAACATGGATTACGGATTTTATGGAGCAGTTCGGATACTTCGGCATCTTTCTGATGCTGGCGCTGGAGAATGTTTTTCCGCCCATTCCCTCAGAGGTCATTCTCCCCTTCGGCGGATTCATGACCACTACGACTGACATGACGATTCCCGGAGTGCTGATCGCTTCAACCGCCGGTTCACTGCTGGGTGCAGTGATTCTGTACTGGATCGGACGGATGCTGGATGTGGACAGACTGGAGCGGATCGTAGACCGCTGGGGCGGCCTGCTGCGGATCAGCGGGAAGGATATCCGCAAGGCGGACGCCTGGTTTGACAAATACGGCTACTGGACCGTGCTTTTCTGCCGGATGATTCCGCTCGTACGCAGTCTGATCTCCATTCCCGCAGGGATGTCCGGGATGAAATTCGGCGTGTTCATGCTGTTTACAACGATCGGAACATTAGGCTGGAATGTGCTGCTGGTGCTGCTGGGGGCCGCGCTTGGAGAGTCGTGGGAGGATATTGCCGGTATTATCGGCACCTATTCCAGTGTAGTATATGCCATCATTGCTGCAGGACTTTTGTTGCTCGGATTCCTGTATTACCGTAAAAGACTGAATGCCGGCAAGGTCCGGGGATAATTTTTCAACAAACAAAGGAGGATAACCATGGAGCTGCTGACCATTGTCAAAGCAATCATACTGGGAATTGTAGAAGGACTGACTGAATTTGCTCCGGTATCCTCAACCGGTCATATGATCATCGTGGATGATATGTGGCTTAAGTCGCAGGAATTTCTGGGAAAATATACGGCGAACACGTTCAAGGTTGTTATTCAGCTGGGCTCCATCCTTGCTGTAGTGATCATTTTCCGTAACCGGTTCATCGATCTGCTCGGGCTGAAGAAATTCAGCCGCAAGGAACTGGCGGTGGTGCCAGAGGGGCAGCCGCAGGCGCCTGCTGAAGGCCGTCTGAAGTTAGCCCAGGTAATCGTAGGTCTGATTCCCGCCGGAATCTTCGGTTTTCTGTTCGAGGATTACATTGATGAGCATTTATTTTCCACTTCTACAGTATTGATCGGACTGGTCGTTGGGGCCATATTTATGATCTGCGCCGACCGGTTTGCACCCAAAACCATCAAAACAGAGAGTGTTGACCAGATTACATATAGGCAGGCGCTATCGGTCGGACTGATCCAGTGTGTCTCCCTGTGGCCGGGGTTCTCACGGTCCGGCTCGACGATTTCCGGCGGCGTGCTGCTGGGGATGAGCCACCGCGCGGCTGCCGATTTCACCTTCATTATGGCTGTGCCGATTATGGCCGGAGCGAGCCTGATTTCGCTGCTGAAGAATTGGCAGTACTTCACGCTGGATGCCCTGCCGTTCTTCATCGCCGGCTTTATCAGCGCCTTCCTGTTCGCGCTGTTGTCCATGCGTTTCTTCCTGAAGCTGATTAACAGAATCAAGCTGCTGCCCTTCGCCATCTACCGGATTATTCTCGCCGGTGTGGTCTATCTGGTCTGGTTCTGAGTCCGTCAGCACGGTTGCCACAGCCGCACCTCCTTCAATGGAGAGTGCGGCTTTACTATGTTCGGGGTCCCGGCAAAGCACATGAGTGATCCTCGAAGCTATAGCCCCGCTTTGTGGGGGAATTTGCTTTTGTTATAAGGAATCTGTATAGCCAAACTCCCCGGAATCTGTTGCGGACCGCAGAAAATGTGAAGTAAGATGGCAGCAGATTAAGGATGCAGCACCTAACTTAACCCAAGAGGAGCGGACATAAATGAGCAAAGGAATTAAGACAAGCAGCCTCGGCTATCCGAGAATCGGCAAGAACCGCGAATGGAAAAAGACATTGGAGGCTTACTGGGCCGGGAAAATAGATGAGCAGAATTTCCGCTCACAGATGGAAGAAATTCAGCTCCAGCATTTGCAGACCCAGCAGCAGGCGGGCATAGAGCTGATTCCGGTGGGCGACTTCACCTTCTATGATCATGTGCTGGATACTGCTGCAATGTTCGGCATCGTGCCGCCGCGTTATGGCTATGAAGGCGGAGATATTCCGCTCGACCTGTACTTTGCCATGGCCCGCGGCAATGCAGGGGCTACAGCCTGCGAGATGACCAAATGGTTCAATACGAACTATCATTACATCGTGCCTGAGATTGGCAGCCTGACACCTGTCCTGACAGAGAATAAGCCGCTTGCTGCCTACCGGTTCGCCAAAGAACGGGCGGGTATAGAAGGCAAGCCTGTTATAGTGGGGCTCTATACCTTCCTCAAGCTGTCCAAGGGATTCCCGGCTGCCGAAGTAGCCGTAGTTGCTGCCCGCTTCCTGCCGGTATACGTGCAGCTGCTGCAGGAGCTGCAGCAGGAAGGCGTGGCCTGGGTACAGATCGATGAGCCGGCAATTGTAACGGGCTTAACGGCAGATGACATCGTATTGCTTAAGACTATCTACGGGGAGATCGCCGCTTCAGTACCGGGCCTTAATGTTATTGTGCAGACCTATTTCGAAGCTGCCGAGCCGCTGGAGGCCTTGCTGGAATTGCCAGTGCAAGGCCTGGGCCTGGATTTCGTCCATGACGGAGGCAAGAACCTGGAGTCCATTGCCCGCCTGGGCTGGCCGCAGGATAAGACTCTGGCAGCCGGAATTATCGACGGACGCAATATCTGGCGTTCAGATATAGATGCCAAGCTGGAGCTGGTTGCTGAACTGCAGAAATATGTGCCACAAGAGCAGCTGATTCTTCAGCCCGCCTCGAGCCTGCTGCATGTGCCGGTTACAGTCGAAGGGGAAGACAAACTGAAATCAGCGGTCAAGAATGCATTAGCCTTCGCCAATGAGAAGCTTAATGAGCTGGTTCTTATTGCGGCAGCTGCAGGCGGGGGGATTGAACGTTATGCAGCGGAGCTGGCCGCAAACCGTGAGGTGCTTGCTGTATTCCGCGCCCTTCCGGAACGCGGGCGTGAGGATGTAGCTGAGCAGGTACGCTCGTTGGAGAAGCTGCCGGACAACCGCAGTCTTCCATTTGCAGAGCGGGTGAAGGTTCAGCAGGAGAAGTGGCGTCTGCCGCTGCTGCCGACAACCACCATCGGCAGCTTCCCGCAGACGGCTGAGGTCCGCCAGGCCCGGCTGAAGTGGCGCAAGGGGGTATGGACCCAGGAGCGTTATGACGGGTTCATCAAGCGTCAAATCGCTGAGGCCATCTCCCTTCAGGAGGAGCTAGGGCTGGATGTGCTGGTACATGGTGAGTTCGAGCGGACGGATATGGTCGAATTCTTCGGAGAGAAGCTGGCCGGTTATCTCTTCACCGGGGGCGGCTGGGTTCAATCGTATGGCTCACGCTGCGTGAAGCCGCCCGTTATCTATGCCGATGTTGCTTTTATCCAGCCAATGACGGTCAAAGAAAGCCTGTATGCCCAGTCGCTGACGAAGCTCCCGGTCAAGGGGATGCTGACAGGTCCGGTGACGATCTTGAACTGGTCCTTTGTCCGTGATGATCTCAGCAGGGAAGCGGTAGCAGGTCAAATTGCTCTTGCGCTGCGCCATGAGGTGACAGCACTGGAGGAGGCGGGTATTGAGATGATCCAGGTCGATGAACCGGCCATCCGCGAAGGCTTGCCGCTGAAGGCGAGAGATCACGAGCATTACCTGAACTGGGCTGTGAAATCGTTCCGGATCGCGACGAATCATGTCAAGGATACGACTCAGGTGCATACGCATATGTGCTACAGCGAATTCAACGACATGATCGGTTCGATCTCGGCAATGGATGCCGATGTCATCTCGATTGAGACCTCCCGCAGCCACGGGGAGCTGATCGTCAGCTTCGAGGAGCAGGAATATGACAAGGGCATCGGACTCGGAGTGTATGATATCCACAGTCCGCGGGTTCCAGTTGTAGAGGAGATGACTTCAGCTATCGAGCGGGCGCTCCGCGCTCTGGATGTGCAGCAGTTCTGGATTAATCCGGACTGCGGATTGAAGACTCGCGGATGGGAAGAGACCACAGCCGCACTGCGTAATATGGTGAAGGCGGCGGTCCTTGTACGGGAGAAGAGCGGGGCAGTCAGCCGGTAAACTTTTCTGCTAATCTGTGGTAGCTGCCTGACATAAATAAATCACTATATCCAGGGTAATCCACTCTGGTTATAGTGATTTATTTTCATTTTTTTTGCAAGAAACACTTGATAATAATTATCATTCTTGATAAAATGAAAAAAGAAAAGAAGGAACCGTGGAGGGTCCCTTCGATATTCTTCAGACCTTATTTGCTTTCAAAGGTTTTGCAATCTGTTTCTTCAGAATGAGTAGGTTCTTTGGAGCTGTGGTAAGCAACGAAGATGGACTCAGCGTTGCATTTGTTTTCTTCAGCCCAGTAAGTACAGGAGTTAACTGCACACAATACGTCTTTTGCCATGAGGGTTCACCTCCTCTTATAGTAGTTGGCATCATAAATCAGTTAGCAATTGAATAGATCTGTCCGGCAAGGTGGAGCTTGTCCGAACAGCACCTTACCCTTATTCCTTGAGAATGGAGGGTATTTGGTGTTTTTTGTCTTTTACAGACACTATAATTGTAACAAATAAAGAGCTATTACGCAAACGGGATCATTCAGCTGCTGAGTGGTCCTGTTTGGCATTTTTACCGATATGGGAAAAAACACAAAAAAAGGCTGCTATCCTCCTAATTGTCTGCAACCTTCCAGCTTTTGGAACGTCAAAGGGTATAAGCGCGGAAGAGATCTATAGATATAACGGCCTTTCGCCATTACACTTTTGGAGGAATGAACATGCGAAAATGGGGTCTGCATTCTTTGTTGTGTTTAATTGTGTTGGCAGTGGTTCTGGCAGGTTGCGGGGCAGGCAATAACAATGCCAATTCGGCGGCAGATACAGCGGATAATGCGATGACCGCTGAGTCCGCGGCGGCAGTGGAAGACGGCTCAGCTGCCAGTGTGCCGGCAGCGAAGGAAATGACCGAAAATTTCAACTCCACCACCGCGGTGGCTGTGAATGATCAGAATACGGTGCAAGGCGGCGGCGCGAATCCTGCGGTCCCTAATCCGGGGGCAGAGCAGGCGGCAGACGCTTCAGCCGGGTTCACGGGAACCGATGTGGTGGCAGGGCTGAACAAAAAGCTGATCTATAAGGCTAACCTCAACATGGAGGTAGCCGATTACGGGGCGGCACAGACCGAAGTACGGAATATGATTACACTGGCAGGCGGTTACATTATTGAATTTTCAGAGAATATGTCTGAATATGAACAGGGCGGAACCTTCATCCTCAAGGTACCGGCGTCGGGCTTCTCTTCTTTTCTGAACAATCTGGAGAAGGTCAAACATGAGAAGCTGCAGAGAAGTATTCAGGGGCAGGATGTCTCGGAAGAGTACGTGGATCTGGAGTCACGCCTCAAGGCTAAGCAGATGATGGAGACGCAATATATCGATTTCATGAAAAAAGCGACCAAACCGGCAGATCTCGTGCAGTTTGCCAACCAGCTGGGTGCAATCCAGGAGCAAATCGAACAGATCAAGGGCAGAATGCGTTATATTGACCAGAACGTATCCTTCTCGACCGTGGAGCTTCGCCTTTACCAGACAGAGGAGAGCATCGCCGTCACGCAAGTGAAAAAACAAGGACCGCTGGGTGAACGCGCTTCGGAGGCGCTGCAGGGCAGCATGAAGGCATTATCTGTAATGTTCCAGTGGCTTGTAGTTGTGCTGGCGGCTGCACTTCCGGTGCTGATCGTGGCTGCAGTGGTTGTGGCGGTTGTGATCTGGTTCCGCAGAATCTTTAAGCGTCGGGAGCGGGAGCACTTCGAACAGATACGCCAGGGCAACCGTGAACAGAACCGGGAACTGCTGGACCGTGACGTTGAGGCGCCTATCGCACCAGCTGAAATAGAGAGTGATACTGAGAAAGATAATAAATAAGCAGCTGAATGGTCAGGTTCAGAGTTTGAAGTGATTAAGGGGGAAGCGGAGTGGGCTTTACTTACCGCACAGATATTCCGGACATGGATGAGTATTACAGCTTATATCATTCCACCGGCTGGAATGCAGATAGGCTCTGGACGAAGGAACATATGCACATGGCGCTGAAGAATAGCTGGCATATTCTCACGGTGTATGAGGATGACCTCCTGGTGGCTACCGGCCGGATCGTTTCCGATGGTGTAATCCAGTGTTATGTGTGCGATATGATTGTGCTTCCGGCTTATCAGAAGCAGGGGCTGGGACGCGCAGTTATGGATCAGCTGATCAGTCATTGCCGCAGCCGGGGAATCCGCTGGATTCAGTTGTCATCCGCCCAGGGGAAATCGGGCTTCTACAGTCAGTTCGGATTTCTGGAACGGCCTGCCGGGGCACCGGGGATGAGTTTGTTTTTATAAGGGCTATAACACTCATGTAAAAAGCCTCCAAACCTGTTATTACCGGTCTGGAGGCTTTCTGCTGTAGCGATGACTTATGGATGGTTGAGGCGGCCGTTATCGACCTGCGTCAAGCATGCTGGAAAAGAACGCGGTACTCGCCGTAGCCTTCCTTCTCCAAATCTTCTTTGGGAACAAAACGTAAAGCCGCCGAATTGATGCAATAGCGCAGCCCATTTGCCCCGGGACCATCATTAAAGACATGGCCGAGATGGGAATCGGCTGTTTTGCTGCGCACTTCGGTGCGAATCATCAGATGGCTGAGGTCAGTTTTCTCCTTGACTGCATAATCGCGGATCGGACGCATGAAGCTCGGCCAGCCGCAGTCGGAATCAAATTTATCCTGTGAACTGAACAGGGGCTCGCCGGAAACAATATCCACATAGATTCCATCCCCGTGATGATCCCAGAATTCGTTGCGGAAGGGGGATTCGGTAGCGCTGTTCTGCGTAACTTCATACTGCAGCGGAGTCAGGCGCTCCTTCAGGCTTTTTTTGTCCTCCTTGTGAGTCCAGTGGGCTTCGATAAAAGCTTCCCGCCCGGAGCCCTTGCGGTAACGCTTGTAATGGCCGGGATTCTTGTGGTGATATCCCTGGTGGTATTCTTCGGCCGGATAGAAAGGCTTGGCCGGAAGAATCGGAGTCACAATAGGAGCAGAGAAACGTCCGCTGGCTTGCAGTGCTGCCTTAGATGCCTCAGCCTGCTGACGCTGTTCTTCCGAATGGGTGAAAATCGCTGTTCCGTAAGAGGTGCCGCGGTCATGGAATTGCCCTCCGGCATCGGTAGGGTCAATCTGCTGCCAGAACAGCTCAAGCAGCTTGGTATATGGGAAAATATCCGGATTAAACGTAATCTGCACAGCTTCGACATGTCCGGTCGTTTCTGAGCAGACTTCCTCGTAAGTCGGATTAACAGTATGACCGCCTGTATAGCCGGAGATTACCTCGACAATACCGGGAAGTTCTTCAAACGGGGATACCATGCACCAGAAGCATCCTCCGGCGAACGTAGCTTTTTCCGTCTTGATGTTTATAGAATCAGATTGAACTTCACTCATTAATATCCCTCCATCTATAGAATGCAATTAAATAGATCACAATTTAATTATAAATCAAATAGCTGCGCTCTGCCAGCTTGACGGGTCCCGCTCAGATTTTAGCGGACCGCGGCCGCATGGAGAATCCGGCAGCTGCAAGCACGGCGATGTAGAGAATCACGGCAATGGCAGCATTGCGCGGATGCTGGAACATTTGGCCGCCGAGGAAGGCGTACAGGGTGATCCCCGGGATTTTACCTAGGCCGGTTGCTGCAAGATAACTCCAGAAGGGCAGTCCGGCAGCACCGGCGTAGATATTCACGGCCATTTGCGGAATCACAGGCGCCAGCCGGGCGAGGACTACAGAGGCAAACGGACGCCGCTGCACGGCCCCGGTGAATTTATCCAGCGCTGAAATTGAGTTCAGATAAGTCATGGATTTGCTCTGGAACATATATTTAACCAGACCATACACGATTGCTGCAGCCAATGTGGTTGCGGTCCAGCATATTAACGCTCCCGCCAGGCTTCCATAGGCGTATCCGAACAGACCGATGATCAGCTTGTAGGGGATTACCGGAAACAAGGCCAGAACAGTGGCTGCAAGCATGGACAGAAGCAGGTTATGGTCCTCTTTGAGCCAGGCCAGAATCTCATACCTGTAGATAAACGCGAGGATTATGCACGAAACATACAGAATTACCGTCAGCCATTTTCTCATTTTACTATGCCCTTTCTTCACTCCATACATTTCATCATACTGAAAAAAAAGTGATTATTGAAGCAAAGATCATTGTCGCCGCCGCTTGTCACGGTATAATACACCTATAAGGGATAGAAATCCCCAATATTTAAGGGAGATACCTCAATGAATATACCTGTACGCAAAAGAGTGGCATTAATCGGCATCGGCGATATTGCCCGTAAAGTCTATTTGCCGCTGCTCTCCCGTCATGATCAGGCGGAAATTGTAGGGGTACTCAGCCATTCCTCTGCGACGGTGCAGCGGGCAGTTCAAACCTATCGTCTTCAGAAAGGGACAACTGACCTGAATGAGCTGTTATCCTGGGACATAGATGCTGTATTCGTGCATAGTCCAACACCTACACATTATGAACTTGTAATCCGTTGCCTGGAGCATGGGGTCTCCGTATATGTGGACAAGCCGCTGTCTTATGATCTGGAAGAATCCCGGCGGATGGCCGAGCTCGCAGAGAACAAGGGACTGCTGCTGGGGGTTGGCTTCAACCGCCGCTATGCTCCGATGTATATGGCGGCCAAGTCCTGGCTGCTGAAAGCCGGAGGCATTAGCCAATGCAGCGCAATCAAGCACCGGACGAAGCTGCAGCAGGGTACAAGCCATGAGACTATTCATGATGATCTGATCCATATGCTGGATCTGCTGCTATGGCTGTGCGGCGGCGATTATGAATTGCTTCACAGCAGCCTGAAGACAGATACAGAAGACAGATTGCTGCAGTCATTGGGGCAGCTGGACTGGAAGAGCGGAGCAACCGGAATATACAGTATGGTGCGCGATGCCGGTGCTGATCTGGAGAAGCTGGAGCTGCACGGAAATGGCAGATCAGTCGAAGTGACGGATATGGAACGGGCGACATTATATGAGCAGGGTTCCCTGCCGCGCACGCAGAATTTCGGCAGCTGGGACACTATACTGGAGCGCAGAGGCTTCAGCGGAGCCGTCAGCCATTACCTGAGTAATATCGCGACCCCGGAGCAATGCGGCATTTCCGCTTCAGCCGTATTGCCGAGCCATGAGCTGGCAGCGAAGCTCAGCCGTTGAATTTTCAGATTAGCAGCAGAGAGGAGAACAACATGGAAGATCAGGATTACGGCAAGTCAATGGAAGAGAGAATTATCGAAAGCTACAAACGGGATGAGGAAATGATGATTCTTGTTTTTGCCCAGTGGTGCGTGAATAACAAGCTGGACCCGCACGCACTGTATTTACAGGCATATCCGCAGCAGGAGGGCAATCAGGCGCTGAGCAATGCGCTGGCACTGACTGTATCCGAGGAAGAGGCCGGTTTTATCTCCGATGACACCGTACTTGGTGTACTGTCGCTGTATAGCAATGATGACCTCGCTTACGTGGTAACTGAAGCGATTCATCAGCGGGAGCAGAAAGCAGACACAAGGGATTGACAACGAAGATATAATAGTTATGGTTAATGAACTTTTTTTTGGTAAACGATGTTCATTACAGAATAAATGTGGTAAAATTATATATACTAACTAATAGTAAGCTTCACAAGTGAGAGGTGAAAAACAATGGAAGAACATCAACTGACGATGTGCCCGAGATTCGAGACGGCCTTTTCTTTTTTAGGCAAACGTTGGAATGGACTTATTATTCAGACATTGATGAGCGGCCCTAAGCGGTTCAAGGATATTTCCGGACTGATTCCGACTATGAGCGACAAGATGCTGTCCGAGCGTATGAAGGATCTGGAATGTGAAGGCATTCTGGTACGTCATGTATATCCGGAAACCCCGGTGCGCATTGAGTATGAATTAACCACCAAAGGCCGGGCACTTGAGCCGGTTATGCAGCAAATTCAGTTCTGGGCCGAGAGCTGGGTTGAGTAGTTACGTTTCATATTCCTAATGACAGCCCCTTACCGGTCTCCGGTTTAAGGGGTTTTTGCTTCGGTTCTGCTAAATAAAACTTGCACTGTGTCCAAACCTGTGTAATATAATAGAACAAACTAAAGTTACGGATGTGTGGAAGCGTTGACAAAACTGGGAAAAGCCTAAGGAGAATGTGGATAAGCCGAAGTTAAGGCAAGTAAACTAAGACGATGCTTTCGAGGCAAGTTTTGAACGATGCTGATTCAGGGGTGTTTAGGCTCACAAAACCAAAAGTATGCTTTCGATGCAAGTTTTGCCGTAGTGGACTCTTATGAAGTAACGCTCACAAAACTTTTAGGAGGCGAGGATCATGACCATCACCTTGTTTTCCCGCGAAATAGCCTATGGAAAAAAGGATGTCGCTGAACTGGAGACTGCGTCAATTAGAGTGCAGCTTATTTATGACAAGGTGTTGTATATGCTTCATAGCCATCTTCCCGCTTCATTATGGGATGCCTGGATTGGCGTGCCTTATGAAATCATATCCTCTCTATACAAAGGGGACAATGATAGCGGCAGTGTGTTTCAGAAGTGGATTCAAAGCCCCTCCGGCTGGAAATGCATCGGTTGTGAACGGCATTGTCTGGAGCCTGTGACAGCTGCGGATAGCGATACCTCCTGCCCGCCGCGCCGCTTCACCTTTCATAACGGCATTAGTCAGAGTATGGTGCTGCAGGCGGTAATCTGGTCGATGTATGAGAATACGCTGCTGCTCCAGCCTTACTTAGGTGAAGAAGCTTTTCTTAGCGAAGATGATTTGGAGCTTATTTCTGTATATTTCGTACCTACCTATATGACACAGACCCCGTTAATGGAAATGAATAAACAAGCCAAAGAATATAAGGATAAGAATATCAGAGTTTATCAGGAATGGATCTCTGCCCCGGATCTGGTGCTGCAGTGGAATGGAGGTCTGACCGAAGGCAGGTGGATGACTGGAGTGTATGTGGATCATTCGCGGTTTGCCGGTCTTGGACCCTATTTGAAGGATGCGCAAGGCAAGCGGACATATATGCAGGCGACTGTTCAATAAATCATATTATGCCATACATTGAAGAGTTAAAAGGTGGCTTTGAGAATGATTTTAGAAGAAAAACAAGAAGGAAAGTGCTGCTGAATAATTTGTTGAGCTCCTTGATGCGGCAGCACTTTGGGAATGATTGAGTATAATTAGGAATCCGCCAGGTACTTTTTACGCCTCATCCCGGTTATTCCTTCTTCTGATCCAATAAACCAAACTTAAGATCACCACTCCAACTGCTGCAGATATGATCAGAATTGCGTTTCCGCTTGCACTACCGTCTGGTATTATCGGGGATGGACTCATGCGCGCGGCAATAATGATGCATACTGCAATCAGAATTGATAGAAGGATAACGGCTGCGCTTCTGCTATTAGCTGTCAGGCCCTCCCGTCCAGGTCCTATATAGGAACCGTTCCAGATCAGACGTACCAGATAGGAGCCGACACCAATCATAAAAATAACATAATTACTCAATGGATACTTGAGCCACTGTATTCCGTAATTATGCAGGCCCATATCCGCCAACAGCAGGAAGGCCAGTAACATAAATGACTGATTCCCCGCTTTGTTCCGCTTTAACAGTTGTCTTTCGTCCAGGTTAGCTTTGCTCATGTTCAGTTCCCTCCCAAAAAAGTTGATCCAGCGTCTTACCCAGTGTTAGGCAAATATCAATACATAACCTGATTGTGGGATTGTAGTCACCGTTCTCAATCGCAATAATCGTCTGTCTGGTGACTCCCACAGCATCCGCCAGCTGCTTCTGCGACATGTCTTTTGCCGCTCTTGAGGCCTTAAGCCTCAGATTTTTTCCCATTCCCTCACCTCATGTAGATTGTAATATATATTTAACATTATGTCTACTATATTATACATGGTGGATTTTTTTGTAATCATTCCGTTCAATAAAATTTTATATATCCAGTGCGTACAATCACTAGTCCGACTTCCTGCCGGTGTTAAGGTGTAAAGGTGATCAGCAACTAAAAACCTATACCCATAACATGAGGAGGGGCCACAATGGCGTCCAATCAATTAAACGATATAACAATTCAATCAGGTTTCACCTCTGAAGCAATGGTCAGAGACATCGTCCTGCAGTTCCCTAAGTCTGCGGATTATTTCAAGGCTAAGCGCATTGATTTCTGCTGTGGAGGCGCGAAGCCGCTGGCTGAAGCTGCTGCCGAGAAAGGGCTTGATCCGGAAGCGATGATTCAGGATCTGAACAAGCTGCAGGAAGAGCATCCGGTACTGGAAGAGGATACAGCCTGGAACGAGGCCTCCTCTGAAGAGCTGGTGAATTATATCGTGAACAAGCATCACCGCTACCTGCGTGAAGAGCTTCCGCTAATCAGCCAGAATGTAACCAAAGTCTTCCGCGTGCATGGCGAGGATTCTCCGCATCTGGGCGAGATGCACCGCCTGTTTAATCTTTTGCGCGAAGATCTGCTTCAGCATACGGCGAAGGAAGAAGAGAGCGAATTCCCTAAAATGCTCGCCTACACACAGAACCCGACTGAAGAAGGCCTATCGGAGCTGCGCGGCCTGCTGCATAATCTGGAAGCCGAGCACGATGGTGCCGGTGAGATCCTCCGCGAGCTCCGCCGGGTAACCAATGATTACACACCGCCTGCGCATGCCTGCACGACTTACCGCCTGACCTATGCACGCCTTGAGGAGCTGGAAGGTATGACCTTCGAGCATGTGCATCTGGAGAACAATAACCTGTTCCTGCGTTATCAATAAAATGTAGTACTACGGAAAGTCCCTCCGGGGACTTTTTTGTTATATAGAACGTAAGGTTCAGAACAGAAATAATTTGAGAACAGGTCTTCTATGCGGTATCCTTAAAGAGTCAGGGATATTACATAAGAAGGCGGTGCCGTGGAATGTCCACGAAATGGATGGGGCGCTTACTGCTGTGCCTTGTTTTTATAATTACAGCCAGCGGCTGCAGCTCGGTTCTGGGACCGGGGAACACCGGCGGCAGCGCCGGAAGCGGAAGCACAGGACTATCTTTTTCAATTCTGGTGGGTGAACGTGAAATGGCCGGAACCTCCGGCAGACTGCTTAACGAAGCTTATATAGAAGGTAATTCCATCATAGAACTGCTGAGAAAGAGCGGGATCGTTACTTTTGCTGCAGACGGCTATAGTATTCTTGAGGTCAATAGGGTTGCGCTTAGTCAGGATATGATGTGGGAAGTACAAGTGAACAGCAAGAAACTTACGGACTGGAACAGTACAATTGAGGCTGGAGCGGCTATTGTCTTCTCGGCGAAGCCGTCCGCAGCCGGAGCGTTATTTCAACCGGTTATCCTTACGGTGAACGGCGGGAGCGAACAGCCTGAGCTGACGCATTCGCATGTGCTGTCCTTTACGGAAGATTTGTCAGTGAAGGGACTTATGAAGAACAGCGGGATGATTAAGCTGGCAGAAAATAACAAGACAGTTCTCACCGTAATGGATTACACACCACTCAGCAGTGAGGAATGGAAACTGAAGGTTAATGACAAAGCGCTGCTGGGCAACGGTGTGGATATGAAGCTCAGACCGCAGGACAAGCTGGAGATATCACTGGTTCTGAAGTAATTACGATAACGGAATCCGTTTAGCGGATACAAGGATTTCTGTGCCGAGAGCGCGGAGGTCCTTTTTGTGTGTCTAATACTTTATGTGAAATGTTTCACATTTAATGTGACTGGAATCACAAATGCCGGGGAATTTTGGGCAGTATAATTTCACTATAAAGCAAGTTTGTGAAGGAATATGAGTTTTGAAGGAGGGTCCTACCAGTGACAGCGAACAGAGAAAAGTTAGTGCTGATTGGCAATGGCATGGCGGGTGTAGGCACTATTGAACAGATTTTAAAGCTGGGCGGCGCTTATGATATCACGATCTTCGGCAGTGAGCCGCATCCCAATTACAACCGGATTATGCTGTCCTATGTTCTCGAAGGCAGTAAAACCATTGAAGATATTATCCTGAATGACCGTCAGTGGTATGCGGATAACAATATTACCCTCCATACTGGAACGACTGTTACCCGGATTGATGAACAAACCCGGCAGGTGATTACAGATAACGGACAGGCGGTTCATTACGACAAGGTTATCATTGCTACGGGTTCTAATTCGTTCATATTACCTGTTCCGGGCAGTACAAAGGACGGGGTAGTCGGCTTCCGTGATATCGCAGATTGCGATGCCATGCTGGCCGCAGCGGAGCAGTACCGCACGGCAGCTGTTATCGGCGGCGGTCTGCTTGGTCTTGAAGCAGCCAAAGGCCTCGTGAATCTGGGGATGGACGTTACCGTTGTGCATCTGCTTGAGGATCTGATGGAACGGCAGCTGGACCGTACGGCATCTTCCATGCTGCAGGCGGAGCTTGCGCGTCAAGGTGTGAAATTCGCCATGGGCAAGCAGACGGTCGAATTGACTGGAGAAGAGCGGGTTACCGGGCTGCGCTTCAGTGACGGCAGTGAGTTGCCCGCAGAATTTGTGGTAATGGCAGTCGGAATTAAACCTAATGTTCAGCTTGCCAAGGATAGCGGCATCGAGGTTAACCGCGGGATTGTCGTCAATGACTATCTGCAGACCTCCATGGCTAACGTGTATTCTGTCGGTGAATGTACGGAGCACCGGGGGACCTGCTATGGTCTGGTAGCGCCGCTTTTCGAGCAGGGGATGGTACTGGCTAAGCATTTGTCTGGTGTGCAGACTCCGGGATACGAAGGTTCGGTTGTCGCGACGAAGCTCAAGATTTCCGGTGTTGATGTTTTCTCGGCCGGAGAGTTCACCGAAACAGCGGAGCATACCGTCATATCCGCCAAGGATGAGTGGAAGAGAACCTATAAGAAGATTTTGCTCAAAAACAATATTATTGTCGGTGCGGTTCTGTTCGGTGATGTAACGGAATCAGCGAGCCTGCAGAAGCTGGTGAAGCAGGGAACAGAAATGACCGATGAGATCTATGGAGAGGTCATGGGCACAGGCTGCTGCGGCGGAGGCGGAGCCAAGAAAGGTCTATCCGTTGAAGCAATGGCCGATGAAGAGATTGTCTGCGGCTGCAACGGGGTTACCAAAAAGGCGATTGTTGATGCCGTTACGGAGAATGGCTTCACTACAGTGGATGAAATCAAAGCCTGCACCGGAGCTACCCGTTCCTGCGGCGGCTGTAAGCCAGTTGTTGAGCAGATTCTGCAGTTCGTATTAGGGGACAGCTTCCAGCAAAGCGCCAAGCAGGGGATCTGCAGCTGCACCCCGCTTAGCCGGGATGAGATTGTAGCCGAAATTACGGCTAAAGGGCTCAAAACCACCAAAGAAGTTATGCATGTGCTGGACTGGAAGCAGCCGGAAGGCTGTTCTAAATGCCGTCCTGCTGTGAACTATTATCTGGGTATGATCTATCCGGACACCCATGAGGACGAGAAGGAATCGCGCTTCGTTAATGAACGGATGAGCGCTAATATTCAGAAGGATGGAACTTATACGGTTATTCCGCGGATGTACGGAGGGGTTACCACTCCCGAGGATTTGAAACGGATTGCCGATGTTTCCCTGAAATATGATGTGAAGGTTGTGAAGGTGACCGGCGGGCAACGTCTGGATCTGATCGGTATCAAAAAAGAGGATGTACCGAAGGTGTGGGAGGAGCTGGATATGCCGTCCGGCTATGGCTATGCGAAATCCCTGCGCACTGTGAAGACCTGTGTAGGTTCGCAGTTCTGCCGTTTTGGCACACAGGATTCCATGGGCATGGGCGCTATGCTTGAGCGCAAGTATGAGCGCCTGGATATGCCGGCCAAGTTCAAAATGGCGGTTAACGGCTGTCCGCGTAACTGTGCAGAATCCTGCACGAAGGATATCGGCATTGTCGGCAATGACGGCGGCTGGGAAGTATTTATCGGCGGAAACGGCGGCATTAAGCCACGGATCGCTGATGCCTTCTGCAAGGTAAGAACCGATGAAGAGCTGGTCGAGGTCTGCTCCGCCGTAATGCAGTATTACCGTGAAACCGGCAATTACCTGGAGAGAACTTCAGAATGGGTAGAACGTATGGGCCTTGAGCATATCCAGACCGTTATTCTGGGCAGTGATGACAACCGGAAAGAACTCGCTGCACGGATTGACTTCGCCCTGGCACAAGTCAGCGATCCATGGAAAAAGATGCTGGATGACAACGGTACCCGCACAGCACTGTTCGAACAGACACGGGTCTAGCCTGAGGGAGAGGGAGAGAAAATTATGGAACTCAGTAATCGTGAGTATGCAGTAGGAGCCGCAGACGATTTCATGCTGCAGATTGGCCGGGTAGTAAATGCAGGAGAGGTGGAGTTAGCTATATTCCGCACATCGGATGGCGCTTTCTATGCCGTGGAGAACCACAGTCCCCACCCGAAGGGCGGTCCGCTCGCTGAGGGGATTGTATCCGGCTATTATCTGTATGACCCGCTTCATGACTGGAAAATCGATCTGCGGACCGGAGAAGTTCAGGCTCCGGACCGCGGTCAGGCAGTAGTCCATCCGGTTGTTGTGGAGGACGGAGTCGTCAAGGTTAGTCTGCCTGCGGCAGTGGCAAGGCTATAAATTAAAAGAAGAGCAGGTGTAGATATGTTTACGCAGAGCGTAGAGAATATCGTTGAGACAGCCGTAGGCAAACGCGACAAGATGAATGAGAGCCTGCCCAAATATTTCTTGGCGGCACTCCTGGCAGGAGCTTATGTAGGTATTGGTATTATTCTGATCTTCTCGCTGGGGGCTCCGCTGGCAGCGATCAAGTCACCGTTCCAGCCGCTGATTATGGGCGCATCCTTCGGGATTGCCTTGACCCTGGTTGTATTCGCTGGCTCGGAGCTGTTCACAGGAAATAATATGTTCTTCACGGTAAGCACGCTTGCCGGGAGAACTACGGTCTGGGATACCGTGAAGAACTGGGTCCTGGTATTCCTCGGCAATGTAGCCGGTGCAGTGGTTCTTGCCCTGCTGATTCAGGGATCGGGTCTCTTTAAGGCGGCGCCTGCCGAGCATCTGATCTTCGCGGCAGCAGCCAAGAAGATGAGCCTGCCGTTCTCGGAGCTGTTCTTCCGCGGTATTCTCTGTAACTGGCTGGTCTGCCTGGCGCTGTGGATGTCCTCCCGCGCCAAGAGTGAAGCGGCGAAGCTGGTGCTGATCTGGTGGTGCCTGTTCGCCTTCATCGCAAGCGGCTACGAACACAGTGTAGCGAACATGACGCTGCTCAGCGTGGCAGTACTGTTGCCGAATCATCCCGAGACCGTGAGCATTGCCGGCTGGCTGCATAACATGATTCCGGTTACGCTAGGCAATATCATCGGCGGCGGTGTATTCGTCGGCATGGCATACTGGCTGATCTCACCTGTGCGTAGTCCCCGTAAAGTATCAACTGCCATGCAGACTAAGAAAATAAGTTAATTTAGAAGCCCCGCAGTTTAATTACTGCGGGGCTTTTTTGTCACTGAAAGGAGCATCTATCTGTGGTAAGCTGTTTAGGACTCGAATCAGGGAGTGGACAGTCATGAAGAGCTTTAACCATTTTGGCGTATATGGAATTTGCCAGCGTGACGGCAAGCTGCTGGTAATTCATAAGGGAAGAGGGCCATACACCGGAAGATACGATCTGCCTGGCGGTAGACTCGAAGAGAACGAATCACTGCTTGACGGCCTGGTCAGAGAATTCATGGAAGAGACCGGATTTGCAGTCAAGGCAGAACGAAACCTGGGCATATTCGATTTTTTTGTCCGTTATCAGGAGGAAGACTTCACGCATATGCATCATCTGGCAGCGTTGTACCAGGTTGAATTGGACGGGGAGCAGGAGCCAGCAGCTATTTCAGCCTTTGCAGAACAGGATTCGAGCGGAATGGAATGGGTGGAATTAGCCTGGATCACGCTGGATTCGGCTTCACCGGCAGCTGTACTGGCAGCGAAGTGGCTTAGCGGTGATGAGCTGACTATGGGGACGGAATACTATGATTCTTGGGAAATAAAGACCTTGTAGAATTGCTGGCAGCGCGGGAATCTCTTCAGCAGACAAGAAAAAAAGACGCCGGACAGGGCGCCTTCGACCACTCTATTAATTTATTGGGTCATATATGTTTCATTGAGGTGAATAGAGGGTATTATTATTAGGAATTAAATTCGGCAAATTTCATTAGGGCATAATTCACAGTGGCAGATGTCCTGAAGCATCGACAGATCCTTGATGACAATCATGCCGTTCTCATACTCTACAGCGTCTTTTTTACGCAGATCGCTCAGCATACGGTTAACACTTTCGCGGGTAGCGCCAATCATGTTGGACAGATCTGTATGCGTAATTTTTTTATTGATCAGAATGCTGTCGCCGGTCTTCTCTCCATAGGTGTTGCCTAGACGGATCAGCGTAGAGCAGAGTGCACCCGGTTTGCCGTACATCATCAGGTCGCGGAATTTCGTCTGCGTGAGACGGTGATGAATCCCCATCCATTTCATGAAGTCAATCGCGAAATCACAGTGCTGGCAGATCAGAATCTCTAGATCCTTCTGCTCGATGACGCCGACTTCACTTTCTTCAATTACTTCGGCAGTGAAGCTATGCTTCGTGCTGAAGAAGGGGTCTGCCTGACCAACCATGTCACCGGCCTGATACATATACAGGATTAGTTCCTTGCCTTCGTCAGTTGATTTGGTTAGTTTCACACGTCCACGTTTGATATAAAACAATTTATCCGAATAGTCGCCTTCCCAGAATAGGTGAGAGCCTTCAGGGACCATGCGCTCCTTCATTGTGACCAATAGCCGGTTAAAGTTCTGTTCGGAGAAACAGTTTGTATTGCCGCGGGCTTCGATAACATTATAATGTTCCTTTATCATAATCGACATCCCCTTTATTCCCTCAGTTTTTCAGTAAATTTTAAATTAATTATACATGTAAATTCCTCTTTATGGGTAAAAATTTTCGCGAAAAAGTGTCGAATTTTTTACATTGTGATAATTTTCACTTCATTTGTGTGAGATATGATATGTTTTCGCGCCAAAAGCGGGTCCATAACCTGTATTACAGGATATTATAGCAGCTGCCTCCTAATCTGGAAAGATCCTGGGAGCTTGCGGCTTTTTTTGTTTTTGCGGGAAAAAGCACTGAATTGTCTAAAATATTATACCCCACACTGCAGGATTTCCCCATTTCCGTAAAAATGCACATAACTCCGTTATAAGCAGACCTTGGTCCTGAAGGTGCTTAGAGATACTCTGGAACTGAACGTCCGTACCTCCGTGGACAACTGCGGGAAGGGCGGAACATTCCCCTAGAGAAGGAGAAATCAAATATGGCAAAAGTGGCGGACAAATATCTGAAGGTCGATCCGTGGGCGATTATAGAAGAGGGCTTTGATCCGGAGCGTAACCGGACCTCGGAATCCATTTTTTCGCTGGGCAATGAGTATATGGGCGTGCGGGGGTATGCCGAAGAAGGGTACAGCGGAGATTCGCTGCCTGGCAGCTACTTGAATGGGCTAAACGAGCAGATGGATGTCGGCAACCATTACAAGGGCATTATCCGGACACTCCGTTATATGGTAAATGCGGTGGACTGGCTGTATACCCGGATATCCGTTAATGGCTCACAGCTCGATCTGGCCCATAGCAAGGTTACGAATTACTCCCGCAGACTGGATTTCCGTACCGGGACATACCGGAGGGAATTCATCTGGCATCTGCCGGACGGCAAACAGCTGCAGATCAGCTTCACGCGCCTGGTAAGTATGACATTGTCTCATCTGGGTCTGCAGCAGATCACCTTTGAGCCGCTTAACTTCACGGGGAGTGTAGATATCTGTATAGGTCTTGATTTCAACATGATCCACGAAGAACACGGCCAGAGCATGTGGAAGCAGCTGCGCAGCGGAGACGAAGGAGCGGTTACAGCTATTCTTGGAAGTACGCTGACAACCGGGAACAAGCTGTTCTCCGGGTTTATGCTTCAGTCCTCCCAGCCTTTAAATACAGAGCTTGTCGAGCGTGACCGGTTCATCGGACGGAAATTCTCGCTTGAACTGTCTCAAGGAGAACCGGCTTCCTTCACCAAGCTCGTCGTGAATGTAGCGGACAACAAAGCTTCCCGTACGGCGGATAGCCTCTGGGCTGAAGGTATGGAGCTTGCAGCAGGGGTAAGCGGGCTGGAAGAGCAGCAGGTGTTTGCTGACCAAGCGTCTTACTGGAGCGGTATCTGGGCAACCAGCGATATCACTATTGAAGGAGATCCCGAGAACCAGCAGGGCATCCGGTTCTGCATTTTCCAGCTGTATCAGACCTATCATGGAGATCATCCGGGCTATAACATCGGTGCCAAAGGGCTTACGGGTGAAGCATACCGCGGTCTGGCCTTCTGGGATACGGAATCGTACTGCCTGCCGTTCTATATGTTCAATAATCCGAAGGCGGCCCGCAGCCTGCTGGAGTTCCGCTATAAGACACTGCCGGAAGCCATGCAGCGCGGGAAGGATGTGGATTGCGAAGGCGCTTTTTATCCCATTGCCACGATTGACGGGACTGAGAGCTGTGATCTGTGGCAGCATTCTAACCTTCAGCTGCATGTGGGAACTGCCGTTTCCTACGGCATCTGGCATTATGTGAAGAATACAGGTGACCGGGAATTCCTCTACAGCAAAGGCGCCGAGATGCTGATTCAGATCAGCCGCTTCTATGCGACCCGCGGCCAGTGGGGTCAGCGCAGCGGGGAATACGGTTATTTCGGCGTCATGGGACCTGACGAATTTCAGCTGATGGTCAACAATAACTGCTATATCAATCTGATGGCTAAGAAATTATTTGAATTCACGCTCGAAACCATTGCCGGGATGAAGGTGAAGACGCCTGAAGCATATGCAGCCGTTGTTGCCAAAACGGTGCTCCATGAAGAGGAATTGGCCGATTGGGACAACAAACGCGAGCATATGAAGATTCCGCTGGATACGGAGAGCGGGGTGTATGAGGAGCATGACGGATTTTTTGATATGCCTCATATCGATATTCACTCGATTCCGGTGTCCGAATTCCCGCTCTACTCGAATTGGTCGTATGACCGCCTGTACCGCTATGACATGATCAAGCAGCCGGATGTGCTGATGTTCATGTTCTTATATAACGGACAGTTCTCCAGAGAAGCCAAGCTTGCGAATTATGAATACTACGAATCCAGATGTATCCATGAATCCTCACTCTCGCCGTCCATTCATTCCATTCTGGCCAGTGAAGTCGGCAAACATGAGGAAGCTTATCATTTCTTCGAGTTCGCTACCCGGCTGGATCTGGATAACTACAACCGCAATACCAGAGAAGGATTGCATACAACTTCGATTGCAGCAGCCTGGATGAACATTGTGTACGGCTTCGGCGGCATGCGTTCTGATGGTGCCCGTCTGTCCTTCCAGCCTACACTGCCGCAGCGCTGGACCTCCTATAGCTTCCAGGTGAGGTATGAGGGCGTGCTGCTCGGAATTATTGTGAACAAAGATTCGGTCAGCTTCAGAGCCATAGAGGGTGGAAGCACTGAGGTTACTATTTATGGTCAGACGGTTCTAGTGGATGCTGCAGGCACGAAGCTTCCGCTCGGTGAAGGGATGATGGCATAATGAACTGGACCGTAAGCGAACGCAGCTTCGAACCTGGCAGAATTACGACCAACGGGAATAAATATATGACCGGTAACGGGTATATGGGCTTCCGGGGTGTGCTCGAGGAGTTCGGCAAGGAGCAGCTCACGGCGGTTACCTTGGCCGGGGTATACGACAAAGCGGGAGACAAATGGCGCGAGCCGGTGAATGCCCCGAACGGTATGTTCACTGTGGTCAGCTGTGACGGGAAAGTGCTTAGCGTTCTGGAGACGGAGCCGCAGGCTCATCTACAGAGCCTGGAACTCCGCGCAGCAGTCCACCGGCGGGAGACGGTGTTCAGTATCCGGGACGGCGGGCAGGTGACGCTCACAGCTGAGCGGTTCGTCAGCATGGATCAGCTGCATGTGCTGGCCGGTAAATGGACAATTCATAGTACGATAGATTGCCGGATAGAGATTGAAACAGGGATTGACGGTGAGGTCTGGGATATCAACGGCCCCCATCTGTTTGAGCAGCGGAATCAGCTGAAGGAAGGCGTGCTCCTGGCAACGGCTGTTACGGGTGAATTACAGCTGCCGGTCGCGGTTGCTGAGCATGCGGATTTCGCGTTTGCGGAGCAGCGTATCCATGGGGAGGCAGCGCTTCGGTCGGTTTCTTTTGACGCCAAGGCTGGAGAGACCTATGTATGGTACAAATATGTGGCCGTGTTCACCGGGCTGGACATGGAGGGGGAACCTGCTGTACAGGCGGTACGAACAGTCAGGGCTGCGGCTGCGGCAGGTTATGCAGAACTGCTGGCAGCCCATTGCCGGAAATGGGAAGAGCGGTGGTTAAGCAGCGATGTGGTGATCGAAGGAGATGATGATGCGCAGTTCGCTCTCCGGTACAGCATTTATCAGCTGCTGATTATTGCGCCAACGTTGTCTGAGAAAGTATCCATTCCTGCACGCGGACTATCCGGCCAAGTCTATAAAGGGGCTGTGTTCTGGGATACGGAAATGTTCATGCTGCCGTTCTTCCTGCATAGTGATCCTAGTATTGCCCGCAATCTGATGATGTACCGTATCCATACACTGGACGGTGCCCGCCGTAAGGCTGCTGAGTATGGGTATCTGGGTGCTTTTTATGCTTGGGAGAGCCAGGATTCGGGAGATGATGCCTGCACGCTGTTCAATGTGAATGATGTATTTACCGGACGGCCGATGCGGACCTATTTCCGGGATAAGCAGGTGCATATCAGCGCAGATGTTGTGCACGGGATCTGGCAGTATATCCAGTTTACCGGAGATGACAGTATGCTTGCCGATGGCGGCGCTGAGGTCATCTGGGAATGTGCGCGCTTCTTGTACTCGTATGCTTATTATAATCCGGTGAAGAAACGTTATGAGATTCTGGATGTTACCGGACCGGATGAATATCATGAGCGGGTCAACAATAATGCGTTCACCAATGCTCTGGTGCAGGAGACACTGGAAATTGCACTGCGGACAGCGGGTCTGCTGCAGGACAAATATCCGGCTGTGTATGCGGAGCTGGCAGGGCAGTTTGCTGAGGGGCCGTTCCTGGCTGAGTTCACAGATATGCTGGAGCATTTCTATGTTCCGCAGCCGGACCCGGACACCCTGGTTATTGAACAGTTCGACCGCTATCTGAAGCTGGAAGAGGTTGCGCTGGCTGAGCTGAAATCACGGGTGATCAACAAACATGAATACTGGGGTGGAGGCAACGGGCTGGCCACCTCCACAAGAATATTGAAGCAGGCTGATATCGTGCTGATGCTGAACCTGTTCAAGGGAAAATTCAGTAAGGAAGTGAAGCAGGCAAACTGGGAATTCTATGAGCCGCGAACCGAGCATGGTTCCAGCCTTAGTCCGTGCATCTACGCACTTGTCGCTGCCGATATCGGCTTGCCTGACTGGGGATATCCGTACTTTATGCGCACTGCCACTGTAGATCTCACCGGAGAATCGAAGCAGTATGTCGGCGATCTTTATATCGGCGGAACCCATCCGGCTGCGAACGGCGGCGCATGGATGGCAGCGGTGCTCGGCTTCGCAGGTCTGCAGTTTGATGGCGTGACCGCTGTGATGAATCCGGCGCTGCCTAAGGAGTGGAACGCTGTGGAGCTGCCGGTTGTGCTGCGCGGAAGCAGCTTCCGGCTGCAGATCAGCCGGGAAGAGATCACCGTTATCGCAGCGCCGGATAACAGCGAAGCTGTAGCATTCGCCGGCTTCGGCGGCGAACCGGAGCTGTGCCGTCCGGGTATGCAGCTGCGGCTGCGGACTCAAGGTAGAGTGGGAGGGGCTGCTGTGGAGAATGCGGACTCCGGAGTCACGACAATTCGGCAACATTAGAATTAGATATTGTACGTACTGCAACTTGAAAACATAATAACTGCCCGTTCAGGCCGATTGTTGTATGAAATACAAGAATTATCCCGTTAAGTCGCTTGGTGGAGGGTAAATGCTGCCTTTCATACAACAATCTTGTAAAAATGGCCGATTTCATGAGGGGAATGTTGTATGCTGGGCAGGAATTAGATAATTTACCTGACCTTCTCTACAAAATAATCAAGCAAACAAGAAGCAATAAGGAGGACATATAACAGATGCTGGAGCAAATGAAAGGTGCGATTTTTGATCTGGACGGTGTAATTGTAGATACGGCCAAATATCATTATCTTGCGTGGCGCTCACTGGCAGAAGAGCTTGGATTCCAGTTCACGGAAGAGCATAATGAACGGCTCAAGGGTGTAAGCCGGATGAGATCACTGGATATCCTGCTGGAGATTGGCGGGCTGGAATTCAGTGAAGCGCAGAAGCTTGTCATGGCAGATAAGAAAAACCGCCTTTACGTGGAATACATCTCCGGACTGGATGAAGCGGAGCTGCTGCCTGGTGTCAAGGCATACCTCAGCGGTCTTAGAATGCGCGGTGTAGGGGTTGCCCTCGGTTCAGCCAGTAAGAATGCCGTATTTATACTGGATAAGCTGAATATTGCAGGGCTGTTCGATGCCGTTGTTGACGGCAATAAGGTGTCCCGGGCAAAGCCGGACCCGGAAGTGTTTCAGACTGCTTGCCGGGAACTGGGCCTGCAGCCGCAGGACTGCGTGGTATTCGAGGATGCCGAGGCTGGTGTAGCCGCCGGGAAAGCTGCGGGAATGCAGGTCGTTGGCATCGGGAAACGGGAAGTGCTGAAGGAGGCAGATCTGGTAGTATCCGGATTGCATGAACTGTAAGACCTTGATAGAATTGCCTAGAGGAACTTATTTCCTCTACTACCTATTCTATTATAGAAGGAAAGCTTGAGGGATGATGATGGAAACGTTATTGCTATGGCCTGAGGGTGCGCCTGGAGCGCTGGGAACCAGTGATGAGGACCGGCCCGCGATTACACCTTATTTAGTTGAAGGCAAGCAGAATGCCGCTGTTGTGATTTGTCCGGGAGGCGGCTATGCGATGCGTGCCGATCACGAGGGAGGGCCGGTTGCAGAATGGTTGAATACACTCGGAATTTCAGCGTTTGTGCTGCGCTACCGTGTTGCACCCTATAAATACCCGAGTGCGCTGCAGGATGCGCAAAGAGCGCTTCGCACGATCCGCTTCCGGGCGGATGAATTCGGAATTGATCCGGACCGGCTGGCCATTCTGGGCTTCTCCGCCGGTGGACATCTCGCTTCTGCAGCCGGTGTGCTGTATGATCTCGGGAATGCGGATCACCCGGAGCCGCTCGAACGGCTGTCCAGCCGGCCGGACCGGCTGATTCTATGCTACCCGGTCATTTCCATGACCGAAGGGGTAACGCATCAGGGCTCGAAGGAGAACCTGCTGGGAGCAAGCCCGGATGAGCAATTGCCGCTGCGGCTTAGCAGTGAGTTCCAGGTGAGCGCAGAGACTCCGCCAACGTTCCTCTGGCATACCTCGGATGACGCTTCCGTTCCCGTAGAGAACAGCCTGCTGTTCGCCGCAGGGCTGAGCCGTCACCGTGTTCCGTTCGATCTTCACATTTATTCACATGGGATACACGGGATTGGTTTAGGAGCCGATGAGCCGCATACACGGACGTGGACCGATGCCTGTGCATCCTGGCTGGAATTGAACGGTTATACCAAAGCGTGAGCGTCTGCTTCTATGTCCGCGCCTAAAGGAGGTACATATAATGAAGCTTAGATTTTCACATGTGCATACAGCGGAAGAAACCGCTGAGGTTGCCCGATTGGCGGCGGAAATATGGCGCGAATACTATGTCTCCATTATTACCGCCGAGCAAATCGATTATATGCTTGGAAAGTTCCAATCGGTTCCGGCGATTACGGATCAGATCCATCATCAGGGTTATGAATATTACTTAATCCATAACGGTGAAGGCTCCACGGCCGGGTATATGTCGGCCAGACAAGAGGAAGGAAAGCTCTTCTTGAGCAAGTTTTATATAGGCAAGGAGTACAGGGGGCGCAGCTATGCCAGCCAGGCGTTGGCCTTCCTGGAGAAGCTGTGCCAAGACAGAAACCTGACTCATATTTGGCTAACGGTCAATCGTGATAATGAATCCAGTATTGCAGTCTATAAGAGAAAAGGCTTTCGGACCCTGAGGGAACAAATGGCGGATATCGGGAATGGATTCGTCATGGATGATTATATTATGGAAAAAGAAATTCCGGTCCCCTGAGAGAGAAACGGCATATTTATGAACAAGGATTCTTTCTATAATCAGTCGGTGACCTATTGGAAGCAATATCAAAAGTTTTTCCCTGATGACATGCAGATCAATGAAAACCACTTACCCACCGAAGAGTGGATGACCTGGAATAATGCTCATATTCACCTGGATCGTATGCCTGTTCCTGATGCACAATTAAAAATTATTTTCATTCATGGAGCTGGCGGTAACGGCAGGTTGCTCGCACCTTATGCACGAATGCTGCAAACCTACGGTTATGAAGTAGTGTCGCCGGATCTGCCGCCTTATGGTCTAAGCTATACCGATTCAGCGGAATCATTGGATTATCAGCTCTGGATTGACATCCTTAATGAATTGATCGAACAGGAGCTGGAACGGGACGGCAAGCCTATCATTCTGCTGGGCTCCAGTATTGGAGGCATGTTAGCTTATCACACGGCTGTACAAAGTAAACGGGTCAAAGGGTTAATTGCAACAACATTTGTGGATACGAGTGATTCAAAAGTTCGTGATCAGTTAGCTCCTAACAAGCTCATTAGCCGGTTAGGGGGATGGTGTATGAATCAATTCCCTTCCCTATTAGACTCCTTGCAGATCTCTGTGAATAAAGTATCCCGGATGAAATGGATTACGAACAATGCTGAGCTGACCAGACTCATTATGAAGGATCCTCTTGCGGCAGGCACATCTATTCCCTTACGCTTACTAAGAACGTTCTTGAATATGAAACCGGTGATTAAACCTGAGAACTTTGAGGTTTGCCCGGTATTGCTCGTTCATCCTCAATTAGACCCTATGACTCCTTACCGCTTCAGTAAACCGTTTTATGATAATCTCAAAAGCAGAAAAGAATATGTAAGTTTAGAAGGCGCCGGTCATTTTCCGATTGAACAACGGGGGCTGGAGCAGATGATTGTTGCTGTGCTTGCTTTTTTGAGAACGATAGAGAACGAACCCGATAGAGAATGATTGTGATAAAACCAGTCTGACACGGTAGCTTCGTGTTATGGCTGGTTTTTGTTTAAATATAATAATGTTGAAACTCCATACAAATGAACATAAAGAACTTTGAAATAAACCTATGTAAGCGTTTGTAGGTTTGTTATATTATTGAAACTGGAGGTGTATCCAGATGTTGTCGATGCTTATTAAACCCATCGTGAAGCTGAACGTCAAGCAGCAGCTGATTCTGCTGTTCCTGATTATGATCTCGCCCATCCTGATTCTGAACAGCTACGGCAACTATAAGGCGGAAGAGATTCTTAAGCGCCATGTGACCAATGCCTATGTGGAGCTGAACAAGCAGAATTTCGCCATTATTAACAGAGATATTGATACGGTTAACAAAATAACGACGACCGTCATCCAGAATCCGATCCTGCAGCAGCTGAATATGAGCGGGGATGATCCCGTGCTTGAACGCGTTGAACGGTACGAAACTATTGAAAAACTGCTGGGCAGCTACTCCCAGGGAGCCGAGCGGGGCGACGGGATCTATTACTCGCTGTATGTGTATGACCCGGATAACTATTACTTTTTCGCTCCCAATTTCCCGCAGGTGAAGAAGGCGGGGGTTTATTTTTTCTCCAAGGGTGAAATGCCTTATTGGTTCGAGCAGGTGGTGCAGCAGAAAGGCCACGGGTATCTGATGTTCACCGAGAAGCTGAGCCCGCAGGCCGAGGATCTGAAGACCCTCACTTATGTCAGGGCAGTTAATAATATCTATAGAGGTGCAGGCACAATCGGCGTGCTGGTGGTGACCAAGATGGAATCGAAGATCGGAGAGTCGCTGAAATCCATCTCCCTGCCGGATGGAGAAATTTATTTGACCGACATGAATAACCGTGTGCTTGCCTCTACTACGAATTCAACGGGGGAAGTTATCGCGCTGCCTGAGGGTTCTGAAGCCGGTGACCCGGAGGGGACCGAGGATATCATCACGGATGACTTCATATATGTAGTCAACAACAATCACGCCTTCGAGCAGAAGCTGGTGTATAAGGTTCCGGTCAAGGCGCTGCTGCAGCAGCAGAACGAAATGAAACGTGTCATTCAATACATAACCGTTGCTTACGCGCTGTTTGGTCTGATCATTATCACCTACTTCTGGCGTTCGCTGATGACTCCTTTGCAGAAGCTGGCTTTTTTTGTGCGCAAGTATGAGCCTGGCAACCGCGTTCCCGAGACTCCCCGGAGAGGCAGCAATGATGAGGTCAGTGTGCTGATCGCTTCCACCTATGATATGGCCCGCAGGCTCAACAGCCTGATTATGTACAAATACCAGATGGAGATCAAGCAGAAGGAAGCCCAGCTGCAGCTGCTCTACCAGCAGATCAATCCGCATTTACTGTACAACACCCTGGAGAGTATTTATTGGAAAAGCTCGCTGGAGGGCAATGTGGAATCCGCGGAAATGATCAAGGAATTATCCAAGCTGATGAAGATCAGCTTAAGCCGGGGGAGAGAGCTGATCACGCTTGAGGAGGAGCTGGAGCATGCCAGTGCCTATATCAAGCTGCAGCAGCACCGGTATGACTATGTGTTCGCCGTCATCTGGAATATTGCCCCTGAAACCAAAAGCAATCTGATTCCCAAGATCACCCTGCAGCCGTTAATCGAAAATGCCATTATTCACGGTGTCAAAAATATGGATGAGGACGGCGAAATCATCATCACCTCCGTTCTGCAGAATGACAGAATTCTGATTACCATTGAGGATAACGGCTATAAGCAGGTCGATTATAAGGCGATTGACCTTGTACTGAATGATGAAAGCCCCAACCCGGCCAGCGGATATGGTATACGCAATATCAATCAGCGTGTGCATCTGCATTTCGGCCCGGATTACGGGATCAGCTACGGACCGCGTACCGGCGGAGGAACCGTGGTGACAGTGACGCTTCCGAAATCAGAGACTATAGAGTAGAGGAGAGATCAAGGTGTTCAATATACTGGTTGTTGATGATGAGCCGCTTATTTGTAAAGGGCTAAGCAGTCTGCTGGCCGCTTCAGGCCTTGATATTGACCATATTTATACCGCGAACAGCGGATTTGAGGCACTGGATTGTATCCGGATGGAAGAGATTGATCTGCTCGTTACGGATATTCAGATGGGAGCGATGAGCGGCATCGAGCTGATGCAGCATGCCAAAATGGCCAAACCCTGGGTGCAGACGATCGTCATCTCTGCGCATGAGACCTTTCAGTATGCCCAGATGGCCGTCCGGCTGGGAGCTAAGGATTATCTGATCAAGCCGCTGAACAGTGAGCAATTCCTTGATTCGGTGCGCAGTGTAGTCCTTAAGATGGATAAGCCGTCACCGGAGCTGGCCACCTACATGGACGGGATCAGTGAAAGCTTCCGCCTGGAGGAGCCTCTCCCGGAGTATAGCGAACTGCTGAATACGCTGCTTGCCGAAACCGCTTCAGTGCTGGGGAGGGAGGAGGAGCTGCGTAAGCTGGATGAGCTGAAGCTGCAGGGACCGTTTTTTGCCGTCATCAAAATCAAGCTCCCCTTGCCGGAAGAACGGCGTGAGCAGAAATATACATCCCGTGACCGCAGTCTGCTGCGTTATGCCGCCCTGAATATTGCCAAGGAGCTGCTCGATCAGGAGTGGAACTCTACAGCCTTTTATTCACCGGACCAGGAGATTACAGTGATTATCCAGTGGGATGAGAGGAGCTACGAGGAATCGGCAACCGGCCAGGTAGGACGGCTTGATGTGCTCGGGCGCAGTCTGCATTTCAATATCCACCGCTATCTGCATCTGAATGCTGTAATCGGCATCAGCCAGATTCTGAAGGGGATTAGCTTCATGGATGTGCTGAACCGCCAGGCCTCGAAGGCCATTCTATGGAACAAAGAGCATGCCGACCACTATGTGTTCTACTATGGAGATTTCAACTGGAACAACTATGCCGCTGATCCGTCACCCGAGGAGCTGCATACGCACAGCAATCTGATTGTGCAGAAGGCCAAGGAGTATATTGACGGGAATTACGCCCAGAAGGGCTTAACGATCCATGAGGTTGCCAAGAAGAACCATGTCAGCCCCAACTATCTGAGTTACCTGTTCAAGAAAAATACAGGCCATAACCTGTGGGAATATGTCATCAAGCTGCGGATGGAGGACAGCCGGGAGATGATTCTGAATACCGATCTTCGCCGGTATGAGATTGCCGAGCGGGTGGGGTATGAGTCGCCGGAGCATTTCAGCAAGATTTTCAAAAAATACTACGGAATCAGCCCCAGTGAACTGAAGAAGTAAGAACGCTTACGATTGCCATAGATATAGACATGTTCAGCCTCCCCCTCATTTTCTACAATTAAGGTAGGAAGCACTTTGCGAAAGTGCTGAAAGACGAAAGGAATGAGGGAGCCAGAATGAACCAGTCTGCTGCGTTACATGATCACCTGCCAGCGGAGTTCGAGAGCAAGCCGTACAAACAGAACCGCTGGAAAAAGAATTTTTGGGGCTTTATGTTCCTCGTCCCCGCGATCATCATCTTTATTATGTTTATGTGGGTGCCTATCTTCAAAGGATTCCTGTACAGCTTCTACACGGTCGATTTCGTCAAAGGAAATACATTCGTAGGCATGGACAATTATGCCAGAGCACTTACGGACCCGGATGTGCTGATCGCTGTAAAGAACACCCTGTATTACATGCTGCTCTGCCTTGTGATCGGCTTCTGGGTGCCGATTGCTTTTGCAATTGCGATCTCCGAGCTGAGGAAATTCGGCGGATTCGTACGTGTAGCGGCGTATTTGCCTTATGTAATGCCTGCGGTTGTCTTGTACGGACTATGGAGATGGCTGTATGATCCTGTCGGACCGATTAATGCCCTGATTGGCAGCACGGGGGCAGATCAGATCGCTTTCCTGACGGATACCAGGTGGTCGATGATCTCGCTTGTCTTCATGGAGACCTGGCAGCAGTTCGGCTCGGGGATGCTGATCTATCTCGCTGCGGTGCTCAGTATTCCCCGGGACTGGTATGAAGCCGCTGAGATTGATGGAGCCGGAGTCTGGGCCCGCATCCGCCATATTACGCTGCCGTCGCTGCGCAATCTGATTCTGCTCATGCTGATTCTGCAGATCATTGCTACCTCTCAAGGGTACCAGTCGCAGATGGCCCTGCTTGACGGAGGACCGAACAATGCTACGCTGACCTATGCGCTGCTCATTGTGAAATATGCTTTTACAAGACTGGATTATGGTACGGCGACTGCGCTGGGAATGCTGATGTTTGTTGTTCTGGGCGGTTTGGGCATCTTACAGTTCAAGCTTAACAAGGAGGACGACTAGGATGAAGAGCGCAGACAGAGGGATTCTCTCCGAACATGATCTTAAGAAGACCGGCAACAAAATCGTATACGGAATCATGGTGTTTTTCATTCTTTTAATGATTTTCAGCATGCTGTATCCCATATTGATGACCATGTTCAACGGACTTAAGTCCAACGTGGAGGTTAACTCATTTCCGCCGCATTTTTTCCCGCAGGAGTGGCATTTCAGCAACCTTAAGGATGCGCTGGATTATATCAATCTGCCGATGTTCCTGCGGAACACGCTGTACATCTTTGTTGGGAACATGGTAGCTACCCTGGTTGTACTGGGCCTGGCGTCCTTCAGCATCTCGCGGATGAATGTGCCTTACCGCAAGGCCTTCTACTTCTTCTTCCTGATGACGCTGTTTATTCCGGCCACGAGCTATATGATCCCGAACTTTGTCAATCTCAAGGAACTCGGGCTGCTGAACCAGTATGCAGCTTTCTGGCTGCCGGCTGGGGCGAATACCTTCTTCTTCCTGCTGCTTAAGAACTTCTTCGACGGGATTCATCCGGAGATTCTTGAAGCCGCACGGATTGACGGGGCCTCGGAGCCGAGAAGCTTCTTCACCATTGCTGTTCCGCTGTCCATTCCGATTTTTGCAACACTGGCGATCTTTATCTTCTCCACAGCCTGGAACGACTGGTTCTGGCCGTCGCTTGTCATGCACAGTGAGGAGAAGTACACGCTCGCTACAGCGATCTATAAATACGTTATTAATGTAAAAGCACTGAATACTAACATCAAATTTGCCATTCTGTTCCTTGTTTCTTTGCCGCCTATTCTGGTCTTCCTTGTTTTCCAGAAGTTCATTATGCGCGGCGTTTCCCTGTCGGCTGTCAAAGGGTGATCAGAATTATGCTGCAGAAGGATACGGATCGTAAACCTGCACATGAAAGGAATATAAATACACCTCGTTTGTAAACGGTTTCTCTTTTATGATGAATTTGTAAGCTAATTATGAATTGAAAAGGGGAGTTTCAATGCGTAAATTTTCCAGCGTATTAGCATGTCTCCTGGTGACGGGATCGTTATTGTCCGCTTGCGGCGGCAATAATAACGGGAACAAACCGGCGGCAAATGGAGGAGAGGCGACACCTGCACCAGCAGCTACTAATGCAGCAGAGGAGACCGCTACTCCGACAGAGGCACCGGTAGATGATATCACCCAGAGAAAAGTAACGATCAAAATTCACTATCCTACCCCTGACCTTACCGAGGTAAGAGCACAGGAGGATGACAAGATCAAGCGGTTCCAGGAGGTCTATCCGAATGTAGAGATTGTCAAGGATGACTGGCAGTACAATGTAAGCGAAATCGGTGTGAAGATGGCGGCGAATGAAGCTCCTACCTTCTTCAACACCTATGCAACTGAAGCGAAATTCCTGGTCGAGAAGGGCTGGGTCGCTGATGTTACGGATCTGTGGAACAACTATGAATTCAAGGATCAGATTAACCCTGTCTTGCAGAACCAGTTCATTATTGACGGCAAAGTGTATGGCGTAACGCAAAAGGGTTATGTCACTACAACGATGATTAATAAAAAGATGCTGGATGAAAAAGGTGTAGCCGTCCCTCCAATGGACTGGACCTGGGATGATATGCTGAATACCGCCAAAGGTGTAGCGGATACCAAGAAGGGGATCTCCGGTATTGCTCCAATGGGTAAAGGCAACGAAGCAGGCTGGAACTGGACCAACTTCCTGTTCGAAGCAGGCGGTGAAATCCAGAAGATCGAAGGCGGCAAGGTTGTGGCTACATTCAATTCGGATGCCGGTGTGAAGGCGCTGGATTTCTATAAGAAGCTAAGATGGGAAGCCAAAGCTGTTCCTCAGGACTGGGCGCTTGGCTGGGGCGATGCTGTAGGCGCGTTCCAGCAGGGACGTACTGCTATGGTAATGGCCGGATCTGACGGTGTTATCGAGCAGGCGCTCAACCAGGGCGGACTCAAGCCTGAAGATGTACTTACTTACCCGATGCCAGCTGCTGAAAAAGGCGGCAAGCATACCGGCGTACTCGGCGGTGACTATCTGGTTATCAATCCGAACGCCAGCAAAGACGAGCAGGAAATGGCCTTCCGCTATATTACTTTCGATTACTTCTCTGACAAAGGCCTTGAAGCTCTTGACGCGATTATCAGCCAGCGCAAAACGGACGGCAAATACTACATCCCGCCGCTCCTTGATTACTATGCTGCTGATTCCGACTTCGGCAAGAAGACCAAAGCTGTCTATGACAAGTACGACATCGTTTATCAATACAGCCCTGAAATCATGGCGCTGCTGGATGGTAAGCCTGAAGCACAATACAATACTCAGGATTATTACGCAACCATGTCCAATGTAATCCAGGAGCTATTCTCCAAGGATGGTACAGATTCCAAGGCCCAGCTCGACGCTGCAGCCAAAACTGTACAAGAGAAATTCTTCGATACTATCAAAGTGGAATAGTCACTTGCTGAATGAGTGGTTACGATGCTTGATAGAGGATTTATAACGCTAAGGCAGGAGACCCGGTCTCCTGCCTTTTTGCTTGCTCTGATTTATATTTATACTTCTATGTAAGAGAATGCGGCAGGAGAGTAGAGTTGACGAAGATTAGGAAGAACATCAGATAGCACCATTATTCTGGGGGAAAAACAAGGCTGAAGAGCTGGATTCAAGAAAAGCAGGGGAGGCTAGAGGGTGGGCGTTCGCAAATCGGACAAATATAAATGATTTATCACACAACAAATGGAAAATAATCTAGAATATGATCGAATGAAAGCGCTTTGAAAACAAATCAAAAAAAACTTTATACTTTGTGAAAGATTTCACTATACAAGGTGAAAAGGATATGATAAGATAAATGTGTAGAGAAAAACAACCTAAAAATTGACAGGAGGACGAGGGAGATGGCAGTTAAAAACGAAGTCGCCGCCCAAGTGAAACAAACCACCGCTGAAGAATATATTCAGACTTTGGTGGATAAAGCAAAGAAAGCTCATGAAGCGTTCATGGGACTGGATCAAGAGCAAACTAACACAATCGTTCATGCAATGGCGTTGGCCGGACTCGACAAACATATGTACCTGGCTAAGCTGGCCGTTGAAGAAACAGGACGCGGTGTCTATGAAGACAAAATTACGAAGAACATCTTCTCAACTGAATATATCTGGCACGGAATTAAGTACGACAAGACAGTAGGCGTTATTGAGGATAACGTTTATGACAGCTTCCAGAAGATTGCTGAGCCTGTCGGAATCATTATGGGTATCACACCGGTAACCAACCCAACATCCACCACGATGTTTAAAGCTTTGATTTCCGCTAAGACACGTAACCCTATTATATTCGGATTCCACCCTTCAGCGCAAGAGTGTAGTGCGGCAGCCGCCAAAATTCTACATGATGCAGGTGTGAAGGCTGGCGCTCCTGAGAACTTCATCCAATGGATCGAACTTCCGACCATGGACAAAACAAACGCACTGATGAACAATCCTGACGTTGCACTGATTCTGGCAACCGGCGGATCGGCAATGGTTAAAGCGGCTTACAGCTGCGGCAAACCGGCACTCGGCGTAGGTCCTGGTAACGTTCCTGCTTTCATTGAGAAGAGTGCTGACATTGATCAGGCAGTGACAGACATTATCCTTTCCAAAACATTTGATAATGGTATGATCTGTGCTTCCGAGCAAGCGGTTATCATTGAAGAAGCTATTTTTGACCAAGTGAAGAAGAAGATGATTGCGAACGGCTGCTACTTTGTAAACAAAGAAGAAGCTGCCAAGCTGACAAGCGGCGCAATGAATGTAGAAAAATGTGCGGTTAACCCGGCTATCGTCGGCCAATCCGCTGTGAAGATCGCTGAAATGTGCGGAATTCAGGTTCCTGCCGGCACGAAGATCCTGGTAGCTGAACTTGAAGGCGTAGGTACTAAATATCCGTTGTCCGCTGAGAAGCTGAGCCCGGTTCTGGCTTGCTACAAAGTGAAGAACGCAGACCAGGGTATCGAACGCGCAGCTGAAATCGTTGAATTTGGCGGCATGGGCCACAGCTCGGCTATCCACTCGAACAACGAAGAAGTAATCATGAAGTTCTCCAACCGTCTGCAAACCGGACGTATTCTCGTCAACTCGCCATCTACACACGGCGCAATCGGCGATCTCTACAATACTAATATCCCTTCCCTGACACTGGGCTGCGGATCTTATGGACGCAACTCTGTATCGCAAAACGTGACTGCAATCAATCTGATCAACGTGAAAAGGGTGAACCGTCGTACCGTGAATATGCAATGGTTTAAAGTGCCTGACAAGATTTACTTCGAAAAGGGATCCACTCAGTACCTGGCTAAAATGCCTGACATCACACGGGTTGCGATCATCACTGACCCAATGATGGTTAAGCTTGGATATGTTGAGAGAGTTGAGCATTACCTGCGTCAACGCCAGACTCCAGTAGCGATTGAAGTGTTCTCGGAAGTTGAACCGGATCCATCGACAACTACTGTAGAAAAAGGTACAGCCATGATGAACAGATTCCAGCCGGACTGCATCATCGCACTCGGCGGCGGTTCCCCTATGGATGCTGCCAAAGGAATGTGGTTGTTCTATGAACACCCGGATGCAGACTTCAACGGTCTGAAACAGAAGTTCATGGATATCCGCAAACGGGTATACAAATTCCCTAAGCTCGGTAACAAAGCTAAATTCGTTGCGATTCCAACAACTTCCGGTACTGGTTCCGAAGTAACATCGTTCGCAGTTATCACAGACAAGACTACGGGTAATAATACTAAGTACCCGCTGGCTGATTATGAGCTGACTCCAGACGTGGCAATTATCGATCCTGAATTTGTATATAGCTTGCCTAAAACAGCTGTTGCCGATACAGGTATGGACGTATTGACACATGCGATCGAAGCTTATGTATCTGTAATGGCCAGTGATTATTCCGATGGTCTGGCTATCAAGGCTATTCAGCTGGTGTTCCAGTACCTGGAAAAATCCGCATTGCAAGCTGACAAGGTTGCCCGCGAAAAAATGCACAACGCTTCGACACTTGCCGGTATGGCATTTGCTAATGCATTCCTGGGTATCAACCACAGCTTGGCGCACAAATGGGGCGGTCAATACCACACGGCTCACGGTCGTACCAATGCTATCCTGATGCCGCACGTTATCCGTTACAATGCTAAGAAACCAACGAAGTTCGCTGCGTTCCCTAAATATTCGCACTTTGTAGCTGACGAACGGTATGCTGAGATCGCCCGCATTCTAGGATTGCCTGCACGCACTACCGAAGAAGGCGTAACCAGCCTGATCAATGCAATCCGCGACATGAACAAAAAACTCGGCATCGAAGAATCCTTCTCGGCTCTCGGCTTCGATCCTAAGGATTTCGAATCCCGTGTAGATTACCTGGCCGACCGTGCATTTGAAGACCAATGTACAACTGCCAACCCTAAGCTGCCGCTGGTAACTGAGCTTGCCGATGTTTACCGCAACGCATTCTACGGAAGATTCGATAACTAATTTAAGATTGTCTGGAAAAGAATAAGGTTAGGTTAATATGGAACTGGATGGAAGTGACAAATATCACCGAAAGAGTGATATTTGTCACAGTCCTTTTTCAGAAAATAAACTAAAATGTTTATATAAACAAAGATCCCAGTTATGAAGCCGCGATTGTGAATTTTATAACAACCAATAGCTATGGGATCACGAGACACGGGATTAACCTTCAAGCCCGCGATCTCTACAAATATACTAAATATAAATGGAGGGATTTAGCATGTCGGTGATTGAAAGAGAAGTACAAGAGGTTAAGTCGGGTTGGAGAAGTTTTACTAAGGGTACATGGGCTAAGAAAGTTGACGTTAATAACTTTATTGCCAAGAACATCAAGCCTTATGAAGGAAATGAAGAATTCCTGGTAGGTCCTACCAGCAACACCACTGAACTGTGGAAGATTATCTCCCAGCTTAGCAAGGAAGAAAGAGAAAGAGGCGGCGTATGGGATGTATCCCTCGATACTGTCTCCACGATCACTTCCCACAATCCAGGCTACATCGACAAGGACAAGGAACAAATTGTCGGCGTTCAGACTGATGCTCCTTTCAGACGTTCCATTCAACCGTTCGGCGGTATCAAAATGATGATCGACGCCACTAAAGCTTATGGCTTCGAGCTTCCGCAAAATATCGTTGACATGTTCACGAACATCCGCAAAACGCATAACCAAGGCGTATTTGATGCATATACACCAGACATGAGAGCTGTGCGTAAATCCGGCGTAATTACAGGTCTTCCTGATGCTTATGGCCGCGGACGTATCATCGGCGACTATCGCCGTATTGCTCTGTATGGTATTGATTTCCTGATTAAAGACAAGAAGCAACAATTGACTGAGCTTGAAGTAGATTCCATGACAGAAGAAGTAATTCGTCTGCGTGAAGAGCTGTCCGAGCAAATGCGTGCTCTGGGCGAACTGAAACAAATGGCTGCTGCTCATGGTCTTGATATTTCGAAACCAGCTAATAACTTCAAAGAAGCTACTCAATGGGTATACTTCGGTTATCTGGCTGCAGTTAAAGAGCAAAACGGTGCGGCAATGTCCCTCGGACGCGTATCCTCTTTCCTTGATATCTATGTACAACGTGATTTCGAAGAAGGTACTCTTACTGAAGAGCAAGCACAAGAAATCGTTGACCATTTCGTAATGAAACTGCGTATCGTGAAATTCCTGCGTACGCCTGACTATAATGATCTGTTCTCCGGCGACCCTACTTGGGTAACTGAATCCATCGGTGGTATGGCTGAAGACGGAACAACACGCGTAACCAAGAACAGCTTCCGTTTCCTGCATACCCTGTACAACCTGGGTCCTGCACCAGAGCCGAACCTGACCGTACTGTGGTCCGAAAAGCTGCCTGAAGGCTTCAAAAAATATTGTGCTAAGGTTTCCATTGAAACCAGTGCAATCCAATATGAGAACGATGATGTAATGCGTCCATACTGGGGTGAAGATTACGCGATTGCCTGCTGCGTATCCCCAATGCGTATCGGTAAACAAATGCAGTTCTTCGGTGCCCGTGCCAACCTGGCAAAAGCCCTGTTGTATGCAATCAACGGCGGTAAGGATGAAAAATCCGGCGCTCAGGTAGGTCCTGAATATCCGGCGATCACTTCCGAATACCTTGATTACGACGAAGTAATGAAACGCTTCAAACCAATGATGGAATGGCTGGCTAAGACTTATGTCAACACGCTGAACATCATTCACTACATGCATGACAAATATTCTTATGAACGTATCGAAATGGCGCTGCATGACCGCGACATTCTGCGTACTATGGCTTGCGGTATTGCCGGTCTGTCCGTTGCTGCCGACTCCCTGAGCGCAATTAAATACGCTAAGGTTAAACCGATCCGCAACGAAGAAGGTATTGCTATCGACTTCGAAACTGAAGGTGAATTCCCTTGCTACGGTAACAACGACGACGCTGTTGACAACATCGCGGTTGAACTGGTTGAAACCTTCATGAGCATGATCCGTAAAAACAAAACTTACCGTGATGCTGTACCGACTCAATCGGTATTGACTATCACTTCGAACGTTGTATATGGTAAGAAGACTGGTACTACTCCTGATGGACGTAAAAAAGGCGAACCGTTCGCACCTGGTGCTAACCCAATGCACGGACGCGACAAGAAGGGTGCACTTGCTTCCCTGAACTCTGTTGCTAAACTGCCTTACTCTGATGCACAGGATGGTATCTCCAACACATTCTCAATCGTTCCTAAGGCTCTGGGTAAAGACGAAGAATCCCGTAAGTCCAACCTGGTATTCATGATGGACGGATACTTCCACAACAATGCTCAGCACTTGAACGTTAACGTATTTAACCGTGAGCAGCTGATTGATGCAATGGATCACCCTGAGAACTACCCACAATTGACCATTCGCGTATCCGGCTATGCAGTTAACTTCATCAAGCTGACCCGCGAACAACAGTTGGATGTTATCAACCGTACGTTCCACGATTCCATGTAAGATTTGTTCTTACAGATCAAGAATTAAAATAAATCAAAGAGCTGCCGCCCTTGCAAGAGGGCGGTACACTCTTGTTTAAAAGTAATTAAAATTTTAAGCTTTTTGAAAGGATGACATCTCATGCTTAAAGGACATATCCACTCCTTAGAAACTTTTGGAACGGTGGATGGCCCGGGTATCCGCTTCGTGCTTTTTATGCAGGGCTGCCTACTTAAGTGTCAGTATTGCCACAACCCGGATACCTGGGGATTGAATGAAGGCAAGGAAATGACCGTTGAAGAAGTGCTGGCGGAAATTGAACCTTACCTGAATTATTATAAAACTTCCGGCGGCGGACTTACCGTATCCGGCGGGGAACCCACGCTGCAGGCGCATTTCGTCAAACAGCTGTTCACCGAAGTGAAGAAACGCTGGAATTTGCATACTACGCTTGATACTAACGGCTATAATGATGGTTCGAAAATCAGCGACTTGCTGGATGTTACCGATCTTGTACTGCTGGATCTGAAACATATCGATGATGAAGCTCATATTAAGCTGACTGGCAAATCCAACGACCGTACCTTAAAGCTTGCCCGCTGGTTGTCAGATAATAACCGTAAAATGTGGATCCGCCACGTATACGTTCCCGGCATTCATAATAAGGAAGAGGATCTGCAGAATCTCGGCCGGTTCATTGGCACACTCAATGGAGTAGAGAAGTTCGAAATCCTGCCTTATCATGTAATGGGCATTTATAAATGGAAAGAGCTTGGCCGTCCCTACGAGCTTGAAGGGGTGGAGTCACCGGACGAAGAAGAAGTGCAGCGTGCATACCGGCTGATTGAAGAGGGCCGTAAACAGTCTGCTCTGGTATAAATTCATACACAATATATAACGAAAGCGGAGCTTCCAGTCTGAGGAGTTTCGCTTTTTTTGATGTACGGTGAAGTGAATCCGCTTAATGAATATAAATTATTATCTTGAGTTCATATACATAGTAACATGTGGAATTGATGATATTTGCAGTTTTGATGTATAAGTATTCTGACGTGAAAATATAGTGAATTGCCTTTTTGAAAGTTATTGTGTAATGAAATGTAACTCATTTATGTCACAAAACACAACTGGATTCGCTTACATTAGAGTATTTTATCCCTATTGTAGATGAATCTTAACCTTACGATTACAATCAGGGTTTTCTATAATAAGAGTTGTAAGGGAAACCATTAAATAGGGAGGGTCACCCGTAATGAGAAAAAGCTTAACTATGCTGTTGTCCCTGATGTTCGTTACCTCAGCGCTGCTGACAGGTTGTGGAGGCAACAATAATAATGCTGCTGCAACGGAAGAACCGGCTGCAACGAATGAGGCCGCTGCAACCAATGCTGCTGCAACCGAAGAACCGGTTAGTGCTGAACCTTTTGAAATGACGGTCCGTCATACTCAGGTAGGTGCAGATAAACAGAAACGTCTGGCGATCCTGGAGGATGTAGTCGGCAAGGTACAGGAAGAAGTACCGGGGTTGACCTTCAAGCTCGATGGAGTTGATTCGGATGTAAACCGTAAAGAGAAGCTGCGCGGGGAAATGGCAGCCGGGAATCCGCCGGAGATCTTCGACCTGTTCGGCAGTCCGGATTCCAAGATCTACGCCAAAGAAGGTAAGCTGCTTGATCTGACGCCGATTCTCGATGAGTTAGGCATTAAAGACAAATTCTCCAACCTGGATCCATTTACTTATGAAGGTAAAATCTACGGCCTGCCAATCGGCGGCTCAGGTGAAGGGTTCTTCTACAATAAAGAATACTATGACAGCAAGGGCTGGAAGGCTCCAGCCACCTTCGCTGAGCTGGAACAGCAGCTGGCTGATATCAAGGCTGACGGCAAAGTGCCGCTTGCCGGTGCTTCCAAGGCTGGCTGGGTACCACTTATGCTCGCCAACCATCTCTGGTCACGTTATGCCGGACCGGATGTTACAGCGAAGTTCGCTACGGGCGAAGCTAAGTGGAATGATCCTAATGTAGTCAAAGGCTTTGCGAAATACAAGGAATGGGTAGACAAAGGCTACTTCAAGAAAGGCGAGCTCGGCTTCGAGTATGCTGAATATACAACCCAGTTCACCAGCGGTGAAGCGATCCTGATGTATGACGGCACATGGAAGTCCTCTGTATTCAAAGCCGGACAATCCGGTGAAGGTCTGATCGGTAAAGTCGGATTCTTCAATATTCCGGCGGTAGACGGCGGAGTGGGGGATCAGACGGCACTCATGCGTGATGTGAACAACGGCTATGGCTTCTCGGCTTCTGCAGGTGAAGATGAACGTCAACTCGCAGCAGTGAAATCATTCATTAAGAATATGTTCAATGAAGAAATGCAGCTGCGCGGTCTGGTGGAAGATGGCGTGCTGCCGGCTATGAAGATTGATCAGGCGGTACTGACTGAGAATATCACCGATGATCTGATGAGTGAGATTGTAGCAGTACTCAACAGCTCCCAGTCCTCCTTCCCGGCATTTGACTCTCTGGTGCAGGCAGATGTGACTACTGAGATCAGTAATATCCAGATTCAAAGCCTGATTGGCGGACAGACCACTCCTGAGAAGATGGGCGATGCCCTGCAGAAGATTCAGGAAGAAGCCAACGCAGCAGTAGAATAAGAGGCGGTAAATTGAATGTACCCTGGTGCTTGCTCCAGGGTACATTTTTAAAAGACAAGACTTTATATGCTTCGGGGTCCCCGCAAAGTACCTGAGTAAGCTTCGAAGCCAAAGCCCCACTTTGTGGGGTTGTTTTAAAATGTGAGATGTCTAAGCAACTTGGAGGTAGTCATGAATAAGGCACTAAGAAATCCTCTGGTGTTCATTCTGTTCGTTATTCCGGCACTGGTTCTGTTCATTATGTTCTTCATTTACCCCATTTTCAGTTCACTCTACTATAGCTTCACCAGCTGGAACGGTGTATCAGATACCGTGAAATACGCCGGACTGGATAACTTCAAAAAAGCCCTGGGAGATGAACGCTTCTGGGTGTCTGTTAAAAATAACGGCTGGTTCATTCTGTTCTCCGTATGCATTCAGGTGCCGCTGATTGTCTTCTTCTCCTTATTAATCGCTAATGTGAAGAAGCTGAAGGGCCTTTACAAGACAGCAGTATTCATGCCATCCATTATGTCTACTGCAGTTATCGGTATTCTGTGGGGCTTCATTTATGAGCCGAATATCGGCTTGTTCAACAAAGTGCTCGGCCTTGTCGGCATTGAGCCTGTCTACTGGCTGTCGGATGAGCGGTTCGCCATGCTGTCGATTCTGATTACGAATGCTTGGCAATGGACCGGATTCTACATTGTAATGGTGCTGGCGGCCATTCTCTCCATCCCCGGTGAATTGGATGAGGCTGCGGCCATCGACGGCGCTACGGGCTTCCAGCGCGCTACACGCATCACTTTGCCGCTGATTGTTCCCATTATCTCGGTAGTAATCATGCTCTCTATTGCCGGAGCGATGAAGGCCGCAGATATCGTCATTGTTATGACCAAAGGCGGCCCGGCAGGATCAACTGAGGTTATGGCCACCTATATGATTAAATATGCGATCACCAATTTCAAATATGGGTACGGCAATACCATTGCAGTTCTGATCTTTATGTTCACGCTTGTGGTTACAGCTCTCTATCAGCTGCTGTTTGCCCGTCGTAATGAAAGGATTGAATACTGATGCCGCGCCTCAAGAAAAGCTTACCTCACGTTGCCCTGCTCGGATACCTGATCGTTGTACTCTTTCCGTTTCTCTTTGTCCTGTTCTCCTCGGTGAAGAAGGATAACAATGCGATCGCCCTGAATCCGTTCGGGATTCCGAAGACCTTCGAATTCTCGAACTACGTTGAAGCATGGGTGAACGCCAAGATCAGCACATACTTTTTTAACAGCTTATATATTTCGATCCTGTCATCGGTGGTATCCATTCTGTTGGCTTCTATGTTTGCCTTCGCGGTTACGCGGATGCGCCAGGGAAAATGGAACAAGATTCTGTTCTCGCTGGTCCTGATCGGCATGCTGATTCCGAACAATGCACTGATGCTGCCTATTTACACGATTGTCCGCAAGCTTCATATTCTCAATACACACTGGGCACTGATAATTCCTTATATCGCCAATGCAATTCCATTCACGATTATTATCCTGGCAGCATTCATGCGCTCACTTCCCAGTGAAATTGAAGAAGCGGCGGTCATGGATGGCTTGAAGGCTCCGGGTATCTTTGCTAGAATTATTGTACCTTTGACAGTTCCAGCCATGGTTACAGTCTTCATTGTTAATTTCCTGGGAAATTGGAACGAGTTTCTGTTGGCTAACTATTTCCTCTCTAATGACGAGCTGCGCACGCTTCCGGTGGGCATGGTTCAATTCCGTGATCAATACCAGATGAACTACGCGCAAATGTCGGCGGGTATTGTCTACAGCGTGGTCCCGGTCATCGTCATTTATGCTATTTTGCAGGAGAAGATTATTGAAGGCGTAACGGCAGGCAGTGTAAAAGGATAACCCTATTCATGTCAGGAGCATGGGCCGATGAATTTGCGCTACAAATTATTTACGGCATTTCTGGGCCTGATTATCATTCCCTTATTCATTCTTGGCATGATTATGTTCTTCGTTACTTATAATTCGATAGAGAAGAAGTACAGCCAGCAGTCCGAATATTCACTTAAGGCGATCAGTTACAGCATTTCGAATGTGTTTAAGGATATGGACAATGTGACAGACAACGGAATTGCCACCTCGGTCTTTCATATGGCACTTAGCGCGGATGATCCCTCCAAACAGGATTTGACCGATGCCGAGCAGCTCAGCCTGAACGCCAGCCAGCGCAATTTCCGTAGTCTGCTCTATAATCATCCGTCGATCAGCTATGCCTTTCTCTATAATTTTAATGGAAAAGGCAGCTCGGAGATCGTATCGGTCTTCACCAAAGAAAATTTCCGCACTCTCCCCTATGACAAGTTCAAAGGTAGCGATCTCTACCAGGAGGTTATGAAGCTCAACGGGGTTCCGAAATGGCTGGCACCGCATGAGTATCCCGAACTGACGGGAACGGAGGCTGTATTTACGCAGATCCGGCTGATTAAGGAGCTTAGCTTTTTTCAGAACATCGGCATTCTGGTAGTCCAGATCAAGAATTGGGAGTTCGAATCCATATTCCGCAACCTCAAGATCGGGGACAGCAGCCAGAAGGTATCCTTTATGCTGGTCAACGATGACGGGATGATCCTGCTTGACCCGGACAGGCAGCTGGACGGACAGGATTTCCGCGCCTTTACTACGAAGGATATTACCTTTAAGCCGGGCTTCCAGAGCTACAGAACCCAGTTTGACGGCGAAAAGAGCATTCTGTCAGTCTACCACCTGAAGGGCTATCCCTGGAGCCTGGTTTCTGTGACCTCCTGGGGCTCGCTGTCCCGTGAAGTAACTGTGTTTGCCCGCTGGTTTGTGGTGGTTATGTTTCTGTGCCTGCTCGGTGCAGTGATCTTCAATCTGTTCTTCATGAACCGGATTACAGGCGGGATTGCTGTGATCGTCCGCTTCATGCGCCGGGTGGAGGATGGAGACCTGACAACCCGGGTCGAGGAGAAGGGCAGTGACGAAATGACGCTGCTCGCCAGAGGCTTCAATGACCTCATGGACAAAATCAATTTATTATTTAACAGGGTCAATGAAGAGCAGCGGCGCAAAAATCAGGCGGAAATGCGCGTGCTGCAGGCGCAGATCAAACCGCATTTTCTGTTCAATACGCTGGAATCCATCAATGTGCTGGCTGTGCAGAATGAAGGGCGCAAGGTCAGTGAGATGGTCTACAGGCTGGCCAGTATTCTGCGGATCAGTATCCAGGACAGGGATGAAATAACGCTGGAAGAAGAGGTTAAGCATCTGCGCAACTATCTGGATATTCAGAAATTCCGGTTCGAGGATTTGTTCGATTACGAGCTTGAGGTCCCGGAGGAGCTGCTGGGCTGCGGGATTCTGAAGCTTACGCTGCAGCCGCTGGTCGAGAACAGCATTCAGCATGGTTTTGAAGGGATCAGCTACAAAGGTCTGGTAAGCGTTAAGGTCTGGGAAGAACGGGGAAATCTGATTCTGCGGATTCAGGATAACGGGATCGGCATGACTCCGTCCCAGCTGTCCATGTTTCAGTATATGGTTAATGATCCGGCGGAGCAGAAGCCTGAAGGCAAACCGCAACACGGAATTCATCTGGAACGGAGGGGGCTTGGCGTTCGCAGTGTAGCTGACCGAATCCGTATAGAATACGGAGGCAGATATGGGATTTTCATCTGTGCGAGTCCTGGTGAAGGAACAATTATCCAGTGCGTCATACCTAAATACGGGCAGGGGGAAGATCATTATGCTAAAGGTATTATTGGTTGACGATGAGGCGCCTATCCTGAACAATCTCAACAAAGTGCTGCCTTGGCATGACATGGGGATGGAGGTTACGGGGATGGCCCGCAGCGGAATGGAAGCTCTGCGTATCGCTGAAGAGGAGACGCCCGATCTGGTGCTGTGTGACATCCGTATGCCGGTGATGGACGGACTTACATTCATCGGCAAGCTGCGTGAGATGGGGCTGGAGAGTGAGGTGCTGCTGCTAAGCGGCTACCAGGAGTTTGATTATGCGCGCGAGGCCATCCGCCTTGGTGTGAAGGAATATATCTGCAAGCCGATACATTATGAGGAGCTTGGCAACAAGGTGCGGGAGATCGGAGCTCGGATCCGCAGCAAACAGTATAAGGATAAACTGTATAACAGTATTCCCTTGTTTCAGGAGATGCCTGTACCCGAGGATTCCGCCAAAAAAACACCGGATCAATTGATGAGCCAGGCGGCGAATTATATTACCGAGCGGCTGAGCTATGACCTGGGCATTGAAGAGGTGGCGAACCGGATCGGCATCAGCAGCAGCTATTTCTGCCTGCTCTTCAAGAACCGCTTCGCGATGACCTTCGTGGAGTATGTAACGTTGCAGAGGATTGAAGCCGCCAAATTCATGCTGGCCAGCAGCGACAAAAGCATTACTGCGATCAGCTCGGGAGTGGGTTACCAGGAGCGGCGTTATTTCACCAAGGTATTCCAGAAACAGACGGGGATGTCCCCTAAGGAGTACCGCGATAAACACAAGGCTGCCGAAGCCCGCTAAGGGTAAGGGTAAAGGGAAGCCGGAGATTATATCCTGTCTGGTACAATAACTGAATTCAATGCTGCTTGTTCTGGCGGCGTACACCAAGATTGTCCCGGGATGGGGATGATCTTTTTTTGTGAAAATGGATTTCTAATGGAAATAAATGGATAATCTTTGATTTTTCTTTACAGTGAATGAAACTTTTCGGAGTTGCCTGCGTCTAATACTATGTTTTGTAAAATGAACGTGGCAAATAATTCTGCCGTCCTGTAGAGGGCGGTTGCGTTTTTGCGGGGAATATAAGGTGAAGAAAGAAAGATAACGCCTTATACACTACAATTGGGAGCAGAAGGAGTCGTACAATGAATTTGAAAAAAATGATCTTAGTGGCAGTATTGGCCGTTTCACAAACCGCAGCAGCGGTTCCGGCCTTTGCAATTCCTGCCAGCACACAAAGTATCACAGGCAATGTTGCCGCAGCGGTGAATACCACGCAGACGGTTGTAACACAGGAGGAGCCCTCGGCTACAGATCCATTGCCTCCATTAGTCACTGAGGCGCCTGCAGGTACAGTTACGCCAACACCAACACCGATCCCAGCAGCAACAGCAGTTCCTGCAGCGACAGCAGTTCCGGTAGTGCCGGCAGCAACACCAACACCACTTCCGGCAGTAACCCAGGCTCCTGTTGATGGTGTTGTGCCAACAGATGCTGCTATTCCAACGGCAACTCCGCTTCCTGGCAGTACTCAAGTGTTGCAGCCGACAACAACTTCAGGTCTGACCACTTCCGCCACTGGCGGGGGCCAGCTCATCCTGATGATGAACAGCAACAAAATGTACAGAAACGGTACACCGTATACTGCCAACCAGCCGATGGCTGTCAAGAACGGGGTCTCGTATGTATCGATCCGTGCAATGGTAGAAATGGTCGGAGTAAGCTATACCTACGACTACAAAACCAAGGAAGTTATCGTTACTAAAGGCACCAGTATTATGCGCTTCAAGACCGACAGTAAGATCTATACGGTAAATGGCGCCAAGAATACTATGAAAGGCCCGGCCTACCAGTTCAAGGGCACCTTCATGGTTCCTTTAACCTCCATTACGTATGCGCTGAATATTCCTTATACGGTGGACAATGTGCAGAAGCGTGTCATTCTTACGCTGAACACGAAGCCGACAGCATCCTTTACAGTCCAACCAACTGAGATTTATGCAGGTCAAACGACTGTGAATTATGTTACTTCGTATTCTTCACCGAATGGTACGCCGATGGCTGAAGAACAATGGGGCGGCAACAAACTGGATATGTACGATCAGCCGGGATTCTATACCGTAACTTATTCTGTACGTGATGCGAATAATTTGTGGAGTGATCCTTACTCTGTAACGATCCAGGTGCTGCAGCCAAATCAGCCGCCTGTGGCCCAGTTCACGACTGATAAAGATGAATACAAAATGGGTGAGCCGGTAATTCTGACAGATACCAGCTATGACCCCGAGTATGAAGAATTAACGACCACCTGGAGCAACCGTGGCCTGGCCTATTTCAACCCCGGTCCTACGTCCATCCAGCTGACAGTAACTGATAAGCATGGTCTTAGCAGCACTTTTGAGAAGACCATTAACATTACAAGCGAACAACTGTATACCCAGGATGAAGTAGCGAAGCTGTTCACTATTCCAGGGGATGTTCTGACGTTTGACGGCGGATTGATCCCGGGACTTCCTAACCTGCCGTACAATCTTTCATCTGACAGTTATACGCTGATCCGCAGTAACAGCCCTGAAACGGTTAATACAGAGGGTGTGCTGTACCGCGAGACTTCCGTAGGGAAGACACGTTTCCTGGTACACCATATGAACAATATGACTACACGACAGAAGCTGTATGTGATCGCCACGAACAACGGCATATATCCGGCGACGATTTCGACCGAATACTCAGGTATTGCCGGTCCGGTAACTTCTCCGGAATATACAGGCAGAATTTCGATTCAGAAATACTACAATTCCATGATTACAGGTTCAAGTGCATCCCAAATCGTCCTGCAGCCGGGCCAAAGTGTACCGATCCTGACGGATCTGAACAAGATTGCCATGAAACCGAAAGAGGTGCTCTCACTCAGCGCCGATCTGATTAGTGATTATCCTATTCTATATAATGTGGTAATGGTTGAGCAGACTAAAGATCCGGTAGCTGTGCTGCCGACACTGCCAATTCTTGACCGCGACGGCGTGCATAACCGGGGAACGTATCCGGATTCAACACGCATCATCAACGTGACTGATGTAGTAGGCACAACACAATCCAAGCTGATCCTGGGGGATAATAAAAATGACCTCAATCTGATTGGTATTGATCCGATGACTGGAACAGAGGCTTCTAATTCCGGGAACTTCGGTGTACTGTACAAAATCGTTCTGGACCGTGTGGCAGCAAACACACTGATCACCTTCAACCCGCGTGGAGGTAATTATCTGGGTTCGTTACTGGTGAACGGAACGATTGTGAATCTGCCGAACAAGGGAAGCTTGTCCAGCTCGGACATGAATGCAGTAGTCTTCCGTACCGGCGAATATGAAGGTCCGGTCGATATTACCTTCTCCGTAGCTTCCGGCAGCAATCTGCCTGTAAACTTTGTGTTTACTCCACTTCCGGCCAAAAAATAAATATAACTTCAATGCAAAGCAAACGGCAGCGTTCCTGAGGGGACGGCTGCCGTTTTTTTTAGTGTGAAATCATGGAATATAAGCTTCTGCTTTGCAGTGTTATTTTGCGCTATGCACCCGCAGGAATGTGGAGCAGGCTGCAGGACAGGCACACTTCATTGACGGGGCAGTACTTTTGGGGCATTATAAAGAGAGTGCAATACAAACGACCTATGTTATGGGAGATGAGCGAATGCTGTCGACAGAACAAATACTGGAAGCCATGTCGGGGCAGGGACTGCGAATCACCGATCAGCGCAAAACGCTTGCCAGGTTATTCGGCGAGAATACGGGGTATTTGTCTGCGAAGGATGTATATGAGCATATGGGCCGCAAATACAGCGGACTCAGCTTCGATACGGTCTACCGCAACCTGCGTGTCATGGAGGAGCTTGGTGTGCTGGAGCAGATTGTCTTTGAAGACGGTGTCAAATTCAAAGCAAGCTGCAGTCAGGACCACCACCATCATCATATGATTTGTCTTCAGTGTATGAAGACTTACCCGATTCATTTCTGTCCGATGAATTTAACAGATACACCGGATCAATTCCGGGTGGTCAAGCATAAATTTGAGGTGTTCGGTTACTGCAAGGACTGTGAACAGGGCCGCGAAGAAGAGTCCGCCGTAGCTGCTCACAGCAAAGAAGGCCGCTGAATATGGCTACCTTAAGAAGAACGGTCCAGGCTCCAATCCGGGTCTACCGCAGGTTCATATCGCCGCTTAAGCCGGCAACCTGCCGGTTCTATCCGACTTGTTCAGCCTATGCGCTTGAAGCTATTGAGGTCCATGGACCGCTGAAGGGCTCATGGCTGGCTGCAAGGCGGATCGCCCGCTGCCATCCCTTTCATCCGGGAGGGCTGGACCCGGTGCCGCCGCGCAAAGAGCAATCACCAGGAGATGAGCCTGTTCATACGACTTGACATGAGCCGCTGTGATGGGTATATTTTGAATAATAAGCAATATTCCGAGGAACGGATGAGTAAATGTGGACAACCATTACAGAGAGCCGGGGCTGCTGGAAGCCGGTATGGGATGCCAGATTGAATATGGTCCGGGAGGAACTGTGTTCGAGCGGGAGCCTTGTAGTTGCGGCTTGCGTAAGATAACGGCGTGTTCCAGCGTTAATGGACAGTTCCGCAAGGGACTGGCGAAGCCTGTGCTCTGTGAGGAGCCGGGGAACTTTGGGTGGTATCGCGTGAGTTTACTCTCGCCCCATATAGGGGCGGGAGTTTTTTGTGTCAAAATATAAGAATGTATTTGCTGCGCAAGATGACTTTTCCTTCTATTTCTCGCTGAAACGGTACCGTCCTTATAAAAGGACGGCAAAGCCGCTTCCACTTGATATGAGAAGGTATAACGAAGGGATGACAATGTAATGAGTGAGAACAAAACCTTTTATTTAACTACACCGATCTATTATCCGAGCGATAAGCTGCATATCGGACATGCGTATTCAACGGTGGCCGGTGATGCGATGGCCCGCTACAAGCGTCTGCGTGGCTATGAGGTCCGTTATCTGACTGGAACGGATGAGCATGGGCAGAAGATCGAAGAGAAGGCTGGCAAGGCCGGTAAGACCCCTCAGGAGTTCGTTGACGGAATTGTCGTAGGTATTAAGGATCTGTGGCGCAAGCTGGATATCTCCAATGATGATTTCATCCGTACCACCGAGGAGCGTCACAAGAAAGTGGTGGCGGATATTTTTGACCGCCTGCTGAAGCAGGGCGACATCTACAAAGGGGAATACGAAGGCTGGTACTGTATTTCGGATGAGACCTTCTACACCGAGACACAGCTAGTGGACATTGAACGGGATGCAAACGGCAATATTACCGGCGGCAAAAGTCCGGACAGCGGACATCCGGTTGAACTGGTCAAGGAAGAAAGCTACTTCTTCCGCATGAGCAAGTATGCCGACCGCCTGCTGCAGTTCTACGAAGAGAATCCGGAATTCATCCTGCCGGAATCGCGCAAGAATGAGATGATTAACAACTTTATCAAGCCGGGCCTTGAGGATCTGGCCGTATCCCGTACGACCTTTGACTGGGGCGTTAAGGTAAAAGGTGATGAGAAGCATGTAGTGTACGTATGGATTGATGCACTTACCAACTACATTACGGCTCTCGGCTATGGCTCGGAAGACCGCAGCCTGTATGATAAGTTCTGGCCTGCGGATGTGCACATTGTCGGTAAGGAGATTGTCCGTTTCCACACGATCTACTGGCCGATCATTCTGATGGCGCTCGGTGAACCGCTGCCGAAGAAGGTGTTCGCGCACGGCTGGCTGCTAATGAAGGACGGCAAAATGTCCAAATCCAAAGGCAATGTCGTTGATCCGGTTACTTTAATCGACCGCTATGGTCTGGATGCCCTGCGTTATTATCTGCTGCGCGAAGTTCCTTTCGGTTCGGATGGAACCTTCACACCGGAGAGCTTCGTGGACCGCATCAACTATGATCTGGCCAACGACCTGGGCAATCTGCTGAACCGGACCGGGGCGATGGTAGAGAAATATTTCGCTGGTGAGCTTCCTGCTTATGCAGGCCAGGTGACGGCATTTGACGGGGAACTGGAATCGGTAGTGCAGAGCACCTATGTCAAAGTAGAAGAAGCGATGGAGAAAATGGAATTCTCCGTAGCCCTGACCGCGATTGGCGCTCTGATCAGCCGGACGAACAAATATATCGACGAAACCCAGCCATGGGTGCTGGCTAAGGATGAGAGCAGAACCGGCGAGCTGGCTTCGGTGATGAGACATCTGGTAGAGGGACTGCGCACTGCGTCCATCCTGCTGCAGCCGTTCCTGACCGGGGCTCCGGCGAAGATCTGGGAGCAGCTGGGCATTCAGCCGGGCGAGCTGACCACCTGGGAGAGCGGCAAATCATTCGGCCTGATTCCAGCGGGAACCAAGCTGGCCAAGGGCGACCCGATCTTCCCGCGCCTGGACGTGGCGCAGGAAGTGGCGTACATCGCCGAAGCGATGGGAGCCGGTAAGCCTGCAGAAGCAGCTGCGGAAGCTGCGCCTGCAGGGGCTGCTGTGACGCCGGATGCGGCAGCTGCCGATCCGGAGGAAGAGGAGCATAAGGAAGAAATCGGCATCGACGATTTCGCCAAAGCAGAGCTGCGCGTAGCCCAGGTCATCGCCTGCGAGCCGGTGAAGAAGGCGGACAAGCTGCTGAAGCTGCAGCTCGATCTTGGATACGAGCAGCGCCAGGTCGTATCGGGCATTGCCAAGTTCTACACACCGGAAGAGCTGGTGGGACGCAAGGTGATCTGCATCGTGAACCTGAAGCCGGTGAAGCTGCGCGGCGAGCTGTCGCAGGGGATGATCCTGGCAGCCTCCAAGGGTGACCAGCTGACGATCGCCACCGTGCCGGACAGCATGCCGAACGGTGCCATTGTGAAATAAGCCAAGCTGCATAGTTGAATGATCTGAACGATCCCCGTGTGCTTTAATGCAGCGGGGATTGTTTTAGTGTAAATAGAGAATATTCGTTATTAGGTGCTGCTTAAGCATAAGCGGCTTCAGTCTAAGTACCGGGAGGCTGGCTGTAAGATCAGAGTTGACTTATCGTAACGATTACTATTATAATTCTCATAGTAAATTTTACGATTTAAGGGGTCGATAGAGAAATGTTATATAGAAGCTTGCATAAGGGGCTTTTACTCGTTGTTACCATACTGCTGCTAATGATGCTTGCCGCATGCGGTCCTAAGAGCAGCGGAAGTATCGTCGAGGGAAAAGTGAATGTCATCACTACTTTTTATCCTATATATGAATTTGCCAGTGAAATCGGCGGGGAAGATATCAACGCGATCAATCTGCTTCCGGTGGGGGTAGAGCCGCATGACTGGACGCCGCGCAGCCAGGATATCATTAATACCTCGAAGGCACAACTGTTCCTGTATAACGGAGCAGGACTGGAGGGCTGGGTGCCCAATTTCCTCAAAAGCCTCGACAGTGACAGTGAAGCCAAGGCTGTAGAAGTCAGCCAAGGGGTTGATCTGATTATGACCAACGAGGAAGACGGTCATGATCATGGCCATGAGGATGAAGGAGCAGAACACAGCGATAGCCTGCACACGGACCCGCACACCTGGGTAAGTCCGAAGTCGGCGCTCGTGATGGCGAAGAACATCAAGGAAAGCCTGCAGTCCGTTGATCCTGGGCATTCCGCAGGTTATGAAGAACGGTACCAGAAGCTGGTTGAACGCTTGAGTGCGCTCGACAGCAAGTTTACCGAGGAACTGGGCAAGCTGCCGAATAAAGAGATCGTAGTCTCTCATCAGGCCTTCTCATATCTGGCGCGTGATTACGGTCTGTCACAGCACGCTATTATGGGGCTGTCACCGGATGCCGAACCAAGGGGACAGGATCTGCTCGATCTGGCGGCATTGGTCAAAGAAGAGGGCATCCGATACATTTTCTTCGAAGAACTAGTATCCGACAAGTTGGCTAAGACACTGGCTGGTGAAACCGGCGTGTCCACGATGGTGCTGAATCCGGTAGAGGGTCTGACTGAAGCCCAGGAGAAGAATGGCGACAACTATTTCACACTAATGGAGAAAAATTTGCAAAATCTCATTCTGGCTTTACAATAATAAGGAAAGTATAAGTTGAAAGGTGGTACTTCACATGCAACCGGTATCCCTGGACTGCCATCAGCATATGATCGAAATACAGGATTTGTCCTTCTCCTATGGGGAACAGAAGGTAATCTCCAATCTGGATTATACAGTGAAAGAACGCGATTTCCTGGGCATCATCGGTTCCAACGGTGCCGGCAAGACTACGCTGCTCAAGATGATTGTCGGTCTGCTGCCTGCTACCAGCGGGGAGATCAAATTATTCGGGCAGCCGGTCCGGAAGTTCAAGGACTGGGAACGGATCGGTTATGTTCCGCAGAAGAATGCCTTCAATCCGCTGTTCCCGGCTACCGTGCGTGAAGTGGTATTGTCAGGCCTGTACAATAACAAGAATCTGATCCGTCGCGTGTCCAAAGCCCAGCACCGCCAGTGTGAGGATGCGCTTGAAGTGATGCGGATTCAGGATATCGCGGAGAAAAGAGTCGGCCAGCTATCCGGCGGCCAGCAGCAGCGGGTTTTTCTGGCCCGCGCCCTGATCAACCATCCGGATCTGCTGATCCTCGATGAGCCTACGGTCGGTATTGATGCCGAGACGCAGGCCGGATTCTTCGACCTGATCATGCATATGCATGCCCATCACCACATGACCTTCCTGATGGTGTCGCATGACATTGACATGATTAAGAATTATCTCGGCAACGAGCCTGTGCAGAAGAACGGCAAGATCAATTTCTATTGCCGCCATTCTCATGATGTTCAGGACTGCGTTGTCGATAACCTGCAGCATACACTCTCTTGAATAAAGGGAGCGCAGATGTGTTTCAGACATTCTGCAAATTAGCTTCTCATGCATCCTAAAGATAGCTGTATTTCGTACAGTTATTTTTAGATTGTAGGCGCGGATTTAAGCTATAACTGTAGTTTGTACACTTATATTTGCGGAAAACAGGCGATAATCCGCTTACCCCTCTTTATAATTGTATGAAATACACTTATTTTCCTGATCTGGTTCTAAATAAGACAAATAGTTGTATAAAGTACATTTAAACGGCTTGATTCCAACGGACAAGGCTCTTCTGCCCTGCTCTTAGTTGTCTCCTGGGTCGTCCATTGTACAACATCGGACGGCCTATCGATCTTATCTTTTGCACTTGATTCTTTTGCACTTGATTCTTTTGCACTTGATCTTTTGTACTTGATCTTAAAATGTAGATAGATCCTGCATAAAGTTAAGCGTATCCCGCAAGGAGGCAAAGCGGTCCTACCTCAACGTCCCTAAGCAGCGAAAGTCCGACGTCCCACGCCAATTGCACTTAAACGGGTGTCCAGAGGGCAGAGCCCTTGGGGCCCTCCCTTGGAAGGGAGGGTTTGGGTGGGATCGAAAGGTTTGGGATCGAAAGGTTTGGGATCGAAAGGTTTGGGATCGAAAAGGTTTGGGTCGAAAAGGTTTGGATCTAAAAGTTTTGATCTTAAAGGTTTTAATCTAAAAGGTTTTGATCTAAAAGGTTTTGATCTAAAAGGTTTTGATCTAAAAGGTTTTGATCTAAAGGTTTTGATCTAAAGTCTCGAAAAGGTTTGATCATAAAAGGAGAAAAATATCTTGGAAATTCTATTTAGTGACTTTTTCCAGCGGGCGCTGGCCGGCGGCCTGATGATTGGGATTACCGCGCCGCTGATAGGCGTGTTCCTGGTGCTGCGGCGCCTGTCGATGATCGGAGACACGCTGGCCCATGTGACCATCGCCGGGGTGGCGCTTGGCTTCCTGACGGGCTTCTACCCGCTTGGAGCGGGGCTGATCTTTGCCGTAGTGGCCTCGTTTGCGATTGAGAAGCTGCGCAAGGCGTACAAAAGCTACGCCGAACTCTCCATTGCCATCATCATGTCGGGCGGGGTGGCGCTGGCTTCGCTTTTTTTCACCCTGGGCAAAGGCTATAATGCGGATGTGATGAGTTACCTGTTCGGCAGCATTTACACGCTGAATAACACCGATCTGATTGTAGTAGGTATCGTTACCATTGCGGTTGTGGTTGTAGTTTCGCTGTTCTTCAAAGAGTTCTTCCTGCTCAGCTTTGAGGAGGATGCAGCCAGTGTCAGCGGACTGCCTGTGAAGCTGCTTAATATGCTGATAACCGTGTTGACCGCGCTGGTAATCAGTACGGCGATCAAAATTGTCGGCTCGCTATTGGTATCTGCACTCCTGACCATTCCTGTGGCGATCAGTTTGCTGCTGTCCCGAAGCTTCAAGTCTTCAGTCATCCTGTCCGTGATTATCGCTGAGATCGCCGTAGTCGGCGGACTTGTCATTGCCGGTGTGTGGAATCTGGCTCCCGGAGCCACCATTGTTCTGCTCCTGATTGCACTGCTGACACTAACACTGATCGGCAAAAAAGGCCTGCCAGCCTAAAGGCTGAAGCATCCAGCGGCCTAAACTACATATGCTTGAATACTGCCTTCGTGAACTGAACCCGAGTAGGGAAGGAGAGATGCGCCAGTGTCCAACCTGAATGCAGGAATCGCTTTTGCCGCCGGAGTGGCGTCGTTCATATCGCCTTGCTGTCTGCCGCTCTACCCGTCCTATCTATCTTATATTACCGGATTGTCGGTGCAGGAGCTGAAGAGTGGGGGAAACAGCAAAGAGGTCCGTTTCCGGACCCTCTCGCATACGCTGGCCTTTATATTGGGCTTCTCGGCTGTGTTCTATACCCTTGGTTTCGGGGCCGGACTGTTTGGTGAATTCTTCAACGGCCAGCGGGATCTGATCCGCCAGTTGTCGGCTATTCTGATTATTGTAATGGGGCTGTTCCTGCTCGGTATTTTTCAGCCGCAGTTTCTGCTCCGGGAGCGCAAGCTGGAGCTGAAATGGAAGCCTGCGGGATATCTGGGCTCGTTTATCTTCGGCATCGGCTTCTCAGCGGGCTGGTCACCGTGCATCGGCCCCATTTTGACGGCGATTATTGCCCTTTCTGCCAGTGATCCGGGAACCTGGTTTACGTTAATTACGGCTTACAGCATCGGGTTTGCGCTGCCGTTCTTCGGACTTGCTTTTTTCCTGGGCGGCGCGCGGAAGATCCTGAAATATTCCAATCTGCTGATGAAGCTTGGCGGCACACTGATGGTGTTCATGGGCATTCTGCTGTTCACCGACCAGATGTTCCGGATAACGATCTGGCTGCAGGGGGTTACGCCGGAGTGGCTGATTTTCTAAGTCTAAATGTTAAGTGAAATAATCAATAGCCGCTTCCGGAAAATGTTCAAAAATCCGCTCTGTGATGAATTCGCGCAGGGCGGTTTGCTGTTCATCAGGGTAGACATATTTGTTCTGGCCCCATTTGCCCCATTTCTTCTTGCGCTTCTCGATATCCATCTCCAGCTTGGATTTCGGATAACGTTTCTCGATCACGGTTTTGGCCGTCTTGGTGAACCTGTGCTGGATCATTTCAAAAGTAAGACCCTTGCCAATTCCCGGCGGCAGCGTACGGGCCAGCTTCTCCAGCAGCTCGGCATAGCCTTCTTCCCAGCCGTCATGCCAGATGATCGGAGCGATGATGAAGCCAAGCGGATAACCGGCACGGGCAATCTGACCGGCAGCCTCAATCCGCTCCTCGAACCGGGAGGTGGCCGGCTCAAAATTCTTAATTACATAATCAGCGTTCACGCTGAAGCGTACGCGGGTATGGCCGTTATGCTTCAGTCCAAGCAAGGGCTCAACATGCTGATACTTCGTCACGAAGCGCAGCCGCCCGAGCGGCTCTTCGGCCATGAATTCAATTAGCTCCGTAAGCGAACCGGTGATATGCTCCAGCCCCAGCGGGTCCGAGGTACAGGCAGCTTCGAAGGTGGTAATCTCAGGGGCACGCTCGCCGATATATTTTTTGGCCGCATCGATGATGTCTCCAGTGTTTACATATACACGGATGTAAGGCTTGGAACCCAATGTAGTCTGAAGGTAACAATAATGGCAGTGGCCCATACAGCCGGTGGCAATCGGAATCGCATAATCGGCAGACGGCTTGGACTGGTCAAAAGTCAGCGTTTTGCGGAGACCGACGACAAGTGTTCTTTTAGCGATTTTGTATTGCTCCACTTCGGTTTCGCCGGGCAGATTGGTGATCCGGTTATGCGAAGTGGTCATACGGAAGGGAATGTTGCGGGCCTTGACCCACTCCATAATCCGCTCCCCTTTGGGATAATTCAAGGCATCCGGTTCGAAAAAAACCAGCTCCGGAATGAAGAGACCCGTCGGCTTCCGCGGTCTTTTGGCAGGAGGGCGTTCAGGGGTAACTACGTTCATGAATTCACGCTCCTTATAGATGAGGATACCGTTATTGTGCCGTTAAGCGGGTGAATGAAATCATGGTAAACATCGCTAAGCGGAGAAGCGGGAGACCTGTAGGACTTGCCAAGGAGCGGCAGAAACATGTATCATTGTTAGAGCAAGGCCCGGCCCCATCGCCACGCTCAATATAGAAAAGAGGTAAAGTTAATGCCAACACCCAGCATGGAGGATTATTTGGAGCGCATATACAAGCTCATCGATGAGAAGGGTTATGCGCGGGTCTCGGATATTGCCGAGGGACTGGAAGTACACCCCTCCTCTGTGACCAAGATGATCCAAAAACTGGATAAGGACGAATATCTCATCTATGAGAAATATCGTGGGCTTGTCCTAACAAGCAAAGGAAAAAAAGTGGGAAAACGTCTTGTGGACCGCCATCAGCTGCTGGAGGAATTCCTCGGGCTTATTGGAGTTCAGCAAGAACATATTTATAAGGATGTTGAAGGCATTGAGCATCATTTGAGCTGGGATTCTATCACCCGGATCGAGACACTAGTGGAGTACTTCCGCCGGGATGAAGCGCGTCTGCAGACCTTATACGATATTCACCATGAAATGGTCAGTGATTCATAATTTTGGCTGTTTTTGTTTGATTAGCGCAACCTTTCCAGTTTTATTACGTCAAAACGGATACCGTTCCTTTTTCACCTAAGGAAGGACTCCGTTTACTAAAGAAACGGCCTTCTCCCTGATTCAAGGACGAGAAGGCCGTTTCTTTGTTATATCACTACAACATTTGGGAGGAATTATGAATTACCGTAAATGGATATTAGGGTTGCTGGTGGTTATGCTATGTCTGCCTGTGTGGACAACAGGTGTACGCGCTGCTTCGGTGCAGATTACCATTGAACTGGATGGAGAGAGCTTAAGCACGGATGTTCCGCCTTATATTACGCGGACCAATGTTACTATGGTCCCTGTCGGGGTAGTCAGTAAAGGACTAGGTGCCGGTGTGGTCTGGGATCAGGCCAGTAAGACGGCTACAATCAGCAAGGGGAATAATGTGCTGAAGCTGACTAGCGGAAGCAAAAGTGCTATCGTTAACGGTGCTTCAGTCCCTCTGGATACCTCTGTGCAGATTACACAGGGCAGAGTAATGGTGCCGCTGCGTTTTGTCAGCGAGCAGCTCGGGCTGCAGGTAGTCTGGAATCAGGCTGCTAAGCATATTGCTTTATACTCAAATGTAGAGATTGGCGGGCCGTCTACACCTTCGACACCGTCTGTTCCGACCGTGCCTACACCAACCGTACCCACGCCTGTAGTGCCGGCACCGACCGTGCCAACGCCAACCGTACCCTCCATTCCCGGGGCTAAGACCGGAAAGGCGATGAAGGGCGCGTGGGTGTCCACCGTATTTAATCTGGACTGGCCGTCAACGGCTTCGGCCGGTAATGCGGACAAGCAGAAGAAAGAGTTCGACAGCATGCTGGACAAGCTGCAGGCTGCCGGTTTCAATAGTGTATTCGTGCAGGTCAGACCCGCCGCAGATGCCCTGTATTCCTCACAGCTGGTCCCCTGGTCCAAGGTGCTTAGCGGTACCCAAGGGAAGGAGCCCGGCTATGATCCGCTCCAGTATATGGTCAGCAGCGCCCATTCACGCGGCATGCAGCTGCATGCCTGGTTCAATCCGTTCCGGGCAACTACCGATGCCTCCACTACAGGACTTGCCGCCAATCATGTTGCCAAGCTGCATCCAGAGTGGATCGTCAAAGCTGACAGTAAGCTGTACATAAATCCGGGTATTCCGGAAGCGCGGCAGCATATCATTGACACCGTAATGGAAGTGGTCAGAGGGTATGACATTGACGGTGTGCATCTGGATGATTATTTCTATCCTTCCAACGTAACCTTTACCGATGATACGGCATTCAAGACCTACAACTCTCAGGCAATTGCCACTAAGGGAGACTGGCGCCGGGATAATATCAATCAGTTCATCCGGCAGCTGGGGGCAGAGATTCATGCGGTGAAGCCGGCAGTTTCGTTTGGCGTCAGCCCCTTTGGGGTATGGCGCAATAAAAAGGCGGACAGCACCGGCTCAGATACAACGGCAGGCGTGTCTGCGTATGATGACATGTATGCGGATGTACGCACATGGATTAAGAGCGGCTGGGTCGACTATGTGGCTCCGCAGATATACTGGAGTCTCTCTTTCAGCGCCGCCCGTTATGACAAACTGGTCGACTGGTGGGTGAACGAGGTCACAGGCACGGGCGTCAAGCTGTATATCGGCCTGGCCTCCTACAAAGTAGGGGATACCAAACAAACCGCGGAATGGCAGAGCGGCGATCAGATTATCAACCAGCTGAAATATAACGAGAAATACGATGAGGTTTCCGGTAGTATCCTGTTCCGGGCCAATGATATTGTGGTCCGTGATCCATTTGGCCTGGCCAGCCTGCTCAGCTTTTATTTCAAGTCATAGTCAGTCATGAATAGTCCCCCGTGCTCATAGATAAGCAATAAGATCTATGGAACGGGGGATTCTTATGTATGGAGATTAACGCAGTTTTTGAAGGCGGAGGCGTGAAGGGGATTGCGCTCGCAGGTGCGGTGGAGGCAACGGAGCGGGCGGGCCGGACCTTCAGGAGAGTAGCCGGAACCTCTTCAGGCTCCATTATTGCTTCGCTGCTGGCCGCCGGTTATAACGGGGAGGCGTTGAGCCGGATCATCAGGGAGACGCCCTTCACATCCTTTCTCAAGCGCGGAGCACTATATAACACCGCTGTAATAGGACCGGCAATCCGTGTGCTGATCAAAAAAGGCCTGTACTCGGGCCAGGCTCTGGAATCCTGGATCCGCGGCATTCTGCTGGAGAAGGGTGTGGTTACGTTCAGCGATCTGCCGCGCGGCAGGCTGACAGTTATCGCTTCAGATATTACTAACGGGAGGATTGTCGTCTTGCCGGATGATCTGGAGCTCTATGGGATTTCACCAGACTCCTTTGAAGTCGCCAAGGCAGTGCGGATGAGCTGCAGCATTCCCTACTTCTTCGATCCGGTGATGCTGCGGCTGAACGGAGAGGCAGCCCGGAGAAAGTCTTTTGCCGAGCAGTTTGTGTATATGGTGGACGGGGGGATGCTGAGCAATTTTCCGCTGTGGCTGTTTGATGAGAAGAAGGATGGCTTCCAGTCCCCAGAGCGCCGTACGCCCACGGTAGGCTACCAGTTGATCGGTAAGACACAGCCGCAGCCTCACCGCATTACCGGGCCGTTCAGCATGCTTCAGGCTATGGTAGGAACGATGCTCTCTGCCCATGATGAACGTTATATCGAGACGGATAAATTCGTACGCACTGTCAAAATTCCCACGCTGGGCATTTCCACCACCCAGTTTCATATCTCACCGGAACAGAGTGAGGCGATCTATACTGCGGGGCTGACGGCAGGAGAGGATTTTTTCAAAAATTGGCGGCCGCCGCTTAGTACCCGTCCTTATATTCACCCGGCATAAGCGCCGGATCTGAATTATAACCAAAAAAGGCATCCCGCATGTCGTAACGACAATGCGGAGATGCCTTTTGTTGCTTGAATCTTAGCGGATAGCCGGGAGTTCAATGATATTTGGGAAGCTGGTCGTCGTTCTTACCTTTGCTGCCTTCAATCACCTGGAATGGATAGGTTTTACGCTTGCCGGGTGAGGCGGCCTGGGTTTTGCGGATACCCGCAACCTTGGACATCGTCTTGGCCGAAGGCTTGACTTTGGTGCGCGGCCGGCCGGGACCGCCGTTTGTTCTGCCGGGAACGATCTTGTACGCATAATACAGCAGCGCCAGCAGGACTAGCGGAAGAATAAAGATAGATAGGGCAGCAAGGCCGCGTATCATAAATTCCGTTACCAGCCCCCATGCTGCGAGAGCTATTGAAATCCAAAAAATCAAAGCATGTCTGATCATGGGCTAATCATCCTTTCGCAGGATCCAAAATGCCGCCTGACACACTTGCCTCCGAATATCCTCTTGCTTCAATTGCGGCATCCAGCTCCCGCATCCGGTTGAACGAGGCGATGGACACCTCAACCATATCGTCTTTAGGTTCTTTGGTCGTTAGCAGCTGCAGCCACAGACCCGGATACCCCAGATACTTCAGCCCGGGTATATCTCTCACGGCATTGGTGCCCTTCAGCACCTCAAAGGAAATCCCGATGACTACCGGCAGGAGAATAATCCGCTGCAGTACCCGTTCCATAAGATTATCCCATGGGACAACAGAGTAGATAATCACACCGAGGATAATGGTCAGCATCATGAAGCTGCTTCCGCAGCGGTAATGCAGACGGCTGTATTTCTGTACATTCTTAACAGTCAGTTCTTCGCCGGCTTCAAAAGCACTGATTACCTTATGCTCGGCACCGTGATACTGGAACAGCCGTTTGATCACCGGAGTCTGTGAAATCGCAAACAGATAAACGAGCAGGAGAATCAGCTTAATGCCGCCTTCAACAAGGTTGTGCAGAATATAGTTATCAAATGCATTCTTGAATAAAAAATCTTCTACGAATACCGGCACCAGTGTAAAAATAACCTTGCCGAAAAGGAAAGAAAGAATACCCATGACAGCTACGCCGAAAATCATACCGAGGCTCCAGCCTTCATCTGTCTTCTTGTCTTTATCTTTCTCTTTCTGCTTGGCAAGCTCTTCAGGCTCTGTCTCATCCTCGGCATAGGATTCCGCTGAATAGTTCAGGTGCTTCGAGCCTTTGGCGCTGGAATCTATAATACTGACAATGCCGCGAAGCAGCGGAATCTTGCGCAGTTTAAGAACCCAGCTCTTATCGCTCTTCGGCACCTCCAAAAATGTGATTTCCTGATTCTTCCTTCTTACGGCTGTTACGTTGATATGCTTGCCGCCGAACATGACGCCTTCAATGACGGCTTGGCCGCCGTAACTGGGAGTTTCCTGGGACAACCAATTCACCTTCCCGTATTTTAATGTGATTTATATAATACATTGTAACTAATTTTTAAGCACATTACTAGTTGGATTGCCGTTTGCTGTACATACTAGTCTATAGAGAGCGGAGTGGAAACCGGATTAACCCTATATTGAAAGTGAGGCTGCTCTATGAGTTCTTCTAACAAGCAAAAGTCAGTCCATACGAATCCGTTTTATTTTGCCATTGAACTGGGCTTTTTCGCCGGCATTATCTGGGGAGGAGCCCGCTGGCTGATGTATGTCCTGCATTTCACCAAGGTGATTCCGGGATTTTTGGCGGAGCCCTTCTTTAAACATGAATTTTTGGTGTCGCCAGCCGGGCATCTGCTCGGATATTTATCCTTTATCTTCTTCTCGGTGATCGTTTCCCTGATCTATGTGCTTATCTTCCGCAAGCTGAAGGGGCCGTGGCCGGGTATGATTTACGGTGTGCTCTGGTGGTCGGCCCTGTTCCTTGCCGGCTCCTGGCAGTTCCTGATGCAGCCGCCCTTCAGACTGCCCTGGAACTCTGTAATCAGTGAATTTTGCCTCTTTTTACTCTGGGGATTATTCATCGGGTATACGGCGGCGATTGAGTACACCGATGAGCGGAAACGGGAGCAGCAGACAAAGCTGGCCTAAGCGTCCGAAAAAACTTCTCAGGTGGCATGCCACTATGTTAAAATACAATGTGGCTATTTCGAGAGGAGAATGAAAATGAGCAACAAGCGCGTCTCCAAGCTGCGTAAGGTTTTGCAGGAACAGGGACTGGATGCGATGTTAATTACCAGCGGATATAACCGCCGCTATTTGAGCGGATTCACCGGCTCCTCCGGTTATGTGCTGGTTACCGGTGATGACAGTTATCTGCTGACTGACTTCAGGTATATGACACAGGCCTCGGAACAGGTAAACGGCCTGAAGGTTGTTCAGCATGCTTCGAAATTCATTGACACCGTACGCGAGCTGCTGCCGCAGGGCGGACAAGTCCGGGTTGGATTCGAGCAGGATGATGTAAGCTTCAGCGCGTACACTGCCTATGCGGCGGCTCTGCAGCCGGCTGTTATGGTGCCGGTATCCAAAGCCGTGGAGAATCTGCGCATGTTCAAGGACGAAGAAGAGCTGGCTGTCATGCAGCGGGCGGCCGATCTGGCCGACGCCACGTTCAGTCATATCCTGAATGTGATCAAACCAGGCATGACTGAACGTGATGTCGATCTGGAAATGGAATTCTACATGCGTACCCATGGTGCAACCTCGTCTTCATTCGATACGATCGTTGCTTCCGGCGAACGCTCGGCCATGCCGCATGGCGTAGCCAGCAGCAAGATCATCCAGAACAATGAATTCGTAACCTTCGATTTCGGCGCTCTGCTGGACGGATACTGCTCCGATGTAACACGTACGATTGCTCTGGGATCGCCAGATCCCAAGCTGAAGGAAATCTATGATATTGTGCTTGAAGCGCAGCTGCATACGCTGGCACATATCAAGCCGGGCATGACCGGCCGCGAATGCGATGCCCTGGCCCGTGATATTATCACCCGTTACGGATACGGGGAGTATTTCGGCCACAGCACAGGCCATGGCCTGGGCATGGAGGTTCATGAATCTCCGCGTCTGTCCAAGCTTGCCGATGAAATTATGGAGCCGGGCATGGTTGTTACCGTTGAACCGGGAATTTATCTCTCCGGCCTCGGCGGCGTGCGGATTGAAGATGATATTGTCATTACCGAAAGCGGCATCGCGCTGCTGACACATTCGTCTAAGGAATACACGGTACTGTAAGACAAACTTATTCAGTTAATTCATCGATTCCAGGAGGGATTTTTAGTGATTTCAGTTAATGATTTCAAGACAGGCTTGACCGTAGAAGTAGAAGGGGATATCTTCACCGTCATTGATTTCCAGCACGTGAAGCCGGGTAAAGGCGCGGCATTCGTCCGCTCCAAGCTGAAGAACCTGCGTAACGGCAATACCGTTGAGCGCACATTCCGTGCAGGCGAAACAATCGGCCGCGCGATCATCGAGAATCGTGGTGTACAGTACCTGTATGCCAGCGGTTCTGAGCATGTATTCATGGACAACGAAACATATGACCAGTTCGAGTTGACTGAGAAGCAGCTGGAGTGGGAGCTTAACTTCCTGAGAGAGAATATGACGGTAAATATCGTCAGCTACCAGGGTGAAATCCTCGGGATCAACCTGCCTACAAGTGTTGAACTGAAGGTTACTGAAACAGAACCGGGCGTTAAAGGCAACACGGCTCAAGGTGCAACTAAAGCGGCTGTTCTGGAAACCGGACATACTGTACAGGTTCCATTGTTCATTAATGAAGGCGATGTTCTCCTGATCGATACCCGTGAAGGTAAATACATCTCCCGCGCGTAGGAGCTGGCTTAGCTCCGGGTTCAACGTTATTCAAGACGGCCTCCCCGCAGTATGCGGCGGAGGTTTTTTGTACAGCTTCAGCTGAATATAATTTGCCGTGCCAGGCATAGAGGAATGGCTATGTTCGGAAATTTGGGCGCTTTTTTTGTGAAACCATTAACGCATGTTATGATTTTCGTATTATACTGTGTTAAAGCGAAAACCAAATAAAAGCTACTACTTACAGCGAAATAGGGAGTGAATGGGACTTTGTCACTTTATGTCATGAAATTCGGAGGCAGCTCCGTCGGCGATATTGAACGTATGAAGCGTGTCGCCAAGCGCATCGCAGATAAGCAGGATGAGGGACATCGCTGCGTTGTGGTTGTGTCCGCTATGGGGGATACAACAGATGAACTGATCGATCAGGCAAAACAGCTGAACGGGCAGCCTCCCGCACGGGAAATGGATATGCTGATGACTACGGGGGAACAGATCTCTGTAGCGCTTCTGTCCATCGCTCTTCATGGAATCGGGCGGAATGCTGTATCCTATACAGGCTGGCAGGCCGGGTTCCGAACCGATGAGACCCATGGCCGTGCGCGGATTAGTGAAATCGTTCCACGCCGTGTTCTGGAGTCGCTGGAGCGTGAGCAGATTGTTATCGTTGCCGGGTTCCAGGGGATGACACTGGACGGTGAGATTACCACGCTGGGCCGCGGAGGTTCGGATACAACGGCGGTTGCGCTGGCTGCTGCGATCAAAGCGGATGTCTGCGAAATCTATACCGATGTAGACGGCATCTATTCCACAGACCCGCGTATTGTGAAGACAGCGCGGAAGCTGAAGGAAATCTCGTATGACGAGATGCTGGAGCTGGCTAATCTCGGTGCAGCCGTGCTGCATCCGCGTGCAGTGGAATATGCCAAACGATATCAAGTGAAGCTGGTCGTCAGATCGAGCTTTAACCATAATGAAGGAACTGTTGTGAAGGAGGAAGCAAGTATGGAGCAGGGTGTAGTAGTTAGCGGCATCGCGTATGACAAGAATGTGGCCCGGATTAGTATTCTGGGAGTTCCGGATGTTCCGGGTGTACTCGCCCAGGTCTTCGGCAAGCTGGCCGAAGAGGGTGTGGACGTCGATATCATCGTACAGAGCGGCGTGCAGAACCAGACTGCAGACTTCTCCTTTACCGTAGCCCTTAGCGATCTGGAGAAGGCCAAACAGGTCATTGAAGGACTGCACAGTGTGCTGCCATACCGTGAAGTGACTTCCGAGGATAATCTGGTCAAGGTGTCCATTGTCGGCGCCGGCATGGTCAGCCATCCGGGGGTTGCGGCCCAAATGTTCGAGGTGATCTCGAACGAAGGTGTGAGCATCAAGATGGTCAGCACCTCTGAGATTAAGGTTTCCTGCGTCATTGAATCCGGCAATCTGCAGCAGATTATTCAGGCGCTGCATACCGCTTATAATCTCGACACCGCGGAGCAGGCCTTCGTCGGAGGCCCGCAGGACCGCCGGTAAGCTTCTGAATTGTAATTCTACAGCATGACAACATCAGGGATTTTTCTTTGGCTGGAAGGCTGGAGAGCATCCCTGTTTGGCGTCTGGTGGCAGGTGAGCCCTAAACTGATTTGGGGCTTGAGCGAAAAACCGAATACATTGTGCCATCGATAGGGTAGATGAGCCGAATGTATGCGAAAAACCGAATACATTGTGCCAACGATAGGGTAGATGGGCTAAATGTATGCGAAAAACCGAATACAATGCGCCATCGTCAATGTAAAGCGAATAATGTATAACACAAAGACACAAAGACACAAAGACACATCTTAGTAACTAACCATCATTAGTCAAAAAGAGTGCTGTTCCCCGCGCGAGCGGAGAGCAGCACTCTTTTTGCATAGTAAATGTGGCTAGCAACGGTATAGGCGATATGCTTAATTGTACTTTGTACAACTAAATCGTCTGATTTACTAGCGATTATCCATATAGTTGTATTTCATACAATTAAACTGACTTTGTACCTTGATTCCCGCCCATTTGGGCAAATTTAGTTGTACGGAATACAGTTATAAGATGTTCGCATCCCTTTTCGCTGGTTTTAATTGCACATTATACAACTATCCTCGTTTAACTCAACCGTCTGAACCGGCCCATAATCTCCACAGTCTCCAGCACGTTGACGAAGGATTTCGGATCTGTCTCAAGAATGGTCTTGCGCAGGTCAGCCAGCTCGTAGCGGGTAGTTACCGTCATCAGCATCGTATTGCCTTCATGACTGTACCCGCCCTCCGCATTCACGACGGTGACGCCGTGCGGCAGACAGGTCAGGCGGTTCAGCATTTTCTCGCGCTCCTTCGTGACAATGAAGCAGGTCAGCTTGACGTGGCGGATGTGGATCATGTCAACTACACGGCTTTTGACGAAAATACAGAGCATCGCGTACAGCGCCGAATCCCAGCTTTTGAAGAAGCCCAGGCTTAGGATGACCAGACCGTCCATCACGAACAGCACGGTTCCCATGGGAATGTCCCGCTTGCGGGTAATAATGGAGCCCAGAATATCGAATCCGCCGGAAGATCCCCCCGCACGCAGCGAGAAGCCGACACCGCCGGCAATGATCACACCGCCGAAGATACTGGCCAGAATCGGGTCCTTGGTAAGCTTCACCACAGGGATGATATTCAGGAACCAGGTCGTGGAGATAACCGACAGCATGCTATAGCAGATGTATTTCTTCCCCACGGCTACGAAACCCCAGATCAGGATTGGCAGGTTGATGGCGAAATAATACAGCGAGATATACTTCGGATTCGTTAAGTAGCCAATAATGGATGCCGTCCCGGCCACGCCGCCGCTGAGCAGCTGATGCGGAATCAGGAACAGCCGGAGCCCGCCCGCTACCAGAAAGGCTGAAAAAATGATAACGGCTACTTCTTTTACCTGTCTGGCTACTGTTCCCGATACGAGCGGTACTACGAAATTACGAACTTGCATGACTGTGATCCCCTCTTTTTCCGATGTCTTTATCTACATTTCTGCGGCGCTCGGACCCATTCCAGAAGCAGTTAGGAAGGCTTAGTTTCTCCAGCAGCCTGCCCTTCTATTTTCCATAGCTCCATTTTTTTGCACGCGCAAAATTAATTTTATCATACCGATGATATTTTTTTATAGAGGAGAGCACTATGATTTCTTTCACACCTGCTTAAATCTCTGCTAGCTTCCTGCATTTCTTCTTGTCTAAAGTGGACAGCTTCTGCATATCCATGGATAACAGCTTGTTTATTGCGCAGCGGATTCTTTGGTATCCATAGATTTGTACAAGGGAGTTGAACAGTTTGGACAAGTATGTGAGCTGGATGGCGGGACTTCGGCTGCTGTCAGGCAGTGTGGAGATTGCTGCTGCACTGATTATGCTGAGGCTGAACCAGGTGGATAAGGCGCTTGCAGTTAATTCCGGGCTGGCGCTGGTCGGGCCGACAATCCTGATTCTGACCACAGCGGTCGGCCTGACGGGGATGGCCCAGCAGCTGTCCTGGGGCAAGCTCGGCTGGATCGGCTGCGGCGTGGCCTTTCTCTTAATCGGCATTCTGAAGAAATGATAGATGATAGTCATAAAGTACAAGTACAAGCATAAATATGGAATAAAGCTATTAAGTAGAGGACAACTTGGGGGTACTTTGTATGGCTAATGATTGGCTTCTATTGTTTCCCGAAAAAGTAAGAGCGCTGCTCGGCGGCCTCCCCGCTGCGCTCCTGGACAAGGTGGAGGAAGTGCGCGTCCGTGAAGGACGGCCGCTAGAGATTAATTACTCCGGCAAATATCATTTTGTCGGCGTGGACGGCAGTCTGACACAGCTTCCCGTTGAAGCCTACAAGCCGGACCGGGAGGATACGCACCGGCTGCTGGACCTGATCAGCAATCATTCGCTGTATACGATGGAAGAGGAGCTGCGCAAGGGCTTCATCACGATTCCCGGCGGGCACCGTATCGGCTTATCCGGCCGGACGGTCTTAAGCGGCGGGGGGGTTGAGCATCTCCGCGATATTACTGGCTTCAATGTGCGGATTGCCCGCGAAGTGCACGGGCTGGCAGACGGCGTGCTGCCTTATCTGCTGGACCGGGGACGGCAGCGGATTATGCATACGCTGATCCTCTCGCCGCCGCAGCATGGCAAGACCACGCTGCTGCGCGACCTCGCCAGGCAGATCTCGGCCGGAGGGCAGGGCGGACGCGAGGGCAGCCGCCCTGGTCTCAAGGTCGGCATCGTCGATGAACGCTCGGAGATTGCCGGCAGCCGCCGCGGGATCCCCGCCTTCGATGTCGGCCCGCGCACGGACATCCTGGACGGCTGTCCCAAAGCGGAAGGCATGATGATGATGATCCGCTCGCTGTCGCCCGACGTGCTGATCGCCGATGAGATCGGCCGCCTGGAGGATGCGGATGCAGTAACCGAGGCGCTGCACGCCGGCATCTCGGTAGTCGCTTCCGCACATGGCAAGGAAGTGTCCGAGCTGGCCCGCCGGCCCGGCCTTGGCGGTCTGCTGGAGCACCGGATGTTCGAGCGGTATGTAATCCTGCACCGTTCGGAGTCAGGTCTGTCCTTCCGCATCCTGGACGCCCAGAAGCGCGGGCTGCTGCTGATCTCTCCGGAAGAGCGGATAGGCGGTGACCGGCATGCTTAAGCTGCTCGGGGCAGTGCTCATCGTGCTTGCGGGCACGCTGGCCGGCTTCAAGCGGGCTGCCCAGTATGCTGACAGGCCCCGGCATATCAGAGGCCTGATCGCAGCGCTGCAGCGGCTGGAGACGGAGATCCAGTACGGCTATACCCCGCTGCCGGAGGCGCTGCGCCGGATCGGGATTCAGAGCAAGGAGCCGCTGAGAGCATTCTTCCTCACCGCAGCGGAAGAGATGAGCCCGCCGCATAACTGCAGCGCCGAGGAAGCCGTGCAGCGGTCCATGGAGATTCACTGGAGCAGCGCTTCCCTTAAAGGAACAGAGAAGGAAATTTTCCGGCAGCTCAGCTGCACACTCGGAACCAGTGACAGATCGAATCAGAGCACGCATATTGCACTGGCTTTACAGCAATTGAAGCAGGAAGAGACAGCGGCCAGAGAAGATCAGGGCAAATATGAAAAAGTGAGCAAAAGCCTGGGTCTGCTGCTTGGAGCATTGATCGTCATTTTGATCTTTTAGCGAGGTGCCAGGAATGAATATTGAAGTCAACGCGATCTTTCAGATTGCCGGCATCGGCATCATTATCGCCATGATCCACACGGTGCTTAAGCAGATGGGCAAAGAGGACATAGCCCACTGGGTAACAATTGTTGGTTTTATCATCGTGTTGTTCATGGTCATCCGCATGCTGGACGGACTGCTTCAGGAAATCAAAACGATCTTTCTTTTTCAATAGGCTGGGGTTATGGAAATCATTCAAGTAGTGGGAATAGGAATTCTGTCGACCGTCCTCATCCTTGTCCTGAAGGAACAAAAGCCGATGTTCGCTTTTCTGCTGACTACTGCGGCAGGCATACTGATTTTTCTGTTCCTGATCGGCAAGATCGGAACGATTCTCGGCACGCTGGAGCGGGTGGCAGAATCCTCCGGGATGGAAATGATCTACATCAAAACCGTGTTTAAAATCATCGGCATTTCGTATATCGCGGAGTTCGGGGCACAGATCGTGCGGGATGCCGGACAGGAATCGATCGCTTCCAAAATCGAGCTGGCCGGCAAGGTGCTGATCATGGTGCTGGCCGTACCGATTATAAGCATCATTATAGAAACGGTGATGAAGCTGCTGCCTGCCTGAGATTCAGACGGAGTAGCGGAAGGCCACAGGAAAGCGGGGTGAGGGTGTGCAGGAGCGCAGTATTTTTCGTCCGCCAAAAGGGTGCAGGCTGCTCGTTCTGCTCCCCTGTCTGCTGCTTCTGCTGTGTGCAGGAACCGCTTATGCAGCTCCGGCTTCTCAAGCGCAGACACAGACACAGACGCAAGCGCAAACGGGAGGCAGCGGAGGGTCCTCATCCCCTGTAGACCAGTGGGTGAAGGGGCAGGTCGAGAGCCTTCCGACAGACGGGGTGGAGACGTACTGGGATCAGCTGATGAAGGATTACGGGGGCTTCTTCCCGGAAGGCAAAACACCCTCGCTGATGGATATGCTGCTGCCCGGAGAAGACGGATTAAGCTTCAAAAGCGTATTGTCCGGCCTGACCCGCTTCATGTGGCATGAGGTGCTCTACAACGGCAAGCTGCTGGTTACGATTGTGATGATCAGTGTGCTGAGTATGATTCTGGAGACGCTGCAGACCGCTTTTGAACGGAAATCCGTCAGTAAAATCGCTTATATGCTCTGTTACATGGTGGTACTGGTCATTGCCGTGAACAGCTTCAACATCTCCATCGGCTACGCCAAGGATGCCATTGACCGGATGATCGACTTCATGATGGCGATGATTCCGCTGCTGTTCGCACTGCTGGCTTCGATGGGCAATATCGTAACGGTGTCGGTGACCCATCCGCTGATCGTGTTCATGATCCATACGGTGGGCACGATGATTCACACCATAGTGTTCCCGCTGCTGTTCTTCTCGGCGGTGCTGCATCTGGTGAGTGCGATGTCGGAGAAATATAAGCTGACCCAGCTGGCCAACCTGCTGCGCAATATCGGGGCCGGATTGCTCGGAGTACTGCTTACCGTCTTTCTCGGGGTAATCTCGGTCAGAGGAATCACCAGCTCGGTCACTGATGGTGTAACCATCCGCGCCGCCAAATATATCACAGGCAATTTCGTGCCGGTTATCGGCAAAATGTTCGCAGATGCCACGGATACCGTAATTTCGGCATCACTGCTGGTGAAGAACGCCATCGGGCTCTCGGGGGTCATTATCATCCTCTTCCTCTGTGCCTTCCCGGCGATCAAAATCCTGGTGCTGGCCCTGATCTACAACGTAGCCGCGGCTGTTATGCAGCCGCTGGGTGAAACGCCGATTGTGACCTGCCTGCAGACGATCGGCAAAAGCATGATCTACGTGTTCGCCGCGCTGGCTGCCGTATCGCTGATGTTCTTCCTGGCCGTCACCATCATGCTGACTGCCGGCAATGTCACCGTAATGATGCGGTGAGGCGGATATCATCCGGGTCCGTTTGTATGAGATATGAGGCAGGTTGTGTAAACAAACTTTCAGGAGGTGCGCCATGAGCTGGCTCAGCGGATGGCTCCATGAACTGATTCTGGTGGTGCTGATGGCCGCGTTTGTCGAGATGCTGCTGCCCAGCAAATCCATGGAACGCTATGCCAGGCTGGTGCTCAGTCTGCTGGTTCTGCTGACGATGCTTAGTCCGATCGTCTCCATGCTTAAGGGGGACGCCAGCAAGGAGCTTAGTCTGGCCATGGAGCAGCAGGAGCGGAGCGGCGGGCTGCTCTCTGGTACAGGAGACGGCGCGGACTCGCTGGAGAAGATTCTGGCGGACGGGCGGATGCTGGCAGAGGGGGCGCGTGATCAGAGCCTGAAGCTTGCCGCCGAAGAAATAGCAGGGCAGATGCGCGATCAGATTGCCGGCAGCACCGGCATCCGCGGGGTGAATGTTACGGTAACGCTGGGCATGGGGCCGAATCCGAGTGCGCCTCTGGGCGAAGAAGTGCCGGTGATCTCTTCGGTCACAGTAGATATGCCAGTGGCGGGAGCGGTTGCTGCAAGCGGCATACCGGGTTCAGCAGAGGGCTCACAGCCTGCAGCAGGCCCGGCACCCGAACCGATACGGATTACCCCTATAGAACCGGTCCAGGTCAGCCTGAACAAGGACGGGGCGGCAAGTGAAGGTTCTGGAGCCGCAACGGGTGTTTCGCAGCCTTCAGCCGCAGGAAACGGGACGCAGGAGGAACAGGCGGCAGCGGTTATAGAGGCCGAATCGGTCAAAAGGCTGCTCGAGCAGAACTGGAACCTGGACCCGGATTCGATACATGTGCTGAGCGGCGGCACCAGCGCCGTGAAATCATAAGACAGAGACCAGGGAACACAAGGCAGAATGCCATATACAGAAGGAGGGAAATCAATGGCCAATTGGCTGAAAAAGCTGGAGCAGTGGGCCGGCGGCGGAAGCGGCAATCCGAAGAGGAGTCATACTTTCCGCTGGCTGATCATTATTGGCTTGCTGGGCGTTGCTATCATGCTGTTCAACTCCTTCGTGAATGTGAAGAAGCTGGACAGCGAGAATACGGGACGTGAACCGCCCGTAAGCGAGACCTCTCAGGCGGTCCTGCAGCAGGAGGCGGTGCAACCCAATTCTTTTGACAGCATTGAGCTGGCGATGGAGAACCGGACGAAGGAGATTCTGGAGAAAATCGTCGGGGTCGGCACAGTTGACATTATGGTCACCGTGGATTCCACAGAGGAAATAGTCGTGCAGCGCAATATGAATGATTCGCAGGCGCAGAGTGAGGAAACCGATGCCAGCGGCGGTAAACGCCATACTACACAATACACCAGGGACGGCGAAATCGTAACCTACAGCCAGTCCGGCGACGAAACCCCGATTATCACCAAACGGATCAAACCCCAGGTGCGCGGTGTGCTGGTTGTCGCCAAAGGGGCAGAGAATAAAGTGGTGCGTAACCTGATCGAGCAGGCTGTCGAGAAAGGGCTGAACGTGCCGAGCTACCGGATCTCCGTCGTTCCGCGCAAGCAGGAATAGGCGTTCAGCTTACAAGCCAGACATACGCAAGCGAATTCGTAAAGGCATATTCAATAAAACTTTTAGGAGGAATCACAAATGAAGGGCAAAAGACAAACGATTTGGCTGGTTTCGATGCTCAGTTTAATGGTGGTGCTCTCGGCTTATTACCTGTTCACGGAAGACACAGGAGCCTCCATTCCCAAAGAAACCGCGGGCAGCATTCAGGTGGACACCGTGAAGGACGGGACGGGTGGCGGGACCGCTACTACGCTTGACAGCGGGCTCGTGATCAACGAAGTAACAACTGATGATTCCGTTACTGCCGATGCGGGAGCCCAGACAGAAGACAGCAAAACTGCTGCTGTAACTGAGGATGCCGGCAAAGATGCTGCAGACAAGACCGCAGCCGCTGCCGTGACGGATGACAGCACATCCGCAGCAGTAACAGATGACAGCAGCGCAGCAGCTAACAGCTCCAGCGCTGACAAGGATACGGCCGCAGCAAATACAGCGGACAAGACAGACAAACCGGCTGCAAGTGCCGACAAATCAGCAGCAGCTTCCACAGAGAAGACTCCGGCCAAGGATGATGCGGCTATTCTGGATGAAGTAGCTTCCCAGAGCGTATCGGCTAGCAGCATGTTCACGAATTACCTGTATGAACGCGAGCAGCAGAATCTTAAGGACCACAATGATCTGCTGGCCCTGATTAATGACATGGATAAGACACCTGCGGAGAACGCGGTTGCCCAGGAACAACTCAGCAAGCTGGAGGAAAAAGAATCCAAAATCACCGGAATTGAAGAGCAGCTTCAGCAGAAATACGGTGAAGCTATTGTGAAAGAGGAAGCCGGAGATGCGTACACAATCGTAGTGCTCAGCGATAAGCTGGATGTGAAGCAGGCCGTGGGCATCGTTGACCTTGTAATGAAAGAACTGAGTGTGTCCCAGGACAAGATTAAAGTCCAATACGTATCGGAACAGTAAGGCCTCCTGAATTAAATGAAAGAAAATAGAATAAAATGCCGAAAGAGCCCGGGCACGTCCCGGGCTCTTTCCATTTCTAGCGTTTGTGATATAATACATAAAGTTATCTTGAAATATAAGAAGAATACGCAGGCAGCGGTTATCCTGAAAGCGATTCTAAAGAACCGCAAGCAGACCGAATCACAGGTTACCCGGGAAGAACGGAATATCGTACCCTGCTTATCTGCGTCCAAAATGGCTTCGAGAGAAAGCTGAAGGAGTGAACTACCCAATGTTCAAGTTAAGCGAGATTAAGGAATTAATTAAATTGCTGGACCAGACCTCTTCCGTACATGAGCTGGAGATTGAAAGCGAAGGTATGAAGCTGGCTATCCGCAAACCGGATCGCCCTGAAGCTGATGGAACAGCAATCCAGGCGACTCCTTATGCCTACCCCTTTACGCCAGCACCGCAGCCGCAAAGTCCGCAGCATGCTGCTCCTCCGGTTGTCAGTGAAGTTCCTGCTGTAACGCAGCAGCAAGCATCCTCCGCTGAAGGCGCATTACATAAAATCGTCTCTCCGATGGTAGGGACCTTCTATAGTGCTGCTTCTCCGGAAACACCGTCCTTTGTAAGTGTGGGAGACCGGGTTCATGAGAAATCAACGGTCTGCATCATTGAAGCCATGAAGCTGATGAATGAGCTGGAAGCGGAAGTGAAAGGCGAAATCGTCTCCGTCCTGGCCGAGAACGGCCAGTTAGTGGAATACGGCCAGCCGCTGTTTCTGGTGAGAGCGGAATAATTGCCGCGAGAATCATGAGGAGCCTGCAAGCTTCGCTAAACTTTGGGAGGAAAAGCATGAACATTCAAAAAGTGTTGATTGCCAACCGCGGCGAAATCGCGGTCCGCATTATCAGGGCCTGCCGTGAACTGGGCATTTCCACCGTAGCAGTCTATTCGGAGCCGGACCGGGATTCACTGCATGTCCGTCTGGCCGATGAAGCGTACTGTATTGGTCCGATGCCCGCCAAGGACAGCTATCTGAATTTTACAAATATTATGAGCGTAGCCACGCTCACCGACTGTGATGCCATACATCCCGGCTATGGCTTCCTGGCCGAGAATGCGGATTTCGCGGAGATTTGTGAATCCTGCAATATTACATTTATAGGCCCTTCTCCGGATGCGATCACACGGATGGGTGACAAGGCTGTAGCCAAAGAAACCATGAAGCTGGCCGGAGTTCCGATTATTCCGGGCTCTGACGGGCTTGTCGGCGACATAGAGGAAGCGGTTATGCTGGGCCGTGATATTGGTTATCCGATCATCGTCAAGGCTACAGCAGGCGGCGGAGGCAAAGGCATCCGCATTGCCGAGGACGAAGCATCACTGGTGAAGCAGATTACAGCTGCCCAGCAGGAAGCGCAGAAGGCTTTTGGCAACGCTGGTGTGTATCTTGAGAAATTCCTGACCGGCATGAAGCATGTGGAGATTCAGATTATCGCCGATAATCATGGCAATGTAGTCCATCTGGGTGAACGGGACTGCTCCGTGCAGCGCCGCCGCCAGAAGCTGATTGAAGAAGCGCCTTGCTCCGTGCTTACCCCGGAGGTCCGTGATGCAATGGGTCAAGCGGCTGTACGGGCTGCGCAGGCGGTAAATTACTCGGGAGCGGGTACCCTGGAATTCCTGCTGGGGCCGGACGGACAGTTCTACTTCATGGAGATGAACACGCGTATCCAGGTAGAGCATCCGGTAACGGAGATGGTCACCGGCGTGGATCTGATCAAGGAAATGATCTCTGTGGCGGAAGGCAACCCCTTGTCCTTCACCCAGGAGGATATTGTAATCAACGGCTGGTCAATCGAATGCCGCATTAACGCCGAGGACCCTGAACGTAATTTCATGCCGTCTCCGGGTAAAATCGGCTTCTATCTGCCGCCGGGCGGACTTGGAGTGCGGGTGGACAGCGCGGCTTATCCGGGCTACACCATTTCACCTTTTTATGACTCGATGATCGCCAAGCTGATCGTCTGGGCGCCGACGCGCTATGAAGCCATTGCCAAGATGAAACGGGCTTTATCCGAATTCGCTGTGGAAGGCATACATACAACCATACCTTTCCATCAGAGATTGCTGGAGCATCCGGTATTTTTGGACGGGAATTTCGATATCAAATTCCTGGAAGAGTATGAAATTTAGGACGACTTCTCATTGTTTGTCATAAAGTTCGTCAAATGATATAGTATGTTTAATAAGAGACGTGCTGCCTGCTTGAAATGCCCGAATAACTTTTTTACCGGAAAGGTGTGAAGTCCAAAATGAGTACATTGCCGACAGAATACGAACGTACGGAAATTGGTGAGATCCAGATTGCTCCTGAAGTGATCGAGGTTATCGCAGGTTTGGCAACCGTAGAGGTTAAAGGCGTGGCCGGAATGAGCGGCGGTTTCGCCGGAGGAATCGTGGAGCTTCTCGGACGCAAGAACTTGTCTAAGGGCGTTAAGGTTGAAGTTGGACAACGCGAAGCTGCAGTGGATGTATCCGTAATCATTGAATACGGCAACCGTCTTCCTGAAGTGGCTGCTGAAATTCAGCGCAACGTTAAGCGTTCCATCGAAACCATGACCGGCCTGACGGTTGTAGAAGTGAATGTGCATATCCATGATGTGCAGTTCAGAAACGCCACAAGTGTTGACAAAAGCGAAGATACAGACGCGGTTATCCGCGTGAAGTAAGGGCCTTGTGTTTTCCATAAACCCCCGACGTAGGTCGAGGGTTTACCTTAATTTAAGGAGGTTATGTGACTCGTGGCCAAAATTCTGGACAGGCTTCTGCTGTTCCTTTACAGCTTAAGTATCGGAATACTATCTGTAATTGCCATCCTCCTCTTGAGCGGCGCCATTCCGGACACGTTTGAGATTCCTGACGGGCCGGGGGCCTATATCGCTGCGATTACAGCTGCGGTTATTCTTTTCCTGCTGAGCATCCGTTTCTTCTACATCTCCCTGCGCCGCGACCGTGCTTCCCTGCCGTCCGTGGATCAGCGTACAGAGTATGGGGACATTCAGATCTCCATGGAAACCATCGAGAACCTCAGCCTCAAGGCTGCAGGCAAAGTGAAGGGCATCCGTGATCTGAAGTCGCGCATCCGCGTCTCGCAGGCCGGACTTGAAATTATGATCCGGGCAGTTGTGGACGGCGAGCATTCCCTGCCTCTGCTTACTACGGAGGTGCAGCGCCAGGTGCATGATTTCGTGCAGGAAACAACCGGAATTCCGGTAGCGGATGTATCTGTATATATTGCTAACCTCACACAGTCACCAAGCTTCAAAAGTCGAGTGGAATAGAGGTGAGTTTCCCTTATGTCTTGGAGAGAAGTATGGGAAAGTCACGGGGGTAGAATTGCCGGAGTTACCTTCGGGGTCGTTCTCGGTCTGATTTATCTGATTAGCGGTTTTTGGGATATGCTGTTCTTTGCACTGGTAGTGTTCATCGGATATACGCTTGGCAAAAGAAAGGATACCGCACAGGCTCCCCTGTTTCAGTGGCAGGAGCTCGTGAGCCGGCTGTCCGGACGCTGGCGTCCCTTCAAATGAACCGCGATAGTCTTTCTCCCGGAAGCCTGGAACCCGTTACTTTGAGTTGCTGACCTGCGGAAGAACGGCTGCGCGGTTTTTTGGTAAGAAGATTTAAGAAATTCAAATACAAAGTATGCTAGTTAAGACTGTAGGAGGAACAAATGAAAAGACGTTTAGCGAGAGAAATTATTGTCCAGAGCCTGTATCAGATGGAAATGAATGATGTGGAAGTTACTGAGGCTGTAGAAATGCTGATTGAGGAAGCTGCCGATGAGAACGAAACCGAACGCGTCATCACTGACGAGACCGAGCTGAAGGCTTATGTGATCGCCCATGTAAATGGCGTCTGGGAGCACAAAATGGCCATCGACGAAATGCTGGAGCATTACCTCAAAGGCTGGCAGATGAGCCGCCTGTCCCGTGTTGACCGTCAGATTCTGCGTCTGGCCACGTTCGAGATGATCTTTGCCAGTGATGTACCGGCTAAGGTAGCTGTCAATGAGGCAATTGATCTGGCCAAGCATTTCGGCACCGATGATTCCGGTAAATTCGTAAACGGCGTACTTGGCAAGATGATTCAGGATGTAGATACGCTTAGAGCGGATCTGTAATCGTTAAATAGACAAAAGGGGAGAGACTTACATGACAGCAGCGATTATCAGCGGTAAACAGGTATCGGACGAAATTCGGATCAGCATTGCCCGGGAGGTTGCAGAGCTTACGGAACGTGGCGTTAAGCCCGGTCTTGCTGTCGTTCTAGTCGGTGAAGATCCGGCTTCTCAGGTCTATGTGCGTAACAAGGAAAAATCATGTATTGAGCTGGGCTTCCATTCCGAGGTTCACCGGCTGGATGCGGCAACGAGCCAGGAGGATCTGCTCGCTCTGGTGGCTGATCTGAACGGCCGTGATGATATTGACGGCATTCTCGTGCAATTGCCGCTTCCGAAGCATATTGAAGAGAAGGCAGTCATTAATGCCATTTCCGTGGAGAAGGATGTTGACGGGTTCCATCCGGTCAATGTAGGGAACCTGGTCATCGGTGATGACAGTCTGCTCCCTTGTACTCCTGCGGGAGTCATCGAATTGATCAAACGGACAGGCACTGATATTTCCGGCAAGCATGCTGTGGTTATCGGCCGCAGCAATATTGTCGGCAAGCCGGTGTCCCTGCTGCTGCAGCGTGAGAATGCCACGGTTACCATGTGTCATTCACGCACCGCGAATATGGCTGAACTCAGCCGCCAGGCGGATATTCTGGTAGTTGCCATCGGCCGGGCTAACTTCATCGATGCTTCCTTCGTGAAGCCGGGTGCAGTTGTCATCGATGTCGGAATGAACCGCCTGGATACCGGCAAGCTTGCCGGTGATGTCGATTACGAGAGTGCCCGTGAAGTCGCCGGGTTTATTACGCCTGTGCCGGGCGGAGTAGGGCCGATGACGATCACGATGCTGATGAGCAACACGCTGATCGCGGCCAAACGCCGCCACGGCCTGAAGTAGGCTAAGCTTATGGCGGCAGAGCGGCAGGTCTACTCCATTAAGGAACTTAACAAGTATATCCGCATGAAGCTGGATTCGGATGCGGTGCTCTCCGATGTATGGATCCGCGGTGAAATATCGAATTTCACCCACCACGGAAGCGGGCATATGTATTTCACGCTGAAGGATGAGAGCAGCCGGATCAAGGCGATCATGTTTGCTTCACATAACTCGCGGCTGCCTTTTGTACCGAAGGAAGGGACCAAGGTCATTGCCAGAGGCAACGTGACGGTCTATGAACGGGACGGGCAGTATCAATTCTACGCCACCCACATGCAGCCGGACGGAATCGGCAGCCTGTATCTGGCTTACGAACAGCTGAAGAGCAAGCTGGAGCAGGAGGGGCTGTTCGCAGCGGCGCGCAAGCGTCCGCTGCCGCGGTTCCCACGCGTGATCGGTGTAGTTACCTCGCCGACAGGAGCGGCAGTGCGGGATATTATCATCACCCTGCAGCGCCGTTATCCGCAGGTGGCGGTGGTGCTCTATCCTGTGCTTGTACAGGGTAAAGGCGCCGGCCCTTCCATTGTGAAGGCCATCGAGAACCTGAACGCCATGGGCGAGGCTGATGTGCTGATTGTAGGGCGCGGCGGCGGCTCCCTGGAGGAGCTCTGGGCCTTCAATGAAGAGGCCGTCGCCCGCGCGATTGCGGCCTCCAGAATTCCGGTCATCTCGGCCGTCGGCCACGAGACCGACTTCACGATCGCCGACTTCGCCGCCGATCTCCGTGCGGCAACCCCTACGGCGGCAGCGGAGCTTGCCGTGCCGAGCGCAGCCGAGCTCGCCGGGCAGCTGCGCACCGCCCAGCAGCGGCTGCGCCAAGGGCTGCTGCGCCGCTCACAGCGCAGCGGCGAGCGCCTCGCGGCGCTGCAGCGCTCGCTGGCGCTGGCCGGCCCGCGCCGGCAGCTGGCCCAGCACGCGCAGCGGCTGGACATGCTGCGCGCGGCCCTGGTCCGCGCAGCCGAGGCAAGGCACAGCCGCGCGCAGGGGCGCAGCGCGCTGCTGCATCAGAGCCTGCAGCGTTTCCATCCGCGGGACAGCATCAGCGCTGCCCGCCGGCGCACGGATAGCCTTACCCGTGAGCTGACGGGGGCCATGCAGGCACGCTTCCAGGATAAGCGCGCGCGCTATGTGGCTGAGCTGCGCCATCTGGATGCGCTCAGCCCGCTCAAGGTGATGTCACGGGGCTACAGCCTCGTGTACGACGAGAACGAAGAGCATTTAATCAAATCGCTGAAGGAAGTTGAAGTAGGCGATAAGGTGAACATAAAGCTTAATGACGGACAGCTAAACTGCCAGGTATGGGGAATGAAGGAGGATGTTTAAGACGATGGCAAAGGAAGCGGAACTGGATTTTGAGGGAGCCATGGAGCGCCTGGAGGGAATCGTACGCGAGCTTGAGCATGGCGACGTTCCCCTGGAGAAGGCGATTGATTTATTCCAGCAGGGAATGAAACTGTCGCAGCTCTGCGGTAGCAAGCTGGAGCAGGTAGAGCGCAAGATCGAGATGATTACGGTAGAGGATGGCGAGCTGCGCAAGAAGCCATTCGGAGCCCGGCTGGAAGGCGATGGCGATGAGTCGTTCTGAGCTGGAACCGGGCAGCAGTGAAGCGGAAGCACACGGGCGCGCACCGCTTGAGCAGTACATTGCAGAGGTGGGCCACTGGGTCGCTGATGCACTGACGGCAACCCTGCCTGCGCAGTGGACTGTGCCTCAGGTGCTCAGGGAGGCGATGGATTACTCGCTGCAGGCCGGAGGCAAACGCCTGCGCCCGCTGCTGGTCATCGCCGCCTGTGAAGCGCTTGGCGGCAGCCGTGAGGCTGCGCTGCCCGTAGCGGCAGCGATTGAAATGGTGCATACCTATTCATTGATTCATGATGATCTGCCGGCCATGGATAATGACGACTACCGGCGCGGCAAGCTCACGAACCACAAGGTCTTCGGGGAAGCTGCGGCGATTCTGGCCGGAGATGCCCTGCTGACGCATGCATTCTATAGTGTGGTACAAGCTTCGCGTAAATTTGGCGTTCCGGCAGAGAATGTGCTGTCCATTGTTGAGGATCTGGCTGAAATGGCCGGTCCGCGCGGAATGGTCGGCGGGCAGGTTGCCGATATGGAAGGCGAGCAGGGCTTAACCGACCTGCATCAGCTTCAGTATATCCATCTTCATAAGACAGGCGATCTGATGATCTTCTCGCTGCTGGCGGGAGGCAGAATCGCCGGTGCGGATGAGCGTCAGCTGGGGGCGCTGCGCCAGTTCGGTACGCAGATTGGCCTGGCTTTTCAGATTCAGGATGATATCCTTGATCTGGTCGGCGATGAGAGCAAGCTGGGCAAAAAAACCGGCAGTGATATCAAGCAGCAAAAGGTGACCTATCCCTACTTCATCGGCCTGGAAGCCTCGCGTGAAGAGGTGAAGCGGCTGACCGCTGAAGCGCACAGCGCGGTCCTTGAGGGCGGATTTCAGGATCATACACGGCTGCTTGAAATTGCAGATTATTTGATGTCACGCGATCATTAGGTACATTTCGGAAACGGCTGTGTTTCGACAGCCGTTTCGTTTGTGTTATAATGGGGTTTATATTTTACAACATCTAGGAAAGCGGGGAATACTCGTGCTGCTTCCACAAATAAATGATCCTCAGCAACTTAAATCTTTGTCAGTCGAGGAGCTGGCAGCCCTTGCGGAAGAAATCCGCCGGTTTTTAATAGACAAACTTACAGTAACCGGAGGGCATCTCGGATCCAACCTGGGGGTAGTGGAGCTCACGCTGGCCCTGCATTACTGCTATGACAGTCCCCGGGACAAGATGATATATGACGTCGGTCATCAGGCGTATGTACACAAGATACTGACTGGCCGCCAGGACCGGTTTGATACACTGCGCAAGCAGGGCGGCTTATGCGGCTTTGTGAAGCGTTCGGAGAGCGAGCATGATGTCTGGGAAGCCGGACACAGCAGTACCTCTTTGTCTGCCGCAATGGGTATGGCCATGGCCCGGGATTTGAAGGGCGAGGACAATAGGGTCATCGCTGTGATCGGCGACGGTGCGCTTACCGGGGGGATGGCCTTTGAGGCGCTGAACCATATTGGACATGAACGCCGCAAGCTGATGGTTATCCTCAATGACAATGAGATGTCTATTGCACCGAATGTAGGAGCCATGCATAATTATTTGAGCAAAATCCGCTCGGACCGCCATTATCTGCGTGCGAAGGATGAAGTGGAGGGCCTGCTCAAGAAAATCCCGGCGATAGGCGGGCGGCTGGCCAAGACGGCGCAGAATGTGAAGGACGGCCTGAAGAACATGCTCGTTCCCGGTGTTCTGTTCGAAGAGCTCGGATTCACGTATCTGGGACCCGTGGATGGTCATGATCTGGAGAAAATGATCGACACCTTCCATCAGGCAGATAATGTGTCTGGTCCTGTGCTGGTACATGTGCTGACGACGAAGGGGAAAGGCTACAAGCCGGCCGAAACGGACTTCTATAAATCACATGCGATCTCACCCTACAAAATTGAATCCGGCCAGTCCCTTAAGGCTGTGAAGGCTGTCAGCCACCCGATGTATACCGAAGTATTCGGGGAGACGCTGATTGAGCTGGGCCGGCAGGATTCAAGACTGATTGCGGTCACACCGGCAATGCCGGGCGGCTCGGGCCTGTTCCCGTTCGCCAAGGAATTCCCGGACCGGATGATCGATGTCGGTATTGCTGAGCAGCATGCAGCCACGCTGTGCGCCGCTCTGGCCATGGAGGGGATGAAGCCGGTCTATGCCGTCTACTCCACTTTTATGCAGCGTGCCTATGACCAGATTGTCCATGATATCTGCAGACATAATGCCAATGTAATGTTTGCCATCGACCGTGCCGGTTTTGTCGGTGCGGACGGGGAGACCCATCAAGGGGTATATGATATAGCTTTCATGCGGCACATCCCGAATATAGTGCTTATGATGCCTAAGGATGAGAATGAGCTGCGCCATATGATGAAGACGGCACTGGAATACAATGACGGACCTATTGCTTACCGTTATCCGCGGATTGAAGGCACCGGGGCGGCTGTAGATGCCGAACTGCATTGTCTGCCTATCGGCTCCTGGGAGCGTCTGCGTCCCGGGGATGATTACGCAGTGCTGGCCTGCGGCCCGATGGTTCAGCTAGCCGAGGAGGCAGCTGAGCTGCTCAAGCGTGAAGGCATTCAGGTTAGCGTAGTGAACGCCCGGTTCCTGAAGCCGCTGGATAATACCATGCTGCTTGAACTGGCTCATGCCGGAACCAGCATGGTTGTGCTTGAAGAAGCCAGCCAGGCAGGCAGCCTAGGCAGCGCAGTGCTCGAATTCTATGCGGAACATGAGATTTATGATGCACGAGTTCACTTGATGGGCGTGCCGGATATCTTCGTTGAGCATGGTTCGATCAAGGAGCAGCGCCAGGAAACCGGCCTCACCGTTGAAGCCTTGTGTACGCGGATCAAGGCGATGAAGGCGTTGAGCACTTATACTTACAAGTCGACTTCCAATTCCTGAGTACAGGGTGGAAGCCGGACCCAAGTGACCAGGAGATGAACATGGAACACCCTAAAGAACGTATAGATGTACTGTTAGTAGAGCAAGGCTTCTACGACAGCCGTGAGAAGGCCAAGGCAGCAATCATGGCGGGTCTTGTGCTGGCGAATGAAGAACGGATTGAGAAGCCGGGAATGAAGGTGCTGCGCAGCTCTGTCTTAAGAGTCAAAGGAGCTGTGCATCCCTACGTCAGCCGGGGCGGCCTGAAGCTGGAGAAGGCACTGCGGCAGTTCGGCATTGACCTGAACGGGAGGAATATGCTGGATATCGGCTCCTCTACAGGAGGCTTCACCGATTGTGCACTCCAGAACGGGGCAGCACATGTGTATGCTATTGATGTCGGCCATAACCAGCTGGACTGGAGCCTGCGCAACGACGAGCGGGTAACCGTAATGGAGCAGACCAACTTCCGCTACATGACCCCGCCTGACCTGAAGGGGCCGGTACCTGATTTTGCCAGTATTGATGTGTCCTTTATTTCACTGAAGATTATTCTGCCGCCGCTGATGGCGCTCCTGAACCGCCCGGCCGATATCGCTGCGCTGATCAAGCCGCAGTTCGAGGCTGGACGGGAAAAGGTGGGCAAATCCGGTGTAGTCCGCGAATCCGCCGTTCACAAAGAGGTGCTTGTTAATGTGCTGTCTATGGCGGCCGGGCTGGGCTATAAGCTGGAAGGGCTGACCTTCTCTCCAATTACCGGAGGGGAAGGCAATATTGAATTCCTGGCTCACTGGAAGCTGCTGCCTGAAGCAGTAGATAACTCTACGAACGAACAGCACGAACAGCAGATTTTCCCGGCTGAAGCACAGCCGAATCCTTTCGCCGCGCTTGCCGAATCCGTAATCAAGGAAGCGAATGCAACCTTTAGCGCTACGAACAATGGAAACTCATCTAAACGATGAGTTTCTTTTGCTGCAAAAATAAAGAATTAAATCATCTGCCGTTTTCTGCCTGCAATATACATGCTTCAAGCGGTGTTATACGTTATAATTAATGAACTTAAGCAGGCAACGCTTCATCTGCAGACAGCTTCAACTTTTTGCTGCCGGATCAGGCTCTGTTGTTTCCCTCAAGCAGGATTTCGCCTGCCTTCACGCGAATAGATTCACCGAGGTGATGGGAGTGGCGAGCTCTGACAAGGCCGTTGTAGCACTCATAGGACTGGCGGCGGCAATCTTTATCGTTTACCGGATCTACATCTGGCTCCAAGGTTCCCCAAGATCGTTCATGAAGGACCGGGTGCCGATCAATACCATTATTCAGCCTCATCCGTCCATCGGATTATTAGAGGATGCCGGTTACGAGGTCATTGGCGGCAAGCTGAAGATTCCTTTGTCCTTTCAAGTGAACGGGGCACCGATGTACAGCAGGCTGTTCATTGATTATGTGGCCAGCAAAGATGAGGAGCATTTCTATCTGGTTATTCTGTCCCGGCCGCGCAAAGGGCTTGAGTTCACCGGCAGCGGACTTCGCGACACTCTGCTTCCTTATCTGCTAATTTATCCGGATTGCAGCGGTGTGCTGTACGTGGATACGGTGAATTCAGCAATTCATGTGATTAAGTTAGGCAAAGACGATGGTGAATCCAATTGAGATCAACTTATAAATACGGGAGGCAACAATGAAGGGACACAGGCACATCAAAATAAGAGAAATTATTACGCAGAGGGAGATCGAGACCCAGGATGATCTGGTGGAGGCTCTGCGTGAATCCGGATTTCAGGTTACCCAGGCTACAGTATCCCGTGATATCAAGGAACTGCTGCTGATTAAGGTGCCTATGGATGACGGGCGCTACAAGTACTCCCTGCCGACCGACCAGCGCTATAATCCGACCCAGAAGCTTAAGCGGGTGCTGGTGGATAATTTTGTGCAGATCGATTTCTCCGCCAACCTTGTGGTTATGAAATGTCTTCCGGGAACAGCCAATTCTGTGGCTGCACTGATTGATAATATTGACTGGCCGCAAATTATGGGCACCATCTCGGGCGATGACACTATTCTGATTATCTGCCGCCAGCCTGAGGACAGCAAAGGCGTTATTGCACAAATTATGGGCTACATCTCGTAACTTCATCACCCTTTTACACTTAAATAAGCGATCATCTTTTCGGAGGTGCTGTATTCGTGTTAGACACGTTATCAATCCGCAATCTTGCCGTCGTTGAGGCGGTGGATGTGCATTTTTATCCCGGCTTTCATGTTCTTACAGGGGAGACGGGGGCAGGGAAATCGATTATTATCGATGCGCTTGCACTCATTGCCGGGGGCCGCGGTTCTGCGGACTCTATCCGGTATGGGTGTGAAAAGGCAGAAATGGAAGCGCTTTTCAGCTTGCCGGGAACCCATCCCGTCTGGGATACGCTGGAACGGCTTGGCATTGGAGCAGAACGCGAAGAGCATCTGGTGATCCGCCGGGAGATTACTTCTCAAGGCAAAAGCACTTCACGGGTGAACGGCCAGATGGTCAATCTCAGCATGCTGCGGGAAATCGGTGAACAGCTGGTGAATATCCACGGGCAGCATGAGCATCAGAACCTGCTGAAGGCTGAACGTCATCTGGGGCTGCTGGATACTTACGGCGAAGCTGTGATTGGCCCGCTCAAAGCTGACTATCAGGAGAAATATACAGCCTTCGCCAAAGTGGAAAAAGAACTCCGGGAACTTCAGGAATCCAGTCAAAAAGCGTATCAAATGCTTGATTTGTACCGTTTTCAGCTGGAGGAAATTTCTGCTGCGGGACTAAAACCTGGAGAAGATGAATTACTTAACGAAGAAAGGGTCAAACTATCCCACAGTGAGAAAATGATGGATTCAGTATCCGGCGCATACGAGCTGCTGTATGACAGGCAAGGGCTGGAATCCATCGGGAGTGTCATCTCCAAGCTGGAGGATGCGATCCGTTATGACGAGAAGGGCCTGAGGGCTGTGTTCGAGCAGCTGCAGTCGTCGTATTACCAGCTGGAGGATGCGGCCTTCCAGTTGCGTGACTACCGCGAAGATATCGAATTCAATCCGGCGCGGCTGGAGGAAATTGAGAACCGTCTGGATCTGATTACAGGACTGCGGCGCAAATACGGAGACAGTGTAGAGCAGATTCTGGAGTATTATGAGCAGATTCACCGGGAGACCGATCTTCTGGAGAATAAGGACGAATACATTGAGAAATTGACGGCCAAACGCGATGGCCTGCTCGGCACTTTAATGAAAGCCGCCGGAGCGCTCAGCACGGCACGTCGCCAGTGTGCTACGGATCTCGCTTCCCAAGTGGAAGGTGAGCTGAAGGATCTGCAGATGGAGCGGACTTCGCTTCAAGTCAAAATGGATACGCTCGAAGACCCGCGCGGTATTGAGTATCAGGACCGGCGTTACCGTCTGACCCGGCAGGGGATCGACAGCGCAGAGTTCATGATCTCCCCGAACCCGGGCGAGCCGCTGCGGCCGCTGGGCAAAATCGCCTCCGGCGGTGAGCTGTCCCGCATCATGCTGGCGATGAAGAGCATTTTTGCCCGGCATGACGCCATTCCTGTCCTGATTTTCGATGAAGTGGATACCGGTGTCAGCGGGCGCGCGGCACAATCCATTGCGGATAAATTATACAAGCTGTCCTCCACCTGTCAGGTGTTCTCCATTACTCACTTGCCGCAGGTGGCCTGTATGGCAGATCATCAATATCTGATTGTCAAAAAAGTCGAAGACGGACGCACGATGACCGAAGTGGACTCCCTCTCGGCGGAAGGCCGGGTGCTGGAGCTGGCCCGTATGCTGGGTGGTGTGGAAATTACCGAAAAAACATTGCATCACGCACAGGAAATGCTCGGTTTGGCTGAGGCCAGCAAAGCTGCTGCTGGGTAAGCGGGACAATGATTGACAGTAATAAAAGCCTGGGGGCAAGGTTATCTTATAGGTACGCAATTGGCGACCACCTTTTTCGTCAAGCGAAAGAAGCAAAAGGGAGCGTGACAGCCATTGAAGCCGAACCTCAGGAAGTTAATGCCCGGCCTTTTATTTGCCTTCTTTCTCAGCTTATCAGGCATAACGGGACCTCAACAGAGCTTTGCAGCACCGCTGGAACATCAGCCGCATAAAGCGGTTCAGGGGAATGACAATGAGCTTAGAGTCATCCCGGGAGGTCAGACGATTGGCGTGAAAGTGAAGTCAGCAGGGGTTCTGGTTGTGGGCCATCATCTGATTGAAGTATCGGAGCAGTCCAAGATTTCACCCGGCGAGAACAGCGGACTGATGCCTGGTGATCTGATGACCTCTATTAATGGGGTCAAGCTGGACGAGGTATCCAAGGTAGCAAAGCTTGTGGAACGTGCCGGCAAAAGCAATGATTCCTTAAGTATTGTGTACAAACGCAGCGGCAAAGAGCACAAAGCTCAGCTAAAACCCGCGTATGACCGCAATGACAAGGTATGGAGACTGGGGCTCTACATCCGCGATTCCGCAGCAGGTGTGGGTACCCTGACTTTCTATGCTCCGAAACAAGGCGTATACGGTGCTCTGGGGCATGTCATTACCGACATGAACACCGGCACACCGATTGTTGTCGGCAGCGGCCATATCGTGCAGTCCAGTGTCACCTCCATTTCCAAAAGCCAGGATGGCGATCCTGGGGAGAAACGGGCTCATTTTCTGAAGGAAAGCCAGGTTCTCGGTAATGTGGAGAGCAATACGGATTTCGGAATTTTCGGCAAAATGACCCGCAATCCGGAGCACAGCCTGTACCAGGAACCGATACCCGTTGCAATGAGCGCTGAAGTGAAGGAAGGCCCGGCACAGATTCTTACAGTAGTCGATGGTCAGCAGGTGGAGCGTTTCAATGTGGAGATCATTCATGTGGCCCGCCAGCAGACTCCGGCGACCAAAGGCATGGTCCTGCGCATCACCGATTCCCGTCTGATTGATAAGACCGGCGGGATTGTTCAGGGGATGAGCGGCAGCCCGATTGTCCAGAATGGCCGGCTGATCGGTGCAGTTACCCACGTATTCGTCAATGATCCCAAGTCGGGTTACGGCTGCTTCATCGAATGGATGCTTCGTGACTCCGGTGTGGTGCAACAAGAGAATTTGCTTCCCTACAATCTTAAGGCGGTTTAGCCTTAAGATTTTTTTGTCGAAGGCCAGCGATAAACCTCGAATCGTGAAACAAAATATTTAATTATAAATCAACACCGAAAAAAAATAAAGAAAAATAATTTTCGACAGAAGGATATTCAATCTTCATGTCGAAAACTTAAGGGAGAGAAGATAATAAGGAGGAAGCAGCCAGTGCAGAATATTGAAGTGTTGTTGGCCGATGATAACAGGGAGTTCACTAACTTGCTTGCCGAGTACATTACCGAACAGGAAGATATGACCGTGACAGGCATTGCCTATAATGGTGAAGAAGTGCTTCAAATGCTGAGCGGAGCACGCAAAGTACCCGATGTCCTTATTCTTGATATCATCATGCCGCATCTGGACGGCCTTGGCGTTCTGGAACGCCTGCGCGATATGGATCTGAACCCGCAGCCGAAGATCATCATGCTGACCGCTTTCGGCCAGGAGAACATCACCCAAAGAGCTGTTCAGCTAGGAGCATCTTATTATATTTTGAAGCCGTTCGATATGGAGGTTCTGGCGAACCGTGTGCGTCAGCTTGTGGGCGCCCAAGGCAGCATGAGCACTTCTGCCAGCATGTCCGGCTATTCGAGTTCCAGATCTTCCAGTAATGTGGTACCTTTGTCCAAAGGAAAGAATCTGGATGCCAATATTACATCGATCATTCATGAAATCGGCGTACCTGCGCATATTAAAGGTTATCAGTACCTGCGTGAAGCCATCACCATGGTCTACAACAATATCGAGATTCTGGGTGCCATCACCAAGACGCTCTACCCTGCCATTGCCGAGAAATTCAAGACAACGCCTTCACGCGTGGAGCGCGCCATCCGCCATGCGATCGAAGTCGCCTGGACCCGCGGCAACATTGACAGCATCAGCCATCTGTTCGGCTATACGATTAATATCTCCAAATCCAAGCCAACTAACTCGGAATTTATTGCCATGGTAGCCGACAAGCTGCGCATTGAGCATAAGGTGTCTTGAAGGGGTAAGGATCAAGATACGTGAAGGGTTAAGATGTTTGACCGAATTTCAGAGCCAATAATCTATGCTTATAAAATAAAAAAACACTCCTTTTTGGATGTATTAATTCCAAGAAGGGGTGTTTTTGTTGTTCATCAGGTTCGCTGTTTCTTAGCTTCCAGGCTACAGCAAAATATCCAACGACGCTGAAGCTGGGGCCGAGCCGGTTACCGGGTCTGACGCTCTTCCTGTACCAGCCGCTTCGGCAGTGCTGCTTTTATCTCCAATTTTGGAGGACTTATTGGTCTCATCTGTTTCTTCTTTATCCTCAGTGCGGGAGAGCGAGCTAGGAGTATTACTCTCTTTTGCCGCCGCTTTGCTATTGTCCTTCAGCTCAGAGACTAAATCTCCAATCTTGCTGTCGATCCCGCGGATGGTGGATTTCATATCGAGAATTTCCTCCCGTTTAGCCTGGAAAATAATACGCTCCGCATTCTCAAGCATTAACGGCCGGCCTATGTCGTTCGTAGGGTTGTTGGCTAACCGGTCTCTTTCCATCTTAATCTCACTCTGGATGGGCTTGATCTCGCCTTCCAGCTGCTTACTGAGATTCACAAGCTTACCCATCCGGTCATATGTCGTGCTGTTTTTGATGAGCGCATGCATCGATTCAACACTAATATCCGTGAAGGTGTCTTGCTCAGCTTTTTTGGCTTCAGTCTGTTTAGGCTTGCTGCTCTCCATTTTTTCCTGCATTTGCTCGGCTTTGATCTGTGCGATCTGCGCATCAACTTCCTGAATAGATGCTTTGAGGGCCTGTACGCGTTCCTGCTTCAGCTTCTTATCCAGGTTCTCATTGGATCTGACGGCTTCAATCTGTTCATTCAGGTTGGACTTTTGTTTGATCAGACTTTGAATTTCCTTGTCCCTGGAATCAGGTTTCAATTGGTGGCTTGTGGCGGAAACAGGCATAGAACTCTGTGAAGAGGTTGAAGAGATGGATGACAAGAGAATTCCTCCCAAGGAAAGGATTAAATACCATATAGAATCTATATCGGAAATTCTGAGCGCTGAAATAAGCTTTCGGGTTCTTTTCCGTGATTAATCCGCATATAAAAAAAGGTGATTCCAAGCCATTTCTGGTCCGGGATCACCTTTTGTCTGTTTTTTTAGTGGATCGACTGGTTAGACAAGCCGTTCAGGTAAGCATCTGCTTCTTCATAGGTCGGGTAGTGAACAGCGAATTTGCCGAACAAGCGCTTCATCTGCATTTTCCATACCGGGGAATCTGCAACGTAGACCCAGCCGCCGACACCTGCGGCAATTGCCAGGTCGCCCGTCGGAGCAAGCAAAGCTGCAACTTCCGGAGACAGTACAGTCGGGGAACCCGTTACATCCGTTACGCCGGTGAATCCCGGTTTCAGTTTCTTCAGAGCACTCTCGAAATCAGCTATGTATGCAGGCACGTCACCTTCGGTGAGGCCATAGGCTCTAACAATCACCTGATTTTTCGCTACATTTACTTCCATGGTGTAAGACATGATAATTCCCCCAGTAGTGATTTTGATTTTTACATTAGTCTTTATCGGATAATAATGCGGGGTATTTGAGAGAATAAGGAAATCAAAACAGATCAGTTCACAGTTATGGGAATTACCTCCATTTAGAGCGGATTTAGCCTTAAGCTTAGCTGCTCTGAGTGCTAATAATGGAGTTTTTATTGATTCTGCCTAAAGAATTTACACAAACAATTGTTATAATGAAACACAAATTGTTATCTTGTGTTATGATATAGGTAGAGGTGGCTCCTATGAACGATTTCGATAACTATCCCGATGAGCTGGGGAATTTCATCCGGCACTTCCGCAAAGCTCGAGGTTTGACCTTACGAGGGCTTGAAGAGAAGAGCGGCATCAGCTATTCACAGCTTAGCAAGATTGAACGGGGAGAGAGTATTCCGCTTAAAGATAACCTGGACAAGATCATTGAGGCGCTCGGGGGGGATCTTAAGAACCGGATGTATCATTTGGCGGACTACATGCCTGACATTGAATACATTAAGACTCTCAAGCAGGGCTACAAGCTGCCGCAGCATAATCAGTCCCAGGATTACATCTATGAAACGGCGTTTAACAAGCTGAAGGAGTTCCGGGCTAAGGAAGACAAAGAAACGTCATATGTTTCGTTTGATTCTGACGAAGTTATCGTTTATGAAACGGAATATGGGGCAGGAATGGTAATAGAGAAGATCGAGAAATATAACCTGACCGATGTCCTGAACGATAAATTCGTGGGAAGTCTGGACAGCCTCCGCAAACAGCCCCGCAAAGGGCGTCAGGCCTATTTGTTCGGAGAATGGCTGCGCGAATGCATCTATGAGCTGAAGGAAGAAGAGCAGGACCAGGTTATCCAGTCATTGAAGGAATTCACCCAGTTCAAAGTTCAGCAGATCAAGGGCGTGTATAAGTGAAGAAGGGCCTGGCTCAGCTTGTTGTCAAAAATGAATAATGTTGCCCTTTCTTGCAGCCATCTATTCATCTTGATCCATAAACAACTACAAATGGTTAGACAGAAAAGGGGATACGAATCATGAGAATCAATATGAAGTTTACCAGCAAAGGTAAAGCTGCAATCGAGAATTTCAATAACGATGAGCTGTTGGAGATCTTTGCAAGATACATCAAAACACTTACTAAGAAATACGATATTGAAGTGGATGTGCCTCTTGAAGTGAACCAGAATATCGTAGGCGACGGTACGATCATTGCCCTGGCGCAGAATGTGAAATGCGATGTGGATACGTTCTTCAAAGAGCTGGGCCGCGATATCAAGGTTCCGCTGAAGAAGAGACTCGGCGGCAAGCTGGAGAATGTCTTCAAAACAGAATTCATCGAGTAGATCCTTGCGTACCATCATAAAAAGCCATCCCCGCACTTATGTGGAGGATGGCTTTTTTGCGTCTGTGTATGCTGGTCAGGATAGCCTTTCAGCCCTCGTAGCTGAGGGTTACTCTACAGAAGCAGACAGCAGGCTGGAGATTACTTTGGCGGCTTCAGCGCGGGTGGCAGTAGCCTTAGGGGCGAAGCTGCCGTCTGTGCGTCCGGCGATAATCTTCTTATCGACAGCAACGGCTACAGCGGATGTTGCCCAAGCGCTGATGGAAGCCGAATCGCTGAAGCTGACTGCTGCGGAGGCAGTCAAGATTTTACCGGCACGGAGATCCAGCCCCTGCTTCACCATAACCGCCATCTGTTCACGGGTGATGGACGCATTAGGTGCGAAGGTATTGGCGGTTACACCGCTTACCAGCTTGTTCTCATGAGCTGCTGCAACGGCACCTGCATACCAGGCGGATGCAGGTACATCTTTGAAGACTGGAGATACATTGACTTGCAGCTTCAAGGCTTTGGTCAGCAAGCTGGCGAATTCGGCGCGGGTTACCAGACCGTTCGGATCAAAAGTATCGCTTGTTTTGCCGGAAATGATCTTATCCGCAGCGAGGCTATTGATGTAACCAGCCGCCCAGTGTGACACGGGAACATCCTTGAATGCTGCAACGGCAGGCTGTTCCGTAACCGGATCAGCAGCGGGCAGAGATGGCGTTACAGCCTTGCTTACGTCCAGTGTGAAGACACCAAAGCCCTTCTCATCCACTTGACCTGTATAGGCAATGTTGTCCGTTGTTTTGGCATAGGCTTCTGCTTTGGGAGATGAGGTGAAGGTGACCTTCACATTCCCGGAAATTGGTGCAATCGACCAGTTGTTGTCGGCGGACGGATTAATGGTTTTGCTGGCCGTGATATAATCCATCAGGATCTGGCGGTTCTCATCCGGTGAGTCGATGATGTATTTGCTGCCTTTGACACCAGGGAAGTTACCGCCGCCGCTTGCGCGGTAGTTATTGGTTGCCATGATGAAATCCTGATTCGGATCAATCGCTTTGCCGTTATACTGCAGATTGATAATCCGGCTGGAGGAGGCGTCATTCACGGTACCATCCGGTTTGTACTTGGCTGGTTTGGTAACATCGACCTGATAAGTTACACCATCAATTACGTCGAAGTTATAGACGGCGAAAGAGGAATTAAGCAGCTCCTGTGCTTCTGTTGCGGACGGGTTAATCTGATTGAATTTGCCCGCAGACATTTCCAACCATTCCTTGACCACAGACCCCTTCACGAGAATCGCCTTCAGCGTATTGTCGTACAGGTACAGGTCGCCTGCGCTCTTAATGGCCAGTGGTCCCTGAGCAATATCAGTATATTCTTCGGGGCCGTTACGTCCGGCTTTAAATGGAGCACCGACGGACAGAACCGGGATACCTGCATATTGCGGAAGATTAGCTTTGATGTAATTTTCTACATACTGCTTCTGTGCAGTGGTAACGATCTGTACGGATGGATCATCCTGAACCAGTCCGAAGTAGCTGTAGATCGGTGCGGTCGTTGTGCCAATTGGACTGTTCGCATAGGCAATTGTTGCTTCATGATCGGCCTGCACGGCATCCACAATGGCCTGATCCACATCTACCGTAGATTTTTTGGCAACAGCATCATAGATGGCTTTGGTGGAGGATTGCGATGAAGCTACCTTCCATTTGCCATCTGTTTTTTCAAGTGTCAGATCGATGAGGCCCAGATTACTGCCGCCGTAGCCGGCCTGTACTGCAGGGACACCGTTGATGGTTCCTTTGGCATTGTCGACACCAGGCAATACTTTGCCGGAGGCATCCTTGAAGAGGACATCCAGTGACTTCTCATCTGCAGCAGGGAATACTTTATGCGTATGAGAGAAGGTGATCGCATCAATACCGGCAACCTTACTCAGCGGGAAAATAGCATCCTCTGCCTTCACGTAAGCTTCGGCACTGCCGTTAAACCCGGAATGGGTCATGGCGATAATCAGATCTGCACCGGCTGCGCGCATCTGTGGAATGAATTTCTCAGCTGTAGCTACGATATCCTTGGTAATGACTTTGCCTTCCAGATTGCTCTTGTCCCATTCGGTAATCTGCGGAGTGACAAGGCCGAGTACACCAATCTTCAGCGTCTGCACATTGCCGGCTTCATCCTTATAGGATTTGGTAATGATCTGATAAGGGCTGTATTTGTTAACATCGTTGTCCGGATTGCTGTCTTTGTCATCTACATATACATTGGCGTTAATATAAGGGAAATTGGCGCCTTTGATCGCCTGATCCAGGTAATCCAGACCATAGTTGAATTCATGATTGCCGAAGGTGGCTACATCGTACCCCATCAGGTTCATTGCTTTGTACACAGGATGAATCTCGGTGCCCTTAATCGGGTTCACCAGTGCTTTGTATGTGCCCAGAGGTGTACCCTGGATCAGGTCGCCGTTGTCTACCAGCAGCGTATTGCCAATCTCTTGGCGGGCTGCTTTCACAAGACTAGCTGTGCGGGCCAGTCCGACGGTCAGAGACGTAGCGCTCTTATAATAGTCATACGGGAGCAGGTTGGTGTGGATGTCTGTAGTCTCCATGATGCGCAGCTTCATTGTGGAGTCAGCCGGCGCAGCTGCCGCGAACATTCCACTGAATGGCAATACAGTCATAGAAATTACGAGTGAAGATAGAACAGTTTTGTGCAATAAGTGCTGGAAATTATGCCTCATGCAATCTTTCATCCCTTCTATTGTCAAGTTAGGTAACAAACACAAAGAATATTATATAGGAAAGATATTGAAATTGAAATTAAAAACTAAAATTTGATTATCTTAAAATGACAAAAAAGTATATTGCCCGGCAGGCCGGGTCAATATACCAATAAGCAGAATGGTTTTATAGGAGGGCTTGAAAATAGGGATTAGGCATCATAATGATCTGAGCCTAACAGATTTCGGCCAGAGAGGACATTTCTGATGATTTCGATAAAATCAGCTGAAGCTTTAGCTTCCAGCGCCAATTCATAGATGTTAATTAATTGTTCGTCAGACAATAGCTCAAGTGATGAGGGGCGCGGAGAAGGATGAAAATAATATTCCATTAGATTCCTCCATCTGTAGTTGAGAGTGCTAACAAATAAGTGAATTGTTTTAAAACATTACGAATCTATCAAAATGGTACCATTTGGAAGCTAATCCGTCTGCTGTCATTCGCCCTCTGAATTCTTCTTTACAAAAGATGGGTAATATGGGATAATGATTGGCTTTGGTTCGGGGTCTTCATATCTACCTTTCTGGCTTGCAATATAAATAATCCCGGAACCTGTAAGGTTCCGGGATTATTATTCTGAATCACGAGCGCTAACTAGGACTCAGAGACATTAGATTGGCGAGCATTCAAATACTTCTTGATCCGGGATTCGTTGGACTCCGAAACATGAGCGAATTGTTCTCCTTGATTAAATAGAACGACCTTACGTTCTATATCATAGTTTTCTATATTGCTGAGACTGACTACATTACTACGGTCCAGACGTTCGAATCCGTTATCCTTGTATGCAGACAACAGATCGGAAAGGGTGGTGGGGAGAACGAATTCGCCTTCTTTCGTATGGACGAATATTGTATTCTTATAGTTAGAGAAATACAATATTTCTTCTTCCTGAATATCCCGGGAAGAGCCGTCGTTTAGTAGAACACGCATGTTGTCCCCATCCTTGTTCGATTACTTACGTAATTCTTGTGGAGCTTCTGGACTGTGGAATCCTAGCTTCATAACAGCTGCAAAAAAGCGGGCAGATACGTTAAGGGCAGAAGAAGCATGTTTTGCGACCTGTCTTTTCATGATTAGCACCTCCTTTTCCAAGGAATTATTGTAACTGACTGGACTAAAAATGCCAGTCCGATGACAGAGGATGCAATAAAAAAATTTAAACAAACCATTATAACTGAAATTAATTTTAGTGAAGGGTACCATTTCACTGGGATTTGGGTATTTTTATCTGGATTTGGTGCAAATAGAAGCACTAGAATTAAAGAAATAGCTGTAACGAACCAAAGGATGGTATCTGTAAGCTGAAATAAATAAGGGGTCATGGAGCAAATTAAGATCGTCACAATATTACATGCTGTTGCGGATTTTAGGTGAACTCCTCCTGAAAAAACACGAAGTAATGAAAGGCTTATATAGAATATCAGGGTTTCTTTGAGATTGTTCAATATTAATCCAATAGACAGTGAAACGATGAAGGTCAAGAGTGTATTCAAAATAATACTTAAAGCATATTGCATAACTTCAACTGATACTGTTTCTTCAGGGTTAGTTTTCTTTATGGCGAGTGAAATTTTAAGAGCCAAACTGTTCAAAATCATCACCCCGATTTTTTTTGTCTGATTGATACAGGTATCCAAATAAAAGTAGAGCATAGATTAAAGGTATAATAAAGAAAAATCTGAATAGATGTTCTGCAAAAAATAGCATTAGCATTGCAAAAATAATCGAAGGAATTGTTAGAATAAACATAATTTTCTCGCGTTTTCCGATAGTGATTTTTTCATCAGGTTTATCCGGAATAAAGTCAAATCCTTTTCTTCTTTTACCCACGTAATTAGCAATGATAATAGTAGTTGTTGCGGTCAGGATTTGTAATATATAGATTCCTGTAGAAATCGTTGGATAGTTAAGTCCGTATATCCCTGTATAATCAATGATTAAATATAGAAGAGACTGTATTAACAAATAGGATTGGTAAGCAATCGCTGTCATTATAAATGCATAAAAAATATGAATGCGAAAAAGTAACCATAAAAAGCAAATGATAAGAGTGTATTGTACTAGAACATCTAGTTCTGCAAGTTGGTAATCGTAGCGGAGGACATAAGAAAAAAACGCCATAATAATACCCGCAAAGATAATCTCTTTAGAATAAAGATCAATCTTGAACAATTTGAATCCAAGATAGAACAATGCAGAGCTTTCTAATACGGATAGGATTATAAAGAGCACAAAATCCAGCATGCCTACACTCCCAAATACCAAAGTAGCTAATCTTGGTGATATTATACATAATAGGATAAAATGCAACAACAGGTTTTGACACTTTCCGGCAAATATTTCTTAAAAAATGTATTTTGAGAGGAGTTTTACCATGCAGAAGCGTCCAGAGCAGGGAGAATACACCGAATTCCAGTCCAGATATATTACTTTGGTGCCGCCAGAAGGAGATTTGAGGGTCATTCTAAGAGAGCAGACGCAGCAAGTATTGGCTCTGTTTGGCGGACTTACTGAGGAGCAAGGCGCATACCGGTATGCACCAGGGAAGTGGAGCATCAAAGAAATGATAGGGCATCTAACGGATAACGACCGGATTATGTCCTACCGTCTGCTTTGTTTTGCCAGAGGAGAGCAGGCGCCGCTGCCCGGCTATGAAGAGAATGATTACGCTGCTGCTGGCGGATTCGACCGCTTCTCGCTACAGGAGATGATCACGCATTACCGGATCGTCCGGGAGTCCACCCTGACGCTGCTGGATAGTCTGCCGGAGGATTCCTATACACGCAAGGGGAGCTTCGGGGGTATAGCCATGTCGGTTCGGGCGCAGGCCTGTCTGATTATCGGACATGAGCTGCATCATCTGCGGGTCCTTCATGAACGTTACTTGAACTAAAATGCTGTAATTGGCTGGAGAGGAGCGCTTATGAGCTTGCTAAAAGGCATCTGGCATTTCTTCGTTCCGCGGGAACGCACATTAGTTTATACCACTTTTGACCAGGGATACCCAGCGTGCTAATTATGGAGGAAAGGCTACGGTTCAGCATGATCTGTATGTCCGTAAGGAAGATGAGCACAGAGCACTGAAGGCTATTCATTAGAATAAAACACTAAAAACGCATTTTAGCCTATCAATGGCTGGAATGCGTTTTGGTGTTTTCTATCTATAAAGTGATTAAAGGAAATAACAAAAGGCTAAATAGGATTGGAAGGGGATTTTGGAACTGTAGGAGCGATAGCGATCGCCTTTGTCTCCGGATTTCAACCGTAGCAGCGGATTAAATAATAGAAATCAGGAGACAACAGCGGCCGGAAGTCCAAATATTCACTGTAATGACGACCATGCCTTCAGTGAAAATCTTTTGAGCCTTTTATATATTCTTTTTTACAATGGAGGATTCTTGTGGCATTTGCGGCAGACCGGGTAATAGGCTTCATTGCCGCCAATCTGAATCTGTTTGCCGCTGTATACAGGCTTGCCGTCTTCGACCCGCAGTGCCATGGTGGCTTTCCGGGCGCAGAACCAGCAGATGGTCTTCATTTCCTCAATCTTGTCGGCGTAGATCAGCATGTATTTGCTGCCTTCGAACAGATTGTTCTGGAAATCATTTTTGAGGCCGAAGGCCATGACCGGAATGCCGAGCTCATCGACAATGCGCACGAGCTGGAGAATGCAGTCCTTAGTCAGGAACTGGCACTCATCTATCAGCACACAGTGGGGTTTCGGCAGATTGCTGCTGACAATGCTGAAGATATCCGTATTCTCATCGATAGGGATGGCCTGCTTGCGCAGTCCGATCCGGGAAGAGATGTAACCGACTTCGTCCCGGTCGTCAAGGGATGGAGTGAAGAGGAGTACCGACTTGCCCTGCTCCTCGTAATTATGTGCAACCTTGAGAATTTCAATGGATTTGCCGCTATTCATTGCCCCATACTTGAAAAATAACTGTGCCACGTCCATCTATCCTTTCGCTGTTCAGCTTGGTTAATAGTATCCGAAAAATGCGACCTTATTAGAGTATCATATTCGGGGCCGGGGTAGCCAGTGAAAAGATTGCTCCAGCGGGGATGTGATATAATGAACGCAATTATGTCTTCAGCAGGAGAATCTTGCGAACAGAAAGGAAGTTTGTCAGGTGACAGAGAAATTGGAGCAATACAAGGAACGGCTGAACCTACTTCAGGAGAAGGGGGAACTAAGCCCTGAGTCGGAGGATTTACTGGTCGAAATGCTGGCAGAAATGACGGAGCTTAACCGCAGCAATAAAGCATTGCGCCGGGTCATCCTGAAATCGGGACAAGGCTCAGCGATGTCTACCCGTCTGCGGGATGCGCTCTACGAATAAATAAATGGGGTATAACCGATGAAGCTAACCTTCTCTTATCTTAAAAAATACCGTGTCGCAGCCATTGCCGCACTGGTAATGATGCTGATCGAACTGGCAGTAGAGCTGTCGCAGCCATTGCTGATCTCCAAAATCATTGATGAAGGTATCCGGGAAAAAGATACAGCAGTAGTCTGGCTGTGGGGCGGTGTGCTTGTGGGAAGCGCTGCAGTGGCGTTTCTTGCCGGAGTGCTCAGCTCCTTTTTTGCCTCGCATGCCAGCCAGGGGTTCGCGTTCGACCTGCGGGACAAGCTGTATGAGAAGGTGCAATCCTTCTCTTATGAAATCTTCAGCCGGTTCCCTACCTCGTCGCTGATTACAAGGCTTACGGGTGATGTGTCTCAGCTGCAGGATACGATATTCATGGGTCTGCGGTTCATGACCCGTATCCCGTTGGTAGTGGTGGGCAGCGTAATTATGGCGCTCGTGGTACATGTCAAGCTGGGGCTGCTGCTGACGGTGACGCTGCCGTTTTTGGTGATTTTCCTCTTATGGCTGATGCGGAGAGCCTCTGTTCTGTTCCGCAATGTGCAGAACCGGCTGGATGATGTTAATGGTGTCATTCAGGAGAACCTTACCGGTATCCGTCTGATTCGTGTATTTGTGCGCATGGGTCATGAGATTGGCCGGTTTGCCACGTTCAGCGGGAAGCTGATGCAATCGACTGTATCCGCGCTGCGGCTCACGGAGACCTCGACACCGTTCATTATGATCATCGTGAATGCTGGAATTCTGGCTGTCTTATGGTTTGGCCGGATTGAGATATCCACAGGTGATGCGACGCTCGGCCAGACCGTTGCAGTCATTAATTACTCCCTGCGCACCATGGGTGCACTGTCTGCGCTGTCTTGGATCATGGTAAGCTTCTCGCGCGCCAGAGCTTCTTCCGTGCGCATTGATGAAGTGATGTCGGCCAGTGAAGGTCCGGGGGAATTGGGAATGGCTCCCCTGAACGGGATGGGGCCAGCGCAAAAGGGTCCTCTGAATCAGAATGAGGTGCCAGCCATTAAGGGGAAGGTCGAGTTCCAGCAGGTCGGCTTCAGTTATCCCGGCAGTGAGATTAAAGTGCTGGAGGACATTTCCTTCACGGTGCAGCCTGGAGAACGTGTGGCGATTATGGGTGCAACGGGCTCAGGTAAATCCTCTCTGGTAACATTGATCCCCCGTCTGTATGAGTGTGGCAGCGGTGTCATCAGGATTGACGGGATGAAGCATACGGAAATTGGCATACAGGCACTGCGGGGATCGATTGGTTATGTACCGCAGGAGGTACTGCTGTTCACCGGCTCGATCCGAGAAAATATTGCCTGGGGTAACGGGCAGGCGGGTCAGGAGGACATTGAGCAGGCAGCCGCAGCGGCACAGATTCATGAGACTGTTGCAGGACTGCCGGAGGGGTACGATACCCGGCTTGGGCAACGCGGAGTCAATCTGTCCGGCGGACAGAAGCAGCGTCTGACCATCGCGCGGGCACTGGTACGCAAACCGGCGATTCTGATTCTCGATGACAGCACCAGTGCGCTTGATGCGGTGACGGAGGGGCTTTTACTGGCGGAGCTGAAGACGATGTCCTGCACAACGTTCCTTATCACCCAGAAGATCAGTTCCACTGTGTCGGCCGATCTGATTCTGTTGTTGGACGAAGGACGGCTGATTGCCCAGGGGACGCATACAGAACTGATGGATGCGTCCCCGCTGTACCGCAAAATCTATCAGTCACAGACAGGGGAGGCGCAGCATGTTCAAAGCACTCATTGAGCCGTTCCGCCATCCGAAGCTGGAGGTCGGACTGGGAGAAGGGAAGGTCTTCGGGGCAATGGGCGCCCGGAAACCGAAGGCCAAAGCCAAGAACTGGTCCGGTACGCTTGGACGGATATGGAGTTACCTTGCGGAGCGCAGGGCTAAGCTGTTATTGGTACTGTTTATGGTCCTGCTCAGCTCAGGACTGTCCCTGCTTGGACCTTACCTGATCAGCCGGGCGGTGGACCATTATCTTGAAGGGGACGGGGGCAGAACCTGGGTGATTTTTCTGGTCACACTGGCGCTTGTTTATCTGCTTAATTCTCTGATCTCCTGGCTGCAGAATATCTGGATGATCGAGATTGCCCAGGAGACCGTATACCGGATGCGTACGGATCTGTTCTCTCATCTGCACCGTCTGCCGATCTCCTTCTTCAACCGCAGGCAGCAGGGGGAGATTATGAGCCGGCTAACCAATGATATTGAGAATATCAGCTCGACGCTGAACAGCTCGGCGATTCAGATTTTCTCCAGTATCCTGACGCTGGTGGGCACGGTGGGGGTAATGCTGTGGCTCAGTCCCTTGCTGACACTGCTGACCTTCATCGTTGTGCCGCTGATGATGCTGGGCATGCGCTGGATTACCCGGCGGACCGGCCCGCTGTTCAAGGAACGGCAGCGCAATATGGGGGAACTGAACGGATTTATAGAAGAAACGTTGTCCGGGCAGCGGATTATCAAAGCGTTCTCGCAGGAGGAGCGGGTCATTACCGGCTTCAGGGAGCGCAATACACAGATTATGCTGTCAGGGTACTGGGCGCAGGCGATATCCGGTTTCATTCCCAAGCTAATGAATGGTCTGAACAACCTAAGCTTTGCAATCGTTGCCGGAGTCGGGGGGCTGCTCGCCATCCGCGGACTCGTAACAGTAGGGATAATTATTGCTTTTGCCGAATATGCACGTCAATTCACACGCCCGCTGAATGATCTGGCGAACCAGTGGAACACGCTTCTGTCGGCAATTGCCGGAGCGGAGCGGGTATTCGAAGTACTTGATGAAGAAACAGAAGCCAGGGATGAGGGGGCAGCGGTAAAGCTGCAGCATGTGGAGGGCGCGGTGAAGTTCTCGGGCGTATCCTTCTCCTATGATGGAGGCGCAGATACGCTGCAGGATATTTCTTTTGAAGCTAAGCCCGGAGAGATGATTGCGCTGGTTGGACCTACAGGAGCCGGCAAAACCACCCTAATCGGCCTGCTGTCCCGCTTCTACGATCCGAGTAAAGGAAGTATAACGCTGGACGGAAGAGAGCTCTCCACGATTACCCGGGAAAGTCTGCGCAGCCACATGGCCTTCGTATTGCAGGATTCTTTCCTGTTCAAAGGAACGATCCGCGACAATATCCGTTACGGCAGACTGGATGCATCCGATGAAGAGGTGGAGGAAGCCGCGAAGCTTGCCAATGCCCATGCCTTCATTATGAGGCTGCAAGGGGGCTATGACCGGATGCTGTCCGTAGACGGCAGCGGCATCAGTCAGGGGCAGAAGCAGCTGCTAGCTATTGCCCGGGCAATTCTCGCGAATCCGTCTATGCTGGTGCTGGATGAAGCTACGAGCAGTATTGATACAGTGACCGAGATTAAGATTCAGGAAGGCCTTCAGGCGCTGATGAAAGGGCGGACGAGCTTTGTGATTGCCCACAGGCTGGGCACGATCCGGGCTGCTGACCGCATACTGGTGCTCCAAGGCGGACGGCTGATTCAGCAGGGTTCCCATGAGGAGCTATTGCGGCAGGGCGGTCTCTATAGCGAACTGGTACAGGGGAGCAAGGGGGCTGCTGCGCAGTAAGTGCTGCCGGCAAGGATGGGATAGGGAAGATGCTTTGCTGAAATAGGCGGTGCAGGATGGACTTCCGGGCTGCTGCTGTTGCTGTGGCCGCACGAATGTCCCGACTATATCCGCTTTCCGTGGACAGAGATCGGGCAACTTTAATGAAATCCTGCACAAAATACAACATTTCCCTCTTCCTACCAGCCTAAAACCAAAATTGTTGTAGAAAATGCAGGATTTCACCTTATTTAAGCGGCTTAGCCGGATTATTGTTGTATTTCTTACAACAATCTATCTGAACACCTGGCTATCTGGGTGTCAAAGTTGCAAAACATACAACATTTTTGTCTGCAGCGGCCTAATAGACAGTGCTTCCGAGGTCCCAAACGAATCAAGTATAAGAGGTTGTCGTATTCCGGGTGCGGACGAGATTTTCTCCGGCTCAAGTTACATTGCAGTTGGTTTCAGAACATTCGAACGACAAAAGGGGATGCCTCTGCAGCCATTTCAATCCTGGCTTGGGACATACCCTGCTTATTAGTGTTATTGATTATTGTTAGGGTGTGGCATTGGTGGACGGGGGCTGCTGCGCTTTCTGTTTCTCTCTGAACCGTGGTCCTACGTAGTTCTTCTTGCGGTCCCGGGTTAGTATCCAGCCGCCGAGGAAGCTCATTCCGGCCAGGAACAGCAGTAATCCTCCGCCAAAATGCAGCCAGGCGAAATCCGGAGTGACGGACTCGTCGCCATGCATGGAGATAAAGTTGAAAATATCATCTTTCATCATCAGGAAGCCCTTCATGGCCAGAAGGCCGGGGATCACCAGGATAAGGATGGCAATGAAGCGTGAAATGAGCAGTTTCATAATCGTCCCTCCTCTTCGCAGCCGTTTGAATTCACCCCTATGATAACGCTTCAATTGGCAAAAGTCCATGGATACATGACGTTTATAAGTTTTGTAATAGAATCAAAAGAGAGTACAATATAATAGGTTAAACTGAACTTTAGAGGAATGACTGGAGGATACATATCATGACAATTACCTGTGACGTGGCGATACTTGGTGGAGGTACCGGCGGTTATGTGGCGGCGATCCGCGCCGCGCAGCTCGGCAAATCCGTCGTCGTCATCGAAATGGACAAGCTGGGCGGAACCTGCCTGCACCGCGGCTGCATTCCCAGCAAATCACTGCTGCGCAGTGCCGAGGTATTTGCTGAAATCAAGGAGAGCGAAAGCTACGGTATAGCGACAACTGGTGTAGAGCTGGTGTTTCCCAAAGTGCAGCTGCGCAAGGAAGCGGTAGTGGAGCAGCTCCATCAGGGTGTGCAATATTTGATGCGCAAGAATAAAATTCAGATTCTCAAAGGCAAAGGCCGGATCATCGGCCCGTCTATCTTCTCTCCGCGAAGCGGTGCAGTTGCCGTGGAGCTGGAGGATGGCGAGATGGAGACTGTAGTCTCCACCAATCTCATCATTGCTACCGGATCACGTCCGCGTGTACTGCCTGGCCTGAAGCCTGACGGCAAGGTGATTCTGAGCAGTGAAGAAGCGCTGACGCTCGAAGAGCTTCCGGCTTCGATTATTATTGTGGGCGGCGGGGTTATCGGCGTGGAATGGGCTTCGATGCTGGCTGATTTCGGTGTGCAGGTAACTATAGTTGAGGCCGCCGGCCAGCTGCTGCCGCAGGAAGACGAAGAAGTGGCCCGAGAACTGCTGCGTCTGCTCAAGAAACGCGGAGTCAAAGTGTTGACCGGTACTACCGTGGATGCAGAGACCTGTAGTATATCGGAATCCGGAATTACAATTGAAGCCCGCAAGGGTGAGCAGAGCCAGAGCCTGTCGGCGGAGAAGCTGCTGGTATCCGTAGGGCGCGTAGCGAATATCGAGAATATCGGCCTGGAAAATACAGATATCCGCTTCGACAAAGGTGTCATCGGAGTGAATGCCAGCATGCAGACGGGGGAACCGCATATCTACGCTATTGGCGACTGCATCGGCGGACTGCAGCTGGCACATGCGGCCAGCCATGAAGGCATCCGTGCCGTGAATCACCTGGCGGGCGAAACGCTCCATCCGTATGAAGCCCATCTTGTTCCCCGCTGTGTCTATACGCGGCCGGAAGTGGCAAGTGTCGGTTATACCGAGAAGGAAGCGAAGGCGCTGGGACATGAGACTGTAACCGGCAAATTCCCGTTCTCGGCTATCGGCAAAGCGATTGTCTACGGCATGAAGGACGGCTTCGTAAAAGTGGTCGCCGACTCGAAGAGCGGGGATATCCTCGGCGTGCAGATGATTGGCCCGCATGTGACGGACCTGATCGGTGAAGCGGCATTGGCACAGATTCTGGATGCAACACCCTGGGAGGTTGGCGAGGCGGTCCATGCCCATCCGACACTTTCGGAGATCATCGGGGAAGCGATGCTGGCGGTGGATGGAAGAGCAATCGGATTCTAGGATACGATGAAGGGGCTAAAGTGAATGCCGGACGGAGCTGAGGGCGCTTGATGCGCCTAAACAGCTCCATAGCGGCATTTCTTGGCTTTTCTTTTTGTATGGAAAGGGATTATAATGAACTTAGAATGAAATTAGTACCTGGTTTTAAGATCAGGGCATATACTTTGTTAAGTCATGCTTAACAAAGTTAGCGAACGCTTCCGGAGCCGGGTTGTACGAGCCGAATTCAGGAAGCTATGCTTACAAAACTTTTAGGAGGTACCTCTTATATGGAATCCCAAGGTACTGTAGAAACCGTTAACCGACATAAACAGCTTGGACTCAGCGACGGCCAGGTTATCGATATGTACAGATTCATGCAGCTCGGGCGCAAATACGATGAGCGCAGTCTGCTGCTTCAGCGCGCAGGCAAGATCAACTTCCATGTGTCCGGCATCGGACAGGAAGCGGCGCAGGTCGCGGCGGCTTTTGCGCTGGACCGGGAGAATGATTATTTCCTCCCGTATTACCGTGATTATGCGTTCGTGCTGACGGTAGGAATGACCACGCGTGAGCTGATGCTGTCCGTATTCGCCAAGGCGGAAGATCCGAATAGCGGCGGCCGGCAAATGCCGGGCCACTTCGGAAGCAAACGCCTGCGTATCGTAACGGGATCAAGTCCGGTTACGACCCAGGTTCCGCATGCTGTAGGCTTCGCGCTGGCGGCCAAGATGCAGAAGAAAAAGTTTGTTTCCTTTGTCACGTTCGGTGAAGGCTCCAGTAACCAGGGTGATTTTCATGAAGCGTGTAACTTCGCCGGTGTGAATAAGCTGCCGGTCATCATCTTCTGCCAGAACAACCAGTATGCGATCTCCATTCCGGCCCACAAGCAGCTTGGAGGCAAGGTCAGTGACCGCGCCCTCGGCTATGGCTTCCCGGGTGTACGGGTGGACGGCAATGATCCGCTTGAGGTCTACCGTGTGGTCAAAGAGGCGCGGGAGCGTGCGCTCGCCGGAGAAGGACCCACCCTGATTGAAGCGATGATGTACCGCCTGTCGCCGCATTCCACCTCGGATAATGATCTGGCTTACCGGACCAAGGAAGAGGTTGACGAGAATTGGAAAAAGGACGGCATCGCCGCGTTCCGCACGTACCTGACCGGACTGGGTCTGTGGAGTGACGAGCAGGAGCGTGATCTGGTTGCCGAATATAATCTTGAATTGAAAGAGGCCATAACCTACGCCGAAAATGCACCGTTCCCGAAACCGGAAGATACGCTGCTGCATGTGTACGATGAATCCGGCCTTAAGGGAGGAGCATAAGCCATGGCGATGATGGAATATATCGATGCAATCCGGCTGGCAATGAAGGAAGAGATGGAGCGCGATGATTCGGTGTTCGTGCTGGGTGAGGATGTCGGCGTGAAGGGCGGCGTATTCACGACCACCAAAGGACTGCAGGAGCAGTTCGGCGCAGAGCGCGTGCTTGATACACCGCTTGCGGAGTCAGCGATTGCCGGCGTGGCGATCGGCGCGGCGATGTACGGCATGAAGCCAATCGCCGAAATGCAGTACTCGGATTTCATGCTGCCGGCAACGAACCAGATTATCAGCGAGGCGGCCAAAATCCGCTACCGTTCCAATAACGACTGGAACTGTCCGGTGGTAATCCGCGCGCCTATCGGCGGCGGGATCTTCGGCGGATTGTACCACTCTCAGTGTCCGGAATCGATCTTCTTCGGTACTCCGGGACTGAAGATTGTAGCTCCTTATTCGGCAGCCGATGCCAAGGGACTGCTGAAAGCTGCTGTCCGTGACCCTGATCCGGTGCTGTTCTTCGAGAACAAGAAATGCTACAAGCTGATCAAGGAAGATGTGCCGGAGGGCGACTACATTGTGCCGATCGGTGAAGCGAATCTGCTGCGTGAAGGCAGCGATATTACGGTGATCGGGTATAGCCTGCCGCTGCATTTTGCGATGCAGGCAGCGGAAGAGCTGGAGCGCGAGCAGGGCATTACCGCGCATATTCTGGATCTGCGCACCCTGCAGCCGCTGGACCGCGAGGCGATTATTGCCGCTGTCCGCCAGACCGGCAAGGTGTTGATTGTCCACGAGGACAACAAGACCGGAGGCATTGGCGGCGAAGTGGCAGCAATTATCGCTGAACACTGCCTGTTTGATCTGGATGCGCCAATCTTCCGCCTGTGCGGACCTGATGTGCCGGCGATGCCAATCTCCCCGCCGATGGAGAAGTTCTTCATGCTGAGCAAGGACAAATTAAAGGCGGAGATGCTGCGTTTGGCGCAGTACTGATATATGTGAACAACAGGTGAGATCTTTAAGCTCAGCCTGTATGTACATTGGGCATGAATGTTGCAACTATTGCAGCTTAGATTCGAAATTAGCGGTGGGTTGGGCAGGATTGCTGTATGAAATACACAATTTGCACGCGTATCCGCTTGGATAAAGAGAAATGCTGACTTTTGTACAACTTTTCTGATTTTTGGCCGATTTAAGTGGTGAAATGTTGTATTCTGGGCAGGATTTCGTGGCTACATGCTTCCGAAGCCAGTTTTGTACGAAGCTGCTTCAGGGAGCTTGTGCTTACAAAACATAAGCGTATGCTTTCGAAGCCAGTTTTGTCGAAGCTAACTCAGGAAGTATGTGCTTACAAAACTTTAAGGAGTGACATTATGTCTGACAATACAAAGCTGACGGATGTAATCATGCCGCAGCTGGCAGAATCGCTGGTATCGGCGACGATCGGAAAATGGCTGAAGCAGCCGGGCGATACGATCGAGCAATATGAGCCGATCTGTGAGCTGATTACCGATAAGGTAAATGCTGAGCTTCCGGCTACCGTAGACGGTACGCTGGTGGAGCTGCTCGCCGAAGAAGGCCAGACGGTCAGCGTCGGCGAGATCATCGCCCGCATCGCAGTAGCCGGTGCAGCTGCCCCTGCGGCATCCGCAGCGGCCCCGGCAGCTGCCTCTGCGGGACCTGCCAAGACCGCAGCCCCGGCGGCACCCGGCGCCGCGCCGCAGCCTGCCCACGCCTCCGTCCGTCCGTCTGTGCCGGCTGCGGCTTTTGACGCGGATGCTCCGATGCGTTCCCGTTACTCTCCGGCTGTGCAGACGCTGGCCGCCGAGCACGGCATCAACCTTGCGGCCGTGCCGGGCACCGGCCTGGGCGGACGCATCACACGCAAGGATGTGCTCGCGTTCCTGGAGAGCGGTGCAGCTGCGGCTCAGCCAGCAGCTCCGGCACCCGCTGCTGCTCCTGAAGCGCCGCAGCAGCCTGTATTCCAGCCTATTCAGGAAGAAGTGCGCGGAGAGCTTCAGCATTTGCGTCACTCCGGCCTGCACTTAAGCGAGTCGCCGAAGATTCCGACGATCGAAGTGGAAGGCGGGCGGGGCAGCAGCTCGGAATACCTGATCGACGTTACGCCGATCCGTAATACGATCGCTACCCGTATGCGCCAGAGCGTCTCGGAGATTCCGCATGCCTGGACGATGATTGAGGTCGATGTGACCAATCTTGTCGTGCTGCGCAACAAGCTGAAGGATGAGTTCAAGCGCAAAGAGGGCATTAATCTGACCTATCTGGCCTTTTTGATGAAGGCGGTTGTCAGTGCAATCAAAGATTATCCGATCATGAACTCCGTCTGGGCCGTTGACAAAATCATTGTCAAACGCGATATCAACATCTCGCTCGCTGTAGGCACAGAGGACTCTGTAATGACACCGGTCATCAAAAAAGCCGACCAGAAGAACGTAGCCGGCCTGGCCCGCGAGATCGACGAACTGGCGCTGAAGACCCGTGAAGGCAAGCTGCGGCTGGAAGATATGCAGGGCGGCACGTTCACGGTTAACAACACCGGCTCGTTCGGCTCGATTCTGTCCTACCCGATCATTAACTATCCGCAGGCGGCGATTCTAACCTTTGAATCTATCGTGAAAAAACCAGTGGTCATCAATGATATGATCGCCGTCCGCTCGATGGCCAATATCTGCCTGTCGCTGGATCACCGGATTCTGGATGGAGTCATCAGCGGACGTTTCCTGCAGCGCGTGAAGGATAATGTGGAAGGTTATACGCCGGACACCAAGCTGTACTAATGTTTTAACAAGGCAGATGCGGAACCCTGTGACGGGGAGAATATGAAGCAAAGGGGACCTTATGACCATGGACAACCTGAACTTAAGCAAACTGGAAGTTTCCTATCTCCCGCTGATGGAATACGGCGCGGCCTGGGAGCTGCAAAAGGAAGTCGTGCAGGGGATTGACGCAGGCACCGCTTCCGAGCGGCTGATCCTTCTGCAGCATCCGCCTACCTATACCATCGGTTCACAGAATCATCCGGAGCATCTGCTCCTTAGCGTGGAACAGCTTGGGAAACAAGGGATTGCGCTGTTTGAAATCGACCGCGGAGGAGATATTACATATCACGGACCGGGCCAGCTTGTCGGTTACCCTCTCCTGAAGCTTGGCGAAGACGGCAAGGTCGATCTGCACGGATATCTGCGCAGGCTGGAGGCCGTTATTATTGCCTATCTCGCTTCACACGGGATATCAGGAACCCGCAAGCAGGGATATACGGGCGTATGGGTCGGTGATGAGAAAATTTGTGCGATCGGCGTCAAATTCAACAAGAGTAAATTCCGCAGAGGTTTCATTACCAGCCACGGCTTCGCGTTCAACATCTCAGCCGGAATCAGCCAAAGCGGATTCTCGGGAATCATACCCTGCGGCATTGCCGAGTACGGGGTCACTTCACTTGAGGAATGCACCGGGCGCTCCTTTGGCCTGGAGAGTGTTGCTTCCGAGCTGGTGCCTTATTTCCTGCAGCAGTTTCCGTATGAAGCGGTTGCCGGGGCTGTAAGTGCTGCAGAATAAGGAATGCTGAATCCGGGCAACGTCAAACAGCTCCCGGAGAACCCGGACGCTGTTATTCAAGTACTAAACGTGACTAACCGGCCATAAACGGCTCGATGACAAAGAGCACCGTAGAGGCGATCATAGCGATCAGCATAATGTAGATAATGATGCGGAACCATTTTTTCTGTTGCATGTGTGACTCCTTTGAGATTAGTTTAAGTTATGAACGTAGGCGTAAATGAACGCAGTACAACCATTGTAACGTATCCGCGAAAGAGAGGGAAGTCCAAGTGATATCACAAGACCGGTTGATCAATGAATTCATGGAGCTTGTCCGTATTGATAGTGAGACCAGAAATGAACGGCGGATTGCCGATGTACTTAAGGAAAAATTCGGCACTCTGGGACTGACAGCAGTTGAAGATAATTCCCAGGAGAAAACGGGACATGGAGCGGGCAATCTGTTCGTGACCTGGCCTGCGGACAGTGGCGTAAGCGCGCCTAAGCTGCTGTTCACCTGCCATATGGATACAGTGGTTCCAGGGCAGAATATCAAGCCTTCCCTTGGGGCAGACGGCTGGATTACCAGCGACGGCAGTACGATTCTCGGAGCAGATGACAAAGCGGGACTTGCTGCATTGTTCGAAGCGATCCGGGTGATTCAGGAGCAGAAGCTTCCGCACGGGCAAATCCAGTTTGTCATTACGGCAGGCGAAGAGTCCGGGCTGATGGGCGCACGCGCAATGGACCCGGCGCATCTGGATGCCGATCTGGGCTTCGCGCTTGATTCCAATGGTGAAGTAGGAGCAATTGCCATTGCTGCGCCGACACAGGCGCGGGTAACGATGCAGATCTTCGGCAAATCCGCTCATGCCGGAGTTAATCCGGAGGATGGAATCAGTGCGATTCAAGTGGCGAGCAAAGCGATTTCGGCGATGAAGCTTGGACGGATCGATAATGAAACGACAGCGAATATCGGCAAATTTGCCGGCGGCGGCCCGACCAATGTGGTCTGCGACCATGTGCAGCTGGATGCGGAAGCCCGGAGTATTGTGCAGGAAAAGGTAGAACTGCAGATTGCCTCTATGCGTGAAGCCTTGGAGACAACCGCACGTGACAATGGCGCACAGAGTGAATTCCGCAGTGAAATCATTTATCCGGCGTTCAGCTTTAATGAGCATGATCCGGTGGTACAGCTGGCAGACCGCGCGATTACTTCACTTGGACTGACTACCCGGCTGTTCGCTTCCGGTGGCGGCAGTGATGCCAATGTGTTCAACGGCCTGAAGGTTCCTACTGTGAATCTGGCTGTCGGCTATGAGGATATCCACACAACGAAGGAACGGATCAAAGCCGAAGATATTGTCAAAGTAGCCAGCCTGGTTGTAGCTATTGTGGCCGAGAGCCAAAAAGGCTGATTTCAAAAACTGCGCTGATGCCTGCCGATCATGGGGCCGGCTGCGCTTAAATGTAACAAAAAGGAGCTGTTCCGGAATTCACCGGGAGACAGCTCCTTCTTGTTACTCGGTGAAGCTAATCTTCCTCACGGATATCCGGAAGAACGAAGCGGCATTATCCTGCCTTGGAAGCTGTGATCCGCGTTTCCGCCTGGAGCAGCAGGATGTAGGAGAGGGGCATATCACGCCCGTACTGCTTCATCCATCCGGCCATTACAGCCTTGATCTGCTCCGGTTTACCTACCATTATAACTGCGGATGAGCTTGCTCGGACAAGACAATCATTCATGCCTGCATTCCTTCTTTCCTTTTAAGTTTGCTATAATACACCCTATGCATAACCATGCCAAAGGAGACCACAAATCTATGAAAAACGATGAAATCGACCGCAACCCCGCATTGGATGAAGAAACATTGTCGACGAAGCCGATCTTTACTGGCAACATTATTTCGCTGCAGGTGGACACGGTGAAGCTGCCTGACGGCAATACAGCAACCCGTGAGGTCGTGAAGCATCCGGGGGCCGTAGCTGTGCTGGCACTGAATAACGGTAAAATGCTTGTAGTGGAGCAGTACCGTCAGCCGATGCACCGGACTGAGGTGGAGATACCGGCTGGCAAGCTGGACAAAGGCGAGGATCCGCTGGCGGCTGCGGGCCGTGAGCTTCAGGAGGAGACCGGATTTCACAGCGGCGGGCTGAAGCTGCTGAAGTCCTTCTATACCTCTCCCGGCTTCGCCGACGAGATCATTCACCTCTATGTGACCGAAGATGCCCAGCCGGGTGAGATGGCGCTGGATGAGGATGAATTCCTGGAGGTTTCCGAGCTGACGCTGGAGGAAGCGTACCAGTATATCGCGGATGGACGTATTGCGGATGCCAAGACCATGATGGCTGTCTACGCCTGGCATCTGTATACGCTGACTGGACAATGGCACTAGAGTCTACGCTGCAGAGCGTTTACTGCGACCTGCATGTGCATATCGGGCGGACTTCGGAGGGACAGGCGGTCAAAATCAGCGGCAGCCGCGAGCTCACCTTCGCCGGGATTGCCAAAGAGGCGGCAGAGCGCAAGGGGATCGGTCTGATCGGCATCATCGACAGCCACTCCCCGGGGGTGCTGCGGGATATTCATGCGGCGCTGGATTCCGGCGAGATGACGATGGCGGAAGGCGGAGGTATTGCCTACAGGGGGACTACCATCATCCTGGGAACCGAGATTGAGATCCGTGAGCCCGGGCGAAAAGAGTGCCATGTCCTGGCCTTCATGCCGGACCTTGGGACCATGGAAGAGTTCAGCAGCTGGATGAGCGCCCATATGCGGAATGTGAATCTAAGCTCCCAGCGCCTGTATGCACCCTCCCGGGTGCTGCAGGACGAGATTACCGGACGGGGAGGATTGCTGATTCCGGCACATATTTTCACTCCGCACAAAGGGCTATACGGCTGTGCAGCGGAGCGCATGGCTGACTTATTTGACCTGGAACGCATTGCGGCAGTAGAGCTTGGACTCAGTGCGGATTCGGAAATGGCCGGATATATTTCAGAGCTTGACCCGTACAGCTTCCTGACCAATTCTGACGCTCATTCCCTGGGCAAAATCGGCCGTGAGTATAATGTGATTGAGATGCAGCAGCCCTCTTTCCATGAGCTGAAGCTGGCGCTGGAACGCTCGGAGGGACGCCGGATCAGTGCCAACTTCGGGCTGAACCCCCGGCTGGGGAAATACCACCGCACATATTGCGGCGGCTGCGGCAGCATTATCGATGAGGCGTATGCAACTTCAGAGCGCTGTCCGTATTGCGGCAGTCCGAAGCTGGTGAAAGGGGTGCTGGACCGTATTCTCGATATTGCTGACCGTGAGCAGCCGCTGGTTCCGGCGTACCGTCCGCCCTACCATTACCAGGTGCCTCTGGAGTTTATTCCGGGACTTGGCAAGCGCAAGCTGAATGACCTGCTGCAGGCGTTTGGCACAGAGATGAATATACTGCACAAGGCGGGTGAAGCCGAACTTGCGGCTGTTGCCGGACAAGAGCTTGCAGAGCTGATCGTACTGGCCCGTACCGGCAGGCTTGCGCTCTCTTCAGGAGGCGGAGGGACGTACGGCAAGGTCATTAAGGGGAAGTAACCAAGGACAAGTCATAGAGCGGGACATTCCTTCATATGGTGTAACATGTGACCGGAAAGGAGAATGTCCTGATGCGCAGTTTAAGGCTGATGATGAAGGAACAGACGCCTCTTTATATTTTTGTCGCGGTATTATTCCTGGTCGGGGTCGTATTTGGAGCGCTCATTGTCAGTGCGTTAACGCTGGATCAGCAGCAGGAGCTGGGGGATTATCTGGGCAATTTCTTCATGACCGTCGATCAGCAGGGACTGCCTGCCGCGCAGGATTCATATTGGGGGATTGCCGCATTCAATCTGAAATGGGTCGGACTGATCTGGATACTCGGCTTGTCGGTTATCGGACTTCCGGGGATTCTGATTCTGGATTTCCTCAAAGGCGTGCTGATCGGCTTCACCGTCGGCTGTCTCGTCAGCCAGTATTCCTGGCATGGCATGCTGTTTGCCCTGGTTTCTGTAGCCCCGCATAATCTGGTGCTGATTCCGGTATTGCTTGTATGCAGCGCGGCAGCGATCGCCTTCTCCCTGCTGATGATCCGCAGCCGGGTGCTGGGACAACAGCGGCGTACCAAGGTGACCCGGCCTTTCGTAATGTACACCCTGCTGTCACTCGGCATGGCCCTGCTGGTTATGGGAATCTCCGGATTTGAGGCTTGGGTGACCCCGGTGATGATGAGATGGGTGACGCCGATGCTGGTGTCAGCCGGATGAGCGTGGAATCTTCAGGAAGCAGCAGCTGTCCTGAGAACATGCGGTGGAATGAATTTCCATTCCGGCACTACCTTGAACGTTGGGGTCCCGCCTCCGCGTTAGCTAAAAGCGTTTGACTTCTCAAAGTAACTCCCCCTATAATGGAAGAAGTGGCTTGAAGCCCGGTGCGGTAATTTTCCAAGGGGGAGGCAGACAATGGAAGCCCGGATAGACAAGATTAAGCAACAACTACAATCCCAAGGATACAAGCTTACACCTCAACGGGAAGCGACCTTAAGAGTTCTCCTGGAGAACGAGGATGATCATTTAAGCGCTGAAGATGTATTCATGCTGGTGAAAGAAAAGGCTCCGGAGATCGGTCTCGCCACCGTATATCGTACCCTGGAACTGCTCAGCGAGCTTCATGTCGTGGAGAAGATTAATTTCGGAGACGGTGTTGCCCGTTATGATCTGCGGACGGATACAGCGAAACATCATCATCATCATCTGATTTGTGTACAATGCGGAACCATGGATGAGATTCGTGAGGATTGGCTGGGTCCGCTGGAAGAGCGTCTTGAGAAGGATTATAATTTTACGGTGCTTGATCATAGACTTGATTTTCACGGAATTTGCCACCGCTGCAAGGATAAGAATCCTACAGACGGCAATACTCCCGAATAAGCTTATATAGAGCATGAACTCTTATACAGATGAGGAATTACCGCACAAGCTCTCCCCGGCTGAATGGCCGGAGGGGGCTTTTTAAATGATTTAAATACATAACACCACCCTCCGGCGCATAAAGTGAAGGACGAGTTCTGCGAAGTGGAATATTGTAGCGGAAGCTTACATTACTTTTAGGAGGTTGCCTAAGATGATTGTCTCCATTCCCAAAACCGTACGCCGGCTGTATTTCATGACCTTGCTCGTTGCGATCAGCTGTGTGCTGTATTATGTCCTAAGCTGGGTCAGTGCCTGGATCAGCCCCGCTCAGAACTATGATATTCCGGAGGGCACAGCCATCCGGGCATTTCATGATGTGAAGCAAAGCGATGAAGGGCTGAGTGCAGGTCAGCGCCTGCGGTTCTACTATTGGTACGGGGAGTGAGCGCTCCGCCGGTTGCAGGAAAAAGCTAGAAGCCTGTCGAATGAATCTAGAGCATGTAAGGGACGCCCCGCGTTCTGACTGCTGCCGGACCCCAACCGCTGCAGAGCGGCATGAAGCAGCCTGAGTATGACAGGAGCGTGAATAGATGAAGTCACACTTGCAGCCGTTTATGCAGTATTTGTCCGGGGACAAAGGATTGTCTCCTAGTACGCTGGAATCCTATGGACGGGATATTTCGCAGTTTCTGGAGTTTACCGAAGAGCGCGGCACGGCTGCGATGGAAGAAATCAGAAGATCACATATTATGCTCTACCTCGGCGCTCTGCGCGGAGCGGGCAAGGCAACGGCAACAGTCAACCGGAATACGGTATCGCTGCGCGCCTATTTTCATTTTTTGCTGAAAGAACGGCTGATCGGGCAAGACCCGACACTGGATATGGAAACGATTAAACCGAGCAAGAAACCGCCGATGATTCTTAGTATTGAAGAAATTGAACGCCTGCTGGCCGTCCCTGATGAATCTTCTGCCCAGGGGATGCGCGATAAGGCGATGCTTGAGCTGCTCTATGCTACGGGTATCCGTGTTACGGAGCTAATCTCGCTGAATGTGGAGGACGTGAACACCGGGCTGAAGTTCGCACGCTGCAGCGGGGCCTCCGGCAAGGAAAGAGTGGTGCCGATTGGTACGATTGCTGCGGACTGTGTGGCCCGTTATGTCTCCGGGATGCGGGACAAGCTGCTCCGGGTGAACCTGGAGGAACCGGCGCTGTTCCTGAACAGTCTGGGCGGGAGGCTGACCCGTCAGGGCTTTTGGAAAATAATCAAGAAACATGCGCGTGAAGCCGACATCCAGCAGGACATCACACCGCATACCCTGCGGCATTCCTTCGCCGCTCATCTGCTGGAAGGCGGGGCAGACCTGCGCTCTGTGCAGCAGATGCTGGGCCATTCCGATATTTCGACCACTCAGATTTATAGCGGAATCGCCCGCAAGAATATGAAGGAAGTCTATGAGAATCACCATCCCCGGGCGAGGTAGCCTGTATTCAGAGGTATGGTGTAACCGTGGATAGAACGGGTGATGGGATGGATTGGCCCGAAAAGATGCTTTTTGTGAGTAAGAAAGTTATGATGGAATCATACTGAAAGGATAGCTCCCGGGAGAGGTTCTCCCGGAGTTTCTTCCTGTTTTGAGCAGACCTTACGATTATGCAAACTACGAAGGAGTGAAGACGGCAATGTCCTCATTTAAACGCATCGGATTTATTGTTCTGGATAGTGTAGGTATCGGTGAAGCGCCGGATGCCGCTAATTTTGGAGATACAGGCTCCCATACGCTGGGCCATATTCTGGAGCGGGTTCCGGGTCTTAAGCTTCCTAATCTGCAGCAGCTGGGACTGGCGAATATTGCTCCGCTGCCGCCGCTTGAACCGGTAGCTGCCCCGACAGGCTATTACGGCAAAATGCAGGAGGTTTCAGTAGGCAAGGATACGATGACCGGCCACTGGGAGCTGATGGGCCTGAAGATTGAGGTTCCATTTAATACTTATTTTGACGGATTCCCCGCAGAGCTGATTGAGAAGTTCGAAGCGGCAACCGGACGTAAGGTGATTGGCAACAAACCGGCTTCCGGCACGGAGATTCTCGTAGAATACGGCGAAGAGCAGATGAAGACCGGCGCATGGATTGTGTATACTTCGGCAGACAGCGTATTCCAGCTTGCCGCGCATGAAGATATCATTCCTCTGGAAGAGCTGTACAGCGCCTGCCGGATCGCCCGCGAGCTGACGATGGCTCCCGAATTCTCCGTAGGGCGTGTCATCGCCCGTCCTTATATCGGCGAACCGGGGAATTTCGTGCGTACCCCGAACCGTCATGACTACGCGGTGAAGCCGCCGGAGCCGACCGTTATGAACGCTCTGGAGGATATCGGCAAAGACGTGATTGCGGTAGGTAAAATCAATGATATCTTCACCGGCGAAGGGGTTACGGCTACGTACCCTACGAAGAGCAATGAGCATGGTATCCAAATTACCATTGATGAGCTGCGCAAGCCGTTCAACGGATTCCTGTTCACTAATCTCGTAGACTTCGACTCCCTGTACGGCCACCGCCGTGATCCGGAAGGCTACGGCCGGGCGCTGGAGGTATTCGATCAGGCGCTGCCTGAGCTGCTCTCCACCCTGGAAGAAGATGATCTGCTGATCATCTCGGCTGACCACGGCAATGACCCGATCCATGCCGGAACGGATCATACCCGTGAATATGTGCCGCTCCTGATCTACAGCCCACGATTCAAGACTCCGGGCAGCCTGGGCATCCGCCAGACCTTCTCTGACGTTGCTGCTACCATCGCAGATAATTTCGGAGCGAAGGCACCGCAGTACGGGACGAGCTTTTTGTCTGAATTAATTTAATATAAATAATAAATCAAGATGAACTGAAGGATATAACTAAAAGCGAGAAGAATCGAAGGGGAAATTTGGAACTGTAGGAGCGATAGCGACCGCCTTTGTCTACGGATTTCAACCGCTAAGCGGGTCAAAATTGAAGAAATCTGTAGACAACAGCGGCCGGAAGTCCAAATATCACCGTAGTGACGGCCCAGCTTTACGTCGATGACTAAAGTTCATCCCACCCACCTCAAGGAGGAACCAACCATGACCGCAGTTACCCAAAGCAATATTCAAGAAGCAGCAGTATATATCAAAGACAAATGTACCGTTGCCCCCGAGATCGGGTTGATCCTCGGCTCCGGCCTCGGTGTTCTGGCCGATCTCATCACAGATGAAGTAGTCATTCCTTATAATGAAATTCCCCATTTCCCTGTATCCACTGTTGAAGGACATGAAGGTGAACTGCTGATCGGCATGATCGAAGGCCGCCGCGTGGTCATGATGAAAGGCCGCTTCCACATGTACGAAGGGTACGGACCAGAAACTACGGCATTCCCGGTGCGCGTAATGAAAGAGCTGGGCGTAACCAGCCTGCTGGTAACTAACGCTGCCGGCGGGGTCAACACCGATTTCACACCGGGTGATCTGATGCTGATTACTGACCACCTGAACCTGACAGGCCGCAATCCGCTGACCGGACCGAATGATAATGCGCTGGGCGTACGTTTCCCGGATATGTCTTCGGCTTACAGCCCCCGCCTGATCGCAGCCGCCAAAGAAGCTGCAGCAGCGCTGAACTTCGAGTTCAAGGAAGGCGTATACGCCGGCCTGCTCGGACCCAACTACGAGACTCCTGCTGAGATCGTTATGCTGCGCCGCCAAGGGGCAGATGCAGTAGGGATGTCCACAGTATCTGAGACGATTGTGGCCCGTCATGCCGGTATTGAAGTGCTTGGTATTTCCTGCATCACCAACATGGCTGCCGGAATTCTGGAACAGCCGCTGAACCATGCAGAAGTGATGGAGACAGCGGAACGTGTGCGCGAGCAATTCCTGAAGCTGGTGCTGGCTTTTATTCCGAAGATGTAGTTCCTGCTTCAAGGTATTTACAAGACAATTCATATCCGGGAGGATCAACCTATGACAACACCATCAACAGTCCCATACGGCACTCAGGTAAAAGAAGCTGCTGAATATATTCAATCCAAATTCGGTTCTTACACACCGGCTATCGGACTTATTCTGGGCTCCGGCCTCGGGGATCTGGGCGATCAGATCGAAGATGCGGTATATCTGCCTTATGAAGAAATTCCGCATTTCCCGCGTTCCACGGTAGAAGGTCATGCCGGACGGTTCGTGATCGGTAAGCTGGAAGGTAAGGATGTTATGATCATGCAGGGCCGTTTCCACTACTATGAAGGTTATGAAATGCGCAAAGTGGTGCTGCCGGTATACGTAATGGCTAAGCTTGGCGTAGGCATACTCGTGATTACCAATGCAGGCGGCGGAATGAACAGAGCGTTCAAAGCCGGTGACCTCATGCTGATTACCGACCACCTGAACATGACCGGCGACAACCCGCTGATCGGACCGAATGATCCGGAGCTGGGTGTACGTTTCCCGGATATGTCCCGTGCGTATGACCCTGAATATATCGCGCTGGCGAAGAAGCTGGCCGGTGAAGTTAAGGGTGCCGACGGTGAAGCGCTAGTGCTGCAGGAAGGCGTATATGCCGGCATCAGCGGCCCTACCTATGAAACTCCGGCTGAACTCAAAATGCTGGCCTATCTCGGCGGCGATGCCGTTGGAATGTCCACTGTGCCCGAAGTGATCGTAGCCAGCCACAGCAAGCTGCGTGTGCTCGGCATTACCTGTATCACCGATATGGCGATCGGGGACGAGCTGGAGCCGCTAACCCATGAGCAGGTGGTAAAAGTAGCTAACCTGACCAAACCGAAATTTATCGGCCTTGTGCGCTCCTTTGTCCGTGAGGTACAGGTATAATGCGTGCAGTTGACCTTATCCAGAAAAAACGAGACGGCGGCGAGCTCAGCCGTGAAGAAATAGCTTTTCTGATTCAAGGCTACAGCAAAGGTGAAATTCCTGATTACCAGATTTCCGCCTGGGCGATGGCTGTCTATTTCCGGGGAATGAACGCACGGGAAACCGGCGATCTGACCCTGGAAATGGCGATGTCCGGTGACCAGGTGGATCTCAGTCCGATTGCCGGCATCAAGGTGGACAAGCATTCTACCGGCGGAGTGGGCGATAAGACTACCGTTGTCTTGGCCCCGCTTGTAGCTGCAGCTGGAGTTCCGGTGGCCAAAATGTCCGGACGCGGCCTCGGCCACACCGGCGGTACGCTCGACAAGCTGGAGTCGATCACCGGATTCTCCGTGGAGATGGACCGGGAGCGCTTTTTCACCCAGGTAGGGGAGATCGGCGCAGCTGTCATCGGCCAGTCCGGCAACATTACGCCTGCGGACAAGAAATTGTACGCACTGCGTGACGTGACTGCAACCGTTGAATCTATTCCGCTGATTGCCAGCTCCGTAATGAGCAAGAAGATCGCCGCAGGTGCGGATGCTATCGTGCTTGATGTGAAGACCGGCAGCGGCGCATTCATGAAGACGCTGGATGATTCCATTGCACTCGCACAGGCGATGGTGGATATAGGCACACATCTTGGCCGCAACACGGTCGCTGTGATCAGCGACATGGACCAGCCGCTGGGCTTCGGTATCGGCAATGCGCTGGAGATCAAAGAAGGCATTGAGACCCTGAACGGCCACGGGCCGAAGGATTTGCAGGAGGTCTGCCTCATTCTGGGCAGCCAGATGCTGGTGCTCGGCGGCAAGGCGAAGGACGAACAAGAAGCGCGCTCCATTCTGCTGTCCCACATCAATGACGGCAGTGCGCTGGACAAGTTCAAGCAGATGGTGTCTGCCCAAGGCGGCGATGCCACGCAGATTGAGTCGCCGGATACTTTGCCGACAGCGCGCAAGTTCATCGAAGTGAAAGCTGCGACCGCAGGGTATGTGGAGAGCATTCAGGCCGAAGAGATCGGCGTAGCGGCGATGCTACTCGGCGCCGGACGCGAAACGAAGGAATCCGTCATCGATTTGGCCGTTGGCATTCAGCTGGCGATTAAGGTCGGCGATGCCGTAGCCGCAGGCGATACGCTTGCTGTGCTGCATGTGAATGATGCCAGCGAGAGCAAAGTGCAGGAAGCCGAAGCCAAGGTGCTGGAAGCTTACCGCATCTCCGCGCAGCCGGTTCCGCCGCAGCCGCTGGTATTTGCACTGGTGACTAAGGATGGCGTAACTCGGTACTAAAGCGGATTCCGGTTACTCAAACAATCCAAAAGCCGTACATCAGCAATTAGCTGATTGTACGGCTTTTTTGGATTGTTCAGGACCGCCCCCGTAAGACAAGTGGAAAAAGGGCATTTAATTATCCTTGAATCGCTGATATTTGGGTTTTAGTTTCCGATTCACCGACTTGGCGGCGGAATCAGCAAATTTAGGTGACGTTTATCCATTTATTTTTTGGTATGCGGTCCACACGATGGAAATAAGTGTACGGAATTCACTTATTCCGTAACCCGTAACCCGTAACCCGTAACCCGTAACCCGTAACCCGTAACCCGTAACCCGTAACCCGTAACCCGTAACCCGTAACCCGTAGCCCGTAGCCCGTGGAAGAACGGGGCTCCTGCTTGAGCGCGCAGCTAATCCAGCAGCAGGTTCTTCTCAGCCACCTGCATCATCCGGTAAGCCCCCCTACTGCGGTTGCAGAGAGCGGTGAAGGTTACGCCGCTTGCCGGATAGACTGCTGAGCGAAAGGAGACCCCGGGATCGGAGCCCATGAGATGGTATTTTAACACTCCGCCGTTTCGGATCGTAATCCATACTCCATAGCCATAGTAAGTATCCTCATCCTCATGAATATGCGGTGTGAGCAGCAGGGCAGTTGTCTCTGGCTGCAGCAGCTTGTGCCCGAGCAGGCATGTCCACAGCTTCTGCATATCAGCTGCCGTGACAAAAGCACCTCCGTCGCCGCCGCCCACTACCGGAATGGAGTAGATGTTGCTGATATTCTCTCCGGTCTCACTGTCGATATAACCGAGAGCTGTATTGGCCGGCAGGGTATCCATGGCGAAGTAACCGGAATCCTTCATCCCGCAAGGCTGGAAAATATGCTGCTCCACATAATCCGTGAAATTCATTCCGCTGACCGCTTCGACAATCAGGCCAAGCATGATATAACCCGCATTATTATAGTGGAAACGAGCGCCGGGAGTGAATTTCATCGGCAGGGCTGCAAATAGTGGCAAGAAATCACCCGGTCGCCTGAGCGTATACATCGGTATGTCCTTCCACAGTGCTGCGAAGTCGTCCATAACCTCCTCATCGAAATAATCCGGAATGCCCGAGCTATGCGTCAGCAGCTGATGAACCGTGATCTCGGGGCTGAACAAGGGGAACTTCTGCTCATGTAAGACCTCCAGCACCTTGCCGTCAAAAGAAAGCTTCCCCTGCTCGGCCAGCTGGCAGATGGCTACTGCTGTGAACAGTTTGCTGCCGGAAGCAATCCCGAAGCGGGTGTTAAGCTGATTGATCCGTTCCTCCGCTACGTTGGCTTGTCCGCAAGCAGCCGCTGCGAGGGTCTGATCGTGTTGCGTAACCAGTACCGTCCCCGAAAATCCGGACAGCAGAACCTCCTGATCGATGATATGTTGGAGCTCTTTTTGATGCTCAGTCTGTTCCTGCTTCATGTAGTAACCCTCTTCCATAACTTGATGATGTGTAACCTTCTTGTAATTCGCCAATATGGAATAATTAACCTTTATTTATATTTCTGTATGATATGGAGCGGGGAATTTAGGGGTTTAATGGATGCCGGATGCTGCTGAAAGGCCGAAGAGTGTACCTTGCGCGTAAGGTTTATGTGCAAAGGACAAGAAAAACAACTTAGTTTTGGCAGGGCGGTACATTGTGGACGTTTCGAATTTTAAGATAGTATGAATTCAAACATCACAATCATGAGCATGCATCCGGGGAGGAATTATAATGGCACTTCATCAGACGATTACAGTTTTGAACGCACTGGACAGCGCTTATGTTAATGGTGAGCAGGTCAGGCAGTTATTCGCAGCATATCCTGCGGTTAAGGTTGAGGTTCAGAAAGTGGAAGGTGAAAAGGGCAGTACGGAATTCGTCAAAATCACCATTCCGGGCAGTCAAGGCAAGCTTGGAGGCGGAAGCGCGCCAACCTTCGGAATTGTCGGCAGACTTGGCGGCATAGGGGCGCGCCCCAGCCGGATCGGCATTGTCTCTGATGCAGACGGAGCGGTGGCGGCAATCGCTGCGGCACTGAAGCTGGCAAACATGCAAACCAAAGGGGATGTGCTGCAGGGTGACGTCCTGGTTACGACTCATATTTGCCCGGATGCTCCGACACTGCCGCATGAACCCGTTGATTTCATGGATTCCCCGGTGGATATCCTGCAGATGAATGAGCATGAGGTATTGCCGGAGATGGAAGCGATTATTTCTATTGATACGACTAAGGGCAACCGTGTGGTGAATCACAAAGGCATTGCAATCTCACCTACGGTCAAAGAAGGGTACATTCTGCGGGTCAGTGAGGATCTGCTGCGGATCAAGGAAATGACGACAGGACAGTATCCGGTAACTTTTCCGGTAACTACGCAGGACATTACTCCTTACGGTAACGGACTATATCATATCAATTCCATCCTGCAGCCCGCAGTAGCGACTTCGGCTCCCGTTGTAGGGTTGGCGATTACTGCCCAGTCCATGGTGCCCGGCTGCGGTACAGGGGCAAGCCATGAGATTGATATCGCCCAGGCGGTGCGTTTTGCCATTGAGACAGCCAAAGAGTTCACTCAAGGCATATGCTCCTTCTACAACGAAGCTGAATTCGCACAGATTACCGAGCTGTACGGTTCGATGAAAGTGCTGCAGACGCTGGGTAAACCGGCTGTAACCTCTCACTAGGAATAGAACGGAATAATGGCAGGCGCTGAGCAAGGTTCAGCGCCTGCTCAATGTATACAGGCATGAGTTGCCATGATTTCAATCCGTATGGAGAAGCGGGAGGGAGTAAGATGAGTAAAAATATAGGGTTAATCACGATCGGACAAGCTCCCAGGAACGATGTTGCGCCGATTATTGAGAAGTATCTGGAAGGTAAGGCCGGACTGGTTCAGTCCGGGGTGCTTGACGGGTTCACTGCTGATCAGGTACGCGAATTCTATAGTCCTGGTCCTGGGGAGTATGTGCTTACAACCCGTATGGCGGACGGATCAGCTGCGGTGATCTCCCGTGAACGGATAAAGTCAGTTCTGCAGGGGAAGGTTGATGCTATGGAAGCTGCTGGAATTGAGACGATTCTGCTGGCCTGTACCGGTGTTTTTCCGGGACTTCATACGGCCAAGGCCCATCTGATTGAACCGGACCGGATTATCCCTCCGGTCGTAATGGCGATGCTTGACGGACGCAGGCTGGGGCTTATAGGTCCCCTGCCCGAGCAGGAAGAGAGCATGAATGAGAAATTCGCGGGAGCCGGAGCGAGGCTGCCGTTTGCAGCTGCTTCTCCGTATACCGGTACGGAAGCGGATTTCCGAGCGGCTGCTGAGCGTCTGAGGGACCTGGCGGATGTGATTGTGCTTGACTGCATGGGATATGTGGAGCAGCATAGACAGTGGGCGGCCTCCGCAGGAGTGCCTGCCGTGCTGTCCAATGCCCTCATGGGCAAGCTGGTAGCAGAAATGGTGTAACCGGGAGGAAAGTATAATGAGTGAGCAACGAATATTGATCAGCATGAATGTCCTTAAGGACTGTCTGGGGCTTGGCAGCGGTGAATTGCTGGCTGTAGTGGCCGATGACGATAAGCGGGAGCTTGCCGAATCCGTCTATGAAGCAGGGAAGCGGCTCGGGGCGGAATCGATGCTATTGATTATGCAGGCAAGGAGCAAATCCGGCGAGGAGCCGCCGGCTCCGATTGCCGAAGCTATGGCCAAAGCGGATGTAGCAGTATGCATTACGACACATTCGATGACACATACGGCGGCGCGCAAGCAGGCAGCCGCAGCGGGAACGCGGGTGGCGACCATGCCGGGCATGACAGATGACATGTTCAGCCATGGCGCGATCACTGCGGACTATGCGCAGGTGAAGACATTAACGGAGCAGGTAGCTGCGCTGCTGTCTGAGGGAAGCCAGGTTCGTGTGGAGAAGGATGGTCTGAGTCTGAGCTTTTCGATTGAGGGCCGGGATGGCGTGCTGAGCACCGGATTATATCTGAATCCGGGCGAATCGGGTAACCTTCCTTCGGGCGAGGCTTATATTGCGCCGATGGAAGGTACAGCCACCGGCCAGATTAAGGTGGACGGTTCGATTGCAGGTATTGGCGCGCTGAACAGCCCGATGGTGCTGACAGTGGAGCAGGGCCGATTAATTAGTGCAGAAGGCGAGAGCGGTGACAGGCTTCTGGATATGCTAGGTGCCGGTGACGGCAGGCTCCTGGGCGAGTTCGGCATTGGTACAAACAACAAGGCCAGAATTACAGGTGTGGTGCTGGAGGATGAGAAGGTCTACAGGACCATCCATGTCGCTTTTGGCAGCAATAATACGTTCGGCGGGGTTGTAGCGGCTGGCGTTCATATTGATGCTGTAGTTATGAAGCCGGAAGTATATATTGATGATAAGCTGATTATGCGTGCAGGAGAACTGCTCTAGGCTGCGCGGATGCTGTGTTGTTGTCAGGGTTATCGCGGTACGGGATGAAGCAAAAGTATATGGTGAGGATATTCAGAACGCCCAACAATGGCTGACCAGGGGGAGATAAGGATGCTTGGAATTATACGTGTAATTACACTGCAAGAGGAGTCTGCAATTCATTTGCACGGAGAATTGATTGAACACCGGTATGGCCTGCCGGTAATCAGCCGCTGCATTCCGGATCAGCCTCAGGGCGTATACAATGACGAGACCGAAGCGGAGTCAGTGCCGAAGATTATCAGCCTGGCCCGGGAACTGGAGCAGCAGGGCTGTACGGCCATCGGCATCAGCTGTGCCGCAGATCCGGCGCTGCTGGAGGCAAGGATGGCAGTGAACGTACCGGTTCTGGGCGCAGGCTCGTGTGCAGCCCATATGTCGCTGGCATACAGCGATAAGATCGGCGTGCTGACGATTCTGACCGAAGTGCCGCCGCTGATCCGCAGCATTCTCGGCGATGCTTACCTCGGCATGGACCGGCCAGATGGGGTAACGACCACACTTGATTTGGGTACGCCTGCCGGACGGGCAGGCGCACTTGCCGGAGCAGCCCGGCTGGTGGAGCGCGGTGCGGAGGCCATAGTCCTCGCCTGCACCGGGTTTGCCACCATCGGGCTGGCGGCGGAACTGGAACAACAGCTCGGCATCCGTGCGTTTGATCCGATCCTTGCGCTTGGCGCTGCGGTTGCTGCGGCGGCTTCCTTCCCTGGGGGGGTGCGGCGCTGATTGCGCAGTGCAAATCTGCTCTTGGAAGTACGAAGTATAGTAATTCAGGAAATATAGTTAAGCGTTCTTCCGGATGTAGGTCCGGGGAACGTTTTTTTGTGTAGCTGATTTGGCTGGCTGCTATAGCAGGGTGTTTCTGAGCTGCTGCGGGGAGTGGGGAGTGGGGAGTAAGGCAGTGAGGGAGTAAGGGAGTAAGTGAGTAAGTGAGTAAGTGAGTAAGTGAGTAAGTGAGTAAGTGAGTAAGTGAGTAAGTGAGTAAGTGAGTAAGTGAGTAAGGAGTGAGGAAGTAAGGCAGTACGGAAGTGAGGGAGTGAGAAGGTGAGGAAGTAGGAAATGAGAAAGTGAGGGAATGAGAAAGGAGGGAATGAGAAGTGGAAATTGAGAATTGGAAAATGAAAATTGAGTATGGATAGTGGGCAATGAAGAGTATGGAGGTGGAGGTGAGTGGAAAGGTGAAGAGATGAGAAGCAGGAGAGTGCGCAGATTTTTAAGTACATACTGAAATGGACATTCGGGCACTAGACAGAAAGTATAGTAGCAAACATTTTAAGTGGCTCACAGCACCAGAGTCCAAATTAAAGGTATAAATCCCTCTAAATCCGCTGAAAGTGGCTCACATCACCAAATTAAAGGTATAAATCCCTCTAAATCCATCGAAAGTGGCTCACAGCACCAAATTAAAGGTATAAATCCCTCTAATTCCATCGAAAGTGGGTCACAGCACCAAATTAAAGGTATAAATCCCTCTGTTCCGCCCCGATGGAAAGAAGTGGAAATGAGGGGTAAAAGTGCCCTTGATTTCAGCCGAAGGAGGCTAGACGTGGAAATGAGGGGCAAAAGTGCCCTTGATTTCAGCCTGAGGAGGCTAGAAGTGGAAATGAGGGGCAAAAGTGCCCTTGATTTCAGCCTAAGGAGGCTAGAAGTGGAAATGAGGGGCAAAAGTGCTCTTGGTTTCGTCCGAAGGAGCCCGTTAGCACCAAATCAAAGGTACGAATCCCTCTGATATCGCCAGCAGCACCAAATCAAGGTATACCTCCCTCTCATTTCACCAGAAGTGGCCTCCAGCACGGAACGAGTAGCACTAATGCCCCACCCGTCTAATAGCGGCCATTTCTCACCAGCTTCACGCGTACCCCTCATAGAGGCGGGCGTAGCCGTCAGATAAGTTACTTTGTTCAATAGGATATGTTGCGTCCTACTTGTGTCTTATTTGCATATTACTTGCGTACTACTCGCGTCCTATTCACAGTCATCGGATCACCTTGTTAACCAGTGCTTTCCCTCCCACACCTTCGTATAAATCCGAAAAAATATCTTCAATTTTATATATTTTTCCTGTGGCTGGGCGGGAATGTCTGATAAACTATCGGGAATGCGAATGTAAGCTGGTGGCATACGAGTGGCTACGGGTGCATACGGGTGGCATATTTCAGGAAAAATCATGAAATACTGAAGACAGTAGAGGGAGGCAGAATGTTGAATACACGAGGAATTACTCTAAGGGAGCTGATGGAGCTCTCTGTTCTTGGGAAAGCGAAGGTTATTAGCGGCCAGCAGGGGCTGGACCGGGTGGTCCGGTTCGTAGATATTATGGAGGTTCCGGATCTGAAGGGCTGGATCAGTGAAGGCGTCATGCTGCTGACTACGGCGTATTCCATCCGCCATGATCCTTCACTGCTGACGGAGCTGATCTATACGCTCGACAATCTGGGTGCAGCGGCGCTGGCGATTAAGCCGGCCCGCTTCCTGAAGGAAATCCCCCAAGGGGCGATCGAGGCCAGCAATGCCTGCGGTCTGCCGATTGTGGAGATCCCGCCGGAGATTCCGTATACGGATATCACCCAGCCGGTGATGGAGCTGCTGCTCGGACGCCAGGCGATGCTGCTGCGCCGTGCGGAGGAGGTCTACCGCACGCTGACAACAATGGTGCTGGAGAACAGCGGCATTCAGGCGGTCAGCGATAATGTCGCTGATTTTCTGAAAGCGCCGGTTGCCCTTGTTGACACCGACCGGAAGACTATTGTGTCTTCGCCGGCTGATTTCGACTGGTCACAGAGAGAGTCGCCGCTGAACTGGAATATTCACGTGGACCGGCGGACCGTCGCCAGACTGCTGGTGGACAAGGAGCAGCTGGACGATATGGAGGAAGTGGGCATCGAGCAGGCCCGGCTTGTCTTTGCCCTGGAGCTGATGCGCCGCAAGGTTGCCGAGGATACCGAGTTCCGGCTGCGCGGCAACTTCATTGATGAGCTGCTGACTCCGCCACTGCCTTCGCGGCATGAAGTGGAGCGGCGGGCACGCCAGCTCGGGATGAATCCAGAGCATAAGTGGGAGGTTGCTGTAATCGAAGGGGAGACAGCGCCGAGTGAGGAAACGGTGAACCGGCTGCTGGAGCGGGAAGCGAAGAAACGCGGAGTTACCCCTCACGTAGAGTACCGTTCCAGCCGGGCTGTGCTGTTCCTGCCCACGCAGGAGGGCCGTAAATTCACGCCGGGGGGAGATGCACAGGAGCCCTGGGAGAAGACGCTGGAGGGCTGGCTGAAGGACAAAAGTGAAGGCCTCAGCAGCTACAGAAGCGGAATTGGCACCTCGGAATACCTGTGGGACATCCACACCAGCTACAACGAAGCGCGCAAAGCCTTGTCTATCTCCAGAAGGCTCGGACAAGGTACAGGCGGTGTCACCCGCTATGAAGAGATGGAGGTATACCACTTGCTGGAGGGCCTTGGCGGTCCGGGCTTCGAGCGGCTGTTCGGGCGTAAGCTGGGCAAGCTGCTGCAATACGACCAGGAGCATGACAGTAATATGATGCTGACGTTCTATCATTATCTGGAGTGCCGGGGCAGCCTGATTGAGACGGCGAACAGCCTGTACATTCATCGCAACTCGGTCAAATACCGGCTGGAGCGAATCCGCGATATTACCGGCTTCGATTTGAACGATCCGCGCGAGCAGTTCGTCTGCCATTTGTGCCTGATTTACTACTACCTGCAGGAAAAATAGGCGGGACTGGAACTTTTATGGAATTGCATGTTAGGAAAGGTTACATATAGAGGTGTTGATAGTGCACAATCGACAAACGGTTGTGCTTTTTTTTAGCTGAACGGGACGTAGAGTGGTGGTCAAATTCTATGTAGAATTAGCACAACTACTAAAGAGGACAAAGAAACCGCACAGTACCTGACATGGGAAGCGCGTTTCCGTCAACAAGAATGTCACAGCATGGATGGCACAGAAGCCGTAAGGGGGTTGATTCATTGTTTGCTTACACATTAAAAAGACTTGTGCAGATGATTCCAGCCTTGCTAGGTATTATCGTCATCACCTTCATTCTCTCAAGAGTGCTGCCGGGTGACCCGGCGATCATGCTGGCCGGAGAGCAGGCTCCGGAGGAGATTGTGGACAAGATCCGTCAGGATATGGGGCTCGACAAGCCGCTGTATATCCAGTTCTTCACTTACATCGGCCAATTGCTGCAAGGCAATATCGGCTACGCGTATCACACCGGACATACGGTAGCCAGCGATTTAGCTTCGCGGTTCCCGGCCACCATTGAGCTGACCCTGGCCAGCATTCTGATCGCGGTCCTGGTGGCCATTCCCGTCGGGATTGTCGCAGCTACCCGCAAAGAATCGTTTCTGGATCACATTTCACGGGTGTTCTCGCTGATAGGTGCATGCGTGCCGATCTTCTGGCTGGGCCTGATGTTCATTTACGTCTTTTATTCCATCCTCGGCTGGGCTCCGGCACCGATGGGACGGATCAGCGGAGACTTGAATCCGCCGGTGCATATCACCGGGCTGTATGTTCTGGACAGCATCCTCTCAGGCGATACCGCTGCACTCAAAAGCAGCCTCTCGCATCTGCTGCTCCCGGCTATCTGCCTCAGTACCGGCACGATGGCGATCATCGCCCGGATGACCCGTTCCAGCATGCTGGAGGTCGTGGATCAGGACTTCGTCCGCACCGCCCGGGCCAAAGGGCTGCGGGAATCAGCCGTCATCTACAAGCATGCGCTCGTCAATGCACTAATACCAACCTTGACCGTTCTCGGTCTGCAATTCGGCTTTTTGATGGGCGGAGCGGTCATTACGGAAACGATCTTCTCCTGGCCGGGAATCGGCGGCTATGTCACTGACTCCATTCTGGCTGCGGATTATGCGCCGATTCAAGCCTTTACTCTGGTCAGCGCCGTGCTCTACTGCGGAATTAACCTGGCGGTAGACCTGATCTATGGCTTCATTGACCCGAGAATCCGCTATGAATAGAACAGCTTGTGTGAGAGGAGGAGATTGCTTGTGAGCACTGCAGCACATTCAGCACAGGGCAGTCCGGCCAAACCCGCTGCGGCGGCAAAACCCAAAACGTTGTTGTCCCTGCTGCTGCATAACCGTCTGGCTGCCCTGGGGTTAACCTTTATTCTGATCTGGACCGTGGTAGCCATTATTGCACCCTGGCTTGCACCGCATGATCCTTATGTAACGGATATGGCGAACAAACTCCAGGCACCTTCGGGCAGCCACTGGTTCGGAACCGACAACTTCGGGCGTGATATCCTCAGCCGGGTACTGTACGGTGCGCGGATCAGTATCTGGACCGGCCTGATCGCCGTCTCGATTTCCTTTGTCATCGGTGTGCCGCTCGGAGGAATTGCCGCTTACTATGGCGGCCGTACCGGCACCATCATCATGCGGCTGATGGATGTACTATTGTCCTTCCCGTCACTGGTCCTGTCAATGGCGATTGCCGCTTCGATTGGTGCAGGTCTCAGCAGTGCGATGATCGCCGTCGGGATTGTCGGCATCCCGGAATTTGCCCGGCTGATGTTCGGGCAGACCGTATCGCTCCGCGAGAAGGAGTATATAGAAGCAAGCCGGGCGATCGGCGTGAAGAATACAGTCATCCTGTACCGCCACATCCTGCCGAACGCCCTGGCTCCCTTGATGGTTCAGGCTACGCTCGGGATGGGCTTCGCGATCCTGACCGCATCCAGTCTCAGCTTTCTCGGACTTGGCGTCAGACCCCCGATTGCCGAATGGGGAGCGATGATTTCAGAAGGCCGGGAATACATCATTTCCGGGCAATGGTGGCTGGTTACTTTTCCAGGGTTGTCCATTGCCACTTCCATCTTAGGCTTTAACCTGCTCGGAGACGGTTTCCGGGACGTTCTTGATCCGCGGTTGCGCTCGGGTAAATAAGGCGGAGCGGGGGATCACTCCCCCGAAGCTCCGCAGTATCCCGGTAAATATAGATCACAGCTTGCCGGAGCGGTTGCGGCAGGATGATCACAAGCAGCACCAGTATTACCAGTGCAGGCAGGATATAGAAAAGGGAGGAACTACTGATGAAAAGAGTTAAACTATTGTCCACACTCGTCGCTTTTTCAGTCATGCTTGCCGGATGCGCCAGCAGCGCCAATCCGCAGACACCTGCTGCTACTACAGCAGCTTCAGGAACTACAGGGACGGCTGCTCCTGCTGCCAAGTCAAATCTGACGGTTGCTTATTCCGAGGGCGGCACTACGCTCGACCCTGCAGAAGCTAACGATCTGACCTCCGATACACTCGTGCTTGCCGCTTATGATCAGCTGGTCACCTACGGCATCAAAACCGAAAATGGCGCAAGCATCGCCAACACCGAAGACATTCAGCCCATGCTGGCAGAGAGCTGGGAAGTGAACGCCGACAACACGGTGTACACCTTCAAGCTGAAATCCGGCGTGAGCTTCCAGAGCGGCAATCCGGTGGATGCCGAGTCGGTTGCGTACTCTTTTGACCGTGTGGCTAAATCAAGCTCCGGCAGCTTCCTCTATGGAATGGCGAATATCAAGTCCGTTGCGGTCAAAGACGCTTCCACCGTTGAAGTTACACTGACTAATGCCAATCATAATTTCCTGCAGATTCTTGCTATGTACACCTTCTCTATCGTGGACCAAAAGACTGTAGAAGCGCAGGGCGCAGACTACCTCAAAACGAATGCTGCCGGTTCCGGCCCGTTCACGCTTGAGAAGTGGGACCCGGCGACCGAAGCTGTCTTCACCGCTAATGAGAGCTACTGGGAGGGTGCGCCTAACCTCAGCAAAGTAACCCTGAAATTCACCAAAGAAGCCTCTAACCGCGTACTGCTGCTGGATAAGGGTGATGTAGATATGGCGATTGAGATTCCTCCGAAGGATGTTGCCTCCCTGCAGAGCAACACAGATCTGACCGTCGCCTCCAATGCGAGCAACCGGATTCTGTTCTTCGCAATGAACAACAAGGTGAAACCTTTTGACAATGTAAAAGTCCGTCAGGCGATCAACTATGCGATTCCTTATGATGAGCTGCTGAGCGGGGTAATGTACGGCCAGGCCAAGCAGATGAAGAGCTCTGTGGCGAGCAACACGCCGGGCTTCACCGATGCAGGCTACGTATACGAGCACAACCTGGATAAAGCTAAAGAGCTGCTGACAGAGGCCGGCTATCCGGACGGATTCACCTTTGACTTCACGCTTGGTTCCGGGTTCGATGACTGGGAGGATGATGCGGTCCTGATTCAGGCGGAGCTGGCCAAAATCGGTGTAACCATGAACATCAACAAGCTGGCCCGCGCCCAGTTCCTGGAGCAGCAGAAGACCAATAATCTCACCTCTTACATCTCCAAATGGACATCATTCGTCAATGATCCAGGCTATCACCTCGGCTTCCTGCTGTACGGCAAAGGCTCTTCCAACTACATCAACTATTCGAATGCTGAAGTAGACAAGCTGTGGGATGAGGCGAACTTGGAGACAGACACTGCAAAACGGACGGCACTCTATGAGCAGGCACAGGAAATCATTACGACCGAAGCGCCTTGGGCTTATCTGTACGAGTACAACCGTATTGTCGGCATGAGCAACAAGATCAGCGGCTACGCCTTCTATCCGGATGAAGTTATCCGTTTCTATCCGCTATCGATTACAGAATAAGCAGGTTTGGCTAAAAGAGAGCGGACGGGCCATTGGCTTTGTCCCTCTTTTTATCAAATTCATAAAGCCCCACGCCAGCCGCAGGGAAGGCAGCGGGGAATGCAAAGGAGAACTTCAACCATGACTGACTGGAAAAGCAAAGTGCTGGAGGCGATTGATGCAGAGCAGGATCAGCTGCTGGAGCTGTGCTCACAGCTCATCCGCTTCCCCTCGGAGAATCCGCCGGGAGATTCGCGCGAGATCAGCGCTTTTATCATTGATTATTTGAAGCAGGCCGGCATTGATACAAGTATCCATCCGGCAACCGATACGATGCTGAATCTGGTATCTACACTGGGTACAGGGGCTGAACAGCCGTCCGGCAAAAACCTGATCTTCTGCGGACATACGGATGTCGTGCCTGCCGGAGACCGCACGCGCTGGGATTTCGATCCGTTCTGCGGCGATATCGTTGACGGCTATCTGCTGGGCAGAGGGGCTTCCGATATGAAGGCAGGCCTGGCCGGGCTGATCTATGTGACAGCGCTGCTGTCGAAGCTAGGCGTTCCGCTCAAAGGCGACCTGTCCCTCCTGATCGTGCCGGATGAAGAAACCGGCGGCCATCTGGGTGTGCCTTGGGTGCTGGAACGCGGCTTGATCAGCGGAACGGCAGCAGTTATCGCCGAGCCGTCAGGCCCGCTGAACCCGACGATCGGGCAAAAGGGCAGCTGCTGGTTCGAATTCACCGTCGAAGGCACGCCGGGCCACGGCAGCCTGTCGCCGGTCGTCGGCGACAGCGCGATTGTCAAAGCGGCCAAGGGCATCGAGGCCCTGCAGCGTCTGTGGGATATCAAAGTCGATATTCCCGATGAAGTGAAGGAGATTATCCGCATCTCGCAGGATTATGTGAAGGAGCGCGAACAGGACGGCTCGATCGCCTATCAGGTATTCGATCATGTGACGGTGAATATCGGAACGATCCAGGGCGGAACCAAGGTTAACGTGGTGGCGGACCGCTGCACGATCCAGGTCGATTCCCGTGTACCGTTCGGCGTAGACTACCGCGATGTGCTTGACCGTGCTCGTTCCCTGCTGCTGGAGGCAGGCATTGAGTCTGAGGTGAAGGGCTTCGGCTTCCAGGGCAATGCCAACTGGACCTCGAATGAGGAGCCGGTGGTTAGCGATCTGGTAGAGAGCATCTGTGAAGTCAGCGGAGAAGAAGCTTACGGGGTGCTGCAATGGGCATCCAGTGATGCCCGCCATTTCCGGACGCATAACATTCCTGTACTGCAATACGGCCCGGCCGAGCTGTCAACGATTCATAACTTTAACGAGAAGGCACCGGTCTGGCAGATCATTCAATGCGCGAAAGTATATGCCCTGACGGCACTTAAATATCTGGGCGTGGAAGATACAGAGAACTGATTTACACACTAAAGAGATCAACGAAAAGCGAAAAGAAACGGAGGGGAAATTTGGAACTGTAGGAGCGATAGCGACCGCCTTTGTCACCGGATTTCCACCGCGAACAGCGGATTGGATAAAGAAATCTGGGGACAACAGCGGCCGGAAGTCCAAATGTTCACCGCAGTGACGACTATGCTTCAAGTTCAAATCTTAAGTTAGAGGAGGGGCAATCATGACAGAACTGCTGGAAGTATCAGGGCTATGCACCGAATTTCAGACAGCGGCAGGCACGATCCGCGCGGTGGACGGCATCAGTCTGTCAGTGCGCAAAGGGGAGACACTGGGGATTGTCGGCGAATCCGGCTGCGGCAAAAGCATCACTTCACTGTCAATTATGCAGCTTCTGCCCAAGCGGATTAGCCGGATCGCCTCCGGCCACATCAGGTTTGAAGGCAAGGATATGCTGGAGATGTCGATGAAGGAGGTGCGGGGCATCCGGGGCAACCGGATTGCGATGATTTTTCAGGAGCCGATGACCTCGCTGAATCCGGTATTTAAGATCGGCCGCCAGATTTCAGAATCTGCGCGCTACCATCTGAAGCTGAGCAAGAAGGAAGCGGCGGAGCGGGCGGTAGAGATGCTGCGCAAGGTTGGGATTCCCCGGCCGGAAAAGATCGCGCAGCAGTATGCCCATCAGCTCTCCGGAGGCATGCGCCAGCGGGTGATGATCGCAATGGCGATGGTCTGCAATCCCCAGCTGCTGATCGCCGATGAGCCTACAACGGCACTGGACGTAACCATCCAGGCACAGATTCTTGATCTGATGCGCGAGCTGCAGGAGAAGGAGGGCATGTCCATTCTGATGATCACGCATGATCTCGGCGTAGTCGCTGAGATGTGTGACCGGGTCGTCATTATGTATGCCGGGCAGATCGTGGAGGAGACGGATGTTGCTACCTTGTACAGCAATCCGCTGCATCCGTATACCCGGGGGCTGCTGGCTTCTCTGCCTCAGCTTGCGGGTGATGAGGACCGGCTGAGCTCCATCCCGGGCCAGGTGCCGAATCCGGCTAATCTGCCGTCCGGGTGCCGGTTCGCACCGCGCTGTCCGGTGGCTGTAGAGCGATGTAGCGAGAAGCTTCCGGAGCTGCTTGAGGTGCAGCCGGGCCACACATGCCGCTGTATCCTGCAGCAGGAGGGAGTCATATGAGCACAATCCTTGAAGTCCGCAACCTGAAGAAGCATTATCCGATCCGCAAAGGCTTCTTCTCCAAGCAGGTCGGCGCTGTAAAAGCAGTAGACGGCATTACGTTATCCGTCCGGCAGGGGGAGACGCTTGCGGTGGTCGGTGAATCCGGCTGCGGCAAATCGACCACCGGCCGGGCAATCCTGCGGCTGATTGAGCCGACGGAAGGCGAGATTATGTTTAACGGCACCGATGTGCGCGCTCTGAATACCGAACAGCTGCGCAGGTTCCGTACCGATATGCAAATGGTGTTCCAGGACCCTTATGCTTCACTCGACCCGCGCTGGACCGTCCAGCGTATACTGGAGGAGCCGCTCCGTACACACGAGTCCGCTCCGGCCAGTGAGCTCAAAAGCCGGGTAGAGCAGCTGATGGAGGTGGTGGGCTTGTCCCCCTATCAAGCCCACCGCTTTCCCCATGAATTCTCCGGCGGCCAGCGGCAGCGGATCGGGATTGCCCGGGCGCTTGCACTGAATCCGAAGTTCATTGTCTGTGACGAGCCGGTATCTGCACTGGATGTCTCCATCCAGGCCCAGGTGCTGAATCTGATGCAGGATCTGCAGGAGCAATACGGCCTTACCTATATGTTCATTTCCCATGACCTGTCCGTTGTGAAATTTATCAGTGACCGTGTGGCAGTGATGTACCTCGGACGGATCGTTGAGCTGGCACCGACCAAGTCACTGTTCGCGAAGGCGCTGCATCCGTATACGCAGGCGCTGATGTCGGCAGTCCCGGTGCCGAGTCCGGGAGTGAAGAAGCAGCGGATTGTCCTGACCGGTGACGTTCCGAATCCGGAGACACCCCCGAGCGGCTGCGCCTTCCATCCGCGTTGTCCTTACGCCATGGACCGCTGCAAGAGTGAGGCTCCGGACCTGCGTGAGCTGGACTCGGGCCATCAGGTCTCGTGCCATTTGTATTAATGCATATAAAGTAAAGTCAAGGGCCATCCGGCAGCGGGTGGCCCTTGCTGTGCGCGGGTGTGTGTCAGACTTTAGCCCTAGTATTGCAAGCCGAAACAGATTCGGGTGTTATCTAGGAGCAGCGCCTTATTTTATGCGTTGTTCATCCGTTGTTAAGTGCTGTTCTTTTCAGAAATATCACTGAAATTCTTCATTTAAAATTGAAATAAATCATGAACCAACCTATAATTATAATTAAATAACAACTGAAATGGGAGGAGATGGAAGGGAAAAGTGGAAAAAAGACGTGAATTATGGATTGATGCGGCCAAGGGCTTCAGTATTATTTTTGTAGTCATGGGCCATTCCGGTGATGCGGCAGCGAATCATTATCTGTCCTGGTTCCGGATGCCGTTGTTCTTCCTGCTTAGCGGGCTGGTGTTTAAACCGGTCGATCCCGGGCGTTATCGGGGCTGGGCTGCGAGACGGACCAAGGGGCTGATGACTCCCTATTTTGCCTACGGCCTCCTGATTGCAGGGGTACTGCTGCTGTTCAGCTTCAATATTAGAGGGTTTGCCGAAAATATAGCGAGGCTGCTCTACGGGGGGCTGTCGCTGACCGGTCCTTACGGGGTGTTCTGGTTCATCACCTGCCTGCTGTTTACGCAATTGCTCTTTGGATACATCGTCAGATATTCCCGCCGAACCCAATTTCTTCTGATCACCTCCGCCTACCTGGTCTCCCATTTGATCTCCCTGACCGCGCTTAAGAACTTCAATCTTCCCTGGAACATCGATGTTGCACTGCTTGCTGTTACGTATTATGCGATCGGGTTCTATGGCAAACAAGCCATACCTGCGCTAATCAGCCGCTATTCGGCCTTGCTGGTACTGCTGCCTTTGTCTGCACTTGTGCTGCTGCTGGAACGGACTGGCGTCATTCATTACAGTCTGAATATGAAATACAAAGAGTATGAGTCGCTGCTGCTGGATCTGGCGGTTCCGCTGCTGATTTCTTTGACGATCTGCGCGGCGGTCTACCAGCTTGCAAGACTGCTTCCGCTGGGCTGGATGGGCAGCCTTGGACGGAATACCATTACCATTATGTATTTGCATCTGCCTTTGAATTACAGCCTTAAATATCTGCTTGGTGCGGATTACGGGCTGGTACCCTTCACTTTGATTGGGGTCATTGTGCCGCTGCTTGCCGCCAAGTGGGCTGTGCGCTACCCGGTATTATCGAGATTCTATCTGGGAAAAGCAGGCGTTCCTCCGGCTAAGCGGACAGGCAAGGCAGCATCTGTCTCTAGTAACGGGTGAATCTGCCGGATAAATAGGCAATGGTATTAATAGAAGTGCACAAGCTCTTTTTCATAATGTTCATATACTTTAATAGAACATGAAAAGGAGTGATACAGCATGGTCAAAACGCTTTTGGACTATAATGCATCCGTAGTTACGCCGATTACGAACGGGGTCGCCATTCCGGTCCCCATCTCTCCGGCCGGTGTGCAGATTGCCGGAACGTCGGTATATATTGATCCCGCAGTTCCGGCCCATTTCCCGAACAAAGTAGAGCTCAAAGCAACGATCGGCGTAAATGTTACGCTGGATACCCCGAATATCCTGGTGCGCATCTGGCGTGCAGGCTTCGAAATCTTTTATGCACGGGCAGAGTACGAGGATTTCTTCAATGATGACGGCATTATCTCGCTGCATATGGTAGATATTAACGTCCCGGCTGGTGTCCAGAACTATCAGCTGATTGTTGAGAATCAGGATGCCAACTCTACGGCTGTTGTGGTTGGACCTGTTATTTTCAGCGCAATGGCCATCGGAGGCTAACGATTCATAGACAATTAAGAGGCGCTTCTCTCAAGTATCTGCGAGGATACCGGGGGAAGCTTCTTTTTTTGTACCTAAAATGGAATAATTTCCTGCCTTTTTGACGAAACTGGAACACAGTACCTGTGAAATGAAGGTTAATGTTCAGGAGGGGAACCATTGTGAGAAAAATTCGTTATGTAACGCTTGCGCTGTGCATCGCTGTTTCGGTTCTGGGAGGGGCTTCCGGCGCTTTTGCCGAAGAAAAAGCCAAAGGTACTGCCAATACCGGCAATACCGGAAGTACTGCGGCCGCTGACCTCGCACCGGGGGCGCGCTCTGCCATTCTCATGGATGCCAGTACAGGCACGATCATCTACGAGAAGAACAGCCATGACAAGCTGCCGCCGGCCAGTATTACCAAAATAATGACCATGCTGCTGACCGTGGAGGCGCTGGATGAAGGCAGGCTGCAGCTGACCGACAAAGTTCGGACCAGTGAGTATGCTGCATCGATGGGCGGTTCACAGATTTTTCTGGAGCCGGGTGAGGAAATGACGGTGGATGAAATGCTGAAGGGCATCGCGATGGCTTCCGGCAATGACGCTTCTGTAGCTATGGCGGAGAAAATCGCCGGCTCGGAGAGCGCTTTTGTCGATCTGATGAACCAGAAAGCTGAAGCCTTGGGCCTGAAAGATACCCACTTTGCCAACTGCAATGGACTGCCGGCTGCGAATCATTATTCATCCGCGCATGACATCGCCGTAATCAGCCAGGAGTTGCTGAAGCATGAGCGGATTATTAAGTACACCGGCTCCTATCAGGATTACCTGCGCAAGGATTCGGCCAAGCCGTTCTGGCTGGTCAATACGAACAAGCTGGTGCGTTTCTATACAGGCGCTGACGGCCTGAAGACGGGGTATACGGCTGAAGCGAAGTTCTGCCTGTCCGCAACCGCGGCCAGAGACGGACTGCGCGCTGTCGCGGTTGTACTGGGTGAGCCGAACACCAAAACACGCAACAGCGAAGTGTCGGCGATGTTCGATTACCTCTTTTCCCAATATAAGCTGCATACGATTCACAAGGCGGGGGACCCCATCGGCACAGTGAAGATTGAGAAGGGCGTGAAGAGAGAGCTGCCGCTGACGGCGAAGGAAACTTACAGTGTATTACTCAAAAAAGGAATTACCCAGGAGGGTATCCGGCATGAGCTGGTGCTGGAAGAACACTTGAAGGCTCCTGTGGCCGCAGATCAGACTGTCGGCAAGCTGGTCGTATACCAGGGGACTGACGTGCTGAAGGAATATGAGCTGAAAGCAGGCGAAGCTGTAGCCAAGGCAGGCTGGTGGAAGCTGTTCAAGCGTACAACGGGGTCGCTTTTTACGATTGATTAGAGCTAGCGATTAATTTCTTGTATTTTGTAGATTAGTCCCATGCTTTATGTAAGTTCTTAGGGGTTTTCTTCTAGTTTTGTCGTGAGGCAGGAATCCTCAATTGCGGTGTAGAAAACCTTGTCCTTGTAGGGGAAAGAAAGTAGTACAGGGCGGTTGTCCAAGCAACGAAGAGGAGAGTGGCAAGGATGAATTCTCATGTGGAGATGGAGCATCACCGGGGTGTACTGATCGTCCGTTTGTCTGGCGAACTGGATCATCACGCAGCCGATTATGTACGTATGGATATGGATGAAGCGATTATGCGGGGCCAGGTAGAGCATCTGATTCTCAGCCTGAAAGAGCTGCAGTTCATGGATAGCTCAGGCCTCGGAGTCATTCTGGGAAGGTACAAGCTGATCCGCAGCAAGGGCGGCAAGATGGCAGTCTGCGATGCCACCGCACCCGTGAAGCGCCTGCTGGAAATGTCGGGCCTGTTCAAGATCATGCCCCTATATGACGACGAGAGCGCTGCACTCTCGGATTTGGAGGTTGCGTTATGACAAATAGTGAAGCTCGTAACTTCATGAGCGTCCAGTTTGCCGCACTGTCGGAGAATGAATCATTCGCACGTGTGGTAGTGGCGGCTTTTGTCTCCAGGCTCGATCCGACCATGGAGGAGCTGAATGACCTGAAGACGGTTGTGTCGGAGGCGGTCACCAACTGCATTATCCACGGGTACGACAGTGATCCTGCCGGAGTGGTCAGCATCTCCGCTTCCATTGATGTTGAGACTGTGCATTTGACGATTGAAGATCAGGGTAGAGGCATTGAGGATTTGGAGCTGGCCCAGCAGCCGCTGTATACCTCCAAGCCGGAGCTGGAGCGGTCGGGCATGGGTTTTACCATTATGGAGAATTTCATGGATGAATTCGAAGTTACCAGTGAACCGGGACGCGGCACATCCATTTCAATGAAGAAAACCATCGTCTCGAAAAAAGCTTTATACAATTAGGGGTTGGAGCCATGGATGCAGAGTCAAAAAAAGCTCCGCCGACCTATTTGGACGATGCGGAGGTCAAACGTCTAATCGCGCTCAGTCAAGCCGGGGATAATACGGCCCGCGACACGCTGGTCAATTGCAATATCCGCCTCGTCTGGTCGGTGGTGCAGCGGTTTATGAACCGTGGATATGAACCGGATGATTTATTCCAGATCGGCTGTATCGGACTTCTGAAGTCCGTTGATAAATTCGACCTCAGCTATGAGGTCAAGTTCTCCACCTATGCGGTGCCGATGATTATCGGCGAGATCCAGCGGTTCCTCCGCGATGACGGCACACTCAAGGTCAGCCGTTCACTCAAGGAAATGGCCAATAAGGTGCGTAAGATGAAGGATGAAATGTCCAAAACGCTCGACCGCCTGCCGACCATCGGCGAAGTGGCGGAGGCGCTGGGCGTGACGCCCGAAGAAATCGTCTTCGCCCAGGAAGCCAACAAGCCGCCGACTTCGATCCATGAGACGGTCTTCGAGAACGACGGCGATCCGATCACTCTGATCGACCAGATCGCCGACGAGTCGCAGGAGCGCTGGTTCGACAAGCTTGCCTTGAATGAGGCCATCGGCGCCTTAACCGAGCGCGAGCGCCTGATTGTCTACCTGCGCTACTACCGCGACCAGACCCAGTCCGAAGTCGCCAGCCGCCTCGGCATTTCGCAGGTTCAGGTGTCGAGGCTGGAGAAGAAGATTCTCGCGAACATCCGCGAGCAGATCGCGCAGTAGGCCGGAATCAAGGGTTCAGCAGCGATGCAGCAGTCAAACAGTCCCGCCGTTGGCGTTAACCGCCAGGATGGCCGGACTGGCAGTACAGTTGAGCATGAATCAGGTATGAGGATGTACAGTGACGGGTGCAGGACGGCCGCCTCGGGAGGGGCGGCTTTTTGCTGCGGACAGGACTGACCAAGACAAAGGAACCGCCGCCGCTTATGTTGCCATTGTAGCACCACCACCGCTACGTTCGCCTTTGCTCCACCGCCACCGCCAGTCATTCTCGCCGCTGATGTCACGGCTGCCACAACAGTCACTGCCACGGCTAATGTAACTGTCCCTGTTCCGCTGATGTCACAGCCATCTCTCTATTAAGCCGCCCCCGTCATCAATATCAGCTAACTTCTGCCTCCACCGCCCAAAATGTTGGCTAGAGCTACTTGCTTACAGCAGACATAACGGATTCTGAGTCCGCGTGCTCCGCAAATCTGCCTGATTAGCTGAAATAGCGGAATTTCAGTCCTCCTCGCCGGATGAAGGATCACATATGGCCATGCGTATTATTATGTTGGCAGCGTTACATATGATAAACTCATAATCATATATGTTACTTTGACGCCTATGAGGCGTTTTGGTAAGGAGGTTTGATATGGATTATTCGAAGCTCAGCAAAGAGGTTTCATATGCACTGCGTCACGCGCCTTGGGAGTATGAACTGGAATTAGATGACGAGGGCTTTGTAGAGATGGAGCAGCTATTAAATGCATTGCACCTTGAGCAACAATGGAATTCAGTAACTGCAGATGATCTGGCTAAGATGATAGAGGTATCGGCTAAACAGCGGCATGAGATTGTGGAGGGCAGGATAAGGGCGCTATATGGTCACTCTGTGCCTCAAAAGATAATTAAGCAGAATGAAACCCCACCCCCCGTTCTGTACCATGGGACAGCCAGGCAATGGGTGGAGACGATTCTGGCGGATGGGCTTAAACCAATGAAGAGACAGTATGTTCATTTCTCGGTGGATACCGAAACAGCAAAGCTGGTTGGAGGCCGGAAAGATTCCAATCCTGTGATCTTAACAATCGACGCCGGGAAGGCAGCTAACGAAGGAATCAAGTTTTATCACGGCAATCATAATATCTGGTTAGCGGACTACATTCCGCCTGAATTCATCGATAGTTGTAGAATGTACAATTAAAAACAGCGAAAAGGGATACTTGCATCAAATAACTGTAATCTGTACAACTAAATCTGCCCGAATAGGTGATAAGCAATCTACACAGGCAGTTTAATTGTACGAAATACAACTAAACGAAGAATCGGTTGTAAATCAGACAATTTAGTTGTACAGAGTGCAATTAAGTAAGCATATACCATACTCCCAACTCCCAGGCATATACCGTAATTGGGTCACTGCAAACCATCGGGCAAGCGATTTACTACTCCCAACATCAAAAAGCGCCCCAACCAGCCTGTTCACGGCTCGCGGGACGCTTTTATCTTTTAACAAGTGTTCATAATATCTCTGCCTAAGGCGCTACAATCACACCTGTGGAAATCATATAATTCTCTGGTGCAAAATAGTTCGCGGCATCGTCCCCAGATAGAGTGTAGACTACGGTGATGATTTTGCCGCTGCCCACAGTAGCGTCGCTATAGGCAGCCGTTGCGCTGACCGTTACATCATCTCCCGGAAGGACTCCAATCAGAGTGCCTGGAGTGACTTGCGCTGATAGCGTTCCGTCATAGAGCTTGGACTCCGTGATGGCTGGCGGGGTAATGTCTAACTGCAAGGCGGTGATAATCCCCGTGCTTATGGTGTAGCTAACAGGCGGGAGATAATTGCCAGCGTCTGGACCTGTCAAAATGTACGAAATAGTTATGATTTTATTCGTACCCACGTTGACATCGCTGTATTCACCAATACCTTCTACTGTGACGATATCACCAGGTTCGATTCCGGTCACAGCACCAGCAACCACTACCGCCGCAGTAGTTCCATCATAGACTCTGGAGCGTGTGATCTGATCCCGGTCAATTTCACCTGTGTTCACGACGTAGTTCGCAGGTGCAATATAATTTCCGGCATCTGGTCCGCTGAGTGTATAGACTACAGTTATGGTTTTGTTCGTACCTACTGCAGAGGTATCATAATTGGCAACAGCGATCACACTGACATCTTCCCCGGGGATTACTCCAATGAGCTGACCAGGGGTCACAGCTGCTGTGGTTGTTCCGTCCTTGAACTTCGCCAATGTCAGTTCCGGGGCACCGAGAGTCAATTGATTCAGCGAGATAATTCCCGTATGGACGGTGTATGGGGCTGGAGCAATATAGCTGGCTGCCTGGGCTCCGCTTATGGTATAGACAACAGTTATAGTCTTGTTAACCCCAAGCGCCGCGCTGCTGTAAGAAGCGGAGGCATGCACTTCCACTACATCACCGCCCAGCACGCCGATCAGCGGACTTGCTGTTACTGCTGCTGTGGCGGTGCCATCATAGGTTTTGGATTCCGTCAGTGAGGCCGGAGCATCCAGGGTCAACTCAATGGCTTTAACCTCAATAAGGCTCGAAGGAACCGAAATATTGCCGGCGCCATCTACAGCATACACAACATAATGATCTGCAGGCAGACCCTGCGTGTTCAGCGGGGAGTAGACAGAGGCGCTTACCGCCAGCTTTGTCCCGTGCGCAGCTTGGACGGAATCTTCCAGACCCGCAGGGGTCACTGCTACAGAGGAAGGAACCAGATACAAATAACCCGCTTCGTTACTTGTCCCGTATACATTCTCTCCTACAGTAACCGCTCCAAGAGTTACACCTGTTAGGATCGGGGCTGTCGTATCTGCCGGATCGGGAGTCGCAGCCGGAGTCGCTGTAGGTTCTGGTGTTGCTGTAGCTTCCGGTTCTGGCGCTGCTGTAGGTGTGGAGACAGGTTCAGGTGTGGCCGTTGGAACAGAAGGAATATCGGGGTTCCGGACAGGTGAAGGTGTAGCAGTCGGTGAAGCGGTTGGACTGGCTGCCGGTGAGGCAGTTGCCGAAGGGGTGACCGTGCCGGTATTATCCGGTGTATTGGCCGGAGCAGCCTCAATGGCCTTGGTCCGTGTTAAGGACACTACTGCTTCCGCGCGTGTAATATCCCTGCCGGGCTTGAAGCTGTTATCTTCGGAATACCCTTTCATGATTCCTGCAGAGGCTACTGCATTAACCGAGCCGAGAGCCCAGGCGGCAATATCCTTGGAATCGCTGAAAAGAGCGCTGGTCCGGGCTGCATCCAGCTTCAATAACCGGTTGATGATCACTGCGGCTTCCTGTCTGCTGATGGTCTTGCCTGTACCGATGGTGCCATCTGAATACCCGGTGATATATCCTGCTTTGACTGCTTTGGCAACCTCAGCGTAGGCCCAGTTGCTTGAAGACAGATCCGTATAAGAGACAGCCACCGTTTCAGTGAAGCCAAACGCTCGATTAATCAGCGCCATGAATTCGGTTCTTTTCAGACTGTTATCCGGCTTGAAGCTGCCGTCGGTGTATCCCTGAATGAACCCTTTTTCAACCCAGTCCGTCACTTCGTTCTGAGCCCAGTGGCCTGTGATGCCTGTTAATGAAGGTACTGCCGCGCCAAAAGCTGTTCCAGCCGAAGAAGAATAAAGTGCGGTAACTATCATTAGTGTGGAGAGAAGAAGCCTGCCGGGTTTAGGGGTCAATGTTATGCCTCCTGAAATTTGTATTGTCTCCGATGAATAGGCGAGTGTTATCGCTTGAATATCCTCCCGGCCTCCAAGATTTGCTAAATGAAATAATAGTATCACACATTGTTAAAAATTAATTAGAATAAAATTAATTTGTATAAATTTAATTTATCGAAATATAAACCTGACACTGGTCAATAAAATATATTCGTGTAGCATAGATAGGCTAACCCGGATCATGAACAATATTTTGTAACCTTTTCCGCGCGGAATGGCACTTATCCTTAGAACAGATGAAAATACAGAAATGAGGTTCGCAGGCGTATGCTGCAGTGGATTGAAGAAGCACAGAAGGGGGACGCCGGAGCTTTCAGGCAGCTGACAGAGCATGTCCGGGGGATGGCTTACGTAGTATCTTACAATATGCTGGGAGATGTTCAGCTGGCGGAAGACGCGGTACAGGAGGCCCTCATCGAGGCGTATATGAACCTTGGGAGTCTGCAGGAGCCGGCGGCGTTTCCGGGCTGGTTCAGAACCATTGTGGTCAGGCAGTGCCACCGGCTGCTGCGGCGCAGGCGCCAAACACTGCTGCCTCTAGAGGCAGCAGAGCATGTCGCCGTGTCTTCTCCGGGTGTTGAGGAAATTGCCGAACGCAGAGAATGGACACAGGTGCTGCATAGCTCGGTGGCAGAATTGTCCGCCAGGCTGCGGTTACCGCTGCAGCTGTTCTACTTCTATGGCTATTCGCTTCAGGAGATTTCCGTTTATTTGGGCATTCCGGCCGGAACGCTGAAGAAAAGGCTGTATGACGGCAGACGCAAGCTGAAGGGGGCTTTTCCTGTGGCAGATCTTGCGGCCGCATTTAATCTGTTACAAGAGGGAGGACAGCGTATGCTGCATATTGTGAACGGTGATTTCGTTGGAGATAAGCTGAAGCAGGGGATTGTCCAAGGGGATGTGCTGGTATGGAGAGAAATCTACACGGCGGGTCCGATATTCATGGATCCGGCGGCACAGGAGAAACGGCAGCTGCGGGCAGAGGTTCTTCAGGCCACACTGGGAATTCCGGCAGAAGAATATATGAAGGGCTGTGAGGAGCAGGAACGCATGCTCAGCGGATTCCACCGTTATGATGAAGTGGTCCTGTGGTTTGAGCATGATCTGTTCGACCAGAGTATGCTGGCCTACCTGCTGCACTGGTTCAGCAACCGGAAGCTGGGCAGCACGAAGCTGAGTCTGCTCTGCATCGGGGGATTTCCCGGAATTGAGCTGTTCCATGGCCTGGGCCAGCTTACGGCAGAACAGCTTCAGACCTTGTCCGGAACCTGGCAGAATATCGGCACGGAGGAGCTGCAGCTTGGGAGCAGGCTATGGCAGGCATATGCATCTCCAGATCCCCGGCAGCTGGCACAGCTCCTGGAGGAGAGTAAGCCCGAGCTGTCCAAATCCGCGTTTTCTTTTGCCTATGACGCCTTCAAGCTTCATCTCTCGCGTCTGCCTTCCGTTTATAACGGTCTTGGTATTGTCGAACAGACAACGCTTGAGGCTGCGGCTGGCGGGGCAGATACGCCTCTGAAGCTGTTCCGTCAAGTTACAGATGCACTGCACCGGCTGGGAATGGGAGATGTGGAATACTGGAAGGTTCTTCGCACGCTGACGGCTGGAGAGCATCCTCTCCTTATTATTGAGGGTACGGCAGAAATTACAGATTACAGAGAAGTACCGGAATTCCTGAAGCGTACAGTTATTCTGTCAGAGCTGGGGGAGCGGGTATTGGCCGGAACAGCGGATAGAGTGAGCATGCAAGGTGTAGATGAATGGTACGGCGGGCTGCATCTGCAGGGACATGAGGTGCCTTGGCGCTGGGACAGCGCTGCTGAATTACCGGTGCAGGTCAGAACGTAACACAGAGCGAATAGTATTGGATGAAGAGGTTTCCCGGCTGAACGGGATAGCCTCTTTTTTCTGCAGGCCGCTGTATTGGTAACCGCTTACAACCTGTTTTCAGCAGCCGGTCCGTGCGGAAATCCATTTTTGTAAGTATAATTAATATTCTGAGTGTAAGGTATCTTAAGAAGAGGAGGAGGGAACGAGTATCAGAACTTTAGTGATTAGTGACATTCATGGATGCGTGGAGGAATTCAACCTGCTGCTCCGCAGAGCCAACTATATCCCCTCCGAAGACCAGTTAATTCTGCTTGGTGATTATGTGGACCGGGGGCCGGACAGCAGGGCAGTGGTTGAGCAGGTGAAACGTCTTGCGGAAGAGCACGGTGTTGTCGTGCTGCGGGGCAATCATGATCAGATGGCGTGTGATGCGCTGGCGGGTGAAGATGACAAGCGCGATACACACTGGATTACCAATGGGGGATTTCATACCCTGCTGAGTTATTGCGGAGGCCGCGATTCGGTCCTGCTGCGCCCGGATTCAGGCTGGAAGGATTATGCGGAAATGAAGGAATATATGCGCCGCGAGTATCAGGAGCATCTGGATTTCCTGGGTACGCTGCCTTTCTATTATGAAACGGACACGCATTTATTCGTCCACGCAGGAATAGATCCTTCCCTTGCCGACTGGACAAGCCAGCGGGAGTATGATTTCATCTGGATCCGCGAGCCGTTCTATAATCATCCGGTAACCTCTACCGCGAAGACGGTTGTATTCGGACATACCTCCACGGTAGATTTGCAGGACGGGGCAGGAATCTGGTTCAGCCCGCATGGAGACAAGATTGGCATTGACGGCGGCTGTGTATATGGAGAGCAGCTGAACTGTCTGGAGATTAATGAAGACGGGTATAAGACCTACTCAGTCCGGCTTGGCGAAAAGGAATAACTGCAGCCCCGATTACCAGCCCAGCTGCTGATCCCGGATCTCCTTGTCCCACAGCTCCTTGAGCCTCACCACATGCTCCGCCGGCATCCCCTCGCGGCTTGCGGATATATTCTCGGCCAGCTGTGCGCTGCTGCGTACTCCGGGAATCACGGTGGTGACCTCCGGGTGGGCAAGGATGAAGCGCAGGGCAGCCATTGTCATGGTCGTCTCTTCGTCCGTTATGAACCGGATGCGCTCCACCAGGGCGGCGCGTTTCGCGATCACTTCCGGCGACCAGCGGCTTCTTACCCCTTCGAAGGTGCTGCTGGTGTCATATTTGCCGGAGAGCCAGCCGGAGTCCAGAGGGACCTTGACGATGATCGCTATGTTTTTCTCACGGGCCAGTTCGAAAGCTTCCGCCGTTTCCTGGTAAAAGATATTGAACATCACCTCCATAACGCCGACATCCGTATGGCGGATGACCTCCAGCATTTCCGGCACGGAATCGACCGAAACCCCGTAAGAGAGAATCTTTCCTTCGGCTTTTAGCTTGTCCAGTTCGTGGTAGTGGCCGTATTTCCCGTCCAGCAGCTCAAAAGGCGGATTATGAATCAGTACGGAATCCACATAATCCGTCTGCAGACGCTGTAAGCTGCCTTCGACGGAGGCACGGATGTGGTCCGCATCAAAGCAGGTGCTGCCATCCGCCCCGTGGCCGAATTTGGTGTTGATCACAGCGCTGGAGCGTCTGCCGGATAAGGCGGTCCCGAGCAGGGTTTCACTGGCACCGTGCCCGTAACCCGGGGCGGTATCGAAGAAATTCATCCCGCGCTCCAGCGCTTCATGCACCAGAGAGACCGCTGCACGATCCTCCATAGCCTCCCAATCCTTCTTATTCCCCAGCTGCCAGGCACCGAAGCCAACCTCCGACACAGTCTTTCCCGTATTGCCGTACCTTCTTGTATTCAATCCTATCCACTCCCGTAAGGTTATTATGAAAACCTGCTCTTAATTGGTTATAATTGGAACATATACACCGTATTGTAGAACCTTGAAGCCTATTAAGCAATGCAGTAAATCCAGAAATCAGGTTAAGTTTCTACTGCAGTAAGGGGGGAAGTAATGTCCAATTCACTTTTAACCAAGAACGCTTTAGCCCGGTCACTCAAAAAACTCATGCTCGCAAGGCCGCTGAACAAGATTACGATCCAGCAGCTTACAGCGGATTGCGGCGTGACCCGGCATACGTTTTATAATCATTTTCAGGATATCTACGAGCTGCTCGGCTGGGTCTACAGGTCAGAGGTAATTGAAGATCTGGAACCCTACCGCTGCTGTGCCGGCTGGAAGCAGGGATTCCTAAGTGTCCTGCGGTACACCGTGAGCAACAAAACCATCTGTCTGAACACCTTTCATTCGCTTGGACGCGAGCATCTGGAGCAGTTTCTGTACGGAGTTATTTATGGCGTCATGATTAGGGTGGTGGAAGAACTGGACGGGCAGGAGCGGGCCCGTGAAGGACAAGAGCAGATTCCGGTACAGGGGAGAAGCCAGGCTAGACAGGACATTGCCGATTTCTACACACTGGCTATCCTGGAACAGGTGATCCATTGGCTCAAAGCAGGGGCAAATACCGACCCGGCCGAAATGGTGGAGAAGGTAGCCCGGATTATGGAAGGAAGCATCGCCCGGGGCCTGGAACACTATCAGGCTGCCGCCGCCCATCCGGCCCAGTGAAATGACACAATCTGCGGCAGATGTGTAATCCCTGTACAGTTGCGCCAAGCTGTCCATAGAATTCAATGTTCACGGTGGGTATAGTGAAGGCAGTTAGCAGGCACTTATCCCCTGATCATGGAAGGAAGAGGACATAATGGGTACATATCAAAGAATTCATCCGCTGGTACAGGAAGGCATCGCTTCACGTAAGGCTTATCTCGTAGGAGGGGGGATCGGCTCGTTGTCGGCAGCCGCTTTCCTGATCCGTGACGGCCATATGCCGGGACGGAATATTCATATCCTTGAGCAATCAGCGGTCTATGGAGGCTCGATGGACGGGGCGGGGAATGCGAAGGACGGCTACAGCGCCCGCGGCGGACGCGAGATCGAAGAGCACTTTGAATGCTTCATGGAGCTGTTCGGCTTCATTCCCTCATTAACCAATCCGGACCGGACGGTGCTGGATGAATTCCGTGAGCTGAATCTGGCAGAACCGATCGAATCCCACTGCCGTCTGGTAGAAAAGGAAGGGCAGCCCGCCGATTTCTCAACGCTGGGACTCTCCACTGCGCATGCGCTGCAATTGGGCAAGCTGACCCTGGCGACCGAAGAAAGACTCGGAGCGGTGACGATTGAGCAGTTTTTTGACCCGACCTTCCTGGAGACGAATTTCTGGTATTTCTGGCGCTCGATGTTCGCCTTCGAGAATTGGCATAGTGTAGTTGAAGTGAAGCGTTACATGGAGCGCTTTATGCACCTGATCTCCGGGATGAACCAGCTGAAGGGAATCCTGCATACCGAATATAACCAGTTCGATTCACTGATTCTTCCTCTGATGAAATGGCTGGAAAGCCAGGGGGTCAGTTTTGACAAAGGCCATCAGGTAACAGATCTGGAGCTTGATTTCACAGGCGGAGAGAAAACAGTAACCGCTATCCAGCTGCTCGTGAACGGAGAGCCAAAGACCCTCTCAACAGCACGCGGAGATCTGGTTATGGTCACCAATGGCTCGATGACAGAGAACTCGACCCTGGGCGATCTGGACCATCCGGCGGTTCTGAACCGCTCTGTTACGGAGCGCGGCTGCTGGAGCCTCTGGGAGAAGCTTGCCGCGAAATCTCCGGATTTCGGCCACCCGGAAGTGTTCTGCGGGGACATCGACAAGTCCAAGTGGCTGTCGTTTACGATGACCTTTACCGATGACGATATTGTATTCCCGTATCTGCTTGAGCTGACCGGGGATGCTCCCGGTATGGGCGGCGTTGTGACCATCAAAGACTCCAGCTGGATGATGTCCTGGACCGCACCGAAGCAGCCGCATTTCATTAACCAGCCGGAGAATGTGAAGGTGCTCTGGGCCTACGGATTATTCCCGGATGCCGAAGGCGATTATATCAAGAAGAAAATGAGTGACTGCAGCGGACGCGAGCTTCTGGAGGAGCTGATGTACCATATCGGTCTGAAGAACCGCATTCCGGAGATTCTGGAGCATACGACCAATGTTATTCCTTGTATGATGCCTTATATTACTTCACAGTTCATGCCGCGTGTCGCAGGAGACCGCCCGCAGGTGGTTCCGCAGGGCAGCACCAATCTGGCCTTCCTTGGCCAGTTTGCCGAAGTTCCGGACGACTGTGTCTTTACCGTGGAATATTCGGTCCGCTCCGCGATGATGGCAGTGTACAATCTTTTGGCGCTGGAAAAAGAGGTGATCCCTGTCCATCCGAGTAAATATGATGTCCGGGTGCTGCTGACCGCACTCAGAACCTGCCTCGGCAACAAGCCGCTGCCGCTGGATAAGACGCTCGGACAGCTGCTGGCCGGAACGGTGATCTCCAAATTACTATAAAAGGTTAAGAAGTATAACATATATCAGGGGATGTACCGGAGCCGGGAAGCGGCTGCCCGGGACATCCTCTGTTTGTATAGTGCCAGCTTTCGACATATTCCTCCCGCAGAACATGGTACAGTAAGACTAAAATTTCTGCGGAGGAACCCCTGATGAGAAAAATCTTAAGCCGTATAGGCCTCGGACTGCTGCTGCTGATTATAGCGGCAGTTGTGCTTTGCTTCTACTTCAATCAATTCACTTATGCCTACACACTGCTTGTAGTACTGCTGTTCATATTTGGCGGGATGGGGCAGATGTACAAGCTGAAGAACGATGAGTACATGTATTCGAGGCATAACCAGAAAGATGAGTATGAGGAATACACAAGGTAAGAAGAATTACATAGCATAAGCAGCATGTGTTCCGGCCGCTCAAGGCATGCTCAAGGTCCGGCTGACATAGGATGGTATTAAGCAAGCGCTTTAACCATTCAGTCACAGCAGGAGGGGAACCGCGTGAACGAGAGACTGGCAGCCTTAATTCTGCGGATTGACGCTATTGCCACGGATATTATTGTACCGCTGCGCCGCAAAATCATTAATGAAGCTGCCCTGCTTCAGTTATACGAGGCGCTGGATGAAACGTATCTGCTGATTGAGCATGAGAAGCAGATTGACCGCGAGCTCGCAGCTATTCTGTTTCTGATCTATTCACAGCTGGTCAGCCAGTCTAATTATGTGTATGACAAAAGCACCTTCGTGCCGCATATCGGCAAGCTGCAGGGATATATCCGCAGACTATTCGGCGGTACGCTTCAGAATGTATAGTGCGAAAGCCCCGGACATTTCCGCCTATTCAGCAGCAATGGAACAAGGCAACCTGACTCTCCAGATACATCCCCTGCGGGATGTAATCGGGATACAGGTTGTCTTTTTTCATACCGGATATTCTGCGCGAAATGGATGATTAGAGACTTTCTATGTACAGGTTTATATTTGTCCATTGCCAAACAGTGACAAATTCATTTACAATATTACAATGATAATGAGAATCAATTTCATAGAAAACGGGTGACAGTCATGAATCAACAGGCAGTGTCCAGGAATGGGCTTGATCAGAGAGCAGAACCGCTCAAACTACGTTCGCGCCCTTGGGCGGCAACGCTGATCCTTATTGGCGGTTTGATTGCGCTGGCGCTGGGCATCGCTGTTTCAGTATCGTTTGGGGCAGCAGATATTAAGCTTTCTGTCGTGTGGACAGCAGTTTTTCACTTCAATCCGGATATTACAGAGCATCAGATTATCCGCGAGCTCAGGCTTCCGCGGGTTCTCGGCGGCGTGATGGTCGGAGCCAGCTTCGCAGTGGCGGGAGCGATCATGCAGGGAATGACCCGCAATCCGCTTGCGGATTCTGGACTAATGGGCATTAACTCGGGGGCGGGTTTTGCGCTGGCCATCTGCTTTGCTTTTTTTCCGAATTTATCGTTTATGTATCTTATTCTATATTCCTTCATCGGGGCCGGAGCCGGCGCCGGTATCGTCTATGGCATCGGTTCACTGGCCAAAGGCGGACTTACCCCGGCCCGGCTGGTACTGGCCGGAGCCGCCTTCAGTGCGTTGCTCTCGGCACTCAGTGAAGGCGTGGCGCTGTATTTCAAAATCGGACAAGACCTCGCCTTCTGGTATGCAGGCGGCTTGGCCGGAACGAAATGGTTCCAGCTTCAGGTCATGTATCCCTGGGTGATTGCGGCACTCATCGGGGCGATTATCCTGTCCCGTTCCATTACGATGCTCAGTCTGGGGGAAGATATCGCCAGAGGACTGGGACAGCGGACCGGTCTGGTCAAATTGGCCGGGGCCTTAGTCGTCCTGGTTCTGGCTGGCGCTTCGGTGGCTGTAGTAGGAGCGGTAGGGTTTGTCGGGCTGATTATTCCCCATCTGACACGTTATCTTGTAGGTGTGGATTACAGATGGATTATTCCCTGCTCCGCCGTGCTGGGTGCATTGCTCGTGGTAGGGGCGGATCTGACTGCCCGGATGATCAACCCGCCGCATGAAACGCCAGTAGGAGCAATTATAGCGCTGATCGGGGTTCCATTCTTCCTGTACCTGGCCCGCAAAGAAAGAAGGGAGCTGTAAAGATGCAGAGAACCAGAGTGGTTTCCTTCGAAGAAACAAGGCGTAAGCATGGTCTGACTGTACTTAGTGTGCTGGCTGTACTGATTATTATCATGTTCATTATAAGTGTGAATACAGGATACATACGTTTAACTCCGCTTGAGCTGCTGAATACGCTGTTCGGCAAGGGGACGGACAAGCAGGAATTGATTCTGTTCCAATTCCGCTTGCCGCGTATTGTAATTTCCATCCTGATTGGAGCTGCACTGGCAGTTTCCGGAGCGGTGATGCAGGGGGTCTTCCGCAATGACTTGGCCGACCCGGGGATCCTCGGCATTAATGCCGGAGCCGGACTGATGGTCATGCTGATGGTGTCCTTCTATCCGACGACCTCTGCGGCACCTGTCTACCTGCTGCCGGTAGTTGCGTTTGTCGGGGCGGCATTTACTGCCGCACTGATCTACAGCCTGGCCTATAAGCGGCATCAGGGAATTGCGCCGATCCGTCTGCTGCTCACCGGTGTCGCAGTTGCGGCAGGGATGAGTGCAGCGATGATTGTGCTGACGCTTCGCCTCGATCCGGACAAATATCAATTCGTAGCCACGTGGCTTGCGGGCAGCATCTGGGGCACCAGCTGGAAATTTGTATTGTCCCTGCTTCCCTGGATTGTGATCCTCCTGCCCTACGTCATCTATAAGGCAAGGGTCATGAATGTGCTTAATCTGGGCGAGCAGACGGCTACCGGTCTGGGTGCCCATGTCACCAGGGAGCAGTTCCGCCTGTTGGCAGCGGCGGTCGGACTTGCCGCTTCAAGCGTAGCGGTAAGCGGCGGGATTGGCTTCGTCGGACTGGTCGGCCCGCATCTGGCCAGAAGGCTCGTGGGACCGAAGCATCAGCTGATGCTTCCCGCTTCAGCGCTGCTCGGCGCGCTGCTCGTCATCACTGCCGATACGATCGGCCGCCGGATTCTGCAGCCGTCTGAGATACCTACCGGTATCGTTGTTGCCGTTATCGGCGCTCCTTACTTTCTGTATTTGCTGGCCCGGACCAAATCTTAAATACACCTAGAAGCTGGAGGGAAACAAATGAACGAATCCATGGAATTATATGATGTAACGATAATTGGCGGTGGCCCCGCAGGTATGTATACGGCTTTTTATAGCGGAATGAGAGATTTGAAGACGAAGCTGATTGAAGCGAAGGAAGAGCTGGGCGGACGGATGCTGATCTATCCCGAGAAAATGATCTGGGATGTCGGAGGTGTTACACCGACGCTTTGCCGTAAGTTAATAGACCAGCTGGCAGAGCAGGCGCGGACCTTCGATCCGACCATTGTGTTCGGGCAGCAGATTGTGCATCAGGCGCGCCAGGAGGACGGGACTTATATCCTGACCTCGGCGACCGGTGAGCAGCACTGGACGCGGACCGTTATTCTCACCATCGGTTACGGTATTCTGCAGATGGCGAAACTGGAGATTGAAGGCGCAGACCGCTATGAAGTGACGAACCTGCATTATACGGTGCAGGAGCTGGAGCCCTTCCGCGGCAAGCGGGTTCTGATCTCGGGCGGCGGAGACTCCGCCGTAGATTGGGCGAATGAACTGGAGGGGATTGCCGCCAGTGTGACCATCGTGCACCGCCGGGAGCGGTTCGGCGGCCATGAGAAGAATATCGTCCGCATGAAAGATTCCTCTGTGAATGTACGTGTACCCTATGCGGTTAACCAGCTGCACAGCAGCAATGGCGAGCAGATTGACCAGGTTACGATCAGCCATATCGAATCCGGTGAAAGTGAGCAGCTTGAAGTGGATGCCGTTATTGTCAACCACGGCCTCAAGAGTGATTTCGGTCCGTTGAAGGATTGGGGACTGGACATGGGGGAATGGTGGGCCAAGGTCAGCGGCAAGCTCGAAACGAATCTGCCGGGTATCTTTGCTGCGGGAGATTTCGTAGATTATGACAGTAAGGTAAGACTGATTGCCGGAACGTTCACGGATGCGGTGCTTGCCCTCAACAGCGCGAAGCTGTACATGGACCCTGAAGCGGATAAGGTGGCTTATGTCTCCTCGCATAACGACCGGTTTAAGGAGAAGAACAAGGCGCTTGGCGTAGTGGATGATCACTAGTCTAAACACATATAGGCTGTTCCTTACACGGGAGATTCCGTGCGGGGAGCAGCCTTTTTTTGAGTAAGCTTTGCTCTGGCGCAGCTTAGCCCCGCGTTCCTCACACATTCCATAAGCTGCATAAAAAAAGGATAGCGGGCGAATAGTAAGTGCAGGAGGTGCTGTTTATGGATAAGACAACCAAAAAATCCGGCCAAGCCGCACAAACAGTGGACAGCGCTGGCGGGAAACCCCACAATCCGCCTATCTCTCCTGATCTGGAAGAGAATATTACTCAAATTAAAGCCAGGCTGGGGAACAGCCCGGATCTTATCATACGTACTTATGAACTCATTAATCGGACGGCCCGGGTAGCTGCGGTATATATGATTGGTATTACGGACAGAGAAATGGTTGACCATTTCATTTCCCATGTGATGTCCTTCGAATCTTTGAATGACGATGTACTACTAGCAGCAACAACAGCCGAAGTGTATTCCTATATTAAAGACAATGCGCTAAGCATCGGCAAAGAGAAGCTGGTTCAAGATATCAATGGATTGCTTGAAGCGCTGCTGTCGGGGGACACGATTATTCTGGTTGACGGACTCGGTGAAGCGGTGAGCGGGAGCACCTGCGGCGGCGAGGTTAGAGCGGTATCCGAGGCTTCAACTCAAGTGGCGATCCGCGGCTCGAAAGAAAGCTTCACGGAGACCATTAGTACCAATATCGCCCTGGTCCGCAAAATCATCAAGAATCCCGATCTCTGGACCGAAACGATGAAGCTTGGCGATGTGACCCACACCGATATCACCATAATGTATATCCATGGGATTGCAGATGAAGAGACGATCAAGGTATTCAAAAAAAAGCTTCAGGAGATCAAGGTGGATTCAATTCTGGAATCAGGCTACATTGAGCAGATTATTGAAGATAACAAGTATTCTCCATTTCCGACACTCTATAATACGGAACGGCCGGATAGTGTGGCGGGAAACCTGCTGGACGGACGGATTGCCATCTTTGTGGACGGCACACCGTTTGTACTGATTGCCCCGACTACCTTCTTTATGTTCTTTCATACCGTGGAGGATTACTATCAGCGTTATGATATCTCAACACTGATCCGGCTGCTGCGGTTCCTGTGCCTGCTTATCTCTTTATATGGGCCTGCAATCTTTGTGGCGGCGCTTAACTTCCACCAGGAGATGATTCCGACACCGCTGCTGATCAATTTGGCCTCGCAGCGGGAGGGGGTACCTTTCCCTGCTTTCGTGGAAGCCGTCATGATGGAGGTTACCTTTGAGATCATCCGCGAAGCAGGTGTACGTATGCCGTCTCCGATCGGTCAGACGGTTTCTATTATCGGAGGTCTGGTGTTAGGGACTGCAGCGGTTCAAGCGGGTATTGTTTCTCCGGCCATGGTTATTGTTGTGTCGCTTACAGGTATCTCCAGCTTCGCCACTCCGGCCTTCAATATGGCACTCTCCATCCGGATGCTGCGGTTTGTCATTATGGTCATCGCTGCCTTTATGGGGCTGTATGGGATCGCCATCTTTACCATCATGCTAATTGCACATATGTGCAGCCTGCGTTCACTTGGAGTGCCGTATATGTCGCCTATGGGTCCGTTTGTGCCGGAGAATCAGAAGGACACCTTTCTCCGCTCTCCTCTGACTTTTATGAAGATCCGCAAACGGCTGCTGAACAAAGGCAACAGCTCCACAGCCCCCGGCAAAAAAACTGCAAAGAGGAACTCCTATGAACATTAAAGGCGTTATGCGCGTGATTTCTATGGGAGTCATTGTGCTGATGCTGAGCGGCTGCTGGAACAGCAGAGAATTAAATGACCTGGCTATCGTCAGCGGCATCGGTATAGATCTGGTACCGGAAACCAATGAATTCAAGGTGACATTTCAGCTGGTCAATCCATCCTCAACGGCTACAGGTTTTGGAGCAAGCGCGGGAGAGCCTTCCATTGTGATTGTTTCTGCTACCGACCGTACAATTTTCGGTGCTTTGCGCAAGGCCTCCAAGCGGGCAACGCGCCAGCTTTTTTTTGCCCACACCCAGCTTGTTGTCCTGGGAGAGTCCCTGGCCCGGAGCGGAATTAACGATGTATTTGACATCTTTGAGCGGTCGCATGAGCTCAGACTCAATTCGGCAGTGCTTGTTGCCCGCAACAACGATGCAGCATCTGTTCTGAAGATATTAACTGCAATAGAAAGTCTGCCTTCTTTGGGACTGGTCAAAAAGACGCAGAATACCTCGAGAGTATGGGGAGAGAACCGGACGATCGACGTATTTGATATTATTAACGGCATAACGGGCGAAGGGGATCTGACGATTAATGGAGTGTCTATTCAAGGGAATGCTTCTGAAGGCATGAAGAAATCCAATCTGGAACAAACCGTGTCACATGCTGGGACTGTTATGCATGGACTTGGTGCTTTTAGAGAGGGCAAACTGATCTACTGGATGAAGGATTCGGAAGCACGGGGTACGGAGTGGCTGCTTAACCGGATAGAAGAAACTATAATCAATATTGATTCTGCGGATAAGAAAGAGTCAATTGCCGTCAATATTGTGTATTCAAGAACGAAGGTGAAGATTGATATTCAGGACGGCCTGCCGGTCTTTCATGTAAGTATAAGTGAAGAAGGAATTGTGAATGAAACGGATGGGTTCGTTGACCTCAGCAAGAGGGAAGAAATTGTGAAGCTTGAACAGGAGCTGCAGAAGCAGACCGGTAACGAAGTGAAGCAGGCCTTGCAGATGGCACAGCAGATGGAGAGCGATATTTTTAACTTCGGTAATGAACTGAAGCGCAGCGATCCCCAAGGCTGGGCTTCACTAGATAAGAATTGGGGTCATATCTTCGCTCAAGGGAAGCTGGATCTCCATGTGGAGGCGTACATCCGCAGTACCGGGATGAGCCTGAAGCCGTATCACCCTGCTCCCGAATAATCAGCTTTTAATGCAGAAATAAGGTGAATAGGTTTATGAGAAAAGAAGCGATCGGCCCCAGTCAGCTTTTTGCCTTGATTGTGCTGTTTGAGCTTGGAACGGCGCTGGTTGTACCCGTGGGCCTGGAGAGCGGGCATGCGGTCTGGCTCTCCATCCTGATGGCGCTCCCAGGGGGCATTCTGCTTTATCTGGTGTTTACACATCTGTATCAGCAGTTCCCGGATCTGATCATCAGCGGTTATGCCCGTAAGATTCTCGGCCCCTGGATAGGCTGGGTAGTAGGCCTGCTGTTTCTCCCGGTGCTGCTCTATAACGGCTCCAGAAATCTGCGTGAAGCGGGGGATCTGTTAATTTCAGCTTCATACGACAAAACTCCGATTCTTATTATTGATTCCATCATGATTATTGCGGTAATGTACATCCTGAGTAAGGGAATCGAGGTATTCGCCAGAACGGCGGAGATTTTCTTCTGGATCATAATCGTCATGGGATTGATTTGTATTTTTATTGTCATTGCTGCCGGACTGGTGGAGCTTAAGAACCTGTTTCCAATTCATATCAATGATCTCTGGGAGGCTCTGGGCTCTGCCTACCCTAACATTTGGATTTTTCCGTTCGGGGAGGTCGTGTGCTTCACGACTATACTTCCGCACTTTAACAAATCAAGGAAGATTAAGAAAACCGGCATCGTGGCCATCACCTTAAGCGCCTGTCTGCTTAGCTTCACCCATGCCATTGAGATGGGAGTGCTCGGAGAGAACCTCTACAGCCGGACAACCTTTCCGATGTTTACCACCATCACACTCGTGAATGTAGCCAACTTCATCCAGCGTCTGGATGCACTTGTTATGCTTACACTCATTATCGGGGTGTTCTTCAAGATGACTGTTTATTGCTATGCTGCTGTGGCCATAACTGCCGATCTCTTCAAGGTCCGCGATTCCCAAAAACTGGTGATTCCGGCGGCGGTGGTCATGCTGTTCAGCTCTTTCGTCAGTGCAGAGAATTATCCGGTGCATATGAGTGAAGGGAAGGTTTTTCTGGAGAATATCCTGCCGGTATTCTGTGCGTATATTCCTGTTCTGCTGTTTCTTGTTCACCGTATCCGGCGCAGATTCGGCCTATACCGTTAAGTTTCGCTGGAGATTAGCGGCTGCGTTTGAGGGCGCCGGCGACAACCTGGATTAAAGGGAGTGCCAGGAAGATCACCACACAGATCGTTTCCTGCAGTGTGGTTGTGGCAAAGATTACCGAAAGAGAATGCAACGATGCACTCACGCTGATTCCTGATAAGACATCAACCAGTGTGAGCATTAGCAAGGTGATGACGGCTAACAGGACATAAATAGCGAGAATTTTCATGGGCGATGCTCCTTAGGCTCCGCAAGCTGATTTGCCGGTTCCGGCAGGCGGGCTACAGGTATTATCTCCATTTATGGAAGGAGTAATCAGCAAAAAAAGCTGCCGGGAGCCGGTTAAGGCTGCCCAGACAGCTTCAGGAACATTCATTTATTGCCCCGAAGTCAGCCAGTCCGCAAGCTCTTCTGTCTGTGCCAGAACGGCGATCGGATCATAATACCAGGAACGTTCTTCTTTCCATACATAGATGTGTCCGTTCTTGACAGCAGGCAGGCTGCCCCAGATCGGATCTGCCTGGAAGTCTTCTACAGTCTGTGTATTATCGGTCACAACGAGAAAATCACCAGCATATTTGCCCAGTGTCTCGGCGGATAATTCTGCCCACTGCTTCTCCATTATTTCAGCAGCCACTTCGGTTGGCGGCTTCCGTCCCAGTGCCTGATAGACCGGCTGTCCGCCCCGTCCGAAGTTGTCCCCATATACCCAGGTGGACTTGTCGGCATGCTCCAGGATGCTGAAGGTGGCCTCAGCGGGAATCGCTGCATCCACACGGGCCTTGGCTGCGGCGATACGCTTATCATAATCTGCCAGCCAGTCTGTAGCTTCCTGCTCTTTGTCCAGCAGCTTGCCGAAATAAGTCAGCTCCGCGTGGGCATCCTTCAGATCACCGTACGGCACAATGACGGTAGGGGCAATCTGGCTCAGTGTTTCATAGCTGTCGGCATTGCCGGAGATGATGAGGTCCGGGTTCAGGGCGATAATATTCTCCGGTGACATCTTTCCGTAAGTGCCGGTATCGGTGACTCCGGTAAGTGATTCTTTGAAATACATATTCTCCAGCGTCAGTCCGGGAGCACCCACGGGGATTGTATTCAGAGCAATCAGGCTGCCCAGATACTCTTCGGCAACAATCCGCTGCGGTGCTGTCGGCACTTCAATATCTCCATTTACAGTTGTTACTGTTTTGAAGGCGGGAGCTGCGGTTGCGGCAGGAGTCTCCGGCTGCGGGGACGAAGCAGGAGCTTCTGTAGCATTAGCAGCAGCAGAACCGGTGCTATTATTGGATGTGTTGTTTCCACAAGCTGAGGCAAGAAGCGTCAGTGCCAGCAGCAACGGGAAGATGATCCATTGTTTCCGGGAATTAGGGCTTGAATACGGTTTTTTCAAGATGTATGCCTCCTTATGTAGAACGATTATCATTCTCAATAACACTTTACAGATTTTGTCCTGTTTACACTATGGCTGAATGTGATGTCCGGCTATGTAAATTTATGATGTCAGCGCCTGCAGGAGCACCCTGAGCTGGGCTTCGGAAGAGAGCGGATCAAATCCGTAGAACATGGCAGGCTGATTCAGGAAATAGATTCTGCTGCCGGAAGCGGACGCCTGATTCTGCTGTACTGCACGATGAAGAAAGGAACGGAGCGGCTCCCGCATCTCGGCCGTTCCGGCGCTGCAGGTAATAAATATATGATCCGCGGGGTAGCCGGCGACGTCACTGAAGGCAACCTCCAGATAACCTTGGCGGAGGAGTCCCTCGCTTACAAGGCTGCTTGGGGGCCGGAAGCCCAGATCATTATACAGAATCTGAGATCCGTGGCCATAGCTGCTGCTGAAGCAGTATGCAGCGTCCCTGCCAATCTCCCAGACGACTGCGGTTCCCCGGGGACCGATCCGGCGGTTGAGCTGTTGGTTGGCCGCGTGGCATTGTTCGTCATAGACATTCAGCCAGGCTTCCGCCTGTGGTCTGCGGCCGGTGACCTCTGCAATCAGCCGGAATTGTTCCCGCCAGTCCATTTGCATAAAGGGGATTTCAATAACCGGAGCTAACGACATCAGCTGCTTATTCTTGTCAGGCAGGGAGTAGCTGATAATCACATCCGGCCGGGCAGAAGACAAGCGTTCATATAGACCTGTGGAGCTGCTTCCTTCATTTAGCAGCTTATGCTTGGACGGAATAGGCTGCAGCCTCTCCATCCAAGCCGAATATACTCCGAGCCGGGGAACAACCTCAAGCGCCTGCAGGCTGGCCGTGTGATTGAAGTTCAGCGATACAACGGATTTATTCTTGCTGTGATAGGCTGCAGGAGAAAGGCCCACGACCTGTTTGAACTTGCGGCTTAAATAGGTGCCTTCACCATAACCGACTTCAAGTGCCAGCGTGCTCAGATTCGGGGCTCCTGTCAGAATGCGCTGCTGGGCTTTGCGGATGCGCAGCAGTGTTACATATTCATTAAAGGTCTGACCGGTGGATTTGCGGAAAGCGCGGGAGAAGTGCTCCGGGGTAACTCCGGCAAGCTCTGCCGCCTGCCCTCTCGTTAAGTCCTCATTATAATGGGATTCTATATATTGCAATACACGGTCCAGCCAATGAAGCACCGGCTCCGTATTCTCAGCAGCGCTGTGATACAGCTCAGTGAGCAGTTCTGTGAACAGCTGCTGCACTGCAAAAGGCTGATGCTCTTCCGGCTGGCTCCAGCTGCCCAGCAGCCGCGACGCCACCGCGCAAATACGGGGCGCACAGCTGCGGAGCGGTACACCGTTGTTCAGCGGGCTGGAAGGATGGCTGGTGCCGGAGAGTGTGATATATTCGATCCACACCCCCTGCAGGTTATGGCTGTGCTGCAGGATGATGTGTGCGGAGCTGTCACAGCACAAGGTACTGCCGCTGGACACACGGGTAAGCGCTCCATCCCACTCCATCGTTGCGCTGCCTCCGGTAACTATAATCAGCAGGGAAGAGAAGGGCGGGCTGGAATTTCCCCGGTTAGAAGCGGCTTTGTCCAGTGCAGCAATCCGCACCGGGACATAAAAACTATGAGGATAAGGCAATGAACTGCCGGTAGGTGGTTTATGCATGTTCAGAGTCACTCTTTTCTTGGGTGATAATCATTCTCAATACAGTATAACAGTCTTTCCCCCTATTGACGATCCTCTGATTGGTAAGTAGAGTTTAGGGAGACAGACAAACAGGGTATTGTTGTACTAGAGGGGGCGGGAATTCCATGACGACCTGGAATCTGCAAGGGACGGTCAGCCATCTGCTGATCTGTAACGGAAGCGACTGCAAGAAGCATAAGGGGGAAGAGGTCGCTGACGCGATAGAGGATGAAATCGGGAAGCAAGGGGCAGATAGCCTGATTCATACTACAGTAACCCGCTGCAACGGAAGATGTTCGGATGCGTGTGTAGTCATCTCATATCCGGAAGGCGTATGGTACAGGGATATCACCCCCAAATCAGCCAAAAGCCTGGTACGCAAGGTGCTGAAGGGTGAACGGCTGGAAGAGAATGTTCTCTACACTTATGATGAAGGACTGAAAGCCGCAATTGAAAAAGGGGCAAAGGGTAAAAAGAAGAAATAAAATATGAAAGAACAATGCAGTCCTCCACTGGAAAATTTTCGGTGGAGGATTGTTTATTTTTGTCAGACGGAGGATTATGATGGATAGAAAAGATAGAGTAAGGGGGAAGCGGGATGTTTGTGGATTTCGAGCCGGATGACCGTGTGCTGCACAGCGAAGCGTTCTTACAGGAAGAGGTGGAATATAATCTCCTTCACCTTATCACCGGAAACCCGGAATCGCTCCGGATCAAGACAGCCGAGGATCATCTGATCTTTGCGCACACGGAGGGGCATAACCCCTGGTTATGGATTGCACCGGAGGTAGGTGCAGATCAGCGCAGAGCCCTGGTTCGCCAGCTTGTGGAGCGGCTGAAGGGCCACGGATTGTCAGGGGTTAACGGGACTAAGGAGACAGGCAGGCTGTTTGCAGAGGCTTATTGTGAGAATACAGGCAAGCTGTATCATGACCATATGATCATGGAAGCCTATCATTGCCCGCAGGTGAAGAAGCCCGCTAATGTCAGCGGTAAGCTGCTGCAGGCAGATGCTGGCTATATCCCGGTCATTGCAGACTATTTGGCCGGCTTTGTGAAGGATGCGTTCGGCACCGAGAATGCATCTGAGAATTTCCTCGGCTACGCAAGAGATATTACGGAATCGGGCAAGCTCCGCCTGTGGATGGTACAGGATAGGCCCGTGTCCATGGCGAATCTGGCCCATCTGTCCTCCAGACATGCCCGGATTAATGAAGTGTTCACTCCGCAGGACTGCCGTAAGCAGGGCTATGCCAGTGCTGCTGTAGCAGAGCTGTGTGCTGAGCTGCTGGGCAAGGGCATTACTCCTATGCTCTATGCCGATGCTGCAAACCCGGATTCCAACAAGGTCTATCAGTCGATCGGTTTTGAGCGGACCGGCAGTATTGTTGATTTGCGGTTTCAGTAAGCCGGTTCTTCCGGTGGAGAATACAGGTGAGGGAGTGTCTAAGAATGCTGCAGGGAATGAAAATAATTGTGACCGGGGCCGCTTCGGGAATCGGTAAGGCTATCGTAATGCTTAGTCTGCAGGAAGGTGCTGAAGTGATTGCCTGTGATCTGGATGGCCGGGGGCTTGAGGAACTGAAGGCCGAGGCGGGTTCGGATAAGCTCTGCTCCTTCCGGGTGGATGTGAGCAAATACAGCGAGGTGGAGCAATTCTTCGCATACATACAGCAAGAACATGCTGAGGTTAACGGTCTGGTCAATAATGCAGGCATATATCTGGGGCGCAGTCTGCTGGAGTATACCCCCGAAGATATAAGTAGGGTAATGGATATCAATATCAAGGGATATGTCTATTTCTCGCAGGGCTTCGGGCGCCTGCTGTTGGACAGGAAGCAGACAGGCGTCATCGTCAACATGGCCTCCGTCTCCGGTCAGGAAGGCAGCTCAGATGCTGTGTATGGCTTGACCAAGGCAGCTGTTCTCGGCTTGACCAAAAGCTGCGCCATGAACTTTGCCCCTCATATCCGGGTGAATGCTGTTGCCCCGACGATGACCAGCACTCCGATGATGGGGCATATCCCGGCCTGGAGGCAGCAGGAATATCAGGAGCATCAACTAATCCTGGAACCGCTGCTGGCAGAGGATATTGCGGATACGGTGGTGTTTATGCTAAGCCGCAAAGCGAGAGCATACACCGGGGCGACGTTTGATATTAATAATGGCTGTTATTTGCGCTGAGCCGCTGGCCTTCTTACCGGAGCTGCGGGAGGGCTGGATGACAGCCTGAATTGCAGGGATATTATCTGTCGGCTCAGGTGGTGCATCACGACCTGCCTGCAGCGATCCTGACAGAGTGTGAACCGCATTCCCTTTGTTGTAATCCGCTCCATTTCAGATCATGCGGATGAGGATAGCGTAGAAGCTTTTGAGAGCAATGTTGAGACGGTTTCGCTGAACTCCCTGGCTTTGGTGGAATGTCTGCTGGTCGGCCTGCAGTCTTCACTGCACTAGAGCTTTTTTGGCGGGGCAGAAAATTTGACTTGCAGCCTCCGTGTTGACTATGCTAATACAAAGTGCAATTAATCACACTTATATCGTAAGTGTTGCAGCAGGGGGGCGGCAGTATATGGATAGACGTCAGGTCTGGCCGGATAAATTCAAAAAGTTTTTTCTGAATAACAAGTTTGTCGTGGGGCTTTTAATTGCGTTACTGATTGGTGTTACCGTGCTCGTATTCTCCAAGATTCCGTTTATATTCAAACCGTTGTCAGTGCTTCTGCATACAGTGGCAGCGCCGCTGCTTCTCTCGGGAGTTGCTTATTACCTGCTGAATCCGCTGGTTGACCGCCTGGAGCGGAGAAGCAAGGTGAAGCGCGCTTACGGAATTGTTACGATGTACCTCGTAATAGCCGGAATTATTACACTGATCCTGCTGATGGTTATTCCGATTATCCGTACCCAGCTGATGGGGCTGATCGACAATTTCCCGATATACAGCGCGCAGATTCAGGAGGAATTCCTACATCTGACGGGCAGTGAATTTTTCGGAAAGATTCAGGAAAGTGTGGGTACGGATCTCAGTGATATCACCGGCAAGGTGACTACCTGGGGCACCTCGTTCATCAATAATGCCGCCAGTGGCGTAGGCAGCTTTGTAGGCACTTTGACAGAGATTGTCCTGGCAGTGGTGACTACGCCGTTCATTCTGTTCTATCTGCTGCGCGATGGCAAAAGACTGCCCGACTACCTGATGCGGTTCATTCCTACTGCACTGCAGCCGCAGTCCCGGATGGTCATGCAGGAAATGAACAGTCAGGTGGCATCCTACATCCGCGGGCAGATTATTGTCAGCTGCTGTATCGGTGCATTGCTCTATATTGGTTATCTGATCATCGGGCTGGAGTATTCCCTGGTACTTGCTATCGTTGCCGCTTGTACTGCGGTAGTCCCTTATCTGGGACCAGCGATCGCGATTACGCCTGCATTGGTGGTAGCCATGGTAACCTCGCCGTTTATGCTGCTCAAGATGGTGATTGTCTGGACTGCCGTCCAGCTGATCGAAGGGAAGTTTATCTCTCCGCAGATCATGGGTAAAACGCTGAAGATTCATCCGATCACGATTATTTTTGTAATTATTTTTGCCGGTAAAATGTTCGGGGTACTGGGCATCATTCTCGCGGTACCGGGTTATGCCGTACTCAAAGTAGTGGTTACCCATATCTTCCAGTGGTTCCGTTTCCGCTCCGGACTCTATAAAGTGATTGAAGAAAAAGCTGAGGAATAAAGCGAAAAGGATGAGTGTAATGACAGGACAATTAGTGACTACAGCCTATGGGCAGGTGCAGGGAGAACAGAGCGGCGGAGTGAATGTCTGGCGCGGAATCCCGTTTGCTGCCCCTCCTGTCGGAGAGCTGCGCTTTCGTGCACCGCAGCCGCCGGAACCCTGGAATGCTGTAAGGGAGGCGAAGGAATTCGGCCCGGTCAGCCTTCAGCCGGTAAGTACCAGCGGTACGCGCTTTGGCGGCAGCAATCCGGTGTACTCTGAAGATTGCCTGTACCTGAATGTCTGGTCACCTGCAGCAGCGCAGGAGGATGCCCTGCCGGTCATGGTCTGGATTCATGGGGGCACCTTTGTTACCGGTGCCGGCAGCCAGCCGATGTTTGACGGTGCCAACATGGCGGCAAGCGGCCGGGTTGTGCTTGTTACGGTGAATTACCGGCTCGGTCCGCTAGGATTCATGCATCTGTCCCCGCTGGGCGCGGGGCTTGGCTCCAATCTTGGACTGCTGGACCAGATTGCCGCGCTGGAATGGGTGCGGGAGAATATCGCCGCATTTGGCGGTGATCCCGGGAATGTTACAGTGTTTGGGGAATCAGCAGGCAGCATGAGTATTGCCGCGCTGCTGGCGATGCCGGCGGCCAAGGGGCTGTTCTCGCGTGCAATTATGGAGAGCGGTGCGGGGCAGAGCCTGAGCGGTCAGCAGGGGGAACAGATTGCGGCAGCCTTCCTGGCAGAGCTCGGTCTACAGCCCGGCGGTGACACGCAGCTGCTGCATACACTGCCCGCGCAGCAGATCATGGAAGCGGCCGGACGGATGGCGTACAAGCTGTCCGGGAATTCGCTGAGCATGTATTTCCAGCCGGTTATTGAGCCGCTGACCTTGCCGGTAGAACCTGCGCAGGCGGTACGCGAAGGAGCGGCAAGCGGCATCCCGCTGCTGATCGGGACGAATCTCCATGAAGGCAATCTGTTCTTCCGTGAAGGGCAGGCAGGCGAAAGCTTCGACCGCTCACTCAAGTCGCTGGAGCTGCTGATGGGCATCGAAGACCTCTCAGAGCTGACCTCCGATTACAGCAAAACCTGGGAAGGGCAAGCTGAAGTGCTGACCGATCTGTTCTTCTGGGCCAGCTCCATTTCGTTCGCGGAGAAGCAGCTGGATCACGCTCCGGTCTGGATGTACCGGTTCGACTGGACCGTCACCGGCCATCCGCTGCTGGAGAAGGCCATACACGGAGCGGAAATTCTCTACGTGTTCAACAACCTGCCGCTGCTGAAGCAATACGGCCTGACAGTTACGCCTGAGATGGCAGGTGTGGCCGAAGCGATGCAGAGAGCCTGGACCGCCTTTGCTCACTACGGTGATCCGTCTGCACCGGAACTCGCATGGCCGCAGTACACACCGGAGCAGCGTGCTACGCTGCTGTTCGATCAGGTCTCGCGTGTAGTGAACGATCCGGACGGAGAGAAGCGCAGACGGATTTTTGAGCATTACGCAGGGTGAACGCGGCTCTTGATTTCAAGAAGACGCGACATACCGGAATGAGGAGCAGGAGTGCCCCTGAATTCGCCGCAAGTGGGCGGGAAGAGGGAATGAGGAGCAGAAGTGCCCCTGAATCCGCCGATAGTGGGCAGGAAGCGGAAATGAGGGGCAGAAGTGCCCCTGAATTCGCCGAAAGTGGGCAAGAAACGGGAATGAAGGGCAGAAGTGCCCCTGAATTCGCCGAAAATGGGCGGGAAGAGGGAATGAGGAGCAGAAGTGCCCCTCATTCCGCAGAATTGGCCCAACTACGGCAAAGATAAGTACTTTATTGATCATGAAAAGAGCAGCAGCCCTTACCGGAGAGTCTGGTTCCCCGGCAAGAGGACTGCTGCTTTTTAGGTTGAGTCTCACCGCAAGCCACCGAATAAGGAATGTGCAGCCCGCAAAAGTTAGTTCACCGGGGTATAACCCGTCTTCTCGACCAGCTCCTGTCCCTCCGGGGACAGAATCCACTCCAGAAATGGCTCAATATTGGGGTTGGTGCTTCCCGCAGTTACCGCGTAGAACTCTGCTGCGAAGGGGTACGCCCCGCTGCGGATGCTCTCCTTGGCGGGAGGTACGCCCCCGATCTCCAGCAGCTTAATCTCATCGCTGGCGTTCATCTCCGAGGCGTAGAACAGGAAGCTGAAGCCGAGTGCATTATTGTAATTGCGGTAGCTGGCGGTCAGGCTGATAATCCCGCTCATGACGTCTGCAACATTCTCCTTCGGGGGGCTCATCAGCGTCCGGTCCTCCATGATTTTCTCAAGCATGGTCTGGCTGCCGCTGTTCTCGTCCCGTTGAAACGCCCGGATGGACGCCTTCTTGCCGCCGACCTGCTTCCAATTCGTCAGTGTGCCGGAGTAGATATCCTTCACTTGCTCAGTGGTCAGTCCGTTAACCGGGTTGCGCTTGTTGACAAAGAAGACGAATGCTTCACGTCCTATAGGGGTAAGCTTCAGCTCACGGCCTGCCAGCTTCGCCTGCTTGGTCTGGGCAAGAGAGGGGGCCGCAGCAAAGATGATATCCGCATCTCCTTTAATCAGCCGTTTGTAGGCTTCGGTGGTGGTGGTACATAACACGAGATCATTACCGACCTCGTAAATGCTGTGATTATACGTATCAGGCGGATACACGGCTTGGGCAAAGGCGGAATACAACGGGTAAAGCGCAGTTGCGCCGTCCAGCCGGGGCATTTGTTCCTGAATATGATAGGCTGCCTTTTGATCCAGACTGGCGGCTTTGGTATTTACTTCAAAAGGTGCGTACTGGAACAGATTGACCTCCTGCTCCCTTACTTCGGCAAGACTGTTCACATAAGCCTGCCTGATCTCATGACCTGCTACGCTCAGCAGGCAGATTCCGGCAAAAGCCGCGAGCGCGGTCAGGCGGAACCGTTTGCTGAAGAGTTCAAAGATAGAGATTACAGCGAATACTGCAAGCCCGGCCGAAGCGGCGAGGACGAGCGGTGCATAGAACAGCATACCTACGGTAAATGTAGCCATGATATAAGCAATGAAGCCTATGATTGTGATGACGGCCAAGGCAAGGATAGAGAATAAGAGCTTGGTTTCAAATGATCTTTTCACAGCGTCCTCCGTTAGGGTTACTATAATATGGATAAAAAGTGTATTCGTATCTTATTCTATAACAAGGCTCCGTTTCTGCCAAACTATGCAGTTCGTGTAATTACGAAATGATGCATTTTCTCATAAAAATGATCGTACGATGAAAAAAATGCGTATATTTTCATAAAAAGGCTAGACGAATTCATGAAACGGAGTTATCCTGAGATTGTGAAAAAAATAACAGAATACAAGATTCTCGGGGTAAGGTGAAATTCCTGACCGGCGGTGATGTTCCAAGTGAGCTAAGCCCGCGACTCGTTACTCTTTTACTAGGGAAAGCGACTGATCTGGTGACAATCCAGAGCCGACGGTAAAGTCCGGATGGGAGAGGATCATAAGGTAAAGGCAGCGGGTGTATTCCCTGATGTCTTTATTGATAATGGCCCCCGGTGTTTGCCCTGTTTACAGGTGACGCGGGGGCTTTTGGTCTCTTATCGAGGGTTTGTATCGACAAGGAGAATGAATGATGAGTAATGTATCTGCTTCATCTCAAGGAGTCCGTACCGCACCGCTGCGCAGCGGATTCTGGCTGGTAGTTCTGGGGGCAGCCCTATGGGGTGTTGACCCGCTGTTCCGTATTATCCTGCTGAAATCCCTGACCTCTTCACAGATTGTCCTGCTGGAGCATGTTGTGCTCTTCCTGGTTGCTGCACCTGTAATGTGGCGCCAGCGCGCAGAACTGAAGGGGATCCGCCTTCGTCAAGCCGGGGCCCTGCTGGTTGTGTCATGGGGAGGTTCGGCCATAGCTACAATCCTGTTCACCAAAGCATTGTCCAGCGGAGATTTCAATGCTGTATTGCTGCTGCAAAAGCTGCAGCCGCTCTTCGCCATTGGTCTCGCCGCTGCTATCCTTAAAGAACGCCTGCCTAAGAATTTCGCACCGCTTATCATTGTTGCACTATTAGGCACTTACCTGCTTACCTTTGGCTGGACGATTCCATTCGGCCATGTGAACAGCTTCATGGGTGTAGGCAGTCTAATGGCGCTGGGCGCCGCCGCATTATGGGGCGGGTCGACTGTCATGGGCCGCTATCTGCTGGGTTCCATGAAATATGAAACGGTAACTTCCCTGCGCTTTATTCTGGCTTTGCCGCTTTTATTCGTGATCACCAGCATGGAGGGAGCTCCGTGGCAGATTACCGGCGGAATCAGCGGTTCGGCCGCTGTTGCCATTAATCTCCTGCTGCAGGCTCTGCTGCCCGGATTGCTCAGCATGCTGCTCTATTACAAGGGCCTGAACACAACTAAGGCTTCTGTAGCCACGCTGGCTGAACTCAGCTTTCCGATGACAGGGATTCTGATTAACTGGATTGTATATCACCAGCTTGTGACTCTGCCGCAAATTATCGGCTTTGCGCTGATCTGGACGGCGCTGTTCTTTATTTCGAGCCAGCAGAGCCGTCAGGGACATCAGGCTGAGCTTATCAAACAGAATTAACAACGGATAGCCGCAGCCTGAGGGGACGACCCCAGGGTTACGGTATCACCAAAAGAGGATGTTCCCGCGAGCCGCAATGGCCCGGGACATCCTCTTTGTTTTTTGTAGGGCTGATGACTCAAATGTGCGAGTGAACCGGACTTAGTCCGTTTGGCCGGCTCCCCCTGTCCGGCATCCGGAGAGGGGCTCGTCCTGCTGCCGTTATTACTGCTGCAGGTATGGGGTTATTACGATGGTGTTATAACCCAGCTGCTTCAGCTGCGCCTGTGAGATGTACAGCCTGTTTCCGGAATTGAAGCTGTTCGCAGGGGTAAGCTTTACACTCTTGCTGGCGCTTGTGATCTCAAAGCTGTAACCGGCAGAGGGATCGTTTAAGTGGCCCCGGTCCTCAGATTCAATGCTCCACCCGAGCGCGGCAGCGAGCGGCTTCACCGGAATCCAGTCTTGTCCCTCCCTGGAGAATACGGTAGATACATCGGCGTTCTGTCCGTCCAGACTGACACTGTATTCGTATGTCATGGAGACAGGAATCTCGATGACCGGCAGGTCTTTCAGCACTGTATCCTGCGGCAGCGCTGTTTCCGGTCTGGAGGAGGGGGAAGCGGGAAACAGTGTTTCGAGTTCGCTGTAGTCAGTGATCAGCCGTGACGTTCCGCTCTTCAGGTCATAGACCCAGGGCAGGCGCTGCGGCTCGTTTTTTACATAATAGATGATTCCCTTACTAAGGTTCCGGTTGTACATGCTGCCCTTCAGCAGTTCATGCCGTTCCCCGGTGGACGGATCATAAGTACTGATCACATTCTGTTTAGCAGCTTCATTGTACCCGCTCTCCAGCAGCGTGTGCTGGTTCAGCCAATAGGCGCTGTAGTATCTCTGAGTGGAATAATATACCGAGACGGCACCTGTCTTCATGTTTTTAAGATAATAGTCATGGTATTTGCCGACATACCCGCTGCCCATCGGAGAATTTGGCATCAAGAGGTAACGTGAGCGCTCCAGATATCCCCAAAGCCCGTCCGGAGACAGAGTATAAGCGGTTTTGCGCAGAATGGATTGACTCCGGGTATCGTACACATAACTTTGCTCCGGATCATCAGTTCCCGTTAACTTCAGGTCATCACCGCCATAATTCCGGAAATAATGAAAATGCTCCTGCCATTTGGCGTAGGTTCCGTCCGGTTGTCTGGCAATGACGGCATCGACAAACTGGTTTCCGTCCACTTGGCCCGCCGAATAGAGCTGGACGCCGCTGGTTTTGCTGATATACGAATCATAATAATTAATTTCTTCTGCGGCATGTGCTGTAAGCGGAGCAGCGAATGCCAGTAAAATAGATGCGCTTATAGCCAGATGTAATGATTGATGCAGCACTCTTTTCATAACCTTTCATCCCCTCTATGTAAATAACTGTTAATATAGACGGCCGTAGTAACGAAAGGTTTCGGATGCCCGGCTCAATAAATATGAATTACAGGGTTAAAGAGTAAAAATAAACCTTTTCTCCCATACTACCGTTATTCTTGCATCTTCAGCTGCTTCACACTACAACCTTAGGAGGCACCGCCAATGGACAATCCTCACCCGGCTCCCGCCATTTATATACAGCTCAAAAACCGGGTAACCGTGCCCAAAGGCAAAGGTGTGATGCTGCGCGATGTAGCTTTTCTGATCACCGAGCCGGAGTGGCGGGAGCCGCTGTATTCACTGCTGCTGCTGCAGCCGGAGCAAAGTGACGGCAATCTGATTCTGATTGATCTGCTGACGGTGATTCCCCGGATTCATGAGCTGCTTCCGCATGCGGATATCCAGCCGATTGGCGAAGGGCGGACGATTGTGCAGATTGAAGGCCCGGCAACGGCAAACAAACCTTCCATAGCTTTGTTTGTGCTGGTATGGCTGCTGTTGTTCTTCGGCTCGGCGCTGACGATCATGAATTTCCATGCCGATGTCAGCATGCAGGAGGTGCAGATCCGGATTGTCGAGATGCTGACCGGCCGCAGGGATGAGCATCCGTATGTATTCCAGATCGCCTATTCGCTGGGCATCGGGCTGGGGATGGTGATTTTTTTCAACCATTTGTTCAAAAAGAAATGGAACGAGGAGCCGACACCGCTCGAAGTGGAGATGTTCCTGTATCAGAAAAATATCGACCACTATGTCGTCAACGAGGAATACAGCAAAATGAAACGCCGCGGAGATGATACATCGGGACGCAGGGGGGAGTGAGCATGACTGCACAAATATCGCTCGGACTTAACCTGCTGCTCGGCATTGCCGGAGGAATTGCTGTCGGCGGCGGGGTAATCGCTCTTTTTATAGTGCTTGATATGGTACCCCGGCTGGCGCAGCTGACCTCCTCCTACGATAAAGTGCACTGGTATGAAGGGGCCATGGTCGGGGGTTCGCTGCTGGGCACGATGAGTGATTTCTGGAACTGGAAAATAACCGCAGGCCCGCTGATAGAGCTGGGGGTCGGACTGTTCGACGGAGTATTCATCGGTATGCTGGCCGCTGCGCTGACGGAGGTACTAAACGTACTGCCGATTCTGGCCAAAAGACTGCATATGACACATATGTTGTTCGGGCTGCTGATGGCTATGGTATGCGGTAAAGTGGCAGGTTCATTGTTCGACTGGTTTGTATACCGACAGTAAAAGGAGGCTACGGGGTGGTTAGGTATATTCACAGCGGTGATCAGGTGGAAGACGATAAAAAGCATGGCAAGCCGGAGCAGCAAAAGCCGCCGCAGCATGAAGGACAGGCTGCACAGCAAAGTGTTGCAGACGGGGGCCAACGGCAGGATGAAGGGTTAGCTGCACAGCGGGATGGTGCTGACAAAGGTCAATCGCAGGGTGATGCGCAGGCTGCACAGAAGAATGGGGCTGATAGAGCCCAGCCGCAGCAAGAAGGACAAGCTGTACATCAGGCTGATGCAGACGGGGGACAACCGCAGGAGGCGGAGGTTTCAGGTGAGCTGGGAGCTGTTACCCGGCCGATAGAGGGCGGTGCGGAAATCCGTTCCGGCATGGATGCGGGTCCGGGCGCAGAAGGCAGGCCCTCTGAGGCCGAGCCTGCCGGTAGCAAGGCAGCGGAAGGCCGTGAAGCCGGAGACGCAGCGGATAGCGCGGCTGCAGGCAGCACAGCGGCGGACAGCCATGAAACAGGAGGTGCAGCAGATAACGAAGCTTCCGGCAGCACCCCGAAGGACAGCAGCGCAGCCGGAGACGATTCGGATAGCCAGGAGTCCGGGGGTGGCGTCAAAGGATTTTTGAGCAGCTTGTTTGGAGATGATGCCGGACCGGGACAGGGAGCCGGAGCAGACTCCGGTGACGGACAGAATCAGGATGCTGAAGCTGCGGACGAGCTTGGCCAGCCGCAGGGAGATTCCGCCTCAGCTGGACAAGGAGATAAAGCTGCAAACGGAGCGGAATCTGGTGAGGATAGCGGAGCGGATCCCGGTGCGGATATCGGAGTGGATTCCGGAGCAACCGGTTACGGGGACCACGATTTACAGGCTTCCGATGGAGCAGGTACACCGGATCAGGAGGGCCCGGCCAAACCTGATCAAGGCAGCCCGGATACAGAGAAGACTACCGCCCAGGGAGCAAGTGGCGGCGATGAGGACAAGCAGGAAGCCGAGGGACCCGCAGCAGACGATGGTGCAGGCGCAGCTTCAGCATCCGGCGAAGACAACCCGCCAGCTCCGGCTTCGGGCAGCCAGTCACAGGATACGGAGACATCAGACGAACTGGGTGCGGAGACACCGGAGAAGAGCCACAAAGGATTTTTTGCCAGATTATTCGGAGATGATGAAGAACCTGAGGAAGATGAGCAGAACGCTTCTGGAGCGGATAAGGGTGAAGAGGGATCGTCCAGGCAGGCACAGAGCGGGGGTTCCTCAAGTAATGACACAGACAAATCTGGAGCCCCTCAGAAGGCCGGGGATCAGTCCGGCAGCAAGGCTAAGAAAGCCAAGTCCAGTCAAGGGGCGGACTCCGCCGGCAAGCCCAAAGATCTGCAGCAGCAGAAACGCGACAATGAACGTTCTGACTCTCTGGAGGAGTCTATTAAGTACTGGCAAGGCAATGATAAGGTATCGACCAACCTGGAGGATACCAAAAAAACGCTGACCGAAGTCATGGGCCTGGGTTCATCCTTTGATATCGTCTTCAGGGAAATGTCCTTTGGGGGCCGGCGCGTTGCGCTGCTCTGCATCAGCGGGTTCGCCAAGGATACCATTATTGACGAGATTCTGAAGCGCCTCACCTATCTGACCCCGGACAATATATCTACCGATGTGTTCGCCAGCTTCATGAGCGAATATATTCCCCATGTCCAGGTAGAGAAGGGCGAGCTGCTCAGCGAGAGCATCAATAAGGTCTTGTCAGGCATGAGCGTGTTCTTCATCGAGGGCGAGAGCCAGGTTATTATCATGGATACCCGTTCGTATCCTTCGCGCAGCCCGGATGAGCCTTCGATTGAACGGGTCGTCCGCGGAGCGCGCGACGGCTTCACAGAGACGCTGCTGAGCAACGTGGCTCTGGTCAGAAGACGGATACGCGACCCGGGGCTGAAATACGAGATGCATCAGATCGGACGCCGGACCCGGACCGATGTCTGCGTAGCCTATATTGACGATATCGTCGACAAGACTCAGGTGCAGGCCGTTACCGATAAGCTGAAAAGCGTTGATATCGACGGGATTCCCCTTGCTGACAAACAGCTCGAGGAGGCCATTGTCGGCGGCGGATGGAACCCGTATCCGCTGGTGCGGTACTCGGAGCGGCCGGATATTGTGGCCTCCCATCTGCTGGAGGGCAGAGTGGTGGTCTTCGTGGATACCTCGCCGAGTGTCATGGTTCTGCCGACGACGTTCTTTGATCTCTGCCAGCATGCGGAAGAGAACCGCCAGACGCCTTTTATGGGAAGCTATCTGCGCTGGGTGCGCTTCATCGGGATCTTTGCCTCAATGTTCCTGCTGCCGCTGTGGATGCTGCTGGTCCTTCATCCGGAGCTGAAACCGCCGATGCTGGAATTTATCGGTCCGCAAAAGACGGCGAAAATCCCGCTTATCGCCCAATTCCTAATCGTTGAATTAGGGGTGGATCTTCTGCGGATGGCCGCCGTCCATACCCCGACACCGCTCGGCTCGGCGATGGGTCTGATTGCTGCGATACTGGTAGGTGACATCGCCGTGCAGACCGGTCTTTTTGTCAACGAGGTGGTGCTCTACATGGCAGTGGCCTCCATCGGGATGTTCGCAACGCCGAGCTATGAGCTGGGGCTGGCCAACCGGATTGTCAGGCTTGCGCTTCTGCTGGCGGTGGCCGCATTCCAGATTCCCGGCTTCATGATCGGGACAACGCTGCTGGTGGTGCTCTTGACTACACACCGTTCCTACAATTCTTCGTATTTGTGGCCGTTTATACCGTTTAATGCAAAAGCAATGGGTGAAATCCTCCTGCGCCAGCCGGTACTCAGCTCCAAAACAAGGCCTTCCTTCAACAAAACACGGGATAATACCCGGATGCCGCCTAAGCAGGAGAAGGAACACAAATCGTAGGAAAATACAAATCAACTGCAAATTAGTCCATTCTATGGAGTTCCCTCTGTCTGCTATACTGAATACACTAAACAGCCCCGCAATAAAGTGGAATTCCTCTCCTGAGGCCACACTTTAAGGAACGCTGCGGGGTTCTGTAACATATACTAGACAGGGTGGAACAGATATTCCACAGAAATTGGAGGACTGCGCAATGTTTTTACACGGGACGAGCCGAATTAACGATGCAGGGCATTTGGAAATCGGCGGATGTGATGTGACAGAATTGAAAGCGGAGTATGGTACCCCGCTATATATAGTGGACGAGCAATTGGTCCGGCGCCGCTGCCGCGAGTACATGGACGCTTTTACAGCTTCCGGACTCGGTTTCCAGGTTGCTTACGCCAGTAAGGCTTTCTCAACGATGGCCATGTGCCGGTTGGCGGATGAGGAAGGACTCTCGCTGGATGTTGTTTCCGATGGTGAGCTGTATACCGCGCTGCAAGCCGGCTTCCCGGCAGAACGCATTCACTTCCACGGTAATAACAAGACTCCGGATGAGATTGAAATGGCGATCGATGCAGGCATCGGCTGCTTTGTAGTCGATAACCTGGTTGAACTCAGCCTGCTGCAGGCGATTGCTGCCCGCAAGGAAGTAACGGTTAATATTCTGCTCCGGGTTACTCCGGGCGTAGAAGCGCATGCCCACCATGCCTACGCATCGACCGGACAGACGGATTCCAAATTCGGCTTCGATATCGGCAACGGCTCCGCGCAGGAAGCGGTAAGACAGGCAGACGGCAAAGCCAATCTGAACCTGCTTGGCGTTCATTCCCATATCGGCTCGCAGATTTTTGAGACAGAGGGCTTCCAGCTTGCAGTTGAGCGGATCGCCGAGTTCACCCGCAAAGTGAAGGAAGAGCTGGCCATCAGCTTCCCGGTCGTCAATCTTGGCGGCGGATTCGGTATCCGTTATGTGGATGGAGATACTCCACTGCAGGTTTCCGAGTATGTTGCAGCTATTACGGATGCAGTGAAGACGCATTTCGCCGGTATCGGCGATGGGCTGCCGCAGATCTGGGTTGAGCCGGGCCGCAGTATCGTAGGCGATGCCGGTACGACCTTGTACACCGTAGGAACAAGCAAAGAAATTCCGGGTGTGCGCAAATATGTTGCCGTTGACGGCGGAATGACGGACAATCCGCGTCCGGCGCTGTATGAATCCAAGTACGAAGCCGTGCTCGCAAGCCGCGCGACTGAGCCTAACGAAGAGACCGTATCCATCGCCGGCAAATGCTGCGAGAGCGGGGATATGCTGATCTGGGATGTAGAGCTGCCGAAGGTTGAGAGCGGCGATCTGCTCGCTGTTGCCTGCACAGGCGCCTACAATTACTCCATGGCCAGCAACTATAACCGTATCCGCCGTCCGGCGGTAGTCTTCGTACAGAACGGCCAGAGCGATCTGGTGGTCCGCCGTGAATCGCATCAGGATATCGTCGCTAATGATATTGTGCCGGCACGTATTGCCAAACAGACCGTTACGAAATAAACCTTAACCGCTGTGCAGGCAGCGGGGCAGTCAAACAGGGCAGGCGGGGATCGTTCCCGCTTGCTTTGCTTTGTGCCCCGTTTCATAGTAAACTAATAAAAGTGTTCTATATTTGTCATTTCGAAAGGGGTCATTTACATATGGCTAAGCAAGCGAAAATTACACTCGAAAACGGCGGTGTCGTGCTGATCGACTTGTTCGAACAGGATGCGCCTAATACTGTAGCAAACTTTGAGAAACTGGCTAAAGACGGATTCTACAACGGACTGTTGTTCCACCGTGTAATTCCAGGTTTCGTAGCTCAAGGCGGCTGTCCTAACGGAACAGGCTCCGGCGGCCCTGGTTATACCATCAACTGCGAAATTAACCCGAACAAGCATGAGCGCGGCTCCCTGGCTATGGCCCATGCGGGTAAGAACACAGGCGGAAGCCAGTTCTACATCGCTTATGCTCCACAGCCTCACCTTGACGGAGTACACACTGTATTCGGTAAAGTGGTTGAAGGTATGGACCAAGTCGATGCTTTCAAAGGCCGCGACAAAATGGCTACCGTTGAAGTAGTAGAAGTATAATACAAGCATCGTCAAAAGGGCTGTCTCACAAGAAGAATTTCTTCTGAGGGGCAGCCTCTTTTTTATGAAAGAGTTATATGTTGTAGAGACCCCGGAAAGTACACAGACTGGGTCCATCATGGTCTACTGAATGTACAAAAGAAACTTCACCTTGATTAACAATGGATGGTCGCACTTCCATTTTGTCAAAGAGAGGTTTCTTTTTGATTTTTAAAAGATTGATACAATTCCCGCTTAAACAGCGGAGAGGACGGAACGTCCACCCAAGTGCTCACGTTAATCCTACTCCAAAATAAAGAGCTGTCCCAAGCAGCCATATCATGGCTTTTGGGACAGCCTCTTTTTTTGCCCATATTAGTCTTTACCTCATACTGGTCCAGCCTCTGCGGCCGCGCCGGGAGGCATACAGCTCCGGCAGCTTGAAGAAGATCAGGAACATCAGCAGGAAGATGACAAAGGCAAAGGCCTCTTCGACGAGCAGATAATACGGATAAGGGCCGAAATAATCAAGTACGGAGAACGTGCTGGGCTTGTGAGCCAGAAACATATAGTTGGAATCCAGCAGCATATCGGCGGCATAGACACATGCGGCGATAACATTCAGGCAGAGCATGGTGAAGAACAGCGAGCGCCAGGCAGGCTTGTAGCCTTCAATCCAGGTCATGTACAGGGATGCCAGAATAATCGACCCGTGGGCAATGAAGAACAGCAGGAAGCGGAAATGCGGAAACGGGTAGACCAGATTAGGCGTAAGCAGGGCGATGAATGCACCGCCGATCCCGGCAAAGTAGAGAAAAGAATACAGCAGCCTGCTGCGTGTAAGAAGCATGATTACCGACAAGAGCAGGGTAATACCGCATAGTTCAAGCGGCAGGGAGGAACTGCGGCTCCAGATATCCTGGGAGACATACCAGACATGCAGCCCGCCCTCGCAGGCGATCAGCAGCAGCGCCAGCAGCAGGCGGACACTGCGCCTCAGACCGGAATGTGTACGCAGGGCGAAACGTGATAAGTAGAGCAGCAGACAGCATAGGACGACGATAGACAGGGCAATGAGATGCGGGGTTGAGAACATTGAGAAATCATGATTACGATGGCGGTCCCAAAAAAGATTAAGGTTCACTGTGCTCTCTCCTTGAATCCAGAAATAAATAAAAGAAAATAAAAGTTCATAATTTGAATATAACTGATTCTAAAGATCTACTCTTAGGTGATATAAGTATATATCGTTCGGGCTAGACAGAAAAGACAGGAGTATCGGTTTATTTACATAAGATGGACGCATATGCCCGTATACATAACGACCCATCAGGCGGAGTGTTTTTACCGGTGCGTTCGGCAGCCATCTTTTCTGCATGCTCGTTTCATATCAAACTTAAGAACGGGGGCTTCTGGGAAATGGTGAAAAAAAGAACAAGTCTGGCAATTGTAATAATCATGCTGTTTGTGCAGTATGCCTACGGACTGGGGTTCACCCAGCAGGTTAAAGCGGAGGGAATCGAGCAGGACAGAGACATTATTACCAGTGTATCAATGGCTGTGTATGGGCCGGACGGACAGACCGTAACAGGTAGTGTATATGATGTGGACTCTACTGTTACGCTGGATTATACCTGGTCGCTTCCCAACGGGCACGGATATACTCAGGGAGATAGCTTCACCTTCCAGCTTCCTGAACAATTCGAGCTGTTCAATGATATCCAGGGCGGTCTTGTGTCCGACGATGGAGATGTCGGGACGTTCACAGTGAGCCAGTCGACACATCACATAGTCATGACCTTCAACGACTACATTGAGAGTCATGACAACGTACAAGGAACCCTGCGGATTAATACCAAATTCGATAAACAGGTGATAAGCGGCAGTACGGTTCAGCAGATTCTATTCCCCGTAAACGGCGGAATACAGACCATTAGCGTGGCATTTAAGCCATCCGTGGGTTCGACGATTGAGAAAAAAGGTGTGTCCAGCGGCTTCAATGCTGATCATATCTTCTGGACGGTGGATGTCAATAAGAAGCTGGAACCGGTCAGCAATGCGGTGGTGACAGACCCTGTTCCTGCGGGATTGTCGCTGGACAGCACGGTAACCCTTGCAGTGTACCAGCTGAATGTTCTGCTTGACGGTACAGTGACTCAAGGCCAGCTTGTAGACAGCAGCCAATATACCGCTGACGTTTCCGGCGGTGAACTTGTTCTCCGCTTCACAGACCCTGTAATCACAGGTGCGTACCGCATTGCCTATACAACACAGGTAGTCAGCGACAGTCTGACCAGCTTCACGAATACCGCTACCTTCACCGGTGATGGACGTGATCCGGTAAGCAGCTCGGCTACAGTCGTTATTGAACGCGGAGGAAGCATCAAGAAGAAGGCAGCCAGCTATGAGTGGGGGAAGCAGACCATCACCTGGGCTATTGAATACAACTACAATAAACGCACGATCTCTGCAGAGAATGCGGTGTTGACAGATGTATTCAATCAATCCCAGCAGCTGGTTGCAGACTCGCTGCGGATTTATCCGGTGACGCTGGATTCTGCAGGAGGAGCTACGAAAGGGACGGCTCTAACCGCAGGTGCAGACTATACAGTAACGCCGGTTGTTGAAGGCACAAACGCCGGATTCAAACTGGAGTTTGCAGATGCTGTGACCTCTGCATATCTGATCGAATATAAGACCAAAGCAGTAGACCGCGTATTCAGCGATACCACTATTACCAACACTGTCTCAGACAGTACCTATAGCGATAAGGCTACACAGCTTATCCGGCCGGCCATCATTTATAAGAATTTGTCAGGAGTCAACTACGCCACCCATGTAACGGATTGGAAGATTACGCTGAACGGCGATAATTATCCGATGAGCCAGGTAGTGGTTACGGATAGTTTCCCGTACGGCGGCCAGAAGTTTATCGCGGGTTCACTGGTCGTACGCAATGAAGCCGGCACCGTGCTTAATGCTTCAGCGTATACACTGATTGCCGGTTCACCGGCACAGCCTAACGAAGGCTTCAAGGTGAAATTCAATTCACCGATCAGCGGCACATACACAATTAGTTATCAGACTGAATTCAGTAATGACTGGCTTACAGGTACTACAGATAATTTCATTAACGTAGCGCGGATTGACTGGAAGGACAGCGCGAATAACGCCCAATGGACAGAAGCCAGAGGGCAGTTCATTCCGGGTCCTGAGGTGAAGAACAACGGCTTCAAATCCGGGGCATATGATGCGTCTGCCAAAGAGATTACCTGGACAGTGGGCGTCAATTACAACAGTAAGGCTATTGCTGATCCCCGGGTAACAGACATACTGAACGCGGGACAGTCACTGGTGCCGGGTTCACTGAAAGTGTACCGGATGAATATTGCTCCTGGAGGGGCTCACACCTTCGGCACCGAACTTGCCGCCAGCTCCTATAGCTACACTGTCGGAAGCGGGAATGAGCTTCAGGTGGATTTTGACAATGCGATCAATTCGCCTTACTATGTTGTATTCAAAACAAGCCTTGCAGGGCAGTTGATTGGTACCACAGTTGCTAACACAGCTAATCTGCTGGATGGCACCAAGAAGGTCTCCAAAGCTCTGAAGGCCTCGGTGGATATTCCGCATGGCGACGAATATGTATTCAAAGACGGCGTTCAGAACGGTGATAAGCTGCAGTGGACGATCGCTATTAACCGGACACAGTCCCATGTGAAGGATGCCGTTATTACAGATGTGCCAAGTACCAATCAGATTCTGCTGCCGGACACGTTCCATCTGTACCGGACAGTTACAGCCGTGAATGGTGATGTAACGAAGAGCGGACCTAAGCTTGTAAAGGATACGGACTACACCTTGAATATCAGTGCTGATGCAGAGGGTAAGCAGACATTTGTGCTTAGCTTCCTCCAGGATATCCATTCCGCATATGTGCTTGAATATCAATCACTGATCGTAGCGAATACGGGGGATAAGCTGGTCAACACCGTTAACTTCAGCGGTAATAATGTCGTACTGGTCACCAAGGAGACCAGCAAAGAAATTATAGTCGGCGTATCCAGCGGCTCGGGAACGGGCAGCGGGGTCAGAGGAACGCTGAATGTCCACAAAATTGATGCAGGTGACAGCACCAAAGCACTTGCCGGTGCCACCTTTGACTTGTACCGCCTGAATGGCAGCGATCGTGTGCTTGTGAATACACGGACTACGGATGCAGCGGGCAATGCAGTATTCAACAATATCTGGCTGGGCAGCTATGTACTGATTGAAACTGCAGCACCGGCAGGTTATGTGTTGGATACAAGTGAGCATGCGGTGACTATCGGTTCATCCGCAGCAGTGAATCTGACCTTAGCGAATACTCCTGCGGAGCAGCCGACAGCCACACCAACGCCAATACCGACGGCCACCATAGCGCCGACAGAAGCGCCGACAGCCACACCGCTTCCAACGGTACCGCCTGTAGAGACAGCTGGGCCAACGGCTGCTCCAACGGCAACGAATGGACCGGAGGCGACGCCTAACCCTACAGCACCGCCAGTCACACCTGATATTACGCCGGTACCCACACCAGCGGGCACGGTGGTTCCGGGGATCATTATCGATGATCTGGAAATCCCGGCAGGTCCAGGCTTACCTGCAACAGCGCAGCCATCTGCGCCGGTAGCCGTGGTTACACCTGCACCAGTCACGCCGGCACCGGAAGTGTCGGTTGATGAGGACATTCCGCTCGGCGGTGTTGATATTGAAGATGAAGACATCCCGCAAGGGACGGTCACGGCAACAGACTCCGGCGGGACACTGCCGCAGACTGGAGAGAACAGCCCGCTGCCGATCTATATGGCAGGACTCGGTTTGATCCTGATCGGGTTCGTATTACACCGGGTGTACAGACGGAACCGGAATCAGGAATAAACGGTAATTAAACAGGACAGCTGATCATAGGATCAGCCTTCACCAAGAGCAGGCGGCAGAAAATAGCTGCCTGCTCTTTTTGCCGTGACTTAAGAAAGGCTTAGAATAGATTGGTCATCTGCGGCGGAAATGCTATAATTACTAAAATTCAAAGTTTCGGAGGGATGCAGCAATGTCCATGTGGAAGGAATTCAAAAGCTTCGCCATGAAGGGAAATGTGCTTGATCTGGCAGTGGCGGTTGTAATCGGGGCGGCTTTCGGCAAAATTGTTACTTCTTTGGTTAGTGACATCATAATGCCGCTTATCGGCTTAATAAGTGGAGATACCAATCTGAAGGAGCTTCATCTGGGCAGCGGAGAAGCCGCCGTGAATTACGGCCTGTTCTTACAGTCCGTACTGGACTTCTTCATTATTTCATTCTCTATCTTTCTGGTAGTGAAGCTGACCAGCAGATTCAGACGCAAGGAAACTGTTAAAGTCGAAGTTGTCGAGCCCCCTGCTCCGGCACCGGAGGTTGCGCTGCTGATCGAAATTCGTGATTTGCTGAGAGCGGACAAGCAGCGGGAGTCAGGGAATTAAGGGAACTAAGTTACATAAATAAAGTAAATTTCCGAAACACACTTGCATTTCCCGCACGTAAGTGATAATTTTGTTGTAGGCAAAACTTATTATTCAACTGAATATATCAATCCTTCAGGGCAGGGTGTAATTCCCTACCGGCGGTGATGCTGTTAGATTGGCTGTTTCTGGCCAGTTCTGCTGCTCAGTCCGCTACCCGATCCGTATGCTGGTGATACGGACGGTGGACCTGGTGCAATTCCGGGACCGACAGTATAGTCTGGATGGAAGAAGGAGAGATTGACGTGCTGTGCTTATATAGGCGGCCGTGCTGCAGTATTTTCGAACATTACGTGCGAATTTTCACAATGCCATAAGTCCGGCGTTTATTTACGCACCTATTTTTTGAGCTGCTGATACCTCTCGTATATCCCGTCTTGAACTCCTCCTGGAGATTGAGACGGGTTTTTCTGTTTAAACTGTGCACATTATGAATATAGCCGGCTGATTGGAGGGAAGTCACATGGATAAGATGAATGATGAGTTTTATATGTCTCTGGCGCTGGACATGGCGGAAAGGGCTCAAGGACAGACCGGAATCAATCCCGTGGTCGGATGTGTTGTTGTGAAGGATGGTGCCATGATCGGGATCGGCACGCATCTGCAGCGCGGCACCGGGCATGCCGAGGTTCATGCGCTTAATATGGCTGCTGGCAAGGCACAGGGAAGCACAGCGTATGTTACGCTGGAGCCCTGCAGCCATTATGGCATCACGCCTCCCTGCAGCCAGCGCCTAATTGATGAAGGGGTCGCAAGGGTTGTCGTTGCCTGTGAAGATCCTAATCCGCAGGTTGCAGGGCGCGGGGTTGAAATGCTGCGCGAGCAGGGCGTTGAGGTTGAGGTAGGCCTGCTTCGGAGCCGCGCTATCCGGCTGAATGAGAAGTTTATCAAGTACATTCTGACGAAGCAGCCTTTCATTACGCTGAAGAGCGCCAGCACCTTGGACGGCAAAATTGCCACCCGTACAGGGGACAGCAAATGGATATCAAATGCTGAATCCCGGGAGCTAGTACATACCCTGCGCCATCGCCATCAGGGAATCATGGTCGGGGTGAATACGGTGATTGCCGATAACCCTTCGCTGACGACCAGGCTGAATGTGCCCGGGCTCAATCCAATCAGGATTATCATCGACTCTACACTGAGGCTGCCTCTGGAGAGCGCCGTTGTCACTGACGGACTGGCACCTACGGTGGTCGTTACTACTGAAGCGGGTGATCCGGCGCGGAAGGCATCACTGCTCGCTGCGGGTGTTCAGGTTGTGGCCGCAGGCAGCGGACCGCGTGTCGATCTGCAGGCCGCGATGACAGCATTGGGCGGAATGGAGATTGGTTCGATCCTGCTCGAAGGCGGCGGTACGCTGAACGGTGCGATGCTGGAGCAGGGACTGGTTGACCGCGTGGTTCTCTTCTTCGCTCCGAAGATTGTCGGAGGCGGCGCCGCTGCGGCAGGTACCTTCGACTTTCCGGGTGTGGAACTGATGCGGGATGCCATTACGCTCGAAGGATTGGAAGTGGAAGTGCTCGGGGATAATGTCTGTATCAGCGGTACCCCGGCGCGCTAACAACGGATAAGAACAAGAAATCGGGTGGCGGGCAGCGGCGGAAGTCCAAATGCTCACCGCCGTGACGACTATGCTTCAAGCTCAAATTTTAAGTGCGTCTTATATAGTTATGAAGGAGGGATAGTATGTTCACCGGCCTGATTGAAGAGGTGGGTATCCTCCGCAGTGTCACCAGCGGAGGGGAGATGATGGTGCTGAATATCGGCGCCTCCCTCATTATGGGGGATCTGAAGATTGGCGACAGCGTCTCCGTCAATGGGGTCTGCCTTACAGCCACATCCATAGGCGACCAATATTTCACGGTTGATGTGATGCCTCAGACCTACCGCAACAGCAATCTCAAAAACCTACGGACCGGGGGCAAAATGAACCTGGAGCGCGCGATGGCAGCCGGCGGACGGTTCGGCGGGCATATTGTTCAGGGTCATGTGGATGGAACCGGCGAGATCCGCAGCGTGAAGCGCGATCAGAATGCGGTGGTATTCGAAATCGCGCCGGACCGCAAATCGCTGTTTAAATACATCATCCCCAAAGGCTCCATTACGATTGACGGCATCAGCCTCACCGTAGTGGATACAGAGTCGTCCACGTTCACTGTCTCTATCATTCCCCACACCCTTGGAGAAACGGTGCTGGCCCATAAACGGCCGGGTGACAGTATCAATATCGAATGTGATGTGCTGGGCAAGTATGTGGATCATCTGCTGCATTATGGTTCACGTTCCGGCGATGAAGAAGATAAGAAGAGCTCGAAGATCAGCCACGATTTTCTGGCGGCCAACGGGTTTGTATAATTAAAGATTAGGCATACGGCAGCCGGTAAGGCAGCGTACAGCCATCAGGAGGACAGTAACATGAGCGAGCAAGACAAGAAGGACAGCGTCCTGGACCCGATTGAGGATGCGATTTATGATTTGATGCGCGGGAAGGTGATCATCGTTGTTGATGATGAGGACCGCGAGAATGAAGGGGACTTCATCGCCCTTGCCGAACGGGCAACCCCTGAAGTTATTAACTTCATGATTACCGAGGGACGCGGACTGGTCTGCGTGCCGATTACCGCGGAACGTGCAGAGGAACTGGATCTGCAGCCGATGGTGGCCCAGAATACCGATAACCACGGCACCGCTTTTACCGTATCGATTGACCACAAGGATACGACTACCGGTATTTCCGCCGGGGAAAGATCCATGACCATCAAGGCGATGCTGGACCCGAATGCGAAGCCTTCTGACTTCCGCAGACCGGGCCACATGTTCCCGCTGATCGCGAAGAAGGGCGGGGTATTGCGGCGTTCAGGCCATACGGAAGCCGCTGTAGATCTGGCCCGCATGTGCGGCGCCTATCCGGCGAGCGTCATCTGCGAAGTGGTGAAGGTTGACGGCACGATGGCCCGCCTGCCTGACCTGATTGAGATCGCGAAGAAACATGATCTCAAGCTGATCAGCATTAAAGACCTCATTCACTACCGTAATGAGAAGGAGCATCTGGTTACGCGCGAGGTTGCGGTGAATCTGCCGACTGATTTCGGTGATTTCCAGACGATTGCCTACACGAATGAAGTGGATGACAAAGAGCATGTTGCTCTGGTAAAAGGGGATATCTCCGGTGATGAGCCGGTGCTGGTGCGTGTGCATTCCGAATGTCTGACCGGCGATGTATTCCATTCCCACCGCTGCGACTGCGGCCCGCAGTTTGAAGCGGCGCTGCGCCAGATTGAAGAAGCAGGCCGAGGGGTGCTGCTCTATATGCGCCAGGAAGGCCGGGGGATTGGACTGATCAACAAGCTGCGTGCTTACAAGCTGCAGGAAGAAGGACTGGATACGGTAGATGCCAACCTGAAGCTGGGCTTCGCGGCGGATCTGCGTGATTACGGCATCGGTGCACAGATTCTCAAGGATCTGGGCGTCCGCCAGATCAGACTGCTGACCAACAATCCGCGCAAGATCAAAGGGCTGGAAGGCTATGGCCTTGAAGTGGTGGAGCGTGTAGCCATCCAGATGCCGGAGAACAAGGACAACACTAAGTATCTTCATACGAAGCAGGCCAAGCTTGGCCATCTGCTGACTTTTGACAAGATCGAACAAAACGAGGATTCCAAAATTTAATTATAGAATCACTAACTTATACATGAAGGGTTGATGAGCATAATGCCGAATTATTTTGAAGGACATTTAGTATCTGAAGGATTGAAATACGGGGTTGTCGTAGGACGTTTCAACGAATTTATTACAAGCAAGCTGCTCTCCGGAGCACTCGATGCCTTCAAACGCCATGGCGTAGCTGACGATGAAGTGGATGTTGCCTGGGTACCGGGAGTATTCGAAATTCCTCTGATCGCGCAAAAAATGGCCGAAAGCGGCAAGTATGATGCAGTAATCACACTAGGTACGGTTATTCGCGGATCTACAACACACTATGATTATGTGTGCAATGAAGTTGCCAAGGGCGTTGCAGCCATTAATCTCAAGACAGGCGTTCCGACGATCTTCGGCGTGGTGACGACCGAGAATATCGAACAGGCCATTGAGCGTTCCGGAACCAAAGCGGGCAATAAAGGCTGGGATGCGGCAACTGCTGCGATCGAAATGGCGAACCTGAACAAGCTGTTTAAATAACACCCCTCTTGACGAATCAGCGTAAGTCGTGCTTATTTATATGTATGAGAAGAAAGCATGAACATAAGGAGCTGCGAGGAAATTAGTATCCGCTTTTGATGACAAGTCTCCATGGGTTTGGGAGTTTTGTCATCAAATTAGCGGTACTTTATTTCGCCGCAGTCTCAAGGATCTTTCTACTTGTGTAGCGTCCGTGCGGCGCTGCACTTTACTTTTTTTGGGCTGGAGGAAACCGCGTGACTGTATTGTACAAGCTGGAGACGTTCGAAGGTCCGCTCGATCTGCTCTTGCATTTGATTGACAAAGCGGAAATCGACATCCAGGACATTCCGGTCAGCGAGATCACCGAGCAGTACATGGAATACCTGCAGGGGATGCAGGAGCTTGAGCTGGATATCACCAGCGAATTTCTGGTTATGGCTGCTACCCTCCTGTCGATCAAGAGCAAGCTGCTGCTGCCGAAGCCGCCGGTGATCGAAATCGAGGATTTCGATTATTACGAGGACGACGGTTATGATCCGCGGGCGGAGCTGGTACAGCGGCTGATTGAATACCGCAAATTCAAGAGTATTGCTGTGCAGCTGCTGGATATGGAGAGTGAGCGCAGCCTGATTTTCACGAAGGAGCCCGAGGATCTGGGCCCCTTTGTTCCTACGCAGACCGATAATACGCTGAAGGGACTGCACACCGCTGATTTGATTGCCGCGTTCCGTAAGGCGCTGAGCAAGGCGGCCCGGAGATCCTCTTATCAGCGGATTACCCGTGATGAGATTTCGGTGAAAGACCGGATTCGTGATGTATCGGAAGCACTGCAGCGTAAGGGGATGGGCGGCAGACTGCGCTTTTCGTCGCTTTTGCATGATGAGATGGCCCGGCATGAGATTGTAGTGACCTTCCTGGCCATTCTGGAGCTGATGAAGATGAAGGCGATTTTCTGCTACCAGGAGAAATTATTTGACGATATTGTGATGGAGTGGAGAGGAGGAGAGGAAGTCAGTGGACTACAACACGCTGAAATCAATTATTGAAGGCCTGCTGTTTCTCTCAGGGGATGAAGGTTTATCTGTACGCCAGATTGCCGAGATTACCGAACAGCGGCCCGATCTGGCTACACGGGCGCTGGAGGATTTGAAAGACGATTACAGCTCGCAGGGCCGGGGCCTGCAGGTAGTGCAGATCGCCGGGAATTACCGTCTGGCGACACTGCCGGAGCATGCGCAATATTTCGAGCGTCTGGCGTATTCCCCTTCCAGATCATCCCTGTCCCAGGCAGCGCTGGAGACACTTGCTATTGTGGCTTACCGCCAGCCTATTACAAGAGTGGAGATCGAAGAAATCCGCGGGGTGAAGTCCGAACGGGCCATTCATACGCTGGGGAATAAGGATCTGATTCATGAGGTGGGCCGGGCAGAGGCAGTTGGCCGTCCGATCCTGTACGGAACGACCAAGTCCTTCCTGGACAGCTTTGGCCTGGCCAGCCTGAAGGAGCTTCCGGAGCCGTCGAGCTTCGACACCTCAGAGGGCCTGGAAGAAGAGACGCAGCTGCTGTTCAGCAAGCTGGACAGCCAGATGACCTTTGAAGAGGTAGAGACAGAATAAACGCAGCGGATACGCGCTGTTCCAGCAATGCCGTTGTCCCCGCCGGGACAGCGGCATTTTTTTTGGCGCAGAATCTTTTGGAGATGTTTGCTGAAATGCCGAATTTTATCCAGCAGGATTTGCCATACTAAACCAGAGGCTCCACTATTCACATTACCTGAGGCTGCTTGGAGGTTACGATTGTGACGTTATGGCTTGTAATACCCTTATCCCTGCTGCTGCTGGTTATTCTGCTGTGCCTGCTGGTTCTGGCTTCATCGATTCATTTTCATTTCCGTCTATGCAGGCTGGGAAAGGATGACCGTATTGAATTTGATATTAAAGCTGTATACGGGCTGGTCAAATTCCATTATGAGCTGCCTGCGCTGGTTTTTGACAGCCTTGAACAAGGCATTAAGGTTAAGCTCGAAAAAAGCGGAATCGCCCCGGTGAAAATGGACAGCGACAAAGAAGAAAAAATCGACCGGGAATCCGTGACGGAATGGTTAAAGAACATCCGTACTGCACTCAAGGCAACCCGCGGTCTCAAAAAATGGCTGGTTGGCACATTATCGCATGTCCGGATTACCAAGCTGGACTGGTCCACGGATTTCTCGCTGGGCGATGCGGCAGATACGGCAACCGCGGCTGGCGCTTTATGGGGCATGAAATGGACCATGATCGGCTGGATGTCGCGTTTCGTCAGACTGCAGCGGAATCCGCGGATGTTCGTTGCCCCGGTGTTCCGGGACGAGCCCTGTTTCTCAACGGAAGCGGTCTGCACAGGCAAGCTTTCTGCAGGCTATGCTTTTTATGCGGGACTGTTATTATTGCGGCGTGTATCGAAGGTGGAAGGCGGCCTTGGAAGATGGAAGAAACTGCTCAGCCGGGCCCAGTAATAAAAAGACTACATACTCCCTTCCATAGTGGGCAAGATAAGACTGCAGGTACACTTATATACACACGAGGAGGAGAAAAACAATGTCAGATCATCCTATTCAAGGTCTCATGCAGACGGCTATGGAAAATATCAAAGGCATGGTGGATGTAAATACCATTGTCGGAGATCCAGTAGAAACACCAGATGGCAGTATTATTCTGCCGATCAGTAAGGTAGCGTTCGGTTTTGCCGCAGGCGGCAGTGACTTCCGGGTGGAAGACGATGCTCCGGGTGTAAACGGCAGCGGAACCGGAGTCAAAATGCTTCCCTTCGGGGGCGGTAGCGGGGGCGGTGTATCCATACGGCCAATCGCTTTTCTGGTAGTGGGCAGGGATGGGGTACATATTGTGCCGCTTGACAATCAAACCCATCTGTTCGAGAAAATTATTGATGCCACACCTAACCTGATCGATAAAATCCAGAATATGTTCCAGCCGAACGGTATTCCGGTGGGAGCAGACGCAGCAGGTGCTACGGTGACCAAAACCGTAGTGAAAACCGAGCCGGCTACGCATACATCAGCACATTAACACACCGGCAGAAGGCGGCAGGATAAGAATAAGCAGGGGTATCGCCTTTCAAAGGTGATATCCCTTTTTTGACGGACAGAAGCGGATGGGACATACCAGTCCCCCGTACCGCATACACTTGTACAACCAGGCAAGACGGAAGAACCGCTGCCCTAGACCTGATAAGAAGCCGGAGGATGAACATGAAGACATTAACCCGAAAATCGTTGATTTCCTTAATATTGTGTTTACTGCTGCTTGCACTGGTGCCGCTGTCTTCTATCCGTGCTGAGAATAGTTCCTTATCCACTCATGCCAGAGCGGCGGCGCTGATTGATGTGGAGTCGGGAAGACTTCTATACAGCAGCCGCGGGGATGAGCCGATGCTGATTGCCAGCTTGACCAAAATAATGACAGCACTTGTAGCGATAGAGAACGGTGACTTGACCTCAAAGGTCAAGGTCGGCAAAAATGCTTTTGCCAAGGAAGGTTCTTCGCTGTATCTGAAGCAGGGCGAAGAAATGACGCTGGAGGATATGCTGTACGGATTAATGCTGCGTTCGGGTAATGATGCGGCCACCGCGATTGCCGAGCATGTCGGAGGCTCAGAGCAGGGCTTCGTCTATCTGATGAATGCCAAGGCGGAGGCGCTTAACTTAACCCATACGCATTTTGCCAATCCGCACGGGCTCGATGCCGAAGGACACTACTCCAGCGCAAATGATCTGGCTGTATTGACTGCTTACGCGATGCATAACCCTGTGTTCAAGGAGATTGTAGCTACCAAAGAGAAGACGGCGGACAATCCGTATGAGAAATGGGATTACAAGTGGAGCAATAAAAATAAAATGCTGCGCCTCTACGAAGGGGCGGACGGTGTGAAGACGGGGTATACCAAAAAAGCACTCCGCTGCCTGGTCAGCTCCGCTACCCGAAACGGCCAGCAGCTTGTCGCTGTTACGCTGAATGACGGCAATGACTGGAATGACCATTCGGCGCTGCTGGATTTCGGCTTCAACCACTATCCGCTCAAGACATTAGTAGAACGCGGAGAAACCGTCAGCGGCTACACCCTGGTGACCGGCAAGGATTTCGCCTATCCGCTCGGACAAGGGGAAGAGTCAAGGCTTGTTACCAAGCTGGTACTAAGCGAAGAGAAGAGTACCGCAGGAACAGAGGCGCGTGCCAGTGCCGGCACTAAGACCAGCACCAACACCAGCAGCTTCGGGCTGAAGGGTGTAATTATAATGCAGCTGGGCGGCAAGGAAATCGGCCGGGTTCCGGTGTATACGCCAAGCCAGCTGCCGCCGGAAACATCACCCTATCAGAAGAAATACAGTCCTGCAGGAGGTACGGCTTATCCGGCGGACAACTGGCTGCAGGCATTCGGCAGTGCGCTGCGTGCTTTGTTCCAGAGCGGTGAAGATCAGAGATAGTTGTACAATGTGCAATTAAAAACAGCGAAAAGGTAGGCTTACAACTTTTAACTGTATTCTGTACAACTAAATTTGCCCGAATCGCTGGAAATCATCTACACCTGGCAGTTTAATTGCACGAAATACAACTAAACGGATAGTGGGTTGAGAATCAGACGTTTTAGTTGTACAAAGTGCAATTAAGCCTCCAGCATATACCGTAGTATGGTCACTGCAAACCCTCCGCAAGCGATTTTACCAATAAGTTTCACTACTTTAAAGCTGACGCTAAACTAATGCTCAATTGGCGCTCACTTAGCACTCGACAAGCACTCAACAAGTACTCAAGTAGCGCTCACCTAGCATTCACCTAGCTCCGTAGTCAGACCTTCTTATCGTATCTTGCTCATGCCGTGAGGGGCGTTAGGTGGAGAAAAGGCATCTGTTAATGCGGAAAGCTGAATATTCGAAGACGTAGCAGTTTGATAAACAACACTTAATTTCATTTAAATTGGAAGATCACTAGGGTATGGGTGGAATTAAGCAGCAAAAAACCATCTAAAAACCATAAAGCAGCTGAAATCCGGAGAATAAGTAACATAAATCCCACTACTACATCCGCAAAATATATCGTTAAGTAAGAAGTCATACTCAGACAGTAGCATTTGTACAGATATACTTTAATCAGCATTTCAAAGTAGGTCATGCAGAGGGCTAGGCGGGTAAGAAGAATTAGAGCTGGAGGAGGGGATAAGCATGTTAAATGGTATCTGGCTGGGGATGATCCTGATCGGGTTTGTATTTGCGGCGGTAAACGGACGGATGAACGAATTCACAGCTGCCGTGTTTGACGGTGCCAAAAGCGGGGTCACCGTAAGCTTCGGGCTGATCAGTGTGCTGGTGTTCTGGCTGGGGATTATGCGGATTGCGGAGGATGCAGACCTGCTGAAAAAGATCTCCAGAGTATTGGGACCGGTAGTATCGTTTCTGTTTCCTGATGTGCCCAAAGGCCATCCAGCGATCGGTTACATCCTCTCCAATATGAGCGCTAACCTGCTGGGACTCGGAAATGCCGCTACACCCATGGGCATTAAGGCAATGCAGGAGCTGCAGACACTCAACCCGGATAAGGAAACTGCAACGCCAGCCATGTGTACCCTGCTTGCACTGAACACTGCCAGTATCACGCTGATTCCGGCAACCCTGATTGCGATCCGGCTGAATTACGGATCGGCTGACCCGGCGGCAATCGTCGGCACCACGCTGGCGGCGACGGCGGTGGCTACTCTTGCCGCCATTGCTGCGGACAGGCTGTGCCGCCGCCTGACACTGCTGCGCAGGCCGCCCGGACCGCCGCCTGCGATAAGGTCCGGCACCGCTGCAGCGAAAGGGAGTGCTACGCTCCCGCATTCTTCAGTGAAAGGGTGAGCCTTCCGTGTTCCAGTTAATCAGTCTAATATCCGCCTGGGCAATTCCGGTAATGGTCACCTTTATTCCGCTGTATGCTTTCTCCCGCAAGGTTCCGGTCTACGAATCTTTCGTGGAGGGTGCGAAAGACGGATTCGGCACAGCTATTGCGATTATCCCCCATCTGGTCGGCATGCTGGTGGCGATCAGTGTCTTCCGCGCTTCGGGTGCGCTGGACTTCCTGATGGGCTTTGTAAGCCCTCTTGTGCAAAGCCTTGGGATTCCTGCTGAAGTGCTCCCGCTCGGTCTCCTGCGCCCTCTGACGGGCACTGGATCACTTGCCTATACTACAGATCTGATCCGGGTCCACGGCCCGGACTCATTGATAGGCATGATTGCTTCTACTATACAGGGCAGCACGGATACAACCTTATATGTGCTGACTGTTTATTTCGGCGCTGTAGGGATCCGCAACGGCCGTTATGCCCTTAAGGTGGGCTTGTTCTCGGATGTCGTCGGCTTTATCGCTGCTATTGCGGTTTGTCTGCTGGTATTCGGGTAAGAGAGGGGGGATGAATTTGTTTTCGTTCATTTGATCCGGCATGCGGCTGACGTTATACGGGAAGAGTGGAAGCGGGAGCAGGACCGGAAAGATCTGGCTCGCAAACTGCTGATTTTATGTGGGGGGTTATCCTGCTTCTCCTGATTGATTTCCTGGTGCTGAATGTAGGCCGGGAACACGCAGGAAGTGGCGTCCTGCAATACAATGCAGTGCTTGGGGTCATCGTGTTCTCTGGACTCTTAGCGCATTTTGCCCGAAGGAAGATTCTGGCTGCCTTCATGGGATGCTTATACAGCCTTCATGGGATGCTTATACATATATGATCTGATTATGTTTAATTACGCAGCTAACATTACCGGTAATGGTCTGGATGATTTCGGACTTGGCTTAAACAGCATGTTCATTTCATTCATGAATCTGATTGTTGTCGGTGCGGCACTTTTATTAGACCGAGCTGTTCCGCTGGAAGAGCCGGACGATAGGATATTTTAGTGAATGGGCACTGCTGTACATTGATAAGTTAAAGGGAGCATGTAGCAAAGTGGAACTTATTATTTTTCTATTGGCCTGTTACATACCCCTTTTACTGTATCTGCTCCATTTCGGGACAGATGTTTTTGAGACAGCGTGGAATTTGGACCGCCTCGTCCTGATCCTTGCCTGCAACTTAAGACTACTCCAATTAGCACCCGAACCACCGCTGACCACCGGATACATGTAAAATGTTGTATGGATTACAACTCGCATCCGGTGAAAAGCCGCTGTGCGGGAGGATTGTTGTATGTAGTACAAGAATTTTTTCGTTTTTCTCCTAAAAAGGAGGGGAAATGATGCCTTTTATACAACAATCTTCGATTAATGCCGATATCTCGAAGGAAATGTTGTATTTCGTGCAGGATTTAGACTGCGAGATAATGGTACGGGTACCGCAGCCACCGCTTGCCACTACAGTCCTCACCTACCACACAGGGGTGAGGACTATTTGTTTTAATCTGTTCAGGGTGGCTTGGCGCTGGCGGAGTAACGGAGAGGAAGTTTGGAACTGGAGGAGCGTCAGCGACCGCCTTTAAAGCTGGATTTCAACTGCTGTATGGCAGTAGAATCAAGGAAATCCAACTTTAACAGCGGCCGGAAGTCCAAACATTCCCCGGAGTTACGATTAGCCCTCGCCCGCTGTTGCCCTCGCGTCTAGCGTCTGCCCTCACGTTCCCCGCGCTGCCCTCGCGTCCTGCGTCTGCTCCAGCACACCACGCCACGAGCCCCAAAGATTTTAACAACCGGTCATCACCCCGCACCTCCCCACTTCATATGCTATTTCAGCAATACGGAGGGAGGAGGGCAAGGGATGGAATACAAAGGCTTTATTCTTCATCATTCCCGCTGTCCGTCCATTAACGGCAAGGGGTTTGACTTCTGGGTCGGGCTGGAAGGGGGGATCTACGCTGCGCCGCTGCTGACAGATCCCGAACATATTCATATCTGCCTGGAGGGCAACTACGGTGAGGCGGATGAGCTTCCCGGCTTACCGGAACGGCAGCAGCAGCTATTTGCGGCAGGTAAACTCATTTTGGAGCTGGCAGGGCGCTATCAAATTGCGCCATTACTCGTTGAACCGCATAGCAAAACTTGTCCGGGAGCATTTTTTCCATGGAATGATCTTGTGATTTATCCCTCCGATGGTTATCATTAACCTGAGGTGAGTAGTCGAAAATGGAAAGATTACAGAAAATTTTGGCGCAAGCAGGTGTTGCGTCCAGACGCAAATGTGAAGAAATGATTTTGGCCGGTAAAGTGGAAGTCAACGGGGAACTCGTAACTACGCTTGGCACGAAGGTGGACCCCGCAACAGATATTATTAAGGTCTCCGGTAGACTGATCCGGGGCGAGAACAAAATCTACATCATGTTCAACAAGCCCAAGGGTGTAATTACAAGCGCATCCGATGACAAGGGCCGCAAGGTGGTAACCGATTACCTGAAAGGCATTACAGAGCGCGTATACCCTGTAGGCCGTCTGGATTATGATACGGAGGGGCTGCTGCTGCTGACGAATGACGGTGAGTTTGCCAATCTGCTCACGCATCCGAAGCATCATGTGCCGAAGACGTATCTGGCGACGGTCAAGGGTGTGCCGCACGGCACGGCGCTGGACAAGCTGAAGGCCGGAATTAAGCTGGAAGACGGCATGACGGCTCCGGCGGAAGTTGAATACAAAGACGTCGATGAAGCGAATAAAGAAACGGTCATCAGCATTACCATTCATGAAGGCCGCAACCGTCAGGTACGGCGGATGTTTGAGGCAATTGCCCATCCGGTGATCCGCCTGAAACGGATTTCGTTCGGAGATATCCTGCTCCAAAATCTCAAACGCGGTTCCTACCGTCATTTGACTAAGGATGAAATCAATCATCTGCAGCAAATAGCCAAGGCCGGGGCGCTAAGAGAGAATACGACACGCAAAGACACATAAAGTTCACAATTCCCCCTCCTAAAACTGTGACAATATTCGTTATAATGTTCATAGGATGTTCACACCTAACAACTAAAGTAATGAGTTGCGTCACAGAAGGGGGCACCCTCGTATGGGCAAAGCCAGAAAGCCAATACAAATCGTGATACTATTTCTAATCCTTCTGCTCGGGGGTTATGCAATCGGTTCCTCCGTGTTCGGAGGGGATGGCAAACCCACGGAAGGCGGGAGAGCGCCGGACTTTGAACTGCTTGGGCTGGACGGCGTGACCCATACGCTGGAGGAGTACAAAGGGAAGTCGGTTGTGCTTAACTTCTGGGGCTCCTGGTGCGCCCCTTGTGTGAAGGAGATGCCTGCCCTTCAGGCACAGTGGGAGAAGTGGAAAGACCAGGGCGTAGTGGTCGTAGGCGTTAATGTAGGCGAGGATCAGATGACAGTGGACAATTTCGTGAAGCTCGTGGATATTGATTTCCCGGTTGTGATGGATACGGGGCGTGATGCCGTCCGTAGTTACGGGGTTTCCCCGCTGCCTACCACCTTCTTCATTAATACGAAGGGCAAGGTAGACAGCATTCATATCGGCCAGCTGGATTTGAGCTCGCTTGACGAGCAAATCGGGAAGCTGGTGGGAGAATGAAGGAGCACTTGCCGCTAATCAGCAATACCAAGTGTGAATGCGGTCACCAGAATCCTGTGGGCACTGTTCTCTGCGAAGCCTGCGGCAAGCCGCTGGATGAGAAGGAATGGAACTCTTCCGAGAATCTGGAGATGCGTTACGATGGGGTAGCGCGCCGTTCACAGCGTGTAGGTCCCGGAGTGATCGACAGGGTCTGGAACTTTTTTTCCTCGGTCAAAATCGCCATCTATCTGATTGTGCTGACACTGCTGGGCGCTATGCTGGGTACCATTTTTCCGCAAGAGAGCACTTTTCTGAATATTGACGCTTCAACATATTATCAAGAAACGTACGGAACAGCCGGGAATATATATTATAGACTCGGCCTTTCGCATACCTATGAATCCTGGTGGTTTGTGACGCTGCTCGTAATGATCGGAGCTTCTCTGGTCATCTGCAGCCTGGACCGTGTGCTTCCGCTGTACAAGGCATTAACCCGGCAAAAGATCCGCAAGCACCGCCAGTTTCTGACCCGTCAGAAGCTGACGCTCGTCACGCAAGTGGAAGAGGAGCCGGAGGTGTGGGTGGCGCGCATCGTCCAGCCGCTCAGGAAGAAAGGTTACCGCGTCCGGACGGAGGGCGGCGCTTTATTGGCCGAGAAACACCGTTTCAGCCGCTGGGGACCTTATGTAATACATATCGGCCTGATTATTTTTTTGCTCGCCGTGCTGGCGAGAGGACTTCCGGGGCTGAATATGGACCAGCATCTAGCTTTTCCGCAAGGGGAGACCGTCAAAATACCGGACACCAGCCTCTATCTTAAGAATGAGAAGTTCACCGTAGAATTCTACACGGAAGAAGAGATGCCTGAGGAGTTCCGCGGAATCAAGGTGCTTCCCAAGCTCTACGAGACCCGGGCGGTTCTCTATGAATGTACTGCCGATTGCACGGACCCGTCTAAGGAGCCTCAGCTTACGGAAGTGGCCCGGCATGACATTCAGGTGAATTCACCGCTCAGCTACCAAGGATTGAAAGCGTATCAGTTTGATTATGACCTGACTCCTGTGCTGCGTTCTGTGCAGCCCGGGCTGACGAATTCGTCCACTGGCGAGATTTACGGCAAGTTTGAACTGGATATGAAGAATCCGCAGCGCAGCTTCCAGGCAGGTCCATATACGCTGGAGCTGAAAGAGAAATATATGGATTTCGGACTGAGCGATGAAGGCCAGCCGGTGTCCAAATCGCCTTATCCGAATGCCCCTGCATTCCTCTTCCTTATTAAAGGGCCAGAGCTTCCGGCGGGGGGGCAGCAGTATTTCTATTTTCCGAAGCAGATTGACAAGGAGCAATTCCAGCAGTCAGCCATCAACGACAAGCTTGGCGGCAGCGGGCGGTTTCTGGAGCTTGAGGTCGGCAGCATGAGTGACGTTGACTTCTCGGAATCCACCACTTATCTCAATGTGCGGGTCGACCGGGCAATGCCATTTGTCTGGGTTGGCGCGGGTATTATCATGCTGGGGCTGATCCTCGGCTTCTACTGGCAGCATAGACGCATCTGGTTGACCGTCGACGGCGGGGAACTGGTGCTGGGAGGCCATACGAACAAGAACTGGTTCGGCTTCCGCCGCGAGATCGTTTCTATTCTCCAGAAGATAGACATGACAGTCGATGAAAAATCATTGGACAACGGAGGAGGCCTGGCATGAGCTTGCTCGATTTCAGCAGTGACGTCTTTATTGCCGCATTCTTTTTATACAGCGGAGCATTCATGTTGTTCACCATCGCCATTATGGGGCGCAGATGGTCCGGCAGGAAGCCGGAGGAGCATACCGCACGCTGGGGGAGAATTGCTTTTATCGCCTCCTCGCTCGGGCTGCTGTGCCATCTGGCATACTTCATTACACGCTGGATGGGATCGGGTCATATTCCGGTAAGTAACATGTATGAGTTCATGACTTTTTTATCGATGATGGTAATGGTTGCATTTACGGTGATCTTCGCGATTTACCGCAAAATTATTCTCGGTGTCTTCGCGGTTCCGATCTCGATTATTGTGATGGCGTATGCAGCGGTATTTCCGCAGGAAGTACAGCCGCTGATCCCCTCGCTGAAATCCATCTACCTGAACATTCATGTTACGCTGGCAGCACTGGGGGAATCGTTCTTCGCTGTAGGCTTTGCCGCCGGGCTGATGTATCTCCTGCGGACGGTCGATTTCAGCAGCAAGGAACGCAGTGACCGCAAGCAGCAGAGACTTGTCGAATTTACTCTGTTCTCAATCATTGTTATAATTGGTTTTCTTGGATCTGTATTTGCCTTCCGCGGTGCCGGCTATGAATCTGTTTTTGTCCGCACTAACGTTACGATTGACAGCCCCGGGCAGGGAGATAGTACAATAGAGAAAGTGAGTTATAAAATGCCGCCGATTGTGGCACCTTACCATAGCGAAATTGAGAGCTTCCAGTCGTTTCTTGGCATAAAAGAACCGCTCTTCGAAGCTCCATCCTGGATGAATGGTGTCAATGCCGGGCGCAAGTTCAATACCGTTATCTGGTCACTGCTGTCCGGGCTGATTCTATATGGAATTCTCCGCCTGGCTGTCCGCAAACCGCTGGGTAAGGCGATTCATCCGGTACTCGACGGAATTGATGAGAATGACCTTGATGAAATAACGTACAGGGCGATCGCCATCGGTTTCCCGATCTTTACACTGGGGGCTTTGATTTTTGCAATGATATGGGCTCAAGTGGCCTGGGGCAGGTTCTGGGGATGGGACCCTAAGGAAGTGTGGGCACTCGTCACCTGGTTGTTCTACAGTGCTTATCTCCATTTGCGGCTGGCCCGCGGATGGCAGGGACGCAAGTCCGCTTGGCTCGCTGTACTCGGCTTTCTGATCGTAATGTTTACCCTGGTTGGCGTTAATCTTGTGATCGCCGGACTTCACTCTTATGCGGGGACAGACTGAGTAGACTATATTCTCTGGCACGCACAAGATTTTAGGGTAACGTTCTACTGTATTTGATGAAGGGGTTGTTGTGTAAATGGCAGAGCACTTGAATAGAATTCTGGTGGTGGATGATGAAGAACGCATCCGCCGCCTGCTCAAAATGTATCTTGAAAAAGAAGGTTATGAAATTGACGAGGCAGAAGATGGGGAAATTGCTCTGCGCAAAGCTACAGCCAATGACTACGGTCTGATATTGCTGGATGTTATGCTGCCGGGCATCGACGGGATTGAAGTGCTGACCAGACTCAGAGGAGTCAAATCTACACCGGTCCTGATGCTTACTGCCAAGGGTGAAGAGATTAACCGGGTTCAAGGGTTTGAAATGGGCGCAGATGACTATGTCGTTAAGCCGTTTAGCCCGCGTGAAGTGATATACCGGGTGAAGGCGATAATGCGCCGTTCTTCCGCAACTGCTTTTTTGTCCAAAGAGAGCAATTCAAGCAACAATATCGTGTTTCCGTTTCTTATTATTGAGCATGATGCACACCGCGTAACCGCCGGCGGCCAGGAGGTAAGTCTGACCCCTAAGGAATATGAGCTGCTGCATTATTTGGCGATCTCACCGGATAAGGTGTTCTCTCGTGAGGAACTGCTCAAGGATGTGTGGAATTACGAGTTCTTCGGAGATCTGCGTACCGTGGATACCCATGTCAAGCGTCTTCGCGAGAAACTGAATAAGGTGTCCCCGGAATCGGCGGCTATGATCACTACCGTATGGGGAGTCGGCTATAAGCTTGAGGTGCCTAAATAAGTGAACTTCTGGAGAAGTCTTGTCGGTAAGCTGTGGATCACGATCATCTGTCTGGTTGCTGTCGTGCTCATTACGCTGGGGCTGTTTCTGTTACCCTACATCGACAGTAATTTCGCCAATTCCGGGGCGATCAAGCGTTTATTTATGTATACCTGTATGATCGGGTTTTCCTTAACGACATTCTTTGCCTTATTCCTGTTTACGAAGATTACCCAGCCGATGCAGCAGGTGATTGAGGCAGCCAATGATATCCGCCGCGGCGAATACGGGACGAGACTGACGCTGGTTACCAGCGATGAGATCGGCCAATTGGCGACATCCTTCAATCACATGGCAGAAGAGCTGGAAGAGAATATACGCAGTCTGAATAATGAAAAAGGGCATTTGTCCAGCGTCTTGCGCAGTATGAGCGATGCCGTGATCACCTTCGATATTGAGGGGCGGATTATCCTCACCAATCCGCATGGCCAGACGCTGCTGGAAACCTGGAGTGACCTTACCTGGGAGCAGGAAGAGGATGGCGGGCTGTATCCGCAGGCTGGACCTGCCCGTGATGTGCCTCCGCCGCTGCGGCCGCTGTTCTTCAGTACACTCAGCGTAGGAGGCGATCAACGCTCCAATATCCATGTCCGGCAGGGTGTATGGTCTGTGCATATGGCACCCTTATACTCCGAAGATAATCTCCGCGGTGCGGTGGCGGTGCTGCGCGATGTGACGGAGGAAGTGCGGCTGGAGAAAATGCGCCGCGATTTCGTCGCCAATGTCTCGCATGAGATCCGTACACCACTCTCGATGATGCAAGGCTACAGCGAGGCGCTGCTGGATGGAATGGCTTCCTCCCCGGAGGAGAGCAGCGAACTGGTCCAGGTGATCCACGATGAATCGCTCCGTATGGGCCGGCTGGTGAAGGATCTGCTCGATCTGGCCCGCATGGAAGCGGGGCATACGGATATGCTGAAGGCGCAAGTGGATGCTGGGGAACTGCTGGAACGGGTGTACCGCAAGTTCTCGGTCAGAGCCAAGGAGCGGGATATCATTCTTGAGCTGAAGAAACCGGATACCGAATTGCTCCTTAAGGCTGCCGATGAAGATAAGCTGGAGCAGGTGCTCACCAATCTGCTCGACAATGCCTTCCGCCACACTCCGGCCGATAAAATGATATCCATTCGGGCGGATTCCACCGTGCTGGAAGGCCGGAGGGTTCTGGAGATTGAGATCCGGGACCAAGGGGTAGGCATTACGCCTGAGGATCTGCCGTATATCTTCGAGCGCTTTTACAAAGCCGACAAAGCACGCGTAAGGGGAGAATCGGGAGGAACCGGTCTGGGACTAGCGATTGTGAAGAACATCGTCGAGTCGCATCATGGGAGTATCCACGCCTCCAGCAAGCTTGGAGAAGGCACCGCTTTTACCCTGCGGCTTCCTGTCGAAAAACAGTAAATCCGGACAATGCATGACAGCGCCTCTGACAGCAGAGGTGCTTTTTGTTGAAACCACCACATTAATCTTGTTCAACGTGGAACATATCATAGAAGCTGAGGCTTGCAGGAGGCTGTGCATAATGATCTTATCCTTGGACCAAGGTACCACCAGTTCACGCGCGATCCTCTTTGATGAGGAGGCGGGAATGATCGCGCAAGGGCAATATGAGATTAGACAATCCTTTCCCCGGCCGGGCTGGGTAGAGCATGATCCGGAGCAAATCTGGGAGAGTCAGCTTGCTGCGGCCAGAGACGCTATCGCGGCAAGCTCCGCCCCTGCTGATAGTATTACGGCCATCGGCATTACCAATCAGCGCGAGACTGCACTGATCTGGGACAAGGCTACCGGAACGCCGGTCTATCCGGCGATCGTCTGGCAGGACCGCCGGACTGCAGAGCAGTGTGAGGTGCTTAAGGCGCAGGGAATGGCCGGAGAGATCGCTGAGAAGACGGGTCTTGTCATCGATGCGTATTTCTCGGCAACGAAGCTGGCCTGGATTCTGGACCATGTGCCGGGGGCCAGAGAGCGGGCGGACCGGGGAGAGCTGCTGGCCGGAACCATTGACAGCTGGCTGATCTGGAAGCTTACAGGAGGCGCTGTGCATGCTACGGATGTTACCAATGCTTCACGGACCATGCTCTACAATCTGCATGAGCGCAAATGGGATGACGGCCTGATTGAGGCGCTGCGCATTCCGCCCTCTATTCTGCCTGAAGTAAGGATGTCAGGCGGGGACTTCGGGGCTGCAGACAAGCAGTGGTTCGGTGCAGATATTCCCATCCGTTCTGTGCTTGGGGACCAGCAGGCGGCATTGTTCGGTCATACCTGCCTGGAGGCAGGCAGCGCCAAGAACACCTACGGCACCGGCTGTTTCATTCTGATGAACACAGGCACTGAGGCAGTGACTTCGAGTCATGGCCTGTTGACCACGGTAGCCTGGGGTATGGGAGACGAACTCTATTATGCCCTTGAGGGCAGTGTGTTTGTGGCTGGAGCAGCGGTACAATGGCTGCAGGAGGGCCTTGGGCTGATTGTAGCTCCGGCGGACTCGGAAGAGAAGGCGAGTGAGGTGGAGGACAGTGAGGGGGTTGTGGTCGTGCCGGCCTTTACCGGCCTTGGTGCACCCTACTGGGATATGTATGCCAGAGGCGCCGTTTTTGGACTGACCCGGGGAACGACCGCCGCACATCTGGTCCGCGCAACGCTGGAGTCGCTGGCCTTTCAATCCCGCGATGTCATCGGGGCGATGGAAAAAGACGCAGGCATGCCGCTCAGTGGCCTGAGAGTGGATGGAGGCGCCGTGCGCAATAATCTGCTGATGCAGTTCCAGGCGGACATTCTTGGGAGAGACGTAACCCGTACTACGTATGCGGAGACCACAGCGCTCGGCGCTGCGCTACTGGCAGGACTCACCTCCGGCATATGGACCCGGGAGCAGCTGGAGAGCTTCAATAAGGCCGAGAAGGTATTCTCACCGCAGATGGAGACGGAAGAGCGTGAACGCCGTTACAATGCCTGGCAGGACGCGGTGTCTCGGACTATGGGCTGGGAGAAGCATGAAGGACAGAGGTAACAAGAACAGCTGCTGATATGGCAGACTGCGCTTACCGGATGAATCGGATAGATTCACCTCAGGCAGGATGAACGCTGCAGGTTCTGCCTGGGGAGAGTCGGGCCCTGACGTATACATAAAGAAACAGCCCGCTGGCAGGAATTCTGCTGCGGGCTGTTTGGATATCAACAAGAAACTATAAGTTCAACAGCTAGGACTAATACTCCATTACAAAAGCGACATTCTGCCATCCGGCGCCTACTGTCCAGAACAGGACCTTGTCTCCGCGTTCCAGCTGTCCGGTAGTCACTGCTTTGTGCAGGGCAATAAACGGGCTGCTGGTGGAGGTGTAGCCGAATTCATCCCCGATGTAGACGGCTGCATCAGCGTCAATTCCGGTTTTGCCGGCAACGGCCTTGATATTCGGAAGTGACAACTGCGAGAAGCAGGCGGCCTTGATGGATTCAGGTGCGATTCCGTTATTGCTGAGCAGGGTGTTAATTGATTCTGAAGCAGCATCCACACAGATGGAATCATCGAACGGGATGAACTTCACATTGAATTCTCCGGCAGCCACACCCGTACGTCCGAGATTGGCTAAACCTTCCGCCGGGAACAGCGAGTTGCCGTACACGCAGGTATCGGTCTGATAGATTGAATCAATGAAGCCTACCGAATTCTCGTCACGCTCCAGAATGAGCGCGGCAGCTGCATCGCCGAAGTTGGCGTAATATACCGGGTCATTCTTGTCCGCATGCGGGGCAACGTAGTCAGAACCGATGACAAGCGCACGGCGGATTCTCGGGTTCGCCATCATTTGACGGCTGACCTGTTCAACCGAAGCGGTCATTCCTGCACAGTTGGCATTACTGTCGATACAGATCGTATGCGATGCACCATTAATCAGGCGGTGAATCATCAATGAGTTCGTTGGGAAAATATATTCAGGAGTCTGGCTTGCATAAGCGATCAGGTCAATGTCTGCGCCGGTCAGGCCGGTCTTGTCCAGTACATTGCTTGCGGCTTCAAAAGCCATCGTCAGGGAGTTCTCATCCTTGCTGTCGATACTGTAGCGGTTTTCACGGCCAAGAGCAGCCAGCAGGCCACGGATATCAATTCCCTTCTCATCGAAGTGCTGAATGAAGAAGTCATTGCCGATGCTTTTGCTTGGATGATAGATATCAATGTCCTTAATGCGAATCCCTGCCATAGTAAACCTCCTAAAAGTTTGGGTAGCCCGTAAGCATACACTTAGTTTCGTGAGCGAATCTTGCGTTTCAAACCGCTAATAATGGTTTAAAAATAAGTTATCCTAAGCTTGTACCGTAGACGTGATTTCCAGGTTTTCGAGTCCTGCTTTGCGGCCCAGACGTGCCAGCTGCATTTTGAGAATAGGGTTATTCTCAAGGGTAAGGCTCACTTTTTGGAAGCCGTCTGCCTTGAACATAATGAAGCAGCCTTCGAGCAACGGCACAACATCAGGAGCGGTTACATTCAGCTTGCGGCAATCGATATCCAGTGCATATTCGGACGGGTTGATCGGATTGATGGTCTGCTGATAGGCTTGTATCGATTTAAGACCGTCCTCGTTCGAGAAGGTTCCTTCCAGCTCGATGTTAATTACTTTCTTCGCAGTGTCCGTCTTCAAAATAAATTGTCCCATGTTCATCTCTCCCGTAATTTTAATTGCATGACTATTCAGAGTGACCTGATGATTCATCATGTTGATATCCCGAAAAACTACGTTCCTGCGACTATATTCGACAAAGTGAACTTGGTTTTGGGATATTTTGCCTTCATTATAACCAGAACTTTCTTTAATACGCAATACAAAAGTCGAATGATGTAATATTATGTTGTTAATTAACGAATATCTTCCAGCGTCTCCAGCAGAACATTGAACGCCGAGATCACTCTGGGTGCGCCGATACAAGGTGTCAGATGAAGCAGGATACCTTTGATCTGATCAACGGTCATCCCCACGCGGAGCGCCATTACATAGTGAACACCCAACTGTTCAAATTGTCCCATGGTGATCAAAGAAGAGATGACAGCAATTTCTTTCCAGTCTGAACCGATGGTCGTCCGCTGAAAAATATCACCGTATGCATTGCCCATGATATACTCGGCTAATTCAGGAAAATGCTCTTTAATAGGAGCTAGGGCTTTGGCACCATAGTCCCCGGAAAGATTGGTGAAATGGTCCAGTCCGCTGTCTACGTTCATATTCACTTGTTTGCCTCCTGATAGTAAGTTGGGGAATCTGTAACATACAGCCTAGTTGAGATCCAGTGTACGGTGGGCCGTAGGAGGCATTTCGTCACGGTCGGTCAACAGCTCAATAACGGCTACGCGGTTAAGTTCAACTGCTTGGCTGATTGCAAAGGCAAACTCCTCTTGCGTCTCTGCGCGGAAGCCGGTGGCTCCCAGGGACTCAGCAAACTTAACTGCATCCATAGGGACTTCAAAGATGGTTCCATCGATACGTCCGGTTGTTTTTTCCATTCCCTTAAGGGCCATATCCAGCTGCATATTGTTCACAACGATGAAAATAACCGGAATATTCTTGCAAACCGCTGTGTTAATTTCAGTTCCGAGCATCATGAAACAGCCGTCACCGGTAATGCAGAAGACCGTCTCTTCCGGCGCAGCCGCCTTGGCACCGATGGCCATGCCGATTGAATTCCCCATGCAGGCGAAATAGGCATCAAATACAAAGCTCCCCGGTTTCTTCACGTTGAACCATTTGACCGCATTGAAGCCGTGGCTGCCGTCATCAACAAACACGCTGCTGTTATATGGTATCAAATCGCTCATCGTGCTCATTACCGAAGCCAGCGAGAGCTTGGACAGCACAGGCAGCTCTTCAGTATAGTGATTGGAGATCTCTATTTCACGTCTGGTTATGGTGGACGGATCAATCTTGCCGAGATACAGCTCCAGGTTGTCACGCAAATCGCCGCCGACGGAAATGGTATCGGAAGTCAATATTTTACCGACAAAGGTTGGATCAACATCAAACTGGATCAGCTGATCCGGATGATTCTCCTTCTTAAGATTGCATATGGTCATATCGCTCAGACGCGAACCAAGCACGATAAACAGATCACTGTTGTTCAACATCTCATCACCGTGCGTACATCCGCCAACGCCCACAGGACCGTGATAGAGCGGGTGATCCGCAGCAATGGCTCCTTTACCGCCGGGGGAGGTCACTACAGGTATGTTGAAGGTCTCGGCCAACTGTACCAGTTCCTTGTGCGCACCGGAGCGGTTAACCCCTTTACCGGCAATGATCAGAGGCCTGCTGGAAGCATTGATCGCTGAAATGACCCGTTCGTAGTTGGCGTAGCTGACGAGCCTTTCCCGCTGCGGAAGGACAATCCGGCATTCTTCAAGGCGCTCGGTCTGAACATCAAACGGAATACATAAATGAACAGGTCCTTTCTTGTCACCAAGGGCGATAGACAGGGCATGATTGAAAATCGTACTGAAATGGTCGCCGCGTTCTACCAGCTTACTGAAAAGAGTGGCTGGTCTGAACATGTCCGCCAAATCGGCGAGATAGGATGTGGAATCCTGACACTGGGGAATCCCCAGCTCTTTAATAGACTGATGACCGGTAATGAAGAGCACCGGGAGATTGTTGGCTTTGGCGTGTGCTGCTGCGGTTAGCAGGTTCGTTCCGCCTGGACCGGAGGTGCCGAAGGCAACCCCGAGACTGCCTGTTTTCAGTGCATAGCCGCCTGCTGCGAAGCCGGAGCTGGACTCATGCCGGCCGGGAATAAACTCAATGCCATAGTCAACAAGTTTGAGAGCTATAGGACAAATGGACTTGCCAATAATACCAAAAGAATGTGTTACCCCAAGATCGCGTAATGCTTCCGCCATATAATCTGCAACTGTCTTCAGAACATCCACCCCACAAGTTGTTTTTTGATTGTATGCTAGCAATAGAAAACCTGTACTCGAAATAGGAGCACAGGCCTGTTGCACGAATCACCATAACTGAACGCGGATTCCCGGACGTTCATAGTTTTTCAGCAACCTGGCTGTCATGATCTCACCGGATAAGTGAGACTGTAGATCCATGGCTTTGCGTCATTCCCTTTCGGTGAATTTTGCCTCATATGTTGTTATCAATACAGCGAAGGATAATTTTCCTTTACAATATATTCCTCGCTCGCCTTTTGTCAATAAGCCGTTTGCAGCAAAACGCGAAATTTGGCGAATATTCAGATGTAATAGGAGATGAAATATTAGATATTCAAACTTTTGAAAATGGATGCGTCTGGAAGACCAAAGTCTTATAATGCAAATGCAGAAAAAGAGCAGAATTTAATCTGCATAAGTCATAAGCCTCATAACATCGTAGGAACCTCCTGAAACTATGCAGATGTATTAGAATTATAGGCTGGGAGAACCTAGAAATAGGTCTTAAGAAATAGGTGATTAAAATTTAAAATAATGTTAGTTTATTAGTAATAAAGAATTAGCAGTAAAGAAGTGCAAAGACGTTATTTTAGGGTTATGCACTATTTTAACACTTTGTGAATATTACATTACAATCTGCTTTTTCCATGCCAAAAAGAGACCGTTCCCGCAGACTGCTCTGCGGAAATGGTCTCTTGGGGCTGCTGCTAGAATTTGAAAATATGGATTGTTTTTTGCAGCTGGAAGACAGATTGTGTCATCTTCTCGGTCTCTTCCGCTACGGACTGCAGGGCATGAATTTGTTCGTTCATCGCCGCAGATACCTCCTCGGTACCTGCTGCCGTCTCCTGGGTAATGGCCGAGATATTCTCGATCGCCCCGGAGATCTTGAGCGCACTCTCCAGCATCAGATCACTCTCTGCGGAGAAGGAGGAGATCTGCTCGGTTATGTATTGCACGCTATGTACGATCTGCGCGAAAATATGTGCTGTCTCCGTTATCATCTCGTTCTGCACCTGAACAACCTCTTCATTAATAGCGATGTTATCGATAGCCTGCTTGATATCGGCCTCGATGCTGCGTACCAGCCCGAACACTTCCTTGGTGGAGGCGGTTGATTCTTCGGCAAGCTTGCGGACCTCCTGTGCTACAACTGCGAAACCGCGTCCGTGCTCACCTGCACGTGCAGCTTCAATTGAGGCGTTAAGCGACAAAAGATTGGTTTGTTCGGCAATTTCCGTGATGGTCTTGGTGATCATGGTAATGCCGCGGGCATTCTGTGAGAGCGCTTCGATCGTATCTGCTACTTTTTGTGTAGCCTGGATATTCTTCCGCATGCCTTCGGCTTGAGTGTCCACGGACTGACGTCCCTTTTCAACCAGCTCCAGTGTATGGGCGGAGCGTTTATTCATTTCCTTGGTAGAGTTCGTATAATTGGAGACTTTGGTTTCGATATCTTTGATCGATTCCGTCATATCGGCAATATCCACCGAGATTTCATTCGCACCCAGGGCAAGTTCGTTGGAAGAGGAGGCTACCTGTGCCATTACAATCTTCAGGTTCTGGTTCTTGTCCTCAATACCCCGGCTGGCATCCATAACCTGGCGGGTAAGCTGTGAAGCGTCGGTTAGGATCTTCTTCAATTTATCGATCATAGTGTTGAAGGAGCGGCTGATGTCGCCCATTGATCCGTTCTCGTCTGCACGGCTGGTGAAGTCGCCTTTGGCGATTGTATGCGTCACATTGGAGATATCCTCAAATGAAGATGTAAGCGTTCTCTCAATGAAGCGCGCAAGCGGGTAGGTCAGTGCAGCCAATACCGCAATCAGAATAATACCGATTATCAACTTTCCCATTGCAATGAGCGTAATTAACACAGGGACAGCGAATAAAGCGGCAACCAGGTAACATCCGGCAACGATTCTTTGTTTTAAAGGCAGCTTGTTCATCCAGTCCATAGACTATAGTTCCCCCTAGAAATAAATATTGTGCATTGTAATATTATAGGGGATTAAAGCGTAATCGGTCTATTGTAAGAACTGACATAAAACTTCTTCCCGGGCTGCTCCAAAAGAGTACGTTTACACATTGTCTTCATATAATGCAGCCCCTTCCCGCAGAGTGGCCGCAACATTGTCTGCAAGCTCCGCCGGAGCGGTAACTCTAATGCCCGGGCTTAGGGATAAGATGATCCGGCAGGCAGACTCCGGCGTATTAAATTCGGCTTCGACGGAGTGCCAGCCGGGTGAAGGTGAAGGCTCCTGGAATAGTACGGAAACATAACGTTCTTGTTTGAGAACCTTCATTATATTGTCCTTCACCAGCAGCTTGGCAGGGTAGCGGGGCAATGCAGATTTGAATGCCATGGTAGAAGCTTCCCAGTAATGTGCCAGATTGAAATCCTGAGGTCTGCTAAAATATTCATCCGTGACTTCAGCACTACTTATTCTGGATACCCGGTAGGTCCGCATTTCACCGCCTGTTTCGGCCACGGTGTACCAGACACCACGTTTGGCTACGAGTCCAAAGGGTGAAATTAGCCGCTCTGATCTCTCCTCCCCGCGCATGTAACAGATTTTCACTTTACGGTCTTCCCATATAGCCTCCTGTAATGCAGTTAGACTGGGATAGGTTTCGCCTGACGGATGCCAGCCCGCGCCATCAATATGAATACGCTCATTAAGAAGGCTGAAGGCGGCAGCGGGCTGTCTTGCACCAGCGGCCTGCAGCTTACGGACAGCGGAAGAGAACTCCTCCTGAATCCCAAGCGCCTGCAGAATTGCCGGGTCTGCAGGCAGCAGCAGCGCACCAATCTCTTTGGGGTTCATACCTGTCAGGGAGGTCCGGTAACCCTCGGCCAGCCTCCAGCCTCCCTCACGGCCGCGTTCTGCCAGCACGGGAATGCCGGAGATGCTCAGTGACTCCATATCCCGGAAGATGGTCCGTTCGGAAACCTCCAGCGTTTGTGCCAGCTCGCGGGAGCTTATTTTACCGCGGCTTTGCAGCAGCAGCATAATAGATAATAGTCGGTCTGCTCTCATGGATAAAGGCCTCCTGGTTATAATGAAATTTTTCCCGATTATTCAAGAACGGCAAAGCCGTTTCCGCTTAAGCAGAACATATTTTAAGTTTATCATATATATATGTCAGTTGATGTCATATATAAGAGTTAATATTAATAAGGAGAGCCGGTTGGTGCAAGATAGCTTTTAGATAACTTCATGATCATCTGATGAAAGCTGAGAGGAGCGGATATAATGACAGATTTGCAAGGGAAAGTTGCATTAGTTACAGGCGGGAGCAGGGGAGCGGGCAGAGGCATTGCCCTGGAGCTGGCCCGGGCAGGTGCGTTTGTGTATTTTACGGGAAGAAACGCAGGTTCAATGGCTGAAGGGGGCGAACGGACACTTGCCGGTGTACTGCGTGAGATTCACAGCTTCGGCGGAGAAGGATCATATATCCGCTGCGACCACACCAATGACGCGGAGACGGAAGCAGTGATCCGGCAGATTGCCGTGGAGCAGGGCAAGCTTGATATTCTGGTCAATAATGTCTGGGGAGGCAATAATCTTCCGATTGAGAACAAGCCCTTCTGGGAGCTCCCGGCCGCTCATTGGGACCATATGTTTAATGCCGGAGTCAGGGCGCAGCTCATGACTAACTACTATGCTATTCCGCTGATGCGCAGAGAAGGCACTGGCACTGGGAAGCTGATCATTCATACCACCTTCTGGGACCAGTATAAATATGTAGGGAACTTCTATTATGATCTGTCCAAAAATGCGCTTGTTCGCATGGCCTACGGATTGTCCCTTGAACTGGCTGCGGATGGGATCGCTGTGATTCCCTTATCACCTGGCTGGATGCGTACAGAACTGGTGCTGGAGAGCATGAAGACGGATGAAGAGCACTGGCAGGAGGTAGAGGAGCTGCAGGCCAGTGAGTCTACGGCGTACATCGGACGGGCTGCCGCAGCGCTCGCTGCTGATCCTGGGGTGATGCAGCTGACAGGCAGACCCCAGCAGGTGGGGAGTCTGGCGGAGAAATATGGGTATACAGACACAGACGGGCGGCGGGTCCCCGTATTTAACATTCCAGAATAACCCGTAAGCCGGAAAATGCAAAAACACTCTTTTGAAATGCCGGCACGGGCCGTCATTCCTCAAGAGTGTTTTTTGGTGCGCTTATATTGAACTCAGGTATTCCAAGAATATAAGCCCGCGTTCTTCAGCTACAAAAGAGTGATCTCTTCCGCAGTATTGATCTCCGGCAATCCGGCGAGCTTGACCAGTACATCCTGCGGAACAGCCTTGTCAGCAGTCAGCAGCATAATCGCAGCTCCGCCGACAATTTTACGGCCAACCTGCATGGAGGCGATGTTGACGTCGTTCTGGCCGAGCAGTGTACCGACGAGTCCGATGATACCCGGCTTATCGTTATGGGAAATGACGATCTGATGACCTTCCGGAGCGATATCTACCGGGAACTTGTTAACCTGCACAATCCGTTCGCCATAGCCTTGCAGCAGGGTTCCGGCAACCAGGCGTTCTTCGTCATGCTCAGCCTTGAGTGTAACAGTAATAAGGTTAGTGAAGCCCTTGGTCTTGGAAGCCTTGGTCACTACTACGTTAACATCACGCGTCTTTGCCAGGTGCATGGAGTTGACGATGTTAACATCCCCGGCAAAATGGCGGGAGAGCACGCCTTTGACAATATAGCGGGTCAGCGGCTGTGTATCGACATCGGAGAGGTCACCGGCATATTCCACATGAATTTCGCGGATCGCTCCATCTGTAATTTGAGTCACAAAGCTGCCGAGCTTCTCGCCGAGGGTGAAGTAAGGCTGCAGCTTGTTCATTACACTAGGAGCAACCGGAGGGATGTTCACGGCGTTAATGAACGGTTCGTTGCGCAGAATATGCAGCACTTGCTCCGATACATCGATCGCAACATTCTCCTGGGCTTCAACGGTCGAAGCACCCAAATGCGGAGTCACGATAATCTTCGGATGCGAGAGGAACGGGTGATCCGCTTCCGGCGGCTCTTTCTCAAAGACGTCAAAGGCTGCACCGGCAACAATACCGCTGTCGATAGCTTCAACCAGCGCCATCTCATCAATTACACCGCCGCGGGCACAGTTGATGATGCGCATTCCTTTTTTCATGACTTCAAATTGCGGACGGGAGATCATGTGGCGGGTTTCCGGTGTCAGCGGTGTGTGAACAGTAATAAAGTCTGCTCCCCGGACGATGTCATCTACCGAAGCCAGCTTTACTTCCAGTTTCTCCGCACGGTCTGCAGTCAGGAAGGGATCGTAGGCCAGAATATCCATTCCAAAAGCCTTGGCCCGTTTGGCCACTTCGCTGCCGATCCGTCCCATGCCGAGCACACCCAGCGTTTTGCCGCGCAGCTCTACGCCGAGGAAAGTCTTTTTGTCCCATACGCCGGAAATGGTCTTGGCATAGGCTTGAGGAATGTGACGGGCCAGAGCCATCATCATGGCAAAGGCATGCTCACAGGTGGTAATCGTATTTCCGTCCGGAGCATTAATGACCACTACACCGCGTTGTGTAGCTGCCTCCAGCTTAATATTGTCCACACCGACCCCGGCACGGCCAATCACTTTAAGATTAGTACCGGCTGCGATAATTTTCTCAGTCACGGTTGTCTGGCTGCGAACGAGTAAGCCGTCGTATTCGCCGATGATTGCAATAAGCTCGTCTTCACTAAGTCCTGTTTTTTTGTCCACAGTCACATCGCTTGCGTCCATCAATTGCTGAATGCCCAAATCACTGATCGGATCCGATACTAATACTTTAAACATGGTCTCTTGTCCTCCTTCAAATTGGAAAGCCTATTATATATGCCAAGGATTCCCTGGTGGGGTAATCCGCAGTACCAGATTCATACAAAAGAATGAAATTTGTCGGAACAACGGGGCAACGCGTTGTCGCATAAAAGAAAAGGCATGCAGAAGTGCTGATTCAGGCAGCGTATGGGCGGGTAGGCAGATTTAGAGAATCCGGGTACAAAAAAAACTCCCTACCCCATACTACTGCCGTAGTAAGGGACGAGAGTTCTCGTGGTACCACCCTAATTCACTGCAACGGTTAAGAAGCAGCCTCATTGGCCTGAATAGGCCACACTGGTAACGGAGGTGATCCGATTGTATCTACTCAAGGTTCAATACAATATCTCAGGAGCGCTAAAGATTTCCGTCTGCCACCGGTTTGCACCATCCACCGGCTCTCTGAAGACATCAGTAATCTTTGTTCCATCATCGGTTTTGCTTGATTAATTTTTCATAATGTAACATGGTGATGCCAAGTGTGTCAATAGGCTTCTTCTGCGGCGGGCCGCCTTGAAGTGAGCCCTGTTTTTCGTTATGATGCAATAACTGGTCCTACTCATAGAAGAAAGGGAGCTGAGGCATCGTTTCCTTGCCGTAATATTGCTCCCGCCATTTAATGAAGTCCTGCTCCTGCACAGCACCGGTAGAAATGAGCAGGCTGACCGACGACTGGATATCCCCAAGCTTCAGGGAACTGGCGGTTCCGGAATAGATCATATCGTCGATCTTGGCTGTAATATCCTGCGGGTCATAGCCGGCATAAATTCCGCGGTTCAGCATTATGTTTGCGATAGAAGCATTCTTGAGGAGCAAAGGCATCTTTTTCCACTGAATGAAAGTCAGTGTCTTCAGTTCCCCGGATGCATCGGGTATAGCAGAGTTGGCCTTGGCCCCCCACTTCAGCATAGAATCATAGAAGTTCTTCTGGGCCGTCAGTCCGAATTTCACAGCGCTGGCGGTGAAATTATCACTTCTCAACAGCTTGGCGGCTTCGGCTCCTGAAGATCCGGCAGTGACCTTCCCTGAAGCCTGTGAGAAGAGAGTCAGGCTCTTAAGGACGTTAAGCTGTGACTCATACAGCAGCGGCGAATTGGTGAAGAGGGAATCCTGCGTGACCTTGTCATACTGCTTGTCCGCCAGAATGCTGAGGTTCTTCAACGTTGCCGCGTTCTGCCGTGCATCTGTGCTGCGTGCAAGGCTGTCCACCTGATCGTTCCAGTTGCGCTTGAATTCCCGATAGGGCAAAAATACGTTATGATAGAACGTAACAAGATCCTGCTGCTGGTAGGAGCCGGAGAATTCCTCCGTAACTTCATGCCCGGCCAGCTGTGCATATTTGGCCTCCGTTTTGTCTGCTCCAACCTTTACTCCCGTAAAAAATGAGGCGAATGCGGATATTAGAAACAATATAAAACCTAGTGTGTACAACATTTGAGTGCGGGAGGTACGGCTGTTCATAATTAGTGCTCCTTCGTATAGGGAAATTATCTTATGTAAAAATATTAAAGAACAGGCAGGTTACGATGAAAAAATTCAAATTGGGTGAAATCAAAATCAAAAAGGCTGATCCTCAGCAGTTAACGGACAAGCTGCTGTTAATTAATCTGTATATTACTCAGGGCCTTACTCTATTTATCGGTTTGATATGGATATTATTACAGAAAAGAAATCCTATTCACATATTAAATTTTCCGGAGAATGCACATTTTGTGTTTTGGGGCCTTGGACTTGCTGCTGTTATGCTGGTTGTTGATTTCCTGCTGACCCATATTGTACCTGAGGACAGCATGGATGACGGAGGGATTAATGAACTGCTGTTCGGCAACCGTCCTTTGTGGCATATTATTGTCATTGCGGCGATTGTCGCAGTATGCGAAGAGCTATTGTTCCGTGGTGCCATACAGCATTCACTGGGGCCATACTGGACGAGCATTCTCTTCGCTGTTATTCATGTGCGTTATCTGCGCCACTGGATTCCAACCGGCTGGGTATTTCTCAGCAGCTACGGTCTCGGCTACATCTATATCCATTCCGGCAGTCTATGGGCACCGATCCTGTGCCACTTCCTCATAGATTTGTTCTCAGGAATGGTGATTCGTTACAGGAGGGCATCATGAGCGAAGAACTAAGCCGGGTAAGGTCCCGCCAGAAACAGTATAAGGGCGGAGGACAGTCTCCTGTCAAAGAAAATAATGGAAATGGTTCTTCCGAATCAGCTGCCGAACAGCTGGAGGCTCCAGTCCCTGCTCCAGGAACTTTATCGAGAAAGGTCCGACATGCTGAGAAGCAGACTTCCAGGAAACCGAAGCGTGAAGTGGAGCAGCAGGAAGGAGAGGCAACTCCCTCCCGGGCGCAGAGTTATCCGTCAGAACGAATCCGTTTCAGCAAAATGTTTATTAACTCGCTGATCGTCATATTTGTAATGCTGCTCGCTTTTCTATTGTTCTGGGGAATAAAAGGAGCACCTCCGCTGCATGAGCTATGGCAATGATGTGGCTGCTGATTCTCTTGAGCGCTTGTGCTGGAGCGGCGGGGACTGCGGGTATAGTCATGGTTGCCGCAGCCTTCAAAAAACGCATTATTGCCGAGGAAATAGTGCTGGACAGACTGCCGGCTGCTTTTGACGGCTTCCGTATTTTGTTCATTACCGATATTCACCGCCGCCGTCTTCCGGCTGCCATGCTGGCACCGCTCCGCGGGAAGGTGGATGCAGTCTTCCTGGGCGGCGATCTGACGGAAAAGGGCAGTCCGGCGGAGCGCCTGCTGGATAATATGACGCTTACAGCATCTCTGGCGCCTGTCTACGCAGTTCATGGCAATCATGATTACCGGGCGAATATCTCGCTTGTCGATAATATCATCCGCGGCAGCGGAGCCAGACTGCTGCTGGATGAGAATGTGACTATTGAACGGTCCGGGTCAAGGGTAATACTCACCGGCATGGATTTCCCGAGAAAAGGCGGCAAGAAGGCTTATGCAGCACTGCCGCCCGTGGCTGCCGCAGATACAGAGCTCCTGCGGATCATCCTGGTGCATGATCCGCTGTGGCTGTCCCAGCAGCAGGAGGTGCCCGCTGATCTGATATTGGCTGGACACACACATGGAGGACAAGTGGTGCTTCCCTTTATCGGAAGCAGGCATGGTGATGAATTCTACCGTCACTATAATGCCGGCATGTACGAAATTCCCGGGTACGGGACTGCCGCTCACCCGCTGAAGCTGCTGATCAGCCGTGGCTTCGGTACTGCGCACTTACCGCTGCGCTGGGGCAGCCCGGCCGAGATGCATGTACTTACACTCCGCTGCAGGCAGAATTAACACTTATAAACAATTAAGAGACTGCCTCAAAAGCCATGTAATGGCTTCTGAGAAGTCTCCTTTTTTTGAGTAAGATCAACGTTTTGCACTTGATTGGACGCTCCGCGAACGGACCGTTGTTCCAATCGCTGTGCTCTCCAGATTTTTTTCATTCCCCTTGGCGGTGAAAATCCGGAGACCAAGGCGACCGCTACCGCTTTTCCACAATCAGTCCGTCCTCTCCACTGTTTAAGCGAAAAACGAATCTTCAATCTTAAAAAACACACATTAAAAGAAACCGCTCGGCAGCGACCCGACTTTCGAACGCTTAATTAATTGCTTCCGCTCTGAGCGGATGGATGAGGAATGTCCTCAAAGCGGTATATAACGCCGTGCTTCGGTTTCTGGCGAGGCGAATGCCAATTGCTACACCTTTGTTTGGGGCAACGCTGCACCAAGTATGCAGGAAATGGGGGAGTGGTAGTGTATTTGGACAACTGAAGTATAATTGGGGCTTCCGGTGCGTTCTGCTTCGCACATGGAAAAAGTGACGCTTGGGGTCGGTTGGCTTTCGCTTGCCGATCCTATGCTAAAGCAAGCCACGGTGGATCAAAAACGCAAGGCCGTGATTCTCCAATAACAGGAGAATCACGGCCTTGCTGTCTTTTTACTGGCTTTTGAATAAATATGGGCTGTTTCTTTAGTTGAAAATCTACTTATGAGACAGCCTCTTGCTGTTTTGCGGTTTTCAGATAGACTTAACGCATTTTCAGTTCAATGCTGCGCGGATCGACAAAGCTGTAGCCTTTGCCCTCAAGCGTAGTCAGCAGTGTATCCAGCGCTTCCACGGTCCACGGGAGCTCATGCATCAGAATATTGCTGCCGGAATGCAGCTGGCTGGTAACATTTGTGATCAGCTTTTCCGTTTTATTCGTGTCCTTTTCCTTCATCTCCCAGTCCAGCGAGCCGACAGACCAGGTCATATAGAGCAGTCCGTTGTCAGCGGCGATTTTTTTGCCGACGTCACCGCCAGCACCGTGCGGCGGGCGGAAGAACACGGGAGTCTCACCGGTGACCTCCTTGACAATATTCTGCACATCTTCAATCTGTTTCTTTACTTCCGCCTCGGATTTATCCTTCAGCACAATGTGATCCCAGCTGTGATTCCCGATAATGCCGCCGCGGTTATGAATCAGCTCAAGCAGCTCAGGATGCTCCTTCACCCGGTACCCGTTGACGAAGAAAATGGCTTTAGCCTTGTGCTTGTCCAGCGTATCCATCAGCGGATTGATTAGTTCCGCATCCTTGGGCCCGTCATCGAAGGTCAGCAGGACGACCTTTTTGTTGGTTGCGGCATCGTTCGGGATGATGTCGTAGTTTTTGTTCATATGGTACAGCAGCGGTATTTCCTCTGAAGCTGCTGCCCCGGTTGGCTGAGCGGTTGCTGTAACTGCCGCATCCGCTGTTGCGGCAGGCGTTGTCTGCGCGGCGGGGGATTCACCGGCAGGAGAGTCCGTCTGAGCCGGAGCAGAGGCAGGCTGGTCAGTGGCAGGCTGTACTGTAGCCGGAGGCTGTGATGCGTTCCCCGCAGCGGTGTTGCCTGTATTCACGTCGTTGTTGCTGCAAGCTGACAGCAGAAAAGCAGCCAGGAGCAGCAGTGTTGTTGCTTTACCCACTTTTTTCATCTCGCTTTCTTGTTGTTTGGCTGTATGAGCCGGAATCTTTCCGCGAACACTAAGCATGATTTTACCATACAAGGAGGTTAGAGATATGAATACTTCGTCATTTCTATGCGGAGTGCTGATGGGTGCGGCCGCCAGTATGATTATGTCCAAAAAACGCAGCGCCATGATGTCTTCACTGCTTCACACGGGCGGTTCTTCAGAAAGTGCCGGTGAGAAAGCCAAGGACAAAATTATGGGAATGGCTATGACCGGCTTCGGAAGTACCGCTGAGGGCAGCAGCCATGATAACGGCTCCCATGCTTCCGGCAGCAGCGAACACAAGAAGGAGGATTCACCGGTGAAGTCCAAAGAATCCAACCTGAATATGCTCAAAGACTTCATCCGCAGCAATCCCGATGTGAAACATGAAGTAGAACAGATTCTCAAGGATACACATACAGCCATACCGGGATTGTAACCGGAATAGGCCGCTGCAGAATCATTTTGGGGACACCAAAGTCGCCAGAATGATTCTTTTTTCTGCCCGCGAAGAGGTTTCGGATACATGCATGTGCATACAACGAAAAGGCGGTGAAGCCGGGCTTTGCAGATATTGGGCAGTTAATTGGGCCTTTTCTATATTTATTTACGTGCATTTGTAGCGTCAAAATGATAACATACATACATAGTAACCATTTTTGGCTCATTACTCGGGACTCATCATACATTAATACTAAATGAGCTTGCAAAAGGAGGATCCTGTCATGAGAATAGAGCGATTAAGTCAAGATAAGATACGGATTTTCCTCACTTTTGACGACCTGAGCGAGCGGGGCATCCAGAAGGAAGACATGTGGCAGGAAGTTCCCAAGGTGCACGACCTCTTTACGGAAATGATGGATCAGGCGTACAGTGAACTTGGTTTTGACGCTACGGGTCCGCTTGCCGTGGAAGTGTTCGCATTGCCCGCGCAAGGCATGGTCGTTATTGTGACCCGGGGGAAATATGATCACCATTCGTACGGTGGTCCCGGGGAAGATGAATTGCCTGAAGAGATTTACGAGATGGAAGTTACTCTTGAACAAAGCGACTCCATTGTGTATGCATTCCGCGATTTTGAGGTTCTGGTTGAAGCGGCCCATGTGCTCATCGGCAATATTACTTCTCAAGGACAGCTGTATTCTTATAATGATAAATGGTATCTCTACTTTGATCCGAAGGAATTCGAAGAAGCGGCATTATCGGGTCTTGTAGGCGTGCTTGCAGAGTTTGGAGATTCATCTCCGGTTACTCAGGCTGTTCTGGCTGAATACGGCAAGACAGTGATGGCGGAGAATGCAATCGAGACCTTATGCACTCATTTTAAACGCCAGGAATAAAGACGGAGAAGGGCAAGGAAGCATCGGCTTAACTGCCCTTCCCTGAGGTTTTGCTGACGGGAGACGATCGTATTTAAGGACGGGCAGTAGTTCAGCCCTGGATTGAAATTCAGAAAGATACTAGTTTTTAGGCGCGGGGGAGGCTATTCGGTGCTTTTGTTATCGGTCATTTCGTCAGCAGTGGCACCGGGACTTGCGCTGCTGACTTTTTTCTATCTGAAAGACAAGTATGATCAGGAGCCGCTCCATATGGTGCTGAAGGTGTTCCTGCTCGGCCTGATTATAGTTCTGCCGGTGATGATTATCCAGAGAGGTCTTGTGCTTGGTCTGGACGGCGGCCCTTATGTAGATTCGTTTCTGATCTCCTCCGGCGTGGAGGAAGGTCTGAAGTGGTTTGTGCTGTACCATATGATTTACAATCATACCGAATTTGACGAGCCCTATGATGGAATACTATACGCCGTGGCGATTTCGCTCGGCTTCGCAACGATAGAGAATGTAATGTATGCCTGGTACAGCAATGCTTCAATCGGTTCAATGGTCATGAGGGCGCTGCTCCCGGTATCCGGCCATGCCATGTTTGGCGTGATTATGGGGTATCATATGGGGAGGGCCAAGTTTTCAAAAGGAGTCAAGACCAGAGGGATTCTGCTTATTTCCCTGCTGCTGCCATGGCTCTGGCACGGGATTTATGATTTCATACTGACAACTACGGCTAATTATTGGATCTGGTTCATCGTGCCCCTGATGGCTGTTTTATGGTACGGAGGGATGGGCAAGGTGGCGCGGGCCAACAGCCGCTCCCCGTTTCGTTTTTTGAAGCGGGAGGAAGAGGTTAACCTATAATAGAGATGGACACACTTAATCCTACAGGGCAGTTCCGTAAGGCAAGGAATTCCAGAGAGGAGAGGGGTGTCTTTTTTTGCGTGTAAAAGTTCGGATTGTCTGCAAACAGTGCGGCGAAACCTACATATTAAGAGGAAACAAGGAGCAGGGAGTCATTCAGACCGGCTTCAAGCAATGCTTGTGCAGCAGTGTCAGCGGCTTCGATATTGAAGAGCGCGCCTGACTGCTGTTAATAGAATAGAAGAATTTCTATTTCTCCCTGAAACGCCCCGTCCTTTAAAGAACGGCGCAACTGTTTCCGCATGGGTGCATAAGACTTCTCAGTTATTGTCAAACTAACGGCAATAAGCTACTGAAAGGAGTTTGACGGGCCTATGTACAAAAGATTAAGCGCCATAATGTTCCCGCTGACCGCACTCTTGCTGCTTGGAGCACTGGTCTGGGGGTATCAGGAGAACCAGGAGAAGAATTCGATTCTGATTAAAGCGGAGAACCAATATCAGCGTGCGTTCCATGATCTGTCCTACCATGTGGAGCGGCTTCATGGAGAGCTGGGTAACACGCTGGCGGTCAACACCACTTCCAATGGAATGCACCGCAAGGGTCTGGTGAATGTATGGCGGATTACGAGCGAGGCGCAGAACGAGATCAACCAGCTGCCGCTTACGCTGCTGCCGTTCAGTGAGACAGAGGAATTCCTCTCGAAGATCTCCAATTTCTCCTATAAGGCAGCTGTACGGGATTTCACCAAGAAACCGCTGACCGAAGGTGAAATGGCTAACTTGAAGACACTTTATGCGAATTCGGCAGAGATCTCCAAGGATCTGCAGGATGTCCAGAACAAAGTCATCAGTAACAGGCTGCGTTGGATGGACGTAGAAACGGCACTGGCTACAGAGGAGGAAGCGGAAGACAACACGATCATCGACGGGTTCAAAACAGTCGACAAGCGGGTTGCTGCCTATCCTGAGCTGGACTATGGCCCTTCGGTAGCAAGTATATATGATAAGCGTTCTGTCAAGAAGCTGGGCGGCAAGCCCGTCACAGCAGAGCAAGTCAAAGCCAAGGCGCTGAAATTTGCCGGGTTGGGCGGGAATGCAAAAGTGAAGATCCAGGAGAACGGTAAGGGGACCGAATGGGCATCCTACACAGCAACTATTACCTCGGCAGACCACAAAGAGCCGGTCACCATGGATTTCACGGCAGAAGGCGGACTGCTGATCTCCTACAATGACAACCGTGAAGTGGGTCCGGCCAAGGTGTCCATGAAGCAGGCCGTGGAGAAGGCGGGTAAGTTTCTGGGGAAGAAGGGTTATCCCGGCATGACCGCAGTCAGTGCAGACAGGTATGATAACCTGGGCAACTTAACCTTTGTTACCAGCCAGGACGGTGTTCTGATCTATCCGGAGAAGATGACGGTACGGGTCGGACTGGATACGGGGGAAGCCACCGGATTCCAGGCCAGTGATTATGTGCATGAGCATAAGGAGAAGCGCGTGATTCCAAAGCCGGAGCTGTCCCTGGCCGAAGTCAGAACCAGGCTGAACCCGGAGTTTAAGGAGCTGTATAACAGGCTGGCCTGGATTGAGAATGAAGATGCTGAAGAACTGCTGACGTATGAATTCGGAGGCAAAATCAACGGCTCCCAGTTCCGGATCTATCTGAATGCCGCAGACGGGAATGAGGAATCTGTAGAGCAGATCCGTACCTCTTCCGGAGCACAGGACAAATAAGCCGAGATTCAGGCAGAGTAAGCTTAACCTTAAGAAAAGGCGCTTTCCAAAACCGGAAAGCGCCTTTTTTGCTGGCCGTATAACGGTATTTAACCACTTAGCCCAAATAATATTTCTGACCGGGCATGAAAGGCCATGCTATAATCGGGTTAGCATTAATTACTAACTCAAGCGGCGGTGACAGGTTTGTATCCCAAAATCAACGAATATTTATACCTGCAGGTTGCTTCCAGCGATGCAGCGGAGTCAGAGGTCGAATACCGGGCAAGAATTGCTGACATGGAGGAAGATACCTTTCTGATAGAAATCCCCATGCAGGAGAGTAACGGGCGGCTGAAAAAACTGTTTGTCGGAGATGAGCTGTCTGTTTATTTTCTTACAGAAGGCGGCATTAAAAATTATTTCAACACCCATGTAATTGGCTTCAAGGAAGAGGTCATCCGGATGGTGCGCCTCCGCAAGCCTGCTGTGGAATCCATCTTCAAAATCCAGCGCCGCAGCTTTTTCCGCGTGAATGCCGAGCTGGAGCTTGCTGTTAAAGATTCCTTGGGCAGCCGCTTTCTGGTGCGGACTGAGGATATTGGCGGTGGGGGGACCTCATTCTTAAGCGATGCCAAAATTACTTTGAAGGTTGGAGATAAGCTAGGCTGCTGGCTGCTGGTAGCGTACCGTAACGGCAGCACGGAGCATGTTAATTTCGAAGGCGAAATTGTACGGATCAAGAAGCTCGAAACCGGACGTAATCTGGTCATGCTGAAGTTTTCGTCCATTTCCGATTCGGAACGCCAAAAAATAATCCGTTACTGTTTTGAACGCCAATTTGATTTCCGTAACCGGTGACAGGACTGTGCGGGGATTCCCCAAAAGGCATCAATATAAGCTTTTTTCTCCTCAAAAACCTCCGAGTCATTTTGCACTGAGGTATAAACTGTGGTATAATTTTATAAGTCGCAGGCAATGCCTGCTTTTTTCTTGATAATATCAGCAAGTCCCTAGAGAGATATGTCGATAGGCATATTTCCTGCGGAAGAGTGTTTGAGGAGGAATGCCCCGTTGGACAGGCAGGGGACACATACTTACGACAGAATTAACGTCGCCATCGACGGACCTGCCGGGGCAGGCAAGAGTACTGTAGCCCGATTGGTAGCACGGGAGCTGTCTTACATTTATGTAGACACGGGTGCGATGTACCGGGCAATCACCTGGTATATGATTCGTGAAGGCATATCTGCGGAGGAGCATGAACTGGTGCATCAGAGGATCCAGGACATGAATATTGACCTTCTTCCGGAGAAAGACGTGCAGAAAGTGTTGATTAATGGGGAAGACATGACCCCGCATATCCGGAGTCTTCAGGTCAGCGGCCAAGTGTCGCAGTATTCGAAGATCGAGGGTGTAAGATCCAGACTCAGCCAGCTGCAGCGCCAGATGGCACTCCGCAAGGGAGTCGTAATGGATGGCCGGGATATCGGTACAACCGTACTGCCGGATGCCGAAGTGAAGATTTTCATGACGGCAAGTGTGGAGGAGCGTGCTCTCCGTCGTTACAAGGAACTGAAGGATACGGAAACAGTGACTCTCCAGCAGCTTGAACATGATATTGCAGCGCGGGACCGTCTTGACGAGGGCCGTGAGATTTCACCGCTGCGCCGTGCCGAAGACGCTGTTCTTCTGGATACGACCCATATGGATATCGGTCAGGCCGTGGAAGCCATCGTCTCCCACTGCAGAACTTATGTTGACGGGGAGAGAAATCATCTATGATTTATGCAATTTGCTGTGGATTGCTTCGCTTTATTTATGCCATACTGTTCCCGCTTAAGATTGTGGGAAGAGAAAATGTGCCAAAGGAGGGCGGAGTCCTGCTCTGCGCAAATCACATCAGCCTGCTCGATCCGATGACGATTGGGATTAAGCTGAAACGACAGGTGAAATACATGGCCAAGGCGGAGCTCTTTACTGTTCCTGTATTAGGCTGGCTCATTAAGCAACTGGGAGCTTTTCCTGTCAAACGTGGCGGCGTAAGCAAAGAATCCATAAAAACGGCCCTTAATACGCTTCGCAGCGGAAATGTTATGGGCATCTTTCCGGAAGGCACGCGCAACTCTGACTCCGGTGCAGCTAAGAAAGGCGCAGCAAGTTTTGCCCTTCGCAGCGGCGCAGCCGTTGTACCTGCGGCTATTATCGGATCTTACAAGCCCTTTCGCCGGATGACTGTTGTTTACGGGGCTCCCATAGATCTCAGTTCGTTTGAAGGAGCAGGAAGTGAATCTCTGGAAGCGGTAACCGATGTTATTATGGGGCGTATCCAAGAGATGATCCAAACAGGCAAGCCCAGTACGCGTTAAGCCCGGGCGCTCTGCATCTGCGAATCGCAGATGATTAATAGCATAACCGCTATTTTTTGGAACATACTAACGTACAAAGTGCAATTGATGATTGTTTTGAACTCTGCTATACGCGGGTTTAAATAAATGGGGTTTTGAATCGAGGAGGGTAATCACATGTCTGAAGAAATCAAAAATCAAGAAGCTGCGGATAACGTTGAGAACAACGAAACCGTGGAAGCAACAGAAGCTGTGGAATCCGCAGAAGCTGTTACGGGTACCGAAGAAGAAGTGACAAGCCAAGAAGGCCTGGAAATCATTTCTTTGAAAAAAGGCGATACCGTGAAAGGAACGATCGTCAAAATCGAAGATAACCAAGCTTATGTAAGCATTGGATATAAATACGACGGCGTCATTCCTATTCGCGAATTGTCTTCCGTACAACTGGACAATGCCGCAGCAGCGGTAGAAGTCGGACAAGAAGTGGAATGCAAGGTTGTCAGCATCAACGACAACAAGGAAAGCCTGGTTCTTTCCAAACGTGCAATCGACAGCGAAAAATCATGGGAAGATCTTGAGAAATACTTCGCTTCCCAGGAATCGTTCGAAGTTACTGTGGCTGACGTTGTCAAAGGCGGCCTCGTGGCTGACGTTGGCGCGCGCGGATTCATTCCGGCTTCCATGGTTGAGCGTCACTTCGTTGAAGATTTCAGCGACTACAAAGGCCGCACATTGCGTGTGAAAGTGAAAGAACTTGACCGTGAGAACAGCAAGGTTATTCTTTCCGCCAAAGAAGTTCTGGAAGAAGAATTCGAAGCTAACAAGCAGAAGATCATGTCCGAGCTGTCCGAAGGACAAATCATCGAAGGTACTGTACAACGTCTGACCCAATTCGGCGCATTTGTGGATGTTGGCGGCGTTGACGGTCTGGTTCACGTATCCGAGATCGCCTGGAACCACGTGGAGAAGCCATCCGATGTAGTATCCGAAGGTGATAAGGTTCGCGTAAAAGTACTTAAGGTTGATCCTGAAAAAGGAAAAATCAGCCTCAGCATCAAAGCCGCTGCTCCGGGTCCTTGGGATTCCGCAGCTGGTCAGATCAACATCGGCGATGTAGTTACAGGCGAAGTTAAACGCCTTGTAAACTTCGGCGCGTTCGTTGAACTGCTTCCAGGCGTTGAAGGCCTTGTGCACATTTCCCAGATCTCCCACAAGCACATCGGTACTCCGCATGAAGTGCTCAAAGAAGGACAGGAAGTACAAGTGAAAGTGCTTGACTTCAATCCATCCGAGAAGCGCGTAAGTCTCAGCATCAAGGAAACCGAAGAAGCTCCGGCTCCTACGGCTAGACCTGAACGCAGCAACAGCAGAGACAGAGCGCCAAAAGAAGTGCTGAACAATCCTAACGTATCGCTCAGCAATGAAGGCCTCAGCTTCACACTGGCTGAACGTTTCGGCGATAAGCTGGACAAATTCAAGGGTAACAACTAATCCCTTTGTTATTTCATCATAACGGGTAAAGTAATCGGCGAGCCCTCGATAAGAGGGTTCGCCGATTGTGTTTTACAGGCAAGTATGGAGCGGCGGAACAGTTGTAAGACTGTTAGCCAATTGTATTGTTTTTTGCTATGATGAGTAACGTAAGGAAGACAGGAGGAATGAATATGGCAAGACCCGTTGTGGCCATCGTTGGCAGGCCTAACGTCGGTAAATCGACGATTTTTAACAGGCTGATCGGCGATAGACTGGCCATCGTAGAAGATAAACCGGGGATTACACGTGACCGGATATACGGAGTTTCAGATTGGAACGGTAAATCCTTCAGTGTGATTGATACCGGGGGGATTGAAATTGACGGTGAAGACGCCATTCTGAAGTCGATCCGCGTTCAGGCGGAGCTGGCGATCGAAGAAGCGGATGTCATCGTCTTTATGTGCGAGGCGAAGAGCGGACTTACGAGTTCGGATGAAGAAGTAGCGCAGATTCTTTTCCGTTCCGGCAAGCCGATCGTTCTGGCTATTAATAAAGTGGATAACATGAAGCGCACCGAGGATATTTATGAATTTTACAGCCTTGGAATTGGCGACCCGATCGGGATTTCAGGAAGCCACGGAACCGGAATCGGAGATCTGCTGGATGCGGTTGTTGAACGGCTGCCTGATAAAACCGATGAGGAATATGACGATGATGTCATTCGTGTAGCTTTGATCGGCCGTCCGAATGTAGGTAAATCCTCGCTGGTGAATGCTATTCTTGGCGAAGAACGCGTAATTGTCAGCGATGTTGCGGGTACTACACGCGACGCGATCGATACACCGTTTGAACGGGATGGCCAGCGTTATGTGCTCATTGATACTGCGGGCATGCGTAAACGCGGCAAGGTCTATGAAAACACGGAAAAATACAGCGTGATGAGAGCCATGAAGGCTATTGAGCGTGCTGATGTTGTACTGGTCGTAATCAACGGTGAAGAAGGCATTATCGATCAGGACAAGCATATTGCCGGTTATGCCCATGATGCGGGCAAAGCCTCTATCTTTGTCGTCAACAAATGGGATGCCATTGAGAAAGACGACAAGACAATGCAGAATTTCGAACGCAATATCCGTGATCACTTCCTGTTTATGAGCTATGCGCCAGTGGTGTTCCTGTCTGCGCTTACCAAACAGCGGCTGCAGAAGCTGCTGCCGGTCGTGCAGCATGTCGCACAGCAGCATGCACTCCGGATTACCACGCATCTGGTGAACGATGTGGTATCCGATGCAGTAGCGATCAATCCTCCGCCGACAGACAAAGGACGCCGTCTGCGCATCAATTATGTAACCCAGGTTGCTACGAAGCCGCCGACAATTGTGGTATTCGTCAACGATCCTTCGCTGATGCACTTCTCCTATGAGCGTTATCTGGAGAATAAGCTGCGCGCGGCATTCAATTTCGAAGGCACACCGATCCGTCTCTTTACACGGCGCAAATCCGAAAACGAAGGTTAGGGGAGAAGAGTAGTGGCGTTTGAACTTCTGGTTATCGTTGTAAGCTATTTGCTTGGCTCTATCAGCTTCAGTGTATTGCTCGCCCGGCTGCTTAAAGGCATCGACATCCGCCAATATGGAAGCGGCAATGCGGGGGCAACCAATACACTGCGTGTGATGGGGAAGGGACCGGCCATACTGGTGCTGTTTCTGGACGTACTGAAGGGAATTGCCGCAGTCTGGCTTGGAACATGGGCCGGCGGCTGGGGAACCTGGATTGCAGTGGGCTGTGGTATCGCTGCTATCATCGGGCATAATTGGCCGCTCTATTTTCACTTTCGCGGAGGGAAAGGTATTGCAACGACAATTGGCGTAATGGCTACGCTTGTATTCTGGCCTGCACTGATTGCGGGATTGATTGCTATTCTGGCAATCGTTCTGACCCGGTATGTGTCGCTGGGTTCTCTGATCTTCGTGGCATTGACACCGGTATTCCTGCTGTTTACCGGGTTCACAACGCCTGAGCTGTGGGGCAGCCTGATTATCGCTCTGTTTGCGTTCTGGCGTCACCGCAGCAATATACTTAAGATTTCACAGGGCCGGGAGAACAAAATCGGCTCCAAAGTTAAGGAGGCGAATCGCGTTGTCTGATAAAGTAACCGTGCTGGTCGCGGGCAGTTGGGGAACTGCGCTGGCCACTGTGCTGGCGGCTAACCACTCGGAGGTTTATCTGTGGACGCGAAAGCCCGAACAAGCTGCCGAGATTAATGAAGCCCATACGAATCATCATTTTCTGCCGGGAATCACTCTTCCTGCGAACATTATTGCCACTACGGACATGGAGACGGCTGTTTCCGGTTCGAAGGCAGTAGTTATTGTTGCGCCTTCTTCCGGAATGCGCCAGGTTGCGCATAGCCTGAAGCCCTTCTGGAAGGAAGATATGCTCTGTATTCATGCAACGAAGGGCTTTGAGACGGAGAGTATGAAGCGTATGTCGACAGTGATCTCAGAAGAGCTCGGCTGCAATGAAAGTCAGGTCGTCGTCCTCTCCGGCCCGAGTCACGCGGAGGAAGTAGTACGGCTCTGTCCGACTACCGTTGTGGTGGCTTCACCTGACGATAGCCGTGCCGCTGCAGCGCAAGGACTGTTCATTAACAATGACTTCCGGGTATATACCAACCGCGATCAGGTCGGTGTAGAGCTGGCTGGCGCACTGAAGAATATTATCGCGCTGGGTGCAGGGCTATCGGACGGGCTGGGCTTCGGGGACAATGCCAAAGCAGCGCTTCTTACCCGCGGCTTGGCCGAGATTTCCCGTGTTGGCGTAGAGCTTGGGGCGAACCCGCTGACCTTCTCCGGTCTTGCCGGACTCGGTGACCTTGTCGTGACGGCGACCAGCCAGCACAGCCGCAACTGGCGTGCCGGTTCCATGCTGGGCCAGGGCAAGCCGCTGGCAGAGGTGCTGGAGTCCATGGGCATGGTAGTGGAAGGTATCCGGACAACGGAAGCTGCTTATGCGATATCGCTTAAATTAGGCGTGCAGATGCCGATTACGGACCAGATATATCATGTGCTGTTCAAGGGAAGAACACCGCGTAATGCGGTGGAAGCCTTGATGGGCCGTGACCGCAAGACAGAGATGGAAGCCATTTCACAGGAAACCTGGGAGCAATGGCATTCCTGATCGCGTTCACCTTTTGCCGGAGAGCCTCATATGTTGTATTGGGGATTGACGGAGGAGGGATGAATAGTGAGCAGAGATTTTTCCAAGGATGCTTTGAACGCCATTAACAAGAAGGCGGGCAAGAACATTACGGAAGGTGCCATCAAGAAGCTGGCCGGGACGGTCAAGCCGGGCACCACGCAGAATGAAGCCCAGCTCCGCCAGTTAATTAAGCAGGTGTCAGCAATGGCCAAAGTGCCAGTCAGTGAAGCTACCGTGCAGGAAATCATCAATGCCGTTAAAAAAGGCGGCGCAGGTTCCGGCTCGATGGAGTCTTTAATGAAAATGCTGCTGAAAAAATAGCATATCATGCATAAAGGAGCCAACCCTCCAGGGCTGGCGAATTGCTTGTCTGCTTGTGTAGGGCAAAAACCCGGGAATCTAGCCAGATTCCGAGGTTTTTGCTCTTTTTTTAATATAAAGACTTATAAAATCTAAGGTTTCACGCTATAATAGTCGCAATCCGGGTATAGTGAAATGGGGGCGCATGGACTATGGATCCGATGACGAAAATGTGGCTGTCTCTGATTGCGGTACTGATTATGGGTTTATCCGTTTTTTTGATTACATTTGCACGCAGCAGGACCAAGGGCTGGCTTAGAGGCGTACTATCCGTACTTGCATTTGTGATTATGCTGATCGGGATATTAGGCGGAGCCGCTTCAATTATGTAAGCATTTACAATACACTCAGACAGACGTATTTCTGACAGAATCGATTGATGATTTTACAGGAATGGAGCGTGTGTTGATCTATGACCGGTTCAGGAATCCCCTATGCACTAGAGACAGCACTGGGCAGCATAGTAGAAGAATTAGAATTCTACGGGCTGGGCAAGTCCCCTGTATGGCTTCTGGGAGGGAGCTGCGGGCTGCTGCTGCACGGGGCCCAACTGGCTGTCCCGCCGCGAGATATTGATGTCTATTGCGACCTGAAGGATACCTGGCAGCTTCATCAATCCCTGCTCCGGTATGCAGTCAGTCCGCCGGAAGAGGATTTCAGCGGAAGCTGTTATTCACTGCGCGCTCTCTATTTCATGGGGGAGGCCAAGGTTGAACTGGTGGGCGGGTTCAGAATGGGCAGCGGCGAATGGCAATATTCAGTGGATGCCGGCATGCTGCAACAGTATGCCCCGGTACGCAATTACGAAGGGATTGGCCTTGTGCGTCTAATGCCGGTGGTTCATGAACTGATATTTAATCTGCTGCGGGGCAGGGACGCGCGCTGCCAGGCAATCGCGGGGCTGATCAAACAGGATAAGGCCGCCCATCTCCCGCTGCTGTATCAGCTTATTCAAGAGAACCATCTGGAAGATCACCTGCAGGCGAAGCTGGAGGCATTGCTGGAGATATCCACATCCATAGAGATTTAAGATTAAACCAAGGAAGGAACAACATCATGGCACCTCATAAAAAAATAAATGTTACTTTCCTGCCCGACACCCGGCGTGTCTCCGTGCCGCATGGAGTATCGCTGCTTGAGGCTGTACACAGAGCCGGAATCGTTCTGCCCACCCGCTGCGGCGGTAAAGCCGGATGCCTGATGTGCAAAGTGTCAGTAGATCCCGGAGAGTCAGCAGCACTGAGACCTCCTTCAGAGGCCGAGAGACGCAAGCTGGGCAGCCTGCTGGATCAAGGCGTCCGTCTGGCCTGCCAGGCCGTTGTCTGGGAGGATGTGAACGTGCATATTCCCGAGGACCCGCTTAAGGCGGCAGTACGCCGCAGACTGGAAGCTGCGCGCCGTGGAGAAGCAGAGGACTTATGGTGACTGGGAAGGCTTAGCAGATAACCAGAGAAAGGGGGCGTATTTATCAACTCGATGTATCAGGTGAAACGCCGGCAATCGCTAAGAAGAGCAGCCCTGCTGCCTTGGGTTGCCCTGCTGCTATGGTCACTTGGCGGCTGCATGTATCCCGGGGATTCTGAGCAGCGGCAGCCGGGCAACGGGTACCGCGAGAGTGTGAAGCGGGTGCAGGCAGCGGTAGATGACTATCAGGAGCAGGAGGGCCTGCTTCCGATTAAGACCAGCGATGAAGCAACGCCAAGATATGAGAAATTCGTGGTCGATCTGAATAAGCTGCAGCAGGCAGGGTACCTGGATGAAATACCGGCAGCGGCTTTTGAGAAGGGCGGCAGCGCGTATTTTCTGATTCTGGACGAAGAAAGTGATCCTCAGGTGAAGCTGATGGACCTGGTGACCGTGCAGAAGGTTAACGATGTCCAGCGCAAGGTTAACCTCTACAAGTCCGCACATGGTGGAGAACTGCCGGCGGAAGAAGAAGTGTATCCGGGCCTCTCTGCAATTGATGCCAAGAAGGCGGGAACAGCGTCTATTAAGCTGAACAGTGTGTATTCCGGCCAGCCCCTGCAGTTCCTTATGGACAAGGATGGTACGGTATATGCCGATTACGGTGCGGATATCAGCTCAGCTATAGATAAGAATGGCGGGGCGCCTGAGGCGGACCGTGACTTGCGTCTGGAGCTGGAACAGGCGTCGTATTACGTACCCGTTAAGTCATTGCCTTATTTGTGGGTTGACGGCCAGCCGGTTCCGCAGGCTCCGCTGGAATAGAAGCTTTAAATCAGCACCGGATTATAATTCCGGTGCTTTTTTGTATTTGTACAGAATTTATTCAGTGTAAGCACTGCTGTTAGATTCGCTCCCCCGGCAGCTGTCCACGGATTTCCTGATTATTTTGGCAGTCCGCAGCGGCAACCTGGTGGATCAAGGCGTAAATAGTTTGGAGTACACGGCGTTTAGTTGTATTTCGTGCAGTTAAAAGACGGTGAAAAAACGGATTTTTCAGATTAACTGTATTCTGTACAACTAAAATTAGCGGAAAGCCCTCTTTTCGTGTTATGGGGATTTTTAGATGTAGAAAATACAATTAAAGCTCTAGCGGCATGCTAATCGACCGCTTTAGTTGCACAAAATACAGTTAGAGCGTGCACTCAAAACAAAATACCTGAGTCAAACGATATAGTGGTTCTAGGCGAAAACCCGGCTTCATAGGATTGATGAGAAGACTTCCGGGCGTCGTGACGCATTGGCGTGCTAGAGCGGGCATACAAAATTTCAACTGCAAAATGCACGGACGAGGGTCATAAATCCGTTCTGGATACATATGATGATACTAGTCCAAATGCATGTCCGAGCATTCGGAGTTTAGCGCGGGGCAACATGTTCCGCCTCAGGCAGTAGCTAGGCTTCGGGCGGGCAAAGCTTAGTCCGGTGGTTGTCCTGCAAGGGTCAGTTTGCCGGCGGAACGCGAAGTCGATGCTCTTCAGGCATTTTTTCTTCGGAGTAATATGAGGAGGGGATCTCTTTTGGAAAAAGTGGATATTTTCAAGGACATTGCCGAGCGTACCGGCGGAGACATTTATCTCGGCGTCGTCGGCGCGGTTCGCACGGGGAAATCGACATTCATCAAACGGTTCATGGAAACGATTGTTCTTCCGAACATCACAAGTGAAGCGGACCGGGTAAGAGCAGTGGATGAACTGCCGCAAAGTGCGGCGGGCAAAACAATTATGACCACTGAGCCCAAATTTGTACCGAATAACGCGGTGCAGATCAAGGTGGCGGAGGGTCTGGAAGTCAATGTCCGACTGGTCGATTGTGTGGGTTATGCGGTAGAAGGTGCCAAAGGCTACGAGGATGAAAATGGTCCGCGTATGATCTCAACACCGTGGTTTGAGGAACCGATTCCGTTCCAGGAAGCGGCTGAGATCGGCACACGCAAAGTGATTCAGGAGCATTCCACACTCGGTGTGGTAGTGACAACCGACGGTACGATTGCTGAAATTCCCCGGAACTCGTATGTGGATTCCGAAGAGCGCGTCATCGCTGAGCTGAAGGAGGTTGGCAAGCCGTTTGTGCTTGTAATCAACTCCACCCGGCCGCGCAGTGAGGAAGCACAGCAGCTGCGCAACGAGCTCGCACTCAAATATGATATTCCGGTAATGACACTCAGCGCCGCCAATATGACGGAAGATGATGTGACCGGGGTACTCCGTGAAGTGCTGTATGAATTCCCGGTACATGAAGTTAATGTCAATCTGCCAAGCTGGGTTATGGTGCTGGGCGAGAATCACTGGCTGCGCAGCAGCTATGAGAATTCTGTCCGCGATACGGTGAAGGATATCCGCCGCCTGCGGGATGTGGACCGGCTCGTCTCCCAGTTTACAGAATATGATTTCATCGACAGGGCTGGCCTCAGCGGCATGAACATGGGCCAGGGGGTAGCGGAGATCGATCTATACGCTCCTGAAGAGCTATATGACCAGGTTCTCATGGAGGTGGTCGGCGTGGAGATCCGCGGCAAAGACCATCTGCTCCAGCTGATGCAGGACTTCTCCCATGCCAAACGTGAGTATGACCGCTTCTCGGAAGCTCTGGAGATGGTCAAAACTACAGGTTATGGTATCGCAGCCCCATCCCTGGCTGAGATGGCTCTGGATGAGCCTGAGCTGATCCGTCAGGGCTCCCGCTTCGGGGTCCGGCTGAAGGCTACAGCACCTTCGATCCATATGATCCGGGTCGATGTCGAATCTGAATTCTCGCCGATTATCGGCACAGAGAAGCAGAGTGAAGAGCTGGTGCGTTACCTGATGCAGGACTTTGAGAATGACCCGATCAAGATCTGGGAATCGGATATCTTCGGCCGTTCCCTGCATTCCATCGTCCGTGAGGGCATCCAGGGCAAGATTGCCATGATGCCGGATAATGCCCGCTATAAGCTGCAGGAAACGCTGGGCCGGATTATTAACGAAGGTTCAGGCGGACTGATTGCCATAATTCTCTAAATGTAAGCAGGCCTAGCGATAAGAGCGGAAGAATTTCCGCTCTTTTTTGCTGCTGATTTTTAAGATTTCGAGGATAGCCTACCGGCGGGCAAAAGGGGGAATCTCCCAGGGAAGACTCCGATTTTACGGAATAAATGGTAGTAATAGACTGCACGAAACTCCGAAAACATGTGGAAACATGCTACTTTCTGCTCCTTTTTTGAGTAACGCCTTGAAATTATGGGTGGGCTGTATTACTATAAGTTTGTTGCGCTTCAAGAAGAGAGGCGCCAGTATCCAGTAATAAACGGGATTATCACGTATATTTTGCGTTGAAACGGAAACAGTGTATGATACCGGAAATTTGCCCAGGGAGGTGAGAAAACATGAACAAATCAGATTTGATCAACGTAGTTACAGAAGCAACTGAACTTCCCAAGAAAGATGCTACTAAAGCGGTAGATGCCGTTTTCGAAGCTATCACAGGTGCACTGCAAAGCGGAGATAAAGTACAGCTGGTTGGATTCGGAAACTTTGAAGTGCGCGAACGTTCCGCACGTAAAGGCCGTAACCCGCAGACTGGTGAAGAAATCGAAATTCCTTCGAGCAAGGTACCGGCATTCAAACCCGGTAAAGCGCTGAAAGACGGAATCAAATAGAGATTTCTACATATCTATCCCATAGTCTTTGAATAACAACTATGCCGCCCTCCAAGGCGGCATTTGTTTTTTAGAAGCTTAGGCTTACCATACTTTAAGGAGGATCACAAATGACTGAGAAGCACAATGAAGTGAATCCTGCACCATCAGGCAGCGATTATATCGTAATCAAAGCCAAAGAGAACGGAGTTCAGGTCATCGGACTGACAAGGGGCCTGGATACCCGCTTTCACCATACGGAGAAGCTCGATAAAGGCGAAGTCCTCATTGCCCAATTCACAGATCATACCTCAGCAATGAAAATCCGCGGCAAAGCTGAAATCTGGAGCAAACACGGACAATTAGAGAGTGAAAGCTGAGAAGCAGGCATAGCCTGCTTTTTTTCAAAATATAACTAGATATAGGGCTGTCTGCGGTTCAGTATAATCCTGCTGCGCAGCGGAAATTCTGAGTAAGGGGGCTTGTCATGAACCGTAGCTGGCTGATTGGAACTGTCTTGCTGCTGACCGCGGCATCTACCATGCTGCTGCCTCAGCTCGCCAGTCTCGGGGCAGTCCCCCAGGGCGCCTATGGTACGGTGGAGACTATAAGCCGGGACAGCACTGTTCTGGGTGATGACAATCTGGTAGATAGGCTCGGGGAGATCCCATTTAGCCTGGTTATAGACAAGGCAGGCTGGAAGGACCAGGTGTTAACTCTGGATCTTAAGGTGACCGGCAATGACCATGAACCGCAGGAGCTGTATCAGAACATGGCGCTGGCGATTGCTTTTGCCTTTCAGGAGACCGGTAATGTCAATCAGCTGCTGCTCCGAGTGGTGGCTGAGGATAAATGGCTGGATACCCGCCGCCTGCTGCTGGCTGGTGACATCCGCCGGGAGGAATGGTCTCCCCGGCTGCAGGATGAGCTGCAGAATGCCGGCAATTCCCCGCTGCCCGATTCGCTGAAGAACGGCTTCCGCATTAGTGAAAGCGAGCTGTGGAAAAAACAGTTCATTTATCCCTGAAGTGGGTAAAAGAAACTAGAATGCACGACCGTGCGTGACCAAAAAACATGTGATATAATAGACAAGATTGTGAACAAAGATATAGTCAAACGTCAATGGCTTCGGAGGCTGAAATGAAACCGTACCGCATACCGCAACTGGCTAAACCCTACACCGACTACGACATGATTCAGCGGCATACGGAATTGCCGCCGTTCTCAGACGGGCGGGGTCATTTGTTATATATTTTTCTGGGTCACGGCCGGAGTGCCGGATTCCAGAGTGGAGAGCTGTTCACTCTGGTGACCGGGCTTGTGCAGCTCGGGCTGGACACACATGAGAGCATCGACCGTTATCATGATGAGCCCGGCGGTGATATGATGCGTTCCCGCCAGCTTAAGGTGCTGGCCGGCGATTACTTCAGCAGCTGGTTCTATCACCTGCTCGCCAAACACGAACAAATTGAGATGGTGGGTATTCTAAGTACGGCTATCGCTGATTTTAATGTGATGAAGGCTAATCTTTACGGCAAGATGAAAGGGCTGCTTTTCACAGCCGAACAATATTTGAAGCACACGGTACAGCTCAATATGAGGCTGTTTCTTTCTTTTACACCGATGATTGAGGAGCCGCTCCGGGATAGCTGGGAGAAGCTGCTGGTGGAGTTCAGCCAGTGCGAAACCGTAACGCAGGAGCTGCGCCGCGGCGCAGACCCAGTAAGTGCTCTGGAAGGCTACTGCTACTGGAAGGTGCTGGAGTCGGCGACGGAAGAAGAGCGCCAGCTGCTGGGACAGCAGGAGCTGGATAGCAGGGACTGGAAGAAGCTTAAGCTAAGAAGCAAATGTGATGCCCTGCTGACAGACAAGCTGCATGCATCGCTTGAGTCCATTCAGGGCTTGCTGCAGAGTATCAAGGACGAGGAACTGATCAGTGAGCTGAGTGCTGCGCTGGACCGCCTTCTTCTGCAAATGAAAATTTCCGGACAAGCTGCCGTGGAGGGTTAGAGGATGACTGTAGATAAAACTTCCGTTATGGGTGACCAAGGCATCAAGCCGAAAGAACAATTCGTACATTCCGTATTTGAGAGCATTGCCGGCAAATACGATTTGATGAATGATATCTTAAGCTTCCGCCGCCACAAAGCGTGGCGCAAGTTTACAATGCGCAAGATGAACATGAAGCGCGGGGATTCGGCAGTGGATCTGTGCTGCGGGACCTGCGACTGGAGCATCGCCCTGGCTGAGGCCAGTGAGACCGGCTGTGTCATGGGACTGGATTTCAGTGCAGGCATGCTGGAGGTCGGCAAGCGCAAGGTAGAGGGGCGCGGACTCCAGGACCGGATATCCCTGATTCAGGGCAATGCGATGGAGCTGCCCTTCGGTGATAATTCCTTCGATTATGCGACGATTGGCTTCGGACTCCGCAATGTGCCTGATCCCGTTCAAGTGCTGAACGAAATGAAGCGTGTGGTGAAGCCGGGCGGTATGGTGGTATGCCTGGAGCTTTCGAAGCCGATGAAGCAGCCGTTCAAGGGGATTTATTTTTTCTATTTCCAGCGTGTGCTTCCGTTGCTCGGCAAGCTTTTTGCCAAGCGGTATGAGCAATATAAGTGGCTTCCCGAGTCACTCGCCCTGTTCCCGGACAGAGAGCAGCTGGCAGTGATCTTCCGTGAAACCGGCTTGCAAAAAGTGGAATCCTTCCCCTTGACCGGCGGCATCGCGGCATTACATATTGGGCTCAAGGAGAACAGCAATGTTTAAGAAAATCGGCATCTTTCTACAAATGATTAAATTTGAACATACGGTTTTTGCATTACCCTTTGCTTTTATGGGCGCTTTGCTCGGATCGGTCGTAATGTTTGGTGAACTGCCTTCCTGGAGCCAGATCGGCTGGGTTGTGATTGCCATGTTCGGTGCACGCAGCGCGGCTATGGGGCTTAACCGGCTGATCGACCGGATCAGCGATGCGAAGAATCCCCGGACAGCCGGGAGAGCGATTCCTGCAGGACTGCTGAAGGTTGGAGAAGTATCGCTATTTATCGCCTTCTCGTTCTTTTTGCTGTTCTGGGCTGCTTTTAAGCTGAATCCGCTGTCAGCGAAGCTGCTCCCGATTGCTGTTTTCCTGCTGGTGTTCTATTCGTTCACGAAACGCTTCACCTGGGCTTGCCACCTGATTCTCGGTCTTACGATCGCGCTTGCGCCGCTCGGAGGCTGGGTTGCCGTTACGGGCACTGTAGACTGGACCTCCATGGTATTCTATTTCACTATCGTCTTCTGGACAGCGGGTTTTGATATTATTTATTCCTGCCAGGATGTGGAATTCGATCTTAAGGAAGGTCTTTACTCTATTCCTGTCCGCTTCGGAGTTGCCCGTGCGCTTCTTATTGCCAAGGTGTTTCATCTGCTTACGGGAATCGGATTTGTATCGCTGCTCTTTATTACCGAATTGAGCTGGTGGTATGTGGCAGGTATGCTGATTGCCTACATTATTTTATTTTATGAGCATTATATAGTATCCCCGAGCGACCTCAGTAAACTGCAGACGGCGTTTTTCACAATGAACGGGGTGCTTAGTATTGTAGTCTTTTCCTTTACTCTGATTGACCTGGTGGTGCAGTTCTACAAATGACCGAGCTTAAGCCTAAAAATTTCGTGGTTGGCATTACCGGCGCGAGCGGAGGGATCTACGGCATCCGGCTGACAGAAACCCTGCTCTCGCTCGGTTACACGGTACATCTGGTGGTTAGCAATGCTGGCTGGCGCGTATTCAAAGAAGAATTAGGCTTCACGGCCTCAGACCGGGAAGGGTTTCTGGACGGGCGGTTCAGCAGCTATCCCGGTTCTCTTCTGTATCACCCTATCGCTGATATTGGTGCTTCGATTGCCAGCGGCTCCTTCCGGACGGAAGGGATGATCATTATGCCTTGCTCGATGGGAACACTGTCTGCTGTAGCGCAGGGCAGTTCTGACAATCTGATGACGCGGGCTGCAGATGTCATGCTGAAGGAAGGGCGCCCCTTGGTGCTTGTTCCCCGGGAGACACCGCTGCACGCGATTCACCTGGAGAATATGCTGAAGCTGTCCCGGATGGGAGTCAAGCTTATCCCGGCGATGCCGGCGTTTTATTTTGGACCCGCAACAGTCGATGATCTGATTAATTTCATGGTAGGCAAAGTGCTGGACAGCTTTAATATTGAACATACTTTATTTCGCAGATGGGGGGAATGAAGGATGACACATCCAGAGCACACCGTTATCGGTAAAATCAGTTACACCAACTCATGGCCGGTATTTCATAATTTCCATCCTTCTTCTCTCAGCTTCCCGGCAGAGATGGTGAGTGAAGTACCCGCCATTCTCAATCAAGGCATGGCCGACGGGAGCATACATGTAGGCGCATTATCCTCCTTCGCGTACGCAGCGGCCAGCGACCGGCTTCTGCTGCTTCCGGATCTGTCCGTCAGTGCTGACGGGCCGGTCAAATCGATCCTGCTCTTCTCAAGAATGCCGGTGCAGTCTATCGGCAGCGGCAGGATCGCCGTAACGAATACATCGGCCACTTCTGTCAATCTGCTGAAAATTCTGATGGACAAAGCTATAGGTGCCACCCCTGAATACATCAGTGTCCCTCCTGATCTGAACGAAATGATGGATCAGGCAGATGCCTGTCTGCTGATCGGGGATCATGCCATCCGGGCATCCTGGCAGGATCAGGGATATTACGTAACGGATCTGGGTGAGCTATGGAAGGAATGGACCGGACTCAGCATGACTTTTGCCGTCTGGGCAGTTAACCGCAGGGCTGCTTTGCGTAATCCGGAAGCGATTGCCGAGATAGCGGAAGCCTTTGCCGTCAGCAAAAGACGAGGCCTGCGTGATCTGGCGCCAATTACACATGAAGCCCGCTGCACCATCGGAGGTACGGCATCCTATTGGAACGATTACTTCCGTAATTTATGTTACGACTTTGGGGAAAGGCAGCAGGAAGGTCTGAACCTCTATTTCCGCTATGCCTATGAAATGGGCCTGCTGCCGCAGGAAGTGAAGATGGAGCTTTGGAGCCACAATCTGCTGACACGGGTGAAAGAATGAAGCGAATGCAAATATTCGGCTTGCTGAACAAAGATATGGATCAGATTGAAAAGGAACTGTACCGCAGTGTCCAGGGTGATGATGACCTGCTGACAGAAACCTCGCTGCACCTGCTCAAGGCGGGAGGCAAGCGCCTTCGTCCGGTATTTGTCCTCATGGGCGGCAAATTCGGACAGTATGACCTCGACAAGCTGAAGCGTGTAGCGATTCCGCTGGAGCTGATACATAGCGCTTCACTTGTCCACGATGATGTTATCGACGATGCTGAACTCCGGCGTGGAGAGCCCACCGTCAAGGCGAAGTGGGGCGACAAGATCGCCATGTATACCGGCGACTATATCTATGCCAAGGCACTGGTCATGACTTCGGAGCTGAAGAATCCCCGGATTCATCAGATTCTCTCCAAAGCTATGGTGGAGATGTCGATCGGAGAGATGGAGCAGATTCGTGATTTCTTCAACAGCGGGCAGAGCGTGCGTCATTACCTGCGGAGAATCCGCCGCAAGACAGCACTGCTGATAGCCGTCAGCTGTCAGCTCGGCGCCCTGGCTGCAGAAGCAGAGCCGGAGACAGCAAGGCTGCTCTATAATTACGGATACAACGTGGGGATGGCGTTTCAGATCCGTGATGATCTGCTCGATCTTTCCGGAACGGAGAAGCAAATCGGCAAACCGCCGGGCAGCGATATGCGCCAGGGCAACATTACATTGCCGGTGATTTATAGCCTGCAGGACTCACGGCTGCGCGAAGGACTGATGGAAGAGCTGGAACTGATCCGCGGGGGGAATGGCGGGGTTGGCCGTGCAATCGACCTGATCCTTTCCGGGGACGGAATTGCCCGTGCGGAGGAGCTGGCTTCCCGCTACATCGCCAAGGCGCTTGAGGCGCTGGAGCAGCTCCCGGGCAACCGGACCAAACGTAATCTGCGCGACATCGCCTTTTTTGTCACAGGACGCGCTTATTAATCTGGCAGCTTCCGCAGATTAAGCGTTCACAGATGACGAGGTTTCTGATAATATCAGAAAATGAACAACCTGATTATGCAATCCCGTATAGACAAACCTAGCATTCATTAAGAATTGGGGAAATGGAGAGTGACTCTATGGAGCAAACGTATCTGATGATCAAACCGGACGGTGTACAACGCGGATTGATCGGGCGTATTGTCGCCCGCCTGGAGGATAAGGGATTCAAGCTGGTTGCGGCGAAGCTGATTACCATTACAGAAGCACAAGCCAAGAAGCACTACGCAGAGCATGAAGGTAAAGATTTCTTCCCGGAACTGGTAGGCTTTATCACCTCCGGTCCTGTGTTTGCCATGGTATGGGAAGGCGATGATGTCGTAGCGCTGTCGCGTCTGCTGATCGGCAAAACCAAAGTAAGCGAGGCATTGCCGGGAACGATCCGCGGTGACTATGCCAGCCACACCCCGCTTAATTTGATCCACGGATCAGACTCGCCGGAAAGCGCAGCACGTGAAATTGCCAATTTCTTTGCTCCGTCTGAACTGGCCCAGTATAACAAAGACATCTCAGTCTGGATGTAAGGTCCGGCGGAAGACAGGAGAATATTTATGGCAGAACGTGAAGAACCCGCATTAACCCCAGACCCGGATTACACCGGATTTATTCATAATGTCAAACAGAGCACCGGAATTGATCTCGCACAGTACAAGGAAGCGCAGATGAAGCGGCGTCTTACGACGCTCCGCATGAAGAACGGTTACAATTCTTTTAGTGATTTTTATGCAGCAATGATGAAGGACAAGGCTTTATTCTATGAATTTCTCGACCGGATGACCATTAATGTCTCCGAATTCTGGCGTAATCCCAACCGCTGGGAAGTATTAAGGGATGTTATTCTGCCTGATCTTCAGCGTTCCGGCCGCAGACTGAAGCTGTGGAGTGCCGCCTGCTCTACCGGAGAAGAACCGTATACACTGGCGATGATCCTGTCAGACAAGAATATTCTGGCCCAGACCGGTATTCTGGCAACGGATATTGATGACGGGGCGTTGGCCAAAGCGAAGCAGGGGTTATATCTGGAGCGTTCCTTAAAGGATGTTCCTAAAGATGTGGCTGACCGGTATTTCACTCCGGAAGGACCCGTGTTCAAGGTCAGTGACGGGCTGAAGAAAAGTATCGATTTCCGCAAGCAGAATCTGCTGCTCGATAAGTTTGATGAAGGCTTCGACCTGATCATCTGCCGGAATGTAATGATCTATTTCACAGAAGAAGCCAAGAATAAGCTGTATCACAAATTCTCGGCCAGCCTGCGTCCCGGCGGCTATCTGTTCGTGGGCAGCACGGAACAGATTTTCACGCCTGCGCAGTATGGCTTCGAATCTACAGAAACCTTCTTCTACCGCAAGAAGTAGGCAGCTACTGCTTTATCCGCAGGGCCTGTCACCAGGTATACTTTAACTTCTTTTCAGTGATACTGAAGAGTAGAAAACGTATGCCAAGTGAAAGGTCGTTATATTAGATGGACAAAAGCAAGGTTATAGCCGCGTATCGACGCGGCTTCCTCACAGTCCGCGAATGCGGACAGGTTCTCGGGATTGAGGAGCTGCAGCTGCAGAGCCTGCTTGCAGCGGAGGAGGGCAGAGCCGGCAGCCTGCCTCCCGCACCGGGTGACCGGCAGCTGGAGACAGGCTCTTAGGGCGGGGATGCACAGCAGCGCCGTTTCTGCTCGAAAGAGCAGGAGCGGCGCTGTTCTTGTTTAGGAATAGAGTGGCTCTTTAAGGTGAGCACTTTCTTGTCAAAGCCGATGGCCTATACTATAATAAGCAAAGACATTTAACATTTTAGCGGTTTACAGTCTAAAAGTGTGAAGGGGGAACGCAGCATGAGTTTACGCTATTTAACAGCGGGGGAAACGCACGGCCCCCAGCTTACAGCCATTATTGAGGGATTGCCCAGCAATTTGACACTTGATTTCGAAGAGCTTAATTTCCAGCTGCACCGGAGACAGAAGGGCTACGGCCGCGGACGCCGGATGCAGATTGAGAAGGATACCGCCGAGATTGTAGGCGGCGTGCGCCACGGTTCCACAACGGGTGCCCCTGTAGCCCTGGTGGTGGAGAACAAGGACTGGACGCACTGGAAGAACATTATGAACATCGAGCCGATTCCAGGCAGTGATGAGGAGAAGCGCCGGGTCAACCGTCCGCGTCCCGGACATGCCGACCTGAACGGCGGCTTGAAGTATAACCTTACGGATCTGCGCAATGTACTTGAGCGCTCCAGCGCCCGTGAAACGGCTGCCCGGGTTGCAGTAGGCGCAGTAGCCCGCCAGCTGCTGGCGGCATTCGGGGTGAAGATTGCCGGACAAGTGATCCGCATCGGTGAAATCGAAGCACCTGCCAACCAGCTCACGGTAGATGAGCTGATCGTGCAGACCGAAGAGTCCTCTGTGAGAGTCGTCGACAAAGAGACGGAACAGAAGATGGAGGCTTACATAGACAAGATCAAGGAAGAAGGCGACTCCATCGGCGGGATTGTGGAATGTATTGTCGAGGGTCTGCCGGTCGGCCTTGGCAGTCATGTGCAGTCTGACCGCAAGCTGGACGGAGCCATTGCCGGAGCCGTTATGTCTATTAATGCCTTCAAAGGCGTGGAGATCGGCATCGGCTTCGAGGCCGGCAAGCTGCGCGGTTCTCAGGTTCATGACGAGATTATGTATGAAGCCTCACAGGGATACTACCGGGCGAGCAACCGGCTGGGCGGATTTGAAGGCGGTATGACCAACGGGATGCCGGTGGTGGTCCGTGGAGTGATGAAGCCGATTCCGACCCTGTACAAGCCGCTGCAAAGTGTGGATATCGATACTAAAGAACCATTCACTGCCCAGGTGGAGCGTTCGGATGCCTGTGCGGTTCCGGCAGCCTGTGTTGTACTGGAGAATGTGGTGGCCTGGGAGATTGCCAAGGCTTTCCTGGATAAATTCGGCGGCGATTCAATGGAAGAGATCCAAGCTAACTATAATAATTACCTGGCGCAGCTGGAGAGCTATTAAGATGCGCAGCATTACGGTAGCTCTGGGCGAACGCTCTTATCCTATTTATATCGGCAGCGGACTGCTGCAGAATATTGGTGAACGCTGCATAGAAGCCGGTTTCCCGCAGCGCAGTCCGCTGCTGGTTGTCACGGACAGTGAAGTGGCTCCGCGTTATCTGGATCAGGTAGAGGCATCCCTGCGCGGCAGCGGATATACGGTGGTCAGCCATGTGATTCAGGCTGGTGAAGCTTCCAAATCTCTGGCCGTCTATGAAGAGGTCATTACGACAGCCATTCAGGGCGGGCTGGACCGCAGCTCTGCAGTGCTGGCGCTTGGCGGGGGGGTTGTAGGGGATCTGGCCGGATTCGTCGCCGCCTCTTATATGCGGGGAATCGGATTCATGCAGATTCCCACCACGATTCTCGCCCACGACAGCAGTGTAGGCGGCAAGGTTGCGGTCAACCATCCGCTGGCCAAGAATATGCTTGGCGCCTTCTACCAGCCGTCCATGGTGCTGTACGATCTGGACACCCTTGCTACACTTCCTCCACGCCAGGTTGCTTCGGGACTGGCTGAGGTTGTGAAGCATGGTCTGATCCTTGACAAGGAGTTCGCGTACTGGTGCCGTGAGCATGCCGGAGAGCTGCTTGCCCTGGACCCGGAGGCTCTGGGGTACGCGCTGGAACGCGGCTGTGCGATCAAGGCTGACGTTGTTTGCAATGATGAGACGGAGCAGGGGCAGCGTGCGATTCTGAACCTGGGACATACCATTGGACATGCTATTGAAGCAGTAGGCGGCTACGGTGTATTTCTTCATGGTGAGGCTATTGCTATTGGAATGGCCGGATCAGCCCTGCTGGCCGCGAAGCTGGGCCGGGACAGAGCGATCTATGAAGATACGGTATCTATGCTCACCGCGTTGTCTCTGCCGGTCAGACTTCCGGCGGACTACGGTGAGGATGAGCTGATGGAAGCCATGATGCATGACAAGAAGTTCAAGGAAGGCAGAATGACCTTTATCGTGCCGGACGACATCGGCGCTGTCAGTATTGTGGGCGATGTGCAGGCAAGTGATGTGCGCGGGGTTATCGCCCAGCTCAAGAAGGAGGAAAGCCCATGGTGAACCGGGGGATACGCGGTGCAACAACCGTAACGAAGAATGAGGAAACCGAAATTTTACGCGAGACTGTTGTGCTGCTGAGGGAAATTGTTGAGCGCAACGATGTTATCGCCGAGGATATCTGCAGTGTCTGGATCACGATGACCGCAGACCTGGACGCCACTTTTCCGGCGCGTGCCATCCGTGAGATTGAAGGCTGGGAAATGGTGCCGCTGATGTGTTCGGTGGAGATTCCGGTCAAAGGCAGCCTGCCGCAGTGCATCCGCCTGATGGTTCAGGTTAATACGGATAAATCACAGCGGGACATCCGCCATGTGTATCTGAATGAAGCCCAGCGGCTTCGTCCGGATCTCTCACAGGGCAAGTAATAAATTACATATGCGGGGTTGTCATTAACCGCCGTCATCATGTATAGTGTAGTTAGCCGAGTGAAGCAGAGTATAGTTTAGTTTAGATGAGTATAGTTGAGCAGAGTGCAGGACCTTTTTTTGAAGAGCAGACCATTGATTATCAGCATTCTTTTTTGGCATACCCGTATAGAGTTTGTGCAGCAGCTGCCCATACGCTATAAGTGTATCCTCTGAGGGATGATCTGTACTCGATTTGGTTTTTGCCGGTCCCAGGCGCTTATTCACATACTTGCTAACACAAACCTCTACTCCGGTAGAGGTTTTTCTGTATTTCGGACATTACCTATAGAATCCCAGGAGGTTAGCCAAGTGACGAATCCGAGCATTGAAGAAGTAGTGTCGCTGTCGCGGAAGTATAATCTGATCCCGGTAGTGAAGAGGCTGCTGGCTGATATGGAAACACCCATCCGCTTGTTCCAGCGTTTTGCCGAGCAGGATCGTGCATTCCTGCTGGAGAGTGTAGAGGGCGGCAGTCAATGGGCACGTTATTCCTTTATCGGCAGTGATCCGTTCCTGATGATTTCAGGCAAAAAAGGCCTGATCCACGTTGAAATGGGCGGTGAAAAAAAACAGCTGCCCGGCAAACCTGTCGAGGAGCTTAAGGCGCTGCTGCGCTCCTACCGCAGTCCCAAGCTGGACGGGATGCCGCCGTTTACGGGCGGTGCTATCGGATTCTTCGGCTATGATCTGCTGCAGTATTACGAGAAGCTGTCCGCGCATGCCGTGGATGACCTGAATATGGATGATATCCGCTTCATGTTCTGTGACCGCATCATCGTCTTCGATCATGTGAAGCAGCAGATTCTGCTGGTAGGCAATCTGCACATCAAGGATGGCGATACCGATTCCGAGATTCGCGCAGGTTACGAGGAACTAAGCCGCCGCCTGGAGAACATGGCTGAAGAGCTGCAAAAGGAAGGACCGAAGGAGAACGTCAACCGCCGCAGCATCCCGCAGGACATTGAGCTGGGTGAGATTCACTCCAACCTGACCAAGGAACAATACATCAGCAACGTGGAGCAGGCCAAAGAGTACATCCGCGCCGGTGATATCTTCCAGGTGGTGCTGTCCCAGCGGCTGCATATAGAAACCGAGGTGTCTCCACTGCATGTGTACCGGATGCTGCGGACGCTGAACCCTTCACCTTATATGTATTATCTGAAAATGGACGAAGAGATCATCGTAGGCACTTCACCGGAAGCGCTGGTTAAGGTGGATAGCAGCGGACGGGTTGAGACCCGCCCGATTGCCGGAACCCGGCCGCGCGGAGAGACCGAGGCGCAGGACCGCCAGCTCGCCGCTGAACTGCTGGAGGATGAGAAGGAACGTGCAGAGCATCTGATGCTCGTGGATTTGGGCCGTAATGACCTGGGCCGTGTGTCGAAGTTCGGCACGGTGAAATGCGATTCGTTCATGGAGATCGAGAAATACTCGCATGTGATGCATATCGTCTCGAACGTGTCCGGGACGCTGGCCGACGATAAAGATTTCTTCGATGCCTTTCTCTCCTGCCTCCCGGCAGGGACTGTATCGGGGGCACCGAAGCTGCGGGCGATGGAGATCATTGCCGAACTGGAAAAGGAAGCACGCGGCGCTTATGCCGGCGCCATCGGTTATCTCGGCTTCTCCGGGAATATGGATTCCTGTATAACCATTCGCACAATTATTTTCCGCAAAGGCCGGGCTTATGTGCAGGCTGGAGCGGGAATTGTCTGGGACTCGGTTCCGGAGAAGGAATATGAAGAGACTCTCAACAAGGCCAAGGGCATGCTGAAGGCGATCCGGATGGCCGAAGCCATGTTCCCCGCGGAGGTGAAGGAGAAGCAGGTTATCAACCAGGACTATATGTACGAATATACCCCGTGAGCGGGGGATAAGCAGAGATGAGCTAAGACGAGCAGAGAATGCTCCATACTATTTTTGGCGTATGCTTCCGGAGCCGGTTTGTAAGAAGCTGATTCAGGAAGTCCGCCTACAAAACTCTTAGGAGGGAATCAATATGGAAGCAAGCCAGTTAATACAATCAGGAATTGCCGGATTAATCGAAGGAAAGGATCTTACCCGCACCCAGGCACGGGAGGTAATGGGGACCATTATGGAGGGGGCGGCAACACACGCGCAGATCGGTGCACTGCTCACGGCGCTGCGTATCAAGGGTGAAACGGTAGAGGAAATCACCGGGTTCGCGGAAGCGATGCGCGGTTTCGGAACTCCGGTACTTACGGAACGTAGCCAGCTGCTCGATACCTGCGGCACCGGAGGCTCCGGTATCCATAAATTTAATATCTCCACCGCCTCGGCAATCATCTCCTCAGCCGCCTCTGTAAGAGTTGCGAAGCACGGCAACCGTTCGGCTTCCGGCAGAGCGGGCAGCGCCGATGTACTGGAGGCTCTCGGCGTCAATATTCATCTGAATGCGGAGCAGGCCCGGCAATGTCTGGACAGCATAGGGATCTGCTTCCTGTTCGCACAAATCTACCATCCGTCAATGAAGCATGCTGCTGCTCCCCGCCGTGAGCTGGGTGTGCGTACTGTATTCAATATGCTTGGCCCGCTGACGAATCCGGCAGGAGCTGACCGGCAGCTCATGGGCATCTATGACCGCAACAAAACGGTGACTGTGGCCAAAGTACTGGGCGAGCTGGGCTCCAAGCGGGCAATGATTGTCAGCAGTCTGGACGGTCTGGATGAAATCAGCATCTCGGCGCCGACCCAGGTCTCCGAGCTGAGAAATGGTGTGGTCACAACCTACGAGGTTACACCGCAGGAGCTCGGGCTGAGCCAGCATCCGCTGGAGGATGTGCTCGGAGGTGATGCGGCCGAGAATGCGGCAATTATCACTACAGTGCTGGAAGGACAAATCAATCCATACCGTGATATCGTATTAGCGAATGCAGGGGCATGCATCTATGTTGCCGGTCTTGCAGATACACTGCGGGAAGGCGTAGACCGGGCAAGAGAGGTAGTGGATTCAGGAGCAGCACTGCGCAAGCTGGAACAGTTAAAAGCCATGACGAAGGAGCTTGATTATGTATCTTGACCGGATTGTTGCCACCAAAGTGAAAGAGGTAGAGGCGTTAAATGAGACATTTTCATTGGAAGAGGCTGAACGGGCTATCGCTGCTCTGCCTGCAACGAGAGGGTTCCGCGCTGCGCTGACCGGGCGGCGGAACCGGGACATGGGGCTGATCGCCGAGGTGAAGAAGGCTTCGCCTTCCAAAGGCCTGATCCGTGCCGATTTTGATCCGGTTGCGATTGCTAAAGGCTATGCAGCAGGAGGCGCGGACTGCCTGTCTGTGCTTACGGACCGGGAATATTTTCAGGGCAGCGGATCGTATCTGCAGCAGGTAAGAGAAGCGGTGGAGCTTCCTCTGCTGCGCAAAGACTTCATCATTGATGAGAAGCAGATCTACGAAGCGCGCCTGCTTGGAGCAGATGCTATTTTGCTCATTGCCGCTATTCTGACATCTGAACAGCTGAGCGCATTCACCGATACCGCTGCAGGGCTTGGCCTGGATATCCTGATTGAAGTGCATGACCGTGCTGAACTGGAAATGGTGCTGGCCACCGGCAAGGCTGTTCATCCCGGCGTGCTGCTTGGCATCAACAACCGGAATCTGAAGACCTTTGAGACCGCGCTTTCTGCCACAGCCGAGCTTGCGGCACTGCTTCCGGAGGGACTGCCGGTCATTAGTGAGAGCGGGATTACCGGTCCGGAGGACATCGCATTCTTAAGCAAGACCCGGGCTACCGGCGTGCTGGTAGGAGAATATCTGATGCGCCAGCCGGATGTAGAGCAGGCTGTCCATCAGCTGCTCGGACCGCTTCCTGCAGGGAAGGACCGTGCGCTGCATGGCTGATACACTCGTAAAAATCTGTGGACTTCAGGACGTTGAAGTGCTAAAATCTATGAAGAGTTTGCCTCTGGATTATATCGGATTGGTATTTGCCCCGAGCCGCCGCAGAGTGACTGCTGAAGCTGCTGCCGAGCTTGTTGCAGAGCTGAAGGAGTGGGAGACTGGGACAGCACCCCGCGTTGCGGGAGTCTTCGTCGATCCGCAGCTTACAGAGCTGACAGAGCTGCTCAGAACAGTACCGCTGGACGTCGTGCAGCTGCATGGGCAAGAGAGCCCGCTGTTCTGCAGCGGGGTCAAGCAGGCTTTTCCGCAGATTCAAGTATGGAAGGCACTTTCTGTAGCAGGCCATGACCCTGAAGCAGGAATAGACATTCGTGCTCTCCTGGAGAGCTACGCCGGCACAATCGATGCGCTGCTCCTGGATACCTATGATCCGCAGGGCAGCGGAGGCTCCGGACGTACGTTTGACTGGGAACAGATTCCGCTCTACCAGCAAGCGGCTGCGGACTATGCGCTGCCTTTATTTATAGCCGGAGGACTGAATCCGGACAACGTGAATGAGCTGCTGGACGGCTACGCTCCATATGGCGTGGATGTATCCAGCGGAGTGGAGAGTAACGGCCTTAAGGATATCGCAAAAATGACAGCTTTCGTGGAAAGGGTGAAGCAATCATGATACAAGTACCGGACAAGAACGGACGTTTTGGTTCTTTTGGAGGCCGCTTCGTTCCTGAAACCTTGATGAATGCACTGATTGAGCTGGAGGAGGCCTACCGTAAATTCTCGGCAGACCCGGCTTTTCAGGAGGAAATAGATTACCTGCTTAAGCAGTATTCCGGACGCGAGACCCCGCTGTATTATGCGGAGCGGCTAAGCAAGCATCTGGGCGAAGCCAAGATCTATCTGAAGCGTGAGGACCTGAATCATACAGGTGCGCACAAGATCAACAACGCTATCGGACAAGGCATTCTGGCCAAAATGATGGGTAAAACCAAGGTGATTGCCGAAACGGGAGCCGGGCAGCACGGCGTGGCTACCGCTACAGTTGCAGCCCTGCTCGGTATGGAATGCAAGGTATTCATGGGCGAAGAGGATACCCGCCGCCAGGCACTGAACGTCTTCCGTATGAAGCTGCTTGGTGCAGAGGTAATTCCTGTAACCTCCGGGTCAAGAACCCTGAAGGACGCCGGTAATGAGGCACTGCGCTACTGGGTGAGCAACGTTGAGGATACCTTCTATATTCTTGGTTCTGCGGTAGGCCCGCATCCCTATCCAATGATGGTCCGTAATTTCCAGCGGATTATCGGGGATGAGACCCGCCGCCAGATTCTGGAGGCTGAAGGACGCTTGCCGGATCTGCTGGTTGCCGCGGTAGGCGGAGGCAGTAATGCCATCGGCATGTTCTATCCTTTTATGGAGGATGAGCAGGTTGGCATGATTGGTGTTGAAGCTGCCGGCAAGGGAATTGATACTCCGTTCCATGCAGCAACCATGAGTAAGGGGAGTCATGGCGTCTTCCAGGGATCGCTCAGCTACCTGCTGCAGGATGAGCACGGACAGGTGACTGAAGCGCATTCCATATCGGCCGGACTGGATTATCCCGGTGTCGGACCCGAACACTCCTATCTGAAGGATATTCACCGCGCACAGTATGTGCCGGTTACGGATGACGAGGCGCTGGATGCGCTGAAGCTGCTCTGTCAGACGGAAGGCATCATCCCTGCCCTGGAATCTGCCCATGCGATTGCCCATGTGGTTAAGCTCGGCAAGACACTGACCAAGGATGATATTGTAGTCATCTGCCTGTCCGGACGCGGCGACAAAGACGTGGAATCGATCATGGCCTATACGGAAGGGGCGGGGAAATAATGACTACCGAAACTACAAACCGGATGGATTTGACCTTCAAAAAGCTGCGGGCAGAGGGCCGGGCAGCCCTGATTCCTTTTCTTACCGTAGGCGATCCCGATCTTGAGACTACGCTGGATATTATCGCTGAGCTGGAGGCGGCCGGTGCGGACATTCTCGAGCTCGGAGTTCCCTATTCCGACCCGTTAGCCGACGGTCCGGTCATTCAGCGGGCTTCCTCCAGAGCCCTGCGCAGCAACATTCATCTCCGCACCTGCATGGAGACAGCCCTTAAGGCACGTCAGGCCGGCAGCCAGTTGCCCTTCATCTTGTTCACCTACTATAATCCGGTGATGCAGATGGGACTGGATACCTTCTTCGCTGAGCTGGATGCCCATGAAATCAGCGGGCTGATTATTCCCGATCTGCCTGTTGAAGAGTCGGAGGACATGCGTGAGCGCAGCCGTGCAGCCGGAGTGAATCTGATTCCGCTGGTAGCCCCGACTTCCAGTGAGCGGATTGCACGGATTGTTTCCGGCGCCAGCGGGTTCGTTTACTGCGTATCTTCGCTTGGTGTAACCGGAGAACGTTCTACCTTTCATACCGGGGTGGATGACTTCATTCAGTCCGTCCGCCGCTCTACAGACCTGCCGATCGCTGTAGGATTCGGGATTTCCACTGGAGAACAGGTGTCCCGGTTTGCGAAGATTTGCGATGGTGTAGTCGTCGGCAGTGCCATTGTCCGCAAGGTAGAGGATGTCATTCCTCTGCTGGCCCAGCCGGAGACAAGAAGTGCAGGACTGTTGCAAATTCGTGAATTTGTGGCACAATTAAGACCATAACGGTCTGCATACTGACCTGATACTAGCCAATTACTTCTAGAGAGCGAGGATGGGCCATGAACCCGAAACCTAATATCGTCGACCTCCCTGTCTACAAGCCGGGGAAACCGATCGAAGAAGTCAAGAAGGAGCTGGGCTTAAGTGATGTTATTAAGCTGGCATCCAACGAGAACCCTTACGGGGCAGCACCAAGCGCAAAAGCCGCTATTGTAGCGGAACTGGATAATCTGTATTTATACCCGGACGGTTCCGCTGCCGAGCTGACTGCAGCATTGGCAGAGCATCTGGGAGTAGCAAGTGACAACATTATTTTTGGCTGCGGGTCTGACGAGATTATTGCTCTGATCGCACGTGCTTTTTTCCTGCCCGGTGACGAGACCATAATGGCGGACCAGACCTTCTCCGTCTATAAGAGTAACGCAGATATAGAGGGTGCTGTATCTATTGAAGTGCCCTTGAAGAATGGTACCCATGATCTGGATGCCATGCTGGCGAAGATTACGGACCGTACCAAGGCAATCTGGATCTGCAATCCGAACAATCCGACCGGAACCATTGTGCCGGAGGATGCCCTGATTACTTTCCTGGATGCAGTACCGGCCGGAGTTATGGTTATACTGGATGAGGCATATTTCGAATACGTGACCGATCTGAGTTACTCTGACGGGATTAAGCTGCTGGATACTTACCCCAATCTCGTTGTACTCCGCACGTTCTCCAAGATCTACGGTCTTGCAGCACTCCGCATCGGTTACGGCGTGGCCAGCCCGCAGATTATCTCCTTGATCAATAAAGTGCGGGAACCGTTCAATACCACCCGCTTAGCCCAGGTAGGGGCGCTGGCTGCATTGGCTGATCAGCAATATGTCCAGCAGTGCCGGTCGCTTAACAGTGCGGGTATTGTCCAGCTGCAGGTTGAATTCCAGCGCCTAGGCCTTGAGTCCTTCCCGGCACACGGCAATTTCATCATGGTGGATGTGCGCAAGCCGGCCTTTGAGGTCTTCGATGCCTTGCTGCGGCAAGGTATTATCGTGAGAGCAGGCCACCACCGCTACCCGACCTACATCCGGGTTACTGTCGGCTCTGCCGAGCAGAATACGGCCTTCATCGCTGCTTTGGAGAAGGCGCTTGAAGAACAGGGAGTACGCGCATAACCTATATCAGAAGAAGCAGGATTGACGATATCACAGAAGGCAGGTAGTTCTAAGAACATGACGACAAAAATAGCAATTTTCGGTGTCGGTCTGATCGGCGGCTCACTGGCCCTTTGCTTCAAAGGCAAGGAGGGCCTGACCGTAGTAGGGCATGCCCACCGTCCTGAATCAGCAATCAAATATGTCAGCAGAGGTGTAGTCGACGAGGCTACCCTATCGCTTGAAGAAGCGGCGCTTGGCGCCGATTATATTTTTCTGTGTGTGCCTGTTGGCATGATAGAGGATTATCTTCAGCAGCTAAGCCGCCTGCCGCTGAAGCCGGGCTGTATTATCACCGACGTCGGCAGCACCAAGGCCAGCATAGCCGCCTGCGCAGTTTCCCTTGACCTTCCCGGTGTGCATTTCATCGGCGGCCATCCGATGGCCGGCTCGGAACGCTCGGGTGTAGAGGCAGCCTCCTCCTTGCTGTTCGAGAATGCCTATTACGTGCTGACGCCTCCGCCCGGAGTTCCGGAGGAAGCTTATCATGCACTGGAATCCTTGCTTCTACATACCAGAGCGCATATTGTCCGGCTTGACCCGGAGCGCCATGATGAGATTGTCGGAGCGATCAGCCACCTGCCGCATATAATTGCGGTGGCGCTGGTCAATCAGATTCATGCTTACCATGATTCAGACTCTTTGTACAGCACACTTGCGGCCGGCGGCTTCCGGGATATTACGCGGATTGCCTCAAGTGATCCGATCATCTGGCGCGATATCCTGCTGAATAACCGCTCGGTTATGCTGCGTCTGCTCAAAGACTGGAATGACGAGGTTTCTTCATTCATTCATCTGCTGGAGCAGGGGGATGGTGCAGGGATCGAGTCGGCCTTCCATGAGGCGAATGAATTCCGCAGCCAGCTGCCAGAGCGCCGGAAGGGAATGATTGTCCCGTTGTTCGACCTTCATATTGATGTTCCCGATCATCCCGGGATTATCGGACGCATCACTACAGAGCTTGGCGACCAGGGCATCAACCTTAGCAACGTGCAGATTATTGAGAGCCGGGAGGATGTTCCCGGGATCATGCGCCTGTCGTTCCGCCAGGAGCATGATATGGAGCGGGCCAAGGTTGTATTGCAGCAGAATGATTATACGGTATATGTATAGCGAAGAGCCGGGGCATGATGCCCCGGCTATTTTCTTAATGTAAGAATTTATTTGCTGCGCATGCTTACTAGTCCATCTATTTCTCGCTGAAACACACCGTCCTTTAAAGGACGGCGTAGCCGCTTCCACTTGCTATCAAACTGTCAGGCCAGCCGCCTCTCCCCAGATCCAATTATCCTGAAACGACTGAGATTCCGTTATCTTGTTCTATGGAACCTGAAAGAGGGCATTCCAGGTCAATTAAGCGATTCTGAGTCTGATTAACCGGCAATTTCGCCGAATTTACACAAATAACGGATTCTCAGTCCTCCTCACTGCAGGCAGGTTATGAAGGTTGCGGTAACTCTCAACGTTCAACGATGCAGAGCGGAAGATTTCGCGGAGCCTATCTGTGTCGTCACGGACTGCGCTTCGGATGATTAGGTTAAGGGAGAATAATACAGGGGCAGCCATCAGCCTGTAAAATACCCAATTGTTCGTAAAAATGGACAAAAAAAAGACCGCTTACATAATAAGCGGTTACAGTTCACAATGTATTGGAACCGTGCAGTGTTTGGATAGGAGTGGAGAGAAACCATACTGTACTTTTATTATATGTATACGGTTACATTCTGTCAACCCCTTTATCAAACATAAATAATACCGCTTTCAATATTCGACTTCCCGCTGAATCTAAAAGTCTATTAATGTCATGCTGTTAGAATGTATGCTATACTGGGTTAAGTATGTTTATAGATTTCTTCCAAGTATAGGGAGCCATATGCCTATCTGAACAGTATTAGAAATTTGTAAAGATGCGAATTTCTTTCTGTATTTACATACAGTATGCCTTAATTAACGGCTGGTTGAATATACATAGGAAGTATTTCATTTATTCGTACAATTTTGTAGCAATGCCGCAACTTTTTCTTACCTGACCGGTATAAGTAGATACGGACCGGACGGGATTAATCGTGCAAGGGCGAGGAGGGCCGAACTCACCATGACGGATTCCCAGTTGATCCAGCTTATCAAGCAAGGAGATACAGAATTATACTCGGAATTGATGCGACGGTACCAGCGGAAGATATTGGCTTTCGTGTATCATATGCTTAAGAATTCCCATATGGAGCTGATTGCCGAAGACCTCTGTTCTGAGACCTTCTACAAGGCTTTCCGGAGTCTTCATTCGTTCCGTGAAGTGGATGCCTCTTTTTCTACTTGGCTGTACACTATTGCCCGTAATACGGTGCTAAGTGAGCTGCGCAAGAACCGTGCCGGAAATGTATCGCTTGAAGAGAGCGGTTATACTCCTGTGGCACCGCTTGACGTTGCCCCGGAACAGGCGGCATTACGTAAAGAACGGATGAATCTGGTCCGTGAAGCGATTAACAATCTCCCGGAGAAGCAGCGTTCTGCGCTCATTCTGCGTGAATATGATCAGATGGATTATCAGGAAATTGCAGTGATTCTGGATCAGAGTGTCAGCTCCGTGAAATCACTATTGTTCCGCGCCAGGAGCAGTGTGAAGCTCCAGCTCGAATCCTATTTCTATGAGCCTGAATTCGATGAGCAGGCTGAGAGGGTGTAAGGCCAATGAATTGCAGGGAAGCGCAGGATTCCATTCCGCTCTTGTGGGACGCTCCCCCCACGGATCCCAGACGGATTAGACTGGAGAAACATATCGCGACTTGTTCCTATTGCAGTGCCGAATGGGCGTTGTGGCAGGAGACAAGTGAGCTTATGCAGGACTCAAGGTTTGAAGTCAGTGATGAACGCGCAGAAGCGATTAACCTTAAGGTTATGGAGCGGATCTATCTGGAAAGTCCATGGCTTATGCCCGGGGACGGTAAATCTGCGGGCAGCTCTGCTGTTTTCCGGCGCAGGCTGAGCCTATGGATTGCCTGTTTTCTGGCAGTGTTTATCTCCAGCTTTTTATATTTCACCATGTTCAAAACACCCTCGAATACTACTGCGGCCCAGAGCGGGATTGTAGAAACAGGTGTGGCAGGTCTGACATTGGATTGGTCATCTTCTTATCCGGTCGAGTCAGAAGGCGGTATTATTGAACCGCTTGTAGCCAATATGGGCCCTTCCCACCCGCAATACTGGATGGTGTTGTCGACGCTTGGCGTCGGGTTGTCTATATTCCTGCTGGTACGCCTGAACCGTTACCGCAGACAATGAAAGCCCCTTTACTTAAATCGTGAAGAGGGCTTTTTCGTATCCGGATATAAGCTCCAAGTGAGAAATAGACCTGTAATTTTGTTAAAAAAGAAGACATTTGTTTTCATTCGTGTTACATTATTAAGCAAACATAAATGGAAGGGAAAGGTGATAGGCAATGCTGATCGGCTTAATACGCCACGGGCTGACGGATTGGAACGCGGAAGGTAAGATTCAGGGACAAAGTGACATTCCGCTTAACGATGAAGGCCGCAGGCAGGCTGAGATGCTGGGTGACCGGCTTCTGCAGGAGCCCTACCACTGGGACTACTGCATTACGAGCAGTCTTTCCCGCGCAGCTGAGACAGGAAAGATCGTTGCCGCCAAGCTGGGAATTCCTTTGCTGGAACCGGATCATCGTATCCGCGAGCGCGCTTATGGCCAGGTAGAAGGCATGACGGCTGCAGCCCGCGAAGCTAAATGGGGCAAGGACTGGAATCAGTTAACACTGGGGCAGGAGAGCGATGCGGCGCTTCAGGTCCGCGGGCTTGCTTTTCTTGAGGATCTCTCAGCCCGTTATCCGGATCAGAATGTACTGGTCATCTCCCATGGAGGGTTTCTTGCACAGCTGTATACCGCGCTATACAAAGACAAGTATTCGGAACGGCTCGGCAACCTCTCCCTGACGATTTTGGAGAAAAACGAGCAGGAATGGAATCCGTTATTGTACAACTGTACCCGTCATATCTTGCAGAATCAGCGTTAACCCGACCCTTCGGGTTATTTTTTTTGCGTAATAAGGAATAAAAAGGGCTATATTTCCCATAATGGTAGTAAAACGGTGAGGCGATAAAAGATGAATCTGGCGGATATGCTCACTTACGCAGACATTGGTCAGCTTACCGCCATTGCGGGACGCTATGAATGTGAGTGCAAACGGAATTCCAAACATGATTTGATTCAGAGTATTCTAATTACCTTGGGCAGCCGTGAGTTTATGGAGTCTCATATCCGGGGATGTACCCCGGAGGAACTGCGGTTCCTGAACACTTTGCTATTTGATGAGCGCAGCCATTTCAGTCTGGAAGATCTTCTTGCCGCCGCAAGGCAGGCATGTTTTGACACACCCTCCGGTAAAAGCGGCAGCTACCGCGATATGGTCAGTAGGTTCAAAAACGGCGGCTGGCTCTTTACCGGTGCATCGCAGCAGAGCAGGTATCTGTTTCAGGTCCCGCTGGATCTGAAGAACCGCTTCCGCGACAGGATGGGGGAGCACCTGAAGGAAGGGATTACTCCCAGTCCTGAACCGGCAATGTACCGGGGCGAGGGCGATCTGCTGGCGGGTGATCTGCTGCTCTTCCTGCGCTATGTGAAGGATAACGAGCCTGAACTTGGCCAGGAGGGGGCGCTGTATAAACGCAATCAGCAGGGAGTGATGAATGCCTTGCAAATTGCTGAGCCCCTGCTGGGCAAAGGCGGGTGGAGATTCGGCTACGGCAGGGCCTGTGAGCATTATCCGCCGAGATTTGCCCTGCTGTATGATTATGCCCGCCACCGCCGCTGGATCTCGGAGGAGGGCTACCGACTGAAGCTCACAGCCATAGGGGAACAATTCCTGGAGGAAGGGAAATCGGAAAAGCTGATGCAGTTATTCTCCTTTTGGTTAAGACTGTATAAAGGCGCAATTCCAAACCTGCCGTCGCTAGTCTATTGGATCAGTCTTAGTGCAGGCAGATGGGTTACAGTGGCTTCGTTATCCGAAGGGCTGGGCTGGCTGATTAAGCCGTTCTATTATGATGATGCCGGTGCCATACTCGAACAGCGTATTCTGCGGATGATGCTGCATCTGGGTATGATCAGACTCGGAGAAGGTGCCGAAGGACCGGTGGTCATGATGACGCCCTGGGGAAGTGAAGCGGCCGTACCGAAGCTGCTGCTCAAGTAAGGGGGAGAGAGATGCGGATTGCTTATGGGAGTTACATACCGCAGCTTGATGAATCAGTCTATGTGGCGGAAGGTGCTAAGCTCGTTGGCGATGTAAGGATGGGGAAACAATCCAGTATCTGGTTCAATGCCGTGCTTAGAGGAGATTTGGCTCCGGTGATAATCGGAGAGCGCTGCAATATTCAAGATGGTACAGTGGGTCATGTGGCTGAGGGTGTACCGCTAATTCTGGGTGATGATATATCGGTTGGCCATTCCGCGATTATCCACGGCTGCCGGATAGGCAAAGGCACATTAATCGGAATGGGAGCAATTGTATTGAACGGAGCAGAGATTGGTGAATATGCTTTAATAGGAGCCGGCTCCATTGTAACCGAAAACAAAATCATTCCGCCGTACACGCTCTCCTTAGGCACCCCGGCCAAAGTGATCCGTGAGTTGACCGAACAGGATCTGCTGAGGATGGCACGCACCAGTGAAAGCTATGTGAAGAAGGCATTGGAATACGGAAACTCTTAAACAGCGGAGGTGTATCGAATGGACAAAATGAAGGCTACTTATGAAGTGATGCTGGGGCTTGCTGCAGAAATGGTTTGGGATGAAGCGTTAAGAAAGCGTCGTACCGACATCTTGTACCGGAAGATTGACACGGCGCTGGCTGCCGGAGATGAGGCGGCTTTCCGGAATCTGACTGAAGAACTGAAAAGTTTGGCATAGGGAAATGCGCCTGGCGCATTTCTTTTTTTACAATTATGATATTCTAAATGCTGCATGAGCGGCAAGAAGGGGGCCAGCCGATGAAATTCAGTGATTTTGACCATAAGACCTGGGAAGCGGATGGACAGTTCTATGATACCTGTGTTATTCCGTATACAGGACTTCAAGGGACGGAGACACCTCCCGAGACCATTGCAGCGCTGGAGCGTCAGCGTGATTTCCTCGAGTTAGTCGAGAAGCCTTTTCAAGGGCGTGTGGTGACTTATCCGGCGGTACAGTATGCAGGAGCAGAAAGTATAGCTTTACTTAATGCCCTTTGCCAAAAAGTCAAATCCATTGGTTTCCAGTATGTTATCGTGTCATCCGCAAATGAAGTGCTTTTAACAGAAGAGGTTTATGAAAGCGATTTACTCCTTTGCCAGCCTGAAATGAAGAGGGATTCCGATACTCCGGTGAGCTCCCATATACGGGATGAAATCCAGAGATTATGGTTAAATGGAAAATGAGTTAAATGTGACGAAAAATCAACAATTATTCTGAAATCAGCCACAAATGCCTGTCACAATTTAGACAATATTCTTGACGGGTTTTGGAGCCTAAGCTATGATTAGGGTGAACTTATATGTCATGTGATTTTTTTCATTGAAAACGAATTAATTACCAGAATTGTCTTTGAACGGACTCTGCAGGTGCCTTCTCAAATTTTGAAAAGGGGGTTACACACAGTATGAGCAGCCTTAATGAAGAACAGGAACCGCTTCCGCAAGAACAGCCCCAACGGAAGGATATATCGCGTAGACAGTTTTTGGCCTATACACTAGGCGGTGCCACCGCTTTTATGGGAGCCGGAGCCATTCTGCCGATGATTCGTTTTGCCGTAGACCCGATATTACATAAAAAAGGCGAAGGAGACTTTATCAAGGTAGCGGAAACGTCCAAGATTACCGATGTGCCCCAGGAGTTCACCTTTGAACTGCCGCAGCAGGACGGATGGTATGCCAGTACAGCAATGCTGACGGCGTGGATCCGTAAAGATGAGAGCGGACAAATTTATGCGCTTTCACCGGTCTGCAAGCACCTTGGCTGTACGGTAGGCTGGAACAATGATAAGGCTTTCCCGGATGAATACCACTGTCCTTGCCACGGAGCGCGTTATACGAAACTGGGCAAGAATCTGGCGGTAGCCCCGAAGCCGCTCGACCAGTACACCACCAAGATTGACGGCGGCTGGGTGTATCTGGGCGACATCGTTCCAAATACTGAAGCTAAGAAGGAGGCGTGAATCCAATGTTTAAAAATGTCTATAACTGGATTGACGAACGTCTGGATATTACGCCGATCTGGAGAGATGTTGCCGACCACGAGGTTCCCGAGCATGTCAATCCTGCCCATCACTTCTCAGCCTTTGTCTATTGCTTCGGCGGACTTACTTTTTTCATAACCGTCATTCAGATTCTGTCAGGCATGTTTCTGACGATGTATTATGTACCCGATATCATAAATGCCTATGCCAGTGTGGAGTACCTTCAGACCAAAGTCGCCTTCGGCCAGATTGTCCGGGGGATGCATCACTGGGGAGCGAGTCTGGTCATTGTCATGATGTTTCTTCATACGATGCGCGTGTTCTTCACCGGCTCCTATAAAGCTCCGCGCGAGATGAACTGGGTCGTCGGGATGCTGATCTTCTTCGTTATGCTGGGGTTGGGATTAACCGGCTACCTGCTCCCTTGGGATAACAAGGCGTACTTCGCAACCAAGGTTACCCTGGAGATCGCGAACTCTGTTCCGGTTATGGGGCCGGTGCTGAAGGAACTGATGCAGGGCGGTACGATTGTTGGCGCCGAGACGCTGACCCGCTTCTTCGCCCTCCATGTATTCTTCCTCCCGGCGGTCCTGCTTATACTGCTGGTCGGACACTTCATTATGATCCGTAGACAAGGAATTTCCGGCCCATTGTAATTGAGGCTCACCAAAACTTAAGAGTATGCTTCCGAAGCGGGGTTTGTACGAAGCGGTTCGAGAAGCAGAGGCTCACAAAACTTTTAGGAGGAACGGTCATGGCGCATAAAGACGACTCCAAAGAGAAGGTGGTATTCGTAGGGGATTCCCGGGTCCGCAGGGGCAACGGGTTCATTACTCCGCCTGACTATTCGGCCTATCCGGGCAAGTCTGAAGCTTTTATACCTAACTTTCTGCTTAAGGAATGGATGGTTGGCGTAGTGGTGCTGGTGGGTATTCTGGTTCTGACGATATCGGAGCCGGCTCCGCTCGGATTTCCCGCGAATGCCACAGCGACGGTAATTCCTATCCCGGACTGGTACTTTCTGTTTCTCTATCAGTATCTCAAGCTGCCCTATGCATCGGGAGATTATATCGTGCTGGGAACGCTTGGCGTGACCGGTGTGGCGTTTGGATCACTGCTTCTGGCCCCTTTTCTGGATACGGGCCGTGAGCGCCGGTTCTACCGAAGACCGATTGCTTCCTCACTTATGTTCCTGTCCCTGGCGGCCATTGTGTACCTGACCAATACCGCCTGGACGGAATACAAGCATGAAATGGCGGAGACGGGACAGATTCCGGAGGATGTGCAGCGTGAGGAGAAAGCGGCCGAGAACAGGGCGGCTGGCTTGCCTACCACAACTGTCGTCCAAACGAAGGACATTGCCATTGTGGACAAGGATGATCCGGCGATGGCACTCTATAAGCAAGCCAGCTGTGTATCCTGCCATGCGGTAGATATGAAGGGAACCGGAGGGCCGCCTTCACTGCGCGGGGTCGGGGATAAGCATGATAAGGCAGCGATTCTTACTATTATTAAAGAAGGCAAGGGACAAATGCCTCCGATGTACGAGACCGCTATGGGAGCAGGGCTGTCCGAGCAGGATATTGATGATCTGGCCGGCTGGCTTGCCAAACAAAAAAGCGAACAGTAAAATAAAATTAACGCAAACCTGATCGTGCATGCGGTCAGGTTTTTGCTTGAATATAAGAAAGTATATGTTTTACGGTATACTTTATCCTTATATTCCTCGCTGATACGGAGTCCGTCCTATAAAGGACAGCAGGGCCGTATCTACTTGTTTTAGCATTGAAGCTGCTACAGTCGGGAGGAAGTTGTCTATATGCCGGTTCATTGGTTTGACAGATTATTCAGGGACAGAAGGATCATCTGGCTGTTGTTCATCGTGAATCTTCTGGGTACGGTTTACGGATACATGTGGTATGGCAATCAGCTGGCGTTCACGGCTGAGAATTATCCTGTCTGGCTCTTGCCCTTTGTTCCGGACAGTCCTACGGCCAGCCTGTTCTTTACAATTGCATTATTGCTGCTGCTCTACCCGCCGAAGGGGCTTACGGGAACCTTGGTTCGTCAACTGATCGAGGCGCTGGCCGTAGTCACATCGGTGAAATACGGCATCTGGGCGGTCAGCATGATTGTGGCCGGCGGTTATCAGGGCGATGCGGTCAACTGGAAAGACTGGATGCTGATGATTTCTCATACCGGAATGGCGGTTGAAGCACTGATCTATGCCCGCTACTTCTCCTTCCGCAGAATGCTGCCCGTTGCGCTGTTATGGACTTTCGCGAATGATATGGTGGATTATTCTGAAGGCGTATTTCCGTGGCTGCCATCAGTGCTGGATGATGATGTCAGTGCCGTACAGTATTTCACCATGGGCCTTACCTTGTTCAGCACAGCTGCCGCGTGGTTATTCGGCGGCAGGACAAGGCGTCCTGCACTTCCGGGCAAACCTGCTGAGAGGCACTGACAGGCTGTTCTAACTCTTGTCCTTCCGCCATACATTAAGGTGGGAGGGATGTCTCATGCCGCGCAGGAGAAGGTTCATACTGTCAGGGATTGTGTTGTGCTGGCTGCTGGCTGGCATGAATGGAGGTAGGGTTCTGGCCGGAGCGGAAGCAGCAGCGGCTGGTGCCAATTCTGGAACTGAAGCATACATAGAGGCAACGGGATTCACCGTCAGTGATCCCGCTGCCCTCACCGGCAGAAGCGGGGCGCAGCGGCTGGAGCAGGCAGCCGAAGCCCTATATGCTTATGTGCTTGAAGGCGATGTGGTCAAGGCTAGGCAGGAGAGTGAGGAAATCTCGCAGATTTTTATCTCTTCTTCCTTCGAAGGGTTGACATCGGTAGAGGGAATCCATGCGCTCTCTACAGTGATTATGGACATGAAGTCTGCAGTGGCTGCTGTAGAGGCTTCTCCCCAGCGGCGGGAAGCTGCCGCAGCCAGGCTCCGGCTCGCCGCGAACAGTCTGAATCACCCCCGACAGCCTATGTGGCTACAGTATTACAAGCTGGTCCGCGAGGATCTGAATAATATGGAGCAAGGCGCTGCCGTTAATGATCTGAAGAGCTGGAAGGCCGCTCTGGCCAGACTGCAGAGCCGGTACGATAATATCCGGCCTGCGGTGATCATCTCCCGGCCGCCCGAGGCTGTCAATACGTTTGATTCCTGGATCTCGTATGCCCAGGGGATCGCCACCTCCGCGCAGCCGGTGGAACGGGCCCGGCTGCTGGAGATTGTGTCTTACGGGCAGGATGCAGCCCGGGTCATGTTCGGCAAAGAGCGCGATGAGCCGGCCTTGTCGCTGCCGCTCGCCCCGCAGCAGTACGGGGCCTGGGGGCTGCTGGCAGGCGCGTTCATCCTTACCGTGCTTGCCTACGCCGCTTACCGCAAGTACCGGGGCCAGAACGGGGATTGGAAGGCTGTATAGCCGGGAGGGTGGCGTTCGCTGAAGCTGGTGTTCTTCCCCTCAGGTGTATGAATCCTCAATACTCACAAAAGCTCCCTTCCCGCTGAGGCGGATGAAGGGAGCTTTTTGAGTACATTTGAAGCTGTAACTAACGAAGTAAGTACAATGTTGCTGACGGAACCTGAATTCCTCAGGTTTGCACAGTGTAAACAAAAATGTTGTACATATTACAACTTGAATATCAATATACCAGTGTATTCGGGAAGATTGTTGTATGGAATACAAGAATTCCACTGCTAATCCGCCTGGAGAAGGCGGATTGTTGCCTTTTATACAACAATTTCGGATTATGGCCAAGATTATAAGGGGAATGTTGTACTATGTACAGGATTTCATGTTAACAGCTTCCCCTCAGCTAATCAGGTCTCCCGGAAGCCCTCACCGTGCACATCATGAACGTCGCTGATAATGACGAAGGCCTTAGGGTCAACAGACTTGACCAGCAGGCTGAGCCGGCGGATTTCCTGTCTGGAAACAACGCAGTACACCATGTGTTTGGCCTGTTTGGAATAGGCTCCGATCGCCGGGATCAATGTGACGCCGCGTTCCATCTCTGCGGTAATCAGCTCGGCAATCTGCGGAGCATCATCACTGATGATGGTGAACGCTTTGGCGGCATAAGCCCCCTCTTGAATGAAATCAATGACACGTGAAGCAATGAAGACGGCGACCAGGGTGTACAATATTTTTTCACGGGGGATATAGAGCAGGGAAGCGCCAATAATGATCACATCGACTGCCAGAATAATCTGTCCCATACTCCAGCCGAACTTGCGTCCGAGAATCCGCGCTACAATATCTACCCCGCCGGTGGTGCCTCCGAAACGGAAGACGATCCCCAGCCCCAGCCCCAGTGTTACCCCGGCATATAATGAAGCAAGAATAAAATCATGCTCTGTACTGAACGTTACAATCCAGCCTGCATTAATCATTCGTTCGAACAGCCAGAGGAAAAAGGACAGGGCGCCGATACCAACACCTGTGTAGACGATCTGATTCGCCCCCAGCACCTTCCAGCCAAGCAGGAAGAGCGGGAGATTCAGCAGCAGTGTGGTCAAAAAGATCGGTATGCTAAAGGCGTAGTTGAGCAGGATGGTAATCCCGGTGACTCCGCCTTCCATCAGCTGATTGGGTACAATGAAGTACAGAAGTCCGAAGGCATAGATTGCAGCTCCCAGCATGATGGGGGCAATGGTTTTGCTGATGGTGCTGAATTTAATTGACGATTTCATATAATCCCTCGCGTATGCCTCTAATGGGCAGTTTATAGGTAGTTATTCTCACGGATACAGCCGCAAATCCACAAAGACTTTCAAAAAAGATTTGTCTTCAAAACGTCTTTACGATAACATAGGGGCAAACAGAAGGCAAGAACATACGGGGGGTGAAACAACAATTTATGGATAAAAGTCTTAGTGACATTCAGCGTGAGGTTGATCAGTATATCTCACAGTTTAAAGAAGGCTATTTCAGCCCGCTGTCCATGCTGGCCCGGATGTCCGAGGAAGTCGGAGAGCTGGCCCGGGAGGTAAACCATCAGTTTGGCGAGAAACCGAAAAAAGCGGATGAAGCCGATAACTCGATCGAGCTGGAGCTGGGCGACATTCTCTTCATTACCGTTTGTTTCGCCAATTCACTGGGCATAGACCTTACTGAAGCCCATAACAAGGTTATGCACAAGTTCAATACCCGCGATGCCGGGCGCTGGACGCTCAAAAACACCGATTAGGCCTTTACTACATATGCTGTACCAAACGAACGGGATTTAGCCGTGAGGATGGTGAGGATATGAATCATAACGACTATGTAAAAGCGGCATACCGCTCTATTCTGCGCAGTGACTTCGCCGAGGCCATCACTCTGTTCGAAGCGGCCATTGCGGCAAGTCCGGATGATGCTGAGGTAAGGTACCGCTGCTCCATCACCTATGCCCGCAGCGGAATGCTGGAGAAGGCGCTTGAACACGCTGTAGCCGCACGCAAACTGGATGGTTCCAAACCGGAATATGATCTGCACCTTCAGCATTTGCAGGCACTGCAGCTCGTACAGGAAGCAAAACGGCTGCTGGAGGATGAGGCGGCGGTGCCGGTGAATCCATACCATCCGGTTACCTTGCTGAAAGAAGCGGTATCGCTGGACCCCTTATATGGGGATGCTTATGTATGGCTGGCTATTGCACACAGCCGGATGAACGAGCATCTGCAGGCGATAGCTGTACTGAAAGAAGTGATGTCGCTGCACCCGGATGATACCGGTCTGCGTCAGCTGATGAAGGATCTGCAGAAATCGCTGCAAAAATATATACAATAATATCAGAGCCAGGGAAAGCGGGGAGGAATTAATTTGAGCGACAAGATCAGGGTTATTGTCTCCGGAGCCGGAGGAAGAATGGGCAAAGAAGTTGTGAAGCTGGTGCTGCAGGATGATGAACTGGAGCTGGCAGCCGCTGTCGACCGCTCTGCGGGCGACAGCGATGCCGGCCGGATGGTTGGCCTTGAGGATAGTGGTGTTCGGGTTACTTCGGACCTGGAGGCAGCTCTTGCAGGAGCTGCTGCAGATGTGCTGGTGGACTTTACCATTCCGCAGTCAGCCTACAGCAATACTGCCCTGGCCATCAAATATGGCGTTCGTCCGGTGATCGGGACTACCGGATTTACGCCTGAACAGATCGCCGAGCTGGACAAGCAATGCCAGGATCAGGAGATCGGCGGACTCATTGCACCGAACTTCTCCATCGGAGCCATTCTTCTAATGAAATTCGCGGCCCAGGCTGCCAAATATTTCCCGCACCTGGAGATAATCGAGTATCATGGGGACCAGAAGCTGGATGCGCCATCAGGAACAGCCATTAAGACGGCAGAGATGATCTCTGAGGCACGGCAGGAGCTTCGCCAGGGACACCCTGGGGAAGAAGAGATTATTGAGGGATCGCGCGGCGGTTACTACAACGGGTTCCGGATTCATAGCGTACGTCTTCCCGGCGTTTTTGCCCAGGAGGAAGTGGTGTTCGGCGGGTTTGGACAGTCGCTTAAGATCCGCCATGATTCATACGAGCGTGCCGGGTATATGCCGGGAGTCAAGATGGGAATCCAGAAGGTGATGGGGTATACCGGTTTGATTTACGGATTTGAGCATTTTATAGAATAGACGGGGGAGAGCAACATGTTAAAAATCGCATTTATCGCACATGACCGCAAAAAAGATGAGATGGTGAATTTCGTAACCGCCTATGAGCATGTTTTTGAAGGGCATCAATTATATTCCACCGGAACGACAGGACAACGGATCATGGAAGCAACCAAACTCGTCATTCACCGCTATATGTCCGGCCCGCTGGGCGGAGATCAGCAGATTGGCTCCATGGTGGCAACGGATGAGCTTGATTTGATTATTTTCCTGCGCGATCCGCTTATGGCACAGCCGCATGAACCGGATATCACGGCACTGCTCCGTCTGTGTGATGTATATGGAATCCCGGTGGCTACCAATATTGCCACAGCTGAAATTCTGGTAAAGGCAATCGACCGCGGAGATTTCGGCTGGCGCGAGCTGGTACATAAATACAAACCGGGTGTAGATGAATAATGAAACTCGACATTCTGGTATTCGGCGCTCATGCCGATGATGCGGAGATCGGCATGGCGGGAACCATCGCCAAGCACACTGCTGCCGGCTTCAAAGTGGGGATGTGTGATCTGACACAGGCGGAAATGTCTTCGAACGGAACGGTGGAGCTTCGCAAACTTGAGGCTCAGCAGGCTGCAGACATGTTGGGGGCTGCGGTACGTACGAATCTGGGACTTCCTGACCGGGGGCTCTATATGACAGAGCACCATCTGGCGGCAGTAACTGCGGAAATCCGCCGCTATGCCCCTTCCATCGTGTTCGCCCCTTATTGGGAGGACAGGCACCCGGATCATATCGCGTGCAGCAAGCTGGTGGAAGAGGCCGTATTTAACGCCAAGCTGCGTAAGTATATGCCGGACATGCCTTCTATCCCTGAACCGCAATTATATTTCTATTTCATTAACGATCTGGGCCGTACCGATCTGATTGTCGATGTAACGGAACAATATCCGCTCAAAGAGCAGGCGTTATCCTGCTACCGGTCGCAATTTGGCATACTCCCTGGTGAGGATGCTGTGAAGACTCCTTTAACAGAAGGGTATATCGAGCGCGTCCGTTCGAGAGATATGCTGCTCGGACAGCGGAGGCTCATTCCTTATGCAGAAGGGTTCGCCGGCAAGGTGCCGCATACGGTGGATTACTTCGGTGCTGCCGGTAAATAAGGCGCAGATTTGAAAAAGCCCGAAAAACAACTATAATAAATTCATGTCATTACTTGAAGTAATAGATTTATGTAAAATGAAGGGGCGGAGCTATGGACCGGCTGAAGATAGGCATCACTTGTTATCCGTCTCTTGGCGGCTCGGGCGTAGTGGCGACTGAACTGGGCAAGCTTTTGGCCGAGAAGGGCCACGAGGTCCACTTTATTACACACAGCATCCCGTTCCGGCTGGGAACGTTTCAAAAAAATATATTTTATCATGAGGTAGAGGTTAACGATTATTATGTGTTCCGTTATCCGCCTTATGATCTGGCACTGGCGACCAAGATGGCCCAGGTAGCCAAGATGCAGAAGCTGGACTTGTTCCACGTCCATTATGCGGTGCCGCATGCGGTCTGTGCTTTTCTGGCCAAGCAGATCCTTGGCAACGACATTAAAGTGGTTACGACCCTGCATGGCACAGATATTACTGTACTGGGCCAGGATGAATCCCTGAAGGATCTGATCCGACTGGGCATTAATGAGAGTGATGCGGTGACTGCCGTCTCCCAGGATCTCATCAAGGAAACACGTAAGGCGCTTGATATTACACGGGAAATTGATCTGACCTATAATTTCGTGGACAAACGGGTGTATTATCCACGCGATGTAACGGACCTGCGCGGTGACTACGCTGCTCCGGATGAAAAAATCCTGATGCATATCAGCAACTTCCGTCCGGTTAAAAGGGTAAGTGATGTGGTGGATGTATTCGCGAAGGTGAATGAACATCTGCCTTCACGTCTGCTTCTGGTGGGGGAAGGGCCTGATCTGCCGAAGATTCAGGCCAAAATCAGCGAGATGGGCCTGGAGGACAAAGTGCGGTTTCTGGGTAAGCAGGATGAAATTGCCCAGGTGATTTCACTGGCTGATCTGCTGCTGCTCCCTTCGGAGAAGGAGAGCTTCGGGCTCGTTGCCCTGGAGGCGATGGCTTGCGGCGTTCCGACCATCGGGTCCCAGACCGGCGGGATTCCAGAGCTGATTCAGCATGGCAAAACCGGATTCCTCGCGCCGGTAGGCGATACTCAGACTATGGCTGATTATGCGGTTCAGCTGCTCTCGGACGACGCGATGGCAGAGAGCTTCAGACGCGCCTGTCTGGAACGGGCCTGTCATGATTTCAGCAGAGATATGATTACGAATCAATACGAAGATATATATTACCGCGTGCTTGGACGCAAGGTACTCGGACTGGATCCTATCCGGGGGTAAGGAGTAAGGCATGGAATGGACAATGGCATCATCCGGCATGGCGGAAGCCGCCGGCACCGTTATTACCGGTCTGCTGGCGGGAGGGCATGAAGCTTATTTCGTGGGCGGCTGCCTGCGCGATGAACTGCTGGGCAGACCGGTGCATGACATGGACATTACCACCTCTGCACTGCCGGAGGAGGTTATGGCCCTGTTTCCGCGCTGTGTTCCTACCGGGCTGGCTCATGGCACGGTTACTGTGCTGCAGAATGGTTATAGCTTTGAAGTTACGACGTACCGGACGGAGAGCGGCTATGCCGATCACCGCCGTCCGGAGCACGTCTTTTTTGTGAGCGATGTGAAGGAGGACCTCCGCCGCCGCGATTTCACGATCAACGCCATGTGCTCCGGGCTTAATGGTGTGCTGATTGATCCCTTTGGCGGTGAGCGGGATCTTCAGCTCCGCCGTATCCGCTGTGTGGGCCAGGCGGAGGAACGCTTCGGCGAGGATGCGCTGCGGATGCTGCGCTGTGTGCGCTTCGCCTCCGTGCTGGATTTCGCCATCGCCAAGAATACGTGGCGCGGCCTGATGCGCCAGCGGGATAAGCTGGCGCATATTGCTGTGGAGCGGGTGCGCGCGGAGGTCGAGCGCATCGTAGAGGGCCCGCATCCGCAGCGCGGGCTGGCCCTCCTGCTGCGCAGCGGCCTGCTGCCGCGCGGTAAGGCGCCGTTCCCCTGGACCGGCTATGACCTGGCGGCAGCCGCCGCCCGTACAGCCGGTCTGGGGAACCTGCAGGACGCCCGCCTGCGGTGGGCGCTCCTGCTGCATGCCCTGGGATCGTCCGCCGCTGCGGCGGATGAGCTCCTGCGGGCATGGACGTTCCCGGGGGCGACGCGCAGCAGCGTCGTCGCCGTACTGCGCGTCCGCGAAGCCTGGGACGCGGCGCTGTCTTCGGTGGCGCCGGATGCTCCAGGCGCCACGGAGGGCCTGCGGCGGCGGTGGATCGCCGCCGTGCTGGCCCACGGCCAGTCAGCCGCCGAAGGGTGGCTGACGCTGCTTGCGGCGGCGGAGGATGCCGCCGCGGGGCCTGTCCCTGCGCCGGATCTGGCGCAGGGTTCAGCGGGCGCGGCTACAGCGCCGCCTGCCCTCCGTCCTGCCGCCACCGTGCCGCCTGCCCTCGGTCCTGCCGCCACAGCGCCGCCTGCCCTCGGTCCTGCCGCCACTGTGCCGCCAGTCCTCAGCCCCGCCGCCGGGCAGCAGCCCGTTTACGCCACGGTCCAAGCCCGGCTCCTGCGCTTCTGGACCGCAGCTATGCCGCTCCGCAGTCTTGCGGAGCTGGCGGTGACGGGCAACGAGCTGGCAGAATTGCTGCAGAAGCGGCCCGGGCCATGGCTTGGCGTGCTGCTGAACAAGCTGCTGCTGGCTGCCGCAGCCGGCGGCATTGCAAATGACAAACAATTATTGCTGCAGGAAGCACAAAGGATGGATAGAGATGAAGAGTGATGATACGCTGCCGTCCGGCCGTATGAAGCGGGAGGACTTCGTTTCAAGCTGGCCTGGCGAAATCGTACGGATGGATTCGGTGGCGTCTACACAAGAGGAAGCCAAGAAGCTGGCCGAGAACGGTGCCCCTGAAGGCACCGCGATTATGGCCGAGGAGCAGACCGGCGGCCGGGGCAGAATGGGCCGCAAGTGGCATTCCCCGCGCGGCAAGGGAATCTGGATGAGCCTGGTGCTGCGTCCGAATCTCCCGCTGTCCCTGACCCCGCAGCTGACTCTGCTGGCAGGTGTAGCTGTCTGCACGGCGATCCGTGAGGTTACCGGTGTTCCCGCCGGCATCAAGTGGCCTAATGATCTGCTGGCCGGCGGACGCAAAATTTGCGGCATTCTGCTTGAATCCTCCCTTAGGGAAGGCGGCCTTCATTACTGTATAGCCGGAATCGGCATTGCCGTTAATCTGACCCGTGAAGATTACCCGGCTGAACTGCAGGAGGTGGGAACCTCCCTGCTGATTGAAGGGGGCGGCATTCCCGTTGACCGTACCGGGCTTGCGGAAGCGGTGCTGGCTGAGCTCGAATATCTGTATCTTCAATACATAGAGCAGGGCTTCCGGCCTATTCGGGAGCTCTGGGAATCGATGTCGGTAACGCTGGGCCGCCAGGTGTGTGTGAACACGCCGCTAGGCCGCACCGAAGCCACTGCAGTAGGTCTGGATGACAACGGAGGACTGCGGCTGCGCAATAGCGCCGGTGAGATTACCAGCGTGCTGTCAGGGGAAATCGAAATGATCTGAGCGTCAAGACATGCCGCCTTATGTCATATTTTTAGGTGTAATTGTCTGCAGATTTTGTTATAATAGCTTCAGAGGCGGCATCGCTATGGCGAGCTGTACTTAAGCAACTGAACTTTTATAGAGTTGTTTTACCGGATTTACCTTCATAACTGTATGTAACGGTTACGTTGGATTCTGCTCTGAGCCGTAAGGACCGAGACAGAAGGGACGATCGCGAGTGACTCTTTTTTGCCCTTCGGACCTTTTTAGCGGACCATGCTAAAAGGTTTTTTTGTTTGCGCGGTAACGCGTATTTTATGGAAAAGGGGAATGAGAGCTAATGGCAGAGAAACATCCGCTGAATATTATCAAAATGAAAAAAATGAAAACGGAAGGTGTGCCGCTGAGCATGCTGACCGCGTATGACTATCCCTCAGCCCTGCTCGCCGAGGAGGCAGGTGTCGACCTGATTCTGGTAGGCGACTCGCTCGGGAATGTTGTGCTTGGTTACGATACCACCCTGCCGGTTACCATAGACGATATGGTCTACCATACCCGTTCGGTGAAGCGCGGGGCACAGAATACATTTATCATCGCGGATATGCCTTTTATGACCTATCACGGAAGTGTGGATGAGACCTTGCGCGGGGTGCGCAGGCTGATGCAGGAAGGCCAGGCCCATGCAGTCAAAATGGAAGGCGGCCTTGAAATCTGCAATGCGGTCTCTGCTGTAGTTGCCGCCGGCGTGCCTGTTCTCGGACATATCGGCTTGACTCCGCAATCGGTGAATATGATCGGCGGCTACCGGATTCAGGGCAAGGATGCCAAGGATGCACAGCGGCTGATCGATGAAGCGAAGGGGCTTGAAGCTGCCGGAGCCTTCGGCATCGTGCTTGAGCTGGTGACGGAAGAAGTGGCCGCAGCCATCTCCAAGGCAATCAGTATTCCGACCATCGGCATTGGCGCGGGCCGCTATTGTGACGGTCAGGTGCTGGTGTTCCATGATGTGCTGCGCTATGCCTCCCCTTACCGGGAGAAACGGTTTGTCAAAACCTACGCCGATGTCGGCAGTCTGATCCGTGAAGGCATCAGCAGCTATGTGCGGGAAGTGAAAGACCGCTCCTTCCCGGCGGAGGAACATGTGTTTAACGCGGATGAAACGGTACTGGAATCCCTATACGGCGGTGCCGGCAAAGGAGCGAAATAAGATGAGAGTAATCAGAACAATTGCACAGATGCGTGAAGCGCTGGAATATATGCGTCAAGGCGGCCATGGGCCGGTCGGTTTTGTACCTACCATGGGTTATCTGCATGAAGGCCATGCCAGCCTGCTGCGCGCAGCAGGTGAGAAGAGCGGCACAGTGGTGATGAGTATATTTGTCAATCCGCTGCAGTTTGGCCCTAATGAGGATTTCGCTTCCTATCCCCGCGATGAGCAGCGTGATCTGGCGCTTGCTGAACGCGAGGGTGCGGATATTGTGTTTATCCCTGGTGTCGAGGAAATGTATCCCCAGCCGATCCGCACGGGAGTTTCGGTGTCTTCCCTTACAACACAGCTCTGCGGAGCTTCGCGTCCGGGCCATTTTGACGGAGTGACTACGGTGGTCAGCAAGCTGTTCAATATTGTACAGCCGGATTATGCCTTCTTCGGATTGAAGGATGCCCAGCAGGTAGCTGTTCTCCGCCGGATGGTGGCGGACCTGAATATGAATGTTGAAATTATCGCTTGCCCGATCGTGCGGGAAGAAGACGGACTGGCCCTCAGCTCACGCAATGTCTATCTGAGCGCTGAAGAGCGCAGACAGGCACTGGTGTTGTCCCGTTCCCTGCGCGAAGTCCGCCAGGCACTGGAGGACGGCAAGGTGAGAACGGTGGATGAGGCCCGGGGGCTGCTGGTTTCAGTTATTGCTGAATCCCCGCTTGCGGTTATTGATTACGCAGAAATCCTGACTTTCCCGGATCTGGAGAGCCTGGAAGGCGGCAGTAAGCTGAGTGCAGCCGGCGGAGAGGTCATTATGGCACTTGCCGTGAAATTCGGCAGAACCCGCCTGATCGACAATAATGTATTTATTCCCAAGGAGGCTCACGCTCTTGTTTAGACATATGATGAAATCCAAGATTCACCGTGCTACCGTCACCGAAGCCAATTTGAATTATGTCGGCAGCATTACCATAGATGAGAATCTGATGGAAGCCGCGGATTTGCTGGAGAACGAGAAGGTGCAGATCGTGGATAACAATAACGGCTCCAGGCTGGAAACCTACGTGATCCCCGGCCCGCGCGGCAGCGGCGTTATTTGTCTGAACGGTGCAGCTGCACGCCTCGTGCAGCCGGGGGATACCGTTATCATCATTTCCTACGCGATGCTGTCATCCGAAGAACTGGCGGACCATAAGCCGACTGTTGTATTTGTAGATGCCGACAATCAGCCGGTGAAGCTGGCGGATCATGAGATTCACGCGACGATTGCCTAAATCCCGCTGTTTGAGCCATGTAATCAATGGCAGGGATGAAGACACCCCTACTTGTGAAAAATGAAGTCAGGCAAGCTTAAGCTGAATTCATTATCAGTAAGGGTGGGATGTCCGGTGTTTCAACATTTATTTGCTGAGATGAACAAGATGCTGCAGGAGATCAGTGCTGACTATCCTACTGCGGAGGGTGCCCGCCGCAACGACCTTTTATCCAAATATAATATGCTCCACAGGATCAGCGATGATGTAATGGATGAATGGCTGGCCTTTGCCGAGAAGCTTAGCCAGTTCCGCGATCAGGCAGATTTTCAGCCGCAGCCGGAGCAGGAAATCCCTGAGGAGGAAGCGCCAGAGCTTGCTATGGATGCTTTTGTCAGGGGACAGGGGTATTATAAGCTGCTTATGTACCGCAAATGTATCGAACAGTTCAAGGAAGTCACTGCCCGGCACCCGGACAGTCTGGCTGCCCGGCTGTATCTGGCTATGGCTTATCTGCAGGAGGGTGAAGGGGAGACGGCATGGGGGCATCTGAATCATATGCTCGGCCTCATCCGTGAAACGAAGCTGAAGGCGATGATTTATAATGCGCTTGGCTGCATCAGAGCTTCTCAGGAACGCTTTAATGAAGCAAGTGAGCTGTTCAGTCTTTCTCTGCTGCATGATCCCGCTCTTCCTGAGCCGAATGTTAATCTGGAGGTTTGCCGCAAGCGGGGCGGGAAGCTTCAGTTCGGACAACAGCTGGTCTCGCTTTTATAATTAATTTTCATCCGTTCAAGCGATGTGGCCCTGCTTCACCAGGGGTGTGCATCGCCTTTTTTCGTAACTTCTGTTATGCTGATAAAGAGTCTCAAGTGAAAGGGAATAGAACTTATAATGAAATTTGCCGTGCTTGATTTTGAAACTACGGGAACCCAATCTGTGGGAGAGATCATCCAGGTTGGCCTTGCCATTATAGAGGAAGACAGGTCCATCTCCCGGGTGTATGGTTCCTATGTCAAGCCCGGAGCACCCATTCCTCCTTTTATTACGGGCTTGACCGGAATTACAGACAGTGATGTGCAGGACGCGCCGGAACTTGATGAGATGATGATGGAACTGGTGCCGCTGCTCGATGATGTTGTGCTGGTTGGACATAATGTGGCGTTTGATTTTCATTTCTTGCAGAATGCGCTGGACCGCTGCGGTTATTTGCCGTTTCAGGGCCGGATTCTGGATACTATCGATTTTCTCAAAATATGCTTTCCCTCGCTGACTACCTATCAGCTTGGGTCCGTGAGCAGCCATTTTGGCCTTACGCATGAGCGTCCCCATCAAGCGGACAGTGATGCCCTCGCAACTGCTCTTGTGCTGCTGAAATGTCTGGAGGAGCTGGACAGCCTGCCTCTCCTGACCATCCAGCGGCTCAATGAGCTGTTCGCCGATGAAGACAGTGACCTGGCCTGGTATTTCGACGGTCTGCTGCGTGAGCGCGAAATGGAGACCTTCCAGCCGGAAGGAGACCTGACCTTCTACCGTCAGCTGGCCCTTGCTGTAGGCGACTGGGCAGAGCTGCCTCCGCCGCGGGAGGAAGGATCTGACAACCCGCTGCAGAATATTACCTTCGGGGAGTATATGGAAGAGGTAACCAAGCGCCTGAAGGATACCCTGCCGCAGTATGAGAGCCGTGAAGCCCAGGAACTGATGATCCAGGAGGTCATGACGGCGCTTGATCAGGATAAGCATCTGCTGATTGAAGCAGGAACCGGCACCGGCAAATCGCTGGGCTACCTGCTTCCGGCCATTTATCACAGTGTCCGCAGTAATCAGAAGGTCATGGTCAGCACGCATACGATCAACCTTCAGGATCAGCTGCGTGAGCGCGACATCCCTCTTTTGACGAGTGTTGTGCCCTTCCCATTCAAGGCAGCGATCTTTAAGGGAAGAGGTCACTATTTGTGTCTCCGCAAGTTTGAACATAGAATTAATAAAAGGGACTTCACAAGTCCCAGGGAAGAAGCGCTTACGGCCGCACAGATGATGGTCTGGCTGACCCAGACGGAGACCGGCGATGATGAAGAGCTGAACTTAAGCGGGCGCGGCGGTGATTTCTGGGAGACCGTAGCCAGTGATACCGACTCTTGTCTGGGGCGCTCATGCCCGTGGTTCCGGAAATGTTATTATCACCGGGCCAAGCATGAAGCCGGGATTTCTGATGTGGTGGTGACCAATCACTCCAAGTTATTCGCAGATGTTAAGGCCGGGCATCAGCTGCTTCCGGCTTACGAGCATCTCATCATTGATGAGGCGCATCATCTGGAGGACATTGCCGGCAAACATCTCGGAATGCAGATGAAATACTTCACCGTGGCGCATACACTCACCCGTCTGTACAAGGACAGCCGGAGCGGACAGCTGCCTGCCCTGCGCCAGACCCTGCAATCGTCCGGCAGTGAGCAGGCTTCGGAATGGAGCGGTGTTATCGACCGGATCTATCCGGATCTGCTTACCGTCAAGGAGTCCTGGGATACGCTCAGCGACAAGCTCTTCGGCTTGCTGCCTGAACGCAGCGATGCCGGAGCCGGTGAAGCCGGCCAGCTGGTCGCACGCCTGCAGCCGGGCAAGAAGCCCAAAGAGTGGGAGGAGCTGGCCGCTCTGGAGAATACACTCCACCTCAGCTTGAGCGATATCATCCGCAAGGGTGATAAAATGCTTAGTGAGATGCGTGATACCGACAGCCAGTCTTCTTCGGACAGTCTTGTGACGGATATCGGCGGGTTGTTCAAGGACCTGGCCTCCATCCGGGAGCAGATCCGTTTCTTTATGGGACTGAATGACGAGAATATCGTCTACTGGCTGGAGGGGAGCGGCAATTACCGCGGCAAATCGCTGCAGATGTATGCCGTTCCGGTGGATGTGAGCACCCAGCTCAGGGAGCTGTTCTTCGACAAGAAGAAGAGTATCATCCTGACCTCGGCCACCTTGTCTGTGGATAAGTCATTCCAGTTCATGATAGATAATCTCGGTCTTGGTGAGGCTGCAGAGCAGGGCCGTCTGATGACAGCCCTGCTTCCGTCGCCGTTCAAATACCGTGAGCAGGCACTGCTTGTCATTCCCCGTGATTTCCCGAGTGTCAAGGGAAGCATAGGGGATGCCCGCTTTGTGGATACACTGGTCCATTCTCTGGCAGAAACTGCCGTGGCTACCCGCGGGCGGATGCTGGTGCTCTTCACCTCCTACAAGATGCTGCGCCAGGTCTATGATCCGCTGAAGGAGGCCCTGGCTTCGCAGGATATCGCGGTGCTTGGACAAGGCGTAGAAGGCGGCAGCCGGAGCAAGCTGATCCGGCGGTTCCAGGACAGTACAGCGTCTGTCTTACTGGGTACGAGCAGCTTCTGGGAAGGTGTAGACATTCCCGGGGAAGCTTTGACCTGTCTGGCCATTGTCAGACTTCCGTTCCAGCCGCCTAATCATCCGCTGGCTGAAGCGAAGTCGGAGCTGCTCCAGGCACAGAAGAAGAATCCGTTCATGAAGCTGTCCGTCCCGCAGGCCGTAATCCGCTTCAAGCAAGGCTTCGGGCGGCTGGTCCGCACCGCGCAGGACCGCGGAATCGTTATTGTATATGATACCAGGGTAATCGAATCTTATTATGGGAAGTATTTCCTGTATTCGCTGCCCGGCCCCAAGATGGAGCATATGCTGACGGATCAGATCGTTCCGCGGATTGCAGAATGGCTTGAAGAAGGCGGGGTTTAATAATCCGTCTCCGGTTGATATTATGTATAAGTAATTATTGTTCTGAAGTCCCGTGCTCCACTGCTGCTGCCCAAACGGGCAGTAGTACCCGGAGCACGGTTCCTATAACCGGCTTATCAAGCAGCATATGCTATCAAACCTAAGTGAATGCTTACGAAGCGAGTTTTGCGAAGTTGAATCAAGCAGCATATGCTATCAAAACTTTAAGGAGGAGAAAACATGAAATCGGATAAAATATCGGAGGCCGTCGTTCGCAGACTCCCAGTGTACCTGCGTTTCCTGAACGATCTCCAAAAACGTGAAATCTCAACAGTTTCTTCTCAGGAGCTGGGACAGAAGCTCGATCTCAACCCAGCCCAGATCCGCAAGGACCTGGCTTATTTTGGTGATTTCGGCAGAAAGGGCATTGGGTATGATGTCTCTTATCTGATTGAGAAGATCCGGCATATTCTGAAGCTGGACCAGCAGATTAATGTAGCTCTGGTAGGTGCAGGTAATCTCGGCCACGCCTTGTCGAATTACAATGCCTACTTGAAGGATACGATGAAGATTACAGCTGTATTTGATGCTTATGAGCCTAAGGTAGGCCAGCAGATCAACTCGCTGACTGTTCAGCCGATGAGTGAGTTGGGGGATACCATCCGTGCACAGGGCATCCGCATCGGGATTATTACAGTTCCGGACAGTGAAGCACAGAACGTTGCTGACATTCTGGTAGATTCGGGCATTGAGGCGATCCTGAATTTTGCCCCTGTAATTCTTAAGACTCCGGCCAATATCCGGATTCATGCCGCCGATTTCACTACGGATTTGCAGAGTCTGGCTTATTATTTGCATGACGGAAAGGACGAAGCTGAAGATGAGCAGCAATAAAACCATTATTAAAGACGGCCGTTTTCTGGTACCTGGCAGTGATAAGCCGGTGCTGAGCGGTTTTATGACCATCGAAAATGATCTGATTACTTACATAGGTGAAGATAAGCCTGTAATTGAAGAGGATGCCGAGGTTATTGACGGCAGCCGGCTGCTGTTCATGCCGGGTCTCGTCAACACCCACGGCCATGCGGCGATGTCACTGCTGCGCGGCTACGGCGATGATATGGTACTGCAGGCTTGGCTGCAGGAAAAAATGTGGCCGATGGAAGAGAAATTCACCGGTGATGATGTGTACTGGGGAACCTCTTTGTCCGTTCTTGAGATGCTGAAGGGCGGCACTACGACCTTCCTCGATATGTATGACCATATGGACCGGGTTGCTGAGGTTACCGAGCAGTCAGGCATCCGTGCAGTACTTATGCGCGGTGTTATTGGCCTGTGCCCTGAAGAGGTGCAGAATCATAAACTGGCGGAAGCGATTGCTTTTGCCCGGAACTGGCATGGCAAGGCTGACGGCAGAATTACTGCAATGCTCTCGCCGCATGCGCCTTACACCTGTCCTCCGGAGTTCTTCATGAAGTTTGTCCAGGCGGCTCATGATCTTGATCTGCCGATGCACACGCATATGTCCGAAACGCGTCATGAGGTGGAGCAGAATGTGGCCGATTACGGCCTGCGTCCGGTCGCTCATCTGGAGAAGCTGGGAATGTTCACCCGGCCGTCCCTGATCGCCCACGGTGTTCATCTGAATGATGAAGAGATTGAGATTTTGGCCCGCCACAATGTTGGCGTATCCCACAATCCCGGCAGCAATCTGAAGCTGGCCAGCGGAGTAGCCCGTGTTCCTGAGCTGCTCAGAGCAGGCGTTAAGGTCTCCCTGGGTACGGACGGTGCAGCAAGCAACAACAACCTGGATATGTTCGAAGAGATGCGTCTGGCCGCGTTGATTCACAAAGGCGTAAGCGGTGATCCAACAGCAGTACCGGCTCCAGAGGCGCTGCTGATGGCGACCGAATATGGTGCACAGTCTATTTTCCTGAACCAGGTAGGCCGGCTTGCAGCAGGGATGAAGGCCGACTTCATTGCGATTGATATTGATCAGCCGCATTTGCTGCCGCATACCGATCTTTTGTCCCATGCGGTATATTCAGCCAGTGCCAAGGATGTGGAGCATGTCTGGGTGAACGGCAAACAGATTGTGAAGCACAGACAATGTCTGACACTAGATGAAGAAGCCATCCGCCGCAAAGCGCAGGAAACGTTCGAGGGGCTGCTTAAACGGTAATACAGGTTATATGGAAAGGAAGCTGCATGTTGAAGAAGAGGAGAAAATGGCTTCCGCTGGGGATTTCCCTGGTTCTGCTCCTTCTGTTCGGACTAAGCCAGTTTTATGCCTACATTATGAAGGATCAGTGGAACGAGCGGAGTGAAGCCAAAGAGATTGCCAGAGCGCGCGCCGGCTTAACTGAGGTATCCAAAGCACAGAAATCCGTCTGGGATGAAAATGCGATTTACTGGGTGCTTACCGGAAAAAATGATGCAGGAACCGAGCTGATGGTTTGGGTCCGCTTTACCAAGGACGGCCAGCCAGCCGGAGGCGACAACGATTTATACGCAGAGGAGCTCAGCAAAGGGACTTCTGAGGCGCAAATCCGTGATATTATAGCTGCCCAGCTTCCGGGTATTACGATTAAGCGGCTGCTGCCGGGAGTGTATAACGGAGAATATGCCTGGCAGCTGTTCTACAAAAAGGACGGCAGGTTCTATTACAGCTTCTATCGCTTCACAGACGGCAGTGCCATCGGTGAAGGGTACAGCCTGCCCAACCGGTAAGCGGCAGCAAGAATGGTCTACAGCAGGAGCGGGGGGACAGTTGAACTGTTCTCCCGCTTTTTATATTAATATAAGCCGTAATTTAAAAGGTTCTTCAAGGGAGAGAACAATCATTAAATATTCTTGGACTTGTGGCCTACTTGGAGCTATGGCTTAATAATAGGGGAGGAATAGATGAATCCATTTCGATGGCATGACAGCTGGATAGCATCAATCAGTATATACGATGATACATACCGGAATGTCATATCGGAAGTATTCATTCCCGGCATCTGCTTCATACATAATTGATATTCAGGAGGATCATAACTTTGGAAATTCTAGCCTATTTAGATCAGGCGGTAACGTTGTTCAAGGAGGAGCTGGGGGCAAATTTGTCCGGAATTTATCTGCACGGTTCGCTGGCCATGGGCTGTTTTCATCCGGATCGAAGTGATATTGATCTGCTGATTGTCGTACACGACAAGCTGCCTGTAGAGGTCAGCCGGAAACTGGCCAAGAAAGTGATAGCTTATCACGACAGTCTGCCGAACCGGCGCGGGGTTGAGCTAACTATTGTATTGAAGAAATATTTGAAGAACTTTGTGCATCCGACGCCCTTTGAGTTTCACTTCTCGGACTTTCATCTGGACCGGTACAGAAATGATGAGCATTATCTGTGCGGCGGTTATGAGGACAGGGATCTTGCGGCTCAATTTGCCGTAGTCTATCAGCGGGGATTTATTCTGTACGGCGAGCCTATCCGCGAAGCGTTTCTGCCGGTAGACCGCCAATACTACCTCGATTCTATCCTTGGTGATATCGGAGATGCTGCTCAGCAAATCATAGATTCTCCAGTGTACTACACACTGAATTTGTGCCGTGTGCTGTATTTTGTGCGGGAAGAAGTTGTGTCTTCCAAAAAGGAAGGCGGGGAGTGGGGGCTGCAGCATTTGCCGTCCAGCTATCACGGGCTGCTGAAGCACTGCCTTGAAGAATATAGCGGTGTGGAGAGTGACAGCAGTTACGACCCGGAGTTATTAATTGATTTTGCAGAATATATGGCCGGCGAAATCAGACAGCACCAAGCTAAAGTGTAAATTCGAACTAACAATGAGTAAAGCGGACTGAGATTCCGTTATCTTGTTCATTTGAGCCCAAATTGGGATGTAATCGGTCAATTAACGGAACCTGAGTCCGCTTGGCCCGCAAATCCGCCTGATCTGCACAATCAACGGAATCTGAGTCCGCGACAGCGGCAGATCAGCAAAAGGCAGATTATGTTGAAGCATCGACCTTAATAAAGAGGCAAACCAGCTTCAGCTTTGGACCTGGAGGAATTAATGCGACTTCCTGTGTCCTTGTCATACAAAAGAGAGCGCCGTAGACATTTATATGCCTACAGGGCGCTCTTTTTCGTTATCCTTGCCGGTAAAGCTAATTCTGTACACATTTATTGCCGATAAGAAAGATAATCTGCTGAAACATCCAGAAATTAGTATCAAAAATTTTAAATATATTCACACTTTTATGTAAAATCGTATATACACCTGTGATATACTACTACTTGTATCAGGACATGCTTAAGAGCATGTCAGTCTCGGAAGGGCGCTAGACACGCTAGTTTGGTCATTATTATAGACTTATGTTTGGTCATTTTTGAGAGGAGGACGTTTCTTGAAACTGCGTCTTATGCCTGTACTGCTAACGTCTCTGCTGTCCGCTGCATTGTTATTCGGGGGCTGGTATTCGTACCGCCAGTTCGCTGTGCAGGAGCCGCTGCAAAAACTTGTATCATCCTATGAGGGAGTGAAGGATTCCCATATTAGTATTAAACGCAATGAGGTTACTTTGAAACTTGATTTGCAGCCGGGCACGAAATTACGTGAACTCGTGCAGTATGTATCCAAAGAGGGCAGCTCAGCTATCAACGGCCGCACGCTCAAATTGGATGTCGAACAGAACTCCAGCGCTTTGCTGGATGAATATTGGGATAAAGCCATGTTCTCTGTTGCAGAGGCGATGGAGAGCCGGAAGTATACATTAATTCCTGCCAAGCTGGATGGTCTGAAGACGCAAGACAGCAAGTACAGCGGGGTTATAGCAACAACGGAAATTGATGACAACAATGTGTATGTGAGTCTGAGCAACGGTACGGAGAGTAAGTTCATCATTCTGCCGCGTGCGGCGGCTACGATGGGAGTGTGGAACAATGCCTAAGTATTGGAAAGAGGTCCTGGCCGGATTTGTTCCGGTCATGCTGATTTTTATGGTTTTTGTCGGGATTAACATTTTCCCTGTCATTATTGCATTCGGCATGGTCGCTGCCCTCCTGTTTATTGCCCACGCACGCGGCGGTCTGACGGTAAATGCAGGCGCAGATAAGAAACGCAAGAAGAATGGGCCGTCCAAGCTGACTTTTGAAGAAATCGGCGGCCAGGACAACGCTAAGCAGGAACTGCGGGAAGCACTGGACTTTCTGATCCGGCATGAAGAAATCAGCAAATTCGGGATTCGCCCGCTGAAGGGGATTCTGCTGACAGGGCCTCCGGGAACCGGTAAGACGCTGATGGCCAAGGCTGCGGCTCATTATACCAACTCAGTTTTTGTAGCGGCATCAGGCAGTGAGTTCGTGGAAATGTATGTGGGAGTCGGTGCCGGGCGTGTCCGTGATTTGTTCAAGGATGCCCGTACCCGTGCGCTTAAGGAAAATAAGCAAAGCGCCATTATATTTATTGATGAGATTGATGTCATCGGCGGCAAGCGTGAAGGCGGGCAGCAGCGTGAATACGACCAGACGCTTAATCAGCTGCTGACCGAGATGGACGGGATCTATAACAATGAAGCCCCGCGCATTCTGCTGGTAGCAGCAACGAACCGCAAGGAAATGCTGGACTCCGCACTGCTTCGTCCGGGCCGGTTCGACCGCCACATCCAGGTGGACATGCCGGACAAGAAAGGCCGCAGATCGATTCTCGATCTGCATGCCAAGAACAAACCGCTGCATGAAACGGTAAGCTTGGATAAAATCGCCGAGGAAGCTTATGGCTTCTCGGGTGCACAGCTGGAAAGCGTGATGAACGAAGCAGCGATTTACATGATGCGTGAGAAACTGACCCAGGTAGAGCAGCGCCACCTGTCGATGGCGATTGACAAAGTGATGATGGGTGAGAAGACCGACCGGGAAACGAATCATGAGGAGAAACAGCGGGTAGCGATTCATGAGCTGGGACATGCTATTATGGCTGAACTGCTGCGTCCGGGAAGCGTTAGCCAGGTTACCCTGACTCCGCGCGGACAAGCTCTCGGATATGTAAGACATAATCCGCAGACCGAGCAGTATCTGTACACGAAGGATTATCTGGAGAATCAGATCATGATTGCCCTGGGCGGAGCAGTTGCCGAAGAGATGTATTACGGCGGACGCAGTACCGGTTCACGCGGAGACTTTGACCAGGCGCTGAATATTGTCGAAACAATGATGAAATCAGGACTTACCTCCCTTGGGATTGCGAATCTGCAAATGGTAACCACTGAAGAGCTGATGAAAGAAAATAGTAAAATACTGGATGAGCTGATGGTACGCACGAATGACCTGCTCAATAAGCAAAGAAATGTATTTGATTACTCTCTTGACATTTTAATGAAGGAAGAAGTTCTCTCCGGAGAGCAATTTCGTTGTCAATTTCGTGACAGTGTCCTTTTACCGGCATAATTCTTTATGCCGGTTATTTTTTTTTACTTTTCAGACATGCTAAGATATCATTATATGTCGGGCTACATATTTTTTTCGACAGACAAGGTACAATACAAAAGTATAGATACCTGAAAGGATGGAGACTTTTAAATGAATTTTAAAAAGATCGGTGTCATCGGCGGTGGCACAATGGGACAAGGGATTGCTGAAATGCTGGCAGCCAAGGGCCTGGATGTAATGCTGGTGGAGAAAACTGCAGACAGATTGAATTACTCCTACGAAATGATCGAGACCAGTCTCGACAAACAGCTGGAGAAATGGGCCATTACCCAGGCGGAGAAGAAACTGATTCTTAGCCGTATCCAAAAAGTGACACATTTTGCTGAACTGAGCTCCTGCGATATGGTAATTGAGACCATCGTTGAAGATCTGGAAGCGAAGCAGAAGGTATTCAATCAGCTCGATCAGGTGTGTCCGAGCCACATTATCCTTGCCAGCAACACGTCAACTTTAAGCTTGACTGAGCTTGCAAGCTCGACAATGTATCCGGAACGCGTAATCGGCATGCACTTCATACATCCTGTAGCGAAGGTTGATCTGGTTGAAATCGTGCGCGGACTGAAAACTTCCGAAAGCACTTTTGAAGATACCAAAACCTTTGTTGATGAGATCGTTGAGAAAAAAGGCGTAATGATCTATGAATCCCCGGGATTTGTAACCTCACGCCTCATTTGCCTGTTCATTAACGAGGCTATGCATGTGCTGCAGGAAGGTGTCGCTTCTCCTGAAGATATTGATGACGCTATGCGCATTGGCTACCAATTCCAGAACGGACCGCTTGAAATGGCAGACCGTTTCGGTCTGGATTCCGTTCTTGCTGCACTTGAGAACATGTTCCGTGAATACGGCGAACTCAAGTACCGTCCTTCCACGATTCTTAAGAAGATGGTACGTGCAGGACAACTGGGTGCGAAATCGGGCGAAGGCTTCTTCAAGTATGACAAGGATGGTGACCGTGTATGAATATCTTAGTTATTAACTCCGGCAGTTCTTCATTGAAATACCAGCTGTATAATATGACAGACGAATCTGTACTGGCCAAAGGTCTGGTAGAACGTATCGGGATGGATTCCTCCATTCTGAACCATAAGCCAACCGGCAAACAGGAAGTAACTGAAGTAAGCGAAATTCTTGAACACAACACGGCAATCCGCAAAGTGCTTGCTTGTCTGACTGACAAGGAACATGGCGTAATTGCTTCCACCGACGAGATCAATGCCGTTGGGCACCGCGTAGTACACGGGGGAGAATTCTTCAAGGCTTCCGCACTTGTAGATGCAGATGCGAAGACGAAGATCCGCCAGCTGTTTGACCTTGCGCCACTGCATAACCCGGCTGCTATGATGGGGATTACAGCGACTGAAATTAATATGCCAGGTGTGCCTCAGGTAGTTGTTTTCGATACTGCCTTCCACCAGACGATGCCTGAGAAGGCTTATATGTATGCCATTCCGAGAGTGCTGTACAACAAATACAAAGTCCGCCGCTACGGCGCGCATGGTACCTCCCATGATTTCGTCAGCAAAGCTGCTGCAGATTATCTGGACCGTCCGCTGGGCGAACTGAAGATTATCACTTGCCACATCGGTAACGGAGCCAGCGTGACTGCAGTTGATGGCGGCGTGTCGGTGGATACTTCCATGGGTATGACTCCGCTGGAAGGCCTGATGATGGGTACACGCAGCGGTGACCTTGACCCGGCAATTGTTCCTTATGTGATGAACAAGGAAGAGCTGTCTGTCGGTGAAGTGAACTCCATGCTGAACAAGCACAGCGGACTGCTGGCTATTTCTGGCGTTAGCAGTGACATGCGTGATATTATTGACGGTGCGGAGAAAGGCGAGGCTAATTCTACGCTTGCTTTTGAAATGTATGAGTACCGTTTGCGTAAATACATCGGTTCTTACGCAGCTGCCATGAACGGCGTAGATGTAATCGTGTTTACTGCCGGTGTGGGCGAGAATGCTTCCCTGCTGCGTGAAAAAGTACTGAACAATCTTACGTTCCTCGGAATCGAACTGGATGCAGAAGCTAATAAGGTCCGCTCCGGCGATCCGCGCCGCATCTCTACGGCTGGTTCCAAGGTTCAGGTGCTTGTGGTTCCGACAAACGAAGAGCTTGTCATTGCACGTGATACTTACAGTATTGTGCAAGGAATTAACGGCTAAATTAGAGGAGAGATCTTAGGCATGGCTAACAAGAGTGTAATCAAGAATGTGAATGAGCATGTTGGAGAGAGTGTTGTTATCGGATGTTGGGTTAACAACAAGCGCTCCAGCGGTAAAATTCAGTTCCTGCAGCTTCGGGATGGTACAGGCTATATCCAGGGCGTTGTGGTGAAATCGGAAGTGCCTGAGCAGGTCTGGGATGATGCCAAGAGCCTTACCCAGGAAAGCTCGCTTTATGTTACCGGAATTATCCGTGAAGAGCCCCGCAGCCAGTCAGGTTATGAAATGACGGTTACAGGTATAGAGGTATTGCATCTTACTGAGAATTATCCGATTACGCCCAAGGAGCATGGTGTTGACTTCCTGATGGACCACCGTCATCTCTGGCTGCGTTCTTCCAAGCAGCGGGCAGTAATGGTGATCCGTGCGGAGATTATCCGTGCGGTTCAGCAATTCTTCAATGAGAGTGGATTCACGAAGGTTGACCCGCCAATTCTGACTCCAACGTCAGCTGAAGGCACGACCAACCTGTTCCATACGAAGTATTTCGAAGAGGATGCGTACCTGACCCAGAGCGGACAGCTGTACATGGAAGCCGCAGCAATGGCTCTTGGGCGCGTATATTCCTTCGGACCTACCTTCCGTGCGGAGAAATCCAAAACCCGCCGCCACTTAATTGAGTTCTGGATGATTGAACCGGAAATGGCGTTCACGGATCATGAAGAAAGCTTGCGTGTGCAGGAAGATTTCATCAGCTTTGTGGTGCAGTCCGTACTTACGAACTGCCGTGCCGAGCTGGAGGCGGTTGGCCGCGATGTCTCGAAGCTGGAGAACATCAAAGCACCGTTCCCGCGTATTTCCTACGACGATGCAATCAAGTTCCTGAATGAAAAAGGCTATGAAATCGCCTGGGGCGATGATTTCGGTGCACCTCATGAAACGGCTATTGCCGAAATGAGCGACAAGCCGGTCTTCATTACCCACTATCCGGCTTCATTCAAAGCCTTCTACATGAAGCCGCATCCTGAGCGTCCGGAAGTGGTGCTGTGCGCGGATATGATCGCTCCTGAAGGGTATGGAGAGATTATCGGCGGATCACAGCGTATCGACGATCCGGCGCTGCTGGAAGCCCGTTTCAAGGAACATAATCTTTCGATGGATACCTACAAATGGTACATGGATCTTCGCACTTACGGTTCTGTTCCTCACTCCGGCTTCGGTCTGGGGCTGGAGCGTACCGTGGCCTGGATTTGCGGTCTGGACCATGTGCGTGAAACGATTGCCTTCCCTCGTACGCTGTACCGTCTTTACCCGTAAGGATGGGCAAAGGGGGCTTAAGTATGGACGGAAAAGGATGGAATACCTGGGGCGAAGGCGTAGCCTTCGGCCTGGAGAACGGAATGGCCGTCATTCCTTATGCACTCTTGAAATATTACCGGAAGCTGAATCTGACTGGCAGTGAGGCAATGCTGCTGATTCATCTGCTCTCGTTCCGGCAAGTGGAGGGAATTGATTTCCCTTCGCTTGAGGAGCTGCAGGCCGTAACCGGACGCAGTATCTCGGTTATTGCCGGAGAGCTGCAGAAGCTCATGAAGGAAGGATTCATCAGCATCGACGGAGACAACGACGAGCTGCGCGATATCCATTATGAGCGCTACAACTTCTCCGGACTGTATGGCAAGCTCGGTGCTTATCTGGCCGAAGTCTCGCAAGAGCATTCGCAGGAGAAGCGCAGCCGTGCTGAGAGTGAGCCGGGTTCCCGGGCTGCCGCCCATTATTCCGGATCACCTGCTCCGGAGGGCGGTTATGGCCGGCCGGCCGCACCGGGAGGCACGGAAACCGAGGAGAGCCGCAGCCTGTTCAGTATTTTTGAGAAGGAATTCGGCCGTCCGCTGTCTCCGATGGAATGTGAATCCATTTCCGGCTGGGTCGATGAGGACCGGTATCCCGAAGAGCTGATTCTGCTTGCACTGAAGGAATCAGTCTTCGCCGGGAAAGTTCATTTCCGCTATATTGACCGTATTCTGCTGGAATGGGCCCGCAACCGGGTGAAGAACGCTCAGGATGTCAAAGCCTATTCCCAGAAGTTCCGCAGCGGCGGAAGATGATATTATAACGTTACGATGCCTGTCATAGAATGAATTGAATTCAAGGGCACTGCTTTCCAGGATACACCGGAGACAACCCCGCAGCTTACTGCGGGGTTGTCTTTTTTGTATATATATATTGAGTTCAAAAAAAGGAGTGTGCGTATGACCGAACGTAAAGAACTTAGGCAGATTCTTACGAAGGAAGAGCTGGTGGAACAATTAAGGGCTTGCGGGATCAAGGAAGGACAGAGCTTGATAGTACATGTATCCCTTAGCCGACTGGGTTTCGTGATTGGCGGGGCGGAGACGTTAATTCGTGCGCTGCTGGAGCTTGTCGGTGTGAACGGCACCCTGATGATGCCTTCGCAGACCTGGAAGAATCTCGATCCCCAGACCGGTGTGCACTGGGAGGAGCCTGCGGAGTGGTGGCCGCTCATTCGTAAGCACTGGCCTGCGTACGATAAGGAAGTTACTCCGGCGATCGGGATGGGAGTAGTGGCAGAAATGTTCCGGAAATGGCCGGGAGCCATCAGATCGGATCATCCGGCCCGTTCTTTTGCTGCGCTCGGCAAACATGCGGAGTACCTGGTGAAAGACCATGATCTGAGCAATATCTTTGGCGCCGGTTCACCTCTGGACAAATTGTATCAGCTGAACGGGCATATTCTTCTGATTGGCGTAGGCTATGACAAGAATACATCGCTGCATCTGGCCGAGACCCGTGCTGACTATACGGGGAAGCAGATGGTTAATGAGAGCAGTGCTGTTCTGGTGAATGGTGTCCGCAAGCGGGTAACTTACCCGACACAGGCAGTGGATGACAGTGATTTTGTCTCATTGGGGCAGGAGTATGAGCAGGCGGTGAATCTGCAGATTCACCGGGCCGGAAATGCAGAGGTAAGATTAATGGAACTCAGGTCATTGGTGGATTGGGCAACGGTTTGGATGGAGCAGCATAGGTAGGGGGAAGGCAGACAAACAAATAGCCCGCAGCTGCTTCGGGGAAGCGGTCTGCGGGCTGATATGTGGAGACAGGGTTAATGTAATATGAAAAAATTCCAAGAAATTATTGCAGCTCTTTCTCCAAAGCCGATCCCATTTCACGGGAACGTTCGGCACAGCGGTTAACGGCAGCGATGACCGTTTCGAAGAAATCTCCGCGTTCCAGCACTTCAATCGCGGCTTGGGTAGAGCCGTTCGGTGAGGTGACCTTCTTGCGGAGCGCGGCAGGTTCTTCACCCGTCTGCTGCACCATCCGGGCAGCTCCCAGCACGGTCTGAACCGTAAGCTCGCGGCTCTGTTCAACCGGCAGTCCGCCGCGGATGCCGGCGGCAATCATGGCCTCCATCATGTAGTAGATATAAGCCGGTCCGCTGCCGGAAATTCCTGTTAAGGTTTCCATCCGCTCCTCATCTATAACGGCCGTTAACCCGACAGCTTCGAAGATATTAAGGGCTGTGCGGCGGCCCGGTTCGTCAACCTCCTTGGAGAAAGCTATGCCGGTTGCACCCAGGCCGATGGAGCTGGAGGTGTTAGGCATCGAGCGGACTACAGGCTGTTGTGTACCCAGCAGACCCTGCATAGTACGGATTGTCAGTCCGGCAATCACGGAAATTACGAGTTGATCCGGCGACAGCAGCGGACCCAGATTACGTAATGCTTCTGCGGCATCCTTTGGTTTCATCGCAAGCACAATAACAGGTGCTGTACGCAGAGCATCTGTTTTTTGTTCGGGATCATTGTAGCCCAGAACGCCATAACGGCTGCGCAGCTCGGCCAGACGTTCGCTGCTGCTGCGGTTTAGCATGATGATTTTGCCGGATTCCACTACGTTCCGGGCGATCATTCCGCGCACAATTGCCTCAGCCATCGAGCCTGCGCCATAAAAAACGATATTATGATTAATAAGTGGTATGGATGGTTGCTGACACATGGCTGGTAGTCCCCCTAAAAAGTTATGTTAACATATGAAGCATGGATACTTGATTATCCCCTAATCTGGCCGGAGCCATGGATAATATACTTACTTGAAGTCAGCGCAGGCAGCCCCATCGGGCCGCGGGCGTGCAGCTTCTGGGTGCTGATCCCGATTTCGGCACCAAAGCCGAATTCGAACCCGTCAGTGAACCGGGTGGAGGCATTATGATAAACTGCGGCGGCATCCACTTCCTGCAGGAAGCGGGCAGCATTATCGGCATCCTCTGTCACAATGCACTCGGAATGTTTGGTACTGAACTCGGCGATATGCCCGAGAGCCGCTTCCAGAGTGTCCACGATTTTGACATTGAGAATATAGTCATTGTATTCCGTGGCGAAATCCTGCGGAGTAACCGGCAGAGCCCAAGGTACAAGAGCGATTGTAGCCGGACACCCGCGCAATTCCACATGGACACCGCGGAAGGCCTCTGCCAAAGCCGGCAGATGACTGGCTGCGAAATCACGGTGGACAAGCAAAGTCTCCATGGAGTTGCAGACAGAAGGCCGCTGCGCCTTCGCATTCAGACTGATCCGCTGAGCCATACCGGGTTCGGCACTTGCATCCAGATAAGTATGGCATATGCCTGCACCTGTTTCAATTACCGGTACAGTGGCATTAAGTACCACATTCTGTATTAGTGAGCTTCCGCCGCGCGGAATGATGACATCCAGCAGGCCGTTCAGCTTCAGCATTTCATCGACAGAGGAACGGTCCGGATCTTCGATCAGCTGCAGGGCATCAGGCGGCACTGCTGTACCCGCCAGTGCGCGGTGCAGAACCTCTGCAATCGCACGGTTCGAGGACAGGGCGGATGAGCCGCCGCGCAGGACCACGGCATTGCCGGTTTTGAGACACAGGCCGGCAGCATCAACGGTTACGTTCGGACGGGCTTCATAGATAATGCCGATAACGCCAAGCGGAACGCGGACCTTCTCAATAAACAGGCCGTTCGGGCGTTCGATGTTTTCCAGATTGTCACCAATCGGATCAGGCAGCACGGCAATTTGCTGCAAGCCCTCAGCTATGCTGTCAATCCGGCCTGCATCCAGTGCCAGCCGGTCGAGCATAGACTCCGGAGTGCCGTTTAGCCGCCCGCGCTCCAAGTCCTCGGCGTTGGCGGCAATAAGGTAATCCGCTTCGGCGCGCAAGGCTGCGGCCATGACAAGCAGAGCTTCATTCTTCTGGCCGGTAGTCAAGCTGGCGAGTACCCCTGTGGTCGCTTTGGCCAGCGTCGTTTTGTTTACCACTTCACTCATGACGATTCCCCCTAAAAGTTTTGTTGGCTTAACGCAGTGTAATCCATTCGTCGCGGTGGATAACCTCGAGCCGGTGCACTTCACCGAGCCTTGGGACAACTTCGCGGCTGGGAAGGCCCTGGATGCTGCGGAGCTGGGTATCATCATAATTGACGATGCCCCGTCCAAGCAGTTTGGCATCCGGGCCAAGTACTTCTACAACATCTCCGGAATGGAAGCTGCCCTCGATTCGTCTGACCCCGACCGGCAGCAGGCTATGCCCTCCATGGAGCAAAGCTTCTACCGCGCCGTCGTCAACATAAAGGGAGCCCAGCGGGGTGGACATGAATCCAAGCCATTGTTTCTTGACAGGCAGGGAGGAGAGGGTCGTGGCAAAATATGTGCCTTTGCCAGTACCTTCAGCTGCCCGTGAAAGATCACCAGGCTCGGTAACTCTGCCTACAAAGACAGGAACGCCTCCCCGTGTGGCAATCTTGGCAGCATCGATCTTCGAACGCATGCCGCCAGTACCTACGCTTGAGCCTGCGCCGCCTGCGATAGCATAGATTTCCGGTGTAATCTCTTCTATATGCTGATACCGGACCGCATCCGGATGCTTACGCGGGTCCCCGCTGTAGACGCCGTCCATATCCGTCAGGACCAGTAGCCGCGAGGCCTTCAGAAGATTGGCGACCAGCGCCGACAGGGTATCATTATCACCGAATTTCAATTCGTCCACCGATACAGTGTCATTCTCGTTGAACACGGGTACAGCGCCCAGCCGGAGCAGCTCCTCCACAGTCATCATGGCGTTGTTCATGGCGCGGCGGCTGCAGAAGTCCGTGCGGGTCAGAAGGATCTGTGCGGTAGGAATACCGTGCCGGGCAAAGGCCTCCTGGTAAGCCTGCATGAGCATAACCTGTCCTACCGCTGCTGCGGCCTGCTTCTCGTGCAGCAGCTTGGGGCGGGACGGGTAGCCGATAGCACGGAATCCTGCCGCCACCGCTCCTGAGGTAACCAGCAGGACTTCACAGCCTTGCTTGCGGAGTGCGGCAATCTCGGCGGCGAAGAAGGCGACCGCAGACCGGTTCAATCCGCCCTCAGGGCCGCTCAGTGAGCTGCTGCCGATTTTGACCACGATTCTTGTCGTCATTGTCTTTCACTTTCCTCTCAAATTTCAATCGCTGTCAGCCCGAAAATGACAAAAAGCCCCCATCCTTAGACTTAGCAAAGGACGAAAGCTTGGTTAACTTCCGCGGTACCACCTTCATTGATGAGGGTTCATCCGACTTCATTCTCGTAACGGGAGTATCCGTCCTGCAGGGCAGGCCGCTCGGGGGTAGGATTCGGAATGGACATCCGCGGTAAATTCTCCCAGCCTTCCGGAATTTACTCTCTGCACGCGAATCATAGTCAATTCTTACTGGTCCCGTCTGCACGTTTCACTATTTGTCATTTAGAATACCATGGGAAAGCAGGGTTTGCAAAGAGCCGTCCGGCGAATTTTTTGGGATGGAGGGAAGCGAATTTAATGTTTGACCTTCAGGGGGACGGGTAAAGTATTTATAATCTGTTACCAGGAGGTGGATTGATTTGAGTAAGAGCACTAAAGTCCAGCAGGAACAGAATCAAAATGCCAAAGAAGCCGCCGAAATTCAAAACAAGGCGATCAGAGAGTTTGTCGAGGAAAAAGCCGGAGATTCCCGTACTAAGGGACCGGTTGATGAGAGTACAGCCCGTCTGCCGGATGATCAGAACCGTCTGATCACGCAGCATAATTTGCGCAAATAAATAATTGTTTTCCGGGAAAATACAGCAAATGCCCATCCGGCTTCAAGACAGGAGCCGGATGGGCATTTGCATTTTTCTGCTGTTTATTCGTCCGCCAGTCCGGCAACCGTTGCTTTGAAGGTTTCAATGAAAGCTTCGGCGGCCCGGGATAAGTAGCGTCCGCGCCGGTAAGCGACCACCAGGGTACGGCTGGGAACCGGATCAGCCAAAGGCAGGTAGACAGGTACGAATTCACTCCGCGGAGCACGTGCGATGAAATGGGGCACCAGCGTTACACCCATCCCGGTGGCTACAAGCGACTGAACGGTCTCCATATTATTGCTTTCAAAAACAATCTGCGGCTCAAAACCGGCTTCACGGCAGAGTTCAACGGTCATTTTACGGAAGCCTTGACCTTCTTTGAGCACGATAAACGGTTCATTCTTAAGCTCATGCAGTGAGGTGCGGATACCCAGAGCACTACGCGCTGCCAACGGATGCTCAGGCGGGACCGCCAGATCAATCCGTTCCTCGCCAAGCACCTCATAGGCCAGAGTCGGAATCTCCAGCGGCAGGGAGAGCAGGCTTAGATCCGTCTGGCCGCTGGCGGTCAGCTTCTCCAGATTCATAGAGGAGTCCTCCAGCAGAGTGATTTCAACCTCGGCATATTTGCTTTTGAATACCGGCAGTACATGCGGCAGCAGATGCGCCCCGGTGATCGGCATGCTGCCAACCACGACCCGTCCGGTCCGCAGCTGGGAGATATCGGACATTTCCTGGCGCAGCAGCTCCACGGCATCAATGATCGCCTGGGCCTGCTCAACGAATTTCTCCCCGGCATAGGTCAGCTCAACGGAGCTGGTATTACGCTGGAAGAGAAGAACACCCAGCTCTTTTTCCAGTTTGGAGAGCTGCTGGCTCAGTGAGGGCTGGGCGATATGCAGCTTGTCTGCTGCACGTGAGAAGTTTCTTTCTGCAGCGATCTGAAGTGTGTATTGCAGTTGTCTGAGTTCCACGGACAGGCTCCTTTAATATAAAGAATGGATAATCCGTCTATAAGTATAACCTATAGATATCCGATTTAGTATAGGTGGATGTTTGACAGCGGAAAGAGTGGTGTACTTCAGCAGGTTGATAATCTTACATAATTTGCATATTAAATATCTTTATTTTGAACATAAGTATATACTTAAATTATTCTTCAGGAGCCCTTATGCATGCTCTAGGCATACGTTCTTCGAATAAATGGGGGTGTATTATGGGCGTTCTGGCAAGATTAATACAATCATTTGACGAGCTCGAAGAACAGCTGGGGTATTTCATTCATAATAATTCGGCCATCGAGCCATTGGATGAGAATCATGACTATCTATACGGGGAGACCGGGTTCTGGTCTAAGCCACAGCCTCATCAGGCCTACATGCAGAAGCATGTGCTGGCGGATTACCTGCAATTAACCGCTCTCTGCAGCCAGGTGCTCATCAATGTCAAAAGCGAACATTATCACAATTTCGAGCGGAGCACGGCTGTCGTACTCAGTCATATCAGGCAGAACACACTGCTTCCGTGCAGTACACTGGAAGATGTTTTTAATGAGATTAAGCTGGAAATAGACGTTCAGCGTGGAATCATTGCGGGTACGTATCAATAAGGAACAGCAGAAGCTTACATGGGCAAGGTCTCGGCGCTAGGTTATGTTTACTCAAGGAGTGGATCATAGGCTGAACCTATAAGTGCTATAGAAATCATATCTTGGAATTATAAACGTACTGATGTTATATTTAGAACATTCAAGAGAGACTCCACGCTCTCTTCCAAATGGAACGATTCTACTATATGAGGTGAAATTCATGGGCAACAAGACAATGTTTGAAAAGATTTGGGATAATCACGTTATTCATCAAGAGGAAGACAAGCCAAGTATCATTTATATCGATCTGCATCTGGTTCATGAGGTTACTTCTCCGCAGGCCTTTGAAGGATTGCGCTTGAGCGGCCGTCCGGTCCGCCGTCCGGGACTTACTTTCGCGACTATGGATCATAACGTGCCTACCAAGGACCGCTACAATATTACAGATCCGATCTCCAAGCAGCAGATAGATACCCTTTCACAGAACTGCCGTGATTTCGGTGTCAGACTGTTCGATCTCAATGATATTGACCAGGGCGTTGTACACGTTATGGGGCCGGAAATTGGTCTGACACATCCCGGCAAGACCATTGTCTGCGGGGACAGCCACACCTCCACACACGGAGCGTTCGGTGCGCTTGCCTTCGGGATCGGCACCAGCGAAGTTGAACATGTGCTTGCAACCCAGTGTCTGCAGCAATCCAAAGCTAAGACGATGGAAGTGCGCTTCACGGGTAACCGTAATCCGGGAGTAACCGCCAAGGATATGATTCTCGGCGTCATCGCCAAATACGGTACCGATTTTGCGACTGGTTATGTTATCGAATATACAGGCGAAGCAATCCGTGAACTGTCGATGGAAGAACGCATGACAGTCTGCAATATGTCGATTGAAGGCGGAGCTAGAGCCGGCCTGATTGCACCGGACGAGACTACGTTCAACTATCTGCGAGGACGTCAATATGTGCCGCAAGGTGAAGCTTATGACGCTGCTGTAGAGATCTGGAAGGGTCTTGTAAGCGATGAAGGCGCACAGTATGACACTGTCGTAGAATTCGATGTAGAAACGCTGATTCCGCAGGTTACCTGGGGTACCAGCCCGGGAATGGGTACGGACATCAACTCAAGGGTGCCGAATCCTGCAGACTTCACCACTGAAAACGAACGTAAAGCCGCTGAAAAAGCGCTTGAATATATGGATCTGGCGCCAGGTACGCCTATCTCTGAAATCGGTATTGATTATGTCTTTATCGGCTCCTGCACCAACGGCCGGATTGAGGATTTGCGGGCTGCGGCTCAAGTAGCCAAAGGCCATAAGGTATCCGATAAGGTGACGGCAATTGTTGTACCGGGCTCCGGACGCGTTAAGCTGCAGGCTGAGAAGGAAGGTCTGGACAAGGTCTTCACTGAAGCCGGTTTTGAATGGCGTGAAGCAGGCTGCAGTATGTGCCTGGCCATGAATCCGGATGTTCTGCAGCCTGGACAACGCTGCGCATCGACCTCCAACCGTAACTTTGAAGGACGCCAGGGACGCGGCGGACGCACGCATCTGGTCTCTCCTGCCATGGCGGCTGCGGCTGCAATTAAAGGACGGTTCACCGATGTCCGCGACTGGAATTACAAGACGGAAGCCGTCAACTCATAGAATAATTGAGAGAGCAGGAGGACACAGCAAATGGAAGAATTTAAGAAATTAACAGGTATCGTAGCCCCGGTAGACCGGGTTAATGTAGATACGGATGCAATCATTCCGAAGCAATTCCTGAAACGGATCGAGCGTACCGGGTTTGGACAATTTCTTTTTTACGAATGGCGTTTTGATGAAGCAGGAAATGATAATGCAGCGTTTGAGATGAACAAGCCGCGCTATCAGGGAGCATCCGTGCTGATCTCGCGTGCGAACTTCGGCTGCGGTTCCTCCCGGGAGCATGCGCCTTGGGCCATCATGGATTACGGGTTCAGAGTGGTAATTGCCCCGTCCTATGCCGACATTTTCTATAACAACTGCTTCAAGAACGGAATTCTGCCGATCAAGCTCTCCGAAACCCAGGTAGATGATCTGTTCAGCCGCACGGCTGAACATGAAGGCTACACCCTTACAGTGGATCTTGAGAACAACAAGCTGAGTGACGATTATGGCCTTGCCATCACGTTTGAGCTGGATGAGCACCGCCGCCAGTTTCTGCTGCAGGGATTGGATGATATCGGTCTGACGCTTCAGCACGCAGATGAGATTGCCGCGTACGAAGAACGTCATGCGGCCAAGCTTTTCGGCTAAGCAATGCCGGGATGCTTACTGGGAAGAGAGTGAACATCTGGCGAAGAAATTCGTAAACTTTACAAATTTTACACAAAACTTCTATTTCCGGGTGTCGGAAATAGAAGTTTTTTTGCTATAATCGATATATTCATTGCCTGTGAAGGCAACTTTTGGGGATTTCTGTCGTCTTAATCTTATCTATGGTTCTATCAATTGACAAAAGGGAGAGGAAAGGATGAAGAAAGCCGGACAACGGATGTTATTCCTACTGCTGCTGCCGCTCTTGTTACTGTCATTCGCCGGCCATGAAGCTGCTGCTGCCGCAAGCAGCCAGGGAAGGATTGTGATGGACAGTAAGGAACTTGCGCTGCCCAAAGGGGTCATCCTTGAGAACGTGAATGGAAGCGTTATGATTCCGATCCGGGTGGTGGTGGAGAACCTTGGTTTTGAAGTGCTCTGGGAGCAGACCACCCGCAAAGTAACCGTCCAGCAGGACGGCAAGACGGTACAGCTCGCAGTAGGAAGCAAGACGGCTGAAGCCGATGGCGTAAGTCTGCTGCTGAATGCCGCACCCAAGCAGAATGGCGGTACTGTACTGGTTCCTATCCGTTTCGTGAGTGAACAGTTCGGACTCAGTGTCGGCTGGGATAATTCCGACAAGACAGTCTACTTAAGCGGCGGAATTCCGCTTGAATCCCCTGTATCTGCAGATCCGCTGCCTTCAGCTACCGTGGCACCTGCAGCCTCTGCAGGCCCTGTGGCGGCAGTGCAATCCCCTGCTCCGACACAGCAGCCTCAGACCAATACAGAGAATACTGAAGAGGTCGAGGGCAGTATTACGGCCTCTCCGACTCCTGCAGTTACGTCCCCGACAGTGAAGGGGGCTGTATTCAGCGAGAACCGTCTTATTGTAGCGGTTGCCGGAGGTGCCAAGCCTACGGTGACCAAGATTACCGGACCAGACCGGATTGTAGTTGATTTTCAGGGAGCAGCGTTTGCCTCTGATTTCAGCGGCAGCTTTCCGGGGGTATCTGCCAGCGGCAGTCCGCAGGGAAGGCTGGACGTAAGCGGCTACCCGCTGGTATCTGAAATACGCTATGCACTGTTCAGCACCAGTCCTTCTACGGTCCGGTTCGTAATCCAAACCGCAGGCAGCCAGAATTACCAGCTGAGTACGGATGACAGCACAGGGCTGGTGACGGTAGATCTCAACACGGTGAATAGCGGAGCTGGAACTCCGGTGAATACAGGACTGACCGGCAAGCCTATCGTAGCCCTTGATGCAGGTCATGGAGGTACACAGCCGGGAGCAATCAGTCTCACAGGCAAAGCGGAAAAAGACTTCAATCTTGCAGTTATCCTCAAAGTTGGAGCGATTCTGACACAAGAGGGCTGGGCAGATGTTGTATACACACGAACGTCTGATGTTACTCTCGGTCTGCAGGACCGTGTAAGAATTGCTGAAGCCGCAAAGGCTACGCTGTTTGTTTCACTGCATGGGAATTCGTTGGATGTAGGGTATCCGAACCGTGACAAAGTCAATGGCAGTGAAACCTATTACAGCCGCAGCGAAAGTCTTCCGCTTGCCCAAATCATGCAAAAGCATCTGGTAGCCGGTACAGGGTTCAAAGATAACGGCGTCAGATCGAAGAGTCTGCATGTCACCAGAGAGACAAGCATGCCAGCCGTTCTGCTGGAGGCAGGTTATCTGACGAATCCGGGAAATGAAGCGGCTATGTACAGCGAGCAGATGCAGAATAATCTGGCACGGGAAATTGTGGCGGGAATTAAGGAATATCTTGGGCTTTAAGTAACGCGGAAAGGGAGCTGCGTGTGAACAGTCCTGATTTTTAATGGTATTTATTCGCAACTTTTAAGTTCATCAGGCGTCTAAACTATGTCGAAGGTTGTCAGTAGGATAGCACCAAGAACGCTCGTTTGGGGGCGGAATACTAGAGTCTTAGAGGTGAAGAATGAAGAAATTTGCTTGTATGCTGTTGCTGCTGTTGTTCTTTGTTGTGATTCTGCCGGGGCATGGACAAGCTGCTGCGGCTACCAACAAGATTTTCCTGGATGGACAGGAACTGACCGCAGGGCAGGATGTTCCGGTGGAAAATGTAAACAACTCCATTATGGTGCCGCTAAGAATGATCGCTGAGAACCTTGGATACAAGGTAGACTGGAATCAGACAAGCAAGACCGTTACGATTGAACAGCAAGGTAAGACTATGCAGCTGATCGTGAATCAGACTGCAGCCTCCGTAGACGGCAAGACCGTGGTCTTGACCACGTCACCGCTTCTGCGGAACGGTACAACTCTCGTGCCGATCAGATTCATCGGAGAGCAGTTTGGCCTTACAGTCAAATGGGACAATACGAAGAAGATTGTAGATCTTATTACCCCGGAAATCCCGGATACTAACACGGAAACAGGTGGAAGTAACGGAGACGGGGGAACCGTTGTAGTACCGCCGGATGATGCGGCAAGCGGCCTGAGCATGATTAACGGAATCAGCTTCAACGAGAACAGGCTAAGCATTGCACTTGAGGGCAACACCCAGCCGAAGGTTTCCAAAGTGAGCGGACCGGACCGGATTATAATTGACCTGCCGAATGCCACTTTCTCGGATGTATTCGGTACAGGACAACAGCTGGATCCCAACCTGAACGGTATGCTTACGGTTACGGATTATCCGGATGTAACCGGTGTGCGTTACTCGCTGTATAGTACCGCCCCGTACACTGTACGTTTTGTAATTGACCTTACTACCTCGAGAAATTATAGCGTTGAAGTTTCGGGCGATGTCTCCAAGCTGATTGTCATTGACTTGAATGCGCAGAGCACTGGAGATACTTCTACACAGCCCGGCAACAGCGGGCGTAAACTGGTGGTGCTCGATGCCGGGCATGGCGCCAAGGATTCCGGGGCCGTTGGGGTTACCGGTAAATACGAGAAGAATTTCAATCTGGCTGTTATTCTGAAGGCGGCGGAGCTGCTGAAGCAGGAGAACAAAATTGACGTGGTTCTGACCCGCAGCGATGATACCTTCCTTGAACTGAAGGACAGGGCGGCAATTGCCAACAACCTCAAAGCCGATTTATTCATCTCTGTCCATGCCAACAGCAGCGGCTCGTCCGCAGCAAGCGGAACGGAGACCTACTATCAGCGCGAAGCCAGCAAGGCTCTGGCAAAGGTGATGCACAAGTATCTTGTACAGGCTACCGGACTTAGTGACCGGGGCGTACGTTACGGCAACTTCCACGTTATACGCGAGACAACGATGCCTGCGGTACTGCTTGAAGTTGGCTACCTCAGCAACAAGAATGATGAGGCACTTCTGTTCACGGAATCACTTCAGAACAAAGTTGCTGCATCAATGGTCAGCGGGATTAAGGAATATCTCGGGGTTCAATAACAGCGGGCGGCAGCCAGGGCCGCAAAGTCGGCTTTCGGCCATAGATTGGGGTCAAAGGACTTTGCGGCCCTGTCCTGCCCGTATTCATATGGAGGGGGTTATTTAGTGATGAACAAGAAATTGACATATGCAGGTATAGCAGTATTACTGCTCGCAGTAATTTCGGGATGCGGTGACAAACCAACCGCCTCACCGGCAGATGCAGCAGGACAGGATTCATCCTCCGTATCGAGCGGAGCTGAAGGAAACGCAGGGAACGACAGCAGCGCTAATAGCACTAGTGCACCTCAGGCTACAAGTACGCCGGAGCCTGCAGCCACGGAAGCTCCTGTAGCTACTGAACAGCCGGCAGCGCCAGAGAAGCAGAGCCAGACTATCAAGGTCTATTATACAGATCCGCAGCAGACAGATCTGGTGGCGGCCGACGTCTCTGTCAGCTTCACAGATGCCAAAGACAAATATACAGAGGCCTTTAAGGCTCTCCAGAGCAGCAAGAATGCCGACCAGATTCCGCTGTGGAGCAAAATCGAGCTGAAATCACTGGAATTCACGAATGGACAGATTGTCCTGGATATTCATAAGCCGGATGAGGCACAGCTTGGTGCAGGCGGTGAGGCCCTGGCAATCAGCGCATTGTCCCAGACCTTCTTCCAGTTTGAAGAAGTGAAGAATATCGATGTGCTGGTAGACGGAGAACAAGTGGAGAGCCTGATGGGGCATGTGGATCTCGTGCATCCAATAACGCGTGAGAACAACGGATTGTAAGCATTGCGCAGGAAATAGGCCAATGGCTGACGAAGTAGGCAACATAGAAATTCAGATGAGCCATAGAGAGGGGAATATCGAATTGTCCGGTCACAAAAAATTAAAGCGTAAGGTTCAATCTTATTCTGCTAAAGCGGTGTCCGCCGTTCTGGCCGGCACTATGGTGCTTGGCGGCACGGGAGCGGCTTTTGCCGAAACCACATCAACCGGAACGCCGGCAGCTGCCGTAACTCCCCAGTCAGCAGCAACAGCTGCAGGGATATTCAGTGATGTCAAAACAGCCTTCTGGGCCGAGAAACATATCTACAAGCTGGCAAGCCAAGGCATCGTTGTAGGGAATAACGGTTTATTCCGTCCGGGTGACTCCGTTACCCAGCAAGAAGCTGTTCTGATGGCGCTGCGCTTTATGAAGCTGCAGGGTAACGTGAACACAAGCACAGATGTAGTTCTTCCTGCTGATTTCATTGTAACTAACTATTACAAGCCTTATGTTGTGCTGGCTTTTCAGCAGGGACTGCTGGATAAGACGGTAGAAATGGCTGCAGATAACCTGAAGACCTCCTGGGGAGAGCGCAAGGCCAGCCGCGAGTGGGTCGCAGAATTACTGGTCCGGTCACTGGGTAAGAGTGCATCTGCAGCAGCGGCAGCGGGTGAACCGACCGGTTTTGCCGACGATTCCAAGGTATCTGCGAATAAGCGCGGCTATATTAACACCGCAGTTGATTTGGGCCTGGCCAACGGACTGGACGGCAACCGCTTCGACCCGCAGGGAGCAGTTACCCGCGCCCAGCTAGCCACCTTCTTCAGCCGTGCTGAGGCACACAACACGCTTGACTACGATAATACGTTCAAAGGAACGGTAAGTTCACTGAAAGACGGCAAGCTGACACTATTTAGTAACGGCAGCACTACGGACTTCACGCTGAATGCGAACACTGCGTATTTCACAAGTACCTCGGAGACCCGCATCTCTCTGAACGAGATACAGCCCTACACCAAGGTGACTGTTATCGGAGCAACCTATAACGCAGCATATGTAGAACTGACTGACCCTACGCAACAACTTGATCAGGCGGAGGGGACGTTTACCAAGATCTCTTCGGGTATCGTCTGGGTGGATTCAGCTCTGGGTTACGATCAATATGACTATGATGCCGAAACTGTATTCACCGATGTGAATGGGGCAGTGATCCAGCCTTCATCAATTACTGCGGGCAGCAAAATAAGATTGACCCGTGAAACGTACAGTGGTTCACATAAAGTGGTGAAGGTTCAGGTGACCTCTGGGGTAGTCAATAAGACTGCAACCGGAACGATTCAAAATGTAGATGCAGCTTCCAAGAGCATTACCTTCAAGAATACAGACGGAACAACGGAAAGCTTCAAGTGGGAAGATGGAGTTTCCCTATTCAGCTCCCAGAATTCCATTCTTCTACCGGCTGATTTGAAGGCAGGTGCTGCTGCCTCCTACACAATCAAGGATAACGTGATCCGTTCTGTGGAAGTTACTTCAGGTGTAGAGCGTACTGTTAAAGGCTTTATCTATGAGCTGACGAATTCTACTATTGTCTATCAAAAGACGGATGGAAGCCGTGAAGTTAAACTTCTGGCCAGCAAACCGGTAATTGTAATTCCGAATGTGGCTAATCCTGTGATGGGTGATCTTATCTCTGATAAAACTGGCGGAGACAATGTTCAGCTTACGCTTAACAGCAGTGATCAGGTGACCCAAATTGAGGTGGTCAGCCGGCAAATCAATCAGTTTACCGGAGCAACGGTGGTTGATTTCAATGCGAAGACACAATTCCTTACCTTCACTGATAATGATGGTAAAGCACATGTAATAAAGCTGGATACAAGTACTAAAATGGTTTATGATGGCGTTCCGACAACTTCCATTACCAGTATGGGTGCAAGACTTGCCGAAAACCGGAAAGTAGATGTGACTGCCATTAATGAGCGGGCACTGTCTGTTGAGCTATCAACCAAATATTCCGGTACACTGACTGCGATTAATGCTTCGGCTAGGACCATTGTTTTCAAAATGAGTAATGGCCAGCTGATGACCATGGGATATCCGCTTGCCGTAGATATATTTGGCAAAACCGGTGCGACTATGGCAGATGTTTCGGTGAATGTACCAGTAACTGCAATACTCACCGGCAATCAAGAGGTAATTTCGGTCCTGCGGGTAGCTTCATCTGCACAGCTTGAGGTTGCGGGAGTGAATGCCAATACCAACAAAGTCACTGTCAAAACAGGCAGTGGAACCAGCGATATTTACGTAGCGGCCGTTCCACTTAGCAATGAAGCCGGCCAGACAATTACTCTTAGTGAGATAAAGACTGGCGATTATGTGAACATTAACTTTGACGGGACTACAGCATTATCGCTGCAGTCGGTTAAGCAGTATTCCGGACAAATCTCAGCAGTGGACGCTGCAGCAAAAACCTTGACCGTGAAGGATTATTCCGGAGTGTCTCAGAATTTCACCGCCAGCGCAGGGGTGAGAATTACCCGGGATGGTGTAACCACTACTGATCTGAGCGGCCTTACTACAGCGGACCGGGTATTAGCGCGTAAGGATGCCAGCGGGGTAATCATAATTTCGGTATTCAGTCAGCTTAGCCGTACCTTCTCGCGTTATGAGACTGCGACCAATGAAGTCATGACCAAACGCGCTACTCTGAATGAAAATTATAAGTTTGTGCTTGCGCCAAACGCATATATTCATCAAGGTGACACGACTTTACCCGTGCAATCTCTCAAAGAAAATGATAATATTATAATGTATTTCAACAACGACAAGATCGTGGAAATAGTGAAACAATAATCGTTTTGGTGATTTTCCGTGTGAAACACCGTCTTGATTCAGGCTTTTGCCCTGAATCAAGACGTTTTTTTTGAAATATAAGGACAGCGCTGTGTTCACTTGAACGCTATGGAAGTATACGATATAATGTATTCTTTGCTTATATTTCTTTTTATTTAGAGAAGTTATGCCCGAGTGATCAACTTCGGGTGTAAGTACTCCGTGGAGGGGACGCTATGAAAGTTGCAGAAGTCCGCCACATCCTGGATACCATCGGAGGCATGTTCCCTGATGCGCATTGTGAGCTGAACCATAGTAACGCTTTTGAGCTAACCATAGCGGTGCTGCTCTCGGCCCAATGTACGGACGCAACGGTGAACAAGGTGACCGAGGACCTGTTTCAGAAGTACAAAGCTCCAATCGACTACATTTCAGTGCCGCTTGAAGAGCTCGAGCGGGATATCCGGCGGATTGGCTTATTTCGCAACAAGGCCAAGCATATTCAGAACCTCTGCTCCATTCTGATTGAGCAGTATGGCGGAGAAGTGCCTCAGGCCCATGATTTGCTGGTAACCTTACCGGGTGTCGGCCGCAAGACTGCGAATGTGGTCATATCCAACGCTTTCGGCGTACCGGCCATTGCCGTGGATACTCATGTGGAACGGGTAGCCAAACGGCTCGCGCTTGCGGGCTGGAAAGATTCGGTGCTGGAAGTGGAGAAAAAGCTGATGAAGGCGGTGCCGCGTGACGAATGGACGTTAACGCACCACCGGCTGATCTTTTTCGGGCGTTATCACTGTAAGTCGCAGAATCCGCAATGTCAGGTCTGCCCGCTGCTGGATGTATGCCGGGAAGGCAAAAAACGTATGAAAACCGCTGTAATCAGGAAAGATAAGGTTCATACGAAATCAAACAAAGATTTAGAGATGAAGAAGAGGATGGGATAGAGATGAAGTGCATTTCTGTATACACCGATAATTTTGAAGCGTTCTCCGATATTTTTGACCGTGTGGTGGACAGCCCTATGGAAGAAAATGAAGAGCAGGAAGTAGAGGGCATCACAATCAGCCATTCCGGCGATGTGCCTGAGTTCTACCTGGAACGTATGTCCGTGAAGCCTGAAGTGGTTGTTATGAAGGACAAAGCCCGCGGCCTTACCATTCTGCAGCACGGTAAAGTGTTCGAAATCCTGCTTCCAGTCCTGGAAACAGCTTAATAGCAATTCATATGTACAAAGAGCCGGCCCTTGGGCCGGCTCTTTGCGTCAAACGATAAGAATATATATGCTTGGGGGCCTGGCAAATTCCTGAGTAATCATCGAAGATAAGGCCTTAGAGTGTGAGGTGTTATATGCGTGGTTGGCTAATCTGAGAACGCTCTAAGCCTTAGAGAATAGGCAATGTAAACCATAAGGGAAGGCAGGAAGAACACGGCACACAGCAGCAGGGAAACATGCGAGATGTTTTGAAGCAGCTGATGGTCCCACACCTGCCGGGAAAGATATAGCAGCACACAAGTGATGAACGTCAGCAGCATGACTACAATAGTGAAAATTTTGCTGGTACGGGTGATTTTGCGGTATTTCTCATAGAGTGTTGAGCGGTCTGTATGAATGGGAACGGTTCCTGGTTCAGCAACGAAGATATGCATATCCCCGGCGGAACACACATAACCCCAGCCGCTGTCAGCGAACATTTCACGGTACTCATTCTCGTCCTTCTGCGGCACATGCTGGATGTCCAGACAATAAATTTGCTTATGCGCTGGACCTCTGCGGACAATGAAGCCAGAACCAAACAGGGAGAACCGCTCCAGCAGCCAGCCTTTCTCCGACAACCTGCTTAATTTATTCATTTCATTCTGCTCGGCAAAAGCCAGTCCTTTAGACGGAATGTACCGTGTCTGCTTATTAGTTTTCATGAGTCAACGCCTCCTTAGCATTTAGCTGTGCTATGTTCCCGTGCCTCGACATGCGCAGTCTCCGTTCAATCTCAGCCTCCACCAGAGCCGTTCCGCTTGAAGTAATCTGATAGGTCTTGCGCCGCTCATCCTCATCCTCGTTCAATAGAATATAGCCGGATTTCTGCAGTTTCTTAATTAGTGTATAGAGTGTAGCGGGTCCCATCCTGACCTCGCCTTCGGTTAGCTCTTCGATGTACTTCATGATTGCATAACCGTGCTTCGGAGTGAGCAACGCGAGCAGAATATAATAAGCTGAGTCGGATAATTGCTCCATTTGCAATGGGTTATTCTTGGTCATTACACACCTCCTGTCCGATAATAGAAGATCCTTAGTTATATATCCAATTTGGTTATATCCACTTATGATATATCCGATATGGATATAGTAATAAATCTGGAATCATCTGTCAAGGGGGGGATTAGTCCAGCGAAGTCTTGTTTTTCGTGAAGGATTATAGCTGATTTTGTAAAAGCGGCTAGTTGATTTGTGACAATCTGATGATAAAATGTAATTATTCTATTCTTGCTGATCAGATAAACATACTAATGTTATAGCTTCTCATAAGTGGAAGCCCGAAGCCTATAAATTCTTCTCTATAAATATAATTGGATGCACATGTTGTAGATTGCAGAAAGTGGGGTTGTCGTGGGAGCAGAACGGAGCAGGATGAGAGAAGTAATATCCGGTACATCAACGCTTATGCTGCTGAAGCAGCAGCTGGAGAGCTGGGGCGAACAGAATAGTGCGCAGATAGCAGCAGATCTGATGCTCAAAGAGCAGGCGGGGGAGCTGACCCTTGCCTTCTGCGGACATTTCTCCGCGGGTAAATCTAGTATGATCAATGGCCTATGCGGAAAAGCAGTGCTGCCTTCAGGTCCGGTTCCGACCAGCGCCAATATCGTATCGATCCGCAGCGGGGCTCCGCGGGTAGTGCTTCATGCAGAGCCGGAGGCACCTGGGAGTTCTGCACCGGCAATAGAGACTACACCAGACCGGCTGCAGGAGTACTGCCGCCAGGGCGCTGAATATTCAGCGATTGAGGTCTGGGAGGAAGTCCCGCTGCTGGGGAAGCACGGCGTTCTAATGGATACTCCCGGGGTGGATTCAACCGATGAGGGGCATCAGGCAGCGACCCACTCGGCGCTGCATTTGGCTGATGCCGTGTTCTACGTCATGGATTACAACCATGTGCAGTCGGAGAATAATCTGGCGTTTGCCAAAAGTCTCAGCGACTGGGGCAAGCCGCTGTACCTTATCATCAATCAGATCGACAAGCACAGAGAACTGGAAATCTCCATAGTGGAATACCGGCAGCAAGTAGAAAGCGCTTTCCGTGAATGGGGAATTCATTCCGCTGGTCTGTTGTTCACTTCACTCAAAGTTAAGGATCATCCTCTGAACCAATGGGATGATCTGCTCGCGGTAATTGCAGCTCTGCTGGAGCAGCGCGGAGAACTGCTCGGCTACAGTCTGTCCCGTTCCATGCACCATACGGCGGCTGCGGTGCTTGCAGCTTACCGCGAGGAGCAGCAGGAGGAGCGCTCTCAGTTACTGGAAGCGGCCGGGGGTGCCGGTAAGGAAGCAGTGGAGGCAGAGATCCGGGCAATTTCGCAGGCTGAGGAGCTGCTCGTGCAGCTGCCGGAGCAGATGCGGCTGGAGCTGCGGAGTAAGCTGGATGCCCTGCTTGGCAACAGCAATCTGATGCCAGCCGATGTAAGGGATGCTGCTGGAGCCTATATCGAGAGCAGCAGCCCGGGTTTTCGGCGCGGGTTATTGTTCACCGCGGCGAAGCGGGAGAAGGAGCAGGCAACGCGGCTTCTCCACTGGCACGGGCTTCAGCAGAGGGAGATCACTGCCCAGCTGGAGTGGCATATACTCCAGCTTGTGCGTGACTGGGCTGAAGGCGCAGGGCTGTGGCAGGAAGGGGCAGAGCCGCTGCTGAAGCAGGTGTTCCCGGCGGTGAGCCAGCAGTGGCTGGCGGATCAGGTCAAGCCGGGAACCGGGTCGTCGGGCGAGGCGCTGCTTAATTTCTGCCGCGCGCTTGCGGCAGAGATCAAGGCACAGTTCCGCCGCGCGGCCTGGCCTTCGGCGAGCAGCTGCTGGCCCAGCTGCCGCCGCTGCTGGACGAGCGGCGCGCGGAGCTCGCGCGCCGCGAAGCGGCCCTGCTGCGGCAGGCGCACGCGCACGCCGCGCTGGCCGCCCTGGACCGCGCGGCTGCCGCCCGCGCGGACGAACTCGCGGCGCTGCTGCCGCCGCGCCGTACCCTCACCCCCGGCGTCCTGCCGGAGGTGAGGGCCCTTACGGCTGGCGCGCCTAGCGCCGCCAGCCCCGTGAAGCCGCCGCGCAGCGCAGCGGCTTCACACCCCGCCGCCGCAACGTGGGCGGCGGGTACGGCACAGCCGGCGGGCGGGCGCCGCCGGCTGACGCAGGCCGCAGCGGCGCTGCACGCTGCGGCCGGGCTGCTGCGCCGCGAGCCGGCCATGGCCTCGGCTGCGCGCAGCCTGGCGGCGCGGGCGGAGGACCTCGCCGGCGGCCGCTTCACGATGGCGCTGTTCGGAGCGTTCAGCGCTGGCAAATCCTCCTTCGCCAACGCCCTGCTGGGTGAAGAGGTGCTGCCCGTGTCTCCGCATCCCGCCACGGCTGCCGTCGGCCGCATTCTGGCCCCGGAGGGCGGATTCGCCCACGCGACTGCGGCCGTGACCATGAAGTCAGCGGAGGATTTCTGGGATGATATCCTCCATTCCTTCAGTGTGCTGCAGCTGGCACCGCCGCAGCACACAACCTGGACTGCAACGGTGGCCCGCCTGCAGACCAGCGGGCTTCATCCGTCCTCGCTGCCGCATGCCGGGTTCTTGCGCGCAGCGGCAGCGGGCTGGGAGGAATCCGGCCCGCTGCTCGGAACAGAGCGTACGGTCAGCCTGCAGGAATACCGCAGCCTGGTAGCCGATGAGAAACGGGCCTGCTTCGTGCAGAGTACTGACCTTTATTATGACAGCCCTCTGACACGGAGCGGCATCGTATTGGTTGACACCCCCGGAGCGGATTCCTTACATGCCCGGCATACCGGTGTAACCTTTGGCTACATGAAGAATGCGGATGCGATCTGCTTCGTGACCTACTATAATCATGCCTTCTCCAAAGCCGACCGCAGTCTCCTGGCCCAGCTGGGAAGAATCAAGGACAGCTTTGCCCTGGATAAAATGTTCTTCATCATCAATGCGTCCGACCTCGCTTCAGACGAGGCAGAGCTGGAAGAAGTGAAGCAGCATGTGACGCAGAATCTGCGTGCCGGCGGCCTGACCTCCCCGCGGATCTATGCCTTGTCCAGTCTGCTCGCGCTGGAGGGCAAGTCGCGCGGGGTACGGGAGTCCTACGAGGCTTCCGGATTCAATAGCTTTGAAGAAGCGCTGTCTGAATTTGCGGGTGAGGAGCTGCCGCGCCTGTCACTGGCGGCGGCGAGGGATAGCCTTAGCTCGGTCCGGCTCCGCGCGGAGGAATGGCAGCATATGGCGCTTATGGCAGCGGACCAGCGGGAAGAAGGGCTCCGGCGGTTCCGGAAGCGCCGGGATGACGCAGGCCTCCGGCTGGCACAGCTTGAGCGGGAAGAGCGGCCCATCCGGGATCTGCGCCGCGAGGGTGAGGAGCTTCTCTATCATGTCCGGCAGCGCCTGTCCTTCTCCTTCGGCCGTTCCTTTCAGGAATCGTTCCATCCCTCTATCCTCCGGGAAGAGGGCGGTCACCTGAAAGATATCTTCATCGCCTGCGGCCGGGAGCTGGAGCGCAGTATCCTGCGTGAACTGGAGCAGGAACTGTGGGCGACCACCCTGCGGCTGGAGGCGGCAGGGCGCAGGCTGGTAACTCAGGCGGCTGCGGCTGCAGCCGCAGAGCTTTCCATCCCGGGTCAGGAGCTTCAGCTTCTGGAGAATCCAGACGAGCGCTGGCCTGCGCCGGCTAAGCTCGATTGCTCCCTTGCCCCGCTGGATTGGGCAGCACTCTGGAGCCGCTTCAGATCACCGCGTCATTTCTTTGAAGGCCCTGGACGGGCAGACATCCGTACAGCTGCCGAGCACTGGTTCAAAGAAGCTATTGCTGCTGCGGCAGTAAGCCAGGAAGAACGGCTGCTGTCTTTCTATACCGGTGCGGCAGCGGCGGCACTTTCCCTTGCCGCAGAGCAGCTGCGTGAAGGTCTGGCCGAGCAGGAAGCGGCCATGTCGGAACTCCTGAAAGGGGGTGATTCAGCGCAGCACTGGGGCCAAATTGCCGGCGAATTATCGCTCATGGAGCAATCTTTCGTCAATATGGTGGACAGTCATCTGTGAAGTTTGTAGGAAAATGTCGAAGAACGCTTGCAATCTGCTGGTTGATGGATGAAAATAAAGAAGCCTGAAAATTTACAATGAAACTGCGACAATTTACAGAAATAGAGAAGTCGGCAGTCAAATTTGCGAAAAGAGGTTGGAGTCGACAATGTGGGGAGCTCCTTTTTCAGCCCGGAGCAAGAAGCTGCTGCTGCTCGGCAGCGGTGAACTGGGTAAGGAAGTCATTATCGAAGCTCAGCGCCTTGGCGTAGAGACCGTAGCTGTGGATCGTTATGAAGCTGCACCGGCGATGGGTGTAGCCCACCGCTCTTATGTACTGGATATGCTGGATGCAGAGGCACTGAAGCAATTGATCCGTTCAGAGAAACCGGATTTGATTGTCCCCGAGATCGAAGCTATTGCTACCGGAGCGCTGGTGGAACTGGAGGAAGAAGGTTTCCTCGTGGTCCCGACCGCACGTAGCGCTAGACTGACGATGGACCGGGAAGGCATCCGCCGCCTAGCGGCTGAAGAGCTGGGTCTGCCGACCGCCGGATACCGGTTCGCTGACAGTCTGGACGAACTTCGCCAGGCCGTAGGTGAGCTTGGAACACCGTGTGTGATCAAGCCGATTATGAGCTCTTCCGGCAAGGGACAGAGTATTTGCAGGACACCTGAGGATGCCGCAGAATGCTGGAATACGGCTCTGGAAGGAGCACGTGCCAAAGGTACACGCGTCATTGTAGAGGCTTTTGTCACTTTCGAGAGTGAGATTACATTACTTACCGTCCGCTCGGTTAGCGGAACCGTATTTTGTCCGCCGATTGGCCACATCCAGAAGGATGGCGATTATGTGGAGTCCTGGCAGCCGCATCAGATGAGTGAAGCGCTGCTTGCCGAAGCACAGTCGATGGCCCGGGCCGTTACGGATGAGCTTGGCGGATATGGGATTTTTGGAGTGGAGCTGTTTCTGACCACGGACGGGGTACTGTTCAGCGAAGTATCACCCAGACCGCATGACACAGGTATGGTTACAATGATTACGCAGGATTTGTCGGAATTTGCTCTGCATGTCAGAGCCATTCTTGGATTTCCGCTGGAATCGGTACGTTTGTTGACACCGGGTGCTTCAGCTACCCTGAAGGCCGAAGGAACTGGACAAGCTTTTGCGGTAACCGGGATAGATAAGGCACTAACCTTTGCCCGAACGCAAGTCCGTGTATTCGGCAAACCGGAGATCCGCCCTGGACGGCGGATGGCAGTAACACTCAGTTCAGCGGAAGATGTGGAAATCGCGCGGACGACGGCCAAGCAGGCGGCGTCTATGCTAAAAGTGGAGGTATACGAGGATGAACAGTAGTACTCAGGAGCAGGTACTGCAAATTCGCAAATGTGGCATGAATGATCTGGAGAGAGTTACAGCCCTTCTGCGGGAATTCGGCTATCCGACGACGCTTAGCGTGATGAAAGAGAGAATGGAAGGCATGGAGCATGATCCGCTCCACTGCACAATGGTCGCAGAACTCAATAACGAAGTTGTGGGAATGATCGGACTCCGGCAGGTGAAGTCCTATTACAAACATGCAGATTGTATTACGGAAATTACCGCGCTGATCGTATCAGAGGAACTTAGAGGACAGGGCCTTGGCAAAAGACTCGTATCCGCAGCGGAAGAATGGGCACGCCATCAAGGCTGCTGCCAGCTGTTCCTGCGAAGCGGCAACCGCGTCGAACGTGCACCGGCGCATGCTTTTTACCGCCATATCGGATTCGAAAAGACAGCAGGCTACCGCTTTAACAAAGCATTGCTATAATTCCTATACGTAACCGAACATCCCCATCCCGGCGTAAGCGGGATGGTTTTTTTTATGCCGGAATACAGACTTTATAAGTCTCACACGATAACATATCTATCTATTCCCTGCTGAAACGGTATCATCCTTATTCATGATTCATGGTGACAAAGCCGTTTCCTCAAGTAATTAGTGGAAAAAGAGCATTTAAATTTGCCGAAACAGACGTTTCTTGAACAGTAGTTGGAAAAAATACATTTATTCATCCACCATTCGTCATTTGGCGCTCGAATTAAGGGATTAAGTGTTGTTTTTCCACTTACAATGGTGATGACAGATTATATGATGAAATTAAGTGTCCAAATTCCACTTATTGATCATGAAGCGGGATGGACCGTACCTCACCTATAAGAGTGTGATTCAGGGAATGTAGCGGCGTCAGGCGGTCCGGGGAATTTCATTCTGTAATGGATTTGCACTATGTATGTACATAATATTTACTTGCAATAAATGCATTCAGCCTATATAGTGAATTGCTCCCCGTATTTGACTTGATCCGCTGCTACAGCTTTCATTATTTAAACATAGATTGAGCTTACTGAATCAGCTATTATAATGCTGTAAAACTCCAAACCATATCCGAAGAGGGATGAAGCATGTATAAATTAATTCTCGCCGAAGACGAGGAAGATGTAAGAGAAGGAATTATCGCCCAGATCGACTGGGAGAAATACGGATTCGAAGTGGTGGAACAGGCGGAGAACGGCCGTGAAGCCGCGGATGCGATAGACCGGCTGCTGCCGGATGTGGTGGTTACCGATATCCAGATGCCGTTCATGAACGGACTGCAGCTGGCGGAATGGATCCGCAGCCGTCACCCTAACACGAAGATAATCATTCTGACCGGCTATGATGAATTCGAATATGCCCAGAAGGCGATTAAGCTGCAGATTGATGAATATATCCTTAAGCCTTTCTCTTCCCAGGAGCTGATTGATGTCCTGATGAAGGTTAGAGCAGCGATTGAGACCGAGATTGCCGAGAAGGAAAATGTATTCGTGCTCAGCGAGCATTATCGCAAGAGCCTGCCGGTGCTGCGTGAGCAGTTCCTGTCCTCCCTGGTGTCGCGCCGTCTGCGCTCCGCGGAAATTGCCGAGAAAAGCGCAGAATACGGCATCAATCTGAGCGGGGAGTTATTCCAATCCTCTGTTATTAGTATTGATTATATCCGCCCGGACAGAAGCTCCGGCGTGCCTGAGGCGGGGCCGGTATCCCTGCGTGACACCGGTGACCGTAATCTGCAGCTCTTTGCCGTGCTGAACATTGCCGAGGAGATCTGCCAGAAGCACAGCTTCGGCAAGGTGTTCATCCACCGCGATGATGTGGTGCTGCTCTCTGTCAGCCAGGAAACCGATGAGAGCGAAATCACAGGCAGAACCTTCGCTATCCTTGAAGAAATCCGCCAGAATGTACAGCGTTTCCTGAAGCTTACAGTGACTGCTGGTGCAGGAACGGTATGCCGGATGCCGTCCATGCTGTTCAATTCCTTCGGAGATGCACTGCAGGCACTGGATTACCGGCTGATTCTCGGCAACAACCGCGTGATCTGGATTGAGGATGTGGAGTCGAGATCCAGCCAGATGTTAGCCTATGATGAGCTGACCCAGCAGTCGCTGATCCGCACGATCAAGCTGGGTACAGTCCAGGAGCTGCGGGAAGTGGTGGACGAGCTGTTCGGGGGCCTGGATACGGCGCAGGTCTCGACACAGGATTATCAGATTTTCCTTCTGGAAATCATTACATCGATTCTGCGGGTGGCCAAGGAATCCGGCAGTGAAACGAATGACTTTATCGGCTCCGGCATTTCATCGCTGACCGAGCTTAATAAGTTCAATAATATGGGGGAAGCCAAGCAGTGGATTATCACGGTGTGCAGCCGGCTGATGGATACCATCGCCTCCGAGCGGCAGTCGAGCTATAAGCAGCTGATTGACCAGGCCAAGGATTATATCCGGGCCCATTATGAAGAGTCCGACATTTCCATCGGTAAGGTATGCCAGCATCTGCATATCAGCACAGGCTATTTCAGCAGTATTTTCAAGAAAGAAATGAAGATGACCTTTGTCAGCTATCTGCTGCAGATCCGCCTGGAGGCGGCGAAGGAAATGCTGCGCTCGACCGAGCTTAAGGCATTTGAAATCGCCGAGCGGATTGGTTTTGCCGATCCGAATTATTTCAGCTTCTGCTTCCGCAAGAAATACGGACAGTCACCCAAAGAGTATAAGAACAGCTCGCGGGGAGGATAACTCATGACCAAGCCGAAGGGTACTTTCTTTCCGCTTCGCCCGCAGCCCCGCAAGAGAGGCAAAATCCGCCTGTCTTCCAAGCTGCGGAGCATCCAGCTCATTATTACCCTGACCTTCACAGCGGTGACGGTAGCCGTTGCAGTGATCGTCAGCATTATGCTCTACGGCAAGTTTGCCAACACGGCGGAGGAGAATGCGAATCTCAACATGCAGCAGATTATCGAGCAGGTGAATTATAATCTGGAGCTGTATGTTAAGGGGATGGGCAGCATTTTTGAGACGGCGGAGAAGCAGATCACCACGAGTCAATCCATTGACTCTCCGCTGCTCTATGAACGCATGGACACACTGATGAGCAGCCGTGAGGACCTGGTATCCATGGCTGTTTTTACACCGCAGGGCAAATATGTAGTAGGTACGCCTGGTCAAAGTATGCGCCTGAACACTCAGCTGGAGAGCCAGAGCTGGTTCACCACGGCCAAGCGGACCTCGGAGATATCCTACTCAGCCCCGCATATTCAGAATTTATTCAAGGGACGGTATACCTGGGTCGTATCGATCAGCAAAATGATTCAGTACAGGGAGAAGGGCGAGCTGAAAACCGGTGTCCTGCTGCTGGATTTCAATTTCAGGACGATTGATGAGCTGAGCCGGCAAGTGAAGCTCGGTAAAAGAGGATACGCTTACATTCTCGATCCGCTGGGGAATATCGTCTACCATCCGCAGCAGCAGCTGATCTATGCCGGCCTCAAATATGAGAATGTGGAGCCGGTGCTGGAATATGCCTTCCGCAGCTATCTGGATGAGTCCACCGGAGAGAAGCGGTTTATTACCGTGCGCACCCTGACCCAGACCGGCTGGAAGATCGTTGGGGTCGCTTACTACGATGAGATTGTCACGACCAAACGCGACCTGAACCAATTTCTGTCCTGGTTCCTCGCAGTTGTCCTGGTGTGTGTGATTGCCGTATCTGTGTTCCTGTCCTGGCTGATTGCCAGTCCGATCCGCAAGCTGGAGCGCACGGTCAAGCAGGTGGGCGAGGGAGATCTCAATACCCCGATCAATGTCAGCGGCGCCTATGAGGTGGAACAGCTGTCCAAACGCTTCAATATGATGCTCCAGCGTATCCGGCAGCTGATGGATCAGATCATCTATGAGCAGGAGACGAAGCGCAAGGGCGAGCTTGAAGTCCTGCAGTCGCAGATCAACCCTCATTTTCTATACAACACACTGAACTCGGTCATCCGGCTGGCAGAGCGCGGCAAAACAGATGAGGTCGTCACGATGATTCAGTCGCTTTCGAAATTTTTCCGCATCAGTCTGAGCAAGGGCAAGAATATTATTACTATCCAGGAGGAGCTGGATCATATCCGCCATTACCTGGTGATTCAGAGCTTCCGTTTCAAAAATAAGTTCCGTTATGAGATCACGGCCCAGGATGAAGTATTGCAGTACCAGACGGTTAAGCTGATCCTGCAGCCTATTGTAGAGAATGCGCTCTACCATGGGATCGAAATGATGCCGGATGAAGGGCTGATCTCGATCAGCGCTGAGCTTCAGGATGGGCTCATTATTATCAGGGTCAGTGACAACGGCCTCGGGATGTCCGTAGAAACGATGAACGTGATTCTGAGCGGAGGCGTCAAAAGCGGAAGCGGCTCAGGAGTCGGCGTACGGAATGTTCATGAACGGATCAGGTTATATTATGGCCGCGAATATGGACTAACCTTTCAGAGTGAAATTGAAGAAGGTACTATCGTAACCATTGTGTTCCCGGCCCGGCTGGCCGGAGAAGACATGGATGAGCAGAAGGAGGAGACAAACCGGTGAGAAGCATACGTTTTTGGCTGACCTTACTGCTGTGCGGGGTGCTCTGGATCTCCGTGTCCTCCTGCTTTAATTCGTCGCCTGCTTATATCAATACGAGCAAGACACGTAATATCCACCTGATTGTCAAGATGAACAAGGGGGATTACTGGAATACAGTGAAGCTGGGTGCGGAAGCAGCAGCGAAGGAATTCAATGTCAAGCTGACGTTCAAAGCGCCGGATTCGGAGAGTGATATCGATGAGCAGGTGGGGATGGTGGAGGACTCCATTAAGGAGAAAGCGGATGTTATTATTCTCGCTGCCAGCAGCTATATGGGACTGGCCCAGGTCGTAGACCAGGCTGCATATTACAAAATCCCGGTGATCTCAGTCGATGCGGAAGTCGGATCGGCCAGAGTACAGGCCTATGTGGGCTCGAACGGTTATGAAGCCGGACAGAAGTCTGCGGAGCGGCTGATCCAGCTTTTGCAGGGATATGGCGAGATTGGAATTATCAATTTCACCAATTCCTCTTTGAATGTTGCGCCGGACTCCAGCGGCAGCATTGATTACGGGGCCAGGGATGCGGATGAGCGCGAGAAAGGATTCCTCAATTACGCAGCCCGTTATCCGAATGTCAAAGTGGTGCAGATTTCCTACACTTCATCAAGCACGGTGGAGGCCGAAACCCTGACCCGGGAGATGCTGGAGAAGCATCCTAACCTGCGCGGGATTGCCACGTTGAATGAAATTGCTTCCCAGGGAGCAGCCAAAGTCATACAAAGCTTAAGATTGGACAACATAAAGATGGTTGCGTTTGACAGTTCCCCCTCCATGATGGAATCGCTGCAGGATGGCACGGTGCAGGCGACCGTGATCCAGAACCCTTTCAGCAACGGGTATTTAGCCGTGAAATACGCCGTAGAAGCGCTTGAAGGTGTGACTATTCCGGAGCGGGTGGACACAGGCACCAAGCTGATCGATCTGGAGAATATGCTGTGGCCCGAGAACCAGAAGCTGCTGTTCCCGTTTGTCAGATAGGAGAAAATCAGATTTTAAACATTAGAATTTTCATGAAAATGAGTAGTATTTTATATTCGCAACCGTTTTCATGTAGGGCATAATAAGGATGTACCCGGGACACACCGGGATAACAAAAAGAAATATCCTCAGGAGGTCAATTGATTATGAAAAAAATCACTTCCGTTTTACTTGCTAGTGCATTGCTGGGTGCTGCTCTCGCAGGCTGCGGCGGCAACAACAACAACGCTGCTGACACTGGTAACAAAGCTAACACAGGCAACGCTGCTGCAACTGCAAACTCCGGTTCCGCTGCTGAAACTCCAAAGGTTGGCGTAGCGATCTACAAATTTGATGATACTTTCATGACGGGTGTCCGTAACGCCATCGATACTGCAGCCAAAGGCATCGCTACTGTAGATATCGTAGACAGCCAGAATTCCCAGCCTACACAAAATGATAAGGTGGATTTGTTCGTCACCAAAAAATATGACGGCATGCTGATCAACCCGGTTGACCGCACAGCTGCAGGCGTTATCATCGACAAAGCAAAAACAGCAGACATTCCGGTTGTCTTCCTGAACCGCGAACCGCTTCCTGAAGATATGAAGAAATGGGATAAAGTTTACTATGTAGGCGCCAAAGCTGAAGAGTCCGGCACGATGTCCGGCCAGCTGATCGTTGACTACTGGAAGGCTCACCCTGAAGCTGACAAGAACGGCGACGGCGTGCTGCAGTACGTTATGCTCAAAGGCGAACCTGGACACCAGGATGCTGAGCTGCGTACCACTTACTCCATCCAGGCTATCGAAGATGCAGGCATCAAGGTTGAGAAATTGGCTGAAGATACTGCAATGTGGGATCGCGTAAAAGGTCAGGAAAAAATGGCAGCCTTCCTCGGCTCCCACGGCGACAAGATTGAAGCCGTTCTTGCCAACAACGATGACATGGCACTCGGTGCAATCGAAGCTCTGAAAGCCCAAGGATACTTCACTGGCGACAAATACATGCCGGTAGTAGGTGTTGATGCAACTGCTCCAGCGGTTCAAGCGCTGCAAGACGGAACTATGCTCGGTACAGTGCTGAACGATGCCAACAACCAGGGTAAAGCGGCAATCGTCCTGGCTTCCCTGCTGGCTAAAGGCGAAACACCTACCAAAGAAAACGTAGGCTTCGACATCACTGACAACCAATACGTATGGATCTCCTACAAAAAGATCACTAAAGACAACGTAGCTGACGCTCAATAATAGTTAGATTGCTCCAGATACAGATAAGCTTCATAAACAAAAATCCCGGAGGGCGGTCACCCGCTCTCCGGAATTCCTTTCGGGTAGGGAACAGGATGGAACCGCTGTGCCTCTCATGGAAAAAGAAAAAAAGCGTAGGGGGCGTAACAACATGGCAAATGCTGAGTTTTTGCTGGAAATGAACGGCATTACTAAAGAATTTCCCGGCGTTAAGGCGCTGGACGGAGTCAGCATAAAGGTTAGACCGGGTTCGGTTCATGCACTTATGGGCGAGAACGGTGCAGGCAAGTCGACACTGATGAAATGTCTCTTTGGGATCTATTCACCGGATGCCGGTGAGATCTTCCTGGATGGCCAAAAGGCCACCATCTCTAACTCCAACGATGCACTTAAGCACGGAATTTCGATGATTCACCAGGAGCTGCACCCGGTACCTTTCCGCAGTGTCATGGAGAACATCTGGCTAGGACGTTTTCCGACCAAGGGCATCGGGCCGATTCAGTTTATTGACCACAAAAAAATGTTCACGGACACGGAAAATTTATTTAAAGATCTGGATATCGATCTGAATCCCGAAACTTTGGTGGGCAAGCTGTCCGTATCCAAGGTCCAATCCATTGAAATCGCGAAGGCTGTCTCTTTTCATTCACGCGTCATTGTCATGGATGAACCAACCTCTTCCTTAACCAGCGTAGAAGTTGAGCATTTGTTCCGGATTATCCGGGATCTGCAAAAAAGAGGCGTAGCTATTATCTATATATCTCACAAGATGGAAGAAATTCTGGAGATTTCCGATGAAGTAACCATCATGCGTGACGGCAAAAAGATCGGTACCTGGCCGTCGGCCGAGCTTACCACGGACCTGATTATCTCCAAAATGGTCGGCCGTGACCTTACTAACCGCTTCCCTGAGCGCACGAATGTTCCAGGCGAAGTCTATATGAAGGTGGAAGGCTTGACCTCACCGGAGCCAAGATCCTTTAAGGATGTATCCTTTGAGCTGAGACGCGGTGAAATTCTCGGTGTCGGCGGTCTGGTCGGTGCGCAGAGAACGGAAGTTATTGAAGCATTGTTTGGCCTTCGTGCAATCAAATCCGGCTCCATCTCAATTGAAGGCAAAAAGGTGAAGATCAATTCGCCGCAGGATGCCAAGAAACATGGCCTGGCGCTGTTAACCGAGGAACGCCGTGTAACCGGTATCTTCCCGGTACTGTCCGTTCATGAGAATGGCGCAATTGCCAACCTTGACCATTATAAGACGCCTTACTTCCTGCTGAACGGCAGAAAGAAGAAAGCTGAAGTCGATAAAATGATTGAGAAGCTGCGCACCAAGACACCAACCACCAAAACGCAGATTATGAATCTCTCCGGCGGTAATCAGCAGAAGGTGCTGCTGGCCAGATGGCTGCTTACAGAGCCTGAAGTCCTGCTGCTGGATGAGCCGACACGCGGAATTGACGTTGGTGCCAAATTTGAAATCTATACCATCATTGCCGACCTGGCCAAGCAGGGGAAGAGCATTATCATGATTTCTTCGGAAATGCCTGAGCTGCTGGGGATGTCTGACCGCGTAATGGTCATGTCGGAAGGACGGCTTACAGGAATACTAGAAGGCGAGCAAGCTACGGAAACCGAAGTTATGCGTCTCGCTGCACAGCATTAAGGAGTACGGATAGGAGAATATGCTCGCGTAATTTTAAGGGGGATCACTACTAATGAACGTTAAAAAAGCTCAGTCCTTTGTGACTCAAAACGCAATTTACATCGTGCTGGTACTGCTGATTATGGGGATCATCATATATGAACCAAGCTTCATGTCCATCAACACCCTGCGTGACGTACTGATTCAGTCGTCTACACGCGTTATCATCGCGCTTGGGGTTGCCTTTATCCTCATCACAGCCGGTACCGACTTGTCGGCAGGCCGCGTGGTTGGTTTCACAGCCGTTATCTCCGCTTCGATGCTGCAGATACCGGATTACTCACGCCGCTTCTTCCCTGATCTGCCGCAAGTGCAAGTATGGCTGCCGATCCTGATCGCCATTGTTGCCGGTCTGCTCTGCGGTCTCATCAACGGGGTCATTGTCTCCAAGCTTAACGTTCCGCCATTTATCGCAACTCTGGGCACCATGCTCATCGTGTACGGTTTGAACTCCCTGTACTTCGATATGGACCCTAACCAATCGCAGCCTATCGGCGGTCTGCGTCCTGACTTCACCAAAATCGGCTCCGGCTTTATCGGCAGCGGCCAATATTCAATACCTTACATCGTTCTCATAGCCCTGGCGGTCGCGGCCGTCGTGTGGGTACTCTTTAACAAAACTAAGCTGGGCAAAAACATGTACGCTATCGGCGGCAACATGCAGGCTGCCAAGGTTTCCGGTATCAACGTGTCCAAGAACCTGATCTACATCTACGCTATCGCTGGTGCCCTTTACGGTCTGGCGGGTGTGCTTGAAGCTGCAAGAACAGGCGGCGCTACCAACAACTATGGTAACATGTACGAGCTTGACGCCATCGCGGCTTGCGTAGTCGGCGGCGTATCCACTACCGGCGGTATCGGTACAGTTCCAGGTGTTCTGGTCGGTGTTATCATCTTCACCCTGATCAACTACGGTCTGACCTTCATCGGCATCAGCCCTTACTACCAGCTGATCATCAAAGGCCTCATCATCATCGCCGCTGTATCGTTCGATATGCGTAAATATTCTTCGAAGAAATAATTGTGGTTCGGTGATTAGCCGTAACTGCGAATGTTTGGACTTCCGGGTGCTGGATGCACCCGGAGTTTTCGCGTTCAATGCTCTATGTAAGATGAACTGCCAGGCTTGGGTAAAAGGTAAAACCGTAACTGCGGTGAGTTTTGGACTTCCGGCCGCTGTTAGGTTTGGATTTCCTGATTTTGATCCACTGTCTGCGGTAGAAATCCAAACCAGCGTATGCTTCCGAAGCGAGCTTTCCTTCGGAAAGCTTTCAGGCGGACGCTATCGCTCCTACAGTTCCAAAATCCCCTCCGTTACTTTCCCTTTTTATCAGCTTAACAGTTCATAGTTCATCTTACATTTCGATTGAATGCAAGGACTCTTCGGGTGCTGCCGCTCCTCCAGTTCCAAACTTTACCTTCGTTACTCCTATCATCTCACCCAGGTGGGGGTGGTGCAAATTAAGCGTTTGCGGTATTTCGCAAACGCCTTTTGCTTGGGGCTTGTTGATTTTGTCGCAACGTTGCTCCAAAACCATGCCCAAAATTTCCACCCTTAAGTGAGCAGCAAACCCCAAAAGTAACCAGTTGTATAAATGTTGTACGTAGTACAACTCGCAGGCTTAAATATATAAGTGTTCGGGCGGATTGTTGTACGAAATACAATAATTTTCTTGCATTTTACCTTGGAGAAGGCGAATTGCTGCATTCTATACAACAATCGTGGATTAGAGACGGTATAATGATGAGAATGTTGTATTTAGTGCAAGATTTTTAATAACAACGAGCGGGTTACTCATTTAAAAATCTTAAATTTAGGCATTAACTTAGGATAAATCGTGGAACAGGGTGAAGCGCATGGGTCAGGAATCTTATAATTTTCTGATGTTTGATAAAAGAAATCAGGCGATTGTGGCACCAGATGAATACGGGGATAATATATTAGACATCGTTGGCGGATTTGTTGTAGGCAATTCATTCCTTGAAACCGCGGAAATTATTTCCTCCATTCCGAATGTCGGCACATATACACCCATAGATTTACATCGTTACCAAAGTACTAGGTGCTATTACACTCTTGATGATGGTAATTGCATTATAGAAATAGAGATGAACTGTGGTGAATTAGCGGAGCAGGTCGAAGAGATTTCAATCAGATTTGCTGTTAGCAATCCTATTGAAACCTATGAGAAAACAATTGGACTTTGCAAATTATTATGTGAGAAGCTAAATGTCGATGTTTATGACATGCAATTAAAACAGACTTTAGATTTTTTGAATGAAATACAGAAGAAGCAAACTAAGAATTGTTTTTTGGAAAAGCGGAGGCAATTTATTTCAGACGATACTATTTCTGTTCCTTTGCATTGCGGCAAAGCATTTTGGAACTGGATCAGGGACCAAAATAAAAGTTAGTTGGAAATTTTCAACGAAACAGCCAGCAAGCGCAGCTACTATACCATATTTCACCAGTGATAGGGCAGGCGAAGCAGCCCTTGAACATCCTGCTAACACCCTCTGAAAGGGTGTTTTTGTGCTGCTCTTAGGGCTGCAGTTTGTGCCTTTGATGTAGTTTGTGCCTAAGCCCTTGGTTTTGCTGAAGAAAAGGTGGAGAGTAACGGAGGGGAAGTTTGAACTGGAGGAGCGGGAGCGTCCGCCTTTGTCTCCGGATTTCCACCGCGTTATAGCGGTTAAAATCAAGAAATCTGGAGACAACAGCGGCCGGAAGTCCAAACATTCACCGCAGTTACGGCCGCACCTTTCCTAAATTTGCTTTAAGCCCTCATGCTCCTAACGCATTCCACGCTCCTAACGCATTCCACGCTCCTAACGCATTCCACGCTCCTAACGCATTCCACGCTCTCAACGCATTCCACGCTCCTAACGCATTCCACGCTGACGCTGACGCTCATACTCAGGCGTATCGGCAGCTCTGGGCACATAAACACCCTTTCCCCCTCACTCTCATATTCTATAGGCAAATGCCTTTGTAAGGGAGAGCGACTGAATGCTGAGGATTAAGCTGAACGAGCTGGGAAAAGAGAATGACAATGGTCTGATTCAGACGGAGGTATGGCGGTGGGACGGAATCGGCTGGAATGAGGTTATTCCGCAGCAGGAGGAGGATTTCATCCGTGCGGATGATGATCTGTTCGTGACGATCCCGGCAGAGGCGGGATTATACCGCGTAGACTACTCCAAAAAGCCGCTGGAGGCGCTTATCGTGCTTCCGGAGGTAGATGCCAGCGGGCTGCGGGCAGAGCTGCTGCATCCGGCTCCTTTTAAGCTTAAAGACGGAACACTGTGGGGCTACATTAATAACGACGGACGGACTGTGATCGAGCCCAGATACGACTATGCGGAGGATTTCCAGGAGAATGGCCTGGCGGTAGTGCAGCGCAAGAATTACAGCGGCCTCATTGACAGCTCCGGGCGGGAGAAGGTCAAACCGCTATATTCCTTTATTGCTCCGTTTGCCGAAGGGCGGGCTGTGGTTTCGGATGCCAAGGGCTATACTTTTATTGATGAGAAAGGCAAAGAGGTCACGTCCGCGCGGTATGACTATCTGAATTCGCTGCATGAAGGCCGCGCGCTGTTCTCCAAGCAGAATACAACCGGGGGGAACTCATACTACGGATATTTGGATGCCCAAGGCAAAGAGGTGCTGCCAGCGGTGTATCTGGATGCGGGGGATTTCAATGATGGAACGGCTCTGGTCAAAGTCGCTGAGGGGGAGTACGCGCTGATTGATCCCCAGGGAACGGTGCTGCATACGTATAAATATCCATTCGTGGGGTATCCGGGGGAAGGTCTGCTTGCTTTTCAGGCTACGGAGAACGGGAAATACGGTTACCTCCATACAGACGGCAGCATTGCCATCCAGCCGCAGTTTACGGCAGCCTTACCTTTCTCGGAAGGACGGGCGGTGATCAACACAGCTGAGGATTACGGTAATGCATACGGTCTGATTGACAAGCAGGGCAAAGCCATTATTCCGGCGACTTACTATGAAGTCCAGCAGCTGGGTGAGAACCGGGTTGCGCTGGGAACTCCGCTTTATGCCGATCAGCCGTACCGGGGTTCACGTTATGTGATTGCCGATGCGCTTACAGGCAGAATTCTCAGCACCCATCCGCTGCTCGGGGTGAACAATTATCAGAACGGGCTTGCGTCGGTGTATGATGCCAAGGACACATATTTTATTGATAAAAGCGGTAAAAAAGCTGCCCAGCCGCCGGTCATTGCCGGCTCAGGATCTCTATCCTTCAGCGGCAACCTGATCCGTGCGGATGTTGACCAGCGTACTGCCTACTATGACCGCAGAGGCAAGCAGGTATGGCGGCAAAATGGGGTCATTCCGCTCAGACCGCCGTACTCCGTGCTGGAGAAGAAATATAAACCGAACAGGGATTATCTGGTCTACTATCCGGTAGTAGAAGGGATTGCTGTCGCTGAGATATCCAAATCGGTCAATGATAAGCTGCGCAGTCTCTCACTCGCAGAAGGTGCGGGGACTGGGGGAGCGGGGCAGGATTTTAGCTATACGGGGGATTTTGCCGTATCCTTCTTCCGCAAGAACCTGCTGGTACTGGAGCTCAGCGGATACCGCTTTCCGTTTGGAGCGGCGCATGGAATGCCGACTATGATTTATGAGCATATCAATTTGCGCACCGGCAAATTTTACACGCTGAGTGATCTGTTTAAGCCTGGCAGCAAATATGTGCAGAAACTCAGTGATATTGTCGGAAAACAGATTGCGAATGATCCGCAGTATTCTTATGTTTTTCCGGATACGTACAAAGGCATTACGGCTGACCAGCCCTTTTATGTGGATGGCGAAGCGCTGTATCTCTATTTTGCCCCTTATGAAATTGCTCCGTATGCTGCGGGCTTTCCTACATTCCGGATTCCGTATGCCGAAATTATGGGCCTGATCTCGACAGAAGGGGATTTCTGGCAGTCCTTTCATTAAGCGGGGGGCCGGTGAATGCCGATATTAACTGTAAGAACATGCGACCGTTCTGAAGAGGACGGTTTCTTAAATATAAGAATATATATGCTTCGCGTTATGAATTATCCTTCTATATCTCGTTGAAACGGTACCGTCCTTATTACAGGACGGCAAAGCCGTTTCCACTTTTTGAACAGAAGCGGACAAGCCTCAGCCGTGAAGAAAAATGTCATAATTTAGAAGCGCACAGCCTGATTTTTTATGTTACAATGACTGAGGAACAAATTACAACTTTGTAACAATTGATGTCCGCAACTCTCGGCAGCCAGGTAATTCTACAACAAGAATAAGGAGATGGCAGAATGAAAAGCAAGACTTTAAGAGCAATGATAGGTGGAAGTGTAGCCGCTGTTATGGCACTTAGCATTTCACTTCCATTACAGGCAAGCGCAGCAGCTGGAGCCACTACGGCAACCGCTTCAGATACGAATTTCGCAAAATTCATGGAATATTTCACACAGTACAATTCGAAGTCATTTGTATTTGACGGGAATACGTTCACCGTATCCAAGACCGTTATTTATAAGAATCCTGTAGCAACAGTTCCGGCAGCAACAGCTAAGCCGGTGGCTACCGCAGTACCGGTAGCGACAGCTAGACCAGTAGCCACAGCTGCGCCAGTAGCAACGGCTAAGCCTGTTGTTACACCATCACCGACGGCTGCCCCTGTGGCCACAGCTAAGCCGGTAGCTACCCCAGCAGCAACTGCAGCTCCAGCTGTCGCAGACAGCGCTTCAAGCTACATTCAGCAGGTGGTAGCCCTGGTGAACAAAGAACGCGCAGCAGCAGGACTGGCTCCTGTCTCCGCACTGGACAGCCTGAACAAAGTGGCAGCGGCTAAGGCTACTGATATGCGTACGAACAACTATTTCTCCCATACTTCGCCAACCTATGGATCGCCTTTTGATATGATGTCCGCGTTCGGCATTACTTATCAGGCAGCCGGAGAGAATATCGCGATGGGCCAGAAAACGCCGCAGGAAGTTATGACTGCCTGGATGAACAGCCCGGGCCATAAGGCTAACATTCTGAGCACGAATTTCAACTACATCGGCGTAGGCTTCGACAATAATTACTGGGTTCAGGAATTCATCGGCAAATAATATAACGCAGCTCTTAAGCTTCACTCGTCCTCCGGCATTGCCGGGGGGCTTTTTTGAGGTTTAGTAAATGAAGATAGTCTACGAGAAACACCAATAATAGTTGTTGTTTTTCCACTTGCTTCTAAGAGTGGGTGCCCCTCAGTACCTCAATCCGGCATTCTCTTTTTTGTTCTGGATCGGGAAATGAAGGTTTTTGTCAGACGAAGATAAATCAATTTGCAGTTTCGAAGTTCTGCACTGTAGTTTCGCAGTTTTGCACTATGTAGGTTTGCGGTTGCGCATGATTAGAGCAGCGCTATAGTGCCGCCCTGGCTGCTCCACACCGTTTAGGTGGAAGCGGCGGAGGGGATTATGGAACTGTAGGAGCGGGAGCGACCGCCTTTGTCACCAGACTATCACCGCGAAGAGCGGTACTGATCAAAAAATCTGGGGAAAACAGCGGCCGGAAGTCCAAAATCACCGCAGCCGCGCCTTTCACCAAAACCCTCGCTTTATTTGCAAATTAAGCAAAGAAGAATTATGTTTATCTACATAGTTAAGAAGTTTGTAAAATGTGGAATAATGGAGAATAGATCGGCATACGGAGGGATAGCATTGAACGATTCCAAATGGACCTGGAGGGCAGTGAGCCTGGTATCCATCCTGGCAACTTTACTTTTAATTACAGGGTTTGTGTATGCGGTAAGCGATATTATCAACCCCAAGGGGGAGACACTCCTCTCTTCTCTCCCGCAGGAAACAGCTGCACCGACAGCCGCGGCAACAGATGAATTGAAGATTCTGGCGCTGGGGGATTCCCTGGCCAAAGGGACGGGCGACAATTCCGGACAGGGGTTTGTGAAGCGTACGCTGGAGGCGTTATCAGCGGACGGAGGCAAGGCGGAGCTGCTCGGCAACATGGGCATTAACGGCTTAACCACAGCCGGACTGCAGAGCAAGCTTCAGGAGGAGGGTGTGCAGTACGCGCTGCGCCAGGCGAATGTAATCCTGATCTCTATAGGCGGCAATGACCTGTTCCGCGGCTCGGATATTCTGGGGACAGGCAGCAGCAGCGGAGAGGCAGCATCGTCAGCAGATACGGAGAATCCTGCGGACGGAATAGCACCGCTGGGGACTGAATCCGCTGCGAATAACACGGTAGAAGGTTCAGCACCCGTGCCTACAGCCTCCACCGATGAATTGACCCCCGAGTCTCTGCTCGCAGCTCTGCCTGATGCATCCAAACGGCTGGGCAGTATTCTTGACACCATTGCCGGGATTAATCCGCAGGCACAGATTTATTACGTGGGATTGTATAATCCCTTCGGAGATATCGCGGACCTGCTGGTTCCGGGCAATCAGGCTGTAACCGCCTGGAACAATGCAGCGATGGATATCATCAACACCCACAGCAATATGACGCTCGTTCCGACCTTCGATTTGTTCAACCGGCATCTGGACAAGTATCTCTCGAATGACCACTTCCACCCGAACGGGGACGGTTATCAGCGGATGAGTGAGCGGATTGTACAGGCTGTACATTAACCTGGGACAGGAATGGAGCAGGGCAGAGAACATTCTGAACAGAAATGACCGCAGCAAGGAGTTGTATAGAGATGGCTAAACAAATGCACGAAGCCTCCGGCGAGGTAGTCCTGTCCGTACAAGGGGTCCGCAAAAAAATCGGCCGCAAATGGATCATAGATGATGTTACGTTTGACGTCCGGAAAGGCGAGATTTTCGGCTTCCTCGGTCCCAATGGGGCCGGCAAAACCACAACAATCCGCATGCTGGTTGACCTGATCCGGCCAAGTGAAGGAACAATTACCGTCTGCGGCTACAATGTGAACCGTGACCCGGAAAAAGCATTGCAATACGTCGGCTCCATCGTCGAAAATCCCGAGGTGTATACGTATCTGACAGGCTGGGAGAACCTGCAGCATTTCGCCCGCATGCAGCCCGGTGTGGACAAGGCGAGAATTGCCGAGGTAGTGGATATTGTACGGCTGGATCAGCGTATTCATGACAAGGTAAGCACGTATTCACTGGGGATGCGCCAGCGGCTGGGCATTGCCCAGGCACTTTTGGGCCGGCCACGGCTGCTGATTCTGGATGAGCCGACGAACGGTCTGGACCCGAAGGGCATCAAGGAGCTGCGCGAATTCATCCGCAAGCTGGCGGATGAAGGGCTTGCCGTGTTCGTCTCCAGCCATCTGCTGAGCGAGATTCAGCTGCTGTGCGACCGTGTGGCGATCATCAGTAAAGGGCGGGTACTCGCCGTAGGCGGTGTGGACGAGCTGGTTGCCCGCAATTCTCCATACGTCCTGTGGGAGCTGGAGCCGCTGAATCGGGCTAGAGAACTATTAAACGGCCGGCCGGATATCCATCTGCTGGAGCTGGATGAGGTAACACTGGACGACTCCATTATCGCAGGCATGGGAGTGAATTCCCTGATCACGGTTATGGAGGAGGATTTAATCCCGGAAATTGTCGCCGTACTGGTTACTAGAGAGGTTGAGGTCCGGGCTGTGCATAAAATCAACCCTACACTGGAACAGCTATTCTTGAAGCTAACGGAAGGTGAAACTATTGACTAACCTGCTGCCGCTCATCCGCAATGAGTGCCTCAAAATCATAAAAAAGAAACGGTTTTATGTCATCCTGCTCATTCTGCTTGTGCTTGTGCCTATGTTTACCTATGCACAGATGCGTATAGCGGAACGCAGCCGGGATAAGTTTAACTCTGACTGGAGGCTGGAGGTCCAGCAGCAGATCACCGATAATCAGAACTCCCTCGGCAGCGACCGGATTCCGGAAGAATGGAAGTCGTACCGGCGGATTTTTGTCCAGCAGCTGCAGTATTATCTGGATCACGATGTGAACCCGAACGAGCCGAGCGGCGTTACCTTTACCCGTGAGTTTCTGGACAATTCCGTGTCCCTGTTCATTCCGCTGCTGATTATGGCGGTGGCCTCGGATCTGGTCTCCGGGGAGAGAACGACAGGAACGATCAAGATGCTGCTGACGCGTCCGGTCAAACGCTGGAAGGTGCTGTTCAGTAAAATGACGGCCCTCATGATGTTTGTCTCCTTAATCGTCCTGTCTGCTTTTATCATCAGCTATCTGGTGTCGGGGCTGGCCTTTGGATACAAAGGATTCAATGTTCCGGTGTTCACAGGCTTCCAGCTGAGCGGGGATACGGTCGATATGACCACGGTTCACGCTGTGCCGCAATGGAAATACCTGCTGATGCAGGGCGGTTTGATCTGGTTCGTCAGCGTAGTTGTTGCTCTGCTGGCTTTCATGGTGTCGGTTCTGGTACGCAGTACGGCAGCCAGTATAGTGGTGATGATGGCGGCGCTGATTGCAGGCACGATCCTGACGAATATGGCTTCTGCCTGGACTGCGGCCAAATATTTATTTATGGTTAATATGGAGCTTACCGGGTATTTAGCAGGTACTCCCGCACCGATTGAGGGCATGACACTGGCATTTTCGATGGCGGTATTGGCGATTTGGGGACTGGCTGCAGTAATCATTTCATTCGCCGTCTTTACGAAACGGGATATTTTGAATTAGAATGTACAAAGTGAACGAAAACGTTTGTTTGCATTTTATAGAGATAGTAAGACACAAGAAGGAGGAGCATGAATGCTCGAACAGATCGATATGTTTGCAAAAGTCTCTAAGAACGCCGAAGTGGGCCGGACTGGATACGATGCTGACGACATTCAGGTGCTCGAAGGTCTGGTTGCGGTCCGCAAACGGCCCGGCATGTATATTGGCAGTACGAGTTCCTCGGGACTGCACCATTTAGTATGGGAAATAGTGGACAATGCCGTAGATGAGCATTTGGCCAAGTTTTGCTCGAAGATTGATATTACACTCCGCAAGGACGGATCGGTCACCGTAATTGACAACGGACGGGGAATTCCGACCGGAATGCACAAGACGGGAGTGCCGACTCCGCAGGTTGTTTTCACCATTCTGCATGCGGGTGGTAAATTCGGAGGCTCCGGCTACAAGAAATCGGGCGGTCTGCATGGCGTAGGGGCATCAGTAACCAATGCTTTGTCCGAGTGGCTGGAAGTGGAGATTTACCGTGAAGGCAAGATCCACCGGCAACGCTTCGAATATTGGGTCGACAAAAGCGGGAAAGAACATGTCGGCGAGCCTGTGACTGGCCTTGAGGTACTGGGGAATACGAATAAGACCGGTTCGAAGATCACCTTCAAGCCGGATATTCGCGTCTTCCCGACTGGCATTTCACTGAATTACGACACACTCGCGGAACGGGTGCAGGAGATCGCCTTCCTGAACTCGGGCCTGCGGATCAACCTCAGCGATGAGCGGAGCGGACGGCAGGATGAGTTCTTTTATGAGGGCGGCGCGAGCCAGTTTGTACAGTTCCTCAATGAGGGCAAGGATGTCTTGCATGATGTGGTTCATTTCAGCTCCGAGAAGGATGAGATTGAAGTGGAAATTGCGCTGCAATACAATGCGGGGTACACGGAGACCATTGCTTCTTTCGTCAACTCGATTCCTACGCGCAGCGGCGGGACGCATGAGACCGGCTTCAAGACAGCTTATACCCGTGTGCTGAATGACTACGCCCGGCGGACGCAGCTGCTTAAGGAGAAGGATAAGAATCTTGAGGGTAATGATCTCCGTGAGGGAATGATGGCGGTCATCAGCATTAAGATGTCGGATGTGGAATTTGTCGGACAGACGAAGGATCAGCTGGGTAGTGCTTCTGCCCGCAGTGCCGTGGACTTTATTGTCTCGGAGAAAATGGCGCGCTTCCTCGAGGAGAATCCCCAGGTCGCGCAGAGCCTGCTCAAGAAATCGATTCAGGCGTCCAAGGCGCGCGAAGCGGCCCGCAAAGCCCGCGATGAAATCCGCAGCGGCAAGAAACGCAGCGAGAGCTCGAATCTTGGCGGCAAGCTGTCGCCTGCACAGTCCAAGGATGTCACGCGTACCGAAATCTTCATTGTAGAAGGTGACTCCGCCGGAGGCTCAGCCAAGCAGGGCCGTGATTCGAAGATTCAGGCCATTCTTCCTCTGAAGGGGAAGCCTATGAACCCGGAGAAGGCCAAGCTTCTGGATATCTTGAAGAACGATGAATACAAGGCGATTATATCGGCGATTGGTGCGGGCATTGGTCCTGATTTTGCCGTGGAAGACAGCAATTATTCCAAAATTATCATTATGACCGATGCCGATACGGATGGTGCGCATATTCAGGTGCTGCTGCTGACCTTCTTCTACCGCTATATGAAGCCTCTGATCGATGCCGGCAAGGTCTTCATTGCCCAGCCGCCGCTGTATAAGCTGACGCGTAAATCGGGTAAGCTGGAAACAGTCCGCTACGCCTGGAGCGATGAGGAGCTGCAGAATTACCTGAAGGAATTCGGCAAGAATTTCGAGCTGCAGCGGTACAAGGGACTCGGTGAGATGAATCCTGATCAGCTGTGGGAAACAACGATGAATCCGGATTCGCGCACGCTGCTGCAGGTGCAGATCGAGGATGCCGCCAAGGCGGAACGCCGTGTCTCAACACTAATGGGCGACAAGGTTGATCCGCGTAAGCGCTGGATTGTCGAGAACGTCGACTTTACAGAAATAGTAGAGTAGAGGTTAGCGGGAAGTGACGATTACTTCCGCTGTTTTTAATTTTTTGATGATTGCTTTAAGCGCAGCGAATGGGATATTCGCGGATTGCCGAACTAGGAATTGTTAAACTGATAGAGGGGAAAGTGACGGAGGGGATTTTGGAACTATAGGAGTGCAGCGTCCGCCTTTGTTTCCGGATTTTCACCGCTATATAGATTGAACTTGAAAATATACTAAAAAGGGAAAAGTGGCGGAGGAGAATTTTGGAACTGTAGGAGCGTCAGCGTCCGCCTTTGTCTGCGGATTTCCACCGCGAACAGCGGGTTAAATTCAAGAAATCTGCAGACAACAGCGGCCGGAGGGCCAAACATTCTCTGGAGTCACGGTAATCCCTATAGAAAAATTACAAGTTTAATTTATATAAAAGCGGTAAGGATCAAGAAATCTGGGGGACAACAGCGTCCGAAAGTCCAAAACTCACCGCAGTTATGTTCATATCTTCTATCCAAATTACGATTTCGTTTTGAGGGAATCCCAATCTCAGGCGCGCAGCAGTCAGATCATCAATCATTACAAACGTGGACAGATTGAGGAACAGAAGGTGAAAAGTGAATGAGCAGTTTATCAGAGCAATTTTTGCCGGCTTTTCTGGAAGAGGTCGTTGGTGACCGATTTGGCCGGTATTCCAAATATATCATTCAGGACCGGGCGATTCCGGACGTCCGCGACGGGCTGAAGCCCGTGCAGCGCCGGATTCTGTATGCGATGTACGACTCAGGCAACACGCCGGATAAGCCATACCGCAAGTCGGCCAAAACAGTCGGTGACGTCATGGGTAACTACCATCCCCATGGAGATTCCTCAATCTACGACGGGATGGTCCGGATGGCTCAGCCCTGGAAGTTGGGACATGTGCTTGTCGACGGACACGGCAACTGGGGTTCGATGGATGATGACCCTGCAGCAGCAATGCGTTATACAGAAGCGCGCCTGTCTCCAATCGCTTTGGAGATGATGCGTGATATTGAGAAACGCACCGTGCTTTTCAAGGACAATTTCGATAATACGGCAAAGGAGCCGGTCGTGGTTCCATCCCGTTATCCGAATCTGCTTGTCAACGGGACAAGCGGGATCTCTGCCGGGTTCGCTACGGAAATTCCGCCGCATAACCTGCGTGAAGTCATCGATGCCTGTATCGCTGTCATGCAGAAGCCGGACATCGCGCTGGAGGACATCATGACCTTCATCAAAGGTCCCGACTTCCCTACAGGCGGAACGATTATGGGCGGCGACGGCATTATGGACGCGTACCGTACAGGTAAAGGCCGCATCTATCTGCGCTCGAAGACGGAGATTGAGAACCTGCGCGGCGGCAAGCAGCAGATCGTTATTACCGAGGTTCCCTTCCAGATTGTGAAGTCGCGGCTCGTGACCTCCATGGAGAATATCCGCCTGGAGAAGAAGATCGAAGGCATCGCCGAAGTCCGCGACGAGAGCGGCCGTGAAGGTCTGCGGATAGTGGTGGAGCTGAAGAAGGAAGCCGATGCGAATGGTATTCTGGCCTACCTGCTCAAAAAAACCGATCTGCAGATCACCTACAACTTCAACATGGTGGCCATCGTTAACAAGGCTCCTCAGCAGCTCGGCCTGAAGTCGATCCTTGAAGCCTATATCGCCCATCAGCGTGAAGTGGTTACCCACCGCACCCAGTTTGATCTGGAGCGGGCAGAGGATCGGGCCCATGTTCTGGAAGGGCTGGTTAAGGCTCTGAACATTCTGGATGAAGTGATCGCCGCAATCAAGGCGTCGAAGAACCGCCAGGATGCCCAGAATAATCTCGTGTGGATGTTCGGCTTCAGCGAACGCCAGGCCGATTCCATCCTTACCTTGCAGCTGTACCGGTTAACCAATCTGGAGATTCATTCGCTCCAGAAGGAGCTTGATGAGATGCATGCCAAGATTGCTGTCCTGCAGGGCATTCTGGACAGTGACAAGAAGCTGGTTGCCGTCATCCGCAAAGAGCTGCTGGAGATCCGTGATAAATACGGGATCGACCGCCGTTCGCTGATTCAGGGTGAAGTGGAGGAATTGAAGGTCAGCATGGAGGTTCTCGTGAATGCGGAGGATGTGCTGGTCGCCATTTCAGAGGGTGGCTATATCAAGCGGACAGGCATGCCATCCTTCACCCGTTCAGGCGGAGAGCGCCACTCATCGGGTGTCAAGGACGGCGACCATATCGTCAGGCTGCTGGACCTGAATACCCGGGACAGCCTGCTTGTGTTCACCCGCAAGGGCCAATACTTCCTGCTTCCGGTTCATCAGATACCGGAATTCAAATGGAAGGAGCCTGGTACGGCGATCGTGAACGTGATCGGTCTCGCCAAGGGCGATGGCATTGTCAGTGTGCTGCCGGTCGGCAACCTGGAGGACCCGCTGGCAAGTCTGGTCTTTGTCACCCGTAAGGGACAGGTGAAGCGTACAGAGCTCAAGGAGTACTCTACAAGCCGTTCCGGAGCCGTTGCCGCCTGTAAGGTAGCTGACGGTGATGAGATCATTACAGTGGCGCTGAGCAGCGGAGACAAGGACATCGTGCTTGTGACCCGTGAAGGGATGAGCATCCGCTTCCGGGAGAGTGAAGTCAACCCTATGGGCCGTGTGGCCACAGGGGTAAGAGGGATTCAGCTGCGAGAAGGCGACGAGGTCGTCTCCAGCTTCTGGGTCAGTGAGGACGAAGGGGAGATTCTTGCGGTTACCGAGATTGGCTACGCCAAACGCTCTCTGCTGCTGGATTACCCTTCCCAGAGCCGCGGAGGCAAAGGGATGCCGACATTCGAGTTCAAAGAAGGCAAACGGGTTCGCCCGAATGGCAGCAGGCTTGTGGGGGCCTTCTACTGCAAGGAGCCGCTGGAGCTGACCGCCATCACCCAGAGCGGTGCGGTTCATGCCTTCTCCTCCGAATCGGCACCGCTTGGTGAGCGCCGTTCCATCGGCAAGCAGCTGGTTGCTGTCGAGAAGAAGGATGAGATCATCAGCCTGTACCCCGCAGTTAAATAGCCGGGGCAGAAGCTTAGAATATTAAATAATTCAAACGGCGTTCGGCTGCTCTGGTCTACAGAGCTCCGAACGCCATTTATTTGTATTAGCGGGATTTACAAGTATGGTCAGGCAGCGGAGAATTACACGGTTCGCTCCGAGTCACGTCAAGTAGTGTATAGAATGCCTAATGTTGCAGGTATTACAACTTTGATTCATGGATACCAGTGTATGCATAGGTTGTTGTATGAAATACAAGAATAACCCCCGCTAAGGTTCTTTATAGATGGGGAAGGCTGCCTTTTATACAACAATTCTAGATTTAAGGCCGAAATCATAAGGGGAATGTTGTATTTCATGCAGGATTTGTGCGGAGTTTTCGTTAAACCAGCAGTCACTCCATCTCCACCACAAACAGCGGGTTCATGAAGAAATCTGTAACTACATATCTCAAATTCACTAGCGGCCGTGATTTTATTTTTTTTTTGCAGGAAATGGAATTTTTTTCGCGAAAATGTTTAGGTATACCGGATAGAGATCCGCAGGGAAAGGAAGGAATAAGTGTGCACTCCACTGAATTCAGTAAAATCTGGCATAAGATATTAAAGGACTATAAGCTACATATGGATAGCAAGCTTGCCCCTACACTGACCGATGCCCAGCTTACCGTACTGGAATTGCTGCAGGAACGTGACGCGATGAAACCTTCTGATTTGGCTCCGCATCTGGCCACCAGCCCGGCGGCTGTAACTATGCTGCTTGACCGGATGGAGAAGCATAATCTCATTATCCGTGAACGAGATGCCTCCGACAGGCGGATCGTCTGGGTGAGCATCACCGAGACAGGCAAGAACGAGACCTCGCGCGGACTGAAGATCCGCAGTGATTTTTTTGCCGAAGCGCTCGATCCCATTTCATCACATAACCAGCAGCTGCTGCTCTATCTGATGGGGAAGATGGCGGTAGCTCCCGCTCCGGCTCCGGAAGGTTCGACTCCTTAATAGATGTCCAGTGTTGACCTCATATATATGCATACACACAAAAGCAGGCTGTCCGTTACCGGATAGCCTGCTTTTGGTTCTGCGGGGTCCACAGATTCCAGGGATGGGTCTGAGGAGGCAGGGAGATTAATTCAACTTCCTCTTTGGTCACCGGATGCGGGAACCCGACCAGTGCTGACCACAGCGCAATCTGCTGTCCGGGTCTGTTCACTGCGGCACCATACTTCTGATCTCCGTACAGCGGGCAGCCGATGCCGCTCAGCTGTACGCGGATCTGGTGGGAGCGTCCGGTAAGCAGATCGATCTTGAGCAGGGTGTAGCCCTCAGCGCTGCCGAGTACCGTATAATCGAGAATCGCTTCCTTGCCGCCCGGTGTTCCTTTGCGGACAATACTGACCGTGTTGCTCCGCTCATCCTTCAGCAGCGTATTAATCAGCCGTCCCTGGGATGCAGGGGGTTTGCCATGAACGACGGTCAGGTACACCTTGTGGAAGGCGTGGGTGCGGACGCTCTCAGACAGCCGTGAGGCTGCCTTCGAGGTCTTGGCGAAGATCATCGCGCCGCCTACAGGCCGGTCCAGCCTGTGAACGAGGCCCATGAAGACATTCCCCGGCTTGGCGTAACGTTCCTTCACATCTTCCTTCAGCAGGGTCAGCAGATCCGCATCGCCTGTAGCATCCTCCTGCACCGGAATGTTAACAGGCTTCACGATGCCGAGCAGATGGTTGTCCTCATATAAAATCTCGAACCGGGACTGTCCGCCGCCGGACTTCCCGGTTGTTCCGTTGTTCTGCGCAGTCATGGCTTACGCCTCCCAGCGGCCCAGAATTCCGCAAGGCAGATTCATGCCGGAGGATGTAATCGGCAGTCCGATCTCACCGGAGGTAAGCTTGCCGCCGTAGCGCTTGCCCATGGTCATTGACAGCATATTGCGCAGTACGGTAGGCGAAATGCCCGTTGTGTAGGAGTTAATCAGCATGAACAAAGGCCGGTCGCTCATAATCTCCATGCAGCTCTCCAGGAACGGATAGAGACTGGCTTCGAGCTTCCACATTTCACCGCCCGGGCCTCTTCCGTAGGAAGGCGGGTCCATAATAATTGCATCATATTTGCTGCCGCGGCGCTGTTCACGCTGCACGAACTTGAACACATCATCTGTAATGTAGCGGACCGGCTTGTCGGCAAGCCCGGACAAGGCTACATTCTCCTTGGCCCACTGAACCATGCCCTTAGCGGCATCGACATGTACTACGGAAGCTCCGGCACTAGCCGCTGCAACGGTTGCTCCGCCGGTATATGCGAACAGGTTAAGCACGGAAATCGGGCGGTTAGCCGCAGCGATCTTGTCCATCATCCAGCGCCAGTTGGCTGCCTGCTCAGGGAAGAGACCCGTGTGCTTAAAGTTCGTTGGACGGAGATGGAACTTCAGCTTGCCGTAGCTGATTTTCCAGTCATCCGGAATGCTTTTCTTCATTTCCCATTGTCCGCCCCCGGCGGAACTGCGGTGATAGTGTCCGTGCACATCACGCCATTTGGCACTCTCGCTGGCCAGCGGCCAGATGATCTGCGGGTCCGGGCGGCGCAGCATAATATCGCCCCAGCGTTCAAGCTTCTCTCCGCCTCCGGTATCAATCACTTCATAGTCCTTCCAGTCACTTGCTATATACATTATTAATCCATCCTTCAAAAAGTCATTTAGCCTTTATTGTACAACATATAAGCACGCTGCTACAAACATAAAGGTTGCAAAGCTGCGACTATTTCTCATTTTAGCCAAGAGTTCATCTATGTATAATATTGTAAAAAATCTTAGGCGGCAGAATGTTCCATGAAAATGGCGAAAAGCAAATGTCAGGGTAATCTGGACGGTAGTGCTGCTGGCAGATCTTGCACTAATTGTGTATGATCAGATTACGCGAGGGTGGTGCTGGAGTTAGACCCATAAATGAAGTTACTACAGTCGGTTATAAAATATATGAGCTTAGGCGCAGATGAACGGCTAATTCCGTCCTCTGTAATATAAGCATTACGAAGGTGAGGCCGGATGCTATGTTCAACCTCTCGGAGCTGTATTACCCGATCACCGCGAACCCGGCCGGGGGCGGCGAGTATCTGCCCGGCAGGCTGCTGCAGCCGTACATCCGCTGTTTCTGGGGGACTGTACCGCCGCCGGGTGAGCAGCAGGAAGCGCAATCCGTTGAAATTGCAGAAGGGCATAACGGAGCGGTTATAAGTGAAAGTGAATGTGAAAGTACTTTCAGTAAGCGGACGGAAACGATCATACCGGACAGTTGTATGGATATCATATGGGAATGGGATGAGCGTACAGGGGAGGCTGACGGAATATTTTGCGGCATAAATGACACCCCGTTTGAGGCGGGACAAGCCCGGCAGCCTGCGGGGAGACAGCGTTTCGCTATCCGTTTTCATTTCTGGGCGGTTCATCTGTTTGCAGATGAGCAGCTGCAGGATGTACTGAATGTCCACGTTCCGGTGGAGCAATACTTCCGTTCGTTCCGTATGGAGCTGGGGGATAAGCTGCGGGGAACGCGCACGATGTCTGAACGCATTGCCCTCGCAGAATTATTCCTGCTGCGGAGGCTGGAGATTGCCGGCCGCAGCAGTGACGGGATGATGAACGCTGTCCACAGGATGCTTAAGTCCCGCGGGGTGGTGAGCGTAAGGGAGCTTGAGCTTAGCTCAGGCTTCAGCAGCCGCCAGCTTGAACGCCTGTTCCGCCAGCATATCGGACTTCCGCCCAAAAAAGTGGCAGATCTTGTCCGCTTCCAGAATGTCTGGCTGGAGCTGTACCGGACACCGCTGCACAGAGGCGGGCTGCAGGATATTGTCTTTGCCTACGGCTACAGCCATCAGTCCCATTTCATCAACAATTTCCGGAAATTTGCCGGCAGAACACCGCTGGATGCGCTGAGCTATGCGCGGAGCTGAATGTCGTTTTTTTGCAATACAGGCCTGGCAGGACAGAAGTACAATGAGGTCAGACAGGCTAACTACAGCCGGATCATATTAGAGCTACTGAGCGGAAGGAGATTTAAATTATGATTACAAGTTTTGACGGCATCAATCTGTACAGCAAGGACCCGGCGGCGCTCGCGGCCTTCTATTCCGAGGTACTGGGAGTCCCGATTCCTTTTGAAGGCTTTGGACAGTATGACGGCGCGAAGATTGGTTTCGACCGCAGCCAGCCGGGGCTGATTATCTGGAACGAGAGCAAATGGGGCAAGCACACGACAGGAGTCGTTAATCTGGTATTCTCCTGCAGCAGCCTGGACGAAACTTATGAGCAGCTGAAGGGGAAAGGACTGGATTGTCAGCCTCCGGTGACGATGGAATACGGCGGGAAAGAAATGAATTTCCGTGATCCGGACGGCAACGGCATTACCCTGCTGGAAGGCGGATATTAATCACTTTTATCGAAATTTGTTCGGACGGCAAAGGAGAATAGGTTAGGCATTCTTTTATGCATTTCATCTGAAAATATGGATAAAGATCAGCGGCAATGCCGGACAGCAGTTCAAGTCCGGCATTGCCGCTGCTTCTGTTATCGGGGACAAGTATGCCTAATTTCCCGGAGCGGCCAGCTTTTAAAATATTGACAATGATAATCATTATCAAATAGAATGAGATTAGCAAAACATGGTTGCCTTTTGAGATGGACTATACAGAATACATTTCATATTTACCTTGGGAGGACAGAGTGATGGCTAAGGTGCTAGTGGCATATGCCAGCCTGACAGGCAATACGGAGGAAATCGCTGAACTGATTGTGGAAGGAATACGCCAGGCAGGCGGAGAGGCCGTACTGAAATCGGTCACTGACTGCAATGCGGATGAGATAAAGGCTTACGAGGCTGTGCTGCTGGGTGCGTATACATGGGGGGACGGCGAGCTGCCGGATGAATTCCTTGACTTCTATGAAGAGATGGATGAGCTCGACCTCAGCTCCTGCAAGGCTGCCGCCTTCGGAAGCGGAGATACCGGTTATGAAATCTACTGCGGAGCGGTTGATCAGATTGAAGAGAAGCTGAAGGAACGCGGTGCCGAGATCGTACAGGCCAGCCTGAAGATTGAGTACGGGCCGAACGCAGCAGAGAAAGACGCCTGCCGCAGCTTCGGACGCCAGTTCATTGAGACCTGCGCGGCGGTTTCTTAAGGATGGGCGCCGGGGCAGGATGCTTCGCAGGAAAGATGCAGGATGCAGGGACTGTCCGCTACAGCCGGCTGAATGATTTCCGGATGGAGCATATCATGCTGGGCGGAGCGGAGATGAACGGCAGCGGAGCTCCGGCCACGGGAGTTCCCCGCTGGAGACAGCAGGTCCAGTACGCGGTCGGACATACGCTTAATGACTTCTACACTCTGCAGCCTGAGGTGCGCCGGGAGACGCCTGTGCAATTTCTGCTGGAGCGCCGCTGGCCGCCGAAGGGTCATGCTTTTCCTTCCCTGATGCATTATTGGGATATCAAGCAAGCGGTTGCCGATGAGCTGATGCGGATTGTTGCCGGCAATCACACCGGTGAGATTCCGGTGATGCTGTATGAACAGTGGCATGTTCCTGTGCCGGAGCTTGAAATTGAACTGGCGATGATTTTTCAGCTCGCCTGGAGCTCGGGGCAGGAAGAGCGTTGTCTGAATATCCAGAAATTCATGGTGAGCGGGAATGAAGATGTCATCACCGGCTTTCTGCATATGGCCAGCGTCTTCTGTCATCAGGCCTATGGGAAACCGGCAGAGACAATCGGAATCTATTCGCTTCTGGATGGACGGCGGCATATCTTTGACGGAGCAGGTATCCCGCTTCAGGAGTCGCTCGACTATGTGCGCCTGCTGTCTGTGTTCCTGGAACGGGAAGAGCATGCGGAAGGCTGCATGAAATATGGCAGCCGCAGGAACGACCGGGATGAGCCTATCCTTCGCGGATACGGCCTGATGTAGACAGGAGAACTTCAGCGTAATCCTTGCAGGGGGCGTTCAAAGAAGATATGGTTAAGCCACAGGAGGTGTCCTTGGCTTATGTCTGAAGGAATTAGAACCTACAACACCGGAGTGGAAGCAACACTCGAAGTGATTGGGGGCAAGTGGAAGCCGGTCATTTTGTTCTTGCTCACCTTTGGGAAGAAGCGCAACGGGGAGTTCATCAGCCAGATGCCGTTCATTACACAAAAGGTGCTGACGCAGCAATTGCGGGAGCTGGAAGCGGACGGGGTGATCACAAGAACCTCGTATAATGTGGTGCCTCCCAGAGTGGAGTATGAGCTGACCGACTACGGCTGGAGCCTCAAGGAGATTCTGCATCTGATGTGCAGATGGGGCGATGCCCATGTCTATAGGGTGTACGGGGATACGGCAGTTGTACTCTCCCAACCGCAGAAGGAAGAATAGAACAGCCGGTCTCTGAATTTCAGAGACCGGCTGTTCTGCGCGGATCAGGGAATGATCCGTCGGTGGCGGAGATCCGCGAAGATGTCCATAAACATGGCTTCCGTATCCATAAACTCAAGGAACCCTGCGCGGCGGGATTTGGTGCTGTCGGCGAAGAAGTCATAGTCCCAGGAGAATACGAAATCACCGAAGGCCCACGAGGAGACACTAGCATAGCTGTTCGGCTCCAGTCCGTATTTCTCGACCATCCGGTTCCAGAGCGGCTCTTTGTCCTGCATGGCCATTGAGAGGGACATCGGGAGCGGGGGCGCCGTGTCCAGATCGAAGCTGGAGGCAATCTTGGGCCATAGCTCGTTCCAGCGGAACAGATCGCCGTTGGTAATATTGAAGGCCTGATTGGCACAGCGCGGTTCCGTTGCTGCCCACACCGTTGCTCTGGCCAGCAGACCGGCATCTGTCATCTCAAGCAGGCTGTGATAGGCGCCCGGCTTGCCGGGGAAGCGCAGCGGAATTCCCAGCTCCTTCGACATGGAGGCATAAATGGCGATTACCATCGCCAGGTTCATGGGATTGCCGAGAGCATATCCGCAGACGACGGAAGGCCGCAGTGCCGACCAGGTCCATCTTTTTCCAGACTGCTTCTCTTCCAGATAATCCTGCTGCGCAATATTGAATTCAGGCGGCATATGATTGGCGTCGGTTTCGCGTGCCGGTGTTTTGAACGGGCCAAGATGCGCGCCATATACCTTATATCCCTGCATGAGGCTGATGTGCCGGAGCTGTTGCGCAGCAGGTTCGACCGCCTCAACCGCGTGAACAAGCATAGCCAGATTAGGAGGGACCAGCTCTGCCCAGGTAGGCCGGTCCTGATAAGCGGCATAGAAAATATGCGTCACCTCCGCCAGGCCGCCAAGCTTCCGCCGGCTCTCCGACGGGTCGAGTAAATCCGCAGCTATATAACGCACACGGCTGGTGTCCAGCCCTCCGCGGCGCGACACGCCGATGATATCCCAATCGGGAAGCACAGCCAGATGATCGATCAGGTTGCGCCAGATGACGCCGTTCGCGCCGATTACAAGTGCTGTTTTACGTAAGTCTGAATCCATAGGGTTCATGTGCAGCTCTCCTTCGCCATAGTATGCCATCATTATGTATTGCCTCAGGAGTGCTGAACAGTACGCACTTTGAGGTCATATAGGTACCTTGAGGTAACATAAGGACATCAAAAAACAACAAAAAGCATCCTTGCCTGAGGGCTGATCCGGCCCGGAGGAAAGAATGCTTCATGGTCTGTTAACTGCAATTAGTATCTGTTGTTGAACCGGCCGGCTAGGCTGGCCTTAAGGTTCAGAGCGCAGCACGGTAGTAATCCTGCTGGTTCAGAATAACGAACCCGCAGCTCTCGTAGAGCTTCAGCGCATTGGGATTATCCAAGGCAACTTCAAGGTTCACACCGTTGTAATTCCGCTGTTCCCGTTCAATAGTCTGCATCAGGGCACTCCGGCCGATGCCGAGGCCGCGCAGATTCTTGTCTACGGTAAGACCATAGATCCAGGTCTCGTTGTCTTCGGACCACAGCCGCATTTTGCCGGCAGGCTGTCCGTTCATTTCAATAATGATATGCTCCTGGGAGCCTTCGAGCTCAAGCTGCGTGTACGTTTCGGCGGCGTCTTCCTCCGTCATGTTGAATCCGTCGCAGTCGAAGGCGATTAATACCGGAGTCTCGTCGGCACGTGCAGGCCGTAACATAACGTTACCTGCGGCTGAACTTGCTTCAGAGGCCCCCCGATTCTTGGCTGCGCCATCCCATTTCATCTGAAATTCCGCGTGGCTGAATTCCAGCTGCAGTGTCTTCAGATAGGCAGTACCTGAGGCTGAGGCCGCGGGCGTATTCAACAGCAGAGTCTTAATCTTACTGCGTGAGATGAGGGTCTGCGCCCGTTGCCAGAGCGAGCTGAAGATGCCCCGGCGGCGGTATCCCGGCCGTACCATGCCGCAGACTTCCATGTCTCCGCCGATATTGTATAACCCGATGAAGCCGACCAGCAGCTCCTCTTCATAGGTCACCAGCCATTCCACTCCACCTGTTCCCGCCGGGAGCCGCAGCATGTCCCAATTCAGTTTGAGTGTGATGCCTTCGTATTGCTCGCAGCGCTGCTGCAGTTCTTCAATTTCTTTCAGTGTATCAGCCGTAGTCAATCTATCTTCCCCCTATGTCAGCAGATCCCGGTACTCCGTGTGCTTCTCGAATTGATGGGCCGCATACGGGCACTCAGGCACAATTTTAACTTTCTCTTCCCGGGCCAGGTCAACGACCGCCCGCACAAGCTTCTCCCCGGCACCCTGACCGCGCAGCTCTTCGGAGACATAGGTATGATCAATCACGAGGTTACCTGTAGCCTCTTCCGTTCTGTATGTAATCTCGGCAAGGTCCTTACCGTCACCAGCTATATAGAAACGTCCTTCTCCCTTAGCAATCTGTTCCATGTTTCTTCACTCCATTCCGGTGTATTGCCTATATTTTACTACCCTGCCCGGCAAAAAGCGAGAAAAGGCATGGCAGGAATGCCAGCAATATAACATGCGTATTCCATACAAGGTCAGTAAAAGCGGAATGACTTGCACATTGGCTTCCCGATGCCCTAAGATTAAGGCACTAACGCTGTAACGAATAGAAGTTGCATCAGGAGGAATAGCCATGGATTACGAGGTTGAGGTTCATTTTCAGCCGGTATATGAATTAATCAGCAGTATACATACGTTTATATGCAAGAAGGGTAGTAAAAAGATAGATCTGGGTACACCCTGGGCGGCAGAAGTATCACGCGGCTTAAGTCCCGAACTGCTGGAAGCACTGGAGGAGACAGATCTCGACAATGACTGGAAGCTGCTTAATCTGCTGATCTATCTGTGTCCGGACAAAGACAGCGTGGAGCGTGTGCTGGAGTGGCTGGAAGGCCTGTCCGTAGGAGAGATGTACGAGGCTCTCGCAGGTTATGTCAGTGTATTCCCGGTACAAATGGAGCAGTACCGCAGCCGCATGGTCTTCCTGCTGTCGGAGTGGAACCGGCAATACTTCAGCAGCTGTAGTCCGGATATCATTAAGAAGCTGCAGCAGCATGCGGAGGAACGGAGACAGGCGCTGGCCGGCAGCCCGGTAGCCGATTTTGTGAATAAGACTACAAACGGATTCTATTTCATGCCGGGTGACGGTCTGCGCAGGCTTGTGCTGATCCCGCAGTTTCACTTTCAGCCGATCAATATTATCTATAATTTTGGTCCGCTGACGATATGTCACTATGCCGGGAAAATTCAAATTGCTGAAGAGGAAATCTCGCCGTCCATGCACCGGACGCTCCGCAGTCTGGGCGAGAAGAGCCGGCTGAAGATCTTGAAGTCACTGGGCGGAGAACGCAAATCGTTCACGGAAATTGCCAGACAGGCCGGCCTGTCCAAGGGCATTGTCCATGATCACATCTCCAGTCTCCGGAGCGCCGGTCTGCTGAATGCGTATATCGAAGGGGAGAACGTCACCTCTTACAGTCTGCGGCTTGAGGGCATTCAGCAGATGAATGAGCAGCTGTTTGCTTATTTGAAGTAAATATAGCGTTGCCTAATATTCCTGTACCGCACCAAAGCCAAAGTCTACTTCTGTTATGGAGAAGATTTTGGCTTTTTTGCTGCGATCATCCAATTTTATTCTGTTCGGGAAGAATTAATTTCAAGTTCTCTCTTTACAGAACAACTTTTACTTTCTATAATGTGAACTATCGGTCTTTAATCATACTTAGTGGGTAGGAATTGTTAGCATTTATAAAATGGAGAGAAAAGAGATGATGTCATGAGAAAAAGTACGCTTTTATTATCCTCATTGTTAATCGCCGGTTCACTGCTGCTGTCCGCGTGCTCGGAGAACGGCAACACGGATGCAGCATCCACGGACACCCCGGCAAACACGGCAGCAACAGCTGATCCGGGTGCAGCGGCTGGCGGTACGGAAGCACCGGCATCCCCGGCGGTTGTACCTGCCGGTGCGCTCAGCGAGCCTTTTACAGCAACCGATCTTACGAAGCTGCCCGCAGTCGCCCAGAAGCGCACCGATACGATCATCGTTGGTCTTACCGATCCGAGCGGGGCGTTCACCCCTTATTTCCAGGAGAGCGGCTATGACGGCAATGTATCTTCACTGCTCTATGCGTCTCTCGTGACGGTAGATGACAAGGGTGTGCCAAACCCGGAGCTTGCCGAGAGCTGGGAGGTATCGGCGGATCAGCTTACATATACGTTCCACCTGCACAAAGACCTGAAGTTCAGCGACGGCTCACCGCTCACTGCGGATGATGTGGCGTTCACCTGGACGATTCAGTACGACAAAGCCTATGACGGAGGCTCATCACTTCCATCGCTGAAGGTGAAGGGCGGCGAAGCCTACAAAGCGGGAACTGCCCAGACTATAGAAGGCATTAAAGTCATTGATCCGCAGACAATATCGGTTACGCTGGAACAGCCTAATGCTACGGCGCTGGTGACTCTCGGCTCCAATGTGCTGTCGAAGGCTTACTATGGCAAGGACTATAAGTTCGGCCAGCTGGAGTACATCAAGAAGCTGCATGAGAAGCCGCTGGGCGACGGCCCTTATAAGCTGGAGAAATTCATTCCCGGACAAGAGGTCCGTCTTGTAGCCAATGAGAACTACTTCAAAGGCAAACCGAAGACAGAGCACTTTATCTATAAAACAACGACCGGCGATGCCTGGCAGTTCCTTGAGACGGGTGAGGTGGACTACGCGTCCTTCCCGGCTACGGAAGAAAATATCGGGAAGCTGAAGGAACTGGGTTATGTAAACATTCTTCCTTATACCCCGAGCACTTACGGCTACATGCAGGTCAACCTGAAGCATGAGCAGCTGAAGGATAAGCGGGTCAGACAGGCGATTGCCTATGGACTGGACCGGCAGAGCATCTATGTAGATGCTGCTGAAGGCGCGGGTGCTGTGGCCAACATTCCGGCTTCGCCGATCTCCTGGTCCTATACAGAAGAAGGGATCAACCCTTATAAATATGATCCGGACCAAGCGAACAAGCTGCTGGATGAGGCAGGCTGGACCGTAGGGGCAGGCGGTATCCGCGAGAAGGACGGGAAGCCGCTGAGCATTCATTATCTGGCGAGCAAGAGCAAGAACTCGGATATTTTCATCGCGGTGGCCAAAGAGAACTTCGCTGCGCTCGGCATCGACTTCCAGCCGGAAATCTTCGCTGACTTCAACTCGCTGGTCTCCAAGACAGAGAGCGGGGATTATGATCTCGTGTCTTACTCCACCAGTATGCTGACTGATCCGGCGGACGGCTTCATGCAGTTCTTCGACGGCGAAATCACCGATTATGAGAATCCGAAATTCGTGGAGCTGTACAACAAAGCGCTGGCAACTACAGATATTGAACAGCGCAAAGCAGTCTATAAAGAGCTGTATCAGCTGTTCAACGATGAACTGCCGATTATTTTCACCAACTACAAGAAAACAGTATATGCCTATAACGGCCGCATCCAGAATCTTTCGGTCAGCCCGTTCATCGGTCTTGCCGGCAGCCTGCCAAACTGGACTCTGAAATAAAGAATTGTTCATCCCCTGCCTTCGTCATGGGCAGGGGATGAATCCTAAGGAGCCGATCATGAGCACTTATCTGACCAAAAGAATGCTGTATATGCTGATCATCCTGTTTGCCGCATCGCTGCTGATCTTCTGCCTGTATGCACTTACCCCGGGTGATTTCATTACCGGAAATATTAAGCTGACTGCAGAGCGCAAAGCGGAGCTGCGGGAGATTTACGGCCTGAACAAGCCGGTGCTGGAACGTTACGGGACTTGGATGAACAATGCTTTTCACGGGGATTTCGGATATTCACTTGCCCAGCAGAAGCCGGTGCTTCAGCTGTTCGGTGATTATATCTGGAATTCTTTTTTGCTGGCCGCTGTCTCTACGTTCCTCACCTGGCTGATCGCTGTGATCATCGGTGTCATTTCTGCCTACAAGCAATACTCCTGGTTCGACACGCTGGTAATGATTGCGATCTTCGCGGCGATGTCGCTCCCGTCGTTCTTCATCGGCCTGTTCCTGATCAAGATTCTGGCCGTTGACCTGAAATGGCTGCCGCCGGGGGGAATGATGACTACGGGCAGCAATGCCACCGGGTTCGCCTACTTCAAAGAAGTGGTGCATCATATGACCCTGCCGGTCATCGTCATGACGCTGCTGGGTCTGGGCTCATTAACCCGTTATTTCCGCAGCAATATGATCGATGTTCTCAAGCAGGACTATATCCGCACAGCCAGAGCCAAAGGGCTGAAGGAGCGGAAGGTGCTGTTCACCCATGCACTGCGCAACGCCCTGCTGCCTGCCATTACCCTGGTCGGCTTCGAGCTGCCCGCGCTGTTCGGGGGTTCGATTATTATCGAGCAAATCTTTAACTGGCCCGGTATCGGCCAATTGTATATGAAGTCCTTCGGGCTTAGGGATTACCCGCTGCTGATGGGCTTCACGATGTTTCTGGCTATTCTGACCGTAATCGGAACACTGCTCTCGGATATTCTGTACCGGGTGGCTGATCCGCGTGTCCGGTTATAGGAGGGGGAGGATCTTATGGCAGCTGACAGCAGAGTAAGTGAAATAACCGCCCCAAGGGTCAACCTGCGGAAATCTTCCCTGTTCCGGCAATCCCTGCGGAGGCTTCTGCACAACAAGCTGGCGGTGGCGGGCTTCGCGGTGGTCTTATTTATGTTTGTGTTATGTTTCATCGGACCGTTCTTCTCGCCGTATACGGATAACAAAATCAATATGGCGATGATGAACAAGGCCCCGAATCTGCAGCATTGGCTGGGGACAGACGCGCTGGGACGGGATATCTTAACCCGGGTCATGCAAGCCGGGCGTATCTCTCTTACGGTGGGTCTGGCTTCAATGGTGCTGTCTGTGTTCCTGGGAGCGCTGCTCGGTGCGGTTGCCGGATATTACGGCGGTCTGCTGGACCAGATCATTATGCGGATTGCCGATCTGCTGATGACTATTCCCGGCCTTCCGCTGCTGTTCATCTTCGGTGCGCTGCTCTCGGAATGGAAGATTCCGACGGATTACCGGATGTACATCGTCATGCTCATGCTGAGCATGGTGAACTGGCCGGGGCTGGCGCGGATGGTACGGGGACAGATGCTCAGCCTGCGGGAACGCGAATTCATGCAGGCCGCCGTGGTGCTGGGTCTGCGCGACCGCAGAAAGCTTTTTGGCCATCTGCTGCCGAATATTGTTCCGCTGCTGATCGTCATGGCAACGCTGAATATCGGCGGAGCGATTCTCAGTGAATCGGTGCTCAGCTTCTTCGGTCTGGGGGTTATGCCGCCTACGCCGACCTGGGGCAACATGATTGATGCGGCGAATAATATCCTCGATTTCCAGGACCGCCCATGGCTGTGGATTCCGCCGGGATTGTCGATTTTTGCAACGGTTATCGCAATTAATATCTTTGGTGACGGCCTCAGAGACGTGCTTGATCCTAAACAGAAGAGGTAGGTGGCCATAATGATGGAGCCTTTAATGAATATAGACCGTCTAAGCACCGTGTTCTTCACAGAGGACGGAAAGGTGAGCGCGGTTGATGAGGTAAGCTTCAGTATCCGCGAAGGCGAGACGGTCTGCATTGTCGGTGAATCCGGCTGCGGCAAAAGTGTCACCGCCATGTCGATTATGGGGCTGGTGGAGGAGCCGGGCGGTAAGGTTGCCGGGGGAAGCATTGATTTCCGGGGAGAAGATTTACTAAGGCTCGACAAAAATACACTGCGCAGCATCCGCGGCAACGAGATCGCCATGATCTTTCAGGAGCCGATGTCGTCACTGAATCCGGTCATGAGAATTGGCGAGCAGATTATGGAGCCGCTCCTGGTTCATCTCAGAATGAACAAGAAGCAAGCCCGGGCCCGGGCCATTGAACTGATCACCCAGGTGGGGATATCCCGTCCGGAACAGATTATGGGCAGCTATCCCCACGAGCTGAGCGGAGGCATGCTGCAGCGGATTATGATTGCAATCGCAATCTCCTGCGGGCCCAAGCTGCTGATTGCGGACGAGCCGACGACCGCGCTGGATGTGACGATTCAGGCGCAAATCCTTGATCTGCTGCGCGGGTTCAAGGAGCACTCGGGCATGTCAATCCTGCTGATTACCCATGATCTTGGCGTAGTGGCCGAGATGGCCGATTATGTCATTGTCATGTACTCCGGCCAGATCGTTGAGGAGGGCGGTGTGGTAGAGCTGTTCCGGAATCCCAAGCATCCGTATACGCGGGGGCTGCTGAAGTCCAAGCCCGTCATGGGCCAGCGCCTGGAGGAGCTCTATTCCATTCCCGGCCAGGTGCCCAGTCCGCTTGCGCTTGAGCCTTCATGCTACTTCCATGACCGGTGCGGACATTGCATGGACGTCTGCCGCACCCGCCAGCCGCAGCTGCAGGAAACCGGAAGCGGGCAGAAGGTAGCCTGCTGGCTGTATGAGGAGGCGGAAGTGTATGTCTGAAGCGCTGCTGGAAGTTAAATCTCTGAAGAAGTACTTCCCGGTAAAACAAGGGCTGCTGGGCCGCACAGTGGGGCATGTGAAGGCTGTGGACGACATCAGCATTACGCTTCAGCCAGGCGAGACCTTCGGCCTTGTCGGCGAATCCGGCAGCGGCAAAAGCACGGTGGGACGGACAGTGCTGCGGCTGACGGATAAAACGGACGGTGAGGTAAAGTTCAAGGGAGTGGATATCCACAGCCTGTCCGCTGCGGACATGCGCCTGATCCGGCCGCAAATGCAGCTGATCTTCCAGGACCCTTACAGTGCGCTTAATCCGAGAGTGAGGGTTGGCGATGCGATAGGCGAAGCGCTGCTGGACCATGGATTATGCACGAGGGGGGAGGTGCGGGATCTGGTGCTGGAGGCCATGGAGGCCTGCGGCTTATCTTCTTATCATATCGACCGCTTCCCGCATGAATTCTCCGGCGGACAGCGCCAGCGGATCGGCATTGCCCGGGCGCTGATCCTGAACCCGGATCTGATTATTGCGGATGAGCCGGTGTCGGCGCTTGATGTGTCTATTCAGGCGCAGATTATCAATCTGTTCAGCAAGCTGCAGCAGAGCAAAGGCCTTGCCTATCTGTTCATTTCCCATGATCTTAGCGTAGTGGAGCATTTATGCTCCAGGATCGGCGTGATGTATCTGGGATCGATGGTGGAGACCGCCTCCAGGGACGAGCTGTTCCAGCATCCGCTGCATCCCTATACGAAGGCGCTGCTGTCTGCCGTACCCGTGCCGGTCCCCCGGCTGAAGCGGGAGCGGATCGTGCTGAAAGGCGATATTCCAAGCCCGGCGAATCCGCCTTCAGGCTGCAAATTTCATACGCGCTGCCCTTTTGCCGTAGAGGTCTGCAAGGCGGAGATTCCGCTGTTCCGGGACGCTGGCGCAGGACATTTTGTAGCCTGTCATTTAGTATAATAAATATTAAATATGGATTTAAATTGAATATCAACCTATTTTGACTTGCCTACTTCCCAGTGCTATACTGATTCCACAGCAGGCAAATATGGTTAATAAGAGACTGATTAGACTTAAGACATCTAATTGGTCTTGTTTTTTATTACCTGAGCAATAAGCCAGTTTTGTACGAAGAACCATCACTTGCAGCTATGCTGACACCACTTGGCGGATGCTTGCAGGGCCAGCTTTGTTCAGCATCAGAAGCTGCCCCTGAAAGTATGCACCGCTAAAAAACCTTTAGGAGGAATATCATGAATACCACAGTACGCTTGACAGAAAGATCCGGCTCTACCTCTTCCCAGCGCAGCAAAGGCCTTGTACCGGTCGTCGTCTACGGTGCAGGTTCAGATACCCAGTCCTTTACAGCAGAAGCCAAAACACTCAATGAGATTCTCGGCAAAAACCCGCGGGCGATCCTGAAAGTGGAATTCCCCGGTTCAGGCTCCAAAAATGCGGTCATTCAGGAAGTACAGCGCCAGCCGCTGTCACGTTCTTTGCTCCATGTAGATTTGCAGCAGATTGATATGAAGGCAGAACTCGACACCAAGGTTGCATTCCACTTCACCGGCGATCCTGTCGGTGTCAAGAGCGGCGGCGTCCAGCAGGTAGAGCTCTATGAGCTGGATATCCGTACCTTGCCGGACAAGCTGACCGCTTCCTTCGAGGTGGATATCAGCGGACTCGACATCGGTGATCAATTGCTGGTCTCCGATCTGCCGAAGCATGATGGCTGGGAGATCCTTACCCCTGAAGATACGCTGATCGTGCGGATCTCACCTCCGCTTGTTCTTGAAGAGCCTGCTGATACAGATGCTGCTGAACCAGCAGCGGCAGAAGCAGCTGACGAAGGCAAGACAGAAGAGTAACTTATTATGTATTTTATAGTCCAGTTCATTGGACAAGCCGCACCACAGCCCGTTTAGACCGGCTGATATGCGGATCATAAGCTTGATCAACCGGGAGCAGACATATCCTCATCAGGGAGTTGTCTGCTCCTTTTTACTAAATAGCGGAATCCTGCAATCATCTATTATACATTGTGAAAGTAAGGGAGAGTGCATTCATGAATCTGAATATCGTTAAGCTGGTCACCGGCTCCAATGCCAAGCTGGATGAAGCCTCGCCGCAGGCGACGGTGAAGATTTCCTGCAGCAGTTCACCGGCGGAGCTGGATATCAGCTGTTTCATGGTCGGGGAGAACGGCAAGGTTACTTCCGATGATTATTTCATCTTCTACAACCAGCCCGCCGATCCCAAGCGGATTGTAGAGTTCAATGCCATCGACAAGTACAGCGGCGAGTTTGCCATTGACCTGCATGCGCTGCGGCAATCTGCGGTTGCCAAATGCGTTTTCGCTGCCACGCTGGACGGGCCGGGGACTTTTGCTGATGTCAGGGGCTGCAGAATCAGTGCGGCTGCGGCCAACACGGAGCTGGTGTATGAAATAAATCAGAGCAATGCCGAGACCTCGCTGGTGCTGGCAGAGTTATACCGTCACGGCGAAGGCTTCAAGCTTAGAGCCGTCGGCCGGGGGTTTCACGGCGGTCTGAAGCCGCTGGCTGAAGCGCACGGAGTCGAGGTGGAGGACGAAGAGCCGGAGAACAGCAGCAAGACGGAGGCTGAAGTGATGCAGGGTCACACGGAAGCTGCTGCTACATATAGCGGAACCCAGGGAAGTATGGCGCAGGAGACGGCTTCCCGGCCCCCGCTGAACTTAACGAAGATTGACCTGCTGAAGCAGAAGGTCGGAATCTCGCTGCGCAAGAAGAATCTGGAGCAGGAGAAGGCAAGGGTGGCCGTTGTGTTCGATGCATCAGGTTCCATGTCCGGGCTGTATTCGAGGGGCGTTGTTCAGCGGGCATTTGAGCGGATTCTGGCCGTGGCAGCCAGCATGGATGACGACGGCAGGCTGGATGTATGGTTCTTCGCGACCAAGAGCAAGCGGATGCCGAGTGTAGATGAGCACGGGTACGAGGATTATGTGAAGAGAACATACCCGGGGCCGAAGATGTTCGGCGGGCTGGGCATCGGTAATAATGAGCCGGTGGTTATGGCTGATATTATCAAGAAGTACACGAAGGAAGAGCCGGGCGCTCTGCCTGCTTACATTGTATTCTTCAGTGACGGCGGGATTTATGAGACACCGAAGATCTCGAAGCTGCTGATCCAAAGCTCGAAGCATAACATCTTCTGGCAATTTGTCGGGCTCGGCAATGCAGACTATGGTGTACTGCGTGAACTCGATGATCTTCAGGGCCGTTATGTCGATAATGCCGATTTCTTTGCGCTGGACGATCTGGATGAAGTCAGTGATGAGGATTTGTATGACCGCCTGTTTAATGAGTATCCCAAGTGGCTTCGTGAAGCCCGGGAGAAGGGTGTCCTGCGCTCATAGAACTCAGCTGAAATAAGAGTAAGGCTCCGGAGCGTTAATCAACATTCCGGAGCTTTTTTTGCATGCCTTGCTGTCAAAAAATGCATATTAACGAATTCCGCAGAAACCTATTCAGGACTTTCGCTTTGTCGAAAAAAGGGGCGAACGGGTGTTTCGCCTCATTTAGTAAAAATGTCCCAGTTTTAGATTGACGAAAGCGCTATCAGAGCTGAGAATGAGGATAAATACCATGGTATGGCATAGCATCACCCGCTTATTCGCCCTTTGAAAACGCTTTAGTAATAGATCGACCAAGGAGGAATATGGATGAAAAAAAAGCTGATTCTCTTCCTGATGACCGCCGTGCTGATTCTGGGCGCTTCGCTGCCCGCTGCCGGTATTGCCCGCGCGGATGCGGTAAGTGATGCTTCAAACCGGGCACTGACCTGGCTGCAGGTGCAGCAGGATGCAACGGCCGGATATGCTTTTGACGGATTGGTTGACAGCTTCGAGGATTTCTGGGGTCCGAACAATCCCAAGCAAATCGTCTATACGTATGATCAGGCCGTCGCAGCCATCGCTTTCATCGTCAAAGGGGAACGTACCCGGGCGGAGAAGGTGCTGAACAAAATGCGTGACATTCAAGACCCGTCCGGCTATTGGCTGAACTCCTACTGGTATAACAACGGCTATGGCGAAGAAATCCGCAAGCATGTCGGACCTGTATCCTGGATGGCCATGGCGGCTATGGCTTATGAGAAGCAGTATAATGATACCCGCTATCGTCCGATGGCGCTGAAGGCGCTGGACTGGTGCCTGACATACTCCAAAGCAAACGGCGGGATCGCCGGTGGCTGGAGCGCATGGAGCAATTCGGATGAGCCCTGGAGCTCGACGGAGCATAATATCGATCTGTACCGCGTGCTGCAGTACTATGCTTCTGTTGATTCCAGCAAAACGGCATCCTATACAGCAGCGGCAACGGGTGTGAAGAGCTTCCTGGACAATGTGGTCTGGGATGATGCGGCTAAGCGCTTCAAGGGCGGCTGGAAGAATGATACGAACCTGATCGATCCCAAAATCCCGCTGGATGTGAATCCCTGGGGAGTGCTCGCCCTCGGGCTGAACGGAACGCGCAACTACGGGGCAAGCCTGACCTATGTGGAGAACGCGGCCGGTACACCGGGAACACTGGCTAATCCGCGCTATAAGCAGACCCTGACCTATAACGATGCCGGAAATACACTGTCCGGGTATGATTTTGACTGGACGGATGAAGTGCTCCCGGCGTATGACGACAACGGCAATCAGATTGGCAATACGGGGGCGGATGTGTGGCTGGAGGGAACGGCTTTTATGTCGCTTGCCTACTACATGCAGGGAAATACAACGAAGGCGAATGCCATCAACACGGAGATTATCAAAAAACAGGGAACCAGCGGCCCGTCGCTCGGCGGAATCCCTTATTCCCTCAAGGGGACAAGCAACAGCTACTGGGTGATGGCCCAGCAGAACTGTGTATCGAGCACCGGGTGGCTGATCCTCTCACTGCACCGGTTCAACCCGTTCACCGGCCAGTATCTGACCGGAGGCAGCAATCCTGGAGATACTACAGCACCTACGGTACCAGGGAATCTGGCCTCAACAGGTAAAACAGACACGACGGTCAGCCTAAGTTGGTCGCCATCCACCGATAACACGGGAGTAACCGGCTATTACGTGTACCGCGGCGGCACCCAGGCGGCTTCTGTTACCGGAACTACTGCAACCGTCAGCGGACTGACAGCTTCAACGGCATACACCTTCACGGTAAAAGCGGCCGATGCCGCAGGCAACCTCTCCGCTGCTAGTAATGCCGTGACTGTAACCACGAATGCTTCCGGCGGCAACGGGAATCACGTGACAGCGGATTATACGGCAGGCGTAACCAAGGTATCGGCTTCTGAGGCCAGCATCTTCATCACACCAGTGACATCAGCCTTGTACGTTGATGTCCACTATAAGGTGAACGGCGGCGCACAGCTGAATTACCGCATGACGCTGTCTTCGGGAACCTGGCGCCAGACCGTAAGCGGCCTCAGCACAGGCAGCAGCATTGAATATTGGTTCACCTACGAGAAATCCGGCCCGCAGTACGATTCGCCGCATTACACTTATGTGCAGTAAGCAGCGTATTGAGGCGCGGAATAGAACTATTGTCATGATGTAAGCAGGAGGAGCCAGGCAGCCAATGGGTTGCCTGGTTTTTTTGATGCCTTTGTCACCGGATTTCCACCGCGAACAGCGGTAATCATAAAGAAATCCGGGGGCGGGCAGCGGCCGGAAGTCCAAATGTTCACCGCAGTGACGACTAAGCTTCATGCTCAAATCTTATGTGCGTCTTCTCTATATGGGCTATATTTAAGGGTTATCATATGATACCAATCCTTAATGCCTGCAAATAATTGCGCTTCCGGGCGGGTGCTGTTGCCGCAGGAATTTCCGGTTTATCCGCTTTCCGGGGCAGGGAGCTGGCAGCTTCTCCTAGCCGGATGTTTCTAGCTGACTTTTCCTGAAATCCTGCACATAACACAACATTTCCCTCCATATGCCGGCCCAAATCCAACATTGTTGTACAAAATGCAGGATTTCCCCTGATTCAAGCGGCTTGGCGGGAGGATTGTTGTATTTCATACAACAATCCTCCCGAACACCCGGCTATCCAGGAATCAATGTTGCAAAACGTACAACATTTATGTCTACACGTCTACAGTTCTTCCTGACTCTAAGAAGTCCCAAGTTGCTGGTAACCAATCAAGTGTAAGAAATTGAAATTGACGTATTCCGCCAGTCCCATAGCGGCTAACCGGCAACTTGTACTGACAGGGAAAAGTGGTGGAGAATTATGGAACTGGAGGAGTGGGGTGTCAGTCCTTGTCTGCCGAATTCCACTGTGAACCTCAATATGAATTTAAGAAAGTATATAAAGCGAAAGCGATGCTTGTTTATTTACAACGTAACAGTGTTATGTTACGATGGTCGCAAGGAGTGATCGTATGGAAGAGGAGCTAATATCCAAGAAGGACCTGCTGGATGAAACCGGCATCTCATACGGCCAGTTATACCGCTGGAAGAGGAAACAATTGATTCCTGAGGAATGGTTCATCCGCAAGTCCACGTTTACCGGACAAGAGACTTTTTTCCCGCGGGAACGAATACTGGGGCGGGTGCAGCATATTTTGCAGAAGAAAGATGATCTTTCTCTTGATGAACTCGCTGGAAAGCTGTCAGAGCCGTTGTCTCAGCACCAGCTTATATTAACAGTAGCACAGCTAAGGGAACGTAACATTGTTTCGAACAGTAGCCTGGAGCGGTTCGGCAGGCCGGACAGTGAAGGGATGCAGCTAACCTTTGAGCAGATTCTGAATCTGTTCACTGTAGATCTGCTGCTGAGTAAGGGGGAGCTGAATCTGGAGGAAGCAGACCGGCTCTATCTGACACTTGGAGTGCATACCCCGGGATTTGCGGGAAAGAATTGGGAGCTGTTTTTTGTACGGAAGATGGGGGTCAGTTTCTATCTGATGGCGCTGTCCGGGGCAGAGCTGGCCTTCGATGAAGGAGTCCGGGTAGTCAGCAGGCTTAGTCTTGCCGACCTGACAGAACAATTGAAAGTAAGATTATGCTAATGGGAGGACTGGCAATGGAGAAGAATGAGCTGCCGGATTTGCAGATGGATGGGGTCAATACAGCCGCCGGAGGCAAATATAACAAGGTGAATATCAACGGCGTAAGCAAGATTAACGGAGCGCTGAGCGCGCATACCTATAAATGTGACGGCGTAATGAAGATGAACGGTGATCTTACTGCGGAAGAGATGGAGATTAACGGTAACTTCAGACTGAAGGGCAACCTCCAGGCTGGTGTAATGAAGCTGAACGGTGTGCTGACCGGTGACGGCAGTCTGCGGGGAGAGCGCTGTGAGCTGGATGGCATGCTGAAGCTGAAAGGCAATTGTGAGGTTGAGGAGCTGATTGGTGAAGGGGTATTTACTGTAGGCGGGCTGCTCAGTGCTGGTCGGATAGAATTCGGGCTTCATGGTTTGGCAGAGGCGGGCGAAATTGGGGTGGAGAGCCTGATTATCCGCAAAACCGGCTCCGCAGCGTGGGGCAGGCTGTTAGGAGGGATCATTCCCAAGTTCAAACTGGAGCTGCGGGCCAAGCTCATTGAAGGCGATTATATAGATCTGGAATATACAACGGCGGATGTGGTCCGGGGCGGCACCGTCATTATCGGGGAAGGCTGCAGCATCGGCCGGGTCGAATATAGAACGGGACTGACAGTACATCCCGGAGCCCGTGTGGAGAAGGAGGAGAAGAATGGTGCATGATTCCGTAACGCGCAATGATCTGAAGATATTGGGGACCTCCAGTTCTGTTGGCGGGCATTTCAAGGATGTCAAAGTGACCGGAGAATGTAAATTTACCGGGGATGTGGATTGCCTGAAGTTCAGCCAGACCGGAGAGATCAAAGTGGACGGCAATCTGCGGCTGCAGCATATGAAGATTACCGGAGAGTGTGAGGTTAAGGGGCGGATCGACGGAGCCAGTCTGCGCGGACAAGGTCAGCTTACGGCAGGCGGCGGGCTGCGTATAGAAGAAATCAAACTAACCGGCGGGATTATGGTTACCGGAGATTGCGAGGCAGAGGAACTGCAGCTTACCGGAATCATTGAGGTAAGCGGACTGCTTAATGCGGGGAAACTCGAATTGGGATTGTTTGGCCCCTGCAGAGCGGATGCGGTCGGCGGCAGCAGCATTTCTATCAAACGCAGCCGGACCGGAGCCTTGCTGAGGCCCGGACAAGGCAAGAAAATGAGCTTTCAGGCCCGGCTGATTGAAGGGGACCAGATTGAGCTGCAGAGTACGCAGGCGCAGACTGTGCGGGGCGGAAGGGTTATCATCGGCACAGGCTGCGAGATCGATACAGTGGAATACCGTGATACTCTAGAGATTCATAAGAGCGCAACGGTACGGAATCCGGTGAAATTACTGCGTTAATTCTGGCGTGATACCTTGAACCTCAGCACCGTTCTCAGCTTCTCCGGCTGGACCCGGCGGGCATCCGAAATATAGATTTCCCGGTGAAGATGAGATATCCGCCGCAGCTCCCGGTCTGCGCAATATTGCTCCATTCTTGCGAAGCTGTGCGGCTCATCATCGTAGGGGCCGGTATGCATCATTTGTACACTGAGGCCGTCTTCGAAGCTATCGAAGGCGGCTTTGTGCAACAGCGGATGCGGCTTGCTGTGCTTGACCTTCTCCAGCACTTCAGCGGCAAGCTCCGGGGTTACAAAATCCGGCTGACGGATCATCAGGGTGTACACCAATTCGTCTTTATCAAGAACCGTTTTCTTACGGCCGGCTTCGCTGAGATCCCACACACCTTCCAGCGGGAAGACCGTATAGTCGTAATACCCATCCGGTTCCGGCCCTTTTTTGGGCAGCATTTTAATGGCATAAGAGAGGGAGTACAATACGCCGACGGCTTCAGCGAAAGGCGCAGCATTCGGATTGCCTTCACCCCGCAGTATGAAATAATTATAGGCGGGCACTTGAATCAGCACGGGTTCGGCAGCGGGCAGGTAAAGAGACTTGTCTTGTTTTCTCCACTCAACTTTCAACCGGATCACCTCATCATTATTATTCTGCTATATGAAGAATACCATGCTGAACTGGACAGGTGTATGTCATGTTGGCAGGCAGCCGGCAGTATAAATAGTGCTGCGAAGGCAAGAACTGGGAGGGTTTCCGTTGACCGGACAAATTGAATTAGTTACCGATGACAAGTCTGTGCTTGGTGAAGGGCCGCATTGGGATCAGGTAGAGGGCAAGCTGTATTGGGTGGATATTGACGGCAGGGAATTGCGGGTATATGACCCCGCTGCGGGTACGGAAGACATCCATTACTTTGATCAAAGAGTAGGGGCAGTATTACCTGACCAATGTATTACATAGATACACTGACCTTCACGGTCGATGCGATGGACTATTCGCTTCAGGATGGCTCGGATAAGCTGCCGCAGACCGGTGATCCGGTTCGCCGAAGGGGAAGGCTGGCCGGATAGTATAACATCAGATTTAAACTTGTGAGAACACTTAGGTAAATCGCTTGCTGAGAGGTTGCAGTGACCCTGATTACGGTAGTTCCTCCGGTAGGCTTAACTGTACTTTGTACAACTAAAACATCTGATTTACAACCGATTATCGGTTTAGTTGTATTTCGTGCAATTAAACTGCCATATATAGAGCGGTTCTCACCTATTCGGGAGATTTAGTTGTACAGAATACAGTTAAAGGATGCCAGCAAGCTTTTTCGCTGTTTTTAATTGCACATTTTACAACTATTACATGCTGCGATACTGGATCAACATCAACTCACATCTCCAGTTCTGATATTGTGCTAGTTGGATATGGATACCATGAATATCTCCATTCAATTCAGGTAAGATCAGGTGTTGTCTATCGGCAGGAGTGCTGCTGATGGGCAACATCTTTTTTGGCTGCAGGTTTGTGAAAATGGTCCGCTGCGCTGTGAAAATGGTCATCTGCGCTGTGAAAATGGTCCGATAGCCTCCTACCGCTGTCACGCGCCGGGCGCCGTTCCTCTCTCCTGATAGCAGGCTGCTTTCTGCTAGACTGAAAGCGCAAACAAAATCTGGATATAGGAGATTTCGATATGGGAGTACCCTCTGGTGAACTGCTGCATGGTGTGGAGCCGGCCCCGCCGCCCCGCAGGAAGCTGCAGAACAAATACAAGCTGTTTTTCATGGCGCTTCCGTTTCTGGCGGTAACTTTTATTTTCTACTATTTGCCGATAAGCGGATGGATTTATGCCTTCTATGATTTCATTCCCGGCATTCCCCTGTCGGACACGCCCTTTGTCGGCCTGAAATGGTTCAGGACCATTGTTGCTAATCCGACTCAGACAGCTGAGGTGCTGCGGGTGCTGAAGAATACGGTTGCGATGAGCTCACTCGGGCTGGTGACCTCAGTGTTTCCCGTAATCTTTGCCATTCTGCTGACCGAGGTCCGGTCAGGCTGGTACCGCAAGCTGGTGCAGACGCTGACCACGATTCCGAATTTCATCAGCTGGATTCTCGTCTATGCGCTGGCCTTCTCGCTGTTCTCCGTAGACAGCGGCGTGGTGAATCACCTGCTGGTCCAGTTCGGCTTCGCAGATGAAGGCTTCAACTTCCTGGCCTCCAGCTCTCATGTCTGGATCACGATGATTGCCTGGTACTGGTGGAAGTCGCTGGGCTGGGGAGCAATCCTGTACCTTGCGGCCATTGCCGGAATTGACCAGGAGCTGTATGAAGCGGCGGAAGTGGATGGAGCCAGCCGTTTCCGCAAGATCTGGCATATCACGGTACCCGGCATCATTCCTACCTTCTTCGTCCTGCTGTTGCTCTCGATCGGCAACTTTGTGAATAACGGAATGGAGCAGTATTTCGCCTTCCAGAATGCGATGAACAAGGACACGATCGAGGTGCTGGACCTCTACGTGTACAATATCGCTTTTGCCAACAACTTCCCGTTCGCAACGGCGGTCAGCATGCTGAAGTCGGTGGTCAGCGTTATCCTGCTGTTCGCGGCCAATACACTCTCGAAGATTGTGCGTGACGAATCCATTATTTAAGGGCGGTGATTCCACATGCGGAACAAGCTTAAACCGGGCAATGCCCTCTTTCAGGGAATCATCTATCTGCTTTTCGGATTATTCACCCTGAGCTGTATTTATCCGTTCTATTATCTGTTCATTAACACGATTAGCTCCAATGATCTAAGCGCCGGAGGGTATATCAAGTTCTATCCGCGGCAGATTCATTTCGACAACTACTTCAAGGTGCTGAAGATCAGCGGGCTAAGCCACGCGGCACTGGTCTCGGTCTACAGAACAGTAGTCGGCACGTTTCTGACGGTTGGGGCATCGGCTTTTCTCGGCTATCTGTTTACCAAGAAAGAGATGTGGGGCCGGCAGGTCTGGTACCGCAGCATTGTGGTCACGATGTATTTCAGCGCGGGGCTGATCCCCTGGTACATCACGATGCACAATCTGCATCTGACCAACAATTATCTGGCCTATATTCTGCCGACGATTATTACCCCGTTCAACATTATTCTGGTCAAAACCTTCGTGGAGGCAATTCCGCCTTCCCTGGAGGAATCGGCAGCGATGGACGGTGCAGGATACCTGCGGGTATTCTGGAGCATCATTGTGCCGCTGACCACGCCGATTCTGGCGACGATTACGATTTTCTCGGCGGTGAACCAGTGGAACTCCTTCATTGATACGGCGTTCCTGATGACCGACACGAAATATTACACGCTGCAGTTCCTGCTCTGGCGGTATTTGAACGAATCCAGCTCGCTCGCCGCGCTGATCCGCAATTCACCGGATATGGCGGCCAGCATCCAGAATATGCAGACTCCGACGTCGGTGCGGATGACGGTAACGATGATCGTAGTCCTGCCGATTCTGATTGTGTATCCGTTCTTTCAGCGTTTCTTCGTCAAAGGCATCATGATCGGGGCCGTCAAAGGCTGACCGAACTAATATATCAGGGGGTATGAAGCAATGAGATTCAGATTTAGACAAGTATCGCTACTTCTGCTAAGCATGATAATGGTGCTGGTTCTGGCAGCCTGCGGCGGAGGCAACGGAAATTCAGGCAATTCGGGCACGGCGGCCAGTACGGATAAGCCGGCGGGCGAAGCCACGCCAGCCGCCGGCACAGAGGCGACAGCGGCTCCGGCAGACGGGGCGCTGGACCATTCCAAGCCGCTCAAGCTGACCGTATTCTCGACAACGGCCAATTACGCCGGCCCGCAAATCGGCTGGTTCGCCAAAGTCATCAAGGACAAATTCAACATTGAGCTGGATATTGTCGCCTCCAACCTGACAGGCGGGGACACCAAAATCTCAGCCATGATGGCTTCGGGTGACCTCGGCGATGTCATTATCTTCGGGGATGATAAGAATCATTATCCGAACGCAATCAAAGGCAAGCTGCTGCTGGATTGGACGCAGGACGGCCTGCTGGACAAATACGGCGCGGATATTGTGAAGCAGTTCCCCAAAGCGGTCGAGAAGGCTAAAGTGGCCTTTGGCGGCGGAAGCTCCGTCTTCGGTATCGGCAATAACGTGGCAACCAACCCGTCGGGACCTTCCGAGGGCAAGGACATGACCTGGGGACCCGACCTGCGCTGGGACCTGTATCAACAGCTAGGTGCGCCTGAAATCAGCAAGATCGAGGACTATCTCCCGGTGCTGAAGCAGATGCAGGAGCTGGAGCCGAAGAATGAGCAGGGAAAGAAAACCTATGCGTTCTCACTGTGGTCCGACTGGGACGGCAACTATAAAATGACGCTGGCAAAGCAGTTCGCCAACATGATGGGCTATGACGAAATCGCGGATACCGCGCTGTATGTCAAAGCGGATGAAGAGAAGTACTATGATTTCCTCTCCGAGGACAGCTGGTATATGAAATCACTGAAGCTCTACTTCGAAGCGAATCAGATGGGCCTGCTTGACCCGGACTCGCTTACCCAGAAGTTCGATGATGTGGTAGCGAAATACAAGGACGGGCGGCTGCTCTTCTCCTGGTTCCCGTGGCTGGGCGCAGCCAACTACAATACACCGGAGAGAACCGCAGAAGGCAAAGGGTTCGCGCTTGTACCGTTCAAGGATGAGCTGATGTACTCCACAGGCTTCAACGTATACGGCGGCAACGGAATTATCGCCATCGGTGCCAAGGCCAAAGAGCCGGCCCGTATCATGGAGTTCATCAACTGGATGTACACACCGGAAGGCGCAATGATCTCGGCAGGCAGCGGAACGGCAGTCTCCAATGGACCGCAGGGACTGGCCTGGGATATTGACAGCAGCGGCAAGCCGGTCGTGACCGACTTCGGCTGGAAGGCTTATACCGATCAGCAGAACACGCAGGTTCCCGAGGAATACGGCGGCGGCGACTACTATTACGGCTCGAATCAGATGAACTTCTCCTTCGTGGTTCCGGCGATGGTGAATCCGGCTACGAATGAGCCGTATGACCACAATCTGTGGCAGACCACACTGGAACGCAATCCGTCGAAGCTCGACAGTGACTGGAGAGCGAAGATGGGCGTGCTTACGGCCAAGGAATATTTTGAGAAAAATAATCTGCTCGCCGTAGCTCCTCAGGGCTTCACCGGCAAAGAGCCGCTGACCATGGACAAAACGCTGGAGCAGAAAAACAAGCAGATTGGTACTGTGATCCAGCAGATCTCCTGGAAGATGGTCTTCGCCAAAAATCAGGCGGAATTCGATAAGCTGAACAAAGAATTGCATGACAAAGTTAACGGTCTCGGCTATCAGGACGTGATGGACTTCTCGGTGAAGAAAGCGGAAGAGCTGTTCGAAGCCCGCAAAAGTGTGAAGTAAGCAGCAGCGGATAGGGAATAGGCAGGGCAGCGACCGGGCTGTTCTGCCTTCTTATTTTCAGAACAAGAAAAATCTGGTATTCTGATTCTATATATTGAAACGCTTTCATTAAGAGATGAGGTCCGGCCCATGCCTGGAAAGAAGCAAGCAGGCCATCCGCCGAAGGGGAAGTCCCTGCGGACTACTTTGGTAATTTATTTGCTGATCGGTACGCTGCTGCCGCTGCTGATTGTCGGCTTCATATCCTACACTTCCATCTATTCCATTCTGTCCGGCAAAATCGGCAGCGGCATCAGTGCCAGTCTGCGCCAGGAAGCGCTGAGCCTGGAGAATGCCATCGACAATCTGGATTTCGCCTCCAAGCAGTTTGCGCTGGACGGACAGATTGTGGAGGAGATGTCTTCTTTTCTGCAGGAGAAGCAGATCTACCGCAAGTCGCAATTGATGAATTCGATCAATCAGAAGATCAACCTGGTCAACTTCACCAATCCCTATATCGGGCTGACCGCCTATATCATGCCTGACAGTGATGATCCGGTGCTGTTCACCAACATGAGTACGCGAAGGGGCTTCGATCTCAGCAGCCTGCCTTCGTTCATGCGCTATAACGGGGCTGATTATTATGGTCCGCATGGCACGATGTATGCTGTCGGTGATAATGTCGTCTTCTCGGAGCGGCGGATCGTACGGGTGAGCGGGCAGCATGAGCTGTATATCTATCTGGAGACGAATTACAGTCTGCTGCGCAAAATTTTCAATCAGGAAGCCTACGGAATGAAGGTTAATCATCTCCTGGTGAATCAGAGCGGCACCCTTACTCATGTCATTGACGGTGAAGTGCCGGAAAGGATCGTGCAACAGGCCGGCCGGAGCGGCGGATCTGCGCATGAGGTGCTGAATGGCTATCATTTGTTCCGCTATGAGAGTCCGCAGGGCTGGAAGCTTGTAGCCGTGGTCAAACGGTCGGTGTTCAACAGCGAGATTTACACCTGGATATACAAAATGATTCTGCTGGCGCTGCTCACCCTCCTGTTCGCAGGATTTCTGGCCTGGCTGATCTGGAGAAGGGTCTATGGTCCGCTGCGCAAGGTCAATCTCGAAATTATCCGCATGGCGGAGAATGTCACCACGCCGGTAGCATTCACGAATGTGGAGGAATTCGATTCTGTCCTGAGCAATTTCCAGCAGATGAAGGATCAGGTGAATGAGCTGATTCTGGCTGTGGCCCGCAATGAGAAGCAGAAAAGCCAGTTCGAGATTGAGAAGCTGCTCAGCCAGATCAATCCGCATTTCCTGCATAATACGCTCAATACGGTGCAGTGGCTCGCCCGGCTGAACGGACAGAAGGAGATTGACAAGCTGGTTACCCTGCTGGTAAAGGTGCTGCATTATAACCTCGGCAAGCAGAGCATCATCGTCACCATCGGGGAGGAGATTGAAGCGATCCGTAATTACATGGAGCTGCAGCGCATCCGTTACGATTATGAATTCGAGTTCAATGTAGAGGCCGATCCGGAGGTGCTGTCCGCTGCGGTTCCCCGGTTCCTGCTGCAGCCGCTGGTCGAGAACTCCATCTATCACGGACTGAGTGACAACGGCAAGGTCGATGTAATCATTACCGCGCAGGGTACGAGTGAAGTGCAGCTCATTGTGCAGGACAACGGTGCGGGCATGGATCAGGCGAAGATTGAGGAGCTGCTTGCGGAGGAGACCGTACGGAGACGGGGGCTTGGCATCGGCTTCGCTTATGTGATGCGGATGCTGCGCGTGTATTACGGGGAGCAGATGAGCCTGGATATTCTCAGCGGGGAGAGCGGCGGGACAACGGTATCCATCATCATACCCATTATGAGCAAGGAGGACTTCAATGATTAAAGCTGTGGTCGTGGATGACGAGCGGCTGGTGCGCAAAGGCTTCATCTCGCTGATTGACTGGCCGTCCTTCGGGGTGGTGATTACCGGTGAAGCCGGGGACGGCAATGCTGCACTGGAGCTGCTCCGCCAGCAGGAGACGGATCTGCTGTTCGTGGATCTTACAATGCCGGGCATGACCGGGTTCGAGCTGATCCGTCAGGTCAGGCTGCGGTTTCCGGCTGTCCGCTGTGTGGTGCTCACCTGCCATCATGAATTCGATTATGTGCAGGAGGCACTGCGGCTGGGAGCAGTCGATTATATTGTGAAAACGCTGCTGGAGGTGGAGAATGCCGACGAAACCATCCGCAGGCTGGTGGAGCGGATCAGGTGGGAGGACGGCAACCGGGGCGCCCTGGTATCCGGCGAACTGAAGGTGATGTCTGCAGACAAGGCTCTGCTCTATCTGCCCCTGGAGCCTGAAGGGAAGGAAGCGGAGCTGTTTGAACTGTCACTGGTCAAGAACCATCCGCTGATCTCATTCCAGAACCTGTGGATGACCCCGCTTCCCTGCCGTGTGGCCGTGGAAGAAATCCGCCGTGAGCTGGAGGCCGTGCTTGGAGCAGGCTGGGCAGCTGTACTTGTGGAAGGCGTGCGTGATCAGCCGCTGAAGGAGCTGGAGGAGGTTCTGGAACGGACGGTTCCGCAGGCGCTGTTCTATTATACCGGTGAATATGAGCTGCCGAAGCTGATCTACGGCGAACTCGAAACGGTTGCCGGAAGGCATCGTCCTGCTGCCGCTGCAGAGGAACCGGAGCCGCTGGTGCGTGCACTGAATCTCCGGTGGACGCTTGAGCGGGGAGCCTGGGAAGACTTCAATGCAGCCGTTCTGTCCCGGCAGCCGCGCCAGGAGGCGGTTGCTGAGTTTGGAAGGGTGCTGCTGCAGAGCTGGAGCGGGCTGCTGATGAAGCCGGAGGAGGCGGAGGAGCTTGCACTATCGGCACACCGCAACCGGAACTGGTGCCAGTGGAAAAGCTGGCTGCGCCAGTTCTCCGGTCAGGTTCAGCAGCGGATGATTGAGCTGGGCATGAGCAAAGAAGTGATGTTCTGCCTGATTAGCGCTGTGAACTATATGAAGAGCCATGCCGGGGATAAAATCAATCAGGGCGATGTAGCCGCCGCCATTAATATGAGCCGCGGTTATTTCAGCCAGTGCTTTGCCCGCTTTGCCGGGGAGACCTTCGGGGACAGTCTGCGGAGCATGCGGCTGGAGCTGGCCAAATCCCTGCTGCGCGATACCCATGCGCCGGTCTGCGAAATTGCCTGCCGGTCCGGCTTTGAGGATGACCGCTATTTCAGCAGGCTGTTCCGTGAGCATGTAGGCAAGCTGCCCAGTGAATACCGTGCAGAAGGGATGGGGGAGCGGTGAACCGGTTCTTGAGATATTCCCTGCCTGTATTGCTGCTGCTCAGTCTGTCCGCCTGCCGCAGCAGCGGTGCAGGGGAGCCTGCGGAACGGACAGTGCCAGCCGCTAATGCCGCCGATGCCGCTGCTTACGGCCGGTATGAGGAGCCGGTCGTGATGCGGATCGGCTTCAAGGTGCCGGATTCCCGGCTGACTACAGGCGACAGCAATGATAATAATCCGATCTCCCGCTATCTGGAGAGCCTGACGAACATCAGAGTCATTCATTCATGGGAAGCGAAAGGCGAAGAGCCGTTTACACAAAAGGTGCAGCTGGCCATAGACAGCAATGATCTGCCGGATGCGATGGTGGTGGACCGGGATCAGCTCAGCAAGCTGATATCAAGCGATATGATTGAGGATCTGACCGATACGTATGAGCAGTACGGCTCCGAACTGATCAAGGATATGTACGATTCTACGCATGGCGAAGCCCTCGCCGACGCGCAGCGGGGCGGAAGATTGTATGGACTGCCGAATGTAGCCATTCATGCAGATTCGACCTCCCTGCTGTGGGTCCGCCAGGACTGGCTGGACCGGCTGGAGCTGCCGGCTCCGCGAACGCTTGGGGATATCGAGGCGATCGCCAGAGCTTTTATCGACAAGGACCCGGACGGCAACGGCAAGCGTGATACCGTGGGCATTAGCGCCTACAAGAATATTGTGTACGGGACCAAACCGTATGTGAACGGTCTGGACGCAGTGTTCAGCGCCTTTCATTCCTTCCCGACCAACTGGATTAAGGACAGCAGCGGTAACGTAGTCTATGGCTCGGTTACCCCCGAGACACGCAAAGCGCTGGGCCAGCTCGCCGCATGGTACAAACAGGGATTAATTGATCCTGAGTTTGCGCTGTACAAAGAAACCCAGGAGCCGATTATTGCCGGCAAAGCCGGAATCTTCTTCGGGCCCTGGTGGATGCCCTTCTATCCGTTGTCGGAAGCGGTTGCCCAGGATACCAAAGCCGAATGGCGGGCCTACGCCGCACCGCTGGATGAGTCCGGCAAATTCGTAGCCCATATAGCTCCGGTCACGGACCGTTATCTGGTTGTCCGCAAAGGATACGCGCATCCCGAGGCTGTAGTGAAGCTGCTGAATGTGTTCACCCGGCTGGAAAGAAGACGTGATCCGAACGTGGAGGAGGTCGGGAAGCTGGATGATTTCGCAGCGCAGACCGGTATTCAGCCGCGGGCCTATTATCCGTTCGATCTGCTGATTGATTATAGTGATGCCATCGAGAAGCATTATGCGGATATCCAGCAGGCGCTGCACGGAAAGATCGACCCGGATGCGCTCGACCCCGATACCCGGCTGATCTATGACCGCTGGCTGGCGGAGGAAGAGCAGCCGAAGAAGAATCTGGAGGGCTGGAAGGCGGCCAACGCCTACAAATACGGGGTAGCCGTATTGTCCACAACAGCCGTTGAGGGAGTGCGCAGTGTGTATTACGGAAGTACGCTGCATATGGCGGCGAAGTGGCCGGCGCTGCAGAAGCTGGAGAGTGAGACGTTCCTTAACATTATCGTCGGCGATGCGCCGCTGAGCTCTTTTGATCAATTCACCGTGAAATGGATGAACATGGGCGGCGGACAAATCACGCGGGAGGTCACGCAAATTGTGAACATCCGGGAGGCAGAGAGTAAGCAGGATGACAGCAACAGCCAGTGAACAGGAATCGTAAAGAGGAAACGGTGAACAGGGATCAGCGTATCCGCAAAAGATGCAGCCAGCAAAAATAAGGCCGAAGCCCTTTACCGGGTTTCGGCCTTATCGATGTCTAGAATGGCTATATCATGTATAAGCCTGTGGATGCATCAGGCAGATTTGCCGATCTCAGCAGCGAGTCCATGCTCCGCCCGATTCGCCCGGGTGGAGCGATAGCTGAGCCATGCTCCGCACAGGGCCAGAACGGCAAGGCCCGAGGCCAGCCACGGAATCGAGGCGATTCCAAGTGTGTTAATGGTCACCCCGCCGAGATAAGCTCCGGCGGCATTGCCCAAATTCAGCGCCGAGTGGCTGGAGGTGGTGGCCAGCAGCGGTGCTTTATGTGCCAGATTCATGATCCGCAGCTGAATGCCGGGCATAATTCCGAATGAGGCGATTCCCCAGAGAAAGACGTTGGCAACGGCAAGGACCGGGTGATGCAGCGTCAGCGGGAATAATGCGATAATGCCGGCCAGCACGGCGAAGTTGACGATCAGGGAAGGCATCAGCTTCCAGTCGGCCAGCTTGCCGCCGGCGATATTGCCAAGGGTAACGCCAACTCCGAACAATACCAGAATCCAGGTGACACTATGCTCGGCGAAGCCGGTGATGTCTTCAAGAATTGGCGTGATATAGGTGAACAAAGCGAACAGGCTTCCGCAGCCCAGCGCTCCCGTAAGCAGAATCAGCAATACCTTGGGATTCATCAGCCCGCGCACCTGCTCGGCAAGATTGGCTGTCTGCTCCTGAACAATAACAGGAATGAAGCGGATAATCCCAAAGAGGGAGATAATGCCCAGCACGGTGATGGCGCCGAAGGAAGCCCTCCAGCCAAGCTGCTGTCCGATGAAGGTTCCGAACGGTACACCAATGATATTGGCGACCGTAAGCCCGGCCAGTACAATAGACACGGCGCCTGCCCGTTTCTCCGGCCGGACCAGCCGGGAAGCGATAATCGTCCCGACCCCCAGGAAGGTTCCGTGGGCGAAGGCGGTCAATACCCGGGCAATAATCAGCAGCGGATAGGTAGGCGCTATAACGGATACGGCATTGCCGAAGATGAAAATACCCATGAGGATGACGAGCAGCTTTTTCTGCGGCAGCCGGTGGGTGAATACAGTCAGTACAGGAGCTCCGATGGCTACGCCCAGCGCATAGCTTGTAATCAGCTGGCCGGCCTGGGAGATGGTTACGCCGAGATCACTGGCGACATTGGGCAGCAGCCCCATAATGATGAATTCGGTCATGCCGATGGCGAAGGCGCCAAGTGTAAGGACCAGCAGGGATAACGGGAAACGTTCCTTGCCGGGTGAAGGTACAGATTTAGTTGCAGCGTGTTTCATAATCAGGTGTTGTCTCCGATCTGAGATGGTGTAGGTTCTTCCTTCCAGCCTTTGCAGACATCGACCCATGCCCGGCTTCCGGAGTATTCGGCAAGTTCACCGCAGGTTAGTTCAATGGCGGAATTGGTGCTGCCGCAGGCCGGGAAAAGCGTGCTGAACCGCTTCATGGATTCATCCAGATATACATCCAGCGGACGGGCCAGCCCGAAGGGACAAACCCCGCCGATCTCATGTCCGGTCTGTTCGAGGACTTCATCCGGACTTAGCATCCGTGCCTTGAATCCAAAGGTCTCGCGGAATTTCTTGTTGTCAATCTTGGCATCTCCAGCCGCAACGATGAGTATGGCATCTTCCTGTGCACCGCGGAAGGAGAGGGTTTTGGCAATTCTGGCCGGAATGACGCCAATCACAGCGGCTGCCATCTCTACAGTAGCGCTGGAGGCAGCAAACTCCTGTACATCCTGCTCGCGGGAGAATTTACGAAAATGTTCTTTAACATTGGCAATCGACATGATCTTGGCATCCTTTCTGAAATTACATGGTTTTCATATTGGGTTACATTCTAACCTGTTTCACCAGACTCTGCAAAACATTCCTCATCTATGATCCAAACGTTTCAATTACCGGCGGCATTTAATATAGAAATAAGGGTGAGAGGTGAGCGCGGATGAAATTTGAGGAAATCAGGGGAGGATATGATTGCATTGTCAGTCTGGGAAGCTCATGCGAGCCTGCGGCCCATTTGCGCCGCAGAGGCCTCCGGGTATTTTCATCGCCGCTGGACTGGGTGGTGTCGTTATCGCTTACGGATGTGAACCGGCTGCTGGGCCAGCGTTTCTCGGGGTATATGGAGCTCCCGAATATGGGTGTGATCGATGGCAATGATGTGTTTGTGGACAATGAAGTCGTCCAGCCGGTCAAATCCTATTTTGTGAAGGACTTTCATTATAATGTAATTTCAGTGCATGACTTTCCGGTGCTGGAGGGGCTGGAGTGGAGCCACGTTTACCCGGATTTCAAGCAAAAAATCAATATGCGTTCCCAGCGCCTGCTGGACACCCTGCTGATGAGCCGGAAGGCGCTGTTTATCCGCTGGGGCAGTACGTATGAGGAAGCCTGTGAGCTTCAGACAGTGCTGCGCACCTTAACCGGCGGGGATTTCCATATTCTGATTGTAAACGGTGTCGATGGACTGGAGTCCGTGCTCGACCGTGACTGGCCGCTGCCCGGTATTGCGTCTCTGGGAATTCCGAACCGTGCGGGGGATGCGGAGAGCTGGGATTATATTCTGGACGGTATATATCTGCTGTAGGGATTATAAGCAGACTGTAATATAAGCGAACAACAGAGCAGCGGCTCCCTGGAAGACGGGAGAACCGCTGCTCTGCTGTGTTTTACGGATAATAACATCCTATTTAACCTGAGCTGGATAACTTGCACAGCCGCTGGAGAAGCTGCTGTCAATTCTGCCCGTTCAGCAGCTCTGAATTCCGCGTGACCTTATGGAGCAAAGTAATCAGAGTGTCGATTTCTTCCCCGGTTAGATCTGCAGACAGCTTGCGGTTGAAATCATTTAACAGTGACTGGAATACCGGGGCGAATTCGAGCGCTTTGGCCGTCGGGTACAGCAGGGAGGAGCGGCGGTCCTTGGGATCGGTCCGGCGTTCGATATATCCCGAGGCCTCCAGATGTTTCACGGAGCGGGCGGTGGTGGCTTTATCACATTTTATTTCACTGGTCATCTGATCCTGTGTAATCCCCGGGTGGCTCAGAATCAGCTTAAGGAAGCTATGCTGCCCTCCGCTGCCGATACCATAGGGCAACAGCTCTTTGGCCAGGATTTTTTGATTCTGGCGGTGCAGATGGGAGATCAGCTTGCCGATCGGTTCTTTGTTTGAAGTCACAGGCGGACACCTCTTCAGGGGATAATGACGTCTTCCGGGTACCTGGAATACCGTCTGCCTCAAATACTACAACAATATGGTTGCGTGCGCAACTAATTTGCAGTACACTGGGATTGGCTGTTTTGTTGCGCATGCAACTAGTTTTGAAATATGACGCAAGAGGGTGTTTGCAAATGAGCAGTATAGGTGCTACATACCAGGAGGATGCAGTGATTCAGAAGAAACGCTGGATTATTCTAATCGTCCTGAATTTATTTACATTTATGTCTACGCTGGACGGAAGTATTGTGAATATTGCGCTGCCGGTGCTGGTGAAGGAGCTGCAGCTGCCGGTTGCTCAAGTAGAATGGGTGACTACCGGATATTTGATGGCCATCTGCACTGTCATCCTGTTCTTCGGGAAGCTGGGCGATATTGCCGGGAAGATCAGGATTTTTAAATTAGGCATGATTATATTCACCGCCGGCTCCCTGCTCTGCGGTCTAAGCCATAGTCTGTCGCTGCTGATTGCGGCGCGCGTGGTTCAGGCGGTCGGCGCTTCGATGACTATGGCGAACAGCCAGGGGATTGTTACGGATATTTTCCCGTCCACCGAACGGGGCAAGGCATTGGGACTGATCGGAACCTTCGTATCACTGGGCAGTATAGCCGGGCCAAGTCTCGGGGGGATCATTGTTTCCACTATGGGCTGGGAATATATTTTCTGGGTAAATGTTCCGATTGGACTGATTGCGATTGTGCTCGGCTGGAAGGTGCTGCCGAAGGATCTGGTCCGGGTGAAGTCCAGAATCGATCTTCCCGGCAGCATGCTGTTTGCTGTCTTTATTGTTACTTTATTCGCCGGACTGCTGCTTGGCCAGCAGCTTGGGTATAGGGATAACCGGATTCTGGCCTCCCTGATCGCGGCTGCTATAACCTTTATTGCTTTTGTGATGGTGGAGCTGCGCCGCAAGCAGCCGCTGCTCCAGCTGTCGCTGTTTAAGAATCCGCTGTTCTCACTGAGTATTTTCTGTGCATTTCTGGTATTTGTCTCCAACTTCTGCTTCAACATTATCGCGCCGTTCTATGCGCAGAATATGCTGAATATGTCGCCCTTTAGTGCAGGCTTTCTGCTGATGCTCTTCCCAATCTCCATGGTCATTATTGCGCCGCTTAGCGGGGCGTTGTCCGATAAGATTGGTTCAGAGCTGCTGACCTTTGCCGGGCTGATTGTTATGGTCATTGCCCAGTTCGGGCTGGCCCGGCTGCATGAAGGCAGTCCGGTTCTGCTGGTCGGCGTATGGATTGCCATGCTCGGAATCGGCAGCGGTTTGTTCGGCTCGCCGAACAATTCACTGGTGATGTCGACCGTGCCGCGTACCCAGCTTGGCTCCGCAGGCAGTGTGAATTCGCTGGTCCGCAATGTAGGGATGGTCGTGGGAATCACTGTTGCTACGTCCATCCTGTTCAACGTGATGAGCAGCAGGGCAGGCTACCGGGTGACCGGACTGATTGAAGGACGACCGGATATTTTCCTCTCGGGGATGCATGTTGTCTTCATGACCTCGTCTTCCATCTGTCTGTTATCGGCGCTGCTGACCGGCTGGCGGCTGTTCTCGTCCCGCAGGGCTAAGAGATTGAACGCGTGAAGCTGACGACTCCTTTTTAGAATCCTGCACAAAATACAACATTTTCCTCATAATCTCGGCCATAATCCATAATTGTTGTACAAATGGCAGCAATTTTCTTCTTCCAAACTGCTTAGCGCGAAAATTCCTGTATTTTCTGCAACAATCCTACCAAACACACAGATTTCTATGTGTCTAAGTTGCAGTACGTACAACATTAATGCTAGATATCTGTCACAAACCACAGCCCCGTCTTGTCTACAGTAATGTAGAACATTAATGGAGGCGATTGGATATGAGTCTGAGAATGAATTATCGTGAGGTTAACGCGCCGGCTTTCCGGGCAATGATGACACTGGAGCAGCATGCAGGAAGCCGCAGCAAGGATAAAGTACTGTATGAACTGGTCAAAATACGGGTCTCCCAAATTAACGGCTGTGCGTTCTGTCTGGATATGCATGCCAAGGATCTGATGAAGCTGGGCAACTATGCCGATCATATTCTGCTGCTGAGTGTCTGGCGTGAAGCGCCGATATTCACTGATAAAGAACGGGTGCTGCTGGAATTCGCCGAGCATGTAACCCTGATCAGCCAGGCAGGTGTTCCGCCGGAGCTGTATCACAAGGTACTGGAGCATTTCAGCGAAGAGGAACTGGTAGACTGGATTATGGCGATCAATACGATCAACAGCTGGAACCGGATTGCCATTACCACGGGGATGTTTCCCGGATGCTTCAACTGAGCTTGAATTAAGATAGCCGCAAGGGTGAAGGAGGGGCAGCGCGTGGAGGTCCGGGATAAAGAAGGCTTAGAGGCTGAGAGTTCGTCTGCAGGGAGTTTAGGTATGGAGGAGCTGTATCAGAACTATAAAGGTTATGCATTCTCCATTGCCTACCGGATGTTAGGTGTGGTTGCGGATGCGGAGGATGCTGTTCAGGATACATTCGCTGAGCTTCAGCGCCGGGACCGGAGCGGAATCCAGAATATCAAAGCCTATGTGGCCAAAGGCGTAACCAACCGCTGCCTGAATATGCTGAATTCTGCGCGGAGCCGGAGAGAGACCTATATCGGAGAGTGGCTGCCGGAGCCGGTCAGCACAGGGTATGACGGTCCGGAAGCGGAGGCGGAGCGGAAGGATAGCCTATCGTATGCTTTTCTGGTGCTGCTGGAACGTCTGGCGCCAACGGAGCGGGCCGTATTTGTACTGCGTGAGGCATTCCAGTACGACTACGAGGAAATTGCCGGGATGGTGGGCAAGACGGAGAGCAACTGCCGGCAAATCTTCAGCCGGGCCAAGCGCACACTGCAGGCGGAGCGTGCGGCTACATCGCCTTCCCCTTCTCCCGGTTACGGAGCTGTCAAAGAGAATCTGCTGCGGCGCTTCACTGCCGCGTTCATCTCTTATGATGTCGGCGGCATGCTGAAGCTGCTGGGGGAACATCCTGTGCTGGTTGCTGACGGCGGCGGACAGGAAGTGCATACGATTCTCCGGCCGATGACCGGCCGCAAAGGCGTGCTGGCGCTGCTGACCTCACGCAGGGTGATGCATTATCTGCGGGAATGGGAGCAGCATTATGGAATGGTCAATGGCGAGCCAGGCCTGATCTTCACCCATCAGGGGGAGATCAAAGGAGTGATCTGTCTGATTCCCGACCGGAGCGGCGAGCAGATCCAGAACATCTACCTAATGATGGACCCGGCCAAAATGAGCCGTATTACAGTTCATCCGGAGACGCCGCGGAGTTAATCCCGGGGCATAACATAAAGACCCGCTATCCATCCCTTCCGGGAGAGGTAACGGGTCTTAATGTTCTTAAGGGCGGTGCTCAACCGGCCATCCTGTCTGTATCAGGATGGCCTAGTTCTTGAAGCTGTGGATCGGAGCAGGGATACGTCCGCCGCGGTTAACAAATCCGGCACAATTGAACGGGTTGACCGCCATGACCGGTGCATAACCCAGCAGGCCGCCGAACTCAACCATTTCGCCGACTTCCTTGCCGATAACCGGAATGACGCGGACCGCGGTTGTCTTGTTATTGACCATGCCGATCGCCGCTTCATCGGCGATGATACCCGAGATGGTCTCCTTGCTGGTGCTGCCCGGAATGGCAATCATGTCGAGGCCGACGGAGCACACGCAAGTCATTGCTTCGAGCTTCTCCAGCGTCAGTGCGCCGCGCTGAACAGCCTGGATCATGCCGTGGTCTTCGCTGACCGGGATGAACGCGCCGCTTAAGCCGCCGACATAGGAGGAGGCCATGACCCCGCCTTTTTTGACATTGTCGTTGAGGATGGCCAGCGCAGCCGTGGTGCCGGGAGCTCCAGCTTCTTCAAGACCCATGACCTGGAAGATCTCGGCGATGGAGTCGCCAATTTCAGGTGTAGGGGCCAGCGACAGATCGATGATGCCGAAAGGCACATTCAGCCGCTTGGAGGCTTCCTGGGCAACGAGCTGTCCGACACGGGTAACCTTGAAGGCGGTACGCTTAATGGTCTCGCACAGCGTTTCGAAGTCCTGTCCCTTCACCTCTTCCAGCGCCCGCTTGATTACGCCGGGACCGCTGACGCCTACATTAATGACACATTCCCGTTCGCCGACACCGTGGAAGGCTCCGGCCATGAACGGGTTATCCTCAACGGCGTTACAGAAGACGACCAGCTTGGCGCAACCGATGGAATCGCGGTCTTTGGTGCGCAGTGCAGTCTGGATGATGATATCGCCCATCAGCTTCACGGCGTCCATGTTGATGCCGCTGCGCGAGGAGCCGACATTCACGGAGGAGCAGACACGTTCCGTCACCGCCAGCGCCTCCGGAATGCTGTCGATCAGAATCCGGTCACCTTTGGTGCAGCCTTTCTGAACCAGTGCGGAGTAACCGCCGATAAAGTTGACGCCAACCTCCTTGGCCGCCTTGTCGAGAATCTGTGCTACAGGAACATAAGTATCGGTATGTACGGCACCGGCAGCAATTGAGATCGGAGTTACGGAAATACGCTTGTTCACAATCGGCACGCCGAATTGACGCTCCAGATCCTCACCCGTCTTCACGAGCTTTTCGGCGGAGCGGGTAATTTTGTCATATATATTGCGGTTAAAGATCTTCATATCCGTATGCGCGCAGTCCATCAGACTGATGCCCATGGTAATCGTGCGCACGTCCAGATTCATTTCCCGGATCATTTTATTGGTTTCCTGCACTTCTCCAATTGAGATCATAGTATGGTTGTTCCTCTCTTTGCCGCCCGGCTAGATCCGGTGCATAATATTGAAGATATCTTCATGCTGAAGCTTGATTTCCACGCCGATGTCTTCACCGACATGCTGCAGATCCTCTACGATTTCTTCAAAGGATTTGCTTGGGGCGGAAATGTCCACAATCATCATCATATTGAAATAGTCCTGCACAATCGTCTGGGAAATATCAAGAATATTCAGATTGTGTTCTGCGAGGTATGTACATACTTTGGCAATAATTCCTACTTTGTCTTTTCCCAGTACCGTAATAATCCCCTTCAATTGAAAGCCTCCTATTATAGATTCCTCTGTTTTCTCCGCCCACTGCCGCTTTAACGGAATGAACGGTTTCAATTATTATGTCAAATGAACAGAAGGTTATCAACCAAAGCTTTTTTGTAGGGCTGATCAGAGATTTGAGCTTGCAATTCGACAAAAACAGATTAAAATTGACACCGCCTTAAAAATATGATTAATTGAAGGTTTGAATGACCTATTGAACTGAAGGAACGAACTGAAGGAGCTATTATGACAACGAGAAAATATAAAGAGCTGGTTGAACAGCGCACCAGACAAACCTTGCAGAAGTGGTCGCAGCAGCCGGCAGTTGAGGAAAGGGATATCTATCGCTTTCTGCATAATTTAAAAGGCACTTCCGGTACAGTGGGCCTTGACGCGGTGGAGGCGTTCTCCGGCAACTCTCTGCTCTATTTCTCGGATGATAACCATAGAAGCTGGACGGAAGCCGAGTGGGGGGATTATTTATATCCGCTGCTGGAGCTGTTTGATGAGCCTGAAAGTACAGGTGCAGTGCCTCCCCAGATTCCGGGAATTGCGTTGTCCCATGGCAGCACCCACCAGCAGTACGAAATTCTGGTCATTGACGATGATGTGGAGCTGGTGGCTTTTTTGCGCGAGTCACTGGAGAAGCAGTCCTACTATGTAAGCATTGCCCTGTCTGCTGAACGCGGACTTAAGATTTTTTATGAGACCAAGCCGGATTTAATTCTGCTGGATATTCTGCTGCCAGACCGCAGCGGAATTGATGTGCTCAATCAGATTATCGGCAAAGCCAAAAAAGAGCGGATTCCGATCATTATCATCAGCGGTGAACACTCCAAGGAAGTCCAGAAATATGCCTATTCGCTCGGTGTGATGGATTACATCCGGAAGCCGGTGGATATCGACCTGTTCCTGGTGCTGATCAAGAACCGGTTTGAACTGAAAAAAGAATGGCAGAAGTCCATCATTGTAGATGAGCTGACGGGTGCTTTTAACCGGAAATATTTCAATCAGACCCTGAAGATGCTCTCATCTGACTTCAGACGGACGGGCCGGACGTTCTCGCTCGCGCTGCTGGATCTGGATTACTTTAAGCATGTCAACGATACGTATGGTCATCTTGTGGGAGACGAGGTCCTGCAGACTTTTTCGGAGCTGGTCAGAGATTCAATTCGTACGGAGGATACACTGTGCCGCTACGGGGGAGAGGAATTCGCCCTGTTCATGCCAAATACCTCTGCGGACTCAGCGCTGCTTGTCATTGAACGGATTCAGGAGAAATTCGCCTCCAGGGAATTCTGTGCCAAACGGGAAAACTTCCATGTTACCTTCTCCTGCGGCATTACAGAGATAAGCGAACGGCAGCAGGATACCGATAAACTAATTGATGAGGCAGACCAGGCTTTGTATTCCAGCAAGTATAGCGGACGAAACCAGACAACCTTGTACAGCGAGGGAATGTTAACGGGCCAGAGGGAAACGGTACTCAATGTAATAATTGTTGATGATGATCCGCTGATCCGCAGAATTATTACCGGCAATTTCGCCTCCTGGGAGCCGGGGAATATCGCCGGAATGAAAGTGAACAGTTATGCCGACGGCGAGCTTTTTCTGAAATCGGACTGGTATGTTCCGGAGGAGAAGTACATTATTCTGCTGGACGGGGTGATGCCCGGCCTCGACGGGCTTGAGGTTCTGGAGAAGATCCGCAGCGGCTATCCTGAAGTGAACATCCTGGTGATTATGCTGACAGGCCGCAATAATCAGCGCGATATTATCCATGCCCTGCAGCTGGGGGCGGACGATTATGTGATTAAGCCGTTTCATGTGCCGGAGCTGCTGTCCCGGATTGAGCGCCTGGCCCACAGATTCTTGTTCTAATAGCAATGTATCCAGCCGTGGATGAACTGAAAGTGAGAGTGAGTGTTTATGCAAAAAATACTGATTGTGGACGACGAAGATGTACTGCGCATGCTGATTGAAGATACGCTGGAGGATCTGGAGGACGTAGAGATTCATACCGCCGAGAATGGGGTTGAGGCACTAACGCGGCTTACTTCAGACCCCTATGATCTCGTGATTCTGGACTATATGATGCCGGAAATGACCGGAATTGAAGTGCTCGGTGAGCTGAATGAAGAGCTGAAGAACAAGACCCCTATTATGATGCTGACAGCCAAAGCACAGGAAATGGACCGTAACAGGGCGAGGGAAGCCGGAGCACGTTATTTCATGCCTAAACCGTTCAGCCCGATGGAGCTGCTGCAGATCGTGGAGGGCATTCTTAGTGAGAAACCATAAGCTTGCGGATGTGAGCATCAAAACCAAGTATTTCCGGATTATCTTTATCCTGTTTATTGCAATTATGTTATCTGGTATCGGCCTGTTCTTCTACATCAATAACCAGCAGGACAAGCTGAAGCATGACCGCGGTGTACTGCAGCATAAGACTGAGACCATCAATGAGCTGGCGGCGACGCTGAATGATGTCTTTTTCCGGGCCAGAGGTTATGTTGCCCTCAAAAGCGACGGTGAGCTTAAGCTGCTGAATGCTGCACTCACGGGCCTTGACGGAATTCTGGAGCAATATTCGGCTCTGAATCTGTCGCCTGAAGAAGCGCAATACCGGGATGATCTGAAGTTATTCTATGAGCAGTACAAAACCGAGACCCTTCCTGAAGCGATCCGGCTGGTGGAGAATGATGATTATACGGGCATCCGCAATCTCTCTCAAGGCGGCAGCACCCAGGCTCTGAATGAATTTCTGGCCTATACCCAAGAGTTCAAAACAAGCTCGGACAGCAAGCTGAACGCCATGGCTTCTCAGTCCATCAGGCAGGCGGATACCTTCACATTTATTGCCTTCGGGCTCAGCGCTGTACTGCTGTTATTCTTCACCCTGATGATCTGGCGGATGCTCAGAGTGGTGCTTGATCCGATTGTTAAGCTGGAAGAAGCAACGAATTCGCTGGCGGCAGGCGAGGCTGTTCTGCTCGGTAAGCTGCATAAGCAGGATGAAATCGGCCGCCTTTATGAGGCCTTCCTTAATATGGCCCGGAGTATCCAGGATAAAGAAGAAGAGCTGATGATGCAGAATGAAGAGCTGCATGCCCAGCAGGATGAGCTGCAGGATCAGCAGTTCAAGCTGGAGCGTTCACTCAGCGAAATCGAAAGTATGATGAAGGCGCTGAACCAGACCTCCGCTGTAGCCATTCTATCGAACAAGGGCGTATTCACGTATGCCAATGATAACATTAGCGTCTACACCGGCTACAAGAACGCCGAGATTATCGGATATACCTTCCGTTTGTTTGAGCTGCATAATATTTCGGACACTTCGATGGAGCAGATTATACGCAAGCTGTCGACTGGCGGTGTATGGAGCGATGAGTCACAGATTGTGGCAAAAGATGGTTCTGCTGTCTGGCTCCAGCTGACGGTCATGCCGTATCTGAATGATGAGGGTCAGATTTACCAGTACATTCTGATTGCCAACAACATTACCTCCATGAAGAGTGTCCAGCAGGAGCTGGCCGAGACGCTGAAAAGCACGGAGCAGACCACCATCATGCTGGAGCTTAACAACCAGCTCAACCATGAAATTACCTACACGCTGGACAAGCAGGAATTTGCCGAGAAATTCAGCAGGTTCATGAACCGGCTGTACTCGTTTGACAGCAGTCTTTTTCTGCTGGTCAAAGATAAGATATCAGTGGTCAAAGGGGTTCCGCAGGAGAATGTGGAGCGCTATATTGATGCAAACAACAAAGATATGTTATACCGGATGAGCACGGAGAAGTCCTATATTGTGAAACGGACCGGAGTCCCGAGAGAGCAGGGGATCTCCGCCAAAGAGGTTTACTGCTATGATTTCTATACAACTGTAGTCAATGCCGAGGATGAGATCCTGGCGATCTTCTGCGGTACACGAATCGGGCATTCCTTCACCGAAGAGGAAATCAGCGAAATTCAAGGGATGATGAACCGGGTGGCGCTGGCCATCGAGCGTTTGTTCATGTATGAGGAAATCGAGAATGGCCGTAAGCTGAACCGGGATATTGTCAACAATGTCAATGAAGGCATCCAGTTCGTCAACACGGAAGGCGTCATTCAGCATATCAACAAGTCGCTCAGCCAATTGTTCGACTATGATGTGTGGGCAGAGGGGATGCTGATCCCCAAAGAGCAATGGATGGATCACTTCACCCTTCGCGTGAATGAATCGGAAGAGATGGGGCAGTTCTACCAGAAAGCGATGTCCTTGTATTCCGTGGATTCCAGCACGATGAAGTATTCCCTGGGCAAGGAAGCGATGAAGCATGTCGACGTCTATGCGATTCCGGTGTTCCGCCGCGAAGCGCGGGTAGGAACATTGTTTGTGCACCGGGATATCACCCGTGAATACGAGCTGGATCTGATGAAGTCGGAGCTGGTCAGTACCGTCAGCCATGAGCTGCGGACACCGCTGTCCAGTGTTCTGGGCTTCACCGAGCTGCTGTTATCCAAGACAATGAAGCCGGAGAAGCAGCTGAAATATCTGGAAACGATTCATAAGGAAGCCAAACGTCTGACCGAGCTGATCAACGATTTCCTTGACCTGCAGCGCATGGAATCCGGCACACAGCTGTACAATGCAGAGCCGGTCAATCTCAGCGAGACCGTTCTAAGTGTAATTGACCAGTACAAGCTTAGCGGTACCCACCATATCCTTCTGGAGGATGAGGCGCTGAACGCCGAGGTCGAGGTGGATAAGGACAAGATTATCCAGGTGCTGACCAACCTGCTGAGCAACGCCATCAAGTTCTCTCCAGGCAGCAATGAGATTAAGGTAACGCTGCATAATGAGCGGGATTCGGTGATGGTCCGGGTTCAGGATCATGGACTGGGGATTCCGAAGAATCAGATCGGACAGCTGTTCCAGAAATTCCGCCGGGTGGATAACAGTGCATCCAAGCGGATTGGCGGAACGGGTCTCGGACTTGCGATCTGCAAGGAGATCATTGAGAAGCAGAAGGGGATGATCGGAATTGATTCGGTTGAAGGCGAAGGCACCACGGTGTGGTTCAGCCTGCCGGTCCTCCATGCGGAGAGCAGCCGTCATGAAGAGGAGCCGCATAAATGGAGTGCCGACAAGGAGCAGAAGCCGAATGTGATGATCGTCGAGGACGATTACAGCCTGTCCCTGCTGCTCTCTGAGGAGCTTAAGGGCAAAGGCTTCAGAGTGACTCACCACTATCATCCGCAAAAAGCATTTGATCAGGCATTGAAGACGCCTTTTGTAGCTATCGTTGTGGATCTTATGCTCGGCGAAGAGCTGGACGGCTGGGATCTGATCCGTATGCTGAAGAATGATCCACGCACGGAGAATGTGCCGATTGTCATCTCCTCGGCGCTGGATAAGGAAGATAAGAGCATGATGGATAAAGTGCAGAAATATCTGACCAAACCGTATCCGCCGGGCGAGCTGTCGAATACCTTGCAGGATATTGTGCAAATCGAGTTGAAGACGGGTGAGGTTCTTTTCCCGGACAGCGGGGGAACTGAGCAGTAGGCGTATAATAGAGAACATAGTTATATAGAGTGAATGCAATCTTAAGCTGATTATATAAATTCATTGAACAAGTCCTTCTTCGCGGAGGGCTTGTTTTTTGTCCGGCCCAGTCATACTGCATTTTGAAGTTTGTTCAACAAAAAGCTTGCCTTAGAGCCTACTCTAAGGATTATATTAGACCCGATGCAGACAACCTAACCGAAATGAATGGGAGGAAATGCGATGAAGTACAGCTATTTGGGTAAATCCGGTTTGAAGGTCAGTCAATTATGTCTGGGCACGATGAATTTCGGGCCGGAAACCGAGGAGAAGGAAGCGTTCAGGATTATGGATGCCGCACTGGATGCGGGAATCAATTTCTTCGATACGGCCAATGTGTACGGCGGTCAGGACCGCCGCGGCTGGACCGAGGAAATTATCGGCCGCTGGTTTCAGCAGGGGGGCGGACGGCGCGAGAAGGTTGTGCTGGCCACCAAGGTGTACAATGACATGTTCGACGAGCAGGACGGACCCAATTCCGGCTCCGGCTTGTCCGCTTATAAGATCAGACGGCATTTCGAAGGCTCATTGAAACGTCTGCAGACGGATCATATTGAGCTTTACCAGATGCATCATATTGACCGGAATGTATCCTGGGAAGAGCTGTGGGGCGCATTTGAAATTCTTGTCTCCCAGGGCAAAGCTGATTATATCGGCTCCAGCAATTTCGCCGGCTGGCATATCGCCGCTGCGCAGGCTAAGGCCAAAGAACGCCATTTCCTCGGCCTTGTGTCCGAGCAGCATTTGTATAACCTGCTGGAACGGACACCGGAGCTTGAAGTGCTGCCGGCATCCAAGGAGCTGGGGCTGGGCGTCATTCCATGGAGTCCGCTGGCCGGAGGCTTGCTCGGCCGCAACGCCTTGTCCAAGACGGGTGTGCGCAGCGCCCGCTCGGCCAAGCTGGAGCAGCACCGCAGCCAGCTGGAGCAATTCTCCGCGCTCTGCAAGGAGCTTGGCGAGCATGAGGATCAGGTTGCTCTGGCCTGGGTACTCGCCAATCCGGCTGTAACAGCGCCGATTATCGGGCCGCGTACGATAGAGCAGTTCGAGGATTCGCTGCGTGTTACGGAGATTGTACTGGAAGAAGCTGTGCTGAAGAAGCTGGACGAGATTTTCCCCGGACCGGGCAAGCCGGCACCGGAAGCTTATGCCTGGTAAGATTGTAATTGCCATAATTCAATACAAATTCAAGTTCTTATAGCAAAACGGGCCTGACTATCCTTTGGGAGGTAGTCAGGCCCGTTTTTTGTTAAAGTCCTTCCACTGTTTGGGACTAAGCTGCTCAGAATTCACCGGGTTTTGCCTGATGCGTGGCGGCTTCGATGACGCACAGCTCCCCCTCTTCATTCAGTTCGGCATAAGCCACTGACGTTAGCTCAGGATAACCCTTCTTCCGCAGCTCCTGCAGCAGCCAGCTTTCGTGCTTGCCGAGACTCTCAAGCGCCGGACGCTGAATGATGCCGGACTCAACGATGCATTGCGGAAGACTAACTCCCTTCGCGTCAATATCCAGATCTTCCCGGGTTACCGGTTCATATTGCGGCTTCTTCAGAATGCTGAGCGAGCCGTTCGTTTCATAGATCGCATAAGCAACCTCATGGATAGAAAAGGTGTCCTTCGCCCGCAGCATCATCCGGAGCTGCTCGAAGTCCAGATTGTTCTTGCGCAGCTTATGGAGATCAATGGCACCATCCCGGATGAGAATTTCCGGCTCCCCCTCCAGCGGCTTGCGCAGCTTGCTGACATGCTGGGTAATCTTCTCGAAGGTGATGGACAGCACCGTCCAGACAGCCAGAGTGAACAGCAGCATCTGCACAGAATTTTCTTTCTCGTAAATTGTGTCACCGACCAGATCGCCTAGAATAACTGCAGAAATGAAGTCAAATGGCGTCAGGGCGGAAATCTCTTTCTTGCCCAGCAATCGGGTCATTGCCCATAATCCGATAAAACCGGCGATCAGCTTAACCAATATCGATCCGTACTCCATTGGCTACCACCCTCCAGATATGAATGAATCTAAGAGTGTTTAACCAATGCCCCATATCATGTAACAAGCAGCTTCTGGCCGGGACAGCGGCCTGTCCGCTGGAGCTGGCAGGATGAATCCCGGCTCTTACCTGTGATAGACTAGAAGGCGAGAAGTGAAATCATTCTGATGATATCACAGGGGGATGAGGTGGCGGCAAATGCTTTTTTATCTGATTTCCATATTGGTAGTGCTGGTTGACCAAGCCGCCAAATGGCTGGTCCGCACTCATATGGAGCTTGGGGAGAGGATTCCCTTCTGGAGTCCGCACCTGCAGTTCGTCTATTATGAGAATAGCGGGGCAGCCTTCAGCTCCTTTCAGGGCTACGGAAAGTATTTCTCCATAATCGCTGTTGTTTTTGTAGCGGCAGTGTTCTATTACCGGCGGCAGGGCAAGATTCGCGGGCCTTTGCTTGAGGCAGCCAGCGGTTTTCTGGTCGGCGGAGCGCTCGGCAATGCGATTGACCGTGTGATCTACCATCAGGTAACGGATTTTCTAGTGTTCGGTAACCGCGGGGGGATTCTCAATCTGGCGGATCTGGCGATTAATGCCGGGGCAATTCTGATTGCAGTCTACCTGCTGGTCGACCACTTCGGACACAAAGCTGCCCGGTCAGGGGAAGAAAAGCGGTCCTAAAGCTATTCCGGTTTATCATTTTATCTAATACAAGTTATCATTATTTGTAATGAACCCGCCTAAATCAGAGCTTTTTACTGTGATTTAGGCGGGTTTTGTGTGTTTTATACCTTTATTATGCTTTGTGACCATAAAATGTCTGTTATCTGCTTCGTTGATCGTTTCTTGTTAATGTGTTAGCCTGAATTCATGATGTTAAGAGGATAGAAGATTGCACGTTAAGGAGAGGTCGATATTGTTGCAATTACAAGTTACGAACAGTCCCTTTAATGAGAGCCAGGCTGAGCTTCTGAACCGGCTGCTGCCGACGCTGACCCATTCGCAGCAGGTATGGTTAAGCGGTTATTTATCCGCGTTGTCTCTGCTGGGAGACACCGGTCAAGCAGGCCCGGCGCTTCCCCTTGCTGCTGAGGCGGCAGCCGGAGTGTCAACATCCACCAACGCAATGCCACAGCCGGAGGTATCCCGAGAGGTGACAGTATTGTTCGGCTCCCAGACCGGCAACTGCCAGCGGCTGGCGGCGAGTCTTGCGCGTAAGCTGGAAGAGCAGGGCTTCAAGGTTACGGTTGCCGCGATGAACAGCTTCAAGCCGAATGGACTGAAGAAGATTGAGAATCTGCTGCTGCTGGTCAGCACCCATGGTGAAGGCGAACCGCCGGATAATGCCCGTGCCTTCCATGAATTTCTCTACAGTAAAAGAGCCCCGCAGCTTCCGCAGCTGCGTTACTCGGTACTTGCACTCGGCGACACTTCCTATGAATTCTTCTGCCAGACCGGGAAAGATTTCGATCAGAAGCTGGAAGAGCTGGGCGCACAGCGCTTAACACCGCGTGCGGACTGCGATCTCGATTATGATGAGCCTGTAGCGGAATGGTTCGAGCATGTAATCCGCTCGCTAAGCGGTTCCGGTTCGCAGCAGGCTGCGGGGATCGCGGATGAGGCTGTGCTGGCAGCCGAGAGCGCAGAATCGCTGGAATCGGCATACTCACGGAACCATCCGTTCCATGCCGAGGTGCTGGAGAATCTGAATCTGAACGGACGCGGCTCAGACCGTGAGACCCGCCATCTGGAGCTGTCGCTGGCCGGTTCGAATATTACGTTTGAGCCGGGTGATTCGCTCGGAGTCTATCCGGAGAACCACCCGCAGCTTGTGCAGGATATCATTGCTGCCATGGGCTGGGAGGCGGGTGAATCCGTTCCCCTGAACAAGAAGGGGGAAGAGGGCACACTGCATGAAGCACTGCTGCGGCATTACGAAATTACCGTACTGACGAAACCGCTGCTGGAGCAGGCAGCCAAGCTGAACTCTGCACCTGCCCTGCAGGAGCTGCTGTCCCCGGACCGGCAGCAGGAGCTGAAGAATTACATCCATGGGCGTGATCTGCTGGATTTGATTCAGGATTTCGCACCGTGGGAAGTTCCGGCCCGCAGCTTCGTGACGATTCTGCGCAAGCTGCCGGCAAGATTGTATTCCATTGCCAGCAGCTATAATGCCAACCCGGATGAAGTACACTTCACGGTACGGGCTGTACGCTATGAGTCGCATGGACGTGAACGCTACGGAGTCTGCTCCGTACATTGTGCGGAACGTGCAGAGCCGGGCGCTACACTGCCGGTCTACATCCAGAACAATCCGAACTTCAAGCTTCCGGCAAATCCGGATACGCCGGTGATCATGATCGGACCGGGTACTGGTGTCGCCCCGTTCCGCTCCTTCCTGGAGGAACGGGAAGAGCAGGGGGCACAGGGCAAGTCATGGCTGTTCTACGGCGACCGGCATTTCGTCACAGACTTCCTCTACCAGACGGATTGGCAGAGAATGCTGAAGGACGGTGTGCTTAGCCGGCTGGACGTTGCCTTCTCACGCGATACGGATGAGAAAGTTTACGTACAGCACCGCATTCTGGAGAAGAGCCGGGAGCTGTACACCTGGCTGCAGGAGGGTGCACATGTCTATGTATGCGGAGACGAGAAGCATATGGCCCATGATGTACACGCTGCGCTGATTACAGTAATTCAGCAGGAAGGCGGACTAAGCCCGGAAGGGGCAGCCGCTTATCTGGAGAATCTGCAGCAGGAGCAGCGTTATCAGCGTGATGTATATTAAATGATATTCAGCGGAGGAACCTCCGCTGGGCTTACGATACAATTCTTGAAGAGCGCGAGGCAATGCGGAAGGAGAGGATCAATAGTGGCAAACAATGAACCAGCGGTGAAGCCGATTGGCGGACCCCCGAGTGATGTTGAACATATTAAGCTGGAGAGCAATTATCTGCGCGGTGCGCTTGTGGAAACCCTCAGCAACCCGATCACCGGAGGGCTGCCGGAGGATGACAACCGCCTGCTGAAATTCCACGGCAGTTATATGCAGGATGACCGGGATTTGCGCAGTGAGCGTGAACGCTCCAAGCTGGAGCCTGCTTACCAGTTCATGCTGCGTGTTGTAGCGCCAGGCGGAGTGGCGACACCGGCGCAATGGCTCGTAATGGACGATCTGGCCCAGAAATACGGCAACGGCACACTGCGAATTACAACAAGACAGGCTTTTCAAATGCACGGTGTACTCAAGTGGAATCTGAAAAAGACGATCAAGGGAATTAATGATACGCTGATGACTACGCTTGCAGCCTGCGGTGACGTCAACCGCAATGTCATGAGCGGACCCAATCCGTATCAGTCAGAGGTGCATGCCGAGGTAAACGAGTGGGCCAGAAAAATCAGTGACCACTTAGCCCCGCGCACCGCGGCTTACCATGAAATCTGGCTGGATGGCGAGAAGGTAGTGGACAGCAAGGTGGTTGAACCGATCTATGGGCCTGTGTACCTGCCCCGCAAGTTCAAGATCGGCCTGGCTGTTCCGCCTTCCAATGATGTAGATGTGTTCTCCCAGGACCTGGGCTTCATTGCTATTCTGGAAGACGGGAAGCTGGCCGGCTTCAATGTCTCGGTCGGCGGCGGTATGGGGATGACGCATGGTGATACCAGCACATATCCGCAGCTGGGACGGATTATCGGCTTCTGCCGTCCGGAGCAGATGATTGATCTGGCGGAGAAGACCGTCACCATTCAGCGCGACTACGGCAACCGTTCGGTCCGCAAGAACGCCCGCTTTAAGTACACGATCGACCGCCACGGTCTGGACTGGTTCACGGGCGAGCTGCATGAGCGGCTGGGCTGGACGCTTGAGCCGGCACGTGAATATCATTTCGACCACAACGGTGACCGCTACGGCTGGGTGAAAGGCTTCGACGGCAAATGGAATTTGACGCTGTATATCCAGAGCGGACGGATTCAGGATGTCCCGGGGTATCCGCTGATGACAGGCCTGCGGGAGATCGCCAAGATTCACGGCGGGGATTTCCGCCTGACGCCGAATCAGAATCTGATCATTGCCGGTGTCAGCCATGCGAAGAAACGCAAGGTAGCCGAGCTTGCCAAGCAATACGGGCTGACCGACGGAGCTCATCATTCCGCGCTGCGCAGAAGCGCTATGTCCTGCGTGGCGCTGCCGACCTGCGGTCTTGCGATGGCGGAGGCTGAGCGATATCTGCCGCTTCTGCTCGATAAGCTGGAAGTCATCATTGATGAAGCCGGCCTGCGTAATGAAGAGATCATCATCCGCATGACCGGCTGCCCGAATGGCTGCGCCCGTCCTGCGCTTGGCGAGATTTCGTTCATCGGCAAAGGCCCGGGCAGATACAATCTGTATCTGGGTGCCGGCTTTACCGGAGACCGGCTGAACAAGCTGTACAAGGAGAACATTGACGAGAAGGAGATTCTGGACACTCTCGGTCCGATCATTCACCGTTATGCCAAAGAACGCAGTACCGGTGAGCATTTCGGAGACTTTGTGATCCGCAGCGGATATGTCAAAGCCGTTACTTCGGGGCTTAACTTCCACGACTAATTCTCCATATATAAAAGAACCTGTTCCCTAATGACATAGGGACAGGTTCTTTTATTATTTCTATGAAATGTATGGTTGTACCATACCCATCTACTGATTATCACATATAGTATAGTATCACCAATTGAAAGGGATGATAGCCTTGCCAACCTTCGACAGCATACTTGTCACAGGGAATCAGACAATTCAACAGGACCTGCAGGTCAATGGAAATCAAACAATAATGGGAGCCTTAAACATTGTAGGCAATGAAACAGTTTCGGGAGATATGCAGATCAACGGCAACCAGTCCATTGTCAACAGCCTGGCAACCGGCGGAGATGTCGATGCAGGCGGAAATGTGCTGGCGGTAGGCCGGCTGTCAGCCAGTAACCAGCCCTCCTTACCAGCAGGCGTGGCAGTAATCCAGCAGGTCAGACATTATTTCTTGCCTGTGCCGAATCAGCCGGGTCTGGTGCTAAAGGGCACAGATGGTCTGGATTATGTTGTTTTTATCGATGTCAGCAGCGGGACACCGAGCCTGGCTATTCATCTGGCGTAGTGTAATGCAGACTGCCTAGCTGCGGGAATTTATAGAAGGAAGGCTCCCCGTCTGCTCCAGCGCTTTCTTGACCTCTTCTAGATAACGGAAGCGATGCTGCTGGTCCGGTTCCAGAAACGCGCCTTCAGCCCATTCATTCCATGCATTAATGAAGAGGAATTCACTCTGATACAGGGTTCTGGCTCTCTCGATCTGCTTCGCCAGATACCATCCGAACTTGTGCGGCGAAGCCCCTATACAGCTCTGTCCCCTTTTGCCAAGCCGCGGGGTGTTATCCCAGTTCACGTAGGCTCCCGGAAATATTTTACCTCCGTTCCGGTGGGGTGACCGGCTTAGGATTGACAGCCAGACCTGGTCATAGTCGAAGACGAGATGCTCCTGACCGTCGATAATCATGTAATTCCACAGACGTTCTGTATTGCCGTGGGCAAAGGTGTAATGCGGCTCGAATTCCACATTGGCATCGAAGCCGCCCTGTCCCGGAATTTCGAAGCCGCCCAATGTGCGGACAAAATAAATGCCGTCCAGGCCATTCTGCAACGCGAGTGTATTCCAGAAATGCAGCATCTCTTCGCAGCGGGGAATATTTCCCGGTCTGTATATGATGAATAACGGTTTGTTGCCGATGCGGATATAACGCTTATCCCTAAAGGCGCCCAGCAGCTCATGAAAGTGATTCTCCCAATCCTGTTCATCTCCATAATCCTGGCGGATCAGCACCTCATGCTCTCCGCCGTCCCATTTGCGGGTCCAGGATTCATTAGCCCAGGAGAGGCAGAACGGAAAGTCCGGCTCGCCGGATTTCATAATCTGCTTCAAGGGCTGCTCCAGAAGCGGCTTGCCTCTGAACCAGTAATGGTAGTAGCAGAACCCATAGATACCGTAGGCTTTGGCTACTTCTGCCTGCCAGTTTCTCGCTGCAGCGTCCGTCAGGTCATAATAATAATGTTCAAGCGGTTCCTTGGGCTGTTGATGTCCTGAGTAGAGCGGAACAGCTTTCCTGGTGTTGGTCCATTCCGTGAAGCCTTCACCCCACCACAGGCTGTTCTCGGGAATCACATGAAATTGCGGCAATAAAAAAGCGATGAGCTTCAATCCACTTACCTCCCAATTCTGCTGCAGGTAATCACTGGTTATTGTTGCAGGCTCCCCGTTTAGCTGTTAAAAACAGTATGCAGCAGCTTCGCCGCCATTTGCATAAATGAGTAATCGTAGGTGCTCTTCCATAAGGCACGGGTAGCCACCGCCCTTGCGGACTCCGGGTGGCTTCGGTAGTAGCTGAGCTTCTCGCTCAATTCCTGGCCGGTGTGAAATGTGATGATGTCTTCACCGGGATTCATAAATGCATACAGATTGGGATGATCCTCTACCAGCTGGACAGCCCCGCAGGAAGCGATTTGAAAAGCCCGAAGCGGCGGCTGGCCCCAGTGGATAATAATCTCGGCACCATTGTAATAATCCTGCAGCCCTGTATCAGGAGACACCGGGGTAATTCCGGGATATTCCTCCCAGCCTTTGCCGGCGGCATATACCTTACAACCGCTGAGCAGCGGAGAGAGTTCATGAAGGTAGGCTATACCGGCTGGAAGTGCGTCGCCAAGCAGCAGCAGATCGCAGCGGCAGGCATCATCCACATATTTTGGACTGAACAGGTTCCGGTCTGCAGCAAAAGGCAGATACATTACAGAACTGCTGCCGGAGTGCTGATAAAATGGGATATGGTACATATTTTGCGTAAAGACATAGTTAAACAGAGCTGCCAGACGCCCGGTTGAGCTGCTCGTGCCGGAGCTGTCGGTGAGCCAGATTGCCTTTTGGAGAGTGGCTCTGCGGATCACCTCCAGATCATTGTCCGAGAAGTCTGTATCGCCTCCGACGACCAACAGCAGATCCGGATTGAGCTGGACCAGCGCTGTAGAGAAGCTCTGGAATGCCTTAATGGCTACAACTTCTTTGGTAAGCAGCCTGAACTGGTCGGCAATCAGCTGTTCGGTCTGCCACAGCTCTTCTCCCGGCATGGCAGATACGAGTAGAACCCGCAGTTTTTTGAACTCAACAGCCCTGGCAGGCTGCGGAAGATTAGCGGATAATTTCTGTTGATTTATATTTATGTTTTTGAGTGCCCGGATTACCGTATGAGCAATAAGCTTTCTGGATCTGGGATGCAGCCGAATGGTTTTGCCGGTGGTTCTGATACGGTGTTTCGTTTTCTTGTTCATGCGCTGCCGGAATCCCTCCTTACACAACCCTGCACTGTTTTATTTTATGAGAAAGCAGTAAATTTGCTACAATTCACAGAATGAATTTGGATTTCCGGCGGTTTTCTTACATAATATAGAGTAGCACTACAAAATCATAACCAAGAGCCATAGCTGCGAGCAGTGGCTTCTGTACAGAAGAGGCGAATTTAATGATCATCATGAAAACGATGGAAGAGATCGAAAAAATGCGTGCAGCCGGCAAAATATTGGCCGAATGCCACCGGCAAATCGCTCAGATGCTGAAGCCCGGAATTACGACCTGGGAGATTGACCAGTTTGCTGAGAAGTTCATTCTCTCCCAGGGGGCTACCCCTGAACAAAAAGGCTATCATGGCTATCCATATGCGACCTGCGCATCTGTGAATGATGTCATCTGCCACGGCTTCCCCAAGCACGAGGAGCTGAAGGATGGAGATATTGTAACAATTGATATGGTAGTCAACTTGAACGGGTGGCTGGCAGATTCAGCCTGGTCCTATGGCGTTGGCACAATTAGCGAGCAGGCGGACAAATTGCTGGCTACCACCAAAGAGGCTATGTTCAAAGGCATTGAGCAGGCTGTGGCCGGCAACCGGATTGGTGATGTCGCTCATGCCATCCAGGTATACGCGGAAGCTAACGGCTTCTCCGTAGTCCGTGATTTCATCGGGCATGGCATCGGCTCTGAAATGCATGAAAAGCCTGATGTGCCTCACTATGGCCCGGCAGGCAAAGGCCCGCGCATCAAGGAAGGTATGGTGTTCACCATTGAACCCATGCTGAACACCGGCAGCTACCGGACCAAGGTTGATGCGGACGGGTGGACAGCGCGTACCTTTGACGGCGGATTGTCGGCACAATATGAGCATACGCTGGCGGTAACTCCGCAGGGAACCATTATTTTGACAGAGCTGTAAGAATCAGCTGCTGCCTGCTATTTTAATGAAGGATGTTAGGTTAAAACCCGGACTGTGGTCATGTTTTTATGCCGCAGGCCGGTTTTTTTTGTCTAACTGTGTCGGAATTCACGGCTTATCTCCATTTTATTGAATATAATGGGGAGACTTTAAAGCTGAATAGAATAGAGGCTTGTGAAATGGCAACAGATAAACCGTGTAAGAATCTGCATCGCTCCCCCAGTCCGGCACAGTGCATGGAGCATTATGGCTGCATCTATGAGAATAATCATCTCATTACGTTGCTGGTGGACCCGGAGAACGGCGGAATTGCTGATGCCAACCGGGCAGCATGCGAGTTCTACGGCTACAGCATCCGGCAATTCAGGCAGCTTCTGATCTGCGATCTGGCGGCTGACCCGAAATCAGGGGTTCAGGAATTTGTAGAGAAGGCGCTGCCTGAGGGCGGTGACCAGAAGAACCGTGTGTTCATCGACCGGCATGTTCTGGCCACCGGAGAGCCCATTGATGTGGAGGTTCATACCGGCATGATGACGATGCTGGGCAAAAACTGTGTATACACCGTAATTCACGACATCAGCGAACGGGTCCGTTCCGAGCAGCGGCTTCGAGAAAGTGAAGAACGGTACAGAGATCTGGTCGAGCTGTGCCCCGAGGCTATTCTGGTCTATAGCAGCGGCACTATCCTGTTCGCCAATAAGCAGACAGAGCGGATGTTCGGCGCCAAGAAGCAGGAGCTGACCGGCAAAAGAATTGAGGATTTCTTCAATGAGGTGTACTTCCAGAGTGCAGAGCATAACAAGCTCAAGACAACAGGTCTACTGAAAGAACGCTTCTGCATTGAACAGCGGCTGATCAGGCGGCAGGACAACCGTAGCTTTGATCTTGAAATTTCCGGGGTGCCGGTCATATATGAAGAAGCGAAGGCGCTGCAGCTGGTGTTCAGGGATATTACCGAGAGTAAAAGGGAAGTGGAGCGGGCGGTCCGGCTTCAGGAGCACCGGCATGCGGTGTCCTTCCCGCTGGACAGCAAGGCGGTTCTGGAGAAGCTCTACATCCCGGCCCGAACCTTAAGCGGCGATTTCTTCATCTTCCATAAGGTCAACGAAGAACAGGTCATTGGCATTATCGGTGATGTGACCGGTAAGGGGATTACTGCAGCGCTGAATATCTCGGCCCTACGGGTGCTGTTCATGGACAGCCTGTCATGTACACAGGACCCCGTACAGGTACTGCGCGATCTGAATTACAAAGCGCTGCAGCATCTGGGTGAGGATTATATCGCGGGCTGCTGCTTCCTGCTCGACTTCGGGACAGGACTGCTCAAGGCAGCCGGAGCCGGAATTAATGAGTTTCTCTATGTTCCCCGCGGCAGGGACTGCGAGAGAATTACCGTTAAGGGTGCACCGCTCGGCATGTTTGAGAGCAGTGAATTTGAGGAGAAGACCATCCCGTTTGAATCCGGGGACCGGTTTTGTTTTTATAGCGACGGGATGGAGCTGCTGTTTAACAGTGATGAGCTGGGGCGGGAGTACGGGTATCTGCTCGAGAGATTTGCCGGAGCAGCGCTGCAGGATGACTGCACCTGGCTCGGCCTGAACATCCAGTAACGGACGGGGTGCTGCCTGCAGGGCGGATTCATGGCGTGTACATGCGCAGGACGATGATTTCAGAACTTATAAGGAGTGAGTCATGGGAGCTATTCATAAGGAAGTGATGCTTCACGGTCTGGAGCGTCATCAGATGATCATTGACGGAATCATTCAGGAGCTTGACTTAGAAGCCTATGCGTTTGATATCCGCCTGATTCTGATCGAAGCGGTAACCAATGCTTATTACCATGGGAACCTCAGCGATTGCAGCAAACCGATTACCATCCGTTATCTGCTGATGGATCAGCTGCTTAAGCTGCAGATAGAGGATTCGGGGGCCGGGGACAGCGGATTGGTGTTCCCGGAGGCTATCGGGAGCGATGAGTTACTGGAAGAAGGGGGAAGGGGATTATACCTGATCCGCTGTTTCTCGGACAGTGCAGAGATGATACATAATACGATGTACATCAGCAAGAGTATCTGTCCCTCATAGAATTACAAAGGGGAGAATTCGGTGAAATTAAGTTTGAAAGTCAAAATGAGTATCCTGTTATTTCTGATTATCAGCGTACCGCTGGGCATATCCGGGGCTGTATCCTATCAGCTGGCTTCGGGAGCCTTGCAGAAGACGATTGAAGAGGAATTAAGGGGGACTACTAATTCTACAGCCAGAGCGGTGGATGCCGAGCTGGAAGCGGTAGGCAATGATCTGGGCATCACCAGCAGGAACAGCGCGCTGGCCGATTTCGCCGGGAATCCTTCTGCTGCATCCTTAAGAAACACAGCATTTAATTACATATCCGGTGTACAAAAAGACAACGCCAAGCTATTGGAATCGCTGATCATCGCCGATACACACGGTAAGGCGCTGATTACCAGCAGCTCCGAATCACCCGGGCTTGATGTATCGGACCGTGCATACTTCCAGGAAGCGCTGCAAGGCAAGGACGCCGTCAGTGAAGTTATTCTGTCGCGGGAGACGAATCAATACATCGTAGCGATCGCCAGACCGCTGCGGGTAAATGATCAGATTACAGGCGTATTAATCGGTACCGCCTTGTTTGAGAATATCACTTCCCCGGTAACCGGGGTGAAGATTGGAGAGCATGGCTACGGATATATGATTGACCGTACCGGCCTGATCGTCTCGCATCCTGAGCAGGACAAGGTCCTGAAGGAGAATCTGGACGTCAACAGCAATGCTGAACTGAATGAGCTGGTCCGGCTGATGAAGGCCGGAGAAACCGCACACGGCTTCTACACCTATGAAGGCGTGCATAAATATGTTTCCTTTCAGCCCGCAGGCAATTGGGTAGTAGCTACAACGGCCAATGTACAGGATTATATGGCTCCGGCGGACGAAATCCGTACTACTACACTAATCATTATTCTGGGCTTTATCGTCGTTGCCATGCTGGCTGCATATTACTTTACCACACGTAATATTGTGAATCCGATCAAGAAGCTGGAGAGAGCCATGGGCCGGGCTGGTGACGGGGATCTGACCGTTCATACCTCAATCCGCTCCGGAGATGAGCTGCAGACGCTGAGTGAATCATTCAACACCATGATTGACAAGCAGGAGGCCATTATCGAGAAGGTAAGAGCAGGCTCGGTATCCTTAACCTCCATGTCCGAGGAAATGGCAGCCTCTTCAGAGGAGATCAGCGCATCGATTCAAGAGATTAGCTCCAGTACCCAGGAGATTGCTTCCGGAGCCGAGAACAATAACCAGTCGGTAATCAATGCTTCCCAGGTGCTTGTGCAGCTATCCAGTCTGGTGCAGCTGGCGCAGAGTAAAGCGTCGGCTACCTCCGGTAATGCCGATAACACGAATCAGGCAGCGCAGGAAGGCAGAGCCAGAGTTATCAGTACAGTGCAGGCGATGGATACGATTCACAGCAGCACCCAAGAGACGGAAGAGCTATTGCTGACGGTCAGCGGGTTGTCAGAGAAGGTATCCACAATGATCGGAACAATTAACAAGATCGCCCAGCAGACCAATCTGCTGGCCCTGAATGCTGCCATCGAAGCAGCGCGTGCCGGTGAGCATGGCCGCGGCTTCAGTGTAGTGGCCGGTGAAGTACGGAAGCTGTCGGATGAGACGCATACCCAGGCCGGCGAGATTACAGGTCTGGTTAGTGAGATGGTCACGCGGATTACCCAGGCCGTAGATTCCATGAGAGGCGCTGCAGAGGCGGTAGAGAGCGGCGTAAGCATTGTGAATGAGACGGACCGCGCGTTCGTGCATATCATTCAGTCTGTTGAGAGGATTACAGAGAATGTGCAGGAGATTCTGGATATTACCAGAGATGAAGTAGCAACCTCTGATCAGATTATTAAGCTGATTGATTCCATGGGCACGATCTCGGAGCTTGCGGCAGCGAATACAGAGAATGTATCCAGTGCAACGGAAGAGCAGGCGGCAACGGTCAATAATTTCGCGGCTTCCGCGCAAGAGATCAGTGCTATGGCTAATGAACTGGAGATTCTTGTTGAGAAATTTATAATCAGGGGTGAGTAGCTTGAGCGAGATTATTATTGAGATGCCGGAGCTGTTCTCGGTTGAGGAAGCCGGACAGTTCAGAGAAGAAGTACGGAATTATATTCTTGGCGGCCATTCAAGCTTCCTGCTTGATTTCGGGACCTGCCGTTTCATTGACAGCACCGGACTTGGCGTGATTGTCAGCTCCTACAAGAAATGTGTAGAGACTGGCGGTACCATTAGGCTGACGGGGATGAATGACAATGTCCGCAAGATTTTTGAGCTGACCCGGCTGACTCATGTGTTTGAGATTATATAGACTTGCTGACTTGAACAAAGGCAGGGCCGTCCTTCGGAGGACAGTCCTGCCTTTGCTGCGGATGAACAATGGATCACTTAATGCCTCGTTATGAGGTTAATCGGTAATATTCCGGGTGTAATACTCGATGATATCCTTGCGGCGGATGATGCCGAGGAAGATCCCGCTTCCGTCCACCACAGGGACGAAATTCTGGTCTGCGGCCAGCGTCAGCATATCCTCCATCTGTGCGTGAATCTCTACACTCTCGTTATGCACATGACGCTGAATGGTGCCCACAGTCACCCCGGTCATATTCTCAAAGCTAAGACCCTCGGTGTTCTTCAGTTTCCATAGCAGATCGCCCTCCGACAAGGTCCCAACATATTTGCCTTCTTCGTCAATAATCGGAATGGCCGAGTAATAATGATTCTCCAGCTGCTCCAGCGCTTCCCGCATTGAGATCGAGGAAGTGATAAACGCCACCTGATCTTTGGGCAGCAAAAAAGAGGATATTTCCATAGGTTAGTCTCCTTTACAGTAGGATGTGTACATAAACGTTAGTTCAATTAAAACACATAACATGATGTAAGCGCATTAACAATTGGGTTACAACTTCGTAAGGGAAAGGGCTGAGAGCAAATAATAAAAGGATATGCCGCCCTCCCAAGGGGAAGATTCAACATATCCTTACCGGTTTTTTTGTATATAAAAGATATGTTAATGCTGGAATTGTTAGCCGTTCTGGCCGTTATCGTGGCTGAGCTGCCAATAGATGCCGAATTTGTCCTTCAGGCTGCCGTAACATTTGCTCCAGAACGTCTCCTGCAGCTCCATGCTGACTGTGCCGCCTTCCTTGAGCTTATGGAACCAGTCTTTGATCTTATCTTCATCCGTATCCATCAGCGTCAGGTTAATATTATTGCCTTCCACAAAAGGCATTCCGGGAAATACATCCGAGAACATTACCGTGCTGCCGGCAATTCTCAGATTGGCATGCATCACCAGGTGCTTGGCCTCTTCCGGCAGAGGGTGGGAAGGATCAGACGGAGCTTCGCCGAAAGTCATAATATGCGGAGGTTCGGTCCCGAATACTTCAGCATAATATTCAACAGCTTCCCGGGTATTTCCGTTGAAATTCAAGTAAATATCAATTGCCACATGCGTCACTCCTCTAGTGTTAAATTAAGGCAGGCACGGTTCTGTCATATTGTATCATGTGCCTGTCTATTTACAAATATACTTGGCAGACTCTAAGATAGGGAAACAAGCGGAGACAAGAATTACAGGAGGACTATGCTGTGAAAATATATGGCTGTGATTTCAGCGGAGCGAAGAATCCGGAGGGCAAAATTTACGTGACTGAAGGGAACCTGGAGGCGGGGGAATTAACGGTAGAGCGGGTGTTCAGCTGTGAGGACAGGCTGGATCTGGCGTATTATATCCGCTCAAGCCAGGCCCCCTGGGGCCTCGACTTTCCTTTTTCCATACCGGACTATTACTTGCAGGAACAATATCATTCATCATGGGACAATTTCCTGAAGGGGGCTTATGACGATACCCGCGAGTCCTTCAGGCAGCGGTTTGGGGTGATACACAGCGGCAGGAACAGCCGGGATATGCGGGTGACAGACATTGCGCTGCAGGCCAAAAGCCCGGTCTCTTCGACACCGATTGCCATGCACGGAATGCTGTATGGCGGACGGAAGCTGCTGTTTAATCTGCGGGAGGCGGTATCCGTTTACCCCTTCGATGAAGTACGGGATCATGCTTCGCGGTTGTATGAGGTATACCCGAGTCATGGCTGGAAGACCCTGCAGCTGAAAAGCAGTGATCCGGCAGCGCCTGCGGAGATCGGCCCCCGCTTCAAGGCGCTTGTGGATGAAACATTCGCGATAACGGTCACGGCGCAGGCTGCGCTTGGAACACTGGATGCGGCAGGGAAGGCTAGTCCGCACGCCAGAGATTCTATGATGGCCTGCATACCGCTCGCGTATTGTATTTATAAATACGATCTGGAGAAACACTGGCCTGTCCGGCCGCCATTCGCCACGGAAGGGGAATGGGCGAGCAGGGAGCGGGAGGGACTAGCAGTCAGACTCTTTTAAATCAAAATCAAACTCCGGATAGAATCCCATCCACCCATGCATAACAACGCTCCAGCTGCTCTGTTGTGATGAGGTCTGAGCGGTGCTCGAACATGATCCTCACTCCGCTGTTCTCCTCGCGGATGATGCGGAGATAGTCTTCAATAGGTGCCCAGCCGTCTGCGGGACTCAGTTCCGGGAGTGCCGGGTAATGGCTGTGCCGGACGGTGTCCTTGACCTGAACGGTCGACAGATGGATTAGTGCTGCGTATTTGGTGTATCTCCTCAGGAGCGCCCGGGCATCGAAATTGGGGTCAAACCTATCCTGCTGATACAGCCGGGCTGTATCCAGACACAGCTTAATATCAGGATACCTCACTAATAGACGTTCCAAAAAATCCTGATTATAGACATAGCTGTTCAGTCCGTCGAATTCCAAAATAGGCTGGAAATGATACTCTCGTCCTGTCCGGCTGAGCCAGTCGAACAGATACTCACTGTACCGGATCAGCTCTTCCAGAGAGGTTTCACTCTCATAGATGTACTCCCGGCGGTCACTGAATCGCCATTGCTGCCAGTCCACGCGGTCATCCAGAATGACCGGCTTCGGATAATGAAACAATACATATCCGGGACGCAGGGTGACCATATAATCCGGCTTTGAAATCCTTGTGAAATTTGCTGTAATCGAATCCTCCGTACTGACCAATCATAAATTGCTGCAAACGATTCACCCCGTATGTCTTCGTGATTATTAACCTTCACCTAGCGAAATATCCGGACTTCCGGGCGGCTGCTGAGGCCGCAGGAACTCCTAGATTCATTGACTTTCTGTGGCAGAGATCAGGAGGTTGTTTATAGAATCCTGCACATAGTACAACATTTTCCTCATCCTATCGTTCAAAATCCAAAATTGTTGTATAAAAAGCAGGATTTCACCGTCTCCAAGCGGCTTAGCAGGATTATTCTTGTATTTCATACAACAATCTTCCCGACACCCGGCTACCAGTGATTCAAAGTTGTAAAACGTACAACATTGTTGTCTACAGTGAGGTTTATTTAGAATGTATAATTCGCCATAATACAGTTTTTACCTGCAAAAGAGTTATACTTGCGGATGCAAATTGCCGGCCGCTCTACCATCAGCTTACTTATTGGAGATGGACAGCAGATAGGCAGATACCTATACTGGAGGAAAGTACCAGGGACAGCAGAGGAGAATGATTGTGATGAGCAAGCGTATTGCCGATCAGCGGCTGATGCATCAGCGGATTCAGCAGCCTCCATCCCTTCAGCCCGGAGAAGTGGTGCGTGCGTTCGGTGCGATGCAGGCTCAGGATTATATGCAGGCCGTCTGGGCTATAGGGCTGCGAACACCATCAGCAGGGTTAATAGAGGTTGAGCAGGCCATCGCGGACAGGGAGCTGCTGCTGACCTGGACGCTGCGCGGGACGCTTCACTTCGTGCCGCCGGAGAATGCGAAGTGGATGCTTCAGCTCTGTGCCCCGCGCATTCTGCGTCAGGCGGCAGCCAGACTGACCCAGCTTGAACTTGACGACAAGATCCTGGAGCGCTGCCGGAAGATCATCTATAACGCACTGAAGGGCGGACGCCAGCTCCCGCGTCCCGAGCTGCTGAAGCTGCTGGAGGAACAGGGCATCAGCATCTCCGGCCAGCGCGGCTATCACATTCTATGGCATAGTGCGTATAACGGCCTGATCTGCTTTGGTCCGCGTAGCGGCAAGCAGCAGACATTCGTTCTGCTGGATGAATGGGTGGAATACTCGCGTGAACTTTCTTTTGAGGAATCATTGAATGAACTGGCCTCGCTGTATTTCACAGCGCATGGGCCTGCAACTGTGCAGGACTTTGCCTGGTGGGCAGGGCTGACGTTAACGGATGCAAGAGCAGGTCTTGAGGCAGTGCGGAGCAGTCTGCAACCGGAAGTGATTGACGGCAACGAATACTGGAGGCCTGATCCTGCGGCAGTAACGGCAGCTGAGCCTGCCGGTGTTCATCTGCTGGCCGGGTTCGATGAATATATTCTCGGCTATAAAGACCGGAGTGCCGTGCTGGAGCCGGAGTCGTTCCCGCTGATCGTGCCGGGCAATAACGGCATCTTCCTGGCGACGGTGGTAGCTGACGGGCGGGTAGCCGGAACCTGGAAGCGGACGATTAAGAAAAAAGGTGTCGAGCTGTTTATAACCCCTTTCGCCCCCTTGGATCACAAGGGAATAGAAGGAGTGCAGCAGGCCGCTGAGCGTTATGCGCTGTTCCTGGGTCTGCCCTTAACCAAACTTGATTATCTCAAATGACCCGATTAACTGCAGCAGATCCATCTACTACAACAACTATAACCGGACTAAGGAAGTGTTAATTATGGAAGACTACACCCCAATATTGGAGCAGATACTTAAGCAGGAACAGGAGCTGCAGTTCAGCGCGTTCAGCAATCAGACAGCCATCCAGGTGGGCAGTGCAATTCTGGCCAGAGCGCAGAGTATGGACAAGCAGATTACGGTGGATATCCGGAAGAACGGAACCGTGCTGTTTCACGCCAAAATGGATGAGAACGGCCCCGGCAATGACCGCTGGATCACCCGCAAAATCAACGTAGTGAATCATTTCGGACACAGCTCTTATTATATGAATGTGCTGTATAAATCATGGAATACTACAATTCAGGATAATGCTTTTGTAGATCCGATGGAATACGCAGCCGAAGGCGGGTGCTTCCCGCTTCTGATCCGGGGTGCCGGAGCAGTCGGAACCATATCTGTGTCCGGACTTTCCGGTGAAGAGGATCATGAGATGATCGTTGCCGTGCTGGAGCAGATCATTAAGCCGCAAGCCAGCTAACCCGCACAACAATTTGAATTATCGCTTAGATCATGGAGGAAATGGTGTATGATGGGCAGTTTCCGCAGGAAGAAGCGGACTGTCTTTTCTATTGCTTAATTACTGGGCGGATTTCCCAGCAACCAGTAAGAATAAAGGAGACTTGCCGTATGACAGCTATAGCAATCAGACAGTTGATGCCCGGTGAGGAGAAGCTGATCACTCCATTAATCCGCGAGGCGTTTGATATACATATTTCCGTTAACTATTCGGCGCAGGGGGTTATTGAATTCTACAGGTATATTGAACTTGCCGCCATCCGGAAGCGCATGCAGCAGGATCACGAGATATTCATCACCACCTCCGATCAGGGAGTTACAGGAATTATAGAACTGCGCAACAACAATCACATCTCGCTGCTGTTCGTGAAGAATGTGTACAAAGGAACCGGGATCGGCCGAATCCTGCTGCAGCATGCGGTTGACAAGATGAAGGCAGACGGGGTCCGGCAAATTACCGTGAATTCATCCCCGAATTCAATTGGGTTCTATGCTTCCCAAGGCTTTGTGCCGGTTGGTGAAGAGGAAGAAGAGCGCGGGATACGTTCGCTAAGCATGAAGCTCGATCTGGAGGGGTAATTGTATAGAAACCTCACACGGGATGCTCCATACGTCATGGAAGTGGACGTTGGGGCATCTTTTTGTGTGCCGTCAGCAGGAATAATCTGGAGGGTTATCGAATAGTAGCGAATATCAACAAATTTCGACTTTTCAACTACATACATAAGCGGGGTATTGCACAATGAAAACATGGAAAAAAACATTGTTTCTGATCGTTACTTTTGGATTGATCTTCTTGCTTCCGTTATTCGGGAGTCTGGCGAAATGGCACGGATTGCCCCCCGGCTACGGCGACTTTCCTGCCCAAAAGGTGGAAGCGGACCCCGGATTCAGCCTGCTTTATTTCTCCCTGGCCTGTGTTGTTGCGCTGATCATTACGCTGGTTTTTGTATTCCCCCGGCTGTTTGGCTTCAAGAAAACCCCGGAGGCCCCACGGCAGAAGGGAGCAGCTACACCTTTTCCAGTCTGGTTCTGGTGGAGTCTGCCGGTCCTCGCGGTCAGCTGGTTTCTGATGTGGGCACGGCTTAAGCTGCATGTTTCCTTGGAGTATTACACGTTTGTTCCGCTTTGGTGGTCATTCATTCTGATTCTGGACGGACTGGTGTATAAAAGAAATAACGGGGCCTCGATTATCTCGCGCAAGCCCAAGGTAATGCAGCTGCTGGCTGTGGTCTCCTGCTTCAGCTGGTTTGCCTTCGAATATCTCAATTTCTTCGTACTCGAGAACTGGTATTATCCCAATAATGAAGTGTTCTCCAATTTCGGCAATGTGTTCTGGTTCTCCTTATCCTATACGACTGTTCTTCCGGCCATCTTCGAATGGTATCTACTGCTGAAGACCTTCCGCTTTTTCCGTACCCGGTATAATAACGGCCCTAAACTGAAGGTATCCGGAGCCTTCCTGATCATTTATTATATCCTCGGACTGATCCTGGCATTTGGGATGGGTTATTATCCATACCTGCTGTTCTGGGTGCTATGGGTCGCGCTTGTTCCCATGCTGTCTGCAGCAATGGCGCTTGCTGGCTATTGGACGCCTTTTACACCGATTAAGAACGGGGACTGGTCCAAGGTCATGCTGATTGGTCTGGCTACCGTATTCAACGGCTTCTTCTGGGAGTTCTGGAACTTTGGCAGTGAGTGGTTCCATGACGATGCCCCTACCAATCCGAATTATTGGAAATATTCCGTGCCTTATCTGGACAAGTTTCATATTTTCTCCGAGATGCCGCTTCTCGGATACTTCGGTTATTTATTCTTTGGGCTGAATTGCTGGATTATTTGGCTGATTGCCGCGTACGTGTTTAAATTCGACGCCGATATCGAAGTCACGGGAGAACAGAGCTAAAGGTGGAGTAGGAATGATTGTTAACGACAACTATCAGATACTGGAAACCATTTCAGATAATAATATAAAAGCGGTTTACAGATGCAGCGAAGCTACAACCGGAGCAACAGTCATTCTAAAAGTATTAAAATCGGAATTTACCGGAGCCGAGGCGGTCATGCGCTTCAAGCAGGAATATAAGCTGCTTACAGAGCTTAGCCACACCGTACAGGGGGTCATCCGGCCCATTAAGCTGGAAGAGCGGAACGGCTTGTATGTCATGGTGCTGGAGGATATCCACGGGCGTTCGCTCAAGAAGGTTCTGGCGGAGGAGAAACCCGGGCAGGAGGCGCTGCTGAAGCTCGCCGTCAAGGTTGTGGATATACTGGCTTCCATTCATGAGCAGAATGTGATCCATAAGGATATCAAGCCGTCCAATATTATCTGGAACCGAGAACAGGATATTGTGCAGGTGATTGATTTCGATCTTGCGGTGAAGCTGTCCAAGGAGAAACGGGAATTCCAGAACAGCGGAGTGCTTGAAGGCAGCCTGCTGTACATCTCTCCTGAACAGACGGGACGGATGAACCGCAATATTGATTACCGGAGCGATTATTATTCGCTGGGCGTCGTACTCTATGAGATGATGACCGGCATTAAGCCCTTTAATTCACAGGAAATGCTTGAGCAGATCTATTCCATAATTGCCAAAGAGGCTATTCCTCCCTATAAGGCAAGCGGGGGCCGTGTATCCAGCGGCTTGTCGGCTATAATTATGAAGCTTATGGAGAAGTCCTCGGAAGACCGGTACCGCAGCGCTCACGGAATCAAGGCGGATTTGAAGAAATGTCTGGCCGGGCATGAGGATTTCGTGATAGGTACAGAGGACCTCTTGAATACCTTCCGCATTCCGCAAAAGATTGTAGGCAGGCAGCAGGAGCTGTCCCGCCTGGAGGATGCTTTCCGCAGCAGCCTCAAAACAAGCTCGCAGCTGATGCTGGTATCCGGCGATGCCGGTGTCGGCAAAACGGCACTCGTCCATGAGCTGCACCAGACCATCAGCCAGGAGAAAGGGCTGTTCGCGGAAGGGAAATTCGACCAGTATAACAAGAACATTCCGTACAGTGCGCTGATCCAGGCCTTCCGGAGATTGATCAGCCAGCTGCTGGAGAGCCCGGATGAGGATTACAAGAGTTATATCGGCCGTTCGCTGAACAAGGCGCTGGGCGGAAATGGCAGTGTAATTACCGGGCTAATCCCTGAGCTTACTGCCTGGATCGGTGTTCAGCCGGAGGTTGAGCCGCTGAATCCTGCCGAGGAGACGAACCGCTTCTTCCTGACCTTTGCCAAGTTCGTGGAAGGGATCACCCATAATGACAAACCGCTCGTCCTGTTCCTGGACGATGTCCAGTGGGCGGATTACTCCAGCCTGCAGCTGGTGGAGAAGCTGGTGCTGGATAACCATCTGCAGAGGCTGTTTGTAATCTGTTCCTACCGGCAGAATGAAATTCACGAAGGGCATCCCCTGTTTGCCTCCATCGCCAGAATAGAGAAGAGCCGTGAGGTTTCACGCATCCACCTGAAGCCTCTGAACGAGGAGGATGTGCAGAGTCTTATCGCTGACACATTGTACAGCAGTAAGGAGAGAGTGCAGAAGCTTACCGGACTGATCTTCAAGCGGTCCAAAGGCAATTCCTTTTTCCTGACGGAAATTCTGAAGGATCTGCATAAACGCGGATTTTTTGTTTTTGATAAGCTGAGCGGGGAATGGAACTGGGATCTGGAGCGGATTGAGGCGCTGCCGGTCAATGAGAATGTCGTTGATTTCCTGGTGGGTCAGCTGCAGAATTTGCCGGAAGATGTACGCAGGATCTTAATGTTAAGCTCGGCCGTCGGCAATGTATTCGATTACGGCATGCTTACCCTGATCGGTGAAGAACCGCCGGAGGTGATTGCAGCTGCCATCAGCCGGGCCGTACACGAGGAGTATATTCTTCCTGCGGACCACCGCTATGCCATATTCTCCGGGACGCTGAGTGAAGCAGGGGCGGCACCGCTGCAGACGGAAATCCGGCTGAAATTTGCCCATGACCGGATTCAGCAGGCCTTCTACCAGATGCTTGACGCTGAGCGGGGGAAAAGGCTGCATCTTAGCATCGGGCGTCTTCTGCTGAAGAATTATGGCAACGGGGATGCCGAGGACAAGATCGTAGATATTGCAGCACACATGAACAAAGGCCTGGAATTTATCAGCGAGCGCTCTGAAATTGAGGATGTGATTGCTCTTAATCTCCGTGCAGCGCAAAAAGCGAAGGCTGGTTACGGGTATGATTCGGCATTCATCCTGCTGGAGGCTGCAATGCTGCTGCTGCCGGAGAATTCTTGGCTGGCGGACAGGGAGCAGACTGCGGAGATCAACAGACTGTATGCGGAATGCGGCTATCTCACCCACCATGTAGAACAGGCGGATCAGGCCTGCAGCCTTTTGCAGAAACATACTACAGACCGAATCGCACTCGCGGAAATATACGAAATGCAGGCCAATCATTATATGTATCTGGGTATGATGCCGGAATCGATCGCTGCAGGCAGACAAGGGTTGCAGGCGCTGGGAATCCGGATTCCCGCCAAGGTGGGAATGGCCTCCGTACTGAAGGAGCTGCTGGTGATCAAGGCATCGCTGCGGGGAAGAACACCGGAGGGGATTTTTACATCGCCGGAAATGAAAGATCCGGAGATGAAGCTGGTCATGCGGCTGCTGATTAATTTTATCCCGCCATCTTTTATTTCAGGAGAGACTTCGCTGTTTGGACTGGTGGTGCTCAAAAAGGTCGGCCTGACCCTGAAATACGGCAACTCCCCCGAGTCGGCGCTTGCTTTTATCGGATACGCCATGCTATTGTCCGGCTTCGGAGATACCAGAGGGGCCTTTGAATTCGGGCGGCTCGGGATCAGGATTAATGACAAGTTCAATGATTTGCAGTGGAAAGGCGCGGCACATGTATTATATACGCTGTTCAGCCATTCCTGGACCGAGCCCTGGGATACGCTGCAGGACTGGTTCGGCACCTCGATTGAAGCCAGTCTGCGGACAGGGGATCTGCTCTATCTCGCCCATTCCGCATTCTATGTGAATCTCTGGAACCCGTCGATGGACATCGCGACCACGCTTCAGGAGAGTACGCGTACAATTTCTATGATTGAGAATACGAAATATAAGGAATCGCTTGCCACAGCGCAGCTGGCCCGCCAGTATTTCCGCAGTCTCGCAGGCGAGCTGCCGGACCGGACATCCTTCAACAGTGAGTCATTTAGTGAAGAGGCCTATTTGATCCAGCTGGAAGAAGCGCGGTATTATTCAGGAATTGCGATCTATTATATTTATAAAATGAAGCTGCTGTTCACTTATGAGAAACACCATGAAGTACTGGAGTATATCGATAAGGCCTACCCGATCATCGGAACGCTGGCCGGTTCTGCTTTTATGGAGGAATTCGCCCTGTATACTTTCCTGAATCTGGCTTACGCCTATAAGGATTTAAGTGTGAACGGCAAACGCAAAGCCAAATCCAGAATGCGCAAAGAGTACGGGCGGGTCCGTAAATGGGCCAGGAATGCGCCGGGAACCTTCCGCCAGCATGAATATCTGATGAAGGCCGAATGGGCCAGAATCAGCGGGAACGATAATCAGGCAAGCCGCTATTATGATTTGGCGATTGAGACCAGTGAGCAAGGAAGCTTTGTACGCTATAAAGCGCTCAGCAATGAGCTGGCAGCCCGGTTCTATTATCATAAGGAGTTCAATGAGTTCGCCGCTTATTTGCTCAGACAATCCGTATACTATTATTCGGTCTGGGGCGCCAAGGAGAAGATCAGGTTCATTAACGAGCGTTACTCTTCCATTGTCAAAAAAATTAATACGAAGGAATTCCTCCATGGCCGGACGGTTACGGACTACACCGAGAGCATTGATCTGAATTCAATGATCCTCGCTTCCCAGGCAATCTCCAAGGAGATTGAGCTGAACAATCTGCTGGAAGCGCTCATGGAGATTGTCATCAAGAATGCCGGTGCCCAGCGGGGCTGCATTCTGATGACCTCCCAGGCGAATCTTCTGGTGGAGGGTGAATATAAAGCCGATGCTGATAGAATCTCAGTGGCTGTTCATGAATCGTCAAGGCTGGATAACCTGCCGGTCTCGATTATTAGACAGGTGGAGGAGAGCCGGGAGAGCCTGATTTACAATGATGCTTTTTCGGAGACACCGTTTGTGAACGATCCGTATATTGTGAAGCACCAGCCGAAATCCATGGTATGTATGCCGCTGATCAACCAGAATAAGACGATTGCGATTATCTATCTGGAGAATAACCTGGTTACCGGCGTGTTCACCAAGGAACGGATGAAGATCATTAATCTGTTATCCAGAGAAATGGTATTCTCGCTGGAGAATGCCAGCCTCTATACAGAGCTGGAGCGGTCGGAAGAGAAATACCGTGAACTGGTGAACAATCTGCAGGACGGGGTATTCATTACCCAGGACAAGCGTTGTAAATATGTCAACGAAGCCCTGGCGCAGATGCTGGGGTATGAGATGGATGAGATGCTGGATCAGCCCTTCGAGAACTTCCTCAGCCCCTCCGAGAAGGAGAAGGTATCGCATTATTATGCAAGAAGAGTTGAAGGCAAGCAGGTGCCTGATGAATATGAGACCCGGCTAGTTCACAAGGACAAGACCCGTGAAGTCATCGTGATCCACAAGGTCATCCGGATCATGTATATGGACAAACCGGCCATTCAGGGGACCGTGAAGGATATTACCGAGCGCAAGAAGGCGGAAGAGGAGCTGCGGCGGCATAAGGAGCATCTGGAGGAGCTCGTGGCGGAACGGACCAAGGAATTGGAGTTTAACAACGAGGAATTGAACAAATATATCGGACTGATCGAGCAAATCTCGATTACCGACGAGCTGACAGGGCTGTATAACCGCAGATACTTCAATAAGCTGTTCCTGGATGAGGTAGAGAAGGCAGCTGCAGACAAACGGCATTTGACCTACCTGATGCTCGACATAGACTATTTCAAAAAATACAATGATACCTACGGCCATTACGAGGGCGATACCGTATTGCGGAGAGTCGGCCAGCTGCTGAATGAGCTTGCTGAACGGGCGGACGGTGTTGCGTTCCGTCTGGGCGGAGAAGAGTTCGGCATTGTGGTGGCCGGGTTCACCCCTCAGCAGTCGCGGGAATATGCCGAAGCGATCAGAAGAAGCATCGCGGAGCTGCGGATTCTGCATGAGCTTAGCCCGGAATACGGAAGAATTACCGTATCCATCGGCGTAGCGGCCGTTCTTGTCGACGGGCTCCGCGAGGAGGATATCTACAAGCTGGGCGATGATGCGCTCTATCAATCCAAAGCGGAAGGCCGCAACTGCGTCACGCTGTTCGAGAGGTAATGAAATGAAGTGTGGGCTGACCTGGTAGGCCATGATATGGCTGCCTGGGTCAGCCTTTGTTGTGTTCGGAATTCAGGGTTTCAGCCTTGTTTCTTGTTTTATCTACAATGGAAAATGATCTTATTATAGACGCTAAAGGCAGGCTGTCACTCGGTGACCGGTATGTCCAAAAACTGAATTGAGACGCTTCGGATTTTTTTTAAAAGCGGTTCTGAGCCGCCGGCCCAGTGTGATCTGATTCGTACGTAAGCCACCGTTTGATTCACCTGTCAGAGTGATTATGCTGCTGGGCTATAGAAGCTGCTGTGTCAAAAGATTCCTCCCCGGCATAAAGTATCTGGACGATTGCCCAGCTGAGTTACAGGCTCACAAAACTTAAGCTTACAGGAGGAATATTAAATGCTGGATCCAGTATTGCAGGCGCCGGACCTGAAGCTCGCAGCCGATTCGAACCAGGTACTTAACTATAAACGGGATGCCAATAACTATATTACACAGCTTTTTGGCGAGCAGCTTCCGGCGATCCGGAACGGGTTCTTCAATGCGCATATGAGCAAAGGGTTTATTGTACAGCCGCATTGGCACACGAATGTGACGGAGATGGTGTTCGTCATCAGCGGCGAGCTGATTACCTCAGTGTTCGATCCGTTTACCCAGAAGCTGATGACCTATCATCTGAAGCCCGGACAGGTCTCCATCTTACCCAAAGGCTGGTTCCACTGGATTCTGGCTGAGAGCGACCAGGTCCATTTCCTGACTATCTTCGATGCGCCAACACCTGATATCGTGTATGGTTCAGACTTTCTGCGAGCAGTTCCCAAAGAAGTGATCCAGCGGGCTTATTGTATCAATGAGGAGGAGTATGCCAAGGCGGTTGCGCCGCTGAAGGAATCGGTTATTCTTGGTCCGCCTCCGGGATGTTTTATTTCCGGTGCCACAGAGAATACCTTCCATTCCAATGCACAGGCGATGCCATATAACGGTATGACGGAAGGTATGAATGCGGGCAAAGCCGCCAAGGGCATGCCTTCATACACAGCCCAGCAGCCGGCGGCAGCTTTTTATCCCTATCCGATGTATCCGCGCCGCTAAACGTACTAACAAGGGATACCGGGAGCCCCGCAGAATCTCACCAATTATCATTCTCCCTCAGGCAGCCTGGCTAATTTCCCCGGAATATGCAGATACTTCTGTTATCTCAAACCGGGAGGCAGGATTATGGAGGAAGGAAAACAAGGTAGTCAGGTGAAGCGTGAGAAGGTGGAGAAGCTGGCGAGGCTGGATAAGCTGCAGAAGCTGGAGAAGCCGCGGAAGTCCGGGAACCCGGGCAAAAAAGGATTATCTGTATGGCAGTTGACGATGCTCGCCCTGGGGACCGTGGTTGGCGGCTCTTTCTTCCTGGGGTCTTCCGTGGCGATCCGGGCGGCTGGCCCGTCTGTGCTGCTGGCTTATGTAATCGGAGGGGTTCTGGTCTATCTCATCCTCTCCGCGCTGTCGGAAATGACGGTAGCGAATCCGGCACCCGGCTCATTCCGCACGTACACCGAGCAGGCGTTCGGCCGGGGAGCGGGATTCACGGTCGGCTGGGTATACTGGACAGGCCTTGTGCTCGCGATGTCCAGTGAAGCGACGGCAGTATCCATTCTACTGCGGGGCTGGTTTCCTGTGCTGCCGCTTGCGCTGGCGGGCTCGGGGATCATTGTTCTGGTAACGCTGCTTAATCTGCTCGGGGCAGAACGGCTGGGCAAGCTGGAGAGCGGACTGGCAGCCTTCAAGCTGCTGGCCATTGTTGCTTTCATTGTGATTGCGGTGGCTATAGTAGCCGGTTTTGGAACCAGGGGCGAAGGCGCGGCCGGTATTCAAGTTGTTCGCGGCCAGAGCTTGTTCCCCGGGGGAATTGCCGGAATTGCAGGCAGCATGCTCATGGTGATGTTTACCTATGCGGGATTTGAGGTGCTGGGACTAGCGGCCTCGGAGACAGGCAATCCCGGAGTCACCATCCCCAGAGCGATCCGGCGGACGATCCTGCTGCTGGTCAGCCTCTATCTGGCGGCGATGACCGCATTGTTTCTGCTGCTGCCCCGGGCTCTGGTCTCTGAGCAGATCAGCCCGTTCGTATCAGCTCTCAGCCTGTATGGCCTCGGCTGGACCGGGACAGTGATGAATATCGTCCTGGTGTCTGCTATTTTGTCGACGATGCTGGCCTCCGTATTCGGCCTGGGCCGGATGCTCCGCTCATTGGCGGAGGAAGGGCATACTCCGGCCTGGATGCGGGACCGTACGGATATCCCGTACCGGGGCATCCTCATTTCCGGCGGTGCCATGCTGGCCGGGCTGGGACTGGGTATGCTTTTGCCGCAGGGAGTCTACCTGTTTCTGGTCAGCTCCGGCGGCTTCGCGCTGCTCTTCTCCTACTTCATCATCATGGCCAGCCACTACCGGCTGCGCCGGCGCAACGGAGGACCCTTCAAGGGCCAGCGCGGGTTACGCGGCTTTCCGTACAGCTCATGGATTGCAATGGGTAGTCTGGTCGCCATACTTGCCAGCATGCCGCTGATTCCTGGACAAGGGGGAGGCCTGGCCGCGGGAATTATGTTTGTTCTGGTGTTCTCGGGCATTTATGCGGTGGGGGCACTGCGTAAGGGGAGAGAATCCGGGCGCAGACGGCAGCCCTCCCTGCAGGTTAAAGTACCTGGAGGCAGAGCACAGATGGAGGCTGCGGAGGAATGGACGGATCGTCATCAGGGACGGCTACAGGAACGTCATAACCGCCCGGATCAGAGCGGCAGGCATTCCAGCCAGGGCGGGACAAAGGGTGGAGGCAAGCGGAAGAAGCGGAAGCGGAAGTAGCGGCGGAGGTGCGGAGCGCAGAACGGCTGCTCTCCTTTTTGGTTATGCAGGAAATTATGATATTCGTCTGTTGTGGATATAACATGCATAATGCCCTGGATGCTTTTCTTTGAAAATTGGAGCAGATCCGTTTCCGCTGAAGGAAGAACTTGTCCTTGTATCAGGGGTCCCACTGCATCTGCCGAAAGTGGACTGTGTACGAAAATCAAAGGGAAAAATCCCTCTAATTCCGCCGAAAGTGGGCTGTATGCGAAAATCAAAGGGAAAAATCCCACTAATTCCGCCGAAAGTGGGCAGTATGCGGAAATCAAAGGGATAAATCCCTCTAATTCCGCTGAAAGTGGGCTGTGTACGAAAATCAAAGGGATAAATCCCACTAATTCCGCTGAAAGTGGGCTGTGTACGAAAATCAAAGGGAAAAATCCCACTAATTCCGCCGAAAGTGGGCTGTACGCGGAAATCAAAGGGATAAATCCCACTAATTCCGCCGAAAGTGGGCTGTGTACGAAAATCAAAGGGATAAATCCCACTAATTCCGCCAAATGCTGCCAAAAGGAGGGAATGAAGAGCAAAATAAGTGCACTTGATTTCACCGGGACTGCCTGGGTCCGGAAAGAATATGCTGCCTGCCGGGCGGGGGACAATCATCCGAAGCTGTTTAGCGGAACCGTGCTTCTCACTCTCCGCCAGCGGGAGTCAGCAACGATACTCCGTTGTTCATCAATGGCACTAGTCTGCCGGCCAGCGCAGCAGCGGATTCATGACGGCCCTCCTTATTCCAGCGATAGGTCACCCCATAGATTGACCAGCTGAGCAGGGTTGCAGCCGTTTGCAGTGTGCGGCTATCCGCTGTGCTGTCTACTCCTGACAGCAGCCTTTGCAGCAGCTGCTCCAGCTGCAGCTTAATATTCTCTTCAATAATCAGCGCCAGGGAATCATATTTCTTCAGGCAGTGATGGCTGGATTCGTGATAATCGCAAAGAGCGGCAACCAGTGTATAGAGCGTTTCCTCGGTCAAGGCTGCCTGGTCATCGATTTTGCGGAGGACAAGCTCCGTGAAGGCATCTGATAAGAACGATTCAAGCAGTGCGTATTTATCAGGGAAATGAGCATAGAATGTGGCCCGGTTAATCGTGGCTTTTCGCGTGATATCCTGTACGGTAATTGCATTGAAGTCCATGGTATTTAACTGCTCGGCGAATGAGTCCAGAATTAACTGGCGTGTCCGGATGACGCGCGGGTCGTTCGGGTTCGGTGAAAGTATACTGGGCATCCTCTATCCATGCTCCCTTCGGTAACTAATGCTTTATCTATTATAAACATCTGCGGCTGCGCCAACCAAGGTATCCCTGGATAACCAACAATACATTTTTCATTTCGCTTAAGCAACAGATGGTGCGGATTGTTGGTTGAATGGGGCAGGTGGCATTGCTAATATTGCATTCGTACCCCTTAACTGCGGGTGCCAAAATAATATTGGAGGTGCGGTTCATGAGTCATCCGCAGAACAACAATCATTCCATCCAAGCCTTGTTTCAGCCTTATACGATCCATCAGCTGACCTTGCCGACACGAATTGTCATGTCGCCGATGGCCCGTGCCTTCTCGCCTGAAGGTGTGCCGGGACCGGATGTAGCCGCTTATTACCGCCGCCGTGCCGAGAACGGTGTCGGTCTTGTGATAACCGAAGGAGCCATAATTGACCATCCTTCAGCAACCAGTGAGTCCAGATTGCCTAGGCTTTATGGGGAAGCAGCATTGAACGGCTGGGCGGAAGTGGTCAAACAGGTGCATGAAGCAGGGGGCAAAATTTTCCCGCAAATCGTGCATATGGGCATGATCCGCCCGAATGGTTCCCAGCCTAACCCGGAAGCCTTGTCCATCGGTCCGTCCGGACTGGATCTGGAGGGGAACAAGGCAGGCGAGCCGATGTCAGAGGACGAAATAGCAGATGTGATTCAGGCTTACGCGGCTGCAGCGCTTCATGCCAAAGAAGCCGGGTTCGATGGCATAGAGCTTCACGGAGCCCATGGCTTTCTGATTGACCAGTTCTTGTGGGCGAAAACCAATCAGCGGACAGACCGTTACGGCGGCGACCTGGTGAAGCGCGCCCGGTTTGCTGCTCAGATAGTTGAAGCTGTACGTGCTGCGGTAGGTCCGGATTATCCGGTAGCCATGCGTCTGTCCCAATGGAAAATGGGCGATTACACTGCCAGACTGGCGGACACACAGGAACAGCTGAAGGAACTGCTGAACGTTCTTGTGGACGCCGGAGTAGATATCTTCCACTGCTCAGTACGCCGTTTCTGGGAGCCCGAATTTGCCGGCTCGGATCTTAGCTTTGCCGGCTGGGTGAAGAAGCTGACAGGCAAGACGACCATTACGGTCGGGGCGGTTGGCATGGACAGTGATCCCGCCGAAGGGGAAGGCCAGACTCATCCGGGACTGGAGGGACTAGTGGAGCGGCTGAACAACAATGAGTTTGATCTGGTGGCTGTGGGACGGGCGCTGCTCGGAGATCCCGCCTGGGCGGTCAAAATCCGTGACGGCCGGCTGAGTGAGCTTCAGGCATTTACCCCTGAATCGGTAGCTGCGCTCTCCTGATGATAGATTGTCTAAACGAAAAGCAGGCCAAAGGTACCCGCCATTGGCCTGCTTTTTGTATCTACTGCTGCTATAGAGGCGTTATTCCGTGCTTACTTCGCTTCTTCAAGCTTTTTGGTAAGGTCCTTGTACTGTTCCAGCAGCCCGCCCAGCGCGTGCTTGACCGCTGTGGCATCTTTGGATTCTACGGCTTCAGCCAGTGCAGCCTGTGCATTCAAGAATCCGTTATCTTCTGTCATCGGGAGCAGAGCCGGGGCTGCAGCAGCTGTTATTGCTATGGAATCTGTGAGTCCATCGGAAGAGAGGCTGTCGGGTGCTGCAAACACGGTGAAATCTGCAGTGGATGAAGCCGCTGTTCCTGTTGCGAAGGCACGAAGGGTCCCGTCTGTTCCGGCAAGCTGAAGATCGGCTGCCGGTGCTGAACCGGCAAGGGAAGGTAGTGCTGCTGCTGTCAAGGCTACAGGTGTGGCCAATTGCACGGCTGGAGCGGTAACTTCTCCTGTTGTATCCAGGGTTAGCACCTGTACATTAAGGCGGAGGGCCTTATTGTATCTGCTGAGCGTGTCGGTCCAGTCCTGAACGGTTTCCGGCGCGTAGCGTTCTGCAAGGTCCAGCAAGTCTGGAATACGTGCAGTAATCAGGATACTTCCCGGCAACGGGGCTGAGGCTGCACTTAAGGTGACGGCGGCGTTCCGGGCCTGTGGCGGCGTGCGGTCTGCATCGGCGAACACAGGGGTTGCGATGGAGGACAGCAACAGGGTGGAGAGGGCCATTCTTCTCAAGATTAAACGGTTCATGAACTAACACCCCTTATGGGTGAGGTTTGTCTTACAGCTCTCAATATAGCGTTCTACTGTGGCAGGAAATTGGTGGCTTTGTGGAAAAACAATGGCAGGGCTCTAACGCCTCCCGCAGCTTGTTATAATGGAGCAGACAAAACTGTGGAGGGTTACGATGAACAATCAAACGGTCATTGCCGTTGTGGACGATGATGAGAATATACGCAAGCTGGTCGAGGCTTATTTACATAAGGAGAATTTCTGCACCATTGGCCTGGGAAGTGCCGAAGAAGCCTGGGCCCTGTGGACAAGCGATCCTCCCGGCATGTGGGTGCTCGATATCATGCTTCCGGGGATGGACGGGTATGAACTATGCAGGCGCATCCGTGATCAAGCAGAGGTGCCGATCATTATGATCTCAGCCAAAGATAATGAAGTCGATAAAATCCTGGGTCTTGAGCTGGGCAGCGACGATTATCTGGTCAAGCCGTTCAGTCCCCGAGAGCTGGTTGCCCGAATCAAACGGCAGCTGGAAAGGTGGGAACGGCTCCATCAGCCTCAGCCCTCAGCTGCGTTGCCTTCCCCTACAGGCATAGAGCTGGGCGGACTGCTGTTGCTTCCTGAAGAAAGGAGGTCCTTCTGGCACGGTTCAGAGGTGGAGCTGACTAGTAAGGAGTTCCTGATGCTGAAGGTGTTTGCCGGACATCCGAACCGGGCATTTACGCGGGAAGAGCTGCTGGGTTATGTCTGGGGTGATGATTATTTCGGCAGTGACCGCGCAGTGGACCATCTGATCAAACGCATCCGCAAAAAAATGGACGGCTTACCGCTGGAATCGGTCTGGGGACACGGCTACCGGATGAGAGAAGGACAGGAATGATGAATATGCGGATGAAGCTAAACGGGCAGATGAAGAAGCTGGAGCTGGTGCATCAGATCAACTTCGCCTTCGGATTATCTCTGTTGCTTGTCTTGTCCATCACGGGAGTGATGATTCATTTGGTACTGATGGATCATTTCATCGGTAAGGAACAGGAGGGATTGCGGACGCTAGGCGCAACACTGACCGCCAGCATGCAGCAGCTGCCCGCCGCAGCAATAAGTGCAGTCCCAATTGAAGAAAATGAGTTGTTTCCTGTTCAATACGCTACGCTATCCAGCGGAGTACAGGCTATTGTGACGGATCAGCAGGGGAATGTGGTCTCGGGAACCCTTCCGGCTGTACCCGGACAGGCGCCCAAACAGGCGCAGGCGGTTACCGGCATAACGGCATTAGAGACAGGCAGCCTGCAGAGCTTATGGGACGGCAGCGACCCGCGTTATCTGGTGCAGGTAAATGCGCTTCCCCAAGGCAAGCTGACTCTGCTGACCCCTGTCAGCAGAATCAAAGCGATCGAGCAGGCACTGCTCAAACGTCTGATTCTTGTCTTTGCCGCCGGTGCAGCCGTGATGTTCCTGTTCAGCCTGTTTATCACAAGGAAGCTGATTGATCCGCTGATCAGCCTGCGCGAGGAACTCAAAAAAGTGAAAAACCGCCGGTTTGCCGAAGTGAATCTGATCCGGGCGGGTGGGGAGATCGGTTCTGTGGCCCGGACCGTATACGAAATGGCCGGAGAATTGCACAGGTTCAACCGGGTACAGAAGCAATTCTTCCAGAATGCCTCGAATGAGCTGAAATCACCGCTGATGTCGATATCCGGTTATGCGGAGGGCATCAGGGACGGGATATTTGAAGGTGAGGATGTCCGTAGAGGGCTGGATATTATTCTGGGTGAGAGCGGACGGCTGCGTGACCTGGTGGGTGAAATGACGCTACTGGCCAAGCTGGACAGCGAAGAGGATATATTCCGGGCGGTAGATTGCGATCTCGAAGAACTGCTCTTTGAGGCGGTAGAACGGATCAATCCGCAGCTGGCTGCAAGAAAGCTGTCGCTCAAGACTGAAATCTCCGGAGACACCGGGCTGATGCTGAGGGCTGACCGTGATAAGCTGCTTCAGGCACTGCTGAACGTATTATCCAATGCTGCGCGTTATGCAGACAGGAAGATTGATGTCCATGGCTATGTAAGCAAGGGACTGATCACATTAACAGTTTCGGATGACGGCTCCGGCATTCCGCAGGAGCTGCTGCCCAGTCTGTTTCACAGGTTCGTCAAAGGAAAAAATGGTGATTCCGGGCTGGGTCTGGCTATCTCGCGCGCCATCGTGGAGCGCTGCGGCGGTAAGATTACCGCCCTGAACTGCCCGGAAGGCGGTGCCGTCCTCATGTTTGAATTTCCATCCGCAGCCGGGTAATAGCTGCCTGCAGACAAAAAAGTGGCGTCTTATAAGTAGAGTCTATAAATAGATTCTATAAGTAGAGTCAGAGCATATCTCTTGTTATTGGAAGATCGCCGCTTTGCGTTTTTGGTCATTTGCAGCTTGTTTTAATACTCGCCTTAGTCTACTGATTTTCTAAGCTGAAGAGCAAAGCGATTGGAACAACGGTCCGTTCACGCAGCTTCCTCTCAAGTGCACATGTTGATTTCATTCAAAAAAGAGGGTGTCCCGGTAGCCATTATAAGGCTTACGGGACACCCTCTTAGAGTGATATTTAGTGTTTTAATATTCGTTGAACATTGCGGCAATTTCGTCGTATCCGGTGGTTTGGGTCAGCGCCAGGGAGAGCAGAATCCGTGCTTTTTGCGGCACCAGACTGTTGCAGGGAATGGAATTGGCGGACAGGTCAATGTAGGAGTCCTTGAGTGTGATTCCGCTTGAGATCCGCGAGCAGCGGACCACAGGGATGTTATTGTTCTTAAGCTCGCCGACTTTATCAATCCACGGCTTGCTGTAGATGCCTCCGCCTGCTCCGGCAATCACAATGCCCTTGGAGATCGTGGCGAGATAATCCAGGATGCCGGGATCGGCGTCGACATGGAAGTAGGCTACGGATACTTCCGGCAGTCCGGTCATGGCCGATACATCGAATTGTGAAGCAGTCGTATGTCTTTTGAGCGTCCGGGTATAGAAAAAGGCATGACTGTCGCGCATGTAGCCCAGGCAGCCGAAATCACGCTCATCGAAGGCATTAGCCTTGAAGGTATTCACCTTCTGCACATCCCGCCCGCTGTAGATGCCTTCGGCGAAGACAACCATCACGCCCTGTCCGGACGCATCCGGATTCGCCGCCAGTGCAACAGACTGATACAGATTCAGCGGTCCATCCGCACTGATGGCAGTAGCCGGACGCATGGAGCCGGTAATGATCACAGGTTTGTCAGTCTTGATCACCAGGTTCAGGAAATAGGAGGTCTCATCCAGGGTGTCGGTGCCGTGGGTAATTACGAAGCCGTGCACATCCTCCCGGAGAGCAAGTGTATTGATGTACGCTGCCAGTGTAAGCCAGTGTTCGCTGGTGATATCTGCACTGCAGAGATTGCTGACCTGCACGCCTGCACAATTGGCAAGCCGTTCCAGATGGGGCACACTATCCAGCAGATCCTGCACGGGCAGGGCACCGGGTTCGTAGTTCAAGGTTTTATGCGCTTCGCCGCTGCCGGCAATGGTGCCGCCGGTAGCCAGAATAACTACATTTTTGAGGCTGGGATTATAAAATGGGGATGCTGTGAAGTTCAATTCAGGTGCTGGAATAATCATAGATCGTTTCCTTTCAGGTCGAATCAGAATGAAGGCTATGGAATTACATTGAATGTATTATAACATACGATTTCAGGGGACAATGATCTGTTTTTACTCCTGTTTTTCCCTGCAAATAATTAGTCAATAAGTGCATGCCATATTAAGGTATAATAAGTAAGAATATAAATGGGAGGATATGTATGTTCACGGTAGAGGAAGTAGCACAGGGAGTGTGGGCAGCGATTGTTATTCCGGGCCGGGGCGCGGTAGGCAATGCGTCCATTATAGATCTTGGGGATACCACAGTCGTGGTGGATACCTTCAGCCTGCCCGGGGCAGCGAAGCTCCTGCGGGAGACGGCTGAGCAGCTGACGGGGAAGCCGGTCAAATACATAGTGAATACCCACTATCACGGGGATCATCATTACGGGAATATGGAGTTTGCCGACTGTGTCATCATTTCCACGGAGCTTACCCGTGAAGTGCTGACAACGAATGGTCCGCCTGAGCTTGGGGAATGGCAGGAAGGGCTGCAGAAGCAGATTGAAGGGCTTCAGGAGGCTCATATTACTGCTGTGGACACCCGCCTGCAGGCAGCGCTGGGATATGAAATATCGGAAAAGCAGGCCCTGCTGGAGGCAACGCCTGCGATCCGCAGAGTAACAGCTGCTGTGACATTCAAGGATACGCTTGATATCCACGGGTCAGAGCGGTCCATACAGCTGTTCACTTATGGCGGCGGGCATACCTGCAGCGATGCGATGGTATATATTGCTGACGTGAAGGTGCTGATCGCCGGGGATCTGGTGCTGAGCAAATCCCATCCGGCTATGCTGCATGGTTTCCCTGAAGCCTGGGCAGTAATCGTGGAACGGATTGGCCGCGAGATGGACTTCACCCGGCTGATTCCTGGTCATGGAGGGGTTGCCGGACGTGAGAGCACCGCTGAAATGTTAAGTTATCTTCAAGAGATCCAGGCCTATGCCGCAGTGGCTGCCCGGAGCGGGGAGAACGCGGATTTCTGGCTCGCCAAGGGAATTCCGGCACCATTCGATACATGGGAGGGCTCCCATATTTTTGAGTGGAATTTCCGCTGGCTGTACAATACATATAATCAATCCTGAGAAAAGAGGAGAAAATGATGCTGAAGCTGGATAGCCGGGACTATGCCCTGGCTCTGCCGCTGTTAAGTCAAGTGAAGATCAACACCTTGTTTGCCGAAGCAGTGCTCAAGGGACAGACTACCGGCACTGTTTATGTGGATAATGTGCAGAACCCCCGTACCTTTTATGTGGCCCATGATTATGGAATGTCACTGGTCTATGGGGATTCAGGCAATGAGGCGTTTAACCGGAGCTTATATGATTATATTACCAACAAGATAGGGGACAGGCAGTCTCCGGAATGGCTGCAGGGGGATCCGGCAGGAGGCTGGTCTCCGTTGATTGAGTCTATGATTACTGAGCATAACGCACTGCTAAATGTGGTTGAGGCAGGTCCTGAATCGGCTGATACACGGAGGATGTACACCCATACCAGAGTGAATTTCACCTTTGATCCGGAAGTCTACCACAGTGCGAAGGAGCAATGGTTCCGGCAGGATGCAGTAATTATTCAGATGACTGCCGGGCTGTTTGACGGGCAATCAGGTGCTGTGATTCCGCGCTATTTCTGGAGAGATGCAGAGCATTTCCTAAGTACAGGCATAGGATACACCCTGCTCTGGGAGGGGGAAAGCGCCTCGAGTGCGTTCTCGGCGTACCGTACAGCGGATCAGCTGGAGATTGGGATTGAATCGGCAGCGGGCCACCGGGGGAAGCATTTTGCCTTCTCCGTATGTTCTGCGCTGATTGATTACTGCCTGGAGCAAGGGCTGGAGCCGGTATGGGGCTGCCGCCGGGAGAATGAGGGTTCTTACAGACTGGCTCAGAAGCTGGGCTTCAAGCCATCGCTGTACATCCCCTATTACCGGTTGGCCGAGTGAATAACAGATTCAGCAGAATAACATATTAATTGTTTAAGTTTTAAACCGATCAATCAAAAGAAGCAGCGGCAGTTTAAGACTTGATAAATAAAGTCTTAGACTGCCGCTGTTGTTGTTAAATAAACATTTCCCGTTAGTTAAATATTAATATGCTTGCTTTCGTTTCAATAAAGGCTAGTGAGAGTTTAGTCCGTCATTTGTTTAACATTTTTGAAAAGTACTTAGGAGCCTCCTTAAAGCCTTGTCTCTCATAAAATTTATGAGCATCTATTCTTCTGGAATGACAATGAACTTGGATACGGTCACATCCCCTTTTTCTGGCAGAGGCAGAGGCAAATTCCTCTAATTCCTTTCCAATTCCTTTACTTCTTATTGAGGAGTCTACAACAAGGTAACTAATAGAAGCGATATCACCTCTAATTCCCAACTGAGGGATATAATGAATGGAAATACAGGCAATAACACGTCCTTCATTTTCATATACCATTAATTCTTCGTTGGGGTCAGCTAGAAGTCTTTCCATGTTCTCTTTAATAAAAAATTCGGTATCCGGGTAGCCTAATTGCGTCAAAAGTTTGGATATATCTTTCCTATCCTCCAGTTTTGCAACTCTAATCATAAATTTCATCTCCACTGATTTCCCATTTTATAGGTGCACCATAATCTTGGCATTATATTAGCGAATTTACTAGAACCACGGTATGACTATTTCAATGCAGGTGTGGTTTATTGTTACTAGACCAGAGTCAAACTGCCCATTCGTTGAACAAAGGCAGCTGAGCATGTTGATCGGCTGCCTTCTGGTTGTTATTGAGCTAACGTTACCCGTTAGTTTAATGACCTCTCCGTAAAAAATCAATGAAGGCATCCAAAACGTTAACCGCTAATCGATATTGTTCTGAATCTGACTGGGTATAAAGGATACTCTCTAAATCATTCTCCAAGTCTAAGAGTCTATTCGAAATTTCAGTTATTGGAGGATCAGGCATTAAAGCGGTGTTTAATCTGCTCTGTAATTCTTCAATGCCGTATTCTTTATTCTTAAAACGTTCGACTAAGATTTCGTAATGATGAATGCCTATTGGTATCCAATTTACCGGTATATCGCTTGAATTTTTTGCGCATTCTTTAGCTTCCTGTAGTGAATCGTGCAGAGTGCCACCAATAACATTCCAATCCAAGTCGCAAGAAAATAAACAGTACCCTATGTCACCGTCATATTTAGCTACTGCGAAAGCAGTGATACCCACTTTTTTGTTATCATGTTCGAACAAAACATATCCGTAATTATTGCAATGCTCGTTTGCTGTATAAATCAAAACATTTGCTCCATCCAGCAATGGTGGCACTGTCAAGTTATTCACCTGCTTTCGAAAATGAATTGTTCGTTTTAATCTGCCTAGCGTTTCCCGTTAAATAAGAAATAATTAGCTTTTATTCACTTACATAGATTTCGATTCTTTCTTTCCCTCGCCCAATATTGTTACGCTTCAACTTAATTTCTCCAACTTCGCCTGTTTTCTTCAAGTGAGTTCCACCGCAGGGAACCTTTGAAAAACCTTTAACTTCCCAATATCTTCTTCCATTTCCTTCGTCACTGAAATCACTAATGATGTCGAGGTTTGCCACAATGATCTCACGAGATTCTTTCTCGATCAAAGAAAATGATTTTGAAATGTTCTCGTGCCATACGAAATCTATTCGGGCTTTATCTTGAGCGATATGAGCGCCTGTCTTCTCTATACTTTTCAAATGTTTGTAAGCTAATTCTAATACAACCTCCGCAGCAAAATGTAGTCTCATAAGTCTGTAACGACGATCCCAATCTATGGTCATCGTCACTTGATCACCAACTTTTAAATCATGCCCTTCTTCAACTGTATAAATGATTTCATGACCATCTTTCTTTGCTTGATGTACGGAATATCCACCAATCAATCCTGTATCACTTTCTTGTCCACCAGAGAAAGCATAAAAGATGGTTCGTTCCACTGTAATGTCATTGCCATTTACACTGGCTATGTGAGTATCTAGTTTTGTTAAGTATGGGGTTGTCCAAAATACTTTTTCAACCATATCAGCACTTCCTTATCACATCATGAATTACATACCAGTTTTACGATTCAGGATAATGCATGACAACTTGTAGGATGACATCTTCATCCGTGTCATTTATATATTTGTGTGTAACGTTTCCTGCAAACCGTATAGCGCCTCCTGTAGGAAGGGTATACTCATCATCCCTAATCATGATTTTAAATTCCCCTGTAACAACAGTAATGTACTCTTGGACACCCTCATTGTGGGGTGTGGAAACATAATTCCCTTTAGGCTTTAATACAATCGTGAAAATTTCTATTTGAGTTTGCGGATGGAATGGAAATAATAAATAGACTAGACAATTACCGTTATCCTCCGTTATATCTGGTACTTCTTTTCGATTAACGATTGATATTGTAGATTTGTCGTCTTTAATTAGGGATGAAAAAGAAATATTAAGTCCCGTTGCAATTTTCCAAACGGTGGTCACTGTTGGCTGTGTGTCCCCTCGCTCGATTTGATGTAGCATACCTTTGCTAACCCCAGTTAAATTTGCCACTTTATCCAAGCTTAACTGCCTTTGCTTTCTCACACGTTGCAAGTTGTGTCCTATCCTGATGTGAATAGCATCCAAGAAATAACCCCCTTACGTTTAGTATATTATACAAAAATAACACTATAAAATACAAATCGAATAGGATTTTAGTTACGCTAAACTGCCAGTTAGTTTAATGAAGCCTTGTGAATCTAACACTTTATTTTTCAGTCTAGAACTTTATTGATTTTTAACATCAATCCAGAGAAGAGTGCCCGTTGGCGTTCTTTTTTATTGAGTTTTTAACAGATAATGATTATCATTATCGCTGTATAGCTGATATTCTGCAGCCGGCCGCATTTGCTGCGGTCTGCATAACAATATGACACTATATAAGAAATATAAGAACGGAGGAGTACGTATGGAGTGGGAACAGCTGCTGGAGGGTAGTCTTCATCCGGAAGGCGGGCGGTTTAACCTGGCGGCCGTCCGGGAATACATAGCGGAGCATTATCATGAACCGCTGTCCATTGATAAGCTTGCAGGTATGGCCGGACTGAAGCCGAAGTATTTTGGCGAATTGTTCAAAAAAACGTTCGGACAGAGCACGCTGGACTATCTGACAGAGCTGAGAATCAGCCGGGCCAAGCAATACTTGCAGGAATCGGATTATCTGCTCCGTGAGATCGCTCATAAAGTCGGCTACAGCGATGAATTCTATTTCAGCCGCAAATTCAAAAAGGAAACCGGAGTCCCTCCTTCGTCGTTCATCCGTCAACATAAACGGAGGGTTGCCGCCTGCTCTGCAGCTGCGGTCGGGCAACTGCTGGCCCTGGATATTATCCCGGTGGCCGCTCCGCTGGATTCCAAATGGACTTCCTATTATTTCAACAAGTATTACGACCGGATTGAAACACATCTTAGGGTAGACCTGATGGACCAGGAGCTTGAGCGGGCTAAGCTGATCAATGCCCGGACGGAGGCAATTATCGGCCACGATGCCTGGGATTCAGCATGGGAGGAGCATCTGCTGCGCAATAGCCAGAACCTCTTCATCCCCCGCGAACAGGACCGCTGGGATGTCCAGCTCCGGGAGATCGCTGCTTTTCTGGGCAGGGAACAGCAGTGCAGCCAGTGGCTGCAGCGGTTTGAACACAAAGCCCGCCATGCCAGAGAGCAGGTGGCCGCCGCCGCGGGTGAAGAGAGCTGTATGGTGCTCCGCCTATACGAAGATCAATTGCATGCTTACTGCAACAGGGGAATCCGTGATGTGATCTATGGCGAACTTGTCTTGAAGCCGGCATATACCGGCTCCGGTACGCTGTATAATGAGCCGATTTCGCTTGCGGAAGTCAGATTGCTGAATCCGCAGCGGTTAATGCTGATCATCTGTCCTGATTTTGCCACAAGGCGCCATTGGCTGTCCCTGCAGCACAGTGAGAGCTGGCGTAATCTGCCGGCAGTACAGTCAGGTAAACTGGACCTGTTGCCGTCAGATCCCTGGTTTGAATATTCGGCGGTAGCGCTGGACCGGATGCTGGAGGAGGCTGTTCTGATGTTTACAGGAAATAGTCCAAGCCCGGAACAGGATACAGTCCATGGTTACCCTTCTGTTTATCCTCTATAATCCCTAGTAATGAGAATGATTATCACTAGGGGGAGATAAAACATGCAAGATCATAAGGTCAATTCAGCCAAGAGAAAGAAGTCAGGAATCCCGGCCCTGTTAGCGCTAATCTTCGTGACTATGCTGCTGGCGGGCTGCGGCAACAATTCGGCGGCTGACAGAGGGGCCGGGAATGGAGCCGCTCAGACAAACGCCGCAGAAGCGACACCGTCAACGTCTCCTGAAGTGGAGCCGGCAGTGGCTGAAGCTGCAGAGGCAACCGGCTATCCGCTAGTGGTTCAGGACGAACTGGGACATGTGGTTACATTAAACGCTGCTCCAACGAAAGTATTTGCTCCATATATGGAAGACTCTCTGGTAGTGCTCGGCGTCAAGCCGGTGGGACAGTGGTCCAATAAAGGCCAGGGACAGCAGTATCTTCAGGATCAGCTTGCCGGTGTTCCGCTTGTTGATTTCACCAGCGGCTTGCCCTCACCTGAGGTTGTGATGGCGATGCAGCCTGATCTCATTGTGCTGCATAACTCCTACTATGCGGAGAATGGTGTCTATGAGCAATACTCCAAAATTGCCCCGACCTATGTCTTCCAGCAGGCGGCAGGTGACCTGGACAGCTCCGTAACGATACTGGGTGATCTCCTCGGCAAGCAGGAGGAAGCGGCTAAAGGCCTTGCAGATTACCTCAAAAAGGTAGAGGAGGCCAAGACAACCCTGGCTCCGCATATCCAAGACAAAAAGGCGTTGATTATCCGGTTCAATTCGCGGGGGATGTTCCTGATGGGCGGTGTTTACGGCGGGTTTGTACTGGCGGAAGAGCTGGGAATTACCAAGAGCGATCTTGTTGCTACAGAGAACAGTGTGGAGTTATCGCTTGAGGTTTTGCCGCAGATCGATGCCGATTATATCTTCCTGGCTAACGATACAGCTAATACCGGAGAAACCTTTTATAAGGAGCTCACAGAGAGTGCACTCTGGAAAAGCATCCCTGCCGTCCAGGCCGGCAAGGTCTATGATGTGGACGACCGTTACTGGCTGGGCGGCGGTATCGTTGCCTACAGCAATGTCATTGACGATGTTCTGGAGATCCTCGCGCCATGACTATAACGAATGAACGGAGCTACCCGCATCTTGGCTGTGAGGAACATGTCATTTATGCCGGGGCAAGACGCCGGGAGTACCGGATTCTGATCTCGCATCCAATTGGAGAAGCCCCGCCGGAGGGGTATCCGGTCATCTACGCACTGGACGGCCATGCCGTATTCCATACTCTGGCCGAATCTGCACGTCTGCAGACCCGCAAACCGCATGGTTATGATCCGGTAGTAGTGGTGGGGATCGGCTATCCTTCCGGTGAGCCCTTCGATATGAAGCGCCGCTGCTATGATTTCACCATGCCGGCTGAGGAGCAGCAGCTGCCCAAGCGGCCGGATGGCAGCCAATGGCCGGAGAGCGGCGGGGCAGACGAATTCCTCGATCTGCTGCAGCTGGAGATTATGCCGATGATCGCCAGCCTGTTCCGGGTAGACACAAAGCGTCAGGCGCTGTTCGGCCACTCCCTCGGCGGTTTACTTGTACTGCACGCACTGTTCACGCGTCCGGAGCTGGTAACCCGTTATACGGCTGGCAGTCCTTCAGTATGGTGGAATGATTATGCCCTGCTGGCTGAACTGGAGCAGTTCTTGGCAGCATATCCTGCTAAGGCTCTGCAGCGTAAGCTGCTCATTACGGTCGGTGCCGACGAGCTGGAGCATATGGTCGAGGATGCCGGGAAGCTTCCCGGACGGCTGGCATCTCTGGCAGAGCATGGCCTGCAGACGAGTCTTAATGAATTCGCCGGTGAGAGCCATGTCAGCGTACTGCCTGCGGCGCTGAGCCGTCTGCTGAGATTCGCCTTGGAGAAGGAATGAGATCCTAGAACAAGCCTAAAGTTCATAGATTCCACGTAAAGAAGAGCAGCAAATCTCCCGTTTAGGTGAGAAGTGCTGCTCTTCTATATGTTAATACACTTTAGATCAGCCGGGCATCCACGAAGCAATGCAGATGCAGCGGGGACAGCACCTTCAGGCCTTCACCAAGCTCGAAGTCTTTGCCTTCAGCGAGCTGGCGGCCTTTTTCACGGAAATAGATCCGGTACATCGCCAGAGTCTCTTCACTGAATTGGCTGCTGTGCAGGGCTAAGGCCGCGAACTTCCGCTCGAAGTGGTCTGTAATGTCGATCACCGTATTAGGCTCCGAGGTGAAATAGAAACCAATGGCCTTCGGCTGCCAGGGGCGGGTGCTTGTCCCTCGGGGATACAGCGGAAGTCCGGACGACAGGAAGGCCTGGGCTGCGGCTCTGCCAGTAACGATATGATCATAATGTGCCTCATAGCTCAGCCACGGATCAGGACAGAGGATAACATCCGGCTGCACGGTGCGGATGATCCCGGCAATCTCTTCTGCCAGCGCCGGAATATGCTCCAGGGTGCCGTCGCCGTGGGCCAGCTGGTGGAACACTGTGGCACCCAGCGACCGCCCTGCGGCTTCCAGCTCACGTGCGCGGACGGCTGCAATCTCGGCAGAAGACATATGCTCGTCCACCGCACCAAGATCCCCGTTCGTCACGGTCAAATAATGAATCTCGCAGCCCCGCTCCGCCAAAGAGGCGATTGTCCCGCCGATACCCACCTCATTATCATCCGGGTGCGGCTGTACGCATAATATTCTGCGGCAGCCTGTCAGATCGGGAGGGGACATCAGTGCTGCCATTGTGGATATATCCATGTTCATGATCACTCCTTATATCAGATAAATGCTTGAGTTCCCTTCTATACGGACCGGGTATTCTCCAAATCACTCAGAGTCTGCAGCCGCTGCTTATCACTGATATTGTAGAACAGAATCGGCAGGATTGCGGCCAGGAAACAGAGGGCAGGCAGGAGAAACATCACGAAGCTGAGCCCCTGCTGGAGCCTTGGAGTCGACGGCTGATTCTCAACGTAGCTGAGCAGGCCCAGACTTGCACCGATAATGAGCCGTGACAATGCCCCGCTGAATTTAGTGACAAAGGTGTTCGTGGAGAACACAATCCCCTCGCCCCGGAAGCCCAGCTTCCACTCCGAATAATCAATGGTATCCAGCAGCATGGACGTGCTCACAATGGTTGTCATGCCCGAGAAGAAGAAGCTGACCGCGAAGAACACCAGAGTGGTCATAACATTGTGGTCACCGAGAAGGTAAGGCAGGATGCAGGACAAGCTCCCCAGAATGCAGGATAGGATGAATACCTTCTTCTTGGAGAAGCGGCGCAAAAGCGGCGGCGTAGCCGTCATTCCCAGCAGCATGCCTACAACAAGGCTAATCCCGACCTGGGTTGCATAACCGGCATCTCCCCAGACATAGACCACATAATACAGCTGAATGCTCTGCCGGATGCCGTTGACCAGGTTGATAATCAGCAGCGAGGCAAGCAGGGTGAGCAGCGGTTTGTTTTTATACACCGTTTGCAGATTTTGCCGGAACGAGATCTTCACGGGTGAAGGGGCGACCCTTTCCCTGGTAAGAATTCCCGTCAGCAAAATAGATAACGCAGCAATGATTCCTATAATAATTGCAGAATACAGATAGGCTTGCGTGCTCCGTTCACCGCCGAAGGCCAGCAGCAGCTGGATGCCGCCGACTGTGATCACGACCGCACCGAGGGTCCCGCCGATTTTGCCTAAAGTGACGAACAATGTCCGTTCACCCGGATCTGTAGAGATGACGGACGACAAGGCCCAAAGCGGCGTATCACAGACGGTATACAGCATACCCCAGAGCAGATACGATACGGTGGCGATCACCAGCGTTGTCGTAGAGGAGCCGCCGAAGTCCCAGAAGCAGACGATGGTTGCCAGTGCAATCAGGAAGGGGGCGAACAGCAGATAAGGCCTGAATTTGCCCCACCTGGAGCGTGTTTTGTCGGTAATCATGCCCATCAGCGGATCAAGGCAAGCATCGAAGATGCTCGCTGCTACCAGTATGACACTGGCGGTAGTCGCCGGAATGCCCAGCAGATCCGTGTAGAAGAACAGAATATACATCGACATGAAGCTGTACAGCATATTCTGGCCCAGCAGGCCGCCGGAGAACACCATTTTCTCAGCCAAAGGTACTTTTGTTGTCAATGAGCAGTCCTCTTTTCGTTGTGTATATGTAGGGTTGTACCATTTGCTAATTATGTTTATTTATAACTTTTTTAGATGTTCTGTCAAGCTGAATATGTCTAACGCAGCCGGCTGGATAACCGTTACATATAGACAATGTGGAAGCGCATTACAGGAAAATAATTAAAAAATTATTAATGCAAAATAATTATATTAACTATTTAACGAAAAATGTCGAAATATAGCTGATGTGTCCGGCTGATGGGAGAGTGTTATGGGAGAATACAACAGGATTACGGCAGGATGGACACTAAGAAGTTAACCACAGGGGGAAATCACATGAAATGGTTCGGAAACATGAAGACAGCAACAAAAATTATCTCAGCTTTTATGGTGGTCTCATTAATTCTGGCGGGACTCGGGGTGTATTCCATTTTCTCGCTGAGCAGCAGTAATCAGAATATGAAGGCCATGTATAACAACAATCTGATTTCGGTCAGAGATCTGTCTGCTGCCAAAATCAATTATCAGGTCATCCGGGTATATATGCGCGATATGAGCAACACCACGGATGCAACCCAAATTGCCGGTTATCAGGACAAGATTGCATCCACCCGGCAGGATCTGATCCAGAAGGTGGACAATTACCGTCCGCTGGCCACGACCGGCACGGAGAAAGAGCTGCTGAACGATTTTGACAAAGAGTATGAGCTTTATCTGAAGCTGTTTGAGGAAGCGCTTGTTCTGGCTGAACTGGATGATCCGGCTCAATTTAATACATTCCTGACCACCCAATTGACTGCGCAGGGAGAGAAAGTGCTTGCGAACCTGGATGGTCTGATCGAATTTAACGTGGAGCTGGCCGAGGAAGCGAACCGCCACTCCCAATCAGCATATTCCTCCTCGCTGGTGCTCACCATCTCAGTTGTCTCGGCTGCTGTTATCATCAGCATTCTTATAGGTTACCTGATCGCCAGATCCATCTCCAAACCGCTTATGCAGATGCTGCGGCTGGCCTCAGAGGTGGCGAACGGTGATCTGACCCAGCAATCTGATATTTCCACCAAGGATGAAGTAGGCCAGCTGGCTGCTGCCCTGAACCGGATGGTTCATAACCTGAAGGATCTGATCAACGGGATTGTTATGAATTCACAGAGTGTGGCTGCGTCTTCCGAGCAAATCTCGGCAAGTACCCAGGAAATCGCTGGCACCAGCACGAACCAGTCTGCAGCGGCAACGAACATTACCGAATTGTTCAAGGAGCTGTCGCTGGCTATTGATTCCGTAGCCTCCAGTGCAGAGGAAGCGGCGGAGCTGTCGAATGAGACGGTGCGCACGGCCCGGGAAGGCGGATATGTGGTTGAGACCTCGCTGCAGGGAATGCAGACTGTCAATCACCAGATGAAACAGCTCGAAGAGGATTCCGGCAAAATCGGAGATATCATCGAAGTAATTGATGATATTGCCGAGCAGACCAATCTGCTGGCCTTGAATGCGGCGATTGAAGCTGCTCGCGCCGGAGAGCAGGGCCGCGGCTTCGCAGTGGTGGCGGATGAGGTCCGCAAGCTTGCCGAGCGCAGCAGTGATGCCACGAAGGAAATCACGAAGATCATCAAGGCCATGCAGGAGAATACGAAGCAAAGCGTCCGGGCAGTAGCGGAAAGCGTTGAGCAGTCTTCGATGACCAGCCAGGCCTTTGAACAGATTATCAGTATGGTTAATACGTCTTCACTCAAAGTGAATGAAATTGCTGCCGCCTGTGAAGAGGAATCCGCCCAGGCAGCCGAAGTGATGAGCTCGGTCCAGTCCATTGCCGCCTCCAGCGAGGAATCCGCAGCGGCTTCAGAGGAAACGGCAGCTACCTGCCAGGCGCTGGCCCTGTTATCCGAGGATTTAGCCCAGTCCGCTGCCGCGTTCAAGACTCATTAATTCTACAGACTGAAGGTGAAGCCATGTCATCCTTACAGAAGGAACAGTATATCGAGCTTGCTGTAGGAGCCGAAACCTGTGCAATCCGTATCGAAGAAATTCATGAAATTATCAAAATGCTCAGCATTACAGACATCCCGTTCACCCGGAATGAAGTGAAGGGTGTGGTCAATCTGCGCGGTAAAGTGGTCTGTGTAATGAGCCTGCGCAATTTGCTGGGGATGGCGGATGAGCCGTACACCCGGAATACAAGGATTATTGTGGTCAACTACCGGGAGGAATTCGTGGGACTCATTGTGGATAAGGTCAATAAAGTGACTACGTATGCTGAGATACACCCTCCGGCAGGCGGGCATAACCGCAGCCGCGAAGCGGTCTTCCACGGGATTGGGCAACGGGATGATCAGCTGATTGGCATTCTCAAGCTCGAGGAAATATTGGGCGGTTAGGAAGGGGAACAAGTAATGATGATGGAATTGTCTGCCTACCGCGATATTTTCATAGAAGAGCTGAATGAGCAATTGGAGCGGATCGACCAATCCCTGCTCACGCTGGAGCATGCACCGGCACCTGAGCTGGTCCAGACGATATTCCGCGCAGCCCATACGATCAAGGGCTCAGCCTCAACCATGGGCTTCCGTGAAATGAGCGATCTGACGCATGAGGTTGAATATGCCCTTGAATGGGTCCGGGAGAAGAAACCGGAGATTACCGGAAAGCTGATTGATACGCTCTTCCGGGCGCTGGACGCCATGAAGCTGCTGCGCACCCAATATATCAGCGGCGGGGATTACGCCGACTGCAGCGCCGTCGTTGCGGAGATCAAGGCATTGATTAATCAGCCGGCTGAACCACTGCCGGTCCGGTTGCCCGTCTTAAGTCCGGCGGAGATGCTCCTGGCCGAAGAAGCCGTGGCTGCCGGGTACTCGCTGCTGTCCCTCGCGGTAACACTCAAAGAGGAGTGCCTGATGAAGGCGGCACGGTATTATATGCTGCTGCAGCGTATGGAAGATGTATGCGGAAAGGTCATTGCTGTCGCGCTGCCGGCAGCTGCGGCCGCCGGAGCAGATGAAGACTCGCGTTATATACGGTTTGCTGTAGTGGCCGCTGCCGGCAAAGAAATTCAGCAGATATCAGAACAGCTAGCAGGTGATTCAGATGTCCAGGGTATTGTCATCACTCCCTTTGTGCCCGGTCCGGCAACGGTTACTGGCGCAGCGGCGGCGGTTGAACCGTTACTGGCGGGGCCGCCGTCATCTCCGAACAAGGAACAACGGGGGAACAGCGCCCAGCCGACAGTCCGGGTCAGCGTGGAACGCCTGGATCATCTGATGAATCTGGTAGGCGAGCTGCTGATCGAGCAGACCTCCCTGGCCGATCTGAGCGCAGCCGGCCAGCGGAATGATCCGGCTAAGGTATTGCCGGGTATAGGCGGAGTGTCGGATCACATGGGGACTATTATTAAAGAGCTGCAGGAAGGTGTAATGAAGACCCGGATGCTGCCGATGGATCAATTGTTCAACCGTTTTCCGCGCCTGGTGCGGGATCTCGCCCACAAGCTGGGGAAGGAGATTGAACTCGTGATCCAGGGCGGCGAGACCGAGCTCGACCGGATGATTATCGAAGAGCTGAGTGATCCGTTGATCCATTTGATCCGCAACAGCACCGATCACGGGATTGAAAGCCCGGAGGTCCGGGCAGAGCGCGGGAAATCTCCCAAGGGTATGATTACGCTCACCTCCTTCCACGAGGAGAATCAGGTGGTTATCCGCCTGGAGGACGACGGGCAGGGCATAGATGCTGCCAGAATCAAAGCTTCTGCACTTAGCAAAGGCATCATCACTGAAGAACAGGCCGGGTTCTTAACCGCTCAAGAAGCCATCCACCTGATCTTTGAGCCCGGCTTCTCAACGGCTGCTGAAGTAAGTGAGGTATCGGGCCGGGGGGTGGGGATGGATATCGTACGCAGCCAGATTGGACGGCTTAACGGTATCATTGATATTGAAACGGTACCAGGCCAAGGGACTGTGTTCATTATCCGTCTGCCGCTTACACTCGCCATCATTAAGGGGCTGCTGGTGAATGTATCCGGCCGGGTGCTGATCCTTCCTATGTATAATGTAGCGGAAATAGTGCGGATCTCCCCCGAAGACATTCAGATCGTTCAAGGCGAACAGGCGATTATTAACCACGGGCGGATTGTGCCGCTCTCCTGGCTTAGAGACAAGCTGCATTACCCGCGGACCGAGCGCAGCTCCAAGACTATCCCGCTGGTGATTGTCCGGTCTGTGGACCGGATCGCCGCCTTTGCCGTTGATGAGATCATTGGTAATCAGGAGGTGGTCATTAAGTCGCTGGGTGCGTATTTGGGGACGATGAACCATCTCTCCGGGGCAACAATTCTGGGGAACGGGCGGGTTGCACTGATTCTGGATGCCTCCTATCTGGTCAGCCATTAATTTCATTGCTGCAGGTTTTGTATAGAACACGCAGGAGTTGTGAAAAATATGGAAAGACGTACCAGAAAGGGGTGGAGAGTTGGATATTACGCTGGCTTCAGATGAAGTAATCAGTCGGATCAAGCAGCTTCAGTCTGGTGGAGGTACCGTAAACAAGAAGCAGGTTAAGCAGCAGGATCCGGAGTTAATGCGCAGTGCGCTGCATTATTTTCCGAGCTGGGAACATGCCGTGAAGAACGCCGGATTGCTGTAATTGAATCAGATACACAAAAAACCGGAAGATCCGCAGCACACTGCGATTCTTCCGGTTTTTTGCGTGCCGCCAGCAGAAATAGGGTTACTTCTTGTGCGGAACAGCCTTGGGGCTCTTGATCTGCAGCTCGATGGCCTGCTGGTTCAGCTGCAGCTCATCCATATAAGCATTGACCTTCATCCGCAGCTTGTGCAGCATTTCGATATGCATATCATGAATACGGTCTTCGATACAGAATGCCGAACAAGCCAGATATCCATCTGTATAGGATTTGGTATCATCCACTACCGTATTCAATTTCTCTTTGTAAATCCGCTTTACAGGGCCGCTTTCGGGTTTGATCTCATAGTAGCGGTTCGTTTCCGTCAGCAGTCTCCAATGACTGGCCTCGACATCGTATTCATCCTTCTCCAGCTGTACGGTCACTTTAAAAATTTTAATAGGACTGTTCATGTTGAGCGAAACCTCCTGCAACCCCCATACTTATGTTCAATTCTCACTATAGGACTCAGAGATTATAGCATGCGTCAGCCGTATTTCCCACTGGAATATTAGGTAAAGTGATGTGATATATTGCATTAGCTATTACAATGTAGGATATGACAATACGGTTATTTTAAGGAGGGAGAGATTGTAATGAAAAAGCTCATCATCGTAAACGGTACAATGGGCGTTGGCAAGAGTTCAGTATGTAAACAGCTATTCAAGTCGCTGGACCGCTCCGTATGGTTGGATGGGGACTGGTGCTGGATGATGCAGCCTTGGACTGTGAATGACGAGAATATCATTATGGTTGAGAATAACATTAACTACTTGCTGCACAGCTTCTTAACGAATACGTCGTTCGATTACGTAATCTTCAGTTGGGTTCTTCACCGTAAAGAGATGATTGACCGTTTGCTCGCTAGGCTGTCAGATCTGGAATTTGAACATCAGGTAATTACACTGACCTGTTCGGAATCAGCACTCAGGCAGCGGATGCAGGAAGATCATAGAACGGAGGAGCAGATCAATCGGAGTCTGGAACGGATAAGCACTTATGCAGGAATGCCTTCACATTCAGTGGATACAAGTGAGATCGGACTGGATGAAGTTGTTCTGCAGATTAAAGATAGATTGTTGTAGAGGACGGCAAGTCAGCGGATGAATCTGTCTCTGTGCTCCTGAATGGAAGGGGTGGTAACCGCAGTGAAAACTGTAGTATATTTCCAAGCGATCGTTTACAATAAATCCATTATTGTCCTTGAATGGCAATGATGAAACCAACTACATAAAGGAGCTAACAAATGAAGAACACCGCTGCAAAAGGACATCCGGTTATATTCTCGCTGATGCTTGGGGTTGTCCTGACCCTGCTCGTATCCGTAGCATCCGCAGTAGCTAGCATTCAGGAGTTCGGGGATATGGGGGTCAGGAATGCCCAGGCCTGCGCCTTCCTGGTTATGGCTATTATCGTTACGGTATATATGAAAAGAAAGGATTCCTCGCTGGTAAGCTTCGGCTTCCGCAAGCTTGAGGCCAAGCAGGCCAGGCCTGTGCTGTTCTACATCCCCATGCTGCTTCTTGCAGTGGCCCAGCCGCTTATGAGTGGAATCAATGTGGAGCTGACTGCAGCTGAGGTGATCAGTATCGTGATCATGACGTTGCTGGTGGGATACACGGAGGAATCAATTTTCAGAGGAATTATCAGAGATAAGCTGAAGCATAAGGGGCCTGTCTTTTATATTGTTTTCTCGTCTGTATTCTTTGGTGTTCTACATATGGCCAACGCGCTTGGCGGAAAAGATATCATAAGCACACTTCTCCAGGTAGCCAATGCGCTGCTGCTGGGCTTCGTCCTCGCGCTGCTGATTGAGGCAGGCAACAATATTATTCCGCTGATCGGCTTCCATTTCATCTATGATGCACTGGCGATGGTCAGCAATGAGAATGTGGAGCATGAGCTTCTGCTGGTGTCCATTCTGAATATTCTCTATCTGATATTTGGCATCTATTTGCTGATTGTGTTGAACCGCAGGAAGAACAATCACAGTCTGTCCATGTAAAAGTAGGCCGGTAAGCAGGCAGCAGTGCGGCTTTCCGGCTTTCTTTGTGGTCCCAGGAATCATTAAACAACCTGCAATGATAACGCATACATGACATGAAATCAGCAAGCAGGAGCAAATTATCCCTAAAAAGAGTAATCGTTAGGCATGGGCATTCTGCTTATAAATAGCAGGGAATTTCAGGGATTATGCCGGGATATGCAGGTTTTTGAAGTTTTAAATTTTATTGTTTCTGGGTTATAATGTAGACATCACCAAAGGAGCCACAGCAACAATCCACAGGTGGTAACTACAGGTGATTGCCTCATTCCTAAATTTAGCAATGAATGAAGGAAAGGAGAGAATCCCGATGTACTAGCGTTAGCGAAGCGTGCCGGAATCGGCTGCTGATGAGGAAGGTGGATGATAACATCTTCTGGCAGATCGTGGGTATGCGGGAACCCAAGAGCAAATCTTTGAAGATGAACCAAAGCTATTCATTCAAGCAAGAGTAATCTTGCGGAAGAAAGAGCGTGATTCCGTTGAAAAAGGTTAGCGAAGCGTACTAAAACGATTCTTCACAGCAGGGAAAACGTCCGTGAAAACGTTTTTCGTGAAATCGTGTACGCGGGAATCCACCCCATATGCAGGACATGGAGCAACACTCCGAAGAGGAGCGAACGGGCAACACGGTAACATGAAATTTGAACAATCACCATGTCAGGGATATGGCTTTGTTAGCAGGAGGAAATGATTGAATTGAATACAGGAATAAACACATAAATCCCCGTGCCTCAAGTAATCAGGCAGCGGGGATTTATGCGTATATACATAAGCTACTCCATTTCGCCAGTGCGGCTGAAATGGAGTTTTTTGTTTAGAAATAAACCCTGTTAGGCAACACTAGACTCCATAAGGAAGAGATATCAGCAGCAGGGAGACATCAGCATGAAATTCCATGATCAGGAGTCCCGTAAGCCGCATGACCCCCACCTCCAGCGTCTCAGCCTTGAGGCCTTCATCAATACGGAACTGATCTGCCATAGATTAGGCGCCAGCTCAGATGTCAGCGTGCGGTCCATTCGTCTGGACTGGAGCAGCCTGGAGAGGGAATGTGTAATTCAATTAATATTTCTGGATGGTATGGTGAACAGTCAAGTGCTGCAGGAATCGATTATTCCGGCCATTCAGTCAGCTCCGCCCGTCCCGGAGGGATACAGCCTGCCCCGGTACTTCAGCGATCAGATCCTGACCGCAGGGCAGGTTAGAACCACCGGGGATTTGACAGGTGCGGTTAAAGATATTTTGTCCGGTTGCCTGCTGATGCTTATTGACGGTTATGATGAAGCGCTCGCTCTTGCCATTCAGGGATATGAGAAACGAAGCATCGGAGAAACCAAAACAGAGACCGTAATCCGGGGACCGCAGGAGGCTTTCACGGATGACCTCCGGACCAATATTACCATGATCCGCAGAAAAATGAAGGATGAGCGGCTTAGAATTGTTACCCGCTCCGTGGGGCAAGTCACTCAAACCGATGTCTCCATATTGTACATAGAAGGTCTGGCAGATGAGCCGGTCCTGGATAGAATAGCGGAGATGTTCGATGAGATCGGACTGAAAATGGTACTCGAAGGCGAATATATCGAGGAATATCTGCAGGGAAACAAATACACCGTATTTCCTACCATTCTTAACACGGAAAGGCCGGACAGCATTACCGCAGGGCTGGCTGAAGGAAGAGTAGCTATTATAGTTGACGGAACCCCGTTTGCAATGATTGTTCCTTCCTTGTTTATAGATTTTATCCAGTCTGCGGAGGACAGCTATCAGCCTTATCTATTTTCCAGTCTGGTTCGGGTCCTGCGCCTTGCCGCTGTAATCATCAGTGTTTTTGCTCCCGGTCTATACATCGCCATCACAACCTTCCATCAGGATCTGCTGCCCACACGGCTGCTGCTGAGTATCATGTTTCAGCGCGAGGGGGTACCGTTTCCGGCCTTTGTTGAAGCAACTCTGATGGAGATCACTTTCGAAATTATACGGGAAGCGGGAATCCGCATGCCCCGCAACATCGGCCAGGCTGTATCCATTGTGGGGACGCTGATCGTAGGACAGGCTGCGGTGGATGCCGGCATTGTCTCGGCAGGGATGGTTATTGTAGTTGCGATTACCGGGATATCAAGCTTTGTCATTCCCGCCTACAATATGTCTATTTCCATCCGGATGATCCGTTTCCTGTTTATGGGTGCGTCTGCTTCCTTCGGCATTTACGGGATAACCGTCGGATTCCTCATTCTTGTCGTGCATTTATGCAGCCTGCAGTCTGTGGGAATCCCTTATATGCGCCCCTATGCCCCTTATCTGAGAAAAGAACAGGCAGATGGCGTCTTTCGCAGCCCCTACTGGTCAAGCCCGCGGAATAAACGCAGCAAGGATGGAGTCTAATGATGAGAAGACCGGTAATGCTGATCTGTGCGCTGGCCGTGATGGTAACGGCGCTGTCCGGCTGCTGGAGCCGCAAGGAACTGGGGGATTTGGCTGTAGCCATCGGTCTTGGCATTGACCGGACGGACAAGGGGTACCGGGTGACAGTGCAGATTGTCGCACCCAGTCTGGCCGCTGCCAGCAGCGGAGGCAGCGGAGGTCCTCCAGCCCTTGTGGTTGATACTGAAGCAGCTACGATTATGGAGGCTTTACGCAAATTAACGACCAAGCTGCCGCGTAAAATTTATTTATCGCATTTAAGCATGCTTTTACTCGATGAAGCTATGGCTAAAGACGGCATCCGTAAACCGCTCGATTTCCTGTTCAGGGATCATGAAGTACGGCCGGACTTTGATGTTGCCATCGTCCGGGACGGCAGTGCCTACGATGCCTTGTCTATTATGACTCCTCTTGAACGTCTCCCGGCCAGGGATCTGTATGATTCTCTGAACGGTTCCCAGAAGAATTGGGCACCCACCTCCGCAGTGCGTCTGCTTGACCTGATGAAGTGGTTTGATCTGGACGGGCAGGAGGCGGTGTTAACCGGTCTTCATCTGGTAGGCAACCTGGAAAAGGGCAAAACCAAAGAAAATGTGGAATCTATCAACAGTCCGCTGAAATTCGAGTACCGGGGCATCGGGGTGATGAAGGATGATGTGCTGCTCGGCTGGCTGAATGAGAGTGACAGCAAAGCCTATAACTATGTGACCGGAAAAGTAAAATCCACGGTGGGCAAGGTAGATTGTCCGGATAAAGCGGGGACTTTTGTGATGGAGGTCCTGCAGGCTAAATCCAGGATTATCCCTGAGCTTCATAATGGACAACCCTCTGCCACGGTAAAGATAACGATTGAAGCCAATATTGCAGAGGTGGAATGCAGTCTCGATTTGAACAGCCGTGAAGTACTGGACATGATGAAGACACAGGCTGCGAAACGCACACAGGAACTGATTGCCGGCGGTATCCGCAAAGTGCAGAGCGATTTTGGTGTGGATATTTTCGGCTTCGGCACTAAGTTTCATAAGAAGTATCCCGCGTATTGGGCCAGCAAGCATAATCAGTGGAATGAGGAATTCAGCAAGATGGATGTGAAGGTGGTTATGGATTATACCATTAAGGGCAGAGGAAGAATCGTGAATCCTCCATTGAAGGAAGAGGAGCCATGAGTATTTTTCTGATCTCAGCTAATGTGCTGCTGTGGGCATGGCAGATCCGCCGGTTCCGGGGGAAGCGGGCAAATGTCCGGGATAAAGTGATTGTCTACAGCCTGTATGCTATCGCACTCGGATTAGGTATTATGTTAGCGGAGAACTGGATCATCCCGGATTTACTAAGGCCGTTCATTAGCTTGCTTGGGCAAGTGAACCGGTTATTCGGAACTGGCTGACCCAGGGAATCTGACTGTAAAGAGGAGGGGAAGAGCAGATGAGCTCCCGCCAGTTGACTATGCTGTTAGCGCTGCATTATTGGGGGAGTGCGCTTCTCGGGCTTCCCTCGATGATGATCGGTTTGTCGGGAAAAGACGCCTGGGCTCCCATCCTGCTCGGCATGCTGTTTCAAATGCTGATCATCCCGTTATTTGTAGCCATATACAGTCAAATGAACGGCGACACCATGGGGCAATACTTAGTACGTACTTTGGGTAAAACAGCAGGAAAAACCATGCTGGCGTTATACCTGTTTTTTGTGCCTTTTCTGATCTTTATTTTGACGCTCCGCAGTTTAGGTGACTTTACCAGCAATGATCTGTTTATAGAAACGCCGCCATCAGCGATTTACGCGCTGATCCTGTTCGCACTGGTGTACTGCCTGTACAAAGGGTTTAACGCGGTGTGCAGATCCACGGAGATTACCTTTCCCATTGCTTTGGTACTGCTGGTAATGCTGCTGCTCTCACTTATATATGGGGCGGACTGGAGCAACTTTCTGCCTGTTTTTGAGAAGGGTGTTCATCCTGTTGTTGAAGGTACAATAAATTTCATGGCTTATCCCAACAGTGAGGTTGCGTTAAGTCTGTTCCTGGTCCCATTGATGAAGAATAAACAAGCCTATAAAAAGGCACTGATCCACAGCACGTGGATTACCGGCATCACCTTAGTATTACTTACGGCACTCATTATCATGGTGCTCGGAGAAAGTCTTCCTCCAAATATGCCTTATGTAAGCCAGTTTGCGGCCAAAACGGTCACCATCGGCGGATTCTATGAGCGGAGTGAAACCGTGGTTACGGTGATCTGGTTCATCGTTATCTTTTACCGCCTGATACTTACCTTCTATATCGCTGCTCACGGCTGTGCGGAGTTATTCGGGCTTAAGCAACATACCGGACTCCTGATACCACTGGCCCTGGCCAGTATTCCGCTGGCGATGAATGTCTGGGATAATCCTTCCGTGATTACCGAGCTTAATGAAGTCTGGTATCTGAACGTATTCTTCTTTAACCTCCTGTGCCCGCTCTTGTGTTATGCTGCCCATAAATTAAGGAATAGAGTTAAATAAAGCTAAGCAGGTCCACCACTTCCCGGTGGTTCAGGCTTTTATCTCCGAAGCTTACCGGGTGCTGAAGACGGGCGGAAGACTCCAGCTGATCGATAATGTTGTGCCGGAGGACGAAGTGCTGGGCAGATTCTATAATGAGGTGGAGAAGCTGAGAGATCCCAGTCATGTCCGTGCCCTGCCCAAATCGGAATGGATTCAGAGGCTGGAGCATTCCGGCTTCCGTCTGGAAGCGTTAATATGCTTGGCCAAACCGTTTGATTTTGCCTCCTGGTGTGAACGGGCCGGTCTTACGCAACTGGAGCGGGAACGCGTAGAAGCCGACTTCCGGCAGGCACCGCAGGCAAGCCGGGATTTCTTCAGCGTACGTGAAGAAGGCGGGAAGCTGCTTGGTTTCACCGGAGAGGCGGCTTATATGCAGGCTTCTAAAGTCCGCCTGGATTAACAAGCAGAGGTGCGATATACTCGCCGAATGCATCAGGCGGAGGGTTGTTACGGCCCCGCATGTTGTCCCGGGTCAGCACGACCACCGTCTTAAGCTCCGGCAGTACATATACATATTGCCCGGCGTACCCGCGTGCATAATAATAATAATCCACAGCAGCAGACCCCCCGGTTCTGGTATCACCCGTTATTGAATCTGTCCACCAGTGCCAGCCGTATCCGCCATGGCGGGGCGGTTCAGCCGGCAGAGCCGGCTGAACCGAACATGCGACCCGTTCGCCGGATATAATCTGCGAATTCTCCCATACTCCCTGCTGCAGATAGAGCTGTCCGAATTTCAGCAGGTCGGCGGGCCTCAGCTTCAGCCCGTAGCCGCCCGTATGGATGCCTTGGGGATCTGTCTCCCACTCATACTCCGTAATTCCGAGAGGTCCGAAGAGATATTGCTCGGCGAATCTTGCTGTGCTCATTCCTGAAGCCTGCACCACAATAGACGACAGCAGTTGCGAGATCCCCGAGTTATACTCCATCCGGGTTCCCGGTTCATCCGCGAGCGGCTGCTCCAGTACATAGTTCACCCAATGGGAGGAACGGGTCATCTTGGGGAAGGAATTCGCTCCGCCGAATTCGGTCCAGCGAAAGCCGGCCGACATGGTTAACAGCTGTCCGATTGTAATTTGCTGCTTGCGTGTATCAGCGTCACGGCTGAGCTGCGGGAAGAATTCGCTGATAGGAGCCGAAGGACCGGAAAGCTGGCCTTGATCCATCGCGATGCAGACCAGCGCGGAGAGTATGCTTTTGGTGCAGGAGTTGATCTTGGCAATCTCGGAAGAAGTGCGCTGATCTCTATAATGTTCAAAGATCAGACGGCCCTGCTGCTGGATCAGACAGCTCCGCAGATTCAGCGGCTTTAGGGAGTCGGAAAGTGCTGACAGGTTCATAGTTGTGTCCTTTCGTTATGTCATCCGGGCAGTCTTATATCATGCTGCCCATACTGCTGGCTTCCTTGCTTTATGGATTTGCAGTAATCTTTGGATAGATTGGCTTAATTATCTCAAGCTGTAGTGAAGAAGTCCAATTCAACCGTCCGGCTGGGAAGCTACCTTAGAATGACAGCTTAATTAGGAAGTGTAATGGAATCAGAGACCACTCCGAAGGTAGAGGCTTTGATATAAGCCTGATTCTGCAGAGCTTCCAGCTGTTTAGCGGTGCCGGTTACGACTACACCAATGATTGTGATATCATCCGGTTCCAGAATATCATTATCCCCGGCCAGGCTCTGATGAACCTGATCTGCTTCCCAGGTGAAGTTTTTGCCGTGCTTCCGCAGCTGTTCGACACTATTAATGAAGGAGTTTACACCGCCGTAGGGGGCAAACTGCTCTCCATGAAATCCGTAGATGATCATCGAATCAGCTGCGATGGTCTGGCGCGTTTCCTTCAGGTATTTTTTATAAGAGGGAGTATATGCATCCGTCCATAACCAGACAGGCTTCATCCCGGCAGGCAGAAGCATCTGCGTCTTATCCAGCGTATAGGCCTGGTCAAAAGATAACGCCATCTCCACAAGTGTATCGTCTCCCAGCTGCTTCAGCTGGCTGATGCTGTCCTCATAGGAATCATAATCAATCTCCGGATGATAAAAGATCATTTCCCGGTCCCCGGTGGCAGAGTTGTAACGGTGTGTGGACGCTGCGCTCAGCTGTTCCGGGAGAGAAATCGCTCCGAATGCGCCATACCTGCCGGTAGAGTGGCCCAGCAGATTATAGGATTCCTCGATGGGCTGCCAGATATAAGGTTTATTGCCCAGCCATTTGTAAGTCTGATTGTAAGTTTCGCCGCCAAAGCTGTCTAATTTCACCGACTGGTTGCTGATGTGCACATTAGGTGCACTGATCTCATTTTTCCAGAGAATCTCAGATTGTACCTTGTCTCCCTGATTCAGTCTCAAGTGGTAGAGGCCATACCAGATAACGGCGAGAATAACCGGGGTTACGATAACAATGATGCCAATGGTCTTCAGGGTGGAGCGGAGTCTGGCTTTTTTGATCATCTGCTGAGTCCCTTTCCCTCCGAAAATAAACGGGTCCTGCTCATGATTCTGTTCCATTTAATAATCCTCCCCATAATGTTTGATGAATTGGTTTTTGGCGCGTGTAACATGAGTCTTGAGCGTGTTCTCATTCATACCGTACAGGGACGAGAGCTCCTTATAAGTAAGGTTCAGCTCATATTTGAGAATCAGCAGCTCCTGATGCTGCTCAGAGAGCATAGACAGCGTGTCGCGGATATTCTGTGCGGTTTCCCGCCTCAGCAGCTGGATCTCCGGCAGATGGGTTAAAGAAAGAAGCTGGATATCGTCAACATCGACCGCCGGATGGCGTTTGTCTTTTCGCTTGAGATCATAGAACTGATTGGTGGCGACACGGAACATCCAGCCCATGACTTGTTTCGGGCCGATACCATCCTGATAGATTAAGTATTTATAACAGGTGTCCTGAACGATATCTTCAGCATCCTCGCGGGCGAGTCCGCGTTTCCTCAAATACCGGTATAGCAAAGTTCCGGCTTGCTGCAGAAAGTGATGAATGGTTTCTTTGGCCATGACCTGCCCCCTTCCCCTATACAACGCTAAGCTCCGTGAAAAGTTTACAGCAGCCGTTACATTCAGTATTCCTTAATTATAAATGTTCACTACCAGCAACAGCTTCAGCAGTTCAGTTAATATAATATCAGTATGTAAAATATTAGCGGCAACGGAGGAAATCTATGTATCAGGATAATGAATTGCAGATTCGGCCGATAGCTGAAGGGGATCTATTCAGACTGTGGGAGCTCTCACACAAAGAGGAAGCACCGGAGTGGAAGAAATGGGATGCACCTTACTACGAACACAAGCGGATTCCGTGGGAAGAGTATTATGGGAACAGAGCGGAGATTGTTGGATGCGGAAATAATTGGGTAATAGAAGTAGAGGGCGGGGTTATAGGCGACGTCAGTTACTATTGGGAGCATGAGCCATCCCTTTGGCTGGAAATGGGTATTATCATCTATGATCCGGCATATTGGAGCAGTGGTTACGGGACTAAAGCTCTCAGACTGTGGATCGGTCATCTGTTCAATGCGTATCCGCTGGTCCGTGTAGGCTATACCACATGGTCCGGGAATGAGCGGATGATCAGAACCGGGGTGAAATTAGGCATGACGATGGAAGCAAGACTCCGGAAATGCCGTTACTACGATGGGCAGTTCTACGATTCTATTCGAATGGGGCTGCTTAGAGAGGAGTGGGAGGCTTTAGAATTGAAAGGATCAGCCGTTGGAGCCGCAGAAGGTTTGCGAACAAATTTAGACAAATAAGCATGAAATGCCTGCATTTTGCAAGATGTGAAACAATCATAATGCTTGTTTGTGAAAAAAGACACAATATTGTGAAAACTATCACGTTGTTATCATAAAATTTTAATATATAATAAAGTTAATTAAAAGAAACAGGGGGAATTAAAAATGAAATTATTCAAAGTTCTAGTAGTAGCAGGGGTATCAGCAGCATTGTTGTCGGGTTGTGGATCGAATAATAATAACGCAGCTAATAATGCAGGTACAGCAGCAACAACAGCTCCAGCCACAGAGCAGACTGATGCAGTAACAACAGCTTCCATCGTTAACCAGGCAGATGCCTTCACTGCTGCTGTAAGCGAAAGCGGCAACTGGATTGTAGCCATCCTGAACGACCTGACCGTTGACAAAGATGTTGTTGTAGCCGGTGAATTCCATGACAAAGGCGATGCATCTGCAGCGATCTACCGTAAGCTTGCCCTGTATGCACAGGATGCTGACCACAAGGTTACAGCTACCTACACACTTACAGCACCTAAAGTAACTGTACAGAGCGAGAACTTCCGCGTTCAAGGCGGTACAATCAAAGGCGACGTATATGTAGAAGCTAACGGATTCAACCTGTACAAAGATGCTACTATCGACGGTAACCTGTACTATGCAAGTGAAGATGTGAAGGCTACTGCTGTGATCGAAGGCAAAGTAACCGGAGCAAATGAAGTTAAATAATTCGAACCTAATATAGCAGTTACAATATTAGAATGGATTGCAAACAGCCTGTAGACAGGCCCTTTGGGGCTTGCTCTACGGGCTTTTTTGTATTCTGCGCTGAAATATTCTATAGTATTATGGAAGGTATTGTAAGCGCAAACACATGAGACAGGGGATGCAATTATTCATGAAGAATAGCCGGAGATTGGGAATGGCTGCCGGAGTGATTCTAGCTTCCGTAGCCGTACTCTATTTACTTTTGTATATGTATGAAAGACCAGGCGGGTGGTCTGACCAGCGGATGTCCCGCTCACTCGGAATGGACCAGACCCTCCAGATTCCACTTGGCAAAAGTCCGGAAGAAGCTGTCCGGCTGTTCCGCGCCTCTGACACGATGACTGTAATTCATCAGGAGCCTGCAGCCAGAGGGGAGCTGGTATTTCTTACCCGGGCGGGGCAGCAAGGCAGCAGTAATCTTCAAGTAGAGTATGTCCGCAAAACCTGGCTCGGATGGAAGTGGGTATGGGGAGGCGGCTATGGAATGGGCGGAGGTCCGGAGAGCTCTGCAATAAATTATATGTGTTTTCCTGAACTGGAGCATATTTCGACTCCATTTCCCATGGTGATCGGAGATGTTCTGAACCCGTCCATTCAGCATATTACTGTCGAGCAGAAGGAGGCAGGAACGGATACATCCGAAGCGAAGCTGATTAAAGTCGGATCAGACCGGACGATTTGGTTCGCTTTTCAGCCGGTTACGGCGGGTGTCCCGTTTGAGATTGAAGGGTTTGATGAGGACGGGGAAGTGGCCGCTTCCAAAATCATAACAGACGCCAGAGACAGCGGGGCGATTCCGCTTGGTGCTTCAAAATAAAAGTGCAGGGGCTTCGCACAACCTTCAATGATGGAAGTGTTGCACGAAATACAACAATTCCCTTGTGATATCAGCCCTAATCGCAAATTGTTGTACACAATACAGCATTCCTCCGTGATCAAGCCGTTAATTTACGACATTTTTATTTGAGTCTGAAAAGAGACGAAGACTCCGGCAGCCGTGATGACACGGACTTTCGGGGTCTTCGTCTGTAATTGTGATTTGTTTTCCCGGGAGAACTGATGTTATGCCGGTAATACTGAAGTAAGGGATTTCGCATAGGATGCGGATTCCAATTCTTCAACCGGTGCTGTTCTAAACTGTAAATGATACAGCTCCGCATAGAGCCCATCCTGTTCAATGAGCGCATCATGTGTGCCTTCTTCAACAATTCTCCCATGATCCAGAACAATGATCCGCGAAGCCTCCCTTACCGTTGAGAGCCTGTGGGCAATCACGAGGGTGGTCCGGTCTTTCATCAATAGGTCAAGCGATTGCTGAACCAGCCGTTCGGACTCGTTGTCGAGTGCTGAAGTAGCTTCATCCAGCAGCAGGAGCGGGGCATTACGCAGAAAAGCTCTGGCGATGGCGAGGCGCTGCCGTTGACCGCCCGATAAAGTAGAGCCGTGTTCACCGATCAGCGTGTCGTATCCCTCAGGCATCCGCATAATAAATTCATCTGCACCTGCCAGGCGGGCAGCTTCCCGGATTTCTTCATCGCTGGCATGTTCATCGCTGAACGCGATATTATCCCGGATGCTGCCGGAGAACAGGTAAGGATTCTGCGGCACATAGGAGATCCTCCGGCGCGCCGCCTCCAGGTGATCATGCACACCATAACCGCACACGGTAATACTGCCGGCCTCCGGTTCATAGAGTCCGCAGCACAACCGTACAAGTGTCGTCTTGCCCGAACCGCTGGGGCCGACAACAGCAACCGTCTCGCCATGCTTCAGCTCCAGATGGATCCCGCTCAGACAGCTTCCCTCCCTGGACTGGGGTCCCGCGAAGCTGTAGTGCAGCCCCTGTATGCTTAGTGCAGCAGCTTCCGCCAAGGCGGTTGCTTCAGCGGCGGCTACCGCTGCAGATACGGTAGCAGAATCCTGTTCATCGCTAGATGCTGCCCCTTCCCGGGGAGCATCAAGAATCTCAAATACACGGTCAGCCGCCCCTAGTGATTCCTGTACCCCGCCCCAAGTCTGCGACATGTGGACGAATGGCCACTGAACACGTCCCATCAGGATGATGAAGGCAAGCACTTCCCCTGCCGAAGTCTCCCCACGGAGCGCTGACCGGGCAATTAGTACCGCACAGCTGATCATTACTGCATTGTTGATGAAGGCTGAAGAATGCCAGAGCAGTGCGTTTAACAGAGTTTTTTGCTTCTGCAGCCGGTTCAACTGCTCGCGTTCAGCTGCATACCTGCCCAGCAGCGTATTCTCCAGTGAAAACGAACGGATAACCTTCATCCCCTGGAGGGTCTCCTGCAGGATTCCCCGCAGCAAGGCTTCCTGGGCATAGATTTCCGTGAACAGCTTACGCAGTCTGCGGTCAAAGAAACGGCCGGACAGAAAGACAACGGGGCCCGTTCCAAGTGCAAGGAGTGCAAGCCAGACATCCATACTGGCCAAATACAGAAATGCAACCAGGCAGAGCAGAAGATTATACCCCAGATCGTAGACCAGACTGCTAATCATCCCCATGGCCGCTCCGGCATCCTTGGTATTCCGGGAGGTCAGATCCCCGGAGTGCATGGCTTCCAGCTGGCGGTAAGGCAGCCGGTGGCTGGCGTCAAACAGCTTCGCCCGGAAATCCCAGGCCATCCGGCTGTGCACGGTGAAGCGGAAGTAATGCTGCAGCATAAGACAGAGAATAATCAGGAAGCAGGCCAGTGAACAAATTAAGGTTATCCGTGTCAGTGACTGCATGTTCGTGCTGTTGATCGTATCAATGAAAACCTGCTGAATCGTAGCAAACCCGACATCCAGTGCAAGCCTGGCCATTAGCAGCACTATAGCTGCCAGAAAGCCGAGCCGGTATGGCTTAACATAAGGAAGCAGCCGCTGGAGGGCTTCCCGGAGCCGGATTCGGCCGGGTGAAGATGATTTAGTATTCATTTTGCAGTCCTCCTCCGGCAGCAGCCTCTGTCTGAATGCCCGCCTGGGCCATTGCGTGATATTTACCTTGCAGCGCCATCAGCTCTATATGGGTCCCTTGTTCAACAATTGCTCCGGCCTCCATGAAGTAGATATGATCAGCGTACTTAATAGTTGAGAGCCGGTGGGCGACTACAACCGTTGTCCGGTTCGTCATCAGGGCCTTCAATGCCTGCTGGACAATCTCTTCATTATGGCTGTCAAGGGCAGCGGTAGGTTCATCAAGCAGCAGCAGCCCCGGTTCACGGACGAAGGCGCGAGCAATCGATAGACGCTGGCGTTCACCTCCAGATAAGGTAAGCCCTCGCTCACCGATGAGAGTATTGTATTCCTGCGGCATTCGCATAATGAACTCGTGGATACCTGCATTCTGTGCGGCAGCTAGCACCTCTTCTCGGGAGGCTTCCGGCCGTCCCCAGGCAATATTCTCGTATAGAGTTCCGGAGAACAGATAAGGCTCCTGGGATACATAGGCGATACGGCTGCGCCAGCTGCGCGGAGGAATCGTATGTAGGGGCGTGCTGCCGTGATAAATGCTTCCTCCGTCAGGTACATAAGCTGCAAGCATTAGCTGAAGAATCGTGCTCTTGCCGCTCCCGCTGGCTCCGGCGAAAGCGGTAACCTTACCTGGCTCGATCCGCAGCTGAGTTTCAGTTAATACCTTCGTTTGTCCGTACCCGAAGCTGACATTGTTGAATATGAGCGGCTGCTGTCCGGCAACGGGCAGATTAACGGTATCCCATGCTTCAGCCAGATGCCCTGCGGTACCCGAATTAGCAGGGCTTATGCCTTCTTCGGTTAAATCCATGATTTCAAATAAACGCTTCCCCTGTGCCAGCGAAGCCTGCAGTTCAGTCCACAGGTTGGCAAGCCGCGATACCGGATTCGAAATTTGTTCAAAGCAAATGAGAAAAGCAGCAACGGCGCCTACATCAATCCGCCCTCCAATTACAAGATAGCCGCCATAGGAGAGTACATACAGTAATCCGCCCAGGATAACAGCCACAGGCATATTGTAACCTACAGCCTCTACCCGAGAGACCGGCAGGTGGACTGCGTTAAATTGCCGGACTCTGCTCGTGAATTGCCCGAGTAGACGGGGAGCAAGGGAGAAGGCGCGCACCACCTCAGCGCCCTGTATCGAATCCTGAACGAATGCCTGTTGAGCGCTCTCAATGCTCTGGCGCTGCTCATTCATGGTGCAGAGCCGTGAGGTGAAGGGGAGCATAACCAGCGGAACCAGTGCACAGATGATGACTGTCCCCAGTGTCAGAGCAAATTGCAGAGACAGCAGATAAGTGAGCAGAAAGATGATTTGCAGCAGATTGCTGATCAGTTCAATCGTCTTCCGGTTTATTCCCTGCTGTGCGGCTGGAGCCGAGTCATTCATCCGGCTGATTAGATCGGCGGAATGATAACGGTCCAGATCCTTCATCCGGACATTCAGCATTCTTGTCAGCATGGACATCTGGAGTTTCGAGGTAGATTTGATCTCAAGCAGACCTGAGAGATATGTATTCAGAAAGTGGACTCCGGCATCCGTAACTACGATGACAGCAGCAAAGGTCATTCCGGCTGTCAGACCGGTGGTGTTGTGGTAGGTGGCCGCATTGATAATCCGCCGCAGGGACTCAGCCAAACCTACAGTTGTGAGTGAGCTGACCGCTGCCAGAACACACAGAATGATATACCAGCCTGTATAAGGTTTGCCTAGCTGCAGCAAACGTATAAATGTACTCCGGGCAGCGGCGGGCGGTTCATCCAGCGGCGTTGCCGCGGTATTCGTGATCCTGTTCAAGTGGACCCCTCCAGTTATCAACTCATGAATTGATCTTTGTCCAGCATAACTTTAGCCATCAAGGCCAGCAGATTGCGCAAAGTATCGGTTCTAAGCACGTAATACAGCCGGTGATCCACCCGCTCGACATCGAGCAGATCCAGAAAGAACAGGAAGTTGGAATGATACTTCACAGCAGCCGGTGTAATGCCTAGCGCTGCAGCAATCTCTTGGCCGTAATGCGGACGCTGCTTGAGTAACAGCAGGAAGTCCAGCCGCCGCTTATCCGATAAGGCTTTGAGAAACAGTTCGGTTTTCTCCCGGTCAGCGGCGGGTCCGTGCACCCGTTCATTATTAATGCCGAAGATGACCCAGCCGACCTGCCCGGCATCGGTGTGGAAATTGTAAAAGCCATTTGCCACCTGGAAAACAAAGCTGACATGGAAGGTGACGGGGAAGTCAAACAGCGAAGGTTCATTATTGTGGATTTCACGAATGAAAACCTCAGGGTTGCTGCGGAATTGAGCCTCATACCTGCGGGAAGCCTGCTCAGAAAGCTCACGGATCCGGTCTTTCCAGTGAATGAAGACATCCTGATTGAATTGACGCAATAGCTGCAGGTAGCGCAGCTTGGTCTCTTGCGGATTAGCGAGACATTCAAGCAGCGGCGCATGGGCTTCAGCAACCTCGGGCTGCGGTTTTGTTGCAGTCACCAGTTCAGAGAGCTTCTTCAGATCCTTCTTGACCAGCTCCCAGTCGTTGCCCTGGAGTAGCGCTTCCAGGTTATCGTTGTAGACGCCGTAGACCATCTCTGCAACGATATGCTCCGCAGGGCTGTTATCCAGCCGGTTAATCAACGCCTCGGCAGTTAGCACTTCCCGATGAGTGAAGATGGATTCATACAACGGGAAATCAAGTGCATTATGAAGCAAGTCATAACGGAAAAAAAACAGCAGCTCACGGGTAAAGAATGGTGATAACCGCTTGCGCGCATCATCAAGATAGGCTCCAAGCAGCTCATCTGCTTCGATTTTATAATCATCTGCCAAATCTGAGATCTGGTCCTCACAAGCAAGCATTCCCATGGAAATCACAAGCTCGACTGCTTCGTTGTAAGCAAAGCGGATATTCTTCAGTAATGTCTCCTGCAAAGAATGGTTCATCATGTCCTCCAGTTAATTAATTTGAATACTGAATATTGGCTAATATACAACAACATTCAGTGAATACTTAATGTTAAAATAAACCATATACAAGAAATTGTAAAGTGAAGATTGTGTGCGGAAGCTGACCTTCGGGATGGTGATCCTTTGATATTATGGAAGAATGAAGAAGAAGGGTGTAGAATACATAAGAGTTGTTTGTTCAGAAATTGAGTTCAAAGAGGTGTGTTCATTGAGAAAATGGTTCGTTATTGCCCCTCTGCTGCTGAGTTTAACGGGGGCGGGGACAGGCTTCGCAGCTCCGGCGGATCAGCCGGGGGTTACGGTTACAGTCAATGGGAAGCTGGTGAATTTTGATGTGCAGCCAGTGAATGATCAGGGTACGGTGTATGTTCCCCTCCGCTTCGTGGCGGATGAGCTGGGCGGGATGATTGTTCCGGGGAATAATAAAGCAATCATAATCTCCAAAGGAACCATTACGCTGAGTCTAACGGCGGGCTCGACCGCAGCCTATAAGAATCAGCAGCCGTTCACGCTGGCCGCGGCTCCGAGACTGGTGAATGGAAGAATGCTGGTGCCGCTCCGGGTGCTTTCTGAGGTTTTTGATGCAACGGTCACCTATGCCAACGGGCAGGTAGCAATCAAGCAGGAAGAATCCGTACAACCCGCAGGTCCTGGTATAACCGGGAATTCGGTGGGCAATCTGAACAATGGGGGCTTGTACGCTACAGACAATGAATGGGTATATTTCAATAATCCGCAAGACTCGGGGAGGCTCTATAAACAGAAGAAGGAGGGTACTGAACTTCAGAAGCTCAGCGATGACGAATATGCGGCTTATATTAATCTTGTAGACGGAAAGCTGTATTATACGGGCGACAACAACAAGCTGTTCAGCATGAATACGGACGGCTCGGACCGGACGATGCTTAGAGATTTTGCCATCGGGAAGAACCTGGTGACGGTTGCTGATGATTGGATCTACTTCACGCAGGGAAACTCTTCGATGAACAAGCCGCTCTACCGGATGAAGACCGACGGCAGCTCCAGAACGGTGCTTGAACAGTACGGGGTATCCAGCCTGGCGGTGTATGGCGGAAAGATCTACTATACGATTGACTTCAGTAAGCTGTTTGTTATGGATCTGAACGGCAGCCACAAAAAGAAGCTGCTGGATGGCGGATACATCACTAATATAGTGATGAAAGACGATATTATGTACTTCAATTTCAAAGAGAATTTATATACTATGAACTTGGATGGAACCGGATTAACCCGAATTTCCGGTCTGAATGGCAAAGAGATTAATCTGAGCGGAAACTATCTGTACTTCAGCAATTACTCAGAGTACAGCAAGAAGCTGTACCGGCTCAATCTAACCGATTATACCAGTGAGAAGCTGGGTGATGACAAGACTTTATATATCCACATCGTGGATAATAAACTGTATTATTTGAATGCCTTAACAAACCGTTTTGTAGAACTAGACATCGAATAGGGAGGGATGATTACAATGGCTATGGCCGTAAATGCACCTGATCTTTCATCCAGGCCGTATAACCTGAGTGTGGAACGCCTGTTGTCAGCCTCACCAGAAGACCTGTACAAGGCTTGGACAAAGCAGTTTGACCGCTGGTTTGCAGCGCCGGGAACGGTGTCCATGGAGGGAAGCGTGAATACTCCGTTCTTCTTCGAGGCACGTCATGAAGGCCAGCGTTATCCGCATTACGGGCGATTCCTGAGTCTGGAGCAGGACCGCCTGGTGGAAATGACCTGGGTTACCGGTGCAGGAGGGACGAAGGGGGCGGAAACCGTGGTACGGGTTGAATTAGAGACTCGGGGTACTGATACCCTGCTTCGCTTGACGCATGCCGGTTTCCCGGATGAGGAGTCCAGGGACCAGCATGAGCAGGCGTGGCCGATGGTGCTGGAGCAGCTTGAGAAGGTGCTGGCGGCAGAGTAACAGAGCGGATTCCGTAACATAAGAAGTGGACAAGGGTACAGTGCTATGCGGGCGCAGAAGAATATGGATTAAGCCAGCTGGGACATGTATTCATAGGCTGTAAGGCCGAAGACACTTTTGAAATGCCGGTTCAGGTGAGTCAGGTCTGTGAAGCCGCATTCCGCTACTGCGAAATAGACATCTTTGGTCTTTTCGATCGATTGTCTCGCATGCTCAACCTTGCAGTTCAGGAAGAATTGGTAAGGGGAGATGCCTGTATGTGATTTGAACTCGCGGATGAACTGGTATTTGGACAGGCCTAACTCCTGTGAGATGTGATCAAGCTTAAGCACTTGGCCGAGGCTGTAGTACATCATTTCCTTGGCCTGCTGAACAAAGGCACTATCGGTCCGCATGGCGGCTTCGATTTCGGTGTGGGCGGCCAGATGGGCCAGCTGAAGCAGCAGTTCACTGCAAAGTGCGCTGTCAGCGCCATTCTGGACCGCTTGATTCAAGGAACAGATGGATTGCGCCAGCTCCTTGTCATAGACGATAGGCGAGGTGAACCGCAGTTCCTGCTTGCCCAGAATCTCTGCAAACATGGCCGGCTTGATATAGAGCATGACATAATCAATACCTTCTCTATCATAGGAATTGCCGTCGTGATACTGTTCGGGGTTAAACAACATGACACCGCCCGGATGGGAGGAGTGCAGGCTGCCGGCCAGATGGTATTGCTGGATTCCGCGCAGTGTTACGCCCAGGGCATATTCTTCGTGACAATGCTTTTTGTAAGTGAAATCCGTCATGCTGGCCGATAAGGCGAGAATCTCTGCAGACTTTCTATAATTGAATTGTTCCACCTTAATCACCGTCCTCTATAAAATTCCGGATACCATTACAGCAGAGTATACTAGAAAAAGTGCCATGATACTATTCATCACCCGCTGATGCCGCTGCAGAAAGCTCTTGAATATGGAGCCGAATACGACCCAGGTAGTGAATGCGAGAAAACCTATTACAGTAATTACCATAACGAAGATGAAGGCTGCTGCGGGTGAACTATAATAAGGCATAACGTAACCCGGGATAACGGTCAGCGTGAACAGCAGCACCTTCGGATTGGCGAATTGCGTCACCAGACCGGAGACAAATCCGGAGGATTGCCGGGGATTCTCCTCGGTACGGCCCATAGTGTAGACCTGGTAAGCCAGGTAGAGCATGTACAGGCTGCCGATGATCTGCATGACGCCGAGAATATGCGGGATGATGTCTGCAAGCATGCGGTTCAGCAGGGCGGAGGCGGCAAGCAGCAGTCCAAACGCCAGAGTGGCTCCGCCGACGTATCCCATTGTTTTTCTGGCCCCGTGATGCTGCACGGAAGATAGAATCACAATATTGGTAGGGCCGGGTGTGAAGGTTACCACAATACAATAGATGATAAAAGAAACGATATTCATGATGACCTCCAGGTGAAGTAGTCACATGAATATACACCCGGCAGGGAAATGGCTATAGTACATTATTGCAGCTGCCCGCGCGAGAGGCATTGTAGTCCGGAACTCCGGTATATTAGTCAGAGCAAACTTGGCGGCTTGCGTTAAAGAGGGGGAGAACACGGATGACTTTATTTTATTATATTGCCGCTGACCGTGAGCTTCCTACCGGCTCCTTCGGACAGCGGGGGACCATGATGAAGCTCAAGGATTACTTGATGCAGAATGATCCTGCTGCCCTGGACAAATTTCCAGTGAAGGGTATGAGGGAGAGCGGTACTCTGGAAGGGAAAATGATTGAGGTCTTTGAGACGGCGGAGGATGCTGCCGGTCTGTATGTTTACGGACCGCTGACACAGGAGGATTCGTCGCATCTGTTCAAGAAGCCTCTGGTCTATCAGGTGAATCCTGAGGGGGGAAGCTTCCAAATGTTTCCGGAAGTGGCTGAGCCCTATCCCGGTGCTGCTGTAACAGGCAGGAAATGCGTGGCGGAGCTATTCCGTTATCTGCGGGATAACCTGCTTCCTGGGGAGCAATTCGAGCTGTATTCCTGCTTTGCAGATGATGGCGGACGATTCGGGGAGCTGCCCCGCAAGGAGCTTAACCGGCAAATCAGCCTCTCCGGGTTCCAGGCGGAGCCGGATTTCGAATGGAAGAAACGCCAGTTCATCGTTGTCAGCGAATAAGAGCGAGCTATTTAGACATTCATTTGGTGCGGCATCCTTCCAAACTTTTGAGAAGCATCTATTTCTTTTGGGTATATCCAAAAAAGGTGTGCAAGCCATCATGGACCCGCACACCTTCTATTCATTTGGAAGTTTAGATATTGACTGCTACAAGATAATAAGTGTTCGTTTCTTTATCCATATCAAATTCAAAAAAGACACTGAATGAAGATATGAAGAAGCCGGGTAATTCTACTTTGTAGCACAATGTAGTAGAGGTTGAATATTTTTCAGACCAGGTTGTGTCTAATTTTACATCACTAAGTGTGGCACTTTTTAAAATACCCGCATATTTCGTAATAACTCCACTATCATTCAATTTTACTACCCCGGAAATCGATTTAGCTGCATTGTCCTTCGATGTTTTTTTGTAGCCCATGTCGTAGTCATTTAAATCGTCAATCACATATTTATCGATTAAAGCATTATAGCTTGAGTTGGATCCGGAAGTTAAGGCATTTCCGTAAGCTTGGATAAAAGCTAATGCTACCGATTTGTTATTTTCGCCTACTGCAGTGAGATCATGATTATAAGGCAGGGTGAGCAGTCCACTTGGAAGGCTGCTTGACTGAGAGGCAGGGGCGGTAGCTGCTGGAGCAGTTGTTACTGGTACGTTGGTGACTGGTGTAGTCGTAGCTGATGATGAATCATTATAAGGTTCTCCGGCGCTGGCACTTCCTGTAGTTGTAATGGCAACGGTTTTAGTACCGGCATTCCAAAGAACGGATGCATTCATTGCTTCACCGACTGCCTTGGCGGGAAGGTAGGTTGAACCATTGTATACTAGAGGGGAGAGTTTATTTCCACTAGCATCTTTAGGAGTCCACGAAACGCCATTCACAGTAAACTTAATAGTACTATTAAGGTAAGCTTGTACTAACGAAACCCCGTCTGCAGCGTAAACCCCTACAGCCCCGCATAACAATCCGGTAGCCAAAATGGAAGAGATAAATACTTTTTTTGTAATATTCATACTAAATAATTCCTCCTACTCACTATATGATATTTGACCTATGTATTAAAATCTCAATAATATATTTATTTTCCTTTCTAAGGAATTTATATTGCTTTAATATTATCGACATCTGTAATGTTATTATTTAGGGATATTTTATAAATAATTATTGCTATATAGGGTCCACTTAAGAATCTGACTGGTTGCATGGACGAAACCCTGCTCAGGAAGAGGGGTGTCTATCGGCTGGCCATCATTTTAAGTTCAGCTTATATAAGTGGTGATAATGGACTGTTACTTATCTTATGGGAGGTTTCACAATATGGAAGAATGTTTGATTTGCAGCCGCATTAATATGATCAAAGAAGGCACAAATAAGTACTTTGTAGCCGAGCTCGAGACAGGGTATGTGGTGCTTGGAGACCATCAATATTTCGAAGGCTACACTTTATTTCTGGGTAAGGAACATAAACGCGAACTGCATGAACTGGACAGCGGCTACAAACAGAAATTTCTGGTCGAAATGAGCATCGCAGCAGAAGCGGTGTATAAGGCATTCAAGCCGCACAAATTAAATTATGAGCTGCTGGGAAACGGCGATTCGCATATGCACTGGCATATTTTCCCGAGACAGCTAACGGAACCGAATCCGGCACATCCCGTCTGGTGGACACCCAGAGAAACGATGTACGCAGACAGCTGCAAACCAAGTGAGGAAAGGCTGGCAGAACTGAAACAGGCATTATTGACTGAACTGAATAAGTTAGTCTAATTCAGCGTACATATTGATTAACCCGGAGGCCCTGGTCCCCGGCTGCGAATCCCGCATCTTTCCCAAGTGGAAGAGGTGCGGGATTATTGATGCCCCCTATACATGGTATTACCCTCAAACAAGCTCCGAACCTGCTGCGCCATCTCTTCCGGAGCATGCGGCATCCGGTTCTGAATCCACCACTCGACAGTGCCCACGAAGGCCGAGGCCATGAAATGGGCAATGAGCTGTTTATCCATTCCTTCAGGAACAGACTTCTCCATCTCCAGCTTATGAATTACATTCGCCGAGACAATCTCCAGCAGACGTTCGCGGAATATAGTGGTCCGCGGATTGGCAAGCATCGCAGAGAAGAAGAGGAAATTCTGTTCGAAATACTGGAATATCGGCTTCATTTCGCTGATCAGACCAGCATCGCCGTCCGGAGAGCCCGTCATATTACAGGACAAGAACATTGTGCCCAGGTGATCCTCGATGCATCTGTTGAGCAGATCATATTTGTCGGTGTAATGCAGATAGACCGTTCCCCTGTTCACATTCGCCCGTTCCGCGATATCGTTGATCGTGATTTGTTCCAGCTCCTTCTCCCCAAAAAGCTCCAGAAAAGCTCTGTTAATCGCTTCTCTTGTTCTCAGAATCCGTCTGTCTGTCTTGATTCCTGTACCCATGATGATGAACCTCCTTCAGTTAATGAACACATAGCCTGCACTTGTTGCATATAGGACATTTCCGCTTACATTAGCGATTGAATTACCATCTCTTCTCTATATAATAATAATCAACACCAGTCAGATAATCAACACAAGTTGAATAAAGGAGAGGTCACAAGTGGAAAATAAACAATCCAAAGTCATCATTATTACGGGAGCTTCAAGCGGTATAGGCGAAGCTGCAGCCCGGCTGCTAGCTCAAACAGGCGCAAAGCTCGTCTTGGCAGCCAGAAGAACAGAGCGCCTGCAGACCATTGTCAGTGAAATTGTGCAGGAAGGCGGTGATGCCGTGTATCTGCAGACCGATGTAACTTCTGCGGAGGAGATGGAGAAGCTGGCAAGATTCGCCCTGCAGCAATTCGGACGTATTGATGTACTGGTGAATAACGCCGGGGTAATGCCCGCATCCATGCTGCAGGAGCTGAAGGTACATGAATGGGATCAGATGATCGATGTCAATATCAAAGGCGTGCTGTATGGCATCGCTGCCGTTCTGCCGGTTATGAGGGAGCAGCAGTCGGGGCATATCATCAACCTGTCCTCGGTAGCAGGTTATAGCGTGAGTCCGTCATCAGCGGTATACAGCGCCACCAAATATGCTGTCCGGGCCATCTCTGAAGGGCTGCGCCAGGAAGAATCAGCCGCCTCCCATATCCGTTCGACCATTATCTCGCCGGGGATGACGGATACAGAGCTGACCCACACGATCAGCAGTCCGGAAATCCGGGCGATGGCAGGCCAGATGAACAGCATGGCAATATCTCCTTACAGTATTGCCAGAGCGATCGTATATGCGATTAATGAACCTGAGAATACCAGTGTGAATGAGCTTGTGATTAGACCGACGATCCTGCCTTAAGGCTGCGCAGAGACAATCAGTAGTAGCTGGCCAGCGGGGGAATGATACAAGCAGCGCAGCTCCTGTTAGCGGGAGGCGCTGCTTTTTGCTATATTTGCAGGGTGAGTTCTATAAAGGAATTATAGGGTGTGAAGCGAATGGTTTCAGGATAACCATAATGAAAGGGTGAGCCTAACCATGGCCTCAAGCTCTAAAGAACCCGCAGCTGGTCGCAGCAAGACTGTGAAACTGACCGGACCGGAACAGGTAGCCCTATTTCTGAAGGAGCTGGAGCATCCGCTTAAAGATGAGATTGAAGAAGTACGGAAGATAATCCTGAGTGCAGCTGATGACATCACGGAGCAGATAAAGTGGAATGCGCCGAGTTTTTGCTTCAACCGACAAGACCGTGTAACCATGAACTTGCAGGGGAAAGGCTGCTTCCGGCTGATCTTCCATACCGGTGTGAAAGTGAAGGAAGCAGCTGCCACGGAACCCTTGTTCACGGATACTTCCGGACTGCTGGAGTGGATCACGGGGGATAGGGCCGTTGTGAAGATTACGGATAATACGGATTTGGAGCTCAAGCGGGCGAAATTGGCCGCTCTGGTCGCCAGATGGATGAAAGAGACTGTTCAAAGCTGACTACCCTTCTTGTACGGACATACGAAGGGGAATGTGAACATCAACAATCTATTTTTTCATCTTCTTTATTCCGGCAGGTTTCCAGCATAAGGGATGTCAGCTCACAGGATTTCGCCAGCAGATCTCCAGCTTCAAGCGGGCTGGAGCAGCCGGAAAGAGGGTGTTCAATGATTCGTAGCCACTCCTGCATATGGGTTTCGTCTGCCATCAGCGGAATGTCGAAATCAAACGGCCGGGAAGCTGCGGAGTTGTCATCCAAATAGCGCATGGCCCTTTCTTCAGGCAGGAGCAGAATGAATTTTAAGGTAATCGTGTATTCAAGCATCAGGCGCAGTATACAATAAGCCTCATGGCAGAAGCCTGAATTCAGCAGCAGGCGTTCTGCCAGCAATGACGTATGGAATTTGGTCATCAGCTCAAGCGAAACAAGAGACCCCATAGTCTGCGGAAAAGGGTGTTCAATCAGCTGAGCACCCATGAATCCGGCCAGAGCCTCATACGTATCCCATAAGTCCCGGTGGTGATTCTTTGGATCAGCCCCGGTATCCTCGTTGTACATCTTCTACTCACCTCTTTTACAATACTTAGCCCTGATTCCGCCCTATTACAGAACCACTGTAATCTATGAAACGCCTTCCATGTCAAATGCTTTATTTGTGGTCTGAATGTAACGCATTCCGGCGGTTTGAGGTAAGATTAAGAGAAGTACAGGCTGTATGCAGCAAGCATGGGAAGGTGGAATTTATGGCGAATATCAAAGATATTGCGAAGCTGGCCGGTGTCTCGGTTACAACCGTATCCCGGGTTCTTAACGGTCATCCTTATGTAAGCACGGAGAAGCGGGAAGCCGTTCTGCGGGCCATGGAGACGGCCGATTATGAACGTAATATAAATGCAGTACATCTAAGCAGGGGAAGGACGAATCTGATTGGGGTGGTCGTTCCCTATATCACGCGGCCGTATTTCGGGATGGTTGTTGAAGGAATAGCGGATGAGGCTATCAAGGATAATTACAAGCTGGTGCTGATTCAGTCCAACTATGAAGCGGAGCGGGAGCTGGATGCACTGATGATGCTGAAGCTGAAGCAGATTGATGCGCTGATTATCTGTTCGCGGACGTGCAGCTGGGAGACGGTGGAGGAGTATACGCAGTACGGCCCTATTATTGTCCTGGAGGACGGCAGGGGACATCAGGTTTCTTCTATATTTATGGATCATTATCAGAGCTTCACCCGTGCGCTTACCTATCTGCGGAGCAAAGGCCATCACAAAATCGGCTATTGCCTGGCCAGGCAGTCCAGTCCCAACAGCAATTTAAGGGAGGCAGCTTACCGGGACTTCTATATGAACCGGAATGAAGCCTATAACCATGACTATATGTTCTATGATTGTGTGCAGTTGGAAGACGGGGAATGGATTATGCAGCGGATTCTGAAGATGGACGACCCTCCAACTGCACTGCTGGTTACCAGTGATCAGGTGGCGGCGGGAATTCTGGCCTTTTGCCGGGAGAATGGGATTGAGGTTCCGGGACAGCTTGCCATTGTAGGGTTCGACAATCAGCCGATCGCCCGGATGATGCATATCACGACCTTCGAGATTCCGCTGGTGGAGATCGGCCGGAGGGCTTTCCTGCAGGCGGTGGACGGAGGCCGGGCCCATGAAGAGATTCATTTGAACATGATTGAGCGGCAGACAGTATGAGTGAGGGACATAGCGGGTTATTTGAAATGTTCTGAAAAAGTGCGGATTCTCTCCACGAAAATTCCTTTGAGCTGATCCGCATCCTTTGCGGGAGCGGCATAGGCTTTATATCCGCCAAAAGACTCAATACAGAGAGAGGCCTGCCTTAGATCCTCAGGAATATTATCCGTGATAATCTCTTCGGTTTTCTTGGGCTTCTCATTGCAGATATAGTAGCCCATCTGCTTGTCCAGCAGGGCGGGTTTGTTTTTTTTGATGAAATCCCGGACTGGCTTGTAGAGCTTGCCGTCGCGTACACCCGCGCCCAGAATGATGTGGTCATACTTCTCAATGTCCGGCTTCTCTGACTCCAGATTGCATAACGTGCTCCCGGGAATATATTCTGCCAGCAGGAACGCGCATTGCTCTGAAGCTCCAGATTTGGTAGCGTATAAGATTAGTGATGCCATTCATGAGCCCTCCCGGTCCGAAAAATATCTTCGAATTCAATTATCTTGATAATCAAGATATATTTAGTATTCTAAGACTTGCCCAAGCCTTTGTCAATTCATCAATGTGAAGTATAATTATCCAATAATTACAATTTCCGGCGGGGAGTAATGGGGATGAAGAGGCTTAAGATGATGACAGGTGTACTGGTGGTCATATGTGCTGCGGGTGTGCTGGCAGGCTGCAAGAATGAGGGGAATACCGTTAATAATGCTGCTGGTGTGACTGCTGATATTACTGCGGTTACTGCAGCGGGGAATACAACGGGTAAAGCAACAGATGATATTACAAATAATACCGCAGGTGAAGCTGCCGGTCATACAGTTGCCCTGACGCTGGACATGAGAGGTTTCTATACAGGCTTCACCGGACTGCCCGGGGATTATACAATGGAAGAGGCAGCTGCGGCTGGGTATGTAGTACTGCATAACAGTGAGCTGGCTGAAGGCCAGGAAGTATGGGATAAGTTTATGAATTCGGCAGTTCAAGGCAGTAACAACGGGATTCGCATTGCCAATTTTTTTGATGATGAAACGGAGAGCCCTTTTTATTGTGATCTGTTCGTTCAGGATAAGAAGTATTATTTGTTTGATAATACCGCAGAGTCTCAGAAGCAAGAGCCCTTCGCCCATTTGTTGAGCCTTACCGGTCAGGTGGGAAACCCGCTGAAGGACAGCAGGTTTATTGTGCTGACGGATGACAGCAATCTGACGTTTGAGGATATTTGGAAGTCAATGATTTCGAGCGATACCGCAGTAATTAACAGCATTGCTCCACACCGGGTTGTCAGAATGATCTTTGAATAACGAAATATCTGCAGAAGGAGCGTTCATTTTGTTCAAAATCATGCTTATTGAAGACGACATCACCCTGTTCGGGGAGATCAAGGAAAGACTGTCCCAGTGGTCGTATGAGGTATACGGGATCACGAATTTCGGCAAGGTTCTGCAGGAATTTACGGAGGTGAAGCCGGATCTGGTGGTGATTGATATTCAGCTGCCGCAGTTCGACGGATTCCACTGGTGCCGGATTCTGCGGGCTCACTCCAATGTGCCGATTATCTTCCTCTCCTCCCGCGATCATCCGAGTGATATGGTCATGTCCATGCAGCTGGGAGCGGATGACTTCATCCAGAAGCCGTTTCACTTCGAAGTGCTGATTGCCAAAATTCAGGCCACGCTCCGCCGGGTCTACAATTATAGCACCGAACGTACAGAGCTGAAGACCTGGCGCGGGGCAGCGATTGAATTCGTGAAGAATACGGTCACTAACAATCAGGGGGCAGCTCTGCTGACGAAGAATGAGATGCTGATTCTCAAAATATTAGTGGAGCGCAAGGACAGCATCGTTGACCGTGAAGAGATGATTAAGAGCTTATGGGACAATGAGCATTTCGTGAGTGACAATACCCTGACCGTAAATGTAAACCGGCTGCGCAAAAAGCTTGAACCGCTGGGACTGGATTCTTTCATTGAGACCAAGGTCGGGCAGGGGTATATGGCGACCGAAGAGGCGGCAGAATGATAAGGAAATACATAACCGAGAAGCGGAGCTGGCTGCTGCTGCTTGCCGTCCTGCAGCTCATTATTATATTCGTGGCCTATGTTGATGCTGCTATCCCGTTGCTGCCGGTACTGTACATTGTGCTGCTGAATGTGCTGCTATGTCTCGCGTTCGTATTCCTGAGATATTCCAAAGAAACCAGATTCTACAGGAGCCTGGAAGCCTGGGATCAGATCTATGACCTTCATGCTGTGATTGAGCCCGGCAGTCCGCTGGAGCGGATCGTCCATGAGGCGGTTATCGCCCAGACCGACAGGTACAAGCGGGAATCCTCCGTCAATTACCAGCTGCTGGAGTCTGAGAAGGATGACCTGCTGTCCTGGATTCATGAGGTTAAGACGCCGCTCACTGCCATGCAGCTAATGATAGAGCGGCTGCCGGATGAAACCCTGCAAAGACAGCTCATGTACGAATGGCTGCGGATTCATCATCTGCTTGACCAGCAGCTTCATCAGAAACGGATTCCTTTTATGCGCAATGATCTGTTCATAGAGAATATCAGTCTGGAGCCGGTTCTTAATAAGGAAATCCGGGCGCTGAAGTCATGGTGTATCTCCAAGGGAATCGGTTTTGATGTGGAACTTGAGGTGGAAGAGGTGCTGACTGACGGCAAATGGCTGGCCTTCATGCTCAGACAGCTGCTCACGAATGCTGTGAAATACAGCGAAGTCTCCGATATCCTCATCAGGAGTGGTGAAAAGGACGGCCATACCGTGCTTACCATAGAAGACAGCGGGCAGGGGATTGACCCTAGGGATCTGCCGCGGATCTATGACAAAGGCTTCACGTCATCGCGCGGGCGCCAGGATGGTGCAGCCACCGGAATGGGACTCTATCTGACCCGGCAGGTGGCAGAGCCGCTGCTGATCAGCATTCATGCGGCATCTGTACCCGGAGAAGGGAGTATATTTACGCTTACCTTTCCCCGGGAGAACGACTTTCAGAGAATTACAGGCGTGTGACAATAATGTCACATGCTTCTTCACTTTGTTCGGCGAAGCGCAGGATAATGTATATCAGCCCGCTTATGATAGATCTATAGAAAAGGAGTGGGTGAATAATGGTTATTATGCAGGCTAACAAAATCTATAAAACCTATGGCAATAAATTTAACAAGCAGGAGGTCTTGAAGGGGATCGATCTTCAGGTGAATAAAGGGGAGTTCGTGGGAATCATGGGTCCTTCCGGTTCCGGTAAAACGACTCTGCTGAATGTCCTGTCCTCCATCGACCGGGTGAGCCAGGGGACCATTGAAATAGAGGGCAAGGAATTCACGGGAATGAAGGAGAAACAGCTGGCGGAATTCCGCAAGCAACATCTCGGATTTATTTTTCAGGATTATAATCTGCTGGATACGCTGACTGTTAAAGAAAATGTGCTGCTGCCGCTCTCAATCACCGGGATCCCGAAGAAGGAGGCTCACCAGAAGTTCGAGCAAGTGGCGGGCGAACTGGGAATATATGAGCTGAAGGACAAATATCCGGCCGAAATCTCGGGCGGGCAGAAGCAGCGTACCTCGGCGGCGCGGGCGTTTGTGCATGATCCGAGTATTATTTTTGCTGATGAGCCTACAGGGGCTCTGGATTCCAAGTCGGCTTCCGATCTGCTGAACAAGCTCGCCGATATGAACCTGAAACGCCAGGCTACTATTGTCATGGTCACCCATGATGCCGTTGCCGCGAGCTATTGCAGCCGGGTAGTATTCATCCGCGACGGGCAAATCTACACGCAGCTGAACAAAGGCGATGAATCACGGCAGTCCTTCTTCAACGATATTATCAATACCCAGGGCGTGCTTGGCGGTGCTGCGCAATGAGTCTGAACTATATTATCTTCCGTAATTTGAAGAAGAATATCAAAAACTATTATCTGTATGTCTTCGCTCTTGTGTTCAGTGTTGCCCTCTATTTCTCATTCGTGACGCTGCAATTCGATCCGGCTATGGATGCCGTCAGCGGTTCAATCAAAGGCGGTGCAGCCATTGGCGCTTCCTCCATACTGCTGATTGCCATTGTCGCGATCTTCCTGCTGTATGCCAATACGATCTTCATCAAGCGGCGCAGCAAGGAGATCGGGCTGTTCCAGCTGATCGGGCTGACGAAGGGGAAGATCTTCCGGCTGCTGAGTGCGGAGAACCTGATTCTGTATTTCGGGTCTATGATTCTAGGCATGGGTGCGGGCTTTGTGATGTCACGGCTGATTCTGATGATCCTGTACAAAATTCTTGCCGTAGAAGCCCAGGCGAAGCTCCGCTTCTCTCCGGAGGCGCTTGTGCGGACGATTCTGGTCTTTGCTGCCGTGTACGTGCTGATTATGATCATGAACTACACCTTCATTAAAGCGCAAAGCATCCTGTCCCTCTTCAAGGCGACATCCACCACCCAGCAGCGTATCCGTAAAATGCCGGTGTGGGAGATTATTCTCGGACTGCTCGGCATCGGATTCATTACTGGCGGTTATTATGTATCCACACAGCTGTTCAGCGGCAAATTTATCACTATGACTGGTCTGATGGCCGCTATGATTGTCATCCTCGCTCTGGTGATTGCCGGCACTTATCTGTTCTATAAGGGCTCAGTCAGCTTCATATTTAATACGATCCGCAATAGCAAAAAAGGCTACTTATCCATCAACGAGGTCTTGTCGCTCTCGTCCATTATGTTCCGGATGAAGTCGAATTCGCTGCTGCTGACAATCATCACAACGGTCTCTGCGCTTGCCATCGGTTTGCTGTCCCTCAGCTATATTTCGTACTATTCGGCGGAGGCCACAGCCAAGCAGAGCTCCCCGGATGATTTCGGCTTCGCCAGAGCGGCCGTGAAGGAGCGGTTTGTCCAGGCCCTGGATGAGCAGCACATTAAGTACACAGAGATTGAAATGCACCTGCTTCAGATCGAAGTGGACGCACAGCATATCATGAGCAAAAATAATTTCGACAATCCCGATGACCGCATCCTTAGCACCTCTGTTGTCAGCGACAGCAGTGTGGAAGGTATCGACGTATTACCCGGGGAAGTCCGGATTATGGGTTATGACAGCACGCTGGACAAATTCATGGGCCTTGATCCCGGAGAAGTCGGGCTAATAACTGCTAACGGCAGCATTAAGCAGCAGTTAATCAGCTTATCTGCGGATGCGATCCTTCCCTACTATTATAGCGGCGGCGCCGGTGTGTTTGTAGTCGATGAAACTGTGTATCAGGAATTGGCTAAATCGCTGGACCCGAAGCTGCAGATGAAGAAAGAAGCGGATAACTATTACGGTATTGAACTGCTTGACCGCACGCAGAGAGAAGCAGCATATCAAATCTATGTGGACCAGCGTCCGGCAGCACCAAGCTTCGCCCAATATGAATTTGAATTGAACCAGCGTACGAATATGGGGCTCATTATGTTTATCGTCGGTTTCCTGGGCTTGACCTTCCTTATTACCTCCGGCTGTATTCTCTATTTCAAGCAGATGGATGAAGGCGAGGAGGAGAAGGGCGGATACACGATTCTGCGCAAGCTGGGCTTCACTCAGGGAGACCTGCTGCGCGGTATCCAGTTCAAGCAGCTGTTCAATTTCGGCATTCCGCTGGTCATCGGCCTGTGCCACAGCTACTTCGCGGTGAAGTCCGGCTGGTTCTTCTTCGGCACCGAAATGCTTACTCCGATGTTCGTGGTAATGGCGGTTTACACTGTGCTGTATTCGATCTTCGGACTGCTCTCCGTACTGTATTACAAGCGTGTGATCCGGGAATCACTATAAGTCATCACCCGAAGCCAAGGCCCCACTTTGTGGGGCTATTTTGCGAAACTTTGTGCAGTGGAAGGAACTGGACAGGTGTTTGCCGAAACGGTAAAGTGTATGGTCTATACTGTTTATATTGCAGGAGGCATCTATGAGTTATAGTGAAGCGTTAAAAGCGGTATGTGAGCGTTACGCCAAATCAGGCGCAGACTGCAAATGGATCATCGTAGGCTCAGTCGCTTCGGTACTGCAAGGAGCGGAGATGACTCCGGGGGATCTCGATCTGTATGCACAGAACGCAGGGGATGCGGCGGTTATCGCTTCTGTCCTTGAACCCTTTAGCTTAAAGGTTAAACCTCTCTTGTCCTGGGAACAACCGGGCTGGTTATCGTCAATCGAGGAACCGTTGTTCACGCAGTCGTTTGCTTCAGGGTTCACCTGGACCAAAGGGAAATGGATCATTGAAGGTTTTGATGTGGAAGCAGTACATATTTCTGATTCAGCGGGCATTCCTGACTCCGAAGATGGGGCGGGAATCTGGGAAGGCGGGCAGGCGATCTGGAGCTATGCTAAGCTGCTGCCTTTTGCCGGATATACCGTTCCTGTAGTCCCGCTGGAGATTCAGCTGGAGTCGAATATCCGGAGAAACAGGATGGACCGGGCAGAAGCCATACTCCGTGTGTTCAAGGATCAGGGCTACAATGAAACCTTACTGCAGAAGGCATTGTCGGATAAGAGCAGAAGGATAATTGAAGATTCGGGGAATGGATGGAACATTACATTATAGACAGAAGAGGTGCGGAATTAGTGTCCATTACAGTTGGTGAAATTACGGCGATTAACCGCTATCCGGTGAAATCCTTTGCGGGAGAAGAGCTGGAAGTGTGTAAGATAGAATCTTACGGGGTGCAGGGGGACCGGTACTGCTCCTTCTATGATATGACCAAGAAGGATTGGTGGCAGTATGTTACCGCCAGAAAGATCCCCAATATGCTTAGTTATCAGGCGGAATATATCGAAGGGAATATCCGGGTGACGGCGGCAGACGGCAGAGTCTTCGGCTGGGATGCGGAGCTGCTCAATGAAATCCAGAGCCTGACCTCCACGCAAATTACGATGTCCGAGTTCAAAGCGCCTCACCCGGAAGCGAAACACCCGCAGCTGTTATCTGTGGACGGGGCCAGTATCCTGCTTGTGACCGATAAGAGCCTGAAGAAGCTGGAGGCTTTATGGGGCAAGCCTGTTGATCAGCGCCGCTTCCGGGGGAACTTTGTCGTGGAAATGAGTGAGGATTCCCTTGGGGAAGAGGAATGGCTCGGCCGGCGTTTATCGATAGGCGGTGCAGAGCTGCAGGTGGACAGCTATTGTGACCGCTGCGTTATGATTACGATGAACCCGGATACCCTGGAGCGGGACAGCTCGCTGCTCAAACAAGTGAATAAGGAGTTCAATCTGAACTTTGGCGTATATGCTTCTGTGATCCGGACCGGGGAGGTCCGGCTGGGGGATCAGGTGGTTCTGCTGCCGGAAGGGTTCGCAGCAGAGTGAGTTTCTTAAGTTGACGCTGACTAGGCATGAATGTTGTAGATAATACAACACTGACTCATGAATACCCGGGCATTCGGGAGGATTGTTGTACGAAATACAAGAATTCTTCTGTTAAGCCGCGTGAGGGCGGGGGAATGCTGCCTTTTATACAACAATTTTCAATTTGGGCTGATTTAATGAGGGAAATGTTGTATTTTGTGCAGGAATAGGAATAGATCTTAAATAGACAGCAAAGCGGTGATCGATATTCTGGAATTATCCATGGAACATCCTGAGGAACTGGTGAAAGTGACGCATGCGCTGTCTACGGAGCTTAGACTAAGAATGCTGGAGCTGCTCAACAGCCGGAGAATGAATGTAGTAGAATTGGCGGAGGCGCTGGAGATACCGGTATCCACATCCGCCTCAAATGTGAAGGTACTGGAGCAGGCGGGGCTGATTGAGACCGAGCTGCTGCCGGCTTCGCGCGGCTCCATGAAGGTCTGCAGCCGCATCTATGATGATATCAAGATCATCATTAATGTGCCGGAACGCCGCGCGAAGGCGGAGCAAGGGGACTATTGCTACGAGATTGCAATGCCGATCGGCAATTTCACGGCCTGTGAAGTGGCGCCCACCTGCGGCATGGTCAGTGAGGCTGGGCCGATTATTGTGGAGGACTCACCGGCGGGCTTTTTCCATCCGGACCGTGTTCATGCCCAGCTGCTCTGGCTGCGAAAGGGGTATCTTGAATACCGCTATCCGCTGGAAATCCCGCAGGGGGCAGCGGTCCGCCTGATCCAGTTCTCGATGGAGATCTGCTCCGAGGCGCCGAATTATGAGAACGACTGGCCTTCGGATATTACCTTGTGGATCAACAACGTGGAGGTTGGCACCTGGACCTCGCCCGGCGACTTCGGCGGCAGACGCGGGAAGCTGAATCCTTCCTGGTGGATCGATACGGGGACCCAGTTCGGCTCGCTCAAGACCTGGAGCGTAGACAATACCCGCAGCACGATCGACCACAAAGAGATATCCGCCGTCAATCTGAGCCAGCTGAAGCTTACAGAGCAGAACCATGTGGATCTGCGGCTGGGTGTGAAGGAGAATGCGGTCTTCAAGGGCGGAATGAATCTGTTCGGGCGGAAGTTCGGCGATTATGAGCAGGATCTGGTGATGAAGATCTTTTATACTGTATAGGGAATCGGAGGCACGGAATTTCGAGGACAAGCGATGGACAGATGTAGCATTTACGATGAACATACGATATTTATGCGAAGAACCTGAGGCCTTAAGCGCAGGTTCTTCATGCTGTACAATCGGTGATTGACATTTCAGCAGATTCTGCAATAATTAATACATCTTTATTGTAATAAAACAAAAATAATGTTCTTAAGGAGCGTGTGCAATACTATGGCAACCGAGCATTATATTAAGGATTATCCGCGTCCGCAGTTCGTCCGTAAGGAATGGCAGAGCTTAAACGGGGAATGGAGCTTCCGGTTTGACGATGGCAATGTTGGTGAACGGGAGCGGTGGAATGAGCAGCTCCACGGGGATCTGAAGATACAGGTTCCGTTCACTTACGAGACGGAGGCCAGCGGGATCGGCGAGACGACCTTCCATCCTTATGTATGGTATGAGCGGGAACTGCAGCTACCTGCGGACTTGAATGGTAAGCGGGTGATGCTGAATTTCCAGGCGGTGGATTATACCGCGAAGGTGTGGGTTAACGGCAGCTATGCCGGAGGACATCAAGGCGGTTATGCGGCCTTTTCACTGGATATTACGGATTATGTTAACACGGATGCGGGAGCGGCCAACCGGCTGGTGGTCAAAGCGGAAGACAGCCAGAGCTGTACTCAGCCGCGGGGCAAGCAGCGCTGGGTGGATGAGAATTTCGAGTGCTTCTATGTACAGACAACGGGAATCTGGCAAAGTGTGTGGGTAGAGTATGTGTCGCCCTCTTATCTCAAAGCTGTCAAAATCACTCCGGATCTCGATAACCGCTCTGTCCGTTTCGAATATCAGACACAGGCAGCGGACGACAATCTCCGCCTGGAGACCAAGATCAGCACGGGGCAGAAGACGTTTAAGCAGGTCTCGCTCCATGTAGACCGGGCCTGGCTGCAGCTTGATGTGGAACTGACTCACGAAGCAAACGGCCCGTGGAAGCTGCAGTCATGGTCACCTGCTGCGCCGACATTGTACGAAGTGGAATTTATTCTCTATAAAGATAGTCTGGTCATTGACCGGGTATATTCCTATTTCGGCTTGCGCAAAATTTCAGTCGAACAAGGCAAGGTGCTGCTTAACAATACACCTGTGTATCAGCGCCTCATTCTGGATCAGGGCTACTGGCCGGAGAGCCATCTGACCCCGCCGTCCGAAGAAGCACTGATTGCCGATATCGACGCAATTCTGGCGATGGGCTACAACGGCGTGCGCAAGCATATGAAGATTGAGGATGCCAGGTTCCTGTACTGGTGCGATGTAAAGGGCCTGCTGGTCTGGTCGGAGATGGCGGCAACCTTTGAGTTCAACGATGAGGCTGTTGAGAACTTCACGAACGAATGGACGGAGATTGTCCGGCAGCAGTATAATCATCCTTCGATTATCACCTGGGTGCCTTTTAACGAATCCTGGGGGATTCCGCAGGTCTACACGAGCAAGCTGCAGCAGAAATTCACCGAGGGGATCTATCATCTGACCAAATCCATCGACCCGAACCGTCCGGTCATTGTGAATGACGGCTGGGAGCACACCATCAGCGATATCATCACCCTGCATGATTATGAAGAGAGCGGAGATGTCTTGCTTGAACGTTATGCAGACTCCGGCAGCGTACTTGGCAGGGCAGCCTCATTCAACAACTGGAAATATGCCATGGCTCAGGGCTATGAATACCGCGGCCAGCCGGTGATCGTCAGTGAGTTCGGCGGCATTGCCTTTGATTCCGGTGACGGCTGGGGGTATGGAGAGCAGGTAAGCAGCACCGATGCCTTCATTGAACGGTTCAGCAGGATTACGCAGGCTATCAAGGACACCCCTTATATTTGCGGCTACTGCTATACGCAGATTACGGATGTCCAGCAGGAAGTGAACGGGCTGCTCACTGCGGACCGGACACCGAAGATTCCGCTGGAAGTGATCCGGAAGGCCAATTTGCAGCTGACGGAATAATCGTAACATTGGTACCCAAAAAGCGGTGATCAGGTAATCAATTCAAGCACCGGACAGAAACCGGGGTTCCCTGCACATAATAACGCTGTGTATTCCGGCCGTTGCTTCGACAGTACTGCGAAGTAGCTTCTAAGCACATGATTGAGCTCAACCGTCCCGTTCTGGAAAGATAATGAGTACAGCGTCTGCACATGGGTGTAATAGTATTTTTTCTCATGCCGGGGCAGCTTGTAGATGGTAGGCGGAACGTAGGTGGCGACGTCAAAAAGATTGGCATAACGGAAGCTGCTGCGGACATAGCTGCTGAAAGCTTTGGCAAATGCAGGATCACCCGCACGCGGAGAGCCGTACGTATACAGGCGGGGAGACCTGTAGGCTGAATTAGCAGCAATATCTATAGCACATAAGGTTGCTAGTGCCCCGCCAAGGCTGTGGCCTGTAACGTATACCGTTTTCTCCGGTGACAAGGTGCCGAGTATGGAGAGGATTTCCTCTCTTGCCGACGAATAAATATCTGTGAAGCCTCTGTGCGTCAGGCAGTCTTCCTTGATATATTTAAACTTCTTTTGCGCAGCATTCATGTTGGAGAGCCAATTGGTGGTTGAGCTGCTTCCGCGCCAGGCAATAATGATCTCCTGCGGTGATTCCAGAATGAAGCCAAAGGGCTCGGAGATACCGCCCATGGATTTCGCCCGGAAATTATGCACGACCGAGAAGTCCGCCGGAACCACGAACGAACCGTCCGCATGTTCAAATTGTGCATAGGTCTGTCCGCAGACGGCAGCCAGAAAGATGGCCCAGTCCTGTTCATTCCGCATGTTACCCATCCCGCATCCCGCCCTTCTTTCTATCTGTGTATGATCAGCAGGCGGGATTGGTGCCTATGGATGAGCGGTTGCACCAGAAGTTCTGGCCAATACATAAGATTAACATACATAACATGGAGGTTTGAATTTTGATCGAGGAACGTATTTCATTAGGGCAGTTAGCGATAAACGTGAGGCATTCATTAAACGGCAAGCCTGCTATTCTGTTTCTTCATTTCAGCGGCGGGAACCTCAACATGTGGGAGGGGATTCTCCCGCAGTTTGCACAGGACTACAGCATCATTGCTCCCGATATCCGGGGGCATGGACAATCGGACAAACCGGAAACCGGCTATCATATCGATCAGATGGCAGAGGATATGTATTTGCTGCTGCAGCATTTGCAGGTAGACAAGTGCCATATCGTCGGCAGCTCAATGGGAGCAGAGGTTGGCCTGAGTCTGGCGGCGGCGCATCCGGAGAGAGTGTTATCCCTGGTCTGCGAAGGCGCACTTAATAATGAATTCGGCGAATACGGAATATTCCAAGGTACAGCAGAAGAAATTGTGCAGAGAAAAGAACAGCTGCGTGCAGAATTGGGTGAGCGGGAAGAACGGATCTTCAACAGCATAGAGGAGTATGTTGCCGAACAACGGGCGGAGCTGACAGCGGAGGGGCTGTGGAATGAATATTTCTTGGCCTTTTATGAACATAGTCTGCAGCAGCTTCCGGACGGCAAGTACACCTACTGTTATCTGAACCGTGTGAGGACTGAATATATCGTGAAGTTCTGGGATCTGTCATTTGAGCAGTATTATCAGAAAATAGAGTGTCCGGTACTATTCCTCCCCAGCGAAGAAGAGTGGGCAAACGAGTCCATCCGCCGCAGTCTGGACGCTTTCGCAGGGCTGCTGGACAGCTATGAGATTACGCGGATTACTGACTCTCTCCATGCTTATGTCTGGATGCAGCTGCCGCTTCCGGCAGGCCAGGCTGTGAAGGATTTCCTGAACAAGCAGCTGTGATCACAGATAAAGAGCCCGGTCCTGGAGACGCTTCTCCGGGGCCGGGCTCTATTCGTGCTAGCTTTTAATCAGAGCTACTCTCATCCTTAACTTCACGGTCCGGCAGCTGTGTAACATAACTGTCCGACATCCGCAGAAGCTCAAGTGCGCGGGTGAACTCATCCTCTGTCGATTGCAGGAGCTCCGTCCCGTCACCGGATAACGTATAATGCTGTCCGTCTTCGAACCCGCTGCCGGATAAGAAGAGCTCTTCGTTATTAACGAAGGAGCCCGTAGGCAGATAATAGCGCTGCGGCAGCAGGTTATAATGGGTCTGATTCAATAAATCCTGTCCGAAATGAATATGATAGTCCAGCGGCACGCCGAGCAGATTCGCTACAGTAGGGAGAATGTCAACCTGTCCGCCTAACTGCTCCTTCACACTTGGAGACGTAATGCCGGTAGCTGAAATGATGAGCGGGATATTAATCAGATCGCGTTCATTATATTCATGCCCCAGAATTTCCTCCATTAAGACCTTATCATCATCCTTGAGCGAGAAAATAGGAAGTCCCCGGTGATCGCCATAAAGCACAACCACACTGTTATCCCATACCCCGCTGCTTTTGAGTTCATCCATAAATTGCCCCAGTGCATAATCCGCATAGTTCTCGGCCCGGATATAGTTTCCAACGAGTGTACCTTCATAACGTTCCGGCAAGGTCATCTTGTATTTGCTCTCTGGAATGGTAAACGGGTTATGCGATGACATCGAGATCACATGTGAATAGAAGGGCTGTTCACTCTGATCCATCCGGGCCAGCTCTGCCGATGTTTTGTTGTACAGGACTTCATCCGATGAACCATAGAAGACAGTATCCTCTTCACCGAAGTAGGCTTTGTCATAATAACGGTTAAAGCCAAGCGCATTGTAGAGTTCTCCACGGTTCCAGAAATCGACTTCATTCGTATGGAAGGTTGCGGTATCGTAACCTTGGGCCTGCAGCAGCTTCGGCAAGCTGGGCAGATCTTTCGGTGCATACATTTCTGTAGCCGGACCATCCGGCGGAACATAGAAGGAAGTATTTACGATAAACTCGGCATCCGATGTGTTACCTTGACCCACCTGTTGAAAGAACCGGGGGAAATAATAACTCTCGGCGGCAAGCTTATTCAGGTTAGGTGTAATTTCTGTACCGTCAACCGACAGATTGATCAGGAAGTTCTGGAAGGACTCCATTTGCAGGATGATCAGATTCTTACCCTTGGCGGCCCCGTACATGACCGGATTGGCTAGGGTCTGAATGCCTTTGGTCTTATCAATGCCTGCCTGTGAGATCTCCGCTTGATCAATCTGCTCTTCCTCCGGTTCACCCAGCAGGGCATAAGCTTCATAATTGAGGATCCCCATTTGTTCGGCTTTGACATTCTCGTTCATACTGGCCTTATTCGGAAAAATATTCATCATACACATGACGAGTGAGACACAGAACAGGGCAGCGACCGCCTTGCGGTTACTGGGGCGGGACATCGAGTGCTTCCAAGCCAGTGCCTTCTTGCGTCTGAGCATAACCAGGCTGATAATAATAATGTCTACGAATATAAGCATATATTGAGGGTGAACGACGGCGAATATACTTTTCTTGACGGCTCCCACCTGCTTGACCTGGCCGAAGACCTGAGAAGTAGCAATGATGCCAAAATGATTATGATAGACAATCAGAGAGAAGAATAATACGGTAATAAGCAGATTGACGAGCATATAAATGGCAATTTTCCGCTTTGTGGCGAACCATTCGATGAGGCAGAACAGCAGCAGCACAAAAGGAATCTCTTTCAGCCATGTGGTCCAGGTCGGCCCGTCTTCGAACAGGTAATACCAGGCGAAATAGCTTTTAACTAGCATAATTAGGGAGAAGAATAGAATCGATCTTTTACTGAGCGAGCGTGATTCCTTAAACGGCATTGCGTATGCGCATCCTTTTCTATTTAATCTTTTCATTTTATTACATAGGAGAGTTCAAAATCAACTAGATTTGAGGCAGCGGGATTTAAAATAAAGATGTAAATCCGCAGCTTTTACGTTATCCTCATATAAGCGATCCGAAAAACAGTAAAGAACTTAATTAGCGCAGGAGGAACATAGATGTCAAAAGAATTCTCAAGGCAATATACCGAAAGTGTGAAGCTGGAATTATTGAACAGACTCGGACTGAAGCAGGTGTACTTCAAAGGGCAGCAAGGCGATGATCTGCTGTATGAAGCAACGGGCTTTGACCGCGGGACGGCGCATAAATTCTGTGTCCGGACGAAGAAGGGAACCATCGACGAGTGGGTCGGCGGCAAATGGATGAAGGTCCGCAGCTTCACGATTGCCACAGGGCGGGAGGGATCAGAATGAGCGGGATTACCCATTTACAGGTACAGCGGCTGGCTGAGATCGAGCATTTGATGATTCATGGCAGAACGACCGGCAGCCTGAACCCGGTTACGTTATTCTGGACGGGCAGTGCCATCGAGCTGAATGTCCAGGCTTCCGGGCTGTGGATTGAGGTGGAATCCGGTTATGACCAATACGAATCCTGGATCAGTATCTTGATTAACTCCGTTCCGGTCAGCAGACAGATGCTGATTGCCGGAAGGCACTGGATCTGTGTATTCCGCGGTATGAACCCTGACACCGTGAAGAATATCCGGATTGTAAAAGAGGTCCAGGCCATGAGCGGCGACCCGGGCTGCTATTTGCAGTTCCATGCGGTCCGCACAGACGGAGCGTTCCTGCCGGTTGAAGCGAAGCGCTACCGGCTTGAGTTCATCGGCGACAGCATCACTTCAGGTGAAGGCGTTATCGGAGCCCGGGAGGAGCTGGACTGGATACCGGCCTGGTTCAGCGGTGTACATAATTACACGGCCCTGACCGCAGAAGCCGTAAATGCAGACTACCGGGTGATTTCGCAGAGCGGCTGGGGCGTGCTCACCAGCTGGGATAACAATCCGAAGGGGAATCTTCCAGATATCTACGAGCAAGTCTGCGGCCTGCTCACCGGAGAGCGTAATGAAGCGCTCGGAGCGCATAAGGTGAACGACTTCGAATCCTGGCAGCCGGATGTCGTGGTCGTTAATCTTGGCACTAATGATAACGGTGCTTTTCATTCCCCGGAATGGGTGGATGAAGGTACCGGGCAGAGATATAAGCAGCGGCTGAAGGAAGATGGAAGTTACCACGATGAGGATCTGGCGGCGTTTGAGACGGCAGTGGTGAAATTCCTGGGCAAGCTGAGACGGTATAACAACACTGCCCATATTCTCTGGGCGTATGGCATGCTGGGCATTCCGCTGATGCCGGCGATTTATCGTGCTGTGGATGCTTATATCCAGTCCACTGGCGACAAGAAAGTGTCAGTGTTTCAATTGCCGGATATGACGGACGAAACGGCGGGAGCAAGAACCCATCCGGGGTTACTGGCCCACCAGCAGACGGCGCGAGAGTTAAGCGGGTATATTAAGGGATTGTTATCAGGATTATAAGCAGGCCGATAATCAAGTTCTTATTAATAGTGCGGGAATAATGGTTGCGTGACGCTCATCAGCGGATGGGCGTTTTTTGTTGTGTAGGGCGTACCCGAAATTATGATATTCGTTTGTCGGGGATAAGTTTCATTGGAATTTGGAGCAGAGCCTTCTCCGTCTGAAGGATGAATTTGATTTTGTGTTAGGTCAAATGATCCCATGTTTAGACGCGAAAGTCAGGTTGTTATTCGGCGACTGGTATACCCAAAAACTGAACTTGGGCACGCTAGTTTTTAGAAGCGTATCTGAGCCGCCGGCCCTGGATGCAATCTGTTGATTCGTATGTCTTGATTAAGGACTTTAGAGAACGAGAGAGACAGATCGAATGTATGCGAAAAACCGAATACAATGTGCCAACGATAGGGTAAATGAGCTGAATGAGGGGCAGAAGTACCCCTGAATCCGCCGAAAGTGGGCGGGAAGCGGGGATGAGGAGCAGTATTGCGCTTGATTTCCCCGGGGAACTGTACAGAGGGAGCTGCCCCAGAATAAGTCTGAGGGGAATAATGTTGTGGCCTACAATCTCCAAAGTTGCTAAATGCCGGATAAGCTGCATAATGCATAAACTCCAGTTTGATTCTTCTGCCGGGCGACTTTGTTCCTGTCCTTCATTTGACAAACAAACCGTCCAGACGGTATAGTAAATACAGAGGTGATTCACATGAACAGCAATTCCAAACGCAATTTGATTCTGGCAGCCGCTTCAAACGTCGTGAAGCATCAAGGAATTGAGAAGCTGACACTTGAGGCGGTGGCCGCCGAAGCAGGGGTGAGCAAAGGCGGTCTGCTGCATCATTTTCCGAATAAGGACGCCTTAATTCATAGCATGGTGTCAGGGATAACGAATGAATTCATAACCGATGTTCAGAATAGGGCGGCCCGGGATACACGGGATCAAGGGAAATGGAGCCGGGCCTATTTGCAGTCCACCGTCGAAGCAGATAAGGAAGCGCAGGGCATGAACGTAGCGCTTAACGCAGCGCTTTTTACCAACGGGGATCTGCTGGAGGACCTTCGGAAACAGTACTCTGTCTGGCAGCAGAACATTGAGCACGATGGACTTGATCCGGTGATCTCCTCGATGGTCCGGCTGGCTGTAGACGGCCTGTGGTTATCGGAGGTATTTGGAATCGGCGATCTCAGCAGTGAAATGCGGGACAAGGTCGTCCGCAAATTGCTGGAGATGATTAATTAGGAGGCAACCCAAGTGAATTCTTATGTATTATTGTCGTTAGCTATTGTGAGTGAGGTCTTCGGCAGCTCCATGCTTAAGGCATCGAACGGTTTCAAAAGACTGCTTCCATCCATTGCGGTGGTCGCCGGCATGGGACTGGCATTCTTCAATCTGTCACTCGCGCTGAAAGAGATCCCCCTCGGGACGGCTTATGCCATCTGGTCAGGTGTGGGAACGGCGTTAACCGCATTGGTTGGCGTACTGGTCTATAAAGAAAGTCTGAATGTCAAAAAAGTAGCAGGACTGCTCCTCATCATTGGCGGTGTGGTGCTCCTGAAGCTTTCAACGGAGGGTTGAACTGTGAAAAGTTATCTTGCACTAAGTATTGCCATCATCTCGGAAATTTTTGGCACGACGATGCTCAAGCTCTCCGACGGATTCAGCAGTGTGCTGCCGTCTATCGGGGTAGTGATTGGAATGGGTGTGGCTTTTTACAGCTTGTCCATTAGTCTCAGAACCATACCGTTAAGCCTGGCTTATGCCATCTGGTCCGGGGCAGGGACGGCGCTGACTGCACTCATCGGCATCCTGATCTGGAATGATCCCTTCAACCTGCTTACCGGTATTAGTCTGCTTATCATTATCGGGGGGCTTGTCTTGCTGAATTCCTCTAGTCATGCCGGGCAGGCAGCGGAGCATACACCCGCCAAATAGCATAGAAATAACAAAAGACTGATTGGAGCCATGACAAATGCCTCAATCAGTCTTTTTTGCAAAGATAAGAATCTATAGGCGTCCGTGTATCGTTACAGAATTAGGTCTTGCCTATCCAGCCTCCAGTATGCTGAAATGTAAGGGGATACGAAATGAAGTAGCGATAAGGAGAGACCGGAATGAAGAAGATGTACATTATAGCTGCCGCATGGCTCAGTCTGCTACTGCTTGCGGCATGCAGTGATGGCGTCAGTAACGGTTCAGGCGGAAATAGCGCAGATTCAAGTCTGGCTGCAGCTCCGGCGGCGGGTAATCGGGCAATTCATGAATCAGATCGTACAAGCGGGCCTGAAAGCAGTGATCCGGTGTATTCCGGACCTGTGTACAAGGTCGTAATCGATCCGGGGCACGGCGGTGAAGACCCGGGTGCGACTTCTGTGAGCGGACGGTTTGAGAAGGAGTTCAACCTCAGCGTATCACAGGCAATAGCACAGAAGCTGGCGGATGATCCGCAGCTTCAGATTGAGCTTACTCGGACCGGGGATGCTTTCATTTCCACGCATGAGCTGTACCGGCCGGAGTTCGCGAATAACCTCCTCGCAGATTTATTTATCTCCATCCATGGTAATACCTATGAGGATTCGTCGGCATCGGGCACGCAGTCCTTTTATTATCATGACGAATCACTGGCTTTTGCCGAGACTATACATAAGCATGTCATTCAAGCTACCGGGCTTAAAGACCGCGGAGTTAAGGTTGCGAACTTCTTTGTGCTGCGGGAGACGGAGATGCCGTCCGTGCTGCTGGAACTGGGGTATTTGACCAACCCGGGCGATGAGGCGAAGATGTGGACCAATGAGTTTCAGGAAGCAGTTGCCTCATCCATAGCGGATGGAATCAAGGAATACTTGCAGCTGGATTGAAGGGAAAGTAGTTACGTCATATTGGACAGGGAGAACTTATGAACCGGATTCTAATTCTCGGATCGGGAGGCTCGGGCAAATCCACCTTGGCACGGCAGCTCGGCGGTCTGCTCCATCTTCCGGTTGTGCATCTGGATTCCCATTTCTGGAGCCCGGGCTGGATTCCCAAGCCGGATGAGGAATGGGACGGGCTGGTCCGGCAATATACGGATCAAGAGCAGTGGATTATGGATGGCAACTACTCAAGGACGATGGATATCAGGATCAAGCGGGCGGATGTCATCATTTTTCTGGATCTGCCGAGGCTCTTATGTATGTACCGGATTGTGAAGCGGCGTCTAATGTACCATAACCAAACCAGACCCGATATGAACGAAGGCTGTCCGGAGAAGCTCGACTGGGCGTTCGTGAATTGGGTCTGGAGCTACAAGACACGGAGCCGCGACAACACCATTGCAAGACTCCGGCAGGCCGGCGCTCATCAGCAAGTCATCACCGTTACCTCCAGACGACAGGTCAAGGCGTTAATCAGGAGCTTTGCGGATGCCGGACCTTTTGGCTAAGTATTCGTGGTGTGCGGGACTATAGAAGAATAGGCAGTGTTACCGGAGAACCCGTTGTGTGTGTTATGGGTTCTTTGGGGTGTATGAACAGAAGATTAGCGCCGCCGATACAGCCCCTTCCGGTCCAGCTGCAGCTGGCTTGAGCTCAGAAGGATGATGAATTCCTCCACAGCGGATATAGTAGCTACGGTGCATACAACAGCAGTCCAGACACCTTGATGAATATACGGAAGCAGCAGAGGTGTGATAAATAACAGGAGTCCGGCGAGCTTGTTGCCATAGGTATGAATGCTGCCGTAGGTCCGGAATCTGCGCAGTGCGGTCAGCATGGAGGCACCCCGGATTAAGGCGATCAGCATGATCCAGAGGAGAACCCCGGGTGTAAGTCCAAGGAACGGATACAATGTATATAATGCAGCGCCTACCAGCGTCATGTCGGCTATGGAATCGAGCTTGGCGCCGAGACTGCTGATTGTTCCGGTTTTTCTGGCAATCGGCCCGTCCAGCATATCTGTGATTCCGCACAGGATATAGACAGCGGTGAAGCCCGCGCCCAGCGGCTCAAGCCATAACAGCAGGAGTGCCAGCAAGGTCCGGCTGAGCGTTATGCAGTTGGGTATAAGCTTCATTTCAAGCCTCCGTCTTCCCGCCGGGGGAAATTGCTTTTTATATAGTATCTATGCTTCATTATCATTAAAATAGAGCGGATTGTCTTCATATATATCAACTATATTATGGCAGAATTATTGCTGTGCCAGGGGCAGTACCCGTCAATCTGGTGCAGGAACTGACGGACCCGGTCTTGGGATAGCTGTTAATCTGATGGTGAGGAAAGGGTGATAAACGATGAACCTGCTCGAAAATATGAACGCGGCCCTCTCCTATATTGAAGAGCAGCTGGAGGGTGAGGTGGATGTCAAGGAGGCAGCGAGGCGGGCGTTATGCTCGGAGTATCATTTCACGCGGATGTTCTCCTTTCTGGCAGGTATTCCGCTGTCGGAATATATCCGCCGCAGACGTCTCACATTGGCCGCATTCAAGCTGCAGGGCAGCCAGCAGCGGATTATTGATCTTGCCCTGGAATTTGGTTATAGTTCACCGGATGCCTTCACCAAGGCCTTCCAGCTGGTTCACGGCGTGACGCCGTCGGAAGCAAGAAGTGCAGGGACACCGCTGAAGGCCTTTCCCCGGATGACTTTTCAATTAACGATCAGAGGAGGCAGTGAAATGAATTACCGTATGGAAGAGAAAGCGGCTTTTAGCATCGTCGGACTGAATAAAAGGGTGCCTATCCAGTTCAACGGAGTGAATCCGGAAATCGCAGCGATGTGGCAGAGTCTCAATATGGAGATCATTACTGAACTGAAGCAGCTGTCCAACATCGTTCCTGCCGGGATGATCAGCGCATCGGTGAATTTCTCCGAAGGGAGGATGGAGGAACGGGGGGAGCTCGATCATTATATTGGTGTAGCTACCACACTGGACTGTCCTCCCTCCTATGCCAAGCTTGAAGTCCCTGCGTCTACATGGGCTGTATTTGAAGCGGTGGGGCCGTTTCCGGATACACTCCAGAATATCTGGGGACGGATTTATTCCGAATGGTTCCCCTCTTCCAATTACGAGCAGGTCGAAGGGCCGGAGATCCTCTGGAATGAGAGCAAGGATACAACTTCGCCAGCGTACAGAAGTGAAATATGGATACCTGTACAGGAATCGAAACTCCTTTAATTGTACCTGTGCCTGAGCTTAAGATGGGTGGATTTTCCTGACCAAATGAATCGTGTCTCCCGCAATGGGGTAATGGTAGTCTAGCACTACAGACTAGGAGGCACACGTTATGGAATGGACTTTGGAAGATGTGGAAGAAGTGAACCGGCAGCATCCTAATTCTTTCTTTATTCCCTCCCGGCAAGAACGGATGACCCAGAACCCAGGAAGAATGGTTAGGCTGCATTTCATCCTGACGAACCCGAAAGAAGGAGAACCCCGCGCTGAACGGATGTGGGTGGAGATTACCGGGCAAGATCCGGTTACCGGACGTTATACGGGGCTGCTGACGAATGTGCCCGGAGTGATACAGACGCTGCAACCTGGAGCTACCGTGGAATTCGAGCCCAGACATATTGCCCGGACAATTCTGCGAGAAGGAGACCCGGCGTGGGTCGAGGTAGGCGAGAAGGCGGCGCTGGTGACCAAGAAATGCATGCTGCCCGGCAGCGGGGTTCGCTGGATGTACCGTGAAGCAGCCACACGGGAGCAGGACAGCGGATGGAGGCTATTCACCGGGGATGAGGATGGAGCATACCTGAGTGATCCCAAGAATACCGCGATCATGAATGTGTACGATCTGATTGACCGCGACCCGGGCTTACTGGAGCCTTTTAGAGGAGCTGTAGGTACGGCATTTGAACGGAGCGGCCCGGATGCAGCATGGGTAGAAGTGAAGAATTGGCGGTAAGCATAATATGCGGGGCTGGCGGTTCATAGAAATCTGTGGCCGGCAGATGCTGGAATCAGGTATAGGCAGTGCATAAGCATGGGCAAAGGCGCGGAGGGGACAACAGTTCTCTACCGCGCCTTTGTTGCTGTTTAGATGAGCTGGTGTGTTGAATCTTATTGATAATTATTAATTGTAACATTATTATAAATATTAGTATTATATGTAAAGTAAAATAATGTAAATTGAGGGAGTGCAATATTTTGTTGAGATTCCAAACCATGATAGTATCCTTTTTCCGCTCCAGACACGGCTGGTTAAAAGCCGGGATCGCAGCAGCAGTGCTGGTGATCCTAATTGGCGGTGCACTCTTTCTGCGCCTTGTTAAAGATGAGGAACCCGTAGCCCCAAAGGGAGGAATAATATCGCCAGTCTTTAACTTGCCGTCACAGACGGAGGGGATTCTCAATGCAACGATGTTAGGAATGATATATTATAACGGCAAAGTGTACACTCAAACGTATACGGAAATCCCGCCCGAACAAGCAATAAATTTGAGAGGGAAGAAGCTCGGAACGGCTAAAGGCAATCTTAACGGTTGGAAGCAGCAGGGGAAGAAGGACACCAATCTAGCTTCAACAGTTGACAAGGCAGATGTCTATGCTGTGAAAGGCTATAATAAGAATTTCCGAATAATGACATATTCTGAAGAGCATTCATATGTTCAAACTGCATTTTATGAGTGTACGGGCGGGTTGCCGTTAAGTGAGGGCAGAGATTTTTTCAAACCCTTTAAAATGGCCGGAAATGTGGTTAGTGCCCAATATCAAAGCTACTCAGAATGGAGAACAGGTATAGATCAGTTACACCCGGTTCCTGATTTGGAATTGATCAACACCCTGGTTGATCAGCTGTATGATGCCAGATTATCTGTACATGAGGGCATGGATGGACAATTGGGCGACTATGACAATGATGAACGGTACAGACGAATTACAATTCATTTAAAAGATGGCACTGAGGTTACTTTGATAATGATCAAAGGCGGCTACATTGATTACGGATTTGCCAGAATGTATTTCCAAATCGATAACGAATTCGCTACGCAGCTCTGGGATGCTTTGAGTCCGATATAATTCTGTACCGGAAGTTTACGGAAGCGGAAAGGGGACATACATATGGGCAACCGGATATCTATGCCAGAGCACTTTGGCGAAAGCATTGAGTCGTTAAAAATGTCGAATAGTTTGACCTCCTTTTTTATTGAGGTGCTGGCGCTCAGCGGGTCTATGTTTGCAGAAAACAACCGCGAGAAAGAAATGGTGATCTGGTTAGCTCAGCAGGACCAGTCAGTGGTAGGCATAGGAACTGTCGGTTTTGATATCGATGATATGCCGTGGACTATAGAATCGTTTGAACGGGAAAGGAATTTTATCTTACACACGATTTCAGGAGCAATGGAACGTCATGGTTGGGAGCGGCTGAAGTATGAACCCCGGGAAGATTGGATCATAGAATGCTTATTAAAGTTTCAGCGGATGATTTTTGCTTTTGATAAAGACAGCATTAAGATGGAAAGTTATTTAGAATGGTCAAAAATTGAAGAAGATGATAATAATCCTACGATCCCTATCGGGTACCCGAAATGCGGTATTCATGATATTTACTTGTCTTGCCACGGCTGTATATTGTGTAATAATACCTAAGAACATGCTGGAGGCGGATACAGTGAATAAATTATGCTTATTGCTGCTCGCAGTACTGCTCCTAAATGGCTGTAGTACGGATAAGGAGGCAGAGCACGCTGCTGGGCAGAACGTTATGCCGCAAGAAATGCCCGGAGATTTCGACTTTCTGGTCCGGTACGGCTATGGAGAAGCCACCAAGAATGAGATCAATACGTATCAGGATACAGTGGTAAAGGATCTGATCATGAATGGGACAGCGACGGCGAATGTTACTCTGACCGGGGATGAGATGCGCAGCATCTATGACCAGATGAAGGAAATCAACATTATGGGGACGATGGAGCTTGTGCCCGCCAGGCAGAGTTGTGCCGTCACCCCTTACCAGGAAGACAGCTGGCAGATTACTGTAGACGGAGTTACCCGTGATTTGAGCTGGTCCGGTGAGACTTGTGAGCTTACAGAAGATGCCGGGCAGCTGCTGGAGCTGCGGACCTTCATCGCGGACATCGTAGCCGGTAAGGATGAGTACAAAGAATTGCCGGAAGCCGAGGGCGGTTATGATTAATGATATTGTATTTAAGGTGTACGTCTGCAAGCGTACTTCTTCAGTCCGATCCCAAGGGATCGGATTTTTGTTTTAATAAGACGTGGGAAAAGCAACCTGGCGGATGAGAGGCAAGTTTATATTCAGTTTAAAAAAGTCGGGTACCATCCTAATACATTCAGTTGTCTAGGAGGAATAAGGGATGAAACAAGTACAACAATCAGGAAGAGCGCAGGAGACTGGCAGCTATGCCATCGAAGCGCAGGGGCTTGTCAAAACGTACGGCAGCAACCGCGCGGTCGATGGTGTGGACCTCAAAGTGGGCACGGGCATGATCTATGGGGTGCTGGGTCCGAACGGGGCAGGGAAAACGACGGTAATCCGCATGCTGGCCACCTTACTGCGGCCTGACGCAGGTTCGGCGCGTATCTTCGGACATGATGTGGTTAAAGAACCGCAGATCGTGCGTCAGTTAATCGGAGTAACGGGTCAATATGCATCAGTGGATGAGTCACTCAGTGCAACAGAGAATCTGATTATCTTCTCCAGACTGCTCGGACTGGGACGCGCCGAATCGAGAAATAAGGCTGAAGAGCTGCTGGAAGAGTTCGGCCTGACGGAAGCGGCCAAGCGTCCGCTGAAGAATTTCTCCGGCGGGATGCGCCGGCGGCTGGATCTGGCTGCCAGTCTGATTGCGCAGCCGCCGCTCATTTTCCTGGATGAACCAACAACTGGACTTGATCCGCGGACGCGCAATCAAATGTGGGACACCATCCGGCGGCTTGTATCGACCGGGTCAACCGTATTGTTAACCACGCAGTATCTGGAAGAGGCGGATCAGCTGGCTGACCGGATTGCCGTGATCGACACCGGAAAGGTGGTTGCAGAGGGCACCGTAGATGAATTGAAGGCTTCCGTCGGCAACTCCTCGCTGCATCTGAAGGTCTTGAACCCGCAGGATATGGGGAATGCCCGTCTGATCGTCGAGCGGGTGCTTCAGGTGCGGTCCAATGTATCGGCAGAATCCGCAAAGATCATGGCACCGATGGGTGATGTTGACCGGGTGACCGACCTGCTGGTCGCACTGCGGGAGGCGGGGATTTCGCTGCTTGAGATGAGCGTACAGAAACCGACACTGGATGAAGTGTTCCTGACCTTAACCGGTGATGGCGTGAAGGAAGAGGCCGGATATGCATCCGGATCAGCCAAGAATAAAGAGGGGGTATTGGCATGAGTACTGTAATCAAGCCGGGTACAGAACGCCGTCTGAAGAATCATACCAGCTTCGGCCAGGCGGTGCGCAATTCATTAACGATGGCCTATAGAGGGCTGCTCAAGATCCGGCGGACACCGGAGCAATTGTTTGACGTCACGTTCCAGCCGATCATTTTCACGCTGATGTTCACCTATATCTTTGGCGGGGCAATTGCCGGTGATGTAGCAAGCTATTTGCCGGTGATTATCCCCGGTATCTTAGTGCAGACCGTAATTACGACGTCTGTCGTCACGGGAGTCCAGCTGCGGGAGGATATGGAGAAGGGCGTGTTTGACCGCTTCAAGTCCCTGCCGATTGCGCGGATTGCTCCCCTGGCGGGAGCACTGCTCGCAGATACCATCCGGTATACCATTGCTACTGTACTCACCTTCGTTATGGGTTACATCATGGGCTTGCGGCCTGAAGGCGGCATCGGGAATGTTGCGCTCGCAGCGCTCCTTGTTATCGGATGCTCATGGGCAATCAGCTGGATCTTCGCCTTCTTCGGGGTTATCGCCCGGACGGCTTCCAGTGTACAGGGGATTTCCATGATCGTGCTGTTCCCGCTAACCTTCCTCTCGAATGCGTTCGTGCCGGTTGATACAATGCCGAAATGGCTGCAGTGGTTTGTAAATATCAATCCGATCTCACATCTGGTCACCGCCGTCCGCAATCTGGTCAACAACGGAACGGTAGGCAGCGATCTGGTCTACTCCCTCGTCGGAGCGGCAGTCATTGTCGCCATCTTCGCTCCAATCACGGTGCGTGCGTATATGCGCCGTACGTAATCCGCTTTACTTAAAGACGTTAACGGATGTAGAGATACATCGGGTTGGCGTCTTTTTTTCTTTTGGCAGGAAATGATGGATCAAATGTTGAAGTTTATTCTATATTTAGCTATTTAGCTTGAACTGGAGAACTTCCGGATTCGCAGCACGTCTTGCCCGAATTGCAAGTTACGGGTGGTCTGCTATGAGACTACCGCTCATATTATAACTGTAATTTGTACAACTATAATGCTACATTTCAGCGCAGGAACAGTTTTAATTGCACTTTGTACACTTATAAATGGCTTCTTTGCTGTAAAAGAACAATTTCCCTATTTTTAATTGTACAGAATACAGTTATTCCTAGACATGCGGTTTTTCGCCGCCTTTTAATTGCACTAAATACAACTATTTCCGCTATTCACTCCACGCTGCTCCTAAAGATTAATCTGCGCAAGCATCTGGTCTGCTGCACAGGGCACGTACATTTTTAATACAAATACTATTTAAGGGGAAAGAACTCAAATGATATATCTGCTTGATCATAGCGGTAAGGAAAGATGGTATTTTGAAGTGGATGAGGAAGGCTGGGCGTTCAGACAGATTTTGTTGGATGAAGGTAAAGAGAGTAAGATATCTAATCAAAAGAAATATGATTTTTTCTTATCTGAGACAGAATTACCATTAGATGACGGGACATTATTAAGAATTACTCAAGAAGAATTTGAAGAAGTATGGAGTAGGATAAATAGAGATCAAACGGAGCGTTGGGTTGAATTGAAAAGCAAACTTCCATTGGGTACCAAAATTACTGGCCCTATAGAGGTCCTCTACCCTCAAGGAGTAATTGTCAGTATTGCTGTATATGATGCTTTGGCTATGGCTGATTATGAAGAATGTGCTGCAAACTATAAGAACCGGAACATACATAAAGGTCTAAATGTAACAGCTAATATTATAGGGTACGACGAAGTGAATTATTGGTTTATTTTAGGGAATCCGAGAATTGTAGGTATGCAGTAAAAGTTACGATCGCAAGAAAGGGCGTAATCATGAACAAATTTGCGGGAATAGGAAGCAGCACAATCAAATATGCAATCCTGAACTTCATTCTGGTCATTACTAATCTGCTCTTATACGCTTCAGGTCCGGATGGCGGCGGAACCGGGGACCGGGAAGAAGGGTTATATTTCTATCAGCTGTACTTGGTCTGTCTTGCCGTAGTGTTCGTTGTATATGGTGTATGGTCAGTGACTTCGGGAAGACACAAGAAGAGCATCAGAGGCTTAACTGCTATCCCTGTGTTGTTGTCTTCGGTTTGTATCAGTGGTCTCTTGATATATACAATCAGCAAGAACAAGAGCCTGTACGACGAAATCTGGCTAAATAATTCAGGTTCGGAAGTCTTGGCGCTTAACGCAGACTTTCTAATCTATCTGGTATACTTCTTCCTGCTGTTCGCCATTTGCATCAGTGTGCTGGGGATTTTCTCTAGAAACAAATTGTCTATACTTGGACTGCTGCTGAATCTGTCTTTGTTCTATCTACACTTTTACGCTTTTGCGGTATGGATTTGATACAGCCAGCGGCTAGATGGTAATGCTGACTTCTCCGCTTGAAAGATACTCCTCGTCACCATTCGCATATCTGACCTTCAGACGGCAGTCGTTATCAATGTCAATAGCTGTCGCCTCGCGTTGTTTGTTATCCTTCATCACCGTTACAGGTTTGCCAAGGGAAAGGATTCGTTGTCTATATTCGGATAGAAACGGTCTGTCCGTTAAATGCGCATAGTATTCCATGAAATGATTCAGCACTTCTGCCGCGAGCCGGCAGCGGAGATCATCATAATGATTGCTTTCGGAAAATACAGACGTTGCAATCCCGCCAAGCCCGTCAGGAAAGCCGGCCGCCGGTAGGGTTACATTGATGCCAATGCCGAGAACGGCATAATCCAGCAAGCCATTCTCCAATGATAAGGAAGCCTCGGTGAGAATTCCGCACACCTTTTTGCCATCCATGAATACGTCATTGACCCACTTAATCTGTGTGTCTTTACCGGATACGCTCTCGATGGCCAGGGCAACGGCGGCGGCTGCGGAGGTCGTCAGAAGAATGGATTCTGCCGCAGATAGCTTGGGGCGCAGCAGGATGCTCATGTAGATGCCCGTTCCCCGCGGGGAAAAGAAGGGCCGGCCATTTCTTCCGCGGCCGGCAGTCTGCTCTTCCGAGAGGATCACTTTCCCTTCAGCCTCTCCATTTGCGGCCAGGATTTTTACTGCTTCGTTCGTTGAAGGTATAGTCTTGTAAACCTCAAGGCGCAGCTGTTGACCCTGTGGTTTCAGGTGTTTCGAAATGGCACCGGCAGATAAAATATCCGTTAGTGGGGATAAGGAATACCCTTTATTGGTTACAGCCTGTATGGAGTAACCGTCTGTCTGCAGCGACTTGATGGCTTTCCAGACTGCGCTGCGTGTTACGGATAACTGCCCTGCGATCTCCTCGCCGGATATATAACCGCCTTTGTTGCTGCCCAGCAAGGATAGAATTTGTTCTTTAACTGTCATGAAAATAACCCTCCAGAAATATTGCGTTCCGATCAATCCTCTCCGATTATATTAACATGCTTAGATAACAATAGGAAAATGAAGGTGTTATTTTCGCTGTATTGTGAACCATATTAAATTAATTGGTTTACAATAGAGAGGGTCTCCATTATAATTCAGCGTACTGGCTGTATTCTTTAACCAGAGCACAACCTTTATTTTATCCAATGGAGGTCAATATCTTGAAGACAAAAGAACTTGTATATGCCGCATTATTCGCTGCACTCATCGCGGTGCTCGGCATGATTCCGCCCCTGCCCCTTGGCTTCATTCCTGTTCCGGTCACTGCCCAGACGCTTGGAGTCATGCTGGCCGGCTGTTTTCTGGGCAGACGGATGGGGATCCTCAGTCTGGTTGTTTTTATCATTCTCATAGCCCTCGGATTGCCGGTACTGACCGGCGGGCGCGGCGGACTGGCGTTGCTCGTTGGACCGTCTGCCGGATACATATTCAGCTGGCTGGTTGCGGCAGGCTTCATCGGCTGGTGTTCCGAGAAAATCTGGCGCAGGGTCAGCATCTGGAAACTGATAGCCGTCAACCTGATCTTTGGCGTATTGCTGGTGAATCTGATTGGCGCACCTGTCATGGCCTTAATTACAGATACACCGGTCTGGACCGGACTGATTGGGGCTTTAGCCTTTCTTCCCGGAGACATGATCAAAGCGGTTATTGCGGCCGTCATAACGATGCAGCTGAAAGAAATCAGCCCCATTGAAGATCAAGCGGGGGTGTGATCATACCCATGAACCTGGTACAGCATATTTTAGAACGTGGACAGGCCGCCCCTTCCCGCATTGCGATCTCGGACGGCCGGGAAGAACGCTCCTACGCCCAGCTCATGGGGCTGGTACAACAGGTTGCAAACGGATTGCGGCATGGGGAACACATAAAGCGGAATATTGCTGTTGTATCCGGTAACCGTATGGAATTCGCCGAGTTTGTTCTCGGCGCCATCTATGCGGGATGCGTTCCCGTGCTGCTGGATCCCAAATGGCCTCCCGAACAACTGGATAAGGTTATCCGGCAGTGCGAGCCCGGACTGATTGTTGGTGAAGCGCGTTTTGCGGCTGATTTCACAGAACGTTATAGAGAAATCCCGCAGCTATACTTCGGCGGGGAGCAGAGCACCGGCAGCTATAGCTCTTGGCAGTCTGCCTTCGCGCCGGATGCCGCTACAGAGGAGAATCCGGAATTGCTGTTCATCGGATATACATCAGGCACAACTGGTCTCCCCAAAGGGTACATGCGGACTCACCAGTCCTGGTTAACAAGCTTTGAGGCGACGGAGAAGGCATTTAGGCTGAATAGTATGAAGCACGTACTTGCACCCGGGCCGTTCGTGCATTCCCTGTCGCTGTTTGCCATGATGCAATCCTTGTATAGTATGGCGACTTTTCATCTGCTCCCGGCATTCGATGCTGTGAACGTATTGAATCTCTGCTCCCATGAACCTAATATGGTCCTGTTCGTTGTGCCTGCGATGATTGACGCATTGGTCCGGCAGGCCGCTGCAACTACGGCCCCGGTATCGATACAGGCCATAATCAGCTCTGGGGGCCAGTGGCCAGTGACGTTGAAACAAAGATGTCGTGAGCTGTTCAAGGAGACGAAGCTCTATGAGTATTACGGCTCCTCGGAGGCCAGCTACATCAGCTATCTTGAAATAACCGGGGAGGAGGAGGCAGATTCCTTAGGTAAACCGTTCGACGGCGTGCATATTTCCATCCGCGATGCACAGTTTCGTGAGCTGCCTCCGGGTGCGGTTGGTGAGCTGTATATCCGGAGTGAAATGATGTTCACCGGGTATCACCTGCTGCCGGAAGAGACGGCAGGCGTGTTTCGCGGGGGCTGGCTGCGCACGGGCGACTACATGCTCCTTGATCAGAACGGGCATATGCACTTGGCTGGCCGTGCCAGCAACATGATCAAGAGCGGGGGACTCAAGGTGTTTCCCGAAGAAGTGGAGACAGTGCTGCGACGTATTCCGGCGGTCCGCGAGGTTATGGTATTCGGCAAGCCGGATGAGCGGTGGGGAGAGCAGGTAACGGCATTGATTGAGTGGAGCGGAGAACAGCAGCTCAGTCTGGAGCAGATCAGGGATTACTGCCGTCCATATCTTGAAGGCTATAAGGTGCCCAGGCAGCTCGTTCCTGTAGAACAGTTCATCTATACCAGCAGCGGAAAAATCGCACGCCAGCGGATGATGGACAATGTGAGAGAAGGGTTGAGATGAGAGAAATCAAAGAGGCCGTGCTGGTTATGGCCAGGCGTACACCTGTCGGCAAAATCGGTGGACAGCTAAGCTCGCTCGAACCGGAGCAGCTGCTTGCCCCGCTGATTCGCCTCCTCGTTACTGAAGCACAGCTGCCGCCGGAATGGATTGATGATGTTATCATCGGCAATGTCGTGGGATCTGGCGGGAATATTGCCCGTAAGTCTGTGCTTGAAGCAGGATTGCCTGTTACGGTTCCGGGAGTTACAGTCGACCGTCAATGCGGTTCAGGGCTTGAAGCCATCATCATGGCGGCCCGCCTCATTCAGAGCGGTGCAGGAGAGATATTCCTGGCAGGCGGAGCCGAAAGTGTAAGCCGGGCGCCTTGGCGAATGTTCAGACCCGGCACGCTGACGGGAACGCCAACCCTATATACACGTGCACCGTTCACACCCTTTGCTTACGGAGATCCTGACATGGGGCTTGCTGCAGAGAATGTGGCGGCCAAATACGGGATTACCCGTGAAGCGCAGGATCTGTATGCGCTGGAGAGCCATCTGAAAGCCGTCCGGGCTCAAAGTACAGGCAGATATGTACCGGAGCTTGTACCGCTGCAAATCAACGGATTACGGATTGCAGAGGATGAATGTCCGAGACCGGATACAAGCCTGGGGAAGCTGCGCAGCCTTCCGCCTGTATTTGCGGAGAATGGCACTGTGACTGCCGGGAATGCCTGTCCTATTAATGACGGTGCCGCTCTGGTGCTCATCATGTCGCGTGACAAGTGTGAACAGCTTAACCTGACGCCCATCCTCCGTTTTGTTGACTCTCAGGCTGCCGGAGTGGACCCCCGTTATCCGGGGATCGGACCGGTTCCGGCGGTCCGGAAACTGTTATGCCGCCAGGGTCTGACCATCGGAGATGTAGATATCGTTGAATTTAATGAAGCCTTTGCCGCTCAGGTATTGGCATCACTGCAGGAGCTTCAGCTTCCAGCGGATAAGGTTAATCCCGGCGGAGGCGCGTTAGCTCTGGGTCATCCTTACGGAGCATCCGGTGCGATCCTTATGACGCGTCTATATTCGGAGATGCTGCAAACCCCCTACAAACGGGGTATGGCTACACTTGGCATTGGCGGCGGGATGGGGCTGGCCGTTCTGGTGGAGGCGGTTATATGAACAAGATCCGCTTTCAGGTTCAGCTCACGACGGGAAATATCGTGCAGTATGCACACAGCATAGCTTCGCCCCTACAGAGAATAGGAGGAGCAGCCGTTGCTCCTTCGACTATGCCGGTCACATTCTGGAAGACAGCAGATGTCCCCTGGCTTCCCCTGAAAGCGGCAATGATTCACGGAACGCAGCAGTTTACTTATCATGCTCCGCTGATGGCGGGTATGAATTTGGAGTGCGAACTAACCTTACTTGCTATAGAGCACAAAAACGGCCGGAGCGGCGTGCTGACTTTCTATACCCATTCTCTATTCTGCTGTCACCGGGGCAGCCCCATCGCTGTAGCAGAAACCGTCTTGATCGGGAGAGGTGAATGATATGAGAATCAGGATTTCTGAGGCGGATATCCGGCAATATGCTGCTGTCACCAAGGATGAGGCAGCGATTCATTTGAATGCCGCAGATGCAAGAGAAGCGGGTTACGAAGCTCCCATTGCCCATGGAATGTACATCATGGGGCTGGCGCAGTCTTTATATATGAAAGAACACCTCTCCCATTGGATTCAGTCCATTACTATGCGGTTTGAGAAGCCGTGTGTTCAAGGCTCAGCCGTATGCTTCCGGTATAACGATTTGAAGCATGATCAGATCCAGGTAACGGTAGTGACAGATCACGGGGAAATCATCGCTAAAGGCTCTTTTGGCGTTGTAAAGGGGATCATGGATATATGAAGACGGTATTGATTACAGGGGCAACCAGAGGGATTGGACGAAGCATGGCTATTGAACTGGGACGCTGCGGATATCAGGTCGCCGTTAATGGTTTAAATGGCGAGAGTGTTAAGCAAGTAGTCGAGGACATCCGGGGGACAGGCGGCTTCGCGGAGGGATTCTGTGCCAATGTTGCCGATCCCGCTGCCGTTACGGTGATGATGGACGAAGTGGCCGGCAAGATGGGTTCCCTGGATATTTTAATTCATAACGCAGGCATCATTCATGACCGCAAATGCGGATTCATGACAGACCGGGAATGGCAGTCCGTTCTGGATGTTCATTTAAATGGGGCTTTCTACTGCATCCGGCGTGCAATTGCCCATCTGAGCCGGCAAGGAGGCGATATTCTGCTGATGACCTCAACCGCGGGACTCACCGGTTCGGCGGGGCAGGTCAATTACAGTGCGGCCAAGGCCGGACTTCTCGGGATGCTGTGGACGCTTGCCGATGAACTGAAGACCAAGCGGATCAGGGTTAACGGCATTGCTCCTGCTGCCTTAACCGATATGACCCTGCCGGTTGTTCAACATTTGACAGAAAAATATGCCCGGCGTAATGAGCCGCTTCCTGAGGCATGGAGCTTGGGTGAAGCGGACGATGTGGCCCGGTTCGTGCGTGCGCTTCTGGATCACAAGGACCCGGAGCTGACGGGGCAAGTGTTCGGCATTAACGGACAGCAGATTACACCTTGGGAGAAGCCACGGCCGCTTGCTACAGTCACTTCTGCGCCGGAAATTTTTTTTGAATTAAGGAAACAGCGGAGGGAGCGCGGGGCAGATGCTTGTATTTGATCAGGTCGATTATTATTACCGGAGCAGGAATCCGGTTCTTTGCCAGCTAAGCTTTGAAATCCGCCAAGGTGAATTCCTCTCCATCATTGGAGGGAACGGAAGCGGAAAGTCCACGCTCGCCAAGTTAATGAACGGGCTCCTGCAGCCAAGAGAAGGACAAGTAATGCTGGACCGTTTGAATACACGGACTCCTGATGACCTTGGGAAGATTCGGGAGCAGGCCGGACTGGTATTTCAAAATCCCGACAATCAGTTCATCACAACCTCCGTTCTGGATGAAGTGATATTCGGACTGGAGAATCTGCGCGTGCCGAGAGCTGATATGGCCGGGCGGGCGAATATGGCTCTGCAAGCAGTTCACATGGAAGAATATGCGGAAGCCATGCCGCATCAACTGTCAGGCGGCCAGAAACAGCGGGTTGCGGTTGCTGCTGTTGTGGCAATGGAACCTTCGATAATCATCTTTGATGAAGCGACCTCCATGCTCGATCCGCAGGGAAGAAGAGACATCCTCGAGCTAATGAACTTCCTTCACCGGCAGGGTAAAACCATCATTCAGATCACGCATCATATGGATGAGATTCTTTCCTCTGACCGTGTTCTGCTTCTGAGCAGAGGAGAAATTGCTTTTGACGGATCACCCTCCGCCTTGTTTAGCAGCGTATCCATTACAGAGCATCAGATCTCTCCCCCTTTTGCGGTAAGACTGCATCAAGCGCTCGGATTAAATGCCCCCCTGCGTGCGGACTGGAAGGAGACAGTGTCTGCCTTATGGCCTTCGAGTTAAATGACGTAAGTGTAAAGTTGAACGGGGTAGAGATTCTTCAATCCGTAAGCTGCACGCTTCAGGAGGGGAAATGGATTTCGGTGACTGGCCATACCGGAGCAGGGAAATCCACCTTTGCCAAAGTAATAAAGGGGCTGGTTCCTTTCTACAGAGGCGAATATACGCATGACCGCCAACCTCTGCCCAGGGACAGTAAAGGGAATACGAAGGCCGTCCCACAGATCGGTTATGTATTTCAATATCCGGAGCAGCAGCTTTTCGCAACGACGGTTTATAGGGAGCTGGCCTTTGCTCTTACTGTGAAGGGGGAATCACCAGGGAAAGTGGAAGCAGCAGTCAAGACGGTTATGGAGCAGCTGGGACTCCCGGCGGATCTTCTCCAGGAGAAGCCGTTCCAGCTTAGCGGGGGGCTTAAGCGGCTTGTCGCTGTCGCTTCCGTGCTGATTACGGAGCCGGAGCTCCTTATTCTGGATGAGCCCACCGCCGGACTTGATTCCGTGCACAGGACAGCGCTGCTGAGACAGCTCAAGGCATGGCAGAGGGAGAAGAACCGGACAGTACTGCTCATCTCTCATCAGCTTGAGGAGGTTGCCGACTATTCGGACGAGGTGATGGTCTTCCAGAAGGGACGTTTATTGGCCCATTTGGAGGCGGATGAACTGTTTCTGAAGCATGCAGCATTGATGGAGCAAGCCGGGTTGCCTCTGCCGGAGCCCATACAGCTCTTAAGATTCATTGAGGGGATTTCCGGACGGACTCTTACACCGGCGAGTTGCAGGGAAGAAGATATTATGCAGCTGGTGAGGAACGTCTGGCAGTCAAGAGGTCTTCATCATGAAGGATAACATCCTGCTGGGCCAGTATATCCCTTCAGATTCAGTACTCCACCGGCTAGACCCCCGTACCAAGCTGTTAAGCATGCTAACCTTTACAATTTGCTCTCTTTTACTCAATAATTATGGCGGATATGCTATAGCGTCTGTCTTTGTGGGAAGCCAGCTGCTGTTGTCCAGAGTTCCGCTGCGGAATTTACTTAGAGGATTAAAGCCGGTTGTGCTTATCCTGTCCTTTACTTTTGTATACCATCTCTTCTTTACCCCGGGAACGCCACTCTGGCCGGGTTCGGCCGTTAAAGTGACAGAAGCAGGAATAGAGAAGGGCCTCTTCGTTGTCTGGCGTATTCTCTTGCTCGTGTCGCTTGCTTCGCTGCTGACCTTGACGACCAAGCCGCTGGATCTGGCAAAAGGCCTGGAGCAACTGTGCAAGCCGCTATCCCGCCGGGGCGTTCCGGTTGAGGCTACTGCATTGATGCTCGTGATTGCAGTCCGCTTCATCCCGACAATTATTCAAGAGCTGGACCGCATTATGCTGGCGCAAAGAGCCAGAGGGTATGACATTATAGCGATCAAAGGCCATAAGCGGGTGTTTGCATATTTGTCATTGGTGGTTCCCCTGCTAATAACAACGGTTCAACGGGCGGAGCAGCTGGCAATGACAATCGATGCAAGAGCCTATGGGACTGGAAGGGGCCGCACTTCTTATAGAGAGCTAAGATTATCGCGGATGGATTATACCGCCGGGGGAGTCACGCTTGCTTACGTGCTGCTGCTTCTGTACCTGTAGCATGACCAGAGAGCTTGTTTAGAGCTTAATTAACTTCAATTCCGTATAGTTTATGTATAACGAAACCCTCCCTTAATCTGGAAATGGTTGCATGATATAATGAGCTTGCGATTATTCAGACCGAAGGAACAGAGGGGGAAGAAATGTATCTGCACAAAGGGAACCTGGTCATCAGGGATGCGACTATAGGCGATGCAAAGCTGTTATGCGGCTGGTGGAACGACGGGGAGATTATGGCGCATGCCGGGTTTCCTAACGGGATAGGCACTACTGAACAAGAGGTACGAAGCAAATTGCAGAGCGGGGCGGACCCGGAACGGCAAGGCCGTTTGATCCTGGAGATCAGCGGCGTTCCGGCGGGGGAGATGAGTTACAGCGCAGCTGCAGACCGTGTGGCAGAGATCGGTATCAAAATCTGCGATTTCAAAGAGCAGAATAAAGGGGCGGGTACCCGGTTTCTAACGATGTTTATCCGTTATTTATTTGATGTTCCGGGATATCACACAATCATCCTCGATACCAATCTTAAGAACACCAGAGCACAGCATGTATATGAGAAACTCGGCTTCCGGAAAATTGCGGTGCGAACGGATGCGTGGACAGATCAGCTTGGAGAATGGCAGAGTTTTATCGATTATGAGTTGACCCAAGCGGAATGGAGAGCAGACTGGCTACATGACTGAAAGGAGCCGTTGCGGCATGATTGTAATACCTGAACCTTTTACCAAAAGAATGCACGAACTCTATGGTAAGCAGGGCGTAGCATGGGCGGAGGCGCTGTCTGATCTGATTACCGACTGTGCAGACCGCTTCGGCTTTAGTCCGGAAGCTCCCTTTTCCAATTTATCCTATAACTTTGTACTCCGGGCAAAGCTCAGTAACGGGAAGCCGGCAGTCCTAAAATTATCCTTCATGAAGGAGGAGCTTTCTAAGGAAGTTAGTGTGCTTCGAGCCTATGAGGGCAGGGGGGCGATTCATGTACTGGATGCAGATGAGGACTGGGGTGTGGCCCTGCTGGAAGGAGCCGACCCCGGCACACCGTTGTCGGCCATTGAGGATGATGCGAAGGCGACGAATATCTTTTGTGAGGTATTTCAGCGCCTTCAGCTTCCTGCACCAGCCGGCAGCCGGTACCCGTCTTTGAAGCAGCACTTCGCGGCTATAGAGCGATACCGTGAGCGATTCGACGATGGGAACGCTGCAGTGCCACTGCCTGAGAGTTGGGTGGAGAATGCCGAAGAATGTCTGGTGTATCTCATTAACACCACGGAAGAGAATTTTCTGCTGCACGGTGATCTGCATCATGACAACATCCTCCGCCAAGGAGAAGAGCAATGGGTTGTTATTGATCCTAAGGGCATCATCGGTGACGTTCATTTTGATACTGTCCAGTATCTGCTTAACTATATGGATCGGGGTGGTGATTGCGAGCAGGTACTACGGGGCCGGATTGCCATTATGGCCGAACGCCTTGGCCTGGACCCCCGCCGAATCGCGATGTGGGGCGTGGTACGAGGCGTGCTTGAGGCATGCTGGACGATTGAAGGCGGAGGGACAGATTGGCACAGAGGTATCCAGTTAACAGAGCTTTTCGCCAAATGCCTGGATTGAGCCAAGAACTATACTTATGTTCCAAGGGAAGTCAAAGTGTGAGCAGACACTAACCTCAAGTTAGTGTTTTTTCGCCTTTTTTTGCAAACCGTCTGGAGTTGTGGCGCTTTAGCCTTTATAATATGACGAGAATATAGAATAAAGGAAAAGGTGTTAATTTCATGAGCATATTAAATGTAGAAAAGCTGAGTCACGGGTTCGGAGACCGGGCCATATTCACCGATGTATCCTTCCGCCTGCTGAAGGGCGAGCATATCGGTCTGATTGGTGCCAATGGTGAAGGTAAATCGACCTTCATGAATATCATTACCGGCAAGCTGCAGCCGGACGAAGGCAAGGTGGAATGGGCGAAACGCATGCGCGCCGGTTATCTGGATCAGCATGCTGTACTTCAGCAGGGACAATCCATCCGTGATGTTCTGCGCGGAGCCTTCCAATATCTGTTCGATATGGAACAAGAGATGAACGATATGTACGGCAAGATGGGTGAGGTTACCCCGGAGGAGCTGGAGCAGCTGCTGGAGGATGTCGGAACGATTCAGGACATGCTGACCAGCCAGGATTTCTATATGATCGATGCCAAAATCGATGAAACGGCCCGCGGGCTGGGTCTTACCGACATCGGTCTGGATAAAGACGTTAACGATCTCAGCGGCGGTCAACGGACCAAGGTACTGCTGGCTAAGCTGCTGCTGGAGAAGCCGGACATCCTGCTGCTCGATGAGCCTACGAACTATCTGGATGAACAGCATATCAACTGGCTGAAGCGTTATTTGCTGGATTACGAGAATGCCTTCATTCTTATTTCGCATGACATTCCGTTCCTGAACAGCGTAATTAACCTGATCTATCATATGGAGAATCAGTCGCTGTCACGTTATGTGGGCGATTATGAGTATTTCCAGCAGGTGTACGAAGCGAAGAAATCGCAGTTGGAATCGGCCTTCAAACGCCAGCAGCAGGAAATCGCCGATCTGAAGGACTTCGTTGCGCGCAATAAGGCCAGCGTAGCTACCCGGAATATGGCAATGTCCCGGCAGAAGAAGCTGGATAAGATGGATGTCATCGAGATTGCAAAGGAGAAGCCGAAGCCGCAATTTAACTTCAAGCAGGGCCGGACCTCCGGTAAGGTGATTTTTGAAGCGAAGGATCTGGTGATCGGCTACGATTCCCCATTGTCCAGACCTCTTGATCTGAGCATGGAGCGGGGACAGAAGATTGCCCTTGTCGGTGCGAACGGGATCGGTAAAACGACGCTGCTGCGCAGCATTCTCGGCCAGATTCAAGCCATTTCAGGCTCGGTGAGACTCGGGGATCTGCTGGAGATCGGTTATTTCGAACAGGAAATGAAGGAATCGAATTACAACACCTGTATTGAAGAGATCTGGAACGAGTTCCCGTCCTACTCCCAATTTGAAATCCGGGCGGCACTGGCCAAATGCGGCCTGACGACCAAGCATATCGAGAGCAAGATTGCGGTCTTAAGCGGCGGCGAGAAAGCTAAAGTACGTTTGTGCAAGCTGATCAACCGTGATAGCAACCTGCTTGTACTGGATGAGCCGACCAACCATCTCGATGTAGATGCCAAGGAAGAGCTGCAGCGTGCGCTCAAAGCTTATAAAGGCAGCATCCTGCTGATTTCCCATGAACCTGAATTTTACCGCGATATCGTGACGGATATCTGGAACTGCGAATCGTGGACGACAAAAGTATTCTAAAAAGCCGGCAATAACGCCGGTCTGACGGTGACCCGTAAGAGGACAGCTTTGAACAAAGTGCCCCTTCTTACGGGTCATTTATGTCAAGATTTAAGTATAGGTGCAGGAGGAACATATGGGAGAGAAGCATGAGGAAATACCTTTGAAGCAAGTCAGGAGAAGTATAGTCAATATCATCATTGACGGCATTTCCGGAATCTTTCTTCCAATCGTTAATATTCTGAGTGCGGCAGGTATTATGAAGGGTTTACTCGCCGGCGCGGCTGCACTGGAAATCATCAGCAAGACGGAAGGGACATATACGGTGCTCAATGCGATGGCGGACAGTCTGTTCTACTATCTCCCGCTGCTGCTTGCCTTTACAGCCGCCCGCAAATTTGGGGCTAACCCCTTTACTGCCGTTGTGATTGCCGGGGTGCTGTTGTACCCGAGCCTGACCACACTGTTTGACAACCAGGAAATCATACATTTTCTCGGGATGAGTATTACTCCCGTTAACTATCCTGCGAGCGCCATCCCGATCATCCTTGCGGTAGGCCTCTTAGTGTATGTAGAACGCTTCTGCGTTAAAATATTGCCTGAGGTGATCCGGGAGTTTTTTACACCGTTGATCTCGATTGTGACGGTGTCCGCCGTGACACTGCTGGTGTTCGGTCCAATTGGCTCACTTGCCGGAGACATACTTGCTGAAGGATACCGCTCTGTATACAACCTCAGTTCGGTAGGGGCGGGAATGGTGCTTGGCGCGATTATTCAGCCGATGGTTATCTTCGGATTGCACTGGAGTCTGGTACCGCTGGCAATCAACAATATCAGCGTACATGGCTCGGATACCATCCTCGCGCTGATGGGACCGGCCGCCTTCGCGCAGGCAGGAGCGGCGCTCGCCGTGTTCATCAAAGCCAAGGACAAGAAGTTCAAAACCTTATGCTTGTCCGCGTCCATTTCAGCCTTGTTCGGAGTGACCGAGCCCGCGATGTTCGGTGTGAACCTGCCCTTGCGCAAGCCGATGGTCATTGTCTGCTGTGCGGGAGCGATCGGAGGCGGAATGGTCGGTTTATCCGGCTCCTCGGCGATTTCTTTCGCTTTTCCGGGCTTGGCGACTTTACCCGCTTATCTGGGGGACGGATTCGTCGGCTTCCTGATCGCCTGTACGACCGGATTTCTGATCGCGCTGATTGCTACTCTGTTCGTGAAGCTGGGACCGGTGCCGGCGGTGGAGCCTAGCTCCAAGTAGATTGCAGAAGGCGGCAAGCTATTTAATCCGCTATGGGTTTCATGTAATGAATGCTATACTACTAGAGGTTATTAAGTGAACAGATAAAGGGTGACAAGATGGAGAAAATCAGCTTTCATTACGGGAAACATATTCAAAAGGTTGCGCGGGCACTATATTTCCATTCGTGGAAATCTATACTCTCCATTGGGGTTCAAGCGGTGTTTGTAGCCGTTTGTATGATTCTATATGTTAAGAACGAATCCATCATACTCCTCGGGATATCGATAACGCTCGTGCTTACGATCGCTATGTCGATGGTTATGCGTACCTTGCTGCTGCCAAAGATCCTGTCGGCAGATACAAGGTACAACAAGGAATTCCAATATCTGTTCGATGCAGAAGGGATCAACTTCAGCCCGGAAGTAGATCAGTCCATCATGAAATGGGGCTCCTTCACCCGGGTGTGGGAGAATAAAGGCTATTACTTATTGTTCCATGGTCAGCAGGAATACTGGTTCATTGCTAAGCAGTCGTTCGAGGATGCAGCACAAGAGAATAAATTCAGAGCCTATGTATCGGATCACCGCAAGATTGTCACTGGGGTTATCCTGTAAAATGATATGTCATACGATGGACGTGCTATCCTGCACGTCCTTTTTTCTTGGCTGATCCCGGTGTTTCATCCCTGGCTTCTATGCCCGCCAAAAAGTTGTACAGTCAGCCTTATCCGCAATGTTGTACTCGATCATTTGTCGGAGTATGGTGTAATCAACCGGGCTCGTCCATTTCATACGCACCAGCAGCTTGGTATGATCTAGGCCAGCCTGCTTAATGGCATCGGCAAAATGATCCATTCCCGCCTTCTCGGGGGCAACCGCCATATGCGCTTTGGATACACTGAAGCCGATAATATAGGTTCCGTGATCGGTGAACATCGGCTGATTCCAGGCGATTTTCGGCGTTAATTGGGGAAATTCCTGGATCACCCAAGCCAGTACCTCTTCCGTCGCAGCGCGGTGTACCGGATTATCAATTTTAGCTAAATACTCTGCAAACTCTTCCACGGCTGTCCCTCCTGATCTGTAATCACTCTCATGCCATCTATCTTATAGTTTCATACCCGGTTAGTCAAAAAAATGAATACACAAATTAAGGGATTCGCCTATTCCGTCAAAGAATGTTACGACAGAGTGCTGCAATCCATCTTTTACCTGTATTATAATAAGAATCCAAGTGGTTGTTTATTATCGCCAAAGCGGGGGATATGAATGGAAACGATGATTGGATATAAAGGCAAACGTCCTGCTGAAATTCGGGCTACGATAGGTACGAGTATTCTGATGTTATGCTGGATATGGTTCATGCTGCAAGCCAATAAATCTACCCGATTAGAACTAATCATGGCTTTCCTCGTCATTGGGGTAGCAGTAACCATCATTGGGATATTCATTTATCGTTTGCTGACATTTAGCAGAGTGTTCGACATTGAGATTAAGCCTGAAGCCCTTCAGATCAAGAATATTGAGATAGAAGCGGGCAAGGTTAAGAAGATTTTTATCAAAGGATACTTTAAGCCCGTAATCGCGGTTAAGCCCAAGGCTAATTTGCTGGTGCCGTACAAGTACTGCTTCTGTTTCTCAGCCAAAGAGGATCAAGGGATAAAGGACCTGAAGGAATGGGCAGATCAGCATCAGATTGAAGTGTTGCACAAACGGTTTACGCGATGGCTGTAATTATTAGACCATTAACACAGCTTCAAGCTGAAGATATTGCATACCACTTTCATTATGCAGGTGAATATTCTTTTTATGATATGGATGCAGACGAGGAAGATTTAATAGAATTCCTGGACCCGGCCGGACGTGGGGATCATACATACGCTGTATCGCAAGACGATGAGTTTATAGGGTATTTTACTGTTCAGCCGGTTGAGGGTAACATTTGTGATATAGGTTTAGGCATGAGACCCGATCTAACCGGGTGTGGCGCAGGGCAAGCTTTCCTGAAGTCGGTGCTGCATTATGTTGCTGTGAATTTCCATCCTGAACGGATAACCCTGGCTGTAGCAACCTTTAATGCCAGGGCTATAAAAGTGTATTTAAAAGCCGGTTTCACTGCAGGACATACCTTTATGCAGGATACAAACGGAAGTTCTTATGAGTTTATGAGCATGGTATACAAGTGCTAAAATCATCTGAAGAGGTAACTATTTAAACCATAAAGGAGGCACCGCAATGAAAGTAACCGGATTTAGCCATATGACACTCAATGTTCGCGACTTGCAGACGTCCCTTGATTTCTATCATGGCATTCTCGGTATGACCTTAAGACACCGAGGCAGAACGGATGCTTATCTGGAGTGGGGAAGTGCCTGGGTCTGCCTTGTTGAACGTGCGGGTACTGAGGACCACGCAGACGGATTTGCCGGGATGGATCATGTGGCTTTTTATATCGCAGAGAACGATTTCAATGATGCAGTGGGCATCCTGAAGCAAAGTAATGTAACCATTGTAAGAGGCCCGATACAGCGTGGAGTAGGCTGGTCCGTTAATTTCTTGGATCCGGATGGAATCCAGCTAGAACTGCATACTTCTACCCTCAATGAGCGGATGGAGATCTGGCGCTGAAGAACGTTTCAGATATATGATTATAGAATATATTTATAGAAGCCAAACCAGAATCGAGGACGCTAGATGAATACTCCTTTTACGGAAATTCTGACTTCAGAAGCTGAGCTTAGAGAACTCCTGGGCTATCCCAGTGAGGTGGTGAAGCGTAAATCGATCCATCATCTGGATCATAATTGCCGCAATTTCATAGCCATGTCGCCGCTGTTATTCCTGTCCACCGCAGATGAACACGGTTCTTGCGATGTCTCTCCACGCGGAGATGCACCCGGATCGGTAGTGGTGCTGGATGACGGTCATTTGGTGATTCCGGAGCGGCCGGGCAACCGCAGATTTGATTCCTTGCTAAATATCCTCGCTAATCCCAATGTAGGACTGATTTTTATCATCCCGGGGCTTGAAGAGACCCTGCGGATTAACGGGCAAGCTTACGTGATCAGAGATGAGGCTATTCTGGATAGGATGAAGGTCCGGGATAAACGGCCAACCTTGGGAATTGGTGTGAAGGTGGAGGAATGCTATATGCATTGTGCCAAGGCTTTTAAAAGATCGCAGCTATGGGACAGCGGCTCCTGGCCCGCAGAAGCCTCGCTTCCGTCTGCTCCGGCGATTATCGCGGATCATGTGAATTCTGCCGAGTTTACTGTGGAAGTAGTCCGGCAAGGCATACAGGAGAGCTACGAGAAACGACTCTATTAATGAATGGAGTGACCGGCGCAGATGGATAAGCAGAAGCTGATCCGTATTTTTGATAAACAGGCCACAGACTATGCCCGCAAAAGAGAAGATCCCAAGCAGCAGCGCTGGCGCCGGAATCTTATAGGCCAGGCACAAGGAGATGTGCTTGAGCTGGCAGTGGGGGCGGGGGCTAACTTCCCTTACTATCCCAGGGAGGTCAGGATTACTGCTGCGGATTTCAGCAGCGCAATGCTTGAGAAAGCGCAGCAGGCAGGACAGCATTACCACGTGAACGCCAATTTTGTATGTGCAGATATGGAAGAAATGAGCTTCCCCGGGCAATCCTTTGATACTATTGTTTCTACGTTATCCTGTTGCAGCTATCAGAATCCCCTGGAGATGCTGAAGAAGATTAACCGCTGGTGTAAGCCGGACGGAACCATCCTGTTGTTGGAGCATGGGATCAGTTCTAACTTCGTGGTGTCAACGCTGCAACGGGCACTGAATCCGCTGCTGTACCGTGTCTATGGATGCCATCACACCCGGGATATTATTGGACTGGTCCGGGCGTCCGGGATGCAGATTAGCAGGGTAGAGAGCTACTCGCTGAATATGATTCATTTGATTTGGGCCCGGCCGCAGCAGCAACTACGAACTGAACGTTAGGAGAAGTGGAATGGATAGCATTATTTTTGATCTGGATGGCACGTTATGGGATTCTTCGGATGTAGTAGTGGTGGGATGGAATAGTGTGCTCAGCAATTACCAAGGCGTTGTGAACGGAGTAACCAAGGAAGATTTACAGGGAATCATGGGTCTTCAGGTAGATGAGGCTGGCCGGAAGCTGTTCCCGAATATCGATGAGGACACCCAGCAGAGAATTCTCAGAGAATGCTGTGAAGTAGAGTGTCTTAGTCTGGCGAAGCAAGGCGGAAGGCTGTATGAAGGGCTGGAAGAAGTACTCAGGGCGTTATCGGCAAAATATAAGCTGTTCATCGTGAGCAACTGCCAGGCGGGGTATATTGAGGCTTTTTATGAATACCATCAGCTGCAGAAGTATTTCATAGACTACGAGAATCCGGGCAGAACGGGGCTATCCAAGGGTGAGAACATTAAGCTGGTGATGGAGCGGAATCACTTAAGCAGTCCTGTCTATGTGGGCGATACGGAGGGAGATAGGAGGGCGGCGTGTTTTGCCGGGATACCTTTTGTGTACGCGAGTTACGGATTTGGCGAAGTGAGCAGCTATGATTATGTGATTGATCGTCTGGATGGGTTATTGGGGTTGTTTGATGAATAGTATAGGCTGGGCGAAAACACATCAGCAGTAGGATACATTTTATTAAGCACTATAGACAAATTAAGCGCTATAAACAAAATTGTTGTACGTTTTGCAACTTTGATGCTTAGATACCCGGGTACTAGGGAAGATTGTTGTATGAAATACAACAATAATTCTGCTAAGCTGCTTGGAAGAAGAGAAATCCTGCCTTTTGTACAACAATTTTGATTTTGGGCCGATTAAATCAGGATAATGTTGTATTATGTGCAGGATTTCAATAGGTGATCTTACGTTCAGCCTACATAAATCCATGGGATGATGAACAAGCTATGGATGAGGTGGTCCATATGCCATTATTAAGCAAAGGCTCAGCAATAATCTTATCCCTGTTACTCGCGCTTGCTACATCCCCCATAACTATTAATGCTCAAAATTTACCAACGTCTGGGGTCGGTAATCCCGAAGAGACCGCTAAACAAATGGAACAGCTGAAATTTCGCCTGAAGCAGCTGGAGCCGCGCGAACCCGTTACCATTATGAACTCGCCAGAGGAAGCAGCGGCTGCGGCTCACCAGCCTACAGATACAATATCCATTTCCAGAGTAATACATGAAGGCACGAGGATTCCTTTCTTTATTATAAAGAATGACCCTCTCTATCAGAGACCTGTGTATGAAAAACACTGGCATAGCACCTATAGTGGAGGAAGATGGAGTTACATGCCTACGCGGATACAATACGCACTCCACCGGTTATTTACAACCTACGACATTGGTCTATCCAGCCAATACGATTTCCAGCAAAATGTAGGCATTCAATTCCCGCTGTTCCAGAACAAAACGGATCTGGATCTGTATATCATTGCTTTTCAAACGGAGATTACAGCTGTGTATACCAAAGGCAATCAGGTAGTTGTCACAGGTACCCCCAAACATGGTGGCGTTCAAGTCGCAACTATCAAAACAGGTGATCTGCATCCCTCTGATCTCAAGAAGGCATTGCTCATTCAGTTATCCACTCGGCAAGGTGATGAATTGGATTATTCATACATCGGCTACGCACAGCCGGATTTCTGGTCACAGCAAATACGGAAGCGAAAAGAGCGTGAAGAGTAAGAGGAGTGTAACATAGCAAGCGCCGGGAAGCGGGAGTATCCGCAGGTACTGGCGCTTGCTTTTTTATAGGAGGGTATAACTGAAATATAAACATAGCGAGAGTACACAGCGGACAAGCACATGAAGCAGATGGATATGCCCCTGAAGCACGTATCCGTTGCGAAGTGCGCAGCAAAGTAACACGATTAGCCCAAACGGTAGAAAAAGCGAAAGAAACGGTGTACAGAGCAGCGCTAATGAACCAAGAAGGTTAGCCGCTGTCAGTGATAGTTGAAGGTTCCGGCGGTTGATGATAGCGGCGGCACCCATGAGTAGTGCGTACAATACAATTAGGAGATAGATCATTCTTGTTCCTCCTTGCAGTGGGATATAATACGAGTTAATCACATGGGGTTAACCCCATGGCAAGGGGGCGGAGGAAAATGCAGATTGGAGCGTTTGTCAGAGAGATGGGGACAACGGCAGATACCGTGCGCTACTACATGGAGCTGTCTTTGCTGGCACCGGAGCTGAAGGGGAAGCGTTATTCTTTTGGAGAGAAGGAAGTCCGGGATTTCCAGGCCATCGCACAGCTGAAGCAGTGGGGCTTTGCGGTGAAGGAGATTCAATGTCTGTTCGGACATAAGGCGCAATCCGGCTGCGGGACAGCAGAGGTGCTCCGCTTCGCCCGTGACATGCTGCAGGAACGTGTGCATGCCATTGACAGCAGTATTGCGGAGCTGGGCAGGCAGCGGGAAGGGGTTCTGGTGAATCTGGCTGAGGTGGAGGCGGTGCTGGGGCGGGTGGAATAATAGTGCAACTCATGCTCATAGCTTGCGGATTGCCGGGAGAGATTTAGAAGATATCCGCTCCTCATTAATCACTCCACTTCCCCCGCATCAGCCTCATACACACCTGGGATTCCTCATCAACGCTTCTGCAGGGTTCACACACCTCAAATCCAAACTTGTGCACACTGGCTATTGATGCAGCATTGTGTGGATGGGTCAGGATATAAATACAATCTACGTTAAGATGCTCGAAGCAGATATTGATGAGTACAGGTAAGGCTTCGGACATATACCCCTGCCTCCAATACTCTTTCCAGATATCATAGCCGATCTCGACTTGCTTCAGCTCACGATCCCAGTAATGATAGCCGCAGGTCCCGATGAATGCATCCGTTTCAATATCGAACATGCCGTAACGGTGATGGCCTTTTCCCTCTGGGTTGGCGTAATGTTCAATGATTTCTATGGCTTCTTCATAGCTACAGGGCGGTTCGCTGAAATGTTTGCACATTTCCGGGTCTGAGAATTGTCTATACACTACATCAATGTCCTCTACATTCAGCAAGCGGAAGTGCAGCCGCTCCGTCTTAAACGCTTCTGATAATTTCATAATTGCTCTCCTGTTCATAAAAAACCATTAATATACAATTATTATGGTTTTTTGCCTCTATATTGTCTATGATAATTCACAAGACGCTACTTAGTGGAAGCGAGGAAAGAGATCATGCTATTATTCAGCTCTGCAATAGTATTTTCCGTGTTGATTTCTATTGTAATTCTTTTTCAGGCTGCATTGGCTATTGGTATGCCATGGGGAGAGTTCGCGATGGGTGGAAAGTTCCCCGGGAAGCTTCCGGCGCCAATGCGTGCGGCTTGTCTGGTTCAGATTGCAGTCTTGGCTTTCCTGGCGCTGATTGTGCTGAGCAAGGCGGGGATTATACTTCCGGGTTGGCTTGAATTTGCAGCTGTGGGCATTTGGTTTGTAGTTGGTTTTTCAGTACTTTCATCCATCTTGAATATCATTACACGGAGTGTCCGGGAGAGGAGAATTTGGGCGCCGGTCAGTGTGATGATACTTATTACTAGTTTTATAGTCGCTATTGCAGTCTAACTAAGTCACCGGAGGCCTACTCAAATGGAAAATGCTATAAAGGACATTTTTGATCAAAAAGATATTATGCGTATTGCCGCAAGCCGTTATGGAATCAACCCTGATGAGTTAACTTACATAGGAGGGTTTCAGAACTTCGTGTACGAATACCAGCGGAGCGGTGGAATGTATATTCTAAGAATTACTCCAGGAATCCATCGTACTGCAGAGCAGGTTAGGGCAGAGCTGGAATGGATTATGTATTTGACCCGCAACGGAATTTTAGCATCGGGTCCGATTCTTTCTGCTAATGGCAACTGGACTGAAGTTATAGTAACGCCGGAGATGTGTTTTATTGCCGCCAGCTTTGACAAAGCCCATGGCAACAGGATCGGCTATCCCGAATGCCTGAACGATAACGCAACCTATGAGGAGCTGGGCCGGATTACAGGGAAGATGCATGCGCTTGCCAAGCGGTATGACCATCCGGATGCCACTGTGCGGCGGCATGACTGGAATCTCAATTATTATCTGCAAAATATAGATATCCTTCCCCCCTCGCACCATCGCGTAAGAGAGACTTATTACAGCATCATCGATACTCTCCAAGAATTTCCCAAGAACAGAGAGGCTTACGGACTTATCCATGGGGATATGGGGTTCGGGAATTTCCATGTGAGCGAGCAAGGTGAAATAACGTTATTCGATTTCGATGAGGCACAATACAGCTGGTTTGTAGAAGATATCGCCATTCAGCTGTATTATCTGGTCTATGTATACGGTGGGGAAGAGGGCCGGGACGAACGTGAGGAACAGGCACTTCGGTTTATGGATCATTTCATGAAGGGGTACAGCCGGGAGAACACCTTGGAGCAGTATTGGCTGAAGCAAATCCCTGTATTCCTGAAGCTCAGAGAGCTGATTGTTTACATCGGGGCATACCGGAATTTCGACGGTGACGAATCCTTCAGTTCATCAGATAATGATTGGTTCAAGGATTGGGTCAGAGAGAGCAGAGAGCGGCTTGAGCATAACGAACCTATTGTTAATGTGTGGTAAAATGAGAGCTATATCCGAGGATCTCTGAAAGGTGTGTGCTTATGAGACAGACCAGGTTTACGAAAAGTGTAGCAGCCGCGCTCGGCTCAGCAATGCTATTGACGGGTGCCGGGATTACCGTCTTTGGTACCTTCCCTCAATATACAGAGGCAGCGGCGGTGAAGCCTACGGAAGCCTTCAGCTTATTTGAGCAAAGAGTGAAGAAGCCTTCCACGCTCAGTCTGGCCCAGGCGACCTTAGTTAACCGTATTAGTCAAATGACGCAGGCAGAGGCCAATCTGGCTGTTTTGCATCTGGAAAATGCTTTGAAAGCTTATCTGCCCACAGCCACCAAACGCATGAATACACCTGCCATTCAAAAGGATATCAAAAGCATATTCACCTCCGGCATGACCATGGTGCTGGCGCGCTCCAAGGTGAAGAAGTTCGATTCCCGCGTGGTACTGCAGGACTTGACGGCCATGGACTATAAGCTGGGGACGGACGGCGGCCAGTTTGTACCGGTTATCCATTACAAGAGCTTCAAAGTATTCAAGCCGTACATCAGCAAAGATCTGCAGGCTTACATTGATCTGATGGCAGCAGAGTCGGAGCAGCCGTCTGTGATCAACGGAACTTTACAGATTGACTGGTACCAAGTCGTGGAACGGGCAGTGCAATATGAAGCCTTTGTACAGACCTACAAGAACTCTAACCGTAATGCGGCGATGAAAAAAGCTTTTGAAGTATCCAAAAGGTATGTGTTCTATGGAACCCCCAATACCCCGTTGTTCGACCAGAAGACACAGGTCATCAATGAAGAAGCGGTTATCGCTTATGATAATACCCTTTCCGAAGCCGGTCCTGAGCAGACCGATGGCAGCAGGCTGCTGACACAGCTTGGTGATTTCCTGTTGCTTCTGGAGAAGAACGGCGATAAGAAGACGCAGGCAGTGATTGATTTTCTGGGAGCTATTTGAGGTGTGAGTGTTGTAGACTCCATTCACTCATCAGATCAAGAAAGGTGATCATGGATCGGCCGCGTGTGGTTAGCGAGTACTCGACCTTAGCCGGAAACTGCGGATATACTTTTCTTGTAATGATTCCATCGCCTTCAAGCTCCCGGAGCTGCTCGGTCAGCATTTTTTTAGAGACAGAGGGCAGGTGATGCAATAGCTGGCTGTAGCGCAAAGGTTCTGCATGATGGTAAAGATAGCGGTAAATCGGTATCTTCCATTTGCCGCTCAACATGGAGAATACGGCTTCTACAGGGCAATCATTAAGTTGAACAGGCATTATATTCACCCCCGGAATCTTGTCTATAGTATACATCCATTCCCGGTGATAGGGCAGAGGGAACTTAAAAGTGCCGTATGGCCTGCAGCCTGAGCAGTCTTTATAATCTTCCATAAGTAGAGGAGGAAGCAGAATGAGGATTGGAATTCTTGGAGCAGGCCATACGGGGGAGGCTTTGGGACGCGGGCTGATTCAGGCAGGACATGTGTGCTTCATCAGCAGCCGTGAACCGGAGCATTCCAGACATCTTGAATGGATGGAGGAAACAGGAGCTAAGGGCCATGTCGGCACGTTCAATCAAGCTGCACAATACGGGGAGCTTGTTATTCTGGCTCTTCCCTGGGCGGGGATGAAGGATGTGCTGGATACTCTTGACCCGGAGCACCTGAACAATAAAACGGTAATTGATATAAGTAACGCTGTTCACTTTGATAGAGGTCCAAAGCTTATTCATAACGATACGTCTGCTGGAGAATCTGTTCAAAGCTGGCTGCCCGCAAGCCGCGTGGTAAAAACACTCAATACGGTGAACGCTGCGAGGATGGTTCATCCCCAATTCACGGAGGGAGTTCCTGTCATGTTCGTTTCGGGGAATGATACAGGAGCCAAAGCACAGACCGTTAAGCTACTTCACGAACTTGGCTGGTCACAAGTAATTGATCTGGGCGATATATGGCATAGCCGGCTGCAGGAGTCCATCATGCTTGCCTGTGTCATTAGCGAATCCCGGTTGGATGCTTCTGGTGCCGCATTCTCCCTATTAAAGCGGTAAAATAATCATGATCTATTTATGGATCTGTAGAGAGACCGGGCTGTTACCGTAGCAGCCCGGTTTTTGTGTGTGCAATGTTTGGCTGATAAGACCCACAATGCATAGTATCCAATAGGCCGGAAGCGTCATTAATCACAGAAAAGGAAAACGATTACAATTATAATGTAAGCGTTATCTAAATGCTGTATACATTATTACGCAAAGGGAGGAAGAAGACTTGAGTTTACACAAGGTTTCCTTTAACATGCTTGTAATTATGGGTTTTAGCATTCAGTACGCATTAATGCATCTTTTTTCTGCAGGCGAGGTCATTGCCATTTCATCGGCTGAGCTTATTATTTATATGGTGTTCACTTTTGCCGGACTGGGCCGGTTCTTTCAACGCAGAAGACAAGTGCTGAATGAGCATGGCTGCGGGTCAGCCGGGCTTTTTTTCAGCGTATTATGGACGGTTTCGCTCTGTTCACAGTTCCGGAAAGAGAACTACCCGGACGCACTGACAATCATTAATTCACTGGGCGTGTCTGCTGCCGGGCTGATCCTGATTACCGAAATTGTTATTTTGTTTAAGGCTTAAGATACATAAAGTTATTTGTACTGGAGGCTGTGAGGTCTGCCGGGTGAAGGAGCTTCTGTCATTTTGAATGACAGAGGCTTTTTAGATTTATTTAATCCCCGTGCGGGTGTCCCGCTTTATTGTATTAACAAACCGTTTGCCCCATTCACAAAGCGGATCAAGGACCATCCCGAGAGACCGTCCGCTGTCCGTCAGCTCATATACCACTTTAGGAGGCACTTCCGAGAACACGGTCCGGAGAATAAGCCCGTCTGCTTCAAGCTCTTTGAGCTGCTGGGTAAGCATTTTTTGGGTGACGGGTGACAGCGTGCGAAGCATCTCTCCGTTACGCATGCTTCCTTGCTCGGCCAGCAGGCAGAGAATGGCTGTCTTCCACTTGCCGCCGATCCGCTCCAGTGTGGCTTCGGTCGGATTGTGGTACTTTGTATTGCCGGGTTTAGCGTTAGCATTCCCCTCGTTAGGCTCATATGTCATGATTATCGATCTCCTTCAACGTACCCAAATGGTAACTATATTACGAAAAAGTGCGTACTTTTTTGTTTTGATTATAACGGTTATATTCAATCGTGTCAGTACAACGCTAAAATGTGGAGGTAATAATATATGGCTATGGAGAAAAAAAACAGCATGGGGAGCAGGAATCGTCGGAGCAGGCGGATGGGGTGGATTGGCTCACATTCCCGCACTTGCAGCGCTTGAGAATTATGAGGTGAAGGCAGTGACCGGCACGCGTGCAGAAAGCGCACAGGCGGCAGCTGAGCTCCACGGCATTGGCTCTTATTATACAAGAACATTAGAGATGGCAGGGCAGCCTGGAATTGATGTTGTAGTGGTAGCTGTGAAAGTGCCCGAACATGATTTGCTGCTCCGCGAAGCCTTGGATGCCGGTAAGCATGTATACAGTGAGTGGCCGCTGGCCCGGACTACTGCGGAGGCGGAAGCGCTGCTGGAACTTGCGGAAGAACGGGGAGTGAAGCATGTGACGGGCCTACAGGCCCGGGCCAATCCAACTGTCCGCTACACCAGGGACTTGATCACAGAAGGTGCTGTTGGCCGAATATTGGCTGTGAATACATTAGTTACCCTGCCTGTATTTCCTACCTCGAACGGAACAGTGGACCAGGCACATGTCTATCTGCTGGATGAAGCTAACGGGGCAGACCAACTGACGATCGGGGCAGCGCATGTACTTGATGCGATTGAATATATGGTCGCACCGTTTGTTGAGGTATCCGGTAAGCTGGACACGCAGTATCTTGAAGTTCACGTACTGGAGACTGGTGCATCAGTGACCGCAAATGCACCGGATCACGTGCTCGTTAACGGGAAGCTGGCACAGAATGCACTAATTTCGGCCCAGTTTGTTAATGGCGGTGCCCCTGGATTTACGCTGAGGATCATCGGAACCGGTGGTGAATTGGTCATCACTCCGCAGGATCAGCTAATGTTTCAGATGGACCGGCTGAAGCTTCAGCTCGTCCGAACTTCCGGTGAGACAGAGATACTGGAAACACCAGAAATGTATACTTCACTGGTACGGCATCTGCCTCCCGGTCCCGGGTACAATGTGGCTCATCTCTATGCCCGACTGGCGCAGCGGCTTGACGGGGAAGAGGTGGAATTGCCCGATTTCACCCAGGCGATCCGCGTGCATCGTCTGATGGATGCGATCCGTAAGGCAAGCGCCTCGGGTGTCCGTCAAGAAGTGAGATAACTAATACTTACTGCCCGTCCCGCCTTCCTGACTATTCTCAGTTTACCATTTAATTTTTGTATTCTATCCGCTATATGCTATGATTTGAGATATGGTATTTTCTGAGAAAGGAAGGGGCGGGCTCTTTATGATTACTTTTAAAAAAATTCTGCAGATCATTGGTCTTAGTGTTCTTGTAACAGGTGTTGTTCATCCCCCCGCTATGGAAGCAGCAGCTACTAGTACAGCACAGACCGCGAAATTACCGGCTATTCGTATCTATTTGAACAACTCGCAGATCACCTCTTCAGCAGGAGGAGCCACCCTAATGAATGGAACGGTAATGCTCTCGCTGGACATGCTCTATGTCAGGGGGGCAACGGTCAGTTACGATGAACATTCCAAAATGATTACCATCGGGAATCTGTTCACGAAGGGCAGCATGAAGATCGGGAGCCGCATTGCAACGGTGAACGGGAAACAAATCACGTATTCCGCGGCCTTCCAGCAGGTGAATAAGCAGCTCTACATCCCGCTGCGGTTCGTGAATGATGCCATTGGCGGATCACTGAAATGGAATGCGGACAGCCGTGAAGCGCTCATTAGCTATCCTGAATTTGTCGGCGACGGTCAGATAAACAAGGATGCATATTTCTTAAACGGAGTAAACGGCACTTTATATAAACGGGATGCAGCCGGAGTTATTCACTCAATAGGCGTATCCACAGCCAAGCTTGAACCCTATTATATTGCGGGCACACAGCTGACATCGGTGAAGATTTCAGAAGATGCGGATTTAGTGACGATTCAGAATTCGAGCGGTGAACCTTCGGTGAACCTGACGGTATTCAACCTTTTTGTCAAAAAAGGGGCCATCCTGCGCCAGTCTACAGCGCATTATTGGCAGTTCTCTCCAGAGGAATTGAAGACATATGGCGGTAACGCAGTTATGAACGATGGCCACACGGTCCGTTTGATTGCTCCGGATGCTTCCGTCCTGCAAACCTGGAACGTTTCGAAGCTGGCAGGTACCCCGGAGCAAACCTACGCCATTGAAGCCATAGGCGAGAATTATCTGGTTGCCCGCTCTTCACAAGAAGGCCTGCTGACGCTGATTGATACCGGAGCTAACCGGGCGATCCTTCTCTACAAAGAGTTCGGAATTAACCCTATGGATATGCCGGGATTCAAATATGATGGAATCAAATTCACTGGCAGTGGTGATGATAAATCAGAATTGCGATTTGAATTTACGAGCAGCAAGAACGACAGCAAGACTTATACGTACCGGTTGGGTGGTTTGTAATTGGGTTGGTCCATGGTTTGTTGATTGTATAAAAGTAAGAAACTTCTCCTTTGATTTGAAATGGTTGGGTAGTGCCTCCATTTTACACAGGAGCGGTTTCTTTTTTTTTGTGCTTTTAAAAGATTGAAGATTCGCTTTCCGCTTAAACAGTCCGTTCGCGGAGCGCCCACTCAAGTGCACACGTTGATCTTACTTAAGAATTGAAGGTGTCCCAGATGCCAATAGTAGCTTTTGGGGCAGGCTCTTTTTTGCGTACCCAACCTCTTATTGACATTAAATTTCAATTAAACAAAATTAATGTTGAAATAATATTTCAGTAATGCTATTCTTCACTTAGAGAGCGATTTCATAAACAGAAAAGGATGATGAGGAAATCATGTTAGAGCATTTGACAACAGAGACCCGCAATAAGAAAACAATGAACCTGGATGAATTAACTCCTCTTGAACTTCTGGAAGTGATGAATGAAGAAGATCACAAGGTCGCACAAGCGGTTAAACAAGAGATTCCGCAAATTGCCAAAGCAGTAGAAGTGATTACCATGGCGATCAAACAAGGCGGACGCTTAATTTATATGGGGGCTGGAACAAGCGGACGTATCGGCTTACTGGATGCTGTTGAATGTCCGCCAACCTTTGGAACAACACCAGAGGAGGTCATCGGGCTAATTGCCGGGGGAGAGAGGGCGTTTATCAAGGCAGTCGAAGGTGCAGAGGACAACGAACAATTAGGGGTGCAGGATTTACAGGACATTAAGCTGACAGCCCAAGATGTAGTCGTCGGAATTGCCGCCAGCGGACGCACACCATATGTTATCGGCGGATTAGAATATGCCAATTCTATTGGTACACCAACTGTAGCCGTAAGCTGCAACAAGGATTCAGCGATTGGTAAAATAGCCAGGATTGCGATAGAAGTCGTAAACGGGCCGGAAGTTTTGACCGGGTCAACACGTTTAAAGGCCGGTAGTTCGCAGAAATTAATCTGCAATATGCTGTCTACAGCTTCGATGATCGGTACGGGCAAAGTGTATGGAAATCTAATGGTGGATGTACAGCTAACGAATGAAAAGCTTGTTGAACGTGCCAAACGGATTGTTATGGATGCGACAGACTGTGACGCTGAAACGGCAGAGGATTATCTGCAGCAGGCCGATCAGAAGCCGAAGATTGCCATTGTTATGATTCTGGCGGGACTGTCTAAAGAAGAAGCTGTGCAACGGCTCGAAGAATCACAAGGCTTCGTACGTCAGGCGATTCAATAAAGCGATAAGAAGAAAGGGGCAAAAACATGAGCAAATATCATGATTTAGCGGTCAAAATACTAGGGGCTATCGGTGGCCGAGCGAATGTATCCTCGTATACCCATTGTATGACCCGTCTTCGTGTAACGGTTGTGGACCGCAGCCGGATCGCCGAAGCAGAGCTGAAGCAAATCGACGGGGTTCTGGGTGTGGTGGATGATGATACGTATCAAGTCATTCTCGGACCCGGGGTCGTGACCAAGGTGGCTGAAGAGTTCGGTATCGTGCTTGAAGAGAGTGCTACAGCGGGCGAAAGTACTATTTCGGCTGAACAATTACAGGCCAAAGGCGCACAAATGAAAGCGCAGCTTAAAAAGAAGAATGATACGCCGTTCAAAAACTTTTTACGGAAGATCGGGAATATTTTCATTCCGCTTATCCCTGCGTTCGTTGGAGCCGGATTAATTGCGGGTATTGGCTCAATTCTAGCTAACAATATTACAGCGGGCAACTTAGACACTGCAACCTGGCAGCAGTATGTAACGATCTTAAATGTAATCAAAAACGCAATTTTCAGTTACCTGGTGATTTACGTCGGTATTAATGCAGCTAAAGAATTTGGAGCTACTCCTGCGCTTGGTGGCGTGATCGGCGGGGTGACGCTCTTAACAGGGGTTACAGCTGACCTGCCCATTTTTAATATATTTACGGGTGCACCCTTAACGGCAGGGCAGGGTGGAGTTATCGGCGTTCTAATCGCCGTATGGATTCTATCCATCGTCGAGAAATATTTGCGTAAAGTGATTCCAGATGCCGTTGATATTATTGTTACGCCTACAATAGCTTTACTAGTCGTGGGTCTGATTACGATATTTTTCATTATGCCATTCGCCGGATTTATTTCCACCAATTTAATCGGAGCTATCAACTGGACGCTAGAGGTTGGCGGTGCATTCTCAGGCTTCGTATTAGGAGCAGCGTTCCTTCCGCTTGTTATGTTAGGACTGCATCAGGTATTGACGCCGATTCATATTGAGATGATCAATGATTCAGGGATGACGCTGTTGCTTCCGATGCTGGCTATGGCTGGTGCGGGTCAAGTTGGGGCTTCCATTGCATTATGGATTCGCTGCAAGAAGAATAAATCATTAACAAACATGATTAAAGGCGCACTTCCGGTTGGTATTCTGGGAATCGGCGAGCCATTGATTTACGGGGTTACCTTACCGCTGGGCCGGCCGTTTATTACAGCTTGTATTGGCGGAGGGATTGGCGGTGCGGTCATTGGCTTATTCGGCAACGTTGGAGCGATTGCCATTGGTCCTTCCGGGGTTGCGTTAATTCCCTTGATCGCCAATGGATTATGGCTGAAATACGTCATAGGGCTAATTGCGGCTTACGCTGGCGGATTTATCGCCACTTATCTCTTCGGCACACCCAAAGAGGCTATGGCAGAACAGGATTAACTTGAACTGAAATAATGAGGTGATTCCAGTGCTCGGAATTTCAATTTTTGTAGCGGACCGCACGTTAGAAGACAACGTCAAGTATATGGAACAAATGAAGGCTGCAGGCTGTACGGAGATATTCACATCCCTTCATATGCCGGAGGATGATATCGGACAATTGAAGGAGAAATTGCTGGAGATCGCCAACGCTGCCCGGCGGTTAGGAATGAACCTGATGGCGGATATTTCCGGAAAAGCATTGGAGAAATTTTCATTTCCCTTTCTATTGGATGCTGGTGTTACAGGTTTGCGGATGGATTTTGGTTTTAGCGCCGATGAAATCGCTGCCTACTCACAACAAATGAAAATCGCCTTAAACGCCAGCACCTTAACACCAGAATTCTTGGCTGACTTACAAGAGCATCATATTTGTCTTGAGAATACCCAGGCCTGGCATAATTATTATCCCCGCCCTGAGACAGGTCTGGATAAAGAAGCATTTATAGCGAAGAACAGATGGCTGCAAGCGGAAGGCATTACGACTATGGCCTTTATTCCGGGAGACGGGCTAAAGAGAAAACCGTTATTTCATAGCTTGCCTACCTTAGAGAAGCACAGGAATCAATCTTCTTTTCTAGCTTATCTGGAATTAGAGAAGGATTGTGCGGTGGACAAAATTTTCGTTGGCGATTTAACCCTTTCCGAAGGGTCTCAGATTCAATTTCAGCGGTATGAAGATGGGATTATTCCTTTGCGGGTAACCCAAGAACTGCCTTATGCCCTTTGGGATACGGTTCACCGGAACCGCCTGGATGCTGCCCGTGATGTGATTCGCTCAGAAACTGCCCGGACAGATCAGGAACGTTTTGTAATGACCCGAAGTATTGCGCCTATGCATACGAACAAGCGGCCTAGAGGAACGGTTACCGTCGATAATTATTTGTATGGCCGCTATGAACATGAGCTACAGATCACATTAACGGACCTGCCGGCACATGAAGCTGTGAATGTGATTGGTCATGTGATAGAAGAGGACCTTCCTCTACTAGATTACGTCAGACAAGGCGGAAGGCGCTTTAGCTTCACAGCTGCTACTTAATGATTACTCCCCTCTATTTTGATACAATAAGGAGAATAGCCTTAGGAGAGGAGCTTAGAACTTGGCAGCAGGAAGCATGATTTCCCAAATTGAACTGGTATTAAATGAACTGCCGGAATCAGAAAAAAAAGTAGCTGAGTATATCCTTGCCAATGCAAAAGAAGTGATGCATATGACCATACATGAGTTAGCGGCTAAAGCGGAGGCAAGCAGTGCAGCGGTTGTCCGTTTTTGCCGGTCAGTGGGTATCGAGGGTTTCCCCGCTCTGAAGATCCGTTTATCCGCTGAAGTAGAGAACACGAATTATGTGGGCTACTTTGATGTTGAATCGAATGAAACCGTGCATTCTATCATTGATAAAATGCTGTCGAATACCATATTGACCTTTCAGAATACGGCCAGCCAGCTGGATGCGCAATCTATTGAGCAGGCCGTGCGCCTGTTACAACAGGCAGAGGTTATTTATGTGTATGGGATTGGCGCCTCTTTCATCATTGCAGAGGATGCAGCACAGAAATGGCTTAGGCTCGGCAAAAATGTATATGCGATTTCAGACCGTCATTTATTGGCAGCAGCCATGGCTACGAAATCAGAAAACGCCGTCTTCTGGGGGATTTCGTATAGCGGTGAGACGAGAGAGGTCATTCAATTAACGAAACGGGCTAAGGAGCAGGGAATCAAAACGATCAGCCTTACCCGTCCCGGAAATAACAAGCTTGCCCAGCTCGCGGATGTTTCTTTATTTACATCACGTGCGCCGGAAGCAAAGCTTCGCAGTGCAGCAACAAGCTCGAGATTTGCCCAGTTATTTGTGCTCGATATTGTCTTTAGCGTATATGCCTCTGCCCAGCATGATTTAACTGTGGAGCAGCTGGCGAAGACAAGGCAAATGATTGAAGTCTTATATGATTAATGTTGGACCTCTCTATAGAAACTCCTGCTAATCTATTAGCGGGAGTTTTTTAGTGCGCCTGCAGCAGGGTACATTATTTTCAATATTCAACGATTTACAAAATATGGAATGTATGTTATCTTTGCTATGAAAGCGTATCCAAGACTTAATAGATTGATCAAGTATTTACCATTTTATTATGGGGAGGAAAGGTGGAAATGAAAAATTTGCTCAAGAAGGCAAGCACAATGATCCTGGCATTTACTCTGCTGCTTGGAGTGATGACAGCGCCGCCCGTTCATGCAGACAACGCACTTTTCACAATTGAAAGCGAAAATGCTCAGCTCACCTCCGATCTTCAAGTGACGACCCAAATTTACGGACAACCTAAGCCCGGCTACACCGGGAGCGGTTTTGTCTGGATGCAGAATTCAGGCACCATTACCTTCAATGTGACGGTCCCGGAAACAGGCATGTACACGATCTCTACCCGTTATATGCAGGAGCTTAGCGCAGACGGCCGGCTTCAATCGTTGAACGTTAACGGTGTTACGAAGGGTTCGTATATGCTGCCTTACACGACCACTTGGTCGGATTTCGATTTTGGCTATCACAAGCTGAATCAGGGCAGTAACACCATCCAGCTGAAGGCGGGCTGGGGCTTCGCTTACTTTGACAGCTTCACTGTGGATGTTGCCGATCTGGACCCCCTGAATGTGCAGCCTGTTCTCAGTGATGCTCAAGCTACACCGGAAACTCAGCTGCTGATGAATTATCTGACAGAGGTCTACGGCAACCATATGATCTCCGGCCAGCAGGAGATTTACGGGGGAGGCAATGACGGGAATTCCGAGCTGGAGTTCGACTGGATTCACAATTTAACCGGCAAGTATCCGGCCATCCGCGGGTTCGATCTGATGAACTATAATCCGCTATACGGCTGGGAGGACGGTACAACCGCGCGGATGATCGACTGGGTGAACAACCGGGGCGGGATTGCGACTAACAGCTGGCATCTCACTGTTCCCCGGGATTTCACCGCCTATCAGCTGGGGGAATTTGTGGATTGGAAGGAAGCCACCTATAAGCCGACGGAAACTAATTTTAATACAGCCAATGCAGTCATTCCCGGGACGAAAGAGTACCAATACGTACAGCTGGCCATAGCCGATTTGGCGGAGCAGCTGCAGATTCTGCAGGATAACAACGTGCCGGTTATTTTCAGACCCTATCACGAGGCCGAAGGTAACGGCGGGTTGAACGGGCAAGGCGCGTGGTTCTGGTGGGCATCGGCAGGCGCAGAGGTATATAAACAGCTGTGGGATCAGCTCTATACCGAGCTTACAGAAACCTATGACCTGCACAACCTGATCTGGACGTATAACAGCTATGTGTACAGCACTTCTCCCGCCTGGTATCCCGGTGACGATCAGGTGGATATTGTCGGGTACGATAAATACAATACCGTCTACAACCGCTATGACGGTTTGTCGGGTGTGCCCAATGAGGATGCCATTACCTCGATATTCTATCAGCTGGTGGATCTAACCGGCGGCACCAAAATGGTAGCCATGACCGAGAACGATACTGTCCCAAGCGTACAGAATCTGACCGAGGAGAAGTCGGGCTGGCTCTATTTCCTGCCGTGGTATGGCGAGCATCTCATGAGTTCTGCCTTTAATTATCCGGCTACACTGACCACGCTATATCAGAGCAATTATGTCATTACGCTGGATGAGCTGCCCGATTTGAGTGTCAATAATCCAAACCCAAGTGCATCCATTACACCTGCAAGTATCGAATTTAACAAGTATGCAGCGGCTCAGAGCGACAAAGCCATAACCGTGAATGCTAACGGCAATACGTTAACTGCCCTCCGGGCAGGGGGCAATGCCTTGACCGCGACGCAGGATTATACTGTAAGCGGAAATACGCTGCTGCTGAAAAAGTCATTCCTGGCAACGCTCTCCGTTGGCGAGCATTCGATTGTCTTTGATTTCAATCAGGGACAAGATCCCGTATTGAAAGTTACAATTGTCGATACAACGCCAAGTGCATCTATTGCACCTGTGAGCGCGGCCTTTGATAAAGCAACGGCCCAAGCGCAGGATATTTCCGTAGCCCTTACCTTAAACGGACATCAGCTTGCAAACCTGACGAATGGAAGCAACACGCTTGTATCGGGCCAGGATTATACGGCATCAGGCGCAACGATTGTCTTGAAGAAATCCTATCTCTCTACGCTGCCGCTCGGCCAGAATGTAATCACCTTCCATTTTAACGGAGGAAATAACGCTGTGCTTACGGTAAATGTAGCAGATAGCAGTGTTCCGCTACCAACGGGCGGCTTGGCAATTCAGGCTTTTAACGGCAACACGAGTGCCTCCACCAACGGGATTTCTGCCAAGTTCAAAGTCGTCAATACCGGCAATTCGGCGGTTCAGCTCAGTAATGTGAAGCTCCGGTATTACTATACAATTGACGGCGAGAAAGACCAGAGCTTCTGGATCGACTGGTCCAGTGCCGGAAGCGCGAATGTCACCAGCAAATTCATCAAGCTGGCAACCCCGGTTACCGGTGCCGATTATGCGCTGGAAATTGGCTTCACAAGTTCGGCTGGAACACTGAATCCCGGCCAGAGCGCAGAAATCCAGACCCGCTTCTCCAAAACCGACTGGTCCAATTACAACCAGGCTAACGATTACTCGTTCAAAGCCTCCGCCAGTCAATTTGTTAACAATGAGCAGGTCACCGGATATATGAATGGCCAGCTGGTGTGGGGGATTGAGCCTTAACACAGGTTAGGCAAAAGGGCTGGATTGGGGGATACCCTGGTCCAGCCCTTTATGTTCTAGTTAATAATCATCTGGCCGCATTTATCTGCAAGACCTCTCCGGTTAATCTTGCCGGTTAAGGTATGAGGGAATTGTTCTTTCATTATAACTTCGGAGAGCAGCATATAATCAGGCAGCTGTTGGGACAACCAAAGATTAACCGCGGCAAGTGACAGGGCGCGGTCGGCCTGAATGAATCCTGTCAATGTGGTCTGCCCGTCCCGCACTATGGGGAGCACCGCGCATTCCTTCACTCCTGCCATGGTTAAAATATGCGACTCGATCTCTCCCGGCTCAATGCGGTATCCCCGGATTTTGATCTGCGCGTCTCTTCTTCCTCTGAACATGATCCTGCCGGTATCGTCCATCTCGGCCATATCACCGGTCCGATAGATGGTACCGAATGTAGGGGAGGTAATAAATGCTTCCTCCGATGAATCTGCGGCATTAAAGTATCCTTCAGCTACAAAGGCAGACGCGATAAGCAGTTCACCCGCCGCAATCTCATAAGTCCGCAGGAGGTCGCAGCTTTCTTGCGCTAAGCTCCCCCGTGGAGAGATAACGGTAAATCTCCCTTCTCCGTGAGCAATAAGCAGCTTCGTTCCGGCGGGCGGCAACCCAACAGCTGAAGCATCCCCGGTGCTGGATATGAATTGCCCGGCTGAATAAGAGGATTCGGTCTGTCCGTAGAGACTGTACAACTTCGTGCCGGGAAGCTTCCCTGAACATAGGCTGTAATCGCCAGCGCGGAGCGCTTCTCCCCCCAGGACGGCAAGACGCAGAGAAGGGAGCTGAGGCAGCCGGCGGACAGAGGTGAAGAACGTGCGGAACAGGCTCGGCACGCTGTGCCACACGGTGATGCCGTAGCCCTCAAGCCAGCCGGGTAATCTTAACAGATTCTCTGGAATGCGCAAATCCAGGGGATACAGACAAGCACCTGACAACAGTCCGGCAAAAATGTCTACCACAGCGGCATCGTGACCAAAGGTAGAGAATAAAGTTAGCCGGTCATCTGCGGTAATACCCACCTCGCGGATATAGGACTCTGCAAAATGGACGATAGACGCGCCTTGCTGGACCACACCTTTGGGTACGCCTGTAGAGCCGGAGGTATACAGCAGATATAGACGCTTATGTACCTTTTCCGGAATTTCAGGTTTACTGTCTGGCTTGGAGGAGAGAGCATCAACCCTTACAATTTCGGCCGGAAAAGGATGCCCGGAGCCGATGGCTTCTGCAGCTGCCAATCCAAGAAGGTCGGTAACCATAATGCGGACTCCCGAATGCCGGACAATCTGTGATAACCGGCCCGATGGATAAGAGGCATCCAGGGGCACATAGACAAGTCCGGCCAGAACGGAAGCAACGACCCCGATAATTCCCGGAATGCCATGATTGAACAGCAGTCCGCAGACCGGTTCATCTTCCTGCAGCTTCATCCGGTCCGCGAGCCGGCGAAGCTCTGCTGCAACGGCACTGGCTTCGGTAATCAGTTTCTCGTAGGTGAGGGTTTGACCGCCATACCGGACGGCTGCCCTGGCAGAGTTGCGCCGGGCGGAGGCAACGAGAGCCTGCGCAAGCATCAGCTCACCTCCTTTTCACCCGTTATAGAGCCGGAATGGTTTAAGGGACGGCTCAGCAGCGGCGATAAATAGAGTAGAACCACGGAAGCAACGCCGAGGCATATTACGCCGGCGAGCAAGGAGGACAATGACACGCCTCCGTTCATGGCGAAGGACAGCAGCGGAATTACAAGCATTGTGGCCGCGGAAATAAAAAACTGCCGGATGCCGGATATTCTTCCATGGAACTCCGCCGGCGCTGTAAGCTGGAGCGAATAAGTGAAGCTCGATACCGAGAAAGCATTGGAGACTCCTAGAAACAGCATCAATGGCGAGAGCCAGACCGGGTGGTTCATGAGTCCGATTGCGGCAATATTCAGTCCCTGCACAACCAGAGCCAGCGCGGTGCGGTTCATACGGATTTGGGAATGATCCATCCTTCCGAATAGATAGGCCCCGGCAATGGCGCCAATCGAGAAGGCGGAATCCCATACGGATAGCCACCAGGAGGGTGCATCCATAGTCTCCAGAATTGGCGCATAGGAAATGTTGATGAAGGAAACAACGATGAAATCGGCAGTGCAAAGCACGGCCAATCCCAGTACTTTTGCATTTTTTCTGAGCACCAGCGCAAGCAGATCGGTCCATTCCCGCCAAAAGCGCTTGGGACTGATGGAGGCCAGAGCGGAGCCGAACCCGCTGCCTTGACGGGCTCTGAGCTTTTGTCCCGGAATGGCTGCTAAACCTATACAGAGTGCTGACAGAAGATAGGAGATACCATTAAGGGCGATGGCCACTTCGGGTGACAGGAATGAAATAACCACACCGGCGATACCGGCTCCCAAGAACTGTCCAATCTGAAAAAAGGTGCTGGTCCGGGCGTTATAAACGGCCAGCTGCTTGCCGTCGGCAATCATGGGGCCGATGGCGAAGCTGGCCGTTCTGTAGAACGGGCGCAGCAGGTTGATAATGACCGCAGCGAGCAAGATACTTGCCGGATGACCGGCGAATACGAACGCGGCTGCTGTCAAAACCGCTAAGCCGCGTATCGATTCGGCGATAAATGCGCATTGCTTGGCACGTCCTCTGTCAACGGCGGAGCTGGCAATTGCCTGAGTGGAGAAGGTCAATACCGCTTCCATCATCAGCAGCAGCGCAAAGGGAGTGGAGGAGCCGGTCTGATCGTACAGCAGTTTGCCGACAGCCAAAGTATACATACCGTTCCCTATGTTGGTAATCAGAACTCCAAGTGGCAATAACATTCTGGGATTTGTAAACCGAAAGTTCATGATTCTCCCTCCGTAATATCCGGTCAGCTTGTTTTGTAACCAATTTCAATTGAGGTCTCCAGCCGGCTAAGCCATTCATGGTAATCCAGAGCCGGATCCGGCTCGGGCAATTGTCCCGTAATCCAGCCGAAATAAGCAAAGGAGTCGCTTTCCGGGCTAAGGTAATCGCCGGTATTCTTGCGGATCGCCAGCTTGCTCACATAAGGATTGGACAACACCTTCTCGATTCCGTGAATGCTGTTAATGATGCCGTAGCCCTTATAGCCCATGTTGTACCAGTACATCCGTGTCTTATGCTTGGCCGACCTTGAAGACAGTTCTTTCAGATAGCGGATATCATCCGGTGAATGTGCTCCAAGAGAAGCCAGAATAAAGGCTTCGGAGAATGGAAGGCCAGTGGCCCGCTCGAATAATTCGTAGAAGCATCCGCCCGCGCCCGGGCGAAGAGCCGCCTCCAGCACATAACCCTCCTGCTTGCGCATACGGATTTCCGTATGACTCGCTCCGCTATACACACCGGCCGCACTTACGGCGGCATGGGACAGGGCCAGCAATTGCTGTTCAATCTCTTCGTCAAGGGATGGGTCGGTGAAATATAAGCGGTCCGGAAAGGTGGGACCCTGCGGATTTCCTTTGCTCATAATTCCGTCCATTAGAGGCTGGCCCTTGTACCAGATCGTGTCCACGGAGTACTCCTCACCGTCGATATATTCTTCAATCAGCGCTCCGGGCTGTTCCACCGCTTCGTTGCCCAGGGTCGTCGCATTGAAACGGAAAATTTGCCTGATTTGTTTCACAAGCTCCTGCTCATTGCCGACAATTCGTACCCCGGCGCTTGCTGCGCCATGCGTGGGCTTGACGATAACGGGATAATCCAAGCGAGCGGATTGAAGCTCTGAAGTACGCTGGATCAGGGCGGAAGATGGAGTGCGCACACCTGCCGTTTCCCAAACGGATTTCATCCGCGATTTGCTGCGCAAAATTTCACATGCGGTAACCGGACCGGGGGAAATCTCGAGCCATTCGGCCGTTCGGGCTAAGTTCACTGACAATTGTTCGATGCACGACACGATGCCGAGCGGAGTTCCCATTGCTTCCTGTATCACTTTCCCAAGCTGCTCTGGAGGAAGATAAGGATCTGCCTGATGCCAAGGATGCCTTAACGGTTTGGAAGGCGGTTTGACAAAAAACAAATGCGGCTCTACGCCGACTCTTTGCGCGGCATCGGCCAGCAGAGGACCGGTTTCGTCGTCCGAAAAAATAGAAACTGTTCGATGGGCCATAATTATACCTCGCATTCAAATGGTAGTGGGGCGTACGAATATGTACGGTAGCTGTCAGCTGACTTGTCCGGATGCCAGCATATTCATAATAAGGCGCGGTGTTGCCACTTGTTCCACCGAGAATGTCTCGTAATCAATGATAATATCCAGTGATTCTTCAATCCGTAGCACAAGCTCCATAATCGCGAGAGAATCCACGCCCAGTTCTTTGATATTTGTATCGGCGATATCATCATATTGGCAGGCGATTTGCTGCAGAGTCTCCGGAGAAACGAGTCCGCTGAAGATCCCTGCAAGTTTATTGTTCATGACTTTCCTCTCCTATCATCATTTCCTGGTCTCCGCCAGCCGCTGAGCTTAAAAGTATCTTGTCTGCTTCGGCAGCAAGGTTCTGCAATACCCTGAATTCCTGGATCAATTCCGAGAACTCCTGCACATAGGAATCCAGAAAGCCGGGCCTCGGACGGGAGCAAATAAGACTGGTCCATTTCAAAACGGCCTTTAACCGGATGGAGATGCTGTTTATGGCTGCAATCAAGGCATGCGAGCGGTGATCCCCGAGCAGCGCCGCACATTCCGGATCGGTCGCAATGGAGGACCAGGCCCACAATAAAGGCTCTATTTTATTCGCCACATGCTTATGCATTCTCAGTTGATCTCTCTTGCTTAAAGGCGGGGTGAGCAATTCCTGCCTGCGCTTGTCAATGTCGGCTAACAGCTCATCCAGACCGTCTGTGGTTAAGGTTAGTGGTCCGTCGTGGTTGTAGAGCAGCTGATGAATCCGCTGATAAAGGGCAACACCTTCCCCCTGCAGACTGTTCAGCAGAGCCGGGGAAGCCTGCAAGAACTGCAGGCTGACGGTAGTATCCTCATTTCTCGCCAATCGTTCCGCGAATTCTTCAAGCGGCAGCGGCAGGCATGCCCGGGAAGAAGTTTCGTTGGTTTTGGTGTAGAAGACAATGTCGTTATCCATTCCTTCAATTAAAGTGCTGGTGTAATGAGAGCTTCCGTCGGGACGTTCGAAGCGGACCATCGCACTGGCTTTCCAGCCATCCGCAAGTCTTGGACGTATCGCTTCCCCAAGTTTAGAGGGGGATACCGAGATATGCTCTCCAAGCGCTTCAACGATAGAAGCAAGACCACTGTGGACCGGCTGGATCGGTTCGTTGGCTTCGGAATAATGGAAACCCCAGTAGCGGTCCGAGAACAGCCAGGAAAAGTTGCGGATGCCCAGATTTCTTTTGAAAAAATGATAGATCACCCGGTCATAACAAACATAGATCAAGCTTTCTTCCATCTCTTCCGCGCTAAGCTCTACAGGTTCGAAACGGCGCAGCATGGATTTCATAATTTGTTCTCCTTTGCAGCTGGCGAATGTGTTCTATAGAAGAACCGACTGCTGTTTTAATTTCGAACATACCGGACAATCCGGGTCAGGCTTCAGTTCAATCTCGCGGAAGCTGGCAGATAATAAATCAAAATAAATCATTCGGTTTTTGAGCGATCGACCCGTTCCGGCCACATATTTAAGCACTTCCGCCGCTTGAAGCGTGCCCACAATACCCGGGGTTACGCCAATTACACCAAATTCCTGTTTCTTGGGCGGCTCCTGAGGCTCCGGATATACGCATCGATAGCACGCACTATCCTCGTCCGGAGAGATGAGCATCACCTGACCTTCAAAGTGAAAGATACTTCCTTCCACCAGAGGTTTGCGAAGCTCTACACAGACATCGTTCAGCATATATCTGGTATCCAGATTATCGACGGCGTTCACGACAATATCATATTCCGGCACGATGGACAGCGCGGTTTCACGGGTTAATCTTTCCGCATGAAGCTCGTAATGTAACCCGGGGTTCAGACGCTTCAAGGTTTGCTCCGCCGATTGTACCTTGGGGACGCCGACATTGCCGGAATCATGAATGATTTGCCGGTTCATATTAGTCAGGTCCAGAACATCATGATCATAAATGCTTATATGTCCGATGCCTGCGGCGGCGAGATACAGCAGCAGCGGAGAGCCGATGCCGCCCGCGCCGATGACCAGAACTTTGGCCTTTTTGATACGTTGTTGTCCTTCGGGGCCAATTTCCGGTAAGATCAGCTGTCTTCTATACCGTGCGAGCTCGTCTTGCGTTAATTCCGTTTCGGAATGAGTGGTCATGCGGTACACATCCTTTTCTAATTAGTGTTTGTTAGCAGAGGGGCTTCAGCCGCCGGCAAATTGCAGGATGATGCCAAGCTCATCGCCGGAAACAAATTCGGTATTCTCGTTGTTAGCCTTGATCAGTTCATCATTAAGCACGAACAGTACATTCCGTTTGGCCGTTCCTTCTTCGGTCCAGATTCTTTCGCCGAATTCGGAGTAGCTTTGTTGGAAGAAGGTCTTCAACTCTTCCATGCTGCCAGCCTCAATCTCCAGTTCTTGCTTTTGTTCAATCAGGTGGCTCAAAAATTGCGGGATCAATACTTTAACTGTGGACATAGGTCAACCTCCATTTATCTTTTGGATACTCTGAAACCCAAGTCATATGCGTAAAAAGAAGCGGGCTCATGATGTCTGAACGCAGGACGGCACATATCTGTAAAAGAGTGAAAGCTTCCGCCCCGGCAGCTTTTGTTGCCGGGAACCATCAAGTTGACGGGATTCAGTACATCACCCTTGTGATAGAATTCACTATCATACGTATCCAAACACCATTCCCATACATTTCCGAGCATATCGTACAGCCCGTATGGGTTAGCGGAATGTTGGGCGATTTCATGCAGAGAACCTTTTGAATTCTCGCTGAACCAGGCATGAGCGGCTAAATGCTCCTCGGCGCAGAAGAAAGGGCCGTTGATGCCGCCGCGGCAGGCATATTCCCATTCAGCTTCAGTGGGCAGCTCTGCATCACACCAGACCGCGAACATGAAGGCGTCATACCAAGTCACGTTTACCACAGGGAACCGGCTGCCTGATACCTCATAGCTTCTGTTATATTCATGATATATTTCCTCTGTTACAGGAATTTTGGAGATTTTGTAGGGTGACAGCCTGACGGAATGCGAAGGCTCCTCTCCACAATACAAGTACTTAGAATCAGGTCCCGAGCCCATGTTGAAAGGCTGCGGCTTCAGATCCACCATATGTGGTGCGATGAGCGCTTCGTAGCGCTGCTCCCGGTCTTTATAGAACCGGTAATATAGAATTTCTTCCTCCAGCGCGTGGGGCATTTGCTTCAGCAGCTGATAACCATTGTACAAAATTTCTCCATCGGTAACGACGGGGCGGCCGAAGCGGTCCGTCTTGAATATTTCCCTTATCAGCAGGATCAAATCATCCGGTACAGTTTCCTGCTCCAGCAGCTCAATGGATGTTTCCTTGCTCACCTTACCATCCCCTTATAAAGTATATTGGATATCTACTTCGCCCACTCGCTTGGCGGAATCCACCGAAAAGATACGAATTTGCGGATATTCAACGGTCCGAAGCGAAATAAGCAAATGCCACACTTCCGGGGAAGGATGCAAATCAACATCCACCTTGGCCAGAATGGCAGGGTGGCGCTGGTGGCTGTGAAAGACGCCGACTTTGTGCAGGTGGCTGTTTCTTATATACTTCTCAACCCGCACCGTCTCTTCCGGAGAGGTTAAGAATCCGGCGTCTTTATGATCCAGATAATAATTTCCGTAATCATAGAACTTGTCCATCATGTTGTCCTTCTGGTCCTCTTTCATAATGATGTACTCCGTGGGGGCCCCGGACCTCTCGTTAGACAGAAAAAAACCAAACGCCTTCTTCGGGTACTGGGCTTTCACTTCATTAACAAATTGCTGTGCTAAAGCGTGATTCAATACTACGGACTTAACTGCCATCCAATCACTCCTTTATTATGAGAATTATTAAAAATAAAAGAAAAAATTCCCATCTATTTTTGGATTATAAACCAGTTCCCACAGCTCGTATGTAGCGAAAGTGTGAAAACTATGTTAATTAACCCAATTTATGTTTTCGGGGTGTAAACTCACAAGAGATGTTGTCTTTTCAAAGAAGACAAGTAATAGATATGTTTTCATTAGGTGGACATTGTTAAGTTCGTGTAAAATTAAGAGGTGATATGGAAGGGAGGCACGGGTAATGGATCAAATCCATGCAAAACGATACTTTTACAACTTCATTAAGAATAAGCAGGATGCGTTGTCCATTATTAATTTTGAACAGTGGGTGTATGAGCATGATGAACTGGAAGACATCTTCGGTGAAAAAGAATATCTTGAACTCATCTCTAGAGACTATAAGGACAAATTTGCCTATCATGAAACAGAGAAGCAAATTAGAAGATTAGTCAATTTCGGGCTTTTTGAGCAAGAGAGAATAACAAACATGTTAAATGATCTTTTAATCAATGAGGCAAAATCCGACAAATTAGAGATATTAGGTATACTTTATGAGGAGTATTGTAGCGGTTACAATTTTCTGAGATACATTGCTCTATCTTATATTCTAACTTCCGATGAATACAAAGGGACTATTAAAGTAAATCAATCAAAATTTGAAATTTATATTGATGGGATAAAGAAGGAGGCGGTCAGGTTGCTTGGCTTCCTAAGAAGTAATGAGATTCTAATAGACGATGAATATGAATATTCAGATTACCGGACTGAGAAAGACCAGATTGAACTTCATAGTATTAATGAGATGTTAGGCGCGAATTAAAATAAATAAGAGTTAACGGATAATAAAAAAGGAGAATGTAAATGAAGCTAAAATTAGTGCCCTTGCGAATCCCTACTGGATGGATAGTCACTCTTAATGATTTTACGGAATCCTTTCCCGAAAAGTTTGTAACTGATGAATATGAACATCGTTGGGAATTTAAAGAGGATATATTACAATTGAGATGCAAATATAAAGACCAGATAGTAGATTTGGGTTGGTATCCAGAATTCAATGTAAATGGTCAATATAAGGTTGTGTTAGTCGATACCAGCGAGAAAAATGAAGAAGTTTCGTTTTATTGGAATGTAATAGAGGAATTTTGTTCGCGAAGCATTGAAGAAATAAGAATGAAGATTGAAGAGTTTTTGCAGGGATAGCGCTGACCCTATTCATATGATTACTGGGCTGAAATCATGAATGGAACTTGATTAGCCTTGATCTAAAAAAACGGTGCTTGAGTGATGGTGCATGGTTAAAATGGAATTCAAATGTCGACTTTATAGGGCTAGAAATGAAAGAAGCTCTTCTGATGATCACAAGAGCTTCTTTTTGTTGAATACTATTTTATTTTTGCGGATAGCGCTTGGGATTATTGGTCTGCCCTAAAATGTAGTCGATGCTTACTTTATGGAAATTCGCCAGCGTAATTAAAACGGCACTCGGAACATCCAAATTCCCATTCTCGTAGCGGGAGTAGGTGGCTTGTGTGATATGTAAAAGCTCAGCCATTTGTTGCTGCGTCAGATCTTTGTCTTCGCGTAAATCGCGGATTCTTGTGTACAATGCTCATCACCCAAGCCAAGTTTACTTTATGCGAAAAATGCATATTGTTATTTATGCAGTTTTCGCATAAAATTTATACATGATTGAAGTATTAGTTTGTGAAAGGAGGCCTGGTGGTAATCATTTTGGAGGATTTCTATTATGGAAGATTGCACCCGAATGAGTTGATTAAGCCAAATGATCCGGAATTGCAGAAGATTAATCAGAAAACCATTGATTTATTACAAATGCTCAAAGCGAGGTTATCCGAAGAAGATTTTGACCAAGTCGAAATGCTATATGATTTACAGAGTGACTCAAACTCGTTGCATTCAGCGTTATCTTTTATCCAAGGCTATAAAATAGGAGCTTTAATGATGATCGATGTATTTAGTGACAAAGATTCTGTTTACGAAGGTCTATAGTACGTTAGTAATGGAAACCGGGGTGAAAATAAAGCTTCAGTTTTTTTTTGGTGGCAAAAAAGCAGGTTTTGCACATGGGGGAATTTGGTTCTTATGGAAGGACGAAATGGATTGTTGTCGAATATTAAAAAGAAAATGGGAAGGGAATTGGTCAAGTAGGCAGTTATCGAACAGATATCTTCAGGTCAGGGAGTGTGCCAATAGTGAACAAAAAGTTTATTGTGTCTAGTTTTCTTATCATGTTTTCAGTGGTATGTCTATCCATTACGGTCTATGCAGCCACTGCAGCATACTCTTTAAGGGTAAACGGGGCTGCCATTAAAGGGGAAGCTAAAGCCATTGATGGAGTGACCTATGTACCTTTGCGTACAGTTATTGAAGGGATGGGAGGGTCATATCATGTCATGCCTGAGTCGAATACAATTAGTATTTTGAGAAGAGATATAAGTATGTACGGCGGGTACAATGAGTCCAATCCATTAAATTTTGGTTCAAAAGCATATTTCGAAATAAATGAAAATTTTGATAAATTCATTGGTTCAGTCTCTATCGAAGAAGCGAGCACAGGAAAGGATGTTTTGAAAAATCTTCAGGAGAAAAAAGGAACTGCTCCAAGGGGTTATACCTATGTTCTTGTAAAAGTGAACCTTGAAATCTTAGCATCTGAAAAACCTGGGGCATCGCTATCAATAAATAATTATAGGTTTGAGTATATTGACGCGGTAACTTTAAAGAGATCCCCTTCTTTTATGTTCTCCAAATATTCTCCCAGCGTATCCGAAGGAAAGCCCTTCAACGGATGGGTTGGATTCTTAATTCCTGAAGGTCATCAATCTGGGATGATAGTTTTATCAAGTCCAGATGACCGGCAGAATGCTCTATGGATGAAGGTAGAGTAACGTCGTAATACTTAAGAATAATTACATAAGCTTCCGGTACCAGGTCTCTTGACTCTAACGTCGCGTAAACCTGTATATTTACTCTCAGAAGGAGGGATAGTCATCGAACTGCAAACCATCAGTCAGGTGTCAAAGCACTTTTCAGTATCTACCCGTACCCTTAGGTATTACGAGCAAATCGGATTGATTACGCCTGCGAAAAAGGAAGATTCCGCATACCGCGCATACAATCCCGAAGCGATCACACGTCTGCGTCAGATTATCGTTCTTCGTAAACTGCGGATTCCGCTCAAACAGATTGCCGAAATTCTGCAAAGTGCGGAAGCGCGTGTTGCCATCGAAGCTTTTGAGCGTAACCTTGCGGATATTGAGGACGAGATCACCGCGCTCTCCACCATTCGCAGTGTCATCAAAGCCTTTGTCGAATATCTGAATCTCAGAGGTGCGAAATTCGCGCTGCCTGACGATGCAAGTTTACTGGAGGTTGTAGATTCCCTGACTGTCTCGAAAATCAACTTCAAGGAGGAAAAGTCAATGGAAGAATTAAACAAGGCAAATGAAAATTTAAACAAACTGGCGGACAAAGATGTGCGGATTGTCTATCTGCCGCCCATGACTGTTGCTGCTGCTTATGCAACGGGAGAAGGCTGCGAAGGCAAAGCGCTGGATATGATCACGCATTTTGTAACAGAAAGCGGACTGCTAACAATTAAACCGGATGCCCGGAGTTTTGGTTTTGACTGCTCTAAGGGGGCAGCAGGAATCGGAGAACCCTCCCATGTATATGAGGTGTGGGTATCCATTCCTGGCGACACAGAGGTACCCGCGCCTTTAGTCAAACGAACGTTCGATGGCGGATTATATGCTGCACACGTGTTGAGAACGTGGGACTTTGAGGACTGGCGTTTTTTGAGGGAATGGGTTAACGCAAGCAATAAATATGATAATGATTGGGATTCTCCGCGCTGGACATCGCTGGAGACGGTTGCGGGGCAAGGATTTGAAGAAACGTTGAATTTTTACAATTACGTACAAAAAGGCGGTAAAATGGACGATTTACAGCTTGATTTATTGTTTCCGATTAAGGAGAGGGTATAAGAGTAAGATCGCCGGGTAAGGCAGATTAAAATCGGCGGTTATAATTGGGTATACTTAACATACAAAACTATACAGCTGTGATTATAACCGCAGATACTATAGAACAACGCGCCAGTGAATTCCACCAGGTATTTCCTCTTACATACGTTAAACCTTCAAGCCCCCATAGTATCTGTGTAAACCTCCCAATCCCTGAGCAACTACTACATATATATCTGCGTACGTGTAACAAAAGCTGAATTCATTTCGTTATAGTCAATGAGTAATGGTTCCCAATAAGAGCGAGAAATCAATGGAGGAGGGGACGATTTGGTCAGAATTGTCTTAACATTAATGATGCTGCTATTCAGTTTAACGGGCTGTTTTGCTCCGCAAAGTGCCACAACATTAGACCACAATGCTACTGCGGCAAAAGATTATTTGGAATCTAAGGGATACAAGGTCTCTTCGTATGAAGGCTCCAGTGAAGTCTACACCTTAACAAAAGAAAAGTTAATGAATTTACCATATTCCAATTACTGGGGGCTGCAAACCGAAGATCCCAGTGTTTATCTGGACAAAGAGGTTAACGTACAGAAGTTCATAGTAACAAACCATCCATTGGATAACTGGAAATCCACAAGCGCCAAACCGGAGAATATTGTTAAATCTAAAGGGAAAACCGCAATTTGGATCTATGTCGTGGATAACCAGGCAGTAGGCGGACATTCTTATCCAGTAATCGATCAGACTTTGGATGGCGGCGTATGGTCATTAGATGGAAGAACATTAGAAGAAGTGCATTCTATGAGTTATAAAGCTTGGTTAGAGCAATGGGAAGCAAAGTTTGGCAGCTAATAAAATATTAAGAATCGTAACTATTCGTTATGCCGTGGGTGAGTTGTTCGTGTGAGTCTAACCTATCGAAAAATAAGTGTCACATATCTGAGGAAGGGTGGGTTCGAGCTTCCCGGGGGGAGAATTGAACTCTTTGAGTCGTTGATCCAAGCCCTGATCAGAGAGGTTAAAGAAGAGACTGGATTAGATGTATACGAAATAGAAGGAAATGAGACAAGAATTGATACCCTGGGGATTAATCCAGAATTTGATGTGGAATGCCTTCAACCATTCGCAGCCTATCAAACGGTTAAAGGTCTGGTCGATTCCGTCGGATATTATTTTAGATGTAAGGCAAAGGGTGCGCCCCTGGAAGCAGGTGACGAAACAGCAGATATCCAATGGATTAGTATTAAGGAATAAAATAAGTTATATATAGCGGATCCACTGGATTTCTCTGATGTTGATCGGGCCGGGGTTAAGTATTACCTGAAGTATATGGGAGTCTAGGTCTGCGATCCTGGCGCAAGTGCCTTTAAGTCACTCGGTTTTTTTACCATAGAAAATAGACAAAGGAAGTGTCGATAGATTATGAAGATTGGAGTAATTGCTGATATCCACGGTAATGCTCCTGCCTTAAAGGCAGTTCTTAATGAGTTTGACCTGAGGCGGGACATTGAACATATTTATTGCTTAGGAGATATGATAGGGATTGGACCAGATACAAATGAAGTTCTGACAATCTTATTTGCCAGAAGTGATGTCTCAATGATTACCGGGAATCACGATGAAGCAGTTTTAGCACTTCAAAAAGGGGAAGATTATCCATTAAGCCACTCTCACGCTAAAGAGCATCACCAATGGATAGCAGATCATATGGACAAAGGCTTCATCACCCAATTAGAACAGTTGCCTCGGACAATCACTTTAACAATCGAAGGCAAGTCTATATTGTTTATCCATTATCATATTGAGCAGACCCAATTAAATGAACATATAAGCAAAGATCCTTTTAGTGAAATTGTTGAGCCGAGTTTAGATAATTTACTCTCTCTATTCAAAGGAAGCAAAGACAAATTAATATGTTTTGGGCATCATCATCCAATTCATTTTTTTGAGGGTAAAGATACTATCTTTTTAAATCCCGGTTCTTTAGGATGCAATTCACAACCAACTGCCCGATATTCAGTAGTAGATATAGCAAAGGACAAAATTACAGTCAGTTTAGAGGAAGTCTCCTATGATAACACAAAATTTTTAGAGTCATATGAATTATTGCAGGTTCCAGAACGTGACTTTCTTATCAAAGTATTTCACGGCAATCAGTAAAGGCAGAAAAGAAGGAGTAAAAAAGCTGGTGTTGAACCTGGTAAGCGAAATGAGAACAAGCTCCTGTGATTATCACACGAGCTTGTTTGCGCTGGCAATCGGAACATCCAAATTACCGCTCTCATAGCGGGAGTAGGTGGCTTTAGCCTGGGATAAAACAAGCCGGTGCGTATAACCACATACGTATGGCTTATTTTTATTTTGTAAAGATTCGGGCTTGTCTTGTTGAATTTTCTGTGGGGCATTTGTTGTATTTACATACTTTTTCGGTTGAACGAGGCACGAAGTCATCCTTGACAATATTTTGCAAATGGCGTACTGTAAGTAGTAAGTGATAAGTAGTAAGTAGTAAGTGATACGAATTCAAAAAAGTTCTTCATACACACGAACACGAACCGGCTTATCTAAATCATGGGTAGGGGTGGATGGCTATGATGGATTTGAAATTAGCACAAAGCTTTGCGCTGATCGCATTAAATGCACAGAGTAGTCTTTACATGACTAATGCGAAGAAAGTGTCTTTGCGTTCTATGGCAGCGGCGGTTATTTTGGAGGCCTACTTAGAGGGATGTTTTACACAAGCTGATAACGGGCTAACTTTCCGCCAAGAAGTTCTTGAAAAGTCCAGTTCAACGCTATACAGGGAAACTGTTCTATTACCCTTGCTCCATAATCATGCTGTGGTACAAGGTGATCTGGAATGGTGGCTGAAAAAAGCTTCCATGCTGTCTAACAAAAAATTAAAGAAGTTTGAAATCGCGATATCAGATTATCTAAAGGCAATGAATGTGTTGGAAGAAATCCCGAGTCTGTTAGGGAGCGACATGTACTTCGATTCAGCGGGTGTTGAAATGAAAGCCTATCGCAGCCATAATGGGGTTTATACAAGCATTACAGAGAACCTTCGGGCAGAAATTCTGGAAGAGGGAACGGTAACAGATGAGATCATTTGCATGCTGTGGCTGCTTCGCGAAAGTGGATGTATGCATGATTTCTTCTCACGGAATGAACTGGAGAAGATCAATACCAGAATGCACGATCTATACCGTAGTAACTCACGGGCAAAGACATTGTTTCGGATCCAAATCCATCATGGAGTTGAGTTAGGGATCAAACAGTTCCTGCAAATGAAGTCCTCGTTTATGAAGACAGATGCGGGCAGCAGTATCAATTTTTTCTTCCCTTTCCTTGAGCGGTCACAGGCTGTCTTTGTAGAGACAGAGGCTTGGTTCGATAATTCTAATAAAAGGCTAAACTCCGTTCTTACAAGACTAGAGTCCTATGGACATGAGGTTAAGGTGATTGAGGGAGGATCAATTGCGACCATCCAAATTGATAATTTGTTATACGATGCGATGCCGCATTTTGTGATGATGAGAGTACCGATTCAAGGTGTGCGTCTCGTTCCGAAGCGCCCACTGTAAAGGAGTTGTATCCATGTCCAGGCAACGTTCCATGGAGGCTATTCTGGCCTCAGAGCATGTGTCAATAGGTGAATTGGTAAGAATCACAGGTTCCCGTTATAGCACGCTGAAACATTACACCGAAGAAGGTATGCTGCCCTTTGAACAGGCTGAAGAGAATTTAACCCGCAGATATAGAAGAGAGGACACCGTCGCACGCATTAATTGGATCAAAGAACTGAAAGCCAGCGGTTTATCTATCCCGCAAATTAAAGAAGCTATAGATGCTTTATAATGATAAGAAAGTTGAAGGTGGCTTATATAATGAAGGTTAAGATTCTATTTGTATTATTGACAATTTCATTAGCAATAAATGCTGTGATATTTTATGGATTAACTAAATATGATTTAGTTGAGAAAGGAAGTACTCAATTACCTAAAACAAGTATGGCAGCAGATCCATTGAAATTAATAGAAAATAAAGTTGACATAGAAGAAAAAGTAAAATCTGGTTACGGATATATCTATAGTTTAACGGATGATCAAATCATGAAGGCGATCAATGAAGGGAAAAAAGATGGTGCATATTTTGGTGAAGACTTCAAATTACCCTTATTATCATCGACCAGCAACGATAGTACATTTGAATACAGGGACGTATTTATTAATACACCTTACAGATTTGTGGCAATACATTCAAGTAATCAATACGCAAAATATGATAGGACGTCATCTATAGAAGAAGTGTGGAAATTTATCAGCTATGATCATATTTCATTCTCTGCTTATGTGATGCGTGGATGGGCTAAGATGTTAGCCATTGAAATGATACAGGAAGGTAGAATAATACAACCATACAAGACTGAAAATAATGCGAATGGAGATATGAAGAGTGTCAATTTTTCAGTCAATGATATAGATTTTCGGGAACCTGCTTCTTTGAAAATATTTGAAAAAAGTAATCCTGAAAAATATGCAGAGTATAAGATCGCTTTCGAGGATTATGTGAAATAATATCCATGTAGAATGAGGTGAATGATATGACGATACTGCCTGTTATAATATTTATCTTAGTGTTCGTACCTTCCATTGTACTCATCGTGAGTATGCCGTATTTAACAAAAGAGACAATTAGTTTCGGAGTCACCGTCAGCGCTGTACAATTCCTCAGTGAGCCGCTGCGCCAGATGCGGAGGTCATATGCCAGGATTAGTGCTATTCTACATACCATCCTATTCATTGTTGGCATCCTATGGCTAATCTACAGTGATGAACATTCCAAGCAAGTCAGTTGGATTATTATTACCTATGCACTCGCCATGCTCATAATCTCCCTTGTCATTAATATTAGCTATCATTTCAAAATGAAAAGTGTACTGCCCACGCTGACTATTGCTCCTGAACCATCGATCATGACCGTGGACACTGAATTGCCAAACAGAAACAGGGGCTTATCTAATTATTGGTTCTTCATTCATGTTGTCATTATGGTTGTTAATATTGTATTTGTGCTCCGCAACTACGATCTGATTCCTGATCAGCTTCCAATTCATTATAACATCAGTTTGAGCATAGACCGCTATGCAGCTAAATCGTATACCTCTGTGTTTATGACTACGCTAATTCAAGGGCTCGTAATACTGTTGTTCCTATTTGAGAATTGGAGTATTCGCAGAGAGAAACAGCAGGTTAGAGAAGACGTTACTTACCGCCGGGCTTGGTCGTGTTTTATGATTACAGCCAGCTTCCTAATAGTGATCCTGTTAGCCGTCGGGCAGCTCAATATGATATCTCTGCTTAACATCAATTTCGCTATCCCCGTTATCCTAATCATAATAGCCTTTATCATCCTATACGCCTTCGCCTTATCGTTCTGGGCGGGTCAGGTCGAAAGCCGCTTGGAGCGATCTGCCGATAGCGCCAATGTTAGACCTGTCCATGATGAAGATAAATGGAAATTAGGTATGCTTTATTTCAATCGCAAAGATCCAAACCTAATTGTCGAGAAAAGGTTCGGAGTCGGCTGGGGAGTGAATTTCGGCCACCCAGTTGTCTGGCTGATTTGTCTCGGAATTATTGTATTGTTGGTTGTGGTGCGGTAAGAAAGCTTTAAGTGATGGTACCTACGTAAAACAAGCTCATGTGGTTCGTCACTGGGCTTGTTTTTGTGCTGCTTAAGATCTTTGTCTCCGTCTAAACTGCGGATTTTTGTATGCAATGATCATTATTCTAATTTAACCTTTGGGGTAGGGTTTCTTTTGGTTTGTTCGGTTAAGCAAATAGTCCGTACTCGTCATATGAAAATCTGCCAGCTTAATCAGAATCGTCGTAGGAATGTCAACATCACCATGTTATGTGGAAGGCCCCCTGCCTATTGATAATAAGGGACGGAATCCGCTAAATAATCATGCCCTGTCTTGACGCCGGGCTAGAGCAGCCGTATGGTACAAGTGACAAGAACATACAAACATAGGGAGGTACATGCTCAAGAAGGGGGAACTATGAATACATTCACAGCCTATGCAAGGCAGATCCGGCGGCAGATCGCCAGCAGGTATTACCGGATATCCATCAAGCAGCGGATTCTGTTCTCGTTCATCATGCTGATCACGCTGTCCATCAGTGCGATGGGCAGCTTCTCGTATTGGATCGCCGCGCAGGAGATTGAGGATAATGCTTACGCCAGCAGCCAGGAAACGGTCAGCAAAACTACCCAGCTGCTGGATTCCCGCCTGAATGATGTGGCACTGTCCGTGCAGTCCCTGATGCTGAGCGATGCGTACCGGAAGATGATGATGGATGTGCTCAGCCATGATGTGTCGAATTATTATGTGCATCTGTCGGATCTGCAATATGTGCTCTCACAGGCGACGTTTAATCAACCGATTATCGAGAATGTGCTGATCGTCACGCCGATAGGCGACTTCTACTCCACCACGCAAATCCGCGCGCAGGATAACTCGTTTTACGGCTCGGAATTATATGATCTCAGCAAGGAGCAGCCGGGCGGCTACTGGGCCAAAGGGCATTATGACCGGCTGTTCACGGGCAGCCAGCGGGTCGTCTCCTTCGTGGTCCGGGGAATCTATGAATACCCGTATACGCCGGTCAGCAATGTGTTTATCGTCGTCAATATCCGGGAGAGCCGGATTGACGAACTGCTGAATCAGGGCGGGCAGCAGCCCGGCCGCAATTATTACCTGATGAGCGGGGAGGGGGATGCAGTGGTGGAGTCGCGCTGGCCGTTCCGCGGCAGATTTCCCTGGAAGCCGGTGCTTGCGGAAGGCGGCGCAGCAGCCGAACCGCAGAAGCATACCTACAGCTATGGCGGCAAGGAGTATCTGGTCAATTATAAAAGCTCTGCAGCATCTCCTGACTGGATCATCTCCGGCATGCAGTCGCGCGACCAGCTGCTGGGCAAGCTGGAGAGGGTGCAGCGCATCACCCTGTATGTAATCGGTGTCTTTCTGCTGACTACCTGGCTGATCTCCAATCAGCTGACGTCTGTGCTGCTGAGGCCGCTGTTCAAGCTGCGGCGGCTGATGCGCAGGGTCGAAGAGAACCAGCTTAGTGTAGTGTACGAGAGCCGCTATGAGGATGAGGTCGCCCAGGTCGGCTTTCAGTTCAACCGGATGATGTCGGAGATTAAGGCACTGATTGAGGATGTGAAGTCGAAGGAGGAGGACAAGCGGCATGCGGAGATCCGGGCCCTTACCGCGCAGATGGAGCCGCACTTCCTGTACAATACGCTGAATACGATTTATTGCAAATCGGTATTGGGCGTGAATGAGGATGTGAATGAGATGATCCTGTCATTATCGCAGATGTTCCAGATCGGGCTTAGCGGAGGCAAGGATCTGATTACCCTTGAAGATGAGCTGTCCCATGTGCGGCAGTATTTCTCCATTCAGCAGAAATGCTATGAAGGACTGTTTGAATACAGCATTACGGTTGAGGATGAAGAGCTGCTGTCCTGCCCGCTTCCCAAAATCATCCTGCAGCCGGTTGTGGAGAACAGCATCCAGCACGGGTTCAGTGACCGGTCCGGGGGAGGCCGGATTGACATCACGGTCAGCCGGGAGCTGGAGATGCTGCATATTACTATTACCGACAACGGGCGAGGGCTCGATGCCGGGAAGGTTAGGCAGGGAATGAGCAGCGCCCCGCAGTCCAAGAAGGGCTACGCCCTGTTCAACATCAGACATCGCCTGGCGCTCTACTACGGAGAGGAAGCCCTCATGGAAGTAGACGGAGAACCGGGCAAGGGGTCGCAGACGGAGCTGTGGATTCCGTTAAGAGAGGAGCGATAGATGATGGACCAGAAGCTGGAGCCGGGAAGGTTCAAGTTATGTATCATCGACGATATTAAAAGTGTGGTGGAGATGATCTCTCGCAAGCCGGCGTGGCAGGAGCACGGTATTGAGGTCGCCGGCACGGCGCTCGACGGTGAAGAGGGGCTGCGGATCATCCGCGAGACCCGGCCCGATATTGTGCTGACCGATATCCGGATGCCGAGAATGGACGGGCTGAAGATGACCCGGGCGATACTGGAAGATCTGCCGGACTGCAAGATTATTATCCTTAGCGCCTACTCGGAATTCGCTTACGCTCAGGAAGCCATCCGGCTGGGGGCGCTCGATTTCGTGAAGAAGCCTTTTTCGCTGGATGAGATTGTGAATGTGGTGCTGAAGGCCAAGGAGCTGTGCCGGGAAGAACGGCAGGAGACTGCGAGACTGGCGGTGATGGAGTCCAAAATCAGGGAGAGCCTGCCCATCCTCCGCCAGGAGTATCTGACCTTCCTGCTGCATCACCAGACGACAGAGGCGGATGCCCGGTCCAGGTGGGCATATCTCGATATCCCGCTTGCGCAGCATGACTTCTTCGTGTTTGTCGCAGAGATCGATCATTTCGCCGAGAAGCTTCAGGGCCAGCCTGTGCAGGAGGTGGAGCTACTGCGGTTCAGCCTGCACAATATTCTCGAAGAGACGATTTCCGCCTGGACCCGCGGTGTGATTATCCGCGAGGCCACAGACCGGTATGTCTGCATCATGAACGGCTCGGCCCCGGATACCGCTGCGCTGATTACGGAAGCCTGCTGCACGAATGTAAGCCAATTCTCCCGTAATACACTCTCTATTGGCGTGGGGCCTGGTGTATCAGCGATTCATGAGCTGGCTACAGCCTACAGGCAGGCGCTGAGCGCTCTGGGTTATCATTTCTATACCGGAGGCAACGGTGTATATCATTACGGCAATATCGAGAATAAGCCGCTCTCGCTTCACAGCTATTCAGCCGCCGCCGAGCAGGAGCTGCTGTTTGCCCTGCGTTCCGGCAATTCCGGCAAAAGCCTGCAGGTGCTGGACCAGCTGTTCTCGGAGCTGCTGGACAGCGAGCTTTTGCCTGAGCCAAGGTATGTCGAAAGCGTCGGCTATGAGCTGAGCTCCAAGATCTGCCGGGTTCTGCTTGAGCAGTTTCCCTATGAGCAGGTGGAGCCGCTGGAGCGCGGAATTGAGGCAATGAAGAACCGGGTGCATCCTTCCCTTCAGGATATCCGGAGCCTGCTGTCCGGGCTGTGCCGGGAGGCCTGCGCGCTGGTGGAGGAAGCCCGTTCCCTGGAATCCACGCGGATTATCCATCAGGCGATCGCTTATATCCGGAGTCATCTGGATACGGGACTGTCACTGGAGCAGGTTGCGAAGCAGATTAACCTCAGCCCAGGATATTTCTCCAACCTGTTTAAGAAGGTGCAGGGGGGTTCCTTTCAGCAATACGTGATGCATGAGAAGATGGAGAAGGCCAAGGCGATGCTGATCGGCGGCCTGCAGGTACAGGAGATTGCCCAGGATCTCGGCTACGAGCACAGGCGCTATTTCAGCGAGGTGTTCAAGAAGTATACAGGAATGACCCCGTCGGAGTTTAAGCTGCATTACCTTGGAAAAGAATAAAGAAGGACAAGGGAGGGGCTTCCGCCAAGCGGAGAGTCACTCCCTTTTGTATGATGGGCAGCCTCCGCCCGGCAGTGTGCCGGCAACTCCCGCAGAAACCTGCCCTCAATGTGGGCTTACCCGCCTTATGTGAAAGCGTTACCCATTCTATAATCAGGTTGTAAGTTAAATTCAGCAGCGATAAATAAGGGGGCACTACCAATGATGAAGCGTACGCTAATGACATCTATGAGCCTGGTTCTGGCACTTGGCCTGGCAGCCTGCGGCAACGGTAACAGTGGCGGCGGCAATGCAGCAGAAGGCTCAGGAGAAGCAGCGACAGGCGGTTCAGGGGAAAAAACCAAAATCAGCTACTGGACGGGCGACCGTCATGACGCCGATTTCGTGAAAGAGCAGGTGGCCGAGTTCAACAGGGCCAATACGGACGGTATTGAGGTGGAGCTGGTCGTCAAGGGCGATGACTTCGATACCGCACTGGATCTGTCCTTCCAGACCTCGGATGCCCCGGATGTGATCCGGGTGAAGGAGAACACCATCCAGACGTTCTACAAGAAGGGCTTTCTCGCGCCCATTGATGAATTCCTCACCGATGAGCTGAAGGCGAAGTTCCCGGCCATGCCGGATCTGAATGAATTTGACGGCAAACGTTACAGCCTGCCGAACTACGGAACGACGATGCGCCTGGTGTACAACAAGGACCTGTTCGCCAAAGCGGGCGTCGAGAATCCGCCAACCACGTTGCAGGAGCTGGTGGATACAGCCAAAAAGCTGACCGAAGCGGGTAAGGCTGACGGCGCTTACGGCTTTGCACTGAATTTCAAGAGTCCCTCCAGTGCATTCGCACGTTCGGCACGGGTCATTGCGGAAATGAGCGGTTATGGCGGCTTCGGGTATGACTTCAAGACTGCCCGCTACGATTTCAGCGGCCTCGAGCCGATTATTAATGCCTTCAAACAGATCAAGGATGACGGCAGCATGCTTCCGGGTGTGGAATCGTTGGATATCGATCCGCTGCGGGCCCAATTTGCCGAAGGCAAGATCGGAATGTATATCTCCTACTCCTCTGAGCCTGGTGTGTACAAGAACCAGTTCCCGGCCAAGATCGACTGGGCTGCGGCTCCGGCACCTACAATTGACGGCATGGTGAAGGGCGCTTCCGGCTTCCTCGGCGGCCAATGGCTGAGTCTCAGCTCGAAATCGGAGAATAAGGAAGCGGCCTGGAAGTTCATGCAGTTCATGTACGGGGATCAGGTGCTGACGGATTATCAGGAGAAAGGCTTCGGCATCTCCATGGTTCCATCCATCAGCGCGGTTGCCGCAACACCGGATGTCAACGGCATCGAAGGCTTCCTTCCCAATAAAAATGACGGGGTATGGCCGATCTATCCGGCGGTTGCACCGGAGGGCATGAAGTCGGATGACGCCTTCTTCAAATATATGCTCAATGGCGGCGATCTGAAGGCGGTCATCGCGGATTTGAACAAGCGTTATAATGTTGCGCTGGACAGCGCCATTGCCAATGACGGAATCAAGGCTGAGCCGGATGCAGGCTTTGATCCGGCCGGCCTGGGCGGCAAGTTCGCCAAGTAACCGGAAGGCGAAACATAGAGAAACAGGTCAGATGACGGGGATGGGGAAGCTGCGTTCTCCACCCCTCTGCTCTGACCGTAAGGGAAAGGAGCCGGAAGAAATCAGATGAATAAAACAAAAAATGCCTTATTCTCATACAGCTTTATCTTTCCAAGCGCCCTTCTGACCATTGTGCTCGGAATCTACCCGATTGCCTGGGCGTTCCGCTACATGTTCTATGACTATAAGGGTTATGGAACGGCCCGGTTTACCGGTCTGGACAATTTCAGCCGCATTCTGAAGGATACCCAATTCTGGGATTCGGTGGTGAATACCTTTGTCTATGCAGGCGGCAAGCTGCTGATCACGATTCCGCTGGCTCTGCTGCTGGCCGCAATCCTGAACCGGGGGCTGCGGGGCAGACAGCTGCTGCGGGGGATTTTTTTCATGCCGACCGTCATCAGTACAGCCGTTATGGCTGTCGTTTTCTTTACCATTTTCAACTCGTATAACGGGATTCTCAATCAGTTCCTGATCAAACTCGGTCTAAGCGATTCCGGGATTGACTGGCTGGGTCCGAAGTATGCCATGCTCACCGTCATTCTGGTTGCGGCCTGGGGCGCGGTCGGGAACTATATGCTGCTCTTCCTCGCCGGTCTGCAGAATATTCCTGAGGATGTGTATGAAGCCTCTGCCCTGGACGGGGCAAGCAAAATCCAGCAGTTCCGCTTCGTGACGCTGCCGATGCTCGGACCTGTCATGCAGATGGTTATTATGCTGGCGATCATTACAGCCCTGAAGGGCTACGAGAGCATTATGGTTCTGACCGAAGGCGGTCCGGTAGGCAAGACGGAAGTAATGTTCCTGTATTTATACAAATTATTCTTCCCTGTAGGCGGGGGGAGTGCCGGAGTTCAGGTACAGGAGTTCGGATATGGAAGTGCGGTCGCCTTTGTGTCCGCGATAATCGTCGGGATCATATCACTCATTTATTTCTACGCTTCCCGGCGGATGAATCAGACCGATTGAGGAGAGACGCGAGATGAGAATAAGAACCATACTGGGCAACACTGTACTGTGGATTTTTCTGCTGGCCTTTGCTTTTATTACCCTGATTCCGGTCGTCATCACCGTGCTGGGCTCCTTCAAAACGAATGCCGAGCTGACCACCGGAGCGACCTTCCTGCCAAGCAGCTGGCACTTCTCTAACTATGCTGAAGCCTGGACACAGGCGAATTTCTCCAAATATACGCTGAACAGCCTGATTATTTCACTGTCAGCGGTAGTAGGCACTTTACTGGTTTCTTCCATGGCAGCTTATGTGATGGACCGGATGGAATTTTTTGGCAAAAAAATATATATCGGCCTGCAATCCTTCACCATGTTCGTGGCCGTGGGGGCAGTGGTGCTGCGTCCGCAATTCGATCTGATGGTTAAGCTTCATCTGCACAGCAGCCTCTGGGGCGTAATTCTGATCCTGATCTCCGCACACGCGTCGATATTCTTCATTCTGTTCAGCTTCATGAAGGGAATTCCCCGGGAGCTGGACGAGGCGGCGCTGATCGACGGCAGTTCGCTCGGCCGGACCTTCTGGCGGATTATTCTGCCGCTGCTCGGACCCGGACTCGGCGTAGGTGCGCTGTTCACCTTCCGCGGCGCGTGGAATGAATATCTGCTGCCGCTCGTGTTCACGATGACGAAGCCGGAGCTGCAGACGCTGACTGTCGGGCTGGCGAACCTGAAATACGGGATTTCGGCCGCTTCCCAGACCCACTATATGATGGCGGGCGCCTGCTTGTCCATTCTGCCGATTCTCGTGGCCTATCTGTTCGCCAACAAATCCTTCATGCAGATGACGGCCGGTTCCCTCAAAGGGTAGCGGTCCGGCCCTGCGCAACCCATATTCCATATTTAACATTCAAGGAGGTACACCCCATGACTCAACACGCTCCGGCAATTCTGCAATCTGCCCCGTTCATCCGGCGGTATCCGGGCAATCCTGTGCTGGATGCAACGAAGGTTCCTTACCCCACCGCACTGGTATTCAATGCTGGTGTAACGAAATTTAACGGCAAGTATGTGATGATCTTCCGTAATGATTACGGCTCACTGGTCGATCAGACGCTTGAGCCGCACCACACCACGGATCTCGGCATTGCTTACAGTGACGACGGACTGAGCTGGACCGCCGGCCCGAAGCCAGTGTTCAAAATGCATGACGAGGAAATTATCCGCGCCTACGACCCGCGCCTGACCGTGATCGGCGGCCGTTGTTATATGTGTTTTGCCGTGGATACGCACCATGGCATTCGCGGCGGAATTGCCGTTACCGATGATCTGGAACACTTCGAGGTGCTCAGCCTGTCTACACCGGACCTGCGCAATATGGTACTGTTTCCCGAGCCCATCGGCGGCAAGTATGTCCGGCTGGAGCGTCCCTTCACGGTATACAGCCGCGGCGGCCGGGACCGCTTCGATGCCTGGATCTCCGAGTCGCCAGACCTGAAGCATTGGGGCAACTCCAGCCTGCTGCTCGCCGTCGAGCAGGTGCCGTTTGCCAATGACAAGGTTGGCCCGGCCGCACCTCCGGTCCGGACGGATAAGGGCTGGCTGACCACCTTCCATGCGGTGGATGTGGACCCGGCCAGAGGCAAGCAAGGTTGGGAGGACACCTGGAAGAAGCGCTATACCGCCGGAATTATGCTGCTGGATCTGGAGGACCCCCGCAAGGTGATCGGCATGAGCAAGCAGCCGTTGCTGGCACCGGAGACAGACTATGAGATTGGCGGGGGCTTCCGCAATCATGTGATTTTTCCGGGAGGGATGATTCTAGAGGATGACGGCGAGGTCAAGATCTATTACGGCTCTGCGGATACGGTGGAATGTCTGGCAACGGCCCATGTGGACGATCTGCTCCGGCTCTGTCTGGAGCCGGAGCAGAGATAAGAGTATTTTCTGAAAATATGAAAGGGGTGTTTATTTATGCTGAAAAAGTTAAAATTATTAAGTTTAATTGTTTGTATGCTCGCCAGTCTTTTAGCTGTCGTTCCTTTGACAGCAAGTGCAGCGGGTACAATTGTAAGTTATCCGTTACCGTCGATCTATACTACGACCAGTCAATACACGGTAACAGCAGACTCTACCAATATACCGGTAATCGACACTTCGGAGGTATTTGTAAACTATAATTATTGTAATTTCTCTTTTTCAGGTACGACTACAATCACAATTACAGCAAGCGAGCCAATCAATACCTATAATATTTCCCCCAAAGCTTTGGGAATCACTGCAGCCAAGAGCGGAAATACACTTACCTTTACACTTTCATCACCAACCTATCTTATCGTTAAAATCAATAACCTGAAAGATCTGGTGATTGCGGCAGATGCTCTTGAAACCAATGTTCCGGCTTCATCTGGTACAGGGATATACAATGTTAAAACCGGGTACGGTGCCGACAGTACCGGTGCCACTTTGGCTACAACTGCCATACAAAACGCCATTAATGCGGCTAACGCAGCAGGCGGCGGTATAGTATACGTTCCAGCCGGCGTGTACAAGAGCGGTAACATTGTTCTAAAAAGCAATGTTTCGGTTTATCTGGAGGGTGGTTCTGTGATAAGGGGTTCAGGAAATCCAAGCGATTACACTACCCATTTCCATAAGAATTCTCTGAATAAGGATGGAACCTGGTTTATTTATACCGAAACCAATGCAAACAATATTAAGATATACGGCAGGGGAACGATTGACGGCAATGGCCATTATATGAGAAATACAAACAATTATTTGAACAATATTCTTGTACCCTTGCAGTGCAGCAACTTCACGGTTGACGGCATAACCATCAGAGACAGTGGTGGCTGGGCTACAATCGTTACAAGATCTAATAACGTAACCTTCCAGAATACCAAGCACTTCAACAACAATGAACTTGATTATGAGAATGATGCAATAGACATTCAAGAGAGCCAGAATGTACTCATTAAGCACACTGTAGCAGTATCGGAGGATGACACATACTCATTTAAGACATGGGATGTAGCCACTACGGATATCGCTGCAAACTGGCCGGGAACTCCTGAAAACCAGTCAAATGTAGTTGTCGATGATGCTTTGGCTTGGAGCAGATGTGGAGCATTCAAGGTTGGAGATGGAGTGAAACAGCTTCAGGATGGCATCGTTGTTAAAAACTCTTTTGTATACAGATGCTGGCGCGCTTTAGCAGTCGGTCATCTCTATGGGACTCCAGCAGCACAAAACATCATATTTGATAATATAGACGTAGAAGGCTTCTGGCCAAGATCCGGTGTTCACTCCAGATGGTTTGATCTTTCTGCAAAAACCGGTCCGATAAAAAATGTGGTTTATAATAATATCAATTTACGCGCTTTGGGTGAAGTTTCAATAATGAAGGGTTGGAGTGACACATCTACGGTCTCCGGAGTGACATTAAACAATGTTCGCGTCGGTGGAGTTGCGGTAAATAATTTGACAGATTTGAAAATAACAGATACGAACAGCTATGCTGCAGCTCCAAAATTCAACACATTGAAATTTGAAGCGGAAGGCTATAACCTTAGTTCAGGTGTTATGTCCTATGAGTCAAGCACGGACGGCGGGCTGGATGTGGGTGGAGGCAGTAATGGCGACTATATAGCATTTAAAAATGTAGACTTTGGCAGTACAGCTAAAACAAGTATTGATATGAAGGTTGCATCCGCTAATTCCGGCGGAAGGATCGAATTCCACTTGGATAGCCCTACAGGCACTATGCTGGGTTATTGGACGGCCGAAAGCACAGGCGGATGGCAGACATGGTCCCTCAAGAATATCCCGCTTAATGCCGGGACAGCGGTAGGAACTCATACGGTATATGTTACTTTTGTTAAGTCAGATTCAACCACAGTTGCAAATTTAACTTGGTTCCAGTTCAAATAGACCAACTAACACAAAAAAACAGCAAGTCTCCTAAGTGAAGTGAACTAGGGACTTGCTGTTTGAGGTTTCAATTAATTCTTAAAGCTATGAATTGGAGCTGGGATTCGTCCGCACGATTAACGAAGTTCGAGCAGTTGAAGCCGTTTACTGCAGAGAATAAATGGACAGCATAGTCGATATGCTTAGAGCCATACGTTCAAGATACCATTTAACAGTTCAGTTGGGACAGATAAATGTTTTTCACAATTATGATTTGGCAAAGTGGTTTGATGAGATTAGAGATTTATTGCAATAGAAATGAAAAAATCTACAAATAGAAATTCCGAAAAGATAAAGGTTAAGAACCGTTTAATTGCTCTAACTAAAGATACATTCGAAAAGTTTGGTCATTTGATGGGACAAGTCTTCCTGAGCATGTGTGTAGATATAAATTAGGTGTTTATTACGAAGTACCTTTTTTCCTTTACCTGCGCCTTCCCTCACTTTTTTGGGTAAACTAACCGTAGACAACACTTTACCCAAATTATCCGAAATGAGGGGACGCCCCGTGACAACTCACAAATCTTCCAATAGATTAGCCAACGAAAAATCACCCTATCTCCTACAGCACGCCCACAATCCCGTGGACTGGTATCCATGGGGAGACGAGGCCTTTGCCAAGGCGCAGGGCGAGAAAAAGCCGATCTTCTTATCTGTCGGCTATTCGACCTGTCATTGGTGTCATGTCGGTGAATTCCACTAGTTTAATCTCTACGTTTTCGTCCCACCCCGAAGTTGCTTCCTGTTTTGTTCTCATTAGGTCTGTTTTCACTAATCTCTTGCTGTACTTGAATTCATATAGTTTTAAACTAGATATGCACCACTATAAATTATCTCTCAGTCTATCAAGTTGACTTGCTGAATTCGTATTTCAGTTGTTTGAATGGTGAAACTCCTATAGCACTTATATCGCTCGATAAAATGAAATTTGAAGCGATACGAATAAAGAAGTTTGTCCCAGTATATGGTATTATTTAGTTTGATGAAACCGACCCTGTTCAATTTGTCGAAGAAGATACACCATTTCGTTAGAACTTCACAGAGGGACTTATTGCAACTTCATATGGGTAGAACTTCTGTAGACTTGGGATGGTATCAAGAGTGTAGAATCGAAGAGAACTACTTGTTGGTACTTATTAAAGATGATATTTGGGTATGCCCAATTTTTAGTCTTGAATCAAGGGATAACAGTTATCATTCATGAAATCGTAAAACTTTACTAAACATTATTACATAAATGAAAGCAAGATCTCATTGAATGGAGGACATATAATGAATGGCGACTTCATTTTCAATATGGATTATGAAAGGAGGGACAGGTTACTAGGAATCACTGGAGAGTGGATTGCAAAAAGGGGCACAGGAAGTGTCCGACGCTTTGAGTTTATTGACGTAAGAGTCTTAAAGCAACTAATTGAAAACAACTATATTGACCCACTTGAAGCCCATAATAGTTCTCCTAGTGTAGAAAAAATGTTTAACTTCATGGCTACATACCCCAATGTATTGACTAAAGGCTATGCCACCAGCCCATTGCGTAAAGATTATAGAGTGACATTAGATACGCTTTTTGTACCCAAAGAACATGTAACAAGGACATTGAAACACGATTTTGTTGCGTTCTGTACTAAAACTGATGAGTGTGAAATGGAAGGGGATTTATATGCTTGGTGGGACTAAGCCAAAGAACAGATAAGAGAGCAATTTCATTCACCGATTGAAGAATGGAGCATGAACAATGACCGTAGATAGAACTGATGAATTATTGCGTATACACGGATTAATCCCAAAGCAAAGTGATATAGATGATATTCGCAAGTTGTTGCTTATTGAACTGGACAATCAGGAGTCCGAAGACAATGAGTATATAAAGACGTTATGTATTCAATTGTTTATTCTTGGTCAAGTAGAGGATAGTTTGTTAATTTGGAAGGCGAAAAAGAAAAACTTCGATTCATTTATTTATATTGATGTTCAATTGCTTTGTGGGGCAGGACTAGAGCAAACCAAAATCTTTCTGGAAAATACAATAACTATTGATGCCCTGGATGAAATTGCATATTTGAAAAAGGCAGAACTAACAAGGGATTTTGTTGAATTCAGTAGAGATAACCTAATAAATTTTTACAAAGGATACTATGGAATAAGTTAAAAAATCATAAAGAGTGTTAAGTCGCTGAATTAATCAATCACCACTTGAGAACAACGCCTTCTGTTCAAACCAATTTAAAGAACCCTCTTCTTAAGAAGTTACATTTTTTCTCTCCCTTGCGACTTTCCCCACCCATTTGGGTAAAATACCCCTAAGCTTTATTTTACAAACAATCCTACAACGAAACGAGGTGATATCCCATGACTACTCATAAAGTACCCAATAGATTAGCCAAGGAGAAGTCGCCATATCTGCTCCAACACGCACTTAACCCAGTGAATTGGTTCCCTTGGTCTGAAGAGGCGTTTGAAGTCGCCAAGCGCGACAATAAGCCTGTCTTCCTTTCAGTCGGCTACTCCACCTGTCATTGGTGGGATGTTCGTGTGAATCAATTATTTATTGAAACTCCTGCTGGTGTTTTAGCAGGAGTTTTTTGTTTGAAGTATTAGAACAATATTCGTCATATTCTACCAATTCATAGTATGATATGACTATATTGAAGGGACTATTACAATCAAATGAATATAATACCAAATGGATTGGTAGGTGGATACGTGAGTATTTTTGACACAATTCCCGAAAATTTTTTCTCTGTGCTGGCATCAGGAAACAAAGAAATTTATGTTGATGCGCTCTTACTGCTGAATCAGATGTTCAAGTATGAACTTAATATACGGGTAGACGATTATATCTCGTCTTTGATAGCTCAAATTGAGGATAAGTCCTTTATGCTCGAAGAAGATGACGAAGTAACCGAAGTCAGCTTAACACCTAATGCTAAGGCGCGTTTGATATTGAACCGCCTGGTTAAAACGGGATGGGTAGATAAGGAGTTTCTGGATGGCTCATTTATTGAAATTATTACTCCACGTGATTATGCCATTAAAGTAATGAAGCTCTTGAGTGAACTAAGCGAGCAAACCCTGCACGAGTATAACTCCCTCGTATTCGCGACTTATTCTGGTCTCAAGCAAGCTAAAAATGAACATCAAGGGCAAATGTATGAAGCAGTTTTGTCGGCAAAGACAAACACGGAGCAACTTACTTACGAGCTAAAAAGGCTTTATCATGGAATTCGCAGTTATTTGCGGCGAATACAGGAGCAGAGCGAAGTGAATGTGCTGCTAAAAAATCATTTTGAAGAATACAAAAGGATGTCCGACAGTATTTATCATCCGATCAAAACAATGGATTCTATTCATCGCTATATGGCACCCATTCAGGAGATATTGTCAGATATTCTTGCGGATGAAGAGCTCATGAATAGCATGCGTTCAAGAGCCATGACGATCAGAAAATATGAGAATGACGATGAGGCGGGACAGGAAATCATATCTTCAATTGATTATGTTTTGGATGTATACCAGTCAATTGGAGGAATTGTGAATGAAATTGATAGAAAACACAGTACATACACAAATAGCTCTATTGAAAAAATCCAATACCTGATGACTGCAGACCAAAGTATCAAGGGAAAACTGGTTGAGCTGTTGAAAGCATACTCAAATTCCTCAGATACTAAGCGCACTGTAATCGTTGAAATGCTTGAACAGAATATTCGAGTCAATCGACAAGAATTTATTGATGGAAAATCTCTCTATCACAAAAATGTGCGCAGTAGGCGTGTCAATTCTGAACCGCTGGAAATCATAGATGATAATACGTTTTCTAATGCGGCTATGACCGGAATGCTACAACAAATTAAAAATGGATACCCCGTGGCAAGAATTCGGACATATGTAAACAGTCTTTTTAAAGAAAATGAATCTTCTATTAGTAGCGAGACAATATCGATTAATAACGATGAGGACTTTATACTTCTGATACTGGCTATGGTTCGCGCTAATGAACGAGGCATGGATTACAAGGTGCAGATGAACAATGGTCGACTTGATAGAAATGGTTACATAATTCCTAATATGACGATCAGCAAAAGAGAGGTGGGGCACCATGTGGAATGAACAGTACATAGGACTTACTACTTATGAGAAAGGCGAGTTCAAACGTTTGGCGAATTACCTATTATCTCATACATATATGGTGCGATATGAATATCAGTCATCACAGCAAATGACCTTGCCAAACTACGACTATCAGATAGCTTCACGTCTATTTGGCATTTTGCATGATTATTTTGCGATCACTGGCTGGCGTCTTGAAAAAGATGATAATTACGGAATTATGTCCTTAATAAATATATTTGACCATAATCGCTTGAGAATCGATCGATTCACTACATTGTTTTTATATACATGCCGTCTCATATACGAAGAAGAGCGAGAACAAGCAAATAGCTTCCATACGGTTAAAACAGATACCCAAGCAGTTGTTGAAAAAATGCGAATACTTGGACTTCTTGATAAGGGGAAAACAACACAAAAAGAACGTATTGAGGCTCAAAGAATGCTTGCTCATCATAATATTATTCAAAAAATGGAACCCTCTGCATGGAACAATGAAGGTAATCAAATTCTCATTTTCCCATCCATCTTATCTATTATTTCCAATCAAGGGATCAACGATATGATAACAGAGTTAGATGAGCTTCGAGTAAATGACGACACTAGCGCTGTTGGAGAACAGGAGGATTAGAAATGAAACGGATGACAAAACTCTTGCTAATTCACTGGCACTACTTTGTCCATGAAGTTATTGAGTTAGATAAAGTGAATTTTCTGACCGGAAAAAACGCCTCCGGGAAGTCGACGGTTATGGATGCTCTGCAGTTATTACTGCTGGCCGATACTAGCGGTAGCTTTTTCAACAAGGCTGCCAGTGGACGCGGTAATCGAACCTTAGGTGGATATTTACGCGGTGAATTAGGCGACGATGAGGATTCTGGTTTTAAATATCTGCGCAATGGACGATTTACAAGCTATATTGTGTTAGAGTTCTTTGATGAGGAGAAAGGGAAATATTTTACCGCAGGGTGTTGTTTTGATACTTATTCAGAAAACGATATGCAAAAGTTATTTTTCAGATTTGACGGAGCCATGCCGTCAAATGAGTTTGTTATAAATAGAAAGCCGATGGATATTGCAATTTTGAGGGCATATATCAAGGAACACTATTCTGTAGGAAGTAGTTATACTACCGATGTAAACCGAGATTTCAGGCAGGATTTATATGGGAAACTTGGAGGCTTACGTGATCGCTTCGGGCAGTTATTGAGGAAAGCAGTTTCGTTTAATCCTGATGTTGACATACAAAAGTTTATCTCGGAATTCGTCTGCGATACCCAACAAACAGTTGATGTCAGTCGTATGCAGGAAAATATTAGAAGTTATAAAAATCTGGAGCAAGAGGCGGATGTGCTTAAGGATCGAATCGCGTTACTTGAGCGCATTGTTACGGATCATCAAATCTTTGAAACTCACAGACAAAATGAAATTCTATATTCCTTTTTGGTTGACCGCGCACGAGTAGACATCAAAATGAATGCTCGTGCAGGCGAAAAAGATAAAGCCACCGATTATTCCACCCAGCTAACTATTTTAAACGATACCTTAGAAAAGGAAACTGAGCGACAGAGTAAACTGCAGGATGAGCGTAATATCATGCAAGCCAACCTTCTCAGTAACAAGGAGGCGCTAATTTTAGAGAATCTTCAGTCGCAAATCTCTGAGAAGAAGCAACTAATATCTACGCTTCACGGGGATTTCAGTAGGACTTCTGCATTGCTTTCAAAAAGCATTACTTCATGGAGGATAAACATTAATAGATTTATTCAGAAAATTCAAGAGACAGATACTAGCTCTCTTGATCCAATATTGACGACTCGTGTTCATGACTTGGTTGCTGACGGGCAACAGCTTTATGCCAAGCTTGAAACACTCGGATATACCGATGCAGCATCCATTTTAACAGTAGGGGAGAGCGGGCTTGTTTATTATGCAGCTAGTGCCGATGATATACGGATGCAGTGCAGTGGACTTCTTTCACGATTCTCTGAAGAGCAGCAGAAGGTTGCCGATAATCGTAAAGAATTACTGACGGAGCGGGAGTCCCTTGAAAGTGGTGTCTACCGCTTTCCACAGGATGTACTTGATCTCAAAGAAGCTGTTATGGGGCGTTTGCGTACTAAAACTGGTTCATCGGTTAAGGTTGTAGTAGTGGCGGAAGCAGCTGAACTCAAGGATAAACGCTGGCGTAATGTTATTGAAGGGTATCTTAATACACAAAAATTCTATCTAATTGTTCCCCCTGAGCACTTTGACACTGCTCTTCATGTTTATGATGATATCAAGAGACAACGAAGCATCTATAATACTGGTATTGTGGATATTGAAAAACTTCAGAGAATAAATCCCACAGCAGAACCCGGAAGCCTAGCTGAAGAACTTGAAACTGATGATCCCTATGTACGATTATTCTTAGATTTTACACTTGGTCGTGTGAAGAAGTGTGAACGCGTTGGTGATCTGCGCCGACATCGAACAGCAATTACAGACGATGGAATGTTATACCAGAATTTTGTTGTAAGAGCGATGAATCCAGATAGATGGGCGAAGCCTGCTATTGGCCAAGGTGCGATACGGCAACGCTTGGAAGATGTGAAAAGAGAGATTAAAGAGTTAACCGATATAATAGCTGTTTGTGCATCTGTAAAGAATGCCTTCCAATCGGGAAATGCTTTAATGATACTAAGTGAATCGGACGCTAAACAGACAGTTACGGCAGCGGAAAACGTTGGACAGATTCCAGCAATAGAACAAGAAGTCATTCTGCTGAATGAAAATGTGGAGTCTGTTGATAAAAGTGCTGTTGAAGCAATACGAGAGCGCATCGAGTCATTGGATCAACAACTGAGAACTCTTTATAAGCAGATTGACGAACAAAAAAATGAATGCATTACCATCAAAGAACGATTGCGAGTATGCCTTGAGGAAACAATTCCAATAATTTCTGAAGAGCTGAAAAACATGGAATTAGAGCTTTCTGAAAAATACGAAGCTGAATGGCTCCAAAACACAGGAAATACAAGATATCAACGTGAGATTTTGAGTAGAGGCAACGCTGTTGACATTGAACGGGCATTTCCAAGAGAACTTAGCCGCTCAATAAACTCTAAAAACGCTCTTTGGGACGAGTTGCGAACTTTGCGCCGCCAATATAATGATAAGTATATCATGGGATATGATATTGACGTCGTCAGCAATGATGTCTATGATAACGCGTGGATTGAGCTTAGTGATATTAAACTTCCGGAATATTTGACTAGTATCGCAGATGCTCGAAGTAAAGCTTTTGAGCAGTTTCAGGAGGATTTTTTAAGCCGATTACAATACAACATTAAGGATGCAAGACGACAGATCGACGGATTAAACAGCGCATTAAGCGGTAGTTCCTTCGGCGAGGATACATATCGATTTCTGATTATTCCGAAACAGGAGTATAAACGATATTATGATATGATCGTAGATCCAATGCTGCTGGAAGGCGGGTATAATCTTCTGTCGGATCAGTTTAATGCAAAATACAAGGATGAAATTGCAGAACTGTTTGCAATTATTACGAATGAAGGAACCGGATCTAAAGCACAGGAACGCGATGATTATGAAAAACGAGTACAAGCTTTTACGGATTATCGCACTTACCTATCCTTCGATTTAGAGGTTATTAACCGCGAGGGAGAATCACAAAGACTCTCTAAAACACTTGGAAAAAAATCCGGTGGCGAAACCCAGACTCCATTTTATATTGCAGTATTGGCATCGTTTGCACAATTGTATCGCATTGGTCGGGACAAGACAGCTAATACATCTCGTATCATCCTGTTTGATGAAGCATTTTCTAAGATGGATGGCGAGCGAATTGTGCGTAGTGTTGAACTGTTACGTGAGTTTAACTTTCAAGTGGTACTTTCAGCACCACCCGATAAAATTGGGGATATTGCCACTCTTGTAGATAGGAATCTATGCGTGTTACGTGTAGGAAAGCAGGCATGCGTGCGTAGTTTTGATCCTAGGAAGTTGGAGGAGCTTGACTATGAGTGAAGGATTTAAGTACCAATTAGTTTCAGCTTTACTTGATAAATATGAGCGTAGCAGTTTTTTTTACACGGATACACGTCCGACTCGTCGAATTATGCTGAAATTATATGATGGAGGACAAACAGAGTTCCCACAGTATGATATAGAGCAATATGAAAAGCGCAGTGTAATAAATTTTGCAGTACAGGCCTTGTATGAGACGCAGCTCTTATCATATCGGTGGATGAAAGGTGAAGAAAATCACATCATAGCAGAGGTATGGCTCAATTTTGAGAATATTTCTTTTGCGTACTCCTTGATTGGGCGGCAACCAAAGGGCGATGTGGTGGATGAGGTTTGTTTAGAACTGTTGAATTCAATAGATAAAGTTCGCAGTGGATGGGCAAAACAGTTTCTGAGCGATACATATGACTTCATTTCTAGAAAACGATCTGTTGGAAACAGATTACCAGTAGATAGAAGCGAGCGTAGTGATCTCCTTCGTGCAATATGTTTTATTGATCATATGGGTGATTTAGAAATGCTTGAGCGTGTATTTTCGCTTCAATGTTTCGGGGATTCAAAGAGATTCGAGAAGGCGATAAGAGCACGACTGCTTGGCATATTGTCCAAATATCTGGATTATGAAGATGATAATACTGATGAGGAACTTCTTAGACAAGTAGGTATTACGAAGTATCCAGAACAATTGGAGTTTTGTGGGCAAGTAACCATGTCGTTTGATAGCGGAACCATTGATTTTTCACATTTGATTTTTGGGGGCGTTGTGAACTCGAAAGATTTCCAACGGGGTCAATTAGGAATATCTCCAACAATAGAACGTGTGATCTCAATAGAAAATCGGGCGAACTACATTGATTATATTTATAATCAAAAAAATGACCATGAGTTAGTGGTGTTCCATGGAGGGCAATTCAGTCCTGCTAAGCGGAAATTTTTGCTGGCAATAGTAGCTTCCATGTCCAGCAATAGTCAGTGGTATCACTGGGGAGATATCGATTATGGCGGATTTTCTATGTTGGCAAGATTAAGAAGGGAAATAAAGGAAGACGTAAAACCATATCGTATGAATGAAACGGAATTAATAAGATATTCCTCTTTAACGGCGTCAGCGCAGTCGAAATATATTGAAAAACTACATGGCCTGAAACGACATAGCGAGCTCGACGATTGTTTATCATGTATTGACTATATGATTGAAAATAGTGTGAAACTGGAGCAGGAAGCTATGATAACCGATCTCTTATAATCATTTATATTTTGATTCACGAAAATAGTAATTATAAAGTTATGTGAATTCATTAACAGGGGAAAGAAAGGTGAAAATCATATATGTTTATAATGATGGACGCGAATATTTTTATAAGCGATTTTAATTTAGAATCTAAATCCTTCAGTGAACTAAGAAGTCATTCAGAGAGACTCGGAATAAAGTTGTTTTGCAGTTCCGTGGTTTTTGATGAGGTTGTTCAAAAATATAAAGAGAAAATAATCGAGTACAATCAGAAAAATAAAGTTTTCATGCCGCTTATACCTAGTACATATCTTAAACTTGTTCCAAATGAAGCAATTGATGAAATGATTGGGATTTTCAGAAGTGAATTAAGGAGGAAACTTAGAATAAATTCTTTTGGAACTAGGTTTGTTGAATTAGATTTTCTTAATCGTGATTCGTATCTCTCTGTTTATGAAAAGGCTCTTTACAAATTAAAACCTTTTAATATTGCGGGGAAGGGCTACAAAGATGCTCTTATTTGGGAACAAATTTTATGGATAGTCAATACATATTGTGATGATAATAAGAAGCTCGCATTTATAACAAACAATATAGAAGATTTTTCGGAAAAGATAATAAGCGAAAAAGGTTGGTTTTTTCCAGCACCACACTTAATTGAACAATACAAAAAAAATGGATTTCCTGAAGATACAGTAAGAATCTACCAGAGTCTAAAGGCCTTGAATCTAGAAGTGATTTATAATAAATTGGATAATTACAATAAATATATAGAATATCTAAACACAGAATTAAATGAAGGACTAAAGAATTTTATTCTATCTCAATTAAGCTTGAATGAACTTGATTTAAGTGTTGGGAAAGTTAATGTGCATTCAATAAAGAAGGCCGAAGCACTTGAGGTATATAATCAATATGGAAACACAAATGAAGAAGCTATTATCAAGATATATATAGAAATATATGGTGCGGTAGGTGGTGGCGAAAATAGAAATACATTCTATACTGGAACAGCTTATATTCTAATAGATATGAAGGAAAATGAATTTTTGTCATTTGAAGTGGACATATTCGATCGGGATGATGTCTCTACTTAATAAAGCTTTCTTAACATCTAAATTATAGAAGCTGAAAATTTTAGTGAAACCAACTCCTGTGCCCTCTCCCACCTTTTTGGGTAAACTAACCCTAAGCAACACTTTACCCAATTTATCCGAAATGAGGGGACAACCCGTGACAACTCACAAATCACCCAATAGATTAGCCAATGAAAAATCCCCATATCTACTCCAACACGCCCACAACCCCGTGGACTGGTATCCATGGGGAGAGGAGGCTTTCGCCAAAGCGCAAGCCGAGAACAAGCCGATTTTCCTTTCAGTCGGCTATTCGACCTGTCATTGGTGCCACGTAATGGAACGCGAATCCTTCGAGGATTCAGAGGTCGCCCAGATCCTCAACAATAACTACGTAGCCATTAAGGTCGACCGCGAGGAGCGGCCGGATATTGATGCGCTGTATATGTCGGTGTGTCAGGCGCTGACGGGGAGCGGGGGATGGCCGCTGACGGTGCTGCTGACACCGGAGAAGAAGCCGTTCTATGCCGGGACGTATTTCCCGAAGCGGCAGATGTTTGGCCGGATCGGGCTGATGGATGTGCTGGAGCAGATCCACACGAAGTGGGAGCAGGACGGCGAGGCGCTGAATAAGCTGGGCGATGACCTGCTTGAAGAGCTGCATACGCTCGATCGTAAGAATGCGTATAACTCGGCTGATGTAGACGGCGGTATCCCGGGCGATGAGCTGCTGCATGAGGCGTATGAGCAGTACCGGCGCCAGTTCGATGAGGAATATGGCGGGTTCGGCAATGCACCGAAGTTCCCTTCGCCGCATAATTTGTCTTTCCTGCTGGCCTACAGCCAGATGCACAATCAGCCGGAAGCGCTCCGCATGGTGGAGAAGACGCTGGAGTCGATGTACCGGGGCGGCATGTACGACCATGTGGGCTTCGGGTTCTCGCGCTATTCCACGGACCGGGAGTGGCTGGTTCCGCATTTTGAGAAAATGCTCTACGATAACGCACTCCTGGCGAACGTCTATCTGGAAGCCTTCCAGATTACCGGGAAACCGCTGTATGCGGAGATTGCCGAACAGATCTTCACCTATGTGCTGCGCGATATGACTTCGCCCGAAGGCGCTTTCTACTCTGCGGAGGATGCGGATTCGGAAGGCGTGGAAGGGAAGTTCTACGTCTTCTCCCGTGATGAGATTGAGGAGGCCCTGGGGCTGGAAGACATGCATTCGTATTGCCATGTCTACGGGATTACCCCGGAAGGCAACTTCGAGGGTGCCAATATCCCGAATCTGCTGCAGGGACTGCCGGAAGAAATGGCGGAGCGCATGGGCATGAACCCGCTGGGTCTGCGGACCCGGATGGAGGAATGGCGCGGGAAGCTGTTTGAGTACCGGGAGCAGCGCATTCATCCGCTGAAGGATGATAAGGTGCTTACCTCGTGGAACGGGCTGATGATCGCGGCGCTGGCTCAAGGAGCCAAAGCGCTGCAAAAGCCTCAATATGCCAAGGCCGCCGAAGCGGCAGCAAACTTCATCTGGGACAAGCTGCGGCGCGAGGATGGCCGGCTGCTGGCACGTTACCGTGACGGGGAGTCGGCGATTCCCGCTTATGTGGATGATTATGCCTTCCTGATCTGGGGACTCAGCGAACTATATGAAGCTACGGGTCAGGCGGTCTATCTTGAACGCGCTCTGATTCTTAAGGATGGTCTGCTGGAGCTGTTCCACGATTCCGAAGGCGGCGGCTTCTTCTTTACCGGCCATGACGGGGAAGAACTGCCTATCCGCTCGAAGGAATTGTATGACGGGGCTATTCCATCCGGGAATTCGGTAGCGGCGAAGCTGCTCTGGAAGCTGTCGGTGATTGCCCAGGACGTTGAGCTCAAAGGCATCGCCGAGCGTACCGCTGCGGTACTTTCATCTGCGGCAGCGGAGTATCTGCCGGGTTATGCGATGTATTTGCAGGCCCATCTGGCGATGACCTCGGGCGGCAGGGAATGGGTGCTCTCCGGCAAAAAAGAGGACCCGGCGCTGCACGGCATGCTGGCTCAGGTGCAGCAGGCCTATCTGCCTGACGCTGCGCTAATCGTCAATTGGGAAGGGGATAGCGAAGGCATTCTCCGCCTTCTGCCGCATCTGGCGGACAAACCGGCGGTCCGCGGCGATGCGACAGCCTATGTGTGCCGGAATTTTGCCTGCCGTGCGCCGGTTACGAATATGGAGGCGGTCCGGGAGCTTTTGGCCTCCGGCAATCGCGAGGGTTAGTATATAACACAAAGAGCAGCCTGCGGTTTGGGCTGCTCTTTGTGTTAAGCATCCTTCCAAGATCATCTTATCTGACGAAAGGGGCATAGAATGAATCCGCAGGAATGGCCTGTGCGGCTCTACGCATATGTTCGTTCATTGCGGCGATAATCACTTTACCCGGCCAATGGTCCGGCAGAAGTTCATCTGGGAGATACGGGTCGGCCATAAACAGCCCGCTTAATTCCTCACCCATCTGCAAATATAGCAGGAATAGCTGCAGCGGCTGACCCGCCTGGAGAGCTTCGTGCAAAGATGGAACGAATTCTTCCTGCAGCCAGTCCGATTTCTTCTGATATAAGGCTTCGATTTCATCCAGCTGCCAGATCGCTTGTGCTTTCTGTGGCGTAATGGAGCCTTCCTGGAATTGGCCTTGCAGGATGGACACCTTGCCTTCCAGCTCCAGCTTTTGGATATATGCTGCAACTTCGTCGCGATAGTTCCATGGTGAAATGTACACACTGTTATATAGAAGACCATAGCCCAGCTGCCCGAGCGCTATACGGAACTGGTCGCGCTTCTTGCGTTCAGACTCAGGAACCTCCAGCATGACCACATCCCAGGTGTGATCCCACTGCTCCTGATACCGGGCGGGCTTGCTGTTAATCGCTTTAATGTAGGCGAGGCCCTCGGCAGTGACGTTGTACCAGGAGCGTGACGGGGAAGCGATATAGCCTTCTTTTTTCAGACGGGATAGGGCATTGCGGATATAGGTGGAGGTGTACCCCCTTTGCTCGTAAATCTCAACAAACTGCTGGGCGCCCATCTGCTCCACCTTGGACAACAGGAACAGCATGGTTTTCTCAACGGACAGCAATGTTCTTCACACCTCTCTTGACAGCTGGCAGAAATGAATATATCATAAAAACTAACGAACGTATTATAATTTGTTATATTGTAAAAATTCAGTAGCATGTCTGGCTTCAGAGCAGCTTGGTGTCATTGTAACGTAAACTTTGGGTTTTTGCACGATTCAATCCCTGAAGACCCATTGAAATTAACAGCGAAGAGGAGAGAAAATCAATGAAAATTATCTACCATGGCCATTCCTGTGTTCAAATCGAGGTAAACGGCAAATCGCTGATTATCGATCCTTTCATTAGCGGCAATGCTGCAGCGGTGACGAAGGTTGAGGATATTAAGACAGATGCGGTGCTATTAACACATGCCCATATGGATCACATTCTGGATGCCGCGCCGATTGCCAAAAGTAATAATGTTCCGATTGTAGCTAATGTGGAGTTAGCCTCTTACCTGGAGGGGAAGGGCGCCCAGACGATTGGCATGAACATCGGGGGGACGGTGGATCTTGGTTTTGCCAAAGCGACGATGATCCATGCCTTCCACACCTCCAGCATTACACTCGAAGATGGACAGAGGATCTACGGGGGGACGCCTGCGGGCTTCATTATTGAAGCTGAGGGCCGCACCATTCTGCATGCAGGGGACACAGGGCTGTTCGGAGACCTGAAGATGTTCGGGGAGCTGTACGAGATTGATCTGGCCATTCTGCCGATCGGCGGACATTTCACCATGGGACCTGAGCATGCACTCATCGCCGCTAAGTGGCTGGGAGCGAGACATGTACTTCCGGTACACTACAATACCTTCCCGCCGATCCGTCAGGATGCGGGTGCATTCGTTCAGGCGCTGGAGGAAGCGGGAATCAGAGGCTCGGCGCTTGCCTATGGTGAGACGCTGGAGCTGTAAGGTTGTATACAGAAGGATTAAGGATGAACTAACTGATACGTGATTTAAAATGTAAAATGACTAAACAGCCGTTTTTTTGCTTCCGCAAAGAAACGGCTGTTGTTATATGGCGGATGATTTCTACTTGGCGAACCGGGACAGCTCCAGGTTGAATTTGTCGCGTTCGTCATAGAATAATCCGTGTCCGCTATTCTCGAAGGGGATCAGTACCGAATTACGGATTCCTTGATGCTGTGCCTCGGCCAGCGGGAAGAAGCACACCTGATCATGAACACCGTGCAGAATCAGCGTAGGCACCTGTATCCGGGGGAAGTCATTAAACAACTCTTCCTCCAGCCAAGCCTTGGAGACAGCGATGGTCGACCAGCTTGCGGCCTCAAGCCCTAACTGGAAGAACCAGTCTGAGAACGGCTGGGATACTTTTTGATAGAAGAAGATTTCGCCGAAGTCATACAGCATCTTGGGTCGGTCCACATAGGTTGCCTGAATGATCTGCTCGATTGCTTCTCTGGTCGTCCCGTAAGGGAAGCCCGGCCGCTGAATCAGACTGGGGGCTGCTGATGCGAATAGTGCAAGCTTGGACACACCATATCCCTGGTGCCGGGCCATATAGCGGATCGCCACGGCTCCGCCGGTTGAGTGTCCGCCGAGTGTAATATCCTGCAGCCCAAGTGCCCCGATCACACAGCGGATATCATCAGCTAAGCGGTTATAATCGTACCGTCCCAGCGGTTTATCCGAATTGCCGAATCCCCGCATGTCCATCCCGATGCAACGGTAGCCCATAGGCACCAGCTGGTTGTACTGATATTCGAACATCTGGTGGTTAGCAGGCCAGCCATGGACGAAGAGAATCGTTCGGCTGCCCAGCGGATTGATATCATTAACATAAATCTTCACGTTCGGTTCGACTCTGATCCAATGTTCCATATAGCTTCCCTCATTTATCCGTTGTATGGTTTAATTGGTTTATATTATTCAGGTATCTGAGGAAAGTGCCTAGAATACAAGTAATTGGATTGACAGCAGCTGCATAATGACAAGCGAACAAGAATCAGTCAACGGAAAGGAAAATTCATAACCATGAATAATGTTCTAAGCAATATCCGCTGGAAAGAGCAAAGTGCGGAATATGAGGCGATTCAGCAAAGGGCAGATGAGGCGGTCATAACCCCGCTAGAGGGCGGGCTAGAAGCCGAGGTATACAGAGTTACACTGCCGGATACAGAGCTTGTGTTCAAAATATGGAACCGGGATTCCCGCCCGGATATCTCTATCCAATATAAAGTGCTGGAGCAGATGTACCGCCAGGGCCGTGCGGTTTCGCGGCCTTATGCCTGGGGTTTGGACCCCGGGGACAATCAGGTGCTGTTAACCAGCTTTGACGGTGCGCCTCTCACGGAAGCGAATAACTCCGTTCTTACATCCATAGCAGAAAATCTGCTGGATATACATAGGCTTCCAATTGATTCCTTAAGCGGTATAAAAGTACCCGCATATGATTTCGCAGATTACTTCTTCCCGGAGTGGGGAGGTCAGCCGGAGATCAGAAGGCTGGCGCTGGGGCTGGCAGACAAGGCTGGAATAACCTCGCATCATCTGATCCATGGAGACTATCATGCGGGCAATATCCTGGAGGCAGCCGGAGCCTACACCATTATAGACTGGACGAATGTCCAGCTGGGCGATCCGAGATATGATATAGCGTGGTCTATTCTAATTATCCGGGTCTATGCGGGGGAGCATTATGCAGAAGTCTACCGTTCAGCATTTCTTGCAAAGAGCAGTTACACTGCAGCAGAGCTTGAACTATTCGAGGCGCTGGCTTGTCTGCGCTGGCTCCAGCTGTATAGAACTACTGGTATTCCGCTGCAGCCGGATACGCTTGCGATGATGCAGGCTATTCTGGAGCGCAACGGGCATTTGCCGGAAGGTCTGCTCTAACGTGACGTAAATGATATTGGAATTTGACTGTGGTATGATCAGGGCAGACAAGGTATCAATTTCAAATCGGGAGGCGGAAGCAGGGAATGAATACTAGAATGCTAGGCGGTAAGCTGCAGGTGTCTGCACTTGGACTCGGCTGCATGGGGATGTCCGATTTCTATAGCGGCCGGGATGAAGCGGAGTCCATCCGCACGATTCACCGGGCCATGGACCTGGGAGTTACTTTTCTGGATACGGCAGATATGTATGGTGTGGGACGGAATGAAGAGCTGGTCGGAAAAGCCGTTAAAGGCAAACGGAACGATCTTGTGCTGGCGACCAAATTCGGCAATGTGCGCAGTCCGGAAGGGCAGATGCTCGGCATAAATGGCCGTCCGGAATATGTGAAGTCGGCTTGCGATGCCAGTCTCCTGCGGCTTGGCGTAGATCATATTGATCTATACTATCAGCACAGGGTAGATCCGAACACGCCAATTGAAGAAACCGTTGGTGCGATGGCCGATCTCGTTGCAGCAGGCAAAATCCGATACATAGGGCTGTCTGAGGCAGGGCCCACTACCATCCGCCGCGCTCATGCCATTCATCCGGTAACGGCGCTGCAGACCGAATATTCCCTGTGGAGCCGTGAGGTGGAGGACGAAATTCTGCCGCTTGTCCGCGAGCTGGGTATTGGCTTCGTTCCGTACAGTCCGTTGGGACGCGGGTTCCTGACCGGGCAGATTCAGAGCTTCGAGGATCTGGCCGAGGATGATTACCGCCGCAACTCCCCCCGTTTCCAGGGGGATAATTTCAAGAAGAATCTGGATCTGGTGGAACGCATCAAGCAGATTGCTGCCGGGAAGGGCTGTGAGCCCTCTCAGCTTGCGCTGGCCTGGCTGCTGAAGCAAGGGGAGGACATCGTGCCGATCCCTGGAACGAAACGGACGAAGTATCTGGAAGAGAACGTAGGTGCACTGGACATAGAGCTGACCGCTGAGGAGCTGCAGCAGATTGATGAGGCTGCGCCTCAAGGAGCTGCCTCCGGCACGCGTTATCCGGAGCAGAGTATGCGAAGCTTGAATCTGTAGCAGCTGCACTTAGGGAACCAGCTAAGAGTGTGCGTTGTATGATAAAAGAGGAGCCGCGTAAGGTATGCGGCTCCTCTTTTTTTGGATGCGGTAATGTTCAACTGCTGCCCATTAAGGGCAAGCTACTTATTGCGTTCAGGGTTCTGCGGCTTCACGCGGGCGGGTCTGGATACCCAATTGCTGCGGTTCATCGGTTTCACCGTATCAATCCGCGGATTCGGAGTTTCCTCAGCACTGATGCTCTCTACCGCAGCCGTCTCTGCTGTACCTTCGGATTCTACGTTAGCGGGGGTCTTTTTGGACAGGCCGGCACCATTATGTTTGCCTCTGTTCCACACTTTGTTCTTGCTCATCGTTACACTCCATTTCTATTCACTTATGCATAAACCATATCATAAGACGGGAAGTTAAGAAAGAACCTGATGCAGCTAATAATAGTCGCAGAGAGTAACAATCCTTCAGGCAGAATAGTCTGCTGAGCTGTGAAAAATAACACTAAGCACAAAAAAACGCTTTTGACAAGTTATAAATTGTACTATTGGTTTACATAAAAGGTGACTATACTAGTATAGAATTGAAAGGAGAGCACTCTGATGCCCATCAAGATTATAACGGATAGCGGTTCCGATTTACCCCCAGATTACGTAGAGCAGTACGACATTTCTATTGTCCATTTGCCGGTTCATTTCGGACATGAACTCATGCCTTATGATACGGACGCGAAGACTTTTTATGCGAAGATGCATGAAGCGAAGGAATTGCCGACTACGGCGAGCCCAAGTCCACAGGTATTCCTGGACAATTTCAAACAAGTGGAAGCAGGCACTGACATTATGGTCATCTGCATGTCCTCCAATATCAGCAGTACTTATCAGACCGCAATGATCGCCAAGGAGATGTACGAGGAAGAAGGACATCCGAATGCGATTGAAATTATAGATTCCAAGCTTTTTTCAGGCGGACTGACACTGATTGTGGCTATGGCAGCGAAATGGTCGCTGACGGCAGCAAGTCTGACTGAATTGAAAGATAAAGTGATGCACAAGGTTGAAGAGACCACCGCTTATTTCACACTGGATACTCTGGAGAATGTGATCAAAGGCGGGCGGCTGAGCCGGATCTCCGGTGCCGTGGCTTCTGTACTGAACATTAAGCTGCTGCTGAAGATCAGCGATGAGGGAACTGTTGAAGTGGTCGAGAAGACCCGGGGACTTCCTAAGGCACTGAGTCATCTGCTGGCCAAGCTGGATCAGAAGCAGCATGATTATGAACAGGCGGTCATCGCCATCGTCCATAGCAATTGCGAGATGCTGGCGCTGGAAATCAAGGAGCGTATTCTGGAGAAGCATCCCTTCAAAGAAATTCTGCTGTCCACCATGGGACCTGTGATGGGTACATATGCAGGACAGGGCGGAATCGGCGTTGCTTTTTAGGCTGCTGCAGATTTAATGGAGAATAAGTGAATAGCTAAGCCGTATACAAGGACTTTCCGGTGTACGGCTTTTTAGTTTGCTTTGGTATAGAGGCGGAGGAATTACAGCAAGCGGGGTGGAGGGATGGCAGCGGGCTAGGCACCCTGGGCTGGGCATGTGCATAGAATGTAGCAAATCCATTTATACGGAGGTTAAACATTCATGTCGACATATCATAGTGGCCCGCAAACAGCGGTTATCTATCAGGCTGACCCTGCGGTGGTCCAGCATCTGCACGGTGTCCGCGATTCTCTGCACCAGTCCTGCAAGCCTTATTTGAACCATAATGTGAAGGTACAGACCATCGATGGACAGATGCATGAAGGCACCATTGCCGGCATGGACAGCAAACATCTGTACCTCACGGTGACTATAACTACAGAAACGGGACGCGGATACTACAATCCGTATTACAAGCCTTATCCAGGTCCAGGTTATCCGTATCCGGGGCCGGTGAATAATAATGTCATCCTGCCGCTGGTATTATTCGAACTGCTGGCAATTTCGTTAATCTGAGCCGGGTGCGGGCCGGAGAGTTGCCCGGATGCGTGCTTGACCGCTGCGGCTATTGTAATAAGTAGAGTAAGTAGAGGGAATAACCTGCTCATGCAAAAATAACCGGATCAGCATCTTGCCGATCCGGTTTTGTGATGCGGTTTCTGCATGTAATAAGCTGCCGGATGATTTATCTGGCAGTTGAAGTGCTGCTGACCGGCTTCAGCGCAGAACCTGATGTGAGGACAGGCTGGAACCAGCAGGGTGGAATGCTGCGAAGTTCCCGGCAGTATTACTTATTTGCTGCCGGAATCACCGCTGCTGAGGCTGATGCTATCGGCTTGAGCTGTGCCTGATTTCAGCGTGTACTGGATGATGTCGCCTGCCTTGAGCGTGGACAAGGCGATCGTAGCCTCTGTACGCTTGCCATCGGTAAACAACCCCAACCCCAACCCGCAAGCACAAAAAAACCGCCCGCTGAATGCATCAGCGGACGGCGTATGAGTTTTACATAGTGACAACTGCGGTGATTTCCTCGTCCAGCTCCAGGCGTACATTTTCACGGTAAGCGCGGATGCCGTATTCGCTGTGCAGATAACGCAGAATCGATTCAATCAGATTGGATTCGACCAGGAACTGGCTGCGGCCCTGAACCCAGACCTCTGCGGTGTAGCCGGTGTCTTCATCCCAGCTAAGCTCCACCCGGACTTCCTCCACCCGTACAGCCTTGCGTTCAGCCATATGCAGGCAAATAGCATTGATAATCTCGTCCATACTGAGTACGGTAACACTCATTAGTAGCGCCCGTCTCTTTCCTGCATTCTGCGCCGTTCCTGTCTGCGCCGGAAGAAGGACATGATCATCATAACGACAAGATAAATGGCCAGCATGTTAATGAAGAGGCCGATGATATTGCCGAAAGCGCCCATGCCGGAGAACATTCCGCCGAAGAGGAAGCCGGCGATCCCGCCGATCATCAGGCCTTTCATCAGGCTGCCGCCGCTGAAGAATCCGCGGTTTGCATTCGTTGTGCTTCCGGCCGTGGTGCCTTTGGTGCTATCACTTTGTTTCACATTGTTTGTTGTTGATTTCTTCGGGGTAGTGGTGAATCCCCGGCTTCCCGATTTGAAGCCGCCGCCACGGCGGGCATCTGCAAAGTCAGGAGCAGTTACGGCAAAGAACAGAGTGAAGGCCATGACGATCATCATTACACGTTTCATAGATTTCATTTAGTACGAGAACCTCCCAGAAGTGTGGTAAATACAGACATTCCAGAATCTGCAGCGGACAAAACCATTCTTTTAACGATTAGCATCCGTCTTGTTCACATTAGTTTCTGTGTGTCTGCCCGGTAATACGCAGGTTACCCTCAGGAGGTTTCAATTTTTAATAATCACAAATAGAAATGTTAACTGGCTTCAAGGTTCCTGCAGGCAAAAAAAAAGTGCGTGGATCCTGGATCCACGCAAACAGCAGTTTCAGAGAGTTGCCTTATGCTCCGCGTATCCATCCGAGACAAGCTCAAGCGCTCCGGTTGCCGGATCGATGATCATGCCGTGAATAGGTACGTTTGGGGGGAGTAAGGGATGGCGCTTGATCAGCTCCACAGTCTGAATTACCCCTTCCTCCACATTGTCAAACCCGCGCAGCCATTTGGTCAGCTTAATTCCCGAATTCTCCAAAGTATCGAGCACCTGCTCCGAAACGCCGCGTTCCTTAATAGAATTGATCATCCGGTCCGCATTCAGGGAGGCCATGCCGCATTCATAATGCCCGACGACGATAACTTCATCCGCATCCAGCTCATACAGCGCAACCATTACGCTGCGCATTACGCTTCCGAACGGCTGGGAGATGACGGCTCCGGCATTTTTGATGATTTTGACATCGCCGTTCTTGAAATTCATCGCTTTGGGCAGAAGCTCAACTAACCGGGTATCCATGCAGGTGATGATCAGCATTTTTTTATCCGGAAAGCGGCTGGTCAGATAGGCTTCGTATTCTTTTTCCTCAACAAAATGCTTGTTAAATTTCATAATTTCTGTGACCTGACTCATGAGCATGCTGCCTCCTCAAAGTTAAATGATAATAGACTTCTTCTGAAATCCCCTCATACAGCCCCCCCTTGGGAAGCTTACGCAATAAGTTGTTATCCATTCTACATCTTCTTGCCGCGAACTTAAAGTCAGTAATCAGAATTCCCCGGATTCACTGTATTCATTAGAATATAAGTATTTCAAATTGAAGATGTCTATTCTGAATTTGATTATAGCCATTAATAAAAGTATCATCAAGAGGAGTGGATAAATTAGACAAGGGCAGGTGCTCAACCAATGGAACAATTGGTCAAAGAAGAGTGGGATAAATTTAAAGAGCTATTATCCAAAATCAGAGGCTATTATGAAGCTATTGGGCTCCTGGGCTGGGATTTGCGTACAGGTGCGCCGCGTAAAGGTGTGGAGATGCGATCAGCCACGCTTGGCATGCTGAGTGCAGAAGCGTTCAAACTGCAGGTATCGGAGGAGATCGGTGCTTTTACCGAATTCTTCAGCCGTCCGGAAGTGATGAGCCAGTTAAGCGATAATGAGAACAAGATCGTGAAGGATACCCGCAAAGAGTACAGCCGCAGTAAGAGCATTCCTTCCAAAAAATTCGAGGAGTACTCTGTCCTGACCGCCCATGCCCAGACCATCTGGGAAGAAGCCAAGGATAACAATGATTTTGCCTCCTTCGAGCCGTACCTGACCAAGATTGTTGAGTTCAAACAGGAGTTCATCGATTATTGGGGAGTAGAAGGCTCACGTTATGATACGCTGCTGGATATGTATGAACCGGATCTGACGGTGGCCAAAGTGGACGACATCTTCAGCCGTCTGCGCAGCCGTCTTGTTCCTCTTGCCGAAGCGATCAGCGCGTCGCCGAACAAGCCGGATACGGAATTCCTGAGTCAGATTTTCCCCAAAGAGCAGCAGGAGAAGTTCGGCCTCTTCCTGCTTGAGCAGATGGGCTACGACTTTGAGGCAGGACGTCTGGATGAAAGCGTACATCCGTTCGCTACAGGCCTGAATCCCGGCGATGTACGCATCACAACAAACTATCTGCTGGATAATGTGACGAGCTCGATCTTCAGCTCATTGCATGAGGGCGGACATGCCCTGTACGAGCAGAATTTCGGTGAAGAGATTATTGGTACACCGCTGGCTCAAGGCGCATCCATGGGGATTCACGAGTCCCAGTCCAGACTATGGGAGAATATGATCGGCCGCAGCCGGGCCTTCTGGCAACGTTACTACGGCGATCTGCAGCAGCATTTCCCGGAACAGCTTGCTAATGTGGAAATGGAGGATTTCTACCGCGCCATCAACAGTGTTGGCAATTCCTTCATCCGCATCGAAGCCGATGAGCTGACTTACAACCTGCATATTATTGTACGCTACGAAATCGAGAAGCTTATTTTCAACGAAGGGCTTGAAGTGAAGGATCTGCCGAAGACCTGGAACGCGAAGTATCAGGAATATCTCGGCATAACCCCTCCTACGGATGCGCTTGGCGTGCTGCAGGATGTTCACTGGTCGGGAGGAGACTTCGGATATTTCGCTTCTTATTCACTGGGCAACATGTACGCGGCCCAAATGCTGAATACGCTGCGCAAGGAGCTGCCGGAGTTCGAGGAGCTGATTGCTGCCGGGAACCTGCTGCCGATCAAAGAATGGCTTACCGACAAAATCTACCGCTACGGTCAGAGCCTGACACCCTCGCAGATTATCGAGCAGGTAACAGGGGAACCGCTGAACCCGGATTATCTGGCGGATTATCTGGAAGCGAAGTACACTGACCTGTACAAGCTGTAACCGGAGAAGTAATCCTTGCGGCTGCCGTAAGCTGGAAGGACCTCAGGGAAAGAGCTATAATAGAAGGAAACCGCAAATGGAAGGAATAGTGGGATGGCTAATACTCACACTTACAGCCGCAAGGAAGAGGTTGCGAACGCGATTACACACGGGATTGGTGCAGTATTAAGTATTGCTGCGCTGGTTCTGCTGGTCGTATATGCTGTCCAGAATGGTACGGCCTGGCATGTTGTCAGTTTCTCCATATATGGGGTAACTATGCTGTTGCTGTATTTTAATTCAACAATGGTGCATAGTCTCAGGGACGGCAAGGCGAAGGACTTCTTTGAATTCCTCGACCACTCTTCAATTTATTTGTTTATCGCCGGAACGTATACACCTTTTATGCTGGTAGCGATCCGGGGGCCGCTGGGCTGGACTTTATTCGGGATCGCCTGGGGAGTAGCTGTGTTCGGCGTCTTTTTCAAAGCGTTTTTCGTCAAAAAGTTCCTGTTCATGTCGACGATATTCTACATCGCCATGGGCTGGATGATCGTGATCGCCTGGAGCCCTCTGTCTGAGGTTGTGGCCAGCGGCGGCATGACTCTGTTGATGGTAGGCGGTCTGCTGTACACGCTTGGCACAGTTTTTTATGTGTGGCGCGGCTTCCCGTACCATCATGCCATCTGGCATTTGTTCGTGCTTGCAGGGACGATTCTTCACTTCTTCGTTGTATTCTTATACATCCTGCCGATTCACTAAGCAGGCCGGAATTTACCTCCGAAATGCCGGTTTCGGGCAAAGAAAAAGATGACAAGCAAAAAGGCTTGACATCTTTCTTTGTTTTCGGTATCATAAGGGACGTTGTGAAGCTGTAAAGTGTTTTTCCTTGACGAAGGGAGTGCCCTTAATGAGTCAGGAGAATAGGCTCGAGAAAACCAACCGGATCAACCTGCTATTTGCTTTCTACGAACGGCTGCTTACTGACAAGCAGCAAACGTTTCTCAAATATTATTTCCACGATGATTTCTCCCTGGGAGAGATTGCTGCGGAATTTGAAATCAGCCGTCAAGCTGTGTATGAGCATATTAAGCGGGCGGAGCAAGTTCTTGAGAATTATGAAGAGAAGCTTGGACTGCTGTCCAAGCATGAAGACCGCAACAGATATTTAGAAGAACTGCGCAGACTGCCGGACAATGGGATGCTGCCTGAGCAATATAAACTGCGGTTCACGGACATCGTGGATCGTTTGCAGAGGTTAGAGTAGCATGAAGGGAGCAAGCCGCATATGGCATTTGAAGGTTTAACCGGAAGATTGCAGAATGTGTTCAGCAAACTGCGCGGCAAAGGGAAAGTATCCGAAGAAGACGTAAACGAAGCCATGCGCGAAGTGCGGCTGGCCCTTCTGGAAGCCGATGTTAACTTCAAAGTCGTCAAGGACTTCGTGTCCAAGGTGAAAGAGAAGTCCGTCGGCAAGGAAGTGATGGACAGCTTCACGCCAGGCATGGTCATTATCGACATCGTTAACAAGGAACTGACTGAGCTGATGGGCGGAAGCCAGGCGAAGCTGGCGAAGTCGAACAAGCCGCCGACCGTCATTATGATGACTGGTCTGCAAGGTGCGGGTAAGACAACCACTTCGGGCAAGCTGGCGAAGCTGCTGCAGAAGGGCAATCACCGCCCGTTGCTCGTAGCGGCTGACATCTATCGTCCTGCGGCGATCAAGCAGCTGCAGGTGCTGGGAGAGCAAATCAAGGTGCCGGTCTTCTCGCTGGGTGATCAGACAAGTCCGGTGGAAATCGCCAGACAAGGTGTTCAGCATGCGAAGGACAATAACCTCGATTATGTCATTATCGATACTGCAGGCCGCCTGCATATTGATGAAGAGCTGATGGAAGAGCTGAAGCAGATACATAACGTCGTAACTCCTGACGAAGTGCTGCTTGTAGTCGATGCCATGACCGGTCAGGATGCCGTGAATGTGGCTGACAGCTTCAACAAGCAGCTGGAGCTTACCGGCGTAGTGCTGACGAAGCTTGATGGTGACACCCGTGGTGGTGCCGCGTTGTCCGTCAAGGCCGTAACCGGCTGCCCGATCAAATTCGCTGCTCTTGGCGAGAAGATCGACGCGCTGGAGCCGTTCCATCCGGAACGTATGGCATCACGGATACTCGGTATGGGCGACATGCTGTCGCTGATCGAGAAGGCTCAGGCCAATATCGATACCGAGAAAGCGAAGGAAATGGAACGTAAGATGCGTAATGCGGAATTTACGTTCGATGATTTCCTGGAGCAGATGGATCAGGTCAAGAAGCTTGGCCCGATCGACCAGATTCTTGATATGCTGCCTGGCATGAACAAAGCCAAAGGCATGAAGGATCTGAAAGTTGACGATAAGCAGATGGGACGCGTCGAAGCCATTGTTCATTCCATGACCAAGGCCGAGAAGGCCCAGCCTGAGATCATCAACCACAACCGCCGCAAGCGTATTGCTGCCGGCAGCGGTACCAACGTCGCCGAGGTTAACCGGCTCATCAAGCAGTTCGATGAAATGCGCAAGATGATGAAGCAGTTCTCCGGCATGATGGGCGGCGGAGGCAAGGGCGGCAAGAAGAACGCCATGAAGCAGCTTAAAGGCCTTGGCGGCAAGGGCGGTATGAAGTTCCCTTTCCGTTGATCTCTATAAGGTTTACCATAGATCAGATATAGTACAACATCAGATGATTGCAAGAGTTTTGATCTTTATAGATCAGACATAGTACAACATCAGATGATCGAGAGTGGTTTTGATCCTAGTCTCTTGATCTCAGTCTCTTGATCTTTTAATCTCTACCCTGTATCAAGGTAACGCCGCAGTCAAGCGTATCCCGCAGGGAGGAAAAGCGATCTTACCCCGAACAACTCCAGGTCCCGCCAGTCTGAACGCCTACGCTAGTTGCACTTAGCCGGGTGTCCAGAGGGCAGAGCCCTTGGGGCCCTCCCTTGGAAGGGAGGGTTTGGGAGGGATCGAAAAAGGTTTGTCCCAAAGGTTAATAATAATTCCGATATTCTTATAAGGAGGTGAATTTCGTGGCAGTACGTATTCGTTTGAAAAGAATGGGAGCACATAAAGCGCCTTTCTACCGTGTAGTGGTTTCCGATTCCCGGTCCCCTCGTGACGGTCGTTTTATCGAGGAAATCGGTTATTATAATCCGATTGAAGTACCGGCAATCGTTAAGATTGATGAGGAAAAAGCTCTTAAATGGCTTCAAACAGGTGCACAAGCATCTGATACCGTCCGCAACCTGCTTTCTAAGGCTGGCGTGATGAAGAAGTTCCATGAGCTGAAGCAACAGAAATAATGACTGATTGCGAGGGTCCTCTATGGAAGAATTAGTTGGTGTTATTGCTAAGGCTTTAGTGGATCATCCAGAGGATGTGACCGTACGGACCGTGGAGAAGGATCACCTGATTGTCTATGAGCTCTCCGTACATCCTGATGATGTCGGTAAGGTCATCGGCAAGCAGGGGCGGATCGCCAAAGCGCTTCGTACCGTAGTTACATCTGCAGCAGTCAAGAGCGATAAACGCGTTACCGTAGATATTTTATCTTAAGTGTGCGTACAATGAGGGGCTAGGGATAGTATATCCCGGCTCCTTTTTGTTGAAATATATAGATAGTCGAAACTTGTCAAAGGAGAGGATCACATGACGGAAGAGTTAACAGTAGGCAGACTGGTGAATACCCACGGTATCCGCGGAGAGGTCAAAATCCTGTCGCATACCGATTTCCCGGAAGTGCGCTTTGCACCCGGCAAAAAGCTGCTGCTGATTCCGGCGGACGGAAGCCCGAAATTCGAGGTGACGGTAGAATCCGCGAAAGAACACAAAGGTATGTTTATAGCCAAGCTGAAGGGCTATACCAATATTAATGAGGTGGAGAAATATAAAGGCAGTATGCTTAAAGTGCCGAGCGATGACCTGGTGGAACTGCCGGAGAACGAATATTATTTCCACCAAATCGTTGGCTGTGAAGTGTACACCGATGAAGACGCCAGCCAGCCGCTGGGTACAATCACGGAGATTCTGCAGCCGGGTGCCAATGATGTCTGGGTGGTGAAGCCAGCCAAAGGCCAGGATATTCTGATTCCGGTCATCAATGATGTAGTGCTTGACGTGGATATCGAGGCCAAAAAAATCACGGTGCACATTATGGAAGGGTTGCTTCCATGATCCGGATTGATGTGCTGACACTCTTTCCGGAGATGTGTGAAGGTGTATTCGGCACAAGCATACTCGGCAAAGCCCGTGACAAAGGCATCGTATCGCTGAATGCGGTGAACTTCCGTGATTTCTCAGGAAACAAGCATAACAGCGTGGATGATACGCCGTATGGCGGAGGCGGGGGGATGGTGCTTAAGCCAGACCCGATCTTTGCGGCGGTAGAGCATGTGCTGGCCGAGACCAGCGCTGAAGCAGGTGCGGCTGAATCCGCTATAGAACCGGCGGCGAAGCCGCGGATTATTCTCATGTGTCCGCAGGGCCAGACGTATAATCAGCAGATCGCAGAGGAGCTGGCGCAGGAGCAGCATCTGATCTTCATCTGCGGCCATTATGAAGGCTATGATGAGCGGATCCGCGAGCATCTGGTGACGGACGAGCTATCGATTGGCGACTATGTACTGACCGGCGGTGAATTGCCTGCCCTGACTGTCATTGACTCGGTAGTGCGGCTGCAGCCGGGGGCGCTGGGTAACGAGACCTCTGCAGTAACCGACTCCTTCAGCACGGGGCTGCTGGAATATCCGCATTATACCCGTCCTGCAGAATTCCGCGGCTGGAAGGTGCCTGATATGCTTCTGAGCGGACATCATGCCAACATTGAGGTATGGCGGCGCGAGCAGGCGCTGCAGCGCACACTTGAGCGCAGACCGGACCTGCTGGAGACAGCAGAGCTTTCGGCGAAAGACAAGCTGACACTGAAGCGGCTGCAGGAGCAGGCAAGCCTGAGTAACAAATAAATGAAAATTGGGCCCGGAGAAGAGTCATAGATAGCGTCTTTTTAACGTATATTACGTTAGGGAGGCGTTTTTTGCTATGTGCTGAGAAGTGGAGACTGATCAAATCCATAGAACAAATTAGCAGACACAGAAGATTCACACATAAAATAAGAGCGGATGTGCGTTAATGCCCTTTTTTTAGGGTAATGAATAGAGGTGCCGCGATCATACATGCAGCTTTAGACGCAGCTAGCTTAATTATCGAAAGGAATGACTGAAAGTGACTACGAATACGCATGAACCCTTCAAGCCAGCCGTGGACACTGTCCACAAGGAGGCGGAGCCGCTCCGCACAGTAAGCGATATTATTGATTTCTATAAGAATCGTAAATCGTAACCCTCTAACTCAAGGAATGAACAAGACCCTGGAAGCAGGTTCCATAGGCTCGGTGATACTGTAGCAGAGCACACAAATAACCGCTAAAGACAGACGGACCCTAAGTTCGCTGGCTTTAGCGGTTATTTATTTCGTGATGGAGTGTAGAGAACAGAGCTATAGACACAAAATAACCCGTCTACATTCTGATCCCATAAAAAAAGACCGTCCGTAGACGGTCTTTCTACCCGAGGCGCTAGTTTGTACCTTTGATCCGTATCCCGCGCCACCAAGGCCAGTGATTCAGCCGTTGGTCCGGGTAAGGGATACGTTCAGCATGTCATGCTTGATGTGAACGCACCTCCTTTCCTTGTGCCAAGAGTATAGCATAGCTTATATGAAAAATCCATAAAATTTGAATAATAGTTTTAAAAAAATAAATATAAAATGTACTTGAAAGTAAAATAATTTAGGTTCGAATCCTGTTACTCCGATCCAAAAAACACTTCCGTCAGGGCCGTTAGCTCTGTGGAAGTGTTTTTAACTTTTATGCGAATAACGCCGGTTAAGCTCTGCCCCTGTCCCTATCCTGGCGGGTAAGCATGATGATCCCGGTGACCAGTGAATATACAGCAACAACCATAAGCAGTACAATAGCCCAAGTATAATTGCGCACCGTGTAGGTGAGCGATGTGAATATGATGAACCAGGCGATACGAAGTACTCCTTCATTAATGAAACGTCTGCCTGCTGTGCTCATGATTCCTGCCTCCTTATGAATTGTAGATTATTGTTCACAATCGTAAGCGCTTCAATTCGTATTATTATCTTAATAATACCCCTTTTCTTCGAAAAATGATACACAATGTTCACAAGTTCTTGAATTCACAGCTGCAATAATTATAGACATTTGCCTCATGGCTATTGCCGTTACCGGCTTATCCCTCCCCTCATAAGATACAGAAACACGATTGAGGAGGAATCAGCAGATGGAAGCTTATTATAATTGTCTCCATTGTAAAAATAAGCGGGTGCGCATTATGACCACTGACGGCAAACGTCATGAAGGGGTTATTGTGGATGTGGACCAGAACAATGTGTATCTGAAAACAAAAGGCAACGGCAAAATGAAAACCTCGGCATTCTATCCGGGGGGCGCAGGGAATTATTATGGGGGGTACTTCGGCTATGGCAGCGAAATCCTTACACTCAGCCTGTTTACTTTGCTGGCCATTGCGCTGATCTGATAAGAGCACAAATTAAAAAGTGGGCTCCTGGAAAACAGGAACGCCCACTTTTCTAATTATTAACGGATATTGCTCCAATCTGGGTAGTTAGCGTTACCAGCGGACCGCCGCCGTTATAATCCTGCTTGCCGCCTGCAGCGCCGGCTATATGGCCCAGCTCACTCTCAGCTTCCACAGTACATTGTACTGAACTGGCAAGATCGGCGGATATTTTACCTATATCGCTTTCAGCTTTAAGACTACTGCCGCTATCCATACTGGAAATACCAAGCTCGATACTTCCTGTATTAGACTTAATTGAAGATTTGCCTGTGAAAACAGTATCCTGAAAAATGATGCTTCCGACATTGCTGACGATATCAAAGGTACCCTGCAGACCGCGGAGCTGTGTGGAGCCTACATTATTATTGATCTCAACATGGTTCACTGTATCCGGAAGCTCAACTACATAATTAATACTGAAGTCTGAATGCCCGTATTCCTTCTGTGACCAGTCCCAGAGATTCTTCTTCGGGCTATCCTCTCCGTGAGCGGAGACGGTCAGCACGCCACCTTTATGTTCAATCGATACTTCAGCGTGGTCAAGTACCTCGGAAGCGGCGTCGTTAGACGAACGTTCGTGGACAACAACGGTGGCTTTGACAACAATCTTGTCCCCGGAAGCGGGAACTAAGCTGATTTCACCCAGAACATTATCAAGCTTAAATTCAGAGGCTGAACCCGCCGGCAGGGAGGTGGAGAATTCTCTGCTGATACCCTCATCATTAATCTTTTGTTCAATCCTGTCTGTTGTCGTCTGGACTGCATCTCCTAGCGAGACGGTTGCCTTTCCGATGCTCTGCTTAACCGCCTCTGCGGCTTCCTGCTGGAAGTTTCCGGACAGACGCTGCTCCAGCTGATGATCTGCTGCCTCTTTACCGGGAAGCTCCCTGCATCCGGCCAGTAAAGCGATGGAAAAGACGGCTACTGCTGCAACAATTGCGGTGTTGTGATTTTTCTTCAATATATATACCCTCCTGAAGGTTAGTAATTTGCTTATGTATATTTATTATTATATATTATGGAAAATATATGGATAACGGGCTGGCGGCGGGTTGCTGTACTGGACCATAGTCCAGTACAGCATGTTGACTACATTTTGATGATGCAATATGTTAAACTAGCGTTAGATCTAAAGACCGGAATAATCATTCCTGGCAGCTGGAACAGACCGACACAGAAGGTAAGGCGGAACCAGGTCTGTTTACTATTTTGACTGATGAAGTCAGAGGAGCGGATGAGCCAAATGCAATATGCGGCGGTCTTCATTATTTTGTTGGTTGGTGCAGTTGTTTATGTAATTTCCCGCAACCGGATGAACAGGGAGCAGCCTCAGGCACCAATAACGGTTAAAGCCAGCAACGTAATATCTATGGAAGGGCACCGCAAGGCTAAGCAGAACGCTGCAGATCAGCTTTGCTCTTCCTGTAAGAAGAGAAACGGCAAGCTGGTTTTTTATGCCCAGGATAACGGAAGTGTGGTCGGACTCTGCAAGGATTGCAAGGTCAAAGCGAAGAAACGGGATATGCTGCCACTCTAAACAAGTAGCAACGCTATGCCGTCCTTAACAGGACGTTACCGTTTCAGCGAGAAATAGAAGGGGAATTTATAGTGCGAAGCATATATATTCTTCTATATTGAATTTTATACTTGTCTTTATTTCTGCCGTGTGGTAATATTATTTCTGTTGTGTGGAATACGGTGGTCCTCTGCGGATAATGAGGGAGAGCAATGGCTCTCCGGAAGAGGCAAGAACACCTGTACGGAAGGAGGAAGTCCTAAATGAATATCCTACAAGCAATTACGCAAGAGCAACTTCGCAAAGATATCCCGAGTTTTCGCCCGGGTGACACTTTGAAGGTGCATGTAAAAGTTATCGAAGGAACTCGTGAACGGATCCAGTTGTTCGAAGGCGTTGTAATCAAACGTCGCGGCGGTGGTATCGGTGAGACTTTTACAGTTCGTAAAATCTCTTATGGTGTTGGTGTGGAAAGAACATTCCCAATCAACTCCCCTAAGCTCGAGAAAATTGAAGTGGCTCGCCGTGGTAAAGTTCGTCGTGCGAAGCTGTACTATCTTCGTGAACTTCGCGGTAAAGCTGCAAGAATTAAAGAAATCCGTCGCTAGAATAGCGGCAAGTGAAAGGGGCTTGAGTTCAAGCCCCTTTCGTTTATTCTTACTATGTAATGAAAACATTGATTTAAGAAATATGTGCCTTAGGAACAGCTTCTCCGAAAAGGCCTCCTGAAGGAGTAATCGCGGGGGAGTTTTTGGCAGGAGTTTTTTTGTATTGTATAGTGGAGATAACAACATATGGAGAGGACGGTGAACTATGCAGCAGGATTTGCAGCCCGGGCAAGGTGAGATCATAGAATCTGACGGCCAAAGCCCCCGGAAGCCAAAAAATGAAGTCCTGGAATGGATTAAAGCGATAGCAATTGCATTGGTTCTGGTTATTCTAATACGCTGGCTTTTGTTCAAACCGTTTATCGTGGACGGACCTTCCATGCAGCCTAACTTCCATACTGGCGAACGGGTTATTGTTAATGAAATTCTCTATGATATTCGTACACCTCAGCGTGGTGAAGTCATCGTATTCCATGTGCCGTCTGAAGGCAGAGACTTCATTAAACGTGTCATCGGTGTAGCAGGCGATACGGTGAAAGTTGAAGGGGATGTCGTAACTGTGAACGGCGAACCGGTAAATGAAACGTATATCCAGGGTGCAATTGATGATGCGCATAATAACAACTCTTTGTACAACAATAAGAACTTCCCGAATGAAGACTTTACGGATGGCACAGTGCCTGAAGGACATGTGTTTGTGATGGGGGACAACCGCTCAGACAGTACAGACAGCCGGATGATCGGTTATGTGCCGCTGGGTGATATTGTCGGCCGTGCGGACCTTATTTTCTGGCCGGTCAAAGATATTACAGTAATTAACCATTAAGCTGACAGAAGTCAAAGGAGGTGACGGCAATGGCCATTCAATGGTTTCCTGGTCATATGACGAAGGCTAGACGGCAAATTGAGGATAAGCTGAAGCTGATTGATATTGCAATAGAACTGCTTGATTCCCGTCTGCCGCTTTCCAGCCGCAATCCGATGATTGACGATATTTTGCGGGATAAGCCAAGGCTGATTATTCTGAATAAAGCGGATCTGGCCGATCCGGAAGCAACGCGGAAGTGGCTTGCTTACTTCAAGGAACAGGGCCATGTTGCCTATCCTGTGGATGCTTCTACCGGGACAGGCATTAAGGAGATTCCTGAGCAGGTCAAGCTGCTGCTGAAGGAAAAGATTGACCGGCAGATTTCCAGGGGAATTAACCCGCGGGCAATGCGCGCATTGATCGTCGGTATTCCCAACGTAGGCAAATCGACACTCATTAACCGGATGGCGGGCAGAAGTATCGCGATTACCGGAGACCGTCCAGGGGTCACCAAGGGCCAGCAATGGATTAAGACAGGCGGGAATCTGGAGCTTCTGGATACCCCGGGTATCCTCTGGCCGAAGTTCGAGGACCAGGTTGTAGGCTATAAGCTGGCGGTAACCGGAGCGATCAAGGAAGAAATCCTGAACATTGAGGATATCGCGTTCTATGCGGTAAAATATCTGGTGAAGGATTACGGCAGCCGGTTCCAGGAGCGTTTTGGCATCGACAAGCTGCCTGAGGATCTGGAGAACCCGGACGAGATCGTTGCTGTGATGGAAGCGGTAGGACGTAAACGTGGCTGTCTGCTCAGCGGCGGACGCGTAGATCTGGAGAAGGCTTCACGCGCACTCCTGCATGAGCTGCGCGCCGGCAAGCTTGGACGATTTACGCTGGAGACGCCTTAACTAAAGAATGAATTTTGGAATGGAAGAGCCATCCGTGTTTGTGGACTGGCTCTTTTTTGCGTGGCAGGACGGGGAGTTGGCGATGGGGACGGGTAAGTGCGGAGAACTGTTGTACTTAATGCAACTATGGGTTATGGATAACTGGGTGTTCCGCTGGATTGTTGTATGAAATACAATAATAATCCCGTTAAGCCGCTTGGAGGAGGGGGAATGCTGCAATCTATACAACATTTTTGGGATTGGAGCGGAACTAATGAAGGAAAAGTTGTATTTGCTGCAAGAATGTTAATTGGGGGACTGTTACGATGCAGCGGCTAACCCGGCTATTTAATGGCAAGCAAGGATAGATAGAAACGCAAAAGAATAACGAAAGCGAAAAGAAGTGTTTTGGACTTGAAGGAGCGACAGCGAGCAATTGTGTTAATCAGTTTCAACTGCGGATAGAGGATTAGATCAAGTAATCCCGTGTTACCAAGCGGCCGGAAATCGAAATATCCAACGCAGGGAGAGCTGAGCTTCAAGTCAAAAAATCATTATAATGACGGATGACCATAATGGCCGCGTATGTTAAGCTGGCTAGTAGAGGAACTGGATAAATTGCTGATTGGCAGGTGGATAGAAGTGAGCACAATAGATATGCTGTTGTATGAAAAAGAAGGCTGGGAGCTGTCTTATCAGCACATTGCCGGTGTAGATGAAGTGGGCCGGGGCTGCTTGTTCGGGGATGTGGTGGCTGCTGCGGTAATTTTGCCGGCCGGGCTGATTATTGAGGGTGTGGATGATTCCAAGAAGCTGACGGCCAAGAAGCGTGACGCCTTGTATGAGATTATTATGGATCAGGCACTGGCGGTAAGTGTAGGGCATGTAGAATCGGCGGTGATCGATGAAATAAATATTAAGCAGGCTTCGCGTCTGGCTATGCGCAAGGCGGTTGAAGGATTAATCCAGCAGCCCGATTATATGCTGATTGATGCAGAGAAAGTGGACTTGCCTTTGCCGCAGCGTTCGATCATCAAGGGGGATGCCAGCAGCCAGTCTATTGCTGCCGCCTCGATTGTAGCTAAGGTTACACGCGACCGGCTCTGTGAAGGCTTGTGGGAGGAATTATACCCGGATTACGGGATCAAATTACATAAAGGATACGCAACCAAGCTGCACCGGGAACAGATCAAGACGCTGGGTGTAACGCCTATGCACCGGCGCAGCTTCATCGGTAATATTCTTGCCGAGCAGCAGACATTGTTCTAAGGATAGATGCAGTTATCAAAAGGACAAATAATTCCGATATTATATAGAAGAGACAGGAGGCGGACAACATGAATATCGGATCACTCATTCGCGGCTTGCTCGGGGACAGCAAGGCGGGAGAGCCTAAATCTGTAGAGCTTAAGGAAGGTCAGGTTGTTCGCGGCGTTGTACTCAGTGTGTCTGATTCAGGCAAGGAAGCCGTGGTGCAGATTCAGGGGACGCCTGTCCGTGCTGAACTGGAAACACCGCTTACGCCTGGACAGACCCTGAACCTGCAAGTGGGTACACCTGGTGAGAACGGATTGCCGGTGCTGAAGCCTGTCTCACTGGGTGAAGCGGCCCTGGCCTCACCGCAGAGTATGGGGGAAGCTATTGAATCGCTTGGCCTTACGAATTCGAAGGCAGGGCGGGAGATTGTTCAGGCGATGCAGTCCGGCGGATTGGCATTGACCAAAGAGACGGCGGCGAAGCTGGATGCGGTCATGAATGCCAAGCCGCCTGGTGTGCCAGCCTCGGAATGGCTGGAAGCGGCCGTCATCTCCGTGAAGCGCGGGTTGCCGGTTACGGCTGAGACGGTGAAGGGGCTGCAGCAGGCGGTATTCGGTCCGAAGCTGCATCAGCTGCTGGCCACGCTGGAATCGGAGCTGAACGTGTGGGCCCAGCAGGGTGATGCTGGTAAGAGTGCAGAAGGGGCAGGAGGGAATAAACCTGCGGCGGGAGTGCTCACAGGCGGCACCACAGCTCCTGTGACCGGAAATACGGTAACGGCTGGTGTGCTGCCGGGAGCCAATGCAGATGTTGACCTTCCGGCAGTGAGAGCTGGCGCAACAGGTAATAATGCTCCTTCGGGGGCAGCCGGTTCTGTAGAGACCCAGTCTGGATCAGGAATGGTAAGTAACACTGGGAGTAATAATGGTAACGTCAATGCTGGCAATACGCAAGCAATAGGAAGTGCTGGACAGGCTGCTGCAGCTTTGAATGCAGATTCTGCAGCAGAGGGGGAAGTGCCTGGAGGTCTGGCTCAGAAACTGCCGTTGTCCGAGGCGGCGTCCGCCAATAAGGCTGTATCCGCAGGAGATGCAGAGCCTGCGGGAGCAGGAGCGCCCAAAGGAAACGGCAGCACTGACCCGGCAGGCTCCCGCGCTGCTGCGGCTGGTCAGAATGAGGCCGCAGCAGCACGGGAGGGCTCGGGAGCCGCTGCGGCTGGCCGGACCGAGGCCGCAGGAGCACGGGAAGGATCGGCAGCGGCTGTGGCTGGCCGGAACGAAGCCGCAGGAGTGCGGGGAGGCTCTGGAGCCGCTGCGCAGGTAAGCAGTGCTCCGCAGCCGCAGAGCACATCATCGGGCACTGCCCTGCTCGCGAAGCTGCAGGGCGTGCTCACCGAGCTGCGCGGCACGCTGCCGCAGCTCGCCATTGCCCCGCCCGCCTCCGGCGCGGCGGGCGAAGGACCTGCGGCCGCGCAGCCGCCGCAGGGCAATGCCGCCCCGCCAGCACCGGCGGGGCAGGGCAAGTCCCCGCTGCTCCGCGCGGGGACGCCTCTGCTGCGGCTGCGCAGCCGCAGCAGAGCATGACGCCCGCCCCCGACACGGAGTCGTGGGTGGGGCGGGTGCTGAAGCTGCTCGGTGCGGAGCACGAGCAGCAGGCCGTGCGCGGCGGCGTTGCCGCGGCTGCGCACGGGCGTGAGGCAGCGCTGCCGGCTGCGGCGCTGCAAGGGGCGTCCGGCGGCGCGGAGGATGCCGCCGGTACGCTCAAGGGCGTGCTGCTGCAGGTTCTCGGCAGCAGCGAGGCCCCGCCCGCGGTCAAGGAAGCCGCGGGCCAGCTGGTGCAGCAGCTGACAGGACAGCAGCTGCTGCTGAATACAGACCGCACCGCGCCGTTCGCGCAGGTGACGATGTTCCTGCCGCTGCGGGGGCCGGACGGCCAGGAGACGGCTTCCGTCCATATCCAGTCCCGGCGCGGCCGCAAAGGCGAGCTGGATGCGGCGAACTGCCGCCTGTGGTTTGATCTGGATATGAAGCAGCTCGGCCAGACTATGGTGGATGTACAGGTCGTTGACCGGATTGTCAGCCTTAAGCTGCATAATAATGAACCCTGGGTGCTGGAGCTGCTGGAAGGGCGCCGTGAGGACATTAAGACAGCGGTTGAATCTATAGGGTACCAGCTGTCCAGCCTGCGCACGGAGCCGTTGCCCGAGCTGACCACGGCTGTAGCTCCTGCCAAACAGTCCGATTATGTTCCAGATTCCTACAAAGGAGTCGATTACCGCATATGAGTGAGTCTGAACATAAGGTTTCACAGAACCTCAAAAAGGCGGTTGCCCTTAAATATATCCCCGGCCAAAGCGAAGCCCCGGTTGTTGTTGCCAAAGGACAAGGCTCGGTAGCCGATATCATTCTGCAAAAAGCCAAGGAAAACGGGGTTGCTGTGCAGGAGGATGCCGCGCTGGTGGAGGTCCTCTCTAAGCTGGATCTGGATCAGCAGATTCCGCCTCAGCTATACCAGCTGGTCGCGGAGATTCTGAGTTATGTGTATCAGAGTGACCGTTCTGCCGGGGAACGGATACCGAAGTGAGTCACGGGGCGGACAGGATGAATTATACCCGCAGGCAAAAAGGGACTGCTGCCGAGCAGGCGGCAAGTCTGTATCTGTCCTCCCGGGGATACATAATCAGGGAATGCAACTGGCGCTGCCGCAGCGGAGAGCTTGATATAATTGCTGAATATGAAGAGGGAATTGTCTTCATTGAAGTGCGCAGCCGGAGCAGGGCAGGTGTGCAGGGAACCCCGGAGGAGTCAGTGGATGAACGCAAAATCCGCCAGGTGAGAAATACAGCCCAGGTGTATTTACATATGCAGGGTCTGCATGATGCGGTGATTTCCTTTGATGTAATCGCCGTACAGCTAAATAGAGATTTAAGTATTGCTTCACTACGGCATATCCGTGAGGCATTTTAGCTCTTTTTTTGCCTGTATTCAACGATTTTGCTTATTTATCCTTGACATATCATGGACTCCATGGGTCATTTCTCGAAAGAAATGGGTAAACATTAGTGTAACTTTTAATGTCACCATGAGGAGGGCTGTCCGAGTGAGAAATCAACCGATTGATATACAGGTAAGTTTTACTTGCCAGCATTGCGAGCACAGAGTCGTAGCGGAATTGGGCGGAGAGCCTCTGTCCGTTGTCTGCTGCAGCAATTGTAATAAGACATTTACCGTTATGCGGCCTGCAATAGCGGAAGAGATATTAATTGACTGGGAGCATGAGGCTTTATTCCATAAAATGCGTGCGGAAAAAACGGAAAGCAGCAACAGCAGCCTGTTGTCACTGGTCATCAATGTCATCGAGCTGCTTACCTGGAAGGATAAGGGGAACGGTCAGGTAGAGGCTATTAAGGAAATGCGTCAATGGCTGATCGAACATGAGGAAACCCCACCTCTGGCCGAATTGATTCAGGTTGACGTGAATCGGCGTTCGACCAAGAGAAACTGGAATAAATGAACCATTCCTGAAGTACTTGAAATGGGGGAGCTGTTTTGACTAATGTCTTTTTCACCTCGGATCATCATTTTGGCCATAAGCTGATCATAGATTTCGAGTCCCGTCCCTTTGGCAGTGCCGGGGAGATGGACCAGTCGATGATTGCCAGTTGGAACGCTGTGGTGGGCAAAGGGGATAAGGTATTTCATCTGGGGGATTTCTCGTTCTTGAATCAGGAGGCTACCCGGAATATCGTTTCTGCGCTGAACGGCTACAAAATCCTGATTCTCGGTAATCATGACCGCGGACGCGGGCGTAATTGGTGGCTGGAAGCCGGATTTGACGAGGTCAGTGAATACCCGATCATTTATAAAGAGTTTTTTATGCTCTCCCATGAACCTATGTATATGAACAAGCATATGCCTTACGTAAATGTGCATGGTCATATTCATGGACAGAAATATGAAGGCAACAGCCATTTTAACATTTGTGTAGAGCACTGGAATTATGCGCCGCTGTCCTTTGAACAGATCAGGGATGCCGTTGTGGCCAGTGAGGAAGGCTGAACAAATTGATTCTCTAGTCATAGATGCACAATTATGCAAGACGGATGGGAATTGGGATTTGTGCAGCGGCTTGTGCGAAATAGTCCTTGCATGATAGAAGGGGCTATAGGTATACTCAACATAATAAAGCTAACGGAAAAAAGAGGAAGCACCCTTTTTCTTGGAAATAAACGCCCGTTCCGGGCGTATTTCAGGAGGAGAGGTGTTTTTTTTGTGTACGGAAAGATGCATAGTGCATGTTTGTACGGTATTGAAGGCGTAATGATCGGCGTGGAAATTGATCTGGCGAACGGGCTGCCGCAGACGATAATCATCGGATTGCCGGATTCTGCTGTGAGGGAAGCAGTAGAGAGAGTCCGGGCTGCGGTTAAAAACTGCGGCTACAGCTATCCTCAGCAGCGCGTTACAATCAATCTTGCACCTGCAGATCTGCGCAAGGAGGGATCGGCGTTCGATCTGGCCATCGCCCTGGGGATTCTGACAACAAGCGGCCAGCTTATTATGCCGGATGCCGGGAAAATGCTGCTCATTGGAGAATTGGCGCTGGACGGCAGTCTGCGTCCGGTGAATGGGGTGTTATCTATGGTAGAGGCAGCGCGCCGGGCAGGGTTTCAGGCAGTCCTCGTACCACCGGGAAATGCGGCCGAAGCGGCGCTGATTACGGGAATCCGTGTATATACGGCCGGACATTTGCGCGAGTTGTCACCGTCAGCTGCCGGTATTCAGCCTTCTCCGTCTACGGTAGAGCCAGCTCCAGGACTGGAGCCGCGATTACCTACAGAAGTGCCGGATTCGGAAGTTCAGGAACTACCCATGCCGCAGACAGAGCTGCCGTTTCCGGTATCGGTTAGCAATGAGCCGTCCCCGAGGAACCGCCCGCCAGTTCAGGTGCTGACGCTGGATCATCTGAGATATCGCCCGGAAGGGAACAAGGTTCTTGCACCGAGCCGTGAGGATTATCTAATGAAGGAGGATTACAGTGATGTCATTGGACAGAATCACGTGAAGCGCGTGCTCACTATTGCCGCTGCCGGAATGCATAACATCATCTTGATCGGCCCTCCGGGGACAGGCAAAACGATGCTGATTAAACGCCTTCCCGGCATTCTCCCAGACCTGAGCGATGATGAATCGCTTGAGGTGATGAAGATATTCAGTGCCGCTGGTAAGCTGAGGGACAGCAAATGGGGCCTGATGCGCCTCCGCCCCTTTCGTTCCCCGCATCACACGATTTCGGCTGCCGGACTGATTGGCGGAGGGGGAATACCGAAGCCGGGAGAAGTCAGTCTGGCACACCGCGGAATTCTGTTTCTGGACGAGCTGCCTGAATTCTCCCGTACGGTGCTTGAGGTGCTCCGCCAGCCGCTGGAGGACGGGGTAGTGACCATCAGCCGGGCCAGGGCGTCGTTCACATTTCCCGCCCAGTTTCTGCTCGCCTGCTCCATGAACCCCTGCATGTGCGGGTTTCTCGGGAACGGCAGCTCACAGCAGCGGTGTACCTGCAGTCAAGCACGAATCGCGCAGTACCGGGCCAAAATCTCAGGACCGCTGCTGGACCGGATGGACATGCAGGTCGATGTCCCCCGCCCGAAAGAATGGGAGCGGAATGTGCCGGCGTTGTCTACAGCGCGGATGCGTGAGGATGTTCTGCGGGCTCAGGCTATTCAAGCTAAGCGTTACCAGCACCTGCCGATCTCCTGGAACAGTGAGCTTTCGGGAGCGGCGTTACGCCGTTACGCAGTTCTAAGGCATGAAGAGAATTTGCTGCTGAACCATATTCTGGAGAGTCTTGGCCTCAGCATGCGGGCGCATGACCGGATCATTAAGCTGGCCCGTACCATCGCCGATCTGGAAGGGGCAGAGGAGATTGGTTCTGCGCATCTTGCCGAAGCTGTCCAGTACCGTAATCTGGACCGCCAGGTGACGGCGGAGGAGGAATACTAAGTGAGCGGTGAGAAGGGTGAAGCGGACTGGAAGGGCGTCATCTTGTTCATCCGCCTGAAATGATCGGGAACTGTCCCGACAGGGAACGCGCGTCAGCAACTCTTTTGAAAGTTAATTGTAACACGGACCTCAAAGCATAAAGTTTGCCGGTTAACGGCAAACACCCTGTCCGGGGCCGCTGGACAGGGTGTTTATTTTAAAGAAAGTATCGCTATTCCGTCTTACAGCACATTCAGTTCAACTTCAATATTGCCGCGGGTAGCGCGGGAGTAAGGGCATGCGCCGTGAGCTGCTTCTACCAGCTGTACTGCAGTGTCGTGATCTACGCCTTTGACCAGAACATCCATCTTCACGGCAATGCCGAATCCGCCGTCTTCAACTTTACCGAAGCTTACGGTTGCTGTTACTTCACTGCCCTCAATCTTTATTTTACCCATACGGGCAACCATATTCAGTGCGCTGTCGAAACATGCGGAATAGCCTGCTGCGAACAGCTGCTCGGGGTTTGTGCCTTCGCCCCCGGCACCGCCCATTTCGCGTGGTGTGCTGATGGTAAGGTTCAGCTTAGGACTTTCAGATTCAATATATCCTTGTCTTCCGCCAACCGCTTTTACTGTAGTTTCATACATTTTCTGTTGAATAGTCATCATTATAAATCGCTCCCGTTCGTTTCCATAATGTATTGTACACAACTTAATTTAACACAATTAAAATAAAAGTCAATCTATTTTCCGCTATTAACATGATATTATGAATGAATTGTGATAAACTAATGTCACAAAGGCAGGTGAAGAAGATATGCAAGAAGAAACTATGACCCCTCCGGAGCTAATGCTTGAGAATCAGCTCTGCTTTACGATTTATGCCTGTTCGCGTGAATTTACGAAGCTGTACCAGCCTCACCTGGACAAGATCGGATTAACGTATTCGCAGTACCTGGTTATGCTTGTCCTCTGGGAGAGACGGCAATGTACGGTCAAGGAGCTTGGTGAAGCTCTGTTCCTGGACTCCGGTACGCTGACTCCTCTGCTCAAGAGACTGCAGGCTGCAGGCCTGATTCTGCGCGAACGTTCCTTGCAGGACGAGCGGAAGGTGTTAATTTCATTAACCGCACAAGGTTTGGCACTACAGCAGGATGCGATGTGCATTCCCGGTAAAATGGCCGAAGGCACCATGCTCTCCCCCGAGGAGTTTGTTGGACTGCTTGGCCAGTTCAAAGACCTGCTCGCCCGTGTTCATGAGAGCAATATTAGCAATTCGAAATAGTCTATCAGCACAAAGTCAATGCAATCGTTCGCATTCCGGCATGAAATCGAGCGAAAATGTATGTATAAATAGTGAAAGTTTTTAAGGAAAGCGCTTATAAAACATGTTACAATATTCTGGGTTTCACATTCTGGCATATAGGTAATTATAGAGATCACTCTGTAATATGTTCTATATGCCACTAGCAGAAAACTGTACCGTTTACGGATTTAGTATTCAGGCGGCGGTTTTCTGCATGTGCCGGGATATTGCCAGTTTTCACCGGTCTGGACCCGGCTTTGGACAATCAAAACGGAATGCGGAATGGCTGCAGGCTGCCTGCTACACGGCCACCGCAAAACTTTAGGAGGCTTCCGGTATGAATATCCACGAGTATCAGGGAAAAGAAGTACTTAAGAAGTACGGTGTAGCCGTACCGAACGGAAAAGTAGCTTATACAGTGGAGGAAGCAGTGGAAGCTGCCGCAGCGCTGAGTACACCGGTAGTTGTAGTCAAAGCCCAGATTCATGCAGGCGGACGCGGTAAAGCCGGCGGCGTCAAGGTGGCGAAGAACAGTGATGAGGTTCGTGCCTATGCGGCTGAAATCCTCGGCAAGACGCTGGTCACCCACCAGACGGGACCCGAAGGCAAGGTAGTGAAGCGGCTGCTGATTGAAGAGGGCTGCCAGATTGTTAAAGAGTATTATATCGGACTGGTTGTAGACCGTGGTTCCGGCCGGGTAGTCATGATGGCTTCCGAGGAAGGCGGTACAGAGATCGAAGAGGTGGCGGCCACACATCCTGAGAAGATTTTCAAGGAAATCATTGATCCGGCAGTGGGACTACAGACCTTCCAGGCGCGTAAACTGGCTTACAGCATAGCCATACCTTCAGAGCTGGTAAATAAAGCTGTCAAGTTCATGCAAGCGCTATATCTGGCTTTTGTGGATAAAGATTGCTCCATCGCGGAGATTAATCCGCTGGTTGTAACGGCTGACGGAAATGTGATGGCGCTCGATGCCAAGCTGAATTTCGATTCCAACGCGCTGTTCCGGCATAAGGATATTCTGGAGCTCCGTGATCTGGACGAAGAGGATGCCAAAGAGATTGAAGCTTCCAAATACGATCTTAGCTATATTGCGCTTGACGGCAACATCGGCTGTATGGTGAATGGTGCGGGGCTCGCGATGGCTACCATGGATATTATTAAATATTACGGCGGAGAACCGGCCAACTTCCTGGATGTAGGGGGCGGCGCAACCACAGAGAAGGTAACCGAAGCTTTCAAGATCATCCTCTCGGATGATAAGGTAAGCGGGATTTTCGTTAATATTTTCGGCGGAATCATGCGCTGTGATGTCATTGCTACCGGTGTAGTTGAGGCAGCAAGACAGCTCGGGTTAACGAAGCCGCTGGTTGTACGTCTTGAAGGCACGAATGTAGCACTGGGCAAAGAAATTCTCGCCGGGTCGGGACTGAATATAGTTGCTGCCGATTCCATGGCTGACGGTGCCCGTAAAATTGTTGCTCTGGTGTAATATTCGACAATAAAAGTGAGGATGTGACCTGACGCATGAGCATTCTTGTAGATAAACATACGAAAGTCATCACACAGGGAATTACGGGCGCTACGGGCTTATTTCATACTAAAGGGGCACTGGATTACGGCACCCAGATGGTAGGCGGGGTAACCCCGGGCAAGGGAGGAACCTTTGTTCAGATCACGCTTGACAATGGCACGGAAGCCAGTCTCCCGGTATTTGATACGGTGGTTGCCGCCAAAGCAGCTACAGGTGCAACCGCCAGTGTGATCTATGTACCGCCTGCCTTCGCGGCTGATTCCATAATGGAAGCTGTGGATGCTGAAATGGAACTTGTCATTTGTATCACAGAAGGCATTCCTGTGCTGGATATGGTTAAAGTATCAAGATATATGGAGGGCCGTTCTACTATATTGATCGGTCCCAACTGTCCGGGGGTTATCACGCCAGGAGAATGTAAAATCGGGATTATGCCGGGTTATATTCATATGCCTGGTTATGTAGGGGTTGTCTCGCGGAGCGGAACATTAACCTATGAAGCTGTACATCAGCTGACAGAGCGTGGTATCGGCCAGTCTTCGGCTGTAGGTATCGGCGGGGATCCGGTCAAGGGATCGGAGTTCATTGATATTCTGAAGCTGTTTAATGATGACCCGGGCACCAAAGCTGTCATCATGATCGGAGAGATCGGCGGGACGGCAGAGGAAGAAGCGGCTCAGTGGATTAAAGAGAATATGACAAAGCCTGTAGTCGGCTTTATCGGGGGCGTTACTGCGCCTCCCGGCAAACGGATGGGCCATGCCGGGGCGATTATTTCAGGCGGCAAAGGAACGGCCAGCGAGAAGATCGCTGTGCTGGAGTCCTGCGGGATCAAGGTCGCGCCAACGCCTGCGGAGATGGGCTCTACGCTCGTCAGTGTGCTTGAGGAACGCGGCATTCTGAATGCTTTCACCACCCACTAGAGCTCAGCCTGCAGAATCACACAAAGATCACTGCTTTTACCGCTGATTCATGTATAATCATTTTAAAGGTAAGCAACCTTTTGTCCCGGAGTACCGGGGTGAAGGGTTGCTTTTTTTGTCTTTTTTCGGCAGTTTATGTAATCATTAAGGAAGGCTGGCCCTTCCGTATAGGAGAGAGTGCATATGGAAACGCGGGATCTGCTGTTCGGTTTAAATGAAGTAGAAGGCATTGGATGGAAAAGTATGGACAGAATACGCCAGGCGGGCCTTTTGACGAATGAAGCTTTGTCCTGTTCCGTTACAGATTGGGAGCGGGCCGGAATCAGCGGCAAAATGTCGGCCCGGCTTAAAGCTGTCTTTAATGAAGAATGGATTCTGCAGCGCCGCTCTTTAATGGAAGCAAGCGGTGTTTCGATGGTGACTTTGCTGGATGAAGTGTACCCTGTCCAGTTAAAGGAAACCCCCCAGCCGCCTTGGGTTTTGTATTATCGCGGCCGTCTGGAGCTGGCTTCCCGTCCTTCTGTAGCTATGGTTGGTACCCGTGTGCCTACTGCCTATGGACGCAAGATTGGTGAAATGCTGGCTGAACAGCTCAGTGCGGCCGGTCTCACGGTTATAAGCGGCCTGGCGAGAGGGATTGACAGTGTCTGCCACGAAGCTGCATTAACGGGAGCCGGAAGTACCATTGCAGTGGTCGCAACGGGGCTGGACAAGGTCTATCCGCCTGAGAACCGTGAGCTGGAGCGGGAGATTTCACGTGTCGGGCTTGTGATTAGTGAATATCCGCTCGGTACCCCGAGCCATCCCGGGTTATTTCCGCAGCGCAACCGGATTATCGCCGGACTGTCGCTCGGCACGGTGGTGGTCGAAGCAGACAGCCGCAGCGGTTCCCTGATTACCGCCGACGCTGCGCTAGAAGCTGGAAGGGATGTGTTTGCTGTCCCGGGTCCGCTAACCTCGCCCAAGAGCAGAGGCGCATTAGAGCTGATTAAACAAGGTGCGAAGGTGGTAATAAGCTCCGCGGATATCGTGGAAGAATACATAGCTTATCTGCCTGGAAAGGGTACTTCAGGGACTCCGGCAAGCGGTTCCGGGCCTTCCGCCGGAGACGGGTTAATCGAAAAGAAATTGACAAGTGAGGAGTTACACCTTTACCATATACTGCATCAAGGCCCCTTTACACTCGATGAGCTCCTGGCGTCCACGAGGTGGGATTTTGGACATTTGCATTCAGTTCTGTTATCTTTAATCATAAAAAAAGCGGTAACACAATTGCCGGGTGCAATTTATAAGGTAATTTAATATAGAAGTAACCGTGTTAAGCATAGACTCTTGATTTCCGCCGGGCCTGAGGGCAGGTTCAGGAGGATGTATGCTTACAAACTTTTGGGAGGAAAACCTATGGCAGATGCGTTGGTTATTGTAGAGTCACCGGCAAAAGCAAAAACGATTGGTAAATATCTGGGCAGTAAATATATTGTAAAGGCATCAATGGGACATATCAGAGATTTGCCGAAAAGTCAGATTGGTGTGGAAGTGGAGAATGATTTCAACCCCAAATATATAACGATCCGCGGCAAAGGCTCTATCTTGAAGGAACTCAAGGATGCCAGCAAAAAAGTGAAAAAAGTCTATCTCGCAGCTGACCCGGACCGCGAAGGTGAAGCTATTGCCTGGCATTTGGCGCATGCGCTGGATTTGGACAACACACAGGAATGCCGGGTTGTCTTTAATGAGATTACGAAGCAGGCTGTGAAGGATGCTTTCAAGACTCCGCGCAAAATTAACATGGATCTTGTGAATGCCCAGCAGGCCCGCCGTATTCTGGACCGGCTCGTCGGATACAAGATTAGCCCCCTATTATGGAAGAAAGTCAAAAAAGGCCTGTCCGCAGGACGGGTACAATCGGTAGCTGTGAAGATTATTATGGACCGCGAGAACGAAATCTCTGCTTTTGTTCCCACAGAATACTGGAGTATTACTGCGAAGCTGGGCATCCGCGATTCCCTGTTCGAAGCCAAGTTCCACAAGCTCAATGGCGACAAAAAAGAGCTGGGCCAGGAGAGCGATGTACAGGAAGTATTGGATGCTATAAAGAATTCCGCCTTCCAGGTTAAAGAGGTAAAAGAGAAAGAAAGACAACGGCATCCTTCCGCTCCGTTTACAACAAGCTCACTGCAGCAGGAAGCTGCGCGTAAGCTGGGCTTCCGCGCATCCAAGACCATGTCTGTTGCTCAGCAGCTCTATGAGGGGGTTGAGCTGGGCAAGGAAGGCACTGTCGGTTTAATTACCTATATGCGTACGGATTCCACCCGTCTGTCTGCTACGGCCCAGGAAGAAGCTAAGGAGCTGATCCTCTCCAAATACGGTGAGAAGTTCGTTCCCGAGACACCGCGCCAGTATTCCAAGAAAGCTGCGGGAGCCCAGGATGCGCATGAAGCGATCCGTCCTACCTCGGCGCTCCGTGAGCCTGACATGGTCAAAGAATTCCTGAGCCGTGACCAATTCCGCCTGTATAAACTGGTTTGGGAGCGTTTTGTTTCCAGTCAGATGTCTTCAGCCCTGCTTGATACGCTGTCTGTGGATATTACAGCAGGCACTGCGATTTTCAGAGCCGTCGGGTCCAAGGTTTCTTTCCCGGGCTTCATGAAGGTATACGTAGAAGGCAATGATGACGGCACAACGGATGAGGAGAAGTATCTGCCGCCGCTTAAGGCCGGCGATGACTTAACCAAGCATGATATCGAGCCGAAGCAGCATTTCACTCAGCCGCCTCCAAGATATACGGAAGCGCGTCTGGTCAAAACGCTGGAAGAACTGGGGATCGGCCGTCCGAGTACGTATGCGCCAACACTGGAGACGATCCAGAAGCGCGGATATGTAGCGATTGAAGAGAAGAAGTTCATGCCGACCGAACTCGGTGAGCTGATCATAGAGCAAATGGAAGAGTTCTTCCCGGAAATTCTGGATGTGGAATTCACAGCCCATATGGAAGGGGATCTTGACCATGTGGAGGAAGGTGCTGAGGACTGGGTGAAAGTGCTGGCCCAGTTCTATGAATCTTTTGAGAAACGTCTCCTCTACGCCGAAGAAGAAATGAAGGAAATTGAGATTGAAGATGAAGTTTCCGACGAGCTATGCGAGAAATGCGGGAAGCCGATGGTCTATAAGCTGGGCCGTTTCGGTAAATTCCTGGCCTGCTCCGGATTCCCGGACTGCCGTAATACGAAGCCGATCATCAAGGATATCGGAGTAAGCTGTCCGAAATGTCATGAGGGTAAGGTTGTGGAGCGCCGCAGCAAGAAAGGCCGTGTCTTCTACGGCTGCGATCAGTATCCGGGCTGTGACTTTGTATCCTGGGATAGACCGTCGGTTAAACCATGTCCTGTCTGCGGCTCCTGGATGGTAGAGAAGCGCAACAAACAGGGGACTAAGCTGCAATGCACTTCTTGTGATCATACCGAGGCAGTGCTGGACAACGAAGAGCTGGCAGAATAATTGTGTTACAGGAGGAAAGGAAATTGACTGATATAGCTAAAGTAACTGTGATTGGAGCCGGACTTGCCGGCAGTGAAGCCGCCTGGCAGATTGCCTCGCGCGGGGTTCCGGTCAGATTATATGAGATGCGTCCGGTTGTGAAGACACCGGCGCATCATACGGACCAGTTCGCCGAGCTGGTCTGCAGTAACTCTCTGCGGGCCAACGGCCTTGGCAATGCGGTAGGTGTACTCAAGGAGGAAATGCGCCGTTTGGACTCGCTGGTACTAGGGGCAGCCGACCGGCATGCGGTTCCGGCCGGAGGCGCGCTTGCCGTAGACCGCGATGGATTCTCCGGTGAGATTACATCAATGCTGCATAATCACCCTCTGGTAGAAGTCATAAATGAAGAACTTACGCATATACCGGAGGAAGGGATTGTTGTCATTGCGACAGGCCCGCTGACCTCTCCGGCACTCTCCGCTGAGATTAAAGGGCTGCTTGGAGAGGAGTATTTCTACTTCTATGATGCGGCTGCCCCGATTGTCGAGAAGGACACCATTGATATGAGCAAGGTGTATTTGGCCTCCCGATACGACAAAGGTGAAGCTGCATACCTGAACTGTCCGATGACGGAAGAGGAATTCGATGTTTTTTATGATGCACTGATCTCGGCTGAGACTGCCGCACTCAAAGATTTTGAGAAAGAGATTTACTTCGAAGGCTGTATGCCGATCGAGATTATGATGAAGCGCGGCAAGCAGACAGCGCTCTTCGGGCCGATGAAGCCCGTAGGTCTGATGAATCCTCATACAGGGAAGCTTCCTTACGCGGTTGTGCAACTTCGTCAGGATAATGCAGCGGGAACGCTTTATAACCTGGTTGGCTTCCAGACCCATTTGAAGTGGGGCGAACAAAAACGCGTGTTTTCACTTATCCCCGGGCTTGAGAACGCAGAGTATGTCCGTTATGGTGTCATGCACCGCAATACATTTATCAATTCTCCCAAGCTTCTGCATCCCACCTATCAAATGAAGGGACGGGAAAGACTGTTCTTTGCCGGCCAGATGACAGGGGTTGAAGGTTATGTGGAGTCTGCGGCTTCAGGTATGATCGCCGGTATGAATGCTGCCAGAGCGGCACTCGGTGAGGACGGTCTGATCTTCCCGCAGGATACTGTGCTGGGCAGCATGCCGGCCTACATTACTTCCGCAGATCCCGAGCATTTCCAGCCGATGAACGCCAACTTTGGCTTGTTGCCAAAGCTTGAAACGAGATTCCGCAGTAAAAAAGAGAAAAACGAACGCCTGGCTTACCGTGCGCTGGACAGTCTTGCTGCCTATGCTGCAGACAAAGGCCTGGCCTATACTGAGCCGGAGGTCGTAGAACCTCAGCTTACCGAAGCGGAAAGTCCGGCACAATAAAACTTAAACGCAAGCTTCCGGGACGGTTTGTCCGAAGCTGGTCCGGAAGCTTATGCCATAACACTAAGTGTATGCTTCCGGATCAGGTTTCTTCCAAGCTGTTTCGGGATGCTAACGCTCACAAAACTTTAGGAGGGTGCCCATTATGTTACCCAGCTTTCATGCGACTACGATTTGTGCGGTAAGACATGACGGCCATGCCGCGATTGCCGGCGATGGTCAGGTTACATTCGGAGAGAGTGTCATTATGAAGACGACGGCCAAGAAGGTCCGCCGCCTGTACAGAGGACAAGTAATTGCCGGTTTTGCGGGCTCCGTAGCGGATGCGATTACTTTGTTTGAGAAGTTTGAGGGTAAGCTGGAAGAGCATCACGGCAATCTGCAGCGGGCTGCAGTAGAACTGGCCAAGGACTGGCGCCAGGATCGTATCCTGCGCAAGCTGGAAGCGCTCATGATCGTGATGGACAAGGAAGGCATGCTGCTTATTTCCGGTAACGGCGAAATTATTGAACCCGATGATGACGTGCTGGCAATTGGCTCCGGCGGTAACTTTGCGCTGGCTTCCGGTCGCGCGCTCAAACGTCATGCATCGCATCTGGGCGCAGCGGATATTGCCAGAGAGGCTCTGCAGATCGCTTCCGAGATCTGTGTGTATACCAACTCCAATATTATTGTCGAACAATTATAGGCATGGTGCCATAGAAAGAGGGAGGAAGTCACAATGGTGAATCAATCGCTTACACCCCGCCAGATCGTAGCAGAGCTGGATAAATATATCGTAGGTCAGAAACAGGCTAAGAAATCGGTGGCCGTTGCTCTCCGCAACCGGTATCGGCGCAGCCTTTTATCCGAAGAGCTCCGGGATGAGGTTGTTCCTAAGAATATTCTCATGATTGGTCCTACAGGTGTCGGCAAAACGGAGATCGCACGGCGTCTGGCCAAGCTGGTCAATGCACCGTTCATCAAAGTGGAAGCCACTAAGTTCACGGAAGTCGGTTACGTAGGCCGTGATGTGGAATCGATGGTCCGTGACCTGGTAGAGACCTCAATCCGTATGGTGAAGCTGGAACGTACCGAGAAGGTCAAGGACCGTGCTGAAGAACTGGCGAACGACCGCATTGTAGCAATACTGGTTCCTTCGACCTCTAAGGGCAAATCGCAGCGCAATCCGTTCGAGATGATTTTTGGCGGCAATAACGGCGGTGCAGAGGAAGCCAAAGAAGAGCCGGAGGACGGTAGTCTGAGCGAGCGCCGCAGAGGCATTAAGTTCAAGCTGCTGGCGGGTCAGCTCGAGGACGATATCATTGAAATCGATGTGGAAGACACCACTCCTTCGATGATGGATATGTTTGCCGGCCAAGGCAATGACCAGATGGGCATGAACATGCAGGAAATGTTCGGCAGCCTGCTGCCCAAGCGTACGAAGAAGCGCAAGCTGCCGATCCGTGAGGCCCGTAAGGTGCTGATTCAGGATGAGGCTGCCAAGCTGATTGATACGGATGATATGATTCAGGAGTCGGTTGCCCGCGCAGAGCAGTCCGGTATTATTTTTATCGATGAGATTGATAAGGTGGCCAGCCAGGGTAAAGGCTCCGGTCCGGATGTATCCCGTGAAGGGGTGCAGCGCGATATCCTGCCTATCGTTGAAGGTTCCACTGTGATGACTAAATACGGGCCTGTGAAGACGGATTACGTATTATTCATCGCTGCCGGAGCTTTTCATATTGCCAAGCCTTCGGACCTAATTCCTGAGCTTCAGGGGCGTTTCCCGATCCGTGTGGAGCTGAGCAGTCTTACTCTTGAGGATTTTGTCTCTATTCTGACCGAACCTGAGAACGCGCTGACGAAGCAATATGTTCATCTGCTGCAGACCGAGAACATCGAAATTCAGTTCCAGAAGGAAGCGATTCAGGAAATTGCCAAAATCGCCGCTTCCGTGAATCAGAATATGGAGAATATCGGGGCCCGGCGCCTGCATACGATTCTGGAGAAGCTGCTGGAGGACCTATCCTTCGAAGCGCCGGAGCTGACACTGGAGACAATGGTCATTACTCCGGAGTATGTTCGCGAAAAACTGGCAGGAATCGCCCAGGATCGCGATTTAAGCCAATATATCCTTTAAAGCGACAGAGTGTTATCCCGCTAAATTAGGTATTAAGAATTATTGCTATGCAAATTCAATTCGAAAATCGTGCATAAAGAGTTAAATAATAGTAATTAAAAGAATTATATGGAATAAAAAAGGTAGAATATTGTAAAAACATGCTTTAAGCCCTCTCTTTTCAGAAAAGATAGGGCTTATTTCTTATTGTAATAATATACAAATTCTAAGAGAATCAATGTATGTGAGATTGACATAAGAATCATCCATCGACAGCGTTCGACCTGCCCTCGACAAATTAATGAAAATTTTAGCTTTTTTTGTCGAAAGTAAGCAGGAATTCGGGGGAAGTTGTGGAATTCTTTTCATTATGATAGGTTTGGAAGGGGGATTACCATGGGTTTGCTGAACAGTGTCAGTTTTCAAAGATTACAGGGAGGCCTAGATGCCGCCACCAAACGACAAAGTGTTCTGGCTAATAACGTTGCAAATGTTGATACGCCGAATTTTAAACGTTCTGATGTCAGTTTCGAAAGTTTCCTCAGACAACAGGAGAGCGGTGTGAAACCTACGCTGAGTGCGAAAGTATCAGACTCCCGGCATTTCCAATTTGGAACAGTAACCGGCGTGCCGGCGGCTGTTGTCAGTACAGATGAGACTACTTCTATGAATAACAACGGCAATAATGTGGATATGGACCGCGAACAGGCGCTGAGCGCCGAGAACCAGCTGAGGTATAACTCTTATGTTGAACAGTTGAACAGTCAGATTACTATGATGCGTACAGTTGTGCAGGGAGGGTAATAAATAATGAACTTTGGTAGCAGCTTTGGAATAAGCGCCTCGGCATTGACTGCCCAGCGCCTGCGGATGGATGTGATTTCCTCCAATATCGCCAACGCCGAGACAACCAGGGCTTCCGTGGTCGACGGCAAAGCCGTACCTTACCGCCGTAAGCTTGTAGTGCTGGAAACAGCGCAGGCTGATAGCTTCTCTAACATACTCGATTCAAAAATGAGCGGCGGCAGCGAAGGCGTTAAAGTGAAGTCGATTATTGAGGATACTTCACCGCTGAAACCCGTATACAATCCAAGCCATCCGGATGCTGATGTTGACGGATATGTGTACATGCCGAATGTGGACCTTACGAAGGAAATGGTGGACATGCTGTCTGCCTCACGTTCTTATGAAGCGAATGTAACGATGCTTAATGCGTCCAAAGCGATGGTGGGTAAGGCGCTCGAAATCGGCCGTTAATTGAATTGATTTACTAGGAGGAGAATAATTGATACAGAACTTATTGATTGGAACTCAGGCTGTACAGCCCCTGGCTATGAAACCCGTAGCTGCAGAAGCTTCAGCCGTCTCCGAAACGGGACAAAGCTTTGGTTCATACCTGGAGAATGCCCTTAATCAGGTGGCGGACCAGGAGCAGCAGGCTAAAGACATGAGTAACAAATTTGTTTTGGGAGAAGTCAACATTGATGAAGCTATGATTTCGTCCCAACAGGCATTGCTGAGTTTGCAGTTGACTACACAAGTCCGGAACAAAGTGATTGAAGCCTATCAGGAAATTATGAGAACTCAAATTTAAATAATCCTAGCTACGTTTCGGATGGGGTGACACTGTGAATGAAAGATTGGCCCAGTACCGGGAGAAGATCACCCTGTATTGGAACAGATTCAGCGGTAAACAGAAAATATTATTTTTCTCCACTCTGTTTATCATCATAATAATAATCGTAGTTTTGACCATGCAATTATCAAAGACAGAATATGAAGTTGCTTTTCAGGATCTGGACAGTACGGATTCAGCGGGAGTTATGACTTATTTGGATACTTCGGGGATTCCTTACCGTTTAAGTCCGGATGGAAAGAGTATCTCAGTACCCAGTACTGACGCCGCACGCATCAAGATAGCCATTGGTTCGCAGGGGATCGTACAAGAAGGTTCGATCGGGTACAAAGTATTTGATGAATCTTCTTCGATGATTGGGACTACGGACAGTGAATTCAACGTGAAATACAACAATGCCCTGAACGGCGAAGTTGAGCAGCTGATGAGAAGAATGCAGGGGATTAAAGATGTCAAGGTTCTGATTACCCTGCCGAAGGAAACTGTGTTTGCCGCTCAGGAGGATCAGGAGAAAGCGTTGGCTTCCGTGGTGCTTAGCTTCAATCCCGGATTTAGACCCACACAGGATAATATCGACGGGTACTTCAATCTCGTAAAGACAGCTGTGCCGAATTTGCCGGTTGACAACATTACGATCACTAATAATGAAGTCGAATTGATGCCGACATCTAAAGGCGGACAAGCTGGCGTGTCCAGCCAGGTTGAAGAGAACTTCGCTTTGCAGAAGAAATTTGAAGAGGATGTCAAGAAAGATGTCAAGCAATTCCTGAGTACGCTCACGGGTCCCGATAAAGTGGATGTTCTGGTGTTCTCCAAGCTCAATTTCGATAAGGAGAACCGTCAGGAAGAAATCGTACTGCCGGTAGATGCGGAGAATATGAAAGGAATTGAGATCAGTTCGCAAATTATCAGCAATACTTATTCGGGTCAAGGGAATACATCCGGAGGAGTTGCTGGTACAGGGTCGGAAGATGTCTCTGGATATCCTTCGGGGACTGACACGGGTACTTCTTCATCTGAGGAATCGTCGGAGACCAGGAACTATGAAGTGAATCGAATCACCAAAGATATTATTGCAAGCCCATATACTGTTAAAGATTTAACCATTAACGTTGCAGTTGAACCACCTGATGGTCAAACAACTTTGGATGATACAACTTCAGCGGCGATCCAGAACATTCTGGTCAATATTGTCCGTGCTTCATTGGCAGATTCAGGTATTACTTATACAGACGCCGATTTAACCAAAAAAGTTTCGGTGTTCTCGCAACAATTTGGCAGTACAGCAGCGGATGCAGCATCCGGCGGACTGGCTACCTGGATGATCTGGGCAATTGGCGGAGCCGCATTGCTGGTTGGTGCAGGCGGCGGTTACCTCATCTATCGCAGCCGCAAGAATAAGCAGGAGGAAGAAGCAGAAGATGATGTTCCGCTGCAGGTTCCTACCGAGTTTCCTTCTATTAATATGGAGAGCGTGACGAATGAAAGTCAGGTCCGCAAGCAGCTGGAAAGTCTGGCGAAGAAAAAGCCGGATGAATTCGTAAACCTGCTGCGTACATGGCTTGCTGAAGAACAGAGGTGAAGGAATGGCAAAAGCTAGCCAGCAGGGACTTAGCGGCCGTCAAAAGGCCGCGATCCTGCTTATCACACTAGGGCCTGAAGTATCGGCACAAATATTTAAACATTTAAGAGATGAGGAAATCGAGCAGCTGACTCTGGAAATTGCGAATGTCCGCAAGGTGGACAGCGGAGAGAAAGAGTCGATCATGTCAGAGTTTCATCAAATCTGTCTGGCTCAGGAATATATCTCTCAAGGCGGTATTAACTATGCCAAGGAGATACTCGAGAAAGCGCTCGGTTCAACCAAGGCACTTGAAGTTATCAATCGCCTGACGGCGACACTTCAGGTAAGACCGTTCGATTTTGCCCGCAAAGCGGACCCGAACCAGATTCTTAACTTTATCCAGAACGAAAATGTCCAGACTATTGCACTAGTACTCTCTTATTTGCAGTTTGAACAAGCCGCCTCTATTCTGTCTTCTCTTCCTCAGGAGAAGCAGGCCGAAGTTGCCCGGAGAATAGCGATTATGGATAGTACCTCTCCTGAGGTTGTCACCCAGATTGAACGGGTTCTGGAACAGAAGCTGTCGGCTACAGTTACCCAGGATTATACAAATGCAGGCGGTATTGAATCGATTGTACAGATTCTGAACGGTGTTGACCGTGGTACGGAACGTACCATTCTCGACTCGCTGGAAATACAGGATCCGGAGTTGGCGGAAGAAATCAAGAAGCGGATGTTCGTCTTCGAGGATATCGTCAATGTGGATAACCGTTCAATCCAGCGCATCATTAAGGATATCGACAATGCGGATTTGCAGCTTGCGCTCAAGGTGGCCAGCGAGGAAGTGCGGGATGTTATTTTCCGCAATATGTCCAAGCGTATGGCCGAAACCTTCCGCGAAGAAATGGAATACATGGGTCCTGTGAGGCTGCGTGATGTGGAAGAAGCACAGACCCGCATCGTAGGCACGATCCGCAGACTCGAAGAGTCTGGTGAAATTATCATCGCCCGTGGCGGAGGAGATGACATTATTGTCTAAGCTGATCAAACATTCTCAATATGTTCCGGTAGATGTGCTGAAGCGGCTGGAGCAGGCCAGACATCATGCAGGGCTTACCGAAGCTCCTGTTGCCGAGGAGGCTCCAGGCGAAGTCCACTATCAGGATCCCGCCAGGGAAGCGGCAGAGCAGGCACGCAAGCAAATGCTGAAAGATGCCCAGGAGTTTGCTGAAGGGCAGGTCCGCAGTGCATCTCAGGAAGCCGAGAATATTATGGAATCAGCACGGAATGAAGCTGAAGAATGGTGGCGGCAGCGCAGGGAGCAGGATGAGCATCTTGTGGAAGCCGTCAAGTCTGAAGGATTTCAGCAAGGCTACCAGGAAGGTCTCGCCCATGCGGAGCAGGAGATGTCCCAGCGGCTTGCCGAGATGATGGAGGAAGCAAGAACTGTACTTCAGGAAGCTTACCGGGCAAGAGATGTAATTATTCAGGAAGCTGAACCTTTTCTGGTAGAGCTGAGCTGCGATATCGCCGAGAAAATAGTGGACAAGCAGCTGACCGTGGAACCGCAATTTGCAATGGAACTGATCCGCAAGAACCTGGCCCGCAAGCGCGAGCAGGGATTGATTTCCTTATGTGTCTCTCCGGCGCAGTTTGCGTTTGTCAACGCGGCGCGAGAAGAGCTTTCACTCGCCGTGGACTCACAGGCTGAGCTGCAGATTCTTCCGGATTCAACGGTTAAGGATCAGGGCTGTGTCATCCGCTCCTCCTTTGGCAGCATCGACGCACGTGTGGATACCCAGCTGGCTGAGATCAAAAAAGAACTGCTGCGAATCGCTTTGGACGTAGGTGAACACAGAAATGGGGAAGACGATGCTTGACAGCGGAAGGTACAAAGAACAGCTGCGTAATTTTGACCCGGTCCGGATTAACGGTAAGGTTACCCAGGTCATCGGACTGATGGTGGAGTCGGAAGGTCCGGATGCCAGCATCGGTGATGTGTGCTTTATCTATCCCGCCAAAGGAACTAAGCCGCTTCAGGCAGAGGTCGTAGGATTTCGTGACAACAAGGTGCTGCTGATGCCGCTTGGAGAACTGCAGGCCATCGGGCCTGGCTGTGATGTTGTCGGCACAGGCAAGCCGCTGAGTGTACAGGTAGGCTCGGAGCTGCTGGGCAAGGTGCTTGACGGTTTGGGCCAGCCGCTTGACGGCTCACTCATTCCTGCCCGTATGCCGCACAGTTCGACCTTCAACATTCCTTCCAATCCGCTTAACCGTCCGCGAGTAGCTGAACCTATCAGCATCGGGGTCAGAGCGATTGACGGACTTCTCACCATCGGTAAAGGACAGCGGGTCGGCATTTTTGCAGGCTCTGGTGTCGGCAAAAGTACACTGATGGGAATGATCGCCCGTAACACTTCGGCAGATGTGAATGTTATTGCCCTTATCGGTGAGCGGGGCAGAGAAGTGCTTGATTTCATTGAGCGCGACCTGGGGCCGGAAGGGCTGCAGCGTTCGGTGGTTATCGTGGCTACTTCGGATCAGCCGGCGCTGATACGGATCAAAGGTGCCTTGATTGCCACTACAATCGCCGAATATTTCCGAGACCGCGGACTGAATGTCATGCTGATGATGGACTCGGTTACCCGTTATGCCATGGCTCAGCGCGAGGTTGGGCTGGCGGTAGGTGAACCTCCTGCAATGAGAGGGTACACCCCGTCGGTGTTTGCCAGTCTTCCTAAACTGCTGGAACGGGCCGGAACAGGCCCTACAGGGTCAATCACCGCATTTTATACAGTGCTGGTTGACGGTGACGATATGAACGAGCCGATCGCCGATGCTGTGCGCGGTATCCTGGATGGACATATTGTCCTTAACCGGAATATCGCGAATAAAGGACATTTCCCGGCAATCGATGTTCTCTCCAGCATCAGCCGTGTGATGAAGGATATAGCACCGGAAGAGCAAATTGCTGCAGCAGAGAATGTAAAGCGGCTTATGGCAGTCTATAAGGATTCCGAGGATCTGATCAATATCGGAGCTTACCAAAGAGGCTCGAACGCCCAAATCGATGAATCGATGCATTACATCGACAGCATCTGGGATTTCACCAAGCAAAAAGTAAATGAGAAGGTAACCCTTAGCGAAGTGCAGCAGTCTTTAATTTCACAGTTCTCGAGGAGTTGATTGATCATGAGATTCCATTATACTTTTCAAAAAGTGGTGGACTTGAAGGGTAACGAAAAAACACAGGCAGAGTGGATGCTCTCAAGCGCGCTCGGAGAACTGCAGGCACAGGAAAAAAGCCTTGATGAATTAATTATACAGCGCAATGCGGTAATGTCGTCTTTACAGAGTGCAGCTGAGCAAAAGACACCTATGGCTAAGCTTCGCGAAATGCAGGATTATGTGGATTATCTGGATAAGTGCATTGCCCGCAAGCATTCCGATATCAGCCGTGCGCATATAGAGGTTCAGAGCAAGCAGGACCATCTCAGTACCAAGGTTCTTGATGAGAAGGTATGGCTCAAGGCCAAAGACAAAGCACAAACAGCATTTCTGCAGAATATGAGTTTACGGGAACAAAACGAACTGGATGAGATGGCTACCGTCCGCTTCGCGATGAAATCCCTCTAACCCGGGAGGTTTCCGCTAGTGGCAAATAATCAAATGGAACTTGAAGATGAAGGGTCGGCAGGTAAATTCGAGCGTTTTTTATTCTTGATGATTCCGATCATCTTCACGCTTGTACTGCTTGGAGTGCTGTTGACCCTATTTAATATGGACATCCGGAATAATGTCCTTGAGATTGCGAACAAGATTCCTGTGGTGGAGAAATGGGTGCCAGAACCTGCCCCGGATCCGGATTCAGATACCGCCGGAGAAACCGCAGATGATCCGCAAGCTGAAAGTAAAGAGCAGGCTGCGAGTTCGGAGAGCACAATTAAAGAGCTGAAGTCTCAGCTTAACGCGCAGGCAGCGCAGCTGAAACAGGCAGAAGAAGACAAGGCGTCCGAGGCTAACAAAGCTGAGGCGCTTCAGAAGCAGATTGACGGGATGAAGGAAGAAGCGGCGGCGGCAGTTGCAGCGACGGAGGAAGAGGAAGATCCATATCTCAAGCAGGTTACGGATCTGGCCAAGCTGTATGCGGGAATGAAGGCCTCCAAAGCTGCACCGATTATGGAGAACTTGACCACAGATGAAATGGTCCAAATCTTCAGTGTGATGAGCAATGCCAGCAAAACGGCCATCCTGGAAAAAATGGACCCGAAAAAAGCTGCGGATGTATCTATAAAGCTAAAAGAAACAACGAATTCAACCGATATGGCTATTGCAGCCCTTCAATCGAGACTGAAACAGGATGAAGCCGGTACAACCAAGGCTGCAGCCTCAGCCAATCTTGATCAGGAGAAGCTCAGCCAGACTTTTACCTCAATGCCTGCTGCTGACGCGGCTACACTGCTGGGTTCAATGTACAGCATTAGCCCGGATAAGGTCATCACCATACTGAATACAGTCAGTGATACTGTCCGCTCCTCTATCCTGGGGGAGATGACCAAGAATGACAGCGCACAGACAGCCAAAATTGTAAACCGGCTGATGGGCGGTAAATAACACTTGAAGGGAGGTGAAAAAGATGAGTTTAATCGTACAAACATTAAGTGCAGGTAACCTGGCTGCTGCCGGTGGAACGTCAACGGGTACCAGTGGAACTGCCAGTACGGCTACACCTTTTGCCCAGACGCTTGTACAAAGCATGGGAGGCACTACTGCTAAAGGGACGGAAGCACCTGTATTAGGCAATCTGGCTTCCTTGCTGCAGGGTCTTCTGAACGCGGTACAGACCAAGGGTGAAGAGTCCTCCAGTACGGACGCCAAGAAATCAGAACTTCTGGAAGGCCTAACTCAGGACATGGAGAATCTGGATGCAAGTCTGGAGGCTGATCCCGCACTGCTTGCTGCTCTTCAAGGGTGGATTCTTCAAGTGTCGGCGCTCTTATCCGGTAATACTCCGGCTGAACAGACAGATGCATCAGACACTGGAGCAGTAGCATCAACAGGTCTGTCGCCTCTTGCCCAGAACCCGGAAACCCTGCGCTTTGCAGTCCAGGATGAGCTGAACAGCCTGGTCCAACTGGTTCAGGATGCAGCTGTAAGCGGAAGTGAAGAAACAGCAGCCAAAGGTGCTGCACTTTTGAATCAATTCTCGGCTATTCTGGCTGAAAGCGTGCCTGCCGATAACAAACCCAAGCTTAAGACAGTAAGTACAACAGAGGTTTCGTCAGCATCGCTTAAGCAGGCATCCGGAACAGAAACCAAACAGAATGTTGATGATAGCAGAAGAGTAGTTTCAAACATCCGTACATTTTTGGATGCCGCAGTTAAGACGGAATCTGCTCCAGTACCAGCAGCAGTAAACGGTACAACCGTAACTGCAGAAGAGAGCCCTCAGGTTCCTGCCACTGGTATAGCTCCAGTGAAGGAGACGGCAACTGCCGAGGAAGCTTTGCCTGCCGTCAAAACATCAGCTGGCGAACCTGAAATCGTTACAGCAGGCCAGTTGTCAATCAGTAACGGAATTTCCGCACCACTGAAAGCACCATCCTCTCCAGTGCCGGTTCAGCAATTCGCTCAGGAAATGAACACTTTTATCAGCGGTAAGTTGGAGATCGTCAAAAAGGGCGGAGTAGCTGAGGCTACAATCACCTTATTCCCGGAGAATCTTGGACAAGTCGATGTGAAAATATCGATGCAAAATGGTAATCTGGTTGCCCAATTCCTGACCCAGCATAGCGGGACGAAGGATATTCTTGAGCAGCAGATGAACCAGCTTCGTTTAGCTTTACAGTCCCAAGGCCTTCAGGTAGAAAGGCTTGAGGTAACCCAGAACAACCCATCGGCTCAGTCACAATGGACCGGACAGCAGGGTCAACAGACGGGAGCTGGCGGACAACAGCAGGGCAGACGCTCTAGAGAGCGCCAGGAAGAATCAGCAGATGCGGTGCTAGCCGCAGAGCTTAATGGAGAATGGAAAGATTGGGTCTCGGCAACGCAGCAAGATACTAATCAGAACGGAAGTTTTTCGGCCAAAGTATAATAACTGGACAAGCGAGGTGAAATGAAATGGCAACAACGAATCCCGTTTCTGGCAGTAACACATGGAATTACGTATCGGATAATTCAACTACTAAGACAACAGGCAGCTCGACACTGGGCAAGGATCAATTTCTTAAAATATTGATTACCCAGCTGCAGAATCAGGACCCGATGCAGCCGATGGAGGATAAGGAATTTATCGCCCAGATGGCCCAATTCTCATCTGTCGAACAGCTAATGAACATTTCCACCCAGCTTACGGCACTGAATCAGTCACTAGGTTCTGTATCCGGTCTGATCGGCAAAGATGTCACTTGGACAGATGCCCAAACCAAATTACCGAAATCCGGCAATGTAGAATCCATTGTTGTGAGCAGCGGTGTGCAGTACGCGGTAGTAGGCAGTGAGCGGATCGCCTTAACAGATATCACACAAATTCAGAATCCTTCTGCAGAACCGGCAGCGGGCAGTGATACTTCAACGGGCGGCGGGGAGAGCGGGGCGACCACATGAGCGACAGACTGACAATAGGCCAGCTGTATCCGGCGAGTGTACACCCTTCAACGCTTCAGCGTCAGCAGTCAGCCAAGAGTTCAGTGAGCTCTGAAGCTTCATTTGAGAGCGTGCTGCAGAAGAATATGCTGAAGTTCAGCAATCATGCGGCAAAGCGGCTTGAACAGCGGGGGATTGAGCTTGGCAGCCGCCAATTGGATCAAATCTCGTCTGCGGTAGACAAGGCAGCGGCCAAGGGCAGCAAAGAATCGCTGATCCTGATGAAAGATATGGCGTTAATCGTAAGTGTTGCGAACCGTACCGTAGTTACAGCTATGGATGGGAACTCTATGAAAGATAATGTATTCACACAGATTGACAGTGCAGTAATTATTTCATGAACCGGCTGGTCCTAACTGGAGAGCCGAAATGTCCGCCGACCGACTGACGCGGGCATCACTCCAATTTCCATCATTCTAATTTTAAGAGTCTGAAAGACTCTAAATCCGGGAGGACGACAAATAATGTTAAGATCTATGTATTCAGGAGTTTCAGGTATGCGCGGGTTCCAGACTAAGCTGGACGTTATCGGTAACAATATTGCCAACGTCAACACCATCGGCTTCAAATCAGGCCGTGTAATGTTCAAGGACATCATGAGCCAGACGGTGTCCGGCGTTACAGCTCCGGTCGAGGGGGGCCAAGGCGGGGTCAATGCCAAGCAGATCGGACTGGGTGTAAGCATTGGTTCGGTGGATACAATGCATTTGGCAGGCAGTGCAATGACAACCAATAATCCGACGGATCTGCGGATTGATGGGGATGGATTCTTCCTGGTAAAACTCACGGATGATCAGGAGACGCCTTTCCTTACACGCGCAGGAGATTTTCATGTGGATTCTAACCGTAATCTCATTACTTCCGATGGTCTTCATGTCGTGAGTGTTGATGGGGAATCCATTCAATTGCCTGAAGAGGCTACCGCATTCTCTATTTCAAGTGACGGTACCATTGTTCAGACGATGGCTGACGGGACGACTGAACAAGGGGTTCAAATCGCCGTTGCCAAAGTTAGCAACCCGCAAGGTCTTGAGAAAATCGGCGGCAATCTGTACCGGATGACGTTGAATGCCAACGCAGAGGGAGCGCTGGAACCGACTACTGCCAACAATGCTGAAGTAGGAACAGGCTCAATTGTTGCCGGCCAGCTGGAAATGTCCAACGTCGATCTGACGAACGAGTTCACGGAGATGATCGTGTCACAACGTGGTTTCCAGGCGAACTCACGTATTATTACAACTTCAGATGAAGTACTCCAGGAAGTTGTTAACCTCAAGCGTTAAGTTTTTGAGAATATGAGGGTTAGTCATAAACTTGCTGTATAATAGTAACTTTCCGCCTGAGACGGTATTGTTATTATAGTCGTGGGGGGGGCTCCTCCCCCTATTTTGTTAGGAGGCCTGTTATGATTTCGGTAACAAGATTGAATGGGGCGGCGATGTGGTTAAATGCCCTGCTGGTTGAAATGGTTGAAGAATCCCCGGATACGTATATCACGCTCGTAACCGGCAAAAGGCTGATTGTGCTTGAAAAGGCCGATGAAGTCATTGAGAAGATCAAGGAATACAACAGGGACATAGGCACACATGCTGCCACCATTAAAGTCCAATCAATGGAGGAGCTTTCATGAAGAAGATGATGCCATGGCTCATTACGATTTTACTGGCGATTACGCTCATTGTAGTAGCCGCATTTTTACTAATGGACAGGTTTTTCCCCAGTGATGCGAATGATGTGAACCAGGCTGTCCAGAACGTGGAAGCTAAGATACTAAGCGCGGATGAAATCGTCGCCTTGACGGCGGAAATCACTGATACCAAAACTAATCTTGCCGATCCCGATTATATCCTTTCAGTTGACATCGCGTTTCAGCTAGATTCTGCGAAGTCCAAGGAAGAATTCGAAAAGATAAAAGCTATTAAAATTACACCGCTTATTATCAAAGCGATTGCCGATGCCCGGCCTGAGGATTTAAACGGGGCCAGCGGCAAAGATCAATTCAGCAGCAAACTGGTGAACATAATCAATAAGAATTTGACTGAAGGCACGATTACCCAGATCGAATTCACCAAATTCATCTTGGCACCAATGTAACTGCTGGCGGGATAATTCTTTGATAGGGGGGTGATTGAAATTGGTTGATGTACTATCACAAAATGAAATTGATGCTCTGCTCGCTGCACTCTCATCCGGTGAAATGGATGCCGATGAACTAAAAAAAGAAGAAACCCAGAAAAAAATCCGCTCTTACGATTTCAAACGGGCCGTACGCTTCTCCAAAGATCATATCCGCAGTCTTACCCGGATCCATGATAACTTTGCCCGCTACCTTACAACGTACTTTTCGGCCCAATTGCGCACTTTTGTACAAATCAGTGTCGTTCAAGTAGAGCAGCTCCCTTATGATGAGTTTATCCGCTCTATTCCCAAAATGACGATACTGAATATTTTTGAAGCCGAACCTTTAGAGGGCCGAATGGTTATGGAGGTGCATCCGAATATTGCCTTTGCCATGCTGGACAGACTGCTTGGCGGATTTGGTACAGCACCTTCGAAGATTAACGCCCTGACTGAAATCGAAACGACAATTATGGAGAGGATTTTCAGCAGATGTTTCGAAAGTCTGCAGGAAGCCTGGAAGACAGTTCTGGACATCCATCCACGGATGGAAGCACTGGAAACGAATCCGCAGTTTATGCAAATTGTATCGCCAAATGAAACGATTGCCCTTATCTCCCTCAGCACCAAAATTGGAGATACCACCGGGATGATCAACCTCTGTATCCCTCACGTTGTTCTTGAGCCGATTATGTCGAGGCTGTCTGTTCACCAGTGGTTTGTATCCGAGAAGAAGGTGCGGGATGAGATAGAGCTTGAAGCCATCCGGGCAAGAGTTCACCGGGCTCAGCTTCCGATAGTAGCAGAGCTGGGTGAATCGAGGTTATCTATTGCTGAATTTCTCGGGCTCAGTGTCGGCGACGTGATTTCTCTTAACAAGACTGTGGATTCCGGACTGTCAATCAAGGTAGGGGACAAGCTGAAATTCATCGGAAGTCCTGGGATAATCAAAGAACGTGTGGCTGTGCAAATAGACGAGATTGTCAGCGAAGGGGTTGAAGAGTTTGACGAGTAAAGATTATTTGTCCCAAGAAGAGATAGATGCTCTTCTTAGACAGTCTGCGGAAGGTAACCTGGCTCCCTCGCCGAAGACAGTGGATGATTATTTAACACCTTTTGAACAGGATGCTCTGGGAGAGATTGGGAATATTACATTCGGCAGTGCAGCGACTGCGCTGTCCACTCTGCTCGGCAAAAAGGTTGATATCACGACTCCAAAGGTATCGATTATTACCCGCAGTGAGTTCGAGGAAGCATTCCCTAAACCTCATGTCGCAGTTCATGTACAGTATGTGGACGGTTTCCAGGGGATCAATTCACTGGTCATCAAGATCAGGGATGCACAGGTCATTGCCGATTTAATGCTTGGCGGTGAAGGAGAACCCAAAGACGAGGAATTGAATGAAATTCATATCAGCGCCGTGCAGGAAGCTATGAATCAGATGATGGGCTCATCCGCTACTTCCATGTCGACTATATTTAACAGATTCGTCAATATTTCTCCTCCGGGCATCGATATTCTAAATATGTCCAGTGGAGAAGGGGTTGGAAGCCTGCCGGATGATGAAACATTAATCCAGATTTCGTTCCGGCTGAAGATCGGCGATTTGATCGATTCCACGATTATGCAGCTGCTGCCTGTGCCGTTCGCCAAAGACATGGTGACCATGCTATTGGGCGATGTCAGCCAGGCTGACCAGGAAGCGGCCGTTACGTCGACCGTAACACCTCCCAAACCCGCCGCCGCACCAGAACCTGCTCCGGCAGCACCTCCGGTACAGCAGCAGATGCCGGCACCTGATCCTGGAGGGATCCCTCCTCAATATACGCCGCAGGGGATTCCGCCATATCCGGGAATGCCTGAAGGTGGCTATTATTATCCTCCGGCCGGTATGCCAGCCTATGGTATGCCGCCTTACGGAATGCCGCCTCAAGGAATGCCATATCCGCAGGCGCCGCCGCAGAATTCTGCACCTAATCGCAATGTGAATGTGCAGCCGGTACAATTTGCTAACCTCAGTGCAGGGGCTTTTGGCAATATTGACGAAAATAATTTAAATTTATTGATGGACATACCACTGAGAGTGACCGTAGAATTAGGAAGGACCCAGAAGCAGATCAAAGATATTCTGGAAATGTCGCAAGGTTCGATTATCGAACTGGACAAACTGGCGGGCGAGCCTGTTGACATTCTGGTTAACAACAAGCTCATTGCCAAAGGGGAAGTCGTAGTTATAGACGAAAACTTCGGTGTTCGCGTTACGGATATCGTCAGCCAGTGGGACCGTATACAAAAATTACAATAAGCATATTTAGGGAGGATTTTGTAAAAATGGCTAACCGAATTCTAATCGTGGACGATGCAGCATTTATGAGAATGATGATCCGGGACATTTTGTCGAAGAACGGATTTGAGGTAGTGGGTGAAGCCCAGGACGGTTCACAGGCTATAGAGAAATTTAAGGAACTGCGTCCGGATCTGATCACGATGGATATCACCATGCCTGAAATGGACGGAATCGCCGCCCTAAAAGAAATCAAAAAAGTAGATGCCAATGCCAAAGTCATCATGTGTTCAGCCATGGGTCAGCAGGCTATGGTCATTGATGCAATTCAAGCCGGAGCGAAGGACTTTATCGTTAAGCCTTTCCAGGCTGACCGTGTAATTGAAGCTATCAATAAAACGTTGGGTGTGTAGGAATCAGGTATGTTAGCCAATTCCGGAACGCTCGGAGACGGTAGTAATGCCCTGCTGAATTTGCTCAAAGTTGTTTTTGTTCTTGCAGTAATTGTCATTCTTATCGTGCTGCTGATCCGTTTTCTGGGACGCCGCAATCAGACAATGATGAGCGGCCGTTCCATCCGTACACTTGGTGCGATGGGGCTCGGTCCGAATAAGTCGATTCAGATCATCGAACTCGGCGGCAGCCTCTATCTGATCGGAGTAGGTGAGAATATATCCATGATGGATAAAATCACCGATCCTGCAGAAGTTGCTTTAATCATTTCCGCATTCGAAGATCAAACGTCAGGAACTGACAACTTTATTACACCGCTTATCGCCAAAATCAAATCCAAGCTGCGCGGTGAAGTCCCGTCCCAGGAAATTGAACTTAATGAGACTTCGTCTTTCTATGAGACGCTGCAGTCCAAGCTTGCGCTTGCGCCTGAGCGTAAAGAGAAGCTCGAAGAGCTGCTGCGGGATGATGACCTTAAGAATGAGTCGAGGGATTTATGAAAAAAAAGCTGATTCTTTCGTTACTGCTTCTAGGTATATTCAGTATTGTTCTTCTGCATCCGGTTCACGCGGATCCTATTCCCAACATCAGTATTCAGGTTGGTGATAACGATGCCTCAAGCGGAGGTACCAGTTCTATCTCTATATTGCTTCTTGTAACGGTTCTGAGTATAGCCCCGTCATTTCTGGTGCTGATGACCAGCTTTACCCGGATTGTAATCGTTCTGGGGTTTGTAAGAACATCGCTAGGTACCCAGTCAATGCCTCCAAACCAGGTGCTTGTGGGACTGGCTTTGTTCCTGACCCTGTTCATTATGTCACCGACATTGGCAACAGTGAATGAAACGGCCTTACAGCCGTATATGAAAGGCACGCTGACCCAGAGCGAGGCACTCAATAAAGCGCAGGAACCGCTGAAGGAATTTATGTTCAAGCAGACCAATACAAAGGACCTGCTGTTGTTTATGAACTATACCGGTAACAATGCAACGGTCAAACCGGCCAGCTACAATGATATTCCTTTGACAGTTATGGTACCTGCTTTCGCTATCGGTGAGATGAAAAAGGCTTTCACAATGGGATTTATGATTTTCATCCCGTTTCTTATCATTGATATTGTCGTAGCCAGTACCTTAATGGCCATGGGGATGATGATGTTACCACCGGTTATGATCTCGCTGCCTTTCAAAATTTTACTCTTTGTATTGGTGGACGGATGGTACTTAGTAATCAAATCATTGCTGCTTAGTTTTAACACCTGACGCTACATAGGAGGCATAAGGGATGAATACGGAGTTTATTATCGGTCTAGCCGGCCAAGCCGTATATTTGGTGCTGGAAACCAGCGCCCCAATGCTGATTCTTGGTCTGGTGGTAGGACTGATAGTCAGTATATTTCAAGCCACGACCCAAATTCAGGAGCAGACCTTGGCCTTTATCCCCAAAATTGTTGCTGTAATGCTCGCTTTGCTGATTTTCGGACCATGGATTATAACGAAGCTGGTGGATTTCACCAGTCAAATTTTGGGCAGTCTCTATATGTATATCGGTTAAGATTATGAATATAGAGACCCTGCTGCAAAGTTTTCCTGTCTTTCTGCTGATTTTTTGTCGAATTACTGCCTTTTTTGTTGTCGTTCCTGTCTTTTCTTCGCAGGGTGTGCCGACAACATTCAAAATTGGTTTGTCTTTTTTTGTATCTATGGTCATCTTTAGCTCAGGCGGGATGAACGTCACCGTTCCGCAGGATCTCAATTTTATTCTGCTGATCGTCAGAGAAGCTTTAATCGGACTGCTGCTTGGCTTTGTCGCGTATCTGATGTTTATGACGATTCAGACAGCGGGTTCTTTTATTGACATTCAGATCGGGTTTGGTATCGCCAATGTAATCGACCCGATGACTGGCGCATCAGCCCCTATCATCGGTAATTTTAAGTATATGATTGCGCTACTGTTGTTTCTGACGATGAACGGACATCACTATTTGCTGAATGCTATTGTTTACAGTTACAAATGGGTACCGATCGACAATGACCTGTTTCTCAAAATGATTGACGGAAGCTTGTCGGAATTTCTGGTCCGTACTTTCGCACAATCTTTCATGCTGGCCTTTCAAATGTCTGCGCCGCTGGTTACCGCACTTTTCCTGACGGATGTGGGTCTGGCGTTCCTGGCGAGAACCGCTCCACAATATAATGTGTTCGTCATCGGGGTTCCGCTCAAAATCATTGTAGGTCTGGCGCTGCTTCTTATACTGATGCCGGGGCTGGCAGTGCTGTTCCAGAACCTCTTCGATATTATGTTCGAGTCCATGCAGAATTTGCTTCACCTCATGGGGAAGAGTCCTTAGGTAACGGCAAGGAGAGAGTGTAATGGGTAAGCCAATTCGTTATAAACTGAATCTTCAGCTTTTCGGGGGGGACAAGACAGAGAAGGCAACTCCGAAGAAACGGCAGGAAGCCCGCAAAAAAGGGCAGGTTGCCAAAAGTGCGGAAATTTCAGGGGCGGTGGTACTCTTCTCGGCGTTATTGTCACTGCGAATGTTCGGAAGCTTTATGAAGGAACGTTTCATGAAGCTGTTCACTGATGTATTGCAGAATCGGATGTTGATGGACGTAACGCCGCAGAATGTAGCTGGTCTATTCAACCAGTATGGGCTGCAGATTCTGATTCTGATTGCTCCGTTGATGCTTGTTACTTTCGTTCTGGCGATTGTTGTGAATTATGCACAAGTAGGTTTTATGGCTACTGCAGAAGGAATAACGCCCAAATTCAGCAAGATTAACCCGATTAAAGGATTTAAAAATATTTTCTCCATGCGTTCACTTATGGAATTCTTCAAATCTGTCTTCAAGCTGGTAGTGATTTCCTATCTGGTTTACAGTACGCTTTGGGGAGAAAAACAAAGTTTTGCTGCACTCTCACATGTCAGTTTGGAAGGTGTCTATCGGTTCACTGCCGATCTGACAATGAGCCTCGGCATCAAAATTGCAGCGGCTCTATTTATAATGGCCATTGCAGATTATATTTATCAGAAATATGAGCATGAGAAAAGCCTGAAAATGTCCAAGCAGGACATCAAGGACGAGTACAAAAAGATGGAGGGTGACCCCATCATAAAAGGTAAAATCAGGGAACGCCAGCGCAGAATGGCGATGCAGCGGATGATGCAGGAGGTCCCCATGGCGGATGTAATCATTACTAACCCGACCCACTTTGCGGTTGCCCTGAAGTACGATGGTTCTAAAATGGAGGCTCCGCAGATTATAGCCAAGGGCCAGGATTATGTGGCGCTCCGCATCAGGGAGCTGGCCAAGGAGCATGGTGTTGTAACTATGGAGAATAAGCCGCTGGCACGGGCGCTATTCCAGAGAGCGGAAATCGGTGATGTGGTTCCAGCCGATTTGTTCCAGGCAGTTGCCGAAGTGCTGGCTTATGTATACAAGCTTAAAGGCAAGAGGAGATAAGACGGGGGAGGTTAAGGACATTGAAAGCTAGAGATCTAACAGTTCTACTGGGCGTTATCGGCATTGTGCTTATGATGATTCTGCCCATCCCTGTCTGGCTTCTGGATGTACTTTTAATTGTCAATATTTCAATAGCCCTGACCATTATATTGGTCGCAATGAATACGACAGATCCGCTGCAGTTCTCGATTTTTCCTTCATTACTATTGATCACTACACTGTTCCGGTTAGCCTTGAATATCTCCACCACCAAACTGATTCTTGGTGATGGTCATGCCGGTGAGGTGGTAGCTACATTTGGGAGCTGGATTGCGGGGGGACAAATCGCTATCGGTTTCATCGTCTTTCTGATTCTGGTAGTTGTGCAGTTCATTGTAATCACCAAAGGTTCTGAACGCGTTGCTGAGGTGGGAGCACGCTTTACACTGGATGCGATGCCCGGTAAACAGATGAGTATCGATGCGGATCTGAATGCAGGGATGATCAATGAGCAGCAGGCACGCGAACGCCGGCGTAATGTTGAACGCGAGGCGGATTTCTTCGGATCCATGGATGGTGCGAGTAAATTCGTTAAAGGTGATGCCATTGCCAGTATTATCATCCTGCTGATCAATCTGATCGGCGGCTTTATTATCGGGATGACAATACACGGAATGTCCTTCCAGGATGCACTTTCGACCTATTCCATACTGACGATCGGGGATGGCCTGGTCAGCCAGATTCCGGCATTGCTCATTTCCACAGCTGCCGGCCTCATCGTAAGCCGGGCGGCTTCGGAAGGTAATCTGGCTGAGGATTTGACTGGACAACTACTGTCTTATCCAAAGCTTCTGTACATTGTAGCTGTGACGATTGCTTTTCTGGGTTTCTTCACCCCAATCACCGTGATGTCTACATTGCCTCTGGCCGGACTGATGGCTTATGCAGCTTACAGCATGGGCAAGAAGGCCAGCAGGAAGCAGATTGCTGATGAACAACTGGTAGAGGAGAAGCAGATTGAAGAAGTGCGCAGTCCAGAAAGTGTCATTAATCTGCTGACGGTTGACCCGATTGAGTTCGAATTCGGCTATGGCCTGATCCCTTTGGCCGATACGGGACAGGGCGGCGACCTGCTCGACCGTATCATCATGATTCGACGGCAATGTGCGCTTGAGATGGGTCTAGTCGTGCCGGTTATTCGTATTCGCGACAATATTCAACTAAAACCGAATGAATATGTCATCAAAATTAAAGGAAATAACGTTGGCGGCGGTGAATTATTACTTAATCACTATCTTGCCATGAGTCCCGGTTATGATGACGAGTCGATTAGCGGGATTGAGACTATCGAACCATCGTTTGGATTACCTGCATTATGGATTGATGAATCTGTTAAAGAACGGGCGGAGTTATCCGGTTATACCGTAGTGGATCCGCCTTCTGTTGTAGCCACGCATTTGACAGAGCTAATCAAACGTCACGGTCATGAGCTGCTGGGACGTCAGGAGACCAAGCAGCTGGTCGATAATCTTAGAGAGAACTATCCTGTTTTGGTTGACGAACTTATTCCTTCCATACTGGCGGTTGGTGATATTCAGAAAGTCCTTGGCAAGCTGCTCCGTGAGAAGATTTCCATCCGGGATCTGGTAACGATCTTCGAGACTCTGGCGGATTATGGCACATACACCAAGGATCCTGATGTTCTGACAGAGTATGTCCGGCAGTCCCTGTCCAGGCAGATTACACAGCAATTCTCACAATCTGGTGAAACTTTGCGTGTAATTACGGTAGGTCCCACACTTGAAAAGAAGATTACCGAAAGTGTTCAACAGACAGAGCAAGGCAGCTATTTGGCACTTGATCCTGTTTCCACTCAAACCGTTTATCAGCGGCTTACGGAGCAGATCAACCGTCTCCTGCAATCCGGACAGCAGCCGATCGTCTTGACATCTCCTACCATTAGAATGTACTTGCGGCAGGTGATTGAACGGACGATGCAGGATATCCCGGTATTGTCTTACAGCGAGCTTGAGCCAAATATTGAAATTCAAAGCGTTGGGGTGGTGAATTTATGAGAGTGAAGCGTTATGTGGTCGATACGATGCCTGACGCCATGCATTCCATCCGCAGCGAACTTGGAAGCGACGCCGTCATTTTAAGCACCAAAGAAGTTAAAGTCGGCGGATTTATGGGCATGTTCACCAAAAAGAAAATCGAAGTCGTGGCAGCCGTTGAGAATGCGCAGAAGCCGGCCGTGCCGGAGAAAGCACCTGCTCAACCGATGAATATACCACGAAGCGCTGTTCCGCAAGCTTACCAAAAGGCGGCTTCAGCATCCGCTCCACAGGCTGGTCCGGTGAAAGAAACAACCACAGCCCGATCATTTGCAGAGATTGCCGCTGCACTCTCCGGTCCTGGTGATCAGGGCGGTGGAGGGGTTGCTGTGCTCCCGGCATTGTCGAAGACAGAGGAGCCGGACATTACGGCAGTTGAACCTGCCAAAGAGCCGCAGCCGGTTCCAAATCCGGAGGAGAGCCGCAGAGCTCTCTCGGTAATCTATGATTCACTTGCCGCTGAAGAACCTGCCCCTGGCGGTGTTCCTGCACAAGAGAGCGATGTCCTTCGTGAAATCAGGGATATGAAGCAATGGATGGAACGTATCGCGCGTTATTCCTCCGGGGCAGCTGAATTGCCGGATGCGCTGGAATTGCTCAAAGGCCGTCTGATTGATCAGGAAACAGATGCTGTACTTGTGGATGAATGGATTGGAAATGTTCTGGAGCGCTACCGGGGAGAAGGCAGCGGCTGGAGTGCGGATCGCTTTGGCGAGGTGCTGGAAGAGCAGATCGGTGAATTTCTGGCCGGACGCATCGGCAAAGGAATTGCTCCCGATACAAAGATCGTATACATTGCCGGACCTACAGGTGTAGGCAAGACAACGACCATTGCCAAACTGGCGGCGGAGCAGCTGTTTAAGCAGGGCCGCAAAGTGGGCTTGATTACCTCGGACACCTACCGGATTTCAGCAGTCGAGCAGCTTAGAACATACGCTTCCATTTTGAATATGCCGCTGGAGGTTGTCCAGTCGCCCGGGGATCTGCAAAGAGCCATGTTCCGCCTTGAGGGCTGTGATCTGGTTCTTATGGATACTGCAGGCCGGAACTACCGCAACGAAATGCTGGTGGCCGAACTGCAGAGTCTGCTTGCCAAGGAGCTCAAAAGCGAAACCTTCCTGGTGCTCAGCCTGACCTCCAAAAGCCGCGACATGAAAAAGATCGCTGAGCACTTTGGCAGATACCCGCTGGATAAGGTTATTTTCACGAAGCTGGATGAAACAGGCAGCTATGGCCCGCTCTTCAATGTTCTGAATGATTTTCCGCTAAAGCTCTCTTATATTACGAATGGCCAGAATGTTCCTGATGATCTTCTGATGGCTACCAGAGAGCAGATTACCGGAATGCTGCTGGGAACAGGGGGCGAGTGATGGATCAGGCGCAAGCTTTAAGACGGTTAGTATCCAGCCAGGACTCCAGGCAGCTCACCGGCAGCGGAGTCTCTGCCCGGATCATTACCGTATGCAGCGGAAAGGGGGGAGTCGGAAAGTCGAATTTCACCCTTAACTTTGCACTTGCACTGAAATCCCTGGGGCGGAGAGTTCTGTTGTTCGATGCCGATATCGGCATGGCTAACATTGACGTGCTTATGGGCGTGTCAGCGAAATACAATCTGTACCATCTGCTTAAGCGGGAAGCCGATATCGGACAGATCATTCAGTTGGGTCCGGATTCTTTACCTTTTATCGCAGGCGGTTCCGGAATGGATGAGCTGTTCTCACTCTCAGAAGCTGATCTGGACTACTTTACCGCTCAGATTGCGCAAATTGCCGACACGATGGACTTTATCCTCTTTGACACAGGAGCTGGATTGTCGAAGGAAACGATGAAGTTTATCACTTCTGCAGATGACTGCCTGGTTGTCACGACACCTGAACCTACCGCCATTACGGATGCATACGCGCTGATGAAAGTTGTTCATAATTCGCATCCTGAGGTTTCATTCCGGCTGATTGTCAATCAGGCGGGAGATGAACGGGAAGCAAGAGTGACCAGTGATAAAATCCGCATGGCCGCCAGCCGGTTTCTGCAGCTTGAACTCCCATTTTTGGGCTATATAAGCAGTGATCCCCATGTAGTTCAGGCAGTGAAGAAACAAATTCCATTCTCAGTGGCTTTTCCGAACAGTATAGCAGCTAAAGATGTGCACCGGCTTGCGCTGAGCTATCTGGCTGTTGATTCAGTAGAAACCGCTAAAGTACAGGGCATCAAGGGATTTATCAGCAAGTGGTTGAAACGAAACAAATAATTGTTCTGAATTTGAGGGACAGAGGTGGAAATGCTATGAGGCCATACAAGGTTTTGGTCGTTGATGATTCCGCTTTTATGCGTAAAATCATTTCCGATTTAATTGAAAATGATCCTGACTTTCAGGTTACAGCGACGGCGTCCAACGGCCGTGAAGCTATCGAGAAAGTGAATGAGCTCCGGCCGGATCTGGTAACCATGGATGTGGAAATGCCGGAGATGAATGGTCTGGAGGCGCTGAAAATAATAATGGCCCAGCGGCCGCTTCCAGTCATTATGCTGTCAGGCATTAATGAAGAGGGGATGAAGGAAACCATTCTGGCTTTGGAATGGGGGGCTTTCGATTTCATCCGAAAGCCGTCCATTTCAAACTCCCAGGATATTATCGCAGTCGGGGAGTCACTCCGTGAGCAGATGAAGGAAGCCATGCTGGCGCGCGAACAGCGTGAAGCACGCGCTTCTGCTCACAAGGCTCCTGAACTGCCGCCTGTTGATCAGACGGTTCTGCCAGCGCCGCCTCCTGCTCCGCGAACGGTCATAGAACCAGTGAAACGGAAGGCAGAGCCGCTGAAGAAAGAAACGGAATCCCTGCGCAAGCCGGTCCAGAGTACACTGAAGCCAAAAGGGAAAGCACCTCTGGAGCTGGCGGCAGACAAGAATCCGCCAGTGAAAGGCCCTGGCAGTGAAGTTACGAAGCGGCTGGGCAAGCCGGCTCCGGTAGTGCCACCACCTGCCTCCGGACGCTTCAGAAGCCGGATCCGAGGGGATGCGGGAGCAGTATTGCCTGATCTGCGGGCTGCTGCCGCTGAGACGGCCGCAGGAGGCTTCATTGATCCTCCTGTAGCGCATGCAGGCCCTGTGAACGGAAACAGGGGTCTGCGCAAGCTGGTTGCTGTAGGATGCTCTACCGGCGGTCCCCGGGCGCTGAAGGCGTTCCTGGAGAACATTCCCGGTGATTTTCCGGCACCGATTGTCATTGTTCAGCATATGCCGCCTAATTTCACCAAATCGCTGGCCCAGCGGCTGAATACCTTCAGCGCACTGGAGGTTGCTGAAGCGGAGCATGGCATGGTTCTGCGGCAGGGGGCTGCGTATATTGCTCCCGGCGGATATCATCTGAAGGTTGCTCCGGCGGCCGGTGGCCAATATGTGATTGAGCTTACCAAGGAAGAAGCGCGCAACGGACATCGGCCTTCTGTAGATACGCTGTTCGAATCGGTACTGCAGCTTACCTCGCTTGAACGTCATGCGGTCATTATGACCGGGATGGGCAGCGACGGGGCTCGTATGATGAAGGCACTCTATGACTCGGGTGTGACGTCAACCTTTGCCGAGAGTGAAGAGACCTGTGTCGTTTACGGAATGCCGCGGTCAGCAGTGGAGCTACAGTGCGTGAAACATGTCCTGCCTTTGCAAGAAATTGCTCCAAGGCTGGTGCAAGCCGTAAAATAAAGGAAAAGCGAACTCGAAGGGGAGGTGCTCGTTAGTGGACATGAACCAATATTTATCCATGTTTATTGATGAGTCAAATGATCATCTGCAGTCATTGAACGAAAGCATGATGGGGCTGGAAGCAAATCCTGAAGATCTGAGTATTGTCCAGGTGATTTTCCGCTCTGCCCATACCTTGAAAGGTATGGCGGCTACAATGGGTTTTGAGGATTTGGCTTCGCTTACGCACCAAATGGAGAATGTGCTTGATCTCGTGCGTAACAATAAACTGCGGATGCAGGATTTCATTTTTGACACCCTGTTCAAGAGTATTGATGCTCTGGAATCCATGGTGGAGGACATCACAGGCGGAGGAGAGGGTAAGGCTGATGTATCGGCAATTGTAACCTCCCTCCAGGCTATCGTCCGGGGAGAGGTTCCCGCTGCCGCCGGCGGAGCTGCTGCAGAAGTCACGGCGGCTGCTGCCGGCAATGCCACGGATGCCCAGGTGTTTCTGGATGAATTCCAGTACTCTGTGCTGGAGCAGTCGCTGCAGGAAGGCCATCAGGTTCTGTACGTTGATGTTGCTATCCGCAAGGACTGTCAGCTCAAGGCAGTGCGTGCATATATGGTCTTCGACCTTCTGGAGCGTTCAGGAGAAGTTGTTAAGTCCTTCCCTTCGGTTCAGGACATAGAGCAGGAGAAATTCGATTACGGATTCTCCCTCTACTACATAACCCAAAAGGATGCCAGTGAAATTCAGAAGATGATCCTGAATTTGTCGGAGATCGATACGGTTACAGCCGTAGCACTTGATCAGGAATCCCTGCGTCAGATGGGGCAGGAAAGTGTTGCAGCTACCGCAGAAGCGCCTGCCTCTGCTCCGGCGCCGGAGGCTGCTCCTGCTGCCTCTAATGCTTCACCGGCTGCTTCCGCACATGGCAAGGAAGAGAGTAAGGCAGCACCGGCCAGAGCAGGCGGAGCGCCTTCTCCTTCCCGCACGATCCGTGTGGACATCGAGCGTCTGGATGTACTCATGAATCTGTTCAGTGAGCTGCTCATTGACCGCGTTCGGCTGGAACAGCTGGCTTCCGAAGTGCAGAACGGGGATCTTACCGAAACGGTTGAACATATGGGCCGGGTCAGCGGGGATCTGCAGAACATAGTGATGAAGCTGCGCATGGTGCCGGTGGATACCGTATTTAACCGGTTCCCGCGGATGGTGCGCGATCTCGCCAAATCGCTTGACAAGAAAGTTGATCTGATCGTTACCGGTGCTGAAACAGAGCTGGACCGTACCGTAATTGATGAGATTGGTGATCCGCTTGTGCATTTGCTGCGTAATGCAGTAGACCACGGTGTTGAGTCCATAGCAGACCGTGTCGCTGCCGGCAAGCCGGAGACAGGGACCGTCCACCTCCGTGCTTTCCATAGCGGCAACCATGTCTTTATTGAGATTGAAGAAGACGGTAGGGGCATCTATCCGAAGAAGATTCTGGGGTCTGCAGTTAAGAAAGGCGCCATTACCCAGGAGCAGGCCAATGCGATGTCTGATGATGAAGCGTATCAGCTTCTGTTTGCACCGGGCTTCAGTACCGCAGAGGTGATCTCTGACGTATCGGGCCGCGGCGTCGGTCTGGATGTAGTCAAAGCAAAGATCTCCTCACTGGGCGGCAACGTCACCATTTACTCTACACCAGGTAAAGGGACGAACTTCTCCGTTCAGCTCCCGCTGACCCTGTCGATTATCGCAGCCATGCTGGTTCGTCTGGGTTCAGAGAAATATGCAATTCCGCTCTCTTCCATAGTAGAGACTGGGATTGTCAAACAGTCTCAGATCCGTACCATTCACGGTAACAGAATGCTGGAATTCCGGGGCAGCCATATTCCGCTCGTTTCACTGAGCAAGATCTTTTCTATTCCGGACTATGATGAAAGCACCGAAGAGGAAACAGAGATTGTGGTTGTACGTAAGGGAGAGCGCCTGGTTGCCTTGGCGGTTCAAGACTTTATCGGGCAGAATGAGATTGTCATCAAGAATCTGGGCAAGTATCTGCCTGATGTTCAAGGAATTTCCGGAGCCACCATTCTTGGTGATGGACAAGTCGCACTTATTATCGATCCAAATGCTTTTATTAAATAATCAGGATAGAACAGGGAGGTTCATTCCATGGCTGAAGATATCAAAGTCATAGTATTTAAGCTTGGCACTGAAGAATACGGCATTGAAGTGGAGAAGGTCCAGACTATCGAGCGTATGATGCCCATTACCCGCGTGCCCAAGACCTATTCGTTTATCAAAGGTGTAATCAATCTGCGTGGTGTAGTCATCCCCGTTATTGATCTGCGCGGCCGTTTCAGTATTGAGGAAGCAGAGCATACAGACCAGACCCGGATCATTATTGTGAATGTGAATGAGATGGAAGTAGGCTTCATCGTCGATTCTGCGAATGATGTTATTGATTTGAACCGTAACATTATTGATACACCACCGGATGTTGTTGGCGGGATCAAAGCGAAGTATCTGGACGGGGTGGCCAAAATTGGAGAAGACCGTCTGCTGATTATGCTTAACTTGTCCGAAGTGCTGAACAAGGGCGAAATCGTGCAACTGGAAAGCCTGGAGGGCTAGCCAGTGGAGCTATTCAAAAACTTCAAGGATTTCAAAATGGATGTGCTGAAAGAAGTCGGGAATATTGGAGCCGGCAACGCCGCCACCGCGTTATCTCAGCTGCTGAATAAGCCGATTGATATGGCTGTACCCAAGGTGCAGCTTCTCAGTTTTGAGGAGATTACCGATAAGGTCGGCGGAGCTGAAGAACTGGTGTATGCTGTATTCCTCCGTGTAGAAGGTGAAGCTCCGGGCAACCTGTTCTTCATTCTCTCTCCGGAAGCAGCGACCAACCTGCTCAGCCGGATTGCCGGAATTGAGATTTCAGGCGGTGAAGAACTCAGTGAAATGGAGTTATCCGCTCTGAGCGAAATCGGCAATATCCTTGCCGGTTCCTACCTTTCATCACTGGCTGACTTTACCTCACTCTCCATGTATCCGACAGTGCCGGCGCTTGCTATGGATATGGCCGGGGCGATTCTTGGATACGGGCTGCTGCAGTTCGGTCAGATGGGTGATGATGCGCTGCTCATCGATACGACGTTCCTGGAAGGCCAAAATGAGATTGAAGGACAATTTTTCCTTATTCCCGATCCCGAATCATTCCCCAAAATATTCAAGGCATTAGGAGTACCGTTTGATAATGATTGAAGAACAGAGCATTATTAAAGTAGGCATGGCGGATCTTAACATAGGCAGCCAGGACAGTCTTATCCGTACGACCGGTCTTGGTTCCTGTGTTGGCCTGACACTGTTTGATCCCGGCAAAAGACTTGCAGGCATGGCACATGTCATGCTGCCCTCGTCAGATATTGCCCGGGAAGGACAGCTGAATATTGCCAAGTTTGCCGATACCGCCGTGCCTGAGCTTTTATCCCGCCTGCTGGCGCTAGGGGCGGTCCGGAGCCGGATTGTGGCCAAGATGGCCGGAGGCTCGCAGATGTTCGCATTTGCCGGGGGGAGTGACACCATGAGGATCGGGCCTCGTAATGTGGAATCCTGCAAACTAGCATTGGACGCATTGAACATTCCGCTGATCGCGGAGGACACGGGTGGCAATTATGGACGTACGATAGAAATCGCCTGCAATACCGGGGTGCTCTTTATCCGCAGCGTTCAAAAAGGCCCAAAGGAAATATAACCATGAACAAGAAGATAATATTAAGCACAGGGCTCGGGTTGATTGGATTTCTATTTACTTTTCTTACAAACTACGGACATAATTTAGTAGGAACCAGCCTGATCCGGGGAATATATGGGTTTATTATCTGGTTTGTGCTTGCTTTCCTTCTAAGATGGGTATTGGGTGTTATTATTGGGAAATCCTCTGAATCTTCAGACCTTGAAGCCGGACTTGAAGATAACGGTGAGGCACTTGGTGCCAAGCTTGATATTCAGACACCGGAAGAGGATCAGGAATTGAAGGACCTGCTGACACCGAAGCCGGAAGCGGGAAGTGTGGACTTGAGTGGTTTCACACCTCTGCAGCCTCCAAAACTGGTCTCTATGAAAGATCCTGAAGAATTGGCCAAGGCCGTTCGTCACCTGAAAGAAGAATAAGCGAGTGCTGCGGCGAAAGTCCGTAATCTTGCGCCGCGTGGTACCCGCTGACTAAACTTTGGGAAGGGTGAAAGCCGTTGAACGAGCATAAAGCTGCTCAGTCAGAAACAGATGGACTATGGGAGCAATGGAAAGAGCAAGGTGATCCTGAGGCCAAAAAAAAGCTGATTGAGAGTTATCTCCATATTGTAGATTACGTATCCAGCCGTCTGGCAGTGGGACTGCCCAAAAATGTATCCAAAGATGACTTGGCCAGCAATGGTGTGATGGGACTGATTGATGCCATCGAGAAATTCGACTACAAGCGGGGACTGCAATTTCAGACCTATGCTTCCTGGCGGGTAAGAGGAGCGATCCTTGACTCTCTGCGGCAAAGTGACTGGGTTCCCAGATCAGTGCGCGAAAAAGCGAAAAAAATCGAGGATGCCTACCAGCAGCTGGAACAGAAGTATTTGAGATCCGTTAGTGACGATGAAATGAGCCAGTATCTGAACATTACTGAAACGGAGTTTCAGACTATGCTGCAGGATGTTGCTGTTATGTCGCTCTGCTCGTTAGAAGATCCTATCCGTGAGGAAGAATCAGAGACACGGATGTCTATTCTGGTGGATGATAAGGCTAAGAATCCGGACCGCAAAGTGAATGAGTTTTATCTGCGCGATACGCTGACTAAAGGCATCGAGAAATTAACAGTGAAAGAACGGACCGTTGTGTCCCTTTTATATTATGAGGATTTATCTTTGAGCGAGATTGCTGAAGTGATGTCACTCTCTCCTTCGCGGATCTCACAGCTTCATTCGAAGGCTATTTTGCGGCTAAGAGGAACACTTGAGAAGAACCGTGATCTTCTTATGCAAAATGATTAACCGGGCGCCGGTGACAAGGGGGAGCAGAATTTGATCGGTCAATATGTTTTGGGCCAATACCTGAGTATTACGTTTTCGGATGATAAAGGGGTTGCTTACCTCCAGTTCATCAAGAAGGATGAGAATTTCTCCTGTACAATTGAAGATCTTGAAAGCTTCCTGGTCAGTCACAACATTCGATTTGGCATCCAGCGGGATATTGTTCAGCGGATCTGCAGCAACCCGGAAGAATATTTCTGGAACAGGGTGCCGATCGCAATCGGCCAGCCTGCTGTCAACGGCAAGGATGGACAGATGGTACTGACCGTAGATCTGGAGGAAGACCGTAAGCCGCTGGAGAAAGAAGATGGCAAGGTTGACTATAAGGATCTGGTCCGGCTTCACAATGTGAGGAAGGGTCAGCTTATAGCCAGAATCATACCGGCAGAGAATGGTGTAAGCGGAAAGACAGTAACGGGGGAGGAGCTTCCGTATAGAGCAGGGAAGCAAGCCCATTTCAAAGTTGGCAAGAATGTACTGGTGGATCAGGAAGAGACCTCGATGTATTCGGCGATAGATGGATTGGTTACGCTGACAGACAAGGGCAAGATCAATGTATTTCCTGTATATGAGGTCAATGGTGATGTGGATTACAGTACAGGGAATATTGATTTTGTCGGGACGGTTGTCATTCGCGGCAACGTGCTTACCGGCTTCACCGTCAAATCCGCCGGAGATATCCGAGTGGTTGGCGGGGTGGAAGGTGCTGAGCTGATATCCGGCGGCTCCATCGAAATTACCGGCGGAATTATCGGCTATAACAAAGGCCTCGTAAGCGCCGGGAAAAATGTCAAAGTCTCATTTATCCAGGATGGCAATGTGGTGGCCGGAGAAGATGTAATTGTCTCGCAAAGCATTATGCATTCCAACATCCGCGCAGGCCGTGATGTGCTCTGCAACGGTGCCAAAGGTTTGATTGTAGGCGGGATAGTACAGGCAGGCGATAAAGTTGTCGCACGGACCATCGGCAATACAATGTCGACGGCTACAGCGGTTGAGGTGGGCGTTGTTCCCGAGCTGAGAAATGAGATTAATGAGCTGCGCCAGGAATTGCGTCACCTTCTTGAGAATGAAGACAAGACCAATAAGGCATTATACCTTCTCAATCAGTTGGCGAACAACGGTCAGCTTTCCCCGGATAAGGTGGCGCTCCGCGTGAAGCTCAATGCGACCAAGCAATCCCATATGCGTGATGAAAAGAGAATCAAGGAACGCGTACTCGAGATTGAGCGGATGCTTGAGGATACAGGCAGGGCACGGGTGGATGTGATCAAAACAATCTATGGAGGATCAAAGATTGTTATTGGCAGGTATACCAGATTCGTTAAAGATCCTACAGAACGGGTATCCTTTGTTTACAGTGAAGGGGATATATCGATAATACCGTACATTTAAGCAGGCAGGCAGCGGGAGCGGCCTGCTATTCCTTGATTCTATATGGACTATGGGAGATGAGATCTGATGAGTCTGAAACCGGTGGAACTGCAAATCGCCCTGCCCCGGACACATGATGCGGCTAAAGTTCAGAACAGCCAGCAGCAGCGTCCGGCGCTTGACCAGCAGCAATTGGCAGGCCAGAACGTCAAGCATAGCCAGGAAATCGCCATGCGCAGCAGTGAGGTGGACGAATCTTCGGAATCAGCACTGCGGGACGGGGGTAAGGAGAAGCAGCCGGACAGTCACGCTGATCCGCGTCAGCCAAGGAAGCCGGAGACCGTCCACGATGCCGAGCATCCTTATAAGGGACACCGGATAGATTTCAGTCTTTGAGTCCAGTTAAACTATTGAAAGAGTAAGCTTCTATGAATTGAATGTAAAAGGAGATTAGACACTTGGACCCATGGGTATATATCGTGCTGGTAGGCGCTGTCGCTATCGTTTATGCCCTGAGACTGCCGGCAAAGGCCAGCAAGGAAGACTCGGATGAGAAGAAGAGCCTCAAGGAGACGGAGGCCGCGCTGGAGTTGTATATGGCAGATATCGAACATGAGAATACAGAACTGCTTCAGCTGGTCGGCAGCATCAAAGCGCAGTCGCAGAGTAACAAAACAGCCCTGCAGGAAGAGATTGGCACACTGCGTGAGCAGGTGGCTGAGCTTAGTAAGAGCCTGCTGCTTCTGGATGCCCGGCTGACCGCTGAAGAGAAAGGCCTGCTTCAGCTTGCCGCAACCTTCTCAAGGGAGCCTTCGGCTGCCCAGTCTGCGGAGAATGCTTCTGCAGCCCCAACTGCTGAAGCTGAAATTCAGCCTGCCAGGCAAAAGCCGGTCAGCTCCATAAAGCTGAGATATCCGCGATTGTTCGAACTGCATGAACAAGGCAAATCGATAGATTCTATCGCCAAGACTGCAGGTCTCCAGCGGGGCGAGGTCCAGCTGATTCTGCAGTTGGCCCATCAGGAGGAATCGGTATGATCAAGAACCGGTTCTTCATGCTCGGGTTAGGCATCGGTCTGATTGCCGGCGCACTGCTGCTGCAGCTGATGATGGCCGGGAAGGCTACTCCGCTCACCAAAGAACAGCTGATCAAGGAAGCGGAGCGACTGAATTTGACCGTGGTGGATCATGTGCAGTCCGCAGATGAAGGGGCGGCCAGCGGGGAAGAGGAAGCACAGGAAGGCACTTCTGCGGGAACGCCCGAGTCTTCCCAGGTCCCCGCAGAGGAGGCGGCAACTGCTTCTCCGGCTCCTGCGGCCACACCTAAAGCCGCAGTGGAGCCGAGTGCAGCTGTGACTCCCGGCAAGCCGTCAGCGCCAGTACAGCCGGAGAGCAGTGCTGCAGACACGGGTATTGTAGCTCCAGCCAGTCCGGAAGCGCCTGCGGTTGCAGTGAACGGCGATATTTCTGTGCGGATTCCTACAGGAATTACACTCGCCCAAACTGCTGATGTGCTAAGCGAAGCCGGAGTTATTCAAGATAAAGCGGAGTTTCTTAAGAAGGCGAACAGCCGTAAAGTGAACAAGATTATCCAATACGGCAGCTACAGTTTTGCCAAGGGAGAGAGCATGGACTCTATTATTGATAAGCTGATTACTGTGAAGAAATAAGTGTTTTTGGATAAGAATTTTATAAATTCACAGTAATCGTTGCATAGAATGTTTTAATATGGTATAGTAATTGACGGTGTTAAAACACACGCCGGTTGATTTCGACAAGAGGTGCTTTCTTCTGAAGAAAGTCTTGTAGAAAGATGACGCGCGGCGGAGGAGACACACAATAAACCAAAATTAGGAGGTGTGTGAAGATGGCAGTAATTTCCATGAAGCAGCTTCTCGAAGCTGGGGTACACTTCGGTCATCAGACTCGTCGTTGGAATCCAAAGATGGATCGTTATATCTTCACTGAAAGAAACGGAATTTACATTATTGACTTGCAGAAAACAGTCAAAAAGGTAGAGGAAGCTTACAACTTTGTAAAGAGCGTCGCTGGCGACAACGGCACAATCCTATTCGTAGGAACAAAGAAACAAGCACAGGATTCCGTAAAAGAAGAAGCTGAACGTTCGGGTATGTTCTTCATTAACCAACGTTGGCTGGGTGGTACCCTGACTAACTTCCAGACTATCCAGAAGCGTATTGACCGCCTGAAGAAATTGGAAGCTTGGGAAGAAGACGGTACCTTCGCAGTATTGCCTAAGAAAGAAGTTATCCTTCTCCGCAAAGAGAAAGATCGTCTTGAGAAATTCCTGGGCGGTATCAAGAACATGAAAGGTCTTCCAAGCGCGCTGTTCATCATTGACCCGCGTAAAGAGCGTATTGCTGTAGCAGAAGCTCGCAAATTGGGCATTCCTATCGTAGCTATCGTTGATACTAACTGTGATCCGGACGAAATCGACTACGTAATTCCAGGCAATGACGACGCTATCCGCGCCGTGAAGCTCTTGACTGGTAAAATGGCTGACGCTGTTGTTGAAGCTCATCAGGGCGAAGACACAACTACTGCTTAAGTAGTATCCGGGACATAAACAAGAACTTAAATGAAAAGGGTGGTTGGCAGGTGGATAACCTCTCACTGCCCTTTTTTTAGGATAATGGGCCTTGAGCCCGCGTATGACAACGACAATTATCTGGAGGGAATAACAATGGCAGTAGATGCAAAGGCAGTAAAGGAACTTCGTGAAAGAACAGGAGCAGGAATGCTCGATTGTAAAAAGGCACTTGAAGAAGCAAACAATGATATTACAAAAGCAGCTGAATTGCTTCGTGAAAAAGGTTTGTCCGCAGCAGCTAACAAAGCTGGACGTATCGCTACTGAAGGTACAGTAGAATCTTACATCCACGCTGGCGGCCGTATCGGCGTTCTGGTAGAAATCAACTGCGAAACTGACTTTGTAGGTAAAACAGATTCCTTCAAAGATTTCGCCCGCGATATCGCAATGCAAATCGCAGCAGCGAACCCGCTGTATGTTCGCCGTGAAGAAGTGCCGGCTGCAGATGTAGAAAAAGAAAAAGAAATTCTTAAGAACCAGGCACTGAACGAAGGCAAGCCTGAAAAAATCGTTGAAAAAATGGTTGAAGGCCGCATCAGCAAGTTCTATGAAGAATATTGCCTGCTTGAACAGCCATTCGTTAAAGACCCAGACAAGACTATTTCCCAATTGCTGAACGAAAAAATCAGCACTATTGGCGAAAATATCTCCATCCGCCGTTTCGTTCGTTACGAACTGGGTGAAGGTCTTGAGAAGAAAGTCGATAACTTTGTTGAAGAAGTAATGGCACAAGTGAACCAATAATAGCTGAGAAGCATTTTGTAATAAGAACTGAATAAAGGCAAGCATCAAAAGAGCGGAACACATATCACGTAGTGTTCCGTCTTTTGTAAGAAAGTGAGGGTATACAATTGGAACAGCCGGTATTTAAGAGAGTAGTCCTTAAGGTTAGCGGTGAATCACTTGCCGGACAGAATGGCTATGGCATCGATGCCGAAACGATCATCTCCATCGCGGAGCAGGTCAAGGAAGTCGTTGAGCTTGGAGTTCAGGTTGCCATTGTGTGCGGCGGAGGTAACATCTGGCGCGGAATCGCGGGAAGTGCAAGCGGCATTGACCGGGCGACAGCGGATTATATGGGAATGCTGGCAACCGTCATGAACTCGCTGGCACTGCAGGATGCACTGGAGCAGATTGATGTCCCTACACGGGTTCAGACCTCCATTGCCATGCAGCAAATTGCTGAGCCTTATATCCGCCGCCGGGCAATCCGGCATCTGGAAAAGGGCCGTGTAGTTATTTTTGCCGCAGGAACAGGGAATCCGTTCTTCTCGACTGATACAACGGCAGCGCTCAGAGCGGCCGAGATTGAAGCCGAAGTGATTCTGATGGCGAAGAACAAAGTAGACGGTGTCTATTCCGCGGATCCGTTCAAGGACAGCACTGCCGTGAAATACGAGCAGCTTACTTACATGGATATTCTGAACAAGAATCTGGGTGTTATGGATTCCACCGCTTCCTCTCTCTGCATGGATAATAATATACCGCTCATTGTGTTTGCTATTACAGAGCAAGGCAATATTAAACGTGTCGTTCTCGGCGAAAAGATCGGGACGATTGTTAAAGGGAGTGTAAATTAATGCCACAATCGGTGAAGAAAAATGCCGAAGAGCGTATGGAAAAAGCGATTTTGTCGCTAAAACGCGATTTGGCTACGCTGCGGGCAGGACGTGCTTCGACGTCACTGCTGGATCGCATTCAAGTGGAGTACTACGGTGCTCCGACTCCTCTTAATCAGCTGGCTAACATCAGCACACCGGATTCCCGGACACTGCTGATCCAGCCGTGGGACAAAACATCGATGTCTGACATCGAGCGGGCGATAATGAAGTCTGATATCGGGATTACGCCTGCCAATGACGGTACAATCATCCGTTTGTCCATTCCGCCGCTTACTGAAGAACGCCGCGGTGAACTTGTAAAGTTCACTAAGAAGTTCGGTGAAGAAGCGAAGGTAGCCATCCGTAACATCCGCCGCGATGCGAACGATGACATCAAGAAGATGGAGAAGAACGGCATTTCGGAAGACGAATCACATGGACATCAGGAAGATATCCAGAAATCAACGGATAAGTTCATAGCTGAAGTCGATAAAGTGCTCTTGTCCAAAGAAAAAGAGATTATGGAAGTATAATGAAATTCAAGAGACTTCAGGCCCCTCCGTCTATGGTGGGGTTTGTCTCTTTCTGATAAGAGCTTGGAGGAAACGGAAATGATCAAACGGATTCAAGAATGGCTGAGCCGTAAAGACAGGCAGGAGCCAGTCGAGATTTCACCGGATAATATTCCCCGGCATGTAGCTGTAATTATGGATGGCAACGGACGCTGGGCGAAACGGCGCGGCTTGCCCCGTATTGTGGGCCATCAGAACGGGATGAAGGCGGTCAAACGTGCGACAATCGCGGCGAATGACCTGGGAGTAGAGTTCTTGACCATGTACGCTTTCTCCACGGAGAACTGGAAGCGGCCGAAGGATGAGGTTGATTTCCTGATGCGCTTGCCTGTGGAATTTCTGGCCATTGAACTGGATGAACTGATTGAGAAGAATGTACAGGTACGTGTAATGGGCGATACCGAGGCTTTGCCTTCCCATACCCGCAGGGCTATGGAAGAAGCGGTTGCCCGGACCGAAGGTAATACCGGACTTATACTTAATTTTGCACTGAACTATGGTGGCCGTAAAGAGATTGAAGACTGTATGCGCGGCTTGGGCAAGGATATCCAGGCAGGTATTCTGACACCTGATGAGATTACTTCAGCACTGATTGACAGCAGACTCTTATCCGGCGGACTGCCTGACCCTGATCTGCTGATCCGTACGAGCGGCGAAATGCGCCTCAGTAACTTTATGCTCTGGCAGATTGCCTACAGTGAATTATGGTTTACAGATGTGTACTGGCCGGAGTTTGACAAGACACATCTGATGCAGGCTGTGGCGGAATATCAGCGCCGCACACGCCGTTATGGTGGATTGAAGTAGCCTGATGGGAGATGGGAATCTTTGAAGCAGCGATTGATTACCGGAATTGTTGCCGGAGCCTTGTTTTTGGGCTTGTGCTTTTTGGGAGGCTGGCCGTATCAGCTGTTGCTGACTGCCATGGCCCTCATCGGCTATTATGAATTTGTAAAAATGACAGGTACAGCAACCTTCGGAGGGACTGCTGTACTTGGTTATGCGTCCGTAGTATGCTTCATGATCCCCTGGAATCTGCTGGGGACTTCCGAGTTATTATCGTGGGAGCAGGGAATCTGGCTGCTCATGCTGTTATTTCTGCTGGTTACGGTCTTCAGCAAGAACAAGCTGGATATTAAGATCACCGCTTTGATGTTCACCGGCATTGTATACATAGGGATGGGCTTCTCTTATATGGCTATCGCCCGCGGTGCGGGAGATGGACATGGGCTTCTCTGGACGTTTCTGCTGCTGTGCTGCATCTGGGGAAGTGATGCCGGAGCGTATTTTGTCGGCCGAAGCTTCGGACGTAATAAGCTCTGGCCGGCGATTAGTCCTAATAAAACTATCGAAGGTGCCCTTGGCGGAGTATTAATCTCAGCCGTGATATCTATTGTTTTTGCCCTTTTGGTTCCTGATCTGCTGACAATCGGACGCGCACTGCTTATCGGGGTTTCCTGCGCCGTTCTGGGTCAGCTCGGAGATCTTGTACAGTCTGCTTATAAACGGGTGTACGGTATTAAGGATTCAGGCTCGTTGCTGCCTGGTCATGGAGGCATCCTGGACCGCTGTGACAGCTGGATTATCGTATTTCCTTTCGTACATATCGTAATGCTGATGCCTTACTATTAACGACAGGAAGAAGGTTTCAACTGTGAAAAGAATCAGTATTCTCGGCTCTACGGGTTCAGTCGGCACCCAGACACTCGATGTCGTGGCCATGCATCCGGAAGCCTTTGTAGTGGACGGGCTGGCAGCGGGATCGAATACCCGGCTGCTGCTGGAGCAGGTCCGCCGCTTCCATCCGCGCCGCGTTTCTGTGTCTACACCGGAGCTTGCTGCGGAGATCAGATCCAGTCTGCCTGCCGGCGTAGAGCTCTACAGCGGACGTGAAGGTCTGGTGGAGATTGCCGCCGGCGGTGACGCAGAGACTGTTGTGACTGCCCTTGTGGGCAGCGTGGGTCTGCAGTCTACAATGGCGGCTATTGAAGCCGGCAGACATATTGGACTGGCCAACAAGGAAACGCTGGTGACCGCCGGACACCTGGTTACAGAACTGGCGGACCGCAAAGGCGTTAAGCTGCTGCCGGTTGACAGCGAGCATTCGGCTATTTTTCAATGCTTAAACGGTGAGAACCGCGAAGATGTGGCCTCGATTACCATTACAGCATCCGGCGGATCTTTCCGTGATTATACGCGTTCACAGCTTAAGAATGTTACTGTAGAGGATGCGCTGCGCCACCCGAATTGGAGCATGGGGGCTAAGATTACGATTGATTCGGCAACCATGGTTAATAAAGGGCTGGAAGTAATCGAAGCGCATCATCTGTTTGCCCTCCCGTATGAACAGATTAATGTGCTGCTGCATCCGGAGAGCATTATTCACTCCTATGTGGAATTCCGTGACAGCAGTATCATTGCGCAGCTGGGAACGCCGGATATGCGGGTTCCGATTCAATATGCGCTCACTTATCCGGACCGCTGGCAGTCGCCTGCTGAGCGGCTGTCGCTGGCCAAAGTAGCCAGTCTCACTTTCCGTGAGATGGACTATGAGCGCTTCCCTGCGCTGAAGCTGGCTATCGACTGCGGCACCATGGGAGGTACGGCTACAACTGCCTTCAATGCAGCGAATGAGATTGCCGTTGCCCGCTTCCTGCGCGGCGAGATTCCGTTCCTGCGGATTGACGAGATTATTGATGAAGTCCTTCAGCGCCATGAGAATGCGGCTCATCCGAATCTGGAGCAGATTCAGCACTGTGATACGGTGACCCGGGAACTTGCGGCTGTGCTGTAAGAGGACAATGCGCATTTTGTATTCCGAAAATATTTGTTATGCCCTGAAAAATAGGGGTGGACTGTTGATTCTCTTGTGCCTTACCTTGGAATAATGATAAATTAAGAGGACATACTTCGGTCTTACACCTAAAGGGGGGAATGTTTCGCAATGGAGATGGTAAGAGTCGTTTTTTTGACGGTATTTATGTTCTTTGTTCTGGTGACCGTCCATGAATGGGGACATTATTATTTTGCCAAACGCGCCGGAATTCTTGTGAGGGAATTTGCTATCGGTTTCGGTCCGAAACTGTTTTCTTATAAACGCAATGAAACCCAGTTCACGCTTCGCCTGCTGCCGTTTGGGGGATATGCCCGGATGGCCGGAGAGGATCCGGAAATGATTGAGATCGGTCCCGGACAGACCATTGCGGTCAGACTGGGCCAGGATAATAAGGTGAAGAATATTTACCTGGATTCACTTGATACACGCAGAAATGTTATCCGCGGTGAAGCGCAATTCACGGATCTTGAGAATGAGCTGAAGATCCGTCTCGATGTGGATGGTGAAGTAACCACATACGACGTACATCCACAGGCGATGATGATTAAGGGAAGCCAGCAGACGCAGATCGCGCCCAAAGATCGCCAGTTCGGCAGTAAAAGCGTAGGTCAGCGCGCGGTGGCAATTTTGGCCGGTCCGGTGATGAACTTCATTCTGGCTTTTGTGCTGTTCGCACTTCATCTGCAAATGGCCGGTATCCAAGTGGAGAATCCGACCTATGTGAAGATCGGCGATGTAAGCGAAGGAATGCCGGCCCAGGAAGCCGGTCTGCAGAAAGGCGACATTGTTGTAGCCGTTAACGGCGAAACTATCGGTGGAGATTACCAGAAGATGATCTCGCTCACCTCCGCGTCCAAAGGCAAAGAGATGAAATGGACACTGCAGCGCGGCGATGAAACGCTTAATGTAGCTATGATTCCCCGCAGTATGGAAGGGGAGGAAGGCGGCAAAGTCGGGATCACTCCGGAGCTTCCTACTCGCAAGGCCGGGGTTGGTGAGACTATCACCAAGTCAGGGACTGCCATGGTGGATACCACGAAGCTGATCTTCATCGGCTTCAAGCAGCTGATCAACAAGTTCAATATGGATGATATCTCGGGACCTGTGGGAACCTTCCAGCTGACCGGGCAGATTGCCCAGCAGGGGATTCAATATTTGACTTATTGGGCGGCTATTCTCAGCCTGTATCTCGGGATCTTCAACCTGCTGCCGATTCCTGCACTTGACGGAAGCCGGCTCGTGTTTCTCGGCGTGGAGGCGCTGCGCGGTAAGCCGGTGGACCCGAACCGCGAAGGCATGGTCCATTTCGTAGGCTTTGCGCTGCTGTTCCTGGTGATGATTGCTGTGACTTATAATGATATATTACGCCTCATAAGCGGCTGATTCGTTCACATTACATTCTTTTGGGGTCCCGCAAAGTGCTTGACAGCTTCACTTGTTATCCGGCGCTTTGCGGGGCGAATTTTAGGAGGATCTCTTTACATGGCAAAAGACAAGCAGTTCGTTACGGAAATCACGCCGCAGGGCGAAGATTTCTCACGCTGGTATATTGATGTGATCAAAAAAGCGGACCTGATGGATTATTCTCCGGTCCGCGGCTGTATTGTGTTCAAACCGGATGGCTACGAGATCTGGGAACATATCCAGGAGGAGATGAACCGCCGCCTCAAGGAAACCGGACACCGCAATGCCTACTTCCCGCTGTTTATTCCGGAGAGCTTTTTCCAGAAGGAGAAAGAACATGTTGAGGGCTTCAATCCGGAGCTGCCTTGGGTGACTGAAGCTGGTGGCGATGTGCTGGAAGAACGTCTGGCAATCCGCCCTACTTCCGAAACCATGTTCGGCCACATGTATTCCAAATGGATTCAGTCCTACCGTGACCTTCCGGTGCTGATTAACCAATGGGCTAACGTAGTCCGCTGGGAAAAGCGTACATTGCCGTTCATCCGCACTACGGAATTCCTCTGGCAGGAAGGCCATACCGCTCATGAGAATGAGACGGAAGCGCGTGAAGAAACGATGAAGATGCTGGATAACTACCGTGATTTCGTAGAGACTTTTCTGGCGATTCCTGTGGTTACCGGACAGAAGACACCATCCGAGCGGTTCGCTGGTGCGGTAGATACGTATTCCATTGAAGCAATGATGAAAGATGGACGGGCTGTGCAGGCGGCTACCTCGCATTATCTGGGTACCAAGTTCGCAGTTGCTTTTGATATCCAATACTTAAGCCGTGATAATGTACTTGAATATGCACATACAACCTCATGGGGCTCTACAACACGTCTAATCGGCTCACTGATCATGGTGCATGGGGATGACCGCGGACTGGCTTTGCCGCCGAAGGTAGCGCCTACTCAGGTCATTATGATTCCGATCGGGCCGCCTAAGACCCGTGAAGCAGTGATCGGGCGCACAGATGAACTGTTCAAAGAGCTGAAGAGTGCCGGAATCCGCGTACGTGTAGACGACCGCGCTGATGTTACACCGGGCTGGAAGTTCAATGAATACGAAATGCGCGGTGTACCGGTACGTCTGGAGCTTGGACCGCGTGATATGGAGAACGGAGTCTGCGTAATCGTATCCCGGATCAGCGGAGAGAAGAAGATTATCCAGCAGGAGAATCTGGTTGAAGAAGTGAAGGCTATGCTGGAGCAGGTTCACCAGGAAATGTTCGAGCGGGCTCTGAAGTTCCGTGAGGATCATTTCTATTCTGTAGATACCTTAGAGCAAATGAAGGAATCCATGGAAGAGAAGCGCGGCTTTGCACTTGCAGGCTGGTGCGGCTCGGAGGAATGTGAATCCAAGGTGAAGGAAGAAACAGGCGCAGGCAGCCGAAATATTCCGTTCAATCCGTCCGAAACGAAAGAGACTTGTATTTGCTGCGGTGAGCCGGCCCTGCATACAGTTGTATTCGCCAAAGCGTATTAAGCGGCAACTTCAATTTTTATTTGATCCTTTATATTAGCTTCTGGCGAGAGGAGTCGGCGGGCCGCAATTACCCAATGCTTTTTGAACCGGAAGCTTTTCTTACTATAATAGAATTATAGTAAGGATATAGCCAATTATTGCCGAGTTAGGTGGGGAAACCATGGAGCAAAGCGTGGAGAGAAGAAAAAGGTTCGAGCTGTTAATGAAGCAGGGGGAAATTCCGCCGGCCATCATTGATCCCTACTTTTTGGACGGGCAGATCGAACGTGTGGAAATCAGCCGCGGAAACCGTGACTGGCATATTGTAATTGCGAAAGACAGCCTGGTTCCGGCCCAGACCTACCGTACCTTTGTCCTTAGAATGCGTGAGAAGCTGCAGCATATTGCCAAAGTCAGCTTCTTGTTCCTATATGATGACACAATCAATAGAGCGGATATTGTACAGGAGTACTGGGGAATGTTCCTCGAGTGGGTCCAGCGTGAGATTCCATCCGTTAACGGATGGCTGACGCGCTCCAGTCAGGATCTGCAGGACGGTACGCTTTTGCTTAGCCTGAGCGATTCCATGTCTCTTGAACTGGCCCGTAAAAAGGGCATCGAAGCAGCCATTATTAAATATTATGATAAATATTTCGGGCTTACCCTTAAGGTGAAGCTGCAGATTGCCGAGAATGAGAACAAAGCGGATGCCTACGAGGAATTCCAGCAGAAGCTCCAGCAGGAACAGCGTGAACTGGTAGAGATGATGATGATGGCCAGTGAACCGGACGAGCCTGAGGAGCCCGGTGATCCGAATGAGGTAATTAAGCTTCAGATCGGGTATGAGATCAAAGAACAAGCCGTATCGATTCTGGACATCCAGGATGAAGAGAAGAAGATTACGATTCAAGGCACGATTTTTGGACTCGACACCAAAGAGCTGCGTAACGGCAACACGCTATATACCTTCTGCATTACTGACTTCACCGACTCTCTGCAGATGAAGATGTTTGCGAAGACCAAGGAAGACCTGAAAGTGATGGGGCAGCTGGCCAACGGTAAGTGGGTGCGGGCACGCGGCAAAGTTGAATACGACCGCTTCATGCAAATTCCGGAACTGGTGATGATCCCGTCGGATTTGTCGGAAGTCTCTGCACCGCCGGCGCGTAAGGACAATGCCAAGCAGAAGCGGGTGGAATTCCATCTGCATACCACAATGAGTACGATGGATGCAGTGGCAACCATCACCGATTATGTCAAAACCGCTGCGAAATGGGGACACCCGGCACTGGCTGTTACGGATCACGGTAATGTCCAGAGCTTCCCGGATGCGAACCATGCTGCACATAAGCATAAGCTCAAAATGCTCTATGGTGTGGAAGCCAACGTCGTAAATGATGCTGTAAACATCGTGGAGAATGCACAGCCCCTGGAGCTCAAAACAGCAACCTATGTCGTATTTGACATCGAAACCACCGGTCTGTCGATCACGCGCAACAATATTACAGAGCTTGCAGCAATTAAAATGTGCGAAGGCAAAGAGCTGGACCGTTATACAACCTTCGTTAATCCGCATGAAAAGATTCCTTACCATATCCAGCAGCTGACCAACATTACCGATGAAATGGTCAAAGACGCTCCTGATCTGGAACCTGTACTTAAGGAGTTCGTCCAGTTTGTAGGTGACAGCATTCTGGTAGCCCATAATGCTCGGTTTGATATGGGGTTCATTCAGGCTTCCCTGAAGAAGCTGGGCCAGCCGCAGCTGCCGAATCCTTCACTGGATACGCTGGAGCTTGCGCGTTTGCTATTCCCGACCATGAAGAACCACCGGCTCAATACACTCGCTGACAAGTACAAAGTGCTGCTGGAGAGCCATCACCGGGCGGTGGACGATACGATTGCCCTGGGCGGTATCCTCAATGGATTGCTCGCGGATGCGGAGAAGATGAAAGGGTTAACCCGGCTTGACCGGCTGAATGATTATGTAGGCAATGACCTCTCGAATGTACGGCCGTTTCACTGCGGCATTTATGCACTGAATCCGACCGGCAAAAAGAATCTCTACAAGCTGATCTCCATGTCGCACACGGAGTATTATAAACGGGTACCCTGTATCCCCAAATCGAAGCTTGAGGAGCACCGGGACGGGCTGATTGTCATCTCCGGCTGTGAGCGCGGCGAGTTCTTTGAAGCGGTGCTGAACAAGACGGTGGAGGAGGCCATTGAGGTCGCCCAGTTCTATGACGTTCTGGAGATTCAGCCGCTGACCATGTACATGCATCTGGTGGATAAAGGCTTCGTGGCCAGCGCCGAGGATTTACGCGGTGTTGTGCGCAAGATATGTGAAATCGGCGACCAGATGAACAAGCCTGTCATTGCCACCGGCAACGTGCATTACCTGGAGCCGCGTGACAAGCTGTTCCGTGATATTACAATTCACGGGATTACCGGCTTCAGTCCGCTGAAGGACCAGCGTAAACCAGATGCCCATTTCAGGACCACCGAGGAAATGCTTACGGAATTTGAGTTCCTGGGCCCGGAAAAAGCGATGGAGGTCGTGGTCACCAATACCGTGGAGCTGGCCGAACGTTTCGAGGAATATGATCTGTTCCCGAGCGAGCTGTTCACCCCGATTATTGAAGGAGCGGATGATGAGATCCGCAATACCTGCTATGAGACAGCCAAATCAATTTACGGCGAGGAATTGCCGGAGGTTGTAGTAGCCCGTCTGGAGAAGGAGCTTGCGCCGATTATTAAATACGGCTTCTCTGCCAACTATCTGATCTCGGAACGGCTCGTTAAAAAGTCGAACCAGGATGGATATCTCGTCGGCTCGCGTGGATCGGTAGGGTCGTCTGTTGTTGCAACGTTCCTTGGTATTTCTGAGGTTAATCCGCTGCCGGCCCACTATATCTGCACGAATTCGGAGTGCAGGCATAGTGAATGGTTCCTTGACGGCAGCGTGCCGAGCGGTTTCGACCTGCCGGATAAGGCCTGTCCGGACTGCGGCGGTAACCTGAAGGGGGAAGGCCAGGATATCCCGTTTGAGACGTTCCTGGGCTTCAAGGGGGATAAGGTTCCCGATATCGACCTTAACTTCTCCGGGGAGTATCAGCCGAATGCCCACAATTTTACCAAAACGATGTTTGGACCTGACAATGTATTCCGGGCAGGCACCATCGGTACCGTAGCTGAGAAGACCGCCTTCGGGTTCACGAAGAAATATGAAGAGCATCACCAGAAACGCTGGCGCGGAGCCGAGATAGGCCGTCTGGCGGCCGGCTGCACGGGTGTGAAGCGCAGTACGGGGCAGCATCCCGGCGGTATCGTTGTTTTGCCGGATTATATGGAGATTGAAGATATTACCCCGGTGCAGTTCCCGGCGGATGATGTTACGGCTGAGTGGAAAACAACCCATTTTGACTATCATGCCTTCGATGCCAACCTGTTGAAGCTTGATATTCTGGGCCATGATGATCCGACCATGATGCGCATGCTGCAGGATCTGACCGGCGTGGACCCGACCACCATTCCGATGAATGATCCGAAGGTGATGAGCATGTTCAACTCCACAGATGCGCTCGGGGTAAGACCGGATCAGATCCGGACCCCTGTAGCCACCTACGGAGTGCCGGAAATGGGGACGAAGTTTGTCCGCCAGATGCTCGTAGAAGCCAAGCCTTCCAGCTTTGCCGACTTGCTGCAGATTTCAGGCTTGTCCCACGGGACCGGCGTGTGGCTGGGGAATGCCCAGGAGCTCATCAAGAACAATACCTGCAACATCAAGACGGTTATCGGCTGCCGTGATGATATCATGCTCTACCTGATTTATAAGGCGGATATGGATGCCAGCCTGGCCTTCAAAATTACGGAAAGTGTGCGTAAAGGGAAGGGGCTTCCTCCCGAGTGGATCGAAGAGATGAAGAAATGCAAGGTGCCGCAGTGGTACATTGATTCCTGTCTCAAAATCCAGTACATGTTCCCGAAGGCGCATGCGGCAGCGTATGTCATCTCTGCAGTGCGGACCGCCTTCTTCAAGCTGTATTATCCGATTGAATATTATGCGACTTACTTCTCTGTCCGTGCCGCTGATTTTGATATTGATCTCTGCTGCAAGGGATATGAGGCTATTGGGCGCCAGATCGTAGAGATCGAGCAAAAAGGCTTCCAGGCGCTGCCGAAGGAAAAAGCGATGCTTCCGGTTCTGGAAATGGCACTGGAGATGACTGCCCGCGGCTTCACCTTCAAAAATATCGATCTGTACCGTTCCGATGCCACCAAATTCACGGTTGACGGCACCAGCCTGATTCCGCCGTTCTCTTCGCTTGCGGGTATTGGCGACAATGCCGCGATCAATATTGCGGCAGCCAAGGATGCCGGCGAATTCCTCTCCATTGAGGACTTCCAGCAGAAATCCAAAGCCAGTAAAACGGTGATTGAGCTGCTGAACGGAATGGGCTGCTTCCGCGGTCTGCCGGAGAGCAACCAGCTGTCATTATTCTAAATTTCGCTGCAAATCATGCTTTGAAATAAGGGAGTCAAGGGCTGGTACTTGTCAGTGCAGACTCACTATGGTATAATTTTTTTGGTAATAATGAGATAAGTCCGTTGTGTAAAGAGTGGGGAAACCCACTCTTTATCTTTGGTATATAGCAAAAGACAAGTTCGTGGAGGTAATCTTCTTTTGAGCACACCCAAATCCAAAATTAAACAGACGGTAGAGCAGCTGCTTGGGTCCTATCTCGAGGACAATGGTTTCGAACTGGTGGACGTTGAATACGTGAAAGAAGGCTCCAATTGGTTCCTGCGCGTATTCGTAGATAAAGAAGGTGGCATCGATATTGATGACTGCGGCACCATCAGCGAATATATCAGCCAGAAGCTGGATGAGAATGATCCGTTTCCCGAAGCTTATTTCCTTGAGGTTTCCTCGCCCGGAGCTGAACGTCCGCTCAAGAAAGCTGCGGATGTTGCCAAAGCGGTTGGCAAGGATGTATATGTAACGGTGTATGAGCCGATTCAAGGACTCAAAGAATTCGAAGGTCGTTTGCTCTCGTTCGAGAACGAGGAACTGCTCATCTCCGCGGGCAAAAAAGAACATCTAGTACCGTACGCCAAGGTCGCCAGTGCGAGATTGGCCATTATTTTTTAACGTCTTGAAAGGGGGACCGGAATTTCATGAGTATGGAGTTTATCGAAGCTATGAATGAACTGGAAAGGGAGAAAGGCATCAGCAAGGATGTGCTGTTTGAAGCCATCGAAGCTGCGCTGATCTCCAGCTATAAACGCAATTTCAATGCGGCGCAGAATGTGCGTGTGGATATGAACCGCAACACAGGCGTAATCAAGGTTTTTGCCCGCAAGCTGATTGTGGAGGAGGTTCTGGACTCACGGACAGAGATTTCTCTGCCGGGAGCCCGGGAGATCAACCCGCATTTCCAGTTGGAGGATATTGCCGAACTCGAGGTTACACCGCGTGATTTCGGGCGCATTGCTGCCCAGACTGCCAAGCAGGTTGTTACACAGCGTATCCGCGAAGCGGAACGCGGACTTATCTATAACGCTTTTATTGACAAGGAAGATGATATTGTTACCGGCCTTGTCCAGCGTCAGGATATGCGCAACATTTATGTGGATCTTGGTAAAATCGAGGCGGTTCTGCCGCTGGGCGAGCTTATGCCGGGCGAGAAGTTCAAGCAGAGCGAGCGTATCAAGGCTTATATCACCAAGGTGGAGAATACGACTAAAGGACCGCAGATCATGCTGTCCCGCAGTCATCCGGGTCTGCTGAAGCGTCTGTTCGAGCTGGAAGTACCGGAGATTTTTGACGGAGTAGTTGAGATTCGTTCCGTTGCCCGCGAAGCCGGCTTCCGTTCCAAAATCGCCGTGTTCTCGCGTAATCCCGAAGTCGATCCCGTTGGTTCCTGCGTAGGCCCTAGAGGTACACGTGTTCAGACCATCGTAACCGAACTTCGCGGCGAGAAGATTGATATCGTAAGGTATTCCGAGCTTGTGCAGGAGTATGTGGCCAATGCGCTCAGCCCGTCCAAAGTACTTGAAGTTCAGGTCTTTGAAGCTGAGAAAATGGCGCGTGTCATCGTTCCTGATTATCAATTGTCGCTGGCGATCGGCATCAAGGGGCAGAATGCCCGTCTTGCTGCTAAGCTGACCGGCTGGAAAATTGATATCAAGAGTGAGACTCAGGCAGAGCAGGAATACGGCAGACCCAGAACTTCTAATGATGAAATGCATCAGGATTCCGTCTCCATCGATTAATGAATCTGCTGACTGACGGGAGGCGCTACTATGAAGCAAAGAAAGGTGCCGCTGCGCAAATGCGTTGCCAGCCAAGAGATGATGCCCAAAAAAGAGCTGATTCGCGTGGTGAGAACGCCTGAGGGCGAAGTGCTCATTGACCTGACGGGCAAGAAGTCGGGCCGTGGCGCTTATATCTGCGGTAAACTGGAATACTTTAAGCTGGCACAAAAGACCAAAGCACTTGACCGAGCATTGAAATGTCAAGTGAGTCCTGAAATCTATGCCCAGCTTGCCCGGGATTTTGCATCCGTGGAGGAGCAATTTTTGGCAGCGAAGGATAGTGAGGACAATGAGTAAGACTCTTTCTTATTTAGGGCTTGCGATGAGAGCAGGCAAGATTGTCACCGGCGACGAGGCTGTGCTTAAGGCAGTGCGGTCTTCAGAGGCGAGGCTGGTCGTCCTGGCAGGTGACGCTTCAGATAATACCCAAAAGAAGTTCCGCGATAAGTGCGGGACCTACGATATTCCACTAGTAATCGCATTTCACCGGGATGAACTCGGTGCAAGTATTGGTAAAGACCAGCGCGTAGTGCTGGCCGTTACGGATAAAGGATTCGCGGAAATGATCTCCAGAACGCTTGGAGATACTGTCGGAGGTGGAGTTATTGACTAAAGAAGACAATAAGGATAAACTGCGCGTGTATGAATACGCGAAGTCTCTGAACATGAGCAGTAAAGAAATCATTACAATTCTGAAGCGTTTGAATGTCCCTGTGAATAATCATATGAGTGTCATGGAGAATGGCTCCGTGAACAAAGTTGAACAGTTCTTCAAGGACATCAAGTCAAACGCTGCAGCCAAGCGGGACACCGGCACCAGCAGCCGTCCGGTAACCACCGGCGCGGTAACAGCCGAACCCCAAAGTGCTCAGAATGCCAACAAAAATCAACCGGAAAAGCAGGTAGGTATGAACAGTAACCAAAACAACAACCAATCGACGACGTCCCCAAGGCCCCAAAGCGGACAAGATTCCCGCAGAACACAAACAACAGGTACAGCGCAAAATTCACGCCCGCAAGGCAGCTCCACTGGTAGCCGCCCACAAGGCAGCTCCACCACTGGCAGCCGCCCGCAAGGCAGCTCCACCGGCGGCAGCCGTCCGCAAGGCAGCTCCACTGGCGGCAGCCGTCCGCAGGGCAGCTCCACCACTGGCAGCCGTCCACAAGGCAGCTCCACCGGCGGCAGCCGTCCGCAAGGCAGCTCCACCACTGGCAGCCGCCCGCAAGGCAGCTCCACCGGCGGCAGCCGTCCGCAGGGCAGCTCCACCACTGGCAGCCGTCCGCAAGGTCAAGGCGGCGCGCCCCGTACAGGTGACCGTCCACAAGGTCAAGGTACTGCACCACGCACGGGCGACCGCCCGCAGGGTCAAGGCAACGCAGGCGGAGATTTCTCCCGTGGCGGTGACAGAGGTCCGAAGAAGAATGCTACTGGCGGCAGACCGAACAATAACAGCGGCCAGAAACGTTTTGATGACGGCAAAGGCGGCAACTTCCGCGGCCGTGGCGGCAAGAACAACCGCGGCAGAAACCAGCCGATGGTACACCGTGAGAAGATTGACAACACACCGAAGAAGATTATTGTCCGCGGCAGCATGACGGTTGGTGAGACCGCGAAGCTGCTTCACAAGGATGCTTCGGAAGTGATTAAGAAGCTGATCTCGATGGGCGTTATGGCCACGATCAATCAGGAGCTTGACATCGACACGATCCTTCTTCTGGCCGGCGAGTTCGGTGTAGAAGTAGAAGTGAAGATCCCGGTAGATGAAGACAGCTTCGAAACCGTGGAAGAGAATGATTCCGACGATGATCTGCAGTCCCGTCCTCCGGTTGTAACGATCATGGGTCACGTTGACCATGGTAAAACAACCTTGCTCGATGCCATCCGTTCCACGAACGTAACTGGCGGAGAAGCAGGCGGAATTACGCAGCACATCGGTGCTTACCAAGTCGAAATCAACCACAAGAAAATCACGTTCCTTGATACACCTGGCCATGAAGCGTTCACCGCTATGCGTGCCCGTGGTGCCCAGGTTACGGATATGACGATTATCGTTGTAGCTGCCGATGACGGTGTTATGCCGCAGACGGTAGAAGCGATCAACCATGCCAAGGCGGCCGGACTTCCGATCATTGTTGCAGTTAACAAGATCGACAAGCCAGGTGCGGACCCTGATAAGGTGAAGCAGGAGCTTACAAGCTATGAGCTGGTTCCGGAAGAGTGGGGCGGCGATACGATCTTCGTCAACCTGTCGGCCAAACAGCGCATCAACCTGGAAGAGCTGCTGGAAATGATTCTGCTCGTTGCTGAAGTAAATGAGTACAAAGCGAACCCGGACAAACGGGCACGCGGTACTGTTATAGAAGCTGAGCTTGACAAAAACCGTGGACCGGTTGCCCGTATTCTCGTACAGAACGGTACGCTGAAAGTCGGCGACGCCTTTGTAGCAGGTAACTGCTTCGGACGCGTACGTGCCATGGTCAATGACAAGGGACGCAAAATCAAAGAAGCGGGACCTTCCACACCAGTGGAAATTACCGGTTTGACTGAAGTGCCGCAGGCGGGCGATCCGTTTATGGCCTTTGAAGATGAGCGCAAGGCCCGTGCGATTGCGGACAGACGTTCGACTACGCAGCGCCAGTCTGAGCTGAACACGAACACCCGTGTAACATTGGATGATCTGTTCAAGCACATCAAGGACGGAGAGATCAAAGATCTCAACGTGATTATCAAGGGTGACGTACAAGGTTCGGTAGAGGCGCTGAAAGGCTCCCTGGCCAAGATCGAAGTTGAAGGTGTTCGCGTGAAGATCCTTCACAGCGGTGCCGGAGCGATTACGGAATCCGACATTACCTTGGCAGCAGCATCCAACGCTATTGTTATCGGCTTCAATGTTCGTCCGGATACCCAGACGAAAGCTGCAGCAGAGCAGGAGAAAGTGGATGTGCGTCTGCATAACATCATCTACAATGTAATCGAAGAAATTGAAAGTGCCATGAAGGGGATGCTTGATCCCATCTACAAAGAGAATGTTATCGGCCATGCTGAAGTGCGCAATGTGTTCAAAATCAGCAAAGTGGGTACCATCGCAGGTTGTATGGTTACTTCCGGCAAAATTGCCCGCAACGCTGAAATGCGCCTGATCCGCAGCGGTATCGTTGTCTTCACAGGCAAGATCGACACCTTGAAACGTTTCAAAGATGATGCTAAAGAAGTGGCGCAGGGTTATGAATGCGGCATAACTTTGGAACGCTATAATGATGTCGTTGAAGGCGACATTATCGAAGCGTTCATTATGGAAACGGTAGAGCGCTAAGCGAAGAGGTGAATATAGATGTCTAAAATCAGAGCCGGACGTGTTGGCGAACAGATTAAGAAAGAACTGAGCCAGCTCATCCAAAGCGGACTGAAGGACCCGCGCGTCGGGTTCGTAACTGTAACTGGCGTAGATGTGACAAATGATTTGTCACAGGCCAAGGTATACCTGAGCGTATTCGGGGACGAGGAGCAGAAGTCAGACTCGCTCAAGGCGATTGAGAAAGCTAACGGCTTTCTCCGCTCGGAGCTTGGCAAAGCAATCCGCCTGCGCCATACTCCAGAGCTTATCTTCAAGATTGACGAATCCGTTGCTTACGGAAGTCATATTGAGAAGCTGCTCGGAGAAATCGGCAAAACCGAATAGAGCTACGGAACATAAAGGAGACGGCGAATGCAGAGCTATGAACAAAGTCTCCAGCAGACCCGTAAGTTTCTGCTGGAAAACGACGATTATCTTGTAGTGTCGCATGTTCAGCCGGACGGAGATGCAGTCAGCTCCACCCTCGCGGTGGGCTGGCTTCTCTCATGTCTGGGCAAAAAATATTGTATGCTGAACGAGGGCCAGATTCCGCAGCGTATGGAATATTTATGGCATGCCGATCAAATTGTCAATCTGTCTGCTGCGGGCGAACTGCCGCGCCAGTACAGCAATGTCATTTGTGTCGACTGTGCGGATTTTCAGCGTGTAGGACTTACCCAGCGTCATTTCACCAGTGATGCACTTATCGTAAATATAGATCATCATCCCACCAATAATGGGTACGGTGCCGTAACGCTCATCAAGCCGGATGCGGCTGCGACAGCAGAGATTCTGTTCGACCTGCTGAAGACGTTTGAGGTGGAATGGGATATCGATATTGCCACGGCCATTTATACCGGACTCTTAACAGATACCGGCGGTTTCCGTTATAACAACACTTCTCCTAAAGTGATGGCAGCTGTATCCGAACTGCTGGCACTAGGCGTGAATGGACCTGAACTGGCTGAGACCCTGCTTGAAGAGATGACTCTCCCGCAGGTGAAGGTGCTCAACCGGGCACTTAGTACACTGCAGCTCAGTCCTGAAGGGGATATTGCCTGGGTGTACGTCACACCGCAGGATATGCTGGATTGTAATGCGGCCAACGAGGATCTTGAAGGGATTGTCAATTATCCGCGTAATATCCGCGGTGTTGAAGTAGGCATTCTGTTCAAGGTAATCGATGAGCATGCGGTGAAGGCCAGCCTGCGTTCAGCAGGTAAGGTCGATGTCGCAGCGCTGGCGCAGGTCTTTGGCGGCGGCGGGCATACACGTGCTGCGGGTGCCCGCATTAACGGAAGTCTTGAAGAGGCGGTAGTGCAGGTGCTTGAGGAGGTTAAACGTCATCTATGAGTGAACTTACAGGTGTTCTGGCCGTATATAAGCCGGCAGGGTTCACTTCACATGATGTTGTGGCCAAGGCGCGTCGGATTCTAGGCATGAAGCGGATAGGACATACCGGTACACTTGATCCCCAGGTGACCGGAGTGCTGCCCCTGTGCCTGGGACGGGCCACGCGGGTGGTTGAGTACATCCAGGAGCTTCCCAAGGAGTATGTTGCTACGCTGCGGCTGGGACTTGCCAGTGATACTGAGGATTTAACAGGGACGATTACGGAATCAGTTGAAGAGGTTCAGGTTACGGAAGCTGAAGTGCTGGCTGTGCTGAATTCCTTCAAAGGCGTGATTTCACAGGTTCCTCCGATGTATTCCGCAGTGAAGGTGGATGGTAAGCGCCTGTACGAGCTGGCCAGAGAAGGCAAGACGGTGGAACGTAAAAGCCGTGAAGTGGAAATTTATGAGATTGAAATGCAGGATATGGTCTGGAGCGGCAATTATCCCGATATTACGTTCCGGGTATTATGCTCCAAAGGAACGTACATCCGTACCCTATGCGTGGATATCGGGCGTGCGCTTGGAGTGCCGGGTGTGATGGTGAAGCTGGAACGGACCATGTCGGCTGGGATATCTGCCAGTCATTGCCTGACCCTGGAGCAAATTGCCGAACATAAGGAAGCTGGTACGCTGGAAGAGCATTTAATTGCCGCCGATGAGGCGATTTCGCATTTGCCCAGACATACAGTAGCCGAGGAGAAGAAGAAAGCCGCCCTGCAAGGGCAGCGTCTGTCACTCCGCTTTGTGGCACCTGAAGTGAAGGGCAGCGGAGATTTCAGGCTCTATGATCTGCAAGGGGAGTTTCTGGGCATCTATGCTTTAGAAGCTACCGGTGCGATTGCTCCTGTTAAAGTGTTTGCACAGGCTTAAACTTTAATTTATTTGTGAATGTAGGTGAGAAACAGCGTGAGAACCGTAACCTTAAGCTATCCTATGTTGCCGGAGACGGCAGCAGAGTGGGCGCAGCCTCAAGTAGTTGCCCTGGGGCAGTTCGACGGACTGCACCGCGGACATGCCAGCGTAATAACATCTGCTGTAGCTCTTGCCCGCCAGGCAGGTGTACCTGCAGCTGTCATGACCTTTTATCCCCATCCTAAGGATGTTATGGGTAAGGGTGACTATGAAGGATATTTGACACCTTCCAGGGACAAGCAGGAGCTGCTTGCCGGGATGGGCGTTGATATTTTATATATTATTGCATTTAATGAAGAACTCTCCCGGGTTAGCCCGGTGGACTTTGTCTCTGTAATGCTGCTGCCGCTGCAGATTGTAACCGCCGTTGTCGGTTTCGACTTCCGGTTCGGCTACAAGGGCGAAGGTGATGCGGATACGCTTCGGGAGCTGGGGCAGGGTGTTATGAATGTAGAAACGGTCTCCCCGTTTCTTCTCGAAGGGGAGAAGGTCAGCAGCTCCGGCATCCGCAAGTGCCTGCTGACCGGGGAACTGGATAAAGCCAATGCCTGGTTTGGACGTTGTTATCACCTGCGCGGAATTGTAGGACATGGAGAGAAGCGGGGCCGGACCATCGGGTTTCCAACGGCGAACCTGCAGCTCGAAGACCGCTATGTCATTCCGGCCAAAGGCGTGTATGCCGTCAAGGTATTTTACAAGGAAGATGTATTGTACGGTGTGATGAATGTCGGCGTGAAGCCTACGTTTCATGACGGGATGATTACTCCAAGCTTCGAAGTGCATCTGTTTGATTTTGCGGGAGATATTTACGGGCAGGAGCTTAAGGTAGAGCTGGTATCCTTTATCCGTTCTGAACGCAAGTTTGAGTCCATCCAGGCCTTAATCGCCCAGATCGGCGCAGATGCCGAGACAGCCAAAGGGCTTCTGGGATATCATTCCTAATCTTTCCCGGACATGCCGTTTACTTTTGTCTTTGAAGGTGCTATACTGATTAACGTTGCTGGAATGACAGCAGCATAACCTTAGCTTGGTTGCTTGTTCTCACCGACGGTGACGAGGCTACTGGCGATTATAATGAAGGAGGTGAACAGGATGGCATTGACTCAAGAACGTAAACACCAATTGATCGACGAGCACAAAACTCACGAATCCGATACTGGATCCCCTGAGGTGCAAGTTGCTATCCTTACGGAGAACATCGTTAATTTGACTGACCACTTGCGTACGCACAAGAAGGATCATCATTCCCGTCGCGGACTGCTGAAGATGGTTGGACAACGTCGTAAACTGCTGGCGTATTTGAAGAACAAAGACATCAGACGTTACAGCGCCCTGATCGAAAAACTGGGATTGCGTCGTTAATATTCCATAAGATCAACCCTAAAGCAGCCTGGTTGTATACCGTATGTCCTTCTTACGAGCGACAGCGGGACAGCCGGGTTGCTTTTTGAAAATTTAGGGTAAACTTTTACAGTAGATAAGTGGATATTATTCGCAAAAAACGGCTAGATCACCTCATGGAGGACAAGCCGTTTTTGCTTGTAGAACATACAGAACAAAATTACTATCATTCAAGGAGGGGTTTTATGGAACAACGTGTGGAAATGCAGCTGGGCGGAAGACGCCTTGTGCTGGAAACAGGCCGTCTGGCCAAACAAGCGAACGCAGCCGTTATGGTGCGGTACGGAGATACTTCAGTATTGTGTACGGTTACAGCATCCAGTGAGCCTAAAGATCTGGATTTCTTCCCGCTTACGGTGAACTATGAAGAAAGATTGTACGCAGTGGGTAAAATCCCGGGCGGATTCATCAAGCGTGAAGGACGTCCAAGTGAAAAGGCGATCCTGTCGAGCCGTCTGACCGACCGGCCGATTCGTCCATTGTTCCCGGAAGGGTTCCGCAATGACGTGCAAGTCTTGAACCTGGTTATGAGCGTGGATCAGGACTGTGCGCCTGATATCGCAGCTATGATCGGTACTTCTGCTGCTCTGAGTATTTCCGATGTGCCTTTCAACGGTCCAATCGGGGGCGTAGCTGTAGGCCGTATTAATGGTGAATTCATCATCAACCCTGATGTAGCCCAGCAGGCAATCAGCGATATCTATGTCGTTGTAGCCGGTACTAAGGACGCCATCATGATGGTGGAAGCTGAAGCCAATGAAGTCACTGAAGATGTTATGCTTGAAGCGATCATGTTCGGACATGATGAAGTCCGCAAGATCGTAGCTGTAATCGAGCAACTCGTCGCCGTTGCCGGCAAAGAAAAGATGGCTGTGAAGCTGCATGCGGTTAACGCTGATGTAAACGCACAGGTTCGCGCTTACGCAGAGAGCCGTCTGGTTGACGCCGTGAAGATTGCCGAGAAGCATGCCCGTCAGGATGCTATCGATCTGGTTAATAATGAAACGGTGGAGTATTTCGCAGAGAAATACATAGAGACACCAGAACTTCTTAAAGATGTTAAGGAAGTGCTGCATGATATCGTGAAGGACGAAGTAAGACGTCTGATCACGCATGATAAGGTACGTCCGGATGGCCGTAAGCTGGATGAGATTCGTCCGATTGAATGCGATACAGCGCTGCTGCCGCGTACACACGGTTCCGGTCTGTTCACACGCGGACAAACACAGATCCTTAGCGTTTGTACACTGGGCGCGCTGGGGGATGTACAGATTCTTGACGGAATCGATCCGGCTGAAACCAAGCGCTTTATGCATCATTACAACTTCCCTCCGTTCAGCGTAGGGGAAGCCCGTCCGCTGAGAGCACCGGGACGCCGCGAAATCGGCCACGGCGCACTGGGTGAACGCGCATTGTCCAAAGTGATTCCAAGTGAAACTGAATTCCCGTACACCATCCGTCTGGTATCGGAAGCCATCGAATCCAATGGTTCGACTTCCCAGGCGAGCATCTGTGCCAGTATCCTGGCGATGATGGATGCAGGGGTGCCCATCAAGGCGCCGGTTGCAGGTGTTGCTATGGGTCTGATCAAAGACGGAGAGCATGTCTCCATCCTGACAGATATTCAGGGTATGGAAGATCACCTCGGCGATATGGACTTTAAGGTAGCGGGAACAGCGGAAGGCGTAACGGCGATTCAGATGGATATCAAAATCGACGGCATCGACCGTAAAATTCTGCAGGATGCGCTCCAGCAGGCCAAAGAAGGACGTATGTTCATCTTGGGTAAAATGAATGAAGCGATCTCTGCACCAAGAACAAGCCTGTCCAAATATGCTCCAAAAATCATTATCATCAACATCAATCCGGACAAAATCCGCGATGTTATCGGTGCTGGCGGTAAGATTATTAACAAAATCATTGAAGAAACCGGCGTAAAGATCGACATCGAACAGGATGGCCGTGTCTTCATCGGCTCCTCCAACGAAGAGATGATCCAGAAGGCCCGTGGCATTATCGAAGGTATTGTGCGTGAAGTACAGGTCGGCGAAATTTATGTCGGTACAGTTAGACGTATCGAGAAGTTCGGCGCATTCGTTGAACTGATTCCGGGTAAAGACGGCCTCGTTCATATTTCCCAGCTGTCCACAGAACGTGTGGCTAAAGTGGAAGATGTTGTTGCCATCGGCGATACCATTACCGTTAAGGTAACCGAAATCGATCAGCAGGGCCGCGTCAATCTGTCGCGCAAAGCTGTGCTGACTTCGGAAAGCGGAGCGAAGGCGTAAGAAATAGCCTCGCCTGCGGTTTTCCGGTAATCTAATTAAATGTATGAAGAAGAGACAGAAGCTTTACCGTTCTGGCTCTTTTTTTCTAGCAATTAATCGGCAGTACTCAGGTGCGGATTGTATATGGCAGTGGGCTGCACTCTATGCGTTTATGCATATTCGGCGCTTTTCATACATAGGCTGGGACAAAGCGTCCTTGCACTTCTACCCTTGTGCCGGGACGGATCAGACCGTTTCTGCCGGGGAGGAAAGACGTCATGAAGACGGACAAAGCAGCGCTTGTGCTGGCCTGCATCGCAGTAGTAATCGGGATCGGCAGCACGAATGGACCGGTCAAAGAGATGATTGCCGGGCTTAAGCCGCAGGCCGATAAGGCCGTGCTGAGCTATGTGCCAAAGCAAACGAACGATGAATTGCGCGCACAGATTGCCGGCAAGGCAGCGGAGCTGAATGCGCAGCCTGTTGATGCTGTCGTTGACCGGGTGTGGAAAGCCATACCGGGGTACAACGGACTTGAGGTGGATGTGGAGGCAACCTACCGGAACGCGCTTTTGCGGGGGCCGGCGGACAGCCTTAAACTGGTGTACCGCCAGACAGAGCCGAAGGTATCGCTGAGTGATCTGGGAGCGCAGCCGATCTACCGGGGCAATCCGGCCAAACCGATGGTGTCGCTGATGATTAATGTAGCGTGGGGGAACGAGTATATTGTGCCGATGCTGGATATTCTGGATGCGGAGAAGGTCAAGGTAACCTTTTTTCTGGATGGAAGCTGGCTTAGTCATAACAAGGAGCTTGCAGCCGAAATGCTGAAGCGCGGACATGAAGTGGAGAACCATGCCTACACCCATCCCAACATGAGTACACTCAGCCGCGCGCGGGCAACGGCCGAGATTGAGAAGACACAGAAGCTGCTGAAGGATAGCCTGGGGGTAACCAACAAATGGTTTGCTCCGCCTTCAGGTGATTTTAATCAGCAGACGGTGGAGATTGCAGCTTCGCTGGGACTAAAAACGGTCTTATGGACGCTTGATACGGTCGATTGGCGACATCCTTCTCCGGATTCGGTTATTGCCAAGATCAGCAGCAAAGCGGAGCCCGGAACCCTGGTACTGATGCACCCTACAGACTCCTCTTCCCAGGCGCTGAGGGGAATGATCCGCGGGATTAGAGCCAAGGGTCTGCAGCTGGGAACCGTCAGTCAGACACTCTCAACAGAGCGTATTACACCTTCGGAAGTTGAGTGAACGGACTATTTCTGATAGGATAAGAGGCGCGAATAATAAATACAGACAGATACAGGGGCTGTGCCAGGAGGATTTTACATTGGACAAAATATTATTATCGAACGGACTTCGGGTGGTTACCGAGAAAATCCCGACCGGAAGATCCGTATCCTTCGGAATCTGGGTCAAGACGGGCTCACGCAATGAGAACCCGCTGAACAACGGGATTTCCCATTTCATCGAGCATATGCTCTTCAAGGGAACTGACCGGTACAGCGCGAAGGAGATCGCCGAACAGTTTGATGCGATTGGCGGCAACGTCAACGCGTTTACCTCGAAGGAATATACATGCTATTATGCCAAAGTGCTGGATGAGCATCTGCCGATTGCTGTGGATGTGCTTGCGGATATGTTTTTCCGTTCACGGATGGATGCCGAAGAGCTGGCCAAGGAGAAGAATGTCATTCTGGAGGAAATCTCCATGTGCGAGGACACGCCGGATGATCTGGTCCATGAGCTGATGTGTGCCGCTGCCTACGGCGAACACCCGCTGGCTTACACGATACTCGGACTCAAGGAACGTCTGCTGGAAATGACGCCGGATGACCTGCGTGCATACATGAAAGAGCAGTATACGATCGAGAATACGGTAATCAGCGTAGCCGGAAATATTAATGACGGGCTGATTGAACTGCTGGAGCAGCATTTTGGCTCGTTCGCGAATCACGGTGAATCGCCTTCGCTGACTGAACCGGATTATCAGGGGGAGCTGGTCTTCCACAAGAAGAAAACAGAGCAGAATCACATCTGCATCTCCTTGCCCGGTGTGAAGAGCGGCGGCCCGCTGCAGTATCCCATGGCTCTCTTAAACAATGCCTTCGGCGGCGGCATGAGCTCGCGGCTGTTCCAGGAAATCCGTGAGAAGCGCGGTCTGGCGTACTCAGTATTTTCGTATCATAGTGCCCAGGCCGACAGCGGCTTGTTCACCGTATATGCCGGCACAGCGCCGAAGCAGACCAAAGAGGTTACCGAGCTGATCAAAGAAATGCTGCACGATCTTGCTGTGAACGGCCTGAGTGAGGATGAACTCCGCAAAGGCAAGGAGCAGCTGAAAGGCAGTCTGATTCTGAGTCTGGAAAGCACCAGCAGCCGGATGAACCGGATGGGCAAAAACGAGCTGATGCTTGGACGGCAGGATACCCTCGATGAGATGATTGCCAAAATAGGGGCCGTGACCATGGAGGATATCAATGCGCTGCTGGACTTTATGTTCGCACAGCCGTTGTCTCTGGCTATGGTAGGCTCAACAGATAAAGCGATAGCCAATGTTAGGAGAGATGATCTTGTCTTATTACGTTCAAATTAACAAGCTTCCCGGGAATGAGGATGTGCAGCTGCCCTGCAAAATGTCCGAACAGGCCTCAGGGTATGACCTGTATGCCGCTGTAGCAGAGGCTGTGGTGCTTGCTCCGGGCGAGCGTGCATTAATCCCCACTGGAATCTCCCTGGCCATGCCGGACGGGCTGGAGGCGCAGATCCGTCCGCGCAGCGGCCTGGCCCTGAAGCACGGCATCACCTGCCTGAATACCCCGGGTACCATCGATGCGGATTACCGTGGTGAGATTAAGGTGCTGCTGATCAACCTGGGTCAGGAGCCGTTTGCGATTGCCCGGAATGAGCGGATTGCCCAAATGGTATTCCAGGCTGTGCCATCTGTAACGCTGGTGGAAGTCGGTGAGCTCTCTGAAACGGAGCGCGGCGCCGGCGGCTTTGGACATACGGGTAAATAATTAGCGCGATCAATATTTATGATTAATTTAAAAAGCTTGCGGAACTGCACCTTCCTGGTGCGTAACCGCAAGCTTTTTTTAAATTTTGTCATATGCATAGATGATTTAGCTTCTATTTGGCTGAGCCGTTAGTCTGTCTTGCACAGCTATCTCATACTGCTTCTCCCGCGGGGCATCCCGGCAATCGATAATATCCTGAACCGTTGTATAGGCTTCGATATCAGGGCTAATTGCATTAGCCGGATCACGGCTGGGATCAGCCCGGATGAATTTATTATTTTAGTTGATTACAGATTGAATATTGCAGAAACTCAGTGATTTATTTCGGCGCTGGCTGGAATTCATCTCCGCTCTTCACCCATCCGCACCACACGGCATAAGATGCTCTATAGTCGAATGTGTATGTGGAAAGGAGCGTCATCCCTATGCTTACTGGCATCAGGATCGTGTTCCTGGGCGGGGACGCGAGACAAATTGAAGTGATTCGGAAATGTGTGGAAATGGATGGGTCGGTAAGCGCTGCCGGGTTCGACAAGTGGGATGCCCCAAGCCCGGGGGTTAACCTGGAACAAATGTCGGCAGAATTACTCAGCAGCGCAGATGTGCTGGTGCTGCCGGCTGTCGGCTGCGATGATGAGGGTTATATTAATGCGGTATTCGCTTCAGAACGCCTGCAACTGCTGGAAGAGCATATTGCTGCGCTGCCGTCCCGGGCTATCGTGTATACCGGCATGGCCAAAAGCTATTTGCGCGGCCTGTGTGCCAGACATTCACTCAAGCTGGTGGAGCTGCTGAACCGGGACGATGTGGCCATTTACAATTCAATCCCCACAGCTGAGGGTGCACTGGTTATGGCCATACAGAATACCGATTTCACCATCCATGGTTCTACCTCCATGGTGCTCGGAATGGGCAGGACGGGATTCACCATGGCCAGGGCACTGCAAGGCATGGGTGCAAGTGTAAAAGTTGGTGTAAGGAAACAGGAGCATTACGCAAGGGCAGAGGAAATGGGCTGGAAGCCGTTTATGACCGGAGATCTGCTGCTTCACGTACCGGAAGCGGATCTGATCTTCAATACCATTCCGAGCATGATTATTAACGCACAGGTTCTATCGCGTCTTCAGCGGCACTGCGTGATCATCGATCTGGCTTCCGCACCGGGCGGGTGCGATTTCCGCTATGCCGAGAAGCGCGGGATCAAGGCGATGCTGGCACCGGGACTTCCCGGTATTGTGGCCCCCAAGAGCGCCGGAATCATTATGGCTAATGCACTGGTACAGTCGTTATCAGGCGAGACTTCAATCAGGGGGGACGAATAAATGGATTGGCATGGAAAAACAGTTGGTTATGCAATTACCGGCTCTCACTGCACCTTTGCCGAGGTAATGCCGCAGATTCAGCGGTTCATGGATGGCGGCGCCAACGTGGTGCCGATTGTATCGGCATCTGTGCTGAACACGGATACGCGCTTTGGCACATCGGAAAATTGGTTAAAACAGTTGAAAGATATAACGGGGAATGATATCATTTCTACAATTGTTGAAGCGGAACCGCTGGGTCCTTCGAAGCTGCTGGATGTACTTACGATTGCTCCCTGCACAGGGAACACAACAAGCAAACTGGCGAATGCCATGACGGACAGTCCGGTGCTGATGGCTGCCAAATCGCAGATGCGCAACGGGCGTCCGCTGGTGCTGGCGATCTCCACCAACGATGGCCTGGGCCTGAATGCGGCGAATATAGCTAAGCTGCTGGTAACTAAGAATATTTATTTTGTGCCATTCGGCCAGGATAATCCGGTTGCAAAGCCTAACTCGCTTGTCGCCCGGATGGACCTTATTCCTGAGGCTTGTTATGCAGCCCTGCAAGGCAGCCAGCTGCAGCCTATGATTATCGAACGGTTTCATTCAGCATAGCATTACGGCTCTTCACAGCAGCCAAGCACATACGTAACATATCTGCCGTCCTCATCCTGAGGGCGGTTCAACACTTTATTCAGCAGGTTAAGGCTGGAGCATTGATCAGGGTTGAGGAAAGGGGCATCTTCCTTATGCTTACTGGCATCAGGATCGTATTCCTGGGCGGGGACGCAAGACAGCTCGAAGTGATCCGCAGATGCGTAGAGATGAGTGCGGCGGTAAGTGCCGCGGGGTTCGACCAGTGGGAGACTCCGGTTCCGGGGGTGAGTCTGGAACCGATGAACGCAGAACTGCTCGGCACAGCCGATGTACTGGTGCTGCCCGTGGCAGGATGCGATGAGGAAGGAAAGCTTAACGCGCTGTATTCCTCCGGTCCGCTGCAGCTGCTGGATGAACATATCGCGGCGCTGCGGGCAGATTGTATAGTATATACTGGTATGGCCAAAGATTATTTGCGCGCCTTGTGTTCCAGGCATTCACTGAAGCTAGTGGAGCTGCTGGACAGGGATGATGTGGCGATATACAATTCTATCCCTACAGCGGAAGGCGCGCTGGTAATAGCTATTCAGAATACCGATTTCACCATACATGGCTCCAATTCATTGGTGCTGGGCATGGGCAGAACCGGTTTCACGATGGCTAGAACCCTGCAAGGCCTTGGAGCCAGGGTATCCGTGGGGGTCAGGAAGCAGGAGCATTATGCCCGCGCAGAAGAGATGGGCTGGAAGCCTTTTATGACCGGAGCATTGCAGCTTCATGTGGAAGAGGCTGATCTGATCTTCAATACTATTCCCGGTATGATGCTTACGGCGGAGGTTCTATCGTGTCTGCCCGGGCATTGCGTAATTATCGACCTGGCTTCGGCTCCGGGCGGCTGTGATTTCCGGTACGCGGAGAAGCGCGGGATTAAGGCAATCCTGGCTCCGGGCCTTCCAGGAATTGTCGCACCGGCAAGTGCAGGGAAGATTATGGCTGGCGCATTGCTGCAGTCGATTTCGGACGAGGTTCTGCATACGCTAGGCAATGAATGAACCGTTAGAGATTAACACTTGTATTCAGTATTTCAAGGTATGCACCCAGCGCAGCAAGAGCCGTTCTCTATGAAGGTAACAGCTATTCTGCGTATTTATCAGCGCTTGCTTAGAGAAGTAATGGAGGAATTATAAATGGGTATTTTGGTGCAAAAATTCGGCGGAACCTCGCTCTCCACACCGGTGGCCAGAGAACATGTAATCCGTCATGTCAAACGGGAGCTGGCCAGCGGGTTCAGCCTTGTGGTTGTAGTCTCGGCAATGGGCCGCAAAGGTGAGCCTTATGCTACAGATACACTGCTGGATCTGGCGGCTCAAAGCGGGAACTCGCTGCCCGACCGCGAGCGTGATCTGCTGATGTGCTGCGGGGAGATTATCTCGGCGGCCAATCTGTGCGGACTGCTGGAGCAGGAAGGAATCCGTTCTACCGTGCTTACGGGGGCGCAGGCGGGATTTGTAACAGACAGCAGCTACGGCAACGCAAGAATTCTGGATGTGCGGACAGAACGCATTCTACGTGAACTGCGTGAGCATAAAGTAGTAATAGTAACCGGGTTCCAGGGTCAAACCGAAGCCGGTGATTTCACAACCCTTGGCCGAGGAGGAAGCGATACTTCGGCTACAGCGCTCGGTGCTGCACTGCGTGCGGATATGGTGGATATTTATACCGATGTTGACGGCATTCTGACCGCTGATCCGCGGATTGTCGAAGATGCCAAGCAGCTAACTTATGTCAGTTATACGGAAATCTGCAATATGGCCTATCAGGGAGCCAAGGTAATTCATCCCCGGGCTGTAGAAATCGCTATGCAGGCTCAGATTCCGGTACGTGTACGGTCAACGTTCTCCGAAGCAGAAGGGACGCTTGTTACCCATCCTGAAGGCTTCAGCGATGTTTCGCACGGAGTCGTTGACCGTTTTGTCACGGGCGTTGCGTATGTCAGCAACATTACACAGATCTCCGTGGAATGTCCGGACGGCAACGGAACAGGCGTACAGCTGCAGATTTTCAAAAGCATGGCGGATAACGGGATCAGCGTAGACTTCATTAATGTGACTCCATCCGAGGCTCTGTACACTGTGTTTGATGACAAATCGGAGAAGGCAATCTCTGTGCTGCAGGAGCTGGGGCTGCGTCCTAGGAGCTTGTCCGGCTGTGCGAAGGTATCCGTTATCGGCGGAGGCATCAATGGGGTGCCGGGAATCATGGCCCGTATTGTTGAAGCGCTCAGCTCGCAAAATATTCAGATTCTGCAATCCGCAGACTCCAATACAACGATTTGGGTTCTGGTGAAGAAGGAAGATATGGTGCAGTCGGTTCGCGCCCTGCATGCCAAGTTTGAATTGCACCGCTGACAAGGAGGAATTCAAAGTGGATTTCGGAAGACTAATAACCGCAATGGTAACCCCGTTTGACGGGGACGGAGAAATCAACTGGGAAGCAACTTCAAGGCTTGTCGATTACTTGATAGAAGAACAGAAGTCCGCTGCGCTGGTAGTCTGCGGAACAACGGGTGAATCGCCTACCTTAACCGATGATGAGAAGCTGAAGCTGTTTTCTTTTGTCAAAAAGCAGGCAGGCGGACGCTGCAAAATCATCGCCGGAACCGGCAGCAACAGTACCAGACATTCCATCGAGCTCACGAAGGAAGCCGAGAAAATCGGCGTGGACGGTGTGCTTCTGGTCGTCCCTTATTACAACAAACCTAATCAGGAAGGGCTCTACCGGCATTTCTCGTCCATTGCCGCTGAGACTTCGCTGCCTTGCATCTTATACAATGTACCAAGCCGCACTACGGTGAGCCTAAGTGTCGCAACCACACTGCGTCTGGCCGAGATTCCGAACATTGTCGCTACGAAGGAATGCGTCTCGGTGGATCAGATCACCCTGATTGCCTCGGCCTGCCCGGATGATTTCCATGTCTACTCAGGGGATGATTCTGCGGGTCTGGCCACGCTTGCTGTGGGCGGCCACGGTATTATCAGCGTAGCCAGCCACATTGTCGGGGCGCAGATGCTGGAGATGATCGAAGCCTTCACTTCCGGGAATGTCCGCCGTGCCGGTGAGCTCCACCGGACGCTGTTTCCTGTGTTCAAGGGGTTGTTCGAATGCCCGCAGCCGCTGCCGAATCCTTCGGCGGTGAAATATGCGCTGGGTCTGCGCGGGATCGACGTAGGTTCAGTCCGGCTGCCGCTGGTTTCTCCGACAGATGAGGAAGCGGCCTTTATTGCAGCTTTGCTTAAGTAGGTATCAACCCAGTATTCTTAAGCAGATATATATCGCTAACCGTCCGCTCTACAGAGCGGGCGGTTTTTTATTTTGTCAGATCCGTATAAAGACTATGTAAAAAAACGCAAGCCATAAACCGCTTTTTTGCTTGTCTTTTCCTCAAATAATGGCTGTTTGTTAAGGAAAGAATAGGACTAGGATCAGGATGACTTGTCTTTTGCCAAAAAAATCATGTATAATGTCCTTAAGTGATTCGGTGCGGTTAAAATAAAATATGCGGTAATCTTCCGTCAATGTAATTTTACATTGTGAGACAGGATAGGTCCTTGGATAAGTCTGTGCTAAACATGCCGGATTTTCGCGCGAGGGGCGCGGTGATGAAATTTTGACGGCGTTTGCCCGCTTCAAGACGATATTACTGCCCGGTTCGGGAGTTTCGCCTTGCGCAATTATACAGACTTAACGGAATTTCTTTGTCGAATAAGGAAAGTTAACAGCAATTTGAAGAAATTCTACAGCGCCGCTGAAATAATTGAAGCTCATTGTTTACAAATAAAAGTATGACGTCCAACATCATAGGAGGGTTAGATTCATTTGTCGAAAAAAAACAACAACGATAAATTGTCGATATTCGCATTAGGCGGAGTCGGCGAGATCGGAAAAAACATGTACGTTATTCAGTACGGCAACGACATTGTAGTCGTGGATGCCGGTCTGAAATTCCCGGAAGAAGATATGCTCGGTATTGATATTGTAATACCTGACATCTCGTACCTGACTGAGAACCGTGACAAAGTAAGAGGGATTGTGCTTACCCACGGACATGAGGATCACATTGGCGGATTGTCTTATGTGCTTAAGAACCTGAATGTTCCAGTCTATGGAACAAGACTTACACTTGGCCTTGTGGATAACAAGCTCAAGGAAGCGAACCTGCTGGGCGAAACCAAACGGATTCTGATCAACGAAGATTCGGAAATTGAGCTGGGTACCTCGCTTAAGGTAACGTTCTTCAGAACTAACCACAGTATTCCTGATTCCGTCGGTGTATGCATCGAGACTCCGGAAGGCAATGTTGTCCACACAGGTGACTTCAAATTCGACCACACGCCAGTTAACGGTCAATTTGCGAATCTGCACCGAATGGCCGAAATCGGATCGAAGGGTGTGCTTGCACTGCTGTCTGACAGTACCAATGCCGAGAAGCCGGGCTTTACACCTTCGGAGAAGAATGTCGGCATTGTTCTGGAAGATATTTTCCGTAAAGCTGAACAGCGTGTAGTTGTAGCAACCTTTGCTTCCAATGTGCACCGTATCCAGCAGGTGGTGAATGCAGCAGAATCAACAGGCCGCAAGATTACTGTCATCGGGCGCAGTATGGTTAACGTAGTTTCCATTGCTTCCGAGCTCGGTTATCTGTACATTCCTGACGGTATGCTGATTGAACCGGAAGAAATGAACAGAATGGCCGGCAACCGTGTAGTTGTGCTTTGTACAGGCAGCCAGGGCGAACCAATGTCCGCGCTGACCCGTATGGCGCGCTCCAGTCACCGCAAGGTAGACATTATGCCAGGCGATACTGTTATTATTGCAGCTACACCAGTACCGGGTAATGAGAAGTATGTAGGCCGTACCATTGATGAACTCTTCCGTCTTGGCGCCAATGTAATTTACAGCGGCTCCAACTCCGGTGTTCACGTATCCGGTCACGGCAGCCAGGAAGAGCTGAAGCTGATGCTCAACCTGATGAAGCCGAAATTCTTCATTCCGATTCACGGTGAGTTCCGTATGCAGCGCAGACATGCAATTCTTGCAGAGTCCGTTGGTGTAGAACCAAGCAACATCTTCATCACGGAGCTTGGCGAAGTGATTGAAATTTCCGGAGGAGCAGCACGCAGAGCCGGCAAGGTTACTGCAGGCAACGTGCTCATTGACGGACTTGGTGTCGGCGATGTCGGCAATATCGTACTGCGTGACCGTAAGCTCTTGTCCCAGGACGGAATTCTGGTTGTAGTGGTAACACTCAGCAAGCAGAATGGAGCTATTGTCTCCGGACCGGATATCATTTCCCGCGGATTTGTCTACGTGCGGGAGTCTGAAGGTCTCCTGGACGAAGCTAACCGGATTGTATCCGGTACGCTGCAGCGTCTGATGAGCGAGAAGGTCAATGAGTGGGCTTCTCTGAAGACCAGTGTCAAAGACTCGCTTGGCCGTTTCCTCTACGAGCAGACACGCCGCAGACCGATGATCCTGCCGATCATCATGGAAGTATAATTCAAAGCTTCATTTAGAATATATGCAGGGCAATAGCCCCTTCTCCCCGGAAATATTGGACGGTTTCCTGGGGAGGAGGGGCTTTTTGTGCAGCTATAAGATTTTTTTGCCGGCGGACACAACATTTAAGGAGCTCAATCGTTATACTGCCAAGGGGGTGTGAAAGTGGGGGCTGGAAACAAAGAGCAGCTGCTCCAATCCAAAATGGCAGAAATACGCAGATATTTAATCCGGCTGGGTGCCGGAAATGCAGATGCGGAAGACATCGTACAGGATACAATATACAAAGCCTTACTGTATGTTGACGGGATTGACGGCCATAAGTTCAGTGCCTGGCTCTATAAGGTAGCGATTAACAGCTATTATGATCTGTGCCGGAGGCAGGCCCGGTTCCGGTATTCCGAAGAAATTCACGATTATGAAGCGCCGGAGAGCGAACTGCCGGAGTCCATGCTGCTGCAGCAGGAGCAAAAAATACTTATTGAGAAGATCCTCAGCAGGATGAACCCGGCGAACCGCCAGCTGATTCTGCTGAAGTATGAAATGGAGTTCTCCTATAAGCAAATTGCTGCGCTCTTGGGAGTCTCAGAAGGTACAGTGAAGGCTTCTCTGTACCGTGCCAGGCAGCAGTTTCAACACATTTACGGAGGTGAGGCTGAATGACAGCCCCATGGGATGGACAAGAGGATCAGAATTTGGCCCAAACACTGAAAAAAGCTAAACGCAAAAGCTTAATCCGCAGTATTGTTATTTCGCTGCTGGTTACCCTTATTACATTGACCGCGATATTTTTCGGTGCGGCACAGCTGGTGGCCCACCGCTCCGCTGAGACAAAGATGAGTGAATGGAAATATCTGATGATTAGCAGTCCCAATGAATATATGTCCAGCTATAGAGACAACCGCGGATTCTTATCTGGAGTGCTGGAAATGAACACTTATAAGATCATTGAAGGCGTACCTGTTCCGTGGAATGAGAAATGGTTCAATTATAACGAGTGGTGGTTTCCGTTTGCTACCGGAGCTTATGGGGGAACAACCAATCTGCAGGAGTCAGCGCCCCCGGGAAATCCGGACAGCCAGGCGTTCAGACGGCAGTATAACCCGCACAATGGGCAAAAGGAGATGGCCTATTACATTCCGGGCGTGGAATACGACAGTTCAATCCTCAATGACCTTAACCTGCTTACCGCGATGGAACCGGATGAATTGGCTGAGATGGCGCTGTCTTTTGATCAACCCTATTCCTTCGAGGAGGTGAAAAGAATGCTTCCTAAAGAGGCCAGACCTGTATGGTATTGGGTGGATACGTATGACGAAAGTTCCGGGTTCTATCTGAAATCCCACGAGGGTTGGGATGGCGTAATGATAAGTCCGCAGCCTGTGTCATCTTCCTCAGGCATTTATGGGTTCGGCACCGGACACAATGATAATGGCGGTGAGGTATCGCCGGTGGATTTTCTGGGATTGCTTCAATCCGGGCTGGAGCATAAAGACAATTACTATAGCGAATACAGCCGGATCAGCCGGTACCTCAAAAAGGATAAGACTGAGCCTGACGCCGCAGATGTCCGGATTCTGGGAGTTGTTGTCACCGGCTCTGCCGCAGGTCTGAAGAGCTTGAATGGACAACCCTATATCCGGGGGGCAGTGCTTGGTGCCGTAGCAGATCCCTATTAACTTGAACAAACACAGACTGATATTTTATAACCGGATTTGCATAAGGGAGTCCCCCGGAATGTCATACTACCAGGAGATAGTATGGCTGCAGCGGATGGGTGCTGTAAGCAGAAAGGGAGAGCTGCGCACAATGGACTTCACAGAAGCAAGCATGAACAGCGGCAAGAACGAAGAGATTATGCCTGGAGAAATCAAACCCGGAGTCAGTGAACCTGTGCTGCCCGGACCAGTGGGGGTGCTGAAGGAGCTGGGGCAAACGGCGGTTCCTACAGGGGAGCCGGATATTTTCTGCATGACGATTATTGGCCAGATCGAAGGACATTTCGTATTGCCGCCGCATAATAAAACTACGAAATATGAACACATCATTCCCCAGCTTGTTGCCGCCGAGCAGAATAAGAATATCAAAGGGCTGCTGATTATCCTGAACACCGTCGGAGGGGATGTGGAGGCCGGGCTGGCTATTGCCGAGATGATTGCCTCCTTGTCCAAGCCAACTGTGACTGTGGTAATCGGCGGCGGCCATAGCATTGGCGTCCCGATCGCGGTATCCTCCAGCTATTCCATTATTGCCGAGAGTGCAACGATGACGATTCATCCGATCCGCATGAATGGCCTCGTGATTGGAGTGCCGCAAACCTTCGAATATATGGAGCGGATGCAGGAGCGGATGGTTAAATTTGTAACTTCGCATTCCCGCATTACAGAGACGCAATTTAAAGACCTGATGTTCAAAACCGGAGAGCTGAACCGTGACATCGGTACCGCTGTCGGCGGACAGGATGCCGTGAAATATGGTCTTATGGATGAGGTGGGCGGTATAGGAGCTGCTCTGGCCCATCTGAACCAAATGATTGCGGGAAACGTTTCGCTTTCGCCTGATCATCTGCCGCCGGGAGGACTGACTCAATGACCTTTTATACGATTCTGCCGATGGAGCAGGTATTTGAGGGTGCACTTAATTATGCGCTGCCGGTGCAGGAGGTCAGCTATCAAGGGATGCTGATGCAGGTCGAACCGCTTGAAGGCGGTCAGGCGCGGATTGTCAGGCTGCTTCAGTGTCCGCTGCACAGGTATCTGGACGCAGCCCTGTCCCCCGGATCGGTCATTCAATTAGACAAATAAATGCGAACATACTGCCTATAGATGCATTTTCTGACAAAAGAGAACATAGGTACGCCACGCCATTATATGGTATAATGTTGTGGGGGTGGCTGGCGTGGCTAAAAAAAGAAAAAAGAAAAAGAAAAAAGCGCTGCTGGGCAGCGTTTTAAAATATGAAATCTATGGAATTCTGCTTATTACGATCTCCGTCATTGCTTTGTCAGGTGAAGCGGCTGTAGGGCGCTCTCTTTCAAGTATGGCGGGATACTTACTCGGCAGATTCTATTTTGTGCTGCCGCTGGCCGGCATTTTCTATGGACTGATGGTCATGATTCACCGTAAATGGCCGTCCACCTGGAACAGCCGGTATACCGGCGGGCTGTTGCTGCTGCTGTCCATGTGCCTGATGAGTACGATTTCGGCTATGCAGCAGAAGCTGGGACCGATCGGAATGCTGCATCCGGGCAATGTGCTGGCCCAAATACATAATGACCTCTCGGGTTCCCTGTCTCCGGGCGCTGGTGAGAGCAGCGTGTACATGCTCGGCAAGGACATCAGCGGAGGGTACATCGGAGCGCTGGAGTATGCAGCTCTCCTGTGGCTGTTCGGCAATCTGGGCGCCAAGCTGCTTATGATTGTTCTGCTGGCGATCAGCTTCATGCTGATTACCAATCTGTCGTATGTGGAGCTGTTTACGCTGCTCCGGGTAAGAGCGGTTAAGCTGGTGGAAGGAATAAAGCTCAGATCAGCCAACCGCCCTGCAGCGGTTCCGGTAGTGCCCAGAGCTGCAAGAAACAGCACACCTGCTGCACCGCAGCCGGCAGATGATGATGACTACTACGAAGACGATGAAGAAGAGAACAATAATCAGCTGCCTAGACGTGCACAGCCGAACCTGCTGGGAAGAGTGGCCGGCTGGTTCAGCGGCTCCGCCCGTAATCAGCAGCAGCCCGGGACGGAAGAATATGATGACGGGGAACTGCCGGATGTAATCCTGACAGAACCGCGGAACGGTCCGATAATATCCGGGCTTGCGGCAGGCAGGGGAATGCCGCCGGAGGATTTCGGTGAGGATGAATTCCCCGAAGAAGATCTTGAGCCGGTTACACCGATCATCCGCGACTTCTTCGAGCACATCCGCTCGGAAGGTCTGAATGCGGAGGACCGGGAGGAGTGGAGCGAGTTCTCGCCGGCTGCACGCGGCGGTGCTGTTACAGGAGCGGGCGATGAGGCTCTCCCTGCTGCTGCCGGACATCCTGCACTTGCGGATGAAGCTGCAGAGGACGGACTTCCTGTAGAGCTGGAAGGGCTGCTGGGAACGGCAGAGAATGGTGAAGTGGTTCCGGCAATTCCGCCACCGCCGCCGCCCAAGCCGTACAAGCTTCCATCCTTCCGGCTGCTGGCCAAGCCTAATAACGGAGCCAAGGCCGGAGACCAGAATGACTACATGCAGACGGCCCGTAAGCTGGAAGCTACACTCGAGAGCTTCGGTGTCCGGGCGAAGGTGCTTGAGGTTGTCCGGGGACCGGCTGTTACCCGGTACGAGATTCAGCCGGATATCGGCGTGAAGGTCAGCCGGATTGTCAATCTTACCGATGATATCGCGCTGGCGCTGGCAGCCAAGGATATCCGGATGGAAGCGCCGATTCCGGGCAAGTCAGCCATCGGTATTGAAGTGCCGAACTCCGAGGTCTCAATTGTAACCATGCGTGAAGTAATGGAGACGCAGATTTTTCAGGAGGCAGAGTCACGGTTGTCGATTGCGTTCGGACGGGATATCTCCGGTCAGACGATCATAGGCAATCTGGCCAAGATGCCCCATCTGCTGGTAGCGGGGGCTACCGGTTCCGGTAAATCCGTCTGCATTAACGGCATTATTACCAGTATCCTGTATAAGGCGAAGCCTAATGAAGTGAAGTTTCTCATGGTTGACCCTAAGATGGTTGAGCTGAATGTATATAACGGCATTCCGCATCTGCTTGCGCCGGTGGTTACCGATCCCAAGCGGGCCAGTCTTGCCTTGAAGAAGATAGTGGTGGAGATGGAGAAGCGGTATGAGCTGTTCTCCAAGTCAGGCACGCGTAATATGGAAGGCTATAATACATTAATGAAAGATAATCCGGCAGCGGTATTGCCCTACATTGTAGTAATTGTGGACGAGCTTGCCGATCTGATGATGGTGGCGGCGAATGATGTCGAGGATGCGATCTGCCGGCTTGCCCAGATGGCGCGGGCGGCGGGTATTCATCTGATCATCGCCACACAGCGTCCTTCCGTGGACGTCATTACCGGACTGATTAAGGCGAATATTCCTTCGCGGATTGCATTTGGAGTATCTTCGAATGTGGATTCACGGACCATTCTGGATATGCCGGGTGCAGAGAAGCTGCTGGGACGGGGGGATATGCTGTTCCTGCCAATGGGAGCTTCCAAGCCGATTCGTGTCCAGGGGGCCTTCATGAGCGATCAGGAGGTCGAAACAATTGTACAGTATGTAAGCAGCCAAGGTGAAGCGAATTATGATGAATCCCTTGTTCCTGAAGTGGATGATACCCTATCGGAGGATCAGGATCCGCAGGATGAATTATATGAACAAGCCGTCCAGATTGTGCTGGAAGCCAAGCAAGCCTCGGTGTCGCTGCTTCAGCGGCGCATGCGGGTCGGTTACACCCGTGCTGCACGGTTAATCGATGCCATGGAGGCAAGAAGCGTGATCGGGCCTTACGAGGGCAGCAAGCCCCGTGAGGTGCTGATGTCCCTCGAACAGTATCAGCATAACAGAATCAGTTCATAACCCAAAAAAGATGACCCGTAGAAGTAGATACGGGTCATCTTTTTTAAGTTAGGCAATTTGTGATTGATCTACAATTACTTGACCCGGGGGGCTGCAAGCAGGCTGTCCACAATGAAATCAAGCTGTGCGTTCAGCGAATAGATATCGCTGTAATAGGATAATCCGAAGTCAATCTCCATCAGGCGGCCTTCTTTGACTGCCGGAATGCTGTTCCAGAGCGGATCGGCAGTCAGATCAGCCATCCCATCGTAGGAAGAACGGAAGATATAATCTCCACTGTAATCGGCCAGAACTTCAAAGGATACGGAATCACCGCCCATATCGCTCTTGGAATCAATTTTTTGCTGGAGAATCTCAGGCGCCTTCATTCCGAGATATTCATAAATGACCTGTGAACCCCGGCCATACTGTTTGCTCATGACCACTACCATGCTGCGGTCTGCGCCGCCTTCCATGATGGAGACCGTTGAACCGAGAATTCCTGCTTCCTGCAGCTTCTGCTTACTGTCCTCCACTTTGGCATTGAAGCTGTTCAAAAGGCCGGTAGCCTGTTCTTCCTTGCCGAAAATATGTCCAATGAACCTTACCCGCTCATCGGTCGTCATCTTCTCATAAGGGACCAGCACTGTCGGTGCGATGTCATGCAGTGCTGCATAGGTCTCCTCAGAAGGAACAATGATCAGATCGGGATCCAGCGAGAGTACAGCCTCAGGACTAGCCTCAAACCAGGTGCCCAGTTTCTGTACATCCTTCAATTCATTCTCAAAGGCTGCGCCTTCGGATACATCAGATACACCTATGGGTTTGATACCAAGTGCGAGGACATCGCCCAGCAGATACAGTACTACCACACGCTGGGGATCGGCTGGAACCTCTACGTCTCCTTTGACGGTGGAGATGGTCCGGGTCTGGGCCTCGGCTGCAGTGTTATCAGGGGATGTTGTAGCGGCTGCAGTCGCAGCAGGCGAAGCGGCTCCTGAGTTGCTGGCATTGCCCGCTGTAGTGTTGTTGGCACCTCCTGCGGAACACGCGCTTAACACTATGGTGAAGCATAACAACAAGGTGAGCATTAGGGATGGTTTAGCCGTTCTGAACATGGGTGACGCTCCTTTTGGGTTATATTGATAATGATTATCATCATCAATATATCGGAGAGTGTCTTCCCAGGCAATGTCATAAGCGGACACAGCGGATGGTATTTCCGGCCAGTTTGACACGGTTAGCAGGGAATTTTTGTACCTTACCGGCGAGGTGCCGAAATGCTTTTTGAACATTTTGCCGAAATGATATGCATCCGGGTAGCCGACGGCAAGCGCAATATCATGCAGTGTGGACTCTGTATTCAGCAGCAGCTCCCGGGCTTTGTCCATACGGATCTGTATCATATACTGGGCAGGACTGGTCTGAAGCCTCATCCGGAAAAGCCTCGACAAGGTTCTCGGGCTCATCCCGAGTGTGCCGGCGAGTGCATCCAGCGTGAATGGTTTGCTGTAACTGTCGTGCATGTAGCGTACTGCCTGGTCCAGCGAATCCGCTTTGAGGGGCTGAATATCCTGCGCATGGAGCTGACGGAGCAGCTCATGGACCCATTGATAGAACAAGGCTTTGGCATGCAGATGCTCGAGTACGCCGCCTTGCTGCCATTCGCCATACATCTGGATCAGGATCTCGTACAGTGGAAGCGGATTGCCTGGAGTGAAATTGTAAATTTTGCTAAAAGGCCGGCTGCGCTCCATAAGTGCTGTGAGATTCCGCCGTCCGGGGAGGGTGAGTGTGGATCTGTACAAAATTAAGTAATAATCCAGGATTTCCTGTGTCTTGAGCACTTTGATCATCATGCCTTTGCCGCCATGAATGACACTGGAGCCGCTGATTTCAAATGAAATCTCATCTATAAGCACAGTTGCACTGCCGCGTACGACATACATATATGTACTGGCTGGAAGGCGGTACAGCAGCGGAGGTTCTCCCGAAGTGAAAGAGGCCTTGCGGATATCAATAACTTCTATTAAAGCGTGGTTCCACAGTATGATATGGTCCTTCAGATTCATGATTCTTCTCAACTCCTGTTGGTTCATAACCCAAGTATAGTTGATAATCGTTCTCAGTTGCAATGGATTTGCTCTTGCCAGTCTTACGGTAATGCATAGGATGTCTTGTGAGTCGTCATAATAACTTTAGCCATTCATGCAGAACTTACAAGAGAAAGGTAGAGCGAACCCCCATGACAAAACATAAGCAGTGGATCTTTGCCGCACTAACCCTTGCCTTGGCCGCCGCACCATTTGCCGGCGTATTCTTTGAAGATCGTGGCGTGATGTACGCCCAATCGTATGCAGCAGCGCCGGTTATAACGGAAATTCCTGACGAAGGGGAAGAAGCATTACCCGCTTTTGGCACAACGCCGCTGAAGCTTGGATCTTCCGGACAGGATGTGTATGAGCTGCAGGGGAGACTTAAGCATCTTGGCTATTATGCCGGTCCCATTGACAGCCAGTTCGGAGCCAAAACCAAAAATGCCGTCACCTGGTTCCAGTGGAAATTCGGCTTGAAATCCGACGGAGTCGTTGGTGCCAAAACAAAGCTCAAACTGTACAATGCAACAACAGCCTGGAAACCTACGGAACCTAAAACTTCTACCGCCAAAAAAGATACATCATCCGGAACGGCGGCAAAAAAGAATGATACAGCCAAAACGAATACAGCTGAGCTGTCTTCCGGCAATACGATGGGGCTGTCCGAAAATGATCTGAAAATCATGGCTAATGCCGTTTACGGTGAATCACGCGGGGAGCCGTTTGAAGGACAGGTAGCGGTGGCGGCGGTTATTCTCAACCGGGTTAAATCGCCGAGCTTTCCCAACACGCCTTCGGGTGTGATTTTTCAACCCGGAGCCTTTACGGCTGTAGCTGACGGACAAATTTATCTGGAGCCTAATGAACAGGCACGCAAGGCAGTGCAGCAGGCGCTTAACGGCTGGGACCCTTCCGGCGGCTGCCTCTATTATTTCAATCCCAAGACAGCCACTTCCAAATGGATCTGGAGCCGGCCGCAGGTGAAGACGATCGGTGAGCATATTTTCTGTATGTAGCTGAAGGAATGTTTTTGCACAGCAAGGCATTAATGGCAGCATGACAGCGTCCGTATAAATCTTTTCTTAGAGCAACCGGTACGCTGTCTTCCGGTTGCTTCCTTACTTTGGAATGGTTTAGAATGGATAATACTTCATAAACTTGTTGTATAGCATCTACCCACGCCGCAAAGGAGTTTTGGACTTGACAAATAATGGATTTCAACATGGCAGCGCCGCAGGCATGCGCATACACGTTCTGCCTACCAAGGCGTTCAAGACGTTCGCCATCTCACTTTATGCCGGCGTTCCGCTTGACGAAAATACCGTCACCCCTACAGCGCTGGTACCTTTTGTGCTCCGCCGGGGCACAGCCTCATACCCTGAAACCACCCAGTTCCGCGAACGTCTGGAGGAGCTTTATGGTGCAGGTTTCGGCTTCGACATCTACAAACGCGGCGATTATCAGATCGTGCAGTTCCGGATGGACACGATCAATGATTCCTTCGTACAGAGCAAGGAGAGCCTGCTTGGAGAATCTTTTGCTTTTCTCGGAGAAGTATTGACCCGGCCTTTGCTGGAGGACGGAAGCTTCCGCGCGTCTTATGTGGCGACTGAACGCGAGACCGTCCGCAAGAAGCTGGAAGCGATTGTGAACGATAAAATCCGTTACGCGGCAGAACGCTGCATTGAGGAAATGTGCCGCCTTGAACCATACCGTCTGCATCCGCTCGGACAAAGAGCCGATCTGGATACGATCACCCCTGAATCGCTGTACCAGTCCTATAATTCCTGGCTGAATGGAGCGACCCTTGATCTGTACGTGGTAGGTGATACTACACCGGAAGAAGTGGAGAAGCTGGTCATTGCCAATTTCGGCCGCGCTCAACATTCCGAATCTGCGCCGTACACCTCAGACTTCACCCCGGTAACGGTTACGGAAGTACGGACGGTGGAGGAGAAGCTGGATGTCAATCAAGGCAAGCTGAATATGGGTCTGCGCACCTCAATCACGTACAAGGATGACAGATACGCTTCAGCGCTCATGTACAACGGCATCCTCGGCGGATATCCGCATTCGAAGCTGTTCGTCAACGTGCGCGAGAAAGAGAGCCTGGCCTATTATGCTTCCTCACGCTATGACGGGCATAAGGGCATCGGGACGATTCAAGCGGGAATCGAGACCCAGAATTACGGCAAGGCCGTTGATATTATCCGCAAGCAGCTGGATGAGCTGAAGGCCGGCAATATCAGTGATCTGGAGCTGAGCCAGACCAAAGCAATGATCCGCAACCTTTTGTCCGAAATTCAGGATTCCGCATTTGAGATGATCTCGTTTGATTTCAACCGCCAGATATCCGGCAAGGACCGTTCTGCACAGGAACTGATGGACCAGGTTGACCACATAGGAGCGGAAGAAGTGAAGGCTGCGGCTGACACCTTCCAGCTTGATACGATTTATTTCCTGACAGGGAAGGAGGAATAGCGGTGGAAAAGCTCCATTACGAAAGACTTCAAGAAACACTGTATCATGAGGTTATGGATAACGGTCTGCAGGTGTATGTGCTGCCGAAGCCGTCTTTTCTCAAAACCTACGCTACCTTTGCGACCAAATACGGTTCTGTAGATAATCACTTTAAGGTAGCGGGCGGGGAAGAAACCACCGTGCCTGACGGTATTGCCCACTTCCTGGAGCACAAAATGTTCGAAGAGCCCGAAGGCGATATCTTTGCCACCTTTGCTTCCAACGGCGCATCTGCGAATGCATTCACCAGCTTTGACCAGACGGTATACCTTTTCTCGGCGACGGAGAACATTGAGCAGAATCTCAGTACCCTCGTTGATTTTGTGCAGCGTCCTTATTTCACGGATGAGAATGTCGAGAAGGAAAAAGGGATCATCGGCCAGGAGATTAACATGTATGCGGATAACCCGGACTGGCGTGTGTATTTCGGACTGATCGAAGCGATGTATGCCAAACATCCGGTTCATATTGACATTGCCGGAACTATCGAGTCGATTGCTACCATCACCAAAGAAACGCTGTATACCTGTTACAACTCCTTCTACCATCCCAGTAATATGCTGCTGTTCATTGTCGGCGGTGTCGATCCTGAGAAGGTATTTGAACTGATCCGCAACAATCAAAAGGGTAAAAATTATGAGAAGCAGGGTGAAATCACCCGTATCTTCGAGCAGGAGCCGCATGAGGTTGCATCGAAGCATGTGGAGAGCCGGCTCGCGGTCTCCATTCCCAAAATGATGTTCGGGTTCAAGGAAAAGGTGGATGGCCTCACGGGTGAGGCGGCAGTTCGCCGTGATCTGACCACCAGACTGATGCTGGATCTGCTGCTCGGCAGCAGTACGGCGCTGTATCAGAAGCTCTATGATGAGGAGCTGATCTCGGACAGCTTCGGCCATGAATTCAACAGCTCCCCGCAATATGCGTTCTCGGCAATCGGCGGCGATACCAAAGATCCGGGCCTGCTGCTTGACCGGATCAAAGAAGAGGTTGGTCATATCCAGGAGACGGGCTTCGCAGAGAAGGATTTCGAGCGTGCCCGCAAAAAGAAAATCGGCGGCTATCTGCGTATGCTGAATTCGCCGGAGAGCATTGCCCATGAGTTCACCCGTTACCAGTTCCGCGGCGGAGATCTGTTCGAAGTGCTTCCCCTCTATGAATCGATCACGCTGGAGGAAGTGAATGACCGGCTGCGTAATCATGTGGACTGGGAGCAGCTGGCTGTGTCGCTTGTGGTGAGTCCTTAATGGCATTACCGGGAGAGGGCAGCAAAGCGATTGGCGAAATGACAGTGCTCATTACCGGAGGCAGCGGGGGAATCGGAGGAGCCATCGCCGAGCGATTTGCTTCGGTAGGCATGAACATTGTGATTCATTATATGAATTCGCATGAAGCGGCGAATGATGTTGCCCGGCGGTGTATGGCGCTGGGGGCAAAGGTGATGACTGTGGCTGCGGATATGAAGGACCGCAGCCAGCTTGTGCGTATGGCCGAGCGGCTTGAGGCCAGCGGCATGATGCCGGATATCCTGGTCAACAATGCCGGGAAGGCGCATTATGGCATGCTGGCCGATGTAACGGAGGAAGAGTGGGACGATATTATGGCGGTGAATCTGAAGGGCACCTTTATGTGCAGCCAGATTTTCATGCCTTATATGGTCTCCCAGCGTTACGGGCGGATTATTAATGTTTCTTCCGTATGGGGGATTTCGGGCGCTTCCTGTGAAGTGGCGTATTCGGCCAGCAAGGGCGGAGTGAATGCTTTCACCAAGGCGCTGGCGAAGGAGCTGGCACCTTCCAAGGTTACAGTCAATGCCGTTGCACCGGGAGCGGTCCACACGGCCATGCTGGCCAATCTGCAGGCGGATGAGGTGAAGATGCTGGAGGATGAGATCCCTGCGGGGAGGCTTGCTTCTCCTGAAGATATCTCATCGCTGGTTTATTTTCTGGCGCTGCCTGAATCGGGCTATATTACCGGCCAGATCATCAGTCCGAACGGCGGCTGGATTACTTAAGGCCAGGCAGCATGAGTTCTGGAGAAATGCTCCAGCATAAGAACTTCCGGCTTGAGACATATTATAACTGTTGCTTTTAAATCTCAATATCATTACAACTTGAGGAGGATTTAAGATGTCAACAGATTCCGTAGTGAAGAACTTTGATACCTGGAAAAGCTTTCTGGGAGACCGGGTCATTCAGGCCGAAAAAATGGGGATGAGCGACGAGACCATCACCAAGCTGGCTTTTGAAATCGGGGAATTCCTCGATAAGAAGGTCGATCCGGGCAACTATTCCAACCGGGCCATCAAAGAGCTCTGGGATGTCGGAACGGATGATGAGAAGCATACCATTGCTGGACTCATGGTCAAACTGGCAAAGAAAAACGCATAAGCATGCGGAAGAAGCTCCCCTTGCGGGAGCTTTTCTGCAATTATTACAACAGTGTCCTTGCCTTTCAAAATTTTTTTATATATCATTAACATGACCCGTGTAGCGAAAGTGACATGCAGGGAAAAGGAATCTATGAGGTGCGCTAAAGTGGAATATAAACAGTGGTATATGGAGTACAAGATACATAAGAACAGACCCGGTCTCCTTGGAGATATCGCTTCAATGCTGGGAATGCTGGAAGTTAATATCCTGACCATTAACGGTGTTGAAGGCAAAACCCGCGGGATGTTGCTGGAAACCAGTGACGATGAGAAGATCATGCTGATGGGCGAAATGCTCAAAAAAGTTGATAATATAACGGTAACGGCACTGCGTTCTCCGCGCCTTGTGGATAAGCTTGCCGTCCGTCATGGACGATATATTGACCGCGATTCGGATGACCGCAAGACCTTCCGCTTCACCCGCGATGAGCTCGGACTGCTGGTGGATTTCCTCGGTGAATTGTTTAAGCGGGAAGGGAATCAGGTTATAGGTCTACGAGGCATGCCGCGTGTAGGCAAGACAGAATCTATTATTGCCGGCAGTGTATGCGCCATGAAGCGCTGGACTTTTGTCTCGTCTACGCTGCTGCGACAGACGGTACGGAGCCAATTGGCGGATGATGAGCTGAACCCGAACAATGTATTTATCATTGACGGAATCGTAAGTACCATCCGTTCAAATGAGAAGCATTACAACCTGCTGCAGAATGTCATGAGCATGCCGAGCACCAAGGTGATTGAGCATCCGGATATTTTTGTGCGGGAATCCGAATACACCTTTGATGATTTCGATATCATTATCGAGCTGCGCAATACGCCGAACGAAGAGATATTGTACGAGTCGTTTACGACAAGCTACAGTGATGATCTTTAATATATACTATATTTTTAGGGGGTGATGGTATGTCGGAACTGGGCCGGCATTTGAAGGAGGCGCGTCTGCAAAAAGGGATGAGTCTTGATGATGTCCAGGAAGTAACAAAGATCCGCAAAAAATATTTGGAAGCCATCGAAGCAGGTGATTATAAAGTGCTTCCGGGAAGTTTCTATGTCCGGGCCTTTATCAAAACCTATGCTGAAGCGGTCGGGGTAAACCCGGATGAACTGATGGAGGAGCACGGCAATGTGCCTGCGGCTCCCGTCGATACCACCATGGAGACAGTGATCCAGAAGCGGAGCCGCAAGCCTGAAACCGAACGGAATGCCAAGTGGCTGCCTACCTTGCTGATGTGGACCTTTCCTGTCTTAATCCTTGTGGTCATCTATCTGTATGCATCTTCAACGATGAATAAAGAAGAGGCGGACAAAACGGATTCGGGGAGTTTGACTGCCGCTACGCAAGATCCGGCGAAGGTTCAGCCTTCAGCCACAGCGGCCGGCGGCGGTGCAGCAGCTACAGCTACTACGGATACTGGAGCAAATGCGACTGTTGCACCAACTGCTACTCCGGTGCCTTCCCCGACTCCGTCCACGCAGTCCATAACGGTTACAGAGGACCGCAAGTCGGGCAAAACGACAATCTATAAGGTTACGGCACCTGCGGGAAGCTCGGTTCAGGTAGAGATTGCCGCGACGGGAGTCAGCTGGCTTGAAGTCTACCAGGGCGAGAACTCCAAGGGGGAGAAGCTAAGCTTCGGGAACACTAAGGCTGGCGATAATATGAGCTTTACGCTCGGAAGTGCAGGAATGTACATCAAATCCGGCTACTCCCCGGCTACCACAATTTCAGTAAACGGACAAGTTATTACCGATGGCAAAACATCGTCCCGGCTGCTCCTGGAGCTGGATGACGGAACTTCTGCCTCCGGCACTGATGATGCAGCTAATGCTGCTTCTGACGGTGAGAGTGCCACAACCGAATAGCAAATCCAATGTATAGGTTTCGGCGGATTGGAGAACCTAGGAATGATTTACAGTTCTTACTCCAAAGTGAGGTGTATTCTCTCATGACCGTCAGCTGGATCGTAACAGGACTTGGCATTATTGTCAGTCTCCTCGGTTATTATCTGACACCGAGTGCCTGGGGCTATGGTATTCTGGGCTTCGGACTGGCACATATTGTGCTCGGGATTCTGGATATGTTCCGGGCTCCTGCACGCAGCAGATAATACCTGGATGTGAGCGTCTCCCGGAGTTTGCTTCGGGAGACGTGTTTTTTATAATGTAATCCTTAATACATAGTTATACGCTCTATCTCTTTTACGTTCTATCTCTGGAAGCCAGGGCCCCACTTTGTGGGGTTGTTTTGTAATGCCTGTGGTGCTTTTCTTTCCAGTATTAGACTTAGGAGTCCCTTTCTCATATAATAGGAACAGACTAAATGTAAGCAAAGGACGTGGAATCATGAGTTCGGAAAGTTCATTCGACATTGTATCCAAAATGGATATGCAGGAATTGACCAATGCGGTCCATCAGACGGAGAAGGAAATTGATAACCGCTTCGATTTCAAGAACAGCAAAAGCAGTCTAAAGCTGGAAAAAGATGCGCTGATCATCGCTTCAGAGGATGAATACAAGCTAAATGCGGTTATTGATATCCTGCAGTCGAAAATGGTTAAGCGAGGAATTACACTGAAAAATATGGATTTTGGCAAAGTAGAACCCGCCTCACTGGGCACTGTACGCCAGCGTCTGGGCCTGAAGCAGGGAATTGATCAGGAGAACGCGAAGAAGATTAATATCTTGATCCGTGACTCCAAACTAAAGGTGAAGAGCACCATTCAAGGGGATCAGATCCGTGTTACCGGTAAAAGCCGCGATGACCTCCAGCAAATTATCCAGCTCCTGCGCAAAGCTGATTTGCCGCTCGATCTGCAGTTTAACAATTTAAAGTAAGCTTACGTACCCCGCAGTGTATACGCACCTTACTTTGCGGGGTGTTTTATGTTTTTTTGACACTTATTTATGGCTATAATATACTAGCTAAAGCAGTTTTGAAGAAAATTGTGGAATATCGGATTCGTATGGATCAGGGGAGGAACTTCAGTGAATTTGCCCAACCGCATCACGCTAGCACGTATTTGTCTTATCCCGATTATGATGTTTTTTCTGCTGGTGGATTTCAGCTTCTATCCGGAACCGATACATTGGGGCTCATTTCAGCTTTCAATTAATCATTTGATTGCAGCTGTTATTTTCCTGCTTGCCGCCAGTACAGATGGAATAGACGGGTACATAGCCAGAAAGTATAACATGGTCACCAATCTCGGCAAACTGCTGGACCCGCTTGCAGACAAGCTGCTGGTCTCTGCAGTATTGATCTCGCTGGTAGAGCTGGGAAGATGTGATTCCTGGATTGCCATTGTCATCATCAGCCGTGAATTTGCTGTGACCGGCCTGCGCCAGGTGGCATTGCTTGAAGGTAAAGTAGTGGCCGCGAGCAAATGGGGCAAGATAAAGACAGTCACTCAGATTGTCGCGATTTCGCTGCTTCTGCTTAACAATTTCCCGTTCCAGTTCGTCAGCATCCCGGTGGATGATATTGCGATTTGGGCTGCAGCGATTATCACCATCTATTCGGGTATTGATTATTTCGTGAAGAACAAGGACTTGCTGCAGCTTCATAATGCCTGAAGTTTGCCAAGCTGCTTGAATTTTGCATGATTTCTACAATCAGGAGGAGAACGCCAGCTATGAAAGCGGAAATTATTGCCGTTGGAACAGAACTTTTGCTTGGACAGATAGTTAACAGCAATGCCCAGTTTCTTTCAATAGAGCTGGCTGCGTTAGGGATTGATGTATATTTTCAGACCGTAGTCGGGGACAACAAGAACCGTCTTCTGGAAGCAATTGAGATTGCACGGAACCGTGCGGATATTATATTGTTCACCGGCGGAATCGGACCGACGGAGGATGATCTGACCAAAGATGCACTTGCTGCTGCGCTTGGCCGTACCCTTCATATCGACCAGCTTGCTATGGATCATGTGCAGCGCTTCTTCGATGACCGCAAGATTGTCATGACCGAGAATAACCGCAAGCAGGCGCTGGTGATTGAAGGAACGACACCGTTGTCTAATGAAATCGGCCTTGCGGTAGGTATTGCTTTTGCAGAAGATAACAAGTATTACATCGTACTGCCGGGTCCTCCCCGGGAGATGAAGCCGATGTTCACAGATAAAGCCAAGCCTTGGCTGCAGCAGCATGCACTGACCAGCGAAATGCCGATCTACTCCAAGATGCTTAAGTTTGCAGGCATTGGCGAATCATTGCTGGAGGACAAGCTGATTGACCTGATCCGCGGCCAGAGCGATCCTACGATTGCTCCTTACGCCAAGGAAGGCGAAGTGACAGTGCGTATTTCCACCAAAGCTCCGTCTGAGCGTGAGGCTATGGTTAAGCTTGATGTGCTGGAGAAGAAGATTGCCGATATTCTGCCGGAGAATCTGTATGCCAATATTGATGTGCCGCTGGAACAGCTGATTGTCGACTGGATGGCGGATGCAGGCCTGACGCTTAGTGCTGCTGAGAGCTGCACGGGCGGACTGCTGATGGAGAGCATTACGAACATCCCGGGCAGTGCATCCATGTTCGCCGGTGGAATCGTCTGTTATTCGAACGATTTGAAGAAGAAGCTGCTGAATGTGCCTGCAGCTATGCTGGAGGGTCCTGATGCACCCGGTGCGGTCAGCCGTGAGGTAGCCGAAGTGCTGGCAGAGCAGGTGCGGATGATCGGGGATAGTGACTTTGGCTTGTCTGTTACCGGTGTAGCCGGGCCGGGCTATTCCGAACGGAAGCCTGTGGGGCTTGTGTTCGTCGGACTGGCCGAACGCGGCCGGAAGACGGAGGTATACGAGCTGAATCTCAAGGGAACCCGCGAGAATATCCGCCTGCGTACAGTCAAGGCTTTGCTGTACCGCCTCTGGCGCCGGCTGGAGGAACGCAAGGTGGCAACCCCGCTTGAAGGATCGGCCTTGCAATAATCAACCGGGCCGGTATATAATTTGTTCATACGGAAGAACCGTGGCATAGAAATTCTCTGCTGCGGTTCTTTGTTTATATTCCCCGCTGGCGTGACCTCTATGATCCACCGCGTGAGACCTTTTGAGGATTAAGCTTGTGTGTCTATCATCCGGAAGGAGGCTTACAATAAAAGGGAGTATTAACCCGGGAGACAAAAAAAACGAATGTATGTTCGAAAAAAAGCTTGGCAAGACCTCCAAAACACGTTATTATAATACTATAAACAGTGAAGGAAGTGGTCTGATTGTCAGATCGTCGTGCAGCGCTTGATATGGCGCTTCGTCAAATAGAAAAACAATTCGGTAAAGGTTCGATCATGAAACTGGGAGAATCCACTCACATGAAAGTGGAAGTTGTACCTAGCGGATCTTTGGCACTTGATATTGCACTAGGTATTGGCGGACTTCCCAAAGGACGCATTATTGAAGTATACGGACCGGAATCATCCGGTAAGACGACCGTTGCACTTCATGCTATCGCAGAAGTACAGAAGCTTGGCGGACAAGCTGCTTTCATCGATGCGGAGCATGCCCTTGACCCTAAGTATGCGAATGCGCTTGGCGTTAACATTGATGAATTGCTGCTATCCCAGCCGGATACGGGCGAACAGGCACTGGAAATTGCTGAAGCTCTCGTTCGCAGTGGAGCTGTAGACATCATCGTTGTGGACTCCGTTGCAGCATTGGTACCGAAGGCCGAAATCGAAGGCGACATGGGAGATTCCCACGTAGGTTTGCAGGCCCGTCTGATGTCCCAGGCATTGCGTAAGCTTTCGGGTGCCATTAACAAATCCAACACGATTGCCATCTTCATTAACCAGCTTCGTGAGAAGATCGGAGTTATGTTTGGTAACCCTGAGACCACTCCGGGTGGACGCGCTCTGAAATTCTACTCCTCCGTTCGTCTCGATGTACGCCGGGTAGAGAGCATTAAGATGGGGAACGATGTTGTGGGTAACCGCACCAAGATCAAAGTCGTGAAGAACAAGGTAGCGCCTCCGTTTAAGCAAGCGGATGTGGATATCATGTACGGCGAAGGAATTTCCAGAGAGGGAAGCCTTGTGGATATCGGTACTGAGATGGATATCGTCAACAAGAGCGGCGCCTGGTATTCTTATGAGGGCGAGCGTCTTGGCCAAGGCCGTGAGAACTCTAAGCAGTTCCTGAAAGAACATCAGGATATTGCTCTGTTGATTGAGAATAAGATCCGCGAAGCAAGTAACTTATCTACTCTGGTAGCTGCACCAACAGAAGCTGATGTGGTTGCAGAGCAAGAGGAAGAAGAGAAATTGTTGCTTGAGATTGAATAATGTAAGCTGCAGGTCCTTAGCAATTTAATTATAATAATGAAGATAAGATATAAGGCGCCCTGTGATGAATGAGCAGGGCGCTTTTTCGTAAATTAATCGGGCATTATGTCTATGTTAACGAGGTGAGTGACAGTTATGGTGATACAATTGGATTCTGAGCCGGATGAACAGGATGTACAGATTCTGGCCGATTTTCCCGAAGATGAGGAACTGGTAATTACGCGTGTAGAGCGTCTGAAGAAGTCGAACTACCGTTATTTGATTCATTTCGGTGCCTATAACGTGACTGTTCATGAAGATGTCATGATTAAATACCGGATGATTTCCGGAAGCTCGTTTGTGAAGGCGGATCTGGAGGAAATTGTTGCTGCCGATGAACGCCAGCGGGCCTATGTAGAAGGTCTGAAATACCTGGAACGCAAGCCCAGAACGGCACAGGAAATGGCCCGCCGTTTACGGGAGAAGGAAATAGGGGAGACTGTTATTGCCGAAGTTCTGCTGCGGCTGCAGGAGGAGCGGCTTCTGGATGACCCCCTGTATGCCAAGCAGTGGGCGGAACAGCGCATAACGAACCAGCGTAAGGGCAAAATGTGGATCCGCCAGGAGCTTCGCGAGAAGGGGATTGATAAATCGCTGATCTCTGAAGCACTGGATCAGATCACCCCTGAGCAGGAAATGGAGAGCGCACTGCAGACCGGGCGGAAGAAATGGAATTTGCTCCGGGGAGATATAAATGAGAAGCGGCGCAAGACGGGAGCCTTTCTGATGCGCAGAGGATTCTCCGGTGAAATGGTACGCCAGGTGATCCAGATTCTACGTGCGGAAGAGGATTCTGCGGGGGAAGAAGAGGAGATTTTCGATCTGGATTGATTCTCTTGACTTTAATGCGTTTATCGACTCTCTTGACAATGTCTTTTTATAAATAATAAAATATAACATGAATCGGCATAAACTAAGAATCCTTTTTCCTTCCCAAAAAGCAGACTCTTATGATCCGGTTCGCGTACAACTCATATGAAATGTAATCGCCGGATAAGGCGGGCAGTGTGCATGTGCAGCATGTGCAGTATGGCAATCGGTGTATTACCGGTTTTTTGTATGGTGATGAACGGATAGTTTAACAACTGCACAAATACCCAAGGGTAAGCCTTGGAGGATATCAACGAGGAGGTGAACAGATGGAAACAGTGATCTGGGTCATTATCGTTCTCGTTGTAGCTGCAGCATTCTTTGGATTCGGTTATTTTATTCGTAAATCCCTTGCAGAAGCTAAGATTTCAAGCGCAGAGAAAGAAGCCGTAGTCATCGTGGAGAACGCGAAGAAAGAGGCGGAGGCGCTGAAGAAGGAAACGGTACTCGAGGCTAAGGACGAAGTTCATAGAATCCGTACCGAAGCTGAGAAAGAAACTCGTGAACGTCGGAATGAAATCCAACGGCAAGAGAGACGTTTGCTGCAAAAGGAAGAATCGCTGGATAAAAAAATGGAATCGCTTGAACGAAAAGAAGAACAAGTAGCTAACAAAGAGAAACGAATTGATGAAACCCAACAGCAGATTGATGTTATTTACAAGAATCAAGTTACTGAGCTGGAACGTATCTCCAATCTGAGCATCGATGATGCCAGAAGTATCATTCTCAGCAATGTAGAACAGGAAGTTCGCCATGAAACTGCTCAGATGATTAAGGAAATAGAACAGCAGGCCAAGGAAGAAGCGGACAAGAAAGCCCGCGAGATTATTACACTGGCTATTCAACGCTGTGCAGCTGATCATGTGGCAGAAACCACGGTTTCTGTTGTTACATTGCCGAATGAAGAGATGAAAGGCCGGATTATTGGCCGCGAAGGCCGTAACATCCGCGCCCTGGAAACTCTTACGGGGATTGATCTCATTATTGATGATACGCCGGAAGCGGTTATACTGTCAGGATTTGATCCGATCCGCCGTGAGGTGGCCCGTACAGCACTTGAGAAACTGGTGGCTGATGGACGTATCCATCCGGCACGGATTGAAGAAATGGTGGAGAAATCCCGCAAAGAAGTGGATGAGCGGATTCGTGAATACGGTGAACAAGCTACCTTCGAGGTTGGCGTTCATGGTCTGCATCCGGATCTGATCAAAATTCTGGGCCGTCTGAAATTCCGTACGAGCTACGGTCAAAACGTACTTAAGCACTCCATGGAGGTTGCTTATTTGACTGGACTTATGGCCGGTGAGCTTGGGGAAGACATCGTGCTTGCAAAACGTGCCGGACTGCTGCATGATATCGGCAAAGCGCTTGATCATGAAGTAGAAGGCTCGCATGTTGAAATCGGCGTCGAACTGGCGAAAAAGTACAAAGAACATCCGGTGGTTATCAACAGTATCGCGTCCCATCATGGAGATGTCGAAGCTACCTCGGTGATTGCTATGCTGGTCGGAGCTGCTGATGCATTGTCGGCTGCACGTCCCGGCGCACGCCGCGAAACCCTGGAAACGTACATCAAACGTCTGGAGAAGCTGGAGGAGATCTCCGAGTCCTTCGAAGGCGTTGAGAAATCCTATGCTATACAAGCAGGCCGCGAGGTCCGCGTAATGGTACAGCCTGAGAAGATTGATGATGCGGAAGCTTTCCGTCTGGCCCGTGACATTACGAAGATGATTGAGAGTGAGCTGGATTATCCGGGTCATATCAAGGTTACCGTTATTCGTGAGACACGTGCTGTAGAATACGCTAAATAAGCAAGGAAATCGGCCCCCCTGCGGGGCCTTTTTTCTTGCATACCGCTAGCGGACGCATGAGTTGAACCATAGTCAGGCGGGTAAGCCCTGAGTTTGGAACCATGCAGAATCGGTGAAATTAAACTTATAAATAAGTTTTGTACGAGGAGTATTCCAAAAGCTGATGCTTACAAAACTTAAGAGTATGCTTTCGATGCGAGTTTTGTACGAAGTGAAAATCCAAGAAGCTGATGCTTACTAAACTTTTAGGAGGAGAAAATCATTAAAGTTTTATTTATCGGTGACATCGTTGGCAATACGGGCAGAAAGGCACTGCGTGAAATGCTGCCATCTCTGAAAAGTAAATATCAGCCGCATATTATTATTGCCAATGGTGAGAATGCAGCAGCCGGAAGAGGGATCACAGCGGCTATAGCCAATGAATTTTTCAACTGGGGTGTGCACGGGATTACGATGGGCAATCACACCTGGGACAACAAGGATATCTTTGAGTTCATTGATGACGAGCCGCGGATCATCCGTCCGGCTAATTTTCCGCCGGGCACTCCGGGCAGAGGGTACACAGTCGTTAAAGGCAACGGCAAACAGCTGGCAATTGTGAACCTGCAGGGCCGCACCTTCCTTCCGGCGATTGATGATCCTTTCCGCATTGGCGAGGAGATTGTGGAAGAGCTGCGCAGAGAGCATAAATGTATTCTGGTTGATTTCCATGCTGAAGCCACCTCCGAAAAAATAGCAATGGGCTATTTCATGGATGGCCTCGCCTCAATCGTTGTAGGCACGCACACTCATGTACAGAGCAATGACGATGTGATCCTGCCTGGAGGCACGGCTTATTTGACAGATGCGGGCATGGTTGGTTCAAGAGAAGGAATTCTGGGTATGGAAAAGGATGCGATCATCTATAAATTTACAACTCAGCTTCCCTCCCGGTTTGTAGTCGACGAAGGCAAATGGCAGCTGCACGGTTTATTTGCAGAACTTGATGAAGCTACGGGTAAGGCGACACGACTGGAGAAGATCCGGCTGCGTGAAGATGAATGGGTGATGAGCTAGAGGATTTACAAAGAATCAGGGTTTTCGGGAAAAGTCGCTTGTTTTGGGTAAAGTGTGATATTTATTATATCGAAAAAGAGTATCTTTTGAACTAATTTCTCCAGAGAGGTCCGCAAAAAGAAGGAATTAAATCTTCTCTCGCGAATAACATCTACTGTAGTGGAAGAAGAACACCATCATTTTCCCAGGGGAGGTACTTACTATGGATGTATTAAAAGTATCAGCTAAATCCAATCCAAATTCCGTTGCTGGCGCACTAGCAGGTGTTCTTCGCGAACGTGGATCGGCCGAGCTACAAGCTATTGGAGCAGGAGCACTGAACCAGGCAGTCAAAGCAGTTGCCATCGCCCGGGGATTTGTCGCACCTAGCGGAGTCGACTTGATCTGTATCCCGGCTTTTACGGATATAGTGATTGATGGGGAAGACCGGACGGCGATCAAACTTATTGTTGAACCCAGATAATTATATGACCTTTTTAGATTGAGCCTGTTTACACTGTAAACAGGTTTTTGTATTTTTGGGGTGCCCCACTTTGTGGGGTTATTTTGATATAAGAATGTATATGCTTTGTAGCCGCTTCCACTTACTGTCCCGTCTCATCCCTGATGCTGTGGCATACACTTATAAATAAGAGATTCCACCGTTATTCTGTTCTTCAAGAGAAGGGAGATGATCTTTACAGTGAGTGTCAAGAAGCTGAGAGTGGCGGATTTCCACTGCGATGCCTTAAGCAAGCTACAGGCCAGTCCGGAGATAGATTTCAAGAATGACCCCCGTCTGGACGTGACAGCGGAGCGGCTGGTGGAGGGGAATGTCGAACTTCAGGTTTTTGCGGTTTATTTGTCGGCGGACCGCGGGAGAGCGAAGTTTGAGGATGTTCTCGGGCAAATTGAATTATTCCGGCAGAAGGTAGTTGGCCCAGGGGGCCTGCAGTGGCTCCGCTGGAAGGAAGAGGCAGATGAACAGATACTTACAGGTCCTGCCTTCGGGATGCTCTCTCTGGAGGGCGTGGACGGTCTGGAGGGCAATCTGTTCTATGCACAGCTGTGCTTTGAGCTGGGAGTACGTTTTCTGGGGGTAACCTGGAATTACGCTAACTGGGCTGCGGATGGTGTGCTGGAGCAGCGCAACGGCGGTTTCACGGAGAAGGGGAGGCAGCTGATCGAGTGGTGCAATGGAAGCGGCATGCTGCTGGATGTGTCCCATCTGGCACCGGCAGGCTTCTGGGAGCTGGCGGAACGTAGTAAACGCCCGTTCATAGCTTCACATTCCAATAGCGCGGCCATCTGCGGCCATCCCCGCAATTTGAGCGACGGGCAGATCCAGGCGCTGATTGCGGTGGACGGGCGGATGGGATTAACCTTTGTCCCCTGGTTTGTACGTGACGGGGGAAGGGCGAAAATTGATGATATGCGGAGGCATATTGAACATGTCTGCGCGCTGGGAGGCTCGAAGCAGCTCATGTTCGGCTCAGATTTTGACGGCATTGAGATGTGGGTCGAGGGCCTTGAGCATCCGGGCAAATATGCGGAGTTTACCGACTTGCTGCTGAGGTACTATCCCGAGGATGAGGTGAAAGGCTGGTTGAGCGGGAATGCGCTGACTTTCCTAAGAACGCATCTGCCTTCTTCTGCGGGATCGAATCCGCTGTCCCCACCAGAGGGGTTATAAAATGGCAAAACTATGACAATCCGTTTATCGGATCGTAAAATGTCGAAAAAAAGGCGCTCATTGTGATGAGGGTCTTTTTTTTTATGGGTAATAAGATGTATAATGTTCAGTGGCTTGTACAGATACTAGAGAAAATACAAGGAGTGACTTAAAAATGAGCAAGACTGTATCCGTAGGTGTGTCGGCCCGACATATTCACCTTACGCAGGAGCATGTGGAAGCATTGTTTGGCGCAGGTTACCAATTGACTGAGTTCAAACCCCTTTCCCAACCAGGACAATTCGCAGCAAATGAGCAAGTAGCAGTAATCGGTACCAAAGGTAAGTTCGACAAAGTGAGAATTCTCGGCCCGGCCCGTCCGGCTTCCCAGCTGGAAGTATCGCGCACAGACGCATTCAGCCTCGGCGTGAAGGCACCTGTACGTGAATCCGGCCATATTGAAGGAACACCAGGCATTACTATCAAAGGTCCAGCCGGTGAAGTTGAACTGGAGACAGGTGTCATTGTGGCAGCCCGTCACATCCACTTCCACACTTCTGAAGCAGAAGCTTGGGGCATTGCCGACAAGCAGCTCCTGAAGGTACGCCTTGGCGGCGAACGCGGCCTGGTGCTGGAGAACGTAATCGCCCGTGTATCCGACAATTTCAAGCTTGATATGCATATCGACACCGACGAAGCTAACGCTGCAGGTGCCAATAACGGCGATACTGCAGAAATCGTAGATTAGTCTTATAATATTATTGCAAGGCAACGGGCAGGGGAGAAATCCTCTGCTTTTTTTGTGCTTTTGTCGAATAAAGGGAGTGAGATACACTACACCCGGATATTCCTCGGCGACCCGGTGAAAAGCATTAAAGAACAGCTGAAAAAAGTCCGGTTGTAACAGATAAATATTGGTTTTGAAGAGGAGCGATGAAAGTATCGCTTCTTTTTAATGGCTAAACGTGTTATCATTATGTGTTATGACTTTGACGAGCGCTATGTGGAGACGCCGCAGATGATATATACAGTGATTAATGGCTTGCTAATATATGTACTCAAAATTAAGGAGATAAAATGACATTTAACGATTTGAACTTGATTCCCCCGATTCTCAAGGCACTGAGCCTGGAAAACTATACATCCCCGACTCCAATTCAGGAGGAATCCATCCCTGCGGCCTTGGCCGGCAGAGATATTCTGGGCTGCGCCCAGACGGGTACCGGGAAAACCGCAGCTTTTTCATTGCCGATTATTCAGCTGCTCAGTCAGCAGCCGGCCAGAACCGGCGGAGCGAAACGTATCCGTTCCCTGATTCTGACCCCGACCAGAGAGCTAGCTCTGCAGATCTCCGAGAATATTCAGGCGTACAGCAAGTTCACAACGATCCGCTCGACAGCGATTGTCGGAGGGGTATCCCAGAAGGCCCAGGAACGAGCGCTTAGCCAGGGCGCAGATATTCTGATTGCTACACCGGGCAGACTGATCGATCTGATCAGCCAGAGACATGTGGATCTGCAGCATGTGCAGATTCTCGTGCTGGATGAAGCGGACCGCATGCTGGACATGGGCTTCATTCATGACGTGAAGCGGATTATTGCCAAGATGCCAGCCAAGAAGCAAACGCTGTTCTTCTCGGCAACGATGCCGGCAGAGATCTCTCAGCTGGTGAAGACATTGCTGGTGGACCCGGTGAAAATTGAGATTACTCCGGTATCTTCGACCGTAGACAGAATCGAGCAATCGATTTATTTGCTGGAGAACGGCAATAAGCAGAATCAGCTGAACCGTCTGCTGCAGGATCCTTCGATCGTGTCCGCGCTCGTCTTCACCCGCACCAAACGTGGAGCTGACCGGGTAACCCGCGATCTGACCCGGATCAATATTACCGCTCAGGCCATTCACGGCAACAAATCGCAGAATGACCGCCAGAATGCGCTGAGAAACTTCAAGAGTGGCGCGACACGTGTGCTGGTGGCTACAGATATCGCCGCCCGCGGAATTGATATTGATGAGCTGTCCCATGTCATCAACTTCAACCTGCCGAATATTCCGGAAACCTATGTTCACCGTATTGGCCGGACCGGCCGTGCGGGAATGAGCGGAGTTGCCATCTCGCTGTGCGAAGCTGAGGAAATTCCATATCTGAAGGATATCCAGAAGCTGATCGGCAAGGTGATTCCGGAAGTGAAGGATCATGCTTATCCGATGTCCAAGAGCAATCTGGCATTGCTGGCAGACCGTCCAGGCAAAGCACCGGCCAAACCGTCGCAGAAAGCCAAAACGAATCCGGCACGCAAGCCGAAATCGGAATGGTTCTCGCAAGGCAAGCAGGGCGGCGGTAACGGCGGAGCGAAAAGCGCGTCGGGCAGTAGCTATGCAGGCAGTGGAGCGAAAAGCGCGTCGGGCAGTGGCTATGCAGGCAGCGGAGCAGGCAGCAGCCGGCCTGCTGGCGAGTCCGGCAATAGAGCAGGCTCCGGCAGCCGGCCGGGCGAAAGATCTGCCGCCCGTCCAGGCGGCAACCAGAGCAACAAGCCGGCTGGAGGCCAATACGGCCGTTCCAGCCAGTCCGGCAATAGACCTGGCAACCGTCCTGCGGCCAAAGCAGGCAGATCTCAATAACTCTTTGAGATGAATAATGTAAAGATAAACTGCAGCCTTCCCTTGGGAGGCTGTTTTATTTGATTTGAGGTAAAACCTTTGCGGATGCGCAATGTACTCGGATTATCGCATACAATCGGCTCGTATACCTTTGCGGATGCGTAATGTATTCGGTTTATCGTATACAATGGGTTCGTATACCTCTGCGGACGCGTAATGTATTCGGTTTATCGTATACAATGGGTTCGTTAAGCTTTACGGTGACGCAATGTACTCGGTTTATCGCATACAATGGGTTCGTTAACTCTACCGTTCGTGGTTTTCTGCATACTTTAGCCATACTCCCTTCACCAATTGCGTATTGAGAAATTGTAAGGAAGCGTCTCGTAAAACATTACTTACTCGTCAATCATTATTAGTAGAAGAGCACGCAAAAACCGCCGCTTTCCAGTCCCTGACTGAGAAGCGGCGGTTTCGCCGATGTTGCCTTTATCGTTACCATAATGAGCAGAAGAAGTTACCCGGCGAGATAAGCACCCAGCTCTTCGCGCAGCGCAGCGCTGATGGAGGTCATCGGCAGGCGGAGCGTGTCGGAGGAGATCTCGCCGCGTGCACTGAGCAGCCATTTGATCGGCGCCGGGTTGGATTCCTTGAACAGCAGCTTCATCAGCGGCACGAGCTGATCAAAAGCAGCCCGGGCGGCCTCAACCTGGCCGGCTCTGTACTGCTCGTAGATGCTGAGATAGGAGGCGGTATGTACATTGGCCGAGGCCAGCATACCACCGGCGGCTCCGCAGCCCAGCATATCGAAGAAGTTCAAGTCATCGCCGCAGAGCACGGGCTTGGAGCCGTGGCGGGACAGCTCGGAGACCAGAACCGGAGAGCCGGAGCAGTCTTTTAACCCGACAACATTGTTCATCTCCAGGATCGTACGGGCGGTGTCTACGGACATACCGACTCCGGCGCGGCCGGGAATATCATAGGCGATGACCGGGAGACCGACCTCAGCCGCCTTGCGGAAATGGGCGATAATGCCTTCCTGTGAAGGACGGCTGTAATAAGGGACAACAACCAGTGCGGCATCGGCACCTGAGTTCGCGGCAAGCTCTGTGCGGGCTACGGTAGAGGCGGTGTCGTTCGTACCTGTACCCACCACAAGCGGGATCGGACTGGATTTCAAAAGCTCACGCGATGCATCCACGAGTGTCTGCAATTCCTGTATGTTGACTGTCGGCGATTCTCCAGTGGTTCCATTAACGACCAGACCATGAATACTGTTCTTGATGATGTTGTTCACATACCGCTGATACGACTCCAGATCAATCTCGCCGGCGGCATGGAACGGGGTTACCACGGGAACATAGATTCCATAAATCTGTTCTTCTGTTAACATGAATATCGTCCTCCAAAATTGTAAAATCCTTTTATCCTACTGTACCATGGATTATTGCATCGTCGTTAGCTATAATAAATGATGAAGGTTATCAATAATATTGATGTTAGGGTGATGATATGGACTTAACCTATATGCGGACCTTCCGTGAGGTCGCGAAGCGGCAGAGCTTCACCCGTGCGGCTGAAGAACTGGGCTATGCCCAGTCCAGTGTAACGATGCAGATTCAGAAGATCGAGAAGGAATACGGCGTACCGCTGATAGAGCGGCATGGCCGTGCCTTGCGCCTGACTCCTCCGGGGGAAGAGCTGCTGAAGCTATTCGTGGAGATTCTTGATCTGTACGACCGCTCCAAAGAAACGATCGCCCAGCAGATTGGCGGGACGCTGACGATCGGGACGATTGATTCACTTGCCGCCTTTTATTTGCCGCCGTTCCTGCAGCAGCTGCGGACCATGTTCCCCGGACTGAACATTCATCTGCAAACGGAGCAGGAGGCCAATCTGGTCTCCAAAATCAGGGACGGCGAGGTCGATATCGGCCTCCTCCTGGACCGCAGCACAGCGGATACCCTGCTTGAGCGTACAATCATCCGGGAAGAGCCGCTCGTCCTCGTGGCCCCTGCCAGTCATCCGCTGGCAAGCCTGACGCAGGTGACGCTCCAGGATCTCAACAACTGCGAGCTGATCGTCTCCGAGGAGAGCTGTATCTACCGCAGCTTGTTCGAGAACCTGCTCCGGGAGCACGGGATTGTATTCCGTATCGGTTTTGAGCTGTCGAATCTGGAAGCGATCAAGCGCTGTGTGCGGAACGGTCTGGGTATCGCGCTGCTGCCGAGAATTGTGGCTGAGGAGGAGATCGAGCGGGGGAATCTTGCCGAGCTGTCTTTTGCCCATCCGGAGATTCATTTCGATCTGCAGCTCCTGCTCCATCCGAAGAAGTGGAAGTCGCTGCCGCTCCAGTCACTGATCCAGATGCTGCGGGAGGATGCGAAGGCTAAAGCCGCTATACTGTGAGGGTGGAAGGCTGAGTCAACCCAGTATGTAATGTTCTAATATAGACACGCGGAGGATCATATGAACATCATTGAGCTACCTATTCAGTTTGAGTATGAAGGACAGCCATATTACATTTACCCGAGCCTCATTGTATCCGGGGAAGAGTTAACCCTGGTCGATACCGGTTATCCCGCTTTCATGCCTTTGATAGAGAAGGAGATCCTGAAGCTGGGGTACGACCCCCTGAATTTGAAAAATATCATTATCACCCATTACGACGATGACCATATCGGCGCCTTGTACGAGTTCGTGGAGAAATACCCGTCAGTTACGGTCATGGCGAGCGAAGTGGAGACCCCATCGATCTCAGGCTTGGTGAAATCTGAGCGTCTGGTCCAAGCAGAAGCTCTGCTAGTGGAGATGCCTGAAGAAGAGCAGGCGTCCGGTGAAGAGTTTGTACAGCTATTGAAGAATTTGCGGCATGTTCCGGTGAATCAGACGGTCCGGGAGGGCCAGTGTATTCTGGATGGTAAGTGTCAGGTCCTTGCCACCCCGGGGCATACGTCTGGTCATATTTCTTTGTATTTTCCTGAGCTAAGCAGTGTTATTACAGGTGACGCGGCAGTGAGCGAGGAGAATGAACTGGCTGTCGCGAATCCGCAGTATTGTTTCGACCTGGAGAGTGCAGAGCAGTCGCTGAACCGGTTACAAGCTCTTAACGCACGATCCTATTACTGCTACCATGGCGGAAAACTCGGCTTCTAAATTAGTGCACAGGAAAACATAACTGGCAAAGATGATTGCTGATCATATCACCTGTATATCTCTCCATAACCGGGCGCTGGTTATCGAGCTGATGTCCGCTGACGTAGAGGGCGGGGAGGATCTCCGTCCATGCTTTTTGAACTGCCTCAGCCGTATGTTGTATAGTAACAACCGCATAGGTACCGCCGGGGATTTCACCGTAGTTAATAGACTTATCCGCTGGGGCATTCTCAAGCACGCTGATACAGGCATCATATCTGCAATGTTCAGGCAGGGTGGTGTCGGGGTTGTCCTGGGGAATCCCGAAGAGGATGGCTGATCCGGTAAGCAGCTGGTGTGCCTGCGCCCATTCCTTTAAGGCCTCCATAGCCTTACTGTTACCGGGACCATAGGGACCTGCCCTGCGCACATAAGCAATGCGTGTTGCAGGAAGCGTTTCGAGCTGGATTTTCATCGTTTCATTGTCCTTTCTTTCGCTGTAATGAGTACATTTCGAATGCTAACATGGACTAAAATAGAATTCATTTCTTTTTTGAGCGGACCTCTGTATGCAGCAAGATATTGACATCAAAAACGAGAATATGGTATATAAAAGGTAGTGTTAGCACTCAGGTGAGTGGAGTGCTAAACGATGATCCGCAATCCGAAGGTTATTTTTGAAAGGAGATTTATTTATTCATGGCCAAAAAAGAGTTTAAAGCCGAATCCAAAAGACTGCTGGAAATGATGATTAACTCCATCTATACACAGCGGGAGATTTTTCTGCGGGAACTGATTTCGAATGCAAGCGATGCCATCGACAAAATCTATTACAAAGCACTGGCCGACGAAGGCCTGGTGTTCAATAAAGAGGATTACTACATTAAAGTGACCGCCGATAAGGCAAGCCGTACGTTAACCATTTCCGATACCGGAATCGGGATGACGCAGGAAGAGCTGGAGAACAATCTGGGGATTATCGCGAACAGCGGCTCGTTTGCTTTTAAGAAGGATAATGAAGCCAAGGACGGACACAACATCATCGGACAATTCGGGGTAGGTTTCTATTCCGCATTCATGGTGGCTGACGATGTTACAGTGATCAGTAAAGCGCTGGGCAGCGACCAGGCGTTCAAATGGGAATCCCAGGGTGCGGACGGTTACACGATTGAGCCTTGTGAGAAGGATGCGGTCGGAACCGAAATTACGCTGAAGATCAAAGAGAACACCGAAGACGATAACTACGATGAGTTCCTGGAAGAGTACCGTCTGAAGTCGATCATCAAGAAATATTCGGACTTCATCCGTTTCCCGATCAAGATGGACATTACCGGCAGACAGCCTAAAGAGGACGCCGAGAATGAATTCGTCGATGTTATTGAAGAGCAGACCGTGAACAGCATGGTGCCGATCTGGCGCAAGAACAAAAACGAGCTGACGGAAGAAGACTACAACAACTTCTATGCAGAGAAACGCTACGGTTTCGACAAGCCGCTGAAGCATATTCATATCAGTGCCGACGGCGCTGTGGTCTATAACGCAATCCTGTTCATTCCGGAGAATACGCCGTTCGACTACTACACCAAGGAATATGAAAAAGGCCTGGAGCTCTACTCCAACGGCGTGCTGATTATGAACAAATGCGGAGATCTGCTGCCGGACTACTTCAGCTTCGTCAAGGGGATGGTGGATTCCGAGGATCTGTCGCTGAACATCTCCCGTGAGCTGCTGCAGCATGACCGCCAGCTGACGCTGATTGCGAAGAACATTAAGAGCAAGATCAAGAGCCAGCTTCTGAGCCTGCTGAAGGATGAGCGTGAGAAATATGAGACGTTCTACAAATCTTTTGGCAGACAGCTGAAGTTCGGGGTCTATAACGACTATGGTATGGAAAAAGAAACGCTGCAGGACCTCCTGATGTTCCACTCCTCCAAGGAGAAGAAGCTGGTTACGCTGGCTGAATATGTGGAAAGAATGCCGGAAGACCAGAAGTTTATCTACTATGCCTCCGGTGAATCGGTGGAACGCATCGAGAAGCTGCCACAGACGGAAATGGTGCTGGACAAGGGGTATGAGATCCTCTACTTCACCGACGATATCGATGAATTCGCAATCAAGATGATCATGTCCTACAAAGAGAAGGAATTCAAGAACGTCTCCAGCGGTGACTTGGGGATCGAAGAAAGCGCCGAGGACAAGCCTTCTGAAGCGGAAGAGAATGAGAACAAGGGATTGTTCGAAGCGATGCAAGGCATCCTGTCCGGCAAAGTGAAGGCAGTCAAAGCATCCAAGCGGCTGAAATCCCATCCGGTCTGCCTGTCTACAGAAGGCGAGCTGACGATCGAGATGGAGAAAATCCTCAAGGCTATGCCTAACGGCGGCCAGGATGTACAAGCGGACAAGGTGCTGGAAATCAACATTCACCATGATGTCTTCAAATCGCTGAAGGCTGCTGCCGAAGGCGACAAGGAGAAGCTGGGTCTTTACACTAACCTCTTGTATAACCAGGCGCTCTTGATCGAAGGTCTGCAGGTTAACGATCCGGTGCAGTTCACGAACGATATTTGCAAAATCATGGTCTAAACCGGCGTTCGCGCCGGCCAGAGGACCTGCGATACAAGAATACCCCGCTACTGGTGCAGACCAGTGCGGGGTGTTTTTATTGGTAAGTAAATGAAAATAATGTTTCACCGCTGCTGGCATCGATTACAACATTGAATTCGTTATACGTAGGCACCTTTTGCCCTCTTGCAGCATGGCCGGTACCATGAATCCCTTTGAAGGTCACGATATAAACGGGTGTGTTGTTTAAATAACCATCTGCTCTAAGGTTTGCATTCTTATTCAGCGCCTGTTCTGAGAATGCAGTCAAATATGGATAGGTTAGCAGCTGATATTCTATAATTACCTCAGGGGCTTCGGAAGCAAATTTTGGTGCACTCGTGTGCGCTAAGGAAATAGCTTGTTTCTTTGTAATTACCATATTACTTGATGTTGGCGGATTAAGTTGTATTCCCAATGATTTCAATCGTTCTGTGTCGTGAGCGGTTATTACTCCTTCTTCCTTACTACTCAATTCTGAAATATCTCCAGCTGCAATTCCTGAAGAGTAAAATATTACAGTGGAAATAACCGCTGTGACTAATGATCTCTTTGTGGGAAGCATTAGCTTCACTCCTCCGGATTGATTAGTTTTAAATAAGCGGAACTTAAAACTATCACTTATAAAATCCTGCCCAAAATACAACAATTCCACTATAATCCCGGATATAATTCAAGATTGTTGTATAAAAGGAAGCATTTATGCTCCACCGGGCGGATTAGCGGGACAATTCTTGTATTTCATACAACAATCTGTCTGAACACCCAGGTATCGAGGTAGCCAAGTTGTAAGAAGTACAACATTTAGTCCATGCGGTGTGAAACGTCAGAATCCCGGATTCTGCCAGCGTGATGCAGGGTGGAGCGGCCTGAAGGACAGGATGAAGGACAGGATGAAGGAAGCAGAAATTGGACATCCTCCAGAATGTCCGGGCCGGATAACTGCACTGCTGCCGCGAGCGGGAATGTTATGTTCAGGGTTCAGCGTGCCCGGAAGGTCTCGATAAACTTGGTAGCCAGCGACGACAAATACTTGTCCTTGATCCAGACGGCGGCTACACGGGTATGCAGCTCTTCACACCGGATCTCCTTATAGATCAGATTGCCGTGATTCGCCAGCTCAAAAGCAGATTTGGGAATAATTCCGATGCCAAGTCCGGCGTTGGCCCAGAGCAGGGTGGTCCGCGCATCATCGTTCATGCAGAAAATTTGCGGTTCAAAGCCATGCTCCAGGCAGGTCTCACGAATAAGCTGCTCAAACCGGCGGTAAATGATAAGCGGCTTATGTTGAAGCTCTCCGAGTGAAATAGCCGCTTCGCTTGAATTCCAGTCATAATCAGGGGTCATCACAGCAATCATCGGCTCAGAATTGAGATACAGACATTCAAGATTGCTGGAATTAAAAGGGGTGCGGATAATGCCGATTTCGACGATGCCTTTGTTCAGCAGATCGATGATCATAAATGTATTGCCTTCATGAATTTCAAAAGTAACGCCCAGATAGTTCTTGTGGAATTCGCCCAGCCGGTCATGCAGCAGGGTCGCTCCGGAAGAGGAGACGGTGCCGATTGAGAGACTGCCCTTCAGTCCTTTGGCAAAATCATTGATTTCTCTCGTGGTCGAATCCGTTAATTCAAGAATTTGCTGTGCCCGGTTACGCAAAATAATCCCCGCATCGGTTAACTGGATGCTGCGCGGACCGCGTTCAACCAGCTTGACCCCTAGCTCCTCCTCCAGCAGCTTAAGCTGCTGGCTGAGCGGCGGCTGGGCCATTTGCAGCTTCCTGGCGGCTGAGGTGATTTGACCTTCCTCGGCAATCGCCAGGAAATATTTCAATTGGCGGATATCCATGTTATTACAGCCTCCCGTTCCGCGTCTTCAATCACATTCCATATGAAATTCATATGGCAAAGATACGAAACCAATATTATTAATATGTAAGCAGGTATGACATAATCATAACGGGTCTTTTGTTTTTTTCAAGAACGAATACATACTACGTAGGTTAGGTGAGGATTACTGTGTTCAAAATTGCTGTTTTTCTAAAGCCTTACAGGAAAGAAGTGATCATCGGGCCGATCTTCAAGCTGCTGGAGGCGATTCTGGAGCTGCTGCTGCCGACGATTGTGGCCCTGATTATCAACAACGGAATTGGCAGGCAGGACAGCGCCTATGTCTACCGCATGGGCTCCCTGATGGTGCTGATGGCCATCCTCGGCTTCGGCTGCTCTATGATCTGCCAATATTACGCAGCGCGCGCGTCACAGGGCTTCGGCACATCGCTGCGCAACAAAATGTTCAAGCATATTTCATCGTTATCCTACGCAGAGCTTGATATTATCGGCACGCCATCGCTGATCAACCGGATCACGAATGATGTCAATCAGCTCCAGCTGGCCGTAGCTATGCTGATCCGGCTGGTTATCCGTGCGCCGTTCATCTGCATCGGGGCGATCATCATGTCAATGATTCTAGATTTCCGGCTGTCGCTGATCCTGATTGCGGCTACTCCGGTATTCGGAGTCATTCTGTATTTCATCATTACGCGCAGCTCGCCGCTCTACCGCAAATATCAGGCCAAGCTTGACCGTCTGGCGCTGGTGCTTAGCGAGAATCTGTCCGGTATCCGGGTCATCCGCGCTTTTGCCGAGAGCCGCCGGGAGAAGCAGCGCTTCAATGAAGCTTCTGAGGATTTGACGCAGACCGCAATCCGGGTCGGACGTATATCCGCCTGGCTGGGCCCGATGACCACGCTGGTGGTTAACGCGGCGATTATCGCCATTCTTTGGGCAGGCGGCATTCATATCGATGCCGGACGGCTGTCACAGGGGGAGATTATTGCATTCATCAACTATGTGACCCAGATCCTGCTGGCGTTGATTGTGGTATCCAATCTCGTTATTCTATTCACCAAAGCTTCGTCATCTGCCAACCGTGTCAACGAGGTACTGGCAATGACGGCATCGGTTGCCGAGGTTGCGGCAGATGCACCGGCGGCCAAGCGTGATGATTCAGCGCCGGTGATCTCCTTCCGCAATGTTTCGTTCGGGTATAACACAACCGGTGAGCTTGCGCTGGAGAATATCACGGTCGACATTCACCGGGGAGAGACGGTCGGACTAATCGGCAGTACCGGCTCCGGCAAGTCGACCTTCGTGAACCTCATTCCGCGGTTCTATGATGCAGTAGAGGGTGAAATTCTGGTGGAAGGTGTGAATGTGCGGCAGTATCGGCTGGAGCAGCTGCGGAGCAGAATTGGCATTGTGCCGCAGAAGGCCATGCTGTTCACAGGATCAATTGCCGATAACATCCGCTGGGGCAAGGCCTCTGCAACCCGGGAAGAGATTATGTCTGCAGCAGCGGTAGCCCAGGCGGAAGAGTTCATTGCCAAGCTGCCGGAGGGACTGGATACCCTTGTCGCACGCGGAGGACATAATTTGTCCGGAGGACAGAAGCAGCGGCTGACGATTGCCCGGGCGGTTGTAGGGCATCCGCCTATACTCATTCTGGATGATTCCTCCAGTGCGCTGGATTTTGCCACAGATGCAGCTTTGCGCCGTGCACTGAACAAGAACAGCGAAGATATGACAGTTCTGCTTGTATCCCAGCGGGTGAGTACCGTAAGACAGGCGGATCAGATTATTGTCTTCGATGAAGGACGGATTGCCGGTATTGGCAGCCATGAAGAATTGCTGGAGAGCTGCGGGGTCTATCAGGAAATCTGCATGTCCCAGCTCTCAAGCGAGGAGGCCGTACAATGAACAGTACAACGACCTGGAAACGGCTGTTTAGATATACAAGCCAATACCGGAAGATAACCATCGGGGCAGTCATCTGCGCCATTCTGAGTGTGATTGCCAGCCTGATCGGACCGCTGCTGATCGGCCGCGCGGTTGACCATATGATCGGGCCCGATCAGGTGGACTTCCCGGAGATTTTCCGCCTGCTGCTGATCCTGGGAGCCGTATATCTGGTTGGCAGCTTCTTCGGCTGGCTGCTCACTTACTATACGAACAAGCTGGCATACCGGACAGTTTATGATCTCCGCCTCGAGCTGTTTGACAAGCTGGACGCGCTGCCGCTGAAATTTCATGATAATCATCCGCAAGGCGACAGCATCAGCCGGTTCGTGAACGATATGGATGCTGTCTCTGACGGGCTGCTGCAGGGTTTCTCCACGCTGCTGACGGGGATCGTGACCATTGCCGGGGCTATCGGGCTAATGCTCTATATCAGCCCTGTGATGACGCTGGTGGTGCTGTTGTCTGCACCGGCGACCTTCTTCGTCGCCCGCTTCATTACAATGCGTTCCCAGCAGATGTTCCGGGAGCAGGCCAAGATCCTCGGCGGGCTCAACGGTTATGTGGAGGAACTTGTCGGCGGACAAAAGGTAGTGCAGGCCTACCACTACGAGGACCGCTCTTTTGCAGGCTTCGCGGAGCGGAATAATGAGCTGTACAAGACAGGGATTAAGTCACAATTCTACGGCTCCCTCTCTAATCCGACTACACGTCTGGTGAACAACATCACCTTCTCGGTGGTCGCGATGATCGGCAGTGCGCTTGTGATCGGAGGACATTTTTCCGTCGGGGATTTGTCCAGCTTCCTGATCTATTCGAATCTGTTCGCGAAGCCGTTCAATGAGATTACCGGGGTCATTACCCAGCTGCAGTCGGCGACGGCATCGGCGCAGCGTATTTTCAATATTCTGGATCTGCCCCAGGAGAATCCGGATGCTCCGGGTGCTGTAGTGATGAAGGGAAGCCAAGGCACGATTACCTTCGACAAGGTAAGCTTTGCCTATACCCCGGAACGGCCGCTGATCAGGGACTTCAGTCTGGAGGTGAAGCCGGGCACTCGCGTGGCGATTGTCGGCCAGACCGGAGCGGGGAAGACCACACTGGTCAACCTGCTGATGCGCTTCTATGAAGTCGACAGCGGCACCATCCGGATTGACGGTACGGACATTACTTCGATTACCCGGGACAGTCTGCGGCGTAACTTCGGGATGGTGCTGCAGGACACCTGGTTATATGGGGGCTCCATCCGCGACAATATCGCTTACGGTAAGCCGGAAGCGTCGGAGGCTGAAGTCATTGCCGCTGCCAAAGCTGCGAATGCACACAGCTTCATCAAACGTCTGCCCGAGGGCTATAATACGAAAATAAGCGGCTCGGGAGATAATCTCTCTCAAGGCCAGAAGCAGCTGCTTACCATCGCCCGTGTGATGCTCGTCGATCCGCCGATGCTTATTCTGGATGAGGCCACGAGCAGTATTGATACGCTGACGGAGGTGCGGATTCAGAAGGCTTTTCTGGCGATGATCTCCGGCCGTACCAGCTTCGTGATTGCCCACCGGCTGTCCACGATCCGTGAGTCGGACCTGATTCTGTTCATGAAGGACGGCGACATTGTCGAGAGCGGAACGCATGAGGAGCTGGTGAGGAGCGGTGGATATTACGCCCGCTTGTATAATAGCCAGTTTATGGCGGTGTAGATAAGGTAAATGCAGAAAGACAGCTGCGGTCAGGACTTCTTAGGAGGAGGCTGGCTTGCGGCTGTCTTTTTTTGCAGCGGGATAAGCTGAACTTAGGAGATTTACATAAGAATCAGCTGTGACTTTGGTGATCTTTGGGCTTTAGGTTACTTAGGGGTGCTGCTGTTGCCATAATTTACCGGTTAACTCGCTGGTAGTGGTGGAGATCCGGCGAACCGGTGACTTTTGGATAATCCTGCACATAATACAACATTCTCTTCATTATTTCGGCCCAAATCGGCAATTGTTGTATAAAAAGCAGGATTTCCCGACCTCCAAGCGGCTGAGCGGGACAATTCTTGTATTTCGTACAACAATCCTCCTGAACACCTGGATATTAAGGGATTAAAGTTGCAATTCGTACAACAATAGTGCCCCATGCAAAAGTGAGTAAGTAACTCAATCCGCTGTGCCACAGCTAACGAGAGATTTCGGTGATAAATTGCAGTGATCAATAGACGATAACGATGGAGGTTCATTCGAGTGGCAATAATCGGTTTAATCAGGCATGGGATTACAGAGTGGAATATCGCGGGAAGGGCTCAGGGACTGGCGGATATCCCGCTTAACGGGGAAGGCAGAGAACAGGCGGTTAGACTTGCCGGACGGCTGAGTAAAGAACCGTGGGACCTCATGATTTCCAGCCACTTGTGCCGGGCCAGGGAGACCGCAGAGATTATTGCTGCTGCCTCAGGAATTGAGGAGCACCTGATTGACGAACGGATATGTGAAATGGATTGCGGACAGCTGGAAGGGCTGAATGAGGCAGAATGGCTCGGAAGATGGGGGAGGGACTGGCGCAGCCTGGAGCTCGGGATGGAGAAGGCAGAGGATGTATCACGCAGAGGCGCGCTTGTTCTGGAGGAACTGTATACCCGCCATCCGGATAAAAAAGTACTCGTTGTCAGCCACGGTGCCTTAATCGGCTTAACGCTCCAGCATCTGCTGCCGCAAGTGTTCACCACCACTTACATAGATAATGCTTCGCTAACTCTGATCACCAAAATCAATAATAACTGGGATTGCCTGCTGTACAACTGTGTGGAGCATTTGGCTTAAGTATTAGCAGGCTGAACTCGTCCGTGAAAATAACCCCATCCCCCAAGCACACCTTCGGGTCACAGTTGAGCTGACTATTCTTCATACGTTTGGGGGTGCTGGACGTCTTATGCAGTGCAGCGTAACGGATGGAGCGCGGATACGTTGCTCACTCTGCACTCCCATGCAGCTGGCTCCGCATTACCCCCGGAGTCACCCCGTGCGCCTTGCGGAAGACGCGGATGAAATAATTGGTGTCCATCCCAAGGTTGAGGGCGATATCCTGCACAGGACGCTCAGGGTCCTCGGTGATCATCTGTACGGCGCGCTGCAGCCGCAGGTTCTGCAGATATTTATGCGGGGTCACGCCGTATTCCTGCAGGAACAGACGCTGGAAATGCTGGACAGAATAACCGACGGCAGCGGCCAGATTCGTAATCAGCAGCGGCTCCGTGAAATGCTCGTTGATCAGGCTGACGGCCTTATTCAGAGCTTCGTTGCGTACATTTTCGTTCTCCAGGCGGGTCGCCGTACCGGCGGAGCATTCGCTCCTGCGCAGCATCAGCAGCAGCCTATAGAGGGTTACCGACAGATCCTGCATCGACTGCTCCTCCTGGCGGCCGGTGCTGTTTCCATTTACCGTATGCCAGATTCCGCCGATCATATCCCAGCAATCCTCGAACCGTTCAGGATGGAACAGCGCAGACGGCAGCAGGCCGAGTCCCTCCAGCACAGATGCTGACTGGCTTCCATGGAAGCCGATGAAACCTACATGCCACGGCTCATGTGACAACGGATAATACTCGTGCCCGCGGTCGGGTGGAAAAGCATAGGCCATTCCCGGCGTCAGCACTGTCTCAGTGCCGCTCTCAAGGTCGCGGAACCGTCCGCTGCCGCTGCGGATCAGGAAAATCTGGTGCACCGGGAATCCGGCCGGACGCACATGGTGATACTGGATATGGCGGCCGACCGAATAAGGGTATAAGGGGAACGCATTCAGGTCGCGCGGCATTTCGATCAGGGAGAAGGGGAGCATGTACACACCTCATATTCATTTTGTGCTATGGAAACGCTATTATTATACTACCATTGGCAACTGATTATCCTTTATTATAAATAGTATAAACGGTTACAAGCTAAAGGGATAGAGCTGACGAAGAACTTATATCAGTGAAAAGTCCCATTCTAACATCGAACCCTATACGAGAGGATGAATGTAATAATATGAACAGCAAAGTTCCTGCAATCAGCAGCAAGGCTCCTGTAATGCTGCATGGTGCCGACTATAATCCCGAGCAATGGCTGAAATACCCTGAGGTGCTGAAAGAAGATATCCGGATGATGAAGCTGGCAGGCTGCAATGTAATGTCCGTGGGGATTTTCTCCTGGGTATCGCTGGAGCGTGAAGAAGGAGTATTCACCTTCGATTGGCTCGATCAGCTGCTGGATACTTTTAAGGATAATGGAATTTATGCCTTCCTGGCTACGCCAAGCGGAGCACGTCCGGCCTGGATGTCGGAGAAATATCCTGAGGTATTGCGGGTTGAACGTAACCGGGTGCGCAATCTGCACGGAGTCCGCCATAATCACTGCTTCACTTCTCCGGTCTACCGTGAAAAAACCGCGCTGATGAACTCCAAGCTGGCTGAGCGTTACGCTCATCACCCGGCAGTCATCGGCTGGCATATCTCCAATGAATTCGGCGGCGAATGCCACTGTGATTACTGTCAGAATGCCTTCAGAGAGTGGCTCAAGGTTAAATATAAGGGAAGTCTGGACGAGCTGAATCATGCCTGGTGGGCCACATTCTGGAGCCATACGTACACCTCCTGGGAACAGATTGAATCCCCGGCTCCGCACGGAGAGACTCAGGTGCATGGTCTTAACCTGGACTGGCGCCGTTTCGTAAGTGACCAGACGATTAACTTCTGCCAGCATGAAATTGACTCGGTGCGCAGCTTCAATCCTGAACTGCCGGTGACGACCAACATGCATATGATCGACGGCATTGATTATCGTAACCTGGCGAAGATCCTTGATGTGGTCTCCTGGGATGCTTATCCGGACTGGGGGTATACCGAGGACGATGATGATGCCCGGCTGGCAGCCTGGACGGCGATGCACCACGATATGTACCGCAGCTTCAAAAAGAAACCGTTCCTGCTGATGGAAAGCACACCTTCGCTCACGAACTGGCAGATTGTCAGCAAGCTGAAGCGTCCGGGTATGCACAAGCTGTCCTCCCTGCAGGCGGTAGCCCATGGTTCAGACTCCGTGCAGTACTTCCAGTGGCGCAAAAGCCGCGGCTCCAGCGAGAAGTTCCACGGCGCGGTTGTCGATCACAGCGGACATGCGGAGACCCGTGTATTCAGAGATGTAGCTGAGGTTGGCCGTACGCTGGCAGGATTAACGGATGTAGTCGGTACAACCACTCCTGCCGAAACGGCCATCCTGTTCGACTGGGACAACCGCTGGGCGGTTAAGGATGCCCAGGGTATCCGCAATTCCGGGCTGAAATATGAAGAGACTGTGCTTCAGCATTACCGTGGACTGTGGGAGCTGGGGATTCCGGTGGACGTAGTCGGCTCTGGTGATGATCTGTCCGGCTACAAGCTGGTAATTGCGCCCATGCTGTACCTGATCAGCGAAGAAAATGGCAAACGGATTGAGAAGTACGTGGAGCAGGGCGGCACATTCCTGGCTACCTATTGGTCGGGAGTCGTTGGCGAGACCGACCTGTGCCATCTCGGCGGCTTCCCTGGCCCGCTGCGCAGAACCCTGGGAATCTGGGCAGAAGAGACAGAAGGACTGCACAGCCGCGATCTGAACGGCCTCGTGATGGACCCTGGCAACACCCTGAAGCTGACCGGAGACTATGATGCGCATGAAATCGCTGAGCTGATTCATCTGGAGGGTGCTGAAGCGCTGGGCCATTACCGCAGCGACTTCTACGCCGGACGTCCGGCACTGACCGTGAACAAGCTGGGGGCAGGCAAAGCCTATCATCTGGCCACACGGGTGAAGGACCCGCAGTTCTATGTGGATCTGTATGCTGCCATTGCCGGAAAAGAACGCATCAGCCGCTCCCTGAACACCGAGCTTCCTACAGGAGTAACGGCTCAGCTGCGCAGTGACGGCGAGCATGATTATGTATTTGTGCAGAATTTCAGCGGCAGCGAGCAAGTGGTAACGCTGGATGGTCAGGAGTATACGGACCTCGAATCCGGTGCTGCTGCACCTGCAGAGCTGAAGCTGCCGGTCAACGGGCTGGTTATGCTGAAACGCCAGACTGCAAAGGTATAATTTGCTGAAAATGTAAGCAATGAGTTAAAAAAAGGCAGGACCCGCTAAAAGTCGGGTTCTGCCTTTTTGGATGATATGATAAGCCTCCAATTTGCAGTGAAGCAGATGCTGTTTATCCACGTAATGCCAGGAATCAATTCGTTCGACGAAAAATAAATGTATTAAATCCATCTAAAGGTTTTATTTTGAGCATTACGCCTGACATTTTGCCGTGGAAGCAGCCGAGTAAGCAAATAGTTTTGAAATCTGGACGTCATTCACTGCTGTAAAGAGCTTCAATACCCTCAATCACCCGCAAATAATAAGCAGTCTCATGCGGGACGAGCTGTGAGAGATCAACCTGCTCATTAATTTCGGCCCGTTCACCGTCATCGGTTACCCGGAAGCCTTGCACATGTAGAGTGCTGCTTGCCCCAGCGATGAAGCTGCGGAACTCGGCGAAGCGGGCCTGGACGATCCCTGCTACCTCTTCCTGCTGCAGTGAGAAGTCACTGAGAGCATATTTGTTCTCGTAAACAAAAACATTCGCCCGCTCCCGGTCCATAAACCCGGCTGTATCCATCTGGTAGGGGATAATCCCCAAAGGTTTTAATTCGTCAAAAGCAAGCCTAAGGCCCAGCTCCTCCTGTACCTCCCGAACACCGCCCTCCACCGTCTCATCAGCCATCAGATGGCCGGCGGCGGTGATATCGAGCAGTCCGGCATAATCTCTTTTGTGCCGGCTGCGCAGCTGAAGGTAGATCATCAGCCCATTGTCAGCCTGGCGGACAAACCAGCAGTGAAAGGTCTCGTGCCAGAGACCGCGGCGGTGTACCTCATCGCGGGGAGCGGTTCCGGTTCTATTACCTTGCTCATCAAATGTAGTCAGTATCTCTTCGGTCATACAGAAGCTCCTTCACCAATTGCGTCAAAGCAGGATGCGGAATGCAGCGGGACTTGACGATTATATTTTTTACAGCTTACCATAGATACAGAAATACAGTAATATCCAAATGAAGGTGTGGTAGAGGGAATGTACAGCTCAGGAGGAGAACGATGAAATATTTGGTTAAGCTAAATCTGGCCAGCATCATCTTGGCTCTGCCGGTCTTTGCGGCCACTGAGCTGATTGGAAATGCACTGAGGATTAGCCGGATCACCGGATGGGAGTACGGGAAGGTTGAGCGTTCAGTCACGCTAATTAATATCGCAGGCTTTTTGCTGACCGGAATTCTGATCGTGTATTTAACCCGGCGAATACTGGGCAACCGGAGAATAGCTATGATTACGAGCTTGCTCTGGTTTGCCTATTTCAGCTTATTCGTCTACCTGTTCGCTGCGCTCTTTCCTATGACAGTACATGAGGACAAGCCGACGCCGGTTACCGGACTAATCTTCATAGGGATACTTATCCTGCATTTCTTGTATTTAGCCATTGTTCAGGCATGCTCTATATTCTTGACTGTCAGGGAGGACGACTAATGCAGCCAGTACCCATGGAGCGTACTACATTCTACTCGCTAAGCGATGAACGGCTCGGCTATGCCTGCATGGAACCCACGTTCATGAAGATCCGCGCCAAATCTCCGGCGGTGAAGAATGAAGCAATTGCACAGCTTAGCAGGGGACAGAGGGCACTCTGTATGTTCCGGATTCTGTATGACCACAGCTCTAAGTCCGCAGAAGAATACTACGGGTGGCTCAGTTATCTGCTGGATCAGCCGGGATACTGGAGCGGTGTGCTGGAGGGATTGCAGTTCTTTGAAGATGCTCCGCTGATTCATCTGCTGGAGGAATCGAAAGAGCTGTTCGAGGCGAGGAACCTGCGTGCAGGCACGGGCTGGGACGAAGCGGCAATTACAGATTTGGAAGCGGACCCGGAGCTGCAAGAAGCCGTAGCCACCCTGTATGCACAATATCAGGAGCTTACATCACATACTCTGCGGATCATCGCCGGTTACATTCGTGCGAATCCTGACGAGTTCATCGTGTTCCGATAAGGGCTGGGGCGGATTAGGCATACAAAGAACCCCGGTGCCTAAGAAGCATCCGGGGTTTGATGTGTTTAGCAGCTGCTCTGAACAGCCGCCGCTAAACTATGAACAATTCTATCTATACGCGCTCAGTTTGTATATACGGCGCTTATTATCTCTATAATTGGAGCAAGCCGAATCAATTCATGGTGCTGTTATTCAAAAATTCCAAGCCGGAATTATCTGGCCAGCCATCCGCCGTCTACATTAAGGATATGTCCGTTCAGGTAATCGGAAGCCGCGGATGCCAGGAACACAGCAGGGCCCTTAACATCTTCAGCAGTTCCCCAGCGTCCGGCTGGAATGCGGTCAAGGATTGAATCGGAACGGCTCTGATCCGCACGGATTGGAGCTGTGTTCTCAGTAGCCATGTATCCTGGAGCGATCGCGTTGATGTTCAGGCCGGAACCAGCCCATTCGTTAGCGAAAGCTTTAGTCAGACCTGCTACGGCATGCTTACTTGCAGTGTAGCCTGGTACGTTAATGCCGCCCTGGTAGGAGAGCATGGAGCAGATGTTGATGATTTTACCGTTGCCTCTTTCAAGGAAGTGGCGGCCGGCGATCTGGGACAGCAGGAATACAGTGTTCTGGTTGAGGTTGATGACGTCAAACCAGTCTTTTTCGCTGTGATCCTTGGCTGGAGTACGGCGGATCATACCCGCGCAGTTCACGAGGATGTCTACTTTGCCTGTGAAGGCAACAGCTTCGTCGAACATGCCCTGAAGCTTGGAGTGATCGCTCAGATCAGTAGCGATGCTGAGTGCCTTGACGCCAAAAGCTTCAGCTGCTGCAACAGTTTCTTCACTTCCATTAAGAGAAGCGGAAATTACATCTGCGCCAGCTTCTGCGAAGGCAAGGGCGATCCCTTGTCCAAGACCCTGTGCGGCACCCGTTACGATTGCTGTTTTACCTGCCAAACTGAATAAAGATGACATATTATAATTCTCTCCTTTTAAGTTGCATAATTGAGTATCGCTTATAGGGCTTAAATGGGTATTTAAACTACCCGCACTCGATGTTGACGCCTGCCTTGCGGAACAGCTCCACCGTCTCGGGCGCAAGCCCGCTGTCTGTAAGCAGCACATCGACTTCCTGCAGTGAAGCAAAGGTGCGCAGAGCGGTGTGCCCGAATTTGTGATGATCGCAAGCGGCGAATACCTGGCGGGCCGTGGATACTAGGGCTTGTTTGAAATCGATTAAATCTCCGGTATAGATGGACAGGCCATGCTCAATATGAACGGCTGTCGCCGAGAGAAAGGCTTTTTGAATATTAAGCTTCTGTACATAGGAGACAGCTTCAGGGCCGGCCAGCATATTGCGGACACGGTACCCTCCGGGAACGACCAGACGTATGTTGTCTTTGGGAACCAGCTCGCTGATGATATACACATCGTTGGTAATGACCGTCAGGGGCATATTCTCCAGCCGCCGGGCAATCTCAAGCGTGGTGCTCCCGCCATCGAGTGCAATGATGTCATCCTTGGCGATATGTGCCAGCGCACGCAGGGCAATCTCCGATTTCTCCTCGGAATACTTATCCAGCGGGTCTTTGGAGGGCAGAATTCCGAATTGATCGCTCTGTGCCAGCACAGCTCCGCCGTGTACACGCATGATCAGTCCTTGTTCCTCCAGCTTGCTTAAGTCCTCGCGGATTGTTTTTCCCGTTACCTGGAGCTTGTCGCTCAGCTCGTTCACTGTTACATCCTTCTGGTTCAGCATAACTTCCATAATCATCTCGTGCCGCCGTATCGGGTTCATCCGCCTGCCTCATCTTTCCGTAGTTGATTTGCTTCTATTGTAATTCTTTCATGCCTACGGGGTCCATATCGTCGTAACGTTTATTATCTCCGGCCATACTCCAGATGAAGGTGTAGTTATGTGTACCCACGCCGCTGTGAATGGACCAGCTTGGGGAAATGACAGCCTGTTCATTGTGCATTACAATGTGGCGGGTTTCTGTAGGCTCGCCCATCAGGTGGAAGACGATAGAGTCATCCGGCAGATCGAAGTAGAAGTAAGCTTCCATCCGGCGCGGATGAGTGTGGGATGGCATGGTGTTCCACATGCTGCCCGGTTTCAGCTGAGTCATTCCCATAACAAGCTGTGCGCTCTGCACGCCGTTCGTGTGAATGAAGCGGTGAATCGTACGTTCGTTGGAATTCTCAAGTCCGCCCATGGCTCCGGATTCGGATTCAGCCAGCGTGGTCTTGGTAGTAGGGTAGGACTGGTGAGCCGGAGCGGAATTCAGGTAGAATTTCGCCGGTTTGGCGCTATCCGCGCTTTTGAAAATAACATCTTTGGAGCCTTGGCCTACATACAGGCATTCCTTGAAGTCAACTTCATATTCAGTTCCGTCTACAACAACCGAACCTTTGCCGCCGACATTGATAATACCCAGCTCACGGCGTTCCAGGAAGTAAGTCACTCCAAGCTCCTTAAGGTCCGTTGTAAGTACAACATCCTCATTGACCGGATTAGCCCCGCCAACGATCATGCGGTCTTCGTGGGTCAGGACAAGCTTCAGTTCATCCGGAGCAAAAATAACCGGAATGTGGAACTCCTTGCGCAGGCGCTCAGTGTCAAACTGCTTAACTTCATTCGGATGTGATGCAAAACGTCTTTCCATTGAATATTCAATCTCCTTAAGAAAAATGTATTTTCGTTCGTATAGGTACAATTTAATCCATTTGCGTTCATTTGGCAAGAGATAATCTTTTTTAGTACGTTTATTTTAGTTTGTTTGTTAGTTTTAGAGATTGCCATCTGAACTGAAAGCGTGCACAATAGAGCTGGAAAGCAGTGAGTTCCCAGGGTGGAGTATACCTAATAGAAGAGGGATAGTTGTTCTATGTATACACACGCGGACATGACTCCCGGATTAGGGGCTCGTGATACAGAAAATATATATTGGAGGGTGAGGGAAATGGCAGACAGGCTTCAGGATCAGACTTCTTATAAAATACGCCGGCAGGAAATTATCAATTCAATCGCACTGGAGGCGGAGCGGCGTCCGCTGCTCGGAAGCGGCCTCTGGTTCCATGATGATGTGCGGAATAACTTCTATTATGCTTCCTATTTATTTGCCGCTGCGGTAGATGATACGCTGGAGCTGCCTTTCGATAAGGAGGAAGCGAAACGGAAGGCGGAAGCTGTCATGCTGGAAACGGTCCTGCTGCAGAACCGCCAGCCCGGTACAGAACTCTATGGCCACTGGCCGCTGGGCTTGAATCCGCAGCCCAGAGAAGCGCCGCCGCATGAGCTGCCGGTGGAGATCATGGGCAGCCTGATGGTCTGGTTCTGCAAGCAATATTCGACCCAGTTCAGCGCGGGGCTGCGTATTGCCTTCCACACGGCCATCGGTCATGTGTACCGCAGCGGATTTTTCCGTAAGCCGGTAACGACGTTCGGCCACCATGAAGCGAAATATACGGCAGCCAAGCTGATCTTCGGCAGCTTCTTCGAGGATGACGAGCTGCTGGAAGACGGACAGCGCAGTCTGGACATCACACTGGCGCATATCCGGGAGAAAGGGATGCCGGAGTACGGCAGCCTCCCGTGGTTCTGGCACTGGGTGCAAGCGTTCACCTGTGCCTGGGAGCTGGAGACAGACAGCGGCATTAAGCATACCCTTGGCGAGATGCTGGATTATCTCTGGAACGAGCGGAGCCAGTGGTATCTGCAGGGCGCCTGGGCAGGTGCCCATTCCAGAGGCTGGCCGCATGATGTGCCGGTTGACGGCAATGTGCTGCACGACTATGTGCAGTTCGGAGACTTCAAGCTGCCGGCGGAGATGCCGCGCACCGAATATGCCGGTTTCCTGTTCTATGAAGCGCCGGAGCAGGTGCGTTCGAATGCACTGAACCGCGAGGCAGCGGTAGAGGTCAAGAAGCAAACCGAGAAGGTGGTTGCCGGTGATCCGGACCGCCAGCAGCCGCTTCATTCCTATGCCTACATCACAGAGAATTATGCGGCAGGCGGTATGTGGGAGCGGGTAGAGGAGTTCGACAATGAGCAGCTGCGCTGGGCGTATTCGCTCCCAGTGGGTGCAGCCGAAGGCGTGAACCGGCTGTACTTCTTCCATCCGGGCCAGGGGTATAACGCGGGGGATCCGCGTCACCAAAGCCCTTATATGGAAGTGCTGTATCATAAGAACACCGTCATGTCCCTGTTCCCGGTACCCGAAGGTGAGAACAAGCTGGTTGTAGGTGTTCTTCCCAAGGGGCAGTGGAGTAAACAGCCTGCAGCACTGTTCGGTTATGCAGGCAAGGTGTATTTTGCCGTCTACTTATCGCATGGCTATGAGCTGCTGGAACGCCCGGATTATCTCGAGGTGATCTCCGCAGGGATGCCGGGCGGAGTCGTTGTTGAAGCGCTAAGCGTCAGCCAGGCTGCGGAGCTGGGAATAAGCGGGCTTGATGAGTTTGCCGCAGCCGCCGCACAGCGGGCACCTAAGTTTGGAGCGGGAGAAATTCTGTCCGCGGAATATAGCTCTCTGATCAGCAAAGCGCATCTGCAGCTAAGCACAGACAATGGCCTGACAGAGGTAAAAGCAGAGATTAACAGCAAACCGGTTTCTTTTGACAGTTATTCTGTCTAAGCTTGTAAATAATTAATGAACCTATAGAGGACCCGGGGATGCTGAAGCGTCTGCCGGGTTCTTTTGCGCTGTCTGCAGCCAGCTTCGCTATCAAGATGGGCTGGAGCATGATATGTTAAGAATGGTAATATCTTAGTAGATCAAAGGAAAGAATAAGATAACTATTGTGAAAGCCGATCATCGACTACAGGACATGGGGGGAGCATTATGACAGAGATAGAGTACCGGCTGGAGAAGGATTTCTTAGGAAGCAAACAGGTGGAGAAACACGCCTACTACGGGATACAGACGCTGCGTGCAGTAGAGAATTTCCCGATAACCGGGTACCGGGTGCATCAGGAGCTGATTAAAGCTATGGGCATCGTCAAGAAATCTGCAGCACTGGCCAATATGGAAATCGGCAGACTCTACAAGGGACTGGGGGAAGTTATCGTTGCAGCGGCGGATGAGGTGATTGCCGGAAAGTGGCATGACCAGTTCATCGTGGACCCGATTCAAGGCGGGGCCGGCACCTCGCTGAATATGAATGCGAATGAAGTGATTGCGAACCGCGCGCTGGAGCTGCTGGGCCGGGCCAAAGGCGATTATCTGCAGCTTAGTCCCAACACGCATGTGAATATGGCACAGTCCACGAACGATGCTTTTCCGACGGCGATTCATATTGCCACGCTCTCTCTGCTGGAGCAGCTGCTGGTGACTATGCGGAGCATGCATGGCGTATTTGTGCTGAAAGCAGCAGAATTTGATCCGGTTATCAAAATGGGGCGGACCCATCTTCAGGATGCGGTGCCGATCCGTCTGGGTCAGGAATTCGAGGCGTACAGCCGCGTGCTGGAGCGTGATATTCAGCGGATCGAGCATACGCGGCATCATCTCTATCAGGTGAACATGGGGGCGACGGCGGTCGGCACCGGACTGAATGCGGAGCCGCGTTATATCGCGCGGGTGGTAGAACTCCTGGCTGAGATCAGCGGATTGCCGCTGGTCAGTGCTGAGCATCTGGTGGATGCTACTCAGAATACGGATGCTTACACCGAGGTTTCCGCAGCGCTGAAGGTCTGCATGATGAACATGTCCAAAATCGCCAATGACCTGCGGCTGATGGCCTCCGGTCCGCGCTCCGGCTTTAATGAAATTACGCTTCCGGCCCGCCAGCCCGGATCTTCGATCATGCCCGGCAAGGTGAATCCGGTGATGGCCGAGGTGATCAATCAGGTCGCTTTTCAGGTCATCGGCAATGATCATACGATCTGTCTCGCCGCCCAGGCAGGCCAACTCGAGCTGAACGTTATGGAGCCGGTGCTGGTATTCAATCTGATCCAGTCGATCAGCATTATGAACAATTCCTTCAAGGTGTTCACGGACTATTGCCTGGCTGGCATTGTGGCCAATAAGGAGAAGCTGCAGCGGGAAGTCGAGCAGAGCGTCGGCATCATTACTGCGGTGAACCCGCATCTGGGCTATGAAGTGGTGTCGCGTATTGCCAGAGAAGCGATTCTGACCGGCGAATCCGTGCGCGCTTTATGCCTGAAATACAATGTGCTCAGTGAGGAAGAGCTTAATCTGATCCTCGATCCGTATGAAATGACCCATCCCGGGATCGCGGGGGCTGCGCTTTTGAATAAGGAATAAAGGGCAGAATCCGGGGGATAGCGAAAATTGGCTGCAGAGACCGGTATTATTTTGTAAACCCGGGGTAAAGGTCGTGTTATAATATACGGGAGCATTTACACCCGGAAGTATCATAAATTTGTAATGGCTTACTGGAGGCATAGTGTGGCGAAGGCAAAAGTAGCAAAACGTCCAACCCGCGACGAATTCGTGCTGGAAGAGCTGGGCAATCAGCTGGTCGAGGCGAAACAGGAGGATTCCGAGATTCTGCTGACGGTCTGGGGGAAGGAAGAACAGGTTCGCGGAGTGATTGTGGAGATGGATTCGCGTACCGGCAAGGTACACCTGCGATATAACGAAGAAATTATCAAGGTTCCGTTCATGGATATTATGCAGGTGAATTACCCGCGGGATTAGCCGCTGGAGGCAAGTCTTTCAGGGTAGAGTATAGCAGGACTGAAGAAAGCTCCGGCGCGCCGGAGAGTGGTTGGAGGTAGCAGGGACATGCAAGTGAACAAAACCAATGCCATGCGTATGCTTGATGCAAAAAAGGCCGGATACACCCTTCATACTTATGATAATGAGGATGGCCAGATTCACGGGAGTGCTGTTGCTGAGAAGATTGGCCTCCCGGCGGAGACTGTGTTTAAGACACTGGTATCACATAGCGGGCCGCAGCCCTATGTATTTGTTATTCCGGTGGCTGAAGAGCTTGATCTCAAGAAAGCGGCCAAAGCTGCCGGAGCGAAGAAGATCGAGATGCTCCCGCTGAAGGAGCTGCTGAAGTGGACAGGCTATGTGCGCGGCGGATGTTCGCCCGTTGGCATGAAGAAGCTGTATCATACGTTCATACACAGCAGCGCGGAGGGATTGCAGACCATCGCCGTCAGTGCAGGCCGCATCGGCATGCAGATGGAGCTTGAGCCTAAGCTGCTGGCAGATGTGGTGTCTGCTGTATTTACGGATCTGATTAAAGAATAGCAGTAGAACAAGAAGCCGGAATTCCTGGAGGTCTAGGGATTCCGGCTTCTTTGGCGGTTACGGCTAACTCCATTCTGCGTAGTGACCGGTTATAAACTGGATTTCACGCTCATAGTGTGCCAGATGCCCCTCATCAACCATTTTCATAAAAGCAGGATTGCCGCTCGCGGCCCCCTTCTTCAGCGTGTCGCACATGACGGTCAAACGTTCAATGATCCACGTATGCAGATCCTTAGGGACGGGAATCCCATAAGCCTCAAAAAATAACTGTATCCGCTGGCGCCGGTCTGATGCATGTAAATGGGTTTGGTATGCTGCAGTGGACCCTGACGAGTAGTCAGGTGCGAAGCTGGCCAGCGGAACTGATGTGTAGATGGAATAGGCAATATCCCACATCCGCGGACCGGGTCCGGCCATGTCGAAATCAATCAATGCCACTGGAGCATCATTCTGAAAAACCACATTGTACAGGGCAGCGTCATTATGGCAGATCACTTCATGTGCTTCGGGATTAGCATAGCTGAGCTGCCAGCTTCCCTCTGGTTGCGGGTTGAACCCTTCAGTCGCATCATGGTAATGACGTAACAGGCGTGCTACACCTGCAAGTGTCTCACCAGACCACATATATGGCTTAAGTTCAGGGTAAGCATTGCCTGGAACTTCTCCAGGAATATAGCTGAGTATTTCACGCCCGGCTTCGTCCATTCCGAGAAAACGTGGCGCTCCCCCGAAGTTCTGCTTCTCCAAATGCTGCAGCAGTTGATGGACATTAGGACTCCAGCCCCCTGTGGGACGGCGGACGCTGTCCGCCTTACGGACAATGTGATTCACATTTCCGCCGGTCAATATTTCTTCGTGCTGAGTCACAGGCATTCCTCGCTTTCACTAGGGAGGTACGTAATGTAGCGCAGATACCGCAGATACTACTTGCAGCTAGAGCAGTTAAGGCAACAGCTTCGCTGCCACTAGCCCCAGATACTCCTTCAGCGCCAGTCCGGTGGTGGAGACGGCCCCGGCAGAGGGAGTGAATTTGTTGAAATAGAGTGACATGGGCCGGCTGGCCAGGTAATCCACCGGGAAGGGCTGCGGCGTTAGTCCCGCGTGCTCAAATTGCACCATGCTGCGCGGCATATGGAAGGCTGAGGTGACCAGCACCGGACGGCTGAACCCGTGCTCCTGCATAAGTGCAGCGGTGTTGACCGCATTCTGCTCGGTGTTAAGCGAGCGGTTCTCCGGCAGGATGTCTTTTGCCGGGATGCCGAGTCCGATCAGCTGCCGCCGGGCGATATCGGCTTCATTGCCGCTGTCCGCATACACCTGGCCGCCGGAGAAAATAACCGGCAGTCCGGTCTGCCGGTACAGCCGGGCGGCAGCCAGCAGCCGGTTCGCCGCAGGACCGGACATATTGCCCTGCCCGTCCAGATCCGGAGTGCCGGAGGTAGCGCCTCCGCCGAGGATAACAATAACATCACCTTCTACTGCAGAAGGCTGCGTATATTGCCGTTCCAGACTGCCGATCAGCAGGTCACTGACCACAGAGGTCATCGACAGATAGAGCAGCAGGCTCACCGCGAGCAGTACGACCGCCGGCCGGCGGCTGCTTTTCCACAGCCAGACCACCATCCCCAGCAGCAGGATCACAAAAATTCCCGGAGGCAGAACAAAGCTGTATGCGAATTTAATGAGGTAGATCAAGCAGGTCACCAACTTTTTTAAGGATTATATAAGAGTATTATGTTCACCTGGCCTGGCATAGCAGGTCATTTCTGGTATTGTACCATGAGTCCGGCCGGTGTTCCCAGCTTCGCCCATGTTCAGGTGCGATACAGATGCTTCATGTAGGAGGAGGGGGATTCACCGAGCACTTTTTTGAACACGCGGCTGAAGTAGTAAGGGTTGGGGTAGCCAAGCGCTTCACTGATCTCAGATACATTGTACGAACTCGTCCGCATCAGCTCGATAGCTTTGTTCATCCGGAGCTTGGTATGGGTTTCAATAATCGTCTGTCCGGTGGCCTGCTTGAACGCGGCAGACAGGTAGCTGTAATTCATATTCAGCTGTGAAGCAAGCTGTTCCCCGGCGAATTCCTCCCCGCAGTACTTCATCAGATAAGCCGTTACTCTCCGCACAGTACTCCCGTTTTTGCCGCTGACAGACGTACTGCTCTCCTGCTGCCCGGCCGCATGTATATCCATGAACAGCTCATATACGCTGAGGCAGCTGCGCGTCATCCAGTGCGATTGCGACTGGGTCTGCTGAACCTGCTCCAGAATTAGCCGCAGACGGCTCTCCAGTCCAAGCTGAACCGGTGCTCTGCCGTATTTGGGTAACGGGAACCGGTACTGATAATAATCGGGATAATAATACCCCAGCTCAGGCAGCGGAATATAATCCTTGTAACTGCTCTTGTCCCGGTGCTCCTCAGCAAATGTGAAATGCACCCAGTACCAGGATGTTCCGGCAGCGCAGCGGGGTTCGCCCCAGTGATGGAGTCCTCCCCTCAGGAAAAGATATTCTCCCGCTTGTACTACGTATTCCGTACCTTCTTCTATCACCTGCATGCTGCCTTGGGTCACATAAATAAATACCTCATAATCCAGCCGGCGGTCCGGATGGGTGTAGAGGCCTGAAGTCTGATTCCAGCCGATATCCCGGATGAGGGGAAAGCCGTCTGCCGTCAAAAAGACCTGCTCTTCCAAGGTTTCACCTCCTGACCTCTCTAATCTATCCGCATTATATAACCACAAAAAAGGATATGCAATCTGTGGTTTGGTGCATTTTTTCTTGATGGATAGTGACTATAATTATTGTTATAGCCAAAATAAAGAGAGGTTGTTGAATCATGCACAGCGCAATGTCAGCTTTACGGATTGGACAGATTAAGCTTTCCCCCGGACCGGTGCAAGCCCGGTTTGAGTTGAACAAAAAGTATATTATGAGTCTGACCCCGATGAATCTGCTGCGCAGTTTCTATCTGGAGGCGGGACTCTGGAGCTATAGCGGCAACGGCGGGACAACAGCGGCCTCCACAACAAGCATGGATGGACCGGAGCAATGGCACTGGGGCTGGGAGTCGCCGACCTGTGAGCTGCGCGGGCATATTATGGGCCACTGGCTGTCTGCGGCTGCGCGTATTTACGCACAGACGGAAGATATGCTGGTGAAGGCCAAGGCAGATCATATTGTGGGGGAGCTGGCCAAATGCCAGGAAGCGAACGGCGGGGAGTGGCTGGCTGCTTTTCCGCAGACTTATATGCATCGCATTGCGGACGGCAAGTATGTCTGGGCTCCGCATTATACAGTTCATAAGCTCCTGATGGGTTTACACGAGATGTATGCCATAGCCGGCAATCTGCAGGCACTGGAGATCATGAAGGGGATCGCAGCCTGGTTCTTCCGCTGGACCGGCCGGTTCAGCAGGGAGCAGCTCGATGAACTGCTTGATCTGGAGACAGGAGGGATGCTCGAAGCCTGGGCGGATCTGTACGGAATTACCGGATCGGAGGAGCATTTGGAGCTGATCCGCCGCTATGACCGCCGCCGCTTCTTCGATGCCCTGCTGGACGGTCAGGATGTGCTGACCAATAAACATGCCAACACACAGATTCCCGAGATACTGGGAGCGGCAAAAGTGTATGAAGTCACAGGGGATGAACGTTACCGCAGCATTGTGGAGGCGTTCTGGAGATGTGCCGTTACTGCGCGCGGTTATCTGTGCAGCGGTGGGGGCGATGATGGAGAGCTGTGGATGCCCGCGGGAGAAATGTCGGCCCGGCTGGGCGCCGGACAGGAGCACTGCGTTAACTACAATATGATGCGGCTCGCGCATATCCTGCTGCGCTGGACCGGAGATGCGGCTTACGGGGATTACTGGGAACGGCGCTTCTATAACGGTGTGCTGGCCCATCAGCATGGAGAGAACGGCCGGATTTCATATTTCCTTGGGCTCGGTGCGGGCAGCACCAAAACATGGGGCTCGGAAACGGGGCATTTCTGGTGCTGCCATGGCACCTTGATGCAGGCCAACGCCTCCTATGAACCGATGATTTACATGCAGGAGGAGAGCGGCTTAGCAGTATGCCAGTGGATTCCTTCCACAGTAAGCTTCAAGCAGGGCGGAGCCGAAATAAGTATCCGGCTGGAGCAGGATGGCCAGCATGGCGTCTACCCTATGAATAATTGGTCGGTAGCCGGCATGACCAGTATTACCAGGGTAGATATTCCGCCAATCCCGGCGCACCGTCCGGATGCGCTTGTCTATAAGCTTACCGTTTCGGCTAATGAGGACAGCCGGTTCAGCCTGCGGCTGAGAATGCCCTGGTGGCTGCGGGAGGGAGCAGTCATCAGGGTGAATGGAACACCGCAGCCGGGAATATGCAGCCCGTTTGCCTTTTATGAAATAGAGCGGATGTGGAGCAGCGGAGACACCGTGGATGTGGAGCTCCCCAAAGGGTTAACTGCGGAGCCGTTACCGGGTGATCCGGCTGCTGTCGCATTCATGGACGGTCCGGTGGTGCTGGCCGGTCTGGTCGGTGAGGAGCGGCGTCTGATTGGCGAAGCGACTGACCCCGGCAGCATGCTTACCCCTGACCGCGAACGTAACCATGGCTGGTGGACCTTCGGCAGTTACCGGACGATCCGCCAGGAGCGGGGATTTCGTCTGATTCCTCTGTTTGAAGTTAAGGACGAGGAGTATACAGTATATTTTCCGGTGGAGCAGGCTGGGGGCCAGCAGACTGGAGCATAAACCAATTTGATTTTCAGGTGTTTTGCACATAAACAGGCAGCAGCTATGGAGGTTCCCCTCTTATATGACTGCTGCTGTTTTCTTTTATTTGTTCTCTCTCAGCCTGAAATGACGGTAGACCCAAGCGGCAATATTCTTAAAAAACTGCGCTTTCCTCTTAAAAAGCTTCACCCGGCCGCCGGGGTTATCGTGATACAGTATAATTGGATGAATCTCTTCAATAACGACTACAGACTGAAACAGCCGCAATCCTGTAATAATATATCAATGACAACCATGCGGAGGTGCAGCAATGAACAGAACCATACGGGTGCTGCTTGCGGATGACGAGCCGGTTATTCTGCGCGGGCTGAAGAAGCTCATAGCCTGGGAGAGCCTCGGGCTTAATATAGTAGGGGAAGCATGTGACGGGATAGAGCTGAAGGCGATGATCGACAGCTGTCATCCTGATCTCATTATCAGTGACATCAGTATGCCGGGTTATTCGGGTATCGATATTATCCGTGAAATTCATCATTCCGGTCGTCCGATCAAAGTAGTCTTTATCAGCGCCTATCAGGAATTTAGTTATGCCCAGCAAGCGGTACAATACGGGGCGCTGGATTATCTGGTCAAGCCGGTGAATACGGGACAGCTGGAGCAGGTAGTGATCCGCGCAGTAACGGTGATCCGCCAGGAATCAGAGGAAGAGCGCAACAAGGAAATGCTCAAATCCTATGAGCGGAAGAACCTGTCTGTTACGGTTGAGGAGCAGCTGGAGCAGCTGACCGACGGCAATAAGGCTGCAGCAGCTACGCTTGCCCGGATGGGCAACACGGCGATTACCCGCTATGCCAGCGTATGTGTCATCGAGACGGATGAATACGGCGGCCAGCCTTCGCGCTGGGAGGAACGGGAGCGCAAGCTGGTGGAATTCGCCTTGTTGAACATCATCAAGGAGACGGTGGACGGAAGGGGCAACGGGTATGTGTTCCGCAAAGGAGAGCGTTTCGGGGTGCTGCTCCAGCATGAGCATTTGAATGAACCACAGCAAGTAATGGAGGATCTGCATCACAAAATCAACAGCTTTCTGAAGCTGCAGGTCTCTATAGGCATCGGCCGCCCGGTCAGCGGCATTGAAGAGGCGGCGGATTCCTATCAGTCTGCACTGAAAGCGCTAAGATTTAGATATTTTGCCGGATTGAACCGGGTGATTCCCTATCCCGCCGAACCAATGGAGGCTGCTGTACCGGTATCCGCACTTGCCGCCGTCCAGAGCAGCCTGCCGGAAGCGCTCAAATCACTCGATAAGGAGCGGCTAACGGCGTTAACCGTTGAGCTGCTGGAGACCGTGCGTCTGCTCTCTGGAGATAGCCGGAACCAGGCGGTGTCCTATGTGTATAATGCCGTGATCCAGCTTGAACAAGATATGGCTGATTTCGGCGCGGATGCGGGGCTGTTGAATCAGGGAGAGAAGCCGCTGCTTGAAAAGCTGGCGGATGCCCCGACCTTCGGCGCACTGCAGCAGGAATTTGAAGCGGTCCTGTCCAAAATGTCCGAGCAGCTGAGCTGCCGGATCTCCGGCAAGGAAATGCCGCAGCTCGCGCAGGTGAAAACCTATGTGGAGGAGCATTATGCCGAGAATATTACGCTGGAGTCCATAGCCGCCATGGTGTATATGAATCCCTATTATTTCAGCAGCTTCTTCAAGAAGCATACCGGCCAGAACTTCAAGAATTATATTACCGAAGTGCGGATGGGTCATGCCCAGCGGCTGCTGCTGCAGAGTGACCTGATGGTCTACGAGATTGCCGACCGGGTCGGCTACAACAATGCGCGGCATTTCAGCGACATGTTCAAGAAGCAATTCGGCAAGCTGCCGCAGGAATACAAGCAATCGGTCAGGAACTAAGCGGATTGGAGGGAGATCATAGAGTGAAAAGACGATGGCCCGTGCGATTCTGGGGACGGGGACCGAAGAGTATTTTTGTTAAATTTTCTGCATCCTTCCTGCTGGTCGGGCTGATTCCGCTCTTTGCGCTGAGTTTCTTCTCCGTACAGACCTTCTCGGGTTATGTGGAGCGGTATACCACCAGCAATCTGCAGCAAATGGTACTCTATATGAGCTATAATCTGAATTCAGCATTCAATCAGTATAATGAAGTATCCAAATTAATGTATACAGGGCGTTATGAGGGATTCATTGAGAGCTATTCGCAGAATCAGACACAGAATGTGAATGAGCTGGAGCAGATCAACACCATTCCGATAGAATCCTTCCTGAAGACCGTTCTGTTCAGTGATTCTTATATTTCCAGTGTCCAGTTTATCCGCCAGTCTGACGGTAAGTTGTATGTTCAGGAGCGTGGCAACCGGTCGCTGAACATGGAGACGGTTCCGAATGCGGAGTGGCTGTCCGCCATGGCAGGTGACCCTGCGAAGGTGGCTATTTTCCCGACCCATCAGGACAGTTACTTCTATGGCTCAGACCGCCAGGTGTTCACGATCGGGCGCAGCCTGATTGATACCTCCGGACGGGTGACCAAAGAGCCCAAGGTAGTCGGAACGCTTTTTCTGGATATCGATACCTCGTTATTCCAGCAGTTCTTCCGTGAGCTGAGTCTCGGGGAGAAGGATGAGCTGTACCTGCTTGACGGGGAGGGGCGGACGTATTTCAGCAACCAGCCTGCCGGTGCGGCGGGGGCTAGAGCTGCTGAGCAAACTAACAATGAGATGATTGTACTCAGTGAGTCCATCCCTTTTTTGAATGGCCAGGTCATCGCCAAAATCCACCGCGGCAACCTGTTCGAACAGCTGCTGTCGGCGCGGGCAACGGTGTATATCGCCATTGGCATGTGTGCTTTTGTAATGATTGTAATGGGGGCCTGGTTCTCCAGACGTCTCGCGGCTCCCATCCGGGAGCTGATCCGGCAGATGGCCGTGGTGGAGTCGGGCAAGCTGGATATCCAGCTCTCCGTGAACAGCAATGATGAAATGGGCAGGCTGGCCCACGGGTTCAACCGGATGGTGGAACGGCTGCAGGTCTACATTGATGAGGCCTATGTGGCCCAGATCAAGCAGAAGCAGACCGAGCTGAATGCACTGAAGAGCCAGATCCGGCCCCATTACCTGTACAACACCCTTGAGGTGATCCGGATGAACGCCGTGGATAAGGAAGCGGGCGAGGTGGCGGATATGATTCTGGCGTTATCCAATGAGCTGAAGTATGTCATCGATTACGGGGAAGACCGCGTAAGCCTTGCCAGCGAGCTCGCCCATCTGCAGAATTACTTCTATATTATTTCTGTACGGTATGAGAACCGCTTCGAGCTGCATCTGGATATTGCCCCGGATGTTAATCTGGACTGGCCTATCCTGAAGCTGTCTCTGCAACCGATGGTGGAGAATGCGGTTCAGCATGGACTGCGCCTGCAGGGAAAAGGAACCGTCGGCATTACGGTCGAACGGAGAGAGCAGGTGCTGGCGATTACGATATATGATGATGGCGTAGGGATGAGCAGGGAGACTCTGTCCCGCATTAATAAGATTCTGGAAGACCCGGAGGCTCCAAGCAAAAATGTTGGCATGAAAAATGTGCATGAGCGCATCCGCTCCAGCTTCGGGGAGGCGTATGGCCTGTCTGTGAACAGCAGAGAGCATGTCGGGACCTCCATTACGCTGACGTTCCCGGTTATCACAGAATGAGGAGGACACAGGTGGTGCAAATGCCGAGGATATCATGTATGAAAATAACAATAGTGCCGCTTGCGGCCGCGCTGATCCTGTCCGGCTGTGGAGGCAAAGCCGGATCAGGCGGAATCGGACAGAATCATGCGGCTGATCAGGGGAGCCGCCCGGATACAGCCTCCGGGGGAGGTAAAATAAGCTTTACTATAGGTTATGCCTCCGGTGATCCGGCGACGAAGCAGGCTATCGAGGATACCATTAAGGCCTTCATGCAGGCGAATCCGGACATAGTCGTCCAGGATGTCAGTGAGACAAGCTCCTCTGCCTATATGGATTGGCTGAAGGTTAAGGATGCCGTGGGCGAGTTCCCCGATCTGGTAGAGATGAGGGATACCGAGGCCTTCGCCGATGCGGAGAAGATTGTTCCGCTCCCCGATGAGCTGGCGGAATTGTTCGATCAGCCGCCGCGGATCGGCGGCAAGGTATGGAATGCCCCGCTGTTTGTCGCTGCCCCGCAGGGTATTATTTATAGTAAGAAAGCGTATGCCGAGGCAGGCATTAAGACGCTTCCGGCAACTTACGATGAATTTCTGGAGATCCAGAACAGACTGCGGGCAAGCGGGATCACTCCGCTCGTTGTAGGCGGCAAGGATGTTTTTCATATGGGCTTCTGGGTTAATAAATTTCTGATTGATAATGTATATGCCGCTGATCCCGGCTGGAACTCGAAGCGGACGGCCGGTGAGGTTAGCTTCACCGATGACAATGTAGTCCAGGCCATGACTGATTTCAAACAGCTGTTCAGACGCGATGTCGATAAAGGCTGGCTAAGCACAGGGGATAACCAGACGGCGTCCATTCTGGTATCCGGCAAGGCAGCCCAGCTGTTCTCCGGCTCCTGGATGTTCTCACAGATCCAGGAAGCCGATCCCGGCTTCGAATTCGGCTTCTATGCTGTGCCGGACCGTAAAGGGAAGCTGAATGTGGTCGGCCTGCAGTCGCCCTCCGGCTGGTCGCTGTCTGCCCAGGCGGCACAGGAGCCGCTCAAAAAGCAGGCGATCGAAGACTTCATCCGGTTCTTTTTCTCACCAGAGCCTTATGCCGCATTTCTGAGCCGGATCGATTCGGTTCCTTCGACCAGGCAGGAATTCAGGCGGGAAGCCGGTGAACAGATGCAGGTGGTGCTTGATCTGATGGCCGATCCGGCCGTTACCAAATCCCTGATGATCAACAATTGGTGGGGAGATAACCTGATTCCTCCGCAGTTCCGTAACTGGTTCTACAAGCTGCTGCAGGAAATGGTTGTTAAGGACGGGGATGTACTAGAATATATGAAACGGGCCGATACTGAATACGACAGGCAGGTACAGGAATACTGGCAGTGACATTACACTATAGCCCGCGCAAGAACGGAGGTCTCCTGGACCTTCGTTTTTTTCTGCTCAGGAGAATCTTCTTAAATTTACCGCACATCCCTCTTAAATTAGTTCATTCTAACCGTGAAGGCTGAATGCTATTCTTGGAGCATAAGGAAACGCTTACGGACGATGATGCGCACATCGGGCCGGCAGTTTCCGGGCTGTATACCCAAGGGGAGGTTACTAAAGATATGAAGAACACCATTACGAAATTATCCGTCATGCTGCTCGCAGCAACCACTGTACTTACCGCATGCGGCGGAAATAACAATAACAATGCCAGTGGCGGCAACGCAGCGGCAACCGGGGCTCCGGCAGGAAATACTGCAGCTACTGATGCTGGGAAGAAGGATGTCAGCTTCACCATCGGTTATGCGTCGGGTGACCCGGCGACCAAGAAAGCCATTGCTGATACCGTTAAGAAATTCATGGAAGCGAATCCTAACGTCACCATCAAAGACTTAAGTGAAACCTCATCGGCTGCTTATCTGGATTGGCTGAAGACGAAGGATGCGGTTGGAGAATTCCCGGATCTGGTGGAAATGCGTGACACCCAGGTATTCGCGGATGCCGGCAAAATTGTCGAGCTTCCAGCCGATCTGCTGGAGCTGTTCGAATCGCCACCGCAGGTGGACGGCAAAGTATGGAACGCTCCGATGCAGGTCAATGCACCGCAAGGGATCATTTACAGCAAAAAAGCTTACGCTGACGCCGGGATCACCGAGCTTCCCAAAACCTATGACGAGTTCATTGCCATCCAGGAAAAATTGAAAGCTACAGGTATCTCCCCGCTGGTAGTAGGCGGCAAGGATATTTTCCATATGGGCTTCTGGGTCAATAAATTCCTGATCGACGATGTCTACAGCAAAGATCCGGACTGGAACTCCAAACGTACGGCCAAGACCGTCAGCTTCGCAGATCCTGCTGTAGTCCAGGGCATGACTGATTTCAAAGAGCTGTTCAAGAACTATGTGGACAAAGGCTGGCTGAGCACCGCAGATAATCAGACCGCGTCGATTCTGGTATCCGGCAAAGCCGCACAGCTGTATTCCGGCACCTGGATGTTTACCCAGATTGCTGAAGCTGATCCAGGCTTCGAATTCGGCTTCTACGCGATCCCGGACCGCCAAGGTAAAGTGAATGTCATCGGTCTGCCGTCACCGGCCGGCTGGTCGTTATCCGTTGATGCGGCCAAGGATGCCGACAAAACGGCAGCGATCAAAGACTTTATCCGCTTCTTCTTTGCACCGGAGCAATACTCGGTCTACCTGGCTTCGATCAATGCCATTCCTTCCACCAAAGAGAAAGTTACCTATGAGACAAGTGAGCAAATGCAGGTTGCACTGGATCTTATTGCCGACACGAGTGTCACCAAGTCACTGGCCATCAATAACTGGTGGGGCGATAACCTGATTCCTCCGCAATTCCGCAACTGGTACTATAAGCTGCTCCAGGATATGGTGGTGAACGATGCCGACGTAACTGAATATATGAAGAAGGCCGATACCGAATATGACAATCAGGTCAAAGCCAATTCGCTGTAAATAAAAGCGCCGGAAGGGAACCTCTGCTCCGGCAGAGGTTCCTCTAATCTAGACAAGCGCGTCCCAGGGAGGGGAGAGGAACCATGGCTACATCCATCGTTAATACAGACAAGTCTTTCATAGCCGCAGAGAAGCCTGGCAAGAAAAAGAAAAAATGGCAGTCCTACGCGCTGTTGTTCATCCTGCCGTCATTCCTTTTATACACACTGTTTGTCATAGTCCCTACAGCAGGCAGCGTCTACCTAAGCTTCACATCGTGGGACGGGATCAGCAGCGATATCCGGTATATCGGATTCGCCAATTTCGTCGAGATCTTCCAGAGTCCGCGGGTGCAGAACGCCCTGAAGAACACTTTGGTTATGACAATTACGCTAGTACTGCTTGAGAACATTGCTGCAATCGCCATGGCCTTAATGGTCGACAAGGTACGCTGGTTCCGCAATTTATTCAGAAGTATCTTCTATTTCCCGACCCTGCTCAGCGGAATCGTCATGGGCTTTGTCTGGGCAATGATTCTGAATTACAACTTCGGCGTGTTTAATCAGATCCTGACCTCCGTCGGTTTAGGCGACTATATCGTCGACTGGCTGGGCAATCCGAAATACGCTATGCTGTCAATTATTCTGTCAACGGTCTGGAAAGGCGCGGGTTATTATATGATCATCTATCTGGCCGGACTGCAGGGCATTCCGCAGGAGCTTAATGAAGCGGCCAGCATTGACGGCGCAGGCGGCTGGCAGCAGTTCAGGCATATTACGTTCCCGCTGCTTGCGGGTTCGATGACCGTGTGCATGGTGCTTTCCATGATCAGCGCGCTGAAGATATTTGACCAGATTGCCGTAATGACCGACGGCGGCCCGGGCTTTGAGACGGAGACATTAACTTATATTATCTACAAAGTAGGCTTCGGGGAGCTGAGACAAGGGTTCGGCACAGCGCTGGCTATGGTTCTGTTCCTGATTATTCTGATCATTACGGTCATTCAGGTTAAATTCCTGCAGAAACGGGAGGTGCAGCTCTAAGATGACGATGCAGACCAAGCGGAGAATCACTGAAATTGTCTTGTTTGTCATAACGCTCCTGGTAGCGGTTATCTTTTTCTTCCCGATTTTCTTTAATCTGATGTCCGCGTTCAAAAGCAACGCCGAGATTATGCGCGATGCGGTTGCTTTTCCGAAGACACTGTATTTAGACAGCTTCAAATATCTGCTTACGGAGACCGAATTTCCGCGTGCGATCCTTAATAGTCTTATTCTGACCGTAGTGGCGATTGTCGCCCAGGTGCTGATTATTCCGATGGCAGGTTACGCGATTGAACGCAGAAATGCCCGCTGGACGCGGCTGGTCTTCATCTATTTCCTGGCCGGCATGATGATTCCGTTCCAGGCGTATATGATTCCGCTGTTCAAAGAGCTCAGAATACTCGGCCTGTACGGCAGTCTGGCGGGACCTATCATGATCTATGTCGCCGGTGCCGTAGGCTTCGGATGCCTGCTCTATACCAGCTTCGTCAAAGGTATTCCACGGGAGATTGAAGAAGCGGCAGAGATTGACGGGTGCTCCCGCTACGGGATTTTCTGGAGAATCGTCTTCCCGCTGCTCGGACCGGTTACGGCAAGTATGGTGGTGCTGAACGGTCTGGGGATCTGGAATGACTTCCTGATGCCGATGCTGGTGCTGCCTTCCGGTCAGGCCAAGACGATGGTAGTAGAAATCTACCGGTATATCGGGGAATTCTCGTCGCGCTGGGATATGATTTTTGCCGGAACCGCCATGTCGGTGGTGCCTGTGCTAATCGTGTTTATCTTCCTGCAGAAGTATTTCGTTAAGGGAATTGCGTCAGGGGCCACCAAGGGATAATTTCAATAGAGGAAATAACCAAAATGAGATACCTGTCTCTTTAAGGAGCAAGGCTGAATAATGAGTAAGACTGCCGGGAGTACAGCGGTTCCTGATTATGCGGGAACCGCTGTTCAGCATGTGTATGCAGCGCAATTAAGTTCAGGAGAGTGTGAAGGAGATGCCGGTTAGTTGACTACAATTGAATATGGATAATAGTAGCTGGTAGGGACCGAGGTGGCGTAGACCAAGAAGCGGTAGGTCTGTCCATCTACCAGGTTCAGTGTGATGGCAGAGCTGCCGTTGCCACTGTAGAGTGAGGCACCGGTTGAAGAGTAAATGTTGAGATTGAAAGGCTGATTATTGCGGCTGAATGTAATGTTATGGGTGCCCGTCCGGTTAGCGGTAAGCACCCACCAGTCCATATCTGAAATCGAAGAAATGTAGCCGAGACTGTAATCACCACCGTAGTGGGCAATGCTCGCTGAGCTGAGTTCATTGTTGGGTTCGACCTCGGCGGCAGCAAAGGCGGAAAGGGCTCCGGACATTGACAGCGCTGCGGTCAGCAGCAGGATTCTTGTCCATCTTTTCATGAATATTCACGCTCCTCATTTAATGTAAGGCCATTTATATATAGCCTCATCCATATAATAACATTAGTTGGAAAATAGTATATAAATATAAATCATTTCATATAAATGCATAATAAATAGAAGGCATGTAGTAAGTCCGGATGAATTACTCTTTCACCGGCTCAGACTCTGCCGTAAGCTGGCGGTAGCCCATGGGAGGCAGGCCGGTCCAGCGCTTGAACTGCTTGCTGAAATGGGAGACATCACGGTAGCCGAGCCGGTAGGCGATACTCTCCACTGACAGGCTGTTATCCAGCAGCAGCAGCTTGGCATGGCGGATAATCAGGTCAGAGAGATACTGCCTCGGCGGCAATCCGTAGATTTGCCGGAAGGCACGGTTGCAGTGATTCGGGCTGTAGCCAAGCCTTGCGGCGATGTCTTCAATGCTTCCGGCCCGGCTGCCGGTTGCCGCAGCGGTGAATACGGATTCCTGCAGCAGCCCTTCAATGGCATTCGCCAGGGCAACGGTTTTCTCCGTAACACCGGGCAGTGTGCTCCGGGCAGGGGAGGGTAATGCAGCCAGTACCCAGCTGCTGAGTGCGGTGAACAGTTGCAGCGAAGCATTGAGCGTTACCAGCCGGCCCCGCTGGGCATCGCTGGCATCAGGGAGGATCGTCGAGCTGATAATTGCATCGAGCGAAGAACGGATCGCCTGCAGCTCCGGAGAGTCGCCGCTTAGGCTGACGGTGTCCATCGTCATCAGGGAACGGCGCAGGACCAGATCATCAATGTCGAAATGTAGGCAATAATAGGTCATTTCATCCTCTGACACCGTACCCAGGCTGGAATGTAGCACGCTTGGGCGGATGAACAGAATGTCGCCGCTGTGCTGGATGTAAGACTGCCCGCCTACGTTCATTTGCTGCGAACCCTGCAGGACGATATTGATCTCGAACATCGGATGGGTGTGCGCCGGATATTGCCACTCCCTGTTCACCTTGCGCCAGTGGGCAGCGAATATATGAAAGGCAGCCTGTATATCCGGGGACATCCGGCCGTCCATGGAATGCTGTGTGCCGGGATCTAATACGTTCATACTCAACCTCTTTTTCACTAAAAGTTGGCTCTATTATAGCATAGGCCGCCGCGTCCGATTGATTTGTCCAAATAATTGGCGGCTTTACGCCTGTTGCATAAGCCGGGCCGGCGCTAACATAGAGCTAAGAGCCCGGTACTGCCGGGACACAGCCTGGAGGGAGTGCATTTACGATATGCCGACAAATCAGTTTTTTAATGCCCATCATTCACCGATTGGTTCATTTTCCAGCTTCACTCTGGGGTTTAAGGGAGCGTCCGGCGGGTTTGATCTGGAAGCGGGTAAGCCGCCGAGACAGAATATATATATTGGCCTGGAACGCAAGGATGGCCGCGGCTTCGATACCTTGCCTTTCCATGAGCAGGGCAGTGACGATGAAAGTAAGCGCTATGACATCGAGAACCCTGATCCGAACCCGGATAAGCCGCAGATTCTTTATCATTACGCGGACGACGAGATCACCCGCGATTTCCGGCTGGCTACGGACAGCTGGCAGGCCGGGGATCTGACCTTCCGTATTCTCTCCCCGGTCCGGCCGGTTCCGGACCCGGAAACCGCTGCAGATGCGGAGCTCAAGGAAGTGCTGCTGCCTGCGGTACTGGTAGAGCTGGAGGTTGACAATACTTCGGGCGATTCTGTCCGCCGGGCCTTCTTCGGCTTCCAGGGGAATGATCCGTATAACGCTTTGAGACGCTTCGAGGGCAGCCAGGCAGAGCTGACTGGTGTCGGCCAGGGGCGGTTCCTGGCGATTGCAGCAGAACAGGGAAGCGTCAAATCCGCCATGCATTTCACCATGGAGGATATTCTGACAACAGAGCTGGAGGAGAACTGGACCTTCGGACTGGGCCAGGTTGGAGCACTGGTTATGGATGTGCCCGCAGGCGAGCGCAAGGTCTACCGGTTCGCAGTCTGCTTCCACCGGTCCGGCTATGTAACCTCGGGAATGGACGCTGGTTATTACTATAACCGCTATTACAGTAATGTAGAGGCGGTAGCGGAATATGCGCTGTCCCATTTCGATCAGCTGAAGCAGCAGGCAGTGCAGGCTAACTCCATGCTTGAAGGAACAGGGCTCAGCGAAGATCAGACCTTCATGCTGGCTCATGCCATCCGCAGTTATTATGGCTCAACCGAACTGCTGGAGTACAAAGGCCAGCCGTTCTGGGTCGTGAACGAAGGCGAATACCGGATGATGAATACTTTCGACCTCACAGTCGACCAGCTATTCTATGAGCTGAAGATGAATCCGTGGACCGTTCGCAATGAGCTGGATATGTTCGTGGACCGGTACAGCTATGTGGATACTGTCCGTTTCCCGGGAGATACCACCGAATATCCGGGCGGGCTCAGCTTCACCCATGATATGGGGGTGGCTAATGCCGTCTCGCGTCCAGGGTATTCCTCATATGAGCTTTACGGCATCGACGGCTGCTTCTCGCATATGACCCATGAGCAGCTGGTGAACTGGATTCTTACTGCGGCGGTATATCTGGAGCATACAGGTGACCTCCACTGGATGGAACGCAACCTTACAGTACTGGAGAGCTGCCTGCAGAGTATGCTGAACCGGGATCATCCGGACCCGGCGAAACGAAACGGTGTGATGGCCCTCGACAGCTCGCGGACAATGGGCGGCGCGGAGATTACTACGTACGACAGTCTAGATGTGTCACTGGGGCAGGCGCGCAATAATATTTACCTGGCGGGTAAATGCTGGGCAGCGTATTTGGCGATGGAGAAGATCTTCCGCGATAACGGCAATACGGAGCTGTCACAGACTGCCGGCAGACAGGCAGAGCTCTGCGCAGCAACCATTGTGGGCAGTGTTACCGAGGGCGGCTATATCCCGGCTGTAATCGGAGAAGGCAATGACTCCAAGATTATTCCGGCGATTGAAGGCCTCGTGTTCCCTTACTTTACCGGCTGCAAGGAAGCTTTGGAGCGCGGGGGGCGGTTCGGCGAATACATTGCGGCGCTAGACACGCATCTGCAGGCCGTGCTTGTTGAAGGGGTGTGCCTGTTCGAAGACGGCGGCTGGAAAATCTCCTCCACCAGCAACAACAGCTGGCTGAGCAAGATTTATCTGTGCCAGTTCATCGCCAGACAAATTCTTGGTCTGGAGTGGGAGGACAAAGGTCATGCAGCCGATTCGGCACATGTAACCTGGCTTACGCATCCGCAGCTCTCGATCTGGAGCTGGAGCGACCAGATTATCTCCGGCGAGATCACCGGCAGCAAATATTATCCGCGCGGAGTGACGGCGGTCTTGTGGCTGGAGGAGCAGCGGGTGTAAGCACTTGCAAGCTGATAAGTGGGGAAGCCGGGAAATGTGAGCCGCGAACGGTTAGCGTAATTTCACCTGCTAAGGTAAAAATGTTGTACGAATTACAACCTTGAACCCAAAATACCGGTGCGTTCGGGAGGATTGTTGTATGAAATACAGCAATTTTCCTGCAAAGCTGCCTAGAAGAAGATGAATGATGTAATTTATACAACATTATCGGATTTGAGGTAATGAAATGAAGGAAATGTTGTATTCCGTACAGGATTTTGACCGGAATTGAATCGTGATGCTGTAACAATTGAATGCTCTTAAGCAGCATAAGTTTAAACAACAAACAGCGGGTCCCCAGTATGCGGGGGCCCGCTGTTTATGTTATCCAATACCCGGACTAGAAAATACGGTGCTTCCAGCCGTTCAGCTTGGCGACGGCTTCGACGTAGTAATAGTCGCCGTAGATCAGCGATACATCGATGAAGGAGTCGCCGCTGCCGGTACCATGCAGCAGAATCGCTTCATGTTCCGGCTGGTCCCAGGTGGCATAGTTCTCGGTCAGTGAACGCAGAATCCGCTCCGCGGCATTTGCGTAGAGGCTTTTCTCGCCTAGCGGCACGATGTCAGCCAGCTCCAGCAAGCCTGAAGCAGCGATCGATGCGGCGGAGCTGTCTCGGAACATCCGCTTGTCGTCTGCCAGCCGGAAGTCCCAGTACGGCACATGATCCTCCGGAAGGGCGGAGATGAAATAATGGGCAATACGCTTCGCAGTATTCAGGAAACGTTCATCCCCGGTGTGGCGGTAAGTATTAATGAATCCGTACAGTCCCCAGGCTGCTCCCCGGCTCCAGCAGGATTCTGCGGAATAGCCCTGGCCGCCGAAATTCTCGATATATGCGCCAGTCTCGGCATCGAAGGAGAGGATATGCTTGGTCGATCCATCCTCACGCACACCATACTGCATCGCAGTTTCCGCATGGCTGACCGCAATATGTCTATAGCGCGGATCGCCAGTCACCTTGCTTGCCCAGAACAGCAGGGAGATGTTCAGCATGCAGTCGATGATCACCCAGCCGTGTTTGTCCTCATTCCAGGCGCGGATGAACCTGCCAACCGGATTATAGCGTGCGGCCAGGAAGTTAGCGGCCTCAAGGCCCCGGCGCAGGCCATCCTCGTCCCCGGTCAGAACGTTCTTGATTACGGCTGTAGGCAGGAACTGAAAACCAACATCATGATGCAGCTCCACGGTCGGCTTAACGAACCATTGCTCCAGCGTCTCATCCCAGTGCCAGGCCGCATTCTTATAGTGGTCCTTGCCGGTCATATCATGCATAATCCAGAGCATCCCCGGCCAGAAGCCGGTCGTCCACCAGTCGGAGGCGATATCATCGAACTTACCGTCTTCTCCGGCGAAATGCGGACATTTTCCGCCGATCTGCTCTATCATCCGCGTAACCTTCGTATCCAGCCGGTTCATAACTTCCTGCCAATATGCTGTACTCATCACTGATGCCTCCATTAATTAGAATATGGCCTCAGTATAGCGCCCTATGATTATGGAAAGTTGCACTTTGATATGAAGAAATATCGTTATATTGTCATTTATCTACATGTTCCCCTTACGGTATTTCAGCGGAGTGGTCCCGAGGACCCGCTTGAACAGCTGATTGAAATAGGAGGCGTTCGGGAATCCGACGGCAATGCCGATCTGCTCCACAGGCATATCGGTCGTTCCGAGCAGCCGGCAGGCCTGCTTGAGCCGCCTGGCGGTGAGATAGTCGACCAGGCGGCCGCCTGTCTCCTGATGGAAGATCCGCGAGACATAGGATTTCGACAGATGAGTCTCCTCCGCAAGCTGATCCAGATTAACCTCTTCCTGATAATGAGCCTCAATCCAGTTCATGATCTGCTCCGAATAGCGGAGATTCCGGCGTTCTCCGGTATGGATCAGCGATTGCTCGCCTGTTCCGAGACAGCTGAGCAGCTGCAGGAGCAGCATCGAGATATCCTCAGGGTCTTCCTCAGACGATTTCATCCTTAATTCATTGTAATTCTGGTAGAACCATTCTATGGTTTCAATCCGGTCCCCGAGATCAAAGCCGCAATACGGGTTGCTCCCCTGCCAGAGAGCAGAGAAGACCGCTTTGCGCTTGCTGAAGCCCTGCAGCAGATTCTCGGCAATATGGGGGTCTAGATAGAAGATCGTGCGTACGAATGGACACTCAGGTGAAACTTCAGAATAGATCCGGTGCAGCTGATACGGCTGGAAAAAAAACAGCATGCCCGGCCGGATATCATACATCTGCTGATTGACCACAATGCTGCCCTGTCCGCCGTGCACGAACATGATTTCACAGCACTGGTGCCAGTGGTAATATCCCTTATAATGATCGTCGGTATAGATGCGGTAGTCCCAGATCAGAGACTGCCGGTTCGCAAACAGAACAGGTTCGAATAGCTGTTTCATAACGCTTTGCTGACGCCTCCAACATGACAAAATACAAACATTTTATTATAACCCATTATAACTTTCTGTTCTCCCGGGCGCTACAATAAAAACAGGGGTTCTTCTAAGAATCCAATCGGTGCAATCCAATCTGTAACTTACATTAACCAGGGGGTAACATTTATGGCTCCAACCATTATCAATCCGGTGCTGACCGGCTTTCATCCTGATCCGTCTTTCCTTAGGGTGGGCGATGATTATTATATCGCAACCTCAACCTTCGAATGGTTTCCCGGTGTAGAGATTCATCATTCCCGTGACCTGGTGCACTGGCATACGCTTACCCGTGTGCTGACCGAGACCTCACAGGTGGACCTGCGCGGCAACGGAAGCTCCGGCTCCATCTGGGCGCCGGCATTATCATATGACAGCGGCTTGTACTACCTGCTGTTTACGGATGTGAAGTCCCGCTCCAGTGTGTATAAGGATCTGCATAACTACCTGATTACGGCTACCAGTCTTGAAGGGCCCTGGAGCCCGCCGGTGCGGCTGAACGGCAGCGGGTTCGATCCGTTCCTGTTTCATGACAGTGACGGGCGCAAATGGCTGCTGAATATGCGCTGGGATTTCCGGCAGAATCACAGCAATTTCTCCGGCATCGTGATGCAGGAGTATGACCCTGAGGGCGGCAGGCTGACCGGCCCTATTCATGAAATATACAAAGGGACTCCAACAGGGGTAACAGAAGGCCCGCAATTGTACAAGCGCGGAGATTACTACTATCTGCTGGTTGCTGAAGGGGGCACCGGAGTGAATCATATGGTCACGATGGCCCGCAGCCGCAGCCTAACCGGACCTTATGAGACCGATCCGGATTACCCGGTCATGACTACGGCTCATGATCTGACCTATGCCTTCCAGCAGGCAGGGCACGGCTCACTGGTGGAGACGCAGTCCGGGGAATGGTATATGGCTCATCTGTGCACCCGCCCGATCCCGGGAACGGGCAAGCTGAATCCGCTGGGCCGGGAGACGGCGATCCAGCGCTGCGTCTGGACAGAAGACGGCTGGCTGCGCCTGGCGCATGGCGGGAAGCTGCCGGCCCTGCGGACCGAAGCGCCGGAGCTTCCCCCGCATCCGTTCGATGCCTTGCCGGAGCGCGATGATTTTGACGGCCCCGTGCTGGGTCATCCATACCAGAGTCTGCGCGTGCCGTTCGAGGAGTCGTGGGTAAGCCTGCAGGAGCGTCCCGGCTTCTTGCGGCTGCGCGGCCGGGAATCCCTGGCATCGCTGTTTGACCAGAGTCTGATCGGGAGGCCGATTCAGCATTTTGCCTGCACCGTAACTACCTGCCTGGAATTCAAGCCGGACAGCTTCATGCAGATGGCCGGACTGGTGCTATACTATGATGACAAGGACTACTATTATCTGCGTGTAACGGCGGATGAACTCAGAGGGGCAGCTTTAGGAGTCGTAATGTGTCAGGCCGGCAAATATGGGGAAATTTCCTCCATGCAGATTTCGGTGAAGGACTGGGAACGTTACTATTTGAAAGCAGAGATTAACGGCAGAGATATTATGTTCTATGCTTCACCGGACGGGGAGGTCTGGACGGCGATGTGTACGCCGCTTGATTTCGGCACCCTCTCGGATGAGCATGGCGGCAAGCTGGGCTTCACAGGCTCTTATGCCGGGATCTGCGCCCAGGATCTGGACCAGCAGGCGAAGGCGGCGTATTTTGACTACTTCGAGTATACAGGCCTGGACTTCTTAGGCGGGCATAGCCTATAGCTATACAGCTTAAGAAGCAGCCGTACGGCTTCTCACTTTATATACGATCAGCATAATCAGCGGCAGTACGAGTGAAAGCGTGAGATCCCAGTCTACCCAGTAGTCCGGGATCTCTTTTACATAGAATATTATGTTCTTGGCGATGAGCTGGGAGAGTCCGTAGATCAGGAAGGCCACAGGGAAGATCAGCGGACGGTGGCTTTTTAATTTGAATAACTGGGCGGTTCCGAGAACGAAGGCATAGAAGTAGAGTGCTGTTTTGAAATAGGTTGTGATAATCCAGGCCGTAGCCATCAGTGCTTCAAGACGCTGCAGAAAGTTGGCTATATTAATCTTCTGGGCCAGAATATAGGCTGCATAGAAATTATGCTCTGAGAAATAGACGCCGAGAACGGTCAAAGAGAGGAACAGAATCAGATTCAGACCCAGCGCCCCAAGGATGAGGGCCAGGAAGATATCCCGGTTGATCTTGCGGCTCTTGCGGGTGTAGGGATAGACCATGAAAAATACACATAATTCCCCAAACGGATAAAATACGCCGAACAAGACAGCATGCAGCATATCCGGGAAAGGTGTATTCAGAACAGGATAGACACGCTCCATCCGGACCTGCGGAAATAAGAGCACCATAAGGCAAACGAGGAATAAGGCGAACAGCGGAAAAAACACCTGAGCAGCCCTGCCGACAGTCTCTAGGCCCAGACGCAGCCCGTAGACAAGTATAACAATACTCATGAACCGGATGACACCGCCCGGAGTTCCCTCATAGATCTGGGTACACATGAAGTCCTCGATCTCTCTGACATAGGTAGAGGCCGCGATGATGAAGAAGAACAGATAATATACGCCTACCGCACTGCCTATCCACTTCCCCAGAATCTGCTGGCTGAGCTCAATAATGTTTTTGTCCGGATTAATATTCGCAACAGTGACGAACAGGAAGACCAATGCGATTCCCGGCGGAATGCTGATCAGGGCAGCAATCCAGGCATCCTGATGAGCTACAGCAGTCATGGCTGCCGGGTAGACCAGGGCCATATCCCCAATAAAAGTGAAAAGTCCGAGGATTACCATCTGCGCCGTACTGATCCGATCTTTTTCAATACTCATGTTTATCCTCCATTTACACCTTACTATAGCCCGCAGGTTATATCTTCCCGGAAACCATCTTAGTATGGCATCTCCTTCCAGAATTATGTGTTTCAAGCGCTGGCAACGATTCAGGAATAATTATCAAGCGGTGCTACCAAACTACAACAGAGTGAATGGATAGGGAAGTGGAGGGGAACGAAATTGAAAGATGCGGTTAACGGTGAGTTATCCTGCCGGCTGGAAGACAATGATGATCAATTGTACAAACTGCTTGGGCAGAGCTCAGATCTGGTGCGGAAACGTCTGCAGCTGGGGGAACGTACGGAGCTTGCTATTTTTTATATCGATGGTCTGATAGATACACAGCTGCTGCATAACTCAATTCTGTACTCGCTCCAGGAGGGCAGGGTTTCCGGTCTGCTGGAAGAACTGGTTCCTGACGGCAAAATAGAGATGCTGAGAAAACGCGTGCTTATGGCCGGCGATCTTACTGTGATCCATGACTATAAGAATTTCGTTCACGATTTGTTATCCGGGAATGTGATGCTCATGGTGGAGGGGAGCGCTTCAGCGCTGCGGATCGGACTGCCCGGCTGGGAAGACCGCAACGTGAGTGAACCAATCTCGCAATCTGTGGTCCGGGGACCCATGGAAGGCTTCACAGAGAATCTCAGAACGAACACTGCTTTAATCCGCCGCAAAATCAAAGATAGCCAGCTGTGGCTGGAAACCATCCAGATCGGCCGCGTGACGCAGACCAGTGTGTCGATTATGTATCTCAGCCACATCGCGAATGAAGAGCTGGTGCAGGAGGTTAAGCGGCGCCTGAACAGCATTGATACGGACAGTATCCTGGAGAGCGGCTATATCGAAGAGTTCATTCAGGATACGGCGGCGACGCCTTTTCCCACGATTTATAACAGTGACCGTCCCGACACCATTGCTGCAGGGATATTGGAGGGGAAGGTGGCAATCCTGGTCGACGGGACGCCTTTTGTACTGCTTGCGCCTACGATTTTTGTATCGTTTTTTCAGTCGGCGGAAGATTACTATCAGCGGGCGGATATCTCCACGTTGCTGCGGTGCGTACGGTTCCTGGCCTTCTTTGTTACCTTGTTTGCGCCTGCGTTCTATGTAGCCATTACAACATATCATCAGGAGATGATCCCGACCAATCTGGTAATCAGTCTTGCGGCCCAGCGGGAGACAGTGCCGTTTCCGGCTTTTATCGAGGCGCTGCTGATGGAATTCACCTATGAAATCCTGCGCGAAGCAGGTGTGAGAATTCCCAAGAATGTCGGTCAGGCTGTCTCTATCGTCGGCACGCTGGTCATTGGGCAAGCGGCGGTTGCAGCAGGCTTCATCTCCTCGGCTATGGTTATCATTGTGTCGATCACAGCGATCTCAAGCTTTGTCATTCCCGAAGCAGGGATGGCCATTGCCGCGAGAATTATCCGGTTTGCCCTGATTGGACTCGCCGGGTTCATGGGGCTGTACGGAATCTTGTGCGGAGTGTTCCTGCTGGTGCTGCATCTGGTCAGCCTGCGTTCCTTCGGCGTTCCTTACATGAGTCCGATTGGCCCCTTCAGGGCGGCAGACCTTAAGGATTCCATCTTCAGGCTTCCCTGGCCGCTGCTGAAGACAAGGCCGAAGGAGAATAAAACGCAGAATCTGCAGCGGATGAACACTTCCAAGCGTGAGGAACCTTAATATGTATACAAGAATCAGGAAAGTCTTGACGACATGCATTCCCCTATTGGTGCTTCCGATGCTGCTCAGCGGCTGCTGGGAACGGAAGGAGTTAAATGAACTGGCTTTTGTGCTGGCTCTGGGGCTGGATAAAGCCGAGTCGGGCTACAAGGTATCGATGCAGGTCGTCATTCCGTCTTCGATTACATCACAGGGGGCCGGGGGTTCAGGGGCAGGCGGGGTTCCGGTAGTCACCTATGATTTTACAGTGCCGACGATCTATGAATCGCTCCGCAAGTTCAATCTGATCAGTTCGCGTTCGCCTTATTTGGGGCATATCCGTGTGCTCGTTATCGGGGAAGAGCTGGCGCGTGATGGGCTCGGTGAAACGCTGGATGTGCTCAAAAGAAGCCGCGAGCCGCGTATGGACTTCTTCATGCTTGTGGCGCGGAATACGACCGCAGAGAATGTGCTCAAAGTCCTGACGCCCCTGGACAGGCTGCCAGCGAATAAATTATTCAACGCACTGGACAAGTCCTATAAGGTCTCCGCCAAGACAGCTGCGGTTACACTGGACAAATTCATAGAGGATGCGCTCTGCGAGGGAGAGAATCCGGTGTTGACCGGAGTAGAAGTGCAGGGAAGTCCCGAGGCAGGCGGTGAGAAAATAAATATTGAACAAACCATTCCGCGTGCAAGGCTTAGCTATAATGGGGTGGCTGTATTCAAAAGGGCGAAAATGCTTGGCTGGCTGGATGACAACGAGATTGTAGGATACAACTATGTTATTGATAACGTAAGCAAAAATACAGGGCACATCAAAGACAAAGATAACGGAAGCCTGGTAATCATCGAGGCACTGTCGACTACAACCAGGCGCAAAGTGAAAATCATCGGCGGAGAGCCGCATATTTATCTGAAGGTCGAAGCTGTAAGCAATGTGGAGGAAGTAGAGGGTTCCGGTAAGCTGGATTCGGAGAACAAGATTAGACAGCTGGAGGAGGAATCGGAGGACCGGATTATTGAGCGGATGAGACGATCGGTTGAGAAGGTCAACGAACGCTTTAATGCTGATATTTTTGGCTTCGGCCAATCCATTTACCGGTCCCACCCCCGAATTTGGGCCAAGCTGCTGGAGCAGAACAAGGAAGGCTACCTCAAAACGCTGCCTATTCATTACGATGCCAGTGTGACAATCAACCGGATCGGTACGATAGACAATTCTTTTCTTGACGATATCAAGGAGTGAGCCTGTATGTTGCTGGTGCTGTTGTTTGTCGTTATAGCCGCAGGCTGTATTGCGGCGGATTTGCCCTCCCTGAAGGGCAGGGCTAAGCGGCGTGATCTTATGGTTTACGGCGTACTCTGGATTGGCGGATTGGCGGCGACGATCTGCACACTGCTGCGGATTCAGGTCCCAAGCCCGCTGCTGCTCATTATATTCATCTACAAGCCGATCAATGATCTCGTGGCATCATGGTTCTAACCCGTTGACCCGGGAGCGGGATGAGAGGACCGCCCAGCTGTGCAAAAATTCACTTTGAAAAGGTAACAATTATAATATAATCCCAATAATTAACTCGGGCTGGAATATCAGCGAGGTGAAAGGCGGGATGCAAAGTGGAGAACAATCAGCTTCAACGGAAATACAGTGTATTTCTGGGCGTCATATTGTCGGGGTATAATGTGGCTGATAAGCTCTATGGCGCGGTTTTTATCATTTTGATGAGCTTGCGCGGCGTGGATGCCTTTCAGATCAGTATCGTGTTTGCCGTTTCTTCACTGTCCATGGCCGTCTTTGATTACCCGAGCGGGAATCTGTCCGACATCTATGGGAGAAAGCGCATGACGGCGGCCGGGTTCATAGTGTGGGGAGCGGGACTTTGGTTTTTTGCTGCTGCTGAGGGTCTCGCTTTATTCATCCTCGCCTCCATAGTGATGTCTTTGGGTGTAGCGATGATCTCGGATTCTCCCCAGGCCTGGTACATTGATCAGCTGGAAGAGCTGGGAATGCCGGATTATAAAAAAATTGCCCTGCCCCGCATCAGCGGGTTTGTCTCGGCATTTGCCATCGTCGGCGCATTGCTGGGTACGGTAAGCAGCAGTGTTCATTATGTTCTTCCGGTGGCAATTGCCGGCGTGCTGGCGGTAGGACTCGGCGTATATACCTGGCTCAGCTTCAGCGACAACTACGGAAGCAGAACGCAGAGCAGCATCCTCCGGGAGATCTATGCCAGCTCGGCCGATTTCACCCGCAGCACAGAGATGCGGTTTATCCTTCTGCGCAGCATCCTGACACATACCGCCTTGCTGGCCTTTCTGTTGTCCTGGCAGGTATATGGGGTGAATGAGCTGGAATTTCCGGTCAGTGCCCTCGGGGTCCTTCTGATTCTGTTCATGGGAGTAATCAGTGTATCGAGCTTCCTGGTCTCCTATCTGGCCAAAAAAGAGGTTGCTGCCGTCCGGATCATCGTCTGCGGAACTGTAATCTCTGCACTCGGATTGCTGCTGGTTGGATTGTTTCCGCATAAGGCTGTATTTATTGCCGGTCTGGTGCTGTTTGAATTCGGGCTCGGGATGGATATGTCTTCTTCAGGTGTCTGGGTACAGGATTTCATTCCCGGGGCCAAGCGGGCGACCTTCTCCTCCGGACTGTCAGCGCTCAAATCACTCGCCGGTTTCCTGATTACGCTGATCCTGGGGATCATGGCCAAGAATCTCGGGTATGCCTTCATCTGGTGCTTTGCGGCCGCCTCACTGCTGGGATCCAATGTCGTGCTGCTCTATTTCAACACTAAGTATGTACGGGCAGGCAGCGGAGCAGACGGAGAGAAGACACTGGTGTCCTGATTCTGAGAGGCTTAATTTATACTATAAAAGCTAACAACAGCAGGTCTTCTTCCCGGAGATCTGCTGTTTAGCGTGTTCAGGGCAGCGGCATTACAGCCATTTCATCGCCCATGCCTCGACGGGCAGGAGCGCCGTGCCCAGCTCCTGCCCCTTGGCAGTGAGCAAATATTCCGTCCGTACCGGTCGGTCAGGAATGACCTCGCGGCTGATCAGGCCGCATTCTTCAAGCTCCTTCAGGCGCTCGTTGAGCATACGTTTGCTTAGATCGGGGATGACCGTGTGCAGCTCACTGAACCGTTTGGTGCCCTCCATTAACACATGGATGATCAGATTCACCCACTTCTTGCCGATGATATGATGAACATGCTCGACTTTGGCGAGCAAGGGCTTAAGCTCCTGTGACATGCAGATTCCCCCTTATATAGTTATTATAAATACCCACCTTACTATAACATAGCAGAAAGTGCGTGAAAATAAGTACTTTTCGTAAATGTCGAAATGAGGTTGACGAATGGATTCTGCAGTCGTATGATGAGTGTTATAAAGTTTGTGAGTAATAATAAGTAACCACATAAACATTTGATAATTACGGGAGGAATGAAAGTGGAATCATCATCATTCGTACTATTTGGCGCAACCGGGGATTTGGCCAAACGGAAAATATACCCCGCTCTATATAACCTGTTCAAAGATGGCAAGCTCTCTGGTCCTCTCTCAGTCATAGGCCTCGGCAGAAGAGAACTGACCCATGAGGCTTTCCAGCGTCAGGTGCTGGATTCACTGCGCACCTTCTCGCGGCGGCCGGTTGAGGATTCGGCGGAGCTGCAGAATTTCCTGCTGGCTTTTGAATATAGCGTGCTGGATGTCGGACGCCCCGAAGATTATGTGAAGCTGCTGGGCCATGTGCAGCGCCGCGAGGAAGAGCTGGGCCTTCCGCAGAACCGGATGTTCTATCTATCCGTCGGTCCTGAATTCTTCGGTGAGATTGCCCGTAACATTAACGCCAGCGGACTTGGTGACACGAAGGGATGGAAGCGGCTGATTATCGAGAAACCGTTCGGACGGGATCTGCAGTCGGCAAGGGTGCTTAATGACAGCCTGAACGCAGCTTTTAAGGAGGAAGAGATCTTCCGGATTGACCACTTCCTCGGCAAACCGATGGTGCAGAACCTTGAGGTGCTCAAATACTCCAATCCTGTACTGCGGGCATTGTGGCAGAACCGGTATATCGAGAGCGTGCAGATTACGGCCAGTGAAACGGTCGGTGTGGAAGAGCGGGCAGGGTATTATGACAAGGCTGGCGCGCTGCGTGATATGTTCCAGAACCACATGCTGCAGCTGCTTATGATGATGGCCATGCAATTGCCCAAAGGCAGCACCCCGGAAGATGTCCGCAGCAAGAAGCGCCATGTGATCGGTTCGGTACGGCCATTGCTCCGTGAGGAAGTGACGCAGCATGTGGTACGCGGCCAGTATGCAGCGGGTGAGCTGCGCGGGCAGCAGGTTCCCGCTTATACGGCTGAACCCGGCATAGAAGCCTCTTCACAGAATGAGACCTACATCGCCGCCCGGCTGTGGATTGATGACCCGCTTTGGAAGGACGTGCCTTTCTATATCCGCACCGGCAAACGCATGAAGGAGAAATCGACGCGGATTGTTATAGAATTCAAAGAGCCGTTTAATGATTTGCATAATAAGAACAGAAGCAAGCTTGCCCTGGACCCTAACCTGCTGGTGATTGATATTGGTCCGAACGAAGGGATCTCCCTTACCTTGAATACCAAAAATCCGCGCCAGCACGGACAGCTCGAGCCGGTCAGCATTAAGCATGAGTCGGGCAACCCCGATCTGCCGGAAGCCTATGAGAACCTGATTTATGATGCTTTACTGGGAGATGCCACCTTCTTTGCCCATTGGGATGAAGTTGAGTTGTCCTGGCAGTGGGTTCAGCCTATAATCGAAGCAACAGCAGAAGGGACGCTTCCGCTTCATCTGTATCCAGCCGGTTCCTTTGGACCCCAGGCTGCCGATGAACTGCTTGGAGAGCATCACTGGTGGCTTGATGAACCGGAGGCTGTGGAGCATTCCGGGGTCCGCCAGACACAGGAGCTGAATCCGGAAGCCGTCCGGCCTGGTGCGTGAGCGGCGGCATAATCATCTAATCTATAACATTCGGAGGGATATGCAATGAAAGTCGGTTTAATTGGACTAGGCAAAATGGGCTTCAATCTCGGCCAGAATCTATTGGAGCACGAACATGAAGTCGTGGCTTATGATGTGAACGCCGCTGCGGTGCAGGAGCTGGAAGCGAAAGGAGCTGCAGGTGCGGGAAGTCTGGCAGAGCTTACAGGCAAGCTGGAATCCCCGCGTATCCTCTGGATCATGGTCCCGCACACCTTTGTGGATTCGGTGATCTCAGAACTGACGCCGCTGTTGTCGGAGGGGGATATCATCATCGAAGCCGGGAATTCTCATTATAAGGAGTCAATCCGCCGTCATGATGAGCTTAGCGCCCACGGGATTTATTTCATGGATGCCGGAACCTCAGGAGGGATGGAAGGCGCACGCAATGGCGCTTGTTATATGATCGGCGGAGATGAGGAAGCGTGGGCGGTCGTCGAGCCGGTTTTCCGTGATACTGCGGTCGAGAACGGGTACCTGTATGCCGGCAAATCCGGCAGCGGACACTTCCTGAAGATGGTCCACAACGGGATTGAGTACGGCATGATGGCTGCCATCGGTGAGGGCTTCGAGGTGCTGGAGAAAAGCGGCTATGACTTCGACTTCGAGCAGGTGGCCCGCGTCTGGAACAACGGCTCGGTCGTCCGCTCCTGGCTGATGGAGCTGATCGAACGCGCCTTCTCCAAGGATGCCAAGCTGGATGAGATCAAGGGAATCATGCATTCCTCCGGGGAAGGCAGATGGACGCTGGAGACCGCGTTTGATCTGCAGGCGGCTACGCCGGTTATCGCCATGGCGCTGCTGATGCGCTACCGGTCGCTGGAGACCGATACCTTCACCGGCAAAGTAGTTGCTGCGCTGCGTAATGAATTCGGCGGCCATGCTGTGGAAGCGAAGTAAGGAGCCGAGACGGGGCGGCCATTCGGTTTTTATGTGAAAATAGTGAATGTAAGCAGCAGGTTCCTTCGGAGCCTGCTGTTTTATCGAATATAGTGATCTGTGCGCTTAGTTATACATTATCTTCAATTTCTTGGGACAGCTCTTTATTTTGTAGTAGCATCAACGTGGGCACTTGGGTGGACGCTCCGCGAACGGACCGTTGTTCCAATCGCTGTTTAAGCGGGATACGAAAACACTTTTTTCAACAAACACAAAAAAAGAAATCGCCTTTTTGGTAAAATGGAGGTACCACCCAACCATTTCAAAAGAAGCGATTTCTTTGTACATTCAATATCTATTTTATGAGTAGTCTGACGTATGAAAGAGCATGAATTGGATCCTTGTGATTCATTTCATGCTTTTTTGTGGTGTTATTTAATTAATTAGTATAAATATAAATAGATTTAGGTTTATTAAAAATTCTAATTGACTAACAGTTGATTTACCCATTAAAATAAAATCGTATAAGCAGTATTTGATTATTTATTTCATAAAAATATGAAATAAATGCTGGAATGCAGCAGATTTTTTTTAATCTTTTTGTGAAAGCGTTTTATTTATTGGGTTTGAAGGGAGGACTGCCGGGTACCGGAGTACCGCTTATCTTTTGCAGGAATTATCGCAAGGTTGGCAATAATTAAACTGTAGAATCGGAGGATCAAACATTTTGAACAAAAAAACTGGCAGGCTAACGTCTTCATTTCTTGCGCTGCTGCTGCTCGTACCTTCGCCGATGATGGCGGCTTCTGGAACTGCGAACGAGTACAGTGAGGTTAGGCAGCCTGCACAAGCTGCGGCGGCTGATTATAGCGGGCACTGGGCGCAGGATGATTTTCAAACATGGGTAGACAAGGGACTGCTGGCGGGATATGGAAACGGTATCTATAAGCCGGATCAGAGTATCACCAGGGCTGAGTGGGTCTCTCTAATCAACAGAGTCTTTAATCTGCAATCTGTGGACGGAACCGGATTTAGCGATGTTGCGCCGGGCAGCTTGTATTACCAGGATATTATGAAAGCGTTATTATCCGGATATGTATCGGGATACAGCGATGGAACGTTTGGGCCGGACAAGGCTGTAAGCCGTCAGGAAGCTGCGGTTATGCTCTACCGCATGTTCCAGCTTGACGCTTCTGCGGCTGCAGCGGGACCCACAGATGCGGAGCAGCTGCCGCAGTGGAGCAGGGAAGCGGTGCTCACGCTGCTGGATGACGGATTCCTCAGCGGTTACGAGGATGGAAGCTTTAAGGGGACGCGCTTCGTGACGCGGGCAGAAGCACTGCGGATGATAGGCAATCTGTCGGGACAAATCCTCCTGGAAGGCAAGACCTACTCCGGACAGAATGCCAGGAATATAGTTATTGGCGCAGGCGGTGCGGAGCTTAAGGATACTGCGATTGCGGGCAACCTCTATCTCACCGAAGGCATCGCGGAAGGAGACATCACGCTCGACAACGTGAAGGTTGGGGGTAAGATCTTCGTCTCCGGCGGCGGAGAGAACAGCGTGGTGCTGAACAATTCTTCGGCAACGGCGCTTGTGGCGGACAAGAAGAACGGCAAGCTGCGTATTGTGCTCAAAGGCAGCAGTTCTGTGCCTGACGTAACTGTTCATTCTGGTGTCAAGCTGGAGGAAGATGCGGCTTTGAGCGGTACCGGGTTCAGTAAAATCACCGTTGAGCAGACCCTGCCGCCCAATTCGCTGGTTCAGCTTAGCGGCAGCTTCGACACGGTTCTGGTCAATGCGCTCGGCGAACCGGCTCTTGCTCTGACCAAAGGCAGCATTGCTGAACTGACGCTGAACCGCAAAGCGGGTCTGCGCTTGGATGCCGGAACTGAGATCAAGAATCTGATTGTCAATGAAGGCGGACAGATTACCATTCAAGGCAGCGGCAAAGTAACGTATGATCCGAAGTTCAGCAGCCTGATCAAGCTGGAACTGCCAGCCGCCACTGCAGCGGCTACTGCTGCGTCAGCTGTGAACAGCGGCGGCGGAACCTCCGTAACTCCGGCGGCCACGCCAAGCCCGACTGTAGCGCCGTCTCCGGCGGCCACGCCAAGCCCGACTGTAGCGCCGTCTCCGGCAGCTACGCCGTCCGCTACACCGCCGGCAGCACCGGAAGAGACGGCACCGGTATTCAGCAACGTATCCGTGCATGACCCTTCAGTTGTGAAGGACAGCGACACCTATTATGTCTTCGGTTCGCATATTGCTGCAGCCAAATCTCAGGATCTGATGAACTGGAGCAGCTTTGCTAACGGCTACACAACGCCGGATAACGCGCTCTACGGGGATCTGTCCGCAAATCTGGCGGAATCCTTCGCTTGGGCCGGGGAGAACGATGCTGACAGCAAAGGCGGATTCTCCGTCTGGGCACCGGATGTGTTCTGGAATGCAGATTATGTGAATGCGGATGGCACTAAAGGCACTTATATGATCTATTATTGCACTTCCTCCACCTATATCCGTTCGGCAATCGGATTTGCGGTCTCACAGAACATTGAAGGTCCGTATATTTATGGGGGAACTGTTGTTTATTCAGGGTTCACCAAGGATGCGCAGTATGATGCGAACAGCAATATCAACAAGAAGTGGACCAACACCAACATTCAAGCGCTGATTGACAACGGGACGCTGGAAGACATAAATCCGTCCTGGTTCAATACAAACGGTACGTATAACAACAATGTGTATACTAATGCTATTGACCCCAACTTGTTCTATGACAAGGATGGAAAGCTGTGGATGACTTACGGATCATGGTCGGGTGGTGTTTTCGCGCTGGAGGTTGATCCGGCCACCGGCAAGCCGGAGTATCCGGGAGTAGACGGAACTACAGCAGACGGCAGACTGATTGACCGTTATTTCGGAACAAAAATTTCCGGCGGAAATTATAAATCCGGCGAAGGCCCGTATGTGGTCTATGACCGGAATACCGGCTATTACTATCTGTATGTAACCTACGGCGGCCTGGCTGCTGACGGGGGCTACAATATGCGGCTGTTCCGTTCCGTGAATCCGGACGGTCCTTTCAAGGATGCCGCAGGACATGATGCGGTGCTGACGGATGATGAAGAAAATTCGGATATTGGCAATAAGCTGCTGGGGAACTTCCTGTTCAGCAATCTGAACGGGGCAGCAGATTTCCCGACCTACGGTTATGTATCCTCAGGACATAACTCGGTCTATTACGACCAAGAAGACAACAAGCTCTTTAATTTCTTCCATACGAGATTCCCGCTGCGCGGCGAAACCCATGAGGTGCGGGTGCATCAAATGTTCATGAATGAAGATGCCTGGCCGGTTGTTGCACCGCACCGTTATTCCGGTGAGACTCTCGGCAAAGTGCAGCAGGCCGATGTGACAGGCGCTTATCAATTCGTCAATCACGGCAAGGATACATCGGCCGCAATTAAGCCTACAGTTGAAATTGAACTGATGGAAGACGGCACGCTTGCCGGTGCGGTAAGCGGTACTTGGGAACTTACCGGCGATTACTACGTCCATCTCCTGATTAATGAGAACGACAATGGCAACACGGTGCAGAGACTTTACAAAGGCGTATTTGTGAAGCAATGGGATTCAACCCGGAATGCGAAAGTAATGGTCTTTACGGCAATGTCTGACCAAGGCACAGCGGTCTGGGGCAGCGCCATTGAACTGCTCAGCGATGAAGAGCTGGCCGTCAATGTCACGAATGGCCTTACTCTGGGCGATACCAGCAAGGTCTACAAAAGTCTGGTACTGCCAACTTCCGGCATACACGGCGCTGTAATTACTTGGGCTTCCTCGAACGAAGCTATTGTTGCAACAGACGGCCAAGTGAACAGACCGGAAGCCGGCAGCGGAAATGCTGCGGTTGAGCTGACTGCTACTATTAAGCTTGGCAATGCGACACAAACGAAGACCTTTACAGTGGTAGTGGTGCAGCGCAGCAGTGATCCACTGGAAGACGGACTCGTTGCAGCGTATGATTTTGAAGGCAATCTGGCGGAAAGTGGTGACCGCTTGGATGCTGGTACGGTTACAGGCGGGCTGATTAATACCAATGGCGGAAGTGTCAGCTATACAGACGGGCAAGATGGCAAGGCAGTGAAGCTGGATGGCAGCTCTGGTATCCGCCTGCCGGATGGACTGATCAGCAGCAATGCGTATACAGTAAGCCTGTGGCTGAATCCGGAGCAGTTGACGGCGTTTACGCCGGCATTTTTTGGAGCTAAGTCCTCGAACAACTGGATAAGCTTGCTGCCATACGGCAACGAAGGAAATACGACGCGGATGTGGTTCGGCAGTGATACCTGGCTGGACGCAGACGCCGGCTTGCAGATTCCGACCGGCAAGTGGTCGCATATCGCCTTCACGTATGATGCCGGTGCAGTCAAGCTATATGTGAACGGAGTGCAGAAATATTCGGGCAGCTCCTTTACAGATGTATTTAAGGGAACGGACAGCGTGTTTACTCTTGGCGTCAACTATTGGGATGTCCCTTACAAGGGGCTCATTGATCAGTTCCGGGTCTATGAGAAAGCGCTGGGTACGGAGACCATTGGCTGGATCATTAACGGTGAACCAGATGCTAATGTCAAGGTAACTTCCATTTCTTTTGCCGATGTGAAGACAAGTGTAGCCACAGGCAATACCTTTACCCCGCAGCCTTCCGTACTTCCTGGCAATGCCGGAAACCGGGTTCTGGCCTGGACATCAGGCGCTCCTGAAATTGCCGGGGTAGATCCGGCTACGGGATTGGTGACAGCGAAGGCAGTAGGCGAAGCGGTAATTACCGGCGTCTCCACAGATGGCAGCGGCGTGACCGGCAGCTATACGGTAAATGTAACGGATGGACTTGTCGCCGTGTACTCTTTTGACGGAAACCTGAAGGATTCACTTCAATTCGCCGTAGAAGGTAAAGTGACGGGTGCACTAATCGACAGCACCACTGTAGGCAGCATCACCTATGGGGACGGTGTTTCGGGTCAAGCTGCACTGTTTAACGGCTTGTCCGGCATCCGCCTGCCTGATGGGTTAATCAACAGCAATAGCTATTCAGTCTCTGTATGGCTGAATCCCGAGGAGCTGACGAATTATACGACAGCCTTTTTTGGAGCAAGCTCGACCAGCAGCTGGATCAGCCTCGTACCTCAGCTCGCTGAGAAGGAAACACTGGTATGGGCGAATGCGGCCTATAGAGCAACTGCCGGATTCGTAATCCCTGTAAAACAGTGGACACATGTTGTTTTTACAGTCCATAACGGAACGGTTAAGCTGTATATCAATGGCGCAGAGGAGTTTTCGGGCACCGATTTCCCGGCTACTTTTACGAATAACAATGGAATCTTCACGCTGGGTGTGAATTACTGGGATACACCATACAGGGGCCTGATCGACGAACTGAAAGTTTACAACAATGTGCTCACCCCTGAAGGGGTACTGGCGGAGTACAATCTGAACGGTAACTAAGCAGGCACGCAGTGGACTGAAGCTATGCAGCAGGGGGGGATCGAAACGGAATGTTCTCACCCCCTGTTTGTATGTGCGGATTGTTCACAAGCTTAGGACGCTAATCATCATTTTGTCATTGCCTGTATTATTTTTTAACTGTACCAATGGAGGGATATTATGTTAATAACTGGCATACTTGCCTGAAACGGTACTGGCCTTGATATGATTGCAATTACCAGCAGGTTCCTTCAAGGAACTTGCTGTTTTTTTGACATTTGCATGCTTACACGGCAACAATTCCAGGAACGCTGGTTAATAACGGGGATTCCCCCAGGCTATCAATCTGAGGTACTATATAGGAATAGTTATATAGAGAGAGATAGAGGAATGGTGATTCGCGTATGGTTAACCTACTGGAAGTATTGATAAAAGAAATTGTTCCGGCAGAAGGCTGCACCGAGCCGATTGCGGTTGCCTATGCAGTCTCTTTGGCGGCTGAACAGGTTGAGGGAGAGATTACTTCGATTCAGCTGTTCCTCAGCGGGAATATTGTGAAGAATGCGATGGGTGTAGGGATTCCGGGCACCGGGCAGACCGGTCTGCCGATAGCGGCAGCCTTGGGCGCAGTGATCCGCCGTTCTCACCGCAAGCTGGAGATTCTCTCCGGACTTACTCCCGAAGAGCTGGCGAAGGCTAATGCGATGATCGAGCAGAAGCTGCTCTATGTGGAACTGAAGGATACCCCTGAGAAATTGTATATTGAAGCCAGGGTAAGCAGCTTGAATCATACAGCGACTGCAATTGTAGCTAAAGAGCATACGAATGTAGTATTCCTGTCCAAAGACGGCGTTAAGCTGGAGCAGGGGATAGACAAGGCGGATTGCGAGGAGTCAGACACGCTGGACCCGGAGGTATATTCGGTTTCATTAGAAGAAATATATGAGTTCATCCAGACTGCGGATTTCTCTGAGCTGCGGTTTCTGCTGGAAGGAGCGCGGATGAATAAGGCGATTTCGGACGAGGGGCTGCGCGGGGAGTATGGCCTGCAGGTGGGCAGGAAGATGAGCCAGCAGTCGGCTGTCAATCTGTTCGGTAATGATGTGGCGAACCGGATTATTGCCGCGACGGCAGCGGCCTCCGATGCGCGGATGGACGGCAGCGCCATGCCTGTCATGACCACTGCGGGAAGCGGAAATCAGGGCATTGCCTGCACGATGCCGGTAATTGCCCTTGCAGAGCTCCTCGGCAAAGATGAGGAGACACTGGCAAGAGCGATGGCGCTCAGCAATCTGATTACCATTCATGTCAAGCATTATATCGGCCGTCTGTCCCCGCTGTGCGGATCGGGAATTGCCGGCGGAGTAGGGGCAGGGAGCGGTATTGTCTACCTGATGGGCGGCACGCTGGAGCAGATCAAGCGCTCCATCCAGAACACTATTGCTTCTACTTCCGGAATGATCTGCGATGGTGCGAAACCGACCTGCGCGCTCAAAATCTCAACCGCCACGAACGCGGCAATCCAATCCGCAACACTGGCGATGAACGACATTTCAGCCAGTCTGAATGACGGGGTAATCTTTGAGAAGGTTGAAGATACAATCAAGAATATGGAGACACTGGTCCAGGAAGGGCTTGCGGCAACCGACCAGGCCATCCTGAACATTATGCTCTCCAAAGGAGCGGTATCGTAATACGTCCGTATATATTAGACTTAACGGGTATAATCCGGTTGTTCCATAGAGACAGGCTGAGGATTGGCCAGTACCCACTGCACTGCCAGTTCACTTAATCTTGCCGGTTCATCGTAGCCGGAACCCTTACGCAGCCTATTGGTTAATGAAGCTGCCTCCCGGAGGAGGGCAGGAGATAAAGGTGTACCTGTGCCCAGATGCCGGATAAGGGCATCCAGCATTTTACGGAAATTGTCATCCCAGTTGCCTCCTCCGTTATCCAGGATTTCATGAGAGACCCGTCCGGTGATGCGGATAACCTCTCCCTGTACAGTTTGCGCGTGCCCTGAAGCAGGGACAAGGTAATCCCAGAGCTCCTGATGCTGGGCGGACCATGCCGCTGTGGCAGCCTTGATGGGGGAGGTTCCATCGTGCTTCACCTGTTTCGCTACAGGCTCGACATCGAATAGCCGGTACAGCTCCAGCAGTGCGGATGCTTTTTGATCCAGCTCATCGTTACTGTGGCTGGCTCTGACGAATTCCAGATCCTTGCCGATCCGCTGCACGGAATCCTTCATCTCCGGTGTGATTGCGGCTCCGGCATCCAGCAGGATTTTTGAGATTTCCACCATGTGGGCAATATCGATATTCCGGCATTGGGATAATCCCTTAGCAAGCGGTGTTTGTTTCCGTTTATTCTCCGCATGGATGTTTGCACCATGGGCGACCAGGTCCTGTATGGCCCGGGTACGGTAATAACCTGCCGCTGCGTGCAGCGGTGTCTCATTCTGATAATCCAGGGCATCCGGGTCCGCGCCTAATTCCAGCAGTAACGGGATATTTCCGGACCAGGTTGCGGCCTGGGAGTGCAGCGGGGTGTGCTCATATTTGTCCCGGGCGTTGATGTCGGCACCCTGCTCTACAAGCCAGCGGACCAGCTCATCCGGGATCTGCCGGAAGCTGAGCGCGGTTCCTTTGCTGTTACCCCCGCGGGCATCACATTCGCACTCCTCAAAGATGGTCTTAAGCGCTGCAATATCATTCGTTTTGACCCGCTCGCCAAAATCGGCGGGTAAGGTTTGCTTCTTTTTCCCCATAGCATTTTTCCGCTCCTTTATGAATAGCAGATAATTTCTGCAAGTTTATCATATAGGGGAAGTGAATTCCAATAGAGTCAGGAATAGACTGCAATGTAACGGAGAGTATGCAAAAAGGCAAAGCTTCTGATCCCGAATCCGGGAAGAGAGGGTTTGCCTTTTGCTTTTATACACTTATATAGGGGACTGGCCAGTTGATTCCTGCGCCAGGTCTACTTAATATAACACTTCCACATTCTTCCCTGACAGCAGCTTAAGCCATGTATCCGAAGGTTTGCGGTCCGTAATCAGCACATCGATCCGGCTCAGCTCGACCAGCTTGGCGAAGGCGGTTTTGTCAAACTTGGTATGATCGGCCAGCAGCACTACCTTTTCCGCCTGGCGCAGCATGTATTTCTTCAGCTCGCATTCCGGTTCATTGGAATCGGTTACTCCGTGCTCCATATCAATGCCTTTACAGCTGATCACTGCGATGTCCACATTATAGCGCTGGGTGGTGTCGTGAGCTACAGGGCCGACCAGCGACAGGGAGCGGTGGCGCAGCGAACCCCCGGTGGAAATAATGTTCAGGCTGGAATTCGCGAATTCATGCAGAATGTTGATCGAATTCGTGATGATTGTCAGATTGCTTTTATTGCCCAGCAGCTTAAGGAATTCAAACGAGGTGGAACTGGGGTCCACCATAAGTGTATCCCCGTCGTTAATCAGATTGAGTGCTTTGATCGCGATATTGCGTTTGATATCCGTATTGAGCGCCCCCCGGGTCAGGAACGGCAGATCTTCATTGGTATGTCTGTTCAGCATGGCTCCGCCGTAGGTGCGGCTGACAATTCCGTCCTTCTCCAGCTTCTCCAGATCTCTGCGTATCGTTTCCTCTGTAACCTCGAACATCCGGCTCAAATCGGACACAAGCACACGTTTATCCTGATGGACAAGATCTATTATTTTTTTGCGTCTTTCGGCAGCAAGCATAGGTATCACCTTTCCGGTAGCTTCTTATATTTAAATATAGACCGATATTTCTGTGTTGTACAATGAATTTAAGAGAAACAACATTTATTCTATAATAATCTTTGCAAAACAGACATTAAACAAATAAAAACAACATAATTAATATTTTATTTGTTGACAACAAAGATTAACGGCGATACGATGAGGATGCTAATAATCTCTTTGAAAGCGTATGCCGGTTCCCAACGGAAGCGCCGGAGCCGGTCTGCTGCTTAACCTCAGTGACCAGCCTGAGGCGTCACAGCCAGAATGTACATCCTACTATCAGTGGAGATACTTAGCTTTCTGTAATCGTTCTATACTAATTTGCCTGGGAGGCTGGTCAAGCAATGAGTACTTATGTCTATTATGTTCCGTCTATCAACATTATGGGTAAGGGCTGTCTGAAGGAAATTGCTCCCTATATTCAAGAACTGAATCTGAAGAAAGCGCTCGTGGTTACGGATAAGTTCCTGACGAAGAGCGGAATCGCCGGCAAGCTGCTGGCTGTGCTGGATGAAGCGGGAATTAACTATGTGGTATATGATGAAGTGAAACCGAACCCGACCTGCAAAAATGTCCATGACGGCGTTGATTTCCTGAATGATCATGAATGCGACTATCTGATCTCTATCGGCGGCGGATCGCCGCAGGATACAGCGAAGGCAATCGGGATTGTAGCAACCAACGGCGGATACATTGCTGATTATGAAGGTGTGCACAAGTCCAAGAACAAATCCCTGCCGATTGTAGCCGTGAACACTACTGCAGGAACGTCAAGTGAAGTTACAATTAACTATGTAATTACAGATGAAGAACGCAAGATCAAGATGGTAATGGTCGACAAGAACAGTATCGCCACCATTTCGGTGAATGATCCTGAACTGATGGTCGACAAGCCTGCTGCGCTTACAGCCGCTACAGGTATGGATGCACTGACGCATGCAATTGAAGCACTGGTTACACCAGGCGCTTACCCTGTAACCGACGCTACTGCACTGGCGGCTGTTGAACTGATCTTTGGCAACCTGGCCCGTACCGTAACAGACGGACATGATATCGAAGCTCGTGAGCAGATGGTGTATGCGATCTTCCTGGGAGGCCTGGCCTTCAACAATGCCGGACTTGGTTATGTGCATGCCATGGCGCATCAGCTCGGCGGCGTGTATGATCTGCCGCATGGCGTCTGTAATGCGATGCTGCTGCCATATGTGGAAGAAGAGAATGCCAAATATGTGCCTGAGAAATTCAGAGCGATTGCCAAAGCGATCGGACTGCAGGTACAAGGCAAAAGCGACAAGGAATGCGCGGATTTCGTCATCGATTCGATCAAGGCCCTGTCTAAGGAAGTTGGCATTCCAGCCAAACTGTCTGAACTTGGTGTAGATGAAGTGGATTTGGATCTGCTGGCTGAGAATGCGATGAAGGATGCCTGCGCACCGGGCAACCCGTTCATTCCTACCAAAGAAGAAGTTATTGCCTTGTTCCGCAAAATTCTGTAATTTACCTTCTATAGATAAGGAGATTCCCTATGAACAATCATATCGCCGTCGATATCGGCGCCTCCAGCGGGCGGCTTGTACTCGGAACCCTCGTGGACGGGAGTCTCAAGCTGGAGGAGCTTCACCGTTTCAGCAATGGATTCACCGAGCAGGAGGGCTCCTGCTTCTGGGACATTGATTATTTGTTTAATGAAATTATCAGCGGTCTTCATCAAGCGAAAACCGCAGGAATTAACGAATGTACACTGGGTATTGATACCTGGGCCGTGGATTATGTACTGCTGGATGCGGATGGCAAGCGGATCAGGGAAGTATACGCCTACCGTGACCGCCGCACTGATGGGGTTATGGAGGAAGTCGGCCGGCTGCTCTCCCCGGAGAAGGTTTACGCCAAGACAGGGATTCAGCAGCTGAGCTTCAATACGCTGTATCAGCTGTATGCGCATGACCGGGAAGAGCTGGAAGCAGCAGATCAGATTCTGATGGTGCCGGATTATCTCTACTATAGACTCAGCGGCCGCAAAATCAACGAGGTGACCAACGCCTCCACGATGCAGCTGCTGAACCTTGCCACCCGTGACTTTGATCCGGAGTTGCTATCCTTCCTGCATCTCCGCAGAGAGCAGTTCGCACCGCTTACGGAGCCGGGAGAAGATCTCGGCTTCATCACGGCGGAACTGGTGCAGCAGTATGATCTGCCGCAGTGCCGCCTAATCTGTGCCGCCACGCATGACACGGCTTCTGCCGTGCTCGGTGTGCCTGCGCAGCAAGGCAGATCCTCAGCTTACATTAGCAGTGGCACCTGGTCACTGCTCGGTGTTGAGCTGGACCATCCGATTAATGACAGCAGAGCCATGGCAGCCAATTATACGAACGAATGGGGAGCTTACGGCACCTACCGTTTCCTGAAGAACATTATGGGCCTTTGGCTGATCCAGGAAGTACGGAGATTGGATGGAGGGAAATACAGCTTTGCCGAGCTGGCTTCAATGGCCGCGGGCAGCGAAGGCTTCCGCAGCCTGATTCCATGCAACCACCCGCGTTTCCTGAACCCGGACCATATGATAGAAGAGATTCGCCAGGCCTGCGCGGAGAGCGGCCAGCCTGTTCCAGAGACGCCGGGCGAATTAGCCCGTTGTATCTTTGACAGTCTGGCACTGTCCTACCGCAGCTATCTGGCCGAGCTGGAAGGCCTTACAGGCCAAGGAACTGAAGTTCTGCAGATCGTCGGCGGCGGCGCCAATAATGAACTGCTGTGTCAGCTGACCGCCGATATTATCGGCAGAGAAGTACTGGCAGGCCCGACAGAATCAACGGCACTGGGCAACCTGGCCGTGCAGATGATTCAATCAGGCCGTATGGCCGACATCCATGAAGCCCGGGACGTCATCGGCACTTCCTTTGCAATCAAGTCGTATCTGCCGCGGCCGGTTCCTCAGCTGGATCAGCTGCTGGCCCGCTGGGATGAGCTCCATTCTGCGACAAGTGCGAATGAGAATATATAAAACTTTTAGGAGGCAACAGCATGGATCAGAGCATCACAAACAGCTATAACGAAGCGAAGAAACTATACGCAGCCCATGGAATTAACGTAGATGAGGTTCTGGAGAAGCTTGCGAAGATCAAAATTTCTGTACATTGCTGGCAAGGCGATGATGTTCAAGGTTTCTTGTTCAAAGACAAAGAGCTTAGCGGCGGGATTGCTGTAACCGGCAGCTATCCCGGACGTGCCGGCACACCGGATGAGCTGCGCAAGGATTTGGAGAAAGCCCTGTCGCTGATTCCGGGTAAACATAAAGTCAATCTGCATGCGATCTATGCTGATACCGACGAGCAGGTGGATCTGGATGAGCTGGAACCGCGCCACTTCGCGAACTGGGTAGAGTGGGCTAAAGAGCAAGGACTGGGACTGGATTTCAATCCGACCTGCTTTGCGCACCCCAAAGCGGAAGACGGCTTCACACTGAGTCACGCAGATGATGAAATCCGTAATTTCTGGATCAAGCACTGTAAGGCTTCCCGCCGGATTGCTGAGTATTTCGGCCGCGAGCTGGGACAGCCCTGTGTAACGAATTTCTGGGTACCGGACGGCTACAAGGATACTCCGGTTGACCGCCTGGCACCGCGTGTGCGTCTTAAGGAATCCCTGGATGAAATTTTCAGTGAGGAAATTGATCCGCAGTACAATATTGATGCACTTGAGAGCAAGCTGTTCGGGATTGGTTCTGAGAGCTATGTTGTCGGATCACATGAATTCTACATGGGTTATGGACTGACCCGCGGCAAGGCGATCTGTCTGGATGCCGGACATTTCCATCCGACGGAAGTCATCTCCAATAAACTCAGCTCGATCCTGATGTTCACAGAACAGCTGCTGCTGCATGTCAGCAGACCGGTACGCTGGGACAGCGATCATGTCGTCACCATGGACGATGAGCTGCTGGAAATCGCCCGTGAACTGGTTCGCGGAGATTTGCTGCCGCGCACGAACATCGGCCTTGATTTCTTCGACGGCAGCATCAATCATCTCGCAGCTTGGGTAATCGGTACACGCAACACCATTAAGGCTTTGCTGCGCGCTATGCTGGAGCCGGTTGAAGAGCTTCGCGCCATTGAGCTGGCAGGAGACTATACTTCACGCCTCGCGCTGGTAGAAGAATTCAAGTCCTATCCGTTCGGCGCAGTCTGGGATTACTACTGCGCATCACAGGGCACTCCGGTCCGTGAGCAATGGCTGGCTGAAGTGAAGAGCTACGAGCAGGAAGTACTGGCTGCAAGATAGATTAGCACTTTTGTAATTACCGAATGACAAGTATCCACGCACTTATACGTGCATATAGAGGAGAGATAACATATGAGTACTTCAGTAGTAGAATCCAAAGGTTATATCGCCGGCGTTGAAGCGCCGTTTATCCGGGAAATGTCCGAAATTACCCACCACATGTGGTCCCTGGGCTGGGATGAGCTGAACGGAGGCAACGTCAGTTATCTGCTGGATGAAGAAGACGTTGCCAAATACATTAACATCCGCGAGCCGCTGCGTACAATCGCCCTTACCTTCCCTGTAACTGAGCTGTCCGGCAAATACTTCATCGTAACCGGCTCCGGCAAGTACTTCCGTAATGTCATTAAGGACCCGGAAGCCAACCTAGGTGTGCTGCGTGTCAGTGACAGCGGGGAGAGTGTAGAGGTTCTGTGGGGTCTGCGGAACGGCGCTGTACCGACCAGTGAGCTTGCTTCCCACTTCATGAGCCATATTGAACGGCTGAAGGTAGATCCTTCGCACCGCATCGTGCTGCATACCCATGCAACGAATGTGATTGCCATGACCTTCACCCATGATCTGGATGAACTGAAGTTCACCAAGACCCTGTGGGAAATGTGCACAGAATGTCTGGTTGTCTTCCCGGATGGCGTCAGCGTCATTCCTTGGATGGTTCCGGGCAGCAGTGATATCGGCCGGGCTACTGCGGATAAAATGAAAGACTATCGTGTGGTGATTTGGCCGCAGCACGGTATCTTTGTTACGGGCGCTACCATGGATGCTACCTTCGGTCTGGTAGAAACCATTGAAAAAGCGGCAATTGTCTACAACCTGATCGGCGGACGTGAAATCAAACAGAAAATCACGGATCAGCAGCTGGCTGATCTGGCCGCAGCCTTCCGGGTAACTCCGAAAGCCGGCGTTCTGGAGCTGTAGGTTAATTAGGATCATGAAGTCTTGAGAATGCTACGAAAGCCGGACAATGCAGCATGGCTGCTAGTTTCCGGTTTTTTGGCATATTCCCGGTGCTCATTCATTTGCATTTGCCGCTGAGAACAGTCATACTATACTTACTTAAAGTAATCAAAGTATGAAATGGAGGCCGATCATGAATACCGATAAATTGTTTGAACCCTTTGAGGGAGGGGGCCTGTCCCTGACCAACCGTGTAGTAATGGCACCGATGACACGGGTGCAGTCTCCAGGAGGCGTGGCTAGTCCGGAGGTAGCGGCTTATTACCGCCGCCGGGCGGAAGGCGGCGTTGGTCTGATCATTACTGAAGGAACAGCTATCGATCATCCGGCGGCGGTCAGCCACCAGGATATTCCGAATATCCACGGCGAAGCCTCTCTGGAGGGATGGGCGCAGGTAGTCAAGGAAGTGCATGCTGCCGGAGGCAAGATTATTCCGCAGCTGTGGCATGTCGGTATGGCCCGGAGCATCGGTGAATTGCCTAATGCTTCAGCGCTTCCTATCGGTCCTTCAGGGCTTAATCTGGCCGGAGAGCAAGTTACCGAGCCGATGACCAAGAATGAAATTCAGGGGATTGTCAGCGCCTTTGCCAAGGCGGCCAAAGATGCCAAGGCCATTGGCTTCGACGGCATTGAATTACACGGGGCCCACGGTTATCTGATCGACCAGTTCTTCTGGGAGAAGACCAACCGCCGTACCGATGAATATGGCGGTGATCTTGAGGCACGGACCACCTTCGCGGTTGAAGTGATCGATGCCTGCCGCCGTGCGGTAGGACCGGACTTCCCGATTGTGCTCCGCTTCTCGCAGTGGAAGGGCGGCCATTATGACGCCAGACTTGTGGAGACGCCTGAAGATCTGGCCCGCTTCCTGACACCGCTCAGCAATGCGGGTGTGGATATCTTTCACTGCTCCACCCGGCGTTTCTGGCAGCCGGAGTTCGAAGGGTCTGATCTTAATCTGGCAGGCTGGACGAAGAAGATCACCGGCAAACCGACGATCACGGTAGGCTCTGTGGGACTTGACAGTGCTTTTCCCAGCCCGGTAACCGAGAAGAATCAGGAAGATAATATTGACCTTCTGCTGGAGCGGCTGGACAAGGCAGAGTTCGATCTTGTTGCGGTAGGCAGAGCTCTGATCAGCGATCCGGCGTGGGCTGCTAAAGTGCAGGCTGGCAGAATTGGTGAGATCATTCATTTCACCTCCGACGCAACCAAGACATTATACTAAGAATACTAACTAATATAGTTTGAACTAGAACACCTGATGTATTGGGAATTGCGGCGAACCTCGTGTTTATCCGCTAATGTCCATCCGCATCGGGTGTTTTTTGCGCACACCAGCCCCATTACTCTGTACTACTGTCCAATTTCCTGAAATAATGCCATTGTCCGAGCACCCTTACCTTTCTCTCGAATATTGCTATAAGGAGGACCTTTGTAAATTCAGAAGAAGGAGAGTGAGATATGGCGATTCTATCAACGGGACCTATCGAGAACAATGTGGTAATCAGCACAGGCATCCGTCCGACTCAATCGGTAACAGTCAAAATAGACGGCCGCAATACCACCGAAGAATTCGATGTTCTTATCTTGGGCTATAGCCTGATTGGATTCCGCACCTTGTATGTGCAAGAAGAATTAAGTGTCGGACCGTTTCAGGTGATCACCAGGGATTACTTTGCGGATCTGGACGCATTCGAGTTTGTGTTCAGCACAACAGGAATCGCAGAGCCCGAAGCCCAGGTGTCCGTATGGGGCAAAAATTCTGCAGGACAGCTGGTGACCGCACACCGGCTGGTATCTCAGGAGTTACTGGGTGAAACCGGGGGAGGGATCACTGGCGCAACCGGAGCCACGGGGTTCACGGGTGCTACGGGATTACCGGGAGCTACAGGAGCTACGGGTGCTACAGGGTTTACGGGTGCTACAGGAGCTACAGGAGCTACAGGATTGCCAGGGACTATCGGTGCTACGGGGTTGACGGGTGCTACAGGGTTGACAGGGGGTACAGGCGCGACGGGATTACCGGGTGCTACTGGAGCCACAGGCAGCGTTTCATCGTCCTATGCCTATATTTTCAACACAGGTGCCCAGAGTGTCGCGACCGAAGCGGATGTTACTTTTGACAGTAATGAGAGTCTTGTCGGCTTCAGCCATACCCCTAATACAGCCGCTATTAACGTGGAGAATTCCGGAGATTATGCGGTAATCTTCATTGTTAATGCAGTTGAAGCGAATCAGTTCACTTTGTATCTGAATGGTGCTCCAGTAGGAGGCAGCGTCTACGGTTCAGGAGCGGGAACCCAGCCTAATCCGGGAATGGTGATTATCTCTGCAGTCACTGGCGATGTAATCACGTTAAGGAACCATTCCAGTGCCGCGGCAGTCACATTGCAGACCTTAGCTGGAGGAACACAGATCAACTCCAATGCATCGATTCTGATCTATAGGCTTGGGGGCTGAGCCCGGTTATGGCAAGCAAAGTTTAATGAATAAGCCCGGAGCCTTACTCTTAGGCCGGGTTTTTTTTGCGGCGGGATATACTCCTGAATGGCCACGGCACGCCGAAGTTGCAGCATTGGAAGAGCAATATCATACAAGAACACTATCATCACCTATAGTATACTGAGCATGAAACAAGTAGGAAGGGAAGACGAATGATGAAACAGGAAATGCGGACCGTAAAATACAACGCTGAATTAAAAGTTGAAGCCTACCACTTTCAAGGAATCATGCAGAAATTTCCTAACCATTTTCATGAGTATTATGTGATTGGATATATCGAACAAGGTCAGCGGTTTTTGTCCTGCAAAAATAAAGAATACACTATAGAGCCGGGTGATCTCCTTCTCTTTAACCCCCGCGATAATCACGCTTGCGAACAGATTGATGGCCGAACGCTGGATTATCGCTGCATCAATATTCAACCGGAAATTATGAGTAAGGCAGTCTTAGATATAACAGGAAAAGAGTATCTGCCCTATTTTACGCCTCAGGTTATTTTTCACAGCGAATGGGTTCCTGTACTCCGGGAGCTGCATCAAATGCTGATGGAGGAAGAAAGAGACTTTAGAAAAGAGGAGAGCTTTTTCTTCCTACTGGAGCAGCTGATTGAAGACTATACAGAGCAGGCAGTGCCGGCGGAGAATACAAGGCAAAGCGCAGAAGTAAAGGCGGTCGGTGAATTCTTAGAGAAGCACTACATGGATAATATCTCGCTGGCTGACCTGTGCAATTTGACGGGGCTGAGTAAGTACTACCTGCTCCGTTCCTTTACCAAGCAAAAAGGCATATCGCCCTACAGCTATCTGGAAACCATCCGGATTGACAGGGCAAAGAAAATGCTGGAGCAGGGTATGAAGCCTATTGATGTTGCGATACAGACCGGATTTACCGACCAAAGCCATTTCTCCAACTTTTTCAAAAAATTTATAGGGCTGACACCAAAACAGTATATGAACATTTTCAAGGATGCGCAAAGCTGACTTTGGTTATAGAGAGGGTTATCATGGATAGAAACAAAGAGATTCAGGGACATCTGTTGGCATTTATTACGATTTTTATATGGGGCACGACTTTTATATCCACCAAGATACTGTTAGATGTACTAACTCCTATTGAAATATTATTTCTGAGGTTTGCCATTGGTTTTCTTGTGTTACTCCTTATAAATCCGAATAGGCTCAAAGTCAAGGAATTCAGGCACGAGCTATATATTGCCGGAGCGGGTTTGTGTGGCGTTACGCTATACTATCTGCTTGAAAATATTGCATTAACCTATACACTTGTTTCCAATGTAGGTGTTATCATTTCTATTGCTCCGTTTTTTACTGCTATTCTTGCACACCGGTTTTTAGACGGAGAGAAATTGAAAACTCGGTTTTTTATAGGGTTTTTAATTGCAGTTATCGGCATTCTTTTTATTAGCCTTCAAGGAGGCAATAACCTGCAAATACATCCATTGGGGGATATTTTGGCCGTTTTGGCTGCCGTGGTATGGGCCGTCTATTCTATTCTGACGAAGAAAATCAGCGGGTTTCAATATAATACGATTCAGGCAACACGGAGAATTTTCTTATATGGATTGGTATTTATGGTTCCGTCCTTATTCATTTTCGGATTTAAGCCAACCCTGAATGAACTGCTGACACCAGCCTATCTGTTTAACATCCTGTTTCTGGGGTTGGCAGCATCAGCGCTTTGCTTTGTAACGTGGAATTCTGCGGTTAAAATATTGGGCGCCATAAAAACGAGTATATACATTTACATGGTTCCCGTAATTACCGTAGTTACCTCTGTTATTGTCCTTCAGGAAAAAATGACAGGAGCCTCCGTATTTGGTATTGTACTAACGTTAACAGGTTTGTTTATATCACAGAGAAAAAAACATAAAAAAAGGGATTGAGAGATTACATATGAAGGTTGAACAGAGAGATCTGGAACTGATCCAGGAAGCCATTAAGGTAATAGACCGCAACTACGATGAAGTGAATGAACGTCATACGGTAGGGGCAGCGGTGCGCTGTAAGAATGGTAAAATCTATACCGGAGTCAACTTGTACTCGATTCATGGCTCCTGTGCAGAGTTTATTGCCATCGGTGCTGCAATTACGGCAGGGGAACGGGAGTTCGAGACTATCGTTGCTACCAGAACGCAAAGCGAAGGAGGGATTCTGCTTCCTCCATGCGGCAATTGCCGGGAGATGCTGGTACGTTATGCGCCGGATATTCAGGTTCTGGTGCAAACAGGAAATGGTGTGGAGAAGTACAGTATCCAAGAGCTTATGCCACATCATTAAACGTAAGATTCAGGAGAAGCTCCGCCTTGTTGCGGGCTTTTTTTTGTCATTCAGGAAATTTTTTCGCAGAGCTCCGGTAACTTTTATATAATCCTGCCGCCTCAAATCCGGAATTGTTGTACATAAGGCTGAATCGGATCAATGGATTAGATGGTTAGATTATCCTTATCTGTGATATAATTTTGTATTGATTGCGGGTGTATCTGAATTCATGAATTACTTATAAAGGAAGTGTAAATCTGATGACGAAGGAGAACCGGAACTCAGCGGACTTCAACTCCACCAAGGGCAAGGATTACTCCAAGTATTTTGATTTTACCGATGCTAAAGTGATAAGTGAGCAAGAGGGCAAGACCACCTATCGCATAAAAGGAAGAAACGTTCAGATAAACAGCCAGCCCGATTACAGGGAAGGCAAGCGCCGCGGCAAGGAAGAGATCGAGGTGCTCTACCATTTCGAGATTCCGCCGGAGATGGAGGATTTCGGCCAAGGCAAAACCTATCATATCACCACCTACGGCTGCCAAATGAATGAGCATGATACCGAAACGATGAAGGGTATGCTGGAGCAACTGGGTTACCGTGCGGCTGATGACCGCAGAGATGCTGATCTTATTCTATTAAATACATGTGCAATCCGCGAGAATGCGGAAGATAAGGTGTTCGGAGAGCTGGGTCATCTCAAATCGCTCAAGCTGGAGAAGCCGGGGCTGCTGCTCGGAATCTGCGGCTGCATGTCCCAGGAAGAAGGCGTTGTTAACCGGATCATGAACCGGTATGGTTTCGTGGATATGATTTTTGGTACGCATAATATCCACCGGCTGCCGGAGCTGATTAAGGAAGCGGTGTTCAGCAGGGAGCTTGTGATCGAGGTCTGGTCCAAGGAAGGCGACATTATTGAGAATCTGCCGAAGAAAAGAGAGGGTTTGCGCGCCTGGGTGAATATTATGTACGGCTGTGACAAGTTCTGTACATACTGCATTGTACCGTTCACACGGGGCAAAGAGCGCAGCCGGCGTCCTGAAGATGTCATTGCCGAAGTGCGCGAGCTGGCCCGCCAGGGCTTCAAGGAAGTTACGCTGCTGGGGCAGAATGTAAACGCCTACGGGAAGGATTTTACGGACATAGACTATACATTCGGGGACCTGATGGACGACATGCGGGGGATCGATATTCCGCGTATCCGCTTCATGACGTCGCATCCCCGTGATTTTGACGATAAATTGATTCATGTGCTCGGCAAGGGCGGCAATCTGGTGGAGCATATCCATCTGCCCGTGCAGTCGGGAAGTACAGCTGTCCTGAAGCGGATGAGCCGCAAGTACACCCGTGAAGCTTATCTGGAGCTGGTCCGCAAGATCAAAGCAGGCGTGCCGGATGCGGTACTGACTACCGATATTATCGTCGGTTTCCCGGGTGAAACCGAAGCGCAGTTCGAGGAGACACTGTCGCTGGTGCGCGAAGTAGGGTATGATATGGCATATACCTTCATTTATTCTCCGCGTGAAGGTACTCCGGCTGCTGCTATGGAAGACAACGTTCCGGCAGAGGTCAAGAGCGCACGCCTGCAGCGTCTGAACGATCTGATCAAAGAGCAGAGCCGGCTGGGGAATGAGCGGATGCTCGGCAAGCTGGTCGAGGTACTGGTGGAAGGCGAGAGCAAGAACAACATCAATGTACTCGCCGGACGTACCCGCGACAGCAAGCTGGTGCATTTCGAAGGCCCGCCGTCACTGATCGGCACGATGGTGCAGGTGAGAATTACCAGTACGAAGACATGGTACATCAAAGGGGACTATCTGGCGGAAGCCGCAGCAGTCCTCTAATTATAGAGAAATGGGGCGAGAAGAATGAGCCAGGAAGAAGCGCGTTTGAATGAATACGGCATGCAGACCCACAACACCCGTGATTTAATCGTAAGAGAGGATATTATGGGCAAAGCGAAGGAGCTGGCTACACTCATCTCCACCAGTGAAGAGGTCCGGCATTTCCAGCAGGCCGAGCAGAAAATTCTGAATCACGATCGTGTGCAGGGGCTGATTGCTACCATTAAGAAGAAGCAGAAGGAGATTGTGGCCTTTGAGAGCTTCAAGAATCAGGCGATGGTCGCCAAGATTGAACAGGAAATCGAAGTGCTGCAGGATGAAATCGACAGTATTCCGGTCGTGAATGAGTTCCAGCAGAGCCAGAGCGACATTAACTACCTGCTGCAGCTGGTCATCTCCGTGATCAGGGACACCGTCTCGGACAAAATCAATGTGGAAGCAGGCACAGAAGCGCCTCCATCCACTTGCGGTGACTAATTGAATACCCCCGGGGCGGATGAGAATCCGTCCCTTTTTCATATATAGCGCGAACTGCGGTTGATTTTAAGAGGACAGGTTTGGTACATTAAAAGATACGAACAGCAAATATAGCTGCGGCAAAGGATGATCTAAAGTGAGCGAGAACGTGGAACAAACCTATAACGCCAAAAAATACCGCACTCCGGACGGCGTTCCGGCGGATATTGTCATGTTTACGCTGACCAAACGCGAACGGAAGACGGTCACGAAGACACTCCCGCTGCGGGAGCTGAAAGTTATGCTGATCCGGCGCAAAAAATGGCCCTATGCAGGTATGTGGGCTTTGCCGGGCGGCTTTTGCCAGGAAGATGAATCGATCTATGATGCGGCTACGCGCGAGCTGAAGGAAGAGACCGGCGTGGACGGCGGCCATTTGGAATATCTCGGTGTCTACAGCAAGCCGGGGCGCGATCCGCGCGGCTGGATCATCAGCCATGCGTTTTTTGCACTGGTCGAGGAGTGGATGCTGGAGCAGCGTCAGGCCTCTGATGATGCAGGAGAGGTTGGCCTGTTCACCCTGCAGGAAGCGCTGGAGGAGCTGGAGCTGGCTTTTGACCACCATGATATTATTACCGATGCTTATCTGCGGATTCAGCAGCAAATGCTGCAGACCACGATTGCACGGCAGTTTCTGCCGCGCCATTTCACGCTGAGTGAGCTGTATCAGGTAATCCAGACGGTCGTGCCTGAATTCAAAGAACCGAATTTTATCCGTAAAATTACGTCAACACGCAGCCGGCAGGGTATATTAAAGGAAGTAAGTGATGAAGCGGGCAATCCGCTCAGCTCCAATCAATACTCCCAGCGTCCGGCACAGCTCTATATGTTCACGGACCATGAACCTTTATTATCGATTTATACCTAAGCAGCAGGAAAGCTTAAGCTCACAACACTTTTAGGAGGCGGTCTGCTTATGAGAGCACTCATCGTAATTGATTTCACCAATGATTTCATTGACGGAAGTCTGCCGGTTGGACAGCCTGGCATCGACATTGCGCCGCGGGTCAGCCAGCTCACGGAACAGTTCGTGCAGAGCGGGGATTATGTTGTGATGGCTGTAGATTTGCATGAAGCAGATGATCCATATCATCCGGAGAGTAAGTTATTCCCGCCGCATAATCTGCGGGGCAGTCAGGGACGTGAGCTCTATGGCAGCCTGAAGGCCGTATACGAAGCGAACCGCGAAGCCATCTATTGGATGGACAAAACCCGTTACAGCGCTTTTAGCGGCACGGATCTGGCGCTGAAGCTGCGTGAACGCGGCATTACCGAGCTGCACCTGATCGGAGTATGTACGGATATCTGTGTGCTGCATACGGCAGTGGATGCGTACAATCTGGGATTCAGCATTATTATACACGAGGATGCGGTAGCCAGCTTCAACCCGGACGGCCACACTTGGGCGCTGGGACATTTCCGGGGCAGCCTCGGAGCGAAGGTTGTTACATCCGCATAGATAACCAACACAACAGCAACTGCAGATCCCGCTACAGCAGTGCAACTATTAGGAGATGAGGACTTGAGGAGAGAACTTGCTCTACATACAGACAAATATCAGATTAATATGATGTACGCCCATTGGGTTAACGGCACACACAAACGCCGGGCTGTGTTTGAAGCTTATTTCCGCAAGCTGCCGTTCGGCAACGGGTTCGCGGTATTTGCAGGCCTGGAGAGGATCGCCCAGTATATCGCTGAACTGCGGTTTACAGAGGATGATATCCGCTACTTGTCGGAGCAGGAGGAGAATTATGCCCCGGCGTTTCTGGAGGAGCTGCTGCAGTTCCATTTCCAGGGCAGCATTCATTCGATGAAGGAAGGCGCGCTTGTCTTCCCGGATGAGCCGCTGATCCGCGTGGAAGGCACGATTATGGAGGCTCAGCTGGTGGAGACAGCCATCCTGAACTTCATGAACTACCAGACGCTGATCGCGACTAAGGCCTCCCGGATCAAGCAGGTGGCTCCGAATGATACGCTGCTTGAGTTCGGGACGCGGCGTGCGCAGGAAGCAGATGCGGCCGTATGGGGAGCCCGGGCAGCGTATGTGGGTGGCTTCCATGCGACCTCCAACATGCTGGCCGGCAAAATGTTCGGCATTCCTACGAAGGGCACCCATGCCCATTCCTGGGTGCAGAGCTTCCCGAGCGAACAGGAAGCCTTCGACGCTTACGCCAGAGTCATGCCGGACGGCGTTACCCTGCTCGTCGATACCTTCGATACCCTGCGCAGCGGTGTGCCGAATGCAATAAATACTGCCAAGAAGCTGGAGGCGCAGGGCAAACGGATGAACGGCATCCGGCTCGACAGCGGTGACTTGGCCTACCTGTCCCGCAAAGCCCGGCAAATGCTTGATGAAGCCGGCCTGCAATATGTGAAGATCGTTGCCTCCAATGACCTGGATGAGAACACGATCATGAACTTGAAGTCACAAGGCGCGGCTATTGATACGTGGGGGGTTGGAACCCAGCTAATTACAGCTTCCGATCAGCCTTCTCTAGGCGGAGTCTACAAGCTGGTCGAGATTGAATCTCCAAGCGGAGAGATGATTCCAACGATTAAGATTTCCTCTAATCCCGAGAAGGTATCGACTCCCGGCAAAAAGTCCGTTTACCGCATTATCGGGCAGAACGGCAAAGCTTTGGCGGATTACATCAGCTTCTCCGGGGAAGAGGCGCCGCGTAACGGTGTCCGGCTCAAGCTGTTCAATCCGCTGCATCCGTATATGAGAAAACATGTGGAGCACTACGAGGCGCTGCCGATGCTGGAGCCGATTGTGGTGAACGGCTTCCAGGTCTATCAGCTGCCGGATCTGAGCGAGATCCGCCGCTACCATCAGGAGCAGCTTGATCTGTTCTGGCCGGAGTACCTGCGTAAGCTGAACCCTGAAGTATTCCGTGTGAATCTCAGCGAGCAGCTGTGGAACCGCAAGCAGCAGCTGATTGCGGAGCATATGATGCCGGATGTGGAATAGCCTAATCGCAACAGAAGCATAGACTTATTAATACTTAGCCCTCTCAGTTGGTGGATAATCCACGACCGGGAGGGCTTTTTGCCGGGGCGAGGGCAGAAGACAGGCAGGCTCATACCCCTGCCCCTGCGTATATCTTCATAGACGCGTAATACGCAGGACCATATGCTCATTGACACGAAGTCTCTGGAATAATATATTAAATATGTTCTTAAATACAATTTACACAGGAATGATATTTTTTTGGGGCCAAAGTTAAAGCGCTTTAACTTTAGCCCGGCGACAGTTAGGCGGATACTCTATGTGAGGGGGTGAACTTTTCCTAAGGCAGTTCGTTTGTGATTGCAATGGATTCGAAGCCATATCCACCAAATCATGAGGAGTGAATGCGTTATGAATAAGCAAGGGAAACGCAAGCTGCACTGGAAAAGTCTGATGCTTCTTTGTCTGGCGCTCTTTATCCTGCCTGCCGGGTCCGCTTTCGCCGCAGTGAACAAACCGTTCCCGCAGCATACGACTTATACGGCCGGAACCATCAAACCGAATAATGTCACCCAGACGGTTATGGATAATGCGGTTAAGACTAAATGGGATGCCTGGAAAGGCGCTTATCTCAAACCGGCCGGGACAGGCAAATATTATGTCAAATATAATTCAGACGGGGAGACCGTCTCCGAAGCGCATGGCTACGGCATGCTGTTCACTGTCCTGATGGCCGGTTACGACACCAATGCGCAGACGTACTATAACGGACTCTACAATTATTACACAGCACATCCAAGCTCCATCAATCCTTATCTGATGTCCTGGAAACAGAACAGCAGCTTCCAGAATATCGAAGGCGAGGATTCCGCAACGGACGGTGATATGGATATTGCGTACTCGCTGCTGCTGGCTCACAGACAATGGGGAAGCACGGGATCAGTTAACTATTTGCAGGCAGCAACCAGCATCATTAATGCAATCATGGATAATGAGATCAATCAGACCCAGTGGACCATCCGCCTGGGGGACTGGGCGAACAGCGGTTCATACAATACAGCAACCCGTCCTTCCGATTTCATGCTCAGCCATTTGAAGGCCTTCCAGTCCGCTACCGGGGATGCGCGCTGGCAGAATGTAACGGATAAGACCTATACGATTATTAACAGCCTCTATACCGGTTATAGCTCTACCACTGGCCTGCTGCCGGATTTCGTAGTCTACTCGAGCAATACCTACAAACCGGCCGCAGCGAATTTTCTGGAGGATGCTAACGACGGCCATTATAACTACAACTCATGCCGCACACCATGGCGGATTACCACCGATTATTTGCTCACAGGCGATAACCGCGCCTTGTCCCAGCTGAATCAGCTGAACAGCTGGATCAAGACCAAGGTAAGCAGCGCTCCGGGTAACATTAAGGATGGTTACAAGCTCAACGGAACCACCTTCGGCAGCTACAACAGCGGCGCGTTCTATGCTCCGTTCGGCGTAAGCGCAATGACCTCATCAGGGAACCAGAGCTGGCTGAATTCACTCTGGAGCCATACGTCAGGCAGCGCGGCAGAGGATTATTATGAAGACAGCATCAAGCTGTTCTCCATGATCGTGATGTCCGGCAACTGGTGGACTTACTAAGTATTTTTATTCTTGATATGATCCAAAGACGAAATCCGGGTGATCACTGATCACGGGTTTCGTCTTTTTTCATAATGGGCGCCTGTGACATTTATCATGATTTCTGTGACAAATTTAACATCTTAATTTTTAATTTTATTGCTAAATTAAGGGTGACATTGGTTCCACATCATCCTTGGGAAAACGCGGAATTACACACAATTTTCACAATTTGTCGTTTTTATGGCAGATTACCTTCTATTGAAGTAACGCCGCGCTGTCGCGTATAAAGAAATCCATTGAAATCCATAAAGAATTGTGATTCCCAAAGCGTGGATAATGCAAGATATGTCACTTCGCGGCTTGCAATTTCAAGTTACAATCGTTGAAAAAGTCAAAAGGATGTTATTCTTCTTGACACTAAGAAAGGGGTTATGTCGGTGGTACAATTGCCAAAAGTAAATGAGCTCGGCTTCTTTGAGATTCGTCTTGAATCTATTGGGGGCCTGGGAGCGAACCTTGCCGGTAAAATGCTCGCGGAAGCGGGTGTAGTCGGCGCAGGACTCAATGGCGTCAGTTTTTCATCGTATGGTTCGGAGAAAAAGGGGTCAGCGGTTAAAGCTCATATCCGTTTCTGCGATATGGACACTCATATCCGTGATACCTCCCCGGTAGAGCGTCCGCATGTTGTCGGTGTTTTTCACGAAGCGCTTGCCAAGACCGTTAACGTAACCAGCGGAATTCATGAACACAGTACCGTTCTTGTGAACTCGGCCAAGACGCCGGAAGAACTCAAAGAACTGCTGAAGATGAAGGCCGGTACGATTGCAGTAATCGATGCTACCAGCATCGCACTGAAAGAGAAGAACCGCGTGAATATGGCGATGCTAGGCGCGCTGTTCCGGCTCTGTCCGTTCCTGGATACCGATATTATGAAGGGCGTTATTGAGAAATCGCTCGGCAAGAAATATCCGCAGGCGGTCCAGTCGGCCATTACGACCTTTGACCGTGGTTATAATGAAGTGAAATTCATGCATTTCGAGCTCGCTGCCGGCGACAGCATGCCGGTGTATGTCCGCTCCGATATTTCCGCTCTCGGCTACGAGACTCAGCCGATAGGCGGCACCATCACGAACCCGGGCGGCAGTTTCCTGAAGAACCTCAGCATCTCCCGTTCCGGTATGCTTCCGGTCTATGAGAATGAGTCCTGTATCAATTGTGCACAGTGTGACACGGTATGTCCGGATCAATGCTTCGTCTGGGAAGAGCGGCTGGACCGCAAGGGCCGTTCGCAGATGTTCCTGCTCGGCATTGACTATCAATACTGCAAAGGCTGCCTGAAATGCATCGGCGCCTGCCCGACCTCGGCGCTCTCCAGCACCCGGGAGAAGGAAGGCTATGCAGACAGCCATACCGTGAAGCATACGTTTGATCTGGTTACTCAAGTCTAAATTTCGGAAGAAAGGTGGAATGAATTGTGGCTATTGATTATGAAAAAGAAGTAGGCTCCGCCAAAGTGGAGCAGAAATTCCTATATGAATCCGGCAATGAAATGGCTGCTTATGCCGCCCATCAGATTAACTATCATGTTATGGGGTATTTCCCGATCTCCCCGTCGACGGAGGTTGCCCAGTTCCTCGATACCATGAAAGCCAGCGGACAGCATGATATTATGCTGGTGCCTTCCGATGGTGAGCATAGCTCCGCCGGGATCTGTTACGGCGCTTCGACAGCAGGCGGCCGCGTGTTCAATGCTACCAGCGCGCAAGGGTATATGTTCATGCTGGAGCAGCTGCCTGTACAAGCAGGTACGCGGATGCCTATGGTCATGAACCTGATCTGCCGTTCGATCTCAGGCCCGCTGAATATTCACGGTGACCATTCCGATTTGTATTTCGCCCTGAACACCGGCTGGCCGATTCTGATGTGCCGTGATCCGCAGTCCGTATATGATATGAACCTGATGGCATTGAAGCTTGCGGAGCATGCCAAGGTACGCCTTCCGGTAATGGTTGCTTCTGACGGTTATTTCACGTCCCACCAGAAGCGCCGTGTGCAGGCTTTTGCCCACCGCGAGGATGTTCACAAGTTCGTAGGCGAGCAGCCGCCAGTTGGCTTCACAGATACGCTGGACCGCAATAACCCTGTTACTGTAGGTCCTTATATGAACGAACCGGATTATATCAACAACCGTTATCAGCAGTCGGTAGCCATGTACAATGCCGGTGAAGTGTTTGAAGAGATCGCAGCGGAATTCGCTGCACTGACAGGTCGGCATTATCCGATGATCGAGCAGTACCGGATGGAGGATGCCGATGTGGCCGTATTCCTGATGAACTCCGCTTCGGAGATTATCAAGGATGTGGTCGACCAGCTGCGTCTGCAAGGAATCAAAGCGGGTGCCATCTCCCCGAACATGATCCGCCCGTTCCCGCAGAAGCAGATTGCTGAAGTGCTGAAGAACGTCAAAGCCATCACTGTCGGTGACCGTGCGGATTCCGTCGGCGGCCACGGCGGCAACATGGTTAACGAAATCAAGGCTGCACTGTTCACATATGGCAACACGACCACTAAGGTAATCAGCCGCATCTACGGACTGGGCGGTAAAGACTTCTATGCTGAAGACGGCCATCATTTCTTCCAGCTCGCAATGGATGCAGTGGTAGCAGACCGCGTAGAAGTGCCGTTTGATTACTACGGCCACAATCCGGGAGCGCCGGAGAATGCGCCGAAGCGCCTGCTGAAGCCGATGAACTTTGATCTGCTGAAGACCGGCCTGATTACGGTGAACAAGAATGAAGAAACAGGTAAGCTGGCCGTGAAGATTCCGCCGATCCGCTCCCTGATGAAGAAGCCAAGACGCTTGTCTCCGGGACATGGCGCATGTCCGGGCTGTGGTATTTTCTCCGGCCTTGAGCTGTTCTTCAAAGGGATTGAAGGGGATATCGTAGCGCTGTATCACACCGGCTGTGCCATGGTTACAACTACCGGCTATCCGTATTCGTCACATAAATCAACGTTCATCCACAACCTCTTCCAGAATGGTGCAGCTACGCTGTCCGGCGTGGTCGAAATGTTCTGGGAACGCAAACGCCGCGGCGAGCTGGACGGCCTGGGCCTGCAGGATGACTTTACCTTCGTTATGGTAACGGGTGACGGCGGTATGGACATTGGTATGGGTCCGGCGATCGGCGCTGCACTGCGCGGCCACAAGATGATCATCGTGGAATACGATAACGAAGGCTATATGAATACAGGTGCACAGCAGTCTTATTCCACACCGCTTGGACACCGTACTTCAACTTCGAGCATCGGCAAAACCCAGCAGGGCAAGCTGACCCAGCATAAGGATACTGCGCAGATTATGGCTGCGACTAATATTCCTTATGTCTTCACCGGCTGTGAAGCTTATCCTCAGGATCTGCTGAAGAAGGCTGCGAAGGCTCAGTGGTATGCTCAGAATGAAGGTCTCGTCTACGGCAAGATCCTGATCGCCTGCCCGCTCAACTGGATGAGTGAAGACAAAGACGGAACAGATATCGTCTCCCTGGCTGTTGAGTCCTGCTTCTTCCCGCTCTATGAAGTAGAGCAGGGCATGACCAACATTACGTATAACCCGGAAGACAAGGAGAAACGGATCGAAGTCTCCGCCTGGCTGAAGACTATGGGCAAAACCCGCCATCTGCTGAAGCCGGAGAACGAACCTGCGCTGCGCAGCTTCGAGAATGAAGTACAGCGCCGCTGGAGCCGTCTCAAAGCGAAACATGAGCATCCTGATTTGTAAGCCTTAACCTAAGCACCACTATAATTAGCCATCATTCATTCCCGCCCGGCAGAGATTCTCTGCCGGGCTATTTCAACATTTCAATAATTTTTTTCAAAATAACTATTTATTAAAACTCTTTATTAAAGTATTATTATAACGAGGTGAAAGCAGATGCAGAAGATTGGCGGCAATGCGTTAGTCATTCGCGAAGTGAATATGAACCTGGTGCGGCAGGTGCTGAAGGAACACGGGCAGGCAACCAAACGGCAGATTGCCGGAGTTAGCGGCCTTAGTGTCGTTACAGTGGGCACTGTGCTGCAGCTATTGGAAGCGCAGAATGAGGTGCTGGCTGGAGCACAGGTGTCCTCCAGCGGAGGGAGGCCTGCACAGCAATACATATACAATGACGAGTATGCCTTGGCACTGATTCTGTTCACGCATGAAGAGCAGGATGTGATCTACATTCACAGAACGGTTGTTACGCTGACCGGACGTACACTGTTTGAGGATAATACAGCGGTCTCAGGCGTCGATCTGGCGGCCTTTGAAGCGGTGATTGACAGCTCGCTGCAGATGTATCCCCTGATACAGGCTATCGGTCTGGGCCTGCCGGGTGCGGAAGTAGAAGGCCTAATGGTTGTATCCGATTACGAAGCCTTGCGCGGTGTTCCGGTGGCAGAGCATTTCCGGCAGCGGTACGGCAAACCTGTAGTGATCGAGAACGATGTCAACGCTGCCGTGATTGGCTATTGCCGAAGGATGAAGGAGGAGACAGCTTCAGTTGTCTATTTGTATTTTCCGGATCGCTTCGCTCCGGGAGCCGGTATATTTATAGGAGGCAAGCTGTATAAGGGGAAACGCGGCTTCGCCGGAGAGGTAGCCAACATTCCGCTCGGTATTGCCTGGGGAGACGGCGGACTGATTGCTTCCTTTGAGGCACTTACGGATGCGATTGCCAAACTGTCAGCTGCTGTTAGCAGTGTGCTGAATCCGGATGTTGTTGTGCTGTACGGCAGCTTCCTGAAGGAGGAGCATCTTCAATCCGTGGAGAAGAAATGCGGCGCCTCGCTGCCTTATCCTGCAATTCCAAGGGTGAGAATGTCAGACGATTTCGCTGCTGACTATATTCAGGGCATGATTGTGCAGACGCTGGGCACTTTGGAACAAAGACTGTATTTGACTAAAATAGAAGGTTAGGCGGGGAAGAGATGGCAACGGTATTCTTGATCATTATTTATATGGCATTTATCAGCTTAGGTCTGCCGGACTCCATGCTGGGAGCGGCCTGGCCGATCATGAGGTTGGATTATGGCGCTCCGGTTGAGACGGCGGGGCTGCTCTCCATGATTGTAGTTGCGGGGACGATTATTTCTAGTTTAGCCAGCAGTGCCGTGCTGAAACGGCTGGGTACGGGGATGGTTACTTTTATCAGCGTGGCTGTGACGGCGCTGGCCTTGCTCGGCTTCTCTTACTCTTCTTCTGTAATTTGGCTGGCTGTGCTGGCCTTGCCGCTGGGGCTGGGTGCAGGTTCTATCGATACAGGGCTGAACAATTATGTGGCTACCCACTATAAGGCGCATCATATGAGCTGGCTGCACTGCTTCTGGGGCATCGGGGCGATGCTCGGACCGATCATTATGTCGCGTTATATCGCAGGCGGTGATTCCTGGAGAACGGGATACTTCACTGTCAGCATGATCCAGTTTGCGCTTGTGGTGCTGCTGTTCACCAGTCTGCCGCTATGGAAAAGGGCAGGCAAGAGCAGCAGTCCGCAGGCTGAGAACGTCCGGGACGAGCCAGAGACGGTAATGGCAGCGGAGGCTGCTTCCGGCAATGTGCTGCGGATCAAAGGCGTGAAGCTGGCGATGATTACCTTCCTGTTCTATTGTGGAGTGGAAGCCACGGTAGGACTCTGGGGCAGCAGCTACCTGGTTAATGTCAAGGATGTTTCAGCAGCAACTGCAGCTGGTTGGGTGTCATTGTATTACGGCGGAATTACGGCCGGGCGGCTGATTACCGGGTTTATTACCTTCCGGTTCAGCAACAAGGAGCTCATCCGCGGCGGCCTGGCAATATCCATGCTGGGTGCGCTGGTGCTGGCTTTACCGCTTCCGGCGGTCTTTTCACTGGTTGCATTTATCCTGATTGGACTGGGGTCGGCACCGATCTTTCCCTGTATGCTGCATGAGACACCGGCCCGGTTCGGACAAGCGAACTCCCAGAAGATTATGGGCTATCAGATGGCTCTGGCCTACACCGGCGGAGCTTTTCTGCCCCCGCTTCTGGGCTGGGTGGCGGCGCGCAGCAGCTTTATGATTCTTCCGCTGGTGATGATCGGGTATATTATTGTTATGATTCTAAGCTCTGAGCAGATCAACAGTATGATGAAAAAACGGAAAGAAGAGGTGAGCCTGTAATGAGAATAGTAGCGTGGCAGGATGGAGTATGGAGTAATGAGCCTGTGTCCAGCAAAGTAGTAGCAGGAGCACTTGTGGCGGAAGCTGCAGAAGGCAGTGATTATTGGCAAAAAACGATGTACGGCTTCCAGCATGACAACGGGCACGCCTTGCTCGCACCCTGGGAGGATGCGGAAGCTATGGAGGTCAGCTTTTCGCTGGACGGGTTCACAGAGCTATATGATCAGGCAGGCATTATGCTGTGGCATAGTGAGGAAGTCTGGATCAAAGCCGGCATTGAGCTGAATGATGGTATTCCGCATGTGGGCGCCGTTGTGACCGATGGCTACTCCGACTGGTCGTTGTCACCTGTTCCGGAATGGACGGGTGAGGTGATCACCCTCCGGGCTTCGCGGATGAAGGATGCCGTAATCCTCAGAGCCAGAACGGAGAATCATCCCTGGAGGACGATCCGGGTCGCCCGTTTTCCGTATGTGACCGGTAAGCAGGCAGGACCCTTCCTGTGTGCTCCAACCCGGCCCGGATTTCAGGTAACCTTCACACGGTGGGCTGCTTCAGCTCCTGATACCGATGTGCATACGGACCCGCCAGTTCGTTGATCTCCCGGTGCACGGAATCATTCCAGCAATTTGCGGTAAGACAATCGGCTCTTTGCATACTTTTCACGTACTCAGCCATCCTATACCCAACAGGAAGAATCTGAGTGTTTGTGAAGGGGGAATAGTTATGAAGCGCCGATTAGCAGGTATGCTGGCTGCGGTATTGACTGCAGGAACACTGCTCGCAGGCTGCTCCGGGGAGCAGAACAAGAAGGAAGCGGGAAGCTATACGATGCAAGCGTATCAGGACGGGTCAATGCTGGCTTACTCGCAGGGAAAAGGGCTGGACGGCCGGTTCCGCAAGGCGATGCGGCGGGCTTTTGCCAATGAACAGCTTGCGCTGACCGATGAGAAGTTCACCGAAGACAACCGCGGAAATACAAGCTATCAGTACCTGATCAACAACCAGCCCGCGCAGAATATCACGCTGCATGTATTCACCAGCCGCCCTGAGCGGGTGAGCCGGATTACGGATTGGTACGGCGGTATAGAGCTGGCGGAGACGTCCGGGGCGAGAACAGAGGTCTATAACAAGGACAATACTTCTCTGGTGTATACCTCCATGGGTAAAGAGAAGGGGAAGTATTCGAAGAAGGTAAAGGACCTGTTTAGCGGACTTCTGGAGCACCTGGGTACACACGCCCATTAAAAAGATAGGCATCCGTTCACCGTAGGCCATTCAGGACCAGCTCAAAAAAGGCAGACCAGCCCGCGCGCTTCAAATAGAAACGCGGTGGGCAGGTCTGCCTTTTACAGTTAACGTTATAGTATGAGAGTTCTATCTTCTTCTGCCGCGCATAATTCCGGAAATACCGCACATTTCATCCCGGACGGAATAAGTGTAGATATGCTGAGGAACCGGAACACAGTGGTGGCGTCTGACGACTTCGACATGATGGATAACCTGGACTACCTGCGGATGATAGTAATCTTCATAGACAACCTCAGTAGGGTCAGTAACCGTCTGGACAGGGCATTTCGGACAATTTCTCATTACATTCAGCTCCTTCGCGGTTGGACTTATGCCAGTATACGCGCTGTACAAGGGCCTGCTTGTTCATTTGTCCATATTCCCGATAAATGGGCGTATGACTATCCGGTACACTAGATCAGGAACGTTTGTAGATTTCACGCATGACATGGCGCAGTTCGGGAAGGATCAGCCGTTCCATGGCAAGCCTGATTGCACCAGTGGAGCCTGGCATCGAGAATACTGCCGTACTGCCGATCGTGCCGGCAATAGCCCGGCTAAGCATGGCGGCAGAGCCGATATCCTCTGTGAAGCTAAGCAGCCGGAAAATCTCCCCGAAACCCGGAAGCGATTTGTCGAGCAGTGAAGCAACCGCCTCATAAGTTGTATCACGGGGCGAAATGCCTGTCCCTCCAGTCAGCAGTACGGCTTCAATGCCGGAATGGACGGAGCTTTTGTAGACCAGTTCGCGGATATCCTCATAATCATCCTTGACGATCGTACGGCCGGTAACGGTGTATCCCGCTTCCTCCAGCATATTCTGGATCAGCGGGCCGCCGGTGTCCGTCTCCAGGGTCCGGGTGTCTGAGACCGTAATGATATAACAAGCTACTGAATCGGGGGCTTCACGCCGGTGTTCTTCTACGGATGTCATGCGAACCAGCTCCTTTTGTCTGTAATGAACGCTTTATAACCCCCATGATAGGGGATGAAGGAAGCAAAGACAAGTTCGTGCCGGACAGGCAGAAGCGCCGGAAGGGGCCTGTGTCTTGCACAGAGGCGGTCATTGTAGTACACTCGCTACCATAACTGATTTTTGCGGGGAGCGATTAAACTTGGAACAGTCATTACCAGTTTATATATTGTCGGGATTTCTCGGCAGCGGCAAGACTACATTACTGCAACGGCTGCTGGAGCACTGGAAGATGCAAGGACTCCGGCCAGCGGTCATCATGAACGAGCTTGGCGAGGTTAATCTGGATGGTCTGCTGGTAGAGCAGTCTGTGCCGATGGCCGAGATGCTGGGCGGGTGTATCTGCTGCACAAGCAGGGGCGATTTAAGTACAGAACTGACCACTCTGGTCAAAAAAGAATCACCGGATGTAGTCGTCATTGAAGCGACAGGCGCAGCTAATCCGCTGGAGATTGTCGATGCGGTTACTGAAACCTCACTGTATCAGCAGGTAGAGCTTAAAGGCCTGATTACTGTGGTCGATGCCGCCCATCTCCTGGAGCTGTACCGTTCCCAGCAGGGGGCTACCTACCGCCTCATGCAGGAGCAGATCCGCTGCGCATCCGTGCTTATTCTGAATAAGACAGACCGGATCAGTGCAGAAGAGGCTGAAGAGATCACGGTTGTGCTGCGCAAATGGAATGCGTATGCAGAGATAATGCCCGCTGTACGCTGTGAGCTGGAGCCGGAAGCCCTGCTCGGCAATATCGGTGGAGTCTATTCGGAAGAACGTGGTGTAACAGAAGAGAATGAGCATAGTGAACAGGATGGAGATGCCAGGCAGATGCATGCTTCGCATGATCATGTGATGGCGTACACGCATTATTTCAAGAATTCCGTGAACAGCGAGGCCTTCGAACGGTTTGTTAAGGACTTGCCGCGTGATGTGTACCGGGCTAAGGGAATTGTATCCTTTAACGATACCTCCAGCCGGTTTCTGTTTCAATATGCCTACAGGGAAGCGGATTTCATGAAAATCACCCCCCAGGGCGAAGTGCCTGATGTTGCCGTATTTATCGGTGAACATTTCTCCTCCAGCGAACTGCGCACGGAACTTCTGCGGTTGGAGAAACGTCTGCTGGCAAGACCGGCTGCCGTCAAAAGAAGCCTGTAATACCTTCCCCTGAAGCCGGGGGATTGGTTCGTTCCTTTTCTTGCAGGTTAATACATAGGCATACCCTATAATAATTGCAGGAGGTTTAAGGCTATGACCCGAATTCAATATCAGGAATGCATTGATGCTTGTATGAAATGTATGGATGCCTGTAACTATAGCTATGTCTCAAGCCTGAAAGAATATGATTTGGCAGCACTAAGGGAGACCATCCAGCTTGACCGCGAATGTGCTGACATGTGTTCTTTCGCCATCCAGGCAATGACCCGGCAGAGCCCGTTCGTGGTGGAGATTCTCCGGTTATGTGCTGATATCTGTGAGCGCTGTGCGGATGCGAGCAGCAGACATGAGCATATACACTGCCAGAAATGCATCGATGCCTGCCGCAGTGCGGCAATGGCCTGCAGACTGGTAAGCGGAGCTGTTGAGGTATACGCATAATACAGATTTAAGCACTTCCTTATATAAAAGCAGGGGCCAGACAAGTGCGGGAATCATTCTGCACGGTTCTGGCTTTTTTGTATCCGATATTCAGTAATCTGCGAAATCCAAAAGGAGAAAAGGAGGCTTCCGGCGAATGTAGTAAATAAAGAACTTTGGCTGCAATTCCATGCGGCCTTTGCCCTAGCGTAAATTGAAGGAGGCTTTAAGCGAATGTTCCTTCAGAGTACAGACAGAATTCGTATGCCGGAAGATGCGGATGCACCGCCGCTTATTACACTCACAAGGGGAGCCAAGCGGTATGGAGGCCGCCCGGTTCTTCATGAAATATCGATGATTGTCCGCCCTGGCACGGCCACGGCGCTCATCGGCCGGAACGGCTCCGGCAAGAGTACACTGCTCTCCATTCTCGCGGGACTGCTGAGGCTGTCCTCCGGTGAACTTACATACGGCCGTCAAGGGCTGACTACGGGTTATGCGCCCGAAGCGTTTCCGGGACTGAAATTAACAGCAGAAGATTATCTGCACGACATGGGCCGTATTGCCGGGCTCTCCCGGGCGGCAGCGGTATCGCGGGTGAGCGAACTTCTGGATATCTTTAAGCTGGGAGCGTCCCGCAGCCACCCCTTGGCAGGCTTCTCCAAGGGCATGCTGCAGAAGGTCAATCTGATCCAGAGCCTGCTGATCCGCCCGCAGCTTCTGCTCCTGGACGAGCCTATGTCTGGGCTGGATCTTCCGGCACAGCATACTCTGACCGAACTGCTGCAGGAGCTGAAGTCGGAAGGGACGGGACTGGTCTTCTCCGTACACGAGCCCCAGACCGTTGAAGCTCTGGCGGATGCCGTGTATGTGCTGCAGGAAGGGCGGATCATCCGGACAATCCATGGAGCAGAGAGCCTGCGGGCGGTGCCGTCAGTACATATCGTATACACAGACCTTCCGTCAGTGGAACAACAGGCGGTGAAGGCGTTGCCTGGAGTGCTCCATATGCTGTCAGTGCCGGATTCTGCAGGTGCAGCCTGTACAGGATTGACTGTAGACCAGAAGATGTCGGATACTTGCCTGCAGCAGATTCTTGCAGCAGGCGGTTCAATTGTTTCGGTTGAACGTCTCGGGGGCTTAAGCGGTATAACAGAGTGGATGGACCCGAAGGAAGAGAACGGGAGTGGACGCGGGTGAAGGCTCTCATCGGATATTTTTTGCGCAGCTACAGTGTCTCCCAGCGGTATTTCGGTCCGGTTGCCGGCATTATTATAGCCGTGTTAATTTTGTATTCCTATAAGCCTAATCCTGTAATGAACAGCTACTCCGCTACAGCAGTCTTTCTATTTGTAGCCTGCTGCTGGCTGGGGTTAAGCTTTCTGAATCATGAGCATGCGGTACAGAAACAGGTGGTTATCGTCCAGCTCCGCAGTACCCGCCGCTACAGTATCGGCGGTATACTTACATTGGGTCTGCTCACCTTGCTGCTGGACCTCTTCATTGTCATCTATCCGGTGTTGACCGGGAGTTTCAATGAACCGGCCGGGCTGGACCGGATCCTGCTTGCTTTTACCGGACATGCTCTACTTGGTATGTTGGGTATTGCGGTCTCCCTGTACCTGCAGTCCTCGTGGGTGTCCAGAACCAGCTACGCCGCCGGCTTGATGCTGATCACCATCATTCTGTCCATCAGCGCCAGCAAGGTTGCTGAGCTGGTGCCCGGACCCGTTGTTCCGGTGCTGCTGCCGCCTGTATTTCCGGTGATGGATGCAATGATGAATGCGGATACGCTGCCGGTGCCGACCCTGCTTGGCGCCTATGCCCACGCGCTGGTATACATAATATTGCTGACCGGATTCTACATTTACCGCTCCGGCCGCATGGACTATAACAAAATAACATGAGCTAATAAACAGATCAGGAACGGGAGGAAAGATGAAGGATACACAAGTACCGGAGAGTGAACAATCCAAAGAGCTATTTGCTTATTTCGGGCTGGCTGTATATTATTGCCAGGCGCTGGAGCAGCAATTGACTAATCTGCTGCTGCTGACCAAGCTGTCACAGGGCAAAACGCCAACCGACGCAGAGATATCAGAATTGTATCAACGCAAGCTTAGCAATTCACTCGGCCAGCTCATCAAAGAAATCCAGCATCACTTTCCATTCTCGGAGGAAGAAACGAGCCAGCTTCAGGCAGTATGGAAAGAACGCAACCACATTGTCCATGATTATTTCAAGGAACGGATTCAGGAAACGTTCACTCCGGCGGGACGGGCCCATATGATCCGCGAATTGAAACGGTTTAAGAACAAGGCAAGCAGACTGGAGATTAAGCTGCAGGGCTATTGTACAGAGATGTACAGCAAGCTGGGTCTTGAAGAAGAGCATATCAAGTAACGCCATCCTATCAGTTCATACCAAAGAGACTCACTCTTTACGCAGAAAAACCCTGCGGATAAGAGGAGTCTCTTTATGTTGTGCGGTTATTGTGGAGAGGACAGCGCGGATTCCAGCTCCTGCAGCCCGCAGGACTGGACAGTTTCCGGCGCAAACCGGATAGCGGACGCTCCGGTTGATCGGGCAAGTGAAGTAAGAGCCTTGACGAGCGCGGGAAGCATGCCCGGAACAAGCGATTCTCCGGTTTCCCACCACCAGCGGACAATGGTAAGAATTCCGCTCTTCTTATCCATCACCGGTTCAAGCCGGGCGATAAAGCGGTCGCCATATAGAAGGGGAAGTACGTAATAACCGTATTCCCGCTCAAGCACCGGCTTGTATACCTCCCAGCGGTAATGGAAGCCGAACAGCTGGCGGATCAGCTCTCTGTCCCACAGCAGGTTGTCGAGCGGAGCCAGCGCCGCTGCGAATGTAATCTCTTGTGTGCCAGTGCCTGTATCAGCGGCGTCATCCAGCCGCAGTACCGCTTCCAGCTCCGGGGCATCTATTGTCCGCATATACAGCGGGAGCTTGATGCCCTTGACCCGTACCTCCCGGAGCTTATCGCTTAGCAGCAGGCGCTGCACGGCTGCTGTCCGCTCCTTGCTCTTCAGGCCGGAGATTCCGAGCCAGCCGTCCCCGGATTTGTTCCATTGCAGCCCGATGCTGCCGATCCGTCGCAGCACATACCAGTCATAGTGCTGATCCATAGTTACATTCGGATCGCTTGCACTGAGCAGTCCGGCCGGCAGCAGCTTAGCCGTATAATCATAATAACGGCGGGTATGCACCCGGTGGTGAATGGATAGCTCTCCCCAGAAATACATGCTCTCCATCGCTGCCCGGGATAGTCTCGCCGGAGCCCAGGACCAGTCGATCTTCTCTTTGCTCTCCAGATCGAGCGAAGAGAGCGGACCCCGCGAGTTCAGCTCCTCACGGACATGGGTGACCATGGGAGCCATAGCTTCATTGTCCTGATGCCTGGCGGCGGCTTCTCTGCGCCTCTGGAAATAAGGCCAGTCCTCTGTGCAGTAGATCGACATATTCTTGTCCCAGCCGTCAATCAGCAGCCTGTCCTTATAGAGCAGCTCCGTGGCCATTTCCGGCCGGAATCCCGGGAGTCTGGCCTGTAGCACAAGCTCATGATTATGTCCGGCGATGCTGAGCGGATCATATTGGATACAGCCCACGTGGCGGACGAACTCGTGGATGCTCATCTTGCCCTCCTTCAGTCCTCCCGTGACCAGCCGCTGGTGACGCAGCAGGAACAGCCGGGCTTGCCGCTTGCTCAGACTATAGGTCATCAAGTCCTTCACCCCATCCGTATGTATTGCTTTCCATTATACGGAACAAATGTTCTGAACTCAAGCGAAAGAACCCCCCTGAAGCTTCTACAGCATCAGGAGGGCTTGTGAACAGCAGAGAGGCTGGCTGATCCTCAAAGATTAAATCTGCTCCAGTGACGGACGCAGTCCGGCAGCGGAAGTAGAAGAGGAGACAGCGCCTGAGGCCGGTGCCTCCGCACCGTTACCGGCACCGGCACCCAGCTGAAGCTGATACATGCGGAAGTAACGTCCGCCAAGTGCCATCAGCTCATCATGGCTGCCCCGTTCAACAATCTCACCCCGGTGCAGCACCAGAATCTGGTCTGCGCTGCGGATGGTGGACAGCCGGTGGGCAATGATGAATGTAGTCCGGCCCTTCTTCAGCACCTCCAGCGCCTGCTGGATGATGCTCTCCGTTTCGGTATCGATGTTGGAGGTCGCTTCATCCAGAATCAGGATCGCCGGATCGAACGATAACGCTCTGGCGAAGGAGATCAGCTGCCGCTGGCCGGCGGACAATGTGCTGCCTTTCTCAATTACCGGTTCGTCGAAGCCTTGCGGCAGATGGGACAGCAATTTGTCAGCCCCTACTTCACGCAAGGCACGCTCTACACGTTCCCGGCTGATGCGCTCATCCCCGAGACTGACATTCGAGGCAATCGTTCCGGTGAAGAGGTAAGGGTCCTGCAGCACAATGCCCATATGGCTGCGCAGCCACTGTTTCGGCAGATCCTTAACCTCCTGGCCGTCAATAGTGATGCTTCCGGCTTGCGGATCATAGAAGCGGAACAGCAGATTGATGATCGAGCTTTTGCCCGAGCCGGTATGACCGACCAGAGCGACAGTCTCGCCCGGACGCGCCTCGAAGGAGATATCGCGCAGGACGAAGTCTTTTTTGTAGGCGAAGGATACATCCTTGAAGACAACATCACCTTTATAACGCGGCATCGAACCGTCGGTTACCGGCTCTCCAGGCTCATCCATCAGCGTGAAGACGCGCCCTGCGGATACCATCGAGCTGTCGAGGTTCGCCAGCTGGTTGACCATCCCTGTAATCGGCTGGAACATCCGTCCCAGTACATCGACGAAGGCGTAAAGGACGCCCAGGGAGACGAAGGTTGAACCGTCAAGACTGCCGAAGCCGAAATACCACAGCACGAGCACGAAGGAGAGACTGCGCAGGGAGTTCACCAGGTTGTGGGACGTGAAGGCATTCAGGTTAAGCATTTTGTTCTGGTATTTCAGATAATCATCATTCAGCTGTTCGAATTCCGCACTACTCTGCTTCTGGCGGCGGAAGATCCGGATTATGGACATCCCTTGAATGGATTCATTGATAATGGCATTGATCTCGCTAAGGCGTGAGCGGATGATCGTATTGTATTTCGTTGCAATCTTGCGGTAGAGCACAATCCAGACAATGATAATCGGCACGATGAACAAGCTGACAAGACCCAGCTTCACGTCCAATAGGAAGAGGGCAACATATACACCTGTAATATTAATAATCCCTGTTGCGAAGTTGGACAATACAGCAATGAACAGATCCTTGACCGCTTCCGTATCATTGGTGACCCGGGACACCACCTTGCCCGCAGGCAGATTATCGAAGAAATGCACCGGGAGGCGCTGGATATGCGCATACACGTCCGTCCGCAGCTTGCGGATGACCTGGTTAGCTGATGATTGCAGCCAGTAGGTTTTGCCGAACTCCGCAATTATGGAGATGACCAGGAACATGGCGTATAGAGCGACCAGTTTATAAATCCCGGGGAACTCTGGTTTGTAAAATGAAAACAGGTCATCAGCCGACAGTCTGACGGCCGGATAGACCGTCGCCTGGTCGCCATATTGGATGCGCAGGTTCCCGTCCGAGAAACTCCGTTCGCCTTCAGTCTGGGCTACAGCTTCATTAATGAAATAGAAGCTTCTGCCAGCCTGAAGCAGGCGGATTTCCTGGCCTTTGACTTCATCTGCGGCAAACCGGTCACCGCGCTTGTAATAGTTGTTGTTATATTCAGCAGCATCTTCAGGCGAAGCAGTCTCGAAATAAGGCTTCTCAATCGCGAGCAGGTGATTGTCAATCATACTCTTGGCGATGAAAGGCCCCGCCAGCTCAGCCGCTACCCCGATGGTGAGGAGCAGAAGGGCTGCTATGAATGTTTTTTTGGCAGTCAGTGCGTACTGCAGCAGACGTTTGCCTGTACTCTGTGTCAACGGTGACACCTCCTATATTTCAGAACATTATAATGGATATATGCACGTTGTAACTTATTTTCGGGTTATTCATTCGTCAGGTTATTCTCAACCTGCTGACGGTCGAACTGCTCACGGTACCAGCCGTTCAGTTCAAGCAGCTCCTGGTGGGTACCCCGCTCCGTAATATGTCCTCCGTCAAGCACCACGATCAGATCGGCGTGTTCAATAGCCGAGAGGCGGTGGGTGGAGATGAGCGTGGTTTTACCGCTGCGCTCTTCACGGATGTTCTCGATGATCTTGGCTTCTGTCCGCGCGTCAACAGCAGACAGTGCATCATCCAGAATCAGAATATCCGGATTAGAGATGAAGGCTCTGGAGATTGAGACCCGCTGCTTCTGTCCTCCGGACAGGGAAACACCGCGTTCGCCAACCATCGTGTCGAGCCCGTCGGACAAGGTGCCGAGATCATTTTGGAATGCTGCAGCCGTTATAGCCTGCATAATGAGCTCATCGCCGGCTCCCGAATGGCCGAACTGGATGTTCTCGCGTACCGATTTGGAGAACAGAATCTGCTCCTGCGGCACATAGCCCATCCAGCTGTGCAGCTGATCCAGGGCAATCTGCCCGATCGGAACACCTGAGATCAATATCTCACCCTGGCCGGTCGGATATTCATGCAGCAGCTGTTTCAGCAGGGTCGATTTGCCGCTGCCGGTCCGTCCAACCACCCCGAGTGTCTGGCCCTGCGACAAGGAAAGGCTGACTCCGCTCAGGTTGTCGATGGTTGAGGTAGGATACCGGAAGGTCACATCCTTCAGTTCAATAGATGACGGATGTTCTACCGGGGTGGGATGAGGAACATCCTGCACATCAGGTTTGGCATGCAGTGTCTCATCGATCCGCTCCAGCGAGGCGCCGCCGCGCTGCATAATGTTAATCAGCTCGCCGATGGCGAACATCGGCCAGACAATCATGCCGAGATACATATTGAAGGAGACAAGATCTCCAAGTGTGATCTGATTGCGGAAAACCAGATAGATTCCGTAGGTCAGTGCAATAATATAACTGAGGCCTACGCAAAAGCGGATCGTCGGCTCGAAGAAAGCATCGACCCGGGCTACGGCCATATTCTTGCGGTATACATCTTCGGTGATATCAGAGAAACGCTTCTCATCCTGGCGTTCCTGCACATAGGCACGGATAACGCGGATACCGGATACGGATTCGAGCACCTGATCGTTCATGTCACCGAAAGCATCCTGCGCCAGACTGTAGCGGTCGTGAATGGCTTTGCCGTAAAAGACCATAGCTATCGCGATCAGCGGAAGCGGGATAACTGCGGCAAGTGTCAGCTTCCAGCTGACCAGGAACCCCATGGCGAACAGCACTACTGTCAGATAGACTGTCGAATCGACGAGGGTCAGCATACCAAAGCCTACGGTAGCTGATACCGCACGGATATCATTGGTGGCCCGGGCCATCAGATCACCGGTGCGGTTGCGCTCGAAGAAGGCCGGTGTCATCGTCATGAGATGATTCATGAAGCGCGAGCGCAGCAGGCGCTCCACCAGGTTTGAACCTCCGAACAGCTTGTGCATCCATATGTAGGTGATCCAGTAAATTACCAGCAGCATGAGCACGATCATGCCTATATATTTCATTAGTGAACCTGCAGTAATGGCGCCGCTGACAATATCGTCGATGGCGTTACCGAGGAGACGGGGAGGCAGCAATTCAAGCACACCTACCACAATTAGCAGTATAAGGCCTATAGCATAGCGCCTTTTTTCCCGGCGGAAGAACCAGCCGAGATCGCGGAGAACGGAGAACAAGGGAAATCCCTTCCTTTCGTGTTGAGAATGTTGTTTGCCGGCTTGGTAAGGAAATTGTGGAGCTTCAGGACAATGGATAACTCTCTCAAAGCATGCAAAAAAGCGTACCATCCGAAAACGGATGATACGCCTGTCATTTACGACTATCATGTCCACGGTGCTTGTCGCAGCACAGAGACATGGAAGAGAATTGCTTAGCCTGAATTCATACGGTACGCGTAACACGCATGATACTCAGGAATTATCCATTACTCGGGCTGCTTCGGTATTCAGTTGTGTGGATTTGCCGACAATAGTTAGGAAATATGCTGGAACAATAGTAAACACCGCGCTCACCCTTTCTTTGATTTGGTAATAACTTGAAGACGCTTCGTTATGTTCCGAGTTTATCATCCCCCTTCAAGGATTGTCAAATGTAATTTTGAACAAATTGCGAATAAGCTGTATGATAAAATATACTTAAGTCATTTGGAGTATTGTGTTTTGTCAGTAGACTTGAGATATGCGGGAGGAGTGGAGAGATGAACATGTTAATTAGCCCGGAAGCTGCCGCCTGGTTCAAGAGAGAGCTGAGCCTCCAGAATGGAGCGTATGTCCGTTTGTTTCCCCGGTATAGCTCAGGGGGCGGTCTGCATCCCGGATTCTCGCTGGGAATAGCTACAGAACCGCCGGGCCGTCCCGCTGTTCAGTTCGAGCAGGGAAGCCTTATTTTCTATATGGAAGAGCAGGATCTGTGGTACATGGAGGGGTATAGCCTGTCGATTGTCTATTCGGAGGCTGAGGATGATATCGAGTATAAGTATGAGCCTGTGCCGGTCGCCGGAGGGGTAAAGGAATAACCCGGAAGTGAGGAATTGGTGCAGGCCCCGTTACGGTGAAAGATGTCAAAATCCCTTGCCAAGTGGCAAGGGATTTTACGTGAGAACGCATAGCGGCTAGGCATTCTGCCTACATCAGCTGCTGCGGCTTCAGGGTGAGCTGCGGAATGTTTCTTCTTCCATCGCGAACTCGAAATCATCAATATCAAACACCTGTACCGGCACTCCGCCTTCGATGATACGCTGAATCAGCTCGAACTGGTCGGTGAGAATCGGTACCTGCTCACGCTGGGAGGCCAGCAGCAGCTCCGTCTCGATCGGATCAAAGGTTTCCCCGTAGGAAGCGTTGTCGAGGCTGTTGATGATGGTAATCTGCGCCTGTCCGCCGAGCAGAATGCCGGAGCTTTTGGCCCACGGGACATTGAGGCAGCGGTTGATCTTCTTGGAATTGAGCGGTTCCTCGAAATAGTTGATCAGCTCGCGGATTCTCAGCTTCACATGCTGGTCATCGTCAGCGTGGCTCATCACCGGCTCATCACTGTCCCGTAGTTCGTACAATTCCATAATAGTAGTGTAAGGCACTATATATTCTACAGGGCTCCGCGGTGCGAGAAGCTGGCCGTAAATCGCCATCATGACGGCTTCCGTCACAAATTGTCTGGGCATCATTATCCTCCTGGATTTCAGGTACTGCGATCGTAACTAATAAAATTATAAAAACACTGCGGAGCGCAAATGTCAACAGTGTCCGGATAAACCAATTAACGGGAAAGGGCGTAAAAGGCTGTGAAACAATGGAAATCTTATTATACCTTCGTACGGCCTTACATGAAATGGATTGTGCTCACATTAATTATCGGGATGATCAAATTCAGTATTCCGCTGACGCTGCCGATGATTTTGAAGTATGTAGTAGATGATCTGCTGGGCAATCCTGCGTTAACCATTGCTGACCGGGTGTCCAAGCTGATGATCGTGCTCAGCGGCGCATTTGTGCTGTTCGTGATTATCAGAGGTCCGGTAGAGTATTACCGCCAGTATTTTGCCCAGCTGATTACAAGTAAGATCCTCTTCGATATGCGCAATAAGCTGTATGGACATATGCAGCGCCTGTCGCTGCGTTATTACCAGAATACCAAAGTGGGCGAGGCGATCTCCAGATTTATTAACGATGTGGAGCAGTCGAAGAATCTGGTTGAGGTCGGAATGATGAATGTCTGGCTGGACATGTTCACGCTGCTTTTTGCACTCGGGTTCATGTTCTACCTGAATCCGGTGCTGGCGCTGGTCTCGATTGCGATTCTGCCGTTGTACGGCATTGCTGTGAATACCCTCTATAAGCGGCTTAAGGTGCTCACCAAGGACCGGTCCCAGGCGCTCGCGGTCATTCAGGGCTATCTGCATGAACGGATTCAGGGGATTGCGGTGATCCGCAGCTTCACCATGGAACGGGTGGACCAGCAGCAGTTCAAGGACATTAACGGCCGATTTCTGGAAAAAGCGATGGCGCAAACGCGCTGGAACGCTTTTACCTTCGCGATTATCAACACCTTGACGGATATCGCGCCGCTGCTCGTCATTGGATATGGGGGATATCAGGTGATCCAGGGTAATCTGACTCTGGGAACCTTCGTAGCCTTCTTCGGATACCTGGACCGCATGTATGCACCGCTTCGCCGGCTGATTAATTCCTCGACTGTGCTGACCCAGGCTTCTGCTTCGCTGGAGCGGGTGATGGAGCTGATGAACGAGCCTTATGATATCGTAGACGCCCCGGGGGCGAAGCCGCTGCTGGCACCCGCAGGAGAGATTGAATTCAGCGGAGTATGGTTCAAGTATAACGATGAGAACGAGTGGGTGCTGCGCAATATCAATCTGCGTATTGCTCCGGGGCAGACGGTGGCTTTTGTCGGGATGAGCGGAGGCGGCAAGTCCTCGCTGATAAGCCTGATTCCGCGGTTCTACGATATCAGTGAAGGCAGCCTGCGGATGGACGGGCAGGATATCAGAGGGCTGACCCAGGAGAGTCTGCGCAAGGCAGTGGGCATGGTGCTGCAGGATAACTTCCTGTTCAGCGGCTCCGTGCGGGATAATATTCTGTTCGGCAATCCGCAGGCAGGGGAGCAGGAGGTCATTGCAGCGGCGGTGTCAGCTAATGCGCATGATTTCATCATGCAGCTGCCGGAAGGCTATGATACGGAGGTGGGAGAGCGCGGAGTGAAGCTGTCCGGAGGCCAGAAGCAGAGAGTGGCGATAGCGCGGGTATTCCTGAAGGACCCCAAAGTGCTGATTCTGGACGAAGCCACCTCGGCGCTGGATCTTGAATCAGAGCATCTGATTCAGCAGTCGCTGCAGGCCCTCTCCTCAGAACGGACCACACTGATTGTGGCGCACAGACTGTCTACCATAACCTATGCCGATCAGATTGTTGTGCTGGAGAACGGGGCCGTTACTGAACGCGGAACCCATGAACAGCTGATGGCGGTGGAGGGCAGCTACGCCCGCCTGTTCAATGTGCAGCGGCTGGATGGTTAACAGGGTCTCCAAGCGCCAGCAGGGCGTCAACTTATTAGGCAGGACAACAAACAGGCTGCATACTCACCCGATTAGGTGAAGATGCAGCCTGTTTCATCTTTGCGGCGGGGTTCAGATCCGTCCAATCAGCAGCGACAGGATGCCGGCCGCTATCAGCGGGCCTACCGGCACACCTTTGAAAAAAGCGACGCCGATGACGGTGCCAATCAGCAGCCCGGCCACAATGGTCGGCTGGCTGCCCATAAGCACTGCGCCGCGTCCGCCGAGATAGGCGACGAGAATCCCGATGCCGATTGCGGCCAGCGATTTCCAGTGCAGGAACGATTGCCCGATCGTCTGCAGCGAGATTTTACCGCTGGCCAGCGGTGTCATCACTCCGATGGTGAGGATGATGATGCCAACGGTAAGCCCGTATTTCTCCAGCCAGGGAAAAGCCTGCTGCAGGCCCAGCACCCGGATCAGCAGCAGAACGACCATGGCAATCGTGACCGGAGAATTGCTGCTGATAACCCCCAGTGCGGCCAGACCCAGCAGCAGTAACGAGGTCATATCCATAGCTTAGAAGCACTCCTTCTCTAAGAAAGCCTTTTGCTCATAATATGATCGGCAATCAGTTTGCCGTGCCCCCGACCGCTCTCGATGAATACCTCATTGGCATTCCGTCCGGAGGCGATAACGCCAGCGACATAGATACCGGGAATATTGCTCTCCATCGTAGAAGGGTTGAAGGCAGGTTTATCGAGGGAATCGTCCATTAGCACACCTGCCGAGGATAAAAGGGTTCTGCTCGGACGGAAGCCGGTCATGGCAAGGACGAAGTCATTATCAAGGATGCGTGTCTCCCCGCTGCCTGCCGTGACCACTGCAGAAGACGGGGTGATTTCCGTTACCCGTGACTCCAGATGAAGAGTAATATTCCCTTTCTGGACCATGCTCTCAAAAATCGGACGCACCCATGGCTTAATATTCTCCGAAATACTGCTTCCACGGTAGACCATATCCACCTTGGCACCGACCCGGATGAGCTCCAGAGCGGCATCAACCGCCGAGTTGCTTCCCCCGATGACGGCAACCTTCATGCCGGAATACGGATGGGCTTCACCGAAATAATGGGTTACTTTGGATAGCTCTTCCCCGGGAATCCCGATCATATTCGGCTGGTCGAAATAACCGGTTGAAATGACTACATTCGCGGCGCTATGGTGCTGCTCTTCTCCGCGCTTGTTGCGTGTATGTACGATGAAGCTGCCATCCTCCTGCGGCAGAACGGACAGTGCCTCCTCATAGGCGGCGATATCGAGGCCATGCTGCGCGGCAGCGCGGCGGTAATAGACCAGGGCTTCATGGCGGTATGGCTTGTCGTTCGGGGAGGTGAAGGGCACATCTCCGATTTCAAGCAGCGGGGTTGTACTGAAGAACTGCATATTCGTCGGATACAGGTAGATAGAATGGACAATAAAGTTCTTTTCAATGATCAGACTGGAGAGCCCCTGGCGCTGGCATTCTATAGCTGCAGACAGTCCGCAGGGACCCGCACCGATAATAATTACGTCTTTCATAATAGCTGCATCCTTTCGGGTAAGTATTCTTTTCAGTAAATGGTACCTTATATTTTAGATTTTTGCCATTCCCCGGTGTTTCCAGTAACAAGAGCATTGCTCAAACGTTGAAAAAGGTATATAATTAGATATATATCTAAACGCAATGCAGCAGATAAGGTATGTATTTTCATACAACAGAGTTTATGAATGTTCAAATGTCTATAGGAGTGTGTTCCGATGCAGTTAGATAAAATTGTTGCTTACCATAAAGCGTTGTCCGATCCGACCCGGCTGCGGATTCTGCTGCTTTTGTCCAAAGGCGAGGTTCACGGGCATGCGCTGGCCGAGAAGCTGAACCTGTCACAGCCCACCGTTACCCATCATGCCGCCAAACTGCGCGAAGCTGCGCTGATCATGGAGCGCAGAGACAAGAATACCGTATATTTCAAGCTGAATCCTGAGTTTATTCAGGCGGGCTCAGAGGCCTCGCTGAAATTTATTTTTGCGAAGGGGGTGGAAGAGATGGAGGAAGAGTCGCCTGAGAGCAGCCTGAAGGAATCGGTGCTGCGTAATTTTTTTGCCAAGGACGGACGCCTGCGGCAGATTCCCGCACAGTATAAGAAGAAGCTGATCGCCCTGCAGTATATGGTGGAGAAGCTGGAGCCGGGTGTAGTCTATTCCGAAAAAGAGATCAATGAATTCATCAAGCCGTTTCACGAGGATTATGCGACGATCCGCCGGGAGTTCATTATGCATCAATTCATGTACCGGGAGAACGAGAAGTATGAGCTGAATCCGCCGGAGTTGTGGACTCACTGGGAAAATGTCAAATAATGATCTAATAAATGGGGATTTTGTGTGACAAGTTCGAATCTGCTGATTAAATGTTTGAATAACGAATAAAATGGAATTGTAAGCGTTATCTGACATAAACTTCGAAAGGAGACTTTCAGTATGATATTCAAACGCGCCAAAAAAAATATGCCGTCTGTTCATCTCACCGTTACCTTGCCGCAGATCAAGCAGGCTGTTAGGCAATTTGAAGAAGATATGCCTGCGCCGATTAACCGCACTGCTCTGATTATGGAAGATAAAAGTATTGATCTAAACCGGCTTAAACGATATTTGGGCGGGGTCCCGCAACAGAAGTTCTATATGTCCCGCGAAACCTTTGAAATCTTTGAGGAAGCTGACAAGCTGGTACCGTATTATCTCGACATGGTGCAGTCGGCTGTAGATAACTATATCAGTGACACGGGCAAGCTCCCGCTGCTTGAAGATGCCTGGCTGCCAGAAGTTCATTACCGGCTGCTCTCCACGGAACGTTATCTCAAGGAAACGCCGCCGTTCCCGCTTTACATTACGGAAGAGGAAATGATGCTTACGCATCGCGCAGAGCATTTTGAATCTTAAGCGTCCCGGACCTGATCTGAAAATAGAGGCCATCCTGTGAAAGAAGCGTTTGTTCTTCTTAACAGAATGGTCTTTTCTTTGTTCCCCGGTGCATAGTACAATGAATTTCTGGTGTGGGAATCATTGAAATTGATGAAATAAGGGGAACGAAAGAATGAAGGAAGTACAAGCCTTACTGTTTGACCTCGACAATACGCTGATGGACCGTGATCAGACCTTCCGCAGCTTCAGTATGAAATTTGTACAGGATTTTCTCGGACACCTGAATGAGGATGAAGCCGGCCGGGTGGTTGAAGATATGATAATCAGAGATGCTGACGGCTACCGTGATAAGGATGGCTTTTTTGCAGAACTAAGCGAGGTTCTCCCTTGGCAGACAGTGCGGTCGGCAGAGGACATCCGGAAATACTACGACGAAACCTATATACACCACGGGGCAATCATGAAGCATGCAGTGGAGACACTGGAATATTGCCAAGGCCGCGGCTATCCGCTGGGACTGGTAACGAATGGCAGCAGGGATATTCAATATGGCAAAATTGATCTGCTCGGCCTGCGCCCCTATTTCCGTACCATCGTAATTTCCGGTGAAGTCGGAATCAGCAAACCGGACCCGCAGATTTACCGGCTGGCCTTGGAACGCCTGGGTTCAACCGCTGACCAGACCCTGTTCATAGGAGACCATCCGGTGAATGATATCTGGGGGGCAGTCCGGGCCGGAATGGATACCATCTGGCTGAAGCGTAACCATGCCTGGGATGAGTCGCTGAACGTGCAGCCGATTGCCACCATTCATGAGCTGAATGAGCTTGAAGGCATTATTTAATTAGATTTTGTTAAAAAATTCAAGAGTGCCTGTTGACAAACAGCTGGCAGCGCGTTTATCATAACAGCATATTAGTTCGGAAGGAGACGATGTCAAATGACAGTTTATACCGTGTTATCAGGATCAGTTGCAACTGTTGTGGATACGTGTCTTCCGGGAACAGCGGCTGTGGAATAAGATTCCCAGCTTAGCAGGTAAGCTCTAACATGCCTTTTAGAGCCGCCGGGAACCGTATCGGTTCCGGCGGCTTTTTTGCGTGCATAGCCAGATGTATATTCATGCGCTTGAATATATCCTGGTCTGCGGCACGCACAGAAACCTGAGGCAGCTCTCTTTGTACGAGGGGAGTGCTTCAGCTTTTTGTTTGGATTCCGCCGCCGGAACCTTTGGGTTCCGTCGGTTTTTTTGTTGAAACAGCAGCCACTATATGTTGCATGCTGTCAATGATGCTGCTGTGCTAAAAGGATTGGAAGGGGTACAAACTCCCGGAAATACACGTGAATGATTAAGAGGGTAGGCAAAGCAAACAAGCTGGATAAAAGATAAAACAAAAAGTACAAAGGATCGGAGGGGAAATTTGGAGCTGTAGGAGCGATAGCGTCCGCCTTTGTCACCGGATTTCTACCGCTAACAGCGGTTTAAATCAAGAAATCTGGGGACAACAGCGGCCGGAAGCCCAAATCTTCTCCGCAGTGACGAATGAGCTTTAAGTTAACTCTTATATTCAGCATAAACAATTACCAGGAGGAAATGAATGAATATAGAACAGTATGGCTGGAATGAAGAATGGAAAAATAAGTGGACAGAGAAGCTGCAGCAGCTCGAGGCCAGGGTACTTGAGCCGGGCCGGATTGTCGGTGATTTCGGCAGCAAGTACCGGGTCATCGCAAGCACGGGCGAGATCTGGGGAGAGTTATCCGGCAAGCTCAGACATACCTTGACAGGGTCCGGTGATTATCCGGCGGTTGGCGACTGGGTGGCTCTGGCCATGCAGGACGGCGGGGAGCATGCCGTGATTCATGGCGTCTTGCCCCGCCGCAGCGTAATTTCGCGCAAGGTGGCAGGGGTGACGCAAGAGGAACAAATCGTTGCCTCCAACGTCGATACCCTGTTCCTGGTCAGCGCCTTGAACGATGATTTCAATGTGCGGCGGATGGAGCGGTATCTGATTATGGCCTGGAACAGCGGGGCGAATCCGGTGATTCTGCTGACCAAGGCAGATCTCTGTGCCGATGCGGCGGAGAAAATTGCCGAGATGCAGCAGGCGGCTCCCGGGGTAGCTGTACATGCGGTCAGTGCGCTGCTCGGCGATGGGAGGGAGGAGCTGCTGCCTTATATTGGCCGCGGTCAGACCGTAGCCCTGACCGGTTCCTCCGGCTGCGGCAAATCAACGATGGTCAACTGGCTCAGCGGACAGAATCTGCAGCTAACCCAGGATATCCGGGAAGGGGACAGCCGCGGGCGGCATACGACTACACACCGTGAGCTGTTTGTCCTGCCGGACGGCGGCATCATTGTCGATACGCCGGGGATGCGTGAGCTGCAGCTGTGGGAAGATGAGGGAGGCCTGGATCTGGCCTTCGGTGACATCAGCTCGCTCGCGGCAGATTGCCGCTTCAGTGATTGCAGCCATGTTCGGGAGGAAGGCTGCGCGGTGCTTGAGGCAGTAGCAAGCGGTGTACTGGATGAGAAACGGCTGCTCAATTACCGCAAGACGCAGAAGGAACTGCAGTTCCAGAACAGCAAGGAAGTGAAGCAGAAGCGCAAAACCGTAGCTGCCTCCTCCAAAAGCACACCTCCGCGTGCCAAAGGCAACAGCTGGCAGCGGGTATTGGAAGAGTATTAAGACTCTCCGGAGCACAAAAAAAGCCCTGCAGCTGACCATAGCAGCTGCAGGGCTTTTTCCTGTAGGGTCCGGCGGTTTCCCGGAGGATGCACCGGCGGAACTATATATAAATAAAAGTCCGGTTGATGTTACAGCAGATGCCTGATAAAAGTGCGGAGCTCTAAAGGTGAAACCGGACTTTTAACGCTGGCGGATTAGAACGATGCAGCTGCAGTTTTTGCCAGTTGCAGACCGGTAGCGATAATTTCAGCGGATTTCTGCGGGTTCTGGTTGTGTCCTTCAACGATAACTTGTGTAGTTTCCTTGAAGCCCCAGAAGTTCAGGTTACCCATGATGAAGTTAACAGCCATTTCAGCACTTGCTGCCGGGCCTTCGGAGTACACGCCGCCTCTGGCGTTCAGTACAGCTGCTTTTTTGCCTGTCAACAATCCTACAGGACCTTCAGCAGTGTACTTGAAGGTTGTGCCGGCCTGGTTCAGGTAATCGATATAAGTGTGCAGTACAGCCGGAACAGTCATGTTCCAGAGCGGGAAGGCGAATACCACTTTGTCAGCGGCCAGGAACTGGTCCAGATATTTCTTAACAAGAGCGGCGCCGGCAGCTTCTTCAGGAGTTGCCTCGAAGCCTTGTGCTGCTTTGTATACGCCAGTGATCAGCGTGTTATCGTAGTAAGGCAGTTGTTCAGCGAACAAATCCAGTTCAGTAACTTCATCCTGCGGATGAGATTCTTTGTAGCTCGCCAGGAACTCATTATAGAGCTGAACACTTACAGATTGCTCGGCTGGGCGGTTATTTGCTTTGATAAACAGGACATTAGACATTATGATTTCTCCTTAAATATATATTTAATATTAACTATAGATAATATAGCATTTAATAAATTGTTTGTAAATATCCGTCGGATAAAATTTTTATTTTGCCGACACAAACAGGCTGTTTTTTGCAAAGATACCATATCTCCTGTTGAAGGAATCCAATCGCAGAAGAACCGTCAATATGTAGTAAGACTAATTTCGCAGCTGTTTGCAGCAGTGATATTGGCTGGTTTAAGCCATCCGGGACCCGGTTATATAGGTGTTACAAGGAGACAAGGAAATGATTTCCTCTCCCTACAACGGGATTCTGATCCCATTCCAAAGGAGCGATTGACATGTCCATTGACCGTTTCATAATTAAGAAATTGGACAACTGTCACGAAGAGCATACCCGGCGCAACCTGGTGAAGTTGTTCAAGCTGCGGATTCAAAAGGCAGAGAAAGAAGAGAAACGGAATCTCAGGATTGGCTGAGGCAAAGCATACCCTGATCATACAGATAACACGCATTATATAAAGAGGGCACATTCCTGGACTGCAGGCGTGTGCTTTTTTGTATGGTGTTCTCCGGGGCTGTATCATGCATATATTCCGGCAAAAAAATATCCCTCTATTAATAGAGGGATAAAGCCAGTGAATCATTTTCACTATAACTGTGCAATATAGCTTCTGAGCCTTTAATTTCGATACTGATCAGAGAATTCAAACATTTCTGCAGGGCGTTTTTTCCCTTTTGAATTTTGAGCTCCAGTGTGCTGTTAAGCAGTCGAAGTACTTTTTGGGTAGGCTGTTTGTTTTCTGTTGTGAAATATACTGGTACAAGCTTGTTCTGAAATGTGATGAGCATTCTCATTTTGAAATCACCTCGCTAAAAGTATTTCATGGTATTGATCTTACCCTGCATTTCTTAATTTTACCTTAAAATTAGCTTATGATAACATAAAGATTGCAAGTTTTATAGTTTTACCGTTTTTTGAAAGCCACTCATTGACAATAAATTTCAGATTTATGGGAATAGGGAAGGATATATGGATGTGAAAACTCATGATGTAATCTGTTTAGCACAGTTTCTGTTCCCCGGTGAAACAGAGCGGAAAGTGGTGGCGGATATTCTGCAGACCGTCTCTGGTGCAGTTGGAATATGCAGGGTGAAGTACATGGAAGGCGAATCTTCGCAGGATGTATGCATGCAAATACATAAAGATAAAATAGTTGTTACCGGTATACTGGAAGAAGACCCCTTCGGTTATGAATTGAAGGAGCCAAGTGAGATGAAGCGGGCCTGTTATTATCTTTTTAATTGCTTTGAATATGCAGAGACCCGCATGGTGTCTGTTCCGGCACTCTTCCTGTCCAGAAGCAGGTATGAGGAGATTAAACAACAAGCAGGGTCCTGCAGTTTGTGTATGCTGGCTGAGTACCTGGGGGAGGAAACAGGTGATTTGGCCAGTTCAACTGAACTGGCCAAGGTTATGTTGGGCCCGGAAATGACCGGAGAACTGCGGTTATGCTCCCGTGCCGGCAGCGGCTGGAGCCTTCAGCAGGCTTCATATTTTGAGAACGCTTCTGGCGGCTGGCTCCTGCGGATGAGCTCCGAGCCCGCGCGGGACTATCTGATCGCCGCCCCGCTCACGAAGGCGGAGCTGTGCTGCGCCTTTTATGAGTGGGTCATGCATTCTACTCCGATTTTTACTCCAGAATAACTGTTGTGTAAGCAGGAAGTGTGAGTCTGCCGCTGCCGAGTGCAGCCTTGCCGCCAACTGACCGGAGGATACCAGCGTATGTAATGCCTCCAGTTCCGCTATGAAGCTGCATCGTCTGTGCCGATCCCGTTAAGTTATGAATAACAAGGACCTGCTGTCCGGCGGTTATCCGTTCATAAGCCATAATTCCCCCGTTCCCGGAAGGGTAATCACGTATGTCCCCGTCTCGCAGGGCCGGCACCTCTTCCCGCAGCTGAATAAGCTCGCGGTAGCGCACCAGCAGTGAATCCCTGCGCTTTTGCTGGCTCTCTACATCGGCCCCGGGATTCGCAGCGTTATTGCTGCCCGGCTCCCACGAAGTCTGACCTGTATCCAGTCCGTCCGGCGTCCATTTCATGGGCTCGCGGATGCCTTCATCCGGCTTCACACCCAGCAGTCCGATCTCTTCCCCATAATAGATAAATGGATTACCCGGCAGGGTCAGCAGCATGGCTGCCGCCATTGCGGCATGATCTGGCTGATTCTCAAGCTGGCTCATGACCCTGTTCTGATCATGATTGGTCAGGAAAATCGCATCTGTGAAAGCACCGCCTGAGATTTGCGAATACAGTTTGTATGTCCGTTCCAGGGTGAACGCGGCTCCGCTGTCCTTCTCCGTTTGAGCCGAATGGACCAGCGTTTCAGCAAGCCCGAAGTTAAATCCGGAATTGAAGGCCTGATCTAGATAGGCCCCTACGGATACAGTGGAATTCTCCCAGACCTCACCCACGATATAAGCCTGCGGATTCACCCCGTTCATGGCTGTGCGGAATTCCTGCCACCAGGCTACATTCTTGGCTGTTGTCGCCGTACTTTTGTCCGAAAGAAGATCCTCATAAATATGTTTTGCAGCATCCAGACGGAACCCGTCGACGCCTTGTTCCAGCCAATAGGTACCGATGCTCTTCATTTCCCGGCGGACCTCAGGATTATCGAAGTTGAGATCCGGCATTCCCTCCCAGAAAGTCCCCATATAATGGCTTCCCCGCAGAGCATGCCACGGACTGCCGCTGCCGGCAGCACTGGTTCCATTTACCGGGCGGTTCTGATCTTCGGCCCAGATATACCAGCTGCGGTATGGGCTGCCTGGATTCCTGGCTGAATCCACAAACCAGGGATGAGCCTTGGACGTATGGTTCACTACCAGATCCATAATTACCTTGATGCCCCGTTTATGTGCCTCCTTGATCAGTGTCTGCATATCTTCGAGCGTTCCATAGTCCGGGTTAATACTCCGGTAATCGGTTACATCATAACCGTGATAGCTGGGCGAGGGATTAACCGGCATCAGCCATATTCCTCCTACACCGAGATCCTCATGGGTCCCCGGGTCGCCGTCATTCAAATAATCCAGTTTCTCCGTGATCCCCTGCAGATCACCGATACCATCCCCGTCTGAATCGTAGAAGGAGCGGACGAATATTTCATAAAATACGGTGGAAGGCTGCTCGTCTACAGCTGCCTTCGGATTAGCGCCAGGTTGTACAGCGCTGTTGTTCTGTATCCCTGCCCCTGATTGCGGTTCTGTACTGTGAACGGGGGAGGAAGGTTGTGACGATGAGACACCCGCAGCATGATTTCCGCCTGTGCTCTCAGTACTGCTGCAACCGGCCAGCAGCACCGCAGCCAGACCAGTGATTGCTAAGGCATGCAGTATACGGGTTGTTAGCATAACTGATGAAGAACGAGACATAGAATTAAAACTCCTTTCAGGCATTCAGGATATTTTGCTTCATTAAAATATGTAAATTCGTAAGCGCTTTATTGTTACATCTTATTGGAAATTCCACTTTTGGTAAAACGTTTGCACAAGCTGAATATTGTGATAAACATCCATAGGATCGGTTTTGACCATAGAAATCTGGATTTATCGCTTAAATGCTTTGATTTAGTCTGTTTTATTGTCTGATATGAGCATTGGATTAATCCTTATCCGAAAAAACTGCCGAAAAAATATTCAAATCGCTTTAGATAACGCGGATTTTTTGTGCAAACGATAGCAATACAGGTCTTTAACCTTTCGGCGGGCAACCGCATATGCATAGAGCAAGGGCGAAAGACCCGGGAAGAAAGGAGAATGAAGATGAATCTCAAGAAAAAACTGTCATTGTCGCTCATGATGATTGTCACGTGTTTCACAGTACTCGCCGGGTGTGGCGGTGATTCGGCTGTAGTGAAGGTGAAGATCGGTGAGGTTACCCGCTCCGTGTTCTATGCGCCGGAGTATGTGGCGTTGTCCCAGAATTTCTTCAAGGATGAAGGGCTGGATGTGGAGCTGCAGACCATACCGGGCGGGGATAAAACGATGACGGCACTGCTCTCCGGAGCTATAGATGTAGCGCTTGTCGGTTCGGAAACTTCGATTTATGTGTATCAGCAGGGGGCGGATGACCCTGTGATTAATTTTGCCCAGCTCACGCAGCGGGATGGAACATTCTTATTTGCACGTACACCGGACAGTACTTTCACATGGGACAAAGTCAAAGGGTCAACTTTCCTGGGTCAAAGGCAAGGCGGCATGCCGCAAATGGCCGGCGCATTTACCCTCCTGAACAAGGGGATTGATACTGCCAGTGATCTGACGCTGATTCAGAATATTGATTTTGCCAATATTGCCGGTGCTTTTGCTTCCGGGACAGGGGATTATGTACAGCTGTTTGAACCGCAGGCATCGATCTTCGAGAGTGAAGGAAGGGGCCAGGTTGTCGCTTCATTTGGCGTAGAGAGCGGTTATCTCCCGTATACCGTGTTCATGTCCAAGGAGAGCTACATCAGCAAAAACAAAGACACAGTGCAGAAATTCACCAATGCCATCCAGCGTGCACAATTGTGGGTGAAGGATCATAGCGCGGAAGAAATCGCTGATGCGGTTATGCCTTATTTTGATAAAACGGACCGTAATATTGTCGTCTCCGCCATCAGCCGCTATAAAGAACAGGACACTTATGCGGTAAACCCGGTTATTGATGATAAAGAATGGAACAATCTGCTTGATGTGATCGACAACGCCGGTGAGCTGAAGGAACGTGTCCCTTCGGGTAAGATTGTTGATAACACTTTTGCTGAAAAAGCGGAGAGCAGCATTAAGTAGGGTTGTGATGCTTACGAAGCTAGTTTGTTCGATGCAGAATCGTGAGAAGTAATGCTCACAAACTAAGTTGATGCTTCCGAAGCGAGTTTTGCTGCAAAGAAGAATCGAAGATGTGATTTTTACGCAAAACTTTTAGGAGGGCTGATATGCTTCCAGTAGTGGAGTTGAAGGAAATCACGCACGCCTATCTGGGAGACCGCGAGGCTTCGCTTGCGATCGAGGATTTCAATCTCAGCGTGGGCCAGGGTGAGTTCGTCAGCCTCGTCGGGCCCAGCGGCTGCGGCAAGACGACGCTGCTGTCGATCATTGCCGGGCTGCTGCGGCCCTCGCGGGGCGAAGTTCTGCTCAGCGGACGCTCTGCGGCTGGGCCGTCTCCTGAAGTAGGCTATATGCTGCAGCAGGATTATCTGTTTCCCTGGAGGAGCATTCAGGATAATGCACTGCTTGGCCTGGAGCTGACCGGAAGGCTGGATGAAGCGTCGCGCAGCAAAACCCTGCAGCTGCTGGCCGATATGGGGCTTGCGGGCAAGGAGCTTGCCTTTCCGGCTCAGCTCTCGGGCGGAATGCGCCAGCGCGTCGCTCTGGTGCGGACGCTGGCGACAGATCCCAGCCTGCTGCTGCTGGATGAACCGTTCTCCGCGCTGGATTACCAGATTAAGCTGCAGCTGGAGGATCTGGTCTCGGAGACGCTGATGCGCCGGGGAACAACGGCCATTCTGGTTACTCACGACCTGTCTGAGGCAATCGCCGTCAGCAGCCGGGTCATTCTGCTCCAGCGGAATCCGGGAAGGATCCGCAGGATTTTTCAGGTTCCGGAAGCCATCCGCAGTACCCCGCCGCTGTATGCGCGGGACTTGCCCGGATTCGCGGAGCTTTTTCATGAAGTGTGGAAGGAAATGGAGCTGGCAGGGAGGGAAGGCGTGTGAAGACGGAATTGCCCGCAGAAGTGGCGGCCTCCCGTGCACTTTGGCTGGAACAAAAGCATGCGGACTACAGGAAGAAGAAGCTGCGCCGCAAGACTCAGGTTCTGATCGTAAGAAGCAGTATCCTGATCCTGTTCTTTGTGCTCTGGGAAGCGGGGGCCAGGCTGGGCTGGATTGATGAACTGCTCTTCAGCTACCCGACGAAAGTGTTCCGGCAAATTTGGGATGACATGGTCAGCGGCAGTCTTTGGCCGCATCTGGGGATGACTGTAGGAGAGACAGTAGTCGGGTTTATTCTCGGAACCCTGCTTGGGACGCTGCTGGCTGTGATCATCTGGTGGTCGCCTTTTCTGTCTGCCGTACTTGATCCTTATATGGTCGTCTTCAACAGTATGCCGAAGGTGGCGCTGGGTCCGATCTTCATTGTTATGTTCGGCGCCGGGTTCACCGCGATTGTGGTCACCACATTATCCATTACGGTGATTATTACCACTCTGGTGGTGTACAACAGCTTTTGCAGTGTGGACCCGAATCTGGTTAAGGTTGTCCGTTCATTCGGCGCTTCCAGAGTACAGGAATTTAACAAGGTGATTCTTCCGGCGTCCTTCCCTACGGTGGTTTCCACACTGAAGGTGAATGTCGGGATGTCATGGGTCGGAGTCATTGTAGGGGAATTTCTGGTAGCCAAATCGGGGCTGGGTTATCTGATTATCTATGGCTTTCAGGTGTTCAATTTCACGCTCGTCATGTCCAGTCTGCTTATCATCGCCGCGGTGGCTACAGCCATGTATCAGCTGGTTGTATATGTAGAGAAGCTGTTATTGTCGCGGAGGTAGAATAATGTAATATTGTGTCTCCCGGCAAAATCTTGTACCATGACTATATCTTTACCTGAATATTGAAGCTGAACTTTGTAGGAGAGGTATTAACATGGGATTTCGTATTATCAAAACGGCGGCTGCAACTCTGCTGTCCATTCTGCTGGCAGCCGCCGCAGGTATTCCCAATGCGCAAAGCGCGGGACTGCTGGCCATTCTCGGGGTGGAAACGACGCGCAAAAGGAGTCTCCGCACGATCACGGCACGCTTCTTCGCCTCGCTGGTGGGACTCTTTTTGGGCTGTATTCTCTTTTTCACCCTGGGCTTTCATTATTGGGTTCTTGGACTGTATGTACTGTTCGGCTTCCCGCTTATCGTCAAATCCGGCTTCAAAGAGGGGATTGTCACCAGCTCAGTTATTGTGTTCCGTGTTTTTGGACAAGCTGACATTACCGTTCACATCCTGCTGCAGCAGATTGAGCTGCTGATTATCGGCCTGGGTTCGGCCGGACTCGTCAACTTCATCTATATGCCGCAGACCGGAGGCATGATTGCCGGTATCCGCAAAGAGGTGGACGGCTATTTCTCGGTTATCTTCCGGCAGATTGCCAGAACCCTGCGTGATCCCGCTTATGTATGGGACGGAAAGGAACTGATCGGAGCCGGTGAAGCGGTGCAGAAGGGTCTGACCGCAGCTTCAAGAGAGATGGAGAATCATGTGATCCATCCGGATGAAGCCTGGAATGTGTACTTCTACATGCGCAAGGAGCAGCTGGAGTCAATCCAGAATATGATGCAGCTCCTCTCTCAGGTATACCTCCAGCTGCCGCATGGTGATATGGTTGCGGAGCTGTTCGATCAGCTCAGCGGCGATGTGCTGGCTGAGGAATATACGGGCCGGACCGAGAAGCTGCTGGATGATCTGCAGCAGGAGTTTCAGCAGATGGAGCTCCCGGATTCCCGTGAGGTATTCGAGATCCGCTCCGCTATTCTGCAGTTATGCCGGGAGCTTGCGCTCTATCTTAAAATTGCCAAACGCTATAAAAGTCCGGTCGATCCAAGGCCGGTGAAGGACAAGCTGCCCGCAAAGGGAAATGCTTGAGCAGGAAGGTAAATATGTCTCAGGTATTAACATTACGGTGTGAATTAACGATAAGATATATAAGCACTTAAAGTGAGCTTATCTCTATAGTTATGTTCATTTTCTGTTCGGGACAGAGAAACACATTTCAGGATAAGATTGTAGATGAGGCCGCGATGCTTCCAATTACAGCAGCGGTTCACTCCGGTGGACGGCTGCACTGGCAGGTGAGGAACATGAACAACAGCAATGAACAATATATCGGCAAACAGCTTGCAGCCAACCTTTTTAATCATAGCGGTGTGTTTGTTCTGCCGGCGATGACCTTATTAAGCGGGGAACATATCCGGTTGATCTCCCAGCACAAGATCCTCCTGGAGCCGCATGATGTGCTTCAGCTGGACAACGCGGCATTCTATCAGCTGGCCGTGGATGACTGCACAGCAGCGATGGAGAGCATTTTTGACCAGCTCCGCTATACCAAGACCAAAAGGCTGCCGATGATAGAGCTCAGAAATGAAGTCATTCCTTTTATCCAGCAGGTAAGTGAGAAGAACGATTTCTACGGAATATTGGCTGCACTGCAGTCCAAGGATGATTATACATACAGGCATAATGTTGCGGTTGGTATTATCTCCACGCTGCTAGGCAAATGGCTGAAGCTGAAGCCGGACGAGCTAAGCATGCTGACCATCGCAGCGACTCTTCATGATATCGGCAAAATTATGATTCCGGCTGAAATTCTCGCCAAACCCGGTCCGCTGAGTGAGGAAGAATATGCACTGATGAAGAAGCATACCACCTTTGGATATGAAATGATCCGGGATACCGTGGGCACCACTCACATGCAGGCACTTGTTGCGCTGCAGCATCATGAACGGATGGACGGCAGCGGCTACCCCTTCGGGGTGCTGGGGCACCGGATTACCGATTTCAGCAAAATTGTCGCTGTGGCGGATATTTTTCATGCGATGACCTCAGACCGCTTCTACCGCACGGCCGCCCCTTTGTATGAGGTGCTCAGGCAGATGGACGATAATGTCTACGGCAAGCTGGACCCTTATATCTGCAGTGTGTTCATCAACAAGCTGATGCAATCGATGATCGGCAATGAGGTACTGCTCACAGACGGACGAATCGGCAAAATCATCATGATTCTTGCACATGATCCGCTGCGTCCCCTGGTGAATATCGATGACGATTTCATTGATCTGAGCCGTCACAGGCAATTGGGGATTGTGCGTGTAATTCCGCAATAAGCACAGGGTGCAATATCGTAAAACGAAAAAAAGGTAGCGGTTCCCCATATTTTGGGGAAGGGCTGCCTTTTGTTTTTTTCGGAAGCGGGACTCATAACTGGCTAATTTCAGCAATAAAATGAAGCAGGAGGCTTAATTAGACTCTCATGAGGGCTTACCCAAATTTATTTCTACTCTAACAATCAACAAATGCCCAGAACGTGCATACACTTGATAGTGAATGATTGTATGGAGGAGGTTCAAAGATGTCATTAAGCCATAAACGTCAAACAAGGGAGATCATTACGAAGGCAATTTGCGGCAAAGGTCGTAAGTTCTCTACCGCAACCCATACCGTGACTCCGCCACATCATCCGACTAGTATTCTGGGGGCTTGGATTATCAACCACCAGTACGAAGCGGTTGCCGCCGGGAACGGAATCGAAGTAATCGGTACTTATGATGTGAACATCTGGTACTCGTACGACAAAAACAAGCAGACCGAGGTTGCCAAGGAAACGGTCTCCTATGTGGAGCTTATTCCATTGTCGTATCTGGACCCGAGACACCGTGCTTCCACGGCACAGGTCTCTGCGGAGGCAACGCAGGAACCCAATTGTGTGGAAGCCGGGGTATCGCCGGGCGGCGGTAGTGTGACGCTCCGGGTGGAACGGGAGTTCGAGGCGGAACTGGTGGCTGAGACCAAGGTCCGCGTGTATGTCAGCGATCAGAGTGATGATCTGGAAGACAAGGACTATGATTTTGACGGCGAGAGTTTTGATTACGATGATCTGGACCCTGACGCCCTGGATGATGAGCTGTAAGGAAGGAATACGCCGCTGCCTTTCTGTTACTGTATTGGGTTATGATCCATTATATGATGAGAGGGCAGCGGCGTAGAGGGCGAATGCCCTCTTTTTTTTAAAATATTTTGGGGTTAGGTTTCAGCACCAAAAGCTTCATCTGCGTACTGCAGAAGGGCGGGCTATCCGGTTATGAAGGATGATGCAGCTGTAGGCGCGGCATGAAGAATTTCGGATGGGCGGTGGCATAAGGATGAACGAAGGGCTTAACTTATTCCTTCAGCTGGCACCGGAGCAGATTATGCGCAGACTCCGGCGCTGCGGGATTGAAGCGGACCCCGGGGCTATCGGCAGACCAGCACGGCGGAAGGATGCAAGAGAGAGTCATTCATATTCCCATGGACAAGACCCCGCAAGTTACAGGCAGCACTACCGGGTGGTTATTTTCAATCTGGCTGTGCTGGAGTGCCAGCCTTTGGGTGCTGGAGCGGCTATGAATGCTGCTTTTTTGGGGCCGGTGAGAGAGGGCGGTTATGGTGGAGCGGAAATTGCGGGGCATGACGAGAACAGCTATGAGGGAACGGGTGCCAGAGGTAATAGCGGGAACAGCTATGCCGGAGCGGAAATTGTGGGGCATGACGAGAACAGCTATGAGAGAACGGGTACCAGAAGTGATAGCAGGAACAGCTATGGCGGAGCGGATATTGCGGGGCATGACGAGAACAGCAATGAGAGAACGGGTACCAGAAGTGATAGCGGGAACAGCTATGGCGGAGCGGGTGGTGGCGGAAGTGAGATGCGCGGGGTGGCAGGAGCTGTCCGTGTAACGGCGGTCCGGGCGCTATACAGCCTGGGGCTGGACAGCGGCGAGGTGGAGCTGCGGGCCATGGGCGGGCGGCGTTATGTGGTGACGGGCATCACTCCGTTGATGCCGGTTCCCGGCAAGCCGCTGCCTGAGCCGTACCGGGCAGCCTCGCGGGTGCTGGCCCGTTCCCTTGCCCTTGAGCAGCCAGGCCGGGCAGGGCTGCTTATGGGTATGGACCCGGAGTTTCTGCTGCTCCGGGAATCCACGGGCCGCGTCGTGCCGGCGTCGCGGTACCTGCCCATGGACGGCGTCGCGGGCTGCGACGCCGGACCCCCGGGAACGCGCGGCGTGTTCCCGGTGGCGGAGCTGCGCCCTGCGCCGCGCGGGGAACCGCGCGCGCTGCTGGCGCAGCTGATGTCCGCCGCGCGCGAGGCGGACCGGCTCATCGCCGACCGCTCGCTCCGCTGGCGGGCGGGAGGCATGCCGCTGCGGGGCTGGGCCCTCGGCGGCCACCTGCACTTCAGCGGCGTGACGCTGTGCGCGCCGCTGCTGCGCGCGCTCGATAACTATCTCGCGCTGCCCATGCTGCTGCTCGAGGACATCCGGGCTGCGGCCCGGCGTCCCCGCTATGGCGTGCTCGGCGATTTCCGGCGGCAGCCGCATGGCGGCTTCGAATACCGGACGCTGCCGAGCTTCCTGGTATCCCCGGTCATCGCCAAAGGCGCGGTCTGCCTGGCTCACCTGATCGTGAGCCATTATGAAGAGCTGCCGCTGCGCCCGCTCGACCGGGAGAAGCTGCATGCCGCCTTCTACAGCGGCGACAAGCAACCGCTCCGCGAAGCCTGGCCTCCCCTGGAGGCGCAGCTTCGCGCGCTGGGCGGCTACGCAGCTGCCGCCAGCTACATAGATCCTCTGCTGCGCTCTTTAGCCGCGCAGCAGACCTGGGACGAGTCGCGTGATATCCGCGGCTTGTGGTGCGGCAGCGCACCGTCAGTCTCCGGGACGCGCCTGGGCAGCCCGGAAGATACTTTTCAATAGTGCCTGCCTATATAACAGCAGGCAGCCGCCGTTCACGATTTCCCCTCGCCTCCCGGTGCGGGGTGATTTGTGTAGTTGAACAAATTAACAAATAGAGCCCGAACAAGAATTACAAAGCAGGCTAAATATAATTCAAGCAACGATTCGGGAGAGAATCCGGGAAATTGCAATCGTTGTGGGCTAGAGCAAAACATCCATTCTTCACAAACAATTCTTTACCGGCAGAATGGAGACAACTCAGTAAGCGATGTAGACATAAATGTTGTACGTTCTACAGGCGTGTTGATTCCCCATATTATGGAATGAATATAATTCCCAAAATGCTCTTGTTCCTGAGTAGCTCAGTTGAACCTGCCACTCCAGCGGAAGACTAAATATACGCCAATGCTGCATAAATTCCCAAAGGGTCAGTTGAGCAAAGGCAGGCACGTTGGAGTGGATTTCATCATAAACGCGTCTCAGAAGCACATAGACAGCAAGGGCCACAAACAATTGGCTGTATACTGCATTTTCGGTGGTTCCAAATAGACATGGCACGTTCAGATGCTGTTTAATCCAGCGGAAAAAGACTTCAATTTCCCAGCGTGCCTTGTAGATTTCGGCGATTACATGAGCGGACTCTTTTCTCAAATCGGTCACGACCCGTACGACTTCCCCCGGTCATTTTCAAATTCTACGACCCGGTGGCGCTGAGCGGATTGGCACTTCCCTTGACCGATATAACAAGTCATATCACGAACAATTTTCGTTTCTCCCTCTGCGGGTCGCTGGAGGTTTCTCGGCTTCACCAAATGGAGATTGTCTTTGAGTCGAATCACAAACGACTGGCCCTGGAGCACATATTGATCCAATCTGCTAATTTTTCCATACGCCCGATCCTGTACCAAAATGTAGTCCGTATCTGCCAAAACTTCTCCAAACGGAGCGTCATTGCGCTTCGCAATCGATTCCTCCACGTTCACGGGTAAACGCTGACCTTGCGAAAGAGCGACATGCAGCTTAATGCCCCCTCTAAATTTTTTGTACGAGGCCCAAGGCATTCGGGAATTCGCCGCCGTGACCGTCGTCGAGTCAATCAGCAGAAGATCTTTAGGAAGATTCAGATGCCGCCGGGTTTGTCGGTTACATTTCTTGACGAGCAGTTGAAAGATACGTTTGAAGATTTCGTAAGGGACTTCACCGGCCTTGCCGGAAAGGGTGGAGTAATGAATCTCAGGCAAGTCAAAGTTTGGGCCTAAGCGGGCACTTTGCCGGAAGCCGTCCCATTTGTGGTAGCAGGCTTGGACAAAGTAATCGAGTAGCAACCCGACGGTCATTTTGGTTCCACTATCTACGTAGTCCTTGGTTTGTCCAGTCACCATTTGGACTTCTTCCGGTGTTAATACTTGTTTGAAAACGGCTAAAAATGGGGTATATTTATTCATGAGGTCGCCTCATTTCGGTTTGGTTTGGTCGTACTTACCATTACCCGAAATGGCGGCCTTTTTCGTCCCTTTTTTTGGGAAATCAACACGCCTATACGTTCTACAACTTTGATTCATGGGCAGCCGGGTGTTTGTGAAGATTGTTGTATAAAATACAAGAATAATCCCGCTAATCCGCTTGGAAAAGGAGAAATCCTGCTTTTTATACAACATTATTGGGTTTGGGCCGGTAGGATGAGGAGAATGTTGTATTATGGAGACAATTTCATAATTCCAAACCCTTGCTGGGAGCGGTTTTTTTGAGCATAGAAAAAGGAGTACCTCCCCAAATTCTCGAAGATATAGGTGACGAAACCAACACCCGAGAATGAAAAGAGGTAATCCCTATCTATTCTATTCGACAAGAAGAGCTGTTTTCCTTTGAGGAATTGCTCCTGATGCACCCAGAAGATAAATATAGTCAAATCTTTGAACACTTAAATCTGGCACCGGTCTTGTTGGCACTGGGGAAAAAGAACCATCGCGGACGGCCGGAAAAACTAAACGTACCTGCCATGATCTACTCGCTGCTTATCGCAAAAATGGAGAACATTGAGTTTGTCTCTGCATTGACCCGCCGACTGACCCATAGCAACGAATTTCGAGTACAGTGCCGGTTTAGTGGCTCCGACAATATTCCAAGCCAAGCCTCGTATTCCCGTTTGATTCATGCGCTGGAGCAAACGGGGATGCTTGAAAAACTTCAGGATACCTTGGTGACGTCTGCCCTAGAAGAAGGCTTTGTGACCGGCACACATATTGCCGTGGATTCCTCCATGGTCGAGGCTTGGGATTGCCAATTTAGCGAATCGGCCTCCAAGCGCCGTGCGGCTCGCCGGGGGCAAAAGCCAAGCGAGGCTCCAGGAGCCGAGCAACTTCAGTTCGAACTTCCCGAGCCTGAGCCTAAGGCTGAGAACGAGCCGCCAAAGAAACCCGTGTACACGAAGCGTGGACGGCCGTCTAATGCTGAAAAGGAACGCCGACGTCAAGAACTGGAAGCCTATGAACAAAGTCTTGGACCGTTTCAGAAAACCATTGAAGCGATGTTGCCCTACACGTATGACGAACTGTTGGCTGCGTTGCCCCGGCATGCCGCGCGTTGTGACAAGAAAAATACGAAGGGCCGAATGACCAGTTACTACGGGTTCAAGGCGAATTTGCTCGTCGATACGGACTGCCAGTATATCCTGAGTGGCCTCTGGAGCTCAGCGAATCCGAATGACCAGCGCATGGCCGTCATCCTTCTCAAAGGCCTGCTCCTGAAGTTTCCTATGCTGAAGGTAAAGCATATTTTGGGCGACAAAGGATACGACTGCGCGGCCATCTACCAGCTGATTCATTCGTTAGGCGCCTATCCGGCGATTCCCATGATTCACCACAAAGATCCGCCCGAGGGAATGAACCTGGATTACACTCCGGTATGCTCACAAGGGCACGCCTACCGTTACGACAGTTTTGATGCCAAGTACGAAACGCTGAAGTATACCCGGCCGAGCGAGTGCAAAGGCTGTCCGCTTTCCGGTTCCGGCTGTCAAAAGGTATTTAAAATCCGCATACAAACGGATTTACGTAAGCATACCTATCCCGCAAGAGGGAGCGAAAGCTTTACAGAGCTTTACAAAAAGCGTACGGCAGTGGAGCGTGTTTTTGCCTATCTCAAAGAGTATTTTGGAATGAAACGCACACGTCACCGCGGCGTCCGGGCAAGTGTCGATTTCCAGCTCAGTACGCTAGCTTACAATCTGAGTAAATTTGCGTTAGACAAGTTGAACCAGCAGTTGAGAAACTCCCAGCAAGTGGCCTGATTTTTAAAAAACGACCTTGGATTTTGGCCAAGTCTTGCTATTCAGCCAACTGAATTATGAAATTGACTCTTATGTGCAGGATTATATAGCAAGTTAGCGGATCACGGTTTTTACAGCCTCTACTACATCAATTTTCGTTATTGTTCCCTCTAAAGCAGGCCCCACGCTTCCACAAGGACAGGGCTCCAAATTCCTATATGTATAGCATGGACCATGTCCCGATGTCAGTGAACCCGAGCTTTTTGTAGATTAATCCCGCTTGCGGATTGTTATAGAAAAGACACAGTGACTTGCCTTCTTCCAGTACATCGGCGCTTAGACGGGCGACCACCTGCGTGGCTAACCCTTGTCCCCTGTATTCCGGATGGGTCGCTACAGCAATGATCATCGCCGACATGGAGTTTTCCGCCGCAGTGGAAGCCGTTGCAACAACTTTACCCTCTTTTTCCGCGAAATAGGTGCGTCCGGTCTTGCTCTCCAGTGCTTTGTGCAGCGTTTGACGCGAGTCTGCCGAACTGCCTGAGAATTCTTCGATCAGATCCGTAAGGGAACATACCGCCTCCACATCATGGATTGTCGCACTCCGGAAACCGCCCGGGGCAGCAGCCGCAGCACGAATTTGTTCATTCATTTCCTTAAGCTCGGCGAAGAACATCTGCTTCTCGGATTTACAGTCCAGCACCTGGCGGAATTTCTCAATTACCTGTGATGAACCCGAGAGCATTTCGGCCTTCCCGCTCTTTCTTACCAGCTCCGCGAATCCTTCCACGTCAAAAGGACCCTCTGCATAGGGCAAAAAACTTCCATAGAACCGCAGCATCACCGCTTTGAACCGGCCGTCCGGTTCATCCATCTCGCCCCACAGCTCCATGAAATCCTGTTCAAACCCGAAATTCTCCACATCCCCGATGATAAACAAATTGAGTGCAGGGTCTTTGTGCAACAGCGCCATCAGCGGGATGCGGTCAGCTTCATTCAGTTTTCTTATCACGATTTTTCCTCCTTACATAAGATAGAATGTACAATCGTTTTCATAGATCATATTATAGAATATTATGGGCTTGAAAATATAAATTCGTTCTAATTGGCTTAACGCCAAAGGAAAAACGCTGTATTACAGCGAGAAAAGCTGCTGCCAGCCGGCCGGAAAATCTGTACACCAGGTTTTAGCAGGAGACCGGAAGAGGCTGCGGGTAACTTTGAGAGGGAAGTTTCTGCTATAATAGAGAACAGTATGAAGTAGGCATGGAGGTAGACGATGGCAAACTATACGCCGATGATTCAGCAGTATTTAAAAGTGAAGGAAGGGGCAAAAGACGCTTTCCTTTTCTTTCGTCTGGGCGATTTCTATGAAATGTTCTTTGAGGATGCCTTGCTGGCCTCGAAGGAGCTTGAGATTACACTAACAGGCCGTGATGGCGGGGTCGGCGAAAAGATTCCAATGTGCGGAGTCCCGCATCATGCTGCCGAGGGGTACATACAGCGCCTGATCGAGAAAGGCTACAAGGTCGCTATCTGCGAGCAGCTCGATGATCCTGCGGTGACCAAAGGGATGGTCCGCCGCGATATCGTCCGTGTGGTTACACCGGGCACCGTGATGGACGGCAAAATTATAACGGACAAAAGCAACAATTACCTCGTCTGTGTGACTGAGGAAGATGGCATGACGGCACTGGCTGCCTGCGATTTAACAACAGGTGAGCTGTATGTCACCTCTGTACTCTCCAGCACCGAATGGCTGCGGGATGAGATCGGCATCTATGAGCCGGCAGAGATTATCGGGGACGCGGCGCTCCTGGAGCTGCTGCGCAGTGAAGCCTCCCTGCTGGCTAAGCCAGTAGTTTATACACCGTGGGACAAGCAGGAGGAAGGACTGGCCCGCCGCCAGTTCGGCGAAGCGGCATGGGTACGGCTGGAGAAGGAACGCGGCCGTTGTCTGGCACTGCTGATCTCCTATTTCAGCGAGACCCAGCGCCGGTCACTTGGGCAGCTAACCCAGATTTCTCCCTACGAGCCCGGAAATTATATGATTCTTGATCCGTTCACCCGGCGCAATCTGGAGCTGACCGAAACCGTAAGGGAGCGCTCCAAAAAAGGCTCGCTGCTCTGGCTACTCGACCGCACCGAAACCTCGATGGGCGGGCGTCTGCTGCGCCGCCGGATCGACAAGCCGCTGCTGCAGCGTGCACCGATTGAACGCCGCCTCGAAGCTGTTGACTATCTGTATAACCAGTTTATCGTCCGCGAGGATTTGCGCGGAGCACTGAAAGAAATCTATGATCTGGAGCGGCTAGTCGGACGTATTGCCTTCGGCAGCGCCAACGGTCGGGATATGAACGCCCTGAAGCTGTCGCTGGCGCAGATTCCGGCGCTAAAGGAGATGTGCCTGACATCTGGTTCGGCCACTCTGCGGGAGATCGGCACGTCCATGGATGAGTGCGCAGAGCTCCGGGAGGATATCGAACGTGCCATTGTTGAGGATGCTCCTGTGTCTGTCCGTGACGGCGGAATTATCCGCGGCGGATATCATGAGCGGCTGGACGAGCTGCGTGAAGCCAGCAGCAGCGGCAAACGCTGGATTGCCGAGCTGGAAGCGAAGGAACGCCAGGCGACGGGCATCAAATCCCTGAAGATCGGCTATAACAAAATCTTCGGCTATTATATTGAAATTACCCGTTCCAATCTGTCTGCACTTCCGGAAGGCAGATATGAACGGAAACAGACGCTGGCCAATGCCGAGCGTTATGTTACCCCGGAGCTGAAGGAGAAGGAAGCACTGATCCTGGAAGCCCAGGACAAAATGACAGACCTGGAGTACAGCCTGTTCACCGAGCTGCGCGAGCGGATTAGCGCCCAGGTTCCCCGGCTGCAGGCGCTTGCCGAGAAGGTGGCCGAGATTGATGTGTATCAATGTCTCGCGGCGGTTAGTGCAGAGCACCGTTTCGTGAAGCCTAAGCTGTCCGACAGCTATGACCTGCGGCTTGAAGGCGGGCGCCATCCGGTGGTTGAGGCAGTGCTGAAGGATTCCGCGTTTATTGCGAACGGCAGCACGCTCAGCAAGGATGAGGGCAATATCCTGCTGATTACCGGACCGAATATGGCAGGCAAAAGCACGTACATGCGCCAGGTTGCACTAATCTGCATCATGGCCCAGATCGGCTGCTTCGTGCCGGCATCCAGTGCCGAGGTTCCGCTGATTGACCGCATCTTCACGCGGATCGGAGCAGCGGATGACCTGATCGGCGGCCAGAGTACCTTCATGGTGGAGATGGCCGATATCCAGGTCATGACCGAAAAGGCTACGGCCCGCAGCCTGATCATCATTGACGAGCTGGGCCGGGGGACCTCGACCAGTGAAGGTATGGCGATCGCCCAGGCGGTGATTGAATACGTGCATGATACTATCGCCTGCAAGGCGCTGGTATCGACGCATTTCCATGAGCTGGCTCACCTGGAACAGAGTCTGAGCGGACTCCGCAACTATTCCATGGCGGTGCAGGAGAGCGGGGACAAGGTCAACTTCCTGCGTAAGCTTGTGCCGGGAGCGGCGGACAGCAGCTACGGGATTTACTGTGCGAGACTGGCCGGACTGCCGGAAGGCATCATCGACCGCGCGTACGGCCTGCTTCAGAGCATCGAACAGGCATCTCCACCGGGCAGCGTGCCGCTGAACTACGGTACGGACTATAATGACCGTTCCGGACCTGTGATTCAGGAGAACCGGGCTGTGACTTCCATGGCTGCGGCTCAGCAGGAAGCAGCTGTTTCACTTGCTTCCCCTGCGGAGGAAGAGGACAATGAGGTTGTACAGCTCTCTATATTTGGTGAGGACGAGCCCCGCAAGAACCGCAAAGGCGGGGTCGCAGCACCGGCAGCCAAAGAAAATCCGCTCCTGAAAGAGCTGATCTCAGCTGTACAGGGTGCGGATCTGATGAATATGACACCGCTGCAGGCGATGGGTCTGCTTAATGAACTGAAGATGAAGGCCAGGGAGCTATAAGCCTGAGAGTATATAAGCGAGTGGGCTAAGATTTTACCGGGCTTATTCAGACATCAATATGAGTTTGCAGCTACATTATTTATAAATTGCGGGGTGAACGAATATGGCCAAGATTCATGTGCTGGACGAGCATATTGCCAACCAGATTGCTGCCGGAGAGGTAGTGGAGCGTCCTGCATCTGTAGTGAAAGAGCTTGTGGAGAACGCGATTGATGCGGGAAGCACACGTATCGAAGTCTCTGTGGAAGAGGGCGGACTGCAGAGCATCCGCGTCAAGGATAATGGCTCCGGCATAGAGCCGGAGGATTGCGAGACGGCCTTTTACCGCCATGCAACGAGCAAAATCGCCAACGGCCGTGATCTGTTCCTGATCACCAGCCTCGGGTTCCGGGGGGAGGCGCTGCCGAGTATCGCGGCGGTATCGAAGCTAACCCTGCTGACTGCCAGCGGTGATGACGGGAAGGGACGGCTGCTGGAGATTGAGGGCGGGAAGCTGATCCTGAGTGAGGATGCGCCTTCCGGCCGGGGAAGTGATCTCACCGTACGGGAATTGTTCTATAATACCCCGGCACGGCTGAAGTATATGAAGAGCATCCAGACGGAGCTGGGCCATATTTCGGATGCGATGTACCGTATGGCCTTGGCACATCCGGATATCTCATTCACCTTGCAGCATAACAGCAATCAGCTGCTGCATACGCTGGGCAACGGCGATCTGCTGCAGGTTATTGCCGCCGTGTACGGCACCTCCGCCGCCAAGGCGATGCTGCCGGTCGCGGCTGAGGACCCGGATTATAAGATCTCCGGTTATATCAGCCGTCCGGAATGGACGCGTTCGAACCGTAATGCCGTAACGACGATTGTCGGCGGACGCTATATCCGCAGCAACGGACTGAATGCCGCGATCATGCGTGCATATCATACGCTGCTGCCGATTAACCGTTATCCGCTGCTGGTGCTGCAGCTCGACATGCATCCGTCACTGGTCGATGTCAACGTGCATCCGGCTAAGCTGGAGGTCCGTTTCAGCAAGGAGACCGAGCTGTATGCATTCGTGGAGCAGCAGATCCGCAGCCTGCTTATGGGACAGAGCCTGATACCACGTCCAACCAAGGAACTTATCGGGGGCAAGAATAGCAGCTCCTTCATTCAGGAGCAGTTCGCCTTTTCCAAAGGGGCGGTTCCGGGAGCTCCGCAGCAAGGTGCTGAGCCAGCTAACCCTGCAGATGCTTCCGCTGGCCGCGGTCCCGGCCAAGGGATGCCTGCTGCTGATGCTCTGCAGGGAGGCAGCAGCCAGCCGCGCCAGGGAGGGAACAGTGCTGCTCCGTTTCCCGGCGGCGCAGCCCCGCTAACCGGCAGCAGTGCTCCGCTGTTCGGCGGTGGGGCCGCTGCCGGGGCTCCGCAGCGTTATCCAAGCGGCGGCAATTCTCTGACGCCGCAGTCTCAGACCAGGGAGACGGCTGCAGCTTACGGCGGCGGTTCCATGCCGCCTGCACCTTACCGGAACGGGACCGCAGCGCAGCCGTCATCCCGTCCGCGCGACAGCTACCGCCCGCAGGCAGCTGCGGCTGACCGGGGACAAATGCCAACCGCAGAGGAGTTATACGCCCCTGCGGTTGCTCCTGCCGGAAGCGAAGACACAGGACTCCCGCAATTTCCCGAGCTGAATTATATCGGCCAGCATCACGGAACGTATATTATCGCCCAGAATGACAGCGGGCTGTATCTGATCGATCAGCACGCTGCGCATGAACGGGTGAATTATGAATTCTACTATGAGAAATTCGGCAAGCCGGAAGACGCATCGCAGGAGCTGCTGCTGCCAATCACGCTGGAATTCACGCCTTCGGAGAGCAGACAGCTCAGCGAACGGCTGCACTGGTTCCAGCAGGCGGGAGTATTTCTTGAGCATTTCGGCGGACAGACTTTCCTGGTCCGTTCCTTGCCGTACTGGTTCCCGGAAGGTGACGAGAAGGCGGTCATCGAGGAGATGGCGGAGTGGGTGCTAAGCGAACGGTCCATTGACCTCGCCAAGCTGCGCGAGAAATCCTCTATTCTCTGCTCCTGCAAAGCCTCGATCAAGGCTAACCAGAAGCTCACAGAGCTGGAAGTGGAATCGCTGCTCTCCCGGCTAGCGGCCTGCCGCCAGCCTTATACCTGCCCGCATGGACGGCCGATAGTCGTCTCCTTTTCTTCCTATGATCTGGAGAAGCTGTTTAAGCGCGTGATGTAGTGGCAGTACTGTACATTTGAAGAGTGCAAGATCGGAGGCAACATGATTATAACCACGGGCTTTAACCCGATACCGGAAATTGTAGACCGGGCCAGGACTCTGGCTGAGCGCACCGGCTGTCTCTATGCGCCCCGTGCCAAGTTATCCATGGCGAAGCTTGTGGATCAATATGGGGACGAACAGGTTCTGGTTGTTCTGCAGGAGGCGGTCCGGCTGATTACGCCGGAGATGCCGCCTATGGAATTCCATCCCAGCATGGGGTTTGTCCGTGCGAAACGGATCATTAGAGGCGAATCAGACCCCCTGATTGATGCAGCGGGCATGCTGCCCGGCGACAGTGTGCTGGATTGTACGGCAGGTCTCGGGGGAGACTCGCTGCTGTTTGCCGTCACCGGAGGTGAGCATTCCCGGGTTACGGCGCTGGAGAGCTCCCTGCCGCTGTATGCGCTGCTGCTGGAAGGGATGAGCCAATATGTTTCAGGCCAGATTAAGGTGAATGAAGCCCTGCGACGCATCAATGTCCAGCGGGGTGACCATCTGGAGTATTTGAAGGCTCAGCCGGACAACAGTGTCGATATTGTTTATTTCGACCCCATGTTCCGGGTACCGCTGACGGATTCGGCGGCGATCTCCCCGCTGCGTAAGTTCGCTAATCCCGCCGCATTGTCGGCGGAGAGTGTGGCTGAGGCGGTCAGGGTTGCACGCAAGACCGTTGTGCTGAAAGAGAAGGCGCTGAGCGGGGAGTTTGCCCGCCTGGGCTTCACGGAGCTGCTGAGAGCAAGCGCCAAAACATCGTACGGGGTGATCACCATTGACAACGGAGACTAAACGCAAGGTACTCGTGCTGCTCGGTCCGACCGCCGTAGGGAAGACCAGGCTGAGCCTGGAGCTGGCCGGGGCTTTCGGTGCCGAGATCATATCAGGGGATTCCATGCAGGTCTACCGTGGTATGGATATCGGCACGGCGAAGATCACCGAAGCTGAGATGAAGGGGATTCCCCATCATCTGATTGATATTCATGATCCGCTTGATGCCTATTCCACCGCAGAATTTCAGGAGCAGGGTACCCGGCTCATCGAAGAGATCAGCAGCAGGGGCAGGCTGCCTTTTATTGTTGGCGGGACGGGACTGTATATTGAGTCCCTGTGCTACGGATTCCGCTTCTCTGAGGCGGTGGCGGATGAGGCATTCCGCAGCGAGCAGGATGCTTACGCTGAGGAGCATGGGGCGGAAGCGCTGCATGCCCGGCTGGCGGCGGTAGATCCGGCCAGTGCGGAACGGCTGCATCCCAATGACCGGAGAAGAATTATCCGCGCGCTGGAAATCTATCATCAGACTAACATTCCGCTGTCCGACTCTCTTTCAGGGCAAAAGAAGGAGTCCCCTTATGAGTTATGCCTCATAGGGCTGACTATGGACCGTAAAAAACTATATAAACGTATTGAAGAACGGATTGATCAGATGCTGGCGGAAGGACTTGTCGCTGAAGTTCAGGGACTGCTTGAGCGCGGCTACAGCAGAAGCCTTGTATCTATGCAGGGACTGGGCTACAAAGAGATCGCCGCCTATCTGGAGGGAGAGTCAACGCTTGAGGAAGCTGTGGTGCTGCTGAAGCGCGATACCCGCCGTTTTGCCAAAAGACAGTTATCCTGGTTTCGCCACATGAAAGAAATTCAATGGATCGATGTGGAGGAGAGTCCGGACTATAATGAGATTTTCGCAATAATTCAGCATAAAATTGCGCAAACCTTTGCAAATTCAATATAACCCTTGAGGTTATACTCCATTGAATCCATTCGTTGCTGCACGAACATTGTAGGATGCTTCCAAAGCGTATTCGCGCTTTACCGGAAGCATCTTTTTACATCCCGCTTCATGCCTCTTTTTGCCGAATGTACTGATAACCGGGGGACCCAAATGTTAAAAGCGTGAACAGAGCAGCTGCCCAGAGTGACTATGCGGAGGCTCCACGCGCCACTGCTGAATTAGAGGATATTGTTGTGCCGGATAAACCTGTTGAAGCGGGGCCGCAGCCGATGCTGGAGCTATTGAGATTGACCGGAAGGGCTCCGAAGATTTAATATGTAGTGGAGGGAACCATAAATATAACCATTTCAACTAAAGGGGATTGGGAGAAAAAACAACTGAAAAATCAGGGTTTATCTTTTATTAACTTTCAAAGGGTTTTATAAATGAGCTGATTTCATCCATGTGTTAACGTTTTACATACCATATATCAGCCTGTTTTATTACATTGCTGTGCTTGCAGAATACATGGTATAATAGCAGGAAAGTTTCTCTAAGGTGTTGAATATACTTACGAACAATCTAATTGAACCATTGGGGGTACGTCATATGAACAAGTCCATTAACATCCAAGATACGTTCTTGAACCAGCTGCGCAAAGAGAATATCCCTGCTACAGTATATTTGACCAACGGTTTCCAAATCCGGGGAATTATCAAAGCCTTCGACAACTTTACGATTGTCATCGACAGCGACGGGCGCCAGCAGATGGTGTACAAGCATGCGATTTCCACGTTTACACCACAGCGCAGCGTATCGCTGATGCAGGACAATAATAACGAGATTTAAGATTTTACAGCCTTGAAGCGAAACCTTTTTGTTTATCAATCGTTTGAATAGAGAGTGCGAGAGAGCAACCTGCGAAGGTTGTTCTTTTCATTCGTGACCATAATTCATGATTTTTCCGCTAAGGGAGTCAGGAGGCAACATGTCCAGAGACCAACTAACCAGGAATGGCGGCAATAGAAACAGAGGTAGCAGCACGCCGAATTCCAAAGGGAAACCAAAGAAAAAGAAAAAATTTCTAACCAAGAAACGTGTATTGTGGAGTTTGTTTTTTGCAACGGCACTGGCGATTTTTTGTGCGCTGGGCGGCTATTTGTTCATTATGCTGAACGGGCAGAAGCTGCTGGAGGAGAACCAGGGTAAATTGACGGTGAATCCGCCGACGCAGATTTTTGACCGGAATGCGAATCTGATCGGAGAGCTCGCCCTGGAGAAAAGTGATCCGGTGGAATACGAGGATCTTCCCAAGATGCTGATCACCGCTTTTGTAGCTACCGAGGATAAAAGGTTTTTCGATCACAAAGGTGTAGATATCTGGTCCATCGGACGGGCGGCGGTGAAGGATATTGCGGCACGCAGCATGGTTGAAGGCGGAAGCACCATCACCCAGCAGCTCGCGAAGAATATCTTCCTGACCCGGGATAAGACCTTCTTCCGCAAAGCGACAGAGGTTTCGATTGCTGTTGCGCTGGAGAATAAGCATACCAAAGAAGAAATTATTACGATGTATTTGAACCGGATACCTTTCGGGGGAACCATTTACGGCATCAAGGCCGCCTCTATCCGTTATTTCGGTGAGAGTAATTTGAACGAGCTGGAGCTGTGGCAAATCGCTACACTGGCTGCCATGCCGAAGGGGCCTTCCCGCTATAATCCGCTGCGTAATCCGGAGCTGTCCAAGGAACGCCGCGCGGTTGTGCTGCAGCTTATGTATGATCAGAAGGCGATCACGAAGGAACAGATGGATGAGGCTAAGGCTGTTGACTATAACTATACGCCGCCTGAGAGCAGCAAGCAGCGTTACCAGGCATTCATTGATTATGCTATCGACGAGGCTGAGGATAAATTCGGTCTAACGGAAGATGATCTGAATATTGGCGGTTACAAGATTTATACAACGATGGATAAGCATGCCCAGGAGACCATTGAGGATGCTTTTGCCGACAGTGATAATTTCGAGAAAAGCGTGGACGATGAGCTGGTGCAGGGTTCGATGACGATCATCAACCAGGAGAACGGCAGTATTGTGGCGCTGATGGGCGGACGCAATTATGAGAAAAAAGGCTACAGCCGCGTTGACGGCAGCCGGCGTTCTCCGGGTTCAGCGTTCAAACCGCTGGTTGCCTACGCACCGGCGCTGGAATCCGGCAAATTCACGAATGATTCGAGGCTGAGCAATGAGAAGCAGTGCTTCGGCAAATATTGCCCGAACAATCTGCATGGCTATTCGACAACGATCAGCATGGCGGATGCCTTGACAAAATCAGAGAATATTCCGGCGGTATGGCTGCTGAATGAGATCGGTGTGAACACCGGCTTCCAGTTCGCCAAGAAGCTTGGCATCAATCTGAAGGATGAAGACAAGAACTTGTCGCTTGCCCTCGGCGGAATGAGTGAAGGGACTAATACACTGGAGATGGCCCAGGCCTACAGCGCATTTGCCAATGGCGGAGAGCTGCGGGATGCCTACTCCATTAAGTCGATTGCCGACAGCGATGACAAGACGGTCTATAAGGCCAATACCACCGCAGAACGGGTGATGAGCGAGGACACGGCTTATCAGATGACTGAGATGATGCAGAAGGTCGTACAGGATGGCACGGGTAAAAAAGCCAGAATTAACCGTCCGGTAGCCGGTAAGACAGGAACCACCCAGAGCGGCTACGAAGGAATCAGCTCTAACCGCGATGTCTGGTTCGTCGGTTATACACCGGAATGGACAGCCGCCGTCTGGATGGGCTATGACAAGCCGAGCAAGAAACATCTGCTCAAGAACAGCAGTCCGCTCGCGGCAGCATTCTGGGGCAAGGTCATGGAGGAAGCGCTGGAAGGCGTTCCTGCCAAATCGTTCCCGGTTCCCAAAGGCTCGGCAGAGGTTGAAGCCACACCGACACCTGAGGCGACTCCGGTTGTAACCGGTCTGCAGGCGGCTTATGATGCCTCGACCATGACGGTCAACCTGAGCTGGAATCCGGTTGAAGCTGCAGGGGTGGACTACCGCATATACCGCCGGGAAACCTCAGAAGCAGATTTTACTCAGCTCCTTAACACGAGCACTGGCAGTGTCGGGGATATAAGTGCGATGCCGGGACTGTCTTATGAATATTATGTAACAGCTTATTATCCGGAGCTTGATGTGGAAAGTGAGCCTTCGGATATCGTAACGGTATCCGTGCAGGATGAACTGCAAACGCCGGAACCTGAACCGACACTCGATCCGAACCTGCCTACGGATGACACTGGCAACGGCGGCAACTCCGGAAACGGCGGTATTCCGGGTGATGACGGCTCCGGCAACAACGGGAACGGTAATGGCAATGGTAACGGCAATGGTAACGGCAATGGTAACGGCAATGGTAACGGTAATGGCAATGGCAATGGTAACGGCAATGGAGGCAGCGGCAATAACGGCGGAACAGTAACACCTCCGCCTGAAATAACACCGACTCCAGTGCAAAGCACACCGTTGCCTACGCCGGCTCCGGAAGCAACCGCGACTACTGGCGAACCTGTAACGGATCCCGCTACAGATACGGGCAGCGATCCGAATGCCGGTTTTGTAGAAGGCGTTAATACTACGCAGTAGGTAGCAGCGGTTTAATAAAATCCATGGAACCATTTAACCCCGGCAGCCCGGGGAGCTCTGCATGTTGCAGAATTCCCGGCTGCCGGGGTTTTCTGGTGACTGGGATCACAGTGATATTTTGAGTGTCTAAGCGAAATGTGTTAAGCTGAAGGCACCATTATCTGAGAGGGTTATTCATATGAAACGTAAATTCGGAGACCGGGCCAACTGGCGCCGGATTACGCGCCGCCATTTTGCCTGCCGCTATGTGGAAACCCGGGAATTCAGCGGTTACATTACTCTGTATACCATTTACGGGTTGAAGGAGCCGCTGTGGAAGAGCTATGGCAGGCATACATACCGCATTGCGGACAAAGGGTATTCATGGCTGCAGTATTTTCCCAAAGACAGCCACTATATTGTGACGGCCATGTTTGACGAACGGCAGAATATTGTACAATGGTATATCGACACCTGCAAGGTTCAGGGAGTAACAGACCAAGGGGTTCCCTGGTTTGATGATTTGTACCTGGATGTTGTGGTGCTGTGGAACGGTGAAGTGTTCTTGCTGGATGAGGATGAGCTGGAGGAAGCGCTGGAACGGGACGATATAACAGACAGTGACTATAATTTAGCCTGGTCTACAGCGAATACGATACTGCGCAGTATCGATGCTCATGCCTTCCCTTATTTCTCCCTTTCACTGAAGCACCGTGCCGAATTGTTTCATCACGGAGAGTTCAGGAGGAAATAATAATGGAATGGTATGTCTATCAAAGAGGATCCTCTCCCATTCGCAGAGTCACCCGGAAGCGCCACTACCGTATGAAGCGCTTGTTTTGGACAGCACTGATTCTGCTCATCGTTGCCGGACTGATCTGGTGCGCTGTGGCACTAAGCAGAATTAATGGTGCAGAAACAACCGCGCCTATGGTGAAAGCGGATGCAGGTGTAATTCTGGGCATGTCGATGTGGGGGGATGAACCCAGTCCGGGTCTGAAGGAGCGGCTGGATTATGCGCTTGAGCTCTATCGTTCAGGAGCATTCACCCATTTTGTGGTTTCCGGAGGTCTGGATCACCCCGATTACAAGTATACTGAAGCCGAAGGAATGAAGAGGTATCTGGCGGCACATGATGTGCCGGAGGATGTAATCTACCTGGAGAATCAGTCTACCAGCACCTATGAGAATCTTCTGTTCAGTAAGGCTGTCATGCAGCAGGAGGGCTTGTCTTCTGCGGTTATCATTACGCATGATTTCCATGGCCGCCGTGCGCTGGAGATTGCACGTGAGCTTAAGTTCACGAACCCGGAGCTTGGGGTTACGGAGTCTAAGGTCATGTCGATGTTCAAGTACAAGACACGCGAAATTCTCGCCTATACCAAATGGAAAATGCAGCAGTTATCTTTATAAATCTGCTAATTTCGGAAACTGCTAATAACACCCCCTGTACCGGAATAGACTGTTTAGAGCAAGTCAGCCCTGTATAATGAGGTGAACAAGGTGAACGGACATGTAGCGGCGGCAAGTGGACGGGATGAAGGAAGACCGTCACGGCAGATCAATATTGTGCTGAGGAATCAGGATCCGGCGCCGGTGGCCAGCTCACCCGCAGACAGTGCCAGCGGACCGGCCCCCTCCAAAAATCACAGCCACAGCGGACTGTTCCAGGAACTCAGCCGGGAACTGGACGCGTTAGTAGGTCTGGATAATATCAAAGAGCTAGTTTTTGAGATATATGCCCTGCTGCAGGTAGCGCAGATGCGCAGTGAAGCCGGACTCGCCAGCGGGGGCCAGGCCTATCATATGGTTTTCAAGGGAAATCCCGGCACAGGCAAAACAACCGTAGCACGGATTGTTGCGAAGCTGTTCCAGCGGATGGGTGTGCTCAGCAAAGGCCATCTCATTGAAGTGGAACGGGCCGATCTGGTGGGCGAATACATCGGGCATACTGCACAGAAGACGCGGGATCTGGTGAAAAAGGCGTTGGGCGGCATTCTTTTTATCGATGAGGCCTATAGTCTGGCCCGTGGGGGAGATAAGGATTTCGGCAAGGAGGCCATCGACACACTGGTGAAATCCATGGAGGATCACCGGAGCCAATTTGTGCTGATTCTGGCCGGTTATTCCGGAGAAATCGACTATTTTCTGATGAGCAACCCCGGTCTGCCTTCACGGTTTCCGATTCAGGTGGAATTTCCTGACTATACGATTGACCAGCTGCTGCAGATTGCCGAGCTAATGGCCAAAGAACGCGATTATATTCTGATGCCGCAGGCCATACTCAAACTTAAGCAGGCTTTACTGCTTGAAAAAACAGAAAGTCTGCATGCCTTCAGCAACGCAAGGTACGTGCGCAACAGTATTGAGAAGGCGGTGCGCTCGCAGGCGGTACGGCTGCTGAATCAGTATGAAAGCACAAGTCCCGGCAAGCAGGAGCTGATGACCCTGCGGACGGAGGATTTCAAATTGTAAGATATGAATGCATACAGATAAGGAGCACTTAATTAATGGCAATCACCACACATGATACCCAAACAGATGTTCAGGACCGGGCAATACTCGTCAGTCTGGTCACAGACAAAATCAAACGCACGGGCATTGATCCCGAGCTTTCACTCCAGGAGCTGGTCCAGCTGGCTGAAACGGCCGGAGTGGAGGTGCTCGATGTCATCCGGCAGAACAAGGAAACCCCGGATTCCAAATGGTTCATCGGTAAGGGAAAGGTAGAAGAGCTGCGGATGGCCGCTGACGGACTGGGTGCCAATACGGCGATCTTCGACCAGGAGCTGTCCGGAGCACAGGTACGGAATCTGGAGGAGTCTCTGGATCTGAAGATTATTGACCGGACCCAGCTGATCCTTGATATTTTTGCCGGCCGCGCAAAAACCCGGGAAGGCATCATTCAGGTAGAGCTGGCGCAGCTCTCCTATCTGCTTCCGCGTCTGTCCGGACACGGCAAGAATCTGTCGCGGCTCGGCGGCGGGATTGGTACGAGAGGTCCAGGGGAGAGCAAGCTGGAGACTGACCGCCGTCATATCCGCGACCGGATTACCGAGCTGAAACGCCAGCTTGATGAGGTCGTCAAGACACGTGAGCTGCACCGTGAACGCCGCCGTAAGAGCGGCGCTGTACAGGTGGCACTTGTTGGCTATACCAACGCCGGCAAATCCACGCTGCTGAAGCAGCTTACAGATGCGGATGTCTATATTGAGAACCAGCTGTTTGCGACCCTCGACCCGACTTCACGCGTGCTCCAGCTACCTGGGGGTAAAGAAGTTGTCCTTACAGATACTGTAGGGTTCATTCAGAACCTGCCGCATGATCTGGTAGCCTCCTTCCGGGCTACACTGGAGGAAGTGAATGAAGCGAATCTGGTGCTGCATGTCGTTGATTCCTCTTCGCCGATGCGTGAAGAGCAGATGGATGTTGTCCAGTCTATTCTGCAGGATCTGGGAGCCGCAGGAAAGCCGCAGATCGTCTTGTTCAACAAAACCGATCTGTGCCAGCCGGAGCAGCTGGAAATGCTTCCTACAGGTCCGGGCTTCCTGAAGATCAGTGCTTTTAATCAGGATGACCTGACCAGGATTACGGAGATTATCAGCGATGAACTGGCCGGGGACACCCTTATCTTCCGGATTCCCGGGGACCGGGGAGACCTGTCATCACTGCTCTACCGGGTTGGAGAAGTACTTGAGCAGAATTATGACGGGAATGACGTACTCTATAATGTTCGTCTGAATAAAGAGGACTACGATAAATGGAGCTACAAGCTTGCTGAGTTTATCGAACCGCAATAAGTGCAAGATAGGTACAGGCATTACAAGTCCCCGCACAGCCTCAGTTCTGCTTCGTATCATTCGGGGCAGGCGCTGCTGTGCGGGGTTTCTCGCTGAAACGCACACCGTTCCTATCGGAATGGCGCAGATAATTTCAGCTTTGACAAAGTAAAAGTAGGGTAAGGAGAGATTGAGGGGAAATGGCAGTATTTGCAGAGGATCTATTACAGGCAGCGGAAGCTGCAGAGCTAGAAATTGAAGTTGCCGTTAAGCGGCTGGATAAAATTGTAGATCATAATCAGTGGAAGGTCATTGAAGCCTTTCAGCGCCAGCATGTCAGTGATTTTCATTTTGCCGGGTCTACGGGATATGCCTACAATGACCGGGGGCGTGAGGTACTGGATCTGGTCTATGCTGAAGTATTCGGCGCGGAGGCGGCGCTCGTACGCCCGCATTTCGCTTCTGGCACTCATACGATATCTACGGCGCTCTTTGGTGTGCTTCGTCCCGGAGACGAGCTTCTATACATTACAGGACGCCCCTACGATACACTGCATAAGGTAGTTGGCAAGCCCGGCGACGGGACAGGCTCTCTGGCTGACTTTGGCATCGGCTACCGCGAGACTGCACTGACGGCTGACGGTAAAATTGACTGGGACGAGGTTGCAATAGCGGTAAACGATAAAACTAAGGTCATAGGAATCCAGCGTTCCCGCGGTTATGATTGGCGTTCTTCCTTCACTGTTGCTGAGATTGGTGAGATGGTAGCGAAGGTAAAAGCGCTAAAGCCTGATGTAATTGTATTCGTAGACAACTGCTACGGAGAGTTCACCGAGACTCTGGAGCCCCCTCAGGTTGGTGCTGACCTCGTTGCCGGTTCATTGATTAAGAATCCCGGCGGCGGAATTGCCGAGACAGGCGGGTATATCTGCGGCCGGGCAGATCTGGTGGAATTGGCCGCATACCGCTTGACTGCTCCCGGGATAGGCGGAGAGGTCGGTGCCATGCTGGGGACGACGCGTGGACTGTATCAGGGGCTCTTCATGGCTCCGCATACCGTAGGGCAGGCTGTGAAGGGCAGTATTTTCGCTTCCGCTGTATTCCAGCGCTGCGGGTTTACGACCAAGCCAGCCTGGGATGAGCCGCGGACGGATCTGATCCAGGCGGTAGCTTTTGACGGACCTGAGCATCTGATTGCTTTCGTGCAGGGAATTCAGCGTGCAGCGGCAGTAGACAGCCACGTTGTTCCCGAGCCATGGGATATGCCTGGTTATGAGCATCCGGTCATTATGGCGGCAGGGACGTTCATTCAGGGCGGAAGTCTGGAGCTATCTGCGGATGCGCCAATCCGGGCGCCGTACATCGGGTATATGCAGGGAGGACTAACTTACTCTCATGTAAAATACGGGGTACTAATGGCCCTGCAAAGTATGAGAGAACGCAATTTACTTTAATTAATTGTGAACGTACAATAACCGGACACTCAGCAGAGTGCTGTCCGGTTATTTGCATTGGAGGACTGAATTAGAATTTCTCGAATTTATCTACTTTCATAGAAGCCACTTCACCGCATCTTTTGCAAATTGTTAATGTAAGCTTCGAACCAAAAGAAAAGTAGTTATTTACAGGCCTTACATTAGCGTAGCCCTCCAGTTTTCCTTCAGCAAAAGTGTTATTTCCGCAAGCTTTACAAATGAGATTATTCTGGTTCATAGAAGTCACCTCGTAGTAGTTTTATACTATATCTACGTAGTTTAAGGAGAAGCGTTCCCCTATGCTCAAAGTGAAGAGGAGATGAAGTCTATGCTGAATGAAGCGGCAGCGGTAGAATATTTAACGCAACAAAACAATGTGAGCGAAGCTCCCGTTATAGTGATGATGTGCGGTGTGGCTGGCTCGGGGAAAACAACCTTTGCGCTGAAGCTGGAGAAAGCGGGATTCGTCCGGCTCTCGATCGATGAGGATATTTGGAGTACACATGGCCGTTTTGGTGTAGATTATCCGGAGCAGGCTTATGAATCCTTTAAGGAACAATCGGAAATCAGGCTGCGGGGGGAACTGGTGAAGCTGATTCAGGCGAAGCGTCATGTCGTTATCGATTTCAGCTTTTGGCAGCGGCAGAAGCGGGATGAATATAAACAACTGATTGAGCGTTATGGAGGCGTATGGGCACTGATCCATTTAAAAGTCCATCCGGACGAATTGCGCCATAGGCTTCAGATCCGGAGCGGGCGTTTTGATGCTAATGCCGCTTTTCCAATCACGGAAGAGATTCTGACCCGGTTTTTGAGCGGATTTGAGACCCCGGCAGGAGAAGGGGAGCTAGTGATTGAAGGTTAGCCAGTCACTTTTCTTTTGAATAAGGAGTTTCTGAAAAGTTGGAGTCGTGCATGATGCGCGTTTGAGCGAAACAGTTTTCCAGTACGGAACTTTTGCTTGAGGATTGATCTATGTGATATACTGCGGGAAGCCAGGTCCCATGTAGCTGACACTTTGTTCACTTAATCTCTCATTGGCTTAAAGAAATCTTGTGAGAAAAACTCACATACCATTGACACGCCATATAAGGAAATGTACAATGAGATGAGAAAAAGATCATTGGAAGGTTGGATGAGTCATGGGTGATGAAATCCGCAGAAATATGGCATTATTCCCTATAGGAATCGTAATGAAGTTAACCGATCTATCTGCCAGACAAATTCGTTATTATGAACAGCACAGTCTGATCGTACCCGCGCGCACATCCGGCAACCAGCGTTTGTTCTCCTTTAATGATGTTGAACGTCTGCTAGAGATCAAGGCATTGATTGAGAAGGGTGTTAATATTGCCGGCATTAAGCAGGTGATGAATCCTGTCTCGAAGGAATCTGAAGAAGCTACAGTCATTACCCCTGATACAGAGGTTCGGCGTAGAGAGTTATCCGATTCACAGCTTCACCGTCTGCTTAAGCAGGAACTGGTTTCCGGTAAAAGACCGGGACAAGTGTCTCTAATCCAAGGCGAGCTATCCCGGTTTTTTAATAAATAACATAGAGATTTTGAAAGGGAGAGGGTAAAGTGAGCTTTTCTAAAGAGGATATTCTGCGTATTGCCAAGGACGAGAACGTCCGGTTTATTCGCCTGCAATTTACCGATCTGCTCGGAACAATCAAAAATGTGGAAATTCCCGTAAGTCAGCTGGAAAAGGCGCTCGACAACAAAATGATGTTCGACGGTTCCTCCATCGAAGGTTATGTCCGGATCGAAGAATCCGATATGTACCTGTATCCGGATCTCAGCACTTGGGTGATTTTCCCTTGGGTGACGGATAGTCGTGTTGCACGTCTGATTTGTGATGTGTATATGCCAGACGGAACACCGTTTGCCGGAGATCCGCGCGGTATCCTCAAACGTTGTCTGCTCGAAGCTGAGGAAATGGGCTTCACTGCTATGAACGTTGGACCTGAACCTGAATTCTTCCTGTTCAGAACAGATGAGAAGGGTAACCCGACCACTGAACTGAACGATCAGGGCGGATATTTCGATTTGGCGCCGATGGATCTTGGGGAGAACTGCCGCCGCGAAATCGTACTGACGCTTGAAGAAATGGGCTTTGAAGTGGAAGCCTCCCACCATGAAGTGGCTTCCGGCCAGCATGAAATTGACTTCAAATACGCCGATGCTATCAAGGCAGCGGACCAGATTCAAACCTTCAAGCTTGTCGTGAAGACGGTAGCCCGTCAGCACGGCCTGCATGCTACTTTTATGCCTAAGCCGCTATTTGGCATGAACGGATCCGGTATGCACGCACACCAATCCTTGTTCAAAGGCAACGAGAACATGTTCTATGACGAAAGTGACACACTGGGTCTGAGCAAAACAGCCCGTTATTACATGGCAGGGATTCTGAAGCATGCACGTGCTTTTGCTGCGATCACTAACCCGACTGTCAACTCATACAAACGTCTGGTGCCTGGTTATGAAGCTCCTTGCTACGTGGCCTGGTCTGCGAGCAACCGCAGCCCGATGATCCGTATTCCCGCTTCCAGAGGGCTCAGTACACGCGTTGAAGTCCGTAACCCGGACCCGGCAGCTAACCCTTACCTTGCACTTGCTGTAATGTTGAAGGCAGGTCTGGATGGAATCAAACGCCAGCTTGATCTTCCGGCTCCAATCGACCGTAACATCTATGTGATGTCTGAGGAAGAGCGGATTGAAGAAGGCATCCCAAGCTTGCCGTCCGATCTGAAGGAAGCCCTCAACGAAATGATCCGCAGCCATGTTATTACCGAAGCTCTCGGCGAACATGCGCTGGCCCACTTCTACGAACTTAAAGAAATTGAATGGGATATCTACCGGACCCAGGTTCACGAATGGGAAAGAGATCAGTACATGACGCTTTACTAGGATATAGCAGCCCTTGGCGCTCTAAGCGCCGGGGGTTTTTTTTGTGTGTTTATAGGCCAGGGGATTTTTCCTACTCAGTGCATATAAAGCTCACCATATTGATCTACTCTTCGCGACCAGTATAAAAGGATGTTAAATAACGAGGCTTTGTCCCTACATTAATGTGCATGTAAAAATCCGCATGACAGGAAGGGAGGGTTTTATTCATAATTCAACAACAATAGACATAAAATATCGGTAGAATATTATAATAATTGACAACTTATGGACTATGTATTAACAAAAGGGAAAGATGTATTATTTAAGTGTAATCGGCCGGTTAACAAATGAATCGAAGGGCGGAAGATTAGTGAAAATTAAAAAACTTCTTTCTTTACTTATTATCTCAGCAATAGTTATGCTGCCATCGGCTTCCGCATTTGCCGAAGATGTTAATTCAACAGAAGTAACTCCTTATATAGTCGGCATAGGGGATTCACAAGCTACCGCAATTTCTCTTCTCTTAAATGAATATGGCGGAGTTGTTTATGATCTCTTTATTCAAAATTCTACAGAAAAAGATTGGTTTAAATGGACCAATACATCTTCTGGTTATAAAAGAGTATATGCGACTGTAGGAGGCTACTCTGGAAATGGAGTGACAAGGGCAGGCTATAAAATTAATTACAATAATGGTTTCGGTGAAACCCAAATATTTTATACAGAAAAGGCAAATACAACAGAGTCACAAACCTTTGGTAACATTTTTGTACCAGCAGGTGCGACAGTTTATATTGTAGTAGACGCCCCAAACTTTAGCTCAGCACCTGCATACCATTTGAATTTCTCTGCATATGACGTAAATTAAGCCGAGATAAAAAGAAAGAGACGTTATAAATAAAATTGACGTCTCTTTTTTTCTTATGAACGCCTAAAAGGCGTTTTTATTTTGCCCTCGGAGCTGCTTCGAGGGCTTTTTCCATTATGTTTTTAATAATATTATATATCTGCTTGCTTATAGATCTGATATTAATAAGGTGGGCCGTAATGAATAATACATATAGTCTCTTACCAGCACGCGATATCCTTCAGGAGTTGCGGTTGCTACTCCTTCATCGTTTGGTAAGCAAGAACCATCTTCAATACATGTTTCATGATCCCGAACAAGGAGTTTTCCCATTGTTCCTACAGCCACCCATTCCCGACGGTCAATCCGGGAGACATGCTCCTGAGTAGGGTTATATTGAGAACTGATTAACCCTGCTTTCATAGAGTTCGATAGTGTTATAAAATTTCCCTCTTCGTCTTTCACCGCCGGAATTGCTATAACCTCATACTTTATCCGTTCCCACTCATCTAACATGTATTTCCCCTTCCAGTTCAAATGATTTGCATCACCGATAATTGAAGGTCTTGCGATGATGCCTCCAAGAATGTAATTAACTTCTCGCGTTGCTGTTCTGACTTTTTCACCTTTCGTCGTCACGAATATCCTGGTTCAATTGGCAGCCCATCCACGGTTTCAAATAATTCAGCGTAGTCTGCTGCAGGAGACATTACGGTACCATTAATGTAGAGATTGCCGGTAAGGTCTTTGTTTATACCAGATAACGAAGGAGCAAAGCTGTTCCCGTCGGCTAAATGCCATAAATTAACGTATCGATCACTCTGTTGAAACCCATGATATACGATTGTTGATGCATAGCAACATTACGATGTCCAGCTGCATATGAGGAGAATGGAACCTTGGTAAGAAAAAAAAGAGGCAGCAGCCAAATGACCACTGGCTAGTAAGCCCATTCACCCGTGAGGGTAAATTTGTTCTTCATAGGCCAAGGGAAGTGGATGGATTCCGGTTATGCCGACTGCTTCTTGCACCCTAATAAAAAAAGAACCTTTAAAAAAGGTCCTTAGCGGGAAATCTCAGACAACTGTTTGGTATGGGCCTCTAACAACTCGACGACAATCATTTGCCCCGTGACGCCAAAATTCCTTAAGCAACGCAATTCAGCTAATGAAGCTTTCATCAAATCACCCACGGTGATGTAATTGCTCTCATATACCGAATTAAGAATACGAGAAATGCTTTTAGGGTTTCTGGTCGATCTCTGTCTTAAAGTGTGAATAGGTCGCGGATATAATCTACGGTCAATTTCAATGTAAGACATGAGGGGAAGAATATCTCTAGTGGACAATCTCTTGATGTCTCCCTTCATATATCTGGTAATTATTATAAATATATGAGAAAATAATTCAACCCTTTATTTACAAAATACACATAAAATACAAAATTATTATTTAGGATAATATATATTTAATAGAGTTATTAAATTTAAACCGACTCGCCGGAATAATGGCTGACGGGTTATTTTATTTACATCCCAATGGTTTGCCGGATGGTTTATTTTACATAATGTACCATGTCCTATATACTGGATCATATACACACTAAAGGAAGCTTTTGCAGGTGCTTACACTGGGAATCACTTTTATGCCTAAGGGAAGGCTGAAGTGAAGCATGTGTTTAGAGGGTTTGGGCTTGGGGACTATTGCTGTTACAGTTGATACTGGCCGTGGTTGTTGCGGTGCTGGTATTTCCTTGTTAATAAATAAGATACATAGGGGTATGAAATGAGAAATAAATATGTAAGTATCATTGCAATGATCCTATTATTAACGCTAATTTGTTCTCAGGCTGGAGCTGCAGAAGGGGCCGGCATGTCAACTGAAACCAGGGAACGGATTATAGAGCAATATGGGCTGGATTCACCGGTAGCAGGTAGTCCGGACTGGAGCGGAATGGATGTGGGGATAAGCGGGCCGGTTGATGTGCTGGTTATAATCTGCAGGTTTATTGTGAGTCCGTTAGTGTTCGCGATTCAAGAAATATTCTAGCTGGAGGGAATAAGCATGAACCCGCGATATGATGCAACGCAGCCAGAACACAAAGTCCGCAAGAAAACAGCGGCAAAACTGTCTTTTGTAATTATAGTAGTACTAGTTTTACTAGCCGTTATGAATCCGGGTAAAGAGGACTTTGGAGAATATGCTGTGAATCATCTCGAGGAAACACTGGGGGTAGAGCTAGCTGGAGGAATTACCAGTCTGGTCGCTCAGCCTATGGTCGAATCGTTTACAATCCGGGAAAATTACATTCTGTTCTCCACCTTCAGCATACCTGATATTCAAGACGGTAAGACATTTATCGGGGATATTAAGGCGAAGCGCAAATACCTTGGGCTGTTTAAAATCATTTTCATCAAGCTCTAAACTCTAAATAGGGTATACATTTTGTTCCAGAACCCGGTATAATTAAACTGATTTGTGTGCTCTATGAATCCTTATCATTCTTGCTTGTGCACTGAGGAGGAAAGATGTTGAATACTGCGTATAAAGTTCTTTCAAGTGATGCTGATATATTCGCGGCGGCACTTGCCCAGGTGAAGGTCTATGTCGTTCAGCTGATCGAAGGTAAACCTCATGTTATAGCTGATTACGCCGGACCTGTACAAAAATGGACGCCGGAGTATGTATTGCTGGCCGGAATGACCTATAGACGTGACGAATTTGAGTTCCGTGTAAGGCTGCCCAAGAAGTAAAAGCAGGTAACCGCTTCGGGGTAACGAATTAGTAGCTGAGGAGGTGGTCGCAAGTGAGTAAAGTTATTTTTGAGCTTCAGTATGTGAATGGGCAAATTGAAGAGCTAGAATCTGTGTTTGAATCGGCGGCAGAAGCCAGAACCTATCTGACATCCGGTGGTTTGACAGGCTGGATTCCGGCAGGAGGCAAGTATCTTAATCCTGTAAATATTATCTCCATCAAGGTCAAAGAAAGCTAATTATAATATTACTGCCAAATCACACAGTCTCCGAAGCCAATCTTTGCATTTCTTATACTATAAAACGTAAAAGAGGTGTAATGATGACGCAAAGAGAACGAAACAGAATCCGCAGAGCAATTAATGCACTGCTCGCACAAAGAGCAATCCTGCTGGAAAGACTTGAGGAAATTAATGAGAACCTGCGCAGATTTCCAAGCGGTTCACGTGCCAGAAGAGAATTGCTGGCTGCAAGAGCATCCATCCGTGAAGCAATTCGTTTAAACACTATTGCTATCCGGTTGTTGCGCAGCGTGTTGTAATCTGTAGTCAGGGGATATGAATCCACTCAAAGACATCCTTACGGATGTCTTTTTGGCGTGCGATTGAGACTGTGGGAGGCTCAGAGTATAATTGATCGATGAAGAGCAAAAGGCTTGAGGAACAGCTACATATCAGGATAACATGGTGAACAAGCTGCACAAGAGCTTGATACAGGAAGGTGTGAAGAATGGACGATCAATTACGCCAGCGTTTGGGACTGCCGGAAACACAGGATAGTACACTGTCTGTTAACGCAGATCCGGTGATGGAAGAAAGTTCAAAATGGGATGCAGCCGGATCCACCGTGCTGAATGTCTCCAGAGAAGATGTGGAGAAGGGACGGCTCGAGAGCTATTTGCGTGAATTTAAGAAATATGAGAAGAAGCGGCTACGGGGCAAAATCATAATTATATTCAATGGGTATGAGCAGGATCGCCGGGAAGTCTATCAGGTTCGGGAGATTACGAACTGGGTTGACCGTCTGCTCAAGAACGTGCCTCATCTGTTCTATTTCCTCAGCAGAGACAATTACGCCATGCGGATTGCGTTCTTTTGTCTGTCTGAGGTGGTGGGCCGCTCCGGGCTGGAAGTGTCCATCACCAAAGAGCAGGGACGCAGGCTGATCGAGAAAGTTACCAAGAGTGCATTGGTCTACGCCAAAAAAAGCAAAGACTCACCTGCGGAACAGTGGAGTCTGGCTGAAAATATTCTGGACGAGCTTGGTTATGAGCAAACTGTGCAATAATGCTGTGAAGAACCCCTTTGGCGTAACCCGTCAGAGGGGTTCTTGTGTTCGATATAGAAATTTATAGGCGGCTGCATGACTGTAGCTACTCCCTGATGGTTACACGGGTGCCAATGGGAATGATAGCAGCCAACGCGACCACATCCTGGTTATACATGCGGATACAGCCGTGGGAGACCATGTGGCCGATGGAGGAAGGGTCATTGGTTCCGTGAATTCCATAATGTGGCTTGGACAGGCCCATCCAGAAGGCTCCGAACGGTCCGCCCGGGTTGGGCTGCTTGTTAATGATCGTATACTCGCCTACCGGCGAGACGGTCAGCATCCGGCCAATGCCGACAGGAAATCCTCTGGTTACGGTGTCATTATCAAGCAGATAAAGCATGCGCTGTGAAAGGTCGACAATAATTCGATAGTTGGGCATGGGATCAGCACTCCTTTGTAACAGGATATGTGCGGATAGCTAAAGCGGTTCGGAGTAAAAAATGCCAAAAAACCAACATAGGAACAAATGTTCCTATGTTGGTTTTTTGGCATTTTGGGCAAGCGTAACAGGATCTAAAGAGGAAAAAGGCTGCTTCGCGTGATGCGGAGCAGCCTGATTATGGAGGAGAAAGATTAATGGATATCGCGGAATAATCCAATGACTCTGCCCAAAATAGTAACGCGGTTAAGGCGGAGAGGCTCGTAAGCCGGGTTCTCCGGCTGCAGCCGGATATGATCACGTTCTTTGTAAAAGGTCTTAACGGTTGCTTCATCTTCTTCGGTCATCGCAACAACGATGTCACCATTGTCAGCGGTTTGCTGTTGGCGGACAATAACATAATCACCGTTCATAATACCGGCATCAACCATGCTGTCGCCGAGTACAGAAAGCATGAATACCTTGTTATCCCCTACGTAATGGGTAGGAAGCGGGAAGTAATCTTCAATATTCTCTGTTGCAGTAATAGGAACACCAGCAGTAACCTTACCAATTACAGGGATACGGGTAACCGTCTGGACGAATTGATGTACATTCTCTGAATCTTCCTGGCCGAGCAGTTCAATTGCACGCGGCTTCGTAGGATCGCGCCGGATCAGGCCTTTCTTCTCAAGCCGGTCCAGATGACCGTGCACTGTAGAACTGGAGGCCAGGCCAACAGCTTCGCCAATTTCCCGAACGGACGGAGGATAACCCTTGCTGCGGACTTCGTTACGTATAAATTCCAGGATCGCCAGCTGGCGACTCGAAATCTTTGACATCGGAATCAACCCCATATACTATGTTTGGGAAAATTATAACATAGAACTGCCGTTCGTACAAACATAAGTTCTAAATTGTGAGAATTATAGCCTGAAAAATAAAGGGAACAGTTGTTCGAAAAAACTATTGATCAAAACACATGTTCGTGTTATATTATTTTCGAAAGTAAGAACAAGTGTTTGGAGGATGATGTTTATGTTAAAATACAGTACCTACAATAGTATCTACAATGAGGATATCAAGGTGTCCGCTCCCGGTAATCCATTACCCTATAATCCATTGGCACAATTCAGAGACAAGACCCTTCGCCTGCTGTCTGTACTTACCTCAATATTCCGCCAGGTCAGCTTCATCAAGATATCTCTGATACTTTTACTCACGATCTCCGGATTTACAGTAGTCGGAAATGTGTTCGCTGGTTCTGTCACTTTAATGAAGCCTGAGAAACGGATCGTAGTTGAACGCGGAGACACCTTGTGGAGCATTGCCCTCAAGAATAAACCGGATGATATGAGGACTGCTGTATATATAGAAGGGATCAAGAAGTCAAATGGTCTGAAGGACAGCGGAATTAAGGCAGGAGATATACTGTCCGTGCCGGTATATTAACCGATAGAAGCATACTGGTGTTCGACTAAGAGAGCTTTCAGGGGGTAGACCTTGACAAGCTCTTTTTCTCATGGCAAAGTTAGAATGAATTTATAGGGGAGGGGAAAGTATTGAATATTGACGAATTGGTCGCACGCATCAATGAATTGGCACGCAAACATAAGGAAAGCGGCCTGAATGAGGAAGAATTGGCAGAACGCGCCAAACTCCGCGAGATTTATCTGGGCAATATCCGCAGCAATTTCCGGGCCCAGCTTGATACCATTGAGATTGTGGATAATCCGGAGCATGAAGAAGGCAACAACGGACGTAAAGCTTAGTCTGCGGCCTTTTCATAGATAATACAGGATGACTAGGGGGAACTAACATGGCCCGTTCTTGGGAAAGAATGGTTCAACGCAACACCAAGCAAATCAATCAGCAAAGAAAGAAGCAGGGGAAAGAGACGATCTATGGGGCGAGCTCTAAAGCTGCTGCAAAGAGCGTCGATATTTTCAAAGGCCGCAATATTGTATTCCCTGTCGTGTTACTGCTGCTTGGCATTATGTTCTGGGTAGTCGGTTCCATCGATGAAGCGAAAGGAAGCGGAATACTGGCTAACTGGCTGGGGGTAGTACTGTACTTCCTGCTTGCCGCGCTGTTATTCTTCCGCCGTCCGTTCCTTAAGGTGGAACGTGCCCGTCTGTCTACTATTAAATACAACCGTGAACGCTTTTTGCCTGCAGCTGAAATTGAGAAGATTACCTTGTCCCGCAGTGTAGTTACCATTAAGTATAAAGGCAAGCGTAAGCAGTGGATTTTCTCCAAGCTGATCAACCGGTATGACACCGCCGCTATGGCTGCACGCCTGGAACAATTCGGCAAGAACAACAACATTGAAGTAGTGCACGAATAGTAAGATAGACCAGCATAGGGAGTGGGAAACGAAATGCCGATTACCGCCGTACTATTTGACCTTGACGATACACTGCTATGGGATGATCGAAGTGTGGAAGAAGCATTCCGCTACGCCTCTGAGGCTGCAGGGGATTCTGTTGATCCGCAGGAGCTTGAACAGGCGGTGCGTAGAGAAGCGCGTGCGCTTTATGAGTCTTACGAGACCTTTCCGTTCACGAAGCTGATCGGAATTAATCCTTTTGAGGCACTATGGGCTAACTTCACAGCTGGAGACCAGCCGGAATTCCGGCAACTGGAACAGCTTGCTCCGGCCTACCGCACCGAATCCTGGCGCCGCGGACTTGCCTCTCTTGGAGTGGACGATGATGCGCTGGCGGCACGCCTCGCGGCCAAGTTCGCCGCTGAGCGCCGCAGCCGTCCTTATATATATGAAGAGACGCTTCAGGTGCTGGATGAACTGCGCGGCAAGGTGAAGCTGCTGCTGTTGACGAATGGCTGTCCTGCACTCCAGCAGGAGAAGCTTGATGGTGTACCTGAGCTTATTCCGTATTTTGACCATATTGTCATTTCTGGAAGCTTCGGTAAAGGGAAACCGGACAAGACAATCTTCGAGCATGCCCTCGGACTGCTGGATATTACGCCTGAGCAGGGGGTCATGGTCGGAGATAAGCTTACGACTGATATTCTCGGAGGTTTGGCTGCAGGTCTAACGACGGTCTGGATCAACCGGACGGCCAAGACTCCTGACCCGGATATTACTCCGGATTATCAGATCAGCCATCTTTCGGAGCTTCTGCCATTGGTACACTCCTTATAATTGAATTAGATGAAGCCGGTATCCTTATAGGATATTGGCTTTTTTGATATACCTGCGAGGATTTGGACAAATGTAGTTCATGTATATGACTATTCTCATGTGATAGGGCGGTTAACGAAGCTTATTTCCGACAAGTTGAATAAAATGTGTATAATAAGGAAGAAAGCAATCTGACTTTCGCTGTTAACATGAAGATGAATCTATCGATGAACCGGGAGGGCTCCAGATGATTAAGCCAAAGGTACTTAGAGGTCTCATTTGCATTGTCATGGGTATGACGCTTGCCGGCTGTTCAGGGAATGATGAAGAGGATATGTATATGCATGCAGCTGCTGATTCCTCAATGGTGCCTATCAAGGTAGAGCTAAGCTGGAGTCCGGAAGAAGTATCCGTTAACGACAAGGTGATTTTTAAAGCAGTCATTAGTCAGGACGGAGAAGTTGTTGAGGACGCCAAAGAAGTGATCTTCGAAATTGTAGATAATGCAGAGCCAGGCAACAGCACTCAGCTGAAAGGGGCAAGTGACGGAGAAGGAGCTTATATAAGTGAACGTACATTTGAGCAAGCCGGCAGCTATACGGTCACTTCCCATGTGACTGCCCGGACGCAGCACTCTATGCCGTCTAAAGAACTCACGGTACAGCCATGATGAGTTTGTGATCTGTAGCTATACTGTCAATACAAATAATGCAGGGTGGAAAGGAAGGCTTTCCGAATTCCCTTTATTCTGCTAAACTTACTCTAATGTTTTACTGGGGGGATTGAAAGTGGCCAAATTCACACTTGCAGAAAGCTTGCAGCAACGCATATTAATACTAGACGGAGCCATGGGCACGATGATTCAACAGGTGCCGCTTACCGGCGAGGATTTCGGCGGGGATGAGCTGGATGGCTGTAATGAAATGCTGGTGCTTACCCGGCCGGAGGTGATTCAGGATATTCATGAGAAATACCTGGAAGCCGGTGCGGATCTGATTGAGACTAACACATTCGGCGCCACCTCTGTGGTGCTTGCAGAATATGATATCCCGCAGCGGGCCCGGGAGATTAACCTTGAGGCTGCCAGACTTGCGCGTAATGCTGCAGATAAATATGATACACCTGAGCGCCCAAGGTACGTTATTGGGGCAATGGGACCGACGACCAAGACACTCTCCGTAACCGGAGGAGTAACGTTTCAGGAGCTCGTGGACAGCTATGAGGAGCAGGCGGTCGCGTTGATCGATGGCAAGGTAGATGCCCTGCTGCTGGAGACTTCCCAAGACACGCTGAATGTGAAGGCCGGAAGTATAGGCATCCACAATGCCTTCGAGACAAGCGGAATTACACTGCCGGTGATGATCTCAGGTACCATCGAACCGATGGGGACTACGCTTGCGGGGCAGAACATCGAGGCCTTCTACATTTCGCTGGAGCATCTTAAGCCGATCTCTATCGGATTAAACTGTGCGACAGGACCGGAATTCATGCGCGATCATATCCGTTCGCTGTCGGCCATTTCTTCGGCAGCGGTTAGCTGCTATCCGAATGCCGGGCTTCCGGACGAGAACGGCAACTACCATGAATCTCCGGATTCACTTGCCCGCAAGCTGGCCGGCTTCGCCGAGAAGGGCTGGCTGAACATTGCCGGCGGCTGCTGCGGCACAACCCCGGATCATATCCGGGCGATGGCCGAAGCCCTATCGGCATATCCGCCGCGCGGGCTGGATGGCATTCATCCGCCGGCACTCTCCGGCATAGAGCCCGTGTACATTGAGAGCGATAACCGTCCTTACATGGTCGGTGAACGGACCAACGTGCTGGGATCTCGGAAGTTCAAGCGGCTGATTGTCGAAGGCAAGTATGAGGAAGCTTCAGAGATTGCCCGCGCACAGGTGAAGAGCGGAGCGCAGGTCATTGACGTCTGCGTGCAGGACCCTGACCGTGATGAGACGGAGGATATCAAACGCTTCCTCGAGCTTGTAGTGAAGAAAGTCAAAGTACCGCTGATGATCGATACCACCGATCCGAAGGTGATTGATCTGGCCTTGCAATATTGCCAAGGGAAGGCGATTATTAACTCCATTAACCTTGAAGATGGTGAAGAGAAATTCGAGCTCGTGACTCCGCTGATTCATAAATACGGGGCTGCGATCGTTGTGGGCACAATTGATGAAACCGGGCAGGCGATCCTGGCTAAGGACAAGCTGGAGGTTGCCAGACGTTCTTACGATCTGCTGGTGAACAAATATGGGCTGGCCGCTGAAGATCTGATCTTTGATACCCTTGTATTCCCTGTCGGAACAGGTGACGAACAATATATCGGTTCTGCGAAAGAGACGATTGACGGTATCCGCCTGATCAAGGAAGCCCTGCCTTCCGTTCATACGATTCTGGGCATAAGCAATGTATCGTTTGGACTGCCGGAAGCGGGCCGTGAAGTGCTCAACTCGGTGTTTCTCTATGAGTGCACCAAAGCCGGGCTGGATTATGCGATTGTGAATACCGAAAAGGTGGAGCGTTATGCCTCCATTCCGGAGGAAGAACGCAAGCTTGCCGAACAGCTGATTTATAATACCAATGACGATACTTTGTCTGCGTTCGTAGCGGCTTTCCGGGAGAAGAAGGTCGAGAAGAAAGAGAAGATCTCCAATCTCTCGCTGGAAGAACGTCTCGCCTCGTATGTCGTTGAGGGAACCAAGGAAGGGCTCATTCCTGACCTGGACGAAGCCTTGAAGTTATCCGGTCCGCTTGAGATTATTAATGGTCCGCTGATGGCGGGGATGTCGGAAGTCGGCAGATTGTTCAATAACAATGAGTTGATTGTGGCTGAAGTGCTGCAAAGCGCTGAAGTGATGAAGGCTTCAGTCGGTCATCTGGAGCAGTTTATGAAGAAGTATGAGACCTCGGTTAAAGGAAGAATTATGCTCGCAACCGTTAAGGGCGATGTACATGATATCGGCAAAAACCTTGTGGAGATTATCCTCTCCAATAATGGCTACGAGATCGTCAATCTGGGGATAAAGGTTCCGCCAGAGAATATAATTGAAGCCTTCCGCAAGGAAAAAGCTGACGCCATTGGATTATCCGGCCTCCTGGTGAAGTCGGCGCAGCAGATGGTACTGACGGCGCAGGATTTGCGCGCTGCCGGTATCGATGTGCCGATTATGGTCGGCGGTGCGGCATTAACCCGAAAGTTCACCAAGACCCGTATCCGCCCTGAATATGACGGCCTGGTACTATACGCCAAGGATGCCATGGACGGTCTGGATATCGCCAACCGGCTGATGAATCCGCTGGAGCGGGGGAAGATTGAGGAAGAGGTACGCCAAGAGGCAGAAGCTGCCGTAGCTGTGGCTCCTCAGCAGCCGCTTCCTGAGCTGACGCGTGCCGTCCGCTCCAAGATTTCGGCAGATGCCCCTGTGTTTACTCCGCCGGATCTGGAGCGTCATGTCCTGCGCAATTATCCGCTTGGACATATTATTCCTTATGTGAACATGCAGATGCTGCTCGGCCATCATCTGGGGCTGCGCGGTTCCGTGGAAGCGCAGCTGGCAGCGGGAGATGCGCGTACAGTGGAATTGAAAGAAACCGTAGACGATATTCTGCATCAGGCGATGCTGGAAGGTACCATTGTTCCACATGCCATGTATCAGTTCTTCCCGGCCCAGTCGAGCGGGAATGATATCCTGATCTATGACCCGCAGAATCCTGCCAATGTGCTGCATACCTTCACTTTCCCGCGGCAGAACGTTGAGCCGTATCTCTGCCTCGCCGACTTCCTGAAGCCGGTGGACAGCGGGGTTATGGATTACGTCGGGTTCCTGGTCGTAACCGCCGGCCATGGGGTACGTGAATTGTCCACGGAGCTTAAGGACCGGGGAGATTATCTCCGTTCCCATGCCCTGCAGGCAGTAGCGCTGGAGGTGGCAGAAGGTCTGGCTGAACGCGTTCACCATATGATGCGGGATACCTGGGGGTTCCCGGACCCGGCGGATATGACGATGAAGCAGAGACACGGGGCGCGTTATCAGGGAATCCGTGTATCCTTTGGCTACCCGGCTTGCCCGGATCTGGAGGATCAAGGGCCGTTATTCAAGCTGCTGTCTCCGGAGGATATTGGAGTTCACCTTACCGAAGGCTTCATGATGGAGCCAGAGGCTTCGGTATCAGCTATGGTATTTGCACATCCTGAAGCGCAGTATTTCAATGTGGAGAAGCTGTAAACTGCCCTGATTGATCATCACCTGTCAGAAGGGCCTGTGCCCGTCATAGCGGAACCTCCCGTCACCGGGAGGTTTTTTGCTGGGAATATAAGAATTTATATGTAACGTATCCAGCTGATTCCACTTGAAAGATGCTTTCAGCGCCAAAACAGAGTAGAATTCTTTTCATAAGAACCGGCATGATAAAAATAAGGTGAGAAGTACGAGAGAAGAGAGGAGGGGCATAATGGAAATATATTTCTTGGGAACAAATGCCGGGGTACCGACACTGCAGCGGAATGTAACCTCAATCGCCCTCAGGCTGCTTGAAGAACGGCGCACGTTCTGGATGTTCGATTGTGGAGAAGGAACACAGCATCAGGTTCTCCGTTCACCGCTGCGGCTGGGCAAGCTGGAGAAGCTGTTTGTCACCCATTTGCATGGTGACCACTTGTTCGGTCTTCCGGGGCTGCTGTCGAGCCGCGGTTATCAGGGCGGTACATCACCGCTTACAGTGTATGGACCTCCGGGGATCAAAGCTTATCTGGATATTTCACTGTCCGCAAGCCAGTCGCGAATCCCTTACAAGCTTGAGATTATTGAGCACAGCGGCGGGCTTGTGTTTGAGGATGACACGTTCAAGGTTGAGGCGGGATTGCTTGAGCATAGAATTGACAGCTATGGGTACCGGGTAACGGAGAAAGACAGTCCTGGCAACCTCGATGCAGAGCTGCTTAAGAGTTACGGGCTGAAGCCGGGACCGCTCTACGGCAAGCTGAAGAGAGGCGAAGATATTACAACTGAAGACGGGATTGTGATCCGGGCAGCGGATGTGATTCATGCGCCGAAACGCGGCCGCATTGTTACTATTCTGGGAGATACCCGTCCTTGCCAGGGAACACTGCCGCTGGCGCAGGATGCTGATCTGATCATTCATGAGGCTACCTTTGCTCATGACCTGGCCGATATGGCCTATCAATATCATCACAGTACAGCCCGGCAAGCCGCGGAGCTGGCACGTGAGGCAGGCGGGCGTGAACTGCTGCTGACCCACTTCAGCTCGCGGTACAGCTCACAGGAGGAGCTGATTCCACTACTGGAAGAGGCGCAGGCCATCTTCCCGAATACACTGCTGGCGGAGGAATTCTGCACCTTCCCGGTCCACCGGAGAGCCGCGGGAAATGCCCCCGGGGAATGAATTATTTTCCGGGAAAGCGCAGGAAATGACAGGGCTGTGCCAAAAAAAGCCTGCCGGTACAGCGGTTCGCTATCGTTCGACGAAGTATGTTAAATTTTAAATAGTTGGAGAGCTTTAAGCGTACGAAGCAGTAGAGAAATTGGCGAAACGGAGTAGCGGAAAAGTTAGGATGCCATCAAAAAACTCAATAACAGTGGGCTATAGCGGGAAATGGTTAGAAAATTGCGAATATAATTTATAACATTAACTATTAATGCGATGAATTAAATAAACGGGACTCAAACAGGGGGTATTATGAAGAATATAGGTGGTTTGTTAATTGATCTGGACGGAACTTTGTATCACGGAGGCCGGATGATTCCGGATGCAGATCGGTTGATAGCAGCGCTGCGTAGAGCGGCTGTACCGTTCCTGTTTGTCACGAATAACTCTTCACGCACAGCGGCAAGTGTTGCTGCACATCTGCGCGGGATGGGAATTGATGCGAATCCGGAAGAGGTCTGCACCTCATCCCTTGCTGCGGCACGCTACATTGCTGAGGAATCACCGGAAGCAACCGTGGCGATACTTGGAGAAGAGGGACTGGTGCAGGCCTGCGCCGAAGCGGGGTTAACGCTGGTCAAGGAGAATCCGCAATATGTTGTCCAGGGCATCGACCGTTCTTTTACATATGAATCGCTGGCCCGGGCCTCGCGCTGGATCCGGGAAGGAGCCAGGTTTGTGCTGACCAACCCGGACCTGATGCTCCCCTCCGATGACGGGGTGATGCCCGGCGCCGGAACCCTTGGAGCTGCAATTGAAGCAGCCAGCGGGGTGTCACCTGTAGTGATCGGCAAACCGGAATCCCATCTGATTACCTATGCGACAACATTGCTGGGGATTACACCCGAGGAGGCGGTTGTAGTCGGAGATAACATGCGTACAGACATTTCTGCCGGTGTAAATGCAGGGTGCCGCACGATACTGGTGCTGACGGGTCTGACCACACGCGATAATCTGGAGCACTACCAGACTGTTACAGGAGTTAAGCCAGATGAAATTTGTGCTGATTTAGCTGAACTATTGGTACTGCTCGGTGTATAATGACAAAGGTATGCCTTTTACCAACCTGGAAGGGAAGATGACAATATGCCGGAATTGCCGGAAATGGAGAATTACAGAAAGCTGCTGAGCCAGCATCTAATAAATGTTCCAATTACGGGGGTAACCGTAAACCGAGAAAAAACAATCAATATGGAGACAGCAGATTTCGTGAACGGTCTGGTTGGTGCACGTGTTGTGTTCGTAGAGCGCCGTGCCAAGCATATCCTCTTCCATCTGCATGACGGCAGAAGACTGCTGCTTCATCTGATGTTAGGCGGACTTTTGTTCTATGGGACAGAGGAAGAGCGTCCGGACCGGACTACTCAGGTTGAACTGGCTTTTGGAGAGCATATCCTCTACTTCATGGGCCTGCGCCTGGGATACCTGCATCTCCTTTCTGTTAAGGAAAGCGAAGCGGCAATGGGTAAGCTTGGACCGGAGCTGCTGGACCGGAGGATGACGGCTGAACGCTTCGCCGGACTGCTCAAAGGACGCCGCGGTGCGCTGAAGAGTCTGCTGGTCAACCAGCATGTTATGGCCGGAATCGGCAATTGTTATGCCGACGAGATTGCCTTTGAAGCAAGACTTCTGCCTTCTACGCTCGTTCAGAATCTGTCACCAGAGGCAGTAACCCGGCTGTATGACAGTGTGCGCAAGGTATTGACGGAGGCAACCGAGATTGGCGGTTATATGGAAATGCCGTTCATGACCGGAGATACAGTTACCGGCTCTTACAACAATGCTTGTAAAGTGTACGACCGTGGCGGCGAACCCTGCCTGCGCGGCGGGGGAACGATTATCAAGACAGAACAGTCCGGACGCAAGGTATTTTATTGCCCGGATTGTCAGCATGACGCTTAATCCCGGTATAGGGGCACATGTCAGCATACGCGGCGGATACGGGCAGGCTGCCCGGTCCGCCAGGGAGAGCGGCGCGTCATGTTTCCAATATTTCCCTAAGAATCCGCGCAGTCTGAAGCTTAAGCCGGTTGACTACCGGGATGCGCACTTATGTGCCGATTATTGCCGGGAACAGGGGATGGTCTCCATTGCCCATACCCCTTATCCGACCAATCTGGCCGCAGATCCCGCAGGCAGAGCCGTTATGGCTGCTTCGCTGCGCAATGATCTCGAGATCGCCGAGGCTTGCGGATCCCTGGGCATTGTGGTGCATTTTGGCCATTTTGCCGGAATGGAGCCATTACAAGGCTATCAAAATATTATACAATGTATAAATGACACCCTGTCAGGATGGGAAGGCCAGACAAAGCTGCTGATCGAGAACATGGCAGGCAATCACGGCCATGAAGGCATGACGCTGGAAGAGCTGGTCAAAGTCCGTGAACTGAGCCGCTATCCGGAGAAAATCGGCTTCTGCTTCGATACCTGTCATGCCTTTGCATCAGGGATATGGAATCCGCAGAATACTGACGAGCTGCTGCAGAGGGGAGAAGCACTCGGCTACTGGCCACATCTTGCTGCCGTACATCTGAACGACTCCCTGTTCCCCTGCGGCTCGAGGCGGGACAGACATGCTCAGATCGGGCAAGGCCATATTGGAGTTAAGGCGCTGAGAGAACTGCTGACTTCTGCTTCTCTGCGCAAGGTGGCAGCGATTGCGATGGAAACGGAAAAAGGGCCTGACGGCACTCACAGGGCGGAAATTGCTGTAGTCAGGCATTGGTTTGAAGCGGAGGATGAATCGTGATGAATATATATATGGACGATATGAGAAGACGGCCTTCCGGTTTTGCGCTGGCCAGAACCACCGGAGAGTGTCTGCTGATGCTGCGCAGCGGCCCGGTTGATATTCTGTCGCTTGATTATGATATGGGCCCGGACGATTTCTGCGGCGGTGAAGTGGTCAAAAGGATGGTGCTCGAAGGATTATTCCCGCGGGAAATCTATCTGCACACCTCCAGCCTTGAGGGGCGCAAGGAAATGTACGAAATCTTGTATCCGGCCGTGCCTGCCGGCACACAGCTGCACAATGGCCCGCTTGGGCTGGAGAGGCTGCAGGAAATTGCTGCAGGAGCGGCGGCTGGATGAAGGATATGAATCAGGAAGAGCTGATGGAGCTGCTCGGAAGGCCGGGAGAACCTCTTGCAGTGTTCTTGTATACCCCGCTGTGCGGGACCTGCAAGGCCGCACGTCGTATGCTGGAGGTTGCGCAGCATCTGCTGCCGCCCGGACTTCTGATTGCTGAGGGCAACGTAAATATGCTGCCCGGACTTGTAAACACGTACCGTATATCCAGTGTGCCTGCACTGATGGTAGTGCCGGCGGACCGCCGCGCTGAACCGGAAATCTTTTATTCAATGGGCTCGGTAGAACGGGTACTGGATTACATAAGGAGAGTGACCTCATAATGATATCTTTACAACATCTTTCCCTGCGCAGGGAACAAAGCCTGATTCTTGATGATGTATCTCTGGAAATGAAGCAAGGCGAGAACTGGGTAATTCTCGGGCGTAACGGCTCCGGTAAAACCACTTTGCTGGAAATGATGACCGGTTACCTGTTTCCAAGCAAGGGTTCCGTTGAAGTGCTGGGCTACAAATTCGGCCAGTGTGATGTACGTGAGGTACGCAAGGAAATCGGCTATATTGGCCCGTCCCTGATGGAAAAGCTCTCGCTCAGCGATCCCGTATGGGAAGTCGTCGCAACTGGCGCTTATGCCTATTTGCGCTTTTATCAGGCAATCCCGCAAAGTGTGCAGGATCAGGCGCTGAAGCTGCTGGAGGATATGAATCTCAGCGAACTGGCGTACCATCCGTTTGGTACCCTGTCCCAGGGGGAACGCAAGAAAGCGATGCTGGCACGCTGCCTGATAGCAGAGCCCAAGCTGCTGATCATGGACGAGCCTTGCGCCGGCCTTGATCTCTACGAGCGTGAGAAGATGCTGGCCGAGATCGACAAGCTGAAGCAGCGCAATGTGGCTGTAGTGTACGTAACGCATCATGTAGAGGAGATTGTACCGCTCTTCACCCATGTAGCGCTGATCCGTGACGGGAAGCTGGCGGGAGCCGGTCCTAAGGAAGAAGTGCTGACTAGGGAAATGCTGATGGACACTTTCGATATACCTGTTGATGTTGAATGGGATAGCGGCCGTCCCTGGATAAAAATAAGACCTGGAGGCACATCGATTTGAATGATTTTACGCAAGAACCCCTCGAGCCAAACCTGGCTCCTGATGAGAAAATAATTTCAAGATACATCTGCACCGCGAACCACGGCTTTGCTCCCTATGCACAAGAGGAGCTGCGCCGCCTGTTCGGAGCAGTGAAAAGTACTTTGCTGCTGCCGGGTGAAGTGTTCCTGGCAACGCTGGAGGCAGAGCCTGAAGAGGTATCGCGGATGCTGGCACAGAACCTGCCGATCTTCCTGCGCCATATCCAGCCGGTGCAGTTCCAGGACACAGGCGATATGTCTGCTATGGACAGGCTGGCCGTATACTTAAGCCGGCGGACAGAGCTGGAGGGTGAGAAGGTCTCGCTGCATGTCCGCAAGGGCAGCACGTCCTTCTGGGAAGACAGCCCGGGAGAGCTGCGGGAGTGGCTGCAGGGCCGGCTTGACAGTCTGGGTGCAGAATTCACCGTACAGGAGCCGGCATGGGTGGTGTCCGTATATGCAGATGGAGAAGCCCTGTATGCCGGTGTATCCCGGCCGGAAGAGAATCTCTCCAGCTGGAACGGCGGGATGATCCGCTTCCGCAAGGAGGACGGGCAGATCTCCCGGGCCAAGTTCAAGCTGATGGAGGCGGAGAAGGAATTCGCGATTCCGTTCTACAGCTTCAAGAATGCGGTGGATATCGGCGCTTCCCCGGGCGGCTGGACCTCGTTCCTGCTGGAACGCGGCCTTAAGGTAACCGCTGTGGATCCGGCCCTGATGCATGAATCGCTGCGTAATTATCCCGGACTCAAGATTCTGCGTAAAAATGCCGGGGAGGTCAAATTCCGTGAGAATGAATTTGATCTGCTGGTCTGTGATATGAGCTGGAGTCCCAAGCTGATGGCGAAGCTGGTCACCGGACTGCTCCATAGTCTGACTCCGGGCGGGACTGCCATTGTCACGGTGAAGCTGATGCATAAGAAGCCGCTGGCGATGATCAAAGAGATTATTACCATGTTCGAAGGTGAACGGATGCAGATTCAGCGCGCGAAGCAACTGTTTCACAACCGCGATGAAATAACACTTTATATGATTAAATATTAATTAGGTTCATGGATAAAGGGAAAGCATCCCGCTATTTGCACCGCCGGCTTCATGCCGGTACCAGGTGCTGATGGCGGATGCTTTCCCTTTTTTGTGTGACAATAAGGAGGAAAAAAGATGAATGTAGCGGGCAAGCTGACAACCGGACAAATCCTTGGAGGACGTTACTCTATTACCGGACTTATCGGTGCAGGAGGAATGAGCCGTGTATATCTGGCAGAGGATTTGCGGCTGCCGGGAAAGATATGGGCGGTTAAGGAAAGTGTGATAAAGGAAGGGGGAGGGCATAGCATTGGAGCCATCCAGACAGAAGCAGAGCTGCTGATCTCACTGAATCATCCTAAGCTGCCGCGGATTGGCGATTTCTTCCCGCCGGACCGTGACGGCTATAGTTATCTGGTGATGGATTACATTGAAGGGGTAACCCTGCATCAATCCATGATTGAGCATCCGGCAGCCCTTACGGGAGGGCGGATTATCAGCTATGCCAGGCAGCTGCTGGAGGTCCTGCAATACCTGCACAGTCATCATCCGCCGATCGTATACCGTGACCTGAAGCCCTCCAATATTATGCTGACCGGGCCTCATGAGCTGCGGCTGATTGATTTCGGTATTGCGCGTAAGCTGAGAACCGGATCTGATGAAGACACGGAGAAGCTGGGAACCGCCGGCTTCGCTGCCCCGGAGCAATATGGCAGTGCACAGAGCAGTCCGCTGTCTGACCTGTACGGGCTGGGCGCGCTGCTGCTGTACATGGCTTCCGGCGGACAATTCAGCAGCTGGCAGCCGGGAATGGAACGGAAGCTGCATGGCAGCATTCCGGACCGGTTGATTCCGGTAATACGGCGCCTACTGCGTCATCATCCGGAGGAGCGGTACGGCAGTGCCCAGGAGGTGCTGTCAGCGCTTGAACCGCTTGAAGCCGAAGCCGCAGAGCTGACAGCGCCGGAGCATAAGCCGGATTTACAGGCCGCTTCTGTTAGGCTGCAGTCCCGGCAGACCTTAGTAGTGGCTGTGCTGGGCGTAGCTCCGGGACTGGGGACAACGCATACTTCACTGGCTGTGAGCCATTATTTGTCGCAGATTGGCCACACCGCCTGGGTGGAATGCGCTCCTGAAGCGCAAGTATTTAATCGCATTAAAGGAATGGCAGAAGTGCCTGAAAGAAGTGCCAGCCATGGTGTAGTGCTGCCGGAGCATCCCTTTACCTGGAGCAACGTAGATTTCTGGAAGCTTGCGCCTGCTGACGGACTACCTCAGCGGACGGGGAAGTCGTATTCCTTCGTGGTTCTGGATCTGGGGACAGGCGGTTACGAAGGGGCGCTGCCCGCCTTCACGGCCAGCGGCAGGCCGGTGCTGGTGGCCTCCGGGGCGGATTGGCGGCTGGAGGATACGCTGCACTGGCTGCGCCGCAGCGGTCTCACCCCTCAGCCGGACTGGCGGATCTGTCTGCCGCTGGCCGGCGGTTCAGCGGCAGCGCTTCTGGCTTCTGCTTTGGGACAAGCCAATGTGTGCAGCCTGCCGCTTCAGCAGGACCCTTTTCAGCCCAAAGGGAAGCTGGGTCAAGCGGTTGGAGAGATGCTTGGACTGGGAACGGACAAACGATTTCCTGCAAAAAATAGTGGAATATTTCAGAAAAAACGTTGAAATCACTACTTTTTCTGCGTGTTTTGCAGGAATTAGGCTTATTTTCTATTTCGGCGCAGGACATAGGTGTGCTAGAATGGAGTGATGTATGTGCTTAACCCGATTTGTAATATTTATAATATAGACAGGAGCTTGCGGAGAATTTATGAGTTTACTTACTGTAGAAGACGTTTCCCACAACTTTGGGGACCGGGTATTGTTCAAGGATGTATCTTTCCGCCTGCTGGATGGAGAGCATGTAGGAATTGTTGGAGCTAACGGCGTGGGCAAGTCGACGCTGATGAATATTTTGACCGGTAAATTGTTGAAGGACAGCGGCAAATTAGAGTGGACTCCGCGTGTCCGTTACGGCTATCTCGATCAGCACACCCAGCTTACGGCAGGCAAAACGGTACGCGATGTGCTTAAAGATGCCTTCCTGCCGCTGCTGGAGCTGGAGGCTGAAATGCTGGCCATTACTGATAAAATGGGCGACGCCACTCCCGAAGAGCTGGAAACGCTGCTGGATCAGATGGGCACGATTCAGGAACAGCTGGACATCGGCGACTTTTATATGATTGATGTGAAGGTGGAGGATATGGCGGGCGGCCTCGGCCTGTCGGCGATCGGTCTGGACCGGGACGTAACCAGCCTGAGTGGGGGGCAGCGGACCAAGGTTCTGCTGGCGAAGCTGCTGCTGGAGAAACCGAATGTGCTGCTGCTCGATGAGCCTACCAACTATCTCGATGTGGAGCATATTGACTGGCTGACCAATTATCTGAAAAATTATCCGTATGCCTTCATGCTGATCTCCCATGATACGGAATTTATGAATAAAATCGTAGATGTGATCTATCATCTGGAGTTCTCGAAGCTGACCCGCTATACGGCAAACTACGAGAAATTCCTGGAAATGGCGGGGATGAACAAAGCTCAGCACATTGATGCGTATGAGAAGCAGCAGGATTTCATCAAAAAGCAGGAAGACTTCATCCAGCGCAATAAAGCGCGGGCTTCCACATCGGGCCGGGCCAAGAGCCGCGAGAAGCAGCTTGGGCGTCTGGAACGGATTGACCGTCCGGAAGAGGCGATGAAGCCGACCTTCCAGTTCAAAGAGAGCCGGGCCAGCGGGAAGACCGTGTTCGAAGGCGTTGACTTCGAGATTGGTTATGATCGTCCGCTGCTGCCAAGCAAGCTGAATATGATGATTGAACGCGGAGAGAAGATTGCTATTGTCGGGTACAATGGTGTCGGCAAATCCACGCTGCTCAAAACGATTCTAGGCGTAATCCCGACCTACAGCGGCAAAACCTATCTGGGGGATTACCTGAGTTCAGCGTATTTCCAGCAGGAAATGAAGGCGGAGAATATTACCCCGATTGAAGATGTATGGAATGAATTCTCAAGTCTCACCCAGAATGAAGTACGTGGCCATCTGGCACGCTGCGGGCTGAAGAATGAACATATTACCCGTCCGCTTAGCATGCTGAGTGGTGGCGAGCAGGCCAAAGTACGTCTGTGTAAACTGCTGATGCGTGAGAGCAACTGGATTCTGTTCGATGAGCCTACGAATCACCTTGATATTGTTGCCAAGGCAGAGCTCAAACGGGCGCTGCAGGAATACAAAGGGACGATTCTGCTTGTCTCCCATGAACCGGAATTCTACGAGGATTGGGTAACGAAGGTATGGAATGTGGAGCAGTGGTCTGCTCAGACTGTATAGATGAATTACAACGTCCGGGGAGGAGCGCTGCAAGGCGCTGTTTCCCGGATTTTCATAATATAGAGTGATAAATGGAATAAACATTTTCTATTGGATAAAGGGGGCTGTTCAGGAATGGGTCCTAATGACAATGACAAACTGGCTCCGGCATCAGCGGCGGGACGGGACGGAAGGTATTCTAGACAGGTCCGCTTTACTCCGTTCGGGGCTGCGGGGCAGCAGGGACTGGCGCGTTCAAGTGTGCTGATAGTAGGAATGGGCGCATTGGGTACAGGGATTGCCGAGACTTTGGCGCGCTGCGGGGTAGGCCGGCTCATCCTTGTGGACCGCGATTATGTAGAGTGGAGCAATCTGCAGCGTCAGCAGCTGTATACGGAAGAGGATGCCCGTCTGAGGATGCCCAAAGCGGCTGCGGCCAAATCCAGACTCCTGGAGATTAACTCGGAAATCGTGCTTGAAGCCCATGTACTGGATGTGCGTGCAGAGGAGATGGAGAGCCTGCTTCCGGGGGTGGATCTGATTATGGACGGGACGGATAACTTCGACACCCGGCTGATCATGAATGACCTGGCGCAAAAACACGGCATTCCCTGGATCTATGGCGCCTGTGTCGGAAGCTACGGAATTACATACACCATCCTGCCGGGTGAAACGCCCTGTCTGAATTGTCTGCTGGGTACTATCCCGCTGGGCGGGGATACCTGTGATACGGCCGGCATTCTGCCGCAAGCTGTACAGATGGTTACGGCGAATGGAACGGCTGAGGCGCTGAAGCTGCTCGGCGGGTACAAAGAGAAGCTGCGCGGCAAGCTGCTGACATTCGATGTCTGGCAGAGCGAGCAGCAGGAGATTGGCGTCAAGGCGGCGAAAAAGGTAGACTGTCCATCCTGCGGTGACCGTCCGGTCTATCCGTATCTGTCAGCATCCAATACTGAGCGCAGTGACGTGCTCTGCGGCCGGGATACGGTGCAGATCCGCCCGGCGCAGCGCCGGAGCCTCAATCTGCAGGAGACTGCCGCCCGCCTCTCCGGGCTGAATAGCGGCAAGGTAGAGAGCAATCCGTATCTGGTCTCCTTTACAGAGGAGCCTTACCGTATGGTTGTGTTTGCTGACGGGAGGGCATTAATTCATGGAACCAGTGATATTGCTGCGGCACGCAGCTTCTATCACCGGTATTTCGGGTAACGAAGGGGAGGATAAGATGAAGAATGGAACAATCAGGCATATGGCTATTTTTACATTGAAGCATGCCCCGGACTCTGCGGAGACTGCTGCCTTCCTGCGGGACGGAGCGGAGATCCTCAGCGCCATTCCGGTAGTAAAGAATTTCGAGGTGCTGCGCCAGATCAGTATGAAATGTGACTTCCAGTATGGCTTCTCGATGGAGTTCGAAGACCAGGCGGCTTATGATGCCTATAATAGCCATCCCGAGCATCAGGCATTTGTTGCAAAACGCTGGGAGGTTGAGGTAGCCGATTTCCAGGAGATTGACTTCGTGACTTAATCGTCCGTAGCCTAAGCAAAGTAAAGCAAAGAGACCATTCCCTGGAATGGTCTCTTTGCTTTACGGGAACTCTAAGCTTCATCTGCGCCGGTACAGCCGGTACAAAGGTGGAAGGTGGGGGGACTTCATTGTGAATGAAATCATTGCCTGGTATGCGCCCGGTCCGGCGCCGGAGGTGCGGGAATCTGAGGCGGAACGCAAGAAACGGGAAGAGGGTCGTGCGGAGCTTGAAGCCGCAATCCGTGAGCTGGGTATGAAGACAGCAACAAGCGAAGATGTAGAGGATCTTCGCTTGCTGCTGTCTGGTCAAGAACCAGTGCTGCTGCTCGCAGAGCTGGGTGAACCCGCAGGCTGGTCAGGCTGGAGGGTAGTGTCAGAAATGCGGGAAGGGGGGATGGTTCTGCCGGTAATGGTGATATCCGGAGGGGATGAAGAGGCGCGTGGTCCGGCAGCTGTATCAGCTTTTGATGCAGGGGGCAATGAATATATGGCGAGGCCTGTACATACCGGTGAGTTCAAATGCAGGGTGCTCAATTTATTGAAGCTTACCGGACGCCGCAGAGGAGCGGCTTCGCTGCTTAAGGTGGATGGCTTATTGCTCGATCCCAGCCGCCGGCAGGTCAGCCGGGACGGAATAGAGCTGAAGATGACCCCCAAGGAATTCGACCTATTGTACTATCTTGCCGTTAATCTGGGTGAAATCTGTCCCAGAAACGAGATTTTACAGCAGGTATGGGGGTATCATTTTCACGCTGACACTAATGTGGTGGATGTCTACATCCGGCATATCCGTATGAAGATAGACAAGGGCCACCGGAATAAACTGATACATACGGTACGCGGAACCGGATATGTACTGCGGGCGCCGGAGAGCGGTGTCACAGGTTAGGGAATACTTAACTGACTCTCCGGCTTTTTTGAGAACCGTGCTATGGACTTGCAACAAATCGTGAATGAAGCACGTTTAATATTTAATAAGAGAGAGCTGATCAGATGCGTCTACAGTACGCGGCGTGCTTTCAGGTAGGTTTTTTTCCAGTTGCCCGAATTCAGATCTGAAATCGTTACTCCAGGTGAACCGTAAGTGTGGAGAATCTTGCCGTTGCCTGCATAGACTGCTACATGCGTTACATTCTTGCCTGTTGCCCGGCTTCCGCTGGAGAAGAACACCAAATCGCCGACACGCAGATTGGCCTTGCTCACGGATGATCCGACTTTGGATTGGGCTACGGAAGTACGCGGCAGGTTAACGCCATATTTCTTGAAAATATATTGAGTAAATGAAGAGCAGTCAAAGTATCTTGTAGTAGAAGTGGATGCACCGAACTGGTAGCGCGTACCCAGATATTTTTTGCCGAAGCTGACAATACTTGAGCCGGTTGAAGATGCGGATACGGATTCTGCTGTGACAGCGGAAGAGGATACGGATGCGGCAGCAGCAGGGGCTGTGCCTGCTCCGGTAGCCATTAGGGTGCCGAGCCCGATTGTTGTGCACATTCCAATAGCAATTGCTTGCTTAAACCATTGTTGCTTATTCATGTAGTAATACCTCCCAGGTTTGTGTTTATCTTTCTAGTTTCTTTCTCTGATTCGTAGTATAGCAGGTTATCTATTTCCTAAATTATGGAGCAGAGGCTTCAAATGCAGGCTGGGTCTACGTTGTAAGCGTTTTATTAAAATTTCATTAAAAGTTACAAAATATTAATATTTAGCTTGAACAGGCATAGAAAAAAGCCGGGAAACCCTTACTGTGTAAGGAGATTCCCGGCTTTACATTTTTGAAACAAAGGTTACAGTGATGTCTCTAAAAACCTATGTAATCAGTCTTTACTCTGGATAATCAGCAGAAGTCCGCTCTCAATAGTAACCGTTCCGCTAGCGGCAAGCAGCACATTACTTACGGCCAGAGACTGGCCCAGCTTAAGGGTGGCATTCTCCAGCGGATATTGAAAACCCTGCAGCGTAATTCCTGTAACCTCCGGTGTCAAAGGCAGCAGAGAGACATAGGTATACCCGCGTTCCTCGACTACAGCATGCGAGCCGGTCAGCGTAATATAGTTATTCGCATCCATGATAGAACAGGCGACCTGACGCTGCAGTGCCCGGGTCATCATCTGGATACTGGCCAGTGTATGGTCCATACGGGTTCCGGTTACACCCATAAGGAGAATGGACTCAGGCTGTGTATTCAGGGCAAGATCCAGCGCCATTTCACTGTCCGTCAGGTCCTTGTTGACCGGATCACAGCTGATGGTTTCCTTGCTTCCCGCCTGTATCAGCAGCAGCGCTTCGGGGGAGACGGAATCGAAATCTCCGACGGCAATATCAGGTGTGTATCCGTGATCAATCAGGAAAAGTGCCCCCCGGTCCGCTCCGATAATAAAATCCTCTTCATCTAATAGGTGCAAACCATCCGGTGATAGCTCACCGCCTGCAAATATGACAACACGCCCAGATGGCAATGTGATCCCCTCCTTGTTGTGGCTATTAAGTTAGTCACCCTGAACAGTATAATGCAGTTTGAAAAGTTGTACAATTGCTGCCATAACGCTAAAATGAAGTCAGATGCATTTCGCCGCAAGACTTATCCGCGGATTGGAAGGCATAAATGGTCACGGGGGGTGAGAGAGATCGTAAACGTGTTATTCGTATGTCTGGGCAATATTTGCCGTTCGCCGATGGCTGAAGCAGTTCTGCGCCACAAAATAGAGCAGCGGCAATTGTCCAGTCAAATCACTGTGGATTCAGCCGGAACCGGAGACTGGCATATCGGCAAGATGCCGCATGAGGGCACAAGAGGGATTCTGGATTTGCATGGAATCAGCTATGAGCACATGACAGCCCGGCTGGTGAGCGGCGAAGATTTTGAGAAGTTTCAATATATAATCTGCATGGACAAGTCCAATGGGGACAATGTTCGCAAAATTCCCGGAGGCGAGAAGTCGGAGCTGTTATTCTTCATGGATCTGCTGCCGGACGAGGAGCTTCGTGAAGTGCCGGACCCGTATTTTACCGGAAATTTCGAGCAGGTATATGATCTGGTGAATGCCGGCTGTGAAGTGCTGCTGGAACGTATTATTACCGAGAAGCTGTAGCAGGCATAGATCCGCAGCATGACCGGTTGCCGTCCTTACATTTAAGGACGGGCACCGTATGCCCGCCCTGTACTGAAAGCGCACTCACCTGCACAACGTACATAAGTTCGGAAGATGTTCACTTTTTAGGCCTTAAAGGCTGTTTCAGCGGTTGAAGAAATAGAGTAATGATTCCGGTAGCTCTTTTTGCCAGAATCCCCAGAGATGGCGGCCGTCCTTCTCACGGTAGGATACGGTGGCTCCCCTTGACTCCAGCATCGCTTTGGTTTCCCTGTTCATTTCTACGAAATCGTAGATTCCGGTATCAGTCTTGTAGTCTCGCTCCTGCAGACCGACGACCATATTGATCTGAAGCCAGGAGAGATCATCTTCCTGTTCCAGCTGCTGGCGGGTTTCGGGGTAATAGGCGCCGGAGAGGCTGAGCACACGGTTGAATAAGGCGGGATAAGCCAGGGCAAGATGCAGGGAGACACTGCCGCCCAGGGAATCGCCGGCGATGATTCGTTCTTCCGGCGTACGCCGTACAGGATAATTATGTTCAATGAAGGGAATAATCTCTTCGGCGAAGCATGCAAGGTACTGCTTAAAGCGGCTGCCAAACGGAGCGTATTCTTCGGTGCGGACAGCTACGTTCACTTCGACACCCACTATAATGAAGGGATCCACATCCTGCTCCAGAATCAGCTGCCCGGCAAGCGTGGCGATCCGGCCGAAGTTGAAGAATTCTTCCCCGTCCTGGCAGTAGACCACCGGGTAACTGAGGACTTCGTTATAGCCGGGAGGAAGATAAATGCGCAGCTTGCGTTCCTCCTGCAGATGCTCGCTCCACAGTGTTTGTTTCACTATTGTACGTTTCAGAAAAACAGGTTCGCTCATTGTCCAATCGTCACCTTTCATGTCGGATTTTTGCATTAGACTAAGTGTTACGTTAAAATTACCCAAGCGGCAAATGTGGGATATATCATTTACTTGAATAATATCCTTCTATCTGTTATAGGATATTCCAAAGCCTGTTATACATACAAAATTTATGGAAACATAAATTTTATGCGTATTTCTTTGACGAAACAGCTACAACAGGTGTATAATAATTCTATAACAGAGACCACTGATATTCAAATTTTTTTATTGAGGTGAAGATAATGACTAGAGTTCCTTATGAAGTGTATACAGAGGACGTTGAAGCCCTTTCGGTACTTTCCCCGGATGGAGAAGTTATCAACAAGGAAATGATGCCTGATCTTACCGATGACCAACTGAAAGAAATTATGTACCGTATGGTATTTACCCGTACTTGGGATGACCGTGCCGTCAACCTGGGCCGTCAAGGCCGTCTCGGCTTCTATGCACCGGTATCCGGTCAGGAAGCTACGATGATCGGCAGCGAGTTCGCTTTGCAGAAGGAAGATTTCGTCTGCCCGGGCTACCGCGATATTCCACAGCTGGTATGGCATGGACTTCCATTATATCAGGCTTTCCTGTATTCCCGCGGACATCAGCACGGCGGACAGATTCCTGAAGGCGTAAATGTACTTATGCCGCAGATCATTATCGGAGCACAGATCCTGCATGCTACCGGTATTGCAATGGGATTCAAATTGAAGAAACAAGCTAATGTAGCTATTACTTATACAGGTGACGGCGGTTCATCCGAAGGTGACTTCTATGAAGGCCTTAACTATGCAGGTGTCTTCAAACTTCCTGTAATCTTCTTTGTTCAGAACAACGGCTATGCGATTACAACTCCGTTCGCGAAGCAGACGGCAGCTAAATCGATCGCCCACAAAGCGGTTGCAGCAGGCATTCCGGGAATCAAGATCGATGGTATGGACGTGTTCGCGGTAATCTCCGCTGTTCAGCAGGCTGCTGAACGTGCCCGTAAAGGCGAAGGCGCGACATTGATTGAAGCCGTAACTTACCGTTTCCGTCCACATTCCCTGTCCGATGACGCCAGTAAATACCGCTCCAAGGAAGAAGAAGGACAATGGAATGAGAAAGATCCGATTGCCCGTCTTGCCAAGTACCTGGAGAAAAAAGGCCTTTGGACCGAAGAAGACACTCTGCGCGTAAGAGAAGAAGCGAAAGCAACTGTGAACGAGCAGATTAAAAAAGCAGAACAGACCGAAAAAATGACCATTCCCGGCTTGATCGACAGCATGTTCGAGGTAACTCCGAAACATCTTGAAGAACAAAAAGCCGATTTTGAATAAGGGGGATATCAGGCAATGGCACAGATGAATATGAAAGAAGCAATTCGTGACGCAATGCGCGTTGAACTGACTCGTGACCCCAATGTTCTTATCTTCGGAGAGGATGTTGGTAATGTAGGCGGCGTGTTCCGTGTAACGGAAGGGCTGCAAAAGGAATTTGGCGAGGAGCGTGTCTTCGATACTCCGCTGGCTGAATCCGCAATCGGAGGTTTGGCTTTCGGTCTCGGCGTACAGGGTTTCCGCCCGATTGCCGAAATCCAGTTCGTAGGCTTCATCTTCGAAGCACTTGATCAAATCGTCATTCAGGCTGCCCGCCTGCGCTGGCGTTCCGGGGGCAGATACAATGCTCCTGTAGTCTTCCGCACTCCATTCGGCGGCGGCGTTAAAGCAGCCGAACTTCATACCGATTCCCTGGAAGGCCTGATTGCCCAGAGCCCGGGTATCAAGGTTGTTATTCCTTCCAATCCATACGATGCCAAGGGACTGCTGATCGCTTCGATCCGCGACAATGACCCTGTATTCTTCATGGAGCACTTGAACCTGTACCATGCTTTCCGTGCAGAAGTGCCTGAAGGTGAATACACCGTTGAATTGGGTAAAGCTAATGTAGTACGCGAAGGAACTGATGTCTCAATCATCACTTACGGCCTGATGGTACATACTGCTACCAAAGCGGCCGATCAGCTCGAAAAAGACGGCATCAAAGCCGAAATTATCGACTTGCGTACGGTTAGCCCGATTGATATCGATACGATTGTCGCTTCTATTAAGAAGACCAACCGTGCCATTGTAGTCCAAGAAGCACAAAAGAGCTCCGGCGTAGCCGCTGAAGTGATTGCTCAAATTAATGAAAAAGCTCTGCTGCATCTTGAAGCTCCTGTGCTTCGTGTAGCTGGCCCTGATACAATCTTCCCGTTCGCACAAATCGAGGATTCCTGGATTCCTACACCGGCGCGTGTCATTGCGGCAGTGAAGAAAGTAATGGAATTCTAAGAGAAATGACCTTGCCGTCCTTGCAAAAGGGCGGCACCCGTTTCTGCAATACATTGTACTGCTTACAAACTAAGCGGATGTAAACATAACTTTTAGGAGGTTATCAAGGTGGCAAAATTTGAGTACCGGTTCCCTGAGCTGGGCGAAGGTCTGCATGAAGGCGAAATTATCAAAATGCATATCAAAGCCGGCGACAAAGTAACCGATGACGATATCGTAATGGAAGTTCAGAATGACAAGGCAGTAGTAGAGGTTCCTTGTCCGGTTAACGGCACAGTGCTTGAAGTCTTCACCAAAGACGGTCAGGTATGCCGCGTAGGTGAAGTAGTTGCAATTATTGATGCAGAAGGCGAAGTTCCTGAACAGGAAGGCGGCCATCCTGCAGAACAGGCTTCCCAGGAAGCAGATGCAGCAAAGGGCGGAGCAGATACAACATCATCTCCGGCAGCCAGCAGCCCTGCAACAGGCGGAACCAGCAACTTTGAATATAAGTTCCCTGAACTCGGCGAAGGTCTGCATGAAGGGGAAATCATCAAGATGCATATCAAGGTCGGCGACAAAATCACCGACGATGATATCATCATGGAAGTTCAGAATGATAAGGCTGTAGTTGAAGTTCCTTCTCCTGTCAACGGTACAGTAGTAGAAGTGTTCACCAAAGACGGTCAAGTATGCCGTGTAGGCGAAGTGGTGGCAATCATTGCTGCAGAAGGCGATGTTCCTCAGCAGGAAGGCGGCCATGCAGAAGCGTCTGGTGCGCAGGCAGCAGTTCCTTCCCAGGCTCCAGCAGCAGCGGCGGCGGCAGCTCCGGCTCCTAACCGTGAAGTGCTGGCAACCCCTAGCGTACGCAAATTTGCCCGTGACAAGAGTGTTGACATCTCTCAGGTAAATGGCTCCGGCAAGAACGGCAAGATCACACTTGAAGATGTAGAAGCCTTCCTGAAGGGCGGATCAGCAGCACCTGCGGCATCGGCTCCGGCGGCGGCATCTGCACCTGCAGCAGCAACAGAAGCTCCAAAAGCTAAGGCAGCAGCTGCACCGGCAGCTTCCGGCAATGCAAACCTGGAAGAAGAACGCGTACCATTCAAGGGTATCCGTAAAGCCATTGCCAATGCTATGGTTAAATCGGCATACACAGCACCGCATGTTACCATTATGGACGAAGTGGATGTTACTGAGCTTGTAGCCTTCCGTGCCCGTATGAAACCTGTAGCCGAGAAGAAAGGCGTGAAGGTAACTTACCTTCCGTTCATCGTGAAGGCACTCGTTGCAGCTTCCCGTCAATTCCCTGCGCTTAATGCTATGATTGATGAAGCAACGAACGAAATTGTCTACAAGAAATACTACAACATCGGTATCGCTACAGATACAGACAACGGTCTGATCGTTCCTGTAATCAAAGACGCTGACCGCAAGAGCATCTGGATGATCGCAAGCGCGATTACAGATCTGGCAGTCCGCGGACGCGACGGCAAACTGGCTCCGAATGAAATGAAAGGCAGCACCATCTCGATCAGCAACATCGGTTCCGCAGGCGGTATGTTCTTCACCCCAATTATCAACTTCCCTGAAGTTGCGATTCTGGGTACAGGACGCATCACTGAGAAGCCGGTCGTTAAGAATGGCGAAATCGTCGCTGCTCCTGTTATGGCTTTGTCCCTGAGCTTTGACCACCGTATTATCGATGGTGCAACCGCTCAGAACTTCATGAATTACATTAAGACCCTGCTTGCAAATCCTGATATGTTAGTTATGGAGGTGTAATAAATGGTAGTCGGAGACGCTTCAATCGAAATCGACACATTGGTAATTGGTGCAGGTCCCGGCGGGTATGTGGCGGCAATTCGTGCCGCCCAGCTCGGCCAAAAGGTAATCATTGTAGATAAATCGGAACTCGGCGGCGTGTGCTTGAACCGCGGCTGTATTCCTTCCAAGGCGCTGATCTCTGCAGCTCATCAATTCGAGGCTGCTCAGCACGGCGAAGTATTCGGTGTTACTGCCGAGAACGTCAAAGTGGACTGGGCCAAAACCCAGGAGTTCAAAAACGGCGTTGTCAAAAGAATGACTTCAGGGGTAACCAGCCTGATGAAAGGCAACAAAATTGAAGTATTCAGCGGTGAAGCTATGTTCATCAGCACAAACGAAGCCCGTTTGTTCAATGATCATGAATCCCCGCGCTACAAATTCAATAACTGCATCATCGCAACGGGCTCCCGTCCGATTGAACTGAAGCCTTTCCCGTTCGGCGGACGTATTCTGTCCTCGACTGAAGCGCTTGATCTGCCGGAAATTCCGAAGAGCATGATTGTTATCGGCGGCGGCTATATCGGAGCAGAGCTTGGCCAGATGTATTCCAAATTCGGCACCAAAGTAACGATCATTGAAGGTCTGGACACTGTTCTGCCTGGCTTTGACAAAGACATGACCCGTCTGGTTGCCAAGAACATGGCGAAGACCGGTATTGAAATTGTGACTAACGCCAAAGCTGAAAGTGCGGTTCAGAACGACAAGGAAGTAACCGTGAAGTACTCCGTGGGCGGCGAGTCCAAAGAAGTGACTGCCGATTACCTGCTGGTAACTGTAGGACGTCGTCCTAACACTGACGGTGAACTGGGTCTGGATCTGATCGGTGTTGAGCTGGACGAACGCGGTCTGGTCAAAGTCGACCACCAGGGACGCACTAATATTCCTAACATCTTTGCCATCGGCGATATCGTTCCCGGTCTTGCTCTGGCACATAAGGCTTCTTACGAAGGTAAAATTGCTGCTGAAGCAATCTCCGGCCACAAATCGGTTGTTGACTACAAAGTTATGCCTGCAGTAGTGTTCACAGATCCTGAATGCTCCAGCGTAGGTCTGACTGAGAAAGAAGCGAAGGACAAGGGCTATGCTGTGAAGAGCGGCAAATTCCCGTTCGCAGGCAACGGCCGTGCCGTTTCCCTGAATGCTCCGGAAGGCTTCATCAAGATTGTGGCTAAGAGCGACAATAATCAGGTGCTCGGCGCGCAAATCGTCGGTATCGAAGCTTCCAACCTGATCGCTGAGCTGGGTCTGGCCATTGAAATGGGCGCTACGCTCGAAGATATCGCCCTGACGATCCACGCGCATCCAACCCTAGGCGAAATCGTCATGGAAGCGGCTGAGCTGGTAGAAGGACACCCGATTCACGTGATTAAATAATACCTTACGCCTACACGGGTATAATCATAAGAGGATGTTTCCAAGGCCATGTAGAATGGTTAAGGGGACATCCTCTTTTCAATCGGCGGCAGAGGAGCGGGGCCGGTATTTTATTTTGACGGGGAGTGGGATCATGCAAGCTGCGAAATTAAAAACAGGGGACGAAATCAGAATTATATCACCGGCAAACAGCCTGGGGATCATAGCCAAAGATCAGCTCGAACATGCCACGAAACTGCTGGAGAAGCTTGGTTTTACAGTTTCTTTTGCCGGACATGCTTATGAACAAGATATCTTCGGCTCATCATCCGTTGCTTCCAGAGTAGAAGATATACATAATGCCTTCAGCGATCCCCAGGTCAAAGGAATATTGACAACCCTGGGCGGACATAACAGCAATCAGCTGCTGCGTGAACTTGATTATGACCTCATTGCGGCCAACCCCAAGCGGTTGTGCGGGTATTCAGATATTACTGTGCTGAGTAACGCAATATACGCCAAGACAGGCCTGCTCACCTATTCCGGACCCCATTTCTCCACTTTCGGCATGAAGCTCGGTAATGAGTATACTGTGGAGTGTTTCACGAAAATGATGATGGGTCATGAAGCCGTCACCGTAGAGCCCTCTGAACATTGGAGCGATGACGCTTGGTTTATAGATCAGGAGAACCGGGTTTTTGAAAAAATAGCGGCCCTTATAACATTAACGAAGGCGAAACGGAGGGTACGCTGCTCGGCGGAAATCTGTGTACGCTCAGCCTGCTGCACGGAACGGAGTACATGCCGGATCTGGAAGGCTCGGTTCTGTTTCTGGAGGATGATTTCGAGGTCTATCCTGAAGTGTTTGACCGTGATCTGGTATCGCTGATTCAGCAGCCGGAGTTCTCAGGGGTCAAAGGACTGGCACTAGGCAGATTTCAGCGGGGGTCGAGAATGAGCCGCGAGATCCTGCACACCATCATCAAATCCAAAAAGGAGCTGGAGCAGCTCCCCGTGATTGCTGATGTTAATTTTGGCCACGCATCGCCGATAATCACTTTTCCCATAGGAGGAAGAGCATCACTGCAAGCATTGCAGGAGAAGGTAGAGCTTAAGATCTGGGAGTAGAGGAGGCAGAGCATGATGAACAACGGGACAGAGCATGTGCTGGAGCTGCAGAGGGTGCTTAAGCAAATAATTACTAAACAGATTCCTGTACATGTTAGCTGTCTGTTCGTATCGGCGGATGAGTTGTAGTCTCAAAAGTAATCATCATATTTTAGTGCGGGAATTCCGCTAGTTAATTCCCTCTATTATCAGGATTAGGAAAAACTGCTTTTGTCAGTATTTGCTGTCCGCAGGAAATAACATTTTCTACGCGCGAACAAGTTACAAGCACGGGCAGGTCATGGTAAACTGGTATAAGAAAAAAAGAGAGTGGGGTGCGATACTGCTTGCGTAATTACTTGGATTTATTACAGGATATACTGGACAACGGTACAGCCAAAGGCGACCGAACCGGCACAGGCACAGTGTCTGTATTCGGGCGTCAGCTCCGCTTCGATCTGTCGAAGGGATTTCCGCTGATGACCACCAAACGCATCCATCTGAAATCGGTGGTGCATGAGCTGCTCTGGTTCCTCAAAGGGGATACCAATACTTCTTATCTGAAGGAGAATGGAGTCTCCATCTGGGATGAATGGGCGGATGAGAACGGTGAGCTGGGACCGGTATACGGTTCGCAGTGGCGTGCCTGGGAGAGCAAGGACGGACGCCATATCGATCAGATTGCGAATGTTATTGAGTCGATTAAGCATAATCCGGATTCGCGCCGTCATATCGTCAGTGCCTGGAATGTAGGCGAGATTGAGCAGATGAAGCTACCGCCATGCCATTTTGTGTTTCAGTTCTATGTAGCGGGCGGGAAGCTCTCCTGTATGCTTACCATGCGTTCTGTGGACACGTTCCTGGGGCTTCCTTTTAACATAGCCAGCTACGCGCTGCTCACCCATATGGTGGCCCAGCAGACAGGGCTTGAGGTTGGTGAATTTATTTGGTCAGGCGGCGATGTGCACATATATACAAATCATATGGAGCAAGTGGCCACACAGCTCGCGCGGGAGCCTTACGCATTGCCGAAGCTGAATATCCGCCGGGTGCCTGACAGTATTTTTGATTATACGTTTGAGGATTTCGAGTTTACCGACTATGTCCATCATCCGGGGATCAAAGCGCCGGTTGCTATATAACCCTGTCCGGAAACCTAATCTATGATTTCATGGAAAAGAGGGCATGAATATGAGTATCACCATGATTTGGGCGATGGCTTCGAATGGTGTGATTGGTAAGAATAACGATATGCCCTGGCATTTGCCGCTGGATTTCGCTTATTTCAAAGCAGAGACACTCGGCAAAAGAATGCTGATGGGCCGTAAAACATGGGACTCTCTCGGCGGGAAGCCGCTTAAAGGCCGCACCAGCCTTATTCTGACCCGGGACCACAGCTTTGCGCCGGAAGGTGCGGAGGTTGTACACTCGTTGGAAGAAGCCCTGGCAGAAGGCCGTAAAGAGGATGAGCTGATGGTGATCGGCGGAGCTGAGATCTACAGCCTGATGCTGCCTTATGCTGATAAGCTGCTGGTCACGCGGATTTACGCGGATATTGCGGGCGATACGAAGTTTCCGGAGGTCAACTGGAGCCAGTGGAACGAAATCTCAAGTACACAGGGGATTCGCAATGAACAGAATCCTTATGATTACCGTTTTTTTGTATATGAACGCAGGGAGTAACGAAAAAGCGTTTTCTCTGACACAAGATGTGAAATAGTACAAATAATCAGCAGATTAGTCCATTACAGTGTGAAAGTATTGAATGCTACTATAATTAAAATTAGAAATGATATTTCACTAGGTAGTATAAAATATGCAGGTTCTTCACCTACGCTGCATTAGATATATTTCTGCCGCAGGTATGTTATAGTGTACTATACATCAACACGAAGAGAACGGATGGGGGAAACGTAAATATGTCTACACCTACTGGATTTATGGAGTATAAGCGCCAGCTCCCAGGGGACCGGGATCCCGAGCAGCGCATCAAGGATTGGGAAGAGTTCCATGAGCATCTGACCGAGGACGAGCTTCGGACCCAGGGTGCCCGCTGTATGGATTGTGGAACACCTTATTGCCATACCGGCATAGATATGAGCGGCGGTACCTCGGGCTGTCCGGTGCATAATCTTATTCCGGAATGGAATAATCTTGTCTACCGGGGATTGTGGAAGGAAGCGCTGGAACGCCTGCACAAGACGAATAATTTCCCGGAATTTACGGGCAGCATCTGTCCTGCACCCTGTGAGGGTTCATGTACCGTCGGCCTGATTGGCCAGCCTGTCACCATTAAGACCATTGAGCTGGCAATTGTAGACAAAGGCTTTGAAGAGGGTTGGGTGGTACCGAACCCTCCGGAGAAACGCACAGGCAAACGGGTTGCCATTGTCGGCTCCGGACCGGCAGGTCTGGCGGCAGCAGCCCAGCTGAACAAAGCGGGCCATACTGTGACGGTCTTTGAACGCAGTGACCGCATCGGCGGCCTCCTGATGTATGGTATCCCTACCATGAAGCTGGACAAACGTGTCGTGCAGCGCCGTGTGGATCTGCTGGCAGCGGAAGGCATCCAGTTTGTAGTGAACACAGAAATCGGCAAGGATATTCCGGCACAGCAGCTGGTGGATGAATATGATGCCGTTGTACTCTGCGGCGGAGCGACCAAAGCCAGACGCTTCAATGTAGAAGGCAATGAGCTGAATGGCGTAATGTACGCTATGGATTACCTTAACGGTACGATTAAGAGCTATCTGAATTCCAATCTGGAGGATGGCAACTATGTATCGGCTGCCGGCAAGGATGTTATCGTACTTGGCGGCGGGGACACGGGTTCCGACTGCGTGGCTACCTCATTGCGTCACGGCTGCAGCAGTATTACACAGTTCGGTACGCATGACAAGGCGCCGCTGGAGCGCGATCCGATTGCTAACCCATGGCCGCAATTCCCTAATGTCTATACGCTGGATTATGCCCAGCAGGAAGCCAAGGCGGTCTTCGGTGAAGATCCCCGTGAATTCTCCATCATGACTACGAAGTTTGTAGGCGATGAAGAAGGCAACCTCAAGGAGCTGCACACCGTGCAAATCCGCCGTATGGTGGACGAGACCGGACGGAAGATTTACCAGCCGGTTCCGGGAACTGAGGCTGTCTATCCCGCTCAGCTTGCGCTGATCGCGATCGGCTTCGACGGACCGGAGCAGGATATTATTGAGGAGCTCAAGCTGGATACGGACCGCCGCAGTAATGTAAAGGCCCGTTACGGTAAATTCAACACCAATGTGGATAAAGTATTCGCAGCCGGAGATATGCGCCGTGGACAGAGTCTGGTGGTCTGGGCGATCAACGAAGGCCGTGAAGCGGCACGTGAAGTGGATAGATATCTGATGGGTTCGACCGTACTCGTTTAGATAATAAGACAATGAGTTTTTAGCCTTAATATAATAAAATGCACAAAAAAGCCGTCATCCCAGCATTTGCTGAGTGACGGTTTTTTTGTGCTGCTATAGGGCTGTAATCCGTGTGAACTAGTCCTCCAGCTTGAAGCGTTCGATCTTAAGCTGCAGTGCTGCGGCCATCTTGGACAGCTCGGTGGAGGAGGAGGAGATTTCTTCCATGGAGGCAAGCTGCTGCTCTGTTGCCGCTGTTACGCTCTGGAATGCATCTGAAGTTGAACGCGAGATGCCGGAAATCTCATGAACGGAAGCAGCGACCTCCTGCGCGCCGGCAGACATCTGCTCGGTAATGGCCGAGATGTCATGCAGCTGGCTGTTGATTTTGGTAGTGGAGTGCTCGATGCTGATGAATGCTTCTTTAGCTTCAGCAGTAACCTGAATGCCCAAATCTACATCAGCGGCTACCGTATGACGGATGGCTTCATAGGTCTGATCAATTAGCTTGGTCATCTGGAGCAGTGTGTCCTGGATATCTCCGGCTGTATTTTTCGATTGATCCGCCAGCTTCCGTACCTCTGTGGCGACCACGGCGAAGCCTCTGCCATGTTCTCCGGCCCGGGCGGCTTCAATTCCGGCGTTCAGGGACAGCAGGTTAGTCTGCACAGCAATGGCCGTAATCGCGCTGCTCATCGCCGATACTTCGGTATTCAGGCCGTTTAATTGTCCGATCAGCTCGGAGGAGTGATGGGTGGATGTGCGGATGGCATCCATTTGCCGGCTGACCTGTTCGATCTTGAGGCTGCCGCTAAGCACGTCAGCTTCTGTATTGGCCGAAGAATCTACGATGGTGGCTGCCGCTTCAGCGATTTTTTGAATACCTGAAGACATCTCCTCCATCGCCCGCGAGGTTTCAGCCATCGCTGAAGTCTGTGTTTCAGCACCTTCAGTTGACTGCTGCACCAGTTCGGTCACATAAGCAGTAGCTTTGGAATTCTCTTCAGTCGTAGCTGTAAGCTGCTGGCTTGAAGAAGCCAGTTGTGCCGAAGTGTCTGAAATATCAGAAACGATACCGCGCAGAGAACCTACCATCAGGTTATAATTCTCCGCCAGCTGGCCGATTTCGTCCGACCGGTTAATGTGAATCTGTTCGTTCAGGTAGCCTTCGCTCACCCGCTGTGCAGAACGGTTCAGACTGCGGATCGGATTCGTGATGGAGCGGATAATCAGGAACAATAAGGTCATGCTGACGATCAGAGACAAGACCAGTACAATTGCTCCTGTATTAATAATTGGCTGCGTCGCATCAGAGAATTCCTGGGTCGGAAGAATGCCGACAATCTTGAATCCGGTATTCGCATCGGTTGTATAGTAACCCCGCATATCCATGCCTGAATCCGGATTTGTATAGTCGAGATCTCCGCTTTCATTAACCAGCATCTCCACGACATAGTCTGCTACATCATCACCTGCAGCTTTTACGGGATGAGAGACGAACTTATGATTCCGGTCAACAATATAAAAATAGCCTGTTTCCCCTGGCGTGGTCTTGTTGATTTTCTCACTTAAGGCTTTCAGGTTGAGGCTAGTTGTAATCGCGCCCTGGCCATCCTTCAGCGTTTCCGAGATAAAGAGCGTATAGTTGCCGGTTGTTGCTGAGACAAAAGGGTCGATGATTGTGATTTTACCGGGATTCAGCAGGGTTGCCTTATACCAGTCTCTGGTGCGCGGATCATATTCCTGCTTCCCGGGATCGGGGGCTTTCATCCAGGCACCCTGATTATTGCCCACCGTTAAGATCTCCAGCTCGGGATGCGCCTTCATGAACAATTCAATCAGCGTACGCGTTTCCGGCGAATTTGCATCAATATCGGAAGAATTAATCTGCTGGCTTAGCAGATCTACATTTCGCATTGCGGCTGAAACATATTCGTTAATTGTACTTGCGACCAGATCCACACTGGAATGCGTGGCATCCTGCATTTTGATTTTCAATTGCTTGTTTGCACTGAAATAGGAGAAAGTACTTACGAGCAGGATGGGGATCACCAGCATAATACTGAATAGGATCATCATTTTTCTTTGCAGCGACCCTGACTTGGATTTTCGTTTAGAACGGTTGACGGATTTGGACATTGGAATGGTTCCCCCTCGGATACATGGAAATCGGCTTTTATATGAGAATGTAGCCGTTTCTTTGAATAACTCTACTCATATATTCGGTTTATCGACACAGTTTTTTCATATCTGAAGACGTCTGGAAAAAATATTTAATTGCATCATAGCTTTCCGCGAATGAAAGGGGATACAATTTACAAAATGTTGAATTTCAGCAGAATTGTGTTTTTTCAGTACGGGCTTGACGGGTGCCGAAATATCGTATAGATTAAGTACAATATTTATAGTGTACAAAGCGTTGACCAAGGATCTATGTTTCCGTACCCGCCAGAACAGAGAGGGGATTCACCGGCTGAAAGGTCCCTCAAGTGCGTGTGAGGCATACCCTGCCTTGGAAGCTGCAGCTTATGGGAATATGCATAATGCTGCCGGCCCCGGCCGTTATCCGGATTTAAGGATCGCCAGGCTCTCTGTACGGCGGTTGAACCAGGGTGGTAACACGACGCATTCGTCCCTGACGGATGCGTCTTTTTTGCGTATTCAAAGAGATGAAGCGGCAACATAACACTTTTATCGAAGAAAGAGGCTGATCCGCATGCGCCAAACCAATCTATTCGTCACAACTCTCCGCGAAGCCCCTGCTGAAGCGGAAACGATGAGCCACCAGCTGCTGCTGCGCGCCGGATACATCCGCCAGCTGGCGGCAGGAGTGTATACATATATGCCGCTGGGGCGGAGGGTACTCCGCAAGATTGAGAACATTGTCAGGGAAGAGATGGATGCCTCTGGAGCACAAGAGCTGCTTATGCCTTCTCTGCAGCCCGCAGAGCTCTGGAAAGAATCGGACCGATATGACGTGTACGGTAAGGAGCTTATGAAGCTGCAGGACCGTCATGAACGGGAATTTGTGCTTGGACCTACCCATGAAGAGGTAGTGACAGCACTTGTAAGGGATGAAATTAACTCCTACCGGCGCCTTCCCCTCACGGTGTATCAGATTCAGACGAAGTTCCGCGATGAACGACGTCCGCGTTCAGGGCTGCTGCGGGGCAGGGAGTTCCTCATGAAGGATGCCTACTCTTTTGACACAGGCTGGGAAGGTCTCGATATGAACTATGAGCAGATGTACAATGCCTACGGGCGGATATTTAACCGCTGCGGTCTGACCTACCGGGCAGTGCAGGCCAATGCCGGGGCTATCGGCGGAAAAGGCCAGAATCACGAATTTATGGCTCTGTCAGAGATTGGAGAGGATACGGTTGCGGTCTGCTCCATCTGCGATTATGCCGCAAATCTGGAGCAGGCTGAAGTACGCGGGGGAGCCGCATTCGAGGAGCGGGATTACAGCGGCATTCCTGTTCCTGTAAAGTTCCACACGCCTAATCAGAAGACGATCCAGCAGCTGGAGCAGGAGAGCCGGATTAAACCGCAGGATATTATCAAGACACTGATCTACACCGGCGGCGGCCGGTCCTTTGCCGTGCTGGTGCGGGGAGATCATGAGGTCAATGAACTGAAGGTGGAGAAGTATCTGGGCTGCGGCGAAATCGCATTGGCTGAGTATGATAGTGTGCAGGCGGCGGCCGGAGTTGAGAGCGGCTTTGTCGGTCCGGCCGGATTGTCTTTAACCATCCTGGTTGACGCAGCCGTTGCCGGCATGACAGAGGCGGTCACGGGTGCCGGTGAAAAAGATTACCATCTGCGTGGCGTAGTACCTGGCCGCGGTTTCACGCTTGCGCATGTTGGGGATTTCCGCAACGCTGCTGCAGGTGATATCTGTCCGGAGTGTGGCGAAGGGAAGCTGGTGTTTCATCAGGGGATTGAGGTAGGGCATGTCTTCAAGCTCGGCACAGTCTATAGTGAGAAGCTTGGTGCGACCTTCTTAGATACGGCCGGGCGGAGCCAGCCTATGGTGATGGGCTGCTATGGTATCGGCATTTCGCGGCTCCTGTCATCAGTCGCAGAGCAGAATCATGATGACCAGGGGCTGATCTGGCCGGCGGCCATTGCTCCTTATACGGTTCATATTCTGCTGATGTCCGTGAAGGATGAGGGGCAGCGTGAGGTTGCTGAAGCCTTGTACGCACAGCTCACCGCCAACGGCATTGAGACGCTGCTGGATGACCGGGATGAGCGGGCCGGGGTCAAGTTCAAGGATTCCGGGCTGATCGGTATTCCGGTTGCTCTGGTCGTGGGCAAGGGGGCAGCAGAGCAGAAAGTTGAATATATGGACCGCCGAGCCGGGACCAAAGAAATGATTGATATCAGTGAGGCTGTGGCGCGGGTGAGCGGGATCTAAGGTTTCTTGAGCGGGACATGGTACAAAGGCCGATTAAGGTTTCAATGGAACCTAATCGGCCTGTTGTATCTATCCAATATAAACAACTACCTCTGTACTCCGAAACGCAGCAGGCAGTTCTTCCACAAGCAGATGGGCATTTTCAAAGAAATATTCTTTATCGGTATCCTTTAATATAAAATCCTGCACGAAATACAACATTTCCCTCATAAAATCGGCCACAATGTAAAAATGTTGTATGGAATGCAGCAATTCTCAGGCATTATGTGTCTAATCGGAACAATTCTTGTATTTTGTACAGGCGTGTTGATTCCCCATATTATGGAATGAATATAATTCCCAAAATGCTCTTGTTCCTGAGTAGACTCAGTTGAACCTGCCACTCCAGCGGAAGACTAAATATACGCCAATGCTGCATAAATTCCCAAAGGGTCAGTTGAGCAAAGGCAGGCACGTTGGAGTGGATTTCATCATAAACGCGTCTCAGAAGCACATAGACAGCAAGGGCCACAAACAATTGGCTGTATACTGCATTTTCGGTGGTTCCAAATAGACATGGCACGTTCAGATGCTGTTTAATCCAGCGGAAAAAGACTTCAATTTCCCAGCGTGCCTTGTAGATTTCGGCGATTACATGAGCGGACTCTTTTCTCAAATCGGTCACGACCCGTACGACTTCCCCCGGTCATTTTCAAATTCTACGACCCGGTGGCGCTGAGCGGATTGGCACTTCCCTTGACCGATATAACAAGTCATATCACGAACAATTTTCGTTTCTCCCTCTGCGGGTCGCTGGAGGTTTCTCGGCTTCACCAAATGGAGATTGTCTTTGAGTCGAATCACAAACGACTGGCCCTGGAGCACATATTGATCCAATCTGCTAATTTTTCCATACGCCCGATCCTGTACCAAAATGTAGTCCGTATCTGCCAAAACTTCTCCAAACGGAGCGTCATTGCGCTTCGCAATCGATTCCTCCACGTTCACGGGTAAACGCTGACCTTGCGAAAGAGCGACATGCAGCTTAATGCCCCCTCTAAATTTTTTGTACGAGGCCCAAGGCATTCGGGAATTCGCCGCCGTGACCGTCGTCGAGTCAATCAGCAGAAGATCTTTAGGAAGATTCAGATGCCGCCGGGTTTGTCGGTTACATTTCTTGACGAGCAGTTGAAAGATACGTTTGAAGATTTCGTAAGGGACTTCACCGGCCTTGCCGGAAAGGGTGGAGTAATGAATCTCAGGCAAGTCAAAGTTTGGGCCTAAGCGGGCACTTTGCCGGAAGCCGTCCCATTTGTGGTAGCAGGCTTGGACAAAGTAATCGAGTAGCAACCCGACGGTCATTTTGGTTCCACTATCTACGTAGTCCTTGGTTTGTCCAGTCACCATTTGGACTTCTTCCGGTGTTAATACTTGTTTGAAAACGGCTAAAAATGGGGTATATTTATTCATGAGGTCGCCTCATTTCGGTTTGGTTTGGTCGTACTTACCATTACCCGAAATGGCGGCCTTTTTCGTCCCTTTTTTTGGGAAATCAACACGCCTATATTTTGTACAACAATCCACCAGCACGTCTGGGTATTTACGAATCAAAGCTGCACAACGTACAACATTTTGAATAACTCTGTTTGATTACCCATAACAAAAACTGCGTCTTTTACGCATATGTGTTTTTCACTCTTTTAGATATGAGTAAGTAAGGCAACCAGATCAGCATATAAGCCAATGAAGATATAACACCCTGATATATATTTATTTCTTCATAGAATTCCTCCGGCAAAAAATGAATACCCAGCAGCCAAAAAAGTGTTAAGCATTGAATAATGAAAGAGCTGATTATGTAAATTACAGATAACTTTTTGAACCATATACTATGCCTTATACAAAAATAGATAATGAATATAATCATAATACAGATGAACAAACTTAGGATGGTATCAACAATTAATGACGGATACAAGGATGAATTATAATATTCACTGTCTGGATCGGTGATTAGTTTGAATTCGTCAGAAATGATAATGGAGTAGTTATCAAGGATACTTAATAGAAGTCTGATAAATTGTACGAACAAGCTAGCAGCAAACAGCACTAACCATCCGCCAAATCCTACATATGATTTTCTTGAAATGTTTTTATTCGCCATGAGTTCACCCTTAAGATCCGCATCGGCTGCAGGTTTTGCTGAATTTATGTAACTGAATTATATATCGCGAATAAATAGTGCGAAATGACATATTTAGATGTATCTATTGGAATGAGAAAATATTTATTGAACTGGGACTCAACCTGCGGGTTATAACCGCTAATTCCGCGGGTCTGAACTCAGTCTTCAAGTCAATACGTTAAAAAGTGGTGAAGTAATGGTATAATAGACTACTGGACGTATTTTGGAAGAACCATGGGTAAGGAGCGATTATTTTTGAAGACACTCATTATTGCGGAAAAACCGGACATGGGGCGGAATATCGCCGCCGCAATAGAACCGAAGGCCAAAAATTACCGTTCCTATCTGGAAGGGGAGCAGTACATTATCACCTGGGCGATCGGGCATCTGATTGGCCTGGCGGAGCCGGAAGCTTACGACAACAAATATAAAAAGTGGAACATTAATGATTTGCCGATCATTCCGGAGCAGTTCAAGCTGGTGCCGAATGCGCGGACGCTGGATCAGCTGAAGGTGATCGGAGAGCTGGCGAAGCGCAGCGATCTGCTGGTCAATTCCTGTGATGCCGGGCGCGAAGGGCAGCATATTTTCTCGCTAATCCAGCGCCATCTGGAGCTCAGCCAGCCGGTCAAGCGACTGTGGATTTCTGACCTGACACCGGAAACGATCCGCAAAGGGTTCCAGGAGCTGAAGGACGGCTCGGAATACGAGAATCTGACCAAGGCGGCAAGGGCACGCAGTGAAGCGGATTGGCTGATCGGGATGAACGGTTCGCGGGCGTTTACGACCAAGCACAATGTGCTGCTGTCTGTAGGTCGGGTGCAGACCCCCGTGCTTGCGCTGATTTATGACCGCCAGAAGACAATTGAGGCGTTCTCCTCGCTGAAGTTTTTTGAGGTGGAGGGGCATTTCAGCCAGAACGAACTGAACTACAAGGGAATGTGGCAGGGGGAACGGCTCACTGACGGTGCCAAAGCAGAAGCGCTTGCAGCCAAAGTGAAGGGCAAGCCTGCCAGAATTGAATCGTATGAGGTTAAGGAAACTAAGGAATATCCGAACAAGCTGTATGATTTGACGCTGCTGCAGCGTGAGGCGAACGGGAAATATGCATTTTCAGCCAAAAAAACGCTGGATATTGCCCAGGCGCTCTATGAAAAGCACAAAGTGATATCCTATCCGCGTACCAACTCCAACTACGTGACGGAGCAGAACATCCCGGAGATGCACAAGACGCTGTCGGCGCTGCAAGGTACGCAGTACGATGAATGGGTGAAGGGTGCCAACCGCAACCTGGTCCATAAAGGCAATAAGTTTATCTGTAACCCGTCCAAGGTTGAGGATCACCATGCCATTCTGCCGACAAACCGTAAGGCCAACGGACTGAGCGCGGATGAGGCCAAGCTGTACGACCTGATCGTCCGCCGGTTCCTCTCCCAGTTCTATCCGGCTGCTGAATACAAGGTGCATACTGTAATCACCGAAGTGGAGAATGAGAAGTTCAAAACCACCGTCAAGGAGCTGCTCAGTCTGGGCTGGAAGGTGATTTACGGAGACCAGAAGAAGGACAAGTCCAAACCGGCCAAGGGCAAAGGCAAGGAGGATGAGGAAGACGAGGAAGTTGAGGTGAACGAGCCGTTCTCGATCTCAACAACGGATGAGGTGGTCTGCAGTGACGCCATCGTTAAGGAGAAGGATACCCAGCCGCCGAAGCATTACACGGAAGGGACTTTGCTCAAGGCGATGGAAAGCGCAGGCAAGCAGATTGAGGATGAGGAGCTCCGCGATGCCATGAAGGATTCGGGGCTCGGCACTCCGGCGACACGGGCAGCAACCATTGAGCGGCTGAAGAATGTCGGCTACGTGGAGATGCAGGGTAAAAAAATCGCCATCACCCAAAAGGGACGGACGGCGATTGAGCTGATCCGCGGAGCAGGCGTCGAGTTGCTGACTTCGCCGGAAATGACCGGCCAGTGGGAGCGCCGCCTGAATGAAATCGCCCGCGGCACCGCGGCGGACGGACAGTTCATGGAGAACGTCAAACGTTTCGCCTCCATGATCGTGGACAAGGTCCGGGTGCAGTCCCGTGCAGCCAAAACCTCCTTCGAAGGCGAAACCCCTTCGCTGAACGCCGGAGCCAAAGGACGCAGTGGGGGAGCTGCGCCGCGCAAAGCTGCGGACCGCAAAGCCGCCGACAAACCGGCAGCGGCAAGAAAACGCAGTGAGCCGGCTGCCGCGACAGCGGAGGATTCCGGGCCGAAGATAATCGGCAGCTGCCCGCGGCCCGGCTGCGGCGGGATGATCTTCATGGGCCGCAAGGGCTACGGCTGCTCCCATTACAAGGAAGGCTGCAAATTCGTGATCTGGAAAGAAAATCACGGCCGCACGCTCACCGATGCCCAGGTGAAAGCATTGATCGAGAAGGGCAAGACCGGCAAGCTGAAGCTGGCTGCCGAAGACGGCTCTCCGCTGGAAGGCAAGCTGGTGCTGACCAACATGGATACAGGACAGCTGGCTGTGGAATAATTCATAAATTAAAAAAGCGCCCCGGCCAGTTTATCCCGGCCGGGGCGCTTTTTTATATGCTTTTATAGGCTGTGAAGTTACTTAGCTTCTTGCAGTGCGCTGTCAATCGCAGCGCTTAAGCCTTCATAAGAGGAGTCCGGCAGCAGAACACCGTTCACCATGAACTTGGGCGTGCCGTTTACACCGTAAGCGCCGGCGATCTTGAAGTCTTCTTTTACATCGAACATATAAGTATGGTTCTTGACGTCCTGCTCGAACTGTCCGTAGTCGATGCCTTCGATGTTATCCTTAACGAATTTCAGGATGAACTTCTGCGTAGCCCAGATCTTGCTCTCATCCCCCTGATTGGCATAGAGCTTGTGGACATATTCCCAGAACTTCTCGTTGCTCTGCTTGTATATGGCTTCACCTGCACTGGCGGCAAGATAGGAGTCCCGGTCAATGAAGGCAAAGTTCATGAAGTAGAACTGTGCTTTTCCGGTATCCACGTAATCATTGATGAACGTATCCAGATAGGTTGCGGTCCATTTTTTGCAGGCTGGACATTTGAAATCGGCAAACTCAATGACCTTCACCTTAGCATCTTCCTTGCCCAGATGAGGCTGTTTCTCATATTTCAGCCCGTCAACAACGATTGTTCCCTTCACATCTGTGTAATTGGGCAGGCCCTCTAGTTCGGCTGAACCGGATGATTTGCTGCCTGTAGTGATGAAGAACAGTAAAACCACCAGAAGAACCACAATGACTGCAAGCAACATGGGGAGCAGACGTTTGTTACCCGTGGAATTCTTGGAATTCTTAGATTTCATAGGTTTGTTCATTGCCTACCTCCTGCGCGGGATGAAAATCTACTCAAATAGTATAATCATACCCGCAGCAGGCTGCATATGTCATTTGTAACACCAGTCACCCGTGATGCTTGCGCAGGGCAGCCGAACGGATCACCGGCGGTACCTCATGAATTGCTGAAATGGTCATGACCGACTGCTGCATTTCACGCTGAAGCTCAATCAGGTTGTAGAGCCACTCATTCTGCTGCTTCAGATAGATGCTATTGATGCCGGCAGTCAGTGCGGGAAGCACGTCCGTCCGCAGGGAGTTGCCGATCATCCAGGTTATTTTGCGGTCGAAATTGTAAGTGGTCAGGATATTCTCAAGCGCCTCCACATTCTTGTGCTGGCGGATGTAGATCCGGTCATCGAAGTAAGCGTCCAGCTTCATTTGGGCGATCTTGCGCTGCTGGATGGAATCATCTCCGCCAGTGTAGAGGTACAGGGAATGACCATCCTGCTTCAAGGTATCGAGGGTTTCCACCATACCCGGGTAGGCTTCAACCTCCTGATCATATACGCTAAGGCCGAGCTTCATCAGCTGCTGCTCCTCGAACGGATCGGTCTTGCGGTTAAATTTGGCGGCGAAATAACGGTATGTGGCAATCAGGGATTTCGGGAAATTATCGCTGGCCAGTCCGCTGGTGCTGACTGTTTCCACATCGATTTCAACCTGCTTGGTGCGGAACTCGCTCATGGTCGGTCCGTAATCACTGAACCAGTCGGACATAAGCTCGAAATACCGGCCTAGAATGAGGTCAAAATATTTGTTGCAATGCACCAGGGTGTCGTCCAGATCGAAGATTACTTGTTGTGTCAAATATTTCATACTGCTCACTCCTAAATGTTTTGTGAGGAATCCTTCTATGATGTGCGCTTCACATAAAACCTGCTCCGGAAGCATCCGTTTGGTTGTGTTAGTAAATATGCCTCTGCTGTAAATGTACAATTATTATATACGAATATAGGACTCCAGAAACATCTGAAGTTCAGCTGCGCCATCCGGCCGTATGCTGTAGCGTTCAGTGCCTTCACCGCGCAGATGTACGCGCAGCAGTCCGGCGACCCGCAGACTGAGCAGATGATGCATCAGCATCTCCCGCGACTGGTTCAGCTCGGATTGCATCTCCCACAGGGTCTTGGGCTCACCCGCCACAAAGCGGAGCAGTCTCAGCCGGGTCGGGTCGGAGAGGGCCTGGGTTAACCGGAGCAGCACGGTAGGCGGCTCCTCTTCATTCTCGGAGGGTACATCGACCGGATATTGTACAAGCATCAGATTCTTATAGAAGCAATAAGTATTGATCGGCCGGTTATGTACCGTAGGAAGCAGCACAATGGTCTTCAGCTCAGGAATATCTTCAATAACAACACCGCCCGAGGCATATTCGATCAGCGGCACCATGTCCATTTTGCTCTCAAGCATTTTTTTCTCGGATGCGTCTTCAATCAGGATCGGCAGGATCGTGTGTTCCACATGACGGAAATAATGCTCATACCACATCCGCAGCAGCGGGGTATAGCCGTTCTTGATCCGGGCACATTCCTCAAGAGTGAAGTTGTGGAAGAAGGGGGCGGTCCGCACCAGGCAATCCTCAACGGTAGAGGCTTCAAGCTCGTCCAGGAACTGCAGTACTTTGGATGCTTCCCCCCGGCTGTAAGCCCAGGCATAGAGCACATCATAGTCGTCAAAAGGCCACTCGGCAGCCTGCTTCAGCGCGGCCAGCTGCATAGGCGGGAACCGGCCGTCTACATCCCGGACCCAATCGGTGCCGATCTCCAGATTGGAAATCCATTTCTTCGTCACATATAGCATAAAACTGTCCAGCAGTTCATATACGGGTGAAACATCAATTTCGAGTTCATACTTCATCAAGCCGGGTCACCTCCAGAAAATCCGTCACTTCTATATATTATCTCTTGTTTTGAAGAGGGTTGTCCACTATAATGTTCGGTGTTTGCCGCTCTGACGGCAGTTTTGATCACCGCTGAATTACATAGGAGGATTTATTCGTGTCCGATTCCAAATCTATATCGCTTGAGCACAGCAGCACAATGAATTATATGATTCTGATTACCGTAATTATATTGGCAGGACTTAGCCAGGGGATGCTGCTGCCGGTATTATCCATTCTGCTCGAGCAAAAGGGTGTATCCTCCTCACTGAACGGATTAAATGCCGCAGCGCTATACGTAGGATCCTTCGCAATGACCCTGATTGCAGAGCGGGTACTTGGCGCAATCGGCTTCAAGAAGCTCATTGCCGCAGGCCTCAGTCTGGTGCTGGTGACACTGCTCCTGTTCCCGCTGCTTCCCGGGATCAAGGTCTGGTTCGTGCTCCGGCTGCTGGTAGGCATTGGTGATTCAGCCATTAACTACGCCGCTCAGCTATGGGTGCTGCTGATGTCACCCGCCGAGCACCGCGGCCGCAATCTGTCCCTGTATGGAATGTCCTACGGACTGGGCTTCAGCCTGGGGCCGCTGGGCATCATCCTGCTGCGCTTTGGCCCGTCCGCGCCGTTTCTGATTACTGCCGTACTGTTTGTGCTTGTACTGCTGCTCGTAGCGGTTAAACTGCCGGATTCCCGTCCGGACCCGATAGACCATAGTGAAGGGCAGGCCAGACGGTTCGGACGAAGCTACAGGCTGGCCTGGTACGCTCTGATCCCGGCACTGCTGTATGGATATATGGAAGCGAGCCTGAACAGTAACTTCCCTGTATACGGACTGCGGATCGGCTTCAGTACGGATCAGATCGCGACGCTACTGCCGTTTGCCGGCATTGGCGGCCTGCTGCTGCAGCTGCCGCTTGGCATATGGAGCGACCGCTATGGCCGCAGAGCCATCCTGATTGCTTCAGGAGTAGGCGGAGGCCTTGCCTTCACACTGCTTCCGCTGGCCGGAGAGCATTTTCTGCTGAATCTGCTGCTCCTGATGGTTGCCGGAGGCCTGGTAGGCTCCTTCTTCTCCCTTGGCCTGAGCTATGCCGCAGATATCCTGCCGCGCCATCTGCTTCCGGCGGCGAATGTTGTGTCTTCCTTCCATTATAGCCTTGGAAGTATCGCCGGACCCGGTGTCGGCGGGCTGCTGCTGCAATTCGGCTGGGGTGGCAGTGTATTCGCAGTAATGGGTGGTTTATATATTCTCTTCGGACTGACAGGCTTATTATTCTCGCCACGGAAGATAATTTGAGGTAAGATAAGAACGAATGCTCGCATGGAATTTGATCCCGCTTTCAGAGTACACTATAGAGTAGAGTTGAAGACAGGAGAGGCTGAACTATGATTACAGTTGAACATTTGGCCAAAGCGGTCGGGGAAGATAAAGCACCGGTTCTGCAGGATATCGGATTTCAATTAGAACCGGGTGAATTTGTGGTTATTCTGGGAGCCAGCGGAAGCGGAAAATCGACACTTCTGAAATGCCTGGCTCTGCGCGAGAAATGGGATAGAGGGAATTTCCGGGTAGACGGCAAGGACATCATGAAGAGCCCTTTTGCCGGCAAACGCAAAATCCGCCGCGAATGGGCCTATCTGGAGCAGAATGCGGAGCTGAATCCGAACCGTACGGCACTGAAGAACGTGCTGATCGGACAAGCCTCACAGACACCTCTGTGGCGGATGGCTACAGGAATGGTCCGCTCTGATGATTATATGGGGGCGATGGACCAGCTTGATCTGCTGGGTCTGCTGGACAAAGCAAAGATGAAGACGAGCCACCTCAGCGGCGGTGAACGTCAGCGTGTGGCTATCGCCCGCGCATTGGTTCACGGTGCTAAGGTTATACTTGCCGATGAACCTGTTACCGGTCTGGACCCCAAGACTGCGGAGAATGTGCTTGAAACGCTCCGTAAGCTGTGCAAGGAAACCGGATTAACTGTGATTACCGTACTGCCGATTGAACTGGCGGAACGTTTCGCCAGCCGGTTATGGGTACTGGAAGACGGAAGAATCAAACATGATGTGAAGGGGCGCCGGCTGACCTCACAGGAGCGGCTGCATCTGTGAAGCGGCAAGGCGTGCAATAAGGAGAGAGTGATGAAGTTGAATAAACGGTTACTCGGAAGGCTTACAGCAGCCTCTTTGTCCCTGTTTGTAATGTCCGGCTGTACCTTCATCAGCGATCCTGTTTCCCAGATGAAGGTGCCGCAGCTGTCCGCTGACAAAGCTTCGCTGATGACAGCGATTAATTCCTCACTGAAGCCGCTCGATGCAACGCTGATCCGTCCGGCCAATGATGATGACAGTTCTATTTTTACCGAGGATCTGGACAAGGACGGGATTATGGAGACGCTTGTCTTCTACCAGACGAAGAATGAAGCTGTAGTGATCCACGGGATGATTCTGGAGAAGCATGAGGACACCTGGGTCAAGAAGCTTGTTTTTGACGGTGACGGAACGATGCTGGATTCAGTTGATCTTAGGGATGTGACGGGTGACGGGAAGCTTGATATTGTTACCGGCTATTCGCGCGGGGAAGAAAAGGGCATGGTGGTCTACAGTTATTCCGGCGGAGAGCTGGAAGAAATTCTGACGAAGCCTTATACCAAATATATACTGGATGATTTGAACGAGGACGGGATTGCCGACATTACAGTCGTGTATTTCAAACGCAATGAATTCGCCACAATAACTACCTATCAATACAACGACAGCTTCAAGGTGCTTGACGAATTGGATAATCTGGACCCCTATTTCGATAATTATTACAATATTGTCTCAGGAAAAGTGGCGGAGAACAAAGAAGGTATAGTTCTGGATTCTGCTGTGGATTCGCGCTCTGCCTATACAACAATTGTTGTTATGGAGAATAACAAGCTGCGCGTAGCCATTCCGGGGGATGTACGGACCTTCAAGGACCGGAAGATTGTCAGTGAGGATATTGACCTGGATGGAATTATTGAGATCGGAATGCTGGAGCCCCCTTCGGGGTGGGAGTATTTCGACCCTGAGACCATACCGTATTTCAATTCTTATTACAAATGGGACGGAAAAGACGGCTTGACCTTTAGTACTCAGTTGTATAATGATCCTTCGGACCGGTTTACCATTAATTTTTCTCCGGAATGGCATGAGAATGTCACTGTGGATACCAAGTCCGTTCAGGACAAATCGCTTAAATTCATTATGCTCGACACCGGGGAGACTGTAGCTGAGGTATCGTTCTTCTCACCGGCAGAATGGGATAGGGTAAAGAACTCCGGCTGGAAGCTTCTGGGGCGTGATCTGGACAAAATGATCGGCTACCGCGGGGAACTGGAGCAAAACACCATCGGGGGAGAGAACGGAAGAGTCAAATCTTCTATAGAGAGGAAGGGAATCGATGAGTAAAGTACTGATTCTGGAGGATGAAGAATCCATCCGCAGTTTTATAGTGATCAATCTTAAACGCAACGGGTTTGAAGTGCTGGAAGCCGCTGACGGCAATGAGGCCCTGCATAAGCTGACAACGGTTCCGGATATTGATATAGCCCTGCTGGATGTCATGGTGCCCGGCATCGACGGCTTTGAGGTCTGCAGACGCATTAGAGAAACTAACGAGCGGCTCGGCATTATTTTTCTGACAGCCAAAGTTCAGGAGCAGGATAAGGTATACGCACTGTCTGTGGGCGCAGATGATCATGTCAGCAAGCCGTTTAGTCCAACCGAGCTGATTGCCCGTATTCAGTCCCTGCTGCGCCGGGTCAATGTTCACCGTGAGCAGTCGGCCAAAGTCTCATTTCACTCGGGTCCGTTTACGCTGGATCTGATCTCGAAGCAGTTCAAGAAGAGCGGTGAAGCGATTGAGCTTACGCCTACTGAATTTTCGCTGGTGCAATTCTTCCTTGAGAAGGAGAATACGCCGCTCAGCCGCGACTCCCTGCTCGATCATGTGTGGGGCAAGGAGTACATGGGCGATCCCAAAATCGTTGACGTGAATATACGCCGCCTGCGCCAGAAAATCGAAAATAATCCGTCAGAGCCAGAATTCCTGCAGACGGTGTGGGGGCACGGCTACAAATGGAAAGGTCAGGTACAATGATTAAGAAGGGGATGCGCAGACAGATCGTACTGCACTATATTCTTGTAGTCTTTGTGGCGCTTCTCCTCGTGGAGACTATTTTTCTGCTGGCGATCCGGACGTATTATTACGACAGCATCTACAGCAAAATCACCACTCATATCAGTGCGGGGGAGACTTTCGTAAAATATGAATTCTCAGCGGAACGATCGCCGAATCAGCTGCTGAACCTGCTCGACTTCTTCAACTTGGAGTATACCGAACTAGAAGTTCTGACATTGAACGGAGATATCATTACCAGTTCCACCGGATTTCAGCCGGACCGGACCATCACCACCAGTGATGTTCCCGAGGCTGTGGGCGGTAGTGTCGGGCGCTGGGTGGGACGGCAGGCCGGGACGAATGAAAGTGTAATGGCCGTCTCCAAGATGGTGCAGATCAACTCGCATGAAACTTACATCTTGCGTTACCTGACCTCCATGGAGGGAGTCAACAAGGATCTGCTGAATCTGACGCTGCTCTCCATTGGCATCGGGGCGGCGGTTATGTCGATCGTGGTCTTGTTCAGCTTCGGTCTCGCGAATTCCATTGTGCGGCCGCTCAACAATATCACGGCTGTATCGGCGCAGATGGCCAAGGGGAAGTTCACCACCCGCATCAAGGGGGATTACCGGTACGAAATCGCTGAACTGGCTTCAACGCTCAATTATATGGCGGAGGAGATCGTCCGCAGTAATCAGATTAAGGATGATTTCATTTCTTCGATCTCCCACGAGCTGCGGACACCGCTGACCAGCATTAAGGGCTGGAGTGAGACTCTCATCTCAGGCGGCTACGATCCCGAGGAAACCAAGCTGGGCATGGGCATCATCTCCAAGGAGAGCGACCGGCTGATCGGGCTGGTGGAAGAGATTCTGGACTTCTCCAAGCTGCAGCAGAACGAAATGAAGCTGTCGATTGCCCAGGTGGATATCAAGGTGCTGCTGCAGGAGACGCTGCTGAATATATGGGCCAAGGCCGAGAAGAAGCGGATTCACCTGCTGCTGGAATGCGAAGAGACTATCTTCATAAGAGGCGATGCGAACCGGCTGAAGCAGGTATTCCTCAATCTGGTCGACAATGCTGTGAAGTTCTCGCCAGAGGATTCCAGTATCGTCCTGTCCGCTGAACGCCTGTCGAATACAGAGATGGCCGTAATTGTAAGGGATAGCGGGATCGGCATCAGCGAAGCGCATCTGTCCAGAGTGCGGGACCGGTTCTTCCAGGTCGATGCGCTCAACGGCGGAACCGGCCTTGGCCTTGCGATCTCCCAGCAGATTGTAGAGCTTCATAACGGCAAGCTGGAAATGGACAGTGAGCTTGGCAAGGGTACTCAGGTTACCGTTATTTTGCCGCTTGATGATGTGCAGGAGGAGAAGGCATGAATACACAGGAATCAGGGAAATCTTCTTCAGAACAAAGGCTCGAGATGATCCGCGGCGGACGTGAACATTCAGCGGATATTCTGAAGCTCCTCCGGGAAGCGGCAGGCTGGATGGAGAGCAAAGGAATCAACCAGTGGACGCCGGGGCAATTCAGCATCCGCGATGTGGAGGATTATTTGAGCAGCAGAGAGGTTTATCTGGCCATGGAGGGAGCGGCTCTTGCCGGGATGTTCACCCTGCAGTTCAGCGATATCCAGTACTGGGGAGACCGCAATGACGAATCCTATGCCTATCTGCACCGGCTCGCTGTAGCCAAATCCCACCGCGGCATGGGACTTGGCGGCCAGATGATCCGTTTTGCGTTACGAAGAGCGGAGGAACTGGGTTGTGCGGGTCTCAGACTGGATACAGTAGCCCATAATATTAAGCTTAACCGTTACTATCAGAGCCTGGGATTTCACTATATGGGTACCCGGGATGTCGGAGCAGGCCGGTTGGTTAACCTGTATGAGTATGAAGCGGAGACCGGCGATCCGGGCAGCGTAATTCTCCGGTATATGGGGGAAGCTGATTACGCTTTAATGAGGGAATGGAGTGTTTCCCCGGAATATTTGAAGAAGTGGGCAGGTTCATCGTTGTCCTACCCTCTGGATGACCGGCAGCTTGAGCGATATCTGGACGGAGCCAATCATCCGGCAGAGTCTGGTCTGCTGGTCTATTGTGCGGTGCTGAGAGCTACCGGACAAACGGTTGGACACATAAGCTTATCCGGAATCGACCGTGAGAACGGTTCGGCCAGAATAAGCAGGGTCGTCGTTGACCCCGGGAGCCAAGGGCGGGGAATCGGACTGCAGATGGTTCGTGAAGTCCTGCGTATCGGCTTCGACGGGCTGCGGCTCCACCGGATATCCCTTGGAGTCTTCGATTTCAACACGGCGGCACAGAAAACCTACGAGACAGCCGGATTTACACGGGAGGGGATTTCGCGTGAGGCTGCTACATTCGGCGGGCGCTATGCCGATTGCATCGAGATGGGCATATTGGACAGGGAGTGGAGGGCAAACCGCCCCTCCGGCAAATGAATAGGAAGAACCTACAAAAGGGATACAGCAGAAGGTCGGATAGACCGTAGCTGTATCCCTTTTATGTAGCAGCCCTTAAGGCTGATGTAAGATTATGAAGGCATCCCTTCCGCGCGCAGACGGCCGGTCTTCTCGTAGACCTCCTGAAGCAGACGGGAAGGCTGGGTACGGATGATTGGCTTGGCTGCTACGATCTCATGCGGGCCGACAACCACGATGTTGTCCGCGCTGCCTTTAATCACAGCGCCGTCTTTGATGACTGCTCCCTCACCGATAATCGCATTCTCAATCAGAACACCGCGGCCGATGCGGACTCCCGGCATAATTACACTCTGCTTGATCTTGCTTAGCTTGCCGATCTCTACACCCCCGAAGATAACGGAACGCTGGAGATTGCCTTCCAAGGTGCAGGTTTCGTGCATCAGGCAATCTGCAGGCGGTGCCTGAACCCGTGGTTTATAGGCAGCCAGCTTCGTACGGTAAGCCCGGCTGTACATCGGCCAGCGGGAGTTGTCGAGCTTGAAGCCATTCTCGGACTGCAGCAGATCCATATGTGCCTCCCAGAGGCTGTCAACCGTACCTACATCTCTCCAATACCCGTCAAAGCGGTATGCGAACAATTGGTCGTTGGCATCCAGCATGGACGGAATGACATCCTTGCCGAAGTCATGGCCGGATTCCGAATTAGCGGCATCACGCAGCAAATAGCCTTTCAGATATTCCCATTCAAACATATAAATACCCATGGAAGCGAGGTTGCTTTTCGGAACCTTTGGCTTTTCGGCAAATTCAGAGATCTGGAGATCATCATTAACGTTCATCACACCGAACCGGCTGGCTTCATCCCACGGCACTTCCATGACCGAAATGGTGGCTTTGGCTGCTTTGCCCACATGGTAATCCAGCATTTTACGGTAATCCATATGATAGATATGATCAGCAGACAGGATAAGCACATGCTCCGGATTCTGGCTGTCAATGTATTCTATGTTCTTATAAATGGCATCGGCTGTACCTGAATAGGTTTCTCTGCCTTCAACCCCTGAAGGAAGCAGCTTCACGCCTTTATCGCTGCGGCTGTGCAGTCCCCAAGGTTCGCCTTCCCCAATATGCTGATGTAAGGAATCGGCTTCGTACTGTGTCAGAACTCCAATAGTGTCGATCTTGGAATTTACACAATTGCTGAGTGGAAAATCAATGATTCTATACTGTCCTCCGAAAGGGACTGCAGGCTTAGCCATACTGGAGGTCAAGGGGGCTAATCTGCGGCCTTCCCCGCCAGCCAGGAGCATGGCGATACAATCTTTTTTACTCATTTGTTATCCCTCCCATTTTTTTGTCAATGCTTGTAATATAACCTGCCGGCAAGCGCTTGAAACGACATAGGTGAATTATATTGCTGTGCATCAGGAAAAATTACATCAATAATTTTCTTAATTCAGAAATCATTGAATTTGCCCGCAAAATCATTTTCAAACGGCACATATTGGGGTAATGTAATAGGTGCATCCTATATACTAAGGTGGTGATGATTTGGCCGAAATACCAAAAACAGTAAACCTCCCGTCATCTGAAGATATTTATCTGTTCCATGAGGGCACGAATTATCGCAGCTATACGATGCTTGGCGCGCACATTGCCGTGGAAGAAGGGCAAGCCGGCGTTCGCTTTACCGTGTGGGCTCCTCATGCGGCATATGTAGGACTGGCTGGTGATCATAATGGCTGGGATGGAACATTGGACTCCGACTCGTTATATAAGATACCCGATTCAGGATTTTGGAGTCGTTTTTTTCCGGGTATAGAGCCGGGAACTTTTTACAAATACAGGATTCATGGTGCGGATGGAACAAGCTTCCTCAAGGCTGATCCTTACGCGTTCAAAGCTGAGGTACGTCCGGCCACCGCTTCCGTTGTGGCGAATCTGGATGGTTACCAATGGGGCGACGCCGCGTGGCGCCGGAAGAGCAAAGCACCGTACAATGCGCCTATGAACATTTATGAAATGCACTTTGGGACCTGGCGCCAGAAGGACAATGGAGAACTCTATACTTATAGAGAGATGAGCAGCCTGCTGATCCCGTATCTGACGGAGATGAGTTACACTCATGTGGAGTTTATGCCGCTTGCCGAGCACCCGTATGACTTGTCCTGGGGGTATCAGGGAACCGGTTATTTTGCGGCCACCAGCCGCTTCGGTGATCCGCAGGATCTGATGTACCTGATTGATCAGCTGCATCAAGCCGGCATTGGGGTTATCCTCGACTGGGTTCCGGCCCATTTTGCCAAGGATGCCCACGGACTGAGAATGTTTGACGGTTCGCCGCTGTATGAATACGCTGATCCGATGCTGGCCGAGAAGCCGGGCTGGGGCACACTATCCTTTGATTTCAGCAAACCGGAGATCATATCGTTCCTGATTTCTAATGCGCTTTTTTGGTTTGAGATGTATCATATTGACGGCATGCGTGTGGATGCCGTAACCAGTATGCTGCGGCTTGATTTCGAGAAGCAGCACCATCAGTACACAAAGAACATGCACGGGGGTCTTGAGAATCTGGAAGCGATCGCGTTCATTCAGCAGTTGAATACGGCGATTTTCCGGTATTATCCGAAAGCTCTGATGATGGCCGAAGAATCCAGTGCCTGGCCTGGCGTAACCTCACCTGTTCATGAAGGGGGGCTCGGCTTTAATTACAAATGGAACATGGGCTGGATGAATGACACTCTTGGGTACATAGAACATGATTTCGGGGCGCGGCCCTACCATCATAATTTGTTGACCTTCCCGATCGTCTATGCCTATGCCGAGAACTATACTCTGCCTCTGTCCCATGACGAAGTGGTGCACGGCAAGAAGTCGCTGCTGAACAAAATGCCAGGTTCGTATGAGCAGAAGTTCGCCGGTCTGCGGGCATTGCTCGGTTACCAGATTAGTCATCCGGGCAAAAAGCTGCTGTTCATGGGCGGTGAGTTTGGTCAATTCATCGAATGGAAGGATCAGGACCAGCTCGACTGGCTGCTGCTGGAATATGAGGCCCACCGCCGGATGCTCGCTTACACGGCTGCCCTGAATAAGCTCTATCTCACGGAAAAAGCGCTGTGGGAGCTCGACCATGATATGGAGGGCTATCAATGGATTGACGCCGATGACAGCGGCCAGAGTGTTGCCTCCTATATCCGCAGAGGGAAGAGGCCTGTGGATACCTTGCTGATCATTATCAATTTCCAGCCGGTGGAACGGCATAATTACCGGATCGGTGTGCCGCGTCCGGGGACCTATGAAGAGATATTCAGCTCGGAGACCCGCGAATACGGCGGTTCTGGTCTTCATAATGAACCTGTTAAGAGTGAGAAGAAGGAATGGCATAACCAGCTGAACAGCCTGGAGCTGACCCTTCCGCCGCTTGGATTCCTGGTGCTCAAGAAATCCGGACGCAAAACGATTAAATAAACTATTCATATCTATAAGGGGGAAATCTGGATGAAAGTTCTATTTGCTGCAGCTGAAGCCCATCCATTTATCAAAACAGGCGGGTTAGCCGACGTAATCGGTGCCCTGCCGAAGGCGCTTAAGGCTGCCGGAGTAGATGTTCGGGTAATCCTGCCCAAATACAAGGGGATCGCAGAGAAGTATTCCTCCCAGATGGAGCATGTCGCTGTCCTTGAGGTGCCGATCGGCTGGCGCAATCAATATTGCGGGATTGAACGGATTGTTTTTGAGGGAGTTCCTGTATACTTTATCGATAATGAGTATTACTTCGGACGTGACGGCATCTATGGATATATGGATGACGGCGAACGTTTCGCTTTCTATAACCGCGCTGTGCTTGAATGCCTGCCGGCGATTAACTTCCAGCCTGATGTCCTGCATTGCCATGACTGGCATGCCGCGGTAATTCCGTTGCTGCTGCAGGCGCACTACCGCCACAATCCGTTCTACAGTGAGATGCGTACAGTGTTCACTATACATAATCTCCTGTACCAGGGGGTATTCCCGTATTCGGTACTGGGCGAGCTGCTCGGTCTCGGCGACAGCTATTTCCCTGGCGTAGAGTATTACGGGAACGTGAACTATATGAAGGGCGGAATTGTCTACAGTGATCATGTCACTACGGTCAGCCCGACCTATGCCGATGAAATCCGCACACCTTATTATGGATATGGCCTGGACGGCCTGCTGACATCGCGTTCAGATGCTCTAAGCGGGATTGTCAACGGGATTGATACCAAGAGCTACAATCCGGCCAGCGATCCGTCTATTTTCACCCGTTACCGTTCCAACCTGGTCAAGAAAGCTGAGAATAAGCTGGGACTCCAGCAGGAACTGGGCTTGCCTGTAGCTCCTTATATTCCAATGGTAGCTATGGTTACCCGTCTCGTGGATTCCAAAGGGCTGGATCTGCTGACCCGGGTTCTCGATGAGCTGCTCTACTATGACGATATTCAGTTTGTCCTGCTGGGCACCGGTGATGAGGTCTACGAACGCTGGTTCCGCGAGGCACAGTGGCGTTATCCGACCAAGCTGTCGTCGCAAATTACATTCAGTGATGCCTTGTCCCGCAAAATATATGCGGCCAGCGACCTGTTCCTAATGCCGTCCAAATTCGAGCCTTGCGGCATCAGCCAGCTGCTGGCTCTGCGTTATGGCAGTATTCCTGTAGTGCGTGAGACAGGCGGACTTAACGATACCGTTCATGCGTACAACGAGGAGACCGGAGAGGGCAACGGCTTCACCTTCAAGGACTATAATGCCCATGATATGATGCACACGCTCCGCCGCGCCGTATCGTTCTACCACAAGCCGGAGCACTGGAAAAAAGTAGCGAAGAATGCCTTCACCGGCGATTACAGCTGGAATGTATCCGCTCAGCAGTATATTGATATTTATAACAAGATTTCGGATAAAGTTACGGAGTAGAAGGACTATTGTATAGAAAAGGCATTCCCCGATCATGGTGATGGGAGGAATGCCTTTTTAAATTATGTATAGGGAAAATACTGACTCATACTCACATTTGAAGTACCATTCAACAGCAGTCATGCTGCCTTGATGAATAAATTGTTTTATCGTCCAGACCAGAACTGTACCTCTTGTATTCCAGTCGTCAAACCATTTTGTTATTTTGGCTAATCCGTGATATTCAGGTCCATAACATTCTGTATAGGTGATGTTTGGGTCGAAGATTTGGCTTAATATTGAATTGTTTTTATGAATCCAAGACTGGAAATACTTTTCAATGACTTTCTCACGTTCAATCATAATGTCCCCCCTGTTATTGTTGCTATAAGTGTACTACAGAATATCTATCACCCATATGAGATTCTCTATCTAACCGAGTCAAAAAAGGTGATGCTCCAGGCAGCCGATTCTCAGCTTCTGGGACACCACCTTTTATTGTTTACAGTTATCTGTTAGTTACCTCAGCTTAAATTCCGGTACAATATCCGGTACCCGTACGGATCAAGCGCAACATTCATCATCCCGTTCTCCGGCACTACAGCTTCTCCCGTCAACGCATCCAGCCAGTCATCGGTCTCCATCGGGTGGCTGAGCGTACGGGGCTGCGGCGAATTGTTCATCCAGACGGTGAAATGGATCCGCTCATCTGCACGCTCATAGACGATGCACGGGTCATTCTCACAGGCCTGGAGAATCCGGAAGCGGCCTTCCCGGAGCGCCTTATGTTCCTTGCGCAGTGCGATCATCATCCGGTAGAAATCATACAGTTCACGGTCCTGCTTCGTTTCATCCCATTCCATACATTTGCGGCAGTCCGGATCTTCACCCCCGGTCAGGCCGATTTCGTCCCCGTAATAGATACAGGGAGTGCCCATGAACGTGAACAGGAAGACGACAGTCAGCTTCAATTTGCGTTTATCTTCCCCCAGGACGGTGAGCAGGCGGGGGGTGTCATGGCTGCCGAGCAGATTGAAGACAACCTCGTTCGTCTGCTGCGGATAACGCATGAGCAGGCTGCCGATCCGGTGGCCGAAGGTGATGCCGTCCATCCCGCCGTTGAAGAATTCCAGCACCGCCCCCGAGAAGGGGTAGTTCATTACCGAATCAAACTGGTCACCAAGCAGCCAGGTTAAGGAATCACTCCATACCTCGCCGACGATATAGGCATCCGGGTTTGCGGCTTTGACCACTTTGCGGAAATCACGCCAGAAGTGATGATCGACCTCATTGGCCACATCTAGCCGCCAGCCATCTACCCGGATCTCCTTGATCCAGTACTCTGCAACTTCCAGCAGGTAGGACTTCACTTCATGATTGGCGGTGTTGAACTTCGGCATATTGCCATAGAAGCCGAACGTATCGTACGTGGGGATACCGTCAACAATCTCAGCCGGAAAAGAATTCATATGGAACCAGTCGCGGTAGACGGAGAATTCGCCTTTTTCCAGAACATCCTGGAACGGCGGGAATTTGTCGCTGCAGTGGTTGAACACGGCGTCCAGCATGACACGGATGCCCCGTTTGTGGCATTCTTCTACGACCTTCTTCAGCAGCTCATTATCGCCGAAATGCGGGTCGACTTTTTTATAATCCACGATGTCGTATTTATGGTTGGAGGGGGAGACGAACAGCGGCGTGAAGTAGACGGCATTGATACCCAGCTCCTGCAGATCATCCAGATGATCCAGCACACCCTGAAGGTCACCGCCAAAGAAATTATCCAGCTTCGGTTTGCCGCCCCACGGTTCAGTGCCTTCCGGATCATTCAAAGGATTGCCGTTCGCGAACCGCTCGGTCATGATCTGATAGAACACCGCATCCTTGGCCCAGGTGGGTACTTTGAATAAGTCAATCCCGTGTATATAAGGAAACTCATAGAAGTGGTTGGGCGGCTGAGGACATTCGGTCCGGATGCCGTTGTCGAGCAGATACACTGTCTCCGAACCCTTGCTGACGCGAAAAGTATAGCTGAGGCGCTTGTATTTGGGACGGACAGCCGCTTCCCAGTAGTCGAATTTATCGTCTGAGGCAGCTTTTTCCATTATGATGTCGTAAGAGGTATGCTGCCAATCGTACTTGTCGCCAGTAAGCGCAACTACATAGTCCACATCATCACGTTTGGTACGCACCCGCAGATGTATGGTTGTGGCATCGTAGGCATAAGCCCATTTATCGCGGGGAACATGGTACATCGCTTCCAGCAGCATGACTTCACCTCCTAAAAGTTTTGTGAGCAACTGCTTCCCGATTACGCTACGCAAAACTCGCTTCGAAAGCATACGCTTAAGTTTTGTGAGCCTATTCACCTTATCCGTTAAATAACGCCTACAGCGGCATCTGAACCAGCCCGGTTATTCCGGCGGCAAATGGAGATAGTAAATAGTATATACCTCTTTTCATAGGATGTGCAAAATGGGGGAATAGCAGACCCGGCCAACTGCCTGCAATTAATTCATGAATTTAACAGGCTTTGTCACAAATTTGTCTTTGCATATTCATGCGGAGTGATTTATAATAAATCGGTCAATGGGACTACTTAGAGAAATGAACATAAAGAGAATAGGGGAGACAGACAAATGAACAAATGGGGTAAACTTTCATTGGGACTGCTGCTGGCAGCTGGACTACTGGCCGGATGCGGCTCTAATAACAACGAGAATAATACCGCAGCAAGCGGAAATGCCAACACCGGGGCTGCCGCCAAGAAGCTGATTATGGGCACAAGTGCAGACTTTCCTCCGTATGAATTCCACAAGGTGGTTGACGGCCAGGATACGATTGTTGGCTTCGATATCGAGATCGCGAAGGAGATTGCTGCTGATTTGGGCAGAGAGCTTGAGATTAAGGATCTGCCGTTTGATTCGCTGCTGAATGAATTGTCGAGCGGCAGAATCGATATGGTAATCTCCGGGTTAAGTCCGACACCGGAACGTGCTGAAGCTGTGGGCTTGTCCGATATTTACTACAAAGCCGAACAGGCTGTCGTTGTGCGTGAATCGGATAAGGACAAATATGCAACAATGGACTCACTGAAGGGTGCCAAGCTGGGCATTCAGACCGGTTCGATCCAGGAAGATATTGCCAAAGGTATTGAAGGCGCACAGCTGACATCCCTCAGTAAAATTTCTGAAATCGTCCTGCAGCTGCAATCAAACCGCGTAGACGCTTCAATTATGGAAGGACCTGTTGCCAAGTCCTTTGTGAAGAACGTTAAGGGACTGGTAATTACCGATGCCAAACCTGAAGTGGAAGATGACGGCTATGTAATCGGGGTGAAGAAGGGTAACACAGAGTTGCTGGACCAAGTGAATAAGACATTGACCCGCCTGAACTCGGAAGGCAAGATTGATGAGTATGTAGCGGCAGCAAGCGAGCTTGCTGAGAGCAAATAGAACGCGAACCCGTTACACGGTTAGCCCTGATGAATTAAGTACAACCCGCAGCCTGCTGCGGGACAATGCTCTACTTTGCAGAAAATGGCGGTGATCCGCTGTTTTCTATTTTTTTGAGAACAGGAGGATTGAAAGGCAATGAGTGTATTTGAACTTGCTTATGATTACCGCAATTTTTTCCTATCCGGTCTGAAGTACACACTGCTGCTCGCTGTGATGGGCGTATTCTTCGGCTTCGTGCTGGGTATCGCGGTTTCGCTGCTGCGGATGTCCAAATGGAGAATTCTGCGCTTTATCGCCACCGCCTGGGTGGAGTTTCTGCGCGGGACGCCGATGCTTGTGCAGCTGTTTCTGATCCACTATGGCCTGCCGGAGTTCGGTATTTCGCTGTCCCCGATCCAGTCGGGTGCGATTACGCTAACAATCAACAGCTCGGCTTATCTGGCGGAGATTTTCCGTGCCGGAATTCAAGGGGTGGACCGCGGTCAGATGGAAGCGGCACGCTCGCTCGGGATGAAGCAGGGGATGACCATGCGTTACATCATTCTGCCGCAGGCGCTGAAGAATGTGCTGCCCGCGATCGGAAATGAATTTATTACCATTATTAAAGAGTCTTCCATTGTATCGATGATTGGGGTGGCTGATCTGCTGTTTGAAGCCAGATCCATTACTTCGATCACCTATGAAGGACTTAGCCCGCTGATCGTGATTGCCGCCATGTATTTTGTGCTGACCTTCACGTTATCCAAGCTGCTGGGCATTCTGGAACGGAGGCTGAATACGGATGATCGAGGTTAAGAACCTGCAGAAGAGCTTTGGCAAGCTGGAGATCCTCAAGGGGATTGATCTGAATATTCACAAGGGCGAGGTTGTTGTAGTGATCGGTCCCAGCGGCTCGGGCAAAAGCACCTTCCTGCGCTGTCTGAACCTGCTGGAGCAGCCTACCGGCGGTGAGATTTCGTTTGAAGGACAATCGATTACAGCCAAAAAGCATGATATCAACGTGACCCGCGAGAAAATGGGGATGGTATTCCAGCAGTTCAACCTGTTCCCGCATAAGTCTGTGCTGCAGAACATTATGCTCGCGCCATTGAAGGTGCGTAAACAGCAAGCTTCCGAAGCGGAAAAAATAGCCACGGAGCTGCTCCGCACCGTCGGCCTTGAGGACAAGCGGGATGCGTATCCGGCCCAGCTCTCCGGCGGACAGAAGCAACGGATCGCGATTGCCCGGGCGCTGGCGATGCAGCCGCATGTGATGCTGTTCGATGAGCCAACCTCGGCGCTTGACCCGGAGATGGTCGGTGAGGTACTGGAGGTTATGAAACAGCTGGCTGTAGACGGTATGACGATGGTCATTGTGACGCATGAAATGGGTTTTGCCCGTGAAGTCGGCGACCGGATCCTGTTCATGGATGGCGGGGTTATCGTAGAGCAGGGGACACCGGCAGAGGTGTTCGGCAATCCCAAACACGCCCGTACCCGTGATTTCTTGAGCAAAGTTTTATAAAATTCCTGGAACGGCCGCTGAAAATTTCTTCAGCGGCCGTTTTTGTGAGGGAATTAAATTTTGGCGGAGCGAGAAATGGGTGATATAGTATACAAATGATCAATCTACTTGAAAGGGAGTACATACAGATGAGAGATGATCTTTGCCGGATAGGCATTATTGATATTGGTTCCAACTCCATACGGCTTGTAATTTATGATACGACGCAGGCAGGCGGCTACAAAATTATTAAGGAATGCAAGTACTCTGCCCGTCTGAGTGAGAAAATCACCAAAGAAGGCAGACTGGAGAAGAAGGATATGGATACGATTATTCCTGTCCTCCACCAGTTCAAAGAGATTTGTGATGATTTCGAAGTGGATAACATCCGCGCAGGAGCTACCGCCGCAATCCGCAACGCAGCCAACTCCGCCGAGATTATAAGCTATCTGTCTGAAGCGTCATCCATCCGGATTGAAGTGATCAGCGGGCATCAGGAGGCTTATTTCGGATTTCTTGGGGTCATCAATGCCTTTGACATTCAGGACGGGTTCGTCATTGACATCGGAGGCGGAAGCACGGAGGTCACCTTGTTCCGCGGACGGCGTTATCAGCACAGCATCTCTTTCCCGTTCGGTGCAGTCAATACGAATCTGATGTTCAGCCAGGGCGGCAACTGGAACGCTGATCAGGTCCGTAAGCTGCAGCTATACGTTACCGGCAGGCTGGTAGAGCATGATTGGCTCACTACGGGCAACGGGCTTCCGTTATATGGACTCGGCGGAACGCTGCGTTCACTCGGCAAGCTGGACCAGAAGAACCGGGAATATTCGCTGCCGAACTCCCATGGCTACGTGCTGGAAGGGGAGACCATAGAGAAGTTCATGGAGACATTGCCAGCGACTCCATATGAGAAGCGCAAGGATCTGGATGGTTTGTCGAAAAGCCGGGGAGATATCATCGTGTCCGGTCTGGTTATTTTCCATACGGTGTACCATTATATCGGGGCCAGCCGTGCTGTAATTAGCGGGGAAGGCTTGCGTGAGGGCATGCTGCATGATCTGCTGAAGCCGGAGCAGCCGGTCCGTGACAGCGCGCTGGAGTACAGCCTGGATACCATTATCCGCTTTGATATCCGTACCTCCAAGCGGCATCTGGATCATATCTATAAGCTGGCACTCGGCCTGCTGGGGGCTTTTGAGAGGGAAGGTGACCGGGAGGAGCATGAGATGCTGATCTACGTGGCGATTATGCTGCACCGTACCGGCTCCAACATTAATTATTATCAGTCCAAGCGGCATACCCGCTACTGGCTGATGAATTCCCCGATCCGCGGCCTGACCCACCGGCAGCTGATTCTAAGTGCGTACATTGCTTCCTACAGCACCAAAAGCCGGAAGCAGAAATTGTCCCAGATGCATAAGGACATTTTGCTGGCTTCCGACGAAGAGTGGATTCATAAGCTGGGTACGCTGGTGCAGTTAAGCATTGCCCTGGACAGCACCGAGATCGGCATTGTCAGCGGGGTCAATGCCCGGCTGCATAACAATACGCTGGATCTGGAGCTGCAGGGCGGACAAGTTCTTATCGGGCTGGAGGACATTGAGAATGCGCTCAAAGCCTTCAGGAATGCTTGGTCGGTGAAGGTAAAGCTCGGCTTCCCTTCCAGCGGGTAACATTCATAGCAGCGAACTGGCTCCGGAACGGGGCCTTTTTGTCGTCCGCCCGTTCGTAATAACCGTTAGGCTGCAGGAAGCTGGATTTCACATTATCCATCAGCGACAGGTCCAGTATTTTGACGATCTGCTTGCGGATGCTGCTGTCCTTCACCGGACACATCAGTTCAATCCGCCGCGTCAGGTTCCGGGTCATCCAGTCCGCACTGGACAGATAGACCTCCGGTTTACCGCCGTTCTCGAAATAATAGATGCGTGAATGCTCCAGGAAACGGTCGACAATACTGCGGACTGTAATCCGTTCGCTTAATCCTTCAATGCCCGGACGCAGACAGCAGACACCGCGTACAATCAAATCAATCGATACACCGGCCTGTGCTGCGCTGTACAGGTTGTCGATGACCTCCTGATTGGACAGGGAGTTCATCTTGGCGATGATCCGTGCCGGTCTGCCGGCCGCAGCATGCTCTGCTTCGCGCAGGATCAGCTTCTGGAGCGACAGGCTCATATTGGTCGGTGCCACAATGAAGGAGTTCCAGTTATAGTTGGCAGAATAACCGGTCATCTGGTTGAACAGCTCCGAGGCATCCAGGCCGATCTCATGATTGGCGGTGAACAGGCTAAGGTCTGTATACGCCTTGGCCGTGCTGTCATTATAGTTACCAGTCCCTACATGCACATAACGGCGCAGCTCAGGGCCTTCCTGACGGACTATCAGCGTGACCTTGGCATGGGTTTTGAGACCGACAAGGCCATAGACCACGTGGCAGCCGGACTGCTCCAGCTTACGCGCCCAGGCAATGTTGCGTTCCTCGTCAAATCTGGCTTTCAGCTCCACAACTACCGTAACCTGCTTACCTGATTCGGCGGCATTGGCCAGGGCGGTGATCAGCGGGGAGTTCCCGCTGACCCGGTACAGGGTCATTTTGATTGCCATAACCTGCTCATCTTCGGAAGCCTGAATGATGAAGTCCGTCATGGCATCGAAGGATTCATACGGATGATAGACCAGCACATCACGTTCGCCAAGCACCTCGAAGAAGTCCTCATTCTCCTCGAATTCCGCCGGATAGAGCGGCTCGATCGGTGCATGATGCAGGTAGCTGAAGCCCTTGACGCTGCCGGCGAACCCACGCAGGAAGCTGAGATCCAGCGGCCCCTCAATTTCAAACACGAAATCCTCAAGCTCGAATTCAGCCTGCAGCTGCTCCAGGGCATAAGGGTGAATCCCCTTCTGCACTTCAAGACGGGCAGGGACGCCGCGGCGGCGTTTGCGCAGCTCCTTCTCAATCTCCTCAAGGAGATCCTCTGCGCCTTCCTCATCAATGGTCAGATCGGAATTGCGGGTCAGGCGGAATTCACTGACAGCCACAGGATCATACCCGCTGAACAAGGTCTGGATATGCTGGCGGATCACATCTTCAATGAAGACAAACTGCCGTTTCTTACTGTTGGAGCGGTGGGGCAGCGGGATACAGCGCGGCAGATTCGAGGGAATCTGCAGGATTGCGAAATAAGGTTCTTCTTCCTGGCTGTTCTTGCGTGTCAGCACTACTGCCAGATAGATGAACTGGCTGTGCACAAGCGGAAACGGACGGCTCTGATCCACGGCCATCGGCGTTAAGACTGGATAGATGATATCACGGTAATATTGCTCAATGGATTGCTCCTGGGCATGCGTGAGGTCCTTGTAATCGACGAACACGATCCCTTCCTTGTGCAGACTCCGGGAAATGTCCTTGAAGGTACGGTATTGGTCGGCGATGATTTTGGTGACCCGTTTGATCAGACGCTTGTACAGGCCGGAGGGGGTGTAGCCGGTGAAATCCTTTTTGGTATAACCCGCCCGGATCTGATCCTGAATGCCCGCTACCCGGACACTGATGAATTCATCCAGATTGCTGGACACAATCGCCAGGAATTTGGCCCGCTCCATAAGCGGGTTCTCCGGATCCTGTGCTTCGGCAAGGACACGGCGGTTGAATTCAATCCAGCTCAAATCGCGGTTCAGATAGGCTGTTGCGGGACTGGTGTGGTTGTTTTTTTTCTCTTCTGCATTCACGTTCATTGACCCTCCAAGTTATGCTTCAGTCTCTACATTATCTATCGTATTCTATCATTCTACTATTTGCCAAAGGGAGAAATGTTAAAACTGTGTAAAATTTTCGCGAAAACTTAAAAAAGATTGCCGAAGCCACGATAATTCCAATGATAAATATTAAGAATATGTAATAATTAACCCAATGAAAACGCTGCAAATAGGCAAAATATTTCCAAACGTAACAAAAACATAGCCATTGGTTACAAAGTTGTGATATATTCATAACTGTTAGTTTACAAAGCGCCGCAACTCAGAGACCTGGCAACAAAAAAGTACATAGGTCCAGCGTTATCTTGGCGTCACTGGCGGAGCGTATCCGTTATATCCTGGACGCCCACTAATGAAGGAGGCTATTTAATGAAAATCAAGTTCGGAGCCATCACAGCCCTGGCTGCTGTACTGGGACTCGGCACATTGCTCCAAGCCGCCCCTGTTCAAGCTGACAGCGTACATATCGCTGGAGAAGCAACTACCTTTTATACGCTGTCCAATCATTATGACATCAGCGTAGAAGAACTCATGAGCGCAAATCCGCAGATTTCTGCAAGCAACATCTATCCGGGTCTTAAGCTTGCCATTCCCGGCACTGTTCAGGCCAAAACGGTAGCAGTCACAGAATCGGCAGCCGCCGCAGTTGTAACTAACGCAGACTTGTCAGCACTGAGTGTGGAGCCTGCATCAAACACCGTTCAAGCATGGGGTAAAGCTTATACTTATGCCAAATCCATACAGGTAAAGGCTTCGGCCTATTCCTCTGCTGCCAGTGAGAATGGAAAGTGGGGAGCGGTTGATTATTTCGGCAACGCGCTTAAGCTGGGAACGATTGCAGTTGATCCTAGTGTCATTCCGCTGGGTACCAAGGTTCTCGTTACCGGATATTCTCATCCGGGTCTCCCGAAGCAGGCATTCCTGGCGACCGCCACTGACATGGGGAGCGCGATCAAGGGCAACCGGATTGACATCTTCATTCCCGGCAGCCAGAGCTTTGTAGCCGATTTCGGCTATCAATATGTACAGTTGTATATTATTCAATAACCCGATAAATGTATAGCTGCACCATTTACCAAAGGAAACAAAACCCGGCCGTTCTCCGGCAGGTTTTGTTTCCTTTTTTAATTTATAAAAGGTTTCAAGCTATAATTTATCCCTCGGCTTCTATTTGATATACTGGCTCTCCGGTGCATCAGCCGGTTCATTTGCTTTTGCTGACTTCGAACATTTGCGGAACAGTCACGAAGCTATACCCGCGTTTGCGCATAATGCTGATGACTTCCGGAAGCGCCTGTATGGTACCCTGCAGATTGCTGCCCCGGCCGCCGCCGCCGTGCTGGAGTATAATTGCGCCTTTTCCGGCCCTGGAGAGGATATTGTTCCGCACCTGGGTCTTGGATAAGCCTCTCCAGTCCAGGGAGTCGACGTTCCAGTTCACCAGCTTGTAGCCGTGGGCTCTGGCCCATTTCAGCTGCTGCTCACTGATGTCACCGTACGGGGGACGGATCAGCCGCGGTTTGTAGCCCGCAAGAGCCTGGATAATATTCTCGGTACGGATAATCTGGGTGCGGAATTCATTCATCCCCAGCTTGCCGAATTCGGGATGATTGTAGGAGTGGTTGCCGATCGCATGACCTTCCCGGATGATCCGCGCAACCAGACCGGGATGTTTCTCGGCACGGCTGCCGACCACGAAAAAGGTGGCCTTGACATTATATTTATGGAGTACATCCAGCAGCTGCGGAGTAAAGCGCGGATCAGGCACATCGTCAAAGGTCAGGGCAATGATCTTGCGCCGCGGACCCTGGGTCTTGATCGTATCCGGATATTTGCGCAGCAGCTGGCTTAGAGAAAGTCCTTTATTTCTTTTGTGGCGCCGGGCTGAAGACTGGGAGGCGGTGGAGTCGGCCGGAACAGCAGGATCTTCTTCCATAGAGACATTCGGCCCGGCGGAGGCTGGAGCGGATACAGAAGCAGACGCAGCAATCGGGAAGATGCTGGGCAGGATCACTATTATTATGAAGATAAGGAGCAAAACGCGGCGGATTCTTGCCAACTTCATGGGTTACGCCTCCTCTGATCACACAGCTGGATATTTTGAAATACAAGGGTTGTTATTCCCAGCCTTTGCGAATTTATGCTGTCAGCATGTGAATCACCTAAAGATTTAACCTGTCCGTAAATACGTGTATACTTAATGAATACGGGGGGAAGCCCGCCAAATGATGAGAGAAACGGGAAGGATGGAGACAAGAATGACAGATTTGTTTGCACCTTATGAACTGAAGGCCCTCACTTTGAAGAACCGGGTGGTTATGCCGCCGATGTGCCAATACGCAGTTGAGAAGCAGGATGGGATTCCGACGGACTGGCACTTTGTGCATTATGTCAGCCGCGCTGTCGGCGGTACCGGATTTATCATCGTAGAGATGAGCGGGATTCATCCTGATGGAAGAATTACCAATCAGGATACGGGGATCTGGGAGGACGGGCAGATTGCGGCGTTTAAGCGGATAACAGAGGCTGTTCATGCCCAGGGTGCCAAAATCGCCATCCAGCTCGGACATGCCGGCCGTAAGGCGGTGGATGCCAATCCCCCGGTTGCGCCTTCAGCGATCCCGTTTGATGCACATTCCCAAACGCCCCGCGCGCTGACCCGGGACGGGATTACAGAGATGATCGGGGCATACCGGGATGCTGCACGCCGGGCGGTCGAGGCCGGATTTGATACCGTTGAGCTGCATGGAGCCCACGGGTACCTGATCCACCAATTCCACTCCCCGCTGTCCAATGTCAGGGATGATGAGTACGGCAGCGATCCCGCGCTGTTCGGTGAGCAGGTAGTTGAGGCGGTGCGTGAAGTGCTGCCGGCGGAGATGCCGCTACTAATGAGAGTTTCCGCTAAGGAATATGTAGAAGGCGGATATAATGAAGCTTACGCGCTGGAATTCTGCCGCCGCTACAAAGCTGCAGGAGTAGACATGTTCCATGTATCATCCGGCGGGGAAGGCCCGATCGGCTCTAATGGAGGTCCTAACGCAGGACCGGCTTATCAGGTAGAGCTTGCTGAGTACATACGCAGCGGATTGCAGGTACCGGTGATAGCTGTCGGCCGTCTGGAATCCTACGGGGAGGCCCAGGCGGTAATTACCGAAGCGAGGGCCGAACTTGTGGCTGTCGGCCGGGGGATGCTTAGTGATCCGTACTGGGCTTTGCATGCGGAAGAAGTGCTCGGAGGGGTACATCAGGACAATTTGCCTAAACCTTATATGCGAGGGCTTTGGAACAAGAAATAGAAGGCTGTGATTGTGAAGTATGTCACAGATTTTAAGCTCCTTCTAAGGCATGGTTAATAAGATTAAATTTGAAGGAGCTTGATAACGTGGCGACGGTGATAAGTAACGAGCGGCTTGGAGACGGAGTATACCACCTGGTGGTTGAAGGAGGTAACGGCGGTGCGATGGGTCAATTCTACATGCTGCGGGCATGGGGAGCCTATCCGCTGCTGTCCAGACCGCTTAGCATACATCAGGTGAATGACAGCGGTGTTGATTTTTTGTATCACGTAGTAGGGGAAGGCACGGAGATTCTTGCCGGACTGAAGCCGGGAGACAATCTTGAACTCGAAGGGCCATTCGGCACCGGCTTCCCGCATGTGGAAGGTAAGGTTGCGTTAGTAGGCGGGGGCATCGGAATTGCTCCGCTCTATTACTGCGCCCAGGAGCTTCCGGAGAGTGACATCTACCTCGGCTTCAGCAGGGAACCTTTCCGTACCGAAGCCTTCCGTCCGCTTGCTGCCGAGCTAACCGTCGATGTGGGCGGCCACATTCTGGACAGCGTGGATTTCACAGCCTATGATCATATATTTGTCTGCGGTCCCCACCCCATGCTGAAGGCGGCACAGCTAAAGGGCATAGCAGCGGAAACAGCCGGCAAGCGTCCTGACGTATATCTGTCGCTGGAGAACCGCATGGCCTGCGGCATCGGTGCCTGTCTCGTCTGCAGTGTATCCTGCAAGGATGGACAACGGAAGGCCTGCGCAGACGGCCCTGTCTTCCTGGCTGGGGAGGTGCTGTTCCATGATTAATACAACTGCTACTATTGCCGGTGTTCATTTCAAGAACCCGATTGTTATGGCTTCGGGTACGTTTGGCTTCGGCCGTGAATACGGCAAGCTCTATGATGTGTCCCTGCTTGGCGGAATCTCCGGCAAAGGGCTCACTCTCCATGCCAAAGCGGGAAATCCCGGTGTACGCGTGTATGAGACAGCTTCGGGCATGCTGAACAGTGTAGGACTTGAGAATCCGGGAGTGGAAGCCTTCCTGGCCAAGGAGCTCCCATATTGGGAGACACTGGACACGGCGCGTATCGTGAATCTGGGCGGCAACACGCTGGCTGATTACGTGCTCGGCGCCGAGCTGATCCAGCGTGATGCGGATGCCCGACTGCTTACAGGCAAACCGGCAGTGGATATGATCGAGCTGAACATCTCTTGTCCGAATGTGAAGGAAGGCGGCATCGCCTTCGGCGTGAAGACTCCGGCAGCGCTTGAGGTTGTCCGGGCAGTTAGAGCAGCAACCCGTCTTCCGCTGGCCGTGAAGCTGTCGCCGAACGCCGAGGATATCGCAGAGATGGCTGAGATGTGTGAGGCTGAGGGAGCGGATGCCGTCTCACTGATCAATACGATCTCAGGAATGAAGATTGATGTGCGCCGCCGCCGCAGTGTATTTAATAATCTGTATGCCGGTCTGTCCGGACCTGCCATTAAGCCTGTAGCCTTGCGGATGGTGCATCAGGTATCCAAACGAGTATCCATTCCGGTTATCGGGATGGGCGGCATCACCTCTGCTACCGATATTATTGAATTCATTATGGCCGGGGCAGCCGTCATTCAAGTGGGAACGTACAACTTCATGAATTTACGGGCCGGCAGAACGCTTGTCGAAGAACTGCAGCAGTTTATGGCTGAAGAGAATATCAGCTCGCTGGATGAAATCCGCGGTATTGTATAGCTGGAAGGCTGATCCTGCGATTTTGCATAACTTTTTTGCACAGCCTGAGAGATCTTCACTTGCCATGGTTAATATAATGAGTAGGGGGAATTCTGTTATGACATCCGATCAGCCGCATCCTGATGACATTGAGCTGTCTGAAATCACGGTTGGCCGTGACCTGCTGCTGCTAATTACCGGAGGTGTACGTCATATCGGTGCGGCAAGCACCGCTTATATGGATGGTGACACTGCCAGGGTCATGACTTCAGCGGTCCCGCATCATAAGGAGCATACGATCAGCGAATCGGTTGCACTCCGGGCAGCAGCAGCGCTGAACCGGACGGTCACGGTTGTGATGGGAATTCATTATGACAATCTGACCAAAGAGGGCATTATGGAAATCGTAAATATTGTGAATACCAAAGTGGACCAATATTTATTGCAGAATGTTTAACAATTTTTGAAACGATAGTGGCACTCCCTGCGTAAAAGATACCAAATGAGCAACTAACTTTTATTTTGGAGGAATGAACCATGTCTATATTTAAAAGATTGCGTGATCTGACCATGTCCAATGTGAATGCGATTATTGATAAAGCGGAAGACCCGGTCAAAATGACCGACCAATACATTCGTGATATGACCGAGGATCTGGAAGATGCCGAGAAAGCGGTAGCTGCCCAGATCGCTATTGAGAAGAAGTTCAAGCAACTGTACGAAGAGCAGGAAGCTCTGGTGAACAAGCGTAACCAGCAGGCGCACGCTGCTGCTCAAGCCGGTAATGCCGATCTGGCCCGCCGTGCACTGGAAGAGAAGAAATCGGCTGAAGCCAAGCTTGTAGAGTACAAAACCAGCTTCGACCAGAATAAGGCTTCGGCGGACAATCTCCGCGGCAAGCTCGAAGAAATGCGCAAGCAGCTTACACAGATGAAGAACAAACGTGAGACCCTTGTTGCCCGTTACAACGCAGCGAAGGCGCAGACTGAAATCAACAAAGCCATGAGCGGATTCAGCTCCGATTCGGCTTCCGCCGGTCTCAAACGGATGGAAGACAAGATGCTTCAGGCAGAAGCGCAGGCAGAAGCCAGCAACGAGATGAGCTCCGGCAACAAATCGCTGGATGATGAATTCGAGAAGCTGGGTAAAGACCAGGCGGTTGAGGATGAGCTGGCTGCATTGATGAAGCAGTACGACAAACAATAATATATTGGCATAAGCCGGAGTTCAGGCGGTTGTCCACAGGCGAAGGGGAGACAGAACTAGCGGTTTCTCCTTCGCCTTATCTTTGTCTTACCTGGAAGGTAATCTGAACAAGCGGGGGCTAAAGCAATGGATTTCCATACCCTGGTGTCCATGGTAGTGTGGACGGTCAGCGGCGCAGTACTGCTGTGTGTGCTGATGTTCGTGGATTCGCTGTTTACCCGTTATGATGATTTGGAAGAACTCAAAGCAGGCAATATGGCAGTCACTACGCGCTTTGTGCTGAAGCTGGGGGCTCAGGGCTATATTTTATCGTCATCCATTGCTGCGACTAGCCGGCTTGGGGAAGCGCTTGTTGTCTCTATTGTATCTTTTGTACTGTTGTTCGTTCTGGAAAAATCAGCCGAGCTGCTGCTGGGCAGGGTGGGCAAGCTTGATCTCGATCATGGCACTCAGCTGGGCAAAGTCGGCTACGGTCTGCTTGCAGGCTCTCTGCATGTAATCGGGGCTTTAATTATTGCTGCATTTATTCGTGGATAACATACTTACTCTGACACAACTAAGCGGATGCTTTTGAAGCGAGTTTTGCGAAGAAAAATCGACGTAGTGTATGCTAACAAAACTTTTAGGAGGATTGATGGCTTTGGGTTTATGGAAAAGGATCGGTAATATGTTCTCGAAGCCGGAGGCGCCCGCTGCGCCCAAAAGCATGCTCGACCTGTCTCCCGGAGATATTTGCGAAGTATCTCTGGTAACCTACGAAGTAACGGGCCGGACGAAGACCAGCGGCCGCAATGCTGCTGTATTGACGCTTCGCGACGGAAGCCAGATTTCCTATCTGTATATTGAAGAACGGGAACAGCTGCAATACAGATTGTATCATCCGATCGACGGGCGTCTGGATAGCCCTTCCGAGGTACCGGCTACATTGGAGCTGGATGATTGTACCTTTTATCTGGAGGAAGAATACGAGGGGTATGCAGCAGTTACAGGCCAGACTCCATACATGAATGGCGGAGAACAGCATGTCTGGCAGTACCAGTCGGATGATTCACGGCTGCTGCGTGTGGAATGGCAGAATGGCCGGTTCATGCTCTATGAAGGTGAAACTGTCATTCCGGCTGATGTCCGAGTGATTCGTGCGTCTTAAGGTTAACATGGAGCAGAAGAGATCAGTCTGCTAACAACTGAAATGTATTGAGATTAAGGGATGCAACTGCCTGCTACAGGCCGTATGCGTCCCTTTTTGCGTGTGAGCAACCCGGAGCTGAATTTCCCTTTGTAGTGCTGCATGTTAAAATGGGCGTAGCTTAGCAGATGCAGGAAACTGCCAACTTAACAAGGAGGATGGACTACTTCCATGGCTAACCCAGAGAACCATAACAAGGAATATACCAATGATAAATTTCAGCGCTCGGCGCTTCAGGTTAGAGAGGCTCAGGCCCGGTTGACAGCATATGCAACACCACTTACACATGAAGAAGTGCCCTTGAATCAAAGCTGCGGGCGCTATCTGGCCCAGTCCGTTCATGCACCGCATCCTTTTCCGGCATTTGACCGCTCAAGTATGGACGGCTATGCAGTTATCGCAGCAGATACAGCATCGGCTGGCGATAACAGCGTGGTGTGGCTTGAGGTGGTCGATGTTATTCCCTGCGGCGCAGTAGCGTCAAGAGAGATTTCTACGGGGACTGCTGCGCGGATCATGACCGGAGCACAGGTTCCGGATGGAGCGGACACTGTAATTATGTTGGAAGCCACAGAGAGCCGGATGGAAGATGGTGTTACTTATGTGGGCGTTCGCAAGCCGCAAGCGGCGGGTCTTCATATTACGCCGCGCGGCCTGGAGCTGGGGACAGGAGAACTGGTGCTGCCTGAGGGGAAAATAATCGGTGCCGGTGATATCGCTGCACTGGCTGCGCTGGGTGTCGCGAATGTTCCCGTGCATCGCAAACCTAAGGTAGCAATCTTCGCCACCGGGACTGAACTGCTTGAGGTGGACGAGCCGCTGGCTCCAGGCAAAATCCGCAACAGCAACTCTCCTATGCTGGAGGCGCTTGTACGGGAGGCAGGCGGAGAACCCGTAATGCTTGGTGCAATTGTTGATGATCTGGAGCTTGCCCGGAGTAAAGTCCAGATGGCACTGGAGAGCTATGATTTTGTAATTACTACTGGAGGTGTGTCCGTCGGAGATTATGACATTATGGGTGATCTGATCCGCGAGCAAAGCGGCGAAATGCTGTTTAACAAAGTAACCATGCGACCGGGCAGCGTTACAACTGCAGCAGTACGTGGAGGGACTATTCTGCTGGCCTTATCAGGCAACCCGGGAGCCTGCTTTGTAGGGTTCCAGCTGTTCGCCCGGCCTGTCATCGGGCTGATGCAGGGGGCGGCGCGGCCTTTTTTGCCGGAATGGACTGCTGCGCTTGGCGTGGATTATAAGCGGGTAAACTCCTTCACCCGGTATGTCCGGGCCCGGCTGGAGATCCGGGAGGGCGTTCTCTATGCATATCCAGCCGGCGTTGACGAATCCTCCGTGACGGTTACGATCAAAGACAGCGATTGCCTCATCGTCATTCCGCCGGATAGCGGGCAGATGAATTCCGGGGATAAGGTAACCGTACTTAAGCTGCCGGGGGAGATCCGGGGGTGAATAGTGGAGGAGACGGGAACCTCAACAGAAGCGCATATCAGCTTTGAAAGGAAAGGTTAAGGAACTGTGCAGAAGCAAGTAGAGCAAGTAGAGCCCGGGCGCGAACCCGGACGCGCGAACCTGAACCCGGACGCGGACGCGCGAACCCGAACCTGGGCGAAACCTCATAGATGGGTGCTCATCAGCATGGACAAGCGTATGGTCATGCTGAGTATGTCATTTTGTGAGAAAATGTAAGGGGAATACTGGGGTTGAACAACTTATGAGTGCGGATAAAACGTAGGCGTTTAATGTATTTTAACGTTTGATGACTTATTATCCGTTTAATGTATTTTAACGTTTGATGACTTATTATCGTTTGATGTTACTATCGCTTGATGTGTTACTATCGTTTGATGTTACTATCGCTTGATGTGTTACTATCACTTGATGTTACTATCGCTTGATGTATGGTATTATAATTTATTTAATATTTTCACCATATGAAAAATTCATAATAGAAAAGTGACTTACTGGTAGTGCATGAGATGCTTAAGTTTGCTTAAGTTTCATATCGTAGCGGCTTAAATGTTGTACGTAATGCAACTCGGACCCCAAGATATCGGGGTGTTCAGAGAGATTGTTGTATGAAATACAAGAATTGGTTCGCTCAACGGCTTGGGGGAGGAGAATTGATGCCTTTTATACAACAATTCTCGATTATAGCCGGAATCATAAGGGAATTGTTGTATTCTGTGCAAGATTTGGCAAAGTAATCCGTTCCTCCTCACACACTGCTGGTTGAAATCGTAAAATCTTGCCCCAACAGACTAAAAGGTCCAATATTTACTGTGATGAAGGCTAACTTGATATGAATATTTTCAATTCTGCTATGGGCAGCAACGGGATTAATTCTAATATTGCAACATATGAAAAATTCACAATAGAAAATCAAAAAAAGTAGAGCAACCTGCCAGCAGGATCATCCCATCGTGCTCCTATTTTCATAATGCGCCTCCCGAAAGACGGGTTACAAGGGAAAGCCCTAAGTTCTCAGAATACTTAATGAATATCACAAAGAAACCCGGGTCGACTACGACCCGGGTTTCTCGATAATCTAAGCTCAGAAGCAGAAGTACGCTTCAAACCGCTGCTTTGTCGCGTAAAGCCCGAATCAGGCATAAGGATACCCATGATCATCCGCATGCGGCTGAAAAGGGGAGAATCAGGTGTACAAATGCGCTTGTACCCGAAGATATGGTACAGACAGTCTGATAACCTCAATCAACACACAAATACGCCAGTAACTAGCCACCTGTTGCTATATAAAACAGCAGAGCAGCCTAACTTAGTCGCACCCTTTGTCCGCTGACCAGTGCTCAGGATGCGTAAGCGATCCCGGCAGCTTGGTAGCCGAATTTCCCTTAGCGGCTTGCAGCTGCGCTTGGGTAAGGAAGAGGCTATCCCGCAGATCGGCGCCGCTCAGATTCGTGTCGCGGAGGTCAGCGCCGATCAGGTCGGCATGCCGCAGATCTGCACCGCTGAGGTCAGCGGCGATCAGATAAGCGCCGCGTAAGCTGACACAGCGGAGATCGGCCTTACGCAGCTTGGCGCCGATCAGATCTGCCCCGCGGCCGTAGTTTTTCTGCCCCTTGGGAGCCGGTGTCAGCTGCGCCCAAGCGGCATTACGTGCCAATTCGCTGGCGCGCAGCAGAAGTTCATTGACTTCAGCGCGGTGAACAGGCACATCTAGCGTCAGGAGTTCTTCTGGGCTGAGTGTAGTCAGATTCAAGGTCCGTTCTATCATCAGCATAAGAGAATCATGCATAATATCAGCGCCGGGGAATGCTATCGCCTCCCGCAGATACCATAGCAGCTCATGAAGCTGGCGCATCACCGGGAAGACCTCGAACATCTGCCCGGCGGTTTCAGGGGCCTGCCGCCAGTCACGGCCTCCATAGGTCAGATTGGAGACCTTCTGCCCGGCTCCGAAGCAGTCATACACTGTGCAGCCCCGGAAGCCTTTCTCCCGCAGTTCCGTGTGAATTCCGCAGCGGAAGTCCTCCCGCAGATTGGGGCAGGGCTGTCCGGCATTCTTATCTATAGCGAAGTCGGACGAAGCGGCAAAAGGGAGCGCCGCGCAGCACAGGCCAAAGCAGTTCAGGCAGTCAGAATGCAGCTCATGCAGTCCAGTATCCTGAGTTTCAGTCCAATTTAAATAATTTTCAATCAAAGGAATAATACCTCCACATAATTAATGAGACTCAGCCCGAGTCTTCCGGAAATGTCAGACTATTGGGGGGATTCACTCTCCAGACGGCGCTCAATAGCTTCTGACATTGTTTTGTCCGTGAGATGGGCATAGATTTCGGTGGTTTCAGTTGAAGCATGTCCAAGCTGTTCTTTCGTCCTGTAAATATCATTTTGCAGATAATAGTCGGTTGCGAAGGAGTGCCGCAGCTTGTGTACAGTCAGATAAGGTTTGCCGAACCGCTTGGCGTATTTGATAATCATTTCTTGAATCGCCCGCTTGGTCATCCGTTTGCCCTCAGTGCTGCCATTTGGCAGGGTGATGAAGAGCGCTTTTTCCCGTTTGGGAGTCTTGTATCTGGACTGGCGGAGGCTGAGGTATAGGCTGAGATCATCCTTGGCCTGCTCGCGGAAATAGACCGGGGTCTTGAAGGTTTCGTCATTATGACCCTTGCGGAAGACATAGAGCAGCTTGTTGTTCACATCCAGATCATCCACATTGAGATTGACTACCTCGGATACGCGCAGGCCGGAGTTCAGAATCAGACTGGCAATACAGGCATCCCGCTCACGGTTCAGCTGAAAAGAATAATAAGCCTGCTTGTTGGCTTCTACATCCTTGCCATACCCCTCGTAGATATAGCCTACGAATTCCAGCAGCTCCTCATCCTCCAGAATTTTGCCCTTCAGCTTGGCGGCCGTATCCTTCGGTTTGTGAATCCGTTTGATCTCCACCTTGGCCATAATATTGCGCTTAAGCAGCGGATAAAAGTTCTCATCCTCCGCAATCTGGCTTAAATAGTGGAAAAGGGAGCGAAGCGCGGACAGCTTGCGGGACACGGTAACGCGTGTATTCGCACTCTCAGCCCGGGTTGTCAGATGCAGGCGGTAGCCGACGATGCTGTCCATATGCAGGGTCTCCAGATCGAGCAGCGTAATTTCAGTATTGCTGGCAGCCACGGACAGACCTTCACCGCGCAGCCATCCGAAAAAGGATTCATAGTCACGGATATACTCCAGCAGCGTGGAGGGGGACAGATCCGGACGTTTATAATCAATGAACTGCTGGACGAACCAGGGCATCTGCGGCAGACGCTGGTCGAGGTTTTTCCGGTCGGTGGTTTTTTGAATACTGATAGGAATCACCTTCTTTATAGTTTGCCGGAAGCCCGATAGGGCTGTCATTCTATCTTAACATGTTTTAGCATTTTATGGCTTGAATCTGCTTCCGGGAAAGGCAGTGCCCTTGCTCCTGATGTGACAAAGTTATATGATGTGAAGTAAACGAAAACGGCAGAGGTGAACCTGATGGAACTTGGAATCGAGCTGGTTCCTAAAGAGCAGAAGCAGATTATAAGCAGATTAATGCAGTTCTATTTGTATGATTTTACGCGGTACCTGGAGCTGCAGGTGGACCGTGACGGATTGTTTCCGTCTTATCCCGGGCTGGAGGCCTACTGGAACAGCGGTCTAAACAAGTTTGCCTACTTATTCACGGTAGACGGCAATATTGCCGGCTTTGCGCTTGTAGACCGGCTACTGCGTGATCCGGAGGGACAGTTCTATATGACGGAGTTTTTTGTGATGCAGAAATACCGCCGCAGCGGCGTAGGAACCTGGGCTGCACACCGGCTGTTCGATATGTTCCCCGGCGACTGGAAGGTCTCGCAGATCCGCGCGAATACGCCTGCGCGTAACTTCTGGCACCGGGTGATCGGTTCATATACAGGAGGGGAGTTCCAGGAGAGGTTCAACTCCCGGCAAGGCAATCCCAGTCAATACTTCAGCACATTAAATACTAATCGGATTAAGAAATAAATGCGAACGTCTGAACTTGAATAAATTCACCGGTTCATCACATACACTTACCTGAATGACGCGCAACTTTAGGGCGCTTCCAGCGTCTGGTAACTGAGGTGATCACAAATGTCCATGCGTAAGAGTGTATTCGGAGCGGGCTGCATTACAGTTGTATTAGCGTTCAGCTCAGGCTGCGGCAACGGGGCAGAGATTAATTCGTCCGGTGCCGGGGGGATGGCACAGCCGTCCGCAACGACAGCTGCAGTATCCGTTACTCCTGCTCCGGCCGCCACAACTCCGGCTGTAGTCCAAACCGAGCGGCCTGTAGCCAACAAATCAGTCGCGCTGATTCCGGCAGTGCCGGATTATACCGAGAGCGGCAGAGGTTATGTGATTAAGGGAGAGGTTGTACAAGCTTCATTCTCGGCAGATCAGACTTTGCCTTTGGGGTTGTTCATGCCCGAAACAATGGTGCGGTTTGAACAGGACGGAAGGTCTGCCTGGGGCACACAGGATAAACAGAATTATATTACTTTAATTAAACTTGACGGAGCGGATACGGCAGCTGGTGATGGAGAATTTGGGCCAGGTAATGATCTGGTGCTGCTGAAATATAAGGAATACCTCGGAAGCAAAGTAAATGGAAGCCAGACGGCCGAAGCATTCAACTTCACGGCGAAAGATCAGGCTTACAGGGCGGAAATCCATATACAGGATGAACAACGTACAACTTTGCTTCCTGTGTTCATTGATATGCTTAGAGATGTTGAATATATGAAGAAGCAACCGCCTATCACTCCGGGTGTGTTCTTAACAGCGCCGGATGTAGGAAGTGATCCCGGGAAAAAGCAAGCGCTGCAGGAAACGATGGACTGTCTTGAAGCCTGGGCGGCAGGGGATAAGGAGAAATTCGACTCTACTCTGTACTCACCGCAGCTTAATGAAGCTCTGCAGTATTTTCTGGATCATAAGAATGTCTATCATTTCTCCGAATTGACCGTCCGGGGCATTCCTATGGAAGGGGCCAAACGGGCTGCCTTCATCGTCAGCTATACCCGGATGACTTCAGAGGGATATATTATTGATGGAGCTAATGAGATCTCTCTGCTCAAAAACAAGCAAGGTGAATGGAAGATAGCTAGTATTGATTAGCCGTTTAATAAGGTTGTATGCAGATATTAAGTGTGCTATGATTTGCACATATTAGTAGCAGTGAAGGAGTCACTACTTCCCATGGCAGAGCTCAAACGATTTGGTTATGGATTGCAGGCGTTAGTCGTGCTCGCTTCATCTAAGGAACAGTACTCAAGCAGGGAGATTGCTGAACAGATCCGCTGCGAGCCGACAGCGCTGCGCAAGATCCTGTCCCGGCTTACTGAAGCCGGTTATATTGAGGTACGTCAAGGCCGGGGTGGAGGCTATATGCTGGCTAAACAACCCGGAGATATTACCCTGGCAGAGGTATATCTGTCCATGCATGATGATGTACCTATGCTGGACGGCATGCTGGACACTACAGGCAATCATTTGTTTGGACAGAAGGTCCGCCAGTCCTTCGATCAGATTATGACGGATATCCGTTTCCAGGTTGAGCATGTGCTGAAATCCTATACGGTTGCTGATTTGGTGGAGTGACGGCTGGGATTCCGTGGCCGTTCTCCAAACACATGCTTTTTTTGATTTAAAATGTGCAAATAAATGCACAATTTAATAGCACTATTCAATTATGGAGGAGATTAAATGAGAATACACTGGTTTGGACACTCCGCATTTCAGCTCACATCGGAGCAGGGGACGGTAATTCTGATTGATCCGTACGGGAAATTCCTAGGCTACCGGATGCCCCGGGTTAGGGCGGATATACTGGCAGTCACCCATGAGCATAAGGATCATAACCAGGTTCATATCGCTGAAGGCGACTACGAACTAATTAATAACCCAGGGCATTTCAGTGTAAAAGGAGTGGAGATTCATGGGGTGCCCACTTATCATGATAATGTTGAAGGGGCCAAAAAAGGCAGCAATACGGTCTTTGTCTTCACCGTCGACGGACTGCGGATTTGTCATGCCGGTGACCTCGGCCATATTCTGACCCCAGAGCAAGTGGAGCAGATAGGGGAGGTTGATGTGTTGATGATTCCTGTCGGCGGAAGAATGACGCTGGATGGTACTGGAGCAGCGGCAGTGGTGAAGCAGCTGCAGCCGGCGGTTGCCATTCCTATGCATTACAGCACCAAAGCGCTGGGACTGCTCGGCCGGTTTTATTTTGCCAAAGCGGATAAGTTCTTGCAGGCTGCAGGCCGGCCTGTTAACGTTGTAGAAGAGCTGGTGATTACCGGTGAGACCCTTGCCGGACTGAATCACATCTATACTCTCCAATATGAACCAAGCTGAATGGGCTGGAAAAGAGGATTGTTGATGTCAACCCTATCTGTGACCCGGCGTAATCCGCTATATGTTCTGATGACCCTGATTACCGCTTTGGCTGGCGGGGGCATCTTTATGCTGCTGCATCTCCCGCTGCCTTGGCTGCTCGGCCCTATGATCGCTGTGCTGACCGGTTCCAATCTGCGTAAGCAAGTATATATCTGGCCCGGACAAATACGGAATACAGGGATGATTATCGTCGGCTATACGATTGGTCTCTCGTTGACCGGTTCTGCACTGAATCAAATAGCTTATCAGCTGCCCTCTATGCTGCTTATGACTACGCTTCTGCTGCTGTTCTGCGCCGGAATTGCGGTGATTGTATCTAAGGTGTCGGGAACCAACTACAAGACCATCCTGCTGGGAAGTATCCCTGGCGGCTTAACCCAGATGCTGGTGCTGGCCGAAGAGTCGGAGGATATCAATCTTACGGTTGTAACCGTCATTCAGGTGGTACGGCTGATGATGATTATTATCTGTGTGCCGCTGCTGATCTACAGTCCCTTGTTTGCCAGCCACGCTGGCGGGGGAGAGAATACACCTCTTCTGGTTGAATCTGCGGCCGGGTGGGGAGGGCTATTCCCGAATATCTTTTATTTTGGCGTCGCTTGTACGGTATGCGGAATTGTAGGCCAAAAGATTAAATTTCCCACCGCGTATCTCCTCGGTCCGGCTATTATTACGGCAATTCTGCAGATCAGCGGTCTTCAGGGGCCAGCGCTTCCGGATGCTCTAATCAATGCCGCGCAGCTGATGATTGGGGTATATGTCGGACTGCTGCTCGATCCGCGTAAGCTGAACAATAAACTGCTGACTCTATCGCTGGCTGTAGGCAGCGGGGCAGTGCTGATAGCAGGGGCGTATGGCCTCAGTCTGCTGTTCGCTTATCTGGATTCGGTATCATCAGCAACCGCGCTGCTCAGTCTTGCTCCCGGAGGGATGGATCAGATGAGTCTGATCGCGCATGAGGTAGGGGCGGATTTGCCAACGGTGGCGGGCTATCAGTTATTCCGGACGTTTTTCATCTTTTTTGCGGTTCCGCCGTTGTTTAAATGGATCTTCCGGGAGAAAAAACGCAAGACGGTAACGGTTAGTTAACATAATAATGATTATGTTAACTAATTCCTGAGTTTAATCGGCTAAAGCGGGATTGCAATGAAAAGAGAACTTAAAAGTGAACTTAAAGCAAAGCTTGGGATGCCCTCCGGGGATTAGTCCCGGGCTTTTTCTGCTCGTGCAATGGGTCGATTTCTCAAAATGTAAAAATAATCACATCTTTTAAGGTATCCCGGTGCATATAATCTGAATTGAACAATGTTTAAAAACATTACAGTGTTAAATTAATTAACGCCTTGTTAAAGGAGTCTTACAATCATGGGCAAAGAAGAAAGGCAAGAGCAGGAACGGAAAGCGATGCGCAATTTAATTCTGACAACGGCTGGTGAACTAGTGGCCGAGAAGGGGATTGAGCAGCTGTCTATCCGCAAGATTGCTGAACGGATGGAGTATTCCGCCGGGATCATTTATCACTATTTTCAGGGAAAAGAGGATATAGTGGAGCAGCTTCTTCAGCAGGGGTACAGGGAGTTGATGGGCGGGCTAACAGCCGGATCAGACACTGCGCGGAGTGAAGTATCGGCTGAGGATAACTTAAGCCAGTCGCTGTCACAGTTTATCCGGATGACCACCGCGGAAGGATCACAGTACCGGAATGTGATGCTTAATGATTCGCCTGCTGTACTTAACCATACTGCAGTACTGCATAAAGGGGCTGCACTGGAGCGTAATGCGATCAGCATGCTCTGCAGGACTCTACGCCAATTCAGAGGGATGGCAGCCCGCCAAGAGGAGGAAATTGAACTTACTGCCCAAGTGATCTGGAGTGCGGCATTTGGACTGATCATGAGGCTGAGCGTCGAGAAGAATCTGCCGGAGGAGCAGAAGGAGGCGCTGATTGCCCGGCATGTCGAGTTAATGGTGCTTATTGCAGGGAGTAGGGAATGAGTTTTTACGATTATTCGGTTAAGGGGTAGAAGGCGATGGGGTATAGACGGTCAGTTGGCATTTTAACGGGATTAATTATTATCCTTGCGATAGCCGCGTCGGGGTACGGATTGCTGTCAGGTCACGGACCGGGGGTGAAAGGGAGTTCTGAATCCTTTACCTCAATCCGGGGTGAGAAGGTCGAATTATATGGTAGCGGAATCTATAAAAATGATTCAATTTCTGTCGTTGCCCAGGCCAAAGCCCAGGATGGAGTTACACTGGTACTGGGGGTTCCCTTGCTGCTCGTTTCACTGGTTATGAGCTTCAGAGGGCTGGTCAGAGGGCGGCTGCTGTTAGCTGGAGCCTTGGGATATTTTACGTATACTTATGCGTCCTACAGCTTCCTGTCTATGTACAATAACCTGTTTCTAATCTATGTAATATTATTCTCATCCAGCTTATTTGCATTTATTCTGACTCTGCTGTCATTAGAGAAGGAGAAGGTAGAACGTTTCTTTAGACCAAGTTTACCGGCACAAAGCATAGGTGTATTCCTGCTTTTCACCTCATTAATGATCATGTTGTTATGGCTGGGCAGGCTCGCTGGTTCTTATCGCCAAGGGATAGCACCCGAAGGGTTGGAGCATTACAGCACATTAGTGATTCAGGCACTCGATTTAGCCATTGTTGTTCCGCTATCTTCAATTACCGGAGTACTGCTCATTCGCAGACGGCCTTATGGTTATCTGCTTGCTTCTGTAGTCATAGTAAAAGCTGCGGCCCTGCTAACCTCCATCACTGCCATGATCATTGGGATGCTGAGGGCGGGAGTAAGTGTATCCACGGTAGAGCTGATAGCGTTTCCTGCGTTTAATTTAGGTGCTATTGTTTGTTTATACCTTGTATTAAGCAATGTACAGGAACCGGGATAGTCTTCAAACCCATTTACCATAGATAAGGAGCGGCGGATAATATGAGTAATAGAACACTGATTCTATATGCAGGCAAGTATGGATGTACCGAGAAAGCGGCATTTCTGTTGAAATTGAGGCTTGGAGAGGCTGAGGCTGTGAATCTAAAGTATGCCAAAGTGCCGGCGCTGGCTGCCTATGACACGGTGATTCTGGGCGGTTCCATCTACTACGGTACAATCCGTAAAGAAATGGCGGCATTCACTTCCAAAAATGTACAGGAGCTGTCGGGTAAGCGGCTCGGGTTATTCATCTGTGCAGGGATGACGGGGGAGAAAGCGGAGCAGGAGCTTCAGCAAGCTTATCCGGAGGTTTTGTACAAGAAGGCACTTGCCAAGGAAATCCTGGGCGATGAGATTTATCCGGAGAGAATTTCAGCACTGGACAAATGGGTTCTGCGGATGGTCAAGGGGAAAGGGAATGAAGCTGGAGCTGGATTATCGATGAATAAGCTCGAAGGATTCGCGCGTGCAATGACAGTGAGTTAGATTGGCTGCAAGCCAACGGCAGGGGCTGGAATGATAAAGTTTCTGTAAAAGAGCGGCAGCCAAGGAAATTGATCCTGTGCAAAGAGCTGCCGCTGCATTGATTTTGGGAAGATATAGCATTCAACTCTATCTAGGGTAACATAAATATAATTATGTTAACTAACAATCTGTATTTATCTCTAAAAATAACAGACCTTCCTCTATGTATTATACTATTTCAACATATGAAAAATTCATAATAGTAAAGTCTTCCCCAATTACTCCACTTAGCTACCTCACTCCTCTGCAAATTCAATACGTACCTATCCACAAAAAGATAGAAAAAAGGATGAAAGTACCACAACCAGCTACAGAAATCAACAGTATTTATCGCGAATAATTAACGGAGTACTTCCGTCAATTTTGACGCCATTTCCAGGGACTTCAGCGCATGCTGCAGAGAGAGGATAGAGTCCGTACCGTCCTGCAGACATTGGAGTGCATGGCGTAAGCTTTTTTCATAAGGATTGTTAGGAGTCAATGGAATACTCTCTTTGCCTATAGACGTATATGCGGTTAAGCTGGCCTCTATATCCCCGTTCGCATAACCGACCTCGTGGAACACCAGCTTCGCCTGATCGAAATAAGCTTCATAACCGACGGTAAAAGGATAAGACTCCGGCATCTGCGAAGAGACAATCAGCTGTGCGCTCACCTCAGGTTGAGAGAAGGAAGCATGCACTAATGCTTGACCGTTTTTAGCTCCAGAGGTACCCCAGACCGCAGAAGGTGCAGGTGAATCCAGCAGCCACTCGATGAAATCCAGATCATGAATCATCAGATTAGCTGCGATCTTGGAGAGGCCCAGGTCTCCCCATAGCGGTGCCGTTTCCCGGCGCAAGGTGACTTGCAGCAATTTGCCGTATGTTAGTTCTTGAACTGCCTTATATAAGTATTCATAGGCATAATCGAATTTGATGAATTGATTGACCAGAATTCTCCGGCCGTATTGCTGTTCAGCCAAGAGCATCTCCTGTGCATCTTCCGGCTCCAGGGCAACCGGCGTTTCGCAAAATACATGCTTCCCGCGTCTCAGTGCCTCCACAGCATAAGTCTTATGAAGCGCAGAAGGCAGACAGATATCTATTACATCCAGCCCGGGATCAGACATTATATCTTCTATAGACAACGTGATCTCTACCCCAAGCTCTTCCTTCAGCTTCAGCAGCTTGGCTTCATTACGTCCGAAGACGACCACACGGTCTGTAGACTCCAGTTGCTTCAAGATCGATGCATGATAGGCTCCAAAACCTGTTCCCAATATGCCAATATTCATTTACAGCAGCTCCTTAGATTTGATACATTCATCATAACGTCCTATTGTTGACAACTGAGTGGCAAGAATAGAGTTGTGAAACGATGCGTCATTGAAATAGAAACTGGAGGGATAGGATGCGGCTGCACCGCTTGATTGCAATTCTTTTATTGGTTGAATCCAGGGGCAGGATGAAGGCAGCTGCTCTGGCAGAGGCCCTCGAAACTTCTGTCCGCTCCATCTACAGAGATATTGATGTCCTGGCTGAATCGGGCATTCCTCTCGTTACCACAACCGGGCCGAACGGCGGGATTTCATTGATGGAGGGCTATACGGTGAATCTGCGGCGGCTGCATGGCGAAGAGGTGATTCAGCTGTTTTTGACAGGGATGGGGATGCCAGCAGGCGGTTCGGGCGAGACCGGTCTTCTGCTCCAAAATGCTCTGCTGAAGCTCGAAGCAAGCTTGCCCGCTCCTTATCAGGAGGATATCCGTACCGCGCAGAGCCGTTTTCTGTTCGATGATACACCGTGGTGGAGTGATCGGGCGGCAGTGCCATATCTGGAGACGCTGCGCACTGCGGTGTGGCGAGGCAGACGGATTGAGACGAAGTACCGCAAAGTGAATGGAGAGCTCTCCCGCCGGAAGCTGCATCCCTATGGGCTTGTTGTCAAGCAGGGCGATTGGTATCTGGCCGCTTTTTGCGAGGGGGCAGAGGCTATTCGTACGTTTAAATGCGAGCGTTTTGCCGCGGTGTCGTTAATAGAGGGGACCTATACTATCCCTGAACACTTCTCCCTGCAGGTATACTGGAAGGAAGGAGAGCTTGCCTTCATTAATGCCAGCAAAGCACGGGAAATCTACCCCGTAGTCATCCGCACGCCAGTGCATAATCAGGGGATCAGTAAGAGGTTAGAAGTTATGAATACGGAACCAGAGGGTGAATTCCAGATCATCACTGCGAATATGTACGACTATGAGACTGCGTGTGAGAAGGTGCTTCCTTTGCTCGTCCAAGCTGAAATTATGGAACCGGCAGAGCTTCGGGAATACATTAGCAGTCAGGTTAGTACATGGAATAAAATGTATTGTTGAGATTGGATAACATAATTAATATTATGTTAACTAATTGAGGGTGAGTGGTTGTTAAGCAATAGTTCGCGAGTGAATTTATGGCAGCATGTTATTGTTATAGAGCAAGGTAGTCAAAATAATCCCCAGACTTAAGCTTCTCAGCCAAGTCTGGGGATTATTGATGTCTTAGGCACTTATGTTAGCCTTATTGCCAGCTTCGGCAAGCTCTCTGCTCTGGAGCCTTTTGTGCGCCGTAATCAGGAAAGGCAGACCCAGCGCGGTAGTCAAAGCCAGCGGCACGAATACGGCCGGACCATTCGCCGTACCGAATTGATCGAGCAGCAGGCCTCCCAGAATAGGCGCCATTACATTGCCAAGGTTATTGAAGCCGATGGTGCCGAAATAAGTACCTTTCCACTCCGGACGGGCAATCCGGTCAATCAGCATATCCATCATCGTGAAGAGCAGGACTTCCCCGACTGTGAACAGCACGACACTGAACATGATCAGCGCGACTCCGCCAGGCATGCCAAACAGCAGCAGACTGAGAGCAACGCAGCTATTACCCAGGATCAGAGGAATGACCGGCGGGAATTTGCTGGCTGTACGGACGATCGGATACTGCACAATCAGCACCGTTACCGCATTCAGAGAGAGCATGTAGGAGAAGAGCTGTTTGCCATTACTGAAATGGGGGTTGTTCGCCAGATATTGCGCCAGTGTTGAACTGAAGTGCCCATATCCCAGCACGCAGAAGATCGTACCGAGCAGAACGGGCAGGAAGACCTTATCCCTTCCGGTGGTGGACAGCGCTTCAAGCAGCTTCGGTGTACGGACTTCGCCATGAACCGGCAGGCTGGCACGGTGTACAGAGAATTGCAGGAACAGTACAAGTCCATAGGCGATATAGACGATCCCGGCGATCATGAACGGGAATGTGGATTTGGCTGAGCCCAGCTGCAGGCCAATGATCGGCCCGAATACCACACCCAGATTAACCGCTGCATACCGCAGATTGAAGACCAGCAGCTTGTGATCCGGAGGTGTAATATCCGAGAGTAAAGCTCGCGAGGTCGGTTCGAATACTGCACGGCATAGCCCATTTAGCGTATTGACGAGGAAAAAGACCCATAAATGCTGCGCGGCTGAGAAGCCGAAGAATACGCAGGCCCAGCCGAAAACGGAGACCAGCATAACGATTTTGCGGCCGATCACGTCAGATATGTAACCGCCGTAGAAGCTGATCAGAACACCCGCCAGAGAGCTGACGGCTACCGTAAATCCTGTTTGGGTGGCAGTAGCGCCCAGGACTTGTGTCAGGTAAATCGATAGAAAAGGGATACTCATGGAGGTGACCAGCCGGCCAAACATCGTTCCGATGATAATGGTCCAAGCCAGAGGATGAATGTGCCGCAAATGCTGTTTCATAGAATCAGATGTCTCCTAATCGGGTGATTGAATTTGGCGAATGCTTCTTGATGCTGAATTAAGTATAATTGTATAGATAAAAGGATGAAATAAAAGTGTAAGAATTTCATGTGACTTTTCACCTTTAAAGGAGTCTGGATATATGGACAATAGCAGCATGAATTATCTCTGTTTGGCCGCGGCTTTAGACCCGGCTTTTATCGTACAGCAGCCCATTCCGGTCACTATTGAGCAACTAACCGGCATCCTGTGCTGCACGCCGCGCAATGTAAAGTTTATTCTGCGGAAGCTTGAGGAACAGCAATTGATCACATGGATACCCGGCAGAGGCAGAGGAAATTATTCGCAGCTGACGTTCCTGCGCAGTGTGGACGAGGTGCTGGAGGAGAAGTTTCAGGACATGGTCCATAAAGGCCGGATTAAACCGGCGATCGAGTTAATTGGCCAATATCAGGTGAACGAGCCGCTTAAGGAACGCCTGCTGGCAGTACTCGACAAACAAATGGGCTTCTGGAGTGAGCCGGACTCCACATCCGGGCAGGAGGTGCTGCGGATTTCCCGTAACCGCCCGATGGAGAAGCTGGACCCGGCGATGGTGTACACAGCTTTTGAAACCTATTTGCTGGGGCATATTTGCAGTACATTAATTACCTATGATGCAGAGAATGGCAGCTTTCTGCCTGGGCTGGCGCATACTTGGGAGGCCAATCCGGACAGTACAAGTTACCTGTTCTATTTGCGTAAGGGGGTAAGGTTTCACCACGGACGGGGGATGACTTCACGGGATGTCAAAGAGACCTTGCAGCGTCTGACCGATCTGAATAGTCCGGCGATCAGCCATTTTAGGGATATCTGTCATGTCGAGCTGGAAAGTGATTATCGAATCCGGTTTGACCTCGTGCAGCCCAATACCTTTTTTCTGCATCTGTTCAGTTCAATCTATATGTCTATTCTGCCTTATGATGTGGATTTCGCCGCTAATCCGGTAGGGACGGGGCCATATCAGGTACTGGATCTGAATGAGGATGTACTGGTGCTAGGCGCATATGACCTCTATTACGGAATCCGCCCACTGCTGGACCGGGTAGAAATCTGGTATTTACCGCATTTGGGATCGAGTGTCCGCCAGTATCAGCTTACGGATGCCGGGCACAACCCGCTTCCTGCCGGGGAAGAGCAGGGTCATAGCATTGATTACCCGGCCTTGGGCTGCCGCTATATCCTGTTTAATTTTAGAAGAGAAGGACTTCACCATCAGCAGGCTGTACGGCAAGCGTTACGGATATTGTACAATCAGCCGGCCATGATCCGGGAGCTCGGGGGCAACCGGATTATGCCGGCGGACAGCTTTTTGCCCTGGAAGAGTAATCAGCAGGAGTTCAGAGAGCCATCGCTTGAGGAAGCAAGAGCGCTGCTTCAGGCTGGCGGCTACGGGGGAGAAGTGCTGACGATTGCCTACCGGAGCCGGAAGGAGGATCAGGAGGAGGCTTTATGGCTGCAGGAACGCGGCGGGAGGATCGGCCTTAAGCTCCAGCTGCATCCTTTGACCGAATACGATCTCGCAGATATCATGGGCTATGCTGACTTGCTGATTGCCGAAGAGGTGCTGGAGGATGACTGGCAGTGGGGGATGATCAATTATTTCCGCAATGAGTCGAACTATCTGCATGATCTGCTGCTGGATCGTCAGAAACTGGCGCTGCAGCGGGTACTGGAGCATTTCTCCCGACTGCCTGCTGAAAAGCGGGCGGAGCTGCTGGATCTGGCGGAAGACCAATTGCGCGACAACTGCTGGGTGCTCTATGGCTGCCATATGAACAAAAAAGCGCAGCTTAGCCAAAACCTGTTCGGACTGCAGACCGGCTCTTTCGGATTTCTGGATATTTCGAAGCTATGGGTTAAATCGGGATTCCAGTAATTCAACCTCCAACTCACCGCAGCTGATAGAAAATTGCCGCATGGGGTAAATAGATACATAGACCACGGCGGGAGCCGTACGAAATCAGCTGCGGAGGCGTTTGCCGGATTTCGGTATATGAGCTTAAGGAGGCTGCCGGATAATGGAGCAGACAAACGAAAGCATAAGAAGCTTAATCAAAAAGGGCAATAAATCCTCAGGCTCGGCTGCTATCGGCAATACAGGTATTGCCATCGTTAAGGGAATCGCTTTTGCACTGACAGGCAGCGGTTCAATGTTTGCCACAATGATGCATTCGATTGCCGACGCTGTGAATCAGATGTTTGTATTTACAGGCAGTGTGCTGGCTGAGAAAAGACCGACACGCCGCTTCCCGGACGGCTTCGGACGGGTGATTAATCTGTTCTGCATGGTGGCCGTAATTGTTGTAACCATCATGGCGTACGAGACAATGCATGAAGGCTTCCATCTGTTGAAGCATCCGGCTACGGACTCGCAAGGCTACTGGATCAATGTGCTGGTACTTGTGCTGTCAATCGCGGCAGACGGATTCGTCTGGGTTAAGGCGATGAACGAGGTGCTGCATGAATCACGGGTTGAGGCCAAGGGGCTGGGCAAGTTCACGGCTTCCCTCAAAAATGTAAAAAGAGCCGCCCCGCCTACCCGGCTTGTCTACTATGAGGATCTGGTCGCAACCAGCGGCGGGCTGCTCGCCATGATTGCCATTCTGGTTACCGCTTTTACAAACTTCAAGCTGCTGGATGGTGTGAGCAGTATTCTGATTGCCTTCATGATGATCGGGGTGGCCTTCCGTGTAGGCTACGACAACATGGTCGGGTTGATCGGTGTGGCTGCACCGCCGGAGATTGAGGAGCGGGTGGCAAAGATTATTTTTGATGACCCGTGGGTGACGGATATTTATCAGATGCGGATTCTGCAGGAGGGACGTTATTACCACGTAGAAGGACTCATTGAGCTGAAACGGGGAATGACACTTGCCGATGCCGACGATATTAAGTTCAAGGTAAGGGACAAGCTGCTTGCAGACCCGCATATTTCCGATGTGACGCTCGGCATACTCGAGGATAATGGAATTCAGAACTGGGTACCGCAGCATGAGTTGCAATGAGTCTCTGCTTAAGCTGGAACAGGAGAGAGGGTTAACTTGAAGAAACGGCTGCTTCCCCTAGGGGACAAGCAAGCCGTTTCTTTGTGCAGGCGAAGCTGGGATTAGCTCAGACCGCCGCCTGCTGCTTGCCGTCACATTTCTTGCAGACGGTGAGCTTCTCGCCCGCAGGACCTTTTCCGAAATACAATAGCTTAATACGGGTGCTCCCGCAGATCGGACAGGTGCCCCTTGCTCTGGAAGGAGTGCGCCAGAGTGCTTTGCCGCGCTTGTTTTTGGCCATGATACGTCCCACCTTTGTAATGTATACCCCTATCCTATGCCCAGAGGGAACCTACGGTTCGGCCGGAACTGAAATCATTTGAAAGGAAGTGAGGTCCGTTGAAATAGGGGCTAAAATGGCCGAAATATACCCCGAAAAAACAGCGTATAATATAAATTATACGCTATTTCAGTTCTGAGGGACTTTTATATGAATTCAGGCACTAGTGATCAGCTCAAATAGAGTCAATTTAGTAGAATAATAATATATTAATGTAATATAATCCCATTCGCGAAATTTGCTCAGGCTTTCATGGTTTCTGCACTCTGAACGCATGCTATAATAATTGGAAAACAAATGCTGGAGGTATTGTATTGGTACATAGCAGCCCGGAACATAAATGGAGATCGGACAAGCTGTCTCATCTGGGGTCGTCGATTTTTGCTGAGGTAGCCGCCTGGAAGGCGGAAGCACGAAAGTCTGGATTGGAGGTCATTGATCTCGGGATTGGCAGTCCGGACCGGGCGCCTCTGCCTGAAATCCGTCATGTCTTAAGCGAAGCAGTGCTGCGGGAGGACAGTTATGCTTATCCGGCTTCCAAAGGAAGTGAAGCATTCCGTAAGCAGGCGGCCAAATGGATGAAATGGCGTTTCGATGCTGAAGTTGATCCGGATGAAGAAATCGTATCCCTGATGGGTTCGCAGGACGGACTGGCACATCTCGCACTCGCGGTCTGCAATCCTGGGGATCTGGCGATTGTGCCGGACCCCGGCTATCCGATCTACTCAGGATCACTGGCTATAGCCGGCGTTAGAGCCTGGCCGCTGCCGCTGCTGGAAGAGAATGCGTTTCGGCCCGATCTGGAGAGCATCCCTGATGAGGTATGGCGTGAAGCGGTATTTATATTACTCAGCTTTCCCGGCAATCCGATATCTGTCACGGTAGATCTGGCTTATATGGAGCGGTTAGTGGAGCTTGCTCTTAAATGGGACGTGCTGATCATTCATGACCTGGCCTATTCGGAGATGGGCTTCGATGGCTACCGGCCCGTCAGTATCCTTCAGGTACCAGGTTCGATGGATTCGGCGGTTGAATTTCATTCCTTCTCCAAAAGCTTCAATATGGCCGGCTGCCGCATCGGCTTCATGACGGGCAATGCTCAGGCCGTCGGGGCACTGCGGGAGCTGAAGAGCAATGTGGATTACGGTGTCTTCGATCCCATCCAGGAAGCGGCAGTCGCAGCGCTGGAGCAGGCGATGACTTCCGGACCGGAGCAGGGAGTGGCTGCACTGTATGAACGCCGCAGGAATGTTTTTGTGGAAGCCTTGGCACGTGAAGGCTGGAGTGTGCCATTGCCGGAAGCAACGATGTTTATCTGGGCGAGGCTGCCGGAGACCTATGGAGTGAACGGTGAAGCCGGAAGATCACAGAGCTTCGCTCAAGAACTGCTGCTGAAGACCGGGGTAGCGGTAATTCCCGGAAGTGCTTTTGGGAGCCAGGGAGAGGGTTTCGTCAGAATAGCGCTGGTTGAGGATGAAGAGCGGCTTCTGGAAGCCGCCCGGAGGATAGGGGAGTTTCTGCGTACGAACGTTTAAACTTCGCGTATGTTACTGATATTCTTGTGGCAGGGCAACGGCTAAGATATGGTGTTCAGTAGGAATCAGCGCGGTTCCATGATCGATGGTTATATTGCCGAAGTATGGATACTTTGAACCGCTGTTGATCATCCCCAGCAGTGCGCCGGTATCGGAATGGTTAATCGAGATATAGCCATTCTTGTAAATGGCGAATACAGCCTTGCCAACGTGCTGCAGGTGCTCCACCTTGTCTGCCGGATGATCGAACGCAACGACATTGCCGTTCGCAATATTGATTCCGCTAATCTGTGTCTCATGCTGGAAGAAGGCCATTCCGTTCGCGGGACCGGCCAGCCAGTTGCCGAAGCTAGCATAGCTTGTGGGGGCCGTATCGGTATCCGCTCCACGCTTAAAGCGCGTAAGAGTATATCCATCCTGGTCGAGATTGCCGTCTGCCGTATAAACATAAGAGTTCTGGATGGAGGTAGCGGCACTTCCCAATCTGGAGATGTCGTCCAGCAGATTATAGTTTTCCCGGCCGGAAATCTTGCCTGTAGCGGGATTCAGTTGTACCAGAGTCAGCTGGTAACCCGGCACGGCCGTTGCCGTATTCCCCGCTGCAGTCTTTGCCTGCTCACGGAGTAATAGTTGTCCATTCTGATAAGTTACATAACTATATAACCCCTCAATTCTCCACAGCCGCTTCCCGGTAGCCGGATCAAGGCCGTAGAATTGGGTGCGGATGTTATCGACCGTGCTGGAAACGACAAACACACCTGAATATTCTCCATAAATAGTCCCCGCATACATAGGAATATTCTTATTCTCCCATACTTTCTTTCCGGTAACCGGGTTATAGGCCGCGACAACGCCGTACTCATTGGCAAAATAGACTTTTCCGTTAATCAGGCGGGCCTGTGCCCCAATCTCTATAGGCCGCTCCGACACCTTAACCTTCCAGATCAGCTTTCCGGTTGCAGCGGATACTTTGACGAGCTGTTCCTGATTGTCGATGAAGAATACGGAGTTATTCGTGACGAATTGCGGATGCGCCCCCTGTTTATAGGACCACTGAACTTTGCCGGAAGCTATATTTTTGGCGTACAGCGTCTTGTTGCTGTCTGAGTAGTAGAGAATTCCATTCATAATAGGCGGCTTGCTGTCATACATGCCCATGCCATCCGTGGCTACTTGCCACTTCAGGGGCAGCAGCAGATCTTTGGAGACCGCAGGGACTGCATTGTTCGCGGAAGCAGCGTATGCTGTACCCGGCAAGAGGTCAGCTGAAGAGAGAGCGGTGAGGGATGAGAGCAGGGAAAGGGCGAGTAAACTGGTGAGGATGGGTTTCATTGGCGGCATCTGAGTCATCTCCTTGATGTGTCTTGTACTAAATAGTAAGACGCCGGGAGCAAGGATTGGTTGCTAAAATAAGGAAGACAATATTGTAACCGTAGGTACAGCCACAACGATAAACATAATCATAACTACAATCATAACTACAATCATAACAATAACGTAACATAACATACATTATGTAAACTAGATAATTCGCTGAGCGGTATTTAGGGTAATAAGGAGCAACTACAGTTATCAGGAGGTTGCCTTTATGGGATTCAATTTCGGAGGCTTTGGCGATAAAATACAAGGATTAGTGGATACGTTCAAAGAGGGCGGAGTCGGTGAGCTGCTGCAAAAGCTTCCGCTAGACCAGCTGCCTGTCGATCAATTGCTGGAGAAGCTGCCGCTGGACCAACTGTTGTCGGGTTCTTTTCTGCAACAGTTCACTCCGTTCGAATCATTGACGGAGCTTCTGCAAAGCGGGGGATTCTCTGCCGGATCAGCAGAGGAGCTGAAGTCGCTGCCGCAGGATCAGCTGAACGAGCATGTCACGAAAACTACCTCCTTCAGTTCACTGAAGGACATGCTTGTCAAAGCGGCGGAATTCTATTCCCAGCGGAAGTAGCGCGTTTATCTCCATCATTTGACCACCGGGAACCAGTCTGATTCAATAAAACAGCGGCAGTTCCGGATGTATATCATCCATGGCTGCCGCTGTTTTCATTATGTGATTTCGTATTTTAACGTAATCTTTATTGCTTGAGCCAGGCCGTTGCCAGCAGCAGGGCCCCTTTTTTGGCATGGGTCTCTGCCAGGGCGTTAAGCATCACGAAGTCGTGGATGATGCCCTGGAACCGCACTGCCGTAACCGGCACTCCTGCTTCGCGGAGTTTGGCCGCGTAGGCTTCGCCTTCATCCCGCAGCACATCCGCTTCGCCGGTGATGATTAAGGCTTCCGGCAGACCGCTCAGCTGCTCCAGGCTGGCCCGCAGCGGGGACGCGGTAATCTGTGCCCGCTCCTCCGGATCAGTGGTATATTGATCCCAGAACCATTTCATGCCGGTGCGCTGCAGGAAATATCCTTCGGCGAACAGGTGATATGATTCTGTATCGAAGGCTGCATCGGTTACCGGATAGAACAGCAGCTGCTTGGAGATTGCCGGGCCGCTGCGTTCCTTGGCCATCAGTGTGATGGCCGCAGTCATATTGCCGCCAACACTGTCTCCGGCAACGCTAAGCTTGGACGCATCCAGCCCGTAAGTGGAGCCTTCTTGGGCAATCCATTCCAGTGCAGCGTAGATTTCTTCAATGGCTGTAGGATATTTGGCTTCGGGAGAGAGGCTGTACTCCGGGAAAACGACTGCAGCTTCGGCACCGACGGCCAGCTCGCGGATTAAGCGGTCATGCGTATGGCTGTTGCCGAATACCCAGCCGGCTCCATGAATATAGAGTATGACCGGGAGAGAAGTAGAAGCGGAGCCGATAGGACGGACAATTCGTACCTTCACCTCACCACCAGGGCCGCCGGATACCGTCAGATCCTGGATATCGGCTTCGGGCTTGAATATTTCACTGGATTGAACTGTATTTACAGTTTCGCGGCCTTTCTCAGGCCCAAGGTCGGGCAGAAAGGGAGGCTCGGAGTTGTCATCAGCGAATTTCTGGGCTGCGGGCTCGAGAACAATCTTCTTGTCTTCTGGCATGGTTTATAGTCTCCTTCTTAGATCTGATTTAGGTCAGGCTCTCCTTCATCCATAACCATCTGACAGTTTTCTGAAACGTATACCGAACGGAAGGCCCTGGTCAGGGGCTGGAAACTCCGCCGCTCATATAGAAAAACAGGCTGCATCCTCCAAATAAGGAGGAGTGCAGCCTGTTTCTTTTAAGTGTTCTTATAATGCGCGCCGGGAAATCTCTTCAGCACCTGTAGCTGCAGGATTATTGTCTGCACGTTTACGCCCCTGTCTTAAATAATCCACCAGAACAAACAACAGTGTAATCAGCAGCGGATACACGATCGCCCAGCCTGTAAACGGAAACACGGCTACCGTAGCGGCAAAAGAAATCCAGCTGATCATCACGCCTGCCCGGCTGCCCCGCAAGAGGCGGATTCCTGCAGCACAACCGCCAATATAGGTGAGGATGAAGGTGGCGTTGGGAAATTTAATCAGTGTCGTAATCGAGAGCAGGCCGCCGCCGTAGAGCGATAACACTGCTGTGAAGCAGAAGGTCAGGAAGCCGATTGCTCCGACGGGTGTCTGATAGCGGGCCGATAAGCGGCCCATCCATTTCGGGGCGTATCCCTGCCGTGATAAGGCATATGCTACGCGTGATGCAGCGCTTGAGTAGGCGATGATCGTCGCCGTACAGATGAAGAGTCCGGTGAGTCCGGCAATGAATCCGCCCCAGGCTCCAAGCGGCTGACTGATGATCCAGACCAGTGAAGAGTCGGCTCCTCCGCGGAGATAGCTCTGCGTACCGACTGTAGCGAGTGCCGAGAGGAAATAGAGGACTCCGACAATGACCGCAGCGATGGTCACACCCTTGACCGCAGCGCGCTGCGGGTCCTTGAATTCTTCAGACAGATGTGAGACGGCCTCCCAGCCGATGAAGCACCAGAAGAGAATCGCTGCCGCCTGCCCGACACTCATCCAGCCATGCGGAACAAACGGTGTGAAGTGGACACTCTCCATTCTTGGCAGAGCCGCAGCAAAAGAGAAGACCAGTACGGCAACAATCGCGATAACCACGGCGATCTGCACTTTACCGGCAACCTTCATGCCGATCCAGTTGACAATCAGGCCAATGGCCAGCATCCCTGCAGCGATGGCAATTCTGGCCGGATCGCCCCAGCCCATGGCGGCTGTCATATAGCCCGCTCCGGTCAGTGCAGCGACAGGACCGCCAATCGGCACGGACATGAGGAAGAACCAGCCGACCAGTGCGCCTGCCTTCGGGCCGAAGGCCAGGGTGACGAAATGGGATACCCCGCCGGCATTAGGGAATTTGGCCGACAACAGACCCATGGACAGCGCAAGCGGGAGAATCAGCAGGGTCATGAATCCCCAGGCCAGCAGCGAAGCGGGACCAGCCATCTCCGCTGCCAGTCCGGGTACGATTAACACACCTGAGCCGAGGACGGCTCCTATGTACAGGGCAATAGCCTGCGGCATCCCGATATTCCGTTGTAATGATTTATTTTCCTTCATATAAATAGTCCCGCTTTCCTTGTATTTAAATATAGAGTATCAGATAATAGATCCATTGGAAAAACGGAATTATCGAATGGAATCCATTCGAATAACCGATAGGTTGAAGGAGGTACTATGGAGTCTAAGCATCTGTTCACCTTTCTCGTTGTAGTTGAGACCGGCAGCTTTACCCGCGCAGCCCAGAAGCTTGATTACGCCCAGTCCAGCATTACCGCACAGATTCAGGCGCTGGAGGCAGAACTGGAGCAGCCCCTGTTTGACCGGATCAGCAAAAAGATCATTCTCACCGATGCCGGCCGCCGCCTCCTGCCGTATGCCCAGGAAATCTCCAAGATGCACACGATGGCCGAGAACGCCCTGCGGTCGGAGACGGAAATATCCGGTTCGCTGCGGATTGGTGCACCTGAATCTTTGGCGGCCTTCCGCCTCCCGGGGATTATTAAGGAATTCCGCAGCCGGCATCCGCAGGTGCAGATTACGCTGAAGCCGGGAGCCTGCTGGGAGCTGACGGAATTCGTCCGCTCAGGAGAGCTTGATCTTGCCTTTCTTCTCCAACCGGAGACGGAGTATAAGGAGATGTACTGTGACACGCTGATCCATGAAGCGATGGCGCTGGTCGCTCCACTGGATCACCCGCTGCTGGAATTGGAAGAAGTAGAACCGCTGCATCTTAAAAATGTAACGATTCTGCATACCGAAACAGGCTGCACTTACCGCACTTTGTTCGAGCGCCATTTGAACAGTCATGGAGTATTCCCCGATCCGAATCTGGAGTTCTGGAGCATTGAAGCGATCAAGCAGTGCGTAATGGCTGGACTCGGTATCTCATTCCTGCCGATGATTACGGTCCGCAGGGAATTGGCGGAAGGCAAGCTGGGCCGGCTGAACTGGAATGATGAATCCCAGCGGGTGGCAACCCAAATTGCATATCACAGCAAAAAGTGGAAATCCCCGGCGTTAAGTGAGTTTCTTGGAACGGTACAGAAGCATGCTGTAATGTGGAGGGAAGAGGAGGAGCACAGGGCATGAATGAGCCGGAGCTTGAATATGAAGAAGAGCTGGATGCCTTTCTGATCTGGATGAAGGACGCCGGCTACACAGCATATACCCAGAAATCCTATCTTGCTGATGCACGGGAATTTCTGGGCAGTCTGAATGGGCGGGAGCTGGGTACTGTTAAAAAGCTGCAGGTTGTCTCCTATCTGACTTCTGTGCGGGAACGCGGGGTAAGTGATGCGACACGTAACCGCAAGCATGCCTCAATAAGCTGCCTCTTCAAGGCACTGACGGAGCTGGAGCTGCTGAATATCAACCCGGCCGCCGGAATCAAGAAGTCCAAGACTGAAAAAAACCGTGAGCCGGTCTATCTGGATGAACAAGACCTGCAGCGGTTTCTGTCAGCGGTAGACGGCAAATACAGAAGCCGCAATCTGGCTGTTTTTTTGCTGATGTCGTATATGGGTTTGCGGGTAGGAGAAGTACATACGCTGAATCAGAGTGATTATAATGTAGAGAGACGTTCACTGCGTGTCTTCGGCAAAGGACGCAAATGGCGCAATGTCCCAGTTCCTGAGGATATTGCCCCGTATCTTGACCAGGCGCTGACGGACCGTCTTAATCCTTGGCACAGCAAGGAGGAGGCGATGTTTATCTCGCAAAAAGGCCGCCGGCTCTCCATCCGCGGCATCCAAGGGATTGCTGCGGATACATTCAGCCGCTTCCAGAGTGAGGTGCCTTTGTCCCAGCGCCGGCCGTACTCCAGCCATAAGCTGCGGCACTCCTTTGCCACCATGCTGCTGCGTAAGGGAGCGGATCTGCGCACGGTGCAGGAGCTGCTGGGCCATTCCTCGATCCAGACGACCACTGTATACACACATATTACGAGCCGTGAGAAGGAAGAAGCTATGTCCAGACTGCAGATCGGCATGCCGTATAAGACAGGCAGCGGTGACTCGTGAACCTGGGGCTAACAGCGTCAATACACACTATGAACTTTTGTTCAAAACATAACGCATAAATCACACGGAATGTGCATTTTTATAATGACAACACCGCCGTGAATTGCTACCATGAGAAGGGGTTATTATTCAGGGTAGAAGGCGGAGAGGGACAAGCCTCGAAGTCGTAGACACAACGATTAGACCATGGATGAAAGAAATTGATAAGCTGGACAGCAATTCTGACTTTAATTGGTTAACGCGTCTGTGCACGTCTGATGGTAAGGCGGGCTGGAGAAGAAGCAGAGTCTGAATCTTGAATCTCTTCCTATAAGTAAAATAGCCGCCAATCCTCTGAGGATTGGCGGCAGGCTTGTCCAAGCACGGAGATTACAGCTCCAGCTTGGCAATCTCACTTTTGAGCTTATCGGCGGATTGCTGGAACAGAAGCTGTTCTTCGTCACTGAGCGGAAGATCAAGTACTTCACGCACGCCGGAACGGTCTACGACACATGGAGCGCCAAGGAACACGTCTGATACGCCGTTGTAGTTGTTCAGCAGTGTGGAGACATTCAGGACGGAGCCTTCATTGTTCAGGATGGACGCAACAATCCGGTCCAGTGCCAATGCGATGGCATAGGAGGTAGAGCCCTTGGCATCTATGATCTCGTAGGCGGCATTCTTGGTGTCCTCGAAGATCTCATCACGTTCCGCTTCATCGAAGCCCAGGTCAATTCCCGCGACATTGGCGAGACTCCAGACCGGCAGCTCGGAATCGCCATGTTCACCGATGATTTGTCCATGAATACTGCGCGGATCGATTTCCTTATGAAGCCCAATCAGGTAACGGAAGCGGGCGCTGTCCAGTACAGTACCGGAACCGATAACCCGTCTGCGGTCGAAGCCGCTGATCTTCAAGGTGGCATAGGACAGAATATCGACCGGATTTGTGGCAATCAGCAGGATAGCGTGATGATTGTATTTCGTGATTTTTTGGATGATATCTTTGAAGATCGAGATGTTCTTGCGCAGCAGGTCGATCCGGGTTTCACCAGGCTTCTGGGAGGCTCCTGCAGTGACGATGATGATGTCCGCTTCCTTGCAGTCCTCATAGGTGCCGGCCCACAGCTTCACACCGCCGACAAATGGCATGCCATGGTTCATATCCAGCGCTTCACCAAGCGCCTTCTGATGGTTCACATCGATGAGTACTAGTTCGGGCATGCGCTTACGCAGCAGCAGCGTATAGGCTGTCGTGGTTCCGACTGCACCGGTGCCGATCACTACGACACGATTGGGCTTAAATGGGGCCATTGTTAGATCTCCTCCAGCTTTCGAATTTTGAAATATAAGGGTTTATAAGTTAAACGCCATCATTCATCCTTATATTTCTCGCTGAAACGGTACCGTCCTATATAAGGAAGGCAGAGCCGTTTCCACTTGCGGTCCAATCTTATCCATCATAATCTCTAGGGATAGTGTTTTCAAGCTGTCCGCTTTTAATCCATTACCCCAAAACGGGCATGCTAACAATGTATTTCTTATTATCCACTCAACCACTTGACAGGAGCGAATTTCAGAATGGATTTATTCCGCAAAAAACCGCTGGCTATTCCCCAGAATACCGGAGCGGAGAAACTTAGCAAGACACTGGGTGCAATGGATCTGACCATGCTCGGTGTAGGGGCCATTATCGGCACCGGAATTTTTGTAATGACGGGAGTGGCTGCTGCAGAACATGCCGGACCGGGACTTGTGCTGTCCTTCATCATCGCCGGCTTTGCCTGTGTGTTATCCGCACTGTGTTACTCCGAATTTGCTTCCACACTGCCGGTATCCGGCAGCGCTTATGCATACAGCTATGTCGCCTTCGGGGAACTGCTGGCCTGGATTCTCGGATGGGATCTGGTGCTTGAATACGGCGTAGCCGCAGCGGCGGTAAGCAGCGGGTGGTCCGGTTATTTCCAGGGACTGCTGGAAGGCTTCGGCATTCATTTGCCCACCGCTTTGTCAGGGGCGTATAATGCAGATAAAGGAACCATTATTAATTTACCCGCAGTGGTCATTATCCTGCTGATCTCTTACCTGCTGACACGCGGGGTCAAGGAGACCGCCCGTTTCAATGCAGTGATGGTTGTGATCAAAATCTCGGTGGTGCTGCTGTTTATCGTCACCGGTATATTCTATGTGAAGCCGGAGAACTGGACGCCATTCCTGCCGTTTGGTTTCCATGGTGTGGTGAATGGTGCGGCAACCGTATTTTTTGCCTATATCGGATTTGATGCCATTTCGACTGCTGCCGAAGAAGTGAAGCGTCCGCAGCGCGATCTGCCGATCGGAATTATCTCGTCGCTTGCGATCTGTACCGTGCTCTATATCGCCGTATCCTTGGTACTTACGGGGATCGTGCCTTATCAGAACCTCAATGTAAGTGATCCGGTATCGTTCGCCCTGCGGTTCGTTGACCAGAATATGATCGCCGGTCTGATCTCTGTAGGTGCGATTGCCGGGATGACTACCGTGCTGCTGGTAATGCTGTTCGGACAGACCCGTCTGCTGTTTGCCATTTCCCGTGACGGATTGCTGCCGCAGAGCTTGTCCAAGGTCAGCCCCAAAACACATACGCCAGTGCGCAGCACATGGATGGTCGGCGGACTGATTGCCGTTCTTACCGGCTTCGTTCCGCTTGACCGGCTGGCCAATCTGACCAGTATCGGGACCTTATTCGCCTTCCTGGTGGTTTCGCTGGGTGTTATTGTGCTCCGCCGTACGAAAACAGATCTCAAAAGAGGCTTCAAGGTTCCTTGGGTTCCGTTCATTCCGCTCCTTAGTGCGGCAACCTGCGGTTATCTAATGTATAATCTGGGAAGAGAAACTTGGATTGGCTTCCTGATCTGGCTTGCGGTAGGACTGCTAATCTATGGTCTGTACGGATACAAACGCAGTAATTTAAATACGAAGAAATAACGATTAACGGGAAGAGGAGAGAGAGCATTGTCATCCACAGCTTCAGGTTACAAGGTTCTGAGAAGGGTGCTGCTGCTTCTCCTGACCTTACTTATTCTCTCGGCTTGTTCTTCTGCTCCCGCTCCCGAGCCTTCCCAGCCCCCGCAGCCGACGGAAGCGCCGGAAGAAGGGCAGATGATTACGGTCATCACACCGGATGCCAAGAACGTCGATAATGAGAATGCCCCGAAATATCAGATTCAGACCCGGCTGACAGACTTCAGGCTGCTTAACCCGTCAGCGGGAATAGCCTGGGGTGTCACCAAAAATGAGCTGCGCATGTATATGACCCTTGATAACGGCAAAACCTGGGCCAACATCTCGCCGGCTACGACTGTGCAGTTTCTGAGCAACCCGGTGTATGGCAAAGAGATTTTCTTCACCGATCCCAGCAACGGCTGGATTATACGAAGCTCTTTCGGCACGACCGAGACCGTGGTGCTGCGCACAACAGATGGGGGACACACCTGGAAAGTTTCTGCTTTTCCTGACACCAACACCTTGTCTTCGTTCTACTTCAGTTCACCGTCCCATGGCTGGCTGATGACTTCATGGGATGCCAGCTCCACCAAAGAGAGCAAAGCCCTGTATACAACGCAGGACGGCGGGGCAACCTGGGCCCTGGTCATGCAGAATGAGCAGTATAATCCGAATCTGCCTAACAATACAATTCCGCTGCCTGGCGTTACGACCGGAATGATATTCAAGGACGGAAGCCGCGGATTCGTAACGCTGCAGACCGGGGCGCTGCCTAAGATCTATGTCACCAAAGACGGCGGGGCAACCTGGGCGGCAGGCTCTGAATTTCTGGTCAACGAGAGCTTTGGAGGCTGTGACCGGGTCATTGCCGGTGAACCTGAATTCTTCGGTACGGATCATACAAGCGGATGGCTGTCTGTTGGTTGTCAAAAAGAAAAAGAGGCCAGCATGACCTACAACGGCTATTTCACTGCAAACGGGGGAGAAAACTGGAAGTTTATCAGCTTCAGCCGGCCGGCGTTGACGGGAATTAACCGGCATGTGGCACCTGAATTCCTCAGCTCGCAGGCGGGCTGGTCTTTAGAGGGGAACCTGTTGTACAAGACGATGAATCAGGGACAGACCTGGACGGCACTTCCTGCCAGCAGTGTACTGCAGTCCAAGCTGCTGGAATACCCGGAAGTAGTGAAGCTGCAATTCATCTCGGATGATGTAGGCTGGCTGCTGATCCAGAAAGAAGAGGACCGCAGATCTATCCTGCTACAGACTACGAATGGCGGAGTGAGCTGGCGGGTTATGTAAAAGTAATTAAGAGGTTGTCCGCATTGGCGGGCAGCCTTTTCTTTTGGATAATAAGGCCGCAAAGCCCTCTTAATATAAGGAAAAATCTTATTTAAAATTTTCTTTAAAAATGTGAAAAAAATCACATGACAAACTTTCACTCCTGTGATATATTTAACACATAGAGAACAAGTTCATTTTTTCACAAACTTTCATCCCGAATAGGAGAGATTATTATGAAAACATTTGAAACGGATTATATGACAAGAAACCTGCTGCAATTGTGCTACAACTGTGACGATGCTCACCTGTGTGAAACGGAAGAACAATGCAGAGCTTGCTGGGCGGACAACGGTATGCTGCCGGAAGAAACAAGCGAAACCAGACAATTGCTAGATCTCGTACATGCTTAATGTGATCACCTCTTTTGGTATAATGAAGACCATTTAGGTTCCCGGATATAGGGGGATTTAGGTGGTCTTTTTGGCGTGCTGTCATCACCCCAAGTGAAGATTCTCTCGGAGCAGCCGGGGTTGTTACACATTTGTTATGCTGTCTTGAAGGGAAGAGGCATATACATGTAGAGAAGACCTGCAAGGGCAGGGAATCTAACCAGATGGGAACAAGGGGGAAGAGACCATGGGAACGGGACCGGATCCATCCTGGATGTTTGATTTTACAGGAACGGTATTGCCGATATTCCTCGCTGTAGTCGTGGGGATTATCGCTGTGTCTGCAGGCAGAGGACTGCTTCAGTGGAGCCGGAACAATAATGCCCCCCTGCAGTCCATACCCGCCCGCATTGTCAGCAAGCGCAGCGAAGTCCGCCAGCAGCAGGCACAGGATGAGAGCAGCCGCACCAGCACAACCTACTACCTGACGTATGAGGCGGAGGATGGTGTCCGCAGAGAGTTCAAGGTGGATGGCCATGAATATGGCATGAGTGCTGAAGGGGACAGAGGGGTGCTGACATATCAGGGTACAAGATATCATGGCTTTCAGCGGCGCCCGCATTACTCCACAGCGGAATAGTGAACAGGCTTGTTCATGGATAGTGTGATGTTTATTTGAAAAGTGTTCAGCAGCCCCCTTGTAACCGTCAGCGGTGCAAGGGGGTATTTGGGTTGTGCTTGCCTCGGCTCAAAGGCAGGTTTTTCATGGTATACAAGGTATTGCTGCAGACCGCAGGAAATTGGGCGGGGACTGTCACCACTTAGGCGAATGCACATACAATACAGCGAGCAGTAAAGAACAACGGATGCTTGGCGTTACAGCTTTGTTCCATAACTGTCAATGAAGTGATTACAAGGAGGAGAACGCGTGGCCGTCATCAAAACGAATTCGGAGGATGTAAGGGTGCTTGCGCGGCTGATGCGGGCCGAGGCCGAAGAGGATGGGGAGTCAGGCATGCTGATGGTCGGTAATGTCGGGGTCAACCGGATTCTCGGCAACTGTCTGGACTTCAACAACATCCGCAGTGTGAATGATATGGTGTACCAGAGCCCGGGCGGCTTTGAAGCCCCGCAGAAGGGGTACTTCTATCAGCGTGCACGGGAGGCCGACATCCGTTTGGCAAAACGCGCTATCGCCGGGGAAAGAACCTGGCCAGCATCAAATGCACTGTGGTTCTTCCGGCCTGTCGGGGCTTGTCCGGCCAACTGGTATAACCAGCAGAACACCGGCCGCTACAAGGCACACTGCTTCTTCACTCCGACCCAGGTGGATTGCCCGTCATTATTCTAGGTACGCTTAAGTGAATGCTAATTCAAATTCAAGGAGGTTATTTGTAAATGATCGTTCAACCCTATCGTCCCGTTAATTATATGATGGGCAGCAACCCAGCAGGTGGCATGAGCAACATGAACAACATGAACAACATGAACAACATGAACGGCATGGGCCCGATGAATACTATGGGTGCCATGAGCAACAAGGGGAACATTGGAAACATGGGCACCATGGGTACTATGAGCAGCATGCCGCCGCAGGTCACCAGCGGCAGCCCCATGACGCCAGCCGGAACCGTGGTCTCAACAACTGCACCGGTGTTCGAACAGTCTTATGTGGAGAACATCTTCCGCCTCAACCTTGGCAAGGTCGGCACCTTCTACTTCACCTATGAGAACAACAAAGACTGGAACGCCAAGGTCTATACCGGTGTGCTTGAAGCTGCGGGCCGCGACCATCTGATTATCAGCGACCGGGCGACCGGACAGCGGGTTGTGCTGCTGATGGTAAATTTCGATTATGCCACCTTTGAAGAGCCGCTTGTCTATCAATATCCGGGAGTTATCGGAAATCCGGCGGTTGTACGGAGCTGCCGATAAGCTTTCTGGCCATTTATCCATAGAATAACGCAAAAACGGCTGTCCACCTTTGTTTAAAGGCGGTCAGCCGTTTCTTTTGCTACCGTACGCACATATGCTGTATTTTTCGAGGGGACACGCATGCTTGCTGTTTCACCTAATATATTTATATAATAAAAGTATTATTTATAATCCGTGATTTATGTACTGGAGATGAAGGCATTGGGAAATTGATACGGAAAGGAACAGCTGGCATGATCCAGTCTGACATTTTGAACAAACGAAGGAGGTGGGCCTATCCGCCCGCACAGGAAACGGCGGATAGGAGTATAAATTGAGCGACCCTTTACCCGGTATATTAAATGTAGGTCTTATTATTTTGATTGTGCTGCTTAACGGTTTTTTTGTTTCGGTTGAGTATGCGATGGTGAAGGTGCGCAGCGGGCGCATCGATTCACTGATTGAGGAAGGCAGCAAGAGAGCCCCTGCAGCAAGACAGATCGTTCATAATCTGGATGGTTATCTGTCGGCCTGTCAGCTTGGCATAACACTTGCCTCGCTTGCGCTAGGCTGGCTCGGAGAACCGGCGATTGCTACGATTGTGGGGCCGGTTATTACGAACCTCGGCTTCGGAGAAACAACTGTTTTTGTGGTTTCGCTTATCATAGCCTTTATGTTCATCACTGTTCTGCATATTGTACTGGGCGAGCTTGCCCCGAAGACCATTGCGGTGAATAAAGCCGAGGCTGTACTTCTGCTTGCTGCAGGTCCGATGAATGTCTTTTACCGGATCATGTATCCCTTCATCTGGGTGGTTAACGGCCTGGCACGCGGGCTGCTGCGTATCTTCCGTCTGACGCCGGCATCGGAGCTGGCTACAGCCCATACGGAGGAAGAAATACGCATTCTGATGCAGGAGAGCAACAAAAGCGGATTGATCGACAACACGGAAATGACCCTGGTGGATAATATCTTCGAATTTGCTGACACGATGGCCAGGGAGATTATGATTCCGCGCACGGAAATGATCTGTCTTAACACGCATCTGGAGACGGACGAGAATCTTGAAATTGCCTTTGACGGAATGAGAACCCGTTATCCGGTCTGCGACGGAGACAAGGACCATATTCTCGGCTTCATTCATATCAAGGATATGATCCGTGATAATGCGCCCAAGTATAACGAATTGATCCGTCCGATATTGACTGTACCGGAATCAATTCAGATTAGCAGCCTCCTCAAGGTCATGCAGCGTGCCAAGACCCAAATCGCTATCCTGATTGATGAGTATGGCGGTACCTCGGGAATGGTTACTCTGGAGGATATTATGGAAGAGATTGTCGGAGAGATTCAGGATGAGTTCGACGAGGAACGTCCCGGCATCGAGAAGCTGGGGGAGGATGAGTTCTCTATCGACGGCCTGATGCTGATCGAGGAGATCAATGATACGCTCGGAATCCATATGGAGACGGATGATTACGATACGATAGGCGGCTGGCTGTATTCCAAGCTGGAGGTGAATCCTCCGCAAAAAGGCCAGACGGTGGAGTTCGACAATCATTTATTCGTGGTTGAAGAGACGGACAATAAGCGGATTTCCCGGATTAAGCTGCTGAAGGTGCAGTTTTTGACGGAGGAAGCCGGAGCTTAATTACAAGAAGACAAGAGCATGGCGCTATTACAGCGCTGTGCTTTTTTTTGCATTCAGGGGCTCCAGTTTTTGCAGCGCTCTCCTTAGGCAAAAACTACTTGTCCCATAAGGCAAAATCCACGATTCGACTGGATTCACCAAGGGTAAGGTAGTGTAAATAGGTGCAGTGCAATATTGTGAAATCAAGGAAGGAGAGAGGCTATGGAGCATCATCCGAATCATTACAATGATCTGCTTGTCCTCTTATCTGTTGCTATAGCATTTCTATCGTGTTTCACAGCCCTGGATCTGGCGGAACGGCTTCTCCGTGGCCGCAAGGGAAATCTCTATATTCTGCTTATCTCTGTAGTGCTGGGTACAGGGATGTGGAGTATGCATTTTATTGGAATGCGGGCGATGGATATGGGAGTTCCGGTATCGTATGATCTGCTGCTGCTTGTGTTCTCGCTGATCATTCCTGTGGCCGCTTCTTATATGCTGTTCGTAATGCTTGGCAACCCCCATACCCGCAGCCGTGTCTATCTGGGTCTTGGCGGCATGCTGTTCAGCAGCGGAATCCTGATCATGCATTTCAGCGGCATTCTGGCGATGAAGCTCTCAGCAACGTATGAACAAGGGTTCTTTTCCATTATCCTGTCCATCCTGTTCGCCCTGGTTGTCCCTGTTATTACCGCATCCTACGACCCGAAATGGCTGGAGAATGCCTACAACATGTTCAGTGTCAAAAAACTGCTGCTCGTGTTAACTCTGACCGGAGCGTTCACAGGTATACATTATTCTGCAATGGCCGGCGCATCCTTCACAGTAGTAGACTCATTCTTGTATACAGGGCGCGCTCCGCTCTTGGATGATTCACTGCTGGGCATCATTCTGGGCGGTTCCTTCTTGTTCATTGTGACGATTGTGCTTGGCCTGCTCTATAGGGACCGGCAGCATGTGCTCCGCTTTGCAGCGTTTAATGAGCAGCGTTATATGGCCTTGTTCGAGCATAGCCCGGATATGGTGCTGTGTATTGATCCGGCCCTTAAGAAGATCATCAGTGCCAATCCTGCCCTGCGGTATACCACCGGATATGGAAGAGAAGAACTGGGGGAATTCAAGAACATCCTGTACAGTGACAGGGATGAAGCCGCAGTCAAGGAAGCTGTGCGCAATGCCTCCCAAGGAAAGTCCTCCAAGCTGGAGCTGAAGGTTATCACCAGGGACCGCCAGCAGATGATCTGCAGCGTAACGGTGTTTCCATTGCTTCATAATAAGGAACAGCTGGTCTATATCGTTGCCGAGGATGTCACTGCCCTGATGCAGTACCAGCATGAACTGATTCAGGCCCGGGATGCGGCAGAGAGTGCTGCCAGGATGAAAAGCGAGTTTCTGGCGACGATGAGCCATGAAATCCGTACACCGCTGAACGGAATTATCGGCATCAATCAGCTGCTGGCCGAAGAGATCAGCAAACCCGAGCATCTGGAGCTACTGAAGCTGCAGAGTACCAGCAGCCAGGCATTGCTCCGTGTAATGAGTGATGTTCTTGATATCTCCCGCCTGGAAGCAGATGGTCTCGTGTTGAACCAGGAGCCGTTTCAGCTGACTGTGCTGCTGCAGGAGTGTATGGAGCTGTTCGAAGTTATCACCAGAGACAAGCAATTGTCGTTTGTGCTGTCGGTAGAAGAGGGGCTTCCCGGCAAGTTCGTGGGAGACATTGCGCGGATCCGTCAGATCCTGGTTAATTTAATCGGCAATGCGGTGAAATTCACTCCTTCGGGAGCGGTTACAGTTACTGTAGAGTCCTGCGGCCTGAAGGGAGCGTCTCAGACGCTGCAATTCAAAGTGCATGATACGGGCATTGGTATTCCGCCGGATAAGCTGCAGCTGCTGTTCCAATCCTTTTCCCAGGTGGATGCTTCCCACACGCGTAAATATCCGGGTACCGGTCTGGGTCTGGCCATTTGCAAGAAGCTGGTGGAGCTTATGCAGGGAGAAATATGGGCGGAACCGGCGCCGGGCGGCGGGACCCAGTTCTTTTTCAGAATTGTACTACAGTCGCTGGATTCATCGCCGGAGCTGATTTACAACCAAGAAAATGAAGACAGCGGAGTGCCTGCGGCAACCAAAGCTGTATAATGTAGGGTTTGCCAAGGAGAGAACTTTAATTATATAATTTTAAAGTAACTTATCTTTTATCACGACAGTCCTATGGACAGAAAGGAACTCTCTTTGAGCAAACCGAAAAAGAACAATGTCGCGCTTCCCCAGATGAGCAAGCAGGAGAAACGCCGGGCAGAGCAGGAGCAGCAGAAGCAGAAAACGAGAATTCTGATCGTGAGTACAGTGGCGTTAGTCGTTATTATTTTTGTAGGATTATTCATGCTGGCCTCGAGGGACGGCTCAACCACAGGATCTGCTGCCGCTCCCGTTGACTTCAATTACAGTGAAATGGCACGGCTGGGCAAAGAAGACGCACCCGTCAAAATCGTTGAATTCGGCGATTACAAATGTCCGGCTTGCGCCCAGTTCACCGGGGTGATTAAACCGCAAATCGTTCAGGAGTATGTCAATCAGGATAAAGCAGCCTTTTACTTCGTCAACCTGGCCTTTATCGGTACGGATTCGAGAACAGCCTCACTTGCGGCACTCTCCGTGTACCATCAGAATCAAGAGGCTTTCTGGAAATTCTTCGATGCCATCTATGCTAACCAGGGTGAAGAAAAGGTAGAGTGGGCAACACCGGACTTCCTGGTAAGTCTGGCACAGCAATTAGAATTGCCCATTGACTTCGACCTGCTGCGTAAGGATATTGAAGACAAGACCTACGAAAGCGAACTGGAGAGAGATATCCAGCTTGGCACTGACACCGGCGTAACCAACACGCCATCACTGTTTGTCAATGGAGTCAAGGTGAAGGAACCTTTTAATATGGAGGAGATTGATGCTCAAATCCAGGTAGCTGCGGAAGCTGTGGCTGCACAATGAATAAATTCTCTGCATTCTGCCGCCGGAATTGTCTCTACTTGGCCTGGTTCGTCTCGGTTGTTGCTGTAGCAGGCAGTCTGTATCTCAGTGAAGTGCTGAAATATGAGCCCTGCAAGCTATGCTGGTTTCAGAGGATATTTATGTATCCGCAGCTGATTTTGCTCGGAATCGCCACTTACCGGGGGGATAAGCGCATTATCCCTTATGTCCTTCCCTTAAGTTTGATTGGCGGAAGCATTTCGATCTATCATTACGCAGAGCAGAAAATTCCGGCACTCAGCAAGGTGCTTCCATGTACAATCGGTGTGCCGTGCAACACGGATTATCTGAATTATTTCGGATTCATCACCATCCCGCTGCTGGCACTCATTGCGTTCGCATTAATCACAATTCTGCTATGGACAGGGCGTAAAGAGGATGCAGGTGAGTAAGAAGCCGTCAGGCAGAATGAAGAGTAACTATTTCCCTTAAATTGAGTGTAAATTATTAAGCAGAAATGCTGTAAAATCACGCGATAAAGGGATAATGAAAGAGAATGAAAGATCAAGACATACCGGATCATGGATTTGGTTGTTTTGGTTGTTTTTCATTCTTTTTTCATTTGTTTCAACGCTTTACGGAAGAGGCATTGTAGATTATTATTAGTCCTTGTGAGAAGTTGAATATGCGCTGAATTTTCCGGAAGGAAAAACGGGGGAACCAAACTTGGCCGAGTGCCAACGGGGTGAATCGGAAGCGGGTCAGCAGACTCGAAAACCGTAGGGCTACCACAGCCCGAATCCGCCAGCTAACCTCGTAAGCAATAGTGGGATAATGACCATGCACTCAAGGCATGCGGATCATTTCCGTATGCTTATTTTTGTGCCTGCATTTATGAAATCCACTTATGAAAACAGCGCGCGGTACTGCCGTTTCAACTTAACAAAGAGAGGAACTGTTACTACAATGGTAAGCAAGGTAAAACGACTATTGATCGGGCGTCCGATGAAGTCGAACGAACTCGATCATGAAAAGTTATCCAAGGTGAAAGCACTGGCTGTCCTGTCTTCTGATGCGCTCTCGTCTGTAGCCTACGGAACAGAACAAATCCTAATCGTACTTGTGGCCGCAGGTTTCACAGCTATCTGGTACTCATTGCCAATTGCATTAGCCGTATTGGGCCTGCTGGCCATCTTAATCCTGTCTTATCGGCAGACCATTTTTGCTTATCCGCAGGGCGGGGGCGCCTACATTGTTGCCAAAACCAATCTAGGGGTTCATACCGGATTGCTTGCCGGTGGCTCTTTGCTGGTCGATTATATTCTAACGGTGGCGGTAAGCGCCTCGGCGGGAACGGATGCAATTACATCAGCGTTCCCGGGTCTTCATAATCATAGTGTACTCATAGCGGTTACTGTCATTCTGCTCTTAACGATTGTCAATCTGCGGGGTGTTACTGAATCAGCTTCCTTCATAGCCATTCCGGTATATCTGTTCGTCGTATCCATCTTTGTACTGATTATCGCGGGAGTCTTCAAATATGCAACCGGCGGTGCTCATGCCCAGGTTCCTGAGATTGGCTCGGCGGTATCAAACGTTAGTATGTTCCTTCTGCTCAAGGCCTTCAGCTCCGGCTGTTCGGCACTGACCGGGGTAGAAGCGGTCTCCAATGCGATCCCTAACTTCAAAGCACCGGCTGAGAAAAATGCGGCTAAAACGCTGATGCTGATGGGTCTGATTCTCGGAGCTATGTTCACAGGGATTACGCTTTTGGCTTATTGGTACGGTATCATGCCGGATGAGAAAGCAACGGTTGTGTCGCAGATTACCGAGTCTACCTTTGGCCGCGGCGGTTTGTACTTCTTCATCCAAGGCATCACTGCAGTAATCTTGTTCCTGGCGGCGAATACAGCGTATTCGGCCTTCCCGCTGCTGGCTTTCATGTTCGCCAAGGACAAATATTTACCCCATGCCTTCATGGTGCGCGGAGACCGGCTGGGATTCTCCAACGGCATTATTTTCCTCGGCGTAATGTCGGCTGTGCTTGTAGCTGCTTTTCACGGAAATACCGAAGGGTTGATTCCATTATACGCCGTTGGGGTATTCATTCCGTTTACCCTTTCACAGCTTGGCATGATGGTCCAGTGGTACAGAACCAAGCCTAAGGGCTGGCAGAGCAAATTCGCTGTGAATACAGTAGGCATGCTCACAACCTTAACCATTACGCTCATCTTCATTATTACTAAATTCTCGAGTGTATGGATGGCCTTCATCTTCCTGCCGCTTGTAATCATCGTGTTCCACCGGATTCACCGCCATTATATGAATATTGCCGATCAGCTGCGCATTTGTCCGGCTACGGATAAACCTTGTATTAAAGGAAGCACAGTGGTTGTACCTGTTGCCGGTGTCACCCGCGCGGTACTGCATTCGATCAGCTATGCGAAGTCATTGACTGAGAATGTAGTGGCTGTATATGTCGGATTCGATGAAGAAGAGATTCACAAAATGGAACAGAAGTGGGAAGAGTGGAACCCTGGGGTGCGCCTGATTGTACTCCGCTCGCGTTACCGCAGCATCATCCGCCCGCTGGTGAAATTCATCGATACGGTGGAGTGGAAAACCGCTTCTACAGACCATATTACTGTACTCATTCCGCAATTTGTTACGAAGCATTGGTGGCAGGCGATTCTGCATAATCAGACCAGCTTGTTCATCCGTTCTTATCTGATGAATCAGAAGGATATCGTTATAGCAACTGTACCGTATCATTTGCACAAATAGACATACCCTTTATATGTAAAACGGCTGTTTCCGCAGGTTGCGGGGACAGCCGTTTTTTGTTAAGCGCAGGGTGAGTGTACATGGAACCAGATAATTTAGTTGACAGAGAGAATGAGAATCAATATCATCAGTTTATGTGAGGCGAAGGCAGCAGTAACCTTTGACCAATAATGAATGTACTTACAGGAGGGGTAGTTAATGTTTTCGTTCAACCTACAAAGATCAGGAAGCATGAAGCTGGCTATGGCCGGACTCATGACCACAACGTTGTTACTATCCGCGTGCGGAAATAACAATGCAGCCAATAATGAAGCTGCGGCAACTACAGCACCTGCAGCAACTACCGAAGCTACAACTGCACCTGCAGAAACAACAGCTCCAGCGGTAGAGCAAACAGTAACGGATGCCATGGGACATAAAGTCACTATCCCTGCGAACCCGCAGCGTGTGCTGGCTTCTTATCTGGAAGATTATCTGGTCGCACTTGGCGTGACCCCGGTTGCCCAATGGTCCGTTACAAACGGTACTATGGAATACCTCGCAGCTGAGCTTAAAGATATTCCAACCATCAGCTATGACCTTCCACTGGAAGCCGTAACCAGCTTCGCACCGGACTTCACCATTGTACAATCGGAAGGTACTGTTCAGAACGGCCTGTATGACCAGCTGAACAAAATTGCACCTACGTATGTACTCGGCGACGAAGTCAGCAAGGACTGGCGCAAATCGCTGCTCAAGATCGGCGAGCTGTTGAACAAAACGCCTGAAGCTGAAGCAGCAATTACAGCGTACGATCAAAAAGCTGCTGATGCAAAAGCCAAAATCTCTGCTGCCATCGGCGATGAGTCCGTTGCCATTCTCTGGCTGGTCTCCAAGAGCTTCTTCATTGTAGACGAAACCCGCAGCAGCGGAGCGGTATTGTATGGAGATCTTGGACTGAAGCTCCCGAATCTGGTTACCGAAATTCCTGCTGAGTCCAGAGCAACGTGGAATCCGATTTCACTTGAGAAATTGTCTGAGCTGACTGCAGATCATATCATCCTTGTGAACAGTGACGGGGCGGATGCTGCTGAAGTTACGGATGGCGCGATCTGGAAGGGGATTCCGGCTGTTAAGGCGGGGAATGTTCATGAGTTTGGCAGAGCAACCAGCTGGCTGTACAGCGGTCCTATAGCTAACTCCAAAACAATTGATGATGCTCTGAGCAGTCTTGTAAAATAAGCAGCGTTCAAAATGCCGGTGATCAGCCTTTGCCGGTAGCGAGTGTGCAGGTCCTTGTATCCCCGGATACGATGATCTGCACCTTTTTTTAAATGGAGCGATAGATGAGGGCGTTCAGTATAGATTACGCGTTATCTGCTTGTACAATATTCATATATTTGCGATAATGAGAATGATAATCAATTAGAAGCAAGTAATAAGCAAGTAATAATCCTGTTAAGGAGACGGCTTATGGTTTCATCCACACGTTCTAACCTCAATCCTTATAAGGCCGCAGAGGATAAACCCATCAAGTCGCGGCCGGTAGCTGCAGCTACGATCCTGCTGCTCGGAATAGCCGCCATCGTCTTCGGGCTGATGCTGTCTGTATCGTTAGGAGCGGCAGATATCCGGCTGTCTACTGTATGGGAAGCTGTCTTCCGCTTCAATCCGGAGCTGGGACAGCATCAGGTCATCCGGGAGCTGCGAATCCCCCGCGCTTTGGCCGGAGCGCTGGTGGGTGCATGTTTTGCTGTTGCCGGCGCGATCATGCAGGGGATGACCCGGAATCCGCTGGCGGATTCCGGGCTGCTGGGACTCAACGCCGGAGCCGGTGTCGGCCTGGCATTGGCTTTCGCCTTTGCGCCTTCGCTGTCTTTCATGTATATCATGATCTACTGCTTCATTGGAGCGGCTGTGGCATCGCTCTTAGTCTTCGGCATCGGTTCGTTGTCCCATAGCGGGCTGACACCGCTACGCCTGACCTTAGCGGGTGCGGCGGTCAGTGCCATGCTGCTGGCGGTCAGCCAAGGCATCGCCATTCTGTATCACCTCTCCCAGGATATTGCGTTCTGGATGGCAGGCGGGATTGGCGGAGCGAACTGGACACAGCTCAAGATTATGTCCCCCTGGGTTGCAGGTGCGCTTATCGGGTCGCTGGTGCTCTCGCGTTCCATCACGCTGTTAAGCCTGGGAAGGGATGTTGCCGCAGGACTGGGGCAGCGCACACGGCTGGTACAGTCCGCAGGGATGATCATTGTAGTCATTCTTGCCGGAGCGGCGGTCTCGACGGTGGGGCCGATTGCTTTTGTCGGATTAATGATTCCGCATATTACCCGTTATCTGGTGGGGGTGGATTACCGCTGGATCATTCCTTGCTCGGCAGTACTCGGGAGCGTCCTGATCCTCTTTGCCGATATCGCTGCGAGAATGATTAATGCGCCTTATGAAACACCGATAGGTGCCCTGATTGCAGTAATCGGCGTACCGTTCTTCATCTATCTGGCCAGCAAGCGCAAGGGGGAGCTGTAATGAACAGGACCATGTCTGTACCCTCAGTGAAATCGCGCCGCACCAGAGAAGCCGGTATTCTAACGCTGCTTGCTGCACTTATCATCATTATTTTTATTGTCAGTATGAATACCGGCTTCATGCGCTTATCACCACTTGATGTTCTACATACTCTGCTCGGTGAAGGAACGAAGCAGCAGAAGCTGATTCTGTTTGATTTCCGGCTGCCGCGTATAGTGATCTCACTGCTCATCGGGGCGGGTTTCGCAGTATCCGGATCTATTCTGCAAGGCCTGTCGCGCAATGCTCTTGCTGAACCCTCTACCTTAGGGATTAACGCCGGAGCGGGATTCGCAGTGCTGATCTTCATTTCATTTGTCCCGGCAACCACAGCGGGGCCCATCTTTGTTCTTCCGCTGCTGGCGCTGGCAGGTGCAGCGCTTACGGCCACGCTGATCTATTTTCTCTCCTACCGGAGAGCCGACGGACTCTCGCCGACACGGCTGATCCTGATCGGAATTGCCGTAGGTGCCGGCATTTACGCTTTTCAGCTGATCCTGTCATTAAGGCTGGACCCGCAGAATTATCAGTTCGTAGCCATCTGGCTGGCCGGCAAAATCTGGGGCGGAGACTGGCGGTTCGTGCTGGCATTGCTCCCCTGGATATTGATTCTGCTGCCGTTCGCGTTCTACAAAGCCCGGGTGCTTAACGTACTGAACCTGGGGGATGAAACCTCCAAGGGACTTGGGCTGCCGCTGGAGCGGGAACGTCTGCTGCTCTTGGCTGCTGCTGTGGCTCTCGCAGGCGCCTGCGTCTCGGTCAGCGGAGGCATCGGCTTTGTCGGACTGATTGCACCGCATCTCGCCCGCAGACTTGTAGGCCCGCGTCATCAGATCATGCTGCCTGCAGCCGCTTTGATAGGCGCGCTGCTGCTGCTCACCGCAGACACCATCGGGCGCTGGATTCTGCAGCCAACAGAGATACCTACAGGTATCGTGGTGGCGATCATCGGCGCCCCGTACTTTTTATATCTTTTGGCAAAATCTAAGGCTTAACAGAGGCATTCATAGGCGAATTATCATGAAAAATTAAAATCCTGAGGAGTGAGTATCATGTCGGAACGTTTGAATACAGAACAGCTGAGTATCGGATACGCAGAGGCAATGATTGTAAAGGGGCTGAACCTGTCACTTCCGACAGGGAAGATTACAGCGCTGGTTGGAGCGAACGGCTCAGGTAAATCGACCATCCTGAAGACGATGGCACGCATCATGAAGCCGAAGAGCGGCAGCGTCATGCTTGACGGCAAATCCATTCATAACCTGTCCACCAAAGAGGTGGCCAAGCAGCTGGCGATTCTGCCGCAGAATCCTACTGCGCCTGACGGTCTGACTGTATCCGAGCTTGTGGGTTACGGCCGCTACCCGCATCAGAAGGGCTTCGGCACCATGACGCCTGAAGACCGCAGCATCATTGCTAATGCAATCGAAGTTACCGGTATGACGGAGTTCCATGACCGTCCGATTGACCGGCTCTCCGGCGGACAGCGTCAGCGGGCCTGGATTGCCATGGCTTTGGCGCAGCAGACAGATATTCTGTTCCTTGACGAACCGACGACATTCCTGGATATGGCCCATCAGCTGGAGGTGCTGCAGCTGCTGCAGAAGCTGAATGAAGAAGAAGGCCGGACGATTATCATGGTGGTACATGATTTGAACCATGCATCCCGTTATGCACAGCATATGGTAGCGATCAAATCCGGCAATGTGATCAGTGAAGGTGCGCCGGTTGATGTAATGACACCGGTAGTTCTGCGTGAGGTATTCGGCATTGAAGCCGATATTGTGCCTGATCCGCGTACCGGAGTGCCGCTGTGCCTCCCTTACGAGCTGGCTGCGTACAAGGCAGCTGGACTATAAGCGCGAGCTGTGCAGGCTAGTGGAGCGGAGAGGGGCAGTGCAATGAATGAACAATTGATTAAGGAATTCACCACTAAGTTTGACCTGCATCCTGCGGTACCGGAGGGAGCTCTGCACTCCTTCGCTGCAGCTGAACTGGTGCATGAGCAGGGTATGAGGGCATTTGTAGACACTTACGGGCCGTTAATGAAAGCACTGGACGATAAAGCGGTTGCTGCATATTTCGGCGGCTATCTGTCCAATCTGGCGCTTGCGGTTCAGTATTCAGTCACAGGATTCTCCTTCGTTCCTGAGCTCAGACTAGCGAATCTGGGGATTCATCTCATTCCGGCAGACGGATATTGCCGGATTGCCTTCTCCCTTCACGCGTGGAAGACTGAGCAGGCTCCTGAGGAACAGCAGAGCAGGGACGCGTGGCGAAATGATGTGTTTGCCCGCTTTTATCAAGAGACTGCCGGGCCGCTGGTACGCTGTATTTCACAGGTGAGCAGTTTATCACTTGGTGAGATATGGGGACAGATGCCGTCCAAATTCAATTATTATGTGGAGTCCTTTGCAGCCGGAATTACCGATCCTGCAGTGCTTAAGCGGATTGAAGCAGATTACAGCTATCTGAAAGATGAACTGCCTGCTGAAGTATTCCAGATGCCCCGGAATCCGTTTCATGTGAAGGTACGGAGAATTGAATCGCTCGTTGACCCGGAGCAAACTGTACAGATGCGCAACCGCTGCTGTATGTACTACCGGACAGAAGTTAGGTTATAAACGGGAATGATGAAACATAATAATGCTGTATGCAGCTTCCAAACAGGCTCCTGTCATTGACAAGGGAGCCTGTTCGTTGTTAAAGTTGTGGTTGCCGCGATGCAGTTGAGGCAGGCAGATGATCACGATCATCATTTTCATAGAGTTAGGAGCATGAAGTATGAATATCGACAACATATATAAGGACCTGCAGCAGCTGGTCACCGCAGGCTCGCTGAAGCGCCACGTGAGTCTTAAGCATCTGGTGTATACCCGCATGGGCGGGGAAGCGGATATTTGGGCTGCTCCGGCAACCTACGATGAAATTCAGAGAATATCTACATATGCGCATGATCATCATATTCCGCTTACTGTACTCGGAAACGGCTCGAATGTCATCATCCGGGACGGGGGCATCCGCGGTATTGTGCTTCAGACCTCCGACATGACGGAAATGGGCATCCGGGACGGACTGCTCTACGCGCAGTGCGGGGCGAAGATTATCGATGCTTCAAGATATGCGCTGGAGCTGGAGCTGACGGGGCTGGAGTTCGCCTGCGGCATCCCCGGCACGGTAGGCGGGGCGCTGTATATGAATGCCGGAGCTTACGGCGGTGAGGTTAAGGACGTGCTGCAAAGTGCACTTGTGATCGACAAGGACGGACAGCTTATTACTATGCAGGGCGACCAGCTTCAGTGGGGATACCGCAAAAGTATCTTTGCCAGCGGAGAGTATATTGTGCTGGAGGCCAGATTTGCGCTTCAGCCGGGTGATCCTGCTGCGATCAAGTCCTCCATGGATGAGCTGACCTATCTCCGCGAATCTAAACAGCCGCTGGAATATCCTTCCTGCGGCAGTGTGTTCAAGCGGCCGCCGGGCCGCTATGCCGGCCAGCTGATTCAGGAGAGCGGCCTGCAGGGAACCCGCATCGGCGGAGCGGAGGTATCGCGCAAGCATGCCGGATTCATCGTCAATGCGGATAATGCGACGGCCAGTGATTACATCGGACTGATTCAGCATGTGCGCTCAACGGTCAAGGATAAATTCGATGTCGAGCTGGAGACGGAAGTCGAGATTCTCGGGGAAGAAGCATAAATCAGCTAATAAATTCTTGTATTTGAATCAATAGACGTGTGTAAGGCCATGGGTGTGCTTCACCCATGGCCTGTATGTGTCTCAAGTAGAGGGGAAATAAACATGACGCGCACAACTTTCCTGTAATACTAGATCATTCAGCTTAAGGCTAAGGAATATTTCGCTCTGTCCGTCTCCAGCTCGACATTATCCTCAGCTACTGTATTCAGCTTCAGCCCGCTGACCGCGATCTCATAATTAGGCTGCGGAAGCGGCACAAGCTCACCGTCTGCATTGAGTGTATTTCCCGTTCCCCGCAGAATCAGTGCACTGCCCAGGTATTCATCAAGAACATCCTCGGCATTGCGGTAGTCTACGGTGTCCAGATTAAAGTGAACTGTATCCAGATCATCCAGCTCCTGCTTCTTGATCACCAGGGTTGCATGCTCCTGCGCCTCCAGCCAATCGATAAGCTTCTGTACGTTTTGTTCCATATAGGATCCCATCCTTTGGTTAGTAAGAGATTGATAATTCTAAGTTACCCTTTTCCGGGCAAATGAATCCATCGGCTTGTCACATCTCCGCTCACAGCCTAACCAACTGCTCCATTCCCGTGAAGGCGAAATATAATTAATAATATTAATAATTAACATAATGAATAATATATAAGCGTAAAAGAATAGATCTCGAATAGGTGCCCGCCGGAAGATGCATTGTTTGCAGTTCCCCATTAGGGTGTAAACTACATCTATGCACTTCTATTAACAATACATAAACGGGGAAGGTGAGCATAATGTGGGGTGCATGGATGTGGGGCGCCATTTCCGGCTCAGCTGTGTTACTCGGGGCGCTGCTCGCTCTGTTCCTGTCCATTCCCACCAAGCTGATCGGCTTCATTATGGCTTTCGGGACAGGCGTACTTATTGGAGCAGCTGCTTATGAACTGCTGGAGGATTCCGCGAGTGACGGCGGGCTGACCCCGACGATCATCGGTTTTACCGCAGGAGCGTTGGTGTTCACGCTGTTTGACTGGTATATCTCGCGGAAAGGCGGAGCCGGCCGCAAACGCTCAGCCAGAGCATCAGGGAAGACGGAAGCTAAAGGCGGGAGCGGCATGGCTATTTTTGCCGGAACGGTACTGGATGCTATTCCTGAGTCGATCATGATCGGGGCCAGTCTGATTGCCGGCCAAGGTGTAAGTCTGCTGCTGGTTATTGCTATTTTTATCAGCAATATTCCGGAAGGGCTGTCGAGCACGGCAGGGCTGAAGCAGGACGGCTACGGCAAAAGAAAAATTATGCTGCTCTGGCTCGGCGTACTGGTAATCTCCACCCTGGCTTCAGGCGCTGGCTATACATTTATGGACCATGCAAGCGGGTATACGGAGGCGATGATTGCTTCTTTTGCCGGGGGCGGGATTATCGCGATGGTCTCCTCCAGCATGATGCCGGAAGCCTATGAGGACGGTGGACCGCTAACGGGATTTATCGCCGCCATGGGGCTGCTGTGCTCGCTGATCCTGGATCAGCTGTGAGGGTTGTCAAGCCTCCGGCAATCATGGTATAGTTCAAGACGCACCATATGTATAGTCATAAGCACAAAGAAGGAATCTGCGCGCGCAAGCGCAGGAGAGGTTCGCAAACTCCCTCTATAAAAAACTAAGACCGCTACAGGCATGAGCAGCTTTCCGGATATCCGGGGGCTTAAGGAGTACGGGCATTTGCCTGTACTTATTTCTTGTTATGCCGCGCGTGTCTCATCTTAGTAGAGCCAGGTTTTCGAAATCTCGTTCTTCTTTCCAGTTCAGGCCGTGAGCCTAGGGAAAAGAGAGGGGTTTTTTGTCATGTCAGAAGGCAGACTGAAAGAGGAAATGCAGGAGGTTACCCTGCTGGGTAATCAAGGTACGAAGTATAATTTCGGCTATGCTCCGGAAATTCTGGAGGCGTTCGATAACAAGCATCCCGGCCGTGATTATTTTGTCAAATTCAACTGCCCGGAGTTCACCAGCCTGTGTCCGGTTACGGGACAGCCGGATTTCGGCGTGATGTACATTTCGTATATTCCTGATATCAAAATGGTTGAATCCAAATCCCTGAAGCTCTATCTGTTCAGCTTCCGCAATCACGGGGATTTCCATGAAGACTGTGTCAACATTATTATGAATGATCTGATCTCGCTGATGGAGCCCCGCTATATTGAGATCTGGGGCAAGTTCACGCCACGCGGCGGCATTTCCATCGATCCTTACTGCAACTGGGGGCGTCCGGGAACGAAGTATGAGGCCATGGCCGAGCACCGGCTGATGAACCACGACCTGTATCCCGAGAAAGTGGATAACCGTTAATCCGGGAGATCCACAACGCACAGAACAATAAGGAGGAGAGAACTTACGATGAATAAAAAAGCACTGGTCGTCTTCAGCGGCGGCCAAGACAGCACCACCTGTCTGGTATGGGCTTTGCAGCAGTTCCAGGAGGTTCAGGTGGTAACTTTTAATTATAATCAGCGCCATGCGGCAGAGATCGAAGTCGCCAAGGAGATTGCCGCGAAGTTTGGGGTGAAGCAGCATATTCTCGATCTGGGACTGCTGAATCAGCTGGCCCCGAACGCGCTAACCCGGGACGATATCGAAATCGCTGCCGGGGAGGGCGAGGAGCTGCCGAGTACATTTGTAGACGGACGGAACCTGCTATTCCTGTCCTTTGCAGCGATTCTGGCCAAGCAGCTGGGCTATAGCAATATCATCACCGGTGTCTGCCAGACGGACTTCAGCGGATATCCGGACTGCCGGGATGTGTTCGTGAAATCACTGAATGTTACACTTAATCTGTCGATGGATTATGAGTTCGTGATTCATACCCCCCTGATGTGGCTGGACAAAAAAGAAACCTGGAAAATGGCCGACGAGCTTGGCTATTTCGACTATATCCGTGAGCAGACTCTTACCTGCTACAACGGGATTATCGGCAGCGGCTGCGGCACCTGTCCGGCATGTCTGCTGCGCCAGCGCGGCCTTGAGCAGTATGAGGCGGAGCGCCAGGAGGCTGGACTATAATGCTGGGCGAAGTATCTGTCTGCAAAATCTTTACCTTTGACGCCGCCCATCAGCTGATAGGGCACAAGGGGAAATGCAGTAATCTGCACGGGCATACGTATAAGCTTGAGGTTGTACTGAAGGGCGTTCCGTCCGTGGAGCACGGCCAGTCGGATGAGGGGTTTGTCATCGATTTCAGCGATATCAAAGCGACGGTGAAGCAGCTTGTAGTCGACCAGCTGGATCATGCTTTCCTGGCCATGGGCAATGAGCCTGTACTGGAGACACTTACGGCTACTGGCTCCAAGGTAGCACTGCTGTCGTTCCGTACGACGGCGGAGAACATGTCAGCATACATCGCTTATGAGCTGAAGCGGGCTTCCTTACCGGTCTATTCGGTCAAGCTGTGGGAGACTCCGACCTCCTGGGCGGAGGTGCTGGCGGCAGACATTCCGGAAGCGGGGCCGTCTTACCGTCTGTACGGAGGCTGCGACCATGAGTAAAATACCCGTTATCGAAATGTTCGGCCCGACGATTCAGGGGGAAGGGGCGGTCATCGGTGTCAAAACGATGTTCGTCCGCACCTACGGCTGCGATTACCGCTGCGGCTGGTGTGATTCCGCCTTCACCTGGGACGGATCGGCGAAAGATAAAGTAACCCTGATGGAACCGCAGGAGATTCTCGCCGGGCTGCTTGAGCTGGCAGGAGATAATTTCAATTGCGTAACCATCTCCGGAGGCAATCCGGCGCTTATCGGGGAAGCCATGGGTGAGTTCATCACCCTGCTCCACGAACGCGGTATCCAGGCGGCCATCGAGACACAGGGCAGCCGCTGGCAGGATTGGTTCAGTGATGTCGATGTGCTGACGATCAGCCCCAAGCCGCCAAGCTCCGGGATGAAGACCGACTGGGATAAGCTGGATGAGATTATGCTTAGAGTCGGCAGCAGCGGCAAGGCTGCCCATAGCCTGAAGGTGGTTGTTTTTAGCCAGGAGGATTATGAATATGCCCGGAAGGTACATTTCAGGTACCCGGAGGTCCCGCTGTTTCTTCAGCCGGGGAACGATAATGTCACCGAGGAAGGCGACATTTCAGGCCGCCTGCTGGGCCGGCTGGAATGGCTGTTTAATCTGGTGATTGCCGACCCGCAGATGAACAAGGCGCGGGTGCTGCCGCAGCTTCACGCACTAATCTGGCATAATAAGCGGGGCAAGTAAGGCTTGCGCATTATATATTGAATGAAGACCGAACCTCTGCGATGCGGAGGTCCGGTCTTTGTGTTATAGTCCCCCGGTCCGCCTGCTCTTCCTTCGGGGTGCCGGTACCCAATACCTTTTAATGTAATTATTAGGATTAATGTAACAAGCGGAGGTGCATCACCCATTCTAGGCGTAATATACTTGATGGATGATCAAGTATGAGGGGGAATTGAAATGGAGAACGGATACTACGCAGGCTGGGGAACGCTGGCACTGATTAATGCGGGAATTGCCCAGGGGAAAAACCGGAGCGGATTAAACTGGTTTCTGCTGTCATTGCTGCTGGGACCGCTGGCTACCTTTATCCTGGTGATCTCGGATAAGCTACCAGAGTGAATTATCAGTTATAATATTAGGGAGTATTAGTGCCTAAACGCCATGGCTACAGCATACTTCTATCGGCAGCGCATGATTTCCTAAATGATCTGCGATCCGCATGGATAAGTGATCCGGACGGCAATCCGGTCCAGCTGGTATGCAGGAGAAAGTCTGCAGCAGGAGAATAACAGTCCGGGGAGGGATTTATGATGTCAACCGCATTACTGATCATTGATGTTCAAGAGGCGATGTTTGCTTATCCTGATATGAAGCTGTATGACGAAGAAGGAGTTCTGGAGCGGATCAGCTCGCTGCTGGACAAGGCCCGCTTAGCCGGGGTTCCGGTGATTTACATCCAGCATACTGAAGAAGAGGGGGAATTTGTGAAGGGGATCCCTACCTGGGAGATCAGCAGCCGCATTGCACCGCAGGCAGGGGAGAAGGTAATCGAGAAGACAACTCCGGATTCCTTCCATCTCACCGGGCTTCAGGAAGAGCTTGAACGGCTTGGAGTGACGGAGCTGGTTATCTGCGGGATGCAGACGGATTACTGTGTAAATGCCACCAGCAGACGCGCACATAGCCTTGGGTATTCCAGCGTCCTGGTCAAAGATGCACATAGTACCTTCGATGATAACCATCTCACAGGTGAAGAAATCGTGAAGCAGCATAATGATGCGCTTGGCTCCGGAATTGCTGCGCTGCGCTCGGAACAGGAAGTAACCTTCCGATGAATCCGGTAATTCCCGCAATGAAGCCGATCCGCCGCTCCAGGCTGAGATTATTTGCCGGCAAGCGCTATTTTATCTGGAAAAGATATTGGAAATGGATCACAGCACGGGGCAGGCTCGCCAAGGAACTTCGCCCGGAAGCTCTGCCTTATGAGGCGGCCAGCCATGCCACACCTCTGCTTCGGAGCCTGCGTAATGTCGATATGCAGCTGCAGTATAATAAAATAACGAATTTGCGCCTGGCTGTTGCCAAGCTTGACGGACTCGTCATCCGTCCCGGCGAGACTTTCTCCTATTGGCGGAGTATCGGAAAGCCGACCCGCAGGAAGGGATATCTGGATGGAATGGTTCTGCATTATGGCGGCTTCCGGTCCGGAACGGGAGGCGGACTCTGCCAATTGTCGAATCTGATCTACTGGATGGCGCTGCATACACCGCTCACGGTTACTGAACGGCACCGGCACAGCTATGATGTTTTTCCCGATGAGCAGCGGACACAGCCTTTTGGCAGCGGGGCCACCTGTTCCTATAACTATCTGGATTTGCAGCTTAGAAATGATACGGAGTACACCTACCAGCTGAAGCTTCATCTGGATGAGACCCATCTGCACGGGGAGTGGCGTTGTGACAGCCGGCAGCTCTACAATTATGAGGTCTATGAAGACGGCCATGTGATCAGCCTGGAGCCGTGGGGAGGATATGTACGAAGTAACGCTATCCGCCGCAGGGTGCTTACCCATACAGGAGAGCTCGCGGGTGATGAGGCTGTCGCCGAGAACCATGCACTGATGATGTATTCTCCGCTGCTGCACGGATAAAGCCGGAGGATTTGGGGTTATAACATAGTGTAGCGTGAATTTACAGCTGCGATGTCCATACCCAACTTCTGAAGGAGTGACTCTCAACATGAAGGCAGTAACCTATCAGGGCAAGAAGAAAGTCGAGGTTAAGGAAGTCGCTGATGCGCGGCTTGAGAAAAAGGATGATATCATTGTCCGCATTACCTCAACCGCCATTTGCGGATCGGATCTGCATATCTATAATGGCGAAATCCCCGGCATGCATGATGATTACATTATCGGGCATGAGCCTATGGGAATAGTGGAAGATGTGGGACCGGAGGTCACCAAGGTAAAGAAGGGTGACCGTGTCATTATCCCTTTTAATGTAGCCTGCGGGCAATGCTTCTTCTGCCAGCACGAGATGGAGAGCCAATGTGACCACGCGAATGAAGCCAAGGATACCGGCGGCTATCTGGGCTATTCGGATACTTACGGCGGATTCGCCGGTGGGCAGGCCGAACTGCTGCGTGTACCGTACGGAAATTTCGGCCCCTTTGTCGTTCCGGAGGATGCTGAGATGGAAGACGAGAAGCTGCTGTTCCTCTCGGATATTGTACCTACCGCCTGGTGGGGGGTTGAGAATGCCGGCGTGAAGCCCGGAGATACCGTAATTGTGCTCGGATGCGGGCCGGTAGGTCTGCTGACACAAAAATTCGCCTGGATGAAAGGCGCATCCCGGGTCATTGCCGTCGACCATATCCCATACCGGCTGCAGCATGCGAAGCAAACGAATAATGTGGAGATTTTTAATTTTGAGAAAATTAAAGAGTTCGAGAAGCACATGAAGGAGATCACCCGCGGCGGGGCCGATGTGGTTATTGATTGTGTAGGTCTCGACGCCAAGAAGACGGTTGTAGAAAAGGTGGAGACCACATTAATGCTGCAGGGCGGCTCACTAGGGGCGTTCCGTATCGCCTCAGAGGTGGTCCGCAAATTCGGTACGATTCAGCTTGTAGGGGTGTATGGGCTGAACTATAATATGTTCCCGCTAGGTCATCTGTTTGAGCGCAATATTACGCTGAAGATGGGACAGGCTCCGGTCATTCATTATATGCCGGCGCTCTACAGGATGATTAAGGAGAATAAGTTCGATCCCACAGATATCATCACCCACCGGCTGCCGATCAGCAGAGCAGAGCATGGCTATAAGGTGTTTCAAGAGAAGGAAGAGGACTGTATCAAGGTTGTACTTAAGCCATAGATACAGATGCTTATTAGCACTGGTATAGCTCGTATGAGGCATGGAACCCGCTGAAAGACGGATTCTATGTCTCTTTTAATGAAAAATGCTGCTTTTTTCTGCAATTTGCGTTAAATTAACATAATGAGTCTTACAAAACACGAAGGGGCAACTACGTATGATTCCCAAAAAACCGCCCGTTCCCGTACCGCTGCTGATGGTGATTGGAATTGTGGCCATATCCTTTTCTTCTATCTTCATTAAATGGTCGTCTGCTCCGGTGTCGGTTCAGGGGATGTACCGGCTGCTGTTCACCTCACTGCTGATGCTGCCGTTCGCCCGCCGCTATAGCGGAGCAGCTTGGGCGCTGCGCCTGAAAGACTGGTTGCTGCTGGGCGCTTCCGGTGTAATGCTGGCCCTTCATTTTCTGCTCTGGATGGGATCGCTGAATTACACGTCAGTGGCCAGCTCGACAATGATCATGGCTCTGGAGCCGTTATTCATTATGCTCGGTGCGTACATACTGTATAAAGAGCGAAACAGCGCCTCTGCTATGCTGGGTATGGCTATTGCAATCTTTGGGGTTGTCTTTATCGGCTGGGGCGATATCGGATTGTCCGCCGAGAACCTGAAGGGTGACATGCTGTCCGTTGGCGGAACGGTAGCTGTAGCCGCACATTTACTAATCGGTCAGAAGCTGGTGGCGCGTATGCCTTCCTATTTGTACAGCCTGATTGTATTCATCTCTGCGGCCATCGTATTTGCTGTTTACAATCTGGTAACAAGTATACCTTTCTTCGCTTATCCCGCCCGGGAATGGGGCATCTTTGTCCTGCTGGCGGTGGTGCCAACCGTATTCGGCCATATTCTGTTTAATTGGCTGCTGCAGTATGCATCTGCGACTACAGTATCGATGAATATTCTGGGAGAGCCTGTCGGCGCAAGCATTCTTGCTTTCCTGCTGCTGGGGGAACAGTTGAGCGGTTTACAATGGGCAGGAGGTGTGCTGGTCATGGCCGGCCTCGGGGTCTATCTGTATTCCGGACGCAGGAAGGCGCTCAAGCTCCAGGAAGCTCTGCCTAATGCGTCATAATGCGTTAGAACGGTGGAGCGATGACATTATTTTCACAGAACATATATAAAGGGGTAACGAACGTAATGAATGAACAAGATCAGAACGAACCTTCAGGTCTAAACGGCGGGGCTGCTCCTTCCAGTGAAGAATTGTGGAATGAGGATACCTATGCGGCATGGACTAGCCGGTTCGGATCACCAGCCGAGGCAGCAGAGAAGCTGGTCAAAGATCCGGCTGGGAAGCTGTTCCCGCTGAATGCCTATATGGGAGATGTGCAGGGCCGCAAGATTATGAACCTGATGGGTTCGAACGGCATGAAGGCGGTAGCGCTGGGGCTGATGGGGGCAGAAGTGACGGTTGCTGATTTCTCGGAGGCGAATGGGCGTTATGCTACTGAACTGGCGCAGGAAGCCGGAGTGAAGCTGGATTATATCGTCTCAGATGTGCTGGGACTGCCTGAAGCTGTGCTGGATGGCTCGTATGACCTGGTGTTTGCGGAAATGGGAATTGTCCACTATTTCACCGACCTGGCTCCGTTTATGACTACGGCATACCGGCTGCTGGCACCCGGCGGGAAGTTCGTACTGCGGGATTTCCACCCGGTAACGACCAAGCTAATCTCCTCCAAGGGTTCAACCGCCAAGGTGCGCAAGCATAAAGTGAGCGGTGATTATTTCGATACGGCACTGGAAGAGAAGCAGGTGTCCTATTCCAAGTATATGCCTTCTTCCGAAAAAGCAGCGGGGGCAGACAGACCTAATGTAGTCTACTGGCGGCGCTGGACACTCGGCGAGATTGTAACGGCTGCTGCGGCCAGCGGGCTTGTTATTCAGGAGCTGGTGGAAGAGCCCAACCTGTCGTCGGATGTATATGACAAGGGGATTCCCAAGACCTTCACTTTGGTGGCGGGAAAAAGATAATCAACGAAGTGGAAACGGCTTTGCCATCCTTTTTAAAGACAGCAAAGCCGTTTCAGCGGGGAATAGCAGTAATTTATAGTGTGAAACCTAAGAAGTCATATAAACGGTATCTCTTGAAGCGCGGTTACGTCGTGTGCTAAGGGATACCTTTTTGTTATGTAAATGTAAATAAAGCGCACTGTAGACATAAGTGTTGTACGTTTTACAACTTTGATGTATGGATAGCCAGGTGTTCAGATCGATTGTTGTATGAAATACAAGAATAATCCTGCTTAGCCGCTTGGAAAAGGTGAAATGCTGCCTTTTTTACAACAATTTTAGTTTCGGGTCAATATAATGAGGGAATTGTTGTATTATGGGCAGGATTTTATATAAAGTTACTGGATTCTGCTCAGGAATGCGGATAATCTGGGAATTCCTACAACGACGTCCGTCCGCCACTCAGAAGTCCAGCTATTCACTGGGTATCAGATCTTCGCGCTGGTCCTCCTCCTGTAATCCGTCACGGCCTGCCATTCCGGCAAAAGCCTTCTGTAGCGGGGAGAGGGTGTAGTCTTTGCGCCAGGCCAGCACAAATGCACCATCCCCGGGATGAAGTCCCGGCAGCGGGGCATAGGCAAGACTTCCGGCCGCCACCTCGGCCTCAATCCCTGATTTGGAGAATACTCCGACCATCCCGCCGCCGCTAATCATACGTTTGACCGCCTCCGGCGAGCCGAGTACGGCATGGTTCCACACTTTCACATGATTGAGCTGCGTCCACTTGTCGGAGATTCCGCGCAGGAAGGAGGCGGCTTCATGCTGCACCCAGGGTTCTCTTGCTGCCGTTTCTACCGTAATTTCCTGCGCTCCGGCAAAAGGATGTCCAGGCGCAAAAACCAGCACCGTTTCATCTCTGGCAATCACTTGAGTATGGAAGGAATCATCCTGTCCGTCCGTACTGTGCAGCACGGCCAGCTGAATCTCCCGGCTCCGCAGACGCTCCCTGACGGCATCATCCGGCAGTATGGACAGGAACACATCAATTCCATCATGCAGGCCAGTGAATTGGGACAGCAGTTTAGGCACAAGATAATTACCGGGGATATCGCTTGCTGTAAGCTCCAGATTCCCCGACGCCAGAGAGGTAAACTGCTTAACTGTCCGCTCTGCTTCTGCCGTCAGCGATACAATCCGCACAGCATATTGATACAGGGCGCGTCCGGCATCGGTCAGCAGCACCCGGCCGCTCCTGAACTGGAACAGTGAAGCGCCAAGCTCACTCTCGAGACTCTTCATATGGAAGGAAACGGTCGGCTGCTTAAGCCCCATCTCGGCGGCTACGTCCGTTACCTTTTTATATTTTTCAATCAGGACTACAATTTGTAATTTCACAAGATTCATGCTGATTCCTCCGGTTAGATGGCGATAAATTAACGATTGTTGCTTATATATAGATTATATCTATGACATTATTCAAAATCTATTATAACTTTTATCTTCCGCTTTACAAACTCAGTACTTTTACATAACGAACGAGTCCTAGAATAAGAAGAGTCAGAAGAGAAGCTGACATGAGCACAGACAATGCTTCCAAAGTGAGTTTTGTACGAAGCAGACCAATGAAGCAGACACTCACAAAACCTTTAGGAGGAAAAAAAACAATGCAATTCAGAAAATCTTGGATCATGGCTTTGGCTTTAACAAGCGTAGTAGCACTTTCGGCATGTGGCAACGGGGGAAATAATGCGGCAACCAATAACGGAGGAAATGCAGCTGCAACAAATACACAAAACAGCAGCGGCGCCGAATTAAGCGGATCTATCCTGGCTTCGGGCTCCACAGCACTGCAGCCGCTCGTAGAGCAGGCGGCAGAGAAATTCATGGATGCCAATGCAGGCGTGGATATTCAGGTTCAAGGCGGCGGAAGCGGAACAGGCTTGACACAAGTGGCTGAGAAGCAAGTGGATATCGGTAACTCCGACGTATTCGCAGAAGAGAAATTGAAAGATGCTGATGCTGAAAAAGCGGCAGCGCTGGTTGATCATCAGGTAGCCGTTGTAGCTATCGCAGCAGTAAGCAATCCGGATGCAGGCGTAGATACACTGACTAAGCAGCAGCTGGTCGACATCTTCACTGGCAAAATCAAGAACTGGAGCGAAGTCGGCGGCGCTGACCAGGCGATTCAGATCATCAACCGTCCTGCAAGCTCAGGTACACGCGCAACCTTCGAGAGCTTCGCGCTTGGCACCAAAACGGATGATCTTCCAGGATCTATTCAAGAGGATTCCTCCGGTACTGTTAAGAAAATTATCGGTGAAACACCGGGAGCTATCGGTTACCTGGCTCTGTCCTACCTGGACGATTCCGTTAAAACCTTGAGCTATGACGGTGTTGAACCTTCTGTAGACAACGTAATTTCCGGTAAATATCCGGTATGGGCTTACGAGCACATGTACACTAACGGTGAGCCGAATGAAACAGTAAAAGCATTCCTGGACTTCATGATGACTGACGAAGTACAGACAGGTGACGTAGTAGAGCTTGGTTACATCCCGGCTTCGCAGATGCAGGTATCCCGCGATGTAGCAGGAACTGTAACAACTAAGTAAGTACTACAAATTCATTCACAGGTATCATCCATTAGAACTTCATGTGATTAGAGGCGGATTTCTTCTGCCTCTCTTTTCACTTTAGAAAGAGGGAGCATCTTGAGGGTAAAACCAAAGAAAACGCGGTTTGAAAAACATCATATAGAGAATTTTATCGGACGCGCTTATATGTCCTTTTGTGTACTGCTATTGATTGTAATCATTGTATCGATGGTTTATTTTGTAGCCTCTAAAGGAATTGCGAACTTTGTAAGCGGTGAGGTTAAGGTTTCCGATTTCCTGTTCGGCACGAAGTGGTCGCCTGAAGCGGATACGCCTTCTTATGGAGCTTTTCCGTTTATAGCCGGTTCCTTCCTGGTAACCCTGCTTGCCGCGCTTATCGCAAGTCCGCTTAGCATCTGCGCCGCATTATTTATGACTGAAATCGTCCCTGGCTGGGGCAAAAAACTGCTGCAGCCCGTTATCGAGCTGTTGTCAGGTATTCCGTCTGTCGTATACGGATTCGTTGGCTTAAGTGTCATTGTACCTTTTCTGCGGAATACATTGCCCGGACAGGGCATCGGGGTTGCTGCAGGCGCGCTAGTACTGTCGGTGATGATCCTGCCGACCATTACCAGCGTGGCTGCAGACGCGCTTGCTTCTTTGCCGCAAAACTTGAAAGAATCCTCCTTTGCGCTCGGTGCCACTCGCTGGCAGACGATCTCCCGTGTCATTCTCCCGACGACCTTCCCGGCTATTATGACAGGGGTGGTACTGGGGATGGCCCGTGCATTCGGTGAAGCACTTGCTGTACAGATGGTTATCGGTAATGCACCTTTTGTGCCGCGTTCGCTGTTCGAATCCGCGTCCACGCTGACCAGTGTTATTACGCTGGGTATGGGGAACACGACGATGGGTTCACCGCAGAACAACGCGCTATGGAGCATGGCTCTCGTGCTTATGCTGATGACATTTGTATTCGTATTGCTTGTTAGAATGCTCGAAAGGAGAAATAAAATTTGAAGCCGAGAACAGCAGACAAAATTGCCACTGCTATCATTGTAACGTTCGCTTTGCTTATCGTAGCTATTCTGGTTGGCCTGCTTGGATATATCCTCATCCGCGGGATGAGTCATATCAGCTGGGACTTCCTGACATCGGCACCACAGAAGATCCGTGCAGGAGGCGGTGTAGGACCTCAGCTCTTCAACTCCCTGTTCCTGCTGGTGCTGACCCTGATTATTACTATACCGCTTGGACTTGGAGCGGGGATCTTCATGGCAGAATATGCCCGTCCCGGCAGACTGACTAACTTCATCCGTCTGGTTGTGGAAGTGTTATCTTCCTTCCCGTCCATCATCGTCGGTCTGTTCGGTCTCCTATTGATCGTCAATACCTTCAATCTCGGATTCTCCCTGATCTCGGGAGCACTCGCGCTTACCTTCTTCAACCTTCCGCTGATGGTTCGTATCACCGAGCAGGCTTTCCGCACGGTACCTAAGCAGCAGAAGGAAGCAGGCTTCGCGCTTGGTTTATCCAAGTGGAAGATTGTGACTTCGGTACTGCTCCCGGTAGCTCTGCCAACAATCATTACGGGAACGATCCTGTCCGCCGGACGCGTCTTCGGTGAAGCGGCGGCATTGATGTTCACAGCGGGCATGAGCAGTCCGCGTCTGGACTTCAGCAACTGGAATCCGCTTAGTCCTTCTTCACCGCTTAACCCGTTCCGTCCGGCAGAAACACTGGCGGTTCATATCTGGAAGGTCAACAGCGAAGGTCTGGCGCCGGATGCGCTGCAGATCGCAGCAGGTGCTTCGGCAGTGCTGGTGCTGACCGTATTAATCTTCAACCTGGCTGCCCGTTACTTCGGCAGATTCATCTACCGCAAGCTTACCGCTTCCAAGAGAATGAACTAGGCTAATAAGAAGCGGATGCTGACAAAACTAAGTGTATGCTTTCGAAGCAAGTTTTGCGAAGGTGATGCAAGAAGCGGATGCTGACAAAACTTTTAGGAGGAGTAAGAGATGGGCATAGCGGAACCGGTGGTACGCGAATCATTTCAAACTGAGGATCTGAGTATTTTTTATGGCACTTATGAGGCGGTTAAAGGAATTAGTCTTCCCTTCGCCCAGAATACGGTAACAGCATTGATCGGCCCTTCCGGCTGCGGGAAATCAACCTTTCTCCGTTCCCTTAACCGGATGAATGATGATATCTCCGGCTCGACTACCAAAGGCAGCATCTGGATTGACGGTATAGATATCAACGCTTCCGGAACAGATGTCATCAAGCTGCGGCAAAAAATCGGTATGGTCTGGCAGAAGCCGAACCCTTTTTACAAATCCATCTATGACAATATCGCCTTTGGTCCTAAGTACCATGGAATTAAAGGCAAAAAAGCACTGGATGAAATCGTGGAGAGCAGCCTGCGCCGCGCCGCCCTGTGGGATGAGGTCAAAGACCGCTTGAAGGACTCTGCATTGGCATTGTCCGGCGGACAGCAGCAGCGTCTGTGTATTGCCCGGGCATTGTCTGTTAACCCTCAGATCCTGCTGCTCGATGAGCCGGCTTCAGCACTTGATCCTGTATCGACAGGCAAGGTGGAGGAGCTGATTAAGGAACTGAAGGAAGAGCTGCGGATCGTAATCGTTACCCATAACATGCAGCAGGCAGCGCGGATCTCGGATTATACAGCCTACTTCTATCTGGGCTCGCTTGTGGAATATGACAAGACAGAGAAGGTCTTCAGCAATCCGGAGAATCAGATGACCCAAGAATATATTATGGGCCGTTTCGGCTGACGGACAGGCATTACAATAGTTTCAGGAGCCATAGGCACCATTCCTTGCGGATGGTGTTTATTTTATATCATAAATGCAATATATAATGTACATAATGGTTTTCTTCTTAGGAATTACCGCGCTGCAGTGGCTAATGATCAAGCGGTCCAATAAAAATGCCGACAAAACGCTGGACTCGGAGAACTAGGAAGAATCTGCAATCGGCGGGGATTTAACCCTCGTTTTTTCAGTACATATGTAGAAAATACAAGTGCCACTTGTAAAACTAATTATATTAGTTTATTATTTAACTAATTACATTAGTTTTGAGGAGGGTCCTTATGAGAGTAACTCAAGAAGGGTATCTGCACCAGCTTACCTGGCTGCCGCGCTTATTTCCCGTTAACTGTTATCTGGTCGAAGAAGAAGAGGAGCTTACTCTAATAGATGCAGGCATGCCATATAGTTTACAAGGTATTCTACAACAGTCCGCCAGGCTTCAGAAGCCGCTTACCCGGATCATGCTAACCCATGGCCATATGGATCATGTCGGGGCGCTGGATGCGCTCAAGAAGCTTGTTCCTGGGGCCAAGGTCTATATCTCGGAACGGGATGCGGCGCTGCTGGCCGGTGACCGCTCGCTAAGAGCAGGTGAGCTTCAGACCCCGATTAAGGGCAGTGTACCGTCCAAGATAGCAACGAAGCCCGATGTGCTGCTGTACGACGGGGATACCATCGGCTCATTGACGGCCATAAGTACACCCGGTCATACTCCGGGATCTATGTCTTTCCGGGATCAGCGCAGTGGCGCACTGATTGTAGGAGATGCGTTCCAGACCTTCCGGGCAACCGCTGTGTCCGGCAAGAAGGTGCCGTTGTTTCCTTTTCCGGCTATGGCGACATGGAGTCTGGAGCAGGCATTGGCCAGTGCCTATAAGCTGATTGATCTAGTGCCTTCAGTGCTGGCTGTAGGACATGGAAATCTGGTGAGGCACCCGGTGGAATCCATGAAACATGCGGCAGCAGAGGCGGGCAGGGTATTGGTGAATGGAGGGAAGGTGCATGGCTAGAGCCGGTTTGGACACACATACTCTGGTGCTGGCAGCAGCAGAGCTGGCTGACGCACAGGGTGTTCAGGAGGTGACGCTGGCCGCACTGGCGGCCAAGCTGGGCGTTCGCCCGCCGTCGTTGTATAATCATATTAACGGACTCGCGGGTCTGCGGACACTGCTGGCGATTCACGGGCTGGAGCAGCTCTATGACGCCATGTCAGCGGCAGCGGAAGGCGCACGGGGCGAACAGGCCGTTCATGCGCTAAGTCAGGCTTACATCGGATTTGCCAGACAACATCCGGGGCTGTACGAAACAACATTGAGAGCACCTGAGCAGGGAGATACCGCACTGGAGGCTGCGGGCGGGAAGGTCCTGTCACTGATTATTCAAGTCCTGTCCTGCTTTGGGCTGGATGAGGAAGGGAACCTGCACGCCGTCCGGGGATTGCGCAGCATACTGCACGGGTTCTCTGCCCTTGAGAATCAAGGAGGCTTCGGAATGCCGCTGGACTTGAATGTCAGTCTTACGCGGCTGATCCGCGCTTATATTGCCGGAATCCGCTGCATGGGTGAGGGAGCAGATGAGCTTGAATGAATTTACATCGAGGAGGCGGAATGAGTGGGTAGTGTAGAAAGCCCAGAGAGTATTACAACATTTGAGGAGATGGCTGAGGTTGTGGTCAAGCTGGGGATCGTACCGCTGGCCCCGTTGATCCCTGGGCATCCTTCTGTGAACGGGCTGACCCTGGCGGAGAACTGGCATACCGGTTCCGAGCTGGACCCCTGGGGCTGGCGGGTGAGATTTCCGGGAGAAGGATTGGCCGGATACGGAAAGTTTATCAAGAAAAAAGCCGTTCTGGTATCCCGTGAGTGGCTTCCCGCTTACCTGGCGGCTGCAGGCAGTCCGCGTTCCCTGGAGGAGCGGTATGACAGCGGTCTTGCTACCAGAGAAGCGCTAACGTTATTGCAGATTATCCGGGAGCACGAAGGCATTGAGACACGCCAGCTCCGTTCTATGGCTGATATGAAGGCCAAAGAGAAGAAAACGGCTTTTGACAACGCGGTAACCGAGCTTCAGGGCACTCTGGATATTGTAATCTCCGGAGTTAAGCAGCGACTGAATGCAGACGGTGAGCCGAACGGGTGGAACAGTACCTCTTTTGAAACCTCGGGCCACTGGATGAATGAAGCGGGAATCGAACCTTTTGAAGGAACGAGAGAAGAGGCGGTGGCGTGGCTGCGTTCAAGAATGGACGGGAGCTGGACGCCGGAAGCGATAGCCTCGATCAGCAAGGTGTTAGGCTGGAAATAAGCATATTAAGGTAGTCCTCGAGATTAGCGGGGACTACTTTTTTTGTATAGGCGTGCCCAGAGGCACGCATTATCTAATTGGTGAAAGTCCAATCAAAGGAGGGGCCAAGCCACCTTTGTAGCTAGGATGCTTGCGCATGGCGAAATCTGTGTGTAAAAGCGCATCGACAAAAGTACGGGTCAGAGACCGGGCGAGCAACAACCCAGGCCGCAACATCAAGTGAATCCTGCCGCGTCGTCAAAAAGGCCCTGCGAAGGGGAAGAGAGGATGCCGAGTCTCGCTATACTGGACGAAGGCCAAGGAAACTGTACAGAACTTGGATCAGCAGTGAAGAATCCTCCGGCGTATAGGGAACGGCATGGGTTGAAAGATAATGCAGTGAACTGGGGAGACCCTCCCCCACACGGGATTTTTTTTTTTAGGAACCCGTAAAGAGGCGCTCTATAAGTCCAGAAGACGAAATGAACCGTCTGTGGGAAGGGAGTCCGAGGGGCTCATAGTACCGAAGAACCTAAGGACAACATAACCTTAGGGAGGGAAGGAGCCCTGCTTTGTTTATGCTTTTGGAGGAGGTACGAGTGAGTGAATGCCAAACGGCTAACGACACCCAAGGAAAAAGTTCAAGAACTCCAAGAAAAGCTAGGTCATGCGGCCAAGGAGAACAGTAAGCGTAAATTCCATGCGTTGTACGACAAAGTCTATCGGTGGGATGTGCTGTGCGAAGCCTGGAAACGGGTGAAAGCAAATAAGGGAGCGGCCGGAGTAGATGAGGTGACGCTTGCAGATATTGTGGAACAAGGAGAAACAAGGTTCCTCAAGGAATGCGAGCGAGCATTGAAAGAAGGCAATTACCATCCGCAGCCCGTACGACGGCACTATATCCCGAAGAAAGACGGGAAGCCAAGACCGCTGGGCATACCCACCGTGCGCGACCGAGTAGTGCAGATGGCAACGAAACTCGTGATTGAACCCATCTTCGAAGCAGACTTCGAAGATGTATCCTTCGGATTTCGCCCGAAACGAAGTGCAAAAGGAGCGCTAGATCGAATCCGGAAAGCCTGCAACCGCAAAGGGAATTGGGTAGTCGACGTCGATATCCAAGGCTACTTCGACAATATTAATCAGGAGAAGCTTATGAAATTGGTACAAATGCGTATTAATGACAGGCGGATCCTAAAGGTAATACGGAAGTGGTTACAGGCGGGAGTCATGGAAGAAGGAAACGTAAGGCGATCCGATTTAGGTACACCGCAAGGTGGCGTCATTTCACCGCTTCTGGCGAACATCTACTTGAACTATTTTGACCGACTGTGGGAGAAACACGGAAGTGGATTGGGAGAACTGACAAGGTATGCAGACGACTTTGTTGTGGTCTGTAAATCCAAAAAGGACGCCGAGCATGCCTATGAGCTCATAGGCAGAATCATGGAACGTTTGGAACTGACCTTACATCCAACCAAAACCCGTATTGTAGGCCTATGGACAGGAGACGAAGGGTTCGACTTCTTAGGGATGCACCACCGAAAAACGAAAGCAGAGACTTCTCAAGGGAAGGTGTACTACACCACGCAGCAGTGGCTAACAAAGAAGGCAGAGGAACGTATTCGAGGAGTGGTCAAAGAAAGATTAGCACCGCCGAGTATGCGCTCAAGATCATTCGTGGAGCATGTGGAATGGCTCAATCCAAAGATTCAAGGATGGAGAAATTACTATTACACGAACTACAGCCAGAAGAGGTTAGCCAAGCTTGACTGGTATATCTTGCAGAGATTCACACGGTGGTATGCGAAGAAGAGACAACGCGGGAGATGGATGAGTTCAGTTTCTGAAGTTAAGTATAGTGCCAAGCAATATGGACTAAAAACGCTGTTGTAATCTGCATGCCCATGAATGACAAACATCGGAAAGCCGTATGAGGGAAAACCTCACGTACGGTTTGATGAGGAGGGGCTGGTTTAAATCCAGCCCTTTACTCTAGCCGTAGTTGCCAGATTAGAGAGGCTGTTTCTAGAACCCCTATCTGCAAAATAAAACGGCTAATCCATTTCCCTTAGGAACAGACCGGCCGTAAGCGCTTACGGGGAAGCGTATATATTGAAGCAGCCTTATAGCATAGGGGCGAGGTATGCAATCAAAAAGTACAAGAACCCGAACAGCAGCATGATGTAGGCTGTGTACTTGATTGCATCGGAGGCTACGATACTTAAGTCTTTGGGGGCCTGGACTTCCAGACGTTCCGGTTCAGTCGAATCCACTTCTTGGTTAAAAGATTCTTTCATCAGGATTCCCTCCTAAGTGTTTGGTAAGCATAAACTTCCAGCATCGTTTCGTAATTCTGGCATCAGAAGCTTTGTGATAACTTTGGATGCGGGACTTGTAAATACCATCCTTAATTGTATTGTGACATATTTGTGAATTAAATTCAACAATATTGTGAATATTCTTTGAACATATCTTCAAATTTGGGCTATTGGAGGAATGAACAAGAAGGAAACTAACGATTCTAGTTCCAAGCTGTACGAGGGAGCACACCCTACCAAGGTTACTTAGCGGAATCTGAGTCGGAAAATTCTCGATACACTAACTCCATAGCTCTCTTATACAAAAAGACCCCGCCATTCTCCAATAAGGGGAACAGCGGGGCCACAACAATTCATTAACAAACGTCAAACCACAGTCCTCAAGCTACAATCCTCAAGCGACAATCTACAAACAAAAGCTTAAGCCCAATCTCCGTTACGGAAGATTGGATCAACAGAGCCGTCATCGGCAATCCCGTCGATGCTCATCTCCGGGGAACCCATCATAAAGTCTACATGTGTCAGACTCTGGTTCATGCCTCTTTCAGCGAGCTGTTCCTTAGTCATATTAATGCCGTCCTGCAGCGTGAAAGCATAAGCAGCACCCAGCGCAAGGTGACAGGAAGCATTCTCGTCATACAGCGTGGTGTAGTAGAGAATGCCGCTCTCCGAGATCGGAGAGTGGAAAGGAACCAAGGCCACTTCGCCGAAGTAGGCCGCGCCTTCATCCATAGCCAGCAGGGAAGCCAAGGCCTCCTGGCCGACCTCTGCGGTAAAGTCTGTGACCTTGCCGTTCTCCAGGGTCAAGGTGAAACGGTCGATAATGTTGCCGCCGTAGCTAAGCGGCTTGGTGCTGCTGACCTTGCCGCTTGCACCGGTCTTCAGCGGGGCTGTGAACACTTCCTCGGTCGGAATGTTGGCCAGGAAGGACATACCGCGGCTGTTCACCGCACCGGCCTGACACCAGATATGGCCTTCAGGCAGCTCGATCGTCAGATCGGTTCCCGGTGCTGTGTAGTGAAGCTTGCGGTACTTCTTGGCGTTCAGCAGATCGCAGCGCTGCTTGAGGCCGCCCAGATGGCTGCTCCAGGCTGCAACGGGGTTCTCCTGGTCTGCGCGCACAGCTTTGAAGATTGCATCCCATAGCAGTTCAATCTGCTGCTCAGGTGCAGCGTCCGGGAATACCTTGGCGGCCCATGAAGGAGAAGGGAAGGCGATGCCGCTCCAGCTGACATGGTTAGCCATCATCATCTCCCGGTAAGGAGCCATGGCCTGGCCGGCAGTCTTCTGGTTATCAGAGATCCGGCTTGGTTCTACCCCGCTTAGCAAGTCCGGATTAGCCGAGATAATCGTCAGGAACGCAGCGCCATTACGCGCGAGATCCTCCAGTTCATCCGCCTGCCACTTGGGCGGCTCGAGGAAGCTCTCGGATGGAGCAAGATCATAACGTGTCCGTGTAACGAATTCATCGGTATAATTAACCTTTACCAGCTTCGCTCCAGCTTCATAGGCTTGGCGTACAATGAGCCGTACCAGCTCTGCGGAGACGATATCCGCATTGACTACAAGCGTTTGACCGGGCTGAATATTGACTCCGATCTTTACAGCGAGCAGGGCGTAATTTTCGAGCTTTTGCTTGAAATCCAGCATGATTTCAGCTCCTTTCACTATCTTCTATTTTGTAATATGGAGTAGAAAAGGCATTAGAATACCCAGTTGCCCTTCAGGAATACAGGCTCACGCGTACCGTCAGCAGTAATACCATAAATATCCATCTCTGCTGAGCCGATCATGAAATCGACATGGGTTACGCTGGTATTGAGACCATGGGCGATTAGCTCATCCTGGTTCATTTCTTTGCCGCCTTCGAGGCAGAAGGCATATGCGGTGCCGATCGCCAGATGGTTGGACGCATTCTCGTCAAACAAGGTGTTGAAGTACAGGATGTTGGAGTCGGAGATCGGCGAGTTGTGCGGCACGAGTGCGACTTCACCCAGATACTTGGCGCCTTCATCGAGACTGATAAGATATTCCAGGGCTTCCTGGCCTTGCTCGGCGCTTACGCTGGTAATCCGGCCCTGTTCAAAGGTAATTGAGAAGCCGTCAATAATATTCCCGCCGTAGCTGAGCGGCTTCGTGCTTCTGACAGTACCGTTAACGCCGGTTTTCTTCGGAGCCGTGAACACTTCTTCAGTTGGCATGTTGGCGACAAAAGAATGACCTTTAGCATTGATGCTGTCGCCCTGCGCCCAAATATGGCCTTCAGGCAGCTCGATACTAAGGTCGGTTCCAGGTGCTATGTAATGCAGGCTTTTGTATTTCTTAGCATTGAGAACATCCGCTTTCTGCTCCAGCGTATCCAGATGCTCCTGCCAGGCGGCTACAGGGTCTTCGCGGTCCAGGCGTACGGTGTGGAAGATTGCCTCCCAGAGTTTATCTACGCGCTCTTCTTCAGGCACGTCAGGGAATACCTTGTCTGCCCAGGGCTGGGACGGGATGGCTACAATGCTCCAGCTGACTTTATCGGACATCTGCATTTCGCGGTATTTCGTAAGTGCAGCCCCCCGGGTCTTCTGGAAGTTGGCAATCCGCTCAGGATCAATGCCTTTGAGCGCGTCCGGATTCTCGGCAATAACGTTCAGAAATGCAGCACCGTTCTCGGCGAATTCGGTTACTTCACCCGCGTACCAGGTTGGAGCCTTGGTGAACACTTCCGGTGAAGCATGCTCGAACTGCTGGCGCGTAATGAACTCGTCACTCCAGTTAACCTTGACCTGGCTTGCGCCGATGGCATATGCTTTGGCGGTAATCAGGTGGACGAACTCGGCTGCGGAAATCGGAGCGTTCACGACCAGGATTTGCCCCGGCTGAACATTTACACCAATCTGCACAGCCAGATCAGCATATTTACTTAGCTTGGATTGAAGCTCTGTTTGAGTCATTGCGATTTCCTCCATTACCATAATTTTAGCTCGGAATAAGCATTGTACTAAATTATTAACCGCCGGATGAAAAAAGTCAATTACAGCGCAAAAGGAAAGGAATTGCTTACATATCAATGTTATACTGAATATTGTGGGCATGATCAGATGAAAGGAAGGAAAGAGTATGAACCTAGAAATCACCAAAGCAGAAATGAAACGCGTAGAGGATAGAAGTTTTGTCGGGAGAACGGTGTTTACACTGGAGAATCACAGCTCCCCTTATGAGATCACTTTCTTCAGTTCACGGGGAACCGAATGGGATTACAGCCTGAGCTTCGCCGGTGAACCGGGAAGTGAAGAGCAGTTCCTTGAGGTGGATGCCCTGCTGGAGAATGATGACGATGTATACAATCAGCTGCTGGACGCGGCACTCGACACTCAGGAGATTCCGGAAGAGGAAGCCTAGACCCTTTCCGGATAGCCTTGTCATACAATAGACTTTCTATGTACAAGCTGTTATTAAAAAATGCGACTCCGTTCCGGCAGAATAATCTTGCCGCACAGGGTCGCATTTCACATTTCAAAGGTAACGCAGAGTTTAGCCGATGGTAATATTGCCTTCAGGGTACCGGTAGAGATCCTTACTGTTCTTCGGTTTGAGTGCATAAGCAAGTGTAAGCGGTCCTGTCCGGCCGACAAACATAAGAATGATCACCAGCACCTTACCGATTGTTGTCAGCTCTGTAGTCAGTCCCATTGTTATACCGGAAGTACCGAAAGCGGAGACTGCCTCGAACAGCACGGTCAGAAAATCCGCACTTTCCGTCACGGACAGCAGCATGGTCGAGATGACCACCAGCATCAGTGACAGCAGGGTCATGGTAATCGCCCTGTAGACATTCTCCTTCGAGATCCGGTGGCGGAACATCACGATATCCTCTTTGCCCCGAAGCTTGGCATAGGCTGTGCTGGCCAGAATCGCAAAGGTGGTAATCTTAATTCCGCCGCCGGTGGAGCCGGGAGCTGCCCCGATAAACATCAGCAGAATCATCAGGAATTGCGTGGATTCACGGAGCAGCGGGATCTCGATCGTTGTCACCCCACCAGAGCGTGGCGTAATCGCCTGCAGGAAGGAAGCCATTATCTTGCCTCCGGCATGCAGCGGCTTCAGCGTGGAATTCAGCTCCAGCCAGAAGAAAATAGCCGCGCCAATCACAATGAGAGCAGCAGAAGTGGCAAGGACTACCTTGGAATGAAGAGTCAGCCGCTTACGTTTCGGAAAGTCGATTACATCAGATAATACAATAAAGCCGATACCGCCGAGGAAGATCAGCAGCATGGAGGTAATATTCACAATCGGATCTTCAACATAGCGGGTTAAACCGCTGAAGGGCCCGTGAACATCCCCGAACAGATCAAATCCGGCATTGTTGAAGATGGATATACTATGGAATACTCCGTAATACGCTGCTTTGCCAAAAGGCATGTCCATCATAAATCTTGCGGCAAGAAGAATGGCCCCGGTCAGCTGAATCACCAGCGAGTAGATTAGCACCCGGCGGATCAGCTTCACAATTCCCTGCATGGAATTCTGATTCATGGATTCCTGCAGCAGCAGGCGCTCCTTCAGTGAGATCCGCTTGTTCAGCACCAGCGTGATCAGCGTCGCCATCGTAACGAACCCGAGACCGCCGAACTGGAATAGCACGAGCAGTACAATCTGTCCAAAAGCCGTCAGCTGCGTTCCTGTGTCAATGACAGCAAGCCCGGTTACACAGGTCGCTGAGGTAGCCATGAACAGTGCATCAATGAAAGAGATTCTTCCGCCGGTAGAAGCAGCAGGGAGACACAGAAGCAGGGTGCCGGCCGCGATTAGTATTGCAAAGCCCAGTGATAATATTTTGGGCGGCGTCAGCCTGAGATACCCAAAGGATAGGTTAGCCAAGTCTCATTCTCCTGACATCTGGATAGGATCTGACAAGATTATAGCATAACTTATATTCCCGTCACCAAAGAGGCAGGAAATTGACATATTTTATCGAAATGATTAAAGGCTCCACCTACTACTGTACTTTTAGAGGAGGCTCTACTTGCTGTGACAAGTCCCATACGGAATCAGGTTGGCGCTGTCTTCATCCCGGTTAGTGATATCGAAAGGTCCAAAAACTGGTATTGCAGCTTGCTTGGACTGCCGCTTGACGGTGAAATTTTGTTCGGGCATCTGTATGACGTGCCGATGCAGGGTCCGGGAATCGTGCTCGACAGCAGAATTTTTACAGCCGAGGCTGTGCTGAAGGTGCCTTCCTTCCATCTGCTTACCGACGACATTGATGCTGCCTATGATTATGTCAAAGCTACCGGAGCTGAAATTCTCACAGATATTGAACATGATCACTGGTTTAATTTCAAAGATCCGGACGGGAATGTGCTGATGATTTGCCGTTCAACCAACTAATTAATCGCATTAACTATATTAATTAATGTTGTTAATTATAATACAGGGAGTATTGCGAATGATAAGAGAAGCCACACCGGAGGATGCCTCCGGCTTAGAGAAGCTGTACCGGATTCTGTTGCCGGAGCACACGGATATCCAAGTATCGCCGCAAAGAATCAGCCAAATTGCCAGTAATCCGGACAGCCTGCTGATCGTATACGAAGAAGACGGGGAGGTAGCGGGTACGTTACATCTGCACTTGTGCATGGATGCGCTTAGCGGTGACCGCCCGTTCGTGGTCATAGAGCGTGTTGTAACTGACCCGCAGCTGCGCGGCAAGGGAATAGGAGCCTCACTGATGCAATTCGCAGAAGAGGCAGCAGCGGCCAGAGGCGCCCTTAAGGTGATGCTGTCCAGCAAGAGCTGCCGCACGGATGCCCACCGCTTCTACGAGCGTCTGGGGTACGACGGAGAGGGAAGCAAGCTTTTCAAAAAATACATACCGGTCTAAATGCAGGAGGAATGAAATGGATATCATACTGAGGGAACTGATTCCTGAAGACGCCGCCGCACTCTTAAGTCTGCAGCACCGGCTGGATCAGGAAACTTCGTATATGCTGCTTGCACCCGGAGAGAGGCAGACCGGAATTCCGCAGGTGGAAGAAATGATAGCAAGCTTCGGGAATGCTCAAACCTCTATCCTGATCGGAGCCGAAGCTGACGGTGAGCTGGCGGGATACCTGTCAGTCAGGGGAGGAAGCGTCAGCCGCAATAAACACAGTGCCTATATAGTTATCGGCATCCTGAAGCAATATCAGGGCATGGGAATCGGCAGTGCATTGTTCCACGAGATGGACTTGTGGGCGAATCGGAGCGCCATTGTGCGTCTGGAGCTTACGGTAATGAAGCATAATGAGCGGGCTGTTGCGCTGTATACGAGGTATGGTTTTGAGATTGAAGGCGTGAAGAAAAAGTCGCTGCTGGTGGATGGGGAATGGGTAGACGAATATTATATGAGTAAAATATTTAACCCCGCCTCTATATAGTTAATGGTATTAATTATAGGCGTGATTACTTTAGTACTCACCAAATTATGCAAGAAAGGCGCTTCCCTGAGGAAGCGCCTTTCTGTATTACTGCAGCGTATCTATCCGCTTTAGTCGCTGTGTACTGCGGAATCTTCGGTGACCGGAAGATCAATCTTGATCTCAACCTTACGGATACGGTGGCGGTTCATCTCACGCACAGTCAGAGTGACATGCTCATACACATGGCTTTTGCCGACAACCGGTTCTTCCAGGTGACTATACAGCCATCCGCCGATCGTAGTCACTTCGTCGTCGTGGAAATCAAGACCTGTAAGATCTTTGATCTCCAGCAGAGACACATTGCCGTCAAACAGATAATGGGTCTCGCTCAGCTTCTCTACATTTCTGCGTTCGTCCCCGTCGAATTCGTCTCGGATCTCACCGACAATCTCTTCCAGGATGTCTTCGATCGTAATGAGGCCGGAGGTTCCGCCGTATTCATCCAGCAGCAGGGCGATATGCACGCGCTCCTTCTGCATACGGGTCAGCAGCGTCTTCACCGGCGTTACTTCCGATACGGTTAGAATCGGCAGAATCAGGCTTTTGAAATCAAAATCAGGGTTGTTGTCATATTGCAGGTACAGCTGCTTGGTATTAATCATACCGATGATATTGTCTTTGCTGCCGTCTGCTACAGGGAAACGCGTATACTGCTCCTTGCGGATAATAGCGATATTCTCCAGCAGCGAGTGGTCGGTGAACAGACATACCATATCTGTCCGGGGAACCATGATTTCTTTGGCCAGCATTTCATCAAAGGTGAAGATCCGGTTCACATAACCGTATTCCGCTTTGTTGATTTTGCCGCTCTCATAGCTCTCGGACAAGATCAGGCGGATCTCGTCTTCACTGTGGGCATCGCCATGTTCACTGGCCGGCTTCATTCCGAACATACGGACGAGCAGGTTGGCGGAACCGTTCATGATCCAAATCAAAGGGTACAATACTCTGTAGAACCAAATAATCAGCGGTGCGGTAATCTGACCGATTTTCTCCGGAATGTTTATAGCGGCCGTCTTCGGTGCAAGTTCACCGACAACGACATGCAGGAATGTGGCGATAATGAAGGCCAGTGCAAAAGCAATAGGCTCACTAACGCTGTGGCTCAGGTTCGTCAGGTCGAACAATGGTATCAGCAGCTGCTCAAATGCAGGCTCTGCCAACGCCCCGATCCCGAGTGCAGTAATGGTGATTCCAAGCTGACAAGCAGACAGATATCCATCGAGGTTAGCAGATACCCGCTGTACCGCTAGCGCATTCTTCTTCCCGTCGAGTACCATCTGGCTGACCTGGCTTCCTCTTAATCTCACTACTGCAAACTCCGTTGCTACAAAAAATGCGGTTAAAATAATCAAAATTGCCACGAGCGTCAAACTAAGTCCTATACCCATATAATCTTTACCATCCCTTTCGTCCCTAAAATAGGTTATACTCATATTATGAGTTCATATGAACCTATTGTACGAACTTTTCAATGAAATATCAAATGGTGGAGGGTTGCCATCTATGGAAGCATTTACACTTAGCCGGATAGAGATGTCCGGACTATTACTGTCTCTAAGCGAAAACTCGGAGCGGAAGCCGCTCCATATTCTGCAGGAAGCCTGGACCAAGTTCCACCGTGAAGAGGTGCGGGAGGGGACGTCACTGCCGGCTTTTCTCTCTACGGATATTCCCCCAATCCTGCAGAAATTGATCAAAGGCAGCGGCATCAAAGGGTTATCCCTTGGTGAAATCGCCTCGCTTGGCAGTCTGATTGAGTATTCCACATTATCTGTTACGGCTATGCAGAACTGGGTAAAGCGTGACTTCAAGGAATATCTCGGGGCGCCGCGTGAAGGGAAGAAGTATTCCATTAATCAGGCTGCGCTTCTATTTATAATTGATGATCTCAAGGCTGCACTCGATTTCGAGAGCATCCGCCAGCTCTTCCGTATGCTGTTCCTGGCGCCTGAGCGTGATGATGACGATCTGGTCGAGCCGGCACAGCTGTATCACGGGTATGCAGAGCTGTTCGAGGAGATCAAGACCCGCTCCCCGATGCCGGTGCAGGGGCAGGCTCAGCCTGGTAACCCCAAAGAGTATTTGCTGAAATCCGACAGTGCGCTCAAATCGGCGATGGACGGAATGATGAAGCGGCTCAGCCATCTGACCAGATCACAGCGGGATGCCGTGCAGAATATGCTTCTGATCGCCGCCATATCGGTTCTGACCTGTTATTTTCAGGCGATGGCCCGGCAATATTTCAATGCGGTGTTATTCCTTGATTTTTGAACCGTCCGATTCTAGAATGTGTAAGTGAAACTAGTCTTACTCCGAGACTTAGCGGGAATCAGGGAAGAGGGTGCTTGATATGATGAATCAAATGTCGCTGCTGCAGAATCCGAAGCAAAGAAAACTGCTCTTCAGTGCAGGACTCAGCTGGATGTTCGATGCGATGGATGTGGGGATGATATCTTTTGTGGTGGCTGCGCTGGCCAAGGAATGGTCGCTGGGACCGGAGAAGATCGGATATTTAACCAGTATCAACTCGGTGGGGATGGCTGTGGGAGCGGCTGCGGCCGGGATTCTCGCGGACCGGTTCGGCCGCAAATCCGTACTGCTGTGGACGCTGCTGATCTTCTCCATAGCAAGCGGCCTGTCAGCATTCGCCGCAGGGTATGTAATGCTGTGTGTGCTGCGCTTCATTGCCGGCTTCGGGCTGGGCGGTGAATTGCCGGTTGCCTCGACACTGGTGTCCGAGAGCATGCCGGTCAAAGAAAGAGGGCGGGCAGTCGTGCTGCTGGAGAGCTTCTGGGCGCTTGGCTGGATTCTGTCCGCGCTGATCGCTTATTTCGTTATTCCGGATTACGGCTGGCGGATTGCCTTCGCGATTGGTGCAGTCCCGGCGCTCTATGCGCTCTACCTGCGTAAGGCGATTGATGACTCGCCGAAATTCGCCGAGATCAAGAAGGCTCCGGTATCCCTGCGGAACCGGATTACGGCAGTCTGGTCTGCGGAATACCGCCGTTCGACGATTATGCTGTGGATTCTGTGGTTTACGGTTGTTTTCTCCTACTATGGCATGTTCTTGTGGCTGCCGACAGTTATGGTGCTTAAGGGCTTCAGTCTGGTCAAAAGCTTCGAGTATGTGCTGATCATGACGCTCGCCCAGCTTCCGGGATATTTCACCGCCGCTTATTTCATCGAGAAATTCGGCCGGAAGTTCGTGCTCGTGATCTATCTGCTGCTGACAGCGGTCAGCGCGGCCTGGTTCGGGAATTCCACGACCGAAGGCATGCTGATGGCCGCCGGGATCTGCCTGTCCTTCTTCAACCTGGGGGCATGGGGCGGGATGTATGCTTATACACCGGAGCTGTATCCGACTACCATCCGTTCGACTGGTGCCGGACTGGCAACCTCTTTCGGACGGATCGGGGGTATTATTGCACCTACACTGGTCGGCGTGATGGTGGGGAATTCGGTCGCGATCAGCACGATCTTCATGCTGTTCTTCGTAACGATTATCATTGGTGCGCTGGCCGTGCTGTTCCTGGGCAAGGAAACGAAGGGCACAGAGCTGCTCTAAGCATAATTTGAAAAATCATCGGAGTTATACTGCAACCAGGCCAGCCGGAGCTTCCGGCTGGCCTTTGTTATGGCTTTAGCCAGATGAGTGCGTGAAACGCGCGATACAAAAAAACACCTGCGATGCGGTTGGAGGGAAGCCTCCGCTATTGCAGCCCACAGGGGGAATATAGTATATTCTTAAGGAAGACACAAACGAACGTTCTCATTGTCCGGCAATGTGCAGTGACAGACACTCTAATCTAGGATCTTGAGGGGCCAGTCTCTCAAGGTCTTTTTTGAAATATACGCCAGCATGGATATGTTTACGCCTGCCGAAACGGCGGTTGCCATCCCTTAGAGTGCAGAGAAGCTGTTTCTGACTATTGCCTGGGAATTTCAGGGAGTCTTACTCTTTATTTCGCATGCGGACTGGTGGGGGTTCAGTACAGGACTGGAGACCGCTGCATCACCGTCATAACGCATATGGTATAATGGTAAAAATTATTATGGCACACTAATGGAGCGGGTAAGTATGGCTAAAGACAGGCAGGGCCTGCATTTCACGGAGCTGGTCTGGGAGAGCACGGAGCAGAATATGGCAATTCCGCCGCGCAGTTCTGCAGAAGCGGTTATACCGAAGCCTCCGGAAGGTCCGGGCAAGAAGAAAACGTCCCAATATGATACAGTACAGCTCCAGCTATGGGATATGGAAGAGACTCAGGAGCCGGTAACTACTACGGAGAGCCAGTTTGTCCAGCGGGCCCGGGAGCTTGCGGATCATAAGGAGCCTGCGGCTTTATTTGTCCCGTTTAAGAGCTATTGGCCGACTTACGGACATATGACAGGTGCGCAGAGCCGGTGGTATTTCTTCTGGCGGGATGAAGTCCGGCAAGGGAGATACCCGAAGACCGACCTCTCCTATATCTTTTTGCATATATATGAGCTGATTAACGGTGTAGGCTGGGATGAGCCGCAGGATGGCTGCCGTCAGCTCGGCTTGCTCTGGGAAGCCTACCGTGACAAGTATAAACGTCTGGATCAATACCTTGGCGGATGGATTGCGGATTTCTCATTCGTGCATAAGCTGGATATCCCGCTCTCGGAGATTGTGATCCGTACACGCGGGCTTGCCGGGGACTTGGCTGAGCTTGAGCTTGTCCGCTGCCTGTCTGCTGCCCCGGAGCAGCTTAGCATCGAGGTGCTGAGTGTGATGTCGGATTATGATATCAGCAAATCGAAATTCTATACAGGTGAAGGAAAAGCTGCTGCGGAAAAGTACATCCCTCAAGTAGTGGCACTAATTGATACGTATGTAGCGCGGAAGCACGGCTCGAATCTGATCACGATGTTCCCGCCCGGTCCGCCGGTTGTCCGTGAGCGGTATTTGTTCCGCAGCGCAGTATATGATATCTCACTCTATGGCTACTCTGTTCTTATACCTGTCGTACGAATCAGCAAATCGCCTCCGCTGCGCAGCCTGATTACACGCTTATTCCGGCTGACCGAGAACAAGCTGCGGGCACTTATGGGTTATCGCGGACGGCTCAAGGATGTCAAGGTTGATGCCGACATGGAGGACTTGGTGACCAAGTTCCTGCAGCGTGAATTCCGCAAGGCGGAGCAGGAGGAGAAGGGTCCGGCAGTTGTGATTGATCAGCGGAAGCTGGAACAGCTGAAGAATGACTCCGAGGTGGTGCGTTCGCTGCTCACGGTGGAGGAAGCGCTGGAGAAGGATGATGAAACGGATTGGGATAATGAGGCAGTGGATGAAGATGAACCTGGAAGTGCCGCGTTTGCGGCTGGTTCCAGGTCAGAGGAGCCAGCGGTTAGAGAAAGTGACGAAGAGAAGCTGGACATTATTGTTGAAGAACCTGCTGTGCAAGGACAAGCAGATTCTCCGCTACCAATTATTGATGGCGAAGCGGACAGCTGGACGTCCTTCGCTTCTGAACTGAGTCTCCTGCAGCGGGATGTGCTGCTTGCGCTGGCAGAGGATGACGGCCTGGTGAAGGTGAACCGGCTGGCAGCGGGCGGCGGGACCATGGCAGAGCTGCTGTTCGATGAGATTAATGAACTTGCTATGGATAGTCTGGGGGATCTCGTCATCGACGGTGAAGAGCTGACCGAAGAATGTATATCCATGCTGCACTATATAAAGAGGTGAAATCAGGAATGAACCCACTCAAAATACCGAAGCGGATGACCACCGCGCTCGTCAACTCGCTGACAGCGGGAGTTGTGCCGCGTATCGGTCTTGAATATATTGCCGTCGGCCGCCGGCCGGAGGTTGAAGCCATTCTCCGCGATATGGATAATATCGCCGAGGGCGGAGCCGCCTTTAAGCTGATTACGGGCAAATTCGGCAGCGGCAAAAGCTTCCTGCTGCAGATTATCCGCAATTACGCGATGGACCGGGACTTCGTGGTCGCGGATGCGGACTTGTCGCCGGAGCGGCGGCTTGTCGGTACGAAGGGGCAGGGGCTTGCCACCTACCGCGAGCTGATGAGCCATCTGTCAACCCGGACGCGTCCCGATGGCGGGGCACTGGAGATTATGCTGCAGAAGTGGATTATGTCTCTGCAGCAGGCCGTCATGCAAGAGAAGGGCTATGGGCCGGATGCGCTGGAGCTTGGTGAAGAAGTGGAGCAGCGGATCTATGCGGTTGCCTCCGAGATGCGCGGGCTTGTTCATGGCTTCGACTTCGCGAAGGTGCTCGCCTCTTACTGGAACGGGCATAAGCTGGCCGATGACGCACTGAAGCAGGATTCGCTGCGCTGGCTGCGCGGCGAGTTCGCGACCCGCACGGAAGCGCGCAAGGCGCTGGGTGTGGGCGTTATTATCGATGACGACAACTGGTATGATTATATGAAGCTATGGGCGGAATTCACCGGGGCCATCGGCTATAAGGGGTTGCTGCTGTTCATCGATGAGGGAGTCAACCTCTACAAGATAACCAACAGCATCTCCCGCCAGAGCAATTATGAGAAGCTGCTGACCATGTTCAACGATACGATGCAGGGCAAGGCAGAACGGCTGGGGATCTTCGTCGGCGGCACGCCGCAGTTCGTTGAAGACCACCGGCGCGGCTTATTCAGCTATGAGGCACTCCGTTCCAGGCTGGTAGCCGGGCGGTATGCCGGTGCCGGACTGAACAACTTCACCGGGCCGATCATCGCGCTGGATATGCTCTCCCATGAGGAGATTCTGATTCTGCTGCAGAAGCTGCGGGACATTCACGCGCTGCACTACGGGTATGAAGCCAGACTGACGCAGGAGCAGCTGGTGCATTTCATGGAAGAGGCTGTGAACCGGCTGGGTGCAGATGAGCTGCTTACCGCGCGTGAGGTCGTGCGCGACTTCATGGATCTGCTGCATACGCTGAACCAGCATCCGGAAATGTCGTTCGAGAAGCTGGTCGGGGAGCGGACTCCGCGGCCTGCCGAGACCGGGCAGAATGAACTGGACGGATTCCTGGCGGAGTTTGACCTATGAGTGATAACCCGTTCTACCGGCTGGCTCCGTTCATTAAAGAATTCATCTACAAGAACCGCTGGGATACGTTGCGTGAGGCTCAGGTAGATGCTTGCCGTGTACTGTTTGACACGCCGCATCATCTGCTTATCGCTTCCGGGACCGCTTCGGGTAAGACAGAGGCGGCTTTTTTCCCCGCGCTTACGGAGCTGTATGAGCGTCCGTCCGCATCTGTAGGTATTCTGTATATCGCTCCGCTGAAGGCGCTGATCAACGATCAGTTCACCCGGTTAAATGATTTGCTCCGCGAAGGGAATATTCCGGTCTGGCACTGGCATGGCGATGTACCGCAGGCGGATAAGACGAAGCTGATGCAGAATCCTTCCGGGGTGCTGCAGATTACACCGGAATCGCTGGAAGGCCTGCTGATGAACCGCCCGAATGCCATCCCGGCGCTATTCCATGATCTGCGCTTCATCGTAATCGATGAAGTGCATGCCTTCATGGGGGCGGACCGCGGCATTCAGGTGCTGAGCCAGCTGGCCCGGATCTCGCGGATGGCCGGCTGTCATCCGCGGCGGGTGGGTCTGTCCGCAACGCTGAGCGACTACGCCTCCGTCACGGAGTGGCTGGCGGCGGGCACGCGGGAGAGCGTGGAGGTCAGTGCACCGCAGGGCGGGCGCAAGCTGCGCCTGAGCGTGGAGCACTTTTCTTTCCCGGATGCGCGGAATGAGGAAGAAGCCGAACACCTGGAGCGGGCGCGACAGGCTTATTACGGCTTCATCTACGACCATACGCATGTGAAGAAGGCTTTGATCTTCACGAACAGCCGCACGGACGCCGAGGAGGCGATTCTGGAGATGCGGCGCATTGCCGCTAAGCGCGGTGAGCGGGATGTCTTCCATGTGCATCATGGAAGCATCTCCGCGATGCTGCGCGAGGAGACAGAGGCCGCGCTCCGCCAGGGTGCGGGGCCGGCTGTGGCTGCAGCGACGCTGACGCTGGAGCTGGGGATTGACCTGGGCGAGCTGGAGCGGGTGCTGCAGCTCGGCGCGCCTTACAGCTGCGCGAGCTTCGTGCAGCGGCTGGGCCGCTCGGGCAGGCGCGGGGACGCCGCCTCCGAGATGATCTTCGTCACGCCCGAGGAGGAGGACGAGGAGGCGCAGCTGCCTGCGCGGATGCCGTGGACGCTGCTGCGGGCCATTGCCGTAATCGAGCTGTACGTGCGCGAGAAATGGGTCGAGCCGCTGGTCGTGCGCCAGCTGCCGGTCGGGCTGCTGTATCATCAGACGATGAGCATCCTGAAGAGTATGGGGGAAGCGGAGCCGGATGACCTGAAGGAGGCGGTGCTGAGCCTGCCGTCCTTCCGCAGTATTGATCCCGCTGATTATGACGCCTTCATGGAATACATGCAGGGCATGGGCCATATTGAGAAGATGGATGAGGGCAGTCTGCTGATCGGGATGGCGGGGGAGAAGATCGTCAACAACTTCCGTTTCTATGCGGTATTCAAAGACGATGAAGAGCATGTTGTCTATAATGGCACCGAGGAAATCGGTTCAATTACTACAGTGCCGCCGCCGGGCTACTGCTTCACCCTGGCCGGTAAGCTGTGGAAGGTGGAAGAGGTCGACAACCGCCACAAGGCGGTCTATGTCAAAGGATCGCGCGGCAAGGTAGACACCTTATGGCTTGGAGCGGGAGGGGATGTCCACACCCGGATCATGACGAAGATCCGCGAAGTGCTGGGATCGACAGCCTTGTATCCGTATCTTGCACCAAGCGCGGCCGCCAGACTGGAGCGGGCCCGCAGGCTTGCCAAAGAGAGCGGACTCTTGACGCGTTCTGTCCTGCCTGCCGGAGGAGACTCCATGTTCATCCTTCCATGGGCGGGCAGCCGGCAGTTCCGTACGCTGGAGCGCCTGCTGAAGAACAATCTGAAGGGACCGCTCGGTCTGCGGTCCGTCGTGCCGATGGAACCTTATTATATGGTTGTCGCCGGCAAGGCAGATGCAGAGACGCTGGAGGAAGAGATTATTGCCGAAACCGCCGCAGCTACGGATGCTATTTCCCTGCTCGGACCGGATGAGGCACCTTACCTCGGCAAATACGATGAATTCATCCCGCATAATCTGCTGCGCAAAGCTTTTTCACTCGACGGGCTGGATGTTCCGGGATTGCTCAGCGTGATTAAACAGTGGAAGCAGCCGCCAGCATAATTGATATAGTAATATATAACAAGAAGCAGCCGATTCTAACGTAATCGGCTGCTTCTTTTGAATAATTAGTGGTGAAAAGTAATGCTTGCTTTCAACGGGATGCTCCAATGAAACTCATGGACCCAACGATCAGAATGTTTTAAATGTTTGTAGGGCGGCCGTGTAATTATTTCGTTTACACAATGTAATCGCTCTGACGACATAGTACGGGGTTATCGGCTTTGATTAATATCGTTGTTGCACACCTTTGAACCACACGGATTTGATCGACAAGGTATCCGAGATGTTGGTTGTCGGATCACCGGTTACTAAAATAAGGTCAGCGCGTGCGCCTTCGGCAATACGACCGCGATCGTTAAGACCAAAGCAACGGGCCGGTTTCGCGGTAGCTGACTGAAGCGCTTCTATCGGAGTGAACCCGGCCTTCACCAGCAATTGCATTTCATGATGGACGCTGGCTCCATGAGCAAGGCCGCCAAGATTCGGAACAGGAACCGGCGCGACATCCGTCCCTACCAGAATATCAACTCCGGCACGGTGAAGGTCCATCACATTTTTAAAGCTGTTCTCCATATTGCCTTGCGGAAACGTATTGAAGCTTGAGTTCAAAATATCGATCCAATCCGAACTTAACTTGGAATGAACACGCGGATCATTCGCCAATTCCGATGCCGGATTTCCAATGATAGATGAATTCAACACCAAGCACGGTGTAACAAAAGCGCCTGAAGCCGCTATGGACATTACTAACCCGGACGTATACTCGGGTCTGTCGATAAACAAGTGGCCCAAACCGTCGACTCCAAAATCGATGGCCTTTTGCGATGAAAGTGCCGTCAATACGTGGGCGATGACCAGCTTATCGAACTTGTGGGCTTCTGTCACGGCTGTTTTTAGAATTTCGTCGCTTAGTACAGGCAAGCCAGGCGCACCCATGACCGTTCCTTCTTCAATCATGATCTTAATATAGTCGGCGCCATTCTCCACTTGGGTATGCACATGTTTTATCGCTTCTTCCACCGTCGTCACTTGCGGTATTTCTTCGTGATCGTGAGCGTATGCAGCCAACATCGATTCCCGGTCTTCCTCAGATAACTTCTCTAGTTCCTTTAATATGAATTCCGGTATTTCATCTCCATCTGGCAATAATTCATCTGGGTGTCCGCCCGGAGCGGTGATCGCTGTGCCAGCAGAACGGACGTCTGCGACGTCATTCACATTTTTTAACTGAATCTCCCGCCCTCTTTTAGTAAAATCGCCGTTCATTTCGAGTTCTGTTGTCACGCCGAATTTTAGTGCATCTCGTAATCCGCCGATCGAGGTGTGGACATGTGCATCAATGAAACCAGGCATTAGAGTCGCATTTTCTCCATCGATAATCGTTGCACCAGCCGGAAGGTCTCCGCCCACTGAAATTATGGACTCCCCCTTGACGACAATATGTCTTGGCGCAATCATTTGATTTCCATCAAAAATACGTATATTTGTAATTGCCGTAACTTGTTCTAACGCAGCATTTTGTGTGACCTTATCCATCTCCATATGAATTCCTCCCAAGTGTTTGTAATTTGAACAATTCGAAGTATAACTATTAGTTAACTAACTGTCAATAATCTAATTATTCTTTTGACAAGCCTATAGGATCACTGTATAGTTTATTTGCTTACAGTTAGATTCCTAACAATCACAGGGGGGAAGATCATGGAATCCCGAAAGGATACGCCTTATCTGGATTTGTTTCAGATTATAGGTCTTAAGTTAAAGAAAAGAGCGGACGAAAGTATAAAAGAGCAGGGGTTAAACGCTCAACAAGGAAAAGTAATCGATTATATTTACCAGAACCAAAATAATCATATTATTCAAAAGGACCTTGCCGATAGGTTTCATCTACGTGGGGCCAGCATTACAAGCATGCTTCAAGGCTTAGAGCAAAAAGGGTTCATCGAGCGCAAAATCCCGGCCAATAATGAACGGCAAAAAAATATATATGTATTGCCAAAAGCGATTGAACTGATTGCAGACTTTCAAGACTCATTCCAAAGGGTGGAGGAAGAAATCGTTCAAGTCCTTACCGAGGAGGAGAAGCAAAAATTGAAGGAAATATTGATCAAAATTAATGAAAGATTATCATAAAGGAAAAAACCTACTCGACGGCTGCTTTCAAAGAAATACCGAAATAAGGGATTAGTTATTACAGGATAAAATCATTGAACTCCATAACGGGGTAACTATAGCTTAACAATCATTTAACCGAGGTTGCCGGTATGAGACGGCAGCCTCGGTTAGCTATGGGCAGACGTTGAAGTGAGTGGATAGGATATCCTTGGAAGAATTGCTTTGCAAGGAAAGATGAAAGGGTGAGGATTCTATGGAAGTAAATGTTTTAGAGCGTTTACCAAATCCAATATTCTTAAAAAAGCTAATGAAAATCCAAGCATCGCTAAATATTATTCTTTGTCAAGATGAATGGCTTCGTTACCATAGCTTTGTTCAAAATTGGGACGAGGGTGTTTGTATGGCGAAAATAGATAATGGAGCAGGTGATCATCTAATTATTTTGTTTTCCCCTGATGGCTCCATAATAAAAGGCTTCGATCATGAATCTGAATTAAGCCCATATGGCGTAAAAACAGTGACACTAACTGGCACAAGGGAAAAGTTGAGATTCCAAAAGGTGAAAGTGATGGTTCTGATTTTTTAGTGGGCTGTATATTCCATACACCAGAGGATTTTGTAGATTTTGCAATAGGTTATTTTGAGTTATCACTATCCTTAGATGTTGTTGCAAAAATTTACGATGATTACCCCATTACGGAAGAGATGATCAATATCCTAAATTCCAACTGTGATGTACAGGAAGTTCTTCAAGAATTAGTTTTATTAAACTTAAGGGGTTAGATATAGAAATGCAGGGGTGACCGAAGATGGATTCTGTTGCAAATGTACGGTTGGGAGCTATGTTAAAGACGATGAACAGATGTTAGAGAAAAGGTTGGACGATTAGGCTGCTTAAGTGCAGTATACCTAGAAAAAACAAACCTTTATTCTGTAGTTCCCACCTTGTTGGAAGCGCTTCACAGGATGATAATAAGCATATCACGAACACAGGGGGCATCAATTAATGGTCAACAGAAAAATGAAGCAAACCGCTACCATCGCTTTCACCGCAGTTATGGCGTTAAGCCTTGCAGCATGCGGTAACTCGAACAACAACGCAAACGACGGCGCCAAGAACAACGCCGCACCGAACACAACAGATAGCGGAAACGCCGCAGCAACAACTGCTCCAAGCGACAAGAAAGTAACAATTACCTTCCAGAATATCTATCCTGACCCTGCAACACCGGCTTACAAAATGATCAACGAGCTGACCGAGCAGTACCAGAAGGATCATCCGAATGTGAAGATTGAACTGGATACGCTGAACACAGACCAGCAGAAGGTGAAGCTCAAAACACAGGCTGCTTCCAAAGAAGTACCGGACATTACCATCGTTAACCCGGCTGCACAAATGAAGCCTTTCGTAGATGCAGGATTGTTCGCACCGCTGAATGATATGCTCGAACAGAACGGCCTGAAAGACACTTATCAGGAAGGCCTGCTCGATTACTACAGCTTCGACAACAATGTGTATGCGCTTCCTGACGGCAACAACATCGAAGTCGTGTACTACAACAAAGACCTGTTCGCACAGGCAGGAATTGCTGCTCCTCCGACAACCTTTGAAGAATTGCTCCAGGATGTCAAAATCCTGAAAGATAAGGGAATTACCCCACTGGCTATCGGTGAAAAAGATTCCTGGACCGGCTCGTTCCTGTTCATGAACATCCTGCTCCGCACCAACGGCGGCCCTGGATTCCTGCAGGATGTGCTTGACGGCAAGAAAACCTTCGAAGATCCTGCATTCGTAGAAGCTGTAGAAGCATTCCAGCAACTGGTTCAAGCTGGTGCATTCCCGGATGGAGCTACTTCCATTGATGCCAACGCCGGCGGTAACATCTTCAAAACAGGTAAAGCAGCAATGTGGTCGATCGGATCTTGGGAAACAGGCGCAATTGACGCATCCCCTGTAGCCGGTAAAGTTGGAGCCTTCCAGTTCCCTACAGTAAACGGCAAGGGTGACCCTAACGAATTCATGCTTGCACCAGGCAGCGCATTTGCCGTATCTGCAAACAGCGAACACCTGCAAGAAACCAAAGACTTCCTGAACTACTTCGCTTCCGAATATCCTAAAAAACAGTTTGAACTGAAAAATGCTGTAGGTATCGGTCAAAAGGTAGACGGCGACCTCAAAGCTGCCGGTTACTCTGATCTGGCTGTTAACATTGCCGGCCTGTTCAACCAAGTTAAAGGCGGCGACCTGGCGTTCGATAACACGATGAACCCTGCAACAGCTCAAGTTCACCTCAGCAGCATTCAGAACCTGTTCGTTCAGAAAATGGATTCCGCTGCGGTAGCGAAAGAGCACCAGGCTGCATTTGAAGCCAACAAATAAGCAATAAGCAATACGCTACAGGCAACCGTAAAGCTGTCCTTCTCGATGCGAAGCAAGCTGATCCAGGCTTCTTCGCATCGAGTTTATCATGAAGATTTTCAATGTAAATATCGTGAATATCGTAAATAGACAAAGAATCTGCTTGTTTAGGAGGCGGGAAAGATGAAAGTACTTAAGGTGCCAGCACGCACAATAGCCGTCTTCATACTGCCATGTCTGCTCTTGTACGTGTGCCTTGTGTTTGTTCCCATACTGGTATCATTATATACGGGCTTATTGAAGTGGGACGGTCTTACTACTGCGGAGTTTATTGGTTTAGGCAATTTCAAAGATATGTTCTTCAATGATCCTGTGTTCTGGCCTTCCGTACGAAGAACGCTGCTGTATGCAGTGGCTTCCATGCTGGAAATTCCACTATGCTTAGGAATGGCTATCCTGCTTAACCGTTATCTGAAAAAAGCCAACACACTGGTGTCGATCTACTTCACACCGGTTATCCTGTCGGTTGTTATCATTGGACAACTCTGGAAGACCATCTACAACCCTACTTCCATGGGGGGCATGCTGAATGGCGTGCTGGTGTCACTGGGTCTTGACAGCTGGACTCACAACTGGCTCACCGAGCCGAACATCGCTATGTATTCCCTTTATCTGGTATCACTCTGGCAGTTCTTCGGCTACCATCTGCTGATCCAGTATACAGGAGTGCAGAATATTCCTGATGAGCTATATGAAGCGGCCAAAATTGACGGAGCAGACGGTTTCAAAGCGGATCGTTATATTACCCTCCCGCTGATTGTTCCGATCTTCAAAATATCGATTATCCTGGCATTTATCGGCTCCCTGCAGGCCTTCGATCTGGTCATGGTCATGACAGGCGGCGGTCCGGCGCATGCGACGGATGTCATCTCAACCCATATGTATAACAGTTCCTTCATGTCCTTCAAGTATGGATACGGCAGTGCGATCGCAACGTTCCTGGTTGTTGTCTGTCTCATCTTTACCGGAGTGATCAATACCATCTTCAATAAACTTGAGAAAAAATACAACTAGGAAAGGAGTGCGCGAATCATGCGTAAATTTAAAAAAGGAATCGTGTATCTTCTTTTTGCAATCCCTGTGGTCACCCAGCTGTACCCGCTGTTATGGCTGCTGCTTTACTCACTCAAGACCAACGAAGAAATCATGGACGGCAGCTTCTTTTCTTTTCCCAAAAAAATTCAATGGCATAACTACTATGAAGCTTACACCTCCGGGAGTTATCTGAAGTATCTGTCCAACAGCGTATTCGTTACTGCGTTTACAATGATCTGTGTCATCCTGCTGGCTTCAATGGCAGCTTATGCGATCTCGCGGTTCCGCTGGAAATACGGCAATCTCGTGATGACCATCTTCCTGATGGGGATGATGATTCCGATGCAGGCTACACTGTTGCCGCTGATGATTATTTTCAAAAATATGCATATCCTGAATACTCACTGGTCGCTGATTCTGCCTTACGTCGCATTCTCCACGCCAATCGCCGTATTCATCTTAAGCGGATTCATGAGAGCTATCCCGCATGAGATTGAAGAGTCGGCGTTCATCGACGGAGCGAGTGTGTACCGGATCTTCCGCAGCATTATTCTTCCGGTGTCTGTACCGCCGGTAATGACGGTATGTATCCTGACCTTCATCAACATCTGGAACGAGTACATCCTGGCGGCAACGTTCATCTCGTCCGAGAAGCTCAAAACCCTGCCATTCGGGGTCTACACCTTCGTCAGCCAGTATTCGGTCAACTACGGCAACATCGGGGCATTCCTCGTTATGGGTGCGCTGCCGGTGATCCTGATCTACTTCTTCCTGTCCAACCAGATTACAAAAGGCATGGTGGCAGGGGCTGTCAAAGGCTGATCTGCAGAATTATGAATTCACGCGTTGCATATAAAATTGGGTTAGATTTATAATAGGAAACGGCAGGACAGGGTGTTGAAAGGAGAGAGTCCTATGAAGAGCGGCTTTCATTCCATCCATCATCGGTTGTTCTTGCTGTTTCTTTTTTGCATGTCCAGTATTCTGCTTATTGTCAGCTTGCTGTACTATAACCGGACTACGGATCAGCTGCATGAGAAGATCAGTGATTTGTCGCAAAAAAACGTCGCCCAGACCGCAGGATTGTTCACACTCCTCTACAAGGGCTATGATGCATTGTCCAAATCGCTCAGCAATAACTTCGAGATGATTCGTCTGATTAATGAGAAAACCGATGAGCCGGCGGTGGCTTATATCAATGAGCAGACCGTGACGAATATTATCGGCTCGATTTTTTATTCACGGGATGACCTGGTGGGCATTCATGTGATTACAGACAGAGGGAAGATTTATAATTACGGGAATTATATGAACGTGGTCGATCCGGATTACGCCAATGAAGACTGGTATCACCAGCTGCAGGCCTCGTCAGGTAAAATGGTCTGGCTGGGGGTGTACCAGCATTCCCTGATCGATCAGGTGGAGGACAGCCCGGTGTTCGCCTTCGGCCGGCAGATTTATGATCTGAATGAGCATAAGCCGATCGGGATCGTGCTGTATGAGACGAATCCGCAGCCGGTGCTGGATGCCCTTGAGAACTTGAAGCTCGGTGAGCACAGTCAGGTATACCTGATGTCCCCGGATGGACGGTTTGTCACTTCTGCTACAGATCCGACGCCGGACGTCTCCAATCTGCCTATGCTGCCGACTACGCAGAATGTGATGGTTGAGCAGCAAAGCGACCGGCTGGTCGTAGCCTCCAAGCTGTCATTCTCCGGCTGGTGGGTGATGAGTATAACCCCGGACAAGGATTTGAATGTAGAGCTGATTGAGATGAAGCGTTATTTGCTGATTGTCATTTCGGCGCTGATTATTGTCTCCACGCTGATTGCCTCGATCGTATCTCAGACCATCTCCTCGCCGCTGAAGAAGCTGATCCGGGAGATGAGGCAGGTAGAGGTCGGTAACTTCCGCGGAATGGTCAATGTCTCCTCCTATCAGGAGATTAATATTCTCGTGGCTTCGTTCAACCGGATGGTCCGGCGGATCGAGGAGCTGATTGAACGCGTGAAGCTCTCGTCCGTCAGTGAGAAGAATGCCGAGCTGCATGCGCTGCAGTCCCAGGTCAATCCGCATTTCCTGTACAATACACTCGATATGATCTACTGGATGCTGGATGAGGAAGGCAATGAGCAGCTGGGTGAGCTGGTCTTGTCCCTGTCCTCAATGTTCCGTTACAGCAGCCAGTGGGAGGATGGGGCCGAAGTAAGCCTGCGCGAAGAGCTGGAGCAGATTGGCCATTATCTGAAGATTATCTCGATCCGGCTGGAAGGCCGGCTGCAGATTATTACGGAAATCGATGAACGCTGGCTGGACATCCGTGTTCCCAAAATGACGGTCCAGCCTGTAATTGAAAACGCCGTCAAGCACGGTCTGGAATCACTGGGCCGCCAAGGTATTCTGAAGGTATATACCAGAGAAGAAGGTTCTGTTCTTAGACTGATTGTGGAAGATAACGGAAACGGAATGAATGAGGAGCAGCTGAAACGGCTTCAGGACTCGCTGAATGGGGACGCTCCTGGTCCCAGTCCCAAGGAGAGCGGCAAAAGCGGCATCGGCCTGCAGAACCTGCACCGCCGGCTGCAGTTCATGTTCGGGGAGTATTATGGCCTGCAGATTCAGAGTTTCCCCGGAGCAGGGACGCAGGTTGCCATCGTGCTGCCGATTTCAGTGGAAGGAGAACAGACTACGTGAATATTCTTATTGCCGATGATGAACGGGTCATCCGTGAAGGCATCAAGCGCACCATCGGGCAGATTAGCCCGGAGCATCAGGTATTCGTGGCCGCCCGGGCGGAAGAAGCGGTTAAAATCATGGAAGAACAGCGCATCCACATTGTGCTGACCGATATTCTGATGCCGGGAATGAACGGCCTCGAATTCATGAAGATTTCGAAGCGCCGGTATCCCTATGTGAAATGGATTGTCATCTCTGCCCACAGCGAATTCTCCTATGCGCAGGAAGCGGTCCGGCTGGGTGCGAGAGACTATCTGCTTAAGCCGATCGGCAAAACAAAGCTGACTGAGCTTATTGACAGCCTAACAACGGAAATCCAGCAGGACAACAATATCTCGCGGCAAGGCGAGCGGCTGAAGGCCAGTCTGAGATTCCTCCGCGAGGGGGTATTCCAGCGGCTGGCCTCTGGGCTGGATATCGGGAATCTGGATATTGAGCCTTTTATTGAAGATTACAACCACTTCTATCTGGTAATGATCCAGCTGGACCCGGGTGACAAAAGTGTCCGCCTGGAGCATTTCATCGTCGAGAATGTGCTGTCTGAGCTGATCGACCAGCATGGACGGGGATTCGTTGTCAGCTATGACCGGCAGAGCCTGCTGGGTCTTATTACGCCGGGTGAGAACATCCGGGTGGAGCAATTCCAGGAAGAGGTCAAGGCTCATTTGACGCATTACCTGAAGATTCCTTTCCAGATCATCCACTCCGGGCTCAGCTACGACTTCAACACCGTGCCGCAGGTTGTGAAGCGGATGCGGGAGGCATCGGCCTCCCAGGCGCTTGAACTGGAGCCGATGAAAGGCAGCGGGGAGAAGGCCATTGATGTTGCCCTGCACTATATCAAGGAGCATTTCTACGAGGATCTGTCGCTGGAGAAAATGGCTTCGGTGGTGTTCCTGAATCCTGCGTACTTCAGCCAGCTGTTCAAGCAGAAGACGGGGCAGGGCTACAAGGAATATGTAACCTCCCTGCGGCTGGAGCAGGCCAAGCTGCTGCTGCTCAATCCCAAGCTGAAGCTCGCCGATATTGCTGAACGGGTGGGTTATCAGGACATGCGCCACTTCACGCAAATGTTCCGTAAGAAATATCAGCTTACACCGACGGAATACCGTCAGCAGGAGAGCATCAATATTCTCATGAGTAAGGGTACGCCGCCGCAACAATAAAAGGAAGCTGATGCCGGTTATCGAAACCGGTGTCAGCTTCCTTTTGATTGTTTTTTCACCATTTAAAAGCTGTTTAAATTGTTGAAATAATTCACCGTGTCGGTGTCAATATTACCAAACATCACGAGTGCAAGAACAAACAGGAGGATGAGTACAGCGTAAATGATGGTGCCGACAATCCCGCAGACCAGCCCGGCAATCGCCAGCCCCCGGCCTTGTTCATAACGGAGACGAATCTCCTTGAAGGCGAGTGCAGCCAGAACGATCGCAATAATCCCGAAGATAAGTCCGATATAAGGAACTACGATGGAGAGAATGCCGAGCACCAGTGCTGCGATCGCTTTGCCGTTCGTCCGCTCCTGGCGGGGCGGCGGGGGAAACTGCTGGTAAAATTCCTGGTCTCCAAAAGGTGGGGGTTGATAACTCATAGGTTAACTCCTTCATAGTTTGTGAGCAGAGGCTCCATAGACAGATACATGTTTCTAACAGTATATAATATTTTGAATACAGAGATAACCGTTAATAGTTAATCCAGTGCTCAAGCTTCACTGCGGGAGTAAGCCCAATCGATTCAGCCAGACGGATGGAGGCGAGATTGTCTTCAAGTACCTGATACCTCGGAATATATCCCCTTTGCAGAGTATGGTATAACGCTGTGCGGACCACGCGCTGCGCCAGTCCGTTTTTTCTTGCGGCAGCAGCCGTATGTACAGCCCCAATCTCCCAGACAGACTCCTCATTGCGGAACACCATACAAGTGCTGATAGGCACGTCTCCCTCGAACAATGCTACAGAGAAAGCCCCCTCCTGAAAATATTGACTGATTTCCCCCTGTGAATAGTCGTTGGCCATCCATAACGGCAGCAGCCGTTCATCTATTGCTTCACTTACGATGCATGCCCCGTCCGCGCTGAAGGTTTGGCCTTCGGCCGTAGAATAGGAATAGAGACTGCGGACTTTATGCAGTGTGAAATACGGCTCCAGCGCCTGGCGGTATGCATCCTCCTGCAGCTTAAATACGAGCCTTGCGTCCCTTGGCAGCAGCTTCAGCAGGGCGGGGAAGACCTCCGGGCTGCTGTAGTCCATTAGCACAACGGTGTCGGCCTCAGGATAGGTCCGGTGATCGTAGGGGAAGGTCACGGCAGGCATCATCAATAATACTCCCCAGTGATCCTGCTGTTCGATTAGCGTACTGTCAATCTGAGTGTGATAGGCGGTCATCATTTTGAGCAGCGTTATATTCTTCAGGGGGTTTCGGCGTAATTTCCCCATGACCGCTTCATAGTGGCTCAAGTCATACACTTCCTTTTCTCCGGTAATCATCAGCAACTGAACATAATTAAACTCACAGTTCATCCAGAAGTTTAAACAGGCGATGGTAATTGCCTAATGTGCAGGTATCCTCAACTTTCACACCAGACTTGAAAAAGATGATATCACCACTACCTTGGTTAACCTGACCTTTGTGTTCGAGGATACGTTTCAGATGTCTGGCTGTTCCAATACTTCCTGAGATGAAATCAACGTCTTCAGGGAAAACCTTCTTAAGACTATTCTCAAAATAAGGAAAATGAGTACATCCGAGTACCACTGTGCCGTACTGCTGCAAATTAAACCGGGACAATTCTTGATTCAAGTAGGGGATGATCTTCTTTTCATCAAATTCAAAGCTTTCAGCGAACTGCACCAGTCCGGGAAGTGGTAAACTGTTCACAATTTCCCCATGATCTATACGGTGAACTAAATCATGATACTTCTTCTCCTGCAGCGTAAGTCTCGTGGCTAGCACCAGAACCTTTTTCTGTTTTCCTTCGGATTGTTCAATGGCAGGCTTCACTGCCGGTTCGATGCCCAGGATAGGAAAGTCATACCGGCTTCTGAGCTCCTCAATCACGATACTGGTGGCAGTGTTACAAGCAATGACCAAAGCTTTTATATTGTGTTTAGCAATGAAATCTACAGCATTTAGAATGTACTCTCTAACTTCTTCTTTTGTTTTCTCTCCATAAGGAACATGTGCAGTGTCTGCGTAAAAGAGGTAATCTTCTTGCGGCAGAAATTTCAGTGCCTGATGAAGCACCGTTAAACCGCCTATTCCGGAGTCAAAAAATCCTATTCGCATATTTCCACTCTTCCCGTGATTATTAGAATGATTGTATTATTCTATCACTACATTAACTTTATAACTACATTGCCCGTTCAGATTCACACACTCTAATTCATATATGAATTCTGATTCCCGGCTGTGCTTGAGATCTGGAATTTCATCGGAAAACATAAAAAAGACCGGACTTCCGCCAATGTTTCCATCAGCGAAGCCCGGTCCTTTTACATTCAGCTTTCGTTCTTGGTCACGCCATTTAAGCTTGGCACATAATCTTCGGCCTTATCCGGATTCACCATCTGGGGGATTTCGGTGATGCTGGAGTGATTCTGCTGGTTGTTCTTTTTATCGGCACGGTTATCAGCACGGTCATGCTTCGGATCTGCACTGTTCTTGGGCACACTGTTCACCTCCATATCTGATGGATAGTATGAGATAGCGGTTTGCATTTTATCCCGGCAGACTTAAACGTTACATAGAATACTTAGCAGGCAGGCGCCTTCCCCCGTTGACAGGTGCGCTATAATATATTTACTAAAAACTGTTCTCACCAAGGAGGGGAAGATCATCGCTGAGAAAACAAAAGTTGTTGAAGTTGTTCCCTACGACCCGGCCTGGAAGGTTGAATACGCCAGAATTGAAGCGCGGATGCTGGAGATCGCGGGAGATCTGATCATAGCGGCTGAGCATGTGGGCAGTACCTCCATCGAGGGGTTATCGGCCAAACCTGTTATCGATATCGATCTGGTGATGGAGAGCTATGAGAAGCTGCCGGAGATCATCCGGAGATTACAGCAGTACGGTTATGAGCATCAGGGCAATTTGGGGATTGAGGGCAGGGAAGCCTTCCGGAGCTTGCAGGATGACGGATTTATGAAGTACCACCTTTACGTATGTCCGAAGGACGGGAAGGGATATCTTGAGCATATCGTTTTCCGCGATTATCTGCGCAGCAGTCCAGCTGACCTTGAGGAGTATCAAGCGGTTAAGCAGCGGCTGGCTGACGAATACCGTTATGATATCGATTCGTATTGTGAGGGGAAGACAGAGTTCGTGCACTCTATTCTGCGGAAGGCAGCCAGTTCCAGAACCCGGCTGGGGATGGGTGGCTAGGCAGAACGGCGTGATATTCGCGGACTCCGGCCGGGTCGTTGAACCCAAAAGTCCTCCAGCTGTTCAGCTGCGGGGAACCGAAGCAAATATGCGCCTCGCGGGCCGTGTTATCGAAGACCATCGACCATAACGTTCCGAAGCCCTCACTGTAATGATGACAGCAGACTCCCTTAGGGTATTCTGTGCCTGCGATGGCTTGCATGGCTGCCACGGGGCTTTGGAGGGCAACTTCGTCCGTAAATGCCGACCGTAGCGCTTCATACCTTGTCCTCGAATTCCCCATCACCTGCAAATTATGAACCTGCATGGATGGAAGGGTATAATGGTTGGCTGATAGGACAAGCTGGTTGCAGTTCCCGCCAGCCGCTGCCGGATAATACTGGATCTCTTTATGCGTACTGGCAGTTTCAACGAGGGCGATGTCGCCTTTGGCGTCTGAGATCAGGAAATTCCGGTAGTCGGAGACTGGCATGCTGCGCATCAGCAGCGCCGCTTCTGCCGCAGTGGTGCAGTTGTTGAGCAAGGCGCGGACCACTCCCGGAAAAATAAAGCCTTCCCCGGTCATCTCCGGCCGGATTCTCCCCGATGTAGTTGTAATGGTAAGCCCTGCATCATTCATCCCGTCATAACGGCCGAACAGCTGGAGCGCAAAGCCGATATGTGCAGGTTTACCCTTCACCCGGGTGGTGCTAAGCAGCAGCTGATTATAAGGCTCATCCTCCCAGCCAAAATCATAATTACGCATGTGACAGATATGCCCGCCGTTATCAGGACCTGTCCGGTATGCAGCCTGTGTACAGTGACCGGATGGCTGGAAGTAGGAGTAATAGAACACAACCTTGCCGGGTTCAATACCGGTCTCGTCGGCGAAGCCTTTGATTTCTTCGTTCATGCCGGGGCAATATTTCTCGAAGCTCTCCATGACTCTATCTGCCGCAGATGGCAGCAGCGGGGAAGCCCCCATGAATGGTGAGGATAAGAATGAGATTAGCTCGGAATTATGCTTGTAATGAGCGCCAAATGCACGGCCGACCTCATAATGTGTGCCCTCCGTAACGATATGGGAATATTGTGCGGTCCTGCGTTGAATAGGGGGATTAGCATCCATTGTATAAGTACCTTCTCTCGTTTACTCTCTGCGCAGAGTAGGTTCATTATAACGGGCGAGCTCTTCAGTCGGCAAAGTCCGTTCCGGCCGAAATACCCGCATGGGCTGCTATACAGGGAAGCGCAATCATTATAGGGTCTTATTTTCTTGGACGGAGTAGGAAATACTTGTATTATTGTCATTTTTAAGGTAACTTATTGATATAACTTCCGGATTAACTTTTACCGGAGGCGCAGTTCCAATAACGGTATATGCAAGCCGAAGAGGAGCATTCCCCCAATGCTCCTTTTTGCGTGGAAAAACACTTGAAAGGCGCGGTTCTTCGGGCTTTTCGAGGGTTTTATTATTGGAGAAATCACATGAAAATCACAAGAGTGTGGATGTATTCATTTTCAACAGGTCACCGAATTGTATATTGAGTTTATTTACATCATCCAGCTTCATCTTCTTCGTGACATGTAAATAGATCTTCGTAGTTGTTTTTGCATCATCGTGTCCGACACGTTTCATAATATTGGCGATATCCACTCCAGCCTCTGCAAGCATGCTGATGTGGGTGTGCCGGAAAATGTGGGGCGTAGCATGTTTTGTTATGTTCGTGTATTTTAAAATCCGTTCCATTCGTTCGATTACATTAGTTGGGTGAAACGGATAACCATTAGGCCTGCAAAACACAAAGTTCTTAGTATGATGATCGTCAAACTGTTCCTTGTATCTATTGTGGATTTTAATTTGTTGTTCTTGATAAGATTGGAGTAATTTAATGATTGAAAGGTCTAAATTAAATGACCGTATAGATCCTGTTGTCTTGGGTGGAGTTAATTCGTAAATTCTCATATTATTTTTAGGACTATATAGTGTTTTGGTTACCCGGAGCATGGTTGTGTCAAAATTGATATCCGACCACTTTAACGCACAAAGTTCTCCGGATCTTAATCCACTGAAGGCCAATAGATAGAATGTCTCCAGATCACGCTCAAACCCATGACTCATCACTGCATTTAAAAAACTTTCGAGTTCATGCCGCTCTAAATAAGAGGCCTCTAAATCATCACCCTCGATTTCCTCGACGGTTAATGCTTTTTGTTTGATTATAGCATCTTCAGTTGGGTCGTCCTTTCTTAACCCTTCTTTAATGGCCCATTCAAAAATCATGCCAGCTACAGAATGTGTGCTCTTGATCGTATTTATGGCATACGGCTTATAAATAAACTTACCAGGGTTCTCTTTATCTTTGACTGGATATCCGAATGTCCCCATCTTATCAATAACTCCCTGGTATTGCTTTTTTGTCACAGTGCCTATGGCTGAATTTCCTATATAACGTGTTAGTATTTTAATCGCTTTGTCTCTGTTCTGTAGTGTAGCATCTTTACTGATCGTTTTAATATATTCTCTTCGCCATTCAGAAGCGGCCTCAGCAAAAGTGGTTTTCTTTGCTTTTTTGGTATCAATACCTGCAGCCAATCTATCGTATTCTGCTTTGCATGCTGCTTTTACTTCGTTAATTGTATCACGCACACGGGGGATCTGTGTGCGTTCGCCTGTTACAGGGTCGGGCGGTCCCTCGATGACAAGACGCCATTTGTATCCCTGCTTGTTATTGGCAGGCACTTTCTTTGGAGTGGGGGCAGATGATCGTTTTTTTGGATTGTCCATGGGGTCGCTCCTTTTTGAATTATTCGAGGTGAAGACAACTCATGTAATATTTATGCTCCAGTTTCTATGAATTAGTAAACATTAAAAATTAATAGCATCGTCAACCGCCTCCATAGGCAGAATCAGCCGTGTCACGCTCTGACCGTGACGCCAGGCAACACGGGACAAATTAATATTTACGTACCCTCTCTGATTCGGAGGGAGGGAAAGATCACCAGGGAGAACGGTGGCCTCTTGTCTAGAGCGATAGAAAGACGAATCATGCAGCTTATAGGATCGCTCCACATTGAGAAGTAAAGGCTCATCCCAAATGAATCCATGACGTTGCTCGATGACCAAGGCTTCCGGGCGGGAGAGATCTAACCCATACAAGGAACTTATACGAGGCTGCTGGAGGTAATCGAGGCCTGTCATCGGAGAGTCATAAATGGTTGAAACGGGATTTGCCGGAGAGTGGCTGGCATATGTAAGGGTCGACATTAATTTTGATTCGGTTATTCGATCTTCAATTTGACTAAGGCGTAATTTAGCAAAATCCAGATATACGTGGAATTCGCTGACCAGTAAGCTAAGCGCTTGACTTCGGTTCATGGGCAACTGCATTTGTTCAAGCATAAAGAATGGAATCATTGCATAAAGCGCAAATTGATTCGCATCATACTCTTGGGCTTCTCGGAAGAGTTCAGGCATCCACCGCTGATCGCCGGAGTGCCGAATGACATGACAAAGCTCGTGGAAAAAGATCTTTCGCTGCTCAATGTAGTCGTCGCGCCTGTCCAGGAAGATAACCTTATCCTCATTTTCGCTGAATGGGCTATTGTCATGATAAATGATGTCTACTCCAAAGATCATAGCAATTTTGTCTAAATCAAGATCGTGTGGAGTCAAGATGCCACTTAACAGGTACTGTTCCTCAATCCATTGTTCCAGAGGGGTTCTGAAGTAGTTGGATAAATTCATGTAATTACCTCCGATATGAGTACGTATGTTCTATTTTATTGCGAAAAGAAAAGCCATTACTGGCTTTATTGTTGTGGATTTTCTGGAATACCGACTTTTGAATAAAACAAGCCAGTGTTCAAATTTATTTCCCTGACAAGACCGCTAGAAAGTTCTAATTGTTGTTTCATTTTATCAAGATCGCTAATTTTCTGGTTATCAATGTAATTCATGAAATGCTCCATTGCTTTTGATCGTGTGTAATAGTTAGTTGCTACCCCAGATTTTATCTTTTCAAGATCACTTTTCAATTCATCTGATAAACTTTCGGGAATTGAAATCCTATTTACAGATATTGAGGCAGCTGAATATTGATCTTTAGCTTCTCTAACTCCTTCATAGGCAGTATATCCATCAATTTTTCCATCTGCATAGTTATTTATGAGCTCATTGGCTTCTAACTCCGTTGGTTCCAAATATTTGACTTGTTCCGAAATGGTCGAGTCAATTTCTAATGCTGTCTTTTTATCAGCTTCACTAAACTCCGTTAGTTTCTGAACATTATTGCTAACCTTGGAGGTTGATTCTTCAACCGCACTATCATTATTTTGATTAGGTGAAGACACTTCATAAATTCCTATGAATAATACCGCTGTGCATAATAAAGCAAGAATGAAATTCTTTTTAGCTTCGTTTTTTTTGATTCGTAAAGAAAACAATGCATACGGTACACCGATAATTCCTATTAGCAAAAAAATATAACCCATTGTTATAGATACTCCATTTTAATTCCTCATCGGATGAGGGAGTTGCTCAGTTATTCTGTTTGTCTACCTGCTCAGCTGCGCGCTTCTTCATCTCGCGATAGCGCAGAAGGGCTGCTTCCATCTCATCAATTTCGTCCGAAGTATAATTATCAGGACCACCAAAAAAAGAAATGTTGGTTTCAAATTTCGGTGTATCTCTTCTTCCTAATAAATAATCGGTGTCAACATCAAGACAATCGGCTAATGCAACAAGAGTCTCATCCGATGGCGAGCTATGTCCATTTTCATAGTTGCTTATTGCTGATTTTGTCATTTTAATTTTTAAGGCAAGTTCCTCTTGAGTTAGTTTTCTTATCTTCCTCCATTTGGTAAGTCGATCTCCTCGGAACAATATAAGCCCTCCTAGAAAATGAAAGTACAAGTATATTGTACATTGGGGTTGAATTAAAATAAATAAAGTACATGATACTTGTATTATTGCGTTGACATACACCAATCTTGTACTTTATAATCAGATCATCAAGTACAAGATTGGTGTACACGTGAGGTGAACGACATGAAAAATGAATCCTTGACACAGGCTCGAAAGAAGAAGGGTTTTACTCAGGAAGGACTTGCAGAATTACTTGGTTATTCGAAGGCAAGTGTGAGTAACTGGGAGAATGGTTATTCTAACCCGTCACTTTCGGATGCGTTCAAGGTATCTGAAATTCTTGAAGAAGATATCAATGTTCTTTTCTCTGAATTGAAAGTACAAGTTCAGTGTACTAATGGGGATGCTGAGAAGGAGGTGATCTAACTGGAAGCTCAGGACATCAACGAAATTAAGGAAACACGTAAAGCAGACGAAGCTACTCGACTAATAAGCGAAGACTGAGTCCTCGATTACCGAGAGCACGGTCAAGGTTATTCCCGGTACGTGCTCATCAAATTCAAATTAGGAAGTGATCTAAATGGCTGTGGTCGTAATGGACAGCGACGATCTGGAACTCCTGCTCGATAAAGTTGTCTCAAAAGCAATTGAAAAGTACGCCGTACAGGTTCCGAACGCACTACCTCCTGTGCTTACGAGAACACAGTTTATGAATCTCTTAGACATTAGCAGCCCTACCGCAACAGCATTGTTCAAACGTCCGGATTTTCCGGTTAATCGTGAGTTTGGCAATCCGCGAATACCAACGGGATTGTTGCTACAGTGGATTGATGAACATACGGATTGGGTGCGCAAAAATGCCGGCGACAATTTCAAAAGCAAACGCCGACATGCTGCAGGATAGAGGAAACCCGCCGAGCTGTACCGGCAACGGCGGGTGGGGGATTCGGCAAGGGGAATTGCTTAACAACATCATACATCAGGCCTCTGTCCGATAGCATCCCACTAAATTGGACAAATGAGGTGAAACCAGATTGGCAATTGGACATTTTCCTGAAGCGCTCAAGGATGTCATGCGGCGCAAGGGAGACACTTTAGCAAATGCTGGACGAGCCGCCCATGTTGATGGCTCGCAGATCGGAAAGATCGTTAAAGGAACCCGTAAAGCTTCCGAACCGGTCATGAGAGCGGCAGTTGAGCATTATGATGATAGCCAACTTTTCCTTGCTGCGGCGGCAGAAGTCACCGGTGGCGCTTCCGCTCCTTGGTTGGACAATGTTGATCTTCATAGGGCGAGTGTTCTATTGAAGACGCTAGAGGAGATGAAGGAAGTATTGGAAGCCTCTGGACGTGCTCCAATCAGCAAGACTAATGAGCAGATCACAGAATCGGAACGTTATCAAATTAAGCAATTGCTTATGGAAACGGTTGAGGCAATCACGGCACTGACTCATCTGGCTGCAGTGTTATGTAAAGAGTATTCCTTCAGTTGGCTCGGTACCTGGAAAGAACATCGAGCGGAATTAAAAGCTAAGAAATACATGAAATGAGGGGTAGGCCTTGGAAAGAGAACAGTTGATTGCTGAGGCAAGAGAAGCGGGTCAGCATGCAGCTCATAACCTGCAGATGATCCGGAAGAATCCGGAGATCATGCTGCCAGGGAAAATCGAGGATGCAGAAGCACATCTTAATAATATGATCCGATTTGCAGAAATGGAAATGAAAAATGACCGCCGGTCAGGGCAGTCACTTAGGTTGAAATCTCGGTTAGAGAATCTCTTGATGTCCATTTTAACCCCGAAGCGCGAAAAGCGCAAGGAGGGGGCAGCGTGACCGATCAGCAGGTAAGAAGTTTCGGTCAAGCTCTGGCTGAACGCTTTAAACAAATAGGGGATGAGCAAGCTTCCGCAGAAAGGCGGTTCCGCGAAACACTGTACTCTTCAACATCCACTCGCTTTGAGGTGCTGGAACTAGAGAGAAGGCGGGATATGACCAAGGCTGCTTTTGACTCCTGGAAGGAAGTCACTGACAATCTACCGTTTGAGATTCAAAAGGCTTTCATTGATCACTTTCAAAAAATAAACCCTACGGAGGATAAATAATATGAAATCTACTGGAATTGTACGCAAAATCGACGAGCTTGGACGGATCGTTATTCCGATTGAACTGCGCAGAACGATGAATCTGGAAATTAAAGACCCTGTGGAGATCTTCGTGGATGACGAGAAAATCATCCTCCGCAAATATGCACCGGGATGTGCGATCACTGGCAGTCAGGAAGATTTGGTCCCGTTCGAAGGGAAACTGTACAGCCGCGCTATTATTCAGCAAATGGCTGCAGCGGCTGGGATATAAGCAGGACAGACATGGGCTTCGGCCCCTGTCTCCAAGCGTCGCCCCTTAGAAATAACCTTTCCTCCGGTTGGCGTTTGGAGATGCGGCTGACGCATCCAAGGTGGTGGCGGATCACATAGGTCAAGGGAGCCGAAGAGGCCGTCTTTATTGGTGCAGTTACTCCCTCGCCCACCTTGAAAAGTACATAGAAAGGAGGAGGCTTATGCAAATTATTCGGAAATTGACGGTTATTAGTAACCCGACACGGATTTTTGAGGTCGGCACGGAAATGGATGGCCGGGAAGTTATTGAGATCCGGCAGGTTGGCGCGAATTACGAGGATCATGTTCATTCTGAATTTCATGTTGAAGATGAAAATGGTGAACTGATCGCAAGCGTGGAGAATGCGCCGGTCATCATCGACTGGCAGAGTATCGTTGAACACGATGTTCCAGTTCCCTTATTGCAGAAATAAAAAATAGCCCAGGGCAATGGGCTATCTCAGTTCTTTGAAAATCAAATTAACTTGCCCCCATTTTAGCAGGTGGGGGCGAACTACACAAGAGGGAGTGGTTATTCATGAGCATGGCCACATCGTTTGATCCAAACGGGAAACCCGTTGAAATTGAAATTGTTCCGAAAAATCCTTCTTGCCCTGCAGTAATTAGCTTGCGGACTGAAGGATATTCTGTCCAGCTCCATTTGCCAGATGAAATTATTGCGGAGTTGGCTTATATGGTCAATACGCATATCGACAATATCAAATATCCTCAGTCGGTACAGCCGGCCGAGAAGGAGGAGATCGCTTGAAGCGAATCGATCTAGAGCGTTTGACGCTCCGCAATTTTAAGGGAATCAAGGAATTCAATGTCCTGGCAGATGGCCGAGACGTTGACATTTATGGAGACAATGCCACAGGTAAGACCACGATATTCGATGGTTTTCTGTGGCTCCTGTTTGGTAAGGATAGCGAGAATCGCACAGAACAGAAATTCGAGATCAAAGAGCTGAACTCGGTAGGCAAGGTCCTGCAGCACAAGCTGGAGCATGAAATTGAAGGTTCTCTCCTGGTGGATGGCAGCCGGCGGATATTCCGTCGGGTATACGCGGAGAAATGGACGAAGAAGCGCGGTGCACCGGTTGAGAGTTTCGAGGGCCACACCACCACCTATTATGTTGACGGTGTCCCACTCAGCATGCGGGAATTCCAGGGTGAGGTTGACTCCATCATCAACGAGGAATTGTTCAGACTGCTGACCAGCCCATCTTACTTTAACGAGGTCCTCAAGAAAGAGGATCGACGCAAGGTGCTGCTGGAGGTATCTGGTGATCTGACAGATGAAGAAGTTCTTCACAGTAATAAGGAACTGGCCGGGCTCCCTACAATCCTGGCTGGTCGTGAAATGGAGGCTCATAAGAAAGTCATCACCGCTCGAAGTGCAGCTATTAACAAGGAGATTAAGGAGCTGCCGGTCCGCATCAGCGAGGTTCAGCGGCAGATGCCGGATGTGGCAGAACTGGACGAAGAGCTTTTGAAGGAAGATATAGCGCTCTTGCGTAGCCGAATTGAGTCCCGGGAGGCAGAGGTATCTCGCATTCTCTCCGGTGGTGAGGTTTCTGTGAAGGAGAAGCGTCTGCGCGAAGTCGAGGCAGAGCAGATTGATATTAAATCTCGGCTGCAATCATCGGTGCTGAATAAGGTGGCCGAGAAGCGGAATGCAGTCAATCTGAAGCATTCGAAGCTCGATCAGCATCGCCGTAGCATCGAAGATATGCAGCAGCGAATCAAGCAGAACGAGCGCTTGGCTGCTGGTCGCCATAAGGAAGCAGAGCGGCTCCGAGCAGATTTTACCGCTTTGAAAGAAGAGGTATTCGAACATCATCATGATGCGAGCTGCCCGACTTGCGGCCAGAATCTTCCGGAGGAGCAGATCAAAGCGGCACATGAAAAGGCGGAGGCTGATTTTAATCTCCACTTGGCAGACCGGAAGGCGCGCATTAACGCGGATGGGAAGGCTGCTGTCGCAGAAGCTGAGAAATTTGAGCAAGAAGTCAAAAGGCTCCAGATCGATATTGACGAGCTCAATAACACTTTGGCCACCTTGCAGGCAGAGATCAGCGGAGCAGAATCTGAATTGGCTGAGCTGCGGGCGGGCGTCAAGGACCCAGCAGCAGATCCGGAGTATGCCGGCAAGATTGCCGAAGCAACCCGGCTTCAGCAGGAAATCGTAACTTTGCGGCAGTCTAGTCAATCGGCGGCTGCGGGCGTCCGGGAAGAGATCGGCAGGCTGCGGCTGGAAGTCGAGGATATGGAACGTGACCTGGCTAAGTTTGACGGCGTTCAGCGCGGACAGCAACGTGTCGCCGAGTTGGAGCAGCAGGAGAGAAGTCTGGCCGGTGAATATGAGCGGCTGCAGCACGAACTGTTCTTGTGCGAAGAGTTCACCCGCACCAAGGTCAATCTGCTGGATGCCAAAATAAACAGCAAGTTTAAGCTGGCGCGGTTCCGGCTCTTTGAAGAACAGGTGAATGGTGGGCTGAAGGAGGTCTGCGACACGCTTTACAAGGGTGTTCCGTACGAAGGCGGCCTGAACAATGCCGCTCGGATAAATGTCGGTCTGGACATCATCAATACGCTGGGTGAGCATTACGGCTTCTCAGCTCCTATTTTTATTGATAATGCAGAGGGAGTAACAAAACTGGTCAAAACAGAGGGGCAAATGATTCAATTGATTGTTCCGCCATCTTTTGAAAAGCTGCCCGATGATGTGCAAGCACATTTAGTTTCAATTCACGGAAGTCATGAGAATGCCGAACGAAATTGGATTAAGAGAAATAGTACATTGCGTGTAGAAACGGATCAACAGATACAGGAGGCGATTTAATTGTACAACGTTCAGGAGAGCATTGAGGCACAGAAGCATTTTTGTGAGGAACATCAAGATCCTCACTTTGCTCCAAAAGATGGTCGCTGCTGGTCTTGTAATCAGAACATTTATGCACCCGGCCATCACGTATGGAAGGGGAAATCCGATGGACGTGAGTCCGCGGGGATTTCTGTTGAAAAAGCAGGGCGTGAGCTCGTTACCGGATGCCCGCACTGCTTCCGTTCTTACTGCGATTAATATGAGGAGGATGAGGAATGAGTACAGGTAATCAAGTGGCGATTATTCAAAAGGACATCACCGATGATGTTAATCGGAGTCTTACACGGCTGCAGGATGACGGGTTGATCTTGCCTCTGAATTATAATGCGAGCAATGCGCTGAAAAGCGCATTCTTCAAACTCCAGGAGGTACAGGATAAGAACGGTAAGCCTGCGCTGGAGGTGTGCTCGCGGGAATCTGTCGCAAATGCCCTGCTGGATATGGTTGTGCAAGGTTTAAGCCCGGCCAAGACACAATGCTATTTCATTGTGTACGGTAGCAAGCTTCAGCTTAATCGCTCCTATTTCGGTACACAAGCTGTTCTTAAGCGCTTGTCCAACGTTAAGGATATTTGGGCAAACGTGATTTATAAAGGTGATGTATTCGAATATGAAGTTGATGGCGGACGTGAAAAATTGGTCAAACATGAAACCAAGTTTGAGAATCGTGACAATGAAATTCTAGGTGTGTATGCGGTCGTGAAGGCCGTTGATGATGACGAAATCCTTACCGTCATGACGAAAAAGGAGGTTGACGCATCGTGGAGTCAGAGTAAAACAAGTCAATCCGTCCATAAAAAATTCCCGCAAGAAATGGCAAAGCGGACTGTCATCAACCGTGCGGCCAAGGCTTACATCAACACCAGTGACGACAGTGACCTGCTCGTCGATGCCATTAATCGCTCAACAGAAAACGAGTATGACGAGCGTATCGATGTGACGCCTGAAGAGGTCAAAGCAGAGATTGCGGAGCACGCGAACAGAGAAGTGATTGATATCAAACCGGATGCTGCCCCGCCGTCATCGAAACAACAGCCGGCACCACGCACAAAGCAACCTGTTGATGATCCTTATGGCTTTGCTGCAGATGTTCCGCCAATGCAACAAGATCTGGATTTCTAATGATTAATATCCAATGTCTCGGCTCCAGCAGCGCCGGTAATGCCTACCGAATATCGGACGGCCACACCGCGCTCCTGCTGGAAGCCGGTTTTCCTTATAAGTCGATTCAGCGGGCCTTGCAGTTCCGAATGACGGAGATTGCCGGGTGCCTGATTACACACGAGCACGGCGATCACAGCCGGGCGGCGGCGGACATCATGCGCGCCGGTATCCCAGTGTATACCAGCCGCGGGACGGCGGATGCACTTGGCTTGTCCGGGCACCGCCTGCGCGCCGTGGTGGTGCTGGAGCCGTTCACACTAGGCTCTTGGACAATCATGGGGTTCGGCGTAGAGCACGACGCAGCAGAGCCGCTGGGCTGGCTGCTGGCCAATCAGGACGGCGATAAGCTTCTCTTCCTGACGGATAGCTATTACTGCCGGTACAAGTTTCAAGGACTCACCCACATTATGATTGAGTGCAATTATTCCATAGATATCGTAAATCGCCGGGTACTGGCGGGTGAGCTTCATCCAGCGCAGAAAAAGCGGCTGCTCCGCTCTCATTTCAGCCTAGAGCATGTTAAAGAATTTCTGAAAGCCAATGATACCCGCCAAGTAGATGAAATCTGGCTGCTCCATTTGTCTGATGGTAACAGCGACGCAGCGATGTTCAAGCGTGAAATTCAGGAACTGACTGGTGCTGCAGTGCAGGTGGCGGACCGATGAACGGCCCGATGGGAGAGCGGATCTGGATGAGCATGATCAGTGAGCGCCTGTGGGCCTTGCGGCCGGTGGATGAAGAAGCCTTTAAAACAGCTGTCAGAGAGTATTATGCCATTGCGCATCCAGGGTTCCGGGTTATCCGAGCAGCTTATCCCTACATTTACATTCAGGACGAACGGGGGCCAGTACAATGAGCAAGCCGCAGCAGATTGATTTGTTTGCTCTGCTTGATTCCAAGCCGAAACCGTCCGCCGCGGCCCAAAAGCCACTCCTGAACGGCCTGTACTATGAGCGGGAGACAGACCTGTTTGTCACCTTCGTGCAGGGCCGCCGGCACTATGAAGTACCTCCCAGGCAATGCTTGGGGGACAAGGCGTGGAAGGACAAAACGATGAGGGAGCGTGCAATATGAGCACTTTAACAAAGGAACAGGCCAAGAAGGAAGCTGATGAGTTGTTGGATTACTTCATGAATAAATTAGAACAGGCTTCTGAAAAGGGAGAAGAGCACGTTGCTCAGATGTTGGACGCTGCAGCGTTTACGCTCGGTTCTTGTATAGCGATTGCAGTCGGTCACTCGGCCGGAATTGGCCCGGCCATGAGTCAGGCCATCGATACACTGACAGATGGGATTCAGGCGGGTATGGTGGCCGTTGGCATGGAAGGTACCTTTATAAAAATTAAGCGAGATTGATAGAAGTTTTGGGGGATGATTGAATGCCCGATGGCAGTTACCCGTTTCCGACATACTCAGGGCTTTTGCAGCCACAACATTACAAACAAATAGGCAGCGCGATATGGCTTTTCCTGTGGTGTATCAGCTCCACGACATCGGAGAAGGAAAGAGAGGGAACTGTCTGGGGTATTGTCCTCGGGAACAAGCCGATCCGCAGCAGTGAGCTGGAGGATACTTTCGGAGTGACCGGAAGAACTATCCGAGAATGGATTAAAAAATTAGAGGAGCATGGTTACATACGTGTGACTCGTGCTCCATATGGACTCATTTTCAGCGTGAAAAACTCCAAAAAGTATCAAAATAGACCGGAAGTAAGTTTCCACTCTGACGATAGAGATAGGAAGAAAACTTCCACTCTGGAGGATGGAGATAGGAAGAAAACTTCCGATCACCCGGAAGAAAACTTCCGATCTAATAAAGATATTATAAAGATTTTGATTGATAGATGGATTGATGGCTTGGAAGAAGATGATCAAAAAGAGTTGAGTTCAAGGTCCGGGGTTCTTACTACCGCTGTGGGTGCCGTCTCCACAGGCAAAATAGACTTTGATAAACCGACAGTCGAACGGCGTGTCCTTCAAATCGAGCAGTACTACATGCAGCGTAACGGATTACTTAGTCCCGTTACTACCGATTGGGAACATGTTCGTGAGATTGCGAACGAGGCCATGCCGCTGGATCTCGTATACTTTTTCATCGATCTGGCAATTGCCCGGAAGAAAGCCAAACGGAGGAGACCTTCGGATAAGATCCGGACGTTCTCGTATTGCAAAACCGTGATTTATGGCTGCTGGGATGAATTGTCCTCATTTCTTGAGCGGTACCTAACTCCCCCTGCATCTTCTCAGCAGGGAACAGTCGCCCTGGGAGCCTCAAGAGAGCGTCGGAAAAGCCAACGACAACTAGAAATCGACGAGCTTGAACAGTTCATCGAGGAGGAGAAGAAGCGTGGAAGTGGTTGAGATTGCTCAGCTTTATCGTGAAATCAAGAAGCATTACCCATTTTTTGATGCGTCTGTCGAAAAGGTGAAGGCAGATTATAAATATCTTAAGGATTTCCCAGCAGAAGCAGCCCAGGAGAATATTGATCGCTATATTCTGACGGAAACAACAGAACCCAAGATTGCAAACATCCGTGGCCGACTCGGGGAACAACTGGAACGGGAGCGAATGCGCCAACAGACGGCAGAGCTATTTGCTGTGATGGACCAGTCCCGTACAGCTGCTGTCCCACCGCCTGTGGGCTTGAAGGAGCGATTATATGCAAGACTCGGCATTCGGCGCTGAGATGCCGCACAGCCCTGAGGCGGAAGCTTCTGTCTTAGGGGCGGTGCTTATCGATGCGACCGGCGAGGCAATAGATTCAGTCATGGAATTAACGGCGGAGTTCTTCTACAATCCGCAACACCGGTATGTGTTCGAGGCCTTGATACAACTCGGAGAGGATGGCTCTCCGATTGATTTAGTCACTCTGACCACCACCCTAGAGGCCAATGGGCAGCTTGAAGCAGCGGGTGGAGTGAGCTACTTGTCTAAGATGGCACATAGCGTACCTACAGCAGCCAATATTGACTATTACATCGGCACTCTGAAGGAGAAGTTCACGCTGCGGGAAGCGACCCGTTCGGCGAGGGAGCAACTCCGTATGATCACGGAGAGCGGCGATGCTGCTCAGGTGGTTACAGCAATGCAGGTAGCAGCTGCAAAGCTATCAGATCAGGCGGCGCCGAAGCGGGAATTCAAGCGTGTCCGAGACGTGGCTATCGAGGTCTATGAGGACATGGAGCACCGGGCGATGACGAAGACGGAGAGTGGGGTAACCGGTCTTTCTTCGGGCTTTGCTGATCTGGATCGGTTAACCTCCGGATTTCAGCGGAGTGACCTGATCATTGTCGCAGCGCGGCCTTCTGTAGGGAAGACGGCTTTTGCCTTGAACGTTGCGCAAAATGTAGCGGTGAAATCAAATGAGACAGTGGCCATCTTCAGTCTGGAGATGTCGGCTCCACAACTGGTGCAGCGTATGATCTGTGCTGAGGCAAACCTGGATGCCAATCACATGCGGACAGCTGATTTTGTCGAGGACGACTGGACGAAAGGTGCGGACGCGATCGGGCGGCTGGGAGAGAGTAATATCCTGATCGACGATTCACCCACACTGACAGTCTTCGAGATCCGGAATAAATGCCGCCGCCTGAAGAAGCAAGAAGGACTTGGGCTCATCGTGATCGACTACCTGCAGCTGATCTCGGGGGCGGGAATACGGAATGAGAACCGGCAGCAGGAAGTATCCGAAATCTCCCGTACCTTGAAGCAGATTGCGCGGGAGCTGGACGTGCCGGTTATTGCTTTGTCTCAGCTCAGCCGCGGCGTAGAGCAGCGCCAGGACAAACGGCCGATGCTCAGTGATTTACGGGAGTCTGGTTCCATTGAGCAGGATGCGGACATTGTTGCTTTTCTTTACCGGGATGATTACTACGACAAGGAAAGCGAAAAGAAGAACATCATCGAGATCATTATCGCCAAGCAGCGGAATGGCCCACTCGGCACAGCCGAACTGGTCTTCCTGAAGCAATTTAATAAATTCGCCAACTACGAGCATGCTCATGCGGACCCATCACCGCCACCTGCGGGGAATGTGAAGGACATGAACAAGCGCAAATGGGCATGAAGGAGGTCAACATGGAGGAGCAATTTTACGGTTACTGCTTCCCGGAGCCGGGAGGCTGGCATACACCTCCGGTGACGCTGAATACTCCGGAGGAGATTTACCGCTATACGCAACTGCATGGTAGAACCGGGATGTTTCGCGAGGTGCGGGTGACAGATGGTGGTGATTCTATCGTCGTACAGATGATCGACGGCCAGTACGTATGGCCTGAAGAGTGGAAGCAGCTGAATAAGGGGGACGGAGCAGATGAAACAGGGAAAACGGCCGACGCGCCGGCAGAAGGAAACGATCCGGGCCAGTCGGCTTAATCCGGATAATTGGCTGGTTGAGCGGGAGACGCCTGCGGAGCTGGTGCTGATCGCAAGGGTCAGTGTCGGCAAGACGAAGACTCGGACAATCCGTAAGGGTGCCTGATGAGCGGGCGCAATTACTGGCACGTGTATAACTGGCTACGCCGGCATTATATCGCAACAGGCGTAGCAGCGGAACGCATAGATCTCCTGGAAGAGTTCGCGGAGCTGGAGTCCGGGGAGATCGACGAGGGCATTGCAGAATTTGAGCTTGCAATCGGCAAGCGGAAACGGGGGGCGGTACCGGATGGCAAAGAGCACACGCAAGCCGATTGATCCGTTCTTCCAGCGGCGGAATTATTTCACCGTATGGGACGACGGCGGAAAGCTGGCAGGGACGGTATTTGTACTGGATACATCGATGATGCCGCCAAGACAGAGGGGAGCAAAGCCTGATGATTCAGTTCACCGTGTACGGCGAGCCCGTCGCCCAAGGTAGACCCAAGTTTAGTACCGCAGGTGGCTTCACTCGAGCATATGATCCGGCCAAGTCCCGGGACTATAAAGACTATGTTCGTTTAGCAGCGAGAGAGTTTGCACCGGCCGCCCTCTTGGAGGGCGCTTTGGGAGTCGCAGTGATAGCCTACCGTTCGACTCCGAAGAGTTTTAGCAAGAAAAAGGCTGCGGCCGCAGAACGAGGCGAGATCCTGCCAACAACCAAACCGGACGCGGACAATTACCTGAAGGGCGTCAAAGATGCGCTGAAGGGGATCATTTGGAAGGACGACAGCCAGGTGGTGGACGCGTTTGTGAAGAAGCGGTACAGTGCAAGGCCACGGATTGAAGTCAAAATTAAGCAACTCCAATAAATCCAGAGGGGATGGGATCGGAATGATTAAGGATTATGCGAAATTCAGTGCAACGGTAGCGAAGGGGATTAAGGTCGGAGACACGGAGGTTGAGATTAAGCTGTTGTTGCCTCTGAGAGTCATGCAGGAAAACTTCCTGTTCCTAAGCAGCAATCAGGGGGAGAAGATCAATGTCTTCATGGGAGATCCACAGGCGGCGTTTGATTTCGGTGAAGACTATGGGGAGATCTACCGGGAAGTAACCGGTCGCCGTGTGACCACCGATGCTTCTGGCGTTGTAGTGGACATTGAGCAGCGGGAGGGGAATGATCCCAATCAGGTCCTTCTGTTTGGCCAAGAGGGCGAAGGTGGCGCCTCTGGTGAGGGTTCTGAGGCAGAAGGAACCAGTGATGCTGTTCATACAGAAGAGGAGTCAGAAGAGCAGCAGGAAGAGGCGGGGAACGATCCTGATCATGTGGATGGAGATCAGGACGAGAGTCTGGAACCAGAATGGCTGAACGGAGAGGGAGACGGCAGCGGCACTGAAGGCGAAGGAGGCGAAGCTGCTCCTGGAGAGAATACCGGCGAAGAGAACCAGGGCGCGGAGCAAGACACTGAAGGAACTGATACTCCGGAAGAAGTAAGCAAGGAAGCGCTAGAATCATTCATCCTGACCAACCGTCCGGTTTATGACGACATTGAGATTGACGGCACGCCAATTCTGTTCCCGGAGCTGCTGCAGGAGCGATTGGAGCAGAAGAAGACCTGGAAGGAGATCGCCCAGGAGAAGGAAGTGAGCCCATCTGTGCTGTCGGCCAAGTGGGGCGCCTACAAGAAGCGGGTTGAAAGAAAAATGATGAAGGGTGGCGGGGGAGCAGCGTAAGCTGCTTCTTCTCTTACAGGTGGAATGATATGAAAGCTCAAATACAGCTAGAGCTGGAGAAGCTGCTGCCGCAGATTAAGTGGGTTACGAACATGATCAAAGAGGCTGAGGAAGACTGGCCGGCTCATTATGACCGGACTCAGCCGGATGACTTGTATCTCCGGGGGATGTTCTATCAGATTGAAGACAAGCTGAACGATGCTCGGCGTCTGATTCGGTTTATGGTGGCTCCGGTTTTGAAAGAGGGGGTTCTGTACAAGCGCTCAGATGGGCGGTACGGCCTGCAGGACGGCACTTACTTTTCCAGCAGTGGATATATAGAGTACCTGCTGACGGAGCCTGGCGAAGATACCAGGTGGGTGAGCTCACGGGTTGAGCATAACGGGGAGGATTACTACATTGTCGTGAAGCCAGAACTTTCGCTTGATGGACAGCGGGTCCGGGTCAAGGACCTTCCGACCTGGGACTAAAATGAACTGGCGCGCCGCAACTCCTCAGCAATTAAGGATGGTCATATGGGACACCGGCGCGCACCAGGTTCTGCGGCAGGAAGCTGCCGCGGAGTGGCGCCGGAGAAGAAAATTATGGGTGAGTTATTCTTAAAGAAGCGGTTTAGTTGGATCACCAAGTAGTTCTGTTTTCTTTTTTTCCTTTGCCCAATGGACTCTTATATAAGACAACAAGAGTCAATACTCGTGTTGCCCAATGAACCCATACTTCTAATTTTAATTGTACATTGCCTGGCGCGTTCTCTTCTTCACTGTAGTAGCTATATCCATCCTGTCTTGCTGGATCAATTCCAATTCTTCTATCACCAATTTTATGCCCAAGGACGAAAAGGGAAGCTTTAACTTCCTCATCATCACCTTCAAATTCAACATAAATTTCACGAATACCTGGGACACCTATGTCTACATCTACCTTTGGCACAAAAACTCACTCCTTTTATTTAATTGTTAATTAGTCTCACCAAATTTACGTAATACATGTATTCGTTCAACGCACAAATGGAGTCAAGCTCGGAAATGATACCTGAGACCCTACAAGCTAACAGCATTACGATGCATACCGGGTCCGGCAGTAGCTGAGGATTTCAAGTCAGTATGAAAGGAAGGAATCTCATGAACGAAAGACAACGCCGGAGGGCGTTTCAAAAAGTGAAGTCATTCTCCAATGAGAAGTTTTGGGCCTGGATGAACATGATCCACTCCCGGGCCTACGCAAAAGCCCAGCAGCACTACGAGGAGGCAATGGGGATTGTCCTTCAGCCGAAGCAGGTTGCTGCAGTAACAGCTAAGGCCGATGAGATCCGGGAGACCTGGGACGGTATGGAAACAATTACGATGGATGAGACTGAGGGTGCTGAGCTTAAGTCTGTGGGGGTGTAGGCTGTGGGTAGAGCAAGAAACTGGACAACTGAGGAAGTTGAATATTTGCAAGATCGCTGGGGAGTTGTAAGTTTAAAATCAATTGCTCTTAGGCTTGACCGCAGTATTGAGGCTATTAAGCTGAAGGCTGGTAAGCTGGGACTAAAAGATTGTCGTATGAATTTTGATGGGATCACAGTGAATCAATTATCCCTTGCACTTGATAAATCATATAACCAGATCATTCGGTACTGGATTCCACAGTATGGCTTCCCGGCAAGGCGGAAGATATTCGCCAGTAGCGCTCGAGTATTAGTAGTAGGCTACGATGATTTCTGGAAGTGGGCAGAGCAGCATAAGGAACTGATTAACCTGGCTAAGATGGACCCGAACCTACTTGGCGCTGAGCCGGCTTGGGCGAAAGTGAAACGCAGAGCAGACCTGATGCGGTCCCAAAAGACATATCAGGCGGTAAACTGGACACCCGAGGAAGATCAGCGACTGGTTCAGGTGCTTGGAACTAAAGGAATGACCTATCCCGAAGTTGCCAAGTTGTTTGATCGTTCCGAGGCTGCTGTGAAGCGGCGGCTCCATGATCTCGGAGTTAAGGTGCGCCCGGTTAGGCTTGAGAATCATATTAAATACACCGCAGAGGACGTACAGATACTGCTGCGAATGGCACAAGAAGGCTATAGTTATGAAACGATTGCTCTAAAGGTTGGAAGAAGCGCATTGGGGGTACGAGGTAAGCTGGAGCGTATAGGGTTCAACTTTAAGCAGAGGAATCTTAAATAACCCTTGAGTTGAAGGCCAAATGTTTCGATATACAATTAATATATGGTGATTTTGAATAGGTAAAAAAACTATCAACGTTTTTTTACAGTTGATAGTTTTGGAGGTTAGTATTGATTTTTACTACTGATTCCATAGAAAGTATGAAGCTGTTCCAGTGTTAATTCAATGCCACAATTCCGAAGTCGTTTTGATCTATTCTCAAACAGTATATTAAGAATATGTACTTTCTCTGGAAATATAGCATGATGAATTCTCCGATGGCAAGAACAGCAAAGTGGGACGATATTTGCTTCTACGTCAATACTATACAGAAACAGCTCATGAAAGCCCATAGGGATTATGTGATGTGCCTCAACATAATTTTCATTTGTTTTATCAGAAATGAAATCCTTATGTTCTGGGTTATATTCGCATTTGTATCCTGATTGGACGATTGATTTTTTTGCTGTAACAGCATTTCTTTTATACGGTGCATCCTTGCGTGTTGTTCCTGTTATTGGAGTTTTTTCTTTTGGAACATCGATTATCGGAATGTCTTTTTCTACGGTTGTGCTTAACATATTATTTTGGAAATAAACATCATCATCCTCTATATCAAAAAAAGGATAGAAGATCATCTCGAGGACAAATGGTTCTGAGGTGGTAATAAAGTCGATATATTCGGCACGATCTTCTGGAACAATTGCAAATGGTTTTTCTTTTCCAAGTTTTTTTTGACGCTCACGCTCAGCATTTATGTAGTTTAGGCTAGTGCTAAAGTTACTCTTAATCAGATTTATTAAAGTATGATTTGAATCGAATCTAATTTGATATGTATCATTACTACGGGTTTTAATTGATGATTTTTGTATATGAGCTAAATACTCTTCACCTTGATAAACAAGTTTTATTCTCTCTCTATTTAACTTCTGATCAGGATCAGATTCACCAAAACCCTTGAAGCTATCATGATAATCAATGGGAATGGTACTCCCCCATTGAAACATACTCCAGTCTATTTGCTTTCTACCTAATAAGTTAGGAATATTAGGCTTTGACCAACTATTTTCTTTAGGCATATGTCAGCTCCCATAATCATTTATGAGAATTATAACAAAATGAATAAATAAGTTAAGTAAATAAAGTAGATTGAATTGTACATTTTATGACAAAAACCCCCATATCCTTGGCCGGGGCGGGGGTCCAATCTCTTACCTTCATTCGAATTATACCACGAGTGAGGGGATTATCATGGGGAAAAGCGACAAATTAGCAATCCAACTGGCTTTTGACATCCTCCCGATCGACGAAACAGAGACCCGTCGCCGGGTGGAGGAATATCTAGAAACAGTTCGTGTGTACCGACAGATTGGCTTCGTGCGGCGTCAGGCGGCGCTCACGGCCAGTCCAGAGCCGCGGTATCATGGATCTACCAATATGATAAGCCGGACGACGGAGAATATAGCGGTATGGAATACGGACCGGGAAGTGGAACTGGAGCGACAGTCTAAGCTGCTGGAATTGGCAATGGGGCGGCTTAAGAAGGCTGAGCGGGAAATTATTCAGCTTCGGTACCTGGAGCATGAGGATGAGTATGATTCGATACTGTGTGGGGAACTTGGCATGAGTGAGCGAAAGTATCGGCGGGTGAAGTCAAGGGCGATTTATATTTTGGCGTGTGCTTTGAGCATAGAAGTGTTAAAAGATTCAAATGAATTAGCATATAATTAGAACTGGCTAGCGCTAGTTCTTTTTTTGCATGGAGGATTTTGGATGTTAAATAGAGAATAAACATAGCATTTAGAAAACAGTTTAGGGGGATTTAGCTTTGGATGAGAAAGAAATTCTGAGTTTTAATTTAAACGGTAGAGCTGAGCCTAGAGTTTCAGATCGTTTAGATTATATTGTTTTTTGTTACAACTCGGCCAACGAATATTTATTTGCTGAAAAAGTTGGTTTATCTGGATCTGTTATTGGAACTCATTTTTTGGGGGATCGTCAAAAGTCACTTGATTATATTAGGAATTTAGCTTTTTCACGGGCGGAATCTAGGCTTTTTCTCTATTTTGATAAGGAAAAAATGTATGAAAAATTATTAAATTCCAAAGAGTTTGAAGAGAAAAAAAACGAAAAGGATAAGGGGGAAGTTGAAAGAGCGCTTCTGCAAATTTTATATAATGTCAGAAAAGAAGATCCAGTTAAATACCAGACTTACGTGCTTAATCTAGATGGATTAGCAAGTCTACTGGAAATTGAGAAGAAATATCTGTTGTTTTGCATTTCTATTTTTCTTGATAATAACTATATCGGGGTTAGGGATATAGAAAAAGGAGAAATCTACATTAGACCTGACGGGCTTCAAAGGATAGAGGGATTAAGTAAAGAAGAAAAAGATGAACCTGGAGCTGAGGCGACTCAAGAAATATATGACGTATTTATTAGTCATGCCAGTGAAGATAAAACAGAAGTGGTAGAACCTCTCGCGACGGAGTTAATTAAACTCGGTTTATCTGTATGGTATGATAAATGGTCTTTACAGCTTGGAGATAGTTTGAGAAAAAAGATCGATGAAGGTTTAAAACATTCAAAGTATGGGATTGTTGTATTGAGTCCTGCATTTTTTGCTAAGCAATGGACTGTAGCAGAACTAAACGGGTTAATTCAAAAAGAGGTACTCTTTAAAAGAGAGAAGGTAATCCTTCCTGTTTGGCACAATGTTACACCAAGGGAAGTGGCTGAGTTTTCGCTTATTCTCTCAGATAAATTAGGAACTAATACAAACAGAGGGATTCTAACAGTTGCTAAAGAAATTGCCCAAGTTGTTAAAGGCGATATTCAGAACCCAGCCTTAGATCAAGAGGATGAATCATATCTCTTTATTAGAGTGACTTATAATTATCATGCGGATCAAAGCACAGCGGATGTTCATACAAACAGTCTGAAAATTACAATGAAGCTCTTAACACCTCCTGTGTTAAATCAATTTAGACTAGTGGTTCTTTGGCCAAAAAAGATACATATTAACTATCAAAACGGCTTAACACTTAGAAGATTTGTCGAACTGGATGGTAAAGAATATATTGAATACTTTATAGATGTAAAGGATCCCATTTATCCAGGCGAAGAGTTAGAACTCATAGGATATGAATTTCCAGTGGATATAAATTATTCGATTGATAGGGTTTCATGGCAGCTAATTGAGGAAGATAATTTAAAATTGTATTATCGAGTGATGTTTGAGAGAGCAATGCCTTTAGAAAAAGAAGTACCGTTTAAAGATCTGAATTGTTATTAGAATGACCGTTTTTTGACCGATTATTGACCGCATAGTGGCCGTCCATTAGGGTTTGGGCATGTTATATTTGTATTGTGATAATCAGGCGAGAGTGACACGCACGGCCGCACTTGCGGCGCTTAACTGGGGCGTACCTCCTCTCGCCTTTTCTGTTACTTACCGAATCTGGCTCCAAAGAATGCCACTCTTTCAGGGAGTGTTTCAAATGCATAAAAGAGGCCTTTCCAAATACCAATTGCAAAGACAGCTACGAAGGTTATAGCGACAATTGTTCCAAGATTTCTTTTCAATACTTCCAAGCTCATTCTCCTATCGTTTTGGTATACTACCAGAATAAACCTTTTTATTTGCAATATCAAAATAACAAGAATGAACAAGAACGTGGAAGAGTTCGGGGGAATGATAGTCGATTGATGGTTATTCTGTTTTTGACTCTTAATCCTGTACTTTTGTAAAATGGTCTTGTCCTCCTTTGTTACAAAGTCCGTAAAGATTTTAAGCAAAGAGCGCAGCGCATTTGCTGCGGATGCGGAGCGGACGCCACTGATCTGGCCCTGCTCAATGCACGGCGTAACTGTATACATATTCTGAAGTCGCTCATTATTGGGCGGCTTTTTATTATGTAAAAAAGGAGTTAAAGTAGCAATGAATAAAAAACGAATCCATTATATTGGCCCGCCCCAGCAACCAAAGAAGTGTAAACAGTGTATCTGGGGCAGGTGGGAAGGTTCTTCGCAGTTTTGTTTAAGAATTAAATGTCAAATAAATAATATGAAGAAATATCCAATTGATTCGATAAAATTCCCCCGAATAAGTGAATAATATTAATAATAATAAACGGGAATGCCACTTGCTCTCCAACGAAATGCGACATATGGTTTTAATCCGAACGTTGGTGAAACTGTCTGACCAAGTAGTAGATTCCTGCCTGAATATTTTATGGCACCTGCTTTAAAATCAACAGTGTCATAGTTCTGAAATACTTCAATGGGATTATTTCCGGATATAGCCTGTCTTATCCCATTTGCAGCAAGTTCTTTAGCTTGATTTATTATAGCATTAGGGAAATTTTCACCGCTTTTTAATAACGAAGAAACTGTACGGTTAATTAAGTTTTCAATCCAGAGATAAAAAGGAGCAGGGTTCTCGGCAAAAATGGAAACACCTACAGAAACAATCCCTATCATTGCATCCTGTTCTGTAATGTCATCAGCCCAAGCGACATTCCATGGAGGAGGTCCACTTTCGACTTGGGATTTTAAATCAAACTTATTAGTTTCATACCCTGTCGTGGGTAACTCAGGAACTTTGAAGTCGGGAACAGGGATGTTAGGGACAGGGATGTTAGGAACTTTGAAGTCGGGAACAGGGATGTTAGGGACGGGGAATTAGGAACTTTGAAGTCGGGAACAGGGATGTTAGGGACAGGGATGTTAGGAACTTTGAAGTCGGGAACAGGGATGTTAGGGACAGGGATGTTAGGAACTTTGAAGTCGGGAACAGGGATGTTAGGGACAGGGATGTTAGGAACTTTGAAGTCGGGAACAGGGATGTTAGGGACAGGGATGTTAGGAACTTTGAAGTCGGGAACAGGGATGTTAGGGACAGGGATGTTAGGAATAGATATTTTTGGTATACCAAAACCTGCCATGATTTCAACTCCTTTTGATATTTGAACTTAGTATTAACATCAGTAATAAAAATATGGATGGAGACTTATGGGTAAAATCCATCCGGTCGTAAAGCAAAAATCGACTCAACTCAAAAAGAGGGCAAACCACCAAGGTTTGCCCTCTTTGACTTACTTCAGAAGTCTGAGTTTTGCTTCTACTGCTTTATACGTGTAATACGCTACTATCACTTTACAGATAGCCGGAATTGTAGTGCTGAGAATTACTGTAAGCATCAATCTTGTCTCCCTTCCAGTGTAGTCAAATTAACTATCGCTGCATGGGTGGCTTTGGTTGAGGTGCTTTGAACATATTGTTAAGGAGAGGTATAAGTGGAAATCAGAATCATACCGATCGAGCAGCTTAATCCCGCTGCCTATAACCCCCGCGTCGACTTGCAGCCAGGGGATCCGGAGTATGAGAAGCTTCGACGCAGCCTGAACGAATATGGCTATGTCGATCCGATTGTTTGGAATGAGCAGACCGGCAACATGGTCGGCGGCCATCAACGGTACAAGGTGTTGGTCAATGAGCAGAGCTGCACGGAGCTGGCCGTATCGGTAGTTAACCTAGACCCGGAGCGGGAGCGTCTGCTGAATCTGGCGCTGAATAAGGTATCAGGTCACTGGGATGATGAAGCGCTGGCACAGCTGCTTAGTGAGCTGCAGGAGGGCGGTGCGGATCTGGCGCTGTCCGGTTTTGATATAGGAGAAGCCGACAGGTTAATCTCCGATTTCACAGAGCCAGCTGCAGATCAGCTGGGGGACTTCCAAAACCGGGAGCTGGATGTGAGTGAATTCGATGAATCCCGCTTTGACTGTAAATGCCCGCGCTGTGGATTTGTCTTTGACCAGGAAGGTGCCTCATGAGTCAGCCTGCATGGAACTGGAGGCTATCAGACCTTGCCAGCGTGCCGAAGCATGGGCGGACCGTGTTCTCCTGCTTCAGCTGCGGCGGTGGCTCCACGATGGGTTATAAGCTCGCAGGATATACGGTGCTGGGCAATGTGGAGATTGATCCGCAGATGATGCGGATCTACCGTCAGAACCATAATCCGCGTTATCCATTTCTTATGCCTATTCAGGACTTTAAGGAGTTGCCAGATGCACAGCTGCCATCGGAGCTATTTGACCTGGACATCCTGGACGGATCGCCGCCATGTAGCGTATTCTCTATGTCGGGTGACAGGGAAGATAAATGGGGAGGAGAGCATGCTTTCCGTGAGGGACAAGCCGTCCAGCGGCTGGATGATCTGTTCTTTGATTTCTTGGATGTGGCTGATAAGCTTCGGCCTAAGGTTGTTATTGCTGAGAATGTTCGCGGCATGATGGTTGGTAAAGCCCGCGGCTTTGTCAGCCTAGTCTTGTCCCGCTTCCGAGAGCTTGGTTACAAGCCGCAGCTCTTTCTTCTTAATTCAGCTACGATGGGCGTTCCTCAAAAGCGGGAGCGCCTTTTCTTTGCTGCGGCAAGGGAAGATCTGAATCTCCCGTCGCTTCGTTTGAACTTCAATGAGCCACCGGTGTTATACCGGGATGTGCGGAGCGGAGATGGGAAGCCGCTCAACCCGGCAAAAGAGACATTCCGTCGATGGCAACGGAAGCGGCCAGCTGATCTCAGCATGGGGGATGTAACCGAGCGAGAAAAGGGGAAGGCCAGCGACTACAACACAATCATTCTCAAAGATCAGAAGGTATCGAATACCTTGGCCAGCTCCTCCTGGTTCCTTCGATCAGATGAACCAAGCCGGATCAGCGATATGGATTCTATCCGGATCCAGACGTTCCCGAGCGATTATGATTTCATGGATGCTGATGTTTCTTATGTATGCGGTATGAGTGTTCCGCCGCTGATGATGCAGCGGATCTCCGAACAGATTCACATGCAATGGCTTAATACAAAATAAAAGGAGGACGCGCGAACGTCCTCCCGATCACCCAGGGTATCCCCCGGCTGAGACAGCGGCGCGCCACGCGTGGCATTTCCAGACATCCGCTGTCTCGTTTCCAAATATACACGGAAGCCGAGGGGAACGCAATGGGAACAAAAGATGAACTTTTATTGCAACATGAGCTTCAAATCATGGCCGGTATCCTCGAAAGTAAGGCGCAATACCGGAAGATCGTTAAGGCTGGGATAGCAAAGTGGGTCAAGGACTTTCAGGAAGGTCGGATTGAAATTAAGACGGTGGACGATCTGAAGAAGCTGATTGAGATAGATATTCAACTGCAAAGAGAAGAATTGTGATATATCGTAGTTTCGATTTGATAATTCTTTGGTAGGATTGACGTTATCATAACAGGAAACGTCTTCCTTTTCGTCGAATTATGGGATTGAGGTGAGTAGTCTTGGATGAAATCATAAAGAAAATTGTCGCTTTTAGAGAGGAACGAAATTGGGCTCAGTTTCATAATCCTAAGGATCTCGCCATTTCATTAAACCTGGAGGCATCCGAACTTCTGGAATTGTTTCAATGGAAAAGTAGTGATGAGGCTTTAGACCAGAAAAGAGACGAGATTCAAGATGAGCTAGCGGACGTGATGTACTACGCCTTATTGATGTGTCACGACCTTGGAATTGATCCGAGGCAGGCGTTGCTTGAAAAACTTGAAAAGAATGCTGAGAAATACCCGATTAATAAAGCATTCGGATCCAACAAGAAGTACACCGAACTGTAGGAGGATTCTATGCAGAGAGTTATATTACAACCATCTGGCAATAAAGATGCACGAGAACACTATGAAAATACGATTCAATCACCAGTCTCAATCTCAGTTCTTGCAGAGTATTTAACAGCTGCAGATATAGAATTAATTGAAACTCTTTATCCAGACGGACGGGTTCCGACTTGGGGAGTTACTCCTGGGAAAGGCAACGTTAACGTAAATAAGTGGGGGAAAATTCAAGTAGGAGATGTAACTTTATTTTCTGCTAATGGTCACGTGTTTGGTTCAGGTGTAGTAACACATAAGCTTCATAATAAGGATTTGGCTGCTCGTTTATGGAATTATGATAAAGAAGGTCAAACATGGGAGTATATGTACTTCTTGGATGAAGTAAACTCTCATCAGATTCCGTATTCTCAGTTCAATCAGGTTGTTGGATATGCGGATAATTTTGTTATTCAGGGATTTTCGGTTCTTAACGAAGAGCGCAGTGAACGAATTCTTACAGCTTTTGATTTAATGAGCGAGATTTATCTTCCTGAGGTAACGGAAGAGGAATACATGGAAGAGGTACTCCGCTTAGAAATTGAAGGCGATCTGGATACCAGTCATTCGGGGAGAGGAAGAAAAGAGCAGCCATTTCTTCGGAAACGACTCTTCAAGAACAAGAAATCTGGATACTGCGGTATTTGCGGAAAACATTATCCTGTAAACATGTTGGTGGCTGCTCACATCAAGAAGAGATCGAAGTGCTCTCGAGAAGAGAGATTAGACTATCAGAATATTGTTATGCCAATGTGCAAATTTGGTTGTGATGATCTTTATGAAAAGGGCTACATCTATCTTAAAGACGGAGTGATTCACAAGAATCTGAGTATGCCAGTCACAACTGATCTCTTAGAGAAAATAGTTGAGATTGAAGGACAAAGCAGTCTTCACTGGAATGAGAATACCAAAAAGTATTTTGAATGGCATGCTGGAAAATATAATCTTACAGTAACTCATTAAGAACGCCCTCGGGCGTTCTTTTTTGTTGGGGGTGGTGACATGTAACATGGCTAGAAAACGCAGTCCCGAGCGGGATAAGGCAAAGCAGATGTGGCTGGAGAGCGGCGGAATGATGAAGCTTAAGGACATCGCCGCTGCTCTTTCTATTCAGGACAGCAAAGTCCGAAAGTGGAAGACGATGGACGGTTGGGAAGAAGAGCTCAAAGGGAGCGTTTCTCCTGAATTCAAAGGAAGCGCTCCAATTGGAACGTATGGGAGCGCTCCACTTCGCGGCGCTCCCAAAGGGAACAGAAACGCAATTGGGAATCGCGGCGGTGCTCCTCCAGGCAATCAAAACGCGAAGGGGAACAGCGGTGGGGCCGGGGGGCCGCCTGGAAACAAAAAGGCCGTAACCACCGGTGAGTATGAAACGATCTGGCTCGATACCTTGACCGAAACCGAGCAGCTGCTCATCGATCAGGTGGACACTGATCCGATCATCCAGGCGAATGAATCTCTGTACCTTTTAACGATCCGGGAGCGCCGTATGATGCAGCGGATCAAAGCCCTGATGGATGGCCTTACTGAAACGGAGCGTAATGTCTTTTATGAACTGAAGGCGATCAAGGAAGTCGCTACAATCCATGATGAGAAGACGGGCATCACGAAAAAGATCCCGCATAGCCGCAATGAAATGATGGAATCCAAGATCGAGGAGAAAGGCTTTCGCAAGCTGGATGACATTGTGAAACTGGAGGAAGCACTGACCCGCATTCAGGATAAGAAAATCCGGGCCATTGAGCTTAAGAACCGGCTGACCGATGACGAGAAGCGTATCCGCATCGAAACCATGGAATATGAGCTGCAGATGCTCCGTGGCGGTGGTGGTAAGGAAGACTTCGAGGATGATGGCTTTATCGATGCGCTGAAGGGCATGGCGTCGGGAGTGTGGAGCAACGATGGCAAAGCTTAAACTCAAATCGCCGGCGTTCAAGTGGTCTCCTTTTTCTGAGAAGCAGCTTAAAGTTCTGACCTGGTGGACGCCTGATAGCCCTCACAATGATAAGGATGCAATTATCTGTGATGGTTCTGTCCGGGCCGGCAAGACGGTCTGCATGTCGTTCTCTTTTATTGCCTGGGCGATGGATACCTTTCGAGGCGAGCAGTTTGGCATGTCGGGTAAGACAATCGGCGCGCTCCGTCGTAATGTAGTCGGTCCGCTGAAGCGCATGTTGGCCAGTCGTGGCTATCACGTTCATGACAATCGATCTGAAAATGTACTGACCGTTAACCGGGGGCTTATCAGCAACCGGTTTTTCTTATTTGGTGGCCGAGATGAAAGCTCGCAGGATCTAATTGCGGGAATTACGCTGGCCGGCATGTTCTTTGATGAAGTGGCCTTGATGCCGAAGTCCTTTGTGGATCAGGCGACCGCACGCTGTTCCGTGGACGGTGCCAAGCTTTGGTTTAACTGCAACCCCGCTGGCCCGTATCATTGGTTCAAGATGGAATGGCTCGATCAGCTGCAGAAGAAGCATGCGCTGCACTTGCACTTCACAATGGAGGACAACCTGTCTCTCTCCGAGCGGGTACGCGAGCGGTACCGGCGCATGTACAGCGGGATTTTCTATCAGCGGTACATCCTGGGCCTGTGGGTTATGGCAGAAGGAGTCATCTTCTCCAAGTTTGATGACGCGATCCATAAAAAGGCAAGGGAATGGTTCCCGGCCAAGTTTGACCGTAAGTTCATTTGTATCGACTACGGGGCCAATAACCCGACAGCGTTCTTAAAATACGGAGTCCGCGGGAATATCTATTATGAGCTGGATGAGTATTATCACAACATTCGCCGCAAGGGTGAGAAAACAAATGGCGAATACGCTGATGACCTGGAAGCCTTTCTTGACGGCGATGAGTATGCAATCTTCATCGACCCGTCAGCAAAGGCTTTTATTATTGAGTTGCAGAAGCGGGGCATTGCAAACATCCGGGCTGCCGTGAATACGGTGCTGGACGGCATACAGACCGTGTCCAACCGGTTCCAACTCAATGAATTGTATATCTGTGCTGACAACACCAATTCCCTTCAGGAGTTGGTGTCTTACGTTTGGGATGAAAAAGCTGCCGAACGCGGCGAGGACAAGCCCATTAAGCAGAATGACCATACCTGTGACGCGCGCCGATATGGCATCCATACAGATTACCTGCTGCAGCGTGTGAAGCAGCGGAAAAAGGACAGAGAGGAGCGATCAGATGAAAATGTGGGGTGGGTGTAATGAATGAGCGGTGAAGCGCAGTGGTTCCAGATATCAAAAGCAGAGGACCGGCATATCCCTTCCAGCGCGCAACTGCCGGATAGCTTCGAAAACCTCTACGACCAGCACGGGCTGCTGCCATTCCCGCCAGGGAACGACCCTGCATCCTGCAAGCTGCTGGTCAAGAACAGCAACATTATCCCGCAGTGCATTGAGGCATACAAGCGGAACATTGCCGGATACGGCATTGCCTTGGAGTACATTCCGGGGGAGAGCGACCAGACGGCACTGGAGGAGTGGAACAAGGCTGACAAGTTTCTGGAGACCTGCAACCTTGAGGATACGCCGGATGAGATCATCAGCTCTCTCATTGAGGATATTGAGAGCAGCGGGAATGCAAATGTGGAGGTCGCCTGGCCTGCAGGCAGTGAGTTCCCTACATTGTACCGGATCAATCCGAAGTTCGTTCGTTGTACCCGGGAAACCGATAAGGTGACGATCAAACGGAAGCGGCTGATCCGATCATCGAAGAAGGTCGAGGAGTTTTCTCAGGATATTTACTCCCGGAAGTATGCTATGAAGCGCGGGCAGTCAGTGGTATGGTTCAGGCCGTTCGGAACAGAGGGTCAGGGCAATCAGATTATCCCCCTGAAGCTAGGAAATGACGGTCCATATGGGGAACCGCGTTGGTTCGGGAACGCGCCGGGAGTGGTCGGCAGCCGAGAAGCAGAGGAACTAAACGTCTCCTATTTCTCAAATGGCCGTATGCTTTCCATGCTGCTGACAGTGACCAATGGCCGGCTTACCAAGCAATCCATGGAGCTACTACGGAATGTTAAGGGGGCTCAGTCACAAGGCGGCATTCTCTATCTAGAAGCAATAGGGGAGGAAACAGGAGGGCCGTTGGACGAGAAGGTCGAGAAGGTGGCCATCAAGCTGGATAAGCTGAATGATCTGCTCCAGCAGGATGCCTTGTTCCTTGAATATGGGAAGGACAAGAAGGTCGACATTCTATCATCGTTCCGGCTGCCGCCGATTCTGGTTGGCCAGAGCTCCGATTACAACCGCGCCACGGCGCAGGCCGCGCTGCGGTTTGCAGAGGAGCAAGTCTTTGAGCCTTACCGTAAGTGGATTATGGATGAGATCTTCAATAAACGGCTATTCCCGGCCATGGGTATCTTCCGCGTGCGGGCGACCCTGCGCGGGCCGCGGATTATCGATCCGGAAGACCGCAAGGCGCTGCTGGACTTTATCGCAGATAACGGTATTATGCTGGTCCGGGATTTGATTCCTATTGCAGAAGAAGTGCTGGATACCACTATTGATGAATCCAAGTACAGCACCGAATACCTAGATACACCGATTGCACAGCTTGTGAACAGCCAGCCGGCTATAACCGTGCCTGAACCTGATTCCGATGTGAACGATCTGCAGGAACGTGTGGCCACTATTGCCAAACGTCTGCTGCGGCAGAGCCATGAGGAGACCGCGGGCCATGTGTAAGGAATGCTGGGAGCTCATCGCAAAAGCGGACGACACCGAGTTCCTGGACAGCCTGGAGCTGACCCATGCCGAGAGGGCCGTACTGGAGGAGCTGTACAAGCAGGGTGAAACCCGGATAGCCGAGATCCTTGAGCTTCAGGGGAAGGCCCTGCATGATGCCATTGAAGAGCTCAGCGAGGATCTGCTGCTTGATATCGGGGAGCTGGGCAAGGTTATAAAGTCCGTACAAAGCGGCGATTTGTTTACTGTCCAGTTTGAGCAGGCGGTATATGACTCTTTCACGCCGCTGTATCATTTGGCTGGTGAATCGGAGCTGACGGTGTTGAATACCGACAAGACCTGGTCCACCAAGAACAAGGCTGCATCCCGTTTTGCGAAGAACCTGCAGAAACTTGTTCCGGATATGAACGGCACCAGCGCGGATGTCATGACCCGTTCCTTCCAGAAAGCCATCAAGGAGGGGAAGACACCTTCCGAGCGGGCGTTGCTGGTCCGCGAGATCAGCGCGGAGGCTGTCAAAGGTGAAGCCGGCCCGTTTAACATGGAGCGGGCTATTACTGTTTCCCGGACCATGAGCACGGCAGCAGCCAACGGCGGCAAACTGGAGGGCTGGAAGCAGTCCGAGGTGGTCAACGGTAAGAAATGGCGTTCTTCCAAGGGTGACCGCACCCGGAAGACACACCGTAAAGCTAACGGCCAAGTGCAACCGCTGGATAAGCCTTTTGTTGTCGGTAAGAGTAAGCTGATGTTTCCGGGAGATCCGTCCGGACGCGCTGAGGAGATCATCCGCTGCCGCTGCACAATGCAGTCAGTGATGAACTGATTTAAAAGATGGATAACCAAAAACCGCTAGTTCATTTAGAAGCTAGCGGTTTTTGGTATTAATATACGCTCAGGCTAGGACCATGCCAGCGATGCAACTAATTGAAAATGCCCATATCGATTCAAGCCCCACAGCCAACATTTCTTTGCTGAATTTCATAACTCTTTTCTTCATTGGCATCGCCCCCTTTTTTGTTTTACAAGTATTAGATGTTAGTCTATGACTTGCGAAACGCATGAGAATAAGAGAGACGGCAAAAGCGATATTCGCTGGATGTGCAAGATTCCTAAACCCCAGTGACCCTGGCCTCAACATACATTAATGGAATTATACCACTTTTTACCTATTTGTGAAAGGAGGTGAAACAGAAGACATGTCTTACAAATTAAAAGACGCCAAGATCACGCATATCTCTCTGGTAGACAAGGGAGCCAACGGCGTACCGTTTGCTATTATCAAGGCCCAAAAGGCTAATCAAGCCGGCGCCATACACAAGCAGGTCCAGATCGCCAAGATTGATGATGACAAGCGTATCGTTAAAGGTGTGGTGTATCAGCCCGATGTGGCCGATGCTCATAACGATCAAATGGATGAAGTCGAGATTGAGAAGGCTGCTCATCTCTTCATGGAGAAGCAGCACACCTACAACATCGACAAGCAGCATGATCTCGAAGTTGACAAGGGATTTGTCATTGAATCCTACATTGCTCCCTGCGACATGATGCTCGGTGAGCAGGAAATTGTGAAGGGCTCTTGGGTGGCAGCCGTGAAAGTGACGGATGACGAAACCTGGGAGTCCATCAAGAAAGGCGAGATCACTGGCTTCAGTATGTGGGGTGTAGGGAAGCGGGAAGAAATCGAAGAGGAAGAGGAGGTATCCAAGGGAATTTTGAACCGAATCGCCAAAGCGCTGGGCCTGATTGAGAAGGGCGCGGTCGCTGATAAATACCATAAGAACCGGAAGAACCGAGAATTTTGGGCGGCGCAAGATGCCCTCAACTCGGTTCTTTTTAATTGGGACACTTGGCAGAGTGGCATGGAGACAGATCCGGAGACCATCCGGGAGGCGCTGCAGGACTTTATTGATATTGCTGAGGATGTGCTTACTAAGGAGGATATCGTCAAAGCCATCGGCACACCGCCAGAGCAAATCGCCAAGGCTGGCAAGAAGATTTCTGCCAACAACCTGAAACACGTCGATGATGCAATCGCAGCGCTGACTGAATTGAAAAATAAGACGGCTCCCGTACAAGAGGAGCACGAGGAGGAAGACAATTTGAAAGCTGAAGATATTGCCAAGGCTGTAACGGCCGCAATGGCCCCGATCGCCAAGCAGGTAGAAGGCCTGACTGCAGAGATTGCGGAGTTGAAGAAAGAGGAAGGCGTCGAGAGTGAGCAACCTGCAGGCGGCACAGCTCCGGCTGAGACCGCAGAAGAGACTGCTATTACAGATGCCATCACCAAAGCCCTGGCACCGTTGAGTGAGCAGATGCAGACGCTGGCAGCTGATGTACAGCTGGTGAAGAATAGTCGCGGTGCTTCCGCACAAGGTGATGAAGAAGAAATCAGCAAATCAGAAGGCGCCGTTAGTTTCGGACGCTTCCTGTAATCGAAGGAGGAGGGCATACTATGAAAACAAACGGTATTATCACCAGATCTAGCATTCAGAAATCCACCATTGTAACCACGATGGACCAAAATGCCTTGAACTATGAGGAAGTCGAAGCCTTCACCGATATGGCTTATGAGGCGAATAACTTTCTAAAAGGCATTCGTCATGAGAACCGGAAAAGCTCCAAAGGGACCATCGACAAGGTCGGTGTACGTGGCCGGAACATGCGCGGTAAAAAAGAGAACATCATGGCGACCAATACACCAGGGCTGACCTTTCCGCAGATTCCTTATTCGGTAGAACCGGTAGTGCTACCTTTCGACATCACTGAAGAGTTTATCCGCCAGACGCAGCGGGTTCGCGGTCAAAATGCTGAAGAAATCATCATGCGCAACATGGCCAACAACTACGGAGAGAATATGCAGGACATTGCCTTTAACGGGGATACGAATACACCTAACACAGACCCGGATTACGAATTCCTGACGATTAATGACGGCTGGCTGAAGCTGGCCAGAACAACGGGACATTATCTGGATTGGAGTACGCTTTCGGCGAAAGAGAAGACTGGGGTTTTGTTTGAAGTGGAGCGGGCAATCCCGACCCGGTACAGAGCCGGCGGCGTGTTCAAATATTTCATGCACCCAAATACCTTCAGCGAACGTCTTCAGATGCTGGCCGAGAAAGATACCAGTGCATCGATTCAGCTGCAGATCATGGGTGGCACAAAGAAAATCAATGCTTATGATGTCGAAGAGGTTTGGAGTATGCCGGAAGGTGCGATTCTCTTTACGTATCAGCCAAACTTCGCAATGGTCCATACCTACGATATGCAGATCCGGAAGACGACCGAGGGCAAAGAAGCAATCTGGACCGATAAGCGCTTCTATGCGATCCACTCTGACTTTGATGCCATCTTCGAAGAGCCGCAAGCTCTTGCCTATGTGGAAGGGGTGGAATTCTAATGCCATACGTAACTTACCGGGGAAAAAACGCTTCTCTGAGGCTGTATAGTATTCGCTTTGAGCCGGCTAAGCCGGTACTGGTGGAAGATTCGGTAGTGCTGGAAAAATTGCATGATCATCCTGATTTTGAGGTGAAAGCGGAGAAGGTCATTCCTTTGGAAGATCTGAACGTTTCCCAGTTGAAGGATAAGGCGAAGAAGGCCGGCATTGAAGGTTTTACTGACCTGAAGAAACCGGAGTTAATTGCTGCCCTGAAGGCGTTGGAAGGCGGCGGTGTGCCGGATGCTAACACCAATACTCCTTAAGGTCCGCAGCCGTGTCAGCGCCGTGCAGGAGGCTACGGACGTTCAGCTCGGGCAGTACATCGATGATGCGCAGACCCGTATCGAGCTGTATTTGCCCTTACCATTCCCGGAGGTGGCAGACAAGCAGCTCATGTTAGCCTGGGTGAAGCTGGCGGAGTCTCTGGCTCTGCAGGACAGCGAAGAATACCTTGCTTCCGTCGCCCGTGGCTATTCAGCGGAAAGTGACGGTGCCTGGACATATACCCGGCAGGCAGTAGAAGGGAAGACTACAGGGAATGCCGATGTGGACTCTATCCTCTTCCTGTGGGTCAAAAAGCAGCAGTCTGGGCCGGATGACGGGAACATCACGGCTTATTTGCTATGAATCACCGCATGAATACCCCGCTGGCGGTTTACCGGGTCGGCCGCCAGTCGGATGCGGACAACCTTTTTAGCGATCGGAAGGCGGGGAAGGTCGCGGATCTGAAGTGTTTCGTTGTTAAGACGCAGACGGATGCCAAGGCAGAAACCACACCTGTCTTGTACATTGTCAAAAAGACAATCGGTGTTCCGAAGACAGCGGACGTCCGGATCAGTGACGAAGTGTTACTGTTCGGACGCAGGTATCTGGTGATTGACTCAAACCCGCGCCGTTACTGGCGTGAGCTATTGGTGACTTGCGAGGTGAAGGGCAGTGAACATGCATGATTTTGATGGTTTGGCCAAGAAATTCAAGAAGCTGAGCGACGAAGGTGTGAATCAGATTCTTCGTAACATTGCAGAGGCCGTGGGCGAGACGCTGCTAAACTTTATCATCGATGAAATCGACAAGCAGGACCTCATCGATACCGGGACCATGTGGAACTCCTTTACCCGCGGAGCCGACGGTAACGTCTGGGAATGGGATGTCGACCGGAACAGCATTACGCTGGAGGTCGGATCGAATTTGGGGACAAGCAGCAGCGACCCCGGTAAGCGCGGGTATCCAAGGCTGCTGAATGACGGCTACACTATTCACAAGGCTCATTTTGTCCCGGGCTATTGGGCATCCAATGGAACATTTGTCTATGATCCCAGAGCGAAGGGCGGATTTATGGCCAAGCCTCGTTCCTTCATTGGCCGTCATTACTTTGATATTGCTGTTCAGCAGTTGGAAGGCGGTATGAATGCACTGATTACGAAGCGGCTGGAGAAGGAGCTGGGGAGGATACTGTCATGATGGATGTGGGATTGAAAGCATGGGCAGAACTCGTGCAGCGGATATACCCGGAGCTGCCGATTCTTCGAGATCGTTCCCTCTGGCTGGGGGGGCAGTTTGATCGTCCGAGTGTATTCATTGAGACGGATCTTGTCTCTGATAAGGCGCACACGCCGCGGGCAGACCGGATCATTGAGGATGTGGGCCTGGTATTTCATTATGACACTGTACATAGTGGGGCAGAGGACGCAGGAGAGCCGGTCTCCTTGGATTTATCTCCCTTCTTCCTGTACCTTCGTCAGCAGCGGTTCTGCGTGGCTTCACAACGATTCGGCATTATGATGGTGATCGAGGCTCCGCGCACGCGGTCATTGAATGACCGGACGGAAGTCACCTTCAGGTATTCATATTTACTACATGTCCCGAAACAGCATGAGACCAGTGGTGGTACAACTAAAAAGATCAATGATTTTTATGTCGATCTAAGCTAGAATATACTTGTAACTGGATCATTGTAGAAGTAGCCGTTCATAGAGAGGTGTGTTCATTGGACGAAAAAGCGAATAACCCTAAAAGACATCATTATATACCTGTTTCTTATCTTTCTAACTTTACAGATGATGGAACTCAGCATTCTAAGCTTTGGGTATTTGATCAAACCAATGGTAACCAATGGAGATCTAGGCCCAAAAGTATAGCATTCGAGAAAGACTTCCATACAGTTGAGACAATCACCGGTAAAGATTCAAAAACATTTGAAGATATTTTCTCCATGGTAGAAGGAAGAGCAAAGCAAATAATTAAAGGGATTATTGAAACATTCCAAATACCATTGCCAGGATCTGAGGATTACAATTGGCTTATAAATTTCATTGCTCTTTTAAGTGAACGCACTCCCGCGAGAAGAAAGCACTTTAGTGAACAAACTGCTGAGTTATACAAATTGGCGACTCAAGTGGGGTTCCACCATGAAGAGTATTTTGAGCATCAAAAAAGGAATTTTGAGAATAAAACTGGAGAGAAGCTCAATCTGACTCATGAGCAACTGAAAGAATTTATTAACAGAGATGATTATGAAATAAGCTTTCATAACAACTTTCATATGGAAAACTTTATGACTCGACTAGATGCTATTATTGAGCCTCTTGGTCGTCGGAGATGGAGCGTATGTTATAGCCCGCCAGAGTTAGGTGATTTTGTGTCTTCTGATAATCCAGTGTGTCTTCGAAATGTTATTCCTTTCGAAGGAATATACAGCTCCCCAGGCCACGCGCTTCTAAAGACAGAAGTAAGTGTTCCCTTGAGTCCTAGAGTAGTATTATTGGGACGTTTCGAAGATGTTCATCCGATAATTGGAGAAGCACCGAACAGAAGCTTTGTTGCTAAGCTGAATAGTTGGACAGCTATGTATTCGGAAAGATATGTTTTTTCTCAGAATCAAGAGTTTCTTTGGTGGGACAAACATGAAAAAGTCTGCGCAGCGGAGGATTTTAAAAGAAGATTAGGTGAAAATTCTTGAAGTAAGAAACCGGCCTATCAGTAGGGCGGTTTTTCTTTTGTCCAAAAAAGGAAGGAGGAACTTAATCATGAACATTAAAAAACAGATTCGCCAGCCTATTGATGGGATGGTCCTGGGTGAGTTAAACAAGCGAACAAAACAGGAATGGATCGAGAGCGCAGTGGTCATGAAGCGGGAACGCTTTGAGATCGCTGGCGCTCTTTTTGATTGTGTTGATGATGCCCTGCTATCGCAGCAGGAGGTTATTCAAAAAGTGGAGTCCTATTTTGGCTTAACAACAAAGGAGGTAATTGTGAATGTCGATACAACGGAGTAGACCGGGTGCGTATGTGGAACTACAGGCAGTGGCGAAGTCGCGTATCCTGTCAGTATCCGGTCGCGTACTGATACCGTATCAAGCGGAGTGGGGCCTGCCGAACAAAGCGGTGGATATGGCGGATCAGTCGGAGCGGTTCAAGGAGAGCGGGCTGCTGGTTGATGAACTGGAGCTGGCGGCAGAGAATGGGGCGACCGTGGTTGGTTACCGCGTCACCAACGGTAGCGAGGTAGCAGCATCCGTTTCCGTCGCCAGTAGCTACACCATTGAAGCCCGTTACCCTGGAACGCGTGGCAATGATTTTGAATATATGATTCGTGCCGCCCTGGTAGATTCCAGTAAGAAGGAAATTGTCATCCGGGACACCAAAGGCATCTTTGATACCGAGACGTTTCTTGTAGCTGACAAGTCCGAAGCTGTTGAACAACTGAAGAAGTCCAACATGGTCCGATTTAAAAGCACCGGTTCAACAGCCTGGGCAGATGTGGCCTACACGAAGTTAGCCGGCGGGGTTACGGGTACTGCGACAATCACCGCCGCAAACTGGAGTGGCATTTTCAACCGGATCGACGGCTTGGTGTTTGATGTGGTCTATCTGCCGTCCTCTGAGGCGGCGGTGCAGGCTGCTGCCAAGCAGTGGCTGCTGGATCGGCGCAGTAAGGCCCGCAAGCTGGCGCAGCTGGTCATTGCTGGTGCAGCTTCTGCAGACGACGATATTGAGATCCACAATACCCGCAGCCGCGCAGCAAACGCCCGCTTTATCATTAACTGCTCTTTGGCTGGTGAGCACATCAACGGTAAGAGCTACGGTTCCCTTCAGTGGGCGGCATGGGTGGCCGGCTTGGTGGCGGGAACGCCTGCAAATAAGTCCTTCACTGGAGTAAAGGTGCCTATGACTGAAGCAAAGGTGGACTGGAGCCATAGTGAAGTGCTGAAAGGTCTGTCCGAAGGCACCCTTATGGCCACCCGAGACGGCTACGACTATATTATCGAGTCTGCTGTGAACACTCTGACCACCCTGGGAGCTGGGGAGCGGGAAGACTTTGGGAAAATCCGCGTGTCGATGACAATCGACCAGATCTTGAACGACATCTACGCTGCCGGTAAAGCCAATAAGGCCAAGTTGGACAATGACAAGGACGGCCGGGGGCTGTTTATTGCTGCGGTCGTCAGCTATCTGAAGGTGCGGGCGCAACAGAAGGCCATCGGTGATGAATTCACCTTTACCGAGCACCCGACAAAGGTGAGCGACGCAGATTACGCATACTTTTCCCTGTCGGCAAAGCCGCTCGATGCGATTGAAATCTTTAATATTGATTGGGAGGTGGCGTAATCCATGGAACGCGAGCTGATTGGCCGTAATTTATCTGTGCAGGATGATAACGGAGATTCAATTCAGACCATCAAAGAAGTAGAAGTTATCCTGAAGCCGGAGACGCTGGACATTATCCGTGCGCGGAAGATGTCCAAGACGAAGCAGATTGTTGGGTATGAAATCACGGTGAAATTGGTTATGTCGAAGTTGGAGTCTGCCCTTCGTTACCGCCTTCTGGCCGACTTCAAGGCGGGTAAGACAATGTACCTGGACCGAATCACCGGTTCCCTCGAAGATATGCAAAGCGGGAATGTGGAGCGGGTGATGATCAGCGGTGTGCATATCCATGATGAAATGGATCTGCTCGTTGCCAAGATCGATGAGAACAACGGTATCGACATTACATTGTCTGGTACTGCCAATGACTTTGATTTCATAGAGCAGTTCCCAGCTTACATGGCATAGGGACGGGCAACCGTCTCTTTTTCTTACTCATATCTATAAAAATTGGAGGAACGAACATAATGAGCGATAAATTAGAAAAATATCTATCCAAGGGCAAAGCAGGCCGGAACGATGATACCATTACTGTGCCGGCGGACGGAGAAGAATGGTCTGTTCGCCGTTTGACCACCATCGAAGTGCGTCGGTCTTACGAACTGGCCTATGAGGAAAACGGTGATCCGAAGGAATCCTATAACGAGATCGATGTGATGATCGTCAAGGCAACGGAGCACGATTTCGATTGGAACAATAAAGATTTGTTGCTGGCCTATAGCTGCATCAGTAAATATGAGCTGCCGCCACGCGTCCTGGATAACCCTGCAGATTACGCTGAGCTCAGTAAGGCTGTACGCAATTTCCAGGAAACCAAGGATGAGCTGTTGAAAGAAGCAAAAAACTCATTAAGCAAGACGGAGAAGCAAGCTGGGTAGCATCTTTTTGGATGAACCAGAAGCGACTGCCGGCTGAGGTCCTGCCTTATGAGGTGGACAAGCAGCGGCAGTATTTTTTCTGTCTTGCCGCTGGGATGATTGCTGAAGAAGAAGCCAAACGCCTGGCCAACAAGAAATAGGCAGGATGGGGGTGAACAACCATAGCAGCAGCGACAACAAAAGTGACAGTCCCGTTCGAAGCGCAGGACCTTATATCCGGTGCTGTCCGGGATATACGAACAGCACTCCGCGGGGCAACTGATGATTTACTCGACTTCCGCCGGGCTGCAGGACAGATGGGGGACAACCTGGTATCTGATCTTCGGCGTTCCCGGAGCGCAGCGGATGATTTAGGAAGCCGGGTCGGTAACGCTTCGGACGAGGCGCGCCGGCTGGGAAGAGCGAACGTTGATGATATCTTCCGGCGTGCGCGTTCTGGAGCAGAGGATCTGCGACGTTCTGCATCTCGTGCAGATGATGAGATCCGTGGTATGAGCGATTCACGGGTGCATATTCAAGCGCAAGATGGGGTCAGCCCAGTCATTGACGGAATTTCCTCAAGATTAACCACTTTGGCGGCAACAGCTGGCGCAATTCTGATCGGCGGCGGAATCAAAGACGCCTTATTCGGAAATGTGATGGACTACTATTCCGAAGCTTCCCGCAGTGCGGCCTTATTGCCTTCAGCTGCGCGTGATCAAGGCCTTCAGACTGTCAAAGACTTAAATGCTCAGGGTATTATTCCTTCTCAGACGGAAGGGGCCAGACAATTAGCTGATTTGGCTCCACTGGTCCGGGATAAATCGCAATCCAGTGATTTCCTGAGTGCTTCATCAAAGATTCAATATATCCGGCCGGATGCAGGAGCTGAAGAAGTTAACCGTGCGCTGGCACAATCTTCAGATACCTTCCGCGAAACATACGCTTCCGTTGCTGACAGCATGATGTATGCCTATAAAGAGGTTGGCGATCGGCAGCAGGACCTCTTCGATACATTCTGGGAGTATTCCGGATATTTTAAGAACACCGGAGCGAACTCTGGACAGATGGCCAACTTCTTGACGCAGAGCGTGAAGGAAGGAGCCTTCAATTTCGACAAGCCCGCCGACTTCATCAAAGAAACATTCGGCGTAAAGGCCCTCGATGCAGGGGACATGGAAAAGTACTTTACCTTGCGCGGAGCTGGGAAGAACGACGCAGCGAAGCAAGCCGCGGCATTCACTGGTGATATCAATTCCGGAGATGAACAGCGTGCAAAGGGTGCTCTGATGGCCCTGGTTGCTGATTTAGCCAGTCAAACGCAGAGTCAGCTGAAAGCTTCGCTGGTTTCGTTAGGCTCGGCAACTGCGGAGGACAACGGGCTTGCTGTTCTTAAAACCTTTCAAGTACCTTTTCAGCCGGCGCCCACCGGGATTTCTGGAACGACAGAGAGAATGGTACAAGCTCAACAGGCTGCCAATCCGATGCAAGATATCATTCAGACCCGTGCTCAGATCGATCAGCAGATGCAGGACCTGGGGGCTAATCTTTCGACGGCTGTCTTGCCTGCACTGCAAGAATTCAATACTCTTATCACAGAAAATAAGGACGAAATACAGGAGCTTGGTTCAAAGGTCGTTGGATTTGTCAGCAAGCTTACCAGTTTTTATAGTGATAACTTTAATGTTATCAATACTGGGCTTGCTGTACTTGTTGGAACTGTTGGTGCTGCGAAGGCAGTGAGAACAGGCAAAAAGGTATGGAATACGGGACAAGGAGTCCTAAGCTCTGCCAAAGGAATACTTGAAAGACGAACGGTTTCACCTGCTATTGAAGAAGTGGGCACTCCTACCCGTCGTAGATTTACCCTCCGTCGTGGCACGACTAGTGGATCACTTGGTGGTTTGGGTGGAGGACTGAACTCTTTATCATCCATGACTGTAAATGCAAGTGTGGTTTATCTTAATGAAGCGGGTGGTTTGGGAGGCTCTCTTGGAGGGCAGGGAAGTCGAACAGGAGGTAGGTTAACCCGGCGTGGGCGCACCGGCACATCTGGTTCAACCACCCGAACAACGACGGGTGGCAGCAGCACAGGAGGCTCGATCAGAGCCCGCCGTGGTACACGAACTACTAATATTCCAGATGTGGATTCAATTCCAGATGTTGCTGCGAGGCGTGGGCGGGTCACATACCGAAATACGGCTCGACTCCGGGGAACATCAGCTATTCCGGAAATTATCTCGGATGTATCAGATGTTCCTGCAAGGGGCGGTCTCCTGAAGGGCGTATTTAAAGGTGGAAAAAAAGCTCTTAAGGTTGCTGGAATCGCAGGTACTGTGGCAACTGTCGGTCTAACCGGTTATGACTTATACCAGGCTTCCAAAGATGAAGGGTTAAAATCCGGATTATCAAATACTGGCGGGTCAATGGCAGGAAGTTTTGTTGGAGGCTCCCTTGGAGGCTTAGTCGGATCATTAGCAGGCCCAATTGGTACTGTAGCAGGTGCCGCTGCCGGCGGCTGGGTTGGTGAGAAGCTTGGTTCCATGGCTGACAATGCGGGGTGGACAAAGAAGGCAGTCGACGGTATTTACTTTATTGGGGACTGGATAACAGGGAAGGACAAGAAGAAGGACGAGCCTGCTGCAGCTGCTGTCAAAGTCCCGCCAGAAGCGAAAGTGACCTTCGGTAACATGACGCCGCAGCAAGAGGAAAAGTTGAAAGCTTCCTTTAGTCGGTTCAGTTCAGAGGTTGCGAAAAATGGGTTGCTGCCCGCATTCAACGGCGTTATTGAGAAGAGTGGCGTCCTGCAAGATGTAGGCAAAGTGAAGACAGAGCTTGCCGGAGTTTGGAAAAGCACTGAATCCACAACTGCACAGAGTAGTATTGTTGCAGTGGGAACTGCTGCGAAGGGGACATCCGTTCAAGCGAAGCTTTTGGGAAGCACTACCAAGACAAGTACTGATGGTATTGTCACGGGAGCCGGTGCTGCAGGGCTTAGCTTACTCGGTGTCGGGACGTCTGCAAGAATTGCTGCAGATGAGACCAAACAGCAGCTGCAATCGATCCAAACGGTTACAAGCCAAAGTCAAAGCTGGGGCAGCGGAATTATTACAGGCTTATCTCAGGGAATGCAGAGCAAATTTCCAGAGCTCAGGACGACTGCGATCGGAGCTATGGGTATCTTGTCGACTCTGACTGGAGCAGGAGCAACAATATCTTTTGCTGCTCCTGCATCAACAAGGTCCAGCGGGGGTGCTGCTTACTCAAACGGAGATATTATCACTCGGCCTCATATCGGGCTGGTCGGTGAGGCAGGGCCGGAAGCTATTATTCCTCTGTCGGCAGGGCGCCGGCAGCGTGGGGTGAAGCTTTGGGAGAGAGCGGGTGCAATGCTGGGCGTCCGTGCCTATGCAAACGGCGGTATTGTTGGCGCTCAGCCGCTGCGGACTCATGCTTATCAGGCTAAAGCATACATTGATGATAACAATGACCGTATTGGCTACGGTGCCGGTTACGCAGAGGGCATCCATGGTTCACTTGAAATGGTGAAGAAATATGGGTTGAAGCGTTACACCAAGGCCATGAGCAAGGCGAGCAGTCTTACCGATGCCTATAAGATACGCGCAACAGGCCATCAGCTCCGCAGGCAGGCTACCAAGATGAAGACTTTTGCCAAGGGGACAAAGCTGCTCGGTAAAGTGGTCCGACCTGTTGGTTATGCGATGGATGGCTGGGATATCCTGTTTGCAGGTAAGGGAAAACGTGGACGGCAGGCCGCTAAAGTAGCTGGAGGAATCGGGGGAGGCATGGCAGGCGGCGCAGCAACGGGCGCTCTGCTCGGAACCTTCCTTATGCCGGGAGTAGGTACGGCTGTTGGCGGAGCGATTGGTGGCCTGCTGGGAACGATCGGTGGAGAGAAGTTGGCCACAAAAATATATGACGGCATTTCCGGATTCTTTGGTCGCCGGAAGAAACGTAAGAAGAAGTATGCCGATGGTGGTCTGATCAGTTCACCTCACATGGGCCTGGTCGGTGAAGCCGGTCCAGAGATGATCATACCGTTGTCACGGCAGCGGAGTCAGCGGGGGAGAGCGTTATGGGAGCAAGCCGGTAGTTTGCTTGGTGTGCGGCCCTATGCCGATGGCGGAGCGGTGGGTATGAGATCGTCGAGCATCCCGGTGGCGAAGACACTGGCGCAGGCACCTGCAGCAATCCGCGACATCGTAATCGAGAATATCAATATCGACTTTGGCGAACTGGCCAAGGGAATAACGAACTTTGCTGAATTTGCGAAAATGCTGACCAGCCCGCAGGGGAGGGCGCTGTTCCGGAAGATATTTGGCGAGGAGCTGTACAAGGCTCTGGAAAGCGGGGGATAAGCATGCTGACCATGATTCGAGACAAGAACCGGTTCACCTTTCCGATTACGCCGGCGGAGATCCAGATTACCAGCAGCAATGAAATTGATTCCTTCACAGTAATCACTGGGGAGGAGAAGACCAGTAAGAGACTCACTTCGAAGCTGAAGCGAGTCTCTTTTTCTGTCATCTTCCCGCGGGCCTGGGAGGAAATTTGGGAAACCGGCAAAGAGACGGTGGCCTACCAATCTCCGGAACAGGCGTGGAAACTGATGGAGGAGTGGAAGGCCAAACCGGTTGTGATCAACTTCGAATCGCTGTTCTCACAGACCATGTGGTTTGAGAGTTTCGAAGCCACGTACAAAGATGGCCGGGCTAATTTGCATATTACATTCAATTTTGTGGAGTTCGATCCCGTGAAAATCGTTTCCTACTCCAACACCCAGCAGCTATTGAAGCCGGGCGTGATTATCACCAAATCATCCAAAAGCCGTCCGAACACTACCGGTAAGACAGACAAAAAGAATGAAACTGCGAAAAGTGACAAGCAGAAGAAGGCCGAGGCAAAGGCTGCAGCTGATAATGCCAAAGGCAATTTCGATTACTTGACTCAAAAGGAAAGAATTCTGGATAAAACCTCTACTAAAAAGTGAGGAGTGTAAATGGATAACTTTGCGGTTGTATATGGGAAGGAAAGCAACCGTGTTTTACTGACGGATGCAATTGTCGAATTGGCCTGGTCATCAGCGAGGGATGAAATAGCCCGGAGTATGACCGTACGGGTGCGAGATGCTACTGACGTTAAGGTTGCTGGTCTGCTGATGTGTTTTTCACAGCAATTATCAGGGGTTGGAGTGCTTCATCACAAAAACCAGTTCTTCTACGGACCTATTATCAAATACGAGCAAAATGAATTTTCCCAGGAGTGGGAAATTGATGCTCGGGAGATCGGCTGGTATTTGTCCAAAAACAAGGGTATACGTCCTTATCTTAAAGGGGAAGCCGGCGCGGAGCTGCAGCGATACATCAAGACCACTGGCATTGATTTCCGCTGTCCCGCCTTTGGTTTTAGCCTGGACGAACGGTATGGAACGATTTCACACTCAGAACTCATCCTGGATGTGTTGCAAAAAGCATATGAGCGCAGCGGCTACCGATATCACATCGATGTCGTCCGGACTGATACGAGCTTCTACCTGCAGGTCGTAAGAGAGGGTACTAATTCTCGCGTTCCTGTTTTCATCCCTGAACAAATGGAGGCCAGTACCGCAGGGTATAGCATGGATGAGACTTATACTGTCGTCACAGCTCAAAAGTATAAGGATGATAAGCTGGCTTCCTCTGTCACCAAGACAGCAGCAGGCGCAGTACAGGCCATGGGCCGAATGGAGGAAATCATTGAGGTTGAGGAAGATGAGGACCCGGCCACGATCGCCACGCAGCGCCTGAAGGCTCTGTCGCAGGCAAAACAGATTAAAAAGATTACCGTCAAGCATGAGGACCATACACTTGCAGGGTTACGCGCCGGCTGGATGGTGCTGATTAAAACGGACCATACTTCGAAATGGATTGTGGAGAGTGCAGAATCAAGTTTTAAGAACGGATTGTATACTGTGAAGCTTGAACTGGAAAGGAGGGAATAGCCGTGTTGAACGATGCACTGAAGCTGCTGAGGGAGAAGACAGCCGGTCACATCGATGCCCGGGACACGGAGCGTGCAACGCTGCTCAGTTGGCCGGGGAGTCCATCTATACAAGTTGATGGCGATCAGGAGCCTTACCCTGCGGATAAGCTTGTCTTTGCTGAGTACCTACAGGAACGTCGAATGGATGCTGTTTTTGAAGTGAAGCAGCCGGAGACCTCCACTTATACTGGTGTCCTGTTTATTTCCAGCCCTTTGAAGTCGGGTGACCGTCTCATCGTCTCCCGGCTAACCGGGCAGCGTTATTACGTTCTTGGAAAGGATGTGGGAAGCAGTGGCGGATGATGGCTTGTTTCCTGTTCTTGATTTATCAGATTTAGAGGCTGTCGAATTGACGGAATCCGTCGTCTCTGCGACTAAGTGGACATACGTCATCGATTATCGAAATCGGCGCGCCGTGTTTGATGATGCTGGTCATCCTACAAAGACCCGCACGTATCCAGAGTACTTGGTGCAGACAGCTTTGAAAATCCTGAATACAGAGCGTTTCCGTTATGTCCTTTACGGTTCCGAGGTAGGTGTCGAACGGTCCGAATGGTCCGGTTGGGAGGACGTAGAGATCAAGCGTGATATCGAGGAGGCCTTGATGGCTCACGCGGAGATCCAGCGGGCTGAAGTGAGGTCAATGGAACGGACTGGCCAGGAGATGCACCTGAGCATTTTTTTAATAGGTGTGGCCGGTAATGCTGAACTGGAGGAGGTCATTGGCATATGACTATTAAATTAACAGACCTGCCGGCACTCCCAAGCATGCCTATCCTGGAGGAGACTCCGGAGGATATTTACCGCCGGTGGGTCAATCGAGCGATAGCTTTGGCGATTGAGCGTGGTCTGCCCCCGCCGCCTACGGATGAAGGCGAGTATTTTTACGACCTTTGGTATCCGCTGGCCATCGAAATTGCGGAGCAGCAGGTGCTATGGACCTATGGTTTCCTTCAGGGGTTTCCTATTTGGGCCGATTCTGAGTATTTGGACGGTCACGGTTGGGCGGCTGGCTTGACAAGGAAGGAAGGGGAAAGTGACGATACCTTCCGGATACGCATGCTGGAACGGGCGGCTACAGAAATCGGAAGTGGACGGCGGAAGGATTATGAAACCTGGGCGTTAGAGATGGCCGGGGTTGGTGGTGCCATCGCCCGGGAGAAGGAACGGCATGAGAATTCCATTGATCTCTATCTTACAGACCTGGTGGGGCAGCCGATAACCGAAGCCTTTGCAGAAACGGTCAAAGCATGGATGTGGGAGGAGCGGCGAATCGCCGGCCATGATTTGGCGGTACATCCGGCACCGGTCTTTACTGTTCGCCTGGAAGCACAACTGCTCCTATCTGTTGGGGCTGATTTGGCCGCGCTGGCCACAACCATCCAGCAGCGTGTATTGGATTACGCAAGTGGCCGTGCGAAGCTCGTTTACAACTATGTAGCAGCGCTTTTGCTCATCCCTGGCGTGGAGGATTACGACAATCTGATGCTTAACGGTGATACAGAGGATGTTGAGCTGCCACCATCATCTGTACTACGTGTGGAGGTGATTTTGTCATGATTCCATTGAGATATCGAGAAATGCTTCCACCGTATTGGTACGAAATTGATATGGCGGACCGACATTTATCTGTAATGGAAAAAGAGATGGCAGAACGTGAACAGACAATAGACGACTTGAGTAACCAGTTTTTACTTCGCAGGTCGACCTGGGCTTTGTGGATCTGGGAATGGATATACTTCCGGAAGACCCAAACGGGGAGTAATGATGAGCGCCGGGAGGCGATCCGACGGAAGCGATGGGGTGATCGACCGTTTCGGCTGCCTGTATTGCGGGATATTGGCAATCAGCACGGTAAGCTGCTGAACATCTCAGAGGATTTTTTGGCCAAAGAGATTCAATTTGAGTTTTCACTTTCCCAGCCGGTTAATATGGTTGGCCTGCAGGCAGACTTTGAATATATTCGTCCGGTTCACATCCGCCGGGCAGTGGTCAGTTCCTCCGTTCCTTCACAAACGATCAATATTAAAGGTACTGGATACTCTCACGGAGTGGATTTCCCCATCTGTGGGTTTGAAGTGCCGATAGGAGGCTGATGTTTTTGGCAGATGTAGTTAAGCAGTTATTTCTGGAAAAGTTGGTTACGGATTTGAATGGCCACATCGCCAGCGCACGAGTGAATATAGGAGGTGTGCAGACGGCCTACCCTATTTACAATACGATTGTTTCAGGGCTGGCTGTACGCAAGTATATTTATATAACAGAGACGCAGGCCATTGGAAAACAGCTTTTAGGAGCTGCCTTGTTAGATGTGGATGGCAACATACTGGCAGATCAGCCCCTTACCGTTACCAAAAACGATAAGGGGTTTTTGATTGCCTTTGAATTTATATTGAGATTGGAGCTGAGCTCTGGTGGCATATAACAAACAGACCTGGAAAGACGAGATCCCAGACCTGACAAAACCAATCAAGGATGCTTCTGGGAAGCAGAAGACGGACCCGCAGACCGGACGTCCGCTGTATGAGTTAGTCCAGGAAGGAACTCGGATCACATCAGCCCGTTTGAACCATATTGAAGATGGAGTCGAAGGTGCTCATGCTCATATGGTGGAGTTGTCTGAAGATATTGAAACGCATGCGAGTGATGGCGTGAAGCATCTAACCGCAGCGGAGAGGACGGCTTGGAATGCCAAGGAGACACCGGCTGCAGCGCAACAAAAGGCAGACGCTTCGCTTGCATCAGCCAAATCCTACACCGATACTCAACTGCTAACAAAGGCAGATAAGAGCACCACCTACAGTAAGATGGAGACAGATCAGCGCATTCAGAACGTGGTTGGTGCAGCTCCGGCCGCCCTGGATACGCTAAAGGAAATCGGCGATGCATTAAATAACGATCCGAATTTCGCGGCTACCATGACTACTCAACTTTCTGGGAAAGTCGACAAGATTCCCGGCAAGCAGCTCTCAACAGAAGACTTTACATCTTCAGAAAAGACGAAACTAGCTGGTCTCACGGCGGGAGCTGGTGGCGCTGGCTCGGCATCAGACGCAGTTATAGGCAATCGGACAATATCTGATACCACAGCCCCGACAGGAGATACTGGCACGATTACAACCCTGCTGGGCTGGCTGGCCAACATGATCAAATCCATCACAGGTAAATCGTCCTGGCGGACCGCTCCGGCCACAACACTGGAAGCGGCTAAGGCGCATGCAGATGATACTACCCGGCACCTTACGGCATCAGAGCGCACTGCATGGAATGCAAAAGAGACAACCGGAGGGGCGCAGGCCAAGGCTGACGCTGCAGAGGCTGCTGCAAAAACGGCATCTATACCTTTGTCACAAAGAAACGTTGCCAATGGTGTAGCTGCCCTCGATTCCTTATCGGTAGTTCTTGGCCAAGGTATAAAATTTGGCTCAGATCAATACGTTGAACAGGCATTTGTCTTCTCTCCTACACATGGGTCTTCAATAAACCAAAAGATCGATTATACGCTGGCAGCAGGAGCTAATGTATCTGGTTTCATAGAGGTGACGGTAACAGGTTCATGGGGTAATCAACCATCACAGGGTAGGTTGACGAAAAGACTTGATATTATGGGCAGTGGTGCAGGAACTATTAATCGCCAGAGCACACAATATACTGAAGTTTCCGGGGAAATAAGAGGTCTTTTATCCATTTCAGACCTCTACTTTAAAGATGGTAAGTGGACAGTAACCCTAGAATCTCGTAGTAATAACGGAAACTCATATACTACGCACATAAAACATCAAGGACCAAGCGGAGGCAAGCAGTGGACTCAAGGTACCCTCTACACTGGAGCAGAAACTACGCTACCGCTGGCCGTTCAGGTTATACCGGATGATACTGTTACAAAATCCGGTTATGAAATTCAAAAACATAAACTTACAAACAATGATGGTACAGCTCAAAGTATCACAGGCGTTTCAATTAATACGATAACTGTTCCGGGAATATATTATATAACGACGACAGTTACAGGGACTCCTTCAACTTTTACGCAAGGATTATGTGAGGTGTACAAGTTACTAAGTACGAATGCTATTGTTCAGCGAATAACAGATATATCCGGATTAAAAACATTTAGTAGATATTTGACTGCCGCAGGAATTTGGGGAGATTGGTTTTCAGATTCTAAGAGAGCAACGCCAATTCCTACAAGTTCAGACTTAAACACGTTTATATATGAAGGTCAATATGTAGCCACTAGTAATGCGGTATCTGCAACTATAGCTAATAGACCTATTGTTGGAGATTACGCCTTTAACCTTCAAGTAAAAACAACGGTCGGTGGAGATGGATACGGCTGTAATCAAACCGTCACGTACTACAGTGTAACAACCGGCTCACCAAAAATGTTCACTCGTAATTACTATTCAGTAGGGCCAGTGTGGACTACTTGGTCAGAAATTGAAACTACAGCTATGAAAAATGTTGCTTTGGGTTATCCCGGACTGGATTCGAATGGTGATATTCTGTTAACTACGATTCCAGATGTAGTTCAGAAGTATAGCCTTACCCAAGACAGCGGAAAAGCCTTGGTTCTCGCATCCGGAACGGACCTAAATACGGTGCTTACCATAGGTTTCTACACAGTAAATGCGGCGCTTAACGCTCCGGCTAGTTCTAGCAGCTGGTTCCACATTATTGTACAAACGCACTCAGGCACATCAGATGGAACTAAATATGTTGTGCAAAGAGCAATAAGTCTTTCGGATGCGGGAACACCTGTTGAGTGGATTAGGCGAAAAGTGAATGACGTTTGGCAAGGTACATGGGTGAGCATACCAAACAGTAGTCTTTACAACGTCGCAGGCGGACTTCCGCAGCTGGATAACTCAGCTAACGTGTTGGTGGATAACCTGCCATTTGGTGGCGTCACAAACATGTTGGGTGACAGTGGAAGATTTGTAGGACCAGATAGTAATCCAGCGGCTGTTAGTTGCTCTAATACCTTTGCCAATATACCATTCTTTTCCTCGTGGAATGGGACTACAGTAGTTGGTGCTGGTAAGTTCTACCACGATAACTCTACAAATGGTGGTGTGAGTGGAGCATTGACTGCCGATGTCACTAGTTTGCTTACAAGCATGTATGGTAGCCCTTCGGCGCGATATGGTACTGAATACCACATTGCATCCTACACAATGGGTAGTGGTACTAATTCTCCCAATGGTGTCGTTCCTACAACATACCTGATGACAGCAAACAGCAGCTTTCCTGCTGGGGGTGTAGGTAAGAATTTCACTGTATCCTTCTGGATCAGAGCAAAGTCCGGCACTAGGGTAGTGATTGCCAGAGACGGCAGGCTAAAAAAGAATGGCTTAGTCCAATCCACACACTTGCAGATAACCCCTGCTGATGGGTGGATGCATATTGAGACTGTGATTAATGCGGCTGTTGGTTATGCTAATGGCGCTCCAAACATCTATGCTACGCCGGGGGATGTTGTGCAAATAGCATTGCCTGTTGTGGTAGCAGGAGGCATAGGGGTCGGAGTGCACACTAGTCCTGTAATGGGTGCCAATCTTGGCTTTGTTCCATTACCAGCCTACTCATACACAGCTAATGATGTGCTTTCTAAATTAATAACAGTGGACGGAGCAGGCAGCGGCCTTGATGCCGACCTGCACGCTGGAAAAACCTTGGCCGATGTGGTACAAGGTTCTTTGGCTTTTGCCGTAACAGCCGGTACTGCGCCAGCTCTGACCGCCTCAATCACTCCGGCACCGGCAGCACTGACCGCCGGGCTGCGGGTATCCATCAAAGTTCATGCAGCCACAACAGGGCCGGTCACACTTAACCTTAACGGCCTGGGGGCCAAGTCCATCAAAAAGCCAAACGGTAATAACCCGCCTTTGGTACAGGGCGGGGTGTACACGGTTATTTATGACGGTTCAGTTTTTACGTTACAGGGTGAAGGAGGTGAGTATGGAACGGCGACAGCCTCTGATGTTCGCCTAGGATCTACTATAGGTACTGATAATGGACTAGTAACGGGTACTTTGGAAAGAGTATTTAACAAAAACATGGCAAACATGTACAGAAGTTCTGGTGAAACTTACTTCTTGGAAGCTTATCAGGGTAAAGAGTGGATAGTTTCTGATGAGATGACAGCATATCACATACCAGATTCTCTGTCTGGAGTAAGTCCAATCAAAATACTAGCTGGTACCTCTATACTAGGAGTCAATGGGAGTGTTCCTGTCATAACTGCAGGAGATGACCCAGCACAAGGCGTAGGGCAATGGGGAGATGGAGCATTAGCGGTGTACCCATCTGAAGGTTATCGCAAAGGTGGTGCAGGAGCTGGGGAGATTAAAGTGACCACGGCACAGCTACAGTCTGCTGAGCCGGACCTCGTCGCAGGTAACATAAAGTCCGGCGTAAGTATCTACGGGGTAGCAGGGTCACTTGTACAGGGGGCTACTTTAGTTTCGCAGGTTAACGCACAGCAGACTGTAGCGTATCAGCAGTGGGTAGGGCACCCTGCTGCGATTACGAACGCAATAAACGCCATAAGTAATGCACAGTGGGCTATGCTGTTTGTGGCTATTAACCCGTCCTATGACGGAGTTTCTACTGCATGGTGCTTTTATCGTAAAACGGGAGGAGTTATGTACGTAACCCCTAGTAGCTCCCCTGATAATAATGAGCGCATGAACCCCGATGGGTGGTCGATTTACTACCCATCGGCGTTTAACCTCACTCACTACTACCGCCTCCTTATTAAAGCGTAAGCGTAGAAGTAGTACATCGTACTTCTGAAGAACAATAACACAGAACTACTCAGCATAATCTAATCTATGACGCCCTTCACTGGCGTTTTTATTTTGCCTTCGGATCCCCGGGGGCTATTTATGTTAAATAAGTAATCAAGGAGACGATGAAATGCAAATCGGAATGAAGATTTATTATGACAAGGCAACCGGCAATGTGATCCACAACACAGGAGAGTATGTCGGCCGGGGCTATGTGGAGACCACAGAAGATCAGGATTTCGCCAGCATCAAGGAGTTGGCCCAGCGGGTCAGGGAAACAGTCGGCGTAATCAAGCTCGAATACAGCCAATACCGTAAGGAGTTTGAAGAGTGCGACAGCTACCGGGTTAATCCGGACAGCGGCACCCTTGAATTTACTTACCCAGGGGAGCAGCCTAACCCGTTAGAGGGACGGCTGGAGGCAGTAGAGGCCGGAGCCGCAGACACCGCGCAGCAGCTTGCGGATGCACTGTCCCGCCTGAATGAGACGAAGGCGCAGCTGATGGATACCCAAGTCGCCCTGACTGAGAGCTATGAAGAGCTTCAGGCGACCAAGGCCGAGCTGCAGGACACTAAGCAGGAGGCGGTAGACGCTCAGATTGCTATCACGGAGCTGTACGAGCTGGTACTTGCAGGGCAGCAGCCGATAGAGCCGGAAGTGCCAGAGACGCCCGCAGAGGGAGGTGAAGTAGACAATGGCTAAAGTATATGCAAGCTTGATCCGTAAGGGCTTGAAGACGTTGGAGCAGGTACCGGAGGTTATCCGGCCGGATGTGGCCGCAATCCTGGAAGTTGAGTAGAGATAAACGGCAGCGCCCATTGAGGCGTTTTTATTTTGGCCCTCAGATTGTGTTTTGTGATCTGAGGGCTACTTATTTATAGGGGGAAATCAGGTGGAGATTACAACAATTACGGCTATAGTCGCTGCAGTGAGCGGAGTTGTACTTGGGTGGGTAACCCGTACCTCTGCATTTAAAAAGGATGTTGCCCAAGAGGCCGGTAGCGGTGCTGCATTGCGCACAGACGTCGAGTACATCAAGCGTGGTGTGGATGATATTCGGGCAGATGTTCGAGTGCAGGGACAGCGCACTGATGTGCTGTCCGAACGAGTGACACGAGTAGAGGAATCAGCAAAACAGGCCCATCTGCGTATCAGTGAGATTCACAAACAAAGGAGTGAAGTGTAATGGAATGGAATGCAGTCGCAAATTTTATTAAGCCGGAGCTGTTGGCTATTGTCGCTGTATGTTGGGTTGTCGGCTATATATTGAAGCAAACGCCACGGGTACCAGACTGGACTATTATTTACTTTGTTACCCTAGCAGCCATTATCCTTGTATCGCTCACGCTGGGTTTTACCGCTGAGAGCTTTTTACAGGGTATCTTATGCGGAGCTGTGGCTGTATATGGTAACCAGTTAGTCAAGCAGGCACAAAAGAGCGGTGACGTGTAATGGCGATCACGTTTGAAAAGGTAAAGCTTAAATCTCAGTCACGCCTTAAAGGGCTTCATCCTGTCGTCGAAACGGCTACGGTGGCTCTCATTGAACGATGTTACGCCCGAGGGGTCAATATAGTCATTACCCAAGGGCTGCGGACCATTGCAGAGCAGAATGGCCTATTTGCTCAAGGTCGGACTCAGGCAGAGCTTAACAAAGCAGGATTATCGCACATAAAGGCGCAGCCGGACAAGCCAAAGGTCACCAATGCCCGGGGCGGAACCAGTTACCATAACTACGGGGTGGCTATTGATTTCGCGCTGCTGCTTAATGATGGCCGTGTCGTTTCCTGGGATACCAAACTTGACGTAGATAAAGACGGCATTGCGGACTGGATGGAAGTCGTAGATGAGGCTAACAAGCTAGGTTTTGAATGGGGCGGAGATTGGACCAGTTTTAAGGATCTCCCCCACCTGCAGATAACCTTCGGCTTGAGCACAACTCTGCTGCGGGCAGGACAACAACCGGCGGCAACAAAGGTAGCGGCGGCTTATGCCGTCATAGATAAATTACAAGGGGAGGCAAGTGAGGATATGAGTAAAATCACGGAGCTGGAGCAAGTAATTGAGGAACAAGAGGGACGATTAGCAGCCTTGGAGAAACGTTTGAATATCTCTGGCGAGGAAACATATGCGAAGGACTATGAGAAGGCAATACAGGCCGCTAAGGACGCCGGGATCATCACTACCTCGGCCGATAAATCCAAAATTGAACTAAACGTAATCACTATGCTGGTTAATGTAGGTCTGGCGAACAAGGCTCTTATTTCTTTCTTCAAAAACTTCAAAGCTTAGGTGAAATTGATCTAGTGGAAGTAAAATACGCTGCCATTCATAGATGGCAGCGTATTTTACTTAATTAACAATAATGGGAGAGGCTTTTTTATTCTCGTCAGTTATGAATCTGACAAATCAAGAAATTTAGAAACTCCAGCTTGCTCCAACGGTGATACTCCCGCCCTCATTTGTTCCAGAAGACAGAGCGTGGACATTATATTTCTTCGTTATTCCTTTGTCCTTGGAACTAAAGAATTCAGTTGTCAAATTTGCACCACCGAGTTCCGAGAAAAAATTTTTGATATCCTCGTTATTTAATGCCCCTGATTCTGCACTAAATTCAGTATCCCCGGAAGTAAGTCTTTGCATAATGTTTCCCCATGCTTTATCCATTTCAGAACCTATTACAGAAGCAACTTTTTCATATGGTGTTAACTCAGCCAATCTTATCATCTCCATTGTCTTTTTTTTGATACAATGATTATTTTGAAACGAATGTTGTGTCTTTATTCCATGAACCAATATATACCTAATAAACCATATAATTTTATTTTCGATGTGTATTATTTTTTTATTCTATGAGCATCATTTACTTATCAAATTACAAAGGAGAATATATTATGAACATACAAACCAAGGATTTGAGAGTAAATACACTATCCACTAATAAAATCAACACAAGACCTGTAGTGTATGTGTCGGAAAATGAACTAGAATCGATATGTGGAGTGGAAGATTTACAGGACGTGGAAAGTTATGATGGTCGTTTGGGAGTCCCTAAAGAGTTTGTGGATAATTTACAAGCTAAAGTAGGGCAAATACAATGGATGGATGATTTGGCTTCTAAATATAGCAATCCTGGAAATGTTTCTGATATTCGTTGGGGATCAGGCACTCTCATATCAAAGGATCTATTTCTAACAGCAGGACATTGCTTTGATTCTGATCCAGGTACTTGGATGGTTCCGCGTATAAATGGAACAAATAATCCTATCTTACCTAAAGAAATTGCACTAAATATGAAGGTTAACTTTAATTTTCAGAAAGATTCATCTGGAATTCTAAGAAAAGAAGAGTCTTATCAAGTTGTTGAATTATTAGAATATCGAGAAGGATCTATTGATTTTGCACTAATTAGACTAAATGGTAATCCTGGGGAAAGGTTTGGATTTATCCAGGTTTCTAAAGAAGATGCTAATATTAATGATATGCTTTGTATAATTCAGCACCCGGAAGGAAAAACAAAAAAAATAGAAGCGGGACCATTGTCTGTACTAGATGGAGAAAAAATAGGATATAGCGATATTGATACTTTGGGAGGATCTTCAGGTTCTGCGATTATACAGTTTCCAAATGGTAAAATCGTAGGTGTTCACACTAATGGTGGTTGTGATTCAGAAAGGTCAATTAATTATGGTATGCGAATAACTTCAATACTACAAAATTCAACGATTTTACAACAATGAAAAAAAGGTATAGATAAGTTGAAATGCCCCATCAGTGCTGGTGGGGTATTTCTTTGAATTTAGGTTAATTCTCCTTTACCCGTGATATGTTCACATATACATAATGTTCCAAATGTGATATTGTATTATTACACGTATTGGAAGCACCGAAGCGTGCAGTCCGAAAGCATCGGCAAAAGCCCGTTAACCTTTAAATGGTTGATGGGTTTTTTTCTGTTCATAGACTATATTCCACATTTTACCTCAATAACCCTTAAGTGTATTGTAAATTCCTGTCGAGAAACAGACTGTTTGTTCGCCTTTATTTAGTGTAGGCTTTATGTATACATATTAAAGGAGTTGGATTTTTTGAAGAGAAAATTTATTTGGTTAGCTTCAATACTTATGATCTTTGGATCTCTGTTTAGTGCCACTTCAGGATTTGCAGAATCTAGCGATGTGTGGACCTCAAAAACCAGCCTTCCAGAAGCGAGATCCGGAGCAGCAACAGTGGAATATGGAGGAAAGATATATGCTTTTGGGGGTGTAGGAAACTCAGATGAAGCAGCTAACGGCACAAAACAAAAAACTACATATGTTTATGATCCATCATCAGACTCTTGGTCTAAAAAAAGTGATATGCCTACTGCAAGAGCTGCTGCAACCGCAGCAGTTGTGGGCGATAAGATTTATGTTATTGGAGGTTATTACGACAATTCGAGTGGTGTCACTTTAAGAACTCCCAAAGTGGAGGTTTACAGCCCTGATTCTGATACTTGGACTACGTCAACACGGATGACCGTGGGGAGATCATGGGCTGCATCCGCAGTAATTGGGGACAACATTTATGTCGTAGGTGGAATAAATGAAAGCAGCGCAATTGTATCAACCGTTGAGGCATTAAATACAACAACGGGAGTCTGGTCAACAAAAACTAAATTACCTGTAGCTGTTAATGCGCCAAGCGCAGCCGCCTATAATGGAAAAATCTTTTTATTAGGTGGAGTGAAGTCATATGGCACAACTAATGCTTATAATAGTTCAATATATGAATATGATCCGATTTCAAACATTTGGTTAGCAAAATCGAATTCACTAACCGGCACAGCAGCAACAGCAGTGGCAACACTTAACGGAAAAATTTATACTTTGGGAGGAGAGAAGTCCCTTACTGCAGTTCAGATATACGATCCACTGGAAAACAATGTAACGACTTTTACGAATTTGACTACTGGTAGATACCAGAGTGGTGCAGCAGTAGTAAATGGTCAATTGTATATTATTGGTGGTACCACTGGAGCAACAAACGGAATTCTAAAAACCGTGGAAACCATTACTATTGAAGAACCCGTACCAACAATAGAGCCAACACCAGAGCCTACCGCAACGCCTGAACCTACCGTTCCACCAGAACCTACAGCAACTCCGGAGCCAACAGTAACACCAACTCCAACTCCAGAACAACCAACCGGCGACCGTGCAATCCTGGTTGTAACGATGACCACTGGCCTTGAGAAAGAGTTTGATCTTAGCATGGATGAAGTAAATGCTTTCATTGCTTGGTACGAAAATAAGCAGGCCGGTTCAGGCACAGCCTCATACGCCATTGATAAGCTTGAGAACAATAAAGGGCCGTTCACTAGTCGAAAGGATTATATGATCTTCGATAAGATCCTTACGTTCAGCGTAGACGAATATTCTGCTGAATAGTATGTTCTCTTAGATTGCCCTGCCTGCAATGGTGGGGTGTTTTTTTGCGTTTAGGAAAAGTTTCCTTACCCACATATCCATAATGTTCCATATGATTTATTCTATACTCATGAATAATGATAACTATCAGTATAGAGATACATACTTTTCCGTTGGAAACCCAATAGTACTATGGATAACCGTTCTTATCCTGTTGCTGATGGGATTTGTTCTGGTCCATTTAATCAAAAGATATTGGAAGAAGAGGAAGTGTTAATTCATCAGTACTACATACAAAGTCCTGAAGAGTGACGCAGACTTCATGGTTGCGGCCATGTTACAGGCCAAGGTATCCGTCTGGCATCAATATGATGATTACCCAGAAGGTCGTATCAATGATTATGGTGGGATAGCAGAAGGGTATCATGCGGGCATGATTAAGATCAGCGGAAGTTGGTTTAGACGAGATCGATTTGAATTTAGAGCATAAATATAATAACCCGCCGGGCCTATGCCTGACGGGTCTGTTTCTGTCTCATTAATTAAGTATTAGGCAAGTAATCTGGATTGTTTAAAATCTGATCAACTATAAAAAGCAGGTCATCATCATTAACATATTCATCACCGGCTTGCTGCGCATTGTACTTCACCGGATCAACGTCCGCTGCGAAATACTTGAAGTACCTGGCGTCAATCGCAAGATCGACCAAAGTATATTTTCCTGATTTATTGACGTCAGTTGCCTCTATGATAATACTATCTTGCAGGCAGTTATCCGTCTTAAGGTCATACTCGTCTTCTGTGTCTGCAATACGTGCTTTTGTAGAATCTACAATTGCTGTGCCTATCGCCTTGGCTTTAAACTTCAACTTTAAAATTACAGTATCTTCACTGATACCGTAATCTTCGCCTTGGCTGGCAACTACAAATCGTACATTACCATTGAGATCGGTTGAAGTGTTGTATACCTTATAGCCGGTTACTTCTTCGAATCCAAGGTACTGTAGGTGTTCTTTGTCATATTTAACTTCAAAATCTTCAGCATAGATATCCTTCACGTTTTTAAGGGATATATCTGCTGTGAACTCCTTACCTACCCCGATTTTTTCAGGAGCGATATTTACATCAAGAGCAGGTTCCAACGCAGGTGTTGGAGTAGGTGTAGGTGTAGGTTCAGGTGTAGGTTCAGGTGTCGCTGTTGGTGTAGGTGTCGCTGTTGGTGTAGGTGTTGCTGTTGGTGTAGGTGTTGCGATATCGGTATCACCGTAAAATTCGACTTCATAGATTTTTACATTATCGTTGAGCACAAAAATTTCAAATTTACTGATATTAACTGTCGCACCTCCGAAGCTCCCAGTTATTGATGTAATACTGGCAGACTTCGGCATGCTGTGATTTGTCCATGTATTATTTTCGTACGTCCGAAAAGTGGTATTGTAACTGCCTGTATAACTGTACGTGACTTTAAAGCTCTTTGCCTTTACTGATGTGAAATTATACGGCAGCGACTGCACAGATGGTAATAATGTAAAAGTGTTCAAATCACCATCAGTCATATTACCAAGTTGTCCAGCTATCAAATTAATCGGAGCGTCTTGAGCTGCATTAACATTGCTAAACGGTGCAATTATTAATATTGACATTAAAATTGTTAAAACTACAACTATCTTTTTCATTGTATACCCCCGGCAATTTAAATTTCTTCGATGAGTCTTTTATTGTTTGCTGCCCCTATATGTACAATTGCTCCTTTCTATTATATTGATTTGGAAATAATTATATTTCCATGCATTAACAATATTAAAATATTGAAAAAATAAGTCAAAGCAAAATTTCTTAAATATGGTAATATATGATTAAGTTCATCTAAAGTACATAAATGTGGAAATAAAGAAATGTTCTCGTAATTGTATAAGAACGTTTGTTTGGTTATAATACAAACAAACGTTCTTATTTTATTGGAGGCGATCAATCATGAAAATGAGCATCGGCCAAACCATCGAAATCATATACATGGACAAAGTAGGCAAGATCACGCAGCGGAAGATTGAAATAGTCGGCATCCGTGACGGCCGCATTCGGGCCACCTGCCTCACTACCGGCGCGCCTCGGGTGTTCTTGGCTGCCAGCATCCTATCCTGGAGACCGGTTGTCGAGACGCGCCATGCTGGATGATACGGCCCGCAAGCTGCTCCGGATAATGTTCCAGTTTAACAGACACGTTCACCGAATGCCTAATCTAGCTGAACTGAAACGGCTGAGTGGCCGCAGGCCGGCAGCAATTAAAGCGGGCATGCTGCAGCTGGTCGAACAGCACTACATTCAGTGGGATGTCAAGCAGCCGGTGGAGACCGCCGTTGTGATCGAGGCATGGGAAAGGGACGTCCCGTTTAAAGATCATGCTGCGGCAGGCCCACACAAGCCACAGCAAGCACCATTGACGGGGAATATAGATTATTGGACCGATTACTAGGAGGGCAGACACCATGGCAAGGAAACTGGAGAGTGTATGGGAAGGTAGCCGATTCATGCTGCCAGAGCACGTGCAGCAGCTGAGGCATGAAATGCAGGAGCAGGGACGGCGCAGCAGGCCCGTGATCGATTCCGATGAATGGGAGCTGATTGACCAGGCGCTGGGGTACTCACTGCTGAAGCAGGAGCAGATGACAATTGTTTTGTTTGATCCTTACAAGGATTTGAAGGTGCGCGGGGTTGTGGTGAAAGTAGATCGGCAGCTGCGTCGAATCAAGTTTCAAATGGAAGAGGACTTCAGCTGGATTAAGATCGATGATGTGATCAGGGTCATTACATAAATAATCCCCCGCCAGGATATTTCTGACGGGGGATTTCATTTTTTGAGTGGAGAAAACTTACTCCTCAATCTTATTAATAGTCTGCTGAATGGATACCATAGGGTTTTCACTGTTGATATCGTGCCTATCCAAAGTACTGAAATCGACTAGTTCCCAATAATCGTATTTTAAATTATGCTTGCTATTGAGATAAGACTCAGCCTCAGAATAAGTGTTGAAGGACAAGAGCATATCATTCATTCCGCCACCCAGATCATATTTATCCATTCCAAAAAGACCGTATTTCCATTTCATAAAACCACATCCCTCATTTAAAATTCATTCTTCTATGTACTCAATGAGTTCTCCAGTGCTAACCTTCAGGTGTTTGCAGAGCTTCTCCAGCGTTTCAAAATCCACACGCTTGGATGTATTATGATATAGCCCCGATACAGTGTTGATGGCTAACCCCGTCTCCCTCGCAGTGCCTCGTATCCCTTTATTCTGCCGGTCCATGATGTCCTTGACGTTATTCTTAATCACGGACAAGCCTCCTTTTTCCAAAAGTATACATCACATAAATAAATGTATCAATATCCTCATACGCGTATCATCTTTCTGATACACTTGCATATAATGTATTAGGATAATGATACAGGAGAGTGATTTATGATGTTGCCGGTACATTTACGCTTAGCAGAGATCTTTCATATTAATATGGCTGGGCCTCTGACGATCGAAGAGGCTAAGGAGCTGCAATACTGCCTGCGGGAGAACGCCAGATATTGCTGGGACTGTCTGATGATTCAAAATCAGTCCCTGCTGGCCGGAGCAACTCACGACCACGAATGGCAGCTGGAGCTGCAGCGGAAACTGGAGATGCTTAGATTGACAGGTAGGGTGCCGAAAATATAACGTATATTAATTTGTTGAGCACTCTACAAAAATCACAAAATTAATCACTATCTATCCTTTAGATGATTTCATTGTGTTTCACAAAACTCATTAAAATTGTTTAGTAATAAGCAATAATGTGTGAGTATTTAACTTGAATACACTCTATTTAGCTGACTATAGAATTCCCCCAATGCTCCTTTTTGCGTGAAATGAGAAAGCTTTACTTTCAATGGAGGGTAAATCCCAAAAATCCTGCACGAAATACAACATTCTTCTCTCAATATTGAGCTTAAACGAAAAATGTTGTACAAAATGCAGGATTTCCCCGTATTCATGCTGTTGTGCTTGGAAATTGTTGTATTTCATACAACAAACCTTACGAATTCCCACATATATTTGAGTCCGAGTTGTATTACGTACAAGATTTCAAAGCTAATTAGTGACTGGGTTTTCTCAGCTACCCCTAAGGCCCAAACGAAACATTCTGAAGAACATACCGGATAACGAAGAAGGCAATGATCAGCACTGACGCAAATCCCAGCAGGAAAGAAACAATGTCTCTGCCTGAACGTTCGTATTTTCTCATTTACGGTCACCTCGTATATGAATAATAAAGACCCCTGTTGAGGGGTCAACTCTGGGGCATCAGACTGTTGTTGCAAATTTCAAGAGTTCATCAGGGACTGCGATTTCACCCAGAACCGCTTCTGCGGCTGCCCAAGCCAGACTAAACTCTTTTCCGCTGTAGAGGGTGCGGTTACGGGTTGGGCTGGAAAGTGACATATCAAAGACGATAAATTCCCCTGCATCTGTTGCAACTCTGAAGCTCACGGAACGGTCATGCTTCTGTATCCGTACTTCTTCCATATGATTCAACCTCCTAAGACTTTCCTCTATCCATAAATATTATACATAATTATTCCATTCCAGGCATAGCGAAGAAGCTCCGTTGATTGTATTCTCCTGCCAGCTCTGAACTGGCGGGATTTTCGTATACATCTGTCCCGGAAATAACCCGGCCCTCCCAGATAGAAATTTCTCCTAACGTACGCGCGATTTGTTAACGCTGCTGAAAATAAGATAATATGAAACTACGCATAATGTATGCATAGAAATCTTTTACTTCATTGGAGGCGTTGCACCATGTCAGACTCTAAAGCCCATAACGAAAATGATCCGCTCAACCGCACATTGCTGAACGAAGCCGGTCTGGAACTGAAGGAATCGCTGGACCTCACGAACTGCGACAAGGAGCCGATCCATATTCCCGGGCTTATTCAGCCGCATGGCGTGCTGCTGGCAGTGACGCAGGGCAAGGACAATCTTATTGTCCAGGCCAGCCGGAACACAGATGTACTGCTGGGAATTCCTGCAGAGACGCTGCTTGGAACTTCTATGGCTGAGCTGGTAGGCGATAGTCAGCTTCAGGCCTTACTGGAGCGCAGTGTGAACGCCAAGGAAACCGCAGATTTACAATATATTGTCCTGAAGATTGAAGTTGAAGGAGAGATGACCGATTTCTTCAGCATTATTCACGAAAGTGAAGGGCTGATGATTGTCGAGCTGGAGCCTGCCTCAGAAGAGGAGGGTGCAGGAGCCAATGATTTTGAATGGATCCGCACGTTCTTCGGCCGTATGAAGCAGACTGCAGGCCGGATTGAAGCCAGTCAGGCAGCGGCTGAACAGGTCAAGGAAATGCTCGGTTATGACCGCGTGATGATCTACGAATTCGATGACGAGTGGAACGGGAAAGTTGTAGCTGAAGCGAAGGAGGAAGGTCTGGAACCGTTCCTCGGGCATCACTACCCGGCATCGGATATCCCCAAGCAGGCGCGTGAGCTGTACTTGCGCAACTGGCTGCGGACCATCGTGGATGTTCACTATACGCCGGTACCGATTATCCCGGTGCTTCAGCCCCTAACCGGCAAGCCGCTGAACCTCAGCCTGTCGATCCTGCGCAGTGTCTCCCCGCTGCATATCGAATATTTGCAGAATATGGGAGTTGGAGCGACTACCACCATCTCGTTAATTCATAATAACAAGCTCTGGGGACTGATCACCTGCCATCACCATTCGCCAAAGTATGTACCGCATCGCATCCGCAATCTGTGCAATTTCCTGGGTTCCTTCTTCTCCAGTGAGCTGTACCAGCGCCAGCAGCTGGATACGTATCAGACAGAGCTGCAGCTGCGGACCAAAGCGACGCGGATTGTCGATGTATTCACAGGGAATTCAAGCTCCTTCCGGGTGATTGAGCAGCTGGGAGAGGAAGAGCAGACGCTGCTTGCGCTAATGGATGCTTCAGGAGCAGCGGTATGTTACCAGGACAAGCTGATGCTGTACGGGGTTACGCCTTCCCAGGATCAGGTACGGGAGCTTGCGGGCTGGCTGGCCGGTAAAGCCAGGGACTACACTTACTGTACTTCGAGGCTCAGTCTGGAATATGAATCAGCCAAAGCTTACAAGGACAAAGCCTCCGGCGTGCTGTATCTGGCTCTGACTCCCGGACAGCAGAACTATATGATCTGGTTCAGACCAGAAGTTGTAGAGATTGTGGACTGGGCAGGAGATCCGGCCAAGGCTGTCATTCAGGAGAATGACGGGATGCGTCTGTCTCCCCGGAAATCTTTTGAGAAATGGCGCCAGGTCGTTCAGTCTACTTCACTTCCCTGGAAAGAGCAGCATCTCAACATTCTGCCTCAGCTGAAATCTATCCTGCGCGGACAGACGGAGAATCAGCTGCGTCAGGCCGAGGAACAGGCACTGCAGAATGCACGAAGTCTGCGTCATAATGAACAACGTTATCTCCAGCTGATGGAGCTGTCACCGGTAGCTTTCTTTATGATTACCGATGATCTTATCGTCTATAGCAATAACCGTGCGCTGGACCTGATGGCTATAGAGAAGGGCAAGTCCCTAACGGGTCAGCCGTTCCTGAAATATGTGCACGAATCATACCGTCCTGCATTGCGTCAGTATTTCTCGGAGCTCACCCTGAACAAGAGCCAGTTCGTAACCGGCAGCGGACAGTTTCAGAATGCGGATGGACTGACGCTGGACATGAACCTGACACTGGCCTCTGTAATCCACGGCGGCAAACCTTCCGTCATGGCTGTTCTGAGTAAGGGGGCTAACGCTGATGCGAAAGGTGAAGCCTACACCAGTGTAACTACCCAATTGCAGAGTTACCTGACAACGGATTCCTTAACGGATCTGCCGAACCGGCTGGCGTTCGAGAACGAGCTCACTAGTACATGGAAAAATTGCCTGCGCGCGCAGGAGCCACTTCTATTACTGTCTATTGACATCGATGATTTCCATTCTTATAATGCGGTCCACGGGTTAAAAGGCGGAGATCTGTGTATTCAATCGGTGGCGGATGTACTGAACATCATCAGCAAGCAGCACGGCGCCTTCGTCGCCCGCTTCAGCGGAGCAGCCTTCATCCTGACCTTGTCCGGGGCAACCGCCGGAGAGGCGGAGCAGCTGGCCGAAGCTGTGCGCAAGGGTGTCTATGATCTGCAAATTCCCCGCGACCGTTATGAAGAAGAAGGCGTGGTCACCGTAAGTATTGGCGGTCTGCTGAAAGTCCCTCTTACAACGGACCGTACTTCAGAGTTCATTGCCGGGTCGGAGAAGGCGCTCTATGAGGCGAAATCCAACGGAAAAAACCAGGTTGTATTTCATTGAATAACCGTTATGAACACAGAAGCCGGGTAAGGTCCGTCTGGACTATACCCGGCTTTTTGCCGCGCCAGTCTATGTGTCCAATCCACCATTGGCGATCCGCATACATTACAGAATAAAGCGAATGTACTTCTGCATACGTAAACGGAGGTGAAACGCGGTGTCTGTCGAGAAGCATATGCTGGCAGCAGGAACTCCCTATGCCACACCTTATTATGTCGTTAGCAGTGCAGCGCCCGGTCCTGTATTTATGATCATCTCCGGCGTTCATGGCAATGAACCGGCTAGTACCCGTGCGGCACAGGGGATCGTAAACCGGTTCAAGCGCGGAGAGTGGGTTCTGCGCAGAGGGAAGCTGATTATTGTCCCGCTGGTGAATGTATCCGCACGGCGGAAGGGTATCCGCGGCATACCTGATTTGAACCGTACCTTCCCGGTGGGTACAGGCGCTAAGGCTAGACATCCGCTGTCAGCAGCGGTGTTTCAACTCGCTGCGCGTTATCATCCATCCTGGTATTTGGATCTGCATGAAGCGAACGGGCTGTCACAGCTTAATCCGCGGCGCGTAGGGCAGACGCTGATTATCAGCCCGGCTAGCCGGGAGGCAGGTGTGTCGAAGCATATTGTGAAGAAGATGAACTTGTCGGTTCCGAATAAAGCTTACCGCTTCAATATCCGCCGCCGCGAGCGCGCCGGGACTTCACGGATGGCTATGCAGCGTCTGCTCGGAGCGAGAGCCGTTACAGTGGAAACCTGCTGGAGTCTTGATTTCTCCTTAAGGGTGCGGCTGCAAAGTGAGATTGTCAGTCATTTCCTGAGGGCTGCGGGTTTAACCGGCTGATGCCGTATAGTTCAGCTGCTCTGTATTCCCGGATCTTCCTTGGGCTGCTTTCCGTTGCCGGGAACAAATACACTCCCGTAGCTTCCTTTGTAGACAGGAGTGCCGAGTGCTTTTACCCAGTCCTGATACAGCCTCCCGGAGCTGCCGTTTCGCACAATCACATAATCCGGGTGATCATATTTCACGATATCAGGCAAGTATTCGGAGAAGCCGTACATCGAGCGTTCGAAGGCATTCCAGCCCATGATCCCAATCGAAGCCTTGGTGATAAAAGGGTCCTGGCGCCCGTCACAGAGCACATCCCCGCCGCGGAACATCACATAACCTGAAGACCCATAGCTGGACAGCACCTTAGGCCGGCTGCCTGCCGGTGTATGCTCCAGTACATAGCTCATCTCTAAGACAGGGTAATCTGCAGCAGTCACCACTGGCGGGACCGAGAAGATATATACAGTGTTGATCAGCAGCCCGGTGACAAGTCCAAGGGCAACCGCTCTTCCGCTTGTCCGCAGCCTGACCTTGCTCGGAAGCGGAACCGCTTCAAAGAAGACTGCCGCGAAATAAGGAATGAACAGCCACATGAACAGATTCTGCTTGAAATTGGATACTCCGAGATAGAGAATACCGGTCATCAGGAAGAAGCGGAACGGCTTCCGCTGCAGGGAGAAGGGCAGGGTGACCGCGAAAAAGAGCAGCAGAAGCAGAATCGGCAGCTGGCCCGGCCGGCTGAAGGAGAGAGGCTGCCATTCATTAATGAGCAGATTGTAGTTATTGTGTGTGACGGTGAAGATAAACAGCAGTCCTTGAAGTCCTCCCGGATTCGGCAGACCGGCCAGCAGGACCAGCAGGAAGACGGCAGCCCGCTTCCAGCTGAGATTGCGTGCAATCAGCGATTCCAGCATGGCCATACCGGTAAACACAGCAATCACCAGCCATACTCCGGTATGGACATTGGCAACGGCACAGGAGAGGATCATCATTGCTGCCGCATACCTGGCCCCGGGCTTCAGCTGATACTCCCGCATGCAGATGAAGAACCAGACAATCAGCGGAGAGGAGACCATCTGCGGTCTTCCCTTGAAGTAGTTATAGTAGATCCAGCAGGAGACCAGCAGGACAAAGGGCAGGAGCAGAACATGATTCTCCCGCAGACCCAGCTCTTTACGTGATACTTCTCCAAGACGAATAAGTCCCAACAGTAAGCCAAGCAGGCACAGGGCGGTCAGCAGATAGATCCCCGGCCAGCTGAACCACTGGTACAGTGGTGTAATCAGCAGCTGAAACCCGGCTTCATGCGGGATATACGGCAGCTTGTCTCCATAAAAGGTATGTATCGCATGATGCGGCACCTTCCCGTGCCCAAGCATGAAGCGTCCGACCTCCAGATGCCAGAACGTATCCGGATCATTATACGAATATTTAGGCTGCATGAGCAGTATAACGGCAGCCGTCAGCAGCCCGCAGCTGAGCGGGTAGACGGCGGTTTTTCTAGACATATGAACTTCCCCTCTGTGTAGGCATTCGGCTTCCGCCTCTATATAGCATCACCACTTCCCATAAGTGATTAGATCAATACCTGCGAGAGAGCGGTAGTCCAAATATGCGGCGCAGCAGCAACCCGACCGTTGCGAATAGAGGATTGACACCACTGGACATAGTGTATATATTATATATATACATTAAATACAAATACCGCAAAGGACGCTGGTGCTGCTGCATGAATATTTTGATATCAAGTACATCCGGTGAACCGATCTACGCCCAGATTGTGGGACAAGTCCGCCAGATGATTCTGCAAGGGGAGCTGGTCTCCGGTACGCCGTTGCCATCGATCCGCTTATTGGCCAAGGAGCTACAGATCAGTGTCATTACCACGAAGCGGGCTTACGAGGAGCTGGAGCGTGAAGGGCTGATTAACTCTATTGTCGGCAAGGGCTCTTTTGTCTCCGGGGCAGATCAGGAATATATCCGGGAGCAGCGGCTGCGGATTGTAGAGGGCAAGCTGAAAGAAATCATTGATGAGAGCAGACTGCTGGGCATGGAGTATGCCGAACTGGCGGAGATGCTGAAACTGCTCTATGAGGAGGAACAGGAATGAGCGATGTAATCCGGTTAGACCATTTAACCAAAAGCTACGATCGGTTTGAGCTGAGGGATATCTCATTGTCCATCAAGGAAGGTTTTATTACAGGCCTGATCGGCCCGAACGGTGCAGGCAAAACCTCGCTGATCAAAATGATGATGGGTATGATCTACCCGGATCAAGGCAATATCACGATGTTGGGTCAGAATAACCAGCTATATCAAGCAGCGGTCAAGGAGCGGATTGGGTACGTCTCGGATGAGAATATCTATTATGAGAATCTCACCATCAAGCAGATGAAGAGAGTTATCGCGCCGTTCTACACCCGCTGGAATGAAGATACATATGTGAAGTTTCAGGAGCTGTTCAAGCTTCCGCCCGGCAAGAAGATTAAGGATCTGTCCAAGGGGATGAAAATCAAATTCTCGCTCGCCATCGCCTTATCCCATGGTGCCGATCTGCTGATTATGGATGAGCCTACCTCGGGGCTTGATCCGATTTTCCGCAGAGAGATGCTGGAGCTGCTCAGTGAGCATATTCAGGACGAGAAGAAATCGATTCTGTTCTCCACCCATAACACGATGGATCTGGACCGGATTGCCGACTATATTGTATTCATCAACGAGGGGCGGATTGTTTTCAATGAGATGAAAGAGAGTATCAGCGAGCGTTACCTCCTGGTCAAAGGCGGGAAGGAGCTGCTCGACCGTGATGTCCGGCGCTGGTTCGTCGGCATCCGCGAGAGCGGACTGGGGTTCGAGGGTCTGATCAGCAACCGTGCGGAGGGCGAACAGTATTTCAGGGATACGGCTATCTGCGAGACGCCTACTCTGGAAGAAATCATGTATTTTACGGTAAAAGGAAGTGAAGCGCATGTATAGCTCCCTGCATCTGATCCGCAAAGACTTCATCCTTACCCGGAAATTCATTCTGCTGCTGGTGCCGTATTATATACTCATGGGATATACGAATGCGGATGCCTACACTATGTTCTCGCTGTTTCCGGCCATGCTGCTGCTGATCAATGCCTGCACTATTGATATGCAGCATAACAATCAGAAATTTCTTGTCAGTCTTCCGGTACCGAGGCAGCGTCTGATTCAGGCCAAATATTTAACGCTCATTCCTTTCTTGGCCTTCAGCATCCTCTGCACACTGCTGCTCTATCTGTTTGCATTTGCGATGGGGAAGATAGACGCTCCGCTCCGCTGGAGAGAGCTGGGCCTTGCGGCCGCGTCTTTTCCGCTGCTTGCTTCCTTCTATCTGCCGCTGTATTACTGGCTGGGACAAAAGGGCATGCAAGTCGTCAATTTCGTATTCATCATGTTAATCATTCTGAACGTCACGGCATTCAAAAGTTTATCTGAACGGTTTCCGGCACTTGCAGAATGGTTCCAGACCGGCAGGCTGGACAGCACGCTTCTGCCCGTTATTGGTGTTCTGGCCTATCTTGTTATTATCTACGGCTCTTATCTGCTCTCTTTGCGGATTTTTGTTAAAAAGGACGTATAACCCCAGCCGGGCTGCCGGCAATCCGGCATCATAAAAAACGACCTCAGCTTCCACTATAAAGTGGAGGACGGGGTCGTTTTTGGTTCTGCAGGGGCAGGTCAGCGGAAGGTGCCGCCCTGTTCCAGATTGTCGATGAAGTCCTTGGCATCCTTCAGGGATAAATTCCGTGCTTCCCGCATTACCTTAATCGCCTGAATCTTCTTGCCCTCCGCCAGCAGCAGATGCAGCCTCCGCTCCAGATCAGGAGCAATCTCCGGGTTCTGCACGAACAGCGGGGTCGGAATGCCGGCCATCCTGCCTCCAGCTCCTGCAGGTCCCCCATATGCGTCCCTCTGCGCCAACTGAGACTCCAGCTCTGTTACGCGCTTTTTCAGACGGAACACACTTAACATAAGCAGCAACACAAGAACCAAAGCCAGAATTGCGATAATATCCGTATTGTCCATGGGAGCGGCTCCTTTCTGCCCTTATAGCATCGATCACAGTAACTAGACCTATCATATTCTACTACCCGCTGAGCAGAAGAATGAACACTTCACTCTTGAATTAGGAACAGATCATACGTAGTTCTGCGGGGCCGGTTGAACAGACTTCATCCCGTTTCATGCAGAATGTCATATTCATCCCTCTAAAAGTATGATATTTTTATGCGAAATTTCAAATATTTATGGAGATGGGGGGCTTACCGGTGATAACTCCGTACAATCTTGAAGAGTATTATGTAAGGATCGGCCGGCTGAAGCAGCGTTATTTGTCAGAGCGGTTTGAGCAGGAGCTTCCGGTATTCCATTCTCACCTGGAAGCGGCCCAGTGGTTCCGCAGCATGTTCCCGGGCGGGTTCATTTTTGTGGAGGAGATGGAAGCGGCTAACGCTGAGAGCTATTACTTGTATGACATCATCCACGACCGCGAGCTGTGGGAGCGCAGACAGCAGGATTTGAAGACCAAAGGCACCGCTTCCGGACTCGGCATGCTCCTATGCACCCAGCGGGTCGATATTTACGAGGACGGATCGGTGCAAATCGCTTTTTAACAATAAGTGCTGTTTCAGGACAAATGAATCAAAAGTGAGATTAAATGGTGTATAATCATGGAAAGGGAGGTGATTTCATGGGTGACTTCTTTAATCCGGGACCACATGCGAATTCGACTGATCCCGGCGGGCATAAAGCCAACCATGACGTGAATGCGCAGAAGTATCACACCGAAGGCCCTTCAGGCTTATGGAGGCAAATATCCGATCTGGTTATTGCCATAGCTGTCATTGCCTTTTTCATTTTTGTGATCATGTGGATCTTTTGATCTGTCTCCCCAACAAGCGGCTGTCCAAGACTGGTTTCGTGGTCCTGGTGCATCCGCTTTTTGTTGTTTTACAGGTGAATAAATCAGAGTATCCAACACATACTTACAGATACATCTTTTATTTGTAACAGGAGGGGTACTCAGGTGGAGGCAGATGCAGTCTTTGAAGGCGGTGGCGTAAAGGGAATTGCTTTTGTAGGAGCCATTGAAGTGATGGAATCCAGAGGATATACCTGGAACAAGCTTGCGGGGACTTCAGCCGGCGCGATCATTGCAGCTTTGTTGGCCTGCGGTTACAATAGTGCTGAAATCAGAGAGCTGATGAGCTCGCTGGACTATATGAAGCTGCTCGGGCGTACCAGAATGAACAGCCTTCCGATCTTGAACAAGACGCTTCCGTTAATGATGAAGTCAGGCATTTACAGCAACCACATCTTAGAACAGGTAATGTCGGAATGGCTGAAGCGTAAGAAAGTTGTAACGTTTGGAGATATTCCCGAAGGCAAGCTTTCGATTATAGTCTCGAATATAAGCAATGGGCGGATTGCAGTTTTCCCTAATGATTTGCCTCACTATGGTCTGAAGGCGTCCGAATTCCCCATAGCTGCAGCAGTACGGATGAGCACCACGCTGCCTTTCTTTTTCCAACCCTATGTCTGGCATACGCCCCTGCAGAAGAAACCCTATTATATGCTGGACGGAGGAATGCTTAGCAATTATCCGATCTGGCTGTTTGACGTAGATGGAGTCCCGCGGTGGCCAACCTTCGGATTCAGACTGTCGGAAAGGCGAACCTATGCCCAATCGATAGAGATCAATGGTCCGGTCTCGTTACTCAAAGGAATGTTCAAAACCATGCTGCAGGCTCATGATCAAAGACATGTAGACAAACATGCGGAAGAGCGCACAATATTTATTCCCACTGGAAAAGTAACGACGACAAAGTTCGAATTGACGGAAGAAGATAAGCATTTCTTGCTCTCATCCGGCCACACTGCGGCAGATAAATTCCTGGAGACATGGGATTTCGAAGACTATAAGCATAAATTCAGAGAAAATCATGCAGCATTGCCGGTTCAGCCATTTTCCGGTGAATCGCAGCAGGAGTCCGGTATTTATCACTGAAACCCAAGGCTACTACTTCCACATTGAGGAGCAGTAGCCTTTTGTCTGGGGATTCACAAATTTGCCAATAGCACTGCCGGGAATGGGAAGGTTTCTTTTATAGAGATCAAGAATATAGACACAATGCCGAAGTGTGAGAACAGAGTGGATATTGAAGCTTCTTTATAATGAGGAGTGATGCTTAAGATGGAGTATGAATTTGATAGCGAGATCAAGATGCTGGAAGGCAAAATGAAATGGAAAGTAGTGTATTTCCCTTATGCAGTGAAGGAAATATTCGATACGAACGGTAAAGTGCCGGTTCAAATTACCGTTGACGGACACCGGTTCGAACATACGCTGCTGCCGTCAAAAAACGGGCATTATTTTGTATATAATGAATTCATCCGAAGAGCCGTACTTAAAAAGCCCGGTGACAAACTCCATGTCATTCTTACAAAAGATGAGGAGAGCCGTAATATTGTGGTGCCGGACTACATCACCAGAAACCTTGAAGATCACGATATGCTTGATCCATTCCTGGATCAGCCAGATTATCTTAAGCGGGAGCAGATTCATTACATCGAGCTCGCCAAAAAGGAAGAGACGAAGATTAACCGCATACTGGCTTTAATTAACACACTGAAAGATAAATGAATCCTGTTGAAGGACCTAAAGGACAATGGCGCTGCAAACGGATTTGGAATGCTTCTCTGTACCCACAATCCGGTATCTATGAAGGACGGTCTGGTCCATTTGGCCTTTTAAGGGGAATCGACAATAAATACTATAAAAGATAAATATACGTTTTTATTTGAAAAGTCTGCAATAAAAGGTTGCAGGCTTTTTAATTATTTCAATTTTGTGAAAATTAGCAGATTAAGGAACTGAAAGGCTGGAATTTATTAAAAAAAAGTAACAAAGTTAATAGTAACACTATAATATTGATTATAGCCTATATATAAGTAGTAAGAGCCTATAAATGTTAAATATGTAATCTGTGATTTGGGAGAAATTCAGCCGCGTGGTTCTGTTAAATGAGATGAACGAGAGGACGATCCGATGAAAGCTCTAATGATGGGTAATGAGGCAATTGCCAGAGGCGCTTATGAAGCAAATTGTAAAATCATTTCATCCTATCCCGGAACACCGAGTACGGAAATTGTCGAGAGCATCAGTGTCTATGAGGGCGTGTATGCCGAGTGGGCACCCAACGAAAAGGTAGCTCTGGAAGTAGCAGCAGGCGCCTGTATCGCCGGTATCCGCAGCCTGACCACCATGAAGCACGTAGGGGTGAATGTGGCGGCAGACCCGCTGTTCAATATGACCTATGAAGGTGTAAATGCCGGTCTGGTCATTGTTTCGGCTGATGATCCGGGGATCCATTCCTCGCAGAACGAACAGGACAACCGCATTTATGCCAGTCATGCCAAGATGCCGCTGCTCGAGCCGACCAGCTCCCAGGAATGCAAGGATATGATTGTCGAAGCCTATGAGATCAGCGAGCGCTTCAATACGCCTGTCCTGTTCAGGACCACAACCCGGGTGTCCCATTCGAAGGGGATTGTTCACTTCCAGGAAGACCTGGCGGTAGAGGAGAAATTCAAGAACTATAAGAAAAACAAGCTGGACAGGCTGCTCCTTCCGGCCATCTCCAGAAAGCGGCATCTGGAAATCGAAGCGAATCTCCTGGATATTCAGGCGTACTCCAATGCCTCCCCTCTAAATGTAATAGAGTACAGCTCTCCGGAGATCGGCATAGTGACGAGCGGAATATCCTATCAATATGTTAAGGAAGTGTTCGGAGATACGGTATCCGTGCTGAAGCTGGGTATGAGTTATCCTTTTCCGGACGAGAAGGCCAAAGAATTCGCTGCATGGGCCAAAACAATCTATGTCGTCGAGGAGGGCGAGCCCTTCATCGAAACCTCACTTAAAGCGATGGGCATTGCCTGTACCGGTAAGGAGATCATTCCCGTCTGCGGCGAGCTGAACCCGGAAATTATCAGAAAAGCGATCACCCGTGAAGAATTCGACTGCTACGAGGGTGTCCAAGTACCGCCTAGGCCGCCTAGGCTGTGTGCAGGCTGCGGTTATCTCGGACTGTACAGCGCAGTCAAGCAGCACAGGGACATTATTGCCGCCGGGGATATCGGCTGTTATACGCTGGGCGGCACCGAGCCGATCAAGGCGCTAGACACCGTGCTTTGCATGGGCGCTTCCATCTCTATGGCAACGGGCATGCAGCGGACTCAGGATTTCAAACCGATGGGCAAGAAGGTATTCGCCTTCATCGGTGACTCCACCTTTTTTCACTCAGGTATGACCGGACTGCTGAACGCAGTTTACAACAAGACCCCGATTGTCATCTGTATCCTGGACAATCGATCCACATCTATGACCGGCAATCAGGAGAACCCGGGCACCGGGCGCACACTGCAGGGCAGCTCGTCGGAAGCCATACGGATTGAAGATATTGTGCTCGCGCTAGGCATTAAACCGGACAACCTCAGAATACTAGACCCCACCAACCTCCAAGAAATGCAGCAGTGTGTGGACACAGCCAAGCACAGCACTGAACCGTTCGTAATCATCTCCAGACATCCTTGTGAACTTCTCAAAAGCAAAGCGGAACCCACAAAAAAATACATCATCGACAATGTTACCTGTGTGAATTGCAAAAAATGCACTATGCTAGGCTGCTCGGCAATCAAAATTGTGGACCGCCAAATCATGATTGATCCGCTGGACTGCAAGGGCTGCAGCATCTGCCAGCAGGTTTGTCCCTATGACAGCATTAAGGAGGCTTAAGCGACCTATGACAGCAGCTACAAGCATTATTTTAGCCGGTGTGGGCGGAAAAGGTGTCATTACTGTAACCAATGTGTTATCCCAGGGACTGGTTGCGCTCGGGTATGACGTGAAGGTCTCTGAGGTGCACGGTATGTCGCAAAGAGGCGGAAGCGTGCATGCACAGGTTCGTTTTGGCGACAAAATCTACTCTCCCCTGATTGAAATGGGCACAGCGGACTATATTGTCGGCTTCGATCAGATCGAAGCGCTGCGCTGGGGAAGCTTCCTGAAACAGGAGGGGCGGATGCTCGTCAATCTGGCAGAGCTGAATGAAGATACATACAAAGGAAAGTACGAGGACAACTTCAGCCGGTACAAGCATGTCACTTATGTCGAAGGAACTGCCATTGCCAAGGAAACGGGAAATGTGCGGAATGAGAATTTCGTCATGCTGGGCGCGCTGCTGCAGGCGCTTGGATTTGAATTCGATGTCTGGAAGAGCACGATGGAGAAGTATATCAAGAAGCAGTATCAGGAGGACAGCATTCTCTCTCTGCTTAGAGGGATGAGGGAACAACGGGTCGCCAGAGAAAAGGAGACGGTATATGAGCTCTAAGGCTTCGGCAAGCAAGCTTAAGCCGCGGAGGGCTGCAGCCGGGCAGGATGTGGCGATTGTGGGCATCGGGTGCAGATTCCCAGAGGCAGAGAATTACAGCAGCTACTGGAACAACATGATCAATCATGTGAATTCCGTCAAGCCTATCAGTTATGACCGCTGGCAGAACGGAAGATACGGACTGAAGAACGAGGCCGACCTCGGGTGGGACAATGAGCAGTTTGTGAAATACTGCGCTTCATTATCCGGCATCGACAAGTTCGACAATACCTTCTTTAACTTGTCACCCAGAGAGGTGGCGAGCATGGACCCCCAGCAGCGGATTCTGCTGGAAGAAACATGGCATTGTCTTGAGGATTCAGGGATTCCGCTGGCCGAACTCCAGAAGGAACGGACTTCTGTGTATGTCGGGGTTACCGGCAATGACTACGGTCTGATTGCATTGACCGGTGGTGATAAGGTCGATCATTATGCGGGGCTCGGCAACTTCGAATGTATTGCGGCGAACCGCATCTCGCATACTTTGGGCCTGACCGGAGAGAGCCTCTCTCTGGATACCGCTTGCTCCTCTTCACTGGTTGCTGTTCACAAAGCAAGACAGAATCTACAGGCCGGAGAAGCGAAGTATGCCATAGCGGCAGGCGTGTGCCTGGCATATCATCCTTGGCGGTACGTGACCTTCTCCAAATCGAATATGATGAGCCGGGACGGACAATGCAAGGCTTTTGACGAGAATGCGGACGGATTTGTGCAGGGAGAGGGCGTTGGCGTCCTGCTGCTGCAGAAGCTGGAGGATGCGGTGCGGGACGGCAACCATATCTACGGCATTATCCGGGGAACGGCAGTGAACCACTGCGGCGCTTCACAGACCATCGCTGCACCGAGCATGAAAGCGCAAAAGGAATTGGTTGAAGCCGCTTTGCGGCAAGCCCGGGTAGATGCTTCGACCGTCAATTATATTGAGGCGCATGGCACAGGAACCGCTCTTGGCGATCCGATTGAAGTCGAAGCGCTGACCCAGGTGTTCAGGCAGTACACCGATCAGGAACAGTTCTGCACCATTGGCTCGGTCAAGACCAATATCGGACATTTGGCAAGTGCCTCTGGCGTTGCCGGGATCATCCGGGTGCTGCTGATGATGAAGCATAAGACTATTCCCAAGCTGCTCAACCTTACCGGTCTGAATCCGCTGCTGGACTGGGAGCATACCCCGTTTAAGGTAGCCACGGACAACACGGAGTGGGTGCCGGTCAATGAACAGACCCCGCTGCGGGCGGGCGTAAGCGGCTTTGGCTTCGGCGGAGTCAATGCCCATGTGATTCTTGAGGCCTACGAGCAACCGAAACCGGCCAGAGCCAGTAACAAATCCGTACCGGGTGCGCAGCTCTTCACTCTCTCTGCCCTGAATAGCGACAGTTTGAACGAGAGTATAGCCGTCTGGAAGTCTCATCTGAATTCGCCGGAGATAGCGGACGTATCCATCGGAGAGTTATGCAAAACGCTGCTTGCAGGCAGACGCCATTGCCGGGAATACAGAATCGGCGCTGTCATCCGGAGCAGGCAGGAGCTAGCCGAGTATCTGCAATCCGCTGCCTCCGCTGTTGAGCGGCTGGAGCCGGGCCGCAAGAGCTGGTCGGTACATTTCACCAATGTCATCTATACAGGATACACGGAGATTAAGAGCGTGATGGAAGAGCCGTATATCCACGAAGTTCTTGAAGAGGTTATTGCCGAAACCGAGCTGCGCGGCGGGCCGGCCGCTATCCGGAGTGGCCTTACAATTGCCAAATGGAACAAGGATAAGCTTGCCGCCTACTCTTTCCTGATTAATTATACGCTGGCTAAAGTCCTGATCAGCCTGGGAGTAGATGTCGCATCCGTGAGCGGTGAGCAGCAAGGGACGCTGCTAGCAATGGCGGTCAGCGGAATGATTACGCCTGTTCAGGCGTATGACATTCTGACCGGCAGGGCTACTCTTGCGGAAACGGTGCTGCAAAGACCGGAGCTGACCTTCATAGACCCTGTTCATCAAGTGAAGATTCACCGTATTAACATTGGCCCGGCGTATATTGCCGGCTTGCGCAATGTATGCATCACCGGTGCTGACGCTGCGGCGTTCAGGCATTATGTGGAGAAAGCCAGAATACTCAGCCGGACGCAATTTACCTTTAAGAAATATTTGCGGGATTGGGATCAATCCCCGGCGCTGCAGGCAGCGAAGCTGTCCACAGACTCGCTGCTGCATCAGGAGCGGTTGTTAGCTGCCGGTGAGGGCGGCGAGGCAATGGAGCGGCAGCGTGTTCTTCTGCTGTTGATCGCCTACGGTTCGCTGCTGAAGCTGAATCAGAAATGGGATTTGTCAGAACGCATCACTTTAAGTGATGTGCGGCTGAGTGAATGGGTCCAGCTTGTTCTGGATGAGGTTATATCCAAGGAAATGGCCGTCCGGCTGTTAACTTCCTCTGATGAGGAAGAGGCTGGAGTGCTGGAAGCAGTCCGGAATCAGCTCAATGAACGGCAGGATCAACTGAATCTAAATGTCCCCTACACCTGTCTGCACGAAGCCAATCAGCATATGGCAGAAATTGCCGGGCCTGCAAGCTGGAGAGAACAGCTTCAGGAGCAATGTGCCGGGCAGAGCGTCCTGCAGTCTGAGGTGATCCGGCTGTGTGCAGGGGATAAGGAAACGGCAGCATTATCGCCTCAGAGTGACGGAGTCTTCGGGTTCCATGAGGTTCTGCTGAAGCTATGGCTGGCTGGGGCAGATTTAGATTGGAGCAGGCTGTATCCCGGCGGAAGCTTCAAGAAGCAGCCATTGCCCGGCTATGCCTTCAACCGTTCTTCGCATTGGATGGCGGCCCCTCAGGCTGCTCCGGCTCAGAGCCATCCGATGATTGATCTGGCGAAGTCCAGCCCGGAGCGGCTGCTATTCGTGAAGACACTTAAGGTGAGCGATTTCTATGTTGGCGAGCATATTGTGGATGAACGGGTGATTTTGCCGGGAGTCGCTTATCTGGAGATGGTCAGGGCGGCCGGCGAATTCGCGGCCAGGACGCAGGTGCATTCCATTAAAGATGTGCTATGGGTGAACCGGCTGGAAGTGGCCGATACACGGGATGCCTATATTCAGCTCACTCCCGAATCAGGGCATATGAAGTTCCAGGTGTATACCGCGGAGAACGGCACCCGGATTATTCATTGCACGGGCAAGCTCTATACCGGGACTGCACAGCAGGCGGAGCGGCACAGCTTCAATCTTGACGCTATTCAGGCCCGGGGCGGAGTCAGAATTGCCAAGGATTTCTGCTACAACGAGGTGTTTGGAAGCTCCATCGGTTTTCAATATGGGCCAAGCTTCCAGGCTACAACAGAAGCATTGTGCGGAAGCGGAGAATCGCTGGAGAAGCTCGACCTTCCTCCGGACCTGCTGCCTGCATTTAGCCAATATATGCTGCACCCGTCCCTTGTCGATGCTGCGCTGCGGGCAGTGACCTGGATCGGCGGAGCCGAGGCGTACAAGCAGCTAAGATTGCATATTCCGTTCGCACTAGGTGAAGTCCGCATTTACGGCAGACTGACGCCAAGCTGCTATTCCTATGCGGAGATCGTACCGGAGACCGCAGGCAAGGCAGCGGGGATGAAGCGGTTCAATGTCTATATTCTGAATGAGCAGGGGGAAGTGCTGGTGGAGGCCAGGGACTTCACGATCCGGGCTATTCAGCCAACCAATGCGGTTAGTGCGGCAAGCCGCCGTATTCACCTGTACACCGAGCGCTGGCAGGAAGCCCAGCTTCCGGAAGCCGGGGGGCTTGGCGGCCATAGTGATGGGATAAGCAAGGCCGAAGTGAAGAATATGCTGTATTTGGTCCGGGACAAAGCAAAGGCTCACCGGCTGGCAGAAGCATTCGCCCGGGAGCATACGGTGCCGGACAACATCATTATTGTGAATCCGGGAGCGGAGTACAGCGCAGCTGCAGGAAGTCTGGAATACAGCATCCGGCCTGAATGGGAAGCGGATTATGGCAGGCTGCTCACGGAGCTGCTGGCTAAGGGGATAAGGATTGACGCTATTCTGTATGAGTGGGATGGGGAACAGGCAGAGATCCTGAACACCTTTTATCCGGTTCTGTATCTGTTCAAGGCGGTTACTCAGCTCTATTCCCAGCATCAGGTCCGCTTCTTGCTTGGCGCAGTCCAGAGCGGCAGCGAGCCGGGAGCGGGAATGCTGCGGGGGCTGTCCAAGGCCCTTCAGGCCACCAACCGCAGCTTCATCCCGTCCGTGATGTATTGCGAGCGTGCAGAAGAAATTCCGTTCTACGCGGCGCAAGAGCTGCTGTACCGCAAGCAGGCGTCATTTGTGGAAATTAGTTATACAGGCGGAGCGAGAGCCGGCCGTGTGATCCTTCCGCTGGAGTCATTACCGGAAGCAGAGTTCAGCGGTTTCCGCAAACAGGGTACCTACCTGATTACCGGCGGAATGGGTAAGCTGGGACTTGCCGTAGCCGAATTTGCCCTGCGGAATTATGAAGCCAATGTGGTGCTGACCGGAAGATCCGCACTGGATGAACCGAGAAGCCGTGAGCTTGAGCGGCTGCAGAGCTATCCCGGGCAGGTTATTTACTTGCCTGGTGATATCGCGGAGCGGCAGACTGCCGCCGAGATTGTGGCGCAGGCCCAAGAGGCTTTTCATTCTATTCACGGCGTCATTCATTGTGCCGGAATGCTCGGTGAGCAGCCGCTGATGGAAGCCAGTCCTGAACAGATGGCAGAAGTACTGCTGCCCAAGATTCAGGGTGCAATCAATCTGGATGAAGCTACGCAGATGGAGAAGCTGGATTTCTTCGTGTTTTTCTCGTCCGTTTCCGCAATCATTGGAGATTTCGCCAGAGGTACTTATGCGGCGGCGAACAGCTATCTCGACCGCTTTGCCTTACTCCGGGCTGAGCAGGTTAAGGAGGGGATCCGTTCAGGTGCCTCGCTGTCTATCAACTGGCCGGTGTGGAATGACGGTGCGATGCAGTTGTCCGGAGAGGAAGCCGTACAATATCGCCAGCAGGCCGGGATGGAGCAGCTGGATACACAGGCCGGTCTTGAACTGCTGGAGCAGCTGGTCCGCACGGGTGAATCCCGTATTATTGTAGCCTGCGGAGAACGGCAGCAGGTGAGCCGGGTACTTGCGGCAGTTACAGAAGAGAAGCCGCAGCAGGAGAGGGTGCTGAATGCTTCCGCGCAGAGTGTTCATGAGCGGCAGCGGGCAGCAGCGGTAACGGTAACAGGCGGGGCAACAGCTCCACTGAAGCTTCCGGTTCCGCCAATCCAGCAGCAGCCGCTTCATAGCGGTCTTGTCTCCACCGTTAAGGTGGAGGAAGCTGTTCAGCGGTACTTGAAGCGAGTCGTGTCGCAGGCGACCGGGGTTCCGGCAGCGCAGCTTGAAGCCTCAGCCGACTTCTCCAAATACGGCATCGACTCCATCATGATCATGGAGCTGAATGGAATACTGGGCAAGGACTTCTCCGATTTACCAAGCACGCTTTTCTTTGAATACAGCACGATTGCCCTTCTGGCGGCATTCTTTATGGATAATCATGCGGAATTCTTTCAGCAGTCCGCCGGGGAGCCCGGTCAGAGCGGGGGAACGGAGCAACAAGAAGCAGTAGTGGAAGAAGCGGCGGAACAAGTGATGCCAGAAGCGGTGTCAGCAGAAACGGGAACTGTACAGGAAGCGGCTGTAAAAGAGGAAGCTGCCCCCGCCATGTCCCGGCATCAGGGAGCAGAAGCAGTAAGCGGGGATATTGCGATTATCGGCTTAAGCGGACAGTACCCGATGGCGGATACGCTGGAGGAATTCTGGGATGTGCTAAGCGGGGGGCAGGACTGCGTTACGGAGATTCCGCCGGAGCGCTGGGATTACCGCAAGGATTACCATCCTGAGAAAGGTAAGCCGGGCAAAGTGTACACCAAGTGGGGAGCGTTCATGAAGGATGTCGAGAAGTTCGATGCCGGATTCTTCCATATCTCCCCGCGGGAAGCGGAGCTGATGGACCCGCAGGAGCGGCTCATGCTCCAGACCACCTACCACACGCTGGAGGATGCGGGAGCTGCCGCGGAGACTCTCTCCGGCAAGAAGGTTGGCGTATTCATCGGCGTTATGAATTCCCATTATCAGCTGCTAGGTGTCGAGCAATACAATAACGGCCGGCTCATGGATGTCCGTTCTTCGTTTGCGTCCATCGCCAACCGGATTTCATATCATTTCAACTTCAAGGGACCGAGCCTGGCCATTGATACGATGTGCTCGTCTGCGCTGGTGGCTATCCATATGGCCTGCGAGAGCATCCGGCATGGCGAGAGTGAAATGGCACTGGCTGGAAGTGTCAACACCCTAGTGCATCCGGCAAAATATATCTTCCTGACCGATCAGCGATTCGGCTCCACGGAAGGCAAGTGCCGGGCCTTCGGCCAGGGCGGGGACGGCTATGTTCCCGGTGAAGGTGTTGGCGCGGTTCTGCTGAAGCCGCTAGAGGCGGCGCTCCGTGACGGGGACCCAGTCTATGGCTTAATCAAAGGAACGGCGGTCAATCACGGCGGCAAGGTCAGTTCTTATACTGTGCCTAATCCGAATGCCCAATCCGAGCTGATAGAGGAGGCGCTGCGGAGGTCTGGCGTGCATCCCGAGCAGATCAGTTACATTGAGGCCCATGGTACCGGAACCGCGCTGGGAGACCCGATCGAGGTGGCCGGGTTAACGAAGGCGTTCAAGAAATTCACCGCCAAAACGCAGTTTTGCGCCATTGGCTCGGTCAAGAGCAATATCGGACATCTCGAATCGGCAGCCGGTATGGCTTCCTTGACCAAGGTACTGCTACAGATGAAGCACAAGCAGCTGGTACCTTCAATTCTCGCGGAGCAGCTCAACGAGAATATAGATTTTGCCAAAACGCCGTTCTATGTACAGCGTTCGCTCCAGCCGTGGAAGCCGCTTACGGAGGAGACGCCGGATGGGCTGAAAATTCAGCCGCTCAGGGCGGGCATCAGCTCCTTCGGGGCAGGCGGCACCAACGCCCATATCGTAATTGAGCAATATGAGCCGGACGTACCTCCTGCAAGGCAGAGTGAGGAGCAGCTCATATTGCTGTCCGCCAAGAGCAGGGACAAGCTGCAGGCGCAGGCCCGGCAGCTCGCGGCATTTATCGCCCGCCACCGGACGGGTGGACGGGCTGTGGACACAAGTGAGCTAATAACCGCCCGATTACAGGCTGTCCGGAACCGCTGTCTGGACGTTGTCGCGGAAGTGCTAGGCGTGAACCCCGGGCAGATCGACTACGACGAAATTCTGACTGAGCTGTGCGCGGATGCTGTACACCAGGTTAGGCTGGCCGATGCCATCAATGAGCTGGTTCAGGAACATGCCGCCGACAGCACGTTAGGGGCTAACCGGTCGCTGCGTGAGCTGATGAATCATCTGGAAGCGGCTGAGCTTAGCCGGAGGAATGCCGGAATCGGATTTGATACCCAGGCTTACGCCGAGACTGCTGCGGCTAGTGCGGCTCGGATGGATGCCGCCGATACAGATGGATATACACTGCGCCTAGAGGATGTCGCTTATACGCTGCAGGTTGGGCGGGAAGCTTTTGCCGAGAGAGTGGCCATTGTCAGCCGGGATATCGGGGAGCTTGTGGAAGTATTAAACCGTTTTGCCGCCGGAGAACCGGATTTGCCGGATGTCTACACAGGCAGCCTGGATCCGCAGCGTGATATTGCCGCCATTCTGTTCCAGAACGAATCCGGGCATCAGTTTATCGCCAGCGCGGTTCGTAACAGACAATGGCCGCAGATTGCCCAGCTCTGGCTGCTGAAGGCGAAGATAGACTGGAAGCTGCTGCATGATGAACGCAGCCGTGCGCGGGTGATCCCGCTGCCGAATTATATTTTTGACAAGAAGAGATATTGGATCGGCAATGGCTTCTCGGCAGCTGCCGCTGAGTCCAATCGCTACACGCTTGAAGCGGAGCCGGATTGGGCATTGGAACCGGTCTGTGATGAGCAGAACAAGAGCCTTCGGCCTCAAACTTTACAAACTCCGCAAACCGTGGCTCCTGCAGAATCGATCGGATATGTAGAATCGTCTACAGACTCGGTGGAGCAATGTCTGAACCGCACGCTGGAGGAGGTCATTTATTTGGAGGCCGGAGAGGTTAACGCCGATCTTCCCTTCTCGGAACTGGGCGTGAATTCAGTCTTGACGCTGGAATTGGTAGACAAGCTGAACGACCGGCTCGGCCTTGCACTGCATTCCAATGATTTGTTCAATTACAACACGGTACGGCTGCTGACTGCCCATATTCTGGAGACAGCAGGAACGGGATCTGCGGCCTCCGGGAACTCCGGGCTGACGGTGGATAGCCCTATAGATCTGAATGAACTTGAACTCTTACTGGAGGGGAGCTAATGCCTATGCAGGGCAGAACACATACACCGGACTTTACGCAAAATAATGGGAATGTGCGCAGCGATGATATCGCCATTATCGGCCTCTCCGGCAGATTCTCCGGCGCCCGCAATGTGCAGCAGTATTGGGACAACCTTGTACAGGAAGTGAGCAGTCTTCAGGAAGCGCCTGCTGAACGCACGGAGCTGACCAAGCTGACCCCGGCGCAGAGGGCACATATCCGTTATGGGGGCTTTCTCCCGGGCGCGGATCAATTCGATCCTTTGTTCTTCCACATCTCTCCCAAAGAAGCGGAGCATATGGACCCCAGACAACGGCTGTTTCTGGAAGAATCCTGGAAGGCCATAGAAGATGCGGGATATTCGCTGCAGGATATGTCAGGCAGCAAATGCGGCATATTCGTGGGCCTTCAGCAAGGGGAGTATCTGGAGCGGTTCCTGGGTGAAACGAACGAGCATGTCCCTACGGGGAACAGCTTGTCGGTCATTCCGGCGAGAATTTCCTATCTGCTGAATTTAAAGGGGCCGAGCATCGCCCTGGATACGGCCTGCTCTTCGTCACTGGTAGCTTTGTCACTCGCTTGTGACAGCCTGCATAACGGCAGCAGCGAGATGGCGATCGCCGGAGGTGTCCAGCTTATGCTCACGCCATGGATTTATATGTCGCTGGGCAAGCTGGGGATGTTGAACACCGACGGAATCTGCAAGCCGTTCGCCGAGGAGGCGGATGGCATAGGCCTGGGCGAAGGCGTGGGCGCTGTGCTCCTCAAGAATTATGCTGCCGCGAAGCGGGACGGGGACCATATCTACGGAGTCATCAAGGGCATCGGGGTCAATCAGGACGGTAAAACCAATGGCATTACCGCCCCGAATGGTCTCTCACAGGCAGCGCTGGAACGTGAAGTCTATGAGAAATTCCAGATTAACCCTGAGCACATCAGCTATGTGGAGGCGCATGGCACGGGCACCCGGCTGGGGGATCCGATCGAGGTCGCTGCCCTAACGGAGACCTTCGGCGCATTCACGGACAAGAAGCAATATTGCCATCTCGGCTCAGTCAAAGGCAACATAGGACATACCTTGTCCGCCTCGGGCATGGCGGGTCTGATCAAGGTTCTCCTGAGCCTGCAGCACGGCAGAATTCCCGCTACGCTTCACTCTGGTGAGGGGAACAAGCTGATCGATTTTAAGAACAGCCCATTCTATGTGGGAAAAGAGACCGAGGAATGGCGCAGGGAAGCCGGACGGCCAAGAATGGCAGCGGTCAGCTCGTTTGGAATGAGCGGAACCAATTGCCATGTGGTGGTTGCGGAGCATATAGAGCAGGAAGAAGAAGCCGTCACCGGCAAAGCCGGGGACAATGACGGGAAAGTGCTGCTGTTCGCTTTGTCAGCAAAAAGCGATACGGCACTCGAGGCCAAGGTACAGCATCTGCGGGATTATCTGCAGGAGCGCACAAGCTTGGGCAGACTGGCCAATATATCGTATACACTGCTGGCCGGAAGAGATCATTACGCCTACCGCAGCATGTTCATTGCCGCAAGCCAGGAAGAGCTGGTCCGGGAGCTGGAGGCTTATCTTCATAAGCAGCCAAGCTCAGGCTGGTATAGCGGCGGCGGATCGGGCGGCAATGAGCGGGTGAACCCTGCGCTGAAATCCAAGATGGAGCAATTGCTGGTCCAGTTTCATCAGGACCGGCTTACTCCGCAGGAACGGGCAAAGGCGGCGCAGTTGATTGCCAATTATTACATCAAAGGCTATGCAGCCGATTTCAAAAGCCTGTCCGCTGCCGGGAGCTTCCGCAGAGTGCCGCTTCCAGGCTATCCCTTCGATTATATGCGCTGCTGGATTGAGGCAGCGGATGAGAAGAGAAGCGCGGAGAATGGCGGAGCTGCCGGAAGTACCGCAGCTGCCGGAGGGGCTCGCGGAGTATCCGGAAGTGGCGGAGCTGCCACAGGAGCTGACCAAGTATCCAGAAGCAGCTCAGCTGCCGGGGCTGCCGGAAGTGCTGGAGCAGCGGCAGAGGGGCAGCTACATCCGCTGGTTCACCGCAATGTGTCAACGGTGCAGGGAATCGGCTTCATAAGTGAACCGGAGGCTGCCGGAAAGGCCGTGTTCGGCAAGTCTATTTATGGGGCAGCGGTATTCAGCGAAGCTATTCTGCTGGCTATAGGCGCGCAGGCTGCACTGCTGGGAAGTGGTGCTCCGGGTATTGCCTCACTGGAGCAGATTCAATTCTGCCATCCTGCTTCTGACAAGCAGCAAGTGAAACTGAATATTCAACTTCAAGGTGAGGGTGAGGGGGATTCCCTCCGGTTCGCTGTCCTGCGCGAAGGACCGCAGCAGAATATCCTGGCAGCAGGTACGGCCAGAACAGGCCTGGCTTATCCGTCTCACGAACCGGCAACGGTGGATATAGGCAAGCTCAAGCAGGAAGCAGTGCAGGTTCGGACTGGGGATGAAGTCTACCGGGTACTGGAGAATCAAGGTATAGCTTATGAAGCACAGGCACAGATCATAACAGGCTTGTACAGCAGCCTGACAGACCACTTGGCGGTAATTTCACCAGGCCCGTTCCATTCGGCGGACGATGTCCTGGCAGCTATGCTAACTGAAGCCGTCCTGCAGGGGCTGAACATGGACATTATCGGCAATGGCGGCACGGCGTCTGCAGCTTATGAGATCGGTGAAATACAGCTTATCCGCCAAGCCTCATCGGCGAAATATGTTCATTTTCAGTCGGGTGGTCTGGAGACTGCCGGAGGTGAGCTTCATTATGACGTTCATGTGCTGAATGAGTCAGGTGAAGCGGTGCTGTCCTTTAAGAACATCCAGATGGTTCCCGTCAGCACCCGTGAGATTGTTACCGGGGAGCAATATGCTCTGCTTAAGAAGGAATGGATGAAGTCGGAGCAGCCTCGTGAGCCCAAACAGGGTAAAGGGCAGTATCTTATCATCGTAAATGAAGAGATGGATGATGACGCACTTGCAGCGGTCAGAGCAAGCTTTGAAGAACCGCTAATCCTGTGTGACGGAAAGGCGCAGCAAGCCCGTGACTCCGTGTTACCCGTTGACTTCACGCTTACAGAGGATAGTGAGCAGACGATTGAAGCCGTACTCGGGATGAAGCTGAAACTCAAGGGAATCGTTGATTTCTCCGATCTCCATGCACAGCCGAAGCCCATGTCCAAGCAGAGCTACGGTAAAATCATGCTTCTGCAAGCGCTGGTTAAGCAGGCGGGCAAGGATTTTCGGATTGTCCATTTGACCGGCGGGGTTCAGAATCCGGAGAACCGCACGGTTACTCTGGCCGGAGCGGATATCGCCGGGATCATCCGCACGCTTGGCGCAGAATATAGACAAGTCACCGCCCGCACCGTGGATATCGGCCTGGATGCTTCGGATATTAACCGGCAGCTCCGGATTGTTCTAGGCGAATTAAGCCTGGAATCCGATACCGCTGAAGCGTGCTATGCGGACGGATTGCGGTATGAGCCGGTTATCACCACGCTGAAGCAGCAGAATAAATGGATCGGCCGCGAACGGCATAACCGGTTGAAGGTAGACCCCAAGAAGGTCTACGTCATTACCGGAGGCACGCGGGGGATCGGGGCCGAGGTGGCCCGTCTGCTGGTCCGAAGAGGCGCACGGAAGCTGGTGCTGATGGGGGTTCAGGCTTTTCCTGCCCGGGAGGATTGGCCGGACATCTTGTCCGGCACTATCCATGATCCGGGAAGTCTGGCACGAATCAAGCGGGTAGTGGAGCTGGAAGCCTCCGGTGCCCAGGTTGAGGTGTATTCCGGTTCGCTGACCGATGCCGGGCAGCTTATGCCTTTTGTTGAGAGCATCCGGCAGCAGTGGGGCGGAATTGGCGGTGTTGTGCACTGCGCAGGCTCCAATCTGAATCAGCACCCGGCCTTTGTGAACAAAAAAATCGCCGATATCCGGCAGGTCTTTGAACCTAAGGTTGAAGGGGTGGCGGCACTCCAGCACATTTTTGCCCAGGATAAGCTGGAATTCTTTGTTCTATTCTCCTCCATTTCAGCTCTGGCGCCGCTGTTGTCTGCCGGGCTTAGCGATTACAGCGCAGCCAACTATTATCTGGACCTGTATGCACAGCATCAGCACACCCTCGGAAACAGTTATTATCAGTCGATCATCTGGCCGAGCTGGTCAGAGGTCGGGATGCTGGCGGATTCCGGATTTCAGCTTAGCCCGCTCTATACACAGTCCGGACTTACCGCACACAGCCTTGCCGATGGCCTCTTCATGCTGGAGGAAATCATCATTGGCAGTGATTCGCCAAGTGTGATTCCGGCTATTCTGGACATGGATCTTTACCGCCCGGAATTATTGATCAAGGCAAGCGCTGAACGGGGGAAGGGTTTACCTGGGGCGAAGGCCGTTGTGAAGAGTCAAGGCAGTCCTGACGCTGCGGTAGCCGGGGGGAATGTACAGAATACACTGAGTACCCCAAGTGACCTGCAAAAAGCGTCCGCCCTGATTCTGGATATCTTCTGTGCAGAGCTGAAGCTGCCGGGGGACCGTGTACGTGAGGATGTTCCGTTTGCCGAAATCGGCGTGGATTCCATTCTGCTGATCGAGGTCATTAAGAAGCTGGACACCGCTTTTCAGACCCGTATGGATCCGGCGTTGTTCTTCGAGCTTAGAGACATGCGCGCGCTGGCAGAGCATCTCTGCTCAAACGGCGCAGAATATAAGAGTCAGCCGGAGCTGGAGCAGGATGACCCGCCTTTGCTGACAGGCAATAGAATCAGATTCGCTGAACCGTATAACCGGGTGCCGGAATTTCATTACGGCCGTGGCAGGGAAGCAAGAATGCAAGCGGTACACAACGTACAGGACGAAACGCCTAGCCCTGAAGGCAGGCATGACGGACGGATTGCCGTTATCGGCATGGGCTGCCATTTTCCGGGGGCTGGAGACAAGGACGCCTTCTGGAACAATCTGCGGCAGGGACTGGACAGTATTACGGAGGTTCCGGCCAGCCGCTGGGACAAGGATGAATGGTACGCTCCTGTCTATGCAGAAGGCAAAAGCATCAGCAAATGGGGCGGGTTCCTGGACGATATCGAGCGCTTCGACGGCGGGTATTTCGGCCTTAAGGAGAATGTGGAGCAGATCAGTCCGCTTATGCGGCAGTCCCTTGAGGTTACAGCGGAGACCATTCTGGATGCGGGCTATGAAATGGAGGACATCAGCGGGAAGAAGGTCGGTGTGTTCATCGGCGCCCATCCAGGCTCTTATCCGGGATGGGTGCAGGATATCAATAAGAATACGATCATCGGCATCGGGCAAAATTTCATCGCGGCTTATGCCTCCCATTTCTTCAATCTCAAGGGTCCCAGCCTAACGGTGGACAGCGCCTGTTCTTCCTCGCTCCTCAGTCTGCATCTGGCCTGCCAGAGCATCCGCTCCGGCGAGTCGGAGATGGCTATAGCGGGCGGGGTGGATCTGCTTCTGGATGAGCGTCCCCATCTCGTATTCAGCGCCTCCAAGGCCATGTCGCCGGACGGCAAATGCCATACCTTTGATGAGGAGGCAAACGGCATCGTGCCGGGAGAAGGCTGCGGGGCGGTGCTGCTCAAGCCGCTGGCCAAGGCCCTCGCCGACGGGGACAGAATCTACACGGTTATTGAAGCCTCGGCAACCAATAATGACGGCCGTACGATGGGGGTTACCACCCCAAGCATGCAGGCCCAGGAAGAGGTTATCGCTGAAGCGATCCGCCGTTCCGGTATTAACCCGGAGACGATTGGTTACGTGGAGACCCACGGCACAGGTACGATGATCGGCGATCCCATTGAGCTGAAGGCCCTGACCTCGGTTTACAAAAGATATACCGGTGCCACAGGCTTTTGCGGTGTGGGCAGCGTGAAGACCAATATCGGCCATTGCCTCAGCGCGGCAGGCATTGCCAGCTTCATTAAGGCGGCGCTGTGCATCCACCACAAGATGCTTGTTCCCACGCTGAATTGCAGCCGGCCCAATCCGCGCTTCGACTTCGGGCACTCGCCTTTTTATCCGGTGCTTGAGGCCGCAGCCTGGGACAGCCACGGGGAGGCCCGGCGGGCAGCCGTCAGCTCCTTCGGATTCGGCGGCACCAATGTTCATATGATCATCGGGGAGTGCGGGGAGGATGCACTCAGCGGTTATACCCGGCGCAGATATCCGTTGCCTGCACCGCTGTATAACAAGCAGCAGGCCTGGGTAAACCGCGGGAAGGAAGAGGGCAGGCAGACACAGGATGAGCAGGATCAGCTGTCCTTTCTGCAATTCGTGGAAGAGTAGGCATGAATACGGGAGAGCGGAGAGGTGTGCACGCATGGACGCTTTAAACGGTGTGAAGTTCAGTACAGTAATTAAAAACAGCAATTATATCGTCAGAGATCATCGGGTTCACGGTGTACGGATCATGCCGGGTGTGACGCTGCTTGACATGATCTACCGGTTCCTGCAGACCAAGGGCATCAACCTGCGGGATATCGAGCTGCGCAAGGTTCTTTTCAGCGAGCCGGTCTCCACCAGCGGACAATATGATAAAAAAATCCAAATCTCGTTCACCAAAAAAGCAGACGGATACGAGGTCGTGGCGCAGAGCCGGAAGATTAAGGAGCATGAGCTCCTGGACAGTACCTGGGATGAAAACCTGCGCTGTGAGCTGCATTTGTCCCCTGCGCGCGCTGGCGAGCGGAAATCAATTGACATTCAGCAGATTAAAAGTCTGAGTCATCGCGTGGAAGATATGGACCATGCCTACAGCTATGTGCGGAGAATTGATATCCGCCATCTGGAATTTATGAAGGGTTTGGGTAAGCTGTATTACGGCGATCAGCGTATCCTGGCTGAGATTACCCTGGGCGAGCTAGCGAGGGAATATATGGACCAGTTCTACATGCACCCTTGTTATCTGGATGCGGCAACGCTGGTTCAGGGATTCGTCGTATTGCAGGAGCTGGATTTCTCCAGGGACATTCAGGCTTCCATTCCGATGTTCATCGAATCCTTCCGTTCCTATGAACCGATGAAGGAGCAGATCTATGTCTATATCAAGGATGAGGGTTATCCGGATGGAGACATCAAGGACCTGATGTATTTCGATATCGAGGTGTATAACGGGCAAGGACAGGAGATTGCCAGCTTTAGACGCTGGGGCCTGAAGAAGATCCGCTCCAGGGAACTGATCAGCGGGCCTCAGAAGGTTCAATCTCCAGCTGCGTCCCCACTGGCTTCGCCCGCACCTGCTAAGCTGGAGCCGGTCCAAGTCAAAGCCCAATCTCCGCTGGCCCGTACAGGAGTTCCGGCGGAAGAAGGTATGCGCAAGGCTGCTGTCACCGCTTATCTGAAGCGGCTGGTAAGCGGTCTGTCTGGAAGGGATGAGGCTGAGCTGCGGACCGATGAGGGCTTTTACAATCAAGGGCTGAACTCACAGCATTTGCTGGACATCGTCAAGCGGCTGGAAGAGAAGCTGGGAAGCCCCCTTTACCCAACATTGCTGTTTGAATACGCCACGATGGAGGAGTTAAGCCAGTATATTCTCCGGGAGCATAGCGATTCGTTTTTTGGCTCCGATACAGCGGCTGGCGATGTGCACCAATCGGACAAACCGGAACCGTCCGCTGCGGCCATTCACGCCTATACCTCCGCTTGGATCAACAGCCCGCTAACAGAGCATAGCGAGTCAGGATACCCGGGGCAGCAGGAGCAGGTACTGGTCTTGTGCGGGCAGCAGGATGAACTGCTGTCTCTGGCTGGAATGGCGGCAGGCAATCGCTACACCTTCGTGCTTCCGGGAGAGCAATTTGCCGCAGCAGAAGCCGGCATTTACCGCATGAACTTTAACCGCGGGGATGATTACAGGCAATTGGCAGATGAATTACAGGCAGCGGACCGCATGCCCACAGTTCTGGTCAACAGTCTGAATTGCGGCGGGCGGAAGCAAGGCGGTCTGCCGGAGTCCGAGCAGCAGGTGATCCCCATGTTCTACATCCTGCGGGAGCTGCTGAGAAGCAGAATTAAATCGGCAGTAAAGGTGCTGTATTTCTTCGATCAAGAGGGGGCTGCCGCTCATCCGGGCGATGCAGCGATGGAGGGATTCCTGCACTGCATCCAATCCGAAACGGATAAGGTGGCTTATAAATGTATCGGCCTGGATGCGGAGAACCGTAGGCAGCTCCGGACAATTTTCCAAGATGAACTCTACAGGGGCTGGGACAGCGGGCGCCGTGTGGTGTATGAGCGGGACATACGGAGAATACAGACCTACCGTAAGGCAGGACACGTAGCTGGTGGAGGTAAAACGGCCATTCGCAGCAATCAGGTCTACTTGATTACAGGTGGAGCCGGAGGCATTGGACAGAAGCTGGCAGCTCATGTTCTGCAGCAAGGCGGGACAGCCATTCTCTGCGGCAGAGCTGCCAAGCTGCCGGAAGAGGCTGCAGCAGGGTTAGGCGCGCATCAGCGTCTGGATTATGTAGCTTGTGATGTAACGGACCGGACATCGGTGGAGCGCCTGCATGCTTTTGTGAAAGAGAAGTATGGGGAATTGGACGGAATCTTTCACTGTGCGGGACTTACACGCGATTCGTTACTGGTGCATAAGGACAGTGATGAGCTGCGTCAGGTGCTGCGGGTAAAGGCGGAGGGGACGGCCAATCTCGATGAAGTGTTCAAGGGGGAGCCGCTCACGTTTTTTGCCGCTTTTTCCTCCGTGGCGGGAATTCTGGGCAATCCAAGTCAAAGTGATTATGCGTATGCCAATTTATATATGGATGGCTATATACAGCAAAGAGAACTCTGGAGAGCGCAGGGGCTGAGAAGCGGCAAATCCCTGTCCGTCAACTGGCCTCTCTGGCGCGAGGGCGGCATGAAGGGCGACGAACATACGGAGCTTGCGCTAAAACACAGATTTGGCATCTCGCTCCTGGAGACCTCCGCAGGGATAGAGGCGCTGGAATGGGCGCTGCAGCGGGAAGAAACCCTATTGCTCATGGTTCCGGGGGAAGAAAGCAGGATTGACGCTGTCTTGGTCCGGGACGGGGAGTGGAATGAGGAGTTACATAAGGAAACGGCGGCTACACAGCCTGAGATGGCACCGAATCCGACTATCCGTTCTGCCGGAGGTACAGAAGAGGATGACCTCGCGATTATCGGAATCAGCGGGAGATTTCCGGGTGCGGACAATCTGTCGGAGTATTGGGAGCTGCTCAAGGCAGGCCGGGACGCCGTATCGGAGGTCGATCCGCAGAGGTGGAGTCATGAGGAGCAGCAGCGGATTGCCCGGGAGAGCTGGGGCAAGGACAGCTCCCGGTGGGGCGGCTTCCTCCGCGATGTGGACAAGTTCGATTCACTGCTGTTCAATGTGGCACCTTATCAAGCCGTGCTGATGGACCCGCATGAGCGGGTGTTTCTGGAGCTGGCCTGGGAAGCATTCGAGGATGGCGGGTATATCCGGTCTGAACTCAAGGGTCAAAAGGTAGGCGTATTCGCCGGAGCCATGTGGATGCAGTACCAGCTGTACAACACCAGCCGGCAGGTCTCCACTTCCACCCTCTCGTCGATTGCCAACCGGGTCTCATATTATTTTGGACTGACCGGACCTTCGCTGGGCATTGATACCATGTGTTCCTCCTCGATGACGGCGCTGCACATGGCCTGTCAAAGCGTGAAGAATCAGGATTGTGCCATGGCCCTGGTTGGAGGGGTGAATCTCTCCGTGCACCCGGATAAGTACCTTCTGTTGTCCCAGGGGAATTTCGCTTCCTCGGATGGCCGGTGCCGCAGCTTCGGCGAAGGCGGCGATGGTTACGTGCCCGCCGAGGCAGCGGGCGCAATTCTGATCAAGCCGCTGAAGCAGGCGGAGCGGGACCATGACCGGATCTATGCAGTTATCAAGGGCAGCGCCATTAATCATGGCGGGGAGGCGAGCGGGTTCACGGTTCCCAATCAGCGTGCGCAGGAGGAAGCCGTGTCCGAAGCGATCCGCAGAAGCGGCATCGATGCAGGCACCATCAATTATATTGAAGCGCATGGCACGGGGACCTCGCTGGGCGATCCGATTGAGATCAAAGCGCTGATGAATGCTTTTGCTCCCCATAAGGACGAAGCCTTCAGCTGTGCCATCGGTTCAGTCAAGTCCAATATCGGCCATGCCGAAGCGGCTGCGGGCATATCCTCCATCGCCAAGGTGCTTCTGCAGATGCAGCACGGGCAGCTTGTACCATCAATTCATTCTGAACGAATTAACCCGCATATCCGGCTTGGCAATTCGGGCTTCTACATTCAGCAGAAGCTGGAGCCGTGGAAGCCGGTCACCCGTACCGCAAACGGGCGGACAACGGTGTACCCGAGACGCGCCGGCATCAGTGCTTTTGGTGCGGGAGGTTCTAACGCCCATGTCATTCTGGAGCAATATACCGGCAGCAGAAGCAGCGGGAATCAGGATCAGCAGAATGTTAATAATGATCCGTATATCTTCATATTATCCGCGCAGACCCCTGAACGGCTGCAGGCTTATGCCCGGCGGATGAAAGCTTTTATGGAACAAAGAACAACAGAGGGCCACGGTAGTCATAAGGACATGACAGCTGCCCTGCAGGAGGTCATTGCTCAAATGCTGGACCTTCCGGTCACCGGGATCGGACAGGATCACTCCCTGGAGGAGCTGGGTCTCGGGCCTGTTGAATTCATCCAGCTGTGTGACAGGCTCCTGGCGAGCTTTGGCATCCAGGCAAACGCTTCTGCCGTTAGCGGTGACTTAACAGTGGAAGAGCTCAGCTGTCAGCTTGTACACGGAGTGGCAGGTATGGAAGGTTATGAGGCTGCTGAAGTCAGGGCCGGGGCGGTGCAGGAACTGTCGTTGCCGGGGCTCAGCTATACACTTCAGGTAGCCCGGGAACCCATGAAGCACCGGCTGGCTGTCGTGTACCGTACACTCAGTGAACTGCTGGTGACGATCGGGGATTATTTGGAGCAGCGGGCATCCGCCCAACTGTTCACGTCAGAGGCAGGCTTGGCTGCACAAGGGCAGGCAAGTAAGGCGCAAATGCAGAGACATGTACAAATCCAGGCTAATCCGTATACGCCGGGCGATGCTGAACGCCTGGCCCAGGCATGGGCGGAAGGCGCAGCTATAGACTGGCGGACATTATACGGGAATGACGTACCTGAGCTTCTTTCGCTGCCGCATTATCCGTTTGCCCGTAAAAGCTATTGGATCGAACCGCTTAACCCATCACAACTAATTTCAACTATACAAGAGTATGCAGAACCCTCTCCAACTGCCGGATTCGCAGCGCCTGAAGCAATTCCGGCGTATGCGGGAAATGAAGTTATGTTGGAGCATGTGGAGGGCGGCGTCGCTATTATCCGGATTCAGGATGCCAAGCATAACAATACTTTTACCCATGAGGTTATACAGGGGCTTACCCATTGCTTCCAGGCTGCACAGCAGGATGAGCAGATCAAGGCGATTGTGGTTGCCGGGAACGAGCGGATCTTCTCCATGGGCGGAACCCAGGAGCAGCTGCTGGATATTTCTGACTCCAAGCTGAGCTTCACGGATGCGCCGATTTTGTACAGGGGGATGCTGGAGTGCCCTATCCCTGTGATCTCTGCAATGGAAGGCCACGCTTCCGGCGGCGGCCTGCTGTTCGGATTGTATGCGGATATTGTGGTTATGGCTGAGGAGAGCTTGTATTCCGCTGCCTTTGCCAAATACGGCTTCACTCCGGGGATGGGCGCAACCTTCATTCTGGAGGACAAGCTGGGGAAGAATCTCGCTGTTGAGATGATGTTCACAGCCAAAATGTATTCCGGCGAACAGCTCAAAAGCAGATCAGCCTCCGTCATCTTCCGGGCAAAGGACAAGGTGCTGCAGGAGGCGGTGTCGGTTGCCCGGCTGATTGCCGAGAAGCCGAGGACCACGGTCAGTGTGCTGAAGCAGGAGCTGTCCAGCCGGGTGCTGGATTCATTACTGCAATGTGTGGAACGTGAGAATGAAATGCACCGGATTACCTTCACCACCTCAGAGGTCAAAGCAAAGATCCGCCACTTATACCGGGCCGCGGAATCAGGGGGGAATGAGCGGGAAGCTGTAACGGCAGCAACCCTGTCTGCACCTGAAGATAAAGAAAACAAGGCAAGCCTGCCGACCGGGGGTATACATTCCGGTTTAACGGACCATGACGGTTCAGCAGGTCTTGCCAGTTCAACAGACCCTGCTGACTCCATTCCTTCCATATATGCTTCAGAAGCCGATCGGAACATTGAGCGGAACTTCAAGGACGAACTGACCCGGATCATCGCTAACCGGATACAACTGGATGAAGCAGAACTGGACGAGGATATGAATTTCAAGGATATGGGTGTGGATTCCATCAGCGGCGTTGAAATTGTGCGCGATCTCAATGAGAGCTTCAGCCTGCAGCTCGACACCATCGATATCTATGACTACTACTCTATTAATCTTCTTGCCGCGCATATCGGGCGCAAGCTGGGGTCGTTTTTACAGGTTAAGGAAGCGGAAGTACCGGGAATATCGGGATTAAAGGCAGTACCCGCAGTCTCAGGAACATCTTCAGGTACGAGTAGGGGAGCTGAAGAAGCCGGAGCTTCAGGAGGACATGCCGGTTCAGGAGTATCCGGGGGTTCTGCCAACTATACTCCCCCATCGGTTAACCAGGAGGACCGTGATCTGCTGGAGCTGTTGTCCAGGCTGAACGAGGATGAGCTGGATGTGGACGAAGTAGCCCAGTTTTTGGAGGTGTACTATGAGTAACGGCGAGACGATCAAGGACATATTGCAGCAGATCAAGGACCATAAGCTGGAGGCACGCGAAGGTCTGAGACGTATCCATGAGCTGAAGCAGCGGGGAGATGCGGTTTCCGGTGCAGAGCAGACCCTCTCTCCGGAAGCCGTGGAGCAGCAGGTCAAGGATGTGCTGTGCCGGGTAGTGAAGCTTCAGCCGGAGGAGCTGAGCCATGAGCTTTCTTTTAAGGAAATGGGCATTGATTCGATCAGCAGTGTGGAAATTGTCCGCGATCTGAATGAAGCGCTGCATATCCAGCTTGACGGCATCGTGCTCTATGATTATCCGACCATTCCCGAGCTGGCCCGGTATATGGTAGATGAGATTCAGAAGAACAGCGGCGCAATGCCGGTGAAGGGAATCAATGCCAGTGCTGCGAATGCAAACTCGCAAGAGCAGATACACGAACCTGTGCAGTCCCAACGCTTAAACCACAGATATGAATATATGAATGATCTAATCGATCAATTCTCGACAAACAAACCGGCGGCAGCGCCGGCCAAACCGAAAGCGCCAATGAACGAGCCAGTGAACGACTTCAAGGAGCCGGTAAAAGCTTCTGAACCAGCCACTGTCTCGCCGCACGCCGCACGATCCCTGAAGCCACTAACCGGGCGTCAGGCCAAGGAGGAAAAAGCACTTGCGGCGCAGGCTCCCTTATCCGCTGGACAACCGGCCTCTGGAGCGCCCAAGCTGACACTGAAAACTGGCGCAGCCCCCATAGCTCCCGCAGCTTCAAGTACAGAGGCTACGGGCAAGATCAAACTGGGCTTTGCCGCCTCCCGCCCTGCGGAAGAACCGGTAAAGGTCACGCCGGAAGCTCCTCCAGGAGTTTCCGCTGACCAAGCCACAGCCGCTGCGGCAGAAGGCATTGCGATTGTCGGGTTATCAGGCAGGTTTCCCGGCGCCGCTTCGGCAAGAGAGCTGTGGCGTAATCTCCGTGACGGTGTAGCCAGCACGGGTGAAATTCCCGCCAGCCGGTTCGATATTCGGGCATGGTATGACGAAGACCGGAAAGCGGATCAGAAGACTTATTGTACGGTTGCCGGACTGCTTGACCATGTGGATGAATTCGATCCGTTATTCTTCAATATTTCTCCTAAGGAAGCGGAGATTATGGATCCGCAGCAGCGGATTTTTCTGGAGGAGGCCTGGAAGGCGCTGGAGGATGCCGGATATTCCGACCAGGCGGTGCAGGATACCCGCTGCGGCGTATTTGTCGGCTGTGCACCAAGCGATTATACCAAGCATCTGGAAGCGAACCGTCTAAGCAATACCGCAGATGCTTTTACCGGAACTTCTTCGTCGATCCTGGCTGCGCGAATCTCGTATTTTCTCAATTTGAAAGGTCCGAGCATTTCAATAGATACCGCCTGTTCCTCGTCGCTGGTTGCCGTACACCAGGCATGTGTCAGCCTCTGGAATGAGGAATGCGACATGGCGCTGGCCGGAGGTATCCGGCTGATGATTACCCCGGACAGCATGGTGCAGAGCAGCCAGATGGAGATTCTGTCAGCGCAGGGTGTATGCAGGCCCTTCGATCAGGAAGCAGACGGGACCCTGCTGAGCGAGGGCGTAGGGGTCGTGGTGCTGAAGCCGCTGAAGCAGGCGCTGGAGAACAGGGATCATATCTATGGTGTAATCCGCGGCTCAGGTGTGAATCAGGACGGCCGGACCAATGGCATTACCGCACCAAGCGTGAACTCGCAGATTCAATTGGAGAAACGGGTGTACGAGAAGTTCCGCATCGATCCGGCCGAGATCAACTATGTCGAAGCGCATGGAACGGGCACCGCTTTGGGGGATCCGATCGAAGTAAAGGCCCTGACCGAAGCGTTCCGCGAATTTACGCAGGACAGCCAGTATTGCGCGCTTGGGTCCGTCAAAGCCAATATCGGACATGCCACAATGGCCGCCGGTGTCGCCGGAATGATCAAAATCCTGCTGTCCCTGAAAAACAGACAAATCCCGCCGCTGATCCACTATAACCGGCTTAATGAGAAGATCAGGCTGGACGGAAGCCCCTTCTACATCAACACCGAGCTGGTAGATTGGCCGGAGAACAAACGGGGCTCCAGAATGGCTGCAATCAGCGGGTTTGGCTTCAGTGGCACGAACTGCCATATCGTCATCGAAGAATACCGCAGGGGAAGCTAGAAGCTGTAAGAGCGGCCGAAATTCATACATTCATTAGGAAGAGAAGTGGAGGCTAAACAGATGAGCAATAATGGCATACATAGCGGCGAACGCCCTTTTTATCTGTTTCTCTTTTCAGCCAAGACCCGGGAGGGCCTGATTCGGAGACTTGCGGATCTAAAAGAGTGGATCAAGGAAGAGGCGGACGCCAGTACGGATGTCGGAAATATCGCCTACACGTTATCCGTCGGCAGAAGCCACTTTCCCGAGCGGGCGGCCGTGATTGCCGGCGATCTGCAGGAGCTGGAAACGGAGCTGCTGCGCACCCTGGAGGCGCTTGCTGCGGATACGGGCAGTACCTCCCGCGTGCTGCGGCGGAACCAGAACGGGCGTGAGGATCAGCGCAGGCTTGATGACATTGTGGGGAAAGGATCAGCTGGCGGGGAAAACGGGGCTCCAGTCTCCCGGCAAGCGCTGGATGAGGCCGCAGGACTGTATATGGAAGGCTGCATTTGCAGCTGGAGCGTCTTGTACAGCGATCGCCAATATAACAAAACACCGCTGCCTACTTATCCGTTTCAGAAACACAAGTATTGGCTGGAGCTGAACACGGCAGCGCCTTTAGCCGCAACAGGAGGCGCTGCGTTACAAGCGATAGGCCCGGTGTTGGATAGCAACCAGTCTACGGTGCATGAGCAGTGTTTTGCGAAAAAGCTGACCGGCGCAGAGTTCTACCTGAACGATCATATCGTATCCGGCCATAAGCTGCTTCCGGGTGTGGTCCAGCTCGAGATGGCCTTGTCCGCTGCGGCCGCTTCCCTGCCGGGTACAACGGTCCGCAGGATAACCGGTGTTGTCTGGGCTTACCCGATCCAACTGGAAGACGGCGAAGCCGCTAAGACTGTGCAGGTGCGCCTATATCCGGGGGAAGCGGAAGCTGAACTAGATTACGAGATTACAAGCCTGTCCGAAGGAAATACGGTCATTCATAGCCAGGGAAGCATCAGTTATACAGCGGAAGAACCGTCCGGGAGTCTGCTGGACACTCTGGATATTACCGCGTTAAGCCAAGGGAAGACGCGCATCAGCGGAAGCCAAATCTATGACAAGTTCAGAAAACATCAGCTGCTGCTCGGCCCGTCCTTTCAGTCGATAACCGAAATGTTTGCCGGGGAGACAGAAGCGTTAGCTTTCATCGAACTGCCTGCACATTTGCGCGAAGGCTTCAAGAAATTTACGCTGCATCCCACCGTGGTTGACGGAGTGCTGGAAGCGGTCATCGGGCTGGTCAGCTCTCAGGAAGAACTGGAGGGTGCGGTGGCTCTGCCGTATTCTTTTGACAAGCTGGAAATCTTCGGGAGCCTGCCGGCGAGCTGTGTATCCTATGTGAAAAAGCTGGAGTCCGCCAATAGCGGCGGTGACCAGGAGTTCGATGTCGTGCTGGCCGACGGGCAGGGCCGGGTCCTGTTGAAGTTCACCCGCTTTGTACTGAAGGTCTTCCATCAGGGAAGACATCAGAGCATGGAGGAGATGAGTTTCGCTTACGAATGGAAGGAAAACGGTACGGCTCTTCCGCCACAAGGAAATATTCAAGGCGATGTGCTCTTATTCACGGGGCAGTCTGAGCTATATAAGGAATTTGCCAAGGCCAATAATCATGCTGATTCAGGGCAGTTAACAATTGTAGAAGCCGGTGCCGAGTATCATCAGGACGGAGAAGCGCATTACCGGATTAACCCGGAGCAGCCGGCCGATTATACCCGCTTGATTCGTGAATTGAAGAACAGAGGCTGTACGCTGGAGACCATCGTGTATGAACAGCCGGAGGTCGCTGCTGCTTCTGCCGGGGCAGCTGCCGCCGGAGCTTACCTGCACCAGCTGTATCTGGCCCAGGCTCTGATGGCTGACAAGGAAATTCGGCATACCCGGGTGATTCAGTTATGCATGGGCGGAGAGAAAGAGGTTATACCAACGGAGCTTGGAGCACTGAGAGGATTCAACAAAACGCTCAAGCTGGAGCATTCCAAGCTGCATTTCAGCACGCTGTTCACCGGACAGGCCAGCACGGAGGAGATATACCGGATGGTTGCCGCCGAGGTCCAATCAGCTGACGATGAAGTGCTGTACCAGCAGGGCAGAAGGTATGTTCATGCACTGAAGGAGATTGCACTGCCGGAGAAGGAAGCCACGCGGGATATCATCCGGCCGCAGGGCGTTTACCTCATTACAGGCGGACTGGGCAAGCTGGGGCTGATTGTGGCGGAGCATCTTGCCGGGCAGGTTCAGGCCAAGCTTGTGCTGATTGGCAGATCCGTACTTCAGCCGGAGCAGGAACAGCAAATCATCCGTTTACAGAAGCTCGGGGCAGAAGTGCTGTACGTGCAGGCGGATATTTCGCAGGAACAGGCAGCAGCGGCTGTTGCCGAAGCAAGAAGCCGGTTCGGCAGCCTGCATGGCATCATTCATGCGGCGGGAGTCACCCGCGATGCGCTTATCCAGGTGAAGGACGCGGAGCAGGCCGGCGAAGTGCTTGGGGCAAAGGTCCAGGGGCTGATCTATCTCGACCAGGCAACGCAGGAGGATAAGCTGGATTTCATAGCGGCATTCTCCTCAATAGCTGCGGTCACGGGAAATACCGGGCAGAGCGATTACTCGTATGCCAATGCTTTTATGGACGAATATATGTTATCCCGACATGCCTTGGTGCGATCGGGTCACAGATACGGAAAGTCCATCTCCATCAACTGGCCGCTCTGGAAAGACGGGGGGATGCAGGTGGAGGAACAGACTCTCTTGTTCTTCCGGAATACCGTGGGTCTGAAACCGCTGGAGACTGCGGCGGGACTGGGCTATTTCGAGGTAATCCTGAATGGAAATGTACCACAAATATTGCCGCTTCAGGCAAACCGCAAGAAAATCAGCGGCATTCTGGGCCTTGAATCAGCGGCTTCCGGTGCAGCTATAACCGGAGAAGGAGCCGTTCTCCGGGCGAATCTGGCGGCCGATTTACTGGAGCAGACTCAGCAAGCCATCACCGGAGTCATCAGCCGCTTGATGAAGCTGGATGAAGCTGTGATCCATCCGGATCAGGATTTGGGCGAATACGGTATGAGTTCCATTACGTTCACGGATGCAGCGGGTGCGGTCAATGATACGTTCCAGGTGCGGATGACGCCGGCGGTCTTTTTTGAATATCCGACGGTCCGTGCATTATCTGCCCATCTGGCGGAGAGCTATCCGGACGAATTGGTTGAATATTTCAGTCAAGGAGCCGCGCAGGCAGCTGTAGCCTCTGTTGATTATGGGCCGGTTAAGGCGGGGACCTCCGGTACGAAGGCCAGACAAGGGTGGAAGGTGCCTCAGTCGGAGTCAGCTGTAGCCGTCAAACGCGAACCGGTTGCCATTATCGGGATCAGTGGAGCTATGCCTGAGTCGAGAGATCTGAAGACATTCTGGGAACAGCTGCGGCAGCAGAAGGATCTGATCTCTGAGATTCCCGGTGACCGCTGGGATATTCAGGAACTGAACCGGCTGAAGGGCCGCGGCCCGGACAAGCCGATCTCCGGCTGGGGCGGCTTCATGAAGGACATCGACAAGTTTGACCCGGGCTTCTTCGGCATTAACCCGCGTGAAGCCGATCTGATGGACCCGCAGCAGCGGATATTCCTGGAAACCGTGTGGTCTACCCTTGAGGATGCCGGATATAAAGCTTCGGCACTGTCAGGCAAGAAGGTGGGGCTGTTCGTCGGGGTCTCTACGAATGATTACAGCACTCTACTGCAGGACAACGATATCGAGATAGAGGCTTATTCTTCCACAGGCAGCTCTCACTGCGTACTCGCCAACCGGATTTCTTACCTGCTCAATTTCCGCGGCCCAAGCGAGCCGATTGATACGGCTTGCTCCAGTTCTTTGGTGGCCGTGCACCGGGCGGTGGAGAGTATTCAGAACGGCGACTGTGAACAGGCGATTGCCGGCGGTGTGAACGTGATTGCCGCCCCAACCCTGCACATCTCCTTCAGCCGGGCAGGCATGCTGTCACCGGACGGACGCTGCAAAACCTTCGATCAAAGCGCAAACGGCTATGTGCGCGGAGAAGGTACAGGAGCTGTTCTTCTGAAGCCGTTAAGCCAGGCCGAAGCGGACGGGGATTATATTTATGCGGTTATCAAAGGAACGGCGATCAACCATGGCGGCAAGGTCAGCTCGCTGACGGTGCCGAATCCGAAGGCGCAGTCTGAGGTGCTGGTGGAAGCCTATGATAAAGCCGGCATTTCCCCGGATACCATCGGTTATATCGAAGCGCATGGCACCGGCACCAGCCTGGGTGACCCGGTGGAGATTAATGCGCTGAAAAGCGCTTTTAAGGAGCTGTATCACAGACACGGAATCCCGGTGAGCCGGGAGCAGTATTGCGGACTGGGTGCGGTCAAGACCAATATCGGCCACCTGGAGGCCGCCGCAGGTATTGCCGGAATCCTGAAGGTTGTGCTGGCGATGAAGCATAAGACCTTACCGGGCAACGTTCACTTTAACCAGCTGAATCCGTATATCGAGCTTGAGCATTCGCCTTTTTATATCGTGGAGAAGACGCAGGAATGGACAGCGCTTGAAGGTGTGCCAAGACGGGCAGGGGTCAGCTCCTTCGGCTTCGGCGGAGTCAACGCCCATGTGGTATTGGAGGATTATACGCCTGCAGCCGCCATGGATTCTTCCGGTTCTGGTTCAGGTTCCGGGCAATCCGGGGAGTCGGGGCAGGGCAACGTGATCATCCTGTCCGCCAAGACCAAGCCCCAGCTTCAGCAAAAAGTGCAGCAGCTTCTCAGCTACCTGACGCTTCATGGCGATAAGGAAGAGCTTACGCTGCATAACATCGCCTTCACGCTGCAGACAGGAAGAGAAGAAATGGCGGAGCGGATGGCTTTTGCCGCCGCCGGCAAGGAGGAGCTGGTGAACATTCTGCGCAGCTGCCTCGCCGGGTCGGAACAAGCCTATGCAGTGTGCTACGGTCAGGTATCCGCACAGCCTGCGGCTGCACCATCGCTGTCCGCCAAAGCCGGAGACCGGTTATCGGCGCAGCCGGTTACAGCCTTGGAGCTTTCGGAGCTGCCTGAACAATGGACCTCCGGAGAGGCGGTGGACTGGAGCCGCCTGTATGTGAACCGGAAGGGCAGACGCATTCCGCTGCCGGTGTATCCTTTTGCCAGAGAAATCTGCTGGGTCCGTAAAAATACACGCCGTATCGCTCCCAAGCTGTCTTCCGCAGAAACGGTTGCCGCCGTACTCCATCCGATGGTTGACAGCAATGTCTCCACTATGGAAGAGGAAAAATTCCGAACGGTACTTCGGCTGGATCAGTTTTTTGTGAAGGATCACGTGGTCGGCGGCAAGGTTCTGCTGCCTGGTGTAGCCTATCTGGAGATGGTACGAGCCGCTGCCGATTTGGCGGGAATCACCCCGGTAACGGGGCTGAAGGATGTCAGATGGATTAAGGCCGTGGAGCTGGAGGAAGACCGGAAGGAAATTTACACCTCTTTCCGGCTTGTTGAATCAGGAGAGCTGGAATACCGGGTGTTCAGTGAAGCCGGGGATCAGCGCGTTCTGCACTCCTCGGGGATTATTTTGCAGGAGACAACGGCTTCCGCCCAAACGCTGGAGATTGCGAAGATCAAGGAGAGAAGTACATCCACCTTCGATCATGCACAGTGTTATGACCATATCTTCAAGGGCGTCGGCTTCGATTATGGCCCTTCTTTCCGGGTGACGAAGACTGCTTACTGCTCTGTACAGGAAGGCTTGTCCGAAATTTCTCTGCCGCAGCATCTTGAGGCGGATTACGCCGACTATGTGCTGCATCCGTCGATCATCGACGGTGCGGTGCGGTCGCTCTCATGGGCAGGAAGCCGCAGCGATGAGGACTTGACGCTCCGGGTGCCGTTCGCCCTGGACCGTATGGAGCTGGTCGGTGAGGTTCCCCGGCAGTGCTACGCCTATGCGAAGCCTGCAGAGGGGGCAACCGGTACGGATGATGAGGGAACGCGGAAGTATGATATCCGGATTACCGACATGGAAGGCCAAGAGGTTGTGCGGCTGTTCGGATTCTCAATTAAGCATTACGCATCATCCAAAGGAGTTGCACCCGTGCAAGCTGCCGGTTTATCGCTGTATGCGCCGGAATGGGTAGAGGCTGGTCTGCCGCAGGAATCCGCTGCGCTGTCCTCTATTATAGTGTTCGGCTCAGCGGCTTTGGCCGTTTCTATCCGTGAGCAGGCTACACAGCAAGGCTTGGCGCCAGACCGCTGCATTCAGGTTCAGGCAGGGGCCGAATATGCCCGGCTGAGCAACACAGAGTATGTGATCAACCCGGGACAGGCAGCGGATTACCTCCGGTTACTGGAAGCTTTGAACACTCAGGGCGTGGAGCTACAGCATATTGTGCATGGCTGGAATGTGAATGCCGTTGCCGGGGCTGGGGCTGGGGATGCGCTGGAAGATACGGGAAGTCTGCAAGTTGGGCTGGCGGAATTTCTGGAGGCGCAAATGGATCAAGGGCTGTATTCACTGCTGCATCTCTTGCAGGCGGCGGCAGCATCGAAGCCGATGTCCAGAATCAGATGCTTATATGCCTATGACAGTGCAGAACATGTGCTGACGCCGCTGAATGAAATGGCTGCCGGATTGGCCCATTCGATCTCTGCCGATCATCCGTTGTTCCAATTGAGTCTTGTTCAGCTAAATGCAGCGGCCCCGGCAGAAGCCGCAGAGCGGTTGGTCCGAGAATTACTGCCGCCGCAGCTTGCCAGCGGGACAGAAATCAGATACGACGGCGGAGCACGGTATCTGCGGAAGCTCCTTCCGCAGCCCATGCTTCACCAGGCCGGGGAATCCAGGTTCATCAGAGGCGGTGTCTATATTATTACCGGCGGCACCGGAGCACTCGGCATGCTGATGGCGGCTGAACTGGCCGCTACGGTTCAAGCCAGGCTGGTGCTGGCCGGAAGGCAGCCGGTGGATGCGGCCATTCAGGCGAAGCTGGAGCATTTGGCGGGACTTGGCGCAGAAGCGGTCTACCTTCAGGCAGATGTTGCCGACATGGGTGGCGCAGTCCGGTTAATCGGACAAGCCAAAGCTCGCTTCGGTGTGATTAACGGCATCCTTCATTGCGCTGGAATCGGGGAGACGGTGAAGGCGGCGGAGAGCAGCAAAGCAGGCTTTGCCCGTATTCTCGGCCCCAAAGTCAGCGGGACCCTGAATCTGGATCTGGCCAGCAAGGATGAAGCGCTGGATTTGTTCATCCTGTTCTCGTCCACCTCTGCACAGATCGGGGATATGGGAACAGGCAGCTATGCGGCTGCCAATAGCTTCATGGACCGCTTTGCCGTCTATCGTGACCGTCTTGCCGCACAGCATCAGCGGCAGGGCAAGACCGTATCCATCAACTGGCCGCTCTGGCAGGATGGAAGATATCAGGTTGCGGCAGCACAGCAGCAGGTGCTGGCCGATTATTACGGCATGCACCTGCTGGATAGCAGAACAGGCCTGGATATTCTGGAGGCTGTGTTAAAAGAGGATGTCGTGCAGGCCTTCGTCGGCTACGGCGATCCGCACAAAATCGCCCGGGCGCTCGGTATAAGCGGAGCATTTCAAACTGGTCAAGCTAGTCAGGCGGCCACAGCGGCGCAGTCAGCAAGCAGCAGCGTTGACAGCGGGGAACTGCTGGTACGGACGCAGGCTTATCTTGTCAGCCTGCTTGCCAAGACTCTGGGCATCTCCAGGGACCGGATCGGCCAGGCTTCGCCGCTGGATGCCTTTGGTCTGGATTCGATCATGATTCTGGAGCTGAATGAGTCGCTCCAGCGCGAGTTCAGCGGACTGCCGACGACATTATTTTACGAATATAACACGGTAGAATCGCTTGCCGGTTACTTCACCGGGCATTACGGAGCACAGCTTGCTTCCCTATTGAAGCTTGAGCAGCCGCAGAACCCGGAAGCGGTGAAGACGCCGGTAAAATTCCCGGTAAATCCGCAGGGCGGACGCTTCCTGCCGAAGGCAGGGGAAGCTGTACCGCCGGTAAGAAACGCGGTGAACAACGGCGGTATGGATATCGCGGTCATCGGCATGGATGGCAGATTCCCGATGGCGGGCAATATCTCCGAGCTGTGGGATAACCTGAGGGAAGGCCGGGACTGCATTACTGAAATTCCCGCTGACCGCTGGGATTACACGCGTGACTACGATGCGGAGAAGGGCAAGAAGGGCAAAATTTACACCAAATACGGCGGTTTTATCGACGATGTGGACAAATTCGATCCGTTATTCTTCCAAATGACACCGCGGGATGCCCAGTTGACGGACCCGCAGGAACGGTTGTTTCTGGAATGCGCCTACCACACCGTCGAGGATGCCGGATACACCCGTGAGAAGCTCGCCCTCTCCAAGGTCGGAGTTTTTGTCGGCGTCATGTATGGACATTATCAGCTTATCGGCACGGAAGGCTACGCCTCAGGCAATCTGGTAGCGCCTAACTCGTCCTTCGCGTCCATCGCCAACAGGGTGTCGTACTTGTTCAACTTCCAGGGGCCAAGCATGGCGGTTGATACCATGTGCTCCTCCTCGCTGACCGCGATTCATCTGGCCTGCGAGAGTATCCGCAGCGGTGAGAGCGAGGCTGCGCTTGCCGGAGGCGTCAATGTGACGATCCACCGCAACAAATACGTGTTCCTGTGCAGCCAGCGCTTCGCCTCGAGCGAAGGCAAATGCCGGGCCTTCGGCGAAGGCGGAGACGGTTATGTAGCCAGTGAAGGCGTGGGGGCAGTTCTGCTCAAGCCGCTCAGCAAGGCCATAGAAGACGGAGATCATATCTACGGAGTCATCAAGGGAACGGCAGTGAATTCCGGCGGCAAAACCAGCGGCTACACTGTGCCGAATCCGGGTGCTCAGGCTGCGGCTATTGCCGAGGCCCTCCGCAAGTCGGGCGTACATCCCAGAACAATCACCAGTCTCGAAGCGCATGGCACCGGGACCTCCCTGGGCGACCCGATTGAAATTGCCGGGCTGTCCAAGGCGTTCGGCCAGTACACGGACGAGAAGCAGTTCTGCTCGATCAGCTCGGTCAAATCGAATATCGGACACCTGGAATCTGCCGCCGGGATTGCCTCAGTAGCCAAGGTCATGCTGCAGATGAAGCACCGGATGCTCGCACCGTCGATTCATACGGAGGAACTGAACAGCGGCATCCATTTCGAGGATACGCCGTTCTATGTGCAGCGCAGCCTGGACCGCTGGGAGCAAGCTCCGGGCAGCGGAGAGATGCGCAGAGCCGGCATCAGCTCCTTCGGGGCAGGCGGGGCCAACGTGCACCTGATTGCCGAAGAATACGTACCGGCACAGGCCGCTGCAGAAATCGCCGGAAGCAAGCTGATCGTATTGTCCGCCAAGAACCGGGAACGACTCATGGAGAAGATTCATGAGCTGCACCGTTTCCTGGAAGCACCGCTTACGGGAGAATACACACTGGCAAATATCGCCTACACGCTGAGCACAGGCCGGGAGGAAATGGAGGAACGGCTGGCGTTTGCCGCCTCAACACTGGACGAACTGAAGTCAGCCCTGCAAGCTATTGCGGCAGGCGTTGTCCACGAAGGGGTACACCAAGGCAATTCGGCTGCGGCGCTAACGAACGGAGCCGCCATTCTCGGGAATGACCCCGAGGACATTGCTTATATCGCCGCGCTGGCCCGCAGGAATCAGCTGGAACGGATCGCGAAGCTATGGGTCCTCGGCACGCCGATTGACTGGAATCTGCTCTTTGCAGGCTATAAGCCGCAGAAGGTTTCCCTGCCGCTGTATCCTTTTGCCAGAGAAAGATACTGGCTGGAGAACACGGGAAGCGGCAGCACGGGAACAGCTGTAACAGCAGCGAACGGACAAGCGGGGAACGGGCTAATGCCTGAAGGGCTGCTCTCCCTGTACCCGCTGCATCCGCTGGTGGATGTCAATATCTCCACTCTGCGCGAGCAGCGGTTCCGCAAGCGGCTCTCTGTCGAGCAGTTCTACCTGCGGGATCATATCGTTGCGGAGCAAATGCTGCTGCCCGGGGTCGCTTACATTGAGATGGCCAGAGCTGCAGGTGAAATTGCTGCCGAAGCCACGGTCAGCGCGGTCCGGGACATTGTCTGGCTGAAGCCGGTGGTGATGACCGAGGATTCCATGGACCTGGATATCGTTCTGGAGCCTGAAGGGGAGGCCGTGCATTATGAAATCTTCAGTAATGCCCGGAGCGGCAAGGTTGTTCATTCCAGAGGCGTTCTGGAATTCGCTGAGGTGCCTGCATCCCGGAGAAGCCGGAGCCTGGACCTGGATGGAATCAAGGGCCGCTGCCCGGGCCGCAAGGATAAATACGAATGCTACCAGCATGTATTCAAAGGAATTGGCTTCGATTACGGTCCTTCCTTCCAGGTGACGGAAGAGGTGCTGAGCGGGAAGGAAGAGACGCTGGCCCGTTTGTCCCTGAATGAGGCCTACAGAGCCGCATTGCCTGAATTTGTACTTCACCCGGCGTTATTCGACGGGGCGGTACGCTCGGTGGCCGCAGGCAGGGATGAAGCAGGCAGAGCCACGCACATTCCGTTCTCGATGGGGAACATCGGGATATTCGCACCGATTCCTGCCGACTGCTATGTGTACACCCGGGTGAAGGAGCAGCCGGGAGAGAACAACCAGGGACTGAACATTTTTGATATTGCCATTCTCGACCTGGACGGCCATGAAGTGGTCAGAATCGAGGATTTCATCGTCCGACCGTTTGCCGGTAAGCCGGAAGGCCGTCGCCCAGAGGAGGAGATATTCTATTATACTCCGGTCTATGAGAATGAAGCGCTTGTCCCGGTAATGGGTGCAGAGCGGCGGAATGTTCTGATCTTTGGCGAACCGGCAGGCGGCGGGGGCAACGGTGATAAGGATGCCACTCATCCGCCGCTGCACATGATGCCAAGCGGAGCAGACGGCTGCGTCTGGATTACACCGCATACGGAATACCGGCCACGTCAGGGAAATCATATGGCGATTAACCCGCAGAGGGAAGCGGATTATGTGAGACTGCTGCAGGAGCTGCGGGAGAGCGGCTTTGACGCCACCCATGTCCTGCATCAGTGGGCAGGAACGGCAGCGCCGCTGCCGCTGACTGCGCTAAGTGATGACATGATCCAGCCTGTGCTGACACAGATGCTGGAGAACGGCGTATTTTCCGTCGTCTCACTGTTCAAAGCCTTCGTCCAGGTATACGGACAGCAGCCGCTGAAGCTGCTGTTCATCTACCGGACAGACCAGGGAGCCTTCTCGGCTCCTCATGAACTGCTTGCCAGCTTCGCGAAGTCGATCGTAACGCTGCACCATAAGTTCCAGATTGCCAGCGTATCGGCGGATGACCATACAATCAGCGGTGCGGGCTTCCAGGAGAGACTTTATCAGGAGCTGTTCTCTTCAGAGAACACAGGTCAAGCGGATATCCGTTATACCGGAGGACAGCGGCAGGTGCGGAAGATCAGACCGCTGGAGCATGGCGGCAGGAAGCCGGCAGCTGCATCCCCCGTGACTTTTAAAGAGAACGGTGTGTATCTGATTCCGGGCGGTACAGGCGCGCTGGGCATGATTTTTGCCAGATATCTTGCCCGCACTTACCGGGCCGCCGTTATTTGCACAGGCAGACAGCCGGCAAGTGAGCGGACGGATGTCTTCATGGCGGAGCTGGAGCGGCTTGGAGGAGAGGGCCGTTATCTTCAGGGCGATATCGCAAGCGGCGGGGATGTGAAGAAGATCATGGGCAGCATCAAGAACGAGTTCGGCGTGCTTGACGGTATCATCCACTGTGCAGGCCAGGGCGGATCAGTACCAGTAACGGAAGCGGACCGCGCGGCAGGCCGGGAGATCATGAATTCCAAGGTACAAGGCTTGATCCACCTGGACCTGTTCAGTACGGATTTTGATCTCGGTTTTCTGATCCTCTTTTCCTCCATTTCGGTGGAGCTGGGTGATCTGGGCGTCGGTTATTATGCCATGGCCAACAGCTTCATGGACCGATATGCACGGCTCAGAAATGAATCAGTGTCACTAGGGAAGCGCAAGGGCCAGACGATTTCGGTCAATTGGCCGCTGTGGAAGGACGGGGGATTTGAAATTCCTGAGAGTGAGTCGGCGTTCTATTCCAGCTACCTGGGCATGAGCATGATGGATGAGGATATGGGCATCCGGGCTTTTGAAGCCATCTGCCAGGCGGGCTGCGGCAATATCATAGTTGCTGCGGGGAACAAGTCCAAGATTGATCATGCGTTCAAGCTGGAAAAAAACACACCGGTGCAAGAAGTTCCGCTAGAGAACAAGGAGGCCATTGTTGACCTGCTGACCCGGCTGCAGGCCGGAGAGATGAGCGAAGCGGAAGTGGAACAGTGGATGGGGGGCCTACGATGAGTGACGCAAACCTGGAAATGGGCAGAATTCTGGAGCAGATCAAGCGGGGAGAGATAGACCCCGAGCAGGGCTATATGCTGATCCGGCAGCTGAAAAGCCAGCCCGCAGTGCTAGCAGACACCAAGCGGACAACCGGATCAAATGCAGACGCACAGGGAGGCCAAGGGCTGCATGACTATGCTGTCCAGTATTTGAAGGGGCTGCTCTCGCAGGTCATCGGTCTGGAGACAGACCGGATCAATGCGGGGCAGAGCCTGGAGGAGTACGGGGTGGATTCGGTGGCGATTATGGAGATCAACTCGCTGCTGGACAAGGATTTTCCGAATCTTCCAAAGACGCTGATGTTCGAATATGGTAACTTGGCTGAGCTTGCCGGGTATTTTGTACAGAATCAGCGGGAGCTGCTGGAAGGGCAGGCCGGGTACCGGCAGACCCGCGAGAATCACCAGGCGGCCAAGCCCGCCGTACCGGCGGCAGACCTTGCACCGATTCAGAAGAAGAGTGAAGAACCTTCGAAGAAATACAGGACCTTCGTAACGCCCGGCAAGAGCCGGGACCAGGCAGTGGAGCAAGCTCATCCGGCAAAGGACGAGGGGATTGCGATCATTGGCATCAGCGGCGCTTTTCCGGGTGCCCGTAATCTGGATGAATTCTGGAATAATCTGAAGAACGGTGTGGACTGCATTTCCGAGATTCCGCCGCAGCGGTGGGATCACAGCCGATTCTACGATCCGGAGAAAGGCAAGAAAGGCAAAGTGTACAGCAAGTGGGGCGGTTTTATCGACGAATATAACTGCTTTGATCCGCTGTTTTTTCAGCTGACGCCAAGGGATGCGGAGCAGCTAGACCCGCAGGAGCGCCTATTCCTGGAGAGTGCACACAGCGCTATTGAGGATGGCGGCTATACCCGGCAATCCCTGTGGAACAGTAAGACAGGTGTGTTCGTCGGCGTCATGTACGGCCACTACCAATTGTACGGAGCGGAGGAGACAGCCAAGGGAAATACTCTGACACTCAGCTCGTCGTATGCCTCCATCGCCAACCGGGTGTCCTATTTCTTTAATTGGAACGGGCCCAGCATTGCGCTGGATACGATGTGTTCCTCGTCGCTTACCGCGCTGCATCTCGCCTGCGAGAGCATTTACCGGGGAGACAGCGAGATTGCGATCGCGGGGGGAGTGAATGTCACCATTCACCCGGATAAGTATCTGTTCCTCTGCAATCAGCGGTTCGCCTCGAGTGAAGGCAAATGCCGCGCCTTCGGCAGCGGCGGAGACGGGTATGTGCCCGGCGAAGGGGTGGGTGCACTGCTGCTGAAGCCGCTCGCCAAAGCAATGGAGGACGGAGACAACATCTATGGGGTGATCCGGGGAACCTCGATTAACCATGGCGGCAAGACGAACGGCTACACCGTTCCCAATCCGAATGCGCAGTCGAATATTATCGCGGAGGCGCTGCGCAAATCGGGCGTCCATCCACGGCATATCAGCTATATGGAGGCACATGGAACGGGAACCGCGCTCGGTGATCCGATAGAGATCAGCGGCTTGACCAAAGCCTTCAGGACCCGGACGGCAGATAACCAGTACTGCGCGATCGGCTCGGTCAAAAGCAATGTCGGTCATCTGGAATCGGCGGCCGGGGTGGTCTCCATCATTAAGGTGCTGCTGCAAATGAAGCATAGGCAGCTTGTACCCTCGCTCCATTCCGAGGTGCTGAATCCGAATATTAACTTTGCGGAGACCCCTTTCTATGTTCAGCGCCGCCTGGAAGAGTGGAAGCCTGCCGTTATTGAAGAGGGAGGCGTGTCCAGGGAATGCCCGCGTTATGCGGCGGTAAGCTCATTCGGCGCAGGCGGCACGAACGTGCATGTCATCCTGGAGGAATACATGGGGAAGCCGGAAAGTGTCTTGTCCGCAACGCACATTGACCGCGGCTGCGGGCCGTACATCTTTATTTTATCCGCCAAAAACAAGGACCGGCTGAACGCTTATGCCAAGCATGTCCTTGATTACATTGATCTGCACACGGTGTGGCAGGGAAATGCGCCGGAAGAGATCAGCAGCACTGCACTTAGAAAATATGTGATCGCCGACATCACCGCCTGCTTCCTGCAATCGGCCCTCCTGCCTGCATACATCAGCGCCCAGGAGGCCATTGAGGAATACGGCCTGTCCAAAGAAGAGCTGATGGCTGCTGCGGACGCTCTATATGAAGCTTATCCGGTCCGGCTGCCTGTGGGCCTCCTGACGGGCAGCGCCACGATTGAAGGCATTGCCGGTCATCTGCTGGAACAGCTGGGTTCAGCAGCCATTGCGGCCAGACATGGACTTGGAGCGGGAACGGCAGAATCAACGGAAGATGTGGAAAGCGCAATAGATGCGAACCGTACGGCCGCCTATGATTTTCGTCTGGAAGAGCTGATCTATACGCTTCAGGTTGGCCGGGAGCCCATGGAAGAAAGACTGGCGATCGTGGTATCCGGTACGCAGGAGCTGAGGGAGAAGCTGAGCCAGTTTCTGGCCGGCAGCCGCAAAGTCTCCGAGGTCTATGCGGGAAATATCAGCTCCGGCAGCGAGATCCGCGATGTATTCACGGAAAGTGAGGAAGGGGAAGCCTTCCTGCTGTCCCTGGTGCAGTCCGGCAAGCTGAGCCAGCTCTGCAGATTGTGGGTTAGCGGGGTGAGCTTCAACTGGCAGCTGCTGTATGCGCAGAGCAAGCCGAGCAGAATCTCCTTACCGACTTATCCGTTCGACCGGACACGCTACTGGTATAACTCTACGGAAGCCGCTGCAGCAGTATACAGCAGCAAACCCGCAGCCCTGGCGGCGGTCATCGATTCCAATGAATCTGTATTTGAGGAGCAATGCTACAAAAAAAGCTTAAGTGCAGCCGATGCCTACCTGCGCGATCATGTGGTCCAAGGCCGGATGTTGCTGCCGGGAGTGGTCTATCTCGAAATGGCCTGGCGGGCAGGGGCGCTCTCCAGCCGGGAGTGGAAGGTGCAGTCGGTTACCGATGTGAAATGGCGCAGAACGCTGGAGCTGCCGGCAGACAAGGATGTCCAGGACATCTTTGTGGGGCTGGTTGCCCAGGAAGACGGGATCGGAGCCAGTATCTATTCCCTGAACGGGAACGGTCAAAGAGTACTGCACTGCACCTGTACGGTGAATTATACGGACGGTGAAGCCGAAGCCGCGGATGCGGATGCTGTGGATATTCCGCATATCCTCCAAACAGCCAGCCGCACCCTTTACCGCGAAGACTGTTATGAGCTGTTCTCGGCTCACGGAATGAAGTACGGCCCGAATCTGCGGACCATTGAAGCGGTATATACCGGAGATCACGGCACCTTGTCCAAGCTGACACTGCCGGTACACACGCAAATGCCGCTTCAGGAATATATCCTTCATCCCGGATTTGCTGACGGAGCGATGCAGACAGCATTGTATTCGGTGCTCAGCGGCCAGCGGCAGAATGGAACCTTTGTCCCGTTTGCCCTGCAGACTGTAGAGGTCTACAGACCGTTGACCCCTGTAAGCTATTGTCTGGTTGCGCCTGCTGCTCCTGCTTCTGCGAAGGAGCAGGGCATGCAGTTCGATTTGCTGCTGCTTGACAGCTCAGGTCTGCCGGTAGTGCGTTTCTCCTGTCTTTCGGGAAGAGATTTGACCTCTGCGGCGCAGAACACCAAGGCGGCGGAAGCAGATACGGGCGCTTCGGCTGGGACTGCGCTGCTGGATGAGATGCTGACCAAGCTGCTGAACGGAGAAGCCGGGGTAGATGAAGTTGAGAGAATGCTGGGGGGAATCTAAGTGAGATCAATTATTGAAAGGATCGCCAGCGGAGCCATCTCCAAGGAGGAAGGCCTCCGGCAGATTGAGGCGCTTAAGCGCTCGGATAAGCAAGTGCTCCTAACCTTCACCAAGACTTTGGCGGAACAGCCGCTTACAGACCTTAAAGGGGATACTCTCGGACATGTGCTCGTTCTGGCAGCCGATAGGGGGCTTGAGCCTAAGCTGCGCGGCCAGTTTGCCTCCTTGTTCCAGTCGCTTACGTTTGTGACGGCGGATGAAGCAGGCACCGGGGCGGAAACAGGTCAGGACAGGCTTCCTTTGCAGGATCAGGAGGATTATACACGGCTGCTGTCCGGCCTGGAGCGGCAGGGACGTTTTCCCGGCAGCATTCTTCATCTCCTGTCCCAGGAGGAAGTGGCCGATGGAGAGGCGGATGCTGCCATGGAGAGCGGCGTATATTCAATGTTTGCGCTGACCAAAGCCCTTCTGTCCTTCAAAAAACGCGCAAAGGTTAATATCCTGTTCCAATATAAACAAGCGGAGAATCACGCGGTGCATGCTGCACTGGACGGTTTTGTGAAAAGTGTCATGATCGAGAACCCCGGCCTGTTGTACAAGACGGTATCCACCGATCTGAGCCGCGAAGCTTTTGACCCGCAACTGCTGGAGCAGCTGCTGCTGGAGCTTGGCTCCATGCAGAACGGCCACCGGGAAATTCATTACCGGGGTTCCCGGCGGTATGTGCCGGTTCTTGAACGGTATACTGCTCCGGCAGATCACCTCCCTGTACGGCAGCAAAGTCCCGCAGCTCATCCGGTCTACCTCATCACAGGCGGTCTGGGTGCGCTCGGCTACACGCTGGCCCGCCATTTGGCAGATACCTGTTCAGCCACCCTTATTCTAACCGGAAGAACGCCGCTGAACCGTGCGCTGGAAGAGAAGCTGCAGGCGCTGCACAGAAACGGTAATCAGGTGAGGTATGTCTGTGCCGACGTGGCAAGTCCAGCCGATACCCTGGCGCTGCTCTCCGAAGTCAAAGCCAGCTTCCCCCAGCTTCAGGGCATCCTGCACTGTGCCGGAATGACCAGCGATTCCTTCATCCTGCATAAGAAGCGGGAAGAGCTTGAACGGGTGCTGACCGCGAAAGTTGCCGGTACGCAGAACCTGTATGAGGCATTTGGGCAAGAGCCGCTGGAGTTCATGCTGCTGTTCTCCTCCATCTCCGCCGTGACCGGCAATGTGGGGCAATGCGATTATGCTTACGCCAACAGCTTCATGGACCATTTTGCCAATGAAAAAAGAGCCGCTGCCGGTGTAAACATCCTCTCCGTCAACTGGCCGCTGTGGCAGGAGGGCGGGATGATGACGACAGCGGACAGCCTGGACATTATGCGGAGGAACCTTGGGATATCGGTCCTGCCTACGGCCGAGGGACTGGATGCCTTCGATAAGCTCAGCTGCCATATGGCGGAGAATGCCTTAGTACTCTATGGCGATGCTGCACGGATAGAGCAAGCGGTAGAGGCAATCAATTATCCGCAGCAGGGGGACAAGTCAAGGGCTGACACGGCGGTTGCCGGTGGCGGAGCTGTATTATTGCCTGAAGCATCACCCGCTATATCTATAGATACGGAGGCGCTGAAGCAAGGCGCGGAGCAATATTTGAAGAGTATTTTCATCAAAGTCACCAAAATCCCGCCGCATGCGCTGGGACTGGATGATTCGTTCGAGAAGATCGGCTTTGATTCCATTATGGCGATGAGCATCAACGAGGAGCTGGAGGCCAGCTTCGGCGAGCTGTCCAAAACGCTGTTGTTCGAATACCAGACGCTGCGGGAATTAAGCGAATATTTCACTGAGCAGCACAGGGAGGCACTCGCCGGTCTGATTGAGCCTCCTGCCGCCAAGAAGGCTGCCGTGCCGCCGCAAGGACTTCGTTCAGATGTGCGTCCGCAGCTCCCAGGCAAAACGCCTATTCCGCCTAAGCGGATTCAGCCTTCCGCAAACGCCGGGCAAGCTGCCAGGCAGCGGGACCGCAGCCGGGTGAATGAGGATATTGCGATCGTCGGCGTCAGCGGAAAATTCCCGATGTCCCCGGATCTGCAGGCCTTCTGGAATAACCTGCTTCAGGCGCAGGACTGCATTACCGAGATTCCCGCAGACCGCTGGAGCATTGACGAATATTACACTACCGATAAGAATCAGCTCGGCAAAATGTACTGCAAATGGGGCGGATTCCTTGACGATGTGGACCGCTTTGACGCTTTGTTCTTCAATATATCGCCCCGGGAAGCGGAGATTATGGACCCGCAGGAGCGGCTGTTCCTGGAGTGCGCCTACAGTGCCATTGAGGATGCCGGATATACACGTGATACGCTGGGCAGCCGCAAGGGCGGTGTTTTTGCCGGTGTGATGTATGGCCAGTATCAGCTCCTGGATGCCGAGATTGACGGCAATAAAATCGCCTTATCCTCCGTCTATGCGTCGATTGCCAACCGGGTGTCCTATCATCTCAACCTGAATGGACCGAGTATCGCACTGGATACGATGTGTTCCTCGTCGCTCACTTCGATCCATCTTGCCTGTGACAGCATCCGCAGGGGCGAGAGCGATTTTGCCATCGCGGGGGGTGTGAATGTCTCCATTCATCCCGATAAATACATATTCCTAAGCCAGCAGAAGTTCGCGGCCAGTGATGGGCGGTGCAGAAGCTTCGGTGAAGGCGGAGACGGATATGTTCCCGGGGAAGGCGTTGGCGCTGTTCTACTGAAAACGGTGGACCGGGCAGTACAGGATGGCGATCATATCTACGCCGTAATCAAAGCCAGCTCCATCAACCATGGCGGCAAAACCACAGGCTATACCGTGCCGAATCCGACCATGCAGGGTGCGGTGATCCAGGAGACCTTGCAGGCTGCGGGAATTCATCCGCGTACGGTCAATTATATCGAAGCCCATGGCACAGGAACCTCGCTCGGTGATCCGATTGAAGTCAGCGGCCTGGTCAAAGCATTCAAGGAGGGGACAGGCGACAAGCAGTTTTGTGCCATCGGCTCAGTGAAGTCCAATATCGGACACTGCGAATCTGCGGCCGGGATCGCGGCCATCACCAAGGTGCTGCTGCAAATGAAGTACGGTGTGATTGTTCCCTCGCTTCATTCCGAGGAGCTCAACGGCCACATTAACTTTGAGGAAACGCCTTTTTATGTGCAGCGGCAGGCGGGTCCGTGGGATCGTGTATCGCTGCCGGAAGGCGGAGTTCAGAAGGAATATCCGCGCCGGGCAGGGGTCAGCTCCTTTGGGGCAGGCGGAGCCAACGCGCATATTATTCTGGAGGAATATATCCCGGCCCCGCAGAGCAGCAGTCAAGACAGCAAAGGCAGCGGAGAGCCGTACATCATTGTCTTATCCGCCAGAGCAGAGGACCGGCTGAAGGCTTACGCGCTGAAGCTGGCACAGTATCTGGAGTTGCCAGAAGCGGAAGCGGCCAGTCTTAAGGACATTGCCTATACGCTGCAGGTGGGACGGGAGTCTTTTGCAGAGAGGCTGGCGATCATTGCCGGTTCGGTCTCCGAGCTCAAAGCGCTGCTGGACGAATTCAATCAGGGCCGATTACCGGGCGGCAAGGTATACCGTGGCAATGTCAAAGGCTTCAAGGATTATATCGAGCTGTTCAATGCGGGTCAGGCGGGAATCTCTTATGTAGACCTGCTGCTGGACGGCGGCAATACCGGTAAAATAGCCCAGCTCTGGTCCCTGGGATTGGATGTGGACTGGCGGAAGCTGTATGAATCAGACAGCTGTACAAGAGTTCCGCTGCCGACTTACCCCTTTGCCCGGAACCGTTATTGGGTCAGCGAGGTGAAGCGGCGGGAAATCCGCGTCCCGGCTCTGGTCCCGGAGACTGCTGGTATGGGAGAGCTGGTCGAGCATAATCTGTCCACCATCGACGGCTACCGTTTCTCTTCCCGGTCTGCGGTGATCAGCAGCTTCTATGAGCCCTACACCTGGCAGGGACAAGAATACATGAACGGCTTCGGGCTGCTGGCGTTTGCGCGGGAAGCACTGGAGCTGGCCGGTTACAAGCAGGAAGGGCTGCTGCTGGAGAATATGGCATGGTCGGGTCTGATAGACCGGCAGCAGCTTCCGCCGGCACTGGACGTTCACATTTTCCCGGACAGGGGAACCGGAGCGGCCGAGATCCGGGTCGGTGAGCACGTTGTCTTTCAATGTGAGGCAGTTGAAGAGGCTAACCAGACCGTAGATGCAGTCTATGCAATGAAGGATATCCCGGAAGCAGGACAAGGGGAGCCGGTTCTGAAGCAGGCCCGGCAGGCACTACGCTTACTCTATGGCATTGAGTCCGGACTGAAGCATGTCACCGGCTTGCGGCAAGACAAGAACAGCTTGCTGGCCTTTGTTGATCTGGGGGAAGCTCCGGCAGCGGATTCCCTCTCCGCAGAGGCCGTGGATTCAGCCTGCCACACTCTGCTGGCCCTCGCTGCGCTGGAGCAGCCGCAGCATCCGGCGGTGCTGCATTCCATCCGCCAAATGTCATTCCGGCACAAGCCGCTGCAGCAATTCGTGATTCGTGCCGAGCACATTGCCGGGGATGAATACACACTGGCTGTATTAACCGGAGATGGGACAGTGATCTGGATAATGCAAGGCGTTCGTCTTGCCGCTCTTCAGGCACAGGAGGTACAGGAACGGGAAACCGTCCAGTATTACACCACCGCGTGGACCCCAAGTCCGCAGGAGACGGCCGGAAATCTGACCGGTGATGTGGTGCTGTTCCTGGATGATATACAGGAGCTGCCGCACTTCAAGCGCAGCTTCGCAGCGGGCGCAAGGCTGATCTTCGTCACCGCCGGGGAGCAATATGCCCAGCTTGGTGACAATCTCTACAGCTTGCGCTTTGACGACAAGCAGCATATTCATACGCTGCTGGAATCTCTACAGGCGCGGCGTGTAAGCCTGACGCAGATTATATATTTGGCAGCTTCGGCTGCAATGAAGCCACAGGACAAGATGAATCACAGCGTATACCCGCTGCTGTTCCTGACCCAGGCGCTGATGGAGAGTAAGGCTGCGGCCGGCATCCGGCTGCTGTATGCCTTCAGGGAGACAGGGGATGCTGGCAGTCTGCTGGATGCCTCAATGGGCGGATTCATCAAGACGCTGCATCTGGAGAGCCCGAATTACAACTTCAAGACCGTCTCCCTGGCAGCTTCGCTGCCGCAGGAGGAGCTTCATTCCATTCTGGAACAAGAGCTGCTGCTGGACCCTGGGGAGCAAGAGGTTCAATACAGCAGCGCGGGCCGGTTCGTCAAGCGGCTCGTTCAAGCCGGAAGTGAAGCAAAGCCCGGCACTCCGGTGACCGTCAGAGCAAACGGTGTGTACATCATTACAGGTGGGCTTGGCGGGCTGGGGCGCGTGTTCGCCGCTTATTTGGCCGAAACGGCGCAGGCGCAGCTTGTCCTGACCGGCCGTTCGCCGCTGGACCGGGAGAAGGAGGAGAAGCTCGCGGCGCTCCGGGCGCACGGGGGTTCTGCCGAATACCTCGTTTCGGACGCCGCAGACGGGCAGGAAGCAGGGGAGCTTGTCGGCTATGTGAAGCAGAAATACGGCCGGATTGACGGCATTCTGCACTGTGCGGGGATTCACCGGGATGCTTTTATTCTGAACAAAGACCAGGCAGACTTTGACCAGGTCATCTCCTCCAAGATCCTCAGCACACTGAATCTGGATCAGGCTGCGCAGGAGGAGAAGCTGGATTTCATCCTGCTGTTCTCCTCCATTACAGGAGAGACAGGCAATCCCGGGCAGGCGGATTACGCCTATGCGAACAGCTTCATGAATGAATTCGCGGTCTACCGTGAACGGCTGGCTGAAGCAGGTGCCCGGTCCGGGCGCACCTTCTCCGTGGCCTGGCCGCTGTGGGAAGCGGACGGCATGCAGCTGACCACGGAACAGCGGAGAATGCTGGAGCTGCAGACCGGCCTGACGCCGCTCCCTGTTCAGCAGGGCATCGCAGCTTTTGAATACTTGCTCCAGCAGGGCAATATCAATCCGCTGATTGTCGGATACGGTCAGCCGGAGCGCGTAAGCAGGCTGCTGGAACGGATTAACCGTGTTAATCCGGCGGAAGCGGAGATTCACCCGGAGGAGCTTGAAGATAGCAGCCTCTCTGGCACTGAATTGCTGGACCGGACGCTGCACTACCTGACGGAGCTGTTCAGCGGACTGCTTAAGCTTCAGCCGGAAGAGATTGATATTACCGCCGAATTTGAGGAATACGGCATTGAATCGGTGATGGTCGGCTATTTCAACGGCAAGCTGGAAGAGGATCTCGGCGAGATCTCCAAGACCCTGCTGTTTGAATACCAGACCCTTAAGAGCCTCGCTGCACATATGGTCAGCCGCTACACCGGTGCTTTGAACAAGCTGTTCCACTCTCACGGTTCAGGCCGGGAGCTCCCGGAGCAGGCTGTTTCTTCTTCAACCGCTGATTTGGCAGGCCAGCCGGTAATCTCTGCCGCCCAGCCGCTGGTATGGAAAGAACTGACCTCCTTCTCGGGACAAGGCGGGCAAAGGGGTACAGCCCATGCGGCGGCCGGGAAGGGCGAAGAGATCGCAATTATCGGTCTAAGCGGGAAATATCCGCTGGCCGGAGATATTTACGAATTCTGGGATAATATCGCTGGCGGAAGAGACTGTATCCGCGAGATTCCCGCAGACCGCTGGGATTATAAGAAATATCTGGGCGGAAGCTTCGAGAAGGTGCAGGAAGGCAAGATGTACAGCAAGTGGGGCGGGTTCCTCGATGATGTGGACAAATTCGATCCGGCATTCTTTAATATTGCGCCGCGGGAAGCAGTGATCATGGACCCGCAGGAACGGATGTTTGCCGAGACGGTCTGGTCGGCTCTGGAGGATGCGGGCTACACCAAGAAGAAGCTGCAGCGGGACGGGGAGGAACACGGCGCGAATATCGGCGTTTTTGCCGGAGCGACCACCTATTCGTACCAGCTGTGGGGACCGGAGGAATGGGAAAGGGGCAATCTTTCGGCCATGCCGAACGTGTCGCCCTGGTCCATCGCCAACCGGATTTCCTATATGTTCAACTTCAGCGGTCCCAGTCTGGCGATAGACACCGCCTGCTCGTCGTCACTTGCCGCCATTCATGCGGCGTGCGAGAGCCTGAAGAACAAAGAATGCCGCCTCGCGGTAGCGGGCGGAGTGAACTTATATCTGCATCCTTATAAATATGTGCTGATGTGCCAGACCAAGATGCTGTCTCCGACGGGGAAATGCCACAGCTTCGGCGATGCCGCTGACGGCTTTGTCCCCGGCGAAGGGGTGGGGGCCGTTCTCTTAAAGCCTCTGAGCGAAGCGATTAAGGATAAAGATCATATCTATGGCGTGATTAAGGCGACCGGAATCAACCATGGCGGCAAGGTCAGCGGTTATACCGTTCCGAATCCGAATGCCCAGGTCAGCCTGATCTCCAAGGCGCTGAAGCAGGCGGGAGTGGATGCAAGCAGCCTCTCTTATGTCGAGGCGCACGGCACAGGGACCAAGCTGGGAGATCCCATCGAGATTAATTCGCTCAATCAGGTATTTGCTGAAGCAAATCCGCCCAAGCAGTCCTGTGCCATCGGTTCGGTCAAATCCAATATCGGCCACCTGGAAGCGGCAGCAGGCATTGCCTCCATTACGAAGGTGCTTCTGCAGATGAAACACCGGCAGCTTGCCCCTTCCATCCATGCTGAGCAGACCAATGCCAATATTGATTTTGCCAATTCCTATTTCCGTGTACAGCATGAGCAGGCACCTTGGACGGTGGCCGGACCGGACGGATCAGCCGTAAGGCGGGCCGGTGTCAGTTCCTTCGGGGCCGGCGGAACCAATGCCTATGTGCTTATTGAGGAATACAGCGCTGAAGTCCAGGCGGGTGTTCCTTCGGCACAGCCTGGTTCCGGCAACGGACACAGCAGCGATGCTCAGGTCATCGTGCTGTCAGCCAAGACACCGTATTCCCTGAAGCAAATGGCCATGAAGCTGCGCTCATTCCTGGAAGGCAATCCGGATACCGCGCTTGCGGATGCCGCATACACCTTACAGACCGGACGGGAAGAAATGACCTGCCGCCTGGCCTTTGCCTGTACCAGCATCACGGAATTACAGGCGAAGCTGGACAGCTATCTGGCCGGTGAGAACCTGGAAGACATCTATTCCGGCAGAGTATCCAAGCGGACGAAAGGGACAGTGCTCACGGCCGGAGTTGCTGCAGAAGTAGCAGCTGAATGGGTGCAGGGGGCCGAGGTTGAGTGGCCGAAGCTGCATTCGGGCGAGGAAGTGCGGATTATACCGCTGCCGACCTATGCTTTTGAAAGAGAGCGTTACTGGATCACCCGGACCGAATCGCCGGCTTCCGCAAAGGGCGGGGAAGAACGCAAGCTGCATCCGCTGGTGGACCGCAATCTGTCCAGCTTCAGCAAGCAGCGGTACGAGACGGTCCTTCAGGCGTCTGATAGGAACAGCGGACTGGCGAATACAGCGTTTATCGAGCTGTTCCGCATCACCGCAGAGCTGTCACTGGAGTCGCCCTGCCATGTGATTGAGGATGTGATATGGGGAGTGCAGCCGCAGCCTGGGGCAGCGGACAGCCTAGTGACTTCGCTGTATGAAGCTGGAGCGCACATTGAATGTGAGACAGGCTATGACAACGAGCAAGGCGACTATGTTATTTGCGCCCAGGGTAAAGTCACAGCAGCTCCTTACAGGCCTGCAGCCGCAGTAATGCCATTCCGTATGGCTGAACTGGGCGCGTCCGCTGCGTGGCCTGCGCCTAATGCCACCGCCTTTCAGCATATTGAGACTATTCATGAGCTGCGGACCGGCGCACATCAGGCAGCAATCAGCGTTCGCCTTAAAGAACCTCTGGACTCGGCGCAGAACCGGGCGCTGCTTCACTATTCGGCTGTTGAAGAACTGCTGGGTTGCCTGGTGCGGCTGGCTGCACAGGCAGACCGGGTGGAATACCGCAAGCTGCTGAGATGTACAGTGCTCGGTCCGCTGACCCGGGACGTTCAGGTACTCGCCCGGTGGCGGACGATGAGTGACGGGCTGACAGCAATTGACATCTCGATCCTTGATCCGCAAGCGCGGGTTCTGATGACCATGGAAGAGCTGACCCTGAAGCTCACAGGAGCCCCAGTCTTAGACGCAGAACGGCCGGTAGTACCGGCAACCGTCTGAACAGGGCTAGCGCCAGAATATAGCATATCAAACATAGGTTGGTGGTCAGCACAATGAGCATGGACAAACCGGAAGACCGTAAGGAATTAATCTTTTTCCAGGAGCTGTGGGCGGAATCCGCCCCCGTTCCGCAAGCCCCGGCGATCCCCTCTAAGGAAGAGGCTAAGGCAATGCTGCTGTTTATAGAGGCAGAGGACATGGAAGGCCAGGCGGCAGCGAGGGAACTCAGCCGGGATTTCACTGTAATTACCGTGCTGGCGGGAAGCTCCTTCCACAAACAAGACGGTCATACTTACACGATCAATCCTGCGGTGGAGCAGGATTATACCGCTGTGCTGGCTGAAGCTGCCAGGGACAACCTGCAAATCGCCTATATGGCGATGCTCTGGAAGAATACCGCGCCGCCGGATGATTCAATGACACCGCCGGATACCGGTGCTATTTTCACTATTTTTCATTGGGTTCAGGCCTTTCATGCCCTTAAGCTGCGGCTTAATATCCGCTGGCTGTCCATCTCCCGGAGCGGCGGCGGAGAGCAGCCTGCAATCGAAGCTTTGGGAGCCTACGGCAGCTCGCTGCAGCGGGTATATCCGCGACTTCGCTTCACCCATGTCGAGCTACGGGATGGAGTTGCGAATCTGGCGGAACTCATCCGGGAGGAAAGCCTGCTGACCCGCTTTGCTTTTGCACATGAAGTGAGATATACGGGTGGCTGCCGATTTGAGCAGCAGTTCAGCGAGCTTAACCTGGGGGCAGACGGGCCTGCTCTTCTGAAGCAAGGCGGCGTGTATATGATTTCTGGCGGAGCCGGTGCGCTTGGCATGATCCTGGGCACTCATCTCGCGGAGAATTACCGGGCGAAGCTGGTTTTGCTGGGCAGAAGTCCGCTTTCAGCCTCCGTGGAGGATAAACTGGCGGTCTTGCGTGCCCACGGTGGAGAAGCGCTGTATCTTTCCTGCGATATTGCGAAGCCCGCTGAAGTACATTCGGCAGTCCGGCTGGCCAAGCAGCATTACGGACTCATTAACGGTGTGATTCATGCGGCGGGACAAGCGAGCCATCAGCTTATTTTTCAGAAAAGCACGGCTGCCTTCACAGAGATTCTTCAGCCGAAAATTGCGGGTATTGCTGCTCTGGATGAAGCCACGCAGCAGGTGCCGCTGGATTTCTTTGCCGCCTTTTCCTCGACTTCATCCCTGCTTGGGGATTTCGGACAATGTGATTATGCTGTAGCGAACCGGTTTTTGGACCGGTTTTGCCGCCGCAGGCATGAACGGGCGGAGAAAGGCGAACGGCTGGGCAGAAGCGTCTGCATAAACTGGCCGCTATGGGAAGCCGGCGGAATGCACCTGGACAATCAGGGGGAACAGCTTTATTTGCAGACTTCCGGGATGGGGTATTTAACAGAGGCGCTGGGCATCAGCGCTTTTGAAGCCATCCTGGCGGGCCAGGAGCAGCAAGCTGCAGTAGTATACGGGGAACGAACAAGGCTGGAAACGCAGCTGAGGCTGAAGCCGAAGGAGGCCGAGCAGGCCAGAGGAGGAATAGCAAAGTTGGAGGAGCATACGGGGAATACAACCGAGTCCATGGAAGAACAGGTAATGCGCGATGTGCTGCACCTGGCGGCGCAAATTTTGCAGACACAGCCCGGCAGGCTGAACCCGGAGGAGAACATGGGCGATTTCGGCTTTGATTCGATTTCACTGAAGGAATTTGCTGACGGGTTAAGCGAGCTGTATGAAATTGAACTCTCTCCGGCTGTCTTTTTCGCCAAAACCACACTGAGCGAGCTGACCCCGTTCCTGCTGGAGGAATTCAGCCGGGAGGTTCAGGCGCATTATGCTGCGGCGACTCCTGTGACTGATTCACTTGAGCAGCAGATACGTATTGCACCGCTGGCGGCACAGGAGGCAATCCAGCCGAATCCGCAGATTGATCCTGCTGCACTATCTGCTCCGGTGGCACAATCCGTTCCGCAGGAAAATCCTGCCGGTCTGCCCCGCTCCAATGGAGCAGGTGCAGGTATAGGGGAGGCACAGCCGCCCGCGCTGCTGCCGCTGGCACAGAAATTCTCCGGCCGCAGCAAGACCAGCCGCACAAAGGCCGTGCCGGAAGCTGCGATGCGGCGGGATGTGGCGGTGATTGGCGTGAGCTTCAAGCTGCCGGGTGCAGACACGGCGGAGGAGCTGTGGAATTTCCTCGAGCGCCAGGAGAATCAGATCCGGGAGATTCCTGCAGACCGCTGGGACTGGAAGGCCTATTACAGCACCGACCCGCAGGCTGAGAACCGCACCAATTCACGCTGGGGCGGCTTTATCGGCGGTCACGATACCCTTGACGCCAAGTTCTTCCAGCTGTCGCCCCGCGAAGCGGAGCTGATGGACCCCCAGCACAGATTATATATTCAGGCGGTCTGGAAAGCGGTGGAGGACAGCGGATATAAAATGTCTACACTTGCTTCCCGGCAAGTGGGCGTATTCTCCGGCGTTCAGTTTACCGATTACCAGCAGTTATTGTCCGCGAATATGGAGAAGATTCAGGCCCAGTCCAGTATCGGCAACGCAACAGCCTTACTTAGCAACCGCATCTCTTACCTGTTCAATTTCAAAGGGCCCAGTGAATCAATTGATACCGCCTGCTCCAGTAGTCTCGTAGCCTTGCACCGGGCGGTGAAATCCATTCAGCATGGCGAGAGCAGCCTTGCGCTGGCAGGCGGGGTGAGCCTGATGCTTGATCCCAATACCTATGTAGGTGCTGGAGTCATGGGTGTATTCTCACCGGAGGGGCAGTGCAAAACTTTTGACCGCAGTGCGAACGGCTATGTCAAAGGAGAAGGCGTCGGCGTCGTAGTGCTGAAGCCGCTGGATCAGGCCGTGGCGGATGGCGATCACATTTACGGCGTGATCAAAGGCACAGCCGAGAATCACGGCGGCCGGGGTCATTCCCTTACCGCTCCCAATTCGGATGCACAGGCTGAGCTGGTGGTTCAGGCCTTCACCGAAGCGGGCGTAGATCCGGCTGCGGTATCGTATATCGAAACGCATGGAACAGGAACGGAGCTGGGCGACCCGGTGGAAATCAACGGGCTGAAAAAAGCCTTCTCCGAGCTGTACCAGAGCCGGGGACAGGCTCCGGCCCCCGGTCCGCAGATCGGTCTGGGCGCGCTCAAGACGAACATCGGGCATCTGGAGCCGGCTTCCGGTATTGCCGGAGTGATTAAGGTTCTGCTATCCCTCTCCAGGGGCAAGCTGCCGGGTAACCTGAATTTCAAGGAGCTGAATCCTTACATTCAACTGGAAGGCTCCCCGTTCTACGTGCTGGAACGCACGAAGACCTGGGAGGCCAAGGTGGACGCGTCTGGCCAGTCCTTACCACGCTGCGCGGGTGTCAGCTCCTTCGGCTTCGGCGGCACGAACGCCCATGCCGTCATCGAGGAGTATGTGCCGTCTGCGGCTCCTGCGCAACCTGCGGATGAACCTGTGGTATTCCTCCTGTCGGCCAAGAACAGTGACCGGCTGCGCGAATACGCCGCACTCTTCCGCGGCGCTCTAGCCGAGGCTGTAGATATGCGAGGGATCGCCTACACGCTCCAGGTGGGACGCGAAGAGCTGGAGGAACGGCTGGCTACCGTCGCAGCCACTGCAGAGGAGTTACGGGACAGGCTGGCCGCCTATTGCGGCGGATACGAAGCACCCGGCCTGTACACGGGCAGCGTTAAGAAATCCCGTTCAGAGACAGGAGCTGAGGACTATTCACAAGCGGTTATCGCCCATGCCTTGGCGTCTGCGGATCACGTTACCCTCGCCAAGGCCTGGACAGCCGGAGCCCGTATTTCCTGGACCGAGCTATACGGGAATGCGCGTCCGGCGAGAGTTTCCTTACCGAGCTATCCATTTGCACAGACCCGGTATTGGATGCCGCTGAAGAAGGCAGACCCCGCTTCCGTCAAGACTATGGTCTCGGAGCCAGCCTTGCACGCCCTGATCGACCGCAACCTGTCGACGCTGTATGAACAGGAGTTCGGGAAGACCTTTCAGGGCGATGAGTTCTATCTGGCGGATCATGGGCATGTTCTGCCGGGCGTTGTCTATCTGGAGATGGTCCGGGCAGCCGGAGCCTTGGCCGATCCTAAGCATGTTGTAACCGGAATCCGCAATGTGGTCTGGTCGAGTCCGGTGCTTGTGGACAAGGAAGCGTTACTGGTCAGAACCGCTCTGCAGCCCGGACCCCAAGGGATTGACTTCAGGATTTACTCCGAGCAAGGCGGGCAGCGGGTGGAGCATGCCCAGGGCAAGCTGGAGCTGGGTTCTTCCAGGGACTTCCGGCAGGAGAGCCTGGATATCGACGCCATAATCGGCAGAAGCAGCGGAGGGGAGCAGGAAGCGTGTGCCTATTATGAACTGCTGGGCAGCTTGGGCGCTGAGCTGGGCAGCCGGTTTTCGGGGATTCAGGCATTGTACTGCAATCCGTCCGAAGCCGTCTCCAGGCTGGCTGTTCCGGACCGTCTTATGACCACATTGGATCATTATCAGCTGCACCCGACCCTGACCGACGGAGGCCTGCAGTCTGCGGTGGCTTTTGCCTACCGGACCGGACTGATTGACCGGCAGGTGCTGTTTGTGCCGTTCGTGCTGGGGCAGCTCGAAATTCTGGATGCTTCTGTACAGCCCGCCTACGCCTATGTTCAGCGTTCGCCGGGTCAGGGACTGAAATTCGATATCGCTTTTGTGGCAGAAGCAGGACAAGTGGTTTCAAGAATGAAAGAGCTTGCCATCCGTCCGTTTCAGGTGAACCCGCTGGCGGGAGCTTCCGCAGCAGTGCCGCAGCCAAAGTCCGCCGGAAGTGAGCTGGTCTATTTGGCCCCGGGCTGGGTGGAGAGTCCCCTAGAGCCAATTGCGCTGCCGTCCGCACCGGGAACCAGACTACTGCTCATGGGCGGAGCTCTGGCGGAGAAGGAGGCGAGTCTGACAAACACACTTGGGGACCCAGCCATTCGGGTGAGCTTTGGCTCAGTGTACAAGGCACTAGCCGTTAATCAGTTTCAGATTGATCCAGCCGATCCGGAGAGTTATACGAGACTGGCCGAAGCCTGCGGCATTGCTGAGGATACGAAGCTGCAGATTGTTTATCTGCTTAGCGGCACAGGCGCCCGGACGGTCAGAGAGTGTGTGGCTCAGGACGTCTATCCCGTGTTCCATCTGTCCAAATGGCTGGCTTCCTTCGGGTTCCGAAGCCCGGTCCGCCTGTTCTGCATATACCGCGATGAGAAAACGGTGGCCGCCTATAGCGCATTGTCCGGGTTCTTCCGCTCAGCCGTGCTGGAGAGTCCCAAATTGCAGGGCAGTCTGATCCATATTAAGGATCACAGCAGGTTGAATCATGTGCTGGAACAGGAGTTTTCAGGCAGCCAGCCTGAGCATGAGGTGAAATATGAAGCGGGCTGCAGATATACCCGCCAGTTAATCCCTGCACAGCCGCCCCGGGAGCATACGCGCAGGCTGAAGGCCCGCGGTGTCTATATGATTGTCGGCGGACTCGGCGGACTGGGCTATAGGGTTGCCGAGCATCTCGCAGAGAATTACCAGGCGCGCCTGGTGCTGTGCGGCAGAAGCCCGGAAGGTGACCCGGCCAAGCTTGAGCGGCTGAAGTCGCTGGGTGCAGAGGCGGTCTATCTTTCGATGGATTTGGCCGATGCGAAAGCGGTGGAGCTTACGGTAGCGGAGATTAAGAATTTGTTTAACCAGCTGGATGGGGTCATTCATTGCGCCGGAGTAATCAAGGATTCGCTGCTGGTTAAGAAGAACATGGCGGATATTGCCGATGTGCTCAGTCCCAAGGTATACGGAACCGTATATCTGTACCGGGCGTTGTCACGGGAAAATCCGGAGCTGCTGTTCGTGCCCTTCTCCTCCTCAACCGCGTTAGTCGGAAATATCGGCCAGAGCGATTATGCCTATGCCAACAGCTTTTTGGATCATTATGTAGCACTGATGAATGAGAAGCGGGGCAGAAGCGATACCGCAGTGAACTGGTCCCTGTGGGAAAATGGCGGCATGCAGGTGGACGGCGCAACCAGGGAATTGCTGTGGTCCAGGTTTGGGATGAACCCGCTGTCCGATGAACAGGGACTGCGGGCCCTGGAAGACAGCCTGTCCTTCCGGGAGAACCAGGTGATGTCGGTATCGGGAGACAGGGAGAAGCTCATCCGTACCTTCACCGGCCAATTTCGCCAAGCCAGCCGGCAAAGCCGGCAGCCGGAGAGCAGTTTCGCCGCTGCGGCCGCTGCGTCTGGGGATAACGGACGAAGCCATCAGCTGGAGGAAGCGCTCATCGGCATCATGGCGGATATTCTCAAGAGCAGCCGGAGCGAGGTCAGCCGGGATTCTGATCTCAGTGAGCTTGGCTTTGATTCGATCTCGTTCACTGAGCTGTCGAATGCTATCAACCGGGCCTTGGGAGTGGAGATTACACCAACGCTGTTCTTCGAGCAGTCTACTCCGGCTGCCATTGCGGAAGCGATATACGGTGAATACCGGACGGTGATTGACCTTCATTTTGCACCGCCGGAACGAGGCGGCGAACGCCTCCCGGTTCAGGCCCTGCAAGCGGAAGCACGGCAACCCCACCTTCAGCCGGAGACTGCATTCAGGCTGCTGCACCGCAAACCCGATACCTCCGTGTTCCCGGACCTGGCGGATCGATCAGGGCGGAACACCGGTGCCCTGCCGGACACCAGGGAGCCTATCGCTATCGTGGGCATGAGCGGGATGATGCCCGGAGCGGACAATCTGGAGCAGTTCTGGTCCAATCTGGAAGCGCAGAAGGACATGGTCACCACCATTCCTGAAGACCGCTGGATCTGGCAGAACCGCTACGGCGACCCGCGCAGAGAGACGGGCAGAACCGATGTGAAATACGGTGCTTTCCTAAAGCGCATCGACACCTTTGATCCGCTCTTCTTCGGCATTTCGCCGGTGGAAGCGGAGAAGATGGACCCGCAGGAAAGACATATGCTCCAGACCGTATGGCATACGCTTGAGAATGCGGGCTACAAGCCGGAGGAGCTGTCGGGTACCCGGACCTCGGTATTCATCGGGGTATCGAACGGGGATTATCAGGAGCTGCTGCTGAAGGATGAGATTGCCACCACGCTGACCCGCACGATGCTGACGAACCGGATTTCTTATTTCTTCAACTGGAGCGGACCGAGCGAGCCGATTGACACGGCCTGCTCCAGCTCGCTGGTAGCCATCCACCGGGCGGTGGAATCGATCTGGCATGAAGGCTGTCCATATGCAGTCGCAGGCGGAATCAATCTGATCGCCAGCCCGAACCTGTTCATCGCTGGCAGCAGCCTGGGGATGCTGAGCAAGGACGGGAAATGCAAGACCTTCGACAAGGACGCCGACGGGTATGTGAGAGGCGAAGGGGCAGGGGCGCTGCTGCTTAAGCCGCTGTCTGCCGCGCTTAGGGACAAGGATTATATTCATGGCGTGATCCGGGGAACAGCGGTCAACCACGGCGGGAAATCGAATTCGATTACTTCCCCGAATGCCAAATCCCAGGCGGAAGTCATTATCCGCGCACATGAGCGGGCAGGCATAGACCCTTCCACGGTCACTTATATTGAGACGCACGGAACAGGTACCAGCCTGGGCGATCCGATTGAAGTAGAGGGACTGAAAAAGGCATTCAGGGCTCTGTATCAAGAGTGGGGCAAGCCGGAATCAGAGCTGCCGCAATGCGTAATCGGCTCGGTCAAAACAGCAATCGGCCACCTGGAATCGGCGGCAGGCATAGCGGGTGTAAGCAAAGTGCTGCTGTCCATGAAGCACGGGAAGATTCCGGGCAATATTCACTTCAAGGAGCTGAATCCCTATATCAAGCTGGAAGGCAGCGGTCTTAGCATTGCAGGGCAAACTGTCCCATGGAAGCCGCTTGCCGGAAGCCGGGGCAGTGAGATTCCGCGCCGGGCGGGCATCAGCGCTTTTGGTGTAGGCGGAAGCAATGCGCATATCATTCTGGAAGAATACCGCAATCCGCCGGTTGAGCTGCCTGCACAGAGCCGCTCCAGGCACATCATTATTCTGTCTGCCAAAAGCCAAAGCAGTCTAAGGGAGAATAGCCGCAGACTCCAGGCCTTTGTCGCCCGCAGCCTTGCGGGAGAGGCGGCTCTTCCAGCGGAGGACAACGCCCACAGTCTGGAAACAAGCCTGCGGCGCGATGTCATTGCCTTGTTCAGACAGGTGATGGTTCTTGACGGTGAGGACATTGATCCTGCAGCGGAGCTCGAGGAATACGGACTGGACGCAGTCAAGAACGTGCAGCTGCTGGAATTACTGAAGGACAAATTCACTCTCGAATTCAAGGACGCTGTGTACGGCTTCTCTTCGCTGAATAGTCTGGTGATGTTCCTGTTGCAGCACGATCCCGAGGGGATCAGCAGTTACTACGCGGCGGGACGCAGTAGAGTGCACCTGGAAGGAACTGCTCTGCCGGACAGCCTCACCCTGGAGCAGCTGGCTTACAGTCTGCAGACCGGACGCGCTGAAATGACTGAACGGCTGGCCATTGTGGCCGACAGCCTGAGCATGCTTCACGGGAAGCTGGGAATGTACCTGTCCGGGCAGCAGGATCAGGCGGGCATACATGAAGGACAGAGCAGCCAGCGTTCGGCGCTCAGCAAGCTGTTCGACGGCGAGGAGAGCCGCTTGTTCATGAATGAGCTGCTGCTGGGAGAGAAGCTGGACAAGATTGCCCAGCTATGGGTGCAGGGCGTTGCCATCGACTGGACGGCCTGGTACCCGCAGCCGCTGCGCAAGACGCCGCTTCCCGAGTACGCCTTTGATGAGGAAAGATACTGGCTCCCCGGACCGGACCGCATAAGCGCGCCAGAGTCTGCCCTAAGCCCGGCTCATACTCCGGAAGCAGAAGTACTTGCGGAAGAAGAGCCGGTTGTTCTGGATGACGATCAGCTGCTGCTGTGGCTGAACAAAGTACACAAAGGGGAAATAAGCGCCGAGAACTTAAATCTGTTAGTGGGGGATCTCTTGGAATGAGCACCTATTCGAGAATGCAGTTGTTAAAGCTGGTGGAGAGCCAGCAAATGTCTCCGGAGGAAGCATTGAAGATCATCAGGGAGAACAGTCAGCGTAATGCAGGCCAGCCACAGCATCAGCCGCAGCCGCCGATCCAGGAGGAGCCGCTAATCGCGGCTCCTGCGGACCGGCAGGATTTGGGCTCGCAATTGAACAAGCTCCTGGTGGAGGGAGTAGCCACGCTGCTTAAGGTACCGGCGGGCAAAATCCACCCGGATGCCGACTGGAAAAGCTTTGGGTTTGATTCCATCAGCTTCACGGCCTTTCACAGCTATCTGACGGAGAAGCTGGGATTCAGCTTTCCCCTGGATGTCTTCTTTGAATACAGTACGATCAATACCTTAACCGGATTCCTGCTGACCCAATCCTCCGGTGCAGAGGTCAGCTTCAGCGGGGAGCCTGCAGTACAGCCTACGGGTCACCTGCTTTCTCAAAGCCCCGCTGAGACTGGGAAGTTCACCCCTGCCCGGCAGGATTCCCTGTGGCTGGTCAACAGTGCGGATACCTTTTTCCTCGACTTCTGGAGCAAGCTTGCAGATTCCTCCATCAATGCTCCCGGGACGGACTATCCTTCGCTGTCCACAGCTGAGCTGGATAGCGTCCGGCACAAATACATCCAGCTGCTGGTGAATACCTCGGCCGGTCAGAAGATGGAGGTAGTAATCTCCGGTCAGGGCAAGCCGCTGGTCATTGTCGGAGGTGTGGGTATGGCTTCGCCGATGATTCTGCATCAGCTCGATTATTTCTCAAGCCGCTGCCGGGTCATCAGTATCCATAATCCGGGCTGCGGACTCAGTGAGGATATCGACAATTACTCGCTGGAGCACAGGGTCGAGGTGATTGCGGAGGTGCTGGACAATCTGGGAGTGAGCGGGCCGGTGGATTTTGTCGGCATTTCCTGGGGGGGACTCGTCGGGCAAACGTTCAGCGTGGAGTATCCGGAGCGGGTTTCCAGCCTGATCCTGGTCAGCTCCATCTATGAAATCGTCAATGAGAACCCGCAAATGAATGCTGACGCAGCGATGAAGAAGGATCTTGAAGCAGTCGAGCGGGGACTGGATTCCCTGGAGCTGATGGAGTATGGGAAGAGCATCAACAAGCAGATTTTCACGAAGTACATGGAATATTATCTGCCCGGCAATCACAAAAGCTACTCGACCATCCAGCTGATCGGCCGCATTCAGGTGCCGGTACTGATCGTATACGGCAAAAAAGACACCATCATCAATACCCGGCAATCCAGAGAAATGGCAGTTGCAATTCCGGGGGCCCGCTGCGTTGAAATGGAGGACGCCGCCCACTTCCTGTTCATGACGCATCATGAGCAGCTGCACCGGGCGATGGAAGAGTTCATCTTCCGGCCCGAGGCTGAACCCTTCAGCCTGCGGGACAGCTACGCGCAAATTCTGGATGCTGAGCAATTGCGCAGAGCAGAGCTGGACATACGGGGAATCGAAGGCTACGAGGGACTGGAAGAGCGTCTGAATGAGCTGTGCATGAGCTATGCCTACCGTTATATCAGGCAGTGCGGTCTCGACACCACTCCCGGCACGATTCATGACCGGACAGAGTGGGTGAAGCGGCTGAAGATCCTCCCCGGGTATACCAAGCTGCTGGACTGCATGATCGACATGCTGGCGGAAGACGGCGTGGTGAAGCTGTTGAACAGCCGCGTCAAATTCATCAAGGCCGAAGCGGAGATTCCGCAGCCGCAGGAGCTGTATGAGGCCTGTCTGCAGGATTTCCCTGAGTTCCGGGGGATGCTCCAGTTCCTGGATTATTGCACCGGCAATTATAAGGATGCGCTCAGCGGACGGGTCCCTCCTGTCAGCGTGCTGTTCCCTAAGGGCAGCTCGGACGCCCTGGAGCGGAGCAACCGGGATACCGTGGAGCATGGCAGGGAACGGGTCTATGCCCGGGTGGTGCATGATATTCTCTCCATGCTGATCGCCAGGGACGGAGGCGGTAGACCGCTCAATATTCTTGAGGTCGGCGGCGGAACCGGACTCTTGACCCGGCAGCTGCTGGATCTGGCAGAACTCCCGAATGTGAACTACTATTTCACCGATATCGGCGAATATTTTATTAACAAGGCGAAGGATGAGCCCGGATTCGCTTCTCTTCACTTTAAAACTTTTGATATCAGCAAAAATCCGGCAGAGCAAGGCCTGACACTTCACAGCTTTGATGTTGTGCTCGGGCTGAACGTGGTCCATGCCACTAAGGATATCGGCGGTACGCTGGCCAATTTGCGGCCGCTGCTTGTGCCGGATGGTCTGATGCTGCTGATTGAGGCCTGCAAACGCCTGCGCTGGGTGGATATGGTCTGGGGGCTGGCCGAAGGCTGGTGGATGTTCGAGGACCGGAGCCTGCGCGATAAATCTCCGATTATTGACCCTTATGCCTGGGAAAAAGTATTCGTGGACGCCGGTTATCAGGACATTCAGGTCTTCCCTGGCGACGATGAACGGCGCTTTATGGCCGACTGTGTTCTTGTCGCAGCGCACAAAAGGTAAAAATTCAAAAATATGATACTAATTTTAACATTATACAGCATAAACATTCATTGACATTGAAGGAAATCGTAGATGATAATTTAGTAGATTCATAAAGAAAATTGTGGAAATATGACAAACCAGATTTTCGAGGAGGCGGACATGGAAGCAACGTATGATCTGTTTACCATCAAAACGCAGTGTATGACTTTTTCTAACTACGCTTATCTCGGAATTGACAAGACCTCCCGTAAAGCTTTTGTTGTTGATCCGTCCTGGGATGTATCGCAGATGATTCAGATTTTGGAGAAGCAGGGCGCTTCCCTGGAGGCTGTACTGCTGACGCATTCTCATTTCGATCACACCAATATGGTCAAAAAACTGGAAATGCTCTATCATCCGTCGGTCTATATTTCCAGAACAGAGGCGGACTACTACAGATACCGCTGCACCCGGCTCAGAACCGTTGAAGACATGGACCGGATACGTATCGGGGACACCCAGATTACTTGTCTGGTGACTCCAGGGCATACGCAGGGAAGTGTCTGCTACTGGGGCGAAGACAACCTTTTCTCCGGGGATACGGTATTTATCGAAGGCTGCGGCTTATGCGACAGCGAGGGGGGCTCGGCAGAGGATATGTATTATAGCATCCACCGGCTGATCCGGATGATTCCGGCACATGTGCGGGTTTTCCCGGGCCATTCCTTCGGCGATCCGCCGGGCAAAGAGATGAGCTATCTCTATAAAAGAAATCTGTATTTCCAAATCGATGACATCAATCATTTTGTGAAATACAGGAACAGAAAGAACAATGCCAGAGTTTTTGATTTCAAATAAGCTGCTCAAATTCAGGAGGTACCGTAATGCACAGCGAAATGGTGTTTATGTTCTCCGGGCAAGGCTCGCAATACAACAAAATGGGTCTTGAATTGTACGAGAATCAGCCTGTGTTTCGTCAATCCATGGAACAGCTGGACCGTATTTTTCATGATCTGACCGGCAAAAGCGTAATAGAAGAGCTATATCTCAACACCAAGCGCAAGGGTTCCAGATTTGAGGATATCCTGTATACCCATCCCGCGATCTTCATGGTTCAATATGCGCTGGCGGAGACTTTGAAGGCTGAGGGAATGACTCCCCGCTATACGCTGGGTGTTAGCCTGGGGGAATATGTGGCGCTGGCGGTGGCTGGGGTGCTGACGGCTGAGCAGGCGCTGGAGCTTATCGTGAAGCAAGTCGAGCTGCTCAAAAAGACCTGCAAAACCGGTGCGATGATTGCCATTCTGGACAATGAACAGCTGTATCACGGGAATGCGGAGCTGAACACCCGCTCAGAGCTGATTGCCGTGAACTTTGAGAAGCATTTTACAATCGCCTGCAAACGCGAGCATGTCAAAGAAATCCAGCAGTTTATCAAGGAACGTAACATCGCCAGTCTGAAGCTGCCTGTGAACTATGCCTTTCATTCCGCATCCATCGATGAACTGGAGGAGCCTTACCGTACATATTTGCAGAAGATTGACTATAAGACTCCAGCCCGGGGAATCAGTCTGGTATCGGCTATGGCCGGGGGAAGCGTGCAGGCTGTGGGAGAGTCCTTTTTGTGGGATGTGCTAAGGAAGCCGATGAATTTCCGCGGAGCACTAGAGAGTCTGTCCTCCGGCGGGGAGTTGCTGTTCCTCGATCTGGGTCCATCGGGTACGCTGGAGAATTTCAGCAAATACATTCTGGAGCAGCCGCAGGTCCGGCAGGTACGGTCTGTGATTACGCCAATGGGCAGCGAGCTGAAGAAGCTGAATGAGATCGTGGCAGAGTATGGGCAAATGAACCTTAAGAAGGAGGCGTCGGAGGCGAAGATGAAGATGAAGTCTTATTTATTCCCGGGGCAGGGCGCGCAGTTCATGGGTATGGGAGGCACGCTGTTCAAGGAGTTCCCCGAATACACCGCGATTGCCGACCGGGTGCTGGGCTACTCCATTGAAGAGCTGTGTCTGAAGAACAGCAGCAGGCTGCTGGATACTACCGCTTATACACAGCCCGCGCTCTATGTCGTTAATGTCCTGTCCTATCTTAAGGAGCTGCGGGATTCCGGGGAGGCCCCCGATTTCGTAGCCGGACACAGTTTAGGAGAGTACAGTGCGCTGTATGCGGCAGGCGTGTTCGATTTCGAGACCGGACTTAAGATTGTGCAAAAGAGAGGCGCGCTGATGAACACGGCGACCGGCGGCGGTATGGCCGCCGTCATCGGGCTGACCGAGGAAGCCATTCACCGGATTCTCGCCGACCACCGCCTCGATAAGCTGGATGTGGCCAACCTGAATACGCCTACGCAGATTGCCCTTTCGGGGCTGATGGAGGATGTGCAGGCCGCCAAAGAGATTTTTGAACAGAATGGAGCTTCCGCTTATGTCGTGCTGAATGTCAGCGGCGCCTTCCACTCCCGGTATATGCGCAGCTCGGCGCTGCAATTTCAGGAGTTCCTCAGCCAGTTCGAGTTCGCTCCGCCCTCTATTCCGGTTATCGCCAACTTGACGGCGCGGCCTTATTCCGTAGGCGATGCCGTACATTATATGACAGAGCAGATGGTCAGCAGCGTGAAATGGTCCGAATCGGTCCGTTACCTCATGGGCAGGCATCCCGAAATGGAGCTGACCCAGATCGGCCCGGGTCACGTCATCGCAGGCTTGGTCAGCAAAATCAAACGGGAAGCGGAGCCGCTGATTGTGGATGATGCCGCCGAGGCCCGGCTGTTATTTGCCGAATCGGCATCAACTGCCGAAGCCGACACAGTAGCGGAAGCGGCTGAGCCTGCCGCAGCAGTTGAAGCTCAGGTCACGGCTCAGCCCGCTGTAGCATTTGAAGCCCCTGTCACAGCTGAAGCTGTTGCAGCAGTTGAGGTACAGAACACGGCTGAAGCCGCGGAACAGGAGGATTCTTCCGAGAATACTGTAATCGTTCACGCTGCAAATGCCACAAATGAAGTAGATGCGATTGAGGTCTCTGAGGTCTCTACAGGAATTGAACCGTTCGCAGCTGCGGAAGCTCCGGCCGCAGATTTCACAGTGGAGCTGGAGCCTGTCCTGACGCAGGAAGAGACGCTGGTACAGACTGCCTTCACCGGAACCCGGCTCGGAAGCGCGGCTTTCAAGCAGCGCTACGGACTGGATTATGCGTATTTGCTGGGAGGGATGAATGACGGAATCTCCTCCTCAGAACTGGTCGTACAAGCCGGGAAAACGGGCTGTCTCGCTTTCCTGGGAGCAGGCGGGATGAAGCCGGCAGAGCTTGCAGATGCCATCCGCCATATCCGCCGGGAGCTGGGGAACAGCAAAGCTATTGGGGTTGCCGTAACCTATCATCCGATCTATCCGAACCGGGAAGAGGAGCTGATAGAGCTTCTGTTAAGAGAGAAGATTCAATTGGTTGAAGCCTCCTCGTACCTCACCTTGACACCGGCTCTTGTAAAGTACCGTTTGCTGGGACTTACGAGAGCTGAGGATGGAACTGTGCACCGCGCCAACCGGATCATTGCCAAGGTATCCCGGCCGGATATCGCTACACTGTTCATGCTGCCGGCTCCGGCCCGTATCGTGGACAAGCTGCTGGCTGACCGGCAGATCACGGCAGAGCAGGCAGAGCTGGCCCGGCTTGTTCCGGTGGCGGATGATCTTTGCGCAGCAGGAGATTCGGCAGGTCCGACCGATCAGGCCAATCTCATCAGCCTGTTGCCGACGCTATTGCGTCTGAAGAAGGAATTGTCCCGTACCTTCGCTCCGGTGCAGGAGATGCACATCGGTGCCGCCGGAGGGATTGGAACCCCGGAAGCTGCAGCTGGCGTATTCCTGATGGGCGCGGACTTTATTTTGACCGGATCGATTAATCAATGCACGGTGGAGAGCGGGGCAAGCCCGGAGGTGAAGGAGCTTCTGGAGCAGGTGAATGTCTACGACATGGCCTATGTTCCTTCTCTGGAGCTGTTCGAGCTGGGCGGCAAGGCCCAGGTGCTCAAGAAGGGGCTGTTCTTCTCGGCAAGAGCCAACAAATTGTATGAGCTGTACCGTAATACCGGCTCTATCGCGCAGCTGGACAGCAAGACGAAGTCTCAGCTCGAAGATAAATATTTCGGCCAGCCGATGACGGACGTTCTGGAGATATGCAAGCGCGGAATGTCTGCGGAGGAGAGGGCTGCTGTCCAGGGAGATTCGAAGCAGCAGCTGGCGGCCGTCTTCAAGTGGTATATCGCCAGAGGCAAAGCCTCCGCCATCGCCGGCGAATCCGGCAATAAGGTCAATTACAGCATTATGTGCGGTCCGGCCATGGGAGCCTTCAACCAGTGGGTGAAGGGTACACCGCTGGAAGCCTGGAGACACCGCCGGGCTGGCGAGATTGCTATCAAGATGATGAACGGGGCTGCCCAGATCATAAAAGGAGAGGTTCTTGTATGAACAAAGACCAGGTACTGGAGATTATGAAGAGTAAAATGATCGATATCCTGCCGGATTTGACAGCAGAGCAGATTCACAGGGAAGCAAGCATGAAGGACCTCGGCGCGAACTCCATTGACCGCTTTGATATTATTTCCGACACCATGGATGAGCTGAACATTAAAATCCCGCTGCTGCAGTTCGGGAGCCTGAAGAATATCGGGGAGGTCGTAGATTTCCTGCATGAAAATCTATAACGGTGCAACAGGCTGGCGGTTTGAGGATTTCCGCCCGGTGACCGTCACCGGGATGGGGGTCCTCAGCGCGGCGGCAAGCGGTGTAGAAGCCTTCGGGCGATCCCTGAAAGAAGGCCGCAGCGGAATTGGCTATCTTCAGGGGTTAACCTATCCGGACGGACAGCCGCTGATCGGTGCTGAGCTGCGCGAGGAGGGGCTGCAGGAATCCTTCCGCCGTTATGAAGGGGATTTGTCACGGAATGCCGGCCGGTTGTTCAGAATCTCCGGCAAATCGGTTAAGGCCTCCGCACTGGCCGGAGCCGAGGCATGGCAGCAGGCGAAGCTGAATGTAAGCAGGCCGGGGGCAGAGCGGATCGGCCTGATCATTGCCGGAAGCAATATTTCTCCGGCGGTCAGCTATGCAGCAATGGTGGAATGCGGACACCAGCTGGAGCTGCTGCATCCCAGATATGCGCTGAATTACATGGATACCAATCAGCTCGGGGTACTTAGTGAAATGTTCGGCATTCAGGGAGAGGGAGCGACGGTTGGCGGCGCCTCAGCCAGCGGCAATGCGGCGGTGCTGAGGGCAGCGCAATTAATCCAGCTCGGGATTGTCGATGTCTGTATGGTTATCGGACCTTTGGCCGATCTGTCCCCGCTTGAGCTGCAGGGCTTCCTCAATATAGGGGCGTACGGAGGACGCAGCTTCCATGATGCACCCGCCGCAGCGTGCCGGCCGTTTGACAGCAGGCATGAAGGCTTCATCTTCGGGCAGGCTTCCGCCTGCCTGATCCTGGAGGGGGCGGACAGTGCCCAAGCCCGGGAAGTGGAGGTGCTGGCGACTATAGCCGGCGGTGCGGCTGCTCTGGACGGACACAGCCTGTCTGATCCGAGTGAAGACGGACAGGTGCGGACGATGGAGCAGGCGCTCCGCACCGCCGGAATCGCTCCCTCTGTCATTGATTACATCAATGCGCATGGCACTTCTACACCGCTGGGGGATGTGACGGAGCTGAAATCAATTTCACGGGTGTTTGGCGGCCAGCTAAGTCACATCCGGTTGAATTCGACCAAAGCGCTGACCGGACATTGCCTGTATGCGGCCGGAGTGGTGGAAGCTGTGGCGACGATCCTTCAGCTGCAGGGGAATTTCCTTCATCCGCTGCCCTCTCTGGAGGACCCGATCAGCCGGGAGCACTATTTCGCTTCCAGCCTGGCGGAACCGGCGGGATTTACTTATGGGCTTAGCAATTCCTACGGCTTCGGAGGAATCAATACCAGCATTATCATCAGAAAAGGAGCAAGCTGAATGCGAGTAGGAATTGAGAGTATCAACTTTTACGGGGGACCGGCGGTGATCTCCGCCCGCAGTATCTTTGAAGGCAGAGGCCTTGACCTCAGCCGGTTCGATAATCTGATGATGGACCGGAAATCTGTGGGTGTAGCCTGCGAAGATGCTGTAACAGGCGGAGTCAATGCGGCGAAGCCGATCATCGATGCCTTAAGCGAAGAGGACAAGAACCGGATCGAGCTGGTGATTACTGCCAGCGAGTCCGGTGTGGATTTCGGCAAATCGCTCAGTACCTATATCCATGACTATCTGGGGCTGAGCCGCCATTGCCGGTTGTTCGAGCTGAAGCAGGCCTGTTACGGCGGAACGGCCGGGCTGCACATGGCTGCCTGCTTCATCGCCTCGGGTGCTTCCCCCGGAGCCAAGGCGCTGGTCATCGCCACGGATGTAGCGAGAGCAGCAGCCAAGAGCACCTACGGTGAGCCGACTCAGGCTGTTGGAGCCGTAGCCATGCTTATCAGTGCCAATCCGGAGATTCTGGAGCTGGACTTCGGCGCAACCGGACATTACAGCTATGAGGTGATGGATACCTGCCGGCCGCTGCCGGAGATCGAGACCGGGAACCCGGATTTGTCACTGCTGTCTTATCTGGACTGCCTGGAGAATGCCTATAAGAATTATAAGGAGAAGGTGGACGGCGTCCATTTTCAGGAGACCTTTGATTTCCTGGCCTTCCATACGCCCTTCGGCGGCATGGTCAAAGGCGCGCACCGCAAGCTGATCCATGAGGAGCTGAAACTGAGAGGCGCAGTAGTCCAGCAGGACTTTGACAAAAGAGTCGCCCCGTCCCTGACCTACGGCATGCAGGTGGGCAATGTCTATTCCGCAGCTTTATACCTCAGTCTGTGCAGTCTGATTGATCAGGCGGATATCTCGGATTACCACAGGGTCGGATTATTCTCTTACGGCTCAGGCTGCTCTTCCGAATTTTACAGCGGGGTGATTACGCCGGAATCCGTAAAGAAGCTAAGAGCGATGAACATTCAGGCGGGCCTGGACAGCCGCTATGAGCTCAGCTTTGAGGAATATGACGACATCCTGGACCAGAACGTGGAGTGGCTGTTCGGAATCCGGGACAAGAAGGTGGATTTCTCCGGATTCAGCCGCGTCTATGATCACTTCTTTAAGGGCAAAGGTTATCTGGTTCTGACCGAAGTCGATGACTTTCACCGCAAATATGCGTGGAGCTGACAAGTGACTGCCATGGAGTATCATTCTATTGCCGTAAGTCACCTGGAAGAAGGGCTCTACAGCATCCGGCTGAACCGTCCGGAGCACAAGAACAGTATCACTGCCACCCTGGTATCAGAGCTGCAGCATGCCTTAGGGATGCTGGAGGAGCTGAGCGCCTGCCGGGTGATTGTCCTTGAAGGTACGGGCGGGTATTTCTGTACCGGGATGAATTTTCAGGCGTTTACGGACGGGGAGGACGACGCACCCGGTGATTCAGCCGCCCCGCCATCCGTAGATTTTTTGCAGACGATGAAAAGGATCGGCGAGCTGTCCAAGATGGTGATCGCCAAGGTAGACGGGCAGGTGCTTGCCGGTGGAGTGGGGCTGATGGCTGCCTGTGATTATGTGGTCGCTTCGCCGCGGTCCACCTTTGCCCTGCCTGAAGCAATCTGGGGCCTCGTGCCTGCTCTCGTCAGTCCTTATCTAATCCGGCGGACCGGCTATTGGCAGGCATACAAGATGACCTTGACCACGATGCCCTTGTCCTCGGAAGAAGCGCTAGGGTGCAGACTGGCCGATGAAGTGACTGCTGACCCGGATGCCAGCATTCTGCGGCTATACCGGAGAATCAGCCGGATCACGCCGCAGACAGTAAGGGAGATCAAAGGCTATTTCCGGCAAATGTGGATTATCAACGAAACGATGGAACATGCCGCCGTAGCCGAGATTGACAAGCTGACCGCTTCCGCAGAAGTCAGAGAGAACATTCAGAATTATGTGCGTTACAAAAGATTTCCCTGGGAAAAAGAATAGGGGCACAGAGATGCTATATACAACCTTCGCAAGGCAATACGAACAGTTCCTCTCCCAGACGGTAAGAAGGATCAGCTTTGAGCTGGAAGGCCCGGAGGATCATTATGGGCTGAAGCTGAGTGTGGTCTCCCTGCCGCAGGAGGACGGGCCTCTGGATTATCTGAGCGCGGCGGAGAAGGAGCAATACTCCGGGTTCAAATATCCCAGACGCCGCAACAGCTACCTGCTCGGCAAGCTGGCCGCCAAGATGGCCGTGGCTGAGGAGCAGGATGATCTGTCCGAAATTAGGATCAATCACGGGATTATGTGCCAGCCGCTGGTGGCCGGAAGCGACCGGAAGATTACGATTACCCATTGCGACACCCTGGGAGCGGCGGTTGATTATGACCCGCGCCTTCTGCTGGGCGTTGACATGGAGCTTGTGGATGAGAAGGCGATGGACGCGTTAAGAAGAATTACCTCCAAGGAGGAAGAGGCGCTGACGAAGGACCTAGGACCTGAGCTTGCGCCGACGCACTTCCTGACCCTGCTCTGGACGGCCAAGGAAGCGATGTCCAAAGTGCTTCAGACCGGATTCACCGTTCCCACCGACCTGTTCGAAATCAAAGCTTGCACCCGCGGTGAGCAGGGAGTGATTAGCCAGTTCAAGAATTTCCCGCAATTCAAGGCCATATCCGTTCTGCGCCGTGAATATGTTTTTACCATTGTGCTTCCGGCCAAGGCCATGACTGACAGCTCGGAAGACCGGTTATTGCAATGTCTACAAGAGATGCTGCCATTATAACGTAAGAGTATCAACCATTTCAGGAGGTGCTTTATGAAAAGTCTCGTCCTTTACACAAGCGTCTACGGAAGTACGAAGCAGTATGCGGAATGGATCGCGGAGGAGCTTGGAGCCGATCTCGCGGACATCGACACGTTTGACATTAAGCAGGCAGGCCAATATGACACCGTAATTATAGGTACCTATGTCCGGGTTCAGAAGCTGGTCATCGCCGATTATCTCAAGAAGGTCTGGGACCAGCTGCAGCATAAGAAGGTCATCCTCTTTTCCGTCTCCAAAACGCCTGTGCAAAGCGAAGCCTCCATCAAGAACTACAACAAAAGCATTCCCGAAAAAATCCGTGCCGGGCTGAAATATTTCCCGCTGGAAGGCCGGTTTAACTTTGAGCAGCTGGCCGACAAGGATAAAACCATGATGAAGGTCGGACAGAAAATGACCCGGCTGTTCATGGGCAAGGAAATGGCAGAAGAAATGGTCAGAAACTGCGACGATGTGCGCAAAGAAAACATTTCGCCGATTCTTCAGGAACTGCGCCAAACCTCATGAGCAGACCCTTGTGCAGGAAGGAGTGAGCGGATTGCAGATAGCAGTATGTGTCAAGCAGGTACCCTCCGCTCACATGGGGCCTGTTATGAACCCCGCGGATGTCTTTGCCCTGGAAGAGGCGCTGCGGATCAGGGAGCGCCAGGGCGGGAGCGTAACCGCCGTAAGCATGGGAGCAGAATCCGCAGCGCAAATCTTGCGGAGCTGCATCTCACTGGGTGCGGATGCAGGCGTGCTGCTGACTGACAGGCTGTTCGCGGGTGGGGACACACTCGCAACGGCCACTGTGCTCTCCCGTGGGCTTGAGCTAATAGGCAAGCCGGATCTGATTCTCTGCGGCACCCATTCGACTGACGGGGAGACCGCACAGGTCGGTCCGGCCCTGGCGGAGAAGCTGGGCACTGCGCACACCACGCATGTGCTGGATATCCTCGCCCTGGAAGAGCGGCACATCACCTGCAGGCGGATGACAGAAACCGGTTTTGAAATTGTGCAGCTGATGCTCCCGGCCCTGATAACGGTGCATAAAGGCATTAATCAGCCGCGGATGGCGACCATTAATGGAATTCTGAAGGCTAACCGCTGTGAAATCACCAGGCTGTCCGCCCAGGACCTGAGCCTGGACAAGCAAGCCTGCGGGCTTGCGGGATCGCCTACCCGGGTGCAGGCAACCCGGAATGCCGCAGACCGGCAGGTGCCCTTCACAGTAAGCGGCAAGAGCCTGCGGGAGCAGATTGAGGAGATCGCGCAGCTTTTGACAGATAAGAATATGTCACCAAGTATATGATGCTTTTTCTAAAATATAAGAATTTATATGTTTCACATGATAACTTATCCTTCTATTTCTCGCTGAAACAGTACCGTCCTTACAAAAGGACGGCAAAGCCGTTTCCACTTGTTATTTTCATTCAGATAAGGAGGCTTCCATGCCGGATCAGAGCCTGCGGGCCAGAGAATATGAAGGTCTCATGATTGCCGGTGAATACGCGGAAGGACAGCTTAGCCCGGCTGTATATGAGCTGCTGGGCTCAGCCCGTGAGCTGAACCGGAAACTGCAGACGGACATTGCCGTCGTGCTTATCGGAAGCGGTACTTCAGCCTATGCGCCCTCTTGCATCAGCCATGGCGCGGACACCGTCTATGCGCTCGATCAGCCCGGCCTCAGTCCGCTTAGCGAAGAGGTTCATACGGAGCTGCTGCATCAGCTGGTATTGGAGGTTAAACCGGAAATCCTGCTGCTTCCCTCCACTATACATAGCAAATCCATCGCTGCTAGATTAGCTGCAAGGCTTAACACCGGCTTAACTGCGGATTGCACAGAGCTTGACATTGATCTGCCTAGCCGGGTGCTGCTGCAGATCCGGCCAGCCCGGGAGGGGGCGTTAATGGCGACCATCTGCTGCCCGGAGGCCAGACCGCAAATGGCGACAGTCCGGCCCGGGGCCATGTCCCCTTGCGTACCCGATCCGTACCGGACCGGACGGATTATTCATCCGCAGCTCCAGCTTCCATCCGTGCTACGCACCTCTATCCTTGAGGTGATTAAGAGCAGAGAAGCGCCGGGCTCCGCCGCTTCCGGTATTATCGTCGCCGCAGGACGGGGCGTGTGCAGCAAGGAAGGAATGGAGCTGGTCCGAGAGCTTGCCGCATGCCTGGGTGCAGAGCTGGGTGCAACAAGACCCGTGATTGACCAGGGCTGGCTGGATTATTCCCGGCAGATTGGCTTAACAGGCCGGAATGTGAGCGGCAGAATCTATATCGCGGTCGGCATCTCGGGAGCGGTTCAGCATACTGTGGGCATCCGCAGAATGGACACCGTGATTGCTATCAACAGGGACAGGACAGCCCCTATTCTGGGACTGGCTGCGCACGGCATTGTTGCCGATCTGTTCGAGGCGGTGCCGCTCCTGATTGACCAGGTTAGACAAAACATAACAGTAGGCAGGTGAGCATATGGAAGAACGGATAAGCTTTGCACAGTTCCAGGGAATCTTTGCCGAATATTTGGGGATTGAGGCTTCAAGACTGACCCCGGAGGTCAATCTGCTGCTGGAGCTGGGGGTTGATTCTTTATCTTTGGTCAATGTGATGCTTAGGCTCGAAAGAGAGTACCAGGTCATGTTCAATCCCGAAGACCGGGTAATGACCCGGACACTGGGCGAAGCCTATGAGCTGTTTGACAACTATAGAAGTTTGGTCCTTGACGCGCAGACCGGCAGTTAATCATCTTGATGCAGAGGAGCATGACCATGTTGAATCTGTCTATACGTGCCCTATCCTATTACATCCCCAAGGGGCGGATGACCAACGGGGAGATCGTAGATTTGTTCGCGGAGAAGTACTTTCAGCATCTGCCGGAGGATGATCTGGAGCAGCTGGTGTATGGCAGCAAGCGCAAGCTCGATTTTCTGGAAATTACGACCCGTTCCTGCTCAGCGGACTACCGGGAGGAGAGCTCTGTGCAGATGGCCGTTAAGGTCTCGCGGGAAGCAATCTGCAAAGCGGGCATCACAGCAAGCGAAATTGATCTGCTGCTGTTCGTGGGTGTGTGCAATCCCTTCCGCGAACCGTCTTATGCGATTATCCTGGCGCATGAGCTGGGAATGACCCGGGGCAATTATTACGACATCAACGACACCTGCAACGGGTTCCTGAAAGCGATGGAGCTGTCCAGCCTCTACATTCAATCGGGCAAATACCGCAATATCCTCGTTGTAACCAGTGAGAATCCGCTGGAGCTGCTGGAGGCCTCCAATTATGCAGGTAAGGTCGGCAGTCTTGAAGAAGCGGATTACAAAATGAATCTGCTGTTCGCCGGGGCCGGAGCCGCTGCGATGCTGCTGAGTGCTGACAATGGCGAGAAGTCCATCCAGTACTACGGGGAGCAGAGAAACCATGCGGATTGGGAGCTGTCGCTCTATGTATCGCCCAAAATCCATATGCCCGCACCAAGGTTCGAGGGAATGGATTTCATGAGCTGGGCGGACGGGCGCGGGATTGCCGCCAAGGTCATCCGCGACATGCCCGGTTTTGTCTATGAATTCCTGGACGAGCATGGGCTGCGCAAGGACAACATCGATTACATCTTCTCCCACCAGCTGGGCCGGAATATCACCAACTCACTGCTGAACAAGCTGGAGGTCAAGACGGAGAAAGTCTTCCCCGTCAATACCTTCCCCGAGAACGGCAACATGGGGAGCGCCAATATTCCCGCCGGTCTGGCGATCGCCGAGGAGCAGGGGCTGCTGCGTAAGGGAGACTCGATCCTGCTGCTGGGCAGTGCCTGCGGCTTAACCTATGCGGCGGCATATCTCATATGGTAAGGGAGGAAGGCAGACTATGACGGCCACGAATTTTCCCGTTCCCAAGCTGATTGTAAGAGAACCGCTCGACACAGCAATCATCCGCAAAAAGGTCGCCTACGGCAACTATTCCTGCACGGACAAGCTTGTGCCCATGATCAGGGCGCGTGGCACCAATCTGCAGACGGATGATGAAGGGAATCTGCATATTATCGGCTGGCAGCGGGATATCACCCGCATGCGCAAGCAGGATGTCTCCCTGTCCTTCATGGTTCATCTTACCGTCAGCCCGGACGGACTGATTCTGGAAGCGGCGGTGGATGATCTTTTTAACGGAGGCAAGGGTGTGCTCTGTTCAAGGGATTACCTGGAGCAGAAGCTGAAGGAGGAGCTGGAGGGTCAGTGGTTTGACAAAAAACTCGCTGCCCGGCTCCGCTTTGACCGGTTTAAATGTTTTCATATTTTTGAGATTATGAGCGGGATTTACAGCTCCTATTTCATGCACAAGCAGCATGGGGACACTGGACCCGGCGCTTTATTTTATGAGGAAGATATCGTAGACATTTACGCTGCTGAAGGCAATCTGTATTTGACCGGGCTCCAGGCGTTCAGCGGTAAGGAGGACATCAAGTATACGGTCGTCCTGTACGATGTGTTCAATCATATTACCTTCGACCAGGAAGGTTATATGAAGCTGAAATCTCCGATTCTGGCGGAGTTTTACCTGGACGGGGAGCTGGTCCATACAGACGAAATCTACCAGAAGGAAAAGGATTATATCTTCATCCGTATGCAGAAGTTTCTGTTCGTATGCGTGGAGAAGCTGAAGGCGGTGCTGTTTCCGGATTTTGCGGACAAAATGATGAACACCAATCTGGCTCCCGGCGCGTTCATCGGGATCATCATGCAGGCCATCGGCATCCGTTCGTTCTCGAACAACTTCAATTATATCCAGTATATTATGACGGCCATGCAGCGCCCCCGCAGGCTGCCGGGCTGTATCGGCGCCATTCTGAATGAGGAAGAGGCAGCGCAGCATTTCGAAGGCTTTGATTTATCCTATTTGGGCTAACAAAGGAGACTAGGGCACACCGATGATCCAATATGAACGTTTGACCATTGACTGCGTGCTGGACACACTACAGAGGGATTTCCCGGACAAGACTGCGGTGGTGTTCGAGCAGGAGACTGTCACTTTCGCGCAGCTGTATGACTATTCCCTCACCATTGCCGGTAATTTGCTGGACCTCGGGATCAAGAAGAACGACAAGGTGGCCGTGCTGCTGCCCAACAGTCTTGAATATCTGTACGTCTACTTCGCCCTGTTCAAAATCGGCGCGTGGATTGTTCCCGTCAGCACACGGTATGAACCGGATGAAATCCGGCGGATTCTGGATAATTCCGATGCGGAGACGATCATTTACCAGGACCGGCTGGGCATTTTTAACTATGAGGAAATTCTCTTGACCGGGCTTCGTCCCGAACTGCCGGCGATCCGCAATTATATCGTGCTTGGCGATGAGCCTGCACCGGGCAGCATGTCTTTTGCCGGACTGCTGAAGCCGCTCTCCGTCCCTTTTCAGAACAGACAGCTCGAAGCTATTGATCCTGAGGATATTGCGATTCTCGGCTACACCTCCGGAACCACCGGCCACCCCAAGGGCGTGATGATCACGCACCGCAATCTGGTGGCCACCTCCTACTATGGCGGGCAGCTGCTGGATATACACGATGATATCGGCTTCTCGATTGCTCCTCTCTATGCTGCGCAGGGCTTCAATGCCGTGCTCGTCTACTTTGTCTCCTGTATCACGATGAAATGGATCTCCAACTTCAATCCGAATGATATTCTGACCCATGTCGCCAAAAACGGGATCAACCTCTTTCACACCCAGCCGACGATGTGGAGCCTGATCCTGGCCATGCCTTACTGCAAGCCCGGGCTGTTCAGGGAGCTGCGCAAGGTCGTGGTCTCCGGTTCCCTCTGTACCCCGTATTTAGCCCGCTCCATCGAGGAAACGACCCGCTGCACGCTAATCAATGCCTACGGCATTATTGAAGCTACGGGTCTGGTCACAATGACCCGGCTGGATGATCCGCCGGAGGTCCGGCTGAACACCGTCGGCAGGCCGATAGAAGGCTTCGAGGTCAAGATTGTAGACCGGGACCGCAAGGAGCTGCCGAAGGGCGAGATCGGGGAGCTGGCAATCAGAGGCTATCTGATGAAGGGTTATTATAACAACGAAGCCAAGACACGTGAGGTAATTGACGAGGAGGGCTGGCTGTACACCGGCGATTTGGCCTGCTATTACAAGGACGGCGTCAATATTTGCATTGCCGGCCGCATCAAGGATATGGTCATCCGCGGCGGCTTCAATATCTACCCGGTAGATATTGAAGAATGTGTGCTGAACATGGACAAGGTTGAGGATGTATCGGTTGTCGGGGAGCCGGACGAGATTCTGGGTGAGGCCCTGGCTGCTTTTGTGATCCCAAGGCCCGGAGTTCTGCTTACCGAAGGTGAGGTCAAAGCCTATTGCCGCGGTAAAATCGCGAACTATAAGGTTCCAGACCGGGTGCATCTCGTCTCCCAGCTGCCGGTGCTGGAATCCGGGAAGGTGCAGAAGAACATCCTCCGAAGATGGGCTGTAGAGGGTATTCCGGCGGAAAGCCAGTTTTTGCTCAATGACATGATCGTCAGAGGCATGGCCGGGGAGCTATAAGATAACCCCGCAAAGTGAGGCTTTGGCTTCAAATTCTTATATTTCAATAAATCACAGGTCGAGGGGCGCTTATTGTGGATTTCAGCTATACCGTGGAGCAGCGGCAGATCTGCGGCTTAATGGAGGAATGTTGTGAGCGGTACTTGAATGACGGAGTGTATGCGGATGACGAGAGCGGCACCTTCCGCAGGGATAAATGGTCCAGATTAGCCGGTACCGGCTTGCTCGGACTTCCCTTTCCGGCAGCGTATGGAGGAGCGGAGCAGGGAATGCTGACCACGGCGCTGGCGATCCGTTCGCTGGCGCGCCGCTGCCAGGATGAAGGCCTGGTCTTCTCGGTATGCGCTCAAATGTCGGCGGCCCAAGTGCCGCTATGGGTATACGGCAGTGAGGAGCAGCAGGCCGGGTATCTGGCACCGCTCATTGATGGAAGATTCATCGGCAGCAGCGTAATTACGGAACCTGGGGCGGGCTCTGATTCTTCCGCCATGACCACCTCTGTCGAGAAGGAACCGGAAGGTTATATCCTGAACGGCATCAAAACCTTTGCAACACTCGCCCCGGAGTCCGACATCCTGCTGGTGTATGGCAAGCATGCGAATGGACTGCCCATGCTGGATGTGTCGGCCTTTATTCTGGAAGCACGGCAGCAGGAATACGAGATTGGACAGGTCTTCGGGAAGATGGGCCTGCGGACCAGCCCGATGAGTGAGGTTCTGCTGAACCACACCCGCATTCCGGCGCACAGGCTGCTGGGACGGGAACGGCAGGGGATGGGTATTTTTTTCAAGGCGATGCTGTGGGAGCGGATTATAGTCAGTGCTTATCATGTTGGAGCCATGGAACAGCAGTATGAACAGACCTATCAGTATGCGGGCCAGAGGAAGCAATTCGGGCAGGCCATCCGCTCCTTCGAGGGGGTCTATGACAAGCTGGTCCAGATGAGAATCCGGATGGAAACAAGCAGGCTGATGCTGTATAAGGTGTGCGAGGACTTTGACCAAGGCCGCTGCGGAATGCACAGCGCCTCCATGCTGAAGCTGCATACCTCCGAATCCAAGGTGCAGAACAGCCTTGCGGCAGTGCAAATCTGGGGAGCTTACGGCTATGTGAAGGAGAGCCCGCCGGAGAAGCAGATGCGCGATTCCCTTGCTTCCAAGCTGTACTCGGGAACGAGCGAGATGCAGAAGAAAATCATGCTGGAAGGTCTGGGGGAAGGGTATGAGTGATTTCCTGCTTCAGCATTACCTGCTCCGCAGCGCTGAGCGCTGCCCCGACCAGACTGCGCTGCGCTTTGAAGGCAGGGAGCTAAGCTATGGCGGGCTGCTTCGGCGCAGTATTCAAATCTCAGATGCACTGATCGATACCGGCATGGAGCCGGGGGAGACCGCTGCAATCTGTCTGGACAAGTCCCCGCAGGCAGTATGCGCCATGTTCGGCGTACTGTTCACCGCAGGGGCGTACATTCCGCTGGACACGAGCTACTCTCCTGTACACAGAATGTTGACCATTCTAGAGCAGAGCGGGACGCGGTTTCTGGTTACTGATGGTGCGAACCTGCTGAAGCTGCTGCAAGGTGCGAATCCAGAGCAATTGGAGCGGCTGAGGTTACTTCATATACTGCTGGTGGAGGGGGGCGCCGAACTGGACGACGCAGATTTCGGCATGATCGTTCAAGCTGCGCCGGAGCAGCCCCTGCGCCATTTGTACAAGAGCAGAAGACAGCCGATCAGCGAGGATCTGGCTTATATTCTGTATACTTCAGGCTCCACAGGAGTACCCAAAGGCGTGATGATTACCCACCTGAATGCCAGAACCTTCATTGACTGGTGCTGCGGTTACTTCAAACCGGAAGGACATGAACGCTTCGCGGCCATCGCACCTTTTCATTTTGATCTTTCGGTGTTTGATATTTTCGTGCCGGTTGCCGTAGGGGCAATGCTCGTCCTCCTGACGGCTGAGGTCATTCAGCATCCGGCGCGTTTTACCAAGGCCATCGAACAGGGGGGAATTAGCTGGGTCTATTCCGTGCCTTCACTCTGGGCTGGCGTGGTCAAATACGGCCGGTTGCCAGCAGGCGGGCTGCCTTCGCTGCGGGGCGTGCTGTTTGCGGGCGAGGTCCTGCAGCCGAAGCTGCTGCACCAGGTGATGGAGCTGCTGCCAGAGGCGGATTTCTACAATCTGTACGGGCTGATTGAAACCAACGTCTGTACCTATTATCCGCTGAGCGAGCAAGACGGTATACGCGATACTCCCGTACCGATCGGGTATCCCTGCGGAAATACCGGAGTTGTCGTGGTAACCGCTGACGGGCGCATTGCCGGTGCCGGTGAAGAGGGTGAACTCTGTGTAAGAGGCTCAATAGTCATGAAGGGCTATTACCGCAACCCTCTGCTTACAGAGCAGAGCTTCCGCAGCATACCGCCGAATTGGGGTCTTGGAGACAAGCTCTACTGTACCGGGGACATGGCTATGGTTAACGAAGACGGAGCGCTCGTCCTGATTGGCCGCAAAGACGCCTTGATTAAGCGTTCCGGCTTTCGCATTGAGCTGCCGGAGATTGAACGCGTGCTGCATGACATGGAGAATATTCTGGATGCCGCTGTCGTGGATATCCAGGATGGTGAAGGCCATCCGCTGATCTGCGCTGCCGTGGTTGTGCATGAAGCTGGCAGCTTCACCGTCCTTGGTCTGAAGCAGGCTGTCGGCAAGCTGCTGCCCCGGTATATGATTCCCGATATGGTGCATGTTTTTGACAGCTTCCCTACAGGGGGGAGCGGCAAGGTTGACCGGCAGCAGTTGAAGTTTGAATTCCGCAAGCGGCTCTGAAGGAAGATGAGGGGAGAGAAGACTGTGCAGATGCAGGACAAGCTGTATGAGATTATCGCCAGCGTATGCTACTTCGACAAGGAGGAGCTGCATCCCGGCTTGTCGGTTGCCGATGATCTGGCCATTACCTCGGTGATGATTGTGGAGATTATCGCGATGGTGGAGAGTAGGCTTGACGTGAACCTGGAAGAGCATGTAGATGAGCTGCTCAGCTGTGAGACGCTGGGCGAGCTGACTGCGCTGACCGCTGAGCTGAGCAGGGAACATTCGCCGGACAGCCTGCCTGGGAGGTGAGAGCTTTGGCCGACTCTCTTTCCAAGCCGTCCCTAGCAGCTGCTGCCACGCTGCACGAAGCGTTCGAAGCCCGGGCAGCGCTGCAGCCGGAGCATCCGGCCATCGTTTTTGCCGGAGAGTCAATAAGCTACCAGCAGCTGAACCGGCGTGCCAATTGCCTGGCGCATGAACTGATTGCCCGGGGCGTTCGTCCGAATGATCATGTAGGCGTAAGTGTGAAGCGCAATATGAATCTGGTTATTGCCCTGCTTGCCGTGTTAAAAAGCGGCGCGGCCTATGTGCCGGTGGATCCCGGCTATCCGGCCAGCCGCAAAAACTACATTCTACAGCATTCCGGGGCCTCGGCCGCTATCTGTGATGACGAAGAACCGCTCGCTGTGCCGGTTCAGATCCGCCTGGGGTCTGCCGAAGCTGGCGCAACCGCGGCTTCCTCATCAGCAGGCTATCCGTCAGACAACCCGGATCTCTCCATTGACGGTAGTGCTTTGGCCTATATCATGTACACCTCCGGCTCTACCGGCACGCCCAAAGGCGTAATGATCGAGCACCGTTCCGCCGTGAATTTAATCTCCTGGGTGAACCGCGAGCTGGATATGGGCAGTCGTGACAGGGGCTTGTTCGTAACCTCGGTGTGCTTTGATCTGTCCGTGTATGATATCTTCGGCCTGCTGGCCGCCGGAGGCACGATCGTCCTGTGTCCGGAGCCGCAGATTACTGATCCGGACAGCTTAACACGGCTGCTGCTGGAGCAGAGGATCACCTTCTGGAATTCCGTTCCGACCACGCTGCATTATCTGGTCCGGCACTTGGCGGAGTATATCCCTGATTTCGCCCAATTGGAGTTGAGGCATATCTTCCTGAGCGGAGACTGGGTTCCCCTGGAGCTGGCGCGGAACTACTCGCGTTACTTCCCCCGGGCGAAGCTGACCGCTCTCGGCGGTGCTACGGAGGCTGCGGTCTGGTCCATCTATTATCCGGTTACGGAGGTCCGGGAGGACTGGACAAGCATTCCCTACGGGATACCGGTTGAACAGAATTATTGGTACATTCTTGACGATGACCTGCAGCCGGTTGCGGCGGGAGAGACAGGTGAGCTGTATATCGGCGGTATCGGGGTAGCGCGCGGCTACATCAAGGACCCGGTGAAGACGGCGCAAGCCTTCATGCCGGACCCCTTCCGCGAATCTGAGGCAGACCGGATGTACAGGACAGGCGACCTGGGCCGGATGCGGGAGGACGGAACTATCGAATTCCTCGGCCGCCGTGATGATCAGGTCAAGATCCGCGGCTTCCGCATCGAGACGAAGGAAGTGGAGAAGCTGCTGCTGGAATATCCGGGCATCCGGGATGTTGCTGTTATGGCCAGGAGCCACAGTTCAGGGGATAAATTCCTCTGTGCCTATCTGACTGCCGCGCAAGCCGTCTCCGGCGCTGGACTTAAGCAGTACCTGGCTGCGCGCCTGCCTGCTTATATGCTCCCGTCCGTGTTCGTCCGGCTGGAGCACTTCCCGCTGAATGCCAACGGCAAGGTGGACAAAAAGCAGCTGCCTGAGGTTTCTCTGCACAATATTCTTACGGATAGTGAATTCACACCCTGCACTACTCCGTTGCAGCAGTCCATTTGCCAGGCATGGGGGGCTGTCCTGGAGCTTGAACCCATCGGACTGGACCATGACTTCTTCGAAATTGGCGGAAGCTCGATTGAGGCGGTTACGCTGCAGAGTGAGCTTGCCCGCAGAGGCATCCCCCTTTCTTACGAAGAGCTGCTGAGCGCCTCTACCATTAGGGCGCAGGCCGTGCTTGTGGAAGCGGGAGTTACTCCGCGGGTATGTACAGCCTGTATCCCGCCGGTTCAGGTTCACTGCGGGGAAGTTGCAGCTGCCTCCAGCCTCCCGGTAAGGAGTTTCCCGGAACCCGTGGAACCCCGGCCCTTCACACAGCCACAGCCGTTCAATGATCTCTATTACAAAAGCTGTCTATATAACTCACTATTTCCTGTAGTGAATGTCTTTGGCCGGAATATCAATACGTTTCTGAGCAGCGATATGTTTGTGTATACTTTGGAATCTGCACTGGTAGAGCCGTACCTCTCTGCGGCCTGCATGGAATCCGCCCCCCCGGAAGCTATTCTGGAGCAGCTGCACCTTACGGCCCGGTATGAGTCCCCGCAGGGCGGGAACGGGCTGAAGGAGAGGCTTACCGCTGGACTGGCCCGGCAAAGCCTGTTCATTCTATGGGTGGACAGCTTCTATGAGCCAGCCCGCAGAGATGCTTATATGAAGAAGCATCTTGCCCACACGCTGCTGGTCTACGGTTATAGTGAGGCGCAGGATCAGTTTATTGTGCTGGAGCACAGCCATAAGGATGCGCTGAACTACAGGGAACGGACCCTTGCGGCAGAGGATCTGCTGAACAGTTATCAGGGGTACCGCCAGCATCTAATGTCATCTGCGCAGACGTACACCCTGATGGAATTCCCGCGTGCCCAGCAGACATACACCTATGAACTGCTGCCAGATGTTAATAGACTTAATTGCCTGTACCGCACACAGCGGGACGACGTTACGCAGAGCCTGCTGATGTTGTCCGCCTTCAAAGATCACTATACTTCACAGCACTGGAGTTATACAGAGCAGCACGTCAACCGCCAGATTGCTGGCCTGAACGCCATCATTGATTTCAAGCGGGCTGAAAAGTACCGGCTGGAGCGTCTTCTTACCGAACGGCAAGCGGCTGCGGCCAGGCTCGGAGAAATTACCGGTGCATGGATGGACATCCGCAGTGACCTGATCAGGTGCAGCAAAGGCATTGCGCTGCCGGACACTTGGAGAACTGTACATGGCCGCTTACTGGAAGACATTGTACACAAGGAGCAGGAAGTCATGGAGATGATGTACCGCCCGGCAAGCTGGGGCAAGGAGGGAGCTTGGCAATGAATCAGACCATTCAGAATCAGCTGCATTATTTATCGCAAAAGTACAACGAATATAACCTTCCCATGTATTTAAGCTATCCGGTGGACAGCCACTGGCGCCAGCCTGCGGATGAATCTGCTATAGCTCAGGAGCTTAAGGAAATCGAAGAAGCACAGGTTTATGTGCATGTTCCGTTCTGCAAGTCGATCTGCTATTACTGCTGCTGTGACCGGGTGCTGAGCGGCAAGGATGAAGACAAGGATCAATATATCGATGCGCTGGAGCAGGAGGTGGCACTCAAGCTCTCCGGCCGTGCCCGGAAGCTGAAATCCGGTAATCTGCACTGGGGCGGCGGGACTCCCGCTTATTTAAATGAACGGCAGATCGGGCGGCTGTTCGGAATTATTGCCCAGTATGTGGATTTTGAAGACAACGCCAGAATAAAGCTCGAGGCTTACCCGGACAAGCAGATTGTTACCGAAGGCAAGCTCCGGCTGCTGAAGACACTGGGGTTTAACTATATCAGCTTTGGCATTCAGGACTTTGATACCCGGGTACTGAATGCGATTCACCGGGAATGCGATCTTGAGGATACGCGGGAGATTATCGGCCTTGCCCGGAGCATGGGCTTCACCGTCAATGTGGATTTATGCTATGGCCTGCCCTTTCAGGGACTCGGAGAATTCGAGCGTACCTTGCAGGAGATCGTGCGGATTGCCCCCGATAAAATCGTGGCTTTTCCCTATGCCCATTACCCGGCCATCTACCCCCTGCAGCGCAAAATCCCGCATCTCAGCCTGCCTAACAATTATATGGTGTCCCGCCTGTTCGAGCTGGCCCGCCAGTATTTGTCCCAGGACTACACTGAGATGGGCAGTGATACCTTTATCCGCAACAACGGGCGGGAGAAGCATCCCGGAATGCATGTGGTTCGTGATTTCATGGGCTCCTCCGAAAGAAGCAGCCAGCATCTGCTGGGTCTGGGCAAGTCGGCAGTCAGTAAGATTGGCAGACTCTATTATAAGAATGTCCCGGCGATGGATCGTTACTGCTCCGCGCTTGATCTGGGCAGATTCCCTATTGAGACCGGCAAGACCCATCTTTTGTCCGGGGAGGATGCCATTCGTGAGGATATTATTCTGAAGCAGCTGCTGGGCGGTAACCCTATTGACAAGCAAATGCTTCAGGAGTGCTTTGGTATCGATTTCGACTCTTATTTTCAGGAGGAGCTGAGCGTGCTTAGAGGCATGGAGAAGGATGGCCTGCTGCTGGGTGTGGACTCTCCGCGAATTACAGTAACCCTTACCGGTACGTACTTTATCCGGGCGATTGCCCATGTTTTTGATCCCTACTACAAATCCACCAGGAATGGAGAAAATAGTATATGAAAATCACAGAACAAGTTACAATGATCGTAGCGGGTTTGACCCGTATTCCGGCAGGGGAGCTGCACCTGGACACTGATATTTTCGAGTCCAGATTGCTGACCTCCCTGGGTCTCCTGGATCTGGTTGCCAGATTGGAGCAGGAATTCAAGCTTATTATTCTGCCCGAGGAACTGATTCATGAACACTTCGCGAGCATTGCTACAATTATCGGGTTTATCGATAACAAGCTGGCGGAGGCTTCATAACAGCGATTGTCTCAGGACTGCCAGGGCTGCTAAGAGGTGAGCCAATTGTTCAAGATCATGATCGTCGAGGATGATATCAAAATCAGAACCCTGATGACCGATATCCTGCGCAAATACAGCTATGAAGTGGTGGAGGTTGCGGATTTCCTGCAGGTGGAGAAGATCTTCGAGCAGGAAGCGCCGCAGCTTGTGCTGCTTGACCTGAATTTGCCTTATTATGACGGATTCTACTATTGCCGGGTATTCAGAAGGAAAACAACGGTGCCGATTATTGTGATCTCTGCAAGGGATGAGGAATCCAGCCAGGTGCTCAGCATGGAACTGGGAGCGGATGATTATATCGTGAAGCCGCTGAATATTCAAGTGCTGCTGGCGAAAATTATGGCGATCATGCGCCGGAATTACGGGGAGTATGCGGGCAAGCCGGAGCCGGAGAAGGAGCCGTTGCCGATTCATCTGGATGACCGCAATTTCAGTATTTCCTGCAAAGGAGCCGTAGAGGAGCTCAGCAAGAATGAATACAAGCTGCTGAAGAAGCTGATGGAGAATATGGATACCATTGTCACCAGGGAAGAACTGCTGGGAGAGCTGTGGGATGATGTGCATTTCGTCGTGGATAATACGCTGACGGTCAATGTCACCCGGGTCAAAAGCAAGCTGGCCAGTCTCGGCTTTCAGGATGTGATCAAAGTCAAAAGAGGCGTGGGTTACATTTTTGATTCGGCTATGATCGGAGGGACCCGCCAGTGAGCATTAAGCTGTTTCGGGGTTTCATGCGTGATCATCTGTCGTTCACCCTTGTCTATTTTTTAAGTCATATCCTGGTGAGCGTATACTGCAATTTCTTTATCAGCAGCAATATCCAGCTCATGTACCTGCTTAGCATCTATTTTTACGTATTTATTATATTTATGTGCTTCCGCTTGATCAAATACGTCTCCACCCACCGGGAAATACAGCGGTTATCCGAGAATATCGAGATTGAGGAGAAGGGCTATTCGTACGAGCAGCAAGCTGTTATTCAGCTCATTCACCGGATACACCATAGCTATCAGGACCAGATCTATGAGGTCAAAGCCCAGGCCGACAACACCCATAAGTTCATCTCGCAGTGGATACATAATCTCAAAACGCCCTTGTCAGTCATCGACCTCATTCTGCAGAACTACAAAATGAACCCCACCGGCCATGCCCTGGCCCTGCAGCATATCGAGGAAGAGAAGGATAAAATCCTTAGCATGCTGAACCAGATGCTGAAGTTCTTCCGCCTGGAGTATTTCACCCGGGACTATAATCCGGAGCCTATCAACCTGCTGGAATCACTCAGAAGCCTGATTAACAGCAAGCGGAATCAATATATCTATAATAATGTCTACCCGGTGATCGAATGTGAGGAAGAACGCATCATGGTCATGACGGACAGCAAATGGAATACGGCGATGCTGGATCAGATCATCTCCAATGCAATTAAATACTCTGACTCAGGCGAAGCGGCGAAATCCATCCACTTCCGCATTGAGCAGCGTGGCGACAAGGTGGTGTTGTCCATCCGGGATGAGGGGATCGGCATTGAGCCCGTCGATTTGCAGCGGGTCTTCCAGCCCTTTTTCACCGGAAAAAACGGACGTACCCATCACCAGGCGACAGGCATCGGCCTCTATGTCTGCTCAGAAATAGCCCGGAAGCTGGGACACCGTCTCACGATTACCTCGGAAGTCAATCAAGGCACAGAGGTGCAGATTTCTTACCTTTCAAAAATGAAAGATAACGTAAGGTAAATGGATGGATATGGAATCCAGTGTCTACTACAATGAAGCTATAAGCTGTAATTGAGGATAAATATATGACTAACGGGAGATGAAACTGTGAGCGTAGTACTGGAAGTCAAAGAGGTTAAGAAGGTTTATGGTGTGCAGAACGGTGAGAATTCCACAGTGGCACTGGATTCCGTCAGCTTTAACGTAGAGAAGGGGGAGTTCATCGGCATTATGGGCCCCTCGGGCAGCGGCAAAACCACATTGCTGAATATCCTGAGCGGCATCGGTAAGCCGAGCTACGGCGAGGTTTTTATCGGGGGCAAGAATATCACCTCCCTGGATAAGAATGAAATGGCGCTCTTCCGCAGACAGCATCTCGGCTTTGTCTTCCAGGAATTCAATCTGATGGACAGTCTGACACTGAAGGAGAACGTCATGCTGCCCATGATCCTTGACAAGCGGGACAAAGCGCAAATGGAAGCCAAAAGTGAAGAGATTATGAAGCTGCTGGGCATTGAGGAAATCGCCGGCAAGTATCCCTACAACATATCGGGCGGCCAGCAGCAGCGGGTGGCGGTCAGCCGGGCGCTTGTGAATGATCCGGATATTATTTTCGCCGATGAGCCTACAGGCAACCTGGATTCCAAGTCCTCCAATGCAGTGATGAAATGTATCGAGAAGATGAACCAGGAACGGGAGAGCACCATCCTGATGGTGACTCATGACGCCTTCGCCGCGAGCTTCTGCAAAAAGATCATCTTCATCAAGGACGGTGCCATCAGCATGGAGATTGTCAGCAGCGGGGTCCGCAAGGAGTTTTTTGATCAAATCCTCGACTGCCTGGCGATCATCGGAGGGGAACGAAATGACCTTTAGAGATGTCACGATTAAGAACTTCAAACGCAATGTGCGGAATTTCTTCTCCTATTTCATTTGCAGCGCCTTTGCAATTACGATCTTTTTCCTCTATGCCGCCTTGCTGTTCAATAACAGCATCCGGGAAGGGGCGACAGAGGATGTGATCCAGATTGTGCTAATGCTGAGTCTGGCTGCACTGACCCTGTTCTCGGTGTTCTTCATCAACTATGCGCATTCCTCGTTCATCAAGTCGAGAAGCAAGGAATTTGCCATCTTTATGTCGCTTGGGATGCACAAGAACGATCTGCAGAAGATTATCCTGCTGGAGAATCTGATTATCAGTGTCTCCTCGCTCATTGCCGGGATTATCACGGGCGCGATCTTTTCACGGCTGTTCCAGAATGTGGCGATTGATCTGCTGGATCTGCAAGGGGTGTCCTATTCACTGAGCGCGGCGAGCTTCATCGTCACTGCGGTTGTATTTACCGTGATTTTTGCCGCCTCACAGATGATTTCAAGTGTTAAGGTCGGTAAGCTGGACATCGCAGATCTGATGAAGGATTCCCGCAAGCAGGATAACCAGGCGAAGACAAGTGACACCCGTCTTGGGCTGGTGGGTGTGGGGCTGGTTGTGGCCTCGATCATTTTCCTGGTGGTAATCTCCAATCACGAAAGTCTGAATACGAATCCTTTTATGATTATTACCTATATCCTGCTTAGCTTCATCGGGATTTACATGGTCATCTCTCATCTTGGGAACACATTGATCAGCTTCCTGAAGAATAAGAAATTCTATTACCGGCATATCCTGTCCATCACCGAAATCAATCACAAATTCAATCAGAATAAGCGGATTATGTTCATTCTGAGCATTCTTAGCGGGATGACAATCTTTCTAGTTGCTTCGCCATTCTCGTTGCTGCAGCTGTCGGAGAGCATCGCAGAACGAAATAAGTATGATATCGAGTATATTTCGGTAGCCGGCGTGCATGTGCTGGAGAGCGGACAATTGGAGCAGGTGCTGAAGCAGTCCTCCGAGCCGCTGAAGTCGGTCCAGGAAACCAGCTTCCTGAACCTCAAAATGAATCTGGAAGGAGATAAATACGATGTCCTGAAGACGAAGCCGATTGTGTCGCAGGACATGTACAACTCTCTGACCGGGGAGAAGGTAACGGTTGGCGCCGGGGAAGTTCTGAATATTGTTACGGCCTGGGAGCCGGGTACTCATGGTATTGGCGAAGGGGAGGCTATTCAATTCACGGATGGTACGCAAACCTTCAATTATAAGGTGAAATCATCCTATCACGGGGATTGGTTTGCCACAGCGAGCTCTTATCCGACAAGCTCCGGGATCGTAGTGAGCAATGAGGATTACAAGAATATGGAGTCCAAGGTAAGCCCGAATGCAATGGGTACCCACTATGGAATTGATTTTACAGCCTGGAAAGGGACAGAAGGGGTTGTCCAGAAGCTCAAGGATACGCTGAATGCTACGGATAAGGATGGAAGCGGGCAAATGTTTGCGGTAGCCTCCAAAGTGGATGCCTTCAAGGAGCTGAAGAAGAACTATTCACTCTTCGTGTTCGTCACCTCGCTGATCGGCGTACTGTTTTTTGTAGCAGGCGGAATGGTGCTGTATTTCAAGCAATATACCGAAATCGGGAACGCCACCGTCTTTTTCCGCAAGCTGTATAAGATTGGGATCAGTGATAAGGAGATAAGGTCGGTAGTATCGGCAGAGCTGCTCATCACCTTCTTTGTTCCGCTGCTGCTGGGAAGCATCTTCGGCTACTGCTTCATCTATCTGATCACCCACGTCATGAGCGGGTCCGACATCATTGGCGAATTCATGAAGAACACAACGATTGTGGTCGCGATCTATTTCGTATTCCAGCTCAGCTTTTACTTCATCACCAAGCGCAAGTACAGCCAGGAGGTTGTCCGTAAGCTGACCCGTGCGGCATAAGGTTTAGTATAGCTGGCAACAAGGCAGGCTGGGAATCGTCTCTGATTCTTGGCCTGTTTAAATGATATGGATCTTTTGATTTATTCCTCCCAAAAGCGGCAGTCAATGGCTGGTTTCCCGGTCCTGGTGCATCCGCTTTTTTGTTGCATCCATCTAAGGAAAGGATGAGCCTCATGAAATCTATGAATAAATCTAAGGTTATGGGTTGTTTGGCGTTGCTGTCATTCGTGATATTGGCCGCACTGTGGGTGTATTCGAACCATTCTCCGTCCGGTAACAAGAATAAGTATGTTAGAGAGTATGTGATTGGTGCTCAGGGAATCAAAGGTTCTGTAGACATTACGCAGTGGGGAGATGATCCGGCATATCACATTGGGGCAGACCGCAAAGGTTATGCAGTTTTTAAGGATCTGGAACGGGCGTTCGCCCGGATGAAGATTGATTATGCTGCAGGTATTGAAGCTATCCGCAAAGAGTTTGAGCTGCGTCCATTGTCTATGGAGAACTATCAGCAGTATGGTACATACGGATGGCAACTGACGGAGACGGAAGATGCGGATACAGTAGCGCAATCGCAACTGGTGACCGCTTTTATGGATATTTTTGAGAATAGTTATGTAGATTGAGGGGTTCCAATACACAAGAATTACATAGGTGTTCATTATATGACATAGAGAGAAGGAGAAATCAGATGAACTATAACCGGACAGACCGGACCCTTGAAACGGACAGGTTACTTCTGCGTCTATTCAAACCAGCAGATGCGGAGGAAGTTAGAGACTACTGTAACAATTACAAAATCTACCGGAGTACATTGACCTTGCCGTATCCGTATCCACTAGAATGCGCTGTGTCCTGGATGGCTAATCATGAGCAGAACTTTGACCTGGACCGGATGTATGAATTCGCAATCACAGATAGGAACACAGGCAAATTGCATGGAGCAGTCGGTATTTCCAACCATCAGCCATATCATAACGGTGAGATCGCTTATTGGATCGGGGAAGCCCATTGGGGTCAAGGTTATGGAACCGAAGCAGCCCGGGCAGTTATTGAATTTGTTTTCACCGAAAAGAATTACCACCGGGTATACGCACGTCATTTCGCATCTAATCCGGCATCCGGTAAGATCATGCAAAAGTGCGGAATGAGCTATGAAGGGACGCTGAAAGATCATATTTACAAGAACGATTCATATGAGGATCTTGTTTATTACGGGATACTTAATCCTGTGAAGGAAAATCCGGAAACATAAGAATCTAACAACCAATCGGCAGTTTATTCTCCCAAAATAACGCTTGCCTTAAAGTGTACTTTAAGGTTTAGGATGAGGAAGAACAGCTGATTCCGCCCTGGAAATAACCGATAAGGAGCGATCCGGCCCATGGCATTCACAATCAAAGAAGCTTCAGAGCGGCTTGGTTGCCCGGCTCATACGATTCGTTTTTATGAGAAGGAGGGATTGCTCCCTTACATTAAGAGAGATAAGAACGGGAATCGACTGTTCGAACAAGATCACCTAGATTGGATCCGGCTGATGACATGTTTCCGGGCGACTGGGATGAAGCTGTCGTTGCTGAAGGAGATGGTGAATCTTGCACTGGGTGGTGATTCCACGATTCCACAGCGCAAAGCGATCTTAAACCAGTACAAGGAGGATTTATTTCGCCGCCAGAACGAATTGGCCGAAGCGCTCGACGCCGTCAATAACAAACTGTCGATATACGAAGACATCGAGAAAGGGAGAATCCCTTCCGAGAGCCAACTGTTAATCAAGATGGAAGAGTCAGAGCGACAACAAACATAGAAGGAGGGATTAACAAATGCAGCAAAGAATTCTGGGCAATAGCAATATCCCCGTCTCTTCGATCGGACTGGGAATTATGGGAATGTCTCCAGGCATATACGGGGAGACTAACGACGAACAGTCGATCCAAACGATCCATCGCGCTTTGGACATTGGCGTCACGATGTTCGATACCGCGGACGTGTACGGGAACGGGCATAACGAAAAGCTGCTCGGCCGTGCTCTTCAAGGGCGCCGCGAGCAAGCCATTATCGCCACCAAGTTCTCGTACACCCCAAATTACGAGAGCATCAGCGGCCATCCTGATTACGTTAAGAAGGTAGTGGAGGATAGTCTTCGCCGTTTGAATACGGATTACATCGATCTATACTACCAACACCGCGTCGATCCGCAAATCCCGATAGAGGAGACGGTCGGAGCGATGGCAGACTTGGTCAAGGCAGGTAAAGTTCGGGCGCTCGGCCTGTCCGAGGCTTCCGCTTCCACCATTCGCCGCGCTCATGCCGTGTATCCGATCTCCGTGCTAGAGAGTGAGTATTCGCTCTGGAGCCGTGACATCGAAGAGGAGATACTCCCTACCGTTTGAGAGCTGGGGATCACCCATGTGGCCTACAGTCCACTGAGCAGGGGCTTTATCTCCGGCGAGCTTCGCACTTTCGAGGATCTGGCCGCCGATGATCTTCGCAGATGGATGCCGAGGTTCCAAGGAGACAACTTCCGGAAGAACATTGAGGTTGTCGACAAGATTAAGGAGATCGCGATGGAGAAGAACTGTACACCATCCCAATTGGCCATTGCCTGGACGATTGCCAACGGGTCGCTGCCTATCCCGGGTACGAAGCGTATCAAGTACCTGGAGGAAAATGTGGCCGCAGCTGATATCCTTCTCATGAAGGAGGACCTCGAACAAATCGATCAGGTCAGCCCCAAGAATGTCATTCACGGCACGCGTTATATGAAAGAACAGATGACGCTGCTCGACGGCTAGGCTAGAATCAAAAAAAGCAAAAGGTCCACGGGCTCCGTGGACCTTTTGCAATTGGATATTGTTTTAGGAGGTAGGCAGCCAGGAACGCTCGTTTTCTCGTTTTACAGATCGAATCAAAATCGCTTCAGGCTTCTGGACTTCTGGACGAGCCTGACAGAAATCGGATAGAACCCATTGACGTTGCGCGCCAATTGAGTCTTCCGATTAAAAGCTGCGTTCTTCGGTGGTTTCGTAACCATAGTCGAAGGTTTCTATAGTACCGTCATCATATTGAAGAGTAAGCTGGTCAATAATAATCCGCTCCAGTGTGTTCTGGTATGTAAAGTCACTATAAATAAATAAAGTTTCATCAGGCTCAACCGGCCCCACGTATTTAACGAGAAAGCTGCTTTCACCGCTCAGCTGATCATAAGAAGGATCGCCTACCGGATTATACGTGCTGATATGTGCGGTGTAATAATTGATCGTCTTTCCGGTTAGATTGTAGGCTTCCCAGGTAAGCTTAACAGCATCGGCTGAGTTCATGCTGTACTTGAAATCAATGGGCTCTCCAATGCCTTCTCCAGATGGGACGTCTGCCGGTAGCTCCTCAGCGTCATAGCCGGCAGAGTCATCACCGATGGTACCCGTATCATTGTCCGATGGCATATCTTCCAAGACAACGGGTTCCAGAGAAGGAGAAGGTGCAGGTGCGACGTCTACTGCAGCAGTAGAGGGGATCTCAGTAGGGCTCGGCGGGACTTCTGCCGCAATGAGACTGCTTGCCACAGTCTGCCCGCTCAGACGCGGGTCAATGCTAGGGGCCACATAGATCCCCAGGAGAAAAGCTATCATGATGGATAAAACAAAGATGAGAACTAGATTAAACCGACTCAAATACACACTCCCTTTAATGTTATTTATAATACGAACCTACTTATAATGACATGATTATTAAGGATTTGACAATATTTTTCTGGGAAATCAGACGGCAACGCCATCTCCAATGGGTGAGGGATCTTGTATTGTGGGTGGACTTATGAATTCCATAAATAATTTTGAAATAGCGTAGATATATAAATTACATAATATGATAATTAATTGGTATGAGGGCGGGGGTGGGAATTTTATTGAAGATGTGGTTAGCAACAGGACTAACTTAGAACTATATGACAAGAGTTAAATAAATCAGCCCGAATTATGATACTGAGATTCAGAATTATAGTTAAGACTATTATGAATAACCTAGAATTCACGGGATGATTCAGGTGGTCGAGTTACAGACCATCAAGCAGAACCTAATTAAGAACGTCATAAACATTATCAATATTTGAATGACGGTACTAACTAAATGAAAAGTGTTATGCCGATAAAAGGAAATACAAAAACAATTTATTAATCGATCTATGTAAAGATAAGAGGATCAAATCAGCATTAAAAGTACATAAGTACAATGAGCCAAATCAGATGCAAAAACGGATCGAAACAGCTTGAATTAGGCTGGTCTTATTTATTTACTTAGTACTACTTCACAAAACCCGTATTTTGTACATATGTATGTATGAAGACTAAAAGCCTCTATCTATTTGAGGACTCGCCATCATGTCGGAGGACAAGAACATATATCGTTAAAGGACAAGAACATGTATCTATTGTCGTAAGCAAGCCCCTCTTTGTAAAAACACTTGCAGAGGAAATCCTATATACTGAAAAAAACAACCGTGACAAATCGGTTGTTTTACTGGGACTTTATATAACTTGGATCTAATCATGCTTATTAATATATGCTCTCACATAATTTATTTGTTTTCTTTTTGTACCGTCAATAGCCAGTTCTAGTGGAATGAACGATTCCATCTTAGAAATGGCTCTTTTTTTCCTTGTGCTATTGTTAGGACATATATTTCCTGTGAAATAGCTACTTTTTCTATTTTCCGTAATGATTTCTAATGTCAGAATATTTTTCAGTCGACCAACTGCCTGTTTTTCGGTATATCTGACTACTAGTTTAAACTCTTCTTTTGTCTTTTTGAGTATTTTATCCCAACTAAGCGTTTTCTTTCTTTGTTTTAGAATGCAACTGGAAAATAATAAACAGTTAAAAAAATAGTTCAAGCAAAAGTGATAGGTGCATTGTTCTTGAATCCATTCTAAGAGTTTTATGTTAACTCCCTTCTCCTCTTTCATTATAAATCCCACTAATATGTTCTTTAATTCTTCGGTTATCGAAGCCGTTAATAATTCATACCCATATCGGCCACTAATTAAAGGGATCTTATTTCTCATAGTATCTCTATAAAAGTGTTCCTTTTTTAAAACACCCTTTTTCCAATTCACGTATGCATAAGCAATTGGACAGATTTCAGGAAACTCATCATTTTCATTCTTTAAAAGTTGTTCAAACTGTCTAATACATTGGTAATGATGATTAATTAGTTTTTTACGAATGTATCGATCAAGTGTATGAAAGGAAGCAGCATTTTTCCTGTATAGATATTTACTAATATTCTTTTCAAAATAAAAATCATCTATCGAGACAAGCTTTTCATCTTGATGGGCACGTACTTTTAAAAAAAATGAGATTGGTTTAACCAATAGATTTATATTACTCATTTCTGGGACTAAAAGGTATCTATCATCAAGATGAATTTTACTCGAAAGCCAGAGTAAAGTAGCTTCATCGATAATTTGGCTTTTTCTATTCCACGTAGACCAAAGTGATTCGTTAAAGTCTCCCATTCTATATGAACATTTACAAGTAAATGGTTCTCCCATCTGTTTGTTTGATAAAAGAAAAGGAATTTTCCGGTTACATTTAGGGCATGCATCTATTAAATCACAGTTATGAAATGAGCATTTCTGCAATAGTTTAAATTGATGTAGCCAACTATGATATCCATTTGAGATACAACGTTTACACCAACGTAAGTTTTGATAAAACCAAGATTCGATCGGATACTTATGTTTGGCTAATGGCTCAGCTAGTGACCAAATTGATTTTTTTGTAAATTTCACAATATCTATGCCAAATATCAACTTGGTAAAAAGCCCTATATCCAGTATGAAGGTGTTGAATATCGAAGTGATAAACATCACTAAGCTGTTTTCCCAAGCATTCTTAGAAAGCAGCTCAACAGAAAGTTCAACTTTCTTTCCGGTTAGAACAGCAGTTTCTTGAATTTTCGCATTAATTTTCTGAATTGACTCAGAACCCATGAAATTATCTCGCATTTTTCTATGTGCTTGGGAAATATCAACTATATCCTCGGGCTCAAGATTATCCCGAACAATTCTGGAAATATAAACATCAGAGCCATTCTGGTATCGATTACTTGATGAATCAATCATCGCAGACTTTAGTGGGATACTTTTTGGCGTTATTATCTCCCTGGCAAATGTAGACCAAACCAAATCGTAATATTCAATTGGAAGTGTCTTTACGTCTCCCTTACTTACTAACTGTTCATACTCAGCTTGATACTTTTCATCGAAGCAAATTTTAAGTGCGATCCCGCTCTCCTTCGCACGATTGCTATTACCATTACCTTCAAACAACGCTATATCATCACCACTCAAATATACTTCAATCAATATGTATGGTAGCTCATGACTTTGTCTTTGCTCCAATTTCGTTAAATATTCACCAACAACTCTATTGTTGAAATAATATTGTGTTAACTCATTTTTGATTTGTCTACCATTAAGAAGCCCCGTGAGTGCTAAATGAATAGCTTCAAGAATGGTACTTTTCCCTGCCTCGTTGTTGCCAACTAGGATGTTCATTCCTTCACTAAGTTCTAAGTCGAATTCCCCGTAAAAACTCTTAAAGTTTTGGATTTTCACCTTTTTAATTTTCATTTGAATTTCCCCCACTCAGTCTTTCTAAATATGCTACTACTAAATGAGATACACCTATCATTAGCTCAGCTTCATACTGGTCAATAGGAACAGCAGGTAGGTTTCCGTTATCTTTTATTTTTGAGTTACGATGATGCCCAACTTTATTTAAGTAAGTCGATACTCCGGTTAGCAATCCATTAATTCCATCTCTTTTCTGCTCCGTAATATCACTTAGGAAGTCCTCCCATAATTTGGGGCTGTATGGTCCCCCTCGACCGTTTCCAACATCAGTATACGATTCAATTACTGAGAGGCACTGCCGAAGGGCATCATAGGTCATACCCCGCTGCATATGCCCACGAGCAACATCGAGCTGCTCATATGCCTGAATCCAACTCTTGTCGTTTAACAACGATGCAGGAAGGGTTATTCCGTACTTTGTGGAATAGCCAAAATATTGTAGAAATCGAATCCAGTCCGATTCAGATATCTTTATTTGCTGATTACCAGTTACAGCAATAAACTTATTTCCATTCTCCCGTACTTCGACAAGCGCCGTTACTTCAACAGTAAAGTATAAGTCGCCGGATCGAACTCTTTCGAGAGCAGAAATATCATTTGAATCAAAAATCCACTCCCACTCCCTGTAACCGGAGCTTTGATTAAACACCCTAATATTAGGTTGGACTTCACCAACAACTTTCTTCAAAAGAGTGGAGTTAAGCTTAGCAGATACCTGTATGTCTAAAATATTTTGTAGTCTGAGTGTTTGATCCGACATCATGATATTGGAAAAATGAATGTTTTCAGAAACTCTCAAATCGAACTCTAACTTTATGTATGTATTATTGTTCAGATGATTTGAGTGCATAGATGACTCAAACAGATTTATTGTATACATGAGAATTATCACTCCCTTCAACTGAATTAAAAACTTTTGAGTGTATAGTAACCTTCCTCTGAACATGAACCACAATTCATATGATAGATGAACCCCAAAATGACTACCGGAATGGGTCTGCTTAATGTGCCAGAAATACAAAACCTGTGCTGCCCTTGACCTGTACTGTAGTGACCACATTTATATTTGTATAGATTAATCGGAAACATGCAATCCGGCTCTTCCTGCATTAACTGATTAACATATGGACAATGCTTGGGATTCGATTTATCTGTATCTTTGTGCTTTTCTAAATCAACTAAACCTTGAAGAAATAATGAGCACCCCTTCGAGGAATCTTTATAAACATGACAATTACCAGCATGAAAATAAAAGCTGACTGATTTACCACTCAAATCAAAGTCCTTTACTCGAACTCTGACATTATCGAGGTTGAAGTAATAATCCCATTCATCTCTATTCAGCTTCATTTTGTTATTGCTGCGACTTCTTCTTATAAATATTTGCTTTCCATGTCCCATACAGTAACTCCCTTGTCACTTACTTAATAGCTGCTGCTCTTTTAAGCTGCATAAAATTACTCTCTTGAATCGACATATCTAAATTGTGTCTGTTTACCACCATTGGCTTAGTAGGGTTATATCGCTGCATCAAAGCTAAAGTATGAATCCCGTAAAATAGTGGCATTTTCCGAATATAAAGCGACCCCATCTTAGAAGTGACATTGACTGTCTCCTCGTACTTTCTCTGTAAGTCAGATACATCAGGAGTAATTACATTATTTTGTAATCGACTCGGGATATATTCACACACTGTACTCTCAATTGAGCTTAGCATTTCATCCAGCTCAAAATGAGTTGTACCATGCGTTCTACATACCATTGGGCGTTTGTTATAGACTGAACATTTTCCATCTTCCTTATTAAGAAGGGGACACGGGAAGCTTGTTCTTGTTTTACCACCTTTAAAAGACTTGAACTTACTACTTAGGTCGCCTTCGTAATCAAGCTGAGTCAGGATTGCATTATCTAAATCTGGATGTTCAGCTTGAAAAACCCTGACATTGTCCATCACCTTTTTATATAGGTTGATAATTTCCTGCTCAGTCCACGTAGTATGAATTTCATCCATGATTATTTCAAGTTCAACTTCTGAAACTGTAAAGAAATCGCTACAACAATTATTACATCCCGAAAAACACTGGTGGGAATTCTCATTAAGCTTAAAGTATGATTCAACTGTAGTATCAACTTGATCATAAAGTTTGAATAGATGTGCCGCGCGACTGTCAGAAGAGACCCGATGACAATTTTTCGAAGCCTTCCCGCTTCCACAGAAGCAACGCTCTTTCTTAGCCATAAACTACCTCCAGCATGTATAATATTCACCTGTAAATATTCGCCAAAATATGACTGTATTCCTTCTCCCGTAGGGTGAAAGACCTATAGAAGCTTAACTCCACTTAAAATGTAAAGAGCCGAGCAGCAATCTGCTCGACCCCATTAATTACCGAAGAACTCCTTCTCTAATATTCAACGACTTCATTTATAGGTATGACCCATAAAAAACCTGTTTCTTTATTCCCATTAGATAATATACCTAGTAATCGAAACTGATTTTCAGTATCTTCTCTTTGATACGAATAAGCAAATGAACCACTCATCCCACCAAAATCGGGCAGTGGGTGACCTGTCTGACCAAATTCATCATCCGACAATGTTTCTCGTCAAATCTATCAGTTCGTTAAGTTCTCGCTTGCAAGTGAATTTATGATGGTCGTAAGGTAGGTATCAACTTTCAACATCATTTCCAAGTTCTTTTTTGACAAACTCAATTACCTCTCGTTGCTTGTTGATTTTCATATTGTACAAAGTTTTTAGTAAAGACTAACATCTACAATATCATCTGAAGGGGAAAAAGCAGCGTTGTGTGGATTGGTAAAACTTGTTTCGCAGAGCTTATCCGCATCCTTAGCAATCGAGATAAACTTGAAACGGTAACCTGGATAATCGACAAATACCCTCTTTTTAAAAGAGCATTCAATTATAACTTAAGTACTACAATCTTGATATGTAGTATTCATTTTTTATAGTATCTGAGACGGGATAGGCATACAAAAAAGCCACACGGTTCGAGAAACCACGTGGCTTAAGAATTTTCTGGAATGTTGAAGTCCCTGCGCTGCGTTATAGTTCCGAATTCAAAGACTACTTCAAGCTCGTCTGGAATTAAGCTGTTGTCTCCTTTAGTAAATTTGTTATATCAAGGTGCATATTTTCTCCAATTCACTCAGATCAGGAAGTGTCTTGAAGAGCAGGGTTACAACTTCACCTGACTTGCCTTCAATGTCTGATCTCATGCAACAATATAAACACTTGGGATTCTTCCAAATAGTCAAAGAAAGACATTCCAACCGCATTAATGATGGTTTATCATTGAACCTTATGAGAGCGGCCTCGTTAATCCCGTGAGTCTTTGCTGCATAAAATTTCTCTCTTATACTATGTTCGAAGAATCTACGTACTCCATATACTCTTTCCAATCCATAACTTTTGTACTGATGCCGAGCCTTTGATATATGAGAGCAGAGCGATCCTTAAGCTTTTGATCCATGGTTACAAAATTATCCGTACCGGCTGCGTAAGCCATATGCTCTATATCATGTGCACTGCTCTTTATTGAGTGGTTCTTATCAGTCTTGTATCCTAGATTATCCAACGCTTTAACAAGTTCATGTATCGCTTGATGAACGTAATTAAATTGTTTTAAGCGTCCCTTCTCGTCGGTGAGTTCGTAATCTTGAAACTTCTCACTAATCGCGGCGACTGTCCGATGGTTAAACACCTGGTCGTAAGTTAAACTTCTTAAATAGACTTGATACGTACGTTCAGGATGAAATATTTTACGGTCATCAGTGGTAATAACGCGGTATGCTTCGACATCCGGTGATACCTCACTTTTCATTACCCTTCGAATACCATAATCGGGGTCCTCGTAGGCAAGACTTAATTCGCTACCTTCATAATGGGAAATGAAGAGCGAAGAAGTGATTTCCCGGATTGTTGATATTACGCTATTTTCCTCTTCATTATTATTCATCCGTTTAATTTCCTCGAGATGGGAAGGACTGTAGACGTATTGGATTTCTGCATAGCCAGGAACTAATCTTTTCGACTTTTCTTCTTCTTTATGGAATTTGTCCATCACATTATGGTCTAAATATACAAGCGGTTTATTGTTCGTGATGAATGGGCGCCTGCAATAATCCTCAGGCGTTATCTCAATCGATGACAAGTGTCTGAGAATTTGATCCCGGCCTCTTGCTTTTCTTACATGTTGATACTGTTGTATTACCCATTGCTGGTCTTTGTTTTTAAACAAGTAACCATACACTATCCGTCTGTTCTCGACAAATGACATGCATCCATCACAATCTAGACATGGCTCTTCAAATTCTGTCTCCAGTTGTCTCTCAAGATTTATGCAATCTATTTTCAAAGTGTGATTATCTATTGATTTCCCCAGTTTTATATCTTCTAATATCATAGAGAAAGCTTGAGCTAGCACGCCATAGATTGAGCAGCTGTCCATATTCATTCCCATAGGTTTTTCTTTCGAGACATAGTTGATCATCCTTTAAAAGTTTTGATATTAGACCTTTCTTTAATCTTCAAACAATTCGTCCATTAGGACTTTAATCTCATCTTTTCTCTTCTGGGTATTAACCTTATCCATAAGAACTTGCCCCTAACGTCTTTATCAAAAACGCATACTTCACCCTCCTTCAATATTATCGTTTTATCTTCCACAACATAAGTGCACTCACCCGAGTATATATAGTTATATTGACATTAGAGCGGACATAAGGGGGCACACTAGTGCACCGGGAATCCTTACTAAAAGCGATTCCGGTTTCATTTACACTGGGTGGATTAAAGCGATAAGCGATTTTTATGGATTATTAATTTTCGTATATTCATTTTAGAGATTCATTTTCACTTCTAAAAGCTAATTAAAGAGAGTTTCCTTCAGACATGAATTCCACTATTATATATTGAACATCAATCATGGTCTTTCAACAGTTCTCCAACGATAAATCCCGTTATCATAACCATAGTATTTCGCCTTAAATTGTTCCATTGCTGCTTTGAATTGACCGAGAATTAGAACCGCATCACTATTTTGTGGTAACAATTCATCATCCAACAAATCAAGGTAGGTAATGCTATGATCTGAACTCAATAAATCTTTAATGTCCACTAAGAGTCGGTTTAGTACTCTTACCTTTAATGGATTCAATATTCCGTCTTGCTTCTTTTTTGAAAACTCACGCATTTCCAATAGCGCCGAATCTAACATGGGTGCGAACATTTCAAATTTACTTACAAATTCTTTTGTCGGTAAATTAGTTTTGTTATTATATGACATATAATTAATTTCTCCTTTTTAATAATTACCAAGATATTTTCTTTGGGGGAGCCGTAGGTATGTCAGTCTTAACTCCATTCTTTTTCCAGAACCAACGTATATTATTTTGGACAATATTATCAGCCCTAAGTTTTTCTAAACAATTCAAATACTGTGATAAAATCAATAAAACATCACTATTTGTTGGAAGACTCTCGTCGTCAAAAAATTCAAAATCTGAAAAGGGTTTATATTCTTTATCCAACAAATCATTTGCTTGTGACAATATTGGATTAATGATTTTGAGCTTAAACTTGTTGATAGCATCATCCGGCTTCTTTTTAGATAGAGTTCCAATTTCATCAAACAAACCTTGCAGCTGTGCCTGTGTTTTTTCAAAAAAGCTAACATTGATCATTTTAAACCTCTCCTTTAAATATTATGATGGACAACTGCGTCTGAACTCCAAATATTTTTTTTTAATTACTTCAATCGGATGGCGCTGTTTACTTTCATACACCGATATCATCATTTTCAGATCCTCATCTGTTAGTGCAATAATACATCTTCTTTGACCAGACCATAGATCAATCGTATTTTTAAAAATCGATTTTGGTAAAGGGTTTCTAGTAACGAGAATTCCAAATCTACCGAAAGATTCCGTTAGATAACGATTAAGTTGATTGACATGATCTCGTTCAACTTTTGCGACATTCTTTAATTCCATAACAATTTGACGTGTTTGAAAATCGTCATATATATCTTTTAAAAAATCATAAGACCGATTATTATAAAAAATCAAATCTCTTATTTGTGTCCCTGAATCAGTTCTGCTTTGTGCTTCAGCAAAATCCAAATGAGGATAAAGTGCTGAGGCCATAACTAGACAAATGGAATCTTCATACTTTTTATCAGAATTATCTGTTTTTCCAGATGGTAATTTAATAATGGAATCTAATTTTCTCTTTGCCGACAATATTGGAATTTGCTTGAACAAAGGATCGTTTTTGCAATCATCAAGAGTTCTTTCTTTTTCTTTAATGTAGCTTTGCACTACATCATAGTTTTTTCGATTATATTCAAGAATTTCAACTCTTGAAGGCGGGGCATCTTTTCCCTGTAATATCTCTTTCACAAAATAACCATTAAAATAGTCTTCATAATTAATCCAAGGAATATACCTAAGCCAGCGCTTTGGAACAAACAGAATCGGTTTTTTTGTTTCGGGATTTATTGGCAAATAGGTATCTTCTTCTATGAATAAATTTTTCTTGTAATCGTATAGATCATAAATTCTCACTTTTTCAATAGGTACCTGATGTGATTCACTTTGTTGAATTGTATAATCTATTAAGAATGACTTTAAAAAGTTGCAAGCAATGTCACTCACTCTATCCTTAGAAATTTGATCGATGTATAGCTGTATTTCTTCAAAATGAGTAAAGCCGTTATTTGATAATTGAGGAACACTTAAAAAAAGGTTTAATATTGAAGTTGCTGTCTTTTCACCAATTTTCATTCCTATTCTATTAGCTGAGGAACCCATCCCAGCTTCAGTACATTCAGAGGATCTCATTAGGATATCCAGGGCATCTTTTGTTTGACTTTTCTTTATAAGGTAGCCCAAGTGGTTGAAAGAATTTGAAATAGCGGTATGTAAGGAATTGTCTTGCAAAGATGGTGACTTCCATAATAAAAATGGATCCAAGTATAATGGTATATCTTCATTTAAAAAAGGAATGGCGAAATCAACTTCTTCCTGTGTAAATGAAAGGTTATGAAAATCGTTTAGTCTAGGCCTTATTAACATGAATAGTTCCTCCATCACAGTCAAAAGTGTATTAATAATTTGGATATATGATCCTCTAGCATAGTTCCACCTCTCATAGATTTAGTATATCAACTGATTTAGAATTCTTTTGTCGAATTGTGTTACAATCACCAAGATTCGGTTGACCTATTTTTATACATCTTTATGGATTAAATCGGTCTTTCAGCTAAAATATTTATCGTTCTAGGAAGTCACTCAGCATTCTGAATTTCTGAAAAGTTCTCTTAATAGATGGTGTTTCACCTTATAATACTTACACAGTTAGCATTTTACATTCCTGATAAGTAAATATGAGTACTTCCTTATGGAGCTCTTTTAAATACTATAAATTTTATCTTTACAATTTAGCTGTATGCGAAAGAAGTTGTGAGGGCTTTGCATCATGTCGGTATATTGTGGTGATTTACTGAAGAGGATTTTGGTTGCCAACAGCAGATTAAATGCATTTATTCGTTAATCAGCAAAAGTCGTCCATTACGAACAAATTTCGCTCTAAAATTAATGTAATTTTTTGAACATATCAAAATTAGACACTTATCAAATCGACAATAGTTACATGTTCTTGTCCATTTTCGGCAATAGATACATGACTTCATTCTGAAAATGAAAAGGACCTCAATCATGTGAGATCCTTTCCTTGGTCTTTAGATACTTCTTCCAATTGCATATCCATCCCGAACAGCATTCTCAATATTTGTGGGAACTTTGGAATCACCAATATTCCAGACTTTTACTGAAAACTCTTCGTTTATAGCATGATATAGGCTCTCATTAGCACTAAATCCTGCAGAGATAATAACGGTATCCGCTTCAATCGTTTCCGTTCCATCTTTCGTTATAAGATTTACGAAATTACCATCAAGGCTATCCACTCTTGAGTTTAATTTAACTTGAATTTTATTATATGTGACCATATCGATTAACATCAACCGATTAGGGATCGGTATTTGCTCAACGCCACCAGTCATAAGTTCACCCAACATTTCGACCACTGTAACCTGTTTGCCCTGCTCTTGCAGCCAGACAGCGACCTCACAACCCACTTGTCCTCCGCCTATAACCACACAGGTTTCACCAACTTTTTTATGACCTAGAAGAACATCAATTGCTGTCACTGCCTCCTCTCTGTTTAGTCCTTTAATTGGCGGAATTCTTGGAATAGCACCTGCAGCTATAACGATTTCGTCAGCTTTCAACCGTTTTACCTTCTCAAGATCCATGGGACTATTAAGATGAATAGTAACTCCCGATTGATCAAGACTTCGAATATACCAATCTAATAACCGTCTATCTGCATCTTTAAAATCAGGGACTGCTGCTGCAATGACTGCTCCACCGAGTTTATCTGATTTTTCGTATAGATCGACATGATGACCACGGGTTTGTGCAATTCGAGCTGCTTCCATGCCCGCAATTCCTCCGCCAATGATAGTCACGGATTTCTTTGTTATAGCAGGGGTAACAGGTTCTGATGTTTCATAAAACAAACCAGGGTTTACTGAGCAGGTAAGCGGTTGGCCTCTAAATATTCGTCCAATGCAGCCTGTTTCACAACCGATGCAAGGCCGGATATCTTCATCCTTACCTTCTTTTGCTTTGTTGGCCCATTCTGCATCTGCGAGCAGTGCTCTACCCAAGGCAACTGCATCAACCAGCCCTAATTGAATAGCTTCATTAGCTAAATCTGGGGTGATTATTTTCCCTGGACAAATAACAGGAAGGTCGACAGCATCACGAATTTTTTTGGCATCTTCAAGCCATAAACCATCCTTTTGATACATAGGCGGATACAGCCAATAAAAAGAATCATAAGATCCATTTCCAATTAAAATGGCATCCGCACCGGCTGCTTCAATTTGCTTTGTTAATCGGATTGTCTCGTCAATATCTCGGCCCATTTCCTCAAAAGCTTCACCCGGTAATGCGCCCTGCCCAATAGCCTTCATGTAATGTTTGGGAGATACCCGGACAGAAATCGGGAAATTTTCTCCACAAGCTGCCTTTATACCTTTTATAGTATCAATCAGCATCTTAATTTCGCCATTTTGTTCAAATCCATATTCGTCTGTTCTTAAGTTAAAGGCTCTTGTTGCATACTGATCTGTGAAATATCCACCGTATATACCGGCAATATCAACACCATCTGCACCTGATTTTTTAATTAATACCGCTGCACTAATTAATCCCTTAACTACGCTTAGATGTTCTTCAATGGTGGCTTCACGACATAAAATATCTTGATTCCAACGATTGGGAATAGCAGAGGGAGCAGCCAAATTATTTTTCCCTGGGGCAATATTGTCGGGAAAACTAACACGCCCCGCCCCTAGGCCAATTTGAACAAATAGTTTTGTATCATAGGTATGTAACTTGTCCACTAATTTTTTGGTTTGGCTTACAAATGAGGTAGGATTTTTAAATGGGGAATGCTCCACTAGGTCACAATCTGGATTATGACCACCTGTAATGATCAGTCCAGCGCCGCCTTTGGCTCTTACTTCGTAATAATCAATTGCAGCATCTGTTAGTATGCCATCTTCATCCATTCTGCCTGTAATATGCATGGGGGACATTACAACACGATTTTTAATTTTACATTTTCCAATATAGAATGGTTTAAATAAAGCGGGATACTTTAAAGACATAATAATACCTCCATTTTTGTGATTTTTTTCACTTTTAATATATGTTTAAACATCCGTTAGGATGGAAAACGCAATCGTGCATACAAAATGGCCGCAAACATGTACAGTTAAGTTTATTTGCGGTCATATTGTAGATCAGTTTCTAATAATGCTTAATATGATGGTATTGAGATCGAATCAATTCCATATTGGTATGGAACTCCCATATTTTCACGTAAAGTGCTACCTTCATAATCTTCATGGAATAAACCTCGTTCCTGTAATATCGGAATCACCAGGTTAACAAAATCGGTAACGCCATCATTTGCGACATCCGGTGAAATAGAAAACCCATCACATGCTCCTGCCAAAAACCATTCTTCTAAAAAATCTGCTATCTGTGTTGGAGTACCTGCAACAACCGGATGATAATTTATCACACCATGCGCTAAAATGTCCCGGATGGAAAGACCTTGTTGAGCCAGTTGCAGAGCTCTTGGAGAACGCGGATCATGAGGGCTTGCATACGCTCGATTTAGCATTTCTGTTGGAATGGATTGATCAATATCTATTGTATTCACAGATAACGGCAATCCGATCATGGCTCCCAGATAATTGACCCTGCTTGGAATTTCTTCAGGAGCAAGATGCATTAACTTCCTTCTCCGCTCCAAAGCTTCTTCTGCTGTTGAGCCAATAGAGAACATAAATCCGGCAAATAGTTTGACAGCATCAGGATTACGATTATGCCGAATAGCACTTTCACGAATCAATTCCCTATGAGAACGAGCAGACTCAATATCAAAAGGATTTTGATATACTCCAGAAGCAAACTTACCCGCTTGTTCTAGACCTTCTCTCCCACCGCCTGCTTGAAAAATAACCGGCTGGCCTTGCTCAGAAGGCGGGATAGGCAATGGACCACGAGAAGCAAAATAGTTCCCAGATAGATTAATTGGCTGTATCTTATCCATGTCAGCGTATTGACCATTGTCTACATCTAACGTCCAGGCATCTTCATGCCAACTTCCCCATAATGCTTGTACGATTTGTATGGATTCATCAGCCATTTCATATCGTTCTTTACGTTCAGATACAGAGACACCAAAATTCGCAGCTGCTACAGGACTCGATGTTGTTACGGCATTCCATCCCACACGTCCATGACTAATTACATCCAAAGCTTTAAATTGACGAGCTATATTATAAGGATGGTTGAAGGTCGTTGATAAAGTTGCAACCAGCCCGATTCGATCTGTTTCAAGAGCTATCGCCATTAATGCCAGCATTGGATCTAATGTAGATGTTGGGTTTTTTGTTTCCAGATCTACTGTTAATGCAGGGAAATCGGCAATGAAGATCATTTGAATTTTGCCTTTTTCAGCTATTTTGGCCAACTTCACAAAATGATTGATATTTGTATACGCCGCTGGAATGCTGCCAGGATATCTCCAAGCACTGGGCTCTGCACCGTAACCCGAAACCAAGTTCAATGCGATTTGCATATGTTTACTTTTATTCATCTTTCCACTCCTTTGCTATAACAAACTCTTGAGTGCATTTACAAAGTTTTGAATCGAACAATGCCGTATCCCCGCTCAAATTGTGATAGATAGTGACTTATTGTTAACTGTGAAAAGTTATACTCTCATTAAGTGGAGCACGGCCCATCTGGTAATTATTCACCGGGGATTCTTTGCCGGGATAACCGAATGAAATTCCCAAAAGCAATTTTAATTGATCAGATACACCTAGCACCTCTCGGATAGAATCGGCGAAAAATTGAAAAGATCGGGTCATTTTAATTATGATTTCATTTCGGTGTGGTATGGATATACACGGTTTAAGAATATTAGGACTGCCCTTTTTGAATTTGTACAGTTGAACGGGAAGAACCTACTGAAACGAGTAAAGTAATAATTGCAATTAAGACTGCAGCAGCACCAATCCAACTAGTTGATTGGATAGACAAACCACCAGTGGCCAATCCTCCGATACCCGCACCAGCCGCCATCCCAAGTTGCAAGAATGAGCTGTTTAAGCTAAGCATAATGCCAGAAGCTTCGGGAGCGAGTGAAACAAGATTGTATTGCAAGGTAGGTCCTGACGTCCATGAAGCGATAGCCCAGAGCATGAGTAAAGGTAAGGTGATAACTGACGGGCCGGCAATTGTAGACAATAATAAGAGGACAACAGCATTTATGGACATCCCGCCGACAAGAGTGCGAGTAATTCCTACTCTATCTGCCATAAAGCCACCAAGCTTGGAACCGATCATGGTTGCAATCCCGAACCCAAACAGAGTTATGCTCACTGCCTGTTCGCTCATCGGCGAGACGGCATTCAGGAACGGCGTAATATACGTATAAAACACCGCGTATCCGATAAATAAGAAGAAAGTGACGCTAAGAGCAATAGCAATCTTTGGATTCTTCAATAGAGCGAGTTGCTTACTAAGTGGTACTGGAGCATCCCCTTGGGTAGCTGGGATTGTCCGTGCTACGGCAAAGATCGCCAGCAAACATAGGACACCGATCCCCCAAAAGATAGCCTTCCAGTCGAAAGCTGAAGCGATTACACGCCCGATAGGTACTCCAAGAATAAGAGCTGTACTGAATCCCGTGGTAACCGTAGCAATGGCACCGGCCTGATGTCCAGGGGGCGCCAGTTTTGAAGCGAAGGAAAAGGCCGTAACAAGAAAAACGCCTGTTCCAATTGCAAGTACAACACGTGAAACCATTAGAAACCCGAAACCTGGAAGAGCCAGGGTCAAAGCACTACCTATAACGATTATTGCGAGAGCAATCATCAACAGTTTACGCCGATCTATCTTTGCTGTAGCCAACATAACAATCGGTGTTCCAAGGGCATTTGCAAGTGCGAATATGGTGACTAGTTGACCAGCGGCAGATACCGATACGCCAACGGAAGCAGCTACTTTATCCAAAATACCTACGGGCACATATTGTGAAGTGCCCACCAAAAAGCTGATAAGAGTCAGCATATATACTTTCATTTTCCAGCTATTAACCATGTTCTCTTAGCCACATCCTATTTAATATTCTATATTTCTAAAATCATGGAAATAATGGTCAAATAATTATGATTCTATCTCTGGAAAATACCGTTTAGCGACCTCCCGGTTCAACGAGTAGTAAATATAAGTTCCTTCCTTGCTCGATTCGAGAAGTCCGCATTCTGTCAATTGTTTCAGATGATGAGATAGCGTAGAGCCTGGAACCCTGCCTAACCTTGTACCCATATCGTGGCAACACAAGGGTTGACCCTCGGCCAGCATGATAGTGATTTTTAAGCGGATCGGTTCTCCTAATGCTTTGTGCACTTTGGCAGCTTGTTTGATGTCTTCTTCTTGATGCATCTAAATATCCTCCTCTTGCCGCAAAGGCTAGGGTAATGTATATTTCTATGATTGCGGAAATATCGTAACACAACTGTTATTTACCTGTCAATATGGGACTTCTATCGTCTTTTACTTAACTCTGAACGACATCTGTTATATTACCTAATACTTGAGAAAATATTCCGGTTCACATTTTATAAAATCAGGGTTGTCCCAAAAGCCATGAAATGGCTGCTTGGGACAGCCACATTATGAACTACTTGTTTGACTGCTTACAACTGTCCCCAGATTAGGAGAAGACTTTCTCTCGGTATCTGGGTAAATGCACCTGAATTGATGTGTACTTTGATAAACATCAAAATGTCTCCTTAGAACCTCTCTCCGCTTCTTGCGGCAATAGATATATGTTCTTGTCCATTTTCGGCAATGGATACATGTTCTTGTCCTTTGCTCGGGACAAGAACATGTATCCATAAATCAAAAAAACCACGCCCAGCGTGGATTTTATTATGTTTATGTTCTTGTCCTCTTACACATCAGCAAAAACAGAATTCGTGATATTAAGACCTTTACTTTTAAAATAGCCCTTTCCCCGGTTTGCATTTGTTGATCGATTACTTGCCTCATACTGTCTAATCCACTCCATTTTTGCTAAATTAGTCCTAACATAATTTGTTAAGCACCAGGAAACGGCAGCTTGGGTTTCCTGGTGCTTTCTTCACTTAAAGTTTGTTGTATTCCTCATCTGATACGGGCTCTAACCATTCTGGTGTGCCCGCAGTAATTGCAATATGTTCAAACCAGCTGTCTTTTGTAGCGCCATGCCAGTGTTTCACGCCATCATGGGTAACAATAACATCGCCGGCTTTCAGGAATTGGGGAGTTTTCCCATCTTCCTGGTACCAGCCTTCACCACCAGTTATCAATAAAAGCTGAAACCCATTTCGATGGATATGCCAGTTATTTCTGCAGCCGGGTTCAAAGGTCACATTCCCAACGCCAACATTAACTTTAGGATCGGCAACCAACGATTTCAGGTAACTCTGTCCAACAAAATATTTTGCAAAAGCTTCGTTCTTCTCTCCCACGGAAAAAATCACGCCATTTTGGACCTCTTCATGTTTAGCCATTTCGCATCCTCCAATTTCAATCAAAATGAGTATCTGCTGATTAATTTACTTTATTATTCTCCCCAAAGACCGGAAAGAAGCTGTGCTCGCCGTAGTTCTGAATAGCCTCGATCTGCTTCAAAGTCTTCATGTCCTCAACGCTGATCACAAAATCAAGCTCTGCATTGTTTCTCATATGGTCCGGATTTGCCGTCTTTGGGATGACTACAAGACCAAGCTGGATATCGTATCGCAAGCTAAGCTGAGCAACAGATACACCATACTTCACTGCTATTGCCTTAACCTCTGCATGATCAAGGATTGCACCGTGTGCGATTGGTGAATATGCTTCGACCAAGATGTCATTCTTCTGGCAAAATTGAATTAACTTGAATGGTGTGTTGCTTACATGTGCCAAGATCTGATTGACCATAGGCTTGATCTCACAGTTCGAAAGTATATTCTCCACATCGTCTTGAAGGAAGTTAGAAAGACCGATGGACTTAACTTTGCCTGCTTTATAAGCATCCTCCATGGCTTTCCATACTTCTTTATTTTCATTGAAATAACGGTTCCCCTCACGGAACTCGCTCCATGGCTGTGGGCTGTGAATAATCAAAAGATCAATGTAATCCAGACCCAATTTAGCTAGAGACTCATTAATGGACTGCGTGGCTGCATCATAGCTCTTTGCTTCTGCGGCAACCTTTGTCGTAATGAAAAGTTCTTTTCGGTTGACGCCGCAGGAACGGATTCCCTTACTCACGCTAACTTCATTCGCATAAGCCTGAGCCGTATCGATATGGCGATATCCGATCGATATCGCATCGCATACAGCCTGTTCAGCCTGTTCATCGTTAAGCAGCCAGGTGCCAAGTCCTAATTTGGGAATGACTACACCGTTAGATAGTTCGTACGTTTCGTTAAACATATGTTTTTGACTCCTTTGAATGGTTGGTTTATTAAACTTAAACTTCAGGAATGATTTCATTCACGCAGGCTAATGCATTTAGTGTGCGCGGAAAGCCTATATAGGGAAGGCATTGGGTAATCGCAGCAATCAAGGTTTGCTTGTCATGGCCTATATTTCCCTGTAAATGTGCCTTGACTTGTCCATCGGCGCCTCCAAGCGCACACAGGATGCAAAGCGTCAATAGCTCCCTTGTCATCAAATCGAGTCCGCGACTAAAGTCGCGATGCCGAAGATGAACAGCGCCAGACTAATCTGATGCCCTCCCATCATGGTGACATTAAGCAGGAATGGAACGATATAGGCACAAAGAATGGCATAACCCAATTGCCAGAAAAAAGTGAATCCGAAACCCGTCAATATCATCGGGCTTTTCATAAGGGCAATCTGCTTCCGAAGCGGAACAGCAGCTTCTCCTTCTGTAGCCGGGATCATTCGGCACACCGCAAAAACGGCCAATATGCTAAGAATGCCAATGCCCACAAAAATAAATTTCCAATCGAATACCGCAGCCACAACCCGGCCGATCGGGACACCGACGATTAAGGCTGCACTGAATCCGAGGATGACCGTGCCGATCGCTCCGGCTTGCTTGCCTGGTGCCGCGAGCTTTGCAGCTATCGTTTTGACGGCAATGACAAAAACACCTGCGCCGATAGCCAGAACGATTCGTGAAACGATCAGAAAGCCAAAACCAGGGAGCATAATCGTCATGACGCTTCCAATCACAACGATCCAGAGCGCTAAAATCATAAGTTTCCGCCGGTCTAATTTTGCTGTCGCTATGACGAATAGTGGTGATCCAATGGCATTGGCTACGCAAATACAGTAATCAACTGTCCAGCCGCAGCCACTGAAATATGAGCCCACTGAGAAATGTTGTCCAAAATACCTGCGATTACATACTCCGAGGTACACACAAAAAAACTGATGAAAGCAAGCATGTATATTTTCATCGTATGATTTTTTATACTATACTCACCTCGTATCATAATAAATTAATCGATGTTGATTGATTAATCGACATGTGTATATAATAAACCAAATTCAATTGGATTCAATCGTTAAAAACCCTTGGTTTGTCGATTAATCGACATACCGTTTAAATGTGTCAATTATTCAGGAAAAGGTGGATACATCTAGAATGCCTATAATAGACAGAAGAATTCTCAAGTCGCAAGATGCCATTAAGAAAGCGGTAATCGAACTTATGTCGAAAAATAGCTTCGATGACATTACCATACAGGATATTTCTGATAAGGGAATGTACGCCGCGCTACGATTTGTCTCCATTACCAAGACAAGTTCGACCTTTTAAACAAGCTTATCGAGGAACATATTCAGGCCTTGCGAGAAATTAGCGATTGGGCATGTGAGATGGATTGGGTATGCGGGTAGCATGTAATGCTTAAAAAGGCACCCTATCTTAATCAAAGCACAAAGAAAACACTTTATTTTTATCAGACAGTTAACTCAACATTAATTTCGCCTTAGTAGGTGTCCACAAAGCTAAAGACGTAATCCCCGTTTGAGATGGTCTCCAGCTCAACATCCGCGATCTCCTTTCCAATATAACCGAACCAGGCTATTTTATCGGTCGAGCTTAATACTTAGCTGTTGCTCTCACGGTCTGCGCTTTTGTGGAGCACGTACCGGTATCCTCCCATTCGGGTGTATGGGTCACGGTTGCCAATATGCCAAGCTCATTGACCATAATCGTCTTACTTTTCACTTCACTGGCCAGACCAAGTGCATCTGTCGCCTGTAACGAAACGACATACTTGTGAGGCATGATTCTTAGTTACTGAGCCTGGTATCGTGACGTCGTTTGTGGTAAAGGATTTGTTGTAGTAGCCTGCTTGTCCAGAGATCATCCAGGAGTACGTCATCGCATCTCCGTCCGAAACAAATAGGTTTTTTAGCTTAAAATCGTCACCATTATAGACCGGTTTAGGTGAGCAATCAAAATCAGCAGCCGGTGGTTGGTTCGTCGTAAAGTAAATATAATGATATTGCCCCATATTACCGGCGACGGCCCAATCTACAACCATTAAACGATACCGCTTCCCTGCCTGCAGCCCGTTTACGGTAATAGCTTGTTGCCGTGTTCTGAATGGAAAAGTTGTATTCAGCCGTTCCATTTCCGTTTAGATCATTATTCGTTGCTAAACCATCGTCATTTACTTTCTGCATATAGAAGGCGCGTGAAGCATGGCCATCCGGGTGGCTTAGAGTAAGAAAAAACACTAAGCCGGTTACATACGAGGGCTTAGCGTATATTTTCATTAAAATGTTGTCGGGACCCCTTAGACCGTCGTTAGGGTTCTTCATCATGTTCCAGTATTTCTCATATTTAATATTGAAGTCGTTCTTATAGACGGCCTATCATGAGCATTCTCAATTGCTTCTCTCATTCATTTTGGAATTAAGAAATACTATAGAATGCTCATCTGCAGAAATTGGTTCGAAAATCGTAAAAAATTATGGCAATGATATTGACGGGAATTAACTGTAAGCGTATACTAAACCCAAGTTAATGCACATTTGATTAAATAAATAAGCACATTTGTGCAGGTTATACGAGAGTGAGGCTAATCAAATGAATGAAGAAGAGAAGAAATTATTGGTTCAGGTCGCGAAGATGTATTACCTGGAGGATTTGACCCAGAGTGATATTTCCAAACGTCTGGGGATCTACCGTACCTCCATCAGCCGTCTGCTCAAAAAGGCACGGGATGAAGGCGTTGTGCAGATCAACATTATAGATGAGGACCGTACCCATTCCGAAATGGAGAACCGCCTCAAGCAGTTGTTTGGTCTGCAGAAGGTGATTATCGTCGCTTCCAGAGATAGCATGTCCGGTAACGACAAAATTAAATCTGTTGCCAAAGCCGGTGCTGAACTGCTGAGCAAGTTGATTAAAGACGAGGATGTTGTCGGGTTTGCCTGGGGAAGAACGATGGGCAGCCTTATAGGGGAATTTAACGATTGTCCGCAGAGATCGGCGCATTTTGTACCTCTTGTTGGAGGCCCAGGAGATATGGACACCAAATATCACGTCAATGCAATCGTCTACAGCATCGCAACGGATTTTGGCGGCGAAGCACATATGATTGATGCAGCGGCTGTTCTCGAACGCAAGGAAACCAGGAATGAAATCATTAACTCCAACTACTTCCGGAAAATCAATGATCTATGGGATAAGCTTACCGTTGCAGTAGTTGGTATTGGTGCCCCCATCAGCAACTCCAATATGATCTGGACCGGCTTTTTGGGAGATAAGGAAATCAAACATTTGAACAGCCATGATGCTGTCGGTGATATCTGTTCTAGGTTCTATGATTCACTGGGAAATGTGGTGAATTCGGAGCTGGCCGAGCGTACAATTGCCATTCCGCTTGAACGGCTGCGTGATACCCGATTTACATTGGCACTGGCCGAATCCGTCGAGAAAGCACCTTCGATTCTTGGAGCCATCCGCGGCAAATATATCAATGCCCTGGTCACCAACGAAGAGACCGCCGCCGAGGTGCTTCGGTTGGCCGGGAATGCAGCTGTTTAACACTACTACGGGGGGGAATGATCCGGATGGGCTTACTGATTATAATAGCCGCTCTCGCCTGGCTGCTGCAGGGAATGCTGGGACTTTTGCAAATCAGGAATTTCAATAAAAAATATACAGAGTTTAGAAGACTCGGACGCGTAGCCATCGGCAAAAAAACCGGGAAATTCAGAGCCGGAACAGTGGTGATGTTCGCCATTGATAAGGATGCCAGAATTCTGCAGGCCGCTCAAATGCAAGGTGTTACAGTCTTTTCCAGGGTACGACGTCTCAAGGGATTTGAAGGCCGGCATCTGCTCGGATTGACTGAGCAAGATATACTCCATTGCAACCGGCTGACCCGTGCCGCCATCATGGATGCGCTGAACAACTGCGATATTATCCTGAAGGGGGGTGAGCTTAAGGTCAGACAATCCTGGCTTGAGCGGTTAATGCCCGCAAAAAAATAAAAGAGGTGAGGTTAGTATGAATGTAGTTACAAATTTGGCTTCAGGATTCATGGATTTGTTCCGTGCCGGCGGTGAAACGTTTATGAGCCTGGTCACAGGAATTATTCCCCTGCTTATTATGCTGCTGGTAGCCATGAACTCGCTGATTCAATTGATTGGTCAGGATAAGGTTGAAAAAGTCGCACGTAAATCAGCCAGGAATCCCTTCACACGCTATTTTGTCCTTCCTGTCATAGGTACTTTCATTTTGGCGAACCCGATGACCTTATCTTTGGGAAGATTTCTGCCAGAGAAATATAAACCCAGCTATTATGCCGCAGCTTCTTATTCCTGCCATACCCATAACGGACTGTTTCCACATGTGAATCCAGGCGAACTATTCGTATTTCTGGGCATTGCGGCTGGCATAACCACTCTGGGACTCGATACTACGGAGTTAGCAGTACGCTACTTCCTCGTGGGTATAGTAACGAACTTCCTCAGAGGCTGGGTCACAGATTTAACCACAGCTTATGTATCGAAGCAGCAAAGTGTCAAATTAAAAGAGACTGTGAATCTTTAGGAAGGAGGGAGAAATGAAATGGAGACTTACAAATCAGTGAGGGTATCAGCCGGACCCGGCGGTTTTGGCGGACCACTCATTATCACCCCGACAGAGGTGAAGAACAAAGTAGTCTACGTGACGGGAGGAACAAGGCCGGCAATCGCAGAACGGATCGGAGAATTAACAGGTGCTGAACTGGTGGATGGATTCAAAACTAGTGTCCCCGAGCAGGAAATCATTTGTGTAGTTATTGACTGCGGCGGAACCTTAAGATGTGGCCTCTATCCGCAAAAAGGAATCCTGACCATTAATCTGCTACCGACCGGCAAAAGCGGACCCTTAGCCAAACATATTACGGAAGATATCTATGTTTCAGGGGTTAAGGTTTCGAACATTGAGCCGTATGAAGGTGCTGCAACACCCCATACAGCCCAAGCCGAAAAAATCGTTGATAAAGAAATTACACAACCTAAGTATAGCGCAAACAAGAAAATTAGTGAACAGCATAAGCCAAAAGGTCTGCTTGCCCGTGTAGGTATGGCTATGGGCTCTATTATAGGTGTCTTCTACCAGGCCGGCCGGGAAACAATTGAGACTGTTATTAAAACGATTCTACCTTTCATGGCCTTCGTAGCCATGCTTATCGGTATCATTAATGCTTCAGGCATCGGAGATATCATTGCCAAATTCCTTTCTCCTCTGGCCGGATCACTTCCGGGTTTGCTGTTGATATCGCTGATCTGCTCCTTCCCTCTGCTGTCCCCGTTTCTAGGACCTGGAGGAGTTATAGCACAGGTAATCGGAACATTAATTGGCGTTGAAATCGGAAAAGGTAACATTCCTGCCCATCTGGCCCTCCCCGCACTCTTCGCCATCAATTCCCAGGCTGCTGCAGATTTCGTGCCTGTAGGGCTTGGACTCGCTGAAGCCGAGGTTGAGACGATTGAAGTCGGAGTTCCTTCAGTACTCTACTCGCGTTTTCTTACCGGTGCGCCTACGGTGTTCATCGCCTGGCTGGCCAGCTTTGGATTATACCAATAATGGAGGAACGCTTAATGCAGACCATATATAAGACCCGTATTACAAAGTTCGGATCAGCAGCTTTTGATTTTATGGAAGATAAAGTATTTGTGCTGTTTGGAAACGATGCTCCCGAGGATGTGGCGGAATACTGCCTGCTGATTGAGCTCTCGAAAGTGAATGGCGAGATTCAAAAAGGAGATCTATTTCGTTTAGGAGGCAAATCTTACACCATCACATCCGTCGGGAATAAAGTGGCCCTGAACCTGCAGCAGCTCGGACATATCACGCTTCAATTTGACGGCAAGGAAGACGAAGGCCTTCCAGGAACGCTGTATTTGGAGAATACCGCTTTTCACAAACCTGAAATCGGCAGCGAAATCGAAATTATAAAAAAATAATTCATTAAGGGAGATAGAGATATGAGTGAAAAAAAAGTAGCACTGGTTGCCGGAGGCGGACAAAGTCTGGGCGAGTCGCTCTGTCATCGTTTGGCTGAAGAAGGGTATGAAATTGTGGTCGCGGATATTAATGAAGAAAATGCCCAAAGAGTAGCGAAGGAAACTGGCGAGCGATATAAGGTTGAAACCTTGGCGGTTCAGGTGAATTTCACGAACGAACTTGAGGTTGTCGAAATGGTCCAGCAAGCTGTGTTTGCCTTTAATCGCATCGATCTGCTGGTGTATGTGGCTGGTGTGGCCAAAAGCCGTAAAATTACGGATTTCGGACTTGAAGATTGGAATCAGACGGTTGATGTCAATCTGACCGGATATTTCCTCTGCGCGCGCGAAGTGTCCAAGATCATGATTGAGCAAGGCAGCGGCAACATCATTCAAATCAACTCGAAATCAGGCAAAGTCGGAAGCAAGCATAACTCTGCTTATTCCGCTTCTAAGTTCGGTGGCGTGGGCCTTACCCAGAGCCTAGCGCTGGATCTGGCCGAACACAATATCCGCGTAAACGCGATCATGCCTGGAAATCTGCTGAAATCACCCATGTTCCAAAGCCTGCTTCCCCAGTATGCCGCTAAACTCGGCATTGCTCCTGAAGAAGTGGAGCAGGTGTATACGGACAAAGTCCCTCTTAAAAGAGGCTGCACCTATGACGATATCGCCAATGCGGTTATCTTCTACGCTTCCGATAAAGCCTCCTACATGACAGGCCAGGCTATCAATGTAACCGGAGGCCAGGTGATGCACTAGCCAAACACGCAAAAAAGGGCATCGTTTGCAAAAGAGGGCAAGAAGCACCCCAGGTGCCTCTTGCCCTCTTTCACTTGATAAAATGAATTAATCCTTTTAAGGTCAGATTGAAATTGTCCAATTAAATGACGTCCTTTTTGAGAAAATGCGACATACCCTAAACGCAATGCGTGGCGCAGATTTGGATTCATATTTGCGTTGAAAAATCGGCTTCTCGGAAGAGTTCGTTTTTCCCTTACCCTTAGCAGCAGCCGAATTATTAATCAAACAATAAAACAACAACCGGTTATTTCGGTTGTTGTTTTTATAGCCATATAAAGGGCGCTCCGTAGTTGCAGCAGGAAGATCCTCCGGCAGATCATTATTTTTGAAACGAAACGAGATATGCTTAACTGCATGGCGGAACCGAACAGACTAAACCATGATACCTGTGGCTTCTGGAATTCTATTCTTTGTTGAATTGTCGTGTATCCTTCCAAGACTCTTGGTAACGAGTTCCTTTATTACATTATCAAGGGAGCTCCCATAATCCAATCAATATCTTCAAATACTTCTATGTAATCATCTATGGTATCGTAAAAGCATATAGTGCTCGAAGGTTGGTTATTTGTGGTATATTCATGGACCATGATAGGACCATGTTCCAATTTCCAAACCGTATGAATGCGAGTAACTCTGTTTCCCTCGCGTTCCCCCTATTTCGCAAAATACGGATATACCCATACGGGTATTATAACACGTAGAATTTTCAACATAACTTTTATTAAATATTAGCCTAAGCTCATATTCAGCCGTCACGCTGTTGTACGTCCACGACTTGCTTCCGTTACCGGTACTGGATGAGGCCGATCCTGTTTAACTTATAGAAAGTCATCTTGCATTGTAATCAAACCAATCAATGTATGCAGGACTTCCGGCATTCTTGCCGTTACCAGTGGCGTATAATCCGAAATATACTCCTGTAAAACCCCCTGCAACTTCACTAGAGAGCAAGCCACATTCCCCTTGTCCAAGTATTATTCTTTCCCCGTTCGGAACATAGAAGGCAAAGGTATACAGTTTCGGATCAGCCTCGACTTCCAGGATTATACTCTGACTTGTGTATTCTACTTCCGCTTCGATGTTCGACAGCGTTCCGAGTCTTCTGCGCAGCAGGACAACCTTTCGTCCATTCTTAAATGCCAAAGCGATTTCATAGTGAAATCTTTCATCCATGATGACCGTCAAGCCTGCTTCATCGCCTTCAAGAGCAGGATCAAACTCGATCAGAGACGAAACAGTGCACTCCATATGCTGCTGTCTACGGCCTACAAACGCCGGGGAATCCGGGTCATCTAGAGTTAAGCGAGAACCCCTGAGTGTCAGCCAGCCTGGACGTTCGGTAAGTGACCAATCTGCTGAGTATGGATTCCGTATGAAATTCCAGTTGTCTGACAGCTTCTGTTCAGAAAAGTGTTCACGTGTAACAGGTATCGCTGATTCGGCGGACATAAAGGCTGGTGCGGCCATCTGTAAGTCAATACTGCCTTTCGTCCCGATTACAGGCCACCCTTCTTCAGACCACTGGACAGGTGCGAGAAAGGTCTCTCGCCCCAAATGATGCTTCCTTGACACTGGGCGTATCCCTAGACACACAGCCCACCAGCTTCCATCATGAGCCTGTACAAGATCAGCATGTCCTGTAGCCTGAACCGAACAGCTTAAGCTGCGGTGACTGAGAATGGGATTCTCCGGGTCAGCTTCAAAGGGGCCATATAGCTGCGAACTGCGGGCAATCGTTACCATATGGCCATATTCCGTGCCCCCTTCGGAAATCATAAGATAGTATTCCCCTTGAATGACATAGAGGTGGGGGCCTTCAGGAGACTTCCCTCCCGTCCCCTTCCAGATTAAACGGCGAGTCGACAGTAATCTGCCTGATTCCAGATCAATTTCCGCCTGATAGATTCCCGCTTCTTCACCTTCGAAGTCATTGGTGCCAGTAATATACACCTTTCCATCTTCATCACAGAATAGGGAAGGATCAATTCCGGGCCAATCCAGCCAAACAGGTTCAGACCAGGGACCACTAGGTTTGAGTGCACGTACGTAGAAATTCCCGCCCTCTATTCTTCTTACATTCGTGGTAATCATATAGAAATATCCCTTAATGTGTCGCAGAGTAGGTGCGAATATTCCATAGGAGCTGGGAATACGGGCGAGATTGATTTGTTCTTTCCGGTCCAGACAATGCCCGATCTGCTGCCAGTGAATAAGGTCCCGGCTATGGAAGATGGGCACGCCCGGAAAATAATGAAAGGAACTGGACACCAGATAGTAATCTTCACCTACTCTACATATGCTCGGGTCAGGGTGAAAGCCCGGAATGACCGGATTCATATATTGCATACCAGCCCACCTCCATTTTGTGTGTCCCACTATGGTTATTTTATAAGTATCGACATTAAATCAGCTCCAGGCTGGATAGTTTCGTTCATGCTTAAAACAACTACATCTATAAACTGATCCGTATTCGTTACAATGATCGGCGTCGTAAGCTCAAAGCCTGCCGCTTTAATTTTGTCTATATCGAATTCCAACAGCAGGTCCCCTTTTTGGACCCTTGCATTCTCCATAACATGGGCCTGATAATGTTCACCTTTCAGTTTCACAGTGTTAATTCCGACATGAATTAGGAGCTCAGCCCCTGCTTCTGTAGTAATTAGAACAGCGTGCTTCGTAGGGAACATTCTTGAGATAACACCATCTACCGGAGAGTATATCTTTCCTTCACCTGGCTCAACCGCAATCCCTTTACCCATTGCTCCTGATGAGAAAACCTCATCATTCACTGCACTTAGCGGCTTAACCTGTCCACTTAATGGACTGCCCACAATTTCCTCTGCTTCTGTATAAATGGGTTGTTGTACAAGCGCCGAAGCAGCATCCGCTAGCTCTTCTGTCTGTGCGGCATCTGTTTTGCTCTCATAGCCGAAGACTACGACAAGAATAGCTGAAATGGCAATCGTTATAATAAAAGAAATCAATAATGGAACGAGCGGTGAGAACGCGCCTAGTGAAAAAATATTTGCAAATACAAAACCGGTCATCTCTACATTAGCTGCACCACTTATGGCACCGCCGATAGCTCCCGCAATAATAATCATGGGAATTGTCCGTCTGTAACGCAAGAGGAGCCCGTAAACGATAGGTTCAGTAACACCTGCCACGATTCCCGCCAGAGCAGCTGGACCTGAAGCTTGTTTGAGTTCTTTATTTTTTGTTTTCAAGTATATCCCCAGTGCAATGCCAATCTGCGCCATATTAGCTGCAGCGGTCATAACCAGGATCTTCGTATGTCCTGTGGAAGCGATGTCAGCCATTACTACCGGGAACAAACCCCAGTGCAATCCCAGCACAACCAGAAAAGTGAAGCTTGCCCCGATCACGGCTCCGGTCAGCAAGCCGCTGGTATTCATGAGAAAGTCAATTCCTGCAGCGATCCCGTCCCCGACATATACTCCGAATGGCCCAAGTAATAGAGCAGTCAATGGCACGACAATGGCTATGGATACCGTTGGGACAATAATCAACTGCAGATTTTTAGGAACAATTCTTAGCAGGAACCGTTCCAGCGCGGCATAAATGCCAATTGAGATAAACACCGGGAAGATTTGGCCTGAGTAGTCCGCAGTCAGAATAGGAATACCCAAAAAGTCAACGGGACCCTGCGCTGACAGCAGCCCAGTAAAGTTCGGCTCCAGCAACGCTACTCCAATAATCGCGCTGACATACGGGTTAGCCCCCAACTTAAGGGCGAGCGTAATCGCAACCAGTACCGGCATGAAATAGAAGACGGCATTCCCTGCGGCAGACCAGATATGGTAAGCGCCGCTTTCTGTAGACATCCACCCCAGACTTGTAAATACAACCAGCATGGCTTTTACCAATCCTGATCCAATCAGGGCTGACAATAGTGGAGTAAATGTGCCAGAGATAATCCCGAATATTCGTGCACTCCATTTTTCTTTGTTGGAATCAGCTTTTGCCCCTGAAGCTTTCACAGCTCCTATAGCCGGTAATTCTTTATATACCTCAGATACATGGCTGCCAATGACCACCTGAAATTCCCCACCGCTTTCTACCACACTTATAATTTCCTTTGTGTTTTGCAGCGCTGCCTTTTGCGCTAAGGAGACATCATTCAACCTGAAGCGAAGCCGTGTGGTACAGTGTATTACGGAAGACACATTCTTCTCTCCACCCACATTTTCCAGAATATTATTGGCCAATTCACGATTGTTCATCTTACTCACTCCTCTTTTAGAATTAACAGCACATCTTGATAAGAACATTTATAGAAATAGAAAAAACCCGAACCAACATTGCCTGCGGAGAGAAATCCCCCTTTGACAATATTGGATCAGGTTTAGCCTGCCTAAGCAGTAACAATCCTGACTACTCTTCAGTTTTGGCTTCCTCGCGGCTGGTGACCCGCCGGATATGAAGCATACAGTAGACCATCTCTTCTTTGGTGAGCTCGATGTGGTGGCTTTTATGCAAGTATTCTTGGATCTTTCTGGTGGTATGGTAGGTCTTAGGGAATTTCCCCTTCAACTGTTCAAATAGGAAGTCTTCTTCTTCATGCAACAACTCATTGCGCAAGGACCGGTACACAAAATATTTCAGGTGCGTCACAAATCGCGTATAGCTTAAAGAATCCTCGTTGAACTCGATCCCGTAATCATATTTGACGATGTTCAGCACATCCTTGACAATTTTGGTCACAGCTATTGTTTCTTGCATTTCATGACCGCCCTGAGCTGCATTCACAAAATGAAGAGCAATAAATCCCGCCTCATCTTCAGGTAGCGTTACCCCAGTAACAGATTCAATGATATGAAGTGCCTTCAATCCAACCGCAAATTCCTTTTTGTAGAATCTTTGGATTTCCCAGAGCAGGGCATTCTTGATCTGCATCCCTTCGCCGATCCGGGTAATAGAGTAGCTGATATGATCTGTTAACGTTAAGTAGATATTATTGCTCAGCTTATGCTGAAGTTGCTGTTCAGCAAGTGTTACAATTTGGTCCGTCAATTCCAAATACCTGGTGGGAATCTCGCTGAGCAGCTCCGACAGCTTTGCCGCAAGTTCCCTGGTCTCAAGTACGAATGTTTTTTCGATCAGGGTTTCATCGAGAACTTCGCCTGCTTTTTTCTGAAAAGCAACTCCTTTGCCCATGATTACCATCTCAGTGCGGTTTTCTTTTTCCACCAAAACGACGTTATTATTGAAAATCCGTTTGATAATCATTCGTAACATTCGCCCTTTAACATTTAATAAAAAATAAACCTAAATCGATTCAGAACTAAATGCTCTGACTCAATTTAGGTTTTGCCTGTGTACACAGTAACAATCCTAATTGTTGTGAGGTCAGTATAACAAAAAAGTAAATCGTTTTCAACTTAAAAAAAGTACAATATTTTAGCACGTGATTGTTTTGAAACGAAACGAGAAATGCTTAATTGCAAGACGGAATCGAACAGACTAAACCATGATACCTGTGGCTGATGGAATTCTATTTATTGTTGAATGGTTGTATCCTTCCAGGACTCTTGGTAACGAGTTCCTCTATTACATTATCAAGGGAGCTCCCATAATCCAATCAACATCTTCAAATACTTCGATGTAATCATCAATGGTATCGAAAAAGCATATAGTGCTCGAAGGTTGGTTATTTGTGGTATATTCATGAACCATGATAGGGCCATGTTCCAATTTCCAAACCGTATGAATGCGAGTAACTCTGTTTCCCTCGTGTATGAATCCCATCTCAATATGTCTAATCGCCCGTTTGCTGTGCAACTTATCGTTTTCCCTGATGATAATTGGATACTTTGTCATTTATAAATAACCACCTCCCCGTTTTCTGTAAGCAGCCAAACTACATTCTGCTACCCAGACGAAAAGATTAGATGCCAAATCGATCGTAAAGAGCTAACACGTTACTTTCGTGTAAAACTAAAAATTTTGAACATAATATGTGGGCTTCTCCCAATTCCATCTTTTCGGTATATAATCGATATTGATCGTTTAGGCGACATATGTATATAATATTATATAGAATCAAGCTAATTGCAATCGTTAAATTAACGATATTTGTCGATTATTATACAAATCATCAGTAAGTGTTGATTATTTAAGAAAATATTGTGAGCCTAACAGGGCGAATTTTAACCGTGCAACTATATATCTTCATTACATTGATAATCAACGAATATGCATGTGAAATGGAGTAAATATAAATGAAGAAAGAAATCACGGATTGAATGAAGATGTTATGGGTTGCTTTATAGGAACAGCTTTTGTAGGGATAGTGGAATGGTGGATAAGGAAAGGTATGCCTTATCCACCTCATGTCATGGCAAATCAAGTGGGAATGTTTCTGCCGTTGGACTCGGACCTAGAGGGCTATTACGCTCATCCCACTCCTTGTCCAACCATGATTAGGCTAGTTAGGGCATGAATCCGAATCACCTGTGATAATATGAATGACAAGAAGGTAAGGGATTACCTAAGAGCTATTTGATTATCCTACAACATTGGAATCCTCCATTCGTCTGTACAAATAAACCCTTGGATATATCGTTGCTATGCTTAATACTAAGAACAAAATCCCCCCCATTACGACGTATTGCGTACTTATTCCCGATACGAATATTCCGCATACAGCTGCGCCAATCGTTGTACCCAAGTTGGCAGATGTCAGAAAGACGCCGTTCGCGAATTCGGGAGCCTCCGGCGCTGCAGACACAATCCAATATTGAGTGATGTTGCCTCCTATGCCGCCCAAGAATCCCCACATCAAAATAATAAAGGCCATCGGTACGCTGAACTGTCCCATGAGAAAAAGCATGATGTAAACTGCTCCCATTGCAAATGGATAAGATTTTACCGTTCTTAATGCATGATTAGCAAGCAGCTTCCCTGCAATCATGTTTCCAACAATATTGGTTGAACCGTATAGGAATAACATCAAACTGATTGTGTTCCAGGCATAATTCGTCACGGTTTTCAGATACTCAGCAAGGTAACTGTACACTCCGAATACAGCTCCGTTCATGAAGATGACACCTGCAATGGAAAGCCAGGTAACGGATCTTCTTAATATACGCAATTGAGTGCCATAAGAGAGCCTTTCTGCAACAGGCATTGATGGTACGAACAGGAGGGTCGCGACGAATGCCACTGTCGTTACGGCAGCAAAGAACAACATCGCATAGGCAAGCGAAGTGTAGGTGCCAATCAAGCTCGAGACCGGTACGCCAAGCACCATCCCTGCAGACACGCCAATGAATACTTTGGCCACTGCCTTCGAAGCTTCTTCCTTGCGGACCGACGCCGCCGCGACGGTAAATGCCAATGAACAATAAACAGGATGGAAAAAAGCTGGGACGACACGAACAATCAATAATACGGTAAAGTTTGTTGTAAAGACGGAGACAAGGCTGCCCACAATAAAAATACCAAGCACAAGCAACATGACATGCTTGCGGTTCATTCGTGAAAACAACAAAGGCAAAATGGGACCGGATATGGCAACCGCAAGCGCAAATAGACTCACGAGGAGCCCTGCGGTGGAGATGCTGACCTGGTAGTGTTCCGCAATCAACGGCAAGATTCCAATCACGCCCATCTCGGTATTCAAGATACCGAATACACCCAAAGTCAATATATAGACAATTAAATGATTTCGATTAGTCTTCATAGGCCATAGACGTCGAGAGATCACGGTAGGCATCGATCTGCGACCGGAGGTCGGCAATCTTCTGCTCTGCAATGCCGATCGCGTCGGCGCCTGCAATAAAGCGTCGCGGCGGCTTAACTTCGCTTGTAATCATGAGGAGTGCTTTGGCGAGCTTGTTCGGGTCGCCGGACTGTTGCCCGTTCTGGCTTTTAAAAAATGTCATGTAGCTAGCCCTGCCGTCAGCGTAGTCCTCGATCGACGGTTTGGCGTAAGTCGACGACGACTCTGTAAGAAGTTCCGTACGGAAAAATCCCGGGTTGACAATGGTCGTATGAATGCTGAATGGAGCTGTTTCAGGCGCTAACGACTCCATCCACCCCTCAAGCGCAAATTTCGAAGCACAATAGGCGGAATTAAATTCGAATCCGGAAATGCCGGCGCCCGAAGAAATCGAGATGATATGGCCGGAACGCTGCTTGCGCATTCCAGGTAACACCGCCCGGGTAACGTTCATCGGGCCAATCAAAGCCACCTGTAGCTGATCTTCGATTTGGTCCGGGGTCAGTTCCTCGAAGAAGCCTCCATAGAAGTGTGCGGCATTATTGACCAGCACATCGACAGTCCCGAACCGGTCGATTGCCGCCTTGACTGCAGACTCTGCATCGGCAGGTCGGGTAACGTCCAATTGGACGACCAATAGATTCTCGGCTTCGCCGATTGCCTTAGTCACCGCATCCGGATTACGGCCGGTAGCCACAACCTTGTGCCCGGCGTTTAAAGCTGCTTTCACGAAATGGGCACCCATACCTCGACCTGCTCCCGTGATAAACCAAACCTTTGTTGTATTCATGTAATTCATTCCCTCCAGCCTCCAATCATGTGATGAATATATTTAAATTACGCCGATTATCGGCTGCTCCGAGGCAAAACCCGGATCGTCGCCGATGTCCCGCCTATAACGGTGATCGGAACTGTTTTTCTGGGTGTGTTAAAGCAAATGAGAGGAACGCACGAAATGAGACTAAACTAACTATTTAATCTCTTGGGAAAGAAGTTCCTGTCTTAGTTTCATATGCTTCAATTAACTGATCCTGAGCAGTTGCATCATAAATAACTGAATTAACCCTTGGATCTTCCTTACTTTGAAAAAAGTATTTTCCTGTAACATCCGTGCCTTCTTCGATACCTTCAGCCAGCCAAACATAAGTCATGTATCCAGCACGTAAGTCATCAGGTGTAGTAGTATTACCATTATGGAATCCCATTAAAGTCGGAACCCATCCTGGTTGAATTGCATTCACTTGAATGTCTGGCCAATAACGAGACACGGTCATTGCTAAAGTGAGAATTTGAAGTTTAGTATCATTGTAGTTAATATTAGGGGCATCATTTACGATTTCTTCAACTTTAAGGTTTCCTCCTAAATGTTGATCTGACGAAATGTAAATCAGATGCTGTGGTTTATTTACTAAACTAGTCAGAATATACGGGGATAGAGAATTAACATTTAACATCTCTTCTGATGGAGCACCGTATACACCTGCATTATGAATAATGACATCGAACGTACCAAATGCATTAATTTGATCCGCCAACTGCCTTGTTTGTTCTAGGTCAGAGAAATCCCCAATAACTACACCAAGTGCTTCTGGTAAGTCTCTTCGAACATCTTCTGCACGACTTTCATTTCGAGCATGAACGACAACCTCATGACCTCTCTCTATAAGATACTTAGCAGCCAGTTCTCCTAACCCACCTGTTGATCCAGTAATAAAAATTTTCTTTCGATAGGCTTTATCAACTGGTTCGGTGTTTTCTTCTATATATAGAAGTTCTTCAACCACTTCTTCTGTATTGTATGTTCCCAAACCGAATCTCCCTTCAGTCCCTTCATTTTGGCTGCTGTTATTTTCACTATCTCCGTTATCAGGAGTTTCATTATTTACAGTTACGCTAGGATTTTGATTAGGCTGATTAGATTGAATAAGTGTATTTATAAGTAGTCCTCCAACAATCACAACAACCAATCCTGCTATTAATCGTTTAAATCTCAATATTTTTCCTCCATATATTTACTAATATTCTTTATTCTAGTTTCACTCCCCTTATTTCACTTGGATTTTATTTTATTGAAAAATCTATTCTACTCGTTCTATTGTCACCATTACTGATTCAGTATTACCTCTCAAAATAGATAAGTCACCCTCAATCCGTCCTAATCGTACAGCACCCGCCCATTCTCCAAGATCAGTATATGTTAGTGAGAGTGCATTGCTCGGTGCATAGTAACTCAAATCTCCAGCTTTTGGTGAATCTCGTTCAGGCATACCATCCATTGTAATCAATTGTGGTGGTTCTGCGATAAGCTCACGACCTCCATAGTCTTCAAACTCTAGTGTTAGTGGCAACTGTACAAGGAGTGACTCTGAAGCAGGATTGTCCCATAAGACAGCGGTAAGTGTTTGATTGCCTACCACGATTCGAAGTGTAGCCGAGTTTTCAGTTTCAGAAGAAATCGGAATTTCTTCTGGGTTTTGTTCAACTTCTGAAGTTTGATTATTATCAGATTCTTGAGGAAGTTCTGATGAATTTCGTTGCTGATAAATAAAGTAAAAGCATCCTGTGATAAGTATTGCGCAAGCTATAAATATGGTTATAACACTGTTGCGTTTCATGTTTTTTCTCAATGGCTCCTCTACCATTTTAATCGCTACGGGTTCAATTCCCCGCAGCGATTAAATAACTTGCTTTGTTGGGCGAATCATTATTTCACTTACAGCAACAGTATCCGGTGTGCTAATCGCATATGCTACCGCTTCGGCAATGTCACTCGGTTTCAATCCCACACCTGGTATTTTCGCGTTCTCTTGTATCCACTTGCTAGTTGCGGGGTCGTTGACCGTTGTGTAAAGTTCCGTATCCACCATTCCGGGAGATATAATAGTTGAACGAATATTATTCTCTCTTTCCTCTTGGCGAAGCCCCTCCATGATCGCCCGCACAGCAAATTTTGTTCCACAGTAAACAGCATAACCAGGACTCACGACGTGTCCTAAAATAGAGTCAGTCGCAATAATTTGACCGGATTGCTGTTTTTTCATGATAGGTAATACCGCAGCAATGCCATTTAATACACCCATGATATTGAGATCTACCACTTGTCGCCATTCATCAAAGCGTGCTTCCGAAAGAGACGCAGTTGGCATAATCCCAGCGTTATTATATAGCACATCTACGCGACCATATTTTTTGACTGCCAAATCAACAACTGCTTGAACTTCTTCTTTTTTTGTTACATCAGCAACAGCATATGAAATTTCAGCGTCCGGCAATGCTTCAACAAGAGCTTTTAAGCGATCTTCACGGCGAGCTGCAATGACTAATTTTGATCCCTCTTCCGCAAGTTTCTTGGTCGTTGCTTCACCAATCCCACTTGATGCGCCTAATATAACGACAACTTTCCCTTGAATATTTGACATAGGAGATTCACAGTTCCTTTCTACGTGCAATTGGATTCATATATATTAGGAATTCCCACGAACCCACGTTCTAATCAGAATTAGATTTGCGCGGCTCTACTTTGACTGTCGCAGAACGAGCTCGCGAGCTGATCATCGAGTTTAGGTATGCGTCGCCGGTGTATTTCGCGCGGTACGCATTGTCGATGTGATCATTGATCTCCCCCTTGATCGGTTCAAAAGAGACATCCTTCGTCATGCCAGCCACAGTGATTCGCCCCGCCCTCTGTCGTAGTACTGCCTGGTACCAACGGGAGTTCTGTCCGTAGTAGGCGCGTACATAAACTGAGCCGTCAACCACGACGGACCAAATCCAAGTCGGGGTGCCGTAGGTTATTCCGTCTTCTCGGAACGGGGAAATATGCAGGTCATCAGCTTTAGAAATCTTCTCTAGTACTTCTTTCGACCATGTGTCCATAAATTACATCCTCCTTTAAACGGGCCATTGATACAGAATGGCTAATACTCCTTTTATAAGATACATTCGCCACATCGAATTTTCTGCGAAATTAGCAAACCTATTACCTTTACTTTTTATTTTAACGTGTTTTTTTGTGCATAGATAATACTTATATCTTATACCATGATATGCTTGATGGGCATTTCATAATTGTGTAAAGTATTCATAAAGGAGGAGTACAGATGGAAGTTAGAGTTTTGCGTTATTTTCTTACTGTTGCAAGAGAAGGAAGCATTACGGGTGCTGCTGATTTTTTGCATCTTACACAGCCAACTTTGTCAAGACAATTAAAAGATCTTGAACAAGAGTTAGGAAAAAAACTATTTATCCGCAGTAGTCACAGTGTCATTCTCACAGATGAAGGAATGCTACTAAGAAAGAGAGCGGAAGAAATTGTTGATATGGTCGATAAAATAGAAGCGGAATTTAAATCTATGGAAGAAACAATAAGTGGTGATATTTATATAGGCGGTGGGGAAACGGACGCCATGAAACTGATTGCACGGGTAGCAAGAGACTTACAGTTAAGATATCCAAATATCCGGTATCATCTTTACAGCGGAAACGAAGATGATGTAACTGCACAACTTGACAAAGGATTGCTTGATTTTGGTATTTTAATACAACCGGCTGATGTATCAAAATATAATTATGTTAACATTCCCGCCAAAAATATTTGGGGCGTTGTTATGAGGAAAGACAGCCCTCTTGCTTGCAGAGACACCATTAGAACGGCAGATTTAATTAAAGTTCCGCTTATTTGTTCACGACAGGCTATGAAGCAGACATTCTCTAAAAATGAATTTGCGGATTGGTTTGGTGAAGACTTTGATAGATTAAATGTCGTGGCTACCTACAATCTTGCATATAACGCTGCCATTATGGTTGAAGAAAGCATTGGTTATGCAATAACTCTTGATAAAATCGTGAATACGTCTAGTGATAGTAACCTTTGCTTTAGACCCCTGGAGCCAAGACTTGAATCCGGCTTAAATATGGTATGGAAAAAGCATCAGGTCTTTTCGGCAGTTGCCGAAATGTTTTTAAAAGAAATTCAGGGGAAATTCAGCATATAAAACTAACAAACAGCCTGAATAACCCCCTTTTTTTTAGCTATCCTGCCGTTCAACTGAAGTTAGTTATCTGAGAACTGATACATTGGAAGGTTGTCCTCGACTTCTTCTCGTCGCGATATCCTCGTACTATCTACAGTGTAGCTGCTAAATTGGATTAGAAGTGGCGCGAAGCAATCTGCTTCAGATATGGCAACAATTAGCAATAGTACTTGTTCTTGTCCCTTAAAACAGAAAACCCGCGCTGGGCGCAGGCACTTATGGGATTATGTTCTTGTCCACCGACTTTATTTCATTGTTGTTGGAGGACAAGAACTTAGCCCCTTGTGTGTCCTTTAGCTTGATAAAGCTTTTTGAAAATCCATGTTTATACATCCCCTCTCACACACACCAACACTGGAACGCCAGCAGCAGATTATCACTTCTAGGCAGGCCAATACCGAGATAAGAACTTTCACTAATCAACCCATACTAATCCAGTTGCCAATATTCAGCTGGTGCGCCTTCATTTGGGAGGGGGGCGCTTTCCACGGATAAATCAATCACGGAGACTTTGTCTTCGTTCCATTCCTCATGTTCAACTGCAATGACGGTTTTGGTTGTTCGTAATTGCTATAACTTTATTTTCAAGATCACTACAGCGCGCGCAGGAACATTATACAGACTTCCATCCAACTCGAGCGGCAGAGAAACCGGTAAAACGCGCACAGGCTGTTCCATCGAATTGAACGCATCAGGCTCGTCGGCGGTTAAAATACATTGCTCGCCTACGATACGTTCCATCGCCGCCCCTTTTATCTCTAGTTCTGTGTAAATATCGAACGGCGATGGATTGACCAACTTCACGATGAGCTCGTTCGCGGATTCGTCAAGAGTCGTCACCGCAGTCATGAAAGGAATGGCACCGTAAGCGTGCTCGTGTATGAGTTGCCCGTCAATGAAACATCTGATACGTTTAGATTCCACAACAATGTGCAACTGTCTTGTCTTTCCGGGCGAGAAGTCTACCTTTGCATTCGGAGCGAGTTTCACACGCGACCACCCAACAATGCGAACGAGTCGGCTTTCTCCGTCGGGGTCTAACTCCCACAAGAAATAGTTTTGTTCGTTCCCCTTCTTGTGTCGATCGAGAAAGCGCAGTTTAAACCCGGCTTCGCCCGTCGTTACGTTCAATTTCACTTCATAAGTTTGCCAAGAAGCCTTGCCGATCCAAAGAGCATCTTCGGTAACTTCGCAGGAAAGCGAATTGCTTGTAAGCTCATCTAACTGCAGTAACGTATCTTTTCCGGAAATGACCGAGATGCCCTCGACCTGTCCGAGCTGACTCAGACTCACTCCAAGCCCCCCATGAATTTCCGGTAAGAAGCACTCTGTTTCTACCTGACAATCAACCACTACGTCGCCTCTATTCTGGCCGAACATCTTCTGGACATAGTAAGAAGGTGTCCCGTACGTCCGCGTCCCGTCAAAATAGATTAAATTCGGTTCCCATACCGTATGATGAGTATTCGCAAACAAGGGTGCATATGAGGACATTACGACTATATCCTGATTTCGCTCCATCCCTACCATGAATGCCGCTTCACTTAACGCGCCTTGCAATGTTCCATTTTGATTGTTAACGGTCATTGCATATTCGCCTACGTAAATTTTTGGGCCGCTGCGGTCATAATGATCGTACATGTCATGATATAACTGATAAAACTCATTATCAGCGTAAAAGTGTTCGTCCACGATTTCAACAGGCAACCCCTTGGTCTCCGTTCCTACTTCCCAGTGCGTGTTCCAAATCGTAATAATATCCGGGTAAGCTGATTTAAGCGCATCGTAAAATACTTTGTAACGCACATTATACTCCGGACCGAAATTTTCGTTTCCGATTTCAATATACTTCAGTCCGAACGGCTCCGGGTGACCGTTCTCCGCCCGCATAGCGCCCCACTTGCTCGTTACCGGGCCATTCGCATATTCAACAGCATCCAGCATGTCCTGGACCCATTCCTCAAGTTCATCCATCGACACGAGCTCACCAGGCCTTCCTTGGCAAGTCAATCCGCAATTGACGACGAACATCAGCTCCATCTCCATGTCCTCAGCCATTTGCAAATACTCATGGAACCCAAGTCCATTGGTGGTGCGGTAATTCCAAAGCGTCCAATGGGAAATCCGTTCGGTCGGGTCGCCGACCGTTTTTTTCCATCTGTACGCAGTCTCAATTGAAAACCCTTCAACAAAGCAACCTCCAGGGAAGCGAAGGAAACGCGGACTGAGCCCTTGCAGCATGTTTATAAGGTCGGTCCGTAGACCATTTTTACGGCCTTTGAACGTATCTTTCGGGAACAAGGAAACGAACTCGAGCCAGAACGTTCCTTCCCCTTTTGCGGAAATAATAAGTATTGCGTTGGGATCCGTGCTGTTGCTCTCAATCAACAACTCATATTTCTGCCATTCTGACGAATCGATTTGCACCTTTTGCATCAAGTATACGTAGGATTGAGAAGTATCTTTCAGCGTAATCTCCAGCACACCGTCGAATTCAAGGCTTTTTCTTGCAAAGAAGGATAATTCATATCTACAGCCGGCTTGAACCGGAATTCCCCAAAAGCCGTTATTCGTCACAGCCACAGGTCCCCCCGCAGCGTTCACAATATCTATTCGTAGGGACATAGGATTCGCGGAATTTAAGGGTTTTGACTCGTCGAGTGCCATCTCTGCATCTGTACCGTCAGGACAGAACAACTCCCATCCCGGAATCAGATCCGAATGTTCAAAAGGGGCACTCCATCCAGCAGGTGTGTGTAACGTACAACCATCGACATGGCACCGTTCGGGTATCAAAGTATCCTCGAACGAACGGTTGCGGATCAGTTCCGCATATAATCCTCCATCACCAGATCGATTAATTTCCTCGAAGAACAGGCCGTATAAGTTTCTACTTACGGGGAATCGCTTATGACCGGCATGAATTGTTATTTTCGCAGATGAACTCATTGTTACTCAACCTTCCTCACTTATGCTAATGTACTTTCAAGAGATGGCATTCATTTCCCATATCTGAAAGCTCTTCACTTCCACGCTTTTTTGTGCAAATATCCGGACTCTATTACTTTGTTCCAATATTGGATACACTCTTGCGGATATGCATAGTTCATCAATTGCGAATACCTCGATCACGCTTTTAAAACTGAAATTCTGAACATAATATATGGGCTTCGACCGTTTCAATCTCCCCTGCATATAACCTCTATTGATCAAATAGACGACATATGTATAATAATAAATAGAATTAACCTGCTTGCAATCGTTAAATTAACGTTATTTGTCGATTATTGTACAAATGATCAATAAGTGCTGATTATTCAAGAAAATATGAAGTGGATAGAAGAATACTCTTAAAAAAGCGTTATTGATATAAAAGCCTCGATCAGTGTTGATCGAGGCTTATGCCATAGCTGTAGACCCTTCTGGAAAACTAGGATGGAAAGAAAATTATGTTGAATTGTGGAATGAGCATAGGTCAAATTGTAGTTTCCATTGCAGATCGCTCATCAAACTCATTGACACTATTTGAAACCAGCCCTTTTTTAACAAACCAGCACCCAGTAAATTTCAAGTTGAAAAAAGTTGAGTAATTGGAAGTAGCTTCTCCATATAGGCGCGAATCGGAGCTGGACCTCCTGTAAGGGTTGCGGAACGCCAACGCGTCTGATTACGCCGCCCGTTTGTACGGCTCCCAGGTAGAACCTCACATTTTATTCAATCTTCTTAATAATTTTCGCAGGAACACCTGCTGCAACCGTATTGGGTGGAACATCCTTGGTGACAACTGCACCGGCGGATACAATAGAATTTTCTCCAATCGTAACACCTGGCATGATCATCGCGCCTGCTCCCAGCCAAGCGTTCTTCTTGATAACAATAGGAGTAGATATTGTGGATTGTCTTTTTGCTGGATCCAATGGGTGGTTAATTGTAATCAGGTTAACTTTAGGCCCAACTAATACGTTATCTCCGATGGTTATACCGCCTCTGTCCATAAAGGTACAAGCGTGATTGATAAACACATTTTTCCCAACTCTGATATTTTTGCCGAAATCCGTGTAAAAAGGGGGAAGAAGTCCAAACGAAGCATCAACCTCTGCTCCCGTTAACCTCGAAAATAATTTCCCGACTTCTTCCGCTTCATGGTATGAGTTGTTTAATTCCATTGTAATTTTCTGTGCTTCAACAATAAGATCGCGAATTTTATAATACTCCGGATCATTCAAAGAAATTAACTCGCCATTTTTATCTCGCTCAAGAATGTCTTTCGGATTCATTTGACATACTCCTTTCCATATAAAGTATTTAAGATTGATTTTGCCCATTAGAGTTGCAACTATGCTAATACTTCAGACATTACGGGAAACATATCATTCTTCCCCTCCTTCTGTATTAGTCATTGATGGAAAATGTAACTTGAACAGCCCCCATCCCAAGCGCTGCTGTGAGTCCGGAGATGTCTTCAATATATCCGAGTTTAGTGTATCCACCATATGAATTGGAAAACGTATTGTAGAAAAGCACCAGGCTGTTGGAGGACCACACCATGATTTCTCCTGCATGAATGGTTGCCGGTGCTTCTGTTGATTCAACAGGCAAACCACTTGGAAAATGATAGTATTTCTCTTGGCCGTTCAATTCTGACATGTTCACGGTCATCGGCATCTGGGCAATCAATGCCTGTGTTGTTTCATTATCATACATCTTTGCTTTAAAAGTCCTATTCCCGACAGTAATATTCATGGTGCTCATTTTACCCTCCTCGGATTGTACCAGAGCAGTTGCGGACGGCTGTCCAGGTGCTGTGGATTGTGCCGGAGCAGTCGGTTCGGCAGATTCTTCTATTGGCAGGTTTGCTAAAAACCGCGTCAGCATGGTTGCAGCCTGGGCCCGGGTTGCAGAGCCTGCGGGCAACAGCTTGCCGCCGCTACCCTGTATATTCTGTATGCCCACCATCCACTGCAAGGCTTGCTTCGCATAAGCGCTGACCTCTGATGCATCGGTATAACCATCCAAAGTGGTATACGCAGAGATGTCATAACTCTTCGCTTCGGCGTAACGGTACAGGATCGTTGCGAATTGCTCACGGGTAATCAAGCTATGCGGTGAAAATCTCCCCACGCCCGTACCGGTAACAATCCGGTTGGCTTGCGCCCAGGCCACAGCCGAAGCGTAGTAGCTGCCACCAGGAACATCGGAAAAACCACCGTTGCCCGCTACTGCCGGAGAACCTCCGATGCGGTGCAGCACTGTGACAAGCATTGCACGGCTCATCGGCGTTTCCGGCTCGAAATCCCCTTTTCCGGTGCCGGCCATCAAATTGTTCTCAGTCACAAATTCTACCGCGCTGCGATACCAAGCGTTGTCCGATACATCATTATAATCTGCCGCAAAAGCAGGATTCGCCGTACAAATAGTCAGAACAAGTCCCAACAGCAAACTAATCAGCCTTGATACTTGATTTTTCCTCACAAAATCATCTCCTGTCTCTAGATAACTTTACTTCAAAATAAACTCGCCGGTTTACTCGGCAAGCGACCAGGTAACTTGCACATTTCCTGAACCGAGCGCAGCTGCCAGATTTGAAGGATCGTCAACTCTTCCGAGCGGTACATACCCCCCATAAGAATTGGAGAAGGTTTGATAAAAAAGGACCAGCGTGTTTCCGGACCAGCACATGATGTCACCGGCTTGAATAGTTGCAGGGCGTTCGGTAGCTGCAGCAGGAAGATCCTCCGCCAAGTCATTGTATTTTTCCAGCCCGTTCAGCTCGTCCATTTGGATGGTCAAAGGAAATTTCGCGACTAGCGCCTGCGTCGTTTCATTGTTATTTAATGTCGCAGTAAAGGTGCTTCCGCCTACAGTAATATGGATGGCAATCATGCTGTTTTCCTCCGTCACGTTATCTTCTGTTACAATCACGTTGTTTTGCTTGGCCGATTCAGCGGGCTGCTTTGTTGCTTCAGCGGGTTTACTGCCCGGGAAGGGAATGTCCAGATTAGGGCCTTCCCCGCGCTCTGCGGCAGCTCCAGAACTTGGCCTATTATTTGCCGAGCTGCAGGCTGCTAGCATAAATATAATAGAAAGGCAGAACAGCAAGCCTAAGATTTTACGCATGTTTACCTCCTGATTTAAGAAATCATGGCCCATACGAACCGTTTCAAGCTATATTTTCGCGTGATACTGATTAATCCGCTTCATCTGCCAATTCGATCAGCACATCATAGCTGCCCGTCAGTTCACTGATTACTGACAATTTAATGTCTATTTTTCCAATGTTCACCTGATAACCATATTGTTCTGATTTCTCTTCATCTTCAAAAAGGATGGTAAAATAATTTGCATCCGTTGCAAAATCAATATCACCATTTAGCCAACCGAAATGCACATCTTCTTCGCTGTACTCTAGTGGATCGTCCATTACACCACAGAAATCGTGAGAATAACGGTTTACATGTACGGTATAAGGCAGCTTGGAGATTAGATCCTGTGCCGCAGTGCTGTCGTTCAGCGTGCCGGGAATCACCACATCACCGAAATGCATATTGATTTTAGTGCCGCCCTCCAGGACACGAGTGGCTATGGAAGGGTCTTCTATCTGCATCCAGGCGCCGTCTGAGGCCACACGCATCGGATTATCATGTACCGGAGTTCCCTCAGAGGTTTCTGCAGGTATGCCGGCTGTAGACTGTGCGGCCTCGCCAATAACGCCATTTCCGTTACTGCAGGCTACAAGCATAACAATCAACAGTACTGCAAAGGGAACCGCTAAAATTTTTCTCATTACATTCACCAACCTTTTCTTTCCAATCCGAAAAAATATATAAGTAAGCCATACAAAATGAGGATAAAGCTATTATTTTAGCTTTCCCCTTTTGGGCGACGGAATCCGCTGCATGCCTTTTGCTGCATAATAGGCGACACAGATGCAAAGCCCCATCATGGCCAAATGGTCCGCAAAAAATAATACCGGATACTGTTCAAATTCAAAGGAAATGAACATTATTTTCAAAAAAAGATATAAAGCAATATCGTGCAAGATAAAGGCATAGACACCGTATGCGGCAATTCCTGCCGCGATGACCCGCAGTATAACCTTACGGGCTCCAGACGGCCTAGCAATTCTAACCGCTTTGCGCATCATCATCATAATCATGTTCCAATGTAAGCCGACATGCACGGACATGAAGATAAACCCCCAATAGGAAGCAAGCATATGCAATTCCCTTGCAAAAGACATCCCCCCGGGAATGGACAAGAAAGCAAAGGGATAACGGGACATCATAATGCCGCTGACCATCAGACCGATCATGCATATAAACACCGACAGATTCACCACGGTTTGAAAGATGCGGAACACCGTATACTTCCCTTTCCGCAAATTTTTGTACCATCTGAAGTTCAGCAGGTTGTGAGTGATGAACATTACAAACATGGCGGCGCCGATCCATTCATGCGCCTTCTGCCCGGTCAGGATGAAAGCCATGAGAATGGGCAGCATTATACTCATGACCAGATCAAGGACTATTTTAATCATAGCTTTGGGTTTCATCGTTCCTCCCCTTAGTTGCTTCAGTTAGTCATTCCAAGCTGATCCAGCCACTTGTTCACCTCTTGCTCGGCATCGACGGCATCTCCGCCTCTGACGGCAAGCCCATCCAATACGGTTGCGGCGGTCAACATGTTTTTTATTGTTTGGTCATTGTTTGAAAACCGGCTGCCTTCATGGGTAGTAAAAGGAATCACGGTTTTACCTGAAAAGTCGTATTCCTCCAAAAAGGTATACACTGCCATTGGAAGGTCGTACCACCAATTCGGGAAACCTATAAAGATGGTGTTGTAATCATCCATGTTTTCCACATAAGCGCTCAGCTCCGGCCGTGCCTTCTCCTTTTGCTGTTCCTGGCCCAAATCTACAACCGTATCGTAATCGGCAGGAAATTTATTAGTAGTTTCGATGAGAAACTGCTCGCCGCCTACAGCTTTCTGAATCAAATCCGCGATAATTTCCGTATTGCCTGCAAGCACACCATCCTGGAGATTTAGACTGGCGCTGGTAACGGCGTCCACACTTGGATCAAAATCCGTATTGCCGACACGGGAAAAGTACGCAATGAGGATTTCCCTTTCACTTGGAACCGTCTGAGCTGCATTGCTGTTTTCAGTAACATGACCAGCAGAACCATCAGGCGTGTTGATTACGGCCGTACTTTCATCTGATGAACTGTTTCCGCATGCTGTTACGGAAAGAATTAACAATAACATAACGAGTAACACAATCGTTTTTTTCATGTATAATCCCCCCTTATAAATTCAAGAATGAATTCTCCTTCTTTCTTATTTTTCTTCTGCGATAACTTTTTTGACAACTTTATAAGCAGACATAGCTCGTGGCCAACCTGCATAAAAAGCAAGCTCGATAATCGTTTCGACGATTTCTTCTTCCGTAAGACCATTTTGTTTGGCACAGTCTATATGAAAGCTTAGGTGCTCTATGTCTACATCCGTAATTAAATTAGCTGTTACATTAATTAGATTGCGATCATGCGGAGACAGTATTCTAAGTCCATAATCATCTCTCAAAAAAAACTTATCGTTTTGTTCATCAAGTTCTGGCATAAAATCGTCAGTTGCTTTCTGTGTACCAAAAGCCCCGTTATGATTTGACATTTCCCTATCGCATCGAAAAAATGTATTTATTGCTCAGAGCTACAAATGGAAAATCGATATTGATCGATTAGACGACATGTGTATAATAATATATAGAATCGAGCATCTTACAATCGTTAAATAATCTGTATCTGTCGATTATTTTACAAATTCAACTGAATTGACTATTAACTTAGGGAGTTGGGTGATATCAAATATGTCTAAAATAGATAGAAGAATACTGAAATCACAGGAAGCGATAAAAAAAGCCGTCATTGAATTGATGTCTGAAAAGAATTTTGATGCTATTACTATCCAGGATATTTCCGACAGGGCAAATGTCCACCGGGCAACCATTTATCTTCATTACACTGATAAATTTGATCTGTTGGATAAACTGATCGAAGAACATATTAACAACATGAAGGACATCAACCAATATGCATGTGAAATGGAGTGGAGTGAAGCAAATCTGGTCTATTTCGAATATTTTGAGCGTAATTATTTATTCTTTTCAACGATGTTAGCGAGTAAAGGAGCTCCTTCGTTTCGTGCACGGTTCCTTGAGTTTCTTATTGAAGAATATAAAGGTGAAGTAAATATGAACGAAGAAAGAAATCAGGGATTGGATGAATTGATTGTGGGTTCCTTTATGGGAACAGCTTTCGTAGGAATAGTAGAATGGTGGATTACAAACGGAATGCCACATCCACCTCATGTCATGGCGAACCAAGTTGGGGTATTGCTTGAGAGGGTTGTATAAATCCCGCACATATATCAGGTTTCATAAAAATCACTTTTCATTCAAAATAAAGAGGGGAGACCGCGTATAACTAAAATCCCAAAATGTTTACCCTTAACACACAATATGTGGACAGCAATCCATCGGTATTACACGATGTTCTCTGGGACTCCTACCAGATTATCGATGGCTCATGGACTATCAAGATTCTCACTATGAGCGGGCAGAGGCGAATCTATCCGCGTTTGCGGTATTTAGTCTCCCATGCTTTAAAAAGTCATGGAATTCTCCAGACTACTAAGATAGTTTTGAGCACATCTGGAGTTTAATCAAACAGGTTCTTTGAATCAAAATTCTCTAGTTGGTTCTTCTACTCTATTCCTCGATTGATATTAATAGTAAACCTTGTTTTTGTGCAAAAAAAAAGCAAAAAACACCTACCAGAGTTGAATGGCTGATAGATGTCCTTTGATTTTTCACCAATACTGAGATTGCGGACTCAATAGTGTCTTATCCCACAATTACTGATGGCCTACAATTCGGTGAGGTACGTAAGGTTCTTCTAACGATGAAATCTCCTCAGATGTTAGCGAGATAGAAATTGCAGATGCAGCATCTTCAAGATGTGAAATTTTAGTAGCTCCAATTATGGGTGCTGTTACCGGTTGTTTTTGTAGCAACCAGGCTAATGCGACCTGTACGCGGGAAATTTCGTGACGTTCTGCAATAACACTAACCTGATCCACGACCAATTGATCTGCCGCTGCTGTAGAATCATATTTTTGTTTCGCAACTTGATCCGTTTCAGATCGATAAGTTAATTCCTTGGGATCTCTTGTTAGTCTTCCTCCTGCGAGTGGACTATAGGGGATTACGCCGATTTGTTCAGCTTTGCAGAGTGGCAACATCTCTCTCTCTTCTTCCCGATATATGAGGTTTAGGTGATTTTGCATGGATACAAACCGAGTCCATCCATGCTTCTCTGCTACAAATAGTGCCTTTTGAAATTGCCAAGCAAACATTGCGGAAGCACCAATGTATCTTGCTTTTCCAGATTTAACTACGTCATTTAAAGCCTCCATAGTTTCCTCAATCGGCGTATCATAATCCCAACGGTGAATTTGATATAAGTCTACATAATCGGTTCCTAGTCGCTTCAGGCTCTTATCTATCTCGGACATGATTGCTTTACGAGAAAGCCCTGCACCATTGGGCCCCTCGTGCATACGCCCATGAAGTTTAGTTGCAATTACAATCTCATCTCGATTTGAATAATCTTTGAGTGCCCGTCCGAGAACTTCTTCGCTTCTACCTAAGGAATATACGTTCGCGGTATCAAAAAAATTGATCCCCAACTCTAGTGCTTTTTTTATCACGGGTCGACTTTGTTCCTCATTGAGTACCCATTTGTGAACCCAATGCTCCGGATCACCAAAACCCATTGAGCCAAGGCAAAGCCGTGATACGTCCAATCCAGTATTTCCAAGCTTCACATATTCCATTTAATTTCCTCCTTTATTTAAAAAAGAATGAACTCTCTTCATCTTCCGACATTTGCGATCAGATAATAATTTTTCTCTGAAACCAATATTATCTCTTTCGCGGATGTATTTCAATTTTGCGCTATTTATCTACGTCAACTGTTCTTTTTCACTTTATTTTCTTATGCGTACTGATTACCACATTCCCTCATGTGAATGCCAGTTATTCCGGCAACCTGGTTCGAACGTTACCTTCCCAACAGCATTTGGTGCTGGTGTGAGCATTTTCAAATAACTCTTTCCAACAAAATATTGAGAAAACACGTATGCTTCTCCTGTATCGAACAACATAGTGTCTTTCATGTCTTTGATTATCATGGGGCTTTTCCGCTTATTAGTCATCATAGACTACAATATTAGTACTGCGAATATTGTTATTCTATTACATAGATTGTTTTGTTGGACGAATTAAAATTTCGTTGATAGCAACACTTTCAGGTGTGTTAATCGCATAAGCTACTGCATCTGCAATATCTTCTGGTCTTAATCCAAAACCTTCTATACTTGCAGTTTCCTTCAACATTTCTACCATTTGTGGGTCATTGAAACTTTTAGGTAACTCAGTATCCACTGCCCCTGGAGAGATCATAGTGGTACGGATATTGTTTTCATGTTCCTCTTGTCGCAAACCTTCCATAATGGCACGAACAGCAAATTTCGTTCCGCAATATACGGCAGCGGTAGGCATGACGATATGACCAGCAACAGAATCAGTCGTAATAATATGACCTGATTGTTGTTTTTTCATGATGGGTAATGCAGCAGCAATCCCATTTAGAACACCCATGATGTTGATTTCTAACATTTGTCGCCACTCGTCAAAACGGTTTTCTGAAAGTAGAGCTAGTGGCATAACACCAGCGTTATTGTACATTACATCTACACGACCATATTTTTCAACTGCAAAATCAACAACCGCTTGAACTTTCTCTTTATTTGTTACATCTGCAACTAAAAATGATATTTCAACATTTGGCAATGACTCAACAAGTGATTTCAAGCGGTCTTCACGGCGAGCGGCAATCACCAGTCTTGCTCCTTCTTGTGCAAGCTTTTTGGTAGTTGCTTCACCAATCCCACTTGATGCACCCATAATAACAACAACTTTATCTTTGATTTTAGACATGATAAATAACACCTCTTCTTAGTTTTTAGAAACAATTTCGTTCAAGCAAGCTAATGCGTTTTAGTGTTCCGGTTCGAGGTCTTGACCAGTCTTTTAATTACTCATCCATTTCACAATTTCAGGGTCGGAATGAGAAAAGAACAAACTCTTTCCTGTATCTAACGCAGCAATCTTATTCATATCCCCCTGGCTTATTTCGAAATCGAAGATATTGATGTTTTCGATGATTCTTTCCTTATTAACAGATTTCGGAATGACAACAACCCCTCTTTGTATCAACCAACGTAAAACCACCTGGGCGACTGATTTATTGTATTCTTTAGCTATGGATACTAAAGCCTCATTCTGGAAGAGGTTATTTCTTCCTTCAGCAAAAGGTCCCCATGCTTCTATCTGAACGCCATTCTCTTTCATGAATTCTGCACTTTCAGTTTGCTGATAGAAAGGATGGGTTTCAACCTGATTTACTGCGGGAACGACATCATTATGAATAATCAAATCCACTAGACGGTCAGGATAGAAGTTGCTAACGCCAATTGACCTGATTTGGCCCTCACGGTACAATTCCTCCATAGCCCGCCAAGAACCATATACATCCCCATATGGCTCATGAATTAAATATAAATCTAAATAATCCAACTGTAGTTTTTCTAGGGATATTTCGAATGCTTTCTTTGTATTCTCATACCCAGCATCTTTAACCCAAAGTTTTGTTGTAATAAATAGTTCTTCTCTTGGGACGCCGCTTCGTTTGATGGCTTTTCCCACCGCCTCTTCATTTAAATAAATAGCGGCGGTATCAATCAGACGATAGCCAGCCATAATAGCATCGAACACAGTCTGTTCACATTGGCTTGGTTCCTCAATTTGATAAACACCGAAGCCAAGAATAGGCATCTCAATACCGTTGTTCAAAATAACATTTTGCATATCTAGCCCTCCTCTTTATACTCTCGTATGGATTAAACCTCACTTGTGTATTATGCTAATAAAGTCAGCATATCGCAATGGCCAGATACGAAGCCTTTGCGGAATAAGTAACAAAAACAAAGATTTTGAGGCACAAGTATGGAAGGTAGGGATCGTGCATGTCTAAAGTGGATCGACGGATCGCAAAGTCGCAAGAAGCGATCAAAAAAGCAGTCGTTGAATTAATGAATGAAAAAGATTTTGATCAAATTACCGTTCAGGAAATTTCCGACAGAGCAAACGTGAACCGCAAAACAATTTATTTACACTACAAGGATAAATACGATTTATTGGATAAGCTCGTTGAAGAACATATCAATGAACTCCAGGAAATCTGCTATCCCCAATCCCCTTCGGATGAAGTCAATATCACCTGGTTTGAATACTTTGAAAGAAATTATGCATTCTTTTCAGCTTTACTGACAAGTATGGGGGCTTCCTTCTTCCGCAGCAGATTCCTTGATTTTGTTATTGAGGATATTCGCACGGGGTGGGAAAAAATCGAGGGGAAAAAGAACGGTTTAAACGAGAACATTATGATCCATTTTTTTGCACCAGCATACGTAGGACTCGTAGAGTGGTGGTTTACAAATGGCATGCCCTATCCACCAAGCGTTATGCATAAACAAGCGGAGTTTATGTTAGACATGAATTTGTCATAGGTTCCAAAATGCTATAATTATCGTAAAATGACATTCGATCTCATGAAAGTATTAAACTTAGTAAGCGTGGCGAGCTTGCGTCGATACTGATGATATGGTTATTGAACCAAATTTCTGTTCACCCTTTCCTCCCACAGCGAGGAAAGGGTGAAATTTTTTGTTCTTCCACAAGCATGTCCATCACGCCCATTCACACTTTTCTACATATACATTTAGGGTATATACAAAATGACTATTGATCCGAACGGCTGGACTGACGAGCGCTGGACCGAATGTCGCCGCCTAATACGAACATATGATTGCCTTAACAGTTGAAGGTCTGCAGTTACTGACTGCATATTAGAAATAATTAGAGGTCGTCCAACGAGATGGCTATTTAGATATTTATCAAATCAGCAATAGTACCATGTTCTTGTCCATTTTCGGCAAAGGGACCAAGTTCTTGTCCTGAGAAAAGGACAAGAACTTGGTCCCTTAAAATAGAAAACCCGCGCTGGGCGCGGGCTCTTATGGGACTATGTTCTTGTCTTCCGACAAAAAACATGTTTGTGAACAAGAACATAGTCCCTTGTGACAAGAACTTAGTCCCATTGCCGACAAAGCCCCTATTCTAGCAATAAAAAAACAACTAAATTGGAGTTGTTTTTAATAATCATGCTTCTTAATATAAGAACTTACATAATTAATCAGTTGATAATTTTTTGGATAATCCATGGATATCCTTGCCGGTACATATGTTTTACCATCATACTTGGCTCAAGGCATACAGACATTACACTGTGATCCAAAGACCAGCCATGCAAAATAACTACCGGGAATCCTTACAATTTTGCAGTTAATGGATAATGAAATACACAGCCTTTCCCGTTGTTGGGTTGATTACGACACTCCATCCATCAAGTCAACAGGCATAACTCTCGCTTGCCCGGAATAAACAGCTGCTTGGATCACTGCAGCCCTCACTCTCTCGACGACGTTTCTGTCCAGCACTGCAGGAAATGGTGAATCCGGTGGTGTCCTTCATCTCCATGAGCGAATGGCCAATCTCCAACAAGCGGTCCCTGTACCAGGCATGTCAATAAAAAATAATGACAAAATCGTAATTTTTTTTTAATAAACGGCTTGTAAGCCTTGATGGAGAAGTGAAATCGCAGTCATTAACAATTAATGTTAATAAATTCTGTGTTAGAGTTGAATCAGACAATTAACCAGACTGCAACAACAGGAGGTAACATATGAATACAACTCACGGCACAAGACGTTTACGCAACTTAAGTATCGTAATCAGCTTAGGCGTGGTCTTGCTTACTGGCGCAACCGGCTTGACCGGCAGCAGCAGTACAGCATATGCGGCAACAAGTACATCTGCCTCAGACTCCGCATCTACGAGCGTTGCCGATCAGGTCATTGCAACAGGATTGAAATATCAGGGCGTCCGCTATGAATACGGTGCAGAGTCAGGGGATTCGAGTTCTTTTGACTGCTCTTCATTCACGCAGTTTATTTTCGAACAAAATGGAATCACACTCCCCCGTTCTTCCAAAGACCAGTCTACAACTGGAACATTTGTGCCAAGAAATGAGCTTCAGCCTGGCGATCTTATATTTTTCTATTCTCCGATTCACCATGTAGCGGTATATATGGGCAACGGTAAAATACTTCATACGTACGGAGAAGATGGAGTGACCATTACTGCTCTGGATACAGGCTGGTGGGATTCACATTATACAACAGCACGCCGCGTATTACCTGCTAACGGACAAGCTGTTTCAGATAGCGGATCTGCTACTCCGGACACACTCTCCCCAGCTTCTCCCTCCGCTGATTCGTCTCAGGATCAGACGATCGGTGATGCTTGGGATTGGCTTAACAATATTAAATAAGCTACTTAATCATAAGAAGAATGAAGTTATCTTTAACGATGGAGTATGCGGTTTTATTATAATATGAAAACTCCTTAACCGTGTACTTGGTGAGGGAGTTTTTAGTATGATTATTACTAGCAACGGAGGACCCTCGGTTTGTTTACGTAGTAGTTGTTCGATGGCAGCACCTATTAAAGGCCGCTTTCGTTCGTATAAGATCTGCCAAGCGGCACATTAAGAGTTATAATACCACGACCTGAAATGTTTATAATTTGTCATTCACATTCTATTTCGTGACGATGACTAGCATTTCAGCGCTGCGGGTAATTCCGCTGCTGTTCACAAGCTCGGCCACAACCACTATACAATTGAACGGTATCGTTGAATTTGGAAGATTCGCCCGTGTATAACGCTGTAAATTCTCAACTCCCGCATCTTTAGTTGTATCCTAAGCGTCAAATGAAACCCCGCGGGTAAACTCATTAATCTCCATAATTCCTGGCTCTGGCTGAAGGATTAGTCTGCCGTTGACTGAAAGGCGGGTGAAGCTGATATTGTTGATCGTCCGTTCTTCATCATAGCCAAAGATTTGGCTTGGATGACTGGTGTCGCCATTGTAAGTGATATCCTCAAAGCTGATATTCTCGATCCGGAAGCCTGGTACGGGATTATAGTCTTTGTTCCATACTACTCTTAGGTCGATGAGACGGCCCAGCTCAATATTCTCGACACGGATGTTGCGGTAGACCACATTCCGGACCGAATTATTATCACCTGCGTTGATAGCCAGCGCTCCCATATAATTCGGCTGCGGTTCATGGTGCTCCAGAATGTCGATGTTCTCAAATAGAATATCTTCAATAATATCTCCATTCTCCCGATGGTTCCCATGGGTTCCGATCATCAGGGGATGAGCGACATCTGCCCAGAATACAGAGTTCCGCACGGTAATATGGCTGGTATCACCATAGTAATCCCACCGTGAGCCGTATATGGCTATACAATCATCTGAAGTACGCAGAAACACATCGTCGATATCAATATGCGAGCAAGACATCATATCAATGCCGTCGGACCAGCCCCGGGTACTGAAGGATTTGAAATTCTGGATATGCACATGCTTGGATTGTCCCAAATAAATACTGTAATGCGGAGGATCCAGCGTAATAATCCCTTCAACCGAGATATTCTCCGAGAAGACGATGCGGATTCCGCGGAATGCCGAGAAGCGGTGAAAGTCAGACAAGTAGAGAATGCCTCTGCCGCGTATCGAGACATTCTTCACATGGTCACAGACCATTGAACCGACAACAATTGCCCCGCCGGCAATATACACGGTCGTGTCCGAAGGAATCTGCAGCAGCGTCTGCTCCAAATAATGCATCCCCGGAGCGAAATAGATCGTATCCGGCAGGTTGCCCCCTTCCACCTTGGGTGTTGCCAGCAGGCGGTAAATATCCTCCGTACGGTGGATGGCCGGCTTAAGCAGGAGAACATGATCTTGCATCGGGTCCGGCGTAACCGCCTCAATGGGATTTGCGAACAGATGAAGATTGCTGAACCGCTCTCCGTTAATCTCTACCGATAACTTCAGAGGCCGGTCCAAGGTGAAGGAAAGTGTCTTCTCCGTATGTTCAAAAGAAAGGTTCGCTGACAACGGACGAATAACCGCTTCCTGAATGCTCTGCTTCAGGCTCTCAATCCGTACTTCTACCCTTCCGCTCATATCAAAATAGGCCATAGAAGCTTGCCGCACCTGGTGCATATCTACTTTAGCCTCGTACACAAACAGCTGTTCCCAAGCTTGTCCTGGATTCCTGACATACACCGCAAAGTCATCTGTGTTAATTGCCCCACCCGGTGCACTATAAACAATCGTCTTATTCATTTTTCCTCCATGTCGATGTTGTAGTTAATGATTAGTAACATTAGTACTCCACAATTTCTTGCTTAAAGACCGTGCAGTTCTCGATAATATACGGCGCTCTTGTATCTTTATTAATAGCGTGAAGCTTTATCCCTTCCAGTGTCAGCCGCTCCACATTACGGATATCCATAAACGCCGCCCGGCTCCAGGTTGGATAATAGTTCTCGGATACTTGTTCCGGATTGTTATACCGCATGTCCCATACCTTGGGATAAGCCGGGGGGATGTCTTCTTTATCAACGCCTCCAATAAAGGTATACGTAATATTCCTTAAGGTTACATCGCGGATGGGATAACTGTCGCAGGCATCAATCCGGATTCCGTTGAAGGATGGAGAGCCCATTACATCGTCAGTGAAACGGTAGTGGGTATGCTGCATCTCCTCGTCGTCCGTCGCCGTAATATCCGCCAGCGTAATCCGCTCCATGGTCCCGATTTCCGGCATAACCTCAAGACCGACCGAAGAACCGATTACGTCCAGCCGGTTGTTCAGGATCATGAAGACTGGACGGGTTACATTCCGCATGACCAGGCCCTGTGCTACAATATCGGTAATGCTGCCGCCTTCTGTGCACTCCAGCTTGATTCCTTCACGCCATACATTCTCAAATGTACAGTTGTGGATGGTGACAGCAGAGATATCGCCTACAGATTTCAGCCCAATGCGGATTCCGGCACAGATAGAAGTGAAATGACAATTGACAATATGCACATTCTTCATCGGATACTCTTTGCTGCTGGCTTGTAAACAAAGATTGTCGTCGGTACCTAGTATTTTGCAATTGGAGATAAACACATTTTTACAACCATCATAATCGAGGCCGTCCCCGTTATATCTTCTGTCATTACGAATGTCCAAATCCTCGCACCATATATTCTCACTGTCCAAAAAAGCCGTTGTCCATGCAGTCGAATTGTAGAGCCGGAGTCCCTTGACCTGAATGTTCGTACAGCGCAGAAACCGCATCATCATCGGACGATAAATGCTGCCCTCATTCGGGAAGCTCTCCGCATTGCCGTTTATTTCACCTTGGCCGATTACCCCAATATTCACCGCATTCTCGGCATAAATAAAGCATTTATCCATATCCTGTTCATTGATGTAACGGTTATAATGCGTTCCGTCCGGGTAGTCACTGATATCCGGATTGGCCAGCAGCACAGCAGACGGGTTCACCTGTAAATACACATTGGATTTCAGAAAAATGGTTCCCGAGACAAATGTAGCGCCCGCAAGCATCACGGTTCCGCCGCCCGCCTCAAAGCAAACATCAATCGCTTTCTGGATTGCTCCCGTATCTACGGCAATGCCGTCGGCCACAGCGCCATATTCTTTCGGATCAAAACTATCATTCATCATTCGCTCCTCCAATTATCTTGATGAAAACGATCATTATTCAAGCTCCGTGATAAGTGCTTCTCCGTCTTTTATCTGATTGAAACCTCTCAGTTCGGCCTTCAATTTGTCCATGGACCGGCCTAGCTCTTCCTTCTTCTCCCCGCTCCAATAACGAATCTGCTCTCTACGTCATGGTTATTCCCGCTTTCAATAATTGGTATGGAGTTCCGTGTTTAAGGGGGCCGCTGCGTACATGGATGTGATCGTGAAAACTTCACTTCCACTACCTGGCCGTCATAATGGAACAGAGATGTTGTTTCCGCACCACGCATCGTTCGTCCCTGCGAGAAGCCGTTCGGATAGTTGTCTCCGTTGAAAGAATCTGCTTCAAGTTCTACCTCCGTTCCCATTGTGCTAAATTGGTGCTCTTCATATCGCTTAATTGTATTCCCGAGCGTGTATTAAAAGTTTCTGCAAATTCACCTGAAATGTTTATATTTTGTCATACCTTTACCTGACCGGCAGCCGGTGCGTCAGCACGGGAACTCATAAAAAAGAGACCACCAGGCTTAATGGCAGCTGATGGCCTCTCCGTTGCTTCAGAATTACACTATTCCTTCTCTTCTTGCCGGGCAGATGGGTGGTTCGGTGATGTTAATGGACATAGTTTTCAATAAAAAAGACGAGACCTTATTTTCCCGGTCTCGTCTGCGCTTGGACAAAATAATTCGTTATTCGAATTGCAAATTCATTTCTGAATTTTCAATTCCTGCTACTTTCCGATTGAAATACTCACCGGAACAGCATCTCACTTGTTCAGCTCTACACTTCTCATAAATTAGAAGCAACTGATTAAGTACAAATATTCTTTGCACAATATGAGCAAGAGAGAACTTAGAATAAGTTACTCTCCATTTCCTTCAAAAGCCGTCTTAACAGTAAGCGCTCTTCGGGTAAAATTGATTTCAGTAATTTCTCTTGCTGCTGCCTCCACTTGACTTCAATCGGTTGTTCTAACTCTTTTCCCTTATCTGTTAAAAAAATGCGCATAACCCTTGCATCTTGTTCATCACGCTTGCGGTATATGAATCCGTTTTGCTCCAGTGACTTAACCATATTGGTAACCGTAGGCGGCTCACATTTCAGATGTTCGCTTATTTGCATTTGTGTAATCCCATCGCCTAACCACAAGCGATACAGCAAATTATCCTGGCCAACATAAAGGTTAAGTTCTCTTAGAGATTCACTGTAATCCCGGCGCATTTGGGAAGAAATCCGGTCTAGCGACTGACGGATATCACAATCCACTGTATCATTCATAGTTTACCCTCAACTTGTAAAGTATTTTTAGCGAACTAACTATAACATGGTGAAATTGAGGTGTCTACCGGTGAACGGAGCTTTACGTGGATGGCCTATATTTTACTTGATACCAGCTGCCAGCTCATCAACCACTTCTTGTACAGTTTGGATCTTGTTGATCGGCGTAATTCCGGTACCAACAGTGATAATACCACCTTCGCCAATACCTTCAAGCATACCGATACGGATTACACTAGAGCTACCTCCTACCTTAGCAATTTCTTCACGAGATGCGCCCTGGTTATCCATAGCCACCAATTTTTCAGCAAACGGTGTAGGCAACGAACGGTAGTAAGCAGGTAAAGTACGGTACAACAACAAATCTGCTGCAGATGAATCCACTATCCTTTGCTTTACTGATTGTGCTGCGGGGTTTTCAACTGTAGGAATAAAACGGCTTCCTAAAAAGACACCTTCTGCCCCTAACTCAAAGGCACTTGCAACACCGCGAGCATCACCTATTCCACCAGCAGCGATCACTGGAATATCAAGCACATCAACGATTATAGGAGTTATTGTAAACGTACCAATAATACTTGTCGGCAATGTTCCACCCTCATCAAACCCGGTAGCAACATAAACATCAACACCCATAGCTTGAGCAGACTTTGCATCTTCGATCGTTGGAGTTAAAGGACGGTAAACAATCTTAATGCCTGCTTCTTTTAGTGGGGTGATTATTTTTTCAGTTAGCGTTCCTTCAACACCATTAAGAAGAATAACTTGCACACCTTCTTCAATGACAACTTCCAAAATGGGCCAAGTAAACTTCATATCTGCATCAGTAATTAAAGTTGTACCAAATGGTTTATCCGTCAGTTCCTTTGTCTTCCGGATCTCACGGCGCATACGTTCCGCGGTTTCCTCCGGTGAGGTTGTAATTGTCGTTTGGCCGGCATTAGGACCAAGAATCCCTAACCCTCCCGCATTACTCACGGCAGCAACAAATTCAGCATTCGTAATCCAACTCATAGGTCCTTGTAAAATGGGTTTTTCAATTCCAAGAATCTCTGCTACACGATTGTTCATTAATATTATCCTCTCTTTGGCACCCTATAGTCGCAATCCTGTACAGCTTAATTGGTCTCCTTTACGGGTTATGTTACAATAATCATTAGCTTGCTAATAATATTTGTATCCGTTAGCAGCCTTGGCAATATCATACGTCCATATGTTTCATTTGCGAAGAAGGCAATTTAAATGAACGTAGTACATATTTTTGTACTTTTAGACTGGGAGCGATATCATGCGGGTATGTAATGAAGGATTTGAAAAAGAGTTTATTGATGAAAAAAGAGATATGTACGCAATAGCCTTTACGCAAAATGTACTTTCGGGGCGATGGAAATATTTCATTATCTGGTATCTGGAAGGGGAAAGACGCCGGTTTACCGAGATCAAAAAATTCCTCGGAGGCTTGTCGCAAGGCTCCCTCACTAAGCAGCTCAAGGAGCTGGAGGACGACGGAATTATTCTGCGCAATGTGTATCCGGAAGTTCCGCCACGGGTCGAATATTCGCTGACAGAGAAAGGAAATAAGCTGCTGCCTGTCCTAAAGAAGATGGAGGAATTCGGTAAAGAATATGGGGAGAAGCCTGAATTAGATGAAGGATAAGGGATAAAGGCTACCCCTTAATCAGCCAGTATATAAAATCGCGCCATCCGGACTTGTCCACCGACATTAACACAAAAACACCTCCAAGATTATCTCCCTATTTTTACGACTGGACAGGGTTCCATTCTCTTGAAGGTGTTTTGATCAGCCTCATAATTATGGTCGGCCGGGATTTGTTAGATGGAGCTAACTTTGAGCAAAATTCTTCCCCGTCCATGTCTGGCTTCACTTTTCTCCAGTGCTTTATCCGCTTGACTTAACGGGAATATGGAATCAATCTCCGCTTTAATTATTCCTTCGGCAATTAATTTCGTTAGATGTTGCAAGTCATCCCGGTTCGGAAACTTGGTATTGAACTTAGCTGTAACGCCATATTTTTCCGCGTTTTCTTGGGATGGATCTTGAGTTAAAGAAACTAGGGTTCCCCCTTTTTTTAGAACCGTCCAGGATCTGGTTTCTGTCTCGCCTCCAACGGTATCAACCACCAGATCTACGTCTTTTGCGATATCTTCGAATTTGGTTGTGGTATAATCAATGACTTGATCAGCCCCGAGTGATTTAACGAAGTCTATGTTAGAGGATGAAGCCGTGGCGATCACGGTTGCCCCCTTCCATTTTGCCAACTGAATTGCAAACTGTCCAACACCGCCTGCTGCCGCATGGAGGAGAAGGGTTTGCCCAGACTGGAGTTCACCTTCAGTAAACAAGGCTTTCCAGGCGCTTTCTGCTCCTGCTTTGATTGTTGCAGCATCCTCAAAAGTGAGATTTTCCGGCATCTTCATTAATTCCTGTTCCTTCGCAACTCCATATTCTGCATAAGCTCCTCTGATGCCGCCAAAAACGCGGTCACCGGACTTAAATTCCGTTACCGTTTGCCCCACCTCTTCGACAACTCCTGAAGCGTAGAAACCAGGGATGTAGGGAAAGGTTACAGGAAATACATTTAGAAGCCAACCATTCCGAATTTTAAAATCAAGCGGAATGACCGAAGCATACACGATGCGAACCAGGACTTCATCCGCTTGCGGCTGAGGGCGATCAATGGTTTCTACCTTCAAAACATTTGGACCCCCGTATTCGTTGACCAGAACAGCTTGCATAAATTTTTTCGACATGCTTATCTCTCCTCCTATATGATTCATGGTTTGGTTAACTTCCATTTACTTTTCCAGATTTGCGGCTATTTTTTTGGCCAAAGCTACAAACTGTACTTTTTCTTCATCATTAAGATGTTCCGTTGTAATCTCCTCCAGCTTGCGCCAAGCCTGATCGACTCTGGTTTCAATATCACGCCCTTCTTGGGTGAGTGACACGATGGTTACCCGTTTATCCTGTTCGGAACGGCTGCAGGTGACGAGACCCGCAGCTTCCAAACGGCGAACGGACTTCGCTATGGTAGAGTGATCAAGCCGCAACGATTTTGTAAGATCATTCTGAGATTGGCTGTCCCGGTGCCATAATTGCATCAGCACCAGTTCCTGACCCGGGTATAAGCCTGCTTCCCGAAGCAGTTGTCCCGCAATCCGGTGATGGGAACGAGCCAGACTGAAGATCGAAAAATTCACGGGGAAATGGATGAGCGCACTGATTTCATCCTCAATGGTTTCGCTGTTGTCACTAGGCTTCAATAAAGTCATCTCCTTTTATGTGGTCGTCAACATATCTGCACACCTACAGTAACATTTAAATATGTTGCCGTCAACATAAATGCAATCAGACACAGCTAAATCTTGAATTTCATCAGTAGAGATACCCGATTTTTTCCTGCTTTCTCTTTCTATTACAGCAATCTCCGTCTCTTTCTTTATTCCACAGAAAACCCGCGCATAGCGCGGGTGCTAATGGAAGTATGTTCATATGGTGCTCAGTCAACGAGCAAAACACATGAGGGGGATTATCGAAGTTTGCCCGCTCCAGAATCGGTATGGTATAAAAAATCACTGTCGTATTCATTTAACTTGTATCATATTCAATGATTTTCGTAATCCGAGTAAAAGCCCTGCTACCAAAGGTGTAGATAAGGGGAGGAAAAGAACAGCGTAGACAGGACCCCATTGCAAATAACCTTCAATGTTAACGGTTTCATATCCCCAGGTTTCACCACTAACAATAATGGCACCAGCTGTCCCCATAATTAACACGTTTATAAATGCGATGATCATACATAACACCACAAATTTGGCGCCTTTAAATTGGATACGGTGGAATTGAAAACCGGATATAGCAAACGACAAGGATAACGGAACACATAAAGTCAAGAAAAACCATAACCAGCCATCACTTCCTGCTCCTCCTGCAACACCATTTCCGAAAATTGCTATAAGGTAACCAATTACCAGGCTGGCAGTGAATCCATATACTAATCCTGCAATCAGATTTTTAATCCTCATCGCTAATCCCCTTTTATGATAGTTTTACGTACCTCAGTTTCGGACTTGATATCCTGTAATATATCCGCGGCTGCTTCATCTGAAACCTCCCCATAACCAAGAGATAACAGCTTTGCTTCTGTAGCGTAAGGGCCTGATGTGCATACTTGTTGAAGCCCGGCTATAATATTTGTGAATTACACTATTCCTTCTCTTCTTGCCAGGCAGATGGAAGATGCAGTGATATTAATAGATATAGTTTTTTTAAAAAAAGACGAGACCTTGTTTACTCGGTCTCGTCCACGCGATATCAAAGTAATTCGAAATACAACCTGTATAGTGAATTATTTATTTGATATATTTACTTTTATACTTGTCAAGAAGCATCCCAGCTTTGTCCAATTGCTTAATACCTTCTGCCCCCTTCTTTTCACCTGCATTGAATTTGGAATAATTTATTTTGGTCGTCTTCAGGCTATCCCGCATTATAATGAACCCTTCCAGCTGGAGTTTTGCCCCTGCCAGAAAGTAGTTATGTATTTCTTTCAACTCTGCATTATTAGGTCTGAGGTTTTTTAACCCGGATACAAACTTAGTATAATTGGGCAATACAGTATTGTTTAAAGTAAGAAAGAGTGACTTTCTTGTTGAATCGTTCAGGAGTCTATTTTGATTAAACGTATCTATGGCTTTATCTTCATAGCTTGCTATTGGCTGCAACTGTTCATTGTAATCTTCCATATCCTGTAACATGATTTCTTCACGGGTAGGTTCCTTTATAATTACCGGCTTTGTTGGCTCAGAAGTTGGTTTAGGAATGACTGTATAATCATCCACCACTTGAACAGTGAATACATAAGGTTCAAAATTTTCTCCAATATTGACAGTTAAGGTAGCAATCCCTTTGTTTATTGCATGAAGTTCAGAAACCCAATTCGTTTTCCGTACGACCTTGACAACATTCTCATCTGAAGAGATTGGAGTGAAGTCATGTTCCGTAACGTCTGCATCGGTCCAGTCAGTTATGGCTATCTCGTATGACTTCCACTCCCCAACTTTAATCTCAGCAGGTTTGGTCACTTTAACAATGTCGGTGATGTTCCGTGCAGCCGCATGAATACTACCACTCCCGGATACAACCGATACTATAATTGCTAGCAATAACGAATAAATCAAACTCTTTCGTTTCATATAACCTTATCCCCGCTTAATTATTAATAGTAAAGCATCTACCAATTTTGCTAGAACATTTCATGAATAGGTTGCAGGCAGCAAACAGCAAAATGCTTTCCTCTGATATTATATAACTTAGCAGGTAAAATTGTCCTGTGTTTTTTGTTGCTGCCCCATTAAGGTTCTTAATTATCAACCTCATAAAGGATCGATTTTGAGACCGGGTCCATTCTTATCCACTCACACAAATAGCCGGCCGCCAGGAATCTGCTGGCAGCCGGCTATTCAGCTTGTTATTTAATACAATTATATATAATCTGTGCTGCCTCTGCCCGGGTCGCGGCAGCCCCTGGACTCAGCTCTTTGCCCAAGCCCGTGAGTATTCCCGCTTCCACAAACTGCTTCATTGCTGTCTGGGCATATCCGGCTACTGCACTGACATCTGTAAAGCTGTCGTAGCTCTGAACGTTGCTGCCATCCGGCAGACGGTTCAGCTGCTTCATGATATTGTACAGAATTACCGATGCCTCTTGTCTGCTGATGACGGCCTCCGGCATAAAGGAGTTGCCGCCCACACCGGAAATCAAGCCCAGTTTCTTGGCTGTACCGAGATAGCTTGTGTAGTATTTATTCCCTGCATCTGTAAAGTTATCGGCGCTATCTGCATCAGGCTTAATGCCGAAAGCATTCATGACCATCATCAGAAAGTCAGCCCGCTTCACCTGGGCCTCGGGTGCAAACACAGAGCTGCTTACCCCCTTAACCACCTCTCTCGCTGCCAAGTAATCGACAGCGCTGGAATACCAGTTGCCCGGTGCAACATCATTGAATTTGATTTCGTTATACCCTACAGCATAATTTGAAAAATGGGCGGTCTGGAAATTAACCTTTCCGGCTGCTGCATCGTAGCCGCCATTAACCAGCTGAAGGTTTCCTGTCTGATCGATATAATACACAACAATGGCATTTGACTTTTCAGTTGCTTTTGGCGTATAAGGTACACTGATCTTAACTGTTTCACCGTTGAATGCAGTAATTTCAGCATTTCCGGCTGTTACAGAGAAGTCTACAACCGGTCTGTCTCCAAGCTTGCTCCGGGCTTTGTCCGGCAAGCTTGATGAAGCAAGCTTCTTAATGCTGATTGTGCTATCTGCTGCTGCACTTCCAATTGCAGCTACTGCTTTAGACGTAAAGGTAATATCAGCAATGCCTGTATTCAGCTTCAGCTCTGCCCCGGCGGCTTCCATTAACTGCTTGAGAGCATCCGTAGCTATAACTACATCAACAGATGATTGGCCTGTTTCCGGATTCATCTGAATCTCCATGACAACCTTTTGACCGGCCGCTACGGCTTGCTTGACCTTGCCGACCAGATCACTGATTATAGTGGAATCCAGCTTGACGATGGCAGCTCCTGCTTCCTTGCCTGCCGTTGCTTTGATCTTCACACTATAAGTAGTGCTGCCGTCAGCAGCAGTGCCAGAGATTACGGCTGCCGGAATTGGCGCCGGAGTACTGGTTGCAGTACTGACGCCCCCTGTTGAAGTCAACCCGTTATCTTCACTGGAAGCTGTTGGATTTGGTGTTGGTATTGGTGTCACCGTTGGTATCGCCGTTGGTGATGATGTAGGCGTTAGTGTCGGTGTTGGTGTTGGTTCTACTGGAGTGTCACCGGTCTTAACCAGCACAATATCATCATAAGAGCCCCAGTCCTTCGCGTTCCCCTCAAGGGAAATCCCGATCTTCAGTGTTCCATCCGTAACCTTGATATTCTCAACAACCGCTTGGTTCCATACATTCCAGCCCTTGTTTGCGAAGCTTGAGCTCAGAAGGGTCTTCTCGCCATTCAAGGCGTACAGCTGATTCTTCGTCTCATCCCCGGCGCCCTGCGACCAGGCCGTCAGCATGTAGATTCCATTCTCCAGAGCGGTAAGTGTCTGATAGGCGTCCAGTGTAAAGGCGGAATCCTTCCAGAATCCCAGTGATCTTGCACCGGTACGGCCATCCGAACTCGCGGTCAGGGCAGCAGGATCAGGAATGGTCCAGCCATCAGGCAGACCCGCTTCATTCACCTGCTCAAAGCCGGAGTTAACCACAGGGTTCAAATCCACCGTGAAGTGGAGGGTGTAGGTTCTCACTACCTCTCCCTTGACAACAACGGTTGCACTTCCAGGCAGCGCAGCAGTTTGTGTAATTTCTGCCGATATGCCTTGTTCTGCAACCGCCTCAACCGCTGGCAATACAGTCGTGCCATACGGCAGAACTACACTGTAGTCCTGAACGGTTGGATCAAATCCGCTAACCGTAGCGCCGTTCACCCTCAAATCCAGCAGCTTGCTGGTATCCTTCTTAATCAGCTCGAAATCGTCGATATTCCCCCACTGTCCATCAGCAAGCTTAAGATGAGCGCCCAGGGTGAGGGTTCCATCCGTAACTTCAATAAGATCCAGAACCGGCTTGCTCCATTTCTGCCATCCCGTATTTGTAAACTGCTGTGTTCTGCTGCCGGCAAAAATTTCTGAAATCTCTTCACCGCCCCCGCCGGATACCCAGGCCGACAAAGTGTACGTTCCATTCTCCAGACCGGTGATCGTCTGCGAAGTCCTGAATTCAGCAGGAGTCGCACTATAGTAATGCAGGGCTGATGACCCCGAATGTGCATCTTTTTCAATATTGACTGCACTTGTATCTCCTGAAAGCTCCCATGCGTTCAACTCATCTTCAAACCCGGGATTCTGTATCAAATTTGAACTTGGAATTACCGTGACCTCACTGAATGCAGAGAATCCCCCGTCATAGGTAACTGCAGTCACGGTGGCACTTCCGACAGAAACCCCGGAAAGTATTCCACTATAAGGATCTACTTTAACAACCTCCGGCTTAGAGCTTGTAAAGCTCACTCCTTTATAGGTTGCATTCAACGGATCGAAAATGGCGGTTAATTTATCCGTCCCGCCTACTTCAATAGCGGTTACAGGCTTATCTAAGGACACCGCGGTAACCGGATGGCGGTTGATTTCGGCTGCACCGTCGATGAAGGCATCCATAGCCAATGTCGGTGTGCCGTCAATGTTCCATGCCGATAACGGATAGCCAAACAATACACCGGTAGGCTCCCAATAAAAGATACCGGTTCCCCTATTGTCCGGAACAGCCTTCAGTTTATTCTGAACGGCCACGAGCATATTGTATACGCTATCAACATCCTCTGAAACATTACCTCCAACCTCAACGATCATTACTTCTTTGCCATATTTAGCTTCCAGCGCATTCATATTGTTGCTGAGATCGTTAAGGGTAGAGGTGAATATGGCATCAGGATAATAAGATAAGCCGATGATATCGTAATCCGTATCCTTAAGACCGGCCGCTGTCAGACCGGCAAAAAATGGTCCAACCCCTGCTTCAGCTCCGCTGGCCCGATGGATGATGACCTTAATATCCGGGAACACCGCCTTGGCAGCATGTGAACCGGCCTGGATCAACTGAACGAGGTTGGTTGTATTACTGTAGCTTCCTAAAGGATGCAGCATTCCATTATTAATCTCATTTCCGATCTGCACCCATTCCGGTGTTACATTTGCATCTTTGAGCGCCTGCATCACTTCCGTAGTGTACTGCGAGACATGCGCCTTCAGCTGTTCTATATTGTCATCCTTCCAGGCTTGAGGGGTAACCTGTTGACCAGGGTCAGCCCAGCTGTCGCTGTAGTGCAAATCAATCATCACACGGAACCCGTAGGCACTTACCCGGGAAGCCAGTGCAACAACCTCTTGTGTGCTGTTATGACCACTGGCCGGATCATCTGACGGATTAACCCAGGCCCTGATTCTGATGGAATCGATGCCGTGCTCCTTAAGTATTTGTAATAGGTCCTCCTCTTGGCCATTATCATTATAGAATTTATAGCCTAAAGCCTCCATTTGCGGCAGCCAGCTGATATCTGCACCTTTGGAAAAGCCTCCGGAAACCGATGAAGCGTTTACATTCGCGGGCAAACCAACTGATACTACCGACAGAATCATCGCCCATGTAAGAATGATTACAACAACCTTTTTGCTGATTCTCATAGTTCAACCTCCATTATTCATTTAATAACTGCAGTTTCCAGCCTTTAACATCCTTATTGTAAAGAAATAAAGATCAGGTGTGGATGGAGCAGATCAACTATAAGTAATACCTCTGCAACAAACTAAAAAAAATTATTAATCCAAAGCTCCCTTTAATTGAATTAATAAATTTGATTACATATTGTAGAGATTCCTGTTTCTGTATGGGTATTAAACTTCGCTATTGCATAATTATCATTTATCAAATTTATTGCATTAATTGTGATTCTTATCACAGTTGATATTCAATTTCCAAAATATAATAAAAACACTATAATTACATTATTTTCATATATATCCATTTTGGGGGCCTGTGAACAAGAGTGTAGTTGTAAATTTCATGAAAGGGGTTTTGCCGTCTCCACACTCTCTCCCTCCGTACATTTAAGGTTGTTCGCCGCCTAAGTCCTTGCACCCCAGATCGCAGCTTGAGTACACAGGCTAGATAAAAGGATGTCTACAAGAACCCGGCATAACTTAAAACCAACCATTTTGATCGGAGGAGTATTAATTATGAAAAAGACTGTAGCTTCACTTCTTGCAGGTGTTGTAGCACTTGGGTCCTTTGCCTCGGTGGGCACTGCTGCTGAAAACAATGAACGCAATAATCCTGTCGAGCTCTTCTCAGGCTCGTCCCCTATTTCGATTACGGACCAATCCTGGAAAGCTCCTGCTGGCTCCGCTTCTGAGGACAAAGTATGGGGATATCTTGAAAGTGTTAAAGGTAACCTGCATCTTTCGGCTAAAGAGGATATTCGGGGGAAATTCAAAATTTCAGAGCAAAATACAAACAGCAAGACCGGCAGCCAGCACTACCGGTTAAGCCAGTATATCTCGGGGATACCGGTATATGGAGCTGATCAAACTCTGCATATCGACAAAGCCGGCAACGTTACCTCCCTGCTGGGAAGCGTAGTTGAAGATGTATACCAGACGATTCCGCAGCCGCTGATTCAGCTCCAAACCATTTCCGGAGCAGATGCCATTCTGGCAGCCGAGCAGGATGCCACGCTGGAACATGGACCGCTTGGTGAGCCGCAAGTTACTCCTACAGCGGATTTATATTATTTCATCGTTGACGGAGAACCTAAATTAGCCTATAAAACGGAAGTGAATGTTCTGGAGCCCGAGCCTTTGCGGATACGGTACTTCATTTCTGCGGAGAATGGCAGCGTACTGTTCAAATATAATATTTTAGAGAACCTGACGGGTACGGGTACTGGAGTGTTTGGAGATACCAAAACGTTCGAGACACGCCTCTCGGGTTCAACCTATCAGCTCTATGACAGTACCCGCGGCAAGGGCATTGTGACTTATACCGCCAAAAACAAGACCTCTCTTCCGGGGACGCTCTTAACCAGCACCAACAATGTCTGGACAGACAAAGCCGCGGTTGATGCCCACACGTATGCTGAGAGAACCTATGATTATTATCTCCAGCATTTCGGCCGCAACAGCCTGGACAACAACGGACTGCAGATCCGTTCCACCGTCCATTACTATACTTCCTATAACAACGCTTTTTGGAACGGTGCGCAAATTGTTTTCGGTGATGGAGATGGATCTACCTTTACACTGCTGTCCGGTGACTTGGATGTTGTGGGCCACGAGCTGACGCATGGTGTAACTGAGAAAACATCCAATCTTGAATACTACGGAGAACCAGGGGCACTGAATGAGTCCTTCTCCGACATTATCGGAAATTCAATTGAAGGTGCGAACTGGCTGATCGGCGATAAAGTATATACACCGGGTGTAGCGGGTGACGCACTCCGCTCACTGGCTAATCCCCCATTGTACGGACAGCCTGACAAATACAGCGACCGCTATACCGGTACCGGTGATGAAGGCGGTGTGCATACGAACAGCGGGATTAATAACAAAGCTTTCTATCTGGCTGCCCAAGGCGGTACGTTTAACGGTGTAACGGTCACAGGTATCGGCCGTGAGGATGCCGTTCAAATCTATTACAATGCACTTGTATATTATCTTACAACCTCATCCAATTTCTCTGCTGCACGCACAGCAATCATTCAATCGGCTACGGAATTGTTTGGAGCAGGCTCGGCTCAAGTAACTGCCGTAACCAAAGCTTACAATGCGGTAGGCGTCTACTAAGAACAGAATAACAGGCCAATGATCCTCAAGATCATTGGCCTGTTTGGTGTAAAAGGGATCGATCAACTGCTGAAAATCATATTGCAGGAAATCTATATATTATTCTTTTACTTTTGTAAGCACACCATCTTTATTCTCGTATATTCTTTTTTCGTTTTTCTCCATTTTATGTATGATCTCTTCTTCCAGGTTAATTCCCAGAAGTTCCGAAAGTCCTATTAAGTAGAGTGCAACATCAGCCAATTCTTCGCCCAAATCGTCTTTCTTTTTCAGATAAGCTTCGCAAGCCTCTGATAATTCGCCATATATGAAACAGAATTCCTGGAAAATATCTGTAACATTAAATCCTTTCGCAACTTTATTCTGATAAACTCTTTTTTGTAATTGTAATAAATCAATCATTGTATTCTCTCCTATTCTACAAATATTTTTCATGTACAAAAAACAGTATTTCAACCCTTTCAAGCAGCTCCGCAGGATTATTCTTGTATTTCAGACAACAATCCTCCCGATCACCATTTATATCTACAGTGCTTACCAAAAAGTTTAACATTCCAAAATATAGAATTCTATGCGATTTGAGCGCAGGGTGACTTTAAGATACTATGGTACGAACGGGCTGCTGCTGACTCATATGGCCAATCTGCAGCGCAAAAAGATGCCACTAATCATGGCATCCTTTCAAGCAGCCTATAATGATGGTCAGCCACTATAACTTACGCAGGTGGTTATTTCAACAATAAGGACCTAAGCTTTTTTTACCGTGAAGTACACTTGATAGGGTTCATAACCGATATCGCGAATTCTTCTCAGCTGAATTCCCGGGTCCTGATTGGCCGTCTTGAAGAAATAGCGCCAGCTGCCCCACTCCCGTTCATTTTCCATGATCAACTCAGAGGCAACATCATCTAGCTGTGTAAAGAGAATCCTCTCATTCTCACAAATCCCAGCCAGCACTTCAGGACCAAAACGAAACGCACCTGTCTGTTCGTCGTCCGGCAAAGGAATGAAGCGGATACCGACAGGCAGAATGATACTGACTCGATCGCCGTCCTTCCAATTCCGCAGCAGGGTATAAAATGCACTATGATCCGCAGATTTCCCGTGAAGCTGATCGTTCACATAGATGACGGCTTCCGACAGGATCCAGTCCGGAATCCGGAAATGGATGGCAAATTCACTAGAAGAGTCAGAATGGATGACGAAATCATACTTTTTATAATTCGGCAGATTCTCGTGAAGCGCTGTAATCTCATTCAATTCCTGCTGTCCTGCCGTATTCGAAGAGTTCAGCATGCTTCCGCTCATATGATCCTGAGATTGATGAATGCGGACGTTCTCTCCATTGATCTCTGTGGTCAGCTCTGAATGGAAATACTGGCATACATAGACATCGTTGTGATTCTGATAATAAATGCCTCTGTTCAATGCTGCATTGGCTTGTACCATTGTTCCGTGGCAGCAGAAGAAGCTATCGGTCTCCGAACTCCAATCCTTCCGTAAGCCTGCCTTCATCGGCAGAAAATAGGTAAGCAGCCCTGTTCCGGGATTGTCGTGCCGATTGCCGGTCAGATGATATTCCTGGTAGTAGGCTTGAGCCATAATACCGTTGTACAGATTATATTCAATATACTGCGCATATGCCGGATCTGATGTATGCCGGAAAAGAAACTCTGCCAGACGAATCATATTATAAACCGTACAGTGCTCCTGATTCTTATCCCCGAGGCGTGCTTTGATCTTCATTTTGGGCATCCACACTTCGCCTGCCGTATTTCCGCCAGTTGCCAGAGCGCCTCTCTCCGTGACAGCACATTTCCAGTAGGCAGCGACAATGTCCATCCAGCATTGTTCGCCGGTGACCTCGTAGGCTCTGGCACAGCCGAGTACTTCAGGAATGGTGGTGTTGGCATGCATGTTGGTCAAAGGGTCTTTGTTCTCCAGTAACGGGCGGAAAAGTCTGCTGCGGTAATAACGCTCCAGCAAGGTCTTGTATTTAGCATTCCCTGTAATATGGAGCAGGTCCGCCCAAGCCTCAAGCATCCCGCCTGTCTCCATGTCCAGAATGTCATCGAATTTCTCTCTGGTGAAGGTAGTGCTCCATGTGACGAACCAGTCTGCAAAACGATCGGCCACCTCGAGCGCTTGTTGACTGCCGGTGAATTGGTACATATCCACCAGTCCCATAAATAACTTATGGATATTATACTGCGGAGCCCATATCGCTTTACCTTGAGCAACCCAGTGTAAATATTTCTCCGGAATAGGCGCTGCCCATTGTCCACCGTTGTCCTTCTGGCATTCGGCAAGCTCGTCCAGGATGAGATCCGCTTTGAGCTTGAGTTCCAGATCGCCGGTCTCATGAAACCGCATAGCTGCCGCAGACAGCCAATGTCCAAGAAAATGTCCCCGGATCTGACAGACTGGCGTCTCCCATCCCCCATGTGCATCCTCTGGAATATCTCTGCCATGATATCTTCCCGCTTCTACTTTATAGTTAAACAGGAGATTATCATTTGTCAGTTTCATTAAATACCGCCGGTTTGCTTCCTCCCTGCGTGTCAGATCATTATCATGAAGAACGACATGCTTGCCCTTAAGTTCTCTCATTGCTGCAGCCCCTTAATATACTGACATTGATTTTACAATGAAAGTATATAGCAGCGCTTCCATCAATCCAATGATTAATCCTAATATAAAGTTGATCCATACTGAGTAATAAACTGAAAGCCGGTGTTAAATAAAATTATGATAGATTGTCTCCACTTTCGGTTTGTTAGCCTCGTTTTTTTTAAAATGAGCGGTCCTTTAAGTCACTGAAGTGACTTGAAGAACCGTCCCTTTTGATTGCCGGTTATACCGGAATTATCGTAATCCACTTCACCGCTTCAATACGGTTGTTGATCTATTGTGTTACCTTGGCTTCTACTGCTGCACCGCCGACAGCACCAGGTCGTCGAAATGGACTTCACCGGCGGCGCTGCCTTTATACAGATAAATCGTGGCGCTGGTGTTGGCGCTTCCTGTTGTGAATTCAATTTCTTTGTGCACATATCCTGTGCCCTGCTCGAAGCCCCAGGCATCCGTGAATGTGCCGCCGTAATTCTTGACTCCAAATACCGCTACACCACCGTCTGCACTTTGTCCTAAGCCGGACAGCCTGTAGGTCGTGTCCGGAAGCAGGCCGGAGACCGTCTGCTCCATGCCTGAAGCCTGCCCGCTCAGCCGGGCAGCATAGTTCCCTGTATACGGGGCAGTGTCTGAGATCGCAGCACCATTATAATGGACTGCCCAGCCGGTGAAATCACCGCTCTCGAAGCCGGGATTCTGCAGCAGGTTGACCGGCTCCGGTTCCGGTTCGGTCTCCACGGGAATGAACCGGAAATAATCATAGTTCGCCGTAAATCCTGTACCGCCTCCCGTGAACAGGCCGATCTTCGGCTCCGCAATTTCCACTGTCTGATCCGCTCCGGCCTGCTGGTAGCTCACACCGTCAGCGGAATAGAAGCCGCTGTACGTATTGCCCGTCTTTACGAGTCTGAGGTAAACCGCCGATCCCAGGGTATCGGCAGTTTCGACATGCTGCCGCACGGTGTCTTTTTGCGCAGTGAACTGGAATTCGTTGCCGTTGCCGTACATCCGGGTAATCCGGACGAAGGTCGCATCGCTCTCATAGACAATCAGTCCGCCCTGGGCCCATGGGGACGCCGGTAATCCCGTCAGCTTAGTCTCGAGGGTCCAGTCCCCTTCAGGCGCTCCGGTGAGCAGAAGGTTCTTGGCCGTTGCAGCCCCCTCTGCGATTTCTCCGTTCTCGGCAGTAATCCGCATAGAGCCGGGATTGGCCGTCAGCGACCAGGCTGCACTGTTCTCCCGCACCCAGGTCCATTGGCTGCCCAGAGCCGCCCCGCTGAATTCGTCACTTCCTCCTTCGGTGAACACCGGTTCGGTTGGACCGGCAGGAGATGCGCTGAATTGAATCAGCTCCAAATCGTCGAACATCACCTGCCCCGCCCCTCCGGCTTTGTACAGAAAAATTGTAGCGCTAGTGCTGGAGGCCCCTGTTGTAAATGTAATTTCCTTGCGGGTATAATCAGCTGCAGTCATATAGACACTCTGTTCGGCGTTGCCGTGGTTCTTGACTCCGAATACGGCTGAGCCGCCGCCGCTGGCTGCTCCGTAAGCATAAAGCTTATACATGGTGTTCGGATGCAGGCCGCCAATGTTCTGCTCCATTCCGGCATAGTTGCCGGTAAGTGCCGCAGCGTAGGCACCGTTGTGCGCTCCGGTATTCACGATAGAAGCTCCATTGTAATGGAGCGGCCAGTTGCTGAAATCACCTGTCTCAAACCCCGGATTAAGCAGCAGATTATTCTGGGAAGGCGGCTGCGGCAGCGGAGGCAGATTGTTCGGGTCCAGTCCCGCTCCCTGGTAGGCCCCAATATTGGGGGTAGTGCCTGCCGGAACAGGATTGCCGAAATAATCGCTGCCGCCGTTGCTGCTGATGATTCTGCCGCTGCCAATGGCCGGAGAGGTATTCAGCAGCTGATAACCGGCCAGCGTGCCGCGTCCGATGCCACCCGAGCCTGGCGAAGCGAGCTTCGGATCAGTGGTGATTTTGTGAGGGTCAGCCGGTTCGCTGGATGGATGGTTGCCGTAGAACAGATTATTATCGAATATGTTGCCGGTGCTGGAGCCGAACTGGTATCCCCCGGTGCCCAGATTATAGATCAGGTTGTTGTAAAAGGCCGTATTTGAAGCATAGCCATCCCAAAAGCCGTAATTGACCACCTTGGTGCTGGAAGTGAGCGGCAGATAGACCGTATTGTTATAGAACTTCGCGCCGCTGACCGGGCCGTTCAGATTGAACACCGCCCCGCCGTCATTCTCGCTGATATTATAGCGGACGAGCGCATTGGTATTATAATTGGAGGCAGCTGTCCCGTCATTGACGACCAGTACCATACCTCCTGCGTTATGGTGACTGTAGTTGTACTGGATAATAGTGCCGTCACTGTTATAATCCGCATCGTAGGCCATCGCGTCGCCGCCGGGGGCAGTGTTGTACACTTCATTGTACTGGATGACCGCATCCTTCGTGCCCCATACCCACAGCGGCACATGATACCCGGACGCGCGGACATGGGTATCGTACACTACATTATGCTCGATGAGGCCGCCCGTTGTATTGAGTACAACCGCACCATCGGCAGCAACATCGTTAATTACATTATTCTGCACCTTAAGCCCCGTGGAGTAAGTGCGCTGGGCTCCATTCAGATAGATCCCTACACTGTCGAGCGAATAGATGTGGTTATTCTTGATGACCACATCCGACACATGCAGATCCCAGTCCGGACCCCAGACGATGATTCCGCCATTATGCACATAATCGGTGGCCGTCGTCCCTTTGACCTGATGGATGTCGAGATTCTCGAACACGAAATGCTTATAGACCTTGGGATTGGTCCAGCTTCCGCTGCTGCCGCTGACATGAATGCCTCTGCGCTCGCCCGGACTGGCTGCATTATTGGTAATCTCGAGATTGCGGACCTCCCACTGCTCCTGATTGTAAAAATATACGGCAGCGGCGGCCCCTCCCCCCGCAATCAGCGGCTTAGCCCCTTCGCTGTAGCGGTCAATCTGAATCGGACTGCCTTCGCTGCCCGAGCCCTGGGGTGACAGTGTCCCCGTCCAGACCCCGCCCGCCTTGAACAGAATGCGGTCTCCAGGCTGAAATACTGTGGCGTTCACTTTGTCCAGCGTCTTCCAGGCCTGTGTTTCGGAGCTGCCTGTGTTGCTGTCGCTGCCCCCAGCCGAATCGACATAATAGGACGTACCGTCTGCGCGGACCGTTGACGGGACTAATACGGACAGAACAGATGCGAGAATCAGGATTGCCGCCAAAATCAGCTTGTTCATCTGATGCCATGGTTTTCTTGTCATCTTCGCTTAAACCTCCCGTAATGAATGGTAAGCTACTACATTTGCAGGCCGGAATATCCCGGCTCCGTTAGTTCAATCCGGGCGGAACGGATTCGCTGCTCCAGTTCCCGCCCGAAGCCTGTCTCCGTCGCCGCTTTCTTGTTCCGCTCCTCCGCTGCTGTTTCGGGCTTCTGCGGCTTTACATCACCAAGCACCGCCATTACCCATTCCCCGGTGAAGCCTTCATCCATGACCGGGCTGACCTCGCCGGACTCCCGCTCTCCGGTCAGCCAGGCATAGAGCTGGCCCTGCTCGCGGAAATACACTCTGGCGTTAGTGCTGTCCAGACTTTCACTGCTTAGAGTCAAGCCAGGAAAGGAAGCGTTATCATTTCTCGGTTCTGAAACCGCCTCTTCCGGGCTTCTGCCCTCAAGAAGCAGCTGACGCACCTCAGACAGAAGCTGTTGTGTTCCCGGCTTGTTATCCGCTACACCTTGCCCTTTGCTCCGGTATGCTATGGAAATGCGGGTAAACGTAAGCTCTTGTTCCTCAGGAATGCTGCTAACCTGATCCTCCCGTGCCGGTTCATCATCCCGTCCGTGTTCCCCAGGCACTGTCATCCTCTCCCGAAGCGCAACCTCCAGATTGCTCAGATAGTAGGGGATGAAGCTGCCTTCATCCAGCTCGGCTGGACCAAACACCGCTATCCCGGCAGCCGCTGCCTGAGCCCGCCGTTTGTTCTCGCGTTCCATCTCAGAGAGCAGCCCGTCAAAGTCCGTGCTGTCAACAAGCCCTTCTTCATGACCCATCTCCAGCAGAATCCGGCTTCGTGTCCAGGACGTAAGCGCCTCACGCTTGAGCAGCTCCAGCGGATTCACCCCGCCAATCTCCAGCTCCCAGAAGTTCCCTTCATACGCCTGATGGTAAGTATCCCGGAAGTATTCAATCACCTTCGTACGCTGGAGTCCCATCGCATACTGCAGTTCCGCCGCCGTCACTGCATGCCCGTTGATCCTTGCCACCTCGGCGTCCGTTGCCATCCGCTCCGTTATGCCCTGGGCCTTGGCGGAAGCATTCTCCTTTCCCTCAGGCCCAACGAGCCTTTCCGGGACTCCGCTTCCGCTTAACAGCAGGATAACGGCCAGACACAGCGGGACACCCGAAGCTGCGGCGGCTCTGCTTTTTGTCCATTTCACCGCATTCTCCCACCTTCCTTAACAGGTATACATTGCATATTCACCAGGCAGCAAAAAGGAGGAGATGATCCCGGCTTCCCGTCCGTTTCTCCTCCTCCTTCCGGCTAGACTCCGGCAGTAGCAGGCAGCTTTAGCCCGGATAACTCCTGCTGGGTTCGCCCGTCACTTCGTGCTGTCAAACCATTCATTGGCTTCCTTCGTCATCTGCTCTCCGCCAATGCTGTACCATTCCTTGACGAATGTATCGAAATCCTCCAGCGGCTTGCGGCCGTAGATGATCGCCATGATCGCCTCTCCTTCAAGCTTGGTCGTGATGCCTCCCTTGGACTGCATCGCCGGTGTACTGGCACCCAGGAACTTGGGCGCCCAGTAGCTGTCCTTGGCCCATCCATCGACGACGATCTGCGCCGCCTTCAGAATATCGGGATTGCCAAGAGCCGCAGCTTCAGCGTCTGTAAGATTTCCCTGTTCCAGCAAATCCCCTTTGTCTGCGGATTGCTGCAGCACACTGAACGGGTCCTTTGGCTCATACAGGAAGTATTTGTAGACCCCTACCGAGCCTCCGGGGATATCCTCGCTAACTGTGGAGACTGTTCCGTCCGCCTTGAGGGTATAGTCATAGTCTTCGGCCCAGCCGTGCTCGAATTCGCTGCCTGGTTCTTTGTCCACTCCGGCGAACAGACGGTTAAGATACAGGAACAGAGCATCGGTATGCTCAAAGCCTTCCCTTACGAGCATCCCTCCCTTCAGGAACGTGGTATCCCGCGCTCCCGCCTTGCCATTCTCAGCGGGAATGGGGTACGGCTTCATTGTCGCTCCCGGCACGTTCTTCTGCAGGTCCGGAACCGGCCAGCTGCCCAGCCAATATGGAGCCACCACAACCCCTACCCGTCCCTGGCCAATCAGCTCAGCGAGCTTGTTCTCATCGTGCAGCCCGGCCTCCTTGGAGATATAGCCCTTCTGGTACCAGTTCCGCATTACCTCAAGGCCTTTCTTCATCTCCGGTACGGTCGAACCGTGCACCAGCTTACCGTCCGCGCCCTGGTTCCACTGGTAAGGGACGGTTCCGAACGGCCCGAAGATCCAGGTGCTCTCCCCGAGCCAGCCTGCCAGCGGATTCGGGTGGCCGCCGCCCGAGCCGAGACTCACGCCTAGCGGAATGATAGAATCCGTATTGCCCGGCTTCTTATCAAGCAGCGCCTGCATGAAGGCCTCCAGCTCCTCAAAGGTCGCCGGTGCCTGCATGCCCAGTGCGTCCAGCCAATCCTGGCGGACCCACATGACAGCATTATCGTTCCCGGCGTTGGCGAAGTAAGGCAGGCCCATATGCTTGCCTTCAAAGGTCACCTGGCTCCAGATCAGCGGGTGGGAGCTGAAGATCTCCTTCACACGGTCCGAGGCATACTTGTCGAAATCGGCTGAAACATCCTTGTAGGCTCCGGATTCGATCAGCTCATTCATCAGTCCGATATCCATCGTTGTGACGACATCCGGCAGCTCCTGCTTGGCTGTCAGCATCAGCCGCATCTTGGTGGCGAACTGCTCGCCGGGCACCTCCCACAGATGCTGGATATCAATCCCCAGCTGCTCCTTCGCCCAACGGGTATGCACATTGTCGCTTAGCGTCTCCCCGTTTTTGTACTTAAAGCTGGAATCCGTGGCAGTAACCGTAGTAATTGTGACCGGGGTATCGAAGCGGTATGTCCCGTCCCTGATCCCTTCAATCCGGGCAGCGTCTCCCTCCGCCTCAGCAGGCGCAGACGGCTGGGCGGATGACGGCGGCGCTGTGCCGGCAGCCCCGTTGCTGCTGTTCGGTGAACAGGCTGTGAGCAGCGACAGCAGCAGCGTTGCCGACAGCAGCAGCGCGAACCTTTTTTTTGTCCTCTTCATGCAAGAGCCTCCCTGTGTTCCTGTAATCTCTGACGCATTCATCTTATTACAACGCTTTCACGGGAGTAAGAGAGAAAGATTTAAGGTGATATGCTAAATTCTTAAGCATTGTTACAGCAGGCGTTCCCGGTATTCCTGCGGCGTAATCCCGTAATAGTTCTTGAACAGCTTGCTGAAATACGGAGGATTCTGGAAGCCCAGCCGGGCGGCCAGCTCATAAATCCGGATCTCCGTAGAGCGCAGCAGCACCGCCGCCTGCTCCATCCGGTAACGCATAATGTAATCACTCAGATTCTCGCCCGTCTCCAGCTTGTACATGGAGGACAGATATACCGCATGGAGCTTCACGTGGTCGGCAATGCTCTGCAGGGAGACATCCCGGGCAAGATTCTCTTCGATGAAGCGGTGGATTCTCGCCAGCAGCTGGCGCTTGTGATCGTTGTATTCCGCATTCTCCGACTGCGCAAGACAGGACAATATCTCTTCCGCCCAGTCCGCAATGGTGCCGGCACTGCGCATAATCCGGGCTGATTCACCAATCTCTCCCTTCCCGGATGTCGCCTCCATCAGGGTCTTTCCCTGCTGGTGGGCAATGGCCAGAAAAGCGCTCACCAGCGTATGGTACAGCTCGGCCAGATGCTCTTCGGAATCGAGCAGCTTCTCCTCCATTTCGCGGACAATGGCGGCCAGCTTGCTGCGCACCTCCTCCCACCGGCCTCCCTCCATCAGCCGCAGGAATGCGGGCGGCGCATAGAGTGAGGTCAAGGTGCGGTCAACCGTCCGGTTGCCGCCTGCAAGAGCCAGGAATTCCTGCTCACTGCGCGGGATTTTCCGGAATTCGTTCAGTGATTTGCGGTAGACCTGCGCCAGCTCCATGGGAAAGCGCAGCGGTTCACTCAGCAAAAGCGAGACCTGCCCCTTGAGCAGGCCGGACACCTTCAGCTGCAGTTCATGTGCCTTGGTATGCAGAGCTTTCACCTCCATTTCATCCATCTCCTGCGGTTGCTTCCGGCTGCGCAGCGCAAAGACGAGATAGCCATAGGCATCGCGGCAGTGCCAGACATCACAGTCCGGCTCCAGAATCTCTGCGGCAATATTCCGCACCGCATATTCAAACAGCAGGGCATCCGGTTCTTCTCCGCTGCCGAATACCTTCTCGGGCCGCACCATCACCAGCAGCAGCGAATCCTCCGCATGGAAGGGTAACTGATACTCCTTCAACCGCTCGGCTAACGCTCTAGTCTCCGGCAGCTGGCCTGACAGCAGATCATTCAGAAATCCCGACCGCAGCATCGGCATATGCTGGTGCAAGGTCCGCCGCGCCCGTTCCTGGGAAGCAATCTGCTCCCATTCCGTGCGGAGGCCGGCGGCAACCCGCTTCACCTCGGCCAGCAGCTCTTCATCCTTGACCGGCTTCAGCAGATAGCCTACCGTCCGGTGCTCAATCGCCTGCCGGGCGTATTCAAATTCGCCGAAGCCTGACAGCAGCACACAGCGGGTTCTTGGATAATGCTCATGCACATGCTTGCATAAGGCCAAACCATCCATTCCGGGCATGCGGATATCCGTGACCACAATATCGACCGGATGATGCTTCAGCAGCTCTGCCGCCTCCAGACCGGATGCTGCCTGATACACATGCTCCACACCGGCGGAAGCCCAGTCATTCTGGACCATGCTCTTAAGAATCATCGGCTCGTCATCTACGAGCATCAGCTGCATTTTCACTTGGCTGTCCTCCTTCATGTTCCCTTTTCCAGCGCAGGGTGACCCGTAAACCGCCGAGACCCGGCGAGGCGTCCAGCCTGATGCCGGACCCCGGACCGTACTGCTGCTTCAGACGCTGATTGACATTCCACAGGCCGCAGCCTGTCTGCTCATTCATGGGCAGCTCCAGCTCTTTCAAATAGCCGGCGATCTGCTCCTCCGTCATGCCCGCCCCGCTGTCCTCAACCTGCAGCAGATTATACTCCCCTTCTTGTACACCTGTGACCTGTATCGTTCCCGCTCCCGGCTGCGGCTCCACACCATGGATAATGGCATTCTCAACTACAGGCTGCAGAAACAAACGGGGGACAGGCTCAGCCAGCATGTCAGGCGGAATATTCAGCCCGAAATCCAGACGCTCCAGTCTGAAGGCGTAGATATGCAGATAGTTCCTGGCCTGTTGTACCTCTTCCTCCAGGAGCGGACGCTGGTTCTCCACCCGTGTCGTATAGCGGTAATAATCACCCAGATGATAGACCATCTCACGGATCGTTTCCGTTTCCCCTGCCTTGGCGCAGGCGGCGATGAAGGAGAGGCAATTGTACAGAAAGTGGGGATGAATCTGGGACTGCAGCTGCTTCAGTGTTGCGAGCCTTGAACGGTTCTGCTCCTCATAGACGTCATTGATCAAATGCTGGGTCTGCTCGGCCATCTCATTGAACCGCAGGCGCATGTAGTCAAATTCGTTATTAAAGCGCTTTCTTATGCGAAAGGAATAATTACCCCGCTCAAAGCTCCGCAAGCCCTTAACCACCTCTGACACCGGCTTCTGCACATGCTGGTACAGCAGATAAGAGGCAATAAGCGCCAGCAGGGCCAAGACAACAAAGCTGAGATAGAACATTCTGCGGCTCTGCACAATCGGTGCGTGAATAACATCAAGCGGGACATAATCCACCAGATAGGCGCCTAGGGAGGGCAGATATGCATAGCTGATAAAAGTATCCTCCCCGCCGATTTCAAGGCTCCGGTGTCCGGATTCCTCCATCGGGTCTTTGAGCAGCCGGCGCCCGGTTTCCCTTGCGGCGGCATCGTCTGCGGATGCCGCGCCGTAAGCTGTACCGTAAGCCGTGAGCAGAAAAGCTTTGCCCGGATTATCCTGCTTGTAGTCACCCAGCATCCGCCGGATATTGTCGACCGTGAACCGTACCTCGAATACAGCAACGGGCTCCTGGTTCTGCTCCTGCGAAAGATAAGGGTCCCAGACGAACATCTGATAATACGGATTCACCGCACCGGTGCCCGGATGCAGCCTCCATACACCCGCTGGAGACAGCTTCATCTCCTTCATGTCGAACGTGTCGCCCGGATTGGTGGATATACGTCGCCGGCTCTCCGGCAAATAGACGGACAGATCGTTGCGCCAGTTGCTGGAAAGGCTCTGCAGCTGCAGCTTTTCCTTGACCTGTGTCTGGTAGTATAGCGTCTGATAATAATCCTCGGTAAGCAGATTGAGCTGCAAATCCGTAATGGAGGAATCTCTCGTCAGCACACTGGAGGATAAGGACAACCGGTCGATGTTCGACTCAATCTGATTCTTCAGGAAAAACAAGCGGCTTTCGTTGTTATCTGTAATCTGTCCATCGATGACTTCAAGACTCTTCTCACTGAAATACGTATAGAGCAGAGCCATTGGCAAAATCAGCATAAAAATAACAGCAGTGATTTTGACAAATACCGGCCGGTATCTCCGCATGGCAGCACCCCCTTAACAAATTGACAGTTACCTTAAATATCTATATCTGTACAGTTCAGGATTGTCAAGCCTAATATGGTTGTAGAATCCGCAAGCGGCGGACATTTAGGAGGAGACCCGTATGAAGCCAGGCACAGATATGGCGGCCAATGCCGCTCCCAAGGCCAATCCCGGAACCGGCACAATAGCCAGGCAGTTTGCCGCCACATGGAGGCTGCATCTTATGCTGGTGCCAGCCGTCATCATCGCGCTGATATTCAAATATGCCCCTATGCCGGGCATCATCATCGCTTTTCAGGACTTCAAGCCCTGGCAGGGCATTTCCGGCTCTTCGTGGGTGGGCTGGAGCAATTTCGAGCTGATTTTCTCGATGCATGATTCCCGGCAGGTCATTCTCAACACACTGATTATCTCCTGTCTCAAAATTGCCTTCGGGCTCGTAGTTCCGGTGATATTCGCCCTTCTGCTCAACGAAATCCGCCAGATGGGGCTTAAGCGTTCGGTTCAAACCCTGGTCTATCTGCCCCATTTCATGTCATGGGTGATTCTGGGCGGCATTCTCCTTGATCTCTTGTCCCTGGAAGGGATAGTGAATCAGCTGCTCAGCTTCTTCCACATGCAGCCCGTGATGTTCCTCAGTGAAGGGAACTGGTTCCGCTTCACCGTTATTCTAAGTGACTTGTGGAAGGAATTCGGCTTCAGCGCCATCGTCTTCCTGGCTTCACTGTCCGGCATCAATCCCGCGCTCTACGAAGCGGCGGAGATTGACGGGGCGGGCCGCATGAAGCAGACCCTCTACATCACGCTCCCCTCGATGCTGCCGATCATCGTTGTGGTCTTCACCTTGTCGCTCGGCAACATGCTGAACGCCAACTTCGACCAGATCTATAATCTGATCAATTCGCTGGTGCTGGACAAGGGCGACATTATTGATACGTATGTCTACCGTTCATTCCAGGAAGGCCAATACAGCCTATCCACCGCCGTCGGCCTGTTCAAGTCGGTGATCGGCTTCATCATGATTGGAGGAGGCTACTATTCAGCCTACAAGTGGGCAAATTACCGGATTTTCTGACATGCTTGTCAATTTGAAGGAGGAACGGCCTCATGTACTATAAAAATCCCACCTACCGCGTATTCTATCTGTTCAATATCGCTTTCCTTGTGTTGATTTCCGTTGTCTGCGTGCTGCCGCTGGTTCATATCTTTGCGGTATCCCTCAGCGGCAAATCTGCGGCTGATTCCAACCTGGTCGGACTGATTCCCGTGGATTTCTCGCTGGATGGATATCTGCGTACCTTCGAGAATAGTAATTTCCTGTCGGCACTTAAAATCTCGGTGCTGCGCAGCGCTGTCGGCACGGTACTGGCCATGTGCGTAACGGTGCTTGCCGCCTTCCCCCTCTCGCGGAATTCCCGGGAATTCCGGGGCCGGAACTTCTATGTATGGTTCTTTCTGATCATTATGATCTTCGACGCCGGGCTCGTCCCGCATTATATCCTGATGGAGAAGATCAACCTGATCAACTCCTTCTGGATCTTCATCCTCCCGGGCCTGGTCAATGTCTGGAATATCATCCTGATGATGAATTTCTTCCGGGCATTGCCGCGCGACCTGGATGAAGCCGCGATTATGGACGGTGCAACCTCCTTCCAGATTATGTCCAGGATTTATCTTCCCGTGTCGCTTCCGGCCATCGCCACCCTGTCCCTGTTCACCCTTGTGGGCCATTGGAATGCCTGGTTTGACGGCATGCTCTATATGACCTCGCCCGACCGCTGGCCCCTCGCCACGCTGCTGCAGACTATCGTCGTTGTGCAGGACTTCAGTAAGACCGGTATCCGCTTCGAGGATCTGCAAACGCTCTCCAACCGGAGCGTCAAATCCGCGCAGATTTTCATCGCCATGCTGCCCATCCTGCTGGTCTACCCTTTTCTCCAGCGCTTTTTCGTCAAGGGTATCGTGCTTGGTGCCGTTAAGGAGTAGGTTGAACCCTGACAGGGATTACAGCCCATTAAGAACTGTTTATGCAGCACCCGTAAAACGTCAATGAAGCAGCGATTCTCCGATAACGGGGAATGCTGCTTCGCATCTTGCACACAATATCAGAAGGGAATAAAGTAAGTACACCATCTTTATCCGTGAGATTATATTTCTTGTGCAGCAGGGGTATGATCCGGCGCTTTTTGATTCAGAATCGGCAACATCACCATTGCGCCGAGGAGAAATAATACCCCTGCTCCGCTAAAGATTGTACTCAGTGAAAAGGCATTCTTAAGCGCACCGGCGAAGGACATGGAAACGACCATCATACCGACAAACATCGGATTCAGCACTCCGTTGACCCGGCCGACTATGGATGTATGTGACCATTTCAGAATCATCGTACTGATCCCGATATGAATGCAAGGGAAAACAAGCCCATTCAGAAACTGGATGGTCAGCGTGAGCGGAACGCTTGTCGAAAACCCGACAATCGTGGTACAGACGGCGCCTGTCAGCATGCCTATTGCCAGGAGAAGCTGGGGCGGTACTTTTTTGGCAAAGACGGCTACAATCCCTCCCCCGATCAGCATGGCTGCTCCATTCACCATCAGCATATATTGCAGGAACTCCTCACTTCGGCCCAGCCGCTCTGTTACGATAAACAGATTGAGTGCTTGAGCTACTCCAACCGAAAGTCCAGCCAGAATAAACGCGAGTCCGAGCATACGCAGCACCTGGCTCTGCCAGACATAACGAAAGCCTTCGATGAAATCTTTACGGAATTGACCTTTTACCTTGACCGTTTGGGATTCCATCCGATCCTCGGGCAGACGAACAAGGACGAGCGCAGACAGCAGAAAAACAACACCCATTACAGCGATTGAGGTTTCCAGGCCAAAGGTGCTATAAACGAAAGTGCCCAGCATGGGCCCAAGCACCATGAAGATGGCCATCAGCGATTGGAAGAGCGCCATGCCCTGCTGAAGCTGTTCTTCAGGCACATGGTATTTAAATAACCGCATGCTGGAAGGCTGTGAGAACTGGGAAAGAATAGCCGAGATGAAGGCCACCAGGTACACAGATTCCCAGGAACCGAAGTGAATGCTCATCAGAACGGCGAACACCGATACTGCGGATAGTGAATCGCACCAGATCATCGTCCGCTTCGGCCGCCACCGGTCGGCAAACGTACCTCCGATGAATGAAAAAACAAAAATAGGCGCGAATTCAGCTACGCTGATCAGGGAAATAGCATAGGGATCATTGTTGGTCCTGTCGGCAACATAGAGGAGAATAGCAAAATTACGCACCCAAATGCCAATCTGCAGCAGCACGCTTGATAAAAGAATTGTCTGCAGGAACCGGTTACGGAACAGGCTCGGCGGGTTTGCGCTTGTTTCAGGCCTCATCAATCTTTATACCTCCTATTGATCCATAAATATACTTCCCTTAATGATAGGCAAGGGTCTCCTTTCCCTTCCTTATTATACGGACCAGACCCGGATCTTTAAAGATAAATCGGCTGATTTGCTAACAGGTTCTACAAAAAAACACGGCACCAAGTTCGGCACCGCAGTTGTAATAGAATTATCCTATTGGATTTACTTCGTCCCGTGATGGAGTGATTATCGCATGATCTTCATATTCAAAAACCACGCATCCTCTAATTGGTCATCCGGTCTTCCATTTGCTTTAACGGGAGCAGGCGTACCCTGGTAGAGAATCCGTCCGTCAGCTATGTCAGCTACTGCTGTAATAGGCATTCTGTTGTTCGCAAGAGGTTCGCCGGTTTGCAGCAGCAGATAAATCCGTCCGTCCGCTGCCTGAGCTTGACTGAATTTTCCCTTGTTGAGTTGACCTGCTGTAATAATTACTTGAGGATGAACAAGGCCGGTTGATAGGTCATAGCGGTCCACTGTCACCGCTTCCTCCGATACGCGTAAGGTAGTATAGGTAACTCCTTCCAGGATATGTTGAGTCGAAAGCCCCTGTCTGTTTTCTTCTTCCCCGGCGGCAAGCGGCAATGCCTTCACTTCTCCAGAAGCGTATTGGTACTCAAAAAGTCTTTCAGAGAACACTTCAGGAATAGTATCGCTTGCTGATACTCTACCATCAGTCCAGTGCTTGCTGCTCTCTTTCACCAAAAACAGCACTCGGGGGTTGGCCGCTGTCGGCTTCTCTTCGGCGATGATCTGTTTTCGCAGCTCACGATCGTTTCTGGAGGATTCACCTAATGGCACTTGGATACTGCGAATGGGCGAACCCGTTTCGGCGTTGAACACCTTGTCGATGATCTCATTATCTTGGTTTACTCTATTAACGTTGGTAAGAACGTGTATTTCTGATCCGGTCTTCTGTACGTCTATCACGTTAGCATATTGCACGGAATCGAGCAGTTCATCCTCGTAACGGAATTGTTTGCCGGTTGCCAAATCCAGCGAATCGATACTCCAGCGAATCTTTCCCTCCTGATCCGTATCTTTCGAATGGGTATAACTCGCTTTCGCAAAAATGAGTGCGTCTTGATCCGAGTAATAGCCATCAGTACCCTTCTTCCCCCTCATGAACCCGGGATGCTCCTTATACAGCGCTTTAAACTCGGAAAAAGTCTGCTCGTCCAATGGTCCCTTGCTTTTCATCCATTGATCCCAGAACGTCTGCTCAGATCTCTTGCTGCCCGATGTGGATACTTCTATGGGATAAGAACCTTTGCCGCCCACATAACTCCCGAGCAGAGTCAATTTGGATGCTTCGGCCAGATCCCCTTCTATAGTCTGCAGCTGATATTCCGGCAGGCGTAATTCTGCACCATAAGCATAGAAAGTTCCGAGCGAAGCCATTATTAACAGAATAAGTGCGCCCGTGATCTTATAACGTTTCATTAGTCTTTCACTCCCTACACAGTTATCTTCTTCGAGACGAGCCTGAAGCCGAGTGTGAGCGTAAAGCCCATCACAATAAGGTAGATGCAGAAACGGATGGCTGTTATCTCTCGAGGATAGAAATAATTATACAGATTAAGATAAACTGCGCCTCCGATTGCAGCCCCACATACGGCAACATACAAGATCGCATAGACAATACCGGGCAGGTGGTAGCTTCGCTCGAGTAATACTGCCGTAAAGATAACAAAGACAGCCAGAATGCCTATTCCATAATAGACAACAAATTGCATCCCATCCGGCGGCAGCAAGAAAAGGACGAACACCCGGTTTGACGCAACCGCTTCGGCAAGCAGGGAGGACATCCAGTATTCGGAGGGAACCATCCAGTTAAACAGCTGGCGTTCCAGCAGTAGCATCAACAATTGGAATGTGACCATGGCAAAGACGAATACAAAGATAGCAGTGGCTTTGGCCATGTACACGTTCCGCCTTGCCATCGGCAGGGTAAACAACCGATAAGCAAACTTATCTCTGCCGGTCCAGTCACGGTACCAAATCAAAAAGACATATAAACCCAATACTATAATGCTGATCAAAATAGGTACGGCAAACAAGAACTGCGAATCTCCGATGACATCGGCAAATGAAAAGTTACGTGAAGAATGCTCTCCCAGGCGGGCTGTCTCTCTCCACCCCTTAACTCTTACCTGCGTAGTATGCACAAGTCCGATGATCTGAATGGCCGCCGTCAAGAACATCAGGCTGAAGAGAGCGTACCGGAAGCGATGAACCTCCAGATGGACGAGCTTTAGATATCTATTCAAGTGAAGAGCACCTCCTTCATGACGTCAACGACAGATTTGCTTTCCTCGCTTCGGACCTGTTCACATTCAAAAGTACGGGCAACAACCCCATCACGCAGCAGCACTGCTTTGTCTATGAGATACTCGACCTCTCTCACTTCGTGAGTAGTCAGTAGAACGCCGCGGTTGCCGACCAGCTCACTGGAGAACACCTCCGCGATTCTCTCCCGGTTGAATAAGTCTATTCCGGCAAAGGGCTCGTCCATGATCACATAATCGGAGTCTTGAGCCAAACCAAGCACCAGATTGAACTTGGCAGCAGTCCCCTTAGATAAGCGGCCCGCACGTTCATTGAGATCAAGATCGAAGAAACACATAAGTTCGTTCGCGCTATCCTTGTTCCAGCGGCTATAAAAGTCTTCCATGAACCGAAGCGCGTCAGACAGCCTCATGGAAGCCGGAATCGCCAAATGATCAGGAATATAGGAGACTCGCTCATAAGTATTCTGACTAATCGGTTCGCCATCAATCCGAATGCTCCCCCCATGAATCGGCGTCAGTCCCATAATCGTTTTGAGTACCGTTGATTTGCCCGCTCCATTAAGTCCGAGTAGACAAGTGATTTGTCCCTTCTCGGCAGTGAACGTGACGTCCTTTAACACCTCTCTGTATGTGTATCTTTGGCTGACACGCACGAGCTCAATCATCGTTCTTTCCTCCTTGTCCACTCTCAAAGGGGGCTTCCGGGGGCTCCTGTCTTTTCCCCGCCTGTGCCTCTGTGTATTTTTGCTGAATCACATTAAGCAGCTCGTCCAGTGGAACATCTATGTTGCGAATGGAAGCCACGAACGCCTCGACGGCTGTGCCGAGCAGCTCTGCCCGAATCTGTCTCAATACATCCAGCTCCAGAGTGATGCGGCTGGGGGAGTTGCCTTCCGTTACAATCAAGCGCTGATCCTCCATTTCCTTGTATGCTCTCTGAGCAGTATTAGGGTTAATCTTTAGCAGGGCTGCCAGCTCTCTTCTAGACGGTATGGTCTGACCAGACTGTATAACACCGGTTACGATCTTCTCCTTGAAAAGGCGGACTACTTGAGAATAGACAGGATCGCGGCTGTTGAAGGTGATTCCGGCCCATTCGTTGACTTTGTTCAAAAGTGACACCCCTTATGCTCTCAAGTGTGTGTATTAAGCGGTACATACACTTCAAAGTGTATTATGAGGTTAATACATTAAGTTGTCAATTAATTGTTACTCTCCATTCAAAAAACAAAATCATTGCAAATAACCCCGAACGAGCCTCCACTTTCAGAAGAGGCTTCGCATGGGGTTATTACTAGTGAATATTTTGTATATGGCTAGGTGAATCAGGAGATTTTTGTTTGAAAACATGCCGTTTAATCACATTTTTTGACTTCGCCACGATAATTGGCCATTCTGAAGCTGGCTCCACATCCACATGACACCTTAGCATTAGGATTGTTCATGGTGAAGCCGCCTACCATTCCACTCTCTTCATAGTCAATTTCAAGACCGTCAATGTATGGAATACTATTGTTGTGAACCAATATTCTGAAATCCTTTTTATTTAATACAATATCCTCTTCTGCCTGCTGCTCATCCACGACAAGACTGTAGGATAAACCGCTGCATCCCCCTTCATCAACGCCCAATCTAAGGAAGGGGTTTCGGATATCCGCACTTCGTAAGATTTCGGAGATTTTTTCTGATGCTTTATCACTGACCCCGATGATCATCGTCATTCCTCCTTGGTTTATTTGATCTTCACACCTATAGACGGGATACCCGTGCTTATTTGTTCAGCGAGTGGCGAAATCCGGGTGCTGGCACACAGACTCATGACGATCAACAAGAGATGGAAGCCCATGGCTACCACTAATCCGGATTGAAGTGACATGCCGCCCGCCTGACAAACCACAAGGATGGAACCGCCGATCCCGATGATTACCCCGGGGGTGAAAGAATCTGCAAATTGCAGATTTGCCGAGGTTTGCCCCGCGCCTCCTTCCCCTGTCTGGGAAAAAGCAACCACACCGCTTATCGGATGCGCCAATCCAATGCCGATTCCAGCGATAATCTGGCCCACAACTGCAACCGTAACGGTCACAACAGGTACCCAAAATACGATGGCAATCCCTGCGGCAAGCAGCAATACACCCAGAACAATTCTCGTATGACGCCCACGGCCCAGATCTGCCGAATCCCACCGTCCCTGTAGATAGGCAATGACACACCAGCTGAGCGCAGCACTTGCCACAATTAATCCGGCCTGAGAAGGTGTAATTCCTTTAACCTCAATCAAAGCCAGGACCAGGAAATTCTGTGTGCTGGCATAGGCAGCGAAGAACAGCCCGCGTGATGCCAGAATAGCCGGCATGCCTCTTCGGAACGTAAGTGTTCCCTTCGGCAGCAGTTTGCGGAGCGGAAATACCATAAGTACTAGGCCGATAATGACTGGAACAAATCCCATAATGCCCGGAAGCTTGCTTAGACCAACCAGGAAAATCCCTGTACCCAGCGTTAACAGTAAGGCCATCCAAGTCGATGAAGACCCGTTGTCTCCTTTCGTCTTCTGCGTTTTTAATTTCGTAAACGCTGGTAAGCTAAGCAGTGCTGAAATCATCAGGATTGGCAGTATTCCCCAGAAAACAAACCGCCAGGACCACTGATCTGCGATAAGTCCTGCAATATATGGACCGAGCATGGACGGAAGAACATAAGCCGTGCCGAATGCTCCGAGGATTTTGGCACGCAGTTCATCCGGGTAGCTTAAGGATATTGCAGTGTACACGCAAGTCATCATAGCTCCGGCACCCAGACCCTGCAGGACCCGTGATCCAATCATGGTGTACATATCGCCTGATGTCGCGGCGGCGATAAGCCCTAAGATAAACAACAGAAGTGCGAAAGTGAACGGTGCTGCAGGTCCTCTTCGATCTATAATTCGACCGACGACCAGAGTCCCTATAATCTGTGCAAGCAGATACGTACTGAATATCCACCCAAACAGGCTAAGGCCGTTCAAGTCCCCGGCAATCGAAGGGGCAATCGTGGTTACGGACAGGCCTTCGAAGCCGACGGCCATCACGGACAGAATAATCCCGATGGTTAGTGCAAAATAATGCGGACTGAAAATGCTTTGAGGTGTAGACGGCATGAAATGAGACCTCCAGGAAATTTGGTATGTATACATCGTATCCGGATACTTAGTAAACATTATTGTTTATAATGTATAACCTACAGTTCCGCTTTGACTTTGTCAACATTTATGTTTAAAATGTAGTCAGTGATGTGGATTCAGCTGCTTCAAAAGGAGGTGCATTATGAGCCGGAATCAAACCACAAACGATGTCTCCACCAGTACCCGAAGAGCGATCATTAATCTGTTAAAGGAGCAAGGGGGAATGGATGTTGCGGCCCTCTCCTCCCGATTTTCGCTATCTGGAATGGCTATTCGTCAACATTTGAACGGGCTGAAAGAAGAAGGGCTGGTTACCAATATAGAAGAAGCCCGTCCCATGGGCCGACCAGCTAAGCTATGGATATTAACTCCCGCGGCTAATCAGTTTTTTCCAAACGGCTATTCGGATTTATCCGTCAGTCTGATCAATTCCATGAAGGAAGCCTTCGGAATTGAGGGGCTGGACAAGCTGCTGGCTGTCCGGAATAAGAAGATGCAAGAACAATATCTTCAGCATCTGGGCGATTCATCTGACGTTAGAGAGAGGCTGGAGAAACTGGCCGAGATTCGGACAAATGAAGGTTATATGGCCGAGGTTAAGGAGCAGGAGGATGGCAGTCTTTTATTCATTGAGAAGCATTGTCCGATCTGTGAAGCTGCTGCTGCATGCACCGGGTTATGTAAGAATGAGTTGCACTTGTTTAAGACTGTGCTGGGAAATAAGGTTGATATTGAACGGGGAGAGTACATTCTGGCCGGAGGAAGAAACTGCGTGTATAGGATTAGGCAATAATAGGAGCTTCGGCTCTGGGTTTGTATCAAAAAGGGACTGTCCTAAGTCATGAAATGACAGCTTGGGACAGCCCGCTATAGAGACCAGAAATAGCAGTTGGATTTTCTACACTTGCTGATGAGACAATGCCTCCTGTTAAATCAGGAGTTGGAAAAACAGCACTTAAATCATTCCGTTTCACCCAAATTAGTGAAACCACCAATATTAGATGTTGTTTTTCCACTTGCTTCCTTACATCGCTCAGAAATTGACGAATTAAGATACCTTTTTCCACTTGCTTGTTGCAAGACTTTCCGTTTCCAGCAAATGAAGGCGATCCATGAAACGGTATTTACCGCCGTGCTACGGGAAAGCCTTTTTACTTCAACGACTGGTATCCGTGGTTATTGACGAATCGATTTGAAAAACTCGGTCTGCTGGGTAATGCCCTTCTCTGCCGCAAAGCGCTCAATGCTCGATGCGCCGAAGAACCCATCGATGCCCTTCGTTCTCTGAATGACATAAGTGGCATCCTCCGGCTCTGCAATCGGTCCGCCGTGGCAAATAATCATAATATTCCGGTTCACCGCCCGGCCTGCTTCAATAATTGCTTCAATTCGTTCAACACAGTCATCCAGGGTCAGCGCTGTTTTGGCACCGATCGTGCCTTTGGTCGTCAAGCCCATGTGGGCAACCAGAATGTCAGCACCCGCCTCCGCCATGGCTTTGGCCTGTACAGGATCAAAGACATATGGGGTGGTCAATAAATCCAGCTCATGCGCGATACGGATCATTTCAACCTCCAGGTCGTACCCCATACCGGTTTCCTCCAGATTCTGTCTGAACACCCCATCAATCAAGCCTACCGTAGGAAAGTTCTGAACACCGCTGAAGCCCTGCTCCTTCAATTGCTTCAGATATACCTCCATCACCCGGAACGGGTCGGTACCGCATACCCCGGCCAGAACAGGTGTATGCTTGACAACGGGCAGCACCTCAGCGCCCATATCAACAACGATCTGATTGGCATCTCCATAGGACAGCAAGCCCGCGAGTGAACCGCGGCCTGCCATTCTGTAACGGCCGGAATTATATATAATCAGCATATCCGCTCCGCCTGCTTCACTGCTCTTGGCCGTAATCCCTGTACCGGCCCCGACACCGAGGAGAATCTTGCCCAACTCCACCTCTTTCTTGAATTTTGCCATAATTTCTGTTCTGCTTAGCTTGTTCATTCGTATATCCTCCTTATTGTTATTCAGGAATTGATACATGCATGAGTTCGATCAGCTTGAGTGCTGCAGCCTCTGCAAAGGCCGGATCGTTGATGGCGCAATCCATCTCAATGACTTCAACCCTTGTGCGGTCAACATGCTGGCGCAGGGTATCGAATAACATCCGGTCCTCCTCCGGCCCGTAGAAGGGCTGCCCCTCCACATCAATTGCGGAAATGCCCCTAAGCGGCAGTATCAGCACGGTGCTCTCTTCGGCCATGTTCAGCTTCTCTGCCAGCTTCCTTCCGATCTGTTCATTCTCCGCCACTGTCGTTCTCATCAGGGTAACGGTCGGATTATGCTGGTAAAAGGTATGATCCTTGAATTTCTCCGGCACCGTATCTGCCGGTCCAAAATTGCACATATCCAAAGCGCCCACCGAAATGACCTGCGGAATGCGCTTGCGTCCTGCAGCCTCCAACCGGTGCGGCCCCGCATTCAAGACACCGCCGATGATCTCATCCGCCCACTCGGTCGTCGTCAAGTCGAGTACCCCTTCAATGAAACCCGCCTCGATGAGCGCCTCCATTGATTGTCCCCCGATACCTGTGGCGTGGAACACAAGCACCTCGTAGCCCCGTTCCTCCAGGTATTTTCTTGCCGCTGTCACACAGGGCGTTGTTACTCCGAACATCGTGGCTGCCACTAGCGGTTTCTTCTCCGGTGTATGCGTATGCTCAAATTTGAGCATTCCCGCCATCGCAAATAATGCGTTTGTGAATATTGCCGTGGAAATCGAATTCAAGCCTGCGACATCCACCACAGAGGGAATCATGATAATATCGCTTGTGCCTACGTATGGAGCTGTATTTCCGGATGCAACGGTTGATACCAATACCTTCGGAACGCCAATTGGCAGGGCTCTCATAGCCGGAGCGACCAGAGAGGTTCCGCCGGTACCCCCAAAGGATATGATACCGTCGAATTTCCCCTGCTTGTACAACTGGGGGATCAGCTTCTCCAATCCTTGGGATAGCAGCTCTGTAGCCAAAGCCCGGTCCTTCCTTGCTGCAAGCTCCTCTATGTCCTTACCAGCAGCGTACGCGACCTCCCGGTTAGACACATCCGGAACAAAGGCCGGCTCGAACACGCCCGTATGGATCATCAGGGTCCCCAGCCCAAGCTCCTCTGCAATCCTCTTGATGTACAGGTACTCCTCACCTTTCGTATCAAACGTTCCAGCTATTGCGATGGTCTTCATTCTGCTGCCTCCTCATATGGATCATCTAGAACAGTGCTCAATCCCGGTAGCCGAGCGCTATAGAGTAATCATACGGGGCTTGCTTAAGAATGAAAACGCTTTTATGTACTATATTTTTGTGTTTAGGTTAGATCTGTACTGCTTGGGAGAGCAGCCCTTCAGCTTTTTAAACATTTTGCTGAATTGGGCATAATCCGGATACCCTGCCATCGCGGCCACCTCGGATAATTGAAGCTGCGGTGCCTGGAGCAGCGTTGCAGCTTTATTGATGCGGAAGCTCACCAGGTAGCTCTGAAAGCTGCAGCCCACCTCTTTTTTAAACAAGCTGCTTAAATAACTGCGCGATACATGAGCTACCTTGGCCAGATCCGCAAAAATAACTTCATCGCTGTAGTTATGTGCGACATACTCTTTGACAAACTCAACGTAATCATAATGCCTCGTGATGCCGCTGAGCATTTTGACCATGAAATCATCCTCATTCAGCTTGCCCAGTCGCTTGAAATCGCGGGTAATTGCCGTAATCGACTGCTCGGATGGAATCCGTTCGAAGGCAGAGCCGCCAATGTAGCCCATAATGTCTGTGTTATTGCTGTACATGTACTGGACGTCGACGGGTGTCTTCACCGGACCGCCGTAAATCATCTTGATTACACCCGGCTTAAGCTGCCCGCAGGCAGCAAAAATGCGCAGTGCCTTTGCTTTGGCAGCCTCTAAGGAGACAACCTTCCGCGCCCCTAATAATCCGCCTTCGGTCAGGCCGAGATGAGCACAGATTACATCTGCCCCTGCCTCGAGCATCTGGACCGCTTGGGACTCGTCAAATACGAAGGCCACCGTAAACAGCTCCTGCAGGTGGGCCAGTCGTATGGCCTCAACCTCTTTGTCATAGCTGATTCCGTCTTCCTCCAGTGCCTCTCTGAACAATCCGTCAATCAGGCCGACTGTCGGATAATTATTGACTCCCGCAAAGCCTTTTTCCTTGATATCCATTATATAATCGGCTATTTCTCTGGTGGGATCATTCGCATTCAGCCCGAAGAGCACGGGAGTATGCCTCACCAGCGGCACGATTTCCCTTGACCCGAAGTCCATCACCATATCATTGCTGTTGCAGAACGGTAAAAACCCTGCCAGAGAGCTTCTCCCCATCTGGCGGAACTTGCCGGAGTTCAGCATTAATATAAAGTCCGCTCCGCTCTGGGCGGCAACCTTGGCTGTAATCCCCGTACCTGTCGAGACACCAATGACATGATTACCCTCATGCAGTTGTGATTGAAGGCGCTCCAGTATGGCTGTTCTGTTCAAGCTCTATCGCTCCTCATCTCTTCAGATTCCTCAATCTTAACCATCTTATATAAAAGAAAAAGCCACCCTGCTACTGAGAGCGCTTCACTCCTGTGTCTTCTATTATAACAATGTACCGAAGCTGAAAAACCACAACCCGCAAAGTTACTTTTGCGGGTTATGGTTTCTGTTTGGGTCTGTATTTGAAGGGTCTGTATCCGTATCTGCCGTTACTTTTTCCCCTGTGCCTGCTGGGTAGGACCATAATTGGCGGCTCCGGTGAAGTGAACATCGTCCGCCGACGGATAGTATTTCGGGATCTGTAAATCCCGCTGGTACAGTCTTAAGTGCTCTCCGCGCGGAACAATATCGACGACATCACAGCCTCTCCAGGATACCGAATATTGTTCGCCGCGCACCGTTTCTTTCAGCACCGCCGTCTCCACTGGATGCTCCAGCTCCACTATATCCCCTGCCTTAACATTGCGGAATACCACCAGATTGCCCTCTCTTGAGGGTGCACAGGCTATTCCATTAATCCTCCCTTCGAGGTCCTGCCCCATCCAGTCGTACACCCGTACTGCAACATCATATGTCTGCTTGAGCTTGATGGAAATATAGCCTGTATCGGGGTAATTCATGCTCACCTTGGCTTCCTCTGTTTCTTTATCGACAGGGATATTAACGAGAACCATTCCACCGCGGTATTCCACCGCCCGGTTCCATATGATCTCCAGGGCCACCGGAGCCATGCCGACGCAGCAGCCCGCAATGGAGCGGAACTTGGACAATGAGATGGAGTTGACGAGGGAGCCGCCGGTGAAGCCGCCAATCATTCTCTTGTCAATCTCCCTGTAGGTGACCCCCTGCCCATCAGGTAAGGTATTGTCTGTCACTACATAAGATGCCACCTTGAGCTGATTCTCCACCAGCTGGTTCCGTGCAAACAGGGTCATATCGTTCCAATATTCCTCGTACCCGGCCAGAATTAACTCATTCGCGCATTCGATCATATCCTTAATGCAGCAGGTTTCACAGTGCTCCTCATGCTGCGGATGCCACTGGGCATATTCCGGTACCCAGCCGAAGGAGGAGGACAAGGAACGGATATAATCATAGATCCCTTTACCCGCGGTAATATACCGCCCGGCGCCTGTGATGCGTCCAAGACGGACGAGTCCGGAGGCAACCCAGCCTGCCGAATGGATATGGCCGAAAAACTCCATTTTGTAATTAAAATAACGCGAGGGTCCCAGGAGGTGGTTGGCAATGCCAACAGCCAGATCAAGCGCCACCCCGTCTCCGGTGATCTCATATCTGCGCACCAGGGAGTGAAGCACAATCGCATTGCGAATTCCCTGCTCCCCCCGTCCGGTGTGCCTGGACAGATCGAATCCGCCGTCTTTCAAATATACGTCATTGGGGAATTCATACACCGGCTCCTTTTCCTCATAATCACCTGACCAGAAGGTTCTGACCTTCCTTTCGATGACAAGGGAGCGTAGCCCTCTTACAAGCTCGGAAGCCCTCTTTTCCGGTTCCGGGTCCAAAGGGTTATTCTCCACCATCCTGTTCAGTGCCGGAAGAATATAGCCCATTTCGTGAAAGGAGCTGTGATTCGTATGCGTCCAGGAGTATGGCTCATGAAAGCGCAGCCCGTGCTCTCCCCAAGACTTCATAAGATGGCGGTAAAAGGATAACTGAACCTCAGCTCCCTCTTCGGTCTTCAGCATTTTCCGGACGGCGTCAATGGCTTCGTACCAGGAGCCAACCAGCTCCGCGTCGTCTACCCGGCAATGAGCAGCTTCCGCAGGCTTCTTATGAGGGAGCACAAGCCAATACGGAAGGTTATCCGCCTTCTCATCCACCATGGATGTCAGATACCCCAGAACAAGCTGCGCATTTCGTAAAGGCTCAAATTTCTCATACGTCGGAGTTGACATAACTATCCCTCCAGGGCTCCCGCTGCTTCAGCAGGTGTATCATATGTTTCCGGCTGGGCAGTATCGGCATCAGTATTAATATTAATCATGCTAACCTTAAAATCGTCGAAGTCAATGGAGGCATTAGCGTAGCCGTCGATGCCGAACAGCTGGCCGGTCAGCTTGCTGCCGCCGGTATGGCGGAAGCTGAAGTCCATGGCCACCGGAACCGGAGCATCGTTAATATAGACGGTATAAGTCTTGGCGTCCCAGTTAGCGACAATTTTGATTTTGTACCATGTGCTCAGACTGAAGTCTTTAACCTTAACCTTATTGGAGGCTCCATTCTGCACGATGATTTTACCCGTATCAAACGCCGTGACCATGGAATAATTGCCGGTTCCGCTGTCGTTCCTCACCATGGCGCCATTGGCGTACGGGAAGCTACTGTTCAATCTGACGCGATATTCGATGACGATACGTTCATCCGCCTCAGCTTTGACCTCACCTGTATACGGCAGGAACAGGTTGGCCTTACCCGCTGTAGCTGCAGTTGTCAGTCGCAGGAATTTATTCCCATCCTCCTCCTGCACAGTGGCGGCAGCACCGCCAGTGAGAGCTTCGCTGACAATACCGTAAGGGTATTTGCCTTCCGTGTCGCCGGAGAAATCCCGGTAAGCGTTATAGAACACGCCACCCTGCGTGGTATTAAGCGAACCTAACAGGGCGGCTTCTGCTTCAGCAAGTTTATTAAGCTCCCCGTCAAACTGCTCTTTGGTCAAATTCGCGTTCCCGGCCAGGTCCTCCGCGTGATCCACTTCGGCCACGAAGGCGTTATATTTGGATTGACTATAGTTACCTAGCCCGTCTCCCAGAGGATAGGAGAAATTGACCAGCTTGCCGCGGAGCTGGTTCACAATCTCATCCAGACCATAACCCGGAACAACTTCTACGGAAACGGTGGAGAAGAACTCACGTCCGGCAAGCTTCAGGGTAACAGGCACCTGAACTGTGCCAATCGAACTGAAATTAAGTCCTGCCAGGTCCCAGCTGACGACAGCGGCCTGCTTCGGCTTATTTTTGTAGACGACATCCACAATGCCGGGCAGTTTGGGAGGGATTCCGGAAGGAGTCTTCACTACAGAAGCTACTTGAATCGCATCCGATGCTGCAATTACCTTCAAGCGGAAGGTGACCTGCTTGCCGCTATATGCGGCTGTAATGAAGGCTGTGCCCGGTTTAACCGCGTATACTGAACGGGTGACTGGATCAGAATCTATCCGGGCCACTCCGGGATCGCTGCTGGTATACTGGGCACTGCCTGTCACCTTCTGAACTTCATAATTGTTATAATGTGCTGTTAGCTGAAGGGGCAAGCTGGTCTGCCCGCTGGTCAGGATAGGGGACAACCCCTTCATTACAACAGACTGCACCGATTTAGGCTCCGCAGTTACGGTAATCGCGGCCGTAGTTGTTTTCCCGTTGTAGACAGCGGTGATAGTGGCACTGCCTGCCTTTAGAGCCTCAATCTGATTCCCTGTAATAACGGCCACCTTCGTATCAGAAGAACTGAAGACCGCTCCTGTATTAACAGTGGAATAAGTAGTGCCTGTTACCGAATACAGGGGCAAACTGCGGGTTTCCCCCAAGCCCAGCGTGAACCCTGGAGCTTCAAATAGAAGCTCTGACGTATTCAGCCGGAACACATCCATACTGTCGATTTCGGCAACATTTTTCCCCTTGTAGAAGCTGATGGTGTTGCTGCCTTGTTCAAGATAGACCTTCGCCGTGGAAGCCCCCCAGCGGTTCAAGCCCGAATAGACAATGTTCAGATTGGCACCGGAGCCGCCGTTGACCGACAAGATATGGGAGGCCTCTCCCGCATCCGGTGAGCCATTGGCATTACGTACAGACAGCATATAAAAGCCCGCCTCCGGCACGTTAACTGTAAACCGGGCATAATCATTGGTGTTGCTGATGCTCGCGACCTTCATCCCGCCGGATGCGGAGGCTTCCCGACGGACTGCCGGGGAAGATTCACCAGCCGGATCTTGCACCAATAGAGCTGCTTCCGCTTCATAACGCGTCCGCACCGGCTCACCCGAAGGCACTGCAAGCGGACTGTTTGGATTGGCGGGTTCTCCCAGGTTCGGCGTATGGTCTGCATTCCAGGTGAACTTCTGCGCACGGACATTGCGGGTCCAGCCTGAGCCCGGCCAGCGGGCGGTATGGTAGATAATCCAGTCCTCTGTACCGTCTGGAGAGGTGACGATACTGTGGTGGCCCGGGCCGTACACGCCATTCGCACTGGAGAAGACCGGCTGATCGCGCTTAATCCAGGAGCCCGGATTCAGCGGATCATCACTGAGCTTGGCGGTAATCAGCCCGAGGCAGTAGCTGTCTGTCCAGCTTCCGTTGGCAGAATAGATCAGATTAATGGTGTCGCCCTTTATAGTGATCTGCGGGCCTTCATTGATTCTGCCCGGGGACGTCTCCCAATCATATTCAGGCGTAGATATCAGTACCCGCTGCGAGCTTATGGTTCGCGGATCGCTCATCCGGGCGATGTATAGATTCTGGAAGCTTCCGTCCGTATCTTCCCAGCCGGACCAGATGAAATAGTGTTGCTCACCCACCGTCAGCACCGTTCCGTCGATCGCCCAGCGGTCGGTGGGATCGGTGATTTTACCTTTGAACTCCCAGGTTCCGCTTAGCGGATCTGCACTGGCGTTCTCCAGCACGTACATACGGTGGTTGGCGTTGGTTCCGTTGTCGGCCGCGAAGTAGATGTACCATTTGTACACTCCGTCCGTATCTTTGAGATAGTGCATTTCCGGCGCCCACACATTGGAGCTATACTGGGTCCCCTTAACCGGTGTCCAGGCCAGGCTCCGCTCACCCGCTTCAATGCCGGTGATGGTCTTCGACCTGCGGATCATGATCCCGCTGGCATTGACGAATACATTGTAATAATAGCCGTCGGTGTGCTGGTATACCCAGGGATCGGCTCCCGTCTGCATAATAACATTGTAGAAATTGGACACATTATTCCCTCCTTGTACAGCGGCCGGCCCCGGTGAAGCTGACGTTGACTCTTCCGCAGCAGCCACCCCGCCCCATTGTGGCAGCATCAGCAGCAGTGCGAGACACAGCAGCAGCACTCTGGATTTTTTGCCAGGCATGTGCAGCCCTCCTTTGACAGATAAAAACGCTTTCATTTTTTCATCTCCCTCTTGTTTAGATTTTTCAGGTTAGCGTCCTCATTCTACCTTCTGGAGAACTTTTAAAAAATGTACTATCTTAAATGGTTTTTGTAACCGTTTTAGAAAAAGTGCTTTACCTGTGGCAGGAAACCATAAAATCAACCGGAGGGTGAATCTGAGGTTATATAAGAGGCACTTAAGTATTGAACTTGAAGCTTCGTCGTCACTGCGGTGAACATTTGGACTTCCGCCGCTGTTGTCACCAGATTTCTTGATTAATACGGCTCTTCGCGGTGGAAATCCGGTGACTGCTGCTGCTTCCGATGCTAGCTTTCCTGCGGAAAGCTTTCAGGCGGTCGCTACCGCTCCTACAGTTCCAAATTTCCCCTCCGTTTCTTTTGCTTTTTATTAATTTCTTTAGGGCCTCTTATATGGAATAAATGATTAGTTGGATAAACGTATCTTAATTTGAATGCTTTGCAGCGTCTGAGAGAATTAGTTGGAAAAACGTCATTTAATTTCATGGATTTCCTCTACTCTGCTCGATTTGCCGCCTATTAAGTGCTATTTTTCCAACTGTTCCCTGTGAAGGACACCTCTGTTCATGAGCAAGTGTAGTTAATCCAACTGCTATTTCCGGCGACAGGCGCTACCACATCCTTGTCCATACTTTTGCCAGCTTCTGAAGCTATGCAATCCAAAAAGACACCTCCCGATTATAGGAAGTGTCCTGGTTGCACATTCGATTAGCCTATCTGGCCTTCCCGGCAACGATCTGTCTGATGAGCTCCAGTAGAACCTTGGGAATCCAGCCGGATCTTACGAATTACGGACGGGATTATTCTGTCCGCAGGATCGGCGTCGTCATAGCTCACATTCCCTCAGATTGTCTAAACTCTTCAATCGTATCGCGGTCGTACGCCAGCTGCGGAATCTTCACGGTCACTGTCGTTCCATGCCCGAACCGGCTTTCTATGGTGATCCCGTAACCTTCTCCGAACAGCAGCCGGAGCCTGTTATGGATATTGGTGATCCCAATACCTTGTACCGGTTGTCCGTCTGATGCCCGCGCCGGGTACTCCATACCCAGCTTGGCCTTGAGGGCGGCTAGTACTTCCGGTTCCATTCCTTTCCCTGTATCTGTAATACAGAAGCACACATCTCCATGCTCATCCATCCTTCCGGTAACCAGAAGCCGGCCGCCTTCGTCCATCCGCTCCAGCCCGTGGTAGACAGAATTCTCCACAATAGGCTGGAGGATCATCTTGGGCGTCTTCATAGATAGCAGCCTCTCCTCCACATCAAGCTCCATGGAGAATTTATTCTCGTAGCGGATTAAGATAATCTTCATATAGGCCTGAATACAGTCCACTTCTTCCCGGATCTGTACAAGATTATCCTTCTTGATGCTATACCGGAAAATCTTGGACATACAGTAGGTAATTTGCGCAATCTCCCTGCTTCCGTATTCCAATCCGATGCTGCTGATACAATTAAGCGTATTATAGAGGAAGTGAGGATTAATCTGGCTCTGCAGGGCAGAGAATTCCGCCTGCTTCTGGCTCAGCTCGGATTCATAGAGTCTGGCCTGGGTACCAAACATGTCTCTGGCCATTTCCTCCATTTCATCCATCATCCGGTTAATGTCGCGGGCCAGCAAGCCCACCTCATTGGTGAACCGGACTTTAATGCGGAAGCCCATGTCCCGCCGCCCGACCCTCTTCATATCCATAACAAGTCCCATTAACGGACGCATCAGATTGTTCATGAAGAAGCTGCCGGTTAAGAGCATGGTTAGAATAATGCCAATGCCGACGATAATACTGACCTTCCGCATCGGGGCCATGTCCGCAGTCAGTTCACGCACCGGAATCATACTAACAACCCGCCATCCGTCAGCCTCCTCCAGACCCTTGACCTGAACGAGAATCTCCTCCCCGTCGATGGTTTCTTTTACACCATTAAGCAGGATATCCTTATCCATAGACAGCACATCCCTGAACAAGGTACCGCGGGCATTAGAATTCGTGGAGGCGATTACTTCGTCCCGGTTATTCAGTATGTACAAGGTGGAATTGGCTGTTAATTCTGTATTTTCCACCAGCCCCTGCAGCTTGTCCATATTGACCATCACGGTGCAGTAACCTGTAATCTGGGAGAAATAGACTCCCCCAATATTCTCCACAATCGGCGCGATATAGAAGAACTGTTCCGTACCTGTCCGTTCGTCTTTCAGAATCGTGGTGAACATCCCCTGCTCCCGCAGCATAGGGTCATCCTTATATTTCTGAATAAAAGTATCATAGGGGTTGATGAAAAAAATATCGCCGCTTGCCGAGTCCAGACTGTGCAGCCGCCTTCCCTTGATGTCGTTAATGATGATGCCGTTCACATAGGAATTGAAGGATCTCATGTATTCCATAAGATCCAGTGCATACGGACCGCTGTCGAACGCTCTTTTGTAGTCATCAACCTCCACGGAGAATTCCTGAATTAGCTTGCTGTTGACTGCAATTCCGGTGCTGACCCGGATATCATTGAACACCGTATCAATCTTGTGGCGGGTCTGTTCAATCATCTGGTTGCCGTAAGTGGCAGCCCGCTTCTGGGTTAAATTAGAGAAGCTATGGAAGAAATAGATCTCCATGACGGTAAATATAACGATCGAGAAAAAAAAGATAAGCCATATCTGATGTTTTAATTTCACTTTACTGGTCTTCATGGCTTACCGCTCCGATCCGATTAGCTTTTTCTGAATTTGGTGGGCGTCATCCCGCAATGCTTTTTGAACACTTTATTGAAATAATAATAATCCACATACCCCGACTTAACGGCAATTTGCTCAATGGACAGGTCCGTATGCTTCAGCAGCTCCCGGGCTTTCCTGATCCTCAGCTCTGCCACATATTCGGAGAAGGTTCTGCCCAGATTGTTCTTGAACAACTGGCAGCAATACACCTGATTAATGAAGAACTGGACAGACAAATCCTTCAGGTACAGCTTCTGCTCAAAGTTCCGGTCGATATAGGCGACCATCCGGTTGAAGCAGGATAGGATATCCCCTTCCTGCAAGGAACGGCTGCTGCCTTGCCGGATGACCGTAAGGACGTCATGCAAGAAGCTGCACAGAGACGCAAAGTCTTCGAACCGTTCCTTGATCTCGGAATAATTGAGGAATTCCAGCTCCATGTCCCTCAGTTCCTCAGCATATGTGTTTATAAGCATCCCGACAGCCTGATTCCATAAGTAGACCACCTCACCCATGCCCAGAAGATGGTTCCTGAAGTATTTCTGCAGTCCTGTAATGTACACATCCATATCGTCAAGCGAATTCCCGTGAATGATCGTATAGAGTCCATCAATACAAGGTTTCATGAGATGAAGCTTCGGCTCATAGTGAACGGCTGCTGAAGTCTGCTCCAGAAAAATATGCGAGGCGGACAGGTCAGCTTCTTTGATCAGTTTGCTCACCTGCTGAAGCTGGCTGCTGCTGCTGCTGATGCCCACACTTTGGATTCCAGTCTCTGTCAGCACCCCTTCATCCGGGGTCCACTCCAAGCTGCTCAGATGCTCAGCCATCCGCACGACCAGCAGCTTCCGGGACCCGGCTTCAACCTCCACGGCAGTTATGTTCCTGCCCTCCGGAGACAACAGCTTCCTGATACCCTTAATATCACTCCGCAAATAGACCGCAAACACTTGGTAATAGCATACAGCCATGCTGGCCGGAAGCGGCAGGAATCGCCTGATCTCGGTCTCATCCCCCGAGGTCAGCGCATCCAGAAGAAGGTGATTGCGCGTTGCGCTTCTCCGGGAGAAGTGAGCGGCCAGCGTCGCAATGAATGTATCCGCCATATCGACATCCAGAGGCTTCAGGAAATAATCGAGCGCCCCGTGGCGTATCGCTTCCTGGGCGTATTCAAATTCCCCATATCCGCTTACGATGACAAACTCGGTGTTCAGCCCTTGAGCTTTGGCCCGCTTCATCAGTTCCAGCCCGGAGATATCCGGCATCCGGATATCCGTAAACACCAAATCCGGCTGCTGTGTGCGTATGGCCTCCCACGCTTTGTAAGCGCTTGTATATTGACCTGTAATTTCAAAGCCATACTTCTCCCAGTCGAAGGCGTTCTGTATTCCTCTTATCGCCCACGACTCATCATCTACAATCATGACCTTGTACATGGGTAGCCTCCTGAACCTATGGATTCCTCTGAATAATAGTGAAATTGTCCGGGAATAGCAACCGAAATTCGGATAAACCATGATGATGAACTCTCAATGGCTTATCCGAATATGATGAGATTATTTTTTGGCGGCTTGGCTCTCTCTGTAATTCTTCACATTCTCCTCTTGAACAGCTTTACCGCCGGCGTCCATATATTCTTTCACCAGCTTCTCGTACAGGGCGTCGAACTCTGCCGGCTTGGCAACGATCAGCCTGTCAATCATTTGCTTGTTCATGTCGCCCAGCGTTTTGCCGTACTTGATATTGGCTTCGTTCGGTATGCCATAGTTGTAGCTGCTATAGCCGTCCGTTGTATTGATTGCATAGGAGTCAATCGCCAGCTTCTCATAACTCTTGTCCCCGGCTGCCAGCGCTGCCGCATAGGTTCTGACATTCTTTTCGGTATCGCCCAGCTCAGCGCCGTTTACAATCATCGTATAATCCATATTCAAATTGCTCATTTGCATTTTCTCGCCGGTCTGTGCAATCCCGTGAGGGATGCCGTCTACCATCTTGTGGTTAACGCCTTCATCACCGAACTGCAGGAAGAACATCACTTCCGGATCAGCCATCCAGTTCAGATATTTAATCGCCAGCTCCGCGTTCTTGCTGCTCTTGGGAATGAAGGAGAATATACCATTCTCATTATATACCTCTTTGAGGTATTTGCCTTCGTCATTCTTGAAGGTATCAATCGGAACATAGTTGGCCTCCGGCGAATTTTGCTTCAGCGGAACACGGATTTTTTGTGTCATCGGATAATCCCAGTTGGCGGCATAGAAGCCTACCTTGCCGTTGGTTACATCAGCATCCGCCTGCTTGGTTGTTTTGTCCAGGGCAAAATCGGGGCTGATCAGCTTCTCATTGTACAGCTTGTTCAGCCATTGGTAAGCCTCCTTGTTACCGGGCTTCAGCCAGTTCGACGTGGTGATGAATTCCTCCTCCGGCATGGACTTCCAGAACGATTGCACCAGGTTGCCGAAGGTGTAGTTCATCCCGGCAGCCGCTGTAGCCCAAGGAATGACGCCGTCAACATTACCGGGGTTTTCGTCACGGAAGGCTACCAGCGTCTCATACAATTCGTCCCGGTTCGTCGGAACCGGCAGGCCCAGCTTATCCAGCCAATCCTTGCGGATGAACATTCCGTTCCAGGCCAGCAGAGTCCGCTTGCCCGGGATGGAGACCTGTTTGCCGTCATATTTGCCGTAGGAGAGCACCTTCTCACCCAGGTACGACTTCAATTGCTGGCCGTGCTGTTCCAGCAATTCGTCCAGCGTATAGAGTCCCTTACTTTTGGCGAAGCGGGTGACCAGGGTCCCGTCGTAGGTGAAGGAAATATCAGGAGCCTGGTTCGCGGCCATTAACACATTCAGCTTGTCGACTTCCTGGGAGCGGGGGACAGGAACAAATTCTACAATGGCGTTATTGGGCTTGCCGAATTTCTCATTAACGTATTGGGTCCATTTGTTGTTGTTCAAATCCGGCTGTCCCTGAACCCCGCGGTCGAACACTTCTACCGTCAAGGTTACCGGAGCACCGGAAGGGGCGCCAGATGCAGTCGTTGATGCCTCTGACGATGATGTCTCCCCGCTCTTGTTGCCATTGCCTCCACAGCCTGCCGCAACACTGGCCAGAAGAGCTGTACTACACAGAACTGCTGCTATTTTCTTCATGTCCGTCTTCACTATAAACCACCCTTTCATGCCCCTGTTTATTGAAATCGTTCATGCTGTAAACCCTTAGCTTTACATTTATCATTCAACTGTCCTGGAATCCCCTCCTTTGATCTAATATGTTGTTCTATCAGCCCTTGATCGCCCCTGTCATCACACCGTCTACGAAATACTTCTGCAGTTTGGGATAGATCAGTAGAATCGGGATCGTTGTAAACATGACACTGGCTGCTTTCAGGGATTCAGGCACAATGAAGGAGCCTATACTTCCTTCTCCCCCCTGCTGGCTATCCAGCTGCTGATTGGCCGAAATGATCTGGTACAGCTTGAGCTGCATAGGGTACAGCTCCTTCTTCGTAATATAGAACAAGGCATCCTGGAAGCCATTCCACCGGTCCACAGCATAGAAAAGGCTTAATGTGGCAATGGAAGGCAGCGAGAGCGGAAGCACAATCCGGATGAGAATGCCCAGATCCGAACACCCGTCTATTGACGCTGATTCCTCCAGACTCTCAGGAAGCGAGGTGAAGAACGTTTTCAGTATGATCAGGTTGAAGACACTCATGGCGCCCGGCAGAATCAGACTCCATACCGTGTTCATCATACCGAGGTTTTTAACCAGAATATAGGAAGGAATCAGTCCGCCGCTGAAATACATCGTGAAGACGAGGGCTGACAGAATGAAATTTCTTCCCCACAGCCGCTTCTTCGTTAACGGATACGCCGCGCAAATGGTCAGGAACATGCACACGACGGTGAAGAAAATGGTAAGCACAATACTATATCCCAGCGTGTACAGCATATCCATATCGCTCAGAATGGTTTTGTACGTTTCAATGGTGAAATCTACCGGCCACAAGCCTACCTTCTGAGCTACAATCGCTTCGTTAGAGCTTAGCGAAAGCGCAATCATATATAAGAACGGAACAATACATGTGAAGGACAAGGCCACAATGAATACTATAATCGCAACATCGGCTACACTCATTTTTTTCCCTAGACGCACGTTCTTCATCAGCTTCACCATATTCCATCCTCACCTAATTTCTTCGCGATATAGTTGGCGCCTATGAGCAGGGTCAGACCGACCACGGATTGGAACAAGCCTACCGCTGTTGCCTGGGAGAAGTCTCCCGAGCTGATGCCCACTCTATACACGAAGGTACTGATTACATCGGAATATTCACTGACCAGTGAATTCCCCATTACGAAGGGGCGGTCGAACCCGATGGACACCATACGGCCAATCTGAAGGATCAGCAGAATATTGATGGTCGGCTTAATGCCGGGCAGGGTAATATGCCACATTTTGCGAAGCCTGCTGCACCCGTCCATATCGGACGCCTCATACAATTCCTTATTGATTCCGGTGATCGCCGCCAGATAAATGATCGTCCCCCAGCCGATATTCTGCCAGACGCCAACGAAGATGTAGGTGATCAGCCAGGGGATTTTCTGCGACAGGAACTCAATCTTCTCTAGCCCGAGGGCAGCGATGAAATGATTGACCATCCCGCTGTTCGAGAACATCAGGTATACAATCCCCCCAATGATCACCCAGGACATAAAGTGCGGCAGATACAGGACCGTCTGGGTTAATTTCTTGAATCTGGCCTGCCTTACTTCATTCAGAAGAATGGCCAGCAGAATCGGTGCCGGGAATCCCGCGATCAAATCCAGAACATTCAGCACCAGCGTATTCTTCAGTGCACGATAGAAGCTGTCCTGCTGGAAAATAAACCGGAACACATCGAGTCCAACCCAGTCGCTCCCCCTTATTCCTGCGAAGATGTTGTAATCCTGGAATGCCATAATCAAGCCATAGATGGGAGCATATTTAAAAATGGCAATGTACGACAGAGGCACCAGCAAAAGGGCATAGAGGATGGCATCTCTTTTTATTCTGAACCAAAAAGTATTTCTCTTGTTTATTCCGACATGATTTCGCTGTTTGTATAAAACCGCTTTCATTTCTCTCATCCCTCCGGCTGTATTAAGGAGCTCTCATGTCCTTCATTATAGCTTCCGGGGCCAATAAGAAAATGTACTCCCTTAAATGAATTTGGTAATAACTTAAAAGGCTAAAAGTAATATAAAAAAGAACAGCATCCTCCGGTTACGGAAGGCGCTGTTCTAGCTGTACATTGAATTACAAATGTTATTCATAACCTGTTTGCGTTAGGTATCTGGTTTATAAGTTTTGAGGCCTTCGATTTCGAATGGATGGGTTTGAACGGAATTTGTGAAATTTAAATTTCACGCGGATGACATTCGAAAGCGTATATTTGTAAAAACGTTTACGCAAATATCACCCCACATTTCTTAGGGAATGTCCGCCTTTTTTTCTTGTCTTCGTGCCCGTTAAGCTAGGCCCGCATAAAATAAATTCATGAGATTAAAAGGAATGGCGGGATGGTCAGTGGATGAAATATGCGGAAGGGTTAAACCGGCAGGCACAAACCTGAGGGAGTCCGGTTTCTATCGGGATGTGTGGGAATGGGAAGCTTCCGTTTCCCCCGGAGCCGGGGAAAGGGTTGTACCTTTTGACTTTGGAGGAGCCGCTGAATATAGGGCCCCCAACACACTTGAACCGGAAGTTCACCCTTACCTGCAATCCTATACCCTTCAACCCGGAGGCGGATATGTGGCATATATTCGAAATGGGTGTGTTTGGGGACCATCTGGTTCTATTCTGACATGGGACAGCCAACTGATCTACGACCTGTCCCCGGAATACGATGGACAACTACACAGAATGCTGAAACCGGAAGAACATCCGGCTTTGCACCGGCGGGAGGCCAGGGAGCTTCAGGAGGTCCCTGGAACGGCTGCTGCATTGACTTTTTGCGGGAGTCATAACTATTTTCACTGGTTATATGATGTGCTGCCGCGGCTGGGGATGCTCAGGACTCTAAATATATCTTTTCAAACCCTCATCATGAATCCGAATCCTTATGGGGCTTTCGTGGAAGAGACCTTAGCTATGTTTGACGTACCGGAATCGTCCGTAATTCACACCGCCGATGACCGGGAAATTCAGACCGAGCGGCTGGTAGTTCCTTCCCTGATGATGAATTCCCATTATCCGCCTTGGACCACTGCTACCCTCCAGAGGTTTATGCTGCCCGGACACGTCACACCCCACCATTCACCAAGCCGTATTTTCATTTCCCGGGGCCAAGCTTCTGCCCGCCGGTTCACTAACGAGAACGAAGTCATCCGGCATTTGGAGGCGTACGGATTCGTTCCTGTTTGCCTGGAGGATTGGACCGTGGCCCAGCAGGTTCAGCTCTTTGCTTGTGCCAAAGCGATAGTTTCCCCGCATGGTGCGGGACTGGCCAATCTTGCTTTCTGCATGAAGGGAACCGTTGTTATCGAAATTTTTCATATCCGGCATGTAGTGCCTACTTACTGGATGATCAGCAACCACAACAAACTTGACTACTACATGATGTACGGACAAGATGACGGTACTGCACAGGACCGTTTTCCGGGACTTGCAGACTTCACGGTGGATTTGGACCGGCTGGAGCAAACACTTGTTATGGCTGGACTGAAGATGCAAGACGCATGAGCGGCTGTTCAGGTGAAGCAGACCATCATTACAAATTCCACTCTCATTCAAACAACTGCTTATGCTTATTGAAAAACTGATAAAAGAATTGGACATTGTCCAGCTCAAACCATTCTGCTGTCTGAAGAGGTTTTGCATCGAGGTTGTATATTTTTGCCTGCAGTGTGCCTAGAACATAGGGTGAATGAGTAGCAATGATGAATTGGCTGTCCAAATAACGCGCCAGCTCATTGATTTGCTCGGCCAGTTTTATCTGATTGGCTGGAGACAGTGATGTTTCCGGCTCGTCCAGTAAGTACAATTGCCCGGGCAGCAGATGTTCCTCGAAAAATTGCATGGATGTTTCGCCATTCGAGTATTTCTCTTGCGAGAACTGAATGTCGTCCAGCTTCTTCTTAAACGCATACGTTGCTTCATATTCTGCTGCCTGTTCTTTGCTCATTCCTTTGTTCATCTGCTCATATAGCAGTCCCTCACGCAGGACGGAGGCTTGTTGAATCTTCTTGACCTCATATAAAATATCCTCTGATTTCAGATACCGGCTTCCTTCTGGGAGCCGCCAGATTGCACGCTCTTGCTCATCCTGCCCGAGCTGATAGCTGCTCCTCTCCACAAACCGCTGAGCATAAATACTTTGCCCATAGCTCGTCATTCTTTCGGCTCCCGGAATCCCCAGCTTGCCCGAAATTACATTAAGTAACGTGGATTTGCCGCTGCCGTTATTGCCATAGAGCACCGTGATCCGGTCAAACAACAGCACCTCTCCGGCGATATGTTTAAAAACATGGTCAGGGTAGATGTTGGGATTGCGCTCAATTTCATCAGACAGTTTAAAGCTCCGCAAATAAATCATGGCTGTGCTCCTTCCTCTGTAGCTCCGCCATCCGCTCCCGGAGAACCCGGCTCCAGCCGGAAGTCATCACGGGCGGCATCCTTGAATAACGGCTCGGCAAATCGTGAGCCGGAATCGTTTCCTGTGCCGCGCTGGTAAGCGGTGAAACCGGTGTAAGGTTTCTTTTTCCAGACCCAGAACGCCTCATCCGCTCCAGCCTCAGCGTAATAAAGATTACCATCCACCGTGTTATTCCGGTTGCTCGTGTATTCGTTGCTGATGAAGACGCTGGAATCTCCAGCTACAATAATATTCTTACTAATCGTATTGCCGCTTAAGTTCGCTTGCAGATACAATTGTCCATTGCCGTCGCCCAAGAGGTCATTCTTGTACAGCGTATTGGATACAACCGTACTATCGCTGGTGCCACCGCGCTCTCCGTCATAACCGCCCATTGCAATGCCGGTCAGGCGATTGCGGTAGATCAGGTTGTCTTGTACCGTGATGCCGCTGGTTAGTCGTCCCTTATGCTCGGAAGCAAGCTCAATCCCAATGTCATTGTCGTATAGGCGGTTCTCCGCGACAAGGATTGACCTGCCCCCGTCAATGTATATCCCGCCCGCTGCATTGCTGCCGTTCGGCACAGAAGCGCCGTATGACGGATTAGTATTGGATGAAATCCCGTAGACTACATTACCTCGTACCGTTCCGTTCCTAGCCTGATCTACCGCCATGTCTTCGGCCGTACCTTCAAAGCCGATCAGGTCAATCCCGATGTTGTCATTGTCATGAATAATATTGTTCGTAATCGCAAAAGCATCCACATTGCCATTCACAGCCAGCGCTTCACTGGAACCGAGGATCAAATCATACACTTCATTGCCGTCAATGGTCAGGCCAACCAGGGCTGTGTCTGTTTCAGTACCGTACACCGCTATCCCGTGGGCATCTCTGCCGGAAAGCTCGTCCCCCTCAGGAATGGCGGTATTGGCGATGGAATGAATGCGGTTATTTAGTAACGAGATGTCCTTCCCTGAGCCGTGAATATAGATGCCTGCAGGCACTTCACCTCTGGTTGACGTCTTATAATTGCGAATTTCCAGTTCCCTTATGGTTACATAGCCCGCCTGACCAATCTCGATAAGTCCTTCCAGCCCGTTAACCGGCAGACCTTCCCCGTCAAGGACTGCTGTCTCATTGGGATAACCGGCGAACACGATAGGTCCCGCCGCCGCTGAGCCTCCTCTTGAGATGCGCAGCTTCTGATGATACACGCCTCCGCGAATATAGACGTAACTCCCCGGACCGGCATGATCGGCAGCATACTGAAGTGTCTTCCAGGGCGAATCTATTGTTCCCGGGTTAGTGTTATCTCCAGCTATAGATACGTAGTAGGTATTAGCGGCATCCTCCGGATCTGTATTTACAGTTGGCGAAGCTGGTGAGATGGGCGGAATGGAAGAGATTGGGGAGGTTGTATCCGGCAGCGGTGGATTCTGGCTGCCGGAACATCCCCAGATCATAAGCAAACAAAGTAAAATGGCGGATCGCTGGAAGTTTCTGAGCATATTCGCCGTCCTCTCAACTGCACTTCTATAATTGCGGTAATTCATTCCATTGATTATCATAATTGATTACCCTAATCAAGACAAACCAAGAGAGTCGTATTCTATGTAAAAGGGCTATATAGCAAAAAACAGACCCGGATAGGATCTGTGTGCGTACAATTCGAGAGACATCTGCATAGATCGCTGTAGAGGTAGACATAAATGTTGCATTTTTTACAACAATATTGGATTTGAGCCGATATGGAGAGGGGAATGTTGTATTATGTGCAGGATTTTATGAGAAGCTACAGAACTTCGTCTTAATCCCCAGAAAGCTGATGAACCGGGAAATTCCTGCGGCAACTGCAGCAGCCCGGAGCCCAAGAGTCCAAATATTCACGGTTGAAGGATTTGGTTGTCTCCCCCTGCTGCCGGATACGAAAGGCGAATCCCGTTTGAGCTTGGATGAAGTCCTTTTGCTGCAACCCGCACACCTGCCCTAACTAATTCCTCATTGTACTGTGTCATGGCTTGCCTGAGTTCCGGACTTGGGAGATTCCAGGCTCCGAATCCTCCAATGTATTTCAGGTCAGTCTGTCGCTGTACCGGAAGCACCATACTCTTCAATTTGAAGCTTAACCTCAAGGTGTACCGGAAGCCCGGTGAACGTCTGATCCCAATGCTCCTTCACTTTCCGCCATACCTCAGGATGCTGAATTCTCAGGGTTTTACCGAATCCGCCGACGTCGGCATGCAGCTCATGCTGCATTTTGTCAATTACAGTCTTTACCAGCTCCTTTACCTCCTTCTCCAGCTCCATGGCATCCCGTCTCATAAAAGCCGCATCCAATCGGTCCCCGTCTGTTGAGAAGGTTTCGGCGTACCGGCCTTTCGATTCGATCTTTACATGGAACGAAATCTGCCCCTCCTCCACAACCGCCTTGATCTTGCTGCTCATCGCTTTCACCTCATAGGTAATCAGCCGGCCGGTGTCATCCTTGTGGGTTTTGAGTACACCGCCTTTACCCTTGCCTGTCAGCCAGACTACACCCTCCAGCTCTTTCTCGCTCAAAAAACCGCTGAGCTTGCCTGACTCACCATCAATGATTCCGGCTCCGGCAAACTTCATTTCATTCTCCGCAGCAATAACATTCTGCAGCAGAAAGCTCTTCTTGCTGTGCAAAGGTCCAACAATCTTGGTAATGGTAACCGGGTCCCAGATGCGCAGGCTCCGGTCACGGTTGCCGAAGATGCCTTCGAGCACAAAGGCCGGTGTCTGGCCGGGCAGCACATTGTTCAGTACATCCTTGGCTTTCCCCTTGCTGACCAGGACCAGCACGCTCGGGCGGATATCATTATCCCGGCTGAAGAAATCAATCAGCTCCGACAGCTTCGTGGAACGGGCCAGCTTCTCGCCAATAACAATCACCTTTAAGTGGTGCCCGATCGGCTGGCGGTTGGTGCGCAGCGAGAGCTCGCGGATGGCCTCAAAGATAGAATCGCCGGTCTCGGTCATATTGTAGAAATTTCTTGAAGCAGCCCCTTCTTTTTTGGAGCCTACAGCGCCTTGCGGCACAATAAATTGATAGGTCGCTGATATCCGCTCACGCTTGGAATAATCTCCGCCCTCAGCCTCGAACTTCTTCTCAATCATACTCTCATCAGCCGCATCCAGTGCTACCGCCACTTCCATATTCAAATTCTCAATCGGTGCACTGCTCCAGCAGGCCGTTAACAGCATAATCTGAGCAATCGACACAATCAGCAGAATGCAGCGCTTCATGAACCGGCTCTCCGGAAATAAGCAATGAGCAGCAGCGGCAGCGGGATCAGTCCGAAGAGCACAATTGCCCAATTGCCAAGCCCAGTACCAAAGGCAAATAAATTATTAATGTTGTGCGGCACTTCCGTGATGATATACGCAACCGGCAGCAGCAGGAACAGGCAATGATCCAGCTTGAGGTTGAAGATATGCGAGACTCCCAGTGCAGCGCCGTAAAAAGAGATACAGAACGTACAGAAAATCTGCATAATCCAGATTACCAGCAGCAGCGACTCAAACCGTTCGAACAGAAGATTCACTTCAAAGCTGCGGATCAGGTCAATGAACGGCCAAGTCCGGGTAACCACTCCTTCTACAGAAAATGCCCCGATCGTCAGTATAACCGCCAGCAAATAAAAAACCATTGAGATCAGGGTTCCGATTACGAGAACTCTGCCGGCCCGTTTGGGCTTGTCCATAAAAGCAACAAGAAACAGCAGTGCTTCGCCCGCTGTATAGGTTAGGGCCGTTGGCTTAATTCCTCTCCAGACCGGAGCGAGGCCTTCTCCAAGTAAAGGCCGCAGATTGTCCAGATCGAACACCTTCAGGCTGAGCAGGCAGACGCCGAAGAATATGGCACCGGCCAAAGGAGCTACCAGTCTGCTTAGCCGTGATAAGGCATTGATTCCCCCTCTGCACAGATAAAGGGCGACCCACAGGAACAGGCCGGCTACTGCCCATGCAGGGGTACCTTCCAGGAGGAAAAACATAGTTACCTCCTGCATAGTACGCAGCTCATAGCCGGACACCGCGAGGAAATACCCGATGATCACCAGCCCGAGCAATACGGCGACCGGTTTACCGGTAATTTGGGTGCTGTATTGAAAAAAGGTCTGGCCCGGAAACCTCTGGCTGAGTCTGACAATAATAATACCTGTTATCATCGAACAGAGCGCCCCCAGTATTACTGAAATCCACACATCGGGCGTGCCTGCAGCCTGTACGGTTGTCCGGGGAAGGCTGAATATCCCGGCTACGAGAATGTAATTTACCATAATAATGGTCGCCTGACTCGTTGTAATTTTGTCATGGGCTTTAGTGATCATTGGCTCACCTCCCTTTCACTTAGGCTTATCTTTTACGCAGCTTATCCTTGGGCTCCAATAGTGAAGGACGGCGCTTCATCAACTGCAGCGGTACCCGGATAATAAAGTCGCGAAGGTCACTCATCCGGTTAGGGGTGATCATGCTCAGATAAGGCACACCGAAGCTCTTCAGCTTAATCAGATGACTGCTCAGCAGGAGGAAGAACAGTACTACACCGTACAGCCCGAAGGTAGCGGCGAAGAACATCGCGAAGAAGCGGAGAAACCGCAGGGTGATCCCTGCACTGTACATCGGCACCGAGAAGGAAGAGATCGCCGTAACGGCAACGACAATGACCAGAATCGGGCTGACAATCCCCGCTTCTACCGCCGCTTGGCCGATAATCAGACCGCCGACGATACCCATGGCCGGGCCAATCGGCTTAGGCAGACGCAGGCCCGCCTCACGCAGGATTTCGATCGAAATCTCCATAATGAGCGCTTCGATTAAGGTCGGGAATGGAACTCCCTGGCGTGAGCTCATGATCGAAATCGCCAGCTTGGTCGGAACCAGACCGGGATGGAAGGAGAGGAAGGAAATATAGAGCGCTGGAGCAAACAGTGATACGGAGGCGGCGAAGAAGCGCAGCATCCGCAGCAGGGAGCCGGAGAACCAGCGGTCATAATAATCCTCGGGGGATTGCAGCAGCATCCCGAACGTCACCGGCATGATCAAAGCAAACGGCGTGCCGTCAAGCAAAATGGCAGCCCTTCCCTCCAGCAGTGCGGCCATCACCCGGTCCGGCCGTTCCGTATTCTGAATCTGCTGGAAAGGGCTGAGATAATTGTCCTCTACCAGCTGTTCGATATAACCGGATTCCTGCACATCATCGATATTAATCGTATGAATTCTCCGGGTGATTTCTGCAATCAGTTCATCATTAGCTATCCCTTTAATGTAGGTTAGTATCAGCTCTTTCTCGACTCTTTCCCCGACAGTAAAAGAAATCATCGCAAGATCGGTGTTCTGTCCGTGCCTGCGCAGCATGGCCGTATTGTCGCTCAGCGCTTCCGTGAAGCCGATCCGCGGGCCGCGCAGCAGCGCTTCCGAGATCGGTTCCTCTACACTTCTTGTATTCCCTTTAGACGTCCCCAGGATGAAGACCTCGTTCAATCCTTCGATCAGCAGCACCGCAGAGCCGAATAACACCTTTTTGAGCGACATGTCCAGCTGATTGGTGAATTCAACTTCCGAGACCAGCACCACCTGATGGACAATGATTTCTTTCAGGCTCGCCGGATCAGGCGGAGTGTCCATCCCTTCAAATGGACGTGCTGCGTTCATCAGCGGCCTTAGGATATTGCGGTCCATCCCATCCTTGTCGGTGAGGCCGTCCAGAAAGAACAGCGCTGCCTTCAATTTCAGGGTCCCTACACGTAGCTCCCGTACATTAACATCCGACATATCCGCACTGATCTCCCTAAAGGTCTGTAGATCCTGCTGAAATTGTCCGGTATAGGTTAACGTTGGCTGCTGATTTTTCTGCGAAACCTTTGAAGGAACGATCTTATGATTCTTCACGGCTTCACTGGTTTGCTCCGCTTCACCGGTATCCTCGGAGCTTGGCACGCCTCCGCCCTTCTGCCCTTCAGCCCGTCTTCCCCGGGTACTTGCCTTGCCTTCCTTAGCGCGAAGCCACAGCATGCATCTTGTCAAAATGACCGGAACAATAAAAATAATAAGTGCCTGCATGCACACACTCCAGCCGGGAATGTAACCCGTAATGCTCTTCCACAACACAAACACCCCCTCTGATCGTAACCCTTATTTTGGCCGAAGCTGGATAATTCATGCACACCTGCCAATTTAAAAACGGTAAAGTGCTGCTCCCTGCATTTCCGTACACGCAAAAATAGCCATATGACCCACTTGGAGGGTCATATGGCTGTTTATTAGGTGCAAAAGCTGTTAATCAGATCTTTACGGAGTAGGCTCTTCATGCGGTTCGTTAATGATTTCTTCCCTTGATTAACCGCTGGCGGGTAACTTTACTTTGGAGATTAGCCAGCCCCTAACTTTGTCTAATCTGACTATATTCAGCGACTTTCCATTGTCCTTCTTGATAAACTAATATCATTTCCAAAGCGATTGCCCCTTCATTTGAACGATATTTACTTATTTCAATAGTCATCTCATTCTTGTTGTCCGGCTGCTTCTGCTTTTCAATGGTCAAAAGTATGCCTTTAAGCATATTTTCATCCTTCTTATATAGTTTCTTTTCCATCAATTGCTCATAGCTGTAGTTATAAATTTTCACTTTATATTTTTTTTGTAGGTATTCTTCAATACCTTGCTTTTCAGAATTTTCTAAAGAAATCCCCTCATTTAAAACCAGAGAAATATACTCCATATTTGCATTAAGGGCAGTATCGGTTGAAATTAATTCATCTAACGCAACACGAAAAGGTTCCGCAAGTTCATTTGGCGAATCTGTGCTAGTAACATCTCTAGCGCAAGCTGATGTTAGGAGAATCAGAAAGATGCTTAAAATCAATGAAAAAAATTTCATTTTAATTACAATTCCTCCTTTTTGTAAAACTACTAAATTAACGCAATTAAATACAAGAAGTTGCGCTAACAGCATAAAAAGCAGCCAGCCGGCTGCTTTTTATGCCTTTTCCGTTAGATTTTGCTTTCTTCGCCTTCAGGAAGATATGACCTTGGAATTTCGTATTCATTATTATACTGTTCGAGATTATTTATTTCATTTTGAAAATTGTTGAAATCAAAACTTTGGGTATCGGTATTATTTTCGATTATGTCTTTTGGTTGAATACCTCCAAGAATAAACTTTCCTTGAGCTTGTCCTACTAAGTAATAGCCAAAATCGTCTTTATCGGGTCTCAATCCTTTATTACTACTAAGGAATACAACAGCTTCTTCTCCAACTTTAAATGTCGGAGCAGCTGATTCATCAAGAGTATATAAAATATCATCTGTTTCCCCACCGTTTACCCGTATTTCAACTGTCTCGCCCGGTTCTCCTTTGAAAACCGTTTGAACCCTAATCAAAGTATCAGTCACGGGAAATCCCTCGAAGTCTTTTACTACTTCTTGGGATATTACCTTGCCTGAAACAATAACATCTGCTTCATTTACAAGCTGATTTTTGTCATATTGAATAACTTCGGGTTCAGAATGAATGATAATCTTACCCTTATTAGTTGAATCGGAGCTTTCATCATTATCTGTTGTTTTAAATAGATTGCTTTTCCATCTCGACACGGAGTACTGTGCCGCTTCTCGATCAGCAGCTGTCAACGTTCTCTTGTAGTCAGTATTAGTCGAACTCGATCCGAACATTGTATCTTCATAAACTGGGGAATGATCAACACGAAGGGTATGACCGAATTCATGAGTGAATGAACTTTGGATATCATAATAGTCCGGTTTTGGTGAATTCGCCCAATTTAAACTGGAATTCACCCTAAGATCTGATTCAATAACTATATTTGAAGAAAGATAAAAATTATTCTCAATTGTATATGAGGTAGCTCCATAAGGATACTTTGTAATGGTAAAGATGCTATTCTGGCTGGGTTGAGTATCATTCGTATCTGCAGCTGACTTATACATAAAATTACCTGAAGGCAAAGCATTATTCCATTCACTCATAGCAGTTTGAATTTGTGTTTTTGTAGCAGCATCAAATGTGGATTGAGCATAGTATGTGACGCTTGATTTTCCCTGAGACCAAATCCTAGATAGAATATCATGCTGGTACGCAGCGAATGATGTACCTGAACTGCTCACTAATAAAATCAACGAACCTGCCAGAACAAAATGTTTTCTAAACTGTTTCTTCGACATTCAATTACCTCCCAGTAGAATTTATGTATATCTTCAAATGGTAAAAATGGGATATACATATATTATAGACGCATAATATATGGTATAGTTTCCCTTTATATAGTAATTATATGGTATAAATACCTTTGCAATATTCTCATAGAGCTTTGTCAGTGTCAGAAAGATACGTACCACAAAGAATCATTAATATTTTGATGGAGTTGGGATCGCTTTGGCTAGCACGAAATCATCATTTTTTTACAGACGTGTAATAAATGCTTATCGGGGCGATCTAGAATAATGGTTCACCCTTAGACGAAAAACCATTCGTAAGTTTTAAACGAATGGTTTACAAATTGCTGAAATTAATCTGACAGCATTGATTTTAGCCCTCGTACGGTTCAAATACTTGGTGCAGTTCAATTTATTTTACACGTTCAGCCAGAAAACTGCGGATGAGGCTCACACTGAGTTCCAGATCTTCTTCGAGCGGGAAATGCCCTGTATCTAACAAATGAACCTCCACATCTTTTAAATCCTTTTGAAAGGCTAAGGCTCCCTCCGGTCCAAAGAAAAAGTCGTTTTTACCCCACGCAGCGAGTAAAGGCGGCTGAGAGTTCCGGAAGTATTCCTGCCAGACCGGATATTGTTTCAAATTATTCTGATAATCGTAAGAGAGAGCCAGTTGAATGTCTTGATTCCCCGGACGATCCAGGGCAATTTGGTCCATATTCCAGTTATCAGGGCTTATGGCCTCAGGATTACGGGTTCCATTCACATACTGAAACTTCGTCAGTTCCGGTGTCAGCAGATTGAGCATACCTTCAAGACTGGCCGGATTCCCGGGATCATTCCAAAAGGCACGCATCGGTGCCCATGACTCTCCGATTCCCTCTTCATAAGCATTTCCGTTCTGTGAAATAATGGCTTGAACGCGTTCCGGATGCATATGGGCCAAACGGAAGCCTACCGGAGCACCATAATCATGAACATACAGGATATATTGATTCAGGTTCAATTGTTCAACGAATGCATTGATCAGCAAGGCCAGATTGTCGAAGGTATACGTGAATTCTGAAGTTGACGGCTGATCGCTGTTCCCGAAACCGGGATAGTCCGGAGCTACGATATGGTAATCGACTTCGAGTTCACGAATAAGGTTTCTGTACATGTGCGATGAAGAAGGAAATCCATGCAGCAGAAGAAGTGTAGGCTTCTCCCTGCTCCCTGCCTCGCGGTAAAAAATATTCAAACCTTCAACTTGTGCATAGCTGTATTGTATAGTCATTGAACCAACCTCCCCATTATTACCGGTAACCAGCTTACCTGTTCCGATACTCAATAGTATACATACAGGTCTGTATAGTTTCAAGTTATTTTTTTAGATTTATCATTTGCGTAGTAACCGTGGGCCATTTATAATAGATAGACTGATCTGTATACTTTTGAAATACTGTGAACCGGAGGGAATCCTGTGGCTAATAAAAGTAAAAAAGAACATATCCTAACTGTCGCCTCCGACTTATTTAATAAACAGGGAATCCGGGCTACCGGTGTAGACCAGGTTGTTTCTGAATCGAACATAGCCAAAATGACGCTCTACAATCATTTCCGTTCCAAGGATGAGCTTGTCCTTGCTTATCTCATGAAGTACGATGACGAATGGAGAAAACGGTTCGAAGACTCAGTCAACAAGAGCGCAAAAACACCCAGGGATAAATTATTAGCTGTATTCGATATGCTTGGAGAATGGTTCGGGGAGCCGGAATTTAATGGCTGCGTCTATATTAAGACGGCAGCGGAATTCATGGATCACTCCCATCCTTACTATGAAGCAGCCCGTAATTACAAAGCTTTTATGAAAAAATACATCGATTCTGTTCTGAATGAATGTCCGTCTGTGAATCGCGAAGCCTTATCCAGCGGTCTGTCTCTGTTAGTGGAAGGCGCGATTACTGCAGCCATGCTGCAGACCGATCCCAAGCCTGCGGAGCATGCCCGGGAAACCGCCAAGGTGATCATTGATTATTATCTGCAAAGCAAATAATAAGTAAGCCGGTCCCGAAAGGGACCGGCTTCATTTAACTTTTTAAGATTAATCCCGTTTGTTCTCTACAGATTTCATACGGTTCTGATCGTCAGGCACACGGTCAACACTAAATTCCTGGCCGGCTTCTGCCTCGCCATGGGCGCTGACACTTCGGGCAAAATTGGTGAACTGCTTTTTGTGCTCATCTTGCTCGTGCTTTAGACGAAGAAGCTCCTTCGAATCCTGATTTGTCATTGTCTTAACCTCCCGGGGAATTCAAAATGCCGCGATTTACGATCATCTTTTATCAACTTTTCCATTGATTACAATGCCCTGATTCGTATGATTTATTCGTATTTCGTCCTGCTCTCAACAGTCCTCCAGCTGTCCGAAAGGCCAGCTGCTTACCTCGCATTGACCATATGTATCATCACCTGCCGCCACCACCGTGCCATCTGACTTAAGCCCGACACTGTGAGCACAGCCTGCCGCAACCGCCACGATACCGCGCCAGTCACTTATATTGCATTCGCCGTGTTTATTCCAGCCTTGAACTTCCACAGTACCGTCTGCTTTCAGCCCGATAGTATGATGACTCCCGGATGCTATCGCCACTATGTCCTGCCAGGTGTTTACGTTACATTGGCCTTCGTGATTCCGGCCTGCTGCAACTACCGTGCCATCTGCTCGAAGTCCGACGGTATGGAGATAACCTGCCGCAACCGCCACTATATTGCGCCAGCTGCTTACATTGGATTGGCCATACCGGTTATTCCCCGTGATTGTCACCGTACCGTCCCTTGTAAGTCCGGCGGTATGCCAATCGCCAGCTGCAACCGCTATAATGTCACGCCAGCTGTGTACATCGCATTGACCTTCATTATTCCGGCCCACGGCCACTACCTTGCCACCCGATTGAATGCCAACCGAACGGCGCCAACCCGCAGCAACCGCCACGATACCCTGCCAGCCGTTTACCTCGCATTGATTATGCTTATTCCAGCCCACAGCGGCCACCGTACCGTCTAATCTGAGTCCGAGGGTATGTGAATTACCCGTATGGGCATTAGCTGCAGCAATTGCCACCATATCCTGCCAGCCGCTTACGTCACATTGACCATATTTATTGTCGCCCACTGCCATTACCGCCCCATCCGGCCTAAGCAGGACCGTATGACGATAACCAGCTGCTATGGAAGGCACTTTTTCCACCACATTCATGAATCTCGCTCCTTCATTGAAGACTTCGGTATATTTGCGGCTCCCTCTATAGAGATTGAACTTGTATTTTTCTAACATGGGATTGCCGTGACTCCAAAGAATGTTTGGCCCTCCGGCCGCTGTTGTCTGCAGATTTCTTGATTTGTACCGCTATTCGCGGTGGAAATCCGCAGACAAAGGCGGACGCTATCGCTCCTACAGTTCCAAAATTCTCCTCCGCCACTTTTCCCTGTCCGTATATTTTTAAGTTCAATCTATATAGAGTATCTATCCTTGGCTGTCTTATCAAGCGCTGAATCCAGATCCTACTGTGCTAAACTCACCAAGTCCGGCTGCAATTTGTTCCGCAGAACATACAGCATGATGGCCCCGACCAGGAACGCCACGACATCGGAAATGACCAGCGACCAGACCACCCCATGGAATCCGTTCATCCGGTTGGCGATGTAGAGCACAGGTATCAGAGTGGCGCCTTGAATCACTGACATAATGAAGGCGGCGGTCCCTTGTGCTGTTGCCTGGAAGATCCCCGTGAATAGCGTCGTCATACCTGTAATGAACAAGGACAAGAACGTGACATGCAGAATGTAGCTGCCCATTTCAATTAATTGCGGATCATTGGTGAATAGACCAATTAAGTGGTCAGAGACCAGGTAGACGATAACGCCGAACAAGATGGCTAACGCCAGAATTGTTTTAATGGTGAATTGAATGGTATGCTTCATGCGCAACCGGTTGGCTGTAAAAGAGAAGGCAATAAGCGGCACGACGCCCTCGCTTAAGCCCATCAGGATTAACTCGGGGAATTGCAGCAGTCGTGAGGAAATTCCGAAGCCCGCAATAGCCTGCTCCCCATATTCGACCAGATAACGGTTAAAGATGAGTGACATGGCACCCATGAAGAGACTCATCACAAAGACGGGAACTCCGATTTTGAATACATTGCCCAGAATGACCTTGGTAGCCTTGAATTGTTTCAGTGAGACCGTTAAGAATTGACTCTTAAATCCTATATGATAGGCGTAATAAGCACTCGCAACTATGTTAGAAATGACCGTGGCAGACGCAACACCGATTACATCCCAGTGGAAGACGAAGATGACCAGCGCATCGAGAATTATATTCACGGCCACACTAAGCAGCATACCAATCATAGATGTTATCGCGGCTCCCTCCGAGCGCACAATATTCTCCAGTGTGAAGAACAATACGACGAAGGGTGAGCCAATAAGCATAATGGTAACGTAGTCCTTGGTAAATCCGAAGGAGTCAGGCGTTGCCCCCAGGCCATGTACGATAGAATTAATGAGCGGCAGGCCGACGGCCATCGCGATAAGACCGAGAACCAGGCTGCTGTAAAAGGCGAATGCAGACACATGCTTAACATCAGCCGTATTTTTCTCTCCCAACAGACGGGAAATGAAGGCACTGCTGCCGACTCCAATCAGGTTACCCAGCGCCATAATGACCGCGAATAACGGTAAGGTTAAGGCAAGTGCAGTTAACATGGCAGTATTATTAAGGGTGCCTATGAAAAAGGCGTTTAAAATGGAATAGATGACACTCATTGACGTTCCAAGCATCATGGGTATTGCGAAGTGCGCTACGGCTTTTGCAACCGGTGCTTTCTCAAAGTAATGGAGGTTTTCTGTATCCATGCGATTCACCACTTTCTTCGTGTATGTTAGTCTCTACATTAGTTAGAATTCTAACTATAAATTGATTACGAACTTTGCGCCGCACCAAACAAACCCGTAACAAATGACAATACGGGTCTCGTGAGCGGGTGTTGACTAATCGTCAGTTTCAGACTGTATTTGGTAAAATCTTTATTGCGCTGCCTTTGCCTTCAGTTCTTCGGGAAAGACAGCGCCGCTGCTGCTAATAGGAAATGCTTTACTTACTTGTCATCCGAATCACTGGAGTTGTCCTTCGAGCCGTCTCTACCATCTCTGGAAGGCCAGCCGAAGCCGTTCATGCCGCCGCCTTGACCTTCCCGGCCAAATCCGGGGAATCTTCCGCTAAAGCGTCCGTCATCCATATTTCCCCACATACTGCTCATTTGTCCGCGCATAGCCATCAGCTTGTCGAATTCCTCTGATCCTATGCGCTCCTTAGCGGCCTCCATCCACATAGCCATTACATCACGGTCTGCATCTGTTCCTAGTTCTTCTTCTAAGGCTGTAATGACGCGGACCAGGTATTCACCGAAGGCTGCCTGTTCTTCTGGAGACAGGACTGAAAATATGCTGCCGCCCTCAACCTCCTGGCCCTCTTCCTCCCGCCCTTTCGCCGTCAGATAAATCAGCATGATGCGTTTATCTGTCTCGGAAGGCTGACGGGTGATATATTCGGCCTTCTCCAGTTTGGCCAGCAATTCATTGAGCGAGGATACACGAATGTCCAGCATATAGGATAAATCCTTCGTGCTGATTCCGTCCTTCATCCGGAGAAACGCCATGATCCTGCCTTGTCCCCGTGACGTATCTGCCATAGGGCCAACAGCGGCGTGGTTCTTCAGATGCTGTCTCTGCAACAGCCATTGCAGCTTGGCGAGCTTGTCGTACAATTCAGCATTCATATTCATTATGAATCCTCCCAGGGATATATTTACGGTACCTGTCAATCAATGTAACGGTACCTGTTGAATTTATTATAACGGTACCTGTTATACTTGTCAAAGATTTTCTACAGGTGCCGTTAATAAATTTTCCGCTGGAAGCATTGCTGGTCTTTCAGGTAATCAAGCAGTAGCCGGTTGAAGTGCTGCGGCTGACATAAATGGCTGGGATACATGGCATCTTCCAGTATTGCCAGCGTGGCGAGCGGATATTTGGCCGCTGTTTGTCTCACCTGCTCCAGAACCCGCTCATTCTGATTGCCTGATACACAAAGAACGGGAACCTGCAGCCTTAGTGCAAACCCGTAGCTGTCCGTATGTCTTAGTGCCAGACGCTGTTTAATCAATTCTGTTGTCCGTTCATGGACAAGCTCTCTTCTCAGAATATGATACGCAGACAGCCATTTGTTATATGTAATGCGCAAAGAACGGATGAACATTTCAGCCGGAAGATAATGGGCGGCCCATGCGCAGATTTGAAAGAGCTCCAGCACTTTGCTGCCTTTAGACGTACAATCTCCTAGGATGTAATTGTCCACCAACACCAGATTAATTACCCGTTCAGGATTCAGATAGGCGAATTTCTGGGCAAGCACAGCACCGCTGGAACAAGCTACGATGACGGCCCGTTCTACGGACAGTCCATCCAATAATCCCTTCAGATCTTCACACTGCGTGTCTACAATCCGGCTGATCTCCACATCCATTTTACCGGATTGCCCATTCCCTCTTAGGTCAAACAAGATCACTTTCGCCCGCTTGCTGAAATACTCCGCCTGAGGCTCGAACAGATGATGTGAAGTCGAATAATCATGAATAAAAACAATGGGCAGACCACTGCCCGACACCTCGTAATAGAGGGTAGTTCCATTGACGTCAATATACGGCATTACCTGTGCATCCTCTCATGTCGCTTACGGAGTTAGCTGCCGGATTCGGGCTTGAAGAGTAGCCCTACTCGATTCCTCGAGATTCACCCCAGAAAACTTGGTTTCCCCGCTTCCATTACGGAACTCAGCGATTACATATATTTTTGCGGATATAGATTAACAGAAACTTCAGTATAGCCCATATTCGTCTATGAATGAATAGCTTAGGTGAATTTGCCCAACACGCGCAGAAACCAGCCGCAGTGAGCCCAAAAAGCAGAGCAGCGATTCTCCCGTTACCGGAGACTCACTGCTCTGCTTGCTTTAAACATCATCTATAATCAGCGGTTCAGGATGTCATCCACCTCTTTAGCGAGGGTGTCCAGGCTTTCCTGTATTGGCAGGTTCTCCAGCCAGATATCGTTGATGCGTGTGCCCATCAGATCTTCAATCTCATGGTACGTACCGGTCATCGGTCGCATTTTGCTGAATTCCAGCTCTTCGGAAGCGACCTTGTAGCCAGGGAAAGCAGCTATGGTCTCTTTCATCAAGTCTGTGTCCAGGGAAGTAAGACGGGTCGGAAGATATCCGGTATTGGCAGAAGCATACGCCGCCTGCTCGGTATCCGACAGCCATTTCATGAATTCGAAAGCGGCTGCCTTCTCATTATCCGTTCCCGTATTCGCCAGATACGTATTCGATCCGCCGACCGGGACGCCCCGTTTGCCGTCTTCTCCGGCAGGAATCATGGATACGCCGAGATCAATTCCACTCTCTGCGGCCATGCCGGCGAACGTTTTGTAGCCGCCGACACTGGAGAAGATCAGCGCAGTGCCCGGATTGGCAATGGAGGCATAGTAGGCATCCTTATCCGTGACCCCAAGTACTTTGATCAGACCCTTGGATTCCAGATCTTCAATGAAGGTGATCAGCTTCACTGCGCCTTCGCTGTTGATGTTGGATTTCGTCTCATCCTCATTGACCACATTGGTATCCGAGTACGAATGCAGCAGCGCCTCCATCACCCAGAAGTCATAGTTGAACAGGTACATCGGCGGCTGGCCGGTAGCATCATATGCGGTCTGCAGATAGGCCTCCAGTTCGGCAAAGGTCGCCGGTCCGTTCGGATCCAGCCCTTCTTTAGCGGCGAGCGTCTTGTTTACATACATCACGGGAACACTCCGCATATGGGGAAAGGCATACAGATCCTCGCCCAGATACAGGTTGCCGAGGTCGCCGATTTTGAAATCCGAGGTGTCGAACTTGTCCGTTTCCATGAACGGTTCGAGATTGGCAATAATGTCACTGTCGGCAAAGCCCTTAGTCATCGCCACTTCATCAATAAAAACATTCGGCAGCGTACCCGCTATGGCTGCAGCGTTGATCTTCTGCTGCATTTCCCAGTAATCCCCCTGATATTCAGCATTCACATGGATATTCAGCTCGGCTCCCTTGGTCTCGTTGAACTGGTCCACCAGATTCTGGTTCACATCCTCCACGGCAGAAGTCCAGAAATTCAGCTCGAGGACGGAATCACCTTTCTCATAGGCCGCTACACTGGATTCAGCTTCGGTGGTGGCACAGCCTGCAAGAACGGCGGTCAGTGCAACAGTGGCGAGCAGCGGAGTTACTCTTTTTCCCCATACCTTCATTATTCGTTTCTCCTCCATGAACTGCTGTATTTGGTATTCAACATGCAAGGCCGCAGGTTTACTCCCGCTACTTCACTCCCATGTAGGTGAACGCTTTGATAATTTGCTTGCGTGCAATCAGGAAGACGAGCAGAATCGGCACGATCAGCATCATATTCCCGGCCATCACGATCTGCGGGCTGAGCCCCTCCACATCCTGAAGCTTCTGAATTCCAAGCGGCAAGGTCCGGACAGCATCCGTTGTGGTCCATACGAGCGGGAAAAAGTAACTGTTCCACGTCCCGATGAACGTCAGCAGCGCGAGTGTGGACAAGGTGGGCACAGCGGCAGGCATCATGATCGTGTAGATGATTTTGAACTCACTGGCATTATCCAGACGGGCTGCCTCCAACTGGGAATCCGGCACCTGCATGAAGGTCTGCCGCAGCATGAAGATGGCTGTACCGCTGGCAATGAAGGGCACGATGAGTGATACATACGTGTTCAGCAGCCCGGACTTCGCAAACATCACGAAGATTGGCAGAAAGATCAGCTGGCCCGGAATCATCATGGTGACGAGCACGATGCCGAACAGCGCATTTTTACCCTTGAATTGATATCTTGCGAATGCATAGGCTGCCGGCACAACAACGACCAGCTGGCCGAGCATCGTCCCGAGCGTAATGATCAGGGAATTCCGGGTATAATGCAGAAAGTTAATCCTCGTAAAAGCATCCCGGAAATTCTGCCATTGCAGAGAATCCACCCAGAATTTCGGCGGCATCCGAAGCACCTCGCCCAGCGTCTTGAACGCGGTGAGGATCATCCAATAGAACGGCATCAGGAAGATCACGATCAGCAGCACCGATGTTATGATCCGTAGTCCTGCGCCCGGCAGCCGGAGCCAAACTCTCATTGTTTCACCCCTTTAGCGGTAATGAACCCGATTATTCAGTGCTTTGAAGTAGAAAATCGTAATCAGCCCCACGATACCCATCAGCACGACCGCCATCGCGGAAGCATAACCGACCCGGTAATATTCGAAGCTCTGCTTATAAATGCTGAAGATCAGCGTGTTCGTTGCGTTGGATGGACCACCCTGTGTCATGATATTGATCGTCTCGAACACCTGGAAGGAGCCAATGATATTCATCAGGATCAGGAAGAACAAGGTCGGTGAGATCATCTTGAGCGTAATTTGAAAGAAAACGGAACGCTTGGACGCATTGTCCAGAGCCGCAGCCTCATAGAGATACCCCGGAATGGAGCCCAAGGCGGAGCAAATGATCAGTGCATTGAACCCGACGGATTTCCAGACCGAGACCAGCACCAGCGAGAACAGGGCCACATCCTTATCGGTCAGCCAGCCCACCGGCGCTGCTCCCAGCACAGACAGCAGATAATTGAACAGCCCCGTATCCGTGTTCATCAGCCACATCCAGATCAGCGATACGGATACCAGCGAGATGATATTGGGCGTGAAGCTCAGCGTCTGGATGAAGTGGTTCAGCGGCGTGTTTTTCTGTAAAAAGAGCGCCAGCCCCATCGCCAGCACCATCACCAGCCCAACGTCCATCACCATGTACAGCAGCGTATTGAGCAGGGTATGGAGGAAATCCCGGCCGCTGAACAGCTCTGCGTAGTTGCTGAGTCCGGCGAACTTCATCGGCCCGCGCATATTCCAGGTGAAGAAGCTCAAATAGATGTTGTACAGAATCGGATAGAGATAAAATACGGTCAGGATGATCACCGCCGGAGCAACCAGCAGATAGGGAAGCACCTTCACGGACGGGCGCAGCCGCTTCATGCCGAATCACCAATGCTTCCGGCAGTGCTATTTCCGGACTGTGCAGCTCCCCGGACCCGCTGCTCCTGCGCGTCGAAGAATGCCAGATGCTCCTTCTTCACGTAGAGCTTCACGGCTTCCAGCTCGCGTTCCGGACGGTCGAAGCATTTCACCGAAATGATCAGCCCGTTCTCCAGCTGCACTTTGTAGATAATCTCCGACCCGAGCAGCTCCCGGCCGCTGAGCGTGCCCGTCAGGCTAACGGTATTGTCCGGCTCCATTCCCGGCTCCAGGGCAAACTTCGCCTTCTCCGGCCGGAAGCCGAGATACCGGGCCTGCTGCGGAGCCAGCTTACGGATCTCATCCCCGCAGCGGTCGAGTGCGAGAATATTCATCGGAGGGGTGCCAATGAAACGGCTGGAGAACAGGTTGGCCGGATCGTAATACAGGTTGTGCGGGTTATCCTCCTGCATGACCTTCCCTCCATCCATCAGCACGATCCGGGTGCCCATGCTCATTGCCTCCACCTGATCATGGGTTACGTAGACAAAGGTCGCACCCAGCTTCTTATGCAGCTCGATCAGCTCCGCGCGCATCTGCTGCCTCAGCTTGGCATCCAGATTGGACAGCGGCTCGTCCATCAGGAACACAGCAGGCTTCTTCACCATAGCCCGGGCTAAAGCGACCCGCTGGCGTTCACCGCCGGAGAGAAACTCCGGCTTTTTGTGCAAATGCCTGGTCAGTCCGACGGTCTCCGCAATTTCAGTAATTAGCCGCTTGCGTTCCTCCTTCGGCACTTTGTTATTCTTCAGCCCGTATTCAATGTTCTTCTCGACCGTCATGGTCGGGTACAAGGCATAATTCTGAAATACCATCGCCAGATTCCGTTTGCCCGGCTCTACCTGGTTCATGCTTACCCCGCCGATGTGAATCGAGCCCTCCGTGGAATTCTCCAGTCCGGCAATCATCCTTAGCGTCGTAGACTTGCCGCACCCGGAAGGGCCGACCAGCACCGTGAAGCTGCCGCTCTCAATCGTCAGATTCAAATCCTCAATAATCAGCTTGTCTCCGTATTTCTTGGTTACCTTCTCCAGAACGATGCCGCTCATATTCTCCTCCTCCAGCCGGATTCTTCCGCCTGCTTCCATTCGTCTATCAGTTCTTCAGGCACTCCCGCGCAAGGTCCGGTTTATTGGTCATAATCCGCGTAACCCCCAGATTCCGCAAGCGGATCATCTCCGCCTCATCGTCCACCGTCCAGGGATTAACCTCGAACCGGCTGCGGTCCGCCAGCTCCATGAAGGCTTCATCTACGCCAGGGTAATACGGATGCAGTACATCCGCCCGGCAATTCGCCGCATATTCCTCCAGCCGGTAGAAGCTCTCCATGAACGCAATCGCCGTCTTGAGCTCCGGGTAATCGCGCTTCAGCCGGGCCACGGCATTGTGATTAATCGAAGAGATCAGCGTATTCTCTGTGTAGCCATAACGGCGCACCAGCTCCGCTGTCCGCATATTCACTTCACCGTAAGGCCGGGAATAATCCTTGGTCTCGATGTTGATGTACAGCCCGTGCTTCATGGCGAACTCCATCACCTCGCCAAGCTCCGGCAGGCGGCTTCCGTCCGTTCCGTATTTCCCGGCAAAAGCATACGAGAAATCATACTGCCGCAGCTCTTCGAGCGTCAGTTCTCCGACCAGACCGGTCCCGTCCGAAGTCCGGTCAATGGACAGATCGTGGATCACCACCAGCTTCCCGTCCCGGGTCAGCTGCACGTCCAGTTCAATGCCGTGCGCCCCCATGTCGAGAGCCAGCCCGAATGAGGCCATCGTATTCTCCGGTGCATAGGCGCTTGCTCCCCGGTGAGCCAGTATCTGGGTCTGCTTCATGCGCGTACCTCTCTAAGCTGATAGCAGACATCCGGACGGTCAGTGATGATCGCGTCTACACCGGCCTCCAGCATCATGCGGATATGCTCCGGATCATTTACTGTCCAGGCGTTGACCTGAACACCTGCTGCGTGCGCTTCTTCTACCAGTTCGCGGTTAACCCCGATGTACAAGGGATGCAGAGCATCGGCTCCGGTCATTTGCGCATATTTCCCGCCCTCGTACAATCCTGCAATATAGAGCAGCGCTGTCCGCATCTCCGGGCAAGATTCCTTGAGCCTTACCATAGAGGTATGATTGAAGGAAGAGAAGATCACTTGTCCACTGAGGCCATACTCCTCCACCAGCTTCGCCGCCTCTGTCCCGAGTCCGTTATACAGCTCCGACTTCGAGAGGATATCCTTCACTTCAATATTCAGATATAAGTCATGTCCCTTCACCAATTCCAGCACTTCACGGAGGGAAGGAATCTGCGCTTCCGGGTATTGCTCCTCGAAGCCCTTATTGAAGCGGAAGGCCTTCAGCTCAGCCAGCGTGTAGGACATAATATCTCCTTTGCCATTAGAGGTGCGGTCGATCGTATCATCATGAATCACCACGATCTCCCCGTCTTTGGTCAGGTGAATGTCGATTTCCAGACCGTCGGCATGCTGCTGCACCGCGAGCCTGAAGGCTTCCAGTGTATTCTCCGGGGCATAGGCGCTTGCGCCGCGGTGGGCGAGTATTTTACAATCCTGCATAGTTTCTCATCCTCCTGTTATTGGGGTTCGGCTTGCTTGTTGAACAGATCAGCCAGGGAGTTCAGAACATAACCCGGAAGAATCTGCTGTCGCGTGATATCTGCTCTTGTACTAACTCCGGTAAGGACTAGGGCCGTCTGCATGCCGCTGCCGTTACCCATTAGAATGTCTGTCTCCAGCCGGTCACCCACCATCAGGCATTGCTCCGGGGGACAAGCCAGCAGGCGAAGCGCCTCCTGCGCATAATAGGGAGAAGGCTTGCCAATAATCAGCTCAGCCTCTGTCCCTGCCGCAGTTTCCAGCGCTTTGACAATCGCCCAGGTATCCGGGATATAACCTCCGGGCACCGGGCAGGCCGGATCGGGATTGACCGCCACCAGCCTGGCGCCCCCTCTTGCCGCTCTCATTCCGAGCACCAGCTTCTCATAATTGAATTCGCGGTCCATGCCTACCAGCACATGGGTTGCTGCCTCAGGGTCCCCGGTTACGGCCACTCCGAACTCCTCCATTTGCCTTCGCATCACCGCTTCTCCAACCAGATACACCCTGGCTTCCGGCTCTTCCCGTGCGAAGTAGCTGCCGCTGACATAGAGTGCAGTCAAGATTTCCTCTTCCCCGCAGGCCAGCCCCATTTGCTCCAGTCTGCGCTGGCAATCCCGGGGAGTATGGACCGAGCTGTTGGTCAGAAAAAGAACTCTCCGGCCTCTTCGCCGCAGCTCCGCAACCGTGTCCACCACACCCGCAAGCAGCTGATCGCCAATCAGCACGGTCCCATCCAAATCAAAGCAGTAGGCTTCATATGAAGCGATGTCCATCAGCGCTTGCTCCTTTTCATTCAGGTTCACTGGTTCTCCGCGCCGGAATTTCCGCACAAAAAAACCAGCTCCAGAAATTAAGCCTCCGATTACAGCCTCGTAAGGCTCCATCGAATGCTAATAACTGACCGCTGGGTTTTCTCATCGTCTCCACCCCGGGGTACGTTATTCACTTATTTCACGCTTCCACTGCCACAGGGCCGCGTCCCCAATGGAGACATAATCGGCGCCGCTGTCCAGCGCACTGCTGATTTCCTGCTTTTCCCGGATCAGTCCGCCTACGATCAGCGGCTGCTTAATGCGCTGCTTCATATCCTTGATGATTCTCGGCATCAGTCCGGGCATGAGCTCGACCTCATCGGGATTACAGGTCTTGATCATCCGAAGCGCGGTTTCTATCGCTGCCGTATCAATGGCGAAGAACCGCTGGATACTGGCGAGCCCGTGCGCTCTGGCTGTGGCGATGGCATTGCTCTTGGTGGTAATGATCCCGTCGATCCGGAAGGCTTCGGCCAAATACTGAATCGCCGCCGCATCTCTGCCAATTCCGCCGACCATCTCCACATGGACGAATACCTGCTTGCCTGCATGCTGCAGCGGCTTCACAATCTGCCCCAGGTTGTTGATGTTCCCGGTCATCAGATTCACACGCTTCACACCGCAGACAACCGCCTGATCAATCTGTGACTCCTCGGTGATCGAAGCAATAATGGGGTTATGCTTCAAGTAAGCATCCTCCCTTCACTTATAGCTTGCAGCTGCCAGCTTGTCTTCCTGCTGGTCCTACCCCCTATGTTACAGAGCTTTTATTCGCTTAATATCAGAGCGCTGTAAAAGTTACAGTTAACATTCAGGCAAGGAATTCCATTGCCGCAGATAACTGACAGGGTTCGGGGCTTCGTATATCAAGCACTGCATGAGAGCTATTTGATCTTCCAACGGCAAGTCATCATCAAATGATCCTGGTGCATCTCGGCTGTCAGCGTTCCGTCCATCTTGTCCATAAGACTTTTGGCAATCGAGAGTCCTAGTCCGGATCCTTGGGCAGAACGTGTGCGGTCGACTGTGTAGAAACGGTCGAATATCAACCTTACCTCGTCACTTGATAATGCCTTCGCCTCGTTAACGATCCTCAACTCGGCAAACCCGTCCCTCTTTTGGAGGCAAATATTCACCTCTCCGCTTGCATGTTTGACAGTATTGATGAGTAAATTCTCAACCACCCTGCGTATAGCTGATTCATCGGCATAGATAACCACGTCTTCCTCTGGCAGCCGGATATCCGGTATAATGTTCTGTTCATTGAAACGGTCGTAGAAACCAACCAGTATTTCTGAAAGGAGTACAGTCATTCCGATTCGCTCCGTCTTGAGCTGATAATCGGGGGACTCAATGAGGGACAGCTCGAAGAAATCATTCAACAACGCCTGCAGACGCTTCGTCCGGTTATGAATGATCGAGAGGTATTCCTGCTTCTCCTCATCCGTAACCGGCTCCGCTCCAAGCAGTTGAACATAACCTGATATGGAGGTCAGCGGAGTACGGATGTCATGGGAAATGTTCGCAACTGCCTGCCGCAGCTCCTGCTCGCTCCGTCTTCTGCGTGCTTCTGCCTCGACGACAAGTCCGGACTGGCGGTTAATTTGACTCGCTAGCGCTTCCAGCCGGTTGTCGAATAAGGTGACTTCAATTTTTTTACCGGTAGTTCCCTTGTTGTAAAGGTACAATTGCTGTGTCATACGCTTTAGCTCCCGCCTGAGCAGCAGCAGATAGGCAAGCAGAAGAGCTGCCGCCGCAGCCAGTATAAGCGTCAGGATAAGCAAGACTCTTCCGCCCCTTTCATATCTATTTGATTTCCTTTCTGCGGTACACAAGAATACCGAGCAGCCCGGATACGGCGATCGTCAGTATGGGCACAAGCAGGAGCGCCGGCAGATCATGGCTATCCATTCTGGGCTTGCCGATATCCCCCATAAGCTTGAAGATCGAATATTCATATACCTTGGTTAAGGAAGGAATGTATTCAACCAGGCCGCCCAGAACGGAATCAATCAATAGAAAGAAAATAATCGAGAAGCCGATTGATTTGCCGCTGTCGGTGAATAGGGCAGTGAACAGGGCTCCGATTGCCGCGTAGCCTGAAGTATACAGCAGCGTTAGTCCAAGAACCCGTAATATGAAGGACGAATCTACACCCTCCGGCAGGTGGCCGAAACCTGCAAGCAGCGAGACCTCTGCTGTGCTTATGACCGGGAATACCAGAGAAATAGCCATGGTTCCGATAGAGAATCCAATCAGCTTGGCAGCGAATAGCCTGCCTCTGGTGTGGCCTGATGATGCGATCGACTTCATTACACCTGTTGAATATTCATTGGCGATGAAGAATCCTGCCAGGGCTGCTACGCCCAATTTGATCACATATGCATTGCTTGCAATAAATGTAATCAGGAATTCTGCTCCCGTGAACTGCGGCGCTCCACTGGACTTATTATCAAAATAGTAGAGCAGCGGGTAGGCCAGTGAAAGTGCGGCGGTTATAAGCAGCAACACGCGGAAGGATCGGTCCTTGCGCAGCTTGAACAACTCGGATCTAATCAGATTATACATTGCCGGCACCTCCGATCCGCTTCATGAAGTAGCTCTCCAGATCTTCTCCCATGGGCATGAACTGCTCAATCTGTACACCTGCAGAGAATAACGCCGAAGATATTTCCGCGGGTTGCCCGAAACGGCCGAACAGCTTAATGGCCCCATCCGGCATCACTTCGAAATCATGGGTATTCAGCTCGTTCTGAATGACCGTTACCGCTTTGTCCGGATTATCCGATTTAATGAACAAATATTGCTGGCATTTATCATTTAATTCCCGGGCGGTAAGCTGTTCCAGCAGCTTTCCCTGATGAATGATGCCATAGTGGCTGGCGAGCAGATGCAGTTCACTCAGAACGTGGCTGGAGATCAGAATCGTTAATCCCCGTTCATGGTTAAGCTGTTTGAGCAGCTCGCGCATTTCGATGACGCTCATCGGATCCAGCCCGTTGGTGGGCTCATCCAGAATCAGAAATTCGGGATCGCTCAGCATGGCGATTGCCAGGCCCAGCCGCTGCTTCATGCCAAGCGAGAAATTCTTTACTTTCTTCCTGCCTGTATCCTGTAGCCCGACCAGCTCCAGCATACGTACGACGCTATCTTTACCGGGAATGCCCCGGAGGAGCCGGTTCACCTCCAGATTCTCTCCGGCAGTCATGTGCGGGAACAATGCGGGGCTCTCAATAATTAACCCCATTCGCTTGCGCGCCCGGGTCAACGACTTCTCATCGCCTGCGCCGAATAATTCAACCGTTCCTCCGGTTGGAAAAGCAAGACCGGTTATAATGCGCATCAGTGTTGATTTTCCTGCTCCATTCTGCCCGATAAAGCCATAGATAGCACCTTTGCGGATCGTTAAATTTACTTTATCCAGTGCTACACCGCCTTGGAACTTCTTAGAGAGTTGATTCGTTTGCAAAATAACTTCATTCATAATCTCTTGGCCTCCTTCTGTCTTAGACCAAGTATAGAAACAATAACTTAAAAGATTCTAAAGCCGAATCTTAAGAATGTCTTAAGGCTTTAGCCGATAGCCCATGCCCCATACGGTCTCGATATATTCGCTTCCCGGTGCAGCCTTCACAAGTTTGTTCCGCAAATTGCTCATATGTACGTTGACCGTATTGTCATCACCATGGTAGGGCTCATCCCATACGCTTTCGTATAGATTTGCTTTGGTGAATACTTTTTGGGGTGCCGACAGGAGCAAGCTTAGAATTTTGTATTCCCTGGCGGTCAGTGCAACCTTCATCCCTTCTGCAGTCACCGTTCTAGAGTCGGATTCAAGCAGGAGTCCTTTATGCTGCATGATGCGCGATACAGGCGGAGCCGCAATTTGTGCATACCTGCGCAGATGCAAATCGATTCGTGCGGACACCTCCTCGAGATCAAAGGGCTTCGTAATGAAGTCGTCTGCACCTCCGCGCAGCGCGGATACTTTGGTATGCTGTTCACCTTTAGCCGAAATGATAAGGACCGGCACATCTCCCCGTGAACGGATCCAATCCAGCAGCTCCTCCCCGGTCATTCCGGGCAGCATTAAATCCAGCAATACCATACTCCATTCCCGTTGCTGCAGATAGAGTAACGCTTCGGTTCCGGAGAAGGCTGGCTGGGGTACATAACCGCTTTTCCGTATAATACTGCACAGCAGCCGGCTGATATCGCTATCATCCTCGGCTACAAGAATATGTATCGAATTATTCATCGTATCTCCTTGTATTTCCTTAATTGGCTGTCATTTCTGAAATCTATGTTTTTATGATAGACTGTTTCTGCTTCTTTTTCCAGAATGAATAGCTGTCCCCATCGGTAGTAAGCCCTTTAGGCATCATTGTTGTACGTTTTGCAACTTTGAGTTATTAATAGCCTGGTATTCGGGAAGATTGTTGTATGAAATACAAGAATAAACCTGCTAATCCGCTTGAAAAGGGTGAAATCCTGCTTTTTATACAACAATTTTGAATTTGGACAGATAGGATGAGGGGAATGTTGTATTATGTGCAGGATTTTATGGAAAAGGTAATTTATATTCTGCTTAGGGAAGCTGCTGTCATAAGTAGAGGCATCCCCATACATCATTAACTGATGGGGATGCCTCTTGTAAACACACAACTGTATTCAAAACCTGCCCTTCCCAACGAAGCAGCCTACGCCAGCCTACTTCAACAAATTAGATGGTAATCAGATCCTTGATCCGGACCGGTAGTCCGGTCCGCATGGCCTGATTGGCGGCGATTCCGGTCATGATGGAGCGGGCTCCGTCCCGGTGGTCGGCTGCACGGTGGTAAATATCCTCGTCCGGGGTTCCGAACAGATCGTTCAGCAGCACAGGATCGCCGCCGCCGTGTCCTCCCGTTCCTTCATCCACCTGGACTTCATAGGGCGCTCCAAACATAGGATGCACCACAATATGCTTGCCCTCCACAGCTCCCTCCAGGGCACGGTCGCCGCCGGCATTGACATAGGATTTTTCCACGATGCTCATTTCGATTCGGCCCTTGGAGCCGTTAAAAGCTATCCGGTAACCCTCCCAAGGCATGTAGGCGTTCAATGAATACGTAAGAATCGCCTTATTGCTGTACCGGACCATTACCCCCATGGTGTCCTCAATACTGATTCCGTCGCCGAACACGCTTTGATCCCGCTGATAGCCGTCCTCTGCCTCCGCATCCAGGTACATCTCCTTCAGAAAGGGATTCTCATCCATCTGCAGGGCAAAGGGATCATCCTTGGCAGCCGGATTTCCGGTGGCACGCTGATAGAATGAAGTTACGCCGCGGTTCTCGGCATTCTCCCGGCCATAGAATCGCAGGTCGCCGAAGGCAAACACCGTTTCCGGCTCCGCACCGATCCAGAAGTTGACCAGATCGAAGTGATGGGTAGATTTGTGTACAAGCAGTCCCCCGCTGTTGCGCTTGTCCCGGTGCCAGCGGCGGAAATAATCCGCCCCATGCTCAGTATTCAGCAGCCATTCGAAATGAATAGAATGCACCTCCCCGATAACCCCGGAGGCAATCAGCTCGCGGGCTTTCGTATGATGGGGGGCATAGCGGTAATTGAAGGTGACCCTGACCTTGCGTCCGGTACGCTCCACCGCTTCGTAAATCTCCTTGCATTTCTCCACATCAACGGTCATGGGCTTCTCTGTGATCACATCACAGCCAAGCTCAAGCGCGCGGATAATATATCTGTGATGGGTCCGGTCGACACTGGTGACAATGACAATATCCGGTTTCTCTGTCTCGATCATGGTGTCAAACTGCTCAGCCAGGTAGGTGTTCACCTGCGGATACCCGTGTGTCTCCGACAGCAGCTTGTTGGCGTAATCCATACGTGTCTGATTCACATCGCAAAAAGCGGTAAGCTCTGCTGAATCCCTGTACTCTTTCGCAATAGCTTCATAGAAAAATTGCGCCCTGCCGCCAATGCCTACCTGTACATAACGCTTCTTATCCAATTACGTGTGCCTCCTAAAGTTAGTTCTTATATTGAGTTTCAGTTTTTGCAGCGCAGCCGTGCACTACCCTCAGTTATCTGTCTCAGCCGGAAAGTCCAGACTGAACAAATAGGGGGTCAGCGGCTGAAGCTCTATAGTCTGGCCCGCAGTGCTTTGATCTGTAATCAGATCCATGAAGCCGTTTGCCGTTAATCCATTGCGGACTGCTTTGACCACCACGGGTTCCGGGCCATAGTTAACCACATTCATGAGTGTATGTCCCCCATATTCAACGGTTCTCCACTCGACATTGTATACGGGAGCATTGTCTGCCGGATCAAGCAGCAGCAGCTGTCCCGGATTTACAGTCTGCAGGACCGGTAACAAGTAATCTCTGATTTGGCCTGCGGTCCAGTCCGTTGCGGATATTTTGTCCGCATGGGCGAACACATAACTTCTGTCTGCGGCAGAGAGCGCCGCGCCGTGCGGCGTAAGCTCCAAAGCGTGGGAGCCGATCAGCAGCACCCGTCCGCCCTGCTCCATAAATTGTCTAATCCCGCTCAGCGTCTCCGGATTGACTCTTGAAGCGTTTGGCACAATCAGCAGCTTATAATCGTCCAGCCCGCCATTATCCACCTGCTTTTCAGATACATATCCGGCCTTGTAGCCGCTGTAAGACAATGCTTCATAAGCTCGGAGCGAGACTGCCGAGTATTCACCCGAGAAGACACCAGAAGCGGTAGAATACAGAATCGCCGCCTGCGGTTGTTCATTCTGGAAGGCGGTTACCTGCCCGGCCAGACGGTTCAGGTCCAGATTGGTCCGCCCCGCCTGTGCTATAACATCCGGCCGGTGCAGAATGCTGCCCTCGGTACTGGCCGTTTCATTGTATGTCCGCTCCCAGACCCAGATGGCCGATCCGCCCCGGCCGTGAATCGCACTCTGCCACAGTACGGAGCGGACATGCTTTGCCTGTTCCGGCGTATACATTTTGTCCCCGTCTGCGATTAGATGATGCTCCGAATTAAAGACCGGGGCTTCTTTGAAGGAGGCCTGCAAATCATAGAAGCTGAGTTCTTCCATGAAGCCCTTCGGGCCTTCGTTGATATAATTCCAGTTGTCATTGCCGTTGATCTGGCTGAACTCCGAGAAGCGCTCGATATCCACGCCCCAGGACAGGCTGCCCCGGGGATCACCCATAATTTTCGCCTGCACAGGCAACTCTGGAGCAAGCTCATGGATAATTCCGGCCATCCATTCATGCCAGCCGGCGAAGTAATCCTGGTTGAACAGCACATAGTCATAAGACGCCGGAGAAGCTGTAATATTCTCAGGCATAGGCACACCGGTAAAAGAGCTATAGGCCGTTTGATAGACGCCGTTCAGCTGCCCGATATCGCCGTTATAGATTCCTTCAAGATACTCGTGCCAGGCAGGCAGTGCATAGGCATCCTTATTGGCCGTATAGACCGATTCGTTGGTGAGCGTAAGACTCTGCAGCGAATCATAATCCTTGATAGCAGGAATCAAGGCCCGCAGATAATCCTCTATAATGGATTGGGCCATCGGCTGAAACAGGGAGAATTTGATAGAGCCGTTATTCTCCACCTTCAGCTCCGGCCACTTTGCGAGCACCCAGTCCGGAAAATAATGCGGGGAAATCAGGAGATTGACCGCAACATCATAATCCTCAGCCCGCTGCAGCGCCGGTAACAGCTCCGATTGGATTTTGCGGGTGGAGACAACGTACTCCTTGTCTGGGGAATAACCGCCCAGATCCTCAAAGCCGGGATTCTGAATCAGATTCACCGTGCTCCCAGCCTTGACGACGCTTAAGTCATCCACCCAGACCGTACCTGTATTCTCGGATAAAATAACCAGCGGGTAGGATACCTCCCCCTTCGCTGTGGTATATTCGAATGTTACTTCTGTCCAGTCATAGGTTCCGCCAGGCAACGGCTGACGCTGCTTCCAGCCCGTTCCGCCCGGGAACCAGACGTTCCTGGCATTGTCACCCTTCACCCATACCTTGAATTCATAGGTAGTCTCCGGCTCTACTGCTATGGTCTGGGCGACATTGATGAATACATTCGACTGCCGTGGCGATGCATTGGCAATCTTCAGGGAATGATTGCCGGAATGGCTTATCCCTTCTGTAATTGCTGCTGTAGCAGACACCGCACCGGAGCGGTTGACGGTGTAGCGGTTTACGAAATCTTGTTTGTCCAGAATGACATCCCTTGGCCCCAGCTCAATCTGGATTACGTTAGCTCCGAGATCCTGAAGCTTCGGAATATCCCGCTTCACCTGGTTGAAGTGACCGTAGCCCGTGAAGAAGATTGGCCGTTCTTCGGTGACGCCCGTACTCCTCACGATGGTGTCACCTACGAAGGAATATCCGGAAATCTCCGGGCGTCCGGAGACATACCGGGGTGCGGACTGCGGGGTCAGGCTGCCATCCAGATACCCTTCCAGCTGCTGCTTGCTGCCTGCAAGCATCGTCTCCAGCTCAGCCGCGACATACTGCGCTCTGCCGAGCCGCCCCTGCACGATATCCTCCTTGCCGTAACCAATGAAGTCCTTGATTACGGTATAATCAATCCGCTCATAATCTGTGGACAGTCCTTGTGCATCACATTGCAGCAGCAACTGCTCCAGACCGGGCAGTTGTGCATTCACACTATCCAGCATGGCCTCAATCTCTGCGGGATCGAGCACCGCAGTCACCTTCAGCTCCTGCCGCTTGCCGGCAGTACTCCCTTGCTGCGCAAGCGTGAATTCAAGCAGCTGCTCTCCGGGGTCCGCCGTGGTGAACGGCAGGCTCCATCCGGCGGCCGAGCCGGCAGGCAGCGTGAAATCCGCTTCAACACCCGGCAGGCTGGATGACAGATGGAGGTTATGCGGTTCACTGGTCGTGTTCACAGCGTACACCGAATAAGAAACAGTCGTATTCACATTGATCTCCCGGGGACCTTCCACCCAGAAGCTCCAAGGGTCGGCGGAAGGGACCAGATGAACCACTGCATGGTCGGCCGGACTTTTGGCTTTGCCGATACCCGGTGTCCATTCCAGCCAGCCCCGGCGGCCCACGCCGTCATTGTCGTTGAACAGCAGCGTGAACGGAAGCTCCCCGTTCTCCGGCATACCCGTGGAGATAGCAGACCACGGCATTCGTACCTCATAGAAGGTCTCCTGTCCGGTCCGTCTGGCTGCAGCTGTGATCACTTCCGCTCCTGCTGCGGCTCCGCCTTCGCTGAACTGCCAGACATGCGCCTGCCCGTCCATATAATTGATGGCGTATTCCGGCCCGTAGCTGCCGCCGGGACTGAAGGCGAACTGGATGCTGTCCCCTCTCCACATGGTGCTGTCGGAGACAGGAGCATGCACATTATCCGTCACCTTCGCCGCCCAGTAGAAGTAGCTCTGGTCATAAGCGAGATAGACGCTGGCGGATACATCTGCAGGTCCTCCCCAGCCTTCGACCAGCACCTGCCCGGCAGCCTCCGGAAGCCGGATCTCTGCGTAGCGATCCCATTCGTCCACTGCCCCGTCAATGACGATGTCCTCCGCTTCCAGAGCCAAAGCGTGCGTATGTTTACCGAAGCTGCTGCGGAAGTCTTCCCAGTCTGTAATGACCGGGGAAGCCGGTTCTTCATAGACGGACTCAGTTACGCTGGCGCGAGTGCCCGGAGCATCCGGCGGTATGATTCCCCCAGGTGATGCATTCGCTCTCAATTGTTCTCCGTAGACAGCAGAGGGGAACCCCTCTGCCGCCATGGAGAATACCAGCAGGATGATCAACGCCCATACGGCTTGCTTGCTGCTTCTCCTATTCATCGTTGCTTATTCCTCCCTTCTGGATGGTCAGTCATGACTTGACTTGAAGTTCGGTTCCAATGATCCAGGCTGTTCCTGCTGCGGACTGGCCGGAAGCGGAATCCGCTCCACTTCACCTTCTGTGAATTGCCCCCGCAGCTGCAGCACATAACGGATATGTGCAGGCATCACCTCCCTTACATCCGCCTTCCCCTGAATCACGGCCAGCGAGGCAGCAACCCCCGCCGCTTCACCGATGGCGCTGACCGACGCCATGATCCGGTAAGAGCTGTGCGCCTCATGGGTTCCGCTGATGCAGCGGGAGGCGAGCAGGAGATTGGAGCAGCCCACAGGGATCAGGGAACGATAGGGAATATGGTAATAACCGTCCCCGGGAATGCTCTCGAGTCTGGTTGCTCCCCCATCCGGATTGTGTATGTCCAGTGAATAAGCGCATGCTGCAATCATATCCCCGAAATGCCGGGTGTTCAGACAATCGTCGGCTGTCAGGACATACTCACCAGTGATCCGCCGGCCTTCCCTGACACCGAGTCGCGGCGCGATATAATCCAGCTTGGCTTGCCGGAATGCCGGATGTCTGCAGATGGCCCCGAACAGTTCATTGGCTTGCCGGGTACCCTCCTCCATGCCCCGGCTTACTGAATCGGGACGGGTAGGGTCCACTCCCAGCACAGAGGTGGAGTTGAAGAGCAGCGACTTGCCGTCCGGATAAGGAAAGCAGGTGATGCTCTGCCTTGGATTAGCGGTCTCCCCCTTGTCCTTAAGCTCCTGATAATACGGCAGCAGCTCAAGCCGCAGGGAATGGATCGCCGGCCAGGTCTGGATATCCGGATTCTTCAGCTTCAAGGGATCGAAGCCGCTCACACGAAAGGTGGCGGTGGCTGATTGCAGCTTGCCGTCACCTTCACGGCCGATTTCGTACTGCATCCCTGCCATTGCGGACAGATTACCGTCCGCCGTGGCATCCAGAAATACCTCTGCGGCAACCGTTCCAGCCTGATTGCCCTGAAGGTGAAGTCGCTGAATCCGACCCTTCTCCACATCAACCTCATTCACCGAGCACCCGGTCCACACAGTTAGCGTTGGCTCAGCTTCCAGGAGCTGCTGATAGGTGGACTTCAGAGACTGCTCATCATAGGTCGGCACCCGCTGTTCGTTGTAATGGGTATACGCCGCCGGGAACAGCTCGCGGTGAATGCCGCTTGTAACCGGGCGTCCCATACTGTCGCGGAAATTGCAGATCAGCGAGACGCTGGAGAAGACGCCGGTGCCGCCGACTTCAGGGCCCGCCTCAATCAGCAGCACCCGCCGGAACAACCTCGCAGCAGCCAGGGCTGCGCTGATCCCGCCGACTCCTGCTCCTACCACCACAAGCTCGAAATTCCAGTTTCCCTTCATAGCGTCCGCTCCCTTCTCTCTCTTCAATTCCTCAGGCTTCCGGGGGACTGAACAACCTCACGGAGGCTGGGGACACCGCTGTAGATTACCTTGTCATTGCAGATGATTTCGCACCATTCCGGGCTCATCCGCACATCAATGATATGCCCCCGGAAAGCGAAACCGGAAAGAGAGACCTTTCCTTCAGCGGGCGGGCGGGGATGAATCCATAAGCTGCCGTCCAGGCGGGGATCGAGACCGGCCAGGCCAAACAGTATTGCTTCCGCGCCGGCCAAGCCTGCGACCACATTCGCCCGCTTATGCACGGGTACAGCCGGGCGGTCACAGTAATGCTCCTGCGGATAATACGGCAGATGCTGCCCCATCCAGAAGTGGCGCTTCAGTGTATCCCAGGCCAGCTCATCGCGTCCGGATTCCCACAATGTCAGCGCCAGCATCGGCCCATCCCCGGTATACGCCCCGCCTCCCGACCAGTCCGGATCATTCTGCTCATAATGCAGCTCATCTTCGGCCGAGATACTGCTTACGCCGTATTTGCCGAGAAATGCCCCATCCCTAACCTGTGCGAACATTCCCTGCTTCATCTCCTCGGTGCAGGCACCGAAGCGCAGCGCGTCATAATATTGAATCGAATAGATCCATTCCGCATGGCCTTCGGGATAAATGGCCTTGAACCAGGCCTTGTCCTCATCCCACAGATGGGTGCGGATCGACTGGCGGATACGCTCCGCCTTGTCCCGCCATTCCTGTGCGGGCTGATCCGCCGCCAGATCCAGATGCTGCGCCAGATCGGCTAAGCGGTCATAACTCCAGGCCCGCTCGGCATTCGGACTGGCTACGATATGTTCATAGCCTGCACCCCGCATTTCCAGCAGGTTCGGCTGAAGGCCGTAATCCAGCAGCTCATTCCACTCCGGCAACCGGCTATCGTCATATAAGGCCAGTGTCCGCATGGTCGGGAACAGTTCTGCCCCTTCTCCGTGCAGTACAAAGATAGACCAGGCAAAGTTCAGAAAGGACCATAAGCTATACGAGTAGGGCACATGGGCCCCTTGTCCGCTGGGAGCAAACCGGGAGTGCCGTTCAATACCGCTGGCCGCCATTAGTCCCGCGAGCCCTGCTGCTTTGTCCTTCCCCAGCATCAGCGCCAGCGTTCTTGCACCGTATCCCCCCGCATCCCATGGATAACAGCAGATTCCTGCACCTTCCAGGCCGGAGACGGCGGGAAAAGGCTGAATGGCGAATTCCGGGTTCTCCCACAGACAGACCATCCCGCTGATCAATGAGCGGCGGTAATAGTCTTCCAGACCCGGAATATCCGATTGCAGCACCGGCAATTCACGGCAGGCTTCCTCAAGCCGGCGTTCCCAGACTACGGTTGTCCGCCCCCCCAGCTCTTTCAGGGTCTGCCCTTCTTCCCAACGGAACTCTTGTCCGGCAGGAGTCAGAACCGCAGCCATCCGGAACACGGCCTCCTCCCCTTCTCCAAGGCTCAGCTCCTGATCCCCTTCCCGAAGCAGGGTAATACGGATCTGTTCGTTCTCCCAGATTCCTTCCTCAATCTGCAGCGCAGGACCGGCAGAGGTCAGCGGTGCTCCATAGTCCCAATCGTCCAGCGGAACCATGGCCGGGCTTCCCGGCACCAGCTCCGGTAGAACAGCAACCGTTACCGTTTTAAGACTGCGGTTCTTGATCCGCTGAGTCAGGAGGAAGCCATGGGTATCCGTCAGAGGCGTCAATTCACTGGACACCGCCAGTGATAACAGGTTTCCGTCCACCAGATGATGGTATGTTCCTTGTCTTTTGATCTGATCGGGCTGCCATACGCCCTTCGCATACAGTACGCCACAGTCCCCCTTGCCTAAGTCTCCGTTATCCCGGACAGGATGTCCGTCCGCTGTTATATGAAGTTTTACGCCCAGATCCTTAGCGGCAAAAGGCGGTGAATAGCAGCCTTGAACGCCGCAGACCGTTCGCGCGGAAGGCGCAACTGTACTATAGCCGCTGCACACCCATAGATGTTCCGGTGGGGCCAGACTTTTCCGTAAATCAAACGCAAATGAACCGAGTGTATAGTTTGTAGTCACCTTCATGTGTTCCCTCCGGAAATTGAATTCTGCACTTCAGCCCTTCACCGAGCCCAGCAGAACCCCTTTGATAAAATGCTTTTGCAAAAAAGGATAAACGCAGAGGATTGGCAGCACCGTTATGATGATCGCCGCGGCCTTCAGCCCCTCCGGCTGGATGTATTGGGAGGAATCCCCGCCTGCAAGCAGGGAATCAATCGGCGTCTGCAGCATCTGGTACAGCTTGACTGTTACAGGCAGCAGCTGCGATTTGCTGATGAAATACAAGGCATTGGAATAGGTGTTCCACAGAGCAACCGCATAGAACAGCGAAATCGCAGCCAAGATAGGCTTGGATAAAGGCAGCGTCAGCTTGAAGAACACCGTCAGATCCGTTGCGCCGTCAATCGTCGCTGATTCTTCCAGCTCGGCCGGCAGGCCTTCAAAAAATGATTTCATCACAAACAGATTGTAAGCACTTACCAGCCCGGGCAGCCAGATCGCCCAGAAGGTATTGATCAGGTGCAGTTGCTTAACCAGCAGGAACAGCGGGATCAGCCCGGTGCCGAACAGCATGCTGAACATCACCATAAACGTAAAAATCTGCCGTCCTTTCAATCTCCGCTTCGAAAGCGTGTATGCGGCCAGCGTGGTTGCAATCATCTGGAGTACAGTACCTACGGCTGTGATGATCACTGTATTCTTGAGGGCGATGAGCAGCTGCCCGTCGATAAACAGCTGTTTATAGGCCTGAACGGTAATTTCCACCGGCCACAATACCACTTCGCCCGAGATGATCGCCCGGCTGCTGCTCAGCGACATCGCCAGAATATTCAGAATCGGAAACACCGTTATGAACGCACACAGGGCCAGAAACAAATACAGCGGCATACTTTTCAGTCGGTTTACCATAATCCGCCTTCTCCCAGCTTTTTCACAATTTTGTTGACCGTCAGCACCAGAATCAGCCCAATCAGCGCCTGAAATAATCCCACAGCCGTTGCCAGACTGTATTGCGCGTTCTGCAGCCCTGTGCGGTACACGAACGTGCTGATGACATCGGATACACTGAAGACAGCGGCATTCTGCAGATTAAAGATATGCTCGAAGCCCACATCCATCATCTTCCCCATCTGCAGAACCAGCAGGACACCAATGGTCCCGCGGATACCCGGCAGCGTAATATGCCAGATCTGGCGCAGCTTGGTGGCTCCGTCGATTTTGGCCGCTTCATATAAGCCGGGGTCAATAGATGAGATGGCGGCCATATAGATAATCGTACCCCAGCCCGCGCTTTGCCAGATGGTGGAGACAATGAACACCACAGGCCACCATAAGGTGCTGGTCATGAAGTAAACCGGATCGATCCCGAACAGGCGCAGGGCCGCGTTCACTACTCCGGTGGAAGGTGACAGCAAAGAGACAATGATCCCCGCCAGAACTACCCATGAGATGAAAAATGGCAAATACAGCATGTTCTGCACAGCCCGCTTGAACCAGTTCACCCGCAGCTCATTCAGCAGCAGGGCCAGCAGGATCGGAGCCGGGAAGGCAAAAACAAGATTGTACAAATTCAGCAGCAGGGTATTGCGCAGCACATTCCAGAAATCAGCGCTTCCAAACAAAGTATGGAAATGCTTAAGCCCCACCCAGGGACTGCCCCAAACCCCGTCCAGCAGACGGAAATCCTTGAAGGCGATCAGCTCGCCGTACAGGGTGACAAATTTGAACAGGAAGAAATAGGACATGGCCGGAATAAGGAATAAGTACAGATAACGGTCCCGGTAGAGATAAAATAACAGGCCCCGCCCCGGCTTTTTCAGGCCTTTGGAGCGTATGGCCGCCGGACCGGAGGGCTGGTGCAGTGTTTTTGGCATATAGCTCTTTCTCACTCCTCTATAAATTTCGGGAGCCTGGAATAGGGTACATTCCGCAGCTCCCTTATATCCAAGAACCGTATGGTTTACTTCAGCTTATCTTTGTTCGCGTCGTACCAGGCCTGAACCTTGGCGGTTACACTGTCTCCGTCCAGGCTGTTCCAGGCTTGGCGCAGCTCTTCGACCGCTTCATCCGGTGTCTGATTGCTCATCGCCATACGGGTGTTGATTTCCTTCCATTTGGTTTCAAACTGGCCGGCGATGGAGGCGTATTCCGCAACTGGCGGGATATATGGCAGATCCTTGCGGAAGGTATAGGTCTCACTGTTCTTAATAATCGTACTTTTGAGGGCAGCCATATCCTGATCATCCTTGCTGTCCCCTGCCCGGGTGACCAAATAATCCGGTGTCTGCTGCTCCTGCTGAACCAGCCGGTATTCCGAAGCATAGCCGACCTCCGTCTTCCATTTGTCAAAATCGGTTGTGACCGGAATGCTGTCCTTCAGCTGATAATGTACGCCTTCAGTTCCATAGGTCAGCGGCTCCCAGCCTGAATCCAGCATCCAGTCGATAAATTCCATCGCGGCCTGCGGATTTTTCATGTTTTTGTTAAAAGCGGTCAGCAGATGGTTAGGGACTTCGACCTCATAGCCATTCGTTCCGTATTTCGTGGACAGAGGCGGAACTGCGGCCAGTGTGGCCTCCGGATTATTTTTCCGCAGCTCGGTAATGGTATTGTCCATGTTCAGGTTACTGAAATAGATGCCGGAGCGACCCGTGGTCCACAGCTGCTTCTGCCGCGAAAATTCCTTATCTGTCGCAAATTCCTTGTCAACGAGACTCTCATGGTAAGCAAGCTGGCGGAAAGCAAGCGCATCTTTATACCGTTCGGTGAAGAAGCTCTGGGTGAGCTTTCCGTCCTCCACGAACCAGGCCGCACTGCGCGCCATATACCAGTCGTCGGTAATCGCCGTATAGGCCGTTGACATCGCCATTGGAATGGTATCAGCCGCACCGTTGCCGTCAGGGTCATTGTCACGGAAGGCTTTGGCGACCTCCACCAGCTCATCCACCGAAGTCGGCATAGCCAGTCCGAGTTTATCCAGCCAGTCCTGCCGGATGAAGATAGCGGTATTGGCACGGGCAGGCCGCATGCTGGCGATGGCATAGATTTTACCGTCATCCAGCGTCAGGTACGGCTTCAGCTCGGGATGCTCCTGCAGATATTTTTTGTAGCTGGTGCTGTACTTGTCGATATACTCATCCAGCGGCTGAATGGCTCCTTCATCGGCCCAGCGGACAATAAAATCGCGGTTGAAGGTAGTCATCATATCTGGCGCCTGATCGGAAGCAATCAGAACATTGAATTTATCCGCCTCCTGATTGCGCGGAATCGGCACCCAATTGACCTTCACTCCGGAATTCTCATTGATATACTTTGTCCAGCGGTTCTCTTCATAAGAACCTTCTCCCGTTGCCACCTGCCCCCTGTCATAAATGGAGCCGGATATTTCCTTGGGCAGCGATGCATAGGGATCTGCGCTTGGCGCCTGTGAGGCAGCGGCTGGGGATGGCCCTGCGGACGTGCCGGCGTTTCCATTACCGTTACCGCATGCGGACAACGCCGCCGTTCCTAGCAGCAGCACCGCGAGAAGCGCGGGGGTGAGCTTTCTGTTTCTGTACATTCTTTTGACCTCCAATGGACTTGTGATGTTGGGCAGATCATGTTTGCTTAGACGGTGAAGCCTGGCGCCTGGCCTCCACCTAACTATAGCGGGCTATCCGGCAGACTGAATAGTTGCAGAACCTACAATGAACTCTCATCTCCCGCTATGCGGCGGATATTTGTAGATAACGCTACATCATAATGGAAAGTGACACCCGCTTACCGCTGCATTATGTCATATAATGAAGTGAACATCCGCCGGTTAAGGAGCGATAGCAAGTGAAGAGAAGAATTTCAGCCAAAGTACAGCTCATGTATACCGCATTATTCATCCTGATTATCCTGATGACAGTGGCGATCAGCTATATTAGCTCTATCCGCCAGTTAGAAAGGCAGGTGATTGGTTCGAATCAGAATGTGCTGAGCCAGATCAGCAAACGGGTAGACAGCACACTTCAGGAAATCGATTTGACCACCATCAATCTGCTGCGGAGTAATGATACCCGGTCTTTTTTTGAGGACTCCGGTCCGGATTCCGCACAGCATTTGCTGGGCCTCTCTATGCTCCAGGATCAGCTGGGCAACAATCTCGCAGCCAATTTTAATATGAAGGCGATCTATCTGTATTCGGAGAAAAGCGGCAAGCTCCTCTCTGCTTCCGACTATTACCCGCTGGAATCAGCGCCTTCCATGGGCTGGATCAAGTCCTTCACCGACAGCGGCAAGACCGGCAAATGGAATGCCTCTCCTCCGGCAGCAGAGAGCAGCGATTTCCTGCTTGTCCGCAATTACCCTTTTACCGCCGGACCCAAAGACAGAAGCGGTGTAATGGTCACGCGAATTAATGAAAAGAGTATCTCGAAGATGTTCGGCGATCTGCAATTCAGCGACAGCTACAATGTATTTCTGGTCGACCGGAACGGGAACGTGCTGTCCCATAAGGACCCCAAGCTGATTCATCAGAGCATTCTGGACAACAGCTACGCTTCCCGGGTACTTGCACGCGAAGGGCGGGGGTACGTGGTAGAGAAAACGGCCACCGGGAAAAATCTCGTATTCTACGATAACTCTGCTTATACCGGCTGGAAGCTGATTTACATCGTATCCCAGCAGCAGCTCAGTACGCTTTCGCTTACAGTGCGCTATATTCTGATCGCCATGGCCGTGCTGATGGTTGTCATCGCGGTTTCCGCAAGCCGCTTTGTCAATCACCGCTGGTTTGCTCCCATGGAGTTTTTCATTGCAAGGCTGGAAGAGATTACAGTGCGCACCCCTTCTGGTTTTCAGAGCGCAACATCCTCACAGGCTCTCTCCTATAATGATCTGCATAACAGAATAGAGCAGGTATTCACCGGATATTCCAATGCAGAAAAGAAGCTCCACGAGAGCATTCCGGCGCTGAAGCTGCAGATTATGTTCGATATTCTGACCGGCAACCGGACGAAATTCGCCTCCGCTGAGCCTATGCTTAATCATGTGGGCATTGAATTGTATCCGCAGCATTATATCGTCCTCACCATTGAATTCGATAATAAGGCTATGCTGGAGAAGGTTGGAGACATGAATCTGTACCTGTACGCTCTATGTAATGTAGCTGAAGAGATGATCCGCTCCCGGCAGGACAAGGTCAAAGGGGCTGCGATTCAGATGAACGATGATCAGGCGGTAATGATTCTGAGCTTCAGAGATGCGGGACGTGTGGAAAATACAATGGAAGCCAGATCATTCGGAGAGGATTTCATGGCATATGTTGAGGTGCAGTTCAGACGGACGATTTCCGTCAGCATGGGTGAGTATTATGACCATTTTCAAGATATCCGCAAGTCTTATCTGGAGTCGGCAGGGCTGATTTCCTGTAAAATTCTCATGGGTCATAATGCGCTCATCACCTCAAACGATGTTGGCGCATGGGACAGCGGCAGGCTGCTTGAGGTCTTTGAGTCCGTTGATGCTGTGCAGGAAACGGTCAAGCAGGTGAACGCGGAGAAAACCGGAATCGTGCTGGAGGAGCTGTTCAAACGGGCAGCGCGATGCAATCTGTCCAAAGAGATGATGGTCCAGCTCTGCCTGCAGGTCATTCTAAAAGCGCTGCGGACCGCAGCTGACTCCAGCCTGAATGAACAATTTCAGACGGAGCATGAAGCGGTGTTCATCCGTCTTCAGCAATGTGAGACATTGTACGAGATGCGGATGGTTCTAAGCTCGCTGATGACCGAACTGATTCAGTCTCTGCAGGAGAAACGGAGCAGTAAGAAAAAAAGCAGCGAGTTAATTGAAAGCGTTCTCTCTTATATCACAGAGCACTACGCCCAGAGCGACATTTCCGTTAATTATTTGGCGGACCGGTTCAGCATCAGCCCCAATTATTTAAGCAAGCTGTTCAAGGAATATACCTTCAGCAATTTTGTCGACTATCTGATTGAAGTACGCATGAAGGCCGCCCACCGGCTGCTGCTGGAAACCCCCATGAAGCTGAATGATATTGCCGAGCAGGTCGGCTACACCAACTTCTCCAGCTTTCTGCGCAATTTCAAGAAATACTATGGCATGACGCCGACGGAATACCGGCAGCTGCATTTGAATTCCTGAGTGAAACCTCTTTGAAAAGCGCAGAAAGCCGCCTATCCGGCGGCTTTCTGTGCGTATATGTTCTTGTCCGACAATGCTGTTATCTATATACGGCTCAAAGCCGCTCCAGAAAAGGAACAGCCAGTCCTGCAATCCGCTGAAAGCCAGCCTCGTTCGGGTGAAGACCGTCAAGGGTGAAATAATCCAGGGTTAACCGGGTAATCCCGCTTTCAGCATACAGATCAAGGACGGGTAAGGCATAATAGACTCCAAGCCCGCGGACTGCTTCAGCGTATTCCGCCAGGCGGACGCCTGCGCCGTTCCGGACGGTGGTGTCCCACCCGTCCTTATCCCGCTGAAGCGGAGTCCATAGATTCAGACGGGTATCCGGCCTGCGGGTTAACAGGTCCTCAATCAATGTGGCGTAGGCACCGCGAAAGGTATGAATGTCCCGCCCTTCAATGCTCCCCAGCGGCTTATCGAGCCTGAAATCATTGGTTCCCGCAAAAACTGTAACACAGTCAGGAATATCCTGTAAGGCTCGACCCGCATGCACAGTCGCCCCGTAGTCGCGGTCTCCGCCTGCTGCCATAGAACAACCGCTGACCGCGAGATTGACCATTGTTGCGAAACAAACTTCAGCACACACCAGCGGCTGATAGCCACCCTCCGCGCTGATGCTGTCGCCAAGCGTGGCCCAGCTTTTGCCCGCCCATCTGCCGGATTTATTCAAATAAAGTCTCCTTTCCCGTTAGTGTCTCTTGATGCAACCTTTATTCACTTAGCTGCCCATTACGGGTTACGCACAAATTTGACCGCATCGGCAGCAACATATCCGCTTGTTCCGCTATTGCGGATCGTCACACTGCCGGAGGTGCCGGCAGTGAAGGTGTACGTTCCGATTAAGTTCCATACCCCGCCGTTTGAAGTCTGGTCTATGGTGAGTGTTGCCGTCCCGCCGGCATGAATGACTTCAATTGGGATCGCAGTGGAGCGGTTAAAATGCTCCGGCCACATCATATAGACGCTATAAGTGGCGGTGACGGGCAACTCGGGTGTATACGCAATACTTTTGCTGCCTTTACCGCTGTTGTCATCATGTACATAGTTGATTCCGTACCGGTCTGTCTGAACCGCAGAGGTCTTCCAGCTTCCCGTCTTTAGCACACCTGTGGTGTCGTTATTGTCCACAATAACCTCTTCTCCAGGGAGGGTTGGCGGCGTACCGCTGCCCGGTACAAAGGAGGCCTTGAATGTCTTGCCTTTGGCTGCGTTGACATTGACTGTTAATTTGATGGTCGGGCTGAGCTGCGTCACGGTAATTCCGGGGTCCGCAGTATATCCGTTTGCCGAACGCTCCAGTTCAACCTCAATAACACCGGTATTTAACTGTGTCGGATCGCTGACCGATAGTTCCAAAGTGCCCTCTTCAGCTTCTCTGGTCATGACCGACGCTTTCTTGTTCACTGTGATCAGATCCACGGAGCTGGCCCCATCTTCCCAGAAATTCGCCCCAATAATGCCCAGCTTCGTTTCTTTTACCGCTTGAACTGAGGAGGAGTTTGACAGCACTTCAATATCAGGCGCAGCGGCATAAGCAGCCACTTGAGCAGCCGTCATGCCCGGCAGCAGGACATATTGATATTCCCCTCCACCCGGATTCGCACCATGATTCAGCCATAAGGTCATATAATTGCGGGTTATCGGCGTGGACGGGGTTACCGGACGTGGGTTGATCTGCTTCCAGTTCCCTGTTCTGGCCTCTCTTTTGGCGGCAAGCGATACATTCTGTGGAAAATAATATCCGGTATCGGCACCAGTTGTGCTGCCGGACAGGTGAGCCCAGTCTACCTGGTCTAGGGAATCCGACCACCCCAAAGCTGAAGGCTGTACTTCGCCATTCACAGTGAGTGTATTACTGCCCGCTGTGTTCAGCTTCCGGTTCTCCACGATAGTTTCAACGGCAATATTGTCCGTGCTGGTGATGCCTGCACCCAGGGAGACGATTTCGTCGTCAAACATGAACCAGGATTTCCGCGCGCCAAACGTATGATCCGCATACTGCAAATCCATACCTGAGCTGCCGTATAAGTTCTGAATGTCGGAGCCGCCGGTCCACGTATTTGCACTGGTATGGCTGCTTGACGGGGTCTGGGACAACACGGTTGTTCCCGGCAGGCGGTAATTATCGACGGTTGGCCAGAAATCATCGCTGTATTGTCCGAGATCACTGTTATACAAGCTGGTCATCCCGGCTGAGGTGTACCAGGCTTTGGCGTTCTCGCTGTTGATCGCTTCAAAGCTGCTGATGCGCTTCGAATACATAGCAAGTCCGATGCTATAATCAGGCCGGTGCTGGACTGCCCGGTCCATCGCCGAGAACTGCTTATAGACCTTAAGCTCTTCCGCCGGCTCAATCAACGGGTCCGCGCTTATGCTCTTGGCCAGTACGATGGATGGGATCGGTGCACTGGAATAGAAGGACTTGAAGGTATCCGACATTATCCAGCCCTTAAGCATCTGCTTGAAGTCAGCCGCTTGCGCGGGCGGCGCGATCTCGGACAACAGCAGGATACCTTGCATTGCTGTATGTCCCGCGTCATGATCCTGACTGTAGTTTCTGGAGATTTCCCTGCCGCGAACCATATCCATCATGGCGCCTTTGTACATCAGCGGCTGATAGGTGTTGTATACCCAATCCCAGACATTAGACTGGTTGGGATCGGTGACCTGCCATGTTGAACCGTGGAGCATCCCCATCAGATCGCTTACAGCCAGCAGCAGACTGAGTCCATACCCTCCGGTATAGGGAATATTGCCATGCTGAATGAATGAACCATCTCGATAGAAGCCGTCTCCGCTAACCGTGTAATTAAAAATCGAGGATAGCCCGTCACGCGCAGCGTCAATCTTGGCACCATCTTTGACGAGGATTCCCCGAACGCCTACGACGATCGCTTTCCACGAGCGGTTGGCTCCTGTTAAGGTGACGGTTGGCGAGAAACGTTCCACGGCTTTCATATAATTCGTAATTTGAGCCGGACTTAGGGAGTCATACATCAGCACTGCTGTATCGTTCAGCTGCATCGGTATGCCGATCTGCCAATCCCACCAATTGCTGGTTCCGCTGGCGGTCGTCGTTACCGCCTCATGGTATCTGGTTGCATACATATAATCGAGTGCAGCAACGATGTCGGTCTCAAGCTGACTATCCTGGTACAACGCCGAACCAGTGGTGGCATAAGCGAGTGCCATGGTGTACAGACGTTCATAGGTCACCCTGATGTGAATCGAATTCCCAATACCAGGGTTATCGCTCCATAGATAGGTACGGCTGGGCGAAGTATTCATTGTCTGCCAATAGCCGTTCGCTTCGGTAGTCAGCCTGGTAATTGCAGCGGCTATATCAGTATCCGCAGTATTCAGGGAGGCTCCTCCGGTTAGCATAACCTTGCGGTGCTCCCTCATTCCGTCGAATTCATCCGCTGCGCGGGCACGCTCCATACCCGTTATTCCTCCAAAGCTGCCGACAGACAGGAGCAGAATTAACATAATCATGCAGCTTTTCATTAGCATTCTTCTCATCCATAATCCTCCTTTTTTCATTCATTGCTTCGTTTGCTTCGTTTTCGTAATCCAAACACTTCTTTTTCCAGCCATAATCCTTTCGTTCCCAACTGTAATCTCGCCTATGATGAAGCGCTTACATTTAATAGTATGATATGGAATGGCCGCTAAAGAAACTACGTGAATTCGAGAAAAGGTATGAAATTTCGAGCGATCTCGGAAGGATACCTTTCATTTTCCCATTTAGCCCGCTTCGGGCGGAATGAAGAGCATCCCTCTAAATCCGCCGGAAGTGGGCAGGATGAGCAAATGAAAGGGATATATGCCATCTCTTCGAATCCGAATACAAGCCAAATCTGACCCATACGGACACCACAGCCCTTAACCACTCCTAAAAGGCCCTTTTGACGGGTTTGCGGATAAAGGCGCTGGTGCCCCTGATTTCCCCCTCTCATTCTTCAAGAAGAAAGCCGCAACTCTGGCGGCCAATACATTTCATAGATTCGCTAGGTCCCAAGCTCAACGTGAAACGAGGCTCCCCCGGCACCATCCGGGTCAAACCACAGTCTCACCTTCCCGGGTTCAATGTGTTCTACCGTTATCCGGTCTGGCTTGTTCTTCACTCGGGTAACAGGGTGATTGAATTCAATCCCGATTTCGATCAGACTGCGCTGCCTTTGTGTCGGATCGGCTATAGCCAGGCTCCAGCCTGCCGGATTCCTTTGCAGCACAATGGAGGCTTGGCTGCTGCAAGCAATCCCCCCGCTTGTATACCAGCCTGCCTTCCAGAAATGCGCTGCTGTAATTCCCAGTTCAGAATCTTCAACCGCATGCACCTGAGCATTCAATTCCAGGATTCTCACCCTTGGTTCCTCAGCGAAACAAGCAGTCTCTTGCTCACTGTAGCCAGGCAGAAGCACATATGCATAGGTATCCCCCGCCGGGGCTTCTCCATGACCGAACCACAACATCTGATAGAACCGTTCCATCTTCTCAGGTGAACCGGCATCGTTGATTTCCTTCCAGCTCCCCTGGCGCTGTTCACGCAAGGCATGTACACGGCATTGTTCAGGAAAAAAGAAGCCAACATCCGCTCCCCTGTCACTGCCCGCCATATGAATCCATTTGGGGTGAAGGGTCTCTGTCACGGCATATCCAGGCTTCCGGCAGATTCTTCTTCCGTCTGCGGTAATCGCATGGTCTCCCAACGATTTCAATTTCCGGTTATCGATGATCGTATCCACTTTAGCGGAATTACGGCTCTTAATATCCGAACCTAAGGCAACGATGCGGGTTCCGAGCAAAAACCAGCTTTTGAGCGCTGTCAGTCCATCGGCCTCGTTAACCACATCCTCCAATTCCATGGCAATGGCGCCGTACTGGTTGTGAAGTACGGCCCCGCCGACAAAAGACTTGGTGCTTAAACGGCCTTGCCCGGCCCCATCCTCCTGACGCTTGTTTGTTACTGTAGTTCCGGGCAGGCGGCAGGGATCAACCGTCGGCCAGTAGGCATCGGCATATTGTCCCAAATCGCTATTATACAGATGACCCATGCCATACGAAGTATACCAGCCCTTTAGATTTTCCCCATTAATAGATTCATAGCTATAGATCCGGCTGGAGAACATACTAATGGAGTAGGCAAAACCCGAACCCTGCAGCACCGCCAGGTCCATATGCGCAAACAGCTTGCAGAAGGACTCTTCCCGGGCAGGCTGCACGAATTCATTGTCCAGCAGAGCTTTGGCTTGAGCCGCAGTATCGGGCGGTGCACCGGCTGTATAGGATTTATACGTGTCAGCCACAATCCACCCTTTCGCTCTGGAGAGCAGACGTACCTGCTCCGCTTCATCCAGTATGCGCGAGAAGCGTAAGCAGGAGGTGATCACCGAATGCCCGCTCTCATGATTCTGCGAATCCGCCCGCGAGATTTCCCTGCCGCTGGTCATATCCAGCAGGGACCCCTTGAACATAAGGGGCACAAAGGAATCTTCAATCCACTTGGCTGTCAAATCGCGGGCTTCACCCGGCAATTCCCAAGGAGTATCATGCAGCCACACCATCAGGCGGACCACATCCTGCAGCAGTGAGACCCCATATCCGCCGGTGTACGCGTATTTATCATGCTGAACAAAGGATCCGTCCTCATAGAAGCCGTCCCCTTCGCTAACATTCTTGAATACCGGAAGCAGCGCACTAAGGGCGGCGGACAGCTTCTGCCCGTCGCCCTGAATAACGGCAGCAAGAGCAACTGCCGTAGACTTCCAGACCAGATTCGCTCCGGTGGACGGCGGAGCCTTAGCCACGAACCACTGTGCATGAAACGCCGGATCACCGACATATTTGTCTATGGGGAGGAGTAGACGCTCTACAAGTTCTGTATCCGGCAGCTCCTCCATGAGCAGCAGGGTTTCCAGCAGAGCTATCGGCACGCCAATCTCCCAATACCACCAGTTTCCATAGGGACGGGAGCTTTCGTTGTATCTCTGTGCATATAGCCATTTCAATCCATAAATCACCTGCTGCCTTAATGCAGAGTCCATATAGTAGGGACATTTGGATGATCTCAGAGCAATCGCCATCCCTCTTAAACGGCCAATGATCACAAATACATCCGAAGCGTTCTCAGCATAAGGAACATCAGCCCATAGCAACTCCTGGTGATCGAGCATCGTATCCTGATCATGCCTGACACTTTGCAGCGATTCATGACTAAGCGTATCTCCCGAGATATATTGCAGCCATTTGTTTTTTAAGTTCTGCATGGGAATTCTCTCCTTCAGCCATCGGTTCGCCTTTTATGACTTTGTGCGCTGTTCCCATTCCTTGAGCGGGGAAGGTGGAATCATGCTTCCCCAGTCTCCGGCTTCAGAGCCAAGCTCCAGCAGAAGCGTGCCTCCTCCGGCGATTTCTTCATGGCGGACCCAGGCACGGTTCAATTCCTTGCCGTTGATGTAAGCAGACAGGATATACCGGTTGCCGGACCCGCTGCATTCACCCTGAGTCTCGATCGTCAGAGGAACAGGAGTCTCCTTCGCTCCCAGCAGCAGGGTTACCTTATTGAACAACGGTGGAACGAGGAAATAGATGTCCTGACCCATCAAAGGGTACAACCCCATAGCTGAACAGATGAAAAAGGCACTCTGACAGCCCATATCTTCGTTATCACCCAATCCGTCACGTTCAGCCCTGAAGTATGTCTCCAGACATTCCCGGACCCGGTCAGCCGCCCGGTCGGGTCTTCCCGCATAAATATATAAATAGGGAATATGCAGCATGGTTTCTTTGGAGTTATAGAATCCGCCGTCAAAAAAACGGTCTAAATGCCTGATAAAAGCTTCTGTCCCCCCATGCCGTTCGACCAGTCCATGAAAGTCATGATGCGTGCTGAACGACCATTGCAGGCTGGTTCCTTCGTAGAAGTAAGGATCATTCCAGGAATCCGGCAGGCAGGATAAGGGGTCGAAGGACTCTGCCCATTCCCCGCCCGGAAGCCGGGGCGCAAAGCATTGGAGATCCTCCCGCCATAGGTTCCATAGCTTCTCCGAGCTTGCATAGTACGTCTCAGCCGTCTCCTCTTGACCAAGAACCTCGGCCAACCGGCCGATACACCAGTCCTGATAGGTATACTCCATATGACGGGATACACAGTTCTTCTTCACATCCGTCGACAAGTACCCCAGGGAATGATAATCCTTCAGGTGACGGCCATAGAGCCAGGTGTCCGGGGACGTAACCTCATTATTCTTGCGCATTTGCTTCAGGGCTTTAACATAATCTATTCCCTCAAGCTTCTTAAGCGCCGCTTCACAGAACAGCACATCTGCGGAGCTTCCTCCTTGAATCATCGCGCTATGTCCCATAATCCAGGCGTCCGGCAGCCAGCCGGTATGATCCGCGATATCCAGCAGACAATTGAGGATATCTGCTTCAAGCTGCGGGTCGAGCAGTGTAATCAACGAGTTGGCATTTCGGACGCTATCCCACAGTGCATACAGATCAGTGAAGTGCCGGACCCCGGATTCCCAGGCGAAGTTCTCGTCGTCTACTCCCAAGTCACTCGGCATACAGAACAGCCGGGTCATCAGGGTATAGAACAGCCGCGTATGCTCCTCGCTACCCCCTTCCACCGTGACTCTGCTGAGTTTATCTTCCCAGATGCCGCCGGCCGCTTGCCGGATTTCATCGAATCCGGCAGACGCTTCCCGGTCCACACTGGCTCTGGCCTTGCCGACACTTACATAAGAAATGCCTGTCTTCGCCACCAGAACTTTGCAGTCACCGAAGCTAAGGGAAGCTTTACAATTCGGACCATCCACAGACGGGCTGCGCCGTACTCCGCCGGCGTCTGCCAGCAGGCTGCTCTTCATCGGCTGATCGAAGCGGATATAGAAGTAGACGGAATAAGGGAACTCATGCCCCCAGCCCCCGCGCAGGTCGGAACGGCCTGCAATCTCGTACTCCGATATTACTTCAAGGTAACCGCCCGTGGAGACGCCGGTAGTCTTCCCCGGCTCATCTCCGCCTACCTGAATTACTGCTCCGGCATCAATCAGCAGGTTGGCAGCATCCCCGGCCTTGAAGCTGTAACGGTGGATGCCTGTGCGCGCTGTGCTGGTCAATTCAGCCTGTATGGCAGCGGGCATTAATCGCACGCTGTAATATCCTGCTTCGGCCTGCTCATTCTCCTTAAGGTAAGGATCAATATGGAACCGCTGCATGCCGGTATAAGGGGTGAAGCCCACATTGCCGTAACGGCCTCCGCCTCCCGTTCCGCTGACATGCGTATGGCTGAATCGGATAATCGGCCTCGAACTGTCGTAGCCGTGGGATAGCTGCGGCGGCAGCGTATCCGGGCCAAGCCTTACGATGCTGCCCGGCAGATAAGGCCCGCACAGACAATTGTTTTCCCCATCCACACCTATAAACGGATCGACATAATCCACTCTTCTTCTCATCAACGTTGTACCTCCTTCATTGCCGGTAAAGCCTTCCCTCTACCAAAAGATTTCGCTCTCGCCCTTTAACTTCAGCAAGGCTTCCAGAAAGTAAAAGTCGCCGTAAATGATTGGCACCTCTACTTCGGCATTGGACGGGAAGCTGCCGGTCCCCTTGGTAATCAACGCTTCTTCCGCCGGGTCCTCCGGCGTGTAATGACGGAACAGCGATTCCGTTATTGCCGCGCCGAGCTTCCGGTAGCGCGCTGCTTCTTCACCTTCCAGCAGAAAGGCAATTTCCAGCATTCCGCTGGCTGCGCAGGCCGCAGCTGTTGAATCTTTGGCCCATAGCTGTTCTTCAGGTGCCCGGAAATCCCACGGTGGCACAAGATCCTCCGGCAATTGTGCGGCGAAATAATCTGCAGCCGCTTTGGCCGCATCCAAAAACCGGATGTCGCGCGTATAGCGGTACCCTATAGCGAATCCGTAAATCGCCCAGGCCGAACCGCGGGACCAGGCGGAATCCGGGCTATACCCTTGTCCGCCAAGCGCTTCTATCCGCTCTCCCGTTCCGGGATCGAAGCGGACGATATGGTGCACCGAGCCATCCTGACGGATGAATTCGCGGAGCGCCATCTCAGAATGTGCAGCGGCTATATGCCGGTACCGCGGGTCCTTAAGCTCTTCGCTGGCCCAGTACAGTAAGCCAAGATTCATCATGCAATCTATAATAGCCAGGCCTTCACTGCCTTCATACAGCCAGGCACGGATGAAATGCCCTTTAAGATTAAAGCGGCTGGCTAAATGGCTGGCAGCGATCAGCCCTCTTCTTCTGGACAGCATATTGCCGGTGAGCTTGTAGTCGGCCACCGCTGACAGACTCCAGAGGAATCCGTTATCATGATGGAGCTGCTCGTATTCCTGAAGAGGCGCATCCAGCTGTTCTTCACAGTTCTCGGCGATACTCCGGTATTCCTCATCGCCGGTAGCACGATAAGCCAGCCACAGGATTCCGGGCCAGAACCCGTTGGTCCAGCAATCGGGGTCACGCGCATCATATTTTCCGCCGTAAGAGGCATTAGGGAAGGTTGCTCCGATTCTGTGGCGCGTGGTGCTTAATTTGCCCAGGGAATAATCCCAGGCCTCATTGATCCAAGTCTCCATCGTGTATGGTCTCCTTTTCTCTTGTACAATTAAATGGCAGGACGCCCTGAAACAACAGACCTCCTGCCATGCTTCAATCTGTTAATTATTGAGCTGCTTTCCAGGCATCAATTTGGGTCTGCAATTCTGTTTGGACCTTCTCAATGCCGGCCTTCTTTAATTTCTCATTTCTTTCCTCAAGCATTTTGGCAGGGTCAGGAATAGCCCCCGTGCTTGCGGCCCGGTATTCGCCAATGACCGAGGTAAGCTGAGTAATCTCGTTCTTGACGGATGATTCATCGAATACGAACCCTAACAGCGGTGAACGTTTGGCCTCATTGTTGAATTCCTTCCAGCTTGAATACAAATCATCAGGCTGACCCGGCTTGAGATAATTGATGAGCTGATTACCAATCACCCAGAACAGGGCGCTGGTGCCATATCCGGAATCGGCAATCGGCTCGATGCGGTTCTCGCTAATCTTCTTATAGTGGGTGCCTTCAATTCCGTTAACGAACAGGTTCACGGCATAAGGATCAGTATGCAGCGCATTTAATACCATCATGGCCCGCTCAGGATCTTTGGAGGTGCGGGAGATGGAGAACATCGATCCGGCGGCAAGGTCCGTGGTTACAATAGGCTCTTCAATAACCTTAGAGACGAAATCATATTTATTGTCGGTGGCAATTTTCAGTTCAATATCAGCCCCCGGCTTCCAGACGGCCTGCTGCATCCAGATTTTACCCTGTTTTCTTAAATCACCGATGTCAGTCGTTGTTGTAGCTGCATCGCTATTGATGTAACCCTTCTCATAATAGCTGCGGTTCAGCTCATATTCCGCTTTAGCAATCGATGAGATTTCCGGATCAACAACCGACTTTATCTGGATGTTATCTGTATTCGTATAGTCATATAAGAACAAAGGAATCTTGTTAGGCGTCGGCCCGATAACGCGGAAGTTCGAGCGTGTCTCATACATCATGCCTTCACCCGACTCCTTAATGAAATCCAGAATCAATGCCGGCTCTTTCTCCTTCAGCAGCTTGAACCAGGGTTCAAAGTCTGACATCGTCTTAATATCCTCAATAGGGATACTATATTTGTCGACTATATCTTTCCGGTAAGTGTAGGCCTTGCCCTGGGTAATCTCTTTGTTTGTGGGAATCCCATACAGCTTCCCTTTGTAGCGCGGAGCCTCCAGGTAGATCGGGTTCAGGTTCTCCGAGATGCCCTGCCCGTATTTGGCCAGCAGATCATCCAGATCCAGGAAGGCGCCCTTAGAGACATTACCGAAGAAATTAAGCCATGAGGCTGTGAATACAAGATCCATCGGTTCACCGGCATTTAACATCAGCTCGGTCTTCTGCTTGTATTCGCTGGAGGCAATCGGCTGAAGATCAACAGTGGCATTGAATTTCTCTTTGAAATATTCACTGAGCTTGGCTTCCACCAGCGCATCATCCCGCTGCGGCGCACCGAAGTAGATAATCGACACCTCGTAAGGCTTCAGTGATTCCGGACTGTCAGCAGGTGCCGCAGTACTCGTGCTCTCCGTGCCTTTTGATGCTGCCGGTTCAGAAGTACCCCCGTTATTACCGCCAGAGCATGCCTGCAAGGATAACGCAAGAACCAGAATAATCGCTGTGAATAGCGGTTTGCGCCCTTTTAACTTTTTCATATTAACCCTCCCTAAATGATTAAGCTTATATATAGAACGGCAGACAGAATAGGCTGCTTGCCGGTTCCACCGCTGCTTTAGCCCTTAACAGCCCCTACTGTGAGGCCTTTGACAAAATATTTCTGAAAGAAAGGGTACGCGATCAGAATCGGCCCCATTCCTATGACGGCCATTGCCATCTGTAAGGATTCATTCGGCAGGTTCTTCATCATCGTTGGATTCTGGGCGGCCAGCTCTACGTTATTGCGCAGATACTGCACGTCATTGAGGACACGCATCATCAAATACTGGAGCGGATATTTGTCCTCACTGCTGATATACAGCAGCGCATTGAACCAGTCGTTCCAATAACCGATAGTGCTGAACAAAGCCATGGTCGCCAGGACAGGCAACGAGAGCGGCAGAACGATCCGCAGGAAGATTCTAAGCTCACCCGCACCGTCAATTCTTGCCGATTCAATCACTGCAGGATGAATGGTCGTCTGGAAAAAGGTCCGCATAATAATTACGTTGAATGGCACAATCAGCATGGGCAAGATCAGCGCCATATAGGAGTCCTTGATATGCAGCACCTGAGTATAGATTAAATATCTGCTGACCATCCCGCCGTTAAACAACATCGTGAAGAACAAAAAGAACGTAAATGCATTACGGAACGGATAATCCGCACGTGAAATGGGATAGGCATACAGTGCCATGAGCAGTACACTGAGCGCTGTGCCAAGAATGGTTATGGTAAAGCTCACCCGGTAGCCCGACAGAATCGTCTGAAAATCCTTAAAGATGGATTCGTAGGCAATCAACGACCATTTATCCGGAACAAAGCTGTACCCCTGAGTCAGAATGGACTGTCCGTCTGTGAAGGATACAATAATGACTAGCAGAACAGGCAAAAAGCAGATTAGTGAGAGGATTACAAAAGCAATGTTTAAAATTAAACTGGAAGCTACAGAAATTCCGCCGATGCGGCTGCCGGAGTCGTTGGCCATGATTGTTCTCCTTTATTTAGAATAATGCCTGTTCCCGGTCAATTTGTCTGACCGCGCTATTGGTTGCGATCACCATGATGAACCCAACCACCGATTGAACAAGCGCCGTGGCCGAGGACATCCCGATATCATTTAATTGCATCAAGGCCCGGTATACATACGTATCCACGGTATCCGTTACCGGATACAATGCCCCTGAGTTCATGGGAACCTGGAAGAACAGCCCGAAGTCTGAACTGAAGATACTTCCCATCGACAGAATCGTCATAATGATAATGACCGGCCGGATAAAAGGAATCGTAATGTTCGTAATCTGCTTCCACTTGGAAGCCCCGTCGATAAGTGCAGCCTCATAGTATTCGGGGTCAATTCCGGCGATCGCCGCAATGTAGATTACAGCACCGAAGCCGGCATGCTTCCAGGCGTTCACGAACACCAGGATATAAGGCCAGTATTCCTTCTCCGAATACCAGAACACCGCATCCTGCCCGAAAGCTTTGAGAACGGTGGCATTGATGAAGCCATGATCCGGCTGCAGGAAAGCGTATACGAGATAACTCACTACTACCATTGACAGGAAGTGCGGCAGGATAATGAAGCTTTGATAAGCTTTTGCCAGAAACCGCCGCCGGATCTCATTGATGGCCACCGCGATCGATACCGACAGCACTAGGTTCAGTATCATAAAGGTCAAGCTGTACAGCAGCGTGTTTCTTACAATTCTCCACATATCCCCCGAGGAGAACAGGAATTTGAAGTTATCAAATCCTACCCATGGACTCCCCCAAATTCCGTCAATGTAATTCACATTCTTGAACGCAATGAATATACCGAACATCGGCAGATAGCTGTGCGCCAGAAGGACAAGAACGGCCGGCAGCATCATTAGTGTCAGCGCCTTGTACTTCCACATGGCATGGATAAATCTTGAGAATCCAGTGGCTCTAGTCATGTCCATTACTCCTTTCATGGACTTATTATAGAACCATCTCTACACGGCTACGATGATGCATTCCCGTAAAAACGTGATCTTTTAAACGCCCATAGCCGGTAGTACCTTATTCGGGAGGCTTGCGCAAAGGCAGGGTGATGATTGCCCGTGTCCACCCCTCATCGCTTCGTTCATAGGTCAAACCATACGCCTCCCCGTAATGGAGCTGGATCCGCTGATGCACATTTCTGATGCCGTATCCCTTCGGACTATGCTCTTCCTGCATAATGGCAGAGAGTTCATCCGGATCTACAGGCAGATGCCCGTTGTCCTCTACAATGAAGCGGAGGGTATCTTCACTTTGAACGGCAGATACCCGTATCTCTCCTTCCCCATCCATTCCGCGCACGCCATGAATAATGGCATTTTCGATCAGAGGCTGAATAATGACTTTGGGAGTTTCATAGCCTCTCAATGTTTCATCAATCTGCCAGCAGACCCCGAAGGTGTCAGGGTAGCGTTTCTCTTGCAGCCGTGTATAGGCCTGGGCATGCTCCAGCTCTTCCCCGGCTGTAATCATTTTCCGGCCTTTACTGAGGCCGATACGCAGCAGCATGGACAAGTCACGGACCATTTCGCCAACCTCGGTATTTCCGCTATCCAGCGCGTACCAGTAAATCGAATCCAGGGTATTGTACAGATAATGGGGCGTGATCTGGGATTGGAGCATCAGCAGCTCATACTCCTTTTGTTTCAGCTGCATCACATAATTTTCTTCAATCGAATAATCCAGCCTTTTGGTCATTTTCACAAATGATCCATATAGAATGCCGAACTCGTCATGCCTGAGCGGCTCCTCCGTCCATGACAGCGTTTTGCCGGGTTCATAAATTTTCATAACCGAGACGAGCTTCACTACGGGCTTAACGACAAGCCGTACTAAATAGAGCACAAACGTGAGGACAAATGCTAAAAAAACGACGGAGATAATGACGAGCATATTCTGCAGCCAGATTTGTTTACCGGTAATGGACGCTAAGGGGATTTTGTACAATAATCTGGTGTGGAATTTCGGGCTGTCCGAATAGGCATAGAGCCACTCTTCCCCGCCTTCTTCCGCAAAGGTGAAGCCGTAAGGCGCCGCAGGTCCGATATTCCTGTCAATCTCGGCCAGTGAAATGCTGCCTGAACCTGCGGACATTAACAGCTCATCCTTGTCGTTGAATAAAAAGATACCGGCAGCAGACGGCACCTCAACAGATACCATATCCCGGGTTAAAAGCACCTCTACCTTGTTGACCACCAGCAGGCCGATGGCCTCATTATAATCCCGGGGATTGAGGATACTGCGCATGAACGAGATTGTTTGCTCACCGGTCTCTGCAAGCGTAATGCGCAGTGCCCCGCCGCCGCTGACATCCATGTTGCTTACCATAGCGTCAGGCAACACGCCGGAGTCATTATCCAAATACTTGAATCCCTTCGTCTTATGGGAAAGATCAAAAGGCGTATCTCTACGCTCAATATTTCTCATATAAATTGCATATTCCGTGCCCCCGGTAGACCAGCTCTCCAGAATATTATCGGCCTGCTGGATTTCATTCAACGTGTCAATTCCGGTCCAGAAGCTGTACCCCGCCGGATTACTGAAAAAGTGATTATCCAGCAGTGTGACCGTCCTGTCATTGATCGCGGATATGGTTTTGTCTATCGTCACATGATTTTGTTTAACCAGCTGGAGTGTTGTACTGCCGACTTCTTCCTTGATGGTGTCTACAGCCACATAAGCTGAAATCCAGCCTACTACTATAAAGGGCAGGACAATCAATACGAGGAATGCCAGGGTGACTTTATGCTTCAGTTTCAGTTTCAGCTTCAGTCCGGTTCCCTCCTCTGGCTTGCTTGCGGAATTCTGCCGGTGTGAGCCCCAGCATTCTCTTGAACATCCGGCTGAAGTGCTCAGGCGACTCATACCCTACTGCAAAGGCGATTTCATACCGTTTCTTGTCCGTGGTAATCATCAGCCGCCGGGCCTCTTCCATCCGCAGGGCCGTCACATAATCCCAGAGGTTGGTTTTCATATCACGTTTGAAAATATAACCCAAGTGAGCTGCGCTGAAATGAACCTCCTCGGAAATATCCTGGATTTTCAGCGCCGGATTACGGTAATTCTTCTGGATGTAGCTGGTAATCCGCGAGATGACGTTCTGATCTCTGGCCTTAGAGAGCTGCTGCAAAAAAGCAACCGAATCTTCAATGTACCGGTGCAGCCGTTCCAGCTTCTGCTGTCCGCTAAGTCCCTGGAACACCATATCCGGGTTGAAATCATAGAGGGAAACCCCGTTCCCCTGTCCGTATTCGACCAGCAGCCCGTAAATCCGGTAGATCAGCATCCCGCAATAGCTGTTCGTGACCTCCTGTGACTGTTCAGACACCGGCAGCTGGCCAAGGATGCTTTGCGGATTCACGTCCCCTGCGGATTCTACCGCTGATTTCATCTGCTCCATGAATTCACTGACCTTGCTCATCCAGACCACCATACTCAGATTGTCCTGCACGGCTATATCGTGATAATAGAAGACCCTTTGTCCGGGATGGACTTTGGTCCACTCCGCCGCAGTGTCTGCTTCTTCCATCAGCCTGGGGAGCATTAATACATCTCCGCCTAAAGTGCTGAGGCCGATCGTTGCCTCCACATTCAGATACTGCTTCATATTCATGGCGATCATCTGCCCGATCATATGGATCTGCGAGTGTACTCTAACCCGGGGATCGCCCATTTCTTCGGCAGATAACTGGATAATGCTGATGATCGAATGGCCGAAGCCGTTGAAGGTCAAACCATTCCACTCCATTAAGGTTTCATTCATAATATTAATCGCCGCATATTTCAATAATTTGCGGTCATGCAGAGTGACCTTCTGTTGGCTGAAGCCGGCCTGGCTATAATCAATGCGGCTGGAGATCACGCCGAAGAATTGTCCTTGTAATAGCTCTCCCAGTTCACTGGTCACATCTTCAATATCCTTCCGGGTCAGATTCCGCTCTGTAACCAGCTCCATCAGCCACTCATTGCGCCTGGACTGGTCCTGTACCGGCCTGCTGTCCGCCTCAAGGCTTTTTCCCGGAAGCTCTTTCTGGGTTAACGCTTTGCGGACTACCCGCAGCAGCTCTGTTCGCTCTACCGGCTTGACCAGATAATCCTTTGCCCCCAGCCGGAGCGATTTTTTGGCGAAATCAAACTTCTCATGGGCGGAAATGACAATCACCGGGACATTCCACTGCTCCATATAGATATTCTCCATTAATTCAATTCCGCTCATCCGGCCCATCTGTATATCGGTCAGCACCAGATCAAAGCGGTCCATCCGCAAATAATCAATCGCTTCGAACCCATTGATTGCCGTTTCAACATAAGTGATGTTCATATCCGAAGCGAGCAGGAAGTTCTTGATTCCCGCACTCACTCTCGGCTCATCGTCTACCACGAGAATTTTATACATGATGCTCCCCCCTTTTGTATCACAGTACACTCGCTGCAAATTCCGGTAGATGATCTATTTCATCTTTTGTGTGATCTATATCAGGATTGTTGACCGCCAGGCTTAGAAAGATCTCTGTTTCATAGGTTTGAAGCCGTTACAGCCCTAGTATAGATCACATATTTCCCGTAATTCATCATCGATTAGTGATAGTAACTCTTTTATGCTCTTTTTGCAAGCGTTTACATAAAAGAGGAAAGGAGATTAGGGTTCACACTATCCGACTATGAGGAGGTTAAACAGATGTTCAGATCAAGCCTATTCCCCGGGAGACTCAAAAAGTTATTACCGGTATGCCTCAGTCTGTTGTTGATCATAAGTACTGTCGCTCTGTCTCCCCGGCCTGCCGCAGCAGCGGTTAACCCCTTGCCGGGACCCGGCCACCCTCTTCTGTATGATGATTTTGCCGGCGGCGGGCTGTTCAAACAAAATTGGACGAACTGGTACAATCAGAACGGGGGCAGCGGTACTTTCACCAAGACGGTCCAAGGCACCCGCACGATTGGAAAGTTCACACAAACCCCAGGCTCCTCCACCTCCTGGGCCAAGTTTCAGCCGATGAACGAGACCTTTGACCTCTCGGGCTACCGTTATATGAATCTGTCTTTGCAAAATGCAGGTTATGCCCAGTCACTCATTCGTGTTGTCATAAGCGATGGCATCACCAATTACAATCTTACCGGCGGTTATGTATCTGCAACGGATACCTGGACCAGCCTGCAGTTTGATCTGGATGCCCTGTCGCCCAAGATTCAGAAGGAGAAAGTCAAACTGGAGGTGTGGCTTAGACAAGCCGGCGGGACTTACGGGGAAATGCTGATCGATGATATCGTGTTTACCACGGCCTCCGGCGGTACCGCGCCTCAGTTAAGCCCGGCTGTGATGAGTGCGGATACAGATGGCAGCTATAACCAGAACACTAATTTTACCTTCGATGCCACTTATACCGACCCGGATAACGAGGCGCCTTATGCCGTCCAGGTGATCATTGATGACACGGCCTATACTATGCGCGAAACCGATCAAGCTGATGTAACCTACACGGATGGAAAAGATTACAGGTTCATGACCAAGCTTCCGGCGGGAGCCCATTCCTACTATTTCCGCACCACAGATACGACTTCGAATGAAGTCAAGACCGGAATTCACAATATGAGCGTAACCAATTCCTCTTCTGTGGTTGATATTGTAGTGAGCCAAGCCGGCTACAGTGCAGACGATATCAAGAACGCCAAATTCATCTCAACTACAACCGTCACAGATGCCACTTATGAAATATTAGATGGAGCTAATGTCGTGTCTTCAGGTACCATGACTTACGAGGGCTTCTATTGGAATAAGCATGTCTATTCTATCGGTTTCTCCTCCGTCACGGATGCCGGGAACAACTACAGGGTGCGAAGTAATCAGCAATATTCATATCCTTTTGAAATCAGACCTAACCTGTGGGATCAATACAAGGATGAAATGACTGCCTTCTACCGTCTTCTGCGTGCCTCAGTAGCCACCAGTGATGCCTATCCTGAGGGTTACAGCAGTGTAGCTCCTTCCGCCAAGCTCTACCATGTCGCGGGACACCTGGATGATGCCCAGTCTGCGGACGGCCTGAACCATTATGATCTGACAGGCAGCTGGTACGATGCCGGTGATTACGGCAAATATGGCGGTAACCAATGGGTCGGCGCGGAGATTGCACTTGCTTATACGCGTTATGCGGACAAAGACAGCGTGAAGTACGATAACGACAGCAATGGCATCCCGGACCTGGTAGATGAAGCTGTCTTCGGCAGCGAATATCTCATCAAGTTCGCGGATCAGCTTGGCGGGGAAATGTATAATCTCAGGAACAATGCTTCTTTTGTACACCCGGAGAAATCTACCGACAACATCTCCGGCACAGCGGATGACCGGAAGCTGACCGATTTAAGCGTCGGCGGCTCAGCCAAGTCAGCGGGTACACTGGCAGCCACAGCGCGCGCGATCCGCACAGCGGTTAACGAAGGCGACATCTCGTCAGCCCGGATTGCAGAACTCACGGATTTTGCCGACCAATGCGAGAGCGCAGCTGTAATCTTTTATGATTATGTGGTTGCCCATCCTGACGGTCCAATAGGCTCCTACTCCACCAGAGGAGGCATCCCCAATTCCAAGCTGCTCGCTGATGTGGAGCTGTACTTGCTGACCGGCGATAACCAGTATAGGAATGCAGCTTCAACTACAATCAACGCCTTAACGCTGGGTGACATTTCATCCACGAACTATTGGGATATGAGTCCAATGTCCATGGCCGAGTTCTACCCGGTGGCCGATGCCTCAACACAGTCTCATATTCACAGTTTGTTAAAAGGGCAAGCGGATTTCTTCCTCTCCACTTCAGATGATACCCCGTATGGTGTACTGAACCAGTTCAAAAACTTCGGCGTAAACGAACCTCATGCTTCTTATTTGGGGGACCTGCTGCGGTACTATGAATTATTCGGTGACCCGGCAGCACTGGAGGCGGTGGTAAAAGGTATGTATTGGCTGTTCGGAGAAAATCCGTGGAATATCAGCTGGGTCTCCGGCATTGGCACCCATCATGTAATGTTCCCGCATACCCGCTACAATGAGGATTCCAATACTGCGGGTGATACCGGGATTATCTTCCCCGGCGCCATGGTCAGCGGACCGAATATGAAAGATCCTAAGAATCGAACCAGTATAAGCCCCTGGTACGAGGACCGTTCCCTCTATCTGGATGATACGAATCAGTGGCGGTATAACGAGTTCAGTATCAGTATTCAGGCAGGACTCCTATATACAGTTATGGGACTTAGTGCAACTCCGGGAACAGGTGCAGACAACACAGCGAAGCCGCCCGCCTTGCCGCTACTCTCTCCGGTGATTGGAGAATGGGTCCGCGGAGATGTAACTGTTTTTGCTGAGGCCGGGGATGGTCTGAGCCAGGTAGAGTATGCGGCAGCCGGATTGCCTTATCAGCCGATGACGGTTTCCGGTAATGTATATTCAACTGTAAGCGGTGCGGTGTACGCTGCGGTTATCGATGAGAGCCAATCCTTGCCCTATACCAACCGGAGAGTAGATGTTCGAGCGAAGGACTCTTCCGGCGGATACACCTACAGCTCGACTCATTACACCGTTGCTCCCGCGTTGCCGGACCCCTCCACTCCGCTGTTATATGATGATTTTGGAGGAGGCGGATTCTGGGGTGGTTCTGCGGCCAACACGACCTGGGTCAACTGGTATAATCAGAATGGCGGCACAGGAACGTTCACCAAGCTTACAGTAGACGGACGTTCAGCCGGCAAATTCGCCCAGACTCCGGCAAGTGTGACTTCAGCGGCTAAATTCCAGCCGTGGAACGATGTGGTCGATCTGAGCGGCTACCGGTATTTGAATCTTACGCTTAAGAATCCGGCCTCGCCTGACCTCAGAACCCGGATTGAAATTAATGACGGCAAAAGAACGTACAATCTGACCGGAGGCTGGGTAGAGGTTCCAGCGGACTGGAGCGATCTGCAATTTGATCTGAATGCACTTAGTCCGGCCATTGATAAAAAGGCGCTGAAGATGTCCATTTGGCTGAAACAAAATAGTGTCACTGCCGGTGAAATGCTGATTGATGAAATTAAGGCGACCAATCAGGTCAGCGGAAGTGCGCCAACGTTAACTTCAGGAGGCGTAAATCATACAGAAGGCACGCCACAGACCGAGTATACTTTCACAGTCACTTATACCGATGCGGACAATCAGGACCCATTTGCCATGGAGCTGGTCTTGGACGGCGTTGTCCGGATCATGCAGCCTGCTAATCCAGGTGACACTAACTATGTTGACGGCAGAGTCTATCAATACACGACCAAGCTTCCTCCCGGCCAGCATTCCTACTACTTCCACACCACCGATACGTTTACGGATGCCATAAGTACAGAGATTCTGAGCGGCCCTATAGTTGGTTGGGGTAGCTAATAAGCCCCTTTTTTGGAGTAGGATCATCGTGTGTGTATCAACAATCTTAAAAAAACAAATTAAGAAACCTCTCTTTTAGTCAAATGGAGTTTCCACACAACCATTTCAAAGGAGAGGTTTATTTTTACATTCAATAGTGCCTGGAGCCACTCTGCTTGCTGTCCAATTGGCCTGAGCACAGTCATTAATTCGAATAGGCCGTTACCCCCGCTGTATATAGGTTGTCCACTAACCTGTGGAATTCTTCCGGCGGTAAATCCTTTTCCCGCTGAAGCCATAGACGAAGCAGAGAAAGTGAGGTTGAGATCTGAAACTCAATCAGGTATGGCTTTAAGGAATCGTTGTGCGGAACGTTTAAATCCAATCTATCCAGGATCATTTCTCTTTTCAAGCGTTCAATAAAATGGATACTGCCATAATCACCCAGGAGGGCCTTGAGGACCGAGAGATATTCCTGGTTTTCCAGACAATGAAGCGCATCCTGAACAGTATAGGCAGCCAGCTTTTTATTCGCCAACTCTTCTTTGATGTAATTCAACAAATCATTCTCAACAGAGTCCAACAATTCGTAAATATCAGTGAAGTATTGATAAAAGGTGCTGCGGTTATATCCCGACTTCTTCGCAATCTCTTGCACCGAGATTTTTTCAATCGGCTTTTGGCTATACAGCTCACAAAAAACATCTATGAAATTTTGTCTCGTTTTTTCCGTGATTTCGGGCTGTTTTTTCATTTCATACTCCTTCTCAGACAAGCTTATCATCCGACACATCCTGAAAAACTGATGGTTGATGAGGGAAGACTAAAGATTTATGATCACATCATACAACACGTTGTTGGATAGTCAATACCTGAATGTTAAAAAAATAGGGGGATTATTATGCCAGTAAAACAAAATAGAATTTTGATTTTTGGTGCAGGTGTTATAGGGAGCGCGTATGCAATCAAATTCTTGGAAGCGGGGGTGGATGTTACTCTGTTTGCACGTTCTAACCGGTTTACAGCCTTGAAAGAGAAAGGCCTGCAATATAATGAGAAAGGTGCCGTTAAAGCGGTACAGGTAAAAGTCATCGATAAGCTTGAAAATGATGATGTATATGATTTTATTTTTGTAACCGTTCGTTACGATCAAGCCGAATCCGCGTTGTTAGCACTCAAAGACAATCAAAGCAAAAATATTGTTACCATGACTAATAATTCAATTGGATTTGCTTCGTGGCTGGATATTGTGGGAGACAGACTTTTACCGGCTTTTCCCGGGGCTGGCGGACAGATTAAAGAGGGGATTTTGTATGCCCGGTTTCCGCCAAAGATGCTTTTCGCTACTACATTTGGAGAAATCAACGGTTCAGTGACAGAACGTGTAAATAACCTTGCACAATTATTGACAACAGCGAAGCTTCCCTACGCAATCAATAAGGATATGAGAGCTTATCTCATAACACATTCCGTATCGGACATTGCATTGCTTAGTAGTTTACACTCTGACCATAAGATTATTGACGAAAAAACAGTCAGAACCAGACAAACGGCACACCAAATAACAGTCACCTTAAAAACGTATTTAAGGGCCATCCAACAAGCTGGTGTTGCTATTCATCCATCTGTATTTAAATTTATGCTTTTATGCCCAAACCTGATTTTGGATTTTTTCTTTATGCTATGGCTACGGACTAATATGGTACGGGATATGCTGCTGCCGGATTACGCGGATAGTGCAAACAGGGAAATTGTGCAGCTGAGGAACGATTTATTGAAGCTCTTAAGCCAAAAAGTTAGCTCTTCAGCTTAATATAGGGACGAAGCAGATAACTTGCTATTTTTAAAGGATTAAGGTTTGGGCTTGTTAGCAATTTTTTGCCCAAGTAGCTGTCGAGATTACGGATAATTAGATCCAGGATCTCATCCGAGAGATGCTCCATCGTTCTGCGCAAGACAATCGAGTTCTCATAACTCTCTCTGATCGGCTTGGTAAGCTCCTCATAATTACCCAAACCGCATAAATCCCGGGCGGCATAAATCCCTGTCATCCAGGAGGCATGCTGTCCGAACCCCATGAACGGCATCATTGCCCCAAAGCAATTACCGACATAAAATGTATTGCCGATCCTGCCGGAGTGACATACCCCTAGGGGGTAACCGGTGATTTGGAATTGGTCTGTGATGGGCAGCGCTTGCTGGAGTTCCGCTTGTACCTTGAGATAATAACGCTCCCATAGAGTTTCTATACCGGTATTCATCTCAGGGAGATCAGGAATGGCAATGACAAGGTTAGCCTCTTTCTCCGAGAAGGGAATCAGGTATCCGTATCCGAAAGGTGCGAGGTCGTAATCCAGCCAAGCCTTAACCTCATACGGATCGAATTGGCCCTCAACCGTTGCTCCTTTGACCGAAACCGTCAGATCTTCCCTGAAATTGCGGGTTTTCTTCGCGTAATCGCTGTCCCCCGTTGCAAGCACCACATGCGTATAGTCTGCAAGCAGTTCCTCATATGTTTTGTCAGATCTATAATGGATTTTTGACTTAACCTGCCTCCCCAGCTGTGCTTCATAAGAATTCTTATGTCTTCCACGAATGTTCGTGAAGCCTAGCTGCCCTTCCAGAATAGCCTGCTCATGCTTCGAATAAAATGTAAACTTTGAAATGCCGGCAGCCGGATGAAGATATATACCGTATTGCTCCGATAAGTAAGCGATACTGTCGTTAACGGGACGGGTGAACATGGAGAGCAGCACTTCGGCATTCACAAACCGGTCTCCAATCATACTGCGGCTCTCAAAAATTACGGGTTCTATTCCATGCTTCTCAAGTGTAATGGCACAGGCAAGCCCCGATATTCCTGCCCCCATGATTGCAACTTTCATCTAGAGCTCACTCCTTCCAGACATTCTCTTGCATACATTCTTCCCGTAACAGCAGAGTGAGTATTCATTTAGGCTTGAGCGATTTTACACAGAAATACCCAATTTAATAGTTTATCTGTAATTAATTTCATCGTCAATCTGCTAACTCATAGGTCTAGTGGTATTTTATAGCATATAATCTCTTTAATTAGCTAAAGGAGGTGAATTTACATGAAAAAGGAAGAAAAAGAGCTGCTTGCAGCGATTTTGGAAGTTACCGAAGCATCTGATAACGATGTTACACGCCAGAACAACGTCAATAACATTCACTAAGTAACTCTCCGCAGCCCATCCTCCTCATTGAATCTTCCAATGAGGAGGAATTCTCTTCATAATGGAGGTTTTGGAATGGTAAAAACTGCGCTAATATACCCTCCGGTCAGCGATCCTACTTCAGGTTATCACAGCCTATGTTGCTTGGCGGGCTATGCGCGGCAATTCGGCTTTGAAGATATTGATATTATTGATAGTAATATAGACTCCTGGCTGTATACCGTAACGCCTGGGCAAATTGGAAGAACAATGCAATATATAAATGAACGGACCGCGCAGCTTCAGGCACTGGAACAACCTACGCCCATTGAACAGATGGAGCTTTATTACGCGCTCAAAGTACAAGGCATGAATTTTGCCGGGGCGCTGCCAGCCGCGCTGCATACTTTCCGTGATGAAACAGAATTTTTTGACTACAGGCTGTATACCAGCGCCGTTGAGACTGTAATGCTCTGGATGGATGCCTTATCTCTAAAGGGCTTCCCGGGGCAATTCAGAGGGTTCAGCTTAGCCACCAGCGGATTCTTCAATGTATTTAACTCCATGGATATGCGCGATACCCGAATTACCGGAGTGATCTCCGGACCTTTCACCGACTATTTCAGGAACGAATTGATTCCCGGCATCATCACTGGCGGTTATTCCCTCGTCGGGATCAGCATCACCTATGTCGCCCAGCTTCCTTTCGCGCTCAGCATGGCGCAGCACATCCGGGAGAGCTGCCCGGAAATCCGGATTATATTTGGCGGGACTGCCGTCTCAGATTACTGGAAATATATTTTGAACAAAAGCGATTTCTATGCTGTATTTGACTCTGCAGATGCCTGCATTATCGGCGAAGGTGAAAGTGCACTGGTCTCTATCCTCCAGGCATTGAAGCACCATAAACCGCTGCCTGCGTCACCGAATATTGCACTGCATCCCCGGTACCAGGCGGTGCATGGTGCCTCCGCTCTGGAAATCAAATACGAAGATATCTGCTCCTTTCCGGTGCCGGAGTACAGCAAGCTGCCCTGGGAGAAATACTTATCCCCCTTTCCTTTCATTTACTATTCTCCTTCGCGGGGATGTTATTGGAACCGGTGCACCTTTTGTGATTACGGCTTAAATACCGATTCGCCTACCAGTCCCTGGCGGCAATACCCGCTGGATAAGATTATGGAAGATTTGAGGACGCTCGCCGTCACCTACAAATATATCTACTTCTCAGTGGACGTGTTATCTCCGGCCCTGCTGCTTAAGCTGGCGGCAGCGATTCTGGAAGAAGGACTCGACATCCGCTGGGGAGCGGAGATCCGGTTAGAGGAATACTGGACACCGGAACGCTGCGCGTTGCTTCAGCAAAGCGGATGTACCGCCATCTCGGTCGGATTTGAATCCGGCAACCAGCGGATATTGAATCTGATTAATAAAGGAACCAAGGTGGACCGGCTGCAGGAAACAATCCAAATGTTCAGCGAAGCCGGCATCGGCGTACAAATTATGGGCTTTACCGGATTTCCTACGGAAACGGTTGACGATGCCCTGAGTTCAGTTGATTTTTTGCAGCATAACAGCAGGCACTGGACTTTTGGCGGGCTTGGCCAGTTCGTCTTAACCAAAGGTGCCATTATTGCCAAAGAACCGGAGCGCTTCGGCATTCAGGATCTCCGGCCTTTTGAGGGCGAAGATGTCGCCTGGAGGCTGCATTACAGTGAGCAAACGCACTTGCTTGCCAACACTTCGCGTTGGGGACCGAAGGAGCTGACAGAGGCCAAAGCATCCCTCAGAAGCAACCTGTTTGACCGTCCCTGGGTGGGGGGAGTGGATACTGCGCATTCGATGTTCTATCACGACCGGTTTGGGAACAAGGTTCTCCAGGTCATCAGCGGGACAACTCAGACGGCAGCTAACGAGAACTCAATTTTGGAATTAAACGGACACCTTCTAAAGGGACATTATTACCTTCCGGTCCACAAGCTTTTTAACAAAAAGAACCTGGATAACATCCTTGACAGATCCGAATGCGAAGGTAAGGCAGTCACCGCGCAAAATATAACAGAACTTCTCGGGCAATGGAACCCGGATTGCTCCAGTTACCCGCAGCCCAAAGAGCAGCAGCTGTTCGTCCGTCGGGATGGCACTCTTTTTCCGTTTCCTGTACCCATGATCGAGTTTTTGTGGAATTTCGTGCCTGGCTTAAGTTTGACAGAGCTGCTGCAGCAATCGGCGCAGCATGAGTTCCATACTGAGCTATGGCAACACTGTATCTCGAACCAGTTTCTGCGGCTGAAACGGTTACCGGCAGCAGAAGCTTGAAGATCGCTTTATGAAGGAGGTGTGCTATTCCTTGAACCCCGCAACCAGCAAACCTAATTACAGACTCCTGTTAAAACATAATGCCGATTTCCGCTATCTATGGCTGGCCCGTGCCAGCTCCGTCTTCGGGGATTCCTTATACAATCTGGCTATCAGCTGGCTCGTGTACTCGATCACCGGCTCCTCGCTCCAGGTGGGGCTGGTCATTGTTGCCAAGTTCCTGCCGGAAATGATACTAGGTTTATTCATTGGCGCCTGGGTAGACCGCTTGAACAAAAAGATTCTGATGCAGATCGCCGATGCCGCTCAGGCTCTGCTCACCGTAACCCTTGCTGTACTCATGCTCACCGGGCAGCTTCATCTGCTGCATATCTATCTGATCACAGTTGGCTTATCGATTATGGGCAATCTGTTTGCTACCTCGCAGAGCTCCTTCCTGCCTGAGCTCATCGCGGATAAAACCTATCTCATCTCAGCCAATTCACTGCTGTCCGTTTCCCTGCAAATCACCCGTATTCTCGGAACAGTTGCGGGTGGAATATTGGTGGCCTCTATCGGAAATTCAGGGGCTGTGATTGTGGATGCGGTAACCTTTATCATCTCGCTTGCTCTGATCCAGCAAATTAAGCAACGCGGCAAGGTCGGGATGAATTCCCGTGCCGCCACCGGCTTGTCCATCTTCGCGGAAATCGGCGAGGGCTGGCAATGGCTGCGGGGACAAACGGCCATGCTCGTGCTTATCCTTCTCGGTACACTCAGCAATATTGCCTTAGGGCCAAGCAATGTGCTTCCCCCCATGCTGATCGGTGAGCTGCTGGAAGGCGGTTCCGGCGAGCTTGGTATTTTCAATGCAGCTATAGCTGTGGGGCTGCTTCTGGGTGGACTGTTCGTCGGCAGCAGGTCTCCCCGGAGAATTGGTGTCTGGTTCTCCTGCGGCCTTGGGGTTCAAGGCCTTGGCATGTGTGTGATCGCCTTATCTTCCGCTCTCTGGCCGGCTTGCTTCGGCAACTTGATCCTGGGCTTTGGCGTAACAGTCACGGTGATCCCGATGAGCACCTTGTTCCAGCTGCTGGTTCCGTCTCCGCTTCGGGGGCGTGTCAACAGCATCAGCTCCATGGCCTTTAACATCTCCATCCCGTTAACCTATGGCGGAGTAGGTATTCTGGCTGACAGAATCGGCGTGGAAGTATGCTTCGGTCTTGCCGCTGCCTTGTTCGCCGTTTGTCTGATCATCGGGCTGACCAATCATCATCTGCGCAGCCTCGACATCCAGGCTCCACAGTCGTCCCCATCACCTCAGACCAGTCAGTCGGTATAAGTAATCTACATATTTGCATCTCTTCGTGACCCGGTACGCCGGTAAGTCCAGTCATGCCGGTAGGACCGGTAAAACCTGCCGGGCCAGGTTTTTTATTTCATTCAAATATTTCGTTGAATACCAGTTCAGCTGAAACCAGTCTGCATTGCGTTACTGCCATTCATCACTCAACCATTTGCCACAATTATTGTTGCTAGGGTCTGGTCTGGTCTGGTCAACTCTACATAAATACAAGCTGAGTGATTGATATACTAATATTCAGACTTAACGGTTTTTGAGAATCCCAAGTTCCTCGGTAAACAAAATAAAGACTGCAACTCATTTACGAGTATACAGTCTTTATTTTAGCAGTAAGCTTCACCAGTTTTTCATAATCGATCAAGCTTCTACTTCAACAATGATATTAATAATAGAAGCGTCATGGTCTTTAATACGAAGGGGTGCTGCGAAGGCGGAAATGAGTTTTTTATCAATTAACGGCGCTGGATTAATGTCTTCATAAATTAGCATTGTCGGCTCTTTATACTTCTCATGGTCTAAAAAGGCATGGTGGACAAAAAAGCCGGTTTTTTTGGCTTCCGCCATATTTTCAATGCTTAAGGTATCAATAGCTACGGCTTTGCAGTTTGGCAGCTTCGTCCGGATGTATTCGGCAGCTTCCGGAGAGACGGCCGGGAAATGATTGGCGTATCTTTCGAAATCCGTATCCCTGTATTTCCAATAGCCAGTATTGAAGATTAGAATATCTGCCTCATGAAGCTCTTCGTACGCCTCAAGCATAGCGGTTGTAATGAAACCGTCAGCGCCCAGCGGGCAGTCAATTAATAGCGGGCTTCTGTAGATGAAGTCTTCAATTGGAACAGCATCTATGCCCTTACCGTTATTCAAATGATGCCACGGTGCATCAACATGGGTACCCGCATGAAGATAAATGGTTAATACACTTCCGTTCCATTCGTCTCCTTTACTCAAGCGCTCACGAGGATCTAATTTCACTTCTGGCAGCCCTGGAAAAACCGGCATTCCAGCATAAATCGGGTAACCGATTTCGACGTATTTTGAAATAATAACACTCTCCTGTAGTTTCTTTGGGCATAGTACAAGTTCACCCTGATTAACGTTAATCGGTTATTAAGTTCTAATAACACTTACTGGGCAGTCAGAATCAGCGGTCCGTCCGCCGTGATTGCGATCGTATGCTCATATTGCGCCGACAGCTTGCCGTCTGCTGTTCTTGCCGTCCACTCATCATCGTCAATCGTGATGCGGTACGTACCTTCGTTGATCATGGGTTCAATGGTAAATACCATGCCTTCCTTTAACCGGATGCCTTTGCCGGCGATGCCGATATGCTCGTAGCTCGGCTCTTCGTGCAGGCTCCGCCCGATCCCGTGCGCCAGCAGATCACGCACAACGGAATAACCGTTCGCTTCCGCGTGTTGTTGAATCGCCGATGTGATATCGCCGAGCCGGCCTCCGGGAACCGCCCGGGCGATCCCCAGGTCCAGACATTCCTTCGTTACCTTCATTAATTGCTGCGCCTCCGGCCGGATGTTGCCCACCGCATAGCTCACGCACGAATCGCCGAACCATCCGCCGTATTCCGCGACGATGTCGAGCTTCAGCAAGTCACCGTCCATAACCGCCCGATTCGAAGGAATGCCGTGTGCCACCACATCGTTAATCGAAATACAGGTTTCTGCGGGGAACCCGTTATAACCTTTCGTAAACTGCTTGCCGCCCAGCTTGGTAATGTGCCTGGCTACAAAGTCATTGATTTCTTGGGTGGTAATCCCAGGTTCGATCAGGCTGGCCACCGCGCGGTAGCAATCCGCCACGATTTGACCCGCCTGTTTCATCTCTTCGATTTCTCGGGGTGATTTTAGAATAATCATCTTTGATTTATTCGCTCCTTATCCATGCTAGAATTTCAGAAGCCGGACGATCTCCCCGGCCTCCTCGTGCAGCTTCCCGCGGCGAAGCGAAAGTGAGGCGCACCCGGTCATGGCGGCCAGCAGCATTTCCGCTCGCTGCAGCTTATCCGGTGATTCCGCTGCGTTTCCGCCGGAAGCGGCAGCCCCCTCCGCCGCGCTCCCCGTTTCCAGCAGGGCGGCAAACGGTGTGAGCACCTCCTGGAGAAAGGCGGCCGAGAGCGGGGAGGAACGGGCTTCGGGCAGCGAAGCAAACCCTTCACCTGCCTGCTTATACAGCAGGTATAAAGCATGGTCCTCCGACCAAAGCTGCAGCAGCCGGACGCTGGCGGTGGCGGGGTCAAACTCTACGGCACCGGCCGTTTCACCGCTGCCGCTTAAGGAATCCGAGGCTCCCGTGCTCACGGTATCTGCCACAGCAGCCAACCCCATATGTCTGCCCGCCGTTGCCTCCACTGAAGTAGAATCGCGTAGGACCTCCAATGGGATTATGCCCGGTGCCTCCCGCTGGGCACCCATCCATCCCCCGGCCCGGTCTAGCGCGTCCCATAGCAGATCGTTGAGCAAATCGCCTTTATTGCTGTAATAGTGATATACCGTACCATACCCGAGTCCCGCCTGCGCGGCCACATCGCGGATTTCCAGTAATGGCCCTTTATCCAAAAACACATCGGCTGCGGCTTTGCGGATCTGCGCCAGCCGGCGCAGCCGGATATCCTCATTTTGTTCCTTCGTGCGTGGAGTCATCTCGTCCATCCACCTCTTTTATTTTTGACCTGCTGTTATGTCAATATAAAACATCGGCACGGGAATAACAAGTATCTTTTTGAAGTTGGCTATACATATGAAGTATGATTAGTGAAGGAGTCCGTCGCGATATACCTATGAACGGGAGGCATTCTAATCATGAGTGATGAGAAGAACATAGCTTACATTCCAGAGGACCATTCGCTGGGTATTTCGGTAATTACAGCGATTCATACCGGCGATATCCCGTTGCTGAAGCTGCTGCTTGAAGAGAATCCCGGGTTGGCCGCCTCAAGAATTGTAAGGAACGGAGAATTGCGTTCCATGCTGCATATTGCAACTGATTGGCCCGGACATTTCCCTAACAATACAGTAACAATTGCACTGTTGATTGATGCCGGTGCTGAGGTGAATGCCCGTTTTACTGGACCGCACAGCGAGACCCCGCTTCATTGGGCTGCGAGCTGCGATGATGTCGAAGTGCTTGATCTCCTCCTCGATTCCGGTGCTGACATCGAGGCATCCGGCGCCGTCATAGCCGGCGGAGCGCCGCTGGACGACGCAGTGGCATTCGCGCAATGGCGGGCAGCACATAGATTAATTGAGCGTGGAGCCAAAGCTGCTCTTTGGCATGCAGCTGCGTTGGGTCTGGTAGATGCTATGAAAGTTCATTTTGCCGGAGACCCGCTCTCACAGCAATACCCTTGGGGAGCGGGACACTCATCGCCTCCGGACGAGGTCAACGTCGCTTTCTGGTGCGCTTGCCACGGTGGACAACGAGATGCTGCCGAATACCTGCTCGACCGGAAGGCGGATATAAACTGGATTTCTGTGTGGGACGGCCTCACTCCCTTGGATGCTGCTCAGCGCAGTGCCTCCACAGGTATGGTACAGTGGTTGCGCAGACTGAATGCTAAATCCGCTACCGGACTTCTTTGATATTTCTCCGCCAAGCTTCTGTATTCAGCTCATTATTCATGACTGCAGCCACAAATGAGCCGGCCGAAGCCGAAGCAATTGCCTGATGCATCATAGATGCTGCATCCCCGGCGCTATAAATGCCCGGGATATTTGTTTGTCCGGATTCATTAACGGCGAGTACTCCTGTTTCTGTGAATTCGCATCCGATGGTGCGTGGAAGGTCAGAGCCCATCGCCAGCTCAGGTTTGAAAAAGATTCCCCTGGCTGGAATCACCGTCCCGTCTTCCAATACAACTTGTTGAACGATACCATCCTTCGAGTCGATATGCCGGATCGGTGAATCGAACAAGGGAATATGATTGTGCTGGAACTCCTGGCGCTGAGCCTCGGTCAGTTCATCCGGACCATTCGTACAAACCGTAAGCCGGCTTGTCCATCCGGAAACAACCGGAGCGAAATGCATTAGGACTGTCCCCTTCGATATGACGACAAGCGGCTGATCCCTTAATTCCCAGCCGTCACAATACGGGCAGACGAAGGCGCTTTTTCCGTATACCTCCTTAAGGCCCGGAATAGAAAACGGCTGATCCTTCATGCCGACAGCAAACAATATTTTTTTACTTGTTATCATTTGTCCTTCCATCGTGCTCAATTCAAACTGACCGTTGGTGCCTGCGATCGATATCACTGTATCCGCTACGAATGATGCCGTGGGATAGGCCAGAATCTCTTCTTGTGCGATTCGCCTGAACTCCTTCGGAGTGATCCCATCACGGGTAATAAACCCGTGAACCGCGCCAGTTACAGCATTGCGTGGACGCCCCTCATCAATCACCACTACCTTTTTCTTCGCCCTCGCCAATACCAAAGCGGCATTCAGACCCGCCGGTCCGCCGCCGATAATTGCCACATCAACATAATGTTTCTCCATAATGAATAGCCTCCTTCATAGATTCGAAATATCTACAATTATACCGCAAGAAGCCTGGGACTTCTTGTTTGATCCGCTAAAAAAGATATCAAAGAGCTTCTTTATCCACAATAGAAGGTTTATTACAATTTTGCAATGATTATTTTTAAATTAATATTAGCTTTCATTGGTGATATCAGCTCCGATTGGCCGCTTGGATCAGTCCGGTAAGGTATTGCTTCTGCTCTCCCTCAGCTTTGTCAGCAAGCTTCTGCAGCTTGTTCTTCCCGCCCCAGATCAGGTAGACAAGATGTTCCACCTGGTAGTAATGCAGGCCGTGTACCTGATCGAGCAGCAGTCTAAGCAGCCCCACATTCTCCAACTCTCGCGTCATCTTCAGCTTTAATGAATCTGTACAGTACAGCATACACGTCAACAGCACGGGAAGCATCTCTTTGTTAATACCATATTGTTCGATTAACGCAGCTGTGAATCTATTCTGGACAGACTGATATTCAACATCTACCTTCTCCATATATTGAAGGGCCAACGGGAAATATGCCTGATCTGTGAGACCCAGTCCAAAGACCGCATAGCTGCCCGGCATGCAGCATTTCTCCGCTTCTGCATCCGTATACCATTCGAAGGTTTCCATCGCTGCGATGGCATATTCTTCAAGCAACGGGTGTATCTTCGGGTATTCAAGCGCATTCGCAAAGAAACGGTGCGTGCCCGTTTTGGCGAGTCCTTTGAGCGGCAGCCAGTGCTTAACTGAGGAGGTTAGCTTGATCTGATAGCTTTTTGGAAAGCCCGACTTCAGCAGATTCGTCAGATACCGGAGCGCAAACGCATAACTCTCCTCTGACTCCTGATTAATACGGATGCGTACCTCGGCAAATACATCATTAGCGCTACATTCCACCTGATCATTGCGTAATCTCGTAACCTCTTCAGCAAAGGAACCGCTGCCATAATTAATAAGCCGTGCAGCCTGGACACTCCCGAGTTCGAGCGCGCATTGCAGGAAGGCAAGCCCCGCACTTCTGCTGTAGGAAGGCTCATATTTAAGGATGCAAACTGCAGCATAGATCACGAGCCCAACCGTTTCTTGCCCGCCATTTTCCAGCACAGCATCGTTCCTCTTCGTAAATCCCGTCTGCCACTGGGTTCCTGTGTTCTCGAAATAACGCGGCAACCAATGATCTTCTACCCAGTTCCTGAGCGCTACAGTGATAGTATTGCGATGCTCAGCCAGATGCTTGTTCCCCTTGTTCAGCTCTTGTATCTTGTCATACACAGCGGTGATTCTGCCGGAATCCAAGACGGGATACAGTCCTTCATCCAGGAGATGCCGGGCCAGGAAAAAAGTTTCCAGCGGCTTGGTCGGATATTTACCGGCATCTAGCTTGTTTAAGGTATAGAGGCGGATCTGTTCCAGCAGCTGTTGCTTCTTCGCCTCATCTACATATTCAAGAATACGAACATTTACAACACCGTTGCTTACCTGGAATTTCCCGTCAAACCTGAACCGGTAATCCAGGACTGCCTGCGGCAATGCATTTAATTTATTCTGCATATACGAAGCAAGCTCAGGGATGATCTGCTCCCGTACTTGTACCTCTGTCAACTGCTCAGATGTAGTCTGCTTCCTTTTATCCGGTTCGTTTAAACCAAGCAAATTATCTGTCACATCCACTCTGCCATCCGCATATTCGAGGAGAGCATACCCGTGAATGCCTGCCTGCAGGGTGGTCCGTTTTACAATTTTCTCTGCTTCTTTATCACTGATATAGATGAGCCACTTGTCTATTTCCATTTTCATTTCTTCAAGAATTGCTTCCAGCGTATAATCCATGTCTATTACATGCTCCTTTACACAGCGATATCGGCAGTGAAGTTGTTCATGCCCACTCTAAAATTATGTACATTAAATATTACCGTATCTTGATTTACCGTTCAAATTTTAAGAGTTGATACCCACCGATTACGCTGATACTAGTCTTCATGTAATTTGACAACCCCAAATAAATATACCCATAATGGAAAGATTCAAAGGGTCGCACGGCGTACGGGAGGGAAACTGGATGGAATTTGAATTGCTGGGCCGGGTATTATTAGCGGGTTTATGTGGGATCTTCATTGGATTTGAGCGGAAGAACCGCATGAAGGAAGCCGGAGTTCGTACACATTTTGTCGTAGCCGTGGGAGCAGCGCTCATGATTATCGTTTCAAAATACGGGTTTCAGGATCAGATCGGGTGGGAGAATCTGTCCGTTGATCCATCGAGAATAGCTGCCGGAATCGTCAGCGGTGTGGGTTTCCTGGGAGCCGGAATGATCTTCATGCAGAATAATACGGTCAAAGGATTAACTACAGCCGCAGGAATTTGGGCTACAGCAGGTATTGGGATGGCCGTTGGCGCAGGGATGTATCTCATCGGCATTGGGGTGGCCTTGATCATTTTTGTGGGGCAGATTATTCTTCATGGGCACATAGGCTGGCTAAGTTCACCACAGACCGAGCGGGTCACCCTTGTAACAGATTATTATGAGCAGACAATGGAACAATTGCTGAATCTGCTACGGAGTCATGATATATCCGTGCTGGCTTTCGAAGCAGAACGCGAGGCTGAACTTACCACTTTAGTTATGACAGTGAAGTTTCAACGCAAAGCTCACTTGGAGACACTGCTTGCAGTCATGAATGAGGAATCTCATATTATCCGGATGCAGGTGGAATAATAAGGACTGACCTGAACAAAATGTTTATGGTCATGCTCTTAAGCTCTTATTCTCGAATTAATTATTAAGTTTATCTTACCATTGAACGGAATTATCCTGCCCGTTAACCTAATGAAGCATCGGCTAGAATCTTTTCTCTTTTACACTGATGAAGGGTTACAGGCAAAGTTAAGCATCCTTGATCCTGTGGAATTCGGGTTAAGTCTTCAATCCTTTTCTAAAGACAAAAAAATCACCCTGCTAGCCTAAGCTAACAGGGTGATTTTGCGAATCTTTCACGCGATAACTTTTCCTTCTATTTCTCGGCTGAAACGGTACCGTCCTTTATAAGTGACGCAAAACCGTTTCTACTTGCGTGTCTTAAATCTCTTCGAGAGCACGAACCCAAGGATGATCAGACCCATTCCGGCTAGGTACATGCCTATCGGACTTTCTTCACCGGTCTGAGGCAGCTTACCCGGCAGACCGCCTTGATTCGTTGGTTCATTTTGTGAAGGTTCATCAACTGTTCCTTTAGGCACTTCATCTACCACTACTTCGATCTCGATCTCCTGGTCCTCTCCATTATCGCTAACGATAATAGTGAACTTGTCTTTTCCGGTATAGCCAGGGTCAGGTGTGTACTTCCATTTCCCGTCTGGTGTAATCACGACGGTTCCATGTTCAGGCTCATTACCAAGGCTAGGAATTCCCCCAAGCGGGATTTCACCCTCGACCGGAATGTCCTCTATTGTGTTGACAGCTGTTGGCTGTGGACTTGGAGGACTGCTAATTACAGGTGTTGCTGTCGGTGCATTTGTCGGTTCACTTGTAGGTTCTGGTGAAGCCGATGGTGAAACTGATGGTGTCACCGTTGGAACAACTGTTGGACCCGGAGTGACTATGACTCCTGGTATTGAAGGAGTTGTTGGCGTTGATGACGGCGTTGACGGCACATATGGTGTTGCTGTTGGCGCCGTTGGTTCTGTTGGAGCTGGCGTTGCTGTTGGTGCAACAGTCGGCGTTGCGGTTGGCACTGGTGTAGGTGCAACAGTCGGCGTTGTTGTTGGCACTGGTGTTGGCGCAACAGTCGGCGTTGTTGTTGGCACTGGTGTTGGCGCAACAGTCGGCGTTGCCGTTGGTGATGGTGTTGGCGCAACAGTCGGCGTTGCCGTCGGTGATGGTGTTGGCGATGGTGTTGGCGCAACAGTCGGCGTTGCCGTTGGTGATGGTGTTGGCGCAACAGTCGGCGTTGCCGTCGGTGATGGTGTTGGCGATGGTGTCGGTGCCACTGTTGGCGATGGTGTTGGCGCAACAGTCGGCGTTGCCGTTGGTGATGGTGTTGGCGCAACAGTCGGCGTTGCCGTCGGTGATGGTGTTGGCGCTACTGTTGGTGTCGCTGTCGGCGATGGTGTTGGCGTAACCGTCGGTGTCGGTGTGGCCGTTGGCGATGGTGTTGACGTCGCTGATGTTTTGTTTGTTATTTGCAGATCTATGGCTGTAGTTGAATTAATTTTAACTGCATGAGGTGTCGTATCCAACAGATAACCTGCAGGTGCAGTTTTTTCAACTACTGCATAATCGCCACCGAGGAGCTTGGTGAATTCAAGCTTGCCTTCACCATTGGTTACTCCCTCATTAATCCAAATTTGCTCATCGCCGATGACGCGGAATAAGTCAAATGCAGCTCCTTCGAGCGTCTTGTTCTGATTATTCGCATCAACCTTTTCAATGCTGAGCGTGCCTCTGACACCGCTGCCTGTGCCTGAACCGCTGGAGAGCTGAACTTTAACTTCAGAATTGGTATCTTTGGTAACCTCTTTCACATTCTTACCTGTGAGACCTACCTCGTTGCTGACTGTTTCATTATTTTGTGCAGTGATCACAGATTGGTACTGAAGAATGTAAGCTTTCGAGATTTCTTTGGTAAACTTCAGTACGAAGCTTTCTTTGCCTTCACTGTCCTTCAAGAAGTTCAGTGTATAATCTGTGCCGCGTATCAATTCCTCGCTGGCGGGTGTTATTGTCCCGTTTTCTGCAACATTTGTCTTATAGAGGTGATAAGTGTTAGTAAGCAGAATTTGATTCTCACTCGGAGTATCTGTTACTAAAGCGTCCTTCACAACGGATTGATTACGGTTGATATACACCGTCCAGTCAATCTTATTGTTGTTTTGTGCGCCTGTCTTGGCGATATATTCGCCTCCATTAAGAATGTTAACAGAAGCTTTGAGGTCAGCGGATTCTTTAGTCGTACCGTCATACAGCACTGCAGTATTGTCGACAGTCTTTACGTCAATAACCTTATCTGCGAAAGTAGTCTTAAAGGTAACGTAAAATGCATAATTGATCGTTTTGTTAAAGCTTACCTCAAGCTTCCCGTCGTTCAGAGTTACGTTGTAGTCCTTTTCATCGACGTTTACGTCCTCTGAAGGGTTACCATTCGAGCCATAGATCCATTTGAATACCTTAACGGAATCCAGATCCACAACTTGACCGCTGCTGATCGTGTCCACCAATTTAGCATTAGTCAGGGTTTTCATATTATAGTTGGCCCCGACATTCCAGGTAATCTCTTTGTTGATGGCATCGTACGATCCGTTTTTGAGTCCATTATTCTTCACTTCTGCTCTTGGATCGAATGTTGATGTTGTCTTGATGGTCCGACTCTGACCATTCTCCACCCATTCCAGCAATGCCTGATTGACAAACTGGTTTTTATCCTCCGCCAACCAATCAAAGTTAAACTTAGTGAGGTATGTTATGGTATACGGTTCAGAGATCGGAGCTTTAAAAGTAATCGTGAACCCGTCGTTCACCGCCACAGGATCATGTTCGGTATAAACAACCTCAGTGGCGACTGCGGGACCTCCAGCGACCGGTTTAATCGTAAGGCTTCCCGGTACCAGCTTGAGCCCTGCGTTAACGAAGGTATCCGTTACTTTCAGATTTTCCATCGTCTTTGAATCTTTGTTGATCGTAATTGTCCAACGTACTGTCTTGTTCAGATAATCTTTTTCGCTGTTACCCTTGACCAATATTTGTTGGGTGATATTCTGGGAAGCTGAGTCCGAATGTTCACCGTAAGTCACTGTATTAGTGACCTTGCCATTTTCAAAAACACGTTCCGGCGCTTTAGTTTTGTATTCGATGCGGTATGCCGAATCAATAGCATCTTTGAATTTGAGTTCAAATTGATTTTTACCATCTACCACTGATTTTGTGATCGTGTATTTACTCTCCGGAAGTGGCTCAGTAGCCTTAACCCCTGTACCATCGGCCTTAATAGTCACTGGGTATACGTTCAGCGAACCTTCGATGAGCTTATGATTAAGGTCAATTGTATCCTTCAGGATCGCGTCTTTTGCAGAGATGTTTTTTTCATTGTAATTGAATTCAATCGCCCAAGTCGTAGTCTGGCTTGCATCATCATGATGCACGACTACCTTGCTAAGCGGCTTGCCCCGTCCTACGGTTACGGTAGTCTTCGATTCTTTAGATAAACCGTTGTCTCCCGTAAAAATAGCTGTATTCTCATAGCTGACCGCATCCTCACCGCTGGCTGTAATATCGGTGGTGAATTCTACACGATACGCCTTGGTGATCGGGCTCTGTTTAAATTTTAATTCCAGCTTCGCCGGTGTGGACCCGGAGGCATCATAACTGCTACCCGGAACAATGTCACCTGCTATAACTGTACCGTCCAGCTTCACTTCAAGTTCACGGACAACAATGGAGCTTGTATCAAGCGTCAACCCGTCCGGAATCTCATCGGTAACGGCAGCGTTGCCCACATTTTCCAAGACCTTGTTGACATCGACGGTCCAGCCGATTTGCGTCGGATTGTAGAATTGAGGCAATGGAGTACCTTTCTTCTCTACAGTTGAACTGACGTTAGGCTTGAAATGAAGTTCAATTACCTGGGTGCCGCCATTGATCGGGAACTCCACAAGCTGTGCGGTCGACCCTTTTATTTTTTTAGAACTAAGCAGTGAACGGACAGTAAAGGTCCCCTGCACTTGATCATATTGTTCAATAAATTCATTAAACGTAAAGACAACATGATTATTACCTTTATCGACATGATAGGTGCCTACTGTATCTCCACCAAATAGAAGATCCCCATCCAAATCACTATAAAGCTCAAACTGATCGGGAATATTAAATTCAAAAGTGGAGCCTGCTTCGTAACCGTGCCCATCTGCTAATGACCACGTGTAGTTCAGCTCGGAATAGGAATCAAGCTGATACACATTGCCGGTGACTGTCTCTGAGTAGTGCTCATCCGTATACACGGCCAGAGAAACGCTGGTGATCAGATTTTCCGTAATGTTACTGGGTTCTGCATGAGCACGTTCAGTGAAAGAGCCGAAGCTTGTTGTCCATTGGGTAACCAATAGAATAAGTACGAGCCAAATGCTAATCTTTTTCATTTTCATTGATGAATACTTCCTCCTTTTTCGTCATCGATTGTGTTTGAAGCTTCATGCCATTGCCTGCGCAACTTGTGGGAGAACTGCGCCGACAGCAGTTTAAGTTACTGTAAACCTGACATATGAACAATTTCTGAACAGCTTCGGGAAACCCAATAAATTACATGTGAAAAGGAAGTGAAGAGTGACTTCTATATACATAAGTTTCCTGATGTGTGTTTTTTAAAATATCCAAATAACCCGCCAAGCATAAGGCTCGGCAGGTTATTTGGTACTTATATACGGCTTATCCCTTTTACTTAATCACGGGTTACAAAGTGCTCCACCCCATCTGGTAAATTCGATATTTTATTTTTAAGAAACTCAGGGTAAACCTTATACTCCTGTAATTCATTGATATCAACCCACTGGAATATCAATCTGGATTCATCCGTTTCTAAGGACTTAAAAAGTCCGCTTAAAGGAATCTGCGAAGCATTGTTTAAACAAACCAGATGATAATGACATAACGTATGCGCTTCTTTTGCTCCCCACTTCCAAAAGGCTTCCTCAACCCAAACTAGCCGTTCTACTAATATGTTTACGCCGAGCTCTTCCTTATACTCGCGGATGAGAGCCTCTGCACTTGTCTCCCCCCAAGCCACATGACCACCTGGAAGAGCATATTCAGTATCTTCGACTCCCCGTTGAAGAAGAATTTTACCCTCATTAAGCAAAACTCCGGCGCTCCGGAAATTATGAATTCGATTCTCTTCTACAAATAACCAATCTATGTTTTTCATGCTCAAAAACCACCTTTGATTCCTGAACCTGATCTTTATAAGATTTCAGCTCCGGATAATGCTTGCCTATTCTTATTAAAGAAGGTGAATCCGTCACCGTAGATGTCAGTTCAACCGGAACAATCAAGCTCCTTGCCGAAGCACAGGAACAAGATAAAATCCCCGAAGAAGGATCCGCAACCGCTTCCATTAAAGTATCAACCTTAAAGACGACCCAAAATAAATCATTGTCCGTAAAGGTTGTCGAGAATCGCGGGCGATATTCAGGCAATACCGCAACGTGGAAGTTTGTGTTTAAGATCGAAAAAGTGAAATAACTACTATGAGTAACCCAGCTGCTTGTTCGGCTGGGTTACTCATGGGGATTACATATCTGCCCCCTATTGCTTATCGGAATTACAGTCAACTATGCCCCAGCTATTCCCCACTTCTCAGACCCGCCCGGTACTCGCTCGGCGGCATGCCGGTGTGCTTGCGGAATTGCTTGGAGAAATACAGCGCATCATTGAAGCCCACCGACGAAGCCACCTGCTCTATGGTCAGCGGAGCCCCGAGCAGTTGTCTGGCCTTGTCCATCCGTATTTTGAGCAGAAACTGTTTGGGCGACAAGCCGGTCCGCTGCTTGAAGGCTTTGGACAGATGCACCCGGTGGTAGCCGAGTGAGGACGCCAGGTGATCAATACTGATCTGCTGGTGGAACTGCAGCGAAATCCAGCGGATCGCCTGGTCAATCTGCCGGTCAATAATCTCGGGCATTTCGGCAGGGTGCAGGGGCAGCGCGCTTAAATTACCCAGCCCGAATTGGTGAAGCAGCAGCCGTGCCCAGCCTGAAGCCTCCAGACTCTCCAGCCGCGGGTAAGCAGACTGCTGGAAGGCATGCCGGATATGTTCGTACAAGCTATGAAGCTCTGTGACATTACCGGAATGCATAAAGGGTTGTTCTCTGGTAATGCCGACAGCGGAGAGAAGTTCTTGAACGCCAATTCCCTGCAAGGCTACCCACGCATAATGCCACGGGAAATCCCGATCTGCCTGATAACTGAAGAGCGAGCCCGGGAAAATAATGAAAGTGTCACCATTCTTGCACTGCGCAGAGAACGTCCCGCTTTGAAACAGGCCCTCCCCTTCCAGAACAGTATGTATCAAGTAATAATCGTGTACGGAAGGTCCGATGGTATGGCCGGGATAAGGTCTTGCCTCCCCGCTGAACAGCACAGACAGCTCCTTCTCCTCGGGTGTGAGGTTAATGCCTATAACAAAATCATAGTGCTCTGGATTCATATGCAACATTCCTCCATATTCATCTTGTCTTTCTCCATAGCCTCGCCTTCTGTTCTATTCTATAGTGATTATAGAAGAAGACAGCGGAAAAAGCTTCTACAACAACGATTATCATACGGAATAGTGTTCCTATTCCCAAACGACTGAAGCATATTCCGCAACTTACAGGAGGCTAATGTCTAATGTCCAAAATTACATTTATCGGTGCCGGCAGCACGGTTTTTGCCAAAAACGTCCTGGGGGATATCATGGCTACACCTGCCCTGCAGGGGTTCGAGCTTGCCTTGTATGATATTGACCTTCAGCGGCTCAAAGACTCCGAGAATATGCTTACGAATCTGAAGAACAGCGGCGGCAGCACCTGTACCATCATCGCCTATACCGACCGCAAAGAAGCGCTGCGCGGCGCCAAATATGTAATCAATGCCATTCAGGTCGGCGGGTATGATCCATGCACCATTACAGATTTTGAAATTCCGAAGAAGTACGGCTTGCGTCAGACCATTGCGGACACCGCAGGCATCGGCGGAATATTCCGCAATTTGCGCACGATTCCGGTCATGCTCGATTTCGCTGCGGATATTCGTGAGGTCTGTCCGGATGCGCTATTCCTGAACTACACGAACCCGATGGCCGTTCTAACGAATGTGATGAACACTTACGGCGGTGTGAATACGGTGGGATTATGCCACAGCGTGCAGCAATGTATCCCCGGATTATTCAGTCACCTCGGGATAGAACAGGAAGGTGTACAGGCGACGATTGCCGGTATCAACCACATGGCCTGGCTGCTCAAGGTTACCAAGGACGGCAAGGACTTGTACCCGGAGATCAAACGCCTCGCTGCAGAGAAGCAGCTTGAGCCTCACGGTGATATGGTCCGCTATGAGATGATGCTGAAATTCGGCTATTACATTACAGAATCCTCCGAGCATAATGCCGAATACCATCCGTATTTCATCAAAAGAAATTATCCCGAGCTGATTGAGCGGTTCCAGATCCCTCTTGACGAATATCCGCGCCGTTGCGTAGAACAGATTGGACGCTGGGAACAGATGCGTGAGGAGTTGGTGAATAATCAGGAGCTTACGCATGAACGTTCACATGAATACGCCTCTTATATTCTGGAAGCGATGGAGACCAATGTGCCGTTTAAGATCGGCGGCAATGTTATGAACACAGGACTGATTCCTAATCTGCCCAAAGAAGCCTGTGTCGAGGTCCCTTGTCTGGTTGACCGCAGTGGAGTGACTCCGACCTACGTAGGCGATCTGCCTCCGCAATGTGCCGCACTGAACCGGACGAATATCAATACACAACTGCTAACGATTGAAGCCGCCATGACACGCAAGAAAGAGCATATCTACCACGCAGCCATGCTGGACCCGCATACTTCAGCAGAGCTGTCGATGGATGATATCATTAATATGTGTGATGAGCTGATCGCTGCCCACGGTGACTGGCTGCCTGACTATCAATAAAAGGTGAAATTTGTTTTATCGCTATAAGCAAAGAAGCCCCCTATAGGACGCTATAGGAGAGGCTTCTTTGCTTATGATGAATTATAGTTCAACGACTCCATTCGCTCATGCTGTCTGGATTGAAATCTAACTCCTTGCCGCTTTGATTAACCACATATACTCTCTCCGGCGGACTTTCCAGGCTTCTACCCGTAAGTACAAGCCGGCGCCCTCCTTCAATGGGATAATTCCTTATATATAATCCTGAACCGGTATCTTCAAAAGAATATTTGTTCAAATCGCTCCAATCCAATGTGTTGCCCTTTTCCGATAAATCCGTTAATTCATCTAATGAAATATAACCGTCCAGCCCTCCTTCCTGGTTGTTTTGGCATGCTGAACCAATCATTAGAACGAATAAGACAATCATTGATAACTTCAAATATTTAGCTAGTCTCATATACGACCCTCTCCAGAATGCCATTATCCAGCTGGTGATCTATAGGGGTAAATATACCATAATATAGAAGTCAACACTAAGTCTGCAATAAGAATCTCCTAGCTCTTAATAATCTCAATAATCTTCTGCTGATGAATTTAACATCTCAAACAGAAAACTCTTCTTTAAACGTCTTTTGGTATAAACTTGTATACTCATCCTTACCCCTCCGGTCATGCTACATGATTACTGTATTTGCATTATAAGGGTTGAAGTATACTTCAGGGTCAAGGGGGATTCCACTAGAAACACTTAATTTTCGATTTTAAACCACGGACCTGAAGCTTGAAGGACAGCCCATAGTTTTTCCGGAAGTTCAATGGTATTAATATTGGAAGCCTTGATAGCTGTTTGAATATCTGATTCCTGTCCGCTTTGAACCTTGTCAATCCAATCTGGATCTGTAATTAACGCATGTCCGATCACAGCTAGGTTAAGTCCTTTATCTAATCCTTTTGCAGCATCATCGGGCGTTACCATAGAACCCGCAGCCAGTAGGGGAATCCGGCTATTCACATGTTCAACGATCAACTCAAGATAAGTCCTATCATCTTGGCTATCGACTGGCTTAGAGGATAGAGCATCAGCTAGTGAAGCATGCACATAATCAACTTCTGCTTCAATCAGACGGTCAATCAATACATAAGTATCTTTCATCCTTATACCGCCTTCTTGATGTTCATCAGGAGAAATCCGGTAACCGAGAATAAACGGTTTAACAGCATGCTTTTCAATAACCCGTTTCATTTCCTTAACGATTGCCAGTGGAAAACGAAGGCGGTTCTCAAGTGATCCTCCCCAATCATCCTCACGTCTGTTGAAGTAGGGAGAGAAAAAGTTTTGAACTAAAAATCCGTGTGCACCATGAATTTCAATCCCGTCGAACCCTGCTTCTATCGCTCGTCTTGTTGTTTCTCCAAATGCAAGAATGACTTCCCATACTTCATCGTGCGAAAGCTCTCTCGGCATAACGGAAGGAGCAAATCCTGTAGCTTCCGTCTCAACAGCACTGGAACTAACTACATCTCCATTTGGTGTAAGATTCGGGAGTGCTTTGCTGCCTGCGTGAAAAATTTGAAGCACAGCAGCAGCTCCGCCGCTTTTAGCCGCATCCGCCAATCTACGTAAACTTGGAATGAATTTATCGTCATAGGCTGCAAATTCATTCGTAAAACCAATCCCATTAGGCTGAACATGTGTACACCCTGTTATAACCAGACCTACACCTGTTACTCTTCTTCTGTAATAGTTCACTTCACCATCTGAAATTGTGTAATCGTCATTGCTGGCCCAGGTGGTCATAGGCGACATTACTACTCTATTTCTAAGAGAAATCCCATTTTTGAATGTGTAAGATTCGAACAGGCTGTTATATTTTGTGTTCATTTTTTTACCTCTTTCTAATTAGTTCATTTCTAAACTTACCAGTTGATGAGCGGCAACAACATTGTTACAATAACTTCATTAAGTATTCGAGTTACTCGAAGTCAATATTATGGAGGTATGAAATCTTGAATCAATCATTACATGAACCCAAATATACGATTAAAGATGTAGCTGAAATCACCGGACTTACCAAACATACGATCCGTTACTACGATGACCAGCAATTAATTCCTTTCGTTTCAAGAGATGGCAGAAACAACCGTTTATTCTCTGACCATGATCTGGATTGGCTACGAATGGTTCACTCCTTTCGTATTTCAGGATTGCCGATTTCAGAAGTCAAACATTACATTGCTATGTGTTTACAAGGTGATGAGACGATTCCTGACAGGGCTGAGCTTGTTGCAAAGCAAGAAAAAGAACTAGAGGCAAAGATCCATGCGTACAACCTTCAATTAATGCACATTAAAGAAAAGAAGGCTTATTACAATAGTGTCTTGGCTGGCCAATTGAACGATACCTGGAATCCGGTTAACAATAATCCGGAATGCGGTGAGAAATATGATATACCGGAACATATCCATTCAGCATCAAAGGCTCATGTTTCACCCTAAAAGTTAGTCTAGGGCTTCGTGTGCACACGAAGTCAATATTTTTCTTCTCACAATATTTCAACATACCCTTCGGTTCCATGCACACGGATGCGTTGCCCGTCCTGGATGAGTCTGGTGGCATTCTCCACTCCGACAACTGCCGGTAAGCCGTATTCCCGTGCGATCACTGCGCCATGGGTCATCAGTCCGCCGACTTCGGTAATTAGGCCTTTTATTGAGACGAACAACGGGGTCCAGCTGGGGTCGGTAAACAAGGTGACCAGGATATCCCCCTCCTCCAAATTAGCCTCTTCCATGTTGAGGATCACACGTGCCCTGCCTTCTACAACTCCGGAAGAAACAGGCAGACCTGCAATAGCTCCAGCCGGGAGATGAGCCCGTTTGTATTGGCCGGACAGGATTTCTCCATCAGAGGTAATCACACGCGGGGGAGTGAGCTTGTCATATAATTTATAGTCCTCTTTACGTTGATTGATGAGCCGGTAATCGATTGTATTCGTGCGGACGGTTTCGTGAAGCTCTTCAAAATTGAGGTAGTATATATCTTCTTTGTCGGGGATAACACCTGCTTGAACGAGCCGTCCGGCTTCTTTCAGTAACGCCTGCTTATAAACCAGGTAACGGCTAACCATGCCGTATTTAGGATATTCCCGGTAACCGATGTAATTCCGGACCAGGTCAATTCTTACTTTGGTTTCTTCGGCTTTGTGTACTCCATCCGGTAACTGCTTCAAGCGGTCTAACAGTTCCTCTTCTTTATCCCAAGCTTCCTGCCGCCCCTGCTCAAATTTCTGTCTGCTGGCATCCGGTGCAAAGTTTCTGATGTTGCTAAGAATCATGGGGATCAGTATCGCCGGTTTCTCGCTCCAGCGGGTTCTGGTAATATCGATTTCTCCGGTACAGCGCATTCCATATTTGCTGAGATAATTATTTAGAGTGTCATACGTTTTTTGCCCGCCCTCTATCTTAATCAGTCCGTCCAGGAAGTCCTCCTCTTGTACTTGCTGCAAATAATCAATGACCTGTGGGAAGGCACGAATTACATCTGCGACATCCATCAGTTCCAGACCCATTTCCGAAGTAATATTGTTCTGCACTGATTGTGAAAGGGTATCAGCCGCGTTCATTTCACCCAACCACTCGTTCATTTTTTCGTTAATCCATGCGGAAGCATCCATTGCGGCCATGAATACTGCCGTACTCTGCGGGTCGAATAGAACCCTCTTCAGTTCCTGGATATCTTCAAGGATGAACTCGAATAGAGCCGGGCCTGATTTCGTCTTGATGTTGTGTTTCAGCTCTTCTACCGATGCTTCATTACTCTTGATCAGCTCCGTAACGATGGCCGGATCGCTGCCGGCAGGTGTTTGATCGCCTGCGGGCGGCTTACCCGGATTGCTTTTGCCGGACTGCGCCGCCGCTTCAGCTTGCGGTGAGATGGGTATGAAATCTCCCCGCTCCACGATAGTCATAAGCGCGTCTTTGACGAGCGGATCGGATTTCCCCAAGGTATCAATGATCATCATTCTGGCGGGCGAAGCCAAATAGGAGGTGACATCGACAAACAGTCTTCCGCCGGCTATACGCATGGGAGCAGGAGTTATTAACAGGTGAAAAGACAGGCCCAGCGGCTTCATAGCATCTGTCATCATTTGCCCATGACCCACAGATACATAAGCGCGGTTCTCTTGATCATTGGCTTCAGGGATCGGGAATAGCGTGGTGATGGGCCGGCTCTGCACAATATAGAAGGTATCATCAGCCAGACACCATTCAATATCCTGGGGTGAGCCAAAATAAGTCTCGATTTGTCTACCGATATGTGCAAGCTGCAAAATCTGCATTTCAGTAAGCGTCTGCGCTTGTTGCTGGCCGGAATCAAGCTGCCGGGTTTCAGTACCACCTTGCGGCAGTCCGTAAATAGCCAGTTTTTTGGCTGCAATCCGCTTATCGGTGATCTCCCCGTCCTTCACCTTATAACAATCGGGAGACACCAGGCCTGAGACCAATGCTTCTCCAAGTCCAAAGCTGGCGTCGATGGACAGCAGCTTGCGGTTATTTGTTACCGGATCAGCGGTAAACAGAATGCCCGAAGCCTGCGGGAAGACCATTCTTTGAACGATAACCGATAAATAGACCTGACTGTGGTCAAAACCATTCTGCAGCCGGTAGATTACCGCGCGGTCCGTGAATAGTGAGGCCCAACATTTGCTGATATGCTGGAGGATGGCATCAACGCCGATAATATTTAAGTAGGTGTCTTGCTGGCCGGCAAAAGAGGCATGCGGCAGATCCTCAGCAGTCGCACTGGAACGTACCGCGTAAGCCTGTTCACTCCCCAGCCGGGAGAGAACCTGTGTAACTGCCGTTACAACCCCGGACGGAATTTCTGCTTCCGTAATCATCCGGCGGATCTCCCTGCTGATTTCACTAATCTGCTCCCGGTTGTCCGCTCGCAGCGTGGTTAGCCGGCTCAGTAAGACATGATAGGTTTCGTTATGCAAGATTGCTTCCTGATAAGCCGCGGTTGTAACACAGAAGCCTTCGGGGACTTGGATGCCTTCTATTCCTGATAACATCCCCAGATTTAACCCTTTGCCGCCAACCAGCAGCAGCTGCGTATTATCCATTTCCTCAAAACCCAGAACCAAAGCATCCATTCCGTATCTCCCCTAACTATTGAGTTGAAAAAAAATTTGACAAGAAATTTCCGGCATGTTATATTAAATATATAAGATGCATTAACTATGTTATCTCAAATCAAAACAGTTGTGAAGTGATTATATCATCGTGTATGTATATATGCAATATGAAGAACCTGAGCTGCTGCTCAGGTTCTTTTTTTTGACGCATGGGAAGTTATATTGAAGCGGACTGAGGATCTGCGAATAACGCCTGATTAACACAAATAAAGGAATCAGAGTCCTCCTCTATTCGTCTATTCGTTACGCCCGTAGTAGAGCTTCAGGTTCGTCACATCCACCAGATACAGGATATCGATACCTTTGGGACTGCGGTCAACCGCCAGCCGCTCGACCGGGATACCCGGCGCAAGCGATGTTTCGGTCCAGCCTGCGACTGTATTTACGGCCATGAATGCACGATCGCTGCCGCTGCTTTTAACGTAATAGATTCTTGCGGCATTGCCTGCCCAGGTCACATCAATCGCGGCTGTAGTCGGAGCTGCATTATAGACCGTCTGCAGCACCCAGCCTCCTGTGCCATAAGTGGCCTGCTTAACTGAGAAGCTCGTAGCGCCTTCTTCACGATAGCGGTAAGCGATAACCGGGCGGCCGAGTGTATCGAGCGTCATCTTGGCGCTCTGAACGCCCGGTCCGCCGGGATCGCTGCCACTCTGTATGTAGGCTTCACCAGGCGCCATAGGCTGCACAATATCTGCGGTAGTCAGTGAGACCGGAGCTGACACAGGCGTTCCGTCTGCTTTGGAGAATACCCCCGTGGAAGGACTATATTTCAGATAAGACAGCTGGTGGCGCAGCGGGCTGGCAGCGAAATACGCCCACTCGAACAAGATATGAAGATCTCCGCTGGCATCAAAGACCAGATCGTCAGGGTAGACAGACCGGTTAAGGTGCGCGGCAATCACCTTGACCTGGCTCCACACAGATTCGGCATTATTCCAGCGGAACAGAACGGCCTCTCTTTTGCCTGCCGGATCTTTATCAGCACGCACCATCAGATACAAATCCCCGTTCGGGGCTGTCGCCAATACCGGATAGGTTACCGTCATGCCTTGAGGCAGCTCATCGGAGTGATTCTGCGGAATCCCTCCTACCGTATCCGAGCGGAAGTACTGCCACGGATTGCTGTGCATGGAGGCAAATACGTGAAACCGGCCGCTCCCGTCTCTGGCCATCGACGGCTGATTATGCCCCAGATCGTCGAGATACTCTGCAGGTGCAGTACCGTTCATGAGCGGCAGCTTGCTCCAAATCCCATCGTTATCCCGTCTGGCGACGGCTACGGTATGTTTACCAGCAATTGTTCCCGGTGCATTATAGGCCATGTACGCATACTCATAACCCAGTCCATAGGTGGCAAGGGGAGACCACCATCCGGCCTGATTGCTGGAATCCATCGGAAATGGAACCTCTTCCAGCACAGCGGCTGCGCTACCTGTTCCTGCTGGCAGCATCAGCATCAGCACTGTCATCATGAGTCCGAGCTTCCATTGTTTAATTTTCTTCAACCCTTCCGCCTCCTTCAGATAAATGCTTCTTACAAAGCGCAGTATTCATTCAATCAACCATTCATTCATGTAAACGTATTCAATTTTATCCGGTGCACCTCCTTCCCTAGGATCTTTCAAGTATTTCTGGACCAAGAATAGCACGCGGAAGCGGGATTTGTTACTGTACTTTTGCAAGATTACTGTGTACGGGATAGAAAATTCTACAAGACAAAATCACCCTAACGAATACATTACTCCATTCAGACATGAGCAGCATCCAGTGAACAAGCGCACTAATGCTCTTCTTTCTTCCGGGAAAACACATTGTGTTCGATTTTTCGCACACATGTGGTCAGGTTATCTCCACGTAAGCACAATATATTCGATTTTCCGCATACATTGCCCCCCCTCCTTTGGCCCGACTTCCGGGGATTCGGCGGGATTCCTGATACAAGAACGCATTCGTCCTTTTGCCAGATTTGCTATGCTCCAAATTCCAAAGTAACCGATTGTCCACTGCTCACGCGTAGCATCATTTCCTATGCAATAAAAAAGGAAAGTCCGGGTCCCGGACTTTCCTGAATGTGAAGCTTAGGCATCTGCCAGGCTATCAGCCTGGCCGGTCTATTTCCGTACCGTGACGATCATCTTCGGCGTTCTGGTTTCACCCGCCGGGTTGCGTAACACCACCTCGTATTCATAGGTCCCCGGAGCTTTGCCGGAAATTGCAGTGACTGCCGATTGTGCACCTGGTGTCTGTGCCTGCAGGGTTTGGGTATCTACCAGAATTCCATTCTCATAGAGATCATATCCGGTAGCATTCGTACCCCACCACAGATTCATACTTACATTATAGCTGCCGTCCCCGTCCCAGTTGTCGTTAGACAATACGGCTTGCCCTGGAGAGGCATCCGTGACTGTTACACTCAGCGGGGCGGTCTTCGTTGTACCGTATGAATTGCTCAGTTCACCTGTATAGACATACGTACCATTCCGTTTGCCGGTAATATCGATCTGTACAGACTGGGCGGAAGGGGACTGGTCTGCCAGAGACACTTCTTGGATCAGCTCACCGTTCTCATACAGCTTGAACTTTGTGCCGTTGTTACCCCACCAGAGATTCATGGTGATGGTGTAATCTCCGTCTCTCAGCCCAGTATCATGGCCGTTGTTGTCGGACAATACAGGAGTGCCGGGGGCACTGTCCGCAAGTGGTGTGCCCTTGCTGATCCATGCGGCCCACTTACCCAGTACATCTGCCTGTTCCGCTGTAAATACCGTATTTCTGCCGGCATTGACATCATCGCCATAGGCTGCGAGCAGCTGCCGTGCCTTCGCACCTTCATGTGCACCCGCTGCTAGTTCTGCCAGCTGCAGTTTGCCTCCCAGCAGTTCGGCAAGTGCCCCGGAGCCCGGATCTTCCGAAGCCGCTGCGAAGGTACGTGTCAGTTCAGCCAAACTTGCAAAGGTAGCCGAAATGCCGAAACTGAAATCCACACTCGTTTCCCGGCCCGCTAAGTCAGAGACCTTAGCTGTTACCTCATGCAAGCCAGGCTCCAGCGTATAAGCAGGAGCGTTCAACAGCATGCCGCTTGGTTCTGCTACACCGGACACGGTATCGGAAGCTGTATATATAATCTCTACCTGCTGGTCAATCGTGTATTCTGTCTGGCCCTGAATATCGATGGCCGGAGGGGCGAGATCCACAGGTACTGCAAGTGTCTGTTCAGCCTCCTTATTGCCGTCCAAGTCAACGCTCCAGTAAGTGACGGTGTGTTTGCCCTCATCGCTTATCGTCAGCTTCGTGCCGGTCTGGATCTCCCCGCCGTCGACTTGATAGTAAGTCGAATCGACTCCGGAATCTTCATCCGTTGCGGTAAACGTTACTTCTACCGCTGAAGTATACCAGCCATTCTGCAACTCTCCTGCCATAGCCGCAGTAGTATGCGGCGCTGTCTGGTCCGAAGGTTCTTCTTCAAGGGTAACCAGACTAGAGAGCGGAATGTCCAGCTTTTGCACAAGCTTTGCGACCATCCCGGATACCTTTACCGCACCGTTCATCTGAAGATGTGTGTTGTCCTCGGTTGTACCTACCCACATAAATATGGATTTGGTACCTTCCGGCCCAAGCTCCTGGAAATATTCCCAGCTGGCTTGATTCAGATCAATCAGCAGGGCTCCAGTCTCCTGTGCCGTTTCTTTCATCGCCTGCACATATTCCGGGAAGCTCTTGTTCAATACTTCTCCGGTGAAATCGCGCCGGTTCACCGGCGTGACCAGCACCGGAATTGCGCCTCTCTGCACAGTACCGTTAATGTAATCTTTCAGATACACCTTGAACTGCTCCGGTGTAAGATAACGTTCCGGCCGGGACGGTGTGGAATCATTATGCGACCACTGCATGGACAGATAGTCACCTTCATGAATACCCAGCAGAATGTCGTTAAGATATCCGCCAACCAGGAAGGTCTTACTGCTTAAACCGCTGACAGCACGGTTATCAATACGAATCTGCTCCAGATCGAAATAACCGCCCAGCGTCTCACCCCATCCAGCCTGCGGGCGATAGCTTTCTGCATAATTGGCGACCGTGGAATCGCTTGCCAGATAGAGGGTTGGCTGGTCAGCTACGCCGGTCTCCGGCAGGCGCTCGATCTTCAGCGCATTGATCTTCGGAGAATTGCCGGAGAACGTAAAGTCAAAGACACCGTCAATCAGGGCAATATCATAGGTCACTTCGGTAAACTGGCCCTTGGCTACGGTTGTAACCGGAACTTTGGTCATCTGTTCGACAACCACAGCAGCGTTAGTCGCTTCCTCTGCATCGCCAATAGTCATGGTTACGCGGTAATTGGCCGGCTTCATCTCCACCAGGAGGCTGCTGCCGTTCATGCGGATGAAATCCTCTGTCAGCGCATTTCCGGTTTCGCGGTTCTCATCCTGTACCAGCGCGGTATCCGTAAAGCCATAGCCATTCCCTTCAATATAAGCTCTTTTGGAATCTACCCTAGTGTAGCCTTGCGCAGCGCTTCCGGAGCCGAAATCAAATTTGTATACGCTGATATCACCAGCCGGGCTACTGGTCAATGATTCCCTCGCAACCGTCAGCACATTGACTGCATGGTCGACTTGAGCCTGTGTGGCCTCCGTACCCATGACTGCCTCCACAGCTGCCAGTGCTTTATTCAACACTGCGACAGATGCGTCTGTATAAGCTGACAGATCCAAGGCTTTCACTTCTTGATGCAGCGCAATCAATGCCGCCTGATCGCCTGCAACCGGTGGAAGCATCTTGCCTTCGAGCTTCACATTATCGATCTGCGTGGTCCAGCTCAGTGTGCCGCCTCCTCCCTTTCTCGTTCCCAGGAACCGGAAGCCTCTTACGTTATTGGCGTAAACGCCGGGACTCATCGGAATATCCTTGATCGTCTGGGTGACAGTGGGGTCAGCCATACTCGTCAATGTCAGATCAAGCTTCTTCTCGGCAAAATTAATCTTCACATTGGCATTGACCCACTGGTTCTTCAGAATGTCCGTCGCAATTCCCCCATCCGGAACAGCTGTAGTGCCAGTTCCGTAGTCAGGTGTATACGGGCCTACAAAATAATGGATTTTCGTGTTGGGACTAGCGGTTCCCGTCTTTGTTAATAGAGTGAAAATGGTATTCTCGTTTGCATCCTGCAAGGTCAGATGTCCCTCTGACGGGGTAGCACCTACGTTGCCGGAATGCCAGTTGAAATTAACATTAACGATGTCCCCGTTCACCGCATCGAACAACCGGAACACTTTCGCGCGATTCCCGGAGCCGGAACCGGTAACCGACATCACCTTGTTTCCGCTTTGCTCGGTGACCGTGCCTGTCATTGTCCCGGCTATACCCGTGGCATTCACCATTGAATATTGAGCGGCCGCCGGATCACCCTCAAAGTTCTCCTCATAGACCTGAACCTCCGGTTCTGGCTCCGGTTCCGTAATATCCGGATCGATGACTAACGGTGATATGGTTAATCCCATGTCTTTCACCGCACCGGCTACCAGACCGGCAATAACCTGCGCACCGTAGCTGCTGAAATGCGTATTATCGCCGACGCCGTTCGGGTACTTCGGATATTCGCCGGGATTAGCGTACAGGAAGATTTTCTCCGTAGCAGCCAGGCCGATACGATTGTAATCCGCAATGCTTAACTGGCTCAAATCGATCAGCGGTACATTCAGCTCTACTGCTACTTCTTTGGCCGCCTTCACATATTCGGGGAAGCTTACGTTAAATTCCTGAGTGACTGTATTGAAGTCTCTTCGTCCTACCGGCGTAAGCAGGACCGGGGTTGCACCGCGCTGCTTGGCTCCGTTCACATAACGGGTCAGGTAGGTTTTATAATCCGCCGGGGAGGCATAGCGGTCAGGAATTCCTATGCTGGCATCGTTATGTCCGAAAGAAATGAAGAAGAAGTCTCCCGGTTTGATCCGCTGCAATATCGTATCGAGACGGCCGTCAACCATGAATGATTTGCTGCTTCTGCCGCCGATCGAATCGTTCTGGACCACCGCACCATTCGCAAAATACCGTCCGAATTGCTGGCCCCACCCTTCCTGGGGAGCCTGTGCACTGCTATAAGACTGCATCGTGGAATCGCCGGCCATATAGATCGTCTTTGCAGCTCCCGGCGTCTTCTCCGGGTACTTCTCCATAATAATCTCCTGCACGTCAATGGCTGTGCCGGAGAAAATGAGCTCCAGCTGACCGTCTACCACCGCAATATCATACGAGTAGACTAGAGGTGCTCCCGCGCTTACACCAGTGACGGCCAGCTTTTGAACAAATTCAGATTTGACGCCGATATTGGAATCCCGGGCATCAGCACCAAGCTTGAGCGTTACCTTGTAATTGGCACTCGGCAGGTCAACAGCAAACTTTGTGTTGTCCGGAAGCGAAACATGATTTGCGTCCAGAGTAATTCCGCTTGTACTCTCAAAGCCGTATCCGGTTGCCTCTGTGTAAGGTGTATCCTGAACTGCTGTTGCTCCGGCAGCCGGGTCAGTGCCGAAATCAAAGTAATAAACCTGCTGAGGTGTTTCTTGTGCTCCGGTTAGAGTGACATTCGCTTTAGGGAATTCGGTCGCTTCCGCTCCGAGATAGAATCCGGTGTGTGGCGGCTGGTTGTAGGCGACATTCTGCCAGGCTATCCCTAAACGGTATACGGGATCCTGCATCAGCGCAGGAATCCGGTAATTCGTAGGAATGGTTGTCGTATAGAGTCTATACTCCGAGCTGTCTTCGCTGCGCAGCAGCAGCTCTTCACGCCAGTCACCCAGGATATCCGCCTGAAGGGCAGGGTTGCCTTTGGTATGATTATTGGTCAAGGTACCGGTTGCCCGGAAAACCTCCTTCAGCTGCTTATTCTCATAATCCCACTTGTAAACGAGCGGAATGCCTTTCGCTGTAGAGTTATTCCATTCGTGGTCGAACAGCTCCCGCTGAAGATCCCCGTCCCACCAGATCGCAAAGTTGGCGCTTCGCGGCACTTCATTCTGATCATAAATAACCTCTCCATTAGCCGCATATCCGCGGGATAAAGGGTTCATCTGACCATCGACAATCGTGGCTGCCCATGATTCATATCCCGGGTAGTTCGGATCAATATCCGCCGACATTCCGCGTCCGGTATCCTTACCGGTATACTGGCCCCAGATAATCTCACCCGTTGCAGCATCACGCATCTCCAGCCCGTATTCAGCGTTCGTATGCTCATGCACACTCACGATCTGGTAACCTTCCCGGCCCGGATCGAGCTTGCCGGCATGCATCGCATCGCCATGGCCGAGTCCGGTGCTGTAGATCAGGGTTCCATCATCATCAATCGCCAGGGATCCGTACATGATTTCGTCTTTACCGTCACTGTCAACATCAAGCACGCTTAAATTGTGATTTCCTTGTCCTTCATATTGCGCTCCTGCTTCATTCGTGTCGAAGTTCCAGCGCTTCACCAGCTCGCCGCCAACATAGTCGTAAGCTGTGAGAGTCGTTCGTGTATAGTAGCCGCGGGCCATGACTACGCTTGGCTTCACGCCATCCAGATAGGCAATCCCCGCCAGGAAGCGGTCTACGCGGTTGCCGTATCCGTCCCCCCACGCACTTACCTCCCCTCTTGGAGGGTCGTAATTCACGGTGGATACGGCTGCGCCGGTCTGACCGTCAAACAGCGTCAGATATTCTGCTCCGGAGAGGATATATCCGCTCTCATTGCGGTAATCCTTCGTGCCGTCACCGATAACTGTGCCTTGGCCGTCCTTCGTGCCGTCCGCTGTTTTGACGACGACTTCAGCTTTGCCGTTGCCGTCCAGATCATATACCATCAGTTGTGTGTAATGGGCTCCTGCGCGAATGTTAACACCCAGGTCGATTCTCCATAGCTTCGTACCGTCCATTTCAATCGCATCGATATATACGTTGCCGGTATACCCGGCCTGTGAATTGTCCTTGGAATTGCTCGGGCTCCACAAGAAAACGATTTCATAATCGCCGTCGCCATCCAAATCTCCTACAGAGGCATCCCCTGCATAATAGGAGTATGTGCCTCCGTCTTTGGTCCGGCCGTCAGCAGGTTTATCCAGCGGAATGGGCATATAGCCGTTGTGCAGCACCGGTACGGTCTCCGCCTGCATCTCTTCCTTACCGGCAATGACGGTAGAAATCTGATACTGCGAGCTGTCTGCGCCTGTCGCGTCCATGTAATTGGTGGAGCCGCTGATCGGAGCTGAGTTTACTTTATATCCGTTTTTATATACATTGAAAGCGATTTCATCTAAATCCGTATTCAAGTACCTCCAGCTCAAGTAGACACCGTTATCAACCAGGACCGCTACTAACCCCCGGTTCAGATATTCTGCCTGACGTGCGGGAAGGCTGCCCGTTGATTCTGCATGTACCGGAGATGCCGGAATGGCAAGCGGGAGAACCAGTAGTAATGATAATAAGAATGCGAACACTGATTTTTTGACGAAAATTACTTTTTTGCCCATGTACTTAACTCCTCCTATTATTCTAAACTCATTTAGAAATCGGGGGAAACTTGTACGTTCACATCATAGTTGTCATTTAACACACCTGCTGCAGTCCTCTTAACTTCAATATGCTATACCTGCTCAGCCAGAGGTTATCATCCCCTTTCATTAGGTCCCACCAAATATGCACAAGTGTATCAAATAATGGGATTCAATTCTGCTCAAAAAAACGCACTTTCAACCCAGAATCGACTATTTTAAAATATAAGGATTTATATAGTTCACGTTATAAATCATTCTTACAGGCACAAAAAAAAGAAATCCCGATAGGCAACTGCCTGCCGAGATTTCTGTAATGTTATTACCTATCCTTGTACCGTCTGACAGCTCCTTCATCAATCCATATACAACTCAACCAGCTTATAACAGCGGTCACGGGTAACACTGGCCAGCGTGATGGCATATTCCAGTCCCTCCGCTGTCCCGCCTTCGTATTTGGCTGCGGCTTTGGCCGCTGTCTCATCGCGGAGTGTAATCCAGTTCCGCTGTTCCTCTTTCAGCTTAGCCATTTCTGCTTCGGGGAGCTGCTGCTTGAGCACCTGGTAGATCTCATTCAGTGCTTTGTCCCACCGTTCGTTCTCCTGAACGGCCGCTGCTGACATTGCAAGCGTTGTGCCTTCATCCGACAGAGCCTTCAGGTCTGACAAACCCTCTTCAATCTTATCCAGTTTGTCAAAATAGACCTGACGAGTGGACTCCTCCGGCTCCGGGGTAGCTTCAGCAGTAGTCTCCGGCGAGGGAGCTGCCGTCGTTGCGGCTTCGGGAGTGGGCTGCACAGTGGCAACCGCTGTCGCTGCGGGTGTTATCTCCGGCGCTGCAGAAGTTTCCACCCCGGTGTGCTCAGGAGCCGCTGCATTGCCGTTGCCGGCCTCATTATTGCCGCAGCCGCCTATCAGCAGACTGGAGATCAACAGTGTCGTTATTATTGCTTTTTTCATAAGTCCTCATCCTGTCGGTTTGGTATAGTAGTTAGCATACTTCACTGATCCGGCTGGAATCAACTGCCTCTAGACTTATTACCTGTAACTGCCGACAAAGAACATCATTCAACACAAAAAGCGGCCCTGATCCTAAATGTTCAGGATCAGGGCCGCTTAAGTTCACCTACACTATGTCAATAAATATTCTCTGCACACCTTAAGGTCTGATCAGTACTTTAAGGGCTTCCCTGTTGTCCATCGCGCGGTAACCTTCCGGAACCCCGTCCAAATCAACGGTTACGTCGAAGACACGTCCAGGTTCAAGGGTACCGTCAAGTATATCCGGCAACAATTCTTCCATGTATGCACGAGTGGGTGCCGGCCCGCCGGTAAGCGTAATATTACGTCCGAACAAGCTGGCAAAACCGACAGGAGCTTCTTCATACTGCGGAACGCCTACACGGCTGATCACGCCTCCGGCCCGGACCGCTCCAATACTCATCTCGTAAGCAGGCATCAGCCCGACGCATTCCAGAACAACATGTGTCCCTTCCCCGTTCGTCAGCGCCCGTACTCTTGCAACGCCTTCTTCTCCGCGTTCTGGAACAACATCTGTGGCTCCGAATTCTATTCCGAGGTCTGTCCGCACTTTGTGACGGCCCATCAGAATGATCTGCTTGGCTCCCAGCTTCTTCGCCGACAGAACGGCCAGCAGTCCCACAGCGCCATCACCGATTACGGTTACCGTCGTATTCTCATTCACGCGTCCCATCACCGCCGCATGATAGCCGGTACCGTATACGTCAGACAAGGTCAGCAGAGACGGCAATAAAGGAGAGTCATCCTTAATTTCATCCGGCAGCTTGAACATGCTTCCCTGTGCTTGCGGCACCCGGACATATTCTGCCTGACAGCCGGTCATGAAGCTTCCATGCACACAGGAGGTCATCAGTCCTTCCAGACAGAAGGGACAGGTGTTATCTCCGACGGCAAATGGCACAATAACCAAATCGCCTTGTTTGAAGCCGGAAACCTCCGAACCCATTTCCTGAATACGTCCAATCACTTCATGCCCCATGGCATCACCTTCGCCATGCTCATGGGCATGCATGCTGTGATAAGGATGCAGGTCGCTTCCGCAAATACAGGCGGCCACTACCTTAATAATCGCATCCGTTGGTAGTTTCAATTCCGGAAGGGGCAGCTCTTCTACGCGTACATCACCGGCAGCGTACATAATATTTGCTTTCATTTCTAAGTTCCACCTTTTCACTTAAATTATCCGCCCTATTGTAATTACTGGGCTCCAACTACGTTGTGCGGAACATACAGCTCTTCAAGGAAATTAATCTCCTCAGCTGTTAATTTCACCTGCAGTGCACCGGCAGCATCTTCGAGCTGCGACAGCTTCGTTGCGCCTATAATTGGGGCAGCTACAGATTCTTTCTGCAGCAGCCAGGCTAGTGCGATATGGATGCGCGGTACACCGCGCTCTTCGGCCAGAGACGCCACACGCTGAACGATCAGACGGTCAGCATCAGCTGTAGAGTCGTATTTCCATTTCTGGACATGGTCGGTCTCGGACCGGTGAGTGCTTTCAGACCAGTCGCGGATCAGTCTGCCTGAAGCCAGGGGGCTGTAAGGAGTGACCGCAATTTTCTGATCCGCGCAGAGCGGCATCATCTCCCTTTCCTCTTCACGGTATATGAGATTCAGGTGATTCTGCATCGAGACGAACCTTGTCCAGCCATTCTTCTCGGCCACATGCTGGGCCTTTTGGAACTGCCAGGCGAACATTGCCGATGCGCCGATATACCGGGCTTTTCCGGCCTTCACTACATCATGCATAGCTTCCATCGTTTCTTCAATCGGCGTGTTGTAATCCCAGCGGTGAATGATGTAGAGATCTACATAATCCGTTCCCAGCCGCTTTAAGCTTTTATCGATTTCACTCATGATGGATTTCCGGGACAACCCTGCACCATTCGGACCTTCATGCATACGTCCCCAGACCTTCGTAGCGAGAACCAGTTCATCCCGGTTCGCATATTCCTTCAGCGCGCGTCCGGTAATCTCTTCACTTGTTCCATTCGCGTAAACGTTCGCTGTATCAAAAAAGTTGATCCCGAGCTCCAGGGCTCTTTTGATAATCGGCCGGCTGTGCTCTTCATCCAGAACCCACTGATGGCCTCCCGGCAGCACCTCACCAAAGCTCATACAACCCAGACAAATCCGCGACACATCCATCCCTGTATTTCCGAACTTAATATATTCCATAGCCAAACCCTCCGTTTCCTATAATTATCTATTTCAATTCAGCATACCATTCTTCATGAACAGCTTCGAACCAGTCTGTTGGTCCCGGGGTCATAGCCAGATGTACAAACCAGCTGTCCTTGGTTGCACCATGCCAATGTCTCACGTTAGCCGGGATGTTAACTACATCACCTGTCTGGAGAAGCCGGGCCGGTTGGCCTTCTTCCTGATACCAGCCGTTGCCGCCGGTAACTAGCAGAACTTGTCCGGCCTGATGTGCGTGCCAGTTATTGCGGGCGCCTGGAGCAAAGGTCACATTACCGATTGCCGTATTCAGCGGTGCCGGATCTGTAAATATCATCTGCAGGTAAGCATCGCCTGTGAAATTAGCTTCAACCTTGTTGCCTAGCGGGAAAATGGTGCTGCTGCTAAGGTGTTCATTTTCCATCGTAGATTCCTTCTTTCATTTATTATGATTGTGACAACTTACGTTAATGTACTCACGTCTATTATTATAACAACCTTCAGTAACTTTCCAATTGTTGATTTCGCCGTTTTTGTACAATACTGAAACGAATGCAGGAATTTGTTCAGTATCGTAAGAATTCGTTTGATAAAATAATATACAATTGTTTATAATTATAACCAAGTATAAATATTAGAAAGCCCGGTGAATGATATGACCAAGATCGACAGGAGAATCCTTAAAACCCAGGAAGCCTTAAAGGCTGCAATCATTGACCTGATGAAGGAAAAGAGTTTCGACGATATTACCATTCAGGATCTTTCGGATCGGGCTAACGTCAGCCGCGGAACGATATACCTGCACTACATGGATAAATACGACCTGCTGGATAAACTGATTGAGACTCATATTGACGAGTTACGGGTAAGATGTGCAGCTGCTGCAGATCTGGATTTTGCAACCGGGTCTGTATTGTGGACGGAATATTTCGAGTCCCATTATGCCTTTTTCTCCACGATGCTGGCCAGTAAAGGGGCTCCGTTCTTCCGCAGCCGGTTCCTGGAGTTTCTGGTGGATGAGTTCCAGGATGAGGTGGACAACACCAAAGGAAAGAATGAAGGATTAAATCAGGATCTGGTCGTAAATTTTGTGGCCGCCTCGTATGTTGGCGTTGTCGAGTGGTGGTTCATGAACGACAGACCTGTATCTTATCTGGTATTGGCAGATCAGCTGGGAGCCTTGCTGGATAGAATCTGTGAGTAGTAAGTTCGTTCAACATTTCGAGGCGCCTCCCTCCCCAATTTTCCCCAATTTCTATTATCCTATAAATAAAAGTGCAGGCGTTAGATCATAAATGCTAAATGATTGCCTAATCCTATCACCAGCAAAACGTATTCATTAAGAGGATTAGGCAATCATATGGCAGGATTGGTCTAACGGTTCTCTTGTAATCTGCAGCATAATAAGTAGGTAACGGATAGCATGTCCCGATAGAGAGACAATATTTCACAACCTACGGAGGTAATTATATGCGGCAAGTCATTCTTAACAATGGTGTGGAAATGCCGGTGCTAGGGTTCGGAGTTTATCAGATTGCCGATCAAAGCCAGTGTGAACAAAGCGTGCTTGACGCGATCTCAACAGGTTACCGGCTGATAGATACAGCTGCCTCCTATCTGAATGAAGAAGCGGTAGGCAAAGCCATTAGACGCAGCGGCGTAGCCAGAGACGAGTTATTTATTACTACGAAGCTTTGGGTGCAGGACACTGGTTATGCGAAGACCAAGCAGGCGGTGGAGAACTCTTTGAAGCGGCTGCAACTCGATTATCTCGATTTATATCTAATCCATCAGCCGTTTGGTGATGTGTATGGTTCCTGGCGGGCGATGGAGGAGCTGGACCGTGAGGGGAAAATCCGGTCGATCGGCGTCAGTAATTTCCATATGGACCGTCTGATCGATCTGATTCTTCATAATGAAATCGTCCCTGCCGTGAATCAGGTGGAGACGCATCCGTTCAATCAGCAGGTCGAAAGTGCAGCCTTCATGAAGGAGAACAAGGTTCAGATCGAGTCCTGGGCGCCTTTTGCTGAAGGAAAGAATAACTTGTTCCACAATGAACTGTTATCCTCAATCGCTGACAAGCATCATAAATCCGTTGCGCAGGTCGTTCTGCGATGGCTGACTCAAAGAGATGTTGTCGTGATTCCCAAGTCGGTCCGCAAGGAAAGAATGGCCGAGAACTTCAATATCTTTGACTTTGAATTGAGCAGCGGGGATATGAATTCCATTACGGCGCTGGATACGAAAGAGAGGCTGTTCTTCTCCCACCGTGATCCTGAAATGGTCAAGTGGCTAGCCAGCCGTAAACTGGATATCTGATAAAAAGCTGGAGGAATCGTCATGCTGGAGGCAATCTTCAAACAACAAAAAGAATTGGCAAAGCTTATTAAACACTTCTCACCAGCGGATGGTGTACTTGAAACAGCAATTTCCCATCTGTTCATTATTAGATATTCAGAAATCTCTGAGCCTGCTTACAGGGTGTACAAGCCCGCTTTTTGTGTCATTGCCCAAGGCTCCAAAGAGGTTTTTCTGGCTCAGGAACGGTTCGAATACGGGTCAGCCAACTATTTGATTTCTTCGATGAACCTGCCTGTGGTCGGCCAGATTATAAAGGCTTCAGCCGAGATTCCATATCTGAGTTTAAAATTAGAATTTACGCATGACCAAATTTTAGAGGTGATTAACGAGGCTAACATCCGGATCGTACCGAATGACAATGCCAAACGCGCCTTATTTGTAGGTGATATGGATCATGCTTTAATGGATGCAACATTAAGACTCGTAGAATTGCAGAACCGTCTGGAGGACATCCCTTTCCTTGCTCCACTGATCACTAAGGAGATTCTATATACTCTTCTAAAAGGTCCTTACGGGGTTACCTTAGGCCAAATCGCAATGGAAGGCAGCAATGCATACCGGATCAGGGAAGCCATCGATCAGATTACTACCCACTTCACTCAATCTATGCGTGTTGAAGAGCTTGCTGAAGCCGCGAATATGAGTCTCTCCTCCTTCCATCGCAACTTTAAGGAAGTGACTGGTATGAGCCCGATTCAATTCCAGAAGCAGCTCAGGCTGCAGGAAGCACGGCGTGTATTGCTCTCAGAATCTGCAGAAGCTGCGGAAGTCGCATTCCGTGTAGGTTATGAGAGTGCCTCCCAGTTCAGCCGTGAATACTCGCGGATGTTTGGCTCTCCCCCGAGATCCGATGTGAAGCAGCTAAAGGAAATGTACGATCCTGCGAAAAGCATGGTTTTCTTGGGAGATTAGTACAACATCAGCGCATAGAAGTGAGTTATTCAACAATGCAGCAATTGATGTATTCAGTATCAGGCAGGAATTCAGTGATAGTTGTATTTTGTGCAATTAAAAACAGCGAAAAGGGAGGCTTTCCTCTTATAACTGTATTCTGTACAACTAAATCTGCCCCAATGGCTGAGAACCGAGGTACAATGGCAGTTTAATTGTACGAAATACAACTAAACGGAGAATCGGTTGTAAATCAGTTGATTTAGTTGTACAGAGTGCAATTAAGCATACCGCATACTCCCGGCATATCCCATAGTTGGGTCACTTAAAACCCTTAGCAAGCGATTTGCTAAAGTGGATTCCACTAACGCTTACTTGTGAGCATGAGAAAAGGAGCAGATTGCCGTTGCAATGTACTCCTTTTCTGATGCACTGTAGTATTCTGTATTATTCAAACCATTGTCTAGGCCCCACTGTATGAAATAGCTGTTTCCGATCAGGATTCAGAGCATGCTCTATACGGTTACAAGTAAAATCGCTGATGGGTTTGGGCAGTTCATCTTTGGAGTAGAATCCGCATTCTACAATCTCCGGAGAAGTGGGCTGTGGCACTTGATGATTGAAGTTATCCGCTATGAAAACAAAATGATGCATATCATGCACCGCTTCGTAATACACCCCGGTCAACTCTTCGATCCTAACCTCTAGCCCCACTTCTTCAAACACCTCTCTTTGCGCGGTTTCCTCTGCGGACTCATTGTCCTCCCCTTTTCCCCCGGGCAATTCCCAGTTGTTTTTGCCGTAGCTATGCTTCACTAATAATATTTTACCGTCAGAATCTACAATCACTGCTGCTGCTCCGGTTAATTTGGGCACGATCATTCAACCTCCGGGTTTCATTTTATGTAAATAAGATGTGATAGAACTTACAGTGGTTATCGGTCCCGAGACGTATTGCATCAAACATATCACGAAACGGCTGTTCTCGCTCACAAATCAAAACGTCCCGATGATCTGTACAAGCATCATCCGGGACGTTCAAATTACACTCTATCTTTTATAAGGAAGGACTATATTCCTCATAGGACAGCACAATATGTTCGTGTGTTAGCGGGCTATGCTCTATGATCGCCTTGCGTTTGGCCTTCAAGACAATTTGTTCAATATCTGCGAAGCTGCATCCCGCAAGGCGCCCGCATACCTCTTCCGTCAACCCCGCTTCACCATCAAATCCGTTAATCAATAGTTCAATATATTGACGTCTGCTGAATTCATCCGGCAGCGAATAAGTCATCTTCGTATCAAATCTTCTCCAGATCGCCCGGTCCAGTTCATTCTCCAAATTCGTTGCCGCTACAAAAATACTACTGTCGCCGAAGTCATCCAGACATTGCAGCAGGGTATTTACTGCGCGTGCCATCTCTTTGACCTCATCATTGCTCTCCCGTGTTCTTGCAATCGCATCAAATTCATCGAGGAAGAGGACGCAAGGTGTTGCTTTGGCATATTCGAATATTTTGCGGATATTGCTGCCGGTCTCCCCCAAATGACTGTGAATAACCGCATCCAGCCGAACCAGAATAAGCGGAAGCTCCAGCATCTGAGCCATATAGAATGCGGTCAATGTTTTCCCGGTGCCTGGCGGACCATACATGACCACTTTATTGGGAATGGGTACGTTGTGTTCTTCGAAGGTAGCATGCATCCCCAGAATGGTAATGAACTCCTCAACAATCTTGCGGTTCATCTGGGGCAGAACAAGGTGCTTTACCTTCCTGGCACATTCTTTAGGTGTATAATATGTACCCATATCTATCCCTTTAGCTCTGGGAAGACGCTGATTACTGCTGTTTTTATTCATTATTGTATTGAAGCTCCTTAAATGGGTTGTTAGTATTTAATCGTAATATTTACTATTAAATAAATATACCTGCTTACTCCCTGGATTGTCAACCGGCGGCACACAAGAGAGTCTGATCATCCCAAAGGGAGCTTGAGGATGAATGGGGCTGGCAAAATTATGGTGCGGCAGTCTTGACAGCTACCCAAGACGGGAGTAGTATTTTGAAATACTTCTATGCGTAAGAAGATAATACAATCCAAAGGAGGTACCATATGATTGATGCTTTACGGAAACTCGGCTTGTCCGATCTCGAAGCCCGCTGTTATCTGGCGCTGCATGGCCAGCCGCCCTCCTCAGGATATGAAGTCTCTAAGCAGGTGTCAGTTTCACGCTCGAATGTATACGCTGCGCTGCGCGGTCTTGTGGAGAAAGGTGTCTGCCGTGCTGAGGAAGGTGATCCGATTACCTTCGCGGCGATTCCAATCGGACAGGTTGTTAAGCTGCTGCAATCGGAGTTCGAACGAACTGCACGCCTACTGGAGAGTGAGCTGACTACCCTGCCGGATACTCCGCCCTTCTTCAGTAACTGGAAAGGAGATCAGCAGGTAGATCTGGCGATCCGCCGCCTCGCCGCCAATGCCAGGGAGGAGATTCTGGTCGATCTTTGGGCAGAGGATCTGCACTGGATCGAGGAATCGCTGCTCTCAGCCGAGCACCGGGGTACCGCCGTTCATCTGATGATCATCGGTGAAATGCCGACGGAGCTTGAACATGTCATCGTACATAGTGTGCCGCCGGGGGGACCGCACCGGTCACGCAATTTCTCCATGCTGCTGGATAAGGAAACGGCGCTGCTCGGCAGCTTTAGCCGGCACGCGCCGGTATCGGCGCTGGAGAGCAACCACCCGGCGGTGTTGAATGTTCTGCAGACCTCGTACTTCCACGATGTTGTGATGATGCGGATCGAGAAGGATTTTGCCAGGGAGCTGGAGGACCGGTACGGGAAGGATTATGCACTGATCCGGCGGGAGCATCCCGAGATGCATGCGAAGAACTCCGGCATGTAATGAGTTTAATTTATACCTGTGAATTAGAAAGGATGACATGTTTTGAATTCAAAAGGCTCGTCCGTATTACATAACCGCTCGTTCCTGCGCCTGTGGATCGCACGGATATTCTCGACCAGCGCTTTTCAGATGCTGTCTGTCGCCATTGGCTGGCAGATGTACGCGCTGACTGACAGCGCCTTCCAGCTGGGTCTTGTCGGCCTTGCGCAATTCCTGCCGATGCTCCTGCTGACACTGCCGGCCGGACAGACCGCTGACCGGTACGACCGCCGGACTATCGTCTATCTCTGCCAGCTAATGGAGAGCGTAGTTGTCCTGCTGCTCGTCCTAGGCAGTCTGCAAGGCTGGCTGGGCTCGCTTCATCTGCTGGTCGCCGCCGCCATTCTCGGCGCCTGCCGTACCTTCGAAGGCCCAGCCTCTGCTGCGCTTGTGCCGGACATCGTGGACCGGGAACAGCTGCCGAAGGCCGCAGCCTGGTCTGCCTCCGCAATGCAGACCGCGATGATCGTCGGCCCGTCACTTGGAGGAGTGCTTGTCGTTTGGGGTACCGCCGCTGCCTACATTGCCTCACTTGCAGCGCTGCTGATCTCGACCGTGCTCATCTTCTTCGTCAAGACCGTTCACTTCGTGAAGAAGCTGGACGCCGTCAATATGGACACGTTCCTTAGCGGCCTGAAGTTTGTCTTTGCCCGCAAAATCATTCTCGGCACTATCTCGCTAGATCTGTTCGCCGTGCTGCTTGGCGGTGCGACTGCTCTGCTGCCGATCTTCGCCGAGGATATCCTGAAGACCGGCTCACTCGGTCTGGGGCTGCTGCGCTCTGCGCCAGCGGTCGGGGCGATCCTTGTCTCGCTGATTCTAACCCGATATTCGGTGGAGAAAGCAATCGGCAAGACATTGTTCGCCTCCCTCGTTGTATTCGCCTTGGCGACGATTCTGTTCGGGGTGTCCCACAGCTTCTGGCTCTCGCTCTTCGCGCTGTTCCTCATCGGCGCCTCCGACGTCGTAAGCGTCGTAATCCGTTCCACGCTGGTTCAGGTCAACACACCGCAAGAGATGCAGGGCCGGGTCAACGCCGTCAACTCCCTGTTCATCGGCACCTCGAACCAGCTGGGCGAATTCGAGTCCGGTACGATGGCCGGTCTGGTCGGTGCCGTACCAGCGACAGTTATTGGCGGGCTTGGTACACTCGTCATCACCGTTGTCTGGATGTATTGGCTCTTCCCGGTCCTCCGGACGCAGAAGACCTATATGGCGGAGAAAGGGTAATAGAGAGCTGATATTGGAAATTATTCACCTGTAGATAATGGTCTAAATAAAATAAAGTTAAGGCTGCCCATGGGCAGCCTTATTTGTGCGTTTATAGACACTCTCTATGCTTCAATACAGTTGGGCAGCCGCCTCAGGAGTAAAGGCTTGAATCTCCTCCACCTTGCCCTCGCGGATTTTCTTTGCCCAAGCCGGATCACCCAGCAGCGCGCGTCCGACGGCTACCAGATCGAACTCCTGATTGTCCAGCCGCTTCAGCAGTTCATCCATCCCTTGATGATCCGCTTCCCCGCCTTCAGCGGGATCATTGTCCATGCCTACTGAACCAACGGCAATCGTTGTCTTCCCGGTGAGCTTCTTCACCCATCCGGCGAGACCCAGCTCCGAGCCCGCGAATTCAGGGTCCCAGAACCGGCGGGTCGAGATATGGAAAATATCCACGCCGGCCTGTACCAGCACATCCAGGAATTGCTTCAGCTGCTCCGGTGTATCTACCAGCTTCGCCGTGTAATCAGTCATTTTCCACTGGGACAATCGGATGGAAATCGGATAATCCGGTCCGACTGCAGCGCGGACGGCCGCGACAACTTCGGCTGCGAATGTGGTGCGCTTCAGGAAATCGCCGCCATAGCGGTCCGTCCGCTGATTGGTTTGTTCCCAGAAAAATTGGTCAATCAACAAGCCGTGGCCGCCGGAAAGCTCTATCCCGTCGAAGCCAGCCTGCTGTGTATTCACTGCCGCATCGGCATAGGCTTGAATGACGCCGGCAATTTCTTCTTCTGTCATCGGCTCGCTAATCTTGTTCCCTTGCATATCGATGCCTGATGGCCCGATCGACGGAGCATCCGGGACTGGCCCGGAACCTGCGGGACGAATCATTCCCATATGTGACAATTGGGGAAAGATAATCCCGCCAGCCTCATGAACCTGTCTGACGACTTCACGCCAGCCGCTCAGAGCGGCTTCGCCAAACAGATTAGGAAGTCCCGGATCACTGCTCGCCGCCGGATGGTCAATCATACCAACGGTGATGATCAGCCCCACCCCATTCTCAGCGCGGCGGCGGTAATACGCTGCCATATCCTCACCCGGCACTCCTTCCGGTGCAAAAGCACGCGCCATCGGTGACATCACGATCCGGTTGGGTATATTTAATTGTTGAACCGTATAAGGTTCAAATAAGGTCTCCAGTGAATGAATTTGCTCCTGCTGTTTAGCCATGGTTAACGCCTCCTGTAGATTGTATGATTATTCTCAAAGCGGGGTATGAATGCAATAGTAACAAGCTCCAGTCCCCCCTTCAACCAACAATCTGCCCAAGTTGTTGCTTAAGCTAGAAGCCGGAAAAACTGTCGTATTGGCAGATCCTATTTGTCGTCTGCCAATAAGCTGATTATAATAAGAGAATTATAATCTCTACTGAAAGGGGTGTTCCTTGGATGGCTGGCATACTTCCCCCCAATCCCAGCGACCCGCGGGTGATTCGGACCCGTCAATTAATTCTGGATGCCTTCATCCGGCAATTGAATATCATGGACTTCAATTCAATAACCGTCGGCGATATTACCAAAGCAGCCACTATTAACCGGACCACCTTTTATGCACATTTCCAGGATAAATATGCGCTGTTCGAAGCCTTTTTGTTAGACGCCTTTACGAATATGGTCCTCCATAAAGTCGATGCAACAGGACCGTTGACCGAAAAGACGCTTCAGGAGCTCATCGTAGCCTTATGTAACTATCATGAAACCAGCCACCGCTGCTTCAAAAGATATGATTCCGTAGCTCTCCTGCTTGAGGAGAATATCAAGCTGCATCTTGAAAAGCTTATCCTGCAGCTTATTAGCGAATCAGACTCAGCTGCAGATTCGAAGCCGCTTGCCACTGCGGCCACCCTGCTAAGCTGGTCCTTATACGGTGTAACCTACCGCTGGAATGTGGAAGGAAGAGCGGAATCTCCCTCCGAACTTGCGGAGCGGGTCATGCCGCTGATCACGGGCGGATTCCCCATGTTCAATCCGCAAGTTTCCTAATCAGACTGGGCCCAGGTGTAAAATCAGCGGCAGCCTCGGACGTGAAAATCGAGTCCTGGGCTGCCGCTGTTTATATTGAGCCCACGTTGTGGGTCAATATTGAGGCACATAAGCGCTGAATGGTGAAGGTTGTCGCGCACACGGTAGATGAATCATCTTAATTTACGTTAGGAGGGAGTAAGTACTAACAAATCCTGCACATAATACAACATTTTTTTAGATAAATAGGCTCAAAACCAAGATTGTTGTATAAAATGCAGCATTTTTCCTTTTTCAAGCGACTTTGGTGGAATATTCTTGTATTTCATACAACAATCCTCCCGAACACCCGGTATTCTAGGAATCAAAGTTGCAAAACGTATAGGCGTGTTGATTTCCAAAAAAAGGGACGAAAAAGGCCGCCATTTCGGGTAATGGTAAGTACGACCAAACCAAACCGAAATGAGGCGACCTCATGAATAAATATACCCCATTTTTAGCCGTTTTCAAACAAGTATTAACACCGGAAGAAGTCCAAATGGTGACTGGACAAACCAAGGACTACGTGGATAGAGGAACCAAAATGACCGTCGGGTTGCTACTCGATTACTTTGTCCAAGCCTGCTACCACAAATGGGACGGCTTCCGGCAAAGTGCCCGCTTAGGCCCAAACTTTGACTTGCCTGAGATTCATTACTCCACCCTTTCCGGCAAGGCCGGTGAAGTCCCTTACGAAATCTTCAAACGTATCTTTCAACTGCTCGTCAAGAAATGTAACCGACAAACCCGGCGGCATCTGAATCTTCCTAAAGATCTTCTGCTGATTGACTCGACGACGGTCACGGCGGCGAATTCCCGAATGCCTTGGGCCTCGTACAAAAAATTTAGAGGGGGCATTAAGCTGCATGTCGCTCTTTCGCAAGGTCAGCGTTTACCCGTGAACGTGGAGGAATCGATTGCGAAGCGCAATGACGCTCCATTTGGAGAAGTTTTGGCAGATACGGACTACATTTTGGTACAGGATCGGGCGTATGGAAAAATTAGCAGATTGGATCAATATGTGCTCCAGGGCCAGTCGTTTGTGATTCGACTCAAAGACAATCTCCATTTGGTGAAGCCGAGAAACCTCCAGCGACCCGCAGAGGGAGAAACGGAAATTGTTCGTGATATGACTTGTTATATCGGTCAAGGGAAGTGCCAATCCGCTCAGCGCCACCGGGTCGTAGAATTTGAAAATGACCGGGGGGAAGTCGTACGGGTCGTGACCGATTTGAGAAAAGAGTCCGCTCATGTGATCGCTGAAATCTACAAGGCACGCTGGGAAATTGAAGTCTTTTTCCGCTGGATTAAACAGCATCTGAACGTGCCATGTCTATTTGGAACCACCGAAAATGCAGTATACAGCCAATTGTTTGTGGCCCTTGCTGTCTATGTGCTTCTGAGACGCGTTTATGATGAAATCCACCCCAACGTGCCTGCCTTTGCTCAACTGACCCTTTGGGAATTTATGCAGCATTGGCGTATATTTAGTCTTCCGCTGGAGTGGCAGGTTCAACTGAGTCTACTCAGGAACAAGAGTATTTTGGGAATTATATCCATTCCATAATATGGGGAATCAACACGCCTGCAAAACGTACAACATTTTTGCTTACAGCACTTACTTCCTTACTTACCTAAGACTCCCCATTCACCGGTATCGAATCAGTTGTTGCGACTCCTATTATGACTACACTTACCACAATGGGGCATGGTGTCGGTTGGGGCTGAGGTTAGATTCTCTATCGTACACACTAAAAGGACTTTCCTTCAGGGGAAAGTCTTTTTCTTTTTACATACCGGCTCTAAGGCGGAAAAACAGCCATCTTTTCTGGCAATTACAAGTAAGCGTAAATTGAAATGTTACTTTTTTTTAAAAAACAAAATACATTTTTTAAACTTATTGGATTATAAGAATGTATATACTTAAAAAAATGTAAATGGAGGATATATTTTTGAAAAAAATCATGATTGTCACAATGGTAGGAGCTATTTTGTTATCCGGATGTGGGGCAAATAATCAGTCTTCAAGTCCGGAAAAGATTGATGGAAATGCGTCAACACCAGCTACATCAATTCCCAATACACTACTATCCGAGACTTCAGATAAGAAAATTTCTATTTATGGTGTTCAAGAAAAAGCACAAAAAGACATATTTTCGTCATTAGATGTTGTAATAAATGGAGAAACGAAAACATTCAATTGGATCAATGTAACGAACCCCTCCTTCTATCCTCAAATATCGGTCATTGATTTAGATGCAGATGGAGAAGATGAAATTGTCATTGTTCTGACAAAAGGCGCAGGGACTGGAGTACATGATTCGGAAGTGCATGTGCTTAAATCAGATTTTACAGAAATATCAGTTTCAGATCCAAGAGAATTCGTTCTAAGCAATCTTAACGTTGATCTAAAAACAGATAAGGAAATTCGACAGTATACAGTTTCAGTTGATGGTCAGGAGCACTTATTTGAATTCAGTGAGAGCGATTCAAACGATTGGTTTGAGCAACCGACGGTTCAGAATATATTGAGATTTGGAATAAAGGATAATCAGCTTATTGCGGAGCTACCCATTCAGATTTCAACAGGTAATTATTTAGGGGATGCAATCATTAGATATGCATTTGTTAATGGGAAATTAGAGCCGTTTAAAATAGAGATTACAAAAGAAGGAAACTCATTATGAGCTTCCTTCTTTTAGTCTGAAGTATTAATAGCCTTCAACTTTAAAAAATGTGTGGTCGAGGTGGGGAATTGACGGATTCCGCTGATTCCGTTATTCCAATTCAACCGTCTTGTTCAGATCCGACTTCTCCGTATCCTGATTGGTGATTCGCTTGAACATATAAGTCGCCATTTCGGCCAGATTACCGCTCTTCCAGTATTCAGCAGCTTCGGCATGAACCTGAATCAGGATCACGTTCGGGTCATCATATGTGGTCTTCAGGAACGTGTTATAGCCTGCACTCCAGAATTCTTTTTTCTTCTCCAGATCCTCGACAATCCTGGCGGTTCCGCGGATGGAGACATAGGATTTGTCAGCGTACACAACATTAACCCTCGGATCATGGAGGATCTCATCGAACTTGCTGGTGTCCTTCTTGGTCAGGAACCACAGGTCTCCGTCAAACTCGACCTCCTGTGTCTTCATGGGACGGGATACCAGGCCTTCGGGTGAGATCGTCGTGAACATCGCTGTATCAATCCCTTTGATAAGGTCTCTGACCGTCTCGACAGCTTCCTGATGACTTTTATCCAAAGTTGACATGCTTATCGCCTCGTTTCTTCCGGGTTATGGGAATAGGATATCCAAATGCGTACCTATTATTAACCCGATTAGGCGAAAACCTATCTTTAACGGTTCAATCACAGCTTTATCACCTGGTTCAGTATTCGCCCTTGATGACGAAGAACGAGCCCCGGATCGTTCCGGCCAGCTTAGACTTCTGCCTGGCGAATTTGAACTTTGTCTCCAGCTCCTTGGGAATCTCCATGCCCTCAGAGAGCTTGAATCCGACAGCCCGCTTCTTGGGATCATCCACGGTATACATCACGTTAAGCGCCAGTCCGTCCTCATAAAAGACGTAAGCAAACCGGATATTCTCTACCTGAAACCGCGAGGTCTCCAAAGGCTTGGCCGAAAATTCAAGATCACGTTCTTTTTTCAGAATTCCATTCACATAATCCAGGGTCTCCTGGCTTTCGCTGGCCGGGACAACCGTGAACTCATGCTTGTACTTATTCATGAAGTAACGCGCTTCATTCGCACGCAATCCTGCAAGTGCATCCACTACAGGTGACGACTCCAAGCCGGCCGTAGACACCTCTTTGAAATCAACGATATAAGACATTGCACTTCCTCCTCGGCAAACCCGTTATTTACTTACAACAGGAATCCACATTTCACCTACAACCTGACCATCCTGCTGCCCCATCTCAACCGATGTATTGGGCCCGCCCACATAGGCGACATCCTTCGCTTCCGGCAGAGCTTGACCAAAAGCAACTCCGGCGAGCTTATTATTCAGTTCATCAGCCGTTGCCGCTTCCCCTCTAACCACCAGGTATTTACCCTTAGGAAACTGGATAACTCTGGCCTCTTCCGGCGCAGCTGCTTCGGTCATGACACCCGCATAATACATCATTTTGTTGTTCACCGCTTCACTCACGGCAAAAATATAGTCGTTCACGGCCATCGCCTTCAACTTATCGAGCCTTCCATCTTCACTGACGGCCTGCCAGAAGTCTGACTTTTCTTTGTTAATACCGGCATAGTCCGTGTAATCGCTCTTAAGCTCCGTGCCCAAACCGATAACGATGAAGCTGTCTTTTTCCTCTAACGTGTAATTTGCCATGTCTGCAACCATCCTTTGTATTTGAAATTTGTCTTCTTGTCTTGATATGTATATGATAGTCTTAAATCATGTCATAAAATGAAACTGTTTAGGAGACGCGATGAAAAAAGTTGAACGGGTTAATGTCATCATGCGGTATATTAACAACCGGGCCCACTTTACTATTACTGAAATCATGCAGGAATTTAACATCTCCCGTTCGACTGCGATTCGGGATATCCGGGAAATCGAGGCGCTGGGGATGCCGCTTGTCGCTGAAGTTGGACGGGATGGCGGGTATTCTGTGATGCGCAATTCTGTCCTTCCCGTGGTCCGGTTTACAGATAATGAGCTCAAAGCCCTGTTCATTGCCTTCATGGCCACAAGAAACGGGCAGCTCCCTTATCTCAAGAGCCGTCAGTCTCTAACGGAAAAATTACTCGGACTCGTCTCGGAGAACCAGCAGGAGGACCTGTTTCTTCTGAATCAAATTCTGCTGTTTGAAGGGACCAACCCGAACAATCCTGACCTGCTTGATCTGTCTGATCTCCCCCACCCCATGCTTGAGAAGCTGATCCAGATCCTCCTGGTTGACCGCTATTTGCTGATTACCAGCGAAGAAGCGAAGCTCCTCCAGGTTTATCCCGTTTATCTCTTACGCCTCTATCGTGAGAAAAGCTTTTGGCTGATTGAGGCCTTCGACTTAAACGATGAAAGGAAGCGGATTATTCCTGTGGACCAAGTCACCGATGTTGTCCTAAATCCGGATAAAAAAAGATTAAGCAGGAAAAAGATCCTGGAAAAACTGAGCAGTCAGGAAGAAGAAGTCAACCTCGTTCTTGAACTCGGCCCCAAGGCGATTGCCCAATTCAAAAAATATCATCCATTGAAGGTATCGCTCTCCTATACGAATCCTTACCAGAGCACAGCCATTCTCAAGACGTATATCCATGCGGATATGCCCGACGAACTGGCGGAAATCATAAACTGGCTGCTTTTCCTGGGCGGAGATATCAGACTTAAGGAAGCGCCGGAGGAAATCTGGGAAGGGTTAAAAGAGAGACTGCGTTTATTATGCCTATAATCAGTGTGCCACCAATTGTACCGGATATTCAGATTGAAATTCTGGCCTCTATACAACCTGTCCAAAAGAGTTTAATATTTTCAAGTAGTGTAATGACAATATCTGATTTGGCTTCAGGGAACTTATCCGGAAAAGGAGACTTTAGGAACATGCTAGATTCAAACACAACCAGCCTATTGAAAAAAACATTAAGAGCAAGTATCGGTAACCAGGAAATCGCAGGTGCGAACCTGATGGTCATCAAGGACGGCAGCGAGGTGTTCTATCACGAAGACGGCTTAGCCGATGTCGAAGCGGGACGTCCTATCACCCGGGATTCGATCTTCCGTCTATACTCGATGACGAAACCGGTTACATCGGCCGCCATCATGCTGCTGCTTGAGCGCGGAGAGATCGATTTGTTCGATCCGGTAAGCCGTTATATTCCAGGGTTCAAGAACCAGCTGGTCGAAAAGAACGGAGAACTGGTGCCTGTCAGCCGGGAGGTTGTCATTCATGATCTGCTGAATATGACCTCGGGACTGGTATATGGAGGAGGAACAGACAAAGCCGCTCTGCACACGGAGGCTTTGTTTCAGGAGCTGGACAGCCGCTTGCACGGCGATAACCGGATGAGCACCATGGAATTCGCCACCCGTCTGGGTGAAGGCCCGCTTTCGTTCGAGCCGGGTTCGTTCTGGCAGTACGGGACCTCAGCGGATGTTCTGGGAGCCATTGTGGAAGCGGTTAGCGGTATGCGGTACGGCGAATTTTTGCAGAAGGAAATATTCAACCCGCTGCAAATGCAGGATACCGGCTTCTGGCTGCCTGAAGACAAAAGAAACCGCCTGGCCAGAGTCTACCAGGAGGACGGCGAAGGCGGCTTGAAGCTGTATGCGGAGAGCCATCTGGGCATCTACCATCATATGGACCGGGAACCGGCATACGAGTCAGGCGGAGCGGGCCTGCTATCAACGATTGACGATGCTGCCAAGTTCACCACCATGCTGATGAACCAGGGCAGCTTGAACGGCGTTCAGCTGCTCAAGCCTAGAACCGTTCAATATATGACTACAGCTGTTCTAAGCGATGGGCAGCAAAAAGGCTTCGATACCTGGCATTCCCTGCAGGGGTATAGCTATGGCAACCAGATGCGTATCCTGAAAGACACCGGAAAAGCCGGAGTGATCGGCGGCCAGGGTGAATACGGCTGGGACGGCTGGCTTGGAGCTTATTTCACCAACAGTCCGCAGGACGGCCTTACCTTCCTGTTCATGATTCAGAAAAAAGATGCCGGCACACTGCCGGTCACTCGCAAGCTGCGTAATATTGTGTTTAGTTCGTTGTAAGAAACCTGCTCTTCTTGTCCAATATACACACAGGGTCCAATTCTTGTCCTCCGTAAAGAACAAGAATTGGACCCTGTGCTATGAAATGAGAAAATCCGCATTTTCTCTCCGCACTCTCCACACTCTCCACACTCTCTGCTAAGTTACCAGTTCGCGTTCTTCCTGTTCGTCTCAATGACTTCATGGAAACGGTCAGGGAAATTGGTATAGACTCCATCTACACCCCAAGAATAAGCTTTATCCATATTGAGCTGATAATTAATGGTATAGGGCATGACCTTAAGTCCCGCCCGCTTTATCTGCGCCACATAAGACGCGCTGGTCCCCTGGAAATTCGGGCTGATGCCGACAGCATAGGACTTCACATCCGCCAGATAAGCTTCGGTAAGTCTTACCGAGGTATAATCATTCCATACAAGCTGGTACAGCGGAATATCCGGGTTGATGGAATGGAACTTTCGCAGACTGGCTGCGCTGAAAGAGTGTATGGCCACTACTTTTTCCAGATCATATTTCTTAATGTATTCATTCAAGAGGACTTCAATATTAATCTTTGGCGTTGATTCCTTGATTTCAAGGACATAGCTGATATCTTTGCCAAAGGTTTCGAATACCTCATCGAGGGTGGGAATGGTGGTCCCTGCGTATATTTCTCTGGCAAACATCGGATACGCCTTATTGAACCACGACCCGGCATCCAGCTGTTTGATCTGCTCCAGCGTCATGTTCCTAACATACCCTTTGCTATTGGTCGTTCGGTTGACTGTATCATCATGGATGACAACAGGAATCTGATCCTTGGTCAGGTGGATATCCAGCTCAATCGAGTCGGAATCCATTTCACGCGCCAGCTCGAAGGCCGGCATCGTGTTCTCCGGAGCATATCCGGACGCACCACGGTGGGCGATCGTATATACTTTTTCCGCCGGATCGATGATTTCTTTCACTTTAACCCGGATGGCCGGGAAGGAAGCGTACAGTGTTGTAAATAAGAGGATAAATATTAGTACATGCATTCCGATAAAATAAGCTTTATGGCTGACAATCTTCTTCATTCCGTCGTCCTCATTTTCCTGTAACCTTAACTTTTGCAAATATTATTATATTAACAGTTAGGGTAATTGAAATCCACATTTTTAATTACAGCGCAATCTAACAGCATAATTCTAAGCATTCTCCCTGCCCGCCGGCGAGTTCAGCCTCATGCACCGGAATCCAGAAATATTCAAAGGTCAGACCTAAGTCTTCTCCGGATGCTTCTATCGTATGTTCCCACTGGGCCGGGCGCTCTTGAATTAACTCTAACTGATACACATGTCTTTCATGATGTTGTTGTTTATACGCCGCGTAGTACAGATACGTCTTCAAATGCTTGACTAGCCGCAGCTCATCCTTCGTTATTCCTGATTCCTCCAGTTTTTCCCGAAATAATGCCGTTTCTACACTCTCGCCCGATTCTAAAGTCCCGGCAGGAACCTGCACACCAGCTTCCGGGTAGTCCCTGTGCCTGAACACGAGCAGCTTATCGTTATATATAATGTAGGCCCAGACCGTTCATCACATAGGGACGTACGATGTCTACAAGGAGATCCGTCCGTTCCTTCTCCCCGGCTTTGAACCATTGATACGCTGCGCTATAGATCGCTGACCCTGTCATGGCCGCCAGAATTGTTGTCTGATTGGGGTCTGCGGAATGAGGATGATCTCCTTTTACAAAAATGCGCTCAATAATCTGCTGCAGCAGCTGCTTGATCTTCTCGTCTACCAGCGTAGCAATCGATTTGGAATCCATCCGGCAGATCTCATAAAAATCCAAAATGTACCGGTAAGTCATCAGGATGAGCTCGTTACATATTTCATCTGTGAACTCCAGCGCATGCTCCACGGGTCCGGGAATCATCTTGCGGAAAGCCTGTTCGATGATTTCATCCAGCAACGCATATTTATCCTCGTAATGGGTGTAAAATGTGGCGCGGTTAATGGTAGCTCTCTCTGCGATATCTTTGATGGTGATCGTATCGAAGCTTCTCAGGCGCAGCAACTCCCGGAAGGCTTCTCTAATCAGCTGCCCAGTGCGCACAACCCTTGGGTCTATCTGGTTAACCATCGCTAACTCCCCCTGCTTAGACATCAAATCTTAATCTATGTTGTTTAACCGACTTATTCCCGAGTCTGCCGATTGAAATCAACAGAATGCCGGACTATCATCAATCGTATCAGACATGTGTTGTTTAAACAATGCGTGTTACCTAACTGAAAGGACAGATGAACTTGAATATACATTCAGACAGAATATTAATCGTTGGCGCTGGAGTGATTGGCAGTGTGTACGCACTCCGGTTCGCACGGTCAGGACTTGACGTTACCTTACTGGCCCGGGGCAAGCGGCTGGATGCCCTCCAGAAGAAGGGTCTGCGATACAATGAGAAAGGCACGATACAGCAAATTCCGGTGAAGGTAATTGCGGAGCTCGATAACGATGACATCTATGATTTCATCTTAGTTCCGGTCCGGTATGATCAGGCGGAGTCTGCTCTTGAGTCGATTAAGAATAACAGAAGCCAAACCATTATTACGTTGACCAACACGGTAGGTTATGAATCCTGGCTTGAAATCGTAGGCGAGCGGCTGCTCCCAGGCTTCCCGGGTGCTGGCGGAGACCTCAAAGACGGTGTGCTCTACGCCCAGTTTGGAACGGAGCCTGGTCAAGGGACTATATTTGGTGAAATCAATGGACAGACGACCGAAAGAGTGAATCGTCTTGCCGGACTCCTTGAGCATGCGGGTCTTACTTATATAATCGAACCCCATATGAAGGCCTTCCATATCTCACACGCTGCCCTGGCAGCAGTCAACAAGCACTTTTATACGGAGGATGGTACGGGTATGGTGGATTTGGAGACTGCAAGAAGCTACAGTACATTGAGCAAGATTGCTGCTGATATTAAACGCAATATTAAGCAAGCTGAGCAGTCCGGAATACAGGTCATCCCCCCGGAAACGAAACAGATGGCTGATTTGCCGGAAGAGGACATTATCGCCCGGTACCGCCAGATGCTGAGCAATGACTTCATCATTGATGTTAAGCTGGGAAATCAGGCTGTCAGCAGAAGAGCAGAGATTATGCTGCTGGATGAGGCGTTCCGTGACGATTGATGTGAGTCAGATCACCTTAACTAATCCGGGTATTCAAAAGCGGCATCTCCCCATTATCTAATGGTGGAAATGCCGCTTTTATTATAATTCAATTTCCCATATACTTCTCTACACCGGCCGGATCCATGAGTACCATCTGTTTATTACCAATCAGCTTGATCAGGCCCGAATCCTCAAACCTGGAGAACTTCCTGCTAATGGTCTCGCGGGTCACCCCGACATAACTAGCCAGCTCTTCACGGGACAGTGGAAGATCAATATGAATACGGCTTCCATGCCGCTTGCCGTATTTGTCACTGAGTTCCATGATCATGCAGGCAATCCGGATCTCCGGATCTTTGGTCGCCAGGCTCTGCGCCAGATTCTCCGTATGGGCGAGTCTTTTGGTTACACTTTTCAGCAGCCGTAGAGAGATCTCCGGATTATCCGTCATTAACTGCTCCATATCATTCCGGGTCAGCATACAAATATTAGTGTCTTTCAGGGCATATGCGTTAAAATTACTAAGCTCATCACTGTTAAAAATACTAAGCTCCCCGAAGAAATCCCCATTCGTCAGTATGTGCAGGATTTGTTCCTTGCCTTCAGGAGTCATTTTGGATAGCTTCACATGCCCCTGTTGAATAATGTACAGCGTATCTGACGGCGCCCCTTCAAGAATTAACGGCTGACCTTTGGTAAACTTGCGGTGCTTAATCATGGCGCTAATTCTGGTGAGGTCATCGTCCGTCAATGCAGCAAAAATCGGTACCTTGCGTGTACAAGGTTCTGCGGCGTGCTGGCAGGAGTGCTCTTTCATACCGTTCCCCCTGAAATGTAGTATTTAGAAGCTGCTTACTCTAATGAGTAACAGATTTCTTATCTTCAACTGCTACGAAGTGACTTGTATCCTCTCCGCAGACCGGACATACCCAGTCTTCAGGCAAATCTTCAAACGCGGTGCCGGCTTCTACGTCCTCATCAGGATCGCCTATTGCCGGGTCATAAATATAGCCGCAGGGTGTGCAGATGTATTTCTTCATTCTTCTCAGCTCCTAATAGGTAGTTTTTTAGTTTAATCGGGATAGTACTTCAGCCATAATAGCTTCTATGTTATTGCCGTCAAGATGAATTCCGGTCAGGCTGATCCCTTGTTCTACAGCCGACTTATACGTCAGGGAGGCAGCGGCTCCTTGCCAGGATAACGCACCGGTAATTGTATTATCTTTCACATAGATCCGCGTATAGGCGCCATTCTCTTCTCCGCTGACCGACACATCGCATTGCCGTTCATCTGTGTTGCCAATGGAGAACAGAGAAATCCCAAAAGCATTAAACAAAGTAACCGGAACCGCTCTGCGGTAAACGGTCAGACTGTCAGCCATGTTGCTGCCGGCAATCCTTCCCTGTTCTATTGCACCGCCCCATAGTCCTTCAACATACCCGTTAATTTCAGCAACATCACCGGCAGCAAAGATGTTCGGATCGCTGGTTTGCAATTGTTCGTTTACAATAATGCCGTTCCGGACTTGAATAGCCGAGCCGCTAACAAGCGCAGTGTTCGGGACAATTCCGATAGAGTATACAACATGGTCACACGGGAGATTAGAACCATCGTCCAGCGTAATTCCGGTAACATAGTCTGTACCCGTAATAGAGGTTATCCCTGCTTGCAGAATCACCTTCACTCCGGATTGTTCCAGAGTCTCCTTAAGAAGGCTGGAGGAGTGCCCGTCCAGCTGTCTGCCCATCAGGGACGGGGCTGATTCGATCACGGTTACCTCGTAACCTGCTTCGAACAAGGCCCAAGCCGTCTCGATGCCCTGGACACCTCCGCCAATTACGGCTACGCGGCTTCCATCCTGCAGACTATCTTTTAACCGGTCCGCATCGTTCATGTCTCTGATGGTGTGGACATTCTGAAGTCCGGCACCTTCGATAGAGAGTGCGCGGTTCCTCGCGCCCATACACAACAGCAGCTTATGATACTCCACCCGCTGGCCGTCTTCTGTCTCTACCATCCGGCGATCAGGCTGGATCGAGGTGATCCGGGTTGAGGTCTTGACGTTTATACGGTTATCCCGGTACCACTTCTCTTTCTTGATCAGCACCTTCTCGCTGTGCAGGTCGGTGAACAGGCCTTTGGTCAGCTTAATCCGGTTATACGGTAGCCCGCTTTCCTCACCTAGTATCGATATTTCTGCTTCCGCGTCCTGATCGCGGATTGCTTTGGCCGCATGGACGGCGGAGACGCCGCCGCCGACGATTACATAATGCTTCGTCATGAGTTGTTCCTCCTCCCTAAATTGAGCTCAGCAGCAGATCCGATACAAATTCAGCCGCATTTTTAATTTTCTGGACCTTCTCTGGCTCTTTAGGGGAGAATCTTACTCTAACCGGGAATTCAACATGTGTCATGCCGGTGGTTTTGATGACCTCCGAAGTGCTTTGCACGGTCATATTCGTTCCGTTCAGATAGTCCTGAATGACCTCGATGGCTTCTCCGCTCCAGCCGTACGAGCCAAAGGATGCCGCAAGCTTGCCTTCCAGATTCATATGCTGCAGCTCCTTCAGCACATCCTCCAGGTTCCCGATCATGTCCGCATATTTAGTAGAGCTGCCGATAAAGACCGCGTCTGCAGAAGCAATGCTGTTCAGAATATCCGCAGTGCTGCTTTTATCCGCATCCCAGACTTCTGTTCCGATATTATTCTCCTGCAGGCAATCCTGGATGATTTTGGCCATTTTCTTCGTGCTGTTCTTGATGGTGGTATATACGATGACTGCTTTTTTACCCTGAGTCGTTTCGCGGCTCATCGTGGCGTACAGATCAATGAATTTAGGGATATCCTCCCGGATCAGGAATCCATGGGATGGGGCAATCATGCGGATATCCAGATCCTTGACCGCTTCCAGCAGTGTTCTTACATATCTTCTGTGCGGATGAATAATGGCGGCATAATAGCCCTTGTAATCTTCGGTGATATCAAATCCCGCTTCATCACTGAACAGATTCTCCACAGCTACATGTGTACTGAAGATATCGCAGGGGAACAGGATCTGATCCTCGATACAATACGTGATCATCGTCTCGGCAGTATGAAGGTACGGCGTTTCTTTGAACAGCAGAGTTTTCCCGCCGATATCCAGCGTATCGCCATCTTTAACGACCAGGAAGTTCCGGCTGTGCAGCTTATACATTTCCTGCAGTTCCGGCACAGCGATTTCCGTGCACACGATCGTGGCATTTAGCGCCTGGGATGCAAGGGCTGCCAGGCCGCCGGAATGGTCGGGCTCCGTATGGTTAATTACGATGTAATGAATATCCATGAGGTCAATCATACCGGCGAGACACTCGGCATATTCACGGCCGAACTCCATATCTACCGTATCAATCACGGTCGGCTTGCCCGTTTTTAACAGATAGGAATTATAGGTTGTTCCTTTAGCCAGAATCAGGCGGTGAAACGGAACCTGACGGTTATCTATTTTGCCTACCCAGTAAGTATCCCCGGCGATTTGTTTGAATTGTGTACTCATTTTGTTAACCTCCAATGTTTGATTGATAATCCTTATCAGCAACCTCATTCTATTACGGCTGCCACACAAAAAGGAGGATTCAAATCAAATTCCGGAAGTTTATGAAAAGCTTAACGCTATACTTTTAATGTAGACGATTGAACAGAAGGGGTGGTGCGTATAGTCACAGTTGGACAGAAATAATGAAATTTCTCTTGCGTGTCAGCGGTCAAAATAAAAAGCTGATCCCCATAAGAGAGGCCACTGAAAAACTCGCCTTTCTTGGTAAAAGCAAGAATGCGTATCAAAAAGACGACATCCATTCTGTTTCTTTCGAATGGATGTCGTCTTTTTCTCGCCTATTTCTTTAACTTTGGCTACTCCATGAGTTTCAATATTCGTTTTAAATTGACAGTGAATATCGCCATGGCTCCCTGAATTTCCATGCCAACCAAACCCGAGGAGAACGCAATGTCGTACCCGTGTCTGTGTTTGAGTTCACTATTCTTGGCTTCAATTTTATATCGTTCTTTAGCTTTGGCCTTAAATGCTTCACTTTCCTGAAACTCAGCTTGCTTTACATGCTCGGTGCTCTTTATGCTCACCGAGTACGTTTTGCTTTGGGCGCCTTCTTTGTAGCAGCCTTCCTTTAGCGGACATCGCTTGCATTTTTCAATATCAAAATGGTAAGTGTTCGTTTGGTTTTTGCCCTGACCTTTTTTCCCTTGCCGTGCTCTACGTATCGCCATATGCCCGGCCTTACAGACATACAGACCCGCATCTTTGTTAAACTCAAACTCATCTTCCTTCTTGCGGTTTCCTTGGGTAATCATTGGATGTAATTTGGCCACAAGCTCAATTTCATGTTCGGTGCTGTACGCAATGTTATCTCTTTCGGAATAGGCGGTATCTCCAATTACCGTTTCCACGTTCATGCCTGCGGCCTTGCTTTTTTCAATGAGGGTCTGTAGCTCTTTCCCATCCGACTTTTCCCCTGTCGTAATCGTTGCTGCCGTAATGATTCGTTCTTCGCTCATCGCGATATGCGTTTTATACCCGAAAAAGGAGGAGTCCGCACTTTTGTGGCCCACTTTGGCGTCGGGATCGGTAGAGGTTTGCAGATGTTTTGCGTCGTCAATAATCGTTTCTTTCAACAGGTTTAACGCCTCACTGACTTTGGGCAGCCCTGTGAATCGTCCGTCTTGCTCAATCACTGCAATGAGCTGCTGGCAATATCCGATTTCATCCTCCAGCACATTTGTAACAGGTTTAGCCGGAAAGGCACTTTTCATGGATTCATCTAAGGTATAGATCGCTTGTCTTACCTTTTTAGAGCGTTCTCGCAGCACTTCTTGTGGGCTCTTTTGGGTATATCGGGCTTTGGTATGAGTGGCATCTACAATAATGGTTTTGCTGCGAATGATGCCTTTTTCAATGGCGATTTCTACCGTTTTACCAATGAGCAGATCGAGTAACTTCATATCTTTCAGTCGCAGCTTGCGAAATTTGGTCAGTAGACTGGGGTCAATGACCCCTTCCTCCGGAGCCATATGTAAGAAAAACTTGAACGACAAGTCGGTTTTAGAGCGTTCCACCAGATCGGCGTCGGATAAGTCATAAATGGATTTGAGCAGTAAATATTTAAACATTCGGACCGGGTCTACTGCAGTTCGACCGTTCTCATGGCAATACCTTTCGTTCAGTTCCTCATAAACAAAGCTAAAATCTACCAGCTCGTCCATGCGACGCAGCAAGTTATCTTTAGGAATAAGTATATTGTAAAGCTCGATATACGGGCTCAAGATAAAACTCTGCTGCTCAGGAAGCATGAAGACCACCAGCCTTTGATTTGATCCTTTAATTATACCGAAAAAAAGAGACATTCTCCTCGGAAAAATGGGGAGAATGTCTCTTAGAGATCTTATTGGACTTTTTCAGCGGCCGCCCATAAGATCAGCTCTTCTTAGCAACAAACGTTATACAATCCGAAGTCAGCCTAACAGGTTCACCCTTTCTGCTGATTTCATATTCCAGCGGTTTTACGAAGCGTTGCTCAACTTCCCAGCCGGCATACTGCTGATCCAGCAGCTCGAACATTCTTGCCGTAGTTAGATTCACTTCAAACATGGGATCGAGTTCTTCCGCTTGTGCGAGGTTAACTTCACGAATGTTCGACGCGATAATAATACAATTCGCTCCATTTTGTTTCGTTCCGGCATTCATTTCCTGCAGTTTCCGCTCCAATGCCTGTTCCGAACTGATATGCTCTAAAGAAGATACGGCTACGATAATATCATACTCATCTGGTTCAATGGTGAACTGTTCAATATCGGATAACCTTGACACTATGTATTGTTCAACTCCAAATTCCTTACTGTAGCTATTCAGTTTATCTATAGCCGATTCCAGCAGGTCAACGCACACTACTTTACCATCCCTATATTTCAAAGATTCAGCGATAGGCATGCTGTTCCGGCCGATCCCCGATCCCAAATCCAGCACACTTAAGTATTCCCGCTCCTTATATTCCTCTAAAAGGCTGATCACCGTCTTAACAGGCCTGTGAAGCCAAGACCCTGGCTTGAATAAGTCGTATGTATCGTAACAGTCATCATGATATTTCTTCTCTTCGGATCTGATGTTGGCTATTCTGTCCATTGGTTCACCTCACGCTTTCAACGATTCCACTTCATTCTGTATTTGCTTTATTCAGGAACTTCAATATATTCAGATACTCTGGATTTCAGGATTTCTATTAGTTCTTCATCCATAAATCTATAGTCGTCCGGGATATCAAGACAGATTACCTGTTTGTTCCTTAGGGAGTCTGCAAATTTGTCCCTTAGCCTTCTTGTATGCTTCTTCTCCATTACGAATATCAGATCCGACCATCCGATATGTCCTTCGGTCACCTTTATTCTTGCTCCTTCTTCCGTGCCTGCCGACCTTGCTTCGTAACCGTTATATCCGTCAAAAATCTTCTCAGCAGTCAAACTGCGCCACTTATTCCGGCTGCAGATAAAGAATAGTTTAATGTTGTATCGCCTCTATATTTACTTTGGGATTTCTAGTAATGCGCTCTTATTAATTTGTAGTTTATATTTTCTATAAATTGTTCAATCCTAATCACTTCATCTTCTTCGGGATTCATGATCTCAATAACATATTTTGCAAAACCCATTGGCCAAATATAATACAATTCATTTAATGATAAGGCCGAGGCGCAGCAAGGTGAAATTATTGATAAATCATTAAACTGGTTGGAGCTTTTTGTATCCATTTGCTCAACCCACCAATCGGGTTCTAAATACGTCATACAATGATTGCATCTAATCCCTTCAAAATTCGATCCACTATCTATAAATGTTACTTCATTATATAGCTGTTCACTTATTTCTTTGTTAACGGTCATTAATCTCATTTGATTTTTAATTGCATTTCTCTCTTTTTCGCCGGGGATGGTTTTCTCATGCTTTGGTATGATTTTTACAAAGTAATTAAACATTATCACTCCTCCTATTCCCTGCTTGAACTGCAGGCTGGCCGTAACGAGCATGCACGTAAGCTTTAACTGTATTATGTACAACTAAAGCGATCGATTATTGCGTTGAGAGTGTTTTAATTGTATTTTCTACAATTAGAATCATCATATTTCGTAAGAGAAGACTTTCCGCTATTTTTAGTTGTACAGAATACAATTAAACCGTCAAATCAGATTTATCTCCATGATTTAACTGTACGAAGTACAGTTATTTGCTATGGACTCCACATTAGTTACTTACTCTCAATAGATTTGAAGGCGTAGGCTTCTAATGAGCAGGACATTTTTAAGTTCGATTTATTTAGTGAAATAGAATTATACTTCATGTGTTAACGTCTAACATAACCACATTTCCAAGAAAAGGTGATTGCATCAACTCTATGGTATCTTTCTATTTATCTACGGTCAATCTCATTTCTGGCTCTGAAGATGGAGTTATCTATAATAATTTATAGCATTATAAAGAAAAACCCGCATATAATGCGGGTTCCAGACGATAACTACGCCAAATATCTCCCCGTGATCGAATGCTCCGCATCAATAATCTGCGAAGGTGTGCCCTCAAACACCACTTCTCCGCCTTTGCTGCCTCCGTCCGGCCCCATGTCGATGATCCAGTCTGCCTGGCTAATCACATCGAGATTATGCTCGATGACGATCACCGTATTGCCGGCATCCACCAGCCGGTTCATGATCTCCAGCAGGTGGCCGATGTCGGACATATGCAGGCCGGTCGTCGGCTCATCCATCACATAGATGCTGCCCTTCTTATGCAGCTCGCTGGCCAGCTTAATGCGCTGGCATTCTCCGCCCGAGAGCGTGCTGAGCGGCTGGCCGAGTGTAATATAGTTCAGTCCCACATCACTCATAGCCTGAAGCTTGCGCACCACCTCTTTGAGCTGGAAGAACTCAAGAGCCTGCTCAACAGTCATCTCCAGGACCTCAGCAATGGATTTGCCGTTCAGCTTGTAGGCAAGCACTTCCTCCTTGAACCGTCTGCCTCCGCATACTTCACAAGGCAGCTTCACGCTGTCGAGGAAACCAAGGTCTGTATACACGACACCAAGTCCCTGGCAATTCTCGCAGGCCCCCTTGGAGTTGAAGCTGAACAGCCCTTGATTCACCTTATTGGCCGCGGCAAAAGCCTTGCGGACATCATCCATAATCCCCGTGTAGGTAGCGGGATTGGAGCGTGTTGAGACGCCAATCGCCGATTGGTCAATAACGATCGTATCCGGATGCTGACTGAGGAAGACATCATTAATCAGCGTACTTTTGCCCGAACCTGCGACACCTGTTACCACTGTCAGTATGCCGGCAGGAATATCCACACTTACATTCTGCAGGTTATGCAGAGAGGCATTCTGGATGGACAGCCTGCCGGAAGACGGTCTGCAGTCCTGCTTCAGCTGAAGCGGCCGCTTCATATGGGTGCCTGTCAGTGTACCTGACTCCAGCAAGCCCTGGAAGCTTCCTTCATAGACAATATTACCGCCCCGGCTGCCGGCGTGAGGCCCGACATCGACAATATGATCCGCCAGCTTGATCACATCGGGATCATGTTCAACGACAATGACGGTATTCCCTTTGTCGCGGAGCTTCTCCAGCAGCTCATTTAGCCGGTGGACATCCCGCGGATGCAGCCCAACACTGGGCTCATCGAAGATGTAGGTGACATCCACCAGGCTGCCGCTTAGATGCTTCACCATCTTGACGCGCTGTGATTCTCCGCCGGATAGCGTATCGGTCTCACGGTCCAGCGTCAGGTAGTCCAGCCCGATATCGACCAGATGCTGCAGCCGCTCCGCCAGCGACTTGACGACCGGAGCTTCGGCAGGTTCCTCTATCTCCCGGATGGTGCGGATAAGCTGCCCGACTTCCATAGCGGACAGCTCCGCAATGTTCCTTCCATTGATCCGGCAGCTGAGCGCAGCCTGGCTAAGTCTTGCTCCATGGCAGCTGGAGCAGTTGCCTTCGGTGATGAACGGGGCAACCATTTTTTGCGTACGCTCAGATTTGGTCTTCACATCCTGCTTGATATACTTGCCCGTGAACTTCTCTATAACACCTTCTACCGTAATGTTGGTTGCCTTCCCGGCAAAATCCATCTTCACTTTCCTGGCCTTGCCATACAGCAGCTGTTCCAGCTCCGCATCTGAATATTCGCTCAGCTTCTTGTCCAGATCGAAGTCACCCGCCTGCACGATCATGCTCCAATCCCAGCCGCCGACTGCATAATCCGGCAGCATGAGGGCTCCATCATTCAACGATTTCGACATATCTACTGCCCGGCTCATATCGACCCCCAGCTTGCGGCCGATCCCGTTACATTCGGGACACATCCCTTGCGGATCGTTGAACGAGAACATGTTCACTCCGCCTACATGGGGCTGTCCCACCCTGGAGTACAGCAGACGGAGAATAGGCGAGATGTCGGTTATCGTACCCATCGTGGAATGAGAACCGCCGCCCAGCCGCTTCTGATCTACGATAACAGCCATGCTCAGGTTCTCGATCCCGTCTGTATCCGGCTGCGGATAACGCGGAAGGAAGGTTCGCACGAACATGCTGAAGTTCTCGTTCAGCAGCCGCGTGGATTCAGCAGCAATCGTATCGAAGACGATGGATGATTTGCCGGAGCCGGATACTCCGGTGAAGATGGTGATTTTCCGTTTCGGGATACGCAAGGATACGTTCTTAAGATTGTTCTCCCTTGCACCGGATATCACGATATACTCCTGATTCATTTCGTTCATGCTTAGCATCCCTCCAGGTGGTATAGGTTTCTTTTGTTTCTAATATCCTTAGCATTATCCTTAGCATTTGATTACGGCATTGCCTCATGATTTTGAAAAGATATACTATAGTTATATCGTTGCTGTAGCTAATACACTTAAGGAGAGAGCAATATGCCGATTGAACGTTTTCAAATCCGGGTGTCTGAGGAAGTTCTTAAAGACCTGAAATACAGACTGGATCATGTCCGCTGGCCCGATCCATTAGAGGGTTCCGACTGGGAACGGGGTACGGATCAGGGTTATTTACGGTCGCTCGTTACGTATTGGCGGGAGCAGTTTGATTGGCGCGCCAGAGAAGCCGAGTTGAACCGCTTGTCACATTTTCGCTGTAACGTCGATGGAATCGATCTGCATTTCGTGCACGAGCGCGGTAAAGGCCCTAATCCGCAGCCGATTATCCTTACGCACGGATGGCCGGACAGCTTTGTGCGATACGAGAAGATTATCCCTATGCTTACGGACCCTGAACGTTATGGCGGGAATCCCGAAGACTCCTTCGATGTCATTGTCCCTTCCGTGCCCGGATTCGGCTTCTCTAATGGACTGAAACGCACTGGTGTGAATAATGCTTATGTGGCTGAGCTGTGGGCCAAACTAATGACTGAACATCTGGGCTACCCGAAATTCGCTGCGGCAGGCGGGGATATCGGCTCTGGTGTTACACGGTATCTGGCATTCAACCATCCTGAACTTCTTACCGGCATACATCTTACCGACATCGGTATCATCCGGAATCTTCTGGCTGTCCAGGATAAGTCGGGGTTGACTGAAGAAGAGCTCCTGTACATCAAGAATACTTCGAAATGGATGGCTGATGAAGGCGGATACATGTCGATTCAATCGACGAAACCACAGACGCTTGCCTACGGACTGAACGACTCACCTGTAGGATTGGCAGCTTGGATTATTGAGAAATTCCATGCATGGAGTGATTGCAAGGGTGACCTAAGGAACAGCTTTAGCGAGGATGAACTGCTTACGAATATTATGATCTATTGGGTTACCAATACAGTAGGGTCAACAGCGAATATCTATTACGAGAACACGCATTCACTGCCGCCTCTCGGGCGCATTGAGGTGCCTACCGGTATAGCTATTTTCCCGGGAGATGTGGCCTTGCCGCCCCGGGAATGGGCTGACCGCAATCTGAATATCACCCGCTGGACTACCATGCCCCGCGGCGGACATTTCACAGCCATGGAAGATCCCGCGCCTCTGGCGGAAGACATCCGTGAATTCTTCAGAGCATTAAGAGAATAAAAGATTTCACTGCTTCACCAGCACAGACAGCTCGCCCTCAAAAACCTGATCGTCTGAGCTGGTGAACGTTGATAATAACACCGTAACCAGGCCTGTTGCATTCCGCTTCTCTTCTACCCCGGTCACTTCAACCATGGTATACAATTCATCACCCGGATATACGGGGCGCATGAATTTAATGTTGTTCATCGCAGTTCCGGCAATAACCTCATCGCCATAACTGCCTGTCTCCACCCACAGCTTAAACGACACAGCCAGGGTCTGAATTCCCGAAGCAATGATTCCGTTGAATCGGCCTTGCGCTGCCTTCTCTTCATCCAGATGCATATATTGCGGATCAAATTCGCCGGCAAATCTGGTGATATCCTCTTTCGATAAGGTTAGAGATTTGGTTCTAAATACTTGTCCGATATAAAATTCATGAAACCGCATGATTGCACCTCTTGAAGTAATTTTGCTCGTTTATTTTAGAGTAGGATTATATCACAGATCCGGAATACCGTCTTATACAATCTTGACTGTAACCTAGTAGAATAGGAACGGCAAGATTCACTTTGATGTTATTTAAACGAAAAAGGGCCCCGGGAAATCCCGGTAGCCCTCTAAAACTTGCTATTCAATTCGAGCATCGCTACTTCGTATGAAATTTATTCCAGACCCTGTTTCCCGTAGCCAGTGAGATTCTCAACGACTTGCGGATCGTAGTGGGAGAAAAATGCGCTTTCGTCCGTATCGAGTGCTGCGATTTGAGCCATATCCTCCGGCGTCAGTCCGAAATCAAATACATTCATGTTTTCTTCCATTCTGTTTCGGCTAACTGTTTTGGGAATGACTACCACGCCTCTCTGAATCAGATAGCGCAACGCCACCTGGGCCGTGGATTTATGATATTGTTCGCCCACCGTTTGTAAGGTGGTGTTGGTGAACAAATTGTTTTTCCCTTCGGCAAAAGGACCCCAGGATTCAATCTGCGTATGGTATTTCTCCATGATTTCCTGAGCTTTGACCTGCTGGTTGAAGACATGGGTCTCCACCTGATTTACAGCCGGCACTACTTCAGTAAACTGCACAAGGTCGATATATCGGTCCGGATAGAAATTACTTACACCAATTGCTCTAAGGGTACCGGCCTTATACAGCTCTTCTAATGCACGGTACGTTCCGTAGTAATCCCCAAACGGCTGATGAATCAGGACGAGATCCAAATAATCCAGCTGCAGCTTTCGCAGGGATTCTTCAACAGAAGCTTTAGCTTGTTCATAGCCTGCATTAGAGATCCATACTTTGGTTGTGATAAACAATTCTTCCCGGGGAACTCCGCTCTTTTTAATAGCACGGCCAACGGCTTCCTCATTCCGGTAAGCTTGTGCGGTATCAATGGAACGGTAGCCTACGCTTAGGGCATCCAGCACACATTTCTCACATTCCGCCTGATCTGAAATCTGATAGACTCCATAGCCCAGAATCGGCATTTGTACTCCGTTGTTTAAGGTTACATACTCCATTTGTAATTCCTCCTAAGTTAATAGTTATAAGTGATTTTAACCCCGTCTGATTAGTGCCGGTTATTCACCAGCCGGAAAGTCCGTTGAGGCAGCTAAGTCGGTCTGCTTCTCAAAATCAGCAACACGCTTCTTAAGGGTCGACAGGGTGGCGGCCAATGCCTGGGAGCCTAACACCATACGCATCGGTGCAGGCTCTACGTCCACACTCTCGATAATACGGGCAGCCATACGCGCCGGATCGCCGGGAGCCAGTCCATTCGAACCGTCCAGCATGCTCAAAAAGCCGTGCGCAGGATTCCCCTCATATTCTGGCATTAATGAAGCAACCTGTGCGCTGCCATAGCGGAATTCGGTACGGGCTCCTCCCGGTTCTACGAGTGTAATCCCGATGTTAAAAGCAGCGACCTCCTGGGCCACAGATTCACAGAAGCCCTCAATGCCGAACTTCGTAGCGTGATACATCGAATTGCCCGGGAAGGCAACCTGTCCGCCATAGGAAGACAGCTGAATAATACGACCGCTGCCCTGTGCGCGCAGATGTGGCAGGGCGGAACGGATGAGCTGAATCGGGCCGGTCAGATTCGTGGCGATGATATGATCCACCTCAGCGTCAGACAGTTCCTCGGCTGCGCCGAACAAACCGTAACCTGCGTTGCTTACGATCACGTCAATCACTCCGGATTTGTCAAAAGAATCATCGACCAGCTTCCGGATGGCAGGAACATCGGTCACATCCAGCAGCTCGCATATGAAAGTATCCGGATATTTCTCAATAAGACCGGCTACCTTCTCTTTGTTGCGGACCGTTCCGATTACCTTGTCCCCTTGCTCAAGGAGCTGCTGCGTCATCACATAACCAAACCCGCTGCTGACACCTGTAATCAGCCATGTTCTTTTGTGCATAATCATTCAACCCTCCTGTTAACTATCATTTCGCTGCTGCTTCGTTCACACACCGGAGCGCATTCAGACTGCGCGGATAACCGATGAAAGGCAGGCATTGAGAAATGACCTTGATCAATAACTCCTTATCATTTCCAAGCCTCATATTGGCTGCGGCATGACTGGTCGCCTGCGGTTCACAACCGCCTTGCGCATACAGGAAGCAGAACGTAATCATCTCTCTTTGTTTGAGATCCAGTCCCTGCCGGGTGTAGTAGTCGCCGAAGCAATTAGCCGCAAGCCATTGATTGATGTGCCGGCTCTCCTCCGGGCCTGATTTCCAGAACTCCTGCATACTCTCGCCAAAAATATCCACCTGCGCCTGAATCCCCGCTTCAAGACGAGTTTCCATAGTGGTTGTGGCCTGCCCCGGTAGAGGAAGCTCCACACCTCCCGCAGACAATACATCATTCAGGACATGCAGGAAGGGTAGAACTCTGCCAATGCCGAGATAAGCGACGGACTGATAGACAATTTCCTTGGCTTCCACCGGTGTAACCCCAAAGTTCAGGGCTGCGGGCAGCATAGCTTTGAACTCATCGATTCCCTGACAGCCGATTAATACAGATAGAATGGCCATCATACGGGTCCGGTCATCCAAATCATCCTGATGAACCACTTCATCAAATGCAAAATTATCAAACCGCTCGATAAACTCGGGATCTGTTACCTTAAGCTTGGATTCATAACCCGGAAACATTCTTTCGTGGTATTTCTTTGCGGCATCTGTAATCTCCATTGTGTACTCCTCCTGATCATTTCTGGACGCTTATTATTCTTCCGCCAAAAAGGGTCAACCAAACAAGTTGGCTAACCCTTTATTTAAATAAATTCATGTCTATTATTATACTCGAGTCTCTTTGTAATACAATTTATGATTTCGCCTAAAAAGTACAGTAATGTACTATTTTAACGAAAATGTCTATTAAAATTAACTTCCAGGTCCAGAGCTAATCTCCAGTCGTTACACCGGATCATCGTGCCTAAAGGATATTCGAAATCACATTCACCCATAAATGTGAAGCCAAGCTTACGGCAAATGGCGTTAGAAGCAGGATGGCTGATTTTGGGGAAAGCATGAATATACTTGTGCTTCTGCTCTGAATGGATCCTAGCTATGGCCTTAACGGTTGCTTCTACAGCTATACCTTGTCCTTGAAAAGCAGTTAACACGCTCCATCCGATCTCATTCACCGGTTCCCCATGCCAAGTCTGATCCCAGTAACCTACACTGCCGGCTACTTCTCGCTCTGGCTGCAACAGGATCTTGAACATTCTCCCTGTTCCAGTTCCGGCAATCTCACAGTAACGTTTATGACGGGACAGGAGCTTCTCCTCCGTCTCCGGTCCTCCAAGGAACACTGTCATCTCGGGAGAATTCAATTGCTGCAGCAATCCGAAATCTCCGGCATCCCAAGGTTCAATGCTTACCTCCGGCCTGTACTTCTGTTCTGCCATTACACACACCTCCACATATAATTGCTGACGGGCTCTCAGCTTCATATTATACGATCCCATTAAAAAAAGCCCGAAAGCTAAACTTCAGGCAAGTTTCTTCTATAATTAGCCACTGGGAAGCGAAGAATTGCTGCATTTCATACAACAATGGCGGATTGGCGCCGGAAAAATGAGCAAATTGTTGTAATTTGTGCAGGATTTTTCAATGATATTGAATCCTCACCACTTACCAGGGCAGCGTATTACCGGCATAGTCAATCAGAGTAAGCTCTTGCTGTCCGTAATCCGGCTTCAGGCGATTCGCGATCTGCCGAAGAATAGACCCGGCTGATTCATCAGCGGTGAGGCTCCCGGTTGTATCCAGCTTCCCTTGCATATAAGTCTGGACATGACCCGGATGGATAACCATAACCTTGCCGCCCTGCGCCGCAATCTGGTTCTGAATTAACTGAGACTGCATATTTAGCGCGGCCTTGGACATGCAGTAAGCGTACCAGCTGTTGCGCCAGCAGGTTCCAATACTGCCTGCTTCTGATGAAATGTTAACGATCAGCTTGCTGTCACTCCGGAGAATAGAATCAATTAAACCGTTCGACATTCGCAGCGAGCCTAGTGTGTTCACCCGGAAGACCTGCTCCATTTCTTCGAAATCCAGCGTATCCTGAACCGTCATCTTCATATCACCCAGAATCGCCCCGTTGTTAATCAGAATATCCACCCGGTCCGTGCAAGCTGCAATAGACTCGACAGCTTGTTGTACACTATCTCCGTCGCTTATATCCAGGTTCAGCACCTGCAGCTGCTCTTCATAGCTTGCCTTCAGCTGTTCCAAGGCCTCATTGCTCTCCTGCAGATACTGCCCGGCCAACACATGATAACCCTGCTCCAGCAGTGCCTTAACCAGACTCAGCCCAACGCCCCGGTCAGCACCCGTAACTATAGCCCATCGACTCTCCAACAGGACCACCTCCTGACTCAAATTCACATAAATATATTGCTATATACCAGTTGATTATACGAGTCCGAGCGTGGCATATCCATAACGGAATGCTTGTAGTTCATGTAATAATGTCCGCAAAATAATGTCCGCGCAAAAAAACGGAAACCGGGTAATTGCTGCATTACCTGGCTTCCGTTCCTCTAATCGAATGTGATCTGTTTAATTATTAACCAGCTCCTGCTGGACAGCAACAACCTTATTGGGCATCCGGATCTCCTTGATGACTCCGTGTTCCAGCCGGATTTGCCGTTCGGCCAGTTCCCCGACCTCCGGCGCGTGGGTCACCATAATAATCGTATGTCCCTCCTGATGCAGCTCCTGGAACAGGTCCAGCACAATCTTCTCATTGGCTTCATCCAGGTTCCCTGTCGGCTCATCGGCCAGAATCAGCGCCGGATAATTGATCAGCGCCCTGGCGATGCACACCCGCTGCTGTTCTCCTCCGGACAGCTGGCGCGGCAAATGCCTGGCACGCCCTTCCAGACCTACTCTTGCCAGGGCCGTCGCTGCCTCCTTCTCGTCAGGCATACTGTGATAGTACTGGGCAACCATAACATTCTCCAGTGCCGTAAGATGCGGGATCAGGTGAAACTGCTGGAAGACCAGGCCGATTTTATCTTTGCGGATCTCCGTCAGCTTCCTCGAGCTCATCGAGCTGGTGGCTATGCCGTCTATCTTCACCAGGCCGCTGCTCGGTTTATCCATAAGTCCGATCATATTGAGCATCGTGCTCTTTCCCGAACCGGAGGAGCCCATAATAGACAGCCATTCTCCCGGTTCAACAGCGAAAGTGATATCCTTCAAGGCATGCAGACTGCCATATTTCTTGCTTACTCCGGTGATTTCCAGAATACTCATTGTCCTTACCCCTTTCTGTCTTATTCCCCTTTGAGCACAACTGCCGGCTCTATACCGATTACAGATCTGAGCGGAATCAGCGAAGCCAGCCCGGCAACAAGCAGAGCCGTAACCGTGACAAGCGGAATAACTGCCCAGCGGAAGGATATGGAGGAATGAAAGACGCTTTCCCCGATGACCTGGGCCAGGAAATAGCCGAACACCAGTCCGGCGAGAGTTCCCGCCAGCGCCAGTACCCCGGCTTCGCTCAGAAACTCCAGCGCCAGTGCTTTGTTCTGAGCGCCGAGCACTTTTTTCAGGGCAATCTCCTGCTTGCGCTCCATCACCATCGTCATCATCGTGGTGGCTACGCATAGTAGAGTAGATAAGAGAATAATGATCACGACGATATAGACCAGCGAGCTGATTTTGTCCAGCATGACGGTCTCCGAGCCGGAGATTTGCTTGATCGGACTAAGCTCCATTTGCGGATAGTTCAGATTGACCGCTGAGGCTGCCGCATCCAGTCCCTCCCCGGCAATACTGAAGTAAGCTGCATTCGCTTGGCCTTCCTGATGAAACAGCTTCTGGGCATCTGCCAGATTGATGAATATTTGATTATCTTCGGTCCCGCCGCTGCTGATCGTCCCGGTTACCGTAACCTTCTGCTCGTTACCTGAGACTTCATCCTGAAGCGGAAGCACCGTTCCAATCTTGTAACCCAGCTTCTCCGCTAAGTCCTTTCCGACAAGCACGGTTCCTGAGGCATTCCGGTCTGTATCCATAGTTCCTGTAACTTCCCAGTACGGTGTGATCTTCGGAATCTGATCGAACCAGGTACCGACTACCACCAGTCTGCGGGTATTGATTTTCACCAGACCATAGAGATTGGATGTGTACCCTACAACATCCTGCTGCGGGAATATACCGGCAATCTCCTGTGTAGTACTCTCTGAAAATACCTTGTTCTGCGATTCGGACGTTGGCGTGAGGATCAGATTCGCGCCATACGAGCGGAATTCCATCCCCATCTTTATATTGATATCATAGTACACGCTTAGCAGGCCGGAGATTACCGCGGTTCCGACAATGATAGCGAATAGCGCAATTAACATTCTTGATTTCCGCAGCTGAAAGGAGCTGATCAGCATCCTGATGAACATCGTTGATTTGCGCATGCTTATCTCCCGCCCCTCATTACATTAGCTGGCTGCAGACGGATAACCATCCGCATGGCCGAGAAGCTTCCGGCCAGGGTGAGCAGCACGGAGAGCAGCAGGACGAGCGGCAGAACCAGTCCTTTAAATGAAAGCGCGGTGTCGAATACAGTGCGGTCGATAATCTGGGCGAAACCAAGACCCGCACCGTAACCAAGGAGTCCGCCTGCAAGCCCGGAGATTACGGCTTCCATCACAAATAACAGCAGTACGGCGGAGCTCTGTGCCCCCAGCGCTTTCATCAGGCCGATCTCCTTGCTTCTTTCCAGCACTTTAGTAGTCATCAGGCCGGAGATTCCGAGACCGGAGCTGATGAGCGCAGCAGCTGTAAGGATGAACATCAGCAGCTGAATTTTGGTTAGAATCATGCCCTCGGATTCGGCAACCTGCCGGATAACCTTAGCCTCGGAGCCGGGCAGCGCCTTCTCAATCTGATAGGCAATCGCACTGACATACGCGGTGCAATACCAGGTCTCATAATCCTTCGCGGATAGCCGGTCCGGATTCAGCGCGGCCCTGCGGGCCAGCTCGTTCTCCGGGGTGGTCAGTGCACTCACTTCAACTCTGCTTACCTTACCGGTAAGCCCGGTCGTTTGCTGCAATGTGCTTAGAGAAACGAAGATTTTGTCATCATCTGTTCCTCCGCCGCTTAAGATGCCTGCAACCTTCAGCGGCAGACTCTTGCTGACACCGCCCGCTTCAATATTGACGTCCACGGTCTGTCCGGGTGTTAATCCAAGCTGTCCAGCCAGGGCTGAACCTACAAGCGCAGTGCTGCCGTCATCGTCCTTCACCCATTCCCCGTCAACCTGCCACCATGTTTTGAGCTGCCGGATACCTGTGTTAATCTTCTCCCCTGTAGGCAGATCCAGATCTTTGTTGAACCAGGTGCCTACCACCGCTACAGGATGGTTCACGTTATTCACGCTGGCGGAAGCCTCCAGATACGGAGTAAAGGCCACTATATTATAGGCCCAGAAGATCGTCTTGATCTTGGGCAGCTCCTGCTCATCAATGAACTCTCTGTCAGCCAGCGGATTGAAGTCCACCCCGTCGATCTCCGCAGGCAAAGCATCCATTTTTGGAAGGACCTGCAGATTGGCACCGTAGGTTTTGAGTTCCCGGTTCATTTTATCGCCGACATCCAGCGATACATTCAGCATGGCTGTAGCGAGGGACGCTCCGAAGGCAATGGTGATAATAAGCAGGAGCTTGCCCTTAAAGCCTACAGTAAACGCCTTGGCGAGCATTCTGAAAAACATTTTCCCATCCCCAATCTTATAACGCCGTCATCCCTTAATGCTGGAACAGATCCTCCTGATGAAACGTAGCGGTTTCCTTCTCGAGGTCACTGCTGGCAATAACGAGATTGCCTTTATCCATGTGATAGGCCAGCGGGATCGGATTACAGCCGCCTTCGAACCCGATGGTCGGAATGTTCATAATGACGTCGCATTTCCGGCAAATGACCTTGTTTCCCTTCTGATAGTATCCAGACGATCCGCAGATTTTGCAGGCATCGAAGCCTATCCCGTACATCGTTTCGGATTTGCGGATGATAATGAAGCGTACAATCGTACCATCTGCGGCGGTATATCCGAATCTGTGCAGATTCCGGTCATCTACTGAAGCTTGCGGAATCACGATCTGGTGGCTGGCATCAGGAGTAACCGGCTCTGCCGGAGACAATTCGATGACTTGGTTTGCCAGCACTGCCTCAACACTAAGCAAGGCAGGAACAAGCACCATCAGGGCGGCAATAGCTGCCAGCCAGCGCTTGTCATTTCGTACCCGGGCTTTGAATTTCCGCTGGACTGCAGGATTCCACGTCTCTGACAGTTTTTCTTCTCTCCGGAAAAACGACAATAAGACCGTTACGGTCCAGATGAAAGAAGCTGCCAGCAATACGTATAGATATTTATCCATATTGTTAATAACGGGAATCAGAATGTCCATCGTCACCGGAGTTAGCGGAAATACCCCTCTGGCGAACAGGATCTGTGCAACTGTAAACAGCTGGTTAAGCATCATCGCGGCCAGAAGCAAGACACTTCCAGCCACAGAGCTGCGGGCCGAAAGTGTACGTGTGCTTCTTACAAAAGACAGGCCGAACAATATGCTGCATACCAGGCCGAGCAAGCCGCCAGTGAACTTAAGGATAAGCTCCGTGTTGACTACACTGTAGGTCTGGATGAAGATGCTGCTTGGAAACTGCAGGATGCGCATCACCGGCAGCACGGTCAGGCAGACAGAAGTGAGGCAAATGAATACGGTCCTCACGCCGCCTCTGCTCCACAGCAATTGCGCTGCATTGTTCTTCCGGGTGTGAAGCTTTCTTTCCCTGATCACCCAGATTAGCAATGCAATCTCCAGGATGAAGGACACCGCCATGGTCCAGCCGGTGAAGCTTTCTTTCTTCGGGCCGGACCATTTCAGCAGGTATAGTACTACCCAACCGATAACGGCTGAAGCAGCTGTCCCGGAATAGATCCATTTACTGAAGCGGCTGTTTCCGGTATGGCGGAGCCATACAATAAGAACGGATATAATCAGCGCGATCTCAAAACCGTTGCTGAGTGTAATCGCAGTAGCTTTTAACATGTCTTCCTCACCACACTATTCTCCGATTGAGCTTGCGAAGGTTCTGTCCGGTCCGGCTTACCAGGTTCTTGGCACCCAGGAGAATTCCCAAGTCAAGTCGATCGGCTCCTGCCAGAACCGGCCGGTAACCCCAGTCGCATCATCCGTGTGCAGCAGATAGTCCATTTTCTCCGGGGATTCTACTACATAGTTCAGAACATAAGTACCTGCGCCCGGAAGTTTAACGTTAGCTCCATAATGTGCGCCGTCCGAAGCATTCATCGGCATGAAGGTGCCTTCAGAGACAACGGTGTCTGTATCTTTGGCTTTGATCTGATAATGAACAGTCAGGTAAGGAATGAACTCCCCGATACCGAAGCCTGTCTCGTTCCCTTCCAGTGCGGCAATATCTGCTTCGAGGTGGAAGTCAGACTGTGCGGCTGGCAAGCCTGCTTTATCCATAGGCTCCATATCCACCGGCTGCAGGTACAGGGCGCCAATCTTGATGCCATCCACTTCCTGCTCTTCCCCGATCGGGAATTCTTCAAAAGCTGGCGCTTCATCCGCCGCAGCATTGACTGCCGTATTATTGCCTGATGCCGCGGCATTGCTGCTGCTGTTGTTGTCCGAACTACAACCTGCCATTATGGCAGACATTGCGAGTACAATTCCGGTAACCATCAATACATTTTTAATTTGTTTCATCCTCTACACCCCTAATGAATTATTTATTTATGAAGCATTGCCAATAACGTTATGACGCTTAACCCTGTGCAGGCTTGCCATCCGGTTTGACTGTCCCTTTGCGGGAAGAGATCAGGTACCAGATTAGTCCTATGGCGGTAGCCAGCAGCAGCAGACCTTGCGCGGTTAAGCTCTCGACCGTCGGATAGATTCCGAAGAAGCTGATAATCGGGAATCCGGAGACCGAACTTGCACTAATCATTGCTCCAGCCTGGAGCTCCGTGATGGCTTCTCCGGCGAACACGAAGGCCAGATAGTACATCAGAATGCTGGTGCCGATGAAGAACGGCTTCAGCGGGATACGCAAACTTCCGAAGCGGATAACCAGGAATATGACGACCAGCGCCAAGGCGCCTACCAGAATCCCCAGCCCAATCATGCTAATTCCTTCCCTGTCTTGTCCAGTCACTAGAGCCTGGTAGAAGAGCACAGTTTCTGCACCTTCCCTGTATACAGCAAGAAAAGCTGCAAGCCACAAAGTTACGGTGTTACCTGTCGTAATGGATGTCTGAATCTTGCCTTCGATGTAATTCTTCCACCGTTTGGCGTCTGCTTTACCGATTAACCAGAAGCTCATGGAGAACAATACAGCTACGGCCAGCAGCATCGTAATTCCCTCCAGATTCTCCTGGCTGGCACCGCTGATGTTGAATAAATATTTGAGCCCGATGGCAGTCAGCACGCTTGCCCCAAGTGCCACTAATGTGCTCTGGTAGATAATCCTGACCTTATCCTTATTGCCCGACTTGAGCAGATACGCAATGATTGCCGCGATAACCAGAATTGCTTCAATACCTTCACGCAGGATAATGACCAGTGATGATAAGAAAATCCCCCACGGCGTACTGTCGGACTTACTTAGCGTTGCCGCATCCTCCTGCAGCATGTCCACCAGCTCAGACATCTGTTGATTCACCTGGGCTTTGGTCGCCCCAGCCGTCATGGATTTCCGGATCTGGCGGAATTCTTCCTCAATCAGGGCATTCCGTTTCGATGAAATATTATATTTCACAGCTTTCTCCATCTGACCGGCTTCATAGGGACCATAATACGCATTATTGACCTGGTTCTTGGCCTCTGCGACATCCCCGCTTACATAAGTCTTCAGCGCTTGCTGCAAAGTGTCATCAATCTGCTCTACCACCTTGCGCCAATTGCCGTCCGCTGCATGAGCTTGACCTGGTATGATCAATAGCATCAACAGAAACACTGCCAATACAGTCCGCCAAAAACGACCCTGCAACCGAATCCCCCCCGCCAGTTGTATTATAAAAATTGCTGTTCAACAATTGATAATGATTATCAATTTCATTCTTGTGGTTTAGTGTAATGAATAAATCATCGCAAAAATATGATATTTGTCATTTCAATTTGTCTTTCGTCCATTTTTATACAAACTGTAAAACAAAAAAGAGTGTTCCAAGCAGCGGATTCCGCCTTTTGGACACTCTTCATGTGCCTTACCTTCATTTATCAGGTGACAGCCCTTCGATGACCTTGTCGATATTCCATTGAATCATCTTAATGTAGGTGTCGCCGTCTTCCCCTTTTTTAGCTAAGGAATCAGTGAAGATCTTAGAATGTATAGGCACTCCTGTCTCATTAGAGATGGTCTCCATCGTCTTGGGGTTCACGCTCGTCTCCAGGAATAATGCAGGCACCTGATTCTCTTCAATAATACTAATGATCCGTTTCATTTGCTCCGGCGTCCCTTGGCTGTCCGTATTAATCTCCCAGATGAAAGCCGATTCGAAGCCGTAAGCCTTCGAGAAATACTTGAATGCCCCTTCGCTGGTAACGAGAATCCGCTGTTCCTGCGGGATCTTATTTACTTCCTCTTTGGCGTATTGGTCCAGCTCATTCAGTTCCTTCACATAGGCTGTCTGATTGTTAAGATAATACTCCTTGTTGTCCGGGTCCTGTTCAATTACACGTGTGGTGATCACATCCACGTACTTAATGGAATTCTGGATATCCAGCCAGGCATGGGGGTCCACTTGCGTTTCCTTGCCTTTCTCAGTCAGATACATCGGTGTCACTTCATCGGAGACAGCAAAGGCAACCTCGTTCTTGTTCGTCACCTTCAGCAGGTCCTGGAACCAACCTTTTCCCGTCTCCAGATTCAGGCCGTTATAGAAAATCAAATCTGCGCTGGACACCTTGCCCGTATCGGCAGGTAATGGATCATACATATGCGGGTCTGTTCCGATGGGAACCATACTGTATACTTCAGCTTTGTCCCCGACAATATTCTCGGTCATATCCGCGATGATGGAGTACGTGGCAACAATCTGCAGCTTATCCTCACCCGCTTCCCTCTCATTAGTATTAGAACAAGCAGCGAGCAGTGAGATCAGTACGATAGATGATAGCCATTTGAGTTGTTTCATCCTTGCTTCAGCCCTTTCCTTAAGAAATTATTTTTGGGTGACAGTATGAAGGAGACCGCGAACAGGCTCACACCCACCAGTACTATCGTGGCACTTGTCGGGAGATTAAAGCCAAAGCTGAGATACACACCTACAATTCCCGATACCGCACCCACCGCAGAGGCTAAAACAATCATGTGGATCAGCGTATGGGTCCATAAATAGGAGGTGGCTGCCGGGATCACCAGCATCGCAATGACCAGCACAATCCCCACTTGCGATAACGAGGATACCGTAACTACAGACAGCAGCATCATCAGCAGATAATGATAGAAGCCTGTTTTTAAACCATAAGCCTTGGCAACTACCGGATCGAACGAACTGATCAGCAGCTCTTTATACAGCAATACAATAATGGCAATCACAACGAGCATGATGATGAAAGATTGCGTTAACTCAGACTGCGGAACAGCGAGAATATTCCCGAACAGAATATGAGTCAGATCCAGACCGCTTTTGGCAAAAGTAATGAGGACAATCCCCAGGGCGAAAAATGAACTGAGTATAATGCCGATAGAGGTGTCGCTTTTGATCGTACTGCGGCTTGTAATGAATTGAATGAGGATGGCGGCTAACAGGCCAAACAGGGATGCGCCCAGCAGGATGTTGATCCCCAGTATGTAGGACAAGGCTACACCAGGCAGTACAGCATGAGATAAAGCATCGCCCATCAGCGACATCTTCCGGAGAACAATGAAGCTGCCCAGCGCTCCCGATACAATGCCCAGGATGATGGCGGATAAGCCGGCGTTAAGCGCGTAGACCGGGATGTTGAACAAGTCTGACATATAATTAGTCATATTCGGTCCCTCCTGCCCCTTTGATGATCACATTGCCCAAGGAGGCACCATATGCTGCGCGGATATTGTCGGTAGTGAAGGTATCTTTCACATCTCCAAAGGCAATCAGTTTTTTATTCAGGATAATAATTTTGTCAAAATACTCTTCCACCTCATGCAGATCATGGTGAACGACGAGAATGGTTTTCCCATCTTCACGAAGATGCTTAAGCAGATTCACGATAATCTTCTCACTGACCATGTCGATCCCGACAAACGGTTCATCCAGGAAAAAAACGTCCGCTCCCTGGGCGAGTGCCCTGGCAATAAAGACCCTTTGCAGCTGTCCGCCGGATAAATTGCTGATTTGTTTATTCGCAAGATCGCTTATATCCACCATCGCCATACATTCCTCGGCCCGTTCCCGCTCTTTTTTGCCGGGGCGCTGGAAGATTCTCAGGTTCGGGTACGTTCCAGTCAACACCGTATCCTTCACTGTGATCGGAAACGTGAGATCAATATCGTTTTTTTGCGGCACATAGGCAATCTTCCGTTTGTACTCCGAAATATCCCTGCCCTCAACCCTGACCGAGCCAGTTCTCTTCTTAATCACTTCTAATAAAGCCTTAATCAGTGTTGATTTCCCTGCGCCATTCGGTCCGATGATCCCCACCGTATGCCCGAACGGGATCTCGAGATTCACATTCTCCAGTGCTGAACTGCCGAAATAATCAACGTTTAGGTCTTTAATCTCGATCATATGCTAACTCCTTATCTGCTAATTGCTGTCTGAAATCTGATATAATTATGAGTCTAAATATCTTTTGTTTCCTGAATGAAACAATAAGTTCTGAATACATAAAAGTTTCCTTCGGGAAACTTTTAGTCTTATGAACAATATATTTAACTGCGGGCAAATTGTCAATAATAATTTAAATTTGTGTTACAATTTCAGCAGAAGGAGTGATTGGGTTGAGAATCGCAGACTTGAACCTGGAGCAGAACAGTCAGGAAATATCGGGATTACTGGAGGAGCATAGCCGGCGGATGGATGACAGCATTCCGCCGTATGAGCGCGAAGTGATCTCGCTGGCAGCGTATGAAGGAGATACATATGTAGGGGGTATTACCGGAGATATGGTCTGGAAGATTCTAAATGTTCATCTGCTGGCCGTCGATCCCGCCTATAGAGGCAACGGACTAGGCGCAATATTGCTCAAGGAGCTGGAAGACAGAGCCCGGTCGCGAGGCTGTAAGGTGAGTGAATTAACCACCATGAGCTGGCAGGCTCCGCGCTTTTATCAGAAGCTGGGGTACGAGGTCTTCGGGGAGATCCATAATTGTCCCCAGGAAGGCCAGACGAAATATTATTTGAAGAAAAGTCTTGAATAACCACGCAAAAATGCTCCCACACTGCCTGGGAGCATTTATTATATCTGCGAGAATTATGAGTTCATTTAGTTAACTGACTTGTCATACTGTAGATAGACTACGTGCGTCTGCAGATATTCGTTCAGTCCATGTTTGCCGTCGGCACCGCCGATCCCGGACTTTCTCCAGCCTGCATGGAAGCCCTGCATCGCTTCAAAATTCTCGCGGTTAATGTAGGTCTCTCCGTATTTCAGACGTTTGATTACTTTCATAGCGACATTCAGATTCTGGGTATATAACGATGACGTTAATCCGAATTCACTATCGTTGGCAAGCGCGATCGCTTCATCTAGGGTAGAGAACGAAATGACCGGGATAACCGGACCGAAGATTTCATCCTGCACAATCTCCATGTCGTTGGTGGCATTGGTGATGACCGTCGGCTCGAAGAAGCTGCCTGCACCTTCTACCTTTTTACCGCCCAGAGCAATTGTGGCCCCTTCTTGAACTGCCCGGTCCACCTTCTGCTGAACCGATTCTTGTGCGGCTTTATTAATCAGAGGTCCCATATGAATATCCTTGTCCTTGAGCGGGTCTCCGTATTTCACTGCCTTCATAGCTTCAACCAGGCGGGAGGTGAATTCATCCTTAATGGCCTCATGTACATAGACGCGCTCTGCACAGTTACAGACTTGGCCTGTATTAATTACACGGGAATCCACAATCGCTTTGATCGCCAGGTCCAGATCGGCATCCTTCATAACAATGGCCGGTGCCTTGCCCCCAAGCTCCAAACTGACCTTAATGATATTCTCGGCGGCTGCCTCCATCACCTTTTGTCCGGCGGGTACGCTGCCTGTAAGACTGACCATTCCGACCTTCGGGTTACTGGCCAGTTCATGGCCTACTTCTCCGCCTCTGCCTGTTACCAGGTTGAATACCCCTTTGGGCAGACCGGCTTTATCAACAATGCGGCTGAAGGCCACGGCATTGTTCGGGGATTCCGCACTGGGCTTGACGACAATCGTATTGCCCGTAATCAGCGCCGGAGCCATCTTTCTCGCGATCAGGAAGAACGGGAAATTCCAGGGCAGGATGCCTGTCGTTACACCAATCGCCCGTTTAAACACAAAAATATTCTCATTATCACGGTCGCTCTGAACGATCTCCCCTTCATAACGCCGTGCCCATTCCGCCATATAATCCAAATAATCCGCTGTAAAGTTAACCTCTACCGCAGATAATTCCAGTGTCTTGCCTACTTCTTCCGAGATCAGCCTGGCGATGCTATCCGCCTCCGCGCGTATCCCGTCTGCAATGGCATGCAAATATCTGCCTCTCTCGACCGCCGGAGTTTCCTCCCAGGCTGATTGGGCTTCTTCGGCTGCATTAATGGCACGTATGACATCATTCCTTGTAGCCTTGGGAACCTGTGAGATTACTTCATCTGTTGCCGGGTTGGTTACTTCGATCCATTCTTTGCCTTCGGATTCCGTAAATTGGCCATCGATATACATCAAATGCTTGGTCACTGTTTCTCCCCCTCAAGGTAGATTATTACAATTGCCCAACCATAGTGTAAACGCTATCAATATTTATTGTCAATAAGATTCACATTTACTATTTGTTTTTATGTTGTTTTTCATTGACTTCTTGAGTTAAGCTATGAATATAGGGTTACATTGATTGGAGGGATCGGCTGTGAAAGTCAGTATTTTCTCTACTTGTTTAGTAGACCTTATGACCCCGGAGGTTGGTATTGCTATGGTTGAAGTCCTTGAGCGGCTGGGTTGTGAGATCGATTTCCCGGCTTCGCAGGTCTGCTGCGGGCAGCCCACTTACAACAGCGGCTATCTGAAGGATTCGAAGCTCGCCATGCAGAATATGATGCTTGCCTTCGAGAACTCCGAATATGTCGTGGGTCCTTCCGGCTCCTGCATTGCTATGTTCCATGAATACCCGAAGATCTTCAAAGGTGATCCGCAGTGGGAATTGAAAGCGGTTGCTTTGAAGGAGAAATCCTATGAGTTCACGCAGTTCATCGTTAGGGTGCTTGGCGTTACAGATGTTGGTGCAAGCCTTGAAGGAACCGCCACCTACCACCGTTCCTGCCATATGACAAGACTGCTGGGTGAGAAGGAAACTCCATACCAGCTGCTTGAACACGTCAGAGGACTGCAGCTGGAGCCGCTTAAGAACAGCGATAACTGCTGCGGCTTTGGCGGAACCTTTTCGGTCAAGATGCCTGAGATTTCCGAGCAGATGGTAGACGAGAAATGCGGCTGTATCAAGGATACCGGAGCTGATATTCTGATTAGTGCAGATATGGGCTGCCTGCTGAATATCGGGGGGCGTCTGTCCCGCAAGGGTGAGCCTGTCAAGATTATGCATATTGCTGAAGTGCTGAATCAGCATCAGCCTGTTGTTAGCAGAGGAGGAAGCCGGACTTGAGCCTGCAAACCGATAAACGTAATTTCAGCGAACGGACTACAGAAGGCCTTGGGGATTCATTCATGCGAAATGCTGTCGGTTCTGCGCAGGACAGTCTCAAGACGAGACGTCTGTCTGCCGCCACCGCACTAGGGGATTGGGAGCAGTGGCGGAACGTAGGCCAGCTTATCCGCCAGCATACCCTGCAGAATCTGGATTATTACCTGGAGCAGCTCGCTGATAATGTGGAGCGACAAGGCGGCCATATTTATTTTGCAGCTACCAAAGAAGAGGCCAGCAGTTATATACGGGATGTTGTTGTGCGTAAGCAGGCTAAAAAGGTTGTAAAATCCAAATCTATGGTCACGGAGGAAATTGAGCTGAACCATGTCCTGATCGAAGCCGGCTGTGAGCTGATTGAGACGGATCTTGGGGAGTATATCCTCCAAATGGATGATTGGGACCCGCCCTCGCATATCGTCGCTCCCGCACTGCATAAAGACCGGAGACAAATCCGGCGGGTGTTCTCAGAGAAGCTCGGATATACGGGAGATGAAACCCCGGAGAATCTGGCCGGATTCGCCCGGACGGTTCTGCGGCAGAAGTTCCTGGAAGCTGAAGTCGGGATTACGGGCTGTAACTTCGCTATAGCTAATCTGGGAGCGATCAATCTGGTGACCAATGAGGGCAATGGTGATCTTACGGCCGCCATTCCGAAGACCCATATTGCGGTGATGGGTATGGAGCGGATTGTCCCGACCATGGAGGAAATGGAGGTTCTGGATAACCTGCTCTGCCGCAGTGCCGTCGGACAGAAATTAACCAGCTACATTACCGTATTGGGGCCTTCTGCAGCCGGAGAGACAGATGGTCCCGAGGAATTCCACCTGGTTGTTGTCGACAACGGCCGGTCCGATATTCTGGGAAGTGAATTTAACGAGGCGTTGCAGTGTATCCGCTGCGGCGCTTGCCTTAATGTCTGCCCGATCTACCGCCATATCGGCGGGCATGCTTACGGATCAATCTATCCGGGCCCGATCGGTGCGGTAATCACCCCGCTGCTTGGCGGGTACGATGACTATAAGGAGCTGCCGTTTGCCTCCAGTCTGTGCGGTGCTTGTACAGATGTCTGCCCGGTGAAGATTCCGCTGCATGAGCAGCTGATCATGCACCGGCAGAACATTGTCGGGCAGCGAAGAACCGGCGCCGCAGACAGGCTTCAGATGAAAGCGGCCAGCCGGCTGCTGTCCTCCCCTGCCCTATTCGGCCGGACCCTGCGGTTAGCACACTCCGCCAGCCGATTGATGAGTAAACAGGGGCGAATCGTAAGAGGACCCGCCATGATTCACGGCTGGATTCATGCCCGCGACCTCAAGCAGCCCGTCAAGCAGCAGGACAGCTTCCGGGCATGGATGGAGAAACGTAAAGGAGGGTCAGAGCAATGACAATATCCTCGAATAAGGAGGCATTTCTGAATACAATTGCCGCTAAGCTGGGCCGGGAACGTAAGACTAATGTTCAGCGGCCTGTTATACAGGACTTGATTCCGGACAGCTATGGCGAGCTAACTAACGACGATCTGGTAGAGATTCTTAAGGAGCAGTGTTTCTTCATTCACACTCAGGTGATTGAATCGAATCCGGAGATTCTGCAGCGGACCTTGGATGATCTTATAGAAGCGAATGGCGGCGGGCTGGTTATGACTTCCGGAGATCCCCGGTTTGCCGAATACGGGCTGGAGTTCCCGGATGCCGCCGTGTGGGAGGAAGCAGCAGGAAGAGAGGAGAATGTTAGGCGGGCTGAATCAGCGAATACAGCGATTATCTTCGCCGACTGTGCGCTGGCCGAGTCGGGAACGGTTGTGGTAGAGAGCCGCCCGGATCAGGGCCGCTCCCTTCACTTCCTGCCTGCCCATTATATTGCGGTGATTGAGCGGCAGAGGCTTGTGCTCCGTTCTACTCAGGCAGCAGCAGCGTTTAACCGGAGAATTCAAGCCGGTGAGCCGGTGGGCTCATCGATTAATTTCATCTCCGGCCCCTCCAATTCCGCCGATATCGAAATGAAACTCGTGGTGGGTGTGCATGGACCGCTGAGAGCTACCTATGTGCTTATTTAGTAATCCGTAACATCAAATTCTCTGTCCTTATAATAAAATTTCCGGTCTTCTTCAGTGATCTCACGGATAATTCTGCATGGGCTGCCTACTGCTATCACATTATCGGGAATGTCCTTGGTAACCACGCTGCCAGCCCCGATCACTACATTGTTACCTATGGTTACGCCCGGATTCACGATCACGTTGCCACCGATCCAGACATTATTGCCGATCGTTATAGCGATCCCATATTCATAGCCTGAATTCCGGGAATCGGGATGGACGGGATGTCCTGCGGTATAGAGCGATACATTCGGAGCAAACATGACATTATCACCGATGACGACTCTGCCGACATCAAGAATAGTACAGTTGAAATTAGCATAGAAATTATTCCCCACAGAGATGTTGGTTCCATAATCGCAGTGGAAGGGCGCTTCGATATGAATTACCTCTCCTGTCTTGCCGATAATCTTCCGGATCAGTGCTGCTCTCTCCTCTTCTTCATCAGGACGGAGCAGATTGAACTGATGGACCATCAGTCTGGCAGCTGTTCTCTCTTCCGTTAATCCATCCAGCCAAGCTTTATAAGGGAGACCTGCAAGCATTCTTTCTTTCTGGTTCATTGTTTATTCCTGCCTTTTCTTGTAGAGTAATCGGCCGACCTGCACCTCAATCACCACTTATTAAATGACTTGTAATAAGTTATACCATAATTATATAGGAAGAACAAGAGCCCCGCTGATTGGCGGGGCTGCAAGACATTTTACATCGTTACATGCGTTCTCTTGTATAGAACCGGTATTGCCGCTGCGATTAGGATGATCCCCATAACAGCGGGCGCGGAATGACCAAGCGATACATAGATTTGCCCCCCAATGAGAGGCCCGATCATCCTGGCCAACGCCTGAATCGATTGGCTGCCGCCTTGAATCCTCCCTTGTTCGCTCGAATCGACAGACTTGGATAGCATCCCGTTGAACGATGGTCCAAAGATCGAATCACCAAAGCCGAAGATGAACATCCCAACGATGAAAAGCGGATAGAACGCTAAGAGAGACGAGACGGCAATGAAACCATAGCCTATAATTTCCGAGACCATTCCAAGTACGGCGATCTGCTGATCACTTAATTTCTTCAGAAGCTTGGGCATGATGAAGCCTTGCGACAGGATATCCTGGAAGCCCATAATGGAGAACATTAGTCCGATGATTGCCGGTTTCCAGCTGAAGGAATCCATTGTGAATTGTGAGAACACAGCCTGCATAGATCCATTAGGTATCCAGAGCAGGAAGGCGGAAATAAGCAGCCTGTTCAAGTTTTTCATGGAGAGCAGACTGGCCAGCTGTGAGAATGGATTCAGTCTAACAAAGGTAATCTCTTGCAGTCTATTATTCTTGCTCAGACTCTCCGGCATGTAGAAGAATCCGTAGATAACATTCAATAAAGTAATGGCCGCTCCAAAATACATCGGTACAGCATAACCAAACTTGGCAAGTAACCCGCCTACACTCGGGCCAATGATGGTTCCTGCACCTACGACCGCACTCACCCAGCCAAAGTATTTGGTTCTCTGCTCCGGAGGAATAATGTCTGCAAAATAGGCAAAAATCGTGCTGATGCTCCCGCCTGTTATACCTTCTATGATCCGACCGGCGAACAGTACCCATAGAGCTCCTCCTATCCCGAAGACGAAGTACCCGACCGCGGAACCGAGCAGACATAAAATGAGCAATGGACGGCGGCCGTATTTGTCGCTTAGTGCTCCAAGTACCGGAGCCGCAAAAAACACGCAAAATGCATAAACGGAGGTCAGCAGCGTAACCATTACCGCTTGTTCTCCCGGATTATCAGTATACGGCTGCACTAAGAATGGAACGACAGGCGCTATGATAGTGAAGCCTATTCCGCACAGAAATACAGAGATAAGGCCGAAGATTAAAGCGTGTCTGTCTACGGTTTGTTCTGTGTTCTGTGTAGAGTGTGATCTGGATTTGAACATGTAATTCTCCCCTCAAACGTCATGATTATGTTTCCTAGGAAACATAATCATCCTACTGCATTTTTGTTTCCTCGTCAACAAAAATGCAATAAAAAAGACAACCGTTCTCGAAAGAGCCCGGCTGCCTGAGGTTTCATTATGAGTATTCAATTCATTCCGATTTCAAATCTGCACAGAGTTTTGTGATTTCTGTATCCAAATGCCTGCTATACTTCTCAATGAAGTCAAGCATATTGTCATATTGCTCCTCGGTTACCTGCTCGAATACAGCTTTATCCCGCTCGCGGAATTCCTGGTGCAGCTCCTCATGGACTTTGCTGACCGCTTCCCCTTGCTTCGTAAGCCTGAAATAGATTTCCTTCTTGTTATCCGGCTTCTGGTAGCTTTCGATATAGCCCTTTTCCATAAGCTTCTTGGTTATTTTGCTTATAGCACTTCTAGTCATATAAAAATGCTCCGCAAGTATGGTCACGTTGGAATCCGCATTTTGCCCGATATATTCGATGCAATGTACCTCAGAGGGCTTGTACCCCTTAAGACTCTCTTCCATCTTGGATTTATTCAGCCAGCTCAGCTTGTTAAATAAATCCCTGAAATTCATCAGGACCTGTTCTTCTTTGTTCATGGCCTGCCCTCCCGACGCCTTAGTGCATTAACATTATTATTGTAGCACTTATTCCACCTGGTAGGTCCAAAAGGATTCCCGTCCGAACCGGATTTGAATCTCCTCCGCAGTCAGCTCCCGGCTTCCAACAAGCTCCGCCGCTTGATATTGCGAACGGTGGGCCTGAATCGAGGCCATTTTCTTCGCTAGGAATGCAGTCACGTCTACGTTCACATCCGCCGGGCCGATCATCTGCTCATGGTTGCTGGAGAACGCAATACAGTGAACTATTGGCCGCTGCGCAGCCGGGAGCCTGCTGACCGCCCGGATGACAGCTGCTCCGGTGGCATCGTGATCGGGATGGACACTATAGCCGGGATAAAAGGTAATGACGAGTGACGGGGTCAATTCTTTGAGCAGTGCCAAAAGTGTATTGTCCAGGAGCTGCGGGTCTTCGAATTCGATCATTTTATCGTGGAAACCAAGCATCCTTAAATCCTGTATGCCAATCGCACGGCAGGAGGCTATCAATTCTTCCTTGCGGATCTCCGGCAAAGTAACCCGGTTCGCGAATGGCGGGATTCCCATGTTCCGCCCCATCTCCCCTAAGGTCAGACAGGCATAGGTCACCCCGGAACCGCTGTCTATGTATTTCGCCAGGGTCCCTGCAGCAGCAAAGGCTTCATCATCGGGATGCGGAAATACAACTAGAACGCGCTTATGTTCAGCTTGATTAGAATCCATGGATCACAGCCTCCTTCATTCTTCATTGTTTCCATTAAAATATTCAATAACAACGTCACGGAATATCCGTCCAGCCTGTGAAATGTATCGGCTCTTATGCCATAACAAGGCGATTTCCCTGACCAGTCCCTGATCCTCAACAGGGATCAACACTATATTATCCTGGGCATTCTTGGCCGTGCCGGGTATGAAGGCTAAGCCGATTCCGGCTTCCACCAGGGCGACGAGCCTTGCCGGTTCATCCCCTTCATACACATACTGTGGGGTAAATCCTGCAGATTGGCATACGGAGTCCACCAAATCACGAATCCCGTAGCCTTTTCTCACACCGGCAAACCATTCATCCTTTAGCTCTATTAGGGATAAGCTCTGGCGGCCTGCCAAACGGTGCCCCGCTGGAACGGCAACATAGATAGGGTCGGTGCAGACGATTTGACACTCCATATCTTCTCCCCATACCGGAGGTGAGGACAAACAGAAATCGACCTCTCCCCTTCGAAGAAGGGTAATCATCTCCTGCATGGACAGCATTTGTACGTGGAAATGGACAGCCGGCAGCTTTTTGCGGAATTCCCGGAGGATATTAGGCAATGTGCTTGCGGTGGTGACGGCTAATTCAAGTGTATCCGGCTCCAGGCTGGACAAATCTCTAAGCTCCTGCCTCCCCTGCTCCAATTCAAACAAGGCCTTCTCCGCACGCGGAAGGAATCTGCTGCCGGACTCATTTAAACGCAGCTTCCTCCCGGTCCGGTCAAACAGGGGAACCCCAAGATCCTCTTCCAGGCGCTGAATGGTCTTGCTGAGCGAGGACTGAGTCACATGCAACGTAAGCGCAGCCTCGGTCATATGCTCTAAACGGGCCACTGCGATGAAATATTGCAATTGAAGAAGTTCCATAACCCGCCTCCATTCATTCCCTCAAGTCTATGAAATCATAACATAAAATGCGTTGGAGTAAATAATCCATTTCAAGTACGATATCCCTAACGCAATTATAGGGGGAAATTACAATGAATACCCGCAGCTGGTGGTTAATGATATCCGTCGGGCTGGGAATCCTGCTAAACCCGCTCAACTCTTCAATGGTCTCTGTGGCTATACCACGATTACAGCATCAGTTCCAGCTTGATTACACTGTAGTCTCCTGGATTATCTTCTCATTCTATATTGCCAGCGCGGTTGCTCAACCTGTCATGGGCAAAGCCAGTGATATATTCGGACGCAGGACCATCTTTCTTACCGGGCTGGTTATCGTCTTCGTTGCTTCTATATTAGCTCCTTTGGCCCCGGGCTTCGGGTGGCTGATCGTATTCCGGATTGTACAATCCGTTGGTACCAGTATGGTGGTGGCGGTAGGAATGGCTATTGTACGGGTGCATATTACGGAGAAGCAGGCTACCGCGCTGTCTGTTCTGTCTATGTTCACATCGGGAGCCGCAGCCATTGGGCCTTTTATCGGAGGGGTACTGATTCACTTATGGGGCTGGTCGTCCATCTTCTTCATCAACGTTCCCTTTGTGACGGCAAGCTTTGTGTTAGCCTGGAGGACTATTCCGAAGGACCAGCCGCTGGCTGCCGCTGCCAATAAGCTGTCTATGCGCCAATGGATGAACCGTATGGATGTAGCTGGTATTCTGCTATTCTCTGTAGGTCTGGTTGCCTTGCTAGCTCAACTGCTGTCTGCCAAATCCTCCGGACATGTCTCCTTATTCAATGTTATAGCCGGCCTGGCCGGACTAGTTCTCCTTGCAGTCTTCGTGCGGCATGAGCTCTTCGCCAAATCACCCTTTATTCCGCTGCGGACTTTCGCGAGCTATCCGGCGCTGACTTGGGTCAATCTCCAGTTCATGCTGGTTAATCTTCTGTTTTATTCTGTCTTTTTCGGCCTGCCGTCTTACCTGCAGCTGGTTCGTCATGTCAGCGAGTTCCACACGGGAATTCTTATGTTAAGTCTGGGTTTATGCTCACTGGTTGTCTCTCCGCTGGCTGGGAAATGGATTGATGTGTCAGGTCCAAGGCCCGCCATGGTAGTATCCGCAATCCTTATGACACTCGGATCAGTATGGATCGTGATGTTGAATCCGTCATCTCCGTTGATCAGCATATGCCTCGCTCTGGCGGCCTTCGGAATCAGTAACGGATTGAACAATGTCGCGATGCAAGCCGCCTTGTTCAACAGTTCCCCCAAAGACATCATCGGCGTATCCTCCGGATTATTCAGTACGTCCAGATACTTCGGGACCATCCTCTCTTCGTTGCTGATCGGCATCGTGATGGGGAATCAGTTCAGCTTCGGCGGATTCCGGGTCCTTGGGATCATCCTCACCGTTGTTGCCCTGTCTCTGGTATACATGGGCTGGCGGCGTATGGATTCAGTGCAGCAACTATAGAATCTTATAAAAAGGCTCCTCCGCAGTCCTTCTGACTGTCGGCGGAGCCTTGATAAGTTCATATTAAGTATCTGCAAAACGTCTATGCTTCTGTCATAAGCCCCTTCAGCCTGTCTGAAACCGATTCACTATCAGGGAAGATTGCGGCGGCACAGGTAAGAACGCGGATAGCTTCTTCATGGTGGCCCCTCCAGCTTAAAGTATCCGAAACGCGCACAAATTCAAAATCTGCGGAATAATAGTTGTCCTGCTCCAAACTATTGATACGCTGGTATTCTTCGAGTGCCTTATCGACTCCATTGGTTACAGCAACCATGGCAACGAGATGTGCCATCGACTGCTTGAGCTGACTGACATCCGAACCCAGCAGCAAATCAAGGATTGGATGGGTCACGCTGCCCAGCCATACATAGTCACAATTGGTCATTATAGAGATGCCTATATTTTCATCCGGGAACAGGATCAGTTCACTCAGAAAGCCGGTATCCCATCCGGAATGCGAGAGAATCCGGGACCCTTTATACTCATCCAGGAACCAGCCCAGCCCGACCTGCTCATGCTCAGGGCCCCAGCCTGTAGCCATGGTAGGATTCCACATCAGATCATAGCTGCCGGGCTGTAAAGCGTTATACCGGTCCTTGGCCTTCCCCTGAATCAGCTGCATCAGCATATATTGGCACATATCTTGGGCATTGGTATACAGCGTGGAACTGGGGGCATGCGCCCTGTTGTATGGAAACACCTCACTTACACCAGGGCCGTACTCTGCTGAATTCTTCAGTACATGAGGAGCGGCCAGAGCCGTTTCCACCTCCTGCTTCAGAAATGAACTGGATGTCATCCCCACCGGTTCAAGAATATGCTCATTCATATATTGCTCAAAGCTCAGACCGCTGACCTTGGCGATCAAATCCCCCAGAATCTCATAAGCGATATTACTATAAGCAAAATGAGTGCCGGGTTCGCTCAGCAGCTTGTGACGGCTGACGCTTTTCACGTACCGTTCGAGACTCTCTTCATCGTATTCAGGCCGGTCCCAGGCATAATCCTCTTCATCCGGCATGCCGGAGGTATGGTTGAGCAGCTGCCCTACAGTAATCTGAAGATAACGTTCATCCTCCATTTTGAAATAAGGAAGATAGTTCTTGACGGGCGAATCCAGCTCTACCTGTCCGCGTTCCACCAGCCGCATAACCGCTGTAACTACGAATGTTTTGGAGACGGAGGCTTGATGAAATAAAGTGCTGCTATCCACTGGCTCACCTGTCGCCACATTGGCTGCTCCATACTCACCTGTGAAGATAACCTCGTTATCTTTAACAATGCCTATAGCTAATCCCGTAAACGGTCCATTCTCAACAAAATCGGTTAACATCTCGTGCAGCGGACTTACTCTAGTCTTAATATTATTCATACAATTGCCCCCTAAATGTGCCGTATTCATTGAATAAATATAACATCACCTGGGGTTACTTAATGTGTAATAAACAGATTAACCTGAACTTTCCCTAAGCTACCCTTCAACCACGTCAGCCCGCAGGGCGGTGGCAACCTCGAGCAATACAGGAACTACGGCTTCTGTGGAAAGGGCTACGTACAGATCTCCCATGTACAACCGGAAAGGAAACTCCATCCCTTCATAGCTCCACATGAAAAAGTCACCCTCAATGGACATCGTGCTCTCGGGCCCTTTTACGGTTAAGACTTGTGAGTACGAGAAATCGGGTTTGTCTGCAAAATACTGTGTGCACTCTTCCAATGTAATAGCTTGCTCTGCATTGCCTTCCTGCATAGAACGGGTAATACGCAAACGCTGACTCATAGATGAACCTCCGGAATTAAGAATATGAATGCTATGACTGCATTGCTTCTGTTAGATAAGATCTGACGGATTGAGAATGGCCAGAATCTGATGATCCTCCCATACTCCCCTGATTTTCACGTTGCGCTGGGCAATTCCCTCCTTGTGGAACCCGGCATTCTCCAGCACACGGATCGATCCGGGATTTGCGGGGGAAGCTTCCCCTGTGATCCGGTGGAGCTTCAGCTCCTCGAAGGCATAGTGTACTACTTGCTTCACAGCCTCTGTCATGTAGCCTCTTCCGTTATAATCCTTATCCAGGCTGTACCCGATCATGCAGCTCTGCAGCGGTCCCCGCACCACAAAAGACAACCCTACGGTGCCGATAATCCGGTGATCCGCCTTATGGAATACCAGGAAATCGTATCTTTCGTCCTCTTCCCTGTCTTCCTTATACTGTGCAATCTTGTCGCGCTGGTACTCTTCCGTATAGAACTCATCAGGAATATCAGGCGAATGTTTCTCAAAAAACTCCCGGTTGCGCTTGTACATCGCTGTAAGCTCACCGGCATCGGTGTCCTCAGGGAAGCGGACGTACACTTGTTGTTCAGTCATCTGTAACACTCCTATCGAGCTAAATTCATCACATAATTCACTGCATCTTCGAGATTCACTGCAATATAGTCCGGTTCGGTAACGGAAACTTGTTCTATGTACTTAGCACTTATGTCTGCGCACACAGCAATTCTCCAATCCGGTTAGTCGTATCATGCTCCTCGAATGAATAGGTCCAGAACCGTTCTATGCCGAACTTGCTACGGATAATATCATCTGTTATATCACGGCCGCCAAGAAGCTTGTCTGCTTGGAACTGGGAGCTGTGCGATAGAATAGACTTAATCTTCACAGCGAGGAATGAGGTCACATCTATAGTTACATCCGCTTTCCCGATCATCTTCTCATGATTGTTAGAGAAAGCGGAGCAATGTACAACTGGCCTTTCTGTCAGAGGTAACCGGGCAATGGTGCGAATAACAGCAGCGCCGGTGGCATCATGATCAGGATGGACACTGTACCCCGGATAAAAGGTAATGACTATCGACGGAGCCAGTTCCTGAATCAGCTTCATAATCTGACTATCCAGTAGATCCGGGTCTTCGAACTCGATCATTTTATCATGGAAGCCGAGCATTCTTAAGTCTTGAATACCTATTGCCTGACAGGACGCAGCGAGCTCCTCCTTACGGATCGCCGGCAGGGTAACCCGGTTCGCGATTAATGGAACCCCCATGTTGCGGCCCATCTCGCCGAGTGTCAGACAAGCATAAGTAACCTCAGCACCTTCTTCAATGTACATAGCCAAGGTTCCGGATACAAAGTACGCCTCATCATCGGGATGGGGAAGTACAACTAAGATCTTCTTATTGTCCATAGGTCTGCTATTCACGGTTGCTTGATCCTCCATTTGCCTTAAAAAGGGTTCCGGCTAAGCTGCAGCGCTACAATCAGCTTGCCTTGATTATCATGTCCGGCCAGGATTAGCCGCTCAGTTTCGTTCTCATCCACATGGGTAAGCCCTTCCGCATAAATCCAGCCCTGCTCTGTCTTCAGGCCTACCCGGTAAGGACCTGTTCCCGAAATTGAGCCGTGCGTGTAGCGGATAAGTGCATTACTAATGAACGCCGATCCCGGCGGACGCGAACTGTCAATGTGACTGGCATAAGCACCAGTTGTGAGCTCCAGATGTATATAAAGGTCCTGACCGGTGAACCGGTCGATTTGGGTTTGGATGTCTTTGGGGTGAATTAGCTGCATATTGTCCTCCTACAGTGTACGATTGTATTTCTCTGCGACATAATTAATGACCGGAATGATAAGATGATCCTCGATGAGCCCCATCTTCTCCGGGCGGAACAACTGAATTTTCTTAAACTGATAGTAGTCCGTCAGCACCTGCTGTATGGAGGTCTGATTCTGCAGTAAATACTTCGTATTCATAATCTCGCGCAGCAGCAGCTCATCTTGAAGCAGAATGAATCTTTCGTTGACAGGCTGGAATATGCCTTTGTCTATACCATGACGGTAGAATTCCAGCGATTGCTGCTCGCGCTGCAATAGTGCCGACCTCAGGCTGTCGGACAGCTCCGGATAAGCGCTCTGCAGCTCCTTCAGGAATACCTCAGATATTTTACCGGCGAGCGAAACTGACTGCTCAAACAGCTGCTGAAAAGAAACCCCGAATAATTCTCCCTCCACCTGCACGGAAGGAAGCTTCAATTGATCTATGTAGTCCACAAAAATGTACACTACACCAGCAATGACCTCTTCTTTAGAGGAGAAGTGCTTGTACATAGTCGCACGGCTGACATCCATCAGTTTCGCGATTTCTTCCATTTTCAGCTGCTGGAAGCCATCCTTCATAACGGCTGGAATGATTTTTTTCAATAGCTTGCTTTGCGCCTGGGACTTCTTTGGGTCTAAGGACATACTGTTTTTTCCTCCTGTTGGCCAGTGAACCCATTATACATGAAAATCACATAGCAAGAAACAAAATATACTTTGTAGACACTTTATGCTTTATTTGTTTACTTTGATTACTTATCGTGATATTATTTCCTCGTCTTCATACTATCCCATCTTAAGAACAGGAGAATGTCTACATGTTTACATTGGATCGCATGTATGTGAATGGCGAGTATATCGAACCGCAAGGGAAGGAGATTCAGCGGCTGATCAACCCGGCTACCCAAAAAGTGATAGGTCAGGTTGTACTCGGTAATGAAGAGGATGCCCGACTGGCTATTGCTGCGGCTAAGGAAGCTTTTGCAACCTTCTCTCAGACTTCTGTGGAAGAGCGCAGTGAAATGCTGCAGCGGCTGCATGATGCTGTTATGGCAAACATGGATGCAATGGCGGAAGCGAATATTATGGAATATGGCGCTCCGATAAAATCAGCCATCGGCCGCGTGAAGCTGGCTGCTGCTAATTTCCTCGATACGAAGCAGGCGCTGGACAACTTTGAGTTTGTCCGTTATATCGCTTCTGCCAAGGTAGTCTCTGAGCCTGCCGGTGTCGTCGGGATCATTACGCCCTGGAATGCAAGTTATTCACAAATCACGGCGAAGCTTGCGGCTGCCATTGCTGCGGGATGTACGGTTGTCATCAAGCCGAGTGAGCTTAGTGCCCTGCAGACCGAAAGAATTACGGAAGCCTTCCACCATGCAGGACTCCCCAAAGGAGTCATTAATGTCGTGAATGGTTACGGTCATACCGTGGGTGCTGAATTCACCCGCAATCCGGATGTGGCGCTTATTTCTTTTACCGGATCGACCCGTGTCGGCAAAGAAATCCTGAAAGGTGCAGCAGAAACGCTGAAACGGGTTACGTTGGAACTCGGCGGTAAGTCACCTAACATAATTCTGGATGATGTCGATTACACCAAAGTGATTCCAGTAGCGGTAGCTCAAGGATTTATGAATAATGGGCAGGCTTGCGTAGCAGGTACACGCCTTCTTGTTCCGGAGCATCGTCTCCAGGAAGTGAAGCAGCTGGCACAATCAGCTATCGGGGCAGTGAAGATCGGCAATCCCTGGGAGGAAGACACGGTGCTTGGCCCTATTGTTACGGAGAAGCAGTTCCTGAACGTACAGCGCTATATTCAGACGGGTATTGATGAAGGCGCAGAATTGGTGACCGGAGGCACCGGCCGGCCTGCGGGGTTAGAACATGGTTATTTCGTTAAACCTACCCTGTTCGTAAATGTTACGGAGGACATGACGATTGCCAGAGAGGAAATCTTCGGACCCGTATTAGTGGTTCTCACCTATAAGACCGTGGAAGAAGCGATTGCTATCGCCAATAACACCAACTATGGGCTTGGGGCCTATGTGCATTCCACGGACCTGGATCAGGCCAACCGGGTTGCCTCCAGAATTGCTGCAGGTGTTGTGAGCATTAATGGTGCCAGCCCGGAAATGAAAGCCCCCTTCGGCGGTTACAAACAGTCCGGGCTTGGCAGAGAATACGGGGAATATGGTATTGCGGAATGTCTGGAGACGAAGACGATTACGGGCCACGGTATACAATAATTACAATTGCTCAAGGAATTCAGCTGAAATCCTTGAGCAATTCTCTTGCTGTAATATGGACTTCTTCAAGTTCCTCACCCTTGGTTGGGTTATAGGCTATTCGCTGAATCTGCTTCTCTAATGGATGTCTGAATTCTTCAGGCAATTGGCTAACATAACACTCTAGGCACCATGTCTTCCATATGTCATCTCCTCCGTTTAGAACCTCCTCTATGTATGGAACCGTCTCTTTAGGAACCGTCAGTAACAAATTGGAGATTTCTTCTGCTATAGGCCAGTTTATATCCTGCAGCCATTGTAACAACTCCGGGATTAATGGGATGAGGTCCTTTTTATCCAGCTTCTTCAGTTCGTGTACCCGTTCAAAATCGTGTTTGTCTCTTGGCAATAGAGTGATCGAATCATTCATTTATTTGCCCCCTTCTTAGTATTAGTTGGTCACCAACATCCCTCCTTGTGCATATGCTAAAGCCATATTGCTTACAGGAAGGAAGCTGAATGAATTGCTACGTACGGACCCGGTATATCAGATTCTGAAGTTGCTTGAAGAAGAGAAGGAACCCCGCTTCAATCAAATAGGTATGGACGAAAGAGATTTCAAGATTACCCTGACCCATATTCACGAAGCCGGTTATGCTAATTCAGGTGAGTTAACTCACTCAGGCCTCAACTATATTCACGGGTATGAACAAAGGTTGAATTTCAACCAGTCCCTGCAGAATTCTTAGTATTATATTTGGTAGATTTCTGGTTTACCTGCCCTCGCGTGATCAATGCTTACGCTGCTGCAGGCTACCACTTCATCGGAGCACTGAAAACCAACCGGATTCTGTATCCCCAAGGCATGCGAACTTCGGTGCAAGACTTCGCGAAGCACATCCAAAAATCAGATGTTCGCCTCGTGATCGTGAACGGTTCGTCGAACTGGATGTATCGCTACGAAGGAGCGCTGACTGGAATCGAGAACGCCGTGGTTTTACTTTGTTGGCCGAAGCTGGCTTTTGGGGAACCGAAAGCCTTGCGCGCCTTTTGTTGCACGGATATTTCCCTGGGAACCGAAACCATAGCCACATACTATGCCAAACGCTGGCCTATCGAAATCTTCTTTCGCCAGTCCAAAAACAACTTGGGTTTTGACACCTACCAAGTTCGTTCCGCGAAAGCGTTTATCCGCTTATGGGCGCTTTTAGCTTGCATGGTACGAAAGCAGGTCCAACAAGACCGACTTAGGTATGTTTACGAGTGCGCCCAAAAGGAAATCCCGTTTCATACGGTTTGTGAGCGATTCAATGTTGCCTAAGTGGTATTGGAATTTTCTGTATCGTTTTTGTTCATTTATAGATTCTATATAGAACACATTTCATATCACCCTCGAATCAAGTTCTTATAAGATAATCTCCTGTCCTATTACGATACACTTACCGTTACTTCCATGCCCTATCTCGTCTGTCTTAACAATTGGAAGTTTGGTCGATTCGCTAATCTCCTTAACATACTCTTCAACGACAGAAAATTCATTGTAACGCTCCAGTTCGGTAAAAGATCCCAGGATCAAACCCGCGCACTTGTCTAAATATCCAACTTGTTGAAGTTGAGCGATTAGGGAGACTATTTTATTCGCTCTTCCCCCTAAACTTTCTAAGAGGATGATTTTATTAGTAGGGTCAGGAAAATAGCTAGTCCCAGCCAACTTCATAAAACATCGAATGTTTCCACCGATTACTATACCACTCATATGGTTACCACGAACCCACTTATATTGGAAATCATAAAGATCATTATGACCTTCGAAAAAGGATTGGTAGAAAGCATTTTGTTGTTCTTTTCCATCAGAATAGACCAGATTCATCAACTGATAATGATACGAATTTATATTGCCTAGTGTATATAATCCATTCAGAATTACCGACAAATCACTCATTCCAAAAAAAGGCTTTGGATTCATTCGAATCCTATTGTAATCTATGTACGGTAAGATTTGGTTAGCGGAATCTCCACCTGAGATATCAAAAATAGCCATAATTTCATCATCATTAAATAGTCGATTTAATTCCGCTGCTCTTACCTTAGGAGCACCACTGAAATAGGCATCTCTTCTGAACAATGTACTAGCAACGACTACTTCAAGTCCAAAAGAATTCAGTACCTTGATTAAGGCCTCTACTTCAAGTGAGTTTTCTTCTCTCACACCATCTGAACAAGCGATTAAGCCTACTTTATCGCCTTTAGACAATTTTAAATTCGCGGTCATCTTTTGAATTCCTTTCTTAACTAAGAAACTCTGAATTCTTGATTTTGGCTACAGATTCGGCAATAACCACAGACAAATCATTTTTTTGAGCAAAATTTAATCTGCTATTCACAGGGACGATTCCTGTATATAAAGATTGATGGTCTGACTTACCGTTATAATCATGAAGGTGCATATGACTTATACGATCTTTAAAATGTGTGAAGACTGATTCTTCTTCAAAACCCGCCTTCGCATCGTGACCAACATCCCATGTGAGAAAAAATTTTGAAAAGCACTTAATTTATCAAGCTATTCTCGGATATAAGAGAAATGAAAATTCCCAGTATTCTCAAAACATAATTCAATGTCATAAGTATTGGCTAAATGATAAAGTTCAAAATATGATTCATAAATTATGGCGCAATCATCTACAGCTCATAATAATATTTCAGCTTGTTATTAACGAAATACAGATATTGATGGCCGTATACGATATATCCCAAATCTTCGTTATAGCTGTCGGGCTCTCCCCATGACAGATAGACTTGTTCAAACGTCATGTCGGTAATGATCCGCTCATCCCGGATAGCAGCCCATACGGCATCACTGCTGGGATAAGCTGTTCTAGGATTTTTAAAGTAAAATAGCTCCTTAAGGTAATCAACAGGGTTAACGGTCGTGTCTAGACTGATATAAATTTCCTGACCGTTCGCCCGGCGGATTTGTACCTCTAAACTGCCATCACCGGGACTGGAACGGAAATCTTTGACCGTAACCTTCTCCATGTTCTTAAAAGGACTGTCCGGAATCTTTGCATTTACAGCCCATGCCGAATCACCGTTGAAATTCTCTTTGTAAGCAAAGAGATTCTCTTCCGTGTACAACGTGTCGGTCTCACTGTCGTCCATATCCAGCGTCCAGGTTAGTCCAGCTTCGCTCAGCATGGTGAAAGTAGAAGTATTGGTATCATCCGCGTATTGAACATCTGTCACCCAGTGGCTGCCGGGATGTGCATATAGATAGACCTTCTTGCCCACAGCCTGGCCCATTGTTCCTGGCAGCTTGCTGATGGCGTAGAGCATACTGTTGCTCTTTATTTTGCCTTCTTCCGTACTCCAGATGAACAGCGAATACGAGCTGGTGGCATATTTGCCGTCTATGGCTCCAAGCTTAAGCAGTGTTTTGAACGCGACATAGTTGGAGTTTTTATACAGTATGGAATTGTCCTTGTTCAACTTCGCGCTTCCCTTACTTCCGGTGAGGGTCACAACAGAGGCTACGGTAGCAACGGTAAAGCCGGGAATCTGATTCAGCAGCTTCACAGGTACATAAGCCGAACCATTGACGAGTACAGACTTGGATGCCGAGATCATAAGTGTCCCGTCCACAAATGTGGAAATCTCCGTGTACTTCGGTGCTGCGGCTGCCGCTGCCTGTCCGGTGCCTCCCGGATAACCCAGCCCGATCATCAGCAGTAGTGTAGTGAGCAGTAATACAATCTTTTTCATAGTTGTTCGAATTCCTTCCCCCATTGTATGTAAGCTGCCCCTGGCTGTACGCCGGATTAGCCCAAACCAGTAAATTCGACAATAAGTTAATTATTTCCTGCAAAATTCCTTGAATCATCGACTTTCTGTAGCAGAGATCTGGTGACTTTGAATCAAAGTTGTAAAACATACAACATTGTTGTCTACAGCCATAAAAAAGCAGGCACCTGTGGAAAAATTTCCGGAGTACCTGCTGTTTTATCTGCTTCGTTAGTTGAAATCTACTTCTCCATTGCACTCTGCCTTGAAACGTTCCTGGAACTGCAGCTCAAACTTCAGCTTAGTATCAAAAATTTGCTTCGAGCGGTCGAAATTCAGCTGACCTCGTGACTTCTTAAGATAATTATCGAACTCTTCACTCTCCCAGAACCGGATAGTATCCCATACATTCTCCTCTTCATGCGCACTATGGAAGAATTTCATCCATATATCCATGGTTCCGAAATGATCCAGCATATCAGCATCTTGTACAAGCTTTATGTAGTACGGGAGCTCCTCATGATTGCGAATATTATGTAATGCAATAATATCAGATATGAATTCCAGCTGCTCCGGGGAGCATTCATCCTTCAGCAGTGACTTGACCAGAACAGAGCCGGTCTCCTGATGGGGTTCAATTCCTTTGGTAACGTCATGGAAGATTGAGGCAACATACATGATATCGTCCATTGTACCTTCATCCGGGAACAATTCTTTTCTTAAGCTTAGAGCAATCTTGGCTACCCGCTGACAATGATAATAGACGAACCCCGTCTCTCTCTGCAGATGAGATTTCCGGTGACTCATTGTGTTAAGAGCAATTTCACTAATTCTGTCCAGATTCATTATGTCCACATCCTTTAGGCATTTGTTAATAATTGTATATCAATCCTCTGAAAAGATAAACAAAAGAACAGAGCTTCCCCCAACCGGAAGAAGCCCTGCTCTTTATTATCCGCGATCTGATCCAAACACAAGCCCGGCGCTTGCCTTCGCCTGTTCAATAACCCGCATCACCCGCTCACTGTGTGCGAGCATTTCCGCGGCCGTCTTCCTGTCTTGCTCTCGGATGAATCGTTCGAAGTGAAGGAATTCGTCATACATCCGGTGGGGGTGATCCTTGCGATCCACGCGGACGGGCTTCTCCCGGTTAAGGACGTAATCGTAGGAGTCGCATCCATTCGCAGAACCATTGATCTGAATGTACCCTTCCGTCCCCTGAATGTTCACTGCACCAGGAGCTGTGCTGTCTTTGGCACCAATGCAGACGCATTTGAAATCACCATAGTCCAGCAGCAGCATCCCCGACGTATCGATTCCCCGTTCCATGTTCGCCCGGTATTCCACGTACAGTGGACTTCCGAAGAATCCGAGGACCAGATGGATGTTGTAGATATTAATGTCCATCAAGGCGCCGCCGGACATCTCCGGATTGAATGCAGGCAGAATCTCACCGCGTTTGAAAGCATCATAACGGGAAGAATACTGCGAATAATTGCACGTCACCATTTTAATGGAACCGAGACCAGCCAGCTGCTCCTTCACCGCCACGACATTGTTCAAATATTGATTCGAGATGGCTTCAACCAGGATAAGCTCCCTTCGCTCAGCGATCTCTTTCAGCTCCAGAAACTCCGCCAGATTAGAGGTGAACGGCTTCTCGCAGATAACATGCTTGCCGCTAAGCAGCGCCTCCTTGGTGAAGGCATAATGCAGGTGATTCGGCAATGCCACATATATAGTATCAACGTCTGTATCCTGAAGCATGGCGCTGTAATCTGTATAGAGCCTGGCTATCCCATACTGGTTCTGCAGCTCCTGCAGAGCGTCTTCCCTGCCGGGTCTGGCGAAGATGGCTGTCAGTGATATTCCGGGAATCTCTCCGATGAAGCTGAGCAGATCCTTGACAATCATTCCGGCTCCGGCTATTCCCAAGTTCATTTAGCGGCACCCCTTCATTCCCTGCTCCAGAATCTGCATAACGCCTATGGTCTCTTCATCCTTAATTACCTTATCTGTGCCAAGAACGATGGCATCATAGATCCCGTCATACACCCTGGCATAATCGCCTTTGGCTGAGGTGACCTTCTCTTCATGGTACTTGCCCTCATCATCGAGATACGTTAGAATACCATAATGCTCCGGCAGGTCAATACCGAAGTCACTATGACCCTCAGGCAGGTAAAATAACTTCAAATGCTCCTCCTGACGGTCCTTCGTCTGCTTGACGAACACACCTTTTTTACCATAAAGTACGAAGCTTGGCCGCTCTTTGAGCCGGAAGTAGCTGGATTTAACCGATACTTTTAGCGAAGGGTAGAAGAAATCCAGATCGAAGTAATCATTCATATGCTGCGGTCCCAGCAATTGGCGGACGTCGTAATGAATGGTATCGGGTTTGCCGAAGTATGACAGCACCTGATCAATGGTATGACATCCATGTCCATACAAGTAACTGTAGTACTTAGAGAATGGAGTTGAAGCCGGAACCTCAGGACGGTAGTAATCAAAGTGCATTTCCACTTCCAGCAGATCTCCAAGCTTACCGGATTCTATAACCTGCTGTGCGGTGAGGAAATCCGAGTCATAACGTCTGTTCTGGTAGCACTGAATGACAAGATTCCGCTCTTTGGCGTACTGAAAGATAGAGACCGCTTCTTCTTCCGTCAGCATGAAAGGCTTCTCCACCAGAACATGCTTGCCGTGATCCAGCGCCATTTTGGCATAATGATAGTGGGAATCGGTGTTGGTGCATACTACAATCAGCTGAATCTCCGGGTCATTCATCATTGATTCAAGATCGTCCGTGTATTCAATCCCAGGTACTCTGGGCCATTCCGCTTTCGTAAGCGTGCGGGCATAGATCGTCTTGACCTTCAAGTGATCGCGGTTCATGGAAAATGGAAGGTGGTAGCGGTTGGTGCTTTTGCCGTTGCCGATATAGCCGAGTGTTAACATCATAATTCCTCCTATTCTCTTTCATTAATTATAGAAAAAAAAGATCCGCCGTGAAGACTTAGCAGGCATAACGGTACAATTATCCGTTCATATGTATTTACCGGCGTAAATCCTTGAACATTATGTTCAGAGCCGGGTCTGTTATAGCTTAGAAATTCAATTCTTGAGGTGAACCTTAGTCATGAAGCTGCTGCTGCAATTAAAGGAAATGAACCATTTTACCACCAACGAACGAAGCATTGCTGCCTATATCCTGACCCATAAGGAAAGTATGCTGCCGATGTCCATACAGGAGCTGGCCAAAGCTACCTATACCTCGCATTCTGCGATTAACCGCCTAACCCATAAACTCGGACTTGCAGGCTATAAGGAATTCATTCTAAAGCTGGCCCGGGAGTTCCAGCTGGATGTCCATAGCATTTCTAATGTGGATGTCAATTATCCGTTTGAGCATGGTGAAACGCCCATTCAGGTAGCCAAAGAAATTGCGGAAGTAATGAAGGCAACCATCGAGAAGAATTTTGCTTTTCTGGAGAATGCCCAGTTAGCCGAGGCTGCTGAAATCCTGGACCGGGCCGGCAAGATATTCATCTATGCGCTGGGCGATTCCGAGATCCGGGCGAAGAGCTTCCAGAATAAATTAATCAAAATCAATAAATACGCCGTGATTGCGACGGAGCTCTCGGAGTGGGAATATCATACGGTTAATCTTACGCAGCAGGACTGTGCCATTTTCTTAACCTATCACGGGTTATCGGCGAATAATTTGCAGGCGGCAAAGTACTTCACGCGCAACAGCATCCCCTTTATCACCATCACCGCAGCTCACGGTACGGAATTGGCCAAGCTCAGCACACTGTGTATCCAAGTGCCTGAGGATGAAGTGAAGCATGCCAAGATCGGTACCTTTTCATCGCAGATTGCTTTTGAATATGTCCTAAATGTCATCTATTCCTGCATCTATAGAATCAACTACTCGAAGAACAAGCTGGCTGCACGGCAAGTCGTGAAGGATTTCTATACCGATGACGTGAAGACAGATCTATAAGTTGGGAAAAGCGAGCTTATCGACCTTGATATTCACGATAGGCGGAGACAGACCCAGCATATGCTCAACGGCCTGATGGACGTTATCCTTAAGAATCTGGCATACCTCAGGAATCTTGTATCCGTAGTTAATAATGATATCCAGCTGAATCGCCACGGCTTCATCCGTAACATCCACTGATAATCCATTGGTGCCAATCTTACCGCTTAGGCGCCGGGCCAGAGTTCCGCTGACCGGGTTGCCGGACATTCCGGCAATGCCCGGTGTTTCGGTAACTGCATAGCGGATTATACTTGAAATTACCCGGTCAGAAATCTCCACAAGCCCCTTGAACGTATCCTGCTTCATTATTATTCCTCCTGAAAGTTATTTATCTGGGAATCCGGATCATGAACACCGTCGGCTCCCCTTCCCGGCTCTCCAGCATCAGGGAACCGCCCATCTTCTCTACGTTCTTCTTGGCAATGGATAATCCGAGACCTGTCCCACCGCTTGCTGTCGTCCTGGCTTCATCCCCCCGCACAAACGGATCGAAGATCGTGGACCAGAGCTCCTTGGGAATGCCCACTCCATTATCGGCAATCTCAATCCGGACAGTCGTGTCCTCCGGAATGACCGTCACACGGATGCGTGTCCCTTCAGGATTATAGGCCAGCGCATTGGAGATCAGATTGTTGATCACGCTTGCGAACAGCTCCGGATCATAATGGGCATACACCTGCTCTTCAGGCAGCTGCAGCTGCAGCTGGAACTCTTTTTGCTCAATTTCCCCGTAAGTGTCGGCGATAATCTCCCGAAGCTGATCCCCCAGCTCCAGCCGCTCCACGCGAAGAATGAAATCCGGTGAATCCAGCTTGAGCAGGTCCAGCATATGCTGAATCAGCTTCGTCACCTGTACGGATTTGGTATAAATGTAATTCAGGTATTTGGTCTGCCGTTCAGGGTCCGTAACCCGTCCTTCGACCAGCGCCTGTGCATAACCCTGAATACTGGTAATCGGTGTCTTCAGATCATGTGACAGATCGACCATCAGCCGCTGCTTGCTCTTCTCGGCCTGCCGCTTCTCCTCCGTAGTCCGCTCAATGACATCCGCCATGTAGTTGAAGCTATTGCCAATCCGCAGAAACTCCGTCTCCGCATAGAGGGCAATCCGTGTATTGTAGTGCCCTTCCATCATACGGTTCATCCCCAGATTTAGAACCCGCAGCGGCTTCTTGATCCGTCTGGAGACCCAGTAGCTATATACAAAAATCAGCATCAGAATCAGCCCGCTGACCACAAACACATAAAAGAACACCGAATGGTTCAGATAGGCCACCAGCATTTCGTTGTTAATGGATACGCTGACCACATGGCGGGGAATCTTGAGCAGCAGCCAGGCCACTCCGCTGTCACTATCCACTTGAGAAATAGAGTAGTAATAGGGCTGATCGCTGCGGTTCTCCAGCTCCTGGAACAGACTATTCTCATCATAGCCCAGGGTCTGATCCTGCTTCTCTCCAATAACGCGGATGACCTGCTTGCCCGAATCGAGCAGCTCCAGCCACCCTCCGCTTTGCAGCAGCCGGTCGCTCTCCGGTCCCTGGCCCAGCTCGTTACGGTAATCTCCGGCTTCGACCGACAGATCCGGATCGGGGATCAGCTTCTCCATGATGACGTGAGTGATATCCTTCTGGATGAACAGATAGACCACCAGTACAAGCATCACCAGCATACAGTTGAACAGCAGAAAGTCGATCGTCAGCGACGTTTGCAGCGGGCGGTTATCTCTACTTTTCCACGGGTGCTTCAATTTTGTACCCCAATCCCCTGATCGTCTTCAGGTATTCCGGTTTCTTGGAATCGCGCTCGATCTTATCGCGGATATTGCTGATATGCACCATGATGCTGTTATCCTCATAGACATAGAAATCTTCCCAGACGGCCTCATAAATCTTCTTGCGCGTAAATACCCGGCCCGGCTGCTCCATCAGCAGTTCGAGGATTTTGTACTCCGTAGAAGTCAGAGCTACCGGTTCGCCGGCCACCTCAACCTGACAGCTGCTCCGGTCAAGCGTTAACCGTCCGAGCACAATCTGTTCCTTCGTCTGCTCTTCTTCTACAGCCTTGGCATCGAACTGGTGCACCCGCCGCAGCAGAGCCCCGACACGGGCAACGATCTCCAGCGGATTGAAGGGCTTGGAGATATAATCGTCTGCTCCCAGCTCAAGACCGAGGATTTTATCATGATGCTGGCTCTTGGCTGACAGGAACAGCACCGGGAAATGCTCATGCTCACGAATCCGCTTCAGCAGCTGCAGCCCGTCCATCCCCGGCATCATAATATCCAGAATGGCCAGATCTATCTTGTTATTCTGCATCTGCTTCAACGCCTCAATCCCGTTCTGTGCTTGCAGAATATTGTATTCCTTCTCCAGATACAGCTGCAGAAGCTCTACAATCTCCGATTCATCATCCGCTATGAGAATGGTATACATGGTGAAATCCCCCTCTATCTAGTCATGCAAGCTGCGCTAACTGTAACTATAGCCTGCCATTCTTAATCCAGTCTAAACCAAATCTAAAGAAAAGCTAAAGATTAAAGCTGCTAATCTTAAGAATGATATCCTGAAACAGACAAAAAGAACAGCCTGGAGCAGCCATTAAGTGGCTTGCCGGTCTGTTCTTTATATTTTAGCGCAGAATCGATCCTGTATTGCCAGTGAAAGTGAAAGTAAGGCTGCAGCTTAGACCGTAGGCACGGTTCCTCCGTCAATCACATATTCGGCCCCCGTAATGGAAGCTGCACGGTCGGAGGCCAGGAATGCCACCAGCTCGCCTACTTCCTCTGGGAAGCCGGGACGGCCCAGCGGAATCCCGCCCAGCGCATCCATTACAGACTGCAGCGCGCTTTCCGCACTGCCCGTAACCTTGGCGATATTCTCCATCATGGCATCTGCCGCTGTCGTTTGAATGAATCCCGGAGCTACGCGGTTTACACGGATGCCTTGCGGGGAGAATTCTTTGGAGAGGCTTTTACTGTAATTGCTTAACGCAGCCTTGGCGGCAGCATAGGGAATGGTGGACTCGATCAGCGGCAGTACTCTTTGAATAGAAGAAATGTGGATAATTACGCCCTTACCCTGTTCCAGCATCAAGGGGATCAGACCCCGGTCGAGCCGGACGGCTGCAAGCAGGTTCAAGTTCAGCGCATCCATCCAGTGCTCATCGTTTGCCGCCAGGAACCCGCCGGGAGGCGTAGAACTGCCGCCAATGTTATTCACTACGATATCGATGCTGCCGAAACGTTCCTTAACCGCCGCAATCACTTTCTCCACGCCTTCTTTAGCAGACAGATCTGCTTGTACGAACAAGTCAGCATCTGCCAATCTGGACGGGAGTGTGCGGGCAGTAGTCATCACTGTAGCGCCGGCAGCCTTAAACCGGTTTACGATGGCCTCCCCCATACCTTTAGTTCCGCCTGTTACGAGTATTTTTTTGCCTTCATATTCAGTCATTGGATTTGCATAAGTAATTGTCATGGTTTGGTTCCCCTTTTCATCATTTGATTCTTTAATCTTATGCTTGATTTACTCATGCGTCTAATTTATTATTTTCATTAAATCCATTACAAATATTAATATAAGAGGGGGCCTGAAATGGAGCTAACGCAATTGGAGTATTTCCTGACTGTGGCCCGGCTTGAGCATATGACTTTGGCATCCAAAGCGCTTAGAATTACCCAGCCCGCGCTGAGTCATGCCATCTCCAAACTGGAGAATGAGCTGGGCGTTCCTTTATTTGAGCGGAATGGACGGGGCGTTCAGTTGAACCGGTATGGGGTAACGTTCAGCAAATGGGTGGAAGAAGCCATGAAGAACATCGGTAACGGTATTCGTGAAATTGATGAATGTTCGAATGCGGAGACAGGCGTGGTACACATCTCATATCTGAATATTCTCGGTGTTGATCTGGTGCCTTCACTGATCAGGGATTATCAGGCGGGCAACCCCAAGGTCCGGTTTGATTTGTATCAGGGAAATCACGGGGATATCGATGAAGCTCTGGAGACCGGCACTTCTGATATGCTGATCACTTCCAGAGAAACCACAATGAACGATGACGAATGGATGATTATCCGGCGCATGCCGATCTTTATTGTGGTATCCACTCAGCACCGGTTTGCTTCACGCTCAAGTCTGAGTTTGTTTGAGCTGTCCGGTGAACCCTTTGTCGGCTTGAAAACGAACTGCGGGCTCAAAGCTACGATTAGCTCACTATTCAAAAACACCCATTTCGAGCTGGCCTCGACCTATGAAGCAGAGGACCTGATTACGGTAGCCGGCTTCATCAAAGCCGGGCTTGGAGTCTCTGTACTGCCCCAGACGCTGGGCTTGATGCTGGATGGCCTGGTCTGGATTCCGATTGAGGAAGAGGGCTGGGAATGGGAGGTCGGCTTGAAATGGCGTCATGACCGTTACCTGTCTCCTGCCTCCAGACGGTTTCTGGATTATATTCAGCAGACTTCACTGGAGCCTGTACGGGGATAGTGGAATACGGGGTTGCTGTAGATTTCCGTCTACAGACACAAAGAAAGAGCGGTCTCCTTATACGGGGAACCGCTCTCTTTTGTGGGCTATTGCCAGTGTCATCATTCCTCAGGATAAGGCTCTGATCACTTCTCCGCCAGCGCTGCCGGCCGGCAAGGAGGCAAGGTCAATAATGGCATCAACAACCGTAGCCGGATCGTTCGCACCTCCCGGGTTCTGTTCCGTCTGCAGATTGCCGGGATCGAACATATTAACGATGATTCCGTGCTTAGCTTCCTCAACCGCCACCGTTTTCATCAACGCCTCCAGACCTGCCTTGGCAGCTGAATAGGCACCCAGTCCCGGGTAGACCAGATTGGCCATCACCGAGGTAATGGATACGATGCGTCCATATTGCTGCTCTCTCATTATCGGCAGGAAAGCGTTAGTTACGAGATAAGGGCTGTACAAATTGAGCTGTAGAGTTTGATCCCAAGCCGCAAAGGTTAAGTCGTGAATATGTGTCGGGGCTCCTGTTCCGCCCGCATTGTTGATCAGGATATCCGCCTTCCCTGCCTGCGCAATTACTTGGTCACGCAGGTGCTGGACCTCTTCAGGAATTGTAACATCTGCAGGAATGACTATCGCTCTGCCACCGGACTCTTCAATAAATGAAGCTGTCTCTTGCAGCTTCTCCTGACGTCTGCCTACCAGAATGACGGTTGCACCCTGCTCTGCCAATTTAATCGCTGCAGCTCTGCCAAGGCCTGTACCCGCACCTGTTACTACTGCAACCTGATCTGTTAATGAACCCATAGTACTGTCCTCCTTCTATTCTTAAGAACTCCGTGACTAACATTCTTACTTCAACGAATTTGCCCAGGACTCTACCGTCAGCACATCAGCTTGGGCGGGAAATACCTTCCCGGTAAGCACACGGTGAACCTCAGGATCGGAGTCGATACAAGCATCTGACAATACGGTAAGACCATAATCCTTATCTGCCGCTTCGCGCAAGGTAGACAGGACGACTCCGCTTGTTGCGATACCGCTCAGAATCAGCTTATCTATTCCGCGGGAGCGAAGCAGCTCCTCCAGCTCACTCCCGGAAAATGCGCTGACACGGTATTTGCCGACAAACGGCTCGTCCGGCAGAGGCGAGAGTGCGGCATGAATCTGCATCGACGGGTGCTCCGCAGTGATTCCGCTATTGCCGGGCATTCTGCCGAACATTTTGTTAAGTGGGCTAATCTGAACACCTTCGCGCATGGCAACACCAACATAAATGACCGGTATGCCATGCTCGCGGGCTGTCATTATTGCCTTCTGAAAAGGCAGTAGAGCCCCTTCTTCCTGTACATATCGCGACACAATGGCATTCTGCATATCCATCACCAGCAGTGCGGTCTGGCTTAGTTCCTTCGTCACGTCTTGCACACTCCTTCGTTATCGAATAGTATGAAGTGGAGAACTCTCCGCTTATCCTTGCCTTGATATTAAACGGAGAGGTCTCCACTTGTCAAGGCGGGGACTACAGAAGAACAGGAAGTGATGATCAATGGATCAACCGGTTATTAACTGCCGTCCCGAACGCAAAGACGCCGCCGAGAACCGGCAGCGTATTCTGGATGCAGCATTACGATTATTTGAAGAGCACGGCGTTGAGCCGGTCAGTATGAATCAGATCGCTGCGGAAGCGCAGATTGGTGCCGGAACGCTGTACCGCCGGTACCGCAACAAAAACGAGCTGTGCATGGACTTAATCAGGGACCCCGTGGATCAATTGTCCAGGGACATTAAAGCGTATCTTCAAGACAACAATTCCAGCCCGCCTTCCGAACGGTTACGGGGACTGCTCGCCCTGTTTCTGCAGTTCAAAGAAATCCATGCCGGACTGATTGCAGGCGTTGAGCATTCGTCTGCCGCACTGGGTGCGCATTCCAGGACAAGCACTTCGCTGTATGAAGAATTCCATCAGCTGCTGGTTCAGCTTTTTGAAGAGGTCAGTCTGGAAGCCCGGCAAGCCGGACCGGACAGTGTATTCAGAGCAGATATGCTGATGATTGCCCTGAGCAGTGATTCGTATCTGTTCCAGCGCAATGTACGCGGCAACTCCCAGGACACCATACTGGATCAGCTGTGCCAGACATTTATTTAGAACCCTGCGCGCAGGCTCTGCCCTATCTGATATTCAAACGGACGCTGAAGGTGGTTCCGGTTCCCGGTTTGCTGTCTACACTAATCTTGCCGCCGAGCATTTGCAGCGCCTTCATCACCAATGCCAGCCCAAGGCCGTTGCCTTGCTGCGAATGTGAGGTATCGCCCTGATAGAATTTATCAAAAATATGCTTGAGCGTCTCCTCGTCCATACCGGAGCCGCTGTCCGTCACCCGTACCACTGCATAACCGGCTATGGTTGTCAGCTTAAGCGAGATTTTTCCGCCTGGAGCGGTGAATTTGATGGCATTGGACAACAGGTTGTTCCAGATTACCTCCAGAATACTCTCGTCATACCTTACGACAATCGTCTCCAGATCAGCTTGAAAGGTGATGTCCTTGCTCTCCCACAGATTCTCATAGGCCAGAGCGCAGCGCCGCAACTGTTCACTGAGATCATAGGGTGCGGATAAGGGAAGGATCTCCTGATTCTCCAGCTTGTTAAGCTTCAGAATATTGGTGATAAGCTCCGACAGATTCTGTGAGGCGTTCATAATTGTATCTGCATATTTATTCCGCTGCTCATCTGACAGCTTGTCTTGCTGTATAGCCCGCGCATAGCTCTGAATGACGGCCAGCGGCGTCTTGAGCTCGTGGGATACATTGGCGATGAAATCATCCTTGAGTGTCTCAATGCTGGAGAGCTCCTCCGCCATGGTGTTGAAGTCTTCGAACATGACTTCTACATAGTCCTTCTTGCCATCCTTGCGCAGCGGAGCCAGCCTGACCGAGAAATCACCCTGGGCGATCTTCCTGGCAGCATCGCTAAGACGCCGCATAGGCCGGCTGAAGGAATAGTGGCGGAGAATGCCGGTGACTACACTGAGAACCAGGCTGATGAACAGGAAATAGCCGATCATGGAAGGCGCTATGAGGAGTGCGGAAGTAATGCCGTCTTTTCTAAGCGAGAAGTAGATCATCACAAAACAGCCGTTAACGATCATCAGGGCGATAGACAGCAGTATCCAGTCCTTCCAGAGGACGAAGCTGGTGTTGATCCGTTTGTTCTTGTTCTTGTTCCCTCTCCCGCTCATAACGGCTTCGCCTTATAGCCGAGTCCATGCACTGTGACAATCTCAAAGTCCGGACAATGGGAGAATTTATCCCGCAGCTTGGTGATATATACATCTACCGTGCGCGGGCTGCTCTCGCTGTCCAGTCCCCAGAATTCATCCATCAGCTGGTTGCGCGTGAAGGTTTTTTTGGGATAAGACAGCAGCTTAAACAGAATATTGAATTCTTTGACCGTCAAAGCAACCTCCTCATCATCCACATATGCCGTCCGTTCATCCGCATTCATCAGCAGACTCCCGATAGACAGCCTTTTGTCGCTGGCAATACTCGCCCGGCGCAGTAACGCTCCGACCCTCAGCACCAGCTCATCCATATCGATCGGCTTAACCATATAATCATCGATGCCGATACGGAAGCCCTTTTGCTTGGCAGAAATATCATCCCGGGCGGTCATGAATAATATTGGAATGGTCTTGTCCTGGTCGCGGATTAACGATGCAAATTCAAAGCCGTCCATCTGCGGCATCATGATATCAGAAATGATCAGATCTATCATATGGTCGACCAGCTTGTCAAAAGCCTCCATGGCTGTGCTGCAGCTGACCGGTTCATAACCGTTCTCTTCCAAAAAGGAGCACACGATTTGATTGAGCTTCAGATCATCTTCAACCACCAGAATACGGATCATGCAGATCCCCTCCTTTTATAAGTACAATTCACTCGTTACGGTGTTCAATCAGTGCCTGCAGCCGGACACTTGAGTTGTTAATGCTGCCAATGAATTCAGAGATCAGTCCGATACTATGCTCCTGCTCCTCAGTAGTAGCCAGCATCTCTTCTGTTGCCGCTGCATGCTTCTGGGCGATACCGGAGATATTCCCCACTTGCTCACGCACCTGATTGAAGATTGAACTTACCTGATCGGTCAGATTCCGTTCGGTTAGTATGTATTCGTCAATATGCCGGAAAGTGCTCTGTATACTGTCAATGCTCTCCAGCACTTGACTGCTGATAGCTTCTCCCTCTATAACTGCAAGACTGCCGTGAGTTGCCTTGTCGACGACAAGCTGTGTGTTGCGCTTGATAGTATGAATAATAGCATCGATTTGCTGTACTGTATCCATACATTGCCGGGCCAGCTTCTGGACTTCATTCGCCACTACTGCAAATCCCGCTCCGGCTTCGCCTGCTCTGGCAGCTTCAATACTGGCGTTCAACGCCAGCAGATTCGTCTGATCGGAGATTCCTTTGATCGCTGACAGGAAGCTATTCACATCATCCATGCTGCGGTTCAGCTCTTCAACGGTAGTCAATGAGTCTCTAACTGCTGTGTTGATAATCTCCATTTGTTTGCCCATTTGCCGGATGTTCTCCGAGCTTCGCCTAACCACTACTCCGGCTTCTCCGGAGGTATCTGCCAGACCTTGCGACAATCTATGGATACCCGACATTTGCCCGCCCGCTTCATTCATCATGGCACTGATATGGGTGAGACTCTCTGATTGATCTACGATGCCTTCCGTAACTTCATGGATATTCGTTGTAAGAACACTGCTGATCTTCTGTAGCACTCCCGCATCCCTGCTGCAGTGGGCAATATCCGTATTAAGTGCCGTCGTATGCTCATGAACAACATCCACCATAGTATCCACGGCATTTAACAGTTCTTTGGCTTCGGCTTCCTTGCGGGCGGATAGCTCAATCAGATCAGCACTTCTTTTACAGACAAAGTACAATGCCACAATAGTCAGTTCTATGAAACCTATAGTCATCAGGAAAGTAGTATCAAACACATGATGCTCCGAATAATAAATTACGATATACGAAATATTGTACAAGCCCCCAAAACCGTACAGCAACACCCTATTCACATAGAGGGCAATCACACAGAGCACAACCATGATCAGCATCCCTGCACCCGGTGATTCAATGTATGGGATGGTACAGGTCAGAACCGCTATTGTCAGAATAACAGTAGTCTGCAGTACAAATTTCTTCCGGTAAATGAACCCTGTAACGGCGGCCAGCTCCAGGAGCAGCGACACCACGACCTCACTTCTAACTTCACTGGTACCCAGGAAGAAGCAGAAGACGGCAAACGTGATCCACAGGATACAGGCGATAATCTTATTCACTTTTATAGTATTGGTCATCAAAAAGCTATCATTCATTTCCCGTTCCCCCAAGTAGCTTAAGTGTCCCGCATTAATTGTTCTTGCTTTAAGTCAGCAGACGGCTCGCCTGCTCGCAGGCCTGATATAGTCTCTCATATTGCTCCTCAATCAGCGGGCCTGCCTCCGCGGTCACCTTATTGTATACATTGTTGTATAGCGGATAGGCTGCCCCCCAGCCGGCAAAGCCGATGAGTCCCAGAAAGATACACAGCAGAATTCTGCTGTCCAGATAACTGAACACGGCTCCGCCGACAAAACAGGTGCCAATAAGTCCGGTAATTAACGCATTAATGATAGCGCGGGAGGTTTTGGCCTTCTCCAGCCGTTTAATAGAAGTGAGTGCATGATCGCATTCCTGCTGCAGCCTCTCTATACCGTCTACTTTTCTGATTGTCCGGTCCCGCTTAAATTTCAGTGCGACAGATCCGGGTTTGATGTAAGCTGCTCCCGGGACCTGCCGTTGCGTATTCTCTTCTGCCTGTATCCAGCCCAGATTCTTGTAACAATCCTTATACAGCTGCGCAAGCTCCTGATCTGCCTGAACCGTGATGTACTCAAAAGCTACGAATCCGTTATCCATCCGTTCTTCCATTCTCCCCACTCCTTCTAAGATCATTACAAGGATAAGCACTTGCTCAACGCTTTATGATCCTCATTATCACGCAATGTTGTTAAATAAATGTTAAACTCCGCTACAATCTGTGCGCGATGCTGATTTAACAACTCTTTAACATCTGTATAACAACTTCTCAACATTTCATTGGCACACTCATGTTGTTGCCCGGGGCGCCATGGACCGGCCGGTGAATTACACATTAGAGAGGGTGGAGTAGAGTGAGTAAAGAGAAAACGGGAAGCATCAGTTCAATAAGACGGGGACCTATTGTGTTCATAATGATTTTAGGTGCTTTTCTGGCTACGCTGAATCAGACGATTATGAGTGTTGCCGTGCCGGAGTTAATGGTTGATTTCGGAATCGCAGCATCGGTCGCCCAGTGGCTGACAACGGGATATATGCTGGTTAACGGGGTACTGATTCCAATCACAGCCTACTTAATGCAGCGGTTCACTACCCGCGAGCTGTTTCAGAGCTCCATGCTTATTTTCCTGGCAGGTACAGTCTTATCAGCGCTGGCCGGGAATTTCCCCGTACTGCTGGTCGGACGGCTGATTCAAGCTGTGGGTGCGGGAATTATTATGCCGCTGCTTATGAACGTGATTCTAACGCTATACCTGCCTGAGAAAAGAGGTGCGGCGATGGGCATGGTTGGATTAGCCGTGATCTTCGCCCCTGCACTTGGACCAACGCTGGCCGGTTATATCCTGGAACAATACAGCTGGAAAGCTATGTTCTACGGTATCCTTCCGTTCACAGTACTTATCATCATCGGCGGTTTCATTTACTTGAAAAACGTATCTAATCGCTCCTATCCGAAGATTGATATTCTCAGTGTTGTCTTGTCGACCGTCGGATTCGGCGCTTTGCTGTATGGATTCAGCCGGGCGGGTACCGCCGGATGGTCCAGTATGGAAGTACTCCTCTCGCTCGGCGCGGGAATCGTCTCTCTGGCCCTGTTCACCTGGAAGCAATTAGCTTCCGCCAACCCGCTGCTTGATCTGCGGGCGTTCAAGTACCCGATGTTCTCCTTAACGACTGTTATTAATGTTGCTGTTACCATTGTGATGTATGCGGATATGATATTACTTCCACTCTACCTGCAGAATGCCCGCGGCTTCACGGCCATGGAATCCGGATTAATGCTGCTTCCCGGATCGTTGATTATGGGCTTCCTGATGCCGGTCACCGGCAAGCTGTTCGACCGCTTCGGGGCCAAATGGCTGGCCGTCATCGGTCTGCTGATCATGATCGCCACTACCTTCAGCTTCACGAATCTAACCGATTCAACGGGCTATCTGTATATGGCCGTCATGTCTACCGGACGGCGGATCGGACTGGCCATGATCCTAATGCCGATCCAGACTGCCGGTCTGAATCAGTTACCCGCCAAGCTTAATGCCCATGGCACTGCGATCTCCAATACGGTTAAGCAGGTTGCCGGAGCCGTAGGAACTTCCCTGCTGGTAACGGTAATGACTAACAGCACAACCTCTGCTATGAAGAGCATGGCTGCCGGGAGCGGCGCAGGTAATATGACCCGGGAGCACATGCTAATGGAGGCTTCCATCCAGGGCATCAATGACGCCTATCTCGTCATCATCGGCATCAGCATTGCGGGATTACTGCTCTCCCTGTTCATTAAGCAAGTGAAGCAGACTTCCCGGGAGCAGACTGAATCTAAACCCGAAATGAAGCTGACCACGGCAGGTACAACCAAAGTCTGAATAGATGAAGTCTTATACTCTTGAAAAAAACACAAAGGAGCGGCTCTCCCGATGGAGAATCGCTCCTTTGTGTTATTCGTTCGTTACTGCTATTGAATCAGCGCCTGAAGCTCGGCAACAGTTGCCTGGTATTGCGGTTTGAATTCAGCAGATTTCATATAATTAGCCACGCTGGTCAAGAACTGTCTGCCTTCAGGGGTCTCGCTCACCTTGCTTGCATCCAGTGCACATACCAGCAGATTACCGTTGCCTACACGGCATTCCGTAAGGAAGCTAAGCTTATGATTACGTTCGAAATTATCAATGGTCTGCACAACGGGATTCCAGCTGCGGTCCGCATCATCCATGATCAGCGATTTCGAATTCTCCACAATGCTCCACCATGGATAGGTCGAATGCTCCTCACCCGGGAACTCACGAAGTACCGGGTGGCTGTTATCAATCAGCAGACCCATCGTACCGACAGGTACAGGGCGGTTCATGCTCTCCGAGATGGAGCGGAACATCGGATAACACCAGAAATCAGTGCAGTAGTAGCCTTCAATTGCATTCTTCAGGGATTCCGGCTTCGGCATAAGCAGCACATTGCCGCCATTCTCCAGCAGTGCAAGCGCCTCTTCGGACAGCTCCGTGAATACATGAATGTCCTCAAGCGGGTTGCTGCTCTGCTCAGGGTATACCCACAGGTCGTAGCTCTTGCGGATATCCGTCCCCTGGATGGAAAGGGATAATACGATCTTACTCATCCGCTCTACGACAGGAAGAGTTACCGCCAGATCGCAGATGTCGATATAATGGCTTCCGGCCGGAAGGGCCGCTAAGGTTGATCCTTCAGCAATTACATTACCGTCTGCTGCAAGCTGCCATAGCAGCTGAGCGGAATCCGGCATACCGCTGCGGAAGCAGCTAAGCTCCACATGGGCAGCGAACAATTCACCCGCAGTATAGTTATACTTAGGGAATCGTGCCATCAGCACCGCATCATTGCAGAACGTACGCCATTCCTCGGCACTGACCAGTCCCTTGGAATCCATGAAGGCATCAAGCACGCCAACCAGCGCAGTTCCCTGACCGCTGAAATCCTGCAGGTCCAGCAGCTGGAAGCCGGCCAGCCGCCGCGAGCGGAAGGCAGCCTCAAGTTCTTCCTTATAACAGGCTACCGCAAGCTGGCCGGAGGCTTCAAAGTATTTGGCCGCCAGATGTCCCAGTCCCTTACTCTCCAGCCGTTCACGGAAAATCACAAAGTTCTCAGCTTTGATCGAACCCGTGTATTTCGTGATTTCTTCGAAATTAGGGAACGTAGCGTATTGTCCGATCTCATGCGAGACTACCGGAACCTGCGGAATCCATTCGCCGGATTCTCCGCCAGCCTGCACCGTTTTGGCTTCGGTGCCATACTGGATCTGGATCTCGCCGCCGGCAGCAGCAGCCTGTCCTCCTCCATTCAGGAAGTCCGGAGGAACGATCTGGTCGTCATAATCCTTCATCGTGCCGGGCACAGCGGTCTGGACATGCCCCAGCGGAGCATCGCACATCGCATAGGAGCCTCTGAACAACCGGTCACGGGTGAAGCGAACCCCGCTGAAGAAGTCGTCATGCTCCAGAACCTCCGGTACCCATTGGTGGTTATTGGAGCCTTGGGTGTATAAAGGCCGGTCATCGAACGCTTTGTAGTCCTTCAGGAAGGAATCAATCTTCTCTTTGCTGCCCCACAGCTCGTTGCCGAGAGACATCATCACAAAGGATGGATGATTGCCGAAGTCCCGCAGAATGGCATAGCCTTCGCTGATCAGGTAATCCTGCTCTGCCTGATTATGCCCTTCGTCCGTCTCTACCGTAATCGTACCCCAGAACGGAAGCTCCGGCTGCATGTAGATCCCAAGCATATCTGCAGCGGTAAAAGCAGCCTCCGGCGGACAGCAGGTATGGAAACGGTAATGATTGATCCCGTAAGACTTGGCGATGCCAAGAATTCTGACCCATTCTTCAACATCTGTAGGAGCATAGCCGGTCAGCGGGAAGATCAGTCCGTCATGTTTGCCGCGGAGGAAAGTCTTCTCCCCGTTAATCGTGAACTTGTCGCCTTCTGCCCGGAATTCCTTCAGTCCGAAGATAACCTCCTGCCGGTCGATGGCATTGCCTTCGCTATCCTTCAGAACCAGGAGGATATTATACAGATTGGGAGCGGATTCACTCCAGAGCAGCGCCTCTTGGCCGAGTGCATAGTCTACTGAGAACTTCCCCGGTGATACTATGTACTCCTGCTCTTCTACCGTGTGTGAATCCTCACTATTGAAGCTCTTGGCAGATACTACAAGAGTAGTCTCGCTCTTACTCTCCAGAGTTGCTGTGATGCGGACGGAACGTGCAGCCAGCTCCGAATCCAGGCGGATGCCGCTAAGCTGTGACTCTCCGTAGAATTGCAGCTCCATACGGCCGGTAATTCCGTTCCAGTTCGTCTGGGTATCCGGCGAAGTCAGATGTCCGCCTTTGGTCGGGTAACCCGTGTTATCTACGCGGATCGTGATTATATGCGTACCCGGCAACAGCTGCGGGAGCTCGTATACATGGGCGGTGTTCAGACTGTCACGGCTGCCAATCTCCTGCCCGTCCACCCACAGCGTTGTAAGCCGTGTACGTTCCAAATATAGATAACTGCTCTTGCCGGCCAGCTCCTCTGGAATGTCGATCTCCCTGGAGTACCAGACGGATCCTTCGAACAGATATTCATCCGTTAGAGCGCTTACCAGAAACTCCTCATTCTTCGGTCCTTTGCGGGCATGGGAGGTTGTTCCCGGCAGTGTGATTACATCTGTGTAAGGTAATACGAGTCCGTGCTTACTCTCATCTAACTGCAACTTCCATTCGCCTTCGAGGCTGATCTTTGTCTGCAAAATCCTCACTCCTAATCGTGGTAATCTCTAAGCTTCTGTTCTATAGTGCAGGCTGCTTGCTATTCTTCCTGAATAAGCTTAGCATATTACGCCAAATATTACAGTCCTACCTTCCGGAATGCATTCACACTCCATTTACACGCAGAAAAAAAGCCCCTGCAGCTCGCAGAGGCTTGTCATCTTAATCCATAGCTTCGATCTTGGTAGCAATATTCGCGCAGAATTCCCGGTCGTGCTCCACAAACAGGATTGTCGGCGTATGTTCCATCAGCAGCTCTTCAATCTGCATCCGGGAGATCACGTCAATGAAGTTAAGCGGCTCATCCCAGATATGCAGATGCACCTTCTCACTGAGGCTCCGGGCAATCAGTACTTTCTTTTTTTGGCCGCCGCTGTAAGTGGACAGCTCCTTCTCGAATTGAGTCCGCGAGAAATCAAGTTTCCGCAGAATCGATTTGAACAGGCTCTCATCAATTCCGTGCTCTCTGGCATATTCGCTCAGACTGCCCTGCAGATGCGAGGTGTCCTGGGATACATAAGAGATGGTAAGCTGGCTGTCCTTCCGTATGACACCTGTATGATGAATGTCCTCCCCGCAGATCAATTTGAGAATACTCGATTTCCCGGAACCGTTGCTGCCGGTGAGTGCAATCCGGTCGCCCTGCTCAATCGTGAAACTCACCTCTGAACAAACACTTTTGTCCCCGTAAAAGACCGAAACTTCATCCAGCTCGGCCAGCTGTTGCTTATGATACGGAAGCTGTGATATTTCCAGACTGTCCGAGCTTTCAATGTTCCGCAGCAGCTTGGATTTCTCGGTAATCGCAGATTCCTGCCGCTGCTGGATCGATTTCGAGCGTTTCATCATTTTTGCAGCCTTGTGGCCGACATAGCCCTTATCTAATTTGGAGCCGGAGTTCCGGGTGCCGTTCTTGGACTTCTCTACCTCATGAGCCCAGCCGCCCGTCCGTTTGGAGGAAGCCGATAACCGCTTAATGTCCCGCCGCAGCTTCTCGTCTTCCGCCAGCTCGAAGTTATCCTGCCTCGTCTTATTCTCCCACCAGCTGCTGAAGTTCCCCTTCTGGATCTCAATGTTGGTCTTGTTGATCGACAGGATATGGTCTACACAGTTGTCTAAGAAGGCTCTGTCATGGGAGACCAGAATATAGCCGTTCTTCGTGCTGAGATAGTCACTGACCAGTTTACGAGCCTTCATATCCAGATGGTTGGTGGGTTCATCAATGAGCAGGAAGCTATTCTCCTTGATGAAAAGGGCTGCCAGCAGCACCTTCGTCTGCTCCCCGTTCGACAATGAATTGAAGGGCCGGTACAGCACATCCTCCGCCACCTTCAGCAGGTTCAGCTCCCTCATCAATTTCCAGTGAACATATTCCGGGTCAATTTCACTGATTACATCCAGGGTCTGACTTGTGGGGTCCGCAACCGGAAACGGGAAGTATTCAAAGCTTACTTGTGCGGATATCGTCCCGCTGTATTCATATTTGCCGAGCAGCAGGTTCAGGAAGGTGGTTTTGCCCCGGCCGTTGCGCCCGGTGAAGCCCAGTTTCCAATCGGTATCCAGCTGGAAATTCACATGCTCAAAAATATTATCGTAAGTGCCCTCATAGGCAAACGTCAGATTGCTCACATTGATTAATGACATACAATATCCTCCTGTATAAAATAATAAAAGCTGCAAGAAGGTTATCTTCTTACAGCTCAAATAAATACAGCAAATTCAGCCCGGACGGACTTGAATAAGGATATATTGATTGAGTGAAAAGATGCAGACCCTTCTTGCATATAAAGAATAAAACGTGCGCACGAAATAACGCCCTTATAAGATGAACTTATGAATGAAAATGTAGCCATTCTTAAGTTCACGTTCTATAAAGCTGTTTTATTGTTTAATACCGCAAGAGAATCCTACACTATACTATTCAACTCCAATCGTTTAATTAAGTGCATTTTACCATGTGCTTTATTGGATATCAACCCGGTCCGTATGCATACAGTGTCTATTTAAGCTGAGATCAGGCCGTATTTCAGGAAACAGTTATACAGTCCGTCTTCCTCAATGTGGTCGGTGATATCATCGGCAATCTCTTTGAGCTGCTCTCTGGCATTACCCATAGCAACCCCCACCTGGACATATTCCAGCATCTCCAGATCATTAAGCCCATCGCCGAGCGCCATGCTGTCTTCACGGGGGATATCCAGATGTTTCAGTACATCGGCAATAGCCGAACCCTTGTGGACACCCGGAATCATCAGCTCCCCGCTGTTCTCTCCAAACAGGGGGATAGAACTCTGGAGTGCTGTGAACCTTCCTTCTAATGCCTCCTGGATCTGATGAAAGGGCAGACTGCTCTCCAGAAAACAAATTTTGTTGACATCATCCAAATATAATTCTTCGTTTCCATATGTCAGTGTAGCGATATAAGGATGCGGGGACAGCCGTTTTCTCTCCTGCGCTGCAGGATCATTCAGCAGATCACCATAAATTCTGCGTTCCAGATGAGGCTGTAAGTTGCGGCTCCCGTATAGTGCGGTGTTGGATTCCAGAATGAAATCCACCTCATTGGCGTGGAAATAATCGATCAGATGTTTGGCGTCTTCCGGTGTTACTTTTTTGTGATAAAGCATTTCATTGCCGCTCTCTACATACCCGCCTGCGGCTCCAATCAAGCCGTCGAAGCCGATATTCCAGATGGAGTCATAGATCTCAGCCTTCGAGCGGCCGGTACACAGGTAGAGCAAATGCCCGTTCTCCCTCGCCTGTCTGCACGCCTGCTGCGCCGATTCCGGTATGATTCCATTCTCTGTGAGAAGTGTTCCGTCAATGTCGATGAAGACTATTTTTCTGCTGCTCTGACTCATGAATCCCCAGCCCCCTTGTGTAATGTTCCTCTGAACTATAATTTATGTAATGCGTTCCAGGTCAAGGATTATTTTCAGCAATGAACGCGAAAAAGGACTGACCCTAAACCATAGAATGGTTAATAGGACAGTCCTTAGCATGCAGAGTACGATCAATGGGTCTGGATCAGATCTGATTCCTGCGCCCCGGTAACCACCGAGATGATGCTCTTCCGCAGCTGATCTGCATTCTGTGCCTGATAGGGATCGGCAGCATAGATGACCGCATCGGCAATATAGCCCTCAGCAATCCGCCCCAGCTCATGACCGCTTCCAAGGATCTCTGCTGCGTCTTGCGTAGCGGACTTCCATGCTTCTGCCCGGTTCAGGCCGTAATCGAACAGCGTATCGAATTCCTGCAGGTTGTAGCCATGCAGTGAAGGAGTTGCATAATCCGTACCGAATCCAAGACGTATTCCCGCCCGCTTGGCATATCCAATGGCCGCGGCATGAGCATCGGCTGCACGGGCGGCCCGTTCACAGATGACCGGACTCAGCGCCAGCACACCTTTGGGGTCAGCTGCGATCCGGTAGATCGAAGTTGTCGGCACGAAGGCTACGCCGGACTCAGCCAGTCGGCCCGCCTGATCCCAGGTCAGGAACATCCCATGCTCTATGGACTCCACTTCGGCCTGGATGGACCAGTCAATTGTCACGCCGCCCCAGGTATGTACCAGAACCTTCTTCCGGTTCGCGTGTGCATGACGAACGATGAAGGCGAACTCTTCCTCAGAGAAGTTCGGCTCCGTTACCTTCTCGGTAGGCGCGCCAAGACCGCCTGTTGCCATGATTTTGATCCAGCCTGCTCCGGTAGCGTAGATCTCTGCCAGTCGGCCCTCCAGATGCTTAACCCCCTTGGCATCTGCTGCGCCCAGCATTTCACTGCTGGTCTGCACCCGGAGCGGCTGCTGATAATACTTCACGAGATGACTGATGGTGCTTGGCAGAATGCCGCCGGCATCACGCGCAGTAGTTACGCCAGTCCGTAACGTGGCTGCGAAGGCTTCTGCCTGCATCACTTCAACCTCCCGGCTGTCCCGGTTCAGCTGGTCGGCATGATCGAAATCGGTCCAGGCCAGGTGCGTATGCAGATCAATGATACCCGGACTGATCCATAGCTTCTGCTGAGGTTGTTCCCCCTGTACATGCTGCGGTTCTGCTTCCTTAATCGAAGTGAACCGGCCATTCTGAATTTCAATATCGAACGGTTTGCCTTCGATACCTGCGATATGGATGCCGCTGTACGCCTGAAATTGCGGGTGCTTGAGAATCATAGGGCTTCACCCCAAACCTGACGGACTGCTTGTACTGCCTGCTCCGCATCCTGCTTCAGTAATCCGGCAAGCGTCCGCACTGCGCCTTCAACACCTTCCCGGCTGGCATTTGCCCCGAAATGGTTGATCCGCAGCAGCCGGCCGGATAATTCCCCGTCTCCGGGAGCCACGATGCCGATAGGCTGCTTGATCAGCAGCTTCTGCTCCCCGTTCACCCGAACCGTGGTCGTCAATGTGGAATATTGCCGGCTGTTCTTCTGCCAGGGTTCAAGACCCAGAGCTGTGATCCCCGCTATGGCAGAAGCTGCTGCAAGTTCATGGCGCTTGATCACTTGAGCCAGTCCCTCATCGGCCACAGTAGTCAAGGCTACGATCAGAGCTCTGGCCTCCAGTGTTGGAATATTTGGAGGGACGCGAAGCGGCGGCGTGCCGTCCGGTGCCGGCTTCAGATCGAGCAAGGAAAGAATGGAATTGCGGGGCGCTCTTTCATTCGACTCCAGGAAGGCCCAGCCGCGTGGTGAAATGCTGACTGCGCTGACGCCGTTAGGTCCGGCGAGTGCTTTTTGCGCACCCATTACGGCAAAGTCCACGGACCACTCATCGACTAACAGAGCCTCTCCGCCTACTGCTGATACGGAATCCGTTACCGTAATAAGATTATGCTTGAGTGCAAGCCCGAAGATTTCCTTCGCAGGGTTAGAGCCGCCTGTAACTACTTCTGCCTGTACGAAAGAAATAGCAACCGGATGGAACCGCTCAACCGCAGACGCCACCTCTTCCACAGTAATGACTTCATCAAAGGAAACTTTCACTTCAATTACCGTCGCTCCGCCTCGCTCCAGCCATTGTCCAAACAAACTGCCGTAAGGGCCAGTCACTACATTTAGAATGGTCCGGCCGGGTGCAGCAATTCCTGCAGCTACCGCTTCAATGCCTAATATGGCTTCCCCCGGAATGATCACTGGAGGGTACTGGGTGGATAAGAGATCAGAGAGCTGTCCTGTTAATGTTTTGAACTCTGACAGGGACAGCGGGACAAATCCTTGTGGTTCTCGGTTCATATAGACCTCCTGATGTAATTGATTTCATTGTGGCATCTTCGGAACCGCAGATAACAGCTCGCGGCTATATTCATGCTCCGGACGGATGAAGAATTGATCCTTGGTATTGATCTCTACCAGCTTCCCCTGCCGCATGACGGCCACGGTATCGCTGACCGCATGAATAACCCCGAGATCGTGAGAAATGAATAACACGGTAAGATTAAGCTCAGCCTTGAGCGTGTGGAACAGCTCCAACACGCTCCGCTGCACGGATACATCGAGTGCACTTGTCGGCTCATCGGCGATCAGCAGACTCGGCTCCACACTTAGAGCGCGTGCAATGGCAATCCGCTGGCGCTGGCCGCCGGAGAATTCATGCGGATATTTGTCCAGCGACCTGGCTTCCAGCTGCACCCGGCTAAGGAGCTCTTTGCTTCTTGTCTCCACTTGGGAACGGTGGACAATCCGGTGAAACAGCAGGGCTTCAGACAGAATCTGCCGGATAGAATGCTTGGGATTCAGCGAGGCATCCGGATTCTGAAAGATCATCTGAATCTTCTTATGCTGCTCCCTGCTTCTCTTCTTGCGCAATTCCTGGGAACCCAGCAGGATCTGCCCCTCATCCGGAGCGATCAGCCCGGCAATAACCCGCGCCAGCGTAGACTTTCCTGAACCGGACTCTCCGACAAGTCCCAGCGTCGTATGCTGCTCCAAATCCAGCTGAATATGGTCGAGCGCGGTAAATCCGCCGTAACGGACCGTTAAATCCCGCACCTGCAAAGCTAAATTCATTATAGTCCGCTCCCTTCAAGCTCAAGCTCCGGCAACGGAAGCACCGAATCGATCAGCATCTGCGTATAGGGATCAGCCGGATGCTGCAATAGACTAAGCGTCTCACCGTGCTCGACAATCTGCCCCTGCTTCATGACATACAATCTGGAGCAGAGGTTAGCGGCAATTGCCAGATTGTGTGTAACGAAGACCATGGCGAAGCCCAGCTCACGCTGCAGACTAGTGATCGTGTCGATGATCTGCCGCTGAACGGTGACGTCCAGGGCGGTTGTCGGCTCATCGCAGAGCAGAATGCCGGGCTTACAGGCTAGAGCCAATGCGATAACAACACGCTGACACTGGCCGCCTGACAGCTGGCTGGGATAGCGGTCCTTTTTTCTCAAAGAATCCGGAAGACCCAGTCTTTCAAGCAGCTCCAGCGCAATCGTCCGTGCAGCTCTCCGGCTGACCTGTTGTCTGTAATACACGACTTCTGCCAGCTGCTTCACAACCGGACAGAGCGGGTCCAGCGCACCTCTCGGGTCCTGGAATACCATCGCACTGCTTACCTTACTCCGTACGGCCCCTCCGGTCTGCTCCACACCACGAGGAAGGAGACCAAGGATTGCCCGCAGTGTAAGCGACTTGCCGGAGCCCGATTCCCCTACCAGCCCGAGACTCTCCCCGCGTGCAAGCGAGAAGCTGATATTATTGACGAGTATCTCTTTCGATTTGGCTGCAAGTGTCAGTGATTCTACTTCAAGCACAGGCTCAGTTGACATTATTTTTTCCTCCAAATATCGGCCAGGCCATCCCCTAACAGAGACAACGCTATCCCTGTATATACCACGGCGAATCCCGGAACTGCTGACAGCCACCAGGCGTTGGTAATGAAGGGTTGTCCGTCTGAGATCATTGTCCCCCAGTCCGGTGTAGGCGGTGCGATACCGATACCCAGATAACCCAGTGTAACAATGGCTACAAGCAGCCCGACCATATCTGTCATCAGCACGACAACGGCTTGCGGCAATACATTAGGCAGGAGATGGCGCAGAATAATGCGGCTGCCGGGCAGTCCCAGGGTCTGGGCAGAAGCCACCCATTCCTGTTCCCGGAAGGATGCGCTAAGACCTCTGACCACACGGGCGAATACAATCCATCCCACGAGAATGAAGGTGATATAAATCCCCCGCTCCCCGGCACCGCTGGCGAAGGCCACAATAATTACGATCAGATAGAACGGGAAAGCGATAAATGTATCTGTAATCAGTGCAATAATTCTATCGGTCCATTTGCCGTAATACCCTGACAGCATTCCCAATAATACACCGGTACAGAACGGAATGATCTCGGCCAGAACCATGATAGTCAGATCCGTCCGCGCTGCATAGATCAGTCTGGTAAACAAATCACGCCCCAGCTGATCGGTACCCAGCCAGTGGGTGGAAGACGGCGGCTGCAGGAAGGCGCTCAAATTCTGCTCCGTCGGATGATACGGACTTAAGTAAGGGATGAACAGAGCCAGCAGAATAAGCACTGCAAACATAATGATTCCGATCAGCAGGGATGGGGTATTCCATATCCGTCTCAGCCCGTTTACTTGCTTCTTGCCCTCTGGCAATTGTATATCTGGCGTTGTAGTTGTCATTGTTTCCCCTTCGTTCTGGGATCCAGCCACCAGGAGATGATTTCAATCAGCAGACTGATAATCACTACAGATAGCGCGCAATAAAGGGCTATTCCTTGGATGACAGGGAAATCCCGATTCGAAATTGAAGTGAACAGCAGGCTGCCAATCCCTTTGATGCCGAATACCTGCTCGACGACAAGCGTACCCCCGATGAGATAAGAGATGTTGACTCCCAGCAGCATCAGTGTCGGCAGCGCAGAGTTGCGCAGGACATGCTTAAACAGAATAACTCTGGAAGGTATGCCCGCTGCTCTCAGCGTGACGACAAAGTCGGATTCAAGTACCTCCAGCATTTGCGCTCTGAGCGAGCGGACCAGCGTAGGAATCTGTGAAAAAGCAACCGTTATCGCCGGCAGCGCCAAGCTTCGCAGCGTCCCTGTGAAGCCTTCGCCTACTCCCCCGACAGGGAACCAGCCCAGCCGGACACTAAAGAGCAGAATCAAAAGGATGCCAACCCAGAAGATTGGCATACCGAGAGTGATCGCAGGAAAGATACGGATCAGGTGATCCAGCAGTTTATCCTTATGTGTGGCTGCAGCAGTAGCAAGCAGAAGTGCAGTAATAATCGCAAGCACACAGGCAATCAGGATAAGCAGCAAAGTTACAGGAGCCCGCTGCATAATCAGCTCTCGTGCCGAGGTGCCCATAATAATCGAGTTGCCGGTATCCCCTTGCGTGAACAAGGTCTTCATAAACCGGATGAATTGTTCCCATAGCGGGAGATCCAGCCCCAGGGCGTGATGCATATTCTTAAGCGCTTCGGGCGTACTGTATTCTCCGAGAATCATTTTGGCAGGGTCACCGGGTACAATACGTATGAGGAAAAAGACTGCCGTCATCACGCAGAGGATAACAATTAAGGCTCTTACAAGTGCTATCCCCAGCCACTTGTAAGAACCATTGTTTCCTTGCGCACCGGTTAAGGTTTGCCTGGAATTCATCATTTGCTTAAGCGCACATCTTCCAGACGGATACTGCCGTTAGGCAGAACAACCAGTCCATCCACCGAAGAACGGGCACCAATCAGGATATCCGGGTAGTAGAGCGGAATGTAAGGCACTTCATCTGCAAGCGTCTGCAGCAGCTCGGTGTAGATGGCTGCGCGGGCATCGCCGTCTGCTGTTTTTTGACCCTCATACAGCAGCTTGGTTACATTATCGTTCGTGTAATGCGTCCAGTACGACTTGCTGAAGCCTTCCGGATCGGTCTGGAACGCCAGGATCGAGTTCGCTTCCGGAGAGTCGGCTTGACCGCTGTTCAGCATCGCCGCGAAATCATAGGCGAAAAAGCGTTCACGGAAGGTGGCAAGTTCAACGGATTCGATCTCAATCTTGATTCCGATGGCCTGGCCTGCTGCCTGAATAATCTGTGCTTCCTGGGCTCTTGTGCTGTTGCCGGAAGCGATCAGCAGCTTGGTTGAGAATCCGTTAGGGAATGCAGATTTGGCAAGCTCTTCCTTGGCTGCGGCGGCATCGAAGTTCAATGACTTAAGGGTATCATTGGCGTTGTATGGAATCGTTGTCGGCAGCAAAGAATTGGCGGTCTGTGCATAGCCGAAGGTTAATGCTTTGGTCAGACCGTCACGGTCCAGCGCCAGCGCCAGTGCACGGCGGACATGCACATCGGAGAAATGCTCATCCAGCGTGTTGAAGAACAATTGCTCCGTCACCCAGCTGCCGTTCGTTACGACAGTAGTGTCTGTGCCGTCCTTAATCTCACCTGCATTCTGAAGGGACAGCGCTTCTACTGCATCCACTTCTCCTGCCTTCAGCTGGTTGATCGCCTGACTGTCGTCTTCAATGAGTTTATAGACAAGCTTATCGATATAAGGCTTGCCTTCCTGCCAGTAGTTTGTGTTCTTGGTGAAGGTAACATCACCAGCAGGGTCCCAGGTTTCAACTACGAAAGGGCCCGTGCCTACCGGCTTCTTGAAGAATTCTTCTTCGCTGACGCCTCCGAAATTATTCGGGATGATACCATTGGAGAAGTTGGACAGCTCAGAGATGAAAGGTGTGTAGGGTTCTTTTAGCTTAATTACCAATGTCTTGTCATCCTGTGCCTTGAAGGATTCGACCGTCGCCGAGATCGCCAGCGGACCTTCAACCGTCAAATGACGGTTCAGGGAGAACACGGCATCCTCTGCTGTGACTGGCGTTCCGTTCGAGAACTTCAGACCGTCACGCAATACGAAGGTATACGTTAAGCCATCTTCGCTGATCGTGTGTGACTGGGCAAGAAAGTCCTTAATTTCACCCTTGCTGTCAAAAGCGACCAGTGATTCAAACACTTTATCAATCGCAAACGCATTATTGGAGGTGATCTGGTTATGCAGATCAAACGAGGTTACTGAAGCCGGCCGGCCATAGGTAAAAGTACCTCCTGCAGCAGGTTCTGCTGGGCTTGTGCTTTCTGTTGCGGCTGGACTCGCACTTGCCTGAGCGCCATTACTGGTGTCCGCATTGTTGTTAGAACCGGAGCAGCCTGCCAGCAGCATTACAAACATTACTGTCAGTGTTCCCATTCCAATCGTTTTTCTAAATTTTGCATTTAACTTGGTCACGTGTGATCCACCCTTCCTATATAAATCATATATGTTTAGTATGGATTGTATTATGGATTACACATCTTCTTCTGTCAAACAAAAGTTCATTTGAGCGGCAGAATTGAATCTAATCCTTCCATTGCAGGAAATGAATTCGTAATCATCTGCTCTCCATCGCTGCCTGGAGGTCATAAGCGCTAATATCCATATCGGTCTCTCTGCCTAGTGCCAGCTTCGCCAGCTGGCTGCCGATAAACGGGCCCATTGTGAGTCCGGAAGCTCCCAGTCCATTGGCTGCGAGAAGCCCTTTCCATCCAGGGACAGCACCTAAGACCGGAAGGAAGCCTGGTGTAAACGGGCGGAATCCTACCCTCACTTCACCCAAAGTGCTGTTTGCCAGTTCAGGTGCCACCTCCAGCCCCTTATTCAGAATCTCCTGCATGCCGCCAGCGGTCACTCTGGTATTATATCCTTTTATATCATTCTCATGAGTTGCCCCGATTACAATATGCTGCTGGTAAAAAGCGAGCAGATATTGATCACTTGGCGGGATAACTACCGGCCATTCTCCAGTATTCTGATGACCGGAAACCTGCAAGTGCAGGATCTGCCCTTTTTGGTAGCTGACTTTGAAATTAATGCCAAGCGGCTGGAGCAGCGGGTTCGCCCAGGCGCCTGCGCACACAATAACTTCATCCGCCGGGTAACACTCTGCACCTACAGTAACCCCGGTCACCCGGCCTGGCTCATATTGAAGCGCCGCATCTCCGGCAATTCTGGTGGCACCCTGCTGCTGCGCAGCGTGAAGTAACGCATCCCGCAGGGCGCGTCCATCTACCCGGGCAGCCCCGCTGATATGAACGGAGGCATACCCTTCAGCAAGCAACGGGAACCGTTCACGGGTTTCTTCAGCCGTAAGCCGCGTAATTTCTCCGATTTCCGGTGCATCCGCCCGCCGCAGACGCGTCCGCTCTTCTATTTTGTCCAGCTTGCCCGCATCCGTATGAATACTAAGTGCACCTACCCGGGCATAGCCCGTATGGGTTTCGCCTCCATGCTCTAGTTCCGCGATCAGCTGAGGATAATATCGTGCACCAGCCTTTGCCAGCCGGTACCAGGTCTGATTGCGCCGCTGTGACAGCCAGGGACAGATGATGCCTGCGGCCGCATCCGTGGCTTGTCCTTGATCTTTACGGTCGACAATCAGCACCTCTGCCCCCATTGTTGTCAGCTGGTAGGCTGTAGATGCCCCGAGAATCCCTGCTCCAATTACGATGACTTTCTTCATAAGATATGTACAGCCCTTTCACTTGAGGTTAGAATTCTTTGCGAGAAATTCAAGGATCGTATCGTTCACCAGCACCGGCTGTTCCCTTCCCATATGCGGCGGGTGGCCGGCACCCGGGACGATCAGGCATTGTGATCCTTTGATCAGCGAGACTAGCTGAATGATCTTATCCGCTGCAGCGTATGTATCGTGCTCTCCTGCAATGATTAGAACTGGACAGCCGATACTGCTTAACTGTGCTTCGCTCAGGTCCGGATATCTACGCCAGTCAGTAGCTGATTGCCGCATGAATTCCTGCCAATTACCTAGATGTGCTTCTTCATGCCTCTCTTTCATCTGACGGATGATGCCCTGTTGCTCAAGCTCCAGCAGACGCTCCGGCTCAAAGTCTTCAGCACCAGCCGGATTGCAGAATCCGCCGGTTCCAATTGTAGTTAGTGTAGCAACTCTTGCCGGATCATTTACTGCGAGGTACAGTCCGACATTTGCACCCATGCTGTAGCCGATCAGATGCGCTTTTTCAATACTCATGCAATCCATGAAGGCTGCGATATCATCCGCCAGCTGAGGCGTAGACCATTCAAGACTTTTACACCTGGTTCTGCCATGACCGCGGAAATCAATGAAATAACAGGTGTACTTATTTTGGAAATCCAGAATTTGACTAGAAAAGGCCAATAACCCGCGCGAATAACTGCTGTGCAGAAAAATAACTGGCTCTCCGGTACCCATTTTTTCATAAAACAATTCCAGGTCTTTAACTTTAACATGAGGCATGATAATAACCCTCCATCTGCAGGAATAATTATATTTCGGCAAGTCTGACCCTTAACAGCTTAGCACAGGTTGCCTCATCAAGCATCAGGCGGGAGTAAACCCTGGCCCCAACCCATTTCACGCAAAAAACAAAAAGAACAGTAATTCCCCGGTTAGAGGAGGATCACTGTTCTAAGTCTCAGATAGATAAAAGTGCTTCTGCGGTTAAATGTTGTCCAGTTCTCTAATCCGCTCCTCCAGCTTAGGAAACACGCGGAGTGCATTATTATAGAAGACATCCTCCCAGTGTGCTTCCGGGATCAGATGCTTCACGAATGTAATGTAGGCATCCAGCGGAACCAGCGGCCAGTCGGTACCGAAGACGAGCCGGTCATATTTCTCGGCGAATACAATCGCCCGGCGGAAATGATCGGTGTAGGTCTGCTCGGTCAGCAGACGGTCCACCTTGGCCTGGTCTCCGACGATCCAGCCGGACAGGTCGGTATAGAGATTCGGATTCTTCTCCAAAAGCGCCGCTGTGTCCATAACCCAGGGATCGCCCAGATGGCAGAGCATAAAGGTAATATCCCGGTGCTTCAGGAACGTCTCTTCCATAGACAGCGGATGCGAATATTTCAACAGTCCCCGGTCAGAGTAAGTTAGACCTCCATGAATAACGACCGGCAGTCCGTAAGCAGAGGCCAGCTTGTAGACCGGATCGTAGATCTCATCCCCCACATTGAAGTGGTAATAGCCGGCATAGAGCTTGATTCCAACGACATCCTTCTGTTGCAGCGATTGTTCCAGCGCCTCCAGCTGCCCGTCCAGATGGAGGGTCAGCGGATTAATTCCGGCACAGGTAAACAAATTGCCCGGAAGTGTCCCGCTAAGATCAAGCAGCATGGGATTAAGCGCTTCGGAATCCGGAAAAGCACCGGCGGCCGTCTCCGTTACGCCCATACCGACTCCCGCGACAACACCGGAACGGCGGAACTCCTCCAGGAGTCCTTTGCCGGTATAATCGATATGCGCTAAAGTCCGGGCTGTCTCGTGAAAGGTATCAATATTCGAATAATGCACATGTGCGTCAATGATTTTCATGGGTGCTTCCTTTCTTCAGCTCATTTGTTGAAGCGGATTGTCAGCAGATCGGCGTAGGCCTGCTCAGGAATCTTCAGATCCGAGATAAGATAGAATTGTGGCTTGCTGAACCGCTCTTCCCCGTCTTGAAGATACAGCGGGTCTATGGCATAAGACAGTGCCGCATGAGTGTTAGCCATCAAGGCTGTTGAAGTAAGATCCGGTGCAGTAACTAGAGTCAGGCGCTGTTTACGTTCTGTGGAGCCCATTTGGAGGATTCCGTTAGTACTTCTAACCCCCAGCTGGACTCTTCCTGCCTTATACACAAGCTCTTCACCACTGCTGTTCTTCAGATACCCTCTGCTGTCCTTAAGCTCGGCGGCCGCACGGTAATGGGACGAGGTTTCAAGCTCGAGCGGATATAACGGCGTGCCTGTATTCTGTTCAATGTGTACAGTAGAAGCAAGCACAGGCACACCCGGAAGCATCATGAAATACTGATGCAGGATAAGCCCTCTGTATTTATCATTCTGCTGAATGGTCACGCTCATGCGTATGCCCGACCAGCGGTTACCCTTATCGTCCGTGAGCTCAGCGAACTCAGCGGTCCGCGGCTCCTCCATGAAGCTGCGTAATGACATGTCAGTGACCGAAGTTAAAATCCCACCCACCCAGGGATTCCACCAGGATTTAGCTATGGGCTGTGGAAAAGAGGAATCCAGCCACTCCTGGCCCTGATACTCCAGCGAGAATAATCCCGGGGCAAAATGGCTGCTGGCCTGTATCCGCAGAATTCCGTTGTCTACGGCAAGCACTTGGGACTGCTCAATCTCCAGCGTCTGACGGCGGATAACCTGATCCGACACAGGAAGGACAAGGAAAGCTCTGGAGCTCTCATAAATATCCATATCCAGCTGCAGTGTAAGGAGATCGGGCTCAGAGCCTGATGAACGGGTCAGCGGAAGGCTGATTTCCGAGAGCTTGTGTTCAACTTGTACCGTAATCGATGTCTCCTCAATGCTGCCTGCACGAGAAGAAACAGTGATCTCTCCGTCCAAATAACTCTTCTTCTGCTCCAGAATAGAGAGTGCAAGCTGACCGCTGATGAACGGGTTACCCTGATTAAGCTTCACGTCCAATTGTTGTGCAGCATTCAGATCGCGCTTGTTGCTGCACTGCAGTGCGAACGAACGGAAATCCTGCCAGGTATTCCAGGTCCCCAGCGCAATCCGCAGCGGTGCTGTCTCCAGCTTGCCTCCAGCCGGAATCCGGCCCAGCGAATGCTCAACTGCATGCAGCCACGACTCCTGGATAAGCTCTAATTCTGCCGGCCAGCCGATTCCCCGCGAGATTGCTCCATGGGAAGCGAACATCCAGTTCTCTGTAAACTTCTGCACATCCCAGTAGTCCGGGCTAGAAGCTTCTGCACCTGATTTCAAATCCAGATACTTGCCGTTATAAGGAATAACGCCTCCCCTAAGGCTGAACTCGAAGCTGTCCTTTAGGACCAATTCTTCCTCTTGATCCGTGTCCAGCGGGTTATGAATCCTGAAATGCCGGGAGATGAGCCCATTGCTGTTCAGTTTCACCACCATGGTCAGCAGCATGCCCTTTCTTGCTGTCAGTTCATAGACGGCTTCAAGCACAATGGCTCCATCATCTGTACCATACTGCACTTCAACAGGCGATACCTTCTTGAACTCATTGGTATAAGGCAGACCGAACTTCGGATAAGGCAGGCTAACGACATTCTTACGGCCGTCATATAGCTTCAGCGTATTGCCGGATTTCTCCAGGACTGCCGAATATCTTCCGCTGCTGATGATCCATTCCTTCTCCGTTTTGCCGCCAAAGGCAGCATCTGCCCCAGGGAAGACCAGGCTCATCTCCTGCTGGAGAATTAATGAAGCGGCCTCCTCCGGACTGCTGCCCCCATTAAGGATCTTCACATTATGATGCCAAATACCGTAGACTTGCAGCCGCGCTTGTACAGTAACCGTTCTCCGGCCCTTTGCCGGAACTTCGACTTTAAGTGCAGACTGCCCGAAAGCGAGTATAGCATCATCAGGCAGGTCGAAGACGAACACCGTATCTGCGTTGTATTCATTTTCGACAATCACATCAATTTCAAGCTCTTCGCCTATATAAGCTATTCTGTCCGGCAGATGCAGCTGTACTTTGACCGGAAACTTGGGTTCAACCCCGAGTTTGAATACTGCAGGCAGGCCATTAATGAGCAGTTCGGCCTCAACGACCGGATGGGTCTGATAGATACTCTGTTCCTCTTCTGCCGGATGGATGAAGAAGCTGCCTTCGATCCTTGCCTCGGATTCAATCTCCTGCGCTCCGTTCAGCTCAAAGCTGATTTGCGGATTGCTTATGCCCTTAATCTCCAGAGCCAAAGGCTTTCCGCTTTTATTCACAGCTTCATAGACAATGGGGTATCGGGCTCCAAAAGGCAGCTCATGCCGGTCAGGAATCGTTGCCTGTATCCGGTAATCCTCCGTCTCTATCAGGCGCAGGCCGCGGCCGCTCCGCTCATACTGCATTTTCAGCTGCAGGCCGTCTTTCAGCCATTCATATGTAAAATAGTCAAATCCGTTATCCCCCTGGCCGTCAGGCTGAACGTTGATCTCGCGGATGCTGTCGTTATACCAGTCGATCTTCCCGAAATAAGACTTCACCGCTCCGGTCTGCAGCACTGAAGGGATAAAGTTCATCAGGTGGGTGGTATCGTCCCGTTTCTCCCAGAAAAAACCGCTTTTCTTATAGGTAGGAACCGCCTTGACGTTCCCTGCCCAGGTGTACAAATCAAGCCGGGGCCAGCCAAGCCGGATGGTCTCGTCGACAGCTTGTCTCACCAGTCTCTTGCCAACCTTACGTCCATGGAAATCCGGTCTGACATTGAGCAGTGGAATATAAAGCGCGCCTGTATCCTCTTTGTAGTGGGAGAAGCTGCAATATCCGATAACCTCTCCGCCCGCAACGGCCAGAAATACCTTGAGCAGCGTGCTGTTCTCGTGTTCACGGAGTACACTTTCCTCTGTGCGGTAAGTATTGTCCCCGCCCCAGCTCTCAAAGCTCCGATTCCACATCTCGGCAATGGACGCGGCATGTTTGGCAGGCACGTATTCTTCAATGACTATTTCTTGTGTTTCCGGCATTACGGTATTCCCTCCTCAGATCACTATAGCTTCTCACCTAATGCAATGCACACACGGCAATAAGTGGATGTTTTTTACAGTATATAATAGAAGGTTTAACCATAGTAATATCTTCTTTGATTATAAAAGATTATTACCTACAGCTATCATCATACCCTGCCCGCTCCGGTCATTGCAAAACTATGCAAAGCTACGCAAAGGATAACCTTGCACCCACCAGATACCCGATTGAAACAAACAGAAGCGACCAGATAAATGCACCGGCAACGGTGACAACCAGATATTTCCTGAAAGACATTGCACTGATTCCGGAGATATAGCTCGTAACATGTCTGAGGCCCGGGACGAAATAAGCGATGAAGACCGTCCAGTTGCCGAACCGGAAGAACCATCGTTTCACACTCGCAAACCGCTTCGGCGTAAGCCCTATCCACTTCCCGTATTTATCCACCACCGGCTGCCCGAGTCTCAGACCGATCGTATAGCTGATCAGCATACCTGTTATTGAGCCGATGAAGCATACCAGCACCGAAACTGAGAAATTCAGCACCATTGTCGAAGATAGATAGCCCACGAACAGCATCAGCAGCTCATCGGGAACCGGGAGTCCAAGAAGACCCAGCGCGAGCAGTGCAAATATAGCTATATATCCGTATTGCGAGATCATCTCCATGATCCAGGGCATAAGGCTTCACTTCCTGTTGACGAATTTTTTGAACGACGGGAATGGAATCCGGCTTACCATGAGCAGTGACAGCAGCCCCATTACGGCGATGACCAGCTCCGGCTTCATCCGTTCATCCACCAGTGCAATCATTGATAAAATAACGCCTGCAGCCGTAATCGGCATCCCCGTGAACCCCTTCGAAGGCGCAGACAGATTAAATCTGGCCAGGCGCAGCGCCCCGCAGATCAGGAATGCAATCGCTGCAACAGGTCCAAGCCACTGCATATTCTCCAGCCTGTACAGCAATATGAGGAAGGTAGGAGCAAGTCCAAAGGAAATAATATCTGCCAGAGAGTCCAGTTGTTTGCCGAAATCGCTGGTACAATTGAGTATTCTAGCCAGTAATCCGTCCATGACATCACATATTGCCGCAAGCAGTATCATTAGTAAGGCGAGATTATAACGTTCTTGAATGGTGAAAAGCAAGGAAACTGATCCAAGTCCCAGGTTTCCCAGTGTGCACATTGAAGGCAGCCAGTTCCATTTCATGCTGTTTCACTCCTTTCTCAAAATATAAGAATTCTTGACAGGTTGTAATAAGTCCGTTCAGCCTTCAAAGGTCACACTAAAACAGACGCCGTCCGTTGTGTTTATCACTGCATACCGGCAGCCGTGCATATCCAATATCTGCTTCGTAATCGACAGCCCGAGTCCCGTTCCCCCTGTCAGACGGCTGCGTGAAGCCTCCGCCCGGTAGAAGCGCTCCCAGATCTGCTCCAGCTGATCCTCGGGAATATTCTCACCCTTATTGTGTATGTTGAATGAAAGTGATTTCTCTTGACCCTCCACGGCAACGGTTATTGTACTGCCATGCTCCGCATGTCTGATCGCATTGGTCAGCAGGTTGCTGATTACCTGCTCAATCCAGGACGCATCGGCATAAAGCGGCCGCTCGTTCGCAGGAATAATAACCACATTCAGCTGCTTGTCACCGAGTGAATGTATCAGCTTGTCCGTCACATTCTCCGTCATTTCACTCAGCATGAAGGAGCTTTTGCGGAGTTTGATGGTTCCGGACTCCAGCTTGGCTAAATCGAGCATATCTTTGACGAGAAACTCCATCTTGTCGGCTTCCTCGATAATGACCTTGATATAATGATCCTGTTTGCCGGCGCTAACCCCATCCTCCAGACCTTCGGCGAATCCCTTGATAATACTGAGCGGAGTCTTCAATTCGTGAGAGGCGCTCGCAAAAAAGTCCTGCTGCATCTGCTCCATTTTCTTCTTCTGCTCCATATCCTCAACCAGCTGCTGATTCGCCTCACGAAGCTCACCCAGTGCAGCATCCAGACTTTGCGACAAAGTGAACATGCTTTTGGACAAGCTGCCCAGCTCATCCTTTTGACGAATCGAAGAATGACCTGTGAAATCGAGCGACACCATCCGTTTGGCGATATTATTGAGCTTAATCAACGGCCGGGTAACCATCTTGGAATAGAACAGCGACAGGACCAGTATCAGAACAAACCCGCCGATCCCCAGATATAAAAAGAACCAGCGCAGCGCTACATTCGAATCCTTAACATCCTGCAGGGAGGTGACCGTGAATAAGAGCTCTACTTCCCCATTCGCCTGCTTGACCGGAAGAATGATGATAGAATTCCGGATACCGCTCCAGGGAGCGGTCCACTCCTCTTTCACTATGTTCAGATTACGTAGTTCTTCGTTCTGGTCAAGTGTCAGAGGAAACCAGTCCTCCAAGGCCTCGAAGAGGATGCCCTGCCGCGGGTTCCAGACTTTCAGATCCGGTAATACAAGTTCAGTGATTGTCCCGGAAATAGTACTCATCCCATCTTCGGGCTCCTCGCCGATCTGCGGACCGCCTTGCTTCGTAATCGTGAGCGGATAGATCAGATTCCCGGGGTCATTGTCTTCCTCAAGACGTTCTCCCAGGACGGTGACTTGATCATTTTCCTTGAGATTGGCTGCCCTAAGCGGATCCCCGTACTCGTTCATGAACAGGGACATCGGAATCACCTGAATCTTGCCGTCTCCATCCATCACCTTCATCCGGAACGGATCCTCAGACTTCATTCGGCCATCCAGCTTCAGAATGACCATTTGAGTCTTATTGCGCAGCATGAAGCGGACCAGTTCGCGGGAAGTACGGCTCCGCCCCCAGGATTCTTCTGTATAGCCCGTCCCGAAGCTCTTAAGATGCTTTTCTACCCTGTTCTCCTTCTGGCTCTGGTAGAAGCTGTCGAAGAACAGCAGCTGGCTCAAGATTACCATCCCGTAAAAACATACAAAAAAGATCACGGTCATCACAAACAGCTTAAAGGTAATTCCGCGTCTTCTCATTCCTCAACCTCAAACCTGTACCCTGTACCGATGACCGTACGGATATAGCGGGACTCATAACCCAGCTTGCTGCGCAGTTTCTTGATATGGCTATCCACGACACGGGAGTCTCCTTCAAATTCAATTCCCCAGACCCGGCTGAGGATCGTATCCCGGGAAATCACAATCCCCTTATTGCGGATCAGCAGCCATAAGAGATCATATTCCTTCGGGGTAAGCTCGACTTCTGCACCCTCTACCTCCAGGCGGTGTGCCAGCGTGTTGAAGATCGCCGAACCAAACTTCACAATGCCCGAATCCGGCAGATGTGTGCCTTGGGCCCGTTTCATCAGCGCATTTGCCCGGGCCACCAGTACTTTGGGACTGAAGGGCTTGGTAACATAATCATCTGCACCTAATTCAAAGCCGTATATTTTGTCGTCATCTGCAGACTTGGCGGTCAGCAGAATAATGGGGATCGCTGATTGCTTGCGGATTTCCCGGCAGACCTCAAATCCATTCAGCTTGGGCATCATGATATCCAGAATCAGCAGATCCGGCAGAAGTGAATCGAACCAGAGGAGCGCATCCTGTCCGTTGTCGGCTTCGCGCACTTCCCAGCCGTTCTGGATGAAATAATCCGATACCAGTTCACGGATACGCAGCTCATCCTCGACGAGCAGCAATTTTTTCTTCAATGTAGTCCCCGCTTTCCGCCCGTTTATACCACTCAGCATAGTCGAGTGTTATGTCCTTTATGTGCCCTGATTCATATTTCCCCAAAAAAAGAAGCAGCGCATTGCGCTGCCCTCCTGAAAAGTAACTATCAAATGTACTGTTGCTGCCTTACCCTGCCTGAACCGCATGCTTGAACTGGCTGTTATACAGTTCATGGTACACACCTTTAAGGGCAAGCAGCTGCTCGTGGCTGCCCTGCTCGGCGATCTGACCGCCCTGGATGACGAGAATCCGGTCCGCATCCTGGATCGTACTGAGCCTGTGGGCAATCACGAAGCTGGTCCGGCCCTTCATCAGGGTCCGCATCGCCTGCTGGATATGCATTTCAGTCCGGGTATCGACGCTGCTGGTCGCCTCATCGAGAATAAGGATAGCCGGATCGGCAAGGATGGCACGGGCAATCGTCAGCAGCTGGCGCTGGCCGTGGCTGAGTGTCGTTCCTTCTGTACCCAGCATCGTATCATATCCCTGCGGCAATCTTGCGATGAATCCGTTGACGTTAGCCAGGCTCGCAGCTTCTTCAACCTCGCGGTCGGTAGCGTCCAGACGGCCGAACCGGATATTCTCACGAATCGTTCCTGAGAATACATGCGCATCCTGCAGTACCATACCTAACTGGCTGCGCAGCTCATTTTTGTTCAGCTCGCGGATATCTCTTCCGTCGATCAGCAGCTCCCCGCTGTTAATTTCGTAGAAGCGGGTCAGCAGGTTAACAATAGTGGTCTTCCCTGCCCCGGTCGGGCCGACGAGTGCGATCTTCTCGCCAGGCTTCGCTTCGAAGCTTACACCGCTTAAGATCGGAGCATCCGCCTGATAGCCGAAGACCACATCACGGAAAATCACTTCCCCGTGCACCCGGGGCAGCTCTTGCGGCTGCTCGCCGGTGTACTCCGAAGGCATATCCATCACTTCGAATACACGCTCCGCTCCGGCAATTGCCGACTGGATCAGATTGTACTGGTTCGCAAGCTCGGATATCGGCCGGCTGAACTGCTTGGCGTAGTTCAGCATACTGACAATAACCCCGACCGTAGCCAGTCCTTTGAATGCCATCCAACCGCCCACACTGGCAATCAGCGCGAAATCCAGGTTGTTAATCAGGTTCATGACCGGACCGACCAGCCCGGATACAATCTGCGCCTTAATGCTGACCTTATTGAGTATACCGCTCATTCCACGGAATCTTGCCGTTTCCGCTTCTTCTCTGCGGTACTGCTTAATCACCTTCTGGCCGCTGATCGCTTCTTCAATGAAGCCGTTGAGTTCACCCAAATGCTGCTGCTGGTTCTTGAAATAGATCCGGCTCAAGCCTGTAATCTTACGGCTGGCCAGCAGGACCAGCGGGATCGTCACCAATGCGATTACCGTCAGCGGAACATTCAGCATCAGCATAATGACCAGCGAGCCGCTTAATGTGATGAGACTGTTCAGCAGCTGGGTAACACTTTGATTCAATGAGTTCGATACGTTGTCGATGTCATTGGTTGCCCGGCTCATCAGCTCGCCATTGGCACGCGTATCGAAGAAGCCTATAGGCAGCTCCTGATATTTAGCGAACAGATCACGCCGCAGCTCGAACACCGTTCTCTGTGACACGGAAGTCATTACATAGGCCTGTACCCAGGAGACGGCGCTGCCGAGCAGGTAAACACCGCCCAGCATGATGCAGAACCGGACGAGCAGCCCATAATCATGGGGAATAATTGCCGAGTCTATTGCTTTTCCGAGCAGGTAAGGCCCGATTAGTGCTACTACGGAATTAAGTATTGTAAATATATAGACCATAATGAGTCCCGTACGCTGACGGTTCAGATAGGACCAGATACGCTTGATCGTAGCCATACGGTTCTTCGCGCGAACCTTCGGCACCACAGCTCCGCGGCCGCCGGGTGGCCCCCCGCCGAACCCGCCTGGTCGAACGGGGGCCTGTGCCTGATTAGGATGACTGGACATAAGGCTCCTCCTCTCCCTTCAGCTGCGACTCCCGGATATCCCGGTAAATCTCGCTGTCTGCCATCAGTTCTTCATGGGTGCCCTGGGCAGCAATCCGGCCATTCTCCAGGATCAGGATCCGGTCCGCATCAATGATTGACGATACACGCTGGGCAATCATCACTATGGTGCAGTTCCGCAGCTGAGTCTTCAGAAGCAGACGAATCCGCGCATCCGTTACCGCATCCAGCGCGCTGGTGCTGTCATCCATAATCAGAACGGCGGGCTGAATCAGCAGCGCACGCGCGATGGACAGCCGCTGCTTCTGTCCGCCGGACAGATTAACGCCGCGCTGCCCGAGCAAGGTATCATAGCCTTGCGGCAGCGTATTGATAAATCCATGTGCTTCGGCGGCTATAGCTGCCTGCTCTACCTCTGCATCTGTTGCTTCCGGACGGCCGTAGCGGATATTGTCCCTGATGCTGCCGCTGAACAGCAGCGACTGCTGCATTACGAAGCCGATCCGGCTGCGCAGATGATCAATGCCAATCTGCCGGATGTCTGTTCCGTCAATGGCAATAGCTCCGGACAACACCTCGTAGAACCGTGGAATCAGGCTGACCAGAGTCGATTTGCCGGCACCGGTGGCCCCAAGAATAGCAACTGTCTCGCCGGGGTTCGCAACAAAGCTGATATCCTCCAGCACAAGATTCTCATCTGCCCGGTTATAGGCGAACGAGACATGGTTGAATTCGATCCGGCCATGCGTAATTACATCACTAATCGCCGAAGAAGCATCTGTAATCTCGCTTGTGGTTGCGAACACTTCATTCACCCGGTCTCCTGACACCTTAGCCCGTGATACGAACGCGAGCATATTGCTCAGCATCATCATGGACATCAGCAGCTGGGTTACATAGTTAATGAATGCGATCAGCTCACCCACCGGCAGCTTGCCGCTCCAGTTCTGCAGCCCGCCGAACCAGAGAACGGCAATAATACTTGCGTTCAGGATAAGCATCATCAGCGGCATGTTGAGCGCCATTAGGCGAATGGCTCTAATTCCGGTATTGGTATAGTCTGTGTTAACGGCATCGAACCGCTTCTGCTCATGTCCCGCGCGGACAAAAGCTTTGATTACGCGGATGCCGGACAGGTTCTCCTGCAGCACATTGCTTACCCCATCCAGCTTCTCCTGCATTCTTGCAAACAAAGGAAAAGATAGACGGATCAGCACGTATAGCAGAATGAACAGCAGCGGCACCGCAGCCAGCAGGATTAGCGCCAGCGATGGGCTGATCCGGATCGCCATCACCAGACTACCGATCAGCAGCAGTGGAGACCGTACAAACATCCGTAATATCATCTGCATGAAAGTCTGCAGCTGCACCACATCATTCGTTAAACGGGTGATCAGCGATCCGGTCTTCAGCCGGTCCAGATTCCGGTTAGAGAAGGTCTGGATATGCTCAAACAGCTTGATCCGCAGATCATTTCCGAAATTCTGTGAAGCGATACTTGAAAAAACAGTACAGCCTACACCGCCGACCATACCTACGATGGCAACCCCAAGCATGATCCCGCCTGTCGAAATAATATGCGGCAGATCATTCATCATCAGGCCCTTGTCCACGATGCTGGCCATCAGCGCCGGCTGCAGCAGGTCCATAACAACCTCAACTACCATTAACAGCGGGGCGAGCACGCACCAGAGTACGTACGGCTTCATGAACCCCCTGAGTTTCCACATTCAGGTCACCTTCATCTCATCAGTCGTCCGTTTACGGCAAGTATGTGATTTTATCAGCAATTGGCGTTCTCTGCTTGGCAGCAGGGATTTCCCCCGGATAACCCACAGCGAGTACAGCAATCACATCATGCTCCTGCGGCACGCCTAGAATCTCACGGCCCCGGACCGAAGCGCCCAGGGACGACCAGAACACACCTGCGCCTGCTTCATGGGCAGCCAGCATGAAATTCTGAATATAGCAGGAGACGGCCATAACGTTCTCATCACGTTCCATCGGGCTGGCGGCTGGCTTGGAGAGAATGCCAATTAACAATGGAGCACCGCCGAAATCTGTCTTATGGTTCAGCGCGGCTCTTGTCTCGGGTCCAATAAACAGCAGCTCCCAAGGCTCGTTCATCCGGTGGTTCGGAGCATAGCTCGCCGCCTCCAGCCATGTGTTCAGCTCATTCTCGCTGATAGCGTCAGGTTTGAAAGCCTTAATTGTTCTGCGGGTCTGAATGGTATCAATGATTGTCATGGTTTATGTCCACTCCTTCAGTTGTATTCTCTTGTTCTGCCAGTACTTCACGCAGCTCGAAGGCCTGGATGAATTCCTGGATGATTCCATCCGTTGCTTTCAGTTCACCGCTGATCACCTGTCTGATAGCTTCGAATTCCGGCTGGTCGAGCTGCTGCAATAAGGTAGAGCGTTTGACATGGAGCCGGTCCAGAAAAGCAATCGCCCGGCCGCGGCGAAAGGTTTGGGCGCTTTGGAAGTTCCTCTTGCCGTCGTCATGGGGATGTCCACAATTCTCTCTGTGCTCTTTGTGCCCTCTATGTTCATATTTACCTTCGCGCATGCTGCTCTCCTCCTTCTTGTGTATACATTTGTATACGAATATTACTTGTATACAAATGTATACCCTTATTCAGGGAAGTGTCAAGCTGCATAACAAAAACAACTCATAAAGGTCCGCAGCAGCGGTCTCTTCATGAGTTGTTTCTGGTTAGTGCAATTATACGGTATCCGTTACAAATTGGTTCGTCATTTCTGCTCCAGGGCATATTTCGTGAACGTTTGCTGCTTGAAATCATCCCAGGCTGGAGTGGACAGACCCGCATGCTGTTTAAGCGGCTCAAACGCTTGATACAGTGCGGAAATCTCGCTGAAGGAGCCGTCCACCAGCTTCATGAAAGGCATTTTATGAACAAACTTCATTCCTTGGTAGAGCATTGTTGGATGCCGCTTAACCCCTTTGACAAGTGCTGCCGGATTCGTCTTAATGCCAAGCTTGTCAAGCACGCTGAACCCTTCATCGATCAACGCAACAGCTTGTTTCCAGCGGGCGTTATCCTTTGTTGCTTTTGCCAAGTCGCCGTTATGAAGATAACTGACCGAAGTGATAGCTACAATTGGAACAATATGGCTCAATAGCCAAGCGTTAATATCCTCCGGATAATCAAGCTTGTATTTCGTCTGCCGGAAAGCCTGCGCAAGCTCGGGCTTGAAGGGAACCTCCCCTTCCAGGCTGCCCAGTACCATTTGGACGCCCATACGGATGCTAATTACACGGCCGTTCTTCTCCCGGATCCCTCCGCTAAGCTGAAACCCGAATACTATATTCTGTGGAGTCCGGCTATACTCCTTGAAGAACCGCTGCATCCCGTGAGTATCTCCGTTATTGCCGACCAGAACAATATTGGTGCTCAGGTTGTCCGCGAGAATCGGCAGCACCGCCGGGAAGTCATTGTACTTCATCACTACGAAGATCAGATCATAGATATCATCCGTCCGCAGTTCAGAAATGACCTTCACCTGGTCTACAGTCGTTTTACGCTGAAAATAATGCCGGATCACCAGTCCGTCCTGCCGCAGCTGAGCCGCTCTCTTCGCCCGGGCGAGCACCGTTACGTCATTACCGCCCCGAACTAGCACATGTGCCAAATAACTGCCGAGTACACCTGCTCCAATAACTAATATCCGCATATTAATCCCCTCTCATCTTCAAACATTTGTTCTTTTCTGAACATCTGTTCATTAGATTATCAGCAGAGGTGATGTTGCGCAATTGCCAATGCGGGCATGTCTGTACATTTATGAACAATGGGCAGGTGATTGTCTATTAATAAGCTTGAGCCCAGGCCCGGCGGATCTTCTTCATTCTACAATCGGGGTGTGAACCGCGACGATCAGCATATCCATATGCCGGGCATGCCGGAGCAGGTAATGGACGAAGCTTTCTTTAAACAATGCACGCCATAGAGGCCTGCGAGACTGGCCGATGATCAGCTGGGTCGTCTGCATTTCATTCATCCGCTGCAGGAGATGCTTATGCAGATGCTTGCGGCTGACGGCCTCGGTAATATCCATGACGCCGCCCAGCCGCTCCGTCAGATGCTTCAGCGTATCAAGCCGCTTCTGCTCTTCTATTGTCCGTATGCGGGTACAATGAACATAATGCACATGCCACTCAGCCTTCAGGCGGTGCGCTATGCGGAAGCCGCGGCGGATTAACCGTTCGGCCTGCGGGCCGGTGTCCACACAGACGAAGATCACTTCCCGTCTGCTCCAGGGACCCCGGAGGGAGGGCTCGCGGTCCCACGCTTCCAGACGTTCATCCACATCATCGGCAATTTCGCGCAGAGCCAGCTCACGCAGCGCGATCAGATTGCCGATCTTGAAGAAAGACTCCAGCGCCTGATTGACCTTCTCGGCAGCGTAAATCTTCCCTTCCCGCATCCGCTGCTGCAGCATCTGCGGGGTAACGTCGATGAGCTCCACCTCACTCGCCATACGCAGGATCGCATCCGGCACTGTCTCGCGGACACGCACTCCGGTTAACTGTTCCACGGCATCATTCAAGCTCTCCAGATGCTGCACATTGACTGTGGTAATGACGGAGATCCCGTTCTCCAGCAGCCTGATTACATCCTCATAACGTTTCTTCGTCTTGCTTCCGGGAACATTGGTATGGGCAAGCTCATCCACCAGCACCACCTCGGGATGCCGGGCAAGGATCGCCTCCGTATCCATCTCCGTAAGTTCAGCAGACTGGTAGTGGATCTGTGCTCTGGGGATCGTCGTTAATCCGCCCACCTGCCCCTTCGTTTCCAGCCTGCCGTGAGTTTCCAGCAGACCGACTACAACATCAATCCCTCTGTTCAGCAGCAGATTGCCTTCCTGCAGCATTTTGTAGGTTTTGCCTACGCCTGGGGCTGCGCCGATATAGACCTTGAAGGTACCACGGCGGATCTTCTCAATCCGCTGCTCCAGCTCCTGGCTGGTTAAGCGGTGGAAGGGCTCCTCTGTTCCCTTAGGGGCCGAGCGGACCGGCAGAATCCGCTCCCCGTCCCGTTCAGCGCGGTCTGCCATCAGGAACACATCGATGTTCCTCGTCCGCCGCAGGACACGGCTGGCGATGGAGCCATGCCACTTCTCCTGCCAGCGGCTTTTCTGCGAATGGCCCATGACTATCCGTGTGACATTATTCTGAATCGCATAACGCACGAGCAGCGAAGGAAGCAGCCTTAAGCGGAGCAACTCTAACTCTTCAAACCTGGCATTGATCCGTTCCGTCAGCTTGAGAATGGAACGCTTGAAGACCTGCTGATCCTTGGTCAGCGGGCGGCCGCGCACGAGAAATGTAACAATAATCAGGTCACCGTTCAGCCGTTTGGCAATTTGCTGCCCCCTCCGGATATAAAGTGACCCATTCCAGTGATACTGCGCAGAGACAAGAATCCGCTCCGTTGCACCGGAAGGTCCGATCAGCCCCTCGGCTTCCCGGTGTTTCTCCAGCGAATCATTGACCCCTTCCGCCATCAGCCGCAGAGACAGCTCGCGGAGCACGCCAAGATTCCCCCGGCGGGAGAGGGCGGGATGAGCCCCTTCTCCAAGCACCCCTTCCTCCATCCGCTTCAGAATCGTTTCCGGAGAGACATCGATTAGCCGTACCTCATCCGCGAATTCCAGTGTGTTCAGCGGTACGGTGTCTTCCGCACGGATACCGGTCATCTCATAGATTCTCTCACCCATACCGGCAAGCTCATAGACATTAATGGTAGTAATCACGCTGATCCCCTGATCCATCAGATAACGGATGTCCTCCAGCCGTGTCGGGAACCGGGCGCCTTCACGGTTGCGGTGCGCCAGGCCATCGACCAGCAGCACCTCGGGATTACGCTCCAGCAATGCTTCCAGCGGAAGATCCTTCTCTTCCTTCCCGTCCTTCCACCAGTGGATGCTGGGAACCCGTTCCAAATCGCCAAGCTGCTGAACGGTTTCCGCCCGGCCCATGGTTGATACCGCACTGATCACTACGTCGATGCCCTGATGCTTCAGCAGCTTGCCTTCCTCCAGCATATGGTAGGTTTTGCCCGATCCGCTGACCGAGCCGATAATAATCTTCAGCCGCCCCCGCTGCAGCTGATAGATGGAATAGAGGATTTCCTCCGGTGACTTGCGTTTATATGGTGCCATAAGTTAACCTCCTTTCCTGCGGCACTAACCGGAAATGACCCTGTCCGTATAGCTTACGGGCAGGGTTCAGACCGGTATTACTTCGCTTTGAGTTCCGTTAATGCCAGATTCAGCTTCAGTACATTGACACGCTCTTCACCGAACAGTCCCAGATCCCGGTCTTCGGTATACGCAGACACCATGGCTGTAAGTGTCTCTGGAGGAATCCCGCTCAGATTGCTGATTCTGGGAATCTGCACAATCGCTGCTGCCGGTGAAATATGCGGATCGAGACCTGAACCGGAGTTCGTGACCAGATCAATAGGCAGCTCACTTACGGGTACACCGGGATTATCCAGCTTCCACTGGGTAATTGAATCGCTTGTGCGCTGCAGCATATCAGGATTTGATGGTCCATAGTTGTTCGAACCCGAGGCTTCAGCCTTATACTCAATGCTGGATACACGGCTCTGGAACAACGCCTGATCCGTGAAATTTTGCCCGATCAGTGTGGAACCGACCACCTGCCCCGCTGAATTCTTCAGCAGGCTCCCGTTGGCCTGCGAAGGCATTAACACTTGGGCGAGCGCGGTAGACGCCAGCGGATATATGATTCCGCAGAGTACAATGAATACCGCGCTTAGCCGTATAATTGTGAAGATGTAGGCAGCTTTTGAAGGTGACTGCTGCTCTTCGGCAGTCTCTTTATTGGAATTGGCCATGATGGTGTTGCCTCCTTAAGAATTCAATCGTGTGAGTGTACTAAATCCAAATCCTAACAATCATATCAATCAGCTTGATCCCTGCGAACGGAACAATGACGCCGCCAAGCCCGTAGATGACAATATTCCGCGCCAGCAGCTTCGTAGAGCTCATCGGCTTATAGGAGACACCGCGCATAGCCAGCGGAATCAGCAGCGGGATAATAATGGCGTTGAAGATCAGCGCCGAGATAATGGCAGAGCTTGGGGAGCCGAGCCCCATCACATTGAGGGCTTCCATCTCCGGAATCGCCAGTGTGAACATCGCCGGGATGATGGCGAAATACTTGGCAATGTCGTTAGCGATACTGAAGGTAGTCAGCGCCCCGCGGGTCATAAGCAGCTGCTTCCCGATTGCTACAACCTCAATGATCTTGGAGGGATCAGAATCCAGATCGACCATGTTCGCGGCTTCCTTGGCAGCGGTCGTGCCGCTGTTCATCGCCAGCCCCACATCGGCTTGTGCCAGTGCAGGCGCATCGTTGGTTCCGTCACCAGTCATGGCTACCAGCTTGCCTTCATTCTGCTCACGGCGGATAACCGCGATCTTGTCCTCCGGTGTACTCTCGGCAATGAAGTCATCGACTCCGGCTTCACGGGCAATGGTAGCCGCCGTCAGCGGATTATCGCCTGTGCACATGATGGTCTTGATCCCCATGCTGCGCAGTTCATCGAAGCGTTCCTTCATGCCGGGTTTAACCGTGTCCTTCAGATAGATCAGCCCGTAGATCCGGTTATCTACTGCAACCGCAAGCGGTGTGCCGCCTAACCGGGCAATCGCATCCGAGTTGCTGTCCAGATCAGCCGGTACTGCACCGCCCTGGGACAGCACCCATTTCTTCACGGAATCTACGGCTCCCTTACGCACCAGGCGTCCGTCGCGCAGATCGATACCGCTCATCCGGGTCTCAGCCTTGAACTCGACGAATGCTCCGCCTTCGGCAAGACTGCCGTCATAGCTGAGCTCCAGCTTCTTGGCCAGCTCCAGTACGGAGCGTCCTTCCGGGGTCTCATCCTTCAGCGAGCTGACTGCCGCCCAGGCGGCCAACTCAGTTCCTGACTCACCGCCTACCGTGACGAATTCGCTCGCCATCCGGTTGCCGAAGGTGATCGTCCCGGTTTTATCAAGGATCATTGTGTTGATATCCCCGGCGGCTTCCACCGCTTTACCGGACATTGCCAGCACATTGAACTGGGTAACACGGTCCATCCCGGCAATCCCGATGGCTGACAGCAGTCCGCCGATCGTAGTCGGGATCAGACAGACCAGGAGAGCAATCATCACAGGGATCTCCAGCTGAACGCCGATGTAATCAGCTATTGGACGCAGCGTAACTACAACGATCAGGAATATAATCGTCAAGCTGATCAGAAGCGTGTTCAGGGCAATTTCATTCGGTGTTTTCTGTCGTTTCGCCCCTTCAACCAGCGAGATCATCCGGTCCAGGAAGGATTCGCCCGGATCACTCGTAATCCGCACCTTGATCTGATCACTAACTACGCGGGTACCGCCTGTAACTGAGCCGAAGTCCCCGCCGGCTTCCTTGATGACAGGCGCCGATTCTCCGGTAATAGCTGATTCATCTACAGAGGCCAAACCTTCAATCACCTCACCGTCACCGGGAATCATTTCCCCCTGACTGACGAGAACAACGTCGCCTTTGCGCAGCTCGGAAGCCGGAACCTGCTTGATCGCTGATCCAGCCAGCTTATTGGCTGTAATGTCCTGCTTCGTTTTTTTGAGCGAATCGGCTTGCGCTTTGCCGCGCCCCTCAGCCAGTGCTTCCGCGAAGTTAGCGAACAGCACCGTGAACAGCAGGATGAAGAATACCGAAATATTGAAACCTACCGAATGCTCCGCATTGAAGTAGCCTGGTGCCAGCACCATAAGCAGTACGATTACCGTGCCGACCTCAACCACGAACATGACCGGATTCTTCATTAACGTTACCGGATTAAGCTTCACTACACTGTCCTTGGCCGCACTTAGAAGGATAGGACCTGTCAGCAGTTTTTTTCTTTGTACAGTACTCATTCTCTTCTCTCCCTCTCCCTACCGTAAAGTCAAATATTCTGCAATTGGACCGAGGACAATGACCGGCAAGAAGGTCAGCGCGCCGATAATCAGCACCGTACCAATCAGTATTCCGGTGAACAGTCCGTTATCCGTACGGAAGGTACCAATCGTCTCCGGCACCGGCTTCTTACGCAGCAGTGAACCTGCAACCGCCAGCATGGCGATAATCGAGACATACCGACCTAGCAGCATGACGATACCCGTTGTGATATTCCAGAAGGAGGTATTATCGGCCAGTCCTTCAAAGCCAGAGCCGTTATTGGCTGCAGAGGACACATATTCATACAGAACCTGGGTCATCCCGTGGAATCCGGGGTTGCTGATACTCCCCTGACCAAGGTCGGTCAGAAAAGCAGCGGCGGTCGGAACCAGAATAATCAGCGGATGAATCAGAATGGCTATGGCAATCAGCTTCATTTCCCTCGCTTCAATCTTCCGTCCAAGGAATTCTGGCGTCCGGCCGACCATCAGCCCGCATAGGAAGACTCCGAGTATTGCATACATCAGCATATTGACCAGCCCGACACCTTTACCGCCAAACACGTTATTCAGCATCATCAGCGTTAGAGGCGTAATGCTGCCGAGCGGCGTCAGCGTATCATGCATATTATTCACACTGCCGGTTGTGGCGGCTGTAGTAACTGTTGTGAACAGAGCGGACTGCGCAATCCCGAACCGCACCTCTTTCCCTTCCATACTGCCTTGCGAGGCATCAATGCCCATCGCGTTAACCGCCGGATTACCCGCACTTTCAGCAGCATAATTCAGTCCCAGCAGCACGACGAACAACGTCATCATCGCACCGAAAATCATCCAGCCCTGGCGTTTGTTCTTGGCAAACTTCCCGTACATGTACGGCAGGGAAGCGGGCAGCAGCCACATGGAGAGAATCTCCAGCACATTGCTCAGCGGGCTGGGATTCTCAAAAGGATGCGCCGAGTTCGCTCCGAAAAAGCCCCCGCCGTTCGTTCCGATATGCTTAATGGATTCCAGTGAGGCAATCGGCCCGATCGCAATCTGCTGGCTCTGCCCCTCGAGCGTCGTAACCTCAAGTGCAGGTTTCAGTGTCTGCGGCACATGAAGCGCAACGAGCGCCAGTGTTACAAGCAGCGCGAGCGGAATGAAGACCCGGATATGCGCTTTGACGAAGTCTTCGAAGAAGTTCCCCACCGAGCTGCGGCCTGTAATCCCTCTGACAAAAGCGACAGCTACCGAGAATCCGCTGGCCGCCGAAGTGAACATCAGCATCGTCATTACAGCCATCTGCGAGAAGTAGGACACGCCTGTCTCCCCGCTGTAATGCTGAAGATTCGTATTGGTGATGAAGCTAATCACCGTATTGAAGGTGAGCGTCTCTTCCATATTGCCAATCCCGCCCGGGTTGAGCGGAAGCCCCTTCTGCAGCCGCAGAAGGATGTAACTGAATGTTACCAAGGCTATATTCGTTACAATAAAGCTGACCGCATATTTCTTCCAGGACATCCCGCCCCGCTGCTTCAGCCCGATCAGACGGTAAATGCCTCTCTCCGTTCCGCCGAAGATCCGGTCTGTCCGGTTCGGTTCACCTGAGAATACATGATATAGATAAGTTCCTGCCGGTTTCACCAGCAGCACCAGAATTAGAATGACTGCTATAATTTGCACAATACCCACGGATGACCCTCCTCAATATACAAACTAACCTTCATTTCTTTCTTGCCTACTCTCTCTCCATACTGTATCAATAGATTAAAAATCAACGTTATAAGGTAAAGTGACGGAGGGGAAATTTGGAACTGTAGGAGCGTTAGCGACCGCCTTTGTCAGCGGATTTCCACCGCGATCAGCGGTATAAATCAAGAAATCTGATGACAACAGCGGCCGGAAGTCCAAATGTTCACCGCAGTCATGGCTAATCCATAAGTTTAGATTCTCTTTCAGCTTTTACAGCCCCCTTTTTAAAATTTCTCCGGATGAATCAAAGCATAAACCAGATACAGAAACAGGAGTAACGTTGCCGCAAGGACTACCGCCATCACTCATTCCCCCCTTGTTCATCCACCACATGACCGCACCATTGCACAAATGCGTAGAACAAAGCGAATACCGCTGCCAAGGCCACCGTCATATACACATCCATCATTGTCTTTGCCACTCCTCATCCGAATTTATAAGAATCTCTCTCTTGTAACTTCCGGTCTAGCGTAACATTTCTCCCGTTAGTTCAGGGTTAGGGTTTCAGCAGGCGTATTAAGATGACATTAAGAGCGGTAAATATCCTCTCCCAGCACCTGATTGACCGCCTGGATAAAAGCCTGATGGCCCCCGTCCGGTTCCATTCTGCGGGGCAGCGCCCGGGCAAGAATCTGTTCCGTCCCCTTCGGATCGAACTCGAAGCTGTCTGTGAGAATCGCCCGAACCTCCTCTGGAGACGCTCCATTAGCGAACCGGTCCGCTGCTTTATATACATCACAGTTCTCATAGCAGCCTTCCTGCTGCAGGCCGACCCAGTCGTATCTCTTTTTGATCAGCACCAGTAATGTTGTTATGACCGTGAGCAGACCGATATTTCTAAACATCAGATCCATGAATATTGCCTTCTTTCTTCTGTGTTTCACTTCCGGTTCAGCTTACCACTCCCGCCATTAGTTCAGGATTAGGGTTTGCTTCAGCGAATTAAGATTTCGTTAAAATGCCGGTAGCGCAGCCGCTCCAGTTAGCCGCCTCCATAGCTGGAACGACAAATAACCATGTCCGTTAAGGACATGGTTATGGAAGTTATTTGGAACCGGAGCTGTGCGGATTCCGCCAGCCGGTTCAGATCACCTTGCTGTCGTCTCCCGCCTGGAGCATCCGGTAACCGACACCAATATGCGTCTGGATAATCTTCGGCTGTGAGGGTGTGCTCTCGATCTTCTTCCGGAGCGTAGCCATAAATACACGCAGTGCCGGAATATCATACGTATGGCTGCCCCAGATTTCATGCAGGATGTAATTATGGGTCAATACCTTACCCACATTCTTGGCCAGCAGGCACAGCAGCTTATATTCAATCGGTGTCAGATGAATTTCTTCATCCTCAAGCCAGACACAGCCTGCCGAGTAATCGATCCGCAAATTCCCGTTGGTAAAAACAGACGAATCCTTCATCAGCTTCTCGCTGTCCCCCCGGATCCGGCGCAGACTAACCCGCAGCCTGGCCAGCAGCTCCTCCACGCTAAACGGCTTGGTCAGATAATCATCTGCCCCCGCATCGAGCGCTTCAATCTTGTCCCGGTCTTCACTGCGCGCACTGACCACAATAATCGGAATATTGGACCAGGCCCGGACCTTCCGGATAATATCGACACCGTCCATATCGGGCAGCCCCAAATCCAGAATCATGATATCCGGCTGACTGGATACGGCCTCCAGAATTGAAGCTTCCCCTGTCTCGGCCGTATGATATTTATAGCCCTGGGTCTCCAGTGTTGTCGTAATCAGCTTGCGGATAGGTTTGTCATCCTCTACCACAAGTATCAAAGGTTTATTCATGGACGTTCACCTCTTCTGCCTGCAGGGTGAAGCTGAATACCGTCCCCTGCGGTGCGTGATCTCGTAATTCAATATTGCCGCCATGGGCGTGGATAATCGACTTGCAGAGTGCCAGCCCTAGGCCTAATCCGCGCCTGCCGTCGCCGCGCACGTTGTCTGCCGTGTAGAACATCTCGAACACCTTGGCTTTGGCTTCAGCTGAAATGCCGGGGCCATCATCAGCAACCTCCACCACTACCCAGCCCGCCTCGCGTCTGGCGGATACCGTTATATGTGACCCGGATTGAGTATATTTGATCGCGTTATCCACCAGATTGATGATGACCTGAATAATCAGCCGTGAATCCATTCTGGCCATGAGCAGCTCATCCTCCAGCCGGATCTCAATGTGATGCTCATCCTTATTGCGGTTTACATGCAGCAGCGCTTCAGCAATCACTTCCTCCAGCAGCTCCGCCTGAAAATTGAGGTGAAGGGCGCCGTTATCGATCCGGGTAATGGACAGCAGATTCTCCACCAGATTGATCAGCCACATGGAATCATCGTAGATATCGTTATACAGTTCCTTCTTCTGCTCTTCATTCAGGACCATCGAATTGCCGATCAGGATGCCCGCATTGCCGGAAATACTCGTAAGCGGTGTGCGCAGATCATGTGAAATGCCCCGCAGCAGATTGGTGCGCAGCTGTTCCTGCTGGATTTGCAGAGAGATTTCCTTTTGCTTTTCATTCAGCTTATCTTTCTCCAGGGCAAGGGCACATTCACCCAGCATGGCAATCATCAGGCTTTTCTCAAAAACCTCCAGCGGTTCTTCCTGCTCCATTACAATGCCCGCCACCGCAAAGACCGTATCCCCTCCGCGTACCGCATGATACAGACAATGAGCTGCCGAGAACGTATCTGTAGAAGCTCCTGCCCGCTTATTATTCTGCAGCACCCATTCCGCAACCTTGCGTTCATCATCGAAGATATAGCTCTGGGGATCAACTGCAGCTTCCTCCTTGGCAAAAATCAGCGGTTCGGCAAGCTCCCCCTCCACTACCTCATAGACTATAATGCTCCGGTCCAGCAGCTTGACCATCTGCAGTGCCGTTTCGTTGATGATTGCCGGAGTATCCTTGGCCTGCTGCAGCTTCCGGCTTGTCTCGAGCAGAACTTCGGTACGGTAAGCCTTCTGCGCGGATTCCCGGGCTTGCTCCTTAACCCTCAAAGTCAAGGTGCTCGTAATGAACGAGGCTGAGAACATCACCAGAAAAGTCACCGGGTAACCGGAATCATAGGCCTGCAGAGAGAAAAAAGGCGCAGTAAAAAAATAATTAAAGACAAGCACACTCAAAATCGAAGTTACCCCGCTGTACAACCGCCCTTTTGTAACCATCGCATCCAGCAGAACACCAAGAATATATACGGTAATAATATTAGCTTCACTGAAGCCGAGATGCTTGAACCACAACCCGATTAAAGTACAAACCGCCAGGATGCCTATAGTTTTACCTGTATCAGCCAGCGTCAGATGCGGAGATTTGGCATATTGCGGGAACTTTTTGTACAAGGAAGGCCCATTATCCGGAATAATGTAAATATCAATATTCGGAGCGGACGCCGTCAGCTTGTCGACAATGTTAGATTTGGCCGGCCAGCGGGTTTTGTGCTGCGAACGTCCCAGAACGATCTTGGAGACCCGGCTTGTTTTGGCGTATTCGGCAATTTGTCCGGGAACATCCTCCCCATATACGGTCGCGACCTGTGCCCCGAGCTGCTCTGCCAGTCTCAGATTCTCACGCAGCTCTGCCTTGTTCTTGGCGGTTAATTCTTTTGTCCTCGACGTTTCCACATACAGTGCCGTGAACGTTCCATGCAGGGCGTCGGCCATTCTGGCCGCAGTGCGGATCACCTTCTTGCTGGAGATTGCCGAGGACAGGCAGACCAGTATATGATCCTTCGTATAAAAGGTAGCACTGGCCGCCTTCTCCCCGAGCTGAACGGCAATTCTGTTCAGCTGGTCAGCTGTATAACGCAGTGCAATTTCCCGCAGGGCAATCAGCTTTTCGGGAATAAAGAAACCGGCATGTTTCTGCTGCAGCTGTTCATCCGGGTATATCCGGCCTTTCTTTAAACGGTCTATCAGATCGCCGGGTCCGACATCAACAAACTCCACCAGATCCGCACGGTCAAATACGCTGTCCGGAATACGCTCCAGCACAGGAATACCCGTTATGGAGGTCACGACATCGGTCAGACTCTCTATATGTTCCACATTTACCGTGGTGTATACGTTAATTCCAGCCCGCAGCAGCTCCTCCACATCCTGATATCTTCTTTTGTGTCGGCCTCCCGGAGCATTGGTGTGGGCGAGATCATCAACCAGGATCAGCTCCGGCCTTCTGCGGATCGCGAGGTCAATGTCAAACTCCCGGACTATTTCCCCGTGAATAGATATTTCCAGCGGTGGAAGACGCTCAAGCCCTGACAGCAGCTCCGCCGTATCTGCTCTGTTATGAGACTCGATAAAGCCTGCGGCCACCTGAATACCTTCCTTTTGTTCTTCATGGGCGGCATAGAGCATAGCACAGGTCTTACCTGCCCCGGGTGCGTATCCGAAGAATATTTTCAGCCTGCCCCGCTGCTTCTCATCCGTTGTGTATCCTGCCATTCGATTGGTCCTTCCTATATGGCATCATGCCGTGCGTTCGTACTCTTAATGATAGCGTCAGTATATCATGTGCACAATCAGCATGACATTATGGAATTGGCTGTGGCATTAAGATTGCATTAAGATGAGGGGAGGGATGGCAGTATTTAGGAGGTGATCCGCAGGCGGTGCCGAATATTGTAGAGTAGCAAATTTCAACATACCGATTCTAAGGAGATCTGAGATGACAAACGAACAGCAATCCGGGCAAGGGACAATGGAGATGATTTTGGCTGGTGCAGTGAAGCTTCCCGGGGTACAGGTAGACCGGAGTGAATTCCTTGCTCAGCAGTTTGCCAAATATGATACTTATGGAAATATGAGTACCATTCTGGAAAGAGGACCGCTTGAGGCCGGGATCAGCCTATCGGTCATTGACAAACTAGCCAAGACGCTAATTGAAAAGCGTACTATCTTAAGTACTGCAGCCTCCACAGCAGCCGGACTTCCGGGAGGATTAGCCATGGCGGCGACCATTCCGGCAGACACCCTGCAGTTTTTTGGCGTAGCGATGCGCTTGTCCCAGGAATTAGCCTACCTGTATGGAGGCGCGGATCTGTGGCAAGGCAACACCCCGGATTCGGAGCAGGTTAGCCGTGAGCTTACGTTATATCTGGGAGTGATGTTCGGAGTGGCCGGCTCTGCTTCGATGCTGCGCATTCTGAACGCACCTAATTCCCGGCAGCTGCTGAATGAGCAGACCCGGCAAGACTTGGCCCAAACGATGTATTACCCGCTGCTGAAGAAAATCTCTTCTTATATCGGGATTAAAATCACCAAGAAAACCTTTGCCCAAGGCGCATCCAAGTTCATACCTGTTCTGGGCGGACTTCTCTCCGGCGGGATGACCTATTTCTCCATGAAGCCTATGGGGCACCGCCTGCGGGAAGCTTTGTACGATGCTTGCGATCATTATTCAGAGGCTCAGCTGGCGCAGGATAGGGATAAGGTACAGCGTGCGGTTGCAGATTCGGAGATTAATGTAATTGAAGGCGAATTTTTTGACTTAGGGTTTGATTCGAAGCCAGAGCCGGCAACAACTGCTGCTGCAAGACCGGAGAAATTTAGTGCCGCGGATGAACTGCTGAAATTCAAGCAGCTGCTGGATATGGGCGCAATTACGCAAGAGGAATTCGACCGGAAGAAATCCGAGCTGCTGAACAGCTGATTTCTCGCATGAATCTTGAAGAGCTAGGACCTCTGCTGTGGCAGGAGGCTTAGCTCTTTTTTTGTGAGTAAAATTCATGATGCTCTAATCTTGCAAGAAACATAAGTGAGAAAATATAACATGTATGTTCTTGTTTAATAACAGCCTCTGCTTCAAGAATTGGCGACAAGACTGCACTGCCAGCTCAACATAAATAATCCGAAAAACCAAACGTATCAAGCGTAACTTTATCCTTTTAAAGGATATACGCGCACAAGCGGACGCGCAGCAATGCATGTTTTTGCCGGATTTCCGAACTCCCTTTATAATCATAACAATGATTCAATATAGAGATGGAGTGAGTAAACCTGACATGAATACAATTCAACTGGAGTTCACTGAGCAAAGAAATATCAGGGCCAGCCAGAGATTACAACAAGGAATACTGCAAATCCTCAAGGTGCTGCTGGGCACATTTATCGTGAGCATTGGTGTACTTATCCTCAAGCATTCCGAGATCATCACCGGTGGAACCGTCGGTTTGTCGCTCAGTTTATCCTATTGGTTGGGTACTTCTTTCTCCGTTACGTATCTTCTGGTCAACATCCCCTTTTACGTGCTGTCCCTGTTCAAAATGGGCTGGAAATTCACCGTATCCACGCTGTTCGCTGTCTCCGCTTTAAGCTTGATGTCAGCTGCGGCTGCCCGCTTGCCTGAATTCGTTCTTCCGGGCTGGTTCGGAGCAGCAATCGGCGGCTCTGTCATGGGTCTCGGGATGTCCTACTTGTTCCTGAACGGCTCATCGCTGGGCGGGAGCAATATCCTGGCTCTAATTTTCCATAAAAAGTTCGGCTGGAATCCGGGGAAAGTTATGTTCGTGCTAGACGGTCTGATCATCGCCGGGTCGTTCTACTCCATCGGGCTGTTCAAGGGGATCTACTCCGTTCTTTCGATTGTCATCCTGTCCTTCATGATTCATTTGTTCAAAAGCCGCTTCGCTGCTCCGGCCAAAGCCCCGGCCCAAACCCGTATCGTCCCGGCGGCGGAAGCTTCTTAATTGACATTATTGAAGCAGCCTCAGCCAAGTCAGCGATCCCGAGTATTGGTTAATGCTTGTTACCGCTGCGCTTGATCAAGTGCATCTTCTATCGCTTTGAGATAAGCCTTGCTCGTAAGCGTAGCGCCGCTGATACTGTCTACCTGCAGCGATTGAGCCTGGATCACTCTGCCGAACAGCTCCTCCGTAGAAGCCGCAGGCTGATTCTCCGCGTGCTCCAGCAGCTTAATCGCTGTTACTTTCTGCGCTGCAATAGTTACCTGAACCGTATTCGCCCTCCATTTATACATCCCGCCTGCGTATTCACCCACATAATTGCCTGCATGCAGCTGTTTGAAATCCACTTCACCGATTTGAACATTCCGGGCTTCACGCCGCTCTTTCTCCGTGAACAGCCAGCCTGCAGCAAGTCCAACCAATACAATAATAATTACAGAAATGCACATAATGAGCAGGTTGCGTTTCCACTTTGGTTTCACTTCAATCCCCCATTCTCCGTGAATGAATATTATCTTATTCATTCATATTTTAGCGTTCTTAGCCATTCTTCGACCGATCCGATCAAATAGGCGTCCGGCCAGTCTTTTGAAGAGGCCCAGAGGAACTTTATAATAATAAGCCGACTCAAACCAGCCGTTATCCTTGTAATGCCGGTAATCTTTGGACTTGTCATCCAGCATGTTATGAATACTGGTCCGGGACAAGCGGAACAGCATCAGTCTGAACAACGTGGGCACCGGAGGGGACGAACGCATAAGCCCTTTGTAGAATCTGGCGGCGGCCTTGCGGATTTCCTGTGAATTTTTCACCCGGGCAGCTTGTGTTATCGGCTCCATCGTATGAAGCACACAGCCACGGGTTACCTGGAAGCCCAGATTCTCCCCCATACTGCTAAGATATTTGACGATACCCTTGCCGCCGTGAATGCCCTGGTTGACGACCGCTGTATAGGTCTTGCCGAAGAACTGCGGCCGATGGAATACATAAGCCAGCCGGTCCAGCAGATTCTTCATCGATGCCGATACATGGAATGCATAATTCGGAGTGGCCATAATAACGCCGTCGGAGTTCTCCATCTTCCCGATCAGCACATCCCGGTCATCTTTGAGCGGACAGAATTCTTCGCCTTTACTGAAGCAGACCTTGCAGCCCCGGCAGAACTCAAGCCTGTAATCCTTCAGGAAAATGTACTCAAACTCAATCTCCCCGTATGTCCTTAGCTGAGCTTCAAATTCGCAGACTGCCTTGTACGTGGCATGCTTTTGCTGATTACCAATGATTGCGGTGACTTTCTTCATGACTGTCCCTCCAGAGTAGTGATGAGATCCTACTTTCATTTCGAATCTTTGTGAATGAATATAATTTTATTCATTCATTTCATATAATAACATAGATATGCCCCGTTGTCTGTCCGGATTCTGCTTGATCTTGAACGATTAGTGAAGACTTGCTACTTATTATTGTGTCCCTTCCGGCATGTTAAAAAGGCCACAAGCGTTATCCGCTCATGACCTCATCATGCCCTTATAGTATTCAACCGGGATTAGTCCATACTAAATTGTCATCGTATTCGTCAACCGTCCCAGCTTCTCGATCTCTACGGTTACTGTATCCCCGGTTTGCAGATATACCTGCTGCTCCGGCGGATACCCCAGCATAACGCCTTCCGGAGTACCTGTCATAATCATATCTCCCGGCTCCAGTGTGAAATGCTGTGAAATATAGCTGATAATCTCATCACACTTAAAGATCATATCGGCTGTATTGGATGACTGGCGAAGCTCGCCGTTCACAGTACACGAAATCGCAAGCTGGTTCGGGTCCCCCACTTCATCCGCAGTTACGAGATAAGGTCCGACCGGAGCGAATTTATCACAGGTTTTGCCCAGGAGCCACTGCTGGGTCCGCATCTGCAGATCGCGGGCGGAGAGGTCATTGCCGCAGCAGTATCCATAAACGTACTTATAGGCTTCCTCCCTGGAGACATTCCGGGCCGTCCGGCCCATCACGATTACAAGCTCGGCCTCATAGTCTACTTTCTGCGAGGCAGCAGGCAACGGTACCGGCTCCAGATGAGCTGCCAGCGCGTTATTGAATTTGCTGAACAGAATTAGCGTCTGCGGTATAGGAGCATTCGTTTCTTCTGCGTGCTTGCGGTAATTGAGTCCGATACAGATGATTTTGCCGGGACTGGGAACACAGGGGGCAATCTGCAGCGTGGATTCGTCGAGCAGAACTACGGTATCTGATTCTGGCACAGTTAATCCGCTTACTGCCTGCCCGGCAAGTCCGTTAAGGTGCGATAGCATTTCCGGCCCTCCGGCAATTACATCCTGCAGTGTTACGGAGCTTGTTCCTTTCAGGTAACCAGATGCTGTCAAAGCATGTTCAACATCCAGTATGCCAGCTTCCGTATGTACTCCCAGCCGGGTGACGCCCTCTTGAATATAGGATAGTAGTTTCATATCTAAACCGCCCTTTATAGTCTTGTAATAAAAGCTTGGACAATACCGAGCACTTCATCAGACCAGAAGTCCGGGCCGCCATGATCGGCTCCCTCTATTTTGTAGAACTCAACATCCTTGCCCTTTTGCTTCAGGTCGTTGTACAGCAGCACACTTTGCTCAAAAGGAACCAGACGATCCTTATTGCCATGGATTATTAGGATAGGCGGAATATCCACTTCCTGCGAAATATGATTCATAATAATGGTTGGTTCCGCCTGCACCGGATTCTCCAGTACATTCAGACCTCCGATCAACAGACCTTCGGGAGAATCTGCTCCGGCATGGTCCATCGTAGAGTGCGCCTCATTCATCCGGGTAATATCTGTAGGACCGTAGTAGTCGATGATTCCCTTCACTTCGCAGGATAATCCGTCGTACACATCCGTATCGAGCGTCTTGTCATGCGGAGTTATCCCCGTCATCACCGCCGTATGACCGCCGGAGGAGTCTCCCCAAATTACGATTTGTTCCGGATCAATATTAAACTGCCCGGCATTCTTCCGCAGATACCTTATAGCTGTCTTGACATCCTGGATCTGCGCGGGGAACGGCGCTATGTCTGACGGGCGGTATTCCACGATTGCAACAGCATAGCCTTGTCTGGATATCCAGGACAGCGGTGCGAGATTCGCATCCAGATGCTGCTGCCTCCATGCCGAACCTTGCACGAACACCAGCAGCGGCCAGGTTGCATCCGGACGTTCATGCTGTGACGGTAATATCAGATGCATATGCAGAGGCCGACCGCCCCTCTCGCAATAGGTATGATTATGCAGCACCGTGCAATAGACCGCGTCAGGATTCATAGTCAGCACTTTCATCCCCGCCGCTGTCGCTTCCGATGCAGGGAATGCTTTGTAGCTGAGCTCTCTGGGTTCAATCCGCATCATCATTTGCCTCCTGTTGAAATCAGTTGAGTAAATTTTACCACTTCTATTCATGCCTTGTCTTGCCGATGCGTTCAGGTGCAAAAAAAAGAGCTGCGGTAAGATACCGAGCTCCTGTATAGATTCTCCTAAATTTACATCCAAAACCCTCTTGTAAAAGCTATAGACCCGTCGTAGTCGACGTATACATTTTGGATTGAAGGATTATGCAGTACACCGGAAACACAATAAAACAGCGGGAGAATCACCATTTGGTCGATAAGCATTTTTTCAGCTTTCGTATAGATTTGCATGCGTATAACAGGATCTGCCGTTTGCCGGGCTTCCTTTATATAAGCGTCATACCATTCATCGCTCCAGCCTGAATCATTATCCGGACTCCAGGAGGTGAACAGCTCCAGCATAGATGCCGGATCATTGAAATCAGCGCCCCAACCAGCTCTAGCCACCGAGAAATTCTGATTCACCCGGTTATCCATCAGCTCTGGCCAGCTCTGAACCTCAATGCTTGCCTGAATGCCAAGCTTCTCTTTCCAATCCGAAATGACAGTCTCTGCAATGGAAGCATGGTCGCCTTCATCATTCATAATAATTGTAAATTCTGGAAGGGTAGTCAAACCTTCTTCACGCAGCCCTTCTTCCAGCAGCGCCTTGGCCATTGCAGCATCTTCTTTAAAATAGGCTTTGTCGGAGACCTCTGACCTGAAATTCAGCTTCGCCCCGTGAATGCTTGGGGGAACAACTCCAAATGCAGGAGTACCGTAACGCAGTCCTTCGCGGTCAACGGCCATAGCCAATGCCTTACGTATTTTCAGATTCTTGAAAGGAGCCTTATTCAGATTGAATTGATAGTAATAATTAGATGCATAAGGCGCTTCATAAGTAAGCTTGGAGGTTCTGTAATCTATAGAAGATGAATCCAGAATCTCTTGTCCTCCCCCTCCAACCCAATCCACCTCTTTATTGACGAAAGCAGCCGTCGGATTTGCAGTTCCGGCTTTTGGCAGAAGCAAGCGTACCTCAGACAGCTTGATTTCTTTGGCCGCATAATAATCCGGATTCTTACCTAGAATAATTTCTTTGTAGGACCACTGCTTCAGCTTAAATGGACCATTAGTTACCATTGATTTGATGTCTGTTGCCCATTTGCTGTTGGCCTTTGCGGTCTTCGGGTACACCGGCAGATAGATGCTCTCCGCGAGCAGCTGGATGAAATAGGAGCTCTTCTCCTTTAATGTGACCTGAAGAGTAGTTTTATTCAACGCCTTTACGCCGATTTTGGCAGCATCCTTGAGAATTCCCTCGTTGTAGTTCTGCGCATTATTAATCATGTACATATTAAAAGCGTAGACATGCTTTGCTTCCGGTGCGAGCGCCCGCTTCCAGGCATACTCGAAGTCCGAGGCCAGCACCTGCTGCCCATTGCTCCATTTCGCATTCGAACGAAGGGTGAAGGTGTAGGTTAGGCCATCATTCGATAGGGTCCATGATTTTGCGATTGCCGGCACAGCCTGGCCAGCAGCATTCAGGCGGACCAAGCCTTCGAACAATCCTTTGACAACCGTAACTGAACTGTCATCTGCAATTACTGCCGGGTCAAGTACCTCTGGAAGACTTCCCAGACCAATACGCAATACCTTATCAGCTTGTGCAGCATATGAACTGCCCGTCTCTCCCGTGAGCGTTACACTCATCATTAAACCTACTGCCAAAATGATATAAAGCAACCTTTTCATCAACGTTTCCCCTTTGTATAGCCATTATGTATTAGTAATAGGATAGCATGGAGGGCAGATATTACGCTGTCGTAATTTATCGAAGATCATGAATTATATTCAATAAAAAAAGAGGAGCCCGCTTGAGCCCCTCCCCTTACTATCCCTGTCTACTGTATCAGCAGCCCAAATCCGGTCTGGATATAATACAGGCTTGGATAAGCAATATTGCTGGTAGTCAGGTTATTGAATGTAGCCGAGCCATTGCCGGTATACGTGTAGATCGCAGCTCCCTTATGGGCGCCGGAGAAGCGTGAGGTAGTTACTCCATCGAGCCCTGTGCCGTTAATGTTGATGTTGTTGAATACGATATTGGAGAATCCTCCTCCATACCCGAACTGGATCGCATCGCGCTGGGTGTTGATGATATCGATGTTAGTGAACGTTACGTTCTTGATCGGGTCACTCGAAGCTTCGAGGTCAATCGCACCGCGTTCCCCGTCATACAAGTCACGGCTGGTGCCGCTGTTGATAATCGTGGTATCCGAGAAAAGAATGCCCGTGTTGTTGTTGAAATGCGCACCCGGGAAGGTCGTGTTCAGTCGGATGCCGGAACCGCCTACCGTGTCGATAATGTAGTTATGATCCGCCTTGTGGCCGCTGCCTCCGAAGAAGGCAATACCGCCGGCACGCCAGTTATTCTCGATTGTATTGTACGAGAAGGTATTATTCACCCCATCCGGAGCACCGAAAGTGTTGCTCGGCCACACGGCCAGACCATCGTCTCCGTTATTGCGCACATTGGTGTTGCGGACGGTCGAGTTGCTGGTACCCTGGGAGTAGTTGATGCCGTCAGCCAGATTGTTACGGATGCGGCTGTTCTCCACAAGCAGATTGTTCGCGAAGATTGCCGGGGTCCGTGCATAATCCCCCACCCACATGCCGCATTCAAAATGCTCTACCCAGACATCATGGATGATAGAGTTATTGCCGAAGTTATCCATGAAGCCTTTGTAGATGGCATTCTGGTTGTAACGTGATCTCAGGTTCGAATTCATATAGACATTGCTGAAATCAAGCTTACCCAGGATGCGGAGCGAGATCCCGCCGCCCGCAGCATTAGGATTGGTGAACTGCAGGTTGGTATGCCAGTAACCAGCACCAGTAACCGTAAAGTTATTGATCATATTGCTGACGGAGCCAATCACCCACATGCTGCTTAGATTGAAGGTTCCGGCCGGAATATAGAGTGATTTGCCGCCTGCGACTGCTGCTGTAACCGCGCTGTTGAAGGCTGCAAGATCATCCTGTCCATCACCCGCAACTGCACCGTATTCGGTTACCGATACCGAGTTGGCCGGTCGGGCAATCGCTGTCGGGACAGGCTCGATTTCCAGGAAGTCTACCCCGTATTCCAGACTGTCCCCGTTATTCTTCTGAATACGGATCGTATCGCCCGGCTGAAGCGGTGTATCCATCTTCCAGTGTACTTCATCGAAGCGGAACAACGGACGTCCGGCACTTGGTGCATCACCGGGCTGGTCGCCGGAGAAATATTGCCAGGAGTAATAGGATGTAAGCGGGATTGTTTTGGCTTTGGTGCCGTTTACGTATACATCCAGCGCTCCGGTAAGACCCATACCGTCAGCCGAATCTGGCATGGTGAATCTCATCGTGACCCCGGCGCCGCCTTGACCTGAACGGACGGTCCACTGGGCATAAGAGCCATTCGAAGGAAGCGCTACGTAACTCTGACCCGATGCTTCTGAAGCAATCAGCGTCTGATCGAAGTTTGGAGCAGATTTCAGTGCAGCAGATCCGCCACGGGTCGCATCCTGCGTATCATAGCGGGCATAGGGCACGCTTGCTCCGCGCAGGGCATATACAACCAGATTAACGGTATTCACATTATTAGCCTGCTTGGTCGTAACTTCATTCGCATCTGCAGCAATTGTTGTGGTGACGGTGTAATTGCCGTTGACAGCGCTCCATGTCCCCGGGATGGAGACATTCACAGAAGCACCGGCAGCAATCGCCCCGCTGTAGGATCCGGTGAAGGTCTGCACGGTGGAGCCAGCTGAATTCTTCAATACTACAGTGATTCCATGCGCACCTCCTGCGGAAGCAATCGTCCCCTGATTCTTGAGATTGACTGCAAAGGATACGCTATTACCAGCTACCGGATTGCCCGGTGTCCAGGATGTCGTACCTACAAGGTCAGAGCTTGATACAGGAGCAACAACAAGTGATGAAGGACTGCTGTAGCTGTTGTTGCTGTCATTCTGTTCAATGATCTGATTAGTCTCATCTACCTTGGCACTGAGCGGGTAGGTGGCGGCTGTTCGGGTACCGGCATTCAATGACACGGTTGCCGAAGCACCCGCTGCCAGAGCGGCTACCGAGGCCGAGCCTGCCAGCTCATTGTTCAGATAGAAATTGACTGTCGTGGCCGCTGCTGCGGCACTGCCGCTATTCTTCACAATGGCATTCAATGTAATCTCATTCGTCTCAACGGGAGAAGCCGGAGTCCATGACATGCCTGTAATCGTCAGGTCAGGGTTCGGTGCAGGTGTTCCATAGACCTGGAACTCGGCAATCTGTCCCGCAGGGGCACCTGAATTGGAAGCAATATTGATCTGGACACGCTTGACGGTTGCCGTAACGGGAATGGTAACCGTATTTCCGCTGGCTGGGTTGAACGTATACGCCTGAGCGGAGACCAGATTGCTGAAGGTTGTCGTGCTCTGATTATGTCCTAGTACTTGAATATTCTGAGTCCGTGTCCCCCATTCCGTGGCCGGGTTCAGCTTCAGTACAATCGAAGTGATGTTATGATTGGCGCCGAGATCAAGCGTGAGCGAACTTGGATTGCCGCTTCCTTCCCAGTAAGTAGCCGTATTGTTGTCGTTGGCATTACCGGCAACGAAATTCTGTGTGCTGGAGGATGCGCTGATCGCCTTACCAATGGCGATGTTCCCTCCAGGGGACGCCGTTGGCGTTGGAACCGGTGTGGCGGTCGGCGTTGGAGATGCCGTCGGAACTGGAGTTGCGGTAGGCGCAGGTGTAGTTGTGGAAGTAGGCGCCACCGTAGCCGTAGGTACCGGTGTTGGTGATGGAGCCGTTGTTGGAGCTATTGTAGGTGAAGGTGTCGGCGTGGCGGTCACTGCTGCCGCTACTACAATCTGATCCAGATTGACGTTACCCGTATCACCGGCATCATATTTGTAGGCGATGGTATTACTGCCGGAGTTCAGCGTCAGGAGCTCGGCCTTCGTGCTCCAGGTATCCCAGTTCGCCAGATTCGGCAAGGTGGACTGGCGGATTTTGACTCCGTTCACATAGATGCTGAGGGTCTTATCGCTTCCGCTCGCGTTAGCGTACTTCAGCGTAACATTCCGCGAACCCGCTGCAGCTACACTCACCGTGAAGGTAGTTGCCGGTCCTTGGGTCAGATAACCGTCAACAAAACCCGTACCGGAGTAACCCGCATGATCAGTGTTCACTTTCGCCCCGCCGGAGAGTGCGGCAGATTCTGCTTCATAGGTACCGGCCGGAACCGGAGTTGCAGCAGGAGTGACTGCAGGCGTGGCCGTTGGGCTGCTGGAGCCGTAAATTTCAAGCTCAGAGAACTGGGCTGCCGGCCATCCGGTGTTCGCGGTTACGAGCAGGCGCACATAACGCGTACTGGCTGCTGCAAAGTTAATCGTGACACTGTTGCCAGCAGCCGATGGATTAAATACATAGGCTGCCGAAGCCACGATATCTGTAAATGTGGAACCGTTCGTACTCCCTTGTACGGCCAGCGTCTGCGTGCGTGTCTCCCAGCCTGCAGGAATCTTTAGCACAAGCTGGTCAATACTGGTAAGCGCACCCAGGTCAACCTGAATCCACTGGGGAAAAGCATCATTTGTGCTTTCCCAATAGGTGCTCTGGTTGCTGTCCTTGACATTGTCAGGCGTATACGTTTGCGATTGGCCGCTGGAAGTAATGGTTTTGTTAAGTGTCAGATTCTGTCCACCGGCAGCTGATGAATGTGTCAGCGGTCCGGCGGCCATAAACAGAGTTGAGATTAGCAGCGTTACTACAAGCGACCATACGACATACTTGTTGCGCATTATAATCCTCCTTAATCTGATGTTAGAATGGCACATAGAATTTTCTGAAGTACTAGAATGATAGCGATTACAAAAAATTAAATCCTTACCAATCCATCATTCGCTTCCAACGTGCAGGTGCCACTCTACTGATATTGCCTCTACTCAACCGGCTTGCGATAGTTCTGCCCAGCCCCCTCTCACTGCAATACACACTCATTATAGTTTTAACGCAGTGCAATCTATAATAGCTAATTCTACGGAAAAGATAGGCGATTCAATGATCGTGATGATTTGCAGCAGCGGGTCAGCCCGAAACATCCTGAATAGACAAAAAAGCACCTCCACCAGGGAAGTGCTTCGTACTTCACTTAACATTTCGCATCGGATTTCTGCTCTCACAGGGCACCTTGGTCTGGCATAACCCGCAGCCAGCTCCTGATGTAGCCTCTCCGCCGTTCTGGACCGCCCACTCCCGTGAACTCTGGCCATACACAAATTTCATGCAGGCGATTTTGTCATGGCCGTTTGTGCTGATCGCCTGCACCGGGCAGCGGGTAATGCAGACGCCACAGCTCCCTTTGCTGCATAACAAACAATTTCCCGTATGAGTAGCCGCGGATCTTGGATCAGACGGTAACTGCAAATCCGTTACTACCGACAGCAGCCGTATGGCAATTCCCTTCTCCGAAATGAATCCATCATTAAGACTGAAGGTGCCCAGCCCGGCAGCATAAGCAACATGACGTTCTGACCAATTGGAGATTGGGCCCGTTTCTGTACTGGAGATCCCGTACCAATCCGTATCCAGCGGCGCAGCCGCAAGGCGGCCAAGGTTTATTATATAGTCCGTCAGATGAATGCGTGCCGCCTTCAAGAAATACTCATCCCCGAACGTACGCAGCAGGGCCCACTCCCGTGAAGCTCTATCCTTCTGCTGACGGTTGGCCTTCCTGATGGATTCATGAATGGGCAGCACTATGCTGATCACCGAACCGCCATTGTAGGTCCCTGAACCGAATGAACGCTCTATTACCTCTTTTGGCGTTGCATGGCCGGGACCAATAATGCTTTTATACTCCTGAAACAAAGGATCGTCAGCTGAAGCAAATTGAATGATAGGCTCATCATAATAAGGTCCCTGAAGTACATCTGACCAGTTCAATGGGCTCTCCTTAACAAAGGCTTTCATCACTTCAATAATGAGCTGCTTCTGTTCCTCTTCCGCTCTTTCATTAATTGCAGCACTGTCTGGGTGCATGGTCTTCCCTCCTCTTGAGTGTACTCTTTCTATCCGGAAGTTATCGTGTATATACACGAATTGGCGATAAGCAACTGCTGTTGCGTCATTACTGCGTAAAGTTTGATGAACCAAGAGTCGAGATTATGCTCAGGCCATCAGTTTCTCCACTTTGGATAAAAGGGTAGTAAGTACTTTCATATCTTCATCGCCCAATGCCTCCTGCAAAAAACTCTGCGCCTGCTCCCATTGGTTCCCGGCAGCTATATATTTCACTTTCCCGCTCTCCGACAGGATCAGCAGGCGGTTCCGGCTTCCCTGCGGAGAAATATCCTCCACATAGCCAATCTGTTCCAGTGCCTTGAGATTGCGGACAATAGTGGTCCGGTCCAGTCTCATCTTAAGTGCCAGGTCGCTGACACTTGCCGGTCCGAGGGAGTAAATATGCTTCAGTAAAGAAAACTGGCTGATATTTAAACCGCTTGAAGACAGAAATCCGTCATATATTCCTGTGACTGCTGAGGAAGCCCTCCGCAGATTAATACAGCTGCAGACACTGGAAACGCGGATATTGGGTGAAGAAGGGTCTCCGGCTGTTGTCATAGATTATTCTCCTCCTGTTGTATTTATCGTGTACATACACTATTTCAAAATGGAGAGCTTTTGTCAGAGTCATTTATCACAAGGACGCGTAATTTGAAAAATGAAAATAATCCTCCCTGGATCTTCAAGGAAGGATTGTGGATACAATGTTCTGAATTTCTAAGACAAATCTTTGATATACCAGGCGTCGCAGGCATAATGCTCTGAACCGGCAAGCGGAGCATCCAGCAGCCCGAAACCATGTTTGAGATAGAAACGGCCTGCGGCCTGCATGGTCTGCAGCGTCTCCAGATAACATCTGCTGTAATGCTGCCTGGCGAATGCCAGCGCCGTCCCTAATAGATCTGCAGCAGCTCCTTGGCCGCGGATGGCGGATGACAGATACATTTTCTGCAGCTCACAGATCCCGTTCTCCTCATCAAAAGGTGCAATTCCGCAGCCGCCAAGCACCTCCCCATCTTCTTCAACAATCCAGTAAGCCCTGTTCGCAGCACTATTGTAATAGGTGTATAGGTCATGCATGCTGTCATCAGCCCAGGCGAGACCGTCACGGTTGCCCCCGAATTCAATCAGACATTCCCGGATAATCCCTTCAACGGCCGCATTATCTCTGCGCTCTATGTATCTGATATTCAACATTCTGTTAAGCCTCCCGCCATTCTTCCGGGCTATGTCCCGTTATCCTATACACTTTATCATAACAGCAGACTTCCTACTCCATCTACTCGCAAAAAGCCGCAAACACATCCCTTCATACCTGTGGAATAGGATGTATTTGCAGCTCAATATCTAAAAGATTATACTTTGATTACTTTTTAACATCCTCCATGCTGGCTCCGAAATTAATATGATAGACCAAACCATCCAGAACAAGTGCCGGAACGGATTTCACTCCTGCCAGCTCAGCTTCTTCAATCCGGGAGGTATCCGTGCTGAAATTCACGACTTCGATTTCGGTTTTGGCCGGGTCCAGATAGTTCAGAATCATCTGCTCCGCATCTACACATACCGGACAACCCGCATGATAAAACACCGCTTTTGCCATTGTAATTCCTCTTTTCTAAGTTTTGTTGTTTCTGACAACTCTTATTTTAGAGAATGGCAGGTGCTTTTTCTATTCAGAATAGGCTATCATTATCATAGTTTCAGCCAATGCAAATTAAACAAAGGAATGAAGTGAATCCTCATGGAAATGAAGCAGCTGGAGTATTTCTTGGCCGTGTGTGAAGAAATGCATTTTACCCGCGCAGCGGACAAGGTCCGGATATCGCAGCCTTCGCTTAGCCAGCAGATCCGGAATCTGGAGTATGAGGTCGGCACCCCGCTGTTCGACCGGATCGGCAAGAAGATCGCATTGACCGAAGCGGGCAAAATACTCAAGCATCACAGCCAAAATATCTTCTACGAATTGAATCAATCCAAAAATGCGATCGACGAGCTCCACGGGCTGGAACGCGGTGCGCTATCCGTGGGCTGTCTTTATACTGTGGAGAGCTACCTGATCTCTCCTGCGGTTATCCGGTTCCACAAGGAGTATCCGAATATCCGGCTGTCCATCCTTGGGCTGCCTACCAGCCAGATCAGAGAGGGCCTGCTGATGAATCAGCTGGATCTGGGTATCCTCTTCCTCCCGCCGGAGGACCCGGAGCTGGATAGCATTCCGCTGTTCATGGAGGAATTATGCCTGGTCGCCCCCCTGGAACCTGCGTATGAAGCCTGGCAGGACGGCATCCCTATGAAGCAGCTTGCGGAGCTTCCGCTCGTTCTCCTGCCGGACAACTTCTTCATCCGGCAGCTGTTGAATGACTACAGTGAATCATTAGGATTCACAATTAAACCTTTTCTGGAGATGACCACGATAGAGGCACTTGTCCATATGGCGGAGAGCGGCATGGGGTGCACGGTTCTGCCCCGCAGCTTAATGGAGCATCTGCAGAAGGATTCGGTACGGGTGCTTCCGATTATTAATCCTTCGCCGACACGCCGGATAGGCGTTGTGTTCCGCAAAGAAAAATACATGTGTGCAGCGACCAAGCGCTTCATCCGCGAGCTGCAAGAGAATGCTGCACATTTCAAGGAGAGCGTCTAATGAACAAACTTGTATTTTTCCTCGGTCCGGGCGGGGCCGGCAAAACAACACTCGCCAAAACCATAGCAGCCCGGCGCCCGGCCTCTGTATTCGATATGGATATTCTGCTGCGTCCGGCAGCTACCGCGATCATGACTCTGCATGGACTGGACCCCGATGACAGGGATTCGGATGAATATAAAAGCTTATGCCGGGACCTGGGGTACCGGATTACGATGGACGCTGCGCTGGACAATATCGGCCTGCAAAGCGATATATTCGTCGTGGGTCCCTTCACCAAGGAAGCGGCCGACCCGGAGTGGATCGTGCGTGAATTGTCGCGCATCGGACGTACACTGGCGGAGGTCGAGGTCAAAGTTGTGATGGTCAGTCTTCCTGATGCGGCAACGTTCCGTGAACGGCTTGAGGGCAGACAGTCCCCGCTGGATGCCTGGAAGTTCGCACACTGGGATGAGTTCAGCGCTTCCTTGGGCAGCCGCACTGTGGCATGGCCGCTTCCGGCTTCCCATGTGGCACAGATCGATAATTCCCATCCGGACAGGAACGTAGCTGCTGCGGCTGTGGAAGCTTTTATTTACGGGGAAGCATCTTCCTCCGCATTCCTTATCGAAAAGAACCTCCCGCCTATAATAATAGACTGAGAGGTTCCTTTGTAATTCGGATAATTATTATTGTTTTATCGCATGAATATAATGAATCGTCTCAAAAGCGGTCAAAGCATCACTCCGGTTGCTGAAGAACCTGTCATTGATCTCTGCCGGGGACAAGTGCTCATAAATCAGCAGGCCTGCTTGCTCCAGCAGCTGCTCCAGTTCATGATAAGCGAAGCAGGATTGCATCGGCTCACCGCTGACGGCAGCCATCTGTAGCATCTTTTCCACCCGGCCGGACAGTCCCTTCTCTTCAAAAAGCCGCTCATCCGCATAATCAAATACGATAGAGCTACCTGCCGGGAGACCGGCGAATACTTCAGTAATCAGTCTGGCGTTCTCCTCTTTCGTCAGATAGTAGGACACACCCAGCAGGCTGAAGAAGGTCTTGGCTTGTGAATCAAACCCTTGCCCAATCAGATTGGAAGAAGAGAATTCCCTGGTGAAGTCCATGGGTACAAAGTGAAGATTGACCGGAATCTCCAGCCCGGCGTCACTGAGCCGCTGCTGCTTGAACTCCTGTGTAGCCGGATAGTCCACTTCAAATATCTCCAGCTGGTCTTTCAATTCAGGATGACGGTAGCCAAAGGTATCAAGTCCGGCTCCAAGGATGACATACTGCTTCAGTCCTAAGGTTAGCTCATGCAGTAATATTGCCTCACAGTAAGCAGCACGCGCGAGCGGGGTCGGAGACAGCTGTACATGTGTAATCCATTTCAGAATGGCGTCCGGATCATCCTGATGTTGATTTGCAATGTCTGTGTTGAAAAAAGAGATGCCCTGCACCATATTCTTGCTGATGTCTGAAAACTCCGGCGCTGAAATCAAGTCTTGGGCCAAATAATCATCGAAAATCTTAGGTGTGTCATATTTACTGTGATAGGCTCGGCCAAACGCTGCTACTTTGGAAGTTAAACTGGACTCATTCTGCTTCAAACGTGTATCCTCCCATAAAAAAATAAGATTCCCCCGGCCGGGAGAATCTCATTATATAGGCAAACTTTTAATATATAAATTATAGCATAAATAATATATTTTGTCAATGATAATAGTCTCCAAGAAAAGCTCCGGCTTCCCCGAAACTGGAGATCAACCCGCTGCCCACAGCGGCACAGAGCGCCGCGCCTACAGCAGCCTCTTCTGCTTGCACGCCAAGCGTAAGCAGTAATCCGAACGAAGCCTCCGCCTTGGCACACAGCACCGGATTAGTCCGCAATGCATTACCGGAACCTATGAGGCAGGTGAACCCCTTCGCCCCTTGCTGCTCCAGCTCCTTAAGGAAGCTGTACAGTTCGTCAATCATCCCCTGGAGAAAAGCGTGGGCCAGTCCGGCAGGTGTGAAGTTATCCAGTGTGATTCCCTTGATGCTGCCGCGCTTGTCCGGCTCTGCTCTTGTACCCAGAAACTGTGTGTTCACCTGTAGTCCGGCGGTCATACCATCTGCTGGCTCTTCCGTAAGCAACTGAGCCAGCAGAGAATAGATATCTGCAGGTGCTTCTCCTGTGTAAGCTGTGATCAGCTGCCGGAAGAAGCCTTCCAGCAGAGCATAGGATCTGCCGCCGCTAAGCGCAGCCCCTACCATGAGTACTCCACCGCCCGGATAAGGGCGCACCTCCATTGCTGATGGCGCATCGTTGTATTCAGGAAGCCAGGCCGACAGCTGGCTTCCCGTACCGATGTTCAGCAGCAATGAACCGGCGGGCTGCGGCACGCTGCCCAGGAAGCTGGCCTGATTGTCACCGAGCGAAGTATACACCGGAATTCCCTGAAGTGTTGTACCGATTGCGGTTCCGGAAGGGACGACCGGCGGCAATATCGTCACATCGATTCCGGCCTTAATGAGCGCTATTTGGTCAAAATCGCCCGTCGGTAAATTGAAGCCCCCGATACCGGCTGCCTGTGTTGCATCCATTAGTGGTGCAGCGCTGTTCGCCAGCCTCATCGCGATGTAATCCGAAATCGTGCAGAATTGGACTGCGTGCTCAGGCACCAGCTGATGCTGCAAATTATAATAATGAGTGGCCAGTCCGTAGCCGGGAGCTATATGATATCCGGCAAGTCGACTTAGCTTCTGCGCATAAGTGTAACTGCTGTCCTCCACACAAGGCTGGCCGCCTCTCCCATCCTGCCAGGTATAGAGCGGGCCCAGAGGATTGCCGCTCTGGTCTATATATAGAATCCCGTGCATCTGCCCGGTCAGGCCGATTCCTGCTGCTTCCGGCTCCCTTGACAGCAGGAGACCAAGGATACGTTCAGCCTGCTGCAGAATAATCCCCGGCTCCTGCAGACGTTCCCATTCATGATTCCGGCTGGATGGTTTACTTGTTTGTTCCTCAGTAATCGTATGCAGGACGGTTCGTGTCTCCAAATCGTAGAGCAATCCGGAAATTGAGGTGGTTCCGATATCCAGTCCGATCATGATCATGTACTTCATCCTCTTTCCGTTCATATAGCCTATATGGTAAGCCTTCACGAAGTATAGCGTCAACCCGGCGCATAAAACCCCATGGATCAAATGATACTAGACCAGACAAAGTATAAATTCAAGCGGGAGGCGTACATGTGAGACTTCAGAACAAAGTGGCAATAGTAACCGGCGCGGCATCCGGTATGGGCAAAGCGATTGCGGCTCTCTATGCCAAAGAAGGTGCTAAGGTAGTAGTGGCGGATATTCACTTGGAGGCTGCGGAGACGGTGGCCGGGGAGATTAAGTCCGGCGGCGGTGAAGCCCTCGCGGTGAAAGCAAATGTTGCTGATGAATCTGATATCCAGAACCTGATCGACACTACAGTAAAAACCTACGGAACCGTAGATATCCTGGTGAACAACGCGGGGATTATGGATAACTTTGAACCGGCAGGTGACATTGAGGATGACAGCTGGAACCGCATCTTTGCCGTCAATACTACATCCGTAATGCGTGCTACACGTAAAGTACTCCCTATCTTCTTGGCTAAACAGCAAGGGGTGATCATTAACGTAGCATCCGCAGGCGGACTTTTTGGTGCCCGGGCAGGTGCAGCTTACACAGCCTCCAAGCATGCGGTTGTCGGATTCACCAAGAATACCGGATTCATGTATGCTCCTCAGGGCATCCGCTGCAATGCGATTGCTCCGGGCGGGGTGGAGACCAATATCGGATCTACCATGACGCATATTAATGAATTCGGGATGGGACGTACGCAGCCGGGATTGGCTCTTAATCCGCGCACAGGCAAACCGGAGGAAATCGCGCAGCTTGCCCTGTTCCTCGGCTCAGACGAAGCAAGCTTTATTAATGGAGCGGTGGTAACGGCCGATGGCGGATGGACTGCTTATTAAAAGTCTGCCCTGCTTCTAAAACAAGGCCATCTCCCGTTATTCACGGTTGATGGCCTTATTACATACCGTTGTTAGTTGCGTGCATCCTGCACCCTGATATTACTGCCGAACAAGGTAGAATCGCTTGTCAGTTTGTAGGCTGGGTAGCCTTCCTCTGCTTCCAGTCGCATGATCTCATCGAATAGGGATTCCTGCTGCCGGTCACACAGAAAGGTAAAGGGTTCGGTTTGAAATACGATATCCGTCGGGGAAGGCCCGCTTACAATCCGGATGACTAGAACGCCATTGCAGCCGCAATCCTCTGTATCATAGAACATTTTGAATTGCCCGGGCTGGCCGGCAAGGCTCTGCGCAAGCCGTTCTTCGGTGAGCGGGTTTAGTTGTATATGCATCAGATATTTCTCTCCTTTGTAGGGCAAAATGCCTGCGAATTCGATCAGGTGTCTAGTATAGTGTGTATTTTGCCCGGACTCCTGTGACAGCAGTCACTTTGGGTATGACATTAATATAACATATCATCAGGCGTTGACGTGCCCAAGCCTGTGCTTGGGACATATCAACGCCTGATTAGGGATATGCTATATCCTAGCCGATCTGTGAGCGCACTGTCTTTTCCAGGCTGAGCAGTTCCTCTCTTACCTTAACCACTTCGCCAATAATGATGATGGCCGGATTGCTGATTCTCATCGCCGCTGCCAGTTTGCCGATACTGCCGAGCGTTCCGGTCACTGTCCGTTCGCGCACTGTTGTCCCGTTCTCAATCAGGGCAATAGGTGTCAGCGGGTCTTTGCCATGCTTAAGAAGCTGATCACAAATCTCGCCCAGTTTGCTGACTCCCATATAGATGACAAGGGTGTCTACACTATGGGCAAGTGCATCCCATCGTACCGGAGAGTCCTGATCATGGCAGCGGCTGCCCGTCACGATAGCGAATGAGGCTGCCAAACCGCGATGGGTCAGCGGGATGCCGGCAGAAGCGGCTGCGCCGACCGCCGAGGTGATCCCGGGAATCACTTCGTATGGGATTCCCGCTGCAGCGGCTTCCAGCGTTTCCTCTCCGCCGCGTCCGAAGACAAACGGGTCTCCGCCTTTCAGGCGTACCACGTGACATCCGGCTGCAGCATAGTTGATCATCAGCTGCTGGGTGGATTCCTGCGGCATCGAGTGAAGTCCGGGCGCTTTGCCGCAGTAGATGCGCAGAACATCGCTTTTGGCATAGCCCAGCAGCTCTTCATTCACCAGGCGGTCATACAGAATCACATCTGCACTCTGAATACGCCGCAGTGCCTTGACTGTAATCAGCTCGGGATCACCGGGGCCTGCACCGACAATGGATATGCTGCCCTGCTTCATAGGCTTTTCTCCAGGGCGGTTGTGGTTGAGATCACTGTATCGCGTCCCGGCGTCAATCCGGCTTCAGAAGCGGCTCCGGGTTTGAAGCTTTTTTGCGACAGATAGAGAAGAATGCCTGTGAACAGCAGGCCTCCGGCGAAATTGCCGATCAGAACGGGAATGCCGTTCCAGATCCACCAGTCCGCGAAGCTGACATTCGCGCCAAGCATCATTCCGGCAGGAATAACGAAGAAGTTGACAACCGTATGCTCGAAGCCTTGCCCGAAGAAGGTCAGGATCGGCAGCCACATGGCGAAGATTTTGCCGGATGTGGACTTCGAGGTCATAGCCATTACCGCACCCAGCGTAACCATCCAGTTGCAGAGCATCGCTTTGATGAAGACAAGGGTCATCCCCTCAGCCCCCATGCTCTTGTATGCTGTAGTCTTAGCCTCACTGGTCGTAATTAATGTCTGGATCAGCGGATTCGACATATCCGTCCCCATCTTCGTAATTGTGAGTCCATACAGAGCTGCGTATACTGCGCATCCAATCAGATGCCCGATAATAACCCAGAAGAAATTGCCCAGCATCCGTTTTATTGTTGTCCGCTTCTCCAGCACAGCCAGCGGGACCAGGGCAAAGCTGCCGGTGACGAGTTCTAGCCCAAGCAGAATGATCATCACAAAGCCTACAGGAAACAGAAGTGCACCAACCATCGGGATCTTGGTCTGGGCGGTGGCGGTAAAGGCCAGTGTTGTGGCACAGGCCAGAATGGCGCCGCCGAGACTGCCGCGGACAATCAGCTGCATAATGCCCAGTTCCGCTTTGGTCTTGCCGGCTTCAATCATTGAAGTCAATACTTCACTTGGTTTGACATAGTCCATTAGGAATCCCCCTTATATGCTCGGATGAATTATATCGTTAGGTACAAGCTGCCGCTGGTGTGATCAACCTCCACCTCATAGGTTGTCACATGCCCTGTATCCGGTGCCTGCACGTCACCGCTATGGAGATCGATCCGCCAGTCATGGAGCGGACAATGCACCTTGGAACCGCAGACCATTCCTTCGGATAAGACTCCGCCTTTATGCGGGCATTTATTCTCCACTGCCAGCACCTCACCGCTGCTTAACCGGAACAAGGCAATCTCGGTATCTCCCACCCGTAACTTACGCGATCCCTTGATGTCAATATCGTTCAAGTTACCAATGAGCATCTTGGTCATTGTCATTTGTAAGCCCCCTTAGACTGTCTCCGGCAAGGAGATCGGTTCGAAATTTTTGCGCAGCTCCGGTGTATTCACAATTTGCTTCCATGGATCGGTGGTAAGACTAAGCGTCTTCTGAATTCTCTCCTGCAGCGCCAATCGTGCCTCGCGGGACTCCAGCGCCTGCTTGATGCTGTCAAGCCCGACACGTTCCACCCACTGGGCAGTCCGTTCATTCCACCCGGCATTCTCACGGTAATATTGCAGGAACGCACTGGCCCACTCCATCACCTCATCATCGGTCTTCACCACGCAGAGCAGTTCCGTGGCCCGGACATGAACGCCGCCGTTACCGCCGATATGCAGCTCCCAGCCGCCGTCAATGGCTACGACTCCGAAGTCCTTAATTGTCGCTTCCGCACAGTTGCGCGGACATCCGGATACGGCCAGCTTCACTTTGCCCGGTGTGTTCAGCCGTTCAAAAGCCTGTTCCAGCCGGATACCCATTCCAAGGGCATCCTGTGTGCCGAACCGGCAATAGGTGGAGCCGACACAGGTTTTCACTGTCCGCAGTGTCTTGCCGTAGGCATGGCCGGAGGGCATATCCAGCTCTTCCCACATCTTCGGCAGGTCCTCCTTCTTCACCCCAAGCAGATCGAGCCGTTGTCCGCCGGTGAACTTGACCAGCGGCACCTCGAACTTCACCGCAACCTGGGCAATCTTGATCAGTTCAGCTGGAGAGGTAACACCGCCGTAGATTCTCGGTACCACGGAATACGTACCGTCCTTTTGGATATTGGCATGGTAGCGCTCATTGGTGAATCTCGATTCATTCTCATCAATATATTCTTCAGGATAGAGCATCCCCAGATAGTAGTTCAGGGATGGACGGCATTTGGCGCACCCTTCTTCATTGCCCCACTCCAGGACATTCATGACTTCCTTGACGGTCATCAGCTTCATCCGCTTGATTTCGGCGACGATCTCATCCCGCCCGAGCGTGGTGCAGCCGCAGATTCCTTCTTTGACCGTTACGGCAGCCTCGCCGGCATATAGCTGCAGCAGTCCTTCCACCAGCGGCTTGCAGCCGCCGCAGGAAGCCGAGGCTTTGGTGCAGGCTTTGATCTGCCCTACACTGGTACAGCCGCCGGAGGTAATCGCCTCGGCAATCGCCCCTTTCGAGACTCCATTGCAGCCGCAGATGATCTCATCATCTGCCATTCCTTCAAGCCGGTTCCCTTTGGGTGCCAGCGGATCGGCAGATATTCCGAGCAGCAGCTCTTTCTCTCTCCCCTTAATATTCTCGCCCTTCTTAATCATCGAGAATAACTGCGCCCCGTCACCTGTATCTCCGAACAGCACGGCTCCAATCAGTTTATCACCGTGAATGACCAGCTTCTTATACACACCATCGGTCTCATCCTGGAACCGCAGCGCCTTGGTGCCGGGCTGTTCGGTGAATTGTCCTGCCGAGAACACATCGACGCCGGATACTTTCAGCTTGGTAGAGGTAACCGAACCGGCGTAGCCTTCTGTTGGTACACCTGCCAGCCTTTTAGCCAGGACAGCCCCCTGTTCATATAGCGGAGCCACTAGCCCGTAGGCAATACCCCGGTGTTCCGCGCACTCCCCGACGGCATAGATGCCGGGCAGGCTGCTCTCCATATAGTCATTTACGATGATTCCGCGGTTGACTTCAATCCCGCTGCTGCGGGCAAGCTCTACATTCGGCTTGATGCCGACAGCCATCACAATCAGATCCGCGTCTTCAATGCTGCCATCTGCGAACAAAAGGCCTTTGACCCGCTTTTTGCCAAGAACCGCTTCAGACTGCTTCTTCAGCAGGAACTTCATTCCCTGGGCTTCCAGTTCCTTGCGCAGCATTACGGAGGCGGACTCGTCCAGCTGGCGCTCCATAATATATTCATGGATGTGGACTACCGATACCTCCATCCCCAGATGCAGCAGCCCTCTTGCCGCCTCCAGTCCGAGGAGACCGCCGCCGATCACCAGCGCTTTGCCATATTTTTGCGATACCTCCTGCATGATTTGTGTATCCTTGATATCCCGGAAGGCAATGACGCCCTCCTTCTCGGCACCTGGGATCGGCAGCATGAAGGGGTTGGAGCCGGTTGCCAGAATCAGCTCATCATAACTTGCAGTAATTCCTTTATCCGTATGGACCTTGCGCTCTACAGGATCAATGGAGGTTACGGTGTGTCCCGTATACAGCTGAATATTGAAGCTCCGGTACCACTCCAGGTCGTTGATTACGATCTCATCAAGGCTTGCACCGCCTGCAAGAACAGAAGACAACATGATCCGGTTATAATTCGGATGCGGCTCCGAACCAAAGATTGTAATGTCATAAGCCTCCGGCGCTAATTTGAGCAGATGCTCAATCGCCCGTACCCCTGCCATTCCGTTACCGACTAATATCAGTTTTTTGCGAATTGCTGACATGTATCTCTCTCCTCTCCAGGTAAACAACAGAAATAGCCCGCTTCACTCCGCCCGGAAACATACTTCTTCCGTTGCGATTTAAGTGAAAGCAGGCGCCATTGCCGCTTCAACCGAATACATCGTTGTATTCGCAGAATTGATGAATTTGTTAAAACGACTATACTACAGCCATCCTGATTACGTCAATAATTATGACATATAAAATTTTATTATTTTAATTCATCGACAAAATTACCTGAACTGTGTTATATAATATTACATCATCTTTATTCCGACTGTACTTATTCTACACTGGTGTGCAGACTTATCCCCTTATTATATGTAAAAGGAGCGTCGTCAACTATGCATTCCCTGTTAGTTATAGATCCGGGCAGAACAGAGAATTCCGCAGAAGAACGCTCCTCCCCAACTCCTGACAGTATCCTCAGTTCCTGTGGTTATGTGATCGGGACGGCTGCTTCGGAAGATCAGGTCTTTCCGCTGATCGGTGACACGGATGCCTTCATTCTCCATCTCCCCGTTACTGAGATCAGCTATTGGAGAAGTATTCTGGTTCAGCACAAGGTTGCCCCGGTACTCTGGTGGTGTACCCCGCGGACCGCAACGTTATCCGTCTCTGCCTGTGGAGATGATATTATGGTGGACGGAATATTGTCTCCGGCGATGCAGCCCCAGGAGATCCACTGGATTCTTCACTTCAGCTCCAGGCAATGCTTCGAGCGCCAGCAATGGCTCAAGGAACGGGAACAGCTGTTATCCCGGCTTGAGGAGCGTAAATGGATCGACATGGCCAAAGGTATTCTCTCCAAAGCCAGGAACATCAGCGAATCCGAAGCTTACGACCTGCTGCGCAAGCAGGCCATGAACGAACGGAAACGGATGGTCGATGTCGCTACTTCCATCGTCAAGGTATACCAGATGCTGCAGGATCAAACTTAAGGAGACTTCCATATGATTAATATTCTGAAAGAAGTGGCCCGCGGCAAACGCGGTGCCAAGGATTTAAACTACAGGGAAGCGGAATATGCGGCGGAAGCCATTCTCGGACAGACTGCTTCTCCGGTGCAGATTGGCGCTTTCCTGATCGCCGAACGTATGAAGCTGGAGAGCCTGGAAGAGCTGGAAGCCTTCGTTGCGGTCTGCCGCAAATATGCCTCAAGGGAACCTGTCCAACAGGGGATCGATTGTGCCGGACCCTATGACGGCAGGGTGCATTCCTTCATCGCCACGTTCCCTACTGCCTTTCTGCTGTCTGCCGCCGGTCTGCCGGTTACCCTGCATGGCTCCGCAGGCTTGCCTCCGAAGTGGGGAATTACGCTGCAGGATATCATTCATGCATCCGGAATTGATATTGCCGGTCTGAGCCGCAGTGCCGCCATTGAGGCGGCGGAGGCCAGCGGTGTGCTGTTTGCGAAAGCGGAGCAGTGGTGCCCGCCGCTGGGTGCTCTGCGCGGCCTGCGTGAAGACATTGGGCTGCGCACGATTTTCAACACAGCCGAGAAGCTGATTGATTATTCCTGTTCACCTTATATCGTCTTCGGCATTTTTCATAATACGGTATTCGACCGCATCTCCCGGCTGATTGTGAAGCTCGGCTATCAGCGGGGACTGGTTGTTCAAGGCGTGGAAGGCTCGGAGGATCTGTATATCGACCGGCCGAACCGCGTATACCGCATTCAGGATGGAGCGGCGGAGCTGGATATCATTGATCCGGAGTCGCTAGGACTGGAAGTACCCGTTCCGGAGGTCGACTGGACAGCCGAAAGACAGCTGCGTACCGCCGAGGAAGTGCTGCAGGGCGGCGGACATCTGGCGTTCTACAATCAGACACTGCTGAATGGTGCAGCCAGGCTCCATGCCGCCGGCAGGGTCAACTCTATTGAGGAAGGCGTCTATACCTGCAAGCATCTGCTGGACAACGGCCAGGCGTGGAACACGTATGCGAAATGGAAAAGCGCCATGCAAGGCAGCACAGCAGCCTCTCTCGGGCAGGTGTAGCCTGCTTTGCAGGCGTATATAGGGGCGGCAGACCGTATTGCGGTCTGCTATTTGCGCGCGCTTAAGCGCCGGGCTGCAGCATGGTGTTGCTTTGCTTTGCGGGAGTACCGGCAATCAGGCACTTTTTCTGCGGGAGCATACCGGGGTTCTACACGAATCATTCGCTAATGTCGAGGACTGAGATTCCGTTATTTCAGCAATTATGGCGAAATCGCATGACACGCGGACTCAGATTCCGTTAAGTGTCCGAAACACGCTTATTTTATGTCCGAATGTACAGGATAACGGAATCTCAGTCCACGTACGCACCAATAGAAGCTTTTTACATGAAATAGAGGAATATCAGTCCGCTTCTTCACTTATTCGAACATCACCATCGCCAGCTTCAGTTCCAGCACCTCCAACACACCAGCATTACCAGTTCCACCAGCACCACCAACTCCACCAGTTCCACCAGTATCTTCAGCCCCACCAGCACCCGTTCTTAGCAAGCCCTCCACTTATCCGCATCTCTCCTGAAACGGCGGCTTACCCGTCCCTATAAGGACAGCATCTTTTCAGCTAGTGTGCAGCAAATAAATTCTTATCTGTTGAAAAAAAAGCACGCAGTCCGTTTTTGAACGGGTGCGCGCCTCACATTTAATTTAATCCGTATGCAGCGCACTGCGGCGCTCGATGGCTCCGGCGGAGTCTTTAGAATCGCTTTTGCCGCCTAATTTGAACACCAGAATCCCTCCAACGATAATGAGCACACCGATCAGCTGGTTGAACGAGAATGGAACCTTCTCCAGCCCCAGCCAGCCCAGGGAATCCCAGAGTAAGGCGAAGCCGAGCTGAGCAGTCAGGACAATGGAGATGGCATAAGTTGCGCCTAGAATTCGGGTGGCCTGGACCAGACAGATGACGACACCCACACCGATCATACCGCTGAACCAGTACCAGGGCTGCATATGCTGCAGCGTGAACATGTTCTTCCCTTCCATAATCAGCCCCATAATCAGTGAAGCTGCGAATCCCATGCCCAGCACCAGTGTGGTGGTTGTCCAGGAGCCTGTATGCTCATTGACCTTGGCATTGAAAATATTCTGTAGACTAACCAGTGCACCCGCGATCAGCGCGAGTAATATTCCTGCTAACATATCTGTTGCTCCCTTATATGCTGATTTGTGTTGCCTTATTGCCTGGGTTTATTCGTAAATATTGCGGCTGGCCAGAGCTGAGAGCCCTTCCCTGTCCTTGACGATAATTGCCCCGGAGCTGCGCTCGGTCAGCCCTTCCTGGCAGAACTTCCGGATCACTCTGTTCAAATGCCTGTAGCTGGTGCCGATGAAATTCGCGGTATCCACCAGATTAATCGTATTCAGCTGGCCGGTAAATTGCGGATCCGATTCGTCGTAGGAGATGGACAGCAGGTAGCTGGCCAGCCGCACAACCACCGGATGCATCAGATTAAGACTGAGGAAGCTGGACTTCCGGTAGAACTTCTGAGTGATGATCTCCAGCATAAAATGCAGCAGCGGCGGATGATCCTTCGCATATTTATTCAGCCAGCGGTACGGCACCGCAATCATGTGAACCGGTGATACCGCCTCTACCGTATTGAGCATTTCCGTACCCTGAATATATTCAACATCGCCGATAAGCTCCAGCGGTGTTTTGAATGAGATGATTAGTGTTCTGCCCTCTGCCGAGGTCGTGTAAATCTTAAGCTTCCCTTTGACCAGCACATAGAGTGTGCTTGAAGGGTCTCCTTTGGAACAAATATGCTCCCCCGGATCGTAGCTTAGCAGCGACAAGAGCGGTTTAAGCGGCTCTGTGAAAATATGATCGAGCTGGTGCTTCTGCAGATATGCCTGCAGCCGACCGGGATCTTGAATTTCCTTCATCGCTCAGGTTCACCTCCGCTTGACCTAATCATCAGAACTTCAGCACGACCACACCAAGGATCATCATCCCGATCCCGATAAACTGTGGCAGCTTCATCTTCTGCTTGGCTACCCCGAACCAGCCCTTGATGTCGATGACAAAAGTCAGGCACAGCTGGGCAATCAGCAAAGCGGAGATGGTTAAGGTGACACCAATGCTCTGAATCGCCGTAACCTCACTGAAAATAACGAATGCGGCAAATCCGCCGCCGATCAGATACAACGGATTAACCTTACGGAAGCCGTGTTTCTTCCCGTCCCGTACGATCAGCGCAATGACCAGCGCCATCAGGAACCCGGTGAACTGCGTGATCGTCGCTGCCTGCCACGTACCAATATCCTGGCTGATTCTTGCATTCGCTACCCCTTGCAGCGTAATGCAGGCCCCGCCTATAAATGCGAAAATTATCCCCTTCATCTGTCTCTCTCCTCTATATACTGTCTGCTTTAATTAAAAGCCAGTTTGCCGGATTCGGGAAGGACATATGTCCTGAATTGTAAAAGTGTCTGCGGACGGCTGCCCGAAAGCAGCCGGTAAAGCGATAAAAAGCCCATTCCAAACCGGATTTCCGGCTCGAAACGGGCTTATAGCTGTATGGTTTAGGAGAGCAGCTTCATTTCCCGCAGCTTGTCCATAATCATCATACTGACAGCTGACACACGGTCCTTATCCTCATAGGTTAACCAGGCCAATTCCTCGATTTCGGAAGCCGGGCTCAGTTCACCCGTGAACTCAGCCGTCAGACAGGTCATCCGGACGGAAACGCCTTCTGCTTTGCCATGCGCGGGAGCTTCAAAGCTTCCGAATTCTGCAATAGTCTCCGGTATGATCTGAACAGATAATTCCTCTTCGATCTCCCGGATCAATGTCTGTGCATCACTCTCACCAGACTCCCGTTTGCCTCCGGGGAAATAATAGGTGTCCTTTCCTTTGGAACGCGCGCCAAGCACCTTGCCATCCACGATATATATCCAGGCAATCTTATCAATTACTTCAGTCATTGTCCGTCTGCACCTTTCTTCATCGTACTTTAATATGCATATGCTGCTCCGCTTCATCCCAGGGGACCGGATACGCCTGGCCTTTGGCGCAGAAGATCGAGGTCGAGGAGTAAGCCGGATCGGCATTTTTATTATAATTCCGCTGCTGAATTACTGTTTCGGTCTGATGGCACGGCTGATAACCGGCGACTCTAAGCGACAGCGAACCCTTGCCCTGGGTCATGGAAGCCAGTCTCACCCCATAATTCATGAAGCTTGCCACTGGAACCGTACCGGTAATGACAGCCTTGGACTCCGTAATCTCAGGAGGGTAGAAGCTCCCGCTGGCCTGCTGGATATCACTCATTACTTTGCCCACGTAGTCTGAATCTATCCGGAGCTTCAGGTCATAGACTGGCTCCAGCAGCAGATTTCCGGCCTGCTCCAGTCCCTGGCGTAAGGCACGGTAAGCCGCTTCACGGAAATCTCCGCCGCTCGTATGCTTATTATGCGCTCTGCCGCTAAGCAGGGTGATCTTGAGGTCAGTCAGCGGTGACCCGGTCAGCAGGCCGTGATGGCCGCTCTCCAGCAAATGCTGCTCAATCTGATGCTGATAGCCCACGGCCAGATCATCCGGGTGACAGCTGTTGATAAAAGTAATACCGCTGCCGCAATCCCCCGCCTCCAGCTTCAGATGAACCTCAGCGTAGTGGCCAAGCGGTTCGAAATGTCCGTAGCCGTAGACGGTGCCAGTGATCGTCTCCTTGTAGAGAATTTCAGGCGGCCCAAAAGCAATCCGGATCCGGAACCGTTCAGCCATGATCTGCTCCAGAATCTCCAGCTGAATTCCGCCCATCACATGAATATGCAGCTCCTGCAGCTCTTCATCCCAGCTAACATTGAGCGAAGGATCTTCCGCGCCCAGCTGTCCAAAGGCATTCATCAGTTCTTTCAGGTGTACCGGCGGCTCAAAAAGGACTTTGGATTTCAGCGTAGGAATCAGGCCGCTTTCCTGTGAGTCCGTCAGTTCACCAACGCCCTCACCGGGCAGGGCTTCAGTAAGCCCTACAACCGCGAACAGTTCCCCTGCGGCAGCCCAATCGGCGGAAATATATTTGGTGCCGTTATATTTACGGATTCCGGTAACCCGCGCCGATACACGTTCCGGTCCATGTCCGTACATTAAGCTGTCCCTATTCTTCAGAACTCCCTGTAGAGCCTTGATGTAGGTGATGCGGGTGCCTTTGTCATCATGGCGGATCTTGTAGACTCTCCCCGCAAAAGGCTGCTCATGATCGTACTCCGTGAAGGTTAACGCGTTCAGAACCTCCAGGAACCCGTCCACCCCTTGATCAAGCAATGCGGAGCCCTGCATACAAGGAAAGATGTCGCCCCGTTTCAACATGTCAGGCAGTGCACTGCGGCAGACGTTGTCAGGCAGAGCTCCTTCCAGATACATTTCCAGCAGCGCGTCATCACGCTCCGCTATAAATGCCCTCAGCTCATCAGTCAACGCCTCCCCCGTAAGCTGCGGCAGCAGGAAGGCATTGCCGCTGAGCTGCTGCCGGATCTCTTCGAGTACACGCTGCGGGTCCGCACCGGCACGGTCGGTTTTGTTAATGAAGAACAGGGTGGGAATGTTATGCTGGCGCAGCAGCTGCCATACGGTTTCCGTATGACTCTCTACACCCTCCACCGCGCTCAGAATGACCACTGCATAATCCAGCACCTGCAGACAGCGCTCCATCTCTGGAGAGAAATCAACATGGCCCGGGGTATCCAGCAGGAAATATCGCGAATCCTTATATACAAATTCCGCCTGATCGGCAAAAACAGTGATTCCGCGCGCTTTTTCAATCTCGTGGGTATCCATGAAGGTATCCTGATGATCCACCCGGCCCAGGCTGCGGATCGTTTCGGTATGGTAGAGCAGCTGCTCAGCGAAGGTCGTCTTGCCGGCATCTACATGTGCAAGCAGTCCGACGGTTATATTGTTCATAAGGTGCTGCTACACTCCTCCACGGATATGCGGAACAACCTCGGACTGATAAAATGCGCTCAGGCGCTCCATTTCAGTTGAACTATAGGAAGGAGCTTCAAGTGTAGCGAGATTATCCGCTACCTGAGCTTCATTCTTGAAGCCCGGAATCACACAGCTGACGGCGGGATGGTCCAGAATCCAGCGCATGGACGCTCTGGCCATATTGCCGCGTCCTTCAGCAATCCACTCCAGCTTGCGGGCCAGTTCCACTCCGGTAACAAACGGAAGTCCGGCGAAGGTCTCACCAACGTTGAATTGCTCGCCGTTCGCGTTGAAGCTGCGGTGGTCGTTCTCCTGGAAGGTACTGGTCTCCTTGAACTTGCCGGTCAGCAGACCGCTGGCCAGCGGCAGACGCACCAAGATCCCTGCGCCGCGGGCAGCCGCACGCGGTAATAACTCCAGCGCCGGCTGCTGGCGGAACAGATTGAAGATCACCTGAAGCGCCTCTACTCCCGGATATTCCAGGCATAGCAGCCCTTCCTCGATGGTTTCGACACTTACGCCGTAGTGGCGGATTTTACCTTCGGCCTTCAATTGGTCAAGGGCCCCGAAGACACTGCCGTCTCTGAGGATTTCAATCGGCGGACAGTGGACCTGATACAGATCAATTGCTTCCCTCTCCAGCCGCCGCAGGCTCTGTTCACAATATTCGCTTATTCTGCGCGCAGAGTAATTCTCCGGATCATGAATATCACCGGCACGGCAGAATTTCGTAGCAATATGTATCTCATCCTGCTTGCCTTTGGTTGCCTTGGCCAGCAGCTCTTCCGCATGCCCGGAGCCGTATACATCGGCAGTATCAAAGAAATTAACGCCCTGCTCCATAGCCAGCTGTAAGCCCTTAAGCCCGTCTTCATCCCTGCTGCTGCCCCAGTCTCCGCCGATTGCCCAAGTGCCAAAGCTGACTTCACTTACTGACAAACCTGTATTTCCCAGCTTGCGGTATTTCATCGAAAGACCTCCGTTTATGAGTGTAGTTAATGTAATGAACCCTATGGAACCGTTAACAACTGACCTTATTATTATGAATGGTTTGCGCGAGAAGGTCCAGTCTCTGTATAGCTATACCGCCCCATACTTAATCTCAGACTAATCGGACTCAGAATCGCTTATATTACTCAATACTGTTCATTTCGGGCACGATTTAACCAGATAACGGAATCTCAGTCCGCTTCATCCTCAAAAGGTAGTTTTTTCAGGAAATAGGGTCCTCTCAGTCCGCTCCGTACAACACTGGCTTTCTTACCCAAATGCAACATAGAATTGCTTACAATAAAAAAGACCGCCTCCATTATAACGGAGCACAGTCTTTCACTAAATCCCGGTACAACATTATAGCTCTATCCGGTAGAACGGTCCTCATTTCTCGAAATGACTACCACGATAATGGAATACAACATCCCTCTGCCAAAAGTTCTCATAATACTCTCCTCCTGTCACTGGATTATATTGTATATGTTGTATATTACCCCGGTGACTGAAGTATAAGCTCTAGGCTCTCCATGACAAAAGCAAACACCGGATAGCTCTCCACAGGCTCGAATCCCAGCTTCAATGCCAGCCTGTGTGACGCGGTATTCTCATGTGTGGTTTCCCACAACGGAAGCTGGCCTCTGTCCAGGTAATAACTAATCAGTGACCGTGCGGCTAGCTTTGCGTATCCTTTGCCGCGCTCAGTTTCTGAGTATGTATCCACATCAATGAAATATCTGTTGTTAACGGTGAAGCCGTTATGCTTACAGACAGAGACTGCCTGACCCTCTACCTTCACCACAGCTCCGGTGGTTGTCGGGCTGCTGACGCGGTTATGTATGTCAGACATATCATCTTCATGCTCCTTCAGAACAGGAAATTGCCTGTAGTCAACGGTCACACCGCTGCCTGAAGCGTCTTCCGTAACCTTGCTCCCAGGCGGGTTGAACCTCGCACTATTGAACTCATATACCGATTCCATATGTCTATATACTTGCAGTCCGGCATATCCGGGCTTAAATAATGCCGTCCATGCATCACAATCATCCGTGTATATCTCGAACCAATTCTTTTGCCGCCGCCGGCAATCCGGAATCACTTGGGTCTGCAAAAATGCTGTCAGTTTCATCCTGTTCAGCTCTGTACTGATATCTCCGGCAGCATACATCCATCTCCCCGTAGCCCATACCACGGCAAGGGATGGTGCAGCTGCATCATCGGCAAATACCCGTCCGGGATAATTCCCCTGCAAGACTGACAATGCGGGAATATGCTGCTTCTTATCGGCAAAAAAAACTTCAGCCGCAGGATAATCCACTACCTTCAGCTCAATCATCGCATTAAACCTCCAATACACTCCATGTTTCCGTTTACAATAATACTCTACTATGATATTTGTCGACAATAATGGAAATTCACTTTTGAAGGCTCCCCTGTTACGGCTATCATCAAAGCTTCTTCTGTATTGTTGATGGCGTGACTGTCTGAGGCTGAATAAGCCGCTCTATAAGACCCGCATATTAAAAGACCTGATCCGGCTAATGGCTGCCAGTCAGGTCTTTTAATAATGATTTAAGTATGGATTATGGTTTGCCCCTATGGCAAGCAGCCGGTTCAGTTTTAGTATCTATGCAAAATCCTGGTGAATATCATTAAATAATAACTTGTTTTGCAAACGGATAATCTCTTCGATATGCTCCGAATTGCCCAACTCACATAAGCTTGTAGCTTTTTGTGAAAATTCAAATGTTAACAGTCCGTCTTTTTCCTCTATCAACTTCAACGTATTGAGAACAAAATCATACATCGTATTATGCATATAGCTGAGGATTATCAAATAACGATTCCCACCCATATTGAACTCATCAATCATATTGGAAACTGATTTAATATGTTCTAAACCTGTTAAACCCTTTTCAATTGTGTGTAATGGTACGTACTTCAGTACATTTATGTAAGATTCTAATAGTAGCATATCTTCGTATGGAACATCTGTCATAAGAAATCTTATTATAGCTTCGATTCCATATTGACTAGACCAATTTTTTAGTATATTTTGTTTTACATCTTCCTCCGCAGTTTCCGACCAAGCATGATATATTCTTCTTATGTCATCTTCATGATGCCCCATTAACAGTGAATAAGAAAAGCAGGTCGATAAATAGTTTTGAATATCTTTCTTAAGCTCTTCTTCGCTGGTTATTTGAGCATAGACTATCCCCGTCAGAGCGAGATTGGTAGCATTGTTTGCGAATATAATGTTGATGGCAGATGTTCTCCAAGGACTATTGTATAAATGAGAGAACAGGGAAGTTATCGTTTTACCTTCAATACTATATGTATAAGATTTCTCCTTATCATATTCCGCGTTGAATTTAGTAGTCAAATATATAAGGAGCATCAAATTTCTGTTCTCATTAGACGAAGCGATTTTCTCTTCCAGCTTCCGGTAAAACACTTCTCGTGATGTCTTTCGAACCAGATAGTTCTGCTGTTCTTCAGCTTTAGCCTTAGAATTTTCTGATTCCAACGCAGAGTAGAAATTATCCATATCATTCTCAGACAATTTATTTTGCGGCACTGAATACATGAAATAGGTCCAGAAGTACTCAGGATCGCCTATCCGTTTTTGCAGCTTCCATTTCTCATCTCTCTGATTGGTATCCATTAAAGGGAAAAGCTTCTTTATCACGAACAGATATTGAGCATAATCTTTCTTTAATTCCTTACGTAATACTGACTGCGTTTCTTCATCTTCAGTTTTACCGAGAAAGAAATCACCATGCTCCACAATAAAATCGAATAAATTCGGTTTACTAACTTTGATGGTTAATAATCTAATCAGATCAAGTGGAAATACATCTTTCTTAAGTAATGGCAGAAATAGCTGTAACAAATTAGTCAGGCGCTGCAAATTGCGCGGAGAGACTTTCAGTTCTGTTAGAATTTCACTGATCTGTCTCTGGTTAATCTCAATTTCTTCTGCCACCAATATCGGCTTTATCATCTCCCAACCAAGCTTAGCCAAGAGCACAGGATCACAGGCTGGAATGTATAACGGAACTTGAATGAATTTTTCTAAATACTCTTTCCCAACATTTTTCGAGAAATCCTTGGAATAGAGCTGTGCCAGCGAATTGCTGACAATCTCCTCATCTAGTGCAATAACATAGGTAGTCTTGGGGAAATCTGCAATCATACGCACTAACTTGAATACCATTTGAATTTCTTTATTATCCAGCCGGTCCAAATCATCAATAAAAACAACAAGTTTGATTTTGGCCTTCTTCAGCCGGTTTACAATATGTTCACGCAACTCTTCAGCATCTTGATAATCTTTACTGAATACTGTATTTGTTGGAAAATCCTTAAGGTTAATGATCAGTCCGGGAGGTCTCAGGCTTATCGGAGTCAGGAATTTCCTGTATGTTTTCAGATCATGAATTAGCCCGGCATCATAATCTGGGGAATGCTCTTTAATGGAATCTATGAGTTTATTCAAAAATTCGGGAATTAGGTTCATATAATCTTTCCCAAAGAACCAGGGCTGAAATCGGACGATAACCGGCTTGTCCTCTTTACTGACAAACACCCTTTCCATCATGTCAAAAATTGAGGACTTCCCTGAACCCCAAGGACCATATAATCCAATCGTCAATGCCCCTTCATTAGCAGTACTTATATGTTTTTCAATGGTTTGGGCAACATGCTTGGCAAATTCTTCACGATTAAGTTTATCCTTTCCTTCCTTTCCGAGTGAACCTTCCGTGTTGAAACCGGGTTTCTGAGTTTTATCGTTATCTGTACCAGCGCCTGTACCTTTATTATCCGCAATAATGCTTTTTAAGAATTCCATCCGGTAGGCAAGCCTGCGTAATCTATCGGCCTGCTCATACTTAAGGATTGAGAATAGCAGAAAAGAAATTTCCAACCTCACTAGTGACAATCCAGCAAAAATGTAAGTCACATCATATAAAATGGAAAACAACGGTTTGTTCAAACCAGAATTATGATCATTCATTATATGATCCAATAAAATCGCTAGCGCTACGCCATTAATGCGAAGCAATTTTCTTTTGGTTAGCGGGTTATCACTCCATGGGCCAGAAGACCAGAGTACCCGTAAGTAACCCCACACCATAAATAATCCAATAAAAGAATAAACAAATATAATCAGTTGCCTGTCATAACCTGCATAATCCCTGCCGAATAACGCTGCTCCAGAAACCCTTAAAACCAGTAGCCCGAAATAAATGAAAGCTGTTGTCATTATCAATGGAAGGAGCTTAATTGGCCAAAACTTAATATGATTGAGCCACTTAAAAATCGTTTTCAATCCTAATTTCACCCTTTGTTATTAAAAGTAGATGGGTTCAAGATTGCATAAAATCCCAGTAATCATATTATAGGTTGAGTACTGCCGTTAACACCAGTATTTATTCGAAATCCCAGTCTCCCTACTGACAAAAAAACTCAAACCTAGGTTTGAGTTTTTTTGTCAGCTTCCTTTAAGATTGTCAACGAAACAAGGCTAATATGAGGCACATACCTCAGTACCGCAGCACCACCACAAACCGCATCCCATGCTCCAGAGGCTCCGCGAAGATGTCGCCGCCCATCTTCACCAGCAGCTGCTTGCAGATGAATAGGCCGAGACCGTTGCCCGGCTTCCCGTCCGCGTTGGAGCCGCGCCAGAAGCTGGTGAAGATATGGGCCAGCTCGCCCAGCAATAGCGGTTCGCCTGAATTCTCAATGACGATGAGCTGGCGGTACTCCTCTTCCCGGAAGGTCATGCTGACCGTACCGCCATCGCCGTATTTTATCGCATTCTCGATAAGATTATTAAGCACTTCAAACAGCCTGTCCAGATCACCCAGCAGCAGCTTATCCTGATAAGGCCCCACCTTCAGCTCTATCTTCAGCAGCTCCAGCCGTTCTTTATGATCCGGGACAACCTTCCGGATCAACTCATTGATATAGAACTCTCCCGGCACGACCTCCATCTCCTGCAGGGAGGAGACCGAGGCCGTGATAATATCCCCGATCAGCTGCTCCATCTGCTCCGCTTTCTGGCCGATCAGCCTGGCGGCCGCTTGGCGTTTCTCTTCGCTGTCATAGAGGCTGCCGTCTAGGGCACTGGCGTACAGCCTGATTGCGGCGACCGGTGTTTTGAGCTCATGTGACAGGGAGGCGACCAGCGTCTGGCGGTCTTTTTCCAGGCGGAGATTGGTCTGCTTCTGGACATCCAGTGTCTGCCGCAGCAGGTCCAGCCCCCATACGAACCGGCCGAAGAACCGGCTGCGGTGCTCCTTCATCCCTGTATTCAACTGGCCTCTGGATAACTCGTAAGGCAACTCCTGCAAGGTGTGAAACGGCTGGAGGATCTGCTTACGGATATAGAACAGCAGTGCAGTCACCGCCCCAAGCGCCGCCAGCAGGAACACATTCAGGATTAGGAATACGCTGTGATCCGCACCGGGCAAACGGTATGAGAACCTTAAATACCCTGTCAGCTGCTGCTCCAGATAGACAGGTTTGACCGTGAATTCGTATGAATCCGCTACACCTATTCCGGCAAAAAACCGCTCAACAGCCTGTGCTTCCGCCCCCTGATCTATCCAGCTTAATCCGTTAACGTATGTATAATCTCCCGGAGTAAATATAATCTCCTCCGGCGGCACCCCGCGCTGCACCTGCTCAATGATCCGGTTGATCTCCACCCGGTAAGCTTTGCCGGGCTTGGCACTATCGCGGCAGGAGACATATCCATTCAGAATGGTGATTAGGGCTAACCCGGTGAGCACAGTCCAGAGAATCAGCCGGTTAAATGCCTTCATATTTGTACCCTACCCCCCAGACGGTTACAATCCGCTTCGGCTCTTTGGGGTTCAGTTCGATTTTGTCCCGCAGCTTATTCATATGTACCGTCAGCGTCGAAGGCTCACTGAAGCTGTCTGCTCCCCATACCTGCTGGAACAGCCACTCTTTGCGCAGAGCCTTTCCCTTGTTATTCATCAGCAGCACCAGCAGCTCATATTCCTTGGCCGTCATCCCGAGCTGCTGCCCGCCTCTATATACCATCATCGAGGTCCGGTTAACTGTAAGGTCGCCATCGGCCAGCAGCTGCTTATCATCGTTCATATCATAGCTGCGCCGCAGATGGGCTTTGACCTTGGCTGTCAGCAGGTTGACCGAAAAAGGCTTCTCCAGATAATCATCTGCACCCAGCTCCAGACCGATAATCTTATTGTCATCCCCATGGCGTGCACTCATAATCAGAATCGGCAGATTGAACTTCTCTCTGGCGAGTCTGCAGACGGCGAAGCCGTCAAGCTCCGGCAGCATAATATCGAGCAGCAGCAGCTTGACCGCATGCACTTCCAGATATGCCAGTCCCTCTTCTCCGGAGGCTGCAATGAATACAGAATATCCCTCCACCTGCAAAAAATCCTTAATCACCTCCGCCAGCTCCGCATTGTCTTCAATGATCAGAATATCCGCCACGGTCTCTCCTCCTGCTGCCTGTTACCAGCCCATCTCCATCAGCCAGCCCGTCAGGCTGCGCTCACGTTCCCTCGAACCCTGCTGCGGTGAATATTTGCCCAGGACATGCTCGCCCTGAATATTTCCATCCACCATATATAATACCTTATCGCTCTGTGCGGCGACCTTCACATCATGGGTTACAATCATAACGGTTGTTCCCTCACGGTTGATCCGGCACAGCTCATTCATTACTTCCTGGGCTGCTTTTGAGTTGAGCGCACCTGTCGGCTCATCGGCAAACAGCATCGCCGGCTCATTAATCAGCGCCCGGCATATACAGGCCCGCTGCAGCTGTCCCCCGGATACCTCTGTAATGTCATGTGCCGCAGTTTCAATTATATTCAGCTTCCGCATTAGAGCATCGGCGTACTGATTGACATCGCTGCGGCTGCGCCCGCTTCCTTTGCCGGATAGCGCCTGATAGCCCGATAGAATGATATTATCATAAACGGACAGATTGCTCAGCATATGCATCTGCTGAAAGATGAACCCCATCTTATGCAGGCGCAGCTCGGCCATCTCTTTCTCGGAGAGCTGTGAGAGGCTCTGCCCGTCAAACACCACTTCCCCTGCCGTGAGCCGGTCCATCCCGCTGACAGTATAGAGCAGCGTTGATTTGCCCGATCCGGACGGTCCCATTACGGACACGAACTCTCCTTCATGAAGCGTAAGATTAATATTCCGCAGGACATTATTCTGTCCTTTGTTTACAATATAGGTTTTGCATAGATTGGTTACTTCCAGTACGGCTGCCATTTCTGTATTCCTCCTTGGGTAGTTGTTTGCAGTTCGCTAATACTCACTCATTCTTTATTCATATTCCAGATCTGCACGCGCCTGATTTGTCCGCAGCTGGTGTATACCGCCAGCATGACGACAGCAAGCATCAGGAGCGGATAGAAGACATAGACCTGAAGCGGAATGATGACGAGGTCCAGCTTCGTCAGACCGAATATCCGGAAGATGATGCCGAGCAGACGTCCTCCAAGGGTATTCGCTGCGATCACCCCAAGGATTAATGAGGCAGCCATGATAATCAGAATGCGCAGTACCTGCCACAGCCGGATGGCTGAATTCGTGAAGCCGATGCTTTTCATGACCGCAATGCCGTGCACTTCCTTCGTAATCATCAGCCTGACGAACAGGCTCGTAATAAAGAACGTAATGATGCAGATGATCGCGGTGAGCAGAGCATTAATGCTGCGCAGCTGGCCCATGAAACCTCCAGTGATCTCTCCCAGCATCTCCATACCTGTTTTGATGTTAAGCCCGCTGAACTGACTCTGAATTCCTTTCATAATCTCCGCCTTTTGCTCCTCCGGGGCATTGATATTACCTGAGAACAGATAAGCTGATACAACCTGCGGGTTGTAATCCCGGGCAATCCAGACCCCATAACCTTCGTTAGAGATACTCTGGAACAGTCCGCTTATCATGAAAGTGCTTTGCTTGCCATCCATTTCAAACTCAATAGTATCCCCTACCTGCTTACCGTACTTCTCGGACATGATGCTCGTTATGGCAATTTCATTCTTAAGTATAGGGGCAGTGCCCTCCAGATATGGAATGGACTCATCCTGATCATTCTTCTGGGCGTTGATGCGCCGGTTATCCTGACCGTCATCTGAGATATATTTGATCAGGAGCGCATAGTTGGCCGTGAGGGAGACATCGAAGCCTTTATCGCGGAAGCTCTGGCTGAGTATCGCCTTTTCCCGCTGGATCTCATCCACAGACTTCTCAGTCATTTCCGTTTTGGTATAGAAATCCGCCCCCACTGTGCCGAAATACTCCAAAAACTTAGGGGTAACGATCGTATTGGTCAGATTAACCGGGATGAGGATGATCGCTGTACTCAGGACAAGAGTCAGGATGAGTGAAGTGTAGCTCTTCAACCGGTTCAGCACATCGCTCAGCGCCAGGAAGAATGCGGGGTGCAGGTAGCGGCTTTTATGTAAATGAATTCTGCGGGAAGCCTTGAAGCGTTCTCCTGTCTGGCCTTGCCGGATGGCGTCAATGGCGGAAGCCTTGTTAATCTTGCGCATACAGAGCAAACAGAACAGCAGAATGAAACCTATAATGGCTACAGTGCTGCACGCGGATATAATGATGCTGATACTTCCGCCCGGCAGAATCATATACTGCGAAGTCCTGCCGGACATCAGCCCTGTAAGCGGAAGACTGATTCCAAGTCCGATGATGCCGCCAAGCAAGGACAGCCCCATATATTTCGTTAAATAGAGCTGTTTGATCGCGTGGTTCCTGAAGCCAATCGCTTTCATGACACCGATCTCCTTGTACTCATCCTGCAATGTGGAGACAATCGTGAAACGCAGAGTAAGAAAGGCAATGAAGATCAGGAACAGGCTGATTGCAAACATCATCGCGGAGATGATCCGGTCCGTCATATAGGACATCGCAACGAGCGACTTGTCGACCTCGAAGTTAATCGGCAGATCCGCACCGGCAAATGCTCCGGACAGTTCAGTAGGCTCGATACCCGGAACAGCGTTGAAACTCCATAAATTCACGCGGGAATTCTCCGGCAGTGTCTTCTCAATTTCGTTAAAGTCTTCTGTGGAGATTATCAGACGTTTGAGGCCCAGCAGATTCGAACCCATAAATGCATCCTTGAAGTAACCGCTGACGGTAAAAGTTCTCGAAATCCCTTCCAGCTGGAAGCTGATCCGGTCTCCGGTTTGGATGCCGCTAGTCAGCATCAGGTTCGTAGGCAGTCCAATCTCCCCTTGCTGAAGGGTATAGGGCTCATTATCTGCGCCGAAAATCAGGTTCACCTGTTCCGGGATGGCGGACAGTACTAGACTTGTATTGCCGGAAAAGCTGGTACGCCCCTCTGGCATCTTGATTTGCTCCAGTGAAAGACTGATTTGTTTCTCCGTATACGCCGTCTCCACTTTCTTCTCATTCTTAACCCAGTCCTGGACCGCCCCGTTATATTCGGGAGTATCCGCCAGTGTGATATTAAGATCAGCCACTTTACTTTTGCTAATGAAGCTGGTAAGGGCGCTGGACGTCGAATACATCAGGCTGGAGCTGCTTGCTACGAGCGTTGAAGCCAGAATAATGAGTACCAATAGAACGGTGTTCATCACTTTTTTACGCCGCAGATCTTTTTTAAGTATTTTCAGGAACACGATGTTTGTTCTCCTTTCGTCAAGCTCTGTCCTGAGTATAGCGGGGCAAATATTAAATAATCCTTAAGTCGCTGCAAAAGAAGTCCGTGCACAAAAAGAGCTACGGAATGATCCATAGCTCTCTAATTACTTCTTACCTAAACGTCCTGCTCCGAGATCCCCGATTCCGGGTCAAAGGTAAGCATCTTCGTCGCTATTTTATCAATAAAGAACCGGTCATGGCTGACGGTAACTACCGCTCCGGGAAAATGAATGAGTGCCTGCTCCATCACTTGAATACTGGTCAGGTCCAGATGATTGGTAGGCTCATCCAGGATGATCACAGCAGCTCCGGAGAGAAGGCACTTAGCTAACGCTACTCTGGCCTGCTGGCCGCCGGACAGATGTCCGATCCTTTTGCTCAGATCTATTTCCGAGAATTGCAGCATAGACAGGAATTTGTTCACTTTTTTCCGCGGCGCATCGAGTCCCAGACCATACACATTAACCGCATGACTTACTGTATCTTTAGGATCAAGCTCGTCCCACATACGATTGAAATACGCGTAACTGACACCTCTCTCCCAAGTCACAACCCCGGAATCCGGCTCCTCCTGACCCGTCAACACCTTGATTAGCGTCGATTTCCCGCTTCCGTTAGGGCCGACTATGACCATCCGGTCTTCCTTTTGAATGTCGAAGCTAATGTTCTGGAAGATAGTCCGGCCATCATAGGTCTGGCCAATTCCCTTCACTTCAGCAAGCTTGTCCGGAAAACGCAAATTGCTATATATATCGGTAATCAGGACATTCACCGGATGCGGCTCCACCCGCTTTTTGATCTCCGTCAGCTTGCGCGACAAGCGGTCTTTGGGAGACTTTTTACGGCCCCGGGTATCAATGGCTTCAGACTCCATAAGCAGAAGTTCTTCCTCCCATTCAAACTGACGGTCGAGTACCTTTTTGCGCATCTTCTTTTTTTGAACATAATCGGTATAATTGCCTTCGTACTCCTGAAAATGATAATTCTCGATCTCTATGGTCCGTGTAACTACCCTGTCAATAAACTGCCGGTCATGTGAGACCAAAAGCATCGCCCCGGTGAAACGGTGCAGCCACTGCTCGAGCCATACGATTCCTTCCATATCCAAAAAGTTGGTAGGTTCATCGAGCAATACGACATCGGGCACCTCAATTAAGACCTTGGCCAGTGCCGCGCGGTTCCGCCACCCTCCTGATAACTCCTCTACAGGCTGATGCCGTGATCTCTCATCAAATCCCAGTTTAGTGAGCACCGTATTAATCTCCACCGAGACATTCCAGCCATCCAAATGATCCATCTGTTCAAAAAGCTCCGCTTGCCGTTCTAACAGGGTATTCATCTGGTTATCATCCGTTACTTGCCCAAGCTGTTCCCCGATCTGATGCAGCTCCTGTTCGATAAGCGTCACCTGCCCGAAGCACAGTTCCAGCTCCTGTTGAACAGATAAGGACCCGGATAGCTCCGAGAATTGGGAAAAGTAACTGATCTTAACCTTCGGGTCCAGCTCCACGTTCCCGGCCGTAGGCTGTTCTTGTCCCATGATCAGCTTGAATACCGTTGATTTACCTGCACCATTGCGTCCGATTAGACCTATGCGTTCACCTTTGCTTACGCGGAAATAGATATCTCTGAAGATCAATGTATCCTCATATTTCTTAGTCACGTTCTCCATACGTATTACACTCAACCCTATCGCCCCTCTGGTTCATAACATCAGAATTCATCTATCCGCACACTGAGGTGATTATAACATTAAATCCGCATTGCCGTTCTCCGAATACACCAAAGGCCGCGATCCGCGGCCTTTTTACTTGAAATTAGAGTAGTCCTTTGGCAAAATCATAAAAGGCCACGGCTGATTCCCACGCGGGGAATCCGGCCTGGGCCAGCTTATCGCTGCCTCCGCCTTTGCCCTGGTACTCCCCGAGATGGGCTTTGAAGAAGGCACCGCAGGACAGATCAGCAGCACCGCTGTGGGCGAGCACCGTTTTATTATCCGCCGCGCTCAGCAGCAGAACAGGAAGGTCGGTCAGCGCCGTAAGCTTCACAGCCAGACTCTGCAAATCCTTCAGCGTTCTGGTGTCGGAGATATGCGTAATCACCCGGCTGCCTGGTTCCATGGCGGATAATAGCTCCCGGGCCAGATAGATATCATTCTGTTCCTTAAGCGCAGCCAGTTCAGTCTGCACCAGCTTCTGCTCATGCTCCCATTTCTCTATCCGGTCGATAATTTCGTCCTTACCGGTATTGAATCTGGCTGACAGCTGCCCCAGAATACGTACATTATCATTGAATTCATCCAGTGCGCGGCTTCCGCATTTGAAGGTAATCCGGGTGTTGCCCTTCTGCTTCTCAGACCGCAGCAGCTTGATCATGCCGATGGCTCCTGTTGAAGCTACATGCGTCCCCCCGCAGGCGTTGTGTTCGACACCCTCTATCTCAACAATCCGGATATCCTCTGTCACCTTAGGCAGCTTCACAAGCGGCAGCCTGGCCATTTCTTCTGCTGTTACGAAGTAGCTGACAATGCTCCGGTTCAGGTAAATCTGCCGGTTGACCTCCTGTTCAGCCTCCGCCATCTGCGCAGCAGACAGCTCCGGCAGCCCGATGTCAATCGTGGCATAGTCACTTCCTAGATGGAAGCTAAGGGTCATGGCCTGGTACAAATCACGGAAGACCGCCGACAGCAGATGCTGTCCGCTGTGCTGCTGCATATGGTCAAATCTCCGGTTCCAGTCGATTCTGCAGTTAACCTCTGTATGCGCAGGAAGCTGCGCTACCTTATGAAGCACCTCATTATCTTCCAGCACTACATCCAGCACTGGAAGTTCACCTATGTACCCTGTATCACAAGGCTGTCCGCCCCCATGGGGATAGAAGGCTGTCTCCGCAAGCGTCACATAAATCCCGTCTTCACGTTCTAAGGTTCCGCTTATAGTTGTACTCCATTCATTCAAATAGGCCGAATCATAGTACAGCTTCTTAGTCATGGTTAGACTCCTTTCCGTTACCGTCTTCAGCGGGCGTGAAGAACCTTTCCATTACGACATAGTCCTTGCCGCCTTTGCTGAACACATCTTCTGTAGCCTGCATGCCAAACTTCTTGTAGAAGCCTGCTTTGTAGGTTCTTGCGTTGCAATAGATCCGCTGTACGCCTGCCTGCTCTGCCTCTTTCAATACGGTCTGCAGCAGTCTGCTGCCGTAGCCCAGACCCTGCTCCAGCTCCAGCGTAGCAAATTTGCGGAACTGCGCTTCCGAACCATTAATGAACAGGGATAACACTGACACCAGCTGTTCTCCCAGATACAGCCCGTAATGCACGCCCAGCTCATCCTCTGCCAGCTTGATGTAATCCGGCTCACGCTCGGGCCACATCACTTCATGCCTCAGTTTCCATGCTTCTTCTTTCTGTATGATTCTGATCTCCATCTCATCCACTCCATTATATGTACTTAATGCATCGTATCCCATATCTGCTTGCCGATCAATATAACAGTAACTGTTATGAATAGCGGGCGGATATAAGCCGCTCCTTTGCGGATGGCTATCCTGGAGCCCACAATAGCTCCGATCACCATCGGAATGCCCAGGATCAGCCCATGGGTATAGCTGACAGAGCCGAGGGCAATAAACGTAAGCAGACTCGTAATGTTGCTGGCGAAATTCAGCATTTTGGCATTGCCGGCGGCCGTAACAAATTCGAAGCCCATCATCAGAAAAGCAAAGATCAGAAAAGATCCGGTTCCCGGTCCGAAGAAGCCATCGTAGAAGCCTATGACCAGTGAAGCGGTAATCCCGATCAGCCGCGTTCTGCCATTGCTGCCGGAGAAGGTGGATACATCCCCCCAGGCTTTTTTGAACAGAGTATAGACCGTTATCACTACCAGCATCACAATGACCAGCGGCTTCAGAAACTCTGATGGCACCTGGCGGACGGTAAGTGTACCGGCCACCGCACCTATAATGGACAACGGAATCAGTGTCCGGACCAGCTTGAAATTGATTTTGCCGGAGCGCACGAAAGAGGCCGTACTGGTCAGCGAGCACATTGACCCGGCTAATTTGCTGCTGCCCAGGAGCAGAGGAAGCGGAATCCCTACAGACAGCAGTGCAGGAATTGCAATCAGTCCTCCCCCGCCTACCACAGAGTCAATTAATCCGGCCAAAAAACCGCAAAGCACCAATACTGCCACCATGCCAATCGTCCAATCTTCCATCCTGCGGAAATCCTCCTGCTATGTACTTTACATTTGTTTTCAGTAAACTTCATTCAGCATACACAATTTTGGCGGGATGCACCATAGATTTGTGAAATTGCGCTCGGCTACGGTTACTCCTGTCACGCCCATCCATGTGAAGCAAACCAGACACCGTCCCTGAACTTGCTCCAGGCCTCCTGTACAAAAGGAATGATATTCTCCGGAAGATCATCCAGCGGGAACCAGCGTAAATCATCGCATTTATCCGGCTCGGTATTGCTAATCTCACCACTCCAATGCTCCGCTCTGAAGAAGAAATCCATCCGTTCATTTCCGGAAGTCCGGATATGCATTGCGCCTAGCATATCAAGGTCGGAGGGTGCGATGACAGCTCCACATTCCTCCCGGACTTCACGGATGGCGGCGGAATGCAGCTCTTCTCCTCCATCCAGCTTGCCCGCAGGCAGACCGTATTCCCCGTCATGATGTCCTGTGTTCAAGCGCCTCAGCAGCAATATTTGCCCGTCTTTGATCAGAAATACATGGACTACACTCAACAACCGGAAAGGTTCCATTTATTAATTCCTCCTGTTTGATCAGCCAACCAATTAAAGAGAACGCTAGTTTGCATATTTACAATCGACTATAGCATACCAGGCTGTACTTTGTCAGACGGAAAGGGTACTGTCTTCTTCATTGAATGCCAAAAAGCGGTGAGGTTGTCCTCACCGCCCGTTTGGCCCCTGCTACATTAACAGGAACAAATCATTTATACGTATTCTGCTCGTTTTTCTTATAGGTCGTTTTGTCATCCCGCAGCGATTCCTTACGGATATCGCTCTTCTTCTGTTCCATCTGCTGCGCTTCCTGACTGGTGACCGGGTCTTGATCAAGTTCCTTGACGGTATTGACCAGATTCTTATCAGGTTCTGTGTAATCTTCCACTGTATTGCCTCCTCTAAGTAGTGTGCTACTCGGTTCGGTTTATTTTGGCAAAGATCGGTACAGAATATACACACAGCATGGCAGAAGTAAAAAAGCGGACAAGGCCGAAATAGGCTTGTCCGCTTAGCAAAGCAGCTTATTCTATTCTTCCGAATCTACGTTGTGGTAGACCTGCTGCACATCGTCCAGTTCTTCGAGAGCGTCAATCAGCTTCTCGAACTGCGCCTGTGCATCTTCAGGCAGGGCCACATAATTCTGTGGAAGCAGAGTCAGCTCGGCTACGGTGAATTCCGTAATGCCTGCTCCGCGGAAAGCTTCCTGTACAGCGTGGAACTGGTCGGGTTCGGCATACACGATCACTGCTTCATCCTCTTCCAGCACATCACGGACATCCAGGTCTGCTTCAATCAGCAGCTCCATCACTTCATCCGCAGTTTTGCCCTCTACACCGATTACAGCTGTCGGATCGAACATATACGTTACCGAACCGCTGACACCCATATTGCCGCCATTCTTGCTGAAGGTGGAGCGTACCAGCGGAGCTGTACGGTTAACGTTATTCGTCAGCGCATCGACCACGATCATCGAACCGCTTGGACCGAAGCCTTCATAACGCAGCTCCACGTAGTTTTCGTCGCCGCTGCCTTTTGCCTTTTCAAGTGCACGGTCGATAATCGCCTTCGGCACATTGTAAGTTTTGGCGCGTTCCAGAACCACCTTCAGTGCACGGTTGGATTCCGGATCAGGTTCACCCTTCTTAGCGACAACATAGATTTCTACACCGAACTTGGCGTAGACCTTACTTGTATTGGCATCCTTGGATGCTTTCTTTTCCTTAATATTATTCCACTTACGACCCATATCGTTACCGCTCGCTTTCCAACATTTGATTAAAAACAGTCCTGTATATTATACCTCTGTTCGATATATCCCGTAAAGGGCCGTCCGGCTCCATTCATAAATCCAGTAAAGACAGCATCCGGTCCGTCCCCGCAGCCTGAATAAGCATCGGCAGACGCGGGCCTTCATCCGCACTCAGAACTAGCTGATAGATAATGGTGAACAGCCTTTTTTGCTGAGTCCGCATCGTTTTTTTGTCCTCATGATGACAGATGGCGTAGATCTGGGTCATTCTCTGCATTTCGTCCAGCTCACAGTTTCTTAGCAGACTGCAGAGGGTGCGCAGCCATTTCAGTTCTGCCGCGTCCAGTGAATGATAATAGGCTAAGTTCGGCGAAGAATTGACCGTAATCAGCTTGTGCGGCATCCAGTTTCTGATCCAGTGCTCCGCCCGGTCCGCCGTCAGCAGCAGCTGATGCTCATCTGCCTTCTCCCCATTCTTGGTGAGAATATCCCGGAGCAGTTCCCGGTCGAAGTTGATTAATGGCAGCAGACTGGACACCTGATTGAAGCTCGGGGACGTTCCGGTAGAGCCGCTAAGCAACGATAACTCCAGCGCATCCGCAAGATCACCCGTTAATGTTCCGGCATGAACTGCAGCAGCATATCGCTCGAACTCCGCATAATTGCGCAGCACATCCTCATCCAATCCAATATGAAAAGCCGCATTCGGCTGGTATTTGGCGAACAGGAACAGGATATTCTCCGGGGCATATATGTTCAGCAGATCATCGGGTGTGTAATTATGCCCGGAAGAGCTGGACATTTTGGAGTAACTGCCTTTAATGCTGATAAATTCATAGGGCTCATACATAGGCGGTGGGTTGCCGAAGATCCGCTCCGAGATTACTGCGGCCACATTATAGCTTCCGGTTTCAGAGGAGTGATCACGTCCTCCAGGCTCAAACACCACCTGCTCCATGTTCCAGCGCATCGGCCAGTCGATTTTCCAGTGCAGCTTCAGGTTGTCAGCCTCAGGAACACATATGGTATCGGCATGACCGCACTTACAGCTGTACACCACGGTCTCTGCGCTGTCATCGAAGCTGTGAATCGTTGTCGCATCTTTTCCGCACCGTCCGCAGTATACGTTCACCGGATAAAAAGCTGCCCGCTCTTCCGCAGAGCTCTCGCCTGTTTTGAACGACATCAGAATATCGTAGATTTCTTCCCGGTGGCGCAGGGCATGCAGGATTGCCGGATTATAGCGGTGTGACTGGTATTCCCGGCTCTGATAGATGAATTCAGGCTCGATCTCAAATGCCTGCAGCGCCTGCTCAAATTCCGCCTCGAAATGTGCCGCGTACGAAGTATGGCAGCCATCCGGACAGGGAACCTGCGAATACGGCAGCCCTATGTATTGTCCGAACGCGGGGTCCACATGTTTCGGAACCTTGCGGAACCGGTCAAAGTCATCCCACGAGAAAATGAACCGTACCTCCTTCCCCGCCCGCCGCAGCGCTTTGGCTACGAACGAAGTGGTCACAATCTCGCGGAAATTTCCGATATGGACCGATCCGGACGGACTGATCCCCGATGCACATACAAAAGTCTGCCGCTCCGGATGGTTTTCTATTAACTGGCCTGCAATTTTTTCTGCCCAATGCATTGGCAAATCACCTCTACTGTTAGTATGGAGTTCATGTGGAGCCTGTTTGACTTGGCACGAAGCCCGGCCGCCCGGGAACGCAAAAAAGCTCCCGCCCTCAAGATTGTTATCTTGAGGACGAGAGCTTGAATAAGCTTCGTGGTACCACCTCTGTTCGCGGACATGTTGCCAGGCCCGCCTCTTCGGGTACGGCCATTACGCTTATACCCTATCTCTGTAACGGGAGATCCCGGCATAGCATCCTTGGGCGCCATGCCCAATTCCGTATGCAGCTCAGAGACTTTTTTCAGATCAGACGCTTCGCTGCCCCCTTTCACCACTCTGGAGCTCTCTGTGAACGCTGCCGCCTGCCTACTCTTCTCTTCATCGCTTGTGTGTATGTAAGTAATTATTTGCAAGTGTACTGCGGGAGGGAGGATTCTGTCAATAACAAAGCATTAACCGGGAACAGCCCCCCCATGGGAGATGCCGGTGTGGAAGCTGTTAGGGTACCGCCTCGCACGATAAGCAAGTGGAAAAACGTATCTTAATTTCCCCATTTCTGAAGTATTAGTGAAAGCAAGTGGATAAATGACATCTAATACTATTGGTTTTTGCTGCTCTGGGTGAAAGATGATCATTTAAGTGTTGTTTTTCCAACTGCTACCTTGACAGGGACCATTTGTTCATCAGCAAGTGGATTAAATCCAACTAATTCCGGGTCCTCATCCCGGCGCGTGGTGCTTGGCCCAAGGTGGTGGTCACCCCCCCATCCCATCAGGTCCTGGCGAAGCATATATCTTATATCTCCCCTCAAAAAAGAGAACAGGTCACTCCTTCGTACACCCCCGCTCTCTATGCAGCATATACCTTCTACACCCAAACCTCATCCGCCGTCTCAATCACCAGCCGCAGCTTGTCCCACTGCTCTTCTTCGGTCAGGATATTCCCTTCCTCGGAGGAGGCGAAGCCGCATTGGGTGCTGAGACAAAGCTGATTAATATCCACGTATTGTGATGCTTCGGCGATCCGGGCTTTGAGCTGCTCTTTGTTCTCCAGGCCGCCATGCTTGGTGGTCACCAGCCCCAGCACAACAAATTGGTTACGAATAAAGCGCAGCGGTTCGAAATCACCGGAACGTTCATTGTCATACTCCAGGAAGAACGCGTCCACTTCGGCGCCAGCGAACAGCTCTTCGGCAACTGGCCCGTACCCCCCGGCAGCAAACCAAGTCGAGCGGAGATTACCTCTGCACACATGCAGCGCAATCGTCATATCCGCAGGGCGCGCAGCGATGCTCTCATTAATCAGCCGGACATAGTCCTTCGCCAGTTGGTCGGGATCGACGCCTCTGCTGCGCAGATGCGCCCGGTGTTTGCCGCTGCAAAGTGTGCCCCACGTGGTATCATCCAGCTGCAGATACCGGCAGCCGGCATCATAGAAGGCCTGTATCGCATCCCGGTACACCCGGATGATATCTCCATACAGCGTTGCGGAATCCGAGTAGACCTCGTTTCCGTTATAATCCTGCACGAAATGAAACAGCGCCGGTGAGGGAATGGTCATTTTGGCAAGCGTGTCTCCGGCCATCTGCTGCAAACTGCTGAAATCTGCCACCATAGGATGGTCGCCGAATGCGATTTTACCGGTAATCTTGAAGCTCTCGGCCCGGTTCACCGGTTCCTTGGAGCTGCCGGCCGGCCCGAGCGTGATCTTCTGCGTCCCCTGTACCCCGAAGAAGAAATCAAGATGCCACCAGGAGCGGCGGAACTCGCCATCGGTTACGGCATGCAGCCCCAGGGATTTCTGCTGCTGGAGCAGCTTGGCAATCTCTATGTTCTCCACCTCACGCAGTTCCCCGGCGGTCATGGTACCTTGGGCATGCAGGCTGCGCGCAGCTTTGAGCTCCTCTGGCCGCAGGAAGCTTCCGACAATGTCATAGCGAAAGGGCGGTGCATTTCTTGTCGATCCGATAACTGGACTACTCATACGTCCCTCCTGCTGTTAAAGTAGGAATGATTCAAGCTCGAAATAATTATCCGACACCAGATCATTCAGAATGTTAATATACCCCGACATAATCTCGCTCGGTTTTCGGTCCTTGTGGGCAATCCAGCCGACAGAGAACACCTCTTTGCTGTCAAAAGGAATAGTGACCAGTCCTGCATCATTCAGCTCAGAGGCCATTATCCCTGTGCCTACCGTATACGAATCACTTCCGAGCAGCAGATGAGTCAGTGTGGCGCGGTCGGTAACTTTAATATTCTTCTCAATCTGTGTGAAGCTAAGCATTTCCTCCGAGAAGTGCAGTGAATTGTTATCCCCCTGCTCAAAAGTAATATAAGGAAACGCAAGAATATCATCAATAGTGATTCTCTCTTTGCCGGCCAGCACATGTCCTGCCCGAACATATACATGCGGATTCGTATTGAATAGCGGTGTAAACTTCAGGTTCCCGTCGCTGAACAGCTTGTTCATTACCTTATAGTTACTCTCATTGATATACAGAATACCAATATCGCTGCGCAGGGTACGCACATCCTCAATAATCTCATAGGTCTGCGTCTCCCGCAGGCTGAAATTGTATTCCGCTATCTTACTCTCCTTCATCAGCTTCACAAATGCGTCCGTAACAAAAGCATAGTGCTGCGTTGATACCGAAAAGTAGATCGGACTGCGTTTCTTGCCGGTATAGCGGTTCTCCATAAACTCCGTTTGTTCAATAATCTGCCGGGCATAGCCCAGAAACTCCATGCCTTCCGCCGAGATGCTGATCCCCCGGTTGTTGCGTTCGAAGATTGTAATGCCAAGCTCGCTCTCCAGCTCCTTGATAGCATTCGAGAGGCTGGGCTGTGACACAAATAGCCTTTTGGCCGCTTCGTTCATAGAGCCGCTGTTCGCAATCTCAATTGCGTAGCGGAGCTGCTGCAATGTCAAACCTGTTCCCCCTCTGATCAAGGAATTCACCTATGCTACAAATAAGAATTTAATAGTTATCCTATCACACCTTGCCGCGCCCAATCTACTAGGGATTATGTAGCGTGAAAAGCTGAAGTTATTGGGCCCGCTTCTTGCCTGCATCGATTTTGGACGGATCCAGTCCTTCCCAGATGTTCTTGATATCCGCCTGCTCGGGATTCTCAAACACCAGGAATGCCGTAGGCAGATAACGCTCCCCGTATTGTGAAGAAGGCTTGTTAAGAATCTCGTTGTCCTTCACCAGTACAGTGGATGATCCCCCGTCCAGATTGGCTGCGATCACTGCACCCTGCTTCAGCATAATCTGCTGCACATCATACAGGTTCGCCCCGATGCTGTAGCCCGGCTGCCGCCCGTCGATGACCACGAAGATCAGTGCACCGTCCGCCCGCTGGCCCATAGCCGTTCTTGGGGCGATCCCCCAGCCTTCAGCGGCATTCTTGATCTGGCCTTTGCCATTCACGATAATCCGCGGCTGAAAAGTCACCGCCTCCTGCACACCCATCTTGCTCAGCTCATCTAACGTGTAATTTCCGGCAATCATTTTGCCTTCTTTATCGAGACCCACAATCTGCGTAGACTTCTTGCCGCCAAGTCCGTTATAGTACAGCTTCCCTTGCGAGACGACCAGCCCGATCGGCTTGAAGCCATTACCTTTCCAGTTCGGATCGGCGAAGCCTCCACCGTTCACCCCGGCGATTGCCCCTGTCCGCGCCACCATACTGGATACCTTTTCCCCTGAACCGATCTTATTAGGTACACCGAGGCGAACCTTCTTCGGATCGTTAACAATCATCACATAACCTGCGTACCCGCTGCCAGTAACCTTTTCAATCTCGACCAGCGGTTTATCCTCCGGGACCACGGGCTCCGGCTCAATCACATGGGTGTCTACCTCATTGCCCATCTCCTGAAACCGCTCTGTATATTCGCTGACGCGGTTCTTAAGCTCATCTTCGCCAATAATATATTTGGCCATATACCGGTGTTGAGTCGTAATCAGTGTATCGGCGATCAGATATCGAGTGTTCTGGGCAGACGGTGCAAGGTAGAGCCAGCCTCCGGCTATAATTAGCAGGATGAGGCAGAACATAAATACTCTGAAGACTGTACGGAAAAAGCCCCTTTTCTTGCGCTTACGGGCCGGTTTTTTCTTCTTGCGGACAGTGGAACGTTGCGGTAATGATGAAGAATTCACTTCTAGATATCCTCCCTAAACAAGCCTTTTGTTGTATACTTCTATAAACTCACATATCTCATAATAGACCAATATAGAAGTTTAAAAGTTTCAGTTTGGTCAATTCTCTGTCCAGTTTGAAACCACGAAAGATATGATCAACGATTGAATTCTAAGCAAGGGAGTGCAGCTTCCATTGAATAAAACAGAGCGTCTTTTATCGATTGTGATGGAACTACAGCGAAGCAAATTGCAGACAGCTGATGAATTAGCAGAGGTCTTAGGGGTTAGTGTAAGAACGATCTATCGTGATATGCATGCTCTGAGTGAAGCGGGTGTTCCCATCATCGGTGAGACAGGATTAGGATACTCTTTGATGGAAGGCTATTTTCTTCCACCCATCAGTTTTACCACAGAAGAGGCAGTATCACTTCTTCTTGGAGCTGAATTCATAGAAAAACGTTTTGATCCGACTTATCGCAATAGTGCCCGTTCTTCCCGCAGAAAAATAGAAGCCATTCTTTCCCGGCCCATCCGTGAGGAGACAACCCGAATACAAGGGAGCATCCGGTTGCTCCAAAAGGATGAAAAGGTCGTAATGGCCCGGGAGAAAATAAACTTGGGAATCATTCGTGAAGCCATGCTGGAGGGCAAGAAAATTCGTTTCACCTATCACAAGCGGGTGGCTGAAGCTGATGGAAACCGGGTAAATGTGCGAACTGTATCGCCATACGGATTGGCACATGATGAGCAGAATGGCTGGCTGTTACTTGCTTTCTGTGACCTGAGGGAGGATATCCGCCATTTTCGGGTCTCCCGGATCAGTGACCTTACCGTGACTGAGGATACGTTTCAGACTCCCGATAACTTCAACCTTGAGTCCTACCGGCCGAAGGATACCCGCAGCATACGGGTCTGCGCCATTTTTAATTCAGACATCACAGATAGAGTTGAAGAAGCCAATAACTATTATATGGAGACTGCCGAATCCAAAGAGGACGGTTACCATGTCACCTTTCGTGTCCGCGAGCCGGAAGAATTGCTGAGTTGGATGCTTGGATGGGGGGCAGATGTAGTAGTCACTGAACCTGAATCCTTCAAAAACCGGATAAGAGAAGAAATCGAAAAAATGAAAGAACGCTACTGACATGCTGTTGGCAGTAGGGGGCTTGTATAATCAAGACATACGAATAGTGCATTGAAGATTTGCAAATGCTGATTTTGAGGCGATGGCGAGTCAGAGGATTATTCTAATAACATAAACAGGAGGACATTATTATGTCAGCAATTGGACCCGACTTCATTTCACTTCAGGTGAGCAATCTTGAAGGCTCTGCGGAATTCTATCAAAACTATCTCGGACTGGTACGCTCTCAGGCGGGACCACCTCATGCTGTGGTCTTTGATACCAAGCCTATTGCATTTGCTCTTCGTGACCTAATGCCTGGAATCGAACTCGGTGCAGGTACTCAACCTGGACTTGGTGTCGCTCTGTGGCTTCATGCCCCTGATACGCAAGACATCCACGACAAGCTTATTGCAGCAGGCGTAAAGATTACATCCGCACCAATAGACGGCCCCTTCGGGCGAACCTTCACATTTGCCGACCCGGACGGTTACCAGGTTACTCTTCACAGTAAAGGCTAATACGCAAAAGTATTCAGCTTAATAACTAGTGATAGGCTCCTCCCTCACACGGAGCCAAGGAATTATTACAACATTAAGACCGTATTCCTAAAAGTGATAGGCTCCCCATATGGTAGACAGGTGAGATCATACAACCTGTCTACAGTATGGGGAGTTTTTTCATATCGGCGAATTGTCAAGCTAAGTGTAACACTTTGTACGGCAAGGCTATTTCTCCAACTCATAGCGGGCCGCGATAATGCCCGACTTGAGCGTTCGGCTGGACAGCAGCTTGAGCCTGATTTTCTCACCGTCATCGTGGAATGCTGATTTCCCACTACCCAAAATGACCGGACAAATCGTCAGCAGGAATTCGTCTATCAGGCCGAGCTCAAGCAACGTCTTCGCCGCCCCAGGGCTGCCGAAGATAACGAGATTGTTGCCAGGCTGCTCCTTGAGTACCCTGATTTCCTCGGCGATATTATCCTTGATCAGCATCGTATTGTTCCATTCCACAATGTCCATCGAGCCGGAAATAACGATCTTCTTAACATCCTGCAGCCATTTGGCATGCTCCATATCGTGCCTCGACGCATTCGGATCGTCCAGCACCGAGGGCCAGTAGCTCTCCATCATCCGATACGTCGTGCGTCCGTATACGGGAGAGCCGACCTCGGTTACGACCTCCTCAGCGTATTTCTCTAATTCCTCGTTGTACGGAATCCAATCTAGTCCTCCATTCGAATCCGACGCATACCCGTCCAGCGACACATGCATGAACAATACGAGTTTTCTCATGTTTGCTTCTCCTCCGATTTCGAATTTTCTTCAAAGATAATACTATTGTGCAAATCTGTTCGTTCGGAGCATCTCACGCCTTCCGGACAGCGGGAGAGTAAAATACGTCAGCATGCATATGCTGAATTTCGGCCCAGTTGCGGGGATTGGTCGTATCTGGTGCACCATGCTCCAGAATGTCCTGATATAGGGCAGTTTTTTGTTCCAGATGGGCTATATGCCGTTTAGCTTCTTCAAGCTTAATGAGCGCTGCTTCTTTATGCTTCATTATGAGTTCACTGCGTTGCGGAAGGGTCGAATCTCCTTCGAGACAGAGATCAATGTATATTTTGATAACTTCAATCGGCATGCCGGATTGCTTGAGACATCTGACGCCATGCAGCCAGTTGATCGATTCTTCATCGAACAGCCGGATATTATTCTGGTTTCGCTGTACGCTGGGCACCAGCCCTTTATCGGTGTAAAAGCGTACAGCATGCTCAGTGAGTCCAGTAATCTGGGCGGCTTCTTTGACCGTATGCATGTGTGATCCTCCTTGAAAAAAATGATAAGACCGCTTGACTTCGTGTTACACGAAGGCGATAGGCTTATTGTAATGCAACTCGGATGGAAGTGGAACCCCCGCTTCAGTATCCTACTTCGGGATACATACCGTTTGCTGTTATACATCTGAATACTTGGAGGAATTATAATGCTAAACGTAACCTTAAACAATGGTGTGCAAATGCCGATCATCGGTTTTGGCGTCTACCAAATCCCGGATGCTGGAGAATGCGAGAACGCCGTATATGAAGCTCTGATGGCGGGATACCGCCTCATTGACACAGCGGCCGGTTACCTCAACGAGGAAGCGGTTGGACGCGCAATCAAGCGTAGCGGCGTGAAGCGTGAGGAGCTGTTCATCACGACCAAGCTTTGGGTTCAGGATGCCGGCTACGAGAGTGCCAAGCTGGCGTTCGCCAAATCCTTGCATAAGCTGCAGCTGGACTATCTCGATCTATACCTTATTCACCAGCCGTTCGGGGATTACTACGGCGCTTGGCGTGCGATGGAAGAATTGTACCGTGAGAACAAGATCAAGGCGATCGGTGTCAGCAACTTCCTGCCCGACCGTCTGATGGACCTCATTGTGCATAATGAAATCGTACCTGCTGTCAACCAGATCGAAACGCACCCGTTCTACCAGCAGGCCGAGAGCGCTGCTTTTATGAAGGATCAGGGCGTGCAGCACCAGTCGTGGGCACCGTTCGCTGAAGGACTGGGCAACATGTTCGGCAACGAAGTACTGGCTTCAATTGCTGAGAAACACAACAAGTCCGTCGCCCAGGTCGTGCTGCGCTGGCTTGTTCAGCGTGGTATCGTTGTGATTCCAAAATCAGTGAGAAAAGAGCGGATCGCGGAGAACTTCAATATTTTCGATTTTGAGTTGAGCGCGGAGGACATCGGACAAATTACCGCCCTCGATACGCGGGACAGCCTTTTCTTATCCTATCACGATCCGAAGTTCGTCAAGATGCTGGGCACCTTGAGAGTCGATCTGTAAACCTTGATCAAACCGTAAGCTCGTCACATCTATATCTTTATCTATGAAAAAGGGACAGGGCGGTCACACGGCCACTGTCCTTTTTTACAATACTTTATTTGCATAGTCTACAGCTCCAGCCTATCACCGGTGTCTGCCTACACCGCCTCCGCCGCTTGCACTGCCGCCTCCGCCGGAATTATTATCGTCATCGTCATCATAGGAAGAATAACGCCCCGCTCCACCACCATTGGTAGAACCGCCGTCCCCCTCATTTTCATCCTCGTAAGAGGAATAGCGCCCTACTCCGCCTCCGCTTGATGAACCGCCGCCTCCCTCATTGCTACCCCAGAAGCTGCTCTGCGAACTGCTGTGATTCAAGGCTTCGTTACGATGCCGCTCATGCCGGCGGTGCCGCCGCTGCCTCATAGTAGAACCTGAGCCGAACCTGGTAACTAGACGGTTCATATTCTGCTGGTTGAACGGATTAAGCTGTGATCCGAAACGGGCAATTAAACGGTTGCGGCCGGATGCAGCAAAACTGAATAGAGCAATGATTATCAGATACACTCCCATAATCTTTAATCCTGTAGATGCGCTGACGGGTTTCGGTTTGTCGTTAATATGCGATTTCACAGGTGATTGGGTTGCTGCTGCAGCGGTTGATTTGGTGCCCGCCGCAGCCTCCTGGCTGGCATCTGCTCTGGCCAGGAAGAAGCTGTAGAAGGCATTCGCCGTGGCGGTTGCCCCTCCGGCGTAATCTTTTGCGGCAAATTCGGGTTCAAGTACCGTGTCCTGTATTCCGCCAATGCGTTCATTGGTCAAGACTCCATCGATTGCCTTGCCCTGTAATACATGATAGTTATCTCCGCCGATATCGAGCACCAGCATCACATCTTTAGGCCCTGCGGCTACACCGGCGAACTTTGCGTACGTATAATCCTGCAGGCTTTTATCACCGGAATTCTTGATTGTCACTACATAGATCCCGCTTCCGGTCGTTGCCGCATAACGGTTGCTGGACTGGTTCAGATAATCCTTCGTTACCTGCTTGAAGACTCCGGCATTATCCGATACATAGTTTTTGGTGCTGACAGTTTCCGAATAGATTCCGCCAAGACTCTGAATTAACGCACCATAAGTTTTGCGCGCGCCAGCACTGTAATCCTTCTTGGCAAAATCCGGCTCCAGCGACTCCGATATAATCCGGGATAACACATTGTCGTTCAGCGTATCCTCCAGGCCTTTGCCCGGAACCGCCCAGTAATCATCATCCTGGGTGGAGAGCAGCAGCAGGACTCCGTTATTCTTAGCCGCTGAGCCGACTCCCCATGCATTGAACAGCGAGGTTGCATACTCTTCCATCGGTGTTCCGTTCGTAGTATTCACCGTCACCAGCACAACTTGAGCACCAGTCTGCTGATGCAGCTTCACGCCGTAATTGACCATATAATTCTCTGTCTTCTGATCGATTACGCCCGCGAAGTCATTCACATAAAAGGACTCCGAATGAGCGGGAACAGCTGCCTCCATCCGGCTTGGCGCCAGCGGCAGCAGAAGCAGGATCATAAGGATGACGGTAAACGCTGCTAGTATACTTTTACGATTCATTCGTACCCCTCCGCTAGTTATATCTCTTCTATACTATATCGGTTACGCACATTATGGTATATAGTTCCATTCCGGTTGTACTTATGTATGAAGCAAAAAAATGGCAGGCCAGCCCGCAAAAGGGGAGGCGCTGCCGTTGTATTTGTGCTGTCTCTAGTCAGACTATTACAGATATAAGAATTGAAAAGAACAGATTACCGGTGTCTGCCTACACCACCGCCGCCACTTGCGTTGCCGCCTCCGCCGGAATTGCCGCCCCCAGAAGAACCAGAGGAGTGGCGGCCCACTCCGCTGCTGCTGGAAGATCCCGAGGAATGACGGCCTGAGCCGCCTCCGCTTGACGAGCCTCCGCCTCCATGATTCGTTTCTCTACTGGAGGAGGAAGAGCGGCCCGAGCCCCCGCCATTTGTTGAACCTCCGCCTCCCGAATTACTGCCCCAGAAGCTGCTCCGTGATTCATTACGGGACGATGAGCTGCGGGGTTGAGGCCGCTGGTTATAGCTTCTTTGGCTATGGCTTCTTTGGGTATAGCTCCTACGCCTGATGCCATAATCCGGCTGCCCCGTCCAAACACCATAGCGCTGTATATTGCCGGGGTGATGCGGGTTAAATCCGATTCCGTACCGGGCAATATTCCGGTTGCGGCGCGAGGCGGATACGCTGAAGCCCAACACCAATATTAGAAAACAAAGAATAATAGCACTCCCGTCTAAATGGTCAACCGGATCTTTGTCTAGCGGATCATAGCCGGAGGCTGGATACGTACGCACCTGCACTTTCGAAGGGTTGTCCGCTGCCGGCAACGTGTTTACCTCCGCAGACTCAGCGCTTTGAACTGCAGACTGTTGGCTATGATCCGCTCTGGCCAGGAAAAAGTTGTAGAAGGCATTCGCCGTAGCGGTTGCCCCGCCGGCGTAATCTTTTGCCGCAAATTTCGGTTCAAGCGCAGTATCCAGAATCCCGCCGATCATATCATTAGTCAACAGATTGTCGATATCCTTACCCTGAAGGACATGATAATTATCTCCGCCGATATCCAGCACCAGCATTACATCTCTAGGTCCAGCTGCTACGCCGGCGAACTTCGCATACGTATAATCCTGCAGGCTTGTATCACCGGAATTCTTGACAGTCACTACATAGATCCCGCTGCCTGTCGTTGCCGCATAGCGGTTGCTGGACTGGTTGAGATAATCCTTCGTTACCTGCTTGAAGACTCCGGCATTGTCTGCGACATAGTTCTTGGAGCCGACCTGCTCCGAATAGATTCCGCCAAGCTCCTGAATTAATGAACCATAGGTTTTGCGCGCACCAGCGCTATAGTTCTTCGCCGCGAAATCCGGCTCCAGTGACTCCGAGAGAATCTGAGATAACACGTTGTCGTTCAGTGTATCCTCCAGACCTTTGCCCGGTACCGCCCAGTAATCATCATCCTGGGTGGAGAGCAGCAGCAGGACTCCGTTGTTCTTATCCGCCGAGCCGACTCCCCATGCATTGAACAGCGAAGTCGCGTAATCTTCCATCGATGTTCCGCCTGTAGAATCCACTGTTACCAGTACAACCTGTGCACCGGTCTGCTGATGCAGCTTCACGCCATAATTGACCATATAGTTCTCTGTTTTCTGATCAATGACTTCCGCGAAGTCATTCACATAAAAGGACTCCGAATGTGCCGGAACAGCCGCCTCCGTGCGGCTTGACGCCAGCGGCAGCAGTAGCAGGATCATCAGGATAGCGATAAGCGCAGTTTTTAAAGTTTTCCCATACATTAATACCCCTCCGGCTACTCATATCTCTACTATACTATATCGGTTAAGCACACAATGGGATATAGTTCCATTCCCTTTATACTTATGTCCGAATCTAGTAAATATTCAAAAGAGACTGCCCGGAGGTTACTCGTTGTTAAATCTGTCCGGATGCGATCCAAAACGCTGGTTGTTGTTCAGCGCATTAATGCGGCTGATTTCATCCTCTGACAGCTCGAAATCAAAGATATCGGCATTCGCGATAATCCGCTCTTCCTTGACCGACTTAGGAATAGTCACGATACCGTTCTGCAGATCCCAGCGCAGGATGACCTGAGGCAGCGTTTTGTTATGGCGTGCCGCAATGTCAGCAATCACCTCATTGTCCAGCAGATTGCCTTGGGCCAGCGGAGCCCACGCTTCAATCTGGATACCTTGCGCCTTGCAATACTCACGGAGCTCTAGCTGGCTAAGCAGCGGATGAAGCTCGACCTGGTTAACCATTGGCTTCACGTTAGTTTCAGTTAAAAGATCTTCCAAATGATCAATCTGGAAGTTCGAGACACCGATCGCCCGGACTTTGCCATCCGCATACAGCTTCTCAAGTGCACGCCAGGTGTCTTTATATTTGGCTCGGATCGGCCAATGCACCAGATACAGATCTACATAGTCCAATCCCAGTTTGCTGAGACTCAGGTCAAATGCCGCCAGCGTAGAATCATACCCCTGATCGTTATTCCATACCTTGGTGGTGATGAACAGCTCTTCGCGGGCAACCCCGGATTCACGGATCGCCTGGCCGACTCCCTCTTCATTACCATACACAGTTGCTGTATCAATGCTTCTGTATCCGGCCTTAATTGCTGCTTTGACAGAATCCACAACCTCTTGACCTTCCTGGACCTTGAACACTCCCAGACCAAACCAAGGCATTTCTACACCGTTAGCTAACTTCGTTGCCGATTTTAGATTCATCATTATAAGAATACCACCCATCTATATAATTTGGATTGTTGCTAGAACAATGAGGCAGGGATCAGCTTGCGGCCGCCCTTAATCAGGGTTGAATCCAGTGCATCTCCTTTATCACCGCCAAAATACAGCTGCCAGTACACGCCGAAGCGGATGCTGACATCATTCTTCACCAGCTCCGGCGGCGTAACGATCAGCCACTGGAACTTCAGCGCCTTGGAAATCTCGAATACCGGATCAAGCACGTTATTGGAGACCATTTCACCGAACGGATTATCGTACAGGAAGACCGTCCAGCCTTTATTCTCACGGTTGACGCGCTTGTGGGTCATAATCATCATCGCCACCAGCAGCTGAACCGACTGGCGTTGACCGCCGCTGCCGACGGCCTCATCCAGCGCCCCGCGGTTAATGACCTCCCAATCCGAGTAATGGTACTCTTCCGGTGCTGCGTAGAGGAAATAATTCTCGGTCACCGGTTTATATACCTGGAGCACCGGGAAGCGGTTCTGCAGCGCGGCATACACCATCCGCCCGTCATTAATCAGCTCTCTGACTGCGGAAGCCGGAACCTGTTCGATCTTCGGGAACTTCTCCAGCAGGCTGCTGATGCAGCGGTTGAAATACTCACTGACCAGCGGTTCGATGTCATCTGTCGTTCTCGGAACGGTAATATTCTTGTAATTCAGCCGGACCAGCGGGAAGGCATGCCCGTTCTCATTATGAATAATCATCCGGCGTTCCATCCGCTTGAGAATGTCGGTAATCTGCACGACCCGCTTCGCGGCACGTCCTACCCACAGCTTGCGCGACAGCTCCATATCTTCCTTGTCACTGCGGATACTCTCAATCTGATCACGTGAGCTCTGGAGCATGGAGTCCAGTACCTGCAGTGCAATCGAGAAATCATCCCAGTGAACCGTGTTCAGGCGATCCTGAATTTTGGTCTCCAGCTCTGCGTTCCAGCCGGACTTGGCCAGTCTGCCGCTGAGTGCTGTCTTCTCTTCTTTGACTTTGCGCGAGATCTCCGCACGCTGGCTGCGGCTCTCCTTGCTGCGCAGGAGCCAATCTGCAACCAGCTGCTCACAGTTCTCCCGCACATCCAGCTGCACCTCTTCCGGAACATCCCGCAGCTGTACGCGGCTCTCGACATGGGTATCCATGACCTTGCTCTGATTAGAGAGTGTCTGCAGCCATATATCCATAGAGGCAAGCGTCTGCTTGCTTGTATTCAGCAAATACTCATTCTCGCGGAAGCGCGCACTGATCTCTTCTTCCTTCTGGCCCAGCGGCTCATGCCAGAGCTCCACAGCACGCTCGTGCTTCTCCTTGATGGCCTTCTCGGATTTGCCCAGCTCCTTCTGCAGGTTATCCAGCTCCGCCATACAACGGATGTAGGAATCACGGATATGCTGATAATCCTCATCGAGAATTCCCGTGTCACTCTTCTGCCGCGTTCTGGCCGACTGAATAACCTCCGGTGAATCAGCCGGTTCAGGTGCGGACGGCCATCCGGCATCAACCTGCTGCACAGCTGCTTCCAGTTCAACCAGCTGTTGACCTGCCGCTTTGATCTGGGCAGCCCGTGTGCGGATTTCCAGCTCATTCTGGCTGAGGGACTGCTGCAGACTTTCCACGGTACTCAGCAGCTGCAGCAGCTTATCCTGTACAGCCTCATCCGGCACTGTTTCCTCCTGCACAGTATCTTGTGCAGCTTCGCCATGTTCACTTGGGAAGTGAATTTCCGGGAACCAGTTCTGCAAACGCGGGAACAAGGAATATTTAGCTTCTCCCAGCCATTTCTCACGCTGCAGGGCGAGGCTGTCCATATCTGCCTTTAAATGTGCCAGCTGTTGTTCCTTAACGGCAATCTCTTTGCTTAAGCCTGTCTTCAATTCAACTGACTTTTGTTTGTCCTTGTAATCCTGCTCCTGCTTCCGGCTACGCTCCGCCCACTCACGCAGCGACGCTGCCCTGGCCTCATGCTCGGTTTTCTCGGCCTCACTGACAGCCAGGTCTCTGGAAATTCCGGATAGAGTCTCTTCATTCAGCGACATTTCAGCGTTCAACTCATTCAGACTCTTGCCAAGCTCCTGCTGCAGGGTCTCTAATACCTTCTGTCTGGCCCGCAGACTTACGGTGTGTTCACTCTGGAGCAGCCGGTCATACTCCTGTCTGGCTGATTTCAGCTTCGCCAGATACCCTTCCGCATCCTGCAGCTCTTCTTCCCGCTCTTTGAGCCGGGAGGCGATCCCTTGCTTCCAGTCCAGGAAACGCTCCGGCTGCAGCACCATCTGTGGCCCCTGATGGGAGAGCAGCAGGAATGAAGCTCCTGTGGCATCCGCCATTTCCTCACGCACGAAGACCGGGACAGGCGATTTGAGCAGAAGCTCCTGAAGCAGCTCAGGCTGAAGCTTAGCCGATTCACGCTTCGTTACAATCAGCCCGTAAGGCAGCAGCGGGTGACGTTCCAGCTCCTCTTCACGGAGCAGGTAAGACTGGTCGTTCAGATATGCACTGCCGATCATGGAGCTGATCTTCAGGGCATCCAGGGCATCCTTCACCGTCAGGATATCATTATTAGGCAGCCAATAGGCTTCCTGCTGCAGCTCTACATCCAGCAGCTGATTATAGTATTCCCGTCTGAGCCGCTTCGTCTGCTGCTCGGCATCATCCAGTCTGCGGATGAACCGTTCCTGGATAAGTGATTTGGCCTCGAACAATGCTGTCGTCCCGAGCTGCTGATGTTCTTCATACATTTCCAGCAGGACTACGAGCTGTGACCAGAGCTGTGATTCCTTGCCCATCTGGCCTTCAATCCGGTCCGTAAGCTCCTCCACCTGGCTTGCAGCCCCCAGCAGCTTCTCAGTCAGCCGTGTATGTCTGGTATGCAGAGCAAGCTTCTCTTCTTCTGCGGATTTGCGCTGCTCGTTCAGGACAACGATATTCTCGGCAATGCTTCTGGCTGCAATCAGCGTGCGCTGAAGGGCGGCTGACGGGGAATGGGCAGCCTCCTGCCCGTGGCGGGAAGCGAACACTCCCAGATCTTCGGTATACTGGCGGATGAGCGCCGTCAATTCATGAATCTTGCCCTCAAGTCCGCCGAGTTCAAGCAGGAATGCCTCCCGGCCTTTGCGCAGAACAGCATCTTCTGCACCCAGAGCCTGCTGGCGGCCGCTGAAGAACAGCATTCGCGCCTGCCACAACCGGTAGACCTCATCCCACTGCAGGCGAAGCTCCTGCTTGGTCGCTTGGATAACCTCTTGACGCTCCTTCATCGCAAGGGAGCCTTCAATGGCTTCAATTTCCTTCTGCCACTGCTCCATCTGGCGGATCTGCAGTCTGCGTCTGGCTAAATAATGGGCAACCTCAAGATCCTTTTCCTTGATCTTCGATTCCTCCAGCCGCTGCTTAGCCCGTGCCTGATTATCCGAGATCGCTTTGAAATCATCCTGCTTGCTGTCACGCTCTTCCTTGAGCTTCAGATACTTCAGATTATCCGTCTCAAATTTCAGCTGCTTCGCTTCCTGATAATGCCCGGCTAGCTCATCCGTAGTTTTGCGGCGTTTGTCTTCGGCATTCTTCAGCTCATCATAGATCACGGTGTACAGCTGCCGTCCAAGCAATTCCGTTTCCTGAAAGCTGCGGTCAGCCTCCGTCCCCTGCTTGACAGCCTCGTAGAGCGGGGCGGCAAGTGAAGTGAATTCGGCAAAAGCCCGTTCTCTCTGCTCCAGCATCGGCAGCCGCTGTGCAACCGTAGCGGAATCTATGAACATCCGCTGAAGCGAGCCTTCATCCTCGCGCATGCTGCCGTTCAGACTGGACCCGATTTCCGGAATAATCAGCTTCTCGAACAGATTATGGTTGGTGAAGGCATCATTCTTCTGGAAATAGCCTTTGATTCCGCCCTCCTCGCCGTTGATTCTCCGCATATTCCGCCATTCATCAATATGAATATCCCGGTCTGCCAGAAAAGCATAATATTTCTTCAGGTCCGAGCTGTGGCTGCCATACGCAACGATCTCATTACGCCGCTCACGGACAAATTGCTGAATCGCTTCAAAGCTGGCCGGAGTGTTCAGCTCGTGATCATAGAGCGGCAGGGTAGACAATGTAAGCTCCGCATTCTCATCATAATTGAGCAGCGCATAGAGCAGATAATCAACTTTGATCTCCAGCTGATCCATCGAGTTCTGGGCAGTCATTGCGATTCCGGTGGTTATGTATTCTGTCCGTTCCGGCTCGTCCAGCCGCCATTCGATGGCAACGTGGAACGTATAGGGCTTCAGCTGTTTTTTGTGATTATGGAAGAAGGCTTCTACCTGGTTCTCGTTATCTTTACCCCAGGCAGCCTTGGGCATCAGCAGCTGGAATATCGACTGCAGCAGCACGCCCTTTCCTCCGCCGTTCATCAGCGTAATCAGCGTGTTGGACGGGCCTTCCTCATTGCACAGGTCGAGGATCATATCCTCATATTTCTTCAGCATCTTCTCATATTTAAGTCCGGCGATGCGGATTCGCTCAATGCGCGGCATGGGCTTCCTCCTCCTTCTCGCTGAGTGTCCGGCCAATCAGGGCCTTCAGCTCCTTATAGCGGTCCACATCATGATAGAGATAACGCATCCGCTCATACAGCTCTTCCCGGGGGAAAATCCGCTTCTCATTCTCGGAGATGAATACCAGATGCTCTTCCTCCAGCAGCTTCATCCCCTCATGGATCAGGCCGATCCGTGAGCCGGCGCCGCGGGTCAGCGAATCGCCCTCCTCCTGGCTTTTGGTCTGCATATACAGGCTGCTCCATACTTTGTGCATCGCCTGAATATCCAACCGCCACTGCTTGCTGAAGCTGCCGTCTTCGTCCATGTCCATCCATGTCTGGAACAGGGCGGATACCTGATCCGAGAGCTGTATGTAGGACATGCTGTCCTGACCCGGCTTGAAATGCTGTTCATCCTGATCCATCTCGGCCAGGAACACCAGAATGATTACGTTGATGATATGCAGATGCGTCTTGCGTTCGATGCGCGAATATTTATTGCGCAGCTGTGTGAAGTTGCTGGCAAAGCCGGAACCCATTGGACTCACGAGCAGGTGCAGACGATGCCCGGAGTTCATAATCCGGCAGCCGGCTTCCTTGGCTACATATTGTAAGGCATCATAAGCAACGGTATCCTGCAGGCATTCAGCAGCAGCGGGATCATCAAGTGATATCACCTTGCGGCGAAGCAGGTCGAAGAACAGCCGTGAAGCCTGTTGTACTTGCTCTAACGAATAACTCATGCTGAATCATCTCACTTCTCTACTATAGTAATGGTATAAGGACTGATCTCCAGGCCGGGCCAGCGGATGCTGTCCTGCTGCCCGTTAGCAATCCTGGTCTGCAGCACTTTGCCCCGCAAGGTCTCAAGCTCCGGGTGGTCCGCGATCAGACGCCCAATCAGCTTCTGACATTCGTCGGCCCCGCCGTGACCTTCCGCTTCCTGCTCCTGCACCTTAATTTCGGTATGGAAAAATTGAACCCACAGGTCCACCGCATTGGGAGTAACCGCCCAGCGCCGCTGTTCATCCTCCGTGAAAGCCTCTGCCGAGAATGTAAAGCTTCCCTGTTCTGCCAGTCCGGCAAAGACCGGCAGCCAAAGCTCAGATACCTCGGTCCACGGTATGCTTTTGGGGACATAGTGGAGTTCCTCCTCCTCCCCGGCTTCATCCGGGTCGTCCGGCAATTCGTCCGGCAGGAAGCCGACGTCCTGCTCTTCCCAGGCCCAGGCCAGCGGATAAATAAAGTCTTGGCTGGGAGAGAATAGCCCGCTGATCAGAGTTTCCATGCTGTCTCCATCCGGCAACCCTTCCGGCTTCACCCATTCCTCCCAGACATGGGTACGGAAGTTGAAGCCGGCGGCACCCCAGAACAGCTCCGGGAAGTTGAGCCTGAGATTGGTTTCCGCTTCAAAAATGCTAAGTACCACTTCGGCAAGCTCATCATGCACTCGACGGGAGAGTTCGACCCGCTCGGAGAGCAGCCGCAGCTCATTGAAGTCGATGACATCCTTCTCATCATTGGCCAGCCGGGCCAGCGAGCGGTGAATATTATCGAAATGCTTGCGTTCTTCGTCAAATTGCTGGTGAATCTCCTCCAGCCGCTGGTGCCGCTGAGCGCCATATTCGCTGAAGATATGCTTCGGATTGCGGCGCAGCGCATTGCGGTATTCCTGCTGCTGCTGCGTCATCTTCCGCACCCGGGAGATCAGTTCATTCACATCCTGCATCGCCCTCGTTACCCGTCCATGCTTGATATGCATCTGAATCTCGAGCAGCTTGATGCTGATCTGAAATTCGTCAATGATCTCATGGCTCATGAAGATCAGCTCCATCGCATATTCGGAGAGCCGGTAGATTGTGGTCCCGTTCTCTTCCCAGCTGGTCCGGGTAGCATCTTCATCCACTGTGAAATATTTGTATTTCTGCACCGCCATCTGACGGGACTGATCATCGTAATAATTGGCCTCGAAATCCCCGCCGTTTCCGCTCCACAGCAGCCCGTCCACCAGCCGTTCCACCGATTCCGGACTTCCGAGCCTCGCGATGCCGAAGCGTTCAAGCGAGCTCCACGTCAATTCGACCAGGTCCTCCCTGGATCTCTGCTCATTCGATTCCAGCTCCAGATAATAGACCTGCAGCAGCACGCTTAGAGCAATCATTTCCTTATAAGGCTGAAGCTCGCCGAGATTCATGCCTGCCCCCAGACTCCATAGGGGATTCAGCCGTTTATTCCGTTCTCCAAAATCATTCCAGTTCATGCTCCAGCCAACCTCGCCATCACTTCATAATTTAGGACTTCCTGGGGAATCCTCTTGTTCTCTTTCAGCAGTGTATTCATGCACAGCAGCAGTTCGGGAACAGTGGATACTTCCTCACGCACAATCTTCAAATGATGCGGAGGGCAGTCGTTTTGTTCTTTTTCATAATCGTACGATTGATGGGCCTTGCTGAGCATATAACTATACACCGGGAGTGCCAGCTTAATATTCAGCTCCGGATAGCTTCGCTTCAAATTTCCATAGATGTCCCAGCCCGTCTTATCCATATCACCAACGTAGAACAGCTCAGCTTCAAGCGGATGATCCACCCGTTCCTTCAAAAAATACAAACTGCTGATGATCTTCCAGCCTTCCCCGTAGATCAGCATATCCGGTTGCAATCCGCATACCATTAGTCCGTTCACCATCAATCTTTTGGCGGAATTGTAGAATGAATGGTTCTCCGTGATCAGTACCTTCCGTGTAGGTCTATTCAGTGTCTTATAATGTTCGAAATCTTCATATACAATATCAGCTTTAAGCATTTCCAGGTTCATGCCGAGCCTGGTTAGAAATTGCTTACCTTCGGGCTTCGACAGAAACTTCTCCTGATCAAAAAGCTCCAGCGAACGCTCCTCGCGAGTTATTGACTCTCTATGCTCTGCTGTACGCAAAAAATGATATATGCGCTCTATGTATTTCCACACGACTGCAGACTGCGCTTCAGGATGATTCCTGTAATAATCCAAATTCAGCTCTTTGGCACCGATGACACGCATCATAGCAGCTTCACTCCAGCCTGCCAGAGAATAAACTGGTGCAGCCAACCAGTAGACTTCATCCAGTTTTGTATGCATGTATTGCTTGGGTTTAGACATGGCTGTTAAATATCCTTCATCAACCAACTGTATAATCCCGGATTGAAACGCCGAGAATCCTCCTGCACTATCCTCGTAGTCACCCCGGTATTCGAAGGATTTCTGTATTGCTTCCACAAGGTCTCCAAGTTTAATAATACTTCTGGTTTTGCGTGAATTCCTAAACTTACTCTCAATAACTTCCTTGATTCGCTCTTTCATGCCTTCACCCTCACAACATAGCATAAACCCAAATCCTCCCCGAGGGGTGAAGTATGGGCCAGAACATACAGAGATATAGACGTTGAGTAAATGATTAGGACCCATAAAAAATGGGAATGTATGTTTCTATCCTCATGTCTTTCTATTATATCAATGTTTCTCAGATATGGCTATTTGCAAAAAATAATAGAGGAGCCCACAATGGGACCCCTCTAAGTTTCGCTTGGGCACCCGGATGGATGCAGCTACTTATATTTCACATTCAACAGATAATCAAGATTAGCCTTCACCGCAGGCCACTCGTCATCAATGATACTGTACAGCGCATTATCCATAACCTTGCCGTCAGAGGTGAGGCGCTGCTTGCGCAGCACGCCTTCCCGGACAGCGCCAATCCGTTCGACCGCCCGCTGCGACCGGAGGTTAGTACTGACAATAGAGAAGTTAACGCGGATTAGTCCGAGTCCCTCGAAACAGTATTGCAGAAGCAACAACTTCGACTCTGTGTTCACAGCTGTTCTCCAGTAATCCGACGAAATCCAGGTGCAGCCGATCTCAGCATTGCGGTGTGTCCGGTCCAGATGCATGATCCGCGTAGTGCCGGCAATCCGGCCGGAAGCCTGCTCAATGATGACAAAAGGGATATCCGTACCTTTGGCCTTGTTCATCAATGCCGCGTCTATCAATTGTCCTACCTGCTCTTCTGTAGTGATCCTTCTCCAGGTATATTCCCAGATCAGCGGATCGTTCAGCACCTTAACCAGCTCTGGCTTATGCTCTTCCATCAGTGGCACAAGCCTGATCACGCCACCCTCCAGTTGCTCAGCATTCTTCGAAATCATGCATCAGCCCTCCAGACCTTTGACTACCTATTTTTTGGCTACCTATTTAATGAAGCAATTTATTTCCGCTCTGCGATTTGGCCGGCCAGCAGCTGAATGAATTCCTGCACGCTGAGCGGTATTTGTGTACTCTCCGCACGGCCTCGTACGGAAACTGTACCGTTGTTCTGTTCTTGATCTCCGAGTACGAGCATATAAGGCACCTTCTCCAGCTGCGCTTCACGGATTTTGTAGCCCAGCTTCTCATCCCGCGCATCCAGCTCAACCCGCAGTCCGGCCGCCTGCAGCTGCTTTTTAACCTCGAAGGCATAATCAGCATGAACCCCGGATACAGGCAGCAGCTTGACTTGCACGGGAGACAGCCACAGCGGAAATGCTCCGCTGAAGTGCTCTGTAAGAATGCCCATGAACCGGTCAATGGAGCCAAATACAGCACGGTGAATGACTACCGGACGGTGCTTTCCGTTATCTTCACCAATATAAGTCAGATCGAACTTCTCCGGCATTTGGAAATCCAGCTGGATTGTACCGCATTGCCAGCTTCTTTTCAAGGCATCAAGGACATGGAAATCGATCTTAGGCCCGTAAAAAGCGCCATCCCCCTCATTCACCCGATACTCGATCCCGTTATTCTTCAGCACGCGTTCGAGCGATAGCTCCGCCTGATCCCAGAGTTCTTCAGCCCCCATATAATCATCCGGACGTGTGGACAGCTCCACCTTGTACTCGAAACCGAATACTTTGTACATCTGATCAATGAGCTCCAGCACCCGGCTAATTTCATCCTCAATCTGTTCAGGCAGGACAAACAGGTGGGCATCATCCTGGCAAAACGTGCGGACACGCATCATTCCATTCAGCGCTCCTGAGAATTCATGGCGGTGGACCTGGCCATATTCAGCAATCCGGATCGGCAGCTCCCGGTAGGAACGAAGGCTGTTCTTGTAGATCAGCATATGTCCGGGGCAGTTCATCGGTTTGAGCGCAAAATCTGTTTCATCCACTTTTGTGAAATACATCTCGTCTTTATAATGATCCCAGTGTCCGGATTGCTCCCATAGCCTTCTGTTCATCATCAGGGGTGAGCGGACCTCATCGTAACCACTATACCTCTGCAATTCACGCGAGAAGTTCTCCAGCTCTGTACGGATGATCATGCCCTTCGGCAGATAGAACGGCATGCCCGGCGCTTCTTCGGAGAACATGAACAGCCCAAGTTCCTTGCCCAGCTTGCGGTGGTCACGCTTCTTCGCTTCCTCCAGCATGTGGAGATGCTCCTCCAGCTGGGATTTCTTGAAGAATGAAGTTCCGTATATCCGCTGGAGCACCTGATTATCTGAATCCCCGCGCCAGTAGGCTCCCGCTACGCTAAGCAGCTTGAAGGCCTTGATCCGCCCAGTAGACGGCAAATGCGGCCCCCGGCACAGATCAGTGAATTCACCTTGCTCATACAAGCTGATCACTGCATCCTCCGGCAGGTCACGGAGCAGTTCAAGCTTAAGTGGCTCCTCCAGCTGCCGGAACCGTTCCATCGCTTCACTTCTGCTGACAACCCGGCGCAGAATCGGCAGATTTTCTCCGATTATCTTCTCCATTTCCTGCTCAATCGCACCCAAATCCTCTACGGACAACGGCCGTGCTATATCAATATCGTAATAGAATCCATCCTCTATGACCGGACCGATACCCAATTTAACATTCTGATCCCCGTAGATCCGTTCGACAGCCTGGGCCATCAGATGAGCTGTACTATGTCTGTGGATCATTAGACCCTCACTGCTGTCCGCCATTATAATTTCAACGAGGCTATCCTGTTCAACCGGGTGATCAAGGTCAACGAGCCTGCCGTCGATTTTACCGGCTACCGCATTCTTCTTCAGACTTGCACTGATTGACTCCGCAACCTGCGCAACTGTGGTGTTACGCGAATACCTCCTAATTGTTCCATCCGGCAGTTTCACTTGAATCTCCATGATTGTGGCCTCCATTTCTTCAGGTTTCTGTTAGTGTGATTTGAACGCAAAAAAACGCATCTCATCCCGGAAAGGGACGAGTGCGTCTAAGCTCGTGGTTCCACCCTAATTCGACTATGTATCTACGGACCCCCGGCTGTTCGGCGGAAACGTGATAAGCACAATCCTCATGGCATCCGTTAACGGGGATGGGTCGGTGGCATTTACAGCCTCACTAACAGCAGGAGGGTTCAGTGTCACGGCTGCAAAGGGGTAACATCCGGCTGGTCTCTGTAAGAAGCTCTCACCTTGCACTTCTCTCTCTGGTCAGTCCTGGGAGGATATCCTGTCTCTGGTCATTGCCTTAAGTATGGTGTTGCTGGTTACATAATACTGAATGCCTTCGCTAAAAGTCAATACCTCATTGAAATAATAGTTGTATGCCACTGTCCCCCGGCAATCTATCCGTTAATATCATTCACTTGAAATCCGTGAAATAATCATACCCGTTTCTTCAACCGTAGCAGCAATATAATCCGCTCCGGCAGCCGATAACTCCTCCTCCGAACCGTAGCCGAATAACACGCCAATGGAGGGCACACCGCAGGCCTTCGCCCCGATAATGTCATGCTCCCGGTCCCCGATCATCAGCGCCTGTGTGGCAGGAATATCATTCTGGTCCAGCACATACTGGATCACCTCGCGCTTCTTCGAGCGTGTCCCGTCCAGATTGCTGCCAGCGGTGAACCTGAAGAAGTGATCCAGCTTGTAATGGCGGAGAATTTCCTCAGCAAAGACCGTGGGTTTGGATGTCGCCACATACAGGCTGAATCCCTGATTCCGCAGGTTCTCCAGTAACTCCGGAACCCCTGGAATCACACTGTTCTCGAACATGCCGAGCGTCCGGTAACGCTCCCGGTAGAAGTCCACACCCTGCAGGGCAGCTTCATGTGTCAGCCCCTGGATGTGAACAAAAGAATCATAGAGCGGCGGCCCGATATACGGGATCAGCAGGTCAGGATGCTCCACCTCAATATCTAATTTATTTAGCGCATATTCCACGCATTTGGTGATGCCTTCTTTGGGATCGGTTAATGTGCCGTCCAGATCAAATAAAATATGATGCAACGCGTCCTTCACTTCCGTTCGTGCTCCCTTCCTGTTTAACTTTGTTCATCATACCTTCCTTTCTTCATACTTTCCACACACTTATCTACTAACATCACAATGTAAGCTATATTTGAACCTGGAGGATGTAACATGAACATGACGCATTATATGTCCCTGCTGGCGGACAATCAGCCATGGAATCTGATTCTTTTTATGGCGATTCCCGTGATTTTTGCTGAGACGATTACGCTTACAGAGTTTATTATTCTGTTCACCAAGAAGCTGAACGGGCCGCTCCGAGCGTTCAACCGGGTATGCAGCATTCTTGCCGGACTCTATTTCACCGGAGTTTTCCTGTACTTGTTCCCTACCGCCTTCATCCCGCTCACCGCAAATGGTGAATGGCACACCTGGGTGGATGTGGTTGCGGTAAGCTTTTATCTGAGCGGAGTCATCTTCCTGCTGCCTCTGGCCCTGCTGGATCTCGGTCTCATCGCCCGCAAACGCAGTGAAGAGAGCAAGCTTAAGCTGCATTTCATGCTGATCAGCGGCTTCCTCGTTGTTGCCCACATCGCGATGATCTTCGGAATGGTGAATCCGGAAATTATGGGCGGAATGGCTGGAATGAACCACTAAGAGTTGAGTCACCTAAGTTTATAAAAGATTGACAGGTGTCCGGGGAGGCTATAGAAATAGCTGCCCGGGCGCCTTTTGGTTTTCATTACGCACAAACCCGTCAGATGAGATTGCTACCAGCTATCCGAAGCATGTGTGCTGCTGAATTTTGTCTCATCCGTCCAATCAATCCCGGAGCATCGCGTATATGATTTACTAACGATGGAGACTGGATAGAGATGGGTGAATTCATGAAACTACAAGACATCAAAAAGGACTATGAACTGATCGTCAGCTTAGGTTCATCTTGTGCGCCAGCAATTAACCTGAAGAGATACGGTCTACGGAAATTCTCAATGCCTCTAGACTGGATGATTTCGTATTCACTGGCCGATGTCAACCGGCTTCTAAAGAATGAGTTCAGGAACTTTATGGATTTCAGAAATCTGCATCCGCTGGATGAGACCCATTTTTTGCTGGATGATGGAGATCCCGTGTATTTGGATCATTCCAGGAACAATCTGTCACCATCTTATTTCATACGAGACTCACTGTATAACATCATCTCCGCCCACGATTTCCCGATTATTACAGGTCAGGGCTGGAGCGCTTCCTATCCCGCCTACAGACTGAAGCTGGAATACCGGATCGGCCGGTTCTGGAACAGTCTGCTCAGCAGCGACGATAGTTTATTTGTCAGATGGTTTGCAAGCGCTGAACAGGTACTGGAGCTGCATATGATTTTATCAAAGCTATTAAATAACAAGAAATTTACAATCCTCATTCTTAATCCTATACCCGGCCTTAGTGCAACACGAGAAGCGGAATGGGGTATCGGCAATGTCTGCGTTCTGGAAGTGCCCGGTGATATGAATGATTATGCGAATTGGGATTACATCCTGCAAGGTATAAGTCTAAATCATTCTTAGTTATCTCCTAAAAGCAACCTCACAGCCTGTTCCTACGCCCACCTTACTTGTAAACACAATCGTACCGCCGAGCAGCTCGACCAGCTTATTCACAATGGAAAGACCGAGGCCGGAGCCTCCGTATTGCCGCGAGCGGGATTTCTCTACCCGGTAAAAACGGTCAAAAATAAAGGGAAGCTCTGCCTCCGGAATACCGATTCCCGTATCCTCCACAACAAATATTGCTGAGTCCGGAGTGAATCTTAGACTCACCTTGATCTGTCCCTTTTCGGTATAGCGGACAGCATTCTCCAGCAGATTCATCACGATTTGCTCCATCCGTTTGCCATCGCCTAATACTCTTACCTCCTGCCCGTCATCGTACGAAGCTGTCAGCAGCAGACCTTTCTCCTTCGCCGGTAATTCCACCCTGCGGACCGCCTGATCCACGATCTGTCTGAGATTGACCTGTTCCAGGTTCAGCGGAATTCTGCCCTCTTCCATCTTGGCCAGCTCGAACAAGTCATCGACCAGGTGCTGCAGCCGATGTGCTTCCTGATCTATGATGTCCAGATACAGCACCTTCTCCTCTTCTGTCTCATACAGCCCGCCCTTAACTACCTTGGCATACCCCTGCAGGTAAGTGATCGGTGTCCGCAGTTCATGTGAGATATTGGCCAGAAATTCCTGGCGTGTATCCCTGTAGCGCTGCAGGTCAAAGGCCAGGTCGTTGATCGCTCCTGCGAGGAAACCAATCTCATCCTTGCCGCGGATGGTAAGGCGCGTCTCCAGTTCACCAGCGGCGATCTTGCGGGTGGCTCTCTGCATCTGCAGAAGCGGACGGGACAGGACCACGGCAATGATCCAGGTGATGCCGAGCGCCAAAATGAACGCGCCAATCCCCGCGAGCAGCAGAATATTGCGCACCGAAGCCAGCGATTCTTCCATACTCGTGGTAGAGGACATTACATACAGCGCCGAACTGACCCCATCCTCCCCTGTGATAGGTTGTCCAGTGACGAAATACCGGTGCCCCGCTGGATCTTTGTACAGGAAGCTGACTGTTTTGCCGGTAAAAATGTCTGTAAGATCCCCGGTTCGGATGAACGCCCGGTCCGCAGAATCGTGAACGCCTGAATGCAGATTCGTACGGCCATCAGGAAGAATGTTAAATATACTGACATTGGAGAATTCAGCAAACGTCGTCATCATCTGGCTGGTCGTGGACTCCTTGGACTGGGCCATGACCGTGAAATGGGAAGCCAGCTCCTCCGTTTCCGTCTGCATTTCGTTGTAATAGAAGCTGGTGAACATCCTGTCGATCACCATGCCCAGCGACAGCAGCACGATCAGGAATACGGACATAATCACCAGCCCAAGCTTGGAGCCGATGATATTATGTTTCATCCGGACTACCCGTCACCTGGAATTTATATCCGAGGCCCCATACCGTTTGCACCGGATTATACGCCAGGCCCGCTCTCTGCATCTTTTCGCGGATATTCTTGATGTGGGTGTCGATGACCCGGGTTTCACCGCCGTAATCGTTGCCCCACAGCCGTTCGACCAGCTCGTCGCGGGTGAATACCCGTTGTCCGCTGCGCGCCAGCAAGGCCAGGAGATCGAACTCTTTTAATGTAAAATCAACGTTCTGGCCCTGTACACGCACCTCGCGTGCCTCCGGGTAAATCCGCAAATCGGGATACTCCAGTACTTCTTCCCGGGGCGCCAGTGACTGCGTCAGTGCAGAACGGCGGAGCAGCGAATGTATCCGGGCCAGCAGCTCCTCCGGCTCAAACGGCTTGGTCAGATAGTCATCTGCGCCGATGCCAAGACCCTGCACCTTATCCTTAATCTCCGAACGCGCGGTGAGCATCAGGATGGGGATATGACTCTGCTCCCGGATCACACGGCAGACCTGCCAGCCATCCATGTCAGGCATCATCACATCGAGCAGAATCAGATCAAACGCGTGCTGCCCTGCCATGCGGATGGCTTCCTGCCCCGTGGCAGCTTCTCTGGTGGTGAAGCCCTCGTTCAGCAGATATATACGCAGCAAATTCCGCATATTCCATTCGTCGTCTACTATAAGTATTTGAGATTTGGACAAGCCGTTCACCCTTTTCGTGGACTGGTTAATAGTTCGTGCATTCATTATACCCAAGTGGAAACAGTTATGCCTTCTTACTTGTTCTATAAATAAAGAGGCCGGCAGCGGGTCCCGCTGCCGGCTTGCTCTGTCTAATGCCCCGAGTGCGGATTATCACCGGAGGCGGAGGAAATCTCCAGCATGTCATCGATCTCACTCTGCGCCGCGGCGCTGATCGTTGCTGCATCGCCAGTCAGCCAAGCGTGATTATACGGGCCTTCAGCCGGTGAATCCTTGAATTTAGGTTGCAGCTCCATCGTATAATTCATCAGAGAATCCGGCAATCCGTCCTGCTTCATGAAGACCAGCGGCGCGTGTTTGCCCAAGTGGGAGAAGGGGGCAGCGGCAATCGCCAGCATCGTAGAATCCGTAGTCAACAAAGACAGGTTATGTCCGGGAGTAGTGATTCCCCAGCCGAATCCGTTTGCCTTATCCTTGAATTTGGCAAAGGCAATGGCATTCTCATAAGGATCCTCACCCGCTATGCGCGTAACCGTTCCGTATTGCTTAAGCTGCTCCTCCACATCTGCTGAAATGACAGATTGGGGACCGAGAATATAGATTGCTGCACTGCCGCCGCGTTCCTTGAGCGCGTCTGCTGTTGCAGCCGGGATTTCGCTTTTCTCCACAAATAGTAAAGGCTCCGGCATATGAGCGATCCAGTTCACAGCCGGGAGGGTATATTCAGGACTATCCATCGAGCCGATAATTACACTCTGCGGCAGCTCGCCTGACACTTTTGCATAGTAAGAATCAACAGCGCCTGCCACTGCGGCTGGATCATCCCCTTCAATCTTGTCCAGCTTCAGATTAAGCGAGTTGAGCTGCGACTCGACTGCTTCAGACGAAGGCCCGACAATTACAACCTGAATGCCGTCATTGCCGTCCGCACCAAGCGGCTTCAGTCGCTTCAATTCAGTAAGAGTCTCATCCGGCACACCGTCTTTGGTGAAAAAGAGCACCGGCCCGTTGCTCGGATGGTGGATCAGGTCCGTGCTTACTGCGGCAATCTGCCAGTTATCCACACTTGTCAGGACTACAGACGATGGCCGGTTGCTCTTCGTTTCAGCCGTCCATAAGGTCCGGGAGACCAGCACAGCCGCCTGAACAGGGTCAGAGGTGTTGATCCGTGTTGTATTCTTGGTAGCGATCCAAGGTGTAGTTACCGCTGTTTGTGCAGTGATAGCGCTTGATTCTTCCTTGTTATCCGCGCCCGGGCTGCAACCCGCCAATGTTGCTCCAAGCAGCAGGATAAAGGTCGCCGTCAGTAGTCTTCTCTTCATTATTGTCCCTCCACTTCAGTTGCTCTCGCGAATAACTAGAAGTGTACAGGACAAATGTGTAGAAAGAATGAAGCAACAAAGTATACTGCGAACCTCCTCCTGCTTCTGTACAATATGGATACTATGGTACCTGGAGGATAAGCGGCATGGACAATCACTATATTGCAGATCGTATCAAAGCTTATAAGGCAGACCCGGAGTCTGTTTACAACACTTGGTTTCTGAATAATAGCGAGCGGTTAAAGGCATTCCGTACAATCAAAAACGGACTGACAGACGTCATCCGCAGCATTGAAGCCCGGACATTCGGCAATGATTATAAGGGTTCATCCTTGGAGTTTGTAATGTCCGCCATTTGTGAGCAGAAACAGATTTTTGAAGGAGCGGCTCATGCCTTCTACTGGAAACCTAAATTGCGTATTCCGGATATTTATGAGAATGATGTCCATCAGCTCGCTTTTGGACGCTTTCTGAAGGCAGTGCAGCAAGCCAGCCAGGAGAAGCAAATTCTGGAGGAGATTTATAAACTCGACAATATGCATATCAAAGGGCTTGGCCCTGCCGTAGCCAATATTATATATTTTCTTCATCCCACCCTGTTCCCGCCGTTCAATACCGCAATTGTAAAAGGCTATAACGAACTTCTGGGCCAGAAAATCAAGCTGGGTTCATGGACTGCATATCTGGAAATGCGTGAAGGCCTGCTCCAAATGAATAATGAACAACGTTCCCTGCTGTCCAATGATTTAGGTGCTATTGGAGGGTTTGTGTTTGAAATTGGCACCGGCCGTCTCATTGTAAGCGGTAATGCAGAGCGAATTCTGGAATCTGAGGCAGTCAAGCAGGAGAAAACCCGGTTAAAACGTCATACAGAGTTCATGAATGATATCCGTGAAGATAATACACATAGCGAAATGCAATATCATCTGGCAAGATTAGGCCGCTCGCTCGGGTATAAGGTATGGATCGCCCAGAATGATCACCGGAGACAATGGAACAGCGCAACGCTTGGCGAACTTTCACTGGCCACATTGCCTCCGCTTCAGGTATCCAAAGCAGCCTTTGACACTATATCCTTCATTGATGTGCTTTGGCTTGATGATGAGAACAGAATGATTGCTGCCTTTGAAGTGGAGAAAAGCACTTCTATCTATTCGGGCATCCTTAGACTGTACGATTTAGCCTTATCACTGAATGAACCGGAATGCAGTTTATACCTTATTTCTCCTGACAGCCGGGAAAAAGAAATTCAGGCCCAGTTGCTGCGTCCTTCCTTACAGCAGAACAACGCCGGGCACATATCTTATATTTTATTCTCGGATCTGCAGTGTGAATGTGACGCCATGTGCAAATACGGCCGTTCACATGAGGTATTAGAGGGAATATCCAGAAAGCCGGTAAGAAGTTAATACCGGCGGAATCACACGATAATCACGCCGTGAACCAACAAGGCGCTATAGGGAATGAAAAAAATTCTTACCAGCACAGCGATTGGAACAACAGTCCGTTCGCGGAGCGTCCACTCCAGAGCCCACGTTAATCTTACTCAAAAAAGGAGGCGTCCCAGAAGCCATTGCATGGCTCTTGGGACAGCCTCTTTGTCCGATCGTGGGCTTACTCAAACATCAAACCGGATTACCTACCAGGCCACGCGGATAATCAGGCCTTTGGGATCGCCGACTTCGAGATAGGCCGCCTGGCCATTGACATCATCATAAGGGAAGCCGTAGGCCAACCCGCTAATGCTGTGATCATGCCAGAACTTCGCATAGTAATTGGCTGGAGCTGCTTTGTAATAGTCCGCGACATTGTTCCAGTTGCTTGAGGTGTAGACATGGCGGTTAATGGCAGCGCTGGTGGCAGCATCAATGAGCGAGCCATCGTTGCGGAGAATATCCTGGGTGCTGTAGCTGGAATAACCTGCGAAATAATTGCTGTTGGCCCCGCCGGCTTTAAACGATCCATGGACAGGAGCGATAATCCGGTAAGGTGCCTGATCGGTAGCAAGTGATTTGAAGGCAGATGGCACTTCATTCTGGTATTTGCTGAAGATTCCGGCCCGTGTCTCCGATTCCAGCTCACCTACGGTCTTATCATAGCCTCCAGACAAGCCAACCAGCCGGTGCTGGATCGGGAAACCGAAGGCATCTACGCGCGTCGTGTTGCCGTGATAGCCTGTAGCATCCACCGTGAATTCAACGAAGTCGAAATAGAGATTACGGTTAGGGTCGGTTGGATTATCAATATCCGGTCCGGCAAAGCCGTCATCATAAGTCTTGATGTACAGCGGCGTGCCTACGCTGAGGAACATGCGGCCGGAGGTGATTTTGGGCATCGTTACCCAGGAAGCCTGACTTACGGTATGGTAGATATTCGCGTAATTCACGCCGTTTTTGGTCAGATGGCCGGAGGCATCATTCAGCGCATTAGAGATTGGCAGCAGATTGCCGCTCAGATCCAGATAACTCCATTTGCCGTTGGCCGGATTGATGCCGATCACACCCCAATATATCTGGTTGTCAGGATAGGCCCCGCCCGTGCCGTTCATGACCTTCACCGACACGGAACCTCCCGGCGGGGTGGGAATGGAAGAGGCGGCTATGGAATAGATCGAAGCAGAGGAACCCCCAGGCGGGGTAGTCGGCGCCGTTCCGGTGGTATACGTAAACCAGCCGGTATCATATGCCGGTGTTCCATTGTTGTACGTGAAGAAATAGGTGAGAACGGTTCCGCTGGCAACGCCTGTGACCACCTGCTCATATCGGGCTTTGCTGCTGTTGTAGGTTGTACGGTAATTCAGCTGCGTTCCGGAATTGACCTTGTAATGTACATCCACCCAACTGGTGCTTACTGTAGATTTGAACCAGATCGTCGCTGTAGTTCCCGACAAATCTACTCCCTGTGTATAATCAGCGGCGGCAGCTTTGGAACCAAAGAAAGGCAGGCAAGAGAGCAGAAGCACGAACGCAAGCATGGACATTAGCCATTTTTTAGGCATCGTAATATTCCTCCTTAATTATATTGGCATTGCTGTAATCATTACCTTTGGCAACCGGAAGCTACAGACAGATCATTCAGCATTTCAGAAAGCCTCCACCCTCCTCCATTCCCCGGATCAAAGCCAGAATCATGTATAATTGTATGCGTTTACAAATATGATTATAGTAGGGCAAATCTTCATTTAGTAGGCTCGGAATTTCGGATTTAGGTTCCCATTTTTTGGTTTTATGACTTAATTTCTTCCGTTTCACCTCTAGAGCGCTGCAAAAATAGCAAAAAGCCCTCAATCCCCAGATGCCAGGTGATTAAAGGCTTTTCTAACCTTATTTCATTTTCCGCTTTTACCAGTGCTGCGAAATAAAGGTATCCCGTCCGGATTGCTCACGGTCCTCTTTATAATGCTTCGGATTCTTCTTGTGATAGTCCTGATGATAGTCCTCAGCCGGATAGAAATGGGGTGCAGGCAGAATCTCCGTCACCACAGGAGGCTCAAATCTGCCGCTGGCCGCCACTTGCTCCCGGGAAGCCAAAGCCGCCAGCCGCTGCTCTTCATTATAGTAGAATACCGCTGTCCGGTACTGCGTTCCGCGATCCTGAAACTGTCCGCCGTCATCCGTCGGATCAATCTGCGGCCAGAACAGCTCCAGCAGTCTCTCGTAGGGGAAAAGTGCCGGATCAAACGTAATCTGAACCACCTCATAGTGACCGGTTGTCCCTGTCTTGACCTGTTCGTATGTAGGATTCTCTACCGTGCCTCCGGCGTACCCCGATACAATTCCGTGAATTCCGGGAAGCTCTTCAAACGGTGTAACCATGCACCAGAAGCAGCCTCCGGCAAACATTGCCTGTTCCATAAGCTTAATCCCTCTCCCTGTCTCTCATCTGCAATTCATATATTAACACATGTACTGAAGATAAGGCCTGCTGGTCATAAAGTCAATTTGAGAGATTAGACCTGCAAGCTTTTAACCATAATGACGTGGGGGATTCCATCTTCCATAAAGACAGGCGAGGAAGTCTCATAGCCCAGCTTCTGATAAAAGCCTTCGGCCTGCTTCTGGCCATGCAGCTTGGCTTGCCGGAGTCCTTGCTCTGCAGCCATTGCCTCCAGTGTGCCGATAATTACGGACCCTAGCCCGCTTCGGCGGTACGGGGCCAGCAGACAGATCCGCTCCAGCTTGGCCCATCCGTCCACAACCCGCAATCTGGCTGTTCCTACTGGAGCCTCCTCCGCCTCATGAAACACCAATATATGCTCTGCCTGACTCTCATAATGATCAAATTCATCAGCCATCGGTACGCCCTGCTCCTCCACAAACACTTCACGTCTGATCCGGAATGCCTCTTGTAATCCTGCTTCATTCGTAACCTTGTCTACACGCATATTATCCTGCCTCCCTTTCCGGTTAAGATTGCTTAATGCCCGCCCAGAAAATCCCCCAGATATCCTCCAGGCGCTGTTCAAATTCCTCTTGCTTGTAAAAAAACATCTGCATGGCGATCCCGTCAAGCAAACAGTAATAAGCCGAGAGCAGACTGTCTGCCCGCTGCTGCCGTATGATCCCCGTGTTCATGCCTTCCTCAAAAATCGCCCGGTACAATACAGCGGAACGCTGCTCCATCCCCGCAATCTGCGCCTCCAGCAAGTCCTGGAAGAAAGGAGGCGGAAATTGCACGGCCATTTTATAGAATGCGGTCAATACCGGGTGCTCCACTTTGTAATAATAGTTCTTATACATAATCTCACGCAGCTTCATCTCTATAGGTGTATCCCTGAGGCCCTTATACAGCTGTTCAAGAAATTCATAGTAATGCCGGGCCATTTCGCCGAAGGCGGCCATGAACAAATCTTCTTTTTTGGGAAAATAGGTGGCAATGGATTGCTTCTTAATCCCTACCGCCTGGGCTATACCGGCCAATGATGCTCCTTCAAAGCCCTTCTCGGCAAATTGTGCACATGCAGCCTGCAGAATCGCGTTAGCAGTCATCTCTTCAGCCTCCCTGACGATCGTCAGGTAATTATCGCATGCAGATTATAATTTGTCAATCTTGCAGGTAACACCCCTGTATGATTGTTGCAGCACGCCAAAAAAGGATCACAGCACGTGATCCTTTCTCTCTGGCTATCAAGAATGTATTATCTCACTCATGTTCAGTACTACACATACTGTCCTGCCAACAGACCCGTTCGGCTCGCCGAGGACTTGTAGATTCCATCGATCAGCTCCAGCGCCTTAATGCCCTCTGCTGCGTCAATCCAGAACTTACGGCCGTCACGGATGTGGGCATAGAAATCATGAATTAACCGCGAATGTCCGGTCCCCCAATACGATTTACCTCCGGTGCTGCCGGTTGCCGGTTCGCTGAGCAGCGTCTCTTGCCCGTCCTTCAACAGATACAGGCAATCCCTACGCTGCAGCAGCGTTCCCTGCTCGAAGACCAGCTCCAGTTCAACGGGAGAATTCACCCCATAAGCATTGGTTCCGTAAAAGAGTCCGCGCACCTTATTCTTAAAGCTGATGCAGGCATGTGCACTATCCTCCACCTCAATAACATCATTCAGCACATCAGTGGTGACACTGCCCTTCACGGAAGAGATTTCACCGCCGAACCATTGCAGCAGATCCAGAGTATGAATAGTCTGGTTGATGAGCACACCTCCGCCTTCAGTAGCCCAGCGCCCTCTCCAGCTGCTATTCTTGTAATAATCTTCACTCCGGGTCCAGGTAACCACCCCCTTCATACAAATGAGGGCCCCCAGTTCGCCGGAATCTATCATCGTCCTGATCCGGACCGAAGGGTCATTGTAACGGTTCTGGAAGACTACACCGAGCTGCCCCTCCGCTTGATCCGCTGCTGCCTGCATTAACCGGGCTGAAGGTACATCCAACGCCATCGGCTTCTCGGTTAATACATGTTTGCCGGCCTTCAGCAGTTCCACCGCCATCCCGGCATGCAGATGATGGGGCGTGCACAAATGGACAATTCCGATATCTGCCCGCTCCAGAAGCTCCCTGTAATCCGTCAAGGCCTCGCATCCATAATCCTGTGCGGATTGCGCTGCCTGAACAGGATCACTGTCCACTACAGCCAGCAGCCGCGCATCATCTATAGAAGCAATTGCTCTGGCATGCAGCGGAGCAATTGCACCACAGCCGATAATCGCTGCTCCAATGGTGTTCATCGTTATACACCTTCCGTTCTTCTATTAGCTGTTATACAACTATTTAAGAGTATCCGGGGTCAGATTGAGCGCTTGCCGCTGCGCCTCCAGGCATAGTTCGGCCGCCTTGAAGGCATGCTCCTGGGTCATGGCATTTTCTGTACGCTGCAGGCAGTCCATGATCAGCTCACCGAAGAACGGAAATCCGATTTTACCTGCTACATGCTCATAATGCTCTCCTTCACGGTCCACATAGTAGACATGGTCAGGGGTGCTGGAGCGGCCAATATCGCTGTATTTACGCAGCTCGATATACCCTTCGGTGCCCATAATGATCGTCCGTCCATCGCCCCAGGTCCCTAATCCTTCCGGAGTGAACCAGTCCACGCGGAAATATTGGGTTGCCCCGTTATCGCCCACCAGCGTTGCATCACCGAAATCCTCCAGCTCCGGGTATGCCGGATTGTTATAGTTCGCTACCTTGCTGTGCAATATCTTGGCATCGCGGCAGCCGGCATAGAAGAGGAACTGTTCAATCTGATGGCTGCCAATATCGCAGAGAATGCCGCCGTATTTATCACGCTGGAAGAACCAGTCCGGCCGGCTCGGAGCATTTAACCGGTGAGGCCCCATTCCAATTACCTGAAGTACACGCCCGATCGCACCCTGTTGCACAAGCTGACCTGCATACACAGCACTCTCCACATGCAGTCTCTCACTGAAATAAGTCATGTATTTCTGCTTCGTCTGTTCCGCCTGAGTCCGTGCTGCCGCCAGCTGATCGAGTGAGGTGAACGGTGTTTTGTCCGTGAAATAATCCTTGCAGTGTGCCATGACGCGCAGACCCAGCGGCCCCCGCTCCGAAGGAACCGCGGCCGCTGCTACGAGCCGGACTTCAGGATCTTCGAGAATCTCTTCAGCCGAGCGTGCGGCCCGGACGCCGGGATAGGTGTTCTGGAACACTTTTACCTTCTCCGGGTCAGGATCGTATACCCATTTCAGCTGTGCTCCTGCTTCCACAAGCCCGTTGCACATCCCGTAAATATGCCCATGATCCAGCGCCAGTGCGGCAATTACGAATTCACCCGGCCCCACCACAGGCTTGGCCTCATGCACAGGGGCATACATCATCCCATCCTTGCGGCTCATGCCTCAACCTCCAGCTTAGCGTGCAGATAGTTCAGACTAATCTCCAGGCTCTCAAACGGATCACGCTGGCACACATCCTGCTCCACGATATGCCATTCCACACCTGTCTTGCGGCAGGCTTCAATAATCGCTCCGTAATTCATGTTCCCCTGGCCGATTTCGGCAAAAATTGGTTTGCGCGACAGAACCGTCATATCTTTGAAATGCACGGCCTGCATTCTGCCCTTCACTTTATGAATCCACTCTACAGGATCGCCGCCACCAGCCTGAACCCAGTACAGATCGAGCTCAAAGCCGAACACCTCCGGATCACTTTCCTGCAGCAGAATTTCCATACCAGTCATACCTTCGAAACGTTCAAATTCAAAATCATGATTATGATAGACAAATTGCAGACCATACTGCTCCTTCAGCGTACGCGCGATTCCGGAAGCCAACTTGGCAAAGGTGCGGTAACCTTCCTGGCTGGTCTGATACTCTGCCGGCAGTCCGCCAAGGCCGATGTACTTGCAGTTCCACAGCTTATGTTCAGCTGCGAGCGCATCCAGATCATTCACCAGCCGGTTCCAGGGGACATGCGTTGCACATATTTTCAAGCCGTATTCATCCGCATACTCCTTCACCAGCTTAGGGTCCATCGGGCCAATCCCCGAGATCTGCACGGCCTGGTAGCCAATTTCACTCACCTTCCGCAGACTTTCTCTTAACCCCTCCGGGGTCTGGGTAAATTCACGTAAGGTATACATTTGTGCGGCAATCGTTGAACGTTCCATCTCATTTATCCACTCCCAGATTAGTTTGAATTGGTTAGATGATGCTATACGTGCAGGTTAAAGAGCGATGCTAGTGGGTTCCCGATACATCCAGGGCTTTCTGGCTGACGGGTGCCTTTTGAAAAGTAGAGTTCTGCACCTGCACCATCAGCTTCTCGTGGAACAGGTCGCTGTCGATCGGCAGGTCCACCCAGTTGTCAGTCCACGCTGACAGGTACATCGCATTGGAAAGAGTCAATCCGTGAATCCCCTCTTCACCAGGCGCCAGGAGCGGCTCGTCATGAAGAATGGCATTGGTGAAATTACGCATAATGCCTTTATGCTGATCTCCATCACCAGGTGCAACCGGAATCTCGCATTTCCAGCACTCGGGTGCTCCGAATCCTCCGGTAAATTCAGCATTGAATTGCGGCTCCGGTGTGCGCAGGCGGAAGAACGTCAGCTTGCCGTCTTCGATTACGATTTTACCGTTGTCGCCTGTGATCTCGAACCGGTTCGTTCCCGGTGCCTCCCCTGTAGTGGTGATGAACAGCCCCGTTGCGCCATTCTCATATTCCACATAGGCAGTCACATCATCCTCAACTTCAATATTGCGGTACTTCCCGAAGTGGCAAAAAGCCCGTACCCGCTTCGGCATCATTCCGGTCGTCCACTGCCAGAGATCCAGCTGATGCGGGTCCTGGTTAAGCAGCACACCGCCGCCTTCTCCGCCCCAGGTCGCCCGCCAGCCGCCGGAGTCATAGTAACTCTGAGAGCGGTACCAATTCGTGATAATCCAGTTCGTACGCCGGATCTCTCCAAGCTCTCCTGACTTGATCAGCTCTCTCAGCTTCTGGTAGAGCGGGTTGGTCCGCTGGTTGTACATAATGCCGAACTTGCGGTCAGACTTCGCAGCAGCGTCGTTCATCTCCTGAACAGCTTTGGTATACACACCTGCGGGCTTCTCTATCAGAACATGCAGCCCGTAACCCAGTGCCTCAATCGCCAGCGGCGGATGATCATAATGCGGTGTAGCAATCAGCACGGCATCGATGGTCCCCGACTTGAACAATTCTTCCGGTGACAGGAACCGCTGTACGCTATCCGGCAAATGCTCTTCAGCCCAGTCCAGCCTTTCCGGGCTGGTGTCACATACGGCTGCCAGCTCTGCTCCCTTAATATCATTCAGCAGGCTCTGCGCATGCGCTCGTCCCATATTGCCCACTCCGATAATGCCAAATCGTACCTTTTCCATCTCCCAATCACTTCCTATTACAGTTTATGATATGAGGATAACCTTAATCGCCTCCGGTGAACATGACTGTAATTAAGGTGTTTTTGTATATAAATAAGATGTATTAGATAAATGAAAGCGGTATAATGAATTTATGAGCGTTGTAAAGGAGCTAACCCTATGAATATGTATGCCAGCGGAAATCTGACCGGACGCCTGCTGCAGAATCTGACCGTTACCGTTACGCATGCCCAGTTGACCAGCAGATATCCCGGATGGAATAGGACGAACGAGACCCCTTCCTTCAACCGGCTGTACTATATTGATTCCGGCGAAGGCAAGGTGATTATCAACGGCGTGGCCTATTATCCCAAGCCCGGACAATTAATGATCATGCCGGCCGGCTCTACCCAGACCACGGACACCTCGCCGAATGATCCCTACACACGCTACTATTGTCACTTTGATGCGCAGATCGGGGAATGGCCGCTGTTTCATTCTGCCAATAAGCTCTATATCAGCGATGTGCCGGATCCGGATGCGGTAAGGGCGATTTTCACGGAAATGATTGATTTGTTTCAGGATACCGGCTTTCTGGCGACTCTGCGCACTCAGGCTTCACTGCTCACGCTATTGGCACTGTGTCTGGAATCGGGAGGCTACAGCAATTTCCTGGATGACCTGACACATACCAGCGATCAGGGGAAGCTGGCGAATGTGCTGACTTACATTGACCAGCGTCTGATGCGGCCGCTTGATGTGGAAGAACTGGCGGAGCTCGTCCATCTGCATCCGAACTATTTCATTCCCTACTTCAAGAAATTCATCGGCGTCCCTCCGATGCAGTACGTTCAGCAGAAACGGATGGAGCTCGCCAAAAGACAGCTCTCCTACACCGACTTCAGCATCTCCAATATCGCCGAGCAGGTCGGCATGGAGCTTGCCCATTTCTCCAAGGTGTTCAAGAAGACTACTGGTGTTTCTCCTTCTGCTTACCGGAGCAGTACGAAGTAGGGGGGATTTGTTAGTTGGAGTATGATTTACGCTATCCTTGCATTCAAAATCCAACTTGATTTCATAATAGTTGTAGATTGTGCAGTTAAAAACTGCGAAAAAGGCTGCCCATATCTTATAACTGTATTCTGTACAACTAAATTTGCCCGGAACGGTGATAACCAGCTACAACCGATAATTTAATTGTACGAAATACAACTAAACGGATGATCGGTTGTAAATCAGGCGATTTAGTTGTACAAAGTGCAATTAAAAATTGCGGGACCTATGAGGACATAACTTAATCTGGTCACTGCAACCACGCAGCAAGCGAATTATCAAATTGGTTATCACGAGTTTAAGTCACCATAACATGTGCGCACAATAAAAAAGGGACAATCCCAAGCCATATGATGGCTGATAGGACTGTTCCTTTTTGTAGCTACATACTATTTTATCCCGAAATACGCATCGGCATTGTTGTAACAGATGTTCTCAATCGTCTGTCCCACAAAAGCATAATCACGCGGCAGATCGCCCTCTTCAATCCATGTGCCGAACAGGTTGCATAGAATCCGGCGGAAGTATTCATGACGCGTGAAGGAGAGGAAGCTTCTGGAGTCGGTCAGCATGCCGACGAATGGACTGATCAGGCCGATGCTGGAGAGCGCCTTCAATTGCTGCAGCATGCCTTCCTTCTGATCATGGAACCACCAGCCTGAGCCCATCTGCACTTTGCCTTTGATCCCCGAGCCCTGGAAATTACCGATCGAAGTTGCAATCATCTCGTACTGTGACGGATTCAGCGTATACACAATGGTCTTCGGAAGCTGTCCGCTAGCGTCCAGATCATTCAGCAAGGCGTTCAGGCTGCGGGCCATATTGAAGTCCAGAATGGAATCGAACCCGCTGTCCTTGCCGAGCGCATCGAACATCCGTGAGTTGTTATTACGGAGCGCCCCGATGTGCAGCTGCATGCTCCAGCCCCGCTCGTGATACAGCCGGCCTAATTTGAGCAGTGTGTAGCTCTGGAACTTCTGTTCCTCCTGGGCGCTGATCTCTTCGCCTTTGAAGGCACGGGCAAATATGTAAGCTGCTTCATGTTCGGTTGAATGTGCGTGCGGAAGCTCACCGAAGGCCTGATCGGACAGACGGCAGCCATGCTTGTGGAAATAATCGATCCGCGAAGTCACAGCCTTCATGAATTCGGAATAACAGTGAACTTCCAGTCCGCTGGCTTCACTGAGCGTGGCAACATAGCCGGCAAAACCTTCATCGCGGATATTCAGCACCCGGTCCGGTCTGAAGGTTGGAGCAACCACGGTCTCCAGTGCACTGTCATTCTTAATAAGGATATGATGCTCCAGGGAATCAACCGGATCATCCGTTGTGCAGACGACGTCAACATTCTGCTTCTTAAGGATGCCCTGTGTAGTCATGCCGTCTCCTTGCAGCTGTTCATTACAGCGGTCCCAGACGCTCTCTGCATTATCGGCCGAGAGCAGCTCATCGATGCCGAAATAGCGCTTCAGCTCCAGATGTGTCCAATGGTACAGCGGATTGCCCAGCATCTCGGGCACTGAACGCGCCCAGACCATAAATTTGTCTTTGTCCGGAGCGTTCCCGGTAATCAGCTGTTCATCGATGCCGAGCCAGCGCAGCGCACGCCACTTGTAATGGTCCCCCGATAACGCCAGATCGGCGATATTGCGGAACTTGCGGTTGCTGCTGATCTCCTGAGGATTCAGATGACTGTGGAAATCGTAGATCGGCATTTTTTGGGCATAGTCATGGTACAGGGTTTGCGCACTTTTGTTGAGGAGCAGCCAATCTTCATGAATAAAAGGTGAGGTACTCAATGTGTTCTCCAGCCTTTCGTCATACCGTATTTTAGAAGATAAGAATGTATAAGCTACTCGCAATATAACGTTCTTATCTTTTCCGCAGAAGCGGAAATTTGTCCTGCTAAGGACGGTATTAGCCGTTTCTGCCTGTTTGCACTACCATACTACCATACTTGTATGGTAGTATGGTAGTGCTTCTGAACAACTTAACAGGAGGGCTACGCGATGGAATACATTATCGGTACACAAGCGGTTTCCACACGGGACATCGTGTATCGTTCTTTGAAGAATCAGATTTTGCTGTTGGAGCTCCCTCCCGGCACCAGCATCTCGGAGAAAGAAATTTCACTTAAATTCAATGTTAGCCGCACTCCCGTCAGAGAGAGCTTCGTCCGACTGGCCCAAGAGGGCCTGCTCGATGTCTATCCTCAGCGCGGAACGGTTGTCTCTCTTATTGATTCCGGCCTCGTCGAAGAAGCCCGCTTCATGCGCGAGCATCTGGAGCGGGCGGTTATGCGCGAGGCCTGCAGCTCTTTTCAGGCCAAACATCTTATAGATCTTAAGGCGAATCTGGATAAACAGAGACTCTGCATTGAAGATCAGGACTATAAGGAAATGTTCATGCTGGATGAAGAATTTCATCATCTGATCTTTACAGGCTGCAGCAAGAAGAATACCTGGGAAGTAGTCCAGCAGATCAAGGTCCATCTGAACCGCAGCCGGATGCTTAAGCTTACGGCAGATCATAATTGGGAGCATCTGTATCAGCAGCATTATTGCCTCTATGAAGCGATTCAGACACATGATGTTTCGCAGGGTGATCATATGATGCAGGAGCATATGGCATTAACCATTGCCGATCAGGAGATGCTGATGGAGAAATACCCGCAGTACTACAAGTAGAAACGGCTTTGCCGTCCATTTAACAAGGAATCCGGGGAACTGAATAGAAGCCCCGCCCGGCGGGTAATGATGCCCGATAGTAAACAGACTTAGTCCTTACTTAGGATCATACTTACATTAGAGAAGGGTTGGATACCTATGTCTGAGTTGGCATTACAGCCTCAACTGGCAGGCAAAATCACCGTGATTACCGGAGGAGCCGGCGCACTTTGCAGCGTGATGGCCCTGGAATTAGCCCGTCAAGGCGCCAAGGTCGCCATTCTGAACCGCACTGCGGACAAAGGCGCCGCTCTGGCCGCGCAGATAACTGCAGCCGGCGGCCAAGCACTTTCCCTGGCCTGTGATGTTATGGATTCCAGCAATGTGCAACAGGCAGCCGATGAACTTCTGAAGCACTGGGGGCCTTGTGATTTATTAATTAACGGAGCCGGCGGTAATCAGCCTTCGGCAATTACGACCCATGAGACCTTCGCGGACGGAGACCTGGAGAATCCGGATATCGTCTCCTTCTTCGATCTGTCTGTAAGCGGGTTCCGCAATGTCCTTGAATTAAATATGACCGGAACGTTAATTCCGACCCAGATCTTCGCCAAGCAGATGCTCGGGCGCACCGGAACATCAGTCATCAACATTTCCTCTATGAGTGCCGCTTCGCCGATGACCAAAGTTCCGGCATACAGTGCTGCCAAGGCAGGAATTAACAACTTCACGCAATGGCTGGCCGTCCATCTGGCAGATGCGGGAATACGGGTTAACGCTATAGCCCCGGGCTTCTTCGTAACCGCTCAGAATGAACAGCTGCTTGTGGACAGTAATGGAGAGCTGACAGAACGTTCCCGCAAAATCATCTCCCAAACCCCGATGCGCCGTTTCGGTACGCCCAAGGATCTGCTCGGCACCCTGCTCTGGCTGGCAGATGAGCAAATGTCGGGGTTCGTCACCGGAATCACCGTGCCTGTGGACGGCGGATTCATGGCTTATTCCGGGGTTTGAGCGGGATCTATTCAGCGGTTCCATTGAATTAAGATAATCCCAACCAATGTACAAGTCCAAATCCAAGCAGCGACATGAATAACGAACCTATAAATCCGGCGATTACCGGCTTACGCCCCATGCTGCTAAAGGTCTTGAGATCAATGCCGAGTCCAAGTCCCGCCATCGCCATGGCCAGCAGCAGATAGGCAAGTGTGATCATGTCTGACGCAAGCGGCTGAGGGATAACTCCAAGCGTATTGATGCCGCTCATCAACAGGAAGCCTGCAATAAACCAGGGAACCGGGAGCTTCTTGCGCTCCCGGTTTCCTTCCGTTTCGGCGGCATATCCTTCTGCTCCATTGGATAGTTTCATGCGGTGGTGTAGCTTCCGCTCCCTGCGGCCTTCTATCAGGCCCAGAATCAGAGCGACCGGAACCAGCATTGCTACCCGCGTCAGCTTCACCAGTACTGCCAGATCGGAGCCTTGCTGCCCGGCAGGTACGGCTGCAGCGATGACATGTGCCACCTCATGCAGGGTTGCTCCTGCGAAGATTCCGTACCCCGAAGCACTTAAGCCCATGTATGGATATAGAATCGTATATACAAGTGTAAAAACAGTTCCCAGAATCGCCACTGTTGCCGCTCCTACTGCCGTCTCGTTGTCTGTCGCTTTGATCTGCGGGGCAATGGCAGCTACTGCTGCCGCGCCGCAGATGGCTGTTCCGCACGCGGTCAGCAGCCCCAGTCTTCTGTCCATCTTCAGCCAACGCGCCAAACCATACACAGTGAACAGCGTGAACACCAGGTTAATAGCTGCAATCCCGGCCACCTTTGGACCCGCCTGTACGATATCCCCCAGATTCAGTCTCATCCCCAGCAGAATGATTCCTGCTCTGAGCAGTCTTTTGCCCGAGAACCGTACGCCTGCCATGGCCTGCTCCGGAACACCGGCTACTGCTCTGAGGCCAATCCCCAGCAGAATGGCCAGCACCAGCTGGCCCATAATGCCGAGGACCGGCAGCATGGCTAAATATTTCGCCGCAACCGCCAGAGTGAGTGTAACAACAATCCCGCCGGCAAAGTAGACATATCTATGATTACTCCGCTGCAATCTGTAACTTCCGCTTCCATTCATCCGTCCCGCGCCCCATTCACTACTTCGTTATAACAACGCTTTTATAGCTTTACTATATAAGCATGTTTACGGAATGTGAAATACAGGTTTGCTATTTCAATCATTACAAATACTTATGTTTAGGCGAATTCACTATGTTAAAATAGAAAAAAACCGTAATTACAGCTACATCCATCTTCAATAAATGAGGGATTATTATGATTACTGATGGGCTCCGCGTTTTCGTTACCGTAGTAGAGCAGCAGCATTTCTCTAAGGCGGGCGAGCTGCTCAACCTCTCCCAGCCCGGGGTCAGCCTGCATATCCGCAATCTGGAGAACGAATTCGCAGTGAAGCTGCTGCACCGTTCCCCCAAGCAAGTGCGTCTTACTGAAGCCGGAGCCATTCTCTACAAGCATGCGAAACAGATGCTCATGCATTATGAAGAGGCCGGCCGGCAGATCCGGCTGCTGCAGGATGAAGTGACCGGCACCCTGCAGATCGGAGCCAGCTTCACGATTGGGGAATATGTGCTCCCGGCCCGCCTGGCCGATTTCGCCCGGCAATATCCGCTGGTCAGTCTCCAGGTCACCATAGGCAATACGGAAGAGATTATTGCTGCGGTCCGGTCTAACCGGCTGGATATCGGCTTCATCGAAGGTGAAACGTCGGGCTCTGATCTGTCCATCATCCCGTATATGAAGGACGAGATGATTCTGGTCGCGCCTTCCGCTCACCCGCTAAGCAGTGAACTCGCTGTAGAGGATCAGATGCTGCATAATGAAGTCTGGGTGCTGCGGGAACCGGGTTCCGGCACCCGGGCTTTCAGCGACCGTTTTTTGCAGGAATCAGGTATTCAGGCCAAACGCTCCTATGTATTCAACAGCAGCCAGGGTGTCAAGGAAGCGGTCAGCGCCGGACTTGGACTGTCCCTGCTGTCCAGATGGATTGTACGCAAAGAGCTGGCCAGCGGCGAATTAAGTGAACTAAGAATCAGGCATACACTGACTGAACGGGATTTCCGGATCATCCGGCAGAAGCATGCTCCAGATACACTGGCTATGCGGGTCTTTATCGGGAAGCTGCTGGATTGATTTACTCTGCTCCCATTAATCAGCTGGCAGTAGCCAGACCAGAACAGCTTCAAGACGCCCGGCCCCCCACTGGAATATGTGTGGGGGACCAGGCGTCTTGTAAGATCAATTATTCAGCTATTCTGGCAGGCCGAATCATGATTACCCCTGCCGGCGGCACCTCTAGTGCATGCAATCCTTTATTCCACAGCAGCCTGTGATCCGCTACAACCGTTCCCCGGCAGTCGAGGATATTCACAAGAAGCAGACCCGGATCGCGGTCCATCTCCAGTACCAGGCGCGGGTTCAGCGTCCCGTTGATTACCAGAACCAGCCCGGGCAAATCCCCTGCTAAAGGGATTACTGTATCATGATAAGCGGCAAACACCCACTTCTGCGCGGTCCGGGCGATGACAAGCGGATACAGCAGCTCGGGACTCACCGGCTCCAATGTTCCGTCCAGCAATACATCCCGGTGCCCGCGCCAGAAGCTTAGCCAGAAGCCCAGCATAGCCTTATGCGGCTCCGGCAGAGTATCCAGCCGGACGGATATCTGCGGCACAGCGAACAGAATGTTAATGAACTGCAATGCCGCTGCCTCGACCGGTTCCTCCGGATTCCACATCAGCATATCGGCGTGTGCCGCGGTATCCCCGCAGATCAGCCGGATATCGATTGTATGCATCCGGTTCTGCAGGGCATCGTTCGGACAATCTGCTGCCCGGAACATATTGCCGTATTTGCGCATCAGCGGTCCGGTATAATTCTGGCGGAATTCGATCATAATATCCGGCTTCAGCTGCCGCAAGCGTGAGAGGATTCCGCTTAACAACAGATCGACGGCTTCCGGAACCGAGCCTGTATCCCTGCCGTTCGTTCCGTCATCGTGTTGACTGGCAGCCTGCCCTTCTACATAGAAGCTGTCTACAAAGTCGAGCTTGAAGCCGTCCAGATCCCAATCCAGCAGTGCCTGCTCATATAAGGAAATTAAGTATTCCCGTACTTCCGGATAACGGGGATCGGCCACGCCTGCTCCGAAGCTCTCACTATAGTAGAGTAACTTATCCTTGAAGCGCAGCCAGGCTTCACTATGCTTGCCGATGAACGGCACCGCATACCACAGCAGGTATTTCATGCCAAGGTCATGGACACGGGCTACATGAGCCTGCATATCCGCGATTTTGTCCGGGCTGGCCTTCCAGTCTCCGCAATATGCATACCCCCGGGCTTCATCTGACGTCTGCCAGCCGTCATCCACAATTACCGCGCCGCAGCCCAGTTCAGCTGCGAGTCTGCACTCCAGCTCTACGGTCTCCGGCTTCAGCTGCTGATGGAAGCTGTACCAGGTGGAATACACCGGCTCCCTTGCGGTATCAGGAACCGGGGACGGCTCGCTCCCTTTCAAGCCTGCCCACCATTTCCCCGCTGCGCCCAGTGCTTCATAGTAAAGAACGCTGCGGGAATCCAGCTGCAGGATGAGCTCATAATGTGTTATGGGAGAGACATCGCCTGCGAACAGCGTTACTGCACATTGAAAGCTGGACGTTTCTTCATTCAGCCCCGCACGCAGCTCCAGCGGATTCAAGACGTCTGAGCAGGCAAAGGTCAGAACATTGTTCCCCCTGCTGCCATACAGGCTGACAACCGGTGCAGAGAAAGTGGATCTGGACAGGAACCCCTCCCGCCAGTCGGGAACCAGTCCCCTGTTTCGTTCCGCTGCCGGATGCCACATTCCTTGAATATCAATGGCCTGGCAGCTCCAGCGAAGGGTTAGCTTGGGGGGAGCTGCCGGAACGAGAGCACTGAGCGTCAGGATGGCGTAGGCAATGCCATCTACTCCATGCTCCACATGAAGCTGAGATTGAAAGTCCGGACTGCTTCCTTCAAGAAGGATCTCGTAATCTCCTGTGTGAATGGTCTTCAATACGGTCCAAACTCCTTTGTAGCCGATTGACTGCTTATACGGTTATAACCGGCAGGGAATCGAAATCTGCACACAGGTGCCGATTCCGGAACGGCTGGCGATCAGCACTCCGTATTCACTGCCGCCATGCAGCTTAATCCGGGAATCTACATTACGGATGCCGTAGCCGATCCGGGTCCCCTCAGGGGCCAGAATCTGCCGGATGGTATCCGCATTCATGCCTACCCCATTGTCTATAATCTTGAATATGATGCTGTCCTCCCTCTTCTCCGCCACCAGCCGGATTCCGATGGTGCTGCCGAACCAGGCATGCTCCAGCACATTCTCAATCATCGGCTGCAGAATCAGCTTCACCGTCGCATACTCCAGCACCCCGGGGTCAATATCGTAATATACTGACATCCGTTCCCCGTATTTGATGCCCTGAATGGCAATATAAGCTTTGGCATGCTCAATTTCATTGCCCACGGTTGTGATAATTCCGCCCCGGTTCAAAGACAAACGGTAGAACTTGGCCAGCTCCTGAACAAGGGTGTGCAGCTTCTGAATATCTCCGAACTGGGCCAGACGATTGATCGAGGAGAGTGTATTGTAGAGGAAATGCGGATTGATCTGCGCCTGCAGCGATTCCAGCTCCGCTTCTTTTTTCTGAAGATTGGCGACATAATTCTTGTGAATCAGCTCTTCGATATTGCTGCCCATCCGGTTGAAGGCTACGGCAATCTGTGCCAGTTCGTCATTGCCCTTATACTTAATTCTCTTGTGAAAGTCTCCATCGTGAAAAGCGTTCAGTGATCCGACGATCTTCTGAATCCGCCGGGAGAAATAGCTGGATACTCCGATGCCGAGACAGGCCAGAACCAGAGCGCTGGCCAGACAGACCAGCAGTGTCATTCTCCGCACTTCGTTTGCACTCTCATCGAACTGGCTGTTCGGAATATAGGCCTGCAGCACCCAGCCGATGCCTTCCAGCGGCTCACTCAGTTGCAGCAGGTTGCCGGCGGATTGCAGGCTGGCGGCTTCCGCACCCTCCGGTGAAGACTCCAGCACCACCCTGCCGCTCCCGTCAGTCACCATAAGAGTGGCATACTCGCCGATCTTGCGGTAATCCACCGAATCCAGCAGATCCCGCATCTGCACCGTTACCCGGATCAGACCGATGCTCCGCTGCTTCTGGATATCATCCATCCGCTGGATCAGCGAGATATTACCGTTCTCTTCATCGCGCAGGATCTGACGCCATTGACCGGCACCCGTTTTAGCTTCCGGCGCCACGAGGTCATGATACCAGTCTTCTCCCCGGATTCTCTGCAGATGAAAGATCTCATACCGCTTGGTCGAGAGCAGCGGATTGGGTCCAATCTCGCTGTAGTATAGTTCAGGAATAGAATCATTCTCCAGGTACAGGGATAACCCGACATTGCTTGCCGTGTAATTAAGCAGATTCTCAAGCGTAGGCATGAGAGTCTTAGTCATCGTCTCATAGCTGTACCAGCCTTGCTCATAACGCCGCAGTGCACTTTGCAGATTGAAGTTGTAATAGAGAGTGCTGGAGATACGTTCAATATTATCCGTACGGTAGGTGATGTTATCCCGCATTTGCTGCAGTGTGCCTTGGATGTTCTCGCGCGTCTTCTGTTTGAGCGAGTTCACGGAATGACTGTAAGCAAACAAGCCCACTGTACCCACAGCTAGCAGCAGGCAGACCACATAAGGGAGAATCAGCTTGTATCCGTAAGGCATACTCCATCTGCGCCGCATATTACAGATGTCTCCTGTAATCGCCCGGGCTGACACCGTAATAATCCTTGAATTGCTTGCTGAAATGGGACAGATTCTTATAGCCGACCCGCTGGGCAGCTTCATAAACCTTAAGCTTCGGGTCACCAAGCAGCAGCTTCACCCGTTCCAGCCGTCTTAAGGAGACATAGTCGGAGAAATAGATTCCCTTCTCTTCGTAAAAAATCTGCCCCAGATGATTAGGCGAGAAGGAGAAATGATTGGCAGCATCCCGCAGCATCACGTTGTGCTCCAGACGTTCCTCTATATAAGCTTCAATCTCCTGCACGAGCTTGCGTTTCTTGCCCTGCCGTTTGCGCTGCAAATGCTCCGACAGCTCGAACATACGGCGGCGCAGCCAGGATTTCATATCCTGGGTAGTCTCGAAATGATAGAGAATGCTCAGATGCTTCCGGTCCAGTCCGAGCACCTCGTAGAAGTCCTCATTAATCGTATGCAAATAGGCATCGAGCTTCGACACCACATGCAGAAACAGCTGATAGATCTCCAGCTTGGTCTCCATATGACCTACCCACACGAACAGCTCCTCATTACAATCGTCGATAGCAACCAGCCGGTAAGAGGACATGGCCTGAAACAAGGCCTGGAGAATATCATCAAGATCCTTGGCTTCAGCCGTAACCGGCCCTCTGGCATCCGTGTGCAGGATCAGCTTGCCTTTGCCCAGGAACAGCTTCAATCCAAGGGCTTCCTTGGCCCGCTGGAAGGAGTAATGCAGCTCCTTCAGACTGTTCACCAGCGGTCCGGCTCCTATGGTCACTGTCAGCGGAGTTCCGCTGACCGCATGATGAATGAATTCCCTTAGCCGTCCATGGTCTACACGTTCTTCAAGGATTAGAGCAAAATGGAACTGATCCAGTCTGCAGACCTGAATCCGTTCCATCGCACAGAACTGTTCAACCGACAGGCTCAGCTGCCGCTCTATTTCCGCTTGGGCCCCCTCACTATAGCCGTTCAGCTTCCAGGCCAGGTCATCCGGTTCCAGCAGAGCGGTGTACAGGCGGGATCTTTGCCAAGCAATCCCCATGCGCTGAAGCAGCGGCAATACCCGGTCCTCCTCCGGTGTTCCATCGAGAAGCTGCATGAACAGCTCACGCTTCAGCAGGGGTTCCGACTCCGAGAAATAATGCTCCAGATGGCTATGCGCCCGTTCCTTGTTCAGGGCCTCCTTCACATCAATCAACGTCCGCCGCATATCCTCATCGTCCACAGGCTTCAGAACATAACCGCAGGCACTCATGGAAATAGCCTGCTTGGCATACTGGAAATCCTCATAGCCGCTGACAAAAACTATCTTCAGCTTCGGATTCAGCTCAAGTGCTCTGCGGGCAAGCTCCATCCCGGTCATAATCGGCATCTTGATATCCGTGACGACAATATCCACCTGCTGCGCTTCCAGCACTTCAAGTGCCTCGAAGCCGCTGCTTGCGGCTGCACACACTTCCATGTCCATGTCTTCCCAGTTCATGAAGTATTGCAGACCCTTCAGATCCAGCAGCTCATCGTCAACCAGCAGCACCTTATACATTCCATTCCCTCCTTCGGACCCGCTTGCTGCCAAGGCGCAAGAGCGGAGGTTATCCCCATAAGGCGGAAGGCAGCCCCTTCCCAAATAATGGGGTATACTTGGCTTCAGTATACCCCACGCCCCAGGCAGACTCTATTGTTATTTCATCTTGCTGAGGTTGTTCTGCCATCTTTCTGTCTGGTACGCCAGCAGCTTGCCGTAACCCGCTTTTGAGGCATCTTCATTCGCTTGTTTAATCAGGCTCAGCACCTCTTCATCACTCTTGGCATACAGCGTCTTAGCAAAAGCCTCCTGATAGATATCGTTAACGGCAGTAGCAATGGTTCCTTCTTCCGAATCCGGAAGCGGATCAAGGTTCACGAATTCCGTGAAGTTCCGGGAAGTCTTCCAGGTCACTTTCTGCTGGGCCAGCGTCGTCCAATTCTGCTTGTCAGCCGGCAGCTGCGCATCCATCTTGGCTTTGGTCTGATCGATGAATGTCGTGTTGCCTACCCAGTTGAAGCGGCCGATTCTTTCCTTGTCTTTCCCTGCCTGCTCTGTGCTAAGTCCCCCGGCATTCAGAATCGGTACTCCATCTGCGTCAGTCTCATCCCAGTAGAGCCCCTTACGTCCGAAGTTGATAATACGCTGGCCCTCCTCCCCGGTCAACCAGTCCAGGTATGAGAAGATCGCTTCAGGGTCCTTGGCATTCTTCGTAATCACGAGCACATTCCAGCCGAGGGAATTGTAATTATTCGGAGTGATTTTGGTGGCATCCAGGCCGGCTTTGTGGATTGGCCAGATGATCTCGTAGCCCGCTTCCGGATCGGTTGCCTTCAGGGCACCGTCCGCTCCCCGGCCCGGATTGACCACATCGCCATCCACGTATACCGCGACGCGGCCCGTTTTCAGCTTTTCGTTAATCTGGTCGCCGGTCTGCGTGAATACGTCCTGTGAAATCAGCTTGTCGCGGAACAGCTTGCTGGCATACTGCATGTTCTCAATGAAAATCGGGTCTTCAAAGATCGGCTTCAGTTCATTGCCCACAGGATTAGCTCTCGTCAGATAAGGTTTGTTCTCCGCCCATCCGCCATACATGGTATCAATGCCCCGGCCTTTGGCTCCAACCTCGAGGGGAACAACATCACTGTACTTCTCCTTCACCAGCTTCAGATAGGCATACAGATCATCGAAGGTTTCCAGCTTAGGCGAGCCCAGTTCTTTATAGATCTTCTTGTTGATGATCCATCCGCCGTTGCCGTTGGGGCTTGAGGTATACCAGTTCGGGAACTGGTACAGCTTGCCGTCGTCTGAGCGGAGCATACCAAGTGTGGCTTCCCCGGCGTTATTCTTAAGATTCGGATATTTGTCGAGATAATCATCCAGTGCCACCAGCATTCCGCCTTGCCGCAGACGCTCGACACTTGCACCGCGGTCCGTCATAATGACATCCGGCAGACTGCCTGAAGCAATCATGGTGCTGAACTTCGTCTCGGCAGCGCCGCTTGACTGAACGGGAGTCATGTTGACCTTCAGGGTATCGGCAATCCAGCGTGTGGTTGAGTCGGCGCCCCACTGCTCAGTAGTATCCCAATCATAATTGCTGTAATAGCTGAAGGTTACCGGCTTCACTGTGCTTACTGCGTCTGTGGAAGGCTCCGTGGATGCGGGTACCGCTGTTTCCGCTGCAGCAGTGGCTGCCGCCGGTTCTTTACTGGGTTCCGCCGTACTCTGAACTGCCGCGTTATTCCCTCCGCCGCACCCGGCCATCAGCAGCACCGTGCATAATACAACCGTCATTTGTGTCCATCGTTTGGTCATCCGTTTCAAATTAAGTAACCCCTCTCTACATGTGAGTTCAAGAAATCTGCGCTACTCTTTCAAGGAACCGATGAGTACCCCTTTGACAAAATATTTTTGCAGAAACGGATACACCATAATGATTGGCAGCGTTGCCACCATAGTGGTAGCCATAATCAGCGACTTGGTGGTGACAGACTGCACCAGAGCCAGACGGTCCTGGGCTGCTGCATTGCCGACGGACTGAAGCTGATCGGTCACAATGTTAGAATTCAGGATCTGCTTCAGCAGCGTCTGGATCGGAATTAGGCTGGGGTCGTTAATATAAATGCTGGCTGAGAACCAGTCATTCCAGTGATAGACGGCGGTAAAAAGGGAAAGAGTGGCCACGACGGGACCCGATATGGGCAGGACGATGCGGATCAGCACACCGATATGGTTGCAGCCGTCAATCCGTGCCGACTCCGCCAGTCCCGCCGGCAAGCCAAGAAAGAAGGTCCGAAAAATAATCATATTATATACACTGATTAACCCGGGAATAACGAGAACCCAAAAAGTGTCCATCATGCCAAACTCCCGCAGCAGCAGAAAGGTAGGAATTAAGCCGCCGCTGAAATACATTGTAATGATGCAGAATACCATATAGAACCTGCGCCCGATCAGCTCATGACGCGATAGCCCGTAAGCCAGGATAGCTGTGAACAGCACGGACAGGATCGTTCCGGTTAGCGTTCTCAGAATGGATATCATGAACGCCTGCCCGATCCGGCTGTCCTGAAAGACAACCTCATAGTTATCAAACGTTGGGACCCGGGGCCAGAACGTGATGCCGCCCAGCGATGTATCCGAGCCCATATTGAAGGAGATAACCAGGGAATTCCAGAAGGGATACAGGGTGACGAAGCCCAGCAGGATCAGAACGATATAAATGAACAGCTGCAGCACTTTATCCCCTGTTGACAGCTTCATCATAACCTGTAACCCCTTTCCCCGCAGCGTCTGATTTCATGAACATTTCTGCATCTATACCGCTTTGATGCTGCTTCGCTCACCATAGGCTGGAGCCCATTTTTCTGGCTGCCTTATTGGCCAGTGCCAGCAGTGTTACACTGACAACTGCCTTGAACAACCCTGCTGCTGCCGCGTATGAGAAGCGGTTATTCAGAATCCCCATCCGGTACACATAGGTATCGATCACATCCGACACATCACGGAGAATCGGATTGGTGGCCAGAATGAGAATATCTTCAAACCCGGCGTTAAGAATATTGCCCACCGCCAGAATCATGAAGATGATAATGACGGGCCGGATACAAGGCAGTGTGATCAGCTGGATCTGCTTGAATCTCCCCGCCCCATCGATGGAAGCGGCTTCATACAGATGCGGATCAATTCCGGCAATGGCAGCCAGATAGACAATGGCGGCAAACCCCATCTCCTTCCACATCCCCGTCCCTACGAGAATACCCCAGAAATACTCCGGCACAGACAGAAAGCTGATCGGTTCAGATGTCAGATTCAGGCTCATCAGCAGCATGTTAACGCTTCCATTATCAGTCGACAGCATCGAGCCTACGAAACCGCCGACGATCACCCACGAGAGAAAATGCGGCAGATAGCTGACGGTCTGCACGACCCGCTTGAACATCATACTCCGGACTTCATTCAGCATCAGCGCCAGCAGTATCGGTGCCGGGAAGCCGAAGCAGAGCTTCAGCAGACTGATCACCATCGTGTTGCGCATGACTCTCCAGAAGTCGGGGGAATTGAAGAAAGCCTCGAAATGCTTCAGGCCCACCCATGGGCTGTGTAGAAATCCGCCGAACAGCTGATAATCCTGGAAAGCCATTAGAACTCCGTACATGGGCAGGTAACTGAAAATAAAGATGAAGATCAAAGCAGGCACTACCATCAGCTGAAGATCCCATTGTCTGATCCAGTTATTCCACCAGGATACTGCGTTTCCTTTCTTCCGGACGGGCAATCTCCGCTCGATTTCCACATTGGTCATCCTTCCTGTTTCTTTGCTTTACACCTTCATTCTATGATCTCCAGGAAGGAGCTACCAGTAGCGCAGCCAACGAAAACTGTGGTCCAGCAACGGAGATTTTTTTAGGGTTCACTTTGGTTAGTTAGAGTTAGTTAGAGTGGGTTTATTCTTCCTCCACGGGCAATTTGATAGCTTTTACATCGTCTATATACAGTGTTCCGCTTCCCTGTGTCCCGCTGCCTTGTGCAATATAGAAGGCGAACTCTTTAATGGAACCCAGATCGATGACGCCGTTGCCGCCGGTAGACCACCCGGGCCGCAGGAATTCTGTAAAAGGAATGCTAACAAGCACTGGAGTTGTGCCTTGAACCGGAATACTCGCTTCCCATACCTCACCGTTCGTCTCATGAAACTGAACCGCAAGCTGCCGGTTCGAGCCATCCGGCTGCAGCCAGAAGGAGATGGCTTCCATCCCCGGCCATTCCTTGCCCATGCTGCGGTATAACCCCGCATAGCCGGGATTGCCTACCGTATAGTCCAGCTTAAGCCCGTAGGTACCGCTGTTCAGATGGTAAGTGTCCAGCGTGACCGTCGCCAGGTTACCGGAGACATTCCGCTGCCATTTGGCACGCAGGCTGCTGTTCGAGCTGCCATACTGTTCGAAATCATCAATGAGATAACTGTCCGCAGGCGGCGGTACATACGGGCCGTTGCCTGTTTCGCCGTTATGGAGTGCACGCGGATTGCTATAGATCGCTTGAATGGCACTGAGTGAATTTTTGTCGGTCAAATATTGTGACCAGGTCATGAAATACGCATACCGGGGCTGCTTCTCCATCAGCATATCCATGTCCGGCAGCTCCCCGTTCTCTCCTATAGCAATCGGTCTGCCGCCGCTAAGCTGCACAAGCTTGTTGTAATACGTATCCCGGTAATCGTTGTTATAGATATCCATCGCCAGCACATCTACGGCATCATGACCGGGATAATAAGGAGCAGAATCATAGGCCCATGAGCTCTCGGCATTCGGGCTCCATACCCAGATCAGATTATCCAGACCATGCAGATGGGTGAAACGGTCATACATATTGTCCCACAGCTGCCTGAACAGCTCCGGCCGCGCGCCCCACCAGAAGAATTCGGCATTCATCTCATGATAAGGCCGCCACAGCACCGGAATGCCTTCGTCTCTCAGCTGGGCAAGATATTCTGCAACTTCATCCACTTGAGCGGCCCACTGATTGTAGAGTGCAGTCCCCGGAGTAACAATCTCCGTCATCTGAGCTGCCGTTACATCTCCTGTGACACTTTCCCATCCGGCGGTGGCAGAATCCATAGGACGGGGCTCATGGTACGTCAGGGTAATAATGCTGCCCGTATGACCTTTGTTGATAGCCTCGTCAATCATGCCCTGGCGCAGGGCGCTGAAATCCCCGCCGGTATAATAGGCGAAATCCGAACCCCAGATCGCCGGATAATATCCGGTCAATTCTGCTGCCGTATCATACCAAAGGGATGGCGCTTCGTAATAGTTATGCTGCCCCGTGTACACAGCATTGCCGACCGTGGCATAGAGCCGGTCCAGAAGTGCTGCAGCTTCCTCCGAGGCTCCCGGATTCACCGGGAACATCTTGCCGGTAGTGAGCTCCAGTGAACTCGCCGCCGACACTGCCGTCCCTTCGCTGACTGCTGTCACCTTCACCTCATAGAGACTCTCAGGTGACAGACCTTCCAGCTTATAAGCATACAAGGATTGACCAGGAACATAAGGCACCGTTATACTGCTCCATTCAGTATCCGCCGCCTTTTTGAAGGTAATGCTATAATTCTTCACACCAAAAGGACCCGTAGCCGCCAGCCACTCCAGATCTGCGGAGACACCATCGGCACGGTTCACGGTAAACCCTGCTGGCGCCCCAGGTGCAAGGTCCTCTGGAAGCTCCGGCAGCTTGCCGATATATACCTGATCCAGGAACTGATCCGTCCCTGTCTGATTCTTTGCTGTCAGCTGCATATATTCCCCGTTACTAACTGTGCTCAGCTGTCCTTCTGACCGCGCCCACACCGCAGCGGCGTTCGTAATGAGCGGATGAACGATTTCATCAGAGTTCTCATGATAAACGCTGACACTGACCGTTATTGCTTCCGGGGGCACTGCTGCTGACCTGGTCCAATAGGAAACCAGATAAGAGTCTTGCCCGTCCACAGAAATCTCTGCGCTTCTGACCGCCGAATTACCCGGCAACCGCGCCGCATATTGTCCAGCGTATGTTCCGTAGGTTGTGGTCTGCACCGTTCCTGTCTCGGTCCACGGGCTGATCGAAGCCGTTTCGAAACCGCCGTTAGTGAGCAGATTCACGCCCGGTGTCGCCTCCATCCCCATCACAGCACCGGAAGTATTGCCGGCCGTATCTCTGGAACGCAGCATAATGGCATACACAGAGAATGGATCAAGATTCTGCAAAGTATAGGTGTATGATGTGACGGTCTCCTGATGGGGAACCGATAAGGTATTCCAGCCGGAGTCTTCTGTTTTTTTGTAGGACAGCTGGTAAGATTCGACCGCCATATCATCTGTAGAGCCCGCCCAGGTCAGCTTAAGTGAATCCGGCTCATGCTCGGCTGTCCAGGTTCCGGGAGTTGACGGCCGTTCAATGTCAACATTCTCCCGGATCAAAGCGTCATCAATATAGTAATCTTTGCTGGTGCTGTTCCAGAAGGAGAAACGGATGTACTGCACCCCGGGAGCCGGTGTGTACAGCAGCTGCTTATACTCCCACTGGGTCGAACCGGAGAAATAGAGATATTGCTTCGTCTGCTGACTGCCGAAGGCATCCAGATCGATCGCCGCACTCGTCACTCCCGTTCCTGCGAATTTGACCCACAAGCCTACCCTGTAGGTTTTACCTTCCTGCACTGCTACGGACGCAGATGCCCCGCCTGTATTCCGCTTCACCTGAAGACTCTTCGTGCCACCATGCTTCTCGGCGGTTGTCACCACCGGACTCCCCCATTTCTCCCACGACACATCTCCCGCTTCGAAGCCGGGATTTCCAAGCAGATTCTCCCCTGCCGAATTAGATACCGCTGGCGGCAGGAGAATTGATGCAACAAACAGAGCGAGGGCCAGGCAACCATGCAACCATTTTTTGCTCGTTCGTGCAGCCACTTTGTTCAGTCCTCCATTTGAATAGAGCCGGATTATATTCGATGATTACATCGTCCGGCCCATCAAATGTAAGCGTTTTCCTTGAGACTCAACAAGAACCCGCAGCAACGAAAACTGTGTTTCAGCAATGACAACGCAGTTAAAAGCAGCAATACCCGCTACAGGCTGATTGTCCCGCGGAAAGCACCGTTGCCGCAGGTGACGGCAAGCACTTGTCTGACCTCACAATCAAGCGCAATCCCCTTCCAGCGGACAGCTCCAAGCGGGGCATGCTCCCACTCCTCCCAGGTATCTCCCCCATCCCGGCTCCAGGCCATTTCAGATTCTGTGGAGGTCCGGACCATCGGTTCGCTGGCCGATATCAGCACATCCTCTCCGTGTTCACCCCGCCCAACACAGAGTGCTGATACATTGAAGAGCTTGCCTGCCATAACCGGAAACAGCTTGTGCCAGCTCTGTCCGCCGTCACTGCTGCGCCATAGCCCTTCCGAAATAAACCCCGCATAGATTGTCCCCGGACAGGAGGGAGAGTACGCCACTGCGCTCAGTACTGAAGCCGGGCCGCCAAGCTGAAAAGGAAGCCCCTCTCCTATGAAATCCCAGGTGTCACCATGGTCTGAGGATTGCCAAATCCCCTCCGTGGCTTCTCCGGCAATTAACTGTCCTGCCTGATGCGGATTCGTATCCATGAGCTGGTTGGACCCGCAGGCATTCTTGACCTGATAGACTACAACGGACAGCAGCTCGGCTTCAATCCAGCGCTTCTGATGCGGAAGTGTCTCCACATAAGCCGGAGGCCGAAAAGCTGTGCGGTCCCATGAAGTGCCGCCGTCCCGCGACCGGTAGATTCCTGCGCCTGCACTGACTGCCCCGTCCACATAGGCATAATAGATGCCCGGCTGATTGCCGTCCTCACGCAAAGCCTGCACGAATAACCCGGAACCCAGTGTTAGAGCTGCTCGGGCACGGTCTTCACCATCGCGGTATACAGCGATACAGGCTGTACGGCCGTGGCCGATGAGGCCGTACAGATACAATCCCGGATCTGCTGCGGAAATAACAGCCGCAGAGCTTCCGGAATAGCCGGACAGTCCGGGCAGACTGCGGAAGGAGAGACCGCCATCCTCAGTCACCTTCGGGGAATGATCCGCCATGGTTACACAGAACTTGCCGGGCTGCAGCTTATCTGCCACCACCGCTTCCATGCAGGTGGTCTCAAGCCCCCGGAACTGCCCGGCCCGCCAGGTCATTCCTCCATCCCCGCTGTAGGCTACCCCATACCAGTTGCAGAGATAGAGGCGGCCTGGTGTGAACCGGTCTACGATAATCTTGGAGATCGCCCAGCCGGCAGCAGAAGCCCGTGAACCTCCGTTAAAGCTGTCCATGTATGCCGGAAAGCCGCTTAAATCATTATCCCTGTGATGATGCAGCAGCCTCCACCGCTCCGCGCCATCGTCTGAAACATACAGCGGTATCGGCGGAATGTCCTGCATCTGCGGGCGCAGATCAGGTGCTGTATACCAGCGCTCCGGGACATGCCAATCCTGGACAAGGGTCCCGTACCGCTGCGCTCCCTTCAGCAGACCTACTCCGGCAGACTGCCAGGTCTGCCCTCCGTCTGCACTGCTCTTGATGCCGCCCCAGATGCAGGCGGCCAGCAGCCGCTGCGGGTCCCGGCTGTCGAATGACAGCCCGGCAAAGCTGGAACCTTCAACCAGCAGCTCCCACGATTGTCCCGAGTCACGGCTGAGATACAGCCTGCCCGCCTTCCCCCGCGGGCGGTCCTGCAGCAGCCCTAATATGCCGTACTCCCCCGGATCGGCATAATCCATATTCAGCTCCTCATCGCTGATCGTTCCGGCATATAACATACCCTGCTGATCCGGGTGAAAAGCTACACACCCGAAACGCTCCTCCGGAAGGCTGCTCTGCTCCCAGCTCTCTCCTTCATCCCTGCTGATCCAGAGTCCGCCGGTATACCCTCCGGCCGCTACAATACCGGGATGAAAGGGATCTACGGCAATGACCTCCCCGTACATCCGGGTCGGCCCGTTGCCGTAGAAGCCCATCCCGCCGCAGACCTCATACCAGCTGTTCCCGCCATCTGCCGATTTGTGCACCGCGCCGTAGAAGGTCCTGCTCCTCACTTCGCCGCAGCAGCGGAACATCACCTCCGGGTGATGACAGCTAATGGCAAAGCTCTGCACCTGATGGTGGTAAGCCTGGGTCATCCCCCGGTTCAGGGTCTCCCAGCTCTCCCCGCCATCCCTGCTGCGGAAGACGCCCGCCACATCACAGCGGGCATATAATACACGGTTGTCCGCCGGATGCTGCAGCAGGCCGGTAATATAACCGCCTCCGCCCAGCGCCGCCGGCAGCAAGACACCCGGCAGATTCAATGAATTTTCCATGTCAGCTTCTTCCCCCTCGCTCCAGTTCCTCTAAGCATAACTTGGAGCTGACCAGAGCGGCATCCCCGGCAGCAACGATATCTACCGCTGAACAAGGAATGTGAATCGCAGTACAAAGCTGCTGCTTCTTTTCCAAATTCATAATTGCCTAATTTAGGACAAAGTTACCTTACAAAACTCCATTCAGACTCATTCCGTAGCAGCATCCTGGGAAGCACATTGTGTTCGGTTTTTCGCATACATCTGGCCCGATTACCTCCGTAGAAGCTCATTGTATTCGGTTTTTCGCATACATCTGGCCCTATTACCTTCGTAGAAGCACATTGTGTTCGGTTTTTCGCATACATCTGGCCCTATTACCTTCGTAGAAGCACATTGTGTTCGGTTTTTCGCATACTCGTCCTTCAGACGAATCTGCGGTTGGGAGAAAATAAAGTTGTAGACTGGCAGATGTTTCATTAAGCAAAAGGAAGTTATGTTTAAGGAGCCGATACTTTATTAATACAAAGCAGAAGGATCCGCCGCAGCGGATCCTTCTTACTTCTGTTGCCAAGAACAGCTCAAATCTCTTTTAGTAGTGGAAAATGAAACTAGTGCCCGCAATTGGATAACAAAAGCCGAATGAGTGTGAAACTTCACGTTCTGATCTTTTCTGTTAGAGATTGGGGGAGTCCACGGTCTAAACAACTTTTTCACTCCATAAATGAGCGCTCGTTCGAGACGTCGTATTTTTGAATGTCCATTGTCATCCTGTTCCCCCACTTTTTCAAAAACGGCGCTGACTCATGTCTTTCAACATGGGCCGTCAGCGATTCTTGATCTTGCCACCGCTGGACAGTCAGCATACGTCCGGTGCGTGCATCTTCCAAAGTAAAGGCATAAAACAGGCATCCCTTTTCAGCTCTCGTACTGGAAACAACGGCCTGAATTTCTGTAGTGAATTCATTCACATCAGATGGATTTAGGTGAGCGTAACCCATGAGTATCATCATTGCTGTTCATCCTTTTCTTAACTAAGTGAGTAAAATGCTTCATAACTGATTCTCGTTCTGCTAGGAGAGTGAGCTGCCATCTTTACACGATCGTGAGCACGATTTTGCCTTGAATGTGTCCACCGGATACCCGCTCATGCGCCTTGCGAGCATCGGCGAGCGGGAATGTACTATCAATGGCGACGCGAACCGTCCCGGCATCGAGTAAGCGTCCTAATTCCGCCAACTGCGGACCATTGGAGCGCACCTGGGTCATTGATACCGTGATGCCCAGTTTCGCGGCTTCCTCAGCGTCAGAGAAGCCTATGAATACCGGGAACAAAGCTCCGCCTCGCTTGAGCGTGCGCAAGAATCGACCGGTTGTTGGACCACCAAGGGTATCGAGGACGAGATCAATGTCTTTGGCGATATCCTCAGGAGAGTTTTTGGTATAATCAATGAATTCGTCAGCACCAAGCCCGCGCAGGAATGACTCATGTTTACCAGATGCGACCGCGATGACATGTGCGCCCTGCCATTTAGCCAGTTGTACTGCTATATGCCCCACGCCGCCCGCAGCGCCATTGATGAGTACCGACTTGCCCTTAAGCGGCACCGGACGATGCGGCTCCGGTTGAAACGGATTCGCTTCACTATGCCCCAGCTCAATCAGGAACTGCCATCCGGTGAGACCTGCCATTGGCGCTCCTGCAGCAAGCACGTGATCGATGCCAGCCGGTTTCAGCGCAAGATCTGATGCTGGTGCGGTGGCGTACTCGGCATAAGCAGTGCTCTCCCCCATACTAGGAAAACGAACCATACCGAAAACTTCATCGCCGATGGAGAAGCCTTGTACATCCGTAGCTACCGCCTCGACGACGCCCGACACGTCCGACCCCAGAATTAAGGGAAAGGACACCGCTGGCTGCCACTCAGGAGGAAGATCCTTATACCCTTCGCGCAAATACCAGTCAGGCGGATTGATGCCAACCGCGTGAACGCGGACCAGCACCTCACCTGGTTTCAGCTCGGGAAACGGCGCCTCCTCGTAACGCAGTACCTCTGGGCCGCCGAATTCATACTGGCGAATTGCTTTCATTGTATCTTTAGACATCTGGCTTTCTCCCTTCATGCAAATGAGTTATACTTACCAGAGCAGCGCTCCGTTTAAACGGATCACCGTTCCGTTTATGATTATACGGAGCACTGCTCCTATTGTCAAGGAGGATAACTATGCGATCCGATGCAAAGAAAAACTATGAGCACATACTGACAATCGCGAACGTCGTTGTAACTGAGCACGGCGCCGATGCCTCGCTGCGCGATATCGCACGCAGAGCTGGTGTCGGGCTCGGCACACTATATCGTCATTTTCCGACCAGAGAGGCGCTACTTGATGCATTGCTCCGTGCAGGCTTCGACGAGTTGACCGTAAAGGCATGTGAGCTCGAGACTGCGGATTCACCCGGTGATGCACTTGTGTCTTGGCTACGTGAGGTCGTTACATTCACTGGGATCTATCAGGGTGTTGTGACAGTTATGGTTGAGGCCATGGAGGACACGGAGTCCGCACTCCACGCTTCATGCATCACGTTACGAGAGGCAGGTGCACGGCTTCTCGTTCGCGCTCAGTCCAGGGGACTTGCGCGTACCGACATGAACGGTGATGATCTGTTCGCGCTAGCTGCTGCACTTGCATGGCTCGGCGACCAGCCCTCGTCAGTGCCACGAGCTGAGCATGTTTTCAGTATTATTGTGAGCGCAATTCTAACGAATGGAGCGAGCAGCGATTTCAAGGCATAGCTGCGAACTTAAGGTAGGTTGGATCCTTAGTGGAGGTTAGTTAAACAACAACAGCGGCAGAAGAAGACTTTATCTATGCAGTCTTCTTCTGCCGCTGCTTCATTTTATGGATCAGTCTAAAACTTAGTTGTCCACAACTGATGTACATCATCTTCCAAACTAACAAAAAAACTGAACCCCGTCCCCGGGATTCAGTCTCACTATCCACTCAAATCATAACCTAGGCTTGAACCAGCACGCCATCCTCCAGATGAAGCACACGGTCGCACCACTCCAGCATGCGGTCATCGTGGGTTACCATAACGGCTGCCTTGCCTTCGCTCCGCACCTCGTCAGCGATCATCCGCACTACTTCTCTGCCGCGGCTGTAATCCAGACTCGCTGTCGGCTCATCTGCGAACAGGATAGCCGGTTTGTTCATCCACGCCCGGGCAATAGCCACACGCTGCTTCTCACCGCCGGACAGCTGCTCGGGATACTGATTGCGCCGCTCCCAGATTTCCAGACGCTTCAGCAGATAGGTTGCCCGAACCTTGGCTTCCTTCGTGGTGAGCTTAGCCAGCTTGGCAACATAGAGCAGCTGTTCCTCCACCTTCAGGAAAGGCAGCAGCTGTGCGCTCTGGAACATGAAGCCGATCTTCTGCAGCCTCAGCTCCGTCAAAGCCCCTTTGTCTTTGTCACGCAGCGATTCACCATCGATGAAGATTTCCCCGCTAGTTGGGGTGAGCAGAGCACCGGCGGCAGAGAGAAAAGTGCTTTTGCCGGACCCCGAAGGCCCCAGTACTGCTACGAATTCACCCTCGTTCACCGTAAAATCCAGGTTATTCAAAACAGTCATTGCCCCGTCTCCGTCCCCGTAGGTTTTGGTCACTTGCTTCATGATTAATTTGGCACTCATGCTCCAGTCCTCCCTATCGCTTCCAAGGCATCCACCTTGGCTACTCTTGCTACAGAAATCAGTGAACCCAGCAGCGACATTCCGATGAACAGCAGGCTGGTCAGAATCATCGTCTGCCCGTCCAGCTGGAACGGCATCGCATCCGGCAGCCCCATATTCATTCCGAATGTAAGCAGCAGGCTCAGTGCCAGACTGGCTACAGACAGAATCAGGACTTGGCCGACTACGCTCCAGGCTAAATAGGACATTTTGGTACCCATTGCCTTAAGAATACCGAACTGGCTGGTCTTCTGGATTGTGATGACGTAGAAGAATACGGCAAGTACAACTGCAGCAATAATGAACAGGAAGGCTATCATCATAAGCAGTGAATTCTGTTCAGCCGCATATCCGGGGACACTGGAAATCGCCTGTTTCTGGGTAATCACCTCTACCGCCTGCTGCTGTCCGGCAATTTCAGATGCCTGTGCAGAAGATACTTTTAGCGCGATAACGTTGTAAGGAGCATTGCCTGTGCTGTCTGAGCTGCCGCCCTGAACCGCCCCTTGCTTCATGGCCTGCCAATCCAGCTGGTTAATATATACCACCGGAGTGTGGCTGTATGAGCTGTCTTTCACAAAACCGCTAACCGTCCAGCTCATGCCTGTTGCCTGATCACTTATTGTACTGCCGATCGTGACACCGGACTCTTTCAGCTTCGAATCTACCACGGCACTACCTTGAACTTCATTGGTGATTCCAGCACCTTCCGTCACTTCAGGAGCCAGCATCCCCGCCATATCTACGGCAAAAAAAGTAATGTCCGCCTTCACATCCGCATCGGCAGCAGTAATAGTACTGGTCTGCACGCCAAGCGGAGTTGCCTTCGCCTCCCCGGCTACCGCACGGGCTGCTGCAAGTTCCGATTCGCCTAACTGTGAACGTCTAAACGTATGGTCAGCGTCGCTCTGCACGACAAAATAATTCGCAGGCATATTCTCCAGTGCCGAGATATTCGCATAGGCAAGTCCTCTGGCCAGGCCCGTTACGAACAGAACCAGAAACGAAACCAGCAGCATAATCACCATTATGAGGCTGTAGCGTGCTTTGGAATGCCTCATCTCCCGTAAAGCCAAAAACATATAACCACTCCTTCTAATCTGTATATCCACAGTTTAGAGGATGAAAATGAACGGAGTATGAATAAAGAATTACATTATACAGATTGAACTATAGTTCATCAGTTACTAAACGTCTGCTCAATCAATATAATGGCTGGGCAGGGAGACAGTAAAGGTAGTCCCTTCTCCAACCGTACTTGCCACCTCGATCGTACCGTTATGCGCCTGGATAATCTTTTGTGCAATGGCCAGCCCCAGCCCGCTGCTGTTGCTGTCACGGGTGCGCGCCTGATCCACTTTGTAGAACCGGTCGAAGATCATCGGCAGCTGCTCCGCAGGAATCCCTCCACCGTTGTCCGCCACCGTTACAATGCAGGTATGATCGTCTGCACGTGCTGCAATACTGATTGTGCCGCCCGCCGGAGTGTACTTCACGGCATTCGAGACCAGGTTCATCCATACCTGATAGAGCAGGTTAGGGTCGCCTTCCAGTGTAATTTCAGCTACGTGCAGCCGGACTGCAAGCTCCTTCTCTGTAAGATGCCATTCCATAATCTGCATGACCTGGCGGAGCTGGGCACGAAGGTCGAAGCTTCGCTTCTGCAGGGCATGTTCTTCATAGTCGAGTGAGGATAACGTGAGCAGCTGCTTGCTGAGCACCGATAGCCGGCGGCTCTCTTCATCTATGATCGACAGGTACTCCAGCCTTTGGGGTTCGGGCAGCGCACCGTCTTTGAGCGCATGGGCAAAACCCTGGATGGACGTCAGCGGGGATTCAATTTCATGCGAGACATTGGCGACAAATTCCTGACGCGCCCGGTTCGTCCGTTCCAGTTCACGGCTCATCGTCATGAAATGGGAGGCCAGCTGGCCGATTTCATCACGCCGGGCGGTATATAGTTTGATGTCGTATCTGCCTTTGGATATTTTGAGCGTAGCCTCGGTTAACCGCGTTATGGGCTTCACCACATGGAATACTGTAATGAGCATGAACCACAGGCTGAATAAGATAATGACGCCAATCAGCACGGCAAAAAAGATCCGCAGCTCCCCAAACTGCACCTCAGCATCCGGACGCATGAACAACGCATAAGTCTGTCCGGTGATCTGAACAGGTACACCAATCGAATTGCTGAGCTGATTATCGAAGAAGCCGGTGATAAATGCTGAGCTGGGGAAATTACCGACTCCGTGGTAAATCCCCCCCGCCAGCACCTTTTGCAGCGCTCCCTCCTGCAGGTCATTTTTGCGGAAAGGCAGGCCGTAGAATTGTTCATCGCCGTTGTCATTGGACAGATACATCTTGTACCCTAACGAGGCTGTACTCAGCAGATACTCTTCCGCCGCATCCGGGTGGTCCTGAATGAACTGCTGCAAGCCGATGGCCATTTTAGTCAGCTTGGCATCGTTCTGCGGTTTGATTTTGGCCTGATAATAGAGATTGGAAACCAGGAACCCCAGTACACTGCTGATCACTATGACCGAGCAGAACACAATACTCATTCTTACATACAGCGATCTCATGTGTTCACCATGTCCACTTTGTAGCCAATCCCGCGTACCGTGCGGATCGTGAAATCATTCTGGTAGTCGCTGAACCGCTGGCGCAGCCGTTTGATATGCACATCCACCGTCCGCTCATCCCCCTCATAATCCGCTCCCCAGACCCGTTCGATCAGCTCACTGCGCGAGAACAGCCGTCCAGGATATTGCGCCAGCTGGGCCAGCAGCTCGAATTCCTTCACCGGCAGCAAAAGCACCTCATTCCCGTCACTGATCTCATAATTCTTACGGTCAATCACCAGTGAGTTCAGGCGGATTTTGTCGTCAGAGGCAATCGAATAACGGCGGAACAGTGCCTTAATGCGGAACAGCAGCTCCTCCGGTTCAAAAGGCTTGGTCACATAATCATCCGTCCCGCGCAGATACCCCTGCTCCTTGTCGCTGAGCTGCTGGCGGGCCGTCAGGAGGATCACCGGAATATCGTAAGTTTCCCTTATGTACGAGCATAGCTCCAGACCATCCATGTGCGGCATCATCACATCCACCACCGCGAGATCCACTGTCTGCTCCTGCATCAGGGTTACCGCTTCCCGGCCGTCGCCGGCTTCCAGGACATGATACCCCTCTCTCGTCAAGACATGCCGCAGCAGCGTGCGGATATGGACATCATCGTCGGCTACTATAATCTTTTTCAACTGTAAGCTCTCCCTCCGGGCTTGCCGAATTCAATGACATCATACTAGCAACAAACCAGTTTCGAGACAACCCTTAGTCCATTTCTACATTATCCGTTCTTCCGGCAGCTCAATAAAAGGCATAATGCTCTCCTTCAGCGGTGTGACAGGACGCCCCATTAGCCGTTCCAAATCTCCTGAAGTGGATGAGGTATCCAGCTTGCTCATAAAAGCATAGATCCAGTGCTGAGCTGCGGCATCCTGACGGTGTACCACCGGCTTCCCGGCAACCTCGGTTAATACTTCAGCCAGATCTGTAAAATCCCAGGTACGTGCAGCGGCCAGCTCATAAATATGATTGCCTGCCTCACCTTCACTAAGCACAGCCGCAGTTGCCAGCGCAAGATCTCCACGTGTTACCGAATTGAACTTCCATTCACCCGGAGCGGTTATCAATTCCCCGCTGGACAGTGCTTCCTTCAGCCCCAGCACTCCTACGAAATCAATGTATAAGGCATTGCGCAAAAAAGTATATTCCAGTCCGGACTCTATAATCGCCTGTTCGGTTAGCGTGTGCACATTGTCCGGCTTGCTCTGCTCAGATCTCTGCCGGGGAAAAGCAAAACCCGTATAGAGAATATGCCCGACACCGCTTCGCTTAGCAGCATCAATAACCCGCTTGTGCTGGATCAGACGGACGGTGTCATCCGTATTCGAGCTGGAGATTAGCAGCAGCCGGGAAATTCCGCGAAAGGCTTCATCCAGCGATTCCGTCACATCGTAATCGGCATAACGGACTTCTAAGCCTTGCTCCCGGAGATACGCCGCCTGCTCAAGCTTCCGTACTCCGGCTACAACCTGTTCTGCGGGGATACGGCTGCGCACATTTTCTACAATCAGCCTTCCCAATTGTCCGGTGGCGCCAGTAATCATAATCTTCATTATTATCTCTCCCTTGTATGATTGCTCAATTTGTTCAGCAGACCCAGCAGCTGGTGCAGCTCCGTATCATCCAGACGCTTCATCACGCCGGCAACAGCTTCCCGGTTTCCAGGCAGCTGTTCAGACAGCAGGGCGCGGCCAGCTTCGGTAATCGAAATCACCGTCTTGCGTCCATCCTTGGCATGATCCGCACGGGAGATATAACCGTCTTTGTCCAGCGGAGTGAGCAGGAGGCTGATATTGGCTTTGGTTACACCGATTCTCTCTGCGAGCAGCGAAGGTAGTATCGCTCCCCCGTGCTTCGCAATCTCAACCAGTACGCGGATTCTTGCCCCGTTCAGCCCTTGAGCCTGCCAGTATTTCTCGGATACGGCTACTGCATGGGCTGTCGCTCCCACCATAGCGAAGAAAACCTCATTGTGGAGCGGCAGCTCCAGCACATACTTTTGCAAAGCATCCATCCGTGCATCCAGCCGATCATTTACTCGATCATTCATAAGTCCATTCATAGAATCATCCATCAGTCCGTTCAATAGTTCGTCGGCTGGTTTATTCATCCGCCCACCCATTTGATCACCCATTCTACCATTCAAAGTTTTGTCCATATCGCCCTTTAACGAGACATAACGCCTCTTAACGCCTCTTAACGCCGCAAGCTCATTTTAGTTAATAGCTTAACTATATTTATATAGAGAATAACTCAACCAGCTCTTATTGTCAAAATGTTGCATCAGAGCACCCCTGGTAGGTGTGGGTTTATACTAAAAGCCATTTTTAAGACACATAGTTTAGGTGTGCGTTTGGACTTGCAGTTTTGATACTTGTTTGATCATACGATTTCAGTACTCGGTTGGTTTGGGCATTCGGTTGGACATGCGGTTGGTTATTCATTCGTTCTTGCTCAGAATTACTGGTGACTTAACCGGACTAAGCCTGGATTGTTGTACTAAATGCAAGATTTATTCTATATTTACTTGTAAAATTGGTTATTGTTGTACTTTTTACAACAATTCTTACGATTCAGCGGGTTATCCGACTGAATTGTTGTATTTTGTGCAGGCCTGTTGATTCCCCATATTATAGAATGGATATAATTCCCAAAACAACCTTGTTCCTGAGCAGACTCAATTGAACCTGCCACTCCAGCGGAAGACTAAATATACGCCAATGCTGCATAAATTCCCAAAGGGTCAGTTGAGCAAAGGCAGGCACGTTGGAGTGGATTTCATCATAAACGCGTCTCAGAAGCACATAGACAGCAAGGGCCACAAACAATTGGCTGTATACTGCATTTTCGGTGGTTCCAAATAGACATGGCACGTTCAGATGCTGTTTAATCCAGCGGAAAAAGACTTCAATTTCCCAGCGTGCCTTGTAGATTTCGGCGATTACATGAGCGGACTCTTTTCTCAAATCGGTCACGACCCGTACGACTTCCCCCCGGTCATTTTCAAATTCTACGACCCGGTGGCGCTGAGCGGATTGGCACTTCCCTTGACCGATATAACAAGTCATATCACGAACAATTTTCGTTTCTCCCTCTGCGGGTCGCTGGAGGTTTCTCGGCTTCACCAAATGGAGATTGTCTTTGAGTCGAATCACAAACGACTGGCCCTGGAGCACATATTGATCCAATCTGCTAATTTTTCCATACGCCCGATCCTGTACCAAAATGTAGTCCGTATCTGCCAAAACTTCTCCAAACGGAGCGTCATTGCGCTTCGCAATCGATTCCTCCACGTTCACGGGTAAACGCTGACCTTGCGAAAGAGCGACATGCAGCTTAATGCCCCCTCTAAATTTTTTGTACGAGGCCCAAGGCATTCGGGAATTCGCCGCCGTGACCGTCGTCGAGTCAATCAGCAGAAGATCTTTAGGAAGATTCAGATGCCGCCGGGTTTGTCGGTTACATTTCTTGACGAGCAGTTGAAAGATACGTTTGAAGATTTCGTAAGGGACTTCACCGGCCTTGCCGGAAAGGGTGGAGTAATGAATCTCAGGCAAGTCAAAGTTTGGGCCTAAGCGGGCACTTTGCCGGAAGCCGTCCCATTTGTGGTAGCAGGCTTGGACAAAGTAATCGAGTAGCAACCCGACGGTCATTTTGGTTCCACTATCTACGTAGTCCTTGGTTTGTCCAGTCACCATTTGGACTTCTTCCGGTGTTAATACTTGTTTGAAAACGGCTAAAAATGGGGTATATTTATTCATGAGGTCGCCTCATTTCGGTTTGGTTTGGTCGTACTTACCATTACCCGAAATGGCGGCCTTTTTCGTCCCTTTTTTTGGGAAATCAACACGCCTATATTTTGTGCAAGATTCCCGGTAAATTAGCGAGATCGAATTTGAAATGTTGTACTTTCTGCAGGATTTCCCTCGCTTGATCGGATCAGGCCTGCTTTGTCCTACTTTTCGTATAACATAAAACCCCCTATCCTTCAGTCGAAGGTAGGGGGCATGGCGGAAGGCACACGGAATACGTCATAAGGTACAAGTTACGGTAGATGGTTCAGTTCCAGTAGATGATACAGATCCGGTAGATGATACAGATCCGGTAGATGGTACAGTTACCGTAGATGGTACACATCCGATAGATGGTTCAGTTTCAGTAGATGGTACACATCCGATAGATGGTTCAGTTCCAGTAGACGGTACAGTCACGGTGGATGGTTCAGAACACAGTAGCTGACTCACGTACAATTATGTTGCCTCCACTAGACAATCGTTAGATCAATACCGCCTTAGCCGTTGAAGTCACTGGTTCTTCGTTGTAGCTCATACTACCCTCCAGAACAACCTCCAGCTTGATCAGCTCAGAGCGGCTGGCCAGACGGATTGGCGGTCCCCAGGTTCCGTAGCCGGAGGAGACAATGACATGCAGCTTGTCTTTGAGCAGATAACCCCAGTCCAGCTCGAACAGGCGTCTCGTAATCCAGTGATTCGGAGCAATCTGCCCGCGGTGGGTATGTCCCGACAGCAGTACATCCACGCCAGCCCGCGCAGCAAGCTCGAAGCCGGTCGGCTGATGATCCATCATAATAATCGGCTTCGTGCGGTCAAGTCCGTCCAGCAGCGCCTCTACACTGAGCCGTCCGCCTGCTTCCATCGCCTCCGCCGTCTTATCTTTGCGGCCCACAACGTACACTCCCGAAGTTTCCACAACCTCATCCTGCAGAACTTTAATGCCGATGTTATTCATCACTTCAGTGTACTGTGCAATCGAACCGCCATAATACTCATGATTTCCCAGCACAGCATAGACCCCGTAACGTGCCTTAAGCTGCTTCAGCTGCTGGTCCATTCCATTGCGGATAAAAGGTTCAATGCTGTCATCCAGCACATCTCCGGCCAGAAGCACGATATCGGGATTCATCGCATTAATCTCCGTGACCATCCGGCGTAAATGGCGGTTCCCGACAATGTTGCCCAGATGCAGGTCAGAGGCAACCGCTACCGTCAGCGGAACGCTGGTTCCGATAGACTTATCGACTTTCAGTCTGTGGCTCCGCACCACTGTACTCCAGGCATTGCGTGAACCCCATAGCAGGAATACGGCAAGCAGTGCCAGTACGGTAGCTCCAGCTTCGGTAACAAACGCCGAGAGGCCCACACCGGTGAGCGCCAGCACTCCATATACCAGATCGGTCAGCGGCAGCAGAATCACGGCAAACTCCATACAGGCCAAATAATAGGAGCCGACCACCTTGAACAACCGGCCAACCGGCTTAAGCGCCTTCGGCAACGGAACTCTGCCAATAATATAAGAGAAGGCAATCACAAGAAAGACAGGCCAGTAAGCAGCAGCATGAATACCCGGCAGCCATTCCTGGAACAGAACCCACAGATGCCATCCAATGTAGAAATTAACAAGTCCAAGCACAAGAAGCATGATAATTCCCGAAGCCAGCATGCGCATGTTTTTCACCCTATTCACTCCCTTAAGGTAAGTTTCTATAATATCTACTTCAGATCATATCACAAAGTATTCGAGAGGTATAAATTGCGCTCCGCCACTATGAAAAATCTTAGACACATGCAGGAAATTAGCTGAATATAAACGAATCCGTTCTATGTAACAGTTGAGTAACTATTTAGGTTAAGCGCGAGAAAGGTGAGGATTTCCTTGGATCACTCTTTTAAGATTTCGTTTAGTATTTATTCAAAGATTTCTCTATTCATTTCATTATTAATTCTGGTTGTCGTATTAACCGGCAGTGATTCAAATGCAAATATACAAACCACTCCAATAGAGCTTAACAAAAGCTCCGTTTCAAATATCCCCTATTCCATTCGTTCGAGCATGTCTTTTGCATTTCATAAGGCAGAAATTGAGAAGCAATTGGGAAAAGCCGATATCACCAGACGCATGAAAGGCTATTCCTATGAAATACGAAATGTATCTGGCGGCAGTCATATTTTTATAATGTACATGAGCAGCAGCTATGTTTCTGACGTATGGAGATTAACGCACTTGTTAAGTCAGGATAGCTTTAGCAAGATTAATATCGGAGAAAGTACAGTAAGCGATGTGGGAAAAATTGATCCCTACTTCATGGAGTTTAATTACTCTGATCAGCAAAAGGTGGTAACAAGTGAACATAAGCTAGACGATGATGGAGTAATGATTATCCGCTATACACAAGGCAATAATGCTTGGGTTGTTGATTCAATCGAGCATACCAAACAAGATCCATCAGCGTTTGCTGCAAAACTTCTGCCTGAGGATAAAGAATTGCTGCTGGAAGATTATTAAACTGTGTATGCACAGTAAAAAAGAGCCTAACAGGCTCCTTTTAAACTTCACTTAATGCTTTCAGAATTTTCGCTTTAGTCTCGTTTAGCCGCGTCTCTGCACCATCCGGGTGCAAGGGCTCACTCCAGGCCAATCCATCACCCTCGTACCTTGGAACAACATGCATATGGTAATGGGTCAGATCGTTAAATTTACCGCCGTCAGCACAAATTCTAATCCCATCCGGTTTGTACAAGCTTTTGAGCAGCGCAGTAACCTTCTGCGAAGCATCCATAACCGCATGCGCGGTTTCCGGGTCCAGGTCTGGTTCAATACCATTAGCGATTCTGCATCCCAGGCATTCCATATTGCGCCTCTCTCCCCTCTAAAAAAAGAAAATGCCCTGCGGCATCTTCGTGTTCCGGATTATGTAGTTAAACGGCTTTGTTACCTTTTGCAGCGATGCAGTCCCCGATCAGCTTGTCACATTTGTGAATATGATTAATCAGCCAGTCAGTCAAAGTACGGTTAAGCTTAATTGTTGACAATACGGATACCCCTTTGGTCTTTATGCTCTCTTCCAGATCCAGAACGGTCTGTACGAATTCAGCATGAGTCTTCTGGTGTTCTGTCAGTTCAGGGAAGTCGATGTCCTTCATCAATTGCTCTTCACTGCCGAAATGCTCCACGGTGTAGTCCTTAAGGAACTTCAGTGTTTCTTCGATCTTCTCTTTGCCCTGCTGGTTGGTACACGCTTCAAAAAAGTCATTCAGCTTCACAAGCAGCTGTCTGTGCTGGCAGTCAATCTTCTCTACTCCGATGTCATATGAATCCTTCCAGTTAATCATTGACTCACCTTACCCTTTTCCATAAATTACATAATGAAAAGCATAATTCATTGTCCGCTTTTCCGCATAAAACTTCTATTAACAACATCACACGACAGCAGAAAACAAATTTCTGCGGAATTGGCGTTGCAGTTTGTTATGGAAGGAGTACGATACAGCTAAGTCATTAACCTGTTCATATACGAGCCTGTATTTCGCCTTCTCAAGTTAGATTCCACTCCAGATTGTATCGGTACAGCTTCGATGGGCGGTGTCCGGCATCACGGGTACTCTCATCCGTCTCAATCACCCGCTCAGCAATCTTGCGGCGGAATGCGGCGGCGAGCAGCTCTTTGCCAAGGATGATTTCATACACACGCTGAAGCTCGGACAAGGTGAACAGCGGCGGCATCAGATTGAACACAATATCGGTATACTCTGCTTTGCCGCGCAAGCGTTCGATTGCAGCCTGCACCATCAGCAGATGGTCAAAAGAGAATCCCGAGCTCCGGACAATCTCACGGTCCATATGGCGGACATGGCCCCGGATGGTTTCGGTAAGCTTGACCACACCACTGAGCCTCGCCTGTTCATTCTGCAGAATAATCTCCACAAATGTCTCCAGCCGGATACCCTGCTCCAGCTCCTCGCGGCGGGTCTCCAGGATATTGTAGGAAACCTCAAACCAGGCGGCTGCGGCCGCATCATCCCCAGCCTGTACAGTCAAGGCTTTGCGGTCCACGAGTGCCATGTAAGAACAGCTGATCACCCGCATCCGCGGATCACGCTGAACATCGCCCCAGGTATATAACTGTTCCATATAAATGTTATCGATATTAGTCTCACTGTACAGCTCCCGGCGGGCTGCCTCCTCAACGCTTTCGTGGATCCCCACGAATCCTCCAGGCAACGCCCATTGTCCCAGAAAAGGATGTTCACCGCGCTGTATGAGCAGAAGCTGCAGTGATTTCTCCGCCAGCTTGCGGTAATTATCCTGCTGCTCCTCCATTACGGTGAAGATCAGCATATCCACAGCAACAGACGGACGTTCATAGTTCCCGGCGTCATAAGTCTTCAGGAACTGCTCCTCGGTTAGACCGTTGTAATCAGTGACGGGTTGATTAGACATTGGCAGGCTCCTTTAAAGGAATATCTTAATATTATCCCATTGTTAATAACATATCGTTATTATATACCTGCTGCCGAGGAATGCGTCAAGTAAAAAGGTGTTGAATCCATCTATATATGTACTCCATATTGAGAACGACCGGTCAAATAATATTTTATCGTCACAAGGGTTCAATATGGACAAGCACCGTAGCTACTTGATGGCGGTCCTTCAACTGATCTTCAATCTCTTCCGTAATGTCATGGCTCTGCACCACATTCAGCCTGGAATCCACAAGTACCGTAGTATCCACTAGTACATTGTTTCCGTGAATGCGGGCTTTGATATCCTTAATTAACTCTACGCCTTCAATCTCCGATACCGTCTGCTTCATTAACTCCAGCTCACTTGCATCGAATCCGTCTGTCAGGTCATGAGTGGCTTTGCGGAAGATATCCCAAGCAGTTTTGCAGATCAGCAGACCGACAATGGTAGCGGTGAGCGGATCAAGCCACGGAATGCCGAACTGTGAGCCGATAATGCCAATGAAGGCACCCACGCTTACGAGCGCATCCGAACGGTTATCCTGCGCAACGGCATGCATCGCATTGCTGTTCAATTTGCGGGCAAGCTTGATGTTATACTTAAACACAGCGATCATAATCACAGCACAGGCAGCTGCCGTCCACGCGGCAATTAGATCAGGGGTTTCCAGTGAAGGCTGAATGAACTTGTTGACACCCTGATACAGCACTTGAAAGCCTACAGCAATCATTATGAAGGAGGCGATCAATGCAGCAACTGTCTCTGCTCTGAAATGACCATAGCTGTGATTGGAATCCGGGGGTCTGCGGGAAATCTTCAGACCTGTCAAAATTGCTATGGAAGCAATAATATCGGTGCTGTTATTCAGTCCGTCCGCAAGTAATGCCTGCGAGCCTGAAACAGAGCCGATGAACAATTTGACGGCAGATAGCAGTATGTAGGCTAGTAGACTAAGCCAAGCCCCTTTTTCACTTTGCTTGATATCGCTGTAATTATCCAAGAAAAAGGACCTCCAAATAATAGTATTGTTCCATACTACACGCTGACTAGCGGGTGGGTCTAGAGAAACAGTGTTGCCGGACGGCGCAAGAGTTAACCCCGCCAAATAGAGTTGCGGAGCCGGAAGTATGTTGCCTCGCACAACATTGTTTGCCCCGGTTCAACATTGAGCACAACTCCCTGCTGCAGAACCCAGTAACTTTTCATTGCAAACATCGTCTAACTAATAGGAAGCGGTCACGGCAGCCGCATTAAAAAGCGGATACCCTCCTTATAAAGGAGGCATCCGCTGTAAAAGCAAACGAAAGGGACAAGTCCGGAATCATATTATTCTGCCGGCGGTGTAAAGGAACGGGCGGCGAACTCGGCATCCAGCATATAGAAGGCATTGCTGTCCGTTTCAATCCGTTTGAGCTTGGCGATAATATTGCTGAAGAGCGCTTCTTCTTCCACCTGCTCGTCAATGAACCATTTGAGGAAATAGATTGTAGCATGCTCGCGTTCATCGAGGGCCAAATCAGCCAGATGATAGAATTTCTTCGTATTCTGCTGCTCATGGGCGAAGGCATGCTCGAACGCATCCAGCATGGATGAATATTCATTGTTCGGCTCCGGCAGGGCGGCAAGGGTGGCACGATAGTCACGGTCATTGAGGAATTTGTAGATTTTCATCGCATGGAACCGCTCTTCTTCAGCCTGCACCAGGAAAAAGTTGGCGAATCCGTCGAGACTTTCACCGGAACAATACGCGGCCATCGCCAGGTATACATGAGCGGAGTAGAACTCGAAATTCATCTGTTCATTAAGCGTGTTCATTAATTGTTCTTTCATTGACAGGTCACCTCATCCTTCTCATTTGTGTACACAGTAAGCAGTTCTTATGTAAAATCTACTTCATCTTATCATTCCTACCCGCCAATCAGCAAACGAAAGGACGAATCTCAACAATGAAATGGTTCAGCCCACGGCAATATAAGTCGACCCCGCATCAGCACCCGCTCCTCCTCTTGACAACCGTTGTATGTCTTCTGCTGGCAAGCGGTTGTGAAGGAAGCGGAAGCTCTGCACAGGCAGGCACGGGTCCTTCGCGGGCACCGGCATCAGCTTCTCCCTCTGCTCCGGTGACTACACCGGCAGCAACAGCAGCAGAAACATCTGCAGCCAGTGTCCAGCCTTCCGCTACTCCTGCTTCGGCAGCAAACAGTACAGACACTAACGACGATATCGCCCGGAAGCTAGCCGGAATGACACTGGAGGACAAGATCGGGCAGATGCTGCTGGTCGGAATCGATGGAACTACGGCAGAGTCAGCCGCACAGAAGATGATTGCCGAAGACAAGGTAGGCGGAATCATCCTCTATTCCGATAATATCAGCAGCCTGAAGCAATTGGTCAGTCTGACCAATGCCTTGAAGAAGAGCAATAACGGCAATCCGGCCCCGCTGTTCATGAGCGTGGACCAGGAAGGCGGCAAGGTGAGCAGACTTCCTGATGAATATGCAGTGTTCCCTTCCAATGCAGCAGTAGGGAAAGAGAATAGTGCTGCCGCTGCCGGAACGATGGGCGAACTTCTGGCCCGGGCGGTGAAGTCCTCCGGCTTCAACATGGATTTCGCACCTGTCCTAGATATTAACAGCAATCCGGATAACCCGGTTATTGGCGACCGCTCCTTCGGCAGCACTGCAGATCTTGTAGTCCGCCTCGGCATCGCCGAAATGAAGGGCTTGGAGTCTGAAGGAATTGTGCCTGTAGTGAAGCATTACCCCGGCCATGGGGATACTTCCGTCGATTCCCATCTGGAGCTGCCGGTAATTAACAAAACAGAGGCGCAGCTCGCCAAGCTGGAATGGCTGCCTTTCCAGGCGGCCATTAAGGAGAAGGCAGATGCTGTAATGGTAGCCCATATCCTGTATCCGAAGCTGGACCCTGAGAAACCCGCTTCCCTGTCCCAAGTAATCATCGGTGAGCAGCTGCGCGGAGAGATGGGCTTCAAGGGAGTCATTATAACCGATGATCTTACGATGGGCGCTATCGTCAAGAACTACAGCCTCGCTGCGGCTGCAGTCGATACTGTACGGGCCGGCAGTGATATTCTGCTGGTCGCCCACGAGTACAAGAATGAGCAGGCGGTGCGGGCCGCTCTGCTCAGCAGCGTGAAGGACGGTACGATCACAGAGGCACGGATTGATGAAAGTGTCTACCGTATTCTTGCGCTGAAAGCCAAATATGAGCTGACCGATCAGGCGGTCCCCGTCCCGGATCTTTCCGGGCTGAACAGCGATATCAAAGCATGGCGTAAGCCATTTCAGCAGAACAAGTAGTTAACAAGCGGAATCGGTACCACTCTCAACAATTTATACGCTCTGGGGAAGTGAAGCTTACTCCTTATGCAGTAGCGAGAGGTGTGAACCAGCAGAGTTGGAAAAAAGGCACTTAATTCTGCCGAAACCATGCGCTTCAGGGAAGCAGTTGGAAAAAGTACAATTAATCCACTGAGCCCCAAGGATTTTAGCAGAATTCGGTCTGATTAAGTGTTGTTTATCCAACTGTTTCCAGGAATTGTACCCGTGACATCAAATTAGATGTACTAATTCCACTTAGATCTTCCGCCGCGCTCCGCCTGTAATTTATATTTAAAAAAAGCCCCAAACCCGGCAATCAACCAGGTTTGGGGCTTTTCACTGCTGCTATACTACTGAAGAACTACCGTATCCCCAGCCTTCAAGCCCGAGAGTACTTCAGTCTTCTCTGTCGTTTCCATGCCAATCTTGATCTCCGTGCGCTCATATTGGCCATTCCCTTTGTCCAGCATGACATAAGCCAGATCACCTTCATGGACAACGGCAATACTGGAGACCACTACCGCCTTCTCTTTACGCGAGGTCTCGATGTCACCGCTGAGGCTGAGGCCGCCGATCAGATGCTCGTCGGGCTGCAGGGAGATGACTACTTCGAATTGCGGGATTTGCCCAGCCGTATTCTGGCCGGTGGTCGTCGTCGCAAATTTGGATACCTCGGTTACTTCCCCATTAAGGATCAGATCCTTCATCGCTGTCATCTTCACCTGTACCTTCATCCCTTTTTTGATACGGAAGATATCCTGCTCTCCGACCTGTGCAATGAACTCCAGCTTGTTCAGATCAACGATCTTGCCGATGTACTGGTTATCTGTAACTGTCTGCGGACGTTCAGTACTGCTGTCGTAGAGGAAGATGCCGTTCTCGGGTGCATGATAGACCGCCGTGTTCAGCTTCGCTTTTTTATCCGCAAGCTCCTTGGCCTGGATCTCCGCATTCACCTGATTCAGCTCGTCGTTCAGACGCGCAGCCTCCTGGGCAGCCAGCGCCTTCAGCCGTTCCGCTTCCGTACCGGCCGGAGCCGCACTATCATCCTCCTGCTGGCTGACAAAAGCGTTCAGCTCCGCCTCCAGCTTCGTTTTGCGGTTGGCAGCTTCTGCCGTCGCAATCTCATTGCGGAGTGTGCTCTGATCCAGGGTAAAGAGGACGTCCCCTTTCTTGACCTGTGCCCCGTTCTCTACTTTCCAAGCGGTCACCTTAGAGGCAAACGGTGCATACACCAGCGTCTCCTGCTGGTATTGTGATCTTCCTTTTACCTGTATCGAGCTGGTCAGCGTCTCCTCCGTTACCGGGAAACTGATTACCTGCATCGTTTCCGGCGGAAGCTCTGCCGCCTCCTTGCCCTTGAAGAATTTGGTATAACCCAGATAACCTGCGGTACTGATGATACCTAAGATTATGATCCACTTCAGGCTCTTCTTTAGAGTCCTCTTCATCATTTCGGCTTCCTTTCTAGCTTAGGCTTAATCTCGTTTAATGGCGGTCAACGCATCTGTTCGGGAGGCGCTGATGGCCGGATAGATTCCGGACAGAACTCCGGTCATAATGGCAAAAGACATCCCGATCGGCAAATTCATCGGCGGGATGAAGAAATTCATCCCATCGCCTGCCGAACCGACCAGCTTATTAAGCCCCATGACAATTAAATAGGAGAACAAGACACCGAGCAGTCCGCCCAGCAATCCCAGAAGCGCGGCTTCTGTAATAAACATGTTGCGGATCTGACCCATGTTAGCCCCCAGGACTTTCATAATGCCAATCTGCCGGCGACGCTGATGGGTCGACATCGTCATAGCCACAATAATGGAGATCGAGGCGATGATCAGAATAAATACACCGATGCCGAGTGCAGCCATCTTAATCATGTCAAATTGTTCCTTCAGCATTTCCTGCTGGAACAGATTGTCTTGAGCGTTCAGTGACAGCTTCTGAATCATCTGCTCGACTGACTTGATGTTCGCCACATCATCCACTTTCACTGTAACTGCGTTATAGCTCCCCTCTTCCGGGAGATTGAGGACACTGGTGGTGGAATTATCAAATACCAGTTCCTTGGAGAGCTGCGCTGCAGTTTCAGGTGATATATACATAATCTTGTCATACGAAGCCTGCATATCGTCGATCCCTTTTGCTCCTTCCAGAATGCCGCCCACCTGAAGCGGAGAGCTAAGCTTCGTTGCAGGTGTAGTTGTGCTATAGTCCTGCGCCTGAATCTGAATCTGCTTGCGGTACAGCTCGGAGGGCTGGACCGATAGTTTTCTATACTGCTCCTGAATATCCTGATTGAACGGATCATTGCCCATACTTTCATAAAGCTTCTGGCGGGTCTCCAAGTCGATTAAGCCCAGCGTCGCCCCGTAATTGAGCACGATCGTTCCCGGCTGGCCATTCGCTCCGCCCTGCTTGAATTTATGATCGTATTCCGTCAGCATCTGCAGATCGGCGACAATGATCCTGACATCAGCAATCTTATTGTCGATCGTCACCAGCTGCAGATATCCGGCCTCCTGAAAAGGTGAAGCGGCCTTCACATGATTCAGTCCCTGGATAATCTTCAGCTTCTGGTCCGTCAGCTTGCCCGGGTCGAGGTTCTCATTCACCTCTCCAGAACCGCCGCCTCCGCTGCCGCCCTTGCCGTTTGAAGGAATTCCCCCGCCCGGCGAGACCATAATTTCGTCCATTTTGAAACTTTGGTTCACCTGTTCGGTCACATAGACTTGAGCAGATTGGCCCACACTCAAGGCCACGATAATTGCTGCGCAGCCGATGGAAATCCCGGTCATACATAGACCTGTAACCACCTTGCGCCGTTTGACCTGTTCCCAGGCCATCCGTGAAATATCTCTGATCTTCACGGCTTCCCTCCCTCTGCAGGCTCAGCTTCACCAGGCGTCTGCTGCTCAGCTTCACCAGGCGTCTGCTCTTCAGTACCTGCAGCTGTCTGCTCCTCAGTCTCTACAGCTGCCTTCTGCTCGTCTTCCACAGCTGCCTTCTGTTCAGCCTCCACAGCTGTCTGCTCTTCAGTCTCTGCAGCTGTCTGCGCTTCAGTCTCTGCAGCTGCCTGCGCTTCAGTCTCTGCAGCTGCCTGCGCTTCAGTCTCTGCAGCTGCCTTCTGCCCGGCTTTCGCAGCTGTCTGCTGCTCAGTGATCAGGAAGCCGTCTCTGAGCGTAAAGATCCGCTGCATTTGTTCCGCCACCTTATATTCATGTGTAACTACAATAAACGTGGTTTTCATCGTACGGTTCAGATTCAGCAGAATGCTGATAATCTCCTCCTCGGTCTTGGAATCCAGGTTCCCCGTAGGCTCATCTGCGAAGATGACCGACGGTTCTGTGATCAGTGACCGGGCAATACTGACCCGCTGCTGCTGTCCCCCGGAGAGCTGGGAAGGGAATAAATCCGCTTTGTCGGGAATGCCCACCTGCTCCAGCAGGGCGAGCGCCTTCTTCTTGCGGACGGATGGAGACACCGATTGGAATACAAGCGGCAGCTCTACATTCTCCCGGACAGTCAGGCTGGTAATCAGCTCATACGCCTGAAAGATAAATCCGATATGCTTGCGCCGGAACTCGGCAAGCTTGTTCTCGCCCATCTTCACAATGTCTTTGTCGGCAATGTAGATATGACCTTCCGTAGGCTTCATCAAGCCGGCCATCAGATTAAGAAGCGTCGACTTGCCGGACCCCGAACTGCCCAGTAGTGCAACCATCTCCCCCTCCTTGACGGCAAAATTGATTTTATGGAGAACGGATGTCCATTCATTGCCGGTTTTGTACGAATGCGTAATATCTTCAACACGCAACATGGAAGCTGCTCCTTTTTAAGAATACAAGAATTTAAATATTTAGTTAGGCTGATGTGAATATCAATTACTCTGATTTAGGAGGAAGCTCTTCTTTGACCAAATAGACCTGGCCGCCGAGCATCAGCCGTTCGCCCTGGAATTCATCATACAAGGTTAATTTATAAGTACCACCGTCGAGAGTTTTGTACAGGCTTCTGTTGATGGAGAGCGAGTAGACGTTGTTCGTCCCCTCTATCAGGTCGGTACCTATGGAGAGCGTCTTTTCCTGCGAGATTCCGAAAGGATCGGTAATTTGTAGAATAAGCTTATGCTCCAAGGCTCCTGCATCGTATTGATAATCCCGCTTCAAATTGTAGTTGACTGAAATATTGATAGTATCCGAGGATTTCAGATGTCTGCCCTCTGAGCTCAGGAAGGAAATGGTATACGGATACAGAACGGTATTCAGTAGTGTGGTTGCCGGTACATTGGCCTGCGGATTCAGCTGGAGCGCAGCCACATCCACAAATCCGGTTGCTTCCTCTTTACTCTCAATCAGCTTGCCTCCGTTGATACCGGCACCCAGATAGAGGGAGATGTCACTGATGTCCGTGGTTTTGGGCAGCTTGGTCCAGAAGACCACGAGCTGTTTCGCACCGGGAGCAGCGCTGTTATCCGATTGGCTAGGCGTTGCCTCAAAATATTGGCCATCTTTGGTTCTGTAATACGCCTGCAGCCGGGCCATCTTGCTCTGTCGCTTCTCTTCACTACTCATGAGCAGCTCAGTATAGACCAGATTGTAATTTTCCCCTTCATAGACGGTGGTTCTGTTCTCCTGCACAGTGGCTGTTTTGCCTTTTCCATTGACGGTGTAGTTCTTGCCCTGCGGAATGATGGCGATACTGTTAATCGAGTTGTTGATGCTCAGATCCAGGAATGGAACAGTTTCTGTATTCTCTGTGCCGTATAAGGCGATTCGGATATCCTGGAACTCAGCCGTATAGGCGATTTTGCCGAGTACATACAGTACCACTGACTTGCCGGGGGCCAGGACCGATGATTCTTTATTGTCCATGAACAGATCCGTAGTCACGAGCAGGCTGTCATTGTCGAGCTTAATAGAACCCTTAAGTTCCGGCAGGGTCAGCGACACGGATTGTGTATTGGTAATTTTCAGTCTGGCGGCTACAATATCATCATCTCTCCAAGGGTAACGCTGCACAGATTGAATACTATAGGAGAAAGAGCCGTATGAATTCGTTGTCATATACTCCTGCCCCGTCTGCACATCCGCACGAAGCGCGTAAGGAATGACGAAATAGGCAACCGGGAAAATCATTTTGGATGTCGTCGCTCCGCTGCCGGCATTCCCTGCACCAGACGCTCCTTCTGTACCTTCTGTACCTGCCGTACCAGATCCAACTGCTGTATCCGCGCCAACCGCTTCGATCATCATCAGCTGCAGGCCGGACTGCTCCACTTCAAGCGGTACGCGGACCGTCAGCGGAATGATTTTGGTCTCTAGCGGCTTGAGTGTAACTCCGCTTAACCCCTTCGCACTCACCGGGAAGGTTGTGCCTTTCTGGGATTTGACCGCCAGCTCATAGCTTGGCAGCGTTACTGCTTTGTTGCCGGTATTCTTGATCTGCATCTGAAAAGTCCATACCGCATCTGCATCCTGTGAATATACATTGGCATTGCGTATCAGCGTTTCTATGGTATTGCTGTTCACGATGATTTTTTTGACTACGCCGCTGCCGACGACCAGATTAGGTGATGTGGCCGCTGGAAGCTTATAGGCCGATTTCGGCAGCTCCAGCTTCGTAGTTTCATCCTTTTGCGTAAATTGTAGCTTCATATTATCCGTCTTAAGGTAGACTGGTATTTCGGCCAGATAATAGATGCTCCGCTTCTCTTGCGGCTGAATCTTGTAATCTGCCTGCGTGCTGCTTAACGCAAGCTCAAAGGAAGTCCCGCTGGCGGATACCAGATACGCAGAATACCCCGGATCACCCAGCACCTTATTTCCTTTATTGGTCAGATTGAGTCCAACCTTGGCATAGACTTTGCCGCCGTATTTGTAGAGCTGCAGTGAATCTGCACTGGCTGTAACAGGAATGTCGTTCATGGTGGTATTCAGGCTTGCACCGGCTGCTGCAGCTGTAGAGTAATTCGCCGGAACTGCGTAAGAACCCGTCTGCTTCAGATACCCCTTCGCCTTGGCGTCCCAGACCAGCATGGAGATCTTAAGGCCCTGCAAGGATGAAGTTTGTCCCACATTTACATAGTAGGTAACGCTCAGACTTTCTTTCGCGCCGACTTTTTTCTTCAGTGCATCCGTTCCTACCGGATTCCCCGGAAGCACTGAACCGCCAGGTGTTACAACCCGTGAGAAATATTTCAGCAGACTCGCGCTTGAATTACCGGAATTGGTATATTTCAGCGTATACGATACGATATTTCCGCCGGTCTGACTCCAGATGTTCACGTTCTCAAGGACTGCAGTCACCCCGGCTCCCAGCGGAACGGAATTGAATTTGAATGCTGGTGCAGCGGCGGGTGCCGCCGCGTTTTTTGATGTTGCGGCTGCGGCGGCAACGGGGGCAGCGATGCTGCCGGCCAGCTGGCCGGCTACAAGCGTACTCACGAGCAGAGCAGCATATGTAACTCTATACTTTCTCATTTATTTCCCTCCAGATGTATTTACTAGCAATATTATAGTTGCAGACAGCGTGGAAATTGTATCCACTTTGTAACCCTTCGCCTCCGGTTGTAACCTTCTCAAGCAAAAACATGTCAAGTACAGCACAAAAAGCGCTGATAATGTAACAAAGTTTGTTAATATTGTTTCGGCTACACTATGATTCTATGAGCTGAACAACCGTCTGTACTGGTTTGGCGGCATGCCTTCCAGCTGTCTGAAGACCTTAATGAAGTAACTCGACTGGTGAAAACCGCTCTGCAGCGCAATTTGCGCGACAGACAGCTCAGTCGAAACCAGCAGCAGCTTGGCACGGGCCATCCGGCAGTCACTTAAATAACGGTTCGGCGTCTTGCCCATTATGCTCCGGAACAGCCGCAGAAAATGATAGCTGCTGTAACCGGCAAGCCGGGCCATCGCTTCCAGTGTCCAGGGCCGCTCGCATTCGCTGTGTATCCTGTCGGCCGTGAGCCGGATGGAATGTCTGATCTCCAGCGGTACCGACCCGTGCAGCGGCTCAGAATTCTGCATCAGCGTCACAAGAATCTCATAGAGCAGGGTAGACAGACGCGGTTCACTCCGGGTCTCATAAGCCGCACTTAGCCTGTACATCTCCTCGAAGACCGGCTCATAGCCCGTTCCGGGATCGAAGGTAAAAAAATAACCGCGGGAGTGATCCGCCTCCTCCAGCATCGGCAAAGATAAAGCTGTGGCGAAATGGACCCAGCGCACATTCCAGGCCTGGCCCGGATCAGAACCGTATTGCTGGTAAGCCCCCCGCGGGAACAGAAACCCGCTCCCCCGCTTCATCGATATCCGTTCCCCTTCCTGGAACACATACCCTTCTCCGCCAAAGACCATATGAAGGTTATAGCTGCCCAGGAAACCTTCACTTCTGCGCTCCGCATGCTGCGGGAAGTCGCTGTAATGGCCCAGCATCTCCGGATAACATACATAATGGGCATACGCTGGCTGCGGTAGAACATAATGCTTTTTCATACGATCCCCTCTTCTCTCCGCCTTGAATCAAGCACGCAATATAGTAATATAATAGCAATATTATGTTATATAAGTGTATACACTGCTGATAATACAATAGATTGGTACCAACTATAAAGCATATATTTACACTTGGAGGTTACTATGAAGAAACCTGTTGCTGCAGAACGATTCGAGCTTGGCGTCTGTTATTATCCCGAGCACTGGCCTGAATCCATGTGGGCGGATGATTACCGCCGTATGGTTGAAACCGGATTCACTATTGTACGTCTGGGCGAGTTCGCCTGGTCGGTATTTGAGCCGGAAGAAGGTCAATTTCAATTCGGCCTGTTTGACCGTGCTATAGATTTGGCGCACAGCTACGGGCTGAAGGTGATTATGGGAACACCTACTGCCACTCCGCCCGCCTGGCTAACCGAGCAATATCCTGAGGTATTAAATGTGACTCATGAAGGTGTGACGATGCAGCATGGCATGCGCCGTCATTATAATTACAGCAGCCCCAAATACCGTGAGCTCTGCGCCAGAATTGTGACTAAGCTTGCAGAGCATTACGGCAGTCACCCCGGAGTGACCGGCTGGCAGATCGATAATGAATTGAACTGTGAGGTAAATGTGTTCTACTCGGAGAGTGACCATCTTGCCTTCCGGACGTGGCTTCAGGATAAATATGTGACACTGGATAAGCTGAATGAAGCCTGGGGTACTGTGTTCTGGAATCAGACCTATACCCGCTGGTCACAGGTCTATCTGACCCGGCCAACCCCCTCGCCTAACCAGCCCAATCCGCATCAGGCACTGGATGAGAAGCGTTTCATCTCTTATAACACGATTTATTTTGCCAAAATCCAGGCGGATATCCTCCGTGAACTGGCACCTGACCAGTGGGTGACTACGAACGGCCTATTCGGACATCTGGACAGCCATGAACTGAATGACGAGCTGCTGGACTTCTTCAGCTATGATTCATATCCGCAATTCTCGACCATTTACTATGATCCGGCAGAGGTGAACCCGCTGCGTGACCGCGGCTGGGGACTGTCACTCTCTGCGGTCCGCTCGGTCAGCAGCAACTTCTGTGTGATGGAACAGCAGTCGGGACCCGGCGGTTGGGTCAACCGGATGGATATGCCTTCTCCGAAGCCCGGGCAGATGCGGCTGTGGACTTACCAGTCTATCGCCCATGGTGCGGATATGCTGCTCTATTTCCGCTGGCGGACAGCTACTATGGGGAACGAAATCTATTGGCACGGCTTGAATGACTATCATAACCAACCGAATCGGCGCGTGAAGGAAGCCGAGCAGATCGGCAAGGAGCTGGCAAAGATCGGCAAAGCCTTCATCGGCAGCCGGACTCAGGCTAATATCGCCATCGTGCGGGATTATGATAATGAGTGGGACGGGGAATATGACATCTGGCACGGGCCATTCATGTGGCAGAGCAACAAGGAATGGTTCAAGGCACTGCAGCGGAAGCATATCCCCAATGATGTTCTGTATATGCGCAGCAATACAACGCTTGCGGAGCTTGTGAGTTACGAGGTGCTGGTCTACCCGCATCCGGCCATTATGAGTGACGACACAGCGGCCCTGCTGGATCAATATGTACAGCAAGGCGGGAAGCTGATCTTTGGCTGCCGCACCGGATACAAGGATACCACCGGACAATGTTATATGCGGCCTTTTCCCGGAGCAGCCCAGGAGATGTGCGGTGTAACCGTGGAAGAGTTCACTATGGTCAAAGGAACACGTCAGCCTACCTCGATCCGTTGGACGAATAATCCAGGGACGCTTACGGGTGCGGATGCTTTCAATGATATTCTTCATGTGGAAGAGGACAGTGTCGAGGTTATGGGTACCTACGCTACCGATTATTATGCCGGCAAACCGGCGGTAACCCGCAACAAGCGCGGCAAGGGGGAAGTCTGGTACTACGGGGCTGTATTCAATGAGCAGGCCGTGCTGCAAATGATCGGAAGTTTGGGACTGAATTCACCTGCTGCCGAATGGCTGGAATTGCCGCCGGAGATTGAGCTGCAGATCCGCGCTTCTGAGGGAGATACCGCTGCAGGACTCACCTTCCTGCTTAACTATAGTGAAGAACCGGCAGAGATCGTACTTAAGGAATCCAGAACGGATCTGCTAAGCGGGCAAACCCTCACGGGAAGTTATACGCTGGATGGATATGGCGTTCTGGTGCTGGAATAACAATTCCTGTTAAGCTTAGGCATGACTAAATCAATATAAAAGGGTTCCGCCGCCGCAGATTGCTCTGTGGATAGCGGAACCCTTTTGCTGCTGCAAGCTGCCCGGCACTGAAACTGGCGAAGGCATTGCAGCATATAAATTATAGAATCTCCTTGCAATTCGCTGTGAATTATTAGATATTAAAAACTGAAATTCATATTCAGTTTCAACGTGGAAGTTAGTGATAGTTGTATTATGTGCAATTAAAAACAGAAAAAAAGCATGTTTGCCTCTTATAACTGTAGTCTGTACAACTAAATTTGCCCGAATGGGCGAGCCCCCCTCTACATAGGGCAGTTTAATTGCACGAAATACAACTAAACACTTAAACACTAGTAAATCAGGTGATTTAGATGTACAAAGTACAATTAAGCATACCTGATATACTGTGACCGGTCACTGTCAAACCTTCAGCAAGCGGTTTACCAAAGCGGTTATTACACGTTTATATGTGATGCTATACATAGCTTGGAAATGAATAGTTTAGAATATAGAGGAGCGAGTGAATCCGTGAAGCCAGAATTCATACAACAGGAGTCTCCGGCGAATGGCCGCCTGCAGCGGGATGCCCTAGAGGTACCGGAGGGGCATGACACCTTCCTGCAAGGGGTCAAAGACTGCCTCCCTACTCTGCTCGGCTATCTAAGCATTGGCTTTGCAGCAGGTGTCGTGGAGAAAACTGCCGGCCTCTCCATTGCCGAAATTGCCATGATCTCCATTATTCTTTATGCCGGATCAGCCCAGTTTATCGCCGCAGGAATGATTGCGGCCGGAAGCAGCGCCTCCAGCATCATCATCACAATTCTGCTGGTCAATCTGCGTCATCTGCTGCTGAGCGCGGCGATATCGCCGTACTTCCGCCATTTGAATCCGCTGCGCAATCTGCTGATTGGATCACTGCTTACCGATGAGACCTTCGGGGTAGCCATCCAGAAGAGCGCCTCCAGGAAGCGGATCAGCGAGAAATGGATGCACGGGCTTAATATCACAGCCTATCTGAACTGGTTCCTGGCCAATATCGCCGGCGCCTTCCTCGGACAGTGGATATCCAGTCCGGAGAAGTGGGGGCTGGATTTCGCTCTGCCCGCCATGTTCATCGGACTGCTGGTACTGACGGTCATGGCACGGCGCAAATATCTGCTGGACATTACCGTCGGCTTCATAGCTGTCATTGTTGCCGTTCTGGTCTCTATTCTGTGGTCGCCCAGCATGGGCGTAATTGCGGCAGCTCTTATAGCCTCTACGATTGGAATGGTGATTGAACAATGGAAATAAGACTGGACATCTTCTTCATTATCCTGGGCGCTGCACTCGTTACCTTCATCCCGCGCGTTCTTCCGCTTATGCTGCTTAGCCGGATCTCCATTCCGGACTGGGGGATGCGTTGGTTAAGCTTTGTACCAATTGCGGTAATGGCTGCATTGGTCGCCCAGGAACTATTCGTAACAGACGGCAGGTTCGCCGGCCTTTCCACGAATGTGGAGCTGATCGCGGCATTGCCCTCCTTCTGGGTAGCCGTCAAAACCCGCAGCCTGCTCGGAACCGTAGTCACCGGCATCCTGGCGCTGATGCTGCTGCGCCTACTGTTTTGAACCCTTATACTTCAGCTTCCAGCTTCAGCGTCTCTTTTACATATTCGCCAATATGATGAATCGCCTGCTGCGCTTCAGGCAGCAGCGCAGCCAGCATCTGAAACACACTCCACATGTTCTCCCACACTTCCAGCTTGGCGGGTGTCCCCTCCTCTAGTGCCTTACCGGCCAGCCGCTCGGCATCGCTCAGCAGAACCTCGTGATCACCTACTTGAATGAACAGAGGCGGCAATCCAGTGAGGTCTTGTCTCAGCGGTGATAATAGTGCAGGAGCTTCCCCGGCATACTCCCCAAGATAATCTTCCAGAATACGCTGATTAGTCTCCCGGCTTCCGGTCGGATCTCTATCCGCCCGGCTCGTATAAGACTCTCCGTCCAAATGAACTAGATCTCCATGAGGCGAGAGCAGGAATGCGCCGCCCGGAAGCGGCTTCCCTTCATCCCGCAGAGAGATCAGCGTCATAAGGGCAAGCGTGGCACCTACGGAATCTCCGCCAAATATGATATGCCCGGGCTTGAAGCCCTGGTCCAGCAGCCACAGGTACGCAGACAGGCAATCTTCACCCGCAGCCGGATAACGGAATTCCGGAGCCAGCCGGTATTCCACAGTAAGCACCGCAATTCCGCTGGCGGCCGAGAGCCTGGCGGCCAGATCCCGGTAGACTGCACAGCTGCCGGCCACAAACCCTCCGCCGTGGAAATACAGAATTACCTTTGTATCCCAATGCGCATCCTTTTTCCCACCAGTTCTGACCCACTCCCCACTGAACCTCTCTGTCTTTACCTGCTCAACCTGCACACCGTTTAGCACAGGCAGTTGTCCGGCGGATTCCGCAAGGGCAGCGCGGATCTCTTGGGCCGGTTGTCCCGGATAGGGTTTATTGTGCTTCAACTGGTTGGAAATGGCCTGCAGCTGTCCGGCTGGAGTAACACTAGGGCATAACATAACGGTTCATTCCTCCTCTTAATCGTTCATAGACACAATATAAACCCTGTACCGGAGTACAGGGTCAAGTGGCTATCTCAGATTAAATTCCCGCCGGTTCAGCCTTTCATGTTCAAGATATCAAGAGTCTCCTGAACACCCGGATGCCTGTCCTGTGTAAGGAGGCTGCTCTTCAATTCTTCCAGCTTTGTGCGGGTCTTGTGCCGTTTGGCAATCTCCAGATCAACAGCAGCCATTTTACTCTCAATAACTGTAATAAAATCCGGTATTCCGATACTGCCGTCTGCAGATTTGACCAAAGCTTTCTTGATCTCACGCAGAGTGAAACCGCAAGCTTTCGCATTCTGAATAAAAGCGATCCGTTCCCGCGCTTCCTCCGGATACATCCGGTATCCGCTGGACGTGCGCTGAGGCTGCGGAATCAGCCCGTATTTCTCATAATACCTGAGCGTTTCTATGTTTACTCCGGCCTCTTTGGCCAGCTCGCCTCGTAAATATGGGGTCATCCCTATTTCTCCTTCCTGCAGGATTAGCTACAGCTTCAACTGTTCTTTTAGTGCTGTAATCTCTTCAGCAGAGAGCTCAGTGAGGTCTGACTGTTCCTCATCTGCATATCTGGCTCTAATATAAAATGCAAGCAGGCGGTTATAGGCTTCCCCTTCGCTGCCCGGGCTTTTGCGCTGCCGCTTCTGTCCTTCTGACCATGCTGCCACATCGGCAGCCGTCTCCTGAGGGGTCAGATATGCCTTCACCTCATACCCGTCGGTATGCTTGGCGCGGAGCCAATGACGATAGAGCCAGCGGATGCGTGCCCGGCTTCCATCCATCGTCTCCCACCGGTCCCGGCGGCTGGATGGTGTAAGCCTGGTACGCAAGTAATCCCTGAAGCCCTGAACGGTCTGCTCCCAAGTGAACAGGCTGGTCTCTTCATCCTGATAACCGGCAGCAGCTGCAGGCGATTCTCTGCGCAGCACTGTCAACAGCCAGTCCATTGCTCTGCGGAGCAGTCCACCGGTATTTCTGTATAGCCAGCGTACTCCGTAATACAGCACCACAACTATTGCAGCTGCACCTATAATATAGAAGCCAATGTTAAGAATTGCGGCCAGAATGCCAGGTTCACCGGCTTCCGCTGCCGGGAATTCCTGAATGGCTTGTGGAGGAGCCTCCTCCGGCGGAGGTTCCTCTGCACCGGAGGATAGCCGGCTGAGCCAGGTGAAGAAGAGCCTCACCGCATTCCACAGCAGCATACCCGCCGCTTTGCCGCCGCCCGCCGCCAGGACTGCCGCCAGGACAATGAATCCCGCCAGATACAGGCGGTTATGCCGCCGCAGGCCTTCAGGCAGACGTGCAGAATCACTGTTTAAGGAGCTGTAGCGCAGATGGCTGCTGTTGGAGTCAATCAGTGCCAGCACCAGGCATAAGCTTCCGCTCCAGGTTAGTATAGTCACATTAGCCTGAAGCTCCGGAATCTGGGAGAAGGCTATTGAACCAATGAAATAGATTGTGATTCCGGCCAGATAGATTCTGAACCGGTTCACCCGTGAAGCTGTAGTCATGCCAAGATACGCACAGACTGCGGCACCCGTTACCAGCGGGATGCCCGGGAGTGTCAGTGTGCTGCTTATCAGTCCGGTCAAGAGACCCAGCAGCAGCGCCGCCAGCAGCTGCTGCCATAACCGGCTGCATCTATGCCGCAGCAGTACACCGCCTGCAACCAGCAGCGGTAATAGGTAAATCCACCGTACCGCTGCTTCACCCGATTGCAGATAAGTCTGCAGCGCCAGCCAGACAGGCAGAAGCAGCAGCCAGTCTATGAAGGCAGTAATCCATAGCGCAAGGTTGGCCTGGAATGAAGACGAGAAACGGAGTTTCATAGCGCTGCACCGCCTTCTTCCGGAATATCCAGCCATTCTACGCCATTCCCCATGAAGCTCAATACCGCAGCGGCATCCTGCAGTTCCGCCCCCCGGTGACAGGTAATGATCAGATAATCCGTATCGCCTTCATCCTTCTCTGCTTCAATCTCCATCAGCCTGCTCATTGGCAATGTTCTGTCCAGATTCAGTCTGGCCAGCATGCCAAGGAATTCTTCAGCATGTGATATCGGCCAGGTATCCACCGGATCTCTTGCCCCGCCGCCGTCAAGCCTTCCGTTGCTGAGCAGCCGGGTCTCAATGCCATGGCTGATGGCATATTCAGCCACGGTCGCCGCATACCGGATGCCTAGCTCAATCCGCTCCACATCGGTTACGGTCCGCCACATGGAATCGCTGATCTCCACGTTCAGGCAGATTACAAGCCTCGAATCGGCCGTGTAATCCTTCTGATGCACCTGCATGCTTCCTGTCCGGGCTGTCGCTTTCCAGTTGATCGAAGCCAGGGAATCCCCTGCACTGTACTCGCGGGTACCAGCGGTCAGGAACGGATCTTCTACAATCCAGCGCTTGACGGGCAGCTCGCCGAGCCAGCTGTGCACCGGCAGCGGAAGCTCATGAAATTGAAGCAGCCCCGGGTAGACAAGCAGCTCCAGCTGCAGCGGGAAGGTCTTCGATTTGCGGCTCATCCCGAAGAGATCCCCCGTGGTCATTGTTGCGGTCTCCAGAAGAAACAATCCGCGCTCCCGGCAGATCACATTATGCCGGCGTTTAATGTGGCGGTAAGACCTGAGAAAGAACAGGCTGACATGATTCTGTGAGATCTCGCCGCTGCTGATGCCCAGATTCTCCTGGGAGCCGAACTCAAGCCCCCGGGCGATACTGGATTCCAGACGCAGCCAAGGCAGCGGAAGCAGCTTCTTATTCATGATCTCCTCGACCATCTCCACCTGTTCTCCTGCATATACGGCCTTGGCCGAGAAATAGCGGGTATAGGTGACCTTCTTAAGCGCGTTACGGTCGTATATAGCAGAGACGAATAACAGCAGAAACAGCGTGCTTGCAATGAACCACGGCAGCGACATGGCTCATTCCACCCTTCCGCCTCTGGACAGGACAGCAGCCTCCGCCGGAACCTCCACCTCGCGCAGCACCTGAAGCACGACCTCAGCCGATTGCCCCTCGCGGACTCCGGGTCCGCGCTGAAGGATTAGCCGGTGTGCAAGCACCGGAACGGCCACGGCCTTAATGTCATCCGGAATAACATAATTCCGCCCTTGAATCAGAGCATATCCCTGCGAAGCACGCAGGAGGGCGAAGCCTGCCCGGGGGCTCGCACCCAGCCGGACAGCAGGAGATTTACGTGTAGCCTCGACCACACTGATCATATACGCCAGCAGTTCATCACTTACATTAATACCAGCGGTAAGCCGCTGCATCTCTTGAATTTCCTCTGCACCTGCAACCGCACCGGTATCCTCCAGCGGGTTGTTCTGGCGGAACCGCTGCAGAATATGAACCCCTTCATTAAATGTGGGGTACCCTGTTGTAATCCGCATTAAGAACCGGTCGAGCTGTGCCTCCGGCAACGGGAACGTCCCCTGGCTGTCAATCGGATTCTGCGTGGCAATGACCAGAAACGGCCGCTGCAGCTCATGAGTCACACCGTCGATGGTAATCTGCCGCTCCTCCATAGATTCCAGCAGGCTTGACTGGGTACGAGGAGTTGCCCGGTTAATCTCATCAGCGAGCAGAATACTGGCGAATACCGGACCTGGACGGAATTGAAATTCCCCGCTTTTCTGGTTGTAGTAGTTGATGCCGCTTAAGTCAGAAGGCAGCAGGTCGGGCGTGAATTGAATCCGCTTGAATGTGCAGTCCAGCGAGCGGGCGAGTGTTTTGGCAAGCAGCGTTTTGCCTGTTCCGGGCACATCCTCCAGGAGTACATGACCATTTGCGAGCAATGCTGTCAGCAGCAGGTTTACACCATCTTCTTTTCCGACAATTACCTTAGCCAAATTTCCCCTTATCGATTCAATTAGAGCAGATGCTTCTTGAAGATTCATGTATAATGACACCATCCTATTCCAAAAAAAGGTATGTACTATAGCTTAATCATACCAGAAAGCGTCTACATTATATAATTGGGAGAATCAACAGTCATTTCAGCTGCTTGCCGGACTTCGAGCGTACCCATGCCACGATAAAATAGTACACCGGTATAAACTCCACAATCAGCCAAAAAATAGTCGTATTGAAAGAATAATAATTGTGGTAATATACGGCCACATTCATCGAGTATACAAATGCAATTGTAATGGAACAGACCGTCAGGAGCGGAATCATAACTTTTTTTGCTTTTTGTCTGGTAAGATACAAGGCGCATTTATAAGCAACATAGATCATAAAAGAGCTGTGAATGAACATTGAGGACGACCATATGCCAATCAGAATCGGATCAGAGTTTCCCAGGAGATCATCATTCGAGGAACTGCGGATCATCTGCAGGAAGGGAAACTGCAGTTCCTTCCCGAGATACGGGCCGAAATTCAGCATGGTCATAAGCCATACTATCAGAACAATCAGTATCACAGTGATCCCCCCAAAACTCAGTGGCTTCATGATCTTATTGCTGATCTTAAGCTCCGGGGCAACAAAAAGAAACACAACCCATTCGCCAAACCAGGACATCACCGTAATCGAATCCTTAATGACGATGCGCGGGTCATGATAATGGATAAATGCCGGAAGCATAGAATATTCTGCATGCTGGATGAATAAATACGTACTTAGAATGGCGAAGACAATGCAGATCAGAGCAATGCCTTCCGACATATACACCATAGAGGCAAAACCCAGATGAGCGGTGTACATAATGACCAGACCCACAACAAGTATAATAAAAAGCGGGGGAGTTCCGCGCAAATAATTGCCTCCGAAGAACAGTGCGAAATTGTGTATATCATATGATACGTAATAAATACACCAGCACAAGAGCAGAATCACTATGATTCCATGCAGCCACTTCCCCATAATTTCTGCCCCGAACTCAACCCAGCCTATTCCCGGCTTGAGCTTTCCCACCATGATCGTGAAATATAACAGAATCAGCCCAAGGAAACCGCCAAGAATCAGGCTTATCCATCCTTGATAGGATGAGGTTTCAATGAGACCGGGAATCAGAAACATCGTACTTTGAGAGCCAAGGTATACAATCGAGAACCGAGTCATTTGCCATTTAGATGTCCGCATATTTCCTCCTTCGCCCCCTTATTTCTCCGAACCAAAATCCGCAATTTTAAAATCAGCTGTCACCTTGATCCGGGCCTCCCTGCTGTAATAATCCTCCCAGTGATCACGCAGACGTTTCCATTCTTCCGGATAATTCCATTCCAGCAGCATACCGAGCTGAAGTACATCTATTCCCGCCTTCTGCACATTTTCCAGCGTCTCCGAAACTTCCTTTACCGCTTTCTCCTGAAGTTTGGTCTTAAGCAGATGGCTGAGCTGGTCCGCTTTACGTTGTTTGGAATCCTTGAAGGAGGTTATACTCGCCCGGCCTTTTAGCTTCACATGGAATTCTGGCCCTCCAGGAGTCATCTTGACAGAGGAGGAGGTTTTGTCATTCAGAAAATACGCAGTGGCAGTCCCCTTGCCGTCATCATCCCAAGCAAACGAATTTACCGATTGAACATAATGATCTGCTGCCCAAGCCAAGGCTCTACCCTCTTTCACCTTCAGTATGGCCTTCATCTTCTTATCCTGAAACAGCATCACACCGTCTACCCCGCACCAATATTCCGTTTTCCCCTGCTCGGAAGTTTCACTTTTTTTGCCGAAAGATAAATAATTCATGGCATAGCCCATATGGTAGGATTCCGACAGGATGCAGTCTCTGATTGTAGTGCTGAACAGAATCTTTTGCCTGGCCATATTATTGAGCACCTGATCGGGCAATTGCTCGAAGACCGGTGTCAGCATCGGGATCTCCTTAGCCTTGCCTGGAGCAGCCATAATATAGGTTCCGAGAGAATTCTCAGGCTGCCGCTGGAACCATTCCAGCATATCTCCTATCCCCTGCTTGGCATATTGTTTGCCCAGTACAATAATCTTGAGATGTGAAGCCTCCATTTTGCGTGACAAATCCTTCTGAATCAGCAGGATAGCTTCCGGAATGGTCGGTGCAGTCTTGGATACCATAGAGTAGCTCTTTCCGTCTCCAGCCGCGCCCCCTTGTGCGCCTGAATCCAGACGGTTCGGGAGCGGTGAACTGATAGTCACCTCAACCGTTCCGGGTTCCTCACCAACATCAATAAACAAGCCATATACAAAGGTCAATTCGTCAAGTTCCAGCTTGGACCAGCAGCCGGTCAGATTCAAAAGCAGCACTAACACAAGGATCAGCTTGAGGGGCTTCATTGCTTCTGTCTCCTTTTATTCTTCCTGTCGGTATAGGAGGAGCTGCGCTCCGTCATATACTGGGACGGAACACGGACCACGGTATCCTTCCAGTCTTCCAGAACCAGCGGAGCCACCGGCTGGAGAAAGGGAGTGCCAAACGATTTTAGATTAGCCAGATGTCCATATATGATAAAAACGGCGATGAAGACACCAATCAGTCCCATCGTCCCCCCCAGAATCAGGAGCACGAAACGCAGCAGCCTGAAGGTCAATCCAAGCTCAAGATGGGGGATGATGTAGGAGGCGATACCCGTAATGGAAACTACAATGACCATGGGTGCTGAGACAATTCCCGCCTGTACCGCAGCCTGCCCTATGACAATACCGCCGATAATAGAGACAGTCTGGCCAACCGGCTTCGGAATGCGGGTCCCTGCTTCTCTCAGTGCTTCGAAAGTAAGTTCCATGAGCAAAGCTTCCGTCAGTGCGGAGAAAGGGATATTCTCACGGGCGGCAGCAATGGTGATCAGCAGGTTGGACGGAATAATCTGTGCGTGGAAGGTTGTGATCGCCACATATAAAGAAGGCAGAATCATTGATATCAGCGAGAAAAAGAAGCGGACCAGCCGGATCCAGCTGCCAGCGTAGAAATTCTGGTAATAATCCTCAGAGGATTGCAGGAGCGCAAAGAAAGTTACAGGTGCCAGTAATGCCGACGGGGTACCGTCCTGCAATATGCTGATTCTGCCCTCCATCAATGATGCGGCTACAGAGTCGGGACGTTCTGTATATTGATAGATTGGAAAAGGTGAAAAATGCCCCTGGCGCATATGCTCAGCCAAATAGCTGATGCCCAGAATTCCGTCGACTGAGAGATTATTTAGTTTCTCTTCCATTTCAGCCAGGATTTCCGGTTTACAGAGCCCTTCGATATAAACCAGATATACATCGGTTTTGGTGTATCTGCCGATCGAGAAATGTTTGGTCTTCAGATCAGCATGCTTGATCTTGTGGCGCAGCAAGGACAGATTCGTCTGAACATCCTCGATAAAAGCCTCCTGGGGTCCAATGACCACCAGCTCGTTCTGCGATTCGGACACTGCCCTCTTCTGATACTGGGTAATTTCGAAATAATAGACATACGGCAGCCCTTCAATACATAGAACCGGATTCCCGCTGACAATCAGCTCCACGGCCCTGTCCGGATGAAAAGCCTTCATATAAGGAATCACAAAGGCTGAGCCGCGGTCCAGACGCTCCATGAATTGCGGCCAGTCCGGTTCACTGTTAGCCTCTGATTTCAGCGGGCTGGCAACAAACTCCTGCAGGCTGAGCATGTCCACGATGGCAGGTATATAGATCAGCATGCAGGCGTGTCCGTACACATGTATCGACTGGTATACAGCATCGCTGCAATCCGTGAGCTGTTCTTTGATGAGCTCCAGTATATTCTTGTCCGGCACCCTGCCTGCCTCCTTCCGGTTATAGAGAATCTTCCTTAGTGTGCCAGAACACCCTGAATTTATGCCCCCTAAGCGCAAATAGCCCCACTATGCGGGCCCCAAAATATATAAATTTCATTAAAAAAGGAGCCGGATCATCCCGGCTCCTTCATTAAACGGTGTATTATCGTTACTGTATCTGTCCTTAGTAGCCCATCACAGGATGAGGAATATAAGGCTCCTCCAAACGGAGTACATCTTCCGGACTGAGCGTGACCGATACCGCTGCAGCAGCATCCTCCAGATGGCTCATGCTGGTCGCTCCGACAATCGGTGCTGTGACCGGCTTCTTCTGCAGGACCCAGGCTAATGCAACCTGGGCACGCGGAAGACCCCGTTCTTCAGCAATCTCCTTCACTCTCAGCGCCACAAGGCGGTCGGCTTCCTCCGTCCGGGAGTACAGCAGCTTAGCAAATTGGTCACTTTCCGATCGGGTACTCGTCTCCTGCCAGTCCCGGGTCAGCCGCCCGCGGGCCAGCGGACTCCAGGGAATCACTCCGATCCCTTCCGCTTCGCACAGCGGCAGCATTTCCCGTTCTTCCTCACGATACAGCAGATTTACATAATTCTGCATCGATACAAATCGTGTCCAGCCGTGCCGCTCCGCCACATGCAGTGCCTTCAGAAACTGCCAGGCAGACATCGAGGATGCTCCGATGTAGCGTGCTTTGCCCGCCTTCACCACATCATGCAGCGCTTCCATCGTTTCTTCAACAGGTGTCGACGGATCCCAGCGGTGAATCTGGTACAAATCCACATAATCCGTCCCCAGCCGCTTCAGGCTATGGTCGATCTCGCTCATAATAGCCTTACGCGACAGGCCTCCGCCATTGGGGCCCGGGCGCATTTTACCATGCACTTTAGTAGCAATGACTACCTCATCACGGGAGGTGAAATCCTTGAGCGCACGTCCGACAATCTCTTCGCTGGTACCGTCTGAATAAATGTTGGCCGTATCGAAGAAGTTGATGCCCAGCTCCAGCGCTTTGCGGATAAACGGCCGGCTCTCCTGCTCATTCAGTGACCAGGGATGAGTTCCGCGCTCCGGCACCCCGTAGCTCATACACCCCAGACAAATCCGTGATACATCCAGTCCCGTTGTTCCCAGCTTCACATATTCCATAATCGGCAGCATCCTCCCTATAGCAAATTAGATCCTATGAAACCGATTATAGTATACCGCTGCCGGCCGGAAATGGAAATCCGTCCTGTTATCCGGCTTATTGAAACGTAGCGCCGATGTTCGTACCGCTTGGCGTACCTGATCCGATCAGATCACTTCCGGCGGCCAGCTTCAGAAAGCTGCCGAGGCTGAACGAACCGTCCGCATTTCTCACGACCGAAGGTGTAAGACTGACAAAATCACTACTGCTTGCGCTTAGGCCTTTGGCATTGGTGCTGGCATTGCTTTTCCACCATACATTGGTGCTGAGGATGTCCGTTCCGCTGGTCTTATCGCTGGAAGCGCCGGCAAAACTCAGATTATTCGTAAACTGATGAGTTCCTGTATCAAAGGCAAAATTGCTCTGACCATTGCTCCACGAGGTATTATTGGTCATTTGAATGGAACCTGGATTGCTGTTGTAGGTAAACCCGTGTTTTTTGTTCTGAAAAGCGATGCTGTTCAACACGATGTGATTGACAGCAATTTTTTCACCGCCGAGCTTGAAGCCGTTGCCGTCACTGTTCGCTGTGCTGTTTCCGTCCGAGGTCTGGCCGTTCTTATAAGCAATGCTGTTCTTGATCGTGACCACCCCAATAGGGCCGGTATCCGATTTGGTATAGAGATCCCAGCCGTCATCTGTGTTCCAGGCCGAGATGCAATAGTCGAACACATTCCCGGGTCCAATCGTCAGCTTGGCGGCGAATCCGTCGGCATCCTCGCCATTATCCGGATCGAAGTTGTCATGGGAATACACGCCGATGATCTGGTTATAGCTGGGCCAATCGGCCATGTTAGACAAGGTAGAGGAATAGCGGCTGATTTGCAGTCCGGAGTCCCGGTTATGATGAACCTCAACATTCTGGATAATGTTGTAGTTACCGCCGATGAAGATACCGTTATCTCCTGCCCCTTTCACTTCAAGGCCCTTTACATTCCAGTAGTGTCCGAATATCTGCAGGCCGCGCTCAGTAGAAGCAAAGGTCTCTCCTGAGAAATCCAGTACCGGCTTCTCACTTCCATAGGCCACCAGGTTCTTGCGCAGCCCGGAGCTTCCGCTGTTCTCCCGCTCAACCGTTACCGGAGCTGTGAAGGAGTAGGTACCTCCGCGCATGTAAATTGTTCCTCCGGCAGCCACTCTGGTAAGTGCCGAAGAGAGTGTCGTCGGACTGCCAATTGTACCCGGATTACCGGCTGCCCCGTTGGGTGCAACATACAGGCTTCCTGATACCGGTGTTACCGTTGGCGTCGGGGCGACCGTAGGAACTGGAGTTGGTGCTGTGCTCGGTGTTACTGTTGCTGTTGGTGTACTTACTGGGGTTGCCGTAGGTGCTGAAGTCGCAGTAGCTGTGGGGGCGGTAGTTGGACTTGCGGTTGCTGTCGCTGCTGGTGTTGCGGATGGTGCAGCGGTCGGAACCGTGGAACCTGCCCCGTTGACTACGATATTGTCGAATTTGACTGAAGTCTTGTAAGCGACAAGGCCAATGCCTCCGGCAGTCAAATTGTTATCGTGTGCATTTAATTGCAGCACATTATTCACATACATATTTATTGAATCTCCACTCAGCTCAAGCTTCACTGTGTACACAGTGCCTGTAGAAACCGCGAAGTCTTTGGAGGCCAGCGTTGTGCTCGAACCCGAGACTTTTTTGCGGATTTCCAGTGTGCCGCCATTGCTGTTCGACAAAGAAGCTGCGTAGTAGTTGTTCCCGTCCGTATACCGCCCGCACACATAAGTCCGGTTGCTTCCGTTGAAGTTATCCACCTTCACATCTGCTTGCACGCTATAATCAGTCCATGTGCTGCTGCCTGCGGAGGTGCGGCCTTCTGTACTGGCAGATTGATAATATACCTTGGAGCTGCCATCCTGAATCACAGACCATGTGCCAGTGGTACTGGTCCAGCTGCCTGCACTGCCGGATTCAAAATCATCATTGAACAGACTTGCCGCAGCAGCTGAAGGTATACCCCATTGCAGCCCGCCCAAGACGAGCACTGAAGAAAGCGCAATCATTAAAGCATAAGTAAATCGCTTTTTTATTTTCACGTTAACATTAACCTCCAAAGTATTGGATTATTTAATAACCATTTGCAGCGTTTGCATTACGGTTGCAATTCCAACGAAAACTTGTCTGTCTAAGTGCAGCAGCTATACGCCATGGCGTTCCTCCCTTTGCCCGACTATGCAGATCACTGCTTTGTGTTCTTTTTCGCAGCAGCCAATCTAATCTCCACTATAAGTAAATATTTGTAATTGTACAGAGGTTTCAGAACCATTTTATTGTATTTCTTTGAATTATAGAATTTTCTATGAATTTTCCGCCGGACTCTTCTGGATTCACAGCGATGTGCATAGGAAATAACCCCACTATGTGGGGTCTTAGCTTCAATCAATATTTGGTGTCAATTTTGGATAAAAGGCTTCAGTTTCTTCAGCAAGGTCTGCAGCTGTTCTGAGCAATTTTCGTACATCTGTTTGGCTTCTTTATGCTTCGTTGACAAGCTGAACAGCTCCAGATCGGCTTCGCATTTCTTCAGCAGCGCATACAGCTGGGGCTTGTCCTGCGGCTGCTGAACCTCCACATTATCCGTGTACAGATCTACGGTAAGCTCGCCGTAAGAGTCTACCTGGCCCAGGAATACATTCTCCACGCTCAGATCAAGCTTACCAAGTTCCCCCTCCAGCCAGCCGCGCGACAGATTCAGGGTATCGAGCGGTTCATCCATAATTTCGCCGTCCATAATCACAGCCTGAGTCTCTCTCTCTGGAGCAACCTTAATCCCAAGATGCTTGGGTGTAAGCGGCTGATTCTCACGGGTGAGCAGCACATTGATCGCACCGTCCGACTCCATAATGGCAAATTCAACATCAGCCACTTTGAAGACATCCTTTTTGCGCAGCTCCTCCAGCAGCTCGTCCGTCGACAGACGCTCCTTCTTCATATTGTCTTCCAGGATCTTACCGTCTTTGATCAGTACGGTCGATTTGAAATCAATGAAATCCCGCGCTTTCTTGCTCTTAATCTGCAGGAATTCAATCCCGAACGAGAAGGCAACCCAGACAATTAGTGCAATGAGGCCGAGGTGCCAGGTTTTGTCCGTATCCAGCGAGATATATGCTGCCAAGCTGCCTATAGTAATTCCCGTAATGTATTCGAAAAAAGACAGCTGTGAAACCTGACGCTTCCCCAGTATTTTAGTAAGGAAGAAAAGCACTACTACAGCAAAAATTGTCCGAAGAATGACCTCCAGTGCTTCCGGCATTCGTAAAACCTCCTGTAAAGTTATTCATTACCCGCATATATTGCATCAGCTTCATTATTTGTCAAAACAGGCGGAAAATAACCAAGAGAATAAATTCCTGCTGCCAAATGGGCGCACAGACTATCTGCCAAATGGGATTTGTTACCTGTATGTCCTGCTAAGGGATGCGGATACTACACTGTGAGATTCTGTTCCAACCCAGACCCGAGGAGGTAATGATCCAATGACTGTTGCATCACAGGTCAAAACCTGCGTAGCTTCGCTGAAGAGCGCCCAAGCCAGTCTTGAGCAGTTCGCCATGGAAACCCAGAACGAGGAAGCCAAAACCCTGTTCACCAATGCTGCAGAGCAGACGCTGCAGATTGTCCAGCAGGTGGAAGGCCGCGTAGCCGAAATCGAGAAAGAAGAGCCGCAATATAAAGGGTTCTAACCGGCATTAGTTATTAAGAACGCAAAAAGGCTGATCCATACGCAGATTTCTCTGCTACCGGATCAGCCTTTTTGTTACTTTTAAATACAAGTCTCACACTTTAACTGCATCTGCAATTAATGAAACAAAACCTAACTTCCCCTCCGTATTACGGTGATCAAAACGCTTCGACCGGTAGATGAAACCGCCGCGCTCATCCCAGGGAAATTCATGAAATTGGCCGGATTCATCACAATACTCCAGCAGTTTAACCTGATACCCTGCGGCAGTGAACATCTTCTGCAGAGTAATATAAGTATGTACGATCCGGTGAGAGGCAGCAGGATGGTCCAGGGGTCCCGGCCCGCCGATCTGCACAATGTTCTGATAAGCTTCATCCGGGAAGAACCCGTCCGGAACAGCACAGCGGATATATCCGCCTGGAGCCAGATAGGTATAACAGTTGCAGGCTGCCTGCACACCTTCCTCATAGGTCAGATGCTCCCAGACATGTTCGGCAAGAACGACCTTCAGGGAGCCGGGGCGGAATTTCTCTGACCAGTCCGCTTCACGCAGCAGATTCAGTTCCGTTTCTTCCGTATGCAGCCATCCTTTGTTGTGCGGACTACCTCCGCTTCCAATCACTACTCTTAATGGTTCATTCAACCGGATCACTCCTTGATTAGCATCCACTACCCTGGTATTCATTGTAATCTCAATTGGAGTAATCAGGAATACAGCATTGTCAGATTCAGATGGATTTATGTGACTTATTTTGCATAACGGATTCTCAGTCCGCATCACGCTACTCGTCTTGTTCCAGCACTACCAGTAACCAGTTACAAGTTTCTTAGAGAATCGCTGATTTCCTATCTTTCACAAAAGAAAAGAGCCGCCGGTCGGCTGCCCTTCCCTCTTCCGCACATTTTATTTATCCGGCACATTCCGCTCGGCATTCCGGATGAATTCGGCAATGTCCAGCTTGCTGCCTGTCCGCGCACTCTCCAAAGCGCCAAGCACCATCGCCATACTATAGCGGTTGTCGCGGCAGTCGGTCTCGGCTGGGCGCTGCTCCGCAAGCGAGCGGAACATCTCTTCGAGACAGCCCTGATGGAAGGTCTCCTCCATCTGCACAGCCGGCCCTTCTACCCGCTCATATTCATTGAGGAACTGTCCGGCAGCTTCACCGCCACCGATAATCTCGGCATACGGCATATCCCGGCCATCCCAGATGGCTGCCCCCCGTTCCCCCTGGACCCGCCATGAGGCTTCCCATGACGTAGGCGCACCTTCTGCACACCATGAGCCCTGATAACAGAATACGGAGCCGTCTGACATTTCAAAAATACAGATAGCCGCCGCATTCCCTTCATACCACGATCCTGGAGGGTTGAATTCCTGGCAGTACACACTTACAGGATCGGCGCCGCTGATAAAGCGGGCCTGATCGAAGGTATGGATGGCCATGTCCAGGAGCAGCGGGCTGTCCATCGCTTCCCGGAAACCGCCGAAATGCGGAGCCAGAAAGAAGCTTGCGCTTATGGAACCCGTCCGCCCTATGGCTCCCGAGGTGATTAGCCCGCGCAAAGAGCGGATATGCGGATCATACCTGCGGTTCTGCATGACGGCATGGCTCAGCCCGGTACGTCCGGCCATGTTAACGATTTCATTACATTGCTCCATCGTTTCCGCCAGCGGCTTCTCGGTAAAGACATGACATCCGGCTTCCAGTGCCTTACTGGCAATACTGAAATGGCTGGAAGGCACGGTGATATCGAACACCAGATTGGCCGCTGTAGCTTCAATTGCCTGTGATATATCTGTAAATACCGGGCAGGTGAGTCCATGTTTCTCTGCCATGGCCTGCGCGGATTCCACCCGGATATCTACGAGTCCGACGATTTCAATATCAGCATGCTTCAGCGCATAGCTGATCCATTCATTAGCCATCGCTCCACAGCCCGCAACAACTACACGATACTCTGCTGTCATAGGTGTTCCCCGCTTTCTGGATTAGACCGGATTTGGCACGAAACTGCCGCCCCGGCAATTTTTCAAATAATGGAGCGCATGAACCTGTCCTGTCATTTCCAGCTCGTCACGGTAAACGGGATCATGCCAGCCTTCGATATCAATCGTTCCTGTGTATCCGGCCTGCCGCAGTACCGAGATTACATCGGTCCAATTCGTATCCCCGAAGCCCGGTGTCCGGTGCCACACATACGGTTTAGGTCCGTGAATTCCGTATTCCTTGATAATATCCCAGGCAATCGTAGCGTCCTTGCCGTGCACGTGGAAAATTTTGTCCGTCCATTTGCGCAGCTGCGGAATCGGATCAATCAGCTGCACCATCTGGTGGCAGGGCTCCCATTCCAGACCCAGATTATCGGCATTCACCGCATTGAACATCTTCTCCCATGCTGTAGGGTTATGGGCAATATTCCAGTCTCCGGATTGCCAGTTTCCATCCATGGAACAGTTCTCAAAGGCGATTCTGACGCCGCGGTCCGCGGCTCTTTTGGAGAGCTCACCAAACACCTCTGCAAATTTCGGGATGGACTCGTCAATCGAAACCCCGGGCAGTCGTCCGGTGAAGCCGGAGACCATATCGGTTCCAAACAAATGGGCGTGGTCGATCAGCCGTTCCCAGCTGCCCAGCGCATCCGAGTTATCCCCAGTGCCTGTAAGCGGATTCCCGAATATCCCTACAGAAGAGATCACGAAATCATGCTCCGCAGCCAGTTCACGCACCCGTGCAGCAGTTTCTGTCAGATCCGTGTTTCCCGTTGTCTGCCAGAAGGTCAGGCTGAATGATTCGAACCCGTGACCTATAATTTGCGGAATCACTCTTAGTGCATCCCCGCCTGCCACCAGTGTCCCGATTCTCATTGTATCCTGCATCTTGTATACCACTCCAATATTGGTTTATAGTTAGTTCAACAACCCAAGTATATCCTTCATTTCGGGCAAAATCTCTTCTTATCTTGTGTTAAACTAGCTGAATCTTGTGGGAGTTGAAGCCATCATGACTTATCCGAAGGAACTGAAGGAATATCCTGCGCTCGAGGAGAAGATCTATCCATTCCGCTTGTTCTTTAATCAGTGCCAGGGCGCCAAGCCCGAGCAGAATATCCTGTTCCTGCACTGGCATGAGCATTTCGAGATTATTGTCATGCGTGAAGGCCGGGCGATCTTTCATGTGGACAGCAAACCGTATGAAGCCGGTCCCGGAGACGTAATCATGGTACCTTCCGGCGGGCTGCATGTCGGCTATAGCTTGTATAGCGGAGATGTTTCTTATATCTCGATTGTTTTTCATGCCTCATTGTTCAAGGACCGCAATCAGGATTCCCAGCATGAGCAATTTGTGGCCCCTTATCTTAGCAATCAGTATCAGTTTCCGGTCATGCCGGTGGTCCACAACCCGGAATGCGCCTCGTATTATCCCTTGCTTGAGCGGATTATTGAGGAGGTGCAGGCTAAACAACCGGCTTTTCAGCTCGTGGTGAAGAACCAGCTCCACTTATTCTTCACACTCCTGTCCCGTACCTTCCCCGCCCAGCAGAGTGAACGTCATTCTATCAACCGCGAACGCTTCAAGCCGCTGCTGGAATACCTGGAAACACATGTCGATCAGAAAATGTCGGTCGAGCGTGCTGCCCGCTTTGTCAATCTGAACGCTTTCCATTTCTGCAAAACCTTCAAGAAGCTGACCGGACGCACCTTCATCGACTATGTGAACCTGTGCCGGATGGATGAAGCCGAGCGGCTGCTGCGGGAGACCGGCTTCAGCATTACAGAGATTTCCGGCAGAGTCGGCTGTGACAATCCCAATTATTTCACGAAGCTCTATAAGCAGTACAAAGGCCTGACACCTTCTATGGTTCGTAAATAGCCATAACAAACACCGCAAATCCATTAATGTGCGGTGTTTGTTTTTTACATTTAGAATCTACATTTCAGATATCGGAACCCAGCGCCGCTCTTCAATCGAACGTTCCACAGCTTCCAGTACAGCCTGGCATTTCACACCGTCCCGGAAATTCGGCTCAGGCTGACGGCCTTCGGCAATCGCATTCGACAGCTCCAGCATCTCGTGAATGAATGTGTGCTCAAATCCAATCGTATGACCCGGCGGCCACCAGGCTTCAGCATAGTCATGTGCGGGATCGGTGGCGAGCACTCTCCGGAAGCCCTGCACATCCTCGTCATCCGAGGTCAGATAGACCTCCAGTTCGTTCATCCGCTCGAAGTCGAATTTCACACTGCCCAGACTGCCATTGATCTCAAAAGAATTGGTCGAACGATGCCCGGCCGCGAACCGTGTCGCCTCAAAGCTGCCCAATGCACCGTTTGCAAAACGGGCCAGGAACAAAGTAGCATCATCCACCGTTACCGCGCCGCGCGGTGCATCTTTGCTGGCCCGGGCGCTGAGACCTGTCATCTCCGTTGCCAGCGGCCGTTCCTTGACGAACGTCTCACTCATGCCGATGACCTCCTGCACATCCCCTACCAGGAAATGGGCCAGATCAATCAGATGGGCCCCCAGATCCCCATGCGATCCTGAACCGGCAATCTCCTTCTGCAGCCGCCAGACCAGCGGGAATTCAGGGTCGAGAATCCAGTCCTGCAGGAACCAGGCACGGAAATGATAGATCTTTCCCAGCCGCCCGCTCTCGATCAGCCGTTTCACCAGCCTGACCGCCGGGGAGAAACGGTAATTGAAGCCAACCATATGAACAATGCCGGCCGCCTCTGCAGCCTGGAGCATTTCTCGCGAATCTGCCAAATTCAGCGCCAGCGGCTTCTCACAGAAAATATGCTTGCCTGCAGCAGCAGCTGCCAGTGCAATCTCCTTATGGGCATTGCTCGGCGCATTGATGTCGATTAGATCAATATCGTCACGCCCGATCAGCTCTTTCCAGTCGGTTACACTCTCCGACCAGCCCAGCTGGTCTGCCGCCTCCTTCAGCGCTTCTTCATTGCGTCCGCAGATGACGGACATTTGCGGTTTGACGGCCTTCGGGAAGAACATCGGCAGACTGCGGTAGGCGTTGCTGTGGGCCTTGCCCATGAATTTATAACCTATCATTCCAATGCGTAGCTGTTCCATTTGAAGCCTCCTCTGTTGAAATCACACTCCATGTACACGCATACATTTTCTCATCCAAGCGGCGCCCCGTCAAATTGCTTCTTGAAGCAGCAGCCTGCCCTATATAGCCTCCCAAAAAAGAACGTCCTTTCTGCCAACCGGCAGCACGGGACGTTCTTCGTTACATTACACAAGTATGAAATTACAGCCACATGATCATGGAAGTATCATTTAACTGTCAGCTTTGTAGAGCTTAGCGAGCCCGCCTTCTGAAGTTTCGCGGTACCTGCTGTTCATATCCAGGCCTGTCTCATACATGGTCTGTACAACCAGATCAAAGGATATCTTACGGGTACCAGACAAGAATTTGGCCAGGCTCAGCGCATTGATCGCCCGCATCGCACCGACAGCATTCCGCTCAATGCAAGGGATTTGAACCAGTCCGTTAATCGGATCACAGGTTAACCCCAAGTGGTGTTCCATAGCAACCTCCGCCGCATACTCAATCTGGTCGATCTCCATACCAGACAGTTCAGCCAGTGCAGCCGCTGCCATAGAGCAAGCCGTGCCAACCTCCGCCTGGCAGCCGCACTGAGCGCCGCTGATGGAGGCGTTCTGCTTGACCAGATTGCCAATGAGCCCGCCGACGGCCAGAGCCCGGAGGATCTGTTCGTCCGTGACCTGCATCTTCTCCTGCATATAACGGAGCGAGGCGGGCACGACACCGCTGGCCCCGCAGGTCGGGGCCGTTACGACCGTGCCGGCGGCGGCATTCTGTTCGTTGACGGCGAAAGCGTATGCGCTGACGATCCTGTTCTCCCTCGTCTCCGGGCTCTCATCCATATCCCGCTGATGATACAGATATTTCGCCTTGCGTTCGACCTCAAGACCGCCCTCCAGAATACCTGTGACAGACAGCCCTTCGTCAATCGAACGCTTCATCGCTTCCCAGATTCCTTGGAGGAAATCCCAGATCTGTTTGCCTTCGCGCTGCTCGACGTAATCGCTTAGACGAATATGATTGGCGTTACAAAAGGTGCTGATCTCAGCAAAGCTGTTCTCAGGGTAGACATCGGGCGTTTGCATCTCCTCCCTTCCCTCAATAACGATGTCCCCGCCGCCGATACTGACGACACGCATGGATGAGATTTGGCGCCCGTCTTTGTAAGCGAACAAATCCATCGTATTGGGATGGGGCAGAACAAAATTCGCCTGTGGAACAAATTCAACCTCCGCCGGAACGGGTGAAAGTGCTCTAAGAATAGCCTTGTCCGTCAAATGGCCTTTGCCTGTTTTGGCAAGGGAACCATAGATCAACGCCTTGAACTCATCTGCGTCTTCATTCTCTGATTTGAAGATCCTGGCCGCCTTCTCCGGCCCCATAGTATGGGAGCTGGACGGTCCACTGCCAATCTTAAATAGCTCAGTCAACGATCTCATAGCACCCTTATCCCCCTTCTGGCTATTGCCCATTCCCCTGAAAACGTTCCTTGAGCTTCATCAGCCGCTCATGAATCCCCTCTTCATCCATGGCCATGTCATACAACTGGTGAGTAATCTGTAGACCCTGATCATGGGCAAGGGCTTTTTTCCACGGGTGCGACACAATCGAATGTGTAAGATGTCTTACCGAGCGGGGCGCCTGCATGATTCTTTCTGCCAGCTCCCACGCGCGTGGAAGAAGCTGTTCACGAGGCAGCACCTCACTGGCCAGACCGAGATCTAATGCCGCTTGAGCATTAATGTTCATCCCCGTATATGCGTAGAATGCCGCTTTCTTGGTTCCCAGCAGTTGTTGAAGTGCTAAGACAATTCCGTCTCCGGGCGGTACACCGCCCAGGTAATGGGCATCGAAGAACGCTGTGTCTTCCGCACAGATGGTAATATCACACAGCGTCCCCAGCTGCCAGTGTGAGCCTGTGCCATTGACCACCCCAATGGTGGGGATGTCCAGGCAATGAACCATATTCTCAATCATTCTGAGCGATTCATGATACATCTCCAACTTCCGGCGATTCGGCCAATCCATGAATTTGGTTGTCCAGACTTCAGGATTGCCTAGTTGCCACAAATCACCTGTCCCTGTAAGGATCATCACCTCATTCTCGGGGTCGCGGCCAATATCGGACCATACATGACCATATGCGGCTTGAACCGGCCAGTCGAATTGAAGCGGTCCCCCGCCGGTGTGCATACGCACTTCGAGTATGCCGCCGCGGCGGGTCATGATGAATAAGTCCTTGTACTTCTCCGAATATTCTTCGAATCGTGTAGGTCCCGTCATTTCTCTATTGAACATCTTTGCCCATAAGGCGTCCTTGCATTTTCTTCAGGCGCTCCAGAGCTCCTTCTTCATCAATAGCCATGTCATACATCTGGTGGGCAAGCTGGAATCCCTGATCGGCGACCAGAGCCTGCTTCCATGGCCGGGAGATAATGGAGTGCGACAGATGTCTCGTTGAACGCGGTGCCTGCATAATCATCTCCGCGAGCTCCCAAGCGCGGGGAAGAAGCTGCTCACGGGGCAGAACTTCACTGACAATACCCAGATCCAAGGCGGTCTGACCGTTGATATTCTTGCCGGTGTATGCGTAGTAGGCTGCTTTTTTGAAACCGATCATGCTCTGCAGTGTGAGCAGCATTCCATCTCCTGGAGGCGTGCCTCCCAGATAATGCGGATCGAAAAAGTCCGCGTCTTCCGTGCAAATGGTAATATCACAGAGCGTCGCGAGTTCACAGTGCGTTCCCGGCCCGTTGACCGCCCCGATGGTCGGGATGTCAATGCAGAAGATCAAATTCTCAAGCAGTCTCAGCGATTCGTGATACTGTTCGAGCTTCTTATGCTTCGGCCAGTCCATGAATTTAGTATTCCAGACCTCAGGGTCGCCAATCAACCATTTATCCCCGGTTCCCGTAATAATCATGACTTCGTTCTCAGGGTCACGGCCAATATCTGACCAGGCATGAGACCAGGCGGTATGAGCTTCCCAATTGTGCGTGTACGATCCTCCGTCGGTGTGAAGACGCACTTCAAGGATTCCGTCACGGCGGGTCATTAACAGGAATTCCTTGTATTTCTCCGAGTACTCTTCAAATTTGGTGGGTCCAATCATACGTCTCTCTGTCATTTTAATTCCTCCTAAGTTTTGTTTAGAGCTTATCTGTTACTTTCAAGCCAGTCTCTGGCAAAAGCAGCGTAAGCCGCAGCCCCTCTATGAAGCACCTCATCCGAGAACATCGTCTTTGGATGGTGTACAGGGTAACGATAACCTTCTTCGGCATTGCCTGCGTTAAGAAATACTGTGGTACTTGGCACTGCCTGTGATACAAACGCGAAGTCTTCCGAGCCCATTAATTTGCCACCGGGTACCAGTTCGGTTATACCGATATAGGAACCGTCGCCAAAGGTATTTGCAATCGAAACCCTCATTTGCTCATTAAGCCCGCCATCCGTTTTCACTTCAGGACAACCCCTCGTATAGATCACATCCAGCTTTGCCTGAAAGGTTTCTCCTATACCTGCTGCAATTTCGCGGATACGAATCTCCAGTTTATCCCGCAATGCGGCGTTAAAAGTGCGAACGCTTCCTTTCATTCTGGCCGTATCGGGAATCACGTTGCTTGTACTTCCGCCTTCCATCACGCCTATGGTAAGTACTGCATTATCAATTGGCGAAATTTCCCGGCTAAGTATACCCTGCAGCGCCAGATGAAGATGAGCAGCCACATTTAAGGGGTCCACTGCGGCCTCGGGCATTGCGCCATGTGAGCCCCGTCCGCGGATGATGATTTCGAACCAATCCGAAGAAGCAGAAATCGCTCCACCTTCCTCAGGCACTACAAATTGTCCGATAGGAAGTGACATTCCGGTCAACACGTGAAGCATCATGGCTGCATCCACTTTAGGATTGTCGAGAATCCCGCTCTCAAGCATCATTTTTGCCCCGTGCAGCGTCTCTTCACCCGGCTGAAACATAAGCTTAACCGTCCCGCGAAGCTGCTCTTCGTTAGCCTTCAGGATCTCCGCCGCTCCCAGCAGCATGGAAGTATGCATGTCATGACCGCAAGCATGCATGTTCCCGTTCAACGACGCGTAAGAAAGCTCCGTTTCCTCTGAAATGGGCAAAGCGTCCATATCTGCACGGAGAAGAACCACCTTCCCGTCATGCTGTCCGCCAATGGTAACTGTTAGCCCTGATTCCCCTACGGGAGCGGGCTTAAGACCCATCGACTCCAACACCTCTTTGACGTAGGCCGTTGTTCTGGGCAAACTTAAATCAAGCTCCGGAATCGCATGAAGATGATGCCTGTACATGACTAATTTGTCCTGCAGCTGATGAGCCATACTCAAATCGTCTCCAGTTTCTTCAATCACAATAACATCTCCCAAAACACAAATTGAATGAATGTAAGTACAGAGTTTAAATGGCCTCCTTCACATTTTAAGACTTTTTAAGAACACATTTATCGTACTTTTAAATTCATTCGCTGTCAAGAGATTATTAGACATTTTAAGAACGTTATTTTAAAGGTGCCGGAACGTTGTAATATCACATTTATTGTGATATAACTCTTTTGATTGCATTGTCTTTTGAAAGGAATATACTATGAAAATCAAGCTGGGTATTATCACGCCAGAGAGCCATATGGATTATTTCCGCGCCATTGAACAAGAAATGCGGCCCATATGCCAGTTCCGGTTCCTTACCATCAGCAACTTCGGACAAACAACAGACCTGTATCTGCAGAACTTAGATTCGGTGGATGGATTTGTGGTCAGCGGCAGGATGCTTTATGAGTCAATAAATAAGGATTGCCTGGATGAGAAGATCCCTATTCACATTTTGCAGGATAATGAGAACCTTCTATATAGAGAACTCTTCCGGCTGCTGGTGACAGAGCCCGGGCTTGATATATCGAGGATCTATGTGGATTATGCGTATGTTATCGATTCCTTCAGTGAATTCCAGCAATACCTGACTCATGAAGGGAAGCCTGTTGACAGCGGAGATTTGTTCGAACGGGTGGAGACCATGCTGGAGAACCATATCACTTTGTGGGAAGCCCAAAAAATAGACCTGTCCATTACAGCGTTCGGCCACTTTGTTCCAGAGCTCAAAAAGCACGGAGTCAGATATATCTTGATCCGGCCCACTTTGGAAGATGTTAAAGAGACCCTAAGCGAGATCATCAACGAGATTACCATCCTCAAGCTTAAGAACCAGCGGGCAGTTGTCGCATACTTATCGGTCCACAATGAGCAGCCACCATCTGAAGATCAGCTTCAAGAGCTGAAAGCCCTGGTTGGCAGGTTTCTGCATAGTGTGAATCTTGCTGACACAGCCCAAATTTCGGAAGGCTTTGTCAGACTATACACCACTTACGGAAATTTCATGAAAATTACCTCCAATGCGCAGAACTGCTCACTTCTGGAGTATCTGGAATTGTACGTAAGCTACAAGGTGAAGATCGGGTGGGGCTCGGGACATGAATATTTTCAAGCTAACGAAAATGCCGCCAAAGCTTACAGACAGGCGAAAGCCTACACGGGCAGCTGCAGCTTTTTTATAAACGAGGATCAGAAGGTTATCGGCCCAATGCAGAGCATGAATGTCATACAGTTCTCTGAACAGGGGGACCCGGAAATCATCGCGTTGGCCAAAAATATTGGAATAAACAACATCAATTTGCAGAAAATCATGTCCTATGCAGAAATTATGAGAACAAATAAATTATCCTCTGAGGATGTTGCTGGGTGCCTGTCCATGACTGTCAAAGGTGCAAACCGTATCCTTAACAAAATTGAAGAAAAAAAATACGTACAAACGGTATTTGAAAAACGTGACAACAGTAAAGGGCGGCCGAAAAAATACTACGAGCTGTTGTTTCTCGACAAAGACGGACGCAAATTAAGCAAATGATGCGCATTGCAAAAAGGCATGTTTTCAAAACTGAAAACGTGCCTTTTTTGCGCTGGATTTATCAAGTCAAATCCCTTCTTGGCCGGACGACCAGCTCTGCACATGCTGCAGGAATCGTCTCGTTGCAGGCGATGCATATTTCATCGAGCTGACGGCAATTCCCAATGAGCGGAAACTCCGTTCCTCCAGCTCAAGCATGGCCACATTATGATTCTGGAACCGGGTGACCAGCTCCGGGAGGATGCTGATGCCCAGCCCCTTCTCTACCATGGCTATGATCGCATAGTCATCCCCGGCCGAGAATTTGATGTTCGGCTTAATCCCCGCCTTCTCCAGCACCCGCTGCACATCATAGTCTGAGCCCGGTCTCGGAATGATGAAATCCTCGTAGGCGATCTGGGCCAGCGGCATGTACGGGGCTTTGCTCAGCGGGTGGTCCAACGGAAGAATCGCCAGCATCCGGTCCTGCTTCAGCGGAAAGACCTCAAACTTCTCCCGGGTAGGCAGCGACAGGAAGCCGCAGTCGACCACACCAGCCTCAATCCATTGCTCAATCTCCAGATATCCGCCCTCCATCAGCTTGAATTCAATGTATGGGTACTCTTTGCGGAACTGTTTGATCATGTCCGGCAGCCAGTGAACGGATACGCTTGTGAAGGTTCCTAGTGTAATTGTTCCTGTCTCCAGACCATGAATATCGGCCACCTGCTGCTTCAGCTGCTCATTCCATTTGAGGATTTCGCGGATAGGCGAAATAACCTGCTCTCCATTGACCGTCAGCTTGACACCGGAACGGCTCCTCACAAGCAGCGGAAAACCAAATTCGCTCTCCAGGCTGCTGATCGTATGGCTGATACCGGATTGGGTGAAGCCCAGCACCTCGGCGGCTTTGGTCAGACTGCCCAGTTCAACCACTTTGAGGAACACTTCGTATTTGATTATACTCATCGCTGACCCCCACAGTTTTCATGAGAATTCCTCATGTTTCACATGATAAACATTCAGTTACCTTATGTATTTGAGCGTATTATACTATAATCACTTGAAATAAAGAAGGATGATGATGGAATGAAGCCGCTAAAGGCCGAGCTGATGCTCATAGTAGTAACGATGTTCTGGGGTTCCTCCTACCTGTTCATGAAAATGGGACTCGGCACACTGGGGGAATTCAATCTGATTGCACTGCGCTTCGGACTGGCCTTCATTCTGGCGGCTCTGCTGTTCCGCAAACGGCTGCGCAGTGTGGACGCCAGAACATTGAAATATGGAGCCCTGCTCGGCTTTCTTCTGCTCGGTGTGTTCACCTGCATCACCTTCGGACTGAAGACCACCACGACCTCCAATGCCGGATTTCTGGTCGCTTTGACCGTTGTTTTTGTACCGCTGCTGGATGTTCTGATCTTCAAAAAGAAGGTCGCCCCTCCGCAAATCTTCGGTGCCATTCTGGCCATCGCCGGCATCGGGCTGCTCACCCTGAACGGGTCACTGCAAGTACAGCCTGGTGATCTGCTCTGTATTCTGGCTGCCATTTTCTACGCAGTGCAGATTCTGGTTACCAGCCGCGCTGTCAAGAGCAGCGATTCGCTGAATATCGGCATTCTGCAGCTGGGCTTCGCCGGAGGTTATGCCCTGATTCTGTCAGCAGTCTTAGAGACTCCTGCACTGCCTTCGACACTTCCCGGCTGGATCGCCATCCTCGCACTCGGCATTTTTTGCAGCGCCTGCGGCTTCATCCTGCAGCCCGTTGCCCAGAAATACACAACGCCGACCCGCACCGGATTAATCTTCGCCCTCGAACCGGTCTTTGCCGCCTTCTTCGGCTACTGGTTCGCACATGAACAGCTTTCGCTGCAGGGCTACACCGGCGCTGCCCTTGTCCTGCTGGGCATTATAGCTTCCGAACTGCTCGGCAGATTGCACTTCGCCCCTTTTCCGGCAAGGATGCTCAAGAAACGGCGGGCAGATCTATAAGTCTTCAATAATTGCTCTGATCTGTGCTCTCGCTGTCTTGGATTCCGGGAAGAAGAACAGCGGCCAGACATGCAGCATTTGCGGATATTCATAGTAGCCGATCTTTATTCCTTCAACCAGTAACCGGTCTCTGAACCTCTTGACATCGGGATACACAATGTCATGCGTCCCAATGAAGATGCTGACCAGCCCTATATCCGTGACCTCCCCATAAGCGGGGCTGATCAAATGAGAAGTAATCTCCTGATTCCCCGCATACCACTCAGCAATTTCTTTGATGGCAGGAACTGCCGTGACAGGATCTTTACGCTCCACAGCCTTGATATCCGGGTTGCTGAAGGTCATGTCGAGCACCGGGGAGATGAGGATCGTGTGTGCAGGCCGTGGTATCCCCTTTTCCTTAAGAAGCTGCACTAGTGCAAGCCCCATTCCGCCGCCAGCCGAATCCCCCATGACCACAAGCTTGTCTCCACACTTAGAACTCTGTGCTAACATCTCCTCATATAGCGGTACCAGCATCTGAAATACTTCCTTATGTCCATATTGCGGTGCCAAAGGGTACATGGGAACCGCAATCTTACACTTCAGCTTGTCTGCCATACCGGCCAGGAACTCCCAATGCAGCGGGGATATCTTCAGTACATAACCTCCGCCGTGCAGATACAGGATCTGTTTGCCGCCCGAAAGAGAGTTTGCAGACAGCACATAGTAAGGAGAACCGGCTATCTCACGCTCTTCGACGCTGCATAACGTATACACTTTAGCCGGCGGCTTACTGCTCTCCTTCCGCTGTTTCGTTTCAATTTCCTTCCGCAAAGCTATCCCTGTCTCCTTCCACATGGCGTTAATCCTTATGAGGCGCAAGCCCAGCTTAACCGCTCTGCTCTGCCAGCTTTCTTTGGAACCCTTCATTGTTGTCCTTCTTTCTGCGTCATCACGGCTTCCCGCAAACGCTGCGCCCAGGCCAGATCCAGCTCCTGCGCCTCCAGGCGCACCTGCAGCAGATCCATCGTTGTCGCATAGAACCGCCCTCCCGGCGCGGCAGCATCAGGAGCAGTCTCTTTCCGGAAGGCGTCTATCCCTTTTCGCAGCTCTGCAATGCCTTTAGCGGCGTACGCAAGATAATGGTCTACAAGCGCCAGCTGCGCTTCAGAGGCAAGGAACTCCAAATGCTGGGCTTTAATATGAAAAAGCTTCTGATAGGTTGCCGACTCCGTCCCCGTATCCATCATCAGCTCGGTGAACCGGGCCCGCCCTTTACCGGTGAGCTGCAGCGCACGGGACGGCCGTTCACTGGGATAAGGCACTGAAGAAGGATTGGCTTCGCAGATCAGTCCCTCTCTCTCAAGTCTGGACAACAGGGTGGACAGCGTTCCGCGGCTGATTTTCTCCCACGGGCTGATAATCTTCGCAATCAGATAAGCATGCAGCGGGAAATGCATCAGCAATGACAGGACCAGTAATTCATACATAAGGAAACTCCTCGTCAATAGTTTTAATAAAACTATAAAGAATTCCTTGTCAGCCGTCAAGCGGTTCACAAATACTCCAACTGGCGCCTGCCCCGGATAAATCCCACATACCGCCGTAATTCCTCCCATTTCACCTTCTGTATCGCATCCAGAGCGATGTGATGTATACCTCTAATTCCTCCTTTCGCCCTTCTGTATAGGCGTCCTATAAGATGACAGCAATTGAGTTACTTAAGTTCTTGCTGTAAAGACATAAATGTTGTATTTCGTGCAGGATTTCGAATCGTAATCGCGACAACGGGGGTGAAATGAGAAAAAACCGCCCCAGCGATTAGCTGAGGCGGCCGTAAACCCAAGATATGAATTAATGTCCCATCATTACAGCAGCGTCGGCCTGCTGCCCTTCCGGAGTTCCGGCGGAACCGGCTGTCTTCGGCTTGCGCAGAATCAGACTGATGACCACTCCGGCCAGCGCGATGCAGGCCGAGAGGAAGAATACATCATTGAAGCCCTGTACAGCGGCGACAAGCGGATTGCTTCCGGCAGCCATCTCACCCATATGAACAGTAATCTGGCTGGTTAAGTATCCGGTCATACCGGCAACCGCGAACGATACTACGACCTGCTGGGCTGCGGCGGTCAGCGGAGTCACCCGGCCAACCCATTCACGCGGAGCGGAGTTCAGAACATGAGTGTTGACCGGCATCATCGACAAGCCCATACCCAGACCCATCATAGCGAGACAGCCCATGATAACGGGAAGACTGGTGTCTACTGTAACACCGGACAACAGGAACAGTGCAGTGGAAATGACACTCAGTCCGACGAACAACAGCGGACGTGCACCAATTTTATCGAATAAGCGGCCGCCCACCGGCATACCGATACCGGATGCCAGCGCCTGCGGAAGCAGAATCAGACCTGTCTCAAGCGGTGTGTAGTTCCGGATCTGCTGCAGATACAACGGAACGAACAGCATGGAACCGAACAAGGCAGCCTGGGTCACCCAGGATAGGATAATGCCGCGTGTGAAGTCCGATGAACGGAAGACGCGCAGCTCCAGCAGCGGATGCTTCTGCATCAGCTCAGCGATAACGAACAGCACCAGCGCCACACCGCCGACAGACAAACCTACAAGAGCCCCCGTCGAAGTCCAGCTTTCACCTCCGCCTTGATTGACGCCATAAGCAAGCATGGAGAACGCAAGCGGAGCCAGAATGATACCGAAGATATCCAGATGCGCTTTGCCCTTCTTCTCGGTAACAGGCAGATATTTAACTCCAAGAATGATACCAACGATACCGATAGGCAGGTTGATCAGGAAGATCCAGTGCCAGCTCACGTATTCTACCAGCCAGCCGGAGAGGATCGGTCCAAGTGCCGGAGCCAGCAGCATGGGAATTCCAAGCATCCCCATAATAGAACCTCTGCGCTCTGCCGGGGCCAGTCTGAAGACCATTGCCATACCGATTGGTGCCACCATCCCGCCGCCAAGACCTTGAATGACACGGAAGATGACCAGTTGCGTCGAGGTCTGGGCAACCGAACAAAGAACGGACCCCAGTACAAACATAACAATAGTCGTTAGAAAGACTTGCTTGGAACCGAAACGGTCAGTCATGTAGCCAGCCAGCGGAATTACAGCAGCCAGCGCCAGCGTATAACCCGTAATGGCCCACTGAACGGTCTTAAGATCTGTTGCGAAATACTGCACCAGATTCGGTACCGCAACGTTTACGGCAGTGCTGTCTAGGATAACCATAATCATGCCGACGATAATAGCCATTAACGGCGGAATAATGGCTTTCAGCGAGAACGGTGCTTCCACTGCTGCACTGTTTCCTTTATTTGAGGTGTTTGTCATTCTCTTCTCCACTCTTTTCTGTGTTTATAATTAGTTATACTTATGAAAATAAAGTTCAAATAAACCGTCAATCTGCTCCTCAAGCGGCGAAAGCCTGAAGAACTCCTTAAGATCCTCCCGGTCCTTCGGTAGACTGGAGACCATAATTACCGGAAAAACAATGGCCCCATAGACTTGCATCATCATCATCATGAGCTTGTCGCGGTCCTGCTCCCCAGTGATCTCACTGAGCACTTCCTTAATGCGCTCAAGCCTCATCAGCTTGGAGTATTTCGCATATTCATCCTGTGAGCCCATAATATGATGTCTTTGATCAAGCATCTGCCGGGCCATTCCCGGGTAACGGCTGAGATTCATAATATAACGCATGAAAAATAGCTTCATCCGCTCCTTCGGCGGCAGGCTGTCATCTTCCAGTGTTCTGAAGGCATCATCAAAGGTAGACACGAGTTTCTTCACTGCGTCGCCAAACAGTTTTTCCTTGGAGCCGTAATAATAATTCACCAGTGCAAGATTCGTCTCTGCCCTTGCTGCGATACTCCGAAGGGTGATACAGCTGAACCCCTCTTCGCGGATCAAATCCACGGTTGCATCGAGTATAATCTGCTTCGTATCTTTATCTGAAGGATCAGCTTTGTTGTCAGATTTAACCATAATGCAGCTTGTCGCCCTCCTTTGCCGCGATTTCTAATCATTGATTTAAACAGCGTTTAATCAGAATTTAAAATTACTCTCTTTGGAGTGATCTGTCAACAGAAGTTTTCAGGAATTTTCAAAAGAGTTAGCATTAATAAAAAGAAGCATCTCCGGCAGCGGTTTACAGCTGCGAGATGCTCCTGCTATGAATGATCAATTATTTGTTATTTCGAAGGGTTGACCAGCACTTCCGCTGCCTGCAGCGCCGCCAGGCTCAGCTTCACGATCTTGCCCGATGTATTCAGCTCCAGGGTCAGCAGCGCCTCGGATTTGGAGAAGGACAACACGCTTGTTATTGTCATATTCCCGTCATGCTGCCGGCTCTCCGTAGATTTCACTCCGAAGTACTGGCCAGCCGGAGCGCTTACACCCTCCCAGTTCTGCTGAATGACGGGCAGCGGGGGCTGCTCTGCTTCTGCAGCGAAGTAACGCTCGCGGAGTCCTGTATAATTCCCTGCGGCCAGCAATCCGGCTACAGCTCCGGCAGTTACCTCCGGTGAGTAGATTTCAACCTGTCCTTTTGCCGGATTATAGGATGTAACCAGCCCGATCGCTGCAAAAAAGGACAATGGTGCATATGCGCGCTGCTGCTTCAGTTCAATGCTATCTGTAAAAGGCACCCGATCCTTGCCGTTCAGAATGATCTCTTTCCCGCTCAGTCTGAACTCAATGGTTTCCTGGAAGCGATTCAGCTTGAACTGTCCTGTGGCACCTATAAAGGTTGTCTTATACTTAAGGATTTCCGTAGTCTCCCGGAGCGGGAGCATGAGGGTTGATCCGCTGGTATAGGCTTGCGGTCCATCCGTCTGCAAGGCTTGTCCGTTCACAATAATATTTACACCCGGTGCTGCGTGGACACTATTTCCGGTTAATACTCCCGATCCTGCTGCCAATAACAGTACACTTAGGAAAACGGCTGCGATTCTGTTCTTCAAATCGATCCCACCTCTCCTGTAATATAAATATTATGCACGCAAACTTCAGGGACTAAACTTATATTAATCATTAACCGTTCTGCGCAGCTTTGGAACAGCCTCACTCCACATTAAAGTTAAAATACTGCTGCGGATAAGGCTCCTTGATCAGTGTGAAATGCCACCATTCCTTGGTATAGGGCTTGAAGCCCTGCTTCGACATGGCATCCTTAAGAACTTTACGGTTGGCATGCTGGGTACTGTTGACCAGAGTGGTATTATAGTAAGAAATCTCGCCGAAGAAATCATACGGGCTGCCCATGTCAACCAGTGCTCCTGTTTTTTTATCAGCCAGTGTCAGATCGATAGTGCTGCCCCGCGAATGCCCCGATTTCTTGGAGATGAAGCCCAGCTTGAACAGATTACGCTTGTCCAGCTTGGGATAATACTGCTGCTTCATCTTAATATCCGCGGCATCCTGTGACCAGCGTACGAAGTGATTAACGGCTTTTTGCGGACGGTAGGCATCATAGATTCTCAGGATATACCCTTTGCCAGCCAGATCCTCACTGACTTTCTTCAGCGCACTCGCTGCTGTCCGCGAGAAAATCGCCAGCGGAGCCTTATACCCTTCCACCCTTGTTCCGGTAAAATTATTCTCACTGTAGTAGCGTATCTCATACTGCGCCGTAGGAATCACTTCATCCAGATACACAAAGCCGCCGGGAAGATTGTGTTTCTTCTCCACCTTGCTTTGCGCCGGGGCAGCGGCTGTATTCTGTAGCTTAGGAGCAGCCGCTGTGGCTGCTGTGGCTGTTGCCGTTAAAAGCGTAGCTCCGCCTAGGATAAGCGCACATGAGACCAGCCCTAATTTTCTACCTGTATTTCGCAGCTTCATCACAATGCTCCCCCTCTCCTGCCTCGTCCGTATTTTCACCCTACCAGTATACGTGCAGCCTCACTAGGCGTCCATAGTTAAGTCTAGGCTTGTGTCCGCAGGGAGCATATCCTTCCGCCGGTAGACACCCATCAGCAGCCCGACAGCGGCGAATTCAATGAAGACATGCTGTCCGTAGCTGAGGAATGGGAACGGTATAGCTGTAATTGGCATTCTTCCGCTGAGGATCGATAGACCATAAGCTAAGCGGATGGCTAGCATAAGGGCCAGAGCAAGGATAAGCATCCGCCCGTAGGTATCGCGTACAGCGCGGGTATAGGAGATCATTTTGAGAACGAACCAGCCTACTGCCGCGATGAAGAGCAAGCCCCCGGCCCAGCCGAAGCATTGAACCAGAAATACCGGAAAAAGATCCGAATACGCATACGGCAGTCCTTCTTCCGCACCTCCGAAGCCATACCCTCTCCAGCCTGCGGATGTAATGGTCTCGTGAATTCTGCGGTTGAGGTAACCCGGGCCATTAAGCATATAATTATGATTTATCGCTCCGATGACCCTGTCATGCAAGTTCAAATTATTCCAAACATAGATGGCTCCGCCCGACACAAATGTTATAGCCATTAATCCGGCTGTAATCCAGCGCCGTGTTATCCATACATATAGCGTCAGCGATACTGCCAAATAAACCACCAGCTCCGGTAAAGACCGGATCGCCGCATAGATCACCGCAGGCAGCAGCAGTAAGGCTACCTCCGCTAATTCCCTGGTCCGTCTGCTCCATTTCAGCATAAAGCTGCGGCTGGTCCATATTCCTGTCAGAGCGACAACAAATATATAAGGACTGTATCCAACCAGATCAAAATAAAAGCCCATAAAACCAACATAGCGTCTATTCCCATTGATTAATTCAGGACCCAGCAATAGGCTGGCAACGATAGCCATTAATGCTGCAGCATAGATGAATCCTGATGCTTTCTGAAGCAGCCTGAAATTGACGAAGTACATTCCTGTCATAACGGCGATCCCAAGGATGATATACACCGTCTGGCGCATCGTCAGATCAGATAGGGCCGGGTTGAAGGAGGTTCCGGCTTCTATAGCCCCCATCCCCAGCAGACTCACAGCTGACAACATCATTACTGCGGTGAGCAGCCCCCACGGAATCCGCGGTTTATGGATTCTGTGCAGATCCCGGCCGAGCACCTGCGGATCACCCATTTGCGCGATCGCATATTGCTGTGCTTCTTCTTCAGTTGCGCCAAGCTGCTGCCGCTCCAGCATTAAGTCCTGGAAGTGCCCGCTGAGTTCCTCCCTTATCTCCCTGTGCATCCCTTTGGCTCTAACCTCTGCACACACCCTGTCCAGATAGTTGTCCAGCTTCTTCCGCTGCTCCATCATGCGCCGCCCTCCCCCAGTACCGAATCCACCGCGCCTTTGAAAAGATTCCATTCCGCTCTCTTCTCCTGCAGCTTCGCCTTGCCTTCATCCAGCAGCCGGTAATATTTGCGTTTGCGCCCTTCTACCTCAAGCCAATACGCCTCTACCCAGCGTTCGCTCTCCATCGCATGGAGTATCGGATAGAGCGTGCCCTCCTTCAGGGAAAATACCCCCTGCGAGCGCTGCTCCAGCTCTTTAATCAGTTCGTAGCCATATAACGGCTTATCGAGCAGCAGAGTGAGAATTAAGGTCCCCGTGCTGCCCTTCAGCATTTCTTTACTGACTTTCATCGGCATCCCCTCCCGTACGAATGGCAATACACTGATACATCGTTAATCTATGCTTAATATACTTTAATTCCCAGTTGATGTCCAGTCATTGTGTCCACGTCAGCCATATGAGTAATCCGTTAACTTGCGTATGAGTAACAGTTAACGCTGGCAGACAAGTAACCCGTTAATACTTGCCGATAAGCAGCCTCTTGGGGCATTAATGTTGTACGTTTTATAGGCGTGTTGATTTCCCAAAAAAAGGGACGAAAAAGGCCGCCATTTCGGGTAATGGTAAGTACGACCAAACCAAACCGAAATGAGGCGACCTCATGAATAAATATACCCCATTTTTAGCCGTTTTCAAACAAGTATTAACACCGGAAGAAGTCCAAATGGTGACTGGACAAACCAAGGACTACGTAGATAGTGGAACCAAAATGACCGTCGGGTTGCTACTCGATTACTTTGTCCAAGCCTGCTACCACAAATGGGACGGCTTCCGGCAAAGTGCCCGCTTAGGCCCAAACTTTGACTTGCCTGAGATTCATTACTCCACCCTTTCCGGCAAGGCCGGTGAAGTCCCTTACGAAATCTTCAAACGTATCTTTCAACTGCTCGTCAAGAAATGTAACCGACAAACCCGGCGGCATCTGAATCTTCCTAAAGATCTTCTGCTGATTGACTCGACGACGGTCACGGCGGCGAATTCCCGAATGCCTTGGGCCTCGTACAAAAAATTTAGAGGGGGCATTAAGCTGCATGTCGCTCTTTCGCAAGGTCAGCGTTTACCCGTGAACGTGGAGGAATCGATTGCGAAGCGCAATGACGCTCCGTTTGGAGAAGTTTTGGCAGATACGGACTACATTTTGGTACAGGATCGGGCGTATGGAAAAATTAGCAGATTGGATCAATATGTGCTCCAGGGCCAGTCGTTTGTGATTCGACTCAAAGACAATCTCCATTTGGTGAAGCCGAGAAACCTCCAGCGACCCGCAGAGGGAGAAACGAAAATTGTTCGTGATATGACTTGTTATATCGGTCAAGGGAAGTGCCAATCCGCTCAGCGCCACCGGGTCGTAGAATTTGAAAATGACCGGGGGGAAGTCGTACGGGTCGTGACCGATTTGAGAAAAGAGTCCGCTCATGTAATCGCCGAAATCTACAAGGCACGCTGGGAAATTGAAGTCTTTTTCCGCTGGATTAAACAGCATCTGAACGTGCCATGTCTATTTGGAACCACCGAAAATGCAGTATACAGCCAATTGTTTGTGGCCCTTGCTGTCTATGTGCTTCTGAGACGCGTTTATGATGAAATCCACTCCAACGTGCCTGCCTTTGCTCAACTGACCCTTTGGGAATTTATGCAGCATTGGCGTATATTTAGTCTTCCGCTGGAGTGGCAGGTTCAACTGAGTCTACTCAGGAACAAGAGCATTTTGGGAATTATATTCATTCCATAATATGGGGAATCAACACGCCTGTACGTTTTACAACTTTGATCCCCAGATACCCGGACGCCAGAGAGGATTGTTGTACGAAATACAAGAATTGCCCCAATAATCCGTTTGGAGTAGAACAAATGTTGCATTTTTTACAACAAATGTGAATTAGGAGCGATATCATGAGGAAAATGTTGTATTTAGGGCAGGATTTTATACAATGAATGCTCTGTAAGCTCCATATTGCACATAGCAAAAAAGCACACCCGAATTACGGATGTGCTTGCAGTCAATTAATGAGATTAGTGCATGGAAGCCTGTGTTTTGTGCGAGACAATAACACGTTTGAGGAAGAAAGCAACAACCAGACCGATAATGGCCATCACCATGCCGAAGATGAACGCATTCTGCACCCCATGGGTAAATGCAGCGCCAATATTCAGCGGATCACCAGGGTCAGTTACCGTCTTCATGTAGCTCTTGGTACCGGAGGTCATAATGCTTACTGCCAGAGCCGTACCAATCGCCCCTGCAACCTGCTGCAGAGTATTCATGATCGCTGTACCGTCAGGATAGTATTCCAGCGGAAGCTGGTTGATCCCGTTCGTCTGGGCAGGCATCATAATCATCGAGATTCCGATCATGAGCACGCTGTGAAGTACAATTACGAAGATAACAGTAGAAGTAGCTGTAATACTCGAGAAGAACCACAGCGAGATAGCTACGAGCACGAGTCCTGGAATAACGAGCCATTTCGGTCCGTATTTATCGAACAGGCGTCCCATTAACGGTGACATCAGTCCGTTGATAATTCCGCCCGGCAGCAGCAGTAAGCCTGCTTTGAACGCAGTATAGCCTTGTCCCTGCTGCAGGTACATTGGAAGAATCAGCATCGAGGACAGAATCACCATCATACAGATGAAGACCATCAGTACACCGACCACGAACATCGGGAATTTGAAGGCACGCAGATTAATCATCGGCTGCTTCATCGTCAACTGCCGGATGCAGAATAGAACGAGCGCAATTACACCAATAGCAATGGCAATAATCACCTTCGGACTTCCCCAGCCTTCCGCTTCACCGGCGCTGCTGAATCCATACACAACGCCGCCGAAACCGAGTGACGATAATACAATCGAGAGGATATCAATCTTCGGCTTGGTCACTTCTGTGACGTTCTGCATGAAGAAAATTCCGCTGAACAGCGCGATCACAAGGAACGGCAGGGACAGCCAGAAGATCCAGTGCCAGCTGAGGCTCTCAATCAGCAGACCTGCAATGGTTGGGCCGATCGCTGGAGCTACCATGATGACGAGTCCGATGAGACCCATCGCTGCGCCTCTTTTCTCAGCGGGAATAATGATCAGGATCGTGTTGAACATCAGCGGTAAAAGAAGTGCAGTTCCCATCGCCTGAACCACACGCGCTGTAAGCAGGAATTCGAAGTTCGGCGCCATTGCAGCCAGGAATGTTCCCGCAATCGAGAAGCATAGCGCAGCAATGAACAGCTGTCTGGTCGTGAACCACTGCAGGAGCAGCCCGGAGATCGGAACCAGAATACCCAGCGTCAGCAGGTAAGCTGTAGTCAGCCATTGCGCTGTGGTCGGAGTAATTTGTAATACATTCATAAGATCACTTAAGGCTACATTTAATGCGGTCTCACTGAACATGCCGATAAATCCGGCAAGCAATAAGGAGACGAGAATTGGAAGGGTCTTGAATTTGCGGGGCTCTGTGTGCCCCTTACCAGTCATAGTTGCGTTCACTCTCATATCCTCCTGATAATCTGTTTGTTCTCTCTCTATTTGTTGCTGTGTTGCAGTATTGCGGTGTTACGGTGGTACTGTTGAAACCTTAAACCAGTATTGCCGGAATACTCTCTGCTGCCGCAACCAGCGGCTGGACATTTCGGCACGTCAACGCCAGCAGCAGCGCACCTTCAAACAAGGAGACCACAACAGTCGCTTTTCCCACAGCAGCTTCCTCCTGCATGCCATCTTTCATCAGACGCTGGGCGATCACATCCTGCCAATCCTTGAACACACATTGACAAGCGGTCCGCAGCTCATTGCTGACACAGGAAGTCTCCACGGCTACCCAGAAGCTGAACGGCACCAATCCTTCAAAAGAAGATTCCTCCGCTTCCCTGGCCATAGACAGAATGAAATTCTGCACCGCCTGAGCAGGTGAGTCTTCACCCTCTACATAATGCCGCAAATTTTGGGAGACCATTTCACTTGTCCGGTTAATACAGGTCAACACCAGCTCTTCTTTGCCGTGAGGAAAATAATAATACAATGATCCTTTGGGCGAATCGCTGTCCTTGATGATCTGATTTAGTCCGGTTGCATGATAGCCCTGTGTGAAAAACAATCTTGAAGCCGTATCCAGAATAGCTTCACGTGCATTATGCTTGTTTGACAAGCCGGACACTTCCTTTATAGATGTTTCTGCACTTTTATAACAATTGGTCTACATAATAAAACCACGAGTGGGCTCCGGCTGTCAATGGATAATAATTTCAAATTTTAATGTTTACGCTTACCGATTGCCACATTGCGGATCATTGGTTATACTTTAATTATTCCAATGTGAAAGGTGTGATTTCAATGAGTGAGCCTTCAATCATTAAGGGAATTCCCCGGCCGTTAGTCAGAACTAATCAGGCTTTTATCGTAATTTCTGTATTATTGTCACTGTTTACGGGAGCTTACTGGATTCTTGCCCTGCCGCTTGCCGCAGGACTGTCTGGCCTAATCTTCGGATATAATCCGGTGATCAAGGTTGCGGCGAACTTCCTGACTAAGGAGCGCTCCGCCTATGTACTGGAAGACTGGGAACAGCAGCAGTTCAACCAGAGCATTGCCGTCTTCTGCCTGACTGCAGGACTGGTCAGCTTCCTAGCCGACTGGACCGTAGCGGCTTATATCTTCACGATCATGGTCGCGGTAGCAGCCACAGTAGCTATCCTCGGCTTCTGCATCGGGTGCTTCATCCACTACCAGTGGAGAATGTATACCTATAGACGCAAACAGGCAGCCCTCCACAAATAAGCAGGAGTCTGTGCTGCCCGTACGGTGAATTTTACAGGGCCAGTAAGCCGCAGCAGCAGTATGCTGCCAGACCTATGCTGGCCTCCAAGCTCCTTCTCCTTAACATCCCCGGTTATTCCACAATATAATCCGCCAGAATTCGCTCCACTGAAGAAGCGAAGCTTTTGCCGGCGCCCCAATCGAGCTTAAGGATCAACCCGTTGGAGCCTCCCGCCGGAATAAGCCGGACATTACTTCTGCCCTTCAGATTATCCACTAGAATCACCAGCGCCGCCTGATTACCGGACCGGAAATAATACCGCTCATAGACCAGCGTTCCGATCATCTTGCCTTCACCGAGATCATTCAGCTCCTCGTACAACAGCTCCGACTCCTGCGTCATTCCCTCTTTGATCAGCGCAAGCGTCTCATTGGGCTGCAATCTAACATCGAGTTGGTAGGCCTCATTCATGCTCATCACCCTCCCACGGGTTTAGGTATACAACTATTTGCCTAGCGGGCTTCGCCAGCCACATCCCAGCGGTGACGGAATTTCTCCAGCCGCGGATGCAGTTGTGCCGGCGCTTCTGACAACAGCAAACGCAGCTTGACGATCCATTCCTCGAATGAGGAATAGGAAGCGAACAGATTAGCCATCTCCGGAGTCAGATAGAGAAAGTAAGGTGCGGAATAGACCTCGCTGATATGGCGCAGCGCAGAATCAAGCGGGGTGTATTTCTTGCGTTTCCCCTCCAGACTTTCCACCGTAATGAAAGAGCGCCCCTGATATCTTTTCCACTCATGCAGCCGGTCCTCCCGTTTATAAAAAGCCTGCACCGGCTCCTTCGTCATCCGTCTCACGGTTTCTTCATGCAGCGGATACAGCACCAGCTTGGTGAATTTGCGCTCTATCGCTGTCTCAGCCGCCTTCAACAAATCCATATCCGAGATATGCTCGAATGAATCATAGAAGATTAAGGTCCCTTTGCGTTCACCGGCTGGGGGTTCATAACCATAAGGCACATGCTGAATGTCTCGTTTCATCATTACCCTCCTGTGTGCTTCAATATCTACAGCATATCATGCTACCCCGGATCGCGTACAATTCCTGGACCTAGAACGTATGCCCTGAATGGTAATACTCGCCAAAAAAGCAGCGGTGCCAAGACTGGCAAACGCTGCTATATGTAAGTGTTGCGCAGTGCAAGGACATTCTGTGCCTGTATATCTAATACCGGCTGGCAGGTGCCCTCTTCCCTACAAGACGGTGAGTCCGTCAGGCTCTGGAGCGGATTGCTCCTCCTGCAGCCGGCAGCGCCGCAGAAATACTTCGGTTAGATCCTTAGCCCGGACCACCAAATACTGATCAGGAAAGCGGAAATCTGTTGAACAAGCGGTCAGCACGTAGCCCGGATCTACCGGATATTGCCTGAACGCATGATCGGGCAGCCGGTCACTAAGCACAGACTGCTCATATTTCAAAGCATACTGCTCGGAGAATACCGAACGGATCGGAACCGTCAGGCCAATGCCCTCCATCTTCAGATAACTCTCCTTCCGCGTCCACAGGTCATAGTAATAGCGTATTTGAGCCTCTGATTTCAAGCTCTGGTATTGCTCCATTTCTTCAGGGGACAGGCTGTACCGGGCTAACGCCGGATTTATGGCAGCCATCTTCTGAATGTCGATTCCAACCCGCTGTCCCTTGCGGCTGACGATACCTGCTACCCATTTTCCCGAATGTGAGAGGTTATAGTCCCACGGTTCGCGCATAGCAGACAGCCGGGGTTTGCCAAACACCCCTTTGTCAAAACAGATCTCATCATTCCGCATTCCCTCCATATCCATGGCGAACATCCGGGCAAGGATGTCTCCGATAAGAGACCTGCGAACATCGTCTTCACGTTTCAGCCGGCTGCTGCTCATCCGGCGCTCCGGCGACACATGGGGCAGCAGCTCAGGAACCGAAAAAGCGGTCCCGAGTGATACAGCAATGATATGCATGAACGGTCAAGCCTCCTATCGGTTCTCCGGTCTATTCCTGCTGCTCCCGGAACCAGCCCAAGGTTTCTTTGACTGCATCCTTGTAAGCGGTTGGAGAATATTCCGGGAACCGCTTCATGAATTTGTTCTCGCTCAGCACCAGCGGATACTGGAATTCGTATAGCAGCTCATGGAATTCCTTAGCTTCTTTATCGAATATACCTGCCAAACCAACGGCCCAGCCCGGGAGGGTCCGGCTTTTCCTTGGACTGTCTGCTTCATCCTGGATGAGATTCAGGAACTGGCGGCCTTCAATCGCCCCGGAGCCCGACACATGCCATTCCCCTTCTTCCCCGCTATACGCCAGCAGCACGGCTGCTTTGGCCGCATCACGGATATAGACCAGATCATGGGGAACATCCAGCCTGACCGGCCAGGCGATGGTTTTGGCCCGCAGCGCTCCGTTGAATATCGGTCCGAATACCCTGTTCGTAACGTTGGGGCCATAGTAGTCGGGATAACGCGGAATGACATAGCGGAAGCCGTTCTCCGCTGCCCGCTTCTTCAGGAGCTCTTCCAGCTGGTTACGGAGCTTTCCTTTACGGGTAAGAGCCGCCTTGGGATGGTTCTCATCCGCGGGAAGGTATTGGAATCTGCCGTATCCGTAGACATTGCCGGGAAATACCAGCGTCTGCCCGGAATGCAGCTTCGCGGTAACCCGTTCCAGCGCTTTGGGCATGATCGTGTACCAGTCCTGGTAAGGCACATTAAGACAGAAGTAGACCGTTTTCACTCCTGTCAGGAGAGCAGCAAGAGCCCTCTCATCCTGTATATCCAGTGAAGCCATAGTCAGCAGCGGTCCTCTCAGTCTGCTTAGTGCCTCATTAGAACGATGATAGGTCGCTGTTACCAGCTTCCCCCGCCACAGTAATTCTTGGGTAATGGAATGGCCTAAACCGCCATTGCCTCCGATTACGAGATTCATAACATTACCGGCTCCTTATCGAGCGTATGAATACCTTCAGCCACCAGCTTCAGTGTTTATTCAGTCTGCCCGGGATGATGTTTAGCAGTTATGAAGAACCGTTACATGCCGCTTCCTCAAGAACTGCCGGATATAGAACTGCTGCCGAATTCTTAACCTGCTATTAGTATACAGCCAAGAATATGCTGTCATCATTGGGATAATTTGACGATTATTGTCGTTTAAGGTCCTTAATATGTAGATATGGTGAATTATTGAGATTCAATAGTTTTGCATCACCTTACGTTAATCTTCGCCGATCATTGTCCCGGTCAATCATCATTTAAGAGCATTCAGTCTCTGGTCCGCATATACCGCTGCGCCAAGTGTGCCCGCCCTGCTGCCCAGTTCGGCTTGAACGATCCTGCATTTGCTTCCTGAGAGCTTCAGCGCATGAGCATTTACAGTGCCACGGACGCTGCCCAGCAGCCGTTCTCCTGCGGCAGACATCCCGCCTCCAATAATGATCAGCTCCGGGTTCAGCAGATTAATTACATTAGCCAGACCGTACCCCAGCAGTTCTCCGGTTTCATGCATGACCTCAATCGCCAGCGGGTCCCCGAGATCATAAGCCTCCGAAATCATTTTTGCGGTAATTTGTCCGTCATCCTGATTCGTCCAAGTCTGAATCAGACTGCTCCTGCCATCCAGCAGCTTCTCTTTGAACGTGTTGACCATACCCACAGCAGATACATACCTCCCGAGGCAGCCGGAGCTCCCGCAGCGGCAGGGCCGGCCCTGCCGGTACATATTCATATGTCCGATTTCACCAGCGCTGAAGGTAGTTCCGTACAACACCTTGCCGTCATGGACAATGCCTGAGCCCAGTCCGGTTCCAAGTGTGAGCAGCACCAGGTTACGGCATCCTTTTCCGGCTCCCTGCTGCCATTCCCCATATAAGTTAACCCGCACATCATTATCTATGTAGACTGGAAAATCATAAAAGGGTTTCATTGCATTCACTATATGTATTTGTTCCCATCCGGGAAAGTTAGGTGAAAAGATGGACAGGCCTTCCTCCGGGTCCAGCAGACCGGGAATTCCCATCCCCATACAGGTGACCTGCTGCTGATCTATCCCCTTGCCCTCTGTCAGCTGTGTAACGGCCAACCTGATCCGCTCCAGCACATGCGCCGGTCCTGCCGCCGCTTCCGTTGGCAGAGTCAGCTCCTCGACTGCGTTGAAATCCCCATCGAACAATCCCGCTTTGATATTGGTTCCGCCCAAATCGACGCCTATAGTATAATTGTTCATCGCTTCTGCTCCTTTACAGTAATAGTCCTGGCTTCACTCTCACCACTTATTATGCGCTTTCATTGATTGGGTAGGTAGGATTTTTTGAGCATTGTTATAGTATTTTCTACACAAAAAGGGTCGTCCGCGCCAGCCAATGAATAGCTGCTTGGACGACCCTGTATAATGTTCTTTGCGGAATCCCTTAAGACCCCGCACCTTTGTACCGCTTAACGCCATAGCTCCAGGCCATCAGGCCGATGCCGAGGAACACTGCACCCACAACGGGGGTCAGCAGCGCCATCCCCTTCATCTCATCACGGTGGAGGAACAGGGCTGCCGGATAGATCCCGACAAATGCAAACGGGATAATCCAGGTGAGCAGCACCTGAATCGCCCGGTTGTAGATCGTAACCGGATAACGGCCGTAGGTCTGGATATTATACATCAGCGGCAGAATACCGGTTGGCGCATCCGAGTAGAACGACAGTGAAGTCAATGTCGTATAGATGCCGGTATAGATTGCTACCGCACTGAGTGTCAGGATAATCAGCATCGGAATCGTCCACCATTCGAATGGCAGACCCAGATTGCTGCCGCTGATGGCCATAACAATCAGTCCGATGAAGGAGCCCACAAGTGAAGGCGGGTCCACATTTTCCAGGAAAATCTGGAACAGGTTATGCGCCGGACGGGTCAGAATGCGGTCCATCTCGCCTTTGACGATATAACGCTCACTGAAGCCCCACATATTCACGAAGCAGCTGAACACACCGAACGGCACCATGAAGAAGCCGTAGACGAACACCACTTCGTTCTGATTCCAGCCGCCCAGGCTGTCGGTATGCATGAAAATGACCAGAATGAAGATAAAGTTCGTTGCCTGGAAGAGCAGATCGGAAACAACCTCCACCCAGAAATCAGCGCGGTAGGTTAACCTTGTCTTCATATAATTTTTCAGATATTCAATTAACAAGCCCAAATAGTACATTCCGGCTCAACCTCCCTGCACGAACAGCCGCTGGCGCGCTGCGTGATATAGCCAGACAATCGGAACCAGCAGGACCAGGAACCAGATCACCTGGATGCCCAGCACATTCCAAATGCCCACTCCCTGCACACGGCCCGTGAATACGGAACCCGGCAGATACGTGATGGCCTGAAAGGGCAGAACCTTAAGAATGGACGATAACCAGCCCGGAAACAGCGTAATCGGGACGATGAGGCCGGAAAACAGGTCAACGATAACACGCTTCATGCGCATCATCCCCTCATTATTCTCGACGAAGAATGCAGAGAGCCCCGTTATGATATTAATCTGTGAGCTGATCAGGAAGCTGAAGAAGAGCATCACCAGGAAACCGATCCAGGCGGATGGTTCTGTCGGCAGCTGCACCGGAAACAGCAGAATGGCTATCACCATGCCCGGAATCATCAGCATCATGAAGCGGAACAGGCCTTCGCCAAGTCCCTGCATCATTTTGACCAGAACATAGTTATAAGGGCGGATGAACTGAATCGCGATGCTGCCGTCACGGATATCGGTAGAAATCTCCCTGTCCAGGTTATTGAAATAGAACGCCCGGGCCATCCACGAGACGGCTACATACGTAGTCATCTGTGCTCCGGTAAAGCCGCCTAGCGACTCCCCGCCTCCATAAATAGCTTTCCAGGTGAAATAGTTAACCCCGATATTCAGCGTGTAGATCAGAATTCCTGAATAGTAATTGATCCGGTAGGCCAGCATCGTCAGGAAGCGGATGCGGATGAAATCGAAATAAGCGCCGAGCAGCAGCCTGCGTCCGTTCTCTCCGGAACCGCCTGAAGAGCCTCCGGAGGAGGCAACTGCACCATTAAGCTGCTCAGACATGGATGACCTCTTTCTCATCTCGGAGTGCTGCTATCATCTCTTCCGGTTTCTCTGCCGAACCTGACTGATAAATACTGCGGACAATATCATCCGTGTTCGTTTCAATAATTTTGATGTCTGTAATATCTGCCTGTCCAACCACACGGCCCAGTACATCCGATACATTCAGCTCGAGCGGAATCCATACCTTGGCACCCAGCTCATTCTCAGCTGTCCAGGTAACCGGCATTCCCTCTGTCCACTGCATAAGCTGCTGCAGCTTCGTCGCAGTACCGAACTGGAACTGCACCTCACGTCCGGTTCCCCACCGCTGCTTGAGATCCTCAAGACCCCCGTCATAGATAATCCGCCCGTCATCCAGCATGATTACCCGCGAGCAGAGAGCTTCAATATCCTGCAGATCATGTGTCGTCAGCAGGATGGTCGTGCCATGCTCACGGTTCATATCCTTGAGGAACTCACGAATCTCCGACTTCACGACAATATCTAGGCCAATCGTCGGCTCATCCAGAAACAGTATCGACGGATTGTGCAGCAGCGCAGCGACCAGCTCACAACGCATCCGCTGTCCGAGACTGAGCTTGCGTACCGGACGGTTCAGCAGCTCCTGCAGCTCCAGTCGCTCGACGAGCTCATCCAGCCTTTTTTTGAAATCCTGCTCGGAGACCCGGTACACCTTACGCAGCAGCTGGAACGATTCGATGACACCGATATCCCACCAGAGCTGGCTGCGCTGTCCGAATACGACTCCGATATTCTGTACGAACTTCTCCCGTTCCGCATACGGCACGAAGCCGCCTACAGACAGACTGCCGGCGGTAGGTACAAGAATCCCGGTGAGCATCTTAATCGTGGTCGATTTACCGGCCCCGTTCTCCCCGATGTATCCGCATATTTCGCCTTCCGGAATACTGAACGAAATGTCCTTCACTGCGGTCACTTCGGAATATTGCCGTTTAAACAAATCAGCGAAGGCCCCTTTGAGGCCCTCGCGGTTTTTTTGGACTTTAAATGTCTTGCGCAAGTCCTGCACTTGAATAGCATTCATAGGTTACCTCACTAAGCTAAGTATTGGGTTCAGTACCCCATTATAATGGAATGAATCCAAAAGTACTACCTATTTCCCTTACCATTCTGCTCTGCCAGAGTATGACCGGCTTATTTAGCTACTCTGCCCTCAAAAAAATCCGCGCTCTGCACAGCCTCCAGGTGTCCGGAGCGGGCTACTTTGGTCCGCAGATACTTTTCGTTGAAGACCGAGACATCGCCCCATAGCGGTACTCTTTTGACCGTGTTCATTCCGGCAGCTCTCAGAGCTTCCATCTTCTTCGGATTATTGGTAATCAGGGTCACCGGTTTGCTGCGCAGGTGCTGAAGCACGCTGATCGCGTCAGTGTAATCTCTGGAATCGTCGGCAAAGCCCAGCTCCAGATTAGCTTCAACAGTATCATATCCTTCTTCCTGCAGAATATAAGCCATGGCTTTGCTGAACAGGCCGATGCCTCGTCCCTCATGATTAGCCAGGTAAAAGAGGGCACCGGAACCATGCTGGGCAATCATCTTCATCGATGTGTGCAGCTGGAAGCCGCAATCGCAGCGTTTGCTGCCAAAAATATCGCCGGTATGGCATATGCTGTGCATCCGGATCAGCGCTTCGTCGGAGTTCTCGAAATCCCCATAGACAAGTACGCTCGACTGTTGTCCATCCGCAAGGTTCATGGAAGACAACCGGCTGATAAGCAGCTCTGTAGCCTCTTTACCTTCCGCTTGCTGAAGCTCTTCATCCGTCACTTTCAGCCAGCTGTACCATTTGAAGGTAACGGTCTCCCCGTCCAGGTTCACAGGTAAGGTAATGGGACCAACCAGTATATTCGTGGAATCATCCATTGAGATCCGTTTGATTTTGTTCTGTAATATAGAAAGGATATCGGGTTTGATCATGAGTGCACCGTCCTAAAAGTTTTGATAGCATTAGCTTCTTCGTTTCCGTTTCGCAAAACTTGCTTCGGAAGCATACACTTAGTTTTGATAGCATAGCCCAAGCAACTTTTCTCCCGAAAATGCGTAATAGCCTATGCCTGGTTCGTAAAATTTTAATATTCATTATTTGCACTAGTAACTATTTGTAAGTTAGTTTATCATTGTAATATAAGTTCGTCAAGTTATAATATATATTTAAATATTAATGATTACTTATTGTAAGTTTATGATATAATGAATGTTGAGGTGATGCTAATGAACAATTTCGAAATGTGTCCACGCTTCGAGAAAGCGGTCGATGTGCTTAGTAAACGGTGGGTTGCTCTGATCGTATTCGTACTGATGGATGGTCCGCGGAGATTCGGGGAAATCGAGCATTGCTTATCCAATCTAAGCGGCAAAGTATTATCCGACCGGCTGAAGGAAATGGAGAACGAAGGCATCATTCAGCGCACGGTATATCCTGAAATGCCTGTGCGTATTGAATATTCGTTAACCGACAAAGGCACGGCACTGGCTCCCATTCTTGGTGAAATCGGTAACTGGTCCACGGATTGGATTGAGATTGGCGTGACCAAATGATTGCCGGCTTGCATGCGAAGCAGCGCCCCTGAAGTTCCTTAACAAGGAAACTTTGAGGGCGCTGTTTGTTTGTCTTATAAATCTTTGCGCTGAAAATGCAAAATTCCTATCGCAAAGGCAATTACGGTATAACACACAGCATATACGATGAATGACACTGAAGGGTACGCGCTGATATTAATGATGCTGAATCCGCCGTTACTAAGAGAAACAAGACCGCCAATCTCATTCAGACTGAACAGCTCGGCGGTCATTCTGCGCTGCAAGGCATCTGCCGGCATCAGCATGGACATGATTCCGGTCAGATTATGCAGCACATTCAGCGCGTCGTTCTCCAGCCGCAGCGAACCGCTAAGCTTATCAAGCATTCCTCCCAGAAACCCTGCCCCATAGAGCATCGTCATGAACACACCGTTACCCAGCGCCGAGAAGATCCCTGAGCCCAGCATGGATACGGAGATTAACAATGGAACCACAGAAGCAAACAGCAGAAATGATTTCAATAGTGCTGCCGGATCTCTGGGAACACTCGCATGGACATTTGTGATCAGCAGGATAGCCAGAAATAGAATGAATGCATAACTTACACCCAGTGTTACGAAACCGAGCCAGCGGCCAAGATACCATTTCCAGCGGGGCAGCGGCCGGGGCAGTAATGCCTGCATGACTCCCTGTTCCGCTTCCCCGGCTATTACCGAGAACGAGCTGAAGATCGCCAGAAAGGCGATTACAAAGGCGCCGAAGAAATATCCCAGACTAAGAATAAAGGCGCCGTTCGTAAATCGTGTGAACAACTCGCTCCCGTTATGTACAGACCCTGCCCCGGGGTCATTCTTTCCAACCGTATCGGCCACAAACCAGAAGGCGATCAGAAAGACAAACGTGAGCAGCAGAGTAAGCAGCATCACCTTTTTGCGCAGCATTTCCTTCCACGTCATTTCAAGTATGGTACTCATTCGCTCTCCCCCCTATGGCTAAGTCCGGATACGGCATCCATGAACCACTCTTCCAGCCGTTCTTGTTTGCGGGTTACTTCATATAGAGTCATCCCCTGCTCCACAATCAGCCCGTTCAGCCAGCCCGCCTGCTCCTCGTTGTCCAGCTCTGCTTCCAGCCATACGACACTGCTGCCTAATTCCGGCTCTTGCCCGGTTTTTCCGGCTCCAGCGGCCGTCTGCCGGATGGTAAGCCCTGTATGCTCATTCAGCCAGGACAGCAAAAAAGGCGTATACCCGCCCACTTTGAAATGCCAGCTTGTCCGCTTGCTCAGGATCTCTGATACTTTGCCGTGCCGCAGGACCGCCCCGTTATTTAGCAGGGCCATCCGGTCGCACAGCACTTCAACATCCTCAAGCAAATGGGAGTTGAGAAATATCGTGATCCCCCTCTCCTTCAGCCGCTCCAGAATCATCCGTACTTCCATTCTCCCGATGGGATCAAGAGCAGAGGAGGGCTCATCGAGAAAAATAATTTCCGGCTCATTGACCAGCGCACAAGCCAGCCCCAGCCGCTGCTGCATTCCCTTTGAATAATGCTTGACCCGGTCCTTCCCGCGCTGACCAATGCCCACTTCCTGCAGCAGCTGTGGAATCCTTCTATCCGCCAGTGTCTTCTCGATCCGGCATAGCCTGGCATGCAGTCTGACTACCTCTTCTCCGGTTAGCCACTCCTGATAACGGTATAGCTCCGGCAAGTAACCCATCTTGGCTTTGGCTTCAAGAGAACCGAGCGGGTGACCCAGGATGGAAGCATTCCCGCCCGTTGGAGAGATGAGTCCCACAAGCATTTTGACAAAAGTACTCTTGCCAGCACCGTTGGGGCCGAGGAGGCCAAAGGCTTCCCCTTTCCCCACAGTGATGGTAACATCCCGGCAACCGCGTCCATTAGTATACTCTTTGGTCAGGGCGTTAGCATCAATTGCAGGTACGCTGCTCATTGTGTGATCAACTCCTGTACCTTCTGAATGAACTTATCCCTGTCCGGATAGACATCTCCGCCCGTAAGCTGGAGCATCTGACCATCCTGTACCCAGACTGCAGAATAGCTATAGCCTCTGCTGAATTTCATTTCGGTAAGAATAACAGGGGTGTCTGCCACCGTAATCTGTTCATCATTGCTGCCCTTTATCAGCGGCATCGGAATATCACCGGAAAGAATCCGGCTCTTCTGCAGGTCGCTTCTCAGATAATCGGGAATTAACGGAAAGTTAACTACCGCATCCAACGCTTCATCTATATCTATAGAAGGATCAACGGTAACTACAGGTGTATTCATCTGTGACAGGGTAGCCCAGTGCTCCTGATCTGGAGACAGGTCATAATTCACAATTTCGGGCAAATGCAGCGTAAGCGGTTTGCCGTCCACAGACTCCGGCAGCAGATCGTTCGAGCCTACACGCTTCAACGCCTGATTCACTTCATCCACGTTCAGTGTAAGGGTAATATCGCGGGACGGACTCACCTCTACAGTCTTCATACCAGTAATATCTTGGCCCTTCAGGGGTTCATATCCCAGCACTCCTTGTATTTCCCCAAACGGGAGCTTGCCCTCGACAGATCCGTTAGCTATCGAGAAGGTGCCAAAGGAATTCATCGTCTTGTGGAAATCCCCTTCCCCGCTCACCTGATAGAACATATCGCGCAGATCGCTCTCTTCCACGACCGCAACATCCTGCATCCGGAACTGGTTTAGAATAGCTGCCATGGCGGTATTGCCTACTGGAGTAGCCAGAATAGCGGCGAAGATGGCAACCCCTGCAGCGGCAGCAGCCCACTTACGGCTGCGGCTCAGCACTGGTCTGCGTGATTTGCGGATGGAATTCTGCGGAAGCTCTGAACCTGTATTTTCTCTTGCTCTTACTGAAGATATAGAATTGATTCCGCTTGCCGCAGAATCCGTTATAACAGTTTCCTCTGTTTGAGCCGCTAATGCTGCCTCCTGCTTGCCCCATTCGGCCCAAACCGGATTTACCGGTTCTTGTCCGAGCTTCTCCTGCAATTTAGCCCATGCCTCGTCTGTTCCCACGGGCTGAGAATTCCCGTTTGCTCTATTGTTCATTGCTTCATTCCTCCCGGATGATCTTATTCTTGCGGAAGCGACTTCACCGCATGCTGTTTCAATTTGGCGGTAGCCCGGCTTAACAGCGTGCCTACCACCGGCGGTTTCACACCGAGCTCTCCGGCGATCTCTGCATAGCTGTAACCCGAATACTTAAGCAGCAGAGCCTGCCGGTCCCGCTCGGGAAGCCCGTCCAGCCAGCTCCGCACATCTTCCTGGTCCAGCTTGCCCAGCACTACTTCTTCCCCCGTAGGGGCTGAGGCATCTGTGTCGTACATTAACTCCTGCTTATTAATCAGTCTTCGCTCCCGCACTTGCTTGTTCAGGTAATCGTATCCGATCCGTGTAAGCACTCTATGCAGCCAGGCTCCCAGAGCTTCGGGATCATCCGGCGGATTTCTGTATAGTCTCAGAAATACCTCCTGCGCCAAATCATCGGCTGCACTCTCATCCCTTACAAGCGCGGACAGCTTTCGGCGCACGATTGGATAATGTGTATAAAAAATCGATTTAAAGTTGTCTGATTCCGGAATGTCCATCAGGTAATCCTCCTTATCCGCTGCAGCTATAAGTAAGACGAAGGCTGAAGCATATTTGTATCATTCCCGTTTCAAATATTCATCCCATTCTTACCATAAGAGCTGCCGATACGCAAAATAACCCCAAAAGTGGGGCCTTAAGTTCGATGAATATTCAATTAACAGGCACTACCCGTACCCTACATGTCCATGTTAAGTATTCAGATAATTACCATCCGCAAGGTCAGAATATCCATAAATGTGACAAAAATTAATGAAATAACGCACCTATTTAGTATAGACAGGTTGCTCTGGGCGGTAAAATATAGTAATTTAAAAAGTGTAAGCTATTATAAATTGAAAGGTGGAGCTAACGATGGAAAAGATGTGTATGGAAATGATGATGAACATGTGTATGGAGGACATGATGTGCAAGATGAAGAACATGAAGATGTGCATGGAAAAAATGACCGAAATGGGCATGATGGACATGGATATGGACATGATGATGAAGAAAATGCAGGAATGCGATGAAATGATGACTATGTGTATGACCATGATGCGTGAAGGAATGCAAATGTCCAAGTAAGTGACCGCAAGTTGTTGAAGTGAATCCGCTAAATTCACTCTAACATTATATTCGCATATCATGGCAGAGCAGACTAACTGCATGCCATTTTTTATGTCTATTTTTTATTTATATTTCTGTATCTTCTACCTTATTATATCTCCGTGTATCCCTTGCCTGATCTATCTGATCTTGATATACCGATCCTGAATCTGTTTGGCTACGGTAATCCGCTCCATCTTCAGCTCCCAAATCTGCTCTTTCCACCGGTCGCTACCCTCATCATCCTCATGATCTCTCAGCTTATCGAATAACTGCAGCAGCATGAAGTTAATGTGATCGAACCGCGACCAAAGCTCTCTTACGCTATCCACTTGTTTCTGTGCTTCCGCAAGCTCTTTATAGTTCTTCAAGCGATCCAGGAGATCAGCCTGCCACTGTTCATCGTTAATTGCTATGGCGTAATTTAGAAGATCCAGATAATCATCGATTGACATGTGTACCGACTCCTTAATTTCTTTATACCAAGTATTATACTCGGTATTATGTATATTGCAATAGTTTACATAAAAAAAAGCAGACATCCAAGATGTCCGCTTCGGAATAACTATTACGCTGCAGAGTTACATCAGCTTTTGGATATCATCCTTAATCTGCTCGGACTGCGGTCCGAATACAATCTGTACAGCCCCTTGCCCCAGTCTCATTACACCGGAAGCGCCAAGCTGTTTAAGTGCAGAGTCCTTAACCGCCTTGTCATCGTTAACGTTAAGTCGCAGACGGGTAATGCAGGCATCGATGCTGCGGATGTTCGCAGGGCCACCGATGTTCTCCAGAATCTTGGCAGCCCGGGAAGAAGCTGATACGGTTGTTGTTCCTTTGCCCAAGTCAATAGCTTCATCATCCGTGTCATCTTCACGGCCTGGTGTTTTGAGATTGAACTTGACGATAATGAACCGGAACAGCACATAATACAGAACGAAGAATGCAAGCCCCACAGGAATCAGTACCCACGCATTGGTGGAGAGCTTCATGTTAAGCAGGTAGTCAATTAACCCGGCTGAGAAACCGAACCCGAGCTTCACGTCCAGCACATACATCAGGAATCCGGCAAAACCGGTAAGCAAAGCGTGTACAACATACAGAGCCGGCGCAAGGAACATGAAAGAGAATTCCAAAGGCTCAGTAATACCCGTCAGGAACGAGGCAATCGCCGAACCGATAAAGATGGAAGCGACCATTTTGCGTTTCTCAGGCTTGGCTGTATGAATGAATGCCAATGCCGCACCAGGCAGTGCGAACATCATAATCGGGAAGAAGCCAGTCATGAATATCCCTGCAGATTTATCACCGGCGAAGAAGCGCGTCAGGTCACCGTGTACAATATCTCCGGCAGCGTTCGTGAAATCACCAATCTGGAACCAGGCAATTGCGTTAATGACATGATGCAGACCAAAAGGAATCAACAGACGGTTGGCAGTGCCGAAAATAAATGCACCTACAGCTCCCAGACCGACGACCCAGGTACCAAAGTCACTGATTACATCCTGAATTGGGCTCCAGATCATACCGAGCAGAACAGCAAGAACCATTGTAGTTACTGCAGTAATGATAGGAACGAACCGTTTGCCTGCGAAGAAGCCAAGCCAATCCGGCATCTTGATATTATGATATTTCTTGTACAGGAATGCTGCCCAGGCTCCGGCAAAGATACCGCCGAGTACACCCATGTTCAGCTTCACATCGTCACCGATGAACGGCATTTGGGCCGGTATTACTTTGAGAATACTGTCAAGAATCTGATAAGCTATGAGTGCCGACAGCGCGGCTACTGCATCCCCTGCGAATCCGATAGCCACCCCAATGGCAAAGATTAGAGCAAGGTTGCCGAAGATTGCACCTGCGCCTGCATTAAGGAATGGTGCAACATATTGATTCAGGAATCTGCCTGCTGCCCCCAGAGGGAAATCCTTCTCGTAGTTAATGAGTGCGAACCCTTGCAGAATCGCTGCTGCCGGCAATGTGGCGACTGGAAGCATCAGAGACTTCCCTAACTTCTGTAAAAAAGCTAACATAATGAAATCATCTCCCGGTTTCATATTAGTACGTATATGTTTTTATAGCTTTGAAGCCACTGTAAGAATACTGTTCTTCCCTGCAGTAACGGAGCCGTAATGGAAGTCCACAACCGGCGTATACTCCGCGTTACTGGTCACAATGACCGGTGTAATGGTACGGTATCCGGCGGTGCGGATAGCCTCCAGATCGAATTCAATCAACGTCTGGCCTGCTTTCACTTCATCTCCGGTGGCAATATTGCTGATGAAGCCGTTTCCCTTCAGGCTGACCGTATCGATCCCAATATGCATCAGGACCTGCAGACCGGAGGAATGCTCCAGGATAAGTGCGTGATTGGTTTTGACCACATGGGCGATTGTTCCGTCAAAGGGAGCGATTAATCTGCCCTCGGTCGGTTCTATGGCAATTCCCTTACCCATATGCCCGCCGGCAAATGTCTCATCCGGTACTTCAGATAACGGAACGGCTTGCCCGCTGACCGGAGCGGATATCTCAATACTTGCTTCAGCATGTTTCTCTTCTTTTTTTGATTTCCATCTGGAAAACATAAATGTCACTCCTTGCTGCTGTTATTTATTTTTCTCTAAGGTCTGGAATAACCGGTGCAGATGCATGGCAAGGAAGCATATTTCTTCTTCCGGTACGTCTACGCCGAGCTTGCCTTGCATGATCTTTCCCATTTTGAGAGCCAGCTTGTATTCGTCCTTGTATTCTTTCTTGATATGCTTCACGAATGGATTATCAATGAGCGAACCCTGCAGAATCCGTTCAATAGAGAATCTCAGGTGTACCATCAGCCGGACATGATTCATACTGCCCTGTTCAAAAATAATATTGCGTTCGTTGCGGATCATATCCATCAGATCACTGACGATGTTGGAGGCTTTGACCAGCTGGCCAACCGGCACATTGCTGACCGCAGAATATACGTGATAGGTGAGGAATCCGACTTCATCTTCAGGAATCCGCACCTCGAATTCCGCACTGATCTTCTCCGCTGCCTTGTAAGCGATCTCAAATTCTTTGGGGAAGGTCATCCGGGTTTCCTCAAGAAATGGATTGACAATGTCCATCCCGCTACGCAAGCGGAAAATGGTGAACTGGATATGGCTCGGGAGCGCCAAATAGATCTTGTCGTTTAACTTGCCGGGAAACTCACGGGCGATATCCGAAATAATCTCATCCGTAATCCTCATGACCTTGGGATCTATATCTTCCAGCAGAATCTGATACTGGCTCCATTCCTCCCGGTCCTCCAGCCGAAACAGCTTCTCAATCCGGGGATCATCCGCATCAATCACACCTGCGTCTTTAAGCGCAAAACCGATGCCCTTGCCGATAATCACATATTCCTTGCTTTTCTTGCCTCCTTGGACCATCACGACATTATTTCCAATCACCCGCAAAACCTGAAATTGTTCGTTTTCCCTCGCCAAGTTCTCCCTCCTTTCCGTCCATTGCCTGATTTTTCGCACAAAAAAGAGCCAAGACTGACTCAAACGAATGAGATCAGATCTTGGCTCATGCCCTATTAAGGTAACACGCCACTTGCATATAAATGATCATTTATGATCTCATAATAAATCATACCTTGTATTCCGTCAATGGCTTTTTCGAAAAGTCAAGTTTGGCCCCTGCCGGTCTGGCTGTATCGTTGTAGTCTGCACCATTATTCAGTATTTATGCATAATAATCCCTTTATTTCGTATAAAAAAGAGTCAGACAGAACCCTGTAGAAGGAGTTCTTGCCTGACTCTTCAGTTGTAGGCTTATTAAGCCCGTTCCTGGATCCACCGGCACATCCGGGTGACTACATCTTTCATTACTACAGGCTTGCTTATGAAATCTGATGCTCCTGCAGTCAGACAGCGTTCGCGGTCTTCCTTCATTGTCTTGGCTGAAATTGCAATGATCGGAAGCTCTGTGAGTAATAGTTCTTCCCGGATAATCGACAAGGTATCGTAGCCATCGAGATTCGGCATCATGATGTCAAGCAATACAATATCCAAGTCAGGCTGTTCTCTGACCATCTGCAGACACTCGTAACCTGTCTGGGCAGTGAGGATATTCATTTCATAAGGCTCCAGGCCCTTCTGAAGTGCAAAAATATTACGTGCATCATCATCTACAATCAGCACAGTTCTGCCCTGAAGCTTCTGGAATTCCTTTTCAAACAGTAAATCCTTGCTGTTGACCTGAGTCTCCCGCCCGGCAGACTCTAACTGTTCAGAGGCTGCTGCTGCCTGAGTCTGCCCCGTGAGGCTATCAGGCTCTTCCCCGCTGTCCAGCTCACGGCATGGAAGATAGAGCGTGAACGTGCTGCCTGCACCCTCTTCACTCTCCAGGCTGATATGTCCGCCCAGCAGCTTAGCCAACTGTAGCGAGATGGATAGCCCTAATCCGGTTCCTCCGAATCTGCGCGCAGTCGTCCCGTCAGCCTGACGGAAGGCCTCAAAGATCAGTTCGCGGTTCTCCGCCGAAATGCCGATACCCGTATCTTTTACAGCAAAGGACAGTAAGGATTCATTCATGGCGTAATTCATATCCGAGTAGGAATCCAGCTTATGGACATCCACAGAGACTGAACCATGCTGTGTGAATTTGAATGCATTGGATAGCAGATTACGCAGGATCTGGTGCATCCTCATTTCATCAGTGAAGAACAGATCGGGAACCTCCGCGCCAATGTTCACTTCAAATTCTAAATTCCTTCCCTCAGCAAGCTTACCGAAATAACCCTGCAGCAGGGACGGCAGCTCTGTAAGATTAACGGCATCCATTTCCACCAGCATTTTGCCGGCCTCCACCTTGGAGAGATCAAGAATATCATTAATCATACTCAGCAGGTCACTGCCGGAATTGTAAATTACAGAGGCATATCCCTGTTCTTCTTCTGTCAATGTGTGATTGCGGTTCTCTGTAAGCAGCTGCGAGAGAATCAGCATGCTATTGAGCGGTGTGCGCAGTTCATGTGACATATTGGCCAGAAACTCCGATTTATAGCGTGAGCTTAGCTCAAGCTGTTCATTGTACCGCTCCAGCTCTATTGCTGCGTTCTCTGCCACAGACTTCTGATCCTCAAGCTCCTTGTTCACTGTCAGCAATTCACTGGTCTGGTTCTGCAGCTCCTCAGTCTGTACCTGAAGCTCCTCCGATTGCACCTGCAGCTCTTCGGATTGCACCTGCAGCTCTTCATTCATAACCTGTGAATCATGCAGGAGCTTCTGAATCTCCATCCGGGTCATCACGGAATTGACGGTCACGCCCATCATTTGCAGCAATTCATTCAGCAGCTCGAAATGATAAGGAGCCCACCGTGTAAGCGCAGCAACCTCCAGCACCGCTACCGTCTTGTTCTCAAAAACAATCGGAGCGATGACCGCAAACCGCGGAGCCGTCCTGCCCAGCCCGGAAGAGATATAAACATAATCCTCCGGCAGATGCTCGATAATGTTAACCCGCTGATCTAATGCGCACTGGCCAATCAAACCCGCTCCAGGCTGAACGAGATCTCCGCTTAAACGGGCTTCTTTGTTCTCGGCTCCAGCATACGAGTACATCCGCTCAAAAAGCTCATTCCGGTTAAGCACAAATATAGTAGCGTACTACATTTCCAGCATCAGCGACAGGCGGTTGATAAAGATCCGGCACAAAGCAGCCATATCCGTCGTTTCCTGTAGTGCAATGGACATCGAAGTAAGCTGTTCGCTGTTCCACTGATCCCGCTGCACAGTGTCCAGCAGGCCATTGGTCGCTTCTCCCAATTCATAGATCTCATCAAACGTCTTCACTTTGATGCGCTCTGACTTATTCCCTCCGCCGGCTATTTCGTTAATGGCGAGGATCACACTGTGCAAAGGATTCACAATGCTGGCTGAGAGCAGATAGGTAATAAGTGAGGCTAATAGGGCTACGAGGCCCCAAAGAATGTACATCGTAATGAGCAGCTTATGGTTGCTGTCTTTTAGATTGTTAATACGCTCATTGGTAAGCGTGCGTTCAATATCGCGGAAGTAATCGGATTGTGAGCGAATCGCATCGATCACAATTTTACCTGCATCATTGCGAAAAAAAGCACTTACAGTCTCATCCTGGCCATTCCGCTTCAGATCAACTACATATTGACCGGCCTCATCGATCCATTTCTCAATATTATCTGATATGTTATTCAGGTTCCCTACTTGCTCCGGATTATCTATAATCAGACCGTTTAGCTTCGCGAAATTAATCCGCCATTCTACAAGACCGTTGTTATATGGCTCCAGGTAAGACTCGTCCCCGGTAAGGGCGTATCCCCTTTGCCCGGTCTCCATATCCAGTACATTTTTTTCAATTTGATATGTAAGTTCATGAACCTCGATATCATGGTCACTCAGAAACACGGTTTCTTTCTCCAGGCTGGTAATCCTGTTGGAGACGATAACCAGAAACAGCCCCAGCATTAATAAAATGATGACATATCCAAGTGCGATTTTGCCACGGATCTTCAAGCTCCACGCATGCTTCTCCGGCAATGGTCCAACCCCCATCTTGCGTTATAATATACTGCATTCCCTATAATTGTAAAGGCTGGAGCAAAGGTTAACAAGCAGACCGGTTTCCAGGTGTGCAGCCCTACAAATATCCTTCTGTGCGCGGCAATCTGTCCTTGAGCTGCCGTACATTGGCTTCCAGTTTAATAATAATTTCTTCCAAATCCAGCGGATCGATCCCTTTGATAACCGGAGCAGGTGCTGTTGCTGCCTTGGTCTCGGCCTTCAACTCCTTCATTTCAATCTGCTGCTCCTGCCACTTATCCATCAGATCGGCAATGGTAGCATAGAACCGCTCATAATCCTTAATTACACTATCCAGAAACGTATCCACTTCCTCGGCATCGTAACCGCGAAGCTTCATGCTGAATTCCTTCTCATGAATAGTAAGTGCATCCAGGGTAATACCGAGCTGGCTGAACAGCTTTCTTTGCTTGTCCAACCGGCGTTTCATATGTTCGTCCATTTAAGTAACCTCCAAAGTTATGCTGCATTCATCCGGCAGTAATTATTATAACAGGGTGAAAGCAACCTGAAAACATCACTAAAGTTGCATTTCAGCAGAACGGAGCCTGCTGATTGCACTCCGGGACAATAGGGTAAGGAAAGATTACAACAGTATAACTACTCACACACCCGAAAGGAAGATGACCCGATGAGCCACTTATCAAAATCAGAGTTAACTAAGCTCCGGCAGCTACTTGAGGAGCGCAAAACAGAACTGGAACAGCATTTCTCCAGCAATGGGGCTGAAGACAGCCTGCTGGGCGATTCACTCACACTCTCTACGGGAGAACTCTCTTCTGTTGATAACCACCCTGCCGATACAGGAACCGAAACGTTTGAACGCAGCCGCGACCTGTCCATCAACACTTCGCTATCCGAAGAATTAACCGATATTGAAGCTGCACTGCAGCGGATCGAAGAAGGTACTTATGGCATCTGTGAAATCAGCAAGCAAGAAATTCCTTATGAACGTCTTGAAGCCATCCCCTACACCCGTTACGCCGTTGAATATGCCCCGTCCAGCCAGAATTCAGACGTGCGTCCCGTGGAAGAAGAAGTCATGACTCCGCCGCCTTCCGGCGCAGGCCAGGGACGGCAGGAGCATAGCGGGAGATTCGATGACGCCGGTGCCTGGGAAGCTGTCGAGGATTACGGCAGTGCAAGCTCACCTGTCACCCCTCCGGGCCAGGATACCGAAGAAGAGGATTCCTGAGCCACGGGCAGAATGACAGGTCAATAGATTAGCTTCAGAAGTTGTCTGCTACCGCCTTATTCAGTATCCCCAGACAGCGGTCCAGATCAGTCTTCACCTGCTTTTTGTACAGCTTGGCCTTCTCCTCCCCGTCAGCAGTGAAATGGTATAGGACAATCTCCTGAAAATCGACTTTGGGATCATTGCCCTTTAGCTGCTTCGTGCGGTAAAGTATCCCCTGCTGCACTAATTCATGCAGCGCACGGTAAATTTCACTTTGGGGAGGAGAATACCCATACGCTTTGAAATCTCTCCGCAGATCCTCCAGCATCTGATAACCGTATCCTTTGTGCTGTTCCACCATCGTAATCAGATATACCTTTATAAACGCCCGCTGGGCAATCATAAACGCCATAGGACACCTCCTGGGTGTTTTTTGATATGGATTCTTTGATATGAATTGTTTGATATGGATTGTTTGATAGGGTTGTTTGATATGATTTCTTTGATAGGGTTGTTTACAGTTTGTTTTGACTTACTTGTATCCCTAGTATAAACCCTATTTCCCATCATTCACAACAAGTAATGCCCAAGTGAAAATTCAGGATATCGGAAGGGTTTGAATTGAAAGTTCCTTTTTCCGGTTTGAAAAGTTGATAGGTACATGTTGAGTTTGGCTTAAGGCGTATGGGTGGGTAGGTACGCGGTGGTTTTTTTTGTATTTCTATTGTGAATTTTTCATATGTTGAATTTGCAGAATCTCTGGTATCAGTGCGGCGAAGTGGCCTTGCTTGCTCAAGCGGACTGAGATTCCGTTATCTTGTTCATTTGAGTAAAAATCGGGGCATTTCAGAATGTTTAACGGTATCTCAGTCCGCATTACATGCGGATTAGTCATGAAGAGCTCGCCAAGTTAAGGTAACGAAATATACAATTGGTAAGTTTCATCTAGATCACCCGTTGAGGTGTGGTGTTTTATGTTTCTTGGCAGCTGGATACCTGTACTGACTGGACTTATCTATTGTGATTATTTCATTTGGGAGTTTATTTATAGGGATCTATTTATTGAGAAGTTATTTAAAGTAAATATAGATGGTGAGATTTTCAATCTAATCAAACTATTATGAAATTTTCACATAGTGATATTATATCAACAAGTTTTTTGGTCTTCTGTTGATCTTCTACTGGTTTTCTGTTGATCTTTTATTGATCTTCTCGTTGATCTTCTGCTGGTATTCTGTTGGTGTTCTGTTGTTCTTCTATTGTTCTTCTGTTGGTCTTCTGCTGGTCTTCTGTCGATCCACACTGCTCTTCTGCTGCTCTATATTGAATTGTTTTATCCATCTGATTCCGTCCTTCTTTTTATTTCAATTGTTTTTGTCTGTGTGCTTTTTTGGTCAATTTTTATTTGTGTGTTTTACTTAGCCGATTTTAGTTTGTGTGTGTTCTTGGTCTGTTATTGTTTGTGTGTCTTTCTCGTCTGTTTTTCTCCATCTGTTTTTGTTTGTGTGTTTTTCCCATCGGTTTTTCTTTGTATGTTTTTCTTGTCTGCTTCCCTTGTCTGTTTGTATTCTTTGTTTGGTACTTTGCTTCTTTTTAATGCTGGAGTTTCTAATGTGAATTTTTCATGTATTGAAATTTCACTTCACTTTACAGATTTATTGTTGTAAATGCAACATAAATCATGTACTATTTTTTTACCCCCTGTGAAATAATATTGCGGGCTGCAGCAGACACGGCAAGATTACCCGAGCGAACAGTCCTAAATGTTGTACAAATTGCAACTTGTATGTATTGATCCAAGGTAATTCGTAAGGATTGTTGTATGAAATACAAGAATCGACCACGCATAGCGGCTCAAACACAGGGAAATGCTGCTTTTTCTACAACAATTTTCGAATATACTCGATATTCTGCCGGGAATGTTGTATTTCGTGCAGGATTTTAGTCAGTGTCTCTAGTCTCTGAAGTTCAGGTTATACAGGGTAGATATAATAACGGAAGAATGTTTGAGATAAGGAGGAATCATAAATGAGTATAACTATAACAAAATGCTCGGCCGGCGATTTGGGCTTACTTCAAGAAATTAGTGTTGAGACCTTCAGGGATACATTTGAGCATCAAAATTCTGCAGAAGTTATGCAAGCCTATTTAGAGAAAGCTTTTAACCTGGAGCAATTAAATATCGAGTTATCTAATACCGCTTCTGAATTCTATTTCATCTATTCTAAAGGGGAGCTTGCCGGGTATTTGAAGGTAAACACGAATGAAGCCCAATCTGAATATGTGGGTAACCATTCGCTTGAAATTGAGCGGATCTATATCAGGAGACCCTTTCACAAACAGGGACTTGGAAAATATCTGATAAATAAAGCCATAGCAATTGCGGTAGAGCGGGATATCGAGAAAATTTGGCTGGGCGTGTGGGAACGAAACGGGAGTGCGATTGCTTTTTATACAAAAATGGGGTTTGTCCAGACGGGGACGCACTCTTTCTATATGGGGGATGAGGAACAGACTGATTATATAATGACGAAAAAGCTTATTTAGCTTAACCTGACATGGCTTTATTCTGCAAAATGGTAACCTCTGGATAAAAGCAATAAGGACTGCCCCAGGCCAACATCTCCTGATAGGCAGTCCTTGCTTTCATTCATCATTTATGATCATGTTCAGGCCAATTTGCACATTTAGAATTTGTCGCGGTTATAGAGATCCGGATCGCTGTCGGCGTTCATCGCACCTCTGTTACCCAGCGTGTTACCGACCCTCGTATCCTCAGGAATAATATCGGGATTCGTAGGTCCGCGGTCTGCCAGTGTGCTGTTTACGGTATCATCGGCATAGAGGCTGTCATAACGGCTTGCATTAAGGGAACGGTTGCCCCGGAAAACATTATGGATATCCCTGCCGCGACCGTTGTCGTCAACGAGGACGAGGATTTTGCCGCTGTCCACATATCCTTCGTAATCACGCGCTTCATCCTCCGGAATGCCGAGTCCGATTAATCCGCCCACGAGTCCGCCTGCACCTGCGCCGATTGCAGCACCTGTCAAAGTGGCTACAATGGGACCTGCCGCGAGGATCGGTCCTATCCCCGGGATAGCGAGTGCGCCGATTCCTGCAAGTAATCCGGTGATTCCGCCGACTACGCCCCCGGTTGCCGCTCCTGTTGCTACCCCTTCCGGCGCCATCGTTCCTGTATCCTCGGAAATGCTTTTTAAATCATCACGATCCCGTGTAATTACTGAAATATCGTCGTTAGTGAACCCTTGACTCTGTAAACTTTCAATTGCTCTGGTCGCTTCTTGTTCTGTATCGAATACACCTACGATTTTATCTGTCACTTGAAGCCCTCCTTCGAAATTGTCGTTCGCTATTGTATTACCCGTTCACAGGTGTGCCAAACAGCGATTCCAATTCTTTGCGGGCTAATTTGCGTTAATATGCAAAAATGTTTATTTCGACGGACGGGTGCGGTTGGTTGGAATAGCCTGCAGCGGATCATCCGGCCAGTAGTGCTTGGGGTAGCGGCCTTTCAAATCTTTTTTGACCTCAAAATAAGTGCCCTGCCAAAAGCTGGCCAGGTCTGAGGTCACCTGCATCGGCCTTCTGGCCGGAGACAACAGATGTAGCAGCACCGGAATCTTCCCTCCGCCAATCCTCGGCGTATCGGTCTGCCCGAACATTTCCTGCAGCCTCACGGCCAATACCGGAGATCCCGGATTGCTGTAATCCAGTGGAATACGCGAACCGCTAGGCACGGTAATATGTGTGGGCGCTTCTCTATTCAGCGTCTGCCTGCTGTTCCAGTCCAGCATATTCTCCAAAGCCTGCGTCAGATTCACACGCTGCAGATCGCGCAGATTGCGCATTCCATGGATATACGGGGCCAGCCACTCGTCCAGGGTATCGCATAGCGCAGCATCGGACATATCCGGAAAGTCCGCCCGCAAGGCATGAAGGAAGCCCATCCGCTGGCGCAGCTGGATGGTTCCCTTGTCCCACGGCAGCCGTTCCAGCCCTTCTGCAGCAATCACTTTCAGCAGTACGTGTTCCGTCTCTTCTGCGGTTGCGCGTTCATGCGTCGTCTCCTTCAGGATGAGTGCGCCCAGCCTGGTTACTCTGCGCGCCTTCACGCTTCCGCTCTCGCTGTCCCAGTAGACTTCGCGCTCTTCAAGAAGGCTGTCCGCATGATGCTTCAGCAGTTCCTGCTCGGAGAGCTCTGCGGCAAGCATGATCCGGCTCTGCCCGGCACGGTCATCCACGCCGGGCGCCACAATATAGGGCGAGCGCGCCAGCGGCTGGCCCTCGCGCATCGCCGCCCCCCGGCCGCCGGAGAGGAGAAACGCGCCATCGCCGCGCTTCTGCCCGATGCGGTCGGGATAGGCGAACGACAACAGCAGCCCGCTGAGGCTGATGTTGTCTATGGCTTCACCCGGCGCTGCGTGCAGCTGCGCCAGGAAGTTCCGGCTCTCGCGCTGCACCGCGCGCAAGATCGCCGGGTCTGCTCCGCCGCTTGCAGCAGCGGAGCTTCCGGACCCGAGCAGCGCCTCCACGCGCAGCGTGAGGTCGCTGCTTAGTGCCGCGGGACCCTTGAAAAGGTCCCGCTCCTGCAGCAGCGCCGCGAGCAGTGCCGCGAGCGGCGCCGCTGCTAGGTCTGCCGCGCGCAGCAGCATGTGCGCGATGCGCGGGTGCGCGCCGAGCGCGGCCATGCTGCGGCCGTGCGGCGTAATGGCGCCGCCGGCGTCCAGCGCGCCGAGCTGGCGCAGCAGCGCCGTGGCCTGCGCGTAAGGCGCGGCAGGCGGCGCATCGAGCCAGGCGAGCGCTCCGGGCTCCGGCACGCCCCACAGCGCCAGCTCCAGGGCAAGCTGCGCCAGGTCGGTCTCCATAATCTCCGGCACGTTATCGTCCGGAAGGCGGTCATGCTCCTCCCGGCTCCACAGCCGGTAGCACACACCCGGCGCCGTGCGGCCGGCCCGGCCGCGCCGCTGATCCGCCGAGGCCTTCGAGACCGGCACCGTGGTCAGGCGCGGCATGCCGGTGCGCGGAGAGAACACCTGGGTCCGTCTAAGACCCGTGTCAATCACCGTGCGCACACCTTCAATCGTCAGACTGGTCTCGGCGATGGATGTCGCCAGAACGACCTTGCGTTCTCCCGGTACAGCCGCTGCGACCGCTGCTTCCTGCATCTGCTGCGGCAGCTGGCCGTAGAGTGGACGCAGCACAGTTCCCTCCGGAAGACCTCCGGAGGCCAGCTCCTGCTCCGTCCGGCGGATCTCCCGTTCGCCCGGCAGGAAGACCAGTACATCCCCCGGCTGCTCGGTAAGTGCCCGGCGCACGGCTGCGGCCGCCGCTAGCTCGGGATAGATCTTGTCGGGGCCCGGTACATACACCGTTTCAACCGGATACGTCCGTCCCGGACAGTTGACTACCGGTGCCCCGCCAAGCAGAGCCGATACCCGCTCACCATCCAGTGTCGCCGACATCACCAGAATGCGCAGATCCTCCCTCAATACACTCTGCGCTTCGAGCGTCAGCGCCAGCCCCAGATCAGCATGCAGGCTCCGCTCATGAAATTCATCGAAAATCACGAGTCCGACATCACCTAGCGAAGGATCGCTTTGCAGCATTCTCGTTAATACACCTTCTGTAACCACAACAATACGCGTATTCCTGCCCACCATGGTATCCATCCGCATCCGGTATCCGACCGTCTGACCGACACTTTCCCCGAGACAGGAAGCCATATAAGCCGCCGCCGAACGGGCTGCCAGACGTCTGGGCTCCAGCATGAGAATGGTTTTGCCGGCCAGCCAAGGCTCGTCCAAAAAAGCCGGAGGGGTCCCTGTGGTCTTACCCGCTCCCGGCTCGGCGATCAGTATTGCCGCAGTAGTATCTGTAAGTATTCTTTTCAGGTCAGGGAGCACCTGCATAATTGGAAGCTGCTTCATTTCATCTCTCCATCATCCGCTACAAATTAGGTATAATTGGAATTAACATACTTTAATCAGCTATATCCATTTCATTATCATGGGCGAAACCGGCCCGGATATCAAGGAGTTCAGCTCAAATTAAGATTATAAACTGCCTGCGGACTAACAACGGACGACTTGTTTGAATTGAAGGCTCTCCTTTACCGGAGACTCTGGCTCAAGTTTTAACTGTAATTTGTACAACTATAACGGGCTATTTCTGCCTTAGAGCCGGTTTAATTGCACTCTCTACACTTATTAAATTCTCTTATGCCGTAAAAGAACAATTCTCCTATTTTTAGTTGTACAGAATGCTGTTATCCCGGATCATCCGCTTCATCTCCGTCTTTTAACTGCAGGAAATACAACTATCCGCTAACGCTCTGTATTATTGTCTGCACTATAAGAGCTCACGGTACAACCCTCTGCTATACAGACTATGTATATTTTAAGCTCCACCTATGTACACAGAGAAACAGCCCCCAGTTCTTCGAACCGGAGGCTGCTCCTACATATTCCCTACTCGTCCATTCCTTCAAGGCGCTGCCGGATCTTATCGCCGTAATCCATATAAGCCGCACTGCCGTCCAGTCCGCGTTCCTGCAGCAGGATCTGCAGGCGCAGGCGCTTGAGGGACAGCCTGGATTCCAGCTCCTTGCGTTCGCCGCTATCGCTGTTCCCGCTGCGATGGCAGGCAGCCAGCAATTCTTGCAGGGTTACACACTCCGCACGCAGAGAGACTTCTTCGGGCAGCAGCCCTGCATTCTTCATGATCTTGTAGGACATCCGCAGATCCTCAGGCACTCCCGAGAGATCCTCCAGTTCCAGCGGCTTGCCATGCCCCGGCAGATTAGCAAACTCTCCGCTGCGCATGGCCTCCTGAATTCTCTGTTCTGCAAGCCAAGATAATATAGCCATACACACCGCTCCATTCGCCAGCACCTGCTGTTTGCCCTTATTTTAGCACAGGCACTGATGAAATTCATTCCCGGTTTACCTTCTCCTTATGATAACCCCGCTCACCGTAAGGAGACAGCTGCTCCAGCCATTTGGTCTCCAGCTCCGGCAGCATTTTGCGGTATTTCTTCAATTCCTGTACATCTGCCACGAAATCTTCTTCAGGCTTAATCTGCTCCAATACCTCAAAACGGAATCCGGCCTCACCATATTTATTCCAATCGGCCTGCAGCTCCTTGTTGTCATGGTTGTTGATATCCAGCATGAACTTATGCTTGTTCCAGACCCCGTCGAGATTCAGGCTGCTTCCTACATACGCTTTGTCGTTGCCGGTATTTACAATTCTGTATACCCCCATCGGCCTGTGCGTGTGCGCATAATTATATCCTAGCTCTTTGCGTCTTGATTTATCCATTCTCTTGTCTCTCCTTCTCATCTGCGTTAGCTTATCTATTCTTCCATAAGCTTCTGCTATAATTTCACCCAGTAGCTGCTTCCGTCATCTTCGCGGTCCAGCAGTCCGTAATCGATCAGGTAGCGCCGCAGTGTCACATAATCGGGATAAGCGGATTCCAGCACGGCGTTAATTTCTTTCTCACTGTACTGACGTCCCGTCTCAAAACGCTGGATCAAATGCCGCAGAATTGCCGCTTTGCGTTTCTGTTTCTTCGGGAACTCTGACAAGGGGCCGTCCAGGCCCTGTTTGAAATATGCACCCAATATCTCGGTATTCTCCTGTTCAGTAATGGCGAACCGTTCATCAACCATCACAGCCGTACGCGGAATACTGACAAAAGGGGATGAAGCCCCCGGCTTCTCTTCGGCCAGCTCCATTACAGCCAGGAACAGCCTGGCCTGCTTCATCTTCTCCCTAAGGGTGAACCGGTGATTACGGACTGTGGACGTGCTGCCGATTCCCAGCTCTTTGGCAGCCTCAGCGTCACTGAGACTTTGACGGAAGGCCTGCAGCAGACCCTTCTGCAGCTCCGTTAATCCGGTCAGCTTCTTATCCAGCGTAAGCAGCCAAGCGAACATCCCCCCGTGCATGTTATCTACATGCTGAGCTGCGAACCTCTCAGCTTCATAGAATCTGTCCCCATCCTTATAAATAATCCCCTTCTCGAACTGCTCACCGCAGACCAGACAATGGAACACAGCCAGGTGTCCGTCACCTTCACAGGTATAGCCCTGCTTCAATTCTGCAATAGAAGCATTCCAGAATTTCTCCGAAATCCGGATCGCTTCATTTCCTTCCGACAACTGGATCACCACATTCTTTGTTTATTTTTATATAGACATAATATCATTACGTTTGTTATTTTACAACTATCTAATTAGATTGTTTGTTTAAAAAACAAAAACACTGCCAATCATGGCAGTGTCTCTGGAAATAGGCTGTGGTTATTTAATTAAACGTTCTATAATGAATCCGAGGCTTGTTTCAGCAAGGAGGACAGCAGTTCATAATCAACAGTCTTGCCCTCCGGCAGCTTGGTTGTAAGACGGTCCCCGCTTCCCGCTTCGAATTGGCCTTCAGGTACCTCCAGCGCTGCTGCATTGAATATGGAGAAGCTCACCCAGCCTTTGGCGGTGGAGATTACAGCTGCATATTTCCCGTTTTTGAGAAAATGCGGTTTGCCATACTGAATCCGTTCCGTCACGTCAGGAATAGTTTCGTGAATCACTTGAAGCAACTTAGAGCATATCTCCGCTTGCCAGGGTACTTTGATTTGTGCAATGAAATTTGTAACCTCTTCGTTCATGGAATCACCTTTTTCTGGAGGATGTGATGCAGGGTCTTACGGTTTGGCTATAGCAGCAATATCCCGGTTCTCCACAATATCACGGTCATGGCCCCGGCTCACAATATGAATCATGGCCAGTCCAATTTCCTGCAGAGTTACGGCATACCCCGGAAATAAGGCGCGAAGCACGGGGTACATCCATCCAATAGCATAATAATATTTATGTGTGCGGGTCAAGCCCGGAGTAGGCCGGATAAATCCCGGACGAAAGAAGTAGGTTCCCCGGAACGGCAGCTTGCGCAGATCATTCTCCGTCTTGCCCTTCACTCTTGCCCACATACTGCGCCCTTGTTCTGTACTGTCCGTACCTGATCCGGTCACATAGCAGAAGACCATGTCCGGATTTACGGCAGACAGCTGCCGGGCCACATGCATCGTAAGATCATAGGTCTGCCTGCGGTATTCCTCTTCCTTCAACCCGACCGAAGATACCCCGAGGCAAAAGTAACAGGCATTATAGCCCGCAAGTTTCCCGCTGATGCTGCTGAGATCATAGAAATTCTCATGGATTATTTCGGTTACTTTGGGATGCGAAATGCCGGAGGGACGGCGGTTGACCAGCAGTATCTGTTCCACCTGAGGATGCGTAAGGCATTCATGCAGCACGCCTTCACCCACCATACCGGTAGAACCGGTAATGATTGCACGGATTTTGCCTCCTGCTGTTATAGGTTGGGATGATCTCATATATTCGCCTGCTTTCTTATAACTATTAGCTGTAACCGCTCTGCGTCTAATCTTATCAATCCGCGGCAAAATCTGCAGAAGTGCTAAGCGCCTCCCAGCGTAAGGTTTCGGCCAGCTTGGCCTGATCAATCTCCTTGGCCATCCCCACAGCATCACTGCCCAGCAGCAGACGGAGCGGCGGATGGGCCTCTTCCACAATCGCCAGCATTGCCTGCGCGGCTCTGGCCGGATCTCCGGGTTCTTGTCCTGTGCGGCTCCGCACATGCTTCAGCAGTTGACCTACTGTGTCCTTATACGGTTCTCCGGGTTCTACATGACTCATGGAAGGCCCCGCCCAGTCTGTACGGAATCCCCCCGGTTCAACAATGGTCACCTTGATCCCCAGCGGGGCAGCCTCTTTGGCGAGTACTTCCGAGAAACCCTCCACCCCCCATTTTGCCGACTGATATGCCGCGAGTCCCGGAGCCCCTGCACGTCCGCCGATAGAGGATATCTGCAGGAAATGCCCGCTTCCCTGCTCACGCAGAACAGGCAGCACTGCCTTGGAGACATGGATGACTCCCCATAGATTTGTCTCAATCTGTGCACGGAAATCATCCAGAGAAGTCTCTTCGATTGCAGACATATTACCATATCCTGCATTATTTACAACAACGTCCAGACGCCCGAATCGTTCAACTGCAGCTGCGATAGCCGCCTCGGTCTGCCCCGGATCGGTCACATCCAATGCAACCGCGAATATTTGCCCGCCGTAGCGTTCTTCCAGATCCGCAAGCTGCTGCGGATTGCGGGCTGTGGCCACAAGTTTATCCCCATTAGCCAATACAGCCTCAGCAAGGGCACGGCCTAAACCGCGTGAACTTCCGGTAATGAACCATACTTTTGACATATCCTTTAACCTCTTTCTCTTATTTATTAAACGATCGTTCGTTCTTTTATAATCAAAAAAAGAAATTATCAAGCCTTAATCGCATCCCAGCTAAGCTTGATAATCTCCGAAAGCCTGTCCTCGTTAAATTCGCCGTTTCCTTTGAAATGCTCCTTGGCCAGGGCGGTGACAGGGAAATAACAATAGGTCAACAGCAGACTGGCGTCAAGCTGCTTCAGCACGCCCTGCTGCTTCCCGCGCCCGATATAATCATGCAGGGGCTTGAACATCAGCGCCATACTCTCATCAAGGCATAATTTCGCAAGCAGCGGAGAATTGCTGAACTGCTCCAGGAACAGGAAATAATCCCGGTTCTCCAGCAAGAAATCACGCAGATTCCTCATCATAACCGCCATTCCCTGCTGCACCGGCTGATCGGCCTCAAGTCCGTGTACCATATTCAGGCTCATCTTCTCTTTCACACGGGTATACAGCTTGCCGAGCATGTCCTCCTTATTCGCAAAATAAACGTAAATAGTTGACGGTGACACCTGGGCACGCTTCGCAATCTTGGACATTGAAGTGTCGGAGAATCCGATCTCATTCAACAGCTCCAGGGTTGCCTGAAAAATAGCTTCACTTTTATTCTCATCTTTATGTCTCATGAGGCTATAATAAACGATCATTCGATTATCGTCAAGCCGGCATAAAATAACCCTGTCCAGATCACGCGGATCTTGGGACAAGGTTATTTTCTACAACCTATTTATACAAGCTACTCAAGATAACAATGACTCCGCTCCATCAATAACAATCTGTGCACCGGTAATATGGATCGACTCATCCGAGGCCAGGAACGCCACCAGATCAGCCACATTCTCAGGTTTACCAGGACCGTCTGCGAGCGGCTGTGCACCTTCGGGGAATTCAATCGGAATCACAATCGATTCCACATCCTCATTGAACTCAGTGCTTTCATCGATATTCGTGGATATTGCTCCCGGGCAAATGACATTCACGCGGATTTTGAACTTGGCCAGCTCCAGTGCGGCCATCTTCGCAAACGCCACTTGGCCTGCCTTGGTAGTACTGTATGGTGACCAGCCGAAGCTGGCGAATCTGCTGTTGCCGTTAATCGAGCTGGTGATAATGATGCTGCCTTTGCCTTTCTCCTTCAGGTGGGGAATACTGTATTTCAGCGTCAGGAAGGTACCTGTCAGATTAACTGAAATGGTTTTCTCCCAATCACTCAGGCTCAGCTCCTCAATCGGACCGACCGCTCCGTTAATGCCGGCATTCGCGAAGACAATATCAAGCCCTCCGAAATGCTCCACTGTCCTGCGCACCGCTTCTTCCATCCGGACGGCATCCGAAGTATCCACATCAATGGCTAATGCGCAGTCTTTGCGCAGCTTGTTCAGCTTCTGCTCCAGGATCGAGGTACGTTCATTCACCAGATCGAATAAGGCCACATTAGCACCTTCGCGTGCCATCTGAATCGCAGCCGCTCTGCCGATCCCCGAGCCCGCACCTGTAATTATGGCTGTTTTCCCGAGAAAACGCTGCTTTTTAGCTATATTTGGGCTCATATGTACTCTCTCCTTCCGTATCGTCCATCTTCATGTGAATGGCTCTGTTTCAAGATTACCCAATTGAGCCTGGATTATAATCATTTTATGCAAAAATTGCACAAAACTTGTGCAACTTGCACAGGTTAATCACACAATTACAACATGAAAGGACCTCACCAATGTGAGGCCCCGCCTGTTATCTTTAATTATCCAGCCGCCGGACATCCACTTTAACAGTAAGGGTGCCCGCTACCCCGCGGTAGACGCCTTTGACCGGAACAATATCCTTGTAATCCCGTCCATGTCCAAGCTTGATATAGCGCCAGCTAACTTCAACATTATTAGTCGGATCGAAGCCCAACCAGCCCGTTCCCGGAATATGGGTCTCTACCCAGGCATGCGAGGCCTGCTCGAAATTAGCATTGCCTCCCTGCAGATCGCCGACAAAATGATACCCGCTCACATAACGCGACGGCAGCCCTACACTGCGGCAGACGGCAATCATCAGATGCGCATAATCCTGACAGACCCCGCGTTTGAGCTTCAGCGCCTTTTTGACCGTTGTGTTTACGCTGGTCGCTTCAGGGTCATACGTGAACTGTTCATAGATCGTTGAGGAGAGCTTCTTGGTCCACTCATACATATCCTCGGCTTCCTCAAAAGGATGCTGTGAAGCAAACTCCACCAGCTCAGGCGTCACCTCGGTATACCTTGTCGGCAGAATAAACTCCACATAACGGTTCTGGAACTTCTCATCATTAAGCAGCTTTACCTGCTCCTCCAGCGGGATATGCGGCAGGTCCGCACCCTGGGCCTTGTCGAGCGTCACCACCGTCGCTTTGGTATGGATCACCATCTCCGTATGCGGCTTGTTCACTGAATAGGCATGGACGCGGTTGCCGAAGAAATCTTCATAGGTCAACAGATTGGCCGGCGGATGCACCTCCACCTCATGATGGTAACAGGACTGGCGGTAATTGGTGCGCGGCGTCAGTCTGACCTCATTGACACTGTCCGTCACCGGCTCCGAATAAGTGTAGGTTGTCGTGTGATTGATTTGGATCTTCATACCGAGACTCCTTCACGGCGAAAAAATGCACCCTCCATCGTTTTGCCGAGCTTCTGGCAGGATAACATCAGAGCCTGCAGAACATCCTCGACCAAGTCGCCGGACATTTCTTCCTTCTCCATATAGTCCAGCTCGGCTTTGATCTTCCCCGCCTGGCGGATGACCTTCTCATGCCCCGAGCCCTTCTCGGAGCTATCAAGCTCCAGCTTAGCCAGATGCTCTTCCAGCTTATGGAAGGAGAATCTTATGGAACGCGGGAAATGCGGATTTACAATCAGGAATTCCAAAATGCACTCCGGTGACATATCATCCGCATAATACCGGCGGAATGCCTGATACCCGCTCACCGATTTCAGCACCGCTTGCAACTGCGTATAGATCGAATTGATATCCTTCGATTTGCAGGATACCGTTACTGCCTGAAGAATACGCGTTGTATTCTCGGCCCGCTCCAGGAACCGGCCGCTTTCAATGAAATGCCATTCGTTGCCGCGAAGCATCACCGACTGTTCTGCTCCGAGGAACATGGCGGCGCGTTCTTTGATCTGCTGATAGAACTGGTGGGGGCTGCTCATAATATCTGCTACCGACTGCTCGCCAAGCCACAGATTGAAGCTGTTGGCAATGTCCCACAGCTCACTGGGTAAATGCTGGCGCAGAGTACGCAGATTGTTCCTGGCCTGATGCACACATGAGAATAATGAATTCGTATTACCTAGATCCAGTGTGATGAAGGACAGCACATCCTGCTCGGCGAAGCTCTCGAATTGCTGCAGATATTCATTCCGGACACCAAGCGCATCAATCAGCCTTGACCACTTATGGCCCTCCGCCTGGAAATCCTCTTCCTGTTGAATATGATAATGCACATCGATCAGCCTTGCATGATTCTCAGCCCGTTCTATATACCGGCCAATCCAGAATAAAGCCTCCGCATTGCGATTCAGCATCGTAGCCACCCCTTCACCTTACATATTGATGCTGCATTATTGGTGAATCCATATCACGTTAGGCCATTACCCAAGTGTCCTTCACTCCGCCGCCTTGTGATGAGTTCACGACCAGCGAGCCTTCGCGCATCGCCACCCGGGTAAGACCGCCGGGAATCACATGGGGCTTGCGGTCAGCCCCCATCAGCACGAATGCTCTAAGATCAATATGGCGCGGCGCCATGGACGCTCCCGACAATACTGGTGCACGGGACAGCGACATTATGGGCTGGGCGATATACCGCTCCGGTTCCGCCAGAATCTTGAGCCGGAAATCCACCAGATCCTGCTTGGTCGCCTCGCTTCCGATCAGCATGCCGTATCCGCCGGAGAGCGAGGTCTCCTTCACCACCATTTCGGACAGATTATCCAGCACGTACTGCCGCTCCTGCGGCCGGGATAACAGGTACGTTGGAACATTGCCCAGAATCGGTTCTTCATTGAGATAATAACGGATCATATCCGGCACATACACATACATGGCCTTGTCATCTGCGACACCGGTTCCTGGTGCATTGGCAATTGCGATATTCCCGGCACGGTAGGCATTCATTAAGCCGGCAACCCCAAGAAGTGAGCTGGGCTGAAAAGCCAAAGGATCGATGAAATCATCATCTAAACGGCGGTACAGTACATCCACGCGGCGAAGGCCATTCATTTCTTTCAGGTAGATCTTATGGTCCTGGGCTACCAGATCTCGTCCTTCTACCAGGTGGATCCCCATTTGCTGAGCGAGAAAAGCATGCTCGTAATACGCGGAGTTGTACTCGCCAGGTGTCAGCAGAGCGATCACCGGATCTTTGGTGCGCGAAGGGGAAAGGCTGCGCAGTACCGACAGGAACCGGTTCAGGCTGTGATCCACATCGCGGATCGAGCTGGCGAACGATAATTCGGGAAAGAGCTGGTTCATAAGGGATCTGCCTTTGAATAAATAGGAGAATCCGGAAGGCGTACGCAAGTTATCTTCAAGCACATAATACTCACCGTCATGATGGCGGATCAGATCGATCCCCGAGGTAGTAACGTACGCCCCGCCAGGGACCCGAAGTCCAGTCATTTCCGGCCGGAAATAGCAGTTGGATATAATCATCCGCCGTGGTACAATCCCGTCCTTCACGATATATTGCTCATGGTAAATATCATGAATGAACAGGTTAAGTGCTGTAATCCGCTGCACAATGCCGGCTTCAAGCCGCTCCCATTCTGCCTTTGGAATGATCCGTGGAATCATGTCGAAGGGAATTGTCCGCTCCATCGGTTGATCCTGTGCCGGGTTGTAGAGTGTAAAAGTAATGCCTTCTTCCATCATCCGACGCTGCATCAGCTTCTGCTTGCCTTGCAGCTCTTCGGGGCTCATCCCGGAAAACATGCGGTTCACATGCTTGTAATGAGGCCGGATACTCCGTTCATCGGCATACATTTCGTCGTAAAAATGCTGCAATGGATACGGAGCTACACCGGGCAAAGGATCTAGTTTGGACATGAGCCCGACTCCTCTCGGATCAGTGTGGTGTGTAAAGTTTGTTGACAAATTAGCTTAATTTTTAGGAATTTATCATGAAAATATTAAATACTAACTTCATAATACGTAAATGATAATGTTCATGTCAATATATATAACAGCAAAATGGAGTTCATGAACCATCCCGCATGATTGGAATCGCTTCCTTTCTCTTAAAGGTGCTTTGGAGGCGTACTAATGGGAATCATACATCAAATTGTATGCAGAAGCGTTGACAAGCAGTACTATTATGAATTTTTCATGTGCTGTTATTTTATAGTGTTCTTGGTAAAACAACAGCCGTTCCTTCTATTTAAATGTGGGCGGGCTGCTTCATGCCCATCACCTATGATGCGGACTGAAATTCAGCTATTCTTGCAAATTCCGGTGATTTGCGGAGCATTCGGACTGAGAATCCCTTATATGACTTCTGACGCCTCATTTTCAGCTCAAATGAACAGGATAACGGAATCTCAGTCCGCTTCACTATCATTAAGCGGTTTTTTCAGGAAATAAGCTCCTCTCAGGCCGCTCCCCATACTGGCTGCAGCTTCCTCTTGCTTTCCCACACAAAAAAGCCCCCAGGGCATTTTCGCTCCCTGGAGGCCTTGTAGATTACGTTCATACTGATGCAGCAGGAGTTGAGACCCGGATATTACGCTTGTCCTTCGGTCTCTTCCTCTTCGGAGATCATGCCTGCGAACAGGGCATGCACGAACTGGTCGGAATCAAACGGCTGGAGGTCTTCCATCTTCTCGCCCAGACCCACCAGCTTCACCGGAAGATTCATCTCCTGGCGGATGGCTACTACAATTCCGCCCTTCGCGGTGCCGTCCAGCTTGGTCAGCACCAACCCGGTCACGCCGCTCTTCTCTCCAAACAGCTTGGCCTGGCTCAGTGCATTCTGGCCGGTCGTTGCATCCAGCACCATCAGTACCTCATGCGGGGCACTCGGTATTTCGCGCTGAATGACCCGGAAGATTTTGTTCAGCTCTTCCATCAGATTGCTCTTGTTCTGCAGTCTGCCGGCGGTATCGCAGATCAGTACGTCTACGTTACGCTGCTTGGCAGCCTGTACCGCATCGAACATAACAGCTGCCGGGTCAGAACCTGCCTGCTGCTTGATCACGTCCACGCCAGCGCGCTGGCCCCAGACCTCGAGCTGTTCAATTGCACCCGCACGGAAAGTATCACCTGCCGCCAGCAGTACCTTCTTGCCCTCCTGCTTATAACGGTGCGCCAGCTTGCCGATCGTTGTAGTCTTACCGACCCCGTTCACGCCTACGAACAGAATGACTGTAATGCCGTCCGGGTTCTCGTTCAGACTGTTATCGTCATCGCCGCGCAGCAGCTCCATCAGCTTGCGGGAGAGAATCGGCTGCAGCTCTGCAGCATCCTCGATCCGCTTCTGCTTCACTTCGACGCGAAGCTCTTCTACCAGATTCATTACTGTATTGACGCCAACATCGGCACCGATCAGAATCTCCTCCAGCTCTTCATAGAATTCTTCATCTATCTTTTTGCGGCGGATGATCAGATCAGAGACCTTCTCAACGAAGCCCTTGCGGGTCTTCTCCAGGCCGTCGCGGAATTGTTTCGTTACACTTTCCGTTTTGCCGGAGATGCTTTCTTTCAGTTTCTTAAAAAAGCTCATATTGTTCCTCCTAAAAGTTTTATGAAGCGATACTGCTTAGAATTACTCCGCAATAAAACCCGCTTCGTAAGCATCTACCTATCAGGCAATTTCCGCCTCTTCATCCTCCAGCCGCACCGATACGAGCTTGGATACGCCACCCTCTTCCATGGTCACACCATAGAGGACATCGGCTTCCTCCATTGTTCCTTTGCGGTGGGTGACTACGATAAACTGCGTCTGCTCCGAGAACTCGCGCAGATATTGGGCGAAGCGCACGACATTGGCTTCATCCAGCGCCGCTTCCACTTCATCCAGTACGCAGAACGGCACCGGCTTGACCTGAAGGATCGCGAACAGCAAGGCCATAGCGGTCAATGCGCGTTCCCCGCCAGACAGAAGCTGCAGGTTCTGCAGTTTTTTGCCCGGAGGCTGGGCAACAATATCAATCCCCGTATCCAGCATATGCTCCGGATCAAGCAGCATCAGGTCTGCCCGTCCACCACCGAACAGCTTTGAGAATACCGTGCCGAATTCACGGCGGATAGCATCAAAGGTCTGCTTGAAGCGTTTGGACATTTCCTCTTCCATCTCATGAATGACATGATACAGCGTAGTTTTGGCTTCGACCAGATCGTCTTTCTGTCCGCTGAGGAAGGTATAGCGTTCATGCACCCGCTGATACTCTTCAATGGCGCCCAGATTCACCTCACCCAGTCCGGAGATGCTGCGCTTCAGACGCTGTACTTCCATCTGCGCTGCAGGTACATCCTCGGGAACCGGATAACGCTGCTTAGCCAGCTCATAGCTTAGTTCATAATCATCGCTCAGCTTGCGCAGTATATTATCCAGCTCCACGTCCAGCCGCCCGACGGCAACCTCCGTTGATCGTAGCTTGTCTTCAACCACTTTAAGCGCCTGCCGCTGGTCTTTGGTCTCTCCTTCGGCCAGCTCCAGCTTGCGTGAGATCGCGGTGCGGTCGGCACGGGCCAGGTCGAGCTTCGCTGAGGTATCTTCCTTCTTGAGCCGTAAGCTGTTCACATCTTCCTTCTGTTTCACAGCTTCGCGTGTATTCTCTTCCAGATCCTGCTCGATGGTCATCAGCAGGCTGCGGCTCTGCCGCAGCTCTTTCTCCTGCGAGCCGGCATCCTGTCGCATACGCCGCAGCTGCTCCTCCAGGGAGAATATCTCCTGGTCCAGCTTCCCTTCCGTAACCTTCATGCCCGTCAGCTTACCCTGCAGCTCTTCCTTGGCGGTTTCATTTGCCTTACGGTCGGATTCGGCGTTCCGGATGGCCTCGTGGGCTTCCTTCTCTTCCTTCTCCAGCCGGGCAAGCTCAGCCTCCGCCTGCTTGCGGGTCTCTTCGAAGCCGCGGACCTCATTCTCGAATCCGCTGCGCTCTGCACCCGCACCCTCTACCTGCTCCTTAACATGGCGAAGCTCCTGCTCCAGCTGCTTTAGATCACCGGATACTCGCTGCTCTTCCAGACGTTTCTCGTCACCGTCATGCCGCAGCTCTTCCAGCTTCTGAGCCGCTTTGTCCTGCTCGGTGCGCAGACGGAGGATTCCCTGCTTCAGCTTGGCAATCTGCTGTTCGCTCTCTTCAATCTCGCCGAACAATTGGTCCAGCTGCCGTTTGCGGCTGAGCAGACTATTGTTCTTCTTATGCTGGCTGCCCCCGGTCATCGAACCGCCGGCATTGACAACATCTCCTTCAAGCGTTACGACTCTGTACCGGTATTGGCATTTGGCCGCAATGCGGTTCGCCTGCTCCAGGCTCTCAGCGATAACCACATTCCCCAGTAAACTCCCTACAATGCTAGAATACTTCTCCTCGAAACCAACCAGCTCAGAACCGATTCCGACAAACCCCTCGGCACCTTCCACCATACTGCGGTCACTGCCGGTAATCTGCCGGGGCCGGATTACATCCAGCGGCAGGAAGGTCGCCCGTCCCAGCTGGCGCTGCTTCAGGAAAGCAATCGCCTGCCGGGACACAGCTTCGTTCTCCATAACAACATGCTGCAGCGAAGCGCCCATGGCCGTCTCGATAGCCATTTCGAGCTTCTCCGGAACGGAGATTAGTTCAGCAACCGCGCCGTGTACACCGGTTAACTGTCCTTTGCGGGCACCTTTCAGCACTTCCTTAACCCCAAGCATGAAGCCGTCAAAATCATCCTGCATTTCCTTCATCGTCTCATGCCGGGAGACCTGGGCTTCGCGTTTCTGCTCCCATTTACGCAGGCCGCTTTGCGTTTCCTCCAGCAGCTTCTGCCGCTTACCGGTCTGCTCGCTCTCCGTAATGTACGCACCGCGCAAAAGGCCGATTTCCTTGCCGAGTCCGGCAATCTTATCCTTAAGCCCGCTCTGGGCAGAGGTCAGCTCCTCCAGCCGGGCTGTCCATTTGCCGCTCTCTTCCTGGCTGCGGCTCATCCGCTTCTCCAGGCTCTCCTTCTGCTGATCCGCATAGCGGATTTCATTGCGCGCCTGAGCCATCAGGTTCATCAGCTCGAGCAGCGCGCTCTTCAGCTTCTCTTCCTTGCTCTGGCTGATACCCCCGGCAACACCCTGCAGCCTGGATTCTTCATCAGCCAGCTGCAGACGCAGTTCCTCCAGCGCCTGGCGGGACTGCTTCAGCTTATGCTCAAGCTCCGCCAGCTCACGCTGCCGTCCCTCAGAACGCTCCCCTACAGAACCCAGGGTCTGCATCAGCTGTTCGCGGTTGTTCTCCAGGTTACGGCGGCGTTCCTTGAGGAGCTCTCCGTAGCCTTCGCTCTTCTCGTTCGCTTCGCTGTAGTGCAGCAGCTGCTCCTGCAGCTTCTCCACTTCCTGCTCCAGGCTCCGCAGCTCAGCACGGCCGCTCTCCAGCTTCGCATCATGGGCGGAGACTACCGTGGACAGCTCAAGTTGTTCATTCTTCAGCAGCTCAAGCCGTGTATTGCCTTCCTGCCAGGCCGTATGTATGCCTTCAATCTGATGCACATACACCGAGATCTCGAGATGCTTCAGCTGCTCACGCAGTTCCTTGTAACGGATGGCCTTCTCGGACTGATCCTTCAGCGGCCCCACCTGATCCTCAAGCTCACTGATCAGGTCATGAATCCGCAGCAAATTCTGCTCGGTCTCGTCCAATTTGCGCCCGGCGTCTTTTTTACGTGATTTATATTTAACAATCCCCGAAGCTTCTTCAAATATCCCCCTCCGGTCTTCAGAACGGGTACTGAGTATCTCTTCAATCCGGCCTTGTCCAATAATCGAATAAGCCTCGCGGCCGATTCCGGTATCCATAAACAGCTCTGTGATATCCTTCAGCCGGCAGGCTTGCTTATTGATTAAATATTCACTTTCTCCGCTGCGGTGCACACGGCGGGTAACCGTAACCTCGCTGAAATCCAGCGGCAGTACATGATCCTCATTATCCAGCGTAAGGGAGACCTCGCCATAATTGACCGCTTTGCGGGCATCACTTCCGGCAAAGATAATATCCTCCATTTTACCGCCGCGCAGTGATTTGGCACTCTGTTCGCCAAGCACCCAGCGTATGCCGTCGGAAATATTACTTTTGCCGCTTCCGTTCGGGCCGACTACGGCCGTAATTCCGCGCACAAATTCCATTTCCGTTTTGTCGGCAAATGATTTGAAGCCCGCTAATTCAATCCGTTTCAGAAACATAACTCGCCTATCACCTCTAACCCATTATACCATAGCGTTTCCTTGCCTAGAATCGTCAAACTCCAATCCGGGCATCCTGTTACATCCTTCATTTCGAAAAAGAGCAGCAAAAGTCTGACTTCCGCCTAAACGCCGGCATTCAGACCATTGCTGCTCTACTCCGCTTGCTCAGCTTTGCTGTTCAAGTCTACCTCAGGCCCCGTCTTCCTTCAGACGCAATAACGCCGCTGCCGCTGCCTGCTGTTCCGCTTCCTTCTTGGAGCGGCCGCTGCCGCTGCCCAGCGAACGGCTGGCCATGAACACTTCAGATACGAATTCGCGCTCGTGCGCCGGTCCGCGTTCTTCAATAATCCGATATTCCAGCGTACCCATGCCATGATGCTGTATCAGTTCCTGAAGCTCTGTTTTGAAATCGCTCATCTGCATTTGCAGCTTACCATCGGTTTCGACCAGCGGGAAAACGTGATTATCCAGAAACTTCCGGGCCGTTTCCAGTCCCTGATCGAGATAAAGCGCTCCCACGAAGGCTTCAAACACATCGGCCAGCAGAGCCGGGCGGGTACGCCCGCCCGTAAGTTCTTCCCCTTTACCCAGCAGCACAAACCGTCCGAAACCGAGCGTCTCGGCAAACCGGACCAGCGACGGCTCGCATACAATAGCGGCACGCAGCTTGGTCAGTTCCCCTTCAGGCCTGTCCGGGAGCAGATTGTACAAGTATTCGGACACCGTAAGCTCCAGCACAGCGTCACCCAGAAATTCCAGACGCTCGTTGTCCTGATGCTGATTGAAACGGTGTTCGTTCACATAAGATGCATGGGTAAAAGCCTGCTTCAGAAGTACAGGATCGTGAAATTGGATTTGAAGTTGGCTTTGTAACTGCTTCAGGTCTCCTTTCACTGCACTGTCCCCCTACTTATTATATTTTTTGAGTATAACAGTCGCGTTATGGCCTCCGAATCCGAATGAATTCGACATCGCGATATTTAGATCCGCTTTGCGGGGCACATTCGGAACATAATCCAGATCACAATCCGGATCAGGGTTGTCCAAATTAATCGTAGGAGCAATCATGCCCTTCTGCAGCGAAAGACCGCAGATAATCGCTTCCACACCGCCGGCAGCGCCAAGCAAGTGGCCTGTCATTGATTTGGTGGAACTGATTGCTACCTTGTACGCGTGCTCACCCAGAGCTTTCTTGACAGCCGCGGTTTCCGACTTGTCGCCTACCGGTGTTGAGGTACCATGCGCATTGATGTAATCGATATCCTCCGGATTAATTCCGGCATCGCGGATCGCCATCTTCATGCAGCGTGCTGCACCGTCAGGATCAGGCTCCGTCATATGATGGGCATCGGCACTCAGGCCATATCCAATCACTTCGGCGTAAATCTTGGCTCCGCGTTTCTCTGCATGTTCCAGAGATTCGAGAATCAGGATTCCTGCGCCTTCACCCATAACAAAACCGTCACGGTCAACATCGAACGGGCGGCTTGCCTTCTGCGGCTCGTCATTGCGGGTGGACATGGCTCTCATTGCACAAAAGCCTGCCATACCTGTAGGACGGATGGTTGCTTCTGCACCGCCGCAGATCATCGCATCCGCATCACCGCGCTGGATCAGGCGGAAGGATTCACCAATGGAATGGCTGCCTGTCGCGCAAGCGGTTACCGTCGTTGTATTCGGACCTTTGGCACCGAGATTGATCGACAGCTGGCCGGAGCCCATGTTGGCAATCATCATTGGAATGAAGAACGGGCTGACCCGTTTCGGGCCTTTTTCCAGCAGCAGATTGTGATTGTCTTCCCAAGTACCCAGACCGCCGATACCGGAGCCGACAGACACGCCGATACGCTCAGCATCGATATCTTCACCAATCTTCAGTCCGCTGTCCTTCAGGGCTTCTTCGCCGGCAGCAACCGCAAATTGCACGAAACGGTCCATCTTGCGGGCTTCCTTACGGCCGAAACGTTCCTCAGCATTGAAATCCTTGACCGAAGCCGCGATTCGCGTAGTATATTCACTGACATCAAAAGCTTCAACAAGAGATACTCCGGATGTACCGCTCATCAGACTGTCCCAGAACGTTTCCAGATCCTTGCCCAGCGATGTCATCACTCCCATACCTGTAACAACCACTCTTTGACTCAAACGCGTTCACCCCATCTGTAGGCTGTATATACTTCTACAACATGTAAATGTATTCCGGCCAGAAGTCTATATAAACTGCAGTCGCCGCAAAATTAACCAATCTGCGGTTCTGTTATTTTCCCCATAAAGATGCCCATGCACCCTTTGCTGCTGCCCTTAAATTACCTTAAAATGAGGAGAAGTCCCGCCCTGGCAGGAACGGGACCCTCAATCATATGACTCTAGGTATGAGATTGTATGTACTTCACAACTTCACCCACGGTCGTAATACTCTCTGCATCTTCATCAGAGATTTCCATATCGAATTCATCTTCCAATTCCATAACCAATTCTACTACATCAAGAGAATCAGCACCTAAATCATCTTTGAAAGACGCTTCTAATGTTACCTCAGCTTCATCGGCACCTAAGCGGTCGATGACAATGCGTTTTACACGCTCCAATACATCGGACATCCGGTTCACCTCCTCTTTTGGTATTATACGAGATATGAAGTCAAAATACCATAGAGCACAAAAAACGCTTTCTGGCCGCCTCTGCTCTCTTCCCCCGTAATGATCTAACGCTGGCGTTACCTTACATGTACATTCCGCCATCCACATGAAGTGTCTGGCCTGTCATGTAGGCTGCCCCTTCCGAGGCCAGGAATACCGCCGTATTAGCAATGTCCTCCGCCCGCCCAAGCTTGGCAAGGGGAATCCCCTTAACCAGCTCACTGCGGACTTCATCGGACAGCTCACGGGTCATATCGGTATCGATGAACCCCGGTGCAATGCAGTTCACGGTAATTCCCCGTGAAGCCAGCTCGCGTGCCGCGGATTTCGTCATCCCGATAACCCCTGCTTTGGCAGCCGTATAGTTCACCTGTCCGGGATTACCCGTCACACCCACGACAGAGGAAATATTGATGATCCGGCCGTAACGCTGCTTCATCATCGGACGTGTCGCTGCCTTCAGGCAATTGAACACGCCCTTCAGATTCGTCTCGATGACCTGGTCGAATTCTTCCTCTTTCATGCGCATAATCAGATTATCCCGGGTAATGCCGGCATTATTCACAAGAATATCGATTTTTCCCCAAGTGTTAATAACCTCTTTCACGAGGTTCTCCGCCTGTTCGCTGTTACCGACATTCCCTTGCAGAGCAATTCCTTCCGAGCCCAGCTCCTGAATCCGGGCTACAGTTTCCTCTGCCGCCTGAAGGCTGCCCGAGTAGTTCACGGCAACCTTCACGCCCTGCTCCGCCAGCGCCAGTGCAATTGCGCGGCCAATCCCCCGGGAACCGCCGGTAACAAGGGCGGTCTGACCTTTGAGTGCTGCAAACATTTCCAGTTGTCCCCCTTCAATAATCATGCCGCTATTCTCATGCCAAGCGGATTACCAGCCAGTCTGAGCGCTCTCGAGACTGTTGATATTCACGAGCTTAACATTCTTGTCAATTTTGCGGATCAGGCCTGCCAGCACACTGCCGGAGCCGATCTCTACAAAAGTGTCCACGCCGTCTGCAATGAGCCATTCCACGCTGTCCTGCCAGAGTACAGGAGAGAATACCTGCGCTACCAGCAGATTACGAATCTCTTCCGGATCTGCAACCGGGGCAGCTGTGACATTGACGATTACCGGCATAACAGGAGCATTAAAGGTTACTTTCTGCAGCTCTGCAGCCAGCTTTTCAGCGGCTTCCTTCATTAATGAGGAGTGGAACGGGCCGCTGACCTCCAGCGGAATTGCCCGTTTGCCGCCTGCTTCCTTAACACGCTGCACCACTTCATTCACGCCAGCCACGGTGCCGGAAACCACGATCTGTCCCGGGCAGTTGACGTTAGCCAGCTCAACGGAATTGCCAGCCTCTGAAATACTGCGGCAAAGTTCCGTGAGTGCTGCACGGTCTGCGCCAAGTGTAGCAGCCATAGCCCCTTGTCCTCCTGGTACAGCTTCTTCCATGAATTGTCCGCGCAGACGTACCAGCCGCACTGCATCCTCATAAGAGAGGACCCCGGCGGCTACAAGAGCGCTGTATTCACCAAGACTGTGACCTGCTACATAATCAGGCGTTACCCCTAAATCCCGCAGTGCTTCCAGATAAGCCACACTGGCTGTAACCAATGCCGGCTGTGTATTGACAGTCTGCTTAAGCTCGCTCTCAGGTCCTTCAAATATAAGCTTGCTTAGCGGAAATCCAAGAACTTCGTCACCCTTTTCAAATACTGCACGGCTCTGCGGCAGGGCTTCATATACATCCTTACCCATACCAACTGCCTGTGCACCCTGACCGGGAAAGACAAATGCGATTTTACCCATGATGCTAAAAGCTCCCTTCCCGTTAACAGCGGCTCCTCCCGCCTTACGCCAGGATAGAACCGCTTCGTTCTGTTAGTATTGCCCTATTCTTTACCAGATCAGTACGGAAGCACCCCAGGTGAGTCCGCCGCCGAAGCCGACCATAAGCACAGTGTCGCCTTCCTTCATCCGGCCTTCCTCTGCTGCTTCCACAAGTGCCAGCGGAATGGATGCCGCTGAAGTATTCGCATATTTATCAACGTTGATGACACATTTCTCAGGCGGCAGATCCAGACGCTGCATCGCCGATTGAATAATCCGGATGTTGGCCTGGTGAGGCACGAACAAGTCGATATTCTCCTTGGTCAATCCTGCTTTGGTAAGCACACGTTCCGTAGCCGTGCCCATAACGCGCACTGCGAACTTAAATACTTCACGGCCGTTCATATAGATGAAATGCTTCTTGTCTTCTACCGTCTGCTGGGAGGCTGGCAGACGTGAACCGCCTGCTTCCATCTTGAGCAGGCTGCCGCCGGAACCTTCAGCGCCAAGATCGAAGGACTGGAAGCCGCGGCCTTCCGGAACTTCACCTACGATGACTGCGCCGGCACCATCCCCGAACAGTACACAGGTATTGCGGTCTGTATAATCCGTGATGCGCGACAATGTGTCCGCACCGATAACAAGCGCATTGTTATACATGCCGTTCTGGATAAAGCCGGTTGCCGTAGCCAGACTGTAGACGAACCCGGAGCAGGCTGCCGACAGGTCAAAGGCCGCAGCCCCCTTAGCGCCCAGCTTGTCCTGAAGAATACAGGCTGTGGATGGGAAAGTGCTGTCCGGTGTAACTGTGGCCACAATAATAAGATCAAGCTCTTCCGCCTTCATGCCGGCGGATTCCAATGCCTTCAGCGCTGCTTCATAAGCAAGATCGGAGGTGGCTTGTTCCGGAGCGGCAATATGCCGTTCCCGGATACCTGTACGGCTGACAATCCATTCATCGTTTGTGTCGACGATCTTCTCCAGATCGCTGTTGGTCAATATTCTTTCGGGTACATATTTACCTGTACCAATGATTCCTACCGGACGTAATTGTTTCATATCGTCACTCACTTCCCGCTAATTTCTCTGGATATACTGGCTACCAGATCCGCCTGCAGCGCAATCCGGGCCTGCCTTACCGCATTCTTCACCGCGTTGCCGTCGGAGGAACCATGCCCCTTCACTACGAGACCGCTAAGACCGAGCAGCGGCGCTCCGCCGTGCTCCTTATAATCCATTTTGCCCTTAAGACTTCTAAGCTCCGGCATCAGTATGGCTGCGCCCAGCTTGGTCTTAAGCGACTTGCTGAATTGCTCCTTCAGCAGAGAGAACATGGCGCCTGCCGTTCCTTCCAGTGTCTTCAGAAGGATATTGCCGGCAAACCCGTCACAGACCAGCACATCGCAGGCTCCGGTGAGCACATCCCGTGCCTCCACATTGCCGACAAAATGAATCCCTGTCAAAGCTTTAAGCAGCGGATAAGCTTCTTTGGTCAGCTCATTCCCCTTGCCCGGCTCTGTCCCTACGTTCAGCAGGCCTACCCGGGGCTTCGCAATACCATGCACCTTATTGCGGTATATGCTGCCCATCAGGGCATATTGGGCCAGATGCTGCGGCTTGGCATCCATATTGGCACCCAGGTCCAGGGCTAATACGCCGACATCATCCAGCGTCGGTATCATCGCCACCAGGGCAGGACGTTCTATACCCTGCATTCTTCCCACAACCAGCAGCCCCGTAGTCATAAGTGCTCCGGTATTGCCTGACGAGATCATGGCATCGGCTTCACCTTCGCGCACCATCCGTCCGGCGACTACCATGGACGAATCCTTTTTACGGCGGACCGCCTTCACTGGCTCCTCATCGGAACCGATCACATCCCCCGCATGACGCACCGTCACATTAGACGGCTTGTTCTTCAGCAGCGGTGCAAGTCTGGCTTCATCACCGACCAGCACGATCTGCGTATCACTCCACTCCGCTGCTGCAGCCAGGGCCCCTTCTACATTACACTCAGGAGCATTATCCCCGCCCATGGCATCAATGGCGATCAGCACTCCGGTTTCCCCCTTCGCTGTACTCTTCAATTGCAGAACGGTACACTACAAAATGGCCTTGAAATACAAGTTCTTCTCCAACATATGTAAACACGTCCACCTCAGCTTTGCCGTTCCGGCCCGCAAGCGAGCGTACCTGCGCTTTGGCGATACATTTCTCACCCAGCCGGACCATGCGCACGAACCGGATATCGGCTGAAGCGGTCAGGGCAATCTCATCATTGATAACAGCAACTGCCAGCGAATTCGCCTGGCCGAAGACATAGTGGCCGCGGGCAATCCCGTTTCTGGAGAAGACATGCTCTTCACGGATCTCAAAAATTGAAATCCCGCTCCGGTCCAGCTGCAAATCGACTATATCACCAACCACTTCGTCGACAGGCAGCGAGCGGACCTGATCATAGGAGTGCTCTGCCATTTGCTTCATCCGTTCACGCAGCTCCGGAATCCCCAGCTCCATCCGGTCCAGCCGGATCGTCTGAATGCTCACCTTCAGCTGGCGGGTCAATTCCCGGTCCGTTACAAAAGGATTACCTTCAATGATTGAGAGCAGCTGCTGCTGCCGTTCTTTCTTGGACAACCGTTCGATGGCGACTCACCTCCTGGCACATGCCTTTAATGAAAAGCATCCGGCCGCAAGAGTGGCCGCTTGTAGTTATAACTCTCTGTTCTTAATTAACAATTAGAACCAGGTACTAATATGTAGTATAAAGCATGACGCCGCAAAAATAAAGCTTTGACTTGAAAACCCGCGCAAACCCGCGGCGTGCTTGGGGATACGGCGCAAGAATCAGAAGGGAACTATCATGTAAAGCATATAAATTCATATATCCCCAAAAAAATAGCACTTCACCGGCAGATGAAGTGCTACTCTTATATGCAAATATGCAAACTATTGTTTGATGATCTCTCTTGCTTTGTATGTTCCGCAAACTTTGCATACGTGGTGAGCCAGTTTCAGCTCTCCGCATTGTTCACATTTCACCATACCTGGAACTACCAGTTTAAAGTGAGTACGACGCTTGTCACGGCGTGTCTTGGACGTTCTGCGTTGTGGTACTGCCATGTTAATCAACCTCCTGATTTTGGTTTTGACCCGTTATAACCCGGGATTTGTTCTTAGTTATCTTGCTTGGTAAAGAATCCTTTCAACCCAGCGAGTCTTGGATCGATCACTGTGTTGTCGCAACTGCAGGTGCCTTCGTTCAAGTTCTGTCCGCATTTCTGACAAAGACCAAGACAGTCTGCCTTGCACAATACCGAATCCGGTAAGTGCAGTACGAAATTTTCTTCCACATAGGGGATAAGATCCACAATCTCATCCTTGATGTAAATGAGTTCCTCACCTTCATCTTCCGGAAGAATTGGCTGTTTAAGCCACTTGAAAGTCTCAGCGAAAGGAATGTTCAGCTTACTGTTAACCTCTGTGAGACAACGTGAACATAACATGTCCACTTCTCCACTCAGTGTTCCCACCACGTTCACACTATCGGTTCCCGCGGGCAGCGCTTTAAGGTCTACTGAGAGTGGTGCAACAGCAAGAATATCCTTGCGCCCTTTGACAACCTCACTGACATCCACAACATCGTGGAGGACCAGGGGCTCGTCGGCATTCGCTAATTTGCGAAAGTGAATGTTCATAGTTATCACTCCAAACAAACAAAATTTATTATACCTATTATTACCGAACTTTGTCAACCATTTTTCCTTTATATTGTTTCAGGGACAGAGACAATTTATGATATACATAAGTTAAATACAAGAAATCTGCAAAAAACGGGAAGGAATGAACCTGATTCCGGAACCCGAATCGTCAGATATCCCAGAATAGGGCGTGAAGCAAACGTGACAACTGTAGGCATTATAGCCGAATATAACCCTTTACATAACGGGCATGTCCACCATTTCAGCGAGGCCAAAAGAATCTCCGGAGCCGAAAGCTCCATCGTCATCATGAGCGGCCCGTTCACCCAGCGCGGCGAGCCGGCGGCGGTCAGCAAGCGCGCCCGCACCGAGATGGCGCTGCATATGGGCGCCGACCTCGTGATTGAGCTGCCGGTGGCGTATGCCGTCCAGCCGGCGGAATGGTTCGCCTTCGGAGCGGTATTCCTGCTGGAGGCGACCGGCGTCGTGGACAGCCTGTGCTTCGGCTCCGAAGCCGGCACTTTGGACGCGCTGCTCCCCCTGGCCGGATTCCTGGCCGAGGAGAGCAGCGCGCTTAAGGACGAGATCCGCGCGCGCATGGCGCAGGGCGCGGGATTCCCCGCCGCATACAGCGCAGCTGCGGCGGCGGCCTGGAAGGCCTCTTTCATGGGAGAGGAGAAACCGGCAGATGCCGAAATTCTATTGCGGCAGCCCAACAACAGCCTCGGCCTGCACTATCTGATCGCGCTGCAGCGGCTCGGCAGCGCAATCAGGCCCTTCACCGTGCCGCGGACCGGCGCGGGCTTCCACGACCCGCTGCAGGGCGGGTCGTCCATTGCCAGTGCGACAGCAATCCGCAGGCTGCTGCGGGAAGGCAGCTCTCCGGCGGCATACATGCCGGAGTATAGCGTGTCCATCCTGGAGAGAGAGCATGCAGCGGGCCGGGGTCCGGTTACGCTTGAGGACTTCCGGGCTCCGCTGCGCCACATGCTCTCCACACACTCAGCCGCCGAGCTGCGAACGGTGCAGGATATGAATGAAGGGCTGGAGAACCGGATACTCCGCATCCTTCCCCAGCTCGGCAGGTTCACGGTCGCCGGTCTTCTGCAGGAGCTGAAGAGCAGACGCTACACCCATACACGGCTGCAGCGTCTGCTGCTTCATACCTTGCTGAATCACAGCAAAGTAGAAATGACCCCGGCCGCACCGGCCCAGGGTCCGGGTTATATCCGGGTTCTCGGCTTCCGGGAGAGCGGCCGCAGGCTGCTGAAGCAAATGAAGCAGCGCGCGGCACTTCCGGTAGTCACAAGCCCTGCGCGCTTCTCCCATCCCATGCTGGAGCAGGATCTGCAGGCGGCAGCTGTGTTCGCCGCTGCCTATGCCGATCCTGTACGAAATGATCTGTACAGCGATTACCTGGAGCCGCCGGTCAGGATTTGATGACCGGCTGTTCTTCCATATATTTCAGCGCGTCTGACAGAGTCGATACCGGAATAAGCTTCATGTCTGTGCCGATCTGGTCAGCTTTCGCCTTGGCTTCTTCATAGTTTTTGACCGGAACGAAGAAGAATTCGGCACCTTTGCGGTCAGCAGCCACAATCTTATGCTTCACTCCGCCGATTGCCCCCACATTTCCCTCAGCATCTATTGTACCCGTCCCTGCTACCCGGTGGCCCTTGGTCAAATCCCCCGGAGTGAGCCGGTTATAGATTTCCATGGTGAACATCAGTCCTGCGGAAGGTCCTCCTACATTCGTATCCACAAAACTGACGCCTTTCCCCTCTTCCTTAGGCTGTACCTTCTGAACGGCTCCGATAACAACCCCGAAGCCCGGCCGTCCGGCCGAGGTTTCTTTATCCTTAACCTCCACCAGCTTCACCTGCTCGGATATTTCCTTGCCTCCACGCTGCAGGACTACCTCAACGGTATCGCCGATTTTATATGCGGACAGCAAGGCGGACAGAGCCGCCGGATCGGCTGCGTGCTGTCCTTTTACACTGATAATCTTGTCGCCCGGCTTGAACTGGCCCTGATTGGTTGCGTCCGGCACCGAGAACACGTACAAATAATCCACAATATCCTCATACGGCACTTTGGCAGCATGATAAGCGGCCTGTACAGCATACGACTGTGAACTGTTCATATAAAAGACCTGCTCAGCCGCATATTCCTGCTCCGTCTTATCCTGCAGGCGGGTCTCTTTCAGGACAACCTCTGCATTCGAGTTAAATACGGAGGCGACCAGAAGAGCCACATTGGCATAACTGGCAGATACGGTAGTCATCATGAACGTGCCCTGCTCCTCGGGATCAGCATTCTCCACCTTGATCATCGGGGCTACCTCGGAGGCGCTTCCCGGCTGATACACAATATACGGAGTATTCATAAAGACAGCAACATAGAGAATGACCACAAATGTAAATAAGTAGGCTGTGGCGCGGATACCCACACGGCGTTTCTGTTGCCTCAAGTCTCTTCCCCTTCTTTCCCGCGGCATGCAGCCCCGGCATTGGAATGTGCTGCCAGGAGCCGGGAGCTTCTCTCCGGCTGTGGCATGATGGTTGTCTCCCCTGCATAAATTGATAACAAGCTCTGCCCATGTCCTAAGCTATGAAGAGGTGATGCTACTAATGATTAACTTTACAATACGGCGGTTCTTCCGGGGTTCGGCTCCATTCCTATCAGGGGCGGCTGCGATCCTGCTCGCTATAGCGATCGTCCTGGCACCGGAGTCCTCATTCAAGGCTTCCCTTGCGGGACTGAAGCTCTGGTGGACCCTTGTCTTCCCGGCACTGCTGCCATTCCTGATCCTGTCAGAGATGCTGACCGCTTCAGGGTTCGTGCACGGCATCGGCGTCCTGCTGGAGCCGCTGATGAAACGCCTGTTCCGGCTTCCAGGAGCAGGCGGCTGGACGCTTGTGCTCGGAATCACCGCCGGCTTCCCGGCCGGAGCCGGAGCGGTAATGCAGCTGCATAAGCAGGGGGACATCACGGACAAGGATGCCGGACGTCTGGCCTCCATGGTCCATTATGCCAGCCCGGTTACACTACTTATTGTCGTCGGCACCGCTTTTCTGCACAGTCCGGCAGCCGGATATGCCCTGCTTGCCATTCACTGGCTGTCAGGCCTTGCCGCCGGATGGCTATCCGCTCTCTTTAGCGGAACGCGGAAGAGCAGCGGGGCTGCCGCCACTGTCAGCAGACCGCCCGGCAGCGGCCCGCACGCCAAAAAAGCATCCTTGCCCGGGCGAATCCATCAGGCGGCACTGGATGCCCGTGCGAGAGACGGACGGGGCTTCGGCAAGGTGCTCGGCGAATCTGTATCCGCCGCCGTCCAGAATCTGATGATCGTAGGCGGCTATATGATCATGTTCGCTGTAGTTATTAACATCATCACCAGGCTGCTGCCGCAGCTCCCGTCTCCACTGGTTGCCGGAGTGTTTGAGATTCACCTCGGTGCCCATGCGTTAACCTCGGATTCTGCCAGCCTTGGAGGGTTCTTGTCCGGCAGTCTTCTCGGTCCCGCTTTGCTGTCAGCTCTGCTTGCCTGGAGCGGAATCTGCGCCCAGCTTCAGGCGCTGACGGTGCTTAAACCGGCTAATGTCCGCTTTCTCCCGTTTGCTGCAGTCCGGTTATTGCATGGACTAACCGCCTTTGCACTAACCTTTCTGCTCTGGAAGCCGCTCGTAAATATCCGTGCCGCTGTACTTCCGGTCTTCACCGGTACCGGTTCAGCCAGTCTGGAACCCGGTTTAGGCTCTGCAGCCAGAATTTGGGGCTTATTCCCTCATATCCTTAGTCTGCAGGGACTAATACTCCTGCTCCTGCTAAGCTTATCAGTGGCTCTAAAGCTCTTTACTTGGCGCCGCCATCCATCCGCTTGAACTTAAGCTTCATGGCCTGTTCCACTTCTGGCGTTACAAAATCCGAGACGTTCCCGCCAAAGTGGGCAATTTCCTTAACCACACTTGAGCTAAGATAGGAATATCTCGGATTGGTCATCATAAATATCGTTTCCGCTTCTGGATCCAGATTATGATTAATGGATGCATTCTGCAGCTCATACTCAAAGTCCGTGACCGTACGGATTCCCCGGACAATCACCTGTGCATCCTTTTGCCGGACATAATTAACGAGCAGATCACGGAAGCTGTCGACCTCTACATTCGGGATGTCCGCTGTAGCCTGGCGCAGAAGCTCTGTACGCTCCTCGACTGAAAATAACGGATTCTTGCTTAAATTGTTCAGCACCGCCACAATCAGCCTGTCGAACTGTTTCGCTGCACGGTGAATAATATCCATATGCCCCAGGGTTACCGGATCAAAGGTTCCGGGATAGATTGCCACACGCTCTTTTCTAATTTGCAGACTCATCATTAACCTCCTCGCCACTGACGGCAACATCCGGCAGAGCAGCTTCATACTGATAGATTGAGATCGTAGTCTCCCCATATACGGATTGCCGTGTCCTGCTGAATCCCGGTATATTCTCCGGATATTCATAACCCGATTCATGCTCAAGCACAATTAAGGCATCAGGCTTCAGCAGATTCTTGGCTGCCATCGTCATCATAAGCTCATCCCCGTGCTTCAGACGATACGGAGGGTCCAGAAAAACAAGATCAAACGCTCTCCCACGCTTCTCCAGCGCAGCCAGTGCTCTTCCGGCATCATTGCGGTAGACTTCGGCCTGCGCCTCCACCTTGGCTGCTTTCAGATTCGCCCGCACAGTGTCGAGCGCCTTCTGCTCCATATCCACAAATACGGCTGCTTCCATCCCTCTGCTCAAGGCTTCAATCCCAAGTCCGCCGGTACCGGCATACAGATCCAGGGCCGTTCCGCCTTCAAAATAAGGCCCGATCATACTGAATAGCGCTTCCTTCACTTTATCGGTTGTAGGCCGGGTGCCCTTGCCTGGAACACTCTTAAGCGGCCTGCCCTTTGCAGTGCCCGATATTACTCTCACCGATCATCCACCTGCTTTATGTCTCTGTTTATTATGCCGTTTCAGGGCATAAGTCCAAGCCTATAGTACCACAATTAATCCGTGAAATAAAAAGATTGTCCGAGTTTGTCACAATGCGCAGTTCAGAAGTTTTGGAGAACGGATGTATAAAAGTACGGCAACCGGGCCATCCTGTAACTATCGACATCGCAAAATGTCGTAGACAACCGCGGAGCAGGCTTACGTTTCCCCATAAGCTCTTCGTCCGGTTTCTCCTCTCCCATGAAAGAGGCTCCCGAAAGGGAGCCTCGATTTTTTGTGTGTTGGGAAACCTATACGAAAAGAAAAGCCCGGCACCATGCAGTGCCGGACTAAGAAATTTATTTAATTCGTTTAATGAGAGCCTCTTGCTCAATCGAGCGTGCCGAGAGGAGTTCGATAATCCGATGCTGATTCTCCAGAATGGACTCCATCCGGATTACCCGTTCATTGGTATCCAATACCGCACGTTTAATCAATTCCTGATCCTGCTTCAATATTTGCACATCTTGCTTTAATATATGCACATCTTGCTTTAATATATGCACATCTTGCTTCAGCGTCTGTTGATCCTGCTTCACTATTTGCACTTCTTGCTTCAAGCCGGTCTGTTCAGTCTCAATCCGTTCCAAGCGCTCATTCACAGGCTCTAATTCTTCACGAATGACGGATCTTAACAACTTTGCCAGATCATTATCCATGCATCCCGCTCCTTAAAACTTAATAAATAGATTGTACCAGAACCAAGCTTCTTATTCTACCTGCTCTGCTTCAAAATCCACTGCCCCATATCTTTAATCACCTGCTCATCGACCATACCCGGGACATTATATTCATCCGGTGTTCCTGCCCCCGCTCCTTCATAACCTACGAAGAAATGATTCAGGCCCGGATACAGCTTGAACTCTGCCAAGCTATTATTCTTCAGGACATCCTTCCAGAGCGGATAATCCACGTCCGCATAGACCTGGAAATCATCGCTTCCCTGCATAACTAGCACAGGTTTGGTCAGCTTCCGGCCCAGCTCGGCGGTATTGTGCTGATCCATTTCCTTAAAGTAATAGGCAGCTGCACCAAACACAGCCGGAGCTGCTTTGGCCTGCTCGTCTGTCAGTGCCGACAGCGCCTTGGCTTTGGCCAGCTCCGCATTCACGCTGGAAGCGGCCTCTGCCTTAGCCGGGATAGCATCATCCAGCCTGGAGATCACTCTCATATTCTGGTCGTAGATAATCTCCCACAAGCTTCGCGGTGAGCCGGCAAGCAGGATTAACCCGGCGAAGTTACCGCCATCCGCATCGATTCTCGGGCCCAGCATCCCGCCCAGGCTGTGCCCGGCAAGATATACCTGCGCAGCATCCAGACGGTTGTCCTGCTTAAGCAGAGCTGCCGCTGCAATGGCATCTTCAACCGTTTCTTCCTTAACGGTAACCGATGCGGCAGCACTACCCATGAATTCCTGCGGATAGCTGTAGCCCCGCTTGTCATAACGCAGAACTGCAATTCCCTGCTCTGCAAGGCCATATGCGATGTCACGGAAGGGCTTGTACGCATATGCCGCTTCATTAAGATCAGAGATACCCGATCCGTGCACCAGTACTATAGAAGGCCAAGGCTTGCCGGTAGCTTTGGGGAGTGTCAGAATGCCCTTAAGCGGATGTGAGGTCCCTGCTCCTACTGTAACCGCTTCTTCGGTAACACCTGCCGGCAGAGCCAGCTCCGGCGCTGCTTGCGGATCTTCGTACGGAGCAAACCATAGTCCCTGAATCTGGCCACTGCTGTTAACTGTAAACGTCACCGTGAGCTTTCCATGTGCAAATACAGCGATACCGGACAGAGAATACCGCCCATTGTCACGGCTGCTTTTCAGTGAACCGACCTTACCATACTCTCCATAAGCAGCAGTAAAGCCCTCCCAGACCTGCTGAAGTTTGAGACTCGACAAGTTATTCCGCACCTCTGTACTGAAGAACCGGTCTGATAATGCTTCATACTGGCCGGAGGCAAGCAGCTTCATTACTGACTCGGTATAATTCTGCGGTGTGCTTACTTCTGCCTGGGCGGAGCCCGGACCGGGCTTGGTGATATAGCCGATCTCATCCAGCAGCGGCAACGGCACATAGATACGATTGTTCTTCAGAACAGCTGCACCTTCAATGGTAAGTGTATCCTTTCCATTTAGGATAAACTGACCGCCTCCCAGCTTCATCAAGAGCTCTATACCGCTGAGCTTGATTTGCAGACTGGAGCTCTCTTTTATGTAAGCCGTCTGAAACCCCAAAGCTTCCCCCGCCTGACGGACAGGCACCATGATCATAGTACCCTCCAGATATGGCGCCTCGGCTACAGGGAACTTCAATACTTCATCGTTCACACTCAGAGTTACTTTGTTATCCGCTGCCTGCGCTACCCGCGGTGTGACAAAGCCCGCAGATAACAGCAGAGAGCAGGCCAGCATGGACAACAAGAATCGTCTTGGTCTTCTCATTGATTACAACTCCCTTCCATAATCACATCCTTTTGTTTATACGGGGCGTTTGGCAGATAGTTACATAATTCACAAACTTATTTTCCGCCATTCAAGTCCTGTGATAAGCGCACCATATCCCTGCAATGTATGCCATTTTCGTATATGATCTCCGCGTAGTGTCTGGTGAAAAAATCAAAATCTATGCCAACGATCCGAAAGCCGCATTTTTGATATAACGCCAGCTGCCCCACACTTGAATTCCCCGTCCCCAATTCAATAGTTGTATAGCCCGTTTGCTTCGCCGTCTCAATAGCCTGCTGCACCAGCATCTTGCCGATCCCTTTGCCCTGATGCTCTTCAGCAACCGCCACATTCACCAGCTCGGCTGTATCCGGCCGGGTAGGCAGCAGCACATACACACCCAATACCTCCTCATCCTGGACAGCAATATAGCAGTCTCCTCTTGTGAGGTAGTTCTTCACCAATGATTCGGACGGATCGGCAGACAGCAGCAAATCCATCGGCGGCAATTCGCCGGGCAGCAATTTCCTGATATCCATACATGCCCCCTTGTTCTGAAACATCAAATCCTGTATCTCAACCAGCGTAAATTCAAATTCTGCCCGATTCTTTCAATAAAATAAAATCATGGCCGCGCCGGGTCATCTTCATTCCGGCAGTCCGGACGGTTACAGTGCCATTGCCAGCTCTCAGGAAGCTCACATTCTCCACCATCCGGCTGTCCACAAGCTCCTCCATAATATCGGCATACGCCCCGGCCTCCAGCCCCATTTCATCCTGACCGACCGGCTTGTCCAGTTCAATCCGCTTAAGTATGGCATAGACCAATTCCTTCTCTTCCATGAAGCACCTCTTTCATAACTGCACTGATTGCCATGAAGACAATGACTACTATTATCGCATATATCTGCCAGACATAGCTAATCAGAAAAAAAAGCGCAGTCCCAAGGCCTTAGCCCCGGACTGCGCTGACTTACGTTAAGTTCTAGTAGAAGCAGGCACTCAGAATAATGACCAGCAGGATATAAAGTACCAGAATCGCACCAGTTGAAGTCCAAGGACTTACCGGAACCACATTAACGCCGCCTACATTACCACCGTATCCGCAATCTGCACCCATGAGATTACCTCCTTCAAAATGATGACTACAGAACAGAATATGAGCGAAATCCCTTAACAGATTGGGCGAAACGGTCAAAATTTGGGGGTATGTACAAGGGCATCCTGCCCGCCCGGTCAACCGAACCGGACAGGATGCATGAATCTGCAGATTAATCGGAAACCAGAATTCCGTCAAAGCTCTCAGGACCTACACGGACCGTACCGAGAAGGTTAGAGGTGATGAATGCAGTATAAGTCAGCTGCGGAGTAATCGGCGGAATGAAGTCATCCGCAGAGAAGGTGATAACCTGTGGAGCCAGCACACTAAGGCTGAAAGTAGAGGTAGCGGAATACACCAGCGGATCCGTAGGCAAAGTTCCTCTTACAATACTAATAGTGACACCAACCAGTGCCAGCGGAAGCTGCACAGATACCGTTCCTTTTAGAATTACACGCGGATTCGTCGTTACACCTTGAGTGATAATACCAATCTGCCCAAACAGCTGCGGAGTATTAATAACCAGAATCGGTATCGCAATAGAGTTGGCAGTACTGGCATTCTGCGAAGTTCTTCCATCAACATAAGTTCCCATATCAAGCACCTCCTTTCTTCATATACAGTGTATTAACAAGTCCCCGGGATTGCTTGGATATATCGCCAATGCACATCTCCCCATATTACGAGCAGCCTGCTTAATCTTCCTTGGTGGTCCCTCCACGCTTGTTAAAGGCCAGTTCAAACAATCCTGTTGCCGACAATCCCGCAAGCCCGCCTGCCCATAAACGCAGAATAAGATTCATGTCCGTAAAAGGATAGGCTACAGCTCCGACCAGCAGACCAATACCCAGTCCTACTGCGGGAACAACGTTGCGCGGAAGATTCACACTGTTCTTCACCAGTTGAACCAGCGCCATTACAAAGACGGCCAACAGCGACGCAAACGCCAGCACATTGTTAAGCGCATCGTTGTACATAAGGTCTACACCTCCTTCCCGGTAACCAGCAGTCCGGCCCTGTTCAGCACCGTCAATATCCGGTAGAAATCATAGCTTCCTCCTGTAGGGGTATCGAGCAATCCCGCTGCTACCGCTGCCTGAACCGCCGGCTCTGCCCAGGCAGGTATACTGACTGCAGCACGTCCTTCTATTGCGGTAACCCGCTCTGCTACTCCTTTAATTGCCTGTCCCTGTTCCAGAACACCTGTTTTGAGTGTATCCCGGCTCACTGTAAGTCCTGCCAGCAATACCCGCATTTCCTGAAGCTCCGTTTCCAGAGTCGCAAGCCTTTGTTTATCTTCAGCCGACATCTCCTCATCCTCCTTCAGCTCATCGTATTGATATAAGTTATAGGCATCCATAATCTGAATCAGCTTTGACGCGTAGTTCGGATCGGTCGCATACCCTGCAGCGGCAATCTCCCTGGCAGCCGTTCTGCCGTCCGCTCCAATCACCTTGCTGTATAAATCCCGGTTCCAGGATACGCCCTGGGCAATCAGCGCAGAGTGGTCGGCCACAGACTCACCCCAGTTATTGTAGGCTCTGAAAAGCGCAGATACCTGCACAGCTTGGCCGTTCCTATATTCCGTAGTCCGGATTGACAAGCTTCCGGCGGGTCCGCTGCCTTTGATGCCAAACAGATTATTAGCCTTCACGGTCAGGCTGCTGTTCCCCCAGCCGGATTCCAGCGCGGCCTGGGCAATAGTCAGGGAAGCCGCAATATGACTGCGCTGCATATCAGCCACGGCAAAGGAGGCTATTCGGGAGATAAACTCAGAATCCGTCATTTCATCACATCCCTTCCTACTATATTAAATGCTCGTTCAGTTATGCTGCCTGTGCTTATCCCTGATATACACTATTCAAATTGGATCTTTCCATACCTGAAATATTATTTTTTGACTATGATCATCGTCTTTTTGTATATAATAATTTACATTTAGACAATAATAATATACAATTCAATTTAGGGGGTGAAATACTTGACTGAGCTGAATAATCGTGTCAGAGAATTCAGGGCCAGGGACAGATTGTCCCAGAACGAGCTAGCCCAGCGGATCGGCGCTTCACGGCAGACCATTGCCCTTATAGAACGCGGAGACTATTCGCCTTCAGTAGTGCTGGCGCTCAAGATCGCAGAGGTATTTGCGGTAACGGTGGAGTCGGTATTCTGGATTAACAAAGAGGAGAGTGAACCCGATGAATAAGAAGATTAAGAAAACTAAGAAGAGAACGAACCCCCGGGGGCTTATCATGCTGATCGGCAGCATGACCCTTGGAGGAGCTATCGGTTATGTATTTGCTTCCGGCGTGATTACTGTGCCTAAGGATTTCCATCTGAATCCTTCTATCTTTTACGATTATGATGTGCTGTTTGGCAGTATAGCCCTGCTCTCGCTGCTGCTGACCGCGCTCACTCTCTATAATCTGGTTAAGGCCCGCCGGATGAAAGATGAGCCTAAGCATGACGGAGAGATTGAGAACTCTAAAGATAAGGCGCTGAGCAGTGTAATACAGTTAAGCTTCTATACTATGATTATTTCATTACTGTGGACTCTGATGAGTCTCGCACATGCGCTTGGACCCGGAGGCAAAGAATCTTCGGATTCACCGTTCATGTTAGCCAACATGCTTACCGCACTAGTTGTCATGCTGTTTTCCTTCGTTTTGCTGCACTATTCTTTCAAGCTGTACAACAACAATTATCCGGATCGTCAGATAAATATTAGTCTGGGTAATTCGCGGGACGCCCAGCGGGAGCTTTTTGCCAAAATGGATGAAGGCGAACGGTGGATTGTATACCGCTCCTCCTATTCCTCCTTCACAGTAACATCCATCTCCCTGCTCATAGGGATGGTCTTCTTCACTTTGTACTCCCTGGTATTTGGCTTTGCCCCGGTGCCTATCATGGTCCTCGCGCTAATTCTCCTTATCCAGCAAGCTGTTTATTATCATCAAGTCCATAAATACAGCTGATTGCAGCATTCAGCACCTGTATAACCTTAAGGATCATTTATGCAAAAAGCGCCGGAGCTCCCGCTCCGGCGCTTTTTTAAGTTATTCGTCCGGTTAGCTTCAGCTAAAATACGCTGAGGATAATAACCAGCAAGATAAACAGTACCAAAATGGTAGCAGCCGACGTTCCAATACAGCCATAGCCGTAACCAGCCACATTCTCTCCCATTACAATTCCTCCCTCAGCCTGTGCCGTCATTATGTCTTTCCTTAGCATCATATGCCTGAGGTCCTGAAAAAACTGGGCTGATGCACAATATGGTAATTATAAGCAAAAAAAGTATTGTGAAATCTTCCATCGTAGCGTAAACTAGTAATAATTAACTATATCGGAGGGACTAATTTACTATGCCTTCATATTATTTTAAGGAATTCTGGACACCGCTGAGTTGGGTAGGTATTAAGTTTTTCCGGGATGACGAAGGATTTCTATGGGTTAAATGGTGGTCTAAGCCACGCAAGAGATTACGCTGACTTCGTTAGATACATATCTGCATATAGTTCTCTATAACCAGAATGCCAAATAACCTCTCTCTGTCATTTGACGGAGAAAGGTTATTTGCTGTGATGAATAGGCGCTGGAGAACTTAAGAAGCCGCCTCAAAAGTAATCCGGTTCTTTCCGCTCCGCTTGGAAATGTATAATGCTTCATCCGCCAGCCGCAGGGTTTCAACAGTGTCGCTGCCCCCGTCCGGTGTCCATACTGCCGCGCCTACACTACAGCCGACATGCAGATTCTCGCCTCTGATCACAATGGGCAGATTGATTTTACTGATAATCCGTGAAGCCACAATTTCTGCCTCCTTCATAGGTTTGCCGGCAGAAGTATTAAGAATAATAACGAACTCATCCCCGCCCAGCCGGGCTACGATTTCATTATCACGTGTACAGTCCATCAGTCTGAAGGCTACCTCCTGCAGCAAGGCGTCGCCGATTGCATGGCCGAAGGTATCATTTACTTTTTTGAAGCCGTCCAGATCAAGGTATAAGAAACTAAGCGTTGTGCGGTTCTGCTTGGCTTTGCTGACCGCATGGGCCAGAAATTCATCCAGCGCTGCCCGGTTGGGCAAGCCCGTAAGCTTGTCATGCAGCGCCATGTCCGACATGTAGCTCAGCTTGTTCTCTGTCTTGGTCAGATTATTCACCAGGTTGCGCAGTGACGCAGACAGAATCGCCACATCTTTGAACCGGGTCGAGGATGGAATCTCCACATCAGCGCCGGAGCTGAGCAGATCGGCTGTACGGGTAATGTTCCTCAGCGGACGGCTGATCCATCCGGCCAGCAGCCAGCCGATAACCGCGAAGACAACTGCGGTAACCAGTCCGCTGATCAGAATAAAGCGCTCAAGCTGATGCACCGAGGCAAAGGCAATATCCGCTGGCTGGCGGATAATGACCGACCAGCCCAGCCCGGGATAATTCAGATAGCCGTCCCCGTAGGCATAGCCGGTCAGATAGGAGTCCTGATTCCGCTCCTGTTCAATAATCCATGAACTATTACCGCTGCGGGCTTTCTGCAGCACTTCACTCGGCATTCTTTTGCCGACGAGTGCCTCAGGACCGAGAAGGATCGTGTCATCTTTCCTGCTGACTACAAACACTTGCACGCCCTTCAGGCGCTCCTTGAGCGGAGTCACAATGGAAGCCTCGACCTCACGCGACCACTCCCAGCTAAGGTGTGCAGCCAGTACACCGCTTGTCCGGCCTTGCTTGTCAGTAACCGGCACACTCAGATCCACAAACTGCAAGGCTTCGCCGGTAGGATTGGGAAGCAGCTTGGAGAGCAGCACCGCATCATGGACATCACCGGTGAAGGTCCCCTTCAGGCCTTCCTGAAACACCGGCCGCTGGCTAATATTCGTACCCTGGAGTATATGATCTGTGGAAGAAAGGACATTCCCTTTATTATCGAGGAAACCCACCCAGGTGAACACCGGCAGACTCTTCTTCAGCTGATTAAGCAATCCGCTGACCTCTGAGGAGTCAACCGGCTCCTGAAATGCATTAAGCTTGCTCAATACCTCCACTTCTCCGGAACGCGACCACATGAAATGATCAAGCTTCTCAGACATTTGGTAGGCTTCTTCCGCCAGAGAGCTGCCAATGCTGACCTCTACGGACTGTGTAGACCGGTTGCCGATAACATAGCTGAGCAATGCCGTTAACAGGATGATAATGACCGCAAAAGCCGTTGAAAATAACGTACGCAGATTTAAAGACATTCACATTCTCCTCTTCGGAAGACCTTTTCATAGCATCGACCGCCGAGGTTGCCTGGTAGCTCACTCTATGTCGAAAAGGGTCGATAATTATTTATCGGAAGGAATAAGCGGAAATATAATACAGCTTCCGGCAGACTTGCGGATTTCCTTAATTTAGCTCATAGGTTGTATCAATATTGTGCTGAGTTGCGCGGATGATAGTGTTTACATTTTGGCATTATAGTATAATCTGCCCTGTAACACATGCCACCTTAAGGAGTGATTGATGATGACAGAACAATTTGAGATGTATGATGATCCGTTCAAGATGCTTATTCTGCTGGCAACGCTTATATCAGAGAAACAGGGGACCGAACTGAAATTTGAGCATGTTCCTTCTTATGAGAATGAGGTTTTTGCCATTGAACACCAGAGATTCCTCTACAAAAAAGACGGCACGGAAATTACCTGGTTTGAGTTCCTGGGCAGAGATATAGCCTCTTCCAGCGATCTGACCCGTTCCCAGTACAACAAAATGTTCGTAGACTGCATGGCTTCACTCTATAGCCTCTAATTCTTCTCTAGGTTACATAAAGGCAGCTCCAACAAACACTGCAGCCCTGCCGTCCCGTTACGGGGCGGCAGTTCCTTTATTGCTCACTTAACCAGGTATATAGCAACCATTCGTCCAGACCCTCCGCTTATCCCACCTTGGCTCCCATCGAGCGGGCCAGCAGCACAGCCTGCTCCACATCCAGCCGTACCCCTTTAAGATCAAGACTCTTCAGGTCAATCCCCTCCAGCTTGGCACCCTGCAGATCCGCTCCTGCAAGCTGGCACTGCGCAAGCTGTACACGGCTTAAGTCGGCTCCGCGCAGATCCGCTTTTTGCAAATTGCAGCCCTGCATATCCGCTTCGGCGAACCGGATGCCTCGCAGATCCTGCCTGCTGAGATTCAGGTGGCGCAGATTCGTATAAGCCCAGTCCCCTCCGGTGAGAGTAATCCCATCCATATAAGCATTCGCGAAATCGGAACCAATCATCTTACAATTCTCGAACTTCGACACAAACAGATTCGCCCCGGTAAACTTGCAATTGGTAAAAGCCCAGTCTCTATGCAGTGAAGCATTCAGCAGCGCACCGGTAAAATCACAATTCACAAAACGGCAGCCGCTGGAGGTCATTTCTTCCATGGAAGCCCCTCTGAACGAGCAGTGTTCAAAGGTGCAACCGTTCATCTCTCCATCCTGCATATTGGCATACTCAAAATTATGATTCTGAAAAGTTTCATTGTGGTATTGATACATAATGTTTTGACCCCTCTTCTTATGGGTATTGAATCTAAAGTTCTGAATACCGGATTATAAATTATTTTAAAATATACTACTTTAGGAGATTGTCCAAGTGTAGCCGTTTCGATATAATAGCAAATAAACTCGCGGAGGTAAATGATGGATGACTCCAGCAGAAAAGAACCGTTCCGTTATGTTATGAACCAGCCCATCGATTGCTGGCTTGAAATCCCGGCCAGTAATAACGGGCCCGGAGCCGGAAAATTGACGGAAGGCATCCTGCTAGACCTTAGCCGCTCCGGCTGTAAGGTACGTACTTCTCTGAACCTCCGTTTCACTGCAGGCGATACGAAGCTGATTATACATTTCCAGCTGGCGGAAGAGAAGCTTCAGTATGAAGGAAGTGTCCGCTGGGGCTGGATGTTCGGCCTTGGACAGTTCCAGTACGGGGTAAGACTTGATCTGCAGGAAGCCGAGGAAGAACAGCTGCTGCGGGAACTGGAGATCTGGACCCACAGCAGAAGGGCTCAGGGATTGTAACTGTAATTTGCACAAAAACGAAAGCAAGGCTGACATCGTCAGCCTTGCTTTCTCGTTGAATGGACATATGCACAGGGCAGCTCCCTACGCGATCAAACTTCAATTCTTTTTTTCACCATTACAACCATTGAATAGATCAGTATTATGGCAACTACAAATTCGAAAAGAAGCGGCCATTGATTCGTAGAGAGATATCTGATCGTTACTCCGCTGTCTGGCCGCAGATTATTCTCGTAAATCTCAAAATTAAAGGTATTGTCCAGACCAATGAAATAGCTGTTAAACATAAACTTTTCAAGATAGGCTATACCATTCTGCAGAAGTGTGAGGATCACAATCCCTATCCATACTCTCCCCTTGAAGCGAAAGCTTAATGCTACAGTAATAGAGAACATAACCATAATCATCATGAAACCAACTGACCACATAAACTGCAATAAACATCTTAAGCCAACTGACACTATATTGTCCGGCAGGAAGTCCAGCGGGTAGATAAGCTGGTAAATGCCAAAATGCACCAGACCGAGAGCAATCACCGTCAAGATTAGCAGTAGCGCAAACAGCAACGGTGACATGACCGTCTGCAGGGCAGTAACCGGGATAAGCCGCCGCTGGTAAGACTTCAGATTCCGGAAATAACTGAATACAGCTATAAATACAAGCGCCAATGCAAGTATAAAGTAGATAACCAGATTCAGCGAAATTAGTTGTTCATTGACCTTAGTGCTGGATATCCAAATCGCAGGCTGAACCAGCAGAGCAATAACAATAAAGACGAGGATCCGTTCCCTTCTGCGTCTCAGGTCATATTTTAACAGCTTCAGCATTCGGCAAACACCTCTCTGAACAGCTCATCTATACTTTTTCCGCGCTCGAGTCTGAGCTCTTCCACTTCGCGCTGGAGAACGATCTCCCCGTTTTTCAAGAAAATAACCTCGTCAAAAATCCGTTCGATATCGTTCACCAGGTGTGTAGAGATCAGAATACTGCTGTCTTCCTCATAGAACTCCATCAGCGCATTGAGAATTTTGGTCCGTGCTACAGGGTCGACACCGCCGATTGGCTCATCCAGCATGTAGAGTCTGGCCCGGCGCGACAGCGCAAGGGTGAGCTGGAGACGTTCGTTCATCCCTTTGGATAACGTCCGGACCTTATCCTGTACTCTGAGATTCATGAAATCGAGCATCCGCTGGGCTTTGGCCTGATCGAAGTCCGGGTAGAAATCCCGCTGGAACTTCAACGCATCCCCCACATTCATCCAAGACTCCGTAACGGGAACGTCAGGCATGAAGGATACAAGCTTCCGGCTCTCCACCCCAATGGGAACACCGAGGACTGAAATCCGGCCTGAGCCCGGCTGTGCCAATCCTGCGATCAGCTTCATGAGGGTGCTTTTGCCGCTGCCGTTGCTGCCGAGCAGTCCGGTAATTCTGCCTGCGCCCAGTGTAAAGGAGACATTGCCCAGCGCTTGTTTGGAGCCGAACTTCTTGGTCACGCCCTGTACTTCAAGTAACTCATCCACTCTTGGTAATCCCCCTATTCTTGGTTACGCTGATGTATATTCTCCGCTACGGCAGCCAGAATATCTTCACCCTGGAAGCCGAGCTCCTGCATGCCGCGGATAAAACGGTCCAGCACATCCTGTGCCATTTCCTTCTTGATGGTCAGAATCGTCTCTTCTCTTCCGGTAACATATCTGCCCATGCCGCGGCGGGTCTCCACGATTGTCTCACGCTCCAGTTCCTGAAAGGTTCTTTGTACCGTATTCGGATTAATCTGCAGTTCTGCGGCCAATTCTCGTACTGAGGGGATTTTGTCACCGGGCTTCAGCTTGCCTGTGATGATCTCCCCTTTGATGTAATTCATGATCTGAAGATAAATCGGCTGGTTGTTATCAAATTCGATAACCATCAAGCAACATCCCTGCGTCTGAAGACCGCAAATCCCGCGAGCAGGAACAACGCCATATATATGCACAGCAGCACAATGGAGAAGTTCAACGTCATTCCCGGCATCGGCGCACCGCCATCTTTATAAGCTGCGAGATTGAGGTTCGGGAACAGGAAGTATTTATAGAAATCACGGTTGATGATGATTTTATCTATGGTAGTGGCAAAGATAGTCGCACCGATCGTTACTCCTGTTGATCGGGTCAGTATTCCAAGCATAAATCCGATCGTGGCATACACGATGCAGTATACGGATGAGTACAACAGTGAGGTAAGTATATCGCTCAGTCCTGAATCCCCTCCGCTGAGTCCAAAGAAGATCATTCCTGAGACAAACAGCGCGATTGTCGCAATCAGCAGCATACTCAATGAATAGAGCAGTACGGTTACATATTTAGAGGCCAGTATCGCAGTCCGGCTGCGGGCCCGGATCAGCAGAAACTTGATGGTCCCCTGGCTGTATTCTTTGGACACTATCCCCGCTATCCCTACAATGACGAGGATCACCAGCACCTGGCCGATTCCTGTAGGCAGCAGTGAGTCTGCTGTGAATTCCGCCGCGGAGGCATACGTATCCGCCCCTGCCACCGTGTGCACAATATAACCTATTACAAATACCATCAGCACCAGAAGGGCATATGGAACAGTAAAGCTGCGTTTCTTCGATATTTTAAGCCATTCATTCAGTACGAGCTGATTAAATTTACGCAATGCGGTTACCCCCTGTCCATTTCAGGAAATCATCTTCCAGACTCTGTTTATTCTCGGTAATCCGGTATACCCCAACCTTGGCTTCACTGAGAGCAGCCACAAGCTCCGGAACGTTCCCGTCGGGCAGGCTTACATGCAGCTCGGAATGAGCTTCATCTGTCCCGGTCACCTCCACACCTTGCAGTGCTTCGGCAACAGTACGCGCGTTCCCGGCATTATCCACCCGGATGGTGAGGGCTACTTCACTGCGCGCTTCCGGCGCCTCAGCAAGCTGCGTAACCGTTACAAGCTTCCCGTTCTGAATTACAACCGCGCGGTGGCAGATCTGTTCAATCTCGGCCAGCATATGGCTGGAGATCAGAATTGCAATGCCTTCCACCTCGGCAATCGTGCGCATATAATCGCGCATTTCCCGGATTCCGGCGGGGTCCAGCCCGTTGGTCGGTTCATCCAGAATGAGCAGTTTCGGCGAATGCAGCAAGGCCTGGGCGATGCCCAGACGCTGGCGCATACCCAGCGAATACGCTTTTACCTTCTTATCCATCGCTTCCTGCAGTCCAACCAGCGCCACAACTTCATCAATCCGCGATTCTCCGGCCCCGTCACTCATCCGCAGATACTGCTTCAGATTGTCATAACCGGTCATATGGGGATAAAACTCCGGGTTCTCGATGATCGCTCCGATCTGCGAGATGGCCCGCTTGAAATCCTTTTGTATGCTGTGCCCATGAATAAGGACATCTCCTCCGCTCATTCGGATGAGTCCGGTCATCATGCGGATGGTGGTCGTTTTACCCGCCCCGTTCGGACCCAGCAGTCCGATAATCTCCCCTCTGCGGATGTCGAAGCTAAGGTTATCTACTATTGCCTTCCCTTTTATCACCTTGCTGACGCCTTGCATTTCCAAAACGGTTTCTTCCTTCATGGGGCCTGACAGCCCTTGATTACGAGTGGACGAATTCATGACAGCCTCCTTGTGTAGTACGGGATTGTTATTGTTTCCAACTGCGCATTTAATTTATTGTGTCGGTGTGTTAGTTAAATAGTACACTAGACATTTCAATCTGTAAAGCCCGTTTGTGAATTTTTTCCTTATCCTCTCCGGAAACAGGCTATTCACGCGGGGGGTTTAACCATACCAGTCTTCCAAAGCAATCATAGAATAGTATTGCAACTGACAGTATCGCACTGCATTTGCCATTCCAGCTTCGAGGAGGAGTTCGCATGGACAAAGAGGTTCATATCTCACAGACTTATCCACGGCTGACGGTGTACAGCGAAGAAAATTACCGGGGAAGAAGCAGAATTTACAGGGGCAATTTGGGTATCCGTAATACAGACAATATTCTGGACGGAATCGAAAGTCTCCGTTTCTTCTCCACCAGCAGCAATGCTACGCTCGTCCTGTTCAGCAGAACCCGGTTCAGAGGCAGCTTCCGTGTGCTTCGCGGGAACCACAGCATCCGTGATCTGGATGACTTTATCTCCGGCAACGATGTAGAGTCGATTATCTCAACTAACCAAAGGCTGACCCTGGCACAAATCCGCAGCATCCGCAGCAGCGGAAATCTGCCTTCGGGTTACCGGCTGATCTAGTAGCATCCGCAAGACAAATAGGGCACACTCCGGTATCACCCAGCCGGAGTGTGCCCTATTTGGTTGTTCAAGGCTGTTAGCCGGACTGTTATTAACATTCAAACTGTACGGCATCACTATTAGGTAAGAGACAAATTCAAGGGCGGCAGGCAGTAAACAAAAATATCCGCGGACTGAACAATATGATATGTTAGAAATGTCAATAGTATCCGGCAACGCTTGAGGAGGATTAGGATAAGCATGCTCAATCTAGAAATATATCCACCTGAATTAAACGGATTGGTTCTATCCGCCATTGGCCCCTTTCAAGTCATAGCTAATTTAAGATTAAATAGCGTAAGGACAGGAGTCTGGAAGCTTAGTTCAGACACCGGCAACAAATGTTATTACTTAAAAACCTATACCAGAAAACAAAGATGGCATCCGGAAGTTTTTGCTTATACTCATTGGACAGGTCACTTGAAGCCGTATGTACCAGAGCTGATCAGTTCCTTTGAGGGCGATGAATGGCAAGCGATATTGATAACTTCGATTAATGGGACAATCCTGAGAGAAGCGGAACTAAGTTCCGCAGCTAATGATGCTGCTTACCGTAAAGCTGGTGAACTTACAAGAGTCTTACATCATTCACAGAATGGCCGTTGGTTTGGCCGCCCCGATAAGAATGGAAATCCAATTGAGTTATACCATAATGCAGACCCGGTTAAATATATATCCAATTCAATTATTGATGTTAGTAAGCGTTGTACTCAGGAAGGGTTGCTGCAATCTTCAGAGATCGAGTTAACCCATTGGGCTCTTCAGAACACTCAAATTTTTGAGCCTGCTAAACCAGTCCCCATAAGCTGGGATTCTACACCAGGGAATTGGCTGGTTGATAATAACGGTATTTTCACCGGAATGATTGATTTTGAGAATATGTTATGGGGTATTGATGTGGATAACTTCTCCATTCTATTCGGGCGATATTTCAAAGATAATAAACGTGCTATGAAAGCATATTTCGAAGGCTATGGAGCCGAGATACTTAAGGAGAGGAATATAGAAGTGCAAATCTGCTGCATTAAGATGGCAATTGGCGATATATATTGGGGCACCCTCAACAAACAGCCGAACGTCATCCATTATGGCAGGGAGCTTTTACATAGGATTTATGATAATAATTTATTATAAGATTGAATACGGCCAAAAGACCCGTAAGAAGCTCTCTTTCAGCTAAGCTTCTACTTACAGGTTTTATTTGTTATGGCTCGCTTTTAAGAAAATAAAATTCCAGCTACACCTTCCCGCCCGACATCTGTATCACCTCTGCAGCGAGCACTGCGATCTGCTCCTGCAGTACCTTCACTTCATCAATGCCTTTCCAGTAACGGGTGACAAAATGAAGAAAGACGTCAACCTTACGCAGCAGGATCAGCGTCGGAATCGCTGCAAATTCTTCTGCGGTAAATGTGATTTTGCGGCTAAAGCCCCGCCAGAAATCACGGATAATCCGCTCTTCCTCTTCGTGGCACAGCATCCCGGACAAGATGACCGCAGCCTCCATGGCCCGCACATCCCAGGTGCAGAACTCAAAATCAAGCAGTGCCGTCACCTGCGCAGCATCCTCCGCATCCACCAGTAGGTTGGAAGCATTAAGATCGCCATGCACCAGCTGGTGGGGTAATTCCTCCAGCTGCTCCAGTGAGTCTGCCACACCTTCATAAGCCTCAACCAGCACTTTCAGTTCGGGCAGCAAACCCTGGAGAGGTTCAGGCGGATTCAACAACAGGTCGCGGAGCGCTTCCCGTGTGCACAGCGGGTACGACCGCCCCAGCTCATAGTAGGGCCTGTATACAGGAGGGCTCTCCGGCTTCACATCAGCGAGCACAGCAGATAATGTCCCGGCTGCCTCACCGAACGACTCATAGAAGCCGGAATCCTGTTCAGCGGGAGATTCACCATCAATATAGCCGAACAGGCAAGCGAGCTTTCCTTCCCCCTCTTCAAGCTGGACCATCGTGTCCCCTGTGGAGGTAAGAATGGGAACGGGGGTTTTAAACGGCAAATCCAGTATAGCCAGCTTCTGCAGCACGGCATGCTCGAACTCTATTTTATTCCGGTCCCGATGTGTATCATAGATTCTTAGTACAGCGCGGCGGGCGTCCTTGTCCACGAAGTAGGTGGTGTTATTCCAGCCTCCGCTCCGCTTCCTTAACGTTCCATTCCACTCCGGCCAGGCCTGGCTTACAATGTTATTCATAGGCTTGTGCCCCTTTCTCTTTTTTTTGTGCTGATATGTAACGAATCTTCCGCAGCCGGGTCTTATCTATGTAAGGTGGTGAACATGTGGCCGAGGTAGAGCAGATCTACGAGCAATATTTTCAGGATGTGTACTTATTTGCGTTATCCTTAAGCCGGAATACACAAATTGCCGAGGAAATTACGCAAGAAACGTTTGTCAAAGCAGTGAAAAATATTAACCAGTTCAAAGGCAATTGTAAAATCAGTGTCTGGCTCTGTCAAATCGCTAAAAATACCTACTTCACCTATATGGAGAAGCAAAAACGCCGGGAACCCGCTGAGCCGCAGGAAAAGCTGCTGGCAAGCAGCCTTAATCTTGAACAAAAGCTGATCGACAAGACAGAGGCCCTGCGAATCCATAAGCTGCTGCACAGTCTGAAGGAGCCCTACAAGGAAGTCTTCACACTGAGGGTGTTCGGAGAATTATCCTTTGACCATATCAGTCAGGTATTCGGCAAAACGGAAAGCTGGGCCAGGGTTACATATCACCGCGCCAGAAACATCATACAAGACTTATTAATGGAGGAAGACCGATGAACAAACTGTCCTGTGAGGTCGTTGAGGATTTACTGCCGTTATATCACGATGAGGTATGCAGTGCAGCTACAAGGGAAGCCATAGAGGCCCATTTAGCCACCTGTGGACATTGCTCCGCCGCCCTGCGCAAGCTTCAGCAGAATAGCAGCCTGCCATTTGAGGTGATCGCCAGAAACAAGCAGGAGAGCGCCGGACTCTCCAGCTTTCAAGGTTACTGGCACCGCGCAAGAGTGCTTTCCTTTGTTAAGGGTCTGCTCCTGGCTACAGCGGTGTGTGCTGTTCTTATTCTCGGCTATGCCACTCTATTCCGCTGGAATATTACCAAAGTGCCTTCCAGTTCAATCGAGATTACCGATGTAAGCCTGCTAAATAACGGTAAAATTGCTTATCATGTAAAAATAACCGACGGCTATGAGGTGAATCAGATCAATGCCAGAATGGGCAATGACGGGATTTTCTATATTACGCCAGTACGGCCTGTAATTAAATCGCGAAAATTCGCAGAGCTCGGGCTTGGCAACAGATACGACACCATAGATCTCGAATTATTAAACGCTAACCGGAACAACCCCTCCACTCAAATCAAGGCCATCTATTATGGCCCCAAGGATAATAATCCAATCCTGATCTGGAAGCAAGGCATGGATCTTCCTCCCGCAACTGCAGCCGTTGAAGCCCAATTCGCAGAACAGAATTAACTGTTAGGGAGCATATTCTGCCAAGCTGTGGTTTTTCCGCTATAATGTATTTCATATGAAATATGCAAAGGATGGGATACTTATGGACGCTACTGTTACCAAACGCTGGCTGCTGGCAAGGCTCTATGAGCCGGAGCAGGCTATCATCGACTGCCGCTTCACCCTGGGCAAACCCGAAGCAGGCCGGGAAAGCTATGAACAAGAGCATATTCCAGGCGCTGTCTATCTCGATCTGGAGCTGGATCTGTCCAGTCCGGTAGGGATGCATGGCGGCCGTCACCCCCTGCCTGATCCTGAGGTGCTGGCGGCACGGCTCGCGAAGCTCGGAATCGGGAACGATTCCCGTATCGTTGCCTATGACGATGAGAGCGGCATGAACGCTGCCCGGCTGTGGTGGCTACTGCGCTACCTCGGACACGAGCAGGTATTCATCCTGGAAGGCGGCTTCAGCCAGTGGAAAGCCGGGAAATACCCGGTGACGGCTCATCAGCCGGTGCGGGTGCCGAGTACTTTTACGGCAAATCTGCAGCCTCATATGCTGGTGGATGTTGAAGAGGTTCGCCGCGTGTCGGTGAAGACGGCTGGTGACGGGACTGGTTCCGGGAGTCAAGTTGGAGCCGTTGCTGGGGTGGATACCGGGACTGAAGTTGGAGCCGATACTGGTATGGATACAGGGAATACTGCTGGCGTTACCGCTTCGCCCTCGGCTCTCCCTATTCTGATCGATTCCAGGGCCAATGACCGCTATCACGGCCGGAATGAGACCCTGGACCCGGTCGGGGGGCATATCCCTGGTGCGGTCAACTACTTCTGGAAAGACACGCAGAATGCAGACGGCAGCTTCAAGAGCGCAGAGCAGCTGGAGGAGCACTTTGCCGGACTGGACAAGAACGCTGAGATTATTGTCTATTGCGGCTCCGGCGTAACTGCCTGCCCGAATGTGCTGGCCTTGGAGAAGGCCGGGTACAAGAACGTGCGGCTGTATGCGGGGAGCTGGAGTGACTGGATTTCGTACGAAGAGAACGCTGTCGCCACTGGCGAATAGTTACCATGAAGAGCCCGTGCCTGCCTGGCACGGGCTCTTGTTATTTTCCAGCCAATTAGAGAAGCTATTTACCCTCGCAGCCGCACATTGTATTCGGTTTTTCGCATACAATTACACGAATTCACCATTCCGCCTCTCTAAATGGCTGGTTTTCCATAACCATTCGCCGGTTACATTATTCATCAGACCAAATCAAGACTTTGGAGCGTACCCATATACTCATAATAAATCACTCGCTGAGATACTCCTCTTGCCACGGGGCGAAATTTTCCTTTATCCATCAGCTTGCGGCAGTATTTAATGACCGTCATCGTGTGCAGCTCCAGCTCTCTCGCGGCATCAGCCGGGCGAAGGACACGATGGTGACGGATGGCTGACCGCATCAAATCACATTCGATTTTAGAATAGGTTCTCTCAGCACTTCTATGTGCAGACAATCCCGCCGACAAATATGGATACAGAATGCTCCGCAGCGCGGAGAGGATGAAAGACGGATTTTCTTTCAGCTCATCCAGCAATATAAAGAGCAGCATGCATTCCTGTGACTGTAGGAAAAGCCCGCGGTTCAGGTCCATCCGGTATTTGCTCCGGTCCGTGCCATGTGAGCCAAAATCCATAATCTCAAATGCAATACGCGAGGCTCCGACCTCCCATAGTAGTACATCGACAAAATAGGATCTGCCACGCCCATCCTTAACTTCATATTCCGGGTGTAGTCCCTGAAAATGTCCCGCCAGCGGCCACCATACCTCTTCGATAAACAAGCGGTTACCATAGCCATGACCGCGTTTTAGTGCATCCAGGCGTTCTCCCTTTCTTCGTTTAACATGTTCGCCCAGCCAATGCTCATGTTCTTCCCTAAAGCCCATTGTCCTTCCCTCACTCTGCAATCTTCACTCTCCAGCCAAAAGTCACAGTAATTAATTGTTTGTCTAATGACATAATCTATGGTATCAATTGTAAGACGAAGAACAAAATGCAAAAGGAAAGAGGTTTTTTGATGTGGGATCGTAAAGAAATAAAGGGAAGGGCTAAGAATGTCCTCCGCACCTCGTATTGGAAGGCTTTTGTAGTAAGTTTACTGCTGGTTTTGCTCGGAGAAGGCTCAGGTATTCCAAGCTTTGATCGGAACTGGGGATCATCGGCACGTTCTAAAATTTCCAGCTCCGGTGTGGAATTAGATTGGAGCGTGTTAGGATCTTTTCTTGCATTCGCATTTTTACTAATTGGCATCTTCGCAGTAATTGGAATAGCGTTTTATATTCTGATCGCCTCCCCCCTTACTGTAGGTTCACTGCGTTACTTCAAACGATCTGCCGAGGGAGAAGTCCGGATGGGCAATGTCGGGTATGCGTTTAACAGGGACCGGTATTGGGCTATAGTTCTAACTATGCTCTGGAGAGGTTTTTTGAATTTCTTATGGTTCCTGCTGCTGATCATTCCTGGCATTGTAAAATCCTATGCATACAGCCAGGTGCCTTACATCCTTGCGGACAATCCGCACATCGGGTATAACCGCGCAGTAGAATTAAGCAAGCAAATGACACGCGGTCATAAATTCAGCATGTTTGTGCTTGATTTGAGCTTCATAGGCTGGATTCTACTGGGCCTGCTGGCACTCGGAATCGGTGTCTTATTTGTCCAGCCCTATATCAACGCCACGAAGGCCGAGCTGTACCTGGAGTTGCGCCACAATGCGCTTTCGTATAATTTGACAACAGCCCATGAACTCCGGTTAGCACAGACCCCCTTTTATTAGAAACTTATTTGTTATTCTTTAATACCACGAGGGAGTTGCTGAAAGCGGCAGTCATCAAACTACAGCAGCTCCATTACCATTGATTCAGCTTCTACGGCGCCCTGTTAGATTCGCCTGCTCTCCCCAGCCCCCTAATAGATCCACGTCTACATATCACGATTTATACGAGTCCACAACATACCCTACTGGAAATGGACAGATTGTACCCTTTGAAATAGCAGCAGCGGCGATCTGGTTCCGATACTCGAAGGTTCCAGTGCATACGGGATACATTAATAATTCTGTTATTCTTCACCGCAGGAATGCTCTCATAGACAGGCTCCTTGAACAGCTCCATCATGTTATACCCAGCTCTTCATACATCATTTGTATACAAAAGCAATCAGTCGGCTTGTTCAAAACGCTTCCTTCGCCTCCGAGCAGCATCTGTCAGCATCCGGGAGCATCTGCCCGCACTTCTGCGAAGTGGTCCGCTAAGGTCCTCCGTTCCGGCCTTGGCAGTACTCACCCTCTCTGAAGACGGCTGGCCCGAATTGGGTGCGTTCCGTATTTCCTGTATAATTGTAAACGTTACGCCGGATGTGATACTAATCTTACTAACCGCAAGTATACAACGTCCATCCGGCGTCTGAAACCGCAAACCGGAAAGGATGAAGTCAATTGAGTTATACGGAATTACTGGAACGGAAAAGCGAAATCCTGAAGAAAACAGTCGAGAACTGGGTTATGAAAGAAAATCGCGACGGACTGGACCGTCAGGAGACCCATATTTACCGGAATATGCTCAAGGAGCTTCACCAGAACGAATATGAATTAAATGGTGTGCGGGACGAAGAAGCCGTCAAGCGCCAGGACTCCGAGTCTACAGAAAAGAAAGACGACATTGCTGCTTCCGAACATGCGGCTCAAACGTTGTGATTTCAGATAACGTGCGCGTAAGCGAATAAGAATACGATGGGCCGTCCGGGCTTCGCTACTTGCGAAATCCGGACGGCTTTTTACTGCTCAATCAGCTTACTGCCTGAACAAGCCTGCCATACAGCTTCACACTAAGCCCAGACTATTCATAACCTTCACCCCAACCACACCATGTATGACAGCCATTACAAACGGCAGGAAGAAGTAGATAAGGGGCTGCCTCAGAATCGTTTGGTTGATCATACGTCCGGAAGCACCGATCTTCTTCAGCACGCGATATCTCTTCTACGCTTTCATTCGCTTCGACCAGTTGCTGCAGCGCTAACACGACTGCACTGGACAACAGGAATACGATTCCGATATCCCCCAGAAAGGTCATGGAAATCGATCCATTACCCTGGCGAATATCACCTATATGTTAGAACATCCGCCCAATCCTGAACAACTACTAACGAACTAAAGATATAATATTAGAGCTCTTGCGTTTGCTCATGTTGTCTGTACACAGCAGAGGCTATTGCCGAACGGCTAGCCAGCAACCAGATTATACACCGGTAAGGTTATATAGCAGACTCTGTCCGCGTCTGTAGACAGTATCACAAAACTAGCCTGCTCCTACGGAATGAAGGTAGGAGCAAGCTAGTTACAGGTTGTTTATATGTTTCAATGCAACAAGCTCAGCTATTAATCCATTGCAGATATTGCAGCAGCCTACTAATCATTACTGCGCTCTCTGCACGGGTTGCCGGCTCCTTGGGCTTGAAGTCTCCTGAGGGAATTCCCTGGATAATCCCGGCTTGCGACAGTATAGCCACAGACTCAGATGCCCATGCTGAAATGCTGTTCCGGTCGGTGAACACTTCTATTCCGGATAACTGCGGAAGCTTCCCTGAGAAGTTCAGAGCCCGGGCCATAACTACAGCCAGTTGCTCCCGGGTAATGAAATCTTCCGGTCTGAATACATTCTTCCCGAAGCCGTCCATAATTCCTGCGGCCTGGATCATGCCGATAGATTCAGCATACCAGGCTTCTGCCGGGATATCCGCAAACGGGCTTGCCGATGTATTGTCATGAAGTCCAAGCGAGCGCACAAGCAATGCTGCAGCCTCACCGCGGGTAACTTGCTGCTCAGGTGCAAAGGATGCGCCGCTTGCCCCATTAACAATCAGCTTATTGGCAAGCAGCTCAATGTCAGCCTGCGCCCAATGTCCAGCCAAATCCGCAAAGAAATGTCCGGACGTAACGACCGCATATGCACGGTTAAGCGGCGTGTAGACTATAGCCCGGCCCGATCGGCCGTCAGCGGCAAACACTGCTGGTACAAAATGAAGCTCCTGGTCGTTATCCACCCATACCACAGTTGTTGTCCCCGGATCGGCTGGCGAGGCAAGAGGAAGTATATGCCTGGTGTACAGAGGGCTATAGCTCTCTGCCTGGACACCATCTATATCAAGCGAGAAGTCTGCGGGGCTACCGAGCAGCTTATAACACTTCTTCATAGAAGCTGCATTGAAGCTGTAGCTGGTTGCTGGTGAGACTGTGCCCATTCCGACTGTAATGATCCTGCTGTCAGGCCGTTCAAGTAACGGGTCAAGAAGCAGTTCGAAGCCGGTTCCATTCACTTCAATGGTTAACGAAGCACCCGGCCGTTGTTGGGACATCTCCCTCAGAACTGAAAGGGATAAATCAACAAATGCGATATCCCTGCTGTTCTCGAGCTTGATTACGGCTTCCTTGTTAGAAGCAAACGCCTGGACTATAAAAGCATCATCAGGCTTGACCCGGATCGCCGACCGGCCATCATCCAAGGTTTCAAGCGTTGCTTGCGCCAGAAGCTCCTGATCATTGGCAGTAAGCCGGATCAGGACAATGCCAGGATTAGGCGTACTCTGAACGACATTTGCTTCCTGCACAAACGAGGACCCCGGAGTTGCCGTTGGTGCTGGGGTTGCTGTCGGCATTGCCGTAGGCGTCGCTGTCGACATTGCCATAGGCGTCGCTATCGGCGTTGCCGTTGGCACCGGTGTCGGCGTCGCCAGCAAGGTTAGATGAGTGCGGCCTGCATCTCCCGTTTGCCCGGCATACACATTCACGGGCAGTTCCATGGAAGCATAACCCTGTGCTGACAAGTAGAGCGTATATAAACCTGCAGGAATCTCTTCCAGCCTGTAAATACCCTCGCTGTCGGTGACGGCACTGAAGCTGTTTATAGATGCAGTAGCTCCCGCCAATGGTAAATTCCCCGCGCCATAGACTGAACCGGTAACCGTCCCTGTCTCGACAAGGGCGGGAAGCACTGTGATGTCTGTCTGTGCTGTCAAGGCGCCTTGTACAGAAGTAATGCTAATCGTGGCTTCGCCAGCAGCAACAGGCTCCACCTGTCCGTTCTGGTCAACGGTGACAACCTCTGTGTTGCTGGAGCTCCAGATGATAGCCGGATTCGTTGCGTCTTCTGGCATAACGGTTGCCTGCAGCTTGACAGAGGGCCCGCCGACGCTCAGAGTTAACCGGGAGGCACTCAGGTTAACGCCGCTGACCGGAATGAACTTACGGATATGACCGTCTTCAAGCTTGAACTGGTGCCATGCCTGAATCAGCCGATGCTCATTCACCTCGTACAGATCCAGATATTGTCCGGCATGTACAGCCGGTATATCCGTATCCGGTTTATAATCGGCCGCGTCCCCCGGCAGCGCACTGTCAAGCAGCGGGGGTAACATCCCGGTACTCCCCAGAACATAAGCAAAGCTGCCGCCGGAGTGGGTCGGTTCAGCCGTTATTGCTGTGGAGTCTACCGTCTGGCCCGGGTGAATCGCAAGCCTGCCGATTTCAGGAGCATACTGGCTGACAACAAGCTGAAGATCACGTGAAGCGGTGGCGAATCCCGCATCCGTTACTTGCAGACGAATATTGAAGGTGCCGGCCTCTTCCGGAGTGCCCCGCAGCTCCCCGCTGGTGCTGACACTGAGCCCTTGCGGAAGTCCTGATGCAGTCCAATTCAGTCCGGCATAGGCGCCATCGAAGCCTGACAGGTCTACGGAATAAGACTGACCCTTGGGTACTCCGGGAAGCTTCTCCGTCAATACGGCAGGTCGCAGGTAGGGATAACCGTTGTTTACATTGGCATGAATGTTCCAGGTATTATTGAAATCCCATCCTATATAGCTACTCTGCTTCTTCATCTCACTGGTTGTTAGTGCCTTTATATCTGTTGTGCTGTTTGTGAATAAATCCGTTCCACTAGTAATGATTCCACTGGCAGGAATTCCTGTTGTTGTCGTGTCAAAAACGGAATGCTCAATAGTAGTCTCATAACCGTAAGCTCCAATGCCGCCTCTCCAGGTATAGATTGCAGCATTTGAAGTGGAGATCCGTCCTGCAGCATAGGTGTTTTTTATTGTATTATGATGCTGATAGCTTGTAATCCCGCTCGTGAAAACAAAGAAATCGGGAGACTCATTGCTTATCTCGCCAGTCGAATAAGAATCTTCTACAGATCCGTAACCCTGAGCACCCACAAGACCGCCGGCATACATGTTAGGGGAATACGAGACTGTGACAGAGGCACTGGAGGAAGAACGGATTAGGCTGGAATTAACCAGAGAGCCTGCTATTCCTCCGGTTGAGGTTACTTCACCATGGATTCCGCTTCGAACGTTCCCTTGCGTATAGACCCGCTCTATGCTCCCCCCGCTTTGAAGCCCCACCAGACCACCTGCTATGGAGCCGCCGTTTATATTGACATTCAGACTGATATTTCGGATCACACCGATAGATTGGCCAAAGAAGCCGACATTAGTCCAGCTGGTGCCGGTTACTTCCACACCTGTAATTGTATGACCCTGCCCATCAAAAATCCCGCTGAAGGCAGAATAAGCATTCCCGCCAAACGGCATCCAATTCACCCCTAATAAGTCAATATTCTTCATCAGGCGAATATGCGCGCTCAAATAATCCTCCTGATTCTGATTAAGGTACACAAGCTGCTCTCTGGTGGACACCTCAACCCACCCGTCTGCAACAGGCGGGATGACATTGGCTTCATTGGAATCCGGAGCTGCATAGACCGTTAAGGTATACAGTCCAAGTTGTCCCACGAGCATCACAATAACCAGCAAGGCTGCCGGTATAGTCAGGCGTTTTTTCATTACAGTCTCCCCTTTGGTTACAAAAATAATGGTTCATTCCTCTGCGAAATCTGCCGAAGCTGCGGATTAAAAAATAGTATAATATATGAAATGAATCGAAGGGTCCCGTTTTTGTTTCAAATTTGAATAGAAAGTAGTGTGCAGCATGAACCTCTCATCGGCTAACAGCAAAACCTCAGCCCAGCGAATCGTCGGCTTCGGCCGGGAAAGGAACGCCTTTTCTCATTGGCTTGCTGCCCCCGATGCCGGTTCGCAGATCTTCTCGGTAACCGGTATTGGCGGTATCGGAAAGACCACCCTGCTCACAGAAATGAACGCCGAAGCCTGCCGTTCCTCCACACTTACAATATGGATGGACGGACAGATCTGTCTGCAGACTCCAGGTGCTTTTCTGTCCTATCTGGAGATGAGTCTGGAGATGGAGTACGGCCTGACTCGGGCAGCAGACGAGACAATGCTGACTTATGCAGTAAGGGAATTAACCCGCCAGCGGACCGTACTGATTATAGATAACTGTGAGCATATAGATTATCTTGAAAGTTGGCTGCTGGCCAGTCTGTTACCCAGGCTTGCCGAAGCTGAATGTCTGCTCATTCTGGCCTCCCGGCGCGGTCTGCCGACTAAATGGCATTGTCATCCCTTCTGGTCCAGGAGAATTCATTCCTACCCTCTGGAGCTGTTCTCCCGTGAAGAGATTTATGAATATCTCCAGGACAGCGGATTCTCCCCGGCCCTTCAGCTTGATATCGTACATAAGACAGAAGGCCACCCCCTGCTGCTCGCGCTGACGCTTGATATGCTGCTCCGTCAGGAACCGGAGAGACAGGAACGCGAATACCAGCTTCCTGGGATACTTAGCGCCGAAATGCTTAAGGAAGCCGCTTCCCCCTTTATGTACGAGGCTCTGCAGCTTTTATCTCTCCTTCCTGCGGCAGATCAGACGATCCTGAACCAATTGCTGGCCAGCCCTCTGTCCGCCTCTGACTATGCGGAGCTGAGCAGATTGTCTTGTGTGCGTACCGGCTTGAACGGATTATGCCTGCATCAGCTCGTATCGCGGATGTTACGTGAAGACTTCCAACGGCGGGACCCGGGACAATATCACCGGATGCGGTCCAGAATGCTTGAGCTGCTCACTGAGAAGTTCCCTGCGTCCAATACACTGCAGCAAATGCAGATTGCCGCCCATATGCTGGAGTTATACCGCGAACAGCTGCCTGTTGCCGGCACATATACTGATTTCACAGCAGTAAGGAGCCTGGAACGTCAGCGGGGTTATGAGCCGGGGGATCTTCCTTATCTGCACCGTTTTCTTGAGGCATCGCTGGCACAATCGGATTGGCAGTCGGAGCTGATTGCAGCCGGGGAACATCAGCCGTTGCTGGATGATATTGCAGCGCATGATCCGGACAGCATTGTTGTCCTTTGTGACAGCAGCGGGATTCCGCTGGGATTCTCAGCCGGCTTGCGGCTGCATGCACTTACACTGTCCTTACTCGACCGTTACGCGCCATCCCACAGGGACCTGCTGGGAGAATTGGCCGGGCCTCTGCACACCCTGCCAGCGGAAGCTGCTGATACATTGTTCATTCTGCTGGCAGCGGTAGATACAGAGCAGCCCTATTACCGGCCGGAAGAGCTGGGTGCAATGCTGCTCCAGTCATGGCTCGTGTATACCTCCGGCGGCTTGCGCACCATTGTAGCAACAGCCGATAACCAGCTGAACCTGCTATTGCCGCTTCTGGGCTTTCAGGAACGGATACAGTCAAGACTTGAACCGGATGTTCCCGCGATGCTGACCGTGTGGGATCTGGATTTCCGCAAGGTAACATTTGAGGTGTGGGTACAGCGGGTGTTTCAGCTGGCTGTGCAAGTCCCGGAAGCAGACCTTCCGCTAGAACCGCAGATCCTGGACTGGAAGGATGTTAAGCAAATCGTTCAACATTTGTATATTGATACACTGCTCGAGGAAATACCCTTTGTGCAGCGGCTTGGGCTTGCCGGTGGGTCTGTACGTCTTAATGTGCAGCATATCTTGACGGATACGCAGCCGCCTTATCCGCTCACAGAGCTGGAGCAAAGCATATTGAGAGAGAGTTATCTGCAAAAGAACTACCGCAAATCACAGCTTGCCGAAGCTTTTCATATGAGCCGCACTACATTCTACCGTCACTCCAGGCTGGCATTAATCCATCTGGGGCATGTGCTCACAAGGATGCTGAGGGATAATGATCTGCACGGTAACACATAGCGGAAGGTGGTACGAAGAATGAATGACAAGGACAGAATGCCTCCTGCGGGAAGCTTCGGACAGTTTGATCAGATGTGGTTCAGGCTTCGGAGCATCGTTCAGCACAGCGGAGGTAATGAAAAAGGGGCACTCCGGCTGCAATTCCTTGAATCGCATATGCTCCTGATTCCAATATCTTCACGGGGATGGATAACGGTAGATGGCAAATATAATGAACTTAGAGCCGGATATGTGTTCGTCTGCCTGCCGGGGCAGCTAATCGAAGCACAGCTGGACAGCTCAGGTGAGCAGGGAGTATACATTCTGCGCTTTGATATATTTGGGCAGCGCGATCTGCCTGGACCTCATGGACCCCATGAACCTCATGAACCGGCAGGCTCTCCGGTGCCTCATTTCCTCTTCCCATTAGAAGGCGAAGCAGTGATTGCATCAACGATTACTTGCAGCAAACACTGTGAAGCCATCACCGCTTGCATGCAGAGTGATAACGGCCTGGAGCGGCTGCGGGCCCAGAGCAGATTCTATGAATTGCTCTACAAATTACTCAACGATGCAGACCAGTTGCAGCCGGGCGATACCGATGCTGTTATGGAGCGGGTCAAGACTTATATTGAGCAGCATTACCGCGAGGAGCTGTCCATCCGCCAGCTGGCTGGCGAGGCAGGCACCAGCACAAGACATTTCATCCGGCTGTTCAAGCAGAGATACGGTCTCAGCGCGATTGAATACTTGACCGAATACCGTATCAGACAAGCAAGAAGCCTCATGCTGCCGCACATGAATTATGAATTGAAGGATATCGCCGCCTACGTCGGTTACAAGGACGTCCCTTATTTCCGGCGCAAATTCAAGCACATTACCGGTGTAGCTCCGGCAACCTTCATGCGAAATGCCAAGCTGAAGATCGTTGCTTACCACGGCAGCCTGATAGGGACACTGCTAACGCTGAATATTATTGCCTGCGCAGCTCCGGCTGAGCATCCATGGACTGAATATTACCGCCGTAAATATGAGCCCGGTGCAGTGCTTCCTCTTGCCCAGGATGATGGTAGTAGAATACAGCAGCTCGCCTCCCTCCGTCCTGATTACATTCTGGGGCATGAGCAGTCGTTAAGTCCGGCTATACAGCAGCAGCTTGGAAAGATTGCCTCCACTTATCTTGTGCCCCGTCTTCCGATGGACTGGCGGACACAATTAAGCTTCATTGGAGAATGTCTGGGCAAGTCAAAGGAAGCGGCGGCATGGCTAAACCGGTATGAGCGCAAAGCCGAATCTGTACGCGCAGACTTCGCTCTTGAACCCGCCGGGACCAGACTACTGATTGCGAGAATATCTGCACAGACAATCACCGTGTTGTCTAACCGGAGCCTCGGTGAAGTACTCTACGATGATCTGAAGTTTATTCCAGCGAACGTTGTGAACCGCAGGCTTGAAGGGCAGACCTTGACACTGGAAGAGCTGGAGTCTGCGGATACGGACAAGCTCCTGCTCATCGTCGATGAGGATGCGAACTCGCAGGCTGTCTGGTCCAAGCTCCGGAATAAGGAGCGGTGGAAGTCTCCTGACCTTGCCGGATATCCGCGTGTTGAACACCTCCCTCCCTTCCCTTGGTCGGAGTATACCTCATTCACACAGGAGTTGATTCTTGAACTGGCTCCGTCTCTTTGGCGTAATCGGACATAAAATATTGGCGTGATCATCAATAGTCGAATCTTCAAGATTGTTTTATACTCCTAACAGTGATATTGATTCTCACTCTCAGGTGAGGATGAAGGTATCGATACTCAGGAGGTTACAAAATATATGAGACAAATGAGACAAACTATGGCGTTCAGTATGGCTATTGTACTGATATTGATCATGGCGGCCTGCTCAAATAAGGATGGACAGGCCAAGGCTGACGCTACAGCGGAAGCGGACTTTCGTGTAGTGAACAGTGAACAAGGTGAGATTAAGATCCCTGCCCATCCGGCCAGAGTCATTGGCCTCTCCGTAGTCTATCCCGAGTTCCTGCAGGCCTTAGGCGTTACCCCCGCAGCTGTGCAGAACTATCAGGAGGATTTCCCTACCTATCTGCAAGAGCCGTTCAAGGATACTCTTAAAATGGGCATTGCCGAAACCCCGAATTTTGAAATGATACTGGCCTCCGATCCTGATCTGATCCTGGCTCCGGTATGGTGGTCAGGCAAGGACTATGACCAGTTATCCGAAATCGCGCCAACGGTGCTGCTGCCTGAGCGCGATGACTGGCGTGATGAATTGAAGGATATCGCCGAGGTCCTGGGCAAGAAGGATATTGCCGAGAAGGTCATACAAGAGCTTGCGGATCAGGAAGCTGAAGCCAAGCAGAAGCTTGATGACCTGGTTGGCAACGAAACCGTAATGTACATGATGGTTATGCCTAACAGTCTTATACTCTACGGGGATCAGATCGACCGCGGAAAGTTTATTCATACCACGCTTGGGCTGGAGATGATTCCCGACTTCCCTGCCAAGGACCCGTCATTATCCATATCCCTGGAGAAATTGCCCGAATATAACCCTGACCACCTTATTCTTCAGCTGAACAATGAGGACAGTGCTGAGGTTAAGCAGACCTATGAGAATATGGTGGATAGTCCTTTGTGGAAGAATATGAATGCAGTTAAGAACAATCAGGTGTACATGATGGCGGGCAAGGATTGGTTCAACCTGGGAATGTCGCCGCTGGCGAACCGTTATGCGATTGATGCGGTTCTAGAGGCCTTTGAAGACAAGTCAAAATAAAGGGGAAATAAGGATGTGCCATACCGGCGAAACACCATGGGCAGAACGTTATTTCATCCATCCGGAAGCTGCAGAGAACGCAGTGGTTACTTTATCGCTTACCGAATTAAGCCTGCCCGCCAGTGCGGAGCAGCTGCTGAGCACGTATGCCGCCATGCTCGGAACAGAGGACAAGCGCTTGGCGGCTGCCATCTTGTGCACCTGGATCGCCGGCATTTGCGGAGCCAAATATGCACTGCTCACGGCGGCACACCCGATGGCTTATGCTTTGCGCCTTGGCAACCTGTCTGTGCAGCTCATCCGCACGGAGGGATACCCCAAATTCGCCTTTTATCTTCATGAGAACCTGGACAATATCCGGGAGCGGGCTGGATGTGGACAAGAAGCATTGGAGGAGCTTGGATTGTTCTACAAGAATGATGTCAGACCGATTATTCATGCTCTTGCCGAAGCTGCGCAGACCAGGGCTGTAATGCTCTGGAAGCATGTTTATAATCAGCTGTATACCTTTGTAGAAGAGGATGTGCAGGAGGAAGCAGATGACAGCCGCCGCAGCTTTACTATGGAACAATTCCAAGCGGTGACATGGGAACTGGAGCCGGAAGTATTCGGCCTTCGCAGCAACCCGTTCCGTATCCGGACCAGATTCCGGACGGACCCCAGCCCTCCCCATCACATGATATCTGTTAAGGCAACCTGCTGTCTGGCCTACCTGCTCAGAGCGGATCATGGATATTGCAGCAGTTGTCCTATACTGCCGGTGGAATAGACAGACAGCAACAAGCTGAGCATAAAGTCGCATTACACCGCACTCTCTTCGGAACGCAAAAAATACATCGCCGGTGAGCATGCGCCACTTGGCAATGTATTCCTCTTTTCCAACTATTGTAATTCGGCATAGAAAAACCATCATTAAGGCTGGGCTATTTCAACATGTATTTCAATCGTCTGTAAACTGGATGTGCTCTTAACTGTAGAACTGCCAGAATACAAGCAACCCCACCAGAACAACCATCATGACTATAGGAAGAATAGCAGACCACTTGCCACGGGCAGTTGTAACAGAGCGGTTCTTCCTCCAGGATAGCAGCAGCGCGGCCAAGAACAACACCGCCAGTCCAGTCAGACCATAGTTAACCAAAATCTGCGGATACACTTCGGCATAGGCTCGTTCATTGTTGCTTAGCATCCTCAAGGCCAGAATCAGGTTGTTCACCACAATGCCGGTGCCTGTCAAGGTGAGGCCAGCTGCCAGCATACGGCTAACGCCACGAGATGCAGGGCGTGTTCCGCCTCTTCGCTTGTTCAATATTGCCTGTATCAGTAATACAAACGGGGCGATAACGAAATAGAGGATGGCCAGTGCCGCAAGCACAGCATTCATGAGCAGCACCGGCATTGACTTACCAGCAGGCAGCGGCAAATAATCTGTCGTATATACCGAGATGGCCTCCACCTTCCCCTCACTGACTGTTGCATGCAGCATTGGCCAGGCATCCAGCGCCGAGTCTCCGCTTACTTTCTCATAGAGATAGGGCTGAACCTGCTTATAGCTTCCGGTCATCCCGGCAAGTGATACCCGGAGTTGATCTTCCCCCTGCGGCTCAAGCTTCATCAGCGTAAGATAGGGGAATAGATTCATGAAGCCGTGTCCGGGGCGCCGCGCAGCCATGAACTCACCTTGAACCTCTGACGAATCCGGCAGATCACCGGCATCTGCCTGCTCACGCGTGCCCAGTATAGCTTTGGTCAGACCATGTACAATATTGGATTCGCTGGCCTGATTGGTCATAATTATAATCGCGAACCGGTCTTCAGGCACAATCTGCAGATTGGTGGCAAATGCAATCGTATTTCCGCCATGTCCAAGCGTACGCTTCATTCCGGGATATTCCCAGAACCCATGGGCAATACCCGGCATCCCTTCAGCTGATGTATAACTCTGAGTCAGCATCGTGCCCAGTGTCTCCGGCTTCTCAAACAGAGGGGATGCTTCTCCGGCTGCAGGCATGAACGCCATCGCAAACTTAGCCAGGTCCTCTGCAGTGCCGTTATTGCCTCCGTTAGGGTACATGGACATATAATTCCATGATCCTTGCGTAAAGGTCCCTTCTCCCTCGAAGAAATAACCTTTAGCTTTATGCTCCAGCAGCTCCGGACGGTCCTCTACAACAGAATAGGCAATCGAATCCTTCATCCCGAGGGGATCAAAAATATGCTGCTGAACGTATTCATGATATGGCTGGCCGCTGATTCTCTCCACAATATAGGCAGCCAGTGAGTTGCCGTAGTTAGAGTAGGCAACAACCTCACCCGGTCTGTAAATCTGGGCCGGCTGGGCCAGCTGCAGACCCTCTTCCAAAGAGCGTACTTCCTCAGGGGACTGATAAGCCATGTCGAACATATACTCCTCGAATCCGGCATTGTGGTTCATCAGATGAAGCATCGTTATGGGATCATCATATTTCAGCCTGGTCAGGAAATTGTCCGGCAAAAGCTTGCGGATATCTTCATTCAGATTGAGCTTTCCTTGCTCAACCAGCTGCATTACAGAGGTCCATACGGTAAGCTTGCTGATTGAGCCCCATTCCATTACCGTATCCTTCGAAACAGGGACCTGCTGCTCCAAGTCAGCGTATCCGTAACCCTTGGACAGTACCACCCGGCCATCCTTTACCATAACAACAGACGCACCTACGGATTGTTGTCCTATGTACTCTTTTACATAATCGTCGACAAAAGCTTCCAAACCGGTCAGCGGAATCCCTGATGGGGTTGCTCCCTCTGCTCCCCCGCTGCCTTTCCCGGCAGCAAATGCCGTGATACTGCCGGATAATAGCAATAGTATTGAGAACATAACGGTAAATCCTTTTCTTAACAATTAAACCTCTCCTTTAGTCGAGTAAATTCCTGCAGTTCCCCCATTCTAACAAATATCATCCTCCATAACATTACAAACAGCTTACATTTATGCGGGATGGACTGGTATTATCTTAATTGGAGACAGCATTATACCCACTCAGGAAGAAGGCATCTCATGAATAACTTTTATCATACGTTAGCTTATATAACTGATACATTTTATGCACCGGCCCGCTTCACTGTTGATTCAGTGCGGGAAGAACCGCAGAATGCCGAATACGGAGCAGGGCGGTTCCAGTTGAATACCCGGTCCGTTCGGTTTCGTGTTGCAAAAATCACCCCAACGAAGACAGGGCAGTTTGTCGTCTTCTGGGAAAAGGATGCGGAGCGCAAAAACCGGGCATTTGCCTATACGGACGCTCCCGATATATTGGTAATCCATACCTTCCATCCCTTCAGCGGGGAGTGTGGACAGTTCGTCTTTCCCAAAGACGTGCTGAGAATGCACGGGGTGCTGGCGGACAAGGATACACCAGGAAAAATGGCAATGCGCGTGTATCCGGACTGGGATACCGTGACTAATAAGCAGGCTTCTGCTGCGCAGAAATGGCAGCTGCCTTATTTTTCGAGAGTAGCTCCCATGAACGATCAGCATATGCAGGCCTTAACCCGGTTGTATGAACCAAAGGAATTACAGCTATGATTCTGTTCATTCACCGGAAGGATCTGCGGACGTATGATCTTCCGGATTTTGACGCCACCCTGCTCTGCGCAGGAAAACTCCCTGCATGTATTGATTCTGGAGCCTTTTTTGTTACGGAATGAACGTGATCTTGAGCATAGCGGCCTGAATTTCCTCCAGCATGTATCCAGCCTGCAGCAGGAATATGCGCATAAAGGTAAGCTTCTCCATATTCTTTACGGGGAGCCGGATGCTATCTTAAGGAGTCACGGGCGCTGGCTATAGAACTCTACAAGGAAATATTGAGCAGCAAAGGAGCTGCGTCTCAAGAGTGAGCTGCCGGAAACCATGGCAGACGCGGGTTCCGCCGGCTGCGCGCAGGCAGTCTATTTCTACAAGAATCAGAGTGACTTATTAAAATCCACACGAATGGACACTACCTCCGACCGCGATCCGATACGGATCGGCGGACCCCAGAATCCATATCCGGAAGATACTATGGAATGTAGCCGCCCTTTCTGCAGATATCCCCAGTCATTCTCAAACAATCTGTCAGTCAATATATTGGCAGGCGCAATCTGTCCGCGGTGGGTATGACCGGATACCATCAGATCAATCCCCAGCTCCTCTGCTGTATCGAAGCCGACCGGTTGATGCTCCAGCATAAATACCGGCTTCGAGCCATCTATGTTCTCCAGCAGAACAGACAGCTCCGCTCTATCCTTATCACTGTAATCCTTCCGCCCGATCAGCGTCAGCCAGTCTCCCACCTCAATGGCTTCATCATAGAGAACCTGAATCCCGCTTTCCTCCAGAAGACTGATGATCTCCTCCGTCCCGCCTTTGAAGCGGTCATGATTGCCCAGTGAAGCATACACGCCGAGCGGCGCTTCAATCTCCGCTAAAATCGCACCGATGCCCTTGTCCTTATACGGCACAATATCATCATCTACAATATCGCCCGGGAGCAGTACGATATCCGGGTGAAGTGCGTTAATTTGCTTAACCATCCGCTCCGCATGGCCTTTTCCTGATAAATAGCCAAAATGCATATCTGATGCCATCACAATATGAAGTTCACCTTGCGCCGGACCTGCCTTGTCGATCTGTATGTCATACGAACGGACAACCGGACTGTAAGCGTTGAAGCTCCCGAATCCAAGCAAACCGGCCAGCAGCAGCATAGTAAGAATTCCCGACCACTTCTGAACTGCATGACGCGGCAGCCTGCTCAGCTTCGTTAGCCAGACCGATAGATGAACAAGCGGCAGCAGCATAATCAATAAGCTGAACAATGCCAGCCAGTAGCTGCCGATAACACTTAAAATGGCCGATCCAGCGACCACTCTGGACAGGATCAGCGAGCTGGCCAGAAAAACAAGCGCAAGGATATAGAATAGCCGGAACCTGCCAGACACTACCGGCCTGATCCAGCCCCAGCCGCTCCAGCCGATGTAGAATACAATTAAGGCATATACAATGATAAATACGATTCCGATAAGGATATACATGTTAACCACCTTATGTAAATTTCATCCCGAGCACAAAATCTTTTCTAACCAGTCTACAGTAACTTCAGGCACTACTGCAACTAAGCTGTGTTTTGTTGTTGACATTGTCCTGTAATTATCATTTAATGGTTTGGACCTTTCCTTACTTTACAGACAACCCTGGAGGATTTCATCATGGCCAAACCTTTATTTCCGCGGCTGCAGGGAAACAGCCGGGGCTGCTTAACCTTTGAGCCTTTTTTCCTGATTCCCTACAGCATGTTCTCCACCTATGCCACGCTTTATATGTACGAGCTGGGACTGACGGAGCTGAACATCGGCTGGATTACCACCATCGGACTGATCGTACAGGTATTCTCTTCATTAATCAGCGGATATTTAACGGACCGTCTGGGACGCAAGCGGGCCATTTTATATTTTGACCTGCTTAGCTGGAGCCTGGCCACCCTGTTATGGGCCGCATCACAGAATCTGTGGTTTTTTGCGGCAGCTGCGGTCATTAACGGCTTCCAGCGTGTTCCGCATATTGCTTTTTATTGCCTGATTGTCGAAGACACCCGGCCCTCTGACCGGACGTATGTCTTCACGCTGCTGCAGATTATCGGTGTCATCGGAGGGTTGTTTGCACCGCTGGGCGGTCTGCTTGTACACCAGTATGGCATGATTCAGGGAATGCGGATTATGTATGTGCTCGCGTTTCTGTTCATGACCTTCCAGTTCGTCGGCCGTCAGCTAACGACCCGCGAAACCGAAGCCGGAATAAGGAAACGTCAGGAAACACGTGAACTTGGACTGCGGGAAATTATGGTCGAATATGGCGGAGCCTTCCGTGAGCTGTGGGTGGAACGCAATCTGCTGCTGATCTTCGGCGTATACATCCTGTTCAACTTTCAGGCCACGCTGAAGAGCACCTATCTGTCACTGTACCTGGCTGATTATCTGCATATGGATAGCGGTATCCTCTCCCTGTTTCCCGCAGTCTCCTCTATAATCATGCTGCTGACCCTATGGCTTCTTATGCCCAAAATCCCGGACCAGAGCGCCAACCGCTCCATGATGGCCGGCTTCGGACTATCTGCGCTGTCCAATGCTATGCTGGTGTTATATCCTTCGTCCAGCCTCTTGTGGATCGGACTCAGCACCATACTGGCAGCCGTGGGACTGATGATCAGTTCCCCTTATCTGGAGGCTGCCGTACAGAACGCCATCGATGACGATAAACGGGCCAAAGTCTTTTCCACACTGTCCGTGCTGATCCTGCTGTTCACTGCACCTGCGGGCATCATCGGCGGCTGGGCGTACAAGCTCGATCCGCGAATCCCTCTATGGCTGGTTACAGCTGCGTTCGTCCTCTCATACGCACTGCTGCATCTGTACCGCAGACGGACTGCACAGAATCACAATTCTCCGCAGCAGCTTTCACAATAAATCAGGGCAGGGATGTCCCTCAGACCATTTATGGCCTGGAGGACATCCCTGTTTATACCTTACGGCTATGACGTTGAAGAATCCGACTTGATCCGTTCCTTCTCCAGCACCTCTTTTAGGTCATCCTGGATACGGCGGTTCCACAGCGGAACACCGGAGCGGTAGGCCGCCCGGCCGGTCAGGTGGGCTGACAACGGTGAAGTCATAAATACGAAGACAATCCCCAGCAGCAGCTTTGCACTGACGTAATCGAGAAAAAAAGCAAAGTAGAGAAACGCCCCGGTGAGCACACACAATACACCAAGCGTAGCGCTTTTGGCAGCAGCATGTGATCTTAAATAGACATCCGGCAGACGGATCAGCCCCACAGAGCTGACAGCACTGAGGAGTGCACCTGTCAGGATAAGCAATACGAACAGCAATTCAACGGCCGTCTTGATCATTTCCATATTCAAACACCACTCCCCTTTCGATATATCTGGCCAGCGCCATAGTTCCGATGAAAGAGAGAATGCCGATCAGCAGAATGTATTCAATGAAGGCCTCAGTCTTGAACAGGATCGAGAGAACCGCCACCATCGCCAGCAGGTTGATTCCGATTGTATCGAGTGCTGCGACCCGGTCAGGCAGCGAGGGTCCTTTGACCAGCCTCCAGGCGCAAATTGCAATCGAAATGACCATGATCGAAAGCGACAGCATGAGTATAAAATGAATCATGAACGGGTCACCTCCAGAATCGCTCGTTCGAACGTATTGCGGATATTGGCACCGAACTGTTCCACATCCTGTATGTCCATCGCATGAATGTATAACGTCCGGTTATCTTTGGATACCTCCAGCACCACAGAGCCCGGAGTCAAGCAGAGCAATGTAATCAGCACAGCAACCTCCCAGTCCGACTCCAGCTCCGTGTGGTACATTAGGATCGCCGGGCGGATGTTGAGGTTCGGCCGAAGCACCGCCTTGACCACGATATAGCTGGATACAACCAGTTCCCGCAGCAGCAGGCCAGCCAGCTTCACAATAGCCCATACCTTGCCAAGATACAGCCGCCCGTCGAAGAAACGCCGCATAGCCATAAGAACGGCAATACCCAGCACATACCCGACAATGAAGCCGGAGGCCGTCCAGTCATTATTCAGGAACATCCACAAGAACGCTATCATGAGATTTAATAATATTTGAAAGGCCATCTTCATCTACTCCTTCATGACAGCGTTAATGTACACAGCGTTAATGTACTCTGCCGGATCAGCCAGCACGGCCCCGGCTTGGGCCACAAGCCCGTTCACCGTTTCGGCGCCGACCCCCATCAGAATGATGAGGACAAACAGCACGGCAGCCGGTGCCATCATTGCTTTGTAGCGCAGCGGATGGACTTCTTCCTCGCTTCGTTCACCACCCCAGAATACTTCCTGGAACACTTTGATTAGCGAATAGAGCACAACGAAACTTGACGCCAGTGCAATAAGTGCAAGAGCGACGTGCTGCTCCCCGAAGCCGCTGCGGACCATCATCACTTTCCCCGCGAAACCGCTAAGCGGCGGAACGCCCACCAGCGCCAGAGTCAGGATGAAAAACATCCAGCCCGTCCATGGATACCGGCGGATCAGGCCGCCCATTTGCCGTAGCTGCTCCGTTCCTGACGCTGCAATAATCATACCGCCCAGGAAGAACAGCAGCGCCTTGGCAATCATGTCGTGCATCAGATAGAACACTACCCCGTTTAATGAATCCTGGGTTGCCACCGATATGCCAAAGGCAATAAAGCCTACGCTAATCACAATATTGTAATTAAAAATCCGGCTCAGATCATTGTAAGCCAGCGCGCCGACAGCTCCAAGAATCATTGTTGCTCCGGCCATCCAGCCGATCAGCGTATGTGTCAGCCCCGGATCATGAACAAAAATCAGGGAGAATGTACGTGTGATGGCATACAGACCAACTTTGGTCAATAAGGCACCGAACAGCGCCCTTACAGCCAGGGGAGGAGCACTGTATGAATCCGGCAGCCAGAAGAACAGCAGCAGACCGGCTTTGAGCGAGAAGACCAGCAGCAGCAGTACAGCAATTACATTCATGACACCGCCCTGCCCCGCCTCCGCTACACGGACCGCCAGATGCGCCATGTTAAGCGTACCTGTCGCAGCGTACAGATAAGCAATTGCCGCTACGAACAAGCTGGAGGAGATCACATTGACAAGAATATATTTCAGTGTCTCCCGCAGCTGAACCCGGGTTCCGCCCAGTACAATCATCGCATAGGAGGCAACCAGCAATACCTCGAAGCATACGAACAGGTTAAACAGGTCTCCCGTAAGGAAGGAGCCGAACACACCGGTCAGCAGGAAGTGGAAGAAGGTATAGTAGTAGAACCGCTCCCGCTGTTCCCCAATGCTTGCGAAGGAAAAGAACAGGCAGGCCGCGCCTACAACCGCCGTGGTTAATACCAGCAATGCCGCAAACATATCAGCAACGAAGACGATGCCGTAGGGCGGCAGCCACCCCCCCATGTACAGCGTTTGAATCCCGTTTGTATTCACCTGATACACAATAATTATCGCAACAGCAATATTGACAAATACACTGATTGCACTGATTATACGCTGCAGGTTAATTCTTTCTTTCAGAAAAATGAGGATTACCGCTGTAAAAGCCGGAATCAGCAAAGGCAGTACCAGCAGATTGTTCATGGTCTCTCCCCCTTGCTTCCTTCCACATCATCCATGCCTGCCGAGCGGTATGCCCGGTAAGCCAGCACGATGAAGAACGCGGATACCCCAAAGCTGATTACAATCGAAGTAAGGATAAGCGCCTGCGGCAGCGGATCGACATAACTGTCCGCTTTCTCGCCAAGCAGCGGTGAAGCACCAGTCTTAAGTCCTGCCATGGTCAGCAGCAGCAGATGAACACCGTGAGTCAGCAGTGTTGTCCCCAGAAGGATGCGGAGCAGGCTTTTGGATAAGACCAGATATACACCTACGGTAAACAAGACGCCGATCGCCAGGGCAATAAGGATCTCCATCAGTTATCCCTCCCGATCGTAAAGATGATATTCATGGTAACACCGATCACTGACAGGTATACGCCCAGATCGAACAGTGTTGCTGTAGTAAGCTCGGTCTTGCCCATCACCGGCAGCTCGAAATAGCCGAAGGTCTGGGTCAGGAACGGAACATCGAATACAAAGGAACCTATCCCTGTGAGAAAAGCTATAGAAATTCCGGCCGCAATTAACTTACGGTAATCGACAGGCAGCACCTTCTCTACAAACTCTGTACCGAACGCAATCGAGAGCAGCACGAGCCCGGCTGCAGCCATCAATGCGCCGATAAATCCGCCGCCCGGATGGTTGTGTCCGGCAAAGAACAAATACAGCGAGAAGGTAATGATAATCACGAAGGCCACTTTGGCCACAGACTGCAGCAGCACATCATTACTGCGCGCATAACGCGGCTTGTTATCGTCCGGCACATCTCTGACCAGATCAGGCTTACTGCCCGGTTCAAGCTGCAGCTTAATCATTGAATAGATAGCCAGCGAGGCCAGACCAAGCACCGTAATCTCAAACATGGTATCAAAGCCGCGGAAATCCACCAGCAGCACGTTGACTATATTTTTGCCGCCGCCGAGGGTATAGCTGTTCTCCACGTAGTAGCTTGAGATGGACTCGAACGGACTGCTTCCAAGCGCCGCCAGTGCGACAAGTGTCATCGTTGCCCCGAATCCTACGGCGATGATCAGCTTCGGGATCTTCACCCGGAATTTGACCTTCTCCCGCTTCAGTCTGGGCAAATGCCGGAAGCAGAGCAGGAACAGCGTCACCGACACCACTTCGACGATCATCTGCGTAAGCGCCAGATCGGGTGCACGGAACAGGATGAAGAGCAATGTCACCATATACCCTACCATTCCCGTTAACAGAATTGCCGCAATCCTGGACTTGGCGAACGGAATCGCAAGCGCACCTGTCAGCATGACCAGCACGGCCACGACTTCAAAGAAGGTGACCGGAGCATACTGCCCTTGGCCAAACGTAATTCCGTCTGCGTACAGCAATGAACCGCCAACTACAACAATAATCAGGGTGAAAATATACATCAGATAATGGCGCATGGAGCCTGTCATATAGAGCCCTGTCACCGAACGGGACACCCGCTCCACCAGCCGGATACTGCCGTCGTAGACCTGGTTCAGTGTGTACCCGCTGCGCCATTCCTTATCGACCAGACTTAACCGGCCATACACACGGTATACGACAATTCCCAGCAGGATCACACCCAGAGTCATCCACACTTCAGCTGTGAAGCCATGCCAGAAATAGATGTTCACATAAAAAGGCGAGCTTGCCGCAAGCTGCGGATGAATAGCATTCATTCCCGGCACAATCAGTGTCTTGGACAGGATGTTCGGGAACAGTCCGGTGATAACGGCCAGCAGTGCCAGGAGAATCGGAGGAAGCAGCAGCCCAAACGGTGCTTCATGCGGCTTCTTATCCAGCTTCTCGGGCTGGTATTTACCGAAGAAGGTATGGAAAACCATAATCATGCTGTATGCAAAGGTAAATATGCTTGCAATCCAGGCCAGCACCGGAAAGATCGTGAAGAAAGATTGCGGGCTGAGGATATCCAGCTGTCTGATATTCAGTACAGCCGTGAAGAACATTTCCTTGCTCAGAAATCCGGCAAACGGCGGGAGGCCTGCCATGGAGAAGCTGCCGATCAGCGCTACCGTGAAGGTCACCGGCATCAGTGACACCAGTCCTCCCAGCTTGCGCAGATCACGTGTATTCGTCTCATGGTCGACAATCCCGACCACCATAAACAGCGAACCTTTGAATATGGCATGATTAATTAAATGAAAGAGGGCAGCCGTTGTTGCGGCGGTAAAGAACACAGCCTCTTCACCCGTATAGAATGAAGCCGCCGATCCCATTCCCAGTAATCCCATAATCAGCCCCAGCTGGCTGATTGTAGAATAGGCTAACAGAGCCTTCAGGTCCGTCTGCTTCATCGCCTGGATCGATCCATAGATCAAGGTGATCAGGCCGACGCCCGACACAATCCAAAACCACTCATGTTGCCCCGCAAACACCGGGCTGAAACGCGCGACCAGATACAGTCCTGCTTTGACCATCGTAGCCGAGTGCAGATAAGCGCTGACCGGGGTCGGTGCTTCCATCGCATCCGGCAGCCAGATATGGAACGGAAACTGGGCCGATTTGGTGAAAGCCCCCAGCAGAATCAGAATCATCGACGGTATGAACAGCGGCTGTCCGCTGATGTCCCCGGCCTGGCTCCAGATTTCGCGGATGCTGAAGGTCCCGGTCATGCCGAACAGCATCAGGAAACCTGCGAACATCGCCAGGCCGCCGAAGACCGTGATCAGCATCGACTTCAAGGCGCCGTAGCGTGACTTCTGTCTGCGGTGCCAATAAGCAATCAGGAGGAAGGAGGATACACTTGTCAATTCCCAGAAGCCGTACAGGACCATCAGGTTATCAGACAGCACCACCCCGAGCATTGCGCCCATAAAGATCAGGAGATACACATAAAACGGAGTCAGTTCTTCCTTGCGTTTGTCCAGATAATAAATCGAGTAGAAGACGACAAGCATCCCCATTCCCGTAATTAACAATGCAAACAGCAAACTTAATCCATCCAGATGAAATACCAGATTAATGCCAAGGGACGGAATCCAGGATACAGTCTCATATCCGGAATCCCCTCCCTTAATGACAGGAATCCGGGTCAAGAAATAAATGAACAACGCCAGCGGTCCGGCAAGTACAAGCCAACCTCGGTGGAGCCTGGCCATCCGCCCGCGTAGAAGCGCTATCATTAGGGCCAGCAGAAACGGAACAAGTACGGTTATATGCAGCAAAGGCAAGCCTCCTTTTCCACTCTACAAATTAAGTTGTGAACAATGTTACTTACTTCTGGAAGTAAAAACGGTTATAAGGGATCGCTTAATGTCCCCTCGCAGATATGCAAATATCTCGCTTTACCATCTTGCTCAATTCTGAACAAGCCATTCTCAAATTCCGTGTGCAATTCGTGAAAAAATTTCCCTTTGATGAAATCCTGACCTTCCGGCTCATCGCTGAGCTGATAAACGCCCTCATTCTTCACCAGATAGGAGATTACACCTTCTTCATGCGTCTCTTCAAGACCGGCGCGCATCCGCTGCACTGCCACAACATGCAGATCCATCATCTTCATTTTACTGATCAGCTCATTGACAAAATTGCGCTTGGTCAGCTCCTGCCACAGCGTCTGCGCGGATTGACCGATAATGATCTGCGTGACATCCTTCTCTTCTGCCGCTTCAACGATTACATCCGTTGTCTTGCGGCCCCGGCGTTTGCGGACCATAAACTCTGCTCCGGCCTCCTCGGCCAGACGCTTCCAGACCGCCATGAACATTTCTTTGCTCTGATTGTATTCATCACTATCCGAGCTATCCACATTGAGCACATAGAGCGGTGCCCCCAGCATCTCAGACAGCTCGACTCCACGCCGGATTAAACGCTCCCCGTGCGGACCATAATGAACGCATACCATAATTTTTTCCTTGTGAATGACCTTCGCCCTCCTGTAACATGGGCAAGAAATACAAAAGGAGCCTACTGGCGTTAGGCCCCTTTCTGTTGTTTCAAACCCTAAAAATTATACTTAAATTATATCTATTCCGATACTGTTTGTAAAGTTTACGGACAAGGATATGACAACATTGAAACATAATTACCATTATATTGAAGCCTAAATCAGTCCTTTCCCAAGCTATATCTGGCATCGCATGTAAGGTTCATAGAATTTCTTAATGACCACACCAAAAATAATTGATTGGCAAATTGATGTAAGGTTTTATAGAATTCTTTTAAATTAAAAATAAATCCGGGGCTGCCCGAATCCACTATCAGACAGGGAGTGCTAGCTAAAGTGTCCACCGTTCATTCCGTTACTTCAGAAATTACTAACCAGGCTGTACAATATGTTCATCAGATCTACGCGGAGGTCCAGCAGCGCGACCCGCAGGAGCCCGAATTTCATCAGACGGTCAAGGAGTTCCTGGATTGTCTCGTGCCTGTCCTGGCCCGTCATCCGCAATATATGAAGCATGGGATTCTCGAACGGCTGGTTGAACCCGAGCGCAGCATATCCTTCCGCGTGCCCTGGGTCGATGATGCCGGCAAGGTCCGGGTCAACCGCGGTTTCCGCGTTCAATACAGCAGCGCCATCGGCCCTTACAAAGGCGGACTCCGCTTCCACCCATCCGTTTATCTTGGCATTATCAAGTTCCTGGGCTTCGAGCAGATTTTCAAAAATGCCCTGACCGGCCTGCCCATGGGCGGCGGCAAAGGCGGCAGTGATTTCGATCCCAAGGATAAGTCGGATCAGGAAGTTATGCGCTTCACCCAAAGCTTCATGACGGAACTGTACCGCCACATCGGCCAGGATACGGATGTTCCCGCAGGGGATATCGGTGTGGGCGCACGCGAGATCGGCTATATGTTCGGACAATATAAACGGATCCACGGAGGACATGCAGCCGGGGTTCTCACCGGAAAAGGGCTGCTGTACGGCGGCAGTCTGGCACGCAAGGAGGCTACCGGCTACGGCTGTGTATACTTCGTGCAGGAAATGCTGTCGTCCACGCGGGGAACCAGCTTCGAGGGCAGCCGGGTAGTCATCTCGGGTTCAGGAAACGTTTCTATCTATGCTATTGAGAAGGCCCAGCAGCTGGGAGCTCTTGTTATCGCGTGTAGTGATTCGAACGGATACATTCATGATCCGCAAGGCATCAACCTGGCTACTGTCAAAAGACTGAAGGAAACCGAACGCCTGCGTATCAGCGAATACGTGAAGGAGCATCCGCACGCACAGTACATTGACGGCTGCAGCGGAATCTGGAGTCTGCCATGCGATATCGCACTGCCTTGTGCCACCCAAAATGAGATTGATCTGGCATCCGCCCGGACGCTGATTCTGAACGGGGTTCAGGCCATCGGTGAAGGGGCAAATATGCCGACGACGATTGAAGCGGTAGAATTGTTCCTTGAGAATGATGTGTTGTTCGCTCCGGCCAAGGCGGCTAATGCAGGAGGAGTAGCGGTCTCGGGCCTGGAAATGAGCCAGAACAGCATGCGGCTGGCCTGGAGCTTCGAAGAGGTCGATGCCAAGCTGCAGGAGATTATGAAGAATATCTACCGCAGAACGGTGCAGGCGGCAGAGGAATACGGGGTGGCCGGTAACCTGGTGGCTGGCGCTAACATCGCCGGTTTCCTGAAGGTTGCCGACACCATGCTGGCACAAGGGATTGTGTAACTAAATAAGCAGCAGATCAATGGGAGGCGGAACAGCCTTGGTTAATACGAGCGAGTAGCTTGGACTGCCCGAAAAGATGCTGTTGCTATATGTTGTTATATGTATAAAGCTTATCTGTAGAGCTGGGCCTGAATCTATCGTTGTACATATTGTTGTACGTAGTGCAACATAGATTCACTGATACTGGGGAATTTGTAAGGATTGTTGTACGAAATACAACAATTCTCCCTTTTGCCGCTTGATTACGTGGGAAATGCTGCTTTTTATACAACAATTCTTGAATAGACCCGATACCATGAGGGAAATGTTGTATTTCGTGCAGGATTTAAACAAGGCTATTATGTTCAGCTTATTTAGTTACCGCATTTGTCCGGTTACTTCCTCTCTATGAATCAGAGGTATTTCTACCTCTGATTTTTTTTGATTCCATCAGAACCTGCAGAAGGGGTGTCTCAATAGCCATGAAATGACTGCTTGTGACACCCCTCGTTTTTTGAGTATGCGATACTTAAGCATGCCGGAGAACGCTCAGCGATCGGACCGTAGTTCTAATTGCTGTGCTCTTTAAGCACCCGGGCGAGCCCTGACCAGATCATCGGCATCACAGCAGCCCGCTGCTCGCACCAGCATGCCCGTTGCGAACTCTTCGCCAGCCTACAGCAGCTCGCGCCGCAGCGTCTCTGCCGATTTAGGGGACAGATGGCCGAGCGGAATATCGAATACCGTCTTGGCACCCTTATGGCCTTCATGCTTCAGGCGGACAGCTGCGCGGGCATAGGCTACCAGTACACTGGCCGTAAATTCAGGATTACTGTCCAGCTTCAGCCCGAATTCGGCAATCTGCTTGCTTCCGCCGCCGGTTATACCGCTACGGATAACGAAGCCGCCATGCGGCATGCCGGAATGCTTCGCAGCAAGCTCATCTTCTGAAATAAAGTTGACGGTTGTATCATAATCGGCGAAATAATTCGGCATCTCCACAATGCTCCGGGTGATTGCTTCACGGTCTGCCCCTTCTTCCGCCACCACGAAACATTCCCGGCGGTGCTTCTCGCGGGTAGTCAGCTGCGGGGTCTCTCCGCCCCGGATGCTGTCAATGACCTCCTGGACAGGAACGGTATATTGCACGCCTGCCTTCACACCGGGAACGCGGCGGATCGCATCCGAATGCCCTTGGCTGACCCCTGTGCCCCAGAAGGTATAATCCTCACCTTCCGGCAGGATGGACTGCATCAGCAGACGGTTCATGGAGAACATTCCCGGGTCCCAGCCCGTTGAGATCACACTGACTGTCCCGCCGCCTTGGGCTGCCTTATCCACTTCAGTGAAGAAGTCAGGAATTTTGGCATGGGTGTCAAAGCTGTCCACTGTATTAAACAATCTGGCCAGCTGCGGAGTCTGCTCCGGCAGGTCTGTTGCTGATCCGCCGCACAGAATCATTACGTCAATTTTGCCTATGTATTGCTCGGCTGCGGATATATGCTCTGTGACTGTTCCTGTGATCTCCGCCAGCTGCTGCGGGTCTCTGCGGGTAAAAATAGCTGCAAGCTCCATATCCGGATTTTGTTCAATCGCCTGCTGTACCCCTTTGCCCAAATTCCCGTAACCGACAATCCCAACTCTGATGTTTGAAGTCATGTTTAATATAGTCCTCCCTTGCCGGTTATCCCGGAGATATGAATCCTTTAAATTATAAGTATATATACATTACACGAAATGTAAACATTTAAGAGTATATAAATTGAATTTTCCCGGACTTGTCCTTTCCTCGTTCTTCACTTACAATGAGTCCAATTGATAATCATTCTTAATGGATGGGGTGGAAAATGAAGATGCCAGCTGTGATCTCTCATACGTATGGAGACAGCCATTACATACAAACACCGGACGGGCGTCAGCTCCATTACATGGAGAACGGAGCCGGTCCGGTAACTGTGGTATTCGAATCGGGCATGGGCATGTCCCCCGCTCTGCCTGGGGGCTGGTGCAGCCGGTAGTCGCCAGATACGCGCGGGCCGTCGTCTACGACAGGGCGGGCAGCGGAAAGAGCGACGTGGACCGCGCCCCAAGGACCCTCAGCAGAATGGCTGATGATCTCATGTGCTTATTGAGTCACTTGGGAGCGGGCCCCTTCATTCTCGTCGGACACAGCTGGGGCGGCCCCGTTGTCCGCACAGCAGCTTCCCGGAACCCTGACATCATCCGGGGACTCGTTCTGGTCGATCCGACAGACGAGCATTGCGGGCTGTATTTCGAGGAAGCTTCCGTGAAGCATTTCGCCAAGATGAATACTCTCCTTCCGCTGCTTGTGGGAACCGGCTTATACAAGCTGATGGGAAGTAAACCGGGCAAGGTGCTGCCAGCGGATGTCTACAAGGAACAGCGGCAGGAGGATTTCACTATGCGGGCAGCTCATACCATGGTTGCTGAGGGAGCAACCTTCCTGGAGGATTTACGGGCACTTCTGGCGCATCCGCTGAAGCTGGAGGGTATTGAGGTATCCGTGCTCTCAGGAACACTAATCACGCGGATGGAACGGAATTTCCGGCCTGCGCTTCATGCAGCGCACAAGCAGACGGCAGCAGGATTGGCAGACGGCCGCCTGGTCGAAGCCCGGCAATCCGGTCATATGATCATGTACAGCGAGCCCCGGCTGATCGCAGATGAGGTCAGACGGATGATCGATTAGTCCGGGCTTACCGCTCCCTGTTCACCACATAATTCATTAAATGCTTCAGGAAGGTGATATTACGCGGGATCCCGCGCAGAGCCTCATTGGCCTTGCAATAGTGATCCCACATCTCTTTACTGGCCCCTTCTTGACCAAGAATCGAGACAAAATTCGAATTATTGTTAACAGCATCGTTGCCGACAGGCTTACCAAGTACATGCATATCCCCTTCCACATCAAGCAAATCATCCTTAATCTGAAAAGCAATGCCCATATGGTAAGCGATTTTTATGAGCGCACTGATCTCCGCATCGCTAACCTCAGCCAGCATGGCCGGCATGACCAGGCACGCCTCAAAGGCCACTCCTGTTTTGTAAAAGCACACATTATTCAGCTGCTCCAGCGTCAATGTTCTGCCTTTTTCATCCAAATCCATCGCCTGGCCCATACACATATCCTCTGCCTTCCGGGCCGAATAACGGATCAAGGCAAGCACAGTTTCCGCCTTAAAGCGGTCAAGCGAGGCTTGCTCCCCAATCGCCTTCTGGATCAGATACAGACCGGTTAACTCTGCTACTGCACTGCTGTGAATCTCATGCAGGGTCGTGCGCCCTCTGCGGGTAGAGGCATTATCCTGGGAAGGCAGATCATCGAAGATCAGGGAGGCGGTATGCATGTATTCAAGCGAGCGGAGAAGCGGAATTATGGCTGCTGGCTCCAAGCCGTATTCTTTCACACCCATCACCCAGGTTAGAATCGGACGCACCCGCTTGCCGTCACCCTCCAGACTGTAATTGGCCGCATCGATCAGCTGCTCCTTCATGGCCGGAAGTTCCTGAGGTTTGGTAAAGAGCAGTTCGTCATTGATCAGACTGCGGACACTTTTAAACGTAGCGAAGAACTCCTTCTGCTCCCCGGCATCCTTCTTCAAGTGCTCAATCATCCGGTCCCGCAGCAGCTTATCAAAAAAGTCCACATCATCCGCCTTGTCAACCATGATCTGAATGAGCCTGTTAAACTCCGGGTTGCGTGCTGCAAAAATCCTCATCGTCTCATTATACTTATCCGTCCCGGCACGTTCTTTATAACGTTTCAGCCCGTTAATTGCCCGGTCAAGTATAACCTCGCGGGCCTTGGCATCGGAATGATATACACTGTGGATCAGATTGGAGATCACCGCCCAGTATAATTCAAAAGGATTAATCAGATCAGGCCTTTGCTTATGATATTTCAAATAATAGGTATACGGTGTTACGGCTCCGTCACTCATATCCTCGGTCATATCCGCGAAATCATCGGCAAGCTGATTGTAGAGGCCAAAAAAGAAGGTCCGCTCTTCAAATCCCTCATCCGCAGGCGCACTAATCACCGAACGCGCAATGAGCCGGGATGACGATGACTTCAAGATAACGGGGATGTACAAATCATCGTTAGTGTAATCTCCCCTGGTGAGTACCTTGACACGGTCCTTATCCTGAGCCTGAAAAAAAACATAGGACTGGCCGAAAAAGATATGCTGCGTCTCCGGCCGCTGTTGCTGCTTAATATACTCGAATGCCTCAGAAAGCTCCGAATGAATATACTTGATCAGTTCCATGTTCTCTCCGGACCAATCCCCAAGTACCGGCACAACTCCTGTGAGCAGCGCTGAACGAATCAGCTCAGAGTATTGCTCTTTCTCTTGAACCGTCAGTATCCGAGAATCCAGCAGATCGTCAACGAAAGGATACGTCAGTCCATAGGAATAGCCAAGCCTGATCGCTTCATCCAATCTCCGGGACCGTTCCACAGGCGCAGTATCACCGTCCATCTCTTCTATAACATGCAGTATAACGCCAACGATAATCTTGATTAGCTTGCGCTGGGCATGCTCCGCGTTCATTCCCTCCGGTATATGGGCTGCTACAGATCTTAATTTGGCAAAAACCCAGATCACTGCAGCTTCTATCCCTTCCTTCTGGGCCCAGCGGTATACCCCGTCCAGATTCATGAAATCCGGCACTTCTCCGCTGCCTGAGCGGGCTGACTTCAGCAGATGCTGGTTCAGATCAGCTATGGTTCTCCTGATCCGTTTCTGTGTATCTGGAGAATCCGGTGCCTTACCTAGATCCCTCATATAAATGTACGAGACGCTCCGGTCCAGATAATCATCCAGCTTCTTCGTGTAATTCAGCCATTGGATGTAGCGGTAATAATCTTGGGTGTCCGGCTTTTTCTTACCCGGTGACCACAAGGACAACACGGAGAACCGCCGGATATGCTTCTTTTTCCACTCATGGATATCCGCCGTCAACGCCGTCACATAAGATTGGCTCTTCAGCTGATCATGGAGTGAGCTTAAGTAGCGGGCTGCCTTCTGCTCTGCCAGCTGATAACCTGTATGGGGATGTTCTCTGACAATTTCATTCATAGGATGCACAACCTTAGCTTCATATTGGTTTATCATGCTGTATGGGGGTCTTTGAACAAATGGGGAGCCTGCTTTTTATCCTTATACGAACAAGTGGCAGCATGGTTACGAAATCAAGTTAAGGATTGACAAACGGTCAATAAACAATTAAAGTTTTAACAGTTACATCATTGATAATGATTATCAATTTCATAAATTTATCATTGAAAGGGAGATTATCAGAAATGAAGAAATTGTTGTTACCTCTACTCATCCTTACCCTCCTGGTACTAAGTGCCTGCGGCAATAATGCAAGCAACAGTGCAAGCAACAACACGGCTGCTGCCACAGCTACACCGGCACCCGAAGCCAGCGCAACTGCAAGTGCTGATAACAGCAGCACAGATACCATTACATATGAGTCCGAAACCGGACCTATCGAAGTTCCCGCCAATCCCCAGCGTGTTGTAGTTCTTGCCGGGTACGCAGGTAACCTGCTCGCTCTGGATGTCCCCCTAGCAGGAGTAGATTCCTACATCAAAGCAAATCCAAATTTCCAGGATCAGTTGAAGGACGTCGCGGAAGTCTCCGAGGAGAATGTGGAGAGTATTCTGAATCTCAAGCCAGACTTAATCATTGCTTCGTCAGATACCAAAAACCTGGACAAAATGAAACAAATCGCACCGGTGGTTACCTATACATACAACAAAGTGGATTATCTGACCCAGATCCTGGAGATCGGCAAAGCGGTTAACCAGGAGCAGAAAGCCGCTGACTGGATTGCTGATTTCAAGGCACGTGCCTTGGCGGCCGGTGAAGAAATCAAAGCCAAAATCGGTGCTGATAGCACGATCTCCGTTATTGAAGGAGATTCCAAAAATCTGTACACCTTCGGCAGCGCCTGGGGACGCGGTACAGAAATCATCTATCAGGCTATGGGTCTGAAAATGCCGGATAAAGTGAAGGAAATGACAGCCAAAGAAGGATACTTCAATTTATCACTGGAAATCCTGCCGGATTATATGGGAGATTACGTGATCTACAGCAAAGACCCTGCCGGGGATGCTTCCTTCCAGGAGACTTCCACTTACAAGGATATCCCGGCCGTCAAAAATAATCATGTCTACGAAATAGATGCTACATCTTTCTATTTCAATGATGCTCTGTCGCTTGACTATCAGCTTGATTTCATTTCCAAATCATTGCTGGGAAATTAATTATTATTTAGGAATCCAGCCAGGTTGAAACCGAAAAAAAGGAGCGCAAATCGCGTTCTTTTTTTTCGCAAATTGATAAGGAACGGATGGTCGAAATGGAGAAACAGTCTCCGCAAAAGCCGATAAACTCTACTTTTGTGCTTAAGCTGCTCGTCAGCATGATTTTATTTGTGATTGTATTTGCCCTGGCGGTCAGGCTCGGTGCCAAAAATGTTTCACTGGCGGATATTTGGAGCGCCATCAGCAACCCGAAGGCTACGGGTGGTGATATCTCTATCATCCGTGAACTGCGGCTCCCCCGCGAAGTCGGCGGTATTCTGGTAGGTGCCGCCCTCGCTGTTGCCGGGGCAATCATGCAGGGTCTAACCCGAAATCCGCTTGCCGACCCGGGACTGCTTGGTCTGACGGCAGGTGCCAATGCTGCACTTGCGGTATCCTTTGCCTTCATCCCCTCCATCGGATACTACGGAATCATGATCGCCTGTTTCATCGGCGCAGCCTGTGGCGTGATGCTGGTGTTCGGCATCGCTGCACTCCGGAGGCAGAATATGTCGCCTCTGCGGATGGTGCTGGCCGGTTCTGCCGTATCAGCCCTGCTGACGGCAGTAGCCGAAGGAATCAGTCTTCAATTCAAAATTTCTAAAAATGTATCGATGTGGACATCCGGCGGGCTGATCGGCACTACCTGGGGCCAGATTACAGCAATTGCCCCGGTTATTATCATTTGCCTTATCGTTTCTATCCTTTTGTCCCGTCAGCTGACAATCCTTAGTCTGAATGAGGGAACGGCTGTGAGTCTTGGGCTCAAGACGACTCAGGTTAAGATTGCTTTGTACATATTAATCACACTGCTCGCAGGCGCTGCTGTTGCGCTTGTCGGCAACATCGCTTTTGTCGGCCTAATGATCCCCCATCTCGTGCGGGTGTTTGCCGGGACAGATTACCGCGCAATTCTGCCGCTGTCCGCCATTTCCGGCGCCACCTTTATGGTGTTCGCCGACACACTCGGACGGATGATTGACGTCCCGTTCGAAACGCCTGTCGCCGCGATCGTGGCTGTGCTGGGCCTGCCGTTCTTCCTGTTCATTGTCCGTAAAGGAGTGCGATCCTTCTCATGAAACCAGCCCGGCTGTATCGTAATCAACCGCTTGTCGTATCGCTGCTTATGCTTCTTATCCTGGCTACCATCGTTATCGGAATAGGGATCGGTTCTTCCCCGGTGTCATACGGGAGACTGATTCCGACAATCCTCGGGCACGGTTCTTTCGAGGATAATTTTGTACTGTTCTCCATCCGCCTCCCCCGGATACTGATTACGCTGCTCGCAGGTATGGCGCTTGCTTTATCCGGTGCTATTCTGCAGGGCATTACGCGCAATGAGCTGGCTGATCCGGGAATTATAGGCATTAATGCCGGGGCCGGGGTCGGGGTTACCGTCTTTTTCATCTTTGCATCCATTGACGCCGGGTCCTTCATATATATGATTCCGCTTGCGGCATTCGCCGGAGCCCTGGTAACCGCTGTACTCATCTATGCCTTCTCCTACACCCGCACCGATGGCGTTCAGCCGATCAGGCTGGTCATCACCGGAGTCGGGTTCTCCATGGCGCTCTCCGGCGTGATGATCGTACTCATCTCTTCAGTGGACCGGACCAAGGTGGACTTCATCTCCAAATGGCTGGCCGGTAATGTGTGGGGTACAGACTGGCCTTTCGTTCTCGCCCTGCTGCCTTGGCTGATCATTCTGGTCCCTTATGTGCTGTACAAATCCAGAACACTGAATTTGCTTGCTTTGAACGAGCCTACTGCTATCGGGGCAGGTGTGGCGGTCTCCAGAGACCGGGTCCTCCTTATGCTGGCGGCGGTTGCACTGGCGGCATCGGCTGTTTCGATGACCGGCGGCATCGCCTTTGTCGGCCTGATGGCTCCGCATATTGCCAGAGCCCTGGTAGGAGCACGGCATCAGCAATTCGTGCCGGTATCCATATTAATCGGCGGCTGGCTGCTGCTGCTGGCGGATACGATTGGCCGTAACCTGACCCAGCCTGACGGTATCGCTGCCGGGATCATGGTTGCATTTATCGGCGCTCCTTATTTCCTGTATCTTCTATTGAAGAAAGAAGGGTAGTACTGACGCAAACTCTCCGCGTAAGCCCACTCCATAGACTAACGCCCTACATACTATATTGGGACCTGACTGCATACATGCAGTTAAATTGTTAGCTCAAAAGGAGCTGGAATCAGTGAAATCAGGAACGAGACTTACCGGGCGGGTTATCTATAAAGGTGATCCGGGCTATGAAACGGCACGCAAAAATTGGGATCCGCATACGGACAGATTCCCGAAGGTATTTGTCTTTGCACAGAAAACGCAGGATGTAGCCAACGCCATCCGCTGGGCCAACGAGAATAACATCCCTATCCGGCCAAGAAGCGGCCGGCACTCGCTGGAGGTCAATCTGTCCCAGGTCAACGGAGGCATTGTCATCGATGTAAGTGAACTGAAGAGCATCAAGCTCAATAAAAAATCGGGAACTGCAGTTGTGGGGACCGGAAATACGGTGGGAAGAATCGCCCATACGCTTGCGCGCCAGGGATACATGGCCCCTTTTGGGGATAGCCCAACTGTCGGAATCGGGGGCATTACACTAGGCGGGGGAATTGGGCCGCTTCAGCGGACCGTAGGTCTGGTCAGTGATAATCTGATTGAGCTTGAAATGGTGGATGCCAAAGGCAGAATTATTATCGCCAATAAGAACAGCAACGCCGATCTCCTCTGGGCTTCCCGCGGGGGTGGCGGAGGTAATTTTGGAGTCTGCACCCGTTATAAGTTCAAAGTGCGTCCCGCGCCGGCCACGGCGACCGTATTCCGCATCACCTGGCCCTGGAACCAGTTCGAGAAGGTACTCAAAGCCTGGCAGCGCTGGGCTCCTTCCGTTAACACCAGACTGGGCAGCGAGCTATCCATTGGTCCCAAAAAGGGCGGGAATGTCAGCATGCTGGGCCTGTTCCTCGGATCAAAAGCGGAGGCGGTCCGCCTCTTAAAGCCCATTACGGACGTAGGGACGCCCACGAATCAATTGATCCGCTCATTACCTTATCCCAAAGTAGTGAGTTTCCTGCTGGCTCCCGATCCGGTGGAGACCCAAAGATTCAGCAACCAGTTCTCCAGCGGTTTCGGAAGAAAACCTTTCCCGGACAAAGCGTTTAAGTCTATGCGTGAGTTCCTTGAGAACGTGGAGGGTGAGTTCGCAGGGTTCTATTTCCTCAACTGGGGCGGGGCTGTAAGCCGTAAATCACCCAGATCTACCGCCTTCTACTGGCGTAAAGCGAAATTCTATGTAGAGTGGAACAGTTCATGGGTCAAGAAATCGGATGCTGCCAAAAATATTGCCATAGTGCGGAATACACGCCGGAAGCTGCAGCCGTTCATCGTGGGAAGCTATATTAATGTTCCGGACCAGGGGATCAAACATTCCGGCCCGGTCTATTATGGAGCGAACTATCCCCGGTTACGGAGAGTCAAAGCCAAATATGACCCCGGAAATGTATTCAACAATCCGCAAAGCATTCCTCCGGCCCGCAAGGTATAAGAATAAACTGAACATAAAGAGGCCCGCATGTATCCGCGCGGGCCTCCTTCTTATGGTTCCAGCCTTTTACTGCCCGGAATTAGCCAGGAATTCATCAATCTGCCGCTGAACTTCTGCAATGATGGTATCAATTCCAGCTTCCTTCACCTGTGCCTGAAGCTTGGCCAGTCCGCCGTCCACATCCTTCACTGAACCGTATTCCAGCGGAATGCCATATTGCAGCATCACATTACCGACATTAGCTACCTCGGTCTTCACTTTGCTGTTATCGAAGACAAAGGTCTCCAGCGGATAGTGGTAAACCTCAGCTTCCCATTTGTCGGTCAGCGCATTGCCTTCGTCAGGGAAGGAGGCGTTGTCCCGGTTCAATGGGGAGTTAAAGCCCCAGTTGGAGAATCCGGTATAGTTAGCATTTTTCTCAGCATTCGTATATTTATCGTCGCCAACCGGATTATAATGCACAGCCGTAATGCCGTTCATCATCAGATCATGCAGTTCCTTGTCATTCTGCAGCAGATCAATCACCATCAGTGAACGTTCAGGGTTCTTGGTCGTAGCGTGAATGGAGACCCCGTTCTGGGTGGAGACAGCCACAGACTTCTTCTTGTCCGGTGTAATATCAGCCAGAGCCAGCTCATACGGTGAATTTTTCTCGCGCATATCCGTCATTAAAGCCCCAAGTGTGCCAAGATTGTGTGTGATCGATGCTGTCTTGCCTGCACGGAACTCCTGCTGGTGATCCAGCTTGCTGTTGAGTGCGCTCTTCGACCAGGCGTTGTGATCCGCAAGATCTTTATAATAGTAGACAAGCTCTTTGAATTCCGGAGTTTCATATACATTGAATACCTTACCGGCCGGATCTGTCAGCTTGAAGCCAATCGGCAGATCGAAGTCGAACATGTTCCATTCATTCTGCTGCTTCAGCAGGACCCGGTCCAGATTGTGCAGCTTCCAGTCCCCTGTCTCCGGTACGAACGGAGTGACACCCTGCTCCTTCTCGGAGACCGTCTTGAGATAAGTAGCATACGCCTCCGGGCTGTTGATCTCCGGCAGATTATATTTCTTGCGCAGGTCCTCCCGGTACAGAATCAGCTTCTCAATCGTTTCCCCGCGGTTCTGAGGCACCATATAGAGCTTGCCGTTCACCTTCGCCTGACCCCAGCCCACCTCCGGCATCGCTTCCCAGGTCATCGGCGCGTACTTCTGCAGCAATTCGTCGGTCAGCTCAAGAAACCCGCCTTTGAGGGCCTGATCATTATAGCCTGCCCAGTTGGCAGAGTAGATGAGGTCAAAATTCTCATTCGCCGCCAGCTTGAGCGGATATTTCTGCGCCCAATCCGACCAGTCCAGGAACTCGGCTTCCAGCGTAGCGTTAACTTTCTCCTTCAGCTTCTTGTTGATCTCGCCAAATACCAGGTCATAGTCGACCGGCTTAGGTCCTACAAAAATCATCTTCAGTGTTACGGGCTGGGACGTATCCACTGTGCCGGAATCTCCGGCTGGGCTGGCATTCGTCCCTGCAGCTTCTGTCGCGGCTGCCGAAGCCTGCGGCTCCGCCGTGCTTCCTCCGGCATTACCGTTGTTATTGCCGCATGCAGCAAGCAGAGAGATCATCAGTATACTGGACATTAGTGTTAATCTTTTTTTCTTATTCAATTGAATTTCCCCCCAGCGTATGTGTAATCGCTTACAATTACAGTATAATAAAAAATCCAAGCCCGTCTAATGTAGGCAGTCAACGATTATACATACTTTTGCAACGACTTTTTGGGCGGAAGTACAATAAATGATGAATTTTGCCGCTCTGTTTAATTAAACAACCCAAAGAGACGGCATTATCTTTAGCAGCCCTTAAGGCTGTTAAGACAATACCGTCTCAAACCATATGGTCCTATATCAGGTTCAGCTGCTTATTTCTCAAGAAATCCTGTAGAGGGATTCGTAATGAAGAAGCCTTCTTGGGGAACATAGAAATACTGAATCCAGACACCATCCAGCAGCGGTTGACGTGTATCCAGCACAATCTCGATACCTTTATCCGTGGCAACCACTTCATCATGCTCAGTCGGTGTATCAAGAGCAACATCATAGTGCCCGTGATTGCCGTGATCCTGAGTAATAATGACGCGGATCTTCTTGCCTTCCGCTTCAGGAGTGTTCAGCATATCCTTCAGAACCTTTGCAGCATTGCGGTTAACTTTAACTTTCATCCTCTAGCGACCTCTATTCTTTGTAATTTACAATAAGAAATTCATTATAACATAATATAAGGTGCTATATATAATTCAGCAATAAATTGCGCCCGCTCTTGGTGCAGCAAAAAGAGAGCCGGCCTGGGCTCTCTCCTGTTCTCTTCCATTTGCTTATACTGGCTGGAATTAATCTTACTTCCCTGTGTACAGTTTGGTCTTCATCAGGGCTTCAAGGAAGGAGAACTTGCTGAATGCAGTCCCGCCTTGTGCAAGCGGATCAACAAGATTGACAAATACATTGCCGCCCTTCACAGCTTTCAGACTCTTCCAGATGGCGTTCTTCTGCAGTTCTTCCAGTGCCTTAGGATTGTCTTTGTTCTCATCCGCCGAGAACTGTACAAAGATGTAATCCGGATTGATTGCCGCAAAGGATTCAAGGGAAATATTCTGCTGGGCTTTGACCTGCTGCACTTCCTTCGGCACGGTTGCACCCAGGTCGGCATACAGGGAGCGGTTAAAGAATACGTCCTGCGGATAGAGGAACAGGCTGCCTGAGCGGATGCGCAGAGCAATGACCTTCTTGTCCTTGAGCTTCGGTGCAAGCTTCACTTTGGCTTCCTTCAATTCCTTCTGGTATTTCAGAATCGCAGTGGTCGCTTCCTTCTGTTTGCCCGTAAGTGCTGCGAGCAGCTTGAGGTTGTCCATCCAATCGGTCGCGATATGCGATACTGGAATCGTAGTCGCGATCTTCGCCAGCTTCTCATTGGTCTCCGCCGGGAACTTCGTGCTGCTGAGGATAATATCCGGTTTGAGCTTCAGGATCGCTTCCAGGTCAGGTTCTGCCTTTTCCCCGATCGCTGTTACGCCGCTTGTTATTTTGGAAAAGATTGAAGGGAACTCACCGCCGACAGTCAGTGCTCCCTTGGGTTTGAAATTGAGTACCAGTGCGTCTTCCAGCGCCTCTACTGCACCGGTAATGACAATATTATTGGTTTTGGCCGGAACGGTGTATACCTTGCCTTTATAGGTAATCTTTTGCGTCGCCTGTGCGGCTTCCGCAACGCCCACAGGTGCGACATTTACACCTGCGGCAGAAACGATACCCAGCGCCATAACACCAGCAAGTACCAAACCTGTTATTCTCTTAATCATAGCCTGCTACCACTCTCCATCATTTATTAATAATGATAATCATTATCACCATTACTAATATAATAGATTCATCTCCCCTTTTTGAACATGGATTATTGTCGTTAAAACCATGGACGATCTGCGTAAAGTGAATATTCCCTTAACTATTCTTTACGAATGAGTCCGCCCCTTCATATTAAACGATAAACCTAATCCGGCTATGGCTACTACGGTTAGGCTCCAAAAAGCGGCATGGAATCCGTGCATCATATTCACCGGGAATGTGAAAGAACTGTAATTCATCGTAATCGTCATTATGGCTATCAGCAGAACCCCTCCCATAGAGCTGGCTAACGAGCGGATCGATATCGTCATTGGAGAGGCATGTGCAATCATTCTGGGAGATACACTTGCCATCGCATAGGCGGTAACAGGGGTCATAATAAACCCGATTCCCACCATTAGAAATACATAGAGCACAGCGAGTAAAAGTATGGATATATCCATAGATAACATAAGCGAGATTAGCAAAGCTACCCCGGCAATGAGGGTAAACCCGCCGCGAAGCACTATCTTCACTCCATAGCGGTCATATATTTTTCCGGAGATTACACTGGTACACCCCAGCAGCAGCGCACCCGGCAGCAGCATCAGACCGGACTCCCTTGGCGTCAGCCCCCGGACATTCTGCACATATAACGGAATCAGCAGCTCAGCACCCACCATTACAATGAACATCAGCACTCCAATGATTGAGGCGAGGCTAAAGCTCCTGCTCTTGAACAGCCTGAAATCCAGCAATGGAACGGTAAGCTTCAGCTGACGCCTGATAAATAGAATTATGAACAATATCCCGCTTAGGATAACGGCCCCTGCCCATACCCGCGGGGCACTTTGGTCTCCTGCCAGATTAACACCGTATAACAGACCGGCGAATCCGGTTGTTGATAATAGAATAGATATGTAATCCAGCTTCTCCCGGTGCCTCTCCCCCACATTCTGCAGACTGAACGCAGCGAGCAGCAGATTGGCTATCACTACAGGCAGCAATGCATAGAAGAGAATCCGCCAGGAGTGTTCCTGAACGACTAATCCTGACAGGGTCGGACCCAGCGCCGGAGCAAGGCCCATTACCAATCCGATTAACCCCATAGCCGAGCCTATCTTACCCTTCGGGAACACCCTAAGAATCGTTGTCTGGAACAGAGGCATCAGCAGTCCTGCGCCCAAGCCCTGAATAATACGCCCGCCCAGAATAAGGATAAAGTCCGGGGATATTCCCGCGATCAGTGTGCCTGCTGCAAAGGCACTTGCCGAGGTGAAGAATAAACCTCTTGTCGTGAATCTTCCGATTAAAAATCCGGCAACAGGTACTGTTATGCCTGCAGTCAGATAGTATACTGTAATCAGCCACTGGGCCCTGCCTTCATTAATCCCCAAATCCAGCATCATTCTGGGCAATGCCGTATTCAGCATCGTCTGCATCAGCTGCCCGAGGAAATTCGCGATGACCAGCGAAGATACGATTAATCCGGGTCTGCCTTTCATTCCGTCTCCACCTGTCTCTCTTGTTATAAAATATATTAAAGATATACTAAGTCCTTAATAAAAGCGGACTACGCCCTCCACTTTAACTTCTGACAGATTGTTCCGTTAATTGGACAGGCAGTAAACACCTTCAATCAAAGACTTAATGTATCTACAATATATTCAAAAGTACAGATTGTCAATCTGTACTTACAGGAGTCCGCATGCTTTTACCACTGATTCTTTCACCACTGCTTACTTTACCACTCCTTCTCATAATCTGCCTTCAGCAATTCAAACTGGTTCCGTGTAAACCGGATCAGTCCATCCTGTGCCATCCGCTGCAACTCTCTGGATAAGGCACTCCGGTCCACAGTCAGGTAATCCGCCAGATCATTCCGGCTGAATGGAATTTCAAAGACGGGCGAATCATTTTTTTGGGCCTGCAGGCTCAAGTAGTGGATAATCCGTTCCCGCAGTGACTTGTGTGAGACCAGATCGAGCTTCTGATACATCGACCGGTTATTCTCCAGCAGCAAGGTCAGCATATTCTCAATAATCCGGCTTCTCAAATGGCAGGTCGCCTGGCCCGGACGTACAATTTTGTTAATCTTGAAGAACAGCACCCGGCACGCCGAGCCTGCAACCGCTTCGTAGCCGCTGGGCTCCTGCTCCAGACGAAGTGCGGTCTCCCCGATAATCTCCCCGCTCTCAAGCTCCGAGAATATGAACCGCATGCCCGCACTATTCTCTTTGCACAGCAATACATTTCCCTGGAGAATAATACCCGCCGAATCCAGATATTCCTCCTGCTTGAAGATGACATCCTTCTTGGCGAAATCCTTGATTGTACCCTGAAGACAACCCAGTGCCTGCTGCACTTCGCTGATCATAAATCCTTTAAATAAGACCGTACTTTGGATTTTGTTCATATATTGCTGCACATTTATCCGCCTCCTGTTGCCATGGCAACAGAGTCATTGTACAAACTCTGCTACAATTCAATAAATGAGAACGATTCTCACCTTATCTCATTATAGCAAATGTTAAGAATCATTCAACATATACAGGAGGACGGCATGAGTGGAATGACTGCAGGCACAGTATTTTATTTCAATGACATGATTAGCATCCGGCCCTATCAGATATCAAGCAGAACACTGAATTTCGCAGAAGGTTCGGTAAAAGCCGCTGAAGCACCTGAATGGGTACTGTATGGTATGGATAAGGATGAGACCATCAGCTCGGAGACCTCGCCCAGATCCAAGCTCATTCACGTACTGGAGGGAGAGCTCCACATGCTCATAGCACAGCAGCCCTGTCAATTAACCGCCGGGGCAGCGGTAATCGTCCAAGCCGGTATCTGGCATGAATTCGCTGCGCAGAGCAGCTGCAAATTTCTGCAAATCAGTATATAACCTGGAGGTAGATCGTATGGAGCAAGAACACTATATTAAAAGATTGCCGCAAGCTGAAGTTATGGATTTACGGAAGATCATTACAGTGGAGGAGCAGCAGGTATCCAGCCTTACTCTGGTCCAGCGCTCCAGTCTCGCCATGACACTGATCTCCCTGGATAAAGGCTCGTCGATTGGCGGCCATTCCTCCCCGGGCGATGCCATGGTGAATATTCTGTTGGGCGAGGCTCAAATCACCATTGCAGACAAGCCATACACTGTGCTGGCAGGGGAAACGATCATTTTGCCGGCTAATATTCCCCATGCGCTGTATGCTACCGAAGCCTTCCAAATGCTCCTGATTGTGGTCAAACCGGAGAAGAAGGAGCTGAGACACGTTGAAAAAGGAAGTCGGGCATAATTTCCTGGCCAAACTGGGCAAAAAGCGGCTGCGTCCCGGCGGTGTCGCTGCTACGAACTGGTTGATCCGGCATGCGAAGCTGACTAAAGACAGCCGGGTGCTGGAAGTGGCCTGCAACATGTGTACCACCTCTATTCAGCTTGCGCGGGAGTATAAGTGCCAGATTACCGGGATTGATATGGACCCTAGAGCACTTGAGAAGGCTGAGAAGAATATTAGAGACGCCAATCTGGAGGGGTACATTCAGGTCAGACAGGCCAATGCGATGAAGCTGCCTTTTGAGGATAACAGCTTCGACGTCGTCATTAACGAAGCGATGCTGACCATGCTGAATCAGGCGGCAAAGCAGAAGGCTGTAGCTGAATATTTCCGTGTGCTGAAACCCGGCGGAGTTCTGCTTACGCATGATATCACTTTTGCTAAGAATAACATGGCCGGGGAACTGGCGGAGCTGCGCCGGACAATTCATATTAATGTAGAGCCGCTGCCTGTGGCAGAATGGGAAGGACTCTTCAACTCCACCGGATTCAAGAAGATCGAACATTCTACAGGCACCATGTCGCTTATGAGTGTTAAAGGCATGATTCGTGATGAAGGCGTCCCCGGTACACTGCGTATTTTCAAGAATGCACTCAAAAAAGAAAACCGTGCCCAGTTCAAGAAGATGTATACCTTCTTCAATACAACAGGCAAGGACCTGAATTATATCGCAGTATGCAGCAGCAAGGACTGATGAATTATATTCCCTCTGCCGCCCGGTCAGAAGAGCTCATACACAACAAAAAGGAGCTGTCCCAAAAGCCATGAACTGGCTGCTTGGGAGTCCGAACTGAATCACCGGAATAGCTGAAGTCAGCAAGATCAGAGCGATAATGATCGTATTCATCAAGAATGGGCCGAGTCCGATCCTTCATCTTGTGCAAGCATGCTCGTTACAAAATCAAATAGCAGCCAAGCAGTGCAGAACACTGTTGGCTGCTATGCTTATGAACTCATTGCTGACAGCCTGATTAATCCAGCTGTGTTCCGCTGCTGGCGATTACTTTCTTGTACCAGTAGAAGCTGTCTTTGCGGGATCTGGACAGTGTGCCGTTCCCCTCATTGTCCTTGTCGACGTAGATGAATCCGTAGCGCTTCTTCATTTCGCCTGTTCCTGCACTGACCAGATCAATGCAGCCCCACGGAGTGTAGCCGATCAATTCTACCCCGTCCTCCAGCGCTTCACCCATGGTCTTGACATGTTCCCGCAAATAATCGATCCGGTAACCGTCTTGGATTGAACCGTCCGCTTCAACGGTATCTACAGCGCCAAGTCCATTCTCTACTACCATCATAGGAATACCATACCGGTTGTAAATATGATTCAGGGACCATCTGAGTCCTTGCGGGTCAATCTGCCATTCCCATGCGCTTGCCTGCAGATATGGATTCTTCAGCCCCATCGACAGATTGCCGCCAATAGCCTCCTGATCCGGCGCTGCACTCACGCAGGTGGATGAATAGTAGCTGAAGGTGTAGAAATCTACACAGCCATCCCGCAGTGTCTGCCCGTCCTCCTCCTCCACCTGGAGCTTAATATTCTTCTCCTTGAAGTATCTTGTGGCGAAGCCCGGATATGCGCCTCTGACCTGTACATCCGAGCAGAGGAAATTGCTCAGATTATCCTTTTGCTGCGCCAGCAGAACGTCTTCCGGATTACAGGTCAGCGGGTAAGAGCACATGTAGGCAATCATGCAGCCGATCTGGAACTTCTCATTGATCTCATGCCCCAGCTTCACGGCTTTGGCGCTCGCGAGGAACTGGTGATGCAGCGCCTGATAACGCAGTTGCTCATTGTCGCCGATTGCCGAAGTGCCGAGCTCTGCATTGCCCTGCGGCATGATCGCTCCTGCCATGAATGTTCCGAACGGCATCGTCAGAATATTGATTTCGTTGAAGGTCAGCCAGTATTTCACACTGTCCCTGTATCTGTTGAAGATCACTTCACAATAACGGACATAGAAGTCAATCGTTCTGCGGTCGGCCCACCCGTTATAGGCTTCAGCCAGGTGGAAAGGGGCTTCATAATGGGAGATCGTTACCAGCGGTTCGATCTGATGCTTTTTGAGCTCGGCAAAGACCTGATCGTAGAATTGAAGGCCCTCCTCATTCGGCTGCGCATCATCCCCATTCGGGAAAATCCGTGACCAGGCGATGGACAAGCGGAATACTTTGAAGCCCATTTCGGCAAACAAAGCGATATCCTCCTTGTAGCGGTGATAGAAATCCACAGCCTCATGGCTCGGATAGTTAGAACCGGCTTCAAGAACAGGTGTGATTCTTCTGGATACCGTATGCGTTCCGGCAGTAATCACATCGGCAGTGCTTAGTCCCTTGCCTCCAGCATCGAATCCGCCCTCCAGCTGATTGGCAGCGGTTGCGCCGCCCCACAGGAAATCCTCCGGAAAACTTTTGTACATTGTGCTCATTATAGTTCCTCCTCGTTTGGGGTTTCTTTGCACAGATCAGATCATGACAGTTAGCAGATTCTCCCTGTAATCAATGCTCTTCAGGTCCGTCTCAATCACATCGAGATACTCGGCGGAATTTGAAATAATGACCGGTGTGGTCAGGGTATAACCGGCCTCTCTGATCGCCGCTACATCAAACTCCATCAGCAGCTGGCCTTTTTTGACCAGATCTCCTTGCTTGGCCTTAGGGGTGAAGTATTTGCCCTTTAATTTGACGGTATCCTTGCCCACATGAATCAGAATATCGACCCCGTTATCACTGGTGATCCCTATGGCATGCCCGGATGCGAACAATGTGGTCAGTACCCCGTCTACCGGTGAGTATACCTTGCCTTCCAGCGGCTCAATCGCGATGCCCTTGCCCATGGCTCCTGTAGAGAAGGCTTCGTCTGTCAGCTCGGACAGCGCTCTGACCTGGCCCTTCAGCGGACTACCCACAGTCTCCTGCTTCACCAGCGTATTGCGCGGGGTGCCTGTGCTCTTGCTCTCTGCAGCCTCTTCATCCTTAAATCCGGAGAAGAATACCAGAATAAAACCTAGAATGAAGCTGATTACAATCGCCGCAATTGCCCCGTAGAAGCCTTTATCCATACCGTCCGGACTGATATAGCTTGGGATGCCGAAGATGCCCAGACCGCCGAGAATATAGCCCTTGGTGCCCATCAGACCGACAATACCGCCCCCGACTGCCGCAGCGACACAGCTTAAGACAAATGGCTTCTTGCGCGGCAGCGTAATCCCGTATATAGCAGGTTCAGTGACACCGAAGATGCCTGAGATGATTGCCGGAATAGACAATGACTTGAGCTTGACGTTCTTGGTCCGCAGCAGAATAGCCAGCACGGCACCGGTCTGGGCAAAGGAAGCCCCGAAGGAAGCTGCCAGAATCGGATCGGATTTCAGCACAGCCATGTTGTTGAGCGCAATCGGCACCAGACCCCAGTGCAGGCCGAAGATGACGAATACCTGCCAGAACGCGCCAACCAGCAAGCCTTCAATAACCGGACTGAGATTGTAGAGGAACAAGGTTCCCTCTCCCAGCAGTTGTCCCGCCCAGGTGGAGATAGGGCCGATGGCGATCAGGGCCAGCGGAACGGTGACGAGCAGGGTGAAGAACGGGACCAGGAATGTGCGTACCACACTCGGAATCACCTTTTTGAAAAAGCCCTCCAGCTTAGATCCGATATAAGTAGAGATGATGATCGGAATGACGCTGGACGTATAAGACATTAGGATGACCGGAATCCCAAGGAAGGTAATATAGACCGGAGATTCAAAGATCGTTCCGCTAAACAGCGTATAGAGCGGCACGCCGGTTGCCATGGTGCTGCTAAATGTCGGATAGACCAATGTAGCACCAATAGCCATTCCGATAAAGATGTTGGCGCCAAACTTCTTCGCCGACGTATATCCGAGGAAAATCGGGAAGAAATAGAACAGGCAGTCCCCGAGCGCATTAAGAATCTGGTAGGTACCCGAAGTATTCGTAATCAGTCCCAGCGTCACAAACAGGGCAGTGAACCCCTTAATCATTCCTGTTGCGCACAGCACACCAAGCGTCGGAGAGAATACCCCGGAGATCATATCGATAAATCTGTTGAACAAGCTTGTTTTCCCGGCCGTGGCTGCCTCTGACCCGTCTTCCTGGAATCCGCCAGCAGCCATAACCTGGGCATATACCTCAGATACATGATTGCCGATGACGACCTGATATTGGCCGCCGCTCTGAATGACTGTAACGATTCCATCCATATTTTTCAGCACATCTGTGTTCGCCAGTGTGTCGTTCTTAAGTTTGAAGCGCAGGCGGGTCACACAGTGGGTTAATCCGTTAACATTTTCTTTGCCGCCGACATTCCTGATAATTTCATTCGCGAGTGCATCATATTTCATCCTAAACCCTCCCATTCCCGATTAAAAAACAAAAAACGAAACCACACGGCAATATTCTGCCGATTTGGTTTCGCCTGCATGACCAGTAACAATCCAAAGGTTTTATTCAGTTTGTCTTTGTGTTACCCGCTGAATGTGAATCGTCAAGTACAGCCTTTCCTCATCCAGAAGCCGGGTGTCCAGGTACTGCTCAATTTTGAGTACACAGCTATGCGCCTTTTTGTATTTGGTCCGTACCTGCTTGAGCAGAAAATCATCAACCGGCTCCACCGCTTCCTTCTTGCGTGACCGCTGAAAAAAATACCGCAGATGGGTAATGAACCGTTCATAGCTGACCGAACTCTCATCAATCTCGTTGTTATAGGAATACTTAACAATATTGAGAATGTCATCGATCTGTTGCGTCTGTCTGGTGACATCAGCAATTCTATGACCGGAGCTGTTTATTTGCGCATTGATCAGATGCAGGGCAATATTGCCGGCTTCATCCTCCGGCAGGCGGATGCGGGTATAACTCTCAATGATCTGCAAGGCTTGAAATGCGATACCATATTCCTTGGGATAACAGCGCTGTATCTCCCAGATGAGCGGATTGGTATTACGGATCCCCTGGTCCCAGAGCCTAAGTGCATGGGTCAAATGATCCGTTAATGTAACATAGATATAATCGCTTAGGCGCACCTTCAGAGATTGCTTGGCATATTCGATAATATCGTAGCTTAAAGCTACATATTCGGCGGGCGCATCTGCCATTAATGCTTTAAATTTCTCCGAAGCATCATTCTGCTTCAGAACAAACGTCTTCTCAATCAGGGATACATCGACCGGATCGCCGGCGTTCTTCTTGAATCCGATGCCGCGTCCCATGACCACCAGCTCATCTTTGCCTGAATCCTTGGCAATTATGGCATTGTTATTGAATATCTTTTCGATAATCAATCCTCTGCCCTCCTTTATCCCGAATTCCAATCATCAATACAGGATGTAGACGAGTCTGGGATTTCCTGCGGCGTCCCGCAGGCCTTAACACAAAGAAAGGCAAAACCCAAAACACGTGACCATGTTTTGGGTTTTGCCTTTTCAGTAACAATCCCAAATTCAGAATAGCACTCTATTTCTCTTTTGGCAACAAAAATGTTTGCGCTTTCAATGAGCTTTATTCCGTCCGGATGACCGGAACATTCTGCGTATGCAAATAAGCAGAGGATTGATTTCCGGGTAATACGGAAATTAATCCTCTGCTTCATGTTACTTTGAATAAGAACTTACACGGATGATGAAGTGACCGACCGGGAATTTCTCCAACGCAGCTTATACAGCTCCGGCAGTACAACTCCGATCAGCACCAGAACCACTCCGGTCCACTGCAGGCCGCTTACATGCTCATGCAGTACGAACGAGGACAGCAGCACGGCAACCGGCAGTTCAGCGGCACCGAGAATACCAGCCATGCCTCCGCCAATATGCGGAACACCGATGGCGAACAGGACTGGCGGGATAAAGGCGCCGAACAATCCAAGCAGGAAGCCGAACAGCAGCAGCTGACTCCACAGCAAACCGTTAAACAGGAAGTATGGCGGGAACAGGATGAACAGCAGCAGCAGGCCGCCGGTAACCATCCAGGCGCTACGGTAAGCCGGATGCGCAGCCGGAACGGCTTTGCCGCTGAAGATAATGAACATAGAGTAGCTTACCGCAGATAACAGCCCGAGCATAAGCCCGAGTGCGTTAAACTCGGCAGCTCCCTGATTCAGAATCCCGGCCGCCAGCAGCGTTCCCCCGAATAGCAGGATCAAGGTCAACACGGTGATCTTATCAGGACGCTGGCGTTTGCTTACGGCCTGGATCAGCACACTGATCCAGGTGAACTGGAACAGAAGAATAATCGCGAGCGAAGCCGGTATATACCGGAGGGACTGATAGTATAGCAGACCGGTAACCACTGTTGGCGCGCCGGCGAGCATCAGCAGCAATCTGTGCTTCCAGGCCAGCTTCATGGCCGGAGCCTTGCTGACAGCAGCAGCGGCCGCAGTATTATTGCGGCTGCGCTGTTTACGGTTCTCTCTAACCTTAGTATATAAGGCCAGCAGCCAGGCAAGAATGCAGCCGGTCAGCAGTTGTGTACCAACGACTTCGCCCAGCTTATAGCCTTCTCCGTATGCTAATACAACAATTGTGGATAAAATGCCGTAGCTCATAGCGCCTATGAGCACGGAGATTAAGTATTTCATATCTTTCATTTCAATTATGCCTCCTGAATCTTTGATGTGTCGGCCGCAACACGCAAATAATCCTAACTCCGGGATAGGGACCTGTGTAACAAAGTCCTTATCATCGTAGTTAGGAAGAGTAGGCTTCCTGTAGAAACCCTCGCCCTGATGTACCTGATGGCTGCGAGGTTATACGAGAACAATATGTAATTATCGGGTTGACGACTGTTCATATGTTACACGTCAAGTGAGCTGGCGTCAACCCTTAATTCTTAAAATTTGTGGAGTTACGGAACATAAACCTCAGCAACCGACTTAACTTCATCGTTGCTGACGGTAATCGTATTTTGGACTCCATATCCGTTAATGCATTTTTCCTCAAGTTATTCAGCCCTTTCGGTCTACAAGTTGTAGACCGGAATGTCCAGAAGTTAAGCTGCCTTGTTCATGACTGATTGTTCACAAATGCATATTGTCCCCCATTATTAACAGACCCTGCACAGTATTTCTCTCCATTTACGAATCAAAAGGAGCAGTAGCTAAATATACTCTTGGAGGGGGTGTTAATCCTGAATAATTCCGGACCTGTGAAGCTGCTGGGCGTAATTGCCGGAGTCGTCATTCTGAACATTGCTATCTTATCGCCAGGATTACTGGGAGTAGCCATCGGCGGGCCCAGTGCTCTTGAAACTGCATCAGGGGTAACCCTGCTGGTTGTCAGCCTGCTGATTGTGCTCTACGGGAGTTATACCCTGCTCTTCAAACGGGCAATTGTTCCCGCTGTCCCCTCTCTCGATTCACGGGAAGACTATATAGCTGAACTTAACCGCTACCGTAATGTGAGGGTACTGAAAGAGGATGTCGCCCTGGCCCTGGATCAGCTGGAGCGGATGGATAAGAAGAAGCAGACGCTGTTGAATGTTCTTGCCGGGCGTTTCGAGCGGACAGAGCTCAGTTTCCGGAAGTTCCACACGGTGATTCAAGACGTTGAGAAGCTCCTATACCTGAATATCCGCAGTATCTTGAACAAGCTAAGTGTATTCGATGCCGCCGAGTTCTCCCAATTTACGGGTACAATCAACTCCGGCAGATTCACAAGTACATTCATCCAGAAGAAGAACGCCTTGTTCAACGAATATTTCACCCATGTCAAAGGCTGTCTGGCAGCCAACGAGGAGATTCTGCTGAAGCTGGATCAACTGCTGCTGGAGATCTCCCAGCTCGGAAGTGCTGATTATGACGCCGCTCTGGAGATGCCCTGCATGCAGGAGCTGACCGCCCTGATCGGGCAGACGAAACTCTATCAATAGTGAATCAGTAAGGAAAGGAAGATGATTATGGCCAGGAAAAGCAAAACATTCATCGTTCTGGGCCTCATTGCCGTGTCCGTCTTTGCGCTTGTCTACTTCGGAATCAGCCTGACCGCGAACTTGGGCAAATCCAAGACAGAGATCTCTGCAGAAGATGCTGATAAAAGGCTGAACAGGATCTATAAAGATATTAACGTGAGCAGTACCGCACCTGTAAAAGGGCAAATTGATCTTGATCCGGCAGCAGTCGGCGATTCATTGCCCGACATCTCCAAATTCCCGCTTTCTGTGAACAGTACAACGGACAGCTATGCCGAAATTTTCTCCTCGACCGAGAAATCCGGCACCGGCAACGACGGCTGGCTGAATGAAGTGGCCAATGACTTCAATGCTGCGGGTATCCTTGTGGACAGCAAGCCTGTCTCAGTCAGCATCCGTAATATTGCTTCGGGTACAGCCGCAGATTATATCCGCTCCGGCAAATATGTGCCTGACGCCTACACTCCGTCCAATGAGCTATGGGGTGAAATGGTCAAGGCAAGCGGCGTCTCTGCGGAACTTGTATCTGAACGGCTGGCTGGCAATGTGGCCGGGGTGGTCATGAGCAAGCAGAAATATGATCAGCTGGTCGGCAAATACGGCTCGATTAATGTGAAGACGATCACCGATGCCATTGCAGCGAATGAGCTTGCGATGGGCTACACTGATCCTTTTGCCAGCTCCACGGGATTGAATTTCCTCGTGACTGCACTGGGCACGTTCGACAGTACGGATCTGCTGGGGGACAAGGCAGTTCAAGGCTTTGAGAAGTTCCAGGCGAATGTGCCTTTCATTGCCTCCACTACCCTGCAGATGCGGGATGCGGCGAAGTCGGGCATGCTGGATGCCTTTGTGCTGGAATATCAGACGTATGTCAATGCGGCGGATCTGACAAGCGGGTATATGTTTACTCCCTTCGGGGTACGGCATGACAGTCCGCTCTATGCACTGGGTGATTTGCCAAAAGAAAAGCTGGAGATCATCCGCAAGTTCGCCGAATTTGCCGTGCAGGACAAATACCAGACAGCAGCCTCGGACAGAGGCTTTAACGGTCTGAATGATTACAAGTCCGAGCTGGCTCCGGTGGACGGCTCCCTCCTTTCCTCAGCCCAGAAGCTGTGGAAGGAGAAAAAAGACGGCAGCAAACCGATTGCTGCAGTATTCGTAGCTGATGTATCAGGCAGCATGGCCGGCGAACCGCTGAACCGGCTCAAGGAATCACTGCTGAAGGGCCAGAAGTTTCTGGGCAAGGACAACAGCATCGGGTTTGTCTCCTACTCCAGTGATGTGACGATTAATCTGCCGATCGGCAAATACGACACCAATCAGCAGTCCATGTTCGTTGGGGCGATCAATAGCCTGCAGGCTGCCGGGGGGACGGCTACTTTTGACGGAATGGTCGTGGCCATGAAGATGCTGAAGGAGGAGCTCGCGCTGCATCCGGAGATGAAACCGCTGATCTTCGTGCTTAGCGACGGGGAGACGAACGAAGGACATTCATTGGATGAGATCAGAGGATTGATTGAGAGCTACAAAATCCCCGTATATACAATTGGATATAACGCCAACATCAAGGCGCTGGAGAGCATTTCAAGTATCAACGAGGCGGCTAATATCAATGCAGATACTGAAGATGTGGTCTACAAAATCGGCAATCTGCTCAATGTGCAAATGTAAGTCCCATAATCCCGAAGGAGGGTTCCCATGTCATTCTCAATGGAAATTCCCAGCCGTGAGAAGCTGAAAGAGGCCGTCGAAGAGCAGGTGCAGCCGGAGCCGGAGGAAGTTACGCAGCTGAAGGAACAGGCGGTCAATAATGTATCCAATATTCTTGCACTGGATTTCGATTCACTGGAGAAACGCAAATCAGTGCTGCAGTCGATTGACAGCTTCGGGATGGGCACCATGCGCTCTTCTTCGGAGAAGAATTCGCTCCTGCAGGTATCTGTAGGTAATCTCTCCAAGACCGGTGATGAAGGCGGCCAGGTCGCCAAGGGATTAACAGAGCTGCATCTGCAGCTGAAGGATCTGGACCCGAGTGCAGTTGATTTCGCCAAAAGCGGCTTCCTGGGCAAGTTCTTCCATCCCTTGCGCAATTACTTCGCCAAATACCAGAAGGCGGATAGTGTCATCTCCGATATCATTCTGTCTCTGGATAAAGGCAAAAGCGTACTGAAAAATGATAATACCACCTTAGAGATTGAGCAGCAGACTCTGCGGGAGCTGACTAAACGGCTGAAAAAGGAAATTCAGCTCGGCATCCTGATGGATCAGGAGATCGAGACGCAGATTGAGGCGGCTAAGCAGCGCAGTGAAGACGAGGATAAAATCCGGTTCATCACCGAAGAAGTCCTCTTCCCACTCCGTCAGCGGGTAATGGATCTGCAGCAGATGCTGGTGGTCAATCAGCAGGGGATCATGGCCATTGAAGTCGTAATACGCAACAACAAAGAGCTGATCCGCGGTGTGGACAGAGCACGGAATGTTACGGTATCTGCGCTCAAAATCTCGGTTACGGTCGCAAGTGCCTTATACAATCAGAGGATCGTGCTCAAAAAGATCGAGCTGCTGAACCAGACCACCAACAACCTGATCAGCGGCACCTCCAAAATGTTGAAGGACCAAGGCGCGGCCATTCACAAGCAATCGCTCGAAACCAGTATTTCCGCTGACACCTTGAAGCAGGCGTTTACAGATGTCCTGTCTGCACTTGATTCTATCAGCACTTACAAGCAGGAAGCCCTCCCCAAGATGCGGGAGACGATCAACCAGTTCCGGGAACTGGCGGATAGCGGCGAACAGCAGATCCGGCGGCTGGAAAAAGGCAGTACGCTGGGGTTATAGCACTACTGTGCATAGGCAGCAGCAAAACAGAGCATTGCGGGATTTACGCCGGATGCTCTGTTTTGGTATGTGACTGATAATTCACTATTATGCGTGTACGCCATTCACCATAGTGAATATTGAAATTTTCGCACTGCTGCTGCAAGGATTTTGCGAGTTCAACCGCAGGTTGGGGTGAAGGTCTGATCACAATTAGATAATCCTGCCCAAAATACAACATTTTCTTTGAGATTTCATTTATAATCCGGAATTGTTGTACGAAATGCAGCATTCCTCCTACTTCAAGCGGCTTTACGGGAAAATTCTTGTATTTCATACAACAATCTGCCGGAACACCCGGATATCGGGGAGGCCAAGTTGTAATACGTACAACATTTCTTTAGTTAGCATAGGTTGTCATCTAAAGTTCAGTCTATCTAGTTGTAAACAACCGTTCAGAGATTCCCCTCAGTCCTCCAGAGGTAATAAAAAGACAAAGGGGGCTGAGCTATGCGTTGCCATAATATGAAACCGCGGATTTCCGTACAACCTGCCATTTGGTTATTATCTCTCTTCTTCCTGTTCTTAAGCTGCGCCACCTGGTCTCCCCGGTCCTATGCAGCCGGCTTCGCCGCTTCCTGGCCCTACAAGGCAGATGTTATACATAGCCAGCAGATGATTGTTGTCGAAGCGAAGTCCATCCATTCCCAGACCGGCCAGCTGTCGCTTCAGCAGAACATCGGCGGGCAATGGCAATCCGTCCTCTCAGGAATTCCCGTCACCTTGGGCAGCAAGGGCATCGGCAAAATCAAGGAAGGCGACGGGCGGACCCCCTCCGGCATCTACCGCCTTGGCTCTGGCTTCGGATCAGCAGCGGATCCCGGCGGACTTCGTATCTCCTATACAAGAACGTCTAATCAGGATTATTGGGTCGATGATCCGTTCTCCAGCCAGTACAATCAATGGGTGAATTATGCCGGCAATCCGGATCAGCGCTGGCGGTCTTATGAGCGGCTCCAGCAGCCCCTATATAAATACGCTATCATTCTGAAATACAACGATGATCCGGTTGTGTCCGGCAAAGGCAGCGCTATCTTCCTGCATATCTGGAGAGCCGCTGGCAAGCCTACTGCAGGCTGCATTGCCATGTCGGAGTCTAATCTGCTTCAGCTGATGAGGCTGCTTGACCCTGAACTTTCCCCGGCCATTGCTATTGGCATATCCGGCTGATACAAATCAAGAAACTTTTTTAACAAATATTGGTTTGTATATCCTTCCGCACTAATGTATATTTATACAGTTACTGTAATGAATATACCTGTGCCAAGGAGGGATACCAGGATGCATTTTTTGGATATAAGCCAGCTCACCGCTGAGCAGATCCTTGAAATATTTGAATTAACCGATCAGCTTCGTTACAGAAGCCCGAAGCCTTTACTTGCAGGCAAAACCATGATTCTGTTCTTCCCTGACACCAGTCTGCGGACACGGATCAGCTTCGAGAAAGGCATCCGGGACCTGGGTGGAGCGTATATCACATTTCCGCCGGAAGCCCTGGACAAGAAAGAGTCTCCCGGCGATATGATCCGCTATCTTGAGAATTGGGGTGACGGTATTATCGCCAGGCATCCGGACATGTCCAAGCTGGAGGCCTTATCCTCCCATGCCTCTATTCCTGTAATCAATGCCATGACATCACATAATCACCCCTGTGAAATTCTGGCTGACCTGTACGCATTGCGGTCCACAAGGGACAACTACCGGGACCTAACCTATACCTTCGTAGGCCCGGCAGGCAATATATCCAGAACCTGGATGGAAGCCGCCAAGACCCTGAACCTCTCTTTCAATCATGTATGCACGGCTGGAAAAGAGATGGGAACAGATACCGCTAACTATAAATATCACACCAGTCTGGACAGCGTTCTGCCGGAGAGCGACGTTATTCTTACCGATTCTTTGCCAGTGACATGCCTGACCCAGGAGTATCTTGGCGCCTATCAAATTACCCTTGAGCGGATGAAGTCTGCCAAACCGGATGCCATCTTAAATCCTTGCCCCCCATTCTTCCGCAATGAGGAAGTAAGTGAAGATGCGATTGCTTCGCCTTATTTTGCCGGATTCGGATTCAAGAAAAGCCTGATCTATCTGCAGCAGGCCATTCTTATCTATTGTTTGTCCCGTTAACTTCAGGACCTGATTAATCCTGTTCAATTAATAATGGGCTTAAGGGCAGTTTTCAGATTGCTTTCAATTCGAGGTGTGAAGCGGTCATCCGAGGCATCAAGCATAGGCAGCAGCTTCTGGATTATTTGCAGAATACGGCTATCCCCTGGCCCCTCCAGCAGCACATTCTCATAGGCTTTTTTAAGTGCAGGGTCAACAGCTTCATCCTCATAATCATAAGCCGGAGTGTTGTCCGTCCCATAGAACGTTCTCGACACTGCGTATCCCAGTTCAGTTTTGACAACGCTGACCCGGTTGGACTTCGGATATTTCTGGACAAAATCCTCCATGATTACCGCCCTGGCAATAACCTCATCCCACGTAATGACGATTCCGGCATCGTAGGTCGCCGGGCGGTTGCTCTCTGTAGCCATGAGATCAATATAGGCTGCAATATCTTTTGCAATATACGGTTTAAACGCTTTGAAGCCCTCATAATGCATAATAGGATAATACATCCCCTCACTGGTCTCGATTTTATAACCCGTATCTCTCAATTCTATTAACAACTTCCGGATATTGGCCTCCTGAACCGAGCTCAACAATCCGCTGTATGTTAGCCCGCTCTTGGCTGCAGCTCTATCAATTACTTGCTGGACTTGCTCCGGGTAGAGTTTCTCCGCGAAAGTGTCAAGCCGGGCTGCCTGTGCATTCTCCAGCTGGAGCGTCATTACAGTAGCATACCAGGAGCCCGCTTCACCGATATGATTGAGCAAATAGTTCCGCGCCTGTATGAGGCTGGCGGGATTCTTAATGTACTTTTGAAACTGGTTATACACAGCCTCCTTCTCTGAGAATGCTGCCGCAGTGGCCTGAGGTGTAGAATTCCCTGCGAAAATGCTGCCAAAGATCAGAACTAGGCCTAGTAAAACTCCTTTGGTCCATGACGATAAAGTAAATAAGGTCCGTTTCATCTGTTAACCTCCCCGAAAGAATGGATGTCTCTGTAATAATTGAACATTAGTTCATTCATATTCTATTACCCATTCAGCCCCCTGGATGACCGGATACGAAATATTTGCGCTAAAAGTGAGAAAGATCAGACCGTCCGCACGTCTTATAAGTAAATACGTCCATTTGGAGGCAATAGATGAAGGAACAAGACAATGCCGAAATCATAATTGCCGAGGTGCTGGCCGGAAACCGTGAGGCCTTTGCTATACTGGTAGACCAGTATAAATCCGGTTTATACCGTCTGCTGCTGGGCCTCGGAGCGAGCCATCAGGATGCGCAGGATCTGGCGCAGGAGACTTTCATTCAGGCCTATCAGAAGCTGCGCAGCCATAATGAACAGTCCAGTTTCGCCGCCTGGCTCTACGCCATTGCCATCAACCGGTTCAGATCACAGAAGCGGCGCAAGGCCTTCTCTTTCTCGGGGGGCTCCATTCTGGAGGAGAGGGATCAGACCCCGACACCTGAAGAGCGGTATATGATCAAGGAAAACAAGCTGGAGCTGCAAAAAAAGCTGGCCCGGCTTCCGGAACGCTACCGGATCGTGCTGCTGTTGCGTTATACCAATGAATTGACCTATGAGGAGATTGCCGCCATCACGGGAATTACTTTGCATCAGGTGAAGAACCGTCTGCACCGCGCCCGCTTGAAGCTCAAAAAACAATGGCCGAAACCGAAGGAGGATTCCAATGAAAAAATCGGATTACCGCACACACGATAATGTGGCAGATGAGGAAATGCTAATGTCTCTGTCCGGTTATGATGATCATCAGATGGATGAGGATTTCACGGGGCGTGTTATGGAGCAAATCCGCCAGACGGAGATTTTGCCCGCATCAAACGGGTCCATGGCTGGCTATACCAGCAATCCCGGCCGCAGAAGGTTCCGGCGTAATGTACTATGGGCAGGCTTGGGTACAGCTGCCATTGCGCTGGCGGTCCTGCTGTTCCTGCTCCCGGCCTTATCTGCTCCACAGCAGATCCAATCCGCCAAATCCCAGCGGCTGCTCATTATCCCTTCCGAGTGGAGTGACCATCATCTGCAGGAAGCCAAGAAGGCCGGGGTAGTGAAGCTCCCGGATATTGAGGTCACGGATCAGGGCTATACGCTGACGCTGCAAGAGGTTGTTGCCGACCCGAACCGGATGATTCTGAATCTCAGAATTACCGATGCCAAAGGGCAGCCAGATGAAGAAATGATGAGTATGTTTGATATCACCCAGCTGCAGCTCCGTAACGAGGAAGGGCTTGAAATTGGAGACCTGCAGGGCATCAATCATATGAGTACTAAGCTCGGCCCCGATAAGTTCAGGATTGAATATCTGTTATTAACCTATTATTTCAAAGGAGAACAGCCCGGGGATACCGTGTTCATTGAAGGGAAGGTTCACGAGCTGATGCTGAACTACAAGACCAATGATAGGATTTCGGGGAATTGGAGCTTCAGTTATGCTGCAGACATGACAACCGCCAATGCTCTGACAGTGAACACTGATTTGAGTAAATACAGCTACACCACACCTCAAGGGCTGGAAATTCTGATGAAAGGCATCACGCATTCTCCTGCCGGTGCCAAAATTGAATTCAGTACCCTGCTGAAGGATGAGCTGGCCTCCCAAGTTCCGGAGAACCGCAGGGTTAATCTGGGTGTCAGGTATCATTTCGAGAATGCCAAAGGTCAAATTGTGGGCTCACTCATTAATAGTAAATATGGCGGAATGTCTGAGATGTACAGAGTCGGTCATGATCTCCAATTGAACTGGAGTTATTACTTAACGGAACTTCCATATCTCAGCGAGCCTATTTATTTCGTACTCGACGGCTTCTCCATCCCTGTTGAATCGGATGATTCATTAACGTTCAATCCGGCGCTTCTGAAGACAAAGCCTGCTGTCTTTGCAGCAGAGGGTGATATCCTGAATGTGAATAATATAAAAATCACTGAGACTCAGACCTTGCCTGGGCTGTCAGCCTGGATGGCTGTCAGCGGCAAATTCAGCAATGAATTCGATATGGACAAATGGATGGCCCGGGACGGCAATGGCACTGAGTATGATGTAATCCGCTGGGGTTCCTACCGGGAGGGGGATCTCGTTACCTTTGGCCAGAGCAGTGGGAACTCCGATCTTGTGTATCTGATTGTTGACGGTATGAAATCCATCCCGAAGGAGCTGACGCTAATCCGAACAGTCACAGACAAACTCTTCAATGACGCCGACTGGAGCTTCGAGTTGCCTCGCTCGGCTGCAACTTCACAATGATTTCCGCGTCTATTCCTAATAATAGGGATTCCTTATCCCATTAATAGGAAATGGATGTGAATCTATGAACCGCAGTATTAGGCTATTCTTGCTATTGCTTGTATCGATTGCCGCACTCGGCGGCTGCAGTTCAGAGCAGGCTGGTTCCCCTAAGCCTTCTTCCTCATCCGCTGCTCCCGGATTCACGGGAACGGTGCCCACAAGCACACCTGAACCTGCCGTTTCTCCGTCTGCGCCTGGAGTTAGCGTAGCCCCTGCTGCGGCGGCTGTGCCGGATCCGGCAGATTCCTTCCGGGGTGTCCGGCTTGTCAGCAAACAGGGAGAGGTTATAAGAGAATGGGCTTCAGCAGCCATTAACTTGTTCCAACCGGTAAGGACCGGCCTGAACGAACAGCAGCAGCTGCTTATCTACCACATCGGCAGTGAGCAGCCTGAGCTGCTGGCGGAGGACGGAAGCATAACATCCTGGCCGGCGCCGCAATGGTCCGGTGAGGAACCTCCCTACGGTAATGACTACGGCAATGATGTGCTCTATGCCGACCGGCTGCTGAATGATGAGATTTTTGCCGTCAAAGGAAACCGCACTTTATACCTGGTGAATATTACAACCGGAGAAGCCAAAAAGCTGTATTCTGCCGAGCGGCCGGTCTATGGCCTCACCGCATCCCCGGATAACAGCCAGGCTGCCCTGCTTGTTGCCTCTGAGCCTTATATAGGACCTGAAGCCGATTTGATTGTGCTGAACCGCAAGGGCGAAGAAGTTTTCAGCAAACCGAGGGCCAGCGTTCAAAGCCACAGTGACGGATTTCTGTTTATTTATCCGATGGCCTGGAAAGATCCCGGTATCCTCACAGTTCCGGTCAGCGGATATGAGCAATATGGCAACGGTGGAGTAAATCTGGTTCATACCGATACTGGGGTAACCGAGTTCTTGGAGAAGCCTTCCCTTCCCGCTGACCTGGTGCTTCTCTTAGAGGAATCCGCCGGAAAGCTGAAATTCCCTGAAGAGTTGCACTTCCTCCCCGAGCCTGGAGACCAGCCCGCGTATTATGCGGTTCAAGGCATGAATTCGGATATCTGGCTGCTTAATCAGAAGACCCGGCAAGCCGTGAAGCTGGAGAGGGGACGTCTGCTGAAATGGACCACTGACGGCAACCTGCTGGTAGGCAAAACCTCAAGGGAACTGCTGGAGGCCTATATAGGAACAGATTCTTTATAACATGCAATCTCTAGCATAATTTTCGATACCGTCCCTACCACACGCAATAAAAGCGGGGATCAGCCTATGCGCCGGGTCCCCGCTTTCCTGTATTCATACCCATAATTATGGAAGTCTTGTATCTTTTCATCCCAGATTTTCTTAATTAAGCCTTAACTAAGGCCGTCTGGATATATAGTAGTCTTAGAGATGTGGGTTGAATCAGCCCGGTTTAGGAGCGTTTCCCGTAGGCCTTGCCCTCTTTTACCGTCTGTACATGATACATATTTACTGTAGTGCTAATGATATAAGCAGGCTTCTCCTGCCCTCTGCTGTTCTTGTGGCCCTGAAGATGGGCATCACTCTTCTCCCAGTTCTTCCAGGCTTCCTCCGATTCCCAGCGGATCAGCAGGAGAACCTCTTCATGCTCCTTACTCTTCTTATTGACCATCACGCTGACATCGATCAGCCCCTCCATTTCCTCCAGTGCCCCCGGTTTGCTGAAGCGTTCCACTACGGCGCTACTGTTGCCTTTTTCTACAACGATGGATCTGGTTTGCACGTACATATTGATCTATTCCTCCTGAAAAAGCTGCTGCACCGGGCTTAAATATTGATGCAGTCCGCTCAAAAATTTAATACTCTCATTCTAATTGATAATCGTTATCATTTCCAGCTAAGCTGCAGCACAATAGATAAAGTTTATTTTATAACAGAGATCTCACTAGAAAGAATAGAACTTCCGGTATAAAGTTTTAATAGTTGTTGTTACCCAATACGCATAGAAAGCAGGCAGAATATCAGATGAACATCGAAGTTAAGCTTACCGGGCTTAATGAAGCCTATATCATCAAAAATATGTACCCGCTCTATCTGCATGACTTGTCGGGACATTACGGACTTGTGGAAGGACATACCCCTAACCGGCACGGTATATTTGAGGATGATGACGATTGCCGCACACTTGCTGAGCAGTATGAAGTGCAGAACATCTGGTGGGATAAGCCGGGGATTCTCTACCCTTTTCTGATCATGGTGAATTCACTGCCGGCCGGGTTCGCACTGATTGCCACTCCGCCGCACTGCGCGCAGGAGGTTAATTATTTCGTGAATGATTTTTTTCTGCTGCAGCCCTTCAGGGGGAATGGTATCGCGGAGCAAGCGGCTGTGGAGGTATTTGAACGGTTTCGGGGCGAATGGGAGCTGTTCACCAATCCGGCGGCGAGGAATATAACCGGACAGAAATTTTGGCGGAAGACGGTCTCCCGCTATACGCAGGGTCAATATACAGAGCGCACCGGAGAGACCTTCGACGGAAATATGCTTGCCTTCCGGTTTAATAACCGATTGAATGAGTGTTAACTTAGACACTTCACAGGTCACACAGCACAAAGGCTGACACGCTGAAAATACCGGCGGTCAGCCTTTTCTCATCATATTTTACGGCAGAATGGGCACGTTAATTTCCTTGGCATTCTTCCCCGTACCTGTCTTCAGAATCAAATTCAGGGACTCGGGCTGATCCAGAAGATTGCTGCCGAAGCTCCGTTCAAAGCCCTCATAAGTTCCGGAACCCAGCGTCATTCCTAGATGGACAGTTCCATATTTTGTGATCGACTGAATTTCATTCCCGTATATAACCTCAAATATATTTTGCCTGTTCTGCCAGGTAATATCTGACTCATTCTTAATTTTAATCATCGTCCGGATCATCAGAGGTGAGATTTCCACCTTCTCCAGTGTCACTTCGATCCCGTCCAGGACGAAGTCTTCGTCCGGCTGAACAATAACGGTTTGCTGCTCTTTGAATTTCGGGTCCAGCTTGAAGCTGACCTTGAGTCTGGGGGAATAATGCATGTCGGCTACAATTGTCCCTGTCTTCGGCTGACCAAGCTTGCCGGTGTCCACAGAGGCGATCTGGAAATCCGCTTCCAGCTGCTCCGGGAACGGCTTGTTCCGGTCCAGATTAATAATGCTTCGGCCGTAATAAATACGGTTATTGAGCAGGCCAGAAGCCGTCGCATTGCCCCCGATTCCGCCACCGTTCTCCAAATATTGTCCTGTCGATATATCCTTCATTCGTGCACTGCTGGTACCATAGACCTCCTGGCCTTCAGCCACTTCTGCTGTGTACAAAAAGATAATACGGTTCTCATCCGCTGTAACGGCATTCAATGTAATCTTATAATCTCCGCTAGCGGCACTTTGATTAATCATCTGGATATAATCATGCCGGATAGCTGAATCCAGAGTCGCCGCCTCCATATCAAAAGAATAGAGCCGTTTAAACTTTTCCAGCTCTCCCCAATTCACTACTCCAGGAGGTGCGGCTGTATGCGATGCAGAATCGTGGATTACTGGAATGAAAAATAGGATCATCGCGGCAACCGCAGCGGCAGCCAGGCCGATAATGGAGCCTTTGGTGAATCTGCCCTGCCAGCTTCTCCTGCGTCCGCTCTCCATTCCCGCCTGAACTGCCATTCTGATGGCATTGCCTCCGGCGTCCGCTTCAGCTGCCTCGTGTATACGGACTGCATCAGACAACATCGCCTGTTCTTCCCTGCTACTGTTCATTCCATTCACCCCGGTTCTTCATAATCATCCTAAGCTGCTTCAGTCCTTTGTGCTGCCAGGTTTTGACTGTCCCTTCCGGCTTCTTAAGCAGGACGGCGATTTCAGCCAAGGTCATATCATTGTAATATTTGAGCAGCAGCACATGACGGTATTTCAGCTTCACCTGCGAGAGCGCCCACTGCATCTCCATAGTATGAGTGCTGTTATGAATGACCGGCTCCATCATGTTCTCCGCTGCGGTTGGGACCGCCCTCTTCCTTCTCCGCTGTTCGTCAATGCAGACATAGATTAATATCCGTATCAGCCAGGATTTGAAGGCCTGGTGGTCTTTTAGGGTTCTTCGTTTCATCCAGGCCCGGCAGGTTGTTTCCTGCAGGGCTTCCAGCGCATCGTTGCGGTTGCCCAGATAACTGTATGCAATATGATACAGCTGATCACTGTGCTCCATAACCGCCTTAACAAAATCCGTCTCTTCATGCGGCACAGCAGCAGCAACCCGTTTCATCTCTGCCCCGGACATCGTCATCTCTCCCTCTCCTCTCCATCACTTTTACATGAATTAGACGGAGAGGTATCACAAACAGTTTTATCCTGCGGCATTTATTATAACAAAAAAAGCCGCATTCCCCGCTGAGCGTGAAAAGTTGCGGCCTTTCTTGTGATGTGCAGCAGACGTGCTGCCGGTTATTCTACAGCTACAGTACCCAGTTACCTTGACGGAACACCGGCTCGATGGTTCCATCGGCCAGTTCCCCGTCAATATCAAGCTCCGCCGAGCCAATCATGAAATCGACATGCGCAAGGCTGACGTTGGCTCCCCTGGCAATCAGTTCTTCGCTTGTCATGGAAGTCCCGCCTTCAATGTTAACCGGATACGCACTGCCCAGGGCGAAATGACAGGATGCATTCTCATCGATCCCGGTATTATAGAACACTCTGTTCAGCCGGGAGATCGGAGAGTCATGCGGCACCAGTGCCACCTCCCCAAGATAAGAGGCCCCTTCATCAGTGTCCAGCAGTGAGGTCAGATGCTCACGTCCGGATTCAGCATCATAGGCTGTAACCTTACCGTCCGTAAAGGTAACCGTAATTCCGTCCACCAGCCGTCCGTTCAGATTAAGCGGAAGGGTGCTTTTGACAGTACCATTGACACCGGTGCGATGCGGCATCGTGTAGATCTCTTCCGTAGGCATATTCGCTACAAAATATACACCGCCGGCATTCTCGCCGCCGCCGCCGCGCCACAGATGGCCTTCAGGCAGTTCTACGCGCAGATCCGTGCCCGGTGCACGGTAATGAAGGCTTTTATACCGTTTGGCATTCATCCGCTCCTGGCTCTGCTTCAGGTCACCGATATGACTGCGCCAAGCAGCAACCGGATCCTCGCTGCCCACACGGTTCATCTGGAAGACCGCTTCCCACATTGCCTCAATCCGGCCCTCTTCAGGCAGATCAGCGAATACCTTGTCCGCCCAGGCACGCGTAGGTGCCTTGACCAGCGACCAGCTGATTCGGTTGTTGCGGGTATAGTTCTGATATTTCTTACGGGCTACAGCAGCAGCCTTAACCGCTGTGGAGACTTTGGCGGAATCAATTCCGCGGAACAGCTCAGGGTCCGGTACCTTAATATGTAATATAGCCCCGCCTTCTTCAGCGAACCCCTCCAGCATATCCGCATGCCACTGCGGATAATATCCGAAGGAATCCTCAGAAGCCTTCTCATAACGGATGCGCGTTACCGCTTCATCATCCCAGTCCACAAGCACATATTTAGCCCCGGCCTCGTAGGCTTTGCCCACGATCAGCCTGGTAAGCTCCACGGTCTCCAGCGGTGCATGCACCATCAGCACTTGCCCTGGCTGCACGTTCACGCCAACCTTTACCACAAGCTCTGCATATTTCTCCAGCATCAGATCAAAATCCTTCATGTCTTCTCTTCCTCCGTATCTATTCCGTCTGTGAATGATTCTTGCCTTACTTTGAACAAACCCACTTGTTATTTTAACGCAAAAAAGGGCATGTGGCGATCAGTTAATCCCCCTCTGCCCATTTTCCTGTATAGACGCCGCTCTCATCACTCCGGATCATAAACCGGGCTTCGCTGAACACCGAGTTATGCCGGTAAGCAGACATTGTCAGCTCACTCTCTGTAATCCTCTCCGGTGATTCTCCTGTTAGCGGAGTCCAATAGATCGTCTCACCCGGCGCTATAGTAATCTCCTTACCAGCCTGGTTCACCTTATAGTCTGGCGCATTCCAGCGTATGAAGCTGCCCGTACTTGCACTCAGCCTGATCTCATCCGCATCTTCAGCATTTACAATTAGCGTATATCCGGGTGTCTTGCTGTCGGTGACACGGTAGCTTCCATAAGAAGCCTCACGATCCGGCTGCGCCAGCTCCGGTGTTCCGTCTGCAGCAAGAACCGTTAGACTAAATACCTTCTGCCATGCCTGCAGCTTCTCCGGTCCGGAAGAAATCTCCCTGTAAAAAAAGGCAAGCAATCCTAGAGCGATAATGAGCAGCACTCCCGCAACGAGGCGAAACCGGGCCTTCTTCATTCCGGTCCTTGTCCTGTTCATTTCCTTCCCCCTCCAATCATATTAATCTCCCTGCTGCGCCGGAAACGGAAAGTGCATTCCCCCTCCGCCTCCGGTACCGCAGAATCTACTGTTTATCCACCTGCAGCAGCGTAATTGTCTTCAAGTCATACGTATGCGAAATCTTCTCTTCGTCAATCACTTTCAATTTCGTGAGACTCGCTACTTTGGCCGGGTCTGCCTTGGAGAGCAGCCTCCACAGTTCCGGATCTGACAATGTCTGGTAAAGCTTATCATCATCATATTCCTTCCGGTTCTGCGTGACAAGCTTCACTTTGTAGCTGCCGATAACCGACTCCGCCTTGCCTTGTTCAGCAAAATAGGCCAGTATATCCTGCCTCAGCCCGGCCAGCTCCTTTTCCAGCTCCTTCTGCCTGGTCTTCAGTTTATAATACTGCTGTACCTTCTTCTCCATCTTGTCTCACGCTCCTCTCCTCATATGTATGCAGGAAAGAACGGATAGAATGATTAATTCCATGGATTAAGCCCAGGTTTAATTCTATACTGAAGTCGGTTCAAGCAAGTTATAATAGGGGAATAGTCTGCAACGTTAAGAAACGGGGTCTCTTACATAATGTGTAGCATCCTATCGAGAATTCGTTCAGACAAAAACTAGGGCAGCAGGTGAACCATGTTTCAATCCTATCTTTTTCCGATCTCTTATGCATTTATGGCTTTTCCGTTAGCGGCGCTGCTCTTCACTTTGCCGTTCCTGATCGTTCAATACCGCCGGCACGGTTATATCAACAAGATTCGGGCGCTGATCCTCTATTTGCTGCTCTTATACTTGCTGAATGCCTTTTTCCTGGTGCTGCTGCCCATGCCGGACTCACGCCATAACGCTGCGCCTACCGGGCATATGCTCCAGCCTGTGCCGCTGCAGTTCATTCAGGACATCTTGCGCAATACGCATCTCTCGCGTAATGATCCGTCAAGCTATTTTAACGTACTGCGCGAAACGGATTTCCTGCTGGCTGCCTTCAATGTTGTGCTGACCTTACCTTTCGGGCTGTTTCTGGGCTACTATTTCCGGACCCGCTGGGTCGTGTGCATCATGCTTTCTTTCGGGCTGTCGCTATTGTTTGAGATTACACAGATTACCGGAATTTACGGTTTCTTCGACCATCCTTACCGGATCTTTGATGTCGATGACCTGATCACCAATACATTCGGCGGAATAGCCGGATTCCGGATCGCCTTATGGATCTCCGGATTGCTGCCGCGGATTGAACAGCTGGACAGCCAGGAGGATTTATCCGCCAAAAAGGTTACCTACACACGCCGAGGCCTCGCTTGCCTGCTGGATGCAGTCCTATGGATGGCAGCGGCACTTCTGCTCAATCTGCTATCTCTGAATATTTCATTCTGGGCAGTCAGTATGGTGTATTTCCTGATCGTTCCTCTCTTAACCGGAGGGCGGACGCTCGGCAAATGGGTGGTGCGTATCCGGCTGGGCAGTGCGGATGGCGGTCCGCTCAAACTCTGGATGGTGTGGATGAGGTATGGACTACTCTATGGATTGCTTGGAGGAATAAACTTCCTGTCCCTTGATTCTGCCTTAATGCTTAATTTCGGCACTGTAGGTTCTACGGTTATACGAATTACAGCCGCGCTTGCCGATCTGATCTTCTTCATTCATCTGATTCTGCGGATGTTTAAGCGTGACCGGCCGCTGTTCTATGAAGAGTGGAGCCGGACACGCAATGTGATTACCTGGCCGGACACGCAGCCGGCAGCTGCCGCTGAGACGCTGGCCAACTAAAATTCTATGTACAGAGGGAAGAAACCGCCATGAAAAATAATGATGCAGACCTTAGCAGCCCCCTCAGCAACATTCAATCCCCCGTCCGGAAGTGGCAGGAATGGATAATTGAAGCGGATATAACAGCCATGCAGCAGGAAATGGAGCAGGGGAATTTAACTTCCGAGCGGTTAACAGCGCTGTATTTAGAACGGATTGACCGGTATGACAGCCTGCTGAACTCTGTTCTGGAGATTAACCCTGATGCACTGGAGATTGCCCGGATGCTGGATCAGGAACGCCGGGACAAGGGAGTGCGTAGTCCGCTGCACGGAATCCCCGTACTTGTTAAGGATAATATCGCTACATCGGACAAGCTGCACACCAGTGCGGGAGCGCTGGCATTGGCAGAGTACAGGGCTGCTGAAGATGCCGTAGTAATTAATAAGCTGCGGGCTGCAGGCGCAGTGATTCTGGGAAAAGCAAATATGACGGAGTGGGCCAACTTCATGTCGCCCGCCATGTGGGCGGGATACAGCTCACGCGGCGGACTGGTGCTGAATCCTTACGGGCCCGGTGAGCTGTTCATTGGCGGCTCCAGCTCGGGAAGTGCTGCGGCCGTTGCCGCTAACCTGTCAGCTGCCGCTCTCGGCACGGAAACTTCGGGGTCCATCATTTGTCCGGCTGCCCAGAACTCGCTTGCCGGCATCAAACCTACGTGGGGGCTGGTAAGCAATGCGGGGATTATACCGGGGATCGGCAGTCAGGATACCGCAGGTCCGATGGCCAGAACCGTATCGGATGCCGCACTGCTCCTCAGTGTCATTGCCGGTACCGGAGAGTATCCCCACAGGGCTTCATCGGATCGAACAGCAGGCAGACAGGATTATACTGCCGCTCTGGATATTGAATACGTGAGATCCAAACGGATTGGTATCCCGAGATTCTATTATAAGGATTTGGATGAAGAGGCTCTGCTCCTGATGGAATCTGCCATAGCTGTTCTTAAGGAACTTGGAGCTGAAGTCATTGATCCCATTGAGCTTCCTTGCCAGAATGCCGAGTGGAATGCTGTTATTCTGCAATATGAATTCAAAAAAGGCTTAAACCGTTATTTAAGCGGCCTGCCTGCTTCTATCCCGGTGCATTCCCTGCAGGAGTTAATCGAATTCAATAACCAGCACAGCGCACAGACGCTGAAATATGGTCAGGGAACGCTTGAATGGCTGGATACTTCCGGAGACGAGATTACGGAGCAGGAATATCTGGAGCAGCTGCAATTCTCCCGGTCCATGTCTGGCAGACAAGGCATCGATTATGCACTGGAGCATTACGGTCTGGATGCCATCATGTTTGCCGGATTTCACGGCACTGACCTGGCAGCCAGAGCCGGCTATCCGCTCATTACAGTCCCGGCCGGATATACCACTACCGGGATAACTGCACCGGGAGGCTATATCACCAACGGTCCGCAGGGGGTCACCTTCTCCGCTTCAGCCTTCAGCGAAGCCGTGCTGATCGGCATTGCATACAGCTTCGAACAGGCCACGAAGCACCGGCGTCCGCCGCTTCTTGACACGGCCGGGGAATCCGATTGATATCACAAACAGAGGCGGTACCCCGCAACCCGGGATACCGCCTCTGTTCTTTTATGTTCTTTTGTACAACGAATAAATCTACACTTCCGCCGCATCGGCAAGATGAAGGACTACCGGACAATGATCACTGCCGAGAATATTGCACTCTATCCCTGCATCCAGAAGGCGCGGGGCCAGCCGCGAGGAAGCGAGGAAATAGTCGATCCGCCAGCCTACATTCTTCTCTCTTACCTTCGGCATATAGGACCACCAGCTGTAGGCACCCTCAAGCTCAGGATAGAAATACCGGAAAGTATCAACGAACCCGGCCTCCAGCAGCTCTGTCATCTTTGCGCGTTCTTCATCGGTGAAGCCTGAATTCCCGCGGTTCGATTTGGCATTCTTGAGATCAATATCCTGATGCGCCACATTCAAATCCCCGCAGACTAGAACCGGCTTATGCGCATCGAGCTTCAGCAGATAATTGCGGAACTCATCCTCCCATTCCATCCGGTAATCCAGTCTTGACAGATCCCGTTTGGCATTCGGAGTATATACATTCACCAGATAGAAGTCTGTGAATTCCAGGGTAATAATTCTTCCCTCGTCTTCGGTTTCCTTGTCGAGACCATATCTGACAGACAGCGGCTTAATCCGGGTGAAGACGGCCGTACCTGAATATCCTTTTTTGAGGGCATAATTCCAGTACTGCGAATATTCCTCTCCGTGGTCAAGAGCAATCTGACCCTCCTGAAGCTTCGTTTCCTGCACGCAGAAGATGTCTGCGGCGCTTTCCCGGAAATATTCGTTAAACCCTTTGTTTACACAAGCTCTCAGACCATTTACATTCCAGGACACCAGCTTCATCGTTGTCATTCTCCTTACCATTCACTAGAATTACTTCCAGTGTACCATATTGTCCTCTATTTGAGCGTAGCAGCCCTGTCTTTTGCCGGAATGCTCTTCGGGCTTATCCTATACCGCTTCTACGGCAAACGGTCCAAAGATAAGGCGTATATTACGCCAGCTTCATAGGTCATAGACCTCTAATCCATAGAATAATTGAACCGCAAAGAGCCCCCGCCCGCCATGGGTAGAGGCTCTTCTTCTATTTAATTCTAACTCTCATCGCCCTATTAAAATGTGCTAATCTCCCAAGACATACGTTACAGCAATCATAGTTTCGGCGAATATGATATCCTATCAAACGAAAAAGGAGGTCATTACCATGGCAATCTTGTTACCGCAACAATTCTTCAACCTGGCTGCAGGCGTTGGTAAATCTTATTATGAGAATCTGGCTGGAGGCATCAACGCGGCTGTAACTGTAAATAACAACTCCGGTTTCCCTGTGGATCTTGTTCTTTACAGAGTCAATGCGCCAGTCGTCACTTATACTATTCCTGCGCTGAACAGTCTCACAGTTTCTGTAAACCTGCTGCTTGTTGCTGCTCTTCTCAGCACAGCTGCAGGCGCAGTCTTCGGCACCATCGAAGTTGCAACCTCTGATTTCTAAATCTAATGTCAGAGTATCCCCCCTCATACTCTCTCATTAACATTCCCTTGTTCAACATCCCCGGCTGTTTGACGGCCGGGGATGTTTGTGTGCTGTTATGATACAACCTCTGATTCAGGCATCGGTCCGATATACGTAGATTGCGGGCGGAATATCCGGTTATTGGCCGCTTGCTCCAGTATATGGGCCGTCCAGCCGACAATTCTACCAGCCGTAAACGTTGGAGTAAATATCTCCGGTGAGAGCTGCAGCGCCTTCAGAATCGCTGCGGCATAAAACTCGACGTTAGTGAACAGCCGCCGGCCCGGTTTGTATTCCTCCAGCAGTGCAATTGCCGTGGCTTCTACATGCAGGGCAAGGTCAAAGGATGCATCCTTCCCGATCATCTCCAGCGTGGCAATCTGCAGCGCTTCTGCACGGGGGTCCTTGGTCTTATAGATGCGGTGTCCAAAGCCCATCAGCTTCGTCCCGTTATCCAGCGCATTGCGCAGCCAAGGCTCTGCCCGCTCTACCGTTCCGATATCCTCCAGCATTGAGATGACTTCATAAGGTGCACCGCCATGCAGCGGCCCTTTCATCGCTCCGATAGCTCCGCATACCGCTGCGCACATATCGGATTCAGTCGAGAGCACTACCCGCCCGGCAAAAGTCGAAGCATTCATGCCATGCTCCATGCAGAGAATCAGATAAGCGCTGAGCGCCTTGACATGGGCTTCCTCCGGCAGCTTTCCTGTCAGCAAATATAGATAATTCGCAGCATGGCCAAGCTCAGGAAGCGAATCCAGCGGTGCCAGGCCCTGCAGGCTGCGGGCTCTGTACACGATGATTGCCGGTAGAACAGCCGTCAGACGTACCGCTTGCTTCAGCGTTGGCGGCCAGGTTGTATTCTCTTTATCCCCTAGTGCAGCAACTGCACTCTGGAGCACCAGCATAAGCGGTACTGAAGCCGGGAACAGATCCAGCATCCTGCAAAGATACTCAGGAATGACTCTCTCCTCTGCCATCTGTGCTTTGAGCAGAGCCAGCTCCTCTGCATCCGGCAGACGCCCGTTCCAGAGCAAATAAGCTACTTCCTCGTAACTTTTGCTTACCGCAAGCTCTTTGGCCCAATATCCGCGGTATACCAAATGTCCTTTCTCTCCATCGACCAATCCGATTTCAGTTTCTCCGGCAACTACGCCTTCCAATCCGGTTACTTTAGCCATTGACCTTTGCTCCTTTTACGATCCCGCAGGAATTGATTCATCATATAAGGAGTATAAACGTCAAATTCGATATTGCATATTTATAGTTTTTTATGAATCCATAAAAAATATCTATCAACCCTGCGGTTCAGGCGCCATCAGCTGCTTCAGCTTGGATTCTGTATTGGAATCTCCGGCGGGGGTGTAGATGCTGCAGCGCAGATCCGTGCTGCCCTGCACCTGAAGCGAGGTTAAATGGAACAGCATTTTGCCGGCTTTGGCATGCCGGAACTCCAGTACTACGTCCGGAGCGGAGCTTACCCGGCTCTCCTCCCATAGCTGATTGAACTCCGGATGCTGTTCCTTCATCTCCGCAATGAATTCATCATACCAGCGGTCCTCCAGATATTGTCCGTAATAGGCGCGGAAAATCGACAGGTACCCCCGGACAAACTGCTCCCAGTTCACGGCCAGCCGTCTGAATTCCTTGCGTACAAATAACAGGGAGATCATATTGCGTTGCTCCGGCGGCAGCTTGGCGAAATCAAGAAACACATGTGCGGCCGCCTCATTCCAGCCGACAATGCCGCAGTGCCGGTCCGAGATGATTGTCGGACAGCTCTTCAGCTCCTGCAGGATCTTCTGCAGGGACGGATGAATCACTGAGCTCTCCTCTTGAGGATAAACCATACTTCCCGGCCCGTTATCCAGGGCCAGGGCAAATAAGTAGCTCCGCTCATCCTTGGTCAGCCGCAGTGCTGCGGCAATACAATCCAGAACGGATGGAGATACTTTAATATCACGCCCCTGCTCAAGCCACGTGTACCAGGTATTGCTGACCCCGGCCAGCTGTGCCACCTCTTCGCGTCTTAGCCCCGGCGTCCTTCTGCGCGAGCCTTCCGGCAGTCCTGCCGCTGCCGGAGAGATGGCCGCTCGTCTGGATTTTAGGAAATCGGATAATGCTTGCAGCCTGTTCTGATTGGACATTGTATCTCCCTGCCTTCCGGTTGGTCTGCCTATTAGTGTAGTAGTAATTATACTAGTATAAACTACAACTTGTAATAGGATAAATTAAGTGGAACAATAGGTCTAGAACGAATCCGGTTATACTTACAACACTTAAGTTTATGCTCACATAACTTTTAGGAGGATTATCATATGGAACGCGTAGTGATCACAGGGATGGGCGTAATTTCGCCGCTTGGCAATACCGTAGAACAATTCTGGAGCCGCTTGGCTGCTGGTGAATCGGGAATTTCGCCGATCACTACTTTTGATACAACACATTTCAAGACCAAAATTGCCGGCTCTGTACAAGAGTTCGATCCTGACGCCAGATTCGGCCGCAAGGAAGCGCGGCGCATGGACCGGTTCAGCCAGTTCGCGCTTGCCGCTGCCGAGGAGGCCTGGGCGCATTCGGGCCTGCAGCTGGACAAGATTGACCGCGAACGGCTCGGTGTCTATGTAGGCTCCGGAGTAGGCGGCATCCAGACCCTGATGGAGCAGGGTGATCTGCTGCGCTCGCGTGGCCCGGAACGGGTAAGTCCAACCCTGATCCCGATGCTGATCTCCAATATGGCAGCAGCAATGATCAGCATTAAGCTCGGAGCCTTAGGGCCGACCCTCTCGCCGGTCACTGCCTGCTCGATTGGTAATACTGCCATCGGCGAAGCCTTCCGCCTGATCCGTTACGGCGGAGCCGATGTGATCCTCGCCGGGGGTGCCGAAGCGGCGGTGACCGAAATTGCCCTGGCCAGCTTCGGCAATGCAACCGCCCTATCCACCCGCAATGAGGAGCCGCAGAAGGCCAGCCGGCCTTTTGACCAGCACCGGGACGGCTTTGTCATCGGGGAAGGCGGCGCCATTGTCATCCTGGAGTCCCTCTCCCATGCCTTGCAGCGGAATGCTGTCATCTATGGTGAAGTAACCGGCTATGGGGCCAGCTCCGATGCTTATCATATGGTAGCCACTCATCCCGAGGGCATAGGTGCCTATCAGGCGATGAAGCTGGCGCTGAGAGAGGCCGGAATCGCTCCGGCAGAGGTGGATGTAATTAGTGCCCACGCGACCAGTACGATCGTCGGAGACCGTTCGGAGACCATGGCAATCAAGAAGCTGTTCGGCGATGACGCCTACCGGATTCCGGTCACTGCGAACAAGTCGATGACCGGACATGCTCTTGGTGCAGCCGGCGGCCTGGAAGCTATCGCCCTGCTCAAAAGCATGCAGGAGGGCCTGATTCCGCCGACAATCAATCTGGAGCAGCCTGACGAATTGTGCGACCTGGATTATGTTCCTAACCATGCCCGTCAGGCGGATCTGAAGATCGGGATCTCCAATTCCTTTGGCTTCGGCGGACATAATGCGGTCATTGTGCTGCGCAGGTATGAGGATTAAGTAAGGATGAAGTTGCGGCATTCAATGGCCTGAGAATAGAATGTTACCAATAACAGCGGATCTCCAGGCGGAGACCCGCTGTTTGTCATACAAGTTACCGGTCACACAACGGGACTGGAACACAGGAGACAATTCCTGCAATTGGATTCGTTACCGGCAGAATGGAGACTTTTAGGAAACACTCTAGACCTAAATGTTGTACGTTCTGCAACTCTGACCGATAAGGAGCCGGGTGGTTGGAAAGATTGTTGTATAAAATACAAGAATAATCCGGCTAAGCCGCTTGAAAACGCTGAAATCCTGCATTTTATACAGCAATCTTGAATTTCAGCCGCCAAGATCAGGGAAATGTTGTATTTTGGGCATAATTTTACAAGAAGTTACCCTATCAGGATCTGCATACAAATCAATTGAAATACGCAATAGTTTTCTCAATAAATGCCTTGGCCGATTGAGTCAGAAACCGGTCTGACCGGTGAATGATCTCAAAGTGACGGTATGGCGGATCATCTGTAATTCGGATGCAGCGCAGTGTCGGTTCATTCATCGCTTGGATCAGAGGATACGGCAGCAGGGTTCCTCCGACATTGGCTTTTACCAGGCTAATAATGGAAGTGGCCGAACTGATCTCCATGATCGTATTTAAGCTGAAGCCATATTTACGGCAATAGTTATCCACCAGTTCTCGGCCTGTAAATCCTTCGGGGAACATCACCGTTTGGATATCACGCAGCTCCCGGATACCAATTGAGCTTCGCTTCGCCCAATCATGATTCTCGGAAACGACGAGCACATATTCTTCACTGCACAAAGAAATGCGTACAAGCCGGTCATCAGGAGCAGACGAGACGTCGATGCCGATGTCTACTTCATTCTCCAGCACTTGATTCAAGACGAAGACCGAAGAGACAACCTTCAGCTGCACCTTGGGGAACCGGGTATGAAAATCTGCCAGCAAAGGAGTAATCCGGTAGTCCAGATCGGAAGGGAGAACACCGATTACCAGTCGGCCCCGCTGATCATTGCGGAATTCAGCTAATGCATCCCGGGTATTCTGTAAATGACGGATCATCTGTACACAGTGCTCCAGAAACAGGTTTCCTGCCTGTGTCATCACAATCCTCTTGCCGACCCGGTCGAATAAGGGAACGCCGAGTTCATCCTCCAGCGCACGTATTTGTTGACTCAGGGTAGGTTGGGATATGCCAAGTTTCTCAGCTGCCCGTGTGAAATGAAGCGCCTCGCACACCGCAATGAAGTTTTCCATCTGACGAATCTCCATATCAGCCACCTCCAATCATTGGTTTTAGTAATCATTTTAATAGAAACAATAGTATTGTTCAATCATTCTAATGATTCTATACTTAACCGTGCATCCCCCAATGCTCTGTCACGGGCTCATGCTCACGGGTGAAAGCCACAATACTACTACCATGAGGAGATTCAGAATGAAACTTTTTTACATCGTCTTGGCGCTTATCCTGGCTTCACTGAATTTACGGCCGCCTATTACATCCATTTCTCCTCTAATGAGCACCATACAAAATGATCTGGGTATAAGCGGGATTACCGCCAGTCTGTTAACCACACTTCCGGTATTATGCATGGGCCTATTTGCTCCGTTCTCCGTTAGATTAAGCAGAAGGTGGGGAAATGAAGGGGCCATTGTTCTGGCTCTAATCCTCATCGGGCTGGGTACGGGATTACGCTGGTTTGTGGGTGCTACTCCACTGATGATGTTCACTTCTTTTCTGTCGGGTGTAGGGATTGCCTTGGCAGGGCCACTGTTGTCCAGCTTCATTAAACAGCATTTCCCTGACCGGGTGGCAGCCATGGTAGGGATCTACTCTACAGCGATGGTGGCGGGGGCGAGCATTAGTGTGGGACTATCGGTTCCACTTCAGCATCTGCTGGGGGGATCATGGAGGAGCTCACTGGCTGTATGGGCATTCCCCGCAGCCATTGCATTGCCTGTCTGGTTGCGGTTAGCCTGGTCTGCGCACACAGACCGGCAATCCGGTATAACTAAGAGTGTACTTCATGCACCTCTTCCGGTGAAAAACAGGCGTGCCTGGGTGCTGACCCTATTCTTCGGGCTGATGGCAGCAATCTTCTATTCCTTAACCGCCTGGCTCGCGCCAGCCATCCAAAGCCAGGGGTACAGCCAGGAGACGGCCGGAAACATCCAAACCTTATTCACATTGATATCGCTGCCCTCTACGTTGTTCATACCCATGCTTGTACACCGCTACCAAAGACGTGTATTCTGGCTTGTCGGATGTGCGTTAATGGAGTTGACCGGTGTCCTGATGCTGAACCTATCCTTTAGCCCTTGGCTCGCGGCGGTCCCGCTCGGTATTGGTGCGGGCGGACTGTTCCCGATTGCATTAATGTTGCCCATTGATGAAACAAGCAACGCCCAGGAAGCCAGTAGCTGGTCTGCAATGACCCAATCCGGCGGTTATATTCTCGGAGCGCTTGGGCCGCTGGCCATGGGCTGGTACTACGATGCTACGGGCAGCTTCGTACAAGCATTCTATGGTTTGGCTGGCATCATCGTGCTTCAGATTATCGTTCAATTGGCAATAGGGAACAAAAAAAGTTCTCCAGAATAAAAAACAGCGGCAGCCAGGGACTAAAGTGCGTCCTTTGCTGCCGCTATTTCATATGATCATAGCCACCGGGGAATGTAACGTTACTTGTTCTCCGGTGAAACCTGACTTCCCCAGACTGAGATGCCTTCCGCCGACAATGCGGTAAATGTCATTACGTTACTTCCAGTGGCTTCATTCCATTCGCGCAGGAACACTCCGCTGTACTCCGTCCCGTCTATAGTCAGCTTCGCACTATGCTCTTCACCCAGGCTCCATGTACCTGTTACTGCGCCGCTTATCGTACCGTCTGTATTCAGCTTAAGGAGCTGCGACTCTACAATCTCAGCAGAAATATCTTTGCCGTGATTGATATATTTGTACTCGCCTGCCACATCCCTACCGGAGTACTTGCCGATCTTCTCCCCGCTGTAGCGGTGGGGCGCCACTACCGGCCAGCCCGCTTCGTTCAGGAACATCTGGTGTACCCGCACTTCATGCTGCTCGCCAAGATTCGGGAACCGGGTATGGAAGATCAGATAATACTGCCCGCTCTTCTCATCGTAATATGCCGAGTTATGTCCGGGAGAGACATACCCTGCACCGCTGGCTGAAGGTTCCTGATCCGTGTTCAGGAACTCATAATTCCCCATCAGCTTCACCCCGTAAGGGGCATACGCAGGATCATCAAACAGAACACCAGCCGTCCCCTGCGCGTCAATCATAGCTTTGCCTTCAGAATCCTCAAACGGTCCGTCCGGGTTCTTGGAGCGGGCAACACGGATATTATAGCCGCCATTCGCATCGAGCCCGCCGTAAGACAGGAACAAGTAGTAGTAATCCGTCTCCGGACTGTACAGCATATAAGGCCCTTCTATCCGGGCATGATCCGCCCCCAGTAGCTTCTTGCCATACCCTTGGTCTGCCAGCGGAAAGCCCGTAGCCGGGTCCAGCTCCAGAATGAAGATGCCTCCGGAATACGAACCGTATACCATCCACAGCTTGCCGTTCTTATCAAAAAACACATCAGGATCTACTACATTCGGCTTCTCGGTAGCATCATAAACCTCACCGTCATCTCCGGTGCCGGTCATACCAGATTTAAGAATAATTCCTTTATTCTTATAAGGACCTTCGACCTTGTCAGCGGCTGCGATGCCGAGTGCCGACAGCGGTGAATCCCCCCGGCAGGCATTGTAATACATGTAGAATTTCCCGTCCGCCAGCTGAATGACATCAGGCGCCCAGAGCGTGTCCGATTGTGCCCAGCTGAGAGTCTCACTGAGTTCCTCCGTTACATTGGGGATAAGCACGTTGTCATCCGTTACCCCGGAGGAAATCTGAGTCCACGACATCAGATCCTTGGATTTGGCCGAAGCCAAATGCGAACCAAACACATAATAAGTATCGTCAGCCTTGATCACAGATGGATCGTGTACCGATACATTCTCAAACTCAGGTGTGCCTGCAGCATTCCCGCCACTGCAGGCAGGCAGCAAAGCTAAGGATATTAAAGCGGTTAGCGTTCTTGTTCTCAAGTTATAACCCCCTTATGTATACCCTTACATTTTGCTGCGTCAAGACAAATTAGTCAATACTTTTATTTATACTCATTAATATTATTTTAGGTTTATATAAACTATAAAAGTCTGGAAGACCCGTCATGCATGCTCTAGATGTGGTCCTGAAAGCTCAAAAAAGCGCCAAGCCGCAATCGGCCTGACGCTAATCTTAATAGTATGAGCTATTGCCCTGTTCTTAATACTCGCTGCTGTTCTGCACGAGAACCGGCTCCGGATAGGCGTTGCTCAAGACACGGCGCTGCTTCTTCACGACATCCGGCGGTTCTACCGCAGGTGCCATCGGATGCATCAGCCAGGACTTCACAAGATGAGTATCGGAAACCTTGTACATTGGCGGTTCTTTCTCCATGTCAATCGCCATAGCATATGTGCTCCGCAGTGCGAAGGCATCACCCTTAGGCGGCTTGATCAGATCGGGAGGTGTTCCCGGAATCGCTGTAAGCAGGGAACCCTTGCTCTCAAGGCTAGGCATGGAAGCCAGCAAGCCCCAGGTATACGGGTGTCTCGGATCATAGAAGATCTCTTCCGCTGTGCCCATTTCAACGATTTGACCGGCGTACATTACGGCTACACGGTCTGCCATTCTCGCCACAACCCCAAGGTCATGGGTGATGAAAATGATCGCTGTATCAATCTTCTTCTGCAGGTCCTTCATCAGATCCAGGATCTGTGCCTGAATGGTTACGTCAAGCGCGGTTGTCGGCTCATCGGCAATCAGGAGCTTAGGGTTAGCGGCAAGTGCCATAGCGATTACGACACGTTGGCGCATCCCGCCGCTGAACTCATGCGGGTACTGCTGGAAACGGCGTTCAGGTGAAGGAATTCCCACCAGATTAAGCAGCTCGATGCCGCGTTTATAAGCAGCTTCTTTTGTAATTTTCTCGTGCTTGAACAGTACTTCGGTAATCTGTCTGCCGACTTTCATCATCGGATTCAGCGAGGTCATCGGATCCTGGAAAATCATACCGATCTCTTTACCGCGGATTTTTTGCATTTGCTTCTCATTCTTGCCGATCAGATCTTGCCCATCGAACAGAATCTGTCCACGCTTATATTCGCCCGCAGGCTGAGGAACCAGCTTCATGACTGCTTGCGAGGTTACGCTCTTACCGGAACCGGATTCGCCTACAATCGCCAGTGTCTCCCCTTTATTTACATGAAAGCTGACACCACGGATTGCTTGGACTTCTCCTCCGCGTGTTCTGAATGATATAGCTAGGTCTTTTACCTCTAAAAGGCGCTCCATCCTGTCACCCTCTCTGCTTCTTTTCAAATTATGATAATAATTCTCAGTAGCCAAAAAACACGCAATAATATTATTTTATCTATCATTAGGGGGTCACGTCAAGATTTTTCTGAAAACGTCACCGTAACAAATCATCATTCTCAGCTGCGGTTATGTCTTGTTCTGTTCTTCATCATGCCCCATACAAGCAGTGGTGTCAGGATCAGCATGAGCAGCACCGACCATCCTATGTCAGCTTCGCTGACAACATTCTCATACAGCAGGCGGTAAAACGCATATATCGAGTACGGCAATGCTACGAGCACAGCAGTCACTACACCCGGGGTATACAGCCTCAGAACAATACTTTGTGCCAAATGTGTGAAGACATGCAGCAGAAACACAGCGAGCACGGCTAAGTAGAGCCAGTAGAACTCTAAAAACACCGCAACGAAGGTTACCCCCACTATCAGAATATACACGAAGAGCACATCCATAGCAAAATTCCTGGTGGTCATGCCCATCATAGGCGCCAGGCGCTTCTGCAATGACGGGGAAAGCGACGATGTTATAGCTGGACCGTATTTGTTCCCCCATGCCTCAACTGTAAGAATTTCCTCAAAATCATGAAACATGAAGAATACAGGCAGCAGCCAGAGCAAGCTTGTTACGTCCATATGTATTTGCAGCCAGTTCAACATCATAACATCCGTCTCCTTTCGCGGGAAAGTTGTCATCCGGTATGTTCTCTGCTGCCCGTCGTCCCTGCCTTACTTGCGGGAATAACATTCAATGAAGTAAATTAGATCAATATAGCAATCATACAGCCTGATCTGGGAGCTCAGATGTTTCTTCACTTCATTATAAGGATCACCTGAGAGGTTCACCATGAGAAAATACTCACTCCGAATCAGGCAACTCCTCTCGATTCTACAATCCCTGCAACCATCGATGAAAGCGAGGTCAATATTATAATGATCATAAAACCCAGAACGCGCGGTTTCATCTGTACGACTGCCCACCCCGCAGGCTGTGCGCATCAGGTACAGCAGCAAGTGAACTATGTACAAAATCAGGGAAAATTTACAGGCCCCCGCAATGTACTCGTAATCGGGGCTTCAACCGGGTATGGACTTGCAGTCAGGATTGCTGCAGCCTTCGGTGCAGGAGCAGCAACTGTAGGTGTCTATAGACCCAGCACAGCCAGCGAGACGCGGACGGCCTCCGCAGGCTGGTATAATTCCGCAGCTTTTGAGGAAATGGCCTATACAGCCGGCCTGTGCTCCTACAGCGTATGCGGGGACGCTTTCACCGCTGAAACGAAAGAACGGACCATAGAGTTAATCCGCAGGGAGCTCGGACAGGTTGATCTTGTCATTTACAGCGTAGCCTCGGCACGCAGAACAGACCCGCAGACCGGAGAAGTACATCAGTCTGTATTGAAGCCGCTCGGCAGCACTTATACCAATACAACGGTCAATTTCCATACCGGAGAACTAAGCACGGTACAGATTGAACCGGCCACCGAAGCTGAAATCGATGACACGGTTCATGTGATGGGCGGAGAAGACTGGCAGCTCTGGATTGAAGCGCTCCGGAATTCCGGTGCTCTGGCGGCAGATGCGGTCACTCTCGCCTTCTCCTATATAGGTTCGGAGCTAACACAGGCCGTCTACCGCGACGGAACCATCGGCCGGGCTAAAGATCATCTGGAAGCCACAGCCTTAGAGCTGAATGCCCAATTATCACCAACCGGAGGCCGCGCCTATGTAGCAGTCAGCAAGGGCCTGGTCACCCAGTCCAGCTCGGCGATCCCTGTAGTTCCGCTCTACATCTCCGTTCTCTACAAGGTTATGAAAGAACAGGGACTGCACGAAGGCTGCATCGAGCAAGCATACCGGCTGTATACCGGTTTCCTGTACAACCCGGAAGGGACTCCGGTAGACGGACAAGGGCGCATCCGGATTGATGATCATGAGATGAGCTCCGCTGTGCAGACAGAAGTGGACCGCATATGGCCCAAGCTAAGCACGGAGAATGTCTATCAATATTCCGATCTGGACGGCTACAGACGTGAGTTCTTCCAGCTGTTCGGCTTCGAGACTGGCGGCGTTGATTACGAAGCAGACATCAACCCCGTTATCGCCATCCGGAACAGGTACTGAGTACTGAGTGCTGACTGACATCCAACTGTTCTGATGTGCTGCTCAACAACAACAGCCAGGAGGCCGGATCTCCGAAGAGAACCGGCCTCCTGTTTGTCTCGTCAGATTACAGCTGAGAACAGCTTCCAGGACTCCGCGAGGTTCTCGTGGGCCCAGTTTACATGATTCTCATCCTTATACTGGCGCGAATAACACTCAATAACCATAATAAGATCCAGATACAGGTCGTACAGCCGCTTCCGCAGCAGTTCGTCCGGACTGCTGAAAGCTGTCCCGTACCCTTCATAGAACGCTTCCGAGTTCTCGAAATGCCGGAAATAATACTCCAGCAGCACATCGCCCCACATGGCCCGCTCCCAGTCAATAATGGATACGATCCTGCCATCCTGCACAAAAATATTACCGTTCCACAAATCCCAGTGTACAAGACGCGGCTGCGTCACTGCATCCAGCGCCGGCAGATAACGCCCCAGCGCCTGCTCAATTTCCGGCAGCGATGCAGGTAACGCAGCATCCAGTCTCACAGCATCCTGAAGCACATTCAGCAGCATCGCCTTGAAGGTCTCCCTCCAGGACATTCCGCCTCCGGCAGGCTCTGCACCGAATAATCCAAAAACTGGCCCTTTAATCTCATTGATCAGACGCTGGTACCGCCCGAGTTCATACTCGATGGAAGAACGCTGCTCTGGAGACAGGCTCTCCTTCACATCACTGTACGGCTCACCTTCAATCTTCTCCATGAAGAAATAAGGGCATGGAATCAGCTGCAGGCTCTCATCATAACTGTAGACTTCAGGCACAGGAATCCCGCCTGCAGCACGGACCAGGCGGAGAGCTCCCACTTCAGCACGCATAATATCCTTCTCATAGCTAAGCACTGCTGTCTCCGGCCCAGGAGCAACCTTAAGGATGACCGACCGTCCATCGCTCAGCTCCAGATCATATCCTGTATTAAAAAAACCTCCGGTCAGCTCTCTGCTGCCGACAACCGCTGCATCTGCACCGAAGGCGCTTGCTGCTAATAGACTCAGCTCCCGGTCATTCAGCTTGACCTTGGTGAAGCTCTCCATCTGTTAGACCCACCACATCTCGGAAAGAGGCTCTTCAATAAGTACCTGGCGGAGATTGTCTACAGCCTTGGAGAAGCCTTCCTCAATGGACATCAGGCCGTCTTCGTGTTCAATGCTGACCACATAGTCGTATCCTACAAGGCGGAGCGCACTCATCATGTCCGCCCACACCTTGACATCATGTCCGTAGCCTACGGAACGGAACTGCCACGCGCGGTCAAGCATATTCGTATAGGACTGCATATCGGTCAGGCCATGCTTGTTGACATTGACCGGATCGATTACCGTATCCTTCGCATGGAAGTGATGAATTGCGCCTTCACGGCCCAGAATATGAATCGCCTGTACCGGATCAATGCCCTGCCACCACATATGGCTCGGATCCAGGTTCGCGCCAATGGCTTCCCCTGCAGCTTCTCTTAGTCTCAGCAGCGTAGCTGGCGTATGCACCGAGAATCCTCCGTGCAGTTCAAGGCCAATCTTCACATCATGCTCAGTTGCAAAAGCAGCCTGCTCCGTCCAATAAGGGATCACTTTGTTCTCCCACTGCCAGGTCAGAATCTCCTGGTAATCATTCGGCCATGGCGCAACCGGCCAGTTCGGATATTTCGCGCCTTCATGATCGCCGGGACAGCCGGAGAAGGTATTCACAACCTTAACACCCAGCTTCTGTGCCAGCTTAACCGTATTCACGAAATCCTCATGGTCCTTGGCTGCCAGCTCCTTCTGCGGATGCAGCGGATTGCCGTGGCAGCTAAGCGCACTGATAATCAGACCGCGGGATTCTACTGCATGCTTGAATTCCTTAAGCGCTGCTTCATTCTCAAGCAGCAGCTTCGGATCGCAATGGCTGTTGCCGGGATAACCTCCGGTGCCGATCTCAACTGCCTTCAGCCCTTTGGATGCTACGTAATCCAGCGCTTCCTCCAGCTTGCGGCCTCCGAACAATACCATAAATACTCCAAGTTTCATTGATGTTGCCACCTCTCCCTGATCAGTTCTCGTATCTTGTTATGCACCGTAGATATCGAAATTCTTGATGGTCTCATTCTTCTCTGCCGCTTCAAAGATAGCTTCAATCAGAACAAGCACACGCAGCACTTCAGCATTCTTGACAATCGGTTCTGCTGTACCTTCGATTACTGCAGCCAGATTGTCATAGAAGCTGGAGGACAGCCCAGACGCCGCCGGCAGGTCTCCGGTAATTGTCGAGCCTTCCGATGGCGGAGCCATCGTCTTGGTTAACCCTACACCTGCACGGATCGGTGTCGGTTCTATTTTCTCGGATGCGTTATTGCGGGTGACTATTCTTCCTCTCAGAGACCAGTCCTCAATAATAGCCGTTCCCTCAAGCCCCTTCACATACCATCTTGGCAGCGTGATAAAGTTGGTGGTTCCGACTTCAACGATGGCTTTGATCCCATTCTCAAACTGCAGGCTGGCCTCGAAACCGTCATCCACATCATTGCCGAGAATATAGCTCAGGCTGCTGCTTACGCTTGTGACTTTGCTGTCAATCATGAACAGCAGCTGATCCAGCAGATGAACGCCCCAGTCCAGCAGCATCCCTCCGCCCTGCGCCTTCACATGACGCCAGTCGCCGGGAATCCCGTTAGCACCATGCACCCGGGACTCAAGCTGGAAGAGTGATCCAATCGTCTCCTTCTCATACATCTCCTTGATTACGCGGAAATCCTCATCCCAGCGTCTGTTCTGGTGCACCATCAGCACACGTCCGGCCGCATCTGCCGCTGCCTGCATCTCGGTAAATTCGGCCGAAGACATGGCCACCGGCTTCTCACAGACCACATGCTTGCCCGCCTGAAATGCACGAACAGCAATATCCTTGTGCACATCATTCGGTGTAGCGATCAGAATAATGTCCACCTCCGGATCTGCCAGTACTTCCTCATAGCTGGAATAAGCGGTGTAACCTGCTTCGGCAGCCAGCGCGCGCCGCTCCTCCAGCAGATCGAAGGCTCCGCTCACTATCACGCGGTCACTTTCTTTGATTAATTGCGTATGATAGCTGCCCATTCCGCCGTAACCAACGATAACTACAGTATGTTTGATTGAACTCATGGATTTCACTCCTGTTTTCTCTAATAGTCGCGTGAACCGGAGATGCTCTTAGTTGTCAGAACTTCCGTCAAAATAAACGGCACGTCCGGTACGTGCTGATTCATACACTGCTTCAAGGATCTGGGTAACAACAAAAGCCTGCTCCGGCAATACAACCGGATCTTTATCTTCTCTTACCGCTTCCAGCCACAGACGCGCTTCACGGTCAGCTTCAGTCTCAGCAGCACCGGAGTAGAAGGCTACTCCGCCTGATCCAAGATCAACTTTGGTTTCGTACAGGCGTCCGGCACGTTCGCCGTTCAGACGCAGGCCATCCTTCATGTCTGCTCCGCCCTCCGTACCGGCGAGCATTGTCTTGGCTTCACCAAATTCTGACACATTCAGCGCCCAGCTGGCTTCAAGCACAATTGTAGCACCGTTCTCCATTGTAATGAAGCCGAATGCGGAATCTTCAACCTTGAATTGTTCCGGATCCCATGGACCGAAGGCATTCGCCGCATTCTTCTTCTGGCCCAGCTTGTGGAAGGTGGAGCCTACAACCATACGCGGTTTGTAGTTATCCATCAGCCAGAGCGTCAGATCCAGTGCATGTGTACCGATATCGATCAGCGGTCCGCCGCCCTGTTTCTCTTCATCCAGGAATACGCCCCAAGTCGGAACGGCACGGCGGCGAAGCGCAATAGCCTTACCGTAATAGATATCGCCGAGTTCTCCGCTCTCGCACAGCCCCTTCAGATAATCACTGTCTGCGCGGAAACGGTTCTGATAGGCAATGGACAATTTCTTGCCTGTGCGCTTGGCGGCATCCAGCATTTCTTTCGCCTGGGCAGTGGTCTTCGCCATCGGCTTCTCGCACAGCACGTGATTGCCGGCTTCGAGGGCGGCCACAGTGATCTCGGAGTGGCTGTCGTTAGGTGTACATACATGTACGATGTCGAATCCGCCGGCAGCCAGCATCTCACGGAAATCGGTGAATACAGCAGCGCCTTCAGCGCCGTAGGTCTTGGCAGCCTCTTGAGCACGTTCTTCTTCGATGTCACAGAATGCCACCATTTCGGCATCCGCCTGACGGGAAAGACTTGGCATATGTTTGCCGTTTGCGATACCACCGCAACCGATAATAGCAATTTTGAGTTTGTTAGACATGAATATTTCCTCCTTGATTACCATATGATTTGATCCAATTCAAACTGTCAGCTACACTGGCAAGCGGTGAACGGCTGCAATAATCCTGTTCAACCACTGCCCATTCCACACCAGCCGCCGCTGCTGCTTCAACAATTGCAGCCAGATCGACTTCACCTTCACCCAGTACAACAGTCTCCGGAGAACCGTCTTCGCGTTTCTTCAGGTCCTTGAGGTGGATGATCGGCAGGCGTCCTGCGTATTTATTGATGTATTCTACCGGATCATATCCGCCATAATACACCCAGCATGTGTCCATTTCCACTTGAAGCTGCTCAGCAGGCACCTCTTCGAACAGGTAGTCAAAAGCTGTGCGGCCGCCCACCTTCTCCGTGAATTCGAAATCATGATTATGATAAGAAAGAACAGCTCCGCCTGCCCGGCATTTGTCGCCGATCAGCCGCAGGTTCTTAGCCACTTCAGGCCAATTACGCTGTTCTTCCGTCAGAAATGGCACGATCAGATTACGGTTGCCAATCTCCAGATTGAAGCTGATTTCCTGTTCCGTATCGTTCAGCATAACATCGTACGGGCGATGCGCTCCGAGAGCAACGAGTCCTGTTTCCTCAAGCAGTGCCTTCACCTGCCCGGCCGTCCGGCCGAAATAGTGGAAGAATTCCACACCGCTGTAGCCCAGTTCGGCAACCTTGCGTATTGTCCCTTCGAAATCCTGTTCCAGTTCGTCTCTCAGCGTATACAGCTGAAGTCCTACCTTCAACATTATTGCTCTCACTCCTAAGTTTGATCCGAGAGTCCGACTGATCTTGCCGCCACCGCCCTTTGCCCCGCACCTATGCCAGGCATTCCACCTGAACAAACGGGCTGTAAACATAGGATGTAATATAGCTGTCTATCTGCCATCCGCTGCTTCCAGTGTTTGCCTATGTAGCGATCAGAGCCGCAATACAGCCTCCCCCACATCATTTGTATGTTTTTTGCTTAGGTACATGGTAATATGAAAGCGTATATAATAAAATGAATAATATGATTAAAACATGAACAATCTGCTTATCATTTAACACTAGGAGGACTCATGACACCTAACGCAGCCTGCCACATCCTATCCGCCGGATTCTCCTTCCACCGCAAGCCGTTTCATATGTCCCGCAGCGAAGGCGTCCAGTATTATCTGCTGCGCCTCCAGACCGAAGGACGCAGCCGGACCATGGAGGGCGGAGTCATCACTACTGTGGAGAGCGGCAATCTGATGCTCTTCGCACCGACCGATCCCTACTACTTAAGTATCGACAAGGAAGTCTACCCTGTCGGCAAGCCGCGGATTGAGAGCGGTGACTATCATATTTTCTGCAGCGGTCCCTGGATTGAAGAATGGTGGGGTCGCAAGCATCGCCCGGCCGTACTCCGGCTGCCGCTCAGCGATCATATTCTTGGCCTGTTCCGCCAGCTTGTGCTGGAGCAGCGCCGTTTATCGGATTCTTCACCGGATATCTCCGCGTGTTATCTGCAGATTCTATGTATGGAGATTGACAGGCTGATGTCCGAGCAGCCGGCAATTTCACCCAAGGCCTATCTTGCTTACCGGATGAAGCAATATGTCGAAGAGCATGCCGCGTACGCCTTCCGTCTGGAGGATGTGGCCGGCCATGTCGATATTTCCGTCTCCCGCGCGGTTCATCTGTTCAAAGAGGCGTTCGGCACTACGATTGTGAAATATGTAAATGACGTCAGGCTGGATATGGCCAGGGAGAAGATTACCTTCAGCCCGATGCCGCTGGAGCATGTATCTGAAACTTGCGGGTTTGCCAACTATACGTACTTCCACCGTGTCTTCCGCAGCCGGTTCGGAATGTCACCCAAGCAGTACCGTATCCATAGCAGGGCGCAGGCGTAAGCTCACGAGACCAGGAGACATGCAAAAGGAGCGCCATCACCATAGATCCGCTCCTTGTGTTTGATTTTATTCAATTGCTGGCGCTTGCCGGGTGTCATCCGTACATGCTGGGAGATGGCGCCGTAATCCTGATTCATCCTGCGGTTTCTTTCGGCACACCAGGTGCCGGAGCGTTCTGCCTTCAGCAGAGCTTTTTGCGTGCGTGTACGTGCCATGTGCGGTAACACTCCTTGTCATAAGCTTATTCAGTACATGCGGTACTGTTATCTTAATTTTAACATATTCACCACATTACTGCCCGGTATAATTAACTATAATAGTCTGTTACCTTGCGGCCGGCTTACACTGCCTTGTCCTCCGCTTGCGGCGGTGCAGCTTATTACAGTATTCTTGATGGACAAGGTACATGCGTCTGGCAGAAGAAAGTCATCAGTTATACTTTGAATGGAATAGGCAGAATCAGGAGGAGATATTAATGAAATACGATGTGCTGTATGACGGCGCTTTTGCCATGCTGAAGGTAGTCCTGGAGTCAGGCGAAAGTGTGAAGGCGGAGATGGGGGCGATGGTCGCCATGTCGCCGAATGTGGAGCTGAGAGGCACGGTAGACGGCGGTCTCATGCGCGGACTCGGCCGGATGCTGAGCGGGGAGAAATTCTTCTTCCAGGAGCTGACCGCCACCCGCGGACAGAGTGAAGTGCTGCTCTCACCAGGGGCAATCGGGGATATTCAAGCCATTGAGCTGGACGGCTCGTACAAGCTGATGGTGCAGAAGGATGGTTTCCTGGCTGGAACCCACGGTATTCAAGTGAACACCAAAATGCAGAATCTGACCCGTGGCTTATTCTCCGGCGAAGGCTTCTTCATTGTAGAAATCAGCGGCAGAGGTACGGTCTTCCTCTCTTCCTTCGGAGCCATTCATGCGATTAACCTCGGCCCTGGCGAGGAAATGATCATTGATAACGGCCACCTCGTGGCCTGGCCGGATTATATGGATTATAAGGTGGAAAAGGCAGCCTCCGGCTGGCTGAACAGCTTAACCAGCGGGGAGGCACTGGTCTGCCGGTTCCGCGGCGAAGGTGTTGTTCTGGTCCAGACCCGCAATCCCGGAAGCTTCGGGACGTGGATCAAGTCCTTCGTGCCGAACCGGCCGTAGCAGCGGCGGGCTGCCGATTCCGAACATAAAAATAGATTGAACTTGTATAGAAGAATCACAGGTTCAATCTTTTTGGAACTTCATCCTCGTTTGACCGGGTACTTAGGCCATTAGCTTGTCGAAATGACTGGAAATGAGCTGAATCATATCTTCCGGTGTAACCATCTCGGGATAGATTACACTATGAACGACCAATCCGTCTACTAATGCATGCAGCATTTTGATTTCCCGGTCCAGATCCAGGTCCTGTCTTAACAGATTCACGGCATCCAGGTACTCCATCATCTGGCAGAAGCCGCTATACAGCCCGTTATGTACTTCCTGTTTCAGCGCCTGTATGGCGGGGTCCGCTGCTGCCCGTCCGACAAAAGCCAGCCAGACCTCCGCTTCCGCTCTCCTCTCTTCATCAATAGGCATTAATTCATGAATCAGCCTTTCCACATCCTCCCGGGGATTCCCCGAGTATTGAAAGACCTCAACTCTCTGGTAACTTCGTTCACTCACCAGTCTCATGGAGAAGGCAAGCAGCTCGGATTGGCTGGCAAAATAATGCCGCAGCGATCCCAGCGACATGCCCGCCTCCTTGGCAACATTCCGCACGGATACAGCTTCCAGACCATCACGCCGGATGATCCGCCAAGCCGCCTCCGCCAGATGATTACGGCGTTCGTCATGGTCCACTTTTTTTGGCATAACGTCATTATAGCATGTGCACCAGCCTTATATCCCTGCTCCATAAGTCGCAAATGCGCTGATTCTCCGCTGCAGTCAAATAAAAAGACGCCGGCTGTTAAATCAGCCATGCGTCTTTGAATGTGCCCCAGTTGCGGCTCAGGATACAGCCCGGCATTCTTTATCGCCCTTGCAGCCGTTTCCCTTGCAGGTATTATAGGTGCCTTTGAAATCAAGCCGGTGATCGGTCACACTGAAGCCGTACTCACGGGCCAGCCGCGCTTCAAGGTCCACCAGCCAGTCATCCTTGATCTCCTCCAGCTTGCCGCATACACTGCAGATCAGGTGGTGGTGCATATGAACATGATCGTCACCGCGCAGGTCGTAGCGGGCAACGCCATCGCCGAAATTCATCTTTTCTACAATATGAAGTTCACACAGTAGCTCCAAGGTACGGTATACGGTCGCAAGTCCCAAATGCGGATAACTGCGCTTGACCAGCATATAGACCTCTTCCACGCTTAAGTGATCCTTCTCGTTGTCCAGCAATACTCTTACTATAGCCTCGCGCTGTGGCGTAAGCTTATAATTTTGCGCCGCAAACTGCTGGCTGATATTTGCTACTCGGTTCACCCGGGTTCCCACCTTTCCGGAAGTTGAACAATTCCCGACAATAATTAGTAATCTTTACGATATAAGCATAACAAACTTGTCCGTCAAAGAAAAGGCCTGACACCAGTATAACATCACTTTTCCCCAAAAACGTATAAATAGGTTCTGCGGATTATGATTATATTATCGCCGGCTAGTCTTACGCCCAATCCGAAGTGCGCCCTCCCTCCATACCTTATATAGACTAAATCTCTTATAAGTGAGGATGATCCGGATGGTGAAAATAAAACCTAAGCAGACCCAGCGGCTTGTGACAGCCCGTGTACTGCGCAAAGTAGCCACGGCCATGCTGCCGTTCTACCGGAAAATTGCCGGCAACAGCAGTTATGCCGCTGATTGGACAACCGCTGTTGTCTCCGCAGATCTTGATCTGATGGGCAGACTGCTGGCCAGAATTTCCACCCTTGCCAGGGTAGAGAATTATGGGACGAACGGCATCGGCTATTTCATCTCGTTTCCTTTTCCGCTACCGGTTGCGTTCTACACGAATGGAACAACGATTCCGCCGGGCACGGTCCAGTTCACCTTCAGTACAGCAGCCCACCGGAGCATCGCACGGGCCGTTATTCCGCTCTACCGGGAGCTCTCTGTAAATAACAGCTTCGCGGAGAGTCTGGCTGCAGCCATCCGGCGCAGGGACCGCGGTGCGGTAACAGCGATGGTACGCAGCCTCGTCACAGCGGATTCGCTTAAATCCGTAACCATTGAAGAGAGCGGGATCGCGCTGCTGTTCAGAACCCGGTTCAGTAAATACCCTTACCGCAACCTGCTGTTTCAGGAAATGATGTAGAACGTCTGCAACCTTTTCTATTGTCATTGCGTCATTAGAGTCAAGTTGAAACGGTCACGCCGTCCTGTAACGGACAATCACCGGATCAGCGGGAAATCTAGTGGTACAACCTACAATAGAGGTGGAATTCAGATGAGTATCAAAAAAAACACGATTGCAGCTTTTACAGCCGTAACGCTTCTTACCTTCTCTTTCGGCGGACAAATTTTTGCAGCCGGCAGCAGCTTTAAGGATATTGACAGTGTAACCGGTAAGGACAAAATCAACTCTCTGAAGCAGCAGGGCCTGATCAAAGGGATATCGGATACCCAGTTTCTGCCCGCATCCACTGTAACTACAGCACAAGGCGTTCAGTTTATAACGGGCGGACTCCAGCTTAGTCTGGCCGCAATCAGTTTCAACAAGGCTCCCGTAGCCAGTGCGATCTTCTCCAAAGTAAAAGACAACGCCTGGTACGCAGAAGCCTTCATCAATGCACACTATAATGACGTGGATATTCCCGCTGATATTGATCCATCCAAACCGATTACCAAAGAGCTGTTCACCAGCCTGCTGATTCAAGGCGTTGAGAAGGCAGGCAACCTGCCGATGATCAACATCGTGCCGGTGGATATCACCGATGCAGATGCGCTTGAGCCATCCTACCAGGGCACTATCCAGCGGTCCCTGAAATACAACATCAACACACTGGATGCTAACGGCAAGTTCAACCCGAAGAGCCAGCTCACCCGCGCCGAAGCGGCAATTATGCTCTACAACGCACTGGACTATTTGAACTCACGCAGTGATGCAGCAACACAGAACTAACTAATGGCTGAGTAATCCTTCATGCCCTCCCCCGCGCATGATGAATTTACAAGCAGAAAAGGCAGTCCGGGATTCCCCTCCCGGACTGCCTTTTTGCATTAATGCCAACATTCGTTTAGTCTTCTCCGCTGAGCCGGTTCAGGAACTGCAGGGCGCGCGGATTCTTCGTCTGCTCCAGCACCTGCTGCGGAGTCCCCTGCTCCAGAATGACCCCGTTATCCATTAAGATGATCCGGTCGGCCACATCGGCCGCGAATTTCATCTCATGGGTAACAATGACCATCGTCATTCCTTCCCGGGCCAGCTGCTTGATGACCTTCAGCACCTCACCGACCAGCTCCGGATCGAGCGCCGAGGTTGGCTCATCGAACAGCAGCACCTCCGGCTCGACCGCCATCGCCCGGGCAATCGCCACGCGCTGCTGCTGGCCGCCAGACAGCTGATGCGGATAGGTATCCGCCTTGTCGGCCAGCCCTACCTTGTCCAGAAGGGCAAGCGCCTTCGTTCTGGCTTCCTCCCTGGAACGCTTCTGAACGGTCACCTGGCCCTCCATTACATTGCCGAGTGCCGTCATATGCGGGAACAGATTGTAGGACTGGAAGACCATTCCCGTCTGCTGGCGCAGAGACAGCACGGTACGCTGTGGAATTTTGCCGCCGGGAGTGAAATCCAGCTTAATATTATTCAGTGCCAGGCTGCCCTTGTCGGGAGTCTCCAGCAGGTTGAAGCATCGCAGCAGGGTGGTTTTGCCGGAGCCGGAAGGTCCGATAATGACCATCACCTGGCCATGCTCAACGGTAAGATCAACACCCTTCAAGACCTGCAGCGGACCGAAGGATTTATGTAAATCACGTATTTCAATCATGGGTATGCCTCCTTAACTGGCCGAATACCGGTCCAGCCGCTTCTCCAGGTATTTCTGCAGCACCGATAATACTGAGCAAAATAACAGATAAAATAATCCCGCTTCGCAATATAACAGCAGCGGTTCATAGGTAGTGGCTGTAATTTGCTGAGCTTTTCTGAACATTTCTACATATGTGATGCTTGCTGCAAGTGATGTATCCTTCACCAGACTAATGAATGAATTGGATAATGGCGGAACCGATACCCGGGCAGCTTGAGGCAGAATCACCCGCCGCAAAGCCTGTCCACGGCTCATCCCGACGGAGAAGGCAGCCTCCCACTGGCCTTTATGTATGGAGAGAATAGCCGCCCGGACAATTTCCGAGGAATATGCCCCGACACTAAGGGTGAAGCCGATCACAGCTGCGATGAACGGATCAAGCACAATGCCTACCGTAGGCAGCCCGTAGAAAATAATAAACAGCTGCAGCAGCAGCGGTGTTCCGCGGATGACCCAGACGTAGAAGCCGGCAATCAGCTTCGGAATTCTCCAGGAAGAGAGCCGCACAAGCGCAGTAATTACAGCAAGTGTAAGCCCAAGCGCAAAGGAGACCAGGGTCAGCGGAATGGTAAAAGCCACCCCGGCTTTGAACAGAGGCAGCAGTGAATCGAGAAATATTTGTATTTTGCGGTCATCCATCGTTCTGACATCCTTCTTGGAACGGCAAGGCGGAAGCACAACCGGCTCCGCCTTGAGTCCATAAGTTATTTGAGACTGCCGTTACACAGGCAAGCTTATTTCGATACATCAGCTCCGAAGTATTTCTCGGAAATCTTCAGATATGTCCCATCATCATGCATGGCAGTCAGCGCTTCATTCACTGCCTGTACAAGCTCATCGTTACCCTTCAGGAAGACCGCTGCACTATACGAGCCTTCTGCAATCTCATCCACCTGCTTGATCTTGATATCCGGCTTCTGCTTCTTCAGATCCAGGAAGGACAAGCCATCATTGACGGTTGCATCAATCCGGCCGGAGGTCAGCAGATCAATTGCCTGATTGAAGCCTTCTGTGGATACAATCTCTGCACCGTTATCCGTTGCAATCTGTCCGAGGTTACTTGTCAGGGACTGGCCGGCTTTCTTGCCCTTGAGGTCCGCGAATGATTTGATATCTTCATTATCTTCACTGACGATCAGCACAGCCTTGGATACGATATACGGGTCAGAGAAATCATATTTCACTTTGCGCTCATCCGTAATGGAAACTTCATTGAAGATCGTATCGAACCGCTTGGCATCCATACCGGCAAAAATACCGTCCCACTGAGTCTCGATAAACTCGGCTTCCACGCCCAGACGTTTAGTTACTTCTTCAGCAATTTCGACATCGAAGCCTGTCAGCTTGCCATCGGCATCATGATATGTGAACGGGGCATAGGTGCCTTCTGTTCCGATACGCAGCTTGCCGCTGGCTTTGACAGCTTCCAGGCTATTCTGCTCAGCAGGTGCCGCACTATCAGTAGCCGCCGCAGTCGGTTCAGCCGCCGTATTGCCGCCTGTTGCTGCATTATTGTTATTGTTGTTGCCGCATGCCGCAACCACGGCCATGGTCAGGAGCAGCATAATTGTCAGACTAAGTTTTTTCATAAGATTAATCCCCTCTCATCTCTCTTTATGTTCCGGACTTGCCGGCAAAATGAATCGTAACATTGAGCTGTTACATCCGTCAATAACTTTTTCCGATAATAAACATCGGATTTATGCTATATCGGTTTTTGATAGTTTAGCTTGCCCCGAAATTGCATTTCTACATCAGTGGAAGGCAAAACTAAATCATCAAAAACGCAAAGCAGCGATCCTCCAGTAACGGAGAATCGCCGCCTTACTTCTTATGAATGTTAATGAACCCATTAACCGTGCATGATTTCAGGCACCGCTTTATCCTTGGTGCCTCCGCTTTCTGATTTGCGGCCCCGGCGCAGCAGCAGCCCAAGGATGGCGCCGCCTAAAGCTACAAAAATCATAATGTGGAAGGTGTCGGCAAAGCCTTTGGCCAATACAGTCTGCTTGGCCAGCTGCAGAGCTTCTTTCGAGGCTCCGTCCACCGTCTGCCCGGCAGCGGCTGCCGCCTCCTGCATTTCAAGACCACGCGCGGAGGTTCTGGCCGTCAGAATCGTAACCAGTGTCGACACTGCAAGTGAGTTAATGACCTGCTGCATGGAGTTGGTGAGTGAGGTTACCCGGTTGACCAGATTGCCTGGCGCCTTGTTCAGCAGATGCGTATTCATCGGCATCATCATCATCCCCATTCCTGCACCGCACATGATCAGCGGAAGAATGAGATCACGGCTCTGGGTGGTCAGATCGACATGGGAATACTGGAACAAGGCTCCAGAGACCAGACTGAGTCCGCAGACCACCAGCCAGCGCACCCCGATCCGGTCGAACAGAATGCCGGCAATCGGCATCATCAGCCCGGAAGCAATGGCCTGCGGCAGCAGGGTCAGTCCGGTATCAAATGCGCCGAAGCCGCGGGCCTGCTGCAGAAACTGCGGCAGCAGAAATAAGGCACCATATAAGCCGAACTGGGCGATCCACTGCACGATAATTCCGGTGGTGAAATCCACGGATTTCAGAATCCGCAGCTCCAGCAAAGGAGTCTTGGAACGCAGCTCGGCAATGACAAAGGCAATCAGAGCAATAGCTCCCAGGGATAACCCGATTAGCGTTTTGTCCGAGGTCCAGCTCTGCGCCCCCTGGCTTACACCGTAAGTGAGTGAAGCAAAAGCCAGCGGTCCGAGCACCATTCCGAATTTATCCATGCCGGGAACGTTGTTCTTCGCCGCATTCGGCAGCTTTCGCAGTCCGATCAGCACACAGATAATGCCGATGGGGATATTAATCAGGAAGATCCAGCGCCAGGAGTGGTACTCCACCAGCCAGCCTGACAATACAGGACCAATCGCCGGAGCGAACAGCACGGGAATTCCCATAATCCCCATAACGACGCCGACTTTACTCTTGGGAGCCAGTCTGTACACATACGCCATCCCGACCGGGAGCACACAGCCCCCTCCAAGACCCTGCAATACCCGGAAAACGACCAGCCATTCTGCACTGCTTGGCGTTGCACACAGAATGGATCCAACGGTAAACACAATTACTGCTGTCAAAAAGACGTTCTTAGCCCCGAACCGGTCAGACAGCCAGCCCGACAACGGAATGACCGAAGCCTGCGCCAACATATACCCGGTTACGACCCACTGCAGCGTATGCAGATCTGTATTGAAATCCACGACCAGTCTGGACAATGCCACATTCATAGCCGTACTGTCCAGCACGACCATAAATACGCCGGCAATAATCGCCAGCAGCGGAACTAAAATGCTAGATAACCGGAAATCCGCATCCTGCTTCAAGGTCTGATTCATACTCCTTCTCCTCCTGAACTGTCCGCTGTCATCTACGTTGACCTGCAGGCAGGTTTGTCTATATAATTAGTGAACGGACAATTGTCCGTTATCGCATTTCATAGTCTACGGACAATTGTCCGATGTGTCAAGCGGAATACGCCAATTCCCCACACTTGATTCGTTTACCGGCAGAATAGAGGTTTCTTAGGACGCACTGTAGGCATAAATGTTGTATATTTTGCAGCTTTGATTCATGGATAGCCGGGTTTCCGGATGGATTGTTGTAGGAACTGCAAGTATATGAAAGGGGATATCATGAAAAAAACAGAAACGGAAGTTGAACCTGTAACATCAGCAGCTCCGGACAATACAGAGAACACAGAGAACACAGACATCGCTGCAAAAGAACCCGCCGATCCTTATATGCAGCGGATTCTCGAAGCGGCCCGCCAGCTATTCACCGAGAGCGGCCTTGAAGCTGTCAGTATGTACGGCATCGCCAAACGGGCCGGTATAGGGCAGGGATCGCTCTACCGCCGCTTCACTGATAAGGGCGAAATCTGTTCCGCCCTGCTGCTGGACAGCACCGAGCAGTTTCTGTCGGGGATGGAACAGCAGCTTGCTGCCAGCGCCGGTGAAACGGCTGCCCTCGCGCATCTCCAGAGCAGCATTGAGCAGGTCGTTGGTTTCATTGAGCAATATGCGGAGCTCTTGAACATGATCAAATCCGAATTCACCGGCAAGAAGCAGCTTACCCAGTTCGAACATCCTTTTTTCCAGCGGCTCGGGAGGATTATGAGTGAACTTCTGCACCGCGCATCCGCGAATGGAGAGATTATCGGGATCGATCCCCGCTTCGCTGCCACAGCGCTGATCTCTGTACTTAGTCCCGATCTTTACCTGTATGAGCAGAAACGGAACGGCTCCTCCAAAGAGGAAATCTCGCGGGGAATTGTTGCATTGTTCATAACCGGTCTCTCCAAGCGCTGAGCCCAGGCTCTTTACAAGCGGGGAAATTATGGTATATTAAGTAGCAATTACGAATTCAATAGCACCTGTTATTTCACTAGGGGAGTCGGCCGACTGAGACGGAGCTTAAGCTCCGGACCCTTGGAACCTGATCTGGATCATACCAGCGGAGGGAAGTGGAGCAGAATGTATCAGCGGTTCCGCGTCTTTGCAAACTGACTGTACCTTCAGGCCCATTCATTTCCTCCGGAAATGGATGGGTCTTTCTTGTTTTCGTAGCGTAATCACTTTTCCCTAAGGAGGCTTGCTTCCCCATCCTATGATCAACATCGCTAACCTGTCCTATTCTTTCGGCGCAGCTTCAAGGGCTCCGGTCTTCTCCGGAATCTCCATGAAGGTCCGCCGCGGCGAGTTCATCTCCGTCGTGGGTGCCAGCGGCTGCGGCAAAAGCACGCTGTTCAAGATTATCGCCGGCCTGCTGGAACCCGGCAGCGGCGAGGTTGCCCTGCACGGGCAACCGCCTAATAGCGCCTCGGAGCGGCTCGGCCAGGTCGGCTATATGCCGCAGCGGGATCTCCTGCTGCCGTGGAGAACCGTGCTGGACAATTGCCTGCTGCCCTGGGAACTGAAGCGGGGCGGCTCCAAAGAGGAAGCCGTTATTCAGATCCGCAGCATGCTGCAGCAGTTCGGCCTTGGTGATACCGGAGCTGCGTATCCGCATGAGCTGTCGGGCGGCATGCGCCAGCGGGTTGCGGTACTCCGCACCATTGCCGCCGGGAATGAGCTGCTCCTGCTGGACGAGCCGTTCGGGGCACTGGACGCCATAACCAAGCGGGAGCTTCACCGCTGGCTGCTGGAATTATGGTCAGGACTGGACAAGACTGTGCTGTTCATTACCCATGACCTTGAAGAAGCGCTTCTGCTTAGTGACCGTATCTATCTGATGACCGGCGGTGCCGGGGGCGGTATGCAGGAGTTCATCACCGGTCTTCCCCGCCCCAGACATCACAGTCTGAATTACGAACCGCAGTTTGTTGCCCTGCGGCTGAATTTGGAGCTGAAGCTGTATGACAACCGTCTTCTATAGAAGATTGCTGCGGGAATACAGCCCGGCTATTCTGCTCGTGCTGCTGATCTTTGCGGTCTGGGAAACGGTGTCCCGGCTGGGGCTGATTCCTCCGTTCATCCTGCCGGCTCCTACTGCCATCTGGAGCGCTCTGATGGAGGAGCGGCATTTGCTCTTCGCTGTGCACCTGCCCGCAACGCTGCTTGAGGTACTAACTGGCTTCGCTCTGTCCGTCTTCTGCGGCAGTCTGCTGGGAACGGGCATGCATCTGTTCAGGCCGCTGGCCAAAGCGCTGTATCCGCTGCTGATTATCAGCCAGACGATTCCGCTGGTTGCCCTCTCTCCCCTGTTTATCATGTGGTTCGGCTATACCTTGTGGAGTAAGGTTGCCGTAGTGTTCCTGACCGCCTTCTTCCCGGTGGTTGTCGGCACCTACGACGGGCTGGGCAAGAATACGGAGCAGTACCGCGAGCTGTTGCTTACCTTAGGCGCGAACCGCTGGCAGATTCTCCGCAAGGCTGCTGTTCCGCTGGCCCTGCCGTCCTTTTTCTCCGGACTGAAGCTGTCGGTGGTGTACTGCGTCATTGGCGCTACCATCGGCGAATGGCTTGGAGGCAGCCGGGGGCTTGGTTATTTCAGCCGGAGAATGGCCGGCAATCTGCAGAGTGCCGAGATGTTTGCCGCTGTTGTGCTGCTGTCCGCCCTTGGGATCACTTTGTTTCTGTGTATTGCTACGCTCGAGAAGTTATTTCTGAAGAAAAGAGGACGTTATTCATGACTCCAATCCGCTATAACCGTTATCCCTATACCCGTAGTGCTCAACCTTATAAATTACTGCCTTATGTATTGCTCCTGTCTGTTCTTTTGGTTCTGCCGGGCTGCGCCGGCAATAACGGGCCGGCTGGCTCCGGCTCATCATCGGCATCATCCGCTCCGGCGGCAGCCGCAGACGGTACAGCCCATAAGCTGACGATCATGCTCGACTGGTATCCGAACGCCGTTCATTCCTTTTTGTATGCGGCACAGAGTGAGGGGTATTTTGCCGAAGAGGGGCTTGAAGTTGAGATACAGATGCCTGCCGACAGCAACGACGCGCTGAAGCTGGTAGCTGCCGGACAAGTCGATCTGGCCCTCAGCTACCAGCCGCAGGTGCTGATGGCCCGGGGAGAGCAGATTCCGGTCAAATCCGTCGCCGCTCTGGTACGGCATCCCCTGAACCATCTCATGGTTTCCGCAGACAGCGGAATAACCCGCCCCGGGGAGCTCTCAGGCAAGCAAGCCGGTTACTCCTCCATTCCGCTGTATGAAGCCATGCTGCACACTATGATCCAAACCGATGGCGGCGATCCCGCCTCCCTAAAGCTGATTGACGTTGGCTTTGAGCTTATCCCTGCCCTATCCACCGGACGTGTGGATGGAATTATGGGCGGCTTCATCAACCATGAGCAGCTAATATTAGAACAGGAAGGCCATCCTGTGCGTTCGTTCAATCCGGTAGACTACGGGGTTCCTGATTATTATGAGCTGGTGTTGGTCGCAAGTGACCAGGGTCTGCAGAATTCCTCGGAATATTTCCAAAAGTTCATGAATGCTGCGCGCAAGGGTCAGCAATTCGTCACTAAGCAGCCGGAGCAGGCGCTGAAGCTTCTGCTGGAGCATCAGGATGCCACCGCACCGCTTGATGAAGCCATCGAGAAGCGCAGCCTGGAGATTCTGCTGCCGCTGATGGACGCCGGGTCACAGCCCTTCGGTTATCAGGATACCGCTTCCTGGGAGAATGTCCGTAAATGGCTGAGCGAGGGCGGTCTGCTGGCAGAGCAAGTTGACAGTGCGGATGCTTTTATTAATTTATAGAACATGCTTTCGAAGTTAGTTTTGCGAAATGATCTCAAGGATGCGTATGCTATCAAAACTTTCAGGAGGAATAATCATGTCTTTTCTATCCAAGGTACGGCTGGCAAATCCGCTCGTACATAACATTACTAATATTGTTGTGGCTAATTTCACCGCTAACGGACTGCTGGCGCTGGGGGCTTCCCCGTTCATGGCCGACGCACTGGAAGAGGTGGCGGATGTTGCCGCGATGTCCGGGGCGGTCGTGCTGAACATCGGTACACTGAATGAAGCCGCCATCGCTTCAATGATGAAGGCTGGACAAGCCGCGAAGCGGCATGGTGTCCCGCTCGTGCTTGATCCCGTTGGAGCAGGCGCTACACCGTACCGCACTGACGTTACCGCGAAGCTGCTGGGTGCGCTGCAGCTGACCGCTCTGCGCGGCAATGTGGCCGAAGTAGCCAATGTCGCCGGAGAACGCTGGGCGAGCAAGGGCGTTGATGCCGGAGCAGGTGAAGGCGATGTGATCGCCTTGGCGAACAAGGCTGCGCGGAAGCTGAACTGCGTGGTGATCATCACCGGCAAGGAGGATATCATTAGCGACGGCACGCGCACCTACATCGCCAGCAACGGCCATTCCATCCTGACCCAAGTCACGGGAACCGGCTGTCTGCTCAGTGCCGTAGTTGGCGCATTTCTTGCAGTAAGCGGCGGGAATGCGCTTGAGGCAGCAGCCGAAGCACTCTCGTTCTACGGCGTGGCGGCCGAGATTGCCGCTGAAGCCGCTGAAGGACAAGGACCCGGCAGCTTCCAGATGGAGTTCCTGAATCAATTGTCCCTGGTGACACCAGATATCTACAGCAGCCGGTCACGCCTGCAGCTGATTGAACAATAAACCGCACCTCTTAAAGGAGAATACCTGATGACCAGTATACGTAAAGCGTTAACGATTGCCGGCTCTGACAGCGGTGGCGGTGCCGGTATCCAGGCTGATCTGAAGACCTTCCAGGAGCTTGGAGTCTACGGAATGTCTGCGATCACTGCGGTCACGGCACAGAATACCCTAGGCGTTCATGGGGTATATCCGCTGGAGCTGGAAGCCGTTGCTGCGCAGCTGGATTCTATTGGCAGTGACTTGACACCTGATGCCATTAAGACCGGCATGCTGTTCAGCAGTGAGATTATCGGTGTTGTCGCGGATAAGGTGACAGCGTACGGCTGGCAGCAGCGGCTTGTGATCGACCCGGTAATGATTGCCAAGGGCGGGTCCGCTCTGCTGCTGCAGGAAGCCGTGCAGGCATTGATTACCGGACTGCTACCTCTGGCTCTTGTGGTTACCCCCAATCTTCCCGAAGCAGAGATGCTCACGGGGATGAAGATTAATGGAATGGCAGACAGAGAACAGGCTGCAAGACTCCTCCATCAGATGGGGCCGCAGTACATTGTTCTTAAGGGAGGACATGATCCGGAAGGCGATCAGCTGGTGGACCTGCTCTATGACGGCCGGGAATTCCAATATCTGACCAGTCCGCGGATTGAGACCAGGCATACGCATGGGACCGGCTGTACTTTCTCGGCGGCGGTGGCGGCAGGACTTGCGCTCGGCCACTCTATAAATGAAGTGGTCCATACAGCCAAAGCCTTCATTCAGGCAGCCATTGAGGACAGTCTGAACATCGGGGCAGGACAAGGGCCGACCAATCATTTTGCTTACGGGAACCGCACCAGATCAGGGGGGCAGCAGCTATGAAACGGATTGACAGTGAGGATATGCGTAAGCTCCTTAAGGTATATTTCATTATGGGCAGCGTGAACTGCCGCCTCTCTCCAGCCGAGACTTTATCTGCCGCAGCAGACGGGGGAATCACCTTATTCCAGCTCCGTGAAAAGGGTCCCGGTGCTCTGACCGGCACTGCTCTGCTAGAGCTTGGACAGCAGCTCCGGGCAATCTGCCGGGACCGGCAGATTCCGTTCATCGTCAATGACGACCTGGAGCTGGCGGTTGCACTTGATGCAGACGGGGTTCATGTGGGCCAGGATGATCTGCCGGCCCGGACGATCCGCCAGCGGCTCGGCGAGCACAAGATCATCGGCGTTTCCGCCCATAATCCCGCGGAAGTGCAGCAGGCGATTGCGGACGGAGCCGATTATCTCGGGATCGGTCCGGTCTACCCCACCTCCTCCAAAGACGATGCCGAAGCCGTTCAAGGGACGGCTGTCATTGAAACGCTCCGCCGCAGCGGACTTAATATTCCCCTGGTAGGGATCGGCGGTATAACCCGGCATAATGCCCTACCGGTGATCAGGGCCGGTGCAGACGGAATTTCTGTAATCTCGGCCATAGCCGGAGCGGAGGATATCCGGGAGGCCGCGAGGGCGTTCGGGCGGATTACACAATGCGGAATGCTTCCGGAATGAGCTTAAATAAATGAGCGTATTTCAATTACAAAAAACACCCGCAGCTGCCTTCACACAGGCGCTGCGGGTGTTTCTTATGCGTTCCGGCATAACCTGTTTACCGCCATTTCAGCGTAACATTTACTTTTGGAATATTCAGGCGTATAATCAGTTTACTTTGTTAACTGTTAACAAAAGAAACTATTATCAGGTCAGAGGAGGTTGCCCCATGACAGATCCGGCGCAAACGATAGAGGTGTATCATTCCTTGCTCGCCGTTGCCCGCCAGCTCCGTAAGCTGGCCCATCAGAGCGCTGCGGATCTCGGATTAACCGTGCATCAGATCGGTATACTGAATTCTCTCCTCAAGCATCCCGGTCAATCGCAGAAGGAAATAACGGAGCGTCTGGTATTTGCCAAGAGCCGCGTAAGCCTGCATATTGATGCGTTGGCCGAGAAGGAACTGGTGACCCGGACCGCCTCCGAGGCAGACCGCAGGGAAACGAGGCTGAATCTCACCCCGGCAGGTGAAGCGCTGTGCAGGCAATACAATGAAGACGCCTATTCATACCAAATGCTGGGGGCGGCGCTGGATCATTTTTCCGGAGAAGAAGTCCAGTCGCTCATTCAAATGCACTCACAGCTGCTCGAACAGCTGACCCGGGATCAGGATAACTTAAATACACACAAAGCTGGTGATGAATAATGGGCAGAGGTTTCGGTCCAATGGGATTCGGCGGACCCGGGCATGGCAAATTAAAGTTCGATGATGATGAGGCGAAGCCGGATATATCCAAGACGCTGCTGCTCCGCATCGTGAAATATTTCCTGCCTTACTGGAAGCAGACCCTGCTGGTGATGATTGTGCTGTGCATTACTGCAGTGCTCGGGCTGCTTCCACCGATTCTGATTCAGCATATTATCGACCGTGCGCTCCCGGATAAAAACCTGAGACTGCTGGTTCTGCTTGTCCTCGCCTCGCTCGGTACAACTGTAGTGTCCGGTCTGCTGGGCGTGCTGCAGAATTACCTGAATTCCTTTATCTCGCAAAATATTGTCCACGATATGAAAAATCAGATGTACCGCCATCTGCAGGGCATGCCGCTGCAGTTCTTCTCAGGGGTCAAGCAAGGTGAAGTCATCACCCGGATGACCAGTGATATTGCCGGGATACAGGGCGTGTTCAACAGCACCATCGTCAATTTTGCCAGCAATCTGTTCATTCTGACCACAACAGCGGTAACTTTGTTTATTATGAACTGGAAGCTGGCGCTGCTGGGCATACTGGTCGTCCCCCTGTTCATTATGCCAACCCGCAAAATGGGCAATGTGCGCTGGAAGCTGGCCAAGGAAACCCAGGAGAAGATCTCCGAGCAAAACCAGATCATCCAGGAAACGCTCAGTCTCAGCGGATATATGCTCATGAAGCTGTTCACCAAGGAAGACAACGAGCTGGCGAGCTTCAGAACCGTTAATGCCCAGGCGACACGCCTGCAGATCCGGGAATCGATGGCCGGCCGCTGGTTTATGCTGGTCCTCACCACCTTCACCAGTATCGGCCCCATGCTGATATATCTGTACGGGGGTTATTTATTTATTCAGGGAGAGCTGACGGTTGGTGCGATTATCACCTTTGTGGCGCTGCTGGGCAGATTATACGGGCCGGTCATGCAAATGACTAATCTGTATGTGGATGTGAACCGGTCGGTGGCGCTGTTTGAACGGATTTTTGACTATTTCGATATGGACCCGCTGATTGTGGATTCGCCGCTGGCCCTGCCAAGCAGTGCTGACGGCCAGGATATCGTCTTCGACAAGGTGAATTTCGCCTATCAGCCGGGCAAACCGGCCCTGCGGGAAATTTCCTTCACGGCTGCCGCCGGATCACTGACTGCGCTGGTCGGCCCCAGCGGAGCGGGTAAAACAACCATAACCAACCTCATCCCCAGACTCTATGAACTGGATTCGGGTGTGATCCGCATCGGCGGCAAGGATATCCGTGAGTTCACGCTGCACTCCCTACGCTCTCAGATCGGGCTGGTTACCCAGGACACATATCTGTTCAACGGGACCATCCAAGAGAATCTGCTCTATGCAAGCGCCGGTGCCACGGAGTCCGAGATGATTGCCGCCTGTGAAGCCGCTTATATTCATGATTTCATTATGAAGCTGCCTGAAGGCTACAATACGGTAGTCGGTAACCGGGGAATCAAGCTGTCCGGCGGAGAGAAGCAGCGGATCTCGATCGCCCGCGTGCTGCTCAAGAATCCGCCTATTATCATCATGGATGAAGCCACCTCGTCACTGGATACAGTGTCGGAGTTCTATATCCAACAGGCGATGCATCAGCTGCTGCTGGGCAAGACCAGCATCGTTATCGCCCACAGGCTTTCCACCATTATGGCTGCCGATACCATTCTTGTCGTTCAGGACGGCGCTATTGTGGAGTCTGGACAACATGCTTCTCTGCTGGCGGACAACGGGGTCTACAGAGATTTGTATAACAAGCAGTTTCAGGCGTCAGAGTCCGCCACTTGATATTGTACGGAATTGAAAAAGGGATTCACGGAGGCCATTAACCGCTGCCTCCGGAATCCCTTTTTATAATTGAACAGACAAGTCCAGGTTTATCTCTCTGTACGCAATGGCTCCAGCTTGTCCATCCATCCGCTGAAGTATTCCGGCGTCTCGTTCTTCTTCAAGCGATCATAATATTCGTCCACAAAACCGCCGTCTCCGGCACGCTGTCCTGCCCACTCATAGAATTCTTCAAACCGCGTCAGCGCAAAACTACGCTTCTCCAGAATCAGATAAGCACTGAGCAGGCTATCCAATGTCAGGTCTGTGGGGTTATTTTTGTACTCCTGCTCACTTAGCCGCAGCTGGTCTTCCGCATATTGCTTGGTGAGGGTCTTATCCGGTACATACCGTGTTCCCTGAAGCTCATACACGCCTACCAGCGCTGGACCAAGCGGCAATTGCCCGGAAAAGGGACTTGCCAGCAAATCCTCATCTCCGTCCTGATCCGTATCCTCATAGTTCACCGAGACATTATCGTTAACAGTTACCTGCATGACTCCGTCGATTTCCTCAACGACAATATAGGATGATTCAGGACGGTTATCCATCAGACTGAACAAAAAGGTGGCATGGTTATTCTGCACAAGCGCTTCCGCCCAGAGATCATCTTCCTCACTCCAGATATTGCCGCCTTCAATCTTAATTCCGGCCTGCTTGCTGTCAAAGACAATCTTCCCGTCCTTCACAACCGCAAACTGCGTATACGTAAACTCCCCTTTGTTCCAGTAATACACCTCGTAGATCTGCCCGTTCAGCTGAACGGCATCCATATGTAAGAAGCCTGAATATTTATCCGAAATCTCCGGGGAGACTTCCGGTACTTCCCCCGTAAAATCAGCGGTTGCATCCGCCGGAGAGGCTTGTGGTGCAGTTGACTGTGCTGCTGCTTCTGAAGTCACAGATGCTTCCGGCGGCTCCGCAGATTCATTACTGCCGGTTCCCGAGCAGCCGGCTATAACCATTAGCGCTAATAGCAAACTTATTATTCTCATTTGATCCTCCTGATGGTTTGTCAGTATGTCAGCAAACGCTTAAATGCTGTGAATCCCTATTTCTCTGCGTCCAGTCTGGAGTGGAGTTCAGCCAGCTCTTCTGCGGTCAGATGCCTCCACTGCCCCCGCTCAAGGCCGCTGAGCGTAATGTGCATGATCCGGATGCGCTCCAGGCGGAGCACCCGGTAACCCAGTTCTTTGCACATCCGGCGGATCTGCAGATTCAGTCCCTGGGTTAAAACAATCGCGAACTCGTTGTCCGTGATCCTGCGGGTGAGGCAAGGCTTGGTCCGGGTCCCGAGAATATCCACACCGGCTGACATCTCCTGAAGGAATGCTTCAGTCACCGGCTTGTCCACCGTAACGTTATATTCCTTCTCATGCCCATGCTCGGAGCGCATCATCCGGTTAACCACGGCTCCGTCATTGGTCATGAGTATCAGCCCTTCGGACTGTTTGTCCAGCCTGCCAACAGCAAAGATCCGGGAAGGATAACCGACATAATCAATGATGTTCCCTTCCACCTGCCGGGCAGCTGTACAGGTAATCCCAACTGGCTTGTTAAGAGCCAGATAGACCCGTTCTTCCCGGTCCGGGCTCAGCGTAACGCCGTCAACGGCCACCGTATCTCCAGGCTCAACACTGGCCCCCGCTGCACAGGCTATACCGTTAATGGTTATCCGTCCCGCCGCAATCAGCCGGTCCGTCTCTCTGCGCGGATATACGCCTGTCTCACTTATATATTTATTAATTCTCACTCCAGTACCCGCTTTCCTGCCCTACATATTAAAGAACACCTGATTCACTTACAAATCAGATGTTGCATATGGGCACATGGCCGCCTTATTTACTGCCTCCGGTTTTGTTGCCGCCGCCGCTGCCCTTGGCTGCGCCTGCTCCCTTAGTTCCCGGTTTGGTACCCGGGCTTCCGGGAGGTCCGCTTTTTGCCGGCTTCACGGGTTTCGCCGTCTTATTCCAGCGGGTCCAGCCCTTGCTCCCTGTCCCTCTGCCTGTGCCGCCGCCTTTACTTTTTGCCACAATATCACTCCGTCAGTATTCAGTTTTCGTCATGCATTCCTCTATCTTACCATTATTCCGGGGGTAATGTCAGGTAAAACCGCAAACAACCTGCGCGGAGAAGCTCCGGCAGGCTGCATTACGAACTGAAATGAAGCTGTTCCTGCTGCTTATTTCGGCTGAATATAACCTTCGGCCTTCAGCAGTTCAGCGATCAGGACAGCACCGCCGGCAGCACCTCTTACAGTGTTGTGGGACAGGCTGACAAATTTGTAGTCATAGAGTGAATCTTCACGGAGTCTGCCGGCTGAAATTCCCATTCCGTTCTCAATATCACGGTCCAGACGGGTCTGCGGACGGTTCTCTTCTTCGAAATAGGTAATGAACTGTTTAGGTGCACTTGGCAGTCCCAGCTGCTGCGGACGTCCCTGGAAGCTGTTCCAGCGTTCCAGAATCTCTTCCCTGCTAGGCTTCTGCTCAAAGGAGGCGAATACCGCAGCCATATGGCCATCAGCAACCGGCACACGAATACACTGTGTGGTGATCACTGGCTGTTCGCTTTTGACAATCCCCTCTTCGGTTACCTTCCCCCAGATCCGCAAAGGCTCCTGCTCACTCTTCTCTTCTTCACCGCCGATGAATGGAATCACGTTGTCCACCATGTCCGGCCAGTCGGCAAAGGTTTTACCGGCTCCGGAAATCGCCTGATACGTTGTCACAACAACCTTCGAAGGCTTGAAATCATGAAGCGCATGCAGTGTTGGCATGTAGCTCTGAATGGAACAGTTAGGCTTGACAGCGATAAATCCGGTTTCGGTACCCAGACGTTTGCGCTGCTGGGCAATCACCTCAAGATGCTCAGGGTTGATCTCAGGAATCACCATCGGAACATCCGGCGTCCAGCGGTGCGCGGAATTGTTGGAAATAACCGGAGTACCGGTGCGTGCGTAGGCTTCTTCCAGTGCCTTGATTTCTTCTTTCTTCATATCTACAGCGCAGAAGATCAGATCCACATCCGCAGACACTTCCTCCACCTTGGAGGCGTCCTGGACCATAATGCTCTTAACGGCCTCCGGCATTGGTGTAGACAGCTTCCATCTGCCTTTGACGGACTCTTCGTACGTCTTACCGGCCGAATTCGCGCTCGCGGCAATAGCCGTTACCTGAAACCAGGGATGATTCTCAAGAAGTGCAATGAAACGCTGGCCGACCATTCCGGTACCGCCAACAATACCCGCTCTCAACTTACTTGACATAAGAAATTCATTTCCTTTCAAGCAGCGCCTAGCGATAGGTGCTTTTTAATAACCGATTATAAATCATATATGCATGTTACACAATATGTGATTATAAAGTAAGTGTTTCCTGTTCCTAAAAATTATCGCGCCATCCCCAGACGCTTGGACAATTCACCGAGATCCTGGCCCTTGAGCGCTCCCTCGACCAATACAGGCAGTAACGCCGGAGTACAGGCAAAGCAAGGGGTTCCGTCACGGGTGAGCTGGGCGGCCAGGCGCTCGTCGTAGGAAGGCTTCCCTTCATCCGACAGGGCCAGCAGTGTCATCGTCCGCACACCGGATTCGCGCAGCTCACGCATCCGCCGGACCAGTCCGGCCTGGTTGCCGTTCTCATACAGATCGGAAACAATGATGAACAGCGTCTTCTTCGGCTCCTCAATGAACTGCTCACAATACTTCACGGACTTATGGATATCCGTGCCGCCGCCAAGCTGAATGCCGAAGAGCATGTCTACAGGATCATTGGCACATTGCTCAGTCAAATCTACAATCTCAGTGTCAAAAGCGACCACCCGCGTGTTAAGCGCCGGAATGCTGGCGAAGATCGAGCCGATCACCGAAGCCCAGATGACAGAGCTGGCCATCGATCCGCTCTGGTCAATGTCCACGATCACGGTCCATTCCTTGCTGCGGCGGGCCCGGTCGAAATAAAAGAACCGCTCGGGGATAATCATCCGCCGCTCTGCATCGTAATGCTTCAGATTGCGCTCAATGGTCCGCTTCCAGTCCAGCCCGCTCAGGGACGGCAGCGGAGAATGCTGCCGCTTGTTCAGCGCACCGGTGACGGCACGGCGGATATCCGTCTCCAGCAGCTTGACCAGCTCATCAACCAGTGCCTGGACTAGCATTCTTGCGGTATCCTTTGTTTTCTCAGGAATTTTGCCTTTGAGTGCCAGAAGCGTACCGACCAGCTGGATATCCGGCTTCACTGCCGCCAGCAGCTCCGGCTCGAACAGCAGCTGCTTCCAGCCTTTGCGCTCCATGGCATCACTCTGAATAATCGAGACAACATCCTCCGGGAAGAAGGTGCGCACGTCCCCAAGCCATTTGGACAGGTTAATCGCGGCATGCCCTGATCCCGCCCCTCTGCCCTTTGAACCCGCTTGAGAGGTCCCGTCAGCTCCGCCAGCACCTGCCTCATTATAGATGGCTGCCAGCGCCGCATCCATAATCCGCTCTTCCTCGGTCAGCGTAGGCCCGCCGCCTGCCCCGTAACCGGATAAGGCTTCCTCTGCTTCCTGGCCCAATATCAGCCTCCAGCGCGACACAGCCCCGTTCCGCCCGTTATCCTTAATATCCTCCGCCATCTATAGGTCACCGAAGTCAAAATCGTTCAGCTCATCCAGCATTTTGGCTTCCTCCTCCTTCAGCTCGCCTGTAAGAATCTCAGCAGCCTGTTCTGTGTTCACACCCCACAGCTCACCCAGAAGCTCGGAGATCATCGTCTTCTCCCGGGGAGAGAAGGTGCTGAATGCCCGGCGCAGAAAGACCAGGGCACGTTTGAATTCCTCATCGTCCAGGGCATTAATATAATCATTCAGCTGCTCCCACAGGCTCATCCGCGACAACAGCCCATAGCGGTTACGCATAGACAGCCCTTCGAACCACCCCGCCCCCAGATCAGCGGGGATACCCGGAGACAGCCGGCGCGACACCTCTGCGGCCACATCTTCCGCAGAGACCGCAGCCCGCTCCATCAGGATCGCGCAGGCGAAGCCGGACAGCCGGGGGTTACGGTCATCACGCTGTGACAGCTGCTGCAGCTCCTGAAGCCACAGGGCAGTATCCAGACTCCCGCTATGTTCCAGCGAGATGCCGTTCAGCTCATTCATGGCGCTGATCATTAGCGCCGCAGCTTCGTCGTTGCAGCCGCTCGCATCCAGCAGGAACAGACAGCCGCGCCGGAACAGCTCCTCCAGCAGCGGCACGAGCGGAGCGGTATCCACCTTGCGGATATCGCCGAAGCCGATAATTGTCGCCAGCTCCCGGGCAGCGGCGGCAATAGCAACTACATCGCGGCTGTCCACCGCCAGGCTCTGCAGTACCCGGCTGCTCTCCTCCATCTGCGAGGTCATCGCGCACTGGCAGGCGATGCGGATCAGCGCAGACGCATCAGTAATGGAGCGGCACTCCAGCAGCTTCTCCTTCAGCACATAAGCTGAAGCGACTTCAATGGTCTCGCCCAGGAGCGTCGATTCAACCACCTGAATCTCCACCTCCGGTGACCACTGGATAATCCAGTGCTCTGCCCAGGTTGCCCCGGACTGTCCGCTCGGTATATTCCGCACGAAGGATATGCCCAGCAGCTCCAGCCTATGAAACAGCACAGAACGGTGCAGATCCAGGTAGGCCGCTTCGGCGCTGGACACCCGGCGGTTCTCACGCAGATCGAGCGCCAGGTCACTGGCTACAGTGGACTTATATTTCTCCAGCTTATACCGTTTCAGCAGCCGGTTCAGGTCATCCTGGATCGGTGTCTGGCTGACACCTTCGGCCAGGCTGCCAATCGCCGTACCGACATCTACCCGGGCCAGCGCTTCGGCAACAACCGAGAGGTCGCCATGGCCGAGCAGTGTCTGGGCGGCATCGCGCAGATCACGCAGTGTAGGCGCGCTCCCGCCGTGCAGTGCTGCCAGCGACTCTGCCAGCCGGACCGCTTCAATGACTTCAGCGGTGGAGCGGTGCGTCCCGGAACCGCGTACCTGCCTAGCCACGGAGGATAGGTAGAGATGCGGCAGATCCTCAGCCCTGCCGGACTCCATCAGCTCCCACATCAGCTCGAAGTAATGCGGAGCCCCGTTGCCTGCACCATAGCCGGACATTGTAGAGAGCTTGTAATACGAATACGGCATCAGCGTCAGCTTCGTGCTGCGTGTAGGCAGTGACGCCAGCTCGCTGTCGGTCATCCCGTCTGCAAGATCTGCCAGTGCAGCAGCATGGTAAGCGCCGCAGATCACTACAATCTTCTCCGGCTGATGGCCGTCTTCAATCTTCTTCCGGATCTGACGCCGCATATAAGCTTCGCGCAGCGCGTTATAGGCATATTCGCGGGGCTGCTCTATCAGCTCCCGGGACTCTGACAGCTCACGCATCCGGGCAGAGAACGCCAGTATCGCCGCACGGTACGCTCCGCTGCTGGCGTTATGCTCGTAATTGCGTTCCCAATACATATCATAATCAGATTCACCGGCGAGCCGGGCAATCCGGCTGTATACCGATTCCTGCTCTTGCAGCTCATCATCCGTAGGCTCACCTTGTTCATCCGCCGCAGGCTTAAGCACCGGCCTGCTCCCGGATTCAAGCCGCAGGGCATCCTGCAGACCCAGGGTTACGGATGAGGGAAGATCGATGAATTCCGCTTCTGCCCCATGCTCCTTTGCCCATCGCATCCCCTGATATTCCGGGGAGTAGACAGCGAACGGCCACAGCACCGTCCGCACAGGCAAATCCTCAGTAAAGGCCAGAATCGCAACCGGAGGTTTCGTGACGGTGTGAGTCAAATGACGGATCTCATCAGTTGCATCACTGGGTCCTTCGATCAGGACGGCGGTCGGCTGAAGCTCATTCAAGTATTCCAGCAGATGCTTCGCACCGCCCGGAGACAGATGGCGCACCCCGAAAATATTCACAACGGCAGCAACAGCCGCCCCACTCACTCGTTCATCTCCTTGCAGGCTTGATACAATCCGCGCCAGTCCGCTCCTTTTTTCTTCATTACATTATCGAGGTATTCCTTCCAGACCAGCTTATCCTTGTCATCATCCTTGACGATAGCCCCCTGCAGGCCGGCAGCCAGATCCCCATCGGTCAATTCTCCGCTGCCGAAGCTGGCTGCCAGGGCCATGCTGTTCGTCAGCAGGGAGATGGCTTCCGCCGTGGAGATTACACCGGCTGGTGTCTTCACCTTCTCCTTCTTGTCGAGCGTCATGCCGCTGCGCAGCTCGCGGAAGATCGTCACTACCTTGAGCAGTGCTTCATCCGCCGGAACAGAAGCCTGAAGCTCATACGAAGAAGCAATCTCTGCAACCCGCTTCTTCACGATCGACAGCTCGGTCTCCAGATCAGACGGTGCCGGCAGCACAATGATGTTGAACCGGCGCTTGAGCGCCGCTGACATTTCGTTCACGCCGCGGTCACGCGTGTTGGCGGTGGCAATAATGGAGAAGCCTTTGCGGGCACTGGTCTCCTTGCCCAGCTCCGGCACGGAGATCGTCTTCTCCGAGAGGATGGAGATCAGCGCATCCTGCACCTCGGAAGCGCAGCGGGAGATCTCCTCAAACCGGGCTATCCCGCCGTCCTCCATTGCCCGCATAATCGGACTCTTGACCAGCGCCTCCGGCGTTGGCCCGTTCGCCAGGAGCATGGCATAGTTCCAGGAATAACGTACATGCTCCTCACTGGTTCCGGCAGTCCCTTGCACAACCAGGCCCGAGTTGCCGTAGATCGCAGCCGCCAGATTCTCGGACAGCCAGGACTTCGCCGTTCCCGGCTCACCGATCAGAAGCAGCGCCCGGTCTGTTACCAGCGTGGCCACCGCCATCTCGATTAGACGCGTGTTACCGATATATTTCGGGGTAATCACGGTCTTGCCCGCCTTCCCTCCGGCAATGAAGGTTAACACTGAACGCGGCGACATCTGCCACCCGGCAGGGATACGGCCTGTATCTTCCCTGCGCAACGCCTCCAGTTCCTCACGGTATAGAACCTCGGCTGGCAGACGCATGTAATCCTGAAGCTGACTTTGTTCCGTCGACATGAACACCTCTCCTTTATAAGAACTCTTCAATTAGATTTCTTAAGCTACATCCGCCCTGAATTATTGCACACTCTTCAAGCTGTTCAGCACATACTCCAGCTGCTGCTTGCATTCATATCTATATTTAGGGACAATCGCTTCCAGACGTCCTACATAGCTGGCCGGGAAGCGCTCCATCAGTTTAAATAAGTAGAGCTCAAATGTGTAAGCTGTATGAACATTTTTATTCTCCAGGGCTGTCATCAGAAGCTCAAGACGCTCCGGCTCCGGCACCCCGGCCCTCTCCAGACCCTTGAAAATATTCGAAAGGAGATCATACGTCGTGCGTTTAAACGGCTCCTGCAGCTTGCCAAGCAGATAATCCCGCACGCCCTTATGACCCGGCCGGGCAAAAGCGCTTGCCAGGTTCACCGCATCATGCTGAATGAACCAGTCCAGCCAGCGGGAATCCCAGGCTGCCGCAATCTCCTCGGCTGACAGCATCTCCCTGCTGTAAGGCTGCCTGATTCCTGCAGCATCCCACTCTACCTCATACGCTCTCCGGCGGATATCCACGATCTGCTCCTCAATCGTACTAATCAGCAGCTGGGCGCGCTGAGCCGCATCTTTGGCATCCTTGCCCACCAGTGCTTTCAATTTGTCCATAAAGGTTCCGCCGAACCGGCTGTATAGCTCCTTGGGCGTCATTACCCGCTGGGCGGCGTGGAAATAATTCGGCAGGAAACGCACACTGCGCTTATCCAGTGCCTCCAGCTCTGCCAGTGCAGCTCCGCCCGGAGTATTCTCTTTATACCAGGCTGCCTGGTCAATGAGCGGAATCCAGCCGAGCGGGGAGAACCGGGCGTACTCCTGAAGGATATAGCTGTAGATTTCATCCAGCTGCGGGCTCCGCTCATGGCGCAGAGCGGTCAAGAATGGAAGAAGGCTATTCCATGCGCTCTCTGTCAGCTTCTTGTCCGCATTATTCTGCGGCGCCTTCTGCAGTTCTTCCATGAACAATGCCGCCAGCTTATCAGACACCTCTGCGGAAGCTCTGCCATCCAGTACACCGGCAACCATCTCACGGTCCTTTTTCGCCGTGAAAGCCTCCACAAGCCGTTCACCGCCCTGCTGCGAACCGCCTGCAGCCAGCGCCGAGAAGGCAGCTTCACGGATGGCCTTCTTCTTATCTGTTGTCCACTCCAAGAGTGCATCCACATACTGATCATGACCGGCGAGCCATTTCATAGCGGCTACCCGGATGTCTTCACTGCCGCTTCCGGCGATGCGGAACATCTCCTCCAGATAACGATCTCCTCCCACCTTGCCGATCACCTCAAGCTTGCGGACCTCGCTCCTGCCGCCGGCTGGATCCAAGCTTTCGAAGAGGAATCCGGCAATGTCCGGTCCATAGGACGGAAGAATATCAGTCATGGCAAAGTCTGCAAGTTCCGAATATGGATCGTTCAGTGCCGAGACTGCCGGCGGTAGCAGCCGCAAATCCTGAAAAACACCGTCCTTAAAAGCATCAATTACAATTTCATATCTTCCGCTTCCCGTTGTGCTGAGCGCCTGCTGAACGGCACCAATCTTGCGGTAGGGCTGATTCGTCTTAAGTTCAAAGCTCAAGGCCGGCAAAGGTCCGGGGGTTCCGTCAACTGCTGTTGTCCCCTGGGTATACAGCACTGACTCCAGCAGCAGCGTAAGCTCCTGCAGTTGAACACCGGGAGCGGCCTCTTCAGCACCGTCAGGCTCCAGTAATGAAGCCACGCCCTCGCCCAGCTTCTTAAAGACCGGTGCGCGTTCCCCCAGCTGCTGAAACTGCGGAAGCAGGCGTTTCAGGCGGAAGTCTCCAGCCGCCAGCCCGCTTCCGGCAATATACAGTCTTCTAATCTCCTGATGCAGCTCCTGTAATAACGCTGTGCTCATGGACTGTCCTCCTATATGAATGAACTTGAGTTAACTTAGAATTCAGATGCTCGCCGCTGTCCTTCCTTGAACTTCTAATACAGCAACCGGATGATTTCTTCACCCTTAATGACTGTCAGCGGCTGGGCAGTCAGCCTTCCCTTGTCCAGGTTATGCTCGAACATCACCAGCAGGTAGCAATCCGTATGCGCGGCAGCCGGCACAAACGGCAGCATATGCACGGTTCCCTGCGGCAGGGACGGAATATCCTCCAGCGCCAGCCTGCTGCCGGATTCATCCGTTATGACATATTGGCCGCTCTCCGTAATGCCCAGACTGGCGGCATGCAGCAGCATCACCGGCAGCTTGTCGCTGAGCGGATTCTTGATCTGGTTCTTCACCATCTTGACAGCTTCCGCGTAGGAGCGGTGAGCCTGGGCAGTAGCCCGTTCTATATCCGGGCCTTGCACTGTTCTTGGAGACATGGCTTCAAAACGGACCCGTGCATTCATATCGCCCGGATAAGTATATAGCTGAGGGACCACAGCAATCTCAAAGAAGCTGTCTTCCTCCCGCATCAGCTTAGCGGCCTTATACGGCCGGTAATTGACCGTCCGGTGGATCTTCCCGCCTTCCGCAGTGAGGTCCACCCAATACCCTAGATCCACATATTCCAGCCGGGCCATATCATTGAAGCTGTAGAAGGCCAGCTGCAGCAGCTCTGCCCCTTCCTTCACCAGCCCGTATTCCTTCAGTTCACTCAGCTGCCAGGCATGCCCCAGCCACTCATCGATGGTCGATTCATGATCGAGTGCAAGCTCCGGGTCCTCGCTCCGTGCCAACAGGTACGCCCGCCCCTTCTTAATAAATGCATGAAGCCGTGACAGCTGCTCCATCGCATATGTATAGTTCTGTTCCTGGTCCTTGCCGCCGAACATGAGAATTGTGAACCGGCGCAGCTCAATCTGTGCTCCTGACAGATAATAGTTGCCAAGCTGCTTCACCTGCTCCTGAATCGTCTTCATGCTCGAACGGTCAATGGTGGACAGTCCGCCGCGGACGAACCCCAGCACCAGCTTCTCGAGCATATCGAGCCCTTCAAGCTGGGCAGTAATTTTTTTCTTAAGCGCTGATTTGTTAACCTTCTTTGGCTTAGCCTCTCCCCCTTCGGCCGCCTGCTTCACCTTATTCTCTTCCCGCTTCTCGGCCTTCTCACGCTTGGAGGCTATGTCTTCAGGAACGGGGGCGGGGCTGAACGTCTGGCCTTCGGCCTTGGCATAGAGCAGCCCTAATGCATGCTTACAGGGAAACTGGCGGCTGGGGCAGCTGCAGCGGAATACCGGATTGTCCGGCACGATGAAATCCACAGAACACTCATAGGGAGTCTTGCCGCTCCCTGCACATTTTCCAAACAGCAGCTCTCCGTTCTCCGACTGATGGAGCTCTATGAAGCTCTTTTTGCGGACCAGACCTTGACCGTTCTTGATGGCTGCAGCATTGGGTGCAAGTGAATCAACGTATGATGAAGTAAGTTCAGGCAAATCAGATTCCTCCCGGCTGAAATAGGATGTACGCGGCATAAATAGCAGTGCGGTTATGACACATGCAAGTTATTACCCAACTTCAACGGATAAGATCACATGTTTGCATTTATCTTAACAAAAATATTCCACCGATCCAATCCAGAAGACTGTCACAGGGTTAAAATAGTTATTATGACCTAGCTTACTTATCCAGTTAGCGCAGGCAGGGAATAAGTGTATTTCGTGCAGTTAAAAACAGGTTTCCAGCGGATTTGTTCCGTTAATTGTATTCTGTACAACTAAAAATTACGAAAAGTGATCATTCAACGAAAAGCAGTCTATATAAGTGTATAAAATACAGTTATCCTGCTTAACTGGTACTGTCAGGCGATTTTAGTTGCACTAAATACAGTTAGAGCCAGGCTGGTTTCTCTGCTTCAAGCAAAGTCCGCCTCTGCTCCACTCCTTACGTCTGCCCGTCTGCCCTACCACTAGAATAAGACTTGTCTCTGTCTGCAAAAAAAAGAAACGGCCCGCTGTCACAGAGGACAGCTGCCGTTTCAATATTCCAAGCAAGTTATTTTATTTAAACCAGCCTTTTTCCTTAAAGCGCGTGATCGCTTCAATCCGGTTGCCGACATCCAGCTTGTCCAGGATCACAGAGATATAGTTGCGGACCGTTCCGGTCGTAATATACAGCTGGCTGGCGATCTCCTTCGTATTCTTGCCGTCCGCGATCAGCCCCAGCACTTCCTTCTCACGCTGCGTCAGCGGATTAGCTTCGCTGCTGTAAGCCTCATCCATCAGCTCCGGCGCGTATATCCGTCTGCCGTCCATTACATTGCGGATCGACAAGGCCAACTCTTCGCTTGGACTGTCTTTGAGCAGATAGGCATCAACTCCGGCTTTGACCGCACGTTCGAAATAACCGGTCCGGGCAAACGTGGTCAGAATCATGATTTTGCAGCCCGATCCCTTCAGTGCTTCCGCCGCTTCGAGACCCGTCATGGCCGGCATTTCAATATCCATGATGCAAATATCCGGCTGATGCTGCTTCACCAGCTTCACGGCCTCTTCCCCGTTGCCTGCCCGGCCCACAACCTTCATATCCTCCTCCAGATCCAGGAGGGCAGCGAGCGCCCCCAGCAGCATGCGCTGATCTTCGGCAATCACTATCGTAATCATTACACGTTTACCTCCATTTCCGGCCGCTGTGCAACATTGGGCACCTTAATGACAATCGTTGTTCCTTCGTCACGCACCACTTCCATACTGCCGTTGACGAATTCAAGCCGTTCCCTCATCCCCTGCAGCCCATGACCTTTATGGTAGTGATTAGTCCCTTCAATTCCCGCGCCGTTATCCTTCACCTTGATGATCAGGTCGGTCCGGGAAGGTTCGATCTGAATCAGGCACAGCGAGGCACCGCTATGTTTGACCACATTGTTCACGGCCTCCTTCATACACATGCTCAGCACATTCTCGGTAATCAGGGAAGTGTTGGTCAGGTTAGGGTCACCCTCCAGCATGTAGCCAATCTCTGCCGCCTGGAGTAATTGCCGGATACGGATCAACTCATCTTCAAGCCGGATGCCCCGCATCTGGGTAATCATTTCCCGGACTTCCTTGAGGGCGCTGCGGGCCGTCATCCGGACATCATTAATTTCGATCTGGGCCTGCGCCGGATTCTTGGTGATCAGCTTGCCTGCCAGGTCACTCTTAAGGCCAATCAGCGACAGCCGCTGCCCCAGCGTATCATGCAGATCACGGGAGATCCGCTGGCGCTCCTCCATAATGACCAGCTCGGAGATCCGTTTGTTGGCATCCTCCAGCTGTCCCTGCAGCTTATCCTGATTGTTGCGGTTATAGGTCGTGACCGGCAGCAGCACCACGGCAATGATACTGACCAGCACGAACGGCAGCTGCGAGAGGAACACGGGATTACGCGTAATCAGCTCATAGTTGATGGCCACGATCGTTGTCAGCAGATGAATCGAATACAGGGTGAAGAAAGCAGCCCGTTTCTGGATATTTCCGATGAAAAAAGCCAGGAACAGCGCAAAGTACATATACCCGAAGAGCAGCGTCATCGTTATCGAGACAACAATCTGCACACTGGTCCAGAAATAGACTACCCATCCTTTCGACTTAAACGCCAGCACATAGCAGGCGAAGAAGACGATAATCATCAGAATTCCGTATACCCAGCGGCCTGCCGAGGCCGAGCGAAAGATCGAATAGAACGGAAGAATGTAAAAAACGACCCATACATAGGGGCTCAGTCCCGTGCTTTTATGAAAAATATGATGCCACTTCTGCATGTTAGCCATCCTTTTTGCCAGCAAGATTATACCCCCATTTTAGCACAAACCTTATGTAAACCGGCAATTCTGCAGAATGATTTGGACAAAAAGAAAGAACAGAACCTGCGGCGTGATCTCCCGGTCCTGCCTTTCTCTTCTATGACGGCTTCTATTTACTCTGGAATCCCGGTTTGATTACCTTCAGCACCTCGGCTGCCGCAGGCTTCTTCTGCTGCAGCCGCTGCTTCATTTCCTTGAAGCTGACGAACGTTTTGTGCTCCTCATCCCACAGACGGTATTTCAAGGCCTGCAGACTGGTGCTGAGTGTAATGGTTGTCGCTTTTTGCAGCGGCGGGGTGGCATTGTGGGCCAATTCCAGGTTATAGTTAGGCACCTTCGGACTTAAATGATGCACATGATGAAAACCGATATTGCCGGTAATCCACTGCAGCAGCTTCGGCAGCTTATAGTAGGAGCTTCCTTCTACTGCGGCGTTGACATAGCTCCATTCCTCATCATGCGCGAAGTAGGTATCTTCAAACTGATGCTGCACATAGAACAGCCAAATGCCGAGAAAACCGGAGACGAACACAACCGGCAGCTGCACCAGCAGGAATGCCTGCCAACCAACAAGCATAATCATCGTACCGTACAGAGCCACTATCGAGACATTCGTCAAATACGTATTCATGCGTTCCTTGCGTCTGGCACCTTTGGCGTTGAAACGGTACTGGATCACGAAGACGGCAATGGGTCCGAGTACAAACAAAACCAGAGGGTTACGATAGATCCGGTAGTATAGTCGCTGCAGCGGTTTCGCGGCTGCATATTCATCCACGGTCATAATCCAGATGTCGCCGGTGCCTCTTTTGTCGAGGTTGCTGCTTCCCGCATGATGTATCGAATGGCTGTGCTTCCACTGGCGGTAAGGGACCAGAGTGAGCACACCGGTTATTGTTCCGAAAATATCGTTCGCTTTGCGGTTCTTGAAGAATGAGCCGTGACAGCAGTCATGACAAATAATAAAGGTGCGGATGACAAAACCTGCAGCCGGAACGGCGAACAGCAGCGTCAGCCAGTAGGAAACGGATAAGCTGAAATAAGCAGCAGTCCATAGGAGCACTAGTGGCCCAAGTGTATTAATGAGCTGGTAGATGCTCGCTTTACGGTCTGTTTTTTCGTAAGGGGCTACGCTTTTCTTCAAGCTGGAGAGCTGGGATGTCTGGTTTGTAGTCATCGGGATCGTTTCCTCCTCGGATGCATCCATTCAAGGATACTTATCTCTCTACATTATAGAGAAGAAAGTGTCACCCCTGTAAGTCATAAACATCAACCCTGGTGTATGACATATGTCATAGTCACCCCTGAAGAGATTGCCTCCCAGACTCCTTTGCCCTGACCATCGGCAGCAGAATCAGCATCGCGATGAGGAACAGTATGCCGCTTCCGGTGAATACCGTGAACAGCGAGAAGGCTTCCTTCAAATAACCTGCCGCAGACATTCCGATCACCATAAAGCCCATGAACATCGGCCCCATAATACCGCCAACCCTGCCCATAAAGCCGGCCTCGGTATTCCGCAGAATCAGTGTGTTGATGCCGATATGGATACAGGGGTAAAAGAATCCGGTCAGCGTCTGCAGTGTGACCGTCAATGCTGTATGATGCGACCACCCCACGCCGACCGTTCCAGCCGCACTGACCAGGAGGCCGAAGGCCAGCATCGTCTGTGGCTTCACGGCTTTGCCTTTGCTCATAATGAGCATTCCGCCGAGCAGCATCGATGCCCCGTTCGCCATCATGATCCATTGCAGGAACCCTCTGTCCCTGCCCAGATTCTCGATAATTACGAATACCCCCAGCGGCTGAATCAGCCCTGCGGCAAGCCCCGCAAACGCAAAAGCCGCGCCCAGATTCCTCAGCACCCGGCTCGAACGCACATAATCCAGTCCGGATTTCATTTCATCCATGATCCCATTCCGGGTCTTTCCGGCCTGCTGCGGCGCGTCTTTGGGCAGCAGGCCCAGTATGAGCGCAGAGCCAATGAACATACCGCCCATTACAGCCAGCGATACCTCAATCCCGTAATGATTATAGATGAAAGCGCCGATTACCGGACCAATCACCATGAAGAAAGCAGACAATGACTGGAACATGGCCATCACACTCTGCAGCTGGTTTTCAGGCACATGCTGTTTGAACAGCTTCATCGCAGAAGGCTGCGAGAACTGTGACAATATAGCTGATACCAGGGTGGCCAGCAGCAGTGCTCTCCACGATCCGGACATGACAACCAGCAGCACCACAAAGACGGAACACGCCGATAACGCATCACTGATCATCATCGTCCGCTTGGGCAGCCACCTGTCCGCGAAGGTACCGCCTATAATGGCAAACAGAAAGATCGGAGCATATTCGGCCACCGAAATGAGCGAGACATAGAAGGGATCATTATGCGTAATATCCGTCACATACAGCAGAATCGCAAAGTTCCTCACCCATACTCCGAGCTGCAGCAATACCCTTGACATAATAATCGTTCTTACATATTTGTTCCTTAACACGATTCTATCCCCCATACATTAATATAGACTAAATAGATATATATCTAATCTGTTTATAAATATATAGACTTTATATATTTTTGTCTAGTATAAAAGTAGATTATATTTATATTAATCTAATTTTTAACTGTGAATGCGGCTCGAATCCTATAACGTCACAGACGGACACTGTTATATAAAAAAAGCTCCGATCAAGTGAAAGATCCTGGAGCTTGTAGAGCTTGTAGAGCTTGTGCGGCTTGTTCAGCTTATAAGATATTAAGAAGACCACCGCACATTACTTCATTTAGATTACTTTTGGGCCGCCTCCAGAAACAAACGCCCGTATCCTCCTCATTTTTCCTGGTAGCACATTGTATTCGGTTTTTCGCATACATTTGGCCGGATTACCTTCGCGGAGGCACATTGTATTCGATTTTTCGCATACATTGGCTCTCCTTTGGCTCGTGCTGGTGAAATCAGAGGGGTTACTGCGATTATCTTCATTTCTATAACCATAAAAAAAAGCACCCGAAGGTGCCCAAAGTGCTTGTGCTCGTCCTTATGCTTATATTCCTATATTCCTATATTCCTACGTTCCTACGTTCCTATGGTCTATATGCTATATTTCCTTATCTGCTCTTTACTGTTAGAGCCGCCCCGCTGCATTAAGCCTGCTTCACATGCTCCTCACGATACTCCGTCGGCGTCTTACCCGTGGCTTTCTTGAACACTTGCGTGAAATACCGCGGGTCCTGATAACCGACCATTGGAGCCACCTGATAGACCTTCACCGTACTGTTCTGCAGAATGTACTTAGCGTTCTCCATCCGGCAGTGGGTGACGAATTCCAGGAAGGTATAGCCCGAGATTTGTTTGAACAGGGTGCAGAAATGGCTGATGCTGAGATCGGCCACCTCGGACACCTCCTCGATGCTGAGATCCTTATGGTAATTGGATTCAATGTACCGTTTGACTTTCTCAATGATGCTGCGCCCGTCTTCGCGGACGGCCGTACTGTGACTCTGCTGCAGCCATTCGCGGAATTCCGCCTTGAGCACTTCAATCATATCCGACAGCGTTCCCAGGCCATGCAGCTTGCTTAACAGACTCTCAACCGACCATTCACCATGCGTGTTCAGATGCTCGAACTGCCGGTACAGCACCACACTCATCTCAATAATCAGGCGTTCCGCCAGCTGCTGCGGCAGGGCCTGGGATTCTATGAAGACAGACATCTCATCAAACAGGGCAAGCATACGCTCCAGGTTCAGTGTGCGGATACTCTCAATCAGCGAGAGCTCCAGCTCCTTGGGATATTTCACCTCACGGCTGCCGGCTGCCGCAGTCTCCTCTTCGATGAACACGCCCGCCTGACCGGAATAGAAACGCTGATACAAGGCTTGCGCGGCCAAGGGATACACCGTGCTTAACTGATCTATCCCCCGGGTGGTGCGGCTGATGCCCACAGAGCAGTTCAGCTTAGAGTATCTCTTGATGCCGTTGATCAGCTGTTCACCTAGCGCTCTTTTGCCGGTGCTGATGGCAGCCGGGAAGAGCAGGATCCATTCCCCGTTATAGAACGGGAAGATCGACAGCGCCCCGTTCTCCAGCGACCATTCCTCCAGAATGTTGCGGACCGCGAACAGCCAGAGATGCTTCTCTTCTGCACTCCACTTGGCCGTGAGGCCGGCATAGTCGTCCAGACGGACAACGGCCATGAAATATTCTTCCTCAAGCTCACTGTTCTCCAGCCACTTCAGATGCTGCAGCGGGCGCGGATTGCCGAGCGTGAACTCGGCCAGCATCCGCTCGCGGGCAAGCAGCGACAAGGTCTGGACGGAGAGCATCAGCTGCTCATTCTCCTTCTGGCGGTCGAGCCGTTCTCTGGCCCGGGCAAGCATCACCGCCAGCTCCTCATGATCGATCGGCTTCAGCAGATAATCAAACGCGCCGAGCCGCAAAGCTTCCCTGGCATACTCGAACTCGCCGTACCCGCTGATGAAGATGAAAATCAGCTTGGAGCTGCGCGGCAGCACCTCTTTCATCAGAGCAATCCCGTCTATGACCGGCATGCGGATATCACTGATGATGATCTGCGGTGAGGTCTCCTGAATCAGCTGCAGAGCGGCCTCCCCGTTCTTCGCTTCACCAACAATAGTCAAACCCAGCTCTTCCCAAGGAATCGCAACCTTCAGGCTGCGCAGAATAATCGGCTCATCATCCACGAGCAATACTTTATATTTCTCCTGATGCTCACTCATCTTATTGCACCCCCCCAGGCTTTATTGAACGTCCGAGCTCCGGATCAGATTCCAGTATTGCTTGGACGCGTCTTGCAGCTGCTGCAGAGCCTGATCGGCCTGCATTCCTCCGCCGATCATCTCTTCAATCACACTTAAGAATGTCTTCTTCACTTCAGGAGACAACAGATTATCGTAGGGTACGAAGCTCTGGTGGCTCTCTTCCATCAGCTCCATCACCTGGGCGAATACCGGTCCGGTCTTATCCGGATCGAAGGCAATCCGCATTGAAGGTATTCTTAGGCCTTCATACACAATACGCGTCTGGATTTCCTTGGTATAAAAGCCTTTCATCAGCTCCAGCGCAGCTTCCCGTTTCGCACCGGTGAGGCTCGATGACAGCCCGATCCCCATGGTGTAGCCGCCGGCAATCGACGGCTCCGCCCCTTTGACCATTGCCGGAAACGGAATCACACCCACCTGATTCTGGAATTCCGCCGGGGCTGTCTGGCCTGAGAAAAGGTTGATGTCCCAGTTTCCGTTAAGATACATCGCCGCCTTCCCGTCAGTGAACAGACGCACTGCATTCTCGGTTGACGTATCGTTGGATTCGCTGCTAAAAGCGCCCTCGCCGATCCACCGGTTCAGATGCTGGAAGGCCTTCATATATCCGCTGTTCTGAAATCCGGCTTCACTCTCGCCTGTCACCAGCTCCTGAATCAGCTCCGGCCCGGCATAGCGGTCCATTAAGTAATGGGCGAAGATTCCGGCAGGCCAGCGGTCCTCATTCCCCAGGGCGAACGGGATATAGCCCGCCTGCTTCAGCTTCACAATCGTCTCGTCCAGTTCCGCCACTGTTTCCGGAATTTCCAGTCCAAGCTTATGAAAAATAGTTTTGTTGTAATAGAGCGGCTCTGCATTGCCTTCGATGGGCAGGCCATAAATATGGTTGTTAAAGGTCCACAGATGCAGGTCCTTGAACTGATTACTTAGTCCGTTCTGGTCCGTGAACTCGGTCAGATCCATCAGCCGGTTCGAGCGGACATAGGGCTCAATCTCCGCCCCGCCGAACAAAACGAACATATCCGGCGGCGTACCCGTCACCATCTCGCTCTTCAGCTTCTGTTCCCGGTGAATGTTCTGGTCCAGTCCTTCGAAGTTCACCTTCACGTTCGGATGGCTCTCCTGGTAGCTCCGCACAACCTCCTCGAAGATGGCCAGCAGCGGCCGGTCATGCTCTTTGTTCCAGAAGTGCCGGAAGGTTAAGGTGATTTTCTCGGGAGAGTTATCTTCAATCGGCTCCCGGTCCTCCTGCATAATGAACCAGACCGCACCGGACATCAGCACGATGTAGAGCAGAATCCACCCCCAATTGGTCAACCATCTCGCAACGTTCCGCTGGTCCTTCATTCCGTTTCTCCTTCTCATGATGGCTGAATCTTCGGAATGCGGATACAAACCGCTGATCCGAAGCCGGGGGATGAGCAGACCAGAATGCCATAAGGATTGCCGAACCGGATGTTCAGGCGCTCATGTACATTCTTCAACCCCACCCCGCTGTCGCTGTATTTCCTCAGATTGGCACGTTCCTTGTTCCACTGGCTCATCAGCACCGCAAGGTCAAAGCCCGGCCCGTTATCCTTGACGATTATAATGATATCCTTGCCGTTCTCCTGGGCTTTGACCGTAATGGTGCCATGCTCCTCCATCTGCTCAATGGCATGATATAAAGCGTTTTCTACGATTGGCTGGACAATCAGCTTCTGGGTCATCACCATCTTCAGGGAATCGGGCAGGTCCAGCTCATACGAGAATTTCTCTTCGAAACGGAATTTCTGAATATCAAGATAGTGGCGGACATGCTCGAACTCCATTTGCAGCGGAATCAGCTCCTGATTCTGGCTGATGCTGATGCGCAGCAGCCTGCCGAGCGAGATGACCATTTTGCTGATATCCCTGTTGCCGGCCAGCACCGCCATCGAGTTAATGGATTCCAGTGAATTATAGATGAAATGCGGGTTAATCTGCGCCATCAGCGCCTGCATCTCCGCTTCCTTCTTGCGCCCCTGCTCGGTCTGTACCTGCTCGATCAGCTCATTGATCTGCGAGCTCATCCGGTTGAAGCCGTCGATCAGCGAATCGCTCTCATCATTGGCACGGAGCGGCACCGTGATCGGCGTGAATATCCCCTGCTTGACCCGCTTCATCCCGTTCACCGCACTGTTAATGCTGCGGACGAGCCTGCGGATGAAATAATGGTCGAACAGAAAAGCAGACAGCAGCGATACCATCCCAAGAATAATTGCGATATTGCGGATGGACACCGATTCCGATGAAATCAGATTCATAGGGGTAATCGCGGCCAGATACCAGTCTGTATTATGTGAAGGCAGGAAAGTGATCAGAGACCGCTCTCCTTGATAATTGTCAATGTAATAGTCCTGCTCCTGGGTATAATTCTCCTGCAAAAAAGGAAAATCCGTCCTTTGTCCAATATACTCTCCGGACTTGTTGAAGACGATATTGCCCTGCTTGTTCACCAGCAGAATATCCCCTTTTTTCAGGGTCGCCGCTTCCCAGAAGATCTGATCGAGCAAATCCGGCTTGACATACACAACCAGATAGCCGATATCCTCCAGTGAATAATAATCTTTAATGACTCTGGCCTGTACCAGCACCGGTTTGCCCGCGCTTGCCGAGCCGTTCTCTCCGGGACCGGACCAGACGGGACGCCCTTCAGCGCTCTCCATCGCTCCGAACCAGACCTGTTTGTGCATATCGGCAAAAGACATCGGCGCATTATATTGATACAGCAGCCGGTCTTTACCGTACAGACTGAAGGATGTGACCATCGGATGATTGATCAGCAGATTGTTAATCTCCTGCTTGCGGTCATAGGTAAGCACAAAGTTCTGCTGCTTGAGCGATTGCTGAATCGCCGGCTGCGTGATCGCAGAATTGGTAATCGATGAAATCTCGCTGAGCGCGAACTTGAGCTTGCGGTCCGTCTCCAGCAGTGAAATCCAGTAGAAATTGCTTGATTTCTTCTCCATGGCATTGGAGAAATTGACATACGTAACAATCCCCATAACGATCACGGGAATGAATACGAGAAGAATAATAGCGAACAAGATCTTGCGGCGGAGCTTCATGTATGGTCCCTTCCTCCTGCTGACTCTGTCCATTATTATTCTTCACAGCATTCTATATTTCCTGTTACAGCCAATAACAGTTCATCAGCTCTTGATAGCGCCTGAGGTCAGACCGGCAATAACCCAGCGGCTGAACAGCAGGAATACGACGAGCAGCGGCAAGGTTGCCGTGAAGGTTGCGGACATAATCATTCCATAATCCAGACCGTCACGGGTAGTGAACAGCTGCTGCAGAGCAATCTGTATTGTATAATGCTCCTTGTTCTTCAGCACCACCAGCGGCCAGAAGAAATCATTCCATACGGTCATGAAGTTGAGAATACCCAGTGTAGCCATTGCAGGTGTAATTACCGGCACCGCAATCTTCCAGAAAATTCTGAAGTGCCCGCCTCCGTCGATCCGTCCGGCTTCAATCAGCTCGGTTGGAACCGCAGCGGATATGTACTGGCGCATCCAGAAAATCCCGAAGGCATTAACCATCGCCGGCACAATCAGCGCCTTGAAGCTGTCAATCCAGTGCAGCTTAGCCATAATAACATAGGTCGGCAATACCCCGAGCTGCTGCGGAACAATCAGTGTAGCGATTACGAATACAAACAGCATATTTTTACCCGGGAATTCATATTTGGCGAACGCATAACCGGCCAGTGTACAGAAGAACACGACCGAGATCGTCACCATGGACGATACGAACAGCGAGTTGCCGAGCGCCTGGAAGAAGTCCGATTTTTCCAGTACACGCTTGAAGTTGTCGAAGAACTGGTCTCCAACCGTCAATAGCGGCGGTACATGGAACACGGCTCCCTTGTCATTCGTACCAACGACGAACATCCAATAGAACGGGAAGATAGAGACCAGTGCCCCGAGGATCAGCAGACAATAGAAGCCCAGCTTGCCGAAAAAGCCGAGATCATCCGGTTTTTTTCTGAACATACGAAGTGTGCTCACGCTTTTTTCCCTCCAGTCTCTCTGCTGCCGCTTCTGGAAATCAGCATGTTCAGGACAGAGAACAGTATCGTAACGAGGAACAGCAGAACTGCTGTAGCCGCCGCTGTACCGAAGAATCCGTTGCGGAATGCTTCGCTATACAAATAGGTAACCATCGTGATACCTTCCTGCCGGGTAGATCCGGTTCCGGATTGGCCGAGGAAAACATACGGCTCTGTGAAGAGCTGCAGGGCACCAATTGTCGATTGCAGGGTTACGAAAATAATAAACGGCTTAAGCAGCGGCAAGGTGATGGAGAACAGCTGCTGTCTGCGGTTAGCCCCGTCGATCCGGGCAGATTCATACAGATCCATCGGAATACTCTGCAGTCCGGAGAGGAACAGAATCGCGTTATAGCCCGTCCAGCGCCACATCACCATCGTTGAAATGGCGATTTTGACTCCCCACCAGCCGGAGTTGAACGCCATGCTCTCTACACCGATTCCGTTAAGCAGCCAGTTGATCATTCCGTTGTTACCGAACAAGGTGCTGAATACGAGCGTAACGGCAACGATGGAAGTAATATTCGGCATGAAATAGAGAATGCGGAAAGTCTTTTTGAACCGGGTCATGCCCGAGTGGAGCAGCACAGCCAGAAGCAGCGCCAGGAACACCTGCGGCACAGTACCCATCAGGCCCATGATCAGCGTGTTGCTGAATGAGATCCAGAAGGTCGGATCGCTGGTGATCAGATCGTAGTTTTTGAAGCCCACGTATTTCATGGGACCCAGTGCATCCCACTTGAAGAACGATAAATAGAATGTGAAGAAGATTGGATACAGTCCGAATATCGAGAACAGAATAAAGAACGGTGAAATAAATGTATACGCAGTGAAGCGGCTCCGTCTTTGTTCGGTCAAAAAAGGACGTTTGCTCTCGGCATGCGGACTCGCTAATACGGGCTCAGCCATGTCACACCTCCAGTGAATTCGTAAATATAAATCCGGACTCACAGAGGATGAAGCTCTCCGTGAATCCGGACATTTGAGGAATCGTCTTCCTCAATAGACTAAGATTAGCGTCACCAGGAATTTAGCCGCGCTCTGCAAGAGTTTTCGACTGCTTTACAGCATCTTCCCACTCTTTTGCCGGATCAGCTTTCTTCTCAAGTACGTTCTTGAGCGCATTCTTGAAGAAGGTATCCGTCTGGTCATGCAGCGGTCCGTAGTATACCGGTTTAACGCGGTTAGCCGCTTTACCGAATTCAACAGCTGTCTGCTGACCGCCGAAGAACTCATCCTTGAAGTCTACGAATGCAGGATCTTCATACAGTGCAGGGATAGAAGGCATCAGACCTTTGGTCTTGAAGGATTCCAGCTGGTTGTCTTTGTTAACAAGCCATTGGATGAAATCATAAGCCTCTTTCGAATGCTTGCCTTCCTTAGGAAGGGTGATGAATGAACCGCCCCAGTTGCCGGCTCCTTCAGGAAGCTGGGCAATTTTCCATTTGCCGGAGGAATCAGGTGCGTTGCTCTTGATGTTACCAGCCATCCATGCCGGGCCCATAACCACTGCGAACGAACCGTCGTTCATGCCTTGACCCCATTCAGGCGACCAGAGCATAACATTGCTGATCCAGCCTTCTTGAATGCCTTTTACAGTAAAGTCATACGCTTTCTTCACTTGCGGATTGGTGTCACCGATGAAGGTTCCGTCAGCTTTGCTGAAGTAGATTTCGTCAGCAGACTGGTCACGCAGCGCATTGTACGTAAGATCCGTCAGATCGGAGAAGTATTTGCCGGTTTTATCTTTGAAGGCTTTGGCTACAGTAGCGAATTTATCCCAGGTATCGATCGCTGCGCTGAACCCTTCAGGATCACTTGGCAGGCCGGCTGCTTCAGCCAGATCGGTACGGTAATAGACTACAGTAGGTCCGATATCTGTCGGAAGTCCAAGCTGGAAGCTGCCGTCAATAGAAGAAGCCTGTTTCCATTTCCAGTCCAGATAGTTGGCTTGGATGTCTTTGGCACCCAGATCGTTCAGGTTGTAGAATTTGTCCTGTGCGCCCAGGAAGCGTTCCATGAAACCGATTTCAAGCTGGAAAATATCAGGTGCGCCCGAGCCGGCCGACAACGCTGTGGTCAGGTTGTTGTGGTGGGCCGTCTGGTCACCGGTGTTCTGTACCTTGATGGTTACATTCGGATGTTCCTTAGTGTATTCAGTAGCCAGCTCTTCATAGTTCACGTTGCCCAGTGTCCAGAAGGATAGCTCCACCTTCTCTGCTGGCTCTGTATTAGCCCCTTCAGTTGCCGGTGCATTAGTGCTTGCTGCGTTGCCGCCTGTATTTCCTTCTGCAGCCTTGTTGCCGCCGTTGTTGTTTCCTCCGCATGCCGCGAGCGAACTCATGAGCATGATGGAAACCAGCGTCAGCGCCAGGTTTTTTACTTTTTTCATTCCTCTGTACCCCTCTCAAAGGTTTCTCTTACAAGATTTAGTGTACAGTAGGCAGATGTTTTTTTTGAGGAGGCAAACTCCCGGTTTATGGTGGAAATATTTATGATTTATATAAGACGCACTTAAGTTTGAACTTGAAGCTTCAACGTCACTGCGATGATATTTGTACTTCCGGCCGCTGTTGTCCCAGATTTCTTCATCTCATCCGCTGTTCGCGGTGGAAGTCCGGTGACAGAAGCTGCCGAAGTGGATTTGAAGCGTGGACCCAGGTATACTAATTGTATTTGCTGTACAGCAGTTATCCCGATATAAAGGAGAATTATCCCATGCCCATCAACCGTCCTTTGCTGACCGACAGCGATCTGCAGGAAGCGATTGACCGCAAGCTGCCCGTCCGTGTATTCCAGGATGACCATCTGGTGAATTCAGGTGCGACGGTGGTCCGTTTCACAGACTCGGATGTTGTTATCCAGTCCCGGGTCAGCGATTTAACCTATTATTCGCGCAGCCGCTGCGAATTCTTCGAAGTCCGGCCGTAGCCCATGAAAGAACAAGCCTTGGGCAAGTGTGAGCTATGCGGCCGTTCCCCTCTCGCAACCACCGTCCATCATCTGACTCCCCGGGAGAAAGGCGGAGCGCTGCTGCCTACCGCACTTCTCTGCAAGGCTTGCCACCGGCAGATTCATGCCCTGTATACCAACAGCGATCTGGTTGTTCTTAACCTGACCACGCTGGACAACCTGAGGCGTGATTCACAGATTGCCGCTTATCTCAAATGGATTACCAGGCAGCCGCCAGGTTCTGAGCCCAGGCTCCGCAAATCCAAGCATGTGCGGGGCGGGCGTTAGGCCGCCTCGCATTAGGCATGAATAGATTGCCTGTTATAGAGACACTATAGAGCGGAGAATGGCCGACAGGCTAACCATAATCTATAGTGAGGCAGGTGCATTTATGTTCAAGCGCTTTGACGAAATTGCCATTGAGATTCCCGAAGTAGAGCGTCCAGACCCGAATGCCGCGGCTGCAGTTCAAGAGCTGATGGGCGGTAAATTCGGCGAGATGTCGACGCTGAACAACTATCTGTTCCAGTCCTTCAATTTCCGCGGCAAAAAAAAGCTCAAGCCCTTCTATGACCTCGTTACGAGCATCACTGCCGAAGAGCTGGGGCATGTAGAGCTGGTGTCACATGCGGTCAATAAATGCCTGTTCGGATCGACATCGTACAAGGACCCGGATCAGACTCCGCTTGAACCTTTCAAAGATGCGCGAAACACTTATTTTGCGCTCAGCGGTGCGCAGTCGTCTATGCCTTTTGACTCGATGGGCCGTCCCTGGAGCGGGGAATATGTGTTCAACAGCGGGAACCTGATTCTCGATCTGCTGCACAACTTCTTCCTGGAATGCGGAGCCCGTGCGCACAAAATGAAGGTGTACGAATTAACGGATCATCCGGCAGCACGTGAAGTAGTAGGCTATCTGCTCGTCCGCGGTGGAGTCCATGTCGTGGCTTATGCCAAAGCGCTGGAGATGGCTACAGGAGTTGATGTAAGCAAACTCGTCCCCATCCCTTCCCTCAGCAACAAAGCCTTCAACGAGACACGCAAATACGAATCACGCGGACTGCACACGAAACTGTACACGAACAGCGAAGGTGATTTCACGGCGATTAAGCAGATCTGGAAGGGACCGCATCCGGAGGATGGCCAGCCGCTTGAAGTCATCGAAGGCTCGCCTAAGGGATTCCCGGTTCCCGATGCACCTGAAGTACCGGAAGAATTCGCACCGGGATTCTCCGAAGAGGAATTTCTGGCTATTGCAGCACGTCTGCAGTCTGCCGCCAATATAAGAGAATAGAAATTGAAGGTTTAACCATCACAAGCAAGAAGAGTTAACAGATAAATATTGCATAAAAAACAGGTGCCTTCCTATGATGGAAGGCACCTGCTTCTGCTGGTTCTATAGTTTGCTGCGATATATTCTGCATCTGTTGGTTCCTAGTAAAGATTCATTTCTTCATATCGCCATAGGCACTGAGCTTCTCATTGAGAACTTCCTGGAAGCTCTGGACTTTGTCTTCTGATCTCTGCGGCTTAGGATTGAGAACGGGCTGAGGTCTAAAAAACTGATGATTAAAAGCCATAAGATTATGTACGCTCATACTCATTGAAGTTTAACCTCCTTCTGTAATCTTCACCTTAGTTTGCGTGAGTGCGAAATATCTTATCCCTTATATAACCCGCTCTTTCAGTTCCTAAACAGTTTTATCTCAGAAAAATGGAAATAGCGGACCCAGACTTGAAAAATAAAGTCCGGATCCGCCGCTGAGACTTATCTTTGTATTAACATCATTAATGGAGGAGAGCAGCGAACAACCTGTGATGATCTTCACCTCATGTACCAAACTTATTCCATCACGTTACGTGATACACAAGCCCTGAATGATAGGATGAAGGCATTATAACGAAAAATCAGTCACGCCTTTCTTAGAGGCATATTTCAGTGTATAGGTTCCTCCGCCCTCAAAGGGCATCGTGGCCATTTTTATTCGGGTATAATCAAGCCTATGCTCTCTTAATACCTTTTTGATCAGAGCCATACCTCGTTGTTCATTTGTAACGACACAAAAGATGTTAAGCACAAATTGATGCGGGTCTGACACCGTTTTGCCCAACTCATAACCATCCACATAGCCGAGTTCAGCATCAGCCAAGTATTTATTCAGATATTCCGTTACTTTATCCCTCAACCATTCATCGCGCTGGCTCCCTTTAATGCTTTTCAAGGGATATTGTACGACTACCCAGCATTTCTCATTCATTCCAGTTCACTCCCTCGGTCTGATAAGCCCTCAACATGTCCTACGCAGAAAAAACCAGCACCCGCACCTGCCTGATTATGTATGTGAACTCTCAGAAGTCCCAAACGGCGGATAATTGTATTTCATACAATTAAAAGGTAGCAAAAAACGGAATATGTTGGATTAGCTGTATTCTGTACAATTAAAAATGGCCGCAAGTCCATATTTAACGAAAGAAGGGGTTTTAGCTGTACGAAATACAGTTAACCCCCCAGTCAATCGATAATCAGTTGATTTAATTGTACGAAATGCAGCTAAAACGCCCCTAATTCCGCGTTATTTCTTCACTGCTGCCCAGGACGCTTCATCCAGCAGTTCCAGCTCCTCCGGATTTAGCCGGAAGGCCATGGCTCCGATATTCTCCCGGGCATGGCGGGCTTTGGATGCTCCCGGGATGGCGACTACGGTGTCGCCATGATAGTGAATCAGCCAGTTAAGGGCTACCTGGCCCGGTGTCACCTCATATTTCTCTGCCAGCTTACCCAGAGAATCAATCAGCGGCTTACTGCGGGTCAGACTGGCATCGTCCAGACCCGATTGCATCCGCCGGATCCGGGAGACTGCAGCAATCTGCGACGGATCCTTATGGAAGCGTCCGGTTAGGATGCCTTGCTGCAGTGGAGAGTAGGCGATAATGGAAATTCCCAGCTCCTTGGCAGCGGCCAGAGTCCCGTTCTGATCGATATTGCGGTGCAGCAGATTGTATTTGACCTGATTGGATACCAGCGGAAGCCCGTAGGTTTTCAACAGCCGGTGTGCCTCAACCATCTGCTTGGCCGAATAGTTGCTTACGCCTACATAACGGATTTTGCCTGCCCGCACAAGTCCTGCCATGGCCTTCATCTCGCTGGCAATGGAGGATAAGGAGAACGGCTGGTGTATCTGATACAGATCAATTTCTCTTCCTCCCAGACAGGCGATACGCTGGTCAATCGTTGCGGTAATGGAGCCGGCTGTCCGCAGCAGCGGCCACCACTTGGTAGCGATCAGAGGTGCAGAATGCGGACTGCCCTCCTTCCGGAGCTGATCCAGCACATGAGCCAGCGCCTCTTCCGATTTGCCCCCTCCATAGATTTCTGCTGTATCAACCCAGTTCATACCGCCTTCCAGGCTGATCTTCACGATCTCCAGAATATCCGTATCGGTAAGATTGCTCCAGTAGCGGCCTACAATGCCGCTTCCCCGGCTGAACTGCCAGCAGCCGAGTCCAAGCGGCGACACGGATAAATCTGACTGCCCCAGCGGGCGTAAATTGACCTTGCTTGCGAGTGTCTCCATATTTCATCCTTCTCTCAGAGAATTAATTGAATACAATATGTAAGAGCTTATATAGCTATGAGACAATATAACTGTACACAAAGCTTAAGTCTTACCCTACAGGCTGTCAATTGTAGTGCCATTAAACACTGCATAATAAGGCCATGGCCTTAAAAAAGGAGGATATGGTATAATTGCCCTGCCATACTGCTCTAATTCTTGCAGGAAGCTTACATAAACACAACTATAACGGAGGGAATTCATTATCCATGATTAAAATTCTAGGTTTCCTGCTGCTGTACCGTCTGCTCGGCAATCCATTTCTGGCTCTGATCATTCTGCTCGTCGTTCTATATTTCGTAGACCGCCGTTATGTGGGCATTCTGCCCAGCTTCTCCAAGCCTTTCCGCCGCAGCCGCCAGATTTCCAAACTGCGCTTGACCATTGCACAGAACCCGAATGATGTAACCGCCAAATTCGACCTTGCCCGGCTGCTGACAGAGCGCAAACGCTACAGCGAGTCCAAGGAACTGCTGATGGCCATCGCCGACCGTTATGAGACCTCCGCTGAATACTGGGTAGAACTGGGGTACGCCAACCTCAAGCTTGGCCAGCTTCCCGAAGGAGAAGCCCAGATGCTCAAGGGACTGGAGATCAACCGCAGGGCGCAATACGGCCAGCCTTACCTTCGACTGGCCGAAACCTTCCGGCATACGGACCACGACAAGGCCCTCTACTATGTGAGCCAATTCCAGGAGATTCAGACCTCCTCCAGCGAAGCTTATTATCTGGCAGGTTCCATGTACAAGGCGTTGGGGCGCGGGGAAGATGCCAAGCGTGCTTTTGCCGAATCGCTTGCCGTCTACCGGACATTACCCAAATACAAAAAACGTCAGGAGCGCGGCTGGGCCCTGCGCAGTTATTTCGCTAAGCTGCGCTGAGCGGCAGATTATAATAATACAGGACCTTTACCGCAAACAACCTCCGGCTGCTGCACGTTACCGTGCCCCGGAGGTTGTTTGGGTTATTTTACAGGAACCGTTATTTCAAGTTCAGGAATATATAGCTTATGCCCGTCTTTCCAGACGTAAGGTTTGATTATGATACTCTCCGGCCTGTTCTCAAAAGGTTCAAAGACACTGCTCTGTGATATCGTATGCCCGTTACCGCTACTGCTGCCATCTACCATAACGGCCTCTTGCCATTGCCCATCCCACAGCTCGAACCAAAAAATGAAACTCCCCTGTTGCTTGTATTTATCTGGAATGGCTTCCTCTATAGCCTTGATATCCGCTCCGGGGTCTCCCGTAACTTCAGTTAGCAGCCGGGTCGATGTTTGGCTTAGTTCCAGCCGCGTGACCCGCAAATGAATATGGTCATGTACCTTGACCTCTCCGGGAACAAGCACAAGATCGCCCAAAGTATTCTTGCTCACCGGAAACTCAAAGCGGAATGGCTGATCAATTCCATTAATAGAGACCAACATGGTGAGATCAAATTGCTCAGGGAGATGCAGATTAACTTCACTCAGTGCTGTAACGATGACAGAGTCAGGTGCACCCGTCCCTCCCGAAGCCATGGCATTTCCCGTATTCACCGATTTTCCGTTCACCCGAAACTCAATATTATTGATTCCTCCCGCTTCCTCACCCATACGGGTCAAATCTAACCATTTCCCCTTGTCACCGCCGTCTGCCTGAGCACGGGTAAGCACCAATGACAAGCGGCTTCCGTCATACATTTGTTCCGACACACTGATTGTCGTCCCGTCCTGAGTAACGCTCTGCTGAATATTTGTGGTTAGACCTGCTTTATTTGCTTTTTGAAGCCCTGCATCTCCTACAAGATTAAATACACTTTCCATGAAGGGCAGCTGCTTCAAGGTCTCTGCCATTGCCGGAGAGATGAACCCCAGGCTAATGATGATCCCCAGCCCCGCAGCCACTGACGCTGCACTGATTATCACCCGGAACAGACAGCTGCGTTTGCTCCTGTGTTTGGAGATGTCCTTGTCTGGAGTCTCCTCCAAGTGCGTCAGGCGATCAGCGGGCTGGAAGAGTGCCTTCAGCACGGTCTCCTGCATGGCGTCCGCACAATCCTCGTCATTCCTGACCATGGACTTCGCCATACTGTACATCCGCCTATCCAGACTCTTCACCAGTTGGATGAAGACCTCACTGTCGCCTGCCTGTGCACGCTGGACCAGATCCTCTTGTACGGTATCCAGGGTAGATCTCCTCCCTTCCTTCGGGATGCTGCTGCTTCCCGCTTGTTAGTTTGTATATATCTGTTTAGATGAAGCACAGGCGCATAAGGTTACCTCAGTACGAACATTATTTTCTTTTCTTATGTAAACAGCAAAGAACAGGCTCCATTAAACCGGAAGCCTGCTCTTTATTGTATCCTATCAGATAATACTGAACCTTAGAGATTCAGGGATTTCGGCTTTTCCTCTGCAGCTGCAGTACTGAACGGCCACCAGTTGGCCCGGCCGAACAGCCGCACCATTACCGGCACGAAGAACGGAAGGAACAGCAATGCGTACAGGGCCAGACCCGAGAGCACCACGGTCGCAATCTGCATCATCGACAGCACCCCTGAAGGATACATCGAGGCGAAGGTTCCGCCAAGGATAACAACGGCTGACAGAATTACCGTCCCCATATTCCGCATGGCATGCAGAATGGCTTCACGCACATCCCATGTTTTATTCTCATTGAACCGGGCCATCAGGAAGATACTATAATCTACCCCGAGGGCAATCAGCATGACGAAGCTGAAGAACGGAGTCGTCCAGGTGATCCCGGAATAGTTCAGCAGATGGACGAAGATCGCCTCCGTTACGCCAAGTGCCGTAAAGTAGGTAATCAGCAGGGAGATAATCAGATACAGCGGCATAATGATTGACCGGAGCAGCAGCACCAATATGATGAAAATACCGCCCAGCATCAGAATCACCGTCCGCGTGTAATCCTCATTAGAGATTTTCTGCAAATCGCTGTAGGTGCTGGTCACGCCGCTCATGGCTGTCTCCGCATTCTCCAGCTTCGTACCGGCCACGGCGCGGTCCACTGCCGCCTGGATATCCCCGACACTGTCAATGGCTTCAGCACTGTATGGATTCTCAGCGAATACAACATCCAGTGTCATGACCTTGCGGTCTCCGGACAGATAGGTATCAAATACCTGCTGAATGCCGTCAGCTTCAAGCGCCTCTGCCGGTACGAAGAACCCGCTCAGCTCGTCATCCTTGGCATCCTGAATCTGCTTAAGGTAATCCTGTGCGGAACTCAGGCCGCCTGTGATTTGTCCCAGGCCATCCGCACTTTGTGTAAGACCATCTGTCAGCTGGCCGAGCTGGCCTGTAAGCTCACCGAAACCATCCGCGAGCTGCTGCTGTCCGCCCTGCAGCTGATCCAGCCCGCTGGTGATGGACGGAAGCTTGCCGACAATCTGCCCCTGTCCGTCTGCCGCCTGATTCAAGCCGGATTGCAACTGGCCGATACCGGCCACCAGCTGATCCAGCCCCTTCGCCAGCGCGGATTGGCCTGCTGCCGCTTTGGCATAACCGGCATTGGCTTCGCTCAGGCCCGCTGCCGCCCCTTTGAGCTGGGCCGATATCTGGCCCAGCCCTCCGGCCAGCCCTGCAGCTCCAGCGCCGCTCTGCGTCACTATACCTTTGATCGTCTGGTAATTGATATCCTGCAGCAGCTCCGGATGCGCGGACTCAAGTCCGGTGAAGGAGCCTTCCAGGCCTGTCAGTGCATCTGCAACACCCTGAAGCTGTGTCTGCAGGCCGGCAAGCCCTCCATCCAGCGCCGTCAGGCCGCTGCCGATCTTCTTGTAGCCTTCGAGCAGCGCGGTATTGGCCGCTGCCAGCTGTTTCGCGCTTGCCGCCGCCTGCGAGAGGCCGGCCTTAATCTCTCCGGCTCCGGCTGATCCGCTGCGGATGCCGTTCTCAATACGTGACAAGCCGTCACCCAGCGCATCGATGCCTTCCTTGAGCTCAGCTGTACCTTCCGTCAGCTTGGCGCTCCCGGATGCGGCCTCTGTAAGTTTCGGCCCATTCTCTTTCAGCTGCTCGCTTGCTTCTGCAAGCCCGCTCTGAATTTTGGTTAAGCCTTCATTGCTCTGATCCAGCCCGTCGGCGAGCGTAGCGACCTGGGTAGGGATCAGGAAGTCATTAATTTGCTCCCCGGTCGGACGGGACATGCTGCGCACAGCCTTGACTCCGTCCACCTTTTCCAGCTCACGGCTGATTTTCTCGGCCAGGCCCATATATTCAGCCGTATCCATCCGGTCATCATTCTTAATGACAATCTTGCCCGGCATCGACTCACCCGGACCGAAGCTCTCCGAGATAATGTTGAAGCCTTTGACCGACGCGTAATCCGAGCCGATTTCATCCATGCTGTTGAAGCTCAGCTTCCCGCTGTATGTAAGCAGGAACGGCACAACGATGACTGCCACAATCAGCAGCGCAGCCCAGGGTCTCTTCAGGGAGAAGGAGCCTGCCGCCCCCCAAATCCGGCTCTCGCTGTGCTCCAGCTTGCCGCGTGACGGCCAGAACAGCTTTTGGCCCAGCACCGCCATGAAGAACGGTACAATCGTCACGAGCGCCAGCAGCATCACGGCAATCCCGACAGCCACCGCGACCGCTGAACGGTACAGCATGAATTTGGACAGGCCGATCGCCAGGAATCCGACGAACACCGCCAGCCCTGAATAGAATACGGTACCGCCCGCTTTACGGTAAGTAGAGATAATAGCACTTTGTGTATCCTCGGAATGGGCAAGCTCTTCCTTGAACCGGCTGATCAGCAGGATGCAGTAATCCGTCCCGATCCCGAACATAACAGCGACCATGAATATCTGTGTGAATGTGGACAGGGGGAAATCAAACCGGTCCACCAGAAAAGCCACAACCGACTGTGACACAATATAACTCAGCCCCACGGTAAGCAGCGGCACAAACGGCGCTACGAACGAGCGGAACACAACGAACAGAATGAGCAGAATAAAGACAACTGTAATGTATTCCGACTTCTTCAGCCCGGCTTCCGAGCTGGCAATCGTATCTTCTGTAATCAGCCCTTCACTGGTCATATAGTGATCAGCGGTGACGTCACCCAGCAATGCCCCGGCCTTGGCCGGCAGCTCTTTAACCTCTTCCTCTCCGCCCTGCACCGACAAAGCAACCATGATCGTATTACCGTCTTTGGCAATAAGGGTATCCTTAAGTTCAGGCTGTGTAAAAGGATCGGTGATCGCACTGAGATTCAGGGAACCCTTATTCGCGGCCAGCTTCTCAACGCCTTGCTTAATACTCTCGGTGTCCGCAGCCTGCAGGCCCTCCGGCTTGTTGAACACAAGCGCAACCTGATGTACCGTTTCCCCGCCTTTGGCTTCTGCCACTTCCTTCATGATCTCGGCGGCCTTTGACGAAGTGTATCCTGCCGGGACCGAGATCTGCCCCTTCTCCCGTACCAGATCGGACATAGCCGGGGCGGTCAGGAATAACACTACTGCCACCGCCAGCCATATAGCGATAATTGCCCATCTTGCTTTTAAAATGGTTCTCAATTGTTTCTACCTCCTGGTTCCTGCATCAGAAATGCCAGCTTCTCAAACATCGTAATGAACCGCTCGATATCATGATCCTCGAAGTGGAACAAGTAGGGGGAGATAACCTCCTGCATCTGCTTCTCGGAAGTACTGTAGACACTTTTGCCATGCTCCGTCATCGTCAGATACACCTGCCGGCGGTCATTCTCATCACGGGTCCGCTCAATCATTCCCGCTTCGTCCAGCCGGTTGATAATAGCCGTAATTGAGCTCTTGCCCACCGCCACTGCCTCAGCCAAATAGGTGGAGGTACACTTCTCCTGTCCGGCAATCAGCCGGAGAATCAGGAACTGGTCATTCGTCAGCCCTTCGCCAAAAATATCCCTGAGTCTGGCATTAATCTGCCTGGTCACAACCATATAAGCGTCCACGTAACGGTTGATCCATTCCTCTGCATCCTTTTTCATGCGGGTTCCTCCTTTACAAAATAATAGTTCACGTGTAGAACAGTTTCACAGTAAAACTATATTGTCCTATTCTTGAAAAGTCAACCGCTGATCATGAAATTTTACATTCCAGCGCAAAAACAGCCACCCTGCACCGTAAAGTGCTGAATGGCTGATCTCTTCCCATATAATCTGTCAGTAATTTTCTGTTACGTTGAGGCCAGCCTTCCGCTTTACTCCTCGTCCTCGGTCTCTTCAACCTCGTACACACAGCGGAACATTTCGATTCCGGCTGCGTTCTCGCCCAGGCTGTATACCATAAATCCAAGGCTGCGGTAGAATTCCGCGGCAATCTCATCTTCGGTCTCCGCCACCAGATAACGCGGCTGACGGGTCGTCACCAGCTCCAGAATCATCCCCCGCGCATAGCCCTTGCCCCGGTTCTCCGGCAGCACTGCAATATGGCGGATATCCAGCGATCCGTCCTCAGTCTCTTCAAAGCCGGTGAGGCCGAGCAGCAGCCCTTCCTCCTCCCAGCCGCATAGCTGCAGTGCCGCTTGCTCCCGGTATTCTGCCGAAGTGCGCTCCAGCGCATCCGGATCATCTATAACCGCATAAGCCAGCAGTTCGTTCACCTCAGGGGTTCCGACAAGCGGCTTCAAATCAATCAACATTATTTGACCTCCTAAAAGTTTGTTTAGCACTTCCCACCATTAAGCGGCTTCCTGCAAGCCTGCTTCGAAAGCACATGCTTAAGTGGGGAATGTTCTCCTGTTGCCGGTGAGACCAAAGGTTCAGAGCAGCCTCCGCCTATCCCCGCACCAGCCGCAGCAGTGCATATCCCGCCCATACCCCCAGCAGGTTAAGCAGCAGATCATCAATATCCAGGCTGCCCGCCCGCAGCAGCATTTGCATCAGCTCAAGCACTATTATACATAGAACGGATACTAGCGTTAACCGCAGCAATGAGCGGTAAGCGGTGCTAACCAGAGGCAGCAGGATGCCAAAAGGAACAAACACGGCAACATTACCCAGCAGGTTAACCAGCCGCCCCGAGTAAGACACTCCGTTACTCATATCAAAATACAGACGCATGGTGCGCAGCGGCTCCAGATTGTAGCGCAGCGGCCCCTCTGTCTGAAGCGTCCGTCCAAAGCCGAGAAACATCCAGTAGATCAGCACTGCACTGTATATGAGTAGCAGCAGCCAGGCCAGTATCCGCCGCCCCGGGGGCAGCTTCTGTCTATTTGCCGCCGGTTTTCCTTTCCGGTGGTGTTTACGCTTGTTAGAGATTGCTCTCACCTTCAATGATTTCAATGGTGCCGTCATTCTTGCCGATCACTGCCATATCGGCAATGCCGATGAACAGCCCGTGCTCCACGACTCCCGGAATACGCTGGAGGGCAAGCGCCAGATCAGCAGCCGAGTCAATAGCCTCGAAGCGGCAGTCGGCAATATAGTTGCCGTTATCCGTCTTATACAGCTCACCGCCGCTGCGGCGCAGCTCCGGCTTACAGCCAAGCTTGGCCAGGTCAGCGACAGTCCACTCCCAGGCAAACGGCACAATCTCAACCGGCAGAGGGAATTTGCCAAGTGTGGTCACGGCCTTGCTCTCATCTGCGACCACAATCATACGGGTGCTGCCCATCGCAACAATCTTCTCGCGGAGAAGCGCACCGCCGCCCCCTTTGATCAGCTGCAGTGCACCATCAAGCTCATCCGCACCGTCAATGGTCAGATCCAGAGAATCCACCTCTCCAAAGGCAACCAGCGGAATTCCCAGCTCACGGGCCTGATCCTCCGAAGCCTGCGAGGTAGCCACTGCCGTGATCTTCAACCCTTCACTAACACGTTCACCCAGCTTGCGGATGGCCCAGTAAGCCGTAGAACCGGTACCCAGCCCTACCTTCATTCCGTCCTGTACGTACTCGACGGCTTTCTCTGCTGCCAGCTGCTTAACATTGATACTCATTTTATTACCCCCATGTTATCCGTTATAATGAACCAAGTACAATAATGCACACCAGGAGGATTCCGGATGAGAACCGAAAATCAGATTCAATCCAAAATCAACGAATTGACGCTTCAGCGCAGATCTCTGGAGTCGCGGCTGGCACCCTTGTCTGCCGAAGATCCGCAGCGGGCAGCGCTGAATGTCCAGATGACCCGGCTGGAAGATATGATGATGATGCTCGAATGGGTACTGAACGCACCCACGGGTAAATATCACGCCTAACGGGTAGTTAAGGACAATATGTAAGCCCGAACAGATCAGCAGGCAGGCCTACACTGTCAGCTCAGCTATAATCTTTGAGCATGGCCTCATATAGTATGGCATTGTCATGTTCAAAGCAGATAAATTCAATCCGCTGCAGCGGGAGCTCCGCTGATGTCCGTTCACGCACATAAGTCACGACTGAATCCAGCGCCGTCTTGCAGGCCAGCTCTTTGGGGAAGTTATAGATTCCTGTACTGATGTTCGGAAAGGCGACACTCCGTGCCCCGTAAGAGCATGCCAGACTGAGGCTGCTGCTGTAACATTGGGATAAAATAGCCGTCTCGCCTGCAGCGCCCCCTTTCCAAATCGGTCCTACGGTATGAATGACTCCCCGGAACGGGAGAAGACCTGCTGTGGTTACCGCGGCTTGTCCCGGGAGTATCCCGCCTTGCTTCTGCCGGATTACAGCGCATTCTTCCGCAATCCGGGGGCCGCCTGCCCGGTGAATCGCACCGTCCACTCCCCCGCCCCCGTAGAGGCCTGAGTTGGATGCGTTCACAATCATCTCACCCTGCCAGGCGGTAATATCGCCTTCACTTACTGAAATCACTACATTGTTAACTGTGATTTGCATGTTCGGCCTCCTGTTTCGCCGCAGTCTCCAGCGCTTTAATCAATTCCTTCTCCCCCCTGCGGACAGCCTTGCCCGGAAAAGATAAATGTTCAAACCGGACTCCCTGCATCGCGGCCTGGCGGAGATTGCTGAGCATATAATTCTGCGCGTCGGACAACACCATCTCGCCCCGTCCGGCAGCAACCCTGCACAGCGCATGCGTGATGAAGGACTCTCTGTCCGCCCCGTCAAACAGCGTGAATTGAAACAAAGGGACTGCTTCCGGCAACTCCTCATTCGGAGAGAAAGTCTGATGATATACAGAATACATCAAATGGCCGGTATAGGCTCTGGATGAATCATTCTCCCGTTCAGCAAGCATTCTGCTGTTCTGAAAGGCAATAATTCCGGCGGCGAACAGCAGAAACAGCACCACACTTCCAATCAAAGTAAATATTCCCTTCACCGCCAATCGCATGAAATGGACAATACCGTTTCTATATTATCATGTAGAGAAGTCTGCCGTGAATGGCCCGGAGGCAAGAAATGTTTATTTAAGCGTTTCATCTATAAAGTTATTTTGAGATATTCAAATTAACAGTTGAAACTTCCCGTGGCATGTCTCATAATGAAGTGGAGCAAACTGATTTGTCAATCCATACGAAATCAAGGGAGGATACCTGGAAATGAAATTTTTCTTGGATACCGGAAATATTGAGGAAATCAAACGTATTACCCGCCTCGGATTAGTGGATGGCGTAACGACGAACCCGTCGCTGATCGCCAAGGAAGGCAGATTGTTTAAAGATGTTATCCAAGAGATCGTGGCGATTGTACCCGGTCCGGTCAGCGCCGAAGTTATCGGTCTCACAGCGGAAGAAATGCTTAAGGAAGCTTACGAAATCGCTGAATGGGCTCCGAACGTCGTAATCAAGCTGCCAATGACTGAAGATGGTCTTGAAGCTTGTTATGAACTGACCAAGAAAGGCATCAAAACTAACGTTACGCTCGTATTCTCCGCTGCTCAAGGCCTCATGGCAGCCAAAGCGGGAGCTACTTATATCAGCCCGTTCGTCGGACGTCTGGACGATATCGGTGTTGACGGCATGAAGCTGATCAAGGATCTGAAGACCATTCTCACTAACTATGGCCTGAAATCCGAAATCATTGCAGCCAGCATCCGCAATATCGCCCACGTAGAGCAAGCAGCTATTGCCGGCGCTCATATTGCTACCATCCCGGGTTCACTCTTGCCTTCCCTCTGGAAGCACCCGCTGACAGACAACGGTATTGAGCGTTTCCTGAAGGATTGGGAGAAAGTGCCGCAAGTTTAAAATCATAAAGGTTTATTAGTTTAAGCCCCCTTCCGCGAAACGCGGAGCGGGGCTTTTTGTTATTTGGCGTCCCGCAAATGCCTTGACCAATTTGCTTGTTGTAATTATAATTGTCATAACAACTAATTTTTCGAAGGAGCATTTTTTTATGCCGCATTCTTCTCCGCAGCAATTTCTCGGTTTCCTGCTGGGCTCCACCCACCGCAGGATTACCACCGGCTTTGCCAGGGCTCTGAAGCCTTATGATATTACTCCCGAGCAATGGTCGGTCCTGCTCATGATCTGTGACTGCAGCGGGATCAGCCAGAAGGAGGTAGCCGCTGCTGCCGCCAAGGACCAGCCGACCACTGCACGGATCGTTGAGCTCCTGCTCAAGAAAGGATTCATCAGCAAGTCCATGAATCCCGGTGACCGCAGGGCTTTTCAGCTCTACGCCACAGAAGAAGGGCAGTCGCTAATCGGAAATACGCTCGGGCTGGAGCAGCAGACCATTAATACTGCTGTGGCCGGGCTGAATCCGCAGCAGCTTGAAGAGCTCCGCAGCATGCTGGAGCTGATCTACCACAACACTAACCATCAAGAATAGGAGCACACACCTTTGAGCAATTCAACAGAACGTCTATGGACCAAGTCCTTCATTACTCTCACCCTATGCAATCTGCTGCTGTTCACCGGCCTGCAGATGACCTTATCCACCCTTCCGGCGTATGCGGAAGGCACACTGCATGCAACTTCCGTGCAGGTCAGCCTCGTAACCAGCCTGTTCGCACTCAGCGCTATCGCTTCCCGTCTATTCTCGGCCAAAGCCATGGAGAAGGGCGGCCGTAATCTGCTGATCTTCCTCGGACTGTCCGTTTCACTCGCGGCCGTAGCCGGCTATTACTTTGCAGGCAGTATCGCTGCCCTGCTGCTGCTCCGGATGTTATTCGGCGTTGGCTTCGGAATGGCCAGTACTGCCTTTCCGACTATGGCATCCGACGTAATTCCTGTCCGCCGGATGGGTGAAGGCATGGGCTATTTCGGGCTGTCCACCAGTCTGGCAATGTCCGCCGGTCCGCTGATCGGGCTCAGCCTGCTGCAGGGACCCGGCTTTGGCTCCCTGCTCCTCGGCGCAGGAGCTGCGCTGGCCATTATCTTCCCGCTGGGCTACCGCCTGGCCAAGACCTTGCCCCCGCAGCACAAAGAGCCCGCAGGAGTACCCGTTGCTGCCTCCGGGGGCGGGGCGTACCGCAGGCTGTTTCTTCCCTGCCTCCTTAACTTCCTGTTATCCATCTCCTATGGCGGACTGATTGGCTTCCTGGCGCTCTTCGGAGCTGAGAAGAGCCTGCCCCACGTAGCCTACTTCTTCCTGTTCAATGCCGTGTCGATTGTGATTATCCGTCCGCTGTCCGGCAAGATTTATGACCGCTTTGGCCCGGCAGCACTGCTTATCCCGGGAAGCCTGTTTATCGCCGGCGGTTTGCTGCTGCTCTCTTTTGCATCAACGACAGCTGCCCTGTTCCCAGCCGCCCTATGTTACGGCTTCGGCTTCGGGTCGATGCAGCCTGCACTCCAGACCTGGATGATCCAATCCGTAGAACCGCGCCAGCGCGGACTGGCTAACGGCATGTTCTTTAACTCCCTTGATCTCGGAGTCGCCATCGGCACCTTACTGCTTGGTGCAATTGCCTTGTATACAAGTTATGCAGTTATGTACAGATATTCCATAATCGCACCTGTCCTGCTGCTCGTAATCTACCTCTTTGTCTATGCATCACAGCGCAGCAGAAGACGCCACTCCCCTGCACAGGAAGTGATCAGCCACACGTAACCCCCGCTATAGTCCAAATACCTTCCAATGCCCCCATGACATCAGCAGCAGCGAACCATCGGCGGTCCAAGTTCCACTCCGGTGAACCGAATGCTGCTGTACAGGGCGGCACTCATCGTTTACAACACCTTTTATTGTGGTTATTGTGGTTGGTTCTGGAGTCTGATATTCGCCAGCGTCAAAAAAACCGCCCGGCGTTTACACGCGTAGACGGTTCTGCAGACAATCCATTGCTCTCAGTCCTGTAAAGCTCCTGCCGATACAGTCTCACGCACCGCAGCCGGAAGGAACGGATTAGGCTGACCCAGGCTGTAGATATGAAGCAGATGCATCGCCCGGGTACAGGCTGTATAGAAAAGCTTGCGTTCATGCTCACGGCCATATTTCTCTGCGGAGCCATCGTAGATAATTACGGCATCGAACTCTACGCCTTTAGCCAGATAGGCGGGCAGCACCAGAGTGCCCTTTTGGAAATTAGGCGTCTCCTTGGTAACCAGCCTTACCGGCAGCCTGCTCTGCAGTTCATTATGCACCCGTGCACTTTCTTCCGCTGTTTTGCAGATAACAGCTACATAATGATAGCCCTGTGCATGCAGACTCAGCACATCCTGCTCCACCGAGGCCAGCAGGTCGTCTTCACTGTCCACGACCGTCAGCAAAGGCTCCTCGCCGCGCCGGTTAAACGGTACGATTTTCTCCCCTCCGGGAATCATCGCCCGTGTAAACTCGACAATCTCATAGGTAGAGCGGTAGCTGCGGGTCAATGAGATCACTTCTGTGTTCTCTTCGCCATAGATGCTGACCAGCCCGGCCAAATCCCCCAGCACCTCACCTTGCGCATAGATTGCCTGGTTGAGATCGCCCAGCACAGTCATTTTGGCCCGCGGAAAGAGCCGGCGCATGAATTCCAGCTGGAACGGCGAATAATCCTGCACTTCATCGACAATCACATGACGGATCAGTGTATTGGTGCGGAAGCCCTGACTGAGCTCCTTCAAATACAGAAATGGTGTCGCGTCTTCGTAGGCCAGTTCGTTCCCGGCAATGGTAGCCAGCGTGAAGCTGCAGATGTCATCCCATACATCAGGCAGAACCTGGCTGCTGTTCAGGCTGTCCATTAACTCCCGGTCGGTAAACAGCCGGCTGTACAGCCCCTTCACATCAACGAACCGTCCGCGTTTGGTCCACCCGCGCAGCGGCTTGAGGCGCTGGCTGACGATATAACGGGCGAGCATGATTTTCTCCGTTTCAAAATCATCAAAGCTATCATTATGCCCTCCGCCCTTGCGGCGCATCATATTGTAAGCACGCTGATAGTCGCTGTTGTCCATAAGCTCAATCTGGTCATCGACCCATGATGCGCTGCGTTCCTCAATGCTAAATGCTGCTATTCTTTTGAGCAGCCAGCCGGTCATCAGTTCGATCCGGTTAGCCAGCTTGATACCCGGGTCATAGCTATAGAACTGGCGCTCCATCTCTTCCTTGCCGACAACCGCACGCCCCTGGAACATCAACGGCTTGAACATCATGCCTTCGTGCTCCAGCAGGTTTACATAGCGCCGGATGACATCCAGGAACGATACGGAGGATTTATAGGTGATCCCTTCTCTGCGTATGGAGGCTTCCGGCCCATCCGGCGCGTTCAGCAGGCTCTCCGTCTGATTGAACACATCCTCCAGCTGAAACTCCTGTCCGAGCCGGTGCTCCAGATACATCTGGAAGGTGGTCTGCTGCATATTCTCTTCACCGAGTTCAGGCAGAACGGTTGATACATAGCTGTTAAACAGCGGGTTTGGTGAAAAGAGCAGCATCTGGTCTGCCTGCAGCACCTCGCGGTATTTGTAGAGCAGGTAAGCTACCCGCTGCAGCGCCGCTGAGGTCTTGCCGCTTCCGGCCGCACCCTGCACAACCAGCATTCGGCTTCTGTCGTTGCGGATCACCGCATTCTGCTCCTTCTGGATGGTCGCTACAATGCTCTTCATCCGGTCATCGGCGCTGTGGCTCAGCACCTGCTGAAGCAGCTCATCGCCGATCGTTACGCCGGTATCGAACATCACTTCGATCTCTCCATTATCGATTACAAACTGGCGTTTGAGCTCCATATTCCCCGTAATTAGTCCGCCCGGTGTGTCATAGGACGCCGGACCCGGCGCACCGTCATAATACAGGCTCGATATCGGGGCCCGCCAGTCGTAGATCAGGAAGGTTCCGTTATCCTCCATCAGTGAACCGATGCCCAGATAGATTTTATCTGCCGCAGCATCAGCTGATTCCGAGAAATCAATCCGGCCAAAGTAGGGGGATACGACCAGCTTTTTATATTTTTTGAGTGCTTTACTGGACTGCAGATGATGGCGTTCGCGTTCGTTCAGGATCTGCGCCTGCTGCCGCAGGCTTGTTGAGGTCTCGCCCAGATCGTCAGGACTGCTGAAGTTCACGGTAACTTCTTCCCAGAAGTCCTTACGCATATCCACGACATCCGTACGGTGGAGTCCAAGCTCCTCCGACAGCAGCCGGATGTGGGTAGATAACTGCCTGGTAATTCCGGTTACCCGCTCCTGCTCCTCTTGCCACTCGTGATCATGTTTATCCAATGCATTTCATCCCCTTCAGAAGGTTGACATTCATAATTCTACATGTTATAATTAAAATGAATAACTATGTTTTTTTTGAATTAGGCTTTATTTGATATCTTTTTATATTACCAACTCTTTAGCGCTTTTACAAGTTTCCGGCACAATTTATTTCTAAGATAAGAATTGCTTCACGCAATACATAACCCTATGATGTATATATTCATCCGGTCCCTCTGGGACCGGATTTTTTTGTTCTTTATATTTTTCCCGTCATATCGGCAGTGTCCTTCTCGTCCGTGTTCATCCGGTTAATCTGATCAGCCACCCTATCCAGACGATCCAGCTGATAGCCGTAATCATATATTGCCGCTGCCACCACGGACAACCGCAGCTGCCCGGATTTCTCAGGATCATATCCGTGGATGGCCGCCTCCAGAAAACGGTCGTTGTCCTCTGCCAGAAGTTCAGAATCATTCGCACCCGGCTTCAGCTTATCCTCGAATTTCAGCAGGATGTACTCATGATATTTAATCAGCTGCTCCAGATGCCGGTCAAACAGCTCATCGGTACGTTCTGTCCGCTCGGCCTGGAAGTAATGGCGGTCTATAGCCTCCAGCACCTGAAACCCCTTCTGCAGAGAATTGAGCAGATTCTTATACACCACCATTTGTCTGGTCTGACTGTATTTCGCCCTTCTTAGCTGCTTCTGCTCCTCTTCGAACAATGCATACTTGTCAGCCAATGCCTTAATGGAACCCTCCAGAGCGTTCTTCTCATCCCGGAATACACTTTCCTTCATTTCATGCGATACCGCAGTCCTTAGCAGCAGCGACAGGCTGGTGAACACATTCTCAATCTGCTGGATGTACTGCTTGCGCGGCTTCGGCGGAAAGACAGCGATATTAATAATGAATGCCGACAGAATACCGGTCAGCGTCAGCAGAAAACGGGTGAGCGCAAATTGCCACTGCCCGGAAGCCTCCATTACGGAGATTACGGTAACCAGCGTCAGGCCGATTGTATCAGCGCGGTTCATTTTCATGCTGATCATAATCACCAGAATACATACCAGCCCGACCGCAATCGGTTCATTGGACAGCAGCATTCCGCCCAGCAGTGCTATCACAGCTCCCATGGTGCTGGTCTGAATCTGATCGAGGAAATACCTCCATGATCTGTATATGGATGGCTGCATTGCAAAAATTGCCGCTATAGCCGCACCGACAGGGGAGGCGAAATTAAATAGAACGGACAGATAAAGTGCGAGCGTGACTGCCATTCCTGTTTTGAGTATGCGGGCACCAAAAGCCAAATCCATCCCTCCTAAAGAGCTTGATCTATTTCAATATAGATGCTGTGATTAAAAATTTATGTATATCCTGAAGGTATTCGGTAAATCTCTAATAATTGCACACACATTATTACCCATGAAGCACGCTGGCGAATTTTAGTATGGCTTAAGCCGGGTTTAAGGATTCTTTCAGCTTTCGGGGAATACTGGGTACATGTCAGCCAACATACAACTCAGAAGAGGTGAATCATGAACAACCCTATCCAAAGAATTACTGCATTCACTGCAGCCGTAATGCTCACTATGGCACCGGCTGCCGCTTTTGCGGAGAATCCGTCTGCCGGCACAGCCACTTCCGCACCGGATTCCATACACGCCGGCAGGGAGCATGGGCATCCTCACGGCGGGAACAAGAACTTCCGGGCCGGAGGCCATTTCATCATCAATGAAACGGCTAAGCTGCTTGAGATGGACCGTTCAGAGCTCATTGACAGCCTGAAGGCAGGCAAGACACTCTCTGCCCTCGCCCAGGAGAAAAAGGGCTGGAGCGAAGATCAGTACATCCAGAAGCTGAGTGAAGCCGCCAGCCTCAAGGTCGACGAGTCGGTCAAGGACGGCCGGATTACGAAAGAGGACGCCGACAAGCTGAAGGCCGGGCTGCCCGTAATGATCAAGCTAAGCCTTAGCCGTGCGGCTCAGTTTCACCAGGCCAAGCCTTCGCAGCAGCCTGTTGCACCAAAGACACGCTAAAGCTTTAGTCAATGATGCGGATGCCCTGCAGATTATTTGCGGGCATCCTTTTTGCGTTGCGGGCCTCCCCCTTTGCGCTCCCTGGAGTTCCGGTAAGCCTCGAAGCAGGCGGCAGACAGCATGAGCCATGCGCCGCTGGCTGCGTAGCCGCCGATCACATCACTGGGATAATGCACGCCCAGATAAATCCGGCTCCAGCCGATCCCGCCGGTCATCAGCACGGTGAACAGAATCAGGATGAATCGCTCACGTCTGTTGTGCATATGCCTCCAGAGAAGATAGGCAATCACTCCGTATAAAGAGAAGGCAGCCATAGAATGTCCGCTCGGAAAGCTGTACCCGGCCTGTTCAATGAGTCTGTGTATAGTGGGACGTTCGCGGTGGAACCACAGCTTCAGCAGTGTATTCAGCAATTGCGAGCCTAAGCCTACCCACAGAAACAAAGCCAGCTCCATCCGGTGCTTCAAGGCGAAGAATAATATAGTCATAGTCAGCAGCGAAATCCCGATAGCCAGCCTCGAGGAGCCGACGAGCGATAAGCTTTTGGCCAGCGCAGTGAGCGGCGGCGATTCCACAGATTGCACGATATGTATAACGGCACGGTCAAAGCCTGCAGCTCCGCCCTGCTTCACCAATACAGCGATCAGGATAAATCCCAGCAAAAACCATATAAAACGGCGAAATCCGCCGGACCAGTAATGATAATAAAGCATAACTACCCCCTTGTCTATTTCCGCGCCTGATGACAGATTTCCTGGAAGAGTCTCTCCCGTGTTATAATTGCCTAAGAAGTTAATTCATACTAAAGATGGAGTGCTGCCAAAGTGGAAAGTCTAAAATTACAGGAACGATTGTTGAACCAGTGTATCTCAACAAAAGTGCCCGTGACCATTTTTACAACTAACGGAGTCAAAATGCAGGGACTCGTAACCTCTTATGACGCTTATACTATCACCTTGCAGGGTCAAGGTGACGGCAGACAGAACGTACTCTTCAAATCGGCAGTCTCCACGGTAGTGCCGCTGAAGCCCGTCTCACTCAAATAAGCAGTCCCGCCCGGCGCATCTCTGGGCCTAACACCTACAAATTAACCGTCCCGAATTCAAAAGGAACACCGGAGCAAGCCATTCCGGTGTTCCTTTTGCCATTGTTGCCTGGCAGGACAAGCATTACACTTTACAGTTAGTAACCGGTCCGAAATAATTATCCGGCAAATACTGCAGGCATTACACAGACCGGCTTGGACAATTCCGCCGTATTTCCTGTGAAGGTTAACCGCCCGCCGGCAGCATCCAGTGAGAAGACCACCAGATTATTACCGTCCCGGTTGGCTACAATCAGATAAGCTCCGTCCGGCGTGACCGTGAAGTGGCGCGGATGCCCCCCTCTTGTGGATACATGCTCCACCAATGTAAGCTCAGCCGATGCCGGATTTACAGCGTAGACCACAATACTGTCGTGGCCGCGGTTAGAGCCGTACAGATATTGGCCATCCTTGGAAAATGCAATTTCGGCACAGCTGTTATTCTCTGACGGGTAACCTTCCGGAAGTGTCGATACCGTAAATGCCGTCTGCAGAGTTCCTGCAGCAGCATCATATAGGAAGGAAGTTACGGTGGAATCCAGCTCATTGATCACATAAGCGGATTTGCCATCCGGATGGAACACGAAATGGCGTGGTCCCGCTCCTTCATGCAGTGCAGTATCTCCAAGCGCTTCAAGCTTCTTCGCTTCTTTGTTAATCCGGTAGGTCCGGATCAGATCCAGTCCCAGATCAGACACAAACAGGAAGCGCTCATCCGGACTAAAGATGGCCGAATGCGGATGCGGCCGGTCGTGGCCCGGAAGATCACTATGTCCGATATGTACTGCAATATCCGTCAGGGCTTCGGGTATCCCGTCTGCATCCAGGGTGAGCAGTCCTATCGTTCCCCCGTGATAGCTGCATACTACAATATGTTCGCTTTCAGCATCTCTATTGATATTACAGGTCGTGGTTTGACCCGTGCCTGCGGCAGGCATCGTCGGAGTCCGCTTCAATTCAGTCAGCTTGCCGGTCTTCGGCTCAATCGCGAAGGTTACAATCTCTCCCTCTTTGCCGCCCTCCCCACTTGGCTTCTCGCCAATCGCATACAGCTTCAGCCCGGAAGGGTCCACATTTACGAACGTCGGGTTCGTTATGCCATCAGCTGTATCCAGCCGCTCAAGTGTACCTCCGGCTTCACCGTCAAAAGCAAACACCTGAACTCCGCTCTCCTCAGCCGTTGCATAAGAGCCGGTAAACAACAGCAGCTTCGTATTCTCATTCATCTGGGTAATCCTCCTCCAACTTGTGGTTATGGATGCATATCAGCCATCTATATAATTTACAGTTTTTCGTGAGGTATGACAAATGCAACGGAAAAAATGACAAAAAACATTTCAAAAATAAGACTTCTCAAAGCAAAAAGAGTATGCTATAATGAAAGCGCTAACATCAATGTTAATTATGTATAAAGGGGGAACACGAATGAGCAGCCTGCTGGAAGCCAGAAATGTATATGAGGACTTCGAGGTGGAGACAGACATTCTGTTCTTTAAGGTCGGGGACCATGACCTTGTCATTTTTCACGGCAGAAACTACAACATTAAAAAGAGAATGACTGCCGAGCAACTGAACCGCTTATTGTCAAGCAACAGCTATTATCATGTGTACGGGGGCTGCTACGTTAACCTGAACAAGATCAGCTCCATCGAAGATGACTGTATCTATTTCGGTGAAATGGGCTTGTATGCAAAGTCTGTACGTGTTCCCAGACGCAAACAGGAAAGCATCCGCCATCTGCTGAGAGGACTTAGCTCCTAAGGCGGATACATATCCGCTGCCTGCTAATCCGTAGAATACAGCATGGAATCATTTTTACGCATTCAATGTCTCTCTCATCTGGCCGGAGCGCGCATGGGGAAACCTATTGCTGCTCCGGCTTTTTCCTGTTTCTTAATGGAATATTAAAAAGTTATTATGCTTTTTTATACTTTCTTAAGGTTTGGAATTCTGTTTTCTGGTAAAGTTGTAGAAAGACAGGCACCACCTATATTGAAGGGAGTCATTAATTATAATGGACAAAAAAGATTTCAACGAAAATGGACAGCTTGAAAACGGCGGAACGCCGCCGGAAGAGAACGACACTTCTGTAGTTACCCCGGAAGATGGAATTGAACGTGCGGAGGCCGTATCTGAACCTCAGGCTGAAGTAATTATTCCGGCAGAACCTGTACAAGCTGCAACAGAAAGCTCCAGCAGCGTGCACTCTCCGAAAATTGAAGAAAGCGTTCCCGTAATGAACAAGGTAGGCGACGGTACTCCTCCTTCCAAACCGGCCGCACCTGCAGGCGGCAAAGGCTGGATGATCGCCTCCATCATATTGGCAGCGGCATTAATCGTAGTCCTGATTGTGCAGCCTTTCAAGAAAGACGACAGCAAGATCGCTGTTGCTACCGTTAACGGAACGGATATCACGAAAGCACAGCTTTACGATAAACTGGTTGAAGCAGGCGGCGAATCCACGCTGCAGAACCTGATTACTACCACTCTCGTGGATCAGGAAGCGAAGAAAGCCAACATTACCGTAACCGATGAAGACATTAACCAGGAGATCGCAGATCTGACCACCCAGTTCGGCGGTGAGGAAGCCCTGAATTCTGCTCTGCAGCAGAGCTCCATGACTCTGGATGACCTGAAGAAGCAAATGCCTTTGCAGGTTGAGATCCGCAAGCTGGTTGAACCGAAGGTTACCATTACGGATGAGGACATCTCCAAATACTACGATGAGAACAAAGCAACCTTCAATCAGGAAGAAGAAGTTCGCGCTTCACACATCCTCGTTGAAACCAAAGAAGAAGCTGATGCCATCGTCAAACAGCTGAAAGACGGAGCAGACTTCGCCACACTCGCTAAAGAGAAATCTGCAGATACCGGTTCCAAAGACAAAGGCGGAGACCTCGACTTCTTCAAACGTGCCGATATGGTTGCTGAATTCTCCGATGCGGCCTTCAACATGAAGGTTGGTGAAACCAGCGGTGCTGTGAAGACCGATTACGGTTACCACATTATCAAGGTTACTGACCGTAAAGAAGCACATGAATACACGCTTGCTGAGAAAAAAGAGGAAATCACCAAGACTCTGAAAGCGCAAAAAGTCTCGGAAATGTCTTCTACCTGGCTGGCTGATTTGACCAAGAATGCCACCATCACCAATACTTTGACCGATACACCTGATGCATCCGCTACTCCGGCAGCATCTGCCGCACCAGATGCCAGTGCAGACCCTGCTGCTGCTGCAACAGAAGCTCCAGCCAAGTAATCTATTCATTCCTGCATAATACACACATACCTAAAGAGGACAGGCGGATTCCCGCCTGTCCTCTTTGCTTGTCCGGCCTTAGGCCCGGACGCAGCCGTCAATGATTTTTTTTACGGACCTGTTTGTCGTGATTCTCACCCCACTCTTTGGCCTGCGCGGTGGCAATGGCAATCGCCCGCCCCTCCTCATAACCATCCTCAAGCAGCGCATTGGCAATTTCCACAGCCTTGTTGCGCACAGGTGCAGTGAAGTTCTTCAGAGAATCCGGATAGTCTCCTTTATTCCATGGCATAACAAAAACCTCCTTGATCTGACTATACTCATACTTAGCCGGATCAGGGAGGTTCTAAACCACTTATTGTAATGTTTACTTATTTAATGACTTTCACACGCTCTTCAATCGGCTGGAATTCTTTCTCTCCCGGAGGGGTTACAATTGTACCGAACGGCAGCTGTGCAATCAGCTTCCACTCTGCCGGAATACCGAATGTTTCTTTGACTTCATCGTCAATCAGCGGATTGTAATGCTGAAGCGAAGCGCCCAGACCCTGTTCTGCGAATGCTGTCCACACTACGAACTGCAGAATTCCTGAGGACTGATTGGCCCAGATCGGAAAATTCTCTGCATACAGCGCGAAGTTCTCCTGAAGATGCTTAACCACCGCCTGGTCTTCGAAGAAGAGCACGGAGCCGTAACCGGCTTTGAAAGAAGCTAATTTCTGGGCAGTGCCTTCGAATTGTTCAGTCGGAACGATTTTACGCAAGGTTTCTGCAGTGATATCCCACAGTTTATCATGTTGTTCACCCAGCAGGACCACGGCTCTGGAGCTCTGGGAGTTGAAGGAAGTTGGGCTATGTAATACTGCCTCTTCAACGATCTTCTGGATCTGTTCATCAGAGATTGGGGATTCTTTGCTGATTGCATATACGGAACGTCTGCCTTTTACCGCTTCGAAAAAGTTCTTAGACATAAAATAACTACCTCCATTTAATTAAGTAACTTACTTTTATAAATCTTAACACTTTTCCTACCGGAATACAACTCTTATTCACAACTTTTCCCTGTCAGCTTACTTATGCTTATATATCAGCTCTTAGTGTCGCAGTATTCGCAGTAATTATGCGCCTTCCACTATTTTCTATAAGCTGATCTTCACGTTTAGAAACATGGCACTAACTTTTCGTATATACAACCTGTCAATAAATACGCTACAATGATTCAGCAAAAGTGCAGAAAGAAGGTCATTTATGAGCTCCCCTCTTAAGGATGGAACTAAACGAACAATGAAATTCACATTATTAATGCTGCTAAGTTCTGCCTTGATTCTAAGCGGCTGCAAAGACACAGCTTCGACATCATTAAATGCAGCGGCCGTGGTTACAGAACCTGAGACATCTATAGATTCCACTGCGCCTGTGTCCTTCTGGGTCGCTACCGATACACATTATCTGGATAAGGCGCTTGAGGATGGCGGTCAAGCCTTCCAGACCTATGTCACAGGCGGAGACGGTAAGATGCTTCCCTACAGTGATGAATTAGCTGAGGCTCTTGTCTATGATGTGGAACAGAAGAAGCCTGAATTCCTCATTCTCAGCGGCGATCTCACCAACAATGGTGAAGCAAGCAGCCATAAAGAGTTAGCCGCGAAGCTGCACCGGATTGAGGCAATGGGCACCAACGTATATGTTGTTCCCGGCAACCACGATATTAATAACCCTTGGGCCAGATCCTTTGACGGTGACAAGCAGGTGGTTGCAGATCATATTAATGTGGAGGATTTCCTCGCGACCTATGAGGATTTCGGTTACCATGAGGCGCTATCCCGGGATGCTGACAGCCTAAGCTATGTGGTTAAGGCCGCCCCAGACCTCTGGCTTCTGATGATTGACAGCGCCCAGTATGCGCATAATGAAGAATACAATTTCCCGCAGACAGACGGGCGGATCTTACCTTCAACCTTGTCCTGGATGGATGAGAATGTGAAGCTGGCCGCACAGGAGCATGCCTCGATCATTACCGTAATGCATCATAATCTGTTAAGCCACACCTCCATGGCGGTATCCGGCTTCAAGCTTAACAACAGCCAGGAAACCATGAAGACGCTCCGCAAGGATGGCCTCAATCTGGTCTTATCCGGGCATATCCATATGCAGGATATCCGCCGGAACCCTGCTGAGGATTCTATTGATCCGGCCATGCCTGTATACGATATTGCTACAAGCGCAATGGCGGTTAACCCCCATCAGTACGGCGCGATGACGTTTGATCCGGTCTCCCGTGCTTTTACCTATAATACGGCCGCAGTCGACGTGGAGGGCTGGGCTCAAGCGAAGGATATTACCGATCCTCATCTGCTGAACTTCAAATCGTATGCTGAGGAGACCTTTGCAAGTGAATCTTATGAGAAGGCAATGACCAGACTGAAGGATAGCACCTTTACAGAAGCTCAGAAGCAGTCGATGGCCGAGGTCATGTCCAAGCTGAACATCAAGTATTTCACCGGCACCGCCGCTGACTCACTGGACGAGATCCAAGCCATGCCGGGGTACAAGCTGTGGGAGAGTATGGAGGGCGGATTCATGTCCGGGTATATCCGCAGTATGGCCGAACACTCCGGACAGAGCAATGTATCGCTGGAGATGGTTCTGACTACACAGTAAGCGACATTATTTAGAGAGGAGCATGCTTAGTGGCAGATACTCATGAATCCCCTCCAGGCAGCAGCCTGCCTGAGATAATCTCCAAGCCGGCGCACCGGGCGCTGGCCGGAGCCGGTATTGTAAACCTGGAGCAGCTAACCACAATTACAGAAGCAGAGCTGCTGAAGCTGCACGGCATGGGTCCCAAGGGCATACGGATTCTCCGCCAGGCGCTTGCAGACAAAGGGCTTGATTTTGCCAAGTAAGCTGGTTTAGTGTGACACTCAACGCAATACATCAAACAGCGGCAGCCATGGACGGGATGAAGTCCTGAGCTGCCACTGTTATGTTGTACTGACTTATTCCAGAAATTATGACAAAAACATAATAAAGCTTTAACTGTATTTTGTACAACTAAAGCTTGCCCATATGCCTCAGAAGGAGTTTCAATTGCACTCTGTACACTTATATAATTCTTTTTTGCCGAAGAAGAATACTTTGCTCAATTTTAATTGTACAGAATACAGCTATTCCTGCACATCCGGGTTTTCGCCGTCTTTTAATTGTACAGAATACAGTTATCTGCCATGCGCTCCATACCGCCTGCTTGAATTCTTCATTTACTTATAAGCGCTGCCACAGAGAAAACCGCCAGAGAGAAAATCAGGCAGAGCGCTTCAGTTTCTTGTGTAATATAATAAATGGCTCCGACAACCACAAGCCCTATTGCATTAGAGATAACAAGCCGCTTTACCAGCGATTCCCCGGCAAATCTGATGACTGCAAATTGAAAAATACTAAGCAGGATATGCAGAGGGTACAGAATTAAAAAGAACAGCACAAACACGACGAATCCGCCGGGGCCACTGATATATGAGGTCTCAGACACTAATGAATTATCGATGCCCGTGATCATTATGCCGTATAACACACTTAACACTGGCGAGATGAGGCAGATATTCATTAAAAGTTCTCTTTTAGCTTTGTCCATGTTCTAAACTCCTAACAGAAGTCTCTCATCCACATCGTGGAGAGAGACTTTCTTTCTGAAGTCCGCAGTATTATTTATTTCGCGGTTACATCTTTGATTCCCCTCAAGATTCTATAAACTGCAAAGCACGTCTGGTATGATAATCAGAGATTCCCTTTGCAGTCTGCTGATCCGGATAACCTCTCTGGACCAGCTTTAAGCCAGCCGAGATCAACGAAAGATGATGATGATATTGATAGAACAGCTTCCTGTTTACATCGAGATTATCATTCTTCAGATACCGGTAGAAATCACCAAAACGGAATTCCATAAAACTGTGCTCGTGCTCAATATCGTAGAATCCGGCTCCTTCAATATCAATCAAACAAGGTTCAAGCTGATCCGTAACCAGCACATGGTTAGGACCGAGCTCTCCATGGATATATCCATAACGGCTTCTGCGTTCTACTCTTGATTCAAGTTTGTACAGCATATCGAGCAGCTTACCCTGATTCCTGCGGATAACATCAATATATTCAGAGGCATATGACAACTGAATTATAGCATTTTGCAATTGGATAAGATGACATTGTCCCGAACTTCGCTCTGTTTGATCCGGCTTCCCGTAGATATCGCTTTCCCCCGCATGCATGCCCGTAATCATGTCTCCCAGGCGTTGGAAGATAGTATCCTTAACCCTGGAATCAGAATGATTGAAATAGGCCTCGGCAGCTTGCCCGGTTACATACTCAACAAGCGCATAATCAAAATCATAAGGATTCCTGTCCATATTCATATCATAGAGGGCAGGCGTCCGGATAGATTGTTCTAGTAAGTATCTGTTGTTTATCTCAAATTGTTCACTGCCGTAGGATTGCACATTCGTATTCTGATTCACAATTTCTTCCTGAAAATAATTCATCGTAATATCCCACACATACAGAACGCAGGTAAATCCATTAGTGCAGTCTATCTTATAGACCACCTTTTGCGCGCCTCCATGCATCTTTGTAACCATTGCAACACAATAACTTGTGCCAAAGACCTTCTCCACATACACCTGTAAGGCAGCAGGATCGAGATGACAATCATTTCCCAAGGAACAACACTCCGCTTCTTCATTTATTGCCGGCTCCCCCACTGTATTATATTTACCGGAAAAAATATAGACTGTTTCTTTCGTTTCTGTTATTATGTTGAATTAGGTCTTGAATAAAATCGGCATACAAAACAGTCTCTGGAATCATTCCAGAGACTGTTTTGTATTTGCTGTATTTTTCCGGTTATAGCCCCTGTTCGGTTTGAGTGCTCATGTGCTAATCTCCCCGCTGACTAATATACTCCAAGTAACATTCCGCCCGCTGAACCAGCTACAACGACTACCCAAGGCGGAAGCTTCCAGAAAACGAGCATAATAAATAGAATGGCGGCCAGCGCGAAATCCATCGGCTCCACAATAGCTGAAGTCCACAGGGGATCATACAAGGCAGCAAGTAATAACCCAACAACAGCTGCATTAATTCCGGCCAGGGCTCCCTGAATTTTCAGGTTTTTTCTTAAGCTGTTCCAAAAAGGAAGTGCGCCGACTACGAGAAGAAAGGCCGGCAGGAAGATGGCGGACGTGGCAACGATTGCCCCGGTAACACCTCCGGTCAGGGCCCCAAGGTAACTTGCAAAAGTGAACAACGGACCCGGAACTGCTTGCGTGGCTCCGTACCCCGCCAGGAAATCTGCTTGGCTAACCCAGCCTGTAGGAACTACTTCTCTTTCCAGAAGCGGAAGCACGACATGTCCGCCGCCGAATACCAAAGAACCGGAACGATAAAAGCTGTCAAATATCGCTAACCCTCCGGTCTCTGCTGTTCCTCTTAATAAAGGGAGAGCTACTAAGAGACCAAAAAATAATAGTAAACAGAGAATAGCAAAGGTTCGGCTAATTGAAACGTGAAGGTTTGCTGTGCCTTCCGCAGTTTTTTTGCGATAAAGCCATACCCCAACTATGCCAGCTGCAGCAATTGTAAGTACCTGGCTGTAGGCTGTCTGCCAGGACAATGTAACAGCTGCTCCAATAACAGCGATGGTTACTCTTTCCCGGTCAGGTGTCAGCTTTTGCCCCATTCCAAGAATAGCATGGGCAACAACCGCCACAGCAACGATCTTCAGTCCATGAATCCAGCCTGCACTGCCTATATCATAGCCTTGAAGCAAAAAAGCAAAGGCAACCAGCGCAATGACAGAAGGTAAAGTAAAGCCTAGCCACGCAACAACCCCTCCCAGCAAACCTGCTCTTACAACACCGATACCGATACCAACCTGGCTGCTCGCCGGACCAGGGAGAAACTGGCAAAGAGCTACCAGATCAGCGTAGCTCCGTTCATCCATCCATTTTCGCCGCCGTATATACTCATTGTGAAAGTAACCCAGGTGAGCGATCGGTCCTCCAAACGAAGTAAGACCCAGTTTAGCAGATACAAGCAGCACTTCAAGAAGGGCCCCCGCTCTCCCCTTCTGAATATCTTCCGGTACCCTCTGCTCATCCGTCTGCATTTACATTGCCCCCTTGATTTTGAACTGCACAGCTAAACTTTACTGATTAAAGTATCCAGCATTTCCTTGCGTCCGCTTAACTCCCTGAACGGTCCACTCCATACAGCTTCTTCATATGCTCAATATGAGAAACTCCCCAATCATTCAATACCTGCAGCACAGAACTTAACCCTTTCCCATATTCCGAGATTGAATATTCAACCTTAGGCGGGATCTGATTATACACTTCGCGGTGAACAATATCGTTATACTCTAGCTCCCTTAACTGCTGGGTGAGCATCTTCTTGTTAATATCCGGAATGGATTTCTGCAGTTCTCCGAACCGCATGGTGCCTTTGTTAATCAGCTGAAGCAGAATAACAGGTTTCCATTTCCCGATCAGAATGTCCAGTGCCGATTCAAACTTACAATACGATTCCATAACCTCCAGCTCCTTATCCTGCATATGGTTACTTATTCTTAACTATGTTTATTAAAAGTGCCTACTTTCGCGTACTGCTTCATTGGGGCTATTATACCAGTAACAGACAGCAAAAACGTATCAGGAGGAGTCATTTATGAATACTGCATTATGGATTGTACAGGGAATTGCAGCAGCAGGTTTTGTATATTCGGGCTGGCTTAAGGCCTTTCGGTACGGGCAGGCGAAAAAATCCTGGGGATGGGTATCGGATGTTCCCAAGGCATTAGTGGTCTTTATAGGGGTAACCGAACTATTGGGCGCACTTGGATTGATACTTCCTTATGCGCTGAATATTGTACCTGTGTTAACGCCGGCTGCCGCCGCAGCCCTTGCAGTGACTGTCCTGTGCGGCGCCCTTTTCCATATCAGACGCAAGGAGTACCGGGAGATCGGCGTGAACATCTTCTTTATCGTATTGGCTCTAATTGTCGCGGCTGGACGGTTTTGAACGAGAATGTCAAGATAGTCCTACTCAGCTTACAGATGATCCATCCAGATATTCCAGGACAGAAAAATGCATAACGCCGCCATTACAAAAAAAACAGCAGAAACCCGGGTGTTTGAACGGAAATTAACGCCATAGGATGTAAAAAAGATTGCTGCTGCTAATTTAGAGGTAAGCTGATAATAACCATTTTGCGGAAAAGAGGAGCTGCTAAATATAACGGCCGCAAGCAATGTGGTAATAATAAGAATCTTAAACCACACAGGTTCTGTTAAGAATTGTTTGTAGATTAGAATGATCCGCTGCATCCTAGCCGCCCTTTCATTTATCTGAAATTTTATCCTTTTCTTTAATTTCACTATACCTGAATATAAAAAAAACCGGAACCACCTAATTTCTTAGGGGTTCCGGCTTCATGCTTACCTCTTTAAACCTTACGGACGGTCAATCCAGATATATCCGTCTTCATCCACTTCAACGGTAGCATGGAGACCTTGTGCCAGAACACGCAGCGGCACGTAAGCATCTCCGTATTCATCCACGAATACAGGCTGTGGAAGCTTAACGGTAGCGCCGGCAATCTGTGCCTGTGCGGAGCCGATTTTGAATACCAGCAGATCGCCGTAGACATCATCGGTTACATTAATCGCACGATTAGCCGCATCCCACTCAACAGAAGCATCCAGGTCCTCTGCAATATAGCGCAGCGGAACATAAGTGGTGCCGTTGTCCACGATAGGATAATAGTAATCATCATCCGGTGCGATCATCAGGCTCTTATACGTAATTCCCATATCATCCTTGAGCAGGTTATAGACCGCAGAACCCTGTTCAAAGCTTCTCAGCGTCTCACCCGGTGTAAGCTGCGCTGACGAGTAATCAATGCCGCCGGTTGTGCTGATCGGATCAGCAGTTACAGGACCATTCACGTTCCAGGTCTCTGAAACCAGCTTCACATTGATACTCTGCAGCGGCAGATCTTCACTGGCCGGAAGAGCAACCTTGAGATCAATATTCTGCTTACGGACATGGAAGCCGCTGTCCACGAACAGGTCCACGGTCAGCTTCGTGTCTTTGCCGAGAACAGTCTTCAGTTCAGGAGTACTCTCGTAGAGACTCTCGAGCTGCTTGTCGTAGACCAACAGGAGAGCATCCACTGCCAGCTTAGCAGCATCATGCGCTACAGTGACTACGCCTTCTTTGTCATCCAGCGGGATCTCTCCGAAACCCAGACTGTTCAGATCTTCACCTGAAGCCTCCAGCAGCGGATACAGATAATCATAGAGGCCGCTGATCAGGGCAGTGAAGCCTTCAGTGTCTTTGGAGATCGATCTCAGGAAGCTCTTCAGCAGGACTGGAAGCTCTTCACCCGTAATTTCGGTATGTAGCTTCGTCAAGCTGGTCTGCTGGCCATATACAGATTCTGATACTGAGGCAACTGTAATTGCTCCAGGATTCGGCAGGTTCTTCACCACGAACTGGGAGATCAGCTTGGAAAGCTCCAGTGTCTTCGTCTGATCCAGACCTTCTATGCCGAGTGTGTCTTCATATCCCTGAATCGGGAAATAGAACGGCTGCTTAGCTCCTTCAGCGGTAAATACAATATTCGCCTGATCCATAAAGAAGGAGAACGGAATTTTGGATTGCTTATACCCGACAATTCCCGATGCCGAGACATTGCCGTTGTCCTGCAGCTTCACACTTCCAAGCGTAAGGGATAATGAATTAATAAGATCAACAATCTCCTGATCCTCCGCACGGATGCCTACTGCCGGAACAGCGCTCAAGCTAAGCGTTGTGCTTGATTCTGAAGATTTCACATCTAGATCCCCAAGCAATGCCTTGTTGACATCAAATCCGCCGACGGTTTGGCAGCCTGCCAGGATCAGCAGCAGTGCAAGAAACGGCACCAGCCATTTAGTTCTTGCTTTCATTTTCTTCATAGCATGTCTCCTCTAGCTCATAATGTGGTAACGTATCCATCATCTCAAAGGAGGAAGGATTTGTAAATGTAGAGGTCGGATTCTATTATCCCTTCATAGGGTAAATAAACTCCGCCACTCTATAGATACCCAATCTTGGAAAAAGAGAATCTTTACCAACGCAAGTACCGCTAAATGTGCGGGATAAAATGACCACCAGACCCAGCGCGGCAGCCGTTTCCGCTCCAGTAATATCCAGAAGCCCGGAGTCAGCGCAATGAGAAGGGTAGGCACAATACTAGCCATCTGCACCAGCCAGTTATAATAGAACAAATAGAATACATTCAGTGCAAAATGTGCCGGCACAAGCCAATACGAGCGGGTATAACGGAAAATCAGGACCAGAAGCAGCCCGTACGCATTATAGTCCAGCGGCAGAAGATCCATGAGCAGCACCGCAAGGATAACTACCGGAATCCCGTACCACAGCTTCGGCAGCTTATCGAGCAGCGTCAGCACGGCAGCAGACAGCAGGAGGGTGAACACCACATTCCATCCGCCGGGGTCCAGTGCCAAATTGTACGGAATCTGGGCAAGCAGGGCGATCACCAGCAGCCGCCGCAGATAGCGAGGTCTCGATGAAGTATGTATATGCCCTTGCACCAGCGCGTAGCAGTAAATCGGAAAAGCAATTCTCCCCACAACCCTCCAGGCAAGCTCGCCCGGGAAAAAAATATAGCCGATGTGGTCGATCAGCATGGTCAGCATGGCAATAATCTGCATCTGTGGCCTCCTGTCACAGTTATGTATTAGTTTACGCCTTAGATGCTATTATCCATGGCCGGGCGGGTTGCTGCAAGTGTTGCATGGGATCTTTATGTCAAAAAACCAGAAATGCCCCCTGCCTGGGAGCAATTCTGGCGGTAATTCAAGCCTAAGCCATCTTCGACTTATTATAAATATCAAAGCCAACTGCCAGCAGCAGCACCAGACCTTTAATGCCCTGCTGCCAGTCTACGCCGAGGCCAACGAGCGACATCCCGTTGTTCATAACCCCCATGACCAGACCGCCGATGATTGCGCCGACCACGGTCCCGATCCCGCCGGAAGCGGATGCTCCGCCGATGAAGCAGGCGGCGATGGCATCCAGCTCGAAGTTGGTGCCTGCTTTGGGTGTAGCCGAGTTGAGCCGTGCAGCGAACACCAGCCCGGACAATGCGGCCAGCACACCCATGTTGACGAATACCCAGAAGGTGACACGTTTGGTTTTGACCCCGGAGAGGCTTGCTGCCTTCTCGTTGCCGCCAAGTGCATAGATATGCCGGCCCATCGTCATGTGATTCATGACGAATGAATAAATCGCGATCAGCACCAGCAGAATGACGAGGATGTTCGGAATCCCGTTATATTGGGCAATGACATAAGTGAACAGGTTGATTACAATGACCAGTGCCGCCGCCTTGCCAACCGAAATCCACACCGGGGATTGTTCGAAGCCGTATTTAAGGGTTATTTTGCGGCTGCGGTATTCCTGATAGACAACCAGAACCGACAGGATGACTCCGATGACCAGGGTCAGCACATTCAGCGAACTGCCGCCGGCGATATCGGGGAGGAACCCCGAGCTGATCTTCTGAAAAGCCTTGGGAAACGGTGCAATGGATTGTCCATTAAGCACGATCATCGTTAGGCCCCGGAACAGCAGCATCCCTGCCAGGGTGACGATAAACGCCGGAATTTTGATATAAGCGACCCAGAAGCCCTGCCAGGCACCGACCAGTGCGCCCATCAAGAGCGAGAGAATCACAGCTAGCACAGGATTCATCTTCATATCGACCATCATAATGGCCGAGAGTGCGCCGATGAAGGCGGCCACCGAACCTACTGACAGATCAATGTGCCCGGTGATAATGACGAGTACCATCCCGATGGCGAGCACCAGAATGTAGCTGTTCTGCAGAATCAGATTGGTTACGTTCAGCGGCTTCAGCAGAATGCCGTCCGTCATAATTTGAAAGAAAATAGAAATAAAGATCAACGCAATAATCATGCCGTATTGGCGGATATTCTTTTTGAAAAGTTCAGTAATGGCTCCCATGCGGTGTTACCCCCTGCTTCGTGTCATAAATTTCATCAACAGCTCCTGCGATGCATCCTTCCGCTCCACTTCCCCGCTGATGCGCCCTTCGCACATCGTGTAGATCCGGTCACACATCCCGATAATTTCCGGCAGCTCGGACGAGATGACCAGCACGCCTTTACCTTCTGCCGCCAGACCGTTAATAATCGAGTAAATTTCGTATTTGGCGCCCACATCAATCCCGCGTGTAGGCTCATCCAGGATCAGAATATCCGGCTGGGCATAGATCCATTTACTGAGCACCACCTTCTGCTGGTTGCCGCCGCTGAGATTGACGGTCTTTTGCAGAATGCTCGGCGTCTTGATGTTCAGCTTCTTCCGGTATTCCTCGGCGACCAGCACTTCCTCATTCTCATTGATCACCCCGCGGCGGGAGAGCTTCTTCAGATTGCTGAGTGAAATGTTACGTTTGATATCGTCAATCAGAATGAGGCCGTATTGCTTGCGGTCTTCAGTGACGTAGGCTAGCCCGCTTTCTATTGCCTGGGTAATATTGTTAAGCTGTACCTCTCTGCCGTGCATAAAGGTCTGTCCGCTGATCCGCTTGCCGTAAGACTTCCCGAACACGCTCATGGCCAGCTCCGTGCGTCCAGCGCCCATCAGCCCGGCAATGCCGACAACCTCGCCGCGCCGGATGTGCAGATTGATCTGATCCAGCATTTTGCGGTCCTGCTGGGTGGGATGATATACTTCCCAGTTACGGATCTCGAAGATGGTTTCCCCCAGCTCCGGCGTCCGCTCCGGATAACGGTTCGTCAGATCGCGCCCGACCATGCCCTTAATAATCACATCTTCAGTGACTGCATCGCGTTTCATATCCAGCGTCTTAATGGTCTGCCCATCCCGCAGAATCGTTACAGAATCCGCTATCTTCTCGATTTCGTTCAATTTGTGGGAAATGATAATCGAGGAAATCCCCCGCTTCTTCAGCTCCAGAATGAGCAGCAGCAGGTTCTCGCTATCATCCTCGTTCAGCGCCGCCGTCGGTTCGTCGAGAATGAGCAGCTTCACTTCCTTGGAGAGCGCCTTGGCGATCTCTACGAGCTGCTGCTTGCCGACGCCGATCGTTGATACTCCGGTAAACGGCGATTCCTTGAGGCCGACGGTTGTAAGCAGCTCCTTGGTTTTCACCGTCGTTTCGTTCCAGTTGATCACCCCGCGCCGCGCTTGCTCATTGCCGAGGAAGATGTTCTCCGAAATCGACAAATACGGAATCAGCGCCAGCTCCTGGTGGATAATGACGATGCCCAGGCCCTCACTGTCCTTAATATCCTTGAACTGGCATACCTGCCCCTGATACAAAATATCCCCTTCGTAGGTGCCATGCGGATACACTCCGCTAAGCACCTTCATCAGCGTGGACTTGCCTGCCCCGTTCTCCCCGCAGAGGGCGTGGATCTCGCCTGCCTTAACCTGCAGATTGACATTCGCGAGCGCTTTAACGCCGGGAAATGTCTTCGTAATGCCTTTCATCTCCAAGATATATTCACTCAAGTGTCTCTCACCCAGCTTTCCTTGTGACTGTGCAGCGGCTGACGGCGGCTGCCCTGAATCCTGGCTGCCGCCGGTTTACCGCTAAATAACTGCCATATAAGCTGAACTTAAGAAGGATCTCTTCCTGCTTCTTAAGTTCACTCTGTGCAGCCGGTTACTCTCCCAGCTGATCTTTGGTATAGTAGCCGCCGTCTACCAGCACCTTGTCTGCGTTGCTTGCATCCACAGATACTGGCTCCAGCAGGTAGGACGGAACGATTTTGACACCATTGTCGTAGGTTGTGGTATCGTTGACTTCGGCTTCCGTACCCTTCAGCACGCTTTCGGTCATCTCCACTGCCTTCTTGGCCAGCTCACGGGTATCCTTGAATACCGTCTGCGTCTGCTCTCCGGCCAGAATGGATTTCACGGAAGCCAGCTCGGCATCCTGTCCGGTAACTACCGGAAGCTTCTTGTCTCCCGAGCCGTAGCCCACGCCCTTCAGGGAAGAGAGAATTCCGATGCTGATACCATCGTAAGGAGACAATACAGCGTCGAGATTATCGCTGGCATAGTTGGCGCTCAGCAGGTTATCCATCCGCGCCTGGGCAGCGGCACCGTCCCAGCGCAGCGTAGCGACCTGATCCATCGTAAGCTGCTTGCTGCGGACGACCAGCTTGCCGGAATCGATATACGGCTTCAGGATGGACATCGCCCCATCGAAGAAGAAGTAGGCATTGTTGTCATCCGGCGATCCGCCGAACAGCTCGATATTGAACGGGCCTTTGCCGTCTTTCAGGCCCAGCTTCTCTTCAATGTAGGAGCCTTGCAGCACGCCCACCTTGAAATTATCGAAGGTTGCATAGTAGTCTACATATTCACTTTTTTTGATCAGACGGTCATAAGCGATGACTTTGACATCCGCATCATGCGCCTTCTGCAGCACATCCGTCAGGGCCTCTCCGTCAATTGAAGCGATTACAATCGCATTCACGCCTTTGGTGATCATGTTCTCAATCTGGGATACCTGGTTCTCCACGACATCCTCGGCATACTGCAGATCGGTGCCGTAGCCCAGCTTCTCGAACTCCTTCACCATGTTGTTGCCGTCATTTACCCAGCGTTCCGAGGATTTCGTAGGCATTGCAATGCCTACTTTGCCTTTGGAAGCATCTGTGCCGCTTGATGAATTCCCGTTGCTGCCGCATGCGGATAAGATAAGTACGAGTGTTAGTAGCAATGTGATCACTGAATATTTTTTCATTCCTGCCCTACCCCCTGGACTATTCTGTTGTCTTCCACGGGTGCTCCCGTGTGACATGTTGAGTATAGCAACGGAGGCCATGGGGCGTATTTACACTCAGACTACTGTTTTTATAAAAATCCAACTTTTGTAATCCGAGAGCACCACAAAAAACCGCATGCAGCCCGGAGGCGCACACGGTTAAGGGTTGAAGCAATGGAGTTATACGGGCTGATTCAAATCGCTTAATGCCTGCTTAATCTCTTCCAGCTCCTGCTTCAATTGGGTGAACAGAAGACGGTTACTCTCTGCAGTCTTGAGTTTGAAATTGGTCTTGCTCAAAAAGGCCATATAAACACCCGAAATTCTTCTGGTGATATTCTCCGCTTCCGCAGGTCCTGAGGACAGCCTGAAAAACTGATTCATCTGCTGTCTGGTCAGCTCGGTGAACGCAAATTTCTCCAGACACGACTCCAGAACTACGATGCTGCCCAGTGCAGCTTGTCTATATTCTCCGGCTGTTCCGGCATTGCTCACAGCATTGACTTCTTCCAAGTTGCGCACCCCTTGCGGTATGTATATATGAATATCCTACTCTTTTCTGGGCCTGCCGTCACTCCCATTCTCAGGCTGCACCCCTTTGCGGAACTGCAGGGGCGACACTCCGGTCTGCCTCTTGAAAGCTGTGCTGAAATAATGCTGTGTCTCATACCCCGACTGCTCAGCCACCTCATGGATGCTCAGCTCTGTTGAATGCAGCAGCTGGGCGGCCCGGCGGATTCGTATTTGCGTCAAATACATGCCGAAGGATTCGCCCAGCTCCTGCTTGAACAGGCGGCTGAGATATACAGGTGACGCCAGAAGCTGGCCGGCCATCCCCTCCAGGGTAAGCCCGTATTCGCTGTAATGCTCCTGTATATACTGCTTCGCCCGGCGGACGAGCGGTGACAGCGGCTGCTCTTTGGCCAGCGCCACCCGGCAGCTCCGGTAGGCTGAAGCCAGCTCTGTAATCTCCCCCAGTACAAGCCGGGTGCCGACTTCAACAGCAATTTTGAGATTGCTGCGCACAGCACCTTCTACCCCGGCAAACACCTGCTCGCCTGCGTCATCCCACAGCAATGCAACGACCAGTCCGGCGGTGTCCCGGAAGATCACCTTGGTATACGGCTCAAGCAGCTCCGTGATGATATTCTCGATAGCGAACAGGAACAGCTGGCGTTCGTTCTCCTTCATCCCGGGATGCTGGCCTTCCCATCTCCACCGGACAATGCCGATCCGCTCCGGCCGCTCCGGCGGCAGCTGCAGGAATTGCAGCTGCTCCCTGATCTCCGCCTGGCTCAGATTCCCGTCCAGCCATTCCTGGCAGAAGCGCTCGCGCAGCAGCGGGAAGTTCTTCTGCAGCTGCCGGGAGGCCTGCTGCAGATGCTGGCTCTGCTGCCTCTCCGATTCCAGCTCATCGCGGACGCCCCGGAGCACCTGCATCAGCTGCTTCGGCTCGGCTGGCTTCAGAATGTAGTCATTCACCTGCAGACGGATCGACTCCTGGGCATATGAGAATTCATCATGGCCTGTGATGACGATGATTTTGCAGCCGGGCAGCTGTTCCCTTAGCCGCTTCATCAGCTCCATGCCATGCATAATCGGCATATTAAGATCCACCAGCGCAATATGAATGGAATGCTGCACCGCCAGCTCCAGCGCCTCTTCCCCGTCTTCTGCCTCGGCAACCACAGTCATACCCAGACTGTCCCAGTCCACACATTGCCGGATGCCTTCGCGGATGATCCCCTCATCATCAGCAATCATTACTTTCCATTTGTCCAGCATGTTCGGAAATCCTCCTCTTCCTTAATCCTTCGCAGGATAACTGTCACGGACCACCGGATGCCGGACAGTTACGACCGTGCCGCTTCCGGGTTCACTCTCAAGTGTAATTCCATACGGCTTCCCGTAGGTCAGTCTAATCCGTGCCTGCACGTTCAGAATTCCGTAGCCGCTTCCCGCGCTGTCCGGCAGCGGCGCTTCTGTCTCCATATGCCCGCTGTCCTGTGTTCCTACAGCCTCAAGCCGCTGCTTCAGCAGACTCAGCCGCTGCGGAGTGATCCCTGCACCGTCATCACGAACTGTAAGGTATAGCTCATTCTCCCTTTCCACGACCTCAATAGATAGATGTCCGGGACCGCGACGTTCCTTAATGCCGTGATAAATCGCATTCTCCACCATCGGCTGCAGCAGCAGCTTAAGCACATACAGCTCCTGAAGCTGCGGCTCCACTTCGATGGAATACGTCAGCTTGCTGCTGTAGCGGACATGCTGGATCTTCAGATAGCTGACGATATGCTCCAGCTCATCGGAGAGCGGGATCATATCGCTCCCTTTGCTTAAGCCCAGCCGGAACAGCTTGGACAGGGACTGCACCACCTCGGCAATATCCTCCGCCCCCTTGCTGCGGGCCATCCAGTGGATTGTATCCAGCGTATTGTAGAGAAAATGCGGTTTGATATGCGCCTGCAGACTGCGCAGCTCCGCTTCCCTCTTTTGCCGCGCCTGCAGTTCTGTCAGGGACAAGAGCCGGCCAATCTGGGCCAGCATAGTATTGAAGCTGCGCCCGAGCAGCCCGATCTCATCAGAACGGTTCCCCCAGTAGCGGATCGTCAGATCGCCCGACTGCGCCTTGCTCATGAAGGAAGCCAGCTGTCCGATCGGACGGGATATGGAATATGCGAGATAGAAGGAAGCCGTCATCCCCAGCATACAGACTACAAACACGAAGGTTACGACATTGAAGGTAATCTCGCGCACCCCAAAGGCTGACTCATCCATCGGAAACACACCCATCGTTGTCCAGCCTGTAAAAGGTGAGGTCCGGTAGATCAGCTGCAAATGGCGGCCGTCCACGATTTCCGAGGTGATGCCCGAAGACTCGGTGAACAGGCCTGCCGGAATCTTTTGCATAAAAGGGTGCTGCGGCGCGTAGATCATCTCCCCGTTGTCGTCCACCACCGTCAGGTAGCCCGTCTTGCCCAGTGTGACATCTCTGGCTGTCTCGGCAATGACCCGCAGCTTCAGGTCGACCAGCACCACTCCCTGCACAACCTGCGTTTCAGGATCAACAATCGCCCTTACGGCGGAGACCACCTCGCTCTCCTTATAATCCACATGGGACATTACAGCGCGGCCGTAAGGATGACCGACAATCTTGAAGATGCCCTTGTTCTCCGCCGCCTGCTTGTACCAGGCCTCCTCCGTCAGCCGGGTACCGGAACGGGTATACATCTCATTGCTGATGAAATCGCCTTCACTATTGACCAGCATTATCCCGGCAATCTCGGAGCTGAGTGTAGTGAAGCCCTGCAGAAACTTGCGGATGTTATATTCCGCCGACTCCCCGTTGCCCTCAGTACTGCCTCGCTGCCCGTTACCCGTCACATTCCCCTTCAGAAATTTCTGCACACCGGGGTCAAATGAAATCAGATAGGTGATCTTCTGCAGATTCTCTACATCGCTCTCTATGGCCGTATTCACCTTGCCGATCAGCTGCACCGTGTTCTCGTTGCTCTGTTCCTCCACGATCCGGTCAACCGTCCAGCCAATCAGCAGCCCCAGCCCGATGGAGGGCAGAATGCTGATCAGCAAAAAGTGAATAATCAGCTTGTAGCGGATCGGCATATTATTCAGCTTCAGCTTCTCCATGTTCAGGCTGCCCTTGCGCATCACATGCTCCCCCTCTGCCGCAGCAGCAGCCTACTTGGCATAATAGTTATCCACGTTCACCCGTGTGACCACGTCTATCCCTGTATCAACCGTATCCGGCACGGGTACGGGCTTATTGTTCGCATACACTTCAGGGTCCGCTTCCAGATCACGATGCAGATGAAACAGCTCTGTCAGCGACCAATAGCCCATATTCCAGGTCCCCTGTGCCATGGTTGCCGCAATCTTGCCTTCCTTCACCAGATCGAGCGTGCCCTTATCGGTATCGAAGCTGATAATCTGCGGTGCAAGGCCGCCGCCTTGAGCAGCATCCACCGCCTCTGCCACACCGATCCCGCCATTGGATTCCGTGGCAAAAATCCCGGCCAGCTGCGGGTACCCGGCCAGCAGCTGCTCGGCAGCTTCCCGTGAGGCCACCTGGTCTCCCCGGCCATCCTTGACGGCTACAAGCGTCATCTCCGGATACTCGTTTCGGATAGTATCCCGGAAGCCATCGGTCCGCTCTTGATGATTATGCTGATCCGGTGTGGTGATGATGGCCACTTCGCCTTTGCTGCCGGTCAGCTCAGCCATCTTGTGTGCGGCCTGGGTCCCGGCATTGTAATTATCCGTTCCCAGGAAGGAATAAGCCTTGCTGTCCGGCGCTCCCGAATCAAATAATACCACCGGAATGCCGGCCTCCACCGCCTTGTTGATGGTCGCCGTGAGCAGCTTGGAATTCACCGCCGAAATCGCAATCCCTGCCGGCTTCTTGGCGATGGTCTGCTCCAGCACGGTCATCTGTTCATTGGCATTATGCTGGGTCGAGCCGTGGTATTCCACGGACACATTAAGCTCCTCTGCCGCATCCTCGAAGCCCTTCAGCACGCTTTTCCAGTAGTCGATGCCGATCTGGAACGTGACCATCACATATTTATCTTCAATATTCCCGCGCAGTCCGGCTGTCTCCCACGGGTCCGCCGAATCCCCCTGCTGCTTGTAATTCAGCACATAGATCAGGAAGATACCGATTAGCAGTACATAGACTAGCCAGAGCTTTTTCACATATGTAACCCCTTTCAAAACAAGAAGTAAAGGACACCGTCCGCTTGCCCTGACCGATGTCCAGTCTAGTCTAAAGGCTTAGCAGGCTTTCCGTCAATTACGATCCGCTTGTTTGATCTGCTTCGGCTGGAGCATCAGTTTGAGCATCGGTTAGGCGGTCCGGAAGCCTTGCTCTTAGAATTATGAATCTGATACGACATTTTATGTCGTACCAGCTGTTTTATACTGGAACAGTAACATTCAAATTGCTGAAATGAGGACTACACAAATGGTAAAAACAAAGCGCGGACGGGTACTCTGGACCCTGCCCTCCCATGGCCGCGGCACCTGCCCGGTCTGCGGAACAACCAGAATTAAGCTGCTCTACACAAAAGTAAAGTCTGATGGGGGAACCCTGAAGGTCTGCAAGCGCTGTGACAAGGCGCCACAAGCCAAAGTAGATGCCGTAGCCAAGTAAACACAACCTGGATGTCCGCTCGTCTCCATGCTTCATGCATGGATGCCCGGGCGGCATCTTTGCCTTGTTGCGGTGGAAGTTCATCAGACGCTATACTGAAATCTGACAGAAAGGAGCGGAGCCGCATGAGCCATATTCACCGTATTCAGTGGTTTGATCAGCAAATCAGAAATGCCTGTTATCCGAACAGCAATATTCTTGCGGAGCAATTCGAAATCTCCAGGCGCCAGGCGCAGCGGGATATTGAATATATGGCGGAATCTTTGCGGGCTCCGCTCCGGTACGTGGCCAGCCAGCGCGGGTATATGTACGAGGATAACAGCTTTGTGCTGCCTCATCTGTACATCACCGACGAAGAGCAGCAGGTACTGAAATATCTGGCTTACCGGTACAGCCATTATGATTATGAGAACGGCCAGACTATCCGGAGAGTCGGTGGCCTGCTGGAACGGTTCACAGACCAGCCCCTGCAGGCTGGAGAATACAGGCTGCCTCTGTTTGAAGTAAATGCCCGGCGTCTGCAGGTTATCGGGCTCCTGGAACAAGCCATTCAGGCCCGTAATGTAATTCACATCCTCTGCCGGAAACAGCCGGACAAACCGCAGGAGCTATATCTCTGTCCCCTGAAACTGAGCCGCCGTCTGGATGAAGATTATGTGCTTGCTGCCATAGAGGGGAATTCCCGGACAGAGTTTTTTAACTTGACTGAAATCCTGCAGCTGAAGCTGACGGACAGATATTTCGCAGCGGACGATGAATTCTCAGCCGCTCCGCCGGAACAGAATAGACAGCTGAAGCCGTTCACAGCCAGAATCCGGCTAAGCGGGATGCCTGCAGATTCCTCATGGGGAGGGTATACGATCCGGTCCGCTGATGGAGAAGTCTATGAAATTGAATTTTTTGATACGGAGGCCTTTGTGGGGCAGCTGTTCAGCTCGGAATGGACTGAAATTCTGTCCCCCAAATGGCTGAAAGAGAAAGTAAGGATCAGATGCCAGAACGTACTGAATCTGCTGAATGAACAGGAGAGCCGGAGTGATCATTAACGGAATACAAATGAAGCGCGAATCCAAATCTTTTACCGATGCCCTCTATGCCGTCCTCACTGCCGCCGGGTTATTCCATGGACCCACATTCATGCTCTCCGGGCTCAGCGGTATGGCCTTCAAATTCTCTGTACATGAGAAGCTCTTCCCCTTCTCCGTTACTGCTTATGGACAGTGGGGCAAAGAGCATGGACCGGCCATCGATAATCTCGGCATCCTTACCGGACATAGCGGAGGCAGAACAAGACATGATTCGTTCGCCGTATATCAGCAGGCCGCCATTGAAGATGTGAAGCATAGTCTGGACCGCGGACTCGCCTGTGTCTACTGGATACCGGAGTTCGGCGTTATTCACGGCTATGATGAGGACGACCGGGTGTTCTATGTGCAGGATGGATCGTCCATCGAGACCCGTTATGTGCTCTATGATAATTTCGGCCTCAACATTACCCCGTTCTGGTATTGCCAGTATATCGGAGATAAGGTGGATATTCCGCTGCGTGACGCAGTACTGGAATCACTGAGGCTCGCCCTTGAGGATTGGGAGACTCCGTACAAAACACTGCCCGATCAAAGCATTGCATCAGGCAGACTGGCTTACAGCTTCCTGATCCGGGCTCTTCAGCAGGGAGAGTTCGACAGCAGCGGGGCCGTCTATATTCTCGAATCTTACCTGACGGCGCGCTCAGAGATCACGAGTTATCTGCAGGAGGTTGAGTCCGTATTGCCGGGCCTGAATGAGGTACACAGTATTTATGCTGAGCTGGAAGAGATGGTGCGCGGGCAGTTGAAGGTTGCACTTCCGTTGACTAACAGCAACCGGGCGCTGGTACACCAGCAGCTTCCCTCACTCTGTACCACCCTGCAGCAGGCGCTTGAGCTGGAGGAACGCGCTATGCAGCAGCTTAGAATTATCTCCGGGCGGTATCCGGACCGGAAACGTTCAATTATTCCAAGATGGGGGGCGCATACGGCCAGATGATGAACAGAACAGAATTGGATTCAGTACCGGCGGCCGTGCATCCTCCGCAATTGTCTCATTCTTATGTAGATGCCATGTACCAGGTTCTGTCGGCTAACGGCTGGTTCACAATGCCCAAATATATGTTATCCGGAATGACTGCCTCCTGTTTCCGTCTGTCCGTGCATAGGCAGCTTCACCGTGACTCACCTACGGCTTATAACTGGATGGCTGAGCACACGGTGGCAGCAGATTTAATCGGCATTGTTACTGCACAAGCGGCAGGGTTTCATTTCACCCCTACGTTTCCGCTCTATCAGAGACAGGCTATCCTGGCAATCCGCAAATCGCTTGAGCAAGGCACAGGCGTCATCTGCTGGAAAGATAACTTTGTGGTGATAACCCGCTCCGATGATCAGAAGCAGGTATTCTGCTACAACGAAATATCTTCAAGAGCAGAGCTGGAGCTGCCTTATGATCAGCTGGGAAGAAATGCGAGCCCTTATTGGCACTGTCAGATCTTCGAAGGACAGATCCGGAAGGACATACGGCAGGTGATCAGAGAATCCTTCATTCAGGCTGTATACAAGGCAGAGGTACACGATCCGATGCTGCCGGAATCGCAGTATGCCTGCGGACTGCAGGCTTATGATGCCATGCTGGATGCCTTGACAGGCAGATCATATGATGCTGCCGGTGCATATGAAACCTTGGTGTTCTATGCTGCCAGTAAGAAGGACGCGTCCAGCTACACCAGAGCAGCCTGCGAATATTGGCCTGAGCTCGAGTCCACCGCCAGCCATTATGAGCATCTCTCCGCTGTCTACGGTGAAATCACAGCTCTATTAAGCCCGAACGCGTCACTTGCTCCAACTCTACGGCAACAAAGGCTGCTTCCTCTCGTCCGAGAGGCTAAGCATACCGAGACCGAAGCGATCCAGTCTATCCGCCTGCTGCTGCGCGAGCCGATCGAGAACCGCTTCCATGATGTGGGGCTGCGCTGATTATAGCCAATCCGGTTAGAACATTAAGCCCTCGGCATACTTCTCCCCTTCAATCAGGTCATACTCGATCAGGCGATAGTCATCCAGCAACTCCTGCTGCCCGGGTGTCAATTCACTCAGGATTCCGCTGCTGCCGGTCCCGACCAGCACATTCTTGCTGAGACCGGGGATTTCTTCCTGCACCTGCTTCAGCAGCTTGTAATAGGCAGGCAGCGGCTGGCCGGATAGTCTAAAGACGGTCGGGCCAAGGAAGGCCGGACTAAGTGTGCCCAGCGGCTCATTCCCGATCTCATAGTTAGCCAGAATCAGCAGCTGTGTCTCGTGCTTCAGCCTAGGCTCCTGATCCCAGCCAGCCTCTGTATAGATCCCGGCGGTCAGCGCCGGCAGATGGTCACCCCAGAATACAGCAATGGTCGGACGTTCAATCGTCAGCAGCTCCTGCTGCAGATAAGCCAGTGCCTCGTCAGTCAGCTTAGTATCCTGCACATAGGTTTCCATCTCGTCCTTCTGTCCCGGCTGTCCGCCTTCTACGGTAATCGTATTCGGTCCATTCAGACCTTTGGTGAACGGGAAATGATTCTGCATCGTCACCAGATGCAGGAAGGCCGGCCCGGACGCCGACTTAAGCTCGCGGACAGCCTCCTGTACAGCAGCCTTGTCGGAGATATAGCCATCCGGGGTGAGGCGGTTAGCATCCGGCAGATCCTTTTCACTGATGAAGCTATCAAAACCAAGTACCGGATAGACACGGTTGCGGTTATAGAAGGTCTCATCGAACGGATGCAGCGCCTGTGCCTGATAGCCCCGCGATTTCAGAATACTGACGATGGACGGCAGTGAAGACATTTTGACAATCCGCTGTTGATAGGGAATGGTTCCGTCTCCAAGGAAATACATCGACAGCCCGGTCAGGGCCTCGAATTCAACATTGGCCGTATTGCCGCCGAATTCCGGTGACAGCAAATAACCAGACGGAGTCTCATCCGCCGCCGCATGAATGAATTTCAGCGGATCTTCGCTTAAGGTATACCCCGGCAGACGCGTAGGATCAAAGAAAGCTTCGTCCATCATAAACAGAATATTCGGCTGTTCCTCAGGACTCGCTGCCGCCGTTTCATCCGGCAATGCCGAATACTTGGCTGCCACCGCTTCAACCGCTTCACGACTGTACCCTTCGGGCTTCTCCAGCAGGCTCTGGCGCAAATTTCCGGCAAATGCAAATATGAATCCGTTCTGCGTATAATTCACCTTCTGGTTCCAGAAGATGTTCTGGTAGTTCATAGCCGTAACAACAGACGAATGGCCCGAGACAAGCACAAGAAAACCTGCACTCAGCGCGACAGAGATCCCGCCCAGACTTAAGCGTAAAGGCAGCCTGATTCTGTTCCTGGGCAGCTTGCGGATCATGTACGCCAGACCAAATGCCACTAATATTGCGGCTATTACCGCCAGTGGTGAGATCATACCTTTGGTAATCTTGCTCATTTCGCCGGCATTTTTGACCAGCATGAGATCCCATGGAAAAAGAGGTTCGCCCCTCGTAACAAGCTTCTGATAATCGGCAACACCCAGCAGCAGACATAGTACACTGACAACCGCTGGCCCCGCATATGTATTAGGCAAGATCACTGAACTTAAGAGCAGGATGAAGAAAATGAATAGGCTTCCTGCACCATACAGCCATGGGTACCTGCCGATCCACTGCAGTGCACCCGTCAAATTCATACTAAAGGAAGCCGCCTGCAGGAAATAATTCAGCACAAATCCCCCGGCCAGCAGGACTAACAGCAAATAAGAGAAACGTTTGGAAAGCAATAACCGCGACAAATGGATTCACTCCTAACTGGATTAAAGGAGTAGTATACGCCTTTTAGCTTAAAGCCGCCTTAAAATTCAGTATCCAAAAGAAGTACATCTTCGTATTATGCACCTCACAGCCTCTTCTATAATCCCCTGATGCGAGATTACCAGCATGGTATTTCACGCAAAAAAGAGCAGCGAACCTCGCTGCTCTTCATTCTGCTAACTCTACAACTATATAAACTGAAAAAAGAAATAACAATAAGCAAAAGGACCGGAGGGGAAATTTGGAACTGTAGGAGCGGTAGCGTCCGCCTTTGTCACCGGATTTCAACCGCGGGCAACGGTATATATCAAGAAATCTGGGGACAACAGCGGCCGGAAGTCCAAATCTTCACCGCAGTGACGCCGAAGCTTTATGTTAACCTCTGAAATTCAGTTTATCCCCCTACTTCACATATAGGCGGCTAGTCTCTTCCCAATACTCTCCCGGCTCCAGACCAAACAATCCGATGTCATCTGCAGGAAGATCTACCTTCGGTGCATTAACGAGGTTGATCTGCGGCTCCGGACAGAAGAACCCTTCAGTAGCTCCATTGTTCCAGATCATCCACTGCTTATACGAGGTTCCCACATCATACACCAGCGTAACGCCGGCTTTGCTGTCGGTAAGCTCCATGCGGTTGCGGCCGTTCTGGGCTACAGCGGTATAGTGGTTGTCCATTGGCGCATAGAACGGATACAAGCCCTCATCACGCAGTGCCACTTCATCCGCAGTCAGCTCCTGGAATTTACCGGTCGGCAGCATCCGGTCGCTAAGCTCCCAACGCTCGCCGATAGTCAGCTTCACGCGGTAATCCTGCGGCGTACTGCCTGGTGCGAACGGTGCATTAATGGCAGTATGGAACGCCAGCAGACAAGGCATCAGCTCTGCGCCGTCATTATGGACCAGCAACTGCTGGGACAGGCCGCCTTCTCCCAGAGTATAGCGCAGCTTGACGGTATATTTGAACGGCAGATATTGATAAGAAGGATGATTCTCATCCACCTTAATCGCTACAGTGACGAAGCTTTCGCTTTTGCCGCTGCCGAATTCTTCAACCTCCCAGGCTGCTGTATGTAGGAATCCGTGCAAATGGTTTCCAGTCTTGGCTTCATTAACAGGAAAACGGTAGGTTTGTCCATTCCACGGGAATTCTCCATCCTCATAACGGTTCGGCGGGAACAGTACAGGGATGCCGTGAATCCCGGGGCTTGCCTTGAAGGCTTCCATCTCCTCTGCGCCTGGCTCATGCAGGAAACGGTAACCGCTCTCAGTATCACGGAAGCAGATCAGGTTGCCTCCGATGCCCGGCAGAATTGCAGCCTCGTAACGTCCGGCCTTGAGCCAGACTGCGGCTTCTCCCTCATATTGTCCTTCAAATGCAGTAATCGACATAATAATTATAATCTCCCTTCCATAAGCTCATAATGACTCTCTCATAGATAGAGTACCACATCTGCCGGATCGGCAACATGTCAATTTTACAGCTGTTCCACTTCGACGCTCATCACATGCTCAATTTTCTTCACATCATAATAGATTTCCGTAGCATAATCACGGTCCGGTGCGGAGATCACCATATCAATCATTTGTCTCCCGTCTTCGAGATCCTTGATCTTCATACGCCGGATCGTCCGGCCGGTTTTACGTGTTTTACGCTGCTCGGCAATGATATGGCGCTGCTCAATTTTCTGGATCACATCGGTTAGAATATAGTTCGGTTCCATAATGATTCTAATCGATATCTCATGTTTGTTCAGCACCTCCGGGCCGATGGCCTTAATTAGCAGGGGCACCGCATTTACCGCGAACATAAGCAGCACCACTGCATAACCCGCTTCTACATAGAATCCCGCGCCAACCGCAATCCCGATACCGGAAGCCGTCCAGATGAGCGCCGCTGATGTCAGTCCCGATATCGCATCTCCGCCTCTGCGCAGAATGACGCCTGCCCCGAGAAAACCGATCCCGCTGACAATCTGCGCCGCCAGCCGCATAGGGTCCATGTTGGGATGCTCCGGCCCGCCGAATTTATCATAAGCATGGATCGAGACCAGTGTCACCAGACAGCTGGCTATACTAATGACCATACTGGTCCGGATTCCCAGCGGTTTCTGTTTTAATTGCCGGTCAATCCCGATGAACAGCCCGAACAGCATGGCCACAAGCAGCTTCACAATCGATTCTGTGTGTAAATCAATGTTCATTGTTGTCCTCCTCTCCATGACAGATAGAATCAGTATACCTGAAAATCACTGCAATCCTTACTGTAATTTTTCGCAAGCTGATTTCAAAAGAATAAACGGACGTCAGCACCTCTGCAGCCGGTCATCAAACGGTTTCTGATGAGCTCCGGCAAAGGGACAACGTCCGCTTCAGTTAAAGGCTGCACTTCACACATTATATGAGTGTTAAAGTACGATTAGAAGAATCAGCCATGCAGCAGCGACTCTGCCCCATCGCAATAAATCTCGGTTCCTGTAATATGATCCGAATCCGCAGAAGCCAGGAACAGCGCCAGCTTGGCTACCTGATCAGGTCGCCCGGGCCCCTTCTCCAGCGGCTGTCCGCCATCCGGGAATTCAACCTCGATCTGCACTTCCTTGAGATCATCCGAAGGGTACGTATTGTCATCAATGTTGGTGGTGATCGCACCAGGACAGATGGCGTTTACGCGGATTTTGTACTGGGCCAGCTCCAGCGCCGCCATTTTCATAAAAGCGACCTGCCCGGCCTTCGTGGTGCTGTATGCCGAGAACCCGATGTTGGAGAATACCCGGTTCCCGTTGATGGAGCTGTTGATCAGGATACTGCCGCCCTGCTCCTTCAAATGGGGGATGGCATATTTAACCGTAGCGAACGTACCGCGCAGATTGATCTGAATGGTCTGGTCCCAGGACTCGATATCCATCGTCTCAATCGGTGTCATAGCACCGTTGATTCCGGCATTCGCGAACACGATGTCCAGCTGTCCCCACTTGGCAACCACCTGCTTCACGGCGTCCTCCACCTGCTGCGGCTCGGCGATGTCGCATTCGAACACAGCGGCTTCTCCGCCTTCCTGCACCACCTGATGTGCGACCTTCTCTGCGTTCTCCACAGTGCGGTCCAGAAGTGCCACCTTGGCTCCGTTTCTGGCGAACTCCAGCACCGACGCCCGGCCGATCCCCGATCCGCCTCCGGTTACGATTGCTACTTTGCCTTCCAGTTTCTTAGTGGTCATAAGTGTAGTCTCCTCCCAAGGTCGTTGTTGTTGTTCAAGTCAAGTTCTCTCCTTAAACTTTACCTCTCATACCGCGTAGTGAATCGGCTGCCCTGCTGTTTTGCCAATCCTCATTTGGGGATATAATTTAAGAGGCAATAATGAAATTGACTTTAGACATGCCTTTATTTTCTACACAGAGGAGATTATTACTCATGATGAACCATAATGAAGAGATTCGTGATCAGATCTGCGCTGCAGTCTCCGGCCTCTCGTCCGAGACCCTAAACCGGAAGCCAGCCGAAGGCAAATGGTCACCTGTGCAAGTGCTGGAGCATCTGTATCTGATGGAAAAAGCGATCACCTCCGGGATCATGCAGGCGCTTGCTGCTACGGAAGAAGCTGTCACAGAGCCGAAGCCCTATCAGCTGACGCTGGACCGCAACCGGTTCATTGATGCCCCGCCCCATCTTGTGCCGTCCGAGGAATTCATCCCGCTTGGCGATGTACGGGCCCGGCTGGACCAGTCCCGTTCTGACCTGAAGACGGTGCTGGCCCAGAGTGAAGAGAGCCTGTGGAACCGCAAGCTGTATCCCCACCCGGTGTTCGGCCCGATGGATGTCGCCCAGTGGGTGGATTTCATCGGCATTCATGAAGAACGTCATCTGGCTCAGCTGAAGGAAGCCCTGGATGGAATTTGACTCCATTCTCTGCACCATTAAAAATGTAAAGACAATGACACAACAATAAAGGCTTGAGCAGCTGTCCAGCTAACGGACAGCACTCAAGCCTTCTTCAGTTCAATCCCTGCTTATCCCAGCATCATCCGGTCATCCGCCAGCTTATGGCCGCTGATGGCTTCGAACTCACCAAGCAGCCGCTCTACCGTCAGATCCTTCTTGCGGGATTCATCAAAATCGAGAATGATCGACCCCTTGTCCATCATAATCAGCCGGTTGCCTAAACGGATGGCCTGATCCATGTTGTGGGTGACCATCAGTGTAGTCAGCTTCATCTCACGGACAATGGATTCCGTAAGCTTCGTGATCAGTTCAGCGCGCGAAGGGTCCAGCGCAGCTGTATGCTCATCCAGCAGCAGAATCTTCGGCTGGGTGAAGGTCGCCATCAGCAGGCTAAGTGCCTGCCGCTCGCCTCCGGAGAGCAGCCCTACCTTAGCGCGCAGCCGGTTCTCCAGGCCAATGCCCAGCTTGCTGAGCTGCTCCCGGAACAGCGTGCGTCTGGCCGCATTCACCCCGAAGGACAGCCCGCGGCTCTGGCCCCGCTTATAAGCCATGGCCAGATTCTCCTCAATGGTCATATGAGGCGCCGTTCCGGCCATCGGGTCCTGGAAGACCCGGCCGATCCAGCGTGCGCGCTGGTACTCGGCCAGATTGCTGATCGAGCTGCCTTCAATGCGCGCTTCACCGAGATCCGGCTTCATGACACCGGAGATAATATTCATCAGTGTCGATTTACCGGCCCCGTTGCTGCCGATAATGGTCACGAAATCTCCGGCGCTCAGTTCCAGATCGATGCCCAGCAGGGCAATCTTCTCGTCAGGTGAACCCGGGTTGAACAGCTTGGATACATTATCAAGCTTTAGCATCGGCTGCCCCTCCTTTCTTGCTGCTGCGCGTCAGCTCCGCAAGCTCTTCAGTCCGTCTGCGGGCCATCGTCTTCTGCTTCAGGAACCGCTGAACGGACGGGAAGACGAGGGCGATGATAACGATAATAGCCGTAATCAGCTTGAGATCCGAAGCCTTGAGCCATGGCACCCGCAGAGCCAGCGCCACAACGATCCGGTAGACGATGGAGCCGAGCACTACGGCCAATGTAGCGCGGAAGACGTTGCCCGCACCGAATATCGCTTCCCCGATAATTACCGAAGCAAGCCCGATAACAATCATGCCTATACCCATGGATGAATCGGCAAACGTAGAATATTGGGCGATCAGCGCACCCGAGAGGGCCACCATTCCGTTCGCAAGACTGATGCCGAGAATCGTAGTAGTATCCGTATTGACACCGAAGCTGCGGATCATCCGGGAATTATCTCCTGTAGCACGCAAGGCAAGTCCAAGGTCTGTACGCAGGAACAGATCCATCAGAATCTTGACCAGCAGAACCACAAAAGGCATAACCAGCAAAGGATTAATAGAGCTGAAGAGGGATACCTCACCCATTAAGGAAACATTCGGCCGCACGAGAATCCGCAGATTGATGGAATATAGCGCAATCATCATGAGAATCCCGGATAGCAGGCCGTTGATCTTCCCTTTAGTGTGCAGCAGACCTGTACACATGCCTGCAGCCATCCCTCCGAGCAGGGCACATACTGTTGCCAGCAGGGGAGAATATCCGTGGGTGATCATGACCGCGGCAATCGCGCCGCCGGTGGTGAAGCTCCCGTCTACAGTTAAATCCGGAAAATCAAGAATACGAAAGGTAATATACACCCCGAGTGCCATAAAAGCGTACAGCAGGCCCATTTCCAGGGCGCCGATTAATGAACTATACATAGATGACTTCCTCCCTCAAGCGGCAAAGGGCGCCCGCATGGAAACGCCCCGTTATGATATCTGTATGTTATTGAATTATGTTATTGTCAGGATCTGCAACTTCAGCCTTCATAGCATCCGTTACTTCAATGCCTTGTGCTGCTGCCGCTTTGAGGTTAAGAATGAGGTCCAGCTTCTCTTGCATCGTTATTTTCATGTCGCCTGGACTTGTGCCGTTCTTAAGTACTTCCACTGCCATTTCGCCAACCTGGTAGCCATGGTCATAGTATTTGAAGCCCACAGTGGCAAAAGCACCCTTCTCAACCGTATCACGGTCTGCCGAGAAGAACGGCAGCTTGTTGTCATTAGCTGTCTGAATAATCGTATCCACACCGCTTACGACGGAGTTATCAAGTGTAATGTAAAGGGCATCCACACGTCCTACAAGGGATTCAGCCGCCTGCTTCACTTCCGACGTATTCGTGATGGCTGCCTTCACCAGCTCAATCCCGTGCTTGTCCAATTCTTCCTTGGCGATATCCGCCATAACTACTGCGTTAGGTTCACCTTCATTAATGACAAGGCCCAGCTTCTTCACATCCGGGAACTGCGTTGCGATGAAATTCATCAGTCGTGTAATTGACTCAGGGTTCGTATCCGATGCGCCGGAGACATTGCCGCCGGGATGTTCCAGGTCGCTTACGAGCTTGGCATCCAGCGGGTCAGTGACTGCCGCGAACAGAATCGGCGTATCCTTCACTTTCTGGACAATGGATTGTGCGGACGGAGTGGCGATCGCCAGCACCAGATCATTCTTGTCACCCGCAATCTTCTGGGCAATGGACAGGTTGTTCGCCTGATCCGCCTGGGCATTCTCCAGATCTACCTTCAAGTTCTCACCTTCTACGATTCCGGCATCCTTCAGTGCCGCCAGGAAGCCTTCCCGAGTAGCATCCAGCGACGGATGTTCTACATATTGTGAGATGGCAATCGTGTAGGATTTGGTGTCCGCAGAACCAGTGTCTGCCGGAGCGCTGGTTGCGTTTGCCGGAGCATTTCCTGCATTGGCTCCATTATTTACGGCTGCATTATTGTTACCGCAACCTGCTGCTACCAGCATCAAGGACATACTCAGGCCAAGCCAAATGTTCTTTCTCTTCATCAGATAACCCCTCTTCTTTTACGGATTCAGCGCGCGAACCTGGGTTAGCGGTTCAGCATTATCGCTTTCATCTTTGAAAGCATTAAAGCAAAAGCCCGCACCATTTCCGCATCCACTGCCGCAATCTATTAAACATATATTATATGTAGGTTGATTTTCCGTCAATCATTTATCACGGCTCCATATTTTACAAAAAACGCACAATGGGCTGATGTTTCGACAAGAACAAGCCTGTTGCTCTTGACATTGATTGCTAAACCCTTTTGCACATAAAAAAAGCCGGCCTGCACAAACTTTACTTAAAGTTTGAAGATGGAGCGTGTCAAATGCCAATAATCAATTCATCCAAAACTGCGGCCACAGCCGCACTGCTTACTGCCGTCATTCTTGGCTCAACCGCCTGCAGCTATTCCAGTAAGGACACTACCCCGAAGGTGAATTCGGTTACGCCAACCGGAACATTTGCCGGAAGCTACTATGAGAAGAATTCCATCACGGACAAAGAAGGCAAGTATTGGATTCCGCTGAAGCCGGCCGCTGCCTCCATAGGATACCGAATGAAAGACGACACTTCGAGCGGAGGATATACCAAGCTGGGCTACAGCGATGTAATGTACATGCTCCGACCGGATTCCAGCCAGGTTTTCTCCCTGGGGGAGAAGATCACCCTGCCGGACGTTCCCATCCGCCGCGAAGGTCAGATCTACATCACGCCTAATGCATTATCCAAGCTGCTGCAGACCGAGGTTGGCTGGAACCCGAGCACCGGAGAGATCAATATTGCTGCCCCTTCTGACAGGGATACTACCGCCAATACAGGTGCAGGTGAAGCAGCCAAGCCGCTGCGGATCCAGAGCGTCTCCAATGTGGATACCGGTGAACTGATCGCCTATGCCAAGAAGTATCTCGGCGTACCCTACGATTTCGGTGCCGGACCTTATGAGGAGACCAAACGGTTTGACTGCTCATCCTTCACCCGTCATGTATTCAAGAAATTTGGCGTAGATCTCCCGCGGCTGGCCAAAGATCAGGATAATATCGGCAGACGCATATCAAGGAGCGAGCTGGAGCCCGGGGATTTAATTTTCTTCACGGTACCCGGCCGGTTCGAGAGCGACGCCATTCCCGGTCATGTAGGCATCTACATGGGGGGCGGCAGTTTCATTCATACTTGGGGCGATCCCGGAGTACAGATCAGTGACCTGGACAGCGGGTACTGGAGTAATGTTATTCTGCACATGCAGCGGGTGTTATAATCCCCTAAATATAACAAATGCAAGGAAGGTTACGGGCTTCTGCCGAAGCGCCGGACCTCCTTGCATTTTTTTATGCCACCGCCATTGTCCGGCAGTATACTATTCCCAATTCTTACTGCGCCCGCTTAAGCGGAGAACCAGCTTCACCAGCTCCACAATCATTACTATCGCCACTGCAGCCCCGCAGACAATTCCCCACTGCAGACCGCTCAGATGCTCCACTCCGAACCATTCATTCAGCCCGGGAATGATAATAACCAGCACCAGCAGAAGTCCCGAGATGACCGAAGCCCCCAGCATATAGCGGTTGCTGAACAAGCCGATCTGGAACAATGATTTGGTATTGGATCTGACATTGAATGCATGGGTAAGCTGCAGCAGTCCCAGCGTCGCAAAGGCCATCGTGACTGCAACGCCTTCGTCGTAATGGGTATGTGCCCAGTAATACACCAGCAGGGTCAGTGCTGCCTCAAGCAGCCCTTGATAGATGATTCCGATCCCCACGCCTCCGGCAAAAATACTGCTGCTTGATTTACGCGGTTTCTTCGACATCACATCATTATCCGCTTTTTCCAGTCCGAGCGCGAGCGCCGGCAGGGTATCTGTGACCAGATTAATCCACAGGATATGAATCGGTTCAAGAATCCGCCAGCCGATCAGCGTCGCAATGAACAGGGTCACCACTTCCCCCAAATTGGCCGACAGCAGGAACTGGATCGCTTTGCGGATGTTGCTGTATACCTTGCGTCCTTCTTCGACAGCAACGACAATCGTAGTGAAATTATCATCGGCCAGTACCATGTCGGATACGCCTTTGGCCACATCTGTTCCTGTGATGCCCATACCAACACCGATATCCGCTGATTTCAGCGCAGGCGCATCATTGACTCCGTCACCGGTCATAGCAACGATTTTGCCCATTTGTCTCCAGGCCTTGACGATCCGCACCTTATGCTCAGGCGATACACGGGCGTACACGGAATAATCGGCCACTCTTGTGGCAAAATCCGCCTCGCTGATCTGATCCAGCTCGCGGCCGGTCAGCACTGCCTTATCATCATCGATGATTCCAAGCCGCTTAGCAATGGCTGCAGCCGTGTCCCGGTGGTCCCCGGTGATCATCACCGGCCGGATGCCCGCCCGTCTGCATACGGCAACCGCATCCCGGACCTCCTCGCGCGGCGGATCGATCATCCCGGTCAGGCCGATGAACACCAGATCCTTCTCCGTCCCCTCCGTTGAAGGATCGGAGGGCTGCTCTGCATGATCGCGGTAAGCAAACGCCAACACCCGCAGCGCCTCGTCTGCCAGACTTTTGTTGCTGGCTGTGATCCGGCTGATATGTGCCTCCGTCAAGGGCACCACAGTGCCATTCTCTTGGATATGGCTGCATTTGGACACCAGCACATCCGGCGCTCCCTTGGTCAGCACCCGGAACCCGCCGTTATCCAGCTTATGGATCGTCGTCATCAGCTTGCGGTCCGAATCAAAAGGCAGCTCATTCACCCGCGGATAACGCTGCTCCAGCTCCCGTTTGTCAGTCCCGATGCTGAGTGCGAAGTCAACCAGCGCCGTTTCGGTAGGGTCGCCGATAAGGGCTTTACCGCTCCGGGTCCCGCCTGCTGAACCAGGCTTCGCCTCTGCCCGGGCTCCATCCGTAGCTTTCCCTCCAGCACTCTTGCCTTCGTCTATGCTGGAATCATTGCACAGGGTCATCGCCTGCAGCAGCAAATCACCGCCCGGCGTTTCGTTAAGCTTCGAATCGGCCTCGATAGTCTCTCCGCCCACATACAGCTTTTCCACGGTCATCTTGTTAAGTGTTAATGTGCCCGTCTTATCAGAACAGATAATCTCTGTACTACCCAGTGTCTCCACCGCAGGCAGCTTGCGGATAATTGCCTTGCGCTTAGCCATCCGCTGCACACCTAGCGCCAGGATGATGGTTACGATGGCCGGAAGCCCCTCCGGAATCGCCGCTACCGCAAGTGAGATGGAGGTCAGCAGCATATCAAGCAGCTCTCTGCCCTCCAGCCAGCCGACCACGAAGATAACGACACAGACACCCAGAATAATGAAGGTGAAATATTTGCCAAGCTCATCCAGCTTTTTCTGCAATGGGGTAACTTCATTCTCCGCCTCCGAGATGTATCCGGCGATCCGGCCCACTTCGGTATGCATCCCCGTAGCCGTTACCACACCCACACCCCGGCCATAGGTTACGCTGCTGCTCATATAAGCCATATTCGTCCGGTCACCGATAACAAGATCATTGCCCGCAAGCACTCCCGACTGCTTATCCGAGGGCAGGGATTCACCCGTCAACGCCGCCTCCTCGGTCTTCAGTGACGCCGCTTCGAGCAGACGCAGATCAGCAGGCACCACGTTGCCGGCTTCCAGCAGCACAATATCGCCTGGCACCAGCTCCTCGCTTTTGATCTCTGTGACCTGCCCGCCCCGGCGGACTCTCGCCTGCGGAGAGGACATACTTTTGAGCGCTTCCAGCGCCTGCTCCGCTTTGTTCTCCTGGATGACACCCAGCACCGCGTTCAGGATCACCACCAGCAAAATAATAACGGTATCCGTCCACTCTCCGAGGATTCCCGAGAGCACGGCAGCCGCCAGCAGGATGAAGATCATTACATTCTTGAACTGCTCAATGAATTTAGCCAGCAGCGATTTAGACTTGGCTTCCTGCAGCATGTTTTTTCCGTAACGTTCCAGTTGCCTTGCCGCTTCTTCTGCAGTCAGTCCGGCTTCCCTGCTCTCCAGCTGCTTCAGCACCTCGGCCGTATCCAGAGTATGGAACAATACATCTTCTTTACTTTTGCTTTTAGCAGAATCTGAGTTCAAGTCATCCGCTCCTTCTATAATTTATTTAGTTCAAACCCTTATATGGAGTTTTACCCAAAAATAGCAGGAGAATTCTAAAAACATATGTAGATTTATCAAAGGTTACGCCTGCCCGAACGGGCAAATCCTTTGAACCGGGTCCCCTTGGTGGACAGCTCGCCCCTGTCACCCTCAACGATCAGACCATACGCTTTGGCCTTCACCTCCAGCTCCCTCCGGCTCCCGTTCTGGAATTCAAAGGTTACATAGTAGCTGGTGTGTGTGCCCGCATGCCCTCTGCCGCCCCAGACCTCTGTGCGTTTCGTAACAGCTGTCGCCACCCTCGACTCGAGCGGACTGGCATTATTGGTCATCCAGATCTTCAGGGCTCTGGCAATTGTGTAAGCAACAAAAACTGCGATCAGCAGCAGCACAAGCTGTAATAAATATGGCCCTTCGGAGAAGAAGCCGCGAGAGGAACTGGCTACAGCCGAATTCAGAAATCCGTTAAAAATGCCCTCTTTATGCAAATTAAACGCTCCTTTGGTAAAAATAATTATAAAATGTTCATTTTACTAGAGAATACGCGGTGTATCGGCTCCGGTTTCGTATTTTCATGATATTTATCCCAAAAAAACAGCGCCGGAAGTTTGGTCCTGCCCAGAATCCTATGTTATGCTTTAACTACAATATACAGTAAGGAGGTGTTCTCTTGATGACATATCTAGCGCGCTTACCCATTTCTAAGCTGCTGAAGGCGGCCTTCATACCGGTGCTTCTCCTGACATTTCTGGCTGCTTCTTCCCAGCTGCTGAACGAACAGGAGGCTTCCGAAGTGCAGCATGCCAGACTGGAGCGTTATGAGCATAAAATGGCTCAGCCGGTACGGGTGCACAGCACAACGTTCCATTACATTCCTTCCGCGCGGCTGGCCCATCCTGAGAACCTGCTGGCGCTTCATCCGGAAGCGTCCCTGCCTCTGCTCTGTGTGTCGTTCTTCCCCATCATTTACATCATTCTGAAGCGGCTGCTGCTGTATCCGCTGAAATGCACATCACACTTTATAAGGTAAAGGCTTTCCAATAAATCCTTTGAGCGCACAACGCATTATCTATAGCAAACGAACCTACAAATTCAGGTTTCCTGCTGAAAGGAGGAAATCCATTGAAAATCAGATATAGAGGGGCTGCCCCCCTGCGCCATTCCAAAATACTGCGCCTTCTCTCCGTCATAGGCGGGGGCTTGCTCGCTGCTGTAGGACTGGAACTGTTCCTGATGCCGCATAAGCTGCTGCCTGGCGGAATCGCCGGATTGTCTGCTCTGCTGTCACATTTAACCGAAATGCGTCTTGGCTTATTTCTGTTCCTGCTCAACCTTCCGTTCATTCTAATGTCGCGCAGGCAGATTAATCTCCGGTTTGCCCTGTATACGATGCTTGGATTAATCTGTCTGACGGCGGGCTCACTGGCCCTGCATCACTTCCCTGCAGCCACCAGCGAACCGTTGCCTGCTGCGATAGCCGGCGGACTGTGCCTTGGCTTTGGGCTTGGCATCTCTGTCCGCTTCGGAGGCATTACCAGCGGAAGCGAGAAGCAGGGAGTCCGGCTGCTGAACGGCGGTCCGCCCAAATCTGCTGAAATGGGCATTATGCTGTTCAACTGTGCCATTCTGCTCTTCGGCGGTTCATTGTTCGGCTGGGATCAGGCTATGTACAGCATCATTGCTTACCTGCTGGCCTTTGAAGCTTTGCGCTTCTCGTTAAGAGACCTATCCCTCTCCCAGGCTGTCTGGATTACGAGCAGCAACTGTGAAGAGATCCGCCGCAGGCTCCAGCAGTCACTTGACCGCGAAGTTAAACTCGTCAGGTCCACCGGTCCTGAGGGACAGCCCGGCACCGTCTTCTGCCTGGCAAGCAGGCTGGAGGAAGAGGAGCTGGCTTCCATCGTCCACGGATGCGACCAGGACAGTAAGATCGTCATCAATGCGGCCCGGAACAGCCGGATTTCCGCGCTCTTCCGTAATCACCCGCCAGGTTGACCGATGGTATTCAGCGGACAGCTTACAGCCCCTGATCAACCAAAAAGCGTTCCCGCATTTAGTTGCGGGAACGCTTTTTGGTTAGATCAGGCAAGGGCAGGCTCCGCTCTTTCAGCGGAACATCCCCCATAAGCGGATCAGGTGAAAGGTATTGCCCGGATCAATCTTCTGGGCAATCACAAATTTAACAATTTGCTCTTCCTGCGAGGACGTCAGCTTCTCATTCATCACTGCAGAAGCGTTGCGCACCAGCCTGCGCACAACGGCAGTGTCCTGCAGCTCTTGCTTGGAAATTCCGTTGATCATATTCTTGATGCGTTCCTTAACCGCCGGATTCTTCATCTTCAGCTTAATGCGATCCACCAGCGCAGGACTGATTCCGAATTGCTGATAACCCAAGCATAGCACCTCCCGTCATATCCAATCATTCACAGTATATGAGGGCCGGTCTCCGCATGTGCCTAATCAGTCAATTAAATCTCCCTGGAATATTTGCTCCTGCTGCAAATACCCGCGCAGCGGAGCATAATCCGCCGATGTCCAGAACGCGGCATCCCGCAGCAGCTCTGCAGCGTCATCACGCGCCAGCTCCAGCGTCTCGAAATCAGCCGTCATATCCGCCAGCCGGAATTCCGGCAGCCCGCTCTGCTTCGTCCCGAAGAAATCCCCCGGTCCCCGCAGCTCCAGATCACGACGGGACACCTCGAAGCCGTCATCCGTATCCGTCATCGCCGTCATCCGCTCTCTGCCAATTTCCGATTTGGGATCTGCCATCAGCACGCAGTAGGACGCATGTTCCCCTCTGCCGACCCGTCCACGCAGCTGATGCAGCTGTGACAGGCCGAAGCGGTCGGCATCCATAATGATCATCAATGTGGCATTCGGTACATCCACACCCACCTCTACGACTGTAGTAGAGACTAACAGCTGCAGCTCATTGCTGTAGAAGGCACGCATCACTTCATCCTTCTCTGCAGGCGTCATCCGCCCGTGAAGCAGCCCTACCTTATAGTTCGGGAAAGCCTGCGACATCTGAACATGCAGATCAATCGCATTCTGCACGTCCAGCTTCTCCGACTCCTCAATAAGCGGGCAGATCAGATAGGCCTGCCGCCCCTGGTCAATCTCACGGCTGATCAGATTCAATACCCGCTCCATCAGATCAGGCTTCACCCAGTAGGTCGTAATCGGTACACGCCCTTTTGGCCGTTCGGACAGCGTAGACACATCCATATCGCCAAAAACAGTGATAGCCAGCGTACGCGGAATCGGGGTGGCCGTCATCGTCAGCACATCCGGGTTATAGCCCTTGCGCCGCAGGACACTGCGCTGGTTCACCCCGAACCGGTGCTGCTCATCTGTGACTACAAGTCCCAGACTGCGGAAGAAGACATCATCCTGAATTAAGGCATGGGTTCCGACGACCACATCCAGCATTCCCAGCTGCAGAGAAGCCAGCAGATCCTTACGTTTGCGTCCGTTCACACTGCCGGTCAGCAGACCGACTGTAATGCCGAACGGTTCAAACATTCTGGTGAGCGAGCGTATATGCTGTTCGGCCAGAATCTCAGTCGGCACCATCAGTGCCCCCTGAAATCCCGATCGTACGGTCGCATACAGTGCAATAGCCGCCAGTACGGTTTTGCCGGAGCCTACATCCCCTTGCAGCAGCCGGTTCATACAGTACCCTGAGCGCATGTCATGCAGAATCTCCAGCTCCACATGCTTCTGGGCGTCCGTCAGTTCAAACGGCAGACTCCGCACAAACTGGCGGACTGTGGCGTTATCCACTGTATGGACCACACCGTCCATTCTGCCGCGGTTCAGTACACGGAAGGCCTGTACCTTGAGCTGGAACAAGAATAGCTCCTCATAGACCATCCTGCGCCTTCCCTGCTGTCCTTCGCGTGTATCCTCCGGCTGGTGGATCGTAGCAATTGCCTTTTTACGCGACATGAAATCATACTTGCGCATAATACTGTGCGGGAGGATTTCCGGAATCAGCTCTCCATACTGCTGCAGGGCCTGGCCTATGACTTTGCGGATCCAGGATTGTGTGATCTTGCCGCCTACAGAGTACACCGGCTGCAAGGTTCCCGTCTTGCCTTCTCCCCGGTCCGGAAATTCATAATTGGTTACAGTAATCTGATTGCGTTTCTGGTCCCATTTCCCGGTTAATACTACTTCGCGGCCTACTGTCAGCTGCTCACGTGCATAATGCTGATTGAACCATGTTGCCGTGAACATCCACGGCTCGGCCACCATCTTGCAGCTCATACGTGATTTGCCCCCGAAGCGCTGCAGCACCGGAATGCCGATTACCTTAGCTACGACGGTTGCTTTATCGCCATGCTTAACTTCACTAAGAGACTTAGGCCGGAAATCCTCATAACGGAACGGGTAGTATTCCAGCAAATCCTTCACTGTAAAGACGCCAAAGGCGTGAAGCTCGCCTTGCTTTTGAGCGCTCACGCCAGTTATTTGTTTCACTTCAATTGATTCCAAAGCCAGCACCATGTTCATCCCCTATACTAGGCGGGCCAGATGAATACGGCTAAGGTCCCGTTGCCGACATGGCTGCCTACGACAGGTCCAATGTTGGTCAGTACCTTCTCTTCCAAGGTGAAATGCCCGGACAATTCCTTGAGGAATTCTTCGCCGGAAGCCGGTTCAGCCGTATGACCCACGGCCACATTGATTTTGTTCACACCCGGCAGATCCGCCTTGAACAGCTCGATCATGCGGGCAACTGCCTTCTTGCGGCCTCTAACCTTCTCTACCGCATAGATGATTCCTTCTGCATCGATCGACAGGATCGGTTTGATATTGAGCAGCGTACCCAGGATGGCGGACGCTTTGCCGATTCTGCCGCCCTTCTGGAGATATTCCAGCGTATCCACCAGGAAGTACAGCTTGCGCGACTTGCGCATACTCTCTACCTGCTCCAGAATTTCCTCCGGCGCCTTACCCTGACCGGCCAATCTAGCGGCTTCCACTACCATGAACCCGAATCCGTAGGAAGCGGACAGGGAGTCAACCACGGTGACCGACTCCCCTTCCTCTTCCAGCATGGATTTGGCCAGGACAGCAGATTGATAGGTTCCGCTAAGTCCGGAGGAGATATGGAAGGACAGGATCGGACTGCCCGGATAACGTTCCTGAATGCTGCGGTACACGTTCATATATTCGACCGGCGACGGCTGTGAGGTGGTCGGCAACTGCGGCGAGCGGGGAAGACGCTCATAGAACTGCTCCGGAGTCATATCCAGATTATCCCGGAAAGCCTCTTCGCCGAACATCAGTGTCAGCGGAACGACTTCAATGCCGTACTGATCCGCCAAGGCAGGCGGGATATCGGAAGTGCTGTCGGTAACGATTACGGTACGATTCATGGATTTCCTCCCCATACTATGATTTAGCTGATCCACTCTGCTTGCTTAGGTCTAAGATGTCTATGGCTCCACTGAGAAAAGATAGTAATACAGCGGCTGGCCTCCATCATGAACTTCTACTTCAACCTGCGGGAATGTTTCTTCCAGCCATGTGCTGAGGGAATCCGTAACGTCTGCTTCGGCATCTGCACCTGTCAGCACCGTCACAATCTCGTCACCGTTCACCAGCATGCTAGCCAGCAGCTGCTTGCTTACAGCAAGCAATTCATCGGCGGCAGCAACGATCTTGGAGTTCGAGATTCCGATATACTGCCCGGCTTTGATCTCCAGCTCTTCAATGACTGTATCCCGCACGGCATTGGTAACCTGTCCCGATTTGACCTGTGCAATTGCCTCAAGCATATTGCTTGTGTTGGCATCTACCGCTTCCTCTTCCTGGAAAGCAAAGGCGGCCGAGATTCCCTGGGGAATACTCTTGCTAGGGATAACCGTGATGTCACGTTCGCCTTCCAGCAGCTCCTTGGCCTGCTGCGCAGCCAGTACTATATTGGAGTTATTCGGCAAAATGTAGATATGCTTCGCTGAAATAGAAGATATCGCATTAACGAAATCCTCCGTGCTAGGATTCATCGTCTGGCCGCCGGCCAGGATGGCATCCACGCCAAGGCTGCGGAAGATATCAGAGATTCCATCTCCCGAAGAGACTGCGATGAAGCCGTATGGCGCCAGATCATCCGCAGGAGGAACTGCAGGCGACTGTACGCTGGCCTTCTCTTCCGGAATATCGGCGAATACATCCGGCATTGGAGCAATATCCATTCCGGCTGTCAACAGATCGCGGTGCTGCTCACGCATGTTAAGAATGTGAATCTGTGTGATCTCACCATGCAGCAGCGCCAGGTTAAGCACCTCGCCGGGAGTCTTCGAGTGCACATGCACCTTGATGGTCTCATCATCCGAAATTACGATAATGGAGTCACCGTTAACTGACAACGCTTTCCGAAAAACTTCCTCATCAAAATCTGATTTCACAGATGCGCCAAGCTGGCGGTTGATGAAAAATTCCATATCATATAAAAATTCGATGTCTTCCGTAGAAAGCTGGGATTGGGCGGAAGACTGTACGGAGGACAATACGTTCTCAGGTTTAGTCAGTACTGCTGCAGGAATTGGTGCAGGAACTGAGGCTTGTCCTTGTACAGGTGTCTGTACAGCGGCTGATCCGCTGGTCAGATACTGGTGGAAACCTTCATAGATGTAGACCAGACCCTGACCGCCGGAATCCACAACACCGACCTGCTTGAGCACAGGCAGAAGTTCAGGTGTATTGGCTAGCGCTTCCTTGGCTTTGGCCAATACTTCGGTCATAAGCTCAGTAACATCCGTTGTACGGCGCGCATAATACACTGCATGTCTCGCAGCTTCCTTGGCGACGGTAAGAATCGTGCCTTCAACCGGTTTAACCACTGCTTTGTAGGCTGTATCAACGCCAGTCTGCAGTGCTGCAGCGAACTGCTGCGTGTTCAATTCTTCATATTGGGCTGCATAACGTCCAAGACCTCTGAATAACTGCGACAAAATAACGCCGGAGTTCCCCCGCGCGCCCATCAAGAGTCCTTTGGAGAGTACTCCTGCACATTGGCCTACAGAGGCAGTATTATTTTTCTTCAATTCATTCGCGCCAGCGGTCATCGTCAAATTCATGTTGGTTCCCGTGTCTCCATCCGGAACCGGAAAAACATTTAAAGAATTGACATGCTCCGCATGCTGCTGCAGCTCTTCCGCACCGGCGAGTACCATTGCGGTAAAATCTGTCCCGTTTATAGAACGCTTACTCAATGAGAATTCCCCTTCCTAACTTCATGCCTAATCAATTCTATGATTAACTGGACATAATGCACTAATTTATATTGTACTATAAGAGTCTAAAGAAATAAATGTTTTTGAATCGGTTGACGTAGCAAATTTTGCTGTGATATTATATTTAAGTATTGTTTTACGCAGGTGTAAGTAACAAGGAGGTGTAATCTATGTCCCGCAAATGTACAGTAACAGGCAAGAAACCGGGCAGCGGCAACCACGTGTCTCACGCAAACAACCGCAACCGTCGCTCTTGGGGAGTTAACGTTCAGAAGGTCCGTATCCTAGTGAACGGCAAACCGAAACGCGTGTACGTCAGCACCCGTGCTTTGAAAGCCGGTAAAGTTGAACGCGTTTAGTCTTGGATTATCCTAGACCTAGCGATATCTCATATCAAGTAGAAACGGACATGCCGTCCTTAAATAGACGGTATCCGTTTCAGCGAGAAATAGAAGGACACTTTATAGTGCAAAGCATATAAAGTCTTATATTTGAAGCAAAAAGCACCCTTTACATTCGTAAGGTGCTTTTTTTCATGTTTTCTGTTCTGCCTCGCTCAGCTCTTCTGAAAAGTGTTCAAAATCGCTTTAACAAAACCTCCCAAAAATCTTGGCAGCTTGAACGTGTAAAATTTCATGATTAACCCTCCCATCAATTCATGCCATGCAGTAGGAGACTATCCTGTCATGATGTGTATGCCAACGAACTGCAGACCTCCCTTATTGTACAAAAAAAGGCTACATGAGATTTCTGCTCATGTAACCATATTTATGCGGGTATAACTTGGCCTATACCTAAGCACTCGCGATTAAAGGACAGCACCATCCGCCGCCTCGCGGATCGCCCGGATTGCACCTGCGCGGTCACTGCGTCCAAAGACCGCATTGCCCGCTACCAATACATCAGCCCCTGCTTGAGCCACGAGAGGTGCTGTAGCTTCGGCAATTCCTCCGTCCACCTCAATGCGCAGCCCCTTGTGATTGATCTCACCGGCCCATTCTCTAAGCTGTGTAATCTTATGCAGCGTACGCGGAATGAAGGCTTGTCCGCCAAACCCCGGATTCACTGTCATGACCAGCACCAGATCAACATCCTCGAGAACCTCACGCACAGCAGCTGCCGGAGTACCCGGATTAATCGCCACACCGGCCATCAGGCCGAGCTCCTTGATCTGATGAACCACCCGGTGCAGGTGTACACAAGCTTCTGCATGGACGGTAATTACAGCCGCCCCTGCGGCGGCAAAATCAGCAATATACCGTTCCGGATTCTCGATCATCAAATGAACATCAAGCGGCAGGGAAGTATGGGCTTTGACCGCTGCCACAATGGCAGGACCCAGGGTAATATTCGGCACAAAATGACCGTCCATCACATCTACATGAATCCAGTCCGCACCGCTGGCTTCGGCTTCCGCGACTTCTGCGCCAAGTGCGGCAAAATCTGCTGACAATATGGAAGGAGCAATAATAACCATGTGTTTAGTACCTCCGCTTTTTATCTTTCATTTCGTTGTAGAACAGCTTGTAATGCTCATAGCGGCTGTCCGCAATCTCTCCAGCCTGCAATGCTTCTATCACCTTGCAGCCCGGTTCGTGAAGATGGCTGCAGCCGCGGAATTTGCAATTCTCCGCATAGGAAGCGAACTCACGGAAGCATTCGGACAATTCATCCACACCCAGCTCCAGAAAGTCCAGCTGGCTGAACCCCGGTGTATCGGCCACGAAACCGCCATTCCCGATATCCATCAATTCAACGTGACGTGTCGTATGACGCCCGCGGCCAAGCCGCATGCTGATTTCACCTGTCTCCAGCTCAAGGCCCGGTACGAGGCGGTTCAGCAGGGTTGACTTCCCTACGCCGGACTGGCCTGAGAATACACTGATGATTCCGCCCAATCGCTTCCGCAGCTCATCGGCGCCTGATCCGTTTAGTGAGCTCGTAACCATTACTTCATAGCCAATTTGTTCATAGAGAGCTTTGACTGCTTCTGTAGCCTGGCCCTCATCATCCGCCAGATCCTGCTTGGTCAGTACAATCAGCGTGTCCAGTCCGGAATGCTCGATATGAACGAGGAATTTGTCCAGCAGGTTGAGGTTCATATCCGGTTCCCGTACAGAGAACAGCAGTACGGCCAGCTTCACGTTCGCTACCTGCGGACGGATCAGTTCAGAATCACGGGGGAGCAGTTCATCCACCATCCCCTCCCCGTTCTCGGTCAGCATATAGATAATCCGGTCACCTACCAGAGGAGCTATTCCTCTTTTCTTCAGTATTCCGCGTCCCCGGCATTGTATAGCCTGTTCCTCCGTTGCGATGAGTCCATCCTTAAGCGGCTTCACATAATAATATCCGCTCAGCGCTTTGATAATGATTCCTTCAGGCATACATATTAAGCCTTCCTCTCCTGATTTTGCGCAAATGACCCAAGATTATATCCCCGGGTCATTTCGCCGCTCCAGCTGTAATGGTGTTGCCACCGCCCCGCTGAAGCTTATCTCTTTTTATTTATTCTTGTCCTTGCCTTTGCCCTTGCCATTTCCAGGGGAAGCGGCAAGCAGTTTATTATTGTTGTCTTTACCTGGTACGAAGCCCGTCTGGTCACCTGCACCTGTCTCTTCGCCCTCTCCGCTGCCCGGCGGCAGAATCTCCGGTTCGATCGTCGGCTCAACCGGAGTCTCGGTCGGTGCAACGGTCGGCTCAGGTGTCTGTGTCTGAACCGGAGGCGGTTCAGGCGTCTGCACATTATTATTCTTGACATCCACGTAAGTTATAGGATAAGTCTCGAGGAAATCCCCGTCCCGGTATACGGATACCATCCCATCCTTGTTGGGAGCAAGCAACATGTTCACGGATAAGGTCTGACTTTTGCCAATTGTGCGTGTGCCCCACTCCTGGTTCTCGCCATTATTACGCGCATCTGCAAAGACAATGCGGATTTTGCTCTTCTGTCCGTCCACTGCTGGTGCAACCGGTACGTTAAAGGTATATTCCAGTGCTTCCGGAGGATAACCTGAACTGAGGTAAATGGTTATTTTCTCACCGGGGGGAACCTGATCCCCTTCCTCATACGCCCACTGCTTCGTGACTATGCCCTTCTCATACGTGAAGCTTGGCTCTTCCTTAATTTCATCCAGCACAAGGCCGGCTTTCTCAATCGCTGCTTTGGCTTCCTTCTCCGTCATTCCAAGGAGGCCCGGCATATTCGTGCTCTCTTTCCCCTTACTCACGATCAGCTTAACCGTTACAGTCTCAGGATCATACTCACTATTTGCTGCAGGCTCAGAGCTGATTACTTTGCCCTTCTCAAATTCCTCACTGAAACGTTCGTCCGGAGTGATTCTATCCTGTGCAATTCCCAGTGCAATTAGCTCCTTGACTGCATCATCATAGCTCATATTAGAAACATCCTTAAGCTTAGGCAGTACCTTAGCAGTACTTACCGTCAGAATAATATGCGTCCCTTCCTTGACCATCGTGTCAGTCTTGCTCTGTTTCCAGACGATATTTTCTGCAAAATTCGGGTTGTATGCCTGCACCGGCGGCTCTTCTGCGAACAAGCCTACCTCTTCAAGGGCAGCTTTGGCTTGCTCAAAAGAAATACCGGTAACAACCGGCACCGCCACTTCATCCACGGACAATTTGGAGTTGACATACCAGACGACCCCGCCCATGGCGATCAGCAGTATCAGGGTAAGACTGATCCACAGCGCCGCGCGGCCCGATTTGCGCTTGCCGGGTGGAGGAGGCGGAGCATCCTCCATACTGCGGACACGTTCCTCTCCCCCGCCGCCACGGCTGCCCAGCCCCCGCTGGAGCGGTTTGATTGCAGGAATCACACGCGTTCTGTCCTCGTCCTCTTCGTCATCGAATAAGACCTTGGACTCGCTCCGCCGTTCTGGCAGCAGACAGGTCTCCAGATCCTGCAGCATTTGCTTGGCGGACTGATACCGTTCTTCCGGATTCTTGCGCATTGATCTCAGGATTACATTCTCCACGCTTTGCGGAATCAGCGGATTCAGCAGGCGCGGCTCCTCAAATTCCTCCTGCAGATGCTTCAGTGCTACACTAATCGGGCTTTCCCCCAGAAAAGGCAGCACCCCGGTAAGCATCTGATAGAGCACGATCCCCAAAGAATAGAGGTCGGACTTCTCTCCTGTGGTCACGCCTTTGGCATGCTCCGGCGAGAAATAATGTACGGAACCGACCACGGAACCCGTCTGGGTTATGGTAGTGGACGTAACCGCCCGGGCAATCCCGAAATCCGTTACTTTAACCCGGCCATTACGGCCGATCAGAATATTATGAGGTTTAATATCGCGGTGAATAATCTGGTTCAAATGCGCATGATCAAGTGCATCACAAATTTGTGATGCAATCCGCACGGATTCGTCAACCTGCAGCGGAGCCCGCTCTTTAATAATTTCGTTAAGATTCTTGCCTTCAATATATTCCATAACAATATAATGGACTTCATCTTCCTGGCCGACATCGTAAATGCTGACTACATTTGGATGAGATAACGATGCAGCTGATTGCGCCTCCCGCCGGAACCGGCGGATGAATTCCTCATCATGCACAAACTGGTTGCGCAATACTTTGATAGCAACATTCCGGTTGAGCAGAATGTCATGGGCTCTGTAGACGAGCGCCATGCCACCTCCACCGATCCGTTCGATGACTTGGTAGCGGCCGCCCAATTCGTGACCGATCATCTATCCCACTCCTTTGTCTCGGGCACTGCGGCCTCTCCTTGGTGTTCTAACATAGCAACGCTGATATTATCGTTGCCGCCGGCAAGCAAAGCCAGCTGAAGTAATCGATCCGCTCTTTCTTCCAGAGAAATCTCATGAATTCCGGCTACCTTGGCCATATGCTCGGGGCTGACGAAATTGCTGAGTCCGTCGCTGCACAGCAGCAGAAGCTCCCCAAGTGCAAGCGTAACAGAAGCCAGATCCGCAGACACCACGGCATCCGTCCCCAGAGCCCGGGTCAGCACATTACGGCGCGGATGGCTGCCCAGCTCCTCCAGGCTGATCTGGCCGTTCTTGAACAGCTCATTGACCAGCGTATGGTCCTCGGTTAGTTGTATTGCAGCACCGTCCTGAATGAGATATGCCCTGCTGTCTCCGATATGGCCGATGTATCCCGCTGACCCTTTCAGTAGAGCAGCTACGATGGTAGTCCCCATGTTGTGGTATTTCTCATCGCTTTGAGCCTCTTTGTGGACCGTGTGATTGGCTTCCAATATGGCGGCTGACAGTGCCTCCTTCAGCTCTGCCTCCGGAAGATCAGGCTGCAGCTGGTCCAGAATGTTCCTGACCGTCTCCAGCGCAATCCTGCTCGCGGTATCGCCAGCCAAATGTCCCCCCATCCCGTCGGCTATAATACCGAGGGTATAACCGTGGCGCGTAGCACCGATCCAGACCGAATCCTCATTGACGGTACGTACCCGGCCAATGTCGCTGGCTTGAACTGTTCTGATCAAATATCCTCACCCCAACTCCATATGTTTGGCACGCAGCTGACCGCATGCGGCCGCAATATCATGGCCTTGCTCACGGCGGATCGTAACGTTCACGCCATGATCGGCCAGTATACGCTGAAATTCAAAGATATCATTGCGGGAAGTCCGTACATACTTGCGCTCAGGCACATGGTTAACCGGAATCAGGTTCACATGGCAGAGCATGGTCTTAAGCACACCCGCTAATTCCTCGGCATGCTCGGGCTGATCGTTCACGCCGCCGATCAAGGCATATTCGAAACTGATCCGGCGGCCTGTCTTGGCCTGATAATAGCGCAATGACTCGATTACATCATCAAACGGATAGCGGCGGTTAACCGGCATCAGCTTGGAACGGAGCGTATCATTAGGCGCATGAATCGAGATCGCCAGATTGATCTGCGTATCCTCGTCAGCAAACTTGTAAATATTCGGCACAATCCCGCTGGTCGATACTGTAATATGGCGCTGGCCAATATTCAGACCCTTCTCATGGATCATGAGGCGCAGGAATCTCATGGTTGCGTCGTAGTTCTCGAAAGGTTCGCCGGTGCCCATGATAACAATGCTGCTGACGCGTTCGCCGCGGGCATCAAGAATCTGCTGGGAACGCACTACCTGGGCTACAATCTCCCCTGCGGTCAGATCGCGCTTCAGACCTCCAAGCGTAGACGCGCAGAAGGTACAGCCGATCCGGCAGCCCACCTGGGTAGTTACACATACGCTGTTGCCGTAATTGTGCTTCATAATAACTGTCTCAATCGCATGATCATCATGCAGACCGAACAGGAATTTCACAGTACCGTCTTTGGATTCCAGCTTCGTAATTTCGGTCAGAGCCGAAATACTGAACTGTTCCACCAGCTTGCCGCGCAGTGCCTTGGAGAGATTGCTCATGGATTCAAAATCATTGACCCTCTTCACATACAGCCAGTCAAAAATCTGTCCGCCGCGAAAAGCCGGCTCTCCGTTATCCTTGGCCCACTGCTGCAACTCTTCTAAAGAAAAATCATATATTAAAGGTTTCATTGTTATTAGCACCTGTTCTTTCATAAATTATATGCGTATTATTTCTCATTCTTCCTATTTTAACACAAATTCCAGAGCCGGTAAAAGAAAAGCCCGCCGCGCAAAACCTCTGCGGGGCGGGAAGCTGTAATTCCATGCAGAAATCACTATATTACGAGAGTCGCTCCAGCCGGGCAATATAGAATCCGTCGCTTCCGAAATGATGGGGAAGCAGCTGTATTCCATCGCCTGCGGCAATTGCGGTTCCCTCAAGCCGTTCCCAGACGGCGGTCTTGAAGCTGACCGGAGCGAACCCGGGATTATGCTCCAGGAAATCCCCGATAATCCGGCTATTCTCCGCCTGCTCGGTAGTGCAGGTGCTGTAGACCAGCACACCGCCAGGCTTCAGGAGCCCGGCGACCGACTGCAGCAGTTCATGCTGCAGCGCAGCTACGCTGTCCACATCTCCGGGCTGCTTCCGCCACTTCAGATCCGGCTTGCGCCGGATCACCCCAAGCCCCGAGCAAGGGGCATCCAGCAGAATCCGGTCGAAGGATTCCGGCTGAAGAGCGGCACCCAGCTGCAGTGCGTCGCCGCTTAAGGTAGCGATGCATTCCAGACCCAGACGGGCCGCCTGATCTGCGATAAGCTTCGCCTTATGCTCATGCAGATCATTGGCCAGTATAGCTCCTTCGTCCTTCATCAACTCGCCCATATGCGCGCTTTTGCCTCCGGGAGCGGCGCAGCAGTCCAGCACCTTCATTCCTGCTTCAGGAGCTACAACCTCAGCCACCAGCATGGAGCTTTCATCCTGCACTGAGAGATATCCGTCACTGTACCAGGAAGTCAGAGCCATATTGCCGCCGCCCTTAACAATCAGCCCGAAGGGGCTAACCTTCGATTCAGAGGCCTCAAGACCCGCTTCGAGCATCTCGGCCAGCAGCGCCTCACGGCTGATCATAGTTGTATTGACGCGGATACTGACCGCAGGCGCTTCGTTATTCGCAGCACACATGGCCTCCGCCGTGTCTGTGCCATATTCCGCAGACCAGCGCTGCACCATCCAGAGCGGATGGGAATGAACAATAGAGATCCGCTCTTCCCTGCTGAGCCCCTCCGGCAACACCGGCAGTTCCCTGGCCCGCAGCACGCTGCGAAGCACGCCGTTAACCATGCCGGAAATACCCTGATGGCCGCGTTTCTTGGCTATATTCACAGCCTCATTAACGGCTGCATGCGAAGGAACCCGGTCCAGATACATAATCTGGTACAGGCTCAGACGCAGCAGATTACGCACCCAGGGCTGAAGCTTAGCTACTCCCTTGCTCACAAAACCCTCCAGAACATAATCCAGAGTAATCATCCGTGAGATCGTGCCATACACCAGCTCCGTAGCCAGTCCGGTATCTTCACGGCTGAGAGCGCCTTTCTGCAGGCTGCTGCCGAGCAGCAGATTGCTGTAGGCCCCCTGCTGCTCTACGCGGACAAGAACATCAAGCGCAACCTCGCGTGCAGAAGCAGCCGCCGGCGGTTTGCCGCCCGGCTTCTTCTTGCCCGCTCCTCTGGCTTGACCACCCGGAGCTGAGCTCCCGGAAGCCGCTGACCTGTTGCCGCCAGAGGGATTACGCGGTCCGCCGCCTTTGCCGCCCGCGCTCACCCCAGCACCGTGCCGGGCTTAAGACTTGCGCCGCGGCTGAAATCTGCCGCACTCATCGCTTTTTTGCCGGCAGGCTGTACGGTTGTCAGCAGGAGAATCCCGTCGCCGGTCTTCACTTCAACCCCTCGTTCGCTTACAGCCAGCACTGTACCCGGAGCAGCATTGCCGCCGGCGGAACTGCCGTTATCCGGCTTCGCCGCCGCCCATACCTTGAAGGTCTCGTCATTCCATAGGGTGAAGGCACCCGAGAATGGTACCAGCCCGCGGATACGGTTATAGGTTGCCAGTGACCCGGCCGTCCAGTCGATCCGTTCATCTTCGCGGCTGAGATTTGGCGCATAAGTTGCTTCGCTGTCATCCTGCACCGTCGCCTCTACACGTCCAGCCGCGAGGCGCGGCATTTCCGCCTTCAGTAAATCACGTCCGGCAATGCTCAGCTTCCCGAACATGGTGCCTGAGGTATCCTCGTCCTCAATCGGCACCTCTACCCGCGAGATCATATCTCCGGTATCCAGTCCTTCAGCCATATACATCAGCGTCACACCCGTTACCTTCTCACCGTTAATGATGCAGCGCTGGATCGGGGCGCCGCCGCGGTATTTCGGCAGCAGTGAGCCATGGACATTCACACATCCGTTCTTCGGCAGCTCCAGCACACTTTTCGGCAGAATCTGCCCGTAAGCCGCTGTAACAATCAGATCCGGCTCATAGGCAGCCAGTTCAGCTACCGCCTCCGGGCGCCGCATCCGTTCCGGCTGAAGAACCGGCAAGCCCAGTTCAAGTGCAGCCTCTTTCACAGGTGAAGGGGCAAGCGTCTTCTTGCGTCCTTGCGGACGGTCCGGCTGGGTAACCACAGCGACTACCTCATAGCCCTCCTCCAGCAGCATCCGCAGGGAGGGTACCGCAAAAGCCGGCGTTCCCATGAACACTATCTTCATTTCATTCACTCCTCAGTTTCACTGCGTTCAGCTGTATACTCATATACCTTCTCGGCGATATCCGTGAACAGCACACCGTTCAGGTGATCGATTTCATGCTGAAAAGCCCGTGCAAGCAATCCGCTTCCGGTAATTGTAACTTCGTTGCCTTCACGGTCCAGACCGCGTACGGTTACTGTCTCTGCACGGCGTACATCGCCGTTCAGGCCGGGGATACTCAGGCAGCCTTCAGGTCCGAACTGCTCCCCGTCCATGCTGATAATTTCAGGGTTAATCAGCTTGATCAATCCATGCTCTTCATCGGCATCGATTACGATTAGACGCTTTAGAATTCCAACCTGCGGAGCTGCGAGACCAACGCCTTCCGCGTCATACATCGTATCCGCCATATCGTCGAGCAGTTTTTGCACATTCGGGGTTACGGTTGTTACGGTCTTAGCTTTCTTGTGTAATACTTCATCCGGTTCTTTCACGATTAGCCTGATTGCCATTACAAAAACACCATCCTTGTTCTGAACATGTCTATAGTATATAAAATGAAATCATTCTTTCATTTCATAGTAAAACACCTTACCCATTGTAACACGCCGGGAGATTACATCAACATCTGCGGGTCCACATCAATGCTGATCTGCAGTCCTTTGTCACGGACAGAGTCCTCCAGCTCCTCGGCCACCTGACGGGCCAGTCCGATCGCATCGATCGCACCGCGCCATTTGATAATACACTGGAATCTGTAACGGCCTTTGAGCCGCGGCAAGGGTGACGCTACCGGACCCAGCAGATCCAGTGCATCCGAGGAGAGCTTGTCCAGACTGCCATACCAGCGCAGCAGCCTTGCTTTGCCCTGGATATTCAGGGCATAATTCTCCGCCAGCTTCAGCAGCAGCGGAAGCTGCTCATGCGACAGCGTAACCAGAATCAGCCGGCAATACGGCGGATAATGCAGCTCCTTACGGTGCTTCAGTTCATCCCGCACGAACGATCTGTAATCATGTCCGCTGGCATGGATGATCGAATAATGCTCCGGTGTATAAGACTGCACAACCACTTCGCCGGGCAGCTGATGTCTGCCCGCTCTTCCGGCAACCTGTGTCAGCAGCTGGAAGGTCTTCTCGGCCGCCCGGAAATCCGGTAGATTCAGCGCCGAGTCCGCAGTGATGACACCGACCAGTGTAACATCGGGGAAGTCTAGTCCCTTAGCCACCATCTGCGTTCCCAGCAGTACATCGGCCTTCTTGTCCCTGAACTGATTCAGCAGCTTCTCATGTGAACCCTTCTCCGTGGTTGTATCCACATCCATACGGATGACGCGGATACCGGGAAACAACTTGCCCAGCTCCTCTTCGACCCGCTGGGTCCCTGTACCGAAGAAGCGGATATGCTCGCTGCCGCATTCGGGGCACAGCTTAGGTGCAGGCTCGGCATGGCCGCAGTAATGGCAGCGCAGATTGTCGCTGCGGCTATGATAGGTCAGCGAGATATCGCATTCGGGACAACCGGCAACATATCCGCAGCTCCGGCACATGACGAAGGTGGAGAACCCTCTGCGGTTCAAGAGAAGTACCGTCTGCTCTCCGCGTTCCAGCCTGCTCACCAGCGCAGCATGCAGCCTGCGGCTGAACATCGAGCGGTTGCCTTCCTTCAGCTCATCGCGCATATCAACCACTGCCACCTTGGGCAGCTCGTTACCGAGTGCGCGGCTAGGCATCTCCAGCAGAATAGGGGAGAAATGAATATCGCTCTGTGATCTGGCTGCGTGATAGCTCTCCAGTGAAGGCGTAGCCGAGCCCAGAATCACTACTGCCCCGCCCTGTTCAGCCCGGCGGACCGCGACATCACGGGCATGGTATTTCGGATTTTCTTCCTGCTTATAGGAGCCCTCATGCTCTTCATCCATAATAATGAGGCCCAGATTGGCGAACGGAGCAAACACTGCCGAGCGTGCGCCGACAGCAACCATCGCTTTGCCCTCACGGATCTTGCGCCATTCGTCGTAACGTTCGCCGACAGACAGCCGGCTGTGCATTACCGCCACCCCGCTGCCGAACCGGCCTTTGAACCGTTCAACCATCTGTGGAGTCAGGGCAATTTCCGGCACCAGCACTACGGCCTGACGCCCTTGCTCCACACAGCGCTGAATGCACTGCAGATAAATTTCCGTCTTCCCGCTGCCCGTTACCCCGTGCAATAAGAAGACTTCATGCGTTTGCTGCTCTACAGTTCCCACAATCCGCTTATACACAACCTCCTGCTCCGCTGTCAGCGGCAAGGGTGTACTCGGCTTGAAATCGCGTCCCTGATAGGGGTCACGGTATACTTCAATTTCACTAATCTCAATATACCCTTTGTCCTCCAGTGCCTTCACCGTGCCAGCCGTAACCTGAAGAACCGACAGCACATCCTTGAGCGGCATGGGAAGTGTTGCCTCCATATCGATCAGGAAGGACAACACTTCCTTCTGGCGCGCCGAACGCGCCGGGAAGCCCGGCAGGGATTCGCGTGCTGCGGAGAGGCCAATGGCCAAATCAACGGCCTTCAGCTTCTTCTTGCCCATCTTGTCCTTGATCGACTGGCTCTCCGCCAGCACACCGCGCCGCACCATGAACTTTACAGTCTCAGCAGCCTCCGGGAAGGTACGGGTCAGCAGCTTCATCGATACTTCCCCGTGGCGTCTGACGAAGTCAGTAATCTCCTGCTCTTCGTTGTCAGCCTCCAGGAAAAGCGGAAACAGCTCATCTCCGGGAGTATGGGCTGCTGCCTCTGCATCACCCAGCGAGATCAGCCGCTCGGCTTTGCCCTTCAAGGCAGTCGGAAGCATAGCCTGCAGTGCGGAGATCCGTCTGCAGGCATATCTTTGGCTCATCCAGTCGCCCAGCTCTACCAGCTCCGGCGACAGCGGAGGCAGCAGATCGAGCACTTCCACAATCGGCTTCATTCTTGATACACTGCCGGTCTCTCCCGACTCCAGGGATACAACAAAGCCCTGAACGGTCCGGGGTCCAAACGGAACCGCCACTCTGCTGCCTACTTCAATCCAAAGCTTCAGTGAATCGGGAATCAAATAATCAAACGGCCGGTCGGTGCTGCGCACAGGAACATCGACAATGACCTTGGCAATATCCATTATAACAAGGCTCCGGCAACACGCTCAGCGGCGAGCTGCAGCACCCGGCGCGCTACCTCATCCTTGGAAGCTAAGGGAAGATCCAGTACCAGGCCGTCTGCATCATAGACTGACACAATGTTGGTATCGGTGCCGAATCCGGCACCTTCCACTGCAACATCGTTGGCTACGATCAGGTCAAGATTCTTGCGCACCAGCTTGTCTTTGGCGTAATATTCCGCATTTCCGGTTTCGGCGGCAAACCCGATCAGGAACTGCTTATCCTTCATTTTGCCGAGACTCTCCAGAATATCGGTAGTCTTCACCAGTTCAAGGGTCATGGTGTCACCGCTCTTTTTGATCTTGGACTCCGCGCTGTGTCTCGGGCGGTAATCTGCGACAGCTGCCGCTTTAATGAGGATGTCGCAATCAGCCCAGCGCTCCGTGACCGCTTCATACATATCCTGCGCCGATTCCACGCGGACCAGCCGGATATCGGCATCGCGCGGCGGCGCTTCATCCGTACGCGCGGCGATCAAGGTAACCTCTGCCCCCATGGCGCGTGCTACCCGTGCCAGCGCGAAGCCCATTTTTCCGGAGGAATCATTGGAAATGTAACGGACAGGATCGATACGTTCTACCGTACCGCCAGCGGTAACAACTACCTTTTTACCAGCGAGCGGCCCGGATTTCTTGTCGTTCTGCAGCGCAAAGAAGTTCTCCACAACCTTCACGATCGCTTCCGGCTCTTCCAGCCGCCCTTTGCCCACGTAACCGCAGGCCAGCAGTCCTTCGCCCGGTTCAATAAAGTGTACCCCCCGGTTGTAGAGTGTATCGATATTGCTCAATACCGCCGGATGCTGATACATATGAACATTCATCGCAGGGGCTACCATTACTGGAGCTGTAGCGGCAAGCAGTGTAGTAGACAGCATATCATCTGCCAGCCCGTGCGCCATTTTGGCAATAATATTCGCGGTAGCCGGTGCGATCAGGACCAGATCGGCCGAATCCGCCAGATCAATATGTGAGATGGAGGACGGGTCGCGTTCCTGAAAAGTATCGCTGTATACCCGTTGCTTCGACAATGACTGCAGTGTCAGCTCCGTAATGAACTGCTTGGCCGACGCTGTCATGATGACATGAACCTCGGCGCCTTGCTGGGTAAGCTTACTGGTCAGGGCCGCCGCCTTATAGGCAGCAATGCCTCCTGTAATTCCGAGTATAATCGACTTTCCTTGTAAACTCTTCAAACTGATCTCCCCCCTGTTCCTCAATCTGTGCCCATTGTATATGCCGCTATGAAAAGAAGAAATGAAAATCTTCATATTTACGTCAAAAGGAAGCTGTATAGATTTCATTTAGTTTTTTGAATAAAGGAACTAAATTTCCTTATAAATAGAGAAAAAAATAACAACCTTCCGGTTGTCAGGAACAGCCCGGTGCGGGCTATTATCTATTTCATTGTGCAGCTTAACTGGCTTAACTCAAGAAGAAACGGCTGCGCCATCCCTAAGCGGGATGGTTTCCGTTTCTGCTGTGAGCCTTGAGCCGGAACCTTGAGACTATTCTTCGTCGCCGCGTGTTACGATAATGCGGTCTTCATAGATCTCTTCAAGCGCAACACCAACAAACTTGTGCGATCTCGGGTTCTTGATATCAGTCTTTCCGCCTTCACGGAGCGCTCTAGCCCGGCGGGCTGAAGCGACAACCAGGGAATACTTGCTGTCGACCTTGGTCACCAGTTCGTCAATGGATGGATATAGCATGTAGAACACCTCTTCATCTTTTACTATGAATATGAACCAATCCTGTAGAACCTATCATCTCACCTTACAATGTTCGGCGATAATAATGCTTTCTATTCGCTTGCAGGCCAGATCGATCTCGTCATTCACTACTGCGTAATCATAATGCCGGATCAGGCCGATTTCATCCTCTGCAACAGACATGCGGTGATTAATCACATCAGGATGCTCCGTACCGCGTCCGCGGATACGGTCCTTCAACTCGTCCATCGACGGAGGAAGAAGGAAGACAAAGATGCCTTCCGGGAATTTGTCTTTGACTTTGAGAGCTCCCTGAACCTCGATTTCCAGAATAATATCTCTTCCGCTCTCGAGTGTTCTCTCCACAAAGTCACGCGGAGTACCGTAATAATTGCCTACGTACTCCGCATATTCGAGCAGCTGGTCACCTTCAATCATGTCCGCGAACTGCTCTCTGGATTTGAAAAAATAATTGACGCCGTTCTCTTCACCTGCACGCGGTGAACGCGTGGTGGCGGAAACGGAATAGACGAGTTCAGGCATCTTCGGCCGCAGCGCAGTGCATACCGTACCTTTGCCGACGCCGGATGGGCCGGATAGTATGATCAGCAATCCTTTTGACATAGTACACTCCATTTGTTGTTATTCGTCGTTATCGTCATCTTTGCTGGATAGGCGGTGAGCAACGGTCTCCGGCTGAACAGCCGAGAGAATGACGTGGTCGCTGTCTGTAATAATGACGGCCCGCGTCCGTCTTCCGTAGGTGGCGTCGATCAGCATATGCCGGTCTCTGGCCTCCTGAATAATTCGTTTGATCGGTGCAGATTCCGGGCTGACAATGGAAATAATGCGGTTGGCCGACACGATATTCCCAAAGCCGATGTTGATTAATTTGATTGCCATGTTCCGGTTGTTCCCCCCATAAGTTACATCTTTGCTTGTTTCAGGTCCCTGTTATTCTAAATTCGCCGCTTGCTCGCGTATCTTCTCAAGCTCCGCCTTCATGTCAAGCGTGAGATTCACAATGTCCAGATGATTGCACTTGGACCCGATCGTGTTGGTCTCCCTGTTCATCTCCTGAATGAGAAAATCAAGTTTGCGTCCTGCAGGTTCACTGCCAAGCAGCAAAGCCCTGCATTGCCCGAAATGACTGTACAGCCGGGTAAGCTCCTCATCTATACTGCAGCGGTCGGCGAAAATAGCAATGTCCATGCCGAATTTTTGCTCATCCCACGGGAAGTTCCCGTCATTCAGTCCGCTGAGCCGCTGCCGCAGCTTCTCGCGGTATTCATGCACAACCATAGGCGCAAGCCCGGTTATCCCGGCATGCAGCTCCTCCAGCCGGTCAAGCCGGCGTGACAGGTCAGCAGCCAGATAACCGCCCTCGCGGGCACGCATCTCCAGCAGGGCCTCCAGACTAAGGCGGAGCCCCTTCTCGAGGAGCTCTGCAACTTCTTCAGAGGGAGACGCAGCAGCAGTCGGAATCTCTTCCTTGAATTCCATAACACCGGGCATAGAAAGTATATCACGGAGAGTCAACTCTCCCTGGAATCCATACTCCCGTCTTAAGGCCTCTGCTGCGTCAAGATAGGACTTCACCAGCGTACGGTTCAGCGCATGCGCGTCAGCCGCACCCTCGGTGAGTTCCCTATTAATGATGACATCTACCCGTCCCCGTTTGATATGGGCTTGAACCAGCCGCCGCACCATATCCTCATAACCCGTCCAATCCCGGGGCATCCGCAGCACAACTTCGCAGTAACGGTTATTCACCGATTTGACTTCGAAACTAATCTTGTGTCCACCGAATTGCAGGGATGACTGACCGTATCCGGTCATACTAAATGACAACGGAATCACATCCATTACACTATTGTAATTGATTCTTACTAGCGAAACAAGGGGGACAATCTGCGTCCCTGCTTCTCCCAGACATACTCCAGCAGCTGTACACTCATATCATAGAACATAAAGGGTGTAATCAGATAGATGCCGTTAAAATGCGCAGTCGCCGCATCCAGCAGCTCCTTGGCGATAAGAACGCCTTCCGCGCGCCCCGCTTCGCCTTCCAGTCCCTGCATGCGGCTGCGGACCTCGGGGGAGAGCTGAATTCCCGGAACCTCATTATGGAGATATTCAGCGTTCCGGCCGCTGGCCAGCGGCATGATTCCGATAAAGATCGGGATATCCAGATGCTCTGTGGCTTTGGCAATCCGGGCAATTAATTCAGGATCATAGACAGGCTGGGTCATAATATAATCCGCACCGGATGCGATCTTCTTCTCCAGCCGCTCCACCGCCTTGTCCAAATGCTTGACGTTGGGATTAAACGCAGCACCGATCACGAACTTCGCCTTCTGTTTGAGCGGCTTGCCCGAGAAGGCCACACCGTCATTCAGCTGCCTGATCATACGTATAATTTCAAAAGAAGTCAGATCATAAATCGAACTGGACCCCGGCAGATCACCGAAACGCGCAGGATCACCGGTTACCGCCAGGACATGGTCAATGCCAAGGGCATCAAAGCCCATTAAATGCGACTGGGTACCAATCAGATTGCGGTCCCGGCAGGCAATATGCACCAGCGGCCGCAAGCCCGTACGTGCCTGAACCAGATGTCCCAGTGCCATATTGCTCATCCGGGTAACCGCAAGCGAGTTGTCTGCCAGTGTCAGCGCATCCGCACCGGCTCTACGCAGCGCTTCCGCTCCCCGCATGAACTTCGCGATGTCCAAATCACGCGGCGGGTCAAGCTCTACGATTACCGTATGCCGTTCCTTGACCAGATCCACAAGTGTCGGTTCTGCTCCGCCTTGTCCATCATCCTCGCTCAAATGCTCATGCACAGAAATCCGCTCTGCCATTCTATGTTCATCTGGTTCCGGAAGCGGTGTAACCTCATACTCCTTGAGCGCAGCGGAAATCTCCGCAATATGCCGGGGAGTGGTGCCGCAGCATCCTCCGATGATCCGGCTGCCCATATCCGCGAAGACCGGGGCCATCTGGCCGAAGTATTCCGGAGATGCCCCATAGCGGTACTGGCCGTCCACATAATCCGCTACCCCGGCATTGGGATAGATTGATACCGGAAGCACTAGCCTCCCCTGCAGAGTACCGAGCGCACGCTTGATGCCGTTCGGCCCGGTGTTGCAGTTGAAGCCGATGACATCTGCACCGTCCTGTTCCAGAATGCGGAACGCCTCAGGCAGTGTCAGCCCGTCCAGTGTACGCGCCGAATCATCCACGGCCAGCTGGCAGATTACCGGAAGCTCACTGAGCTTGCGGACGGTTCTAAGCGCCAGGTGAAGCTCCTCCACATCATAGAAGGTCTCCAGCATAATACCATCCGGCTGCTCTTCCAGCAGGGCGGCAATCTGCTGTGAGAAAAACCGCTTAAGTTCGGACGAGGACAAATTAGCCCGTTTGCCGGCGCGTATCGAGCCCACAGCCCCGACTACATATCCGTTCTCTCCGGCGGCAGTACGGGCAATTCTTATCCCGGCACGGTTGATCTCGGCAACCTTCGATTCCAGCCCGAATTTGGAGAGCTTATCATAGTTTGCCGAATATGTGTTACTCTCCAGCAGGACAGAACCGGCCTCCATATAGCTCCGGTGCACATCCTCAATCACCTCCGGAGAGGTCAGATTTAATTCCTCATAGGAGATGCCTACAGGGAAACCCTTTTGATATAAAAAGGTTCCCATCGCTCCGTCTCCGACCAATACGTTATTCTCCCATGCAGAACGCAAATCCGGCTTCACCGCAAGAACCTCCCCTTTTTTGTCATTAGTTTCATACTAATGTAACATAAAACGGGATGGATGATAAGCTTTGATCAGCGGAAACAGCCGCCCTTTGCATGGCATACCGGCAAATGATTCATACTACTCCTATTCTTTTACAGAGGAGCCTGTCCAATGAAAAAAAACACCCGTAAGCTGCTGCTGCGCAAATATGCTGTCATCCTGCTGCTGTCCGCCCTCTCGCTGCTGTATTTGTATCTGGGGGATTGGCTTTTCGGGTACGGGCTGGATAATATCGGCTACATTTTCAATTACCTGCTCTATACTGCTTCCGAGAAGCTGACTGCAGCTGTGCTGATCCTCTGCATGATCGTGCCGGATGCCGTCTACTGGATACGCGGAACTCAGCCCGGACGCGGCGCAGAGAAATGAGCCCGGACTGCCGCCATCACTACCAGCACCGCCGGAACAACCAGCATGAAAAAGGGATACACCAAATATAAAAGACCACCGCCCTCATCCAGATGCTCTGTAAAGCTGCGGGCATCCAGCATGGAGGTGAACAGAATAATCAGCGCGCAAGGATACAGCATCCGGCGGAAAGGTACATGGAACAGCTCCGAAATGCCGACCAGCGCAGCGGCAAAGAATACGGCCATTTTGAAAAACACCCCGATAATCAGCACCATCACTACAAATATATCCACACGCTGGATGAAATCCGAGATCGAAATCTTGCTGATCGTCGGCATCAGCGGCAGCGGGGAGCGCTCCACAATATCCTCACCCAGGACTGAAATATTCAAGGCCATAGTGAAGCTGAGCAGAATGGCGGAGAAGAGGATACCGGCGGCGATGACCCATGGTCCTTTTTTGACACTGGACAAATAGGGCATCAGCATGGTGAAGCAAACCATCTCCCCGAACGGAAACATGTAATTCTGATGCGCCACCGAGACCATCACAGGCTGGAGGCCATTCTCAAGCACGGGCAGCAGTCTGTGCAAATTGATAGACCCCGAGAGCACCAGCATAATTGTGCCGAACAAGCCGATCAGCATCACGACAAGCGCAAAAACCACCGAAGTCCTGCTCAGCACCTCCACGCCTTTATGCAGCACATACGCCCCCGAGAGCACCATCAGCGTGCTGAGAATAAACAGCGGAGTGTTGTGCATGGTTGCCATAGCGAGCATAGTGCTGCCATCGCGCAAATCCCGGGCGGCAAGGTTAATGTAGAGAATGATGTACAGTATGGCCACCGGGGTTCCGATATATTTGCCGAGCAATTGCCGCGTATAGGCGGTAAAAGGCATGTCGGGGTGCTTGCGGTACAGATAGGCATAACCCGTGAACACGATCAGACCGGCCACACAGCCGACCAGAATCGAGAGCCAGGCATCCCTGCCGGACTCCATGCCCAGATTGACAACCAGTGCCGTTCCCAGCTCAAACAAAACGGTCAAGCAGAAGAACTGGCCCAGTCCGATTTTGATTGTCCCCATATGTAAACCTCCCCGGATTTATTTGTTGATCTGAAAAGAGTTGCTGCGCATATCCGTATGCCGGATGACGGCATCTGCGTCAAATTGGACTTCACAGGCTGCGAAAATATCCTCCCAATGATCCTTGACCTGCTTCCAGCCGCGCGGATGGCTCCGCTGCAGCACCTGACCGAAGCCGAGATAATCGCTTTTGAACTCCCGGGCTGAAGCAATCGCTGTCTTAATCTGCTTGATCGTTTCCTCCGTCAGCTGTTCAGACAATCCATCCAGTACCTCCGGTGAAGTAAGGTCCAGGGAATTGGCAGATTCCTTAATCGCAGCCTGTTGTCTGATTTTCACGATAATGACCGGATGCTCCGGATCTGTAACAGCCGCCTTCAAGGTTACCTGGGACTGATAGACATTGAAAGACAGATAGCCGCCTTCTTTGTCCTTGATTACAACGGGAAACTCTTTGATTTTGTTATGCAAAAGAACGGTGCCCAGTGCGGCGTCGCCGTCCAGCCAGCCTTTCATCTTATCGTCCTTGAACGCTGCCAGTCCTGAAATTCTCAGAATGGTCTTGGGTGAAATGCTTTTCAGGTTATCGTTGGTGTCTGCGCCCTCCCTGCTTCCGCTCGTAAACACCCCATTGATAATAGGTCCGCCTCCTGTGAGCTGAACCCCGCGGATCACATCATCCACCTCCATCCGGAAGTTGTAGCCGAACTGCTTGGAGGTTGTCTCCAGCTTCTCTACCAGATCATTCGCGGGGATTTTGCTGAACACAGTCATCGTCGACATCAGTTCATGCGCCGGCTGTCCTTTGGCGATAAAGATCAGACTGGTTAGCCTGGTATCACTCTCCCGCTCCAGCACATCCAGGATATCCTTGATTCCTTCACGGGCAAGCTCCTCGGACACCACCAGCACCCGTACATGCCCCAGGGATAAGAAACGCGCTGTTTGCCGGGAAGCATCGGCCAGTGCCTCGAACATCGTCCGGCCGGTACCTGTGTACATGGCAACCGGGGAAATCCCCCGGGCATTCTCCCCGGATATTTCCTCAGCAACGATGACCTGAAAAGACAGCCGGTATTTCTCGGCCTCGGTCGGCCCCCGGTCGATGGCTACCCCTGAGACAATGGCCCGTCGGTTAAGCTCCACATTGTCCCAGCAGCCGGTAAGCAGGAGCAGCGGCAGAAGAGCCAGCAGCAGTCCAGGGATGACGGTTATCTTATTCATCAGTTTCATGTTGTTCACCTTCGGCCTGCTGCCTGGCAGCGGTATTATTCTTGAGAATGAGCGGAGACAGCTGCTCGTCATAGCCCGTCGTTAGCTGCATGTATTCAGGCAGCTCTGCGCGCATCTGCTGCGGTGATTTGCGGGGGCCCATCAGCCAGAGCGGCAGCCTGAGAATCGTATCCTTCTGCCCTTTGACCGAAAGAGGCACGAACGGGGACAGATAGGGAATGCCGAAGGAACGCAGGCTGTTCATATGTGCCACTAGTACAATCAGTGCCAGCGTAATCCCGTAGAAGCCGAACATGCTTGCCATGATCAGAAAAGCAAACCGGATAAGCCTACCGGCAATCGCCATGTTATACGCCGGAATGGCAAAGCTGGCAATCCCGGTCAACGCTACCACGATAACCATGATCGGTGTAATGATCCCCGCTTCCACCACAGCGGTTCCCAGGATAAGCGCACCGACAACGGATACCGTTTGCCCGATGACACGGGGCATCCGCACTCCGGCTTCCCGGAGAATCTCAAAAGCCGTTTCCATCAGCAGCACCTCCACAAAAGCCGGGAAAGGCACATTCTCCCGCTGCGAGAGCAGATTGATCAGCAGTGTTGTCGGTATCATCTCATAATGATAGGTAGTCAGTGCCAGATAAACGGAAGGGCCGAGAATCAGGACCAGAAAGCTGACATAACGGATGACCCGCATCAAAATGGCGATATCAAAACGCTGGGAATAATCCTCTGCAGACTGAAAAAACTGTGTGAACACTGCCGGAAGGATCAGGACAAACGGGGTTCCGTCGACAATAATGACCACTCTGCCCTCCAGCAGATTACCTGCCGCCACATCCGGCCGTTCCGAATTGTATATGGTAGGAAACGGTGTGAACGTCTTATCCTGAATTAATTCTTCAATGAAGCCTGACTCCAGCACTTCATCTAGGGCTATCTTATGCAGACGTTCCCTGACTTCCCGGATCAGATCTTCCCCGGCTATCCCCTTCATATACATCAGAGCCACATGGGTCTGTGTTTCTGTACCTATCTTCATGTATTCCAGACGCAGCTTGGGCGATTTGATCCGGCGGCGGATCAGTGAGATGTTCGTGGCCACTGACTCTACAAAACCATCCTTCGGCCCCCGAACCACAAGCTGTGAGGAAGGCTCGCTGACCGAGCGCTGCTCTCCGCCCCGGGTCTCGCAGATAATAGCTGTCCTGTATCCCTCCAGCAATATAACGGTGTCGCCTGAGAGAACTGCCAACATGATATCCTTCCATCCCTCCTGAAGTACCGCGTCGCCGATTTCCAGGGCGCGGTTTAGAATCAGCTGCGGGAGGGTGGAGCGTCCGGTGCCGGGCTCTGCGGTGAATATGGGGGCAGACTTAGCAGCGGAGTTAGCAGCAGACTCAGCTGTGGCGTTAATTGCAGCTTCTGCCCGAGCGGCGGTGCCGGAAGCTGCTGCACCGCCATGGCTGGTCTCCGGTGCGGCTTGATTGCTGGCTGTTACCATATCGTCCGAATCGTCCGGGAACAGGTCCTCCGTATTGCCCAGCAGCGAGCCAATCACAAATTCGTTAACGGCCACCGTATCGGCCAATCCGCTGAGATGAATTGCCGCCGCTTCAATCCGGCGTTCTCCCCCGATCTGGATTCTGCGGACTTTGAGATCCGGACTGCCGCCAAGCTCAGACTGCATATTATCCAGATTCCGGGCAACGTTATCGGACAGATAAGGAGTTCCGCCTTCAGCTGGCTGGTTCGCCGGAGTTGCAGCTGTTGTCTGTTTATGTTTATTGGACCATGACTTCATATCCGCCTCATCCCTCCCATGCTCATGCAGAGTTCTATTATTCGCGGATATCCTTGCCATTATTCGGCTGGCTCCCCGGCGGACTGGAGCTCCCGGGTATCCATGCACTGAATTGAGATTCTTAAGTTCACGCCGCTTAAATTCACGTCACTTGAATCCACGCCACACCGGCAAAATGTTGCACGTATTACAGCTTTAGCTCATAGATACCGGGGCATTCTAGAGGATTGTTGTATGAAATACAGGAATTATCTCGCAAAGTGGGTTGGAGGAGGCGAAATGCTGCTTTTCGTACAACAATTCCGGATTTGGAGCGGATTAACGTGGAAAATGTTGTATTTCGGGCAGGATTTTTAAAAAATGGCGGGCTATGGTGCAATTGGCAGAGTTCATCAGGGAAATCGTGCTCCAGCCGCAGCGAAAAGTTCAAATTCCACCGGGTGAAGGCCCGGCGGATGCAGAAATCCCCCGTAAGCTCGCAGCTCGCGGGGGATTCCATATCTATTGCTATTGGTGTTTAATCCGGCTTAAATATCCACCGAACCGGTATACACCACCTGTGCAGGACCGGTCATATACACATGATTATCTTCCTCATTCCACTCGATGAACAGGTCGCCGCCCTTCAGGCTGATCCAGGCTGAACGGTCCGTTACCCCGTTCAGTACGGAGGAGACCAGAGTGGCACAGGCTCCGGTTCCGCAGGCCAGCGTAGGTCCGGCACCGCGCTCCCAGACACGCATATCCACATGTCCGCGGTCCACAACGGTAGCGAACTCCACATTTACTTTGCGCGGGAAGAGCGGATGAACTTCCAGCTTCGGTCCCCACGTGCCGAGGTCGAAGGATACAGCATCGTCTACATAAATAACCGCATGCGGATTGCCCATGGATACGGCGGTGAATTTGAATTCCGTTCCGTCCGCCTCGATCGGCTGATCCAGCACTGGCTCCGCATCGATCGCTACAGGAATCTGAAGCCCGGACAGAACCGGCTCGCCCATATCCACTGTTACGGTCTCCACTACACCATCTTTTACCTTCAGGGACACTTTCTGTTCACCGGCACCAATCGTTTCGATCACAATCTGCTCCGATTCCACCAGTCCGTGCTCATACACATATTTGGAGACACAGCGGATGGCATTGCCGCATTGCTCGGCTTCCGAGCCGTCAGAGTTCATGATACGCATCATATAATCACCGCGCTCTGAAGGCAGAATGTACACCAGCCCGTCAGCGCCTATGCCGAAGAACCGGTTGCACAGCGTAACTGCCAGCTCCGAAGCATTGCCCGGCAGCTCCTCCTCGCCGAATACAACTATAAAGTCATTGCCTAGTCCGTGCATCTTAGTAAATTCCATTGTATCGTCCACTCCTAAAAGTTTTGTTTGAAATATGCCAGCCGGTTCATCGTAAACCAAGCTCCCAGTGTAACCAGCATACCTTAAAGGAGTGGAGTGATGCTATTAATTTTATGCCGAAAACTTTGTACTTTTTATCATCTGCCGTCCGCCGCTGCGGCTGCGGTTCTTCTTGCCGCCCCAGACGCTGCCTGCACCCATCAGGAAGGTCGGGACGCCGGCCATCACCAGCACCAGGCACCATTCGCGGAAGCTGAGCGGAACGGTTTTGAATACCGGCTGCAGGAACGGCAGGTACATAACGGCCAGCATCAGGATCACGGATGACAGAACGGCGAGCACCAGCGCTTTGTTCTGGAACGGATTCCGGTGGAATACCGACCGGGAGCTGCGGCAGTCGAAGACATGGATGAGCTGGGCCATAACCAGTGTGGCAAAAGCAACCGACTGCGCCCGCACCAGCTGCTGCGCATTATCCGGAGCAATACGCAGCGTCAGCCAGAATGCGGCCAATGTGCAGAGGCCGATCAGCAGCCCGCGGCTGACGATCTTCCAGCCCAGGCGGCGGGCAAAGATATTTTCCTTGGCTCCACGGGGCTTGTGTTCCATTAAATCCTTCTCCGGCTGGTCTACCCCCAGCGCCATCGCCGGAAGTCCATCCGTGACCAGGTTGACCCAGAGAATCTGGATCGGCACCAGCGGCAGCGGCAGCCCCAGCATCATGGCGAAGAACATCGTCAGAATCTCGCCGACATTCGAAGCCAGCAGATAACGGATAAACTTGCGGATGTTCTCATAGATATTCCGGCCTTCTTCAATGGCTGCAACAATCGTCGAGAAATTGTCATCCCCTAAGATAAGTGATGATGCTTCTTTGGTTACATCCGTGCCGGTGATACCCATGGAGATTCCGATATCGGCCGCCTTAATTGCCGGAGCATCGTTCACACCATCCCCGGTCATCGCTACCACATGGCCCTGGCGCTGCAGCGACTTGATAATCCGCAGCTTATGCTCAGGAGATACCCGGGCGTATACATAGACGTTATCGGATACTTTGTCGAGTGCATCATCGTCCATCCGGGTAAGCTGGCTGCCGGTCAGGACAGTTCCCCCACGCTGCAGAATGCCGAGCTGATGGGCAATTGCTTCCGCAGTCGTTCCATGGTCTCCGGTAATCATCACGGTTTTGATTCCGGCCCGGCGGGTAACTTGAATCGCATCGCGCACTTCACGGCGCGGCGGGTCAATCATTCCGGCAAGCCCTACGAAGACAAGCTGGCACTCCGCTTCTTTCTCGCTGCCGGCCACTTCTCCGGTACGCATCTCGCGGTATGCCATCCCCAGTACGCGCAGCGCACCTCCGGCCATTTCCTCATTGGCCTCCAGCACCTTCTGGCGCAAGGTTGGCGTGCAAGGAACTACTCCGCCTTCCCACAGCATATAGGAGCAGCAATTCAGCAGCACATCAGGTGCGCCCTTGGTGCAGATCATCCGTCCGCCGGGATGGCTGACGATTACAGACATCAGCTTGCGTTCAGAATCAAACGGAAACTCCGTTTCCCGGGTATAGGTAACAGCAAGCGTTTGTGCAGTTAACCCCATTTTGGCAGACAGGGTTACCAGCGCCCCCTCTGTCGGATCTCCCTTGAGCTCCCACACAGACTGGGCGTCCGCAACCTTTTCGGCTTCCGCACCTTTGCCCTTCTTCTTGCCGCGTGTATCGGCGATAGTCTCAAAAATCTCCGCATTACTGCATAAAGCGCCCACCTGCAGCATCCGCCGCAGACTCTGGTCATTCTTCAGATCTACAGGCTTGCCTTTATGGAGTACATGTCCCGCAGGCGAATAACCCTCTCCGGTCACTTCCAGACTCCGTCCGCCGTTCCACACCCGCGTTACCGTCATTTTATTCTGAGTGAGCGTTCCCGTCTTATCCGAGCAGATGACCGAGGCACAGCCCAGGGTCTCGACGGACGGCAGCTTCCGGACGATGGCCTTGCGCTTGATCATCCGCTGGACACCCAGGGCAAGAGCAATGGTTACAATCGCCGGAAGACCTTCCGGAATGGCTGCTACAGCCAGACTTACACCTGCCAGGAACATCGCCGGTGCGGGCTGTCCATGCAGAATCCCTGCAAGAACAACGACAATCGTGAGGCCCAGGGAGACATAGATCAGAATCTTGCCAAGCTGCTCCAGACGGTGCTGCAGCGGCGTTTCCTGGGTTTCGGTATTCTGGATCAGGTCGGCAATCTTGCCCATCTCGGTATTCATGCCGGTGCGGACGACGACTGCCCGGCCTGTTCCCCGGGTCACCATCGTGCCCATGAAGCCGATATTCTTCTGGTCGCCAAGCGGGATCTCTTCGGCATGAATCACCTCCGCATGCTTGGAGACCGGTAAGGATTCCCCCGTCAGTGCCGATTCCTCAGCGTAGAGGGCGCTGCACTGCAGCCAGCGGACATCCGCAGGGATACGGTCACCGCTCTCCAGCAGGACGATATCACCAGGTACCAGCATTTTGGCTGCAATCACTTCCTGCTTCCCGCCGCGCAATACCTTGGCAGACGGGGCAGACAGCTGTTTCAGTGCCCGGAGCGAACGCTCGGCGCGGAACTCCTGTACGAAACCGAGCACCCCGTTAAGCAGAATAATGGCAATAATCGTAATCGCATCAAGATATTCGCCGAGCAGCCCGGATACCAGTGTCGCACCCATCAGCACCAGCACCATGAAATCCTTGAACTGATTGAGCATGAGCGTAACAGGCGATACCTTTTTGCCCTCCGACAGCTCATTGTACCCGCTCTCTTTACGTCTCTCTGCAGCAGCCTCAGCGCTCAGACCCGCTCCCGGATGAACGCTGAACATCTCCTGCAGCTCCTCTGCACCGAGGCGGTGCCAACTTTTTTGTTCCATGACTTATCTTTCCCCTCCCGGTCGTTTCTTGACTTCCGGCGGCGCACAGCTTTTCCACCTGTTCATGTCCAAGTGTATTCATGGTCGTCCCAAATTATCACCGCATCCGGTTTCTCCTTTTGCACGAACGAGTGAAAGTATGGCATCATAGGGGGAGTACATTATTTTTAGGCGACAGGAGAACTTTATCATGGCATTAGACGGCATCGTTACCAAAGCGATCGTGCATGAGCTTCAATCCTTCATTGGTGCACGCGTCAGCAAAATATATCAACCCAGCACACATGACCTGATCTTCACCCTTCGCGGTGCGGGCGGCGGCGGCAAGCTGCTGCTGTCAGCGAATCCGACCTATCCCCGGCTGCATCTGACCGAGAGAAGCACTATCAATCCGGCGGAAGCGCCAATGTTCTGCATGCTGATGCGCAAGCATTGTGAAGGCGGCACCATCGAGAGCATCACGCAGGTGGGCATGGAGCGGATCATTCATATCACTATCAGGACCCGGGATGAGCTGGGAGATGTCTCCGCCAAAAAGATCATCATTGAGCTGATGGGACGGCATAGCAACATCATTCTGACCGAGCTGTCCACCGGCACGATTATCGACGGGATTCATCACGTCACCCCGTCAATCAGCAGCTACCGGGTCGTTATGCCGGGCGCAGCCTATACCGAGCCGCCGCAGCAGCATAAGCTGAATCCGCTCGGCATAAGCCAGGCCGCTTTCATCTCGTTGATGGCTTCGGCAGAAGTAGCCGCCCTATATGCTGCGGAGCATCCGGAGGAGCCTGAGGAGGATATGATCGAGGGCGAGATTGCGGGGCTTCTGGCCTCACTGGAAGAACCGAAAGCCGACGGCTCCGGCGGCCCTTCCCCATCAGCCGACCCTACGGGCTGGCTTGTGCATGCTTTTAACGGCCTGAGTCCGCTCATTGCCGGTGAGATCGTCCACCGCTACAAGGCACTCGGGGGCGATGCCCAGGAGTTCAGCAGCGGGGTAAACCACCCGGACCAGCTGTGGGAAGCCTTCAATTCTGTAATGGAGCCGGTTAGGGAGCTCCGGTTCTCGCCGGTCTCCGGCTTGAATGCCAAAGGCAAGCCCATCTTCTCCGCCATACCGCTGAAGCTGATGGGCGGGAAAGTGAAGCAGTACAGCTCCATCAGCACATGCCTGGAGGATTATTACGGGGATAAAGCGGAGAAGGATACCGTGAAGCAGCGGGTAAGCGACCTGATCCGTTTCCTCGGCAATGAACGCGGCAAAAACATTAAGAAGCTTGCCAATCTGCAGAAGGATCTGGACGAGGCCCAGGACGCCGACCAGTTCCGGATCTGGGGCGAGCTGCTGTTCGCTTCCCTGCACACTTTGAACAAAGGGGATAAGACGGCAAAGCTAGTAAACTATTACGATGAGAATCAGGCAGAAATCACTGTTCCGCTAGATCCGCTCTTAAGCCCTACGGACAATGCGCAGCGCTATTTCAAGAAATACAACAAATATAAGAACAGCCTGCGGGTCATCGGCGAACAGCTGCTCAAGACCCATGAGGAGATTGCCTACATGGAGACGCTGCAGCAGCAGCTCGCCCACGCCTCACTGAATGACATCGAGGAAATCCGTGAGGAGCTGGTAAGTCAGGGCTACCTGCGTGACCGCAGCAAAAAGGGCAAAAAGAAGAAAAAGGCCACCCGCCCTACCCTGCAAGTGTTCACCTCTTCTGAAGGCATCGACATCTATGTAGGCAAAAACAACCTGCAGAACGAATATGTCACCAACCGTCTGGCTTCGGCGAACGATACCTGGCTGCACACGAAGGACATTCCGGGTTCGCATGTAGTCATCCGCAGCGAGGAATTCGGCGATGCAACCTTAGAAGAAGCTGCCCAGCTCGCCGCTTACTTCAGCCAGGCGAAGCAGTCGAGCAGCGTTCCGGTAGACAGCACCCTGATCCGGTACATCCGTAAACCAAGCGGGGCTAAACCGGGCTTCGTCATCTACGATCATCAGCGGACGCTATTCGTCACACCGGATGAAGAGCGTATCAAAGGTCTGGCAAGCGTTCTGCGAAGCTAGTCCAGGGAAACCAAACAACCTCCAGCCATTGGCATCATCGCCAATGGAATGGAGGTTGTTTTTGGTATTGCCGCCCTACAAGTTTCATAGGGCAGGTATTTTCACAGGCTACCGGCCTTTCCTAAGGTGGATCGCTTACCATTCAGGTTCAGGCTCAGCTTCGGGCTGCCTTCAATTGCTCCAGCACAGCTGTGGAGACATGGACACTGCCGATATCCCCGTGGAAAATCACGCCTTGCCGCGCCCCATGGAAATCCGAGCCGCCGGTGACCAGCAAGCCGAATTCCTCAGCCAGCGCAAGATAACGCTCATGCTCCGCCGGACCATGATCGGAATGGTAGACCTCGATTCCGCGCAGAGCACCGGTCTCCAGGATCTTCCGCACCAGTTCATCATCCCCGTAAATGCCGGGATGGGCCAGCACCGCTGCACCGCCCGCTTCCTGTATCCAGCGGCAAGCGGTTTCCGGCGTGATGCGCGGAGGCGATACATACGCCGCTGCACCTTCAGCCAGATATTTATCAAACGCATCCCGCATGTCCGCAGCTGCTCCCAGGCGCACCAGCTCATCGGCAATATGCGGCCGGCCAACACTCTCATCCGGCTTCAGCTCACGGCCCATGCCCGATAACACCTGCTCCATGCTGATCTCAATCCCCAGTCCGCGAAGCTTGTCTATTATTGCCTCATTTCGCCCCAGGCGGGTATTCCGCTGCTGTTCCAGCCGGGACAGGAACAGCTCCTGCTCCGTATCGATATAATAGCCGAGCACGTGAATCTCTTTCCCTCCGGCCCGCGTGCTGATCTCTACACCGGGAACCACCGTAATTCCCAGCCGCTTACCGGCTTCCAGCGCTTCTGCAATACCGCTTACGGTATCATGGTCGGTAATGGCTACCGCTGCCAGCCCTTTCTCATAAGCCAGACGCACATTCTCAGCCGGAGGCTGCATACCGTCCGAAGCCTGTGTGTGGCTATGCAGATCACATCTTCCCGGAGCTCGCCCCTCTTCTATTCCCTGCGTATACTCACGGTTATTATTCTTCTCATCCATATGAATGCCCCTCCATTCTCCAAGTTATATCTTGTCTGCGGGTTCCTGCCCCGGACCCCGCCCCAGTACAGACGCCTTAGCCGTTCTATTGCCCGTCCGCATGCTGGCGCAGGAAGGTCAGGAACGTCACAGCCGAAATCGGCAGCAGCGTCGACTTCAGATGAATCGCGTAGAACTGCCGTTTGAACGAGGCATCTGTGAGATTGACAATCTTCAGCAGTCCAAGCGCCACTTCATGCTTAACTGATGATGTTGAAATAATCGTAATTCCAAGCCCGGCCTCCACAGCCGACTTCACAGCGCCTGTACTGCCCAGCTCCATCACAATCCGCATGGCGCCGGGATCAAGCCCCTTCGCCAGCAGCTGCTCTTCCATCACCCGCCGGGTCCCTGAGCCCTGCTCACGGAGCACGAACGGATAGCCGAGCGCATCGCTTAGGGTAACTTCAGCCTGGTCAGCCAGCGGATGACCCTGCGGAACGATCAGCTTGAGCTCATCGCCCATGACCGGCTCGATGACCATATCCGGATGGGACACCGGCGCTTCGATCAGCCCGAAGTTCAGCTGGTGTTTGTTAATCTCCTCCATAATCTGCGTGGTGTTCATCACCTTCATCATGATTGAGATGTTCGGGTATTCCCTGCCGAAGGGACCGAGCAGGCGCGGAAGCACATATTCGCCGATCGTCAGGCTTGCGCCCAGCTGCAGCCGGCCCTCCAGCATATGGGTGAAGGCTGACATCGCCTGATCCGTCTCCCGCATCAGCTGCATACTGCGCAGCGCGAATGGCATCAGCGTGCGGCCGGCTTCGGAGAGCATTATTTTTTTAGTCGACCGGTCAAACAGCTTGGCTCCGAAATAATCCTCCAGCGCCTGAATCTGCATCGTCACTGCGGGCTGTGTCATATGCAGCGTCAGTGCCGCGGCCGAGAAGCTGCCCCGTTCGGATACGGTATAAAAAATATGTAGCTGGTGAAAGTTCATGCTTTTCTGACTCCTTTTCAAAATAACCACTCAAAGTGGCGATATGAATGGCAATTCTTCAAAAAAGGGCACGCAGCCATAAGCCGCATGCCTTCGTTGCCATACTCTCTTCTACTTGCGTCTGCGGCGCTTCTTCATCACCTTCATGCGGCGGGAGTGGCGCAGCCACGAATAGTATTTCTTGAGATCCCGCAGCTGGGGAGTCGCCGAAATCCGGCCGAGAAACGACACCACCACCATGACGTACAGCGGCTCACCGGAGAGCGTGGTTACGCCCTCAAGCTGCCTGAAATCGACCACAATCACCGTATCATCGTCGATCAGATAGGCATTATACTCACTGTGCGAATAGGGTCTAACCCTGTTCTGCTTCAAGCATTGCCAGATCCATGCCGTCACTTCGCCGTTCCCGTTATTCTCCTCAGCGACCCGGTCTGCATAGCGGCTCTTCGCATGCTGGGTAAGCACGATATCGGCAATCCCGTAGTTATTCAGCACGATATGGAAGGGCTCATACGCCCCCCACCATTCCATCCCCTTGCCATGCATTGTCATCACACTCCACGTAAAAGGGTCTTGGCATGCTCTTATTGTTGTCAATCTTACCGCATTGATGTCTGTTGTTCAAGCATTCCGCCCTCCCTGTGAAGTGTACAGGCGTGAGTCTTAGTGTCCGATCTTGTGCAGGCTGATATCGCTGTCATCGACATAGCTGCTGCCTTTGATCATTTTGCAGCTTTTTTTGAAGCGGGCCGCCTCTCCGGACAGATCCTCAACCGAAGCGAATCTGCGGCTGCGGTTCGTTACAACGGCGATGGAGATCGAGACCAGCGGAATTTCCTCCATCCGTCCTGAACGGCTCTCGGTCAGCACAAACTGCCGGGCCAGATGCCCGGCATGATAGAAATCTTGTACCACCATATCGAACGCCCTGATGATGCTCCTGCAGCACTCCTCATATTGATAATGGCTGATGAAGATAATAAAGTCATCCCCGCCGATATGTCCCAAAAAACCGTCCAGACGCAGCGCCTCATGCTTCAGAAGCTCCGCCGTAGCCTGAATCATCCGGTCGCCTTCCTTAAACCCGTATGTATCGTTGTAGGCCTTAAAGTGATCCAGATCAATGTAAAGAACACTGAACTGCTCCTGCAGCAGAGATTTAACCATCCACTCTGTAATGCTGACATTGCCCGGCAGTCCCGTTAACGGGTTCAGAAAGCTGGCCGCGACCGCCTGAATTTCCGCAAAATTAAGCAACAGATCCCGCACGCTCACCGCTCCGAACAATGCGTTCCCGTGGGTGACGATCACATAGTCATACAGATTCTCTTCGTTCCTGGCCATAGCCAGCCTGCTCACATCAATGATCGGTGTCTTATAATCCACCACAAGCGGATTTTTATCCATCACCAGCTCCACGGATCTGCCCATATACAGCGTATAACCATACAGCGTACCGATCTGCTGATAAAAACGGATTCTCATGATGAGCGCTACCGTACAGCCATTCTCAGTTACTGCGACGCCTTGGAGCTGTGGATTCTTTTTGAAAATCTGATCTACGTACTCGCATTTGTGATGGATCGTAATTTCCGGAATCTGTTCGGCGATTTCACCAATTTGAAGAAACATGCCTATACCCTCCTCTTACTGGAAACGGCAGTGCCGAAGACGGGAAGCCTCCATCTACAGGCTGGTGAGCCGGTCTTCCAAGCGCATAACCTTGACCAAATTCCACTCCCGCCATCTGCAAAAAAAGCAGCTCCTGCGCCGTCTCAATGCCTTCGGCAATCACCCGGGTAGACGAGCGGTCCGCGTATTCCCTGACCAGCTCCAGCAGCTCCTGCTGTTCCCTGCTGCTGTGAATTCCGCGGATCAGCGACTTGTCCAGCTTAATGAACTCCGGCTTCAGGTAGACCAGCGTCTTGAGACTATTGTAACCGGAGCCGGCATCGTCAACGGCAATGCGGAAGCCCTGTTCACGATAATGGGACAACACTTTCTCGAATCCGATATAATCCTGCACGGCCTGACGTTCTGTCAGCTCAAACACCACACGCTCCGGCGCAAGTCCCAGCTCCTTCAGGAGGGTAAGGGTTTCACCGCTTTTGTGACGGGAATCATTCAGCACCCCCGGATGCACGTTAACAAATAACAGTTTATCTCCCGCAGCATCCGCCTCCGGCAGCCTCTCCATATAACGGGACAAGGACATTCTCCGGCAATACTGCTCGAATCTGAACATCTGCTCTGTCCTTCCGGCAAAATCATAGAAATGCTCGGTGCTCGGGAACTGCGGGGACCTGGGCGGACGGTTCAGCACTTCATGTCCGATCGTTATCCCGCTCCGCAAATGCAGAATCGGCTGAAAGAACGTATCCAGCATCTCCTTATCCATAATATCAAGCAGCATCGATAATCTGCCCAGCTCCCTGGCTTCTTCCCTGAATCTTCCGCTCAGATGCTGAAAGTATTGCGGCAGCGCCGCCAGCTTGCGGGACAGTGTCCCTGATTTATTCATTTTATCACCCGTATGTTTTCTTCGTGAATTTTGTCACTCTCTCCAGCATAGTCCGGAAGTATTAAGCAGGTATAAACTATGGGCCGCAGTCAACGGTTCCGGCAGTAATTTAGGACAATCCCGGACTGGTATAGCGTCAGATTCACACTAGTACAAATCACTTAGGCAAAACGCCTGCTGAGGGTCTGCAGTGATCCGGACATGATATGTGCCTAGGAGTATCCGGTATGCTTAATTGCACTTTGTACAACTAAATCCTCTGACTTTGAACCCCCTCAACGTTTAGTTGTATTTCGTGCAATTAAAGTGACTGTAGCAGAAGGTTTCCACCCATTTTGGCAGATTTAGTTGTACAGAATACAGTTAAACGATGCAAGCACATCTTATCGCTGTTTTTAACTGCACAAACTACAACTATCACTGAATACCCAATTGATACTGGATACACAAATAGTTGTATTAAATGAGCTGTTGTACTAACCGGAACATACTCAAGGTATTTCCGGGTACAGCAAATAACCTCAGGCCCGCATTGGCGGAATGAGGTTAGGTTAGATGCACAAAAGAGCATGAGACTTATAGGATACTTTAGGATTAAAGCTCAGTTACAGCTCCAGCCCGACTCCGCTCATTCTGAGCTCCAGCATCCTGGCGATTAGGCTGCCCAGATGAGCTCCGGCCTCAACCGGAGGAGTGCCTCCCTGATGAATGTTGGATAGAACCATCCGCTGGGAATCTGTCATTCCTGAACGCGGCCTGTAGCCAAGATAAGCACTCATGGACCGGGAGGTGATCAGTCCCGGACGTTCTCCGATCAGCATTACAATCACTTCGGGCTCCAGAATATCGCCAATAGCATTCATACAGCCGACCCTGGCCTTCCGCACAAAAAACGGTGTCCCCGCAGTAAGCCCGTGAACTGCCAGAGAGTCCAGCAGCGCCGGATAAATATCCCGCAGGTTGCTCTCAATGGCATCGGCACTTAGTCCGTCTGACACCACAATCTGCACCTGCGGAGCCTGGATACAGCGCTCCCGCAGAAGCCGGATACTGCTCTCCGGCAGCTGCCGTCCCAGATCCGGCCGTTTCAGGTACAGCTCCTTGTCCGTCACCTCTGAGTCAACTGCAAACAGCTCCAGCTCATCCAGCAAGGTGCTGCTGACGCTGCCGTATACTGAATCGACTGCAGCCGCATGATCCAGGCGCAGCTGCAGCTGCTCACGGGTCGTCGGCCGTGTTCCTGCCCGGCCTGTGCCGATCCGCGCCGGTGTAGCCTTACGCAATCTTTCCATTCCCTCCGGATCGTGGAATACCATGCTTGCTCCTCCTTCATTGTTTAGATGAACCGCGTCGGATCACCGGCAAGTGCAGTCAGTCGGCCATTCTTCAGGATGCCCATTTTGTCCGCCCAAGCTGAGAACTCTGCCCCCGGCTGCAGACGCAGCAGCTCCCGTACAGTAGCAATATCATGAAAGCTGGTCGACTGGTAATTCAGCATGCAGTCATCCGCCATCGGAACCCCGATGAAGAAGTTTACTCCGGCGGCCGCCAGGAGGACAGCTAAGTTATCCATGTCATTCTGGTCTGCCTTCATGTGGTTCGTATAACAGACATCCACACCCATCGGGAGTCCCTGGATCTTGCCCATGAAATGATCCTCAAGCCCGGCCCGGATTACCTGCTTGCTGTCATACAGGTACTCGGGTCCGATAAAACCGACGACGGTGTTCACCAGAAACGGCTTGAACGCTTTGGCCAGTCCATAGCAGCGGGATTCCAGTGTCAGCTGGTCCACACCGTGATGACTGCCCGCTGACAGCTCAGATCCCTGGCCCGTCTCGAAATACCAGCGGTTCTCCCCGCTGGCCGTGCCGGACTCCCGGATCAGCTGATCCGCTTCTTGCAGCAGCCGCAGATCAATCCCGAAGGATTGGTTGCCGCTCTCTGTACCGGCAAGACTCTGGAAGATCAGATCCGCCGGAGCCCCTTTGGATATCGCTCTCATCTGGGTGGTCACATGGGCAAGCACACTGTTCTGCGTTGGTATGCCCCATCTGTGAATGACCTCTTTGGTTTCGTGGAGGAGGCGGATAATATTGTCTGTTGTATCAATGACAGGATTGATACCGATTACCGCATCCCCGATGCCGTAGCTCAATGCTTCATAGATGGAAGCCTTCATCCCCAGCGGATCATCCGTAGGATGATTGGGCTGGGCCCGGCTCCCGAGCCGCCCGCGTTCTCCCAGCGTAGTATTGCAGCGGGTAATCACTTCACACTTGGCCGCGGTCTGGATCAGATCCAGATTGGACATCAGCTTGGCCGCCGCAGCGGCCATCTCACTATTCAGGCCTCTGCCGATCCGGCGCACCTCATTCTCAGATGCAGCGAGCAGCTGTTCTCTCAGCTCTCCAACCGTCCAGCTGCGGATCGTTTCGTAGACCGCTTCATCCACTCCCTCTTCGATCACTCTGGACACCTCGTCCGTCTCGGGTGGCAGCAGCGGGTGGCTGCGGATATCCGCCAGCGTCAAATCGGCCAGCACAAGCTTGGCTGCCATCCGTTCGCGGTCGTCCGCTGCAGCGATTCCTGCAAGCTGGTCCCCGGACTTTTCTTCATTCGCTTTGGCGAACAGCGCCTTCAGATCATGAAACCGGTAGCTCTCGCCAAGCAGGGAGACTGTCAGCTTCATCGGTTATCACTTCCTTTCCGCCTAATTTGTTGAATTGAAAACCAGGGTCTTGACGGCAACCGGTATATAATTCCCGTCCGCCGGGATTCCAATGTCAATATAATCGCCATGCGCCACAGTAATCTGGTCCAGACAGACGCAGGCTTGCCGGCCTTGGGATAGCAGATAGACACAATTGCCCAAAGCTTTGGCAATGTCATTCTCACAGATTAGGATGCAAAGCTTCAGCTTATACTTCCGGGAACACCCGGTCACTGCTTCAGCAACCCGGCGTAACACAGAATAGGAACAGGGGGTGATTTCCGGGATGGCGATTGCAAACTGCATTGCTTCCGGTTCAATTGAACCGTGCCTTATGGCTCCCGCAGCAAAAGCGGCTTGTATAGAGGCTAAAAACGCATCCGGCTGCTCAACGTTCTGGACCTGTACGGGCCAGACCATTTCTACAACGGGAATATTCCGCAGCGGCAGCAGGTTGGGGTCTGCATAAACCGTTGAACCGCTGAGCTGCAGGGTATGAACACCGGCACCAATCACTGTAGCCCGCTGCGCGCCTGGAGCGGCCTGCAGCTTCACCGGGTAGTGTTCGGCTGTCTTTTTAATGGCATGAACCAGCAGTGGCCCGATATCCCCATACCTTGCAGTCTCCGCGATATTGCGGGGAGCGGCCTGCTCCATTAATGCACCCACACCCCCGGAGATCCAAAGCTCCGTAACTGCAGTCTCTCTTGCAAATGCAGCCGGTAGGTCCGGGTGACCATAGATTAATGGACAGGCTTGCGGATCACTGCCCTTAAGCAGGACCTCCAGCAGCAGTTCACTCCATCTCCGGGTGACCTCCTGCAGCACAGGCCAATCCGCCTGCTCCCCCTCTTGCAGCCAGAGCCCTTCCCGGTTCAGCCATTGCCGGGCTGCAGGATATATTTTCGCTACGGTTCCAGCCTTATCCAGCATGATCAGCCGGCCGCCGATATGAAAGTTCAAGGTTCCTATGCAACTTCCGCTATTGAAATATGCCGCGTTTGCCGTACCGCCTCCGATATCCACATTGACTATCGTCCCCGCCGCTCTTCGCGAATGAGCTTCCGCTCCAGCGCCTTTGCCTGCAAGGACAGCCTCCAGATCCCCGCCTGCCTGGGCAACCACGAACTCTCCCGACTCTCCCGCCAGCTGATGGAGGATGGAATCCGCGTTCGATCTTACCGCCGTTTCTCCAGTAATAATGACAGCCCCTGTATCTACCTCCTCAGGCTTCAGTGCCGCGCTGTGGTACTCTGCCGACAAGATCTGCTGTAGCGCCGGAAGATCGATTTGCGATTCGCCTATCAACGGTGTTAGATGCATCGGGCTTTCATATATAATATTCCGCTCCGTAATTTGATATTGCGGAAGCATGGACAGACCATATCTCCGTCCGACCGTAAGTCTGCTGAAGACTATTTTAGTCGTACTCGTTCCAATATCAATTCCGACACTGGTGATTTCGCGCTTCAGTTCTATGCCGTTCCCTCCCGCCTGCTGCAGTGCCTAAATAAATGCCAAAGTATAAAAAAAGACGCCTTATCAGCCTTGCATCGCTCTGCCATGCGTGCCTATTACGTCTGCGCCCTCTGTTGAACTCGTTGCGTTGTATTTATTGTGTTGTATTTATTGTATAGATCTATTGCAGATAGTCCCAGCGGTATCAGCTTGCTTTCCTTGAGGATATAGTAAGTCACCGGCGATTAGCTGTCAATTTAGTTAACATTCCCCCTGCAAAATGTCATCCATCCCCCTTTCGGCAGATTCCAAGGTATTCATTCCCCACATTGTACTCGGTTTTTCACATACATTTGGCTCATCTACCCTATCATCGGCACATTGTATTCGGTTTTTCGCATACATTTGGCTCGTCTACCCTATCATTGGCACATTGTATTCGGTTTTTCGCATACATTTGGCTCATCTACCCTATCATCGGCACATTGTATTCGGTTTTGAGCATACATTTGGCTCGTCTGCCCCATCATTGGCACATTGTTACGTGATCATAAAATATATTAAATACAAAAAAACAGACGCCAGCGGCGCCTGTCCAAAATGGCTATATTTGAATTTACAAACCGTAATAACGGGACTTGTCTGGCCCATTGCTGGTGTATTCAGTCTTGAGTTCATTGCGGTAGGAACGCTCAATCTTACGCACGTAGGAAAGTCTGCGGACATTCTTCATAACTTCCTCGGCGCGTTCCGCGTTCACATACATTACCGCATAGTGCATCTTTCGGGAAACATAGTGCAGTGTTCCGTATTTCTCCAGGTTACGCGCTGCCTTGACGTCGCTAACCCAAACGATATAACCTGTCCGTTCCGCAAACATAAGCTCATCCGCCTTTCTTTCTCTATTCTCTATACGGCTAGCTTATCCGCAAGAGCATTTGCCTCCGCTGCCGCATCCGCCTTTGGGGGACGGGTCATTGCTCGGAACCTTGATGCTGTCCGATACCGAGAAGGCGATTGCTTCTGACATGGAGTGAAGAATATCATCCAGCGTCTTCTCTGCATTCTTGAAGCGGACAACCTCTTCGAACTGTTCCAGCTCCCGCTCTACTAACTCAACCTCATCCTTGGCCGAATGATAGTTCGGGTGAAAATGTCCAAACCGCTGTGTCTCCTCAAACAGCTCCTTCTTGCTCTGCAGCCGTCTGACCATGGCCTGGATTTCGGGGCTCTGATCGACCCGCCCTTTCCAGTATAAGTAATCCGACACTTCGGCGGATTGATTAATCATATCGCCTAATTCATAGGCGTATGTCAGCACTTCGGCCATATCGACCGTATTTAATTCCGCTACGCTCATGAACTTCAACTCTTTTCTGCATTAATGTTCTACCGCAAACGGTAGACTACCTTATCATAACATATCCGGCTGCTCGAGAAGAAGAGGAATTTCTCTGTTTGACCGGATGCAGCAGCTTCATTTCCTGCCAGTCTTCGGCGGCAAGCTGAATCTGCTCTACAGTCCCTGAACCTGAACGCAGCAGATTCCCCCGTGCTCTCCACGGGCGGCCGCTTATTTGCTCGGGAATGAAGTCTGCAGTTTGGCCTTGCACGGAAATTCTAACCTTTATTCCCCAGCCCAGCGCCTGCTCCATCACCTTCTGCGCCGTTGTCACATGGTATTGCCTCCACTGGTTGAACCACATTTGTGGAACGGCATCTTCACCCGGAAGCAGCTCCTGATCCTGCGCTGTCCCCGCCAGCGGCAGGAGCTTCGGATACGCTGCAGCACCAAGCAGTCCCCGTTCCCCGGCAGGAGAAGGAAGCTCATAACGGAGTGATGCTGCGGACCGTTCAAAAGGTCCGAACGGGTTGTGCGGCTTCAAGGCCTCCTCCCGGCCGCCGATGATTCTTGGCGGAGCCAGCCCGGCTGCAGCCAGCTCCTTGCGCAGCTGGCCGACAGTTTCCGGGCGAACGATGAAGTGGAGCGGGCCAATCCGGGTCAGAATATCCTGCAGCCGGGGATGCGCAGCAATATCTCCGCTCTCCTGTTCACCTGCACAGGACAGCAGAATAACCTCGGACAATGATGTCCGCCCGATTCCCTTAGCCCACTGCCGAAGCGACAGCTCCACCTGCTCCGGCAGCCCTCCCTGAGCATGCGCGGTAAGCCAAGCAATGGCATTCCCGGGAGGACAGCCCAGCTCCGCTGCGGACTCCAGCATTTCCCGGGTCAGCCGGAAGCTCCAGAGGTCCTGATTATGCAGTAGCTCGGCGTATCCTGCCAGGGTCCAGCGGATGGTATACGGAACTTCAGGCGGGACCAGCACCTCAAAATCCGGCTGGACAACGAACCTGCCGGCCGCAGGTACAGCAGATTCTGCAGGCAAACCCCAGTCCGCGCCAGTCTGCCCTGACTTCAATGAGCTGCCGGAGAGTACCTCCTCCTTCTGCACCTCCTCCTGCTCCTCCTGCTCCACCTCCACCTGCTCCTGCTCCTGCTCCTGCTCCTGCTCATAATCATGCTCATGTTCTGGCCAGCCTTCTGGTACAGCAGTTCCGCCGAAGACTTTATCTGGTTGCGATTCCTCCGCTTTCACAATACCTGTATCTTCTCCGCTTATCTCCGGTTCTATTGTACCTGCCGAAGCTCTGTCCAATTGCGGCTTCACTGCCTTCCACCGGAAGCAGGGCTCTCCCTTGGCTGAATAACCCAGGTCACACCAGCCGAAGCCTGCCAGGCAGCGGAGCCAGGCAATGGCGGACGCTTGCAGCTCCGGACCGTCCGGCCCAGCAACGGACTGCTCTTTGGCAAGGCCTCTCTGTATCATCCAATCCAGAAGAGGCGGCACGGCAAACCATTCTCCCGGGGGGAATTCCGCCGTGGAGATCAGATGTCTGAAATGCTGTCCGGCAGGCTCCGGTGAGCCGTATCGGCTGATTACAATACGGTATAGCGTATCGGTCATCTCCTGCTCGGTCAGCTCCAGCCAGCACTGCAGCTTCGTTATGTCTATTAAATATCCGCTGCTGCTGCGGCTGATCAGACCCAGAACAGCCATCAAATCTACGATAACTGTTACCGGAAGCGGGTAAGGCTCAGAACTGGCCTGGTTGAGCTTAAGTCCAGCAAGATGCTCCTCCTGCACCGACAGCTGGCCTGCCAGCAGACCGAGCTGCTTCTTGTGTATGAGTCCCTTGGCCGTCAGCGGCAAGCCCTCCCGCGCTGTAAATAACAGCCCCCGGAACAGCTCGGCAGCCAGACCCGTGCAGGCAGCAAGCTGGGCCTGTACATCTGTTTCTCCAAGACTCTGCGGACAGGCAAGCCAGAAGCTACGCCCGATCCGGGGGAACCTCTGCTGCGGGATCTGATACAGCTTCTCTCCCCACATTGTCTGGCGCTGCTCCAGCATTCCTGCCATGAGCAGCTCGTTCAGCGCCAGCTCCTGCTCAGCGCGGCACAGGAATGCCGGCCGCAGCCGTTCAATGCTATCCGCCGCACAAGGCCTGGCTGCATGTTCCGCACAAATCGCCTGGAGTACTGCCTGTGCTTCCGGCGTCAGCTTCTGAATATCTGCATCAGGCTCCTGCCTCATCATAGAATAGCCTCCTCCGCGGATTCCAGCATTCTGACTGCGTAATCGTAGCCCTGCTCGGTTAAGAACATCCTGCGCCGCAAGGCAAATTCCTGCTCCCTGCTGTCCCCCGAGACCAGCGTATAGAAATACGCCTTGTTGTCGCCAGGCTTAGGCCGCAAAATACGCCCCAGCCGCTGAGCCTCCTCCTGCCGCGAGCCGAAGGCTCCGGATACCTCAATCGCTACCGAGGCATCCGGCAGATTGACGGCAAAATTAGCCACCTTCGAGACGACCAGCAGGGGCAGCCGCCCTTCGTTGAAGGCGGCATACAATGCGCTCCGTTCCTTCTGTGTAGTTTTGCCGGTAATAAGCGGCGCGCCCAGAGTCTCCGCCAGCTGCTCCAGCTGGTCCAGGTACTGGCCGATCACCAAAATCGCCGCCCCGGCATGTGCCGCAGCAATCGATGCCGCGGCCGCAGCCTTAGCCTGATTGCCGGCCGCCAGGCGGAACTGTTCTTTCGCCCCGGCATAGATATATTGCTGCCGCAGCCGCTCATCCATCGGGACTATCACTTCCGTACAGTCCACTGCCGCAATCCATCCCTGCCTCTCCAGCACCTTCCAGGGCAGATCGTAACATTTGGGCCCGATCAGGGAGAACACATCACCTTCCCGGCCGTCCTCCCGGACCAGCGTTGCTGTAAGACCCAGCCGGCGCGTAGCCTGAATGTCTGCCGTTGCCCGGAAGACAGGAGCCGGGAGCAGATGGACCTCGTCATAAATTATGAGTCCCCAGTTGCGCTCATTGAACAGATTCATGTGGACAAACGGTCCTCCCTTGGCTGTACGGTGGGTCAGAATCTGATAGGTGGCGACCGTGACAGGCCGTACCTCCCGCTTCTCACCGGAATATTCCCCGACTTCATCCGCGTTCAGGGTCGTCCGCTGCAGCAGCTCACCCCGCCACTGCTCGACCGAGGTGGTGCTGGAGGTAAGGATCAGCGTTTCACACTGCAGATGCTCCAGTACTGCAATCCCTACTACCGTTTTGCCCGCACCGCAAGGCAGAACAACAACACCGCTGCCGCCGATGCCCCCAATCCCCTGGAACTGCCGGATAGCATCCCTCTGATAATCCCGGAGCCCGAAAGCCTCCCCGCTAATTCCGGCCCCCTGCCCCGCTTCCTCTGTCCAGGCAAGCTTCAGCTCCTGCCCGTCCCGGAAACCGGCATAATCGAGTACCGGATAACCAAGTCCTGTTAATTCCTGCTTGAGCAGCCCCCTGTTGCTCTTCGGACAATAGCTCTGCAAAGAGCCTGCCCTGTACCAGCCCAGCTCTTTCAGAATCAGGCTGCCCTCCAGTTCATCCAGCAGTCCGTCCTGATCAGCCGAGAGCGTAATGAGCAGCGGATCAGTTTCATGCGTGCGCAGTTGCAATCTTCCGTACCGGGACATCAGCTGCCTGATTTCACCCTCAAGGGCGGAGGGAATTCCCCAGCGTGACAGCCTGCGGAGCTTAGCAATAACCGCCTCTGCCTCCTGGCCTCCAGCCGCTGCATTCCACAGGGACAACGGCGTTATCCGGTAGGTGTGATAGACCGGAGGGCTTTTGACAAGCTCGGCAAAATCAGCCAGGACTGCCCGGGCTTCCTCATATCCGGGATGGCCGCATTCCAGCAGAATGGTCCGGTCGTTTCTGGTAATGCACGCACCCTTTCCATCAGCATTCATAGTATTCCCTCCTTGTGATCTACAGTGTTTAAGCTTTAATACAGCAGGAAATGGATTATCCCCTTAAACAGGTAGCACAAAATAACCCCACACCGTGGGGCTTTCTGCATATTAATTTCAATTTTGAAAAAGCCCACCTCCGCGTAACGGACATGAGCTTTCCATAACCCTATTTAATGCAGCTGCCGCTGGGAAATACCGCTTAACGCCTCTGCTGCCTCATCCGCATGAATCCTTTTCACCGCCAAGTCGCCAAGCGACACAATTCCGATCAGCTTCTTGTCACGGGTCACCGGAATACGGCGGATTTGCCTTGAAGCCATCAGTTCCGCTGCCTCATCAACAGAAGCCGTCTCCGAAATGGAGATAACCTCCCGGCTCATGACGGTTTCAACGGCTGTGGAGCCGGGATGCTTGTCCGCATAGCCTCGTAATACAAGATCACGGTCCGTGATTACACCCAGCAGCGTTGCCCCGTCGGCCGAATCTACTACAGGAATGAAGCCCGTCCCGTAATCTCTCATTTTGACGGCAACCTCATAGATATTATCGAGCAGCGTGACCGAAGCCGGATTGGCGGTCATTACTTCCTTGACTGTCTTCAAGAATGAACCCTCCTGTCTGCCATGTCACCATGCCATTTGTGAGTAGTTTTTCCTCAAGCGTCAAATATTATACAGATACATTATTGTTCATTCAGACAGGAATCGGCCATGGCTACCAGAAGCTTCGTCCCATAGAGCATGGCATCCTCGTCAAAATCAAATTTGCTGTGATGATGCGGATAGACGGCATCCTTGGCAGGATTGCCAGCGCCCACAAAGATGAAGCAGCCGGGGATTTCCTTAACATAATAGGAGAAGTCCTCCGCAGGCATAATTTTCTCCATCAGCATAACAATTGCGCCTTCTCCCAGCGCTTCCGGGGCGACACGGTAAAAGCGGTTAAATTCCGCTTCATCATTCACCAGCGGCGGGTAACCCATCAGATAATCAACAGTTGCCTCTGCACCATACGCCGCTGCGATGGAAGCCGTCATCTCCTCGATTCTGCGGCGGATCAGATAGCGCGTCTCTTCATCGAACGCGCGCACAGTCCCGGTAATCCGGCAGCGCTCGGCAATAATATTCTGGGCAGATCCGCCTTGAATCGTCCCTACGCTGACCACTGCAGGACGCAACGGATCTACGGTACGGCTGACTATGCTCTGCAGCTGGGTGACAAGAGCCGCCCCTGCCACAATGCTGTCCACCGTACGGTGCGGCATACCGCCGTGGCCGCCCTTGCCGATAATATCGATGAAAAATTCATCGGCGGAGGCCATCAGCGGGCCTGGCGCGCTGCCTACGGTTCCTAGCGGAAACGGCGTCCACAGATGCAGTCCATAGACGGCATCTGCACCATCCAGCACACCTTCTGCAATCATCCCCATTGCACCGCCCGGACAGACCTCTTCCGCCGGCTGGAACAGGAAACGGATCTCGCCGCGGATATCTTCACGGCGTGCACTGTAATAAGCAGCCGCAGCCAGCAGCATAGCCGTATGCCCGTCATGTCCGCAGGCATGCATAACCCCGGGATTCTGCGAAGCATATTCCCGTCCATTTTCTTCAGTAATCGCCAGGGCATCCATATCTGCACGCAGAACAACCGTTCTGCCGGGCAGTGCCCCTGTAAGTATACCTGTCAGCCCGAAGCCGGACCCGCTTCTTCTAACTTCAATCCCCAGCTCGGACAGTCTTGCCCCGACATAGGCGGATGTCTCCTTCTCCTGATAAGACAGCTCCGGATGGCGGTGTAAATGGCGGCGCCATTTCACCATCTCCGGCAGCAGCTCCTCTACCGCTAACCTCTCCATAATTCTCCATTCCCTTCTCCGGCAGCATACTTCGGACAAGCCTGCAGTCTGACTCTTCTATGTAAAGACCGGCCGCAGCATGCCATATATCTTTTATTGTAACAGAAACACAAAAAAGTGGGTATCAATAGGCCCGCTCTACCTTGCACAACCCCGTGAAACATACTATCATGAGGAGGAACATCGCAAATTTTAATTACAAATGTATCATTATACTTCATACAGGGGAGTTGTGCGCTATGATATTTGAGAACACGGGCCTCGAAGGATTGAAGAGTGACCTTCTTTATCTGGACGAGAGCGCAACCAAGGCCGGGTTTATCCGCTGGCAGTGGGAATACTACCGCGCTACATACGACTGCAAGATAGAAGACCGCCAGAACGGCGGCGAGTACTTCCTGCGGATCAACACCCGCGCTGTGGAAGGGAAGCTGGAAAAGGCGGATGCCATACTGGCCATTGAAGCCGTCTACTTGGGCAAAGCCACTTTCCCCCACGGTCTGGAGTATGAATCTAAGGTGCCTCAGGCGGTACTGGATACCGCAACGGAGCATATTCATCAATTGAAAGAGCTGCTGGAAGCTTGAGTACCGCGAAGGGAAAAACAGCCTCCAAAGCCAGCCTGCCCAAAAGAGGAACGCCCGATTTCCAGTTGCTTATTCTTACCCTGCTGCTCGTCGGCTTCGGTCTGGTCATGGTCTTCAGCGCGAGCTCCAGCTTAACCCTTGCCAGTGAGAAATTCAGCTATGACGCTTTTTATTTCGTGAAACGCCAGTTAGTCTGGGCCGTGCTGGGAAGCTTCGTCATGTTCACTGTGATGAATATTCATTACAGCAAGTTCAAGAAATGGTACGCTCCAATCTTCGTCATCACGCTGGTCCTTCTGCTCTTCGTGGCTACCACCGAGAGAATTAACGGAGCCAAGAGCTGGCTGAACATCGGAGGCCTCGGCATCCAGCCTACCGAGCTGGCCAAGATCTCTATCATTCTGTACCTGTCTGCACTCATCACCAAAAAAGGCGAACGTTTGCGGGATCTTCGCACCGGATACATTCCTGTGATGATCATCGTCGGTATTGTGGCCGGACTGATCATGATGCAGCCGGATCTGGGCTCTTGTCTGATTCTCGTGGCTACCAGCGGTCTTGTTATCTATGCCGGCGGCGCGAGCATGAAGCATATTCTTGGCTCAATCGGCTTGCTGGTCCTGGGTGTCGCACTTGTCATGGGAGCCAAGACAGCCATCGACTCCTTGTCGCCGCCGACCGAGAAGGCAGCGGCCAATCAGGATTACAGACAAGGCCGGATCGAGGCCTTCCTGGACCCCGAGAATAACTCGGAAGGCAGCGGCTATAACATTATGCAGTCACTGATCGCTTTGGGAGAAGGCGGGACACAAGGCTCCGGTTTCGGCCAAAGCATCCAGAAGCTGCACTATCTGCCGTACCCTTATACGGATTTTATTTTTGCCATTATCGGTGAAGAGCTCGGATTTGTAGGAACCTCCGTCTTCCTGTTGCTCTATCTGTATTTCATCTGGAGAGGCATTCTGATCGCGCTGCGGTGTACAGACCCCTTCGGCACATTGGTCGGCATAGGTGTGATGGGGCTGATTGCGATTCAGGCCTTTATCAATATCGGCGGTGTGACCAACACCATTCCGCTTACGGGAGTTACGTTACCCTTCATCAGCTACGGCGGCTCTTCCTTGCTGGTCACCATGCTCTGTATGGGGATTATGCTCAGCATCTCCAGGGAAACCAACCGTCCCTCCAAAGAGGAAGTCGTCAAGTCCGTCACTACCGTCAGACAGGTACGTGCGAATAGCCGTGCCAGCACGCGTGCCCGTTAAGAGGCTGCATCCTGACCGGTTGAATAAGGTATAACAAAAGGCAGTCCGGATAAATTCCCCGGACTGCCTTTTGTGTACCCGTCATGCGCTTTATGCAGTTAGCGCTTACGAGATCTCATCGTTCTTGAAGGCCACGCCTTCTACCTTAACATTTACCTCTACGATATGAAGCCCTGTCATGCTCTCCACAGCCTCGCGGACATTCTGCTGCAGCATCCGGCACACTTCGTGAATCGGCGTTTCATAGAGAACAATAATGCGCAAATCCACTGCCGCTTCCAGCTGGCCCACTTCAACAGTAACGCCCTTCTGCACATTCTTACCGCTCAGGCGTTTCGCCCAGCCCTCAGACAAACCGCCAGACATGGCTGCAATTCCGGGAGTCTCCAAAGCTGCCAATCCTGCAATTTTCGAGACAACATCATTCGATATCCGTATATTTCCCATTTCAAGTTGAAGTTGTTCTGCCATGCCATATCCCCCCTACACTCATTATCAATTATTGTAATTCGAAAACAGGCTAAAAAGCAAATGACTTTCTCGCATTCCCGTTTACAGTCAGGAACAATTTGGGTATATTGATTATGAATTCAACCTACATACAGAGACTGGAGTGTGCTTTACCTTGAAAAAATGGATCTCGCCGGCGCTGCTGGTCATCACCTTCCTCCTCAGCGCCATCGGACATTATGCGGACTGGGACCATACCCTGCAGTTCGTATTGTCCGCTATCTCGGTTATCTTCGTGGCCGGTTTCCTCGGCCGGGCGACAGAAAGCGTAGCCCACTATGCCGGTCAGCGGCTTGGAGGGTTCCTTAACGCCACATTCGGCAACGCTGCCGAACTGATCATCGCCTTCTTCCTGGTCAAAGAAGGACTTTTCGACATGGTCAAAGCCAGTCTCACCGGCTCGATCATCGGTAACCTTCTGCTGGTGCTGGGACTCAGTATTTTTGCCGGTGGTATGAAGTTCAAGGTTCAGAACTTCAATGTCACGCTCGCCGGGCTGAACGGATCGCTGATGATTGTTGCCGTCATTGCCTTGTTCGTGCCTGCCATGTTCTTCAACACCCACTCTATCACAGAGAAGGATACAGATGTACTCAGCCTTGTCGTCGCCGGCCTCCTGATTGCCGCTTACATGGCCTGGCTCGTCTTCTCTATGATTACGCACAAGAAATATCTCGCTGATGTAACGGATGACAGTGCAGAAGAGCTGCCAAATGAGCATGCTCCGGTCTGGTCCAGAAACCGTTCAATCCTCTATCTGGTGATCGCTACCGTTATGGTCGCTTTCGTCAGCGAATGGCTGGTCGGCACCCTTGAGACCCTGACAGAACGCTTCGGCTTCAGTGAGCTGTTCGTCGGTGCGTTCCTGGTGGCAATCATAGGTAATGCCGCCGAGCACAGTGCAGCCATTATGCTGGCCATGAAGAACAAGATCGGTGCTGCGGTAGAGATTGCCGTAGGAAGCAGTCTGCAGATTGCCCTGTTCGTTGCACCGGTGCTGATCTTTGCCAGCTACTTCATGGGCAACACCATGTCCATCGTATTCACCACCATCGAGATTGTAGCTATTGCTGTATCGGTATTTATCGCCAAGTCGATTATTCAGGACGGCTCAACCAACTGGTACGAAGGTCTGCTGCTGCTCGCGGTATATCTGATTCTCGGTGTATCGTTCTATCTGGTATAACAACTCTGCACAAAAAAAACGCACATGAGCGGCCTCCCGGGTCCCCGTGTGCGTTTTTATGAATGACCGGAATTACATCTCCCGCTCCTCAGCCTTCTTATTGAGTGCTTCGTACAGTACAGCCAAGTTGCGTTCCAGCTTGCTCAGGACCTGCTTGCCTGTGAATTCAGGCACCAGCCCGGCTCTGACCGCAAAATCAACCTCTCTGGAGAAACCATACATCTGGGTATCCAGCACTTCCTCATAGAGAGGGCAGTAACGAGTCGCCAAATTCTCCATCTGCACTTCAATAAGCTTCTCAATTTTATTGGCATCTTCTTGTAGAAGATTGATTGCTTTGATATTAAGCTGTTCCTGCAAATCCGATGAAGTCATGCATTATCCCCCCTATGTCCAAAAGTTACAGCTTCTACTGCTTATTATACTTAATATTAGTCGAAATCAGGACCTAATACAAGAATTCAGTTTACGATTCGTGAAGAACGGACAAATATTACGGGTCACACAGCAAAAACGCCCTGCCGCAAGGCCGGACGTCTTCGGTAATAATGGATTACTCCGCTACAACTGTAAAGTTCAAATTGTGCTTAGCAAATACTTCGCTCATTGCTTTCTTGGCTTCCTCGGCATCTGTGCCATGTACATGAAGCTCGTAGCTTTGGCTGGATACCAGAGTAGTGAACAGACCAAGGATACTCTTAACATCAATGTACTTGTTGTCCGCTTGTAGAACGATAGATGAATTAAACTGGCTGGCTGTTTGTGCAATATCCACGATTGCCGCATTGTTACTGGACATAGGAATCCCTCCGCAACTTGATAATAAACTTAAGTTCATTTGTAACCAATTCCATGATACATTGAATCCGCTTACTCACGCAAGGTGTTTCTTGAAAACAAGCTTGCAGGCTTGCATTTCAGAGCTTTGTATTACATTTTATTTCAGATTCTCGGGATTCAGACCTTCAAGCTCCGGCAGCACAAAAATCCCGTCCTTGCGGATCAGCACATCGTCAAAGTAAATCTCTCCGCCGCCGTACTCCGGACGCTGAATGAGCACGAGATCCCAGTGAATGGACGAACGGTTGCCGTTGTCAGTCACATCATAAGCCTGGCCCGGTGTAAAATGCAGGCTGCCTGCGATCTTCTCATCGAACAGAATGTCCTTCATCGGATGCAGAATATACGGGTTGAAGCCAATGGCGAATTCGCCGATATGGCGCGCGCCGTCATCGGAATCGAGTATTTCGTTTAACCGCACCGTGTCATTACTGGAGGCTTCGATGATTTTGCCGTTCTCAAACGTAAACTTCACATTCTCAAAAGTCACGCCGTTATAGAGCGTCGCAGCATTGTAGCTGATCGTCCCGTTCACAGAGTCACGCACCGGTGCGCTGTAGACTTCACCGTCGGGAATGTTCTTCTGGCCGGAGCATTTCTCTGCGCCGATGCCTTTGATGGAGAAGGTAAGCTCCGTTCCGGGACCGGCAATCCGCACCTTGTCTGTTCTGCGCATAAGCTCAGCCAGCGAATCCTGGGCTTTGTCCATTTTGGCATAATCCAGATTGCAGACCGCAAAGTAAAAGTCTTCAAAAGCCTCGGTTGTCGTATTGGCAAGCTGCGCCATACTGGCATTAGGGTAACGCAATACTACCCATTTGGTATGCTTGACGCGTTGTTCGCTATGTACCGGGTGGGAATAGAGTGAATTATAGAGCTTCATGTTCTCTTCGGGCACATCAGCCAGATCATTGACATTCTCACCGGCACGGATGCCGATATAGCAGTCCATCTGCTTCATCCGGTTCAGGTCGATCTCTGCCCAGGTCTGGATGCCTTCAGGTGTTGCATATTTAAGCATGCTGCGCAGAACGGTACGATCCGTCAGCTGTACAAATGCACGGCCTCCGGCTTTGCCCACTTCTTCCACTACTGCTTTAATTAAATCTCTTTCACTGCCGATCATTTCGACGAGCACATTCTCGCCGGGTTGTACGTTTACGGAATACCCTACCAGGTTCGCCGCAAGCTTCTGAATTCGTGGATCATTCATGTTTCTCTCTCTTCCTTCCTCATGCTGAAAATAAATATACCGTTATATTGTAGCACGCCCGCTAAAGAGCGCAAGCTCTTACGGCATGTGAGCTTTCATTGATAGCCATAGAAATCAACCTGTGTAATGTAGGTTTCTTCAGTAACCACTCCCGCACGGCCGGGGGAGGTTGTCGTCCGGTTACAGGTCAGCCGCGCGGGCAGATTGCGCTTCGCGTCTACCTTGAGATAATAAACCGTTCTGATACTGGCTTGCTTCAGTCTCTGCTGCAGTTCAGCCTGCTTCTGCTCCCATAATGCTGCGCGTGCCTCCAGCTCCTTAGCGGGCTCCCCAGCAGCCGTTCCAGCGGCAACCTGGCTAGCGGGCCTTATCGCCTGCATCTCCCGTTCCAGCTCCGCCGACAGCTGGCTGCGCGCTTCCTCCGGCGTCAGTTCAATGCGCAGCACGCGGGTTCCCCTGGCATTCCCCGCCTCCTCGGTTACCGTCTTCTCCAGCCCCTCCAACTCTTCCAGCTGCCGGAGCGGGTTCAGCGCCTCCAGCGGATTGCTCTCCTGCAGAGCCGGCGCTGCCTGCTGCGTCTTCCATTCACCGTCTTCCTTCACCAGTCTGGTGTAGTAGACCGGAACATCCCCTGAGCCCTGCTCAAGAGGATGCGGAGCTGATCCGGCGGCGGTACCCGGCTGGCTCCCGTCCGGCAGCAGGGAATATAAGCTGACCTTGTTATGGTCCGCCACCTTTCCTCCATAATAGAGTGAGGATTCCGGAACCGCCTTGCCGCCGACCAGCAGCGCTGCTGCCCCTTCGAAGGAAACGCCGTCACTGCCGTCCATCCCGGCCAGCACGAGACTCAGATCCTCGTCAGCCGGCCTGTCATTCATGACGCCGCAGCCGCTTACAGGAATCAAGCAGATCAGCAGGACAAGGGAGAGTATCCCTGCACGGGACAGCAATAATTTCACCATGGCATTCAAGACCTCCGGTCGGATTATCATTCATTCTTCCTAGGGTCTCCCTGATTGCAGGGCTTATACGCAAATTAACCCCAAAAACAACCCCACAAAGTGGAGCTTAGGCTTCGATGATGACTCAAGTACTTTGCGGGGGCCCCAACTAAATAAAAGAACCCTTGAGGCTTAGGCCCAAGGATTCTTAGCGGTATTCTCAACGATTTTGTTATCAATCACTACCTGGTTCCGGCCGTTGTTCTTGGCTTCATACAGCGCCATGTCCGCCCGGTAGAACAGCGATTCTACACTCACCCGCTCATCTGTCCAGCTCCACTCTGCAATACCGCAGGACACGGTTACACGCGGCTCCGTCTCCCCCATCACCCGCTTGCGGATGCGCTCGGCCACAAATACTGCCTGCTGCACCCCAAGCTGGGGCAGATACACGGCAAGCTCTTCTCCGCCCCACCTGGCGGCGATATCCCCCTGGCGGATCGAGGACTTCACAATTTCACTTACCTGCTTCAGTATCTTGTCACCCTTCTGGTGGCCGTAAGTGTCATTGACCGCCTTGAACTGATCGATGTCAACAACAATCAGCGTTCCGCAGAAATCCGTAGACTGCCGCTGTTTGATCTCCTCATCCAGATAATGCCGGGCGAAGAGCCCGGTCAGACTGTCGCGGTTCGCCAGTCGCCGCACTTCAGCATGCAGCCGCGCGTTGCCGACCGCAAGCCCGATATGCCCGGCCATAGCCTGCAGCAGCCTGTAGCTGTCATAGGAGAAGAAGTGGGCGTCCTTATGGGCAAGCATAATAGCCCCCCGGACTTCTCCCCCTACATTTAGCGGAGTGGCGATCAGCGACTGCGAGCCGGTAGCATCCAAAAGCTTAGACGTCACTCCGGCGGCGTACTTATAGTCGGATAGAAGAAGCGGCTCGCCTGAAGTATAGACCTTCCCGCCCAGTCCTTGCCCGGCTTCCACCAATTCCCCCAGCAGCGGGATATGATTGCAGGCAATGACTTCGAGTCCGCCTCTTTCTTCATTCATATGGAGGATGCAGCAATAATCGGCCTCGAACATCCCCAGCAGCTCCTCAAAGGCAAATTGAAAAATATCCCCAAGACGCAGGCTCTGATTGAGACGATGCGTAAGCTCATTACTCATGCGCAGCTCCCGGATAAGCTGGTTGGAGCGTTCATACAGCTTGGCGTTCTCGAATGCCGTGCCGGCCGTATCCGCAACCATGGTCAGAAAGCGCAGATCCACTTCACGGAAAGAGGGCTTGTCCATTACCATATGAAAGACACCATAGACACCCTGCTTGCCTCCGAGCGGAAGACCTACCTCGACCGTACAGCTGTCCTCACGACCGGCATGAAGCGCAACCCGGCCATCCTTGAAGGCCCTGGCACAGACGTCATTAATGGCCCAGTGGAGCGGCAGCGGTTTGACCTGAGGATGCGTACTGCGGTGGTCCTGCGACATGTACAGGTCCAGCCGCGCCCCGGGATACATCGCCGCAATACTGTCGATCACCTCGGTAAGCACAGCATCCACATCAATGTTGTCATGCATCCGCTGGACAATCTGAAAGAGCAGTGAACGGCGGCTGCTCTCCCGCTCGGCATGCAGGTGCACACCTGCAAGATCCGAAACAAATACATGCTCAAATTTATGATAAAAGCAGGTCTGGAAGTGCATCGACATCGCTTCTGCCGTATGTCTTCCCCCTTCGGCATACTGCTCTGACGGCATCTCACAGCCGAGGACCGCGAATATTTCCCCGTGCCCGCGTGTGAAAATCGGCATAGCTAATAATGTCCGCGCCTGTCCAGCCTCCTGAACCTCAATGGCATGCATCCCGCCAGAGCGCAGGCAGGCTCCCGCCGCCTCTTCCCATTCTGACTTCCAGCGCCCCTGCCGGAATTCGTATATGGGATCAATCCATTCTGCTTCAAAGTTCAGTACACACCAGTTCCAAGACTTGGCGAAGGACGGGACGGCCTGTCCCAGCCATTCATTGAAACTCTCGGCAATCAGGTTGGCTGCATAAGGAAAATCATGGGACACTATGTCCGTCTCCCTCAGCCAAGCAGCGGGATCTTCATAATCTCCGCCTGATTGCTTGGTGTCCTGTAACAGCATACGACTGCCCTTGCGGTCGTATGCTTCCTGCTCCGACATAAAGAGGATCCCCTTTGCTATTTGATATCAAATTTTCCCGATAGCATCTAATTAGCTATATTTTACTCCCTTTTCTTAGGTATTGCATCATATTTTCCTCAAAACCGGGATTTTTTTTAGGACCAAAGAACTAACGACAAAGACAGACAAAAACTCTTTTAAGTTGCGCTTGACTTTGACTGTCATTTTCATATAATATTTATTGTTGAACAAGACTGTAACAAGTCTTAATTGGGCGTAACGTTGTGTCACCCTCTACGCATTTCGTTACTGCCAGGGCAGCGGCTGAACTTCCCTCGGCAGTGTGAAACCATCTAACGCTTTCACGGATACGATTTGCGGCGCAAATAGGCCCTACAATACATTTTCAAATTAAAAGGAGTCTACTATAATGGCACGTTACACCGGACCTAAATTCAAACTCAGCCGCCGTCTGGGCATTTCCCTAAGCGGTACAGGCAAAGACCTGAAACGCCCTTTCCCACCAGGACAGCACGGCGCTAACCAACGCAGAAAAGTAAGTAACTACGGAATGCAGCTTTTGGAAAAACAAAAACTGCGTCACATGTACGGCTTGGGCGAAAAGCAGTTTAAAACTCTTTTCACCAAAGCACAAAAGCTCCAGGGTATCGCGGGCGAAAACTTCATGTTCCTGCTCGAAAGCCGCTTGGACAACCTGGTTTACCGTCTTGGATTTGCTAACTCCCGTGCAGGCGCACGTCAGCTGGTATCCCACGGCCACGTAACCGTTAACGGCAAAAAAGTCGACATCGCTTCTTACCGCGTAAGCGTGGGCGACGTTATCGGACTTCGCGAAAGAAGCCGCGCTATGGGTTCTATCAAAGAAGCTCTTGACAACCGCTCCCACCTTCCAGGCTACTTGGAATATGCTGATGGTTCATTCGAAGGCAAATACATTCGTTTGCCGGAACGTGCCGAGCTGTCCCAAGATATCGATGAGAAACAAATCGTCGAATTCTACAACCGTTAAGATTCTGCTTCCAGCGAATCTGATCAAAGCTCCCGGATACTTTATCCGGGAGCTTTTTTTGTTCTATCCCCCCTTTTGCGTACCGGTACTCCTATAGTTTGCTCCCGGAAACAACACTTGGGACTATTCCGTTCTCAGAATCTTTGGCAAAAGCAACGTCAGAGTAAATCCCCTGCGGCAGAAGCGCATTCAAAATCGCCAAATTGTGCTATAATAGTTCCGTTAAAAGGAGGATAATCGTCGATGGTTGAGGAGAATAAGAAGAAGACCGCAAAACAGCGTCCACCGCGCAGATCCTGGCTCCGCAGGTTCGGTTCAGTCGTGAAGTGGATGTTTATACTCGGTATACTCGGCATTCTGTTTGCCGGTGGCGCTGTGGCAGGCTACGTGACTTCGATAGTGAAAGATGACCCTGTCCGCACCGAAGAATTAATTCAACAGGAAGTCAGCCAGAACGCCATTACCGGCTTTGCCTATTTCAGTGACGGGCAGCCGATCGGCCAGCTCCGGACGGAAGAAGACCGCAGACTCATTGAATTCAACGATATTCCACAGCTTGTGATTGATGCCGTTCTCGCTATAGAGGACAATAATTTCTACAATCATAAAGGGGTGGATTTCAACGGCACCCTGCGTGCAGTCAAGCAGAGGCTGCTGAACGAATCCGTTCAGACCGGGGGCAGCACGCTGACCCAGCAGCTGGCACGCCGCGTGTTCCTGAATCTGGACCGCACAGAAGACCGCAAGGTGAAGGAGATCCTGCTGTCGCTGCGGCTGGAACGTTTTCTGTCCAAGCAGGAAATTTTAACGGCATACTTAAATAAGGTTCCTTTCGGGAACGGTTCGAACGGTTATAATGTATTCGGCATCAAGGCTGCCGCCAAAGGCATCTTCGGTCTTGATGATCTGGAAAAGCTGAATGTGGCACAAGCGGCTTATCTGGCCGGCCTGCCCCAGCTCCCATCCAAATACTCCGCCTTCAACGGCGTAGGCGAATTCAATGAGACTGCCTTTGGCCGGGCCATGGACCGCCAGCGCCTGGTGCTGCGGCGGATGCTGGAAGAGAACAAGATTACTACATCGCAGTATGATGAAGCCCTGCTCTTTGATATCAAGGGCTCGCTTGCTCCGCATACGAAGAAGGCTTATGCTACCTTCCCTTATCTGATGCTGGAGACAGAGCGCAAAGCGGCTGAAATTATGCTGACGCTGAACGAAGACAACACAAGTGCTGCTTCGGATTCTGCTGCTACCACCACCGACAACACGCTGCTTCTCGAGGAAGCCCGCCAGCAGCTGATGACCGGGGGCTACCGGGTATACACTACCATTGATAAGAAAGTGTACAGCGCGATGCACAGCATCTCGGAAGACAGTGATAACTTCACGAAGGACAGCAAGGCCAGAGGCAAGGAACAGACGGCCGGCATCATGATTAACAATAAGACCGGAGCGATTCTCGGGATGATTGAAGGGCGTGACTTCAACATCGAGCAAATGAATTATGCTACCCAGATGGTCCGCCAGCCCGGTTCCACCATGAAGCCGATTGCCGCGTATCTGCCTGCGCTGGATGCCGGATTAATCCAGCCAGCCGGCATCCTGGATGATGCCCCGATTATTATGAAGGACGGCGGCAAGGGCTTCCACATTCCGAAGAATGCCAATAACCGCTATCAGGGGCTGGTTACCGCCCGTTACGCCCTGAATAAATCCCTCAACCTGCCGGCCTTGAAGCTGTTCAATGACAAGGTTGGCATTGAGAATGCCTGGACTTTTTCCAAAAAGCTGGGGATTACCACGATTCAGGACGATGATTATAACGCACAGACCGGAGTAATCGGGGGGCTGCGTTACGGGGTTTCCGTTGAAGAATTAACGAATGCCTATTCCTCAATCGGCAATCAGGGCGCATTCAATGATGCTTATATGATTGAGAAGATTGTAGACTCCCAAGGCAAGATCATCTATCAGCATAAAGTGAATCCGGAGCAGGTCTTCTCCGAGCAGACCGCTTATCTGATGACGGATATGCTGCGCACAGTAATAACAGACGGTACGGCAAGTACAGTCAAAAGCAAATATGAGCACTTCAAAGAAGTTCCGATTGTCGGCAAAACCGGTTCTACGCAGAACTACGGGGATGTCTGGTTCATGGGCTATACTCCGGATGTTACCCTGGGCATGTGGGTTGGGTACAAAGAACAGATTAACACCCTGCAGGGAGATACGCAGAAACGGCAGGCGCAGACTTTGTGGACCAAGGTTATGAATACCGTGATCGACAAACGTCCGGAGCTGTTCGTGACGAAGGAATTCCCGAAGCCGGAGGGCATCGTCAAAGCGACGGTCTCCGCTTACAGCGGCAAGAAGCCGTCGGAGCTGACGGATAAATTCACCACGGACCTGTTCAACGCCAAGTTCGTACCCACAGAAAGTGATGACGGAATCTCCAAAGCCAAATATATCACCTACAACGGGGTGAATTACCTTCCGCTGGAAGGAACGCCGGAGGATTTCCTGAAAGAGAAGATTGTCGTCAAACGCGAGAAACCGATTCAGAGCTTGGTCAAAGAACTGCTTGCGGCCTTCCCGGCCATGAAAGAACATGAATCTCTGTCGTACTACATGCCGGAAGATGCCAAGACAGACTTCCCGACTGAGGTGGACCCCCGGGTGGATGACGGCAACGCGCCTAGTGCTCCGGGTGAAGTGATGGTCTCCTACAGTTCAGGCAAAGCTGTAGTTACCTTCACTCCAAGCGGATCATCCGATGTTGCGGGTTACCGGTTATACCGTTCACTGAACGGCGGCTCCTTCCAAAAGCAGGCTGTGCTATCAGCCGGTGAGAGTACCGTCTTCAAGCCCGGCACGCCTGCCAGCGCCAATGCCACCTTCTATGTGGCTGCTGTAGACGTTGCAGGGCATGAGACAGCCTCCGGCAGTGTAGCCGGGACTCAGCCTACACCAGAGCCGACGCTGCCTCCGGAGGAAGTGCCGGGCTCTGACGGCACGGAGCCAACGCCGGATCCGGGTATTATCCCGGAAAGCAGCGATGATCCGGGAATGATCATTGTCCAGCCGCCGGGCGGCAATGAAGCAACGCCGTCTGGCAGCAGTAACGGAGCTGGCGGCAATACCGGTGCAACCACGCCATAAGCTATAGTCTATGGATGGCACCCATTGAATGAACTGCAAAAGACCGTTCCCTGTATCTGAGGGAACGGTCTTTTCTATAGGCTGGCTGATATAGGCTTCAATCCTCAATCGTAGATAAATCGCCTGCCGGAAGATGCAGCTCCCAGGCCTTCAGGACACGGCGCATAATTTTGCCGGAGCGGGTCTTCGGAAGCTTCTCCTTGAATTCAATCTCGCGCGGCGCAGCATGGGCAGAGAGGCCCGCTTTGACAAATGCAGCAATCTCGTCCTTCAGCTCTGCAGTCGGGGAGTATCCATCCCGCAGTGAAATGAACGCTTTGATAATCTCTCCGCGCATCACATCCGGCTTGCCGATCACTCCTGCCTCAGCCACCGCCGGGTGTTCAACCAGTTTGCTCTCCACCTCGAAAGGACCGATCCGCTCTCCGGAAGAATTGATTACATCATCAATCCTGCCCTGGAACCAGAAGTAACCGTCTTCGTCCATATAAGCCGAATCCCCGGAAATATACCATCCGGCAATCCGGAAGTATTCATCATATTTGGCCTGATTGTTCCATACCTTGCCCATCATCGACGGCCAGGGTGTGCGGATCGCCAGGTTGCCCATCGAATACGGCGGCAGAATATTGCCGTGATCATCCAGGATCGCGGCTTCAATTCCGGGCAGCGGCCGCCCCATGGAGCCGGGCTTGATAGCCATCCCCGGATAATTGCAGATCAGCTGCGCACCTGTCTCCGTCATCCACCAGGTGTCATGAATCCGCTGTTGGTAGAATTTATCCCCCCAGCGCACGACTTCCGGGTTGAGCGGTTCCCCTACAGACAGAACATGGCGCAGACTGCTCAGATCAATATCCTGAAGGCTTCCTTCCCCTGCGCCCATCAGCATACGGAATGCCGTAGGTGCACTGTACCACACCGTAACCCCATAGCGTTCGATGGTCTTATACCAATCCTGCGGGCTGAAGCGGCCTCCCCGGATCACGTTGGCTACTCCGTTTAGCCAGGGAGCGAAGATCCCGTAAGAGGTTCCGGTCACCCAGCCGGGATCTGCCGTACACCAGTACACATCATCCGGACGCAAATCCAGTACAACCTTGCCTGTATAATAATGCTGAATCATTGCCCGCTGCACATGATAGATGCCCTTAGGCTTACCGGTGGACCCGGAGGTATAATGCATGATCAGACCATCCTCAAGACTCAGCCATTCCGGTTCCAGCTCTGCTGAAGCTGCAGCCATTTCCTCTTCATAACTCAGGAGCCCCGGATCTTCAGCTGCGGAACCTCCGACCAGAATAATGTGGCGCAGCCCCGGAAGCTGGTCGCGCTTCACCCGCTGCAGCAGCTCCGGCGTAGTCACCAGCGCCACCGCTCCGCTATCCTCCAGGCGGTCCTTCACTGCCGTTTCCATGAACGCCTCGAACAGCGGTCCTGCTACGGCTCCCACCTTCAGAATGCCCAGCAGGCTGAAGTACAGCTCCGGTGTGCGCGGCATGAAGATGAATACCCGGTCCCCTTTGCCAATCCCATATTTATGGAGCACATTACCGAACTTGTTCGACCGTTCACGCAAGTCGGCAAAGGTGTACCTCTCCTCGCGCACAGTATCACTATAGATCAAAGCAGTAGCTGCTCCCCGCCCTTCCTGCACATGACGGTCTACGGCTTCATGAGCCATATTCACCTTACCTGTCCCATGCCAGGAGAAGCTTCTCTCGACATCCTCCCACCGGAATTCGTCAACAGCCCTTGAATAATCCTTCATATTCGAGTGCTGCACACGGCCCGGCAAAATTTCGCTGTGGACTTGCCCCATTACTCTTGCCTCCCCTACTGGTTTGATTTAAGCTTTAAGGGTAAGAATCTCTTAACTGCAATGATGTCAACGCGCTAAATGTGAATTTTTCGTGTCGGAACCAGTATATCACAGGAAGCGGTTACATTCCATAATATAGTGAACCGGAGGGAGCCCAATCATGGAGCACTGCAAAATCCCCGTGTCCCATACCTTAGAGCATAAAGACAGGCTTATATCCGTTGAAGGACCTTTATCTCCGGATACTCTCAAGCTCCTGGCTATGCACCGCGATCTGGATGCCTTCCGGAAGCCGCAGGAGCAGCTGGAAGCATTGATCGAGATATCAGGACTGCCGGAGGGCCGGGTCGTCGCTGCAGTGGTCTCAGGCGTTATAGTAGGGTATGTCACCTTTCATTATCCGGATGAGCTGGAGCTGTGGTCCCAGGGAGGGATGGAAGATCTCGTAGAGCTGGGGGCCATCGAAGTCGCGGATGAATACCGGGGATGCGGGATTGCGAAGCTGCTGGTCTCCAGTGCTTTTGAAGAAGGGCAATTGGAGAACTGCATCGTATTCACTACGGAATATTATTGGCATTGGGATCTGAAGGGCAGCGGCCTCACGGTCTGGGAATACCGGCAGATGATGGAGAAGCTGATGAAGACCGTAGATATGGTGTGGTATGCCACGGATGACCCGGAAATCTGCTCCCATCCGGCCAATTGCCTGATGGTCCGCATGGGCCAGGCTGTTCCGCTGTCCTCCCGCGAGACCTTCGACCGGGTCCGCTTCAGACAGCGGTTCATGTATTGATAGGGCCGGAATTGCATTACGCGGAGCTTACATTGCCTTCAGCATATACTCCAGTATGGCGTGTGAACGTTCCGAAGCAGTCACCGTGAACTCACGGTAATTGACATGGGCCGAACCATCCGCTTTGTCAGACATGGAACGGATGATCACAAACGGCATCCCGTTCATATTGCAGACCTGGGCGACAGCGGCCCCCTCCATCTCGGCACAAGCTCCGTCCAGCTGCTCACGCAGCACGGTAACGGTATCCTTACTTGCAATAAACTGATCTCCTGACAGTACAATGCCTGTCACAGACTTCTGCTTCAGCTCCCGGCACGCCTGCTCCGCCAGCTTCACCAGCTGCGGATCTGCCGGAAATGAAGAGGTCTCCTGGTAGGGAATCACCCCTCTGGCGTAACCAAGCGCTGTCACATCCATATCGTGCTGGATGCACTGCGATGAAATGACAATGTCCCCGATATTCAAATCGGGATGCACTGCACCTGCCACACCAGTGAACAATACCCGCGAAACGCAGAAGCTGTCCAGCAGAATCTGCGTTGTTACTGCAGCATTCACCTTGCCGACCCCCGATTTGCAGAGCACCGCTGTTTTGCCGAATACAGTTCCCTTATGGAAGGTAATCCCCGCCTTCACGGTTGTCTCTCTATTCTCCATTTCCTCAAGCAGCAGCATAATCTCTTCATCCATTGCGCCAATCAGACCCAGAACTTCACTCATCCTTAACCCTCCCATTTATAACTTCCTGAAACATAAAAAGCTCCCGAAGGAGCTTCCTACGTACCTTATATTCACTTGTTGAACGGACAAATCTTATTTGTTCACATGGTTGACGGACAGGCGAAGAATGGTTTCATGCGGCAGAATAACCCGCGGGTTCTCCACCGTTTCCTTCTTCATCAGTTTCGTCAGCAGTCTCATCGCTACTGCTCCCAGATCGTACATTGGCTGTGCCACAGTAGTGAGCAAAGGACGAACCATAGATGCCATCCGGATATTGTCGACACTGATGATCGAGAAATCGTCTGGAACCTTCATTCCTTCATCCTGAATACTGTGAATTGCCCCAATGGCCATCTCATCGGTTGCTGCAAAAATAGCGGTTGGTTTCTTCTTAAGGCCGAGGAAATACTTCATCGCTTCGACACCGGATTCGTAACGATAGTTACCGATGCGGACGAGATCCTCCTGGTACTCAATGCCTGCCGCTTCCAGCGCTTTCTTGTAGCCGTGGAACCGGGCATAGCCGTTCGCGGGATCCTGCAGTGTTCCGCTGATCATTGCAATCTCACGGTGGCCGTGACGGATGAGCGTGTTCACTGCATCAAACGCAGCCGTCTCATGATCGATATCGACGGAAGGGTAGGTGCCCTTCTCATCACGAGTGGCGCAGAGCACAATTGGAACTGCTGAGGTCTGGAAGGCCTGAATATGCTCCTCCGTAACGGTTCCGCCCATGAAGAGCAGCCCGTCCACTTGTTTCTCAAGCAGCGTGTTAATAACACGAATTTCCTTCTCCTTGCGCTTGTCCGCATTACACAAAATGATATTGTAGTGATACATATTGGCAATATCTTCAATCCCGCGTGCAATTTCCGCAAAAATCGAGTTGGAGATATCAGGGATAACAACCCCAACGGTTGTCGTTTTCTTGCTGGCGAGACCTCTCGCCACGGCATTTGGACGATAGCCCAAACGCTCAATCGCTTCAAAAACCTTCTTCCGGGTCTGCGGTTTCACGTTCGGGTTATTATTCACAACCCGTGATACCGTAGCCATAGATACGCCTGCTTCTCGAGCTACATCGTAAATGGTTACCGTCAAATTACTCTCTCCATTGCGATAAATTTTATCGTTCGACTAATTAAAATTATGATACGACACTTTGTACAATTGTGCAATGATAACGCTTCATTTTCCTTTCAAAATTTCTTTCAAAGGTTGAAACGCCAGTCCTGGCGCGGCTTTTACGCCTTCCGCCAATTCCTGATACTCCAATAACTCCCAGCCGTAAACCGCTTTAAATTTCAGAAATGCAGCGGCGGATCAAAGCCGATATTGCGCTCCAACCACCGGACAGCTGCAGCAATCCTGTAATCTCTTTCTATCGTATCAAAAAGTGCGTGAAAAATCCAACATTCGTTGAAAGATTTTCATTGATTTTGCAGAAAAATTTTTCAAAACGCCAAAAAACGCCATTTATTTGGCACTTTCTGCCGATTGAGCCGTTAATTGGGACAGTCTAAGTCCAGTTTCACCCATCCATGACCTGTCGGACATATCCACAGCTAAGCGGTAAATGTCCAATAGCAGATCAATCCGCCCCTGAATCGCACTCCGGATGGACTCCTCCAGTTCAGGCAACCCGCCGGCAAATAAACCGGAAGCAAACGTTTCCTTCAGCACACTGGCCCACTCATTGCGCTCTGCAAATGAGAGCTGCTTCCGGCCAGGCGGATTAGCAGCAAGCTCACCGATGAGCTTCCCCAGATCCCGTTTGATCACGGGCAAAGGTTCATAGCGGGCACACTGCCTGCAGGTATATACCGGTACATGAGTAATTTTGATCTTTGCACTATAAATCAGCGTATGCATATGTATGGTCATGATCCCGCCGCAGCCGCATGACTTCTTCATTAAATTATCTTTATACATCTCCCACACCTCAGAATGATCTTTTAATAATCCAAGCAGAAACAGCTACGCCGTCCTGGAACAATTATTGCGTGAAGCCTATCCATTATCTTTCAAAAAACACGTAAGGTTACCTGTTCAGATGCTATATTCGACCTTACTCCTGCGAATCCCTGCCGTTTTGCATATAATGATTTAATTGGCAAAATACTTAGACTTTACCATATGAAAGGTGACTTCAACTTTTTCTTTTGATAGAATGGCTTAGAACCGAGATGTTATTAACCGGAAGGAGCTGCATGGAATGAGACTGGCTGGCAAAAAGGTTATAGCGCTTGTAGATGATGAGTTTGAAGATTTGGAGCTCTGGTATCCTGTGTACCGCGTGCGGGAAGAAGGTGCCGAGGTTCATTTGGCCGGACTGGAGAAAAACAAGACCTATGTGGGCAAATACGGCGTACCCGCCACCGCTGAATATTCATGGGATGAACTGAACGCAGCTGATTATGACGGCATCCTGGTACCCGGAGGCTGGGCTCCCGACAAAATCCGCCGTTACAGCGCAGTGCTGAAGCTCGTACAGGATTTCAATGCTGTGAAAAAGCCCATCGGCCAGATCTGCCATGCCGGCTGGGTACTGATCTCTGCCAAAATACTGGATGGCGTGACCGTCACTTCCACTCCAGGCATCCGTGATGATATGGAGAATGCCGGAGCCATCTGGAAGGACGAGCCTGTGGTAACCGACGGACATATCATTTCCGCCCGCCGTCCACCGGATCTGCCGCCTTACGGCAAGGCTTTCTGCGATGCGCTGGCGGGGGAATAAGGCCGTAACCTATTGAAATTAAGTGAAACTAATACGTGAAGATACATGAAGAGCCCTGTTCACCGCTGTAGCGGCGAGCAGGGCTTTTTAAATTACATTGTGTTATTTGCGAAGAGTAAGCTCTGCTGAACCTTTAATCAGATTCGGGTAACTGATGATCTTGAAAGTCAAAGGCTGCGGCAGCTCAGCCGTTCCCAGCTTGTATCCAAACTGAATCGGAGGAACCTTGTCGTCAGCATGAGCAGGATCAATAACAGGCACCGCGGAATTATACGTAGCCGTATGCAGCTTGCCCGCTCCGTCCTTGAACGTCTGGTCCAGAATTACATTTGCGGTATAAGCAGTACTTTTATTGCTTGGTCGCAGATATTCCAGAATCAGGCTGTGAGTGTTTGACGCAGCGGTTATCCGCAGGCGGTCGTCAGGTCCTTTGATTATTTGCTTCTTATCCGTATCTACTATCAGCTCCTGGGCGGATTTCTCAAGACCGACGACACCATCAATTTGCAGCTTCATGGTGCCTAACGATAATTCACTTCCCGGGAACATGAGGAACTGTTTGCCCTCAACATTAATCGATGCTTTTGAATACAATGCAGTGAAATCATTACCGCCTCCAAGCAGAATATGCGGGCTGTTCAGACCGAATATTTCCACGGAATTCTGCGGGCTGTATGCAGTTTCCACATAGATGCCAGTTGCAGCTATATATACGTCCCCGATCTTAACATCCTGGCCCGCGATTTCCATTGTACGGTTAATGGATACGGTCTCTCCGGACCGTGCAACAGCATTCTGCTCAATGGTAATCGGGACATACACCTCATTGGTTGTCGCAAAATTCTGTATGCCATCGACCACCCCGCCTACCGGCCCCACCACACTCAGCTTTACCGCCATCCGCTCCGGCAGCTTCGTATAATTGCGGTTCCAAAGTGCTTTTTGGTATCCTCGTGTTACTCCAGATACAGCTTTCGGATTACTGCTGAAGTAAGCCCCTTGTCCTAGTTCTATATCTGCAACTGTAGTCACTGAGAGCGAATAAGCAGATGCACTTAAGTTCTTATTCTCCAGCTTATAGAAAAAGAGGATTCCCATCCGGTCTGCTGCAACGGCTTCCACTGTCAGAACATACCCATCCTTCTCTGCTGTTGCGCCGCTTAACGGCTTAATGAGGCCTGCGGCAAAAGCTGAAGTAACTGTAGAATCACCTCCGGCAACTTTGCTGTAAGCATCAAACCACTTCATATCCTGCGCCGTGACCTGTGAGCTCAGAGCAGAACTTCGCGGCTTCAAAGCCTCGCTCCCCCAAGGAAAAACGAACAGCAGCAGAATCGCCAGCATAGCCGCCGAACCCAAAACATAACGCGCTTTTAGAGACATATTGAATTTCTGCGACCGGGTTATCCCCTTGCGAATTGCAGCATTCAGCTTCAGCTCAGCAATTTCATCCGCTTCGACTGACAGACTGTGATAATACTCCTTCAGCAGTGTTTCTTCACTCGTAGCCATCCTAAAGTCCCCCTCTAATTCTCATTTTGTCGCGCAGCTGCTTCAGTCCCTTGTTCAGCCAAGTTTTGACCGTCCCTTCAGGCTTGCCCAGCACCTCGGCGATTTCGGTCAGTGTCATATCCCGGTAATACTTCAGTACAAGCACCTGGCGGTATTTCGGCTTGACCCCATTCAGCGCCTGCTCCATATCCAGCTTACGGTCACTGGTCATCTCCTGCAGGCCGCCGCTAACCGGAACCGGACCAGGAGACGCCAGACGTTTTCTCCGCTTCAATTCATCTTTACAGCAGTTGATCAGAATTCTTGTCAGCCAGGGCGCAAACCGGTCCGTATCCTTCAGACTCCCACGCTTGACCCAGGCTCTGTATGTAGTTTCCTGCACCACTTCAAGCGCCTCCGCTTCACTCCGCAAGTAGCTATAGGCTATGCTGTACAGTATTTTTTTCTGCTCTAGCACCCGGCTGATGAACAGCTGCTCCTGCTCATTTAAGACCCGCATCCGCTCGCCTTCCCAAACATTCTCCATCCCGCATCCTCCCTCTGTTTTTTTTGATTTCTGTATATACTGACTGCGCAGCGCCGCAAACGGTTTTACTTTTTGGGACAAATAAGATAAACGGGTTAGAAATTCTCTCTTTGAGGAGTCTGTAACAGCTGTGATTCACAGCAAAAAGCCCGGCGTGTATGGGTTGACCACCACGCCGGACTTTATATTAGATAAGCTCATTATGTGTGCCCGTTAATGGTTATGACGTTTTTTCTTTGGAGTCCCCGCCTGCACCCAGCGTAATTCCGCTGCGCCCTGCAAAGGCACTCAGCTGCTCCTCTGTCTCCGAGCTGGTCCGGTTACGGAAGCAGAGCTTGGCAACTTCTCTGGCTTCGGAAGCCAGCGTGTTCAGGGTACGGTGCTTCACCTTGAGCAGCGCCTGAGGCGACATGCTCAGCACACTGATTCCGAGCTCCAGCCAGAGCGGTAATGACCGTTCATCTGCGGCCATCTCACCGCACACACTGACATCGATCCCTACGCTGCGGGCCGCATCCACGGTCATCTTGATCATGCGCAGCACTGCCGGATGGTAGGGATGATACATATGGGCAATCTGCTCATTCATCCGGTCCACAGCGAGTACGTACTGCACCAGATCATTAGTGCCGATACTGAAGAAATCCACTTCCTCCGCCAGCAGATCGGCAATCATAACAGCGGCTGGTACCTCAATCATAATGCCCACAGGCAGCTTGCGGTCATATGGAATCCCACGGCTGTCCAGCTCACTTTTCACTTCCTCCAGCACGGCTTTGGCAGCCTGAACCTCTTCTACGGAGGAGATCATTGGGAACATCATCCGGACATTACCGTAATGGCTGGCCCGCAGAATGGCCGTCATCTGAGTCTTGAACATGTCCTTGCGGTCCAGACTGATGCGGATGGCGCGGTAGCCGAGGAACGGATTCTGCTCCTCCGGCAGCTGGAAGTAATCCAGATGCTTGTCTCCTCCGATATCCAGAGTGCGGATGACTACAGACTCCTTGCCGACTTTTTCAGCAACAAGCTTATAGACTTCAAACTGTTCATCTTCCGTCGGGAACGTATTACGGTCCATATACAGAAACTCCGTACGGAACAGCCCCACACCTTCGGCTCCATATTTCAGCGCCATATTAAGCTCCTTCACAGAGCTGATATTGCCGGCCAGACGAAGAGATACGCCGTCTTTGGTGAAAGCTTCAACGGTAGCGAGCAGCTCCAGCTGTTCCCGCTTTTTGAGCTGCTTGGCACGTCTGGAGGTGAAATCCCGCACGGTGGACTCATCCGGATGGAGCATCACAGCTCCGGTCTCCCCGTCGAGCACCAGCATGTCCCCGGTCTGAATGGGGGTAAGGATTTTGTTCTCCAGGCCCGCGACCAGCGGAATGCCGAGCGCCCGGGCCATGATGGAGGAATGCGAAGTCTTGCCGCCCATCATCGTGACAATGCCCAGCACATAGGCCGGGTTCAAATGCGCCAGCTGGGACGGAGAGAGCTCCTTCGCCACAAGAATATAAGGCTGTGTATCCGACGGAAGGGTAACTTCCGGCGCACCCAGCAGATGCTTCAACAGACGGTTGCCGACATCCTTGATATCCACCGCCCGCTCCTTCATATACTCATCGTCCAGCAGATCGAACATGGCTACAAAATGGTCAATGGCTTCCTTAACGGCCACCTCGGCCGCTTTATACTGGCGTTCGATAATGCCGCGGATTTCACTCATGAACACAGGGTCGTCCAGGATCGCCAGATGGGCATCAAAAATACTCGATTCCTCCGGCCCGACGACCTCCCGGAATTCTCTTTTGATAAATTCGATCTCATCCTTGGAGGTGCGGATCCCTTCGTATAAACGTTCAAACTCCTTAGCCAGATCCACCGGATTCACCTGAGTGTCCGGCAGACTCCATTCCCAGTTCGGCAAGACAAAGGCCTTCCCGATGGCAACACCTGCTGCGGCGCCTATGCCTTGTATCATGCTTCGATCCCTCCAACATTACTTTCGTGTAGAACAACGGACATGACTGATGACTGCCCCTTTTTAACATTTTTAAATGGAGCATAGCTCCAGGATTTTACGCGGTCCGGATTGGTAATGACCATAGGTGTAGCGAGTGACGCGGCATGCTCCTTCAAGAAAGCCAGATCAAATCTGACCAGCAGCTGCCCGGGCTCCACGCTGTCACCCTCCTGTACAAGCGCCTCAAACGGCCCTTTAAGCTGCGAAGTATCAATCCCTATATGCATAAGCACCTCAAGCCCTTCGGGTGTAGAAATGCCCACTGCGTGCATTGTAGGGTATACATGCATCACCTTGCCGAATACGGGCGAGACCAGCTCTCCTTTTTCCGGGAAAAAGGCTACTCCGTCCCCAACCAGCTTCGCGGCGAAAATATGATCCGGCACCTCTTCGATCGGCATCATCCGGCCCTGGATGGGCGAGCTGAACAGTACCTGCGGCAAATCGCGCAGCATCAGCTTGTCAATCTCTTCGCGGATCAGCTCCGAGTATGTACCGAAGACGACCTGCACATTGCCGCCGCCCAGCTTGATAATGCCTGCGGAGCCAAGCCCCTTGAGTGCTCCTGTATCTATCAAACGGTCGTTATGCACAGTTAATCTTAGCCGGGTGATGCAGGCCTGTACCTGTACGATATTCTCTTTGCCGCCCAGCGCCTCCAGAATCAGCGGAGCCTGATACGGTATATTCCCCGCCCAGTCTCCCAGCTCGGACCCTTCTTCGCGGCCCGGTGTAGGAATCTGGAAGCGGCGTATCGCCCAGCGGAACACATTATAGTAGACGATGCCATAGCCGATCCCGATCGGAATCAGCAGCCAGGCCCGCTGGGACAGATGCAGATTGAGGAAGAAATCGATCGCACCTGCCGAATACGAGAAGCCGTGGTGAATACCGAGTGAGTAGGTCAGTACCATGGCAAGGCCGGACATGACTACATGCAGCGCGAATAAATATGGGGAAGCGAACAGAAACGCGAATTCAATCTGCTCGGACACCCCGGTCAGAAAGCAGACCAAAGCGGCACGCAAAAAAGTCTTCTTAATCTTCGGCTTGAGGTCCTCGCGCGCTTCCTGGATAATCGCGAAGGCAATCGCCGGCAGGGCAAACATCATAATCGGGAACAGCCCGGCCATGAAGATCCCCGCTGTAGGGTCACCGGCAAAAAAACGCGGCAAATCCCCTTGCACGACTGCACTTCCGTCAGGCGTCGTGAAGGAGCCCAGCTGAAACCAGAATACATTATTAAGAATATGATGCAGGCCAAAGGCCGTCAGCACCCTGTATAATACCCCGTAGACAAAAACTCCATATCCGCCGGTAACCTGCACGACCCGGAAGAGATCATTCAGCAGCTGTTGGAGCAGCGGTGATACGCCGAGCATCACCCAGGCGAACAGCGCCGAGAACAAACCCATAAACAGCAGTACAAAACGCGATCCTCCGAAAAACTGGATCGCCTCCGGCAGCTTGATATTCTTAAACCGGTTATGCGCTACGCCGGCTACAATCCCAAGGATAATACCAATTAATGTTGCAGGCTGTACAGCCCCGTCTCCCATGTTGGAAACAATCCGGTCATAAGTGAACATCCCTGCGAGCGCCGCCAGTCCGGCCGGTCCGGCCTGATTGGACAAGCCCCATGCCACACCGACAGCAAACAAATAAGGCATGAAATAGAATATTCCTTGCCCCGCGTATGTCGTCACTTCGGATACCGAAGAAAGTCCCCATGCAGACCACGGTAAGCTGCCCAGACTCAGCAAAATGGCCGCAGCCGGAAGCACCATGGTAGGAAGCATAATGGCTCTGCCTAACTGCTGCAAAGATCCGAGCCAATTCAAGGTGACCCTCTCCTTTCTTTCTATATTGAATGGTAAGCGCTGCAGCAGTTTTTGTCAAAAGAATACGTGTAAACAAACACAGCAAGGATAGCCTGGCCCGGGGGCGATTACCCGTATACTTTTATCTGACACAAACTATCCTCTGCAATAGAGGTCAGTCACAGGACTCCTGCGACTTCTGCGACTTCTGCGACTTCTGCGACTTCTGCGACTTCTGCGACTTCTGCGACTTCTGCGACTTCTGCGACTTCTGCGACTTCTGCGACTTCTGCGACTTCTGCGACTTCTGCGACTTCTGCGACTTCTGCGACTTCTGCGACTTCTGCGACTGAATAAGTGTAGTTTGTACAACTATATTTGACTTGGAGATCTTATATTTTATTTTAATTGCATTCTGTACAACTATTCAGGTCCAATTCCGCTAAAATCGCAAAAATCGTTTTTTTAATTGTACGAAGTGCAGTTATTCCTGAAAAACCCCCTGTAGCGCGCATTTTAGTTGTACTAAATAAACTTATCTCCTATTACACCGGATGGCCTAAAAACTTTAGCGGTAAAAGTAGGAACTTCAGCATTGATCAGCTGTCATTGGCGCAACCTTAATCTGAAACATTACTAGTTGTCACCCAAAGGAAGGGTATATTCAGTGTTCTCGCTGTTCTGAGTGTTCTGAAGTCACCATACGATATCGGACCGCATTGTGCTAACCTCGTAGTACCGCACCCGTTCCTTTGAAAATACAGGTTTAAGCAGTCCTTTATCACTCAAGGCTACCAGCAGCTTGCGCGCCGTCCGGAAATTGATGTGTAAATATTCAGTCACATCCTTGGGACGAAGCGGCCGTGCAATCCGCCATGCCAGTCTTAACACATCCATCTCTTCAGAAATCAAATGCTGAGCGGCAGTACTCCGGGCTAAATAAGGTGCCAACGCTAGCTGCAGCAGCATCCGGCATACCTCCGGACGCTGCTGGATATCGTCGAATGAGAAATGCAGCATTTTCCAGCCCATTCCAGTTAAGAAGGTATCCCTATTAAGTGCATAGCTGAATTTTTCACGGTCCACGTCTTTAACATGACTCTGAAAACCATCGCATTCAATTCCGAAACGGCTGCCGCTTGCAGGCAGAAAAGCAAAATCCAAAAATTGCGACTTGCGGTTCCAGTCATACACTTCGTATTCCGGATGCAGCTGCTCCAGCGACTCAAACAACGGCCACCATACATTCTGAAAAAACAGTTTCTCCGCATAGTTGTGTCCACGCACCAGCCTCCCCCGCCGTTCACCAGCTCTTTCATTAGTATGCATCTCAATAAACGTGCAATGTGCCTGTTCAAAGTCCATATGAATGACCTCCTGTAAAATAAAAAAAACGCCCTTCCCCCATGAAATGGAGTAAAGGACGTTCTTCGTCTGTTTCAAGTATAGCAATCACAATCAATAAAATCTATATTCTGCATGAGCAACATTCGGATTCCAAGGCTTCGCACCGTTCTAGCATTCCGGATTATGAAAACCAGAAGCCGGAGCTCCATCCGGCTCCCCTATGAGCTCTTTCAACCAGCTGAAATCAAGTACTTAACCCCGGCTCCGGCCCTTCATCGTAATCGCTTCTTCCACTTTGATGCAGCGGTCCATGATGGCGATCATATCGTGGGCAGCGGCGATGTCAGCTGCCTCCTGGCTGATGATGCCCTGCTGCAGCCAGAGCACGCGCGCTCCGATATCCGCGGCTTCCTGCGCGACAGCCGCGCAGTATTCACTGCGGCGGAATACATTCACAATATCCACCGGTTCAGGAATTTCCGCCAGCGTGTGATAGCATTTCTCGCCCAGGATCTCTCCGTCTACCGACGGATTGACCGGAATAATCCGGTAGCCCCGGCTCTGCATGGCGCCTGCGACCATATAAGAGGTGCGGTCGGTTTTGTCGGATAGGCCGACTACGGCAATATTGCCTGCTCCAGCCAGAATATCTCCGATTTCTTCCCTGCTTGGATTCTCAAAGCTCATGTGTATTTCCCCTTCCCGTGGTTAGATGTTCGTTATAAATACATCATACAGCGGAGCGTACCAAGTTCCAAATTCACATGACTCCCGCAACGGCCGAATCCATTCTTAAACAGGCCGATTAGAAGCCGGGCGGCCGGAGATGCGGTTCCGTTAGTGCGGCAGAACCCTCAGCTCACCGTACACAGCCAGACCATATGGACAGAATCCGGACCCCAATAATCCTTAACTATCACATAGGGTTCTCCGAATTTCCGCTGCCACCTGGTTTGTGCGCGTCTGTAGCCGCTGTCCAGGCAGAACTGAGTGATGCCCTGCTTCCTTAGAAACACCATCAGTTCCTCAACCAAAGCCGACCCAATCCCTTGCCCCTGATATCCAGGCAAAACATACAGACTGCCCAGCTCGCCTACAGCATCCAGCTGATTTCCGGAACAAACCCTGATGTCCTCTCCGCATGGAGCATAAGAAATGGTTCCGACAACCCTACCGTCAATTCTCGCGACCCAGAACCAGGTGTCTGAATTCGGCGGATTCAAGGAAGCAGCTGCCATTCGTATCTTGGATCCAATCTCCTGCTGAATGTCAACCTGCAGGTGACCCAGTCCTTCGCTTTCAAAAGCATCCGTAATCGCAATCTTATAAAGATCCGATACCGGAGAAATATCATCCTCCGTGAGCGGATTGATATTTAACGGACCCACCTTTGTTATTCTACCCATTCCACATTCGCGCCCAGCGAACGCAGGTGATCGAAGTATTGCGGGTACGATTTCGCGACATGATGGGCATCCTTGATCCGCAGCGGCTGACGGGCTCTGAGGCCCACTACAGTAAGCGCCATAATTACACGGTGATCATAATGCGCGTTAATGGTTACGCCGCCTTCAACACCCTCGGGCGTGCCATGGACAATGATCTCGTCACGGCGCTCCTCCACCTTCGCACCAGCACGGGTCAGCTCGGCCAGGTAGTCGGTAATGCGGTCGCATTCCTTATATCGCAAATTCTCCACGTTGTAGAAGCGTGAGGTTCCTTCAGCAAATACGGCAGCGGCCACCATGGCCAGCACAGCATCCGTAGCTGCATCACCATCGAATTCTACTGCCTTCAGAATACCGTTGCCTTGCACATGCACGGTACCATTCTCATGCGTGAGCGGTACCTCCATCATCCGCAGCACATCAACAATCGCCCGTTCCCCCTGCTTGCTCTTCTCAGCCAGACGGTGAATCGTCACATCCGACTTCGTCACCGCTGCGGCAGCAAGTACGGCTGCCGAACCCGGGTAATCCCCCTGAACCGTATATGACTTGGCCGCATAAGCCTGCCTACCCGGCACCTTGAAGGACATGTAATCGTCAGCAGCATGTACAGTAATGCCTGCCTGCTCCATGACTTCAAGTGTCTGTCCGATGACCACTTTGGATTTCAGATCATCCAGTACAATAATTTCACTGTCTTCCTCTAACAGCGGCGTGAGGAACAACAGCGCACTAAGATACTGTGAGCTTACAGCACCGGATACGGTAATCCGTCCGCCCTGCGGTTTACCGCCGCGAATAGTGATCGGCAGCCTTCCGTTATTATGCTCCACCTCTACACCAAGCTGGCCCAGCGCCTGAATCAGGTCATCATGCGGGCGTTTGCCTAGTGAATCCGGATACGTATTCACGAAAGTGACCTCCGGGCTGAGCGCGGCAACCGCCATCAGGAAACGCAGCACGGCGCCGGCATTCCCGACATTCAGCTCTTTGACATCACGAGGGTGACGCCCGAACCCCTGAACTACAATCTTCTCCTCATCTTCAGTCAGTACAGCCCCGAGATCGGCGATACATCTGCGGATGGCATCGCTGTCCTCACTGTGCGCGGGATGATAAATCGTGCTGACTCCTTCCGACAGGGCAGCTACCAGCAGGTAGCGTGTTGTGTAATTTTTGGATGACAGAGCTCCGAATTCCCCTTGCAGTGCCGGCGTTGGCCTAACAATAACGTCCATAATCTAAGCGCTCCTTAAAGTAATATAGTTTCTGTATGTACGGCCCCGTTTGACAGGGTAATCCGCAGTTGTGTTATCATTGATACATTCTATTAGGACAGAAAAGAGGGTACAACCATGAATGAAATCCCACAGATTACACCACAGGAACTGCGTGAGCGGCTCGCTTCAGGCGAAGAGCTTGTTCTGATCGACGTCCGCGAAGATGATGAGGTTGCCTTCGGCATGATTCCCGGTGCGCAGCATATCCCAATGGGCCAGATCCCGCAGCAGACTGATGAGCTTCCGGCTGATACTGAGATCATCTTCATTTGCCGTTCCGGCAACCGCAGCCAGCGTGTCTGCGAATATCTGCAGCAATTCGGCATTAAGGGCTCGAATCTGAGCGGCGGCATGATTGAATGGAATGAAACCGGACAAGCCTAGTCCAAGCCACGAACACACTTAAAAGCTCAAGCGCGGTAATGCATTAAAATATATTGTGAGACTTCGGCCACATTCAGCTCCGTTGTATCGACCGTGCAGTGCGCGAAACGGTAAGCCTCCCTGCGCTGCTCCATAATAGCGCGGACCCGTTCTTCGGCATTGCCGGCGAGCAGCGGCCGGTTCTCATCCCCGCTGACACGGGCGATAATCGCTTCCTCAGTGGCCGTAAGCGCCACAACAAGCCCCTGCTCGAGCATAACCTCCGCATTACCGGGTGCCAGCACTGCGCCTCCGCCTGTAGAGATTATTCTGCGCTCACCCTGCAGCATCCGCTTCAGTACGGCCGATTCAATCTTCCGGAAAGCCTCTTCGCCGCCTGCGGCAAAAATCTCCGCAATACTCCGGCCTTCACTCTCCGTAATCACTGCATCCAGATCAACCAGTTCATATCCAAGCTCCTCAGCCAGCATAGCGCCTACCGTTGACTTCCCCGTAGCCATCATTCCGACGAGTATGATATTTCTGTTCTCTGTTATTTCCCGTATATTCTGCCGTTCTTCCTGATCCCCAGCCATAACTACCTCCAACCGCGACATTTGTCATATCATAACACAGGGTGAAAAGTTTGCACAATGCAGCAGAGGTGCAAAAAAGCCCGAAAGCTCTCCGCAGGAAGCGAAAAGCATTTCGGGCTCTCTATAGCCTAAGCTGGGCGGTTACAATTACTCAGCCAGCCAGTTGTGGTGGAACACGCCTTCTTTGTCCACGCGTTTGAAGGTGTGGGCGCCGAAATAATCGCGTTGTGCCTGCAGCAGGTTCGCCGGAAGGCGTTCAGTGCGGTAGCTGTCATAATAAGCAAGCGCACTGGAGAAGCCTGGAACCGGAATACCCAGGGTTACGGCCGAAGCAATAACTTTGCGCCATGCGGATTGGTAGTTATCCATAACATCCTTGAAGAACGGATCAAGCAGCAGGTTCTTCAGGTCTGCATTATTGGCATAGGCATCCGTGATGTTCTGCAGGAACCGGGAGCGGATAATGCAGCCGCCGCGCCAGATCTTGGCCAGTTCACCATATTTCAGATCCCAGCCGTATTCATCAGAAGCTACACGCAGCTGTGCGAAGCCTTGTGCATACGATACGATTTTGCTGGCGAACAATGCTTTACGCACGTTCTCGATGAATTCAGCCTTGTCACCATCGAAGGCTACAGCAGCAGGACCGCTCAGCACTTTGCTGGCTTCAACGCGTTCTTCCTTCATTGCAGACAGGAAGCGGGAGAATACGGATTCGGTGATCATGGACAGAGGCACGCCGAGATCCAGCGAGCTTTGGCTTGTCCATTTGCCGGTACCCTTTTGTCCGGCAGCATCCAGAATGACGTCTACCATGGGTTTGCCGGTTTCTTCGTCATACTGCGCGAAGATATCCTTAGTAATTTCGATCAGGTAGCTGTCCAGCTCGCCGCTGTTCCACTCTGCGAAGGTGTTGTGCAGTTCCTTGGCATCCAGGCCCAGCACATCTTTCAGCAAATGGTACGCTTCGCCGATCAGCTGCATGTCGCCGTACTCAATGCCGTTATGCACCATTTTTACATAGTGCCCGGCACCGTCCGGTCCAATATATGTACAGCAAGGCTCTCCGTCCACTTTGGCAGAAATAGCCGTAAGAATAGGTTCAACCAGCTTATACGCGCTTTCTTGACCTCCAGGCATAATGGAAGGACCTTTCAATGCGCCTTCTTCACCGCCGGATACGCCAGTACCTACGAAACGGAAGCCTTTGTCCTCAAGATATTTGCTGCGGCGAACAGTGTCAGGGAAATAAGCGTTACCGCCATCGATAATAATATCGCCCTGATCCAAGAACGGCAGCAGCTGCTCAATGGTAGCATCGGTTGCTTTGCCCGCCTGAACCATAATCAGAATTTTGCGCGGCACTTCTAAAGATTGTACAAACTCTTCGACTGAGAAAGTACCTACCAGGTTCTTGCCTGCTGCTTCTGCGACCAGATCATGTGTCTTCTCCGGGGAACGGTTAAACACGGATACGCTAAAGCCTTTGCTCTCGATGTTAAGAGCCAAATTTTTGCCCATTACCGCCAAGCCAATGACGCCGATTTGTTGTTTTGACATCTGGTTCTCCACCCTTTGCACCCTGTATTTTTTGTGAAATCCATTTCTCGCAGTATAAGAATACCACCCTTTGTCAGAGACAGCAAAGTTCCGCCTGCGAAAGAGAGATCAATTTCATTGACAAAGTCCTAAGAATCAGGGAAATTGCTCACAATGACTATTTTAACGGTTTTGAGCGCAGAAGTGAACCCCTGCACGCAACTTGCATTACAAAGTTCAAGACACCCCATAGCGGGATGCCTTGAACTGAAGATAATTCATTCAATTTCACCATTCAAGCGCGGCAAGCTCCCTGGTCAGAATGTTCAGCCTGGCCGTGCAAGCCTCCACCTCTGCAGAATCCTTATTGTGCATGGCTTCACTCAGCCGGTCCAGCTGCTCATCAACCTCCAGCCGGCGGTCACGGATCCGCTCCTCGCCTTCAATAGAGTAGAACAGTTTCGTCAGTTCCTGGTCGGATAGCAGCGGACCCTTCTGGTACAGGACACGTTGCTGATATCCGGAAATCTCCACCAGTCGGATCACTTCGCCGAAAAGAATATTCTCAATAATAATCTGGCGGTCGCGGAAACGTTTGACTACGGCATGGCCGCGCATATCACCAATCAGCTTCTCCATCCATTCAGCCAGGCGCGCATCACGGATCATATAATCTCCCACCAGCTTGAAGCCATCCTTAATCCGCTGGAAGCGCAGCTTCACAAGCTTGCGTCCGGTGCGCACCGAAATAAGAAAAACATTCTCATTCTCGCTCCAGTAAAGGGAATAGCCTTCCTTTATCAGATCCTTGATCAAGTCCTGGATATGTTGTCTGTCAAACCGGAGCTCCAGATTGCAGTACTCCACTTCGTCATTTTTGTTCACGGCACTCCCCCCTAACTGCTTGGTTACAGCATAGCCAGTTTCATGGCCTAACTTAAGAAGTAGAACTGACTGCCGGACCTCCACATACGCACCATCATTTTGCCTTCGTCTTACACTTATTTTATACTTCATTTTATGTAGCGGTAACTTGGTTTATTGACTATTTTTACCCGCTTTCCGCCTTTTCCAAACGCCAGACCCTACTTTTGAAGTCATTCCCCGGTCTATTGTGCAAAATAAATATATAAAAGCCGCAGGCAGCCGGGTTTACCGGTCTGTCTGCGGCTTTAGTATTTCCTAATATTTTAATATAAGCAGCACTTAATGCGCGCTTCCTTGCTTCAGCTTCGTCCGGTGGACAATCAGCAAATGCAGGCCGAAGAGCAGGACCATTACACCTGCACTGGCCAGAAAAGGCGCACTATGGCTGACGGAATCCCACAGCTTGCCGGACAACACGGGACCTGCAACCATTCCTGAGCCCTGCAGCGTCAGGAACAGGCCCCAGACCGTCCCCCGCTCTCCCTTGGGAACCTGCTTGGCCAGGAAGGCATTCCATGCCGGCAGAATAAGCGCATAGCTTATTCCGACCAGCGCCACGGCAACGAAGGCCAGCGGCAGCCAGCGGACCTGCGAGAAGAACGCCAGGGAACAGGCTGCCAGCAGGAAGCCGATGTTGAGGAAGACCGATGTCCCGATTTTATCAACCAGCTTGCCCGCCGGAATCAGCGCCAGCACCGTGATGCCCCCGCCGGCAATCAGTAGCAGGCTGAACTGGTTAGGCGTCACATGCAGCTCGGAGCGGGCGAATAAAGTAACCACCGGGGTCATGAGCCCGATGGCAAAAGCCTGCAGGAACAGCGCCGGGAAGAGCAGCCGGCTTACCTTCAGGGAAGTTCTGACCTGATGCCAGGTCCGCTTCAGGCTCTGCAGCGGCCGCAGCGGCGTGCGCGGCACTGCAGTCCCTTCGGGATTCATCTCACGGACGACATGAGGCGCATGGCCGCCAATTCTAGAAGGCAGCAGCAGTGCTACAGCCACTACGGCAGCGGCGAAGCCCATCAGCACCAGGAATACTGTACGGTAGCTCTGTCCGCCATGGTCCATCATGAAATTGACGATAATCGGGCCAATCCCGGTACCGGCCAGCGACGCCATCTCCACAGCACCCATAGCCGCCCCGCTGCTGCCGCTTTCCGTAGAACCGGCAAGTTCGGTAATCCCGGTCATAGTACAAGGCCATAGCGGCGAAGTTCCGATGCCCAGGACTAGACAGGCAATAGACAATGTGGTTGCATCTTTGGCATAGATAATCATTCCGACAGCCACCAGAATCAGCAGCAGCGCACCTGTCATCGTCCAGCGGTAGCCAATCCGCTCCATCACCCAGCCGAACGGGCTGCGGAACAGATTATCTCCCAGATACTGCAGGGCAAAGGCGAAGCCGACCACCGTCACCGACAGGCCCAGAATATTCTCCATGTAGACTGGAAGCAGGGCTACCAGCAGCGATCCTTTGACGAATTCGACCAGAAAAATAATGACCCACATCTCCACAATGAACGGTGAGGCCAAATTGATATGCATACGCTGCGCTACTTTGCCAGACATTTCATCACATCCTAGTATTATGTTGATTGATTTGTTATACTGATGCTTGCTCAAGCAGAAATGGCTAGTCCGTCCTCAAATGGACGGTATCCGTTTCAGCGAGAAATATAAGGATGAAGTTTAGTGTAAACTAATACTTCCTTATATTTTGAAAAATCGACTCTTTGCGAAAGGTTGTGACAGCATTAAATGGATCAACATGTAACTCCCCTCTTCACAGCTCTCAAAAAGCATGCCGCCGGAAACCCAGTTCAATTTCATATTCCGGGACATAAGAAGGGGCTAGGGACCGATGCCGAATTCCGTGAGTTTATCGGCGATAACGCTCTATCCATAGATTTGATCAATATTGCACCGCTTGATGACCTTCATCAGCCCACCGGGGTTATTCTTGAAGCTCAGAAGCTGGCTGCAGAGGCCTTCGGCGCCGATTACACGTATTTCAGTGTACAAGGCACGAGCAATGCCATCATGACTATGATCCTCTCTGTCTGCTCAGAAGGAGATAAAATTATTGTGCCGCGCAATATTCACAAATCAGTGATGTCGGCCATTATTTTCTCCGGAGCCAAGCCTATTTTCGTCTCTCCTGTACAGGATGAGAATCTTGGGATAGACCACGGCATAACCACAAGCTCGCTCGAACGGGCTTTGAGGCGCCATCCGGATGCCAAAGGTGTCCTCGTTATCAATCCGACGTATTTTGGCGTGTGCGCCGACCTGCGTTCGATTGTCGACCTGGCCCACAGTTACGGGGTTCCCGTACTTGTGGACGAGGCACATGGAGTATTGATTCATTTTCATGAGGAATTACCGGTATCGGCCATGCAGGCCGGTGCGGATATGGCAGCAACCAGCGTGCATAAACTGGGCGGCTCCATGACGCAGAGCTCGGTACTGAATCTCAATGCCAAGACAGGTCTTGTTAACCCTCAGCGGGTACAAACCATTCTCAGCATGCTGACCACAACTTCAACTTCATATATTCTGCTTGCTTCTCTGGATACTTCCAGACGCAACCTGGCACTAAACGGCCATGAGATGGCATCCAGAACCATTGCCTTATCCAACTACGCCCGGGATGCCATTAACAGCATTGAAGGCTTGTACAGCTTCGGCAAAGAAATTCTCGGTACTGAGGCTACCTTCAATCTCGATCCGACCAAGCTTAATATTCACGTCCGCCATCTGGGCATTACCGGATACGAAACCGAGAACTGGCTGCGCCAGAAGTATAACATCGAAGTAGAACTCAGCGACATGTATAATATTCTTTGCCTGATTACCCCTGGAGATACCCAGGAATCCGTAGATAAGTTGTTAGCCGCTCTGCGCGTGCTCTCAGCGATCCATTACAGCAAAGGTGAGATTTATGAGATGAAGGTGCAGGTGCCGAATATTCCGCAGCTGGCCCTGATTCCGAGAGATGCCTTCTACGCCGATACACAGCTGGTTCCCTTCCGGGAGTCTGCAGGCTACATTATTGCAGAATTCATCTATGTTTATCCGCCGGGCATCCCGATTCTTCTCCCTGGTGAAGTTATTACCCAAGATAACATTGACTATATCATCGACCATGTGGAAATCGGCCTGCCGGTCAAAGGCCCTGAGGACCGCAGCATCACCAACATCAAAGTAATTGTAGAGGCTGAGCCGATTTCTTAATCGGCTCAGGTCCCTGCAGCAATACAAAACCCCGATACTGTTACAGTATCGGGGTTTTGTATTAGGCGGTGCTGTCTTGTCCAAGACAGCAAGCCTAAGTACTTGATTCACTGAAATCTATTCTTGCTGGGCCAGCAGCTCGTTGTAAGCTTCTTCAACAGCTTTCCATTCAGCTTCATCTTCAATGTTGTAGAGAACCATTTCTTCGTCTTCTTCTTCCATACGCAGAATGATGCCGTCTGCTTCAGGGTTTTCGCGCTCGAGCAGCAGTGCGTATAACTTCTCGCCTACGTCAAACGTTTCTACCAGCACCATTTCTACATCTTCGCCCTGCTCGTTCGTCAAGGTCAGCACAAACTCCTCGTGCTCATGGTCGTGATCATGTCCGCAACCGCATGCTTCACCATGTTCATGGCCATGCTCATGTTTGTGATCGCTCATTGAAATACCTCACTTTAAATTGAATTATCCTACATTTGGTATCGTAACACGTAAGATAAGTTCAGGTCAATTTGCAGACCCCGGTTAATTCTTGGCCGAAGCCGTAACCACCTTTTCTGACACAAGAACGTAATCTCCGCTCTTGGATGACTTGATGAAGAACCCTACACTGTATTTGCCGGATTCTTTGAAATCATAGGTGAATTCCGGGGTGGAGAACCAGAAGTCCTCATTCTTCGAGCCGCCGGCATCCTCCAGAATATCCTTCACATTCCCTGACGGATCGGTGATTGCCACCTTCACAGCTGAGACGCTGTCCTTCAGGCTGTCAACCTGGGTAAGGATCTTCATCTTCAGCTTGCCTGTATTTACATTGCCGAATACCGTATCGCCCTTGAACAGCACAATATGCACATTAGGCTTGAGAATCGTCACTTTGCCTGAACCGTCCCAGCTGACGACACCTCCCGCTTCTCTCGCAGGGATATAGGCCTTGCCGTCAATCAAATAGCCCCCATCGGCTATTTCCTTTCCATTGCTCCACACTTTGATTTTCTGGTTTACAGCGTCAGCGAACAAATATGAGCTTCCCATCATGGAAAACACAACCACGCATAGAGCAATTTTTTTCCATCTCATTGTAGAGCCCCTCCAAATAATTCATGCTGTTAATGTATACTACCAACCCTTCGACAAGTTGCGCAGAATTCAGGGAATTATTTCTTTTTGCAGTAGAAAAGAAACATGCATCATTATGCAACCGGTTTCGGTATGGAATCTATGGAATTTCAGGGAAATGTGCCCTCCTCACAAAACAAAAAAAGCCGGACATTAGCATCAAAATAGACGCTTGTCCGGCCGTTGCATCGTTTCATCCTGTTATCTATGCCTGGTTAAAATTGCGGAAGCTGATCCAGATTGTTGGTAGGATCCCCATCTGCATCGCCGCGAATATACATTTCGCCGTCTTTCCCTTTGAATGCGTTGACTCCGGCAATACTCCCGGACTGAACCTCCTGAAGTGCCTGCTGATAATCCAGCACACGGCCGGAAGAGGTCTGGAACTTGGTCAGATCACCATCACCGTTTCTTTGGGCTGCAATAAAGCGTTCACGTTCGTTGTTCATCACTTAGGATCTTCTCCTTCGCGCCTAGGATTAGCCATCAATCTGGCTCACAGATAGCTTGTCCATAGAATCGAAAGAGTATGTACCCGGGCTGATTACAGCGTTTTCTGCATTCTCACATGAAGAATACCGGCATCATAGAAGGGCTCCGGGGAAATCACTTCATAGCCCAGTTTGCTGTAAAAGGCTTCTGCATGACACTGGGCGTCGAGAATGGAGGCTACCAGGCCGAGTTCACGGGCATGCCCCTCCATAGCGAGCAGCAAAATCCGTCCGAAACCCTTGGACCGGTAATGCTCGTGAACAGCAATCCGCTGCATTTTAGCGGTCTCTGCCTTGTAATAAATCAGTCTTCCGGTAGCTGCCGGCTCCCCGTTGTCCTTAAGCAGGAAATGATGCGCATTGTCACCGATCACATCATATTCATCAATCTCCTCTTCGGCCGGCACCTTCTGTTCCTCCACAAATACCTTATTGCGGATCGCAAGCGCCATCTGGAGCTGCTCCTCTGTAGTGACATGTACGATTTCCACTGCCATTCTCCTCTAGCCCCTCTCTATAGGTCCAATCAACATTGAGCCATTATACAGAATTTTTAATATCCTGTATAGAGCCTCAGGTCTTCAGGGATAGGGAAGACGGATAAGCCGCGTCCGCCGGACTATTGAATGGAATACACCTCTTCCGGAATCGAACGGTCGTACACATCCTGCATAACAGGTGATATTAGACCATCCGGTGTATCCAGTCTGCCATCCAGCCCGCTCATCTTATGAACCCCCGTATATCCGGGAGCCTCACCGCCAGCCGCACATCCGGCCGTCCCCAGCATCACACACACTCCAATGACCCCGCACCATACGAATGACTTGCGCATAGTTGTACCCCCTGTTCTTCTTGATTCTATACAGCTTTGACGAATCAGGGGCTTCATAAACGAATCCTTACAGATTTACATTGCCAACGATATGCACAAGGTACATCATGACGCCGAGAAAGCCTGCGAGTACAAAATAAGCAATACCATATCTCCAGCGTGACGCGGCCGGCACATCATAATATTTATCATTATCAAACACTGTAAAACTGACCTCACACTGCATCTTCAGCTGCAGCTTAGTATCTACATACAGCTGGTCGAGCTGCACGATCCGGACTTTGCTGATAATAGACTGTACTGGCATAGTCGTTGTACCGTAGTAGTCCAGATTGTCCCAGCGGACACCAAGATATTGCTGGCGGTTCAAATCACTGTAGGTGGTAAAAGGCAGTTCCCTTTTGTGCTCAGGTCCGGGAATCAGATACCCTTGATCCTGCAAATCTTCAATCGGTATCAGGAAGCTCTTCAATACGGCATGCATCTGATTCTTCGTGCGCCGGCTGATATATTTCTTGTACATGTCATAGGCAAATAACATCCAGATAATACCGAACAGAATAGATTTCAAATAGATGATCACTGCCAGACCTCCAACCAGACCCACCACCCATAACCACCGGGTAACCGCAGTTGCAATTCTTCCCCCATCCAGCGGATGAATCGGCAGCAGGTTGATCAGGTTTATAAAAAAACCGACATAAGCCAGTGAATACAGCAGCGGGCTGTGATAGTAATAAGCTGCTCCGAAGACGGCGGCCGCGCCAATGCTCCCCAGAATGGGACCTCCAAAAGCAACGTAGGCTTCCTCTCTGGCATCCAGCGGTTGTTTCTTCATCGTAATTAATGCACCCATAAAAGGAACAAACAGCGGTGCGCTCACCGGCAGCCCGATCCACTTGGCAGCGATAACATGGCCTATCTCATGAACGAATAATAAGGCAACGAAGCCCACTGCAAATTGCCATGGTGAGATCAGTGCATAGGCCCAGATAGACACCATCATCGAAATCAGCGGTCCCGCAATCTTCCCCAGCTTAAGCAGAGACAGAATGGTTTTTCCCTTCAGCAGCAGCAGTACTCCCGCGCTACCAAGCCATCCCATTATGCCTGAGCTTTTCTTTTCCTGCTTTTTTTCCGGCAAAAGTCTCATTCTCCTTTATCTCTATATCTGGTGTTGACATAAGCCATCACCTGCATATATGATATCCAGTAATTAGGATAACCACAATAGCTATGAAGAGAAAGAGTACCTTGGCAATTCTTTCACAGAGAGCTCCGGCCGCTGAAAAGGAGCAAAGAAAACCCACGGGAATATGGTCTCAGAGCTGCGCATCGAAGCCCGCATAAACGGGACGTAGGCTGCGCCGGAACCCGCATCCGTTACCATGCTAGGGTATACCCGCAGGCTTATGCGGACGTACCTGAAGAGGTGGATGCCGCAAGGCATTGATGAATTTGGGTGGTAACACGTGAGCACAGGCTCTCGTCCCTTTTGGGGATGAGAGTCTTTTTTGTGCGCTTAGAAATCTAAACATGTTCTCAGAAACGGGATTTGTCCGAATCCGTTTCAAGGAAACATCTGTCAACAAAACTTATAGGAGGACAATGACATGACAAACATTTTTATCGGAGGGGCTTGGCCGTATGCCAATGGCTCCCTGCATCTGGGCAGGCTTGCGAGTATTCTGCCGGGAGATATCCTGGCCCGCTATCACCGTGCCAAAGGCGACGCTGTGCTGTATGTCTCCGGCAGTGACTGCCATGGCACTCCCGTCGCTGTGCAGGCGGCGCAGGAAGGTGTATCCCCTGGTGAATTCGCCAGCAGATATCATCAGGAATTCACAGATTGCTTCCGTTCGCTTGGATTCACCTATGACTTATACACCCGGACCGATCAGGAGCATCACCACAGTGTGGTGCAGGAGCTGTTCCTTAAGCTGCTGGATAACGGCCATCTGTACCAGAAGTCTACGCTCCAATGCTACTGTGAGCAGGATCAGCGCTACTTGCCGGACCGCTATGTAGAGGGAATCTGCCCGGTCTGCGGACAGCAGGCCCGGGGTGACCAATGTGATTATTGTTCTACGATACTCGACCCGGTTGACCTGCTGGAGCGTACCTGCAAAATCTGCGGAACCCCGCCGGTGCTGCGTTCCACCCTGCATTATTATTTGTCACTGTCCAGCTTCCAATGCGCACTCTCAAATTATGTGGATTCTGCGCAGGGCTGGAGAGACAATGCTGTGCGTTTAACCCGCAGATATCTGCAGGAAGGACTGCAGGACCGCGCCGCAACGCGGGATCTGGATTGGGGGGTAGATGTTCCCGTTGATGGCTTCACGGACAAAAAAATCTATGTGTGGATTGAAGCGGTCAGCGGCTATCTGTCCGCCAGCAAGCAGTGGGCTGCCGGGACCGGCAACCGCTGGGAGGATTTCTGGCTTGAATCCACTGAGAACAAGGACGCCGGGTACCCTCCCATTACAGCCTATTATGTGCATGGCAAGGATAATGTCCCTTTTCACAGCCTGATCTGGCCGGCTCTGCTGCTGGGTGCTGGAGACCTTCATCTGCCGGACCGTATCTTCTCCTGTGAATACATGACTCTCGAAGGGGAGAAATTCTCCACAAGCCGTAACTGGGCCGTCTGGGTGCCGGATATTCTCAGCCGCTACGACCCGGATTCCATCCGGTATTTCCTGACGGCGAACGGTCCTGAGAAACGGGATGCCGACTTCTCGTGGAGAGAATTCATCTACAGCCATAACAGCGAGCTGCTGGGTGCCTTCGGTAATTTCGTCAACCGCAGTCTGGTATTCGTGAATAAGTTCTGGAATGGCGAGGTGCCTGAGGGCACACTGGATGCCGCATGGGCCGGCAGCATTAATACACTGTACAGTGAGACCGGGAGACTTATTGAGGGGGGCAGCTTCAAAGAAGCGCTCGAGCATGTCTTCACCCATATCCGCCAGGCCAACAAATATTTCGATCAGCAGCAGCCGTGGCTGCAGACTAAGAATGACCCCGCCGCCTGTGCCAGCACGCTGTATACCTGTGTACAGATCATTGCTAATCTGTCCAACCTGTTGAACCCGTTCATTCCATTCTCCTGCGGCAAGATCAGGGGGTTTCTGGCCCTTGAACAGCCTGTCTGGCAGCCGGTAGCCGTTCCGGCGCATCAGCGGGTGCAGGGGCTGGAATTATTGTTCGAACGGATTGATGTGGCGCGGATTGAGGAGGAGACCGAGCGGCTTAAGAGCTTGCAGCGCTGAGGCGGAAAACTTCATCATCCCCTCGTCAGATGGCTGATGAGGCGGACTGAGATTCCTCTATTCCTGCAAATCAGGCAGATTCCCGGGTCAATCGGACTGAGAATCTCTTATATGCCCGGCCACCCCTCATTTTGGGGCCGGATGAACAAAATAACGGAATCTCAGTCCGTTGCAGCCTCAAAAAGCTTCTTTTTAGGGGATATGGTCCTCTCAGTCCGCTTCACTTTCGCCATGAACACTTGCTCCAGTAAACCTGTTACTCGTCACCTGTTACTTGTTACCTGTCACCTGTCACCTGTCGCCTGTCACCTGTCACCTGCTACCTTTTACTTGTTACCTATTTCCGTTTTCGCAAGAATCCGAACACTGGTGATATGCCGGTACAACTCAAAAAAGCGTCCTTATCCGCAGACCGCTCACAAAAACAAGCGGTGCAGATAAGAACGCTTTTGGATTTCAATGCATAACTGATGCTGCTGCAACTTTCAACTATTCAGCCCTTAATGGCCGGGAAAGCGCCCTCCGGCTGCAACACCCTGCGGGGAGATCCGCTCGATCCGGGCCAGATCATCCGCTGACAATACCACCTGCAACGCGCCGAGATTATCTTGTACCCGCTCCAGCCGCTTTGTTCCCGGGATCGGCACAATTTGCTCACCCTGCGCAAGCAGCCAGGCCAGCGCAAGCTGCGAAGGAGCACAGTCCTTCTCGGCTGCCATCTGCCCGATCAGCGAGACCACTTCGAGATTCCTGGCGAAATTCTCTCCCTGGAACCGCGGGTAGCTACGGCGGTAATCGTCCGGCGGCAGGTCGTCGAAGCTTTTAATCTGACCGGTCAGAAATCCGCGGCCCAGCGGACTATAAGGAACGAATCCGATGCCCAGTTCTTTGACCAGCGGCAGTATTTCATCCTCCACCTCCCGGCTCCAGAGCGAATATTCTGTCTGCAGTGCCGTAAGGGGATGTACCGCATGTGCGCGGCGTATCAGCTCAGGTGAAGCTTCCGATAAGCCAATGTAGCGGATCTTCCCTTCCTTGACCAGTTCAGCCAGCGTGCCTATAGTCTCCTCGATTGGTGTGTTCGGATCAGGACGGTGCTGATAATACAGATCAATATAATCCATACCGAGATGGTATAAGCTGGCATCTACGGATTTTTTGATATAAGCCGGATCACCCTTGGGGCCCTGAGTATGCGTAATGCCAAATTTGGTCGCAATAACCGCTTTATCCCGTCTGCCCTTAAGCGCGCGGCCCACGAGCCTCTCATTGCTGCCAAAACGCTGCTGCGCGAAATCTCCATAGATATCTGCTGTGTCCAGCAGGGTTACTCCCAGGTCGAGTGCCCCATGGATCACTTTTACCGACTCTTCGTTCTCCGGCATCATCATCGTTCCTAGTCCCAGAGCCGATACTGTCAACCCTTCGTTTCCGAGTGTTCTTGTCTGCATTTGGTTGTCTCCCTCTTTTCCCGGTGAAAGATTCTTCGGATATGTCCCTATTCTAACCTTCCTGCCATGGAGCAGCCACAGTACGTTTATGCTAGTAAGATCATTACCAGGGAACAGAACAGCACAGAACAGAAATAGAAGCAGACCGGCCGTCCAAGTGACTTCATTCGATTCTCAGCTCTCTGCCACCACAGGTGTATAAATACAGATATGCAGACCCGGATGATCGGCCAGACTCGCAACGGAGTTAATGTCATAGGTCACAGATTGATTCGTGCTTAGACTTTGTATGACTACGCGATTTACTTTTTTGCCTTGAATGTTGTGCAGCTTCCACATCTCTGCGAAATCCATACTGTCCTCACAGAGCTTCACTACCATGTCTTTGTACCAGGGATCGTGCAGATGCATGTCATAATAGGTTCTGAACACAGCTACTGAATAGAGCGCGAACTCCTCCCAATTCAGCATCCGGCGGCGCAGCCCCTGATCGAGAAACAATAGACGGAGCATAATACGCTCGGAAGCAGGCAGCTTCCCGAAATTGCTAAGAACTTCACCCGCCTTATCATTCCAGGCTAGAACCTCCGACCGCTCATTCGTAATAAAAGACGGATAAGACAGCTGGCTAATAATATCCCGCCACTGCGGATTCAGCCCGGGACTCACAGTATTAATAGAAGGAACTGTATCCGGGTTCCCTGGATTCCACAGCTCGAACAGATGCGTCCGCTCATCAGGCGTCAAGCGCAGGGCCTGGCTGAGACTCTCCATAATCTCTCTGGAAGCAGTAACTTCTCTGCCTTGCTCCAGCCACGTATAATAGGTGCTGCTGACACCCGCCAGAATCGCCACTTCCTCCCGCCGTAGTCCGGGTGTTCTGCGCTGGCTGTTCGTTTCCTTAAGCCCGGCAGCTTCAGGCTGCAGCCGGTCCCGACGTGATTTCAGATACTCTCCAAGCCGCTTGAACTTTGAATTCTCATCGCTCATAAACTAACCTCTTCTCACAGCAATTGGTGTCCCTATTCTACCTTATTCTCTGCCGTTCACAAACTTACACGGAACTCGGACTTGAGAAGCTATAACATAATCTCTCGCAAAAAAAGCTGCAGAACACCCTTCGCGTCGCACCGTGATCAATAGAAATAACCCCACTTGCTTCTCCAAGCCGCTGTCGCGGTTAATTGGACGAAGCCTATGGGGCTTAACTAACTCGCATGTGTCTTTCTTTCTGCTGCTTGCCTATGTTTCCATTACTGCCTGGAAGCTTCAGCCTGACTAATCTCAACAGCCTGTGCAGCAATCTTCTGCAGTTCGGCTGCGATAGCCTCCACAGAGCCCTTCCACAGCTTGCGTCCTAATTCTTCGCTGGCATGAGTCGGATCGCCAATGACACCCGTTGCCGAGTACCTGGTGAAGTCGAGTCCGGGATCGTCCAAAACCGGTTCAGTACTGCCGGGATTCTCAATCAGCTCCTCACGGATGCACTCTGGATGTTTGTAGAGTCCCAGTGATGTGGTGAAGCTGTCGGCATGACCACCCGGAATATGCGGATCGGCATGTGTACACCAGACCTCATGGAACGGATGATGCGGAATATGAACCCTGGCTTTTCCTGCATACTCCTGATTAAATTTCACAGCCACCTGGTTCAGCATATGTCCGCCGCAGCCGCGCATAATCACCAGCTGCTTGAAGCCCTGGTCAGCCAGTGAAACCAGAACCGCATAGATCACATCCTCATACACCTTCTGCGGGATGTCGATGTAGCCATAGCCGTAATTGCGGTGCTCGGGAGTTGGACCAAATGGAATCGTCGGAATTACCAGCGACTTCACACCGTAGCTCAAATTTGCCATAGTTGCTGCTTCAATAGACAGCTCGGTAGCCAGCCAGATATCAAAATCCACCGTCGCATGCGGCCCCTGCTGCTCCGTGCAGCCGGTTGGAATAATAGCCATATAGCCTTCGGCTGCTTTTTGCTTAATCTCCAGAAAAGTTAATTTCCCATATTCTACGTTCATCTATAATCTCCTTATATGGTACTGCATCATATCTTCCTGCTCAGACTTACTGTAAATTCGGGCTTGGTCTGGTAGGCCATATAAGCGACTGTACCGTCAAATGCCAGATAAGCTTCATAACGGGTGCGGATAGCAGGGCTGGTAATCATCTCAAGCACTTTATCCCGGCTGACCCAATAGCTCTCCGATGTTTCATCCGATGTTGCTAATGCCCCGCCGATTGGCCGGCACACATAGTCCAACATCACTTTGGTCGGGACATCGGTTACACCGTCATGCCATTTGTACATCCCCGTATTGGAATACACGCCGATCAGCTGGTCAACCACAGTGAGGATGCCACTTTCCTCCTGTATTTCACGGGTTAGCGCATCCATCAGATTCTCTCCCGCCTCCACTTGCCCTCCGGGGAACACCCAGCCGCCCTTAAACGTTTTTACCAGTAAAATTTCTCCCAGTTCATTCTCTACAATCCCGCCGACCGCGACAATATGAGTAGGCATAGACACGGCAATCACTCCGATCAATGGTAGGATTATTGCGCACCAAATTACACCTGTTCAAAATATTTGCTTACATTGGCATTCCCGCTCAGTTGCTTGATATAATCAGTTACTCTCGCGATTAGCGTGGGATATATCCCCGGATACGTAACCGTTTCCGGAATTTCTCTGAATCTGCGAATTTCCTCCATTTCGAATTGCTGTAGGGGGCCGAACTTATCTACGGCTGCAAAGTACAGCATCCCGAAGCTCGCAGGTACTTCCTCTCTGCTGACCGAATATATGCATATAGGGTATAACTTGTACGACTCAGCGCCTGTCTCTTCATACATTTCCCTGGCGGCAGCTTCATCAGGACTTTCTCCTGCTTCAATATGTCCTCCGGCAAATTCCCATGTGGACCGCTCGCGGTGCCGCACCAGAACCCAGTCCTCACCCTGCTTCATGACAATCACAACATATTTCAGACTAACCTCAGGCATTTCAGATTCATGCAAAGTTACGATCATTATAAGAACTCCTTCTGCTTCATTATGTATAATGGAATGATTGAGAGATATCACCAGACAACCGCCATCATTATATTATAAAATCTTTTCTGTGTCGCTCAACTTTTTCGCTGCAAAAAAAGTCCCGCTCACATTCAGCGGGACCTGCACCTTAACTTATCATCTGACGCCCGTAAAGGGATTAAACTCACCTGTCAAATCACAGCAAACCTTCTTCTCTTCCGCCGAGATCCGCTAACCCAGAGCAGCATAGCACTGCCTCTTATTCACTTCAAATAAATCCCATATACCAACCAGCCTATTTCTTCGTTATAAAAAATTCTTGCCATTCCCTCACATCGTGTGGTATTATAAATTTCGTTGCAGGACGGTAGCTCAGCGGGAGAGCACTATCTTGACAGGGTAGGGGTCATGGGTTCGAACCCCATCCGTCCTATATGCAGGAAGCCTTATTCTATAAGGCTTTTTCTTTTTGCCAGCCTATTGTTCCGTTGACTCATTTAGCGATTTGGTGCCATTATGGTGCCCTGTAGTGGACTAAGCAAAAGTGGTGCCGATTATGGCACCACTTATTTGTTATCCTTCCAACCATTTGAGAAAGATATCCTTAGACACCTTGATTATTCTGCCTACTCAGACGATATGATATTGTTCTGAATTTAGGATGTAATCATGCTCGTTAGTCATGTACCGTTCCTCTATAAGGAACTTTTCCAAACGTGGCAGCCTGCGGACAATACGCTCGATCCGTTCACAACTCTCGCTGAGTTGCCTTAAAGGAACTTGTTCATCCGATAACTCTCAAGCGCTGCCTCAACGGCTGTCTGCGTCCTCTCTCTCTATCTATCTCAGGCAGGAAACACTATTGCACCTGCTATCACCTCACTGTAAAAGAGTTCCCCGGCCGAAGCCGGGGAGTGTTCTAGAATACTTCGCCGTCCAGATCACATTCAAGGATAACCGGTCCACCTTCGCCCAATTGTTCGATCGTTAGCCTATTGCTGTCGGACGATGGCCTTCGGCCTAATGCATCTTCTCTTCGTACTGTGCAACAGTCGCTATGACTCTCGATAAAAAATCTACATTACGCTAACGGGCAGGATAGTTGACCAACTCAAAAAACTATTAGCAACCTTTTAATTCCATTTACCGTCTAAAGATTAGAGGTTTTAAGGAGGTGATTATTGTGAAAAAGTATTTACTTATCTTTTTATTGCTAACTCTTATTATGATCCTTGGATGTAGCGAGAAGAACCAGAACTCTATCCAGGAAAACGGTGGAGTTTCAGTTAATCTGATATGTAGTAACAATAAAAATGAATGCACAGATCGGAATTTCAATGATCTCCAATCATTCCAAGTATTCAAAACTGCTATAGATAGTGCAGAGAAAATGCCGGGTAATCTTAATTATATAGCAGAATACAATTTGAAGATTAAATTTCAGGGTCAAACAACAAAAACTTTCCATCTCTCATTAGGTACAGACAGGGATATGAAAGGGCTATTGGTAGACCTTGAAAATACTAATCAAGGTTATGAAATTCCTGTAATACATGCGAACAAATTAAGGGAATTGATAGAGGGTTAGTAAATTTCGCATTACGCTAACGGGACACGTTAGTTTAATTAAACAGCGGCAGTCTAGGACTTTATTATCTCGTTCACAGCTGCCGTCGATTATATATTTGGCAACGCCCTCCATTACTGCACAGTTTACGTCTAATACTCACTTACCTGAGATAGCGTGATTTATGCCGCCTCTGCCCTCTCTCGGGGCTCAGCGTTGAGCAATTTCACTAACTGCCTGTACGTTGTGCAGGGCTAGTCTCCGACCTCCTCAATGTTCGCAACATCACCCCACTTGATGATCGCGAGGTTACGCACGTACCTTTCGGCATCTTTGGCTATTGATGCAGTCTGTACCCTATCAACTCCGCCAGCGCCCGGTTAAGCTCCGGGTTGGTCATTGTCTGTACCTATGTCATGGCTTTGGCCCCCCCTTCCAGCTCCTTAGTAACCTGCTGTAAAATATTCCAGTCTATTAATCCGTGTTTGGTTGCTATCCCTGCTTCGCTCATGGTTGTGCTCATTCCCAACTCCAGAGTGATAGATCTGATTACGATACAATTAGAATCTACATTGTCCGAGACCATTCCCTCGGTTGAATTATTATTTTAACGTATTTGTGTCATAACGCTTAGTACCTATCTTAAATGGGCTCTCGCCTAGCTCTTTAATTAGGCGTTTGCATAGCATGAGGTATAACCATTTGGGAGGTAACAAAGTGCTGAATAATCAAATGTATCCAATGCATCAACAGATGCCGCAAGCCATCATGGTCTATCCAATTGATCCCTATGTCGTTGAAACCTTAATGTCTGTAAAAGGTAAGCAGGTGGTACTTGAAACCACTCGCGGCGGGATTAGCGGCTGTTTGATGGATGTAAAGCCAGACCACGTTGTACTGGATACCAGAGGCAGAAAATTCTTTGTACGCATCTGTGAGATCGTTTGGATCATGCCAGAGTAAATGGCAGTTCATGAGAGAGTTGCGAAAGCAGCTCTTTTTTTATGTCTTTTCCACCTGAACCCCGAGAAGCTTTCTTGCTGCATCCCAAAAGCCTCCATACAATCATCGAATTGGTCTTTCTCTTTCCATCCCTGCATGTTGGCATATGTGATAGGGATGCCCGGATAATCTGCAACCTCGGCCATGAATCGCTTGATATCCCAATGCCCGACCCAAGGGTTCATATCATGATTAATATCTCCACTCCGCTGTAGCAGACTATGCGCAACATGTCTGTTCCCTCCCTGGGGCTATGCCCCCTCGAAACTAAAATCTCTGATCCGCGTACAAATGTTAAATTATTGAAAAGGATGCTGCGTTTTGAAATATAATAGAAGATTGCTCTCTGCGCTTTTTATAGGCATCAGTTTTGGAATTGCATTCTCCATTGTTTTTGATAACATCGCCATTGGTGGCGGGTTAGGACTTATATTTGGAGTCTCCATGTATGAGGCAGAGAAACCAAAGCCCCCTAAAGATAAGTGAGGTTCCGCTCATGCCTAAATTTGATAAAGGAGTTGGTGAAGATGGTGGGCTTCGCTATTCTTTTCATAGCCCTTTCACTGATCAATATTTTCTTTCCGTCATTGGGCTGGTACACGCGTTATGGTTGGATGGTAAAGGGCGACTCCGAACCAAGTAAGGCTTATCTCGTAATCAGTAGAGTAAGCAGTATTATTATGCTTCTTCTCTTTTTCATATTCTTTTTTCCGATGCTGTAGATTTAAATGGACTAGAAAAGGCAATAGCTCCTGCCTCCTTCATTGCGAAAATCCACCTATTATCGTATTGTTTATTCAAAGGAGTGATTGTTGTGCGTATAGCTTTTTGGATTGTATTTGCCTTTGTTGGTATTTTGATCTTTGGGATAGTTGGCGGCTTAATTGGCCGTAAGAAACGGAAGTAATCAATAGGGGCTATAACAGCCCCTATTGATCTATATAATGAATGCTACCGCGCGGATGAATTGATTTGAGCAATTGCATAACATAACAGCAAGCCCCATTCCCGTACTCGCCTCGCCGCCCCCGCGAAGTTATCAACAATGATCTGTGATCACCTCCTCTATTAAACGTCTCTGTGTAGCCGCATGAGTGCAGAAACGGTCATTCTTCATGCCCTTTAAGTTCCATCCACACTGAGGGTAAATCGCTCTGATCGCCTATCGTACCACCTCCCAGGACATAGAAAAAGGCCACCCTTTTAAAAGCAGTGACCTTTAAATTTCTGAAATTATTTTATTTCATATAAATCAAAACGCGCATATTGTCAGCCGCGGAGCGTGTTCTTTAAAGGTGGCTCCGCACGGGCCTGATGTACTTAAAATGCCGTTCCGGATTAAAATAAAAGTAAATCATTCTACCGGGGGAAGTATCAAATGAGTAACCCGTGCCTGCAAAATCAAAAGTTGCCATTACCCGTTCAATCTTTTCCTCCACACTACGATTCTCCTGCTCATAATCGAATGGCCCATGTTCAAATACAATATATTTATCTTCCGGAACATCAGCCATAAGCATTTGTGGTGGTACTTCGCCTTTATAATCCAAAGGAAGCCGTGCACCATAACACTCTGTACGCGGGATACCCCAATCACAGAGTCTGCCGTCCGGGTCATTCATATACGCCATAATCTGACCGCTGCCCCCATTAGATTCACTCCCGCCATCGTCATCCAATTTGCCCTTGATACTATCGAGTAAGCCGCAGACGGTTTCGTAATCCTGTCCCTGGATAAGATTTTGCTTTTGCCAAAAATCCCAGTACCCATTACTCTCATAGTTTTTAATGTGCAAAAATTTGTGAGCGGGAATGGTCACAAAATAAATTTTTACATCATCTGTAGATTTCATCATCCCAATCTCTCCCAATCCAAAAAAGTAGCGGTCAAACGGGTTTAATTTTGTACGAAGAACGACTGGCTTAGGATTTTTCCGGAAATCACTTGGGGTTACAGCATAGGTTCCCTTAAAGGCTCTGGTAAACGCTTCATGTGATGAAAAGCCATAATTAAAGGCAATATCTAAAAGGCTTTTTTCACTATCCCGAACTTCTTTAAGCGCAAAGGCTAATTTTCTATGCCGCAGATAATCCCTAAATTGCATACCCGATATTTCCTTGAATTTTCTCGTAGTATGAAATTCGGAATAACCCAGCCTGCGGGAAAGATTGCGTAGTGTCAAGGCTTCATCATTATAATTTTTAATACATATGTCTATTTCATCAACGATGATTTGAATTTGTTTCTGCCACTCGTACATTCGTCATTTCACCCCGTTTCAATCACCCTACATTTATTTTAAAGATAATGGAAGATCCTTACTTGATTTTACTTGCTGTTATTTCATTTCTCTCTTTTTAAGTTAAATGTATATAATCATCAGGAACTACGTCCAATATATACTTGCGGATTTACAATATATTAACGTATACCGATGAAATGGAGTGATGATAAATGGCGACAATTATTAGTTATGGTTCAGAGGCAAAAATCCCGTTAGACCCGTTCAATTCTGCTGTAACGGTTGCGGGGATTCCTGGAGCAGGCGCGGCTCTAGCCACAGCGCAAGTAAATATTAGTCCTGCTAATCCTGCCTCTTTCTCCAGTAGAGTCGAGTTAAAAGGCAGCTTTAGTCTTACTGCACTTGCTAATAGTCAATTTTTAGTTATCATCCGGCGTGCCGGGGTCGATATTTATAGTTCCTTTTATCGTTTCACTACAAACACTGATATCCAATTAAATGTTCTGTGGGTTGATGGTCCTTATCTTGGAGTCCACAACTATGAATTGATCATCCAAAATGATAGCATCTTGCCTATAAATCTTTTTGGCCCTATAGCATTCACAGCAACAGCTATTGGAGGAGAAGGCGTAATTTAACAAAAGTGAAAAAAGCCCTGCGGACCATTACTGGCGGCAGGGCTTTTAACAATGCTCCCGGACCGCACGCCAGCTCACTTCCATTTCTCCGCAATATTTTCCTCACCTTCATAGTAGTCCACCCGCTCTTCCGCCATATAGATTTCCTCGTACGGCAGAATGTTGATCTTTCCGGAATCCGGATATTCGCAAATATCGATCCCCAGGTTCGTACGTAAATCCAAGTACCTGCAAGGCTCGGCGGTATGATTAAATAATTGATGCGCCCCTTCCGGCCCCGTTTCAAAAAACACCGTATCACCTTCCTGCACTTCCTGGAACCCTGCTGGCGTTCTGAGCGTAGCCCGGCCTGATAGAATTACAAATACCTCTTCAACACTTCTATGGAAATGATATGGATACGAATACTTCCCTGGATCAAGCGACCTGATCTCAAAAAGCAATTGCTTCGCCCCTGCCATCTCCGCCAGCTTCCTGCTTGTATGCCAGGCATACTCAGGAACCGGGGATTGTCTTTGTTCAAACGAAACGTTCTTGTCATTGAAAATAGTAGCCATCCTTGTACCCTCCTAGTCGAAAATGATATTGTTATACCAATCGCCGCCAGTAGTATGAATAACTTTTATTCATATTTGTTATATTATACCAGACACCTGCTACAAACTCCTTACTCCGAGAGGACCTATCTAATGAACATCAAAAGAAATGAAGCCATCATCTATCTGATTCTAAAATATATCGAGCAGGAAGAAGAGCCTGAATTCCGGGAAATAGGCGCTAGTAAGAAAGCTTTCTACGCTGCCCTGGAAGAGATACATAAAGCAGACTGGGCTACTAATATTACTTTTAAACGGGGCGTTTTACTAAATCGCATAAAATTGGCCGTTGTTACCGGTAGCAGGCTAACTCAATCCGGCCGTTACTTCATCACAGACTTCGAGCGTAAAGTTGCCAGTGAGGATAGCCATCACAATATATAAATCAAAAAGAAGAGGTGTTCCTGAATGACAGGTAGTGAAATGAATCCTAAAGTGGATTTTTTCTTTAATAAAGCAAGCCAATGGAAGGAAGAATACGGGAAACTCCGGACGATCCTGCTTGGATGTCAGCTGACAGAGGAATTGAAGTGGGGGGTTCCTTGTTATACGTTTCAAGGCGGGAATATCGCTCTAATCCACGGATTCAAAGAATATTGTGCGATTATGTTCGTCAAAGGCTCCTTGCTGCCTGATCCCCAGGGCATTCTGATTCAGCAAACCAAGAATGTGCAGGCCGGGCGCCAGATTCGGTTCAATACGGTTCAAGAAATAGCCGATAGGGAAGCTACTATTAAAGACTATATCTATAATGCCATAGAGGTTGAAACCGCTGGTCTGGAAGTGGATTATAAGAAGGATACGGAGTATGAGATTCCTGAAGAGTTTCAAACAAAGCTCGATGAGAATCTGGATTTGCAAGCAGCCTTTGAAGCCCTAACCCCCGGACGAAAAAGACAATATATCACTTATTTCACAGACCCCAAACAATCCAAAACCCGTACAGCACGGGTTGAGAAGTATACGCCGCATATTTTGAACGGTAAGGGATTGAGTGATTAGGGGCTCAGCTTAAAATAGGAATCTGTTTACCTTTGGGCAGGTGGGACGGGCCTTCCTACAATTATATAAACGGCAGAGTTATCTGGGGTACCGATATTGGCATTCTGGCATGAATGGCTTTATATCCGGAGGTTGACATTGTACAACGCTTGGAATTATTTATCGCCGACCCGAAATAGGCCAATTTATAGGTGGAGTCCACCATTTTGACTTTGTCCAGATTCGCCAAGACCCCGCGGTCCAAACGCAAAAAGTTTAAGCCCGCTTTCTCAAAGGCAGCTTCCCAAAACCTTAAATTCCCGACAGTAAAATATTGTGCCGCTTCGGTATGAACGGAAATCAACAAACGATTGTCGAATTGCATATAAAGTATATCCTCGACTGGTAGTTGTTGTATTCCTGCACCGTGCTGATCCTCAGTAACTGTTAAATAAATCATAACATTCCTCCATCTCTTTCTTCTCCCCTCATCCAGTGCCATTCATTTATCATTGTGTATAATCACTTTTTATTAATGATCAGAGATTTATAGCAGAAGCCTTGTTCTAATGACTAAATAAATATTTTTGTCAACGATTTTTCAGCGGTTGAGTTAATCCTATTTAATCTCATATTTCATTGCATGACAACAAACTTTCGTCTAGACGAAAAGTTGAAGACTTTTATCATAATTTGACTGCATTCGACATGCGGATTGTGTTATAATGCAATACTCCATAAAAAAAGAACCGCTGCAGTGCGGTTCTTTTTGGTGTTATGCAAGAATATGAGATTTATAGGGCATTTGTATCATGTCTGCTATCTGATCAAACCTGATATTCGTCAGTGTGCAGCGTTTAGATTTCTTAGTTGGTTCGGATTCAAAATAAGCATTATGCTTGATCTCATCCAAATATCGGATACGGTCTATATTCACAACGTTTGTCCGATCAACCGAAATGAATCTATGACCGTTTGCCACTAAAGCAGTTTGCCAGAATACTAGAGTCCCCATGAGATAAAATTCATCCTCTACAGTATGCACTACCACGCGATTAATTTTCTTAATATAGGCCATGAATGCAATATCGCTGATAGGCAGTTGAACTAGACCGGCAGTGCCATCGACATCCCGCGTTACTGATAATATCTCCATGATCCTCATCTCCAGTTACTTCAATAATTCTTCGGGAGCATCAGCGCCATAAACAAAGAATACACTCGCAGGTGAAACAGTAATTACAGCCAATAAGGCCAAAGCGGAAGAAATTAGGTTCCATTTGTTCTTTTTCATCTATTCTTCACCCCCTTCCAAGGAATTAATAGCAGGGTTTGTACCAAAAAACTAGCAGCCACTACTGGTGATCCCAAGAAAAAGTTCACTGAAACCAAGATCATGGATAGAACCTTGAGTACCGGATAATATTTCCGAGGGATTCGTGACTGCTTTTGTATATCCGTTGGCGCAAATACTGCAGCCAGGATAAAACTCAAAGCCGTTATTTTCCAAGTTAGACTTGCCGTCATTCCTACATGTGAAACCAGCAGCACCATCGCAGTAGTAACGATCACGCACCAAGTCCCTGAACGTAGATGTAACCCGCCAGAGACCATTCGCAGCGCAGCAAAGGAAATTAGTACTGCCAAAGTTTCATAAATATGCTCCGTAACAATCCCAAGCACCAAGGTCAGCACTAAAATCGAAAATGTATTGATCAGAATGGCGAGCGAGTGTTTAAGCACAGCAAGCGTTGCAGGATGTTCAGGCGCTCTTTTTTTGATTCCCCGGGCCATTTTGTCAGCCATCAGCTCAATCATAGGTCCTTCTCCTTAGCGATTGCATATTTTAAGAAAAAGAGAAGAGAAATTGCCAGCACAATGATGACATTCAGGATTTGATTCAAATATAGTACTAGAGCAACAGTGGTCATAAATACGGAAATTGTCAAAATAATCATTATTTTTTCATATTTCAGGCGGAATCTCTCGAAATCATAAGAAAATCCATAACCGTAACGGTATAAAAACCAGGATAGTGGCAAACCAATTGCAGCAGTGCTAATTTGCAAAACATATCCATTGGCAATTGATGCATCCACTGCGCTAATTGACCCAAAAAGCACGATCGCCAACGCTGTCTGGATAAACCCGAATACCACCAACCCTGCACTAGCAATCGTTAGCGATCCTAATAGTGAAACTCTAACAATTGTTGAAAACAGGAATGTAATAAATAAAATATTGATTAGCGGAACCAGATAAGAAAGAGATAATTCATTTCGCAGCACAAAGCTTTGTAAATTCATCAGTGTCACAACAACAAGGATTTGCCATGCATAATCCGATGTTTTGAACCTGAAGATGGACATACAGAGAGCGCACCATGCGAACGCCTCAAGATTAGAGAACACCATAAACCCAACTGGCTCCCACGACAAAATACAACACCGCCTGACATTATTTTCATTCAACAGCTTAATTATATAACTGCTTCCGATATTGAGTATACTACTTATTTTTGGGCCTCCGCATTAGATTGCAGAGCATACGTATTTAGCAAGCTGTGACTCCGCATAAGTCTGATGCATTATAATTCTCCCCTGCATTCTATATAAAGAACCTTAATAGAAAGGGGTAGATTAGCATGGCGACTCGTCAGCCGGATTTGGTGTTGATCAATTGGAGCCGGAACCCGTTAGTGCCCGGATCTGCACGCAGAATTACCGCCAGCCGGGTTATCGGAAATGCCGAACCCTGCTTGCCCAGCTTAAGAACCAACGGATTGCTTAGCACGGCCTTAGCCTGTCTGCAGGACAACGACATCGGTTTCAGAATCGTATTCCGCAAAAAAACCTCAAGCATCAGCGGATATTTGTTACTCCAGCGTAATTGACCGGATTTCAGGGGTCTGGCTAATGGCCAGGCTCTTTTATTTTGCAACTTCTCTTAGGGGATAAGCGTAACAAGTGAAGGGAATCCAGGCTTATTGCTGCCTTTCTCTGGTCCACGCGGGATTAATATCGGGGGAATGTATGGTAAAATACACTAATACAAACAGAACATCCGCCGGTCTCTCCTGACCATACACCAACGGATGTTCATCGCTAAACAGGATTGTTAATTTATAATTCCGCCCATGTTACATTTAGCTCTACAGTACCTTCCTGGGAAGCCAAAGAACCGCCGATGATCGACCAGCTCTGCTTATTGTCTTTGGTGGTACCCTGGATAATCAGGTTCTTGTCATCAAGGGTTTGCGCAGAATCGCTTCCGAGTCTTGAAGAGAAATAATCCTGATAGAGCTTCGATACTGTATCCATGCTTTGCGTTGTGGTGAAGATCAGAAGAGCTGTCTTTTTGCCTTCGTTCTCTTCAGAATGGGAAAGCGTGATTTGAACATCCTCCGGCAGCGGGAAATCCGCAGGCAGATTCTCCGGCAGCTCTTGGGAAGCGGCAGAAGCATCCGGCTGAGCCGTAACTCCATTGTTCCCGGCGGACGGTGCAGAGGTCTGCATAGAATCAGTTGCAGGTACATCCGGCTGATTACTGCAGGCATTCACTGCCAACATGGATAACATCATCGATAAGGTCAAGATTAGTTTTTTGGTATACACAGCTTCACTCCTTAAGCGTTCTAGGCCTAACATTGCCAGTAAGATATGCAGGCTTACCGGATAATACCCTTTATGCTATTCCGCCAATCAGCTGATTGATTTAATTACATCTATTCAAGGAGACATGGATATGGATAAGAAAAAAGACTCCTCCCAAGGCATCGCCCTGGGCTTATGCTTTGGTATAGTGTTTTGGATGGCTTTTGATAATTTGCCTTTGGGCATAGCCTTGGGTATTGCCTTTGGAGTTGTTTTCTCTAGACCCGGCAAATCTAAGAATGATCCAAAAGATCCTCCGGCTGAGTGAACCGGAATGATATATTCACGGCAAAGGAGTCATTAGCACATGTTCCAATCTAATAACAGTAAGAAGCTTACCAGGTACGGCTTGATTGTATTTGCTCTTACGATTTCGTTGGTGACAGCTGTCCTGTCGAAAGATGAACCGGACAATAACCTTGAAACACTGGACACAATTGTTCTTACATATCCTTCTCAGGCAGAAGTTCTATCGGTGACCGACGGAGATACTTTCAAAGTTAAGTTCGAAGATGGTTCGGCGGACAAAATCCGGCTCCTGCTCATTGATACTCCTGAAACCAAGCGCGCTAATACACCGGTTCAGCCCTTTGGCCCTGAGGCCAGCGAGTACTTAACGGAGCTTCTGATCGGGCAAACGGTTAGGGTTGAAATGGATGTGTCTGAACGTGATCAATATGGCCGGGTTCTGGCTTATGTCTATCTGGGTGATGAGATGGTGAATGAAATGCTGGTCGCTGAGGGTCTGGCCAGGGTTGCCGTGTATCCGCCGGATGTGAAATATGTGGATCAGCTCAGAGCCACTGAGAAAAAGGCTAAGTCTGCGAAGCTGGGGATTTGGAGCATAGAGAATTATGTGACCGACCGGGGATACGACACTTCTGTCGCAGCTACCCCCGCCAACAAAAAATAGACCCGAGAGACAAAAGTCTCCCGGGTTCTTCTATAGTTATTTATAATAGGAAGTAGTCAATGGAACGAACATGGATGAGCCGTCTTGTACGTCTCCGGTTACATAGATAGAGCTTACTCCGGCAATGTCCACCTCTACGGTTACGAGCCCTTCTTCAGGGGTAATGTTCAGCTTCTTAAGCACCGTATCCGTATCGCTGTCTTGCACGGTAAAGTCTTTAATATCAGTGCCGATCGCCGCTACCTGAATGTACAGCTTCTGATATTTCTTGTTCGGGTAGAGCATGAACGAGCTGCCGCGAGTGCCGCTGCCATTATCGAAATGGACATCTTTATAGTCCTTATCTTTATAGACGGTTTTGTCAGGATCTTTGGTATGGTATGAGGAGTCAAAACCGGCTGCAATGGAGACTCCTTCCGTCTGCTCGCCTAATGAAATGGTATTGGAGGCGGCATCGAATTTAACGGTAACTCCGAGCAGATCCGACACAGACCGGACTGGCAGATACGTAGTATCCTTATAAGAAATCGGAGCGATCACTGCACCGCTGCTATTCTTCAGCTGCACAGGCTGGCCATCTACCTTGAATTTAATTCCCGGGTTCAGAAAAGCTTTGATCTCCTGCAGATTGGCTCCGGCGTATACCCCCGTTCCCATTCCTCCAAGTACAGCAAAAACAGTCAGCGCAGCGGTTAATTTCTTTTTCACCCGATCAAACTCCTCTCCATGTATTTCAAATTTAAAACTTACATACTGGGAGTATAATAAATCTTACCATAATATGCAAATGGCTGAGAATCCGCCGAAATACAAAAAAACACCCCGCCTTCCGGCAGGGCATCCATACTTCCAATTCCAATGCCAATTCCAATTGGCTATGTATCATTTAGAACTCATCTTTTTTGTGAACGGATTCGTAATGGTTGCGGATTTCCAGATTCTTGGCATGATTGTACAGATCCAATGCAACAATTCCTCTGCGCGCGAGCTTCACTACCAGAACGAATAAATAAATACCGAGCCCCAGACATGCCAGCCAGACTAAAAAGAAAAATATACTAAAACTGCCGGCAAGCAATGACCCAAAACCTGTTGCCATCATTTCTCACAGCCCCTCTCCTCGTATAGAGTTCTGAATCTTTAAGTAAATCATAATAGGTATGGAACATTTTGTATATACACTCAAAAAAAACCGCCGGACCGGAGTTCAGCGGGTTTGTTCTATGCATTTCTTTTATCCGATGGAGGTTCCTGAGAATGTCACGGGTCCCGTAACACTGGCTGCATTGAGCAGGATATTCAAGCTGTTATTGGCGACACCCAAGCTGTATGCATGATAACCAGCGGGTACACTTCTATCCATGTAAGCAATAGTAATAGGCTGAATGGCCAAAAGCGCAAGGCCGCTGGAGCCCATATTGAAGATGGGCTGCCCGTCCCGGTACAATGTGAAGACCACATTGGGTACACCGAGCGTAGTTTGAAATCCGATGGAGGCACTCAGTAATACAACCCCCGAAGTTACAGTAGCAAGGCCAAACTCGGCCAAGATCAAATTGCCCGCAGGCGAAAGAATTGGAATAGATACGGTCTGACTGCCCGTTGTTGCAGTACTGGCCCCTGTGTCGATAATCGTTGCCATGGTGATTCCTCCTCTCTAATCTTCTACTCATAGAATATGCTAGAGGAGTTTATGAGGTTGGACAAATCAGATTAAATTTCAAACTGTGAACGCATGATCAGCGGCTGATCAGCGGCCGTTATCTTTGGGCGGTACCTGATATTGTCCGGTCAAAGGATCATACTGCGGACGTTCCCCGGCAATCTCCAGCTCGATGCGCTGCAGGGAGTAGACAAGTTCACCAAAGCCAATAAAAAACATACCGGCTATGCAGGAAACGGCGAGGAAGATAGCAACACCAAGCACACCGCCCAAATGGAATCCCACTGGAATACAAGCAAATACCCCCAGCACGATGATCGCCACGCCAAAATACTTCAGATAAGCCCCCTTCATCAGTTGCCCTCCTTGTGATTACTCAGTATTAAATAAGCATAGCATATTTCTTGTGGAATTATTTGTAAATGAGTCATGTGACAAAGCTGCCGGGGGAGATGGGGTGATTTAAAGTTTAATTAACATTGAATAATCTCTTATAACCCTAAAAAGAGTGCTACTCCGCAATGGAGTAGCACTCTTTTTTCTTTTGGCAGCGTATCGCTAGATCAATTATATTAGTTGCTTAAATTATAAAAGGTCACTTTCACCTGAATGGGAACCGTAGTATCCGTCGCATTCAGATAGAGCAGCGCATTTCCGGCACTGCCGTCCCAATAGCTGAAATACAGATCCTGTACAGCACTGGCACCACTCATTGTGCCCATTTGGATTTGGCCGCGGTTGGTAATATTAAAGTAATAGGGACCCGTCACTTTACCCGTATCCGATTGCTTCTCTACAACGGCTTTAATCGTTTTGGCGGAGGCTGTACAGAGCAAATATGTGGTTTGTCCCGGCTGCAGAGTAAGAGTTACTGGCGAATTAAATCCCGGCGCCAGAGAAAGGGCATGCGCAGAAGGAGCGGAGACCCACAAGAAACTTGCTGCGAAGAGAAACACGATCAACGTTTTTAATTTTCGCATTTATTAATATCCTCCTTAATTCTTTGGGTATAGGGGAATCGGTCTGAACGAAACGCACAGCACTCGCTTGGCGAAGTCCGGCTCAACAGAGCAGCAGACTATTTGCACTTCACACTACCCGGCAAATTGGAGTCTATAAGCAAGTCTCCTTCCCTCTCAAAACGGTCTATATGAGCATTTTTAATATATCAGGTATATTTTCCCTTGTAAATATTTAGAATTTAATAGTTTCTGCATGATAATCTCCGTCATTTCAATGCAGACTACATAAGGAATAGTTGCATTTCGTGCAGTTAAAAGACGGCGAAAAGCCGGATGAGCTAGGATAAGTGTATTCTGTACAACTAAAATTGAGAAAAGTGTTCGTTTGGGGCGTAGCTGTTATTTTTAGTTGTATGAAGTGCAGCTAAAACTCCCACGGGGCAAAAATTGCCCGTTTTAGTTGTACAAAATACAATTAAACATGAAGCGAGTGTCTCTTAGCAGACAACCTGCCATTCGTGCACGGTGTCCGGCGTAGAGCCGGTGGAATCAGATTGCTTAAAAGCGTTCCAACACCTATTCCTTCATTCTCATCACACCGCCGCTCTCTTCCAGCTCCAGAAATACCGGCCGCTCGTGGGGAGACTGATTCGGTGTATGGATCGCCAGCATCAGCTTATCGCCGAAGGTCCGGAATACCATCGCGTGTCCGCCGTCCTTCTGATAGAGAGCCTCCTCCTGATGAATCCACGGTCCGGTTATCTCACCGCTCCCGGAACGGGCAATGCCCAGCGCATAGGTGTTATTAATGAAGCTTGCCCACAGCAGATACAACGTATCGTCGTCACTTGACCTGAACAGAAATGGCCCATCTGTTACGTAATTAAGCTGATCCGCATACCGCTTGGATACAAACGGGGTTGTCCATGGGGCTTCCGATGCCCGGAATAGAATAACCGGCTCTCCTTCCGCACTCCGCAGGTCCTCCGTTAACCGTATGGCGCAGACCTTCCCGTCTCCAGTCTGCTGCCACTCATGACAGAAGACCATCCATGGCTGGTCCTGCTTATCTATATAGAGCGTTCCGTCCAGGGAGCTCCAGTCCTGCGGGGTCACCGGCCCCTCGCTATACGGGGTAAACGGGCCAAGCGGATGTGTCGAAGCAAGCACTGCCGTCCCCAGCAGATCATTGTCTTTGCGCCGGAAGGTAGCGAACATGATGTAGCTCTGGCCGTAAGCATAGACTTCCGGAGCCCAGAAATTCCGCTCGGCGTAGAAACCCTCCTCTGGACGGAATACCGGAAACGGTCCTTCCCAATGCTCCAGATCCTTGCTTGTGTAGGCGTCGAACCCCGTTCCCTTGCCCCAGATATTGCTGTCAGTGCTGCCATACAAATAGTAGAGTTCCTGTTCCTGTCCCCGTCTCTGTCCGGCAAGCGGCAGCACAAACGGATCTCTGATCTGTAAGCTGTTGTTATCTATCATTTATAACTCTCCTTTCTACCACACACGCTGCAAGCAATTTTTATATAAGGTGTACTTAAGAAAGTACAATAGGTCATAAGGAACGAAGGTGAATATAGAAACTAGAGGAGCGAGTACGTAAAGTTCAACTTATTTACCGGTATTCCGGCAGCACCACTCCAATATCGCTGATGCTCCTGAATCCGCCATCCGCATACTCCAGCTGTTCATTGCCCTTAATCGTGAACGGGAGGCTCTTGCCCTGATAACAGATGCTGCCCCCGACTTCGCGGATACTCATCCCGATTAGCTTCAGCAGCTGCCCGTTCCGGTCCGTGATTACGCGGACTCCAAACGGAAAGGCCATGTACTCCTCCATGTCCCGGTAGATTATCGCCCCCTGGCGGGTAGTGATCAGCTCATAGACTGTTCCATCTACCGCCCGGCGGTATCCCGTCTCATGGGCCACCTTCTGGCCATGATCCATATCATAAGGAAGCAGTCCGGTGAACCATAGCTCTTCTCCGGCAACCGGCATAATTCCGCACAGCCGCTCCACATAGTCCAGCAGGCACAGAAGAGCCGGGGAATACGATTCTGTATATCCCTCTTCTCCTGTCCAAGGGCTTAACGTCTGGGCAAATCGTGTCATCCGGGACAGCGCAGCGAGAATAGGCAGCATCACCCAGGTCAGCTCGACATAACGCCCGTGATGCTCAAAGGCATGCGCCGCGCGGATGATACTGAGGAAGTTGGATGAGCCGCCCCAGGTGTTGTAGCTGGAGAACGGATCAAACCTCGGGTCATCCATCGCTATGGAGGTGAACGGATATTTGGCAAAGAACTTGCTGGTATTCAGCAGATAACGCCGGAGTGCAGCATCAAAGAAATCGCGGTCTCCCACCTCGCAGGCCAGCACACGCAGCAGCACATCCGACTGCACACGCACAAACCGGCCTCCGCGGTCACGGTCATAGAAGAACTCATCTTCTTCGTCATAGCAATGGCTGAAGAGGCTCTGCCTGCTGGCCGCAGCTTTGGCCTTCCACTCAGCTCCATCCTCTCCAAGTTCCTCTGCTATTCGGGACAGATACAGCCGCTGGCAATAGACATTGGCCGTTAAATCTGGGGCCAGAAAAGGCAGCAGCGGTGAATCCGGGTTACATTGCGCCGCATCGTCCAGATGGGGTGTATCTGGAATATGCCAGAAACGCGGGGACAGATCATGTCCGGTATCAAAGGTGCAGAAGGCCTCCACGCAGCCTGTTCCTCGTGTATCGCGCCGGCTGGCCAGCCACTCGTCGAATCTGCTCATCGCCTGGTACATCGAGCTGAGGAACATCCTGTTGCGTCCGTTCTGCACGTAATGATTCCAGACACTCCGGGCCAGCGGGGTCACCATTTGGATCTGCCGGTAAGCCGGCCCCGCAGGGGTTACTTTGTATGGGATCAGACCATCCTCCCGCTGATAATCGGCGAACAGGCGAAAGGTCGCTTCCGCCATCTCCGGCATGAAGCGTGACAGCAGCTCAGCGCTGATGGTTCCCGTGCTCTCCAGCCAGCTGCCGAGATAGACACCTCCTTCGTGCAGAACATGGCCGTTGCCGTCCATCGGCACGATACAATCCATAAGTTTATGCAATCCGGAGTAATAGACATTCTCCATCGCTTCCGATGAGGCGGCAAAAGCAACTCCCGACTGCCTCCATTGCTCCATAGCGCCACGGTCCGCCGCCTTCTTGAGCACTCCAATCCGGTCGTCAGCCGTTACTTCCCGGAGCTGTTGTAATAAGTCCCTGGTCATGTACTTCCCTCCTGTATCTTCGCAGTCTTCCCTACACAGAGAAGCAGACTGCCCGGGCAGTCTGCTTCCGGTAAACGACTTATTTGCTGCCGAAAATCTGCGTAGCGCCTTTATAGAAATCCTCCACTCCCTGCTTCACATCCTTCTGCTCGAAACCGATTTCCTGCACAGCGGTTTCAGCCAGCTTGGTGAACTCGGTGAAGCTCGGAGGATTGTAGCTGATGGCAAAAGGCTCCTTCTTCGTCGCCTCAGACACCCGGCTCGTGAAGTCGTATACGGTCTGCTCCAGCGGAGTGGCATCCTTCATCAGCAGGTCACGCATCTTGGAGGTAACAGGGACTCCGCGGTCACTGCCGAGAATCTGCGCGGCATCGGGGTCATTGATCCAGTAGTTCATCAGTGTAGCCACTTCCTTCGGATGCTCTGTTTTCGCATATCCGGACAAGCCTTGGCTGGATTCGAATACGACACCTGTGCCTTTAGGACCCCGCGGGACCTGAACCATCGTCAGCGTATCCTGGATCAGATTCTGATGGGCTGCGAACTGGTTGGACGGAATGAGGCTCATTGCCACTTTACCTGTGACCACCAGTGATTTACTTGTGTCTCCCGGAGGATTCGATACCTGCAGGGACGGTGTAACCATCCCGCCGTTTTTAGACATGTCGTTCCAGTAGTTGAACCAATCCTCGGCATCCTGCTGTTCGAAGCCAAGTGCGTCTTTCTCCATATCATAGACCTGCTTGCCGCGCTGCTTCATATAGATGTCCATGCCCTCAACTGTAAAGTTGTAGGTGCCGTAATAGCCCTTGCCCAGCTTCCCGGAGATCTCCTTGCTGATCCGGGCGTAATCTTCCCAGCTCCAGCCGTCCGCAGGAATGTCCATTCCAGCTTGTTTGAACAGCTCGGTGTTGATGACCATCCCTCTGGCATTCGCTCCGGCAGAGATATGAACCAGCTTGCCTCCCAGCGTTCCGTATTCCACCATCGTCTGATCCATATCTGTCAGATCGAGCTCTTTACCGACATACGGCTGAAGATCCAGCAGTACCCCTTTATCCGCGTAATCCGTTACGTTGCCTCCGAGGAAAAATACATCCGGCGCTGTCCCCGAAGCCAGCTGGGTGTTCAGCTTGTCAAAGTACCCGGAGTTTGGAGCGAACTCCCCGACCACTTTGATATTCGGATACTTCTCCTCAAATTTGCGCAGTGCCTCGTTTGTCTTGTCTGCCCGCTTCTGATCGCCCCACCACATAATCCGCAGCTCGACCTGATCCACAGACGGCTCTGCATTGTCCGGGCTGCCGGCTGCCGGTTTGCCATTGTTGCCACCCGAACAGGCGGTTGTTGCGGCCAGCAGCAATGCGGCCAGCGTAAGGCTAAACGTTTTTTTCATTGAAATGTCCCCCCAAGAATTTTTGTAATCGCTTGCATTCCCATCCTAATCATTTCTTGACCGGAGTTGAATTTCATTTCTTCGGGTCTCCGCTAGTGGTTTTTTCGGGTCTGCATTTCAGTTGAGCCCGTCATTTCAAACCGGTCGTAGCGATGCCCTCCAGGAAATGCTTTTGGAAGAGAAGAAAGATCGTCATGATCGGCACAAGGGAGAGCACGGACATCGCCAGGAGCGCGCCCCAGTCGGATGATCCGGAGGGATCATAGAGTGAACGTATGCCCAGCTGAACGGTGAACAGATTGATCCGGCTCAAATAGATCATCTGGCTGAAGAAATCATCCCAGGTCCAGATAAAAGTAAAGATTGCCGTTGTGATCAGCGCCGGAACCAGCAGCGGAATAATAATCCGGAAGTACAGCTGGCCTTGCCCGCAGCCGTCGATGGTAGCACTTTCGTCCAGCTCCTTCGGGATACCGCGGATAAACTGGATCATCAGCAGCACGAAGAACGAGTCATGCGCCAGCCATTTCGGTACGATCAGAGGCAAGTAGGTATTCACCCAGTCCAGCTTGCTGAAAATAATATATTGCGGAATCAGCAGCACATGGTAAGGAAGCATAATCGTCACCAGCATGCAGGCAAACAGCACACTCTTGAGACGGAACTCCAGCCGGGCGAACGCGTATGCCGCCAAAGAGCAGGTGAGAATATTGCCGATGACCGACAGCACGGAGATCGTTGCCGAGTTGAGGAAAAAGCGGCTGAACGAGATACCCTGAAGCCCCTTCCAGCCATTCACATAGTTCTCCAGTGTAAACCTCGCCGGCCACAGACCGGGATCAGAGAAGATCAGCTCATTCGGCTTAAAGGAACTGGACAGCAGCCACAGCACCGGATACAGCATCAGCAGCCCAAACAGAATGATGAGACCATGCTTGCCGAGCTTAAAAATCGTCTTTTGATCAGCCATGATTTATCGCCCGTCCTTTCCGTCGCCGTAGAACACCCAGAACCTGGAGGTCACGAACACAATCGAGGTAAACAGGCCGATGATGATCAGCATGATCCACGCCAGAGCGGCTGCATAGCCCATATCGAAGAATGAGAAGCCTTTTAGATACAGATAGAGCGTATAGAACAGTGTTGAATTTACCGGACCGCCGCGTCCGTCCCCAATGACATACCCCGGGGTAAACACCTGGAAGGAATTGATAATCCCCATGACCAGGTTGAAAAAGATTACCGGTGACAGCATGGGCAGCGTTATCTTGCCGAACTGCCGCAGCTTACCGGCCCCGTCCACCTGTGCCGCTTCGTACAGGTCCGCAGGAATCTGCTTGATTCCGGCCAGGAATATGACCATCGCGGAACCAAATTGCCAGACAGACAAGGTAACGATCGTGGAGAGAATGTAGCTCGGATGGGCGATCCAGGCCGGACCTTCAATCCCGAACCAGCTTAAAAAGTGGTTGATCAGGCCTTCCCCGTCAAAAATCTGCCGCCATACGATGGCGATGGCTATACTTCCTCCCAGCAGTGAAGGAATGTAGTATACCGTTCTGTAGATGCCCAGCGCCCGGATGCCTTTGTTCAAGACGACGGCGACCAGAAGGGCAAACGCCATTTTGAGCGGAACCGAAAAAAGCACGTATTTGAAAGTCACCGTAAGAGATTTGTAGAAGTATTCGTCTGCCGTGAAGATGTGCCTGTAATTGTCAAAGCCCAGCCATACCGGGGCATTGAGCAGGTTGTACTTGGTCAGGGACAGATAAAAGGATCCCAGCATGGGGCCAAGTGTCAGTCCGAAAAAGCCGATCAGCCAGGGAAGCAGGAACAGGTAAGCCGTGCCGCTCCTTTTCCATAAAGCCGATTTGTGTGCTGTCTTCATATGCGCCTTCTCCTTCTTAATGGATATAGGCTCATTATAGAAAGTAGCGCAGCCCGCTTGAATGCTATTTCTTCGGCTGCTCACTATTGAATTTTTCAGGTGGGTTCAGGCGGAAGTCTGAAGGGGCGATCCCGTACATCTTTTTGAATTTGGAGCTGAAATAGCTGGCATTCGAGAACCCGGTAAGCTCGGCAATGTCCCATAGACCAAGGGTTGTGCTCACCAGCAGATGGGTGGCCTGGGCCATCCGGATGTCGGTCAGATAGGCCATGAAGCTGCGGCCTACCTTGGCTTTGAACAGCTCCGAGAAATAGGATGAATTGTAATTGAACCGTTTAGCCAGCTGGGTCAAATTCAGATCATACATGTAATTGCCGTCGATATACTGCGTCGCAGTGCGGATCACCGAATCATCAGGGTCCCCTGCTTCCTGCAGTTGACGGTGTGCACGTCCGGCCAGCTCCAGCAGGAACTGTTCTGCCTTGTCTACTGAGTCAAGCTTATGGACCATCTCAGGATGGAGCCACAGCTGCTGGGCATGACCGTTCCCATGTGCAGGCGCCCCATCCGCTCCGTCCACAAGCAGATAGAGCTGGAAGATCAGCTTCACGAAACGGGAACGTGACTGGGAGAAGGCCTGCTGAAGCTCCTGCCGGACCGTCTGGCCGAAGCAGCTCCACTCCCCCTGAATCAGCAGGCGGCGCAGAGTCCGTGTCAGCTCCTCTGTAAGTACTGCTCCCGGCTCAGACTTTCCTTCAGCCGGCGGGTAAGCTGCATTCTCTGAGAGATTCCAGGCCAGCAGAGACTCCATATAACCTTCCTTCCACTGCCGGAATCCGCGCTTGACGCCGCCGTAGCCGATGACCGGCTCAAAGCCCAGATGTGCAGAGATACAAGCAGCCAAATCTGCACAGAACTGCGGCATATCCGTCAGCCCGTCCTGCAGAATATAGTGAACCAGTCCGGGGTAGTTCGGATCGCGGAACACCAGGCAGCCGCTGCCGTACCTGCCCGCGAATTCCCTGCCCAGCAGCTCAAACGGCAGGCGCAGCTTGCCGGGAGTGCGCTCCGGCAGCTGCGGAGCCTCCCCTGTCCGTTCCCTGAGTCCGGCTGTCGCAACATGAATTCCCGTCAAATCCCATTCGCCCAGCTCAAAGAGTGCGGCCCGCTCCTTCAGCGCATCCACCTGCTCTACTTCCTCCTTGATAAGCTGCACCAGGAAATGCTCTTTCATTTCCATGTAATACTGGGATAGCCGCCACTGGATTACGGCCTGCTGATCACGGTCATTGCGCTCCCGGTCAAGCTCTTCCTTCACCTTCTGCAATACGGCCATTAGCTCATCGGCAGCTACCGGCTTCAGCAGATAATCACGCGCCTGATTACGGACAGCCGCTCTGGCGTAATGAAAATCCTCGTAGCCGGTAATTACGATCAGCTTCAGCTCAGGATAAAGTCTGCGGCAATCCTCAAGGAAAGATACGCCGTTCATCACAGGCATGTTCATATCTGTGATTACGATGTCCACCGCCTCACAGGCCAGCAGCTCTATTGCCTCCATGCCATTCCCTGCCTCACCGATCACTGACAAATTCAGGCCAGCCCAGTCCGCCTTCAGGCGTAAGCCCTGGCGGATTTCCGGCTCATCATCCACGATCAATACGCGATACATCTTCATTCCTCCTCTGAATGGGCAGACTCAGCTCGATGCTGGTGCCCTGCTGTTCGCTTGAATCTATCCTGAAGCTGAATAAATCGCCATAGTAGAGCCGGCATCTGGCCAGCACATTACGAAGTCCAATCTGATGGGTCTTGCTCTGCAGAAGCTGCTCCAGCTGCTGGCGCATGGCCTGATCATTCAGCTCGCGGAGCAGCTCCGGAGCCATTCCGATGCCGTTATCGGCAACAGCAAGATACAGCCGCTCCTTATCTTGTCTTACCGTGATCCGTACCCTGGCATTCGCCTGGTGAATGAAGCTGTATTTCACCGCATTCTCGATCAGCGGCTGGAGCAGGAACTTGACGATTTCCAGATCGTCAAGCTCCCCCGCCTCTTCGATCCGCAGATCGAGACCCGGGCCGAAGCGGATGTCCAGAATGGACATATAATAACGGACATACTTCAGCTCCTCGCGCAGCGGGATTAGATCCTCGCTAATGCGCAGCGAGAACCTGAGCATTTTGCCGAGTGACTCAATGACCGTAACCGTCTCCTTCGTCCGCTGCTGGATAGCCAGACTGCTCATCAGCTCCAGGGTATTGAACAAGAAGTGGGGATTGATCTGCATCAGCAGCGCTTTATATTCTGCCTGCTGGCGCAGCAGCTTCTGTTCAAACTCGGTTCGTATCAGATACCTCAGCTGCTTGACCATACTCCGGAAGGTGTCGGTAGCGTAGTCAACCTCGTTCCGTATCCTGCGTTCCGGCGGAGTGAGCCGCTCGGCCTGGGCGAAATCCCCTTTCTGGACATGCCGCATGGCCGACACCAGACGGGACAGGGGCTTGGTAATACCATAAGAAATCCAGTACGCTAGCACAAAGGCGGCAATCAGCATCAGGGAAGCAAATACAATAATGCTATTGCGGAGCTTGAACAGCTTGGCATACAGATCCTGTTCAGAGACAAAGCCGACCAACAGCCAGTTGGTGATTGCCAGCTTTTTGTAGACCAGAATATGTGAGGCGCCCTTCTGATCCTTCAGGTAGACAACGCCTTGCGCGGCTTTGCCTGCACGGACCCGCCGGACCTCCGTCGCTGCTTCCGGATAAGTGCTGTACTCCTGCTGTGACAGAATCGGATTGCCCTGCTGGTTGAGCAAAAATATGGTACCGCTTTCACCAAGGTGTATACGATTCAGCGGCTCCAGCAGGAAGTCCGCCTTGATGTTGACCTTCATCACATTCTTGGCCAGCGACGGCTCAAAAATCCCGATCGGCAGCAGCAGGCTCACCACCTCATACGGCTTGGCTCCTTTAATCTCCACCTGATCCGTATGAGCCGGAACCCAGTGATTGCTATGCTCAATGAAATTGCGGTACCACGTCTCCTGCTTGAACGAAGCATCCGTAACCACCTGGTTATCGGCACCGATTCGCATCCCTTCCTGACGGTAGATAGTCACTGAGGAGACAATCGAATAATTGTTGGTAGTCTGGGTCAGGAACTTGCTCATGGTGATATTGGAGAGCATCTTCTGCCCTTCGGTTGAAGCCGGATTGGACAGCTGGGCATCCCACCTCTGGGTGATATCGCTGTTGTAGACCAGAGAGGACAAGTCATAGCTCTGCTGCAGGGCCATGTTAATAAATGAGCCGTACTCGTCCATTTTCTCCAGTGCCGAGGATTCGATATAAGAGCGGATGATGGAGCGTGACTGGTTGAACAGCAGCAGCGACATCGTGCCGAAGGATAGTACCAGCAGCACAACGAAGAACGCGATCAGGCGGTTTTTTAACGAGTAAAAGATAGCAATCCCTCCTTCTCCCTGCGTGTCTGCGAATCTATTTCCTGTATAATCATCTGTTTCGTCCTCTCCAGCATCTCTTTTTTCCTGATGCATTTATTTGTAACGCAGATCGGAGAATCCGGCAAGTGGAAACGGTTATTACGTCCTCAAAGGACGGGATTACTTTCAGCGAGCAATTGAAGGATAAAGTTTGGCGTAAAACTAATCTTTCTTATATTTCAAGGCAAAATTATTTGGGCGGATGATTGATTTTCGCGCCGGTTTATTTTACAATGAGTTCATAAACGCGCGTTTACAGTAGAGGGGGTACACCATGCGAAGCGAAGATATTGCCAAGCTAGCCGGGGTTTCGCGAAGCACAGTATCCCGTGTGATCAACAATTATTCCAATGTCCCTGAGGAGACCCGGGCCAAGGTGCTGAAGATCATTGAACAGCATCAGTACGAGCCTAACAGCTTCGCCCGGGCTCTGGCCGGCAAGAAGACCGATACGATCGGGCTTTTTGCAATCAGTATGAACGAGAAAGAGAACGCGACACGGATCTATCAGAATAACTACTTCGCACCGTTCGTTGATGCCGTTGTCGACACAGCGAATGCCCGCGGCTGTTATGTTCTGATTCATACCGTATATTCTCCCGACGACTTCCTGAAGGTGAAGCAGGCTTTCCTGCAGAAACGGATTGACGGCGGCATTATAGTCGGCACCCAGAAGGATATCGAGATTGTCCGGGAAATGGTCGGTCTCGACTCACCGCTTGTGCTGATTGATTATGACATTTCGGAGATTATGTCGGAGCATCTGGACCGCAATCATCTGGCTATAGTGAATTCCAAGGACTATGAGGGTACGGTTGAAGCCATCGAGTACCTGATCGGTCTCGGCCATGAAGAAATTGGCATGATCTGCGGACGGATGAACACGTACTCCGGACGGGAACGCTATATGGCATACGAGGATACGCTGAAGCGTCATGGGCTTGCGCTGAATGAGAATTTCATCCTACAGGGTGATTTCCTCAAAGAAACCGCCTATGAAGAGGTGAAGAAGCTGCTGAATTCCGGCGGCCCGCTGCCGACTGCATTCTTCTCTTCCAATGATGATATGGCTATTTCGGCCATGGAAGCGTTCTCTGAGCATGGCATTTCCGTGCCGGAGGATATGTCAATCGCGGGGTTTGATGATGTGCAGCTCGCTTCCCGGATTCATCCCAAGCTGACCTCCGTCCGTCTGCCGATTTACGAAATGTCCAAGGCTGCTGTCGAGAAGGTCATCGAGCTGTGCGATTCACAGCAGCCGACCTTCAGCACGATCAGTTTCCCGGCACGTCTGGTGGCAAGAGATTCCTGCCAGCCGCCGAAGCAGTAATGTTCTAGTACAGAAAAATCCCTTACCCCGAGGGAATTTTTTCTCAGCTTTGTAAACGCGCGTTCACAATTGAAAGGAGACTTGTCTCTAATGAAATTCGGAACTTTTGACGACACCCGCAAAGAGTATGTAATCAACACCCCAAAAACACCTTATCCATGGATCAACTACCTCGGCAACGAGCAATTTTTCGGCCTCATCTCTAATACTGCCGGTGGTTACACCTTCTACCGCGATGCGCGCATGAGAAGACTTACCCGTTACCGGTATAACAATATTCCGCTGGATACAGGCGGCCGCTACTACTATCTGTATGATGACGGTGATTTCTGGACTCCGGGCTGGATGCCGGTAAAACGCGATCTGGACTTCTACGAATGCCGCCATGGTCTTGGCTACACTTCCATCACCGGTGAACGTAACGGTATTTCCGTTAATCAGCTTGCTTTTGTACCGATGGGCCACAATGCTGAAGTACACCGCCTTGTCGTTAAGAACACAGGCGACGCGAAGAAAACTGTTAAGCTGTTCTCTTTTGCCGAATTCTGTCTGTGGAATGCCAACGATGATATGACAAACTTCCAGCGTAACCTCAGCACCGGTGAAGTTGAAGTGAAGGATTCCGTCATCTATCACAAAACCGAATACCGTGAGCGCAGAAACCACTACGCTTTCTATTCAGTAAACAAGGAAATCGCCGGCTTCGATACTGACCGCGAATCCTTCGTGGGTATGTACAATGGTCTGGACGCTCCGCAGGCAGTTGCTGCCGGTGAAGCTACCAACTCGGTGGCCAGCGGCTGGTCGCCAATCGGCTCCCACGCACTGGAAATCACACTGGAACCAGGTGAAGAGCAAAGCTTCATCTTCGTACTCGGCTATATCGAGAACCCTGAAGATGAGAAATGGGAATCCCTGAACGTTATCAACAAAAAACCTGCACAGGCTGTAATCGATCAATTCGCTACAGATGCCCAGGTAGATGCTGCATTGGCTACCCTGGCTGCACACTGGGATAACCTGCTGTCCAAATATCAGATCCAGAGCGGTGACGACAAGCTGAACCGGATGGTTAACATCTGGAATCCGTACCAGTGTATGGTTACTTTCAACATGTCCCGTTCCGCTTCGTACTTCGAATCCGGAATCGGCCGCGGTATGGGCTTCCGCGACTCCAACCAGGACTTGCTCGGCTTCGTCCACCAGATTCCAGAACGCGCCAGAGAGCGTATTCTCGATATCGCGGCTACCCAGTTCCCTGACGGAAGCGCATATCACCAGTACCAGCCGCTTACCAAGAAGGGCAACAACGAAGTCGGCTCGGGCTTCAACGATGATCCGCTTTGGCTGATCTCCGGTACGGCTGCTTATATTAAGGAAACCGGCGACTACTCGATCCTTGATGAGCAGGTTCCTTTTGACAGCAATCCGGATCACACGGCTACCCTGTTCGAGCACTTGAAGCTGAGCTTCGAGCATGTAACGAACAACCTCGGACCTCACGGCCTGCCGCTGATCGGACGCGCGGACTGGAATGACTGTCTGAACCTGAACTGCTTCTCCACCGAGCCGGGCGAATCGTTCCAGACAACTGAGAATATCGCAGGCGGCGTAGCAGAATCCGTGTTCATCGCAGGTCTGTTCGTCTTCGTTGGACCGGACTATGCTGAAATCTGCCGCATGCGCGGACTGGATGATGTAGCTGCTGATGCGGTTGCGAAGATCGAGAACATGAGTGCCATTACCCTGTCCCACGGCTTCGACGGCGACTGGTTCCTGCGCGCTTATGACCACTACGGCGACAAGATCGGCAGCAAGGAGAACGAAGAAGGCCAGATCTTCATCGAGCCGCAGGGGATGTGTGTAATGGCGGGTATCGGTGTGGAGAACGGCGAAGCAGCCCGTGCGCTGACTTCCGTTCAGGAACGTCTGGATACGGACTATGGTATCGTATTGCAGCAGCCTCCTTACTCCAAGTACTATGTGAACCTGGGTGAAATTTCTACGTATCCTCCGGGCTACAAAGAAAATGCCGGTATTTTCTGCCACAACAACCCATGGATCATGATCGCTGAAACGGTGCTTGGACACGGCGACAGAGCCTTTGATATCTACAAAAAAATCGCTCCGGCTTACCTGGAGGACATCAGCGAAGTTCACCGTATGGAACCTTACGTGTACTCGCAGATGATCGCCGGTAAAGATGCTGTACGTCACGGTGAAGCGAAAAACTCCTGGCTGACAGGTACAGCGGCATGGAACTATGTAGCGATTACACAGTCCATCCTCGGTATCCAGGCTGACTTTGCCGGTCTGAAGGTTGATCCTTGTATTCCTACGGAGTGGGACAGCTTCGAGATTACCCGCGTCTTCCGCGGCGACACTTATGTCATCTCGATCCAGAACCCGAACCATGTCTCCAAAGGCGTGGCCAGCCTGACTCTCGACGGCGTTGCTGTTGAAGGCAACATCATCGCTCCTGTGGGCGACGGTGCGGTTCACCAGGTTGTAGTTGTATTGGGTTAGTTAGCAAGTTTTAAACTTTGAGTATAAAAAAGGAACCCGGTTGTCCGCCTAGGCGGTGCGACCGGGTTCCTTTTTTGTGATGCAGGTAAAACGTCTAAACGAGCAGGTCCTCAGTCAATCGTGACCAGCTTCCAGTTGCCGTCCTTATCCGGCATGAACCAGTAATTCCAGCTGTGCTTCACTTCCCCATCCGCTGTTGTACGGACATCATGCACGTTTATGACAACTCTGCCGCCGCTTTGCTCCGAAATCTCATCGACTCCGGTGAAAGTGATGCTGCCGGGAGTGAAGGCGAATTCATTTGCCTTTGCCAGACTTACACTGGCAAAAGCCCGGTTAAACTGTTCATGGTCCTCATTCACAATTCCCTCAAGCGCATCTCTCAGGCTTGCCTTCATCTCTTCATTAACGAGCGGATCATGAATGCCATCGATGTCAAAAGCAATCCTGCTCGGATTATCCGGAGAGACTTCTCCAGACTTAAGAGTTGATTCCGGCCTGCTGGTAGTTTCGGCATCCGCAGACCCGCTGTCGGTAGCCGGATTCACGAGTCCGCCGCAGGCGGCAAGCAGCAGTGGTACTGCCAGGACCGGCAGCCAAAACCATGTCCGGTTCATACGCATCCTCCCTGTATCAAATGCTTGTTAGACGCCGAACTCGCTCCAAAGTTGCTGTCTGTTACGCTTGCGGCTCACTCCCAAATCCACACCTTCATCTCGCCGCTACCGCGGTTGCCCCACAGATAGTAAGGGACTGCAGTTACCTTCACCGCTTCCAGCGTTGCCTTCTCTCTGCTGTACAGCCCTCCGGTCCAGGCCGCCTGTGCTACACGGAAGCCGTCGCCTTCTACCACTACAGCACCGCCAAGCAGCATTTCATCATACGTCTCGGTGAATGAAGCTGCTTCACTCAAGGAAATCGAGCTTAGCGGTTCACTGTTATCAGCCGCTTCCAGGCAGTAGACCAGCGGGCCGCGCTGAATGGCAGTCTTCCCGGCATCGGCACGCAGATTCGGGTGGGCGTATACGCGGTGCGCTTCCATTGGAAGCTTCAGCTCAATCACGTCGCCAGCCTTCCATTCCCTGCGGATCACAGCATAGCCCTGCTGCAGGCTTGCAGCAGCATCGCCTAACGCCTCTCCGTTCACTCTGATCTCCACGTTCTCGCTCCAGGAAGGAATACGCAGCGCCATACCGAACTCTCTGGCTTCCGCAGGATCAACCTTCAGGGTCACGGTTCCATCCCAAGGGAAACGGCTCTGCTGGCGGATTGCTACCTCTGTGCCGCCCAGTGTGGTCTTCAGCTCACTGCCGATATACAGGTTAGTGTAAAGTGTGTCGCCATGCTCAGTGTAGATATACTGATTCAGTGAGGTCAGCAGGCGTGCCACGTTCGGCGGACAGCAGGCGCAGCCGAACCAGCCCTGGCGCTCTGCTTTGACATGATGTTTGCCGGGGTTGCAGCTGCAGGCTTGCGGCCATACTTCAAGCGGATTCACGTAGAAATAGTGTTTGCCGTCCTGTGCCATGGAGCCGAGCACATTATTATAGAGCGCCCGCTCCATCACGTCGGCATACCGGGCGTCCGGGGTCAATTCCAGCATCCGCTTGGCAAAAAAGATCAGCCCGATCGAAGCGCAGGTCTCCGCATAGACCGTATCATTCGGCAGATCATAATCAAAGGTGAACGCTTCACCATGATGTGTTGACCCGATTCCGCCAGTGATATACATCTGTTTCTCCGTCATATTGTTCCACAGGCGCACGCAGGCTTCGCGCAGCGCTTCATCTCCGGTAAGCCGGGCCAGATCGGCCATGGCTGTATACATATAGACTGCACGGACGGAATGTCCCAGGGCCACGCTCTGCTCACGGACCGGGATATGGGCCTGATTATAACTGACATCCACACTGCTTGTAGCCGTACCTGTCCAGTGCGTAACCCGTCCTCTTTGTTCCCACTCCTGATGCAGGAAATTCGGTTCCTGTCCACGCTGATCGATGAAAAAGCTGCTGAGCTTCAGATATTTCTCTTCACCGGTCAGCCGGTACAGCTTCACAAGGGCCAGCTCAATTTCCTGGTGACCGTCGTAGCCCTTCAGCTTCCCCTCTTCCGGTCCGAAGACGGTTTCAATGTGGTCAACGAACCGCCGCACAATGACCAGCAGCTTGTCTTTGCCGGTCGCTTCATAATAGGCCACTGCCGCTTCAATGAAATGTCCCGCACAATACAGCTCATGGCAGTCCAGCAGATTCGTCCACCGTTTGCCCGGCTCTTTGAGTGTAAAATAGGTATTCAGGTATCCGTCTTCATGCTGTGCTTCGCCGACCAGCTCTATCATCTGATCCGCCTGACGCTCCAGTTCAGGATCACGCTTGATGCTAAGCGAATACCCCACTGCCTCCAGCCATTTAGCTACATCACTGTCCTGAAAGACCCAGCCGTTAAACTCGCCTTCCCTCCTGCCGGCAGCAATTTCAAAATTGGCAATGGCATGACTGGGTTCTGCTCCGGCCACCCGGTCATGCAGTGCCTCATACTGGTACGGAATAACGGTATCCTGAACCAGCCGGATATAACGCCCCCAGAATTCATCCTGAATAGCTACCTGCCGGCTTGTCTCAGCGGCTTGCTGAATATCTGCAAATTTACTCAATGTGTTTTCTCCCCTTTTCATTTCATCCTCGCTATTTGCAATTATAGACGGTAAAATGAATAAAAAACAGAATCATAAGCAACCCTGTTTTTGTACTATTTCACACTTGGATTATTAACCTTCCATGGAAGTCCGGCTAATAGAAAAGAGCTTGCGAAAGGAGCAGATATGTCACCCAGTCCTGCCTATATTCATCTGTCAGCACCGCCGTTCCCCTATTTCCTCGAATGCGGCCATACCGTATATTTGCCCGGCGAGCAGCATCCAAACCGCAGCCGTATGGGGAAATTCGATCTTATTATTGTAGAACAGGGCTGTCTGTTCATCGGTGAGGATGATAAGGAGTGGGCGGTAACCTCCGGGCACACCCTCCTTCTGCTGCCGGACCGCTATCATTATTCAGTTAAACCCTGCGAGGAGATCACCTCCTTCACGTGGGTTCATTTTCACACGGTCGGTGAGTGGATGGAAGCGGAAGGTGATCCTGTATATGCAGAGCGGGAGAAGCATTTCCGGCAATTCCTGATTCATCCTTATACGATCCGCATACCCCAGTTCGGACCTCTCCCGGACCCCTTCGCACGGAGCGGGCAGGCAGAGCAATTGCTGCAGCTTAGTCAGGGACGGCGCTCCAGCTCCGTATGGCAGCAGCAGCGCATCTTTGAGGAGATGCTGCGGATGATGGATCTGGCCCAGCAGGATACTGCGGGCAGTCAGGCTGCAGAGATCGCTGAACAGACGGAAGCCTACCTGCGCAATCATTTTACGGAGGATCTCACGAATGCATCCCTGGCGGATGCGCTGCATTTTCACTACAATTATCTGGCCCGCTGCATGAAACGTGTCTATGGGCTGACCCCTATGGAATACTTGACGGATTACCGGCTGGAGCAGGCCAAGCTGCTGCTGCTCAAGACAGAAATCCCTATTTCCGGGATTGCAGAACGTACCGGCTTCGAGAGCACCGCCTACTTCTCCCGGCGCTTCAGCCGGAAGGTTGGCATCTCTCCGCTGCGCTTCCGCAAGCGTTACTCCCGCTGAATCTGCAGCAGAAGCGCTTCTATGCAAGGAGCGGGGAGTCTACATAGGCTCTGCCGGAAGAATTCGGAATTCATGTACCTCGCGGCAATACGATAATCCCCGGATCCGGACAGATTTCGCGGTGTATGCTCTGATCTGTCCCCCCGGTTCCAGCACCTCCTCTGTACCCTCCTTCAGCACAACCGTTACCTGAACCTCCGATAGTGCCGCAGCCAGCAGCTCCATGTCGCTCTCCAGCACTTTATAGATATAATCCATCGGGCTACACCTGCTTTACTGTGACTTTATTTAGTGCACTTGAATAACGCTGATTGCACTGGACAACCTAATTTACGTTCATAACCTATTTGTAGAGGAGTTCTGTAATTATGGGAGTTCTAAACGGCAACCCCAAAGATGAACCGCTTCACTATGGTGAAATCTTCAATCTGTGGCAGGTCTCGGCAACAGCCAAAATGTCCTTATCTACCTATCAGGCATTTCACTTTCATGCCGGGGACCAGGATTTGAAGAAGATTATCGATGATCTTATGGATCAGGCACAGCAGGAAATTAAGGACTGTGACAAAATCCTCAAGCTGAACGGCTTCGCGCCTCCGCCTGCACTGCCAGACCGTCCCTCCGTCAAGCTCGAGGATATCCCGGCAGGCGCAAGGTTCTCCGACCCTGAGATTGCTGCGGCCCTCTCCGGGGCAGTATCGCTAAGTCTAGTGGTCTGCAGCCAGATCATGGGCATGTCGGTCCGCGAGGATATCGGCGCAATGTTCATGAAGATCCACGCCCAAATGGCCGCCTTCGGCATGGCACTGCTCAAAATGAACAAGCAGAAAGGCTGGCTGATCCCGCCTCCGCTGCAGCTAAAGAAACCAGAGCCGGTTCACGTCTGAGCAATTCACCTCTAATCCTGCGCAAGCAGGATTTTTTGTTTTATAGCTATTTTTTTCCAGACCGGTGCATATTTATTAAGACATGCCTTAAGTCTGGAGATGCTGAAGATGCGCTCATATCCCAAGTATGTCATTATTCTGCTGGCCAGCCTGCTGATTGCAGCGGGAACCAACTTTTTTCTGGTGCCCTATAAAATACTCGATGGGGGAATTATCGGCATTGCCCTCATCATTAATTACATCTCCGGCATCAAAATCGGACTGGCCATCATTGTCTGCAGTCTTCCGATCTTCCTGCTGGCCTGGTTCCGGGAGCGGGATATCTTCTATAACAGCATTCTGGGGCTGATGACCTCATCCTTCCTGATCGAACTGCTCGGGCCGCTGCAATATTACTTTCTGTATTATATCGAACTCGGTTCCATCTCCAGCGCTATAATCGGCGGCTTCCTGATGGGAAGCGGGCTCGGCCTGATGCTGCGGTTCAAAGCAAGTACGGGCGGAACAGATCTGCTGGCCAAGTTCATGAAACGTTACATTCCGCTCAATGTCGGAGTGATTATTTTCCTGACGGATTTCGTAATTATCGGTGCCGGCGGTGTACTGATCTCCAAAGAGACTTTTTTTCATTCCATACTGACTATTGTCTCCGGCGGTGTTGCCACCGGTCTATGTACGCTGGAAGACTAGAATGGACTGCAAAGAACGCGTCCTTAGGCTGTCCGGTTGCCAGTGCTTCTATGCTTCTGTGTTAAAAAATGTATTTTCCTTTTACCTTCTTGATAAAATTTTATTATTCGTCAGAATATATGGAATAAAGGTTGAAATTTTCACACATTGCGGCGACAATCGAATAGATAACATTCCCGGGGAGGATCGACGAAGTTGGATAGCACAAGCAACAATAGCAATACTACCGCGCATGATATTATAGACCTATGCCTGCTGGCCGGCAAAATCATGCTGCAAAGCGGCGCCGAAACCTACCGCGTGGAGGATACCATGAGCCGCATGGCCGCATCGCTCGGCTTCCCTGGAGCGCATAGCTACGTTACGCCGACAGTCATTATGTTCACCACCAGCCGAACCGAACCGGTGAAGCTGTTCCGGATAGCTGAACGGACGACCGATCTGCAAAAAGTGTCCGAGGTCAATGACATCTCACGGCGGTTGAGCGAACGCCAGCTTACCGCCGCCGAAGCCCGCGAGCGCCTGGGTATTGTCGACGACGCGGCGCATGCTTATCCGGTCTGGCTGCAGACTGTAGCTGCCGCCCTGACCGGCGCCTGCTTCACCGTAATGTTCAAGGGCAGCCTGTGGGATGCCCTGCCGTCGCTGCTGATCTCCGGGGTCGGCTTCGCCGCCGTCACCTATCTGCACCGCCTGGTCCAGATCCGTTTCTTCGCGGAGTTCATCGCCTCCTTTATCATCGGCCTGCTGGCTTTCTTCTCCGTCAGGCTTGGCATCGGACAAGAGATGGACAAGATCATCATCGGCTGCGTAATGCCGCTTGTACCGGGGCTGCTCATCACGAATGCCGTCCGTGACCTTATGGCCGGCCATCTGGTCTCCGGCCTGTCTAAGGGAGCCGATGCCTTCCTGACCGCCTTTGCCATTGGAACCGGCATCGGACTCGTGCTGTCCCTTTTCTAATTACCACTTGAAAGAGGTAGTCCTACATGATTTTGCAACTCATAACCAGTTTCATCGCTGCCTCAGCCTTCTGCGTTCTGTTTAATGCGCCGGTGCGCGCACTGCTTCAATGCGGTTTCGCCGGAATGATCGGCTGGATACTGTATCTGCAGCTGGATGACAGATGGGATACCGTTGTTGCCACCTTTGGAGCCACCGTGGTTGTCGGAGTGATCAGCCAATTTTTTGCGCGTTCCTTCAAAATGCCGGTGATTATATTCAGCGTCGGCGGAATTATCCCGCTGGTTCCGGGCGGCCTGGCTTATGATGCCATGCGCCAGTTCGTGGAGAGTGACAACAACCAGGGGATTCAGTTTGCGGTACAGGCGCTGCTGCTGTCCGGGGCCATCGCCGCCGGCCTTGTGCTGAGCGAGGTACTGGGACAGATGTTCCGGAGGAAGCACGTATCCGGATAGTTGTTCCCCCGTGGCTCCGCCCACCGGTCCACCTTAACGTACATAAAGCCCGCTTGCCTGCAGGGACATGGTCCTTGCAAGGCAAGCGGGCTTATTGCGTTGTATGGGGGCACACCGATGTCTGCTTCCCTATTAAGTTACATACACAAGCCTAATTGTTGTACGTATTGCAACTTGTACCTAATAGAAACTGGGTGATTCTTAAGGATTGTTGTATGAAATACAATAATTGCCCCGCGTAACCGCTCAGATAAGGGGGAAATGCTGCATTTCCTACAACAATTCTTGATTACTCCCGATATCACGAAGAGATTGTTGGTTTTCGTGCAGGAATTTAGTTAGCGGCTTCTGGCAACGGCCAACGATTAGCCGATAATTTTCTGATAGCTGACAATATCCAGCCACCGGCCGAACTTGCGGCCGATCTCCTTGAATAAAGCGCTCTGCTCGTAGCCGTGCTTCGTGAACAGGCGGCGGCTGGGCTCATTGTCTGCACATACGGTAGCTACCAGTACATGGAACCCAAGCTCATTAGCCCTCTCTTCAATGAACCGCAGCGATTGCCCGCCCAGACCTTGTCCTCCGCTGCCGGGCTTCAGGTAAATGCTGACTTCACCGGAGGTATCGTAGGCTTCTTTGTTCTTGTGCCGGGTAATCAGCACGTAGCCCTGCAGATCGCCGTCCTGCAGAAGGACATATGACTTAAATCGCGGGTCCCCGTTCAGCACAGACTGGCGCATTTGCGTCAAGGTCTGCGGCTCGGTATGAAACGATACGGTAGTGTTAAGTACATAATAGTTATAGATATCCAGCACACCCGCCAGATGTTCCTCAGTAATTTCTGCAAAGTGCAACCCGCTAGCAAGCAATTCCCCCATAATCATTAATCCTCCCAAATGGATGTTTCCAGCTGATCTACGAACCGCCGCAGCTTACCCGCGATCTTGAGATTAATAGCCCCGTTCTGATACATCTCCTGCACGGTATTCCGCTGCTCCTGAATGGCCTGCAGCTTCAGCTCCAGCTTCTCGTCATCGACGACACCGTCTTTGCTCCAGCCTTCGCCCTGCACCAGCCGGGATTCCAGCCGCTCATACTTGTCGATGACCTTCTGCGAGGCAAGCCGGTTCTCGTCGCTTATCCCGGCGCTGACGGCCGACACGGCCGCCTGGCACATCGCAATCTTCGCTGTCCGGGCACTTTCGGCATTCTGCACCGCCCGCCGGCCCTCTTCCCCGTTGAAGCGGCCCGAGAACAGGCCGGAGAACAGGCGCTGAATTTCAGTTACCGTGAACTTAATTTGCGTATCCAGCCGTCTGCAGAGCAGTGATTCCGTATGGTCCAGCAGTTCCTCCATCTTCACGGCGACAGGGGCGGGCACCGCCCCGTTCTCCAGCATCCGCCGCAGTGCTGTGCGCTCTGCCTCCAGGCCGCTCAGCCTGGCTTCAACGCCCAGACGCCGGAACTGCTCCGTGGCCGGGTCACTGTCCGGCTTGGCCGTGCACAGCCGGTCGATCTTGTCTGTGAACTCCAGTAAGACAGGCTGCGTCGCCCGCTCCGGGCTCTCCGTAACCAGGCTGCGCAGCATCGACATCCCGGCGTCAATTACTACATTTCTGGCTGCCAGCTCTGTATTTCCGTAGCCAATCGTCTGGACCACGGTCTCCTCTTTGTCGGCCAGCAGCGGCAGGAAGATACTTGCAATGACCAGCGACATCAGAATGACACCTGCGGCCAGCGCAATAATCAGATCCCGTTCAGGGAACGGCGTGATACCGTCCCCAAGCACGAGCGGAATGGAGAAGGCACCTGCAAGCGTTACAGCTCCGCGCACGCCGGAGATTGAAGTAATGACCTGTGACTTAAGCGGCGCCTTCTCTACACGGCGGAACCGGCTCTCCCATAGGGAATAGGCATAGACCCATAGGAACCGCAGCACTATGAGCAGCGCGGTAATCGCCATCACATACCCTGCAACCATGAAGTTGTTCAGCGTCTGATCACGGTAGATGACCTCTACCACATCCGGTACGGACACTCCGAGGATCAGGAATACCAGACCGTTCAACACCAGCAGCAGCACCGACCAGGTACTGGCTGATACAAGCTGCAGCTTATACTGCGGCGATACGGCCCGGTCCTTCTCAATGGCGTACATTACACCACCGGCCACAACAGCGAGGATGCCGGATACGCCAATCTCTTCACTGATCAGATAAATGATAAACGGCGTAAGAATCTGCAGCAGCACATGGATCGTCACATCCTCCATACCGAATCTGCGGATGAATACACTTAGGCGGATGAGCAGAAAGGATAGCGCCGCACCCAGCAGCAGACCGCCTGCGGCAATCATTACAAAGCTGAGCGATGCCTTAGGAAGCGAGAAAACTCCCGTAACCATGGCCGCGATCGCAAATTTGAAGGCAACCAGACCGGAGGCGTCATTCATCAGCGATTCACCTTCAAGGATACGGTGTATACTTTTCGGCAGATGCACCCTTCCGGCCAGCGCACCGACCGCTACAGCATCCGTAGGGGACAGAATCGCCGCCAGTGCAAAAGATGCCGCCAGAGGAATTGAAGGAATCATCCAGTTAATGGCATACCCTGCGACAAAAACCGTTACAAATACAAGCCCCAGCGCCAGCAGCAAGATCGGTGCTCTAAGGTTCCACAGCTCATCACGCGGTGTCCGTCTCCCGTCATTGAACAGCAGGGGGGCAATGAACAACACAAAAAACAGTTCTGGCTCAAAAGACATATGTATTCCGGTCGGCACAAGTGCGGCGATGATCCCGAGTCCGATCTGAATCAGAGGAACCGGCACAAACGGAATGAAACGGTTCACGATATTCGATACCGCGATTAGCCCGAGCATCAGCAGCACAGCAAGAAAAGTCTCCAAGCCCCATCATCTCCCGAATATCTTTTTTCAAAATATTATATCCTATATTTGCAGTAACTGCATAAACGCCAATAAACGGAAGACACAGCGGAATTTCCGCTTGTGCCTCCCGCTATATTCTCTATCCAGCGTCCATCCTGCCGCCTCACTGCAGAAGCAGCAGCTTCAGGATCAGGATTCGGACACCACCGTGAACCGTTCGCCGATATGCTGCGGCTGTTCAAGCTCATCCACAATTGCAATTGCATAGTCGGCATAACTTACGTAGCTCTCGCCTTTGGAATTAACGAGCAGATGATCCTTGCCCTTCACATATGCACCTGTTCTCTCCCCGACAGCAAAATTGGCTGACGGACTGACGAACGTCCAGCGGAGTCCCTCCGTGGTTTGAAGAATCTCCAGATTCTTACCTTGGTTCAGGGCTGTCGGCTTCACAAAATCCGGGAACCCCGGTGTGTCCACAACCTTCACCGTCCGGGCTTCATCCACGTATAAGCTTCCTGCACCGCCGACGACAATCAGCCGGGTATCCGGCACATTCTTAAGAGCCTCAATCAGAACATATCCGGCCTCCACATGCAGATGCTCCTGTCCAAACGGCGCTCCGAACGCATTTATGACGGCATCATAACTCCGCAAATCTTCAGCCGTCAAGGATAGGATATCCTTTTCCAGCACCGATGCTCTACTGTCCGTTACCTTCGCAGGGTTCCGCACTATAGCGGTAACCTCATGTCCCCTGTCCAGCGCTTCCTTCACAATCTCACTGCCTGCTTTGCCGCCTGCTCCAATGACTGCTATTTTCATGATATATGCCTCCTAAGATAGTTAGAGCCTCAAGCCAGCCGCAGAATATCGCTGATGATCTCCTTGTCGACATCCAGATCGAACTTCCGGCCCCAGAAGCAGCCTGCACCTTGCTCGCGAATCCGTTCGTAATCCCCGGCCCGCAGCGTTCTGGGGAATTCCGGTCCGGTGTCCCAATCGGTATAGCGTTTGATCTCATTGATTACATTATCCTTATATTTACTGTTCAAAATAATTGAATGGAAGAAGATCTCATCGCCGCAGAACGAATTCCGGAACAACCGGACGTATCCGGGATGCTCCGCGATGAATTCGAGGATATACTGCATGCATCCCCCGGTAAGTGACATCCAGTTCGAGCCCTTATACAGCGCCTCCGGCAGATCCTTCAGGCTGCGCTTAAGCCAGGGTACCGACATCACCAGATTGATATAACGGTTGCGGATCTCTGAGACAGCTTTGGCCCGGGAGACCAGGAACCGCGGATAATACACAGACACCCGGTACAGGCAGCCCCACATTTCCGCCTCATTCGGAAGCTGCAGATGCTTGACGAACTCCTGCCCTTCATGCTCTTTGAAGAAATCAGCAATCACCTTATTGGAGGCAAGAGGCAAATCCTGTCCGCTGATGATATGAACATAGTTATAATTCCCGCTTGCCCGGATCAGTTCGAAGCACTTCAGGATGCATTCAATCTGGCCGTAATGGCCCCACTGTACGTCTACCGGCTGCTCTACGAAATGAATATCTTCGCGATGGATAATTTGCTCTTCGATGCCGCTTTTCTTATCCACATGCAGGAAAAACTCCACATGCTCATCCGTTAAACGATCGATCAGCAAATTAATCTGCTGAGGGCTCTTGTGACAGAGGACAACATAAGCCATTTTGAAATTGTGCAAAAGATTCATCCTTTCGCTCATTTATTTCCACATATTATAGGGGAATGAGCGAAGATGGACAAGTTTTCATTCCTCTCAGCCTTTGACAAGCAGCCGGATTCCAATATTCCACGGGTCTCTCAAGGTAGTGGTGCCGCCTTCTACTTCTACACGGTACCCCGCTTGCTTCACACGTTCCGCCACTTCAGATACATCCCCGCTGCCCGGAAGCAGCAGTGTGAAATAATCGATGCCCGCCGCATTGGCCGGAGCCGCTTTAGCTCCTTGTCCCGCCCAGACATTAAGCCCCATATGGTGATGATATCCGCCCGCCGAGATGAATAGTGCAGCGTCCCCGTAATGAGCCGTGATTGCAAAACCAAGCGCATCCACATAGAATTTCTTGGCCTCCGCCAAATCGCCTACATGAAAGTGCACATGCCCGATCACCGTGCCCGCAGGCAGTCCGGTCCAGTTCAGCCCTTCGGAAGCCGCCAGCAAGCCGTCCACATCAACCGGGTCTGTAGTCATCACCACATTGCCAGTAGGCTCATACTTCCAGGTGTCGCGCGGCCGGTCGCGGTATATCTCAATGCCGTTATTGTCAGGGTCCTGAAGATACAGCGCTTCGCTGACCAGATGATCGCCCTGGCCGATCTCTATGCCCGCATCAATCAGATTACGCAGCACCAATCCGAGACTTGGACGGTCGGGCACCAGAATCGCGAAATGATACAGTCCGGCTGCCGAATTACGGCGCAGAATCTGAGCCTGTTCAATCTCCCGCAGAACCAGCAGCACATGCACACCATCCGCAGTCATTTCCACTTCACGCCCCTGCTGGTGCAGGATCTTCAGTCCGATTACATTCTGATAAAAGGTGAGCGAACGCTCTAAATTGCTTACTCTAATCTGTACAAGTCCAATTTCCAGTTCTTGCGGCAGTGCTGCTGTTGTCGTCATATAAACCCCTCCTGAATAAAAGCATATGGATCATATAAAAAGCTAACCCCTCCGGTACGTTCGTGCTCAGTGCTGCTTAGTCTTGACTGTTTATAGAAGCATCATTCAAGCTTGTAACTGTTTCCGTTACACATTAACTAACTTTAGTATAGTAGCGCTCTATATGTTTGTCAATTACTTTTCAAAATCGTCCGGAGGGGCGAATCAGGCGGTAATCCAATAGTTAAATTACTATCCGGTGAGATCAAAGGGATATATCCATTAAATCCCCCATGCAGCCGACTTCCGGCGGAATCAGAGGGATTCATACCTCATTTGGTTGGTCTACCCTATCCGCGGCACATTGTATTCGATTTTTCGCATACATTCGGCTCATCTCTACGGATAAACTACAAATATCAATGAAACTTATCTACAACTGACGAATATCATAACTTCCTATAAAAAAACCCGGCCAATTGGCCAGGCTCCGAAGCAGTCATCCGTTGTATTTGGGTTCACTAAGCATTTCAAATGATACATCCTGTGCAGTAATTCTAAGCTCACTCAGCGGCGAATCCAGCAGAACCCGTAACTCAAACCCTCGTTCCACCGCATAGATCTCGGTATACAACCAGACCATTCTGTTCAGGCGTTCAGGCAGCTCCAACCCGGTCACCCCGGTAAAGGTTAGTCTGATATCACATTGATAATGCATGGCTCCGCTGCAGTCCAGAATGATCTCCACAACCTCCTCCGCCGGCACAGCATATGAAATCACCCTTGAATCATGAAGGGACTTCTCAACTAGCTGAACAGCATGTACAGGTAAGCTGTCCTTAATAGACAGATACCTTCTGTAGTATTCATCATCCAGCACCTTCATCCTGGCTTCGTATTCACTACGCCACTGCTGCGCCTGTTCTTTGAACTCAGGTTCAGGATAAGTAGAATTAATCGTTCCGTCATGAATGGAGGGATGGAAGTATTCCGGAAGGTACTTCAGCAAATCCGCTTTGAGGTATTCCAGGAAATCTTTCGTCCTCTCCTTATAGCTGAGCCCCTCCGCAGCATGCCACGCAACATCCTCCAGCCAATCCTGCTCCGTCTCAGGGAACACCATAAAGCCGCGCACCTGCATTTCTTCATACCATGAATATGTATAAAATTTCATTTGGCTCCTTTACTCCCCAAGTCTCATCTATTGGTAATCTTCGTGCCCATATATACCCTTTTTTCAAGTGTCGCCTGCTGAACCCAGTTCTGTATTTCCAAAACGTTGAACAGGAACTTATCATCTACCTTGATATAAGGCAGCATCATTCCCTCGAAAGGCCCGTTATTGCTCAAAATCGCATTCTCCGCCTTGATTATATTGATCACCTGATCTTCACTGATCCGCAGAAGCTCCGCCGTCTCGGCAAGCGTCAGAAGCGGGTGGACTGTGGTCTGGCTCACAGCTGCCTGCTCCAAGCCGGTTGTCCGTTCTTTGCTGATAAGCAGGCAACCCGCCACAAACGAAAGGCCCAGAATCAGTGCGGCTCCCAGAATTGTGAATCGGTTCTTCATATACAACATCCCCTTATTTATATGTACAATTAAGATTTAGAATTATAGGATATGAGCCAGCAGTCCCTCCATTCACCTTCATGCCACTCGTGCTCCGGCAAAAGCTTGCCGCGTACAAAACCATTTTTCTCGTACACTCTAAGCGCCCTGTGGTTCCGGCATTGCGGGTCCATAACAATGAGGTCGGCCTGCTCCGCTTCAAGCAGATACTTCACCATTCCGCCTACCAACGTCGATCCGATGCCCCGATTCCACATCTGCGGCTCGCCGATGAACTGATCCATCCCGTAGATCCTGTCTGTATAATCCGCGTAACCATACTCTTCTTTCTCTTCCCTGCCGACAGGATAGTACTGGATATAACCTATGGGCTGGTCTTTGAACTGCACAATCCCGCGGTTTACCCCATCCTCTTCATCCTCATAGAAATGTGCCTGCACCAGCGTCTGATCATGCGGACGGTCCCGGCCTTCGTAATACTCCAGCACTGCGGGATCGGAGAGCCACCGTACCAGCAGGGGCGCATCTTCCCTTTCCAGCCTACGGACGCTCAGGTCCCCGCTGTGGAACAGAATCATTAGGTAATCACTCCTTAGAGATGAGTTGCCGGCAGCACCGTCCGCTACAGCCGCTTGTCTATAATATGCTTGTTCTCCTTGATCTCCTTGCGGAGCAGCCGGATTTCCTGAATCAATTCATCCAGTTTGTAGGTAGCCCTAGATCCATCAATGGCCTTGCGGATAATCAGCATAAAGACCAGCAACGACAGGAACCATATAATCAGTGCCAAAAATACCATCATATCAATGCTCTTCCCCCTTATTCCAGTAAGCCACACATGGTGTCAGTCTAAACCATCTGGAATAATGTGTAAAGACAGCAGCAGCGATTTGTGTAGCCGCAAAAAAGGGGCCCTGCCGGGAACCGGCAGGGCCAAAGTCTATTATAAGGGGGTCATGTGATTAATATACAGGCTGAAGCTTAATGCCTGATGAAAATCACATAAAGGTTTGATGAATTTATAAGTCCTAAACAAAGAGATAGACCCTGCCGAGGCACGGCGGGGTCTAGCATAAATGTATCCACTGGGGGGTGGAGATCTTTAATATACTCCCCGAACCTTAAAAGTACATAAATCTCTGCTGAAAGTTTCCTTAAGTTTCTGTGGCAGTCTACAAAATCTTACATCACGGGCCGGTGCCGCTTGAGGTTACATGCCAGCCCAGCCTGCTTTTCTTCACATAGATGTAGCTTCGCTCTGTTTGTTCAGCGTAGTACAGATTACCGTACCTTGGATCATCCTTAATCCGTCCTTCTGTAACCCTGCCCGCCAATGCAGCCGCCGGATCACGGATCAGCAGGCTCTTGCGTACAGCGAGCTCAGGGGTAGGAGAAGGAAAAATGAGCAGATACAACAATCCGAGCCCGAGCAACACCGTTATATATAAAGCAGCGCCTTTTCGCTTTGGCATAGAGTTTCGCATAGCACATTCCTCCTCTGCCTCACGTAACAGGAATTTGATGTACGATCTGATCCAGTGTAACCTCCTGCAGCACATTCTCCATCGCTTTCTGCGCAAGTGAGAACACGGGAATAATTGCCCCGGCAATGTTCTTGCCGACCGGGCACTCCGGGTTCGGATGCTCGTGGACAGAGAAGAGTGAATCCTCTTCCACTGCATTGACCGCCTTGTAAATCTGCAGAAGCGTGATATCCGCGCTACTTCGGGTAAGCTTCGCACCGGCTACCCCGGGGCGGACCTCCACCAGACCGGCCTTGTTCAGCATGCCTGTAAGGCGGCGGATGACAACCGGATTCGTATTGACGCTGCCGGCGATCCACTCCGAGGTGCTTTTACCGTCTTTGTTGCTGTCTATTAAAGTTAGAATATGAATAGCGACCGCAAACCGGGTGCTGATGTTCATGGGAATCTCTCCTTCATACTGACCAGAATGTCTCCCGGCAGATGTAACAATAATAGTTACATTCTAGACAATTGTCAATCCTGCAAGGAGTTCCCTGACCTCCTCGGGGTACTTCTGACTCAGCCGTTTCTTCCCCAGATTACTCTTCACGATCCGGATCATCTGCTTATCGCCGCTCCCGGCTAACTATTCACCTTCATCCCTCCGGTTTCGATGTTTTACTCATTGGAATACATTACAATGCCTTGTGCATCATACGGATAGTCGATCTGCTGCTTCACGGCAGCCATAGCCTCCCGGCCGGCAAATAAGGATACCAGATATAATCCCAGATCAATTGAGGTTGAGACCCCGCCTCCGGTAATAACATTCCCGTCCTGCACAATCCGGGCCTGAACCACTTCCCGGCAATACGGCTCAAGCAGCTCATAAGCGGATGCATGTGTTGTGGCCCTGCGTCCCTCCAGCAATCCGGCAGCACCCAGCAGCAGGGCACCGGTGCATACCGAAACCAGATATGGAACCCCGCTTGCTCCCTGAAGCCAGGAGATAAAGCTCCCGTCATGACGTAATGCCCTCGTCCCGAACCCGCCGGGTACAAATACCAGATCATATACTGATAAATCCGGCAGCACTTTACCGGTTTTGACCGTAAGCCCCATTTCATCTGTGATTTCCCCGGCCGGACCGCAGATATCCCATTCCAGCCCTTCCCCTGCAGGGAACTGGCGCAGCCTGTAGATTACATCATAAAAACCCGCGAAATCCAGAAACGTAATGCCGTCAAACAGAATAAAAGCAATTTTCACGCTACCCGCTCCTTCGATATCCGTCGTTCTGCAAGTATTACTCGCTGTCGTAAGCCTGCAAAGCAACGGGCAAGGCCTGAATGACCACATTGCCTACAGCCGGAAGAGGCAGCAGGACTGCGCTGATAATCTCCTCACGGGTAGCGCCGAGTGATTTGGCATGCTTGACATGAAAGGCCAGCCCGCTTTCCAGCCTGACCGCCGCGAGTACGGAGATATAGGCAATCTCTTCTGTTAGGGCATCAAGCGCACTTGCTGCATCCAGCTTCTGCACCGCTTCCACCCAGGCTCGATGCTGCTCTGGTGCTTCCTTCATAAATGTCATAAAAGCGTTGCTGACTTGCGGTACATTATTCATTTTCATTGTCCCTCTATTTGTAGGTTTGGAATAACAAAGAAAGTCCACCCTTATGAGGGCAGACCGAATCTGTATGTTCATGGATGCTAAGCTCTTAGGCGCTTGTCAGAATAATCGGTTTGCCTTTGGTGACCACAATCGTATGTTCATACTGGGCAACACGGCTGTTGTCCGCCACACTGAGTGTCCATCCATCCGACTGCTGCTCTACAAAATCAGCACCCGTAGACAGGAATGGCTCTATCGTGATGACCTGACCTTCCTTCAGCACAGTCGTTACCCGCGGATTATAGAACGGCAGGATTTCGTAGGGCTTCTCATGCAACGATTTGCCGATGCCGTGGCTGCAGAGATTACGCACAACCTTGTAGCCGCGCTTGTGCGCCTCCGACTCCATGACCCGGCCGATCTCATTCACCTTCATTCCCGCTCTAAGATGATTAATCACGCTCATCATGGTTTCCTCCGTACTCCGGCAGAGATGGACCAGCTTCTCATTATAAGGAGGCAGTTGAAAAGATACCCCGGCGTCCCCGTAGTACCCGTTCAACTCGGCCGAAACATCAATATTGATTAAATCACCGGCCTGGATTACCCGTTGACCCGGGATTCCGTGTGCCACCTCTTCATTGACGCTGATGCAGGTGGTTCCGGGAAAGTTATAGGTTACCTTAGGGGCAGATTTCGCGCCAAAATGGTTCAGAATCCTCGCGCCCACTTCGTCCAGCTCTGCAGTCGTCATTCCGGGAACTACACTTTTCTTCATCTCGGCGATGGTGTGGCCCACCACTTTACCGGCTGCCTTCAGTCCTTGCAAATCCTGCAGTGTCTCGCTCGTCATCCTGTTCACATTCCTCTCTTATCTGTTGATTCTCCGGCTACCTCCTGAAAAGCGGCTCCGTCCCAGCGGTATGAAGTCTCAACCTGCCTGCCAAGAGCGTTGTCATAATGATCCGCCCGGAAACCGCCTTCGATCACGTCCAGCTTAACCGAATACCGGTCAGGACTGCTGATGAACAGCCCGGAAGCCGCTCCTTTAATCTGCAGTTCCTGGATCGAATGATCCGGCTTCACTGTAAACAGCTTGAACAATGATCCGTTCGAAGAACCATATTGGCCAACCGTAAAATCGGGATTACCGTCCCCGTTATAATCAGCGAACTGAATCTGGAACAAATCGCCGAAGCTCAATTCTTCGGTGAAATGCCGGCTCAGCGCGAACGTGCCCATTGCTGCGCCCTGTTCATCCGTAATGGCCAGCCGGAATTGACCGCTCCAGCTCCGTCCTGCCAGCGGGGAAGGGGTCGACCAATCCTCGCTGTAGCTGCCTTTCAGCAGCTGCAGGTTCAGAAATCCCTTGTTTCCTGTGACCGGGTATAAATCATTGCGTGAGACCGTTACCGGACCTTGAGTTACCACCGATGCCTCATCCGCTTCGGACTTCGCCGCTGCTGGACTTCCGCCGCTGAAGATCAGCTTGCGCAGCTTATCGGCATTCTTGGCAGAGACTGTATAGCCCGTCCCGCTCCGCTCAGCAGATAGCAGCAGTCCGCTATTCCCTTCTTCCTGGCCCAAGCCCAGAATAAAGTCTTCTGTATAACCATCTCCGTAGACCAGCTTCATGCGGAAATCCGCATCGTAATCCAGTTCTCCCGCAATACGCTTGCTTGTATTCATGGCAGAAGCCATCGTCTTAATGAACTCGCCGTCTTTGAAAATCCTGGACTCAAAGGGAGCCGTCTCCGCTTGGCTCTCTATAGAGTTATAGGTCAAATCAATTTCAGAAATCCATCTTGAATTAATGTAGCCGAAAGCATTCTGGCATCCGCTTAATAGAACAACCAGAATAACAGGCAGAATCAGCAGTAACCGCCTTATGGGTTCCACCTCCACATCCTTATGTATGATACAAGTATAACAGCCTTCTTAAGCAGAGTGAAATTCACGTATCTGCCGCGTGTCACCCTGAAGGCAACGGTCTGCTCAGGTATATGCCAAAAACCGGTCCGCTGCATACGCAGGAACCGGTCTGTGCAGCAAATTCAATATGTAGGGAATTTCCCGCTATACTCTGTTTTAGCTTATAGCCCCTACAGCCTTCATCCAGGCCTCTGCAATCAGCGCATGGCCGGCAGGTGAAGGATGTACGCCATCCCCGGCCCAGAAGGCAGGCTCGGCCTTAACCGATGCGGCGGCGAACAGTCCATCCAGCGGGACCAATGCAGCGCCATATTCACGGGCCAGCTCACGGACCACATGAATTTTCGGGTCCAGATCCTTACGCCAGCCCTTGCGGTCTTCCGGCACCGGCAGTACGAACGGCTCAACCAGTACCAGCTTGGCATCCAGGCTCTGCTTGGTGCGTTCAATCAGATCACGGTAGGAAGCCTCGAACTCAGCCGCTGTCGTCTCCTGCCCGGAATCGAACCAGCGCCAGGTATCATTAACACCGATATAAATCGACACCCAGGTCGGCTTCAGCTCCAGACAATCCCGGTCCCAGCGCTCCTGCAGATCCACGGCGCGGTTGCCGCTGATGCCGCGGTTGATGAAGCTAAGGTTCTTCTCCGGATACTGCAGCCCAAGACGAGCGCCCGCCATCAGCGCGTAACCTACACCTAGCGATGAAGCGTCTGCGTAATTGCGGCCGCAATCCGTGATACTATCACCCTGGAACAGGATGATATCGTTCTTTTGAAATGGCATGCCTGAAATCCTCCTATGAAAACATCTGTAATGGTATAAACATCAACATTATAACAAATAGATTTTCCTGCGAATACGTTTTCATTACACATTTACGGAGTAAATCTGTTCACGGCTCTAAGCGCTTCATGCAGGGCAGTATTCAGGTTGCCTTCTGCTGCTCCTTGTGGCGCTGTGCAATCAAGCTAATCACCAGTACTGTGAAGGTTCTTGTGAAGACGCTGATATCAGTGATTAAGCTCGTTGGATTGAGCTTGTATCATCCCTATAATTTCTTCAATGACGAGCCCGGGCTGGTCATGATGGATATAATGCCCGCTGCTTCCGGCGATCACCTGCCTGCTGGCCGCAGATAATTCCAGGAACTCCGCCTGGTTCTTCTGCTCAATCTCCAGTATCGCGTGTGCCGGCCAGTCTGATCCATCCTCATCCGCAAGCCCCCTGGTTATTACCGACAGCGGAACCTGGCTTGGCATGGAACCCCGGGCAGCAGAGATCTGCTTATAGCTCTGCATCTTATCGATCCGCTCCCTATTGAGCGAAGGGTTCAGCAGGTACGCCCGGTTCGCAGCGATATGCTGACGGGGCAGCACCTGCTCATAAGTAAGCTCCTTATATTCGCCTGCAGCATCTATCAGTACAATTCCCGCAGTCCGCTCAGGATAGCAGCAAGCGAAGAGTCTGGCTACCAGACCGCCAAAGGAATGACCGACCAGAATGTAAGGGGCTTTAATATCCAGCAGTGCAAGCAGCCGGTACAGCTCCTCCACCAGATCATGGCAGGAGCGCGGCCCCGGCACTCCCGGGCTGGTCCCGGTACCGGGTCTGTCATAAGCGAGGGTTGAGGCATGCTGCGCAATATTCTCCTGGACACCGCTCCAGGAATCGCAACCATCCCCTAATCCGGAAATAAAGATGACAGCAGGCGCACGGTATGCAGAATATTTATAATACAATCCGCGGCCCTGCCCGTCCGTTTGAACCTCCATCCAATTGCATGTAAATCCGTTCTGAATCATCTTCTCCTCCTAGTGCTGCGCAAAAAGCTCATATAAAGGATGTATGCCTCATTCAGGATAAAGGTCCTTCCAGTAATTTACTATGTAATTTCACACAGCTCTCCTTTTACAGTCTGAATTCATGAAAAATCCCCTTCAACTGCCTGCCGGCGCTTAAAGGGGATGATCTGCCGCATGGAAGCGGCTTGCTATAGGTATAGATGGTTAGGAGAGAATTAATAGGCCAGACTGAACAACCCGTGAATATGGGTCAAATACCGGATATTGCTTGCTTCCTTCATCAGCGTTGCCGGCAGACCCTTCAGCGGTGTGGAATTGCCGCCGACAATCGCTACTCCGTCTCTGCGTCCCAGACTGGCAAGTGTCCCGGAATTCACCGGACTGAAGGTCTCGGAGGCTTTATCATTCAGGTAAGCGTAAAGGTTATAACCGATCAGTTCACCCATCTGCCAGGCGATTTGTGCCGTTGGCGGATACGGACGGCCGTCCGGTGCGAACACAACCGCACTGTCACCGGCTACAAATACATTCTGGTGTGAAGTGGATTGCAGGAACTCATTCACGGTTGCGCGGCCGCGGTTCACTTCAAGCCCGGACTCACCGATCAGCGGGTTGCCCTGCACGCCGCCGGTCCAGACGAAGGTATTCGCCACAATCTGGCGGCCGTCCTTCAGATCAATGGTATTGCCTGCTACATTAGTAACAGGAAGACCTGTCAGGAACTGAACTCCCCGTTTCTCGAGGCTGGTTGTAGCGCGCTCAATCAGATGATCCGGCAGAACCGGAAGAATCTTCGGTCCGGCTTCTACGAGCATCAGCTGGATCTCAGCCGGATTCACTCCATATTTCTTAGTCAGCTTGGGCAGTACATCGGCAATTTCACCTACAAGCTCAACACCTGTCAAGCCGCCCCCGCCGATCAGGATGGTTGCATCGGCCGCATTGCCGCTTTTGGCATATTCACGAATCCGTTCTTCAATATGTCCGTGAATCCGCAGTGCATCCGCCGCCGATTTCAGCACCATGCTGTACTGTTCAAGTCCCGGAATGCCGAAATAAGCCGTCGTGCTGCCCAGACCGACAACAAGAGCATCATAAGTCAGCATTACACCATCCGAGAGGATGATTTGCTTGTTCTCCACCGAGAACGAATTAACCTTGGCAATCTTCAGATCGATATCCTTACCGGCGAACAGCTTGGCAAGCGGCATGGCAACCGCCTGTTCAGAAGCACTTCCTGCTGCAAGGCGGTGTAGTTCGGTAATGATCTGGTGTGTCGGATACTGATTAACCACTGTAACTCTGGCTTCAGCTTTGCTCATATATTTGCGCACGGTTAGCGCACTCAATAAGCCGCCGTAACCTGCACCTAGAATAACTATGTGTTTTGACATCATATTTCCTCCATCCCTACGATTAAGAATTGAACAATAATTACTTACCGGATTGGCGTTCGCCGCTGACCTGCAGGTATGCATTCATGAAACGGAGCACGTTTTGTACCTGCGGGTCCTTGATCATTTTCATCATGCCAAACAGGCTGATGGTTTCACTGCTTGCATCCGCGCGGTCTTTCGCTTCAATAACTGTAGCCGCCAGATTCTTGACAGAGCCTACCACAGGACCTGCCATCTCCTTGATTGCGCCTACTGTATCATTTTTCAATACTTCATCCGTTGCAACCGACTGTACGAAATCGACCGATTTGGTTAATACATTCACCAGTTGGGTAATCTGCGGCAGCTGCTCCACCAGAAGAATCAGGGATTCCTGAACTTCCGGCTTCAGAAGCTGATTCAGCAAATCCTCTTGTGGAAGGCCTGCTGCGGGTATTTCTTGTTCCAAAGGGGTTTGGGTAATGGTTTCTGACATATTGAAGTCTCCTTTACAATGGCATTGCTGCTTAAAAGTATTCATCCACTGAAACTATGTGACTATTATAACATTCCGGTTGTAATAAATGTCACAATGTTTTTGGCTTTATAGCCTTATTTTGTGATTATAATCACTTCTTTTCTCGCTTTTTCAAAATTTATCGACTATTTGAACTAAAATTCACAATTCACAGTCGGTTAACCATTGACGTACGCTTGTAGTTGTGATATTTTAAGCAAGTAACTTATTGTAAGCTTATTTATTAATATCAGCTATTGATTATTACTAACCAACATACATATCACAATGGAGGTCATTATTTATGAGTACTTTTTCAGAATTGGTTCAGTCCCGCAGATCGGCTATGAATTTCGTTGAAGGGGTAAAAATCCCACAAAATGAGCTGGAGGAGATGTTCTCACTGGCCCGCCTGGCTCCATCGGCCTTCAACCTGCAGCATGCCCACTACAAAGTCATCAGCGATGACACTGTGAAGGAAGAAATCCGTAAAGGTGCGTACGGCCAATACAAAATCCACACCGCCTCGGCTGTCATCGTCGTGCTGGGTGACAAAAACGCCTACCAGCAGGCTCCAGAAATCTATAGCGGACTTAAAATGCTGGGAGCCATGAGCGAAGAGGATTACGACCGCACCATTCAGTCTATTAATGATTCTTATACTGGAAAAGACGCTTTCCAGCGGGATGAAGCAATCCGCAATGCTTCCTTGTCAGCTATGCAGTTCATGCTGATTGCCAAAGACAAGGGCTGGGATACCTGCCCGATGATCGGTTTTGATCCGGAAGCGGTGAAAGCTACCCTCGGGCTCAGCGACAACTTCGTTCCGGTAATGCTGATTACGATCGGCAAAGACAACAAGCACAAAATTAGACCGCGCGGCTACCGCAAGCCGGTTAATGAGTTCGTTGAATTTATCTGAGCCTACCCCCGGTCAAGCGAAGTCCCTGTTTAATAGTTGACAGCAAAAAGGTCTTCCGGCACTTAACCGGAAGACCTTTTTGCTGTGATTTTATAAGATAAAACTTCAGCCTGATGATTATTTGGCATAATGCAATATAGCCGCTGCCGCGCGTTCCCGCCGCTCCGCATCGGGACTGTGCAGGGCAGTCTTCAGAACAGCCAGCGCCTCAGCTATTGTGGCTTCATCCACACGGGCCGGGGAATGAGCAGTCTCCATATCGCCAGCCGAAGAATCTGCAAGCCACAAATCCATTCTTGCTACAGGCAGCACCCCTGAATAGCGGGTAACCTCCTGATCCGAAGCAAGCAGTGCTTGTACTGCAGAATTTACAGCTGTACGGGGCAGACTCTTCAGCCAGGTTACCCCGCGCCGGTGCGCAGTTCCGCCCTCCACACTCTCCTGCCGGGCATCATAGAAATAATCACCCAGATCGCCAAGGTATACCCATTCCTCATCCGCAATCAGCACATAATCCCCGTCCTGCATCACGTTGACGAACGTGTCTAAACTGCTGAGAGCTTCTTCCAGCTCCAGCTCCTGCTCCTGCTCCTGCTCCTGCTCCTGCTCCTGATAAGCTCCGGATGCAACCAGCGCGCTGCGGATATCCTCTCTCCCGCTGGACTCCAGATTTGCAATAACGGGATCTCCCGCACATACATAATTATCCTCCAGAAAAGACTTGATTAACCTGCTGCGGGTTCCGTCAAGCCTCACTCCAAACAAACTCATCCTTTTCTTCCTCCTTCAAATGCCCGGATAGCTGAACCGCAACATAACAATCAGTAAATTATACAGCAAACGGCAACGCTTTTGCCGTCCATTTTATAAGACAGCACTGTTCCAGGGCACCAAATTTGCCTGCAGGTGAATCAAGCTAGAGATTGTGAAGCTACCTGCGGACAAATCATGCTGAGCTAAGAAGCTTGGCAATTGCACTGTTCCTCACCTGAGCTTGGCTGGAGATTAGCGGGAGATTGGCTGAAGCATCACGGGCTCATGAACGCATCAGCTCGTGAAGAGGACTGAGATTCCGTTATTTGCGAAGAAATGGCGAATTCGCAGGACATTCGGACTGAGATTCCGTTAGAGTATTTATCCCTCCTTGCAGCGACTGGGTTACGTTGGATCAAGTTTAGAGGGAATAACTATTGTTCGGAATCCTCCTAAAAAACTAAGGATAAGGAAGCATAATAGCGCTTACATGATCTTACAGTGAAAAATAACCGCAAATTTAAAGTATTCGCCTTTTTACGGCTGCGGCATATCACGGTATAATACAGGTATCAACTCAAGGAACCATACACTGCGGTAAGAACGCATGCGGGGGCAGAATCTCCGGCAGTCCTCTTAAGCAGCTGTACTCCCTGAGCTTGAGACTATATCTTTGATCCTGGCGTTACAGCTTTCAATCCATCCCTACACGAAATGGTATGAGCTTCTTAAAGCTCAAAAGCCCACAATCAATCCTATCGTGGTCAGCGGATGAATTAGAGAAGATTTAACGGGCAGGATAGGCAAATTTACTGCCGCCTCGGACGATTTCTACCCGGCTGAGTACAAAGGATAGGATAAGGAGTCTGAGAAGAACATGGGTATAGTGGTTATAATATAAACCTCTATTGTTGATGAAGCTATCAATAATAGAGGTTTATATGTGTTATAGGGGGATTTATTTTAGTTATAGCGGGACAAGCATGCAGCTGACCTTGGCATAGGCCGCTTTAGCGCAGGCCTTCGGCAACTTTAAGCAGAGTCTCTTTGGATACATCCGGTGATTCTGTGCTTACTTCATGCAAAATGTTCCATTCGTTATTCTCCCCTAGCTCGATCCACTGGATATAAGCATAATAGTTGTTTTGGTTCCCATAAGCTTCTTTATTCACAATATATAAAGCATCTAAAGCTCCAACCTTCATCTCCTCAACCGTAGTAGCCGCTGCAAAATTTGCTGTGAGCTGCGCTTCCAGTCCGCTAGGCGTATACTTAACCACAATTGCATCACTTTTCCCTCTTGGACCCTCATATATGAGCTGCGGGCTTACAGTCTTAGCTATTCTATTAGGAGTGTTGAAGCTCTTGATCCAGGCATAATCCTCACCGGGCTTGACCCTTTTCGAGAGGACATTGGTGTATTTCTTTACCCAGGATTCGTCTATAATCCCAAGCTGACTGTCAGACCTCGCTTCGGCAAAATAATATCCTTCCGGCAGACTGCTTGGCACAACCAGCTTTCCGGTAATTGGCTCGATGACCTCCTTCCAGCTCTCTATATCGGAGAACAGCTGCGGACGGTTCACCTTAAGCAGGTCATATCCCCCATTGGGCAGTGACACATACAGGAAGGCGGATTCATTCACAGCCAGTTTAGTCTGAATGTCTTCAACAAGCAGCTTCACGTGCTCACCGTGTTCATCGGATTCAGTATAGTCCGAATGAACGATCACCTTTATTCCAGTAGAACCATATGTAACGGCCCATAACCTTTCCGCACCATAAACCACGCCTCCGAACAGCATCAGGCCGCAGAGAACAACCGCTATCCTTGCAGTGCCGCGCATATGTCTTTTGGTTTTCCGTTCGTTTTGGAATTTGAAGTACTGATCAAAGCTTGCGGAAATCTGTGTCTCCAGCTGTTCCGGTATTACTGTATTCTGCTTAAAGCTGGCAAACTCCCGTTTCAATTGACTTTCGACAGGCATGTGTAGTCCCCCTTCATCTCATCTTCCTCTGTGAATACGGCATGCTGCCGCAGCTTGCGCATTGCCTTGTGATGCCTGGATTTAGCGGTACCCAGCGGTATCTCCAGGGCAGAGGCTATCTCGTCAAAGCTGCATTCCCCATAGTAGCGAAGGACAACAACGCTGCGCAGTTTAGGGGGAAGCCCAGCCACCAGCTGAAGCAGCTCTCCCCGCTGTTCCTGCTCAAGGAGCGGTGTATCCGCCCCCGGCAGCAACAACTCTGACGCATTCTCCCTGCTGCGGATCTGGATGCGCAGCCTGCGCCAGCTTCTCCGGCTCCAGTTGCTGCATTGCCGTACAATTATTCCATTCAGCCATGCCCCAAAGGGCCGATTCCTGTCATACTGCGGCAGACTACGGAACAATTCAATGTAGATTTCATTCACTACATCAGCCACATCGCCTTGCCGGTCAACAAGCAGACAGACTGTCCCGTACACCTGGTGCCTGATGCTGTCATGCAGCGCAGTGAAAGCATCCTTGTCTCCTTCTTTCAGCCTTTGCAGACAGCCATGCAGCTCTTCCTCAGTCATCCGTCTCTCTCCTTTCTGTGTTGGTTTTCACTCTATATTGGTCCGCTGCGGGACAAAGGTTCCCTTTGAGTACAATAAATTCAATCCTTACACAAAAAAAACCGGCCGCCCATGAGTTTCGTCATGAATTGCCGGATGTGGAAGTAAAGTATAGTTGTCTCAAACCGGTCTTATCATCTCTTATCAGCTCTATTCTACATATGCACAGGTATCCCCAGCTCCCGCTTCAGGAATTGATAGACTTGTAAGCTGGCCCCCCTCAGCGGGTAATCAGCTATTCTGCAGGCGATTCCGCAGCTCATATCAACTCCCGGCCCTGATAGTCTCCTGACCACTGTACCAGACGGAAGAGTCTGTAAGGTAATCTCAGGTACAAAAGCCATCCCAATACCGTTCTCCACATAGAATTTCAAGGCGGACATACTGCCGATTTCCATGGTGTTCAGCGGGGGACCGGCTGCTTCCTGCAAAATACTCTCCAGCTTCTTACGGTAAGGACAATCCGCAGCCGTAATGAGCAGACGGTGTCCGCGAAGCAGGTCCGCAGTAATCTCCTTCTCCGTCTCCAGAGGATGACCTTCGGGCAGCAGCAGCACGAATTGCTCGGTGAAAAGCGGCTCGAAATACAGCTCCGTCCCAAGCTGCGGGGCGGAGCACAGAATCATGTCGAGTTCTCCCCGGAGGAGCCGCCCGCTGAGAGCCGCTGTTCCGGCAATCTCTACTGAAAGTACGATCCGGGGAAACTGTTCCATGAATATGCGCAAAAGCTGCGGCAGCCGGTAACTCGCAGTCGGATCGGTTACACCGATCCGGACGCTCCCTGCTCCGCCCGACTGCAGATCAGCCAGACTGCTCTGCAGCCGCTCCATGTCTTTCACAATCTGCAGGCTCTGCTCATGGAACAGCCTCCCGGCTTCCGTCAGGATCACCTGCTGTTTGCCGCGCTCCAGCAGCTGAACGCCCAGCTGAGCCTCAAGCTTCTGGATCTGCATTGTTACCGTAGACTGGGCATAGCTAAGCTCTTCGGCTGCACGGTTAAAGCTTCCTGTGCTCACAATGGCCTGAAAGGTTTTTAAAGTTTTGAAATCCATTTGCGCTAACCTCTTTCGAGTAAGACTCCCGTTTTCCGCCGTCCTATCGTTCTTCATTGCATTTTCTACAATAGAATTTGCCTAATCTGGCGCGAAAATCAGTTCTGTTGCACTTCATACAATTGATTTTCTGATTTCTGCTCACATTAACCGATTTCACAGAATTCTACTGTACAGAGTGTAATAGGGAATGGCGAATAGCATTCAGCCTCCCTGAGCTTGAGGATGTTTCATTTCAGAGTCCATTGACCATCTTCTGTTGAAGTCCCTCTAGTTCGCTCGATATAGTTCAATATTATTGAACTAATCCTTCATTTCATTCAATTATACAAAACCAGGCAAACTGAATACAATTGTACTCAGGATATTCAATAACAATAAGAAGTCGGGAGCGGATAAGGATGGATCTGAAGGGTAAAGTCGCGATAGTGACAGGCGGAGGAACAGGTATCGGGCGGGCAACCAGCCTTCAGCTTGCCGGGCAAGGCGTAAAGGTTGCCGTGAATTATTCCCGTTCAGAAGCGGAAGCCCGGGAAACGGTTGACATGATCATAGCGCAGGGCGGGCAGGCCATTGCTGTACAAGCCGATGTGTCCGCAGATGCCGAGGTACGGGCAATGGTAGAACAAGTAGTACAGACCTACGGCACTGTAAATCTGCTGGTGAATAATGCCAGTATCACGCAGCATATTCCTATGGATGATCTGGAGGCAGTCACCTCCGAGGTGTGGGATGAATTATACGGCGTAAATGTCAAAGGTATGTTCTTCTGTGCCCGGGCAGCCGCCCCGTATATGAAGTCAAGCGGACAAGGAGCCATCGTCAACCTCGGCAGTATTGCCGGAAATACAGGTGCTGGTTCGTCACTTCCTTATGCGGTATCCAAAGCGGCTGTCCACGGCTTGACCCGCTCACTGGCTAAGGCTCTCGCCCCTGACATCCGGGTCAACTGCGTTGCCCCGGGAGCCGTAGCGACACGCTGGTGGGCGGGCCGGGAAGCGCAGATGCACAAGCTCGCACCGAACCTGCTGCTGCAGAGCATTGCCGCGCCGGAAGATATCGCCCGTTTCATCTGCTCCGCGCTCGCTCAGGAAGCCATGACCGGGCAGATTATCACCGTCGACAGCGGGCAGACTTTATAGCCGCTACAGCGCTGGCAGATTCATTCTACACACAGCAAGCAGCCCCCTCTCCGCAATATTGCGGAAGGGGGCTGTCTGTTCGAAGCTGTTCAAGACTCTGCTACTCTACTCACTTGAACTCCCAATTAAGAAGGTTCATTTCCCCATACCAGGCTGCCGGAGATATAGGCCGGAATATTGGCCCAATCGGCATAAGCTGTGCCCGCTGCGTTAAAGGAATAATCTCCGGTCTGGGTGTAATTGCTCCAATCCGACTTGGACGCCCGCAGCTGAATATCTATGCTTGCTCCGGCTGCAAGGGAACCTGCATCCCCTGTAAAGCCCAGCTCCAAGTAATAATCGGCTCCGGTCTTGGCCGCCGGAAGTTTGACAAATGTCCCGGTCACATTCGCGCTGCCAACCTGTGACCAGTCGCAGAAGAAGCTCTGGGTCTGCTCGCCGTCAATGGTGTAATAATATCTGATTTTGACATCGGCCAGTGAGACAGCAGCCGTGCCGGTATTCATCAGTTTAATCTTCGGGCTCAGCGTATTAGCCGCAGCCGCTGTGCTGCTGTTGTACATCTGAACTTTAAGACCGGCAGCAGCCGGTGCTGTTGTATCCACTACCGCAACAGCCAAGGTCTGCGCCGCTCCGGCGCTGAAATTGAAGCTCAGCGTTGTCGTACCCACCGCCTGCGCTGCCAGATATGCCTTGCTGATCGTGACAACTGAGCCGCTTACACTATAATCCGTTCCCGCGGTCAACGTTGCCGCGCCATTCTTGATCGTGCTTAACGTGTTCCCGTTCAGCGTCACCGTCACGGCGATATCCGCCTGATTCGCCGTCTTCTTATCGAAGCTGGCACTAACCGGCGTGATCGCAGAATTGCTGGCCGGTGTTGTCGTATCCACTACCGTAACAGCCAAGGTCTGCGCCGCTCCGGCGCTGAAATTGAAGCTCAGCGTTGTTGTACCCACAGCCTGCGCTGCCAGATACGCCTTGCTGATCGTGACTGCCGAACCGCTCACAGTGTAATCTGTTCCGGCGGTCAACGTTGCCGCGCCGTTCTTAATGCTGCTTAACGTGTTCCCGTTCAGCGTCATCGTCACGGCGATATCCGCCTGATTCGCCGTCTTCTTATCGAAGCTGGCGCTGACCGGCGTAATCGTTGAGCCTGCCGCCGGCGGGTTCACCGGATCGGCGTATAAGGTGCCCCGGCCATTGGTGCCCAGATATACGCGTCCGTAGATGCGCGGATCTCCAGTGATGGCCATGTTGATTTTGGCATACTGATGGGCATTGTCATTGATCCGTACCCAGCTGGCCCCGGCATTATCGGAGCGGAAGACCCCTCTTACACCATCGATCTGAGCTACTGTATAGAGTGCCATGTAGCTCTGGCCCGGCGCTGCCTTGCCGAACCCGATGAGGTCAGCTTCATCAACATTGGCCAGCTTGGTGAAGCTTGCGCCTGAATTGACAGAGTGCCATAAGCCATATTTGTTCTCCACCGTATTGCCGCCGGCGAACCAGATATCGCCTTCGATGCCCGGCATGGCTTTGATGCTGATCTGGGCCTGATTCGGCTGAAGATTGCCGACATTATTGGTCGGGAAGCCTGTTGCTCCCGTAGCCGTGAACGTTGCTCCGCCATCCGTACTGACGTAGAAGGTTCCCGCATAGAAGGCATAGAACTTATTCGCATTCACCCGGTCCGAAGCAATCTTGGCACCTGCAGGCACACCACTGCTGGCTGTCCAGGAATTGCCGGTCGACTTGGAATAATACACACCAATATCTGAGGTACTCCACAGAATAGAGTTGCCGCTGGCGGATACAGCTACCTGGCCTTGCCCGGCAGTCGTCTTAGTCCCGTTCGAGGGCTCTGCATTCGGCATATACCAGTTCGTGCCGCCGTCATTGGAGATCCCGATTGACTTCATGCTTGGGGACTTCTCCTTGTCCGCACCGCCAACACGTACTACATAGGCTGGGCTTAACTCAGCATAATCGATGCCGGTTGTGGTTGCCCAGGAAGGACTTGTCTGGAACTTCACCGGTGCTGCAGTGACATCATCATACCGGAAGCCGGACACATCCCCAAGTGCAGTAATCAGGTGTGCTCCTGCTGGAGGGCTGATCAGCCCCAGCACTGCAGTCTCTTCCACTCCCTTCGCCATCACGGAAATATTGACTTTCCCGCCGGTATCCCAAGCGCCTAAATTGTTTGAACCATAGATAGTAGCACCCGTACCGTACATCATCCGGTTGGAGTTGAACGGATCAATCTCCAGATCCCCCATCATCCAGCCCAGCTTGGGCGAAGGATCAAGGGAGGTGGACGTTACTCCATGGTCAAGCCATGGGGCAGCCGTGATATCCATCGCAAATTTATAGGTCCGTTCCGGATAATTGCCCCAATCCCAAATCCGGCTCCAGGTTGCCCCGCCGTTAGTGCTGCGGAAGATGACTTCATCCGGCCACCAGGCATTCAGACTGGAGACCATCACGGTGTCAGGATGCTGCGCATCAACGGCAAGTCCGCCGAATCCGTACCAGTTATCGGTTCCCGTAGACGGACTGATATTCGTCCACACCCCGCTTGTTTTGTTCCATTTCCAGACCTCGCCTTTACTGCCGTCATACGGCCCAACGCCATTGCTGTAGGTAATATACAGATCACCTGTAGAAGACAGAACACCATGATGCGGCAGATAACCTACAGGCTGGCCGGGCAGTGCACTCCAGGTTGCTCCCCCGTCCGTGCTGCGGTAGACACTGCTTGCCGTATCCGCTACTCCCACATAAATCGTCTGGGTGGCATTCCCGGAGGTGCCTGTGCTTTTATCAAAAGTAATCCAGGATAATCCTACAAGATCATTGCCGTAATCAAGCGTCGGATTCTGAATGTACGTCCCCACATTAGGGAAGGAGCTGACCTTGGACCAAGTGACCCCGGAGTCGGTGCTCTTCCACAGACCGTTCCCGCTCCGCGCCCCGAAGAACAGGATGCTGTTCTTATTCGGGTCAATCACAAGCCGTTCGCCTGCCGAACGTCCGGGCATGTTACCGCCAACCTTGAACGGCAGCGGCGTTGTCTGCCACGTATTCCCCCGGTCGCTGGAGCGCATGATTTGTCCATTATCGTCCCATGAGTTCGTATAGGTGCCGGTAGCCATATACACCTTGTCCGGATTCACCGGATCGGTTGCCAGCGCATCTACGCCATTCTTGTTCCAGTCCACCCAGCCGACAGAATCGCTGATCGATGTCCAGCTGCCGGATGTCTGATTCCAGCGGTAGGCACCGCCGATATCCGTCCGCGCATAGATCAGATTCGGCTCAGTCTGGTTAAAAATAATACCCGGAACAAACCCTCCGCCTGCACCGGTAACCACACTGTTCCAGTTGTAGGCTTCACTTGCTGCGGCATGAGTTACTGCGGGAGAAACGGTAAACAATGAGCAGGGCATTGCAGCCAGCAGGACAACCATTCCCATTCTTCGGATACGTTTTCGAATCACGGTTCTAACCTCCCAGGTTCTTTCTTTGATAACGCTTTCATTATAGAGCGCTGACAACCTGTACAGTGAGGGAAAACGGTCGAATCCATAAGAAAACTGTCAGCAATCATCGTACCATTTTCACACTTTTTATTACTATTTTAACAATAAAAGGCTCTAATGGAATGTCATCCAAAAGAACCCCTATTTCTAATGCTTCAGAACAAACTCATCCAGCTTGTTGCCAGAGGTATCATATGCCTGATAGATCAGGGTATCCCCGCTAACCGTGATTCCGGCGAACATCGGCTTATTATTCTGGAAATGAACCTTATGGTAGAACTGGTCTTCCTTCTTCCCGTTGAATTTGGCCCCGGAGGCGTTAGTCACCACATAGACCGTTCCGCCTGTTGTAACATTGCCACCATCACTCTCAGGCACGATTTCACCGGCGCGCAGCGGATAAGAACGGGAATACTCATGATTATGTCCCTGCAGCACAAGATCCACCTTGTATTTGTCAAAAATCCCCGTCCAGTCCTCCACCTTACTGTACATGTTCCCGCCATACGCCGGACGGTGCATCGCTACAATTGTCCACGGCTTATCCGTACCTGCAAGGTCCTTCTTCAGCCATTCAGCCTGCTTCTTCAGATTACTCTCTGTATTCAGCACAGTCACATGAACCGGGCCGTAATCGAAGGAATAGGAAGTGCCGGCGATCGAACCCTTGGCCCCGTTATCCGGCAGATTGAAATGTGAGGTAAACAGCTCCGCCTCTTCATCAATCTCGTCATGGTTACCGGTCACAGGCATGAGGGGCACACTGGCCACCCTGTTCTGAACATAGCCAAAAAAGCTGTTCCATGCCGCACTATCCTCCGGATCTTCAGTAAAATCACCATTATGCACAATAAACTCTGCTGCCGGGAAGGTCTTGAATGCCTGTTCCAGGGTGTTGCCCCAGATTGCGAAATCCGCATCTGTTACTCCCTGGGAGTCCGTAACATTGATAAAGGTCACCTGACCGCTGTCCGCTTCCGCAGTGCTGAACTCATACGCAAGGCTCCACTCCTGTTCCTCCCCGCTGCCAACCCGGTAAGTAAAGCGTGTTCCCGGCTCCAGTCCGGTAATCTCGGCTTTGTGCACGCCTGCTGTACCCTGATCCGTCTTGATCACAGTATTGGCTGCCTGAACCCTAATGACCCCATCTCCGGTAAAATCAGCCGCCCCGCCTTTCACTGCCTCAAGCCAGCCGTCTGCTCCGGGGTCCCCGGTGTACCAGGTAAAGGCGCGGCTGGTGGCCGCATCACCCTTAAACGTACTGACCAAATCGTAGAGTACACCCGAGAATTCAGATCCTCCCCCTGCGGCCCGCTCCGATTTGAGCCGCTCCACGCCAAGCGCCAGTATGATCAACACAACGACTATAATTCCGATGATAATGAATGTTTTCAAGTCTTTCATGTGCTCCCTCCGCCTGCAGCTTCAATTCTTGCAATCTCTCTGAGCCCGCCGCTCGATCCGTTCTGTTTCTGTATTCTAGGGTAGCCCCAGTGGCATCAGGAAGTCAAATCCCCGTCCCCGGAATAACCTTACATTTCGTGACATTTGTAAACGCAGTGTAAAAACATTCAGCTGACGTTCAGTTCAATTTAAGAAAATCATAAGGTCGGTCCCTTAGAATAGGGTCAGCGGCCAGATCACGCAAGAACTTAGAGAGAGAAATGAGGTGTGAGATGAACAAGAGGCTGCAATTCCGGCACGAGCTGAAATTCTTCATTAGCTATCATCAATATCTTATCATCCGGCAGCGGCTCCAGAGCCTAATGGATACAGACCAGAATGCTGACGAGAGCGGGGATTACCATATCCGCAGCCTGTATTTCGATGATATGAACAATACAGCGTTGTCCGATAAGCTCGGTGGCCTGCGTGAACGTGCCAAATACCGCATACGGATCTACAATGTGCAGGATGATGTCATTCATTTTGAGAAAAAAATCAAGATGGACGATTATATCGCCAAAATCAAAGAACCGCTGACGCGGGACATGTACGATGAGATTATGACCGGCAACTATGAGGTGCTGAATGTACCGGATAAGCCGCTGTTTATGGAGCTCTACAATCAGATGCGGCATAACCTGCTGCGCCCGAAGGTGATCGTCGATTATGTCCGCGAGCCTTATGTATGCCATAACGGCAACGTGCGGATTACTTTTGACAAAGAGCTTCGTACGGGACTGCATGCGGTGGATATATTCAGCAAGGAGCTGCAGCCGGTCCGGGCGCTTGACGGGAGCTTAATTATTTTCGAGGTCAAATTCGATGAATACCTGCCCGATTATATCCGGATTGCCTTGCAGCTTGAAGGCCTGAACCGGCAGTCCGCTTCTAAATACGTCATTTGCCGGAAATTTCTAAAAACCAACACTTGGGAGGATTATTGATATGAGCATCACAGCAAGTCTGGCTGCAGCCGCAGCACAGGGAGCGAACGACACCGCAACTACCTTTTCCGATATGATCAAAAGCTCGGTGACCGACAACTTCGTTTCCGACATCCGCATTTCCAAAATACTGATTACGCTCGGTGTGGCTTTTCTGATCGGATTCTTCATTTACATTCTGTACAAACGGGTCTTCAGCGGTGTCCTCTACTCCAAAAGCTTCAACGTCTCCCTGATGGGCATGACGATGATCACGGCAACCGTCATTATCGCGATCAACTCGAACCTCGTGCTGTCACTCGGTATGGTCGGTGCGCTGTCTATCGTCCGTTTCAGAACGCCTATCAAAGATCCAACCGACCTGATCTTCCTGTTCTGGGCAGCTGTTGCCGGAATCGTAACGGGCGCCGGGTTCTTCACACTGGCTATTATCGGCTCCATCATCATCGGCCTGATCCTGTTCCTGTTCATAAAACGTTCTTCTATCGAAACTCCGTACCTGCTGGTGATTAACTGCGACGGCGACGACAGTGAGCGCGAAATTCACAGCCATCTGAACAAATCGGTGAAACGGTATAATATGAAGCAAAAAACGGTAACGGCCGGCAACATTGAGCTTACGCTTGAGCTGCGGCTAGACGACAAGGAAGGCGGATTCGTGAACACGGTCTCCGGCCTTACCGGTGTCAAGAATGCCCTGCTGATCAGCTATAGCGGCGACTATGTCTCATGATCACGGGCCTGCTGCAGGCTGGTAGATCTATATTCATGAAAGGCGGTGCCCAAGATGATAGCACGAGGTAAGCAGATTCTGCTCATTCTTAGTTGCCTGCTGCTGGTTACCGCTATAGCTGGTTGTCAGATTTCAAATCCTTCTGCGGATAACAGCGGCACTATGACGGACACGCAGAACAAGGCGGTATCAAGCGAGGAACAGAGTCTCGATACAGAGGTTTTTCCGAAGGACAAGGTTGTAGATGTCAAAATCACGCTGGAGCCGGATGATTTCCAGGATATGCTGGACAATGCCAGCGCCGAGGAATACAAAACCGCCTCCGTCGAATATAACGGCATCCAAATGGATAATGTCGGGGTGCGGACCAAAGGAAACTTAAGTCTGCGCAGTGTGGTGCAGATGAGCGATTCGGACCGGTACAGCTTCAAGCTGTCTTTTGACGAGTATGTGAATCAGAACCTGTTCGGGATTACCAAAATCAATCTCAACAACAACTACAGCGACGCCTCATACATGCGGGAATTCCTGACCTATGAGCTCGCGGAGAGCATGGGACTGCCCGTGCCAAAATACTCGTTCGTCAATATCTATGTCAACGGGGAGCTTAAGGGCTTCTATCTGGCAGTAGAGCAGATCGGTGATGCCTATCTGGAACGCCATTTCGGCAACGCCTACGGCGCACTCTATAAAGGCCAGATGACCGGACAGGGCAGCGATCTGACCTGGCTCGGAGATGACGCTTCACTCTACACTGGCCTTGAGATGAAATCGAAGAAATCAAACGATGACATTCTCGTCGATATGCTGGATGAGCTGAACAACGGCACCGACTATGAAAAATACATCGATGTCGATGACGCTCTCGGCTATATTGCCCTGAACGCCGTGACCGGCAATATGGACAGTTATCTCGGCAGCAATAAGCAGAATTACTACCTGTATGAAGACGACGGCATCTTCTCCATCCTGCCGTGGGATTACAACATGGCCTTCGGCGGCATGGGCGGCTCGGATGTGCTGATTGACGAGCCCACCCAGGGCACACTCGCCGAACGCCCGCTGGTAGCGAAGCTGCTGGCGAATGAGACTTACTTAGCGAAATATCACGAGATCGTCCGCAGCATGCTGAGCGGCTACCTGAAGGATGAGACCTTCCAGGCCCGGATCAGCGAGATGGACACCATGATCGCAAGCTATGTGAAGGCCGACCCTTCTGCCTTCTATACCTTTGAGCAGTATGAGAGCGGCCTCGAGTCCGTGAAGACCTTCATGTCGACCATGGCGGGCACCGTCACGCAGCAGCTCGACGGCACGATTCCCGCTACCAATGACGGCAACGGCAGTGGTGGCGGGATGGGCGGCGCTGGCGGCGGGCGCGGCGGCGGGTTTGGTGCTGCGCCTGGCGGGCAGGCGGCACAGGGTGATGACGCAGCGGGTGGCGCGGCGCAAGGGCAGGCGGGCGCGACGGCTGGCGAAGCCGCGCAGGGCGGTGCCGGTGCGGCGGCGGGTGGCGCGGCGCAAGGGCTGGCAGGCGCGGCGGCCGATGGCGCGGCGCAAGGGCAGGCGGGCGCGGCGGCTGGTGACGCGGCGCAAGGGCAGGCGGGCGCGGCGGCTGGTAGCGCCGCGCAAGGGCAGGCGGGCGCGGCGGCCGGTGAAGCCGCGCAAGGGCAGGCAGGCGCAGCGGCTGGCGGCGCGGCGCAAGAGCAGGCGGGCGCAGCGGCGCAGGGCAGTGCCAGTGCGGCCGCCGGGCAGCAGCCGCAAGGCGGCAATGGCGGTGCGCCGCAAGGTCAAGCGGCGCAAGGTGGGCAGACCGGCCAAGGCGTTCCCGGCGGTGAGCCGGGCGCTATGGGCGGTCCGAGCTTCCCCGAGGGCGGCTACGGCCCGGGTGGCGGTGGTATAGGCTTCGCCGGCGGTATAGGCGGCGGCGGTGGTTTCGGCGGTGGCGGTATGGGCGGCGACTTCGGCGGCCAAGGCAATACACCGCAGCAGCAAGGTAGTACCAGCGAAGCTGTTACTACCGGCGTAGCTATTGTATTGCTTTTGCTGGCCGCAGCATTCGTTACTTTCTATAAGCGGAAGCGTTTATAACCCTTCATAATATATTGCATTACACACATAAACTGGCCCGGATTATTAGCACCCGGGCCAGTTTTTTATTTAACACTCATAACTATGCTTTTATTGTCTTTACATCGAAAGTACTTGAAACACATTGCAAATCGGGAATAATAATTTGGAATCGTCTATTTAATTAGTATTCATTCCTGCTAATACCAAACCCATCTCAACTCTTTTTAAGAGTGATCTTATCTACTCAGATGAAGAGACCATGTGGAAATGAACTCTCGCTGTACAGCCCCAACTATTCGTTCCCTTTGGAGTTTTCATTACTCCTCCGATAGTTGTCCATAAGTTCTGTACCTATTTCTGCACGAGTCTCTCCACTGATTAAATTGCCTGAACATTATAGTAATCAACCCTTAGCATCACCGTTCCGTTCTGCACCGTACTTAAGTTTATTCGTCCAATCAACTCATTCGATGTATCTTCAGCTACCTGTATATCTAGATACAATCCCCCTACACCATTAGTCATTTTCTTTTGAGACTGTTTACCACTTTCTACTGTAATCGTTTCCATTTCGCTTTTGGTTGTTCATAACCCAGTCCAGTATAGGTGTTCCAATAAGTCGCAGTCCCATTGTTCTTATCAGACATTTCAAAAATCGTTCAAAGAACAAGGGAATGTCTGTTTCTGTGAGCATAGTAACGTGAATAGTTTTTGAAATTAGTATCTAGATTTTTAAAGTGCTTTCTTTATTCTTAATAATAATTGATAGTATTCTTCTCTTTCTTGATCGGAATATATCTCTTTATCTTCTGGAAAGTTCAATTTATTAGTCTTTATTAAATACAAGAAATCCTCAATAAAAGAACTAACCATACTTTTAACAATAAAATTTTTATCCCATTCTTCCTCGTTAACTTGGGCAATTGCTTCCATAATTTCTCCATCTCCCAAATAACCAGCAAGAGGGTTTATTCTTAACCTATTTAATGCTTCTGGAATAACGTATTCAAGATGCATTGTTTGTCTTATTAATTTTGCTACGTCTCCATGATTTAAGTCCTTTAGCATTATCTTCCGAGTACTATTATACCAAACAGAAAGTGGTACATCTTCATCAACCTCAAAAACCTTAGTATGGCCTTCTAATTTTGATATATCATCAATCGTTAATTCACCTAAGTTTCCATTCATAATATCACTCTCCTATAGATTAACCGAATCTCTTATTTTCTTTACTTCAATTAAGAATTTGGTTGTGTCAGAAGTTTGTGTAAGAGAGTAGAGGTACCTCCTAGGGTTACGGGTTGGGGTGTTAAAAAGAAACCACAAGCAGGAATAACCTGAGTGTTTCATTATTGAAAATATTCTATAAGCTTATCACCATCAACAGTCTTAATAGACTCAAAATACTTCTGCTCATATAACTTCTTCACAACAAAATCTATGGCTTCTTTAGTTACTTCCTTTACTATAATCAAGTTAGGTTCGACTAAGTAATACCCGGAACTCTCTGACTCCAATTCAAAATCCTGTTTAAGACGCACGATATCATAAACCTTTATATTAAATAAATCGTTCGATATCTTAACATAAACATCATTTCGATAACCTTTGTTATAAGCCTCAAATTCTGCAAGTTCCGTATCCTCCAAATAAAACACCCTAATACTATTTGTACTAGTCATCCTCTTCAACCCCACCAAAGGAAAGAATATGTATATTAACTCCTAATCCTAAAATCGATATTTCCTTTATCATTTCAGTCGTAAGCTGCAAGCCCATTTGGCCATAATCCGATCTCAAGTAACAATCAATTCCAACATCTTTATAAAGACCTGTTAACTCATTAATTTCTTTAAAGTTAGGAGTTAAATCATTCAGTAAAAGCTGTAGTGCTTCGTCCGGTTCAAATTCTTCAGATATTATTACATCATATCGCCAAATATCAAAGGGAGCCTGAGTCACTGCTCCTTTTCTGATATCCTGTCCCTTTTTCAGGATTGAGGTTGGTCTAATTGCTAACCTTCTAGTAATGTAATCAAAATCTAAAGCTTCATTACGTATTATGAAAGAACAACTACCGTTCATCTTCAAAATAAGGAACTCCTTTTAAAATCCGATAATTTCTCATAATCTCTATAGAGATCATTTTATTGGTTCTTAAAGACCCATTGATTCCGGATAAACTGTACTAAAAACTTACTCTAACAAATTGTCCATATCATCACTACTACCCTGAAAAATGTTTTCTAAAAAATAAACAGACAATTCATTTCACCTCGCCTTATTCAGCATTTAAAATCTCATCATTTATTCCCTTAATTTCTGCTAACATCTTATTCATTCTATCCATGTCAAAAGCACCTGTTCTTTTACCTGATAGAAAATAAAGTTTCATCCAATAAGCATCATCCTCTGCAAAGGCCTCAATAGCTTGCCGGATATTATCTTCCGTTAGGCTTCTTACAATAATATCTGGGGGAGACGGTGGCATATAATCAAGCCCTTCCTTGTCCATATACCAATAATAATTTCGGGGTGTAGCCACAACCATCGTGTATGTAACGCCATCCTCTAGCTCTACGAAGACATCAATATTGTCGTTTTCTATGTTTTCTATACTTGAAAGATAAGTTGGAAATGTGATATTAACTATTTTCACAATGAACCTCCTACTTAAATATTCAGCAGATGCTTGCATTATCTTTCATTCGATAAGCTCTTTAACTAATATTATTTTCAATTAATAAGGGCTTCCTAACCATATTTTCAAACCCTTCTTTACATGCACCAATCTGTGTATAGTTCTCCCTTGCTTGATTTAATGAAACATGGTTCGCGCCTATTTTACGATCGGGATAATTGTGAGCAACAAAATCATACTGCCAAAAACACACATCACAAATATTAACAATTACCTCGTCATCACTTTCGACTGTGAAATAACCACAACAAGGACATTTTAGTCTTTTCATTAGACTTTTCTCCTCATTTTTACAGCATCAAGCATAATAATCTTATGTATGTAATGGAATGAATTTATGTCTTCGCAGGTAAATTCGTCATTATAAGAATAACCGAACTCAAAGTATAAGAACTCATCTTTTAAAGGGAATTTAAATAGAATATCTATTAATATCATTTTCCTGAAAAATATTGTTCATAAAGTATACTGACATTTGATTTCTCCCCGCCATATAACTTCTTCATCACTTGTGGTCATGCTAGAATAATTCTATCCCAAATACCAGCAGCTACCCGCGTGTAACCCATAAGATCACGCTCACCTACACCCTCTTCGGTTCCAAGAACCCATCTCACCACATTATGACTATCAAGATGCATTTTATAAAAATCCTCATCGTAGTCCACAACCACCTCGACGCCTAATGCAGAAACAAGTAAATTATTCACCATTTCAGAAGATAACAATAGGTTCGAAATTTCATCATAGATAGGACGAGTAACATCGTTAAGCGTATCGCTGTCTAAGTAATCTATGTATTTGGTATCTAGAGACAGTCCTGTTTCATAGGTGGTTCCGGTCTTACTTAACCTCATCACAATCTTAATGGATTGGACTTCACCAAATATTAAGATAATTCTGCCCATCTCAAGAAGCTCTAGAACTTCTGCTATCTCAACATCATGCGGGTGGTTTATTAAGTCGTTGAACTCCCAATTTCCGATAGATTCAATCTGATTAATATTAGCGTTATACCCTCTTTCTTGAACGGCTTCGAATAGCCAACTTAAATCAATTATGCTTTTGGTAAAAGTTATTACATTGAAGTTCGCAGCCATATATCTACCTCCGCAAGCGTCCACAATACATCGGGTCTTGTTAGTTATAACACTCATACCAATATCACTTACAGTATAATACATATCCAGCTATAGTAAGACTAAGCAAATTCCAAATACACTTAACTTTGTGGCTTACGGAGGCGAATCAATGAACACTGTACTATTAGACGAATTGGTAGCATTGGTGAACAAGCAGAATCTGCATGTTTTGAATGTTGTGGTCAGACAGAACGGTGAGCTGATGGCCAGGCATGATTTCGAGAAAGAACAGCCTCACTTATTATATTCTGCAAGCAAAACCTTTACTTCCATGGCTGTGGGGATTGCCGTTCAATACTAAATTTCTGAAAAGGATCACGATCCATGATTTGCTGTGTATGGGAGCCGGGCATGCGGAATGTCCGGTGAATAAAGCGGATTGGAGAAGCGGACAGAAGTGGGATATTGCTGAGCTGTTTTTTGAGGAGCCGGTTGTCTTTGAGCCTGGGACTTATTTCACCTATGATAATTCAGCCACCTATATGCTCTCCAGAATCATTAGCAGCGCTACCGGAACTAACCTGGACGACTATCTGTATGAGAAAATATTCCACCCGCTTGATATTCCCAAGCCGAAGTGGAACAGATGTCCATTGGGATTCCCCCAAGGGTTCTCGGGATTACACTTAACCGCAGAGCATTTATCCAGATTCGGACAGCTGCTCCTGAATAAAGGCGCGTGGAACGGACAACAGCTCATTCCATCCGGTTATGTGGAACAAGCAACTTCCGTCCAGATAAAGACAGATGATTTCACTCCAGACTTCGCAACCGCAGATTATCACCAGGGTTACGGATATCAGCTGTGGATGAACTCCTATCCTAACTCATACCGGCTCGACGGATTGTACGGGCAATATGTTATCGTCATTCCGGATAAGAACGCAGTAGTTACCTATGTTTCCGATGAACGGGATAATATGACTGCGATCATTGAGCTGGCCTGGGATACGTTAGTGGATAAGCTGTAAGGCTGCATGTGGAAATTCGTGGAACACACCCGGAATAGGTTTCAGTAACTTATCCGTAAAGATTATTCTCACGTGACCTGTCATTTAGCAGCCGCTTCGCTCGTAGAACCGCCGCACCCGGATAACAGATGGATTTATAACACTTATTGCTCCCGGCTCTGGAGCTTCAGCAAGAACAGTTGGATTTATGTCACTTAATTCTGCCCCTACACCGGGTAATTGCCTGATCCCGCAAAATTAAGTGTTGTTTTTCCAACTACGCCCGGTATGTTAGGGAATTTCCCGGAATTAAGTGTTGTTTTTCCAACTGTTGTTCCCAACCGGCGTGCGTGAGCATCCATAGATAAAGTTAGTTTACAAAAGCGCTGGGCACCAGTCAGCGGGAGTGCTACCGATCATCGCATAAGCACATCAGCACATCCTGACACCCCACATCCCAGCATCCCACGCATTCCCACATCCCTAGCATCCCAGCATACTACACATCCCCTCATTCCAGCATTCCCTCAAACCACAAAGAACCCCGCGCCAGAGGGTGATACTCACCTCAAGCACGGGGGTTCCTATTCGCCAGAACAGCCAATTGGGCTAGTCTAACAGATATGCTTACTATATTCCTCGTACAAATACCTGCTTCAATTCACTTGCCTGAGCTCCAGGCAGTACCCTGGTTCCAGCCCTACTCCTTCTTCCCCCGCAGCAAAGCAATCGCCGCCAGCAGGAAGGACAGCAGCGAGATGCCGAGCGCAATGTACAGCATCGGTGACACGCTGGAGCTATTACCCTCTTCCTCCATAATCGCTTCATGCTCGTCCATGGTCATGGTGCCGTTATCCGCCATGTCCATGGAGCCGTGGGAATGGGTGCCTCCGCCGGAAGCTTCGGCGATCGCCGTGATGGAATGCGGGGATTCCGAGCCTTCTTCGCCGGACCACTGGACCACGCTGCCGTCGGCATAATGCTGGTAGGCATTCCAGGCGATGTCGCCAGCGGCGGCCGGGTTCTGGACGGTGAAGTAGAAGCGCTGGAACTGTCCGGCCTGAATGCCGTCTCCGTTCGCGGTCCAGCTGACCTTGTCGCCATCCACCGTTACGTCCCAGCCGGGAGAAGCCTCATATTGCTTGAATGCAGCTCCTGCCGGGATGCGCAGATCGATCTGCACCGTAGCAATATCTTTCTCAGATGGTACTTTGAGCGTGTAAGTCTCCCAGGCACCCGCACTCGATTGTGTAGGGCTGACGGTTACATGTGCACTAGCTACGGCTGCGAATACCAATAGTGCTGCGGCCGCTGGTACGGCCAGGGCTGCTATTTTACGGAAAAGTCTGTTCAATTCGATCTCCCCTTCTCTCTTATGTAGGCTAATCATCCTTCTGCAGGCTCTATCTTTTCCCCGGAAAATCCCGCTCCCGCGAAGCCAGTCCCTGCTCCATGGCATACCGGGTGAGCTGCGTGCGGTTCTGAAGCTGGAGCTTCTGGAGAATGTTCTTGAGGTGGTTCTTGACGGTGTGCTCAGAGATCCCGAGGGTGGCCGCAATCTCCTTATTCGTTGACCCGGAAGATACACAGCCCAGTATTTCCTTCTCCCGCGCCGTTAATGCCTCCCGCTCCTCCTTGACGGAGGTCACGGCGAACTCTTTCAGAATCTGAAAAGCCAGCTCCCTGCTTAGCGGAACCTCCTCACTTACAATCGCCAGCAAATACTCAATCCAGGTCGACGGAGCCAGGTTCTTCAGGAGATACCCCTGCGCCCCCTGCTTGAGCGCTTCGAACAGATAGGAGATCTCATCCGATACGGTGACGATGACGATCTTGACATACGGGTACTCCAGCTTAATGCGCCGCGTAGTCTCCAGGCCGTCCATTCCTGGCATCTCGATGTCAATCAGAATCAGGTCCGGCATCCATTGTCCGGTCCAGACGATCGCCTCTGCCCCGCTCGCAACAGCGCCGATCACTTCGAACCGTTCATCCAGCGCCACGATTTCACTCATGGCTTCACGCGCATGCGCATGGTCATCTACGATCAGCACCCGGCAGCGTTCCATCCGGCGTCCCCCCTTTCGCAATCTCTACCACTGTTCCGGCAGAACCGGATTGTAAGTTAAGCTTCCAGCCCATGCTGCGTGCCCGTTCTCTCATAATCTGCAGACCATAGCTCCCGCTCACCGCAAAAGGATCGGCATGCACAAATCCGGCACCGTTATCGGTAACAGCCACGTTCCAATTCAGCCTATCGCCTTGTCCGGAGACGGACACCTTACCTGCGCGCGTATGCTTGCGCACGTTAATAATGGCTTCGCGGATGCAGGACAACAGCTCAGCCTGTTCGGCTGACGTTAGCGCCTGCTCGTCCAGATGCCAGTCCAGCGACACCTCAATCATCACTTCCCCGGCTATTCCGGCAAGCTGCTCTTGAATGGACCTCTCCAGGGAGAAGCTTTCTTTGCCGCTGACCGGCACCTTCAGATTGGCAATGGCCTGACGCACATAACGGTTGACTTCGTGAACTGTTTTCTTGATCTGGTCTACGCTCTCTGCACTGATCTCACCGTCTTTGCGGTTCTGTTCCAGGCGGTCAATCCGCACGGAGAGCAGAAACAGCGACTGTGCCATCCCGTCATGCAGCTCCTTGGCCAGCAGCTCACGCGCTTCCATCGCCGTAGTTGCCGCCCGCTCCCGTTCCAGCTCCCGCTGGCTCCGTTCAAGCATCCGGAAGAGCGGCAGCAGCAGAATAATACTGAACAGAAAGACAAGCACCGGAGTTAAGTAGTTTCCCATGTCCATGGAGATGTACTGCATCAGGAACTGATGCCGCACAAACTCCCAGATGCCGACCATAAGCGTTGGGATGAGCAGGATGAGCACTTTAATTCGGGTATACGTCGCTGTCGCCTCCCTAATACTGAAAATAACTTTATCATTACCGCGACTTCCCCGGCATGACTCTTTCGGGCTATGCCCGGCAATAAATGTTACAAATATAAGTATTTTAAAAATAATCTTATCTCGTCCGGACTCCATACTTACAATAATAGCAGGTCGCGAAACCATATCCGATAGGGTACACTAGGAACAAAGCACAATCAAGTATTCTTTCATGCTGACTATACAGGAGAGACATTGAAATGAAACGTATTACGATTCTTATCGCCGATGACGATGCGGAAATTGCTGAGCTGATCGGACTGCATCTGGAAAAAGAGGGCTATCACCCCATCAAGGTTACAAGCGGCACAGCGGCTGTGCAGGCGGTCCAATCTCAGCATATTGATCTGGCCGTATTGGATATTATGATGCCCGGCATGGACGGGTATGAGGTGACCCGGCAAATCCGGGAGAAGCACGGGCTGCCGATTATTTTTTTGAGCGCGAAGACTTCGGATCTGGATAAAATCACCGGGCTTGTAATCGGCGCCGACGATTATATGACCAAGCCGTTCAACCCTATGGAGCTGGTCGCCAGAGTGAATGCGCAGCTTCGCCGGTCCACACAGCTGAATCAGCCGGTTACGGAGCACAAGGCAGTGCTGGAAACGGGAGGTCTGATCATCGATCCGGACCGCCGGTCGGTCACGCTGTATGGACAATCGGTTGAGCTGACGCCGAAGGAGTTCGATATCCTCTATCTGCTGGCCAGCTACCCCAAGAAGGTGTTCAGTGCAGAGCATCTCTTCCGGCAGGTCTGGGGCGAAGCTTATTATGAAGGCGGAAACACTGTCATGGTTCATATCCGCACCCTGCGGAAGAAGCTTGGCGAAGAACAGACCAAAAATATGTGGATCAAAACGATCTGGGGGGTAGGGTACACATTCAATGGCTAATCTGTTCCGCAGCTTCCGCTTCAAAATGATCTCCCTGCTCGTTCTGAGCATGATCTGCTCCGGCGCCATTACTTTTGCCCTCTATAAAGGTCTGCAGATGTACTATACCTCACAGGTTAAGCTGGAGGACCCGCTGGCCCGCTTCCGCTGGATGATCGCCAATTTCGGCGACCTCAATTTCTTCCTGATCTTTTTCATCCCGCTGGCTCTGCTGTTCTTCTTCCTGTTCACCAAGCCGTATGCCCGTTATTTCAAAGAGATCTCCCACCATATCCGCCTTCTGGCGAACGGGGATTTCAAAAGCCGCATCAGCATCACTTCCAGCGATGAATTCGAGGATATTGCCGCCGATTTGAATCTGGCCAAGGATAAGCTGCAGCAGGCGGTAGAACGCGGGGATTTCGCCGAGAACAGCAAGGACAAGCTAGTGCTCAATCTGGCCCATGATCTGCGGACACCGCTGACCTCCGTGCTGGGTTATCTGGATCTGGTGCTGAAGGACGGGCAGTTAAGCGCCGATCAGGTTAAGCATTACACAACGATTGCCTACACCAAATCGCAGCGGCTTGAGAAGCTGATTGATGAGCTGTTTGAGATTACCCGGATGAATTACGGCATGCTGACCGTCCAGAAGCTTCCGCTTGATCTAAGCGAGCTGCTCGTCCAGCTGAACGAAGAGCTATATCCTGTGCTGGAGAACAACGGGCTGACTGCCCGCCTTGCGCTGGCTCCGCAGATGAGAATATCCGGGGACGGCGAGCTGCTGGCCCGGGTGTTCGAGAACCTGCTGACCAATGCCGTGCGTTATGGCAAAGACGGCCAGTATGTCGATATCCGCTGCAACCCGGAGGGGGAGAATGCGCTTGTCCAGGTGATCAACTATGGGGATAGCATCCCCGAAGATGAGCTGCCTTTTCTCTTCGATATGTTCTATACCGGCGACCGGGCACGGACACATCAGGAAGGCAGTACCGGACTGGGCCTGTTCATTGCCAAAAATATCGTCGAGCAGCACCACGGCACGATCTCTGTCCAGAGTGACACGATCCGCACTCTCTTTGAGGTGCGGCTGCCGGGTCTGCTCAAGTAGAGATTAAATTCTATTATTTTACGCAGAAATGCCTTTGCGCTTTTATATTTAAGAAAAACTTTATCTTTACCCCACTTCTTTTTAAATTCACTCCCCTATTCTTATGGACATAGAGTCCAAGGAGGAAGATGAAATGAAGAAGTGGGTTTTTTGGGTTGTTCTTGCCGGTCTGCTTGGGTATGAAGGGCTGTACCAAGGCAGAGAAGCTGTTGTCCCCGGACAGGACATCCCAATCGTTCAAGTCCTTACGGACCACGGCTCCAAGAATCTGACGGTTATCCCTAAAAGCAGGGTTCATCAGGGCAATCTGCTGCTCGTCAACAAAGAATACCCTGTACATAAAGCGGGAGTCAGTAAAGATATTGTGAATCTGTCTGAGCATCAGGAGCTGACCGAGGGCTATGGTCTGTTGGACAACAAGACGATGCTCTCCGAGCAGGTAGCGGAGCAATTCTCGATTATGATAGGAGCTGCTGCCGGGCAGGGTGTCCAGAATTTCCTGATCAGCAGCGGATACCGGAACAACTCAGAGCAGAAGCAGCTCTATGAGGAGAAGGGAGCCGAATATGCCCTTCCACCCGGCCATAGCGAGCATAATCTGGGCTTGTCACTTGATATCGGCTCCTCGCAGATGGCGATGAGCCAGGCTCCGGAAGGGCAATGGCTTCGTGACAACGCCTGGGATTACGGATTTATCCTGCGCTATCCTGAAGATAAGACGGATATTACCGGCATCCAGTATGAGCCTTGGCATTTCCGCTATGTCGGCCTGCCGCACAGCATCATTATGAGGGATAAGCATTTCACCCTGGAAGAATACCTGGATTATCTGAAGCAGCAGGAGACGATTACCGCTACCGTTAACGATACAGAATATCAGATTTCCTATATAGCGGTCTCTGGAAATACTCCGGTTCCTACCCCTGAAGGCCGGCATGTGGAGTTCTCAGGCAATAATATCGACGGCGTTATTATGACGGTATATCCATAACAGCCAGGCCATATAACAATATAACCTAGAGAAGGCGGTGATGCGGAATGAATCCGGCATACAAACTGAGAATATACGGGTTGCAGGCACTTTTCGCCGTATACATCTATGTACTATTCAAAATCATCTTATTCAAGTTTGGTTCGATTAACTTCAGCTTTCTCTGGCAGCAGCTGCAGAAGAGCCCGGATAACATTGCCGGCAGCCTGCATACAGGAAACTTCGTTCCGCTGGCCACCCTGTCCAATACGTATCATCATCTGACAGCTACTACCCTGGTTAATTTCGCGGGAAATATCGCCTTGTTTATCCCTTATGGCGTATTCCTTGTGCTACTGTCCCCGAACGGGAAAGGCGGCGGCTCTTTCACTGGTGTCCTGCTGCGTTCTTTGGCGTTAAGTGCAGTGCTTGAATGTTCGCAGGCGGTATTCTACATCGGAACCTTTGATGTGGACGATCTCATTCTGAATACCTTCGGCGGGCTGCTGGGGTATATCCTGTTCCGGCCTGTGATCAAGGCATTTAATCCAAGCGGAAAAAGCGGTGCCGCCAATAAGGACGACCCCGCACCAGCGGATAATAGAAGGATCATCTATGATACGAAGTCTAATCCTCCTGTTATAACCGGCAAAGGCTCCTCTGTCACCAAAAGGTGACGGGGAGCCTTTGTCATCGCTAAGGATTTATATCCCGCCTTATATCGGAGAAGTGTACCGGCCGTACTGGATCTCCAGTTCTTTGAGGGCATTGCTTTGCTGCAGCAGGAAAAAGGAGTTCACGCCCTCCGCTCCCCACCAGTTCAGGCCAAGCAGTAATCCGTCTGCCGACTGTGCAGCAAACAATAACGAGAACATCTCCGGCCGCATCTCCCCGCCGTCATCGACACGCCAGACCGAATATTCATCGTTCTCAATAACCGCAGGATAATCCATGAAGCTGAGCTTACCGTCTTCATTCAGGACAAGACTGAACAGCATATCCTTATCCTCCCTTATGAACTGGACCAGATACAGCTCCCTATTCAGGGCCAGATCAGCCAGCTTCCAGGCGGACTGAATCTCCCGGTGCTTAACGGCAGCAATGCTCTTGCGCACGGGATCTCCGGCGGCAAGCTGCGGAGCAGCCGGGTCAGCCGGTTGAAGCTCCAGCAAGGCAGCCGGCGGGAAGAGGGCGGAATCAGCCAGATAATAGGTTTCATCCGGTTTCGCTGCGCCACTCTCTACCGTGTAGACAAATCCGGCCAGATTAGCGAAATTATTCGCCAGCTCCCGTCCATTGCTGTTCTCACTCCCCGCTTGCCGCTTCCCGAACTTCACGGCCAGTACCTGGCCTCCGTTGCCGATAGCGGTATTCAGGGATTCCATCTGCTCCCCGCTTCCCTCTTCCTGCGAGGTCACAAGAATATGACTCCCGGTCTCGTCGGCGAAGCCGAAGACAGGCTGCAGCTTGGCGGGATCGAGGAATGCCGCCAGGGCAGGCGACTCGGTACCCTCGGCGGCTGCTGTAGGGTCCGCCGTTTGCGGGACAGCGGTCTGCTGCGGGACAGGCGACGGACTCTGCGCCACAGGTGATGGCATGGCCGGAGATTCTGCACCGCCTGCATTGTCATTACCGTCTGTCCTTGAACACCCGGACAAGGCGAAGACTACTGCTGCCGTAAGAATAATCAATCCGGCTGCTTTCAACCGGTGCCGGGAACTTCTCTTCACGCGATTCATAGGGTCCCCTCCAGTGGAGTTATTCGAATATACCCATACTAAGATAGCGTTCACCAGTATCGGGAGCAATGCACAGCACCCGCTTGCCGCGGCCAAGGCGCCGGGCTTCCTGCAAGGCTGTCCATACTGCGGCTCCGCCGGAAGGACCAATCAGGATCCCTTCGGTACTGGCCAACCTCCTTACCATATCCAGTGCATCTTCATCGGATACCTGCACAATCTCATTATAGATGCCGGTATTTAGAATCGCCGGCACGAATCCGGGGCTGGTGCCCACCAGCTTATGCGGTCCGGGTTTGCCGCCGGAGAGCACCGGTGACCCTTGCGGCTCCACGACAACCACACGGAGCTCCGGCAGCTGCTCACGCAGCGCTTCTCCTGTGCCGGTAATCGTGCCGCCTGTTCCGGACGTAGCTACGAATACGTCCAGCCGGCCTTCCATCTGCTCCAGAATTTCCGGAGCGGTGGTAATGCGGTGAATGTCCGGATTCGCCTGATTCTCGAACTGCTGCGGAATGAAGCTCCCGGCAATCTCTTTGCCCAGCTCTACTGCCTTGGCAATAGCGCCAGGCATCCGCTCTGCCGCCGGTGTCAGCACAACCTCCGCTCCGTAGGCCTTCAGGATATTGATCCGTTCCTTCGTCATATTATCCGGCATGATCAGGATTGCCTTATACCCTTTCGCCGCCGCATTCATCGCCAGGCCGATGCCGGTATTGCCGCTCGTCGGCTCGATGATCGTCCCGCCGGGCTGCAGGCGCCCGTCCAGCTCCGCCTGCAGGATCAGATTATATGCAGCCCGGTCCTTAACGCTGCCGCTGGGATTGAACATTTCCAGCTTCACGTACAGCTCCGCATCCTCCGGCCCGGTAATGCGGTTCAAGCGTACAACCGGCGTACCGCCGATCAGCTCTGTAATATTATTGACTACCAGCTTAGTCATATATATACCTCCCCTATTCCTGTCTTAATCTTCATGCACGATGTAACATCCATTGTATCGCTACCGGGTGGCACTTGTCGATTTGGCGGCTTCAGAGGGGCTACTCTTAAGCCAGAAACCCTGCTAATATCCACGGACAGAATACTGAACCGCCTATGCCCGCTTGAATAGTGGAGTCAGAGGGCTTGTATAAGTGTACTTAGTGCTGAACGGCGATCTGTGGGGGGATGTGTAGTACGTGGCGGCAGGGGGATGCGGGGGGGGGTGGCGGCGGGGGGGGGGTGGCGGTGGGGGGATTGCGGAAGGTGTGGCGACGGGGGTGCATGGCGGTCGGGGTGGATTGCGGAAGGTGTGGCGGCGGGGGTGCGTGGCGGCGGGGGTGGATTGCGGAATGTGTGGCGGCGGGGGCTGCAAGGGCTGCGAGAATAGTAAGGATTAGCGCGGACACAGGACTAACTAGCAGGGATAACACCGGTAATGTGGGACACAACCGGAATTGTTGTACTTTATGCAGGATTTTCAGCAGATGAGCGAGCCAAATTACGGATTGTTGTACAAAATACAATAATTTCCCTGTGATAAGCAATATAACCCCTTAATTGTTGTATATCATACAATATTTCCGGCTTTTAGGCGGGACAGAGCCTGAAATGTTGTAAAATATGCAGGATTTCCGCAGTTAGGCGAGCTTGAGCCTGAAATGTTGTATAACCTGCAGGATTTCCGCAGTTAGGTGGCTGTTTGTACAAACAGTCTTAGACCCGGTTCCAAGATGAACAGGTTATGCTGTCCACAGGAGGACAGTTATCCGTTTCAACGGGAAAAACCGCCCCCCGGACACACGGGAGGCGGTTTTTTGCAGCACGCTGAATATCATGCAACTTAGCATAATGCAGCTGAGCAATATTCAGCCATACAATAATCAGCTATACAATTTCAGCCCTACGGATTCACCGTAATCGTAAACGTTGACGTGGTATTTTTAATAGGCGTTACAGTGTTCAGGATCTTCAAGTTGTTGAAGACAACGTTGCCTACCGCCGGGCCTTGGCCGGCTTCTGCCGATTCGTTGGCCCAGATGCCGACTCCGGATTTGGCGTCGAAGGCATCGCCGCTCTTCTGCGCGCCGGAAATCGTAACATTTGTAAAAATCGTGTCCGCTACAGGGAATTGCGGTGAATTGCCGACATAGTTGGTCTGGAACATAATCCCGTGATAGGTCGGATCAATGATATCCACATCGCTGACGCGGATGCCCTGGAACACCTTGGAGGCGGAGAATACCCAGATGGCCGGGAAGGTCTGTGAACCCCAGAAATGTCCGCCGGCTCGGACGACCGAAATATTCTGGAAATTCGTCGTTGGCGATGCGCCGAAGCCGTTCATCGCATAGCCGAAGTCCAGTGAGCTGATCGTAATCCCCGAATAGCAGAGTGTATCCGCAATATAGATGTTGCGGAAGGTGTTGGCATAACCGCCGTAGACGGCTACACCGGCTGCACGCCAGGTCAGGATTGAGGTCAGGTTCTCGTATACATTGTCCTTCATGTCCGAGCCGCCGGAATCGATTGCCGAGAACAGCGCGAAGCTGTCATCTCCGGTCGCCCGGGCTTCATTGTTGGACACGAGGTTGTTCGTGCTGCCGTTGGTCATATTAATGCCGTCGGCGAAGGTGTTGCGGATACGGGAGTTTCGGATCACCATGTAGTCGGTATTCGCACCCCAGTACATACATACCTGATGTTCGGTCCAGATGTTGTCGATCGTAATGTTCGCTACATTGGAGAAGTCGAACACTTTGCCGGGACCGTCAATCCGTGAGGTATAGTTGCCGAAATAGGCAAACCCTGAGAAGGTTGATCCATTCGCTGAATCGGTAGCCCTGAAGCCAACATCCGTATTGGACTGGTTAACCGGCGCATAGAACCGCGTATACCAGGGTCCGGCTCCGACAATTTTAATCGCTTTGCCGTAGACCTGGAACTTGTTCGAGGTTTCATACGATCCGGCTGGAAGATATACACCGGTAAGGTTGCCGGTTGTATCCATACGGACCTTATCAATCGCATTCTGCACGTCCTGGTGCGTGAAGCCGAGCGGAACCGTATATTTGGCCGGGTCCGGATTAGCGATCGGCGCTACCTGCTCCATGCTGACGAAGTCAATCGCATACTGTGAAGTGTTGGCTGCGTCCTTCTGAAGTCTGATTGTGCTGCCCGCCGGAATGGTGCTGTCGAACATAATATTCGCTTCATCATAGATGTGGCGCGGCGAACCGGCGCTTGGGGAATTGCCCGGGCTGATCTCTGAGCCATACAGCCAGGCGTATTTGGAGTTCAGCGTGATGGCTTTGTTGAATACGCCGTTCACATAGATATTAAGTGTAGCGGTTGTTCCGTCACCGCTTGCCGAGTCCGGAATTGAGAACCGGGTAACGAGCGTGTTGGTGCTGGCTTTGGTAGTGAATTCAACATAGCTGCCCGTTGTGTTCAGTGTAACTGCTCTTCTGCCCGAGGCTTCACCTGCAAGATCGCCGATATTGCGGTTCGGATTCAGCTTGACTGCTCCGCCCCCGACAACCCCGTCCTCCGCTTCATACATATCGTAAGGCATATTGGCCCCGCGTCCAATGTACAGCGACTGATTCTGGATGTTGTTGGCCCGTTTCACTGCCAGTTCATTAGCGTCTGCGGCAATTTCTGTTTTTACATTATATTTACCGTTCACTGCGGTCCAGGTTCCAAGAGTAACCGGAGCTGTAGTGCTGCCGCTGGCAATGACACCGTTATAAGTACCGGTCAGCGTTTTGATTACCGCACCGGTGGTCGCATCAGTCAAAGTCAATGTGATGTTATGTGCACCACTTGCCGAGGCTGCCGTTCCCTGATTCTTAATAGCGACTGAGAAGCTCACGGTATTCCCGCCAGCCGGATTCCCCGGCGACCAGCTGACCGGAGAAGCAGTCAGATCCGAGCTGGATACCGGATTTACGGTAAGCGATGCGGGATTCGAATAGCTGTTATTCCCTTCATTCAGCTCAATGACGGTGTTGCTCTCGTCGACCTTTGCACTTAAGGCATAGGTTGCGGCATCTTTGGCGCCGATGTTCAGCGACACTGTCGCCGAAGCTCCTGCGGCCAGAGCCCCGACTGGTGCTGCCCCGGCAAGCGTGGTACCCAGATAGAAGCTGACGTTTGTTGCTGCCGCTGAAGCAGACCCGGTATTCTTGACGGTAGCATTCAGCGTGATGACATCGGTCTCTACCGGAGCGGAAGGGCTCCAGGACATTGCCGTTACCGTCAGATCCGGATTCGCAGCCGGTGTGCCGATGATCTGAAATTCAGCTACCTGTCCGGCGCTTGAACCGGAGTTCGTGGTGAATTTCAACTGCAGCTCGCTGGCCGTTGCTGTGACTGGAATGGTCACGGAGTTGCCGCTGGCCGGGTTAAAGGTATACACCGTGGCTGGCACCAGACTCGTGAAGGTTCCTGTAGACTGATTATGACCCAGTACCTGAATGGTTTGGGTACGGGTAGACCAGGCCGCAGACGGATTGAGCTTCACAACTACCGAGGTCACATTGGCGTTCGCGCCAAGGTTCACAGTCAGTGTGTTCGGGTAGCTTCCGCCCGCTCCTTCCCAGTACGTAGTCACATCTCCGTCATTGGCATTGGCGGGGACAAACGTAAAGACTGAAGATGAGGCATTAACCGCTTTGCCGATTGCCAGGTTCGAGCCAGGACCCGCGCTTGGGGAGGCCGTCGGCGAGGCAGTTGGCGAAGGTGATGGTGTGACAGTTGGGGTTGGAGCAGGCGTTGGGGTTGGTGTGGCCGTCGGGGCTACAGTAGGAGAAGCCGTTGGTGCTACTGTTGCCGTTGGCACTGGTGTGGCTGTCGGCGCTACCGTTGGTGCCACCGTCGGAACGGGGGTTGCTGTAGCCGTCGGTGCCGTTGAGACGGTCAGGACCAGCTGATCCAGATTCACGTTTCCGGAGTCGGACGCATCGTATTTGTAGGCAATCGTGTTATTTCCGGCATTTAACGCCAGGATTTCTGCATGTGTGGACCAGGTATCCCAGTTGGCCAGGTTAGCAAGTGAGGTCTGCTTGATCTTGGTACCGTTCACGTAGACACTCAGCGTCCTGATGCTGCCGGAGGCATTGGCATACCGCAGCGCTGCGCTGTAATTGCCAGCAGATGCAGCCGAAACGGTGAACGTTGTCGCTGCTCCTTGGGCAAGATAACCATCAACAAACGCCGACCCGGTATAGCCGGTGTGATCTGTGTTGGTTTTGGCCCCGCCGGACAAGGCGGCAGCTTCCGCTTCATAAGTTCCCGGTGCAGAAACCGCAGTTCCGAACACCTCGAGTTCGGATAACTGCGCAGCAGGCCAGCCGGTGTTGGCCGTGAAGGTTATTTTAATATAACGGGCTGTTGCAGCAGTGAAATTAACAGTGACTGTGTTAGAGCCGCTGGAAGGATTGAAGCTGTAGGCAGCTGATGCAGCCAGGTTGCTGTAAGAAGCATCATCCGTACTGCCTTGAACGGACAATGTCTGTGTTCTTGCTTCCCAGGCTGACGGCAGCTTGAGTACAACCTGATTGACACTGCTGCTGGAGCCTAGATCGACCTTGATCCATTGCGGAAAAGCATTGCTGGCACTCTCCCAATACGTCCCCTGGTTGCTGTCATTGGCGTTCGCTGCCACATACACATCACCGACCGAGCTAGCGGTAATCGTCTTGCCTTGAGCCAGATTGCCTGCCGCTGCCCCCACTGCCGGGAATAACGCCAACTGGCCCACACATAGCGCAAGAATCAGACTGTACAGCAGGAATGTCCTTTTCACAGAAGCCTTGTGTCTGGTAATCATCTGCCAACCACCTCCTATAATTTTATGATGCAGCCTTAAAGTATGCGCTTTCAAAAATGCCCCTTCCCCTTATCCTTATACTCCTCGCCTCCTTAATTCCCCCTGCCTTCCTGCAGTCCTGAAGATTATGTTGCAATCAGCCAGATCAGCACTCTCCGCCAGCGCAAGTGAAACGGACCGGACCCGGAGTGAGCCTATGAACTAACTAATTATGGTAATAATATAAGATATCACTAGGTTGAGGTCGATGGCTTATTCTATGATTAGTGTGTGCATAAATACGGATTTCATATTTTTATGCAGCACGCTAAGTGATGTTGACTGGAGCCCTTCCTCTGAACAACACCGGGAGAGATTAAACCTAATTAAAGTCGGCATACCCCCGCAGGCAAGATGCCTATACAATGGATACACAAGGAACGGGCCAAGGGGGAACTACACATGAATAAAGCTGACCAACAGGAACTATTCCTTAAAAACGAGAAACTCATTAACATGGTTATTGAGCGGGCCAAGCGGGATTATCCGGAGGAGATTGCAATGATCGGGCTTACGGGCTCTTTTCGTACCGGAGATTTCCATGACAAAAGCGATCTGGATCTAATTATCATCAATAACAACCATCAGGGCTGGGGCATCTCTTCCTGCTTCATACTGGGGGATGTCGGATACGATATCTATTGCACTCCATGGGAGACCCGGATTGAAGAGCAGGCTGCGCTTGAGAGTCCGATGACCTCCAGTCTGATAGATTTGCAGGTGCTCTATTGTGCCAAACCGGAATATCTGGAGAAATTCAATGCGTACAGACAGAGGGCGCTGGACACTTTAGCTAAGCCTATCGGGAGCGAATGCATCGGCAGAGCGAAGAAGTGGATCGACAGTGCCAAGCAGGAGTATGCGAATACCATGCTTGCTGAGGATCTCGGAACCGTCAGGCTGGCTTCATGCGAGGTGGTCTACAATCTGGTCTATGCACTGACAAATTTGAATAATACGTATTTTAAAAGAGGGCTTAAGCGATATCTGGAGGAAATTGCCGCCTACCGGTATATTCCTGAGGATTTTGAAACGATATATATGGATGTGATTCATGCCAAGACTATGGATGACATACGAAGCACCACCTATACCCTTCTAAGAAGCATCCATGATCTGTACAATACCTTGTATCAAAAATATGTAATCCAGCCTGTACCGGCCTACGATAATCTGGCGGGCACCTATGAAGAGCTATGGTGTAATTACCGCCATAAGGTTATTGCAAGCAGCGAAATGAAAGACAAATCCTATGCTTTCTATACCGCAATGGGGGCACAGCAGTTCCTGGATGAAATGACAGAGTCGCGGGGAACCCGGAGGTTTGATCTGCTGCAACACTTCGATGCGGATCAGCTTGATGGATTTAAGGAGCAGTTCCTGCTGGCGATGGATGAATATCTGGAAGAATATAACCGGACTGGGCGTTCAGTCGAACGCTATGATACTTTTGAGGAGCTGTATAGTCAATATATGAAGGTTTAGGTAATTCTACGGGATAATTAATTGACCAGATGATCAGGAGGTTATTATGCTTAGTTATAAAAATACAACGACCGAAGTTGCAGCCAGCGGAATTGATACTGTTATTATCTCCGTTGGTGCAACCGAGCAATTCGGACCCTTTCTTCCAATGCATTTGGATACATTAATTGCAGAGTTGTATGCTGAATCCTATGGAAAAGCATTAAATGCCTACGTTCTGCCTACCCTCCCGTTTAACACTTCAGAAGAGCATGCCAACTGTAAGGGAACGGGAACGGTCAGCCCGAATATTTTAACTGCAATGTTAGAAGATATTATTATGAATTTAGCAAGACAGGGATTTACCAAGTTCGTAGTTTGCAATGGACATGGTGGAGCGTACTGGGAAGCGGCGTTTGTTAAGCATATCAATTACAAGTACCCCGAGCTTCTGTTGATCGCCCCAAATCACAACACTCCTCATGCCTGGACAGAAGCAGCGACGCAAGCTGGTTTGGAGGAGGTAGATGAAATGCATGCCGGGTTATTGTCGGTGTGCACCGCCATGTGGTTATGTCCTGAACGGGTTCAGACGAAGTCTATGGGCTCCAATATCCCTGCCGAGAACCGGTTGTATGCAGATTATATGGGATGGGACAAGCTTACCGAAGATGGCTGCTGGGGGAAATTTGAAGAAGGCAGCTACACCGATCAAGAATTAAGTGAGAAAGGCAGGCTGTTCTGGGAGACGTTCATTCATATACGGACTGAAGGGTTACTTCAGATTCTTGAGGAAGCCTACCTGAGAAAGATGGCGAAATAGTATATTCATCCATCGGGCATGAATGATTATGAATGCTTCTACCCGCTGAATGCAAAGACCCCCGCCGTTTCCGGCGAGGGTCTATGTTATATTCTCTGGGAGAGAATTCTCTATTATTCTGCACGATCAAGCTGAAAATAAGCTGAAGACCGGTTAATCTACACGTTGAAACGTGCCACGAGACCCTGCAAACCTTGCGCCAGCATACTCAGCGCGCTGGCAGATGAAGCAATTTGTTCTACCGAAGCCATCTGCTCCTGCGAGGCAGCGGATACCTGCTGCGTATTCGCAGCAGTGGTCTCCGAAATCTGCGTAACCGTGCGGATGGAGTCTACGATTTCCTCCGTTGCCGCCGTGATTTCTTCCACGGCTCCGGATACCTCCTGAACCTGTCCGGCCAGCAAATCAATCGAGCTGCGGATTTCATGGAAGGAATGTCCGGCCTCTTCAATGATATTAGTCCCGCTTTGCACTTCGTTCATGCTGTTCTTCATCACCTTCACTGCATGGTCGGCATCGGACTGGATTCCGGCGGCCATCTCTGCAATCAGATTGGCGGATTCAGCTGACTGTTCGGCTAGTCTGCGTACCTGATCGGCCACTACCGCAAATCCTCTGCCCTGCTCTCCGGCCCGCGCCGCTTCGATCGTCGCATTCAGCGCCAGCATATTCGTCTCCGAGGCAATCCCCTTGATCACTCCGACAATGCTGCCAATTTCCTGTGACCGCTTCACGAAGCCCATGACCTGGTGCGAGAGGGACTGAATGGATTCGTTGATGGAATCCATCTGACGGCCGGCGGATTGCAGCGATCGATCTCCTGCAACTGCATATTCGGCAGAGCGCAGCGAGGCTTCCGAAATATCCTGTACACTGGCAGCAATCTGCTGAATCCCGGCTGACATTTCAATAATCGTGTTCATGTTGGTCTGCAGATCATTCATCTGCCGGCCCGTGCCGGTGGCAACTTCGCCCATAATCCCGGCGATCTTCTCAGTCGCTTCAGCAGTCATCCCGCTATCAGCGGTCAGCTTGACCGAAGAAGCGGCGAGGCCGCTGGCAGAAGCATTCACCTGGCCGATCATCGCTGCCAGATTATCGGTCATTTTATTGAAATTCAGGGCCAGATCACCGATCTCATCCTTCGTCCGCACACTCAGCTTGCGGGTCAGATCGGCATCGCCGTCTGCAATCTCTTTGAGCTGCTTGTTCACATCACTCAGTGGCTTCAGAATCCGTGCCGACATCACGAACGCGATCAGCACAGCCAGCAGGACAGATAATCCCGTGACTCCCATACTCGTAACCATAGACGAGCTGCGGTGGGTAGCCGCCTGACTCTGCTCCTTCGCAATTTCTTCATGCAGCATATTCTCAAATACAAGCTGTGAATCGATAATGGTATCCAGAGAGAGCGTCGTAAACGACTTTTGGGCTTCCGGGAAATTCCCGTCTTTGGCTAAGGCAAAAGTTTCCTCCAGCACGGTAAGATAATTGCCCCATTCACTCTCCAGATTCGTAATTCCCGCAAGCTCAGCTTCGTTCAGGCCCGCACCCTTCAGTTCTTCAGCCGCCGCCGTAATCTGCGGGATCATCGCTTCATAAGCAGTCAGGTTGGCCGTTCTTTCCTCATCCGTATTGCTCATGACATACCTCGCCGCCAGCCCATCTGCTGTACGGATATCATCGGTTAACCCCTGCACCAGTGACAGTTTGCTGTAATTATGGTTGATCTGCTCCGTAAGCATGGTTACCTTCCCCTGAAATAATGTGCTGCCCGCGATTGCGATAATGAACACGATAATAACGGCGGCGAAGCCGGACATGATTTTGGCACGTATCCCTCTAAGTCTATTGAACATCATGAACTCCTCCACTCCATATGTAAGCTATACTGCATAACCCCTGCCCTTAGGGGCTTGTACACTATGTATCCTGCGTATATCCACCTGCATGCACGCTCCATGCGTCTGGCGCTGGCCCGTCCCTCCTCAAGCGTGTTGCTAATCTTTTCCTCATGCCTGTATCTTACGTTCCAATCCTTAAACCAATCTGAAATGGAGCTGAGCATTCGCTGAAACATGCAGGCAAGGCTGTAAGAATGATGAATTACAGTAACATACCTTCATGGCAGCACATTGTATTCGGTTTTTCGCATACATTGGCTCTCCTTTGGCCCGGCTCCGTGGGTTTCAGTGAGATTCCTGATGCAAGAACATAAACACCATATTTTCAAAAAAAACACAAAAACCGCCACCCCGGCCAAAGAAGGCAGGAAATGACGGTTTTCTGGAAGAGTACTCTATGCGTTAAACTTCTATAGCTATGTAAGTAGGCTGCTGTCATTCACCCAGGTTCACTCAGTCTCACTAGAGTTCACTTTCACTTAGGTTCATTCATACAAATTCCCGTTCGCCAGCATGGCCAGCCTCTCTTCATCCAGCACGATCAGCCGGCCGCGCCTGCGTTCAATGATCCCTTCTTCGATCAGGCGGCGCACCACCCGGTTCAGATGCCGGTAGCTTGTCCCCAGCAGATCGGCAGTCTCTGTCAGGCTGGAGGTACGGATCTCCTCCACGCGCTGAGCGCCGGTGTTGTCCGAGAAGAGTGACATCAGGTAGCTGGCGAAGCGGTTCTCCACCGGATACAGCACATTCATGGCCGAGGTCTGGCCCAGCGTATACAGCTTATGGCTCAGCTCCCCGACGAGGAAGCGCAGCAGCGCCGTATTGTCTTCGAACTCTTTTAGCAGCAGCTTTCTTCCGGCCACCAGCAGCAGGCTGTCCCCCACCGATACCACCTCATTCTTAACCGGATACTGGCGCAGCAGCTCCACATCCCCGATCACCGACATCGGCCTGGCGAACCGGACCAGCATTGATTTGCCGTTAGGCAGCAGCGTATGAATCTTCAGCTTGCCCTGCACCAGAATGAACATGCTCTCCAGCCGGTCGCCCACCGAACACACTGCGTCCCCGTCGCTGTAGCGCCGAAGCTCCATTTGGGCAATTGCGCCGCTGCTGAACATTGCCGTAAGATTATTCTGCTCCGCAAGACTGCGTACCGCCTCCGGATTTACTATCGAATTCATGCCGTTCTTCCTCTCCCGCCGTGTAAAGTCAATCTTATGTTCAAACTGTACCACAGCTCCAGGGCAAAGGGCTAACCGGCGTTACTTCATATCGGCGTCGTCCAGGCGGATTTCAGCTACAGTTGCATCCGGAGAACACCAGAATTCCAAAGTTACCCCTTGTTTATGATCAATGTATCCGATAATATCTGCGGTCTGCTCATTGCTTTTGTAATATTTGCTTCCATACAGGTCAAGCACACTTTGTTTGGTGTCTCCCAGTCCGATGCCTAAGGCTGTATGGAGCGGATCATCCGAACGGTTATTATCCGTGGCGGTGATCATGATCCGCTTAATCAGACCGCCGTCAGGGCCGGAATGGACAGAGGCAGTGACAAGACCGTCCTCCCAATGATAGTAATCATACAGATCATTATCCTCTTTACTTAACGGGCTGCCTAACTGCTTAAGCAGGTAACTGTCATTAATATTGTCATGCAGGTTCACACCGGCGATCGCTTCGCGGGCAAGGTCTGTGGAAGGCGTCAGCTTTTCGGAATATGCCGAGAATTGATAGACACCGAAACCCGCAATGATCACCGCAATCAGAATAAATACTATCCGTTTTATCCCCATATTAGTGTGCAACGCCCTTCTCAAAATAATGTTCCAGTTCCCTACGCTCCTGGAACTTGGCTAGATTGAAGGATGGCCAGCTCTTCAGCGGCTCTGACCGGTCAGACAAACGGCTGTGCAGCGCTTCGTCAAGAATACCCTTCTCCTGCTTGCTGAACTCAATCAGCTCCGGAACCACATCCGCGGACAATCCGGCCAGATAATTGGCATCCAGGGTGCCGCTTGCGGCGTACCGCTGAATATTTTGCCTGGCGATAATATGATCCATCCCGATATAGTTCATCAGCACATAAGACAGCAAACCGAGCACGATGTAACACTTAAGCAATGGGAATTCTGCCCGGCTGATCCGTACCGCAGCCAGAACAAGCAGCAGCCCGAGGAAGATCATGAAGGCATGCACCAGGAAGCGGATATAGGTATAGCCATACGCTTCTTCATACAATGTCAGCCGTGAGTAGGCAGAGTAGAGCATAACCATCGAGCACAGAACCAGAATATAGAGCAGAATCTGAATTACCCGCTTTAGCCCGCCGCCTGCTTTGCGCACCGCCAGCAAGGAGAGCAGCAGAATAGCGAAATTGATCGCTGTCACCAGAATCAGCTCAAAGAATCCGCTCCGTGCATAATCCGCATAGGTCTTGTCATCCGGCAGAATGCCTTCCCAGGCTCCGAACAAATACGAGAATTGCACGCTCACAAACAGCATGTATACGGCATTGATCACCGCCAGAACCGTAGTAATGATGATCGGATCATCAACGCCGATGCTTTCCTCCTCCGGTTCATTCACATCCTGCTCTGTCAGAGTATCCAGCCCTCCAGGCGGATAGGTCCGGATATAGGACTTACTGTCAATGAATCCCCACACAAAGCCGAACATCCCGAGGCCAAGCAGGATAATCCACAACGCCCTGCTGATCCATTCGCCAAAGGAGATATTGTCAAAGTAACCCGGGAGCTCTGACAGCAGCCGGTTGAATACCCCATCCGCCGTGGAGAGAAGCGAGGTGACGATCAGCAGCAGCGGAACGGAAATCAGCAGCCCGATTACTATACGGATCAGAACCTGCTTGCGTGCATTAGACACCCCGCCCTGGTTACGGCGTAACAGCTTCACCGCTGTGTTCCAGTGGCGCAGGCTCTGGGGGAAGAAATGCTCCAAAGCCGCTCCGATCAGCCCGAAGCCGCTCCAGGAGGGCAGGCGGTAACTGAACATATAAGTCATATGTAATAGAATCAGCGCCGGAATGACAAGAAAATTCAGCCCGAAGAAAAACCAGTTGCCAAACAGTGCGTACGTCAGCGACAAAAGGAAGACTGAACCCGTCCACATATAGCTGAACCAGTTGTGCTTACGCAGCTTCTCCTTGCCGAAATAGAACATAAAGGCGTAGAACAGCACTACAAAAATAGGGTAAGAGATTCCGGGCATCTTGCCGTAGAACAGGAACTGATGCACAAGCGCAAGCAGAAACGCGGCCAACAAAACAACGCGCGCAAACCCCGGTTTGGATACGGTTTGATTGTCCATGGTAAATTCCTCCATCTTTTTACTTTCCTACCCTGATTCTAGCTGATAAAATAAGAAGAAAAAGAGAAATATATTATTATTAATTTCCTATTTTGTGAAAGGAGAACCCTATAAATGAAGCTACACAGTCAATTTCTGAAGCTGCATTCGCATCATGGAGGCCCGGCAGAGGTCCTTGTTACTCTCGATGAGCTGGCCTTGACCCTCGGCTGTACCCACCGCAATGCACTGCATGTGATCCGCAAAATGGTAGAAATGAACTGGATCACCTGGACGCCCAGCCGGGGACGGGGGCGGCGCTCCAAGCTGGTGTTCCTCGCAGCCTCCGAGGATATTGCCCTGGAATCCATGATGCAGGCCATCAGCAGCAAGGATATCAGCAGCGCTCTGGAGGGAATCCGCGGACATGCGCGCACCTCCGCCCTGCAGGATACACTCCAGGGCTGGCTGCTGGCTTACTTCGGGCATCACGCCGAGATGCAGAGCGACAAGCGGATTGATACGCTGCGGCTGCCGGTCACGCAGCAGCTGCATACCTTCGATCCGCTGTATATGAATCTGCTGGCAGAGTCTTTTGTTTCCAGCCATGTTTTTGACGGTCTGGTCGGCCGCAGCGGCGAACGCGGCAAAGTGATCCCCGGTCTGGCCCATGCCTGGGAGATTGACGAAGCCCGTACCGCGTGGACCTTCCATCTGCGCAAAGAAGTTCTGTTCCATCACGGCAAGGTACTGACCGCCGAGGATGTGGTCTACTCGTTTGAACGGATGATGTCTACCTCGCAGCGGACGCTGTACAGCTATATTTTCAAGGAAATTCAGGAAGTTAGAGCACTGAATGCCTCCACCGTCCGCATTCTGCTGAAGAAGCCGAACGAGCTCTTCCTCCCGTTCCTCTGCACCAGCCGGGCGGCGATCGTCCCCCGTGACCTGCAGTCCATCGGTGAGAATGTATTTGGACGAAGACCTGCGGGAACGGGGCCTTTCAAGGTAGTGGAGATGAGCGAGGATACTTGCGTGCTGGAGGTGTTCCCTTATTATTTTCAGGGGCGGGCCCATCTGGATCGTGTGGAAATCATCTATGTACCTTGGGGGCTTGCGCCGGGACCCTCCGAGACGGGTTCGGGCTTCCATGTCATTCCGAATCCGCAGGCAGCGGGTACCGGCTCCCTGAGCAAGATTCATTCCGAATCCTCGGTACGCAAATTCGTCACCTGCAACACCAAAAAAAAGGGACCGCTAAGCGATCCCCTTCTCCGTGCCGATATTCTGTCCTGTCTGCATGAAGCTCCCCGTGAACCTTTCACGCATTCAGCCGGTCTTCCGGCGGCAGCACTGCAGATTGCCACCATTCCGCAGTATGCCGGGGACGCTGAATACATTGCAGCAAGGCTGAAGCAGCACGGGTATGCCTGTAAGGTGGTCTCCGTATCCCCGGAGGAATTCAAGGGACCGATCCGCCTGCAATCGGATCTGATTGTCTTCTCCCTGCTCCGTGATCAGGATGAACAGCTGCGGCTGTACGATCTGTATCTGACACTATCGCAGCATATTGAGCCGCGCACCCGCGCCGACATTGAAGGCAGACTGCATATGATCTCCCGCGAGCCTGACGCCGCTGCCCGGACAGAAGGCTTCAGGATTATCGAGGACAGCCTGACCCGGGATCATCAGCTGCACATCCTGTACGAGAAGCCTGCCGAGACGGCTTATCTGCCCTCTGTCCGTGGCGTTACCTTCAACAGCCAGGGCTGGGTGGATCTGCGTCACCTTTGGTTTCCGCCGGAGCTGTAAAGCTAATCTAAGCTTCGCCCGCCTTGGATGCGGCCTTTTCAACACTCAGATTTGTATCTTGTTCATGCCTGCTGGCAGTGTAAAATTAAGTCTGAAAGAGGACTAAAAGCATCCTTTATTCTCTGCCGGGCAAACTGCCCGCAAGCCCTCTGCCCACCAGATTGGCGGATACCGGCTTCCTGCCCAGCTCCCTGGACCATATAGAGAGCTGGCCGGAATGATGAATCTCATGAGCGATAATATGGCGCATAATCTCACCCCAGGCATCCTCAATTACCCGTCCATCAGCCCGCTCATCCTTCAGTATGTTCTGCTCCAGCCCCTCATGCCAGGCCAGCACGAACTGCTCCACCTCCGGCCGGAACCTTGCATCCAGCTCCCTGATCTTCTGCAGTGTGCCATACTCCAGGAAATCCGCCCGAAAATCAGGCTTACCCTCCATATCCCGGATCCAGCTCAATTCCACATCGATAATATGAACCAGCGTCTTCAGGATTCCGCCCATTCCGCCAGTCCGTTCCTTCAGCAGTTCTTCCTCCGGCAGCTCCTCACACCATTTGTACCATTCCTCGCGGACCATCCAGTTATAACGGAATAATGTTTGCATAGGCTGCCTCCTGAATTGTAATGTAATTTTTAACTTCCGGCATTCAACGTTCTGTTTCCCTGCTCAGTTTGCTTTGCGTCTGACACTGTAGAATCTCAGCGCTGTCGGAACGCCCTTAATCTCCAGGATACCGCTATAGATCAGTTCTCTCACCCTATATTCGAAAAAAGCGTCCCCGATATATTGGTCGCAATATCCCAGCGCCTCTCCGACTAACCGGGCTGATTTCAGGAATCCGTCATCTCCGGAAGGCGGCTTCAGATAGTCCAGCTTCTCCAGCAGGTAGCTGTCATAATAATCAGCCGGAACCTCAAGCACAGCATCCTCTTGCCATATCCGCAATACCTGGGACTGTTCTGAGATGTTCTGCCACTCCAGGTCCAGCCGCGTGATATCCGCAGCAGTAAGCTTGTTGCCGTCCTGAATGCGCAGCAGCGCCTCCCGAAGCTTATCGGCCGGAATCTCACCGGAACTACGGTATTTGATGGAGGCATCCGGAGTGTTGTACAGCTCTTCACAAGTTGCACAGGCATCACATACCACAATCCCGCTCTGTCTGCTCCCCAGCAGATGAACAGCAAGACGCAGCCCGGTCTGCTCATTAGCATTACCGCTGGTCCAGATAACGACCTCGGCCTGTCCGGGAATCTGCACAAGCTTGTCCATAAGCTCCGAATACATTTCTTCGCACTCATCAGAAGCGGTAGTGTATCCTACGATATTCTGGAAGAACCATTCACTCCGGGCCATCCTTCCCTACGGCGAATCCAGCTGGCCCAGCGGACCTATGGCATAATTCTCCCGCAGTGTAACAAGCTTGTGCGAGTCTGTCCAGCCTAGCCCTGTCAACGCTTGCTTCATGCCTCCGGCGAAGGAATCACCGCATACGATATGCACATGGGTACAATCCGGTGAGGGGTCCCATAATTCCCGCTTTTTGGGAGTATCCATCAGACTGGTGTAGTATCCCAGCAGGCTGGCAACCGGTCCCGCGATATGTTCATCAAGCGGTGCTTCATGCCGCTCACTCTGTTCCTTTAACCGCTTGATCTGCGCCAGAATCCGCATGAAATACAAGTGTACTTCATCTTCCTTCAAGCCGCTAACAGCGTTTACGATTTCCTGCATATCTTTCATCATCTGATTCCACCTTTGTTCAGGTAATTATATGGGGGAGCGGTCAAGCAGCCTCCCTTTGACAAGCAAATAAAGCGGGGGATAGGGCGATTGCTTCTGAGCGGTAACCAAGGTGAACCCGTCCTTCCCGACAGCCGGTCTGTCCCGTTTCTGCACCGGGAACTGGACCGAATCTTTAAACACCACATATGCTGCCACATCCGCTGCTCCTGCCGGAATATCATTTCCGGTTATATTCTGCGACTTGACAGTAAAGCTGCCCTTTGCCGCGTCAAACGTGTACGAGACAGGACGGAAAGCATCGTTGCTGATAATCGCCCCCGGCGGTGCTCCAAAGGCGCTTCTCTCCAAATCCTCTATCGCTAATTTAATAATATCCGTCTGCATCAGAGTGTCCCCTGTCAATGTATAGAGATGATTACTCTGATCCCATTTACTCACGATGCCCAAACTGCCCGCCAGCACACTGACCGGGATGAACATCGAATTCTGCTCCAATACCGGAATCGTATCCATGGAGCGGGCAACCCCGTTAACCGAAACGGACTTCAACCTAATCGTGAACATAACCGTTACATCATCCATTCCGATTGTAGCAGTTTTACTTTTGGCATCATAGCTGACCTTCGCCCCGAGCAGCTCGCTGATCGAGCGCAATGGAATCATCATTCGTCCCTGTGAATCCACATATGGAGCTTTCGGTGCCGTATATAGCACACAATAATCGTTGATCTTCAGCAATACCGGGTATTCTTTGGACGCTGCCTGTACCTTGCCCGGATTCCCTCCTGCTAACAATACTAAGCTCATTCCCGCTGCCAGCAGCCCCGCCAGTAGCTTCTTTGTCTGCTTCATAGTATAAATCATCCTCTCATTCTGCTCCGGTTGAAATAATGTAGCGCTCCCGCTACTGCGGCTCTTGTTAAGTTAACGCATGCAACGATTAAACTAGTACCCGTATCAGGTTAAACCTAATGACAAAACCTTGGTAAATCGCCTGCTGAGGGTTGCCGTGACCCGATTACGGTACACCTCCGTTACGCTTAACTGCACTTTGTACAACTAAAACGTCTGATTTACAAACGATTCTCCGTTTAGTTGTATTTCGTACAACTAAAGAGGCCATGTATATGGGTTCTCACCCATTCAAGCAAATTTAGTTGTACAAACTACACTTAAAAGAGGCGAGTCTACCTTTTCGCTGTTTTTAATTGTACAGAATACAACTATTGCTGAATTCCGCTTGGGGCTGAATACATCAATTGCTGCATTGTTGAACGAACACCGCTCCAGCCGCCACATTCGGGATGAATGTCCGCAGTTAAGCAACTCATCTTATCCCTCTCCTTCCCCCTAATTTAACCCTCGTCTAGTAAAATAAGCAAGCGAAAGAGGCAAGCAGCATCCATTCTGCTGCTTGCCTCTTTCGCGATTCTCCCCTGCCACACCCCACATAAATGAACTTAAGAATTTCACAACAGGGCTTGCGTACGGAGGGGGATTTTTGGAACTGTAGGAGCGGTAGCGTCCGCCTTTGTCTCCGGATTTCATCCGCTATAAGCGGCTAGAATCAAGAAATCTGGAGACAACAGCGGCCGGAAGTCCAAAATATCCACCGTAGCTACGCCCCGCCCCAAGTGAACTCTTCTGTTCATTTCACCGACCCGATCATCCCAGCCACAAACTGCTTCTGCATCACAAAGAACACCAGCGCCGTCGGGATCGTGCCGATCACAATCGCGATCATAATCATGCCGTAGTCCGGGGCGTAGCCCGAGCCCAGAGTAGAGATCAGGAGCGGCATCGTCTTCGTCTGCGGGGTCTGCAGCACGATCAGCGGCCAGAGATAATTGTTCCAGCTCGACATGAATGTGATGATTGCCCCGGCGGCATAAGTGGTTTTCATGGTGGGCAGATAGATGCGCAGGAAGATGCCCACCTCGCTAAGCCCATCCATCCGGCCGGCCTCCAGCAGCTCCTTCGGGAACATCTTCGTACTCTGCCGGAAGAAGAAAATCAGGAACGCCGTAGTCACCGTAGGCAGAATGACCGAAGTCATTGTATCAATGCCCATCCACGGGAACACATTGGAGATTTTGCCGAACATCCGGTACAGCGGAATCATCAGCGCGGCGAACGGAATCATCATCGACAGCAGCAGGATGTTGAACACAATATCCTTCGAGCGGCTGCGGAAGACTTCGAAGCCGTAACCGGCCAGCGAGGCAATCAGCAGCGCCAGCAGGGTGGTGGTTATCGAGATTTTAGCAGAATTGATCAGGGATAACTGCAGATCTGTGGTGTCCAGCAGCTTCTGGAAATTATCCAGCAGATGTGTTCCGGGCAGCAGCCGCCCGCGGGTGACGTCAACCGACTTGTTCGTGGAGCTGACCACCATCCACAAGAACGGGAAGATCGAGACGATGGCCGCGATGCTGAGGAACAGATACATGAAGAAACGTTTGCTCTTAGCCATTTTTATCACCTGCCACTTTGAACTGGATGACCGACAGCAGCGCAATCATAATCACGATGGAATACGATACAGTGGCTGCATAGCCGAAGTCCGCTGAATATTTGAACGACAAATTATAAATGTACTGGGAGATCGTCTGTGTTGCATTTCCCGGACCGCCCTTCGTAATATTCATGACCTCATCGAACAGCTGCAGGGTACCGATGGTGGATGTGATCGAGGTAAACAGGATGATCGGCTTCAGCAGCGGGACAGTAATTCCGAAGAACTGCCGTGACGCCGAAGCCCCATCAATTCTGGCGGCCTCGTAGATTGAATTGTCAATATTTTGCAGGGCGGACAGATAAAAAATCATATTGTAGCCCGTCCAGCGCCACGTGATCGCGATAATAATCGTAATTTTGGCCCAGAACGGATCGGTGATCCATTCAATCGGGGCACTGACCAGCTGCAGCTTCAGCAGCATGGTGTTTACCAGTCCATTGCCGGCGAACAAATATTTGAACACTACGGAATAGGCAACCAGCGAAGTTACACAGGGCAGGAAGATCGCCGTCCGGAAAAACCCTTTGAATTTCAGCTTACTGTCATTCAGCAGCACTGAGATAAACAGCGCCAGTACAATCATCAGCGGCACTTGAACCAGCAGATAGATGAAGGTGTTCTTCACGGAAGTAAGGAATGTTTTGTCTGAGAGCAGCCGTGTATAGTTGTCGAATCCGGTGAAGGTAAGATTGCTGCCGGTTCCTGTCTGGAACGACAGAATCAGCGCCTGGAGCATCGGGTAGAAATAGAAGACGAAGATCAGAATGACCGCAAGCAGGACGAAGGACCATCCGGTCAATACGCTTTTGGTACGGATACTCACGCTCGAATTTGTTTTTTTCACATCGGCCCAGCCCCTTCATGGTATTCAAGTAGAAACGGCTTTGCCGTCCTTTTTTAGGACGGTACCGTTTCAGCGAGAAAGATAAGGATAATTTATGCGCGGAGCATATAAATTCTTATCTTTTAAAATAAACCCCGGACGCTGCCCCGCCCTCCTGAAAGCCCGGAAGCCGCCGGCCACGCCCAAGGTTTACCTGTGTGCAAGACTCAGCTATTTAATCTGTGATTCAGCCTGGGCCTGGGCATCGCTCAGCACACTGTCAATGTCCTTGCCGTTCAGATAGTTCTGCATTTCTACAATGAGGATGTCTTCAATTGCGTAAGTATTGATACCGTAATTGACACTTGGAATCTGCTCTGTCCAGGCGGCGAAATCCGATACAATCTTCTGGCCGCTGAAGAATTCATTGGCCTGGCTGTAAGCTTCTCCGCCCGCTGCCGCTTTGAAGGTACCGATAACACCGATGTCTGTGAGCAGCTTCTGATACATTTCCACATTGGAGCCGAAGGTCTTTGCCATGAAGTCAGCTGCAGTTTCCTTGCCGTCCACATTCATCACATACCATGAGCTTCCGCCGAGATTCGAGGCATGAACCGATTCATTCGCAGTCAGCTTGGGAAGCGGTGCGATCCCCCATTTGCCGGATTGTGTAGCTTCAGCGGTGATCGATGGAGTGATCCAGTTACCTGTCGGTACCGAAGCGACGTCCCCGCTGTTCAGAGCAGCTACGAACTGGCTCCAGTCCGCATGCACCTTAGCCACATTGGATTCCATAATTTGTTTATAGATTTCAAAAGCTTCCTTCAGCGGCGCATTGCCGGCAATATTCGGCGTCTTGCCGTCTTCCTTCAGATACCATTCACCGGCGGATTGAATCATCACACGGATTAGTCCAAGGTCGTTCGGGTCCAGTGTAATCAGCGCCTTGCCGGTCTTCTCTTTCACGGCTTTGCCGATTTCAATATATTTGTTCCAGTCAATATCCTGCAGATCGGCCAGCTTATAGCCTGCCTGCTCCAGATAATCGGTTCTGACATAGAGTCCGGTTACGCCGGAGTCAAAAGGAATTCCGTACTGCTTGCCGTCCAGGCTGGTCGGTCCGCTTTTGTAATCCGCGAAGTCAGAGCCTTTGATCGAGCCGCTCAGGTCGTAGAAGGAATCCTTATACGATTGAAGGAAGCTCTGGGAACGGTAGTCCTCAATCAGTACGATATTCGGCAGGCCTTTGGTTGTTCCAGAGTTCAGCCCAGTGTTCAGCTTCTGGATAATATCAGCCTGTGCATATTCTACAATGTTGACTTTTACATCAGGGTTGGTTTTGGCATATTCCGCTTTGGCCACTTCCAGTGCGGCAATATTGAATGCAGGGTCCCAGGCCCAAATTGTAATTTCTTTTGCCTGAGCAGGTTCTGTGGTTGCTGTGTTTCCGGCTGTTCCGGTATCCGCAGCTGCATTCCCTGTGTTCTTGGAGCCGGAACCTGAGTTCGAATTGGAGCTGCAGGCTGTAAGCATAAGCAGGCAAATCAGCAATAACGCAATGCCTTTTTTCATTTGTAATCCTCCCCTTTGATGCGCTTTTATGAGTCCGCTTCCATGTAAGCGCTTATTTATTACATAAGTAATCTTATCATCCGCGTAAGAGGACCCGTTAGAACTTACTTTATAGGGATTTGTCATTTTTTCGCCTTATTGTAAGCGCTGCCTATCTGCAATTTGTTCTTTTTTTAGATAATGGTATTATTTTTGTCCCGGGATCAGCGGCAGACGGATTCTAATGGCTGTCCCCTCACCAGGGACGCTTTTAATAGTAATCCCGTACTCTTCGCCGTACATCAGCACCAGCCGTTCATGCACATTCTTGATCCCAATCCCGGTGAACAGCTGGCGCTTGCTCGCAGGCCCGGACATGGAGAGATCCGCTTCTCCGGTATCCATACCGTCTCCATTGTCAACAACCTCACAGAGCAGGGAACCGGCATCCTGGGAGATGAGGATATGAATATACCCGCCGCTTTTCTTCGTAAACGCATGGAAAAAAGCATTCTCAATAAACGGCTGAATGATCAGCTTCGGCAGATGGAAGTCCATACAGTCCGGTGAGATGAAGAAATTCACTCTGATCCGTTCCCCGTAGCGCACATGGTTGATAAACACATAGGACTTCAGATTCTCCAGCTCCTGCGCTACCGTGATGCTCTCACTGACGTTACTCAGCGCATTCTGCAGCATCGAGATCAGGGCATGAATCGTGTGAACCGCCTTCTCTTGGCTGCCCTGCTGCACCAGGAAGTTGACCGAGGCCAGCGTATTATACAGAAAATGCGGGTTAATCTGATGCTGCAGGGCCGCCAGCTCGGCATTCCGCTGCTCCTTCTGTGTCTCGACCAGCTTCTCTACATAATCATTCAGCTCATCAAGCATATAGTTATAGGCATGTCCAAGCTCCTGAAATTCAAAGCTGCCGGTTACCGTAATGTAATTATGGAAGTTCCGCTGGGTAATCTTGGACATCTGCCGGGTCAGCAGGGTTAGCGACCGGGTCAGCCTTCTGAAGATCAGGAACACGACGATCAGGGCCACGATGACGATGGCTGAGCAGATCAGCACCACCATTTTACCGTTGACCATCTGGCCGAGGGCCGTCTTTTTATCAATCAGATTCACAATATAGAAATCATAGGAAGACAGATAATCCGCAATCAGAATGGAATCTGTGCCGCGGAAATCAACATTTTTGTAATCCAGCTGCTTCTCTTCGATCTCCTTGGCAAACCGCAGTAAATCCTCCGCCTGCTGGCCCATCAGATCACTGCGGTTGCTGGAGACAATGACTCCATCCCTGTTCAGAATCGCCACATCATTCCCGGTGCTGACAAAGCTTGCATAGAAGGGGCGGAAGTCCTGCTCATGAATGGTAAAATACAAGGTTCCGTAAATATCGCCCGTTGTGCGTTCCATGAGCGCTTTGCTGGCTACGATCACAGCCTCTTTCTGCGGGGAATCCTTGCTGCTCTCCTCATAGAACTGGTACATCAGCCGTTTCGGCTCTGCCAAGGTATTCTTGGTCAGCTCATGCTGCTGCAGCTCCTGGTCACTCATCAGCAGATTGTTCGTATTGGTGGAATAGCTTCGTCCGTTTTTGCCCATGATTTTGATCCCGACCTGGTAGGAGTCCAGAGTAGACTGGATTTTCTTCATCTGGGTCGTCATATTATAATAGGTCCGCAGCACCCGCAGGGAATTCGAGTCCTCTTCCGTCAGGAAGCTCTTAATTGTGCCGCTCAGCTGTGTGTTGTTGGTGGCAGTAACGATGGAATAATGAAACGATTCGAAGCTCGCCTTAATCTGGCTGATCACCTTGGTATTCGTAATGCTGAAGGTGTTCATGAACAGCTTCTCCGACATGCGGACGGTGGTCCATGAAGAAGCGATGGCTACAGCAATAATGCTGACCAGCATCACGATGAATATTTTGATGAACAGGCTGTGGAATTTGAAGCGGTCCCAATATCTGCGCATAGGCTCTACTCCTGTCCGTAATGCTGACGTCTGTAGCCGCTCGGGGACAAGCCGGTGTATTTCTTGAACACTTTGCAAAAATAGCTGTGATCGCCATATCCGACCATGCTGCTAATCTCGGAAATCGGCGCCTCGCCTGCCCGCAGCAATTCTGCCGCCTTGCCCGTACGGATCGTATTGAGATGCTCCTTGAAGCCCTCCTGGTTATACGTCGTGAACAGACTGGACAGGTAAGAAGGGTTGAAATGAAAATGACGGGCCAGCTCCGTAAGACTCAGCGGTTCGGCGTAGTGCTCCTCCATATACTGGAGCAGCTTGGTCATATTGGCGTTACTGCCCGGGGTCAGTGCTGCCGATGAAGTCAATTCCATGACCCGGGCGAGAAAATGATCCAGAACCTGCACGGCCTCATCCGCTGAGCCCGCCTCATCTATGGCCCGGAACAGCCCGTATTTCCCTTCCTCCAGCTCTCCCAGGTGGCTGAACTGATTCGTCACATTGAAGATAATATTGCCGAGGAAGGACTTGAACTGAAACACATCCCCGTCATATTGCCGGCTTAGCGCATCGACATGCTGATGCAGATCGCCGAACGCCTCCTCCAGCTGCTGGCGCTTCAGCTGCTCCGTGAACTGGGTCAGGTTGAATTTCGGCAGCTGTGCTTCCCTCTGCGGCAGCTCATCGTGGACCAGCAGTACCTGATCCGGCAAAAAGAAGCGGTACTGCCGCAGCTTCAGAACACTCTCCTGATAGACCGCTGCCACCCCGCTGAGCGAACCGAAGGCCCGGCTGAGAGTCAGGCGCAGCTCAGGCTCTTGTCCCGCCAAGGCCTGGGCCAGCTTATTCACAGCCCGCAAGAGCGCCGGCCACTGCTCTTCTTGCAGGTTGACCAGCATCAGTGCCGCGTTCGGCTCGCCGCCAGGGATGATGCACTGCATCAGTCCTGGAACACTACGTTCCAGTTCCCCGGTTACAGCTGCGGTGATGGCTGCCAATGCGTCTGCGTCATTGTCTGCGTTATCAGCACCAGCGGTGGCTGCATTGCTGTCAGCACCGGTAACACCGGCTGGTCCGGTCCGCCCGGTCTCCCAGCCGAGGAAGCTGAAGCAGTCCTGCGGAAGCTGCTGCTTCACGAACTCCTCGCCTTCAGGCTGCAGCCGGTAGCCTGAGATCATCCGGCTGAGCAGGGCATCCAGCCGCTGGGGTGCCGCTTCCGGCTGAACTCCAGCCGCGGAAGCGCCCAGTCCCGGTATACGTTCCCGGGTCTTCTGCAGCACCTGCAGCAGCGACCCGGCTTCCAGCTTCGGCTTCAGAATATAATCGGCCACCCCGTTCTGGAACGTGGAGCGCACATAATGGAACTCGCTGAAGCTGCTCAGCACGATTACCTCTGTAGCCGGATAATCCCGCTTCACTAGGCGTGTTAATTCCTCACCGTCCATCACCGGCATCACAATATCGGTAATGATGATATGCGGCTGCAGGGTCTGCAGCGAATTCAGCGCTTCCTGCCCGTTGGCCGCTTCACCTACAATCTGAAATCCTTCGCGTTCCCAGTCCAGCACATATTTAATCCCCTGCCGGACCAGAATTTCATCGTCCACAATCAGCACTTTGCATATTTGATTCACAGCTGTCCCCCGCCTTCTGTAGTCATGACCACTGGTCCGCCACTCATGAAGGGATTATAAAGCGCTGTCATCAGGATGGTCAAACGGTAATTTTGGGCGGAGAGGTGATAATGCACTCTGGAGAAGTATATTAAGACTACTACGGGGGATGAAATCTAATACAAAGTGTAGCTTAGCGGGATAATTGTATTTCATACAGTTAAAAACGAGGCAAAGCCGGATTTTCCAAGTTTAACTGTATTCAGTACAACTAAAAATAAGAAAAGTGCTCCCTAAGAGAATAAGCAGGTTTTTAGTTGTAGAGAATGCAACTAAATTACAATTGTAAGCCCAATACTTCTTTTTAGTTGTATCAAATACAATTAAAGCTGGAACGTGTACGTCCCAGCTTTACTGAATAATTCATTTATGACTGATTCGAAGGCTTCATCGAATCTTAGTCAGAGATGTATTTCCGAGGATCTCAATAATTGAATCTATAACAACCTGCGGGTTCTCAATATGTATGTTATGTCCGCTGCCCGACGCTTCAACCAGCCTCCCGTTGACTGACCAGTTCTTCAGATCATTTGCCGCTTCCAGGAGCTTCGCTCTGATTATTCTCTTCGTATCTTCTGAAGTCCCGGGATAGAAGTCATTGACTACACCTGATTTGATGACAATCAAGGGAATATCTGTTGCGGGCAACTCCCTGACTTTCCGGTAACCATCCTGCACATTGGAGAACTCACTATGCATGGCCGCAATAGTCTTTTTTTGAAACTCGAAAGAATCTTCAATACTCCGATCTTAGACAGTACTTTTAATACAGAATAGAACTTAACAGCCATAAGCTGTCCCTTAACATGTTCTTCCGGAAAACGGTCTGTTATTTCATCTTCATGCATGGAATCAACCAGCACAACCCCTGCCACGAGCTGCGGATATTTCCCGGTAAACAGCCTAACATTTAATCCTCCGAAGGAATGACCCACAAAAATATAAGGACCCTCAACTCCAGCTTGCAGCAGCAGCTCATAAAGCTCTGATATACACTGCTCATTGGTACGCGGGAACGGCCCTGGTTCACTCCATCCGTAACCTGCGCGATCGTATACGATGACTTGTGTAACCTTGGCAACTTCGGGGGCTACAAGCGACCATAACAAAGCAGATGAACCACAGCCATGCTCAAATACTACGGGGGGCAGACCCTTATTGTTACCTTCGATAATGTTATACAATTTATGATTTCCTACGCTTGTGAGCTTCCCTCTACTCGTTTGCACCTTATCCACCTAATGCGAGCTCAAATGCTTACGGTAGCCCTCCACCCGCTCTTCTTTGTAGCCCATCTTCTCATAAAAAACATGCGCTTCCTTCCGCTTCTCTCCCGACACGAAAATAATATAGTAGCAGTCCCGCTCGTGGGCGATGTCTTCGAGGGCGGTCATCAGTTTTTTGCCAATGCCCTGACGGCGTGCACGCGAAGAGACCACTACATTCTCAATCACCATGAACGGGCGGCAATCCCCAACGAGGTCCTGGCAGACGATCCCCATCATAGAGCCCAGCAATTCCCCGTCTACAAAAGCACCCATTAACACATACCGGCTATCCTCCCGGATGGACCGGAATGCCGTCTCCAGCTTCACCGGATCTGTCGGTCCGCCAATCAGTTCTTCGTACAGCGTGTTTAGCGCCTTAAGCGATTCAATGCCGATTTCTTCGATTGTTACCATAGTCTGTGTGCCCCGCTTTCATATATTTGTGAATCCTTTAGTTCTTCTCATACAGAAATAACTGCCCATTACGCGGAAAAAACATCCGTTCTGCCTTATATCCCCTGCGCCGGAGTTCCCTGTCCAGTACCTTCATGAACGCTCCATGGCTGACGATCAGCACACGCCCTTCCGGTGCAGCTGCTTCAGCTTCTGCCGCTAGAGAATCAATTACCGTATGGGCACGCTGCAGAACAGCCGCTTTGCTCTCCGGTTGAGAGGGATGACCGGCAGTCCAGGACAAACGTGCAAGTACGAGCCAGCAGGAGAGAGGCAGGCGCAGTCCGCTTAGCTTTAATTCACCTAACTGCAGGGCTGCTATACCAATTTCTCTTAGCTGCTCTGTATATACGAACTCTTGAGCATCAAAATAACTTGCCGTATGTACCGCTCTCGCCTGATCACTGCACAGACAAATATCCCACTTCTGCATATTGCTCTTATGTCCCGGTTGCTGAATTGGGGCTGTCTCATATCCCTGTATCCATAGATTGAACTGCTCTCCAGTCAGCCAGGTCCGCTCCGGCTTGTGCTGCACTCTGAAATGCCTAACCAGCCCTAAGCTCATTCCACTGCAACCCTCTCTTTTTTCATCATGGGCAGCCTCTCCTAATCAGTTCCCCGTGGAATTAGCTCTTAATTGCCCTGCTTATCATTTTTGAGTTCAAACTCCTCACTGTGACCGTCCCATTCCACATTTACTTTAATGACGGAATCCTCCCACTCAAATGCACCGGTTCCATCCCCTCCTGAATGCAGCATGTCGAGGCTAACGGGTCCTTCCTGAGTCCGACTGCCACCGCCACTTGTCCCTTTATAGCTGTATTTGAACTGTTTGATCTCTCCGAGGTCTGACTGTTCTCCTTTGTAATGAAGATCAAATGTATACCGTTTGCTGGTTTCGGAATTCTTCACGCGGTCATTTTTGATGGTCAGCTTCTGGCTTGCTGTCTGCTCATATACAGCCGACCAGGTTTCACTCTCGCCTTTGAACGTATAATTGAAATGAGTAGTTTCCGTATTACAGGACGTAAGCAGCATAAGCATGACTCCGAGAAGCAGCAGCGCACGCACGATCTTCTTCATGTTTAGCCCTCTTTTCCATTGCTTATATTGTGAAAAAACAAGCCTGATCCGGTCATGGCCGGATTTACCGGGACATATGGTGCAGTACAGCCGCCACCCGTTCTTCCACTTGCATATCTCCTTCCAAACGCATAACATCACAATTCAGCCCCGCCATCCATTCCTCATGCAGCGCCCGGCTCCGGACCTCCGGTCCAGCCGTATCATAGAGCGCCGCCCACTCCATGAAGGTCTTCACATCCTCATATTTGCTTCCCCCAGGCAGCCCCTCATCGCCATATCGCTCATATTCCCTCGCCCGCAAACGTTCCAGCCGGAGCTGTTCAGGTATCCACAGGAAAATCACCAGATCAAAAGTATCGCGCAGCCCGTCTCCCCATCCGCAGACCGCACCGGACAGAATCCACGGCTCCTGCCGCTCCAAATCGGCACGCAATCTGCTTAGCCGCGCTGCAACCGGAGTTTGCTTACTATATTTCTGCTCCCAGAAATAATCGTCACTGTCCAGATGAACATGCGGAAGCCTTGCCGCGAGCGCCTTACCAAGTGTGGTAGTCCCCGCTCCGGAAGCTCCCATAATATGAATTCTGCGGTTCATAGCGCCTCCTGAATAATTGAATAGATGTTTTCAATTGTATATTTTACCATGTTGATGTTGGTCCGAACATAAGAACAGTTATCCAGTATATATTTTTCAAGATCATTTTTGCTATTAATATATGTAATTGGAATATCACAGCTTTCGTATTCAACTACTTCTGAATTCTTCACTTTCATATGTTTTTGCTCTTTTCTCAAATATTCTACAAGCCGATCGAATTCCCCCTTATCTCCACTAGTATTTCTATAATCGTAATTTAATAAAATGTTAGAATCATTTAATGAATATTTTTTCAGCGCCTGAAAGAAGCTGTTCATGTCTGCAAACTTTGCTGTATTGACAACCGGATCAGAGCTCCAATAGGTGTATAATGAAACGTTGAATTCTTTGTCTCTAAACATTTCAAGATATCCTGTCCATTCGTCAACATACTTTTTCGGTTCTTGCGCTAACGTTGAACTCCCCAAATTGTCTTCATTAAATGAACTCACTGTATAGAAGAACTCATCTCTATTAAAATAATGGGAGATAATCCGGTCGAATCCTCTTTGGACAGGGAGATCATCCCAGTAAAATCGCTCACTTCCCCCTATATAGGCTTTAGTTGAAAATATGATGTCCGGCTCAGCCTCCGAAGAGGCCTTCAGCGTTATCATTTGAAGAGGAGTGTTATAATTCACGGTTCCACGCACTACCTTAAACGGTTCGCCATATTTGCTTTGGAGATACTGAATGGCAAGTTTACTTTCATGTCGATTGCTTACTTTGATCGTATCAATCAGCTGACTCAATCCCAAAATGAGGAATGGCCCAATCATAATAAGCAGTATAATGCTTGCGCAGCCGTATTTTCCGAATCCCGCTTGTTTACCATCTTTAGAAACTCTTCTTTCTCTTACCCGATAGTTATTGTCATCGTGCATCATAGACCTCCATATGCAACAGCCAGCTGATTATTGATTATCAGACGAATGGTACCACAGTAATACCGAGATATTTGTCGAAATTTGTTAATTTAACATAAATATCTCCGCAACCAACACAAAAAAGCCGCAAGCCATAGTGGCCGCAGCTTCATTTGCCTTGTCAGTATTCAAGTTGCTATCCGGGTTAGCACTCTCCGCTCAGCTAATATCCGGCGGAATACGCCGCGCTATCCCGGTAGCGATGGCTGCCTGGATAACAGCAAGACGTACCTGCTCCACTACCTTTTCGTTAAAAATACTCGGAATAATGTACTGCTCATTCCGCTCATCCGGATGGACAACTGCAGCGATGGCCTGTGCCGCCGCCAGCTTCATCTCCAGATTCACGGTCTTCGCCCGGCAGTCCAGCGCTCCGCGGAAGATCCCCGGGAAACAGAGGACGTTATTAATCTGGTTCGGATAATCGCTTCTTCCGGTAGCCAGCACGCGGACAAAAGGCTCAGCCAGCTCCGGTTCAATCTCCGGGTTGGGGTTGGCCATAGCAAACACAATGCTGTCCGGGGCCATGGTCTGCAGATGCTTCACCTGTAGAATCCCTCCACCGGAGACGCCGATGAATACATCCGCACCGCGAATCGCTTCGTCAAGGCCTCCGCTCAGATTCTCCGGATTCGTTGCATCGGCCAGCCAGCTCCATTCGGGATTGGAGTAGTTTTCGTCCCGGTTCAGAATCCCTGCCCGGTCCACGGCATAGATCTGCTTCGCGCCCGCCGCCAGCAGCAGGCGGCAGATCGACACGCCCGCCGCACCGATGCCAACGACAACAATTCTGCAATCGGCAATAACCTTGTCCACTACTTGGAGTGCATTCAGCAGACCGGCCAGCGCTACCACTGCGGTGCCGTGCTGATCATCATGGAAGACCGGAATGTCCAGCTCGGCTGACAGCCGCCGCTCAATCTCGAAGCAGCGCGGAGAGCTGATATCCTCCAGATTGATTCCGCCGAAGCCGGGAGCAACCGCTTTCACAATCCGGATGATTTCATCCGGGTCCTTCGTGTCAAGACACAGCGGAAAAGCATCAATATCCGCCAGCTGCTTGAACAGCATGGCCTTCCCTTCCATCACCGGCATCGCCGCCTCCGGTCCGATATCACCAAGCCCGAGCACTGCGGTGCCGTCGGTAACGACAGCTACCGTATTTCTTTTCATCGTCAGCGAATAGGCCTTTGCGGGATCTTCGGCAATCGCCATACAGACACGGGCCACACCAGGTGTGTAGACCAGGGACAGATCCTCCCGGTTCTTGATCGGCATCTTCGGAGTAATCTCAATTTTGCCGCCGAGATGGGCCAGGAAGGTCCGGTCGGAGACGTTAATGACTTTTATACCCGGCATATTCCTAAGCACACTTATAATCTCTTCATTGGCTGCATCCTGCACATTTACTGTAAGATCCCGGGTCGTCACGTCCTTGCCGCCACGGATGACGTCTATCGCCACGATATCGCCGCCCGCAGACGCGAGCCTTGCTGCCACATCCCCGAAAGACGCTTCAGACTTGCGGATCTCCAGCCGGATAATCATCGTTGTTGCAATTGACATAGAATATGCCTCCCTCATCAGACGAATCTAAGTCCAATATACTACAGTTCACAGATTGTACATAATAATTCCTGCTCAATCCGGAACCTCCCAGTTCTCCGCAAGCTTCAGCAGCTTATTTTCCGCAGCATCTTCATCTCCACCAAGTAATTTGGCTTCAATATAGTAGGTTACAAGGTTATCCTCCGCATGTTTGCCGGGACGCTGAATACATAGCCAATAATAAATAACCTCAGGAGCAGGAAATACAGCACTCCCTTCCTGTGTGAACTTGATCAGCTGCCCTTCTCCTGCCGGAATCGTGACCGGTTTCTTCCACAATATCTCCGAATGATTATAGATACTGATGTAGCCGTCGGGTTGGCTCTGATGGCCAAGTGACAGCTCCATTTGATCGATAACCACTACCCCATTTCCCTGCAGATATTGTACAGGTTCACCTTCACTAATCCGCAGTCTGCTGTGACCAGGAGCGAATCCGGTGCCGTATAGCCAATACAACACTCCCCCGCCCAGAACAAAGCAGACCACAGCTATAAGTACGATCTTTCGCCATTTTCTCCCCAAATGCTATCCACCTTTCTCCAGTTTCTTCATCTTCCCCTCTACACACTCAGCACCTTCATAATTGCCGTGTAACAGGAATCCTTGAATACCTCATGCAGCTCGTCCTTATCGGCCATCAGCCACTGGATCAGGCAGCCGTCAATAATCGCCCGGATCACCGGGGCAGTCTTGTCTGGCGACAGCTCTTTGGAGAAAATCCCTTCCTGCTGCCCGAGTGTCAGCACCTCCGTACTAATTCCCGCACAGCTGTCATAGAAACGCTGATTAATCTCCCGGTACACCGGAATGCGGCTGGCCCGTGCCAGGAAATCCAGGTAGACACGGTAAAAGGCACGGTTCTGCGCCGGACCGGGAAATGCAGACCCGATGTATGCCGTCAGCTTCCCCGTTGCGGTATGCTGTTCCGCCACAGCGGCCTGCTCCTTGGCAGAGATTCTGCCGGTCAGCCATTCCAGGAGTTCAACCAGCACCGCTTCCTTGCTCTCGAAATAATAATGGACAACGCCCTTGCTGACCTCCGCATGATCGGCGATCGTCTGCAGGGTTACAGCATCGTAGCCCCGCTCGGACAATGCCCGAAACGCAGCGTGCAGGATCTGCTTGCGCTTCTCTTCAGATTTCTTGTAACGTACCATAGAACCTCCGCGAATTAAGAATAATGTGTATTATATCATAGTCAATAAAAAGTTGACCGGTCAGAATAAATATTATATAACAGATGTACAAATAGAGTTCGGTTAAGGAGAATATAAGATATGACTAACCTTTTTCAAGCTTTGGTAGTAGATAAGACTGACACTTTCTCTGTAGAGGTCAAGCCGCTGTCACTCGAAGACCTGCCGGCCGGTGAAGTCCTAATTAAGGTAGCCTATTCCAGTGTAAACTATAAAGATGGACTAGCGGGTATCCCGGATGGCAACATTGTGCGAAATTATCCGTTTGTTCCCGGCATAGATCTCTCAGGGACCGTGGTCTCTTCTGCCGACAGCCGTTTCCAGGAAGGCCAGTCCGTTATTGCCACCAGCTATGGCATCGGCGTATCGCACTTCGGCGGCTTCAGTGAATATGCACGTATTCCTGCAGACTGGGTTGTTCCTTTGCCGGAGGGCTTAACTTTGCGGGAAGCGATGATCTACGGAACGGCCGGTTTCACGGCTGCAATGTCTATTGAAGCGCTGGAAGCTCACGGACTAACTCCGGATAACGGAAAAGTGCTCGTCACCGGTGCAACCGGAGGTGTCGGAGGTGCTGCTGTGGCCATTCTGGCGAAGCAAGGCTACCAGGTAGCCGCCAGCACCGGCAGAACAGACGAAGCTAGTTATCTGCAAGCCTTGGGCGCAGCTGAAGTAATCTCGCGCGAGGATGTAGCCGGCAGCACGGTTAAGCCGCTAGATAAGCAGCTGTGGCAGGCTGCTGTAGATTCCGTTGGAGGCTCACCGCTAGCGGCTGTATTGAGTAAGATCGCTTACGGCGGTGCAGTTGCCGCAAGCGGCTTAACAGCAGGAACCGCCGTTCCAACAACGGTATTACCGTTCATCCTGCGCGGAGTCAGCCTGCTTGGCATCGATTCCGTCTCCTGCCCTGCGGAGAAACGGGCGAAGCTGTGGCAGCGTATGGCCGGCGACATGAAGCCTGCCGTACTGGAGGAGCTGGTGGACCGCGAGATTACCCTGAAGGAGCTGCCTGCTGCACTCGAGGATATTCTGAAGTCGAATACACGGGGCCGCGTGCTTGTCCGCCTGTCCTAGGTTCCATAATTTTCCGGCGCTGTTCCCTCGTTAATTTTTCAGTTTAATATATATAACAAGACGGCAGTGTATTCTGAATCCTCAGAATTCGCTGCCGTCTTCTTTCATTCCCTGTTCTGTTATTCGATTCCCGCTTCATTTACGGCATTTCCCGCATTCGGATTGAACTGGACATATGGATGCTGGCGGTAAGGCTGGGCATACGGCTGGGTATAGTAGCCGTGGACCGGCATAGGCTGGTATCCGAAAGGCTGCGGAGCCTGCTGATAACTATAAGGCGCCATATTCGCATTTGCCATCATCGGAGGCATATTGGCATTGTCCATCATAGGCGCCATATTGACGGGAGCCAGCTTCGTACCCTTCATATTCGCAGCAGCCACCTGCGAGGGATCGCAGCAATCTGCCGGCGGACCAATGAAGGTCTGGGGCTTAACGGGAGCCAGCGCTTCCTTAACCAGTGCTTCATTCAGACAGTACGTATGAGCCAGGACATTGGCCGGTGTCTTGCTCAGAATATCCGAGCCCAGAATGACCTCCGGCGTCGGCGCATTGAATATAGCCAGCAGATGGGTACAATCCACCGTTGCCACTTCATAATGCCACCAGCCCTGCGGCACATTGGCTACCTGGCCCGGTGATATGGGGAAATGCAGCAGTTCATTTGTGAACGGGTTGATCAGAGATACCACCGCACAGCCGGATATACAATACACCAGCTCTGCAGCATTTTGATGATAATGCGGTTCTACCACATTGGATTTACTAAGATAGATATCAAGCAGCGAGGTGTTCTCCAGGGTGTTCAAATTCTTGATACCCAGTACATTGATATAATTGCAGTCATCCTTCTTAAACAATGTGTTGCAATTCATGTCAAACGTAAACTGTGTATTAGGTGACGTGTAATCCATATAAGAGGTCACGCGAATCCTTCCTTTCATCGGGGCCGTTTTTTATCGTTCTGAGGTAGGATATGTATCCGCCCAGGCCCAGGTGACGATTAATTTCAGCTGCAGAGAGGAACCTAAAAAGCACCCCCATGATGGAGATGCTCCTTTTCCCTATTCGCGGGCAATCACAGTCCGGTTCCTGCCGGTATGCTTCGCAGTATATAAAGCTTCATCCGCCTTCCCCAGCAGCTCTTCGCGCGTACGGCCATTCGTAGGATAATGGGCAATCCCCTGGGAAGAGGTCACTTGCATCGGCAAGGGGACCTTGCTTTTCTCAAGCGTCTGGCGGATCCGTTCGGCCACATTGTAGGCATCCTCGGGTCTGGTCCGCGGAAGCAGCAGCACAAATTCCTCTCCCCCGTAACGGGCACACACATCACCCGGGCGGATATTTGCGGTCAGAACTTCAGCGACCTGCCGCAGTACCTCATCCCCGGCCAGATGGCCGTAAGTATCGTTAACGAATTTGAATTTGTCCACATCCAGAACAATGACGGAAAAAGGTACCCGGGCGGCAATCCATTGGCTCATGCTCAGGTCCAGGGATCTGCGGTTCGTAAGTCCTGTCAGCAGGTCCGTCATGGCCTCCTGGGTGAGCTGGTTCGTCTGCTTCTGGATATCCGTCCAGGCAATGACCACCGCTTTGGTCAGCAGGTCCACCTCCCGGTTCCAATGGGGCTTCAGATCGGGGAGCTCAACATTCTCTTTGCCTATACGGTTCACCAGATCTGCAAGCACCACAAAAGGCTTCGCCAGCCGGTGAGCCAGCACAAATACGCATAGCAGCAGGATAATAAACGGAATCACGGTATACGTTACGATTTTGCGCAAATGGGCCAGCAGCTGATCCTTGATGACTTTGACCGGTGACACCACAACAACACCCCAGCCGTTAGCCGGAACTGCCGAATAACCAGCGAGCATCAACACGCCCTTGGTATTGCGCCCCATCATTTCCCCGCTCTTCCCTTGCATCATCAGCTGCACAACCTCGTTGTCACTTACATCCTCGTTCATTCGTGTTTTGTCGGGATGGAAGAGCAGATGCCCTTCCGAGCTGACAATATAGTAATAGGAACCCGATTCATCGACGGTATTGTTCCCGAATATCATGTTCAGGATATTGTAATCCTGGAGATAGACTGTACCCCCGAGCTGACCCAGATATTGTTTGTCCTGGTTATACAGCGGTTCACTCATGAAAAAAAGAATTCTGCCGGTCGTGGACGAAGTATAGGAAGGTGACAGGTACTCATTCTTCAACCGCAGCGCTTCCAGCACCGGAGGTGACATAATCTGCTTGCCTATCATTCCAAGGGCAGACGGTGAATTATTCAGCACCTTCCCTTCGGCATCTACCCGGATGATTGAATTAAAGTAATTGCTGCTGTTGCGCATTAAATCAAGATATTCATCTATAGCTTCCGGCCCTGCTGACTCCATGCCGGAGATTTTGTCGGCACCATAAATCAAGCTGCTGCGCATTGAAAGGATAAGCGAATCCACCGTTTTACTCATTCTGTCTGCATTGGAGTAATTCAGACTAAGCGTGGTAGCCATCAGGGATTTCTTCTTGGATTGGTAAGAGCCAACAAACAGAATCGTTGTTGTGAGCAGAAACACCATGGTCACCAGGGCCATGAGCAGCAATGTTAGACTGAGTTTCCTTTTAGGTTTATGTTCTGCTCCTTTTGGTGTAGGCATTCCTCAACCTCCTTGTCTGCCTGAGCCCATATGGTTTAATTATAAACGATTGGGAAATGGAGTACACAACCAGTTTGAGTTCCATTTTCTTCCGTGAAATTACATCTTTACGCATGGATCCGGGCATCCTGTCTATTAGGTTCGATCACATTGCGGGAGGCCAGAGTCGATATGAATAATCAACGAATCAGAAAAGCGCTAACCGGGACGGTTGCCCTGCTCTTCCTTCTCGTATTACTGCCGTTCCACCCTTCACCAGCAGGAGCAGCGGCAAAAGGTACGCCGGGAGATCAGCAAAACTTAACCTTCGTGCTTGTCCACGGTGCATGGGTGGATGCCAGCTTCTGGGATGAAACGGCGGCAGAACTCCGCAAAATGGGCCATACCGTCTATACTCCGGAATATGCGGGTCACGGCGGGGACAAGAATACCATGGTCACGCACGAACAGGTAACGAAGTCCGTAGCGGATTTCATTAAGCAGAAGGATCTGCATGATATTATTTTACTCGGACACAGCTTTGGCGGTTCTGTTGTTCAGAAGACCGCTGAGCTGGTTCCGGACCGGATTAAACGGCTTGTGTTCTTTGATGCTTTTGTACCGCTGGACGGGCAGAGTGTGGCCGACCAGTTCCCCGCTCCGGTGCAGCTGCTGTTCGAGGGATTACTGAAAGCCTCCGGAAACAATACGATTATGCTCCCTTACCCCTTATTCCGTGATGTGTTTGTGAATACAGCTACTACTGAAGAAGCACAGGCTTTGTATAAAAAAGTCATTCCCGAGCCTGCCGGTCCGGCTTTTCAGAAGCTGGATCTGAAGAAGTTCTACAGTCTCGATCTTCCCAAAAGCTATCTGTTCCTGACCGAGGATATGGTCCTGCCGCAGGGAGCTGCGGGAGGCTGGCATCCGGGTCAATCCGGCCACCTGGGTATGTTCCGCTATATAGAGGGAACCGGAGACCATCTGACTACTGTGCATACCAAGCCTGCGGCCATTGCCGGCAAAATCGTTCAAGCCAGCCGGGAGTAGATTTCATTAGGATACCGTATGATGCAGAGATAACGAACAACTGAAAAAGAGCAGATGGAAGGGGCTACCCCATTCCATCTGCTTTTTTTTTGATGAATATGAATATGTTTTACCAGCCGTTCCGCCGGATTAGTGAAGTAATCTGGGCCAGATGATGGCGGCTATGCCAGATATATCTTTGAATTGCGGCATCCAGCGTCAACGTGCCCAGACCGGCACTTACGAAGCTTCGATCATAATCACCCGGCTTCAGTGAAGTAAGCAGGGTTGCGAATCTCCGGTTAAGCAGCTCCACCAGCTGAAGTGAGGACTCCGCCGGTTCATCCGTATAATCGCTCTGCTCCGCCCAGAGATCCTGTCTGTAGCTTGGTACCTGCGGTGCTTCTTCTGTCAGCCCCCGTTTGAAGCGCAGATAGGCATACATGCCGGTATCCGCCAGATGATGCACGACCTGACACACTGTCCAGCCGCCCGGACGGTAAGGCGTGTCTAACTGCTCCGCCGTTAGCGGCCCTACAGCCTCCCTAAGTTCAGCCGCCAGCAGCTTCATGATCCGTATGGATTCTTGCCGCGCTTCTTCCGTGCGGTTCTCCACAGCTGTGAATTTCCCGATCGGATACTTCAGTAACTCCAGGTCCTGCTCTGTCAGTTTGTGGTTCATTTCCCTCACGGCTCCTTCATTATTAATCAATGGATATCGGACTACTCACTGTTGATATCAATTCATAGACTTCCTCCAGGGTACCCACTGTATAATCCGGCTTCACCCCATGCTTCCAGACGAGCTGCTCCCGGTTGATCCAGCAGGACCTGATTCCCGCCCGGGCTGCTCCCAGCACATCTGATGCCGAGTCTCCGATATGGAGAATCTGCTCCGGCTCCACACCATAATGGGCGATAACCTCAGTGAACATCCGGTTATGACTGTCATTCTTATAAGACTGGTACCTTTCGGAAGTGAATAAAGAGATAGGATAACTCCGGTAGAAGTCCGGAAGCATAAGCTCATCGGTATCACTGACAATGCAGACCTGATACTCCCCGCAGATCTGCTGTAGGAAGGCTTCGGTGTCCGCATACATTGCGGACAGCCGGTGCTGGGCAAACAGGTTATCAACAGCCTGAGAGCAATCATAGTCCAAGCCATACTGCATGAATACTTGCTGAAATCCTCTGCTGTATATTTCCTTGCTGCTGATGAAGCTGCCCGCCTCCCGTGCTTCGGTTGATACGGCGAAATAGTGGCTGAGCAGCTGGCTGCCCAGCTCCCGGGACTTGTCTTCGCTGAAATCCTGCTTAAGGATCGGCTTCCACACTTCTGCCCGCCTCCCCTGAATATTCACCAGAGTCTGGAACATATCCAGACTAATAACCTTGAATGTCTGCATGGACCCGTCTCCTCTTCTGATCAGGAATTGAACCTTGCCGTCACGAACACCGCCGGTGAATTCCAATAAATGGTGACCTCATTCGTCGAGTAGCTGTCTTCATGATCAACGAAACACTGGGCTGCCGGTTTGCCTTGCAAGTGCTCCTGCACATATTCATCATGCAGCCCGCGGTCAGGTCCCCCTGAGACCAGACCCGGAACGGGTTCTGCTACATTGTCTCCGACTGACGGGCGGTGATGCGGATGCATGACCGCGTGTTCACCGAAGCCGGTCACGTAGCTGATGCCCAGCACATTGCGGCCGAGCAGATAATGCAGATGATCCAGTGCACAAGCCGCATATTCAGTCTCCCCGCTGAAATGCTCCGCCGCCAGCAGCAGCATGGCATTGTTCATGACCAGCATGTTGCTGCCCCAGATATAATCCTCTTCCCGCAGCGAGATTCTGTAACCATCCTCCCGGCTCTGCCGGAGGATGCGCGCGGCTTCAGCCACCAGCCCCTCCTTCAGCTCCACATACAGAGAAGCCACTGCTTGCTCTTCCCCGTTCAACAGGTAAGCCAGTGTGCCATAGCCGCCCATGTCCGCCCAGCCGAGGCTGTATTTCGGGAATGGAAGCTTCGCCAATTCTCTGGCTGCGCTATGGTATTGCTCACCGCCTGTAGTCCGGAACAGCTCCGCCGCTGCCCAGAAGCGCTCGTCGCGATCTTCCTCATCACCGTATTCCCCGGTTGTAATGCCCGGCGGATTAGTAAAGCCCGGCTCTTCCGGATGTGCCTCCAGCCAGTTCCAGGCAGCCACCGCAGCTTCAAGGCACCGGGCGGCATAGACTTCATCGAACGGCTTATAGACCCGCGCCGCCATCGCCATTACACCGGCGAAGTCACCTGTAGCCGCAGCAGACACCGGGGAGAAATACAGCTCCGCCGTATCCTCTTCCGGCATCACATCAAGCCCCGGAAAGTTCTGAGTGGTCAGCTTGTGGTACACAGCACCGCTGCCGCTCACCTGCATTTTGAACAACCAGTCCAGCTCCACTTTACACTCTAGCAGTACATCCGGCATCACGCCGTCACTCTCCGGCAGTGTAAATGCACCGGCAAATGCCGCAGGATACAGCTCCCAGGCCAACAGCAGATCGGCAACGGCCTTGGCTCCGGGCCCGGAATATTTCCCGTAGTCGCCCGCATCATGCCAGCCGCCACAGCTATCCAGCTTCAGCTCCGGCTGGCCGATTACCGTTCCTGCTGCCAGATGACAGGCCTCATGTCCCCAGGGTCCGGCGTACTCTCCGCTTAGCTCCACTCCGCAGCGGTAATAATAGAAGGCTTTCAATAAACCCTGCTGCAGCTCCCCGTAAGGCTTGTCTGCAATCATAAACGCAGCCGAAGCCTGTCCATCCTCACCTTCAATCCGGTACTTGCCCGGAGCCGTCACGGCGGAGAATACACCGGTATGTACACGGCTCCCGCTTGGCTTATCCTCCACTCCTTCCCCTGTCTGTCCGCTAAATACAACGCTTCCAGTCTGCAGATCAACTACCCGGAAACGGGACACCTCTCCGGTAAATAGGGCAAGCTTCTCCCCTGCACTGGAATAACCCGCCTGGTTCACTGTAATGGTACGAAGACGCTGTTCACTCACCTGTCATCTCTCCCTTGTTCATAGTTTCTGCCAGAAACACTGCAACACCATTCTCATTGTTGGATGCGGTAATCCGATGTGCGACAGCTTTGAGATCCTCATGGGCATTCTCCACCGCGACACCTGTTCCCGCTGCAGCAAACAGCCCCAGATCATTCAAATGGTCGCCGAAGACAACAACATCCGCTGTATCCAGCCCCATATGCTGTGCCCATAGCTTCAGCCCCTGGCTCTTATTCGCATCCGGATGGCTAAATTCCAGGAAATAATGATCTTTTATGTATATATCCTTCATGAAATGAATATGTACCTTTGAACCGAACCGGTCAAGCACTTTCTGATGCAGCGGGGCCAATTCCTCCTGCCGTCCGGTGTTAATGATTTCCCCGGAAATAACGGGGTCCAGCCAGTAACCGGCAATCACTTTGTGCGTCATGCTGTCATAGATAAGTGCCCCATTATAAAGAATAAGCGGATATTTCCAGGAAATATCCGCAGCTACGATGTCTGCACTGATGAACCCTCTCGCTGTAGCGAAGCTGATTATCATTCCTTGTTCCATCGCTTCCGTTATTACCCGCACTGTGTAAGCAGAGAGTTTTTGTTCCGAGTTCAGCAGGGTTCCATCCAGATCCGTAGGCCTTTCTGTGCATGAGCCTTCCACCCTTCAACTATCGAATGGCTATTCCCCTAACAGCTTAATAAAGTTTGCCGGCAGGTTAAACTGCTGATTATTGAGGATAATCTCCCGCAGTCCGGAGAAGGAATCCTCGTCCTCCTGGGCATCCTTGATTTCCTGAATCTCACGGTGCAGCCGTTCCATCTGCAAATCGAGTGCGTTCGCTTTGTCTGCCGCATTCTTGAGTTCACGTGTCAGGTGCTCGGGAACCGCCTGGCTGTATTTATAGAAAATTTTATGCTCCAGACTGGCCCAGAAGTCCATGGCAATCGTACGGATCTGCACCTCTACACAGACATGCTCCTGGCAGTCAGACATAAATACCGGAACCTCTACGAGCAGGTGCAGGCTCTGGTAACCATTCGGCTTCGGGTTCTTGATATAATCCTTGACCGCCAGCACCTTGAGATCGTCCTGCTTCTGCAGCATGGCACTGACCTGATAAATATCCGAAATGAACGAGCAGGTGATGCGCAGTCCGGCAATATCCTTGATGCTGGATCTGATCTGTGCGAGTGACAGCTCACTGTTCTTGCGCAGCATTTTATTCATAATGCTCTCCGGGGATTTAATCCGCGACTTGGTATGCTCGATCGGACTGTAGTCGTGGAGCAGCTGAAATTCCTCTTTGAGAATCTCAATTTTGGTCTCCATTTCGGCGAGGGCGAATTTGTAAATCATCATAAACCGGGTAAGCTCATATTTAATCTGCTTGAATTTCTCTAATTGATTGTCGGCATTCATTGTAATTTCTCCTTTATGCTGCTGCACAGAATTGCTATAGTAATCTCTCATTAATCATAGCCAATCTATTCCCGGAATACAAACCGGCAAGCTATACCTTCTTCTAGTTGCGCAAAAAACGGATACACCATCCCGGGGGGACGGTATATCCGTTCATAAGAACCGGGCGCTCTCCAGAGAGGCCGCTTATCCGGCGTATCAATTAAAGACTTCAACTACAGACAGGCTGCGCTCACGGGACAAATCTCTGAAGCCCTCGTCTACCTTTACCAGCGGCTTGAACAGATCCAGCGGGTTATTCATTACAATCATACCCATTTCGCCGTTGCTGAGCTGAACATTCTTACCTACGAAGCTTGGCAGCAAATGTCCGGTAAGTGCCTGTACAACCGTTCCGTTCAACTGGCCGAAGCCCATCTCATGTACCTTGCGCAGTACTGTAACCAGTCCTTGCTTCGGACGGTTCAAGGTTGAAGTGGTCAAGGACATATATATGTTGGCTACGGTAACAATTTGGGTGTAAGGGTGAATATTATTTTTGAGCAGCTGCTTCGGATATCCAGAGCCATCCTCATATTCATGATGCTGCAGCGCCACGAGTGCTGTAACCTCATCCAGCTTGGAGCCGCGGATTAGATCATAACCATAGGAGGTGTGGCGTGCCAGTTCCTCTATTTCAGAACCGGTTAGAATACCCGGTTTGTTCAGGATAGACAGGGGAACCTGGCTTTTGCCGATATCATGAAGGTAGCCCGCGCGGCTGATCAGATAACGCTCCTCCTTGGAGTAGCCCATCCATAATGCAATATAATATGATAGTAAGCCAACCTGTAAAGAATGATGGTATGTATCAATGTCATCCCGGTCCAGCAGAAGCAGCAGGGAGACTACGTCCTTTTGCCCCTCCAATGTTTCCAGAAGCGGTTTCAATGTATCATCGACCATGGACAGTGAGAAGCTCCCCTGGGTCAACGCTTCCAGAAAAATAGATTCATAATTCAGGATAGCGTGATCGAAATCATCATGCAATCCGTGACTTTGCTCTTCTTCACTGCCCGTTTGCTGCATACTGCGCGGCTCAATATCCACATAATGAATTTTGTGCCGGATGAGGATACTAATCTCCTCCCGTTCAACATGCGTCCCCTTGGGGAGAACATGCAGACCTACACCGTTGAAAGTGTCTGTCATAAGACAATCGCCGTGTTTGAGATCCGTGACATGTACTTTCAAGTTTCAGCACCCCTTTAGTTTATAGGAATATTCCGTTATGCTCCACTTGATCATAGTCAATAGACCCCAAAGTAACAATCCGGTGAAAGTCACAATCTGCCCTTAATATAGTTCAAATGAATCCCTGTCTTAAGCCGCCTTTCCATTAAATATTCACATCCACTTCACAAATCTCTTATATTTCAGCTTGATTCCGTTGGCTTCCGTCCAGTTCATCAGTCTTTTCATGTCCTCCTCCCGGTCTTCGATGAACCTGAAGCACAGATTAACCGGGACAATCCTTTTACCTTCGGGCAATATTCCTACTAACGGACCATCTATGTATATTGCCTTAATCTCCTTGCCGGAGTAACTCCGGTTGCGAACAATAAGTGCATCTGTCCCCCACTTCAGCCTCCCGGCCTTCCGCAAAGCGTTGAATAGAATGAACAGAAAAGCCAGGAGGCTGGCACTCAACCAGAACACCCGGAGATAGTAGATATACGGATGCCTATCTGCGTTGGTTATGGGAGTCAGAGCCACGAGCAGCCCCGGGAGAAGGATACCTATTAATGTCCGAAGGGCCATGGGGGCCTTGATTCTGCTGCCGGCGGAGTTTTCAGGCATTGTGTTCCCCTTCCATTGAACAAATTTATAGTATAATTCCGTTATGCTTACAAAACGATGCTTATGCTTCCGTAGTCAGTTTTGACGAAGTGATCACAGGGAGCTTATGCTTACAAAACTTTTAGGAGGATCAATTATGTACGAGCATTTGGTAGCTTTCCAATTCAATGAGCATTTCGAACCGGGCAGTGAAGAAGGCCTGATTGCAGCCTTGCTGGGGCTGAAGGATCAAATTCCGGGAATTGTGGAGATTACAGCAGGAGTGAACATGACTGAGGAAACGGAGAATATCCACGGCTATACGCTGGGGCTTCGCGTGACCTTTACAGATCAGGAAGCCCTGCGTCAATACGGGCCGCATCCGGCGCACCGTGCTTTTGTGGCAAGGCTGGAGGGGATTCTGGAGAATGTCGTCGTGGTAGATTACCCGGTTCGCCCGTAGCTTTTAATTAGAAAAGATTATTCACATCAAACAGCACTTTACCAATCAGTTTGTCTTTGTCTACAAACGGAGTACTCCATAAATGCGCGTCATAGCTGACATTCCGGTTATCGCCAAGGAAGAAATAGTGGTCTGCAGGAACGGTGACTGGTCCGAAGGTGTAGGTCATCGCTTCCTGGAGATACGGCTCGTCAACCGCCTCATTATTACGGTACAGGGTACCGTCCTTAATCTCAATCTCATCTCCCGGCAGCCCAATCAGCCGTTTCACATATCTTTTATGCTCATCTCCGGCTACCGGTGGATAGAACACAACAATGTCGCCATGCTTCAGCGAGGAGTTCCAGAGCATTTTGTCCACAACCAGGCGGTCGTTAATCTCAATGGTCGGAATCATGGAGCCGGTCGGTACTCTCATCGCTTCAGCCACGTAAGTCCGGATAAATAAGGATAGAATAATGCCGATTGCAATACTGGGCACCCATTGTCTCAAGAATTTCTTCATAATATTGCCACCTCGAATTAGTATAGTTAGGCTTCAAAACGTCCGATAATCCGTGACATTTCCAGCTCTGCATCCACAGCAGAATGTTTAGGCAGATGAATCACAAGCAAGCCGCCGAAGATCTGCTCCCATCTCCCATCGTGCTCCGTAACCCGTTCTGTGAAACTGCGGATCTCCTGCGAAGCAGCCGCTTCTTTGCTAAGCAGCCAGGCATACCTGACGAACCCGGATTTCTGCACCGTTTCTACATAATAGGCAATGCCCTCTTGTTCTCTCACTCTGATAATGTCACCAAGAGCAATCCCCGGGTTAAAAATCGGCGTTTCTTCAATCCGGTATTTGTCCGGGGCAACCGGAGTCACATCAAGAACCTCAATCTCACGGCCACGCTCATCAAAGCAAATATGTAATCCTACTGTTCCCGGCAATGCATACACCCCAGTTCTGCTTCTGCAAAGATAAGAAATTCAGCTAACAATACTCCTCCAAAAGCGCTATCCACCATTGCTTGTTCACCAGATACTTATAACCGGGCGGCAGCAGAAGATAACCATGGACCGGCTTCACGGGTTCCGTAATACCATAGACCAGATCAATCCGGAGTGTGAAGGTGCTGATGCTTCTGCCTGTCTGCACCTCAAACTCGTTAATATAATTGTAGATGTCCGGCGCAGCCTCCCAGAAGCGCATAGCGGTCTGCCCCCCCACCTCCATCTCCCACCATTCTATAAAAGCCGGCCACAGTCCGGCACAGGTCTGCCGCAGTGCCGGATCGGCCACAGTCTCAAACCCCGGAGGCTGATGCAGCAGCGGATGTTTTCCCGCCAGGATGCAATCCGTTTTATAACGCACCAGCTCGAGCCACCACTGTTCATAAGCCAACTTCAGCGAATCGGAGTCCGGAAGACCCGGGTCAGAGCCGGAAGCAGGCCACACATGCTGCCCTCCAGGTCCGCGCAATGCCCCAACGGAACAGCCTACATACGATGCGAAGTTCAACCCGTAATCTCCGCCAATGCTGATATGCCATTGATTAGCTCCATTCAGCTCATGCATGACCATTCTCCTCTGTTCAAGTTCAAAATGTGATCTTCCAGACAATTCCCGGCGTCAGCGCCATAGCTAAACTGTAAGGGAAATTCCGGCAGAACGCAATCCTCATCCTTGGGCTGCGGCTCCCAGCTATTTCAGGCAGTCATTCATTTCATCGCGCGCAATGACCTTGCAATGATGCCCTCCAGTTCCTTCCAGGGAAGCAGCATTTTGCCCAGCATGAGGATTCGCGAGCCTTTGCCGACAGGATAGCGCAGTTTGGGTGCGCGCTTCTCTGTAATCCGCCCGATCAGCTCAGCAACCTCCTGCGGATCCGGCGCCGTCTCAGCAGTCCGCCGGGAGTAGCGCAGCACCTCCTCCAGCCTGGCCTGGTAAGGAGAGCCTTCGCTGCTATGGATTCCGGCAATGCCTTTTCCCCAGATCGGCGTGCGGAATGAGCCGGGTTCAACCAGTACTACGCGGACGCCAAAAGAAAGCATCTCCTGCCGCAGGCTCTCGCTGAAGCCTTCCACTGCAAACTTGGAGGCGGCATACGGTGCATATCCGGGAAAACCGGTCAGCCCGCTGACACTGCTCACGTTGATAATCAGTCCCGTGCGCTGCATGCGCATGATGGGAAGTACCGCTTTGGTTACTGCTATCAGGCCGAAGAAGTTCGTCTCCATCTGCCGCCGCCACGCCTCCATGCTTACTTCTTCCACATAGCCGCCTACAGCAAATCCGGCATTGTTCACCAGCACATCCATTCTTCCGAACAGCTCAGTAACCGCGTGGATTGCTGAAGCAACGGAAGATTCATCCGTCACATCCAGCGTCATCAGATGAATACGTTCCAGAACACCAGCCTGTTCAGCCTGCTGTACAAGCTCGTCTTTGCGGCTGAGATCCCGCATGGTGGCGATTACCTTATAGCCCTTGCGCGCCAGTGTAAGTGCAGTCAGCAGCCCGAAACCGCTGGAAGTGCCGGTAATGAGTGCGATTGGATCATGACCATGGGGCAGATTGGGAATAGGTTCCATAAGCAACTCCTTTAGTTAGGTGATTATTAGCGGCCCAGCTGCAATGCCAGATAGTTGTTCTTAATATAGTTATAGCCCGAGTATACAGTCATGCCCAAAGCGCCATACATCAGTGTCTGGCCGACCGGAAACGAAGTGAACAGACTGAACGGAGCATCATTCAACAGGATTGCCGAGATGGCCGCAACCTGCAGCACCATTTTCCACTTGCCATATCTATCAGCTGAGAGAGCTATCCTTTGCGCTGAAGCGGCGATCCGGATGCTGCAGGATCACCGATTTGCTGATTAACGCTTCAGGATAAATGGGAAAGAGTGCAATGAACACGGGAATCAGCAGTATCCGGAATAAGGTGATACGGTTAGCGAGATTCATTTTTTGCCTCCTACGATTTGTTGATCCAGACTACAGCTTCAGCTTCTGAATCAGCGGCATGCCGATCCGCCGGAGCAGCAGCTCCAGAAATGACCAGCCGCAGCGGTTCAGCCAGGAAGTGTCCTGGTCGTACACGGCAGAATATTCTATGGCCCCCACCGCTCCCCGGTTGCGTTTGAACTGGCCTACACCGGAGCTCTCATGCAGCAGTAGACCGCGGCTTCCGGCAAGCCCGATCAGAACGGCAGACAGCATACGGTAGAGTCCGACAGACTGGGGCAGAGCTGTGTCATAGCCGAAGAGCGGCGCTGTCATTGCGCCATCCCGCTCATAGAAGCCAAGTACCGCATCCAGCCTTCCTTCCTGTTCATGCCGCAGCCCGTAGATCTGCAGCGTCCCCCGCTCCAGTGCCAAGGCAATGAAAGCTTCTGTAAACTGCGGGTTATACGCCGAATACTTGTCAATGTACAGCAGCCTGTACAGCTCCACAATCCGGTTAATATCCTCTGGTGTAATTCCAGCCGGGGATACTTCGGTGTACCCGTGTTTGGCCAGCAGACTATGGTCGCGTTTAACGAGCCACCTGGCTTTGGAGCCGGTGCTGTTCTGCTGCAGCAGGTAAATCTGCCGGCTTGGCACCAGCTTGCAGCCGTACCCGCGCAGACTACCGATGAGGTCTCCTGAAGTTTCTACACTGAGCGAGCGGTACATAATCGTATAGCCGGGATAGGCGTGACGGAGATACTCCAGCAATTCCGTCAGCTGACTGGCGCTGAGCGCAGGATACAGATTGGTGGACAGCAGCCAGTTATTAACCTGAATCACCCGGTTGAACCGTCCTTGTCTCAGCAGCCAGCCCATTCCCCCCAGCATGATGGATAATGCGCCTTCAAGCATCCGGTTGTTCAGCAGAGCAAGCTCCTCGCGCGCATAACTGACATAATGCGTATAGGGGGAACACACATATGAATTATCATAATTGCCATCGTTGACCGTAACCGGAACCGGGATCCCGTCCACTGTCAGCACCTTAACGATGGTATGGACGTTGGAGATATAATATTCCGTATCCCGTTCCAGCAGCGGAGTAATATACTCGCGGGCATACCGCCCATATTCTGTATCCGGCCATTCCAGCTGATCCACCGAATGGCGGTCATATTGAATTACTCTGCTGTTCACAGCTTCCAGCCCCTCTCCACCCGGCGCAGCTTCTGCCTACCGGGAGTGAAGCTGTACGCTGTGAATTTCAGCTGAGGAGGAATACAGGACAGCCGCGTGAACAGACGTGACAGCTCGCCGGCAATCAGCGGCTCGGTATCCTCCGTGCTGCCCGGCCGTGTGCGGTACGAGACCTCCAGCTCAAGCAGGCTATGCTGGATAACGCGGTAATGCTCAATATCTGCAGAGGCTGCCAGCACTGCCCGGGTGATGAAATCCGGAAACACCGTGACCATTTGGCCGTCTGAAACATGCGGCAGATACAGGATATCGTCACAGCGGCCTTCAATCCGCTCGATCGCTGTAAACAGTGAACCGCAGGGACAAGGCTCAGCCGCTTCGGTCAGAATATCATTCAGCCGGTAGCGGATAATAGGCTGCACGGATCTGGAGAAATCGGTCACGACCGGTACGAACCGCCGGGATTCCTCATCAAGTACTTCCTTTTCAATATGTACGATATCCTCATTGAGATGCAGTGTCCCATGACTGCAGGTAGCGCCAAGAAAGCCCTCGGTGCATTGATAAGCCTGATGCACCTTCTGTCCGAAAATACGCTCAATATGCTCCCGGTCCAGCGGGTCCAGCACTTCCGCGACAGCGATAATTCTGCGCGGCTGCAGATTCAGGACGCCTGACTGCTGTGCTTCGGCCAGCAGCCTCAGCATGGAAGGCGGTGCGATCCAGATATCCGGCTGGTACTGCTCCATCCGGGCGAGGAGCTGCGGAAGCGGCTCCAGCAAGTCGAAGTACTGGAACTGCAGCCGGCCCTGCTCCACGGATTCATACAAATTGCTGTTTGCCCGCAGGAAAAAGGCAATCCGCGCACGTCTCCACAGTCCCCCAGGCAAAAGCTTGGCCAGCACAGTGCCGGTCCAGGCTGCCTGTTCGTCTTCTCCGACTAGAAAGATTCCCCGGCTGCCTGAGGTTCCTGAGGACAAACCAACAGTGACGCCTTGAAGGGTAGGCTTGAAATCCCTGCTGTTCTCCGCTTCATAGGCTTCGGCAAACGCCTGTTCCTTCGTGATACCCGCTGTATTCAGGTCATCGAAATTCCCCATCATCAGTGACTTCTCGATCACAGGAAACTTACGCCATTCAGCCGCCGGAATGCCTCCCCACAGTTCCCTGTAGAACCGTGAGCTCTCCCTTACCTTGTCCACATGGCGCCGGATGCGCAGCTCCTGCCACTGCTCCAGCTCTGCGCGGTTCTTCCAGCGCCGGCCCCATTTGGTGAGAATATAATGTGTAATGACTAGCCTCATCCGCTTCATTTCACACTTCCCGTTCCCCAGAGCGCAAGCGCCTCGCGGCAATGGCTCGGTACGATCCGGATATCCGGAAACCGCTCATGGATCTGGCGCAGCCGTTCAAAATTCTGTTTGTACTCCGCACGGCTGGACATGATCAGGCCGGCTGCCGGATGCGGCTTGCGGTTCTCCCGGAACGCCCGGCTGGACCAGACCGTATCCGCGCAGAGCAGATAATCATGTTCCCCGGTGGAGACGAACAAGCCAATCATGCCGGCGGCATGGCCTGACATCTCCACCGCCAGCAGGCTTCCGTCTCCAAGCAGATCATACGCCTCCGTGAACGGAAGCCCTTCCGGCAGCTGGCGCATAGCCGAATACTCATCTACGGGCAACGAACGGACGTTGAAGTCATCCGGCAGCAGTCCCGGCAGAAATCCTGCCTTCGTTGCCCGGACCGGACCCAGTCTGCTTACGGCATCGTAGGATTTACGCAAATAGATAAACTTCGCCTGCGGGAAATCCTGCACCCCGCCGATATGATCGGCATGGAAATGCGACAGCACAACATAACGAACATCCTCCGGAGCAATCCCGCCTTCCTGGAGCCGCCGCGCAGCGCTCTCTTCATCTGTATACACTACTGGCGTGATCCGGCGGTAGAGCGAAGCCGGCATACGCGCTGTTTCCTGAAAGAACCGGGCACTATAGCCCGTATCGAACAGGATTGGGCCATGCTGTGGATGCCGGATCAAGGCATAGCCTGCCGGAAAACGGGCGGGCTTAAGCGAACCTCCCCGCAGTGTCAGCAGTTCAGGATGCAGGCAATATCCCGCAGACAATATAGATAATCCAACCGGTATCTCTGTAATCATTGCTGTTCCCTCCACCATTCTGCGAAGTTACGAAGACCTTCGTCTAAGGTCACGCGCGGGTGATAGCCAAGCTGCTCCCGGGCCTCCGAAATATCCAGTGTCTGGGAGATTCCCAGCGCGGCTGCCGAATAACGGGTGAGCAGCGGTTCTCCCAGGAAAGGCAGCAGCCTGTGGACACCCTCCATCATCCCTGCTGCGGCATAAGCGGCAGCATACGGCAGCCGCCTGGTATGCAGAGGAATATCAAGCAGGGAGAACAAGCTGGTCATCAGGTCCCTGAACATGACCGGCTCACCGTTGGTAATGTTATAGGCCCGCCCGGAGGCAGAGTGAGGGGCTTCACAGCAGAGCAGCATGGCATCGATTACGTTCTCCACACAGGTAAGATCAATTCTTGCCGTTCCGTCGTTCATCAGCGGAACACCCTTGGTCTCATTAGCCGCAAGCAGCCGCGGGAAGAGGGCATTGTCCATCGGGCCGAAGATCGCTCTCGGCCGGAGCATAAATGCTGTAAGCCCGTGCCCTGCTGCCTGCTCCACTACCCGCTCGGCCATAAGCTTCGTCGCGGCATAAGCATTGGCCGGCTTCCTGGGCAGCGGGTCACTCTCCCGGATTCCGAAGCGGTGACGCTGGCTGGAATACACGCTTGGTGTAGAGATATGAATCAGCCGCCCTACACCCTGCCGCTTGCATCCCTCGGCAATATGGCCTGTCGCTTCCACATTGCATGCATAGAAGTCCCGGTATTTCCCCCAAGGCGAAGACAACGCCGCACAGTGGAATACGAAATCCATCCCCTGACAGGCACGGTCTGCCGTTTCAGCATTCCGCAGGTCCCCGGGAAGGAATACCGCTCCTTCCTTCTCAAGCCGTCTCCCAAGCTCAGGATTCCGTCCCTGCCCGTAGACCTCCCAGCCCAGCTTAACCAGTCTGCGTACGGTATGCTGCCCCAGAAAGCCGGTCGCCCCTGTCACCAGTGCTTTTGTCATCCTTCACCATTCCATTCTATATCTTCTGTCAGCGCTTCTGTAATTGAAATCCGGTGCCGCCAGGCAGTCTTCTGTGCGGCATAGACCACACGGAACTGCTCGCGGAAAGGACGCTGGTCATCCTTCCGGCAGATTACATCTTCTGCCCCGCGAAATGACCGCAGCCAATTGCTCCAGCCCCCGCGCCCCGGCTTCAGTCCGCAGCCGAGCATCGGCAGAGTCAGCATAGCTCTTCGGTCTGAGCGCGGAATCAATACCTCTCCGGTCTGCACAAGCATACCGGGGTTCAGCAGAGCCTCCGTTAGCCCATCCTCCGGGGTGAACAGATGAATCCCGCTGGTCGCACGCGGATTGCATTCAATCGGATACAGAATTCCATCCTCCGACTCTATAAAATCAAACCCGATCTGGCCGCTGAAGCCGATAGCTCCGGCAAACCGCTGCACCCATTCCTGTGCCGCTGGGTGGTCAAGATGCTCGAAATATACACTCGCACCGCTCCGGCCCGTCCGGTACCTGCTGTCATACGCTGCATGCGCTACTACCGAGCCTTCATGCACGATACTGTAAGTACAGACTGCCTTGCCCTTGATATACTGCTGTGCCACCCAGGGTGCAGCAGCGGAAATACCGGACGGAGGAGGGATTTGTCGCTGCTTCTGGCTCCGGGACCCTGCGGCATCACCGTTACCAGGCAGGATCACTTTAGAGGCAAACCGGGAAAAGGCCGGTTTATAGACCTGCTGTTTACCGTCCGCCGCAGCAATCTCTTGGGTCCGGTGCCACTCGGCAGCGCTGCTGATTAGAGTAGTCTCCGGGACGGCAAATCCAAGAGAGCGGCCCCAGTCAATGAACTCCCCCTTGTGATGCAGCCGCGCCAGGATCTCACGGCAGGGAGCAAGCACCCGGCAGCCGGTTATATGCTCAAGTCCAGCAGCGATATAGAATATCTCTTCGCAGGTGGGAATCAGACAGTTAATATTCAGTTCCTCCGTTAATCCGGCGAGCCGCTGAATATAAGCCTGTGGCTGATGCCGGGGAGAAGGCACAAGGAAGCTGGCCTCGACAGCGGAGGACACCCGGCACAGATGATACTCTGCGCTTTCCGCAACGAAGACCCGGTGGCCTGCTGCCTTGAACAGCCTTGCCAGCTCCAGCGCTACCGGGGCGCGTCCGCCGGTAATCAGAATATTCTGATCAATAATCAATAATCATGCCTCCCAAAGACAACCCTGCCGCTGTACCAATCAGCATAATCCGGTCTCCGCGTGTAATCCGGCCCTGCCCTATCGCTTCATGCAGTCCCATCGGTATGGATGCCGCAATGGTATTGCCATGTCCTGCTGTATTGTCGAGGAACCGGTCCTCGGCAATTCCCAGCTTCTTGCGCAGCAGCCGCATAGCCATGGCACTGCCCTGATGAGGAATGACCAGACGGAAGTCACTCATCTGATTACCCGTAGCTGTAAGCATTTCACTGATGAAATCCGGAAGCAGCTTCGAAGCCTTGCGGAAGATGGCCTGCCCGTCCATATGGAATAAATAAGGCACTGCATTCTCCGCAGTGTATTTCTGGGCATGAAGCCTTGTGCCGCCCCCGGCGATTTCCGAATAACGCGCGCCGCTGCTGTAGGTTTTGAGTGAAGCATGAAGAATCCCTGAGGTATCACCGGCTTCTGCAGGACCAATAACGACTGCCGCCGCCCCGTCACCAAACAGTGCCGAGCTCTCCTTATCCTCCCAGTTGAGCCCTGCCGATGCTATTTCTGTAGCAACCAGCAGTACATTCCTGTATCTTCCCGCTTCAACCATATATGACATAACATCAAGACCTACCAGAAAACTCAGACAGGTCGCATCGATATCAAAAGCCGGAACGCCGGAATCTGCCTGTCCCATCGCCTGCTGAATGAATACTGCCGTACTCGGAAGCGGCTGCTCCTTGGTCCCGCTTGTACAGACCAGACAATCAATATCCTCAAAGCTTAAGCCTGCATCGGCCAATGCCGCTTCCGCAGCTTTTGCCCCCATCATAGAAGCAGTTTCACCTTCACCGGCATAGTGACGGACGCCTACTCCGGTAATTTTATTAACCCAGCCCGCAGGTGTGCCAAGGACAAGATCAAGCTCCGCGTCACTAATCTCGCGTTCCGGCAGATATTTGCCTGTACCTTTTATTTTTACATGTCTAAGTTGCATCCTGCATCCCCTATCCTATGAGTACCTAAGATGTCGAACTTTATATATTATTGTAAACTATAGATATATTCTACTAGATTTCCTGGCCAAGTCATATAAAAAGAAGCATAACACAAATAAGAACTAACGTTCTTCATTTTCCTTGACTATCCATTAGTTCAGAGTTATAGTAAATTAACAATAACACACGCTAAGCGGGAGAAGCACCTCGCAAGAAAGGCAGATCATGCCTTTCTTGGAGGTGCTTCTTTGTGTCCTATGGTGTTGTATTGGCAAAAATTAATGATGACAGGAGCGGAATGAAATGTTGAAATTGACCCGTTTTACCAGCGAGTTTGTAAAGAGAATCACGGTTATACTGATCCTGCTGACACTTTGGGCTGGTGCTGTCCCGCAGGTCTTAGCGGCATCAGAGTGGGACTCGGCGCTGGATGAGATCCATAACCTTTATTCGGCTTATACGGAACTGCAAGTAGTGTTAAAGTCGGAAATCCAGCGGAACCAGGAGCTGCGCAAGCAGAATAATGCGGCGCTCACAGCGGTTAATGCCAAGCTGCAATCCACAGATGCCGCCCAGCTTGCCAAGCTGCGTGCTGCAGCCGAAGCCATGCAGAAGAAGCATGCCCCAGTGCTTGAGCAATACACTTCACTCGGTAAACAGGCGGCAGCTGCGCGCAAGGCCACTAACCTGAAGAGTGCCACGCTCCTTGAGATCAAGCGCAATAAGCTTAAGCCGGCCGCAGTTGCAGCACGGGCTGAAGTGAAGGTCACAACCTCTGCACTTGCAGAAGCCAAGGCGCTTACCGCTGCAAGAAACAAGCCCGCTAAGGATGCCCTTGCACCCATTGCAAACCTCAAGAAACAGATCACCGCGCAGAACAAATTGTTCTCAGCAATGCAGGCCGAAAGAAGTGAAGCCGACAAACGCTACAAAGCCGCCGTCAAGGCGGGAGATGCCACCAAGGCCGCGGCTGCGATGAAGCTGTCTTACAGCAAAATGGGTGAGATCCGGACAATGGCCGGACGTATGTACAGCTGGGAACAGCAGATCAGTACAGCACTCCGTTCCGCAGAATTGAAGCTGCCGAAGTGACTTATCCCGGAGGATCAGAGCAGCTTCACCAGCCAGCAAATGATGTAGGCTCCCGGAACAAGCAGTGCTTGACCCAGCAGTGATCCCAGAAAGCGTGAACCCATCAGCAGAACATAGATTTTGCCCAGCTGATCACGGTACTCCACATTTTCAGTCGCCTTATGGGTAATAATCCCGAGCTGCGGGTCGATGAACACCGTCAGCAGGATCGTCGCTAACCCGTTAATCAGACCCGAGGCCTGGGAGGCAGTTGTGCTTAAATCAGGCATTAGCTTGGCTGCATACATGGAGGATAACACCCCAACCGTATAGAAGGCTGTAACGAATATATTCATCACGATGAACCGTTTAGGAATACCCAGGTAGCGGAAGCTTCGCAGCCTCACCTTCGGCCTGCGGATATATTTCCGCGTATTCTTGAGCTGGCCAACGGTTACGCTGGTCAGGAGCTTCGGAATGGAGCCTTCAATCTCAAGCTTGGAGATAATTCTTCCGAACAGCCCTACGAAGGTAGGAAACAAGGCGATGGCTATTAAGGTGCCCAGTGAAGAAGCCAGCATAATAATCCGCAGATAGTTGAGCAGCGGAAAGCTGTCGTCTATTTTGCCATAGTCTACGAATTTGGCCGTTAAGGGAGCCTGTACCATATTAGCCGTTCTGGAGACCAGCACAATGATACCGGTCAGGGATAAGGCAATGGCAATCTTATTCAGCTTCACTCCGGCAAACCGTACCGAATACGATAACGTCTCAGCAGTGTGAATGATCAAGGTCAGCAGGCATACCACGATTAAACTGTTCGTCATTTGCAGTTACTCATCTCCAAATCAGGCAGCGTTCGGCTGATTACCGGCAGTCTCATTCCAAATTATTACATACCGGCATCGCCTCACTTAATATATATTCTTCCTCCTGTATATTCCAGAATCAATTTTGTAAGATTTGGTCATTTACATAGCAGAACAGAATTCCGGCCGTATACCGGACCAGATCAATCCAGAGGAAGCCCTGGCCCAGAATCAGTCCGCCTGCTGTTGTCGAGCGTACATGTATAATCCATTCTGCCTGATAGAGCTGGCTGAACTCAATCCCGAAGCTGAAGCACAGGCTGAGTATAAGCGACACCTTTAGCGGATACCGGGTCAACAGCACCCGGAAGGCAAGGTAGATCATCCCTGCCCAGATCGCATCCCCAAAGTGTCCGCTGACAAAGCGCGGCAGCTGGTCAGCGTATGCTCTGGTTCCAAGGCCCAGCATAACAGCGAGCAGTACTGCGCCGCAGTAGACCAGTTTGGATCTTATTACCGGATTATGCAATGGAATTACTCCTTTGTATTGAAACTGCTGAATCCTATGGGAACAATATCTTCATTTTGCTTAAATGGCAGTGCTCTACTCAAAAATAACTTTCCGTGTATCAGAGGCATCGCTCACAAACAGCTTCGGGGGATACGGGATGGCTAACTCAGGCAGTTCATCTTCCTTGAAGAACTCCAGTTCTTCCGCCTCCCCGTCCACACTTCTCAGATGTCCTTTGACGATGACGCATTCAAACACAATCACCGTGTACTCCACCTGATCACCATTTATATATTCATATCTGTATTTCCCGCCGCCAAATACGCCGATGATCTGTTCAGGTGTCACCATCAGGCCGGTCTCTTCAAACACCTCTCTGCGGAGCGCTCTGGATGGTGTTTCTCCAGGTTCGACCGCCCCTGCGGGCAACCCCCACAGCGTTTCATCTTTCTTGCGGATCAGCAGAATTCTGCCTTGTTCATCCCGCACTACCGCCGCTACTGACGGCATCATTAATAACCCGTTGCCGGTCTTGCCGCGCAGCTCCCGGTAATATTCAGACATTGGCATGAAGATTCCTCCTAAGATTGATTTAGCATTTTATTATAACCCTTCATTCCGGCCTAAAGCTCATCCTTGCGAAAAGAAACCGGATTAACCTTGAAGTCTTCCGGCTGATTCTCACAATCAGACAATTCTACCTTGTAGAATTCTTCGACCTCCGTAAGCTGGATCTCCCGGCAGACATATTCGATTTTTCCGTTGTATCCGGCCCAGTCCCGGGTGCTGTCCACCGTCCAGTGCAGCTCTCTGCCATCATCATAGAAATCATGAATATACGGTCCGCTGTCGGTGCCCCACTCAAGCATGGTAAGATTGTCTCCTTTGCCTTCCTTAAATCTATGTATCATTTCTCTAATTCTGTCCAAATCCAGCTGATCAAAATGCGTAATCAAGTTACGCTGATCCCTGGCCAGAGGGACTGGCTTATTGATTTCCCGTATCCATAACCCTGAGAGTAAAACTATGATCAGCGTTTCCAGAATAATAATAGCCGGATAGTATCTCTTGAATCTCTTCATATTCCCTCCTGCTCCTGGGGTATATTGGGCAACCCGTATACCTCTATATTTGACACGGTTGTAAGATATTCCTTGTCTGAGCGTCATCCGAACAGCTCCATAACGCAGTCCACTTCTTATATTTTCGGATAAAAATATTTCTTAAGTCTTAAGGTTATCGTATGATTGCTTTAACAGCTAAAAAAACCAAATCAATCTGACGAGGAAAAAGGTGACTGGAATGAAACGTAAGATTGTAATCAAAACAAACACGAAGTCCTCATTACCCGCCGGCATTAGTATAGAATTCATGGACTATCTGTTTCAGGTTATGAATGAATATGATCAAACCTTAAAGGGACTTAAGAACAGATAAGAGTGAGTTCTTTTTCATCCTCAACAGAAATAGGCCAACCAAATTGCTCTGGCTGACCTATTAACACAGACACCCCCCGGAGAATCATCCGGAAATGTCTCCTAGTCTAATCATCCCTCACCAAGCTCCAGCTGCTCCGTAGGGTCCAGCTCCCTCAGCCCGCGCCGACGGGTACGGAAAGTCCACAGCAGATCTGCCGAGAATAGCAGCAGGGCCAGCGGAATCACCGGTGTCCATACCTGCTCAACATGCAGATACAGGAAATGGACCAGCGGCTGCAAACCATAGATACAGGCAATAGACAACCCCCACCAGTACAGCGAGAATTTCAGGCAGATATGTCCATGCAGCTGATATGGCATTCCCGAATAATCCCACCACTGCTTATGAAAAATACCCTTGAGCAGCCAGCCGCTGACAAACTCAACAGCCGACGGAATAATCAGGGCAAGCATCAGGAATACAGGAAGCGGAAGCCCAATACTCTGTCCCGTCAGCAGCAGCAGCGGCGCACAGCCGTACATGGGTTTGAACGGCCCCTTCAAGAAGCCTTCTTTGCGGAAGGTGCCTGCACTGTAAAGGTTATAGCTGCCTTCTAGCACCCAGCCCAGAAACGAATACACGGTGAAATAGAACAAATACGGGCTTACCGCAGCCAATGCGCTATAACTATCTTGCAAAAGTACCGTTGTCATTGTATTCGGTCCCGCCTCCAGCCCCATTTTTCCACTAATGGGAGCTAGTATGCCTCCAGGAAACGGAGGTTATGACGGTAATTTTTGGCGGTCCTCACAAGAAGAACAAAATCACCCTAAACGGGAGAATCAGCCCGAGCTATGCAGCCTGTGCAGCTGATGTAGATTTTAAGCCATCTCACATTGCTCTATTCTGACTGCTTTGTTTGGGGCAGCCTCCGGTAAAATCAGGGGCACTTTTGCTCCTCATTCCCGCCTGCCGCCCACTTTTGGCAGATTCAGGAGCACTTTTGCCCCTCATTCCTGCCTACCGCCCACTTTTGGCGGATTTAGGGGCACTTTTGCTCCTCATTCCCGCCTGCCGCCCACTTTTGGCGGATTCAGGGGCACTTTTGCCCTCCATACCCGCCTGCCGCCCACTTTTGGCGGATTCAGGGGCACTTTTGCCCCTCATTCCTGCCTACCGCCCACTTTCAGCGGAATCAGAGGGATTTATCCCTTTAATTTCCTCCTACCGCCCACTTTCGGCGGAATCAGAGGGATTTATCCCTTTAATTTCCTCCCACCGCCCACTTTTGGCAGAATCAGAGGGATTTATCCCTTTAATTTCCTCCTACCGCCCACTTTCGCCGGAATCAGAGGGATTTATCCCTTTAATTTTCCAAGCCTCCGACTTCCGGGTATTCTGTGGAATTCCGGATACAAAAACACATTCGTCCTTCAGACGGACCTGCTCCAATTTCCAGAGAAGCTTATCCACAACTGACGAATATCGTAATTTCCTATACAAAGAAAAAGCTGCAGGGTTCCGGTTAGGAACTGCAGCCATTTATAGGATTTAATGATTTAGGGCCGAATAACGACCACACTAGCCTTCAGAATTCATTCCTTATGCTGCTGTTCTCTCTGCATCTGCATTAAGGGCGGACCTTCCTCACGCTGGCTTCTCAGCGTTTCCAGCTTCATGTCGCTTCGCACACCGAAGCTCGATCCGTACTTCTTCTCGAGGTTGCCTGTCAGGGCATCACCGCGCTTTTGCCGATACCGGCCGTTCTCGTTCCGATTACGCATACTAGGTTTCCTCCCTGCAATTTGAATTGCCTGAGACCTGTGAACCTGCGATGATCTGGAGAATCAAGACGTGATGAGGTTGTACTTCCCTATAGTATACAGCATTTACTAAACCAAGCTCAATATGCCCATGTACACAAGCGCAAACAATCAAAAACCGGATACCCTCCTCATAAGGAGAGCGTCCGGCCTATGTGAAAAAAGACTGTCCCTTAGGAACAGTCTGCTGCATCCATGCGCAATGTATTTGACGCTCTAATTCTTCGGAAGCGGGTCGGGATGAGCGGATTCGGCCGGTTTGGCGACCCAGTCATCGGCTTCCGGTTCAATGTCTACACCGTTTTCCATCTTTTTGCGTTCCGCGAGTGAATCCCCGTCTTTATTCTCTTTGTTGCGGATGTCTGCTTCATTCTCGATATGATCTGGCATCTGAACTCCTCCTTATGCAAGCTGTGCAGGTTTTGGATTACTTAGTTATAGTTACCCGTTGACCTGTTTTGCAAACATTTATTGCTGGAGGTTATTTCACCCGGCGCTCCCACTGATCCTGCCAGACTGATTGCAGGGACTCATACTGCTGAATCGCCGCGTCCCTGTCTGCTGCCGGATAGGTGAGAATAATGCTGTCATCACCAGGATCATCTTCCCCGTAAATTGCATAGTAGAAGCTGTTACTAGCATAACCGGGAGCCTTCTCCCCCTTCTGCAGGGCAAGACTCCATATCTTACTGCCGGAATCTGCAAATACCTGACCCAATACTTTAATTTCACCCCGCGCGCCCTCCAGCGCACAGAACATGAACCCCAGCTCCGGATTCAACTCACAGTTTTCGTACTGAACCCCGTTAACAGCAAGCTTGCCGGTGTAGGACCGGGTTTTTTCGGCATAAGCACCTTTCAGTGTTACAGTTACTGTCTTCGCATAATCCGCATCCTGCAGCTTATAGGCGGTCACCTGCATTTCCCGGTCCAGCCGGATCACCTTGGGTGCACTCAGGAAGCCGTAAGCAATAATTCCTGCCAGAACAAGTACGGCAATACAGCCGTAGAGCAATTGTCTCAAACCCGCACACATCCCCTGTAAAAAGCTTCGCAAAGACCATTATTTAACAATAAATAAGCTCTTTGCGGCGGGCAAGATATTTTATCACTCAGCATACTCTTCATCCATACAGTTTCACTATTCGTAATACACGCGAAAAACAATATCCTGCTCGTAATTCCCGAAGCCGCGTCCGAACAAGGTTAAGCCGCCCCGCCTTCGGGTGGTGTCTTCTGCAGTTAACCTGAAGCTCCACTGGTCCTGCTGCCAGCCTACTTCATCAATGGTGACTGCAGAAATCTGCTGGCCGTCTATGTAAGTTCCTCCTGCGTTAATCCTCAGCACCTTCAGCAGGCCATACTGGTTCACATCGGAATTCCACCAGGCCGGAGTCAGCCTTCCCCGCTGCACACCGAAATCCCCGGGACTGGTCCATTTGCCAAGCGGAATTCCATTCATCGTAAACGCAATATCTGATGGCCACTTCTCATTGACATGCGGTGCTTCCGAGCCGACCTCCATCGAAATCTCAATCTCCTGTACCGTCTGGTCCATGAACAGATAGTTCGGCACCTTATATTCGGCATAGCCTTTGGCGAACCAGAGAATTCCGGCATCGACCCGCTCCGGGTCCAGGAAATAACGCGGATCATCATAATATCCGATCAGCTTCTCGGTGGTGGCAATGCCACAGGTCGGTGAAGCCTGAAGATCGGTATAATGCCCCACCGGCACGGAGACCTCAACCACCTTCCGGGCAATGCCTTTGGCACCGGACAATTTAATCTGCAGAAAATTAGCGGAGAGTGAGCAGTATTTATACGTGCCGCCATCAATCCGCTTCATTTGGGAGCTGACGATGCCTGCCTTTTGGAGCTTGGCTACATGGGAGCTGACAATGGCGCTGCTTAGATACAGCCGGGTAGCGATTTCCTTGATATGCATCTCCCGCGCGCTGAGCAGATCAATAATCCGCAGCCGCACTTCACTGGCTAATGCTTCATATACCTTCAGCGATTCGGAATCCGTTGTTAAATACATCCTCTAACCTCCGCACTCTTTGAATTAACATTTTTATTAATCCTAAATATTTTTATTGCTTAGTATACGCTGTAATCCGTATGATGTAATCATAATTCAGGATACTAGATTAATATTTTCATTAATCGTAACATGACTTCACTACAAAAGGAGCTTAACACAATGAGCATTCAATCCAAGATGATTGTCGACAAGGACTTCAAGCTGGCCGAGGTAGACCCGAGACTGTACGGATCATTCATCGAGCATCTGGGCCGGGCCGTTTATGGCGGAATATATGAGCCGGGACATCCAACCGCAGACGCTAACGGTTTTCGGGGTGATGCCCTGCAGGCCATCCGGGCTCTCCGCGTGCCGATCATCCGCTATCCCGGAGGTAACTTTGTCTCGGGCTATAACTGGGAAGACGGCGTAGGTCCCAAGGAGAGCCGTAAGCGCTCTCTTGAATTAGCCTGGTGGACTACAGAGACGAACCAGATGGGTACCAATGAATTTGCCGATTGGGCCAAGCTGGCCGGTTCAGAGGTCATGATGGCGGTCAATCTGGGCACCCGCGGGATCGATGCCGCAAGGAATCTCGTGGAATATTGCAACCACCCTTCCGGTTCCTACTGGAGCGATCTGCGGATCTCCCACGGGTATCAGGCTCCGCACAATTTCCGCACCTGGTGCCTGGGCAATGAAATGGACGGCCCGTGGCAGATCGGAGCCAAAACAGCCGTGGAATACGGCAGACTCGCGAATGAAACCGCCAAAGCCATGCGCTGGGTTGACCCTACTCTTGAGCTTGTCGCCTGCGGCAGCTCGGGCAGCAGCATGAGCACTTTTGCCGAATGGGAAGCAACCGTGCTGGATCTCACTTACGATAACGTAGATTTCCTCTCCCTGCATACCTATTACAACAATAATGATGGAGACACGGCCAATTTCCTCGCACGCTCACTGGATATGGACCAGTTCATCGACAGCGTAGCAGCAGTATGTGATTATATCAAGGCTAAGAAGAAAAGCAAGAAAAAGATTTATCTGTCTCTGGACGAATGGAATGTGTGGAAAACGCAGGGGACCAGCCGCGCGCAGCAGCATTGGGAAATTGCCCCGCCGGAGTTCGAGGATGTCTATAATCTTGAGGATGCACTTGTGGTAGGCTGCTGCCTGATCAGCCTGCTGAAGCATGCGGACCGGGTGAAGATGGCCTGCATTGCCCAGCTGATCAATGTCATTGCCCCTATTATGACTGAGAACGGGGGCCCCCTGTGGCTGCAGACCACTTATTATCCTTATATGCACGCTTCAATCTATGGCCGGGGAACGGTGCTGCACCCGCTGATTACCAGTCCGAAATATGATTCTCAGGATTTCACCGATGTTCCTTATCTGGAAGCGGTCAGTGTATTTAACGAAGAGGTGAACGAGGTTACCGTATTTGCTGTCAACCGTCATCTTGGCGAAGGCATGGAGCTGACCGTCGATCTGCGCAGCTTCGGTGCCGTTGAGGTGATCCAGCATACCATCCTTGAGCATGAGGATCTCCAAGCGGCGAATACCCGCTCGAACCCGGCGAATGTGCTCCCGCATAACCGCGGAACGGCGGCCGCAGACGGCGGACGTGTAAGCGCCCTGCTTCCGGCAGCTTCGTGGAATGTCATCCGGCTGCGTGTTAACGGGTAATACCCTGCATTAATGGTACATGATCCAGGCTACGAACGGTCCGGCAATGGAGCCGACAATGGCGCATACCGTCATAGCCACCGAGCTCATGGACACCGACTGCTCACCGTACTCCAGGGCTTTGGCTGTGCCAAGGGCGTGGGAAGCTGTTCCCAGGCCGATGCCGATGCCGGACTCGCCGCGGATTCTGAACAGCTTAATAATATACGGCCCGCCGATGGCCCCCGTGAAACCGGCGATCATTACGAATACGGAGGTAAGCGAGGAATCTCCGCCCAGATTGCTGGAGATCTGGATGGCTACAGCGGTTGTGATTGATTTGGGCAGGATGGAGAGCACATACAGCCTGGAGAAGCCGAGTCCGGCTGCCAGCAGCAGACCGCTGAACATTCCGACGAGCAGTCCGGTCACCGTTCCGCCAAGAACGGCCGGGAGATTCTTCCATAGCACGTGACGCTGTTTGTACAGCGGATAGGCCAGGGATACAACCGCCGGTCCAAGCAGGCGATTAATCCAGTCGCCGCCGATCATATAAGTCTCATAAGAGATATGGAAGCCCATGAGCAGCACGACTACAGTGAACGTTGCGGTCAGTGCCGGCAGCAGGACAGGAAGACGGTAGCGTTTGTATAACATGGACATGAAGAGATAGATCAGAACATTCATCAGGACAAAACCAACGGCCAGCAGAATTCTCATGCTTCCTTCCCCTTCCCTTGCAGGCTGCGCGCACGATACGTCCGGCGTGTCAGCCTTTTGGCGCTGCGGCTGGCAATCCACTGGCTGGAATGTGCCGTGACGACCATGGTCAGTACACTGCTGACCACCAGAATGCCAATCAGGAGAAGCCCTCTTCCGCTGAAGATATCCAGATGGTTCATAATGCCTGCGGTTGCCGGGATGAAGAACATGGGAAGATAAGCCAGAATAAAGGATGAGCCGTTCTCGATCAGCTTCACCGGAACAATCTTGAGCAGCAGCAGGGCGAATAGCAGCAACAGCCCTACGATACTGCCCGGAACCGGCAGATGCAGCAGTTTTTGCAAGTAATCTCCTGCCAGGAAGAACACATACAGCAAGCAGACTTCAGCGATAACGCGGATGATTTTCATATTGCAGGAATCCCTTCAATCTTGAAATGGCGGTCACAAGCAGCCTGTTACAAGTAACAAGCTGACTTATTAAGAGTAGCAGAATTTTCAGCAAGTTTTCAAACTTTTTTCGAAGCTTCTATGTATTTTCATAACTCGTCAAAAAAACAGATGCCGCCCTTATAAGGATGGCATCTGTTTTTAATTGGCTCACACTTCGCCTAAATTGCTGACGCGGCTGCGTTTAGACCCACTGAACCACCTGACCGGCCGTTTGACGGGTTTTGCCGCGCGGCTCATTAACCCGGTAACCAAAGGCCGCCATGCAGGCAATTCCGAAATGTGCCGGGTCCATTATCCCTTCCTCTGTAAGCACCTGCTCGATCTTTGCCTTGTCGAAGCCTTCAATCGGACAGGAGTCAATGCCAATCTGCGCCGCAGCAGTCATCATATTCCCCAGAGCCAGATAGGTCTGCCGTGCACCCCATTCAAACATTGCCCGCTCATTGCCTTCCAGTCCGAAATCGGATTTCAGGAACATATCATAGACCTTCCGCTTACCCTCGGCAACCTCCGGCGGCAGACTCTGCACATCCTGCATCATACCCTGAATATACTCTGAACCCGCAGCCATATCACGCGGCAGTCTTGCGAGAATCAGCATGAAATGGCTTGCTGTCGGCAGCTGCTTCTGTGCACCCCAGGCATAAGGAAGCAGCTTCTCACGGATGTCCATACTCTGGACAATAACGAATTTCCAGGGCTCGAAGCCGAAGGAGCTCGGTGACAGGCGGCCTGTTTCCAGGATGAACCCGAAATCCTCATCGCTGATCTTTCTGCTGCTGTCGAATACCTTGGTAGCGTGTCTGTATGCATAGGCGGCCAGAATTTCCTGCTTGGTTGTTGCGGTTTCTTTTACTGTAGTATCCATTTCACATACTCCCTTTCTGTGTATCCTTCAGGTTTGGAATTGACGTTATCCTGCTCACATGCTTATAGTATTGGATAGATAACCATTCGTGAAGTACGCACATTTTTGTTATGTAGTATACAAAATGATACTAAGGAGAGTTCGGTTATGCGTGACCGTAAAGGCGGTTTCGGAGCTTGTCCGGACGGCCAGGGCGCCGCTTGTCCTGTTGAATTCACCCTCGACGTCATCGGAGGCAAGTGGAAGGGTGTGCTTTTATACCATATGATGGATTCAACGAAACGCTTCAACGAGTTCCGCCGGATCTGTCCCGGCATCACGCAGCGTATGCTGACACTTCAGCTCCGTGAGCTGGAGGAGGATGGCGTGGTTCACCGCGAGGTGTATCATCAGGTTCCGCCGAAGGTTGAATATTCGCTGACCGAATTTGGCCGGACGCTGATTCCGATCATTAAGCTGATGAGGGATTGGGGCACAGAATACCAGGCGAAGCAGCAATCCGCAGACCGCTGCCCTCCTGGAAATGGACATTTAGAGGACGAAGCATAATGAATCCGGTGCAGCAACCCGCTGCACTTTTTTTGTACCGTTACCTCACGGTTGTTCAAAAAAATTCTCGGCCTTCTGCTTATGATCCTCCTTCACCTGTCCGGCAATCGCCCGGATGCCTGCGGCAATGACCGCAGCATCATCCGTGAAACCGAGTCCGATCAGCGCATCGGGAATCGCGTCAATGGGTGAAATGAAATAGGCCAACGCGCCGAATGCTATGCCTTTGGCCCATAACGGGGTTTTGGCATCAATGGCGCAGTAATACATGGCAACCGCATCTTTGGTGAACGGGATTTTGCCCGCCGCTTTCCTCGTTTTGCTCCAGAAGCTCTTCTTCACCAGCTGCTCATTCTTCTGGCTGTATTCGAAATTCTCCACGACCAGTTCCGCGGGAAGCTTGTCTCCATCCTTATTCATCTGCCATTCCCTCCCATTCCTTAGACTGCCTTCGCATTCTGACAACAGCTTAGCAGCTTCATTATAACCTTTACACCAAACGCCCGCCGCTAATCAGCCTTCCGGTAATTAATCTTTTAACCCAGATGCTCCCGGAAAAAGAGTACCGTCTGCCTGCGCTGATATTCGCTGACCTCATGCCCGGAGAACGGATAATCCATCATCTGCTTAGGTGACTCAATTCGGTTATAGGCAGCATAGATGGTCTCCGGCATGCACACAGTATCCTTCCAGCCTGCGGACATCAGAACTGGTACGGTGAACCGGTGCGCCAGATTAACAATATCGAAATACGCCAGGTTCTGCAGCACCCGCTCCAGATGCTCCGGATAGCGCTTCAGATAATCGGCAATCTCTGTGAGTGAGCTGGTTGAATTCAGCACCCCGAAGTCCAGGCGGCAGAGATTCGGTATGTCTGCAGCCACTGCAGCAACCCGGCGGCTCAGTGCCCCGGCCAACAGCGCAATCCCGCCTCCCTGGCTCCCCCCGGTGATGGCAATACGCTCGGGATCAACACCCGGCAGCTGTGCTGCGGTCTCTATGGCACGAACCGTATCTATCGCTACAGCCACATAATAGGAACGTTCCTTCTCCAGCAGCCCCTGGGTGATCCAGCCTCTGACTATACCTTCTTCCTGCGGCAGCAGATTGCCGGTCTCTCCCAGTTGTCCACGCACATCCACGGCGAGTACAGCATAGCCAAGCATTAGAAAGTGAGCATACCGTTCCGGATACCCCCGGTCGCCGGTGTAACCGGGAAACGTAACAATACACGGCAGATCTCCCCGCTCACTTGTGTCAGCAGCAGGCCGGATGTACCAGGCATGGATGGTCGTTTCCCCATAACCTGTATAGCTTACTTTGCTAACCTCCATGCCCGGATATGGAGTTTCTTCAGGGATTATGGTAACATCCAGCGGCAGTTCCTCATCTTCGGTGAGCAGATCATTCCAGAATTCGTCAATCGTTTCGGGGTCCAGTGTAGGCTCTGGACGGCAATTCTCAAGCTCGTGTTTGCGTTGCTCAATAGCATTCATTCATCGGTTCCTCCTGTTTCTCATAAACTTCTTTATCATTGCAAGTCACTGTAAGCGCATTTAATATTATAAATATAAATCCATAGAATTCCAAAGGAGATGTTATTCATTCGTTACGGAACCTTGGCACATACAGCGGGCTGCCTGCCGCTTAGAGAATTGACCGCTACGCTGCAGACCTACAATATTGACTTCGTACAGCTCGCCCTGGCCAAAGCCATTCAGGATATCGACCTGTCTCCCGGCAAGCTTAGCCCCGGCCTGGCCTCCTATATCGGTGAGCAGTTCGACAAAGCCGGCATCCGCATTGGCGTACTTGGCTGCTATATCAACCCGATTCATCCCGATCCTGCCATCCGGCGGGTAGAGATTGACCGTTTCAAGGAGCATTTGCGTTATGCCCGCCAGTTCGGTGCACCTATGGTCGCTACAGAGACCGGCGCATTGACGACTTTTCAGGAATTCGATCCTTACCGGTATGAAGAAATTGGCTGGGAGGCCCTCAAGGCAACGGTCGAGGAACTGGCAGAGGAAGCGGAGAAATGGGGTGTATTCCTGGCACTTGAAGGAGTCTGCACCCATACGCTGTCCTCTCCGGCCAAAATGCGCCGTATCCTTGACGAGGTTCCTTCCAGCTCCATCGGTGTGGTACTGGACCCTTGCAATCTGATTGGTGAAGAGGTGCATCTGCAGGATGAGATCGTAGACAGTGCATTCAGCCTGTTCGGCGACCGGATCATTCTGGCCCATCTCAAGGATATCTATAAGGACGGAACCCGGATCCGCCATGGCGCTTCAGGGCAAGGGCTGTTCCACACCACAGAGTTCCTGAACAAGCTGGAGGCACACAAGCCGATGATCGACGTTTCGCTGGAAGAAGTAACTGGCATAGATATTAAGGACACTGTTACCCTGCTGCGCAATCTGCGACACTAATCATAAGCTGCCAGTTCAGGAGACATGCTTCATCCTCCTGCAGTAACTTTGGCAGCGCTACAATCCGGCCGGTATGTCAGGGTGATTCCTCTGCTGTACCGGCCAGTATTTTTTATATACTCCAGCTGTAGCCCTCCTTTCCTGAGCCTCACTCCATAACCCCCATTTGCTGCAAAAACGCCGTATATCCGGTACTTTTCGCTAACTGCTGAATAAAATAGTATACATACCGCAGGTTCGCAAGCGATTCTCGAGCCAGAAAGGAAGGGATCATACATGAGATTCACTTTCCCCATACTTACCCTATGCCATGGCGGGGCACAACGCATGCTCGTGGAGCTCACGAATGGTCTTACTGCCAGAGGGCATCAGGTCGTGATCCTCATGCCGCTTGGAGGCGATGTCTCTTATGAAGTCCATTCCACTCTGCTGATTACCGATTATACGCTGCTCCGTGAATCCGATTTCCCGGTCAGCGATATTATCGTTTCGAATTTCTATACAACGGTTCCGGTATCACAGGCTGCAAGCCAGAATGGCAAGGGCATCCATATCCGCCTGTCCCTCTGTTACGAACCGCTGTTTCTGCCGCAGAATGAGGTATCCTTTCCCTCCTATCATACCACTGATAAGCTGATTGTCCTGTCCCAGTGGCAGCAGGAGTTAATTGAGCTTGGTCACGGAATTAGCGGAAGCATCGTGCCTGTAGGGATCAGCTCCTCTTTTCAAAATATGCATATCCGCCACAAGCTTCAGGAGCCGCTGAACATTACCGCCATCCTGCGCAAAGTGGAGAACGGCTTCTCCTGGCACCGTGAACAGGATTATCTGGTGAAGCAGCTTGATATCGTGAAGCATAATGTCCCGGGGGTAAATATCAATTTCATCAGTCCGCCGGATGAGTTCTACAGTTCGGATTCGCTGCAAAAAATGAAGGCCAGCGGCAAATACCGCTTTTTCACTCCCCTGAATGATGATGAACTCTGCTATCACTATAACGGGGCTGATATTTTTGTCAGCTCCAGTATATTCGACACGGGATCTTTGCCGGGCCTTGAGGCCATGCGCTGCGGTGCTGCGCTTGTGTCCGTATACTCGGGAGGGAATCTGGAATATGCCCGCCACGAAGAGAACTGCCTGCTGTCCTACCGGTACGAGAACCGGATTGCCGAGGATGTCATCCAGCTGATTCAGGACCCTGCGCTCCGTGTCCGCCTTGCCTCCCGGGGGGAAGCTGACTCCAGGGCCTGGACCTGGGAGAACAGTGTCAGAATTATGGAACAGACCACGGCTGGCTTCCTGACAGGGAGCTCCGTGAACACTCCGCCCAAATCAGCGCTCCTGCAAAGACTCGGCGGCTTCAGAATGCGCAGGAAATAAGGCAACCAATGTTCTTCCGGAACAAGTCCAAGCAAGCTACAGGTCCAACTTCGAGTATTCGGAGTCGGATCTCTTTGGCTTGCAGCTTGCCCTATCGGGATCGGCCCGCATGAAACCATGACATCTATGCATAGTCACTGCTCCATGTATGGTTTACACTAAAGCTATATACACTAGGGTTATCGGAGGTGGGACAATGAATTCGCACGAAGAGCAGAAGGAAGCCACGGGGCTTGAGTTTAAGTACATGGTCAGCGGAGATTCGATCTCCAAGGGTGTTGTCTATGATGAAGCAAGAAGCAAGTATGTCATTCTGGAGGATAACTACGTGTCCCTGCTGCAGGGCAAGCTTAAGGGAGCTATGCGTAATACCGCCAGATTCGGCAATACGCTGATGAAGGGCTTCGGCAATCTGAAACGCGATGTGCTGAAAGACAAGCCGGATGTGGTACTGATTGAATACGGAGGCAATGACTGCGACTATCACTGGGAAGAAATTGCAAGCAATCCCGAAGCAGAGCATAACCCCAAAACTGATTTCCCGGCGTTCGAGCGGATGCTGCTGGATATGATTGATTACCTGAAGAATCAGGGGATTACGCCTATTCTGATGAGTCTGCCCCCGCTGAATGCGGACAACTATTTCAAATGGGTCAGCGGCAATAATCCGGACACCGAGCTGAACATTCTGAAATTCCTCGGCAGCGTTACCAAGATTTACTGGTGGCAGGAGCGGTACAACTCCGCAATTATCAAGGTCGCCGAGAGCACCAAGACCAAGATCATTGATGTCCGGGGCGCATTCCTGCAGCAGCCGGATTACACCAAGTTTATCTGCCGGGACGGAATCCACCCCAACCGGGAGGGCCACCGGATTATTTATGATAAGGTCATGGACTTCATCCGCACAAGCGAACCGCAGCTTCTGCTGGATAACCAGGCGTTGCCGGGACACTGATTTCCGGACAAGCGGAATATAGGTTAAGCTAACAACTGAAATTTCAGGGCAGCCCCTGCGGGCTCCATACATAAGGGTGTCCCAATCCGCCATTGTCACGCAACGGCGGATTGGGACACCCTTTTTTTATCGTCACAGGCTATGAACGCCTCCGGTACACTCCCGGTGCAACGCCGTACCGCTCCCGGAATACCCGGTGGAAGTAGGTATAGCTGCCGAAGCCGGTCTCCTCCGCAATACGCTCCAGTGTATAGTTGCTGTTGTCCATCAGCCGCAGCGCCATCGCCAGACGGACCTGCACCGCATATTGCATCACCGAATACCCGAATTGTTCCTTAAACAGATGAACCGCCCGGGTGACGCTGATTCCCGCATGGCGGGCCACATCCTCCAGCCGGATGGAGGATGTCGCATGCTCTTCCACATAATTCTTGATCTTCAGTCCCTGCAGGAGTGAAGAGGAGGATGAGGCCGGCGCTTCCGCGATAGCCCGGTCCAGCAGCAGGCACAGTGCCTTGAACAGCGCCTCAAGAATTTCCGGGCTGCCTCCGTCGATCCGCCGTTTTTCCAGAATTAATTGCTGCCAGATGCTATGCAGCTTGCTGTCTTCGGCAATCCTGGACTTCTTAGCCCTCACCTGCTTGTTCCACCACTCATCCACCCATTCACCTGTACACATGACATAGTAGTCTGCGCTGAAGCCCAGCGGACTTTCTTTCTCGCCAATCCGCAGATCGTAGAGCTCACCGGGACGGAACAGCAGCAGATCACCCGGCATCACCGTGACCATCTCCCCGTCAATCAGCGCTTCACATTCCCCTTCTGCCTGGAGCCTGATGATATAGGTATCCAGCCCTTCACGGAACAAATGCCAGAACGGCTGGATATGCCGGGAAAATGAGCTGAGATGAATGTCTACACCGGTTGTACCCATCCTGGATCACCCTTCCTTACTCTTGCCTCATGACCAGATCGTTGAGGTTCTTAACCATATTGTTTCTTCAAAGTGCAGCGGAATACCTTCTATAATGAGACTATTCCTACAAACTTTCAGGAGGTAACATAAGTCCTATGAGCAGCCCTACAGTCCGCGTGATCCAGACAGCCAAAGAAACCGGTGACCGGTTAACAGAATTACAGCCTCTGTCCTTCCGGGCCGATTCCGAAGAGAAGGAAATGGAGTTAATTAATATTTATGAGGATTTGGAATATCAGGAAATTGAAGGCTTCGGCGGTGCGCTGACGGAAGCCTCTGCAGTCACGCTGGCCAAGCTTAGTCCGGAGAAGCAGCAGGAAATAATCGATGCCTACTTCCATCCGGAGCACGGAATCGGCTACACCCTGTGCAGATCACATATCCAGAGCTGTGACTTCTCAACAGGCAACTATGCTTATGTAGATGGCGTTGACCCGGAGCTGACTACTTTCAATATCTCAAGAGATCAGGAGTCGATACTTCCGTTAATCAAACGCGCGGCTGATGCTGTGGGCGGGAGCTTCCGGCTGTTCTCCTCCCCATGGAGCCCTCCGGCCTTCATGAAGACGAACGGCGAGATGAATAACGGCGGCAAGCTGAAGCCGGAATACCGGGAAGCCTGGGCTAATCTGTTCGTGAAATACATTCAGGCTTACGCTGAAGCCGGCATCGATATCTGGGCGGTCAGTGTGCAGAATGAAGCCAAAGCCAAGCAGATCTGGGATTCCTGCATTTATACCGCTGAAGAAGAGAAGGATTTCGTACGCGATTATCTCGGTCCTGCCCTGGAAGCAGCCGGCCTCAGCCATGTCAAAATCATGATCTGGGATCATAATAAGGAACGGGTCTATGACCGGGCGAAGACCACTTTCAATGATCAGGAGGCGGCAAAATATATCTGGGGCATCTGCTTCCACTGGTATTCCGGTGACCACTTTGAAGCCTTGAGCGCTGTACATGAGCGATTCCCTGACAAAAAGCTGTTCTTCAGCGAAGGCTGCCAGGAAGGCGGCGTACACCTCGGCTCCTGGAACACCGGTGAACGTTACGGCCATGATATTATCGGCAACCTGAACAACTGGATGTCCAGCTGGACAGACTGGAATATCGTCCTTGATGAGCAGGGCGGCCCGAACCATGTGGGCAACTTCTGCGATGCGCCGATTATCGGCGATACTGTGCAGGATGAAGTAATCTATGAGAGCTCGTTCTATTACATCGGGCATTTCAGCAAGTATATCCGTCCGGGCGCCGTTCGTGTGGGCAGCTCCAGATATACCGACAAATTCGAAACTACGGCGTTCCGCAATACAGACGGCACTTATGCCGTGGTCGTACTCAACCGCACGGACAGCGGGCTTCCATACACCCTGCATTTCCGGGATCAGCTGGCGGAGGGTTCAATTCCGGCCCATGCGATTCAAACCCTGCTGTTCCAATAAAAACACATAAAGGCGCTCCCAAGCTACGGCTTGAGGAGCGCCTTTATTCATATGGGCGGTCTGCATTGATTCGCCCCTTCGGTACTGCTGTTAAGCAACCCTGCTATTCCTTCTTCTCCCCGGCGGTCTCCTGCGGCTGAAGCGAAACATATTTGTCCCCCAGAAGCTTCTGGAAGTAGGTCCGGTTGTACAGCATGCTGGGATGACCGGGAAGGTGACGCAGTGCCGTTTCATTGAACATATTAGCCCGTTCATGCTGGCCCAGCCGGTCATAACAGAGTGCGAGCTGCAGATTCGGAATCCAGGTGGCGAAGGCTTCATTCTTCACGCCCATAGACTCTGTCTGCCGCGGCAGCATAACAGCGAGCTCATACCAGTAGATAGCCGGGTGAAGCTGGCCCTGCTCCACATGCCAGGCACCGAGCCGGCAGCAGAACTCGGCACGCGGAGAATCGTACTGGAGCGTCCGGGTAATCGCAGTAAACGCTCCTGCCTTGTCACCCAGCCGCTCCCGGCATTCGGCCAGCCGCAGGCAGGCCTGAATATTATCTTCGATCCAGCCTTGGCCCCCGTTCAGAAACTGCTCATAATATCGGCTGGCCTCCTCATGGATTCCATGATCGCGCAGCTCATTGGCATAATAATATTGATCCCTGGGAGAGAAGACTTCCCCCTCAGCCACCCGCTTGCGGTAGATCCGCAGGTTGCGGTCCGTGTACTCTTTGTCTTTCTCATGGGTAATGCAGACATCACTGCTGTAAGAAGGGCCGTATACCTCCAGGTATTCATGCACCGGTCCGATCCATTTGAACCCGCAGGACCGGCGGACCAGCCGGTTGCGCCGCAGGGACGTAACGACCTTCCCCTCCCCGTCAAAAGCAAGATTATACTGCATGTTCACACTGTCCACATTCTCCGGCAGGGCGTGCTTCAGCTCCCTGAGCCGCGCATGATCCTCATCCTTCAGATAGTCATCCGCATCCAGCCAGAAGATGTATTCCTTGGTCGCCTTACTGAAGGCGAAATTGCGGGCAGCAGAGAAATCTTCGATCCAGGTAAAATCATATATCACCGCTCCGAAGGTTTCCGCAATCTCCTTGGTTCTGTCCGTCGAGCCTGTATCCACAATGATGATCTCGTCCGCAATCGCTCCAATGGAAGTAAGGCAGCGGGGCAGGCTCTTCTCTTCATTGCGGACAATCATGCATAAGCTGATTTCTATCATGGCAGCCTCCTAATCGTTATCCTCCTATATAAATATGCAGCCCCCTCCAATTGGAACTCCCGTTCCTACCCAATCTGCCGCCCTTAATGCCACACCCCGCTATATAATTTTTCAGCACAAAAGAAACTTTCCGGAGGATGAAGAGGTCAATACAGTAGAGAGAAAAGGGAGGGACCGTATGTACGGTGCAACGAAGGATTCCAATACTATGAACGCCGCCGCGTTAAAGACACTTATGGAAGACTATGGCGAGGATGTATGGAACTATGCCTACTACCTGGCCCGCAGCAGAAGCGCTGCTGATGATATCTCACAGGAGACCTTCATCCGGGCTTATAAATACAGGGATACTTTTCGCGGCGAAGCTTCCGTCAGAACCTGGCTGCTGCGGATTACCCGCAACCGCTGGCTGTCCTATCGCAGCAGCAGCTTCATCCGGCGGGTAACCTTACAAGCTCACGCTGGCAGACCCGGCTCAAGCCCATCCGCTGAAGAGGTGTTTTTGCAGCAATCCTTGAGCAGTGAGGTGTGGAAGGTAGTCCTGCAGCTGCCGCGCAACGCCAGGGAGGTCCTTATGCTCTATGCCCACTACGGACTCAGCATGGAGGAATTGGCCGGAATGCTGGGGATATCCTTATCTGCAGCCAAATCCAGACTGCACCGCGCAAGGCAGCAAGCCAATGAATATTGGGAAAAGGAAAAGGAGTTGAACAGATCATGAGCAAATTACCCGAGGAATGGGAACAGCAGCTGAAGGAGAAGCCTTTTGAGGGCATGAATTTCACTCCACAAATGCAGAAGAAGGTAGAGCAGCGTGTGGGAGGGTATCAGCCCAAGCGCAAGCGTTATAAGATTCTAGCTTACGCAGCGGTACTGCTGCCGGTCATGGCCATGCTGCTATGGTTCGGTTACAGCGGCCTGGAACCCGGCAAGCTTGCCGGCCGGATAACTCCCCTGGTATCGGAAGCTCCCCCGCCCCGGGAAACCGGAGCTGCGGATTTCTCCCCCGCTCCCACCGGCAATAGCCAAAGCGTTCCAAGCAATGATTATGCGGTTGGCATCCGCAGCATTTATAATGCTGAAGTCCCTTTCCCTTCTGTTGAAGACAAAAGGGCTGAAGTATCGATCCCGCTGGCTGCCATACTTTCCGTTCCCGTTCTGGACGACGGAAACAGTCCTGCACATGTCACTCCGCCCCCGTTGCCCAAGATGACCTTCCCGCTGCCGGCCGGCATGGAAGACAAGCTGCAGGCGGCCCTCGTCTTCCAGGGCGATACCGGCAGTGCTTATATCCTGCTGGCCCCTGCCGGCTGGAAAGCTTCGGCTGTTACCGGAGCCAACGGCTCCCTGGGGGCGACGTTTGAGGACCCGGAAAATCCGGAGCAAACTTTGCAATATTCCGATAATGCCTGGGGCTGTCAGGGCTGTGCAGTCGGCAGCATCGGGACCTATTTCCCCGGAAAGGCAGAATGGGCGGATGAGTATGGATTGACCATTATTCCTCCTGCGTTCACCGAACAGTATATGGCGGGAACCGGAGGAGCGGATGCACGCACTGTGCGGTATTCTCTGCCCTCGGAAGCCAGCGGATATGAAACAGCCGGAACAGCCTACTACGATGAAGGCGAATGGGGATATCTGTTCCGCAAGCTGGAGATGACCACCTCTTCAGCCTTTGACGGGCAGGATGTGATTGACAGCATCCAGGGATTTTTTGCAGCCAATCATGGCCCGCTCCTCCTTCCTGCAGTGCAGAATCCGGAATCTGCCGCAGGCAGTGCAGAGTATACTACGCAGTCTCTCTACCTGGCGCTGGAACAGCGGGGCATGCAGCTCAGTCTCGTCCCGGATACCACAGAGCTCATGTTCAACAAGCAGCTGGCCGGCGTCTGGCCTGAAGAGCTGCTGATCGATAAGACCGATACACCGGCCCGGCCGGACCGGTTGTCCGTCTATACCTACGCTGACAGCCTGGAATGTGCCGAAGGTCTGGCTGCGTTGAAGCTGGAGATTAACCGTACGACAAATGATGGAGGAGCTCGGATATACCCTCATGTCTTCAGGGGAGGGAAATTCCTTGTGGTGTATTGGATGGGCGGGGACAGTGCGGAGCCCTACGTTTATGACAAGGCCATCAAGCTGGCGCTGCGCAGCCTCGAAGGCAGCTCCGCCTCTGAAACGGACTGAGATTCCGCTAAATTACCGAATAAGACAGATTTTCCCGATAAACGGACTGAGATTCCGTTATTTGACTGCGCATCCCTCAATTCATGCCCGATTGAACAAGATAAGGGATTCTCAGTCCGCTTCAGCCTCAAAATGTGATTATTGCGGGAAATAAGGTCCTCTCAGTCCGATTCACTATCCTGCCAACATATTGCCGGCCTTTTGCTCCCGCACCACCTATCCCGGCTGCACATATAGGTTATTCTCAATTCTTATCTTTGAAAATAGCACTGTCGTGCGGACAGCTAGAGTGTTTTTTGTTATAATGTCGTAGAGCAAGTGGAAACGGCGTTGCCGTCCTTTTAAAGGACGGTACCGTTTCAGCGAGAAATAGAAGGATAAGTTATCGTGTGAAACATATAAACGCTTATATTTTTAAAAAGTTGCACCCAAAACAGGCTCCATACCATTCATATACAAAAAGGGGACGTTACCTTTGTCAAAAATCATCAAAACCTTAACTATTGCCGGCAGTGACTCCAGCGGAGGCGCAGGCATTCAGGCTGACCTCAAAACCTTTGAGGAATACGGCACCTATGGCTTCAGCGCACTGACTACAATCGTTACCATGGACCCCGACCGGGGCTGGCACCATAATGTATATCCGATCGATGCCGCAATCGTCGCAGAGCAGCTCAAAACGATCTTCGCCGGCGGTCCCGTAGACGCGATGAAGACGGGTATGCTGGGCAGTGTCGAGATCGTGCAGGTTACCGAGCAGGCAATCAAGAACAATCTGCAGACCAATGTGGTTATTGACCCGGTGATGGTCTGCAAAGGCGAAGATGAGGTGCTGAATCCGGAGAGCGCCAATGCGATCCGCGATCTGCTGCTGCCTCTGGCTACTGTAGCGACACCGAACCTGTTCGAAGCCGGCGTCCTCTCCGGACTGGGCAAGCTGACTACTCTTGAAGAGATGAAAGAAGCGGCCCGTCTGATCCATCAGCTCGGCACCAAGAATGTTGTCGTCAAAGGCGGCAAGGCACTGGGCGGCGACATGGCGATCGATATCTTCTTCGACGGCAGCGAATATCTCGTTCTGGAGACAGCCAAGATCGAACCCGCCCACAATCACGGAGCCGGCTGCACCTTCGCCGCCGCTATTACCGGCGGCCTGGCTAACGGTTTGTCGGTGAAGGAAGCCGTAGTGAAAGCGAAGGACTTCGTGTCCGCAGCCATCCGCAACGGTTATGCCTTCAACCAGTATGTCGGCCCTGTATTCCACGGCGGCTACCGTCTGGAGAACTAGGAACAGCCAGTCTGCCGGATCACGGCGCAGCAGCAAAAAACCTCTCTTCGGGAATGGGTGTGAACAACCATTCGAAGAGAGGTTTTTGTTATTTTCAGAGATGCTGATCTCTGTATTCTATTTACTTCGCGGCTTGTTCCTCCGCAATATGCTTCACAAACTCAATCGTCTTATCCTTATTGTCTTCGCCAAGCACACCAATGATGATCGATTTCACATTGTAGTCAATGGGCAGCGCAGAGATAAACGGAGAATCCATAATATTCACACCATACAGCTCGCGCTTGCCGGTATCTTCATTCGTTCCCCATCTCATACGTGTATCGTCAGCAGCCAGCTTGCCGTCCGCCGTAATGGGTTCGAGATTCTGGAATCCGGCCTGTCCGCCGATCCACTCGATGGTCGCATCATCCATAATGACGATATCCGGCCGGTTGGCCGCCAGCTCAACCACAGCTTTCTGCATATGGTTCATATCCAGCGTATCAGCGCCTTCTCCGGTCTTGGGCAGATACACGATGGTAGCCTCGACCCGCTTCCACTGCGGATAAGCGTCAATGACCGCTTGTTCCAATGCCGCTGTATCCCCGCTGCTGTCCTTGGCCCCGAAATTACCCACGAACATAATGGTCGCATCCACCGGCGGCAGCGAAGCAAGATACTGTCTGTGCTGATAGTTATCATACAGTGCCTTCCCGCCAAAAATCAGCACAAGCACTGCGACGATGGACAGGATAACATGCGTTTTGTAGAGCCGCATAAAGCGTTCCCATTTGCTTGCAGTCCCGGAGAACCGCCCGTATTTGGCGAGTCGCTGGTCTTCAGCTTCCTGAATCTCCTGCTCGTCCCAAGTATCCAGAATAAGCTTGTACGCCTGGAAATCCGCTTCATAGTCCGCTATTTCTTCATCCGTAGAAAGAGTCCGTCTGCGCTTCAGGAGCAAATCGAACCGCTTGTTCAATTCCTCTCTGGTTACGGTTTCAGTTAATCCTAGCCGCGCGTACGCTTGCTTCAAGTTATCGTTCACATTCAGTTCTCCTTTGATATGTATGATGCCATAATTCTATTTTAACAGACTTCGCCCTGTATTCTCCACTCTGGCTATAGACGCTCAGAACAGGCCCGGCGTCTCCATCAGCAGGAACTCCGTTTCGCTGTCTCCATACCGGTTGATGAAGCTCTGCCCGGGCAGGAAGCCCGCCTTCTTATACACGGCAATAGCCCGGAGATTAAAGGCCGCAACCGACAACCGGAACCGCTTCGCGTCATAGGTCCGCTGTGCAAACTTCATACCCGACTGCAGAAAAGCAAGCCCTTTTCCAGCGCCGGTCAGGTCCGGCCTTAATCCCAGTCCGATATCAAGCGCTGTACCATCCAGATAATATCCCAGCTCTACCCCTCTTCCCACCTGGGCATTCCTTCCGTAACAGAAGAATCCGGCCAGTTCCCCTTCCGCAGTGCGTACGCCGAAGTAGGAGCCGTCCATCAGCTCTTCGATATCCTCCGTTCCAGCAGAATCATCCAGCATATTGTACAGAGAATATGGCGGTTCGTATTTCCAGTTCAGAATCTCTCTGGCTGCCGGCTCATCCATTAACCGGATCTGATAACCGCTATATAGGTCGCTGATCATAGTTTAACGCCTCCAGTTTCCTGTTTCCTGAATTCTGTAGGTGCAAGCCCGGCATGCTTCTTGAATTGCCTGGAGAAATAGAACAGATCGCCGAAGCCGAGCTGGTCGGCAATCTCGCTGACCGAACCGGAGGTGGTTGCCAGCAGGTCTTTCGCTTTTTCAATCTTTTGCCGGGTGATGTATTGGATGGGGGGCACGCCGATCTGCTGCTTGAACAGGCGTATGAAGTAATTAGGGTGCATATGCGCAATTTCGGCAAGGTCATGAATGGTAATATTGTGTTCGATATTCGCAGCGATGTATTCCAGAACGGCTGTCAGCTTCCGGGCGGAGCCCAGATTCTTATAAGAGATTTCATCCAGCCTGAGGTTCATGATGTAATAGGAGATCAGCTCCAGCAGCTTGCTCTTCGCCAGCAGCGGGGCATATACAGCGTCCGATTGGGCACTCCCGGTAATCCCTTTGAACGCCGCCTCGACAGCAGCAGGATTCTCCGGAATGCATAAATGGCTCATCTCCAGGATACGGAACAGATTAATCTCTCCGACCTTGGCGCTGAAATGACACCAGTACTTGAGAAAAGGTCGTTCGCTGATGCATGAGTAGGACTGCTTCACCCCTTCAGGCATCAGGATCAGCTCCCCCGGCTGCGGATAATATTCCTTATCCCCGATCTTCAGCCAACCTTCACCGCCGCAGATGTAATAGAACTTGCTGTAGTCCGGAGTATAGTCCAGATCCCTCCACTGTGTGGTGCACTGGTTATAATCCGCCATGAGCAGGTCGACCTTCAGATTGGATAAGTAGCTGGTAAGCAATGCTTGATGATCCATCGTTCAGACCGCCTTAAAGGTTATTTTTGTACATCAGAAAGTTAATCCCGTACATTCTTAATCTCCCTGCGGCCCGGTACAATGAAAGCGTTATATTAATCGCGGGAGGATGAGAAACTGACTATGAATATGACTGATTATTTGCACCTTATCGACGAGACCATTAAGAACGGCCCCTATAAGGATGATTGGGATTCTCTAAGTATGTATGAGGTGCCGCAGTGGTACCGCCAGGCCAAATTCGGCATTTTCATTCACTGGGGGCTGTATTCTGTCCCGGCCTTCAGTAACGAGTGGTATTCCCGCAATATGTATATCCAGGGCACGAAGGAATATGAGCATCATCTGGCTGTCTACGGGAACCACAAGGATTTCGGTTATAAGGATTTCATTCCCTTGTTCACGGCGCAGCAGTTCAACCCGGACGAGTGGGCTGCCTTATTCCAAGCCTCCGGCGCCAAGTATGTCATTCCCGTTGCAGAGCATCATGACGGCTTCCAGATGTATAAAAGCGCTGTCTCCCATTATAACACGTACGAGATGGGGCCTGGGCGGGATATTCTCGGCGAGCTGAAGGCCGCCTTCGGGAAGCAGGATCTGGAGCTGGGCGTCTCCTCCCACCGCGCGGAGCACTGGTTCTTCATGTCCCACGGCAAAGAGTTCGAGTCCGATATCCATGAGCCGCTGGAACGCGGCGATTTCTACTGGCCGTCTATGCCGGAACCCGATCATCATGATCTCTACGGCTCTCCCCCGTCTGAAGAGTATCTGGAAGACTGGCTGATCCGCTGCTGCGAGCTGGTTGACCAGTATCAGCCTAAGGTCTTCTATTTCGACTGGTGGATTGAGAATGCTGTATTCAAGCCGTATCTGAAAAAATTCGCCGCCTATTACTACAACCGGGCTGTTCAGCGCGGAACTACGGCTGCCATTAATTACAAACATGATGCCTTCATGTTCGGCACAGCCATTCCCGATGTAGAGCGGGGGCAATTCGCGGAGCTGAAGCCGTTCTTCTGGCAGACGGATACAGCAGCCGCACGAAACTCCTGGTGTTATACGGAGAATAATGACTTCAAATCCGCCGTTGAGATCATCCGCGATCTGGTGGATATCGTCAGCAAAAACGGCAATCTCCTGCTGAATGTGGGGCCGCGGGCTGACGGCAGCTTTGCCGATGAAGATAAAGCGATTTTGGCTGCTATCGGCGGCTGGCTGGGCACAAATGGTGAAGCCATCTATGAGAGCTCTTTCTGGCGCACGTTCGGTGAAGGGCCGACACGCATTGAAGAGGGACAGTTCACCGACGGCAGCGCCAAGGTGTTCACCCCTGAGGACATCCGCTTCACCGTGAAGGGAAGCTGCCTGTATGCAACCGTCCTGGTGTTCCCTGCGGATGGCATGGTCCGCATTACATCACTTAGGGAGAAATCCCCCTATTTCGAGGGTATCATCCAGAAGATGTCCGTGCTCGGTTTCGATGAACAGCCTGCCTGGGAACGGGATGCAGAAGCATTAACGATCCGCACCACAGCGGTGGCCAGCGCCCTGCCGGTTGTGTTCAAGCTTGAACTTGCCTGATCTTTGCCTATTACTCTTCACAACGGAAGGAATAACCAGAATGAGCGGATGGACTGAACCCATGAAGCAGATTATTGAGGAAAAATTAAAGTGGGATATTGCGGATACAACCATTGAATACCAGCAGGATGGCTTGACGAATCAGAATTATATTATTACGAACGGTATCCGTAAGCTGGCGCTGCGCATTAGCGGCGGGAACACGGGCAGGCTTGGCATTAAGCGGGACGCAGAGCTTGCCGCTATGCAGGCGGCGGCAGACATAGGGATAGGTGCAAAGGTAGTGTATTTCTCCCCGGAGACGGGTCATATGGTCACAGAGTTTATTGATGGCGTGAAGTGGACCGACGCGGATGCCGGCACCGATGTGAATATGAAGCGGATCGCCGATACTTTGAGGAAAGTGCATGCCCTGCCGCCGGTTCCCTATACATTCTCGCCTTATCAGGATATTACGGACCGGATACAATTTGCCGCCCGGCATCAGCTCGGTCTTCCCGGAGATCTGGACGAGTTCCTGAAGAAGCTTGCGGCCATTCAGCAGGACAGGGCGTCAAGCTCACAGCAGCAGCTGGGGCTGTGCCATAATGATCCTTTTGCAAACAACTTTCTGGATGACGGAACGGTGCGGCTGATTGACTGGGAATATGCCGGAATGGGCGATATCATGTTTGATCTGGCATGTGTATGCTCGGCGTATTCCCTGCCACAGAAGGAAATCTTCCTTGCCTGCTACTTCGGTCATTATGATGCGGATACCCTGCATAGCCTTGAACAGATGTCTTACGTGGTCACCTTCTGGAATGCGATGTGGGCGGTGCTGCAGACATATGACCCTAAGCCGGTTGTTGAATCCGCAGCGTCTGCCGGGCCGGCTGCAGAATACTGTCAAATCGCGGATTGGATGTTCGCCCGGCTGAGGGAGAGTGTGTGATACGGATACGAATCCGGAGCCTGGCGGCCCCTAATCCAGACCATGCAGGCGCCTCCACTCTTCGGGCTGCATACCGGTCAACCGCTTGAACACAGCACAGAAGTAGCTGACATTCTCGAACCCTGCCCGCTGGGCGATTTCATAGACTCTCTGCCCTCTGCTGCTGAACATGAGCTGTTTGCTCCGGTTCACCCGCTGTTTGTTAATGTAGGCGACCGGCCGCTCGCGGACGGTGCGCTGGAACAGCCGGCAAAGATACTGCGGCGACACTTCAGCCACCTCGGCCAGCTCCTTCAGCAGCAGCGGACGGTGCAGGTGGAGCTCTATATATTGCAGCACCGGCTTCATCCGCTCCAGCTCATTATCCTCATTCGAGGCCGGGAGCAGGCTGCGTTTCAGATCCAGAAGCAGCGAGTACAATAACTTCGAACGTTCCAGATTATCCTGAAGCTCATTGCCGTATGAAAGGGTAAGCATCTCTTCCAGCGGTTTTAGGATGGGCTGCGCTCTTAAGCTCCCCATTCCTGACTCACGTATACCGGCATAGAGCAGCATCTGGGCCGCTTCCCGCCCGTTAAAGGATATCCAGGCCAGCTCCCATTCCCGGCTCAGCGGTGCATACGAATGGGGAACATCCGGATAGAGAAAGAAGATATCCCCGGGACCGGCAACATAGGATTTATCCCGGATCTGCAGCTCCCCCTTGCCTCCAAGCACCTGGTGCAGCTGGTAATCGGGAAACCCCGCCGGACGCTCCGTCTCTTCCTGATGCTCCCAGTACCCGATGGTCGTGGCATAGAGCGGCAGCGGAAGCGTTTCTTCCATTTCGCTGAAGATCATTGTACTTCTCACTGGCGTCCCACCTTTCTGTAAAAACCCAGCGCGTTCTAACCGCCGGTATTCCTGTCCCGCCTCTTCATCATAACGGCCCGCAGTTTCAAATTCCAGTCCAATCTTGTTTCATATTTTGTTATATCCGATGAATATCATTATATATACCCCAGTCATTCTCCATTCTATAATATGAATATAACAATATAAGGAGATGTTAACTTGCGCCATAAGCTCTCATACCAGCAGCCTGCAAACGGATATCCGGAGTGGAATAATAATCCTGAGCTATTTCAATTGAACCGGTTAGACGCGCATGCCTCCATGATGTCTTTCCCGGCAGTGGCTGAAGCCCTGCAGGGAACTAAAGAAGCCTCCTCCCGTTATCAATCCTTGAACGGAACCTGGAAATTCGCATTCGCCGAGACTCCAGAAGCGCGGATTAAGGATTTCTATACCGCCGGTTATGACTCCGGAGACTGGGCGGATATTACCGTTCCCTCCCACTGGCAGTTCCAGGGGTATGATTATCCGCAATATACCAATGTCCGTTATCCATGGGCCGTGTCCGAGCCGGAGCTGAAGCCGCCTTTTGCCCCGACCGTGTACAATCCGGTAGGCTCTTATATCCGCACCTTCACCGTACCCGAGACTTGGGATGGGCAGCCGGTGTACCTCAGCTTCCAGGGGGTTGAATCCGCTTTCTATGTCTGGGTGAACGGTGAGCTGGCCGGATACTGTGAGGATACCTTCACGCCATCCGAGTTCGATATTACCGCTTATCTGGTACCCGGTGTCAACAAGCTGGCTGTAGAAGTCTACCGCTGGTGCGATGCCAGCTGGCTGGAGGATCAGGACTTCTGGCGGCTGAGCGGAATATTCCGCGACGTTTATCTGTATACTGCACCGCCTGTGCGGGTTGCCGATTTCTTCGTCCGGACAGAGCTGGACGAGAAGTATACCGATGCGCAACTGAATGTAAATCTGACGATTGAGAATTATTTTGACAAGGTAATTGAGTCTCATTCAGTACAGGTGCAGCTCTATGACGGTAAGGAACAGCCGCTATGGGATCATCCAGTCTCCGCCTCTGTCGCTTTCGGCCAGGCTGGAGTTCAGCAGCTAGAGCTATCCGCAGCAGTGACGAACCCGAAGAAGTGGAGCGCCGAGAAGCCTTATCTATACACCCTGGTTATTGCTGTATCGGATGATCAAGGGCAAGTGCTGGAAGCGGTCAGCTGCAAAGTAGGCTTCCGTACCTTCGAGCTCCAGAATGGTCTGATGAAGATCAACGGCAAACGGATCGTGCTCAAGGGCACCAACCGTCATGAATTCTCCTGTGACACCGGCCGGGCGCTCTCCAGAGAAGATATGATCACCGACATCAAGCTCATGAAATCGCATAATATCAATGCTGTGCGGACTTCCCATTATCCGAATCAGTCCGTATGGTATGAGCTGTGTGACGAATACGGTCTCTATGTCATCGACGAGACGAATCTGGAGACCCATGGCTCCTGGCAATACGGGCAGCAGGAACTGCATGAGTTCAATGTCCCTGCCAGCCGGCCGGAATGGCGCGCCAATGTCATTGACCGCTGCAACTCCATGATGCAAAGAGACAAGAATCATCCGTCGGTCATCATCTGGTCACTCGGCAACGAGTCCTTCGGCGGCGACAACTTCCTGGCCATGCACGACTATCTGCGGGAAGCCGATCCGACCCGTCTGGTGCATTACGAAGGGATTTTCCATTACAGAGCATCGGAAGCCGCAAGTGATATCGAATCCACCATGTACATCAAACCGGATGATGTCGAGAGATATGCGCTGAACCATCCCAAGAAGCCGTATATTCTCTGCGAATACAGCCATGCCATGGGCAACTCCTGCGGCGGTCTGCATCTGTACACCGAGCTGTTTGACAAGTATGACATCATTCAGGGCGCTTTTATCTGGGACTGGGTGGATCAGGCGATCCGCACTACTACCGCGGACGGGATAGAATATCTGGCCTATGGCGGCGATTTCGGGGAGAATCCGCATGACGGCAACTTCAGCGGCAACGGCCTGCTGTTCGCTGACCGTACGGTTACTCCTAAGCTGTTAGAGGTCAAAAAATGCTATCAGAGCATTGTCCTCACCGCGTTGGACCTGAACACCGGACGTCTGCAGGTTCGCAATAACTTCCTGTTTACGGATCTGGGAGACTATCAGCTGCAATGGAAGCTGGCGCTGGATGGAGAAGCCGTCCAGGAAGGAACGCTGCCTCTGTCCGCAGCACCCGGTGAAACCGCTGAAATTGCCGTTCCGTACGATCACAGCCTGCTTGAAACCGGCAAAGAAGCTGTACTTACGGTCTCGTTCGTCCTGCAGGCCGAAACAGCCTGGGCAGGTGCAGGCCACGAAGTCGCCTGGGAACAGTTCATTCTGTCCCCGTATATTCCGGCCGCCACTCCTGTTATTCCAGGGAGTAAGCTGCAGGTCAATGAGCAAGACGGGCTGGTGACATTTGCAGGCAGCAGCTTCGGAATATCGTTCGACACGGCAACCGGCGCCCTGGTTTCTTACCAGTCTTCCGGCAAAGAGCATCTGCTTGCACCGGCAAGACCTAACTTCTGGAGAGCGGTAACCGACAATGACCTCGGCAACAAGCATCCCGAGCGCTGCGCAGTCTGGAAGGAAGTCTCTTACAGCCGTCAGCTCACCCGGTTCAGCTGCCGTGTAGAGGGCAGTCTCGGTTTCGTGACCGCTGAGTATCTGCTGGATACCCAGCCGAAGTCCCTGCTGCGTGTTCAATACGAGATCCGCACAGACGGCTCGGTAGAGATTGTTCAGGAGCTTCAGCCGGGCAGCAGCAAGCTGCCGGAGATTCCGGAATTCGGCATGGCCTTCGAGCTGGACAGCAGCCTCGACACCATCTCCTGGTACGGCCGCGGCCCGCATGAGAACTACTGGGACCGGCAGTCCGGAGCTCCGCTGGGACGTTACAGCGGCACGGTCAGCGGGCAATACACACCGTATCTCCGTCCGCAGGAATGCGGCAACAAGACGGATGTCAGATATGCCTCCATTACTGCAGGCAGCGAAGGTCATGGCTTGCATGTAGAAGGCGCGTTGCCTATCGAAGTCAACGCCCTGCCTTGGAGTGCAGCTGAGCTGGAAGCCAGCGATCACGGCTACAAACTGCCTGTATCCGACAAAACGGTGCTGCGCGTGAACTACAAGCAGATGGGCGTCGGCGGTGACGACAGCTGGGGCGCTCCGACCCATGAGCAGTTCACCCTGCCTGCTAACCGTCCGTATTCGTTCCGTTTCACGCTTTCATTCGTTTAAGTTGCCTCACAAGCAGAACAGCGAGGCATAGAAGGATAAGTTAGCATGTGAAACATGTTATATTTCAATAAAGAGGTGTCCCGGCAGCCGGTTCTGCGGCTTGGGACACCTCTTTTCGCTTGCTCATTTCCTGCCCATCAACTGCTGAACTAAGCCTCACCGCACGAATAGAGCATCAATCCTCCTCATGCGCCCTGGCGAATAAACTACTCTGCCGGATGCTTGTGAGGTAATAACCATTTTTTAATAATCATGCCCAAAATACAACATTTCTCCTATAATTCCGGCCAAAATCATCTTTTGTTGTATGAAATACAACATTTTCCCTTCTCCAAGCGGATTAGCAGCACAATTGTTGTATTTCATACAACAATCTATCCCCACACCCGGGTTTCTGCGAAACCAAGTTGCAATACGTACAACATTTAAGCTTTTACAGTGTAAATTTAAGCACCCGTATTCAGCATTCACTGGTCTATGAAGTTGAACTATCCGGGCAGTAAATGGCCGCGTCCCCCTTCGGTTTCTCAGCAAATATTTATCTTGAATATCCCCTCACTCCGGTGAAAATAAAGTCATATAGCAGCATTACAGAGATTAAACTAGTGTTAACCCTGAATACATTCATCATTTATATTTCCAGGTGAGGAGATATTATATGTCCGACACAGCCGCAACCATCCGGGATGAAATCTTAAGCTCCATTTCAGAGATTTTCGGGGTGCACGTTACTGAAGCTACGCAGATTGATCAGGGTTTCCTGAATCTGAAATGGAAGCTTGAAAGTGATCACGGACGTTTATTCGTGAAGCAATACAGCAAGATACGTTACCCGGAGCACCTCACCCACGGACTTGAAGTTTCTTTGACTCATCAGGATCAGCTGCATTTGCAGGGTATCCCGGTTCCGAAGTTATTTTCACATCAGGGGAAATATGTCTTACGAACGCCTTCGCAGGAACGGTATGTGCTGATGAACCTGTGTGACGGAAGCAGTATTGAGCCGGGCTCGGCAAGTGAGCCCCAAATGTATGCGCTCGGGAGCGTAGTCGGCCGGATGCATAAGCTGCTGAACACGGACCTGACTCCATTGCCCCTGCACTGGAATATACGGACCCAAGAAGCTATGGTGAAGCACTGGGACAAAAGATACCTTCAGGCCACCACCCTTCATAATGGCGAAACGGTTGCAGCGCTTGAGATTCAGCGGAGAATTATTGATGGAATGGATACCGGTATCTTTGCAGACTGCGAACGGGGCTGGGGGCACTGGGATTTGTTCGTCGATAATATTCTGTTCAGCGCCGATGAAGTGGACGCTATCCTTGACTTCGACAGACTGCATTTCGTGTACCCGGAGTTCGATATATCACGCCCCATCTTGTCCTGCGCCTTGTCAGGCAGCCAGCTCCGGCTGGACCGGGTCCATGCCTTTGTGACCGGCTACCGCGAGCATATCCCATTATCCGTGGACAAATTGATCCGTTCCATTAAATTAACGTGGTGGAGGGAAGCCGAATGGATTGCGGTTCCCCAAAAGGATGAATTCACACCGCTCATCCGTTTCCGCCACGAAAATAATTGGGTCGCCGCCAACTGGGACCAACTGGAGGATATTTTCGCCGGAATTTGAGCTGCCTCAATGCTGATACAGCCGGATGCTTGACACTGTCATCACCGCTGGCAGTGCAGCTTCGTCCACCGCCACATTGTCATACCAGCCGCCCACTGCAAGATTAAGCAGCAGATAAAAAGGCTGATCAAAGGGCATCACCCCCGGCTCCAGACTCCGCTCCGCGAAGCACTGCCCGTCGACCAGCCAGCGCATGGAACCGGCTTCCCATTCCAGCGCATACTCCCGGAACTCATTAATCGTTCCGTTCTCCAGCTCATAGGTGAACTCTTCGACGACTTTATGCGCAAGATCCGGTCCATAATGCAGCGTTCCCGCTATCTGCCGGGGCAGGCGTCCCTTCGCCTCCAGCATATCGATCTCCCCGGAGGCGGGCCAGGGCCCGTAAGCCTGATCCTGCGGAAGCAGCCAGATGGCGGGCCAGATTCCCTGCCCCACCGGCAGCTTGGCCCGTACGACCAGCCTGCCGTAGCAGAAAGAGAACTGGTCCCGGGTATCCAGGCGGGCCGAGGTATACGCGAAGCTGCGTCCATCCTGCTCCACAGTTTCACGGCGTGCACACAGCTGCAGGCCTTCTTCTCCAATAGACAGATTCCCCGGATTCCCCGTATAAAACTGCTGCTCCCCGTTGCCCCAGCCCGGATACACCGGCTTCCCGTCATTGTCTAATAAGTCGTTGCCCAGGCGGATATTCCAGCTCTGCAAATCCGCATTTCCGCTCAGGAAATCCTGCTCCCATACAAGCTTGTTCATCCTTCGCACACTCCCTTCATTTAATCACAGCATACTTAATTTACGGGCCCGATAGGTGGAATCCAAAAAATTGGGATAGGGTCAATAATCATGGCCTTTTTTCCTCTGCCCTTTTCTCATACGATGAAAGAGGAAGGGGGCACAGCACATGTTCCAATACAGAACGGAACAAATGAAAGCGCTTGTCAGGCAGTGGCAGCTGCAAAGCATGGTAATACCGGGCATTATCTGGATGTTCATCTTTTGTTATATCCCTATGTTTTGGCTGATCATTGCCTTCATGGACTTCAGCATCGCGAAGCCCATGCTGGAGTCGCCGTTTGTCGGGCTGAAGCATTTTCAGGATTTTATGACGGATGACCGTTTTTGGCGCTCGATCCGCAATACCCTCGGGATGAGTACAATCAAGCTCGTACTAGGTTTTCCAATCCCCATTCTATTCGCCCTGCTGCTTAATGAAATCCGGGGTCTGCGGTTTAAGCGCACGGTGCAGACAATCTCGTACCTGCCCCATTTCATCGCCTGGACGATCTTTGGCGGAATCGCACTCAACTGGCTGGGGGAGGGCGGTGTCATTAACCAGCTGATGATGGCGATCGGGTTCCAGGACCGGGAAATCCTGTTTAACAGCGACCCTAAGTACTTCTGGTGGATTACCTTTTTCACCGATACGCTCAAGGAAACCGGCTGGAGCGCCATTATCTACATAGCAGCCATAGCGGGCATTGATCCGGGGCTGTATGAAGCAGCCGAGCTGGACGGCGCGAACCGCTGGCAGCGGATGTGGCATATCACCGTGCAGAGCATCCGTCCCACGATCGCTATTCTGTTCATTCTCGCGGTCAGCGGGATCCTCGGCAGTAACTTTGAGCAGATCTTCATGCTTAAGAACAACATGAATATGAAGATGGCGGAGAGTCTCGACCTCTACATTTACAACATGGGGCTGGTCTCCGGGCGTCACTCCTTCTCCACCGCCGTCCTGTTTGCCCGCTCAATCGTAGCGCTGGGGCTGCTGCTGTTGGCCAATCAGACCTCCAAGAAGCTGACCGGCGACAGTATTTTTTAGAAGAAACGGATTATGAGCGGCGAAGCCGACTCCACCTGGAAAGGAGATAACAGATTCATGGCAAGACGCGGAAGATTCCGGCGGATTGGCGCTTTTGAGGTCGGCAATACCCTGCTGATGCTGGCGGTCTGCTTTCTGACGCTGTACCCGATGTGGTTTGTACTCGTCAACTCGCTGAATTCACCGGCGCAGGCCTCGCTGGGTACCGTCAATTGGTTTCCCAAAGAGCTCTCGCTGGCCAGCTACAGTGTAGCCTTTAATGATAAGACGCTGATGAACGGCTTCTACATCACAACCATGCGTACGGTGATAGGGACTGTGGTGCATGTGCTGTTCACCGCTATCGTAGCTTACGGAATGAGCAAGTCCAATCTGATGGGCCGCAAGCTGTATCTCAAAATCTCTTTGATTACGATGCTGTTCTCAGGCGGGCTGATCCCCTCCTTCATTCTCATGACGAAGCTGGGCCTGTATGATAGTTTCTGGGTATTCATTATTCCTTCGATGTATACTTTTTTTAATATGGTTATATTTATGAGCTTCTTCCGCACCATTCCAGACAGCCTGGAGGAATCAGCCAAGGTGGACGGGGCTTCGGATTATGGCGTCCTGTTCCGGATTGTCCTGCCCAACAGCATGGCTGTCATTGCCACCATTTCCCTCTTCTCTGCAGTCTATCACTGGAACGACTATTATCAGGGAGTCATCTATATCCATTCCCAGGAGCTGCTGCCGCTGCAGACCATGCTGTACAAAATCATTGCCGAGAACTCCATGTCCTTCATGCAGCAGCAGGCGATGGCGCAATTCGGCGCAAGATTACCCGGCAACTCGATCAAATTCGCCTCCATGATGGTAGCCACGCTGCCTATCCTCATCTTCTACCCTTTCATCCAGCGCTATCTGGTCAAAGGTGTGATGATAGGTGCTATTAAAGGCTAGCCGCAATGAACCATTCTACACACATACAGAAAGGATGATTATGCCGTGAAAAGCAAATCTGTCAAACCATTCTTAGCGATCATTCTGGCCGTAATCCTGACATTAACTATGGCCGCATGCAGCAGCAATTCCGCGAATAAGGAAAGCGCACCCACAGCTGCGCCGCAGGCTGATACTACACCGGCGCCTCAGGCAGAAGCTACTCAGAATCCCGATGAACCCGCCTGGAAGCTCGATACCAGCCCTATCGATTTAACCTGGTTTGTTGGAGCGAACTGGTATGCACACACCTGGGGCGAGAGCCTGGCTTCCAAATATGTGACGGAGAAAACGGGTGTCAATGTCAAGCTGGAGGTCCCTTCCGGTGAAGCTAACGAGCAAATTACTCTAATGATGACCTCGGGCAAGCTGCCGGATCTCATTTCTATGGGTTCCTGGGAAACCGCTGTCAAAAAGCTGTGGGAAGGCGATCATGTCTATGCCCTCAATGAATTGGCCGATCAGTACGACCCTTACTTCTACAAGGTAGCAGGTGACGGTACGCTGAAGTGGTACCGCCAGGAGAACGGCAACACGTATGGTGTTCCGAATGACTCCTACAGCCCCAACCTGATGCATGAGACCGGCATGACGGCCGCCAATCAGACCTTCCTGGTCCGCAAAGATCTGTACGAGGAAATGGGCAGTCCGGACCTCAGTACCCCGGAGGGCTTCCTGGGTGCGCTGCAGCTGCTGAAGGATAAGTATTCCGAGTATAAGGGTCAGCCTATGAGCCCCTTTTTCGCCCAGGGAAATGTCCCTTACGGGATGACGGAGTATCTGCAGAATCTGCTGGCCGTTCCGCATGAGAAAGACGGCAGCGTATATGACCGTGTGACCGACCCGGATTATATCGCCTGGCTCAAAACCTTCCGTACCGCTTACGAGCGCGGACTGATTAACGTGGATTTCCTGGTGGATTCCGATACCCAGGTGGAAGAGAAAACGAACAACGCCCGCTACTTCATGATGATCCGCGAATGGACCGGCATGACCGCTGTCAATCCGATGCTGGCTGCGGGTGCTAATCCGGACTCCAACTACATCGCAGTTGACGGGCCGCAGAACAGCAAAGGCGACAGTGCCAAGCTGTTCCCCGGCAACATGGACGGCTGGATGGTAACCATGATCAGCAAATCCACAGAGAATCCGGAGCGTGCGATCCGCTTCCTGACCTACCTCGCCAGTGAAGAGGGCCAGCGAGACCTGTTCCTCGGCAAGGAAGGCGAAACCTGGGATACGGTGGACGGCAAACCGCAGCTGAAGACTGAATTCGTTGACATGCTGGGCAGCAATATTGAGAAGCTGGAGAAGGAATACGGCATACTGGATACCTACTGGATGATGCGCAACCCTGTTATCGTCAACCAGTGGAGACCGGAGAAAGCGCCTGTGATCAAGCAGATGGAAGACTTCGCGAACGCACAGGCCGATATCGACAGCGGTATCTATAAAGGACTGGACCCGCTTGGCGATTCGGATGTAGCGGTGGCCTGGGCGCGCATCTCCCAGAACTGGGAAGAAGTACTGCCTGAGCTGATTACGGCCAAGGACGAAGCTGCCTTTGACAAAATCTTCGACAGCTTCCTGTCCCGCCGCGACAGCTACGGCTTCGAGCAGGTGAAGGAATACCGCCAGACGGAGCTGGACGCACGCAAAGCCAAAATGGCGGAATAATGTCTTGAACTATGCCGGCGGCCGGAATGGCGGCCGGCATTCCCTGCTTAGAGGGGTTTCCCCCCTTAAGCCGCAGCGCCTTATTACCTACCAGCCGGTTTGTAATATATGGTATATTACAGGGATGGGAGGTTAATCAGATGAAGTATTTGCTGACTACGATGAGGAAGCTTTACCGGAATTCCCGCATCTCAACCAAGCTGTTTCTGGCCTTCAGCCTCATGATTGCCATACCTGCGATTGTGGTCTCCTTTTTATTCATCCGTACCCAGGAAAGCCAGCTCTACAAGGAAGCTATGGCGGAGGGCAGCAATCATGTCGCACGCCTGAATGAACGGCTGCGCAGCCGGATGGATATTCTTGAGAACGCTTCCTCCACCGCTCTGACCCAGAAGGCATTTGTGGATTTCATTCATACCAATATGCGCGGGGACGGCCTGCGGCTCGTGAAATTCAAGCAAAACCAATATGAGCAAATGCATAATATCATTCAAAGCCATGAGCTGATAAGTGAGCTAAGCTTCTATGTCAATAACCCGGATGTATACGAAATCTGGCCTGAAATCTACCATTACAGCAAGTTTTGGCCGCAGGATTACTGGATGACGCTCCGTGATGAAGGCGGGGCCGCCTTCCGCTTATCCGCTTTTAAGGATGGCGAGGATACGTTATCCTACTACAGGCTGGTGCGGCCTCAGGGCCAGCAGCAGAAGCTCCCCACCATTATGGAAATCCGCGCCAGGCACAGTGTTTTTTTCAGCGATCTGCTTGAAGACACGGGCGGTGATTTCTTCAGTGTTGTAATGGACGGAACGAGTGCTTTCCGGAATGTATACAATCCGAGGCATGAGTTCCCGCAGAATGCCGGGGAGAAGCTGGACGGAATTCTTAGCCGGATTCACGAACAGCTGGATGTGCTGCAGCAGAATAACCCGGTTAAGATCCATTCGGGGGATCAGACCTACTACGCGCTGTATCGCTACATCGCCCCGCTCAACGCCTATGTGGTCGATATTGCCTCCCATCAGGCATTGATGCAAGGCCCGCGGAACTGGTACCTGATTGTGATCGCCGTCACCTCTTGTGTGCTGCTGCTTATGCTGCTGCTCGTTTCACAGATGACCCGGCGTATATTCCGGCGGCTGGAGAAGGTGCTCGTCTCCATGCGCAAGGTACGCAGGGGGCAACTGGATGCGAAGATTGATACAGGACTCCGGCATAACGAAACCGGTGACGAAATCGACTACGTGGCCGTCAGCTACAATAATATGCTGGACGAAATCCGGCACCTGATGACACAGGTGGTGGATAAACAGCTTATCGCCAAGAACGCGCAGCTCCACTCCCTGCACTCACAGATCAATTCCCATTTCCTGTACAATGCCCTGGAGTCGATCCGGATGCATGCGGAGGTCCAGCAGCAGCCGGCTATGGCTGGTGCACTGGTCTCTTTAGGCTCACTGCTGCGTTATAGCATGCAGTGGCGCAGCGATACGGTTGCCCTCAGTGAAGAGCTTGCCAACATCCACAGCTATATCCGGTTCATCAACTTCATGGAAGGCGGAAGCATTGAATTGTCGGCCGCTCTTCCCCCGGAGGTGCAGCGCTATTCAATTCCCAAAATGTGCATGCAGCCTATCGTCGAGAATGCCGTCCATCACGCAGCCCCTGCAGGCGGCAGTGTACATATCCAAATTACTGTTAGGGTAGAGAATGACAGCCTGCTGCTGATCGAGGTCCGCGATGACGGCGCAGGCATTGATCCGCAGATGCTGGAGAGGCTGCAGTCTGTGCTGCGGGGCGACTCGGATACGCCGATTATTACCAGCAAGAACGGGCTGGGTCTGGAGAATGTGCATAAGCGCCTGCAGCTGCATTACGGCAAGGGCTGCGGTCTGTGGATTGACAGCGTACAGAGCGCCTATACCTGCGTAACCATACGGCTCCCTTGGGAAAATGTGAATCTTGGAGGATGGTAGCATGATCAATATTCTGGTTGTGGATGATCAAAAGCAGATCCGTGACGGCCTGCAGGCTATGCTGCGCCAATTCCCTCTGCAGCTTGACCATATATACAGCGCTGTGAGCGGAATTGAGGCACTGGAGCTATTGCGTCAGCACAGCATCCAGCTGGTGATTACCGATATCCGGATGCCTGACATGGATGGACTGGAGCTAATGGCTCAAACCAAAGAGGAACACATTAAGGTTGATTATCTGATTATTAGCGGGTACAGCGATTTCGCCTATGCCCAGAAGGCCATTGAGCTTGGGGCTAAGGGTTATCTGCTCAAGCCTGTGAAACGGGAGGATTTGCAGTCCTCCGTGGAGCATGCCTGGCAGGAAATTCAGACGCGAATGTCGCTCTCGCGTAATCTCGAGCAATTATCCCGCCGCGCCATGGAGACCGACCGTAAGGAGCTGCGCATGTATATGCAAGGCGCGGCGGGTGATGAAACGTGGATTGACGCGACTGAGCAGCAGAGTGCAGAGCTATGGAGCAGCTACCGGCTCTGCCTGCTGCGCGAGGAGCTATGGATTAACCAGCCGGGTACCAGCAGCAGCCATAGCATAGAATCTATTGCTTACCGCGTATATGGCAGACAGGGTTGTATCTGTCTTCAGCACCGTCCCCACCTGATCCTGGCGGTTGATGCAGCCGTAGATCCGGGGGTATTCCCTGCTGCGCTCCAAGCCGAGCAGATGGAGGCCATTACTGCAATGACCAGCCCGCAGCATGGATTAAGGGAGCTTCCGGGCAGCTATACGCTGGTATTGGAGCTGTACCGCCACAGCTTCCTGTTTCCGGATAAGCGATGCCTCCTGCCCGCGCATATTGAGCGGCTGGAGCAGCAGTGGGAGCTCCCCTATGAGGAGCTGTATGCCCTGTTCCAGTTAACGGGCACCAAGAACAGCGGCAGAATCACCCAAGGGATATCCAGTCTATTCCATAAGGATGTGCTGCAGCGTTATCACATCCGGTACACACAGCAGCTATGCCGGGCCGTAGTCCAGATGATGGAGGAATATGAGCGTGTAATCCGCCCGTACATGGGGGAAGAAGCGCTGGACTTAGACTCTCTGCGCAACCTGTTCGACTATCCGGGCATCCGCGATTATATTCAGGCGCTGCAGCAGCAGCTGCTCCGGCTGAACCAATTTTATTATGAATACAAGTGCAGCTACCGCAACTCTCAAGACTTGAACGAAGCCATCCGTTTCATCCACGAGAATTACCACAAGCCGCTGGATCTCGCGATGGTGTCCAACCATGTGTCGCTGAATTACGCTTATTTCTCCAACCAGTTCAAGAAGAATATCGGCAAAGGCTTCGCCGAATACCTGCGTGATGTGCGTCTGGATAAAGCCCGGCGTCTGCTTGCAGAAACTGACCATAAGATCGTCGAGATTGCCTCCATGGTCGGATATGAAAGCTACAAAAGCTTCACACGGGCCTTCCGGGATGTGATGCATATGCAGCCCACGGAATACCGGCAGCTGATCCGCCGGAAGCTGGAACGGGAAGAAGATTACCGGGACAGCGGGCTGCAAATCGAGCAAGACTCCACTAAATAAGTCCACCAATACAGTGTCAGATTTAGACCATCGAAAACCACGCTGGCAAAATACTTGCAGAGGGTTTGCCGTGCCACGATTATCGTTATGGTACATGAGCATAGACGGTAGACGGTAGGCGGCTTAATTGTACTTCGTACAACTAAAATGGCTGATTTGCTACCAGTTATCCGTTTAGCTGTATTTTGTACAATTAAAACCTCCACTTGTCTTGGTTCTCACCTATCCGGGCAGATTTAGTTGTATAGACTACAGTTATAAGAGTCACGCATTCCTTTTCACTGTTTTTAATTGCACGTTATACAGCTATCACTGAATATTCACTTAGAACAGAACTCCATCAATTGCTTCAATGTTGAATACACTCACTTCTTGAGTTCTGAACTGTAGGCGCAATAGCGTCTGCCTATAAAGCAAAAGCCAAAAAATTGGGTCATAACAAAAAGGATTGTCCCTTTAAGCGCGATAATAGATTCGATAGAATAAAGATGTTCTCTCACATGTAAGCGGTTACCTTCACTACCATTTAATTAAAGGAGGGCAAGTATGAAGCGACTTCACCTAACGGATATCGGATTTAAACAGAAGGTATTATGTTTGTTCCTGAGCTTGGTGATGCTGGCCGGCATCGGCCTGGTACCTGCTTCGAGAATTCAGACAGCAGCAGCAGCAGGCGTCACTGTTAGCTCCATGACCTATTTTTCAGCAGCAGACGGTCCCGTCATCTCCAAATCTGGGGTTGGACAAGCGAGCTACGGCTTCGTCATGCCAGTGTTCAACGGAGGCTCTGCCACCTGGAATGATGTGTCGGATGATGTAGGCGTCAAAGTCAAAGTAAGCGGCAACTGGATAGACATCGACAGCGCAGGCGGCTATGTCTACAACCAGAACTGGGGGCACTGGAGCGACGGCGGGATGAACGGCTACTGGTTCACGCTCTCCGCTACAACCGAAATTCAGCTCTACTCCAAGGCTAATAGCGGGGTTACCCTGAACTACACACTGGCCTTTCAGAACCTGAACACAACAACCATCTCGGCTATGGCGCCTACACAAGGGCCGCAGATTACAGCAGGCTTTACAGGCAGCGCAGGCTTTACTTACCCTACCTTCAATAATGATCCGGCTTTAACTTATGAAGCTGTGGCTGATGATCTGAAAGTGTACGTGAAGCCTGTAAACAGCAGCACATGGATTGATATTGATAATAACGCAGCCAGCGGCTGGATCTATGACAGCAACTTCGGCCAGTTCACCGATGGCAGCGGCGGGTACTGGTTCACCGTTACCGAATCCATCAACGTCAAGCTGGCCTCCAAGACCTCTTCGGCCAGTCTTATCTATACGATTACCTTCAATCAGCCGGTCCGGAATTCATATGTCCTATCGGCATATGACGGTACGGCTTACACAGCGGATAACAACGGCTCCATCGGCTTCCCTCTCCCTAAAATAGACGGAGGCGCACCGGTTGGCAGCGAGCTTGGCAAATTCGTCTATCAGATCAAGGCGGGCGGCCAGTGGGTGGATCTGAGCAATTCCGGCCAGAGCGGATTCGTCTATGCCGGTAACGGCTATAATAATATGTCCGCTGCCAACCAGTGGGGCTACTGGGCCGATTACATCTATGGCCTGTGGTTCCAGCCGATCCAAGTGAATATGGAAATCCGCATCGGGTACCCGCTGAACGGGCAGCAGGGCGGAAATGTCGGCAGCAATTATGTCTATTACACCTTCACTGGTAATCCCAATGCCCCGCGTCCCGATGAAAGCGACCAGGAAGATATTACGCTGGGAACACCAACAGACCCGGCTGTGGCCGGGATGAACCTCCTCTGGCAGGATGAGTTCAGCGGGACAGCGCTCGACACCGGCAAGTGGAATTATGAACAGGGATACTATATCACTAATGACCCCAATAGCTGGGGTTGGGGCAATGCGGAGCTGCAGCATTATACGAACAGCACAGAGAATGTATTCGTCCAGAATGGACAACTGAACATTAGAGCCAAGAACGATCCGAAGTCCTTCCCGCAGGACCCGAGCCGGTATGCGCAATATTCCTCCGGCAAAATCAACACCAAGGATCATCTGTCCTTCCAGTACGGACGGGTGGACATCCGCGCTAAGCTGCCTACAGGCAATGGGATCTGGCCTGCACTATGGATGCTTCCGGAAGACGCTGCTTACGGGGCATGGGCCGCATCCGGTGAAATCGATATTATGGAAGCCAAGGGACGGCTTCCCGGCACGACCAGCGGCGCCGTACATTTCGGCGGACAATGGCCTGTGAACCGGTATATTGCCGGTGAATATCACTTCCCTGAGGGGCAGACCTTCGCGAACGATTATCACGTCTATTCCATGGTCTGGGAAGAAGACAATGTGAAATGGTATGTGGACGGCAAATTCTTCTTCAAGGTCAACAGAGAGCAATGGTATTCTGTAGCAGCACCGAACAATCCGAATGCTCCCTTCGACCAGCCCTTCTATCTGATTATGAATCTGGCGGTCGGCGGACATTTTGACGGCGGGCTCTCCCCCGCTCCGTCTGATATCCCGGCAACGATGCAGGTAGATTATGTACGGGTCTACAAGGAAGGCAGCGGCGGCGGAAACCCCGGCAACCCGGGCAGCGTTCCGGTTAGCGGTGTCTCCGTAACTCCTTCCAGCGCCCAGGTGCAGGCCGGACAGAGCGTCCAGTTAACTGCCAATGTGGCGCCGTCTGGTGCAACTAATAAACAGGTTGTCTGGAGCGTATCGAACAGCAGTACTGCCTCCGTGAACCAGAATGGTCTCGTAACCGGTCTTGCCCCGGGTACAGCAACCGTTACGGCCACAACGGCAGATGGCAACAAAACAGCCACCAGCACGATCACCGTGGTGCCCCCGCCTGCAACTGTAATTGTAATCGGCGATCAGGTGCGCGGCCTGAAGAAAACAGGCAATAACCTGCTGTTCTATGTGAACGGTGCAACCTTCGCCGATCTGCATTACAAAATCAATAACGGCGGACAACAGAACGTGGCCATGACCTCCACAGGCAACGGCAACTACACCTACGCGGTAAATAACCTTCAGCAGGGTGATACCGTGGAATACTTCTTCACATATAACCCGGGTCAGGGAGCGCTGGATTCCCCATGGCAGACTTATGTGCATGGGGTGACCCAAGGAACCCCGGAGTAGGAAGAGCATCCTGGAACAGATAAGCGGCTGAACGTATTGCCGCTTCATATGACCGCTAACACAGGGGATGGGGAAGTCTTAGGACTTCCCCATCCCCTGTTCAATTTCACTCAAGGGCCGGTAATGCAGCCCAAATAAATTTTGCGGAAACAAAATGTGACCAAATGCCGTCCTTAAGGGTGTTATAGGTAAAGGAGGGCATAACCTCATGCAGCAACCCATGACCCGGCCGGGCAATCATGTGATACAAAGTTACGAGGTCTACTCAGATATGCTGTTCCGGATTGCCCTGATCCATCTGGGCAGCCGCCAGGATGCCGAAGAAGCCACGCAGGATACCTTCATCAAGCTGATGGAGAAAGCTCCCGCATTTAAGGATGACGAACATCAGAAGGCATGGCTGATCCGGGTAATCACCAATCATTGTAAAAATCTGCTGGGCAGAGGCTGGCGCAAGCGCGAAGTCAAGCTGGAGGGCACTGAGCCGGTTGCGGCCGACACCCCCGAGGATATGGCGATCCTGCAGCTTGTGCTGGCGATGCCGGTAAAGTATAAAACGGTGATCCATCTGTATTATTACGAGGATTACCCCATCCAGGAAATCAGCAGGATTCTGCAAATCAGCGAGTCTGCCGTGAAGATGAGACTTCAACGGGGACGTCAGCTGTTAAAACTGGAGCTGGAAGGAGCGGAACCGGAGTGAAGGAAGAAGAATTTCGCACAAACTATAAGAAAGCGGTGAATTCAATGAAATCCAGTGAAACCATGAAACAAGGATTAACCGATAAAATGGAGCAGAAACGCCGTCCGCGTAAAATGGTCTATGTGGCAGCAAGTGTGCTGCTCGCCGCCGGAATCGGCTTAGCCGGACCAAGCATTATGCAGCAGCTGAATGGAACGGCCTCCCCGGGTCAAGTGGCTCAGGTAGACCCGGGCACACCTGCTGCGGGTACTTCCGCCAGCATCGTCATTCCCAAGATAGAGCTGCCGGATAAAAGCTCCGGTGTTTCAGCAGATATGATCGCCCTTGTCGTATATAAGGGCAATATCTATACTCAAGCGGCGACCCGTATCGATGCGGCCGATGCTGCAGCACTGCGCGGCGAGAAGCTGGGCCGGACGACCGGCGGCATTGATGAATGGAGCGGCAAGGATGAGTATATCGAGCTGGCCTCCAATATTGGCGAAGCGGATATCTATGCCGTAAAGGGATACGATTCCGGATTCCTGGTGATGTCCTATACGGAGATTGACGGCCAGGTATATGCGGAGCTGTATGAACACACGAATGGTATTACTGTAAGCAGCGGCGCTGATCTGTTCGGCAAGCTGAATCTGGAAGGCCGCATTGCCTCCGCCCAGTGGGAGAGCTTCAGCAGCTGGAATAACGGCCAGCAGCAGTACCTGCCGCTGCCGGAGGGTGCCGCGCTGGATGGCTTCCTGAGCGCACTTAATGCCGCCAAACCACTGGCAGCAGAGCCGCTGACGGAGCAAGGCATCTATGACAGCGAAGACCGCAAGATCATCTACCTTCAGTTGGATGACAAGGCCCGGGTGGAGCTGACCCTGTTCGGCCAGGGACTGGTACGCTACGGCAATGCTCCGGTATTCTTCGAGGTCGAATCCGGCGCTTTCCAGGCGCTGTGGAACAGTATGAATCCTTAAGAGCTGCCGCTTAAGTGCAACAGCCCACCCCCACCAGAATCTGGTGCACTTTTACCCCTGAATTACCTCTTCAGCGGCAAACAAGTGGATAAAGGTATCTTAATTAGCCCAGTTCCGCGGGATATACGTAAGCAAGTGGAAAAACAGCATCTAATCTAGTTAATTTTCGCTACTGTGGATGAAATGGGCAGATTTAAGTGTTGTTTTTCCAACTGTTGGTTTAGATGCTGCCATTCGTTCATCAGCAAGTGGAGGAAATCCAACTAATTCCGCTTCCCCTCTGCGCTTATCCAGTTCGTTCTAATCCCCTAACGGGTGTATTGGTTTTCCAGCCAGCGGTCATTTGTCCGCTGGCTCTTCTTTTCTTAGCCATGATGGGCAGGATTTCCAAAAATACGGTACTATTCAATTGCCCCTTCGACGCGGTACTTCTTCTCCCATTCGGATACAGTACTGGAGTCAATCCTGATCAGCTTGACCGGGGGGTACTCATTATTCTCGTTCATCTGACCGTTGCCTGGCAGCAGATGCAGTTCTTTAATTCTGCGCACCACTTCCTCATCGGTATGAATATCTCCGGACTCTTCATCAGATACGACCCTAAGCGGGATCGTCTGTCTGATACCGGTGACCGATCCTCCACAGTCTTTGTATGACAGTTCAACAGTAATATAGTGCATCCCGCAGGGGATTGGCTCCAGTGTATAAATTTCGAGGAACAGATCCGTTGCGGCCAGCGGCTCAAGAACCGATATCACCCCGGCGTTGTCTTCGTCGGCACCATTTAGATTACGCGTCCGGTGAAATCCTGCCGGCAGAGTAATCTGCACCCGGACATTCTGGACTGAACCCAGCGGAGCAATCTGAAGCCAGAGATGATTCATGCCTTCTTCATTTTCAATTGCAGATTTGGCATAGCGGACTTGTATCATGAGTGTCCCTCCTCCTTAAGTAACCGGTTGACGGTTTCGATCATCTTTTCTTTCAACGCTGGCGGGATACGCGGACTCACCGAGAGAATCACATCTTCATTGACAACAAGTATTTCGTTCTGGATCATCTGGTCTGACTGATACAAACGCAGATTCTCACCAATCTTAATCACTTCATCCATCCCCAGATCCGCTAATTTCTCTTGAGCCGAGGAGAGTGTGTCGCCGCCCTTGGACAATACCAGAATGGCGCGTAAATAATGCAGATGATTGTCCGTATACGCCCGCTTGTTGCCAACCAGCTCGAGCGGCGGAAGCATACCAATCTGTGTGTAGTACCTGACTGTCCGTAAATTCATTTGCGGATCTTCGCTTTGCAGTACTTCGGCCAATTGCTTCGCGGTATACGTATTCATAAAATCACCCTTCTTAATGAAACATCAGTTACAGTCAACTGTATCGGTTACAGTCTAGTGTAACGTTGTGAAATTGTCAATATCAAAAAAACCAGCTGCTGCGCAGCCGGTCGGTTACTGTTCATATTTTCTCTATGATATGGCATTCAAAGCGTTCTTCATTTACCGCTAAGCGCACGAATCTTATTTCGCATGGACTCCTGCTGGCTGGCAAACTGCTTATGTCGATGTCCGTTGGCGCCGGAAGGATGAGGGAATCCCCACAGACAGTCTCGTGCATCCAGCATCCCGTCCGCTACCAGCCGCTGAAGCACCTGCTCTACATTTTTGCCCAGAGGAATGATTAACGGCTGATTCATGAGACTGAGTTCATCTTGCAATGAGCGTAAGGCAGTCTGGTTCAGAAAAGGATTGGTCAGCAGACTGGGATGGGTTCCGTTATAATTATTCCCCGCCACAAAAACCGGAAACCGCAGCAGAGAAGTGGTGTGCAGCAGCTCATGCTGATCCTGAAACAAATCTCCGCAAGATCCGGTACCCAGATATCGGTGCAGTTCAAGCGCGTCCAGCATGTCAATTAGATGGGTTCTCATTGTTCCGGCAAAGCCGGCCGCTTCCTTCGCCAGCCTGCACACTGCCTCATCGGAGAGTCCGGTCTTAAGGCCGGCTTTGGCTGCCTGCAGCGCTATTCTCATTTGTGTCCATCCGGGTGTAATTCCGATAATCACTACTTTGGCAGCAGGATTGACATACTCGTTGTGCGGAGCATAATACATTTCAAGCAGGCCGCTGCGCTTCATGAGCAAGTCACTGGCCAGCAATTCCGCTTTGGACAGCATTTTATCTTCCGGGAGCTCAAGAATCGTCTGTTTATACTTGTTCAAATGACTGGAAATAAGCATGCATCCACTCCTTTCAAGAAATCTCAGGGTATAACCTGCGCTTAGCGCTCCGCCAGTTCATACAATGCCGGGTCTACCTCCCGGATGAAAGGCGTCCATTCCCCCGTCGTGTACAGCTGAAGCACATGCATCGCCCGTGTACATGCGGTATAAAAAAGCTTCCGCTCGTTCTCTCTCTGATACGTTTGCGTAGAAGCATCGTAGATCAGCACAGCGTCGAACTCCACGCCTTTGGCCAGATAAGCAGGAATCACCAGTACCCCTTTCTCGAAAGTAGGCGTGTTCTTCGTGATCAGCCGCAGCTCAGCGGCGCCTCCGGCGGTCAACTTCTTATAAGCTTCTATACTCTCAGCCGCAGTCTTCGTAATCACGGCAATTGAAGTGTACCCTTCCGCCTGAAGCGTGGCAAGATCTTTCACTATGCGTTCCGCCTTCATCTCATGGCTCTCCAGCTTAGTTAGAACAGGCTTTCTGCCTCTCCGCTCAAAAGGGACAATCGCCTCACCGCCGGGCAACAGCGGCTTCGTGAACTCCACGATCTCATAAGTTGAACGGTAGCTCCGGACCAGCTGATACTGCGTAGTCTCCGCCTCTCCATACAGCTGAACCAGCGGTGAACTCTCACCTGACAGATTCGTCGCCTGGGTGAAGATCGCCTGGCCGAAATCACCAAGAACCGTCATACGGGCGCGGGGAAACAGCTTTTTGAGAAACTCATACTGGAACATGGAGTAGTCCTGGCCCTCATCAACGAAAATATGCCGCACCTGCGTGTTCGTCCGGACGCCTTCGATCAGCTCTTTTAAATACAGATAGGGTGTCGCATCTTCATAAAAGAGTTCCTGCCCGCTCAGCTTCTCCTTCGTCTGCGCACAGATCTCCGGCCAAAGCTCCGGCACCTCCGCTTCACCTGTCATTTCCCTGTAGGCCCGTTCATCAGTGAACAGCTGGCGGTATAACCCGCTCATGTCGATAAATGTGAACCGCTTGATTCCCCGTCTCAGAGGTCTGAACTGCTCCTTCACGATCATCTGGCCCAGCAGCTCTTCCTCCCGTTCGGCGTAATCAAAATCACTCTCATCCAGCTCGCGCTTGTGCACCAGCATTTCCTGAAGCCGGAGGTATTTCTCGGCAAAGTCAAACACCCCTTTCTCTCTGTGCAGCATGCCGTATACCTTAGCGTATTGCTCATTATCGAGGTAATTCATCTCCTCCTGTACCCAGGACGCTCCCTGCTCTTCCTTTTGCAGTCTGGCCAGCTCTTCCAGCAGCCATTTCTGCACCAGGGTGACGCGGTTCGGAAGTCGAATCGATGGATCATAGCTATACAGCCTGGTCTTGATCTGCTCTCCTGAGATCAGCACGCGGTCCCGGAAACAAATGTCGTTAAACAGCATGCCCTCTTGCTTCAGCCACTGCGAATAGCCCTGAAGTGCCCGGAGGAAGGCTTCCGATGCCTTATATTCAACGGCCTGAAGACGGGACCCATAACCCCCGTCCTGCTCCCCGGTCAATACATATTCAATCTGATCAAACGGATCTTCAAGCCGGAATTCCGGACTTAGCCAAGTTTCCAGATATTCCTGAAAGGTCGTCTGCTGCATATTCTCTTCACCCAGTTCGGGAAGAACAGTAGACACATAGCTGTTGAACATCGGGTTAGGTGAGAACAGCACGATCTGATCCGCCGATAGCCGCTCGCGGTGTTTATACAGCAGGTAAGCTACACGCTGCAGTGCTGCTGATGTTTTGCCGCTGCCGGCCGCTCCCTGCACAATGAGCATCTGGCTGTTATCGTTGCGGATGATCGCATTCTGCTCCGCCTGGATGGTTGCCACGATACTTTTCATTTGGGCATCCGCACCCTTGCCGAGCACCTGCTGCAGCAATTCGTCGCCGATCGTTACATTCGCATCGAACAGATGCTGAAGCTGGCCGTTACGGATCTGGTACTGCCGCTTCAGACTCATTGTTCCGCTGATCCGTCCTCCCGGTGTGTCGAAGGCTGCTTTTCCCGGCGGATAGTCATAGTACAGGCTCGCAATTGGAGTGCGCCAGTCATAGACCACAAAGCTCAGTCCGTCTGTATCGACGAAGGAGGAGACCCCGATATAGACCTGTTCTTCAGCACTCTGCCCATCCTCATGAAAATCAATCCGCCCAAAATAAGGGGACGGCAGCAGCCGCTTCATATTCTTCCACTGCTGCAGCTTCCGCGCGTGGCTGCGTTCCCGCTCAGATAAGACGGCATCCTGCTGAGTTATGGTGAAGAAGCTCTCTTCGAAGTCTTCCTGGGTGCTGGTATTCACCGTTACCTCTTCCCAGAATCTTTTGCGGATATCTGTTGCCTGCTCCTTTAGCCGGCCAACCTCCGGCTCCAGGTTTGCGATCCCCAATTTCAGCTTTTCTTTTACCTGCTCCAGCCACTCCTGTTCCTGCTCCCAGCTGCTAATCTTCTCCATCACCCGACCACTCCCTTTTCTTGAATGATATTCCTTATCCTCCCCGCTGCAATAATCCCAAACTGGCGGGTTGACAAACCGGATGTCCATTTGCTATAATTAAAATATAAGTAAGATGCATTACCTCCGTTCTTTTTTTAAAAAAGTCAACAGTTCTTTAACATTAACATATTACTTCTTTGTATGCAATACTTCCCGATACATAATTAACCCTGGCGCTTGCGCCAGGGTTTTGTTGTTCAGATATAAGAAACTGAGTATAACAGACTTCCTACGGCTGCCTGTTTACCAGCACAGCCTTAAACCGGGCGCTCTATGGTAAAAACCTCACCAATCCCCGCATAATTATTCCCTGCCAGGCGGCTTACCGCTCCCAGCTGTACCGGATCAATTCTCCCCTGATTATAAATATCCTCATCGATATGAAACTGTACAATCCTGCCGATAATCAGGTCATTATTAGGCAGCTCCAGGCAATGCTCAAGTGTACATTCCATCCGCACCTTCGCTTCCTTAACCCCCGGAACAGTAATCTGCAGGCTATCTACAGGCGTCAGTTCGGCTAAAGCAACTTCACTCTGGTCCGGTGGCAGGGGCGCTGCGGTGATATTTACCTGCCCGACATTCTGCTGATCCACAATATGAACGACAAACTCCTTCATCTGCATAATATTCCGCGCCGTATCCTTGGACTTGCCCGCAGCATGCTGAATCGAAATGGAGATCATCGGCGGGTTGGAGGAAACAATATTGAAGTAGCTGAACGGCGCACCATTCAATATCCCCTCTCCCGACATCGTCGTCACAAAAGCAATCGGCCGCGGGATAATACTCCCGGTCAGAAGCTTATAATTATCCCGCTCGCTATTCTGCAGTGGATCAATTGAAATCATCTTAGCATCCCCTCTTCTCTGAAAGTCGGTTAATCTACTGCTCTTACGGTAAAAGGCAGCAATACCTGCTCAAGCTGTTCTCTGTGCGGCTCATATTGTGCCGGCAGCATCAGGTGGCTGCCCATCGTTTCCGGCGTTTCGTCATGGGCGAAGCCCGGAGGATCAGTGGCGATCTCAAACAGGATCTCCCCATGCTCTCTGAAGTAAATAGCATTGAAGTAATTCCGGTCCTGAACTGGCGTTACCCCATATCCATTATCATGCACATAATCCTGCCATTCAAGCTGATCCTGATCGTCCTTCGCTCTCCACGCAATATGATGCACGGTGCCGACACCCATTTCGCCGCGCTGCACCGCAGTTACCTTGAGTTCAACCACATTTCCGATGTCCGCAGTGGAATGGTAACGGGCGATATCGCCTTCTTGTCCTGCGAATGTAAGTCCCATCACCTTCTCCAGCAGCTCAGCAGTCTGCTCCGGATGTGTGGACAGCAGTGTCGCACCACCGAAGCCCTTGATCGCAACCTCCTGAGTTACCCCGCCGAAGGTCCATTCGTTACGTTCTCCGGCCTCCCGTTCCACCAGTTCGAGATGAAGACCGTGGGGATCATCGAATTCCAGGTACTGCTCGCCAAACCGCTCCATTTCGGTAAAAGCAACCTTGAACTTCGTCAGTCTTTCTCTCCAGAAAGCCATCGCCCCTACCGGAATCACATATGAAGTAACGCCGACCTGCCCCCCGCCAATTTTACCCTGATATGCATCTGCCCAAGGGAAGAAAGTAATAATCGTCCCCGGCTTGCCGCCATTGTTGCCGAAGTAGAAGTGATATGTCCCCGGATCGTCGAAATTGACCGTTTGCTTAACCAGCCGGAGTCCCAGCACACCTGCATAAAAATCCATATTTTCCTGCGGATGGCCGACAATTGCGGTGATATGATGAATGCCCATAGTTTGTTTGTTCATTTAAATTCACTCCTAATTAAATTTGATTAGCCTAGATTAATATTTTATCTTTACTTTAAGATATTAGGTTGAATATTATCTTTAAGTTAAGATAATTTATATTCTCACTTTACTTTTTATTATTCCGCTTGTCAAGCACTTGTCTATATCTCTTACTATTTACAATCCTGCACAAAATACAACATCCTCCTCCCAAAAACGTCCATAATCGAAAATTGTTGTACGGAATGCAGCATTCCGCCTCCTCCAAGCCGCTGAAAGAGACAATTCCTGCATTTCATACAACAATCCTCTCGAATACTTAGGTATTTATGAATCAAAGTTGCAATATATACAGCATTTTATAGTTTTACGATGTGAACCTTAAACAAGCTTTTTTTCATAAAAGCACAAAGTCAGCTTGTCATTGATCTCTTTGGTCTCACCTGTTCTTCTGTAACCTAGCTTCTCATACAAGTAGCAGTTTCTTTCCTCTTGCATTACGGTATCCAGCTCCCAGACTTTAGCTTCGGAATAGATCTGCTCGATCAAGGCAAACACCCGCTGGGCTATGCCCAGACCCTGGTATTCCGGCTGGATAAATATCCGTCCGACACGAAATACGGCATTCTCTTTTCGGACCACTCTAATCGCACCAACTGCCTCCCCGGAATACCGGATGATGTAATTGTCTGCATGAGCCTGGTTGATCCGTTCTACCGTACTGTCTACAGTCTCATTAGCAGGGTTTGTATGATGATCCTGATATTTCTCGAGCAAGGGCAGGAATGCCCGGGTTTGCATTTCATGAATCACTGCCGCATCTTCCGCTACCGCTTTACTTAAAGTAACTTTCATCCTATGTACCTCCAGATTTTATACAAAATATACATAATCCAAGTGTTCGCCGACCATCCCTGCAATATGTTGATTCGGCCTTGTCTGATACATGGTGAATCCGATACTCTCATACATCCGCCGGGCAGGAACCAGATCATCATTTGTTGTTACAATAATTTTCCGGACTTCATTTTGGATGATTCTATGAACGGCTTCTTGCAGCTGCATTTTACTGTAACCTTTACCTTTGTGGGCTGAAGCAATGCAGTTATGGCCGATTTCCGCAACCTCAGGCAGGTTCCTCGGGTCCCAGGAAACGAAGCCGACAGCTTCATCGTGCAGCGTTGTGATGAACCCGTATTTATCTGCAATCGGCGGATTGTCAAAGAAAAAGTTATCAAATTCCCGCCATTCAGCAAGGCAGCTTTGCTCATACCGGCAATCAAAGGCATAGGCATCTTTCAATAATTCAAACAATATTCCCCGTTGAAAACTGCTCACCTTCTTAAATTCAATACCCATGCCTCGCCCCCTCGCCATTTCCTCTTTAATTCACTTCCAAACATTACATTGAATTACATCATTCTACCATGACATATTGCATGTAAGTGCTTGGACGCGAACAGGCAGAACTTCACTAAGGAAGCCCGCCTGTTTACACTTATTTCGCCTTTACCGGCTCCAGAAGGTTAAGATCATACAGGTTGCCGCTGCCCTCCGGATGATCGTTACGGATATGCTCTTCGAGGCAGAGCCTTCCGCGATCCGAACGGTACTTCTTACTTTGCGATAATTGATCTCGGTAAGAATATTATCCAGGTCCAGCTTGCCTTCGTTCTGCCGCTCAAGGTATTCCAGGACCCGGTTTAACTGCCGTTCAACAACCCCTATCTCTTCCCTTTGCTTCCTGATAGAATTCAGTTTATTCACTATGACTTTGCTGAGCCCGGCTACTGAATTCGCAATAATCACTGACTTTATTTCTTTGATCGGGATATCCATCTTCCACAGCACTGCCGTAATCCGAATACAGATCTGTTCATTCGCTCTCCTCTCTGAGATCTCATAGCTATCGTATCACTTGACGCCGCGGCAATATCAAGAGGTAATCCTGGTGTGCCCGAAAAAAGTCATCTCACCAAGTTCGTTCTCTGCGATCCTGTAGGGATGGGTCTGGTCATAATATCTTTGGACAAATTCTCCCTCACCTACTGGATAGAGCTCAATATGAAAATTGCCGGAGAATCTCGTGAAATATAATTTTCCGTTAATGAATTCAATCTGGATTTTGTCTTCCAGGTACGTTCCGCAATACATGCGAAGGCTACGCTCACTGAGGTGAAGCTCAGTATGCCGAACCGGAGCCTTCACCTCAACATTATGCAGAATATCTGAGATTGTATTGCCTAGCCGGTACTGATTAATTGCTTCGTTGTTAGACAAAATAATAATACAAATGTCTTCAGCAAAATAATTCTGCATATAGGTGCTGACCCCGAGGTGATCGCCGCCATGGGCATATCTGTCTTGGCCGTACAGATGGTGATGCTCCAGTCCATAGCAGTAGTTGTTATCATTCTCGCTCAAAAACCGGGTATATGCCTCCGGCGTCAGAAGCTTCCGGTCCCGCAGACAGGCATACCATTTATGCAGATCTTCGCAGTTCGAAACAATCCCGCCTGCACCAATGCTGAACTTCTCGTTATAATATGGACTTTTGACCGTTTCGGCGAAATCCTTGGCATAATTGCTGGATCTGTTCGCAATCGCTACACAGCCGTCATCGACAGTAGTATTAAGCATATTTAAGGGCAGAAAGAGATGCTTTTGAATGAAATCCCCGTACCTCTCTCCAGTGACATGCTCAATAATCCAAGCCAACAAATTATAGTTGGAGTTATTATAATCATATTCTGTACCCGCCGGCTTTGTGGGCTTCTTGTTGATATACTGCTGGAAGTACTCCGTCTGTGAGTAATTCATTCTGTTATATCCGCCGAAAAAATCATTCTCAAAATTATAAAAATTATATAAACCGGATGTGTGTGACAATAAATGATGTACGGTAATAGACTCATCAATTTTCAGATCTGCAGGTAGATATAGCTGTGCTGCTGCATCAACATCCAGCATCTTCCTGTCATGCAGCAGCATAACTGCAAAAGCCGTAAATTGTTTGGACATGGAGGCGAGAGAGAAGCAGGAATACATATCATTTTTAATCCCGAACTCCAGACTCGCATAACCGCAGGCCCTCTCGAAAAGCACTTCGCCCTTCCGGATAACCTGAATAACGCCGTAAAAATCCCACAGCTTCAGGTACTTACTCGTATAATCCTCCAGCTTTGCACGTACTGTCCGCATTGACTCACTCCCTAACCTGTTTTAACTACCAATTGACAATCCCCATAAAGTATTGTAAAAATACAGTAATACAATAGTATACAACTTTGCAATGACGAAGAGAGTACGCATAACGAATACTCCAGAGAGCTGATGATTGCTGCGAATCAGTGTAGGGATTATGCCGAAGTGGGCTTCTGAGCATCCAAACCGAACCTTCAGGAAGTAGGCTTTGGCGAAGGTCTCATCGTTACAAGAGACGCGTATTCAGGGCACTTAGCAGTGTCGCGATACGTTCAAGCGGGTCCGGATCACAATTCGGGCTAATTAAGGTGGTACCACGGGGTTCTCTCGTCCTTTTCAGGATGAGAGGACCCCTTTTTGATTACATAAACGGAGGGATAACATGAGTAAGGAAATTGTATTAACCGGAATTAAGCCTACCGGCAAAGTCCATCTGGGGAATTACATCGGTGCGATCAAGCCTGCACTGCAACTCGCCGGGGCCGGTGATTGTACTGCACTTTATTTTATCGCTGACTATCATGGATTAACTTTCATTCAGGACAGAGACGAGTTTCGTGATCTGTCTTACGGTATCGCAGCTACATGGCTGGCACTGGGACTGGACCCGGAGCGGGTAGTCTTTTATCGGCAATCTGATGTGCCGGAGATCTTCGAGCTTCACTGGATTCTATCTTGTCTGACGTCCAAAGGTCTAATGAACCGTGCCCATGCGTACAAAGCCATTCATGAACAAAATATTCAATTAGGCGTGGATGCAGATGCAGGAGTCAATATGGGCCTGTTCACTTATCCGGTGCTGATGGCTGCGGACATTCTGCTGTTCCAGTCTGACAAGGTCCCTGTCGGTAAGGACCAGATTCAGCATGTGGAGATCGCCAGAGATATTGCCGAGGGCTTTAACCGGGTTTATGGAGATACCTTCAAGCTCCCTGATTATAGGGTCGATGAGAACACATCCGTGATTCCAGGGCTGGACGGGCGGAAGATGAGCAAAAGCTACAATAATACGATTCCGCTGTTCGAAACACCAGAAAACCTGAAGAAGCTGATCAGCAAAATCAAAACGGACTCTACGCCTCCCCAGGAGCCGAAAGACCCGGATACGTCTAATATTTTCTTGCTGTACAAAGAGTTTGCGGCTCCCGCTCAAGTACAGGATTTCAGGAAGCAATATCTAAGCGGCATTAGCTGGGGGGAGGCCAAGCAGGAGCTGTTCCAGGTGATCAATGCTGCTCTGGAGGAACCCCAGAAGAAATACAATGAATTAATGGCAGCGCCAGCGCAGATCGATGCGATCCTGAGTGAAGGTGCCCGGAAGGCAAGAGCCATAGCTGCACCTCTGCTTGCGCAGGTCAAAGCGAAGATCGGGCGTTTTTAAATAAGCTCCTAGAGCGGAGTTTAACTCAAACGAACGAAATGGTAAAATCATCAAATCCAAACTTTTACAAATAGCCGATTGGGAGGCAATAGCTATGAACGCACGTAACTCCACGTATAATTTCCAGAATGTCAGTAACGGGGCAGAATCAGAACTGCTGCGCCTGCAGGAACAGGCTTTGATGGGCTGGAACAAAGAGTACCGCACCTTGCAGCAATTCGGATTGGCAGACGGGATGAAGGTTCTGGAGGCCGGTGCAGGTCCGGGATTCGTTACCGCCCAATTGCTGGAGCACTTCCCGCACAGTGAAATCACAGCCCTTGATATTGATGATGCTTTACTAGAAGAGGCTAAGCTCAGGTTAAGCCACATCCCCGAATCACGGCTTACCTTCGCCCATGCTTCGGTGTATGAGACTGGACTGCCCGACAATCAATACGATTTTGTTATTGCCCGTTTAATCTTTCTTCATCTACATAACCCGCAGCAGGCAGCAGCAGAGCTTAGACGTGTCCTCAAACCAGGTGGCAAATTGGTCATTATTGATGTGGACGACGGTGTCTTCGGGGCAATCGAGCCTGAAATCGGGATTATGCCTGCTATTATCCAAAAGCTGGCCCAGCAGCAGGCTTCAAGAGGCGGTAACCGCAATATCGGCCGAAGCCTGCCGCGCCTGTTATCCGGCTCCGGCTATACAGATGTAGATATGGATGCCATCCTCCAGCATAGCGATCTGCATGGTATAGAAGGCTTCAAACGTCAATTTGATATTAACCGGTTCACCGGGTTCTATAAGAAAGGGATCATTACGGAATATGAGTATGAGGAATTGAACAGAGCCTATGAACAATTCGACCATTCCCCGGATGCGCATGCGATGATGCTATTTTTTATGGCCTGCGGCACCAAACCTTAATAGAGTACTATAGCATTCCGTTTAGTCTTGGTGAGCTATTGTCATAGATAGCACAAAGAAACCACTTCTTTGAAAGGTTTAATCCTATTTTAAGAGTGGTTTCTTTTGTATAAAATCGTTTCCCGCTTAAACAGCGGAGAGGACGGAATGATTGTGGAAAAGCGGCAGCGGTCGCCTGAAAGCTTTCCGTAGGAAAGCTCGCTTCGGAAGCATCAGCAGTCCCCGGATTTTCACCGCTAAGGAGAATCAATAAAATCTGGGGACAACAGCGATTGGAACAACAGTCCGTTCGCGCAGCGTCCACCCAAGTGCTCACGTTGATCCTGCTCAAGACAACAATGGCTACAACCTCAGAAACAACCGCTCCCCGCTAACCTGTATATATCTGTACATTCCGGCGCAGACCACGGCCATAAGGATTCCATAGCCCAGTAATATGAGATTTCCATTCACCGAACGAAGCAGCATGAACAGCGCGGCCGGAACAACCAGACTGATGAACCCCAGAATCATCGATACCAGCACCGCTGCGCTCTGCTTGATCGCCGTTACCTCACTTGTCCAGTCCAGCTTAGGCAGCTTCAGGTTCACAATCACGCCCAGCATGGCAGAATAACAAGCGTAGATCATTGGGATCACAAGCATTAATATACTTTCCATCCATCCGGCCTGCAGTGTATAGATAAGCAGCACCCAGCTCACGGCAATGACCGGTAGCGTAATGGTGAGATTCACAGCTACTTTGCTGAGTATAATGGCGGGTTTAGAGACGGGCGAGCTTTGTAAAATCCACAAATGGTTCCCTTCAAGCGAAATCGAACTCGCCGTAGTGCAGCTCAGAACCACAAATAAAGAAACCACAAGCGGACTCAGCGTGCTCAAATACTCGGATAGCTGGGGAATATCAAGCAGGACGCCAAGCTTCTCCGAGCTGACGAACAATAAGGAAACCGACATAACCAGCAATAGAACCATACCGATGCCTGTGTTCAGCACATAATTAGCTGAGCTGAAATAGCGGCGCAGCTCTTTGTGATACAACGCTTTAAAAGCAGAATTCGCCTGCAACGGCTTCATCGTATACCTGCTGCCTGCATGGCTGGTCATAAGACCCGTGTGAATGGCTTTGTACCGGGTTGCCAGCACGGCGGAGAAGAGTACAAATGCAAGGACAGACAGGGCAATGAAGAAGATCAAGGAACTTATACGGTACGAGCAGACCGCATCGACATACACGGACGCTAGGGGATACAGCTTAAAGATCGCATCACCCAGCCCTGCTCCCATATCAGCAAGCTCCTGCTGGTCTCCATCAAGATTAAATGAACCCAGCATGAAAAGAATAAGGACGGCGAAAGTGAACACCACACTAATCATTTTACTTGCTCTAAATCTTGAAGACACCCAGCTGATGAGTGCGCCAATGATCGTTGCCGCTATAATCGGCAGCAAGGTGATGAATAAGAGCGTCATTAGAAAGAACAGATAAAACAGCACTCCCGGATTCACTTGTGTCGCATACACCGCACCCGCAGGCAGCATAACCAGCAGTGTAAAAAACAGATTCATCACATACAGCTGAAGCACACGGCTCGCCACCACATGACTCGTCTTCACCGGCAGCGACATGATCATATCATAATCCTTATAGCTGAATAATACCCCGCTTGCCTTATAGACCGTGGTGAAGAACCCGACAATCGAGGTAACGGCCATCATAATCGCCAGCAGCAGATCCATCCGCCCCAGCTCTTCAAATGCCATCGCCATCAGGAAGCTGTAGCTGAAGGAGAACGCCCCAATCATAAGCACACCGGCCATAATCGTTATGCTGAGCAGCAGCGCCTTGCGTCTCTCTGCAGGGTCTTTCGTATGCAGCGCTTTATTCAGGCCGAAGGTGGACATCAGCTGCAGCTTCGTCAATCTCCAGATATTAATCATTGTCGATCAGCTCCATGAATACTTCCTCAAGGCTGTTCTTGCCCTTCACCTCTTCAGTGCTGCCATGAGCAATGAGCTGGCCTGCCTTAATGATCGCGATCTTATTACAAATCTTCTCTGCCGTATCCAGCACATGCGTCGAGAAGAAGATCGCCCCGCCGCTGCTGCATAGCTCAGCCATGATGGTTTTCAGCGTATGCGCAGCTTTGGGATCCAGCCCTACAAAAGGTTCATCCAGCACCAGCAGCTTCGGCTCATGAACAAGCGCAGAGATAATCGCAAGCTTCTGCTTCATCCCGTGAGAATACGAGGAGATCATATCGCCCAGATTAGCCGTAAGCTGAAAGGCATCGCTGTATTTTTGAATAAGCCGCTCACGGTTGGCCTTGGATACTCGAAATAGATCCCCGATGAAATTCAAATACTGAATGCCGGTAAGATGATCGTACAGATCGGGGTTATCCGGAATATAGGCAATATTCGCCTTGCAGGCTACCGGATCTTTTTTAATGGAGATTCCATCAATTTCTATTTCCCCTTCTTCAAAATCAAGAACACCTACTACAGCGCGGATGGTCGTTGTTTTGCCCGCCCCGTTGTGTCCGATGAAGCCATAGATATCGCCCCGTTCGACCACTAAGCTTAAGTCATCTACCGCCTTCTTCCCGCCCTTATAGCTCTTCGTAAAATGTGTAATCGTCAGCATGTTCTCTCACCTCTTCATTGGTGTCTGCAAATAAATATAATACGTCCAGCCCTCCCTAATCGTTCATTTGCAATCGTTAAATCCCGATCTCCCGCATCTTAGCCGTAATCATCTCCACCCGGCCCTCTATGTCCTTGCCGCTATATTTCGGCAGACGCATCTCGCTGACGATTCTGCCGTCACACATGAACATAATCCGCTCCGTCCTCGCAGCAATCGTTGCATCATGAGTGACCAGCATGACCGCAGTACCTTCCGCGTTAATTTCAGACAGCAGGTTCATTATGCCCTGAGCCGCTGCCTGGTTAAGCGCACCGGTCGGCTCGTCAGCAAAAATAATGCCCGGGCTGCTCATCAATGCGCGGCATATCCCCGCACGCTGAAGCTGCCCTCCCGAAGCCTGCGTAATATCCCGCTTCGCCAGCTCCGCAATCCCCACCTTCTGCATAAGCTGTCTAGCTTTCTCTGTAATGCCTGCGGCATTACGCCGGTTGTCACGCATGGACGGAAGAATAATATTATCCAGGATGTTCAAGTTCTTCATCAATGTCGGCTGCTGAAAGACAAAGCCCATTCCCGTTCTGCGCAGGTCAGCAAGCTCATTCTCCGCGAGTTTCCCCAGCTCCCTGCCTTCAAAAGTAACCTGACCGCCGTCAATCCGCTCCATTCCGCTCAGTGCAAACATCAGTGTCGACTTACCCGAGCCCGAAGGTCCCATAACCGAGACGAATTCCCCTTCTTCAATATCGATTGACACTCCATCCAGAACCCTGCGCTTGTCAGCACCGTTGCCGTAATGTTTGGTTATATTTATGCCGGTAATCATCTTCTTCATCTCCATGATCTACTCCTTAATATTCCCGGATATTTGAATTCGTCCTGTTCCGGCTGTACCGGTAATCGTGGCAATCAGCACTGAACCTGCCATCATCAGCGGAATTAGCACATACGCCGAAAGCGGATTGATCACGAACTTGAACGATGAAGCTCCAAATGAGGATATCAATACACCCGCAAGTACCTGCCCGAGCGTGTTTGCCAGCAGTGTGCCGAGAACCATCCCGATAAGGAGTACAAATACCGAACGTGTGAAATACTGTACAGTCAGATCCGAATTTATAAACCCGAGTGACTTCATGACGGCAATCGAATGCCGGTCCTTAGCCACAAGCATCCGCATAAACAACAGCGTAATCAGTACATTTATAAACAGCATCACTGCAATGGCAATCCATGAGGCCCTACCCACCGAGCTGATGGTAGAGCCGAAGGTCTGCGTAACAAATTCATCAATGCCTGACACCTTCGCATAATTGAAGCGGTCCGCATATTCGGTTACCTTGCTGCCGGTTAGCGATGAATCCGTCAGCTCCGCATAAATAACGGACCACATAACCTCAGCTGATTTCGTAGTGAACATTGCCTTGGCCGTTTTCCCGCCATTGGTCACATCCGAATAAATGCCGCTTACCGTGAGCTCCCGGGGCTCCCCGTCGATCATCAGGGTAAGAGCATCGCCGGGCTTCTTGCCCAGTTCATCCGCGTTCACAGCAGAGAGGGCAATTTCATGCCCGGCAGCCGGTCCGTTTCCTTGGGAATAAGCCACCGGGAAGACCGAATGATCGCCGAGCTCAACCTTCAACCGTTCTTCTGATCCATCCTCCAGCTTCACATGGAGAGCCTGCGTGGTCAGCACTGCATACCGGGAGATGGCTGCATCTTGCTCCATGACCTGTGCAATATCTGCCGCCTTCTCAGCAATATGGCCGGTCTGCTGAATATCCAGGCGCAGATCACTGTCTCCGATTCCCATGTAGGTGATGAAGCTTTTGGAGGCAATCGTGTTGTAGAGGTTCTGGGGAACAATCATAATAAATGCAGAGATCACGAGTACAGCGAGCATTGTGCCATACAGGCTTTTCCTGGACAGGACATCCTTGACGCCGAGAAAAACATTCGTGTTCAGCAGCCGGCTGCCGCTCAGATTGAAACGTTTCGATCCCGCGGGGTGATCCTGTGAAGTGCCGAAGCGGATGGCTTCAGCAGCGGAAATCTTCCGGAAACGCTTCAATACCTTATTCACATAGCCGACAACCGCAAGGAATACAAGCACTACACCGATAGCTCCGCAGCCTAAGGCAAGCGCAGAGTTCTCACTCTCCCCCATGTATAACCTGATATTCTCAAGCAGCAGACCTCTGAATACGAACGAAAGCGCAAATCCGAGAATACTGCCCAGCGCCGCCACACCTGCGTATTTCGCAAGATAGATTTTCTTCAGGTCAGAAACACGTAATCCGATGGCTTTCATCACACCGATCTCGCGGTAATCACTTTCTATGGTTGCAAGGAGCGTAAAGCGTATACACATAAATGCAATAACAACCACCAGGACGCTTGCCAGCAGGATGACTGCAATCATGAGTCCGTCGGATATGGCATTAAGCATTTTGAATAGCGGATAGGTAATGGTCGGTCCGTTGGCTTCAAGACCTGCTGCGGTGTAATCTGTTTCAAATGCGCCTAGCGTGGACAAGTCCTTGAGTCTGAACTCAATCAGATATTCCGTGCTTCCTGAATCCTTAATTTCTGCATAATCATGCGGGCTAACAAGGAATCTCTTGGACGAGGCGAGCAGTGAATTCATCTGTGAATCACGCAGAAACCCTGCTACGGTGAAATTCTTGCCGGCAACTGTGATTGTACTCCCAACCTTCGCGGTTCCATCCTTCATATAGGTAACCGGAACATAGACCTCACCGTCAGATGCCGTAATCACGTTCCCGTCCAGGTCCAGCAGATAATCAAATTTCCCGCTTTGCGTGCTGAAGCCGTTATCCTGAACGCTGTCCGCAAGCGATTGGCCGTCAATTACAATCCGCGTACCTTCAACATTGAGGAAATCGAGCACCTGAAATTCGTCAACCTTGCTGTTCTGCTCGGCAAAGGCGGTAAACCGCGGCTTATCCAGTTCACCGGAATGCATCTGCATGAAATGCGGTGTTCCGGCCTGCTTCATCAGCGTATCAATTGCTCCGGACAGATTGACGACAAGGATGGCAGACAGAGAAACCAGCATCGCTGCGGCAGCCACAAAGATCATCGTTGTCAGTGTAATCCCCTTGCTTTTGAGAATATCATTGCGGATTATTCGGTAGTACATATGTCACCTCTGTTCTCAAGGCTTCTAATTGATTTCAAATGATAAATGATGAGCGAGGCTAAGCTTAACAGCAGCCCTGCGATAATAATAAGCAGTCCCATGCCCCGTCCGCTGCCTGTGCCGATGACCTTCCCCACACTGCCTGCAAGCACTCCGCCTGTAACCAGCAATGGAGTGAACACATAATCTGCCAGCACACCGGATAGCGAATAAGCGGCGACAAACCCGAGTTGTGACACCAGTCCAATCAGTGACCAGGCTCTTCCCTGAATGGAATTATCGATGTTGGTGCGGACCAGATAATCCAGGGCTGTGTTCGTGAATGGCAGCATGGCAAAAAAGAGAAATCCTGAAATGCCAAGCAGCACAATATTCTCACGGAGTCCGAAAGCCGCCATACTTATTCCCGAGCAAAAGAGCGACACTGACAGGATTTTGACAAACCCCTTCTTCATCGGCAGCATTCCTATGATCACACTCGACACAAGCATCCCCGAAGCAATAATAGTCTCAAGCGTACCTAATACCGCACTGTCCGAAAAAGTCAGGATCATCGGCATGGACAGGGTCTCAATGAAACCAATAAAAAATGTCATTACAGAGGTCATAACCACAAGCACGAGCACGCCCCGGTTACCGGAAACAGCTCTCCAGCCGTCTTTGAATTCACGGATAAAGGGTTGTGCCTGCCCGGAGCTCTTCGGGGAAAGACCGCTGCGTACAGCAAGTGTTACAGCAACAGTTACGAAAAATGTGCAGATGTCGATGATCAGCAGCAGCTTCACATCTGAAACCACGAGCAGAAATCCGGCGATGACAGGCGAAATCAGATATTTGGCCGAACCGGCCACCTGAACTAAACCGCTAGCCTTCGTGTATTGCTCCTCGCTGAGCAGATCCGTAACCGTAGCCTTGTAAGCCGGATCAAGCAGCGAGGAGAACACCGAGCTAATAGTCACTCCTATACAAATCTGCCACAGCTGCGCTTCTCCGTTCAGTAAACAGATTAGAATGAAAATAAGTCCTGTTGCGGAAAGACTGTCGCCCAGTACCATCAGCAGCCTGCGGTCATAGCGGTCCGCCAGCACCCCCGCTAGCGGACTCAACAGCAGCGAAGGCATAAACGCCAGCAAAGTTACCAGTGCCATGGCGGATGCCTGACCGGTCTGCTGAAAAATATAAATCCCCAGCCCGAACGAGGTAAGCCCGCTTCCTATTGCTGAAATCAGCTGCCCTGACCAGAGCAGCAGAAATTTACTGAACCCTTTGCCGGATCTATTCGCCGTCTTCATCTCTGGCTTCCTCTCCGTTACCGAACATCTGCATTACGCTCATCAGACTTCCGCTTTCGGCCCCGAGCAGCCTTTCTACATTCGAAATAAACGCCAGTACCCGTGACATGCGTACCTCATCCGTCATTTCAACCATGTCATCATCAAAAATCGTGTTCGCATAGATCACAACCATTTCCATACATTCATAGGGGTACTGGGTGTTGAATATTCCCTGCTCAATGCCTTCGCAGATAATCGGTGTCAGGATCGGCGGAACACCGCTGATGATCGCTTTTTGAATCTTCTGATGCATAAGCGCGTTCTGCGGCTTGTGGATATGCTCCATGATTTCCGTGCTGCTTCCGTTTCCGCCGCTAATGTTCAATGCCATAACCACGCGGAGAATCCGGTCAATGACAGGTATGCTCTTGTCAGCGGCAATGTGCTGCGCAGCCCCCAGAATATTGGCATTCGTCCGTTCAATCAGCGCATCCATAATATCCTCCTTGGACTTGAAGTGATAATATAGCGTCCCCCGTGCAATCCCGACCTTGCCCAGAATATCGCCCGTGCTGGTTCCGTCAAAGCCCTTCTGGCCGAAAAGCTCTTCCGCTGCGTCAAGAATTTCATTTCTGCGTATTTCGGCTTCTTTTACAATTCTCATGGTTTAGTTCTCCTTAAGTTGTACCGACCGACTGTCTGTCGGTAATTGATTATAGAATAACATGCTTTTGCAGAGCTGTCGCGTTAAAAATGTTACAAACAGGAAAAAAGGGCGCAGCTCCGGCGCCCTTCTTCTTTTTTATATAGGAGAATCACATTCTTATTACAACTTCAGGCTATTTAGATCACTGGATGAGGGATATAAAGTTCTTCCAGGCTTGTGATTTCTTCAGGTGTCAATTGAACAGACAATGCCGAAACCGAATCTTCAAGCTGGCTGATGCGGGTCGAACCGATGACCGGAGCGGTAACCTCCTCCTTGTGCAGCAGCCAGGCAAGGGCAATCTGTGCGCGGGGAAGTCCACGGTTCGCCGCAACCTCGGCAACTCTCTGTGCAACCTTGCGGTCTGCTTCTTCCGTTCTGATAAACATCGCCTTGGCTACCTGGTCATTCTCTGATCGTTCGGTGCGTTGATCCCAATCCCGGGTTAACCGGCCCGCAGCCAGAGGCAGATAAGGTGTGATCCCTACCCCCTGATCCTTACAAAGCGGGAGCATTTCCCTTTCTTCTTCCCGATACAGCAGGTTAAGTCTGTTCTCCATAGCAATAAATCTTGTCCAGCCGTTTCGCTCTGCGGTGGACTGCGCCTTCGCAAACTGCCATGCCAGCATGGAGGATGCTCCAAGGTACCTAACCTTGCCAGCCTTCACTAAGTCATGGAGAGCCTCCATCGTCTCCTCAATCGGCGTATTCGGATCATAGCGGTGAATCTGATACAGGTCAATGTAGTCTGTTCCAAGCCGTCGTAGACTGTTATCAATTTCGGTCATTATGGTTTTACGGGAAAGGCCCATTGCATTGGGACCCTTACGCATCGGTACGAACACCTTCGTGGCAATCACAGCTTCGTCCCGGCGGGTAAAGTCCCTTATTGCCCTTCCGAGAATTTCTTCACTTGTGCCGTCGGAATACATATTAGCAGTACTGAAAAAGTTAATGCCTAATTCGATTGCTCTTTTAATAATCGGTCTGCTGTTCTCTTCATTCAACGACCACGGGGTATTGCCGCGCTCAGGTACCCCGAAGCTCATGGTTCCTAGACTTAACTTCGATACGTCCAAGCCGCTTCGTCCAAGCTTCACATATTCCATTGAATAGTCACACTCCTAGTATGTTTATGAATCTTTAGGTTGACATGTCAACCAATAAACACACAATAGCATCTTGTGGTTGATACGTCAACCATGCTATGATCCTTCTATGGACAATATGAGCGAATTAAACGAAGATGAAATGCAATTATGGAATATGTGGAAAGGCTCCTTCAAACGTATCTTCGGCCGGGTTGTGAAAGAGATGTCTGAGCATACCGGGCTATCCGAGGGCGATTTCGGAGTATTAGACCGGTTAGTACAATTCGGAGAGGGGAAGCTTCGTCAACAGGAGCTAGCTGACTCTATGGACTGGGATAAAAGCCGGTTATCCCATCATCTGACGCGGATGGAGAAACGGGGTCTCGTGCTAAGAAAACCGCTGGACACAGACCGGGGTGTACAAATTATCATCACCTCCGCCGGCAGCTCCGCCTTGGAGGCAGCCCTTCCCATAGTCTCGAAGGCAATACGCAAGCATTTTCTGGACCAGTTAACCGATGAGGATATTAAGTCAATTACTACACTGGCGGAGAGAACGAAAACACCCTGACTACTTAAGATACGGCTGCCGCAATACATCATTACGGGTAATTCACGGGAAATTCCAGGCCTAGCCCCTCGCGGGCTGGCCTCTTCTCTATGTTCATTGTCTATATGCGGAGTCACCTTGGAATGAATAGCTTCATGAATGTCACGTACACCGGATTAACCATAAGACCTGCCGGGTTTACGGAATATCTCTTCCCCGTGTCCAACCTCCGGATTCGTTCCATTTCCTCCCAATTCAGTGCAAAGTCATAAATTTCGCTATTCTCTTGGATCCTCTGCGGATTGGACGACTTAGGGATAACAATACTCCCCCGCTCCAGATGCCAGCGCAAAATGACCTGCGCAACCGACTTGCGGTGAGCATGAGCGATGGCTGTCAGCTCCGGATGCTCCAGCAGCACCTTGCTTCCCTGCCCGAGCGGCCCCCACGCCTCATGGAGAATCCGGTTCTGAACCATATAGTCATACAATTCGTTCTGTTGGAACTCCGGATGAGTTTCGATCTGATTCACCATCGGCAGGATCCGGGCGTTCTTCTTGAGCTGCTCCAGATGCCGTATCCCGAAATTGGCAACACCTATGACTTTGATCCTGCCTTCATCGTACAGCTCCTCCATCGCCTTCCAGGCCTCAACATAATGAGGGCCTGCGAAATGTATCAGATACATATCGAGATACGTTACGTTCAGCTTCCGGCAAGTCTGCTCGAACGCCTTTCTCGTCGCATGATACCCAAGATCCGTCGTCCAGGCTTTGGAGGTAATGAAGAACTCCTCACGGTCAATGCCGCTGTGCAGGATGACCCGGCCCAGTGCCGCTTCATTACCGTATATTTTCGCTGTATCGAAATGGCGGTACCCGCTCCGGATAGCATTCTCTACCGTCTGCTCAAAGGCTTCCCCATTCTTGATCTTATACAGGCCAAACCCCAGTTGGGGAATGTTTACTCCGTTCACCGCTTGAACTGTCTGATTCATTGACGGTCCCCTCCCTTTTTCTTCCGGATTACGGCTCCGATGATTACCTGTCACATTGTGCAAGGGCCTTCTCCAATTCGCTTACTAAGCTTTTCAACAACATCAGCTTGCTTCCGGTGTCCAGACGATAATAGTTACGTGTTCCTTCTTTCCGGACGCTAATAATCTGTGCCTCTTTCAGGATTTTCAGATGATGCGAAACGGCCGGACGGGATAAGTGGGTTTCCACCCTTATCTCACCTACACGCATACCGGGATTCTGCGGCCCTTGAAGCAAGGCCATCAGGATGGCCTGCCGGGTCTCATCTCCGACCGCGTTCAGCACCTTGAGCGAGTTCCTAAATTCGGTGGCAAGAGCAGCTACAAGTTCCTGGTCTACGGAAATCATCCCTTTTCGTTTAATCGTTTAATTCTTTGGACGGAAATAAGATACCACAAATTCCACCCCGGCTGCATTTCGGGAAAGAAATTCAAGAACCTTTCTTTCCCATAACAGGAAGCAAGGCCGTTACTTTACATTAGCTTGGCCAACCGCCTGATCTCATCGCTTAACCTTGGATTGACCGGATACACCTCTTCCAAGAAATCCAGAATGCATAGTGCCGATTCGGGCACATGATCGTATCCCTGAATCATCCCGCCGATAATCTCTGCAAAACGGGGGTATCTCTTCTCCAGCCGTCTTTCATTTCCAAACGGGTCTGGATAATAATCAACCTCGTCCTCCAGCAGATGGAGTACAGACAGAATCCTGTCTATAGCATATCCCTGAATAAACCGCGTAGCGGATAGACGCTCACCTCTTGCATAACGTCCGAGGCCTACGTATAGATTGGTTAAGGCTTCGTTCAAAGGAAAGTCCAGGGAATCCTCCTTCGGAGAAGGGAGGGGTCTTAAAGGTCTGGCGATCGCCGTATTGGCATACAGCGGATTCTTCCATATCACCCGGCCCTCCGTGTAAGCGGCGTCCGCCAGCTCCGATTCCTCGAATACAGCATATTCCGCGAAAATCCCATCCTCGAACAACACCTTATATCCAAGGTCCGAATTCTTGAAAGCATAGGCAAGAGGCTGTATGGCTTCGAGCCAATCCAACTGGTCGATATATCTCCGGGTCACTCCCGGCTTCACAATAACGAAGAAATCCAAATCTGAATACTCATCCATCCGTGCCGTCTCGACCCCAACGGAACCAACACCTAATAATAATAGAGCATCGCCCGTACGCTCCAGTGACTTACCGATTTCGTCCAGCCGCTGCAGCAGCAATTCTGTTCTCCGCATATGAATCCTCCTCTGGTCCGGCAATGCAAAAAGGGCCCAACCCCACTTCTCAGCGAGGTTGAACCCTTAGGTTACATTGCCTTTATTAATCTACCGTAAAGTTATCATGTTTGAATTGTTGCTGTCAAATGGTATCCTAGATTACAGGTGAATATTGGGGGGATACGTATATGATTACCGCTACAGCGGCAAGAATCATAAATTTCTTGCCGGATAAATGGGTCACATCCATATCGAGAAATATTATAAATAATTACCTGAACAAATATGCAAATATACATATAACCGGCAGTGAAAACTTAAAAGAAATACAAACACCGACTATTTTTGTATGTAATCATCTAAGCAATTCGGATGGATTAGTGCTGGACAAAGCTCTAAAAGCGATTAATCCTACTTTTGTAGCCGGGGAAAAGCTGTCCAATAATGCAGTGACCAGCATCGGTGTCAATGTAATTAAGACGACAACTATTAAGCCCAATACTGCTGACAAAGAGGGTCTCGAAAGGATAATCAAGCTTGTTAAACAAGGGGAAAGCTTACTGATCTTCCCGGAAGGAACCCGAAGCAGAGCCAGCAGTTTGATTGAAGCGAAGAAAGGTATCCTTCTTATAGCAAGATTAACCGGAGCTCCCATTGTACCTATCGGGTTATATGGGACAGAGAAGCTTTTACCCATTCATCAAGAAGGTGATATGAAGGCGGAAACGTTCAATAAGGCAGATGTGCATATCCAGATCGGACAACAATTTGAATTGCTCCAGCGGGCGAAGGAGCAGGATAAAAAAGAATATGAAGAGTTCACCCTCACATACATAATGAAAAAAATAGCAGAATTATTACCCGAAGGCTATCGGGGAGTCTATAAATAATCTGAGCTATCCTTTGAAATTTCTAAGGCCATCCTTTGCGGATGGCCTTCTTTCAGTTCAGCGACTTGCCCCAGGGGCAGTAACTAGAATCTTGCTGGCAAGAGCAATGGTCTGTGCACGTTCCGCTTCAGTAAGACCTGCGGTTACCTCCGTAATCTGACGCTCAATCTGCTCCCCGACTTCATGAATGATCTGCCACCCTGCCGCAGTTGCCCTCACGTTGAATCCCCGCTTGTCGGCCGGTGACACGGTCCGCTCCACCAGTCCGCGGCGCTGGGCCCGGTCCACCAGTCCGGTAATGCTGGATTTATCGAGTCCCAGATGCTTGGCCAGCTGCAGCATACCCGGTTCCCGGTCCCGCAGGATACCCAGCAGACGGATCTGAATGATCGAGAGATCATGCTCCGCCCCTATTCTGGCGAGAATGTTCTGGATCAGGAAGGATAGCTGCACCAGACTGTCCACAATCGACAGATCATCCAGTTTATCAAAAGAATTATCGTAACTGCTCATATACGCCCCTCCGAGATTCATCATTTATCTAACCTGCTGTCCATATTGTATCATAATCGCCGTTGACTTTGTACGTGAAACAAACTATATTGTTTGTATTACAAACTTATTAGTTTGCGTCACAAACAAAAACCCGCCCATGGGGCAAATGGAGGCCAATATTATGTATGCTGCTGTTGTACGATCCTTCGATTCAGGTCCGAAATATGAAATTCACGATACTCCGGTACCCTCGGGAGAACATGAAGCTCTGGTTGATGTGCTTGCAGCCGGGTTGCATCTCCGGGTACGGGCACAAGCCAATGGCTCTCACTACACCAGTACAGATGAATTACCGCTGATTCCTGGTGTTGACGGGGTAGGCAGGCTGCCGGACGGTCAGTTAGTCTATTTCGTTACAACAGATACTGCTATAGGATCTTTTGCCGACAAAACTGTAATTGACCTGCGGCGCAGTGTACCAATTCCGGCTCATGCCGATCCCGTGCACATCGCTGCCGCTATGAATCCGGCCATGTCAGCCTGGGTGACCCTGCGCCGCCGGGTTCAGGCGCAGCCAGGGTTCAAGGTTCTCATTCTGGGGGCAACCGGCAATTCCGGACAGATGGCGGTCCAGATCGCCAAGCATATGGGGGCCAGTCAGATTATCGCTGCCGGGCGGGACCCGGAGCGTCTCCGTTCGCTTACGCCGCTCGGCGCGGATGTAACGGTCTCGCTTGCGGGTGATCCGCAAGCAGCTGCCCGGCGCCTCGGCGAGGCTGCTTCAGAAGTGGATATCGTTCTCGACTATCTGTGGGGCGAGCCTGCCGGGCTGGCTATGATTCCGCTGCTTACCCGCCGGGCTGACCGCAGCCGGCTGCTGACCTGGATCCAGATTGGTTCCGTTGCCGGAGCAGATGCCGCTATCCCTTCTGCCGCACTCCGCTCGGCCAACTTCCAGATCATCGGCAGCGGTCAAGGGTCCGTGACTCCAGCCGGATACTTGGCCGAATTCCCAGCGCTAATCGATGCGATTGCTGGAGGCAAGCTTACTGCGAACCCAATTGCTTTTCCGCTGTCCAGGATTGAAGAAGTGTGGAATACTCCGGCAGGCAGTCAGCAGCGGGTAGTGTTCGTACCGGAGAATTAATTAATTCCTTGACCCGAACCGCCTAAGCAGCAGGCCCGTGTCCGAATTTTCGTCAAGCTTTGTTATCCCGGTTGTAACTTCTCCTCTTGATAAATCTGGAAAGCGAGTGATAAACTTAGCAGGGCATCCCGCATAAGGAAGCATGCTTACTCTCTACAGAACAGGAGGCCGAAGGAAAATTGGCGATATATTTGGTAAGACACGGCAAAGATGATGAAGGATTCCGTGGCGGATGGAGCCAGCGGGGACTAATCACGCAAGGTTACCGACAATCCGAGAAGCTCGGCCGCTATCTTCAAGATAACCAGTCTTCATTTAACATAAAGCGTATTGTCAGCAGCGATCTGCAGCGGGCTCTGGATACGGCTGGTGAGCTGGCAAGAGAGCTCGGATTGCCGCTCGAGCGCAGTATGGACTGGAGGGAAATGAATAATGGCGTGATCGCCGGCATGCCGAACGAAATCGTAAATGAACGGTTTCCGGGTTTGTATTTCTCCGGTTTACGGATGGACGAGCGCTATCCCGGCGGCGAAAGCCCGCTGGAGTTCTTCACACGTATCAAGGAAGCGTTCGGCCGCTTATGCGAAGACCAAGCCAACCGCCATCCGGAAGGTAACCTCATGATTGTTACTCACGGCGGAGTCATTAATATCATCTATCATATTATAAAAGAATTAGACTGGAACAACCGCGGCAGTAAATTCCCGGCTTCCTATACCGGCTTGCACACCATCGAGATTCAGGACGGCAAATGGATCGTTTCGCTGGAGAATTATACTGTGTAGCTTACAAAAAAGGCAGACCCGCCAGCCATTACGGCTTTTGGGTCTGCCTTTTTTGTAAAATTTAAACCTATTCTTCTGACTGAACGTCCGGACGGTCCGGCAGCTGTTCAAGGTAACTGTTAGACATATTCAGCAGCCGCTGCACGTTATTGAACTGCGCCTCAGTCGATCCGCCAGCAAGCACCGAATTATCCTTCTGACTGAAGTTGGTTCCGTCCGCGTAGGCTTCTCCGGTTACATAAATACTTGAATTGTTGATAAAAGAGCCCGTCGGCAGGAAATGCCGGACCGGTAACAGATTGGTCTCCTGATTCAGCAGATCCTCCCCGAAGTGAAGCTGATTCTGCACGGAGACGCCCAGCAGATTGGCTACAGTCGGCAGAATATCAATCTGTCCTCCGGTATGACCGATCTCGGCAGGCAGTATTCCCGACGGAGAGTGTACAATGAACGGGATATTGAACATGTCGGTATAACCGTACTCATACCCGATCAGCTCTTTCAGCCAATCCTTCTCGTTATCGCCAAGCGCATAGAGCGGTACGCCCTGGTGATCCCCGTAAAATACAATCAGGCTGTCGTCCCACACTCCGCTGGCCTTAAGTTCATCCAGGAACTGCCCCATCGCGTAATCCGCATAATTCTGGGCCTGGATATAGTCGCCAAGTAAAGTCCCCTGATACTGCTCAGGCAGAGTCATCATAAGCTTATCCTCCGGCAGACGGAAAGGATGATGAGCACTCATGGAGATGACCATGGCATAGAACGGCTCTTCCTTCGCATCCAGAGCGGTCAGCTCGGGAACGGTTTTGGCGAACAGCACTTCGTCTGAAGAACCAAAAGCAATATGGTCATCGTCGCCATAGAAGCTCTGATCATAATACTTGTCGAATCCGATGGCTTTGTAGAGCTCTTTGCGGTTCCAGAAATCCACGCTGTTGGTATGGAAGGTATACGTATGATAGCCGTTTGATTTCAGCAGACCCGGCAGGCTCGGCAGCGTTTTGTTCATATAATTGGAAGAAGTCGCCGGTTCATTCTTGGGCACATAAAAAGAAGTATTCACCACGAACTCCGCGTCCGAGGTTGTACCTTGACCCGCATCCGTATAAAAGTTATTAAAATAGGTATTGTCTTTCACCAGCTTGTTAATGTTCGGCGTAACTTCCTGTCCGTCAATGGTCAGCCCGATCAGGAAGTTCTGGAAGGATTCCATCTGTACCACGATCAGATTCTTGCCTTGGTCGGCAGCAAAATACTGCGGGGACTCTGGCACGGTAATGCCTTTCAATTCATTCACAGCTGTCTGCGTAATCTCTTTGCTGTCGATGATTTCTTCCTTCTCCGTAGTATCGGCGAACAGGGTATATACCTCGTAGTTGAGGATGCCCATACTCTCGGCTTTCTTGATCTCATTCATGCTCGCATGGTTCGGCCAGATATTGAAGATACAGAGTCCGATGGAGACAGCAGTGATCACTGTCAGCACCGGCCGGCTCATCCGCACGGTACCTCTTTCTTTCCAGCGCGAAATATATTTCGGCCGGAACATCAGGAACAGGAAGAACACGACGTCCACGAAGATAAACAGATAATAAGGAGTGATGAGGGAATAGGTGCTCTCCCCAACCTTCGTAACTTTGTCGGCCTGCTGCAGCGCATGATATGTCGCAATGACGCCATAATACTTGTAGTACATCAGCACAGCGAAATAAATGACCGTTATAAACAGATTGGCCACCATATAATAGAGAATCTTCCGCTTGCGTGCCAGCCACTCGATGAGACTGAATACAATGAGGAAAAATGGAATTTCCGTAAACATGGTGCCCCAGTTAGGCCCGTCATTAAAAACAACATACCACGCCACCCCACTCTTGAGCAGCAAGAGAAAAGTGAACAGCAATATAGGCTTGTTGCGGATATCAAATGATTTTTTCATAAGTGGTCTCTAGCTCCTTGTATTTCAGAAAGAATTACATCACGTTTCAATAATATGCATAACAAGAGGTCTTTGCTCCAGCTGTTGCCATAGAAGGACTAACGATTGGTCACTTCCTCACATTTGTTGTAGGCATAAATTGTACTACTGAATTAAAGCACAAATTACGTAGGTTATCAACCTATTTTAATTAGACGGGTAAAAACGGCAATGCCGTCCTCCGGGGGACGGCATCTGTTTCATCCTTCATACTCGAACGGATCGTCGCACGAGTAAATCTCATCGAAAAATCCGTTATATAGAATATCGTCTTCCAGGCATTTAATGAGAAAAGACAGCCGCCCGCCACATTCCGGTTCCCCGCCGTTATTCCGCATGACCTCGAAGGCATCCACAACACTTTCCATCAGGGTAACTTGGATGAATAAAGGCAGCTGATCCAGCACCGCTGGTTCAATCCGGGTCTCTGACCTGTACCCTGCGAGAACGGTTGCAAAGTAATCAGCCATGAATTCCTTACGTTTACCGGGATCGGGTTCAAATTGTATCCAGCCCACTCCATGTGTCCAGAGAGCTGCCAGCTCAAACATATACCAGCCGAAACAGCAATTGTCGAAATCGTATACGGTAATTTGTCCGGTATCATAATCTATTGAATAATTCCCGTCATTGTAATCGAAATGAAGCATTCCGAAAGTCTCCCCGTTCGCTTCCACTTCTCGCAGGGCGCTAAGCAGCTCAATCAGCTTCCCCTTAAGCAAGGCCAGGGATTCAGGAATCAGCTCATCCAGATATGCGGGATTGTATTTGTCAAAAAAGCTATACCGGCGATGGACCGGCGTGTACTCTTTGGATAACTGATGCAGTTTCCCCAGTACTTTACCGCAGTTATAATAATATTCGGTAATGGGCACACCTTCCCTGTACCGGTAATGATGCTCCACCAGCATTTTTCCTGCGGCCTTAGTGAACAGGCTGACAAAATACCTGTGATTATCGTGAGTAATCTCTTCCAGCAGATTCCCGTTCCGGGAGCTGATCACATCCGCGACGCTGCCTCCATGCTCATACAGGTAGCGGACATACTCCAGTTCACCCAGGAAATCGTCGCGGCTCCGGTCAGGCAGGAAAGCGAACCTGAGTATTTTGGGGCTGGCGCCTGCTTTTTCACAGGTGTATACAATATTACGCCCTCCCTCATGCGCCTCAATCTGCCCTAACTCGTAGCCGTATAACCCGTACAATTCTGATACCAGGGGAAGTAAGTGTGCAGTACTTTTTTGGGCAACCTCAATATAGTTTATAATATCTCCTCCAAATCTATTTTGCGCGGCGATTTCCTGTATGGAATCCCAACCACCATATTTTACCTATAGCAACCACTCAAGCTCCATGGATAGTTTTTATATATTCAAACTTTACTGCCATTTATTTCATTCTAGACACAAACAAAAGCAGCCCCGGTCATTCGCTGACCGTAGGGCTGCTTTCTTATTTTGCGAAAGTATACACTTACAAACAATCTTATGAAGGAATTACACCTGCGGTTAAGACGTATAATTCTTGCCCAGTCCCAGGCTGGTCAGCAGCTGTCTGTAGGCAATCGATGTCCGGTCTGCCGGGATATGGGCTTCCGCCTGCAGATCGAGCGGCAGATCCTCCGGAGTCTGCGACTCCACCATCTCCGCGTCCTCCTGGAACACCTGCAGATTGAACTTGATCGTATCCTCTACAGGGGCGCTCTTGTCAAAGTTACGGGAGATCGGGCAGAACAGCCGGGTATAGCGGGCGGATACCGGGGATGCACAGTTCAGAATCTTCAGCCTGCCCTCATCCGGGAAATAGACAGTCAGCGAAGCGGCGAACGGGGCAAAGACACGGAACTCACGCAGCCACATGAACCCTTCGGGTGCAGGGTTCTCCTGACCTTTGCCGTAGTTGCTGACCGTGCTCCAATACTCCGCTACCAGCTCCGTATCCCCTTCACGCCATACCTTATACTGGGGGACCTCTGTATTGTTGCGGTCACCGAAGGTTGCCGTATGCACGTAAGCGAAATGCGATACATCCAGGAAGCCTTCCATCTGCCGCCCGGAGGAACCGGCAATATCAAAGCTCGGAATTAGAATATTAATGTAGTCGGGATCATCCCAGGCCGGAAAAGATGGGATTTGCTCCGGCGCGCCACCAAGGCAGGTCCAGATCAGGCCATAACGCTCCACGGCGGGATAGACAATCAATTTCAATTTGGGTGAGATCTTGCTGCTTGGATGCGCCGGCACCGCCGTACACTTTCCTTCACAGTTATACCGGAAACCGTGATAAGGGCAGACAATCTCACCGTTCTCAACCCAGCCCTTGCTTAAGGGCGCTCCACGGTGGAAGCAGAGGTCCCGGGCAATGACCACCTTGCCTTCGCTGCGGTACAATACCAGCTTCATATCCAGCAGCTTCACCGGAACAGGTTTATCCTGAACCTCATCTGCGGCCGCCACCGGGTACCAATACTGGGCCAGTATGCGCCAGTCTTCTGGCGAGAAGGTGCAATCACGCGGGAGCTCCAGTTGTTCCTGCCGTTTCTTTTCCTCTATCATGACCGCTCCACCTCTCAATTCGCTATGAATGCATAAGATGATTTAATTATATGTTAGAATAACTAACTTGTTGTGTATATTTTAAACTGATTTCGCTACTAAAATCAATTACAAATCCATTCCTTTTGTAATTTCAACTAAAATACACCTGTCAATGTTATGCATCATGACATAATGAGGGCAAAACCTTAATAGATGTATATTCAGGCTATCCTCCGTAAAAGGTAACTGTAAGCTGCAATACATACAGCATTGTGAATGGTACCGCTTTGCACACTGGTGACCGGGTGCTTTCAAGTATATCTGTCTTTTCAAGTATATCTGTCTAGTAAGATTCGCCTAATAATAGTTTCTAAAAATAACTTGCTTTATTTAAGTTATAAGCTATAATAAAAATATAAGAGATACTTCAAAAAACTTACAACACATTCGAGGAGGAATTACAATGACAACATTAAACATCGGAATTATTCTGGGAAGTACCCGCCAAGGCCGCGTTAGCCCGCAGGTAGGCGAATGGGTGAAAGGTATTGCAGATGCACGCGGAGATGCCAATTACGAAATCGTGGATATTGCCGACTTCAAACTGCCGCTTCTCGGTGAAACCGACAGCTATGCGGAAGCCCAAGCGTGGGCAGCCAAGCTGGCAACACTGGACGGCTTCGTATTTATCGTACAGGAATATAACCACAGTCTTACCGGAGCACTCAAGAATGCCCTGGACTCCGCCCGTGAAGAATGGAACAACAAGGCAGCCGGTATCGTAAGCTATGGTTCAGCCGGAGGCGTCCGCGCTGCTGAGCATTTACGCGGAATTCTCGGCGAGCTGTCCGTAGCGGATGTTCGCGTACACCCTCTGCTCTCATTGTTCACTGACTTCGAGAACGGCTCCGTCTTCAAACCGGCCGATCTGCATATCGCCAACGTTAACGCCATGCTCGATCAGGTTCTGGCCTGGAGCGGCGCCTTGAAGACTTTGCGTCAGTAAATAAAGGGTAATGGCAACGCATCATTATCATTAATAAAGGAATAAAGGGGTCTCAACCGCCAGAAATGGCTATTGAGACCCCTTTTTACATTGAGATGGATGGATTGATTGATAGATTGATAGTGGAACTATGTGAGAATGCTGCGCGAACAGACTGTTGCTCCAAGTACTGTGGGAATGGCGCCGGTAGAATGGAGACTACTTGGTAAGCTTGTAGACAAGTTTTGTAAACATTAATGCTTTGTAGACATAAAAAGCTTTGTAGAAATAAATGTTGCACGTTTTGCACCTGTATTGGTATATACCCGGGTGTTCAGGCCGATTGTTGTATGAAATACAACAATTGGCCCGCTAAACCGCATGGTGGAGGAGAATTGCTGCATTTTGTACAACATTATTGGATTTGAGCCGAAATCATGAGGAAAATGTTGTATTTTATACAACAATTTTGTATCCGGTCCGAAATTATAGGTTCAGCCGATACCTCCATCCATACGCACAAGTCTAATCCTATTTTTAAGATGATTCATCAGGGCCCCCGCTCTTCTTATCGTGACAGCAGCCTGCTGATCAGCTCCCGGCGGCTGGACACGCCTGCTTTGGCAAAGATTGATTTCAGGTGATCCTGAACGGTATAAGCAGAGATATGGAGCGACTCCGCCAGTTCCTTGGTGGATAACCCCAGCAGCAGCATCTCTGCAAGCTGTTTCTCGCGTGAGGTTAAGGTAAAGGCATCGGCCAGCAGGCGGAATACATCGGAGGATCTGGCATTTACAAAAGAAACGGCCAGCATGCCTTCCGGACCGTCCAGCCTGCTGGCCGTAACGGTCAGATAAGTCCCATCCCCGGTTTGAAGGCATATTTTAGCGCTTGAAGGGACAGCACCGGAAGCTCTCTCCTCCGCTACAACCCGTAAGCACACGGCCCGGACCGGACCCGGCAATACTCCCGTATCCAGACGTTCGAACTGCCGCATCTGCTCCAGCCAATAATTCGCCGCTGCATTCGCACTCAGCGGAACCAGCCGCTCATTCAGCATCATAATTCCGTTATCTTCCGGTGCCCCGCTGTCCGAATCCTTGCCGGGCTGCGATGTGGCGTAACTGCGCAGCCCGGCAGCAATCAGCGGAGCAACAGAAGCGATCCCGGCACATTCCTGCGCTTGAAACGGATGGCTATCCAGCGGACGGAACAGAGTCAGGAAGCCCCAGCAGACCCCGCCTGCCATGAGCGCTGCGCGCAGCTCATCTCCGAATCCGGCGGGCTGCAGTACTTTGCGGTAACGCTCACTCTTCTCAAGGCTTCCGCCGGTAACTCCGCTTAAGCACGCTACCGGAAGCTCCGCCTTGGCCAAGTGCTCATACTTCATATAATCCTCATGCAGATATTCATATTCGAACAATACAGAGTGCACTGCTGCAAGCCCCTGCTCTGTTACCGCTCCGGTGGTTAGAAGCGTATGCGGATCTACTGTCGTGCAGCAGGCAGCGGCAAACGGAATAATAGAACGGAGTTTAGCAATAACCGCTTCCCTGTATTGCTGTGAATTCATAGCTCTCCCGCCCCGGGCCGGGTCCAGCTGCAGGATGCTTTTCATCGCCTCGTTCATCTTGGTGTCCTCTCTAAATCCCACATATGTGGGATGGTCTCCCATCCTTGAAATCCGGATAATGAAACATAATTCCTATTATATCGCAGGTAAGCTTACATTCAATATTCAAGGACGGAGAAGATACAATGAAAACAGATATTATAGTCATCGGCGGTTATGGTCATGTCGGGTCACAGATTTGCCGGCTTCTTGGCGGGAAGCATCCCGGGAAGGTCTATGCGGCGGGAAGAAACCTGAAACGTGCCGAAGAATTCTCCCGGAGTACCGGCGGTTATGTGAAGCCGCTACGTCTGGCAGCAGAGGAGCCGCTGGACCAGAGGCTGCTTGAACGGGTGAAGCTGGTTGTGATGTGCCTGGACCAGCAGGATACCCGGCTGGCAGAAGCCTGCTTACAGAGCGGCACGCATTATGTAGATGTCTCGGCGAGCGGCGAGTTCCTCAGCAAGCTGCAGAAGCTGGACCCGGTGAAGAATGGCCTCCAGGCTGCAGCCCTGCTGAGTGTCGGCCTGGCTCCAGGGCTGACCAACCTGCTCGCGGCACGGGCCATGCAGGAACTGGAGCATACCGAGTCCATTGACATCTCCATAATGCTCGGGCTTGGAGACAGCCATGGACAAGCCGCTCTGGAGTGGACCGTGGACAACCTGGGGGCAGCCTTTGAGATTACTGAACACGGCAAAGCGCGCAAGGCTTCAAGCTTCACCGGGAGCAAGCCCACCGATTTCGGCTTTGATCTGCGGACCCGGACAGCCTACCGGTTTCCCTTCTCTGATCAGCAGACTCTGCCTGTAACTTTAGGCGTTCCATCTGTTTCCACCCGGCTCTGCTTCGATTCCCGCATCTCTACCTCCGCTGTTGCTGTGCTGCGCAGATTAGGTCTGCCCGCACTGCTGCGGAACAGAACCTGCCGTAACATCGCTGTCCGGGCTTTCGGCAAATTCAGGTTCGGCTCGGCACGCTTCGCAGTTAAAGTGGATGCCTATGGGCTGAAGAACGGCAAGCCCATGCAGATTGAATATGGAATAGAGGGTGTACATGAAGCAGACTTTACTGCAATAACTGCCGCTGGTGTAATCCTTAACCTCTACGAATCTGCACCTCCGCCAGGTGTCTATCATATTGAGCAGTTATTCACACTTCAGCCGGACGGGAACCGTCTGTCACTGGTATCCGCAGGGAAGGCCAGAACCGGCGTAAGTATGTCCTACCCTCTGAACGGCGTCACTTTCTGGACGCGGAGTACTGTCCGATAGATTCTCTTTTTGCAAATAATGAAGCGATTCGCTACAATAAAATGAATCATTAACCCGTCCGCCAAACATCTTAAATATGCAATTCTGGCGCGTCCAAGCTATCTATCTCTCCCTAAGGAGGACTACTCATGTCCAGCCAAGAACCCGTTCAGCCGACAGAGCTCCAGGAACAATTCACCCTGCTCATGCGCGGACTGGGAACCCGGACGGTACAATACCAGCAGAATGTGGCCTCCGCCCTCGGACTATACAATAATGACTTCATATCCGTAGATATCCTGCGTGAAAAAGGTCCGATTACCGCCGGAGAACTGTCGAAGCTAACCGGACTGACTACCGGCAGCGTCACCGCATTAATCGACCGGCTGGAGAAAACCGGCTATGTCCGCAGAGAAAATGACCCGGGTGACCGCCGCAAGGTGATTATCGTTCCGCTGTATGAGCATAAAGCGGATGTCATAGAGACTTATTCCACACTTCATTCGGCTATGATTGCCTTGGCTGCTTCATATACGGAAGAAGAGCTCCTGCTGATTACTCAGTTTCTGGGCAAAGCTGGCGCAGTGCTGGAGCAGCGGATCGATCACCTGAATGCCAATCCTCCGGGCAGTTCTAATTCCTGACGCCTTCCTGAATACAACAAGGCGGCCGTTAACCTAACGGCCGCCTTGTTTATGCTATTTTATTGGATTACGGATGAAATGAATCTGGCCATCTCACCGCTGGTCTCATTCAGCTTCTCAATGACATCGCTGAACTGGGTAACCAGCTCAGCCTGCGCCGAGGAAGACTTGGCGATTGCCTCAATCTCCTGTTCCATCTCCCGGATCGAGCGCTGTACCGTGCTAAGAGAATCCTCAATCGACTTCGTAGCTTCCTTCGTATGTACCGACAGCTTGCGGACCTCTGTCGCCACCACACCGAAGCCTGCCCCCTGCTCTCCGACCCGCGCAGCCTCAATCGCCGCATTCAGGCCCAGCAGATTCGTCTGCTCGGAGATCTCCCGGATGAATCCGGCAACCTTATTCACCTGCTTGGACTCTTCCACCGTCTTGCGGGAATTGTCCAGAATCTGCGCGGTTGTCGCCGACAGCTCCTGAGACTGGGCCGCCACATTCTGAACCATATCCACAAGCTGGCCGCTGATCTGATTAATGCTTTCCGTCAGCTGTTCCATTTTATCTTCATTTTCCAGCGTATAGGCAATTGCGAAAGCCCCGATCACTTCACCCTCCGTACCGTAAATCGGGACTGCCGAAGAAATTACAGTTGCTCCATACAGCTCAGGTGACAGACGGTTTGTCGTGGCGCGTCCGGCCAGGGCATTGCCGAGGGACGGATCATCCGGCGAAACTGGACTTCCTTTGGTTAAGCCGAAATCCAGCACTTTACTGGGTGCATAATAATGGAATATTTCCCGGTCCGTAATGCCGATCATAATATCCTGTGCGTGAATCTGTTTGAAGAAAGGTGCTGCTGCGACCAATGCTGCCAAGTTATCCATAAGCATCTCCTAAATGTGAATGTTTAGAATTATTATCGACACATTTAGCCGATTAGTGAAGAGTGCTGATTATGAATTATGAACGTCCTGAATTATGAACGCCCTGCCTTAACATGCTTAAGCTGAGCCACAATAATGACGCTGATGATAATTAGCAGAAACCATGAGCTGATCTTGCTGAAGCCCACCAGATGCCAGGCTTCGTGCTGGTCGGGATATTTCCAGGCACCCAAGAAGGTAGCGATATTCTCAGCGATCCAGATGAAGAAGCCTACAATGAAAAAAGCCAGCGTCAGCGGCATCCGGTACGTCCGCTCCTGCACCCGGTAGATGATCCATGTCCTCCAAAAAACAATTACCACGAGCGCCGTCAGCCACCAGCGGAAATCCGGAATGAAGTGGTGCGTGAAAAAGTTCAGGTAGATCGCTCCGCCCAGAAATCCCGCAGAGGCCAGCCCCGGCCAGCCGGTCATGTCCATCTTCAGCCTGCGCCAGATCTGGCACATATAGCTTGCCACGCTGGCATACATAAACCCGCTGTACAGCGGTACCCCGAGCAGCTTCGTGTATCCCGGATCAGGGTATGCCCATGAGCCCATTCTTATTTTATAAATCTCCAGCACCAGACCAATCACATGAAATACGCAGATTACCTTGATCTCATCGAGGGTCTCCAGCCCGCTGCGGTACATAAGGTACTGCACGGTCAGCAGGATCAGCAGAATGGCATCATACCGGTGGATGAAGGGCACTTCTACTTTACTGGTAAGTATCAGGGTTCCAAAGATCGCAACGGGAAAAATGCAGCTCATCGCGTGATGATAGCCGAAATGCAGCAGCCGTACCAATGATTTCAATATCGTCCTCTCCTCGTTCCCCGCTCCCTTTTATTCTGTAGCTTCCGGAGTGTATTCTAATATATCTCCCGGCTGACAATCCAATGCCTTGCAGATCGCCTCGAGCGTTGAGAACCGGATCGCCTTCGCCTTGCCGTTCTTGAGTATAGACAGGTTAGCCATCGTTATGCCCACCTTCTCCGTAAGCTCAGTTACACTCATTTTCCGTTTCGCCAGCATCACGTCAATATTGATTATAATCCCCATGGTCATCACCTCAGACTGTCAAATCATTTTCAGATTTTAGTTCAATAGCTTCGTTCAACAGCTTCTGGAGCACTGCAGCGAATACAGCGATCACCATGGAAGCCAGGATAATGATCATTCCGATGACGATAATCCCCGGGGCATCATCCCTCTCCGCCATCAGATAGAACAGGGGCATGCCTATAACAAACATACCGCTGATGGCGACTGCACAGTTCTTGATATTCTTCAGCACCTGTACAGAGGTATCCGAGAATGCCTTGTTCTGGTCGATGTAGCCTAACAGCTTAAAGGCCTGATAGAGTGCGATGTAAAAAGGCAGTGCCGCCCCGTACAGATCGATCATCACGAGAGCCTGTATGTAAGCCATATCCGGATACAGCTCTGCTGCAAACCCCGCGATCTCCGGCACTACAAATACACATAGAGCAAGTGCAGCCAATCCAAACAGCACAATCACTGCCTTCAAAAAAGTGGTCGACCCTGGTTTGCGTTTCATTGTAAAAGCACCTCACTTCAGAATTGTGAGTTTAATTTACCATATAATTTATCGTTTATCAATATATTTAGATCGAAAGATGATATTTAATTATTGTTTATCCGTTAATCATTGGCGGCAGATATCAATAAACTGCTGCAGCGCGGCAGGCAGGGATTCATTCTTACGCGTGCAGACAGCAATATGGTTGCTTAGGTGAATCCCCTCCACATGCACACGGGAGAGCTGCTTCCACTCCACATATTCGCGCACGGCGAGAGAGGAGATGAAGTTTGCACCATACCCCGCGATTACCGAACGGATGGCTTCACCCAGTCCGCTGAATTGCAGTGCGACCTCTGGCGGCTTCAGGCCATAAGTCGTACATAACGAGACAAGGCGCTCTCTTGTTGAGCTGCCCTCCTCCCGCATAATGAACGGCTCCCGCATCATCTCCGACAGTGAAACCGTACGGTCTGCATAGGGATGGGAAGGGGCTACCACGAACCACAGCTCATCCTCGAAAAGCTCCAGCCATTCGACATCCTCCGGTTTCTCCTTGGCTCCGCCCCCATAGAAGGCAACGTCTGCTTCATGCCGCTGCAATTGCTCAAAGGCCTGCTGGGAGTTCGTTGTTGTAATCTCGATCTCAATCCCGGGATGTCCCGCTTTGAATCTGGCAGCCCAGCCGGGAACCAGGAAATTAGCCGGCAGATAAGTAGCGGCGATACGCAGCTTCCCTTTTTTGCCCTGGCGGTAGTCTTCTACAAATTGATCCATTTGTTCCTCATAGGTGAAGAGATTCCCCGCCTGCTTCGCCAGTTCTGTTCCAAAGGAAGTAAGTGAAATTCCGCGGCCGCTGGGGTTAAACAAAGACAGTCCCAGATCCTTCTCGAACTTCTTGATTTGACTGGTAACCGCCGGTTGGCTGATATTGAGCCTTGCAGCCGCCTTCGTGACGCTGCCCGTCTCGGCAACATAATAAAATAGCCTTAGTGCATGAAGGTTCATGCAGATCGCCTCAATTCATAATCAAATTATATGTAAACCACAAAAACATATATTAGTTTTATGAATTATTTTACCTTATATTTAAAACAGATCCAATACAACACTTAACCAAACGGAGGGATTCACATGAAAGAACAGAACAAATGGAGTAAGGTTGACGCGTATTTCAATGACAAGCTGCTGGCGGCAGATCCGGTGCTGGACGCCGTTCTGGATGCTAATGAAGGTGCAGGATTACCGGCGATTGATGTTGCTCCGAACCAGGGGAAGCTGCTGTATCTTCTGGCTAAAATGAAAGGCGCCGTTAATATTCTGGAGATCGGCACGCTGGGCGGCTACAGCACCATTTGGCTGGCCAGGGCGTTGCCGGAAGGAGGAAGACTGGTTTCGCTCGAATTCGAGCATGACCACGTAGTCGTCGCTGAGGATAATCTGAGAATGGCAGGGTTAGCGGATAAAACGGAGGTGATTGAGGGGCCGGCACTTGAGACGCTGGCGACACTTGAAGCCCGGGGGCACGGCCCGTTTGACTTCATCTTCATTGACGCCGATAAACCGAACAATCCCCATTATCTGAAATGGGCATTGAAGCTGGCCCGGACGGGAGCGGTAATTGTGGCCGATAACGTAGTGCGTGATGGTGAAGTCATTCAAGCGCATAGTACAGATGACCGCGTACAAGGTGTACGTCAGTTTATGGATCTGCTCTCCGCCGAGCCGCGAATCGAGGCCACTGCACTGCAGACGGTAGGCAGCAAGGGGTACGACGGCTTCGTGCTTGGCATTGTTATTTGAATGTCTTCCCCGGATCGAACGGCGGTGCACTTCATGACCCCTTTGCAAGCTATACAATACAAAAGTGCCCCGCAATATCACAGGGCACTCTTGGCTATCGGTTATTTTAAGTAGAATACATCTTTCAAATTCTTGGACACCGGGCTGTGATCAGGGTTAGTCTCCATCAGCGGCTCCATATACACCCACCACTTCCGGCAAATCTCCGTCTGCGACATCTGATCCCACCGCTCTTCGTCTTCAATCTCTACGTAAGCAAACAGGCTGCCCGTTTCTTCATCCAGAAAAATAGAATAATTATGTGCGCCATGGTTCTTCAGCTCTTCAGCCATCTCCGGCCAAAGCTCATCATGACGGCGTTTGTACTCCTCATAAGCATCGGGATAAACATGCATAACACTCGCTTTTCTAATCACTGTTCAGCTCTCCAGACATATAGGGGTGTAGTTAAAACTTAAGTGAACTATTATATTGAACATTATAAAGCACAAGTGAACTTTATTGAATATAAATAAACACAAATAAACTCGAATATCTGGCTTAAATTAAGGAGCCCCCTATATTGCTGATCAGATGCTGCTTGAGCTTGTCCGCCTCTGTCTGCTGTAGCCCCTTCGCTACCAGTCTGGCCATTTCTATGGCCCCGGCTTCCGAGAAATGCGTGTTATCCTCTGCTCCCTCAGGAAGGTTAGCATATTGGCCCGGTTCCGCCCACAGAAATACTTGCTTGGAACGAGCCTCACCAAGCTCCTCAAAATATACTTTGCTGAGTGAAGCGAGATCCACAAAGGGTACAGCTTCCCGGACGGCCAGCTGCCTCATAGCTTCAATATAATCCCCGTGGGTATTCCGGATAGCCCCATCCTCCTCGAAGAAGCGCCGGTGCATGGGGGCTACAAGCACAGGATACGCACCGGCTGAGCGCGCAAGATCAATATATTGCTTCAGGTAATGCTGATAGGTTGTGAACGGACCCGCACCTTCTTCTGTTTCTTTCTCATCGTTGTGGGCAAATTGGACAAGCAGGAAGTCGCCCTTGCGCAGTCTTTTGGCTATCCGCAGCAGACGGCTCTCCTCAATAAAGGTTCTGGCGCTTCTGCCGGAACGTGCATGATTCGCCACAGCAATGTCTTCATCCAGGTACAATCCAATCATTTGGCCCCAGCCTGTATAAGGAAATTGCCCCGAGGCCTGATCCGTTACGGTAGAATCTCCGGCAAGAAATAGAGTAGGGATGGAGCTTACCCGGTTAACCGTCACCTGCCGCACACTTGGTGCAGCACCGCCGAAAGCCAGCTTGAGCACACCATCCTCGACATGCACAGCAAAGATGCGGGTGGTGATCTCACCGGGCCCGGTCTTCAGCTCAAGCAGCCGGATCCGGCCGAGTCCTTCTCTTACGGTAGTAACGGCGGAGGTGTCCGGCGAACCGATCTCCAGCGTTACGGTGTAATTGCCATTCGGCACATCCATCAGCAGTGTCGGCACCGCAGGAGAGAAATAATCTCCGGGCCATGAATCCTTGAGCTCCTCATTCTTCGAGCCTGCCGGCGCAGCGGCAAAGCCATAACCCTGTTCCATGTCATACAGGCTATCCAATGCGGGTACAAACGAATAGTTAAATATCATACGGGCATCCACCTTTCTTTTACCGTCTACACTAATTCATCCGGATATAGAAGACAATCGGACTCTTTTGCCGGTTTTGCACTTTTTTATTCCCGGACAATCTCCTCCAGCACTCTCCCGTCGCCATGCCCGAAATCGATCCCCAGAATTCTTCCCAGCGTTGGCGCAATATCGACCATTTCGATGTCGCCGATGGAATAGTCATGTTTAATCGTACCGCCTGAGACGACAAAATTGCACCGGTAGCCGCTTTTGTCAGGAGAATAACCATGCGTAGCATAACGAATTCCATGTGCCTGCAAATCGACAACCAGCTGCTCCTCCAGACTCTCATCAAAGGAATAGCCGCGCCGCGCTTCAAGCATCACTCTTGTGGAATGGCTTGCATGAAGACGGTCTAATGTCTCTCTGTAGTATACGCTTTCAACCCCTGCCATGTCATTCTGCATATATTCGTCAATAGCCGTGAGCGCGAGCCGCTCTGCTTCTTCGTCTCCCGGCCGGACATGCAGGTACGCTGAACCTCCGCCGCACTGGAAGTATGCCCGCCATATCATTACGCCGCCCTCTTCGTAGATCAGACCCTTTGCCTGCAAAAGCTTGTTCAAATGCACTTTGTAGCGCACATTGAACTGGCCGTGGTCTCCGAGCACCATAATTACCGTATCCTGCCGGATCCCGGCATCTTCCACGGCCTGCAGGATCTCACCCAGCCGGTTATCCATGCGCAGGATGACTTCTTTCACCTCATCGCTGTCTGTCCCATACAGATGTTTGGCATCATCCAGGTCAATCAGATGCATCATGAGCAGATTAGGCTTGTTGCGCTTAATCGTGTCTATCGCACACTTCGTTGTAAAGTCATCCAGGTAAGGCTGGGTAATCCCTTGCCTGATCCGGCCGTATTTCAGCTCCATCCGGATGCAGTAGGCGGGACTGCCGCTTCTCAGCACCTTAAGTGCCTGATTCTCACCTTTCAGCGCCCTGATTTCCGGAATATTATACCGGATCGAGGACTTGCCCGAAACCGGCCAGAGGAGTCCGGCGGTACTGAGCCCTGCCTTACGTGCAGCATCATAAATTGTCGGTACCTTGACCGCCTCACGGAACCAGAACCAGCGCTGATCCTCCTCCTTCACGAACGGCTGCAGCGGATTGTTGTGGTGAATACCGTGCTTGTCCGGATGAACACCGGTAGCGATGGTGGTATGAACTACATAGGTGAGTGTGGGATATACGCTCCGCAAGCGGTTGCTGTGGGCACCTTGCTTAATCAGTCTGGATAAATTGGGCAGCCGGCTGGCCAGTTCCCAGTTGTCCTCCGAGAAGGCATCGTAGGAAATGACGATCAGATGTTTAGCTAATGGCGCGCGAGGCGTTGTCGGTTCCATGTCAGTTCCCCTTAGGCAGAGTGATGAAGATGAAGAATCCGATCAGAAACAGCGGAATTATGGATAAAATGCTAAAGCGGGCCTCGCCCGTTAACGTCGTAGTCAGTGACATCAGTGCCGGGCCGAGAATTGCCGCGAACTTGCCGAAGATATTATAGAAGCCGAAGAATTCATTGGAATTCTCCTTCGGAATGATTTTGGCGAAATACGACCGGCTGAGCGCCTGGATGCCGCCCTGGGCCGAACCGATGAGCGCGCCGAGAATAAAGATATGCCACACTGAGGTGATGAAGAAAGCCGCAATACAGGAAATGATATAAGTGAAAATCCCGAAGATAATCAGCTTGCGGGCAGAGTGGGTTTTGGCCAGATTACCGTAGAGAATCGCACACGGAAAGGCAATGATCTGGATGATGAGCAGAATGCCCAGCAGGGTGAAAGTGTCCAGCGAATCCCCGCCCAGCACCGAAGTCGCATACGGCACCACCATTTTAATAATGGTATCTACCCCGTCGATATAGAAGAAATAAGCAATCAGGAACACAAATACAATTTTGTGCCGGCGGATATTCATGAAGGTGTTCGCCATTCTTTTGAAGCTGTTTGCAACCGGATTAGGTTCAGGCTCAATATAGTAGCGCTGCTTCACATCTCTGATCATAGGCACAGTGAGCAGCCCCCACCATAGTGCAGTAATGATGAATCCAATCTGATAGCCGATGGCCTTATCCATCCCCATCATGAAGATCAGCAGCAGACTGATTCCGAACGGAATACAGCTGAAGATGTAACCGAAGGCAAATCCTCTCGTCGATACCTTATCCATCCGCTCATCATCTGTAATATCAACCAGGAAGGAATCATAGAAGATATTAGCCCCGGCAAACCCGACCGCTGACAGAATGTAAAAAGCAATCAGCAGCTGCCATTGTCCGCTATCCGGTGACACGAAGGCCAGGGAAGCCGTAGCAAGCACGCCTACCGCAGCGAAGAAGATAAAGAAGCGCTTCTTCCTGTCCTTGTAATCAGCAATCGTCCCCAGGATCGGACTGAGCACCGCCACCAGGATACTGGCAATGGAATTGAAATAGCCCAAATCCATACTGCTGCCCACAGTTGTGAACATGCCGAAGATAATGGGCAAAAGCGCCGTAGTCACCGCCATCGAGTAGGCAGAATTACCGCAGTCATACAGAATCCATGATTTCTCCTCTTTACTCAGCTTCATCTAATCTTCTCCTCCAATAACCGATTGTTTCAGTTATATCACGCGAACATATGAAGCATGTTAATGGGATGTAAAATCACAGAATCTCTGGCTTAGTGGCTATAGCCTTCCCAATATCCTGCAATATACATGGTCATTATAACCTGAATTACCAATGGATAGGGTGAAAAATATAGATTAAGCTCACTAGATTCACGGAATATACGGGCAGAGGGCGCTGCAGCAGGATGGAGACTTTTCAGTAAACACTGTAGAGATAAATGTTGTACGTTTTACAACTTTGGATCATTGATAGTTAGGTTTCCGGGAGGATTGTTGTATAAAATACAAGAATAATTCGGCTAAGCCGCTTGAAAAAGGTAAAATCCTGCATTTCATACAACAATTCCGGATTTGGGGCGATATCAGAAGGGAAATGTTGTATTATGTGCAGGATTTCATGACAAGTCATCAGAAATCAGCCACAGAAAGCCGATGAACCGGTAAAACCGCAGCTAAGGCGTCAAAGAACACCAGCAATTAAAACGCAGGGACAATACCTAGGCCGCACATAAAAATGGCACCTGTCCCGGAAGGTCCGGGAAGGCGCCATGCTTTTGATATCAGAAACCGGGCAGCCGTTCACGCCGCTTTCCGTTTGTATATGCGCATCGCAAACAGATATGCGGCAATCAGTATCCCCAGGCACCAGGCAAGTGCAGTCCAAATGTCATGTCCGGCAGGCTGCCCCGCCAGCAGGGCGCGGATAGTCTCCACTATGGAGGTCACCGGCTGGTTCTCGGCAAAGGCGCGGACAGCCCGCGGCATAGTTTCAGTAGGCACAAATGCGGAGCTGATGAAGGGAAGGAAGATTAGCGGGTAGGAAAAGGCGCCTGCGCCGTCCACCGATTTGGCGGACAGTCCGGCAATCGCCGCGATCCAAGTCAGGGCCAGCGTGAACAGTGCGAGTATACCGGCCACGGCAAGCCATGCCAATACGCCAGCCGGAGAGCGGAAGCCCATAAGGAGCGCTACTAGAATGATGACGGCAACCGAAATCGCATTGGACACGAGTGAGGTCAGCACATGCCCCCAGAGCGCCGCCGAGCGCGCAATCGGCATCGAGTGGAACCGTTCGAAGATGCCGCTCTGCATATCCATGAACAGCCGGTAGGCCGTATAGGAGATGCCGCTGGCAATTGCAATCAGCAGGATGCCGGGCAGCAGGTAATTCACATAGTTGTCCGTGCCGGTCTGAATGGCCCCGCCGAACACATAAACGAACAGCAGCAGCATGGCGATCGGAGTGATGGTGACTGTGATGATGGTATCCAGGCTGCGGATAATATGGCGCATGGAACGTCCAAGCATAACGCTCATATCACTGAAGAAGTGTCTCGCTGTCATTTCCATTTTACTTTCCCTCCCTTTTACCGGTGATGGCGAGGAATATCTCTTCTAATGTGGGTTGTTTCTCCACATACTCCACCTTGTCAGGCGGAAACAGCTTCTTCAGCTCCGTGAGTGTGCCGCTCGCAATGATCCTGCCCTCATGCAGAATGGCGATTTGATCGGCCAGCTGTTCGGCCTCCTCCAAATACTGTGTGGTCAGAAATATGGTCGTGCCTTTAGCGGCAAGCTCTTTGACTGTCTTCCAGACTTCGCCCCGGCCTTCGGGATCAAGACCGGTGGTCGGCTCGTCGAGGAAGACAAGCTGCGGTTCCCCCACAAGGCTCATGGCGATGTCGAGCCTCCGGCGCATCCCGCCAGAATAGGTTGATACTCTGCGGCTCCCGGCTTCAGTCAGGCCGAACCGCTTCAATAGATCGTCTGCTATCTGAAGCGGATGATTCAGGTGCCGGAGCCTGGCGATCATGATCAGATTCTCCCGCCCGGTCAATATCTCATCCACGGCAGCAAACTGTCCGGTCAGGCTGATCGACTGGCGTACATGATCTGGCTTCGATGCGACATCAAAGCCGTTTACGGTGGCACTTCCCCCGTCCTGTTTCAGCAAGGTAGTGAGGGTTCTGACAATCGTTGTCTTCCCCGCACCGTTGGAACCGAGCAGAGCGTAAATTTCGCCGCTCCGCACCTCAAAGTTGACGCCCTTCAGAACTTCTATATTATTGAAGGACTTTCGCAGACCTTTCACTTCAATGGCATTGCCCATTTCTGCTTCCCCCGTTCACTTTGTTTAGTCCGTTGCCTTTTTCATGGCCTTGGCTACTTCCTGGTCCACAGATTCCTGATAGAGGTCAGCGTAGGTTTTGGAATCTTTGATGAGGTCGTCGCAGAAGGCCGCTACGTCATTGCCCGTCACTTCGAGCACCCCTTTCCCCAGTGCAGAGCCCTCCTCAAAAAGATCGACAATCCCCGAGAGCAAGCCATTCCCCTCCGTCAGCTCTACAGGACCGACCTTAAACAGATATTTTTGCAGCTCTTTATATACAATCTGGTAATCCTGCGGCAGTGCTTTGACACGCGCAACATGCGCCCGCCACTCTTTTTTCCCCTCGATCATATCCCGTATTTTCATTGTATCCTCCTCCTACTTCCCTAATTTTCGGGCAATATTATCGTTAAGCTGCTGGCGCCACTTGTCGCGGTAAGACTTCGCCCCTTCTTCACCCGCCAGCGCTGAACAGAAGCCCCGGATATCGTCACCTAATACCTCCCGGGCATTCTGGCCGTCCGCCGCCGTTTCTTCCAGCAGGCCAAGCACACCGTCAAGAATGGGCATGAGGTTACGGCCGGTGAAATCAGAGTGCGGCCAAAGCTCGGCTTTAATTTTCTCCCAGGCCGCCTGATAATCAGCCGGGAGCTTTTTTACCCGCAGCTCAAAAGCCTGAAATTCTTTGGTCATATCTCTGCCGGTGATCTTTTCCCAAAAATTCATTGTTTTCTCTCCTTTAGCTCGTTCATTTTGGATGATACAAACTCCCATTTCCCCCAAAACTTCTGCAGCTCCTCACGCCCCGCATCATTCAGCGCAAAGAATTTTCGCGGCGGCCCCATATCGGAAGGTTTCTTAGTGGTATCAACCAGCTGGCTTTTCTCAAGCCGGATCAGGATGGTGTACACCGTTCCCTCTACAACATCTGTGAAGCCGAGGGCATTCAGCTGCCTTGTGATTTCGTAACCGTAGGTTTCGTTGCGGCTTATAATTTCAAGGACACAGCCCTCAAGTACGCCCTTGAGCATTTCTGTCAGATTATCCAGCACAATTCCTCCTCACTACTCTGTATGACTGGTATTCAGTATTACTTACTACCACTACATAGTAACACATAGTAGCAGATTGTCAATAGCTGTTAATCTGATTAATCTGATAATTATGCTAAAGGGCGGATTTGTTTAATCCCCCCTCGTCCGTTAAACTAAAGCTGTATTTAGTGGGCTAAAATGTAACATAAGGAGGCTGCATATGGGACGTGTAATTCTGCAGATGAATGTGACACTGGACGGTTGCTGTGACCACACGCAGGTGATAGCGGATGAGGAGCTCCACCAGTATACGTTGGATTTGATGAACCAGGCCGATGGCCTGCTTATGGGACGTAAAATCTACCAGCTGATGGAAGGCGCTTGGCCAGCCATTGCTATTAGCGGTGAAGGACCCCAATTTATGGTCGACTTTGCACATAAGCTCGACCGGAAACCCAAGTATGTCTTCTCGCGGACGCTGGATCACTTGTCGTGGGAGAACTCTTTTTTGCTAACGGGGACCGTATCAGAGGAAGTGCAGCAGCTTACGGCAGAAGGAAAGAGCCTGATCGTTAACGGCGGTCCCGGCCTGGGCTCCACTTTGGCAGGGCTAGACTTGGTGGATGAATATCACTTCCTGGTACAGCCAATCGTTGCCGGACACGGTCCTAAGTTATTGGGGGGAATCCGTGACCGGCTGGATCTGAAGCTGAGCGGGACCACAACCTTCGGCTCCGGCGTCGTGGTGCTCCGCTATACGCCCGTCCGTTAACCGCCTGACTGATCACCGAGTTTATGTAAGACGCGCTTCAGCATAGCATACCTGGTTTCTGCCTTTTCCTTTAGCCTCATATAGAGCTTCGTCGGCTTTCTCCAGCATTTCTGCCGGGGCAGATTCCGGATAAGAAGAAACCCCTACAGAAATCGTTATCCTTAGCTGGGACTGGTCAGGAAGTACAAAGATGCTGTCTTGAACCGAGGAACGCAGCTTCTCGGCAACCGTCATGCCCTTATCCGCCGTACACCGCAGAAGCAGAACCGCGAACTCTTCCCCACCTTTGCGCGCACAATAATCGCGTATACGGATACCGGACTGGAGAATATCAGCGAGTTTGGACAGGACCACATCTCCGGCCGCATGCCCGTATGTATCATTAACAACCTTGAAATGATCGATATCTATTAACAGCAGAGAGAACGGTTCATTCTGGAGCGCGCTTATTTCCGCCGTTTTTTTGAAAATCAGATTAAAGGACCGGGGATTATGGAGTCCCGTAAGGAAATCCCGCTCTGCCGCCTCTTTAAACATTTCTAATGCGTCATGGGATTTCTCCAGGTGGTTAATGAGCAGATAATTAAACAGGCATGCCATGAAACAGATCATGTCAAATAAAAGAATCGTGCCTATGTTAGTCCAGCCTACCAGCGGAAGCAGTATACAGGTGGAGAGTATGACCATACCGCAAGCTGCAACCAGCCACCGGTAAAATGCGGGGATTTTAAGCGAAAAAGCAAAAACGCCCACCAGAAAAGTAATCACGATATTTACAACACCCAACAGGGTCGCTTCATTAATTTCACCAAGGAAAAAAAGCCGGAACAAAGCAATTAAACTTGTCGAAATCATCCCGGTAACAGGCCCGCCAAGATATGTGGATGCCAGGATTGAGACTTGCCGGAAGTCTATAATGGTGCCATCGCCTAAAGGAAAAGCAAAATACAGCTGAACAATGCCAAACAGTCCAAACCCGATTCCGTATAAAGCATGTAATTGAAGCTTGGAGAACGCCCGCTTTCCTTTTAAGAGGGCCAATATCATATCCCCGAAAAAGATAAACGTAGTAAGCAATGAAAAATTGATGAGCAAATTAACAAGCATAACATACCCCTTACAAAATAAGTGATATCCCCTTTTGATTCTATAATGAGGGATAGTTGAAGACACCCCATCAGTATAGCATGGACATTCGTGTAATTCTCTATCAAAATAACCCCCAAAATCGTTTGCATTTTTGTCGAAAGATGGGGTAGTTTTATATAGAAAAAACTTCCTTTAATTGTTAAACTGATTGGAGTCAACTAACACATTAAAGGGGTTTATTATGTCACGTTCAAAAAAAGCTCTCATCATTAGTGCAATTGTTATTTTGTTTGAAATCCTCCTGCTATTATCCTTCCCTTTCCTTGTAGTAATCGCCTTCAATTTCCTTTTCCTTGCCCTCGCCGCCATCCCTGTCTGGTTATTCGGTATGATCTTCCCTCAGAAAGTGATCTGGTGGGGGAATGAGGATAACCGTAACCGGAAGAAGGTTTCAAAGTACGCAGGTATTCAGCTGCTCCTTTGTTTCATTATTGCAATCGTTATTATCCCTGATACCCAAGACCGGGGTCTAAACACTGCTGCCCCCTCACCTTCACCAGCTCCTGCGGCCACTACGAAGTCTGTTGCAACAGAGGAACCGGGTGTCTCAAGAAATACACTTGCCTCCATTCCAACACAGAAATCTGTTCCAACTAAGAAACCCGTTACCACAACCAAACCCAAAGCCACCAACAAACCCGTCACCACAACCAAGCCCAATGCTACCAACAAACCTGTTACCACAACAAAGCCCAAGGCCACCAAAAAACCTGCGGCCACTAAAGCACCTGTGCAGGATGTGTATTACAAGAATTGTGATGCTGTTCGGGCAGCAGGAGCTGATCCTATTCGCGCCGGAGAGCCAGGATACTCGCGCAAACTGGATCGGGATGGTGACGGCGTAGGCTGTGAAAAAAAATAGGCGATTACACTCAGCAGCATATCAAAGAGGCCCATGCGAAAATCGCATGGGCCTCTCATATTTGAGTCTTTAATGTTCGGCTTGCACAGCCATTTCATTCTTCAGAAATGTCCGTTTAATCCAGGAGTAGCCTTTCGCAAAGCCATACACGACGCAGAATGAACAGGCTACAGTTGTGAGATAAACCAGGACCAGCGCTACCAAGAACGGCAGCTGGTCAACTAAACCGCCGAACAGCTTCAACACGACGTACAGAATAAACACATTCGCTGTAAAGGCCCGGTACGCATACGTAGACAGCCATTTATAGAACGGAAGCGTGCGTGACTGCACAAGAAGCAGATGTCTGGCCAGCATATAGATGAGGGCAATGACCACCAGACTATACAACGTCATGGATGGTTTCAGATAGATCAGATTGCCGAAGCTCATATCCTCAAATCCGAAGCTGAAGAACTCGCGGCCTGTCCAGATGAGCAGCAGCAGCATGACGGGAATAAGAATGAACTGGATGCGGTGAAGAATCCCGTCGAACTTATCCTTATAGACCCAGGCGATTCCGCCCAGCAGGCCATAAATAAAGTAGCTGACAAAAAAACGGTCCAGATAACGCAAGCTGGTAGCATACACACCGTGGAATACGTAGGTATCATACATCCACAGCCACGCGCCGAAGATCAGGAAGCTTACGACGAGCAGCGGGATCACCCGTGACGGCTTGGACAGGAACTTATAACAGGTATAGATCAGAACCGGCATCAGAACCTGGAATTGCAGCATCATAACCGTATACCAATACTGCGGTGAAGAGTTACCGACTACATAGGACTCAATCAGTGACCAGAAAGAGGTAGCATGACGGTTAACCTGAAGACTTGGAATGAAGATCAGACTGGCTGTTGCCCACAGGAAGTAGGGAATCACCAGCTCATAGAATTTCTCCTTATAAAAATGCCCAGTCTTCGTATGCTGGTTCCCTTTCACCATTCCATACACAATAGCGAAAATAAACACTGGCGCGGTGTATTTCACAAGATTATAGATCACGGCCAGCAAGGCCAGATCAGAATTACCGTGGGCATGCTTCAGGAACATACCCAGCACACTCTGCAGGATTGCCCCGCTTACGGCAAATACCTTCAGAATATCGCTTTCGTTCATATTTAGTTTTGCACTCTCCGCTATTTTCTCCATAAATTGCACATAATCGTATGAGGATGGATCACCGCTCAACCGATTGTACTTCCTCCCTTTTTGCCTTTGATAAAAGCTTGCTTCACCGCCAAGGGTTTCGGACTAACCTCGTGCCATGGATAGTCCGCAGTACCACCGAGTCTGTCAGACCGTTGACGAGTTCACGCAGGATATAAGCCCCCTCTTCAATCTCCCATTGAATATCAATCCGCGGACCGAGCTTATCCAGCTCACGCAGCAGGATTTCGGCCTGTCTGCGCCCGATCATTCCCGAACTGCCGATCACAAGATCGAGATCGCTGGTTTCTTTCAAGGAAGGATACCCTGTAACCATTTCAAAACCCGCACTGCCGGCCGGTCCCCAGTGCCATTCCTTCAGCAGCTCCGCGGCCTTATCCATGATTCTAGGGACGGGAAGCTCTTGTCTTTCAGCGGGCAAAGTCGTCCACAGCCGCTCCCTGGCAACCTCATACGGAGTAATGCTCCGCCTGATTCCCTGCGGCGCAAGGCGGGCAGCAGCCCGCTGATTCCGCTCAGCTCCCCGGATTCCTACGGGAATACCGCCATCCTGGAGCTGCTCCGCCCGCCGGACGACAACAAAGGGGGTGCGCCGCAGCGAGGCGGCAGTCCACTCTTGGTTCTCATCCAGGCTGAGCCAGGATAGATCGGTGATTTCAATCAGATCATGCGTCCGGTTTACCACTGGTCCCGCAGTACCTGACGCACTTTAAGCGTTGCTGCGCGGCCGCCGGATAAAGCTTCCTCCGTCTGATAGCGGAAGCTGAGATCGCGGGGAGCGTCTATGGTAGACTCAATGGCTTCCAATATAGTCTGTTCAACTGTGGCAATATCAGCAGCCTGCGGTTCATCCGCCTCGATACCGGACAACAGTTTGTATAGTGGGCCCAGTGTGCTGTAGCTGTTCACGTCGTAGGCCATGGCCGGAACCTTCCTGCTGGCTTCTTCCAGCTCTTCAATTGTCCGCTTGGTGATCCGCGCTGCGGAAGCCTTGGACATCGCCTGGATATTGATCTCTTGATCATTCAGCGCGATCAGGCGGTTCGACTGAAGTCCGTGCGAGAGGAAAGCTCCAGAGATGGCATTGCCGACAATCACGCCAATGACGGGATGACCTTGCTGTCTTGCCGTTGCATAGGCATCGGTACTTGCTGCAAGCGCCATACTGATGCCGACCATTTCTTCTTTATAGCCGTAAGCTTGGCTGGGTACATCAATGACGGCAATGATCGGGCGTTTGATCTCTTTGTCTTCGTCCTGCTTGATGACATCTCTTACGATTTGGGCAAGGGTCCAGCCTTCCAGCAAGCCGACTTCCCCTTTGCGGGCACGCTTGAAACGGTTGCCGGAATCAGGAACGACGGCAATCACTCTGGATAATTGTCCGTTTTTCTCCACATCGGCAGCAAGTACCGAAGGAACCTCACTGACCGGATGGGCAATCCCTGTCAATTTGGAGAACCAGCGGTAGCCTCTGCTGTCCGCAGCATCAGCCGGACCTGGCTGAGTTATTGGAACAGACTGCGGAGCAGCTGCCACCTGCTGATAGAAATCCCGGTAACGCTCAGGTGTCCATTCCGTATCCGTATCCAGTTGCTTCAGCAGGTTAAGATTGAAATCTACCTGCTCCGTTCTGGACGGCTTGGCCGGAGCTTCAAAAGCTGCAAACACCGCTTCGATGATTGCATCAGTTGAATCCTCTACTACCTTATCAACGAGGCCTGTAGCCAGACGCTGGTTCGCACCAATCGTATTCCAGATCAGCGCCTTGTCGCTGGCATCAAACTCCATCACGCCAGCTTCCTGCTCGATAACCTCAGGCCCATTCAGGCCGAGGCGGGCCTTCTTGGTAGCGATGATTGTAGTGAACAGCTCCGCTGTAATCGACATGCCGCCGAAGGCTCCTACACGTCCGGGGATTAGCCCCACTACCGGAACAATCTTCCGCAGTGCAACAATTTGGCTGCAAATTTCCGAGATGGACAGCAGCCCGTAGTTCGCTTCCTGCAGCCGGACACCGCCGGTATCAAAAATCATCACCGGATACACGGTATTGCCTTTGTGATTCTCTTCCAGCGCCAGCTCCAGCGCACCGGCGATCTTAGCGCCGCTGACTTCCCCGATGCCCCCGCCCTGGAAAGCTCCCTCCATGGAGATGACCAGAACCTTCCGCTCCCGGATTTCCCCGAGCGCCAGCACAATACCGTCGTCACTCTGCGGAACGATGCCCTGCGGTTCAAGATGCGGGGACTGGATACCGTCCAGCGGGCCAAGCAGCTCCCGGTAGGTACCGTGATCCAGCAGGGCCATGGCGCGTTCGCGTCCTTTTAACTCTACAAAACTATTCTGCATAATCCAGCACCTCCAATACCTGCGATAATCTGAGTGCAACTACCCCCGGAGTAGCTCCGAAGTCATGCACCGTAACCTTTGCGTGAATCGGATACCGTGTAAAGAACCGCTCCAGTACGTTGTTCCATACCTGGGAGAATCCGTCGCTTCCTGTAAGGACGCTGACTGTAGTGAATTCGCCCTCCGCTGGCTCCATAATAATCTCCAGATCCCCTGATCCGACAACACCGATATGTGCCGGTTTCTCAATCGGCTTATTCGTTTTATATTGAAATTGCAGTTTCTCCATCTGCACGTACACCTCCAGATAAATTCTTATATTTCAAGAAACAATATAGCAGCAAGCAGATCTGCGCTGCCTCCAGGAGACAAACGTCTTGCAGTGCAGTACTCCGACAGCCGGTAAAATATCTTTCTGCCCGTCTGCGAGCTGAAGCCGCCTGCATGGAGGAAAGACGCGGACATCCCTTGGATGGCCGTCAGATCACTCCAGCTCCCGCGGTGCAGGATGCAGGTATCTTCCACGGTCGACATCAGCGCCAGCAGTGCCTCGACACGCGCTTCATCCTCTGTCTTTCCGCTGGCTCTGGCCCGGAGTAACGCAGGCAAGGCAGCTTCCCTTATATGGGGGAATCCCAGTTGGGCTTCCTCAGCGGCACCGGTTACCTTGTATTTCCGCTTTACCGCCTGGCCGTTGGTTGACAAAAGCGGTGTGTAACGGTCTTCAAAGGAAGCTATCTGACCCGCAATACTGAGGATACGGTACGGATCACGTTCTTCCGGGCAGGCTGCGCGTGCACTGGTCAGCAGCCCGAGTGCCCAAATGGCCCCTTTGTGCGTATTCACACCACCAGTGGCCGCAAGCATCTGCTGCTCGCCCTCCCGGCCGATGACAGCGATCGCTTCACGCAGGAACTGATTCACCGGATGCAGATATGAGATATCGGCGATGCGCCGAAACGTCCCTTCGAGTGCCCGGGCCGATGTGAGCATCAGTCCGATGGACATATCAGCGTGCGAGCCGCTGTCCCTGGCATCGACAAGTCCCGGCTTCGGTGTGAGCAGCGCCTCCTCTACCAGAGCCTGCACGGCCCCCGCGGCCAGCTCTGCCCCGAACGTTGTACCGGCTGCGGCTACCATAGGCTTAAGACCAGGTCTGGAATTTAGCCGGCGGCTGATACAAGCCATCCGACCAATCCACCAGATCATTAATCGTCTGCGCCGCAAGCAGAGAACGTTTGGCTTGTCTGCGCTGGATGCCAAGATCCTCCGGCAGCGCTACAATGCCTCTGCTGCGGAGCTCGGTCACATCCTGCTCACTGCTCTCCATTCCGAGCGGTGTAACTCCGGCGACCGCTGCCAGCGCCTGCTTCCGTTCTTCCATGCTGTCTGTTTTGTACAGGTAGGCAATGCCTTCTTCGGTAACGACGTGCGTGACATCGTCCCCATAGATCATTACCGGCGTAGTAGCCAGGCCGGATTCATCCTTCACCTTGATCGCATCCAGCGATTCCACGAAGACCGGCTTCTTGTTCGCACCGTAAGTCTCGATCATCTGCACAACAAGCTTTTGGCCTTTGGACAGCTCATGCGGATTCTGAATCATATCCAGCCAAGCTGGAGTAGCATGACGGCGTCCGCGCGGATCATGCCCCATGTTCGGCGCTCCGCCGAAGCCGGATAAGCGGCCGGCAGTTACGGTCGAAGAGTTGCCGAGCGGGTCCATCTGCAGGGTTGAGCCGATGAACATGTCCACCGCGAACTGGCCGGCTACCTGACCCATCGCCCGGTTGGAGCGCATGGTGCCGTCCTTGCCGACGAAGAATACGTCGGAGCGGGCCGAGATGTATTTCTCCATCCCCACTTCGCCGCCGAAGCTGTGAATGCTCTCCACCCAGCCGCTTTCAATAGCAGGGATCAGCGTCGGATGCGGGTTCAGCACCCAATGCTTGGCAATCTTACCCTTCAGACCGAGCTGCTCTCCGTATGTCGGCAGCAGCAGCTCAATGGCCGCTGTATTGAATCCGATACCGTGGTTCAGTGACTGCACCTGATGTTTTCCGTAGATACCTTTGATTGCCATCATACCCATCAGGATTTGCAGCTCTGTAATGTTCTGCGGGTCACGGGTAAAGAGCGCTTCAAGCGCATATGGTTTGTCCGCCTGAACGATGACATCCACCCAGGATGCCGGAATATCCGTTCTTGGCAGCACATCAACGATTTCATTGACCTGCACAATCACAATGCCATCTTTGAAGGCGGCCGCTTCGACAATCGTTGGTGTTTCCTCCGTGTTGTAGCCGGTATACAGGTTGCCTTCGCGGTCAGCTTTGTCAGCCGCCACCAGGACCACATCCGGAATCAGATCGACGAACAGACGGCCAAATAATTCAAGATACGTATGAATATCACCGAGCTTCAACGTTCCATCCTCAATCATTTGGGCAACCCGCAGACTCTGGGAGCCGCAATACGAGAAGTCCAGCTTGCCCGCAATCCCTTTCTCGAAGATATCCAAGTGCTCGGGTCTGGAGATACTGGACATAATCATGTGCAGATCATGAACCTTCGCCGGATCAACCTCCAGCAGCTTTTGGGACAGGAATGATGCCTGCTTTTGATTATCCCCTTCCAATACAACTCGCGCACCCGGCTCAAGCAATGCCTCCATTAATTCAACAATCCGGGACGGATCGACGTATTTTCCATCCAGCCATTTTTGTACATTCGATAATTTTTCAAGCTTCTTGTCGCGTTTTTGTGACCAGGAACGCTGTACCTTATTCATTTTCCTGCCCCTTCCATTTTCTGATTAAATACTGAGCCGCTTCGGGTCCTACCTCGTCTACGGCAATCTGCCGGGTACCCGGGTGGGCCTGCTTCACTAGCCGGGATAATGTGTTGCCTGGAGGCATTTCCACGAAACAATCGGCTCCCGCTTCAACGCATATACTGGCCATATCCATCCACCGTACGGGGTGCGCCACATTCAGGGCCAGATCCTCGGCAATTTTCTCCTTGGCCCGGATCATTCGGCCTGTATGGTTAGACAAGTAAGGAATCTTGGCATCCTGAAGCGAAACTTTGGAGACTAATTTCAATAACTCCTGGGATATACTTAACATCAAGGGAGAGTGCGAAGGGATAGGGACCTTGAGCAACATGGTTTTGGCCGCTCCCAGTTGTTTGGCGTGCTGAAAAGCGAACTCTATTCCTTCCAAAGAACCCGAAACAGCGATCTGCTGCTCCGCATTCATATTGGAGAGATACACAGGTGCTTCTACGCTATGAGCCAGATCGACGGCTTGCTGAACTTCATTCTTCGTAAGGCCGATAATGACGCCCATCCCATAGCCTCGGGTGTACGCTGTTTCCATCAGCTTAGCCCGCTGCCAGACGATCCGCAGCGCATCCTCGAACGGGAGAACCCCGGCAATTACCGCTGCCGGAAAAGCTCCAATCGAATGTCCCGCCACAAACTGCGGGGTGATGCCCGCTTCAATCAGCCCGTTCGCCGCTGCAATTTCCTTCACGAACAGCGCCGTCTGAATCCATACTGTTGAATTCAGCGCCTCTGCATCATCACGGATTTCTATCCCTAAGACATTTGTTGCCTTTTTCACATACTCGGGTATGTCTTCTAGCATACCAGGGACCTGTGACCCCTGACCGGGGAACATAAATACTATATTCAGAATCACACCACCTTTAATCTTGTGCGGATTAGGGGCTCGTTACTTGTACAATTGTAAAGGCCGGACAATTCGCTGTAAAATACATAGATATGTATATTATTGATAACCTGCGGGTTATATATAGAGGAGACGGGCACCGATGGAGTTTCTGCAGCTCAAATATTTCCAGCTCACGGCAAAGCATGAGAATGTAACTAAGGCCGCAGGTGAGCTGTTTATCTCCCAACCGGCACTCAGCAAAATGATCCGGAATCTGGAGACTGAACTAGGGGTGCAGTTGTTTGACCGCGAGGGGAAGCATATTGTGTTGAATGCTTACGGCAAGAAGTTTCTCAAACGGGTCGATCAGGCGATGTATACCCTGGAGCAGGGAGTTACTGAAGTGAAAGAAATGAAGCATGAGAAAATTGAGGTGATTACCCTTTATATCGCTGTGGGCTCCATGCTGCTGCCAAGCATTGTCCGGCAATTCCGCGACCGCTATCCGCACATCCGCTTTAACCTGACCCAGCACCCGGCCCAGATTAAGAAGGGAATGGATTATGATTTCGCGATCACGTCTGAGAGAATCGAAGAAAACGAGCAAATTGTGCTGTTAGAGGAAGAAATCCTGCTAGGGGTCCCCGCCGCTCACCCGCTTAGCGCTCTGAACACCGTGGCCTTGAAAGACCTGGAGCATGAGAAATTTATCAGCCTCACCACCGCAAACGCACTGCGTAGAACCACAGACCGCTTCTTCTCGAACATCCCATATGAACCGGATATCGTCTTTGAAAGCGATGATCCGGCTACAGTCAGAGGATTGATCCAATCCGGCCTCGGTATTTCCTTTATCCCTTCCGTGCTGTGGAACAGGGTAGTCTCCGATGATATCCGGCTCCTCCCGATAAGTGAGCCGCTATGCATGCGGACAATCTATTTGTCCTGGCCTGCCGGTAAGCAGTTTACGGATACGGAGAAGTCGTTCTTCGAGTTTATTTTACAGCTATTTAGGGATATCAGTGCTTCAGGGCAGTAAGCGGAATGACCAATAAATGCAGAGCAGCGATTCTCCAGTAATGGGGAAATCGCTGCTCTGCTCGCCAATAGATCAGATGAGGTTATTGCCCCATCAATATTTTGGCATATGGCGAGTCAATCGGTATCATAATAACCGGCTCATTCTTCAGCGTGGTCACATAACTCTCCAGCGTACGATAGAAGCTATAGAACTCAGGAGACTTTCCATAGGCCTGGTTATAGATTCTGGCGGCTTCCCCTTCTCCTTCAGCAATGATTTTCTTAGAATCGGCTTCGGCCTGGGCCATCAGCTCTCTTGAGGAACGGTCGGCCTTGGAGGTGATTTTCTTGGATTCCTCGTCACCCTCCGACAGATACCGCGCGGCGATGGACTGGCGGTCCGAAATCATCCGGTTGTACACACTTTGTTTGTTCTCCTCCGGCAGATCCGTACGTTTGATCCGTACGTCAATCACTTCAATCCCGTAATTATCACGGGTTAAGGCGGCAATGACATCATTGGTGATCTCATCGTTAATATTGCCCCGTCCGGTGTCTTCACTGATAATATTCTCATAATTGACTTCCGACAGCTTGCGCCGCACGGAGTTATATACCGCTTCATCAATACGCTGAATCCCGCCGCCTACCGATTGTACGGTTCTCAGGAATTGCGAGGCATTGGTAATTCTCCAGACGGTATAGTTATCAACCACAATCGGCTTCTGGTCCTTCGTCAGAATGCTGGTAGGTGAGCTTTCGTATGTCATCTGATACTTGGGGAGAGCTGAGACATTCTCGATAAAAGGGATTTTCAGCCTCAGTCCAGGCTCCTCAACGGTACGCATCGCTTCACCGAAGCGCAGGACTACCTTGTATTCGCCTTCCTTGACTACATACAAAGAGCCGGCAAGCAAAATAGCTAGAACAATAGTTGATATCAGTCCGATGATCTGGTTTCTTGTCACTCTGCATCTCCTCCTTGCGGCGTGGCCGAAGCTGACGGGCTGACCGGAGTGCTGCGCATCAGCTCATTCAGCGGCAGATAATTCACAGTATCGCTATCCGAGTTGGTAATGAAGATTTTGGCGCTAGGTAATATAGTCTCCAGTGTCTCCAGAATCAACCGGCTTTCGGTTACGCTCTTATTGTTGCTGTATTCGGCAAATATGGCGTTAAACTGGGCTACATCGCCTTGGGCATTCAGGATACGTGATTTCTTCTCGCCTTCGGCTCTCTCGATCAGCGCCTGCGCTTCACCGCGTGCCTTAGGGATGATATCGTTCTCATATTTCTTGGCGTTGTTAATCTTCGTGTTCTTCTCTTCACGGGCATTGGTAACCTCGCGGAAGGCTTCTTCTACCTGGCCGCTCGGCGGTTCAATATCCTGGAATTTGATATCAATGATCTGAATACCGGTGTTGTATTTCTTCTGCAGATCGACGAGCAGCACCCGGACCTTATCCTGAATAACCGTCTTTCCGTCTGTAATGGCATAATCCAGCTTCTCGGAACCAATGACCGCACGGATGGAGGAGCTGGCCGAGTTACGCAGAAATTTGTCCGGGTCATCAATGTTATACAGATAATTGCGGACATTGCTGATCTTCCACTGTACTACAGCATCGGCAGATACGATGTTCTCATCGCCTGTAATCATCATCGCCTCATCTTCAACAGCTACAGCTCCATCTGCCTCCTGGCGGTACCCGATATGTATCCGCTGGGTCAGCTCCGCAGGCACCGTTATCACTTCCTGTATTGGATAAGGCCATTTGAAATGAAGTCCTGCCGAGGACTCGTTGGTGTATTTGCCGAAGGTCAGGATAGCTGCACGTTCCTGCTCCTGCACGGTATAGAATGAAGTTGCGCCAATATAAATCAACACAGCGGCAGCGGCTACCCCTAATCCAATCTTCTTGTACATTCCCGGTTTCAGCTCGGGAAGCTTGCGTCCCGGGATCGGATTATTCCCATCCCCATTCATGAAATTCAAGATGCATCGCTCCTTTTTACGTATTTAAGTCTATATAGAGATACATATACGTAAATAAAACAAAAAAGTCGCAAATTTCGCGACTTTGTTCAATCTTATTGGATTTTACTGCGTTTCTCTTCTTCGCAGTAAGACTAGCGCCGGATATCTGTATGAAAGTTTGCTTTCACAGCAGAAACCAGCCACAGGAATAGCGGAATTCCGATCATATTCACAGGCAGCACATAACGGATCCATACCCCCTTCAGCAGCAGCCCGGCCGGAGGATTCAGAATGATCACCAGCATGGTGAGGATGAACGAGACTGCGGCTACGATCAGGGATATTTTTTTCCAGCTGCCGGTCTTGCCGGTCCACTGGGCCACGCCATAGCTGGTAATGAACATATAGATGGACAGCTTGACGAATATGCAGACCAGCCACACCGCCATCACAAATATATCCATATTCTGAATGAATTCCATCAGATAGACCAGCTTGACCATCTCAAAAAAAGGAAATTGCAGCCGTCCGCTTACAGCCGGACCGAAGGTCATAATGACCCACAATACGCCAAACAGCAGCATTACCGAGGATAAGGCCACTCCCAGCAGCACCGCCTTACGGGTTCCTTTGCCGGGATGCTCCACAAAGGGAAACAGCATCATCAGCAGAACGGATTCGCCCAGCAGCGAGACAGGCGCCAGAGCACCTTGCATAATAGGCCCGGGTCCGGTATCTGCATATACGGGCAGCAGCATCGGCGCATTGAGATTATTGATGGTGAGCGCAAAGGTGAGCGCAAGAATAATCATCAGAATCGGCCCCCACAGCTCACTGACCCTGCCGATGGCTTCAATGCCTCCATGATAGACCGTGTATATAACCACGCCCAGCATCGTTCCGATGACTACCCAGGCAGGTGTTTTATAGAGGACACTCAAGCGTATGAACAAGAATTCATCGCGCAGAATGAGACTGATCACCCAGAACCATTGGAGAATGAACGGAATGACAATCAGCTTGCCGCCCCATTTTCCCAGAATAGTCACACTGTACTCTATCAAGGTCTGCCGGGGATACCGGGAGCTGAGCTTGGACGCAACATAGGTAATGACCAGACCCGCGCCTCCAGCCAGAACATAGGAGATCCAGGCGTCCTGCTTGGCATAAAGAATTGTTGCTGTCATCGAAATCAGCAGGTTGATCCCGATTTCCAGCATCATGATCATCCAGAACAGCTGCCGGTTGTTGATCTTCATTTCCCTTCACCGCCGTCTCTCGTTGGCAGCAGCGATTGTCCTGTCAGGCCTGTTCCGGTGAGGTCCAGCTTAACCGTAATGTCCATATCAATATCCGGAAAGATCGTGTCCCAATCTGCACCAAGCTTCTTCCACTGATAAGGATGGCGGTGATGAATCGTATCTCCGAATCCGAAGATATCGCATTTGAAATCCTTCTGCACTTTGGTTAAGACTTTCTTAATCCTTGCTTCAAGGTATTGATTCATCCGGGCTTCGACCTTTTGCACATTGTCCGGCCTCGAGAGGTTCAGCGGTGAATTATTCTCTTCAATGAACCCCTTTCCCTCCAGCAGAATCCGGAATTTCGGCAGAGCTCCGGTCATAACCGGCGTAATCTGACTCTTGAAGGTGTCCACATTAATGCTCACGGTCTTGCCCCTGGTTGCTCCAGAGAGGGCATCCGCTGCCGCTCCCCCCGGCTTGTCGGCATCAATAGAGTTGATAATTGTAGTGAAATTCCGGAAGGCCAGCCGGTTCGTAATCCAGAGCCTGACCCAGAATTCATCATAATTCAGATATCCCGCCAGCTTCAGCTTCTCATTAAAAACAGCCGCCCCGTATAAGCTTAAGGTCGTCTGCGGCGGGCTGTCCTCCGGTGTCTTCTTGTCCGTATTTACTTCCGGAGTTTCAATCGAGAGTGCAGGCATGACGCCGCAACCGGTGCCATTGGCCATGATGAAGAAGTCCAGCAGTGAGCGGCTGATCGGTGCCCCGCTTTTCTCCTGAATCTTCTGCACGGCAATTGCCGGATTGGCTTCAAGCTGATAAGCAATGCTCATCGCCTCCTGCGCAGTCCCGCCCTTGACAACAAAAATATTCGACCGCGGGCGGACCATCGGGCTTCGGCCATACTCGTCCATGATGGAGAAGACCCCCTTCTCCGCCAGCTTCTCCCCGATAAAGATATTCCGCCGGTGTCCCGGAAACAGTACCCGCGAAAGCTTTCTCTGCATATTCTGTTCGGCATCCCTGTTGTTCTTGCCGAAGGCACTTTCGGTCATGAACCCGGATGTGCTGCTCTGTCCTCCGCTTTCCTGACCGCCTGATTTGGATACCAGCGGCAGCACAAGATTGGCCGTAGCCAGATATTCTCCGTTCTCCATCAAGTCCATGCCCCAGCCCAGGACAATCGCCTGGTCGTTCAATTCCTGACGGTCCCAGCAGCCGGTCAGAATCAGGGATAAGGCGAGGAATACAGAGCTTATTCTCCTGAACATATGCCCCCGTCCCTTCCTGCCGGTTATTTGGTGCGTTTGGGGAACCGCTCAGTCTTGCCATTGGCCAGCCATGGCATCAGCCTGCGCATCTTATATTTGGGTGCACGTACAAGCACATCATTCAGATTCTCCATAGACAGCGGCGCATAAGGCGCCATATAAGGTATCCCAAACGGCTTCAGCGTCACCATATGCACCGAAAGCATAATCAGAAACAATACAATTCCATAGAAGCCGAGAATTCCGGCGGCAATGAGCAGAGGAAACCGGAGCATCCGGTAGGCAGCTCCCAGGTTATACAGCGGAAAAGCAAATGAAGCGATCCCCGTCAGAGACACAATGATTACCATGGGTGTAGATATGATTCCCGCAGCTACTACCGCTTGTCCAATAACAAGGGCTCCGGCAATACTCACCGCAGGCCCTACCTGCTGGGGCAGCCTGATCCCTGCTTCACGCAGACCCTCGAAGATAAACTCCATAATCAGAGCCTCAAACACTGCCGGAAGTGGAACGCCTTCTCTGGCAAAGGCAATACTTACCACGAGCGGTGTAGGCACGACCTGCAGATGGTAAGTGGTCAATGCCACGTAAAGGGAAGGCAATAAAAGTGAAGTATGGACGAAGGTATATCTGATCCAGCGCACAAAGGAGGCATACATAAATCTGTCGGTATAATCATCTACAGCCTGCAGCCCGGACCAATAGGTCATTGGAACGATGAGCACAAACGGCGTGTTGTCCGTAATAATAATAACCTTGCCTTCCAGCAGGCTGGAGACCGCCACATCGGGCCGCTCTGTATTCTGAATCTGCGGAAAAGGCGAGAACACGTTATCCTCAATGTATTCTTCGATATTGCTGGAATGAATGATCCCGTCAATTTGGATTTTTTGCAGACGGGCTCTAACTTCCTTGATCAGGCTCTCCTTGACGATACCCTCCATATAGCCGATTACAATATCCGTTTCCGTGATACTGCCGAGTGTCATACTTTCCAGCTTCAGCTTGGAGGAGCGGATACGCCGCCGGAGGAGGGAGGTATTGGTCCGCAGCGTTTCCATGAATGCATCACGCGGGCCGCGGACAACCTTCTCCGAAGTAGCCTCCTCAATCGAACGTTTCTCCATCTTGATCAGGCTGGCCACCATCGCAAAAGCGTTGCCCTCTGTGAAAATAACCGTCTCCCCGCGCAGAACGGCCTGGATGACTTCCTTCGTATCATAGACTATGCGGATTTGCAGCGTCGGAATAAAGACCTCTTTCAGCTCTGCCTCTCTGCCTTCATTAACCTTAGTGCTTCTGCGGAAATGCTCCAGCAGCGGCTGCAGCACAAATTCATCCACGGCATGCGTATCGCACATCCCGTCCACATAGATCAGTGTTGCCCGGTTGGTCCCGTCAATGCTGCAATTCCGGTACATAATATCAGAGCAGCCCAGAAACTCCAGCTCCATCCGTTCTACGTTGAACGCAAGATCCGGATATAATCTCTCTGGCTCATTATGCTCTTTGGCTGTTTGTTGTTGTTCCATGCGGCATCCATCCCCCTCCTGTTGGTATTTGCTGGAGGGGACGAAATTATGCATAGATTCAGGACATTCACCGGTTAAGCCAGCTCAGTCCCAATCCCCATTTCTCTCGCCTTTTTAACATAATGCACCGCCACAGCGATATCAAAAACAGCCATGCCCATCGGACAGAAGAGGATTGGATCATCGGCGGCGAATGTACTGAGACTGCGGCGGCAGACGACATCGGCAAGCGTCTGTGTTCCGGAACGGGTCAGCCCCTGTTCCAGGTGAAGCTGCTCGATATCCGTATTCTCCCGGCATACCTCCTCCCAGTCGTCGACGATGATCGCTTTCAGTGAAGCCAGCGCCTCCGGCTTGTAATCACGCAGTGAAACATTCAGCAGCAGCATGCCTTTTGCGGGGGGAATATCAATATACCGGTGATCGGACACTGTACAGGTGATAAGAATATTAGAATGCAAGTAGACATCCGCCCACGTCTCTGCCACTTCCATCCGCTCCATGTATGGAGATGGAATTCCTGACAAGTCTGCTCCCCGTATATCGTAGATACGGACCCGTTCAATCCGGTCTCCGAACAGAGCCATAGCCATCTGACAATGATATTGCCCGATAGGCCCCCAGCCGATAATGCCAAGCTGAATCTGATCCATTGAACGGCTCTGCAGCACATGACGGATCATCAGCCCGCTGACAGAAGCCGTTCTGACGATGCTGGGAAGCGGTGAGTTCAGAATAGCTGAGGGCTGGCCCGTACCCTGGTCATTTAATACGATGATACTATGCGCACGCGGGAGACCCGACCTGATATTGTCAGGGAAGCTGGAAATCCATTTGATCCCGGCTGTATTGACATTCCCCCCGGCATAAGCCGGCATGGCAATGATCCGGTTACGGGGATTCTTGTACCTCAGGTAGGGCTTTACCGGCTGCACATAATCACCGGCATGGATGAGGTGCACCGCAGCTTCTGCTGATTCTGCAAGTGCAGCCCAATTCAGGCCCAGTGCCCGCAGATCCTGGTCATTTAAGTACAGCAACCTGTCTCCTCCTTATGCGTTCAAGTTAGGAACTCTTCATCTGCTGGCGGCAGCTGCTGTCCGAACTGGCTCTGAACCCAGGAATCCGAGAATACCGTATCGAGATAACGTTCACCCTTATCATGCAGAATAGCGGCGCAGACAGCTCCGGGAGGGAGCTGCTGCTTCATCTGCCGGATGGCCGCAAGAACTGCCCCGGAGGACGCTCCGGCCAGAACCGATTCCTTCCGCGCAAGCGCCCGGCAGCCCTGAACCATATCGGAATCGGTAACATGCACAATATGGTCAATCAGATCTGTTCTGCAAAAAGGCGGCACAATACCGGCACCAAGGCCGGGGAATCGCCGTTTCTCCTGATCGCCGCCAAAAATTGCGCTGCCCGCTGCATCAACAGCCACAATCCGGGTCTGCAGCCCGTTGTCCTTCACGTATTCTGCAAGCCCGCGGATCGTCCCGCATGTACTGACAGCGCAGAACAGATAATCCACCTGTCCAAGCTCAGCCACGATCTCTTTCATGGTTGTATGATAATGGGACAGATAATTATTGGGGTTCGCATACTGGTTCGGCCAGTAGCTGCCCGGTACCTCCGCGAGCAGCTGCTGCACTCGCTTCAGTCTGGCCGGCAGAAATTCCCCTGTTTCGGGATCGGGACAGGCAACATAATCGATGGTTGCGTCCAGGGACTTCAGAATCTGAAGATTCACCTCTGTCGTCCTGGAATCCACAACGCTGATGAAGCTCATCCCCAGATATTTGCAGATCATAGCCAGGCTGATCGCCATATTTCCCGAACTTGATTCAATGATGACTGTACCCGGCCCGATGAGCCCTTCCTTCCAAGCCTCCCGGATCATCCACAGTGCCGGACGGTCTTTCGCGCTTCCTCCCGGGTTCATCAGCTCCAGCTTCGCGTAGACGCTGAACCCGCCTCGCGGAAACAGATGGTCCAGCCTGATCAATGGCGTCCTGCCGATGGCCGACAAGATACCGGTGTCCAGGTTCAGCTCTGCCCTGTCATTGACTCCATCCTTCTGATAATACAGCTTCTTGTTCTTCACCTGTCCGGTCTGGAGCTTCCCGCCGTCTGCTGCCAGAATGACCTCGATATCGTCAAGCAGATGATTGCGGATCATCAGACCGATTTCCGGAATGCATTCCCTGATTTCTTCCCTGATCGCCGGAACTGCGGATGGAACCGCAGATCTGCTCTGGATATACACAGTTAATGCATTATTGCTGACCTGGACCCGGATCATTGCATCCTGGAGATGACGGTAGACCACCTGTTCAATATCGTAGATGCTGATCTTCTCCCCGTGCTTCAGCTCGCGGCCCACCCGTTTGACGATGGACCCGAAGCTCTGCTTCTTCGTCCCGTCTATCTTCACTGTCCTGAAATCCCTTACGACATCGTAGGTGACAAAACGGATGGCGGGCAGCAGCCTGCGGACAGTTGAGGTAAGCACCAGGATACCTTCGCCAACTCCCAGAGGGTCCAGCCCTTCCCCTAATGCCTCAGTTCCGATGGCTTCCGCAACAATTCCGTCAGCAAAGATATACCGGCCCAGATCATGCGAATAGTACGCGATGGTGCCCATTTCAATAGACCCGTACGTATCGGTAATGTCCTGCGGCTCAAGGCCGAACAGCCGGGCCATATTCTGCTGCCACTCCACTGTAGCGATCTCACCAACCAGAATGATCTTGCGGATTCCGAGCGAACGCGGATCTTCAGCAGCATATACGATATGGTCCAGGATAGAGGGCATCGTATACAGCAGGTCGGGCTTAAATGCCTGAATCCGCCCGATATGCTGCTCTATCGGCAGCTCGAAGGGGATTGAGCTGCTGACAAGTCCCAGCCGTTCGAAAATGGCCAGCGCCGTATTCGCAGCATGTCCGGTTCCCATATCGGCCAGCGCCCTTGTACATCCGCTGCCTGCAATCAACTCACCGAACAGCTTTGTTTTGATATTGATATAATGGGCGTCATCTTCTTCTGAGTAGACTATAGCCTTGCGCCGGCCTGTACTTGTACCCGATGTCCGGTATACGGCGAGTGAAGCATCGGGTGAGCTGCTATAATAATGGGTTTCAAGAATGTCCGCGGTCATCAGGGGAAGGTTCTGCAGACTGTAATTCATAGTCTCACTGCTGCTAATAAGCCCCTTGTACCAGGGAAACTGCCCGATGACTTCAAGTACTTTATCCCGCCAATTGTCCATCAGCATCATGGATGCCTCCTGCTCCGGCTGCATGCCGCAGCCTCTTGGATTCACACCTTCAATAACATATGTAGCAATCTCCCGGTGTGTTCTGCCCATCACGTCTGCCCAATCAAAAGCCCGCTCTCTGCCGTACTATGGCCTATAAGAAGCTACCGGACGGAGGGTTACGATGAAGAAGCAGATCAGCCGTATTTCCAATAAACTGACGAAGACAAGAGTACTGGCGGAGAAGCCGGAATTAAAGAGGCATATCCCGGACACACGAAGAATGAGCCGGAGTGTTCTGCATGCAATGCTGCAGAAATACCAGATGGTATATATTAAGCCCTGCTGCGGCTCACTTGGCGAGGGGGTTATCCGGGTTGAACAGAGGACACCTGCAAGCCGGGGCAGCTCTGGCGGGAGAGATTCTGTCGTGACGCAAAAATGCACCTACCGCTATCAGGCAGGTACACGGGTGAGCACATTCGCTGATTATGACAAGGCATATCAAGCAATCATGGAGGAGACCGGAGGGAAATCCTATTTAGTACAGAAGGGCATCCGTCTTCTGACATACGGCGGGCGGCCGTTTGATATCCGCGTAATGGTGCAGCGCAATCCTCAGGGAAAGTGGGAAGCTACAGGAGCGGCAGGACGCGTCGCGCATCCGCAGAAGGTGGTTACGAATGGTAGTCAGGGCGGAACCATATATCCGGTCGAGGAACTGCTTGGCGTTCACACCAGCCTGAAGAAGCACAGCGCTCTGATTACGCAAATGAACGAACTTGGCGTGAAGTCTGCCATTCAGTTAAGCACTGCCTATCCGGCGCTGAATGAAATCGGCGTAGATTTTGCCTTAGACCGGCGGCTTAGCCCATGGATTCTGGAAGTGAATACCGCTCCCGACCCCTGCCCGTTCACCAAACTGAAGGACACCCGTATGCTTGACCAAATGATCAGATACGCCAAAGCCTACGGCCGCACCTATAATCTGAAGTGCATGAAGGCAAAGCGGGGGATTGTGTGAAGTGCATGGAGACTAGTTGGACGCTGTCACGCATGACCGTAAATACCGCTAATGCAGAAGTGATCCTGTGGATAATGACCCGCAATATCGGCATCGCCGGTCTAAGATTGATTATTTGGTGAAATGCTGAAAGACCGTGATGATGACTCACGGTCTTCCTTTCTGTTCAGACAGAACTTATGCATAATATGCACACGCATAGCCAGTCTGTATTTTCATTAGAACCTTAGCGCTCTTTAGGGTGTTAAGCCTTGTAAAACTTGATTCAAGATAATCTTAACAACTGTGCCCTTACCCCACACACTTGTAATGGAAATCACACCCTCGTGACTCTCAATAATTTTGTAGCTGACCATTAAGCCTAACCCCATACTATTCTGTTTCGTAGAATATATGGAAGCTCCCAGGTTAACTAACTTATCCTCAGGTATACCGGACCCATTATCACTAAAAATAATGTTTACTGATTCATCGCCATCGATCCTTACCTTAATCAACATATCCCCGCCAGCAGGCATTGCCTCAATACCATTTCTAATAATGTTGCTAAATACAATTTTTAGCTGATTGGGAACACATTTGACGAAGAGTACCGGATCGGCAAATTTCGTTATCATATCTACATTGAAGATCGTTGCCTGTGGTTCATACATGGAGATGACTTCCTTCAATATTTGGACTACATCGTTTGATTCGAAATTCTGCTTTTGCGGACTAGCCAGGACTAGTAATTCATCCGTTATGGCTTCGATTTTCCCGAGCTTCGAAGTTGAGGTATCCGTATCATGAATCTCCTGTTCGATGCCTGCTGCCAAAAGGCCTATAACCGAGAGCATCTCCGTGGAATGTAATAATTCCAGCTTGTTTTTCTGCTCCGTAAAATCTTCAGACATTCTTGCATTCTTAAATTCCGTAATATCAATTAACGTAACTGCGATTCCTTGATAGCGGGAATCATATGCTGAATAGGGTAATAGAATAATACTGAACCATTTACCATTTGAATTCATGATTTCTTTTTTGACGCTTTCACCCGAAAAAAGAACTTTCATTGCGTCTGCCATCAGTTCGTCATATTGTAAATTATGTTTGATATCGCCGATGGAACGGCCTATGTCCATGTCTGCCAAATTTATTTCTTTGCTAACTGCAGGTGTGAATTTACGTACAGTCATCTTTTCATCCAGAAAAATAGCAGCGATATTGGTGTTGTTTAAAAAGTTTGACATATCATTATTAGAATCGGTTAATTCCTGAATTTTAGTCTGATATTCTTGATTTACAACCATCAATTCTTCGTTACCCGACTGTAACTCTTCATTCGTGCTTTGCAGTTCCTCATTGGAAACAATCAATGCTTCGTTGACCAATCCCAGCTCTTCGTTAGAGGTTTCCAATTCTTCGTTGTACACCTCTAATTTAGCATTCGCAGTATGCAGCAATTCTCTCGCATGAACCAATTCTTGATCCAGGTCCTGAATATGCTCCTTGTCATGTAATGCCGGAAACTGATGATTTTGTATCAAGTCTGCATCTGTTCCATCCTCGCTCAGGACTTCTTTCTGTTCAGCAGCATCTTCAAAAAAGAGAATCATCAATTTGTCATCTATCGAATCAATTGAAAAAGACTTTGCTCTCAAATGAATGGAGTGTCCTTTATAGCTATCCTTAATGGCTACATCTCTATAAATAATTTCCTTAAGCTCTTTTCTCGCTTTTTGAAGCAAACTCCCAATAACAACCCCCAAATATTCAGGAACCAGTTTAAACACATTCAGTGTCGGTTTACCCTTAGGGAAGACTAAATATTGATTGGCATTCCCATTGATATGAACGATATCGTTGCTGCTATCAAGGATAATGCAAGCAGTCACGTATTCTTCGATCAGCTTGGTATACACCGTTTCCAGTTTAAGAACCCGTTCCGCTTCCTTTAATCTTACAATCACATTATTCTTGTGACTCATTTTCTTATCATTCACACGTTCTCTGATACCAGAGAAACCCACTGCAGACAACGAATCACTTATCTTATGGTGGTATATATTCCATCTATTATCCTGAGGTATAAATAGATTGGTTAATTTGCCCAAAGTTTCACTTGGACCCAAAAAGAGATACCCGTCTGATTTCAATGAAAAGTGAAACAGGGAAATCACTTTTTTTTGAACAGGCTGTTGCAAATAAATCAACAGATTACGGCATAAAATTAGATCTAGCTGGGTAAAGGGTGGATCACTAACCAAATTGTGCTGAGCAAAAATGACCATTTGCCTAATTTCTTTATTTACTTTGTACTCATTTCCTTGGCGGGTAAAATAAGCATCCAAGTATTCCTCTGACACGTTCTTAGAAATGATTTCTGAATATACTCCTTTGCTGGCGAATTGAATAGAATCCTTGTCCAAATCGGTGGCAAAAATGGTCACATCAAAAGTTTCTTCAATGTCCTCCATATATTTTCTAATCAAAATGGCTATGGAGTACACTTCTTCTCCGGTAGAACAACCAGCAACCCACACCCTTATTTGCTTGTCTGCACCACATTGCTCAAAGATGGTAGGCAATACCTTATCTGCAAGAATAGCAAAGGCAGCCGGATCACGGAAAAATTGCGTCACTCCAATTAATAAATCTTTCTGCAAGGCAGTGACCTCATTGGAATGATTAAATAAATATTGATTGTATTCCTTAAGGTATTGAAATTCTCTAATACCCATCCGTCTTTGAATACGGCGCATAATACTTGCCTGTTTATAAACAGAGAAATCTACACCTGTAGACTTCTTCAGGATCGCAAATAATGTACTTAGTTCTTCAGCAATCGATTGTTTGGTCTGATTCATATAAAAATCAATATATTCAACAATATGTTCCGGCATTTCCTCCGGAGTAAGAAAATAATCGGTCTGATCAATTTCAATATCACTTCCGGTCAAGCGAACAGGATTTGTCATATCCGTTTCTTCAACTATGATTAGCCCATTAGCTTTTGAAATACTATCGATACCAAGCATACCGTCTCTACCCTCATTTGAAAAAAGGATAGCTATCGTATTGCTTCCAAGAATTCCCGTAAGTCCATTTAAAAATCGATCAGCCGATAAGTCATTGCCTTTATTAGCAGTAACGCCTGTTAAAGTTATTATTCTTGATTGAAAGCTAATATCATGATGGGGAGGTAACAAATAAATACAATCCTCATGGATCTCCATTTGATCCGCTGCATGAAAAATCTTCATATGGGTATGTTTAGAGAGCTCTTCTAATGGAAATAACTCCGACTTGGCAGACTCGTGTTGAGCAATGATAAAAGTCAGTCCATGGAGACTATCCAGATGATCCAGAAATTGCTTCAGCCCATCCAACTTTTCGGGTGAAGCTACAATGCCAACTATGCTAAATTCTTTGATTCGTTCATAGTCCGAATTATTCTGATAGTTTATCAGTTTTTCCATTAGACATAATCATTATCCTTCCCCTTAAATCTATAATACGAATTAATAAGCTTATGTTCTTCCACTTCACCAACGATTACCAATATAGTACCACAAAAAATTATGTCAAATTCAGCATAGTCCTATTAATTTATAGATTGAGCTTGTGGTTTTTCTATTTGGAATTGGCCGAGTTGGCCTTTAATGAAATGAGGAAATAAACTAAACTTTTTTCAATATCCATTAAATCATAGAGCTGCTTGTTCGTTAATGAATCGCGCAAATGACTCTCTATTTTTAGACGTTGCTTGTTAGCAGCTTTAATTTATCTATATACAGGGTTGAAATTGAAAGTATTCACCTAAGGGTTATTCGACTGGCTGCAAACCGTAACAATGTAATCCTTGTCTATGATGGGGTCTCTTTATTCAGTCATTTAATAGTTAGTTCAAGCTCCTCATAACGCTATCTTTCTTCATAAATTTCCTTTAATCTAATAATATTATGATGCTATAAGGATACAGGTGCTGACGATGAAGCCAATGGAATACGGATTCAGCGAGAATCCGATGTTTAAAGCAAACGGATATAAACCGCCCGATTTACACAAATGGGGACCGGGCGTCCGCGATGTGTATGCTCTGCATTATATTGTAAGCGGGAGAGGCTATTTGAAGACATGCCAGACAACCTTCCTGTTGCAGACCGGCGAGAGCTTCATTATTTTTCCGCATATGGAGGTGTACTATTACCCTGATCCGCAGGACCCCTGGGAGTACTTCTGGATTGAATTCAACGGGACTGAGGCCTCCCGTCTGTTGTCGATGATTCATATTTCACCGGAGCATCCGGTTGTAACGGCCCCTCCGCAGGATATAGAACCCTTGTATCACAAGATCAAGGCCACCGGCATAGAGCCATATGAACGGGAACGTTCGGAGGCAGGGCTGCATTTGTTATTGTCCTATTACATGGAGTATTACCCCAGTGAACAAGCATATCTCAAAAAGGACTATGTCTCTTCCGCAAAAGAATATATAGAAACCAACTTTTGGAATTCCTCCTTATCGGTTCTGGATGTAGTGGGATTCGTCAAAATTGAGCGCAGCTATTTGTTCCGGCTGTTCAAGAAAGAAACGGGCACCTCTATTTCCGGTTATCTGACCGCATTCAGGATTCGGCGTGCCTGTGCATTATTGGCCGATTCACAGTTATCTATAAAGTCTTTATCCTATTCCGTCGGCTACCATGACCCGCTGTATTTCTCAAAGGTCTTCAAAAAAGCAACTTCATACACTCCGTCGCAATATAGAGATTCATTCAGCGGGGCCCTCCCTAACTCCGCAGGGAGTTGAAGATACGCCAAAAAAAACGCAAGCCTCCCGGAGTAGAAGGCTTGCGTTGCTCTATTGTGAGACATGGGATTATTCAGAATTTATCAATCTTGTACCAGAACAGCGGCAGCGGGAACCAGCCTGTAGGCGCATCCACTGCCATGTAACGGCTGTGTTGTGACAGCAGAAGCGTCTGAGCCTGCAGCCTGTCAAGGACCACAACTCCCGGCCGGGCAGACCGCTCGACGCTCACGCCCTCTTCGTCCACCCGCGCCGTCACCGGCTGTCCGTCCATCACTGCGGAGAATTCACCCGGGACCAGACCTGTGGTCTTGAGCTTCAGCGTCAGATAAGCCTTCAGGACATTGGCGAAATCCAGAATATGATACATATCCGAGTTCTCGGTCACAAAGTCTTCGGCAATACCGCCAAGAGCCTTATTCAGCTGAATCTCATATTCCGGCGCGTACGTCGTTATTCGCCCTGCTCTGCTATAGGCCATGTATGCCTTAAGCGTCCGCAGAATATCGTCCGCTTTCTCCAGCGCGAATTCAGCTATATCATCGCCCGCTTCGTTGACAACCAGATAGCCGATCAGCTTATCCTGATCCAGAACGCCAAGTGCCTTTTGACAGAGTGTGCTGAAAATCAGCGGTAATTGCTCTAAGCTACGTTCAACATAAGCAAGCCGCGAGGTGTTCAGGTTATGCGCAAATTCTGCTCCCCCTTCAATCTCAAACAGCGGACTGAAGGATATTCCAGTGTCATCCACCCCTCTTAAGCCATGGCGCACATTGGCTTCTGCCACAGTATACTTGAACTTGACACCGCCAAGCGTGAAGCCGAAATACTCATATCTCTGCCGCTGCCCATATAATACAACCATATCGCATGTACCCCGCAGCTCTTCAAGCCACAGATTCATAAGCGCTTTCATATGCCCTTCGCCGCGCGCGCGCGGATGGACCGATACGGTACCCAGATAGCCGGTCCGCAATATATCCTCACCTACCCTTAGAGACTCGGGGAACACAGCCACCAGTGCGCGCAGCCTGCCCTGCTCATCCTCAGCAACCTTATGCATGGCCGAAGAATCTACACTTTTGTCATAAGCCTTGGGCATCAGGATTTCAAAATCAAAGCGGAATGCCAGGTTGGCCAAATCTATGTATTCCTCGCGCTCATGCGGAGCTGCCGTTCTGTATTTAACCATTTGTCCCATCCATCCTTTCCTTACCACTTTACACTCTCTCGCTATATAGATAAACATAAAGCAGCGGAGGTAACGCGTTTTAACGGAACAACACACATTTCCCCGACTCCCTGAAGTACTTGATCAGCCGCTCAATCGGCTCGCGCCCGCATTTGAGCTGCTCGCCAAGACAATCGATACACAGGAAATCCTGGGCATTGCGCGTGACCAGCTTCAGGTAAATCGCCACATCATCCGTCATCAGGGGAACACCGCATTGTCTGCATGTTCTATTCATGTTCACGCCCTTCTCTTCTCTACACCAATTTAGCCCGCACAATCAGACAATCATGGGCTGCAACGACCGGAGCATATCTTTCTCTGAATACGCCAAGCTCTTTATGCTCCCAGCAGTCATACAGGGACAGCGATTTGCCGGAGGCATACGGGATTCCGAAATCCCAGAATTGCAGCGACATCTCTCTCTGTCCATCGCTCAGGTTGAAGAAGCCGATCGCAAGGTCTCCGTCCGACAATACTTTGACCAGCATGAATACATCATCTGCATGGAACCATTGGGGTTCCGGCTTGATGCGGTAAGCCCCGCGGCTCTCCACATCCTGATTGATCGCGATCAGATCCGGGTTCAGCAGAATATTCCTGGTAGCCTCGTTGGCCTTGCGGATATCGCTGCCAATCATCAGCGGAGAACCCAGCAGGCCCCATAGTGAGAAGTGGGTCTTGTACTCCACATCCGTGCAGCCTCCGATCTGACTGCCGATGAAGTCGCTGTTGCTGCCTCCGTACATGCCGACTACCAGCATATCCAGATCGTTATGGCAGTAGGCGCCGGTGTACGCTGCTTTATCCAGCTGCGACAGAGCCAGGGTCTTGATGGATTCCCAGCTGTCCTGGATATCTCCGGTAGAACGGTACATATGCGCGCCGGATTCACGAATCCACTGATAGACGTTGTCCTCGCCCCAGTTGCACGCGGAGAACAGAATGTCTCTTCCGCAGTTTTTAAGCGCCAAGCTCATCCGCTTGTACAGCAGCTCTCCCGACATATGTCTGGGCTTGAAGCAATAGTCATACTTAAGAAAATCCACGCCCCATTCGGCCAGGGATTCCGCATCCTGGAATTCATGCTCGAAGCTCCCCGGATACCCGGCGCAGGTATGTGTGCCTACACAAGAGTACATGCCGAACTTCAGTCCCTTGGAATGAATATAATCTGCAAGCGCCTTCATTCCGCTCGGGAATTTGACCGGATCGGCGACCAGCTTACCATCCTTGTCCCGTTCTTTCAGGCTCCAGCAGTCGTCGATGACAATGTAATCATATCCCGCATCCTTGTAGCCGTCTGCCACCAGAGTATCGGCGGCTTCCCGGATCAGTTGCTCGTTAATATCCCAAGTGAAGGTGTTCCATGAATTCCAGCCCATAGGAGGCGTCAAGCCGAGCTGTTGTTGTTTGTCCATGATCAGTATTCATCCTTTCGCATCTTTCCAAATGTAGGTACCAGAGTAAATGCTGTATTCTTTATGTATTTAATCACACACGGTCCTTGTAATCTATAGCTTGACGTTGCTTTCATATCGACGTATGTTGCTTTTCTTAAGCATGGAAATCAACGGATTGCAGAACAGGCTGACCGGAAAATGAGCCGCTTAGTGTGCTCTGGGGCAGGCGTAGGTGCGGTGTGTTCTTCTGGGTAGTGGGGGTGTAGGTGCGATATGTTCTTCTGAGTAGTCGGGGTGTAGGGCGATAGGTTCTTCTGAGTAGTGGGGTGTAGGGGTGATAGGTTCTTCTGGGTAGTGGCACACAGGGGCGCAACGGTATCTATGAGCGTAGACGATGCTCCACTGATGTTTCCACGTATGCTTAACGGCTGCTACGGGCGCATGGCGGCACTTTCAGCAGGCATACATGGAACGTAAGTGGAAATTGTACAACTAATTATATGATTTAACGCTACTGTCCGGCAGCAAGTGGAAAAACAGCACTTAATTATCCTGTTTATGCCACAAACCAGGATATTGGATTAATTAGTTGTACTTTTTCCACCTAATGATCTTAGTTCGAATCATTCGAGAAAATTAAGTGTCCTTTTTCCACTTCTTTTGCGGAGAGGGCATGCTCATGATCCCATCCGGATTTCACCTCATAATAGATCAATAAGTGGTGAGGATCGGTCATTGTTAGTAGGTAGATGATAATTTATTATAGATTTCATATATGAAAGCGTTATCAATATAGAAGGGTTAGGGGAAACAATAGGGGAAACAACAAACAGCGCACTCCTCGGGGCCGTTGAAATTGCTTTTGAAAAAGGGGGATGACCGGCAGACTTACACTACCAGGAATAGCAGATCTGGAAAGCTTCAACGAGGCAATTATACAAAGAGAATACGAAGAGGAGTGAAACGATGCGCAGCCAGAGCATTAGAAGCAATTCTTTCCGGAAATTCCTTTACATTTCGCCCTTTATGGTTTTACTTGCTGTCTTTGCGTATTACCCGCTCTACGGATGGGTATATGCCTTTTTTGACTATACCCCGCCTATTCCGTTGTCCCAATCGCCGTTTGTCGGCTTGAAGTGGTTCCAATCTCTGGTTGAGAACCAGGTGAAGGTCGACCAGTTGCTCCAGGTCATCAAGAACACCTTCGGCATTAGCGGTCTGGGCATTCTCTTCTCCTGGCTCCCGATGATCTTCGCCATCTTCCTGACCGAGATCAAGGCTGTCCGGTTCCGTAAATTCATTCAGACCGTAACCACGCTGCCGAACTTTATCAGTTGGGTCCTCGTCTACTCCCTGGCCTTCTCCATGTTCTCCAGTGAAGGTATGGTCAACGGCTTCCTACACACGACGGGGCTATCTGATTCTCCGGTCCTTTTCCTTCAGAGCTCGGATCATGTCTGGCTTACCATGTGGTTCTGGGCTACTTGGAAGACACTCGGCTGGTCAGCGATCCTGTATATCGCCGCCATCATGGGCATTGACGAGTCGCTGTATGAAGCGGCTTATGTGGACGGTGCAACCCGGATGCAGGTGATCCGGCATGTCGTATTGCCAAGCATGATGCCGACCTACTTCGTGCTGCTGATGCTCCAGATTGCAAGTTTTCTGAACAATGGACTGGAGCAATATTTTGTCTTCCAGAATGCGTTTAACAAGGACACTATTCAGGTCTTGGATCTATATGTGTATAACCTCGCCATGGGCGGCGGCAGTTATTCCGTCTCCGTTGCCATCAGTATGCTGAAGAGCCTGATTAGTGTTGTGCTTCTCTTTTCGGTAAACGGACTGTCCAAATTGTTGAGAGGAGAGGGCATCGTATGAGTGACAGCCAGACGGGTCTTACGCCAAACAGCCGGGATATAGACATCTCCAAAACGGTCAAAATGCAGGTCAGCGCCACCGACAAAATCATTTCCACCGTCATCTATATCCTGTTCTCCCTCTTCGCCTTCATTTGTGTCTATCCGTTCTATTCGATCATTATCAATACCATCAGCGCGAACGATCTCAGTGCCAAGGGTGAGATTATCTTCTGGCCTAAGGGGATTCATTTCCAGAACTATGTCGATGTATTCAAAATACCGGGCCTCGGCAATGCCTTTGTCATTTCGCTGGCCAGAACGGTAATAGGTACCCTTCTCACTGTCGGCGCTTCTGCCTTCCTGGGATTCATGTTTGCGCAGGAGGATATGTGGGGCAAGAAATTCTGGTACCGCTTCACCATCATTACGATGTTCTTCAATGCCGGGATCATCCCGTGGTATCTGACCATGAGAACCCTGCATCTTACCGACAATTTCCTGGCGTATATTCTTCCGTCCGTGGTAGCCCCATTCTTCATTATCCTGGTCAAAACCTTCGTGGAAGCTACGCCCAAGGAGCTGCAGCAGGCGGCCAGCATTGACGGTGCCGGGATCTTCACGATTTTCTACAAAATCATTCTGCCGATCAGCAAGCCGATCCTTGCAACCGTTGCCATCTTCTCGGCAGTCAACCAGTGGAACTCCTTCCAGGACACGCTGCTGCTAGTGACGGACAGCAAATTGTACAGCTTGCAGTTCATTCTGTATAACTACATCAATCAGGCAAGCTCCTTGTCCACTATGGTCAATCTGCAGAATGCCGGATCAACGGCGATGGCAACGCTGGCGACCAAGCAGACCTCTACCTCCATCCGCATGACGGTTACCATTATCGTAGTCGCACCTATTCTGCTGGTCTATCCGATCTTCCAGAGATTTTTTGTCAAAGGAATTATAATTGGGGCAGTCAAAGGCTAATACGCCTGCGCCATTATGATACATTAATCATTCGGGGGGCTACACATGAGAACACACATTAAGCTGGGAAGAAAGTCCGCACTGGTGCTCGGGACGACGATTCTGCTGATAACAACAGTACTAAGCGGTTGCAGTGGAAATTCCAACAATGGGGGTGCTGCAGCAGGGACGGCCGAACCAGGGACACCTGCCCAGTCATCCGATCCGGGCACAGGCATTGATCACAGCAAACCTTTGACCCTTACGGTATTTAACAATGCGGCTAACTACCAGGGCGAGCAGACCGGGTGGTACGGTAAACTGCTGAAAGACAAGTTCAATATCACGCTGAACATTCTGGCTCCGCAGGTGGCCGGCGATCAGCTGTACAAGACCCGATCGGCATCCGGAGACCTCGGGGACCTTCTGATTATTGAGAACAGCCAGCTCGAGGAATTGATTCCGGCGGGTATGATTATGGATCTTACGGACTTGATCAAGAATACAGAGCATCTGTCCAAATATGTAGACAATCACTTCAAGCCGTTCAATGTTGCCTTCGAGAAGCAGAACCCGGACGGTAAAATCTATGCCCTGCCGGCCTTCACCGCCGATACTTCGCCAACCACCTTCTCGGAAGAGCTGCCATACTCCAGCCCGATTCTGCCTTGGGACTATTACAAGGGAATCGGCGCGCCGAAGCTGAACAATCTGAACGATCTGATGACCGCCCTGAAGGACATGCAGGCCAAATATCCGAAGACTCCGGACGGCAAGCCGATTGTTCCGATCACGCTGTGGAAGGACTGGGACGGCGGAAGCATGGAGAATGTCCGCTGGCTCAGCAACTGGTATGGTTACGAGCAGCCGAACGGGACTACAACCATTCAACTGAATGCCAAAGGCGATATCGTTCCGATCGTAGACGACAACAGTATGTACAAGAAGATTCTGCAGTTCTATTATGACGCTAACAAAATGGGCCTCGTCGACCCGGACTCCCCTTCCCAGGACTGGAACAAGGTGTCCGAAAAGCTGACCAACAAACAGGTTCTTCTCCTGTGGTACTCCTGGCAGAGAGGCTTCTACAACACGATTGAAAGAGGCAACCAGGGCGACGGCAACGTTGCGGTTCCAATTGCGGACACCCACTTGATCCAGAACAGTGATGCTTACTTCGGGAACGGAAGAGTCTTTGCCATCGGCTCCAAAGCGAAAGAACCGGAACGAATCATGGAACTGATGGACTGGATGTCTTCCCCTGAAGGTCTGCGCTACTACACCAACGGTTTTGAAGGCTTCAACTATGAAAAAACGCCTGACGGCAAATTCAAGCTGACCGAGGTAGGCCAAACGGCATTCCAGGAAAACACCCCTGTACCTGATGAGTACGGCGGCGGCGGTTATCAGGACGGCCAGAGTAAGGTAAACTCGATGATTATGAGTGATTTCGTAGTCGACCCGGAAACCAAGGAGTTCTACAACAGCACCTATTGGGCTTCCACCATTGAAGCCAACAAAACAGCGTTGACTACAGACTGGCAGAAAACCTATGACGCGATCACTCCGACCGAATACTATCAGAAGAACAACATGATCGATATTGTACCTAACATCAATACAAGCCTCGGCTCCGATTCTTCGGACGTCAAGAACAAACGCAGCCAGATTTCGGATTATGTGAAGAACACCTCCTGGAAAATGATCTTCGCCAAGGATCAGGGCGAATTCGATCAGCTCTGGACGAAGCTCAAGAGCGATGTCGAAGGTCTCGGCTGGAATGATGTCTTTGCTGTCGACAAAGAAAGAGCAGACAAAATTGTTAAAATGCGTGCCGATGCGATTGCGAATAAATAAGCATTGACCGGCAAGGCGCAGGTATAAAAGAAAAGGCAGCCCCGGAGCCATGTAAATGGCTTGGGGTTGCCTTTTTCGCGCTTAAGTGAGTATATATAAGCTAACTTCTCCAGCCAATCAAGCCCCAAGTCGGCCAACTCGCCTAATCCTATCCAGCCAACCTGGCCCCTCTTCGGCTAACAGCCTACCCATATCCAACAAATCGCCTCCTCTTCGGCAACCTGCCTACTCCTAACCAACCAAGCGCCCTCTCATCTCCAACCTGCCCACTCCTATCCAACCAAGCGCCCCTTCATCGCCAACCAGCCTGCTCCTATCCAACCTAGCGCTCCTTCATCGCCAACCTGCCTACTCCTATCCAACCTATAGCGCTCCCTCATCACAAACCTGCTTACTCCTATCCAGCCTAGCGCTCCTTCATCGCTAACCTGCCTACTCCTATCCAACCTAGCGCCCCTTCATCGCCAACCAGCCTGCTCCTATCCAACCAATCGCCCTCGTCAGCAAGCAAGTGGAAAAACGTATCTTAATTAGGCCGATTCCGGCGTTTGCAGACAAGCAAGTGGAAAAAGAGCATCTAATTTTGCTGTATTCTCCATTTAAGGTGAATTTCAATGAATTAAGTGCTGTTTATCCAACTACAGTTGCAGTAAGGGATATTTGTTTATCAGCAAGTGTATAAAATCCAACTATTTCCTCCCAACAACCTCAACGCCGCGTGCAATGCAGTCTTCTGCGATCGGTGGACGACAGGTGAGTGATTAGAGGCTGATTAGTTGGCGATCGGCGGACGTTGGGTGTGTGATTAGCGGGCGATTGATGGGGCAATCAGCGGATAATCAGTGCTTAATCAGTGCTCGACCAGTGCCCGATTAGTACTCAATCAGTACTCAATCAGTACTCAATCAGTACTCGATCAGTACTCGACCAGTGCTCGACCAGTGCCCGATCAGTGCCCGATCAGTGCCCGATCAGTACTCGATCAGTACTCGATCAGTACTCGATCAGTACTCGATCAATGCTCGGTCAGCGTTTGATCAACGGACAATCAGTGTACGTCCGGCAGGACGTTTCGCTGCTACAATAGCAGCACCTCCAGCGGAATCAGAGGCACTCATTCCGAACGCCCCCAAACCATTTAAAAAATAAGCTGCGAGAACTGATACAAGCCGTTCTTCCAGACCGGCCAATCATGATCACCCTGTTCTTCAACCCAGATATGCGGCACCGCATGCTCCGCGAAATAGGCGTGCGTCCGGTCGCTGACATACTTGAGGCTGTCCCGATCGCCGCAGGATAACCAGAGCAGGCTAAGCGTTGCGGACGTCTGCTGCGGATCGGGTACCAGCAGCTCAGGCTCCTTCGTGTTGGGAGCCGGGGAGAACGCCCCGATCCAGGCAAACCGGTCCAGATGGCTCAGACCCATGTTGAGCGATTGCCCACCTCCCATGGATAATCCGGCCAGGGCACGGTGCATCCGGTCCGTCAGGACTGAATAATTCGCTTCTATATAAGGAATGAGATCGTTCAGCAAATCCGATTCAAACGTTTCAAAGGCCTGCACCTTGTCGGGGGCGAAAATATCGCCTTCCGCCCGGTCATTCAGCATCGCCCGGCCGTTCGGCAGCACAACGATCATGGGCTTCAGCAGCAGATCGGCATACAGATTGTCCAGGATGATCTGCGGTTTGCCGTGGGTATACCATTCGTCCTCATCTCCGCCAATGCCGTGGAGCAGATACAAGACGCTGTATTTCTCTGCACTGGAATATCCGGGCGGTGTATACACCCGGGCCTTCCGCGTGTTGCCTACTGTCGCAGAAGGATATTCAATCGTGCGGATCTCTCCCCGCGCGATCCCTTCCCGCTCCTGATCATACCCTGGCTTTTGTGTTAAATACTTCGGATTATTCCCGTTCAATGTCCTCATCCCTCTCCTTGAATTTATGTATATCCCACACTTAGTTTATTCAATAAACAAAGTGTGGGAGCCTTGCCCCATTATTCTGCGTTACAGCACAATCTTCACCGGACTATCATCTAGCAATTCAAATGGTCCGGGCGTGATATTTTGATCCGGGCGCTGTTTGCCAAAAAAGTCGTGGTCAAAACGGTAGGCGGAGCCATCCGGTTCCTCGTAGTACATCTCCGCGTGATAGCTTCTGCCGAGCATCTCAGTCGTAACTACAGCTGGAGCTGCAGCATGCATCATTTCAGCGCTTTTAATATACAACTGCACCTTGTTTACAGCTGGATCGATTTCGATCTCAACACCGTTGTCAACATAGGCCCTTGCATCCGGCTCATGAGAACTGGGGACCGCGCCTTTCAAATACACATTGCCCTGTATCGCGACAGGAAGTGCCATCCTATCGGGCTGGAACGGCTTTTCGGCTTCCTCCATCGCCGCAATTTCTTCCTTGGTATATTCCCACCACCGCTTGTGCATGGAGTCCGGGTAATCGTTGTACCCGCCCAACCCCACAGGGTGAAGATAACAGCGGGAGTTATCCGGGATACCGTCCATTACCGGGGCACCGCTTTCGTCCAGATTTTCTCTTGGAGTGAGTGGAAGATGCTCGAAAAAAGTCATCGGCAGCGGCTCGTTGTGCGGATCGTCATCACCTATAAATAGGTTGTTATAATACTTGTCGTCGCCACCCGTGATATTACTGAACCCGGCAACAGCTGTCTCATGAGGCATATGGTAGGGTGTATAACGGGTAAGCTCGGAACGCACCACAAACCTGCCGGCAAACAGATTATGAACAAACGCACCGCCTTGAGCCATATTGCGAAAGTTCATCGGAGACAGGAACAGGTTGTGATCCACCATATAAGGGCCGTGACAGACCTCTACAAAGAGATCCTCGGACAAATTGTCGTAAAAGGTGTTTCGGCTGATACGGGTGCCCTGCGCCTGCCAATCCAGCCAAAGTGCCCGGTAGCAGCTGTAAATGACATTCCCGCAAATTTGGGTATCCAGTGAAGCATGGAGTTTGATGCCTCCGACTTCTGCGCCGTGGAAAATACGTTTATGATGGATATTGTAAATGCGGTTCTGATAGATTTGGCTAAAAGCACCTCCTAGATGCCCTACGATTCCAGCCTGTTCACAGTCATGAATCACATTGTTGCGGACAATATGGCTTCCAATCCGGTCCTTGTGCCAGTCCTTGCGCAAAGCACGGAAAATAACCTCCTGCTCCCGTTGCGTTCCGCCCTTGATCCGGTTCTCCGACCATTCGTTATGCCCGGTGGTGATTTCTTTGCCGAGGCTGATGCCTGTACATTTGGACTCGCTGATCAGATTATCCTCAATAATCCAGCCCTTGCTCCAATGGGGGCCAATGAGCCCTTCCTGCAAAGCTGTTGGCGGAGCCCACTGGGGTGAGGCCTGCCGGAGTGTGAAGCCCCTGACAGTTATGTAGCTGCGGCCGGTCTTCTCCGGCCAGAAGCAATAAGGGCGCACATTGATTTCCACATTCTCTTTGCGCGGGTCCCTGCCGCCGAAGTTCGCCCATATTGTGGTGGCCGTGGAGCTTACTTCCGCATACCACTGCAGCAGAGAGTCCTCCGCATATTTGGCCTGAGGCCAAACCTGGGGATTGCGCAGCTTGTCAACGCCATCACATTCATATAGGGACTTGCCGTCAAGGTATACCTCTCCCAAATGCGGCTGGAACGCGCCTTCAAACAGCCAGTCCCCGTACAATTTAACCTTATAGGGGTTGCGGACAACAAACAGGGTGTTCGGTACCTCCGTACTCCAGACGCCGTCCCCTTCATCCGTCCAATCGGCCACAGGCTCAGCACCGGTGATAACCACTTCCCCATCCCCGGCAGACTGATATACAATCCGCTGTTCCTCTGTACCTCCATTGGCCGGGCTGATCCATTCCCTGTATATCCCCGCATGTACTGTAATCGTATCTCCCGGCACCGCAAGAGCCGCAGCACGGGAAACGGAGCGGAATGGCTGTTCCGCCGTACCCGGCGCCTGATCGCTCCCTTGAATGGCAACATGATATTCCATAATCAATTCCTCCTCTTCCTTGCAAGTCTTCTGCATATTAAGGGCGTTATCGTCAACAATGATGATCCCGTACATTCTTGCGTTCACTCTTCCAGGGAGACGCTGATGCGGCTAACAGACCCACTAGCTAGCCTACGTTCACTTCCATGGATACCTGCTTCAGCTCCGGATTCAGGTCCTTTTCCTCTGTGAAATCCAGAACCGGAGCACCGTCAATGTCAAAATGCACACGGCGGAGACCGGAGCTACGTGGTCCGTCAATTCCCGGTCTCGCATGATAGGCGTTCCAGATGACCCCATCCTCGTCCGTCACGTAGGAATTATGGCCCGGACCGTATTCTCCCGGCACACTTCTGGAGGTCAGCAGCGGATAATTGCCTTTGGTCCAGCTCTCTGTATCCAGCAGATCCGCCCCTCTATCTGCAGTCAGGAGACCGACAACATAGGTGGCATCCACCGCTGCGCTGGCAAAGGTCACGTAGAGCTTGTCATCCGAATACAGGGCAAACGGGCCTTCATCCACAAAGGTATGATTGTTAGCCCACCCATAGTCGGGCCGGGTCAGCAGCACCGGATCACTGGTCAGCTTCCACGGCTCCTGCGGATCGATGGTTGCGATATAGACCCTGGCCCCCAGATCGACAGGCACGAACTGGCGCTCCGACCATGCCGCATAGAGCTTGCCGTTCCACCGGATGACAGTCATATCCAGAGAAATCGTCTTGCCTGCTTCACACAAATATGTGCCGTCCTTCTTCACTACACGCTTCGGGATAGTCCAGTCCGCCGCGTTCATCGGATGACCACCTGCCCGCAGCTTCATCACATGCGACTCTTCATAGAAGAATTCACCAGAGGTTGCCGCATGAAAAATGTACAGCTCATCTTCAATGAAATGGAATTCCGGCGCCCACAGCAGACCGCGAATCTGTTCATAGGTGGATGAATCGAGAATCAGCACCTCTTCAGCCGTTACCAGTCCGGGAATAGTATCCGCTTCCCTCATATACAGCGTATGATTCTGATCCGCATCATTGGTGGCAATGAAATAATATTTCCCCTTCCACTGTGTAATGCAAGGGTCAGCACGGTCAAGTGCGATTGGAAAAGGATAATGCTCCTGATGGATCTCCCCGGTAATTCTGTAGGTTCCCGCCTGGCTCCAGTCGATGGCGCCCATATTCCAATCCACTTTTTTGGACGCCTGCGTACCATCGCTGTATAGAGCCGTTGCCCGCACAGCCTTCACTTCCTCTAACGAAGCCGCACTTACGCGGTCCGGAACCACGATAGCAATGTTCTCTGGAACAGTAAGCTTGCAGAAGAGTCTGCGGGCTGTCTCTGCAGAGACAGAGATCACATTGCGCGGCAGAATCCCTTCAATATCGGCAAGCACGGTATCCAGAGTGAACGGCTTTGCTTTTCCCGGAGCCGAGACATTTTTGAGGCTCATAATGTCGGTCATCCAGCTCTCATACCCCTGACCATATTCATCCATCCAGCTGATCAGGTAACCGTTCCGCTCAGGATCGTATTGGCAGGAGACATCGCTTACAAAGGTATCGGCCTTAAGCTCCAGCAGTCCCACCTCGCTGTATTGCAGTAAATCGGCAGAGGAGAACAACAGCACCTTCCCCTTACTCTGTTCATCGGCTTCACCGTCTGCCTCAGTACGCACAGCAATTACGCCGTAATTCCCGTCAGCCAAGTGGAAAAGATAAGGATGATTCAGGCTCTTGGCCCGGAGTGTCCCGTCTTCATTCTCCGTCGCCTTGGCGAACAGAACACCTGAGTTATGATTCAATTCCTGAAACAGAAGCCCGTCTGTGCTGTAAGCCAAGTGCATGCTGTGGGCAAGCCTCGAAGCGTACACCATATCCTCCTGCGGCAGCCTTGTATAGCAAAGGATCTGATTCCGATCCTCGTTTTGTTGTGGTATCATTAATCAATAACCTTCCTTCTTATTGATAATTTCTAATAACCAGTAATACACCTTCCACTGTCATTATTCAGCTACACTCGTGATACACACTATAAATTATAGAGATTGAGCGAATTTCTAACAATGATATTTACTGACCATTAATTGATCTATCCGAAGAAAGGAGAAGCCAATGCCCGCAATACACTACGTTGAATATGACGCTACGCATCAGCATGATTTCGTGTACAGCATTCCGGAAGGGCTGGATGCCTGGCTTCTTGTACTGACACAGACTCCGGCACTGTTTGATGTGAATGGGGAATTGAAGGAATTCCCCGCTCACTCTGCTGTCTTGTATCCGCCTAAGCACAGCATTTATTACCGGGCCTGCTCCCGGAAGTATGTGAATGACTGGGTCCGCTTTGATGCGGATGAATCTTATATTACAGAGACCGTCCTACCAGTCGGCACTCCATTCTCGCTGCCGGACCCCGGCTATTGCCATCAGCTGTTTCAGCTGCTGACACTGGAGAACTCCTTCCAGAACGATTACCGGGAGCTATCCATTGATTACCTGTTCCGGCTCTTGTTCAATAAGCTGTCCGAGGCGTCCGAGGACAAGCTGACTCCGCAATATTATAATCTTCTGGAGCTGCGCAAGACGCTTTACAGCAACCCCGGCCACCCTTGGACCGTGTCCTCTATGGCCGGGCATCTGCATATAAGTACAGGCTACCTGCAGACCATATACAAATCCACCTTCGGCATCTCCTGCATGGAGGATGTCATTCACTGCCGGATTCGGCTGGCCAAGGAGAAGCTTGGCTATGGCCAGCACAAAATTGCGGAGATCGCAGCACTCTGCGGCTATGCGAATGTCGAGCATTTCTGCCGGCAGTTCCGGCAGCTTACCGGCTTCTCCCCCCGGGCCTACCGCGAGAAGCTTGCTTCCAAACAGGCTGAAACCCGGCAGGAAGAATAGGCAATTGTAGTTATCTCGGCAGTTTTGCTGGAGCGGGTACGGGCTAGACGACAAGCAAATGAGAAGCATTAACCAATGCCCCTCACATGCTGATTAAGCCAACTATTAGCACACCTGCACTCTGTCGCTGCCTCTGGCCGGTATTCTTAAACTGCCCCCGCCTTCGGCATCCAGGCTGCCGGTTTCGGTTTCAAGACCCGGACTTAGCCCTGCCTGCGATAACGGAAATAATCGAAATCGGCATAACCTCCGGATGATTGGGTCGCATAATTGAACAAGCCAATCCGGTAGCCCATGAAATGATCCAGTGTATATTTCATATGCAGCGTTCCGCCAATAGCCTTCCAGGCCGCCCCATCTGCCGAATAGAAGAAATGGGCCGTGTCCACGCTATCTTCGAAATTAAAATCGATTCTTAGATATATCCTGTTGCCGGTGAATGGAATACTCTCTACCGTCTGCGGACAGCCGTCACCGCTGTTGACGCACATACTCACGCTGAACCCGCCCTGCTCCAAGGCCGCAGCCTCGACCGTCCCGTACCCGTTCTGCAAGGCAACCATACCTGCCCTGTCGCCGGTCTGCATGCCTGAGAGATCAATCAGCGTCTCCGCGCTGCACGCCGGACCTTCCGTCCGCTGGGTCAGTGTATTACGAGCCCGCAGAATGCTGTCTGCTGTGCGTCCGGTGCGCAGCCGCAGATAACCCGGCCGCTCGGTGAGAGACCATAGCCCGTTGTCGGGATTATGGTTCCACTGCCAGTTCAGCGCCAGCCGGCCGCTGGTATAATCGAACTCATCGCTGATCACCAGCGGCTTCGGCTCCCCCGCAGGAAGCTTCGTCCGGAACACTTTAGGCGCTTCACCGTTCTCCCCGATCACCGGCCAATCCTGCTCCCAGCTTACGGGGAGGACACAGGGAATCCGTCCGACAGCCCCATGATCCTGGAACAGCACCGCGTACCAGTCGCCGTCCGGTGTATCGACAATGCCGCCTTGGGCGACACCGTTATTCCGGTAGCCCAGATCATCATCCAGAATAACCCTCCGCTCGTAAGGACCCGGCAGCTCACGGGAACGGTAGCACAGCTGGCGTCTGCGCTGATTGCCGGTTCTCGGCCATTCAATGAAGAACAGATAATAATAGCCGTTCCGCTTATGCGCATGACAGCCTTCAATCCGCAGGCCGATGTCTTCCCGTTCGCCTTCCAGCAGCAGCTGATCCGTTCCGCCGGGCTTCACAGCCGTCAGATCCGCTGTCAGCTCCTTGATCATGATGTCCCCGTTGCCATAGATCACATAATTGCGGTTATCTTCATCCAGCAGGAGAGCCGGGTCATGATGGAGTCCCGGAATCACCGAACGCTCCCAGGGTCCCTGCTCAATATCTCCGGTCCGGTAGATATAGAACTGGTCCATATCATTGGAGGAGAAGCATACATAGTAGATTCCGTCTTTATAGCGGAGGGAGGCCGCCCAAGAACCGCTGCCGTATATCCCTTGGCCGTCTTCCAGCCGGTGGGCCTCATGATCCTCGAAGGAGTCATAGACATAATTCACTATTTCCCAGTCGTACAGATTCTCTGACTTCATAATCGGACAGCCCGGCATGGAGTGCATGCTGGTGCTGACCATATAGAATACAGGGCCGACCCGGATAACATCCACATCCGGGACATCTGCCCACATTACAGGATTGGTAATGATCGCGGTATTCAATGCTTTGGCCTCCTTGAAGTTGGTTATGCTTCTGTCGTGAATTTCCAAGCTGCCAGCTTGAACAAGTCCTTGCCGCTCGCGCCTGTGAATACCAGATAGAGTGAATGTACCCCTATGGCTCCATGGACCTCCCTCTTCAGCTCCGTCCATTCTGCCCCGTTCGCCGCAGGCACGGACAGCTTGCCGGCGAGCGGGCCAGCCGGGTCATCCAGATGCAGCTCCAGTACACCGCCGGCTTCAAGGCCCAGAACCGAAGCCTGGAACGCTTTTGCTCCCCGGCTCCCGAAGTCCACTCCGGATAATCCGATCCAGCCGCCGTTCTCTATATCCGTTACGATCTGCTCTCCCCCGGCAGTGAGAAATTCTGTCTTCACCCCCGCGCTCCAGCCCATCGTTGCTGCCGGGATGCGTTCATACGGGTTCAGTGTGACAAGCTGCTTCACGCCCTCATAGTCCGCATGAATCTCTTGAATGGAACCGTCCTCATGATGAGTCAGGCGGTTAAGATGCGTGGAGCGGTAGCCGTTCGCAATCCCTTGTGCCTTGGATAAGGTCTGGGCGTGATAAGCAATATACCAGCTGTCATGAAATTCAAACACCGCATGGTGGTTGTTCCCGGAGACTCCGAAGAAATGTCCCGGATTCTTCAGGATCGTCCGCTGATATGTCCAGGGACCCATGGGACTATCACTTGTCATATAGGCGATCTCCCCCGCCGGAGGGCTGCCCTCTGGCCGTTCCCCGTCATAAAAGTTCGAGCAGTAAGTATAGTAGTAGACACCGTTCCGCTTATGAATCCCGGCATCCTCGAACATGAATGGCGCCGGGATCACTTCAGCAGTACCCACTACGCTGGTCATATCCTCACCCAGTCTCATCACCCGGGCTGTGCCCGGCTCTGCGAACTGTCCTTCCGGGACACCGCCTCCGAAGTAAATGTAGCCCTTGCCGTCGTCATCGACCAGAACCGCCGGGTCGAACAGCCAGGTCACATCCGCCACCCCCGGTGTGGAGCGCAGAATCAGCGCTTCCCCGATTGGGTCAACCCATGGCCCCACCGGACTGTCACTTGAGAGAACCCCAATCCCGCTGGCATTATTGGCGAAGTACAGGAAGAACTTGTCCTTGCCGCCAATCACCTTATGAACTGCTGCCGGTGCCCAGGATTGGGTAGCCCACTTCGCAGCGCCCTCCGGTCCGGCCACGGCAATCGCGCCATGATCGGTCCAGTTGACCAGGTCGGCAGAGGAGATGACGGTAATGGTATTGATACTGCTGTAAGAGTTCTCTTTCACCACACCGCTCTCATCATATTCCAGCGCGTCGTTGGTCATGTACAGGTAGACTCTGTCCCCGAATACCAGGGCATAAGGGTCGGCTCCGTATCTGTGCGCTACCAGCGGATTACCGTTAGGGGGTACCTTTCCGGTAGCCTGATTCAATTGAGTTGTCATTTAATTCCCTCCATTGTTGTTAGCGATAAGATGGTTATAACAATTAGGATTGCGAAACCGTCCAGCCAGGTATAATCATCGGCCACGCCTCAGAAGATCACCGAATCAATGGAAGCTTTGTATTCCAGCAGAAGGGCGAAGATCTCCGTATAACGCTCCTCCTGGAGCCTCAGCATTTCTAATGTTGGCGCTTTCAAGTCCGTGCGCTTATCCTCATTACGGAACATGGAGATATCCAGCTCCGTAATCAGGATTTTGAGCCCCAAAAGAAGCGTACAGCTCAAGGGCGCTGCGGATTTCTTCAATGGACGGGCCATAGATATTCCAATGGGCCTGCATGCCTATGCCGTGGACCTCCTGTGAATAACAGCATTGTTGGACAGCTATCTCTATCATAGCGAATTTGTATGCGTTTACCATTACCATACTAAATACATGGACCCTAATAAATTAATGGATCTATCCTTTATCAGACTGGGACTGTTCGCGGAATGCCACCGGCTTCAGTGCCGTCCGTTTCTCAAACTCTCTCAGGAAATGGTGATAGTGCACATAACCCACACTCTCCACAATGCTCCTGACTGTGTCGCGGGTTTCGATCAGCCGCTTTTTGGCTGCTTCTATACGCAGATTGTGAATGTATTCCAGAATGCTGATCCCATGCTTTTTGATGAAGGCCTGGCCCAGGTACACCGGATTGATATAGAAGTGCTCGGCAATCTCTTTTACAGTCAAATGCCTGGAATAATGATCCCGCAAGAAGCATTCTACGCGGATAAGCGGATGCTCTGAGTTACGTTCCTTGTGCTGCCGGATATAATTCATACTTGTTGCCAGCGCGCTCTGAAGGGTGGCTTGCAGGGCTTCCAGCGATTTGGGCTCCGTTCTGAAAAAATCAAGCGAACCGATCCACTGATCGTCCGCTCCGCCGAATTCCTTCAGCAATTCCATGCTTCTCAGCATGATATCCATGCTGGTCATCTGTACAACTCCCGGATCTGTCCGGTTCTCCTTGAACACGCTGAACATTTCGTTCAGCTTCTCCTGAACCTTCTGCTCCTGCAGCCTCTCCACAGCGCTTATTATTTCCTCGAGCAACTCTGTGGCAGGGAGATTGTAGTTCACCTGGCCCTCGCCTTCAATGGCCGAATGCACCGGACCGCTTCCGTCTGAATAGAAATAGTGGCGGGCCGCAGCCCCTGCCGCTTCCCTGTAGGAGACAGGCAGCTCGCGGAGTGACTGCACACTCGGCCCGATGCTGACGGAGCCCTTCACACCGCTGCGGACCAGCCCAGCGTATAGCTGCTCCGCCAGCCCGGCCGCCCCCGCCGAGCTCTCCACAACCAGTCCGGCCTGATCGCCGGGCAGGTCAATGAACAGGGCACCTGCCGGTCCGGCCAGCTCCCGGCAAAGGTCTGTGATATTGCTGCTATCGCCCTCCACATGCAGATACGTCCAGCCCGTGACGGTCTCATCCAGACGGTCCATCTGCTCGGCCGCCTCCTCTTCAGGCTCGGCCCAGTGGCCCTCAAGCATGCGCGCAATCGCCAGCGGCAGCAGTCGGCTCGCCAGCATGCTCTGCTGCATCCGCTGCTTAACGCGTAGCTCCAGCTCATCCGTAATGTCTGTAAGCACCTTATCCCATTCGGCCTCTACGACCGGCTTCAGCAGATAGTGACTTACCCCATAACGAATGGCAGTTCTTGCATATTCGAATTCGCCGTAGCCGCTGAGAACGACGAAGATCGGCTGCTCCATCTCAAGGCTGCGCACGCGCCTTATCAGCTCCAGCCCGTCAATCCCGGGCATACGGATATCTGTAATCACAAGATCGGGCGAGTTTTGTACAATCGCAGCCAGCGCTTCCTCCCCATTCTCGCAGGCTCCGCAGATTTCAAAGCCCAGCTCTTCCCAATCCGTCTGTGTCCGCAATCCCTCTAATGCGAGGGTTTCATCATCCGCGAGTACCACTTTATACATGAGATCCCTCCACTACCAGATCCAGGCTCAAGTCCTCGGGAATCCGGATGGTAATGACCGTCTGTTCATATTCGGTGCTCTCAATGCTGAACCTGGCTCTGCCGTTATAGTACAACATCAAGCGTTTATACACATTGCGAAGCCCGACATTTTGTCCGGAATCCTGCTCCGTTTCCAGATGGGACTTGATCCATTCCAGCTTCTCCTTCTCGATTCCCTTGCCATTGTCCGTCACTACGATCAGCAGGCCAGCGTTATCCCTCGCCGCGGACACGTGGATTTCCCTTGCCCATTTGACCGACTGTAGGCCATGCTTGCAGGAATTCTCCACCAAGGCCTGTATGCTCATCTTGGGAATCCGGCATTTCAGCACCTCCGGCTCAATATCCAGCACATATGAGAACCGGTTCTGAAAGCGGAACTTCTCAATCTGCAGATACATTTCGATAAAAGAGACCTCTTCCTCTACAGTAATAAGATCATCCTTCCAGCTTAGCAGCCTGCGCATAATCAGCGCCAGATTGCGGATGACATCCGTGACTTGTTCATACTTATATTTCTTGCAAATGACCAATATGGCATTCAGCGTATTGAAGAGGAAATGAGGGTCCACCTGGCTTTCCAGATATTTCAGCTCCGCTCGTACCCGTTCAAGCTCCAGGTCCTTCTTCTGAATCTCCAGCTTATAGACATCATTGATCAGATTGCGGATTTTCCCGGTCATCAGATTGAAGCTGCGGATCAGTCCGCCGATTTCATCCTTCCCCTCATACATATCAATGCTCTCGAACTGTTCATATTTGACCAGCTTCATATGCTTGTAGAGCAATCTGACCCGCAGATTATAGGACCTTATAATCACAATCATGAGCAGGGTAGGGAGAATTATAGTTAATAGAGCAAGAATCAGTGAGATCCTTAGCGCATGGACCATTTCATGATTCACCTTCCGGCCCTCCGGAGTTCCGACCAGACGCCAGCCCTTGGTGTAGGCTGCACTGCTGAGCGTACGGACAATCTGCTTGGATGGCTGATCCAGGCTTGTGTCCACATTCAGCAGAGCATTGGTGTCCAGCGAGTAGAAGGATTGACCCGATGCCAGCACGATCCGGTTCTTCTCATCCAGCAGCTTGAAATCCAGATAATCACGCTCCTTCTGGAACAGCTCCTGCACATTGTTCAGCCGCAGATCAATCCGCAAATACTTATTGTAGGGCTGGCCCGTAAAGTTATCTAGCTTGCGGATCAGGCTGACAAACACCTCCTGCTGGGGCGGATTAAGCGGGTTGGTCCCCTGATAGGAGGTCAGCAATACCTTGTCTGTGCTGCTTGATATTTTGCGGTACCATTCACTCTGCTTATCCTTGTCTGACAGAATAAAATAGCTGCTGCCATTCTGGATCGTCGGATTGGAGGTATATATGCCCATCCAGTAGATATAGGAGTGGAGATTGCTGTACTGCCGCAGCTTGTCCTTAAGAAAATCGTTATAGGCATCATAATAAGCCTCATTATCCGGGTAGGCATAATCCATCATCTCCATATAGGGCCGGTCTGCAGCCACCGTATTGCTGATCGCCACACATTCATTCACGATCTGCATCAGATCATAGACCACCCGGTCTACCGAAATCCCCAGATTCTCCCTCTCCCGTACTTCCACGTTGCGGCTGATCTGCACATAAAAAAGGGCGTTGATGCTGAGTATGGGGACGAGAACACACAGTAAGTAGATAAACAAAAACTTGTATTTGAGCGGAATATCATTGATGAAGGCAGACGGCTTCCGTTTATGCTTCATGCAGTCCCCTCCTCCCCTTGATTTAGCTCTTCTTGTATACGGTAGGCGTAACGCCGTTGAGCGCCTTGAACTTGGCAGCGAACACATCAGCGTCCGCATAGCCCACCCGGCTTGAGATATCGGAAATACCCATATCGGTCCGGCGCAGCAGCTTCTTGGCTTCTTCAATGCGGTATTCATGGAGATAGTCGTTAAAAGAGCTGCCGTAATGCTTCCTGAACCGTTGTCCCAGGTAAGCGGAATTCACATGCAGAACTTTCGCAATATCCTGCAGCTTCAGCTTCTCCTGATAATGCCTGCGGACATACTCCGTCACGGCAGACACTATCTGGTCCTCCCGCCTGCCGTCCGCAGCAGCTGCGAACCATTCTGCAGCCTCGCACAGCTCCTCCTCCGTCTGCCTCTCCAGCAGAGGCAGGCAGCTGGCCGTATACCGGGACGGAAACCATTTTTTCACCCACTGCGCATAGTCTCCCCCTCTGGCAGTAATTTCACGTAGCAGCTCAGCTTTGATATTGGCCAGAAAAGCGTCGATCCATGAGCTTGAAGCCACCTCCGCCGAGAATATCTTGAACACATCGCGGAGTTGCCCGCTCAGGTGCTCAAGCTTCCCTTCAGTGACGGATTGCAGCAGCGATCTTCTCAGCTCTGCCGGAAGCATCGCCATCTGAGTCTTATCCTGCTTCTCGAAGAAGCCGGCCGCTCCGCCCTCCGCGGCATCCGGCCTGCACAGCTCAGCAGCCAGCGCATCCTGATAAGCCGAATTCAGAGCTTCCGGTCCGTGATGCTGAAGGCTTGCCGTGAAACAGACCGGAGTGCTGTACAAGGGACGTATTTCATCCATCCAGCTTGTGAGCATGGCCGGGTCAAGCTCCGGTCCTTCCTGCGGGGACACCAGCAAATATCCATGCTTCCCGCTTCCTGCAGTGAACGGATAGACGCTCAGGCTGCACAGCGGCTCCTTGCCGCCCATGGCAGAGACCTGCTCACGCAGCTGAAGACTGTCAGGCGCTGTTCCATGGACCAGTATACAGCATATCCGCGAGGCGGGGGTGATCCCAAGGCTCTTCATCCCCTTCTGCCGCTCCTCTTCCGTGTTCTCCCGCATCAGGAGCCGGGATACCGTATCCGCCTGCATCAGAGCCGAAAGAGCCTCGCGCCGTGAGGACACCTTGCGCTCCTTATGGATTTGGTCGGTTACGATCTGCAGCGCCTCTGTTAGCTCCTTCTCATCCAGAGGTTTGGTCAAATAGTTGGATACCCCGTACTTAAGCGCCCGCTTGGCATACTCAAAGTCGGCGTAGCCGCTGAAGATAATAAACTTGGGCCGGAAATCGGTTTTGGAAGCTCTTTTTATTAGTTCAAGACCGTCAATTACCGGCATGCGCACATCAGTTATAACCAGATCAGGACGGGTGCTGTGAATCAGATCCAGCGCGTCCTCCCCGTCCAGAGCCTCACCGCATACTTCAAAGTTTAATTTCTCCCAGTCTACCAGGAATCGCAGCCCTTCCAGCATAAGCGGCTCATCGTCGGCAAACAGTACCTTAAGCATTGGATCACCCTCTTTATTTAAGTATTTTGAGTTCTGCAAGGCTCACCAGTATTGAACAGGAGAAACCGCTTCGGCTTCACCCGAAACGGTTATATTATCCATATTTTTCTTATATCATTCTAAATGACAATTATTCTTTCACACTTCCCAGGTTCAACCCTACCACGAAATACTTCTGCAAGAAAGGGTAGACGAACAAAATCGGGACAGCCGTAACGATCGTGATCGCGGAACGGATGGAAGCCGGTGTAACCAGGGCCTGCACCTGATTATTCTGGCCTCCCGCAAGCATGGAAGGATCATTGTTCGTGCTCATCGTGGAACCCAGCAGCTTCATCATTTCATATTGCAGTGTGCTTAGCTTAAGATCCGAGGAAGCATAGAGGAAGGTATCGAACCAGGCATTCCATGAACCTACCGCAATGAACAAAGCAACCGTTGCCAGTACAGGAGTACACAGCGGGAAGATGATTTTCCAGAAAATCCGGAAATCCCCCGCCCCGTCGATCTTCGCCGATTCGGTTAGACTGAACGGAAGACCGCGGATATAGGTCCGCATAATGATCAGGTTGAATGCGCTGACCAGACTCGGAAGGATATAGACCATGAAGCTATGCAGCAGGCCCATATTCTTGATCAGGAAGTAGTTCGGAATCAGTCCGGCATTGAAATACATGGTCAGGATGAACAGCAGGCCGATTTTTTTGCGAAAAATATATTGTGGCTGCGCCAGTGCATAAGCCAGCATAGTGGTGAGAAAAACACCGAGCAGCGTTGAGATGACCGTGCGGGATACCGAGATAAATGCGGCATGGTAGATCGTCCCTGAAACAAAGACCGCCTTGTAATTCTCCAGCGTCCACGAACGGGGCCAGAGATAGATTCCACCGGCCAGCGTGTCACTGCCGTCGTTGAACGAAACAGCCATCGTGTGGAGGAATGGATACAAGGTTACAGCAACCACAAAGAGCATGAACAGCGTGTTCAGTGTATGAAACACAACCGGCTCTATGCGGCTTGATCCTTTTGCTACAGCTTTCATAAGGGCTTCCTCCTTTAGATTAACCGCTCTTCGCCGAGACGTTTGGCAGTATAGTTGGCCATGAAGACGAGAATAACGCTGACGATGGTCTTGAAGATCCCTGCTGCCGTAGCCAGAGAATAGTTCCCCATAGAGATCCCGTACTTAATGACGAAGATGTCGATGGTCTGCGAATAGTCTATAGTAAGACCGTTGCCGAGCAGGTACTGAAGCTCAAAGCCGGCATCCAGAATATGTCCAATATTCATAATCAGCAGAATCACAAAGGTTGCTTTAATTCCCGGAAGAGTGACAAAACGCATTTTTTGCAGACGCGTAGCGCCGTCGATGGATGCTGCCTCATACAGGGAAGGGTCAATGGAGGTAATCGCGGCCAGATAGATAATCGTACCCCAGCCTACTTCTTTCCACACGTTGGAAGCCCCGACAATGCCCCAGAAATACTTGCCTTCACTGAGCCACATAATCGGATCTTTGATCAGGTGAAGCTTCATTAGAATGACATTGACAATCCCGTCATCAATCGACAGGGAGGTAGCGACAATACCCGCTGCGATAACCCAGGACAGAAAGTGCGGCAAATATGAAATTGACTGGACGATACGTTTGAAGAACTTGAGTCTAATCTCATTCAGCAGCAAAGCCAGGCCGATAGCCGTCACCGTACCGAGTACAAGATTGATGAAGCTCATGGCAACCGTGTTGCGCAGCACCAGCATGAAGGTCTCATCGGAGAATAGGAATTTGAACTGCTGGAAGCCTACCCACTCCTGCTGGCCGAAGGAGAGCGCCGGGCGGTAATTCTGGAAGGCCATAATCCATCCCCAAACAGGAACATAGTTAAAAATAATTAAATAGATGGCAATCGGCACAGACATGAAAATAAGCTGTTTCTGTATCTTTAGCGTCTTCCAGCTGAGGCTCACACCGATTTCCGGATCGACTTTGCTTCTACGGGTCTTCTGTTTCTTGACCTGTTTGTCCAGTACGGCATCAGACATGTAGTATTCCCTCCTGTGTAATCGTTCTCTCCACTCCTATTTAGGAAGAGCGGGAAAGTTCATTTCCCGCTCCGTTTCAAGCCTTAGTGCCGCTTACTTGACGCTCCATTTTTCGATACGCTGCTGGATGCCTTCATTAATCCGGTCTTCGTAGGCCTTGATGTCCAGCTTGTGGATTTTGTCCACATAATCCTGCCATACACCTTCGAACTCTGCCGGACTGGCCATAATGGCTTTGGGCAGGAATTTAACCTGAAGGTCATTCAGCTTGGACTGTGCAAGCTGAGCTGGCGAACCATCCTTAAGCACGATGGAGTACGCCGGGAAGTAGATATTGTTCTCTTTGGGTTCCTTGAAGAATTCAGACCAGGATTTCTTGTTGTACGCCTTCAGAATCTTCTGGTCATACGGCTTCAGGCTGTCGAAGAATTCCTGTGGCTGCGTACCCGGATCTGCTGCATTTCCGTCGCTGTACGTACCTTGAATTTTAGGCATATAACCGTGCATACCTGTGATTTTGTTAGCTACCTGCCAGCTTGTCTTGTCAGCGTTTGCCCGTTGTTCCGGTGTCCGGTAGAACGAACCGTCCGCATTCACTTCATAATCCTCACCCTTGACTCCCCATTGGATCGTCTTCTGCCATTCCTCAGTGATCATCTGATCCCAGAATTTGATAATGCGCTCAGGGTCCTTGGCATTGATCGAAATGCCGAAGCCGCGGTTGGTGCCGACTGCTCCGCGGTCACGGTACCATTCTTCAGCACCCGGATAGAGCAGAGGGAAGCCGATGTACGTATCTTCGATTTTGCCCTGGGAGATCAGGGAAGTCTCACCGTCCTGGAAGTTCCAGTGCTGGTCAAACATACCGACGACCTTGCCGCTTGCGATTTTGGCCAGATACTGGTCATAGTTCTGCACGAACGCTTCCTTATCCATCAGCCCTTGAGCGTTAATCTCATTAAGCTTCTTGTAGTAATCCTTGGACATATCCTTGTCGGCAAAAATCTGCGCTACATTGTTGTCTACAATAACCGCTCCGTCATTCGGATGTCCTGACAGATGCTCAGGCGCATTCTGCAGCGGGAACACACGCCAGTCGAAGTTGAGCGATTCGAACCCGATGACATCCGGGTGTTTTTCTTTATATTTGGCAATGATATCGAAATATTCATCAAGGGTCTTAGGCGTTGGATAGCCCATTTCCTCCAGTACCTTCTTTTGCAGCCAGAAGCCGGGTCCCTGGTAAGTCGGTTCAGTAATTTTACCTTGATATACGCCATAGCTTGGCAGTACATAGATGTGACCGTCACTCTCATCCTTGATCTGGTTCCACACATCGGCATAATGCTTCTTCAGGTTGGGCGCGTACTTCTCAATCAGATCCTCAAGCGGAATGTAAGCTTTGGCATTGATCAGCTTGTCGTCCCCTGACATGATGTCCGGATAGTCACCTCCGGCAATCATGACGCCCAGCTTCTGCTGCAGGTCGCCGACCAGGAATTCCATATTGAAGCTGACCCCGGTTTTTTCTTTCATCAGTTTGAGAATTTTGTTGTCAGGCGTAGGCTGCTGCCCGGGACCACTCATAAATACCGAGAATGTTACCGGAGCATTATCGTCTCCGGCTGCCGCCGGACTGGCGTTTCCTCCACTGGCGTTATCTTTGCTTCCGGTGTTGCTGCTGTTGTTGCCAGAACCACAGCCTGTAAGTGCCAGTGTGAGTGCTAATACACCGGCTGCCGCGGCCTTGGCTGAACGTTTTGCCGTTTTGTGCATGTTGTTATGCCTCCCCTTTTTGGCTAATCGCTTATGCTTATAAATTCTCTTGTTGACATCTCTAATTATACGTTTTCAGAATGCGCTTACAATTCATAAACTATAGTACTTCCCCCCCGAAAATTCGATAAAAAGAAAACGCTTGCTTGCTGTGCGGCAACTGAATTTCCGTTCTTTAGCACAGGAGCAGCCAGCGGTTGATGAGCCGCTCCCGGTATTTCACATGACTTAATGCACCCGCTGGCGATTATACGGCTGCAGCTTTAAATGAAGAACAAGACAGATAGTTTACACCTTTCTCTTGCCTGCGCACATCGGACGGATTCAGGGGCACTTTTGCTCCTCATTTCTTCCTTGTCGCCGACTTTCGGCGGATTCAGGGGCACTTTTGCTCCTCATTTCTTCCTGTCGCCGGCTTTCGGCGGATTCAGGGGCACTTTTGCTCCTCTTTTCCTCCTGTCGCCGACTTTCGGCGGAATCAGGGGCACTTTTGCTCTTCGTTTCCTCTTGTCGGGTAGCGTCAAGAAGTTTGTGTAAGAGAGTAGAAGTACCTCCCCGGGTTACGGGTTGGGGGTGCAGGTGTTTCTGGGGGTCGGGGGAACCCCGACCCCCAGAAACTGGATTCATCCGCTATTCTTCTTCGGGTGTGGGCAAGGAAGGGTAGCGTGCTTCAAATAACTCGTTTAGCTTCTTTTTGACGGGTTCCATCCCAAAGCCAGGAACGACCCGCTGCCCATGACGTTCATTGTAGTCAAGCATTTCGAGATACACGATTTTCTCTGCCGCATCCATATTCGTCAAACTGTTCATCGGTTTAAGGCGTTTGCGGATTTCCTTGTTCATTCGCTCAATCGGATTCGACGTATAGATCGCTTTGCGAATGGGCTCCGGGTACTTGTAGAACGTCAGGAGTGTGCACAACTGCTCCTCCCAGGACTTCATTTCTTTCGAATACAGCTTGTTCCACTTGGCTTTGACCGTATCAAAGTTAGCCCGGGCCACGACCTCATCCGGTGCGGTATACACGGTCTTCAGGTCTTCAAGGACATCGGTTTTGTGCTCGATCCGGATTTTGGGGAACGTGGCCCGCACCTTGTGCACCACACAGTGCTGCACATCCGCCTGCGGGTACGTCTCTTTAAACGCCGCATCCAGCCCGGGAAGCCCGTCAAACACACCGAGCAACACTTCCTGCGCTCCACGGTCGTACAGGTCTTTAAGGACCTCACGCCAGCCGTTCGAACTCTCTTGACCGCCGACGTAGAACCCTAGGATTTGACGTTGTCCCTCTTCGTCAATCCCCATCGCAAAATAAACGACCTCACCGCGGACCGTACCCCGTTTGAGCTTCACGTACAGCCCATCCAGGTAGATCACGCTGTAGCGCTTGCTCAGCGGCCGTTTCTGCCACTGGTGGATGTCGTCCAGGACGGTAGCCGTAATGTTGCTAACGGTCGTTGGAGAGTAATGGCTTCCAAACATACTTTCAATAAACCGGGCCACATCCCGCGTCCCCATGCCGCTTTTATACATCTGGATGACCGCTTCCTCCAGCCACCCGTCCCGCCGCTGGTACGGCTCAAACATCTGAGTTTGAAACAATCCTTGGCGGTCGCGGGGGACCTCCAGGTCCTCTAGATTGCCGTATTTCGTGTGCAGGTTTCGGGTGTAGTATCCGTTACGGCTATTGCGTGTACCTGCTTCCTCGCTCGCCATGAACGCCTGCATTTCTGCACGCATGATGGACTCCAAGTGGTCTTTCACAAAATCGTTAACAAGTTTTTCAAATAGATTATTCAGTGAGCTTTCGGGTAAAATAGTCATTGGTAGGGTTCCTCCTTGGTGGTTTCGCAATCCTGAGGATACCCTACTTTTTGCCTGACTAGGCTCCAAATACTGGTACACAACTTATTTTACGCCATCTCTTGTCGCCGACTTTCGGTGGATTCAGGGGCACTTTTGCTCTTCGTTTCTTTCTGTCGCCGACTTTCGGTGGATTCAGGGGCACTTTTGCTCTTCATTTCCTCTTACCGCCCGCTTTCGTTCCTGAACATCGCCGACTTTCGGCGGAATTAGTGGGATTTATCCCTTCATTCCCGTGCATCGCCCACTTTCGGCGGAATTAGTGGGATTTATCCCTTTCATTCCCGCACATCGCCCACTTTCGGCGGAATTAGTGGGATTTATCCCTTTGATTTCCGCGCATCACCCACTTTCGGCGGAATTAGTGGGATTTATCCCTTTGATTCCCGCGCATCACCGACTTTCGGCGGAATTAGTGGGATTTATCCCTTTCATTCCCGCACATCGCTCACTTTCTGCGGAATTAGTGGGATTTATCCCTTTCATCCCTGCGCATCGCCTACTTTGGGCGGGTCTATTTTATACGCAGAATTTCCTGCATAATCACAGAAAAGGATTGGCGCAAATGCGCCAATCCCAGCACAATCTTCTATAATCATCCGCTCTGCCAGCTTCCTGTTTACGCAATTTTCTATAATCATCAACTCTGCCAGCATCCAGTTTACGCAATCTTCCATAAACTTCTATCCTGGCAGCTTCCGGCTCACGCTTACCGGGTAAACGTATAAGAGCTTCCCGCTTCCCCTGTGAACGAAACGGAATCCAGGCCCGGACCTTCGATCCGGCAAGGACCGGATACGGTACATGATACCACCGCTTCCGTAACGAGTCCATCGGCCCACGAGAAGTCGAGGGTATAGCCGCCTCTTGCCCGCAGCCCCTTCACACTGCCCTCGCTCCAGCTTGCAGGCAGCGCGGGCAGCAGTCTGATGCTATCCGTGTGACTCTGCAGCAGCATCTCGGCAATTCCCGCGGTTCCTCCGAAATTCCCGTCAATCTGGAACGGCGGATGGTTGTCGAACAGGTTAGGCAGGGTCGAATGCTCCAGCAATGCCCGTACATTCGTGTAGGCTTTGCTCTCGTCCTGTAGTCTGGCCCAGAAGTTAATGATCCAGGCCCGGCTCCAGCCGGTATGTCCGCCGCCGCTTGCGAGTCTGCGCTCCAGCGTAGTCCGGGCTGCTGCAGCCAACTCCGGCGTATGCTCCACCGTGAATGCGTCCCCGGGGTACAAAGCAAACAGATGGGAGATATGACGGTGTCCCGGCTCCACCTCTTCGTAATCCTCCATCCACTCCTGAATCTGGCCGTATTTCCCGATTTGCGGTCCAGGCAGCCGGCCCAGCGCAGAGCGCAGTTCTTCGCGGAATGCCTCGTCCCGGCCGATAATCTCGGCACTGCGGACGACGGCCTTGAACAAAGCTTCAATGATCTGGAAGTCCATGGAGGCTCCGGCGCACAGCACGCCCGATTCTCCACCAGGCAGCCGATACGTATTCTCCGGCGAGACAGACGGGCAGGTAATCAGCCGGCCAGCCTCATCCTCTATCAGGTAATCCAGCAGGAACTGCGCAGCTTCCTTCATGGTATCGTACGCCTGCGCCAGATAATAACGGTCCTGGCTGAACTGGTAATGCTCCCACAGATGCAGGCACAGCCATGCCGCGCCCAGCGGCCAGAAGGACGCCGACATATAGGTATCCTGCGGAGCGGTATCTGCCCAGATGTCCGTATTATGATGCGCTGTGAAGCCTCCACAGCCGTACATTACCCTGGCCGTCACCCGTCCCGGCTCCCGCATCCTTTCAATCAAATCGAACAGTGGCTCATGGCATTCCGCAAGATTGCAGATTTCAGCAGGCCAGTAGTTCATTTGCGCATTGATATTGATCGTGAATTTGCTGTCCCAGGCCGGGGTGAAGCTGTCATTCCAGATTCCCTGCAGATTCGCAGGCAGAGAACCCGGACGGCTGGAGGAGATCAGCAAATAACGGCCATACTGGAAATAGGTTGTGATCAGCCCGTGATCCTCCTCCCCTTGCTGAAACCGCTTCAGCCGTTCGCCGGTCGGCAGCCCGTGTAGCTGCGGGTTCTCGGGGAGCGTCAGCGCAACCCGCCCGTATAAGCTGCAGTAATCCGCAATATGACGGGCCAGAAGCTCTTCATAGGGAACCCGGCTCAGTTCTTCAAGCTGCATCTTGGCATGCAGTGCCGGATCGGGATGGCGATATGTGGTTCCTGCGGCAAGCAGCAGCGTAACCGAGCTGGCCCCCTCCACAAGCAAATATTCTCCGATATTTCGGCAGGTGCCGTCTTCCGTTACTGCCTTCAATACGGCCGCGAAGGAGCTGCCTCCCCGGCCTCCGCATTCTCCGCCCATCACGAGTCCATCGTCCTGCCACTTCTCCGTCTTCTCCAGCATTCTCCAGTTCTGGCGGTTGAACCTGGCCTTCAGGGAGATTGCGTTCTTCCGGTCGGAGGTCAACCGGACCACTATGGCCTGATCCGGGAAGCTCGCAAACAGCTCGCGGGTATACCGGACCCCGCCGGTTGAATAGCTCACCCGGGATACGCCGCGCTCCAAATCAAGCTCCCGTCTATAATCCGAAGCCGGCTGCTCATGCCCGCTGAATGACAGCAGCAGCTCGCCCAGCGGCAGATAATGGCGCTGCGCTTCCGGCAGTCCCGTCATCGTCATCGCGGCGAGTTCCTCCGCCTCCTTCAGCTTCCCCTCAAGGATCAGCTTGCGGAGCTTGGGCAGATGAGGCAGCGCGTCTTCGTTGTTGCGGTCACGCGGACCTCCGTACCATACAGAATCCTCATTGAGCTGCAGCTTCTCCTCGGCTGCCCTGCCGAAGATCATGGCTCCGAGCCGCCCGTTGCCGATCGGCAGCGCCTCATTCCATTCCTGCGCCGGTTCACTGTACCATAACCGCTGCCGGCTCTGTTCCTTGCTTGTCATCGCTATTCCGCTCCTTCGTATTTAATCCAGCTCTACCAGTGCCTTGATTACCTTGGACTCCGGATTCAGCCAGCGCTCGAACTGGCCGGTCATATCTTCGAATGAGCAGCGGTGGGAAATATAGCTGTCCACCTCAATATAACCGTCAGTGATGGCCCGAATCACCTGTTCAAAATCCTCCCGGGTCGCATTTCTGCTCCCCTGCACGGTCATTTCCCGCGCATGGAAATCCGGATCATTAAAGGTTATATCACCTTTGACCAAGCCGACATAAGTCAACGTCCCTCCATGCCCAACCAGGCCGAAGGCACCCTCCATCGAAGAGATATTGCCGGTGGAATCAATGACATATGGCAGGAAGTTGCCTTCTGTCAGCCCGGATAGCTGCTCCTTCGGTTCGCGCAAGGCACTTACCGTATGCTCCGCCTGCGACCAGCTTTTGCAAAATTCCAGACGTTCATCGTTGACATCCATCGCGATCACCTGCGCACCGGCATATCTGGCCATCGCCATCACGCCCAGTCCGATAGGACCGGCTCCGATAACCAGCACTTGATCACCTGATCCCAGACCCGAACGCCGCACGGCATGCGCCCCGATAGCCAGGGGCTCCAGCATAGCCGCCTGATCCAGCGTCAGTCCGTCTGTCTTCAATAGATTGCCTACTGGCAAGCTCACCCGCTCCCGCATTCCGCCGTCCAAATGAACACCAAACACTCTCATTTTCTTACAGCAGTTCGTTGTGCCGCTCAGACAGGCCCGGCACTCTCCGCAATGCAGATAAGGGATCACACTTACCTGATCACCGGCCCGCAGCCCTTGCGGATTGTCGCCAATGCGCTCAACCGTCCCGGACAGCTCATGCCCAAGCACACGCGGATAAGTGAAATAAGGCTGATTGCCCCGGTAGGCGTGCAGGTCTGTGCCGCAGATTCCGATCCGCCGGATGCTTACAATGGCTTCTCCGTCCTGAAGCTCCGGCTCCGGCAGATCTTCCCGGTATACGAGCTTCCCGATCTCCTCACAAATAATTCCCTTCATTATAAGAAATCTCCGTTCCGGCCTTGCATCACGTTCCACTCCGGCTGGCCGCTCGGCCAGGTTGCCCCGTCGATAGGCTTCAGGATGTCCCGTACCTCCGCCAGTAATTGTTCATCCATCGGCTCTTCCGTCCATTTAATATTGTTGCGGATATTCTCCGGTGTCGCGGTGCTTACGAGCGTTGTCGGAATCTGTTCATTCGCTGTAGAGAACTGGACCGCCAGCTTGGCGATGTCCTCTCCGTTGTCCCGGCAATATTCAGCGGCGCGCCGACACGCGGCCTGGATCTCCGCACTCGCCGGATGCCAGTCAGGCACTTTACGGTTGCTGAGCAGGCCCATGGAGATAGGCGAGGCATTAATTAGTCCCGTGCCGCGGCTCTTCAGCAGCGGAAGGAGCTGAAGCAGTGTCGTGTCATTCAGCGAATAGTGGCAGTAGGACAGGATTACATCCAGAGCGGTCCGCGACAACACGGTCTCGAAGATTGGAAGGGGCAGGCCGGTCACGCCGGAATAACGGATTTTGCCGGATTGCTTCAACTCCTTAAGCGCTGGAATTCCCTCTTCCATTACCTGTTCCAGAGAGCCGAATTCAATATCATGCAGCAGCAAAATATCCAAATAGTCCGTCCCCAGACGGCCCATACTCTCTTCGGCGCTACGGATAATCCGCTTTCTGGAGAAATCAAACTCATCCTGGCCGTAACGTCCGGCTTTCGTACTCAGGATGTAGCGGTCCCGCGGCACAGTCTGCAGCGCTTCTCCCAGAACAGTCTCCGCTTTCATCAGACCATAATAGGGAGAGACGTCGATGAGGTTGATCCCCATATCAAGCGCCGTGTGAACCGTGCGGATTCCTTCTTCCTTGGGAACATCCCGGAATACGCTCCCCAGCGACGATGCCCCGTAGCTTAATACAGAGACATCCAGCCCTGTATTCCCCAGCTTTCTGTATTTCATAGCGTTCTACCTCCTGTAGTTTGATATTGCACTTATGATTTGAACTTGAAGCTTCATCGTCACAGCGGTGAACATTTGGACTTCCGGCGCTTCTTTTGCTTTTTGTTTATTTCTTTAGTGCTTCTTATATAGCGTATCTAACTTGTAAAATCTCACGGCATTCGCCCCAAAGACCGGCTCCATCTCTTCCGGCGACATCCGCTCCTTCAGTGCCGTCCGCAAGATCTGAAGCACCTCATCATAGGTTGCCGCCATCAGGCACACGGGCCAATCGCTGCCGAACATCACCCGCTCCGGTCCGAACAGCTCCAGCACCGCATGGATATAAGCCGTGAAATCCTCCTGTGTCCAGCCCTGGGGACCGGCTTCCGTTACCATCCCGGACAGCTTGCAGCAGATATTCGGGTGCTTCGCAATCTCCGCCATCCGGCTTCGCCACGGCTCTAATTGGCCCGCTTCAATCGGAGGCTTGGCCAAATGGTCGATGACCCCTCTTAGACCCGGAACCCGATCCAGCAGCCCTATGAGCTGCGGAAGCTGATCTGCCAGAACCAGCAGGTCCACGGGGACATCCTCGTCCGCAAGAAATGAGAGCGCTTCTATATATGGACGGGTCAAAAGCAGACCGGGGTCCTCCATCTCCTGGATCATCACGCGAAGACCGGTGAACTTCCGGTGCCTGCGAAGCTGCTGATATTGTTCCCGGAAGGACGGGCCTGCAAGGTCCAGCCAGCCAATCACACCGGCTATGGAATCCGCCTGTTCGCTGAGTCCCAGAATGTATTCCGTCTCCTCCACAGTCGGCGCAGCCTGTACCACAATCGAGTGGCTAATCCCGTGCTTGTGCAAATGCGGTTCAAGGTCAGCGGGCAGATAATCCCGGAACAGCACCGGAATATCCGGTGTAATCCATCCGTAATCGTCCCTGTCTATCTTCCAGTAATGCTGATGAGCATCAATATACATCACAGCACCTCCATTCCACCTTATTTTAAACATCCGATAAAGGAATAAAAATAGCTTAAACAAACAAATTTATACCTTATTTTGATATGATAAGGATAAGAATTCATAGCCTTAGCTAAGGAGGCCGCGTCATGGAACCGATCCGCAAGCATTTCGACAATGAATTGCCGTTCTCTCTGCTTCTGGACTACAAGGAGACCAAAAGCCCGCAGCGCGAGCTGCCCGACCATCAGCACGACTGGTACGAATTCATATACGTATACGGCGGCAAAGGCACCTTTTTCATCGATCAGACCTTTTATGAAATGCGCCAGGGGGATGTTATCGTCGTTCCCGGAAACACGGTGCACCGGGGATTCCCCGACAAGGAGGAGCCGGTGACCTCTTCTGCCGTATTTTTCAGCCCGGGTCTTGTTCTTAACCATACCTACAGCGAATCTTATGCATATCTGAAGCTGTTTGACGCGGCCAAGAAGAATAAGCAGTACAAGTACACCCTATCTCCTGAACACGCCGGAATCTTACAAAACGATATCGATGTCATCCACGGTGAACGGGAGCAGAGCCGTCCGGACGGCGGACAAGCCCTGACGCTGCTGCTCCATCTCACGCTGCTTCACTTGAACCGCTACTGCCTCCCGCAGGCTGCCGAGCCGGTAACCTCAAGCGCCTTGCTGCCGGACTGGTTCCGTGAGGCACTCAGCTATATCAACGACCACCTGGATCAGCCGCTGGAGCTGTCCTCATTGGCGGGGCGGGCGGCGATCTCTCCGGCCCATTTCAGCCGGGTCTTCAAGCAGCGTCTGGGGATGAATGTGACGGATTACATCGCGACCAAACGGATTTTTGCCGCCAAGGACTGCCTGCTGCAATCAAACTATACCATCGAGCAGATCGCTATGGCCTGCGGCTTCGAGAGCATGCCCCATTTCTACCGTACATTCAAAAAGATCACGAAAGTGACGCCGGCCGCCTACCGGAGAAACAGCAGAACGCATTGAGGGCTTCAAAGTCAAAGGTTCAGGTCTGCTTCCCGGACGGTTACAGCTTCACCCTCATAATTTACAATACAGCTTCCGGCCTGTCCGGCGATCTCTACAGTAAATTGTCTGACCGCCTGCATACCGGCATAATCTCCTGCCCGCTTCCCAATCGTCAAGCTACGTTCCGCTTCGCTCCAGGTCATCAAGATCATGGAATAGGAGCCGTGCTCATAATTGTAGTTATCCCCTTCATCTTCATACAGGGTGAAAGAGACATCCTTGCCTCCGTATACCTTGAGGCTAATCACAGCATCCGGCTGTTCATCCGTATATTGAATCTCCGGGCCAAGCGGAACAATCGAGCCGGCGCGGACGAAGAGCGGAAGTGTCTCCAGACCGGCCTTGGCTTCAATCGTCAGGCCGCCCTCTATCCGTTCATCGCTCCAGTAATCGTACCATTCCCCGGCAGGCAGATAGACACTGCGCAGCTTGCGGACTCCCTCAAGCTCAAGGGAACCGGGACCGTAATACATTGCCCCCGTTACGGGAGCTGCCATGAAGGCCGGACCGAACATGAACTGGTCGCCGATCGAATGGACCTGCACATCTTCCCGGTAGTCGAAGGCAAGCGCACGGAACAGGGTATAGCTGCGGTGTGCGACGGCTCCGGCCAGTGAGTAGATGTATGGCATCAGCCTATAACGGAGCTTCAGATATTTCACAAGCGTATCGTACATCGGCTCTCCCTCTTCTCCGAACTGCCACACCTCTCTTGGCGTATCCGTCCCATGGGAACGGTACATCGGCAGGAAGGCCCCTAGCTGGAACCAGCGGACGTACAGCTCACGGTATCCGAGATCGGCAACCCCTTCGTCATAATCTCCGTTCGAGAACCACTGCTCCTTCTGCTTCTTCACGAAAAAAGCGCCGATATCCAGTGTCCAGTACGGAGAGCCTGTCAGGCAGAAGTTAAGGCCGTCGGCAATCTGCTTCCTCAGCGTCTCCCAATTGGCCGCGATATCGCCTGACCATGTAACCGTGCCGTACCGGTGCTGCCCCGCGAAGGCGGAGCGTGTCAGATTGATCACCCGTTTCTCTGAGGTCGCTGCACGCTGGCCTTCATAGATGCCTTTGGAATGCTGCATGGAATAGGCATTGATCAGCCCCGGATCGAGATAACGTTTGGATTCCGAGGTGTTGATCAGCAGGCGCTGCTCCGGTTCCGGCTTCACCACACCCTTCCAGTCCGCCTCAAAAGGCTCCGTGCAATCGCACCACCAGGCATCGACCCCGTGGGAGAACAGCCCGTCATTGGCCTGCTTCCAGTACAATTCGCGCGCTTCCTCCCGGAAGGCGTCATAAGTAGCCTGATTGCCGAGCAGGAAGCCGCGTTCCTTCATCTCCTCATGGTTGGCCCCGCCCGCGCCCATAATCGGCCAGATGGATACCATGAGCTTGGCATTCATGGCGTGCAGGCTGTTCATCATCTGCGAGGGATCAGGGAAACGTTCGGGATCGAAGGTCTTTTGCCCCCACAGATTCCCCGTCCAGGACTGCCAGTCAAGCACAATACAATCGAGGGGAAGCGACCGCTCACGATACTCCTGCACTGTGGCAATGAGCTCTGCCTGGGAGATGTACCTTTCCTTGGACTGTACATAACCGAAGGACCACTTGGGAAGCATCGGCGCTTCCCCGGTCAGGTAACGGATTCCCCCGGTAATCTGATCGAACTCCGGCCCGTAAATGAAATAATAATCCATTTCTTCATCCGCATCACTCCAGAGATAGGAGCCAAAGGCATCATCATGGAAGGTCATGTACGACCCCGAATCTACCAGAATCCCGTAACCGCGCGTAGATACAAGCACCGGAACAACCGCTTTCATATTCTGCTGATACAAGTATTGCTGCCGGCCCCGGAGGTTCATCATCCCTTCCTCGTGGGAGCCAAGTCCATATAGCGCTTCGTCTTCCTGCCATTCAAATTCCAGCTTCGTATGAAAAGCCTCTCTGTCCAGCCTGCGGTTGACCCCTTCGGCTCTCGCGCGCAGACCATCGGCCCCCTGACCGGTCTCAACCGTATCTGCCGAAGCATCGAAGACCGTATGATAGACCTCTGTCCGCTCCAGGGTTTTGCCGCCTCTGGACGGCTCCCGTGTCAGCAGCCTGCCATCCGCATCCCAATAACTGAACGCGCAGGTTAACTTGTCCACCTTAATCTTAAGAAGCACTGTCGAAATTTCCAGATGGCCGGAGTGTTCCTCAATCGTCCACTCTACACTCTCCGCCTCCGGGCGGCTCACTACCATAAGACTCTCTTTCCCGCTTAGCTCCGCATTCAGGGTATACCGGATTCTGGCAATGCCTGGCGTATACATGGCCATGGCGATATGCATAATCCCCTCTGTAGTCTCCAGCCTTACGCCATCTGTACCGGAGTGTGTAGCGATCAGATTCACAATAGTTCCACCCTTCATTATGACTTCCTTTGATTATAATGATATTATTATTAATATCCGTTATCTAGCATATATTTGTGCTTTATAAACACAATATTGCGATTCGCAGGAGGTAATCATGTACGAACACCGTTACCGTGAGAACAAGCTGCATGGTCAGCCTGAATTCCCGCTTCATATCTACCGGGTGGAGCATCAGGCCCGCGTTCATTCGATTCTACCCGTGCATTGGCATAACGAGATGGAGATCATTTATCTGGCGGAAGGCCGGGCTACCTTCTATATCGAGAGCCGGGAATTCACCATTCAGGCAGGCGATGCCCTGATCGTTCACCCGGGGGAACTTCATTCGGGCATGGATACCGTCTCAGGCGGCACCTGTTATTACTCCATCGTGTTCAAATGCTCCTGGCTCTCTTCACCGTATCCGGACCGGGTGCAGTCGTTGTTCCTGGACCCTCTATTGCAGGGGACAACCCGGCTGCCCGCCTTGTTATCTGCTGCAGATGATACCCATACTCCATTGCTCTATCTGATAAAAGAACTGCTGAACCGCTATGAGCATCAGTCTGCGGCGTATGAACTGAGCTTGAAGGCTCACCTGCTGCTGTTCATTGCAGACAGCTATCAATACGGGCTCACCCGAAAGAATCCGGAGCCGGAGCCCCGTCACAGGCGCGAATACAACCGGCAAATTAGGGAAGTGCTGAGCTATATGGAGCAGCATTCCCGTGACAGGCTGGAGCTGGATCAGCTTGCCTCCGTTGTATCGCTTAGCCGCTCGCATTTCTGCAAGTTTTTCAAAGCCCAGACTGGTATGCGCCCAATGGAGTATTTGAACTATATCCGCATCAGCCAGGCGGCCAGTCTGCTCCGCAGCGGATCATACAACGTGCTGGAGGCTGCACTGGAGTCAGGCTATCAGCATGTCAGCTACTTCTCGAAGTGGTTCAGGCATTATATGAACATGACGCCTTCAGACTACAAGGCCCGTTATTCTTCCGGGGTGTAGCGGTAGTGCGCTTAGCATAGCTACCTTCATAGCGGCTCGCTCCCTGCTTCCTGCTTACAGCTTGCAGCAACAAAAAACAGCACCCGGGAACTTCCAAGTGCTGCTTGTGCATCAAGCCATATTCAGCATATTCTCCGGGTTATTCCAGCGTAAACGAAGCAAGCTGGGCGCCGCCGTTGCCGGTGTACGTGAAATACAGCGTCTGAACGCCGTCCGGAATCGCCACTTCCGCAGTGTATTCTTTCCAGACATTCGTGAACCCTACCGGGATACGTCCGAGTGCCGGGCCGTCCCAGGCCGCTTTCACCTCGAACTCGCCGTGGCAATAACCGCGCACCTTAATGGAGACCCGGGTAACCCCTTCACACTTGAAGTATTTGAATCCGGCGGTAGCCGAATCGGTCATATTGGCAATATAGCCGATCTCTTCATCGCCATCCCTGCCGTCCTGGGTTATCTTCGGGAACCGGCTGTCCATCCAGGCACCAATCGGGCCGAAACCTCCGGTGTACATCTCCTGATCCTTGCAGAACAAATGGCAGGCCAGATAGGCCGGATATTCGCCGCTTCCTTGGAGCGGGCCTCCGTTCGGACCGCAGGAGGTCATCTCCACCTGGGGGATCGTGCCATCTGCGCGGAATTCAATCCGCTCAATGCAGCCCTGGCGGGAGAACGCTGTCCCGTTGGTATGGCGATGGTAGAAGATATACCATTCTCCATTAACCTCTACGATACTGCCGTGATTATTGCCGCCATAATACATCGGCTGGTCCGCAGGCTTATACGTATCAATATGCAGGTCGCAATTGCTTACAATGACTCCCTGATAGACGAAGTCCCGGGTCGGATGCTTACTGGTCGCATAACACAGCTCATGCATCGAGATCGAAGAATAGATCAGGTAGTAGATATCCCCTCTTTTGCGGATAGACGGGGCCTCGAAGAACTCATAGCCTTCAAATCCTGTCCCCCCGCTGTAAGGCTGACTCGGCGCTACGAACACAGGCTCCTCAATAATCGTAAGCATATCGGGACCCAGCACGGTAGCCATGGCGCCATGTCTGGACTTGTCCCCGTATCCGCAGAAGCCGGTGTACAGGTAGGTGGTGTCTCCTTCGGTCAATACCCCCGGATCAAACTGCGGCTCGTCGCCTTCCCGTTCGCCCAGACGCGTACCGTCACCGTAGGTTACATAGCCGTAGAATTCATATTTGCCGCCCGGCTTGCCGCAGACAGCCACCGATACGACAGGAACCTTGTCCAGTACATAGTAGAGATAATACCGTCCGTCCGGCCCCTTCGTCACATCCGGTGCATAGAGGCACATGCTGCCTTCCGGGTTCAGCGGGTCATCCGTAGTCCGGTAGATCACACCTTCATACTGCCAATCGGCCAGATTGTCCTCAGGAGCAGACCAGCAGGCATAGTCGTTCAGACAGAAGGCGTGTCCGTTAAACCGGTCATGTGAGCCATACACATACACTCTGCCTTCAAATACATAAGGTTCAGCATCCGGAATATATTCACAGGATGGCAGATACGGATTGAATCCCTGTTGTTGCGTCATTTCTGTTGTCCCCCTAGTTGTTCGTTATATACATGGATATGTCGGGCTACGCCAGCACCGTCACCTGTATGTCCCTTTCCCTTTCAGTATAGAGAAGCCGCTTTAGCGAAGTCCATGACATATAGACACCTAAGATTGATCTATCCTTAGATGATTGGACGCGGCCGGACTCACCTATAAATTTCAAGGAAAACGCTTTAATTTCTATACTGCCGGTTATGTTATACTTTGGGCAAAATGCTATCCATTGGAGGATTGTTATGAATTTTTTCACAGAAGGCTCCTTTTATACGGGAAAATACAGAAACCTGTTCCTTGAGAACGGCCTGTCGCCAGAGGCCATTGCTCAGAGACTTGAAGATACGTGGAACGAGCTTTTCTACGGCGCTCCCGGGGTCCGAATCTACCATCCTATGGGTGACGATAAGGGATATATCGTAGATACCGGCAATACCGATGTGCGTACCGAAGGCATGTCCTACGGGATGATGATGGCGGTTCAAATGGATAAAAAGGAGGAATTCGACCGGCTCTGGAAGTTCGCCAAGGTCTATATGCAGCATACGGAAGGCCGTTACAAGGATTATTTTGCCTGGCACTGCAAGCTGGACGGCACGCGGCTGTCTCCCGGTCCGGCGCCGGACGGTGAAGAGTTCTTCGCCATGGCGCTGTTCTTTGCATCGGCGCGCTGGGGCGACGGCGCCGAGCCGTTCAACTATTCCGGGCAGGCCAGAATCATTCTCCGCGCCTGTGTACACAAAGGCGAAGACGGAGAAGGCGATCCCATGTGGGACCCTGCAACCCGGCTGATTAAGTTCATTCCCGAGACCCCCTTCAGCGACCCTTCCTACCATTTGCCGCATTTCTATGATTTATTCGCTCTGCAGGCAGATGAAGCGGACCGGGCATTCTGGAGGGATGCGGCAGCCCAAAGCAGAGCCTATCTGCATAAGGCCTGCCATCCCGAAACCGGCCTGTCGCCGGAATACGCCAATTATGACGGGACTCCGGCTGAACCCCAGCCGCACGGTGACTTCCGCCACTTCTTCAGCGATGCATACCGGGTCGCCGCCAACATCGGGCTGGACTATGAATGGTTCCGCTGTGACCCTTGGCAGGTGGAGCAGTCTAACCGGATTCAGGCGTTCTTCCGTGACACCAAGCCTGAGGATTACCGGCGTTATACCATTGACGGGCAGCCGTTTGACGAGCTTTCCCTGCATCCGGTCGGCCTGCTGGCTACACTGGGTATGGCCTCGCTTGCAGCCGATGGACCGGATGCCGGGCCTTTCGTCAAGCTGTTCTGGCATACGCCGCTTCGTACAGGGGAGCGCCGGTATTACGACAACTGCCTGTACTTCTTCACTATGCTGGCGCTGAGCGGAAACTACCGGATTTATAGATAGACAGGGAACCCGCTCCTGACAGGGGCGGGTTCTTGTATTCGCTATGCTAGTACGCCATGTCTGCCAGGAGGAGAACGCGATGGCCCTTATACACTATGTTGAGTGCAATACTTCACACGCCGGTAATTTTGTTATTGATGTTCCCGTAGGCTCTCATTGGCTGCTTGTTATTACCAAGACTCCAGCAGAGTTCTGGGTACATGGCGGACTTAAGCTCTATCCCGCTCACAATGTAATCCTCTATCGTCCACAGCAAAAAGTCTATTACCGGGCCAGCGCCGGTCAATTCGTCAATGACTGGCTCCGCTTCGAATCCGATGAACCTTATATCACGGAATCTCCGCTTCCTTTTGGTGTGCCCTTTGCGTTAAGTGACCCTGACTACTGCCAAAAGCTGCTTGAGCTGATGGTCAGCGAACACAATTTCAACCGGAATTGCAAAGAATCCTCCATCGATTATCTGCTCCGGACCTTATTCAACAAACTGTGGGAATCCTATTTCCAGGATAATATTACACCTCAATATTACAAATTGCTGAAGCTGCGCACGGCTATTCAGAGCAACCCCGGGGATTACTGGACCGTGTCAAAAATGGCTGATTTTCTCCTCATTAGCCCGGGCTATCTTCAGAACATTTACAAAAAAACATTCGGAATCTCCTGCATGGATGATGTCATCAGCAGCCGGATCCGTATGGCCAAGGAATACCTCATTCACAATGCCCAGAGCATTGCCGATGTGGCTTCAAGGTGCGGATATCAGAATGTGGAACACTTCTGCCGGCAGTTCAAGCAAATGACCGGGCATACGCCGAGAAATTTCCAGAAGCAGGCCAAACGCTAGAATTGGAGCTCTTCAATCAAACCGGTTTATTCGCGGTTCCTGAAATATTGCTGAACAAGGAAATTCATCATGGCCTCCGGTTGTTGTCCGGAAAACTCCGCCTTGTCTGCAAACAGCATCCCGTACGGCGCGTCCGGGGTATACGGCTCCCACCGGGGTAATTCCGCTCCTGTGGAGTCTGGGCCGTTCGGGTCTCCGGAACGGATGAAATGGGCCCAATAATTGCACATCTGCCGGGCCAAATCATAATGCTTGCCGGTAAAAGGCCTCCAGCATTTGGCGAGCGTCTCGAAGAAGAACCAGAGATCTACAGAGTGGAAGGTGCCGGGATTATCCCAGCCCGGTATTTCAGCATCGAAATTATAATAGTAAAGCGGAGTTTCGCTGCCGGTGTCGGCATTGGCCCGCGCAGCAATGCGAATCGCATATTCTATTCCGCTAACCGAAGCTCTCTGTCTGGCTTCCTCTATTGGAACGGTCTGATCTCCGCAAAGCTCGAGGAATGTACCGGCATCCTCACCGAACATGTCTGCGGCCAGCTTCTTGAGCTCGTCGAATGTCCCGGCGTCCGGGGTACTAAAGAACTCCGAGGAGGTATGACCCAGCATTACCGGTACCTTCAAGCGCTTGTTCTGAAGAAACAATTCGAACGGGTTGCCTGTCTGGAATCTCTGGTCTGCAACCGTGCCCCAGAATCCCCCGTACTCTACGGCCTTGTCCCGAAGATAGACCGCATCCAGCTGCCGGGCTTCTGCAAGTGAGGATACGCCCAGGTAATTGAAGAACCGGGTACCGTCATGCTCAGCCTCCTGCAGATCACTGCGGTGAGGAGGCAGCAGGGTTCCCGGATACAGCTTTGTGAAAATCCCGCTTTCAACAATCGCCCTCTGAAATAGACCTTCGTTCTGTGGTGAAGTGAGCTGGCTCATGACACTCCCGCCGCCGGCTGACTGTCCGCCGATGGTGATATTGTCCGGATCGCCTCCGAATGCCGCAATATTGCGCTTCACCCAGCGGGTCGCTGCCTGTTGATCGAGGTTGCCAAAGTTGGCGGGCGCCTCCGGCGCTTCCGCTGTTATTTCCGGATGGCAAAGAAATCCGAAGGCATTCAGGCGGTAGTTGATTGTCACTACCACTATGCCTCTGCGTGCAATACGTTCACCGTCAAATTCCATCTCAGCCGGATGGCCTACCTGCAGGCCTCCGCCAAAATACCATACGTATACGGGGAGCTTCTCGTCCGGAAGTTTAGCTGGTGTCCATACGTTCAGGTACAGACAATCCTCGCTCATTGCGATGTCCGGTTCTACGGCCCATTCGCGGGTATAGATGTTATTATCATCCAGCTCTTGCCTCACCTGCATGGAGACCGCTGCGAACTGGTAAGCATGCAGCACACCCTCCCAGTCTGCAGCCGGCTGCGGCGCCCGCCAGCGGTTGTCGCCTATAGGCGGAGCAGCGAAGGGTATCCCCTTGAAGCTTGTAATCCGGGGATCGGCTGCCGGCAGTCCCTGGACTGTCCCGTTTTCGACTTTTACTATTCTAAGCATGTTACCGGCTCCTTTGTGAAGATGAATTCGTTTTCATTAACTTATACTTGAAATTCTAATTTACCGCCCCATCTAAAACAATGATCTAAGCCAAATCATATTTGATGTATTCTAACATTCGAGTGAATCAGAGTTTATGGCTCCACAAAAAAATCCCCCAACGGGTAAGCCGGCGCGTAAGAACATCTTACAGATGTCTTCGTGCGTTTGGCTTCCGTGAGGAGATTTTGCTGAGGAAGTGGTTATTCCGGAAATCCGCCGCTTAAAAAGATATTCGATCTGCCAGCCGGGACAGCAGCGGCAGCCGTCTTCCCCGCAGCAGCGTGTAGACCGGAGCGATAATTAGAACGGCAAGAAGAATGTAAACCAGATAGTATCCGGCATAGAAAGTGATATAATTGATGCCCGGTATGAAATACAACAGCGGCAGTACGAATTTTATAAGGGTAAAAACAACAATGAGTGTAAGAATCACCTTCAAATGATCCTGCAAATATGTATTCGTGATGAATAAATAAATAACACTGAGAATGACAAAGAAGTAGGACAACTTCAGATACGGACCCACCAGCATTGTATATTCATAACCGCCAGACTTGGAATAAATATTGTACAGAACTGGTACCGCCGCCAGAATATAGAGCATAATCATACCTAGCTTAGCGGTTACCACTGGGCCGGAATCATGGTTACTGCCGGAAGACAATTTGACGCTCTCCTGCTCCGCCTTCCCGGCCGGTTCTTCAGGTTCTGCCGGCGGCAGTTTAACCAGAAACAATACCGTCAGCACGCTGACAACCACTGTATAGATCAGATTGGTTGGCCGTAGAATCTGCGACGGGTGCAGGCATAGCTGGTACAGAATAGATATCAGCTCCACGGACAGAAACATCAGCACCAGACTATGCCTTCTCCCAAACCATATCACGCATACAACTGCAGCTATGGCTGCTACTATCGATATTAAGCCAGCCATACTACCGCTAGAACTTTGGTTGTTGTCGATATAAGCGATAAAGCTATAAAACCGGTTACTGAAAAGAGTGAACAGAAGCTGCAAACCAAATAATACATACACTATCGCATTGAGCTTACCCGGGCGAACTCCGCCTGTTTCCAAAGTCATCTTCCCTTTCAAATATAAGGATATACGACCTTTATTCTCTACTCCAGACGATTTCTCCTGCTTTATTGATCAGACATGCGGATTGTTCATTGTTGATATTTGTGAACCCTTTGCCTGCTCCGGCTTTGAAATCCCGTACCTCTGAGAAAGCAGGCTTTACGATCACATCACCTGCCACATTTTTGAAGCCGTATCCGCCGTCCTTATAAGAAATCATGCCATCGCCATAACCATTAATTTGCTCGGCACCCGGAATAGCAATAATATTCCCATTAGCATCAACAAGCCGCTGCTTGTAATCGTGTTCGCCCCCGCTCAGCGTCAGCACAATATAACCGTCATGGAACTGCCCTACGAACCCATTACCAGTACTGAATTCAGGCTTCAGAATCAACTTTCCTTTGGTATCGAGGAGACCGCTTTTGCCGTTCAATGCCGCGGTAGCAACGCCTTCGGAGAACGAACTCGCAGAGTCATAGATTGGCTTGATTGCCCAATTCCCTTTATTGTCGATAAAGCCGGTCCGGATGACGCTTTTACCGCCGCTTGTGGTACGTACAGTAACGAGCGCCAGACCATTCGAGAACGACTCGCTATTCTGCAGCCCGGATACGCCTGGTATAACTATTTTTCCACTGTGGTCGATGTACAAGGTTTTGCCTCCGGCTACCTTCGCGAGCCCATCCGAGAAATCATACACACGGCTGTAGATTGCCGGAATGACGATCTTGCCTGCACGGTTCATAAAGCCCATTTTCACTGAAAAGCCGCCGCTTCCCGTCTTGACCATATCCTTGAACCAGGCCAGCCCCTCATAGAACTGTCCCACTTGATAATGCGGCGTATCTAACACCAGTTCTCCTGCCCGGTTCATGAAACCAGCCGTATAGGCGGATGTCTTCACCGGAAGCAGTTCTTCATAACCAAAGTCATACACCGGAGTATTGGAAGTCCGTAGTTGCTCCTGCCCCTGATTATTAACAAATACCGTTTTGCCCTTATCCATGAAGTTGAACCAATACTTCTGCTCCAGCTGCTCCTGGGCATCGCCTGACACGGGACGAAGCTGAATCAGATTTGTCCCGGGAACTGTAGAGTGTCCTTGACCGCCCATGGCTCCTGCCAGCGCCAGATCAATAAACCATGCACCGTTGTAGTTGCGGGGAATCTGCGCCATCAGCTGCGTTTTCGAACCGCCGTCATAATCGAGCAAAGCTGTTTTGGTGCCCAGCCGGACTACGGCTCTGTGCCCTTCCGCATTCTTAAGCACAATTTCCTTATTGCTTACGGACACAAAGGTATAGCCAAACCGCTCCGCTATCGGGCGCAGGGGCACCATAACCACTCCGTCAATCTCAATTGGCCCCTCCGGAAAAAATAAATGCTCGCCCTGGTCAAACACCTCCCAGCGGTCCGCATGGGCATATGCGCTGCCAAGCCCGAAGAAAGCGGCCAGCGCGAACAAACCCGCTGCCAAAACTGCCGCCAGCCGGTGATTCTGAATAAACGAACGATGTGAGTACATAGAATAAATCCCCCTGTGAAATGCTCCGAATGGATGATACTGGAATCTATTCTTTTAGACGCGAGTATTGTGAATTAGTTGCTGAGCTGCAATACTCCGGATTAGCCTACCCTCTATGCACCTGTGACTGGCGGAGGATAACCTGCTCCCGGTTCGGGCCGACAGATACCGTCGTAATCCCCACTCCCAGTTCTGATTCTATATAATCGATATAATCTCTTGCGGCTTCCGGTAAGTCTTCCAGCTTTGTAATCTGCGATATATCGCATTTCCAGCCCGGAAACTGTTTATATACGGGTTTGGCCAGGCTTAACTTATCCTGGTAAGGGAATTCGTCTACGACTTCCCCCCCGATCTCGTATCCCACACATACCGGAATCTCATCTAAATAACCCAGGACATCCAGGTTTGTAAGCGCTACGCTGGTTGCTCCCTGGATTCTGCAGCCATATCGCGTCGCGACCGCATCAAACCAGCCTACTCTCCTAGGCCGTCCTGTTACCGCTCCGTACTCACCGGCATCTCCACCCCGGCTTCGAAGCTCATCGCCTTTGCTGTCTTCCATTTCCACAACGAATGGCCCTGCACCGACGCAACTGGAATAAGCCTTTGTTACCGCTACGATCTTCTCAATCGAATACGGCGGAAGCCCGGCCCCTACTGAAGCATATCCGGCAAGTGTAGAGGATGAAGTCGTGAAAGGATATATCCCATGGTCAGGATCTCTAAGCGCCCCAAGCTGTCCTTCCAGCAGAATCCCTTCTCCATTCCGATAGGCATTATGCAACAACGCTGTTGTATCGCACAGGTAAGGAGCGATAGCCTCTGCCTGCTCGCTTAACTTGGCTAACCACTCCTCTACCTGAATCGTTGACTGTCCATAAAGATGCCGGAGCAGTATATTTTTACTCTCCAACAGATTTTCCAAACGTTCACGAAGATAAGCCTTGTTGAATAAGCCGGAGATTTGAATTCCAAGCTTTGCATATTTATCGGAATAGAACGGGGCAATCCCGCGTTTCGTCGAACCGAAGCTGCGGCCTCCTAACCGGTTCTCTTCGAGCTCGTCCAGCAACCGGTGCACTGGCAGTACAATTTGGGCTCTCTCCGATATTCGTAATTGAGGGGCCGGGACTCCTCTAACGGTTAATGATTCCAGTTCATGCAGCAGCACTTCGATATCCACAGCCACTCCGGGGCCGATAACATTCACCACATTGGAATAGAAAACCCCGGAAGGAAGCATCCGCAGCGCGAATTTCCCGAAAGGATTAATTATCGTATGTCCTGCATTGCTTCCGCCTTGATATCTCACCACATAAGATGAAGCAGCTGCCATCATGTCCGTCACCTTCCCCTTGCCCTCATCTCCCCAATTTGCACCCACGATTGCTGTTACTGTCATATTCATAGCCTCCAATCCTAATTTGCTTACAAAACTAATGATAATCTAAGCAAAGTATATTAGAATAATGCATATTAGTAATACTAGGTATAAAGAGAGGTAATATGAATGTCTATCAATTTGGAATGGTACCGAGTCTTTTATTGGATTGCCAGAACTGGCAGCTTATCGCGGGCAGCAGAGCATCTTCATATCACTCAACCGGCTGTCAGCCATACCATTAAACAGCTGGAGAACTCCCTTGGTGGACAGTTGTTCTTCCGCACTGCTAAAGGAGTCATCTTGACCAAGGAAGGCGAGGTACTGTTTCATTACCTGGAGCAGGCTTTCAATTTCGTAGATATCGGAGAAAAGGCCCTTGCAGAGATGAATAACTTGAACAGCGGAGAAATCGCAATCGGGGCAAGTGACACGTTGTGCAAATATTTCCTGTTACCGTATCTGGAGCAGTTTCATGCCCTGCACCCCCGGATCAGAATCCGGGTCACTAACCGGACGACACCAGAGACAATAACGCTGCTTAAGGAAGGAAAAATCGACTTCGGTATAGTCAGTCTGCCTGCCTCTGACAAACAGGTCGAATTCTACGAGAGCCAACCGATCCAGGACAGTCTTGTCGGGGGAAAGGACTTTCAGAATTTGGCGGCAGAAGGCCCGCTTGCCATCGAAGCCCTCCATCACTATCCTCTGCTGATCCTGGAGCCGGGAAGCAGCACAAGACGTTATCTGGATCATTATGCCGCTTCATGTGGAGTAAAGCTGGAGCCTGAATTCGAGCTGGGAAGCGTGGATCTTCTCGTGCAATTCGCCAGCAGCGGATTTGGTCTTGCTTTTGTCGTGCGGAATTACATCACCGAGGAGCTGAAGTCCGGTAAGCTCTTTGAAATCCCTTTGAAGCCACCGATTCCTGAACGGCGGATCGGGATTGCGACGCTGCGGGGAGTCCCTCTATCTTCGGCGACCCGGGCTTTCTTAGAGCTATTACCTAGAATGACCTGAATACGTTCAGGCAAATCGGGTAGGCAATCATAATCCAATCTTCCACTCCGTGTCTCCCTTTGTTACGCAGGAAATTACATTAAATTTGTATGATTATAATTTTCATATCTTCAATTAATGCCAAAAGCTGTCGATATACATGTGACACCTATTTTTGCGCAGCATATTGAGGAGTGGGAAACATGAAAGACACACAGAGAAACCTGTTGGGGAGCATGAAGTTGACGATTCGCATGAAATTATTGATGGGATTTCTGGTTGTGGTTGCACTGCTCGCCTTCGTAAGCACCTATGCCTTAAATCAGATCTATGTAATGTCCGAAACCTCCGAGGAAATCGATCAGGAGTGGATGCCGAGCGTCAGCTTACTTGGCATGATGAATGGTGACATTTCAGATGTGGAGCGGCTGGCTCTTGCCGTCATCGTTGAGACGGATCTGAGTGAAATTGCGAAGATGAATGAAGCTTTGGAGCAGCTCAAAGTCAAAATTGAGGATGAGCGCAAACAGCTGTTTACCCTCATTGAGGGCAGTGACGAAGCGATGGTAATGTATAATGCCTTCAGCACCAACTATGATGCCTATATGGCGAAAATGCCTGCCTTTATCGAATTTGGGTTAGCTAACAACTTTGAGGATGCCAGCAGGCTGCATACAGAGGCTTACCCGTTATGGTATACAGCCAATGACACACTCGCTCAGTTAATTGCCATGGGCAGTGATTTATCGGGACAGGCTACAAAAGATTCACTGTCAGAGGCCAATCGTGCATTCATTATCATTTTGGCGGTGACGATTATTTCCTTCCTGATTGCCTTATTTATAGCCTTCTTCATTGCAGCCATGATATCAAGACCCATTCAGAAAATGAATGCTTCGGCGTTGCTTATAGCGAACGGGGATCTAACCGGTGAAACCATCACACTTAAAAACAAGGATGAGCTCGGTACATTGGCTGCCTCCTTCAATACCATGACTGGTAACTTGCGGGCGATGATTCAATCCGTCTCCATGACTTCCGAGCAGGTAGCCGCTTCTTCGGAAGAATTGCTGGCGAGTGCAGAGCAAAATACGAAAGCCTCCGAGCAAATCTCCGAAACCGTCGAGGAACTAGCCTCTGGTACTTCTAATCAGGTGAAGATGGTGAATAATTCTTCACAGGCAATGAGCGAGATGGCCGATGGTTCGGAGCAGATCGCCCTCCTTGCCCAGAGCGTATCCGTACTCGCTGTAGATGCCGCGAATCAATCGGCTGAAGGCAATAAGGTTATCCGGCAGGCAGTGGACCAAATGGGCTCCGTCCGTACTTCCATATCCTCACTGACCGAGCTGGTTACCGGTCTGGGGGAACGCTCTGCTGAGATTGGCAGTATTACCGGGGTAATTAATACTATCGCAAGTCAGACCAATCTGCTCGCATTGAATGCGGCTATCGAGGCTGCGCGTGCAGGGGAACACGGCCGGGGCTTCGCTGTTGTAGCCGGAGAAGTACGTAAACTAGCCGAGGAATCCTCGAAATCCGCGCAAAAAATTACCGATCTTGTCCAGCTGATTCAGAATGATACGAACCATGCAATCCTGGCTGTGAAGGTGAACAGCAATGAAACCGAAGCCGGAATTGAGATTGTTACAGCGGCTGGAGAAGCATTCGAGCATATCTACGAAGCCGTGAACAGGGTCGCTGATGACATTCAGGGAGTAACTGCCGGTTCAGAAGAAATGTCAGCCAGCGCAGATGAAGTGGTCGGATATATAAGCCAGATCTCCAGCATTGCCGGGGAAGCATCCGGCGGGGTTCATAATGTATCTGCTGCAACCGAGGAACAGCTCGCTTCCATGGAAGAGATTGCAGCGTCGGCAGAATTCCTCTCTAAGATGGCAGAAGAATTGCAGGGACAGATCAACAAATTTAAAGTGTAGATAGTCACCATCAAATACTGCTCGTATGGAAAAGAGTCAGAATAAACAATATACTAGCTATACAGTTATTTGTTGAGGTGAATATCCAATGGATGAAATCGATGAATCAAAACAACTTGTATTACAAATCGGCAGTGCCTTGAAAAGGTACAGAAAAGAAAAAAACATGAGTCTGGAGGATTTAGCAGAATCAACGGGCGTAAGCAAACTTACTCTGGGTAATATCGAACGCGGAGAGACCAATCCGACTCTGGCGATGATATGGAAAATTTCAAAGGGCATCTCATTACCGCTGTTGGCTTTGTTCAAATCAGAGGACCCCGTCAGCTTGTACCGGGCAGGCGAAGGGCTCCGGTTTTCGAATGACAATAAGAATTGGAGCATAGAGCCCGTCTTCAAAAATGCCAGCAACGATATTGAAATGTGCCGGGCTTATTTAAACCCTAATAGTTCGTACCATCCTGAAGGTCATCATGTAAATACAACTGAAATTGCAACAGTAATGACGGGTTCTATTGAAATTCAGGTCAATGGAGAGCGTTACACCTTGAATCAATATGATACAATCAGTTTTCGTGCAGATAGTCCTCACTCTTATACCAATAATACGAATAGCGAAACAGTACTCCATATAGCCTTGAAATATGGTTTCTAAAATTCAAAGCCCCACTACAATATGCAACTCTGTATTCCATTTATATATGGGAACGCAGCGTTGCATTTTTGTTTTTAACGAATGTAATAATTTTAAATATTCAGGAATTAAATTCCTTAAAATCGTTAATTATAAAATACTTATTGTCAATTTTAATATATTATATTATACTTTCGTTGTCCGCGCGGATATTATACTATACTGTTCTGGTAGGAGAATGAAGAATGCCGAATAAAAAAAATTCACCATCATCTATTGGGCTGCTAATACTCGGCATTATCATTATTGCAGCTAATTTACGTGCTCCCTTAACCTCAGTCGGTCCTTTAGTAAGCCTTATAAGGGATGACGTTCATATTTCCAATACTTTAGCGGGCCTCTTAACAACGGTACCTCTGCTTACCTTTGCTTTATTATCGCCTCTAGTCCCAAAACTGGGACGGAAGCATGGAGTAGAACTTTTAATCTTGATTGCCCTGATCTTTTTGACTGTTGGTATTGGAGTACGTTCTTTATCTGGCGCTGTAAATCTGTATATTGGAACAGCAATTCTCGGATTCGCCATTGCGGTTTGTAATGTATTATTACCGAGTCTAATCAAACGTAATTTTCCTCACAAAATCGGTTCCATGACTGGTATTTTTGCAATTTCAATGAGTTTATCCGGAGCCGTCGCATCGGGAATCAGTGTACCGCTAGCCGCGGATGCTGGTTTCAAATGGCAGGGGTCCTTGGGAATATGGGGAATCCTAAGCTTCATATCGATTCTTTGCTGGTTACCTCAAATGAGAAATCATATGAAGCAAACAACCCTGACGGGCCAACAGCAGGCTGGCAATGATGTGAATGTCTGGCGTTCACCTCTTGCGTGGCAAGTGACGCTGTTTATGGGTACGCAGTCCATGATTTTCTATGTGCTGATCGCTTGGTTGCCTGAAATTCTACAACAGCAAGGCATTGACTTAAACCAATCAGGATGGTATCTCTCAATTATGCAATTAGCGCTGCTTCCCTTTACCTTTATTGTCCCTGTTATAGCCGGGCGTATGTCAAACCAGCGTTCCCTGGTGGTCATCACAACCATTTTACTTTTGACAGGAACGCTAGGAATGCTTTATGGAAGCTCCAATATCATTTTGTTGTGGATTATAATACTCGGAATTGGCGGAGGCTTCGCCTTTAGCTTATCCATGATGTTTTTCGGGTTACGTACTCATAACGCGCATCAGGCAGCAGAACTGTCAGGCATGGCCCAATCGGTCGGATACCTACTTGCCGCAATCGGCCCTGCCCTTATCGGTTATCTGCATGATGCCACAAACAGCTGGAACCTGCCGCTCTTCATTCTGCTTGGAGCTTCAGTCCTACTCTTCATAGTCGGCATAGGAGCAGCAAGTAACCGTTTTGTAGGCAGCAAGTCAAGTCAACGTGGTTAATGGCGGCCACAAGGATGTACAGCACGTAGAACATTAGCTCAAAAAACAGCGGCAGTCAAGGATATTATTACATCCATGGCTGCCGCTAAATATGCTTTGTAGCTGGTAATCATTGCTTTATCACTCATAGCTACCCAATCCAAACTCCAACCTTATCTTTTTCATGAAGTGCTACCTTTATCATTTCCAGCGCATTTCTTATTCTGAATTCAATAAAGTCTTTAATATAGTCAGTGTGTTGGCTTATAATATCTAAATTATCTAGCAAAATGAGGAATTCACTTTTCAGCTTTTCTATCTCCTCATTAAATACATAAATATCTGTATCTTTTAAAGAATGTACTAATTCACACCCAAGTTCACTAATTAATTCATTTCCCCAGAGCGTTTTTCTGCATGACTCGAAACCAAATAAATCATTGTGTGGTGCTGGTACCTGAGCTTCCAGGAGATTAGTATCTATTAATATACCTCTTTTTTCAATTAGACTAACTGTCAAACTCATCTAGTCCACCCTTTCAGTGAGTTCACTTCACAACGTTCGGCTGTCACTGCTTCCTGATCTCCTGTTTCTGAAGTTAACGCGTAAAATATTTGGTAATTACTCTCAATAATAGACAAGTGGGTGGATGAAATTTCAAAAAAAACCTTCATCTTGATTGTATTCATCATTATATTTCAAGGGTGTTCACTTAAGGATAACACTACCGAATATCCCGTACTTCCCTACCCACCAGTTATTGTATGGAATAACAAAGCCTACGTAGTTACTGATGACACAATAGCAGCAGAGCGGATAGGCAAAGAAATCGGAACTGTAAAAAGGTACATCGACCCGGACAAATCCTTGCCGGAGCAGGATGGCGATTCAACCATTGCCCCGAAGGGGAGTCCATTTTATGAAGTTGAGGGCCAGGACGAGGCTTCCGTTATCGCTGTCCAGATTGAAGGAGAGTATAGAAAAGCTTTCAGATAACTGCACGGTAATAGTCACTGCTGGGAAGCCGCGGCATCGTCAGCCTTCACACAATCAATGGCGACCACAATCGCGATGATGATGGCCTCCATCTCCTCTTTGAATACTTGAACACTGTAGCTATCGCCCCAGGTGAACCACTTCTTGTTGACTTCACCTATGACGGCTCCGCGTTGGATGACCTGAAAATCCATGTCCCACCAATTCCCATGCACCTCAATGTCAGCCGAATCTATCGTATAGCGTGCTTTCAGGAAAGAAAACTCCTTCTTAATCGTAAGCACCTCCCGGCCGTCCACCTCCACAAAAAACTTCGGTAAAAAGCTGAATACCTTCTTGGTAATCAGTGCGACTTCCTCATCAGCTGTATTCATAATGGAGAATGTCTTTGGAATCCGCATAAAACTGCCCTCTACATAATAGACATCCTGCTCCTGCTGATTCTTCACCGTAAACTTCTCTCTTAGACTGAACACCTTCTGCTTAATAAAAAGCTCCGTCATCCCCGTCTCCTCCTATGTCATAGAGTCTGATTGCTTTCTGAATACTATAAGTATGAGGCAACTATTTAACATTAACCAGCAATGTAGTCATTGACATACGCCCATGTATACAAAAAAAGCCTGAACCCTATGAACAGGCTCAGGCATTCAGGCATTTCAGTCACCGGCCGGGCTTGATGCCTACTTGAAGGTCTCCCTCCAATTCTCTGCGTTCGTCGCGAGATATAACTCCTTCAATTTGCCGTATTTCTTATACGGACAGCAAAATTCCTTACGCAGTACAAGCAGGCAAGCGTTACAGGAAATACAATCCGCCCTGGTGAGTCCTTCCCCGTGCAGCCAGCGGTTAGGCAAATCCGGCTCGGAAATAAGCGGACGGCACAGCGACAGGAAATCGGCGTTTCCGTTCTGCGCGATCTCTTCCATCCGCTCGATATTACGGTGTCCGCCTACCAGGATAAGCGGAATGGAGAGACGGATATCCTTGATATAATCATAATAATACGACTGCTTGGCAAGCCCGCCAATCTTCGTTCTTGCTTCGGGAATCGGGACCGGTGTAAAGCCTAATTCGTCCTCGGACCGGACGAGACAATCCCACATGCCCCCGCTTACCTCGATGGCGTCGACGCCGGTCGTTGCGATTTCGTCCAGCAGCTCCGGGAAGTTATCCTTGTTAATGCCGCCTTCTACGTGATCGTCGCAGTTCAGCTTGATGAGGATCGGAAAGTCGCCAACTTCCTCTCTCGCCAGCGCAACGATGTCCCGGATAATGTTCGCCCGCTTCTGCACCGAACCGCCGTACCTGTCAGTACGCCGATTCGTATAAGGGGACAGGAAGGAGCTGAGCAAATAGCCGTGCGCCGCATGAAACTGCACACCGTCGAACCCGGCTTTTTGAACCCGGACAATCGCATTGGCGAAATACCGGATGATTTGCCCGATTTCTTCCGGCTGCAGCTCCCGGGCTTTTTTGATCAGAATCGGAGACTCCACAGCCGAGGGCGCGATGCAGTCCGCCGTTACATAGTGATGCACCTGCCGGCCGGGATGGTTTAACTGCGCGATGACGATGCATTCCGGATCGGTCTCATGAACGGTGTGTGCGATTTTGGCTACCTCGGGAATGAATTCGTCATCGTAGATGCAATATTGGCCCTCCGTTCTTTTGGCCGTCGGCGTTGCCGCCATGGCGCCGGTAACGATGGTTCCGACTCCGCCCAGCGCCAGATCCTTGTACACCTGCAGAACCGATTGCGATATTTTCCCGTCCGTCGACATTTGGCTCTCACCTGTAGCAGAGCGCACCAGCCGGTTTTTCATGACGAGATTGCCGATTCTTCCTTCGGAATATACCTTATAATGCTGCCTGCTCATGAGTAAGTCCCCCATTCTAATGATTCGCCCTCTGTATTTGATTCTCTTCAATTAACGCAGTGATCGCCTCGGACGGCGGACCTTCCATACGGTACAGCATTCTGCAAAACGTTCGTACCGCTTCCATCGCGCGCAGATCGGACAACATCCGGTAATGGCTGTCCGATCCGGCCGTCATAACCGACATGCGGGGCAGCCATTCTTCCCACGCCTTCCAGTAAGGGATAGCGTCAGCCGGTCCTGTCCCGTTGTCATCCAGGCAAAAATAAGGCTCCAGCTCTCCATAAAATGACCCGCCCCGGCAGCGGAAATAATAACAGGACGGTTCTTCCGGTGCATCCAGTGGCGCAATAACGTACCGGTCAAGCCCGTAAGCCTCCTGAACCCGGATGCTTTGCTCCAGCCGCTCGCGCCACGCTGCTTCGGACCCGTTCAACCCCCGTGCACTGGCCATCCCGAGCAACTGCTCCAGGAACAACTCCGGATCTTCGTGCAAATAAGCACGGGCTTCGTCCTGATGGATAAGACGGCCCGCCCATGATTTGGGCTCCGGTGATAACGCGGATAAGAGGGCCGAGTTCACCGCCTGCAGCGCAATCGTTTTTCTATAGAATGTCTCGTCTTGAAGCGCTTCCCGGTAAGGGGTGTGCAAATAAGAATCGAGCATGACGATTGTCTGAACGCCCTCTCCAAGCTCTTGAAGCTGCCGGGCAACTTCGTAAGCGATACGCCCGCCAAGCGAGAAACCTCCGAGGTCATACGGACCGTGCGGCTGAACAGACATGATGATATGGACATAGTACGCCGCCATCGCTTGAATGCCGTGCAGCGGCTTGCGGCTGGACATCCAGCCCCGGGCCTGGATGCCGTACATCGGACGCTCGGCTTCTTGAGCGATCTGCTTGTAGCCGCTGACGATGGCGCTTCCTCCGTGAATCCAAAACACAGGACGGCCGGAAGTGCGGTGATTGAGCGCAATCAGCTCGGGAAATAAAGGCCGTGAGCTGGCGGCTTGGCCGGCGGGTTCAGAGCGCTCAGGCAGCTTAATTGGGGCGGCCTGAGCAGTTGTATGCGCTTCTTCTACAGGCTCATATATGGGCAACGTGACAGTAGGGAACTGTTCCGCAGGGACCACGTCCGCCTCTGCGTTCACGGCGGAAGCCAGCCATACCGAAAGCTCCCGCAGACTCGCGTGCGCATGGATATCCTCCAGGGTAACCGGGACGCCGAACCGGTTATGAAGGTCCCGGACCCATTCGACCCCCGATATGGAGTCCAGCCCAAATTGGGTGAACGGCTCCTCCGCGTCCACATCCCCCGGCAACATGTCGAGAACGCCGGCCAAGCTTACCGCCAGCTCTTCCCTCAGCTTCTCCGCAGTTGCGGTTCCCGCTGCAGCGCGGGAATGGCCTTCATCTGCAATGCCCGGCAGCAAGGCTTCGGATAAAGGGCGAAGCGTAATGCCGCCCGGCTTCGCGGACGCCAGGGGAGACTCTGCGGGCTCCGCTTCCGGTGATAACCGCTGCACCTGGTGACCAGCCACAGCGTTGTCAGAGTAAGAACGGGCAGCGGACAGCTCCCCGTTCAGCTCTTCAAGCACATTGCCGTGAAATTGCCGCAGCAAATCAAGCGCCTCGGCCTTAGCCAGACGATGCTGTTTCATCTCATTCAACACATATTGCAGGAATTCAGCCATAGGTCCTCCTTTGACGGATCACGTCTCTTATATTCGATTGGATCTCATCGGCCGCACGGTCGATGCTGATGGAATCGTCCATGATCCGATCCAGCAGTTCGCCGTAGAAGCTGCTGTCAAATACATCGCTGCTCAAGCCGCTTGCAGCTGCTGACACTAGCATGCCGGGGGTCCCGGTTCCTGCCGTCATGAGCCCCGCGGATGCAGGTTCTTCCTTACGCGGGACCGGGATCGCAAGCGGCTCAGCCGGCGGCTGTTCTGCCAGTGGCTGACCTTGGCTGCTTCCCCCTCCGCCCTCCGTAAACCAATACCGTTCTCTGGCGAACGGATAGGTTGGCAGGCTGATGCGCTGCGGATGCGGGCCGTCGTAGAGCTGTGACCAATCGAGCTGCAGGCCTCTCGTCCACAAGCTCAGCAGCTTGTCGAACTTGCGCTGCCGCATCCACTTGCTCAGGACCTCCTGCATTTCATCGTCGGAGCTGAGTGCGGCGATTGTGTCTTTGTTCTCCTTAACCCGTCCCCGGTATAGACCCGGCACCTCAGAAACACCGTCGCCGAGAAGCTGCAGCACTGCGCCTAACTCTTCAAGTGTTCCGGCAACGCAGGCAGCTCTTTCTTCCATCGCTTCCCGCCCCGTCTGGAGCGTATAAGCGATCCGGCTCAAATCTGATTCTTCATACCGTCCTTCCTGAATGGCAGACGCAAGCTGCTGGGCGATCAGCTTAAGCTGATCCCCGCTTCTGGCCGACAGCACAATGAGGCACGGCCTGGATGCATCCGTTCTCTGCTGCGGCACGGTGTACGGATTCGGCATATATTCCTCCACGACAAGATGCGCATTGGCGCCTCCCGCCCCAAACGAAGAGATGCCGGCCCGGCGCGGATATTCCCGCCGGGTGCCGTCAATGGTAAGGACAGGCCGGTTCCAATCGGCAAGCTCCTGCTGGACGACGAACGGCGTGTTACCGAACTCGATGCCCGGATTCAGCGTTGTCGCGTGCAGAGAAGGGACGAGCTGCCGGTGGCGGAGCATTAGCAGCACTTTGGTCAGTCCGGCGATGCCGGCTGCGCTCTCAGAGTGCCCGATGTTGGACTTCACCGATCCTAGGGAGCAGAATTGCTTATCTTGCGTATCCCGTTCAAACGCCCGGGTCAATCCGGTGATCTCAATCGGATCGCCAAGCGCGGTTCCAGTTCCGTGAGCCTCTATGCAGCTAATCGTTCTGGCATGGACATTGGCCCGTTTGAGCGCATCTGTAACGACCTCATACTGGGCCAGCGGGTTCGGGACCGTATAACCGTTCGTCCGGCCTCCGGCATTGAGCATGCTTCCTTTAATAACGCCATAGATGTGGTCGCCGTCCCGCACCGCTTTGTCCAGCGGCTTCAGCACAATGGCGCCTACGCCTTCCCCATCAACGAAGCCGTCCGCTCCGGCACCGAACGACCTGCATTGATCCCCGGAGGACAGCATGTTCATGGCCGACAGCCTTAAATAATGGTTCGGAGACTGAATCAAATTGACACCGCCGGCGATTGCACATTCGCTTGTGCCGTTGTTCAGGCTGTCAATGGCCAGATGAATCGCCGTTAACGAGGAGGAACAGGCCGTATCGACCGCCATGCTCGGGCCACGGAAATTGAACAAATAGGAGATGCGGTTCGCGATGGACCAATAACTGGCACCCGTCGGATAATTCCCGTTCATCACCCCGACATATACGCCTACCTTGCCGCTGGCGCATAGCGTAGCAGGCGTATAGCCCGCATCTTCTATGCTTGCATAAGCGGTTTCGAGGAATAGCCGTTCTTGAGGGTCCATCTGCTTCGCTTCTTTCGGCGAAATGCCGAAGAACAGCGGATCGAACCGGTCGTATCCTTCAATGAATCCGCCCCATTTGCTGTACATCGTCCCTCTTTTGCCGCGCTGCGCTTCATAATAATCCGCCCAGTCCCAGCGATCCTTGGAAATTTCGGTAATGCCGTGTCTTCCCGCCTTCAGCTGCGCCCAGAATTCACGGATGTTTCCGGCACCCGGATAACGTCCTGACAGCCCAACGATAGCGATATCGGCTGACGCCGTTACGGCCGCGGATGTCCGGGCAGTATTCTGCGGGATCGAAGCAAACCGGCTGCCCGGCCGCTGATTTCCGGCTGCGCCTGCAAGGGCCGGCTCCGGCTGTGGCTCTTGGATACCCCGTGCCCCTCCGGTCCCGGATTCGTCCGGTCCGAGCAGCACCGCGAGCGTCTCCTGATGCGCTGTCAAGAAATATCCGGCAAGCTCTTCGACCGTCTGATATTCGAAGAACACCGTGCTGTTCACGCTGCCGAACTCTTCACTTAACGCATTCGTCAGCTGTACAACCAGAATGGAGTCGATTCCGTAGTTTTCGAACCGCTCCCTCGGATCGAGCTGTCCGGTTGGCATTTTGAGCACCTCCGCTATGCGCCGGCGCAAATACGCAATTGTCTTCTCCCTCAGCGTGCCTGCGTAACGCTCTCCTGCTCCTGCCTTCACCGGCTGGACGGGCAGAACGCTAACCCGATTCTCCTTGTCCGCCGCCTCGCTTTTCTCTTGAACGGGCTTCACCTGCTGCCGTACCGCGCCATCGCTTTCCGCCATAATAATCTGCTGGCCCCATGCGTGGACAGGCTCAGCAGGGAAATGGACCGAACGGAATCCTTCGTCTTCAAGCACGTTCAGCCACATCCCCGGCGATAAACCGGGTGAGCCTGGTATACGAAGCCGGGCGTCTTCATACCGCCACCACCCATCGAGCAGCCCGAAGGTCAGATGCGTAAACATGGATTGTCCGTGCAGCTCGTTCAGCAGCAGCAGTCCGTTCTTTTTGAGTACGGCTTTGGCGTTGCGCAGCGTGTGGCGAATGTTCTTCGTCGCGTGAAGTACGTTAGCCGCAATGGCGATATCGTATTCGCCCGGACGAATCTGCTGGCCGGATAGCGGTGACTCGACATTGAATAGCTGATAAGTCAGGAATGGATGGTCCGGTCCATATGTCTCCTTGGCATGGATCAGGAAGGCTTGGGAGATATCGGTATAGCCATATTCCTGAATGTTGTCCGCATATGCCTTCAGCTTGCGCAGGACGCCGGCACTCGTGCCGCCGGTTCCCGCCCCGATCTCCAGAATGCGAATGCGGGCGGACGGATCTAGCTGAATCCGCTGCTTCACATAAGCGGCAACGATATCGCCGAGCACTTCATTGAAAGCGTCCGCCACCGGATTATGCTTATAGACGCCTTCTACGAGCTCCATGGATGAATTCGGAAACATAATATCCGTTGCCGGAAGCTTGCCCGATAAAATATCCGGCAGTGCACGCAGCGCCGTCTCCGCGAGCGCAATCTGCGCCGCCATTCCGCCGAAGGCGAGCCATTCCTTCTTTTTGCGGTCCCAGTCGGACCACAGCGCCTCCATCCTGGCATTGGCTGGATACAGCCCCTTGCCGGCGCTGTCTTGCTGCACACCCTTTCGCTCTCTAAGCAGCGCAATACTCGCATCAAGCCATCTTGAATACCGGCCATGTACGCCGTTTCCCTGCACGTAGCCGGTATTGTCCGCTGCCCGGCTGAACATGCCGGACGCAAGCAGCTGCCCTTCGAGCATCCGGCAGAGCTGCGACTCCATGTCCTGAAGCGCCGCATATCCTTCCCCCGTAAGTCCTGCCGTCGCAGCCTCCGGGTCAGGGAGGACGCGGGCAAGCTGCTCCGCCGATTGAACGCTGTTGTCCGGATGCAGGAATAGCTGTTCGTCCTGCGAAATGCCCTCGATCGTAAGGCCCCCAGTGGTCTTGAGCAGAGCCAGCTGATTCAGCGGGCCGGACAGAAGTCCGCCGAGCGCCTCCATCGCCTCCTCCGGCTCAATGGAGCCTATCCCCATCTGTGCCATGCGTTCCTGATAAGCATCGGAAGCAACGACACCAACACCGCCCCAGTAACCCCAGTTCATCGTTTTGACCGGGTAAAGCGAGCGGGCGGCAAGCTGATGCGCATAAGCATCCATGAATGTGCATCCGGCGGCGTAATTGCTTTGACCCGCCGATTTCATGAAGGCATTCATGGACGAGAAGAACAGAACGAAATCGGGCGTTTCCCCGGCGAGCAGCTCCGCCATATTGACGCTTGTATCGACCTTGGCCGCAAGCGCGGACCGAAAACGGGCTTCGTCCATGTTCGCAAGGCTTTGGTCCGCCAGCACGATGGCCGAGTGAACAACACCGTCAATGCGGCTGAACCGTTTCTTCGCCGCGTCGTAGGCAAGCTGCAGAGAGCTGCGGTCGGATGCGTCCCCGGAAATATAGACAGGTGCTTCACCGAAGGCACCCAGCCGGTCAAGCTTCGCCTGGATCAGCTCATCCTTCTCGCGTCGTCCGATCCAGACGATATGCGCCTGCCAGGTGCGGATCATATATTCGCTCCATACCTCGCCGATGCCGCCGGCTCCGCCGATCACCACGTAGACGCCGCCTTTTCTGTACAAAATCCGTTCCGGGGTATTATTGTTACTCCGGTTGACCGGAATGAGCTTCTGGCGGAACCACTCGCCGCTTCGGTAAGCCCAGGCGTTGCCCTGCCGGTCTGCGGGCAGCGACAATAGCTCCTGAAGCGGCCACTGACCGCCGGACTCCAGATCGATTAGCCGTACGATCCAGTTCGGATATTCTTTGGCGAGCGAACCGATCAGCCCATGCACGCCGGCATGTGCCGCATCGGCCTCTTCTCTCCGGCCTACGCTCTGCGTCTGTCCGGTAATGACCGTCCAGCCGGTCTTGCTGCCTCCTCCGCCTGCAAGCAGTACGGCCTTGATCAGCTTGAACAGCTGGAAGACGCCGGCTTGCTGCGCGCGGGTCAGCGAAACACCGGGCAGCGAGCCTTCGGCAGCATCCGGCGCAATCCAAACGATATGCTCCGGCATCCCTCCGTCCGCAAGCCGCCGGGCGATCTCTTCGATCGTATCCTCCGGCTGGAACCTAAGTGATTGCGCGTGTGGAAGCAGCTGTTCCAAAGCCGAACTGTTCTTAGGACCGGCATCGCCGACAATCGTTATGCGGCTATCAGGCTTCGGCCACTCTTGAACACGTTCGACAGGCACGGTGTCCCATACAGGGTGTAACGTCATAAGAGCGGAAGGAGTCTGTCTATCCGCTGCCGCCGTTGCCATAATACTCGGCTCCGTCCGAACAGCGGGTACGGCATCGCCATCCATCCCCCTTACGGAATAGCCTTTCAGACTTGCGATAACACCGCCCTGCTCATTGCACAGGTCAATGTCCATCTTCCGTACTTTGCCGCTGGCCGTGTCGCCCCCGCTCCAACGGACATAAGCCCATACGACGGAGGAGTAACGGCCGTAAACGGTCAACTCCTCAAGTGTAAACGGAAGCATCGGCTTCAAGCCGGCGTCCTCCTGCCCGATGCCGTCCATCAGACCGATCGCGGCTTGGAACGCCGCGTCCGTCAAGCTCGGATGCAGAATGAACCGGTCCGCCGAAGGGATGGCCGATGCAGGAAGAACCAGCTTTGCAAGCGCGCGCCCGTCACCCGCATAGACGCAATCAACAGCCCTGTGGGCTGCGCCGTACTCAATCCCCATCCTTTGGAACGCCGAATAACAATCATCGGCCGTCAGGACGCGAATGCCGCACTTTGCGCGCAGGGACGCCAGTTCCAGTGCAGGAGCAATTTCACTGCCGCTCCATTCCGCACGTCCTTGGCTGTAGATGTTATCCCCGCTTGCTCCTGCATTGCCGCCGTAGATCTCGAATGCGATGTCCCCGCTCTCCTGCGGGCGCAGCCCGATATGAACGTTCGACGTCCCTTCGCTGATTGTGCAAGGTCTCACCCAGACAACCTCCTTCAGCCGAAGGCCCACCGGAATGCCTTCACTCCTGCCGCTGGCTTGGGCCGCAGCATAAATGGCCATCTCCAGCTGCGCCGCGCCGGGCAGCACCTTCTGCCCCCTGACGACATGATCGGCAAAGAAAAACTCGGTTCCCGTAAAGGCCGAGCTGTAACGCTGCTCCGAGAAGTCGGATGTATTGGCGTACAGCAGCGGATGCAGCAGCTCACCGGCAGGAGCAGCAGACCCGCTTCCCTCGCCTGCGGAGCCGGTATGACCGCCTCCGGCATCCGCCCCCGGCTTCGGAGACCAGTACCGGTTCTTGGCGAACGGGTATAGAGGGAGGGCAATCCGCCGAGGCTTCCGTCCCTGGTACATGCTGCTCCAATCGACCGAAAGCCCTTGCACCCACCAGTCGAGCAGCTTCGTATACTTTCTTTTGGCAAGCCATGCATCGACCGTGTGCTGCAAATCCTCATCTGCCGTTAAGACGGCCGCTGCGCCGTCATTAATTCTTCCCCGGCCGTAGAACAGATCCCCGGTCGTACGGTCTCCTCTCAGGTAAGCGGCCAGCTTGCTCTCAACCTCGCCTATGCTGTCTGCCAGAAGCGCGAGCCGTTCCTCCATCGCCTCCCGGCCGGTCTGCAGCGTATGGGCTATACTGGCCAAGTCGGCATCGGTGAACGCTTCTTCACGAACTGCATCCAGCAGCGCCTGCGCAAGCGCGCGCAGCCGTTCCTCGTTCTTGGCGGACAGCACGATCACCGCAGGCAGCGGATAAGCCGCCGCGGGATCCGCACCCGCCTCTGCGGCAGGAATATATTCCTCCACCAGCAAATGCGCATTGGAACCCCCGGCCCCGAAGGACGATATGCCCGCCCTGCGCGGATATTCCCGCACCGAGCCGGACTCACGCAGGACCGGCCGCTTCCATTCCGCCAGCTCCCGCTGTACGACGAATGGCGTTGTGGAGAAATCGATGTTCGGATTGAGCACCGAGGCATGCAGGGACGGCGCCAGCTGCCCATGCTTCAGCTGCAGCAGCACCTTCGTCAAGCCGGCAATGCCGGCCGCGCTTTCGCAATGGCCGATATTGGACTTGGCCGAGCCGATGGCGCAAAATGCCTTATCATCCGTATATGCCGAGAACGCGCCCGACAAACCCGCGATTTCTATGGGATCGCCGAGCGATGTCCCGGTACCGTGAGCCTCGATGTAACTGACCGTTCTCGGGTCGAACCCCGCCCTGCTCATCGCCTGCTTGATCACTTCAGCCTGGGCATTGGGATTCGGAACCGAGTACCCGTTCGTTTTGCCGCCGTGATTGATTGCACTTGCTTTGATCACGCCGTAAATCCGGTCCCCGTCCGCAACCGCTTCGGACAACGGCTTGAGCAGCACCGCGCCGACGCCCTCCCCGGGCACGTAGCCGTCGCCGCCTTCGCCGAAGCTTTCGCAGCGGCCCTTGCTCGACACGAATTTCCCCTGCGCAAGCATCAGATATTTGTTCGGATGAAGCGACAGGTTGACGCCTCCGGCAACGGCTACGCCGCACTCCCCTTGCTGGATGCTTTGGCAGGCCAGATGAATGGCGGTCAAGGACGAAGAGCACATCGTATCGACGGCTATGCTGGGCCCCTGGAAGTTATACCAATAGGACACCCGGTTCGCAATCGAAGACGGGCTGCCGGCGTAAGCGATTCTTCTGCCCGAAAGCTGCTCCTGCGCCCCGTACAGCTGGTACTCCTCATACATGACGCCGGCATAAATACCCACCGGAATCCGGCGGTTCAGCTTCCGGTTGAACGCAACCGATTCCCTCGTATAACCGGCGTCCTCCAGTGTATGGTAGACGCATTGCAGAAACAGCCGCTCCTGGGGATCCATTACTTCTGCCTCCAGGGGCGAAATCTGGAAGAACAACGGATCGAACTGATCCATCCCGTCCAGGAAACCTCCCCATTTGCTGTAAGTGGTGCCCAGCTTGTTCTTATCTTCGTCGAAATAAAGGGAGTGATCCCATCTTTCCGGCGGGATCTCCGTAATGCAATCCCGTCCCTGCTGCAAATTGCGCCAGTATTCCGCCACATCCGGCGCTCCCGGGTAACGTCCCGCTATGCCGATAACGGCAATATCGATTGGACCGCCCTGCCCGTGCTGCCTTAATGACGGGGAAGGGGTGCCTGAAGCCGCCAACGCCGGTGAAACCCGGGAACGGGGCTGCCTCCCTGTAGAAGGCCGGATAAGCCCGGTCACCGGAGGTGCTGTCTTGGCAGCAGCTCTGTTATCGTCCGCAGGTGGTCTGCCGGAGCCCAGAAGCTCCTTCAGTTTGGCTTGATGCGCCCTGAGGAAATAGTCCGTTAAGGCAGCAAGGTTCTGGTATTCAAAAAATAACGTTTTGGACAAGGGGCCAAACACTTTCTCCAGTTCTCCGGTCAGATCCATCACCATAATCGAATCGATCCCGTACTTCTCCAGCGGGACATGCTCGTCGATCCGGTGGGACGGCAGCTTGATCGCAGACGAGAGCAGCTTTTTAAAATATTGGACTGCCTGCTCCCGGAAAGCGGCCGGCAAGTCGGCAGGCGGGGAGGAAACCCCTTCCGCATGCACTGCAGGAGCCTCCAGTGGTTCAGCTTCCCTTGGAGCCGGCATACGTTCCGCCAAATGCTCTGCCAGTTGGCGAATAGTCGGATATTCAAGCAGTTCGAACGGTGTTAGCTTAAATCCTATAGCCTCGCCTATGCACACTGCGGCAGTTTGCATCTGATGTGCATCGAAGCCGAATTCGTCCCAATCGGTATCGATATGAATCTCGCTGCCGGGAACGGTGAGCAACCCGGATACGGCACGGACTGCGGCAGCGAGAATCTTTTGCTTCGTTCCGTCATCCGCATTCCGCTTCACAGGAGCTGGCGCCGGGGACGGGGTTGCCCCAACCTTTGAGCTAGCCGCCAGCTTGTGCAAGGCGCTCCGCAATTGTGCCGGCTTGCCTTGGACGACCATGACCTGGCTTCGCTCTGAAGCGAAGGCGCGATAAAAGGCGGAGAAGCCGCTGTCCGTCTGAAGCGGCACGAAGCCGAACGTCTCCCGGAGCCTCTTCACCGTGCTTTCGCTCACGCTCATCCCGCCGTCCTTCCAAAGCGGCCAATTGATAGACAGCGTGCGGCCTTGGCGCTGCCCGGCTGCCGCCAGCTCGCTGCGGTATGCAGCGAATGCATCCATATAGGCATTGGCTGCCGCATAATCGGCTTGACCGGCATTCCCCATGCTGCCCGCAGTGGACGAAAACAGCACAAAAAAGTCTAGCTCGAGATGGCGGGTCGCCTCATCCAGATAGGCTAAACCGGTTACTTTAGGAGCCAGTACGTCCGCAAGCTCCTGTATGCCCTTATTCACGATCAAGCTGTCACGCACGATTCCCGCGCTGTGGATAATACCATGCAATTTGCCAAAGCGTTCCCCGATATCCCGTATAAGGCCGAACATGGCCTGCCTGTCGTTCATGTCGGCCTGCCGGTATTCTGCCCGGACGCCTGTGGCGCGAAGCTGCCGGAGCTGCTCCTCCTTATCCGCATCGAGCGGAGACCGTCCGGTCAGAACAAGCGTTGCCTGCTTGGCCTGCCGGCCTGCCTCTCTGGCGAATAGCCGGCCGAGGCCGCCTGTGCCGCCTGTAATTAAGTACACTCCATTCTCTCTCCACGGCTCAGCCGCAAGCCCGCCGGATGCTTCAAGCTCATCCCACCGTAATACATAGCGGATGCCGTTCTGATAGCGGATTCTCGTGTCCTGCGGGCTTCCGCCGTCGTTCTGCAGCTGAATGGCGAAGTCCGGAGCACTGCTTCCGGCTCCGGCTTCCGCTTCGATCAGCTGAACGGCAAGCTTCGGATGCTCCAGGGCGGCCGTCTGCAGCATTCCTGCCAATCCAGACAGCAGCCGCTCTTCGCCCTTGCCGGAGATGATGAGCTGCACCAGAGCCGAGCCGATGGAAGAATCGTTCGCAACGGCTTGCAGCTCGTTCAGTGCCAGCGCTGCGTACCGGCTGAAACGCAGACAGGTTTCTTCCTCCGCAGCAACCAGATTGCAAATGCGCCAGCGGCGGCTAAGCGGCCTGCCGTTCCAGCAAGCATCCAGGCTGTCTGCCAGCTCTTGCTGCCCGCACAGCATGACGAGATGAAGATCGAACGGTGCCGTTCTGCTGCCCTGATCGGATTGGCCCGCTGTTTGCTCTTCCCAGACGGGCTCAAGCAGCAGCGTTTCCGTTGAATCTTCTTCCGCCGGGTGATCCAAAGCACGAACGGAGAAACCTCTGATCTTCACGCATACGGCTCCTTGTTCATCGCATAGGTCGGCATCAAGCTTCCGAACGCCGCCGTACACCTCTCCTTCGCCTGAGCGGATGTATACCCACATCGACGAAAGACATGGACGGATCACCTCCACGTTCTCCACGGCAAAAGGAAGAAGCGGGCGAAGGGGCGCCGGACTTTCTTCCCCGAGCAGCAGCCCGAGCGACGCCTGTAAAGCGGAATCCAGCATGCCCGGATGCAGAACGAAGGCATCGCCCGTTCCCCATACCGGTTCCGGAAGCTTAAGTCTGGCAAGTACCTGTCCCTTGCCGATATACATTTCTTCCAATCCCCGGTGGGCCGGACCATACCGGATTCCCATCGCTTCGAACCGCTCATAGCTTTCGGAGGCAGTTATCCGCGCTGTACCACATTGCGAGCGGATCGCATGCAAATCGATCACGCTCCGCGCTTCGGATGAAGCCTCCAGCATCAGGCGGCCTTGGCTGTGTACGGCCGCGATGTCCCCGGATTCAGCTGAGGAGCCGGTGATCTCGAAGGATACGCTGCCGTCCTCTTCCGGATACAGGGCGATATGAACATGAACAGGCTCTTCCCCTGCGGCGAGAGGACGGGACCACGAGACATGCTGAAGCCGGATTCCTGCCGTTCCGGCCCGAAGCGATTGCTGTGCGGCAGCGTCTGCCGACTTCTCCAATGCGGCCCGGGCCATTTCGAGATAGGCCGATCCCGGCAGGAGCCGCTGGCCGTTGACGACATGATCCCGGAAGAAAAACTCGTTCCCCGTGAACACGGAGGTGAATTTCTGCCCGGCAAGATCGGACGTATTGTGCTGCAGCAAAGGATGACCCGGCGCTGCCGGACCAAAGCCTTCCGCCAAGCGTGTGCTCAAGACAGGCTTGATGTCAGGAATAGCAAACCTTTCCCGGGCAAAAGGATGTGTCGGCAATCCCGCCAGCCGCTTGGCGGCCGTTTGGCGGTACTGGAGGACAGCCTGTCCCACATCGGTTCCGCCAACCCACAGCTCCGCCAATTTTTTGTATTTCCCGCCCGTCAGCAATTGCTGCAGGAATTGTCTGCCTTCCGCCGTGTCGGCGAGATCAGTGCCTTCCTTCTTGCCGGCCACTCCGGCATAGCGGCCCGTTGCCGGTGCCGGTGCAAGCCGCTGCTCCCCGGCCAGATCCTCCAATTGCTGCGTAAGCTTGGCAACGCTGCCGGTTACGGCCGCAAGCCGGTATTCCATCGGGGTTCTGGCGGCTTGATACGTATACAGGAAGCTCCCGATGTCCACGTCAGGGTGTGAACGTAAATACGCATGCACAGACCGGGCGTACTCCCGCAAGCTTGCCTCACTGGCCGCAGAGAGCATGAACAAGCCTTGTTCCACGGCAGCCGGCCTGTCATACGCCAACGGCACGGCTGCTTCATGCGCCTCAACGACGAGATGCGCGTTCGTGCCGCTGAAGCCGAACGAGCTTACCGCAGCGAGCCGCGACGATTTCGCGTTTAGCGGCCATTCCTGCAGACAGGTGTTCACGTAGAAAGGGCTGCCTGCGAAATCGATATGCTCATTCTCTTTGCGGAAGTGGATCGAAGGCGGCATCTGCATATGCTTGAAGCTAAGCAGCACTTTTATTAAGCTAAGCACGCCTGCGGCGGCGGTCGTATGCCCGATATTGCCTTTCAGCGAGCCGATGGCACAATACTGTTTGTTCGATGTAAATTTGCCGAACGCATGGCTCAGCGCGTGAATTTCAACCGGGTCGCCCAGCTTCGTGGCCGTTCCGTGCGCTTCCGTATATTGAATATCCTCCACGTTGATTCCATACCGCTCATACACCGATTGCTGCAGCTTGCTCTGGGAGAGGAAGCTCGGCGCCGTAATGCCTGAAGTTTGACCGTCCTGGTTGGTGCCGCTCCCGCGAATAATCCCATAGATCGAATCGTTGTCGCGCAGAGCGTCCTCAAGCCTTTTTAGAATGACGATGCCTGCGCCGTCACCGACGACGATGCCATCCGCATCGTTATCGAACGGGCGGCACATTCCCGTAGGAGACAGCATGCCGGCATTGTTCATGAACAGAAAGGCACCGGGATGGGTATAGATCGTTATTCCGCCGGCAATGGCCAGATCAATAGCGCCATTCCGCAGCTTCTCACAAGCAAGGTCGATGGCGACCAGGGAAGAAGAGCATGCCGTGTTGACCGCAAGCGCCGGACCTTTGAGATCCAGGCAATACGCAATGCGGGCCGCCATAATACTCGTGTCGGTGCCCAGCATAGTATGGTGGGAGTAATCCTGCGCAGAGGGATACCCCATCGAGCCTATGAACGTGCCGACCTGTCCGCCCTGGCGGGCATATCCGGCATCTTCCAGCGCCCGGTAGCATTCCTGCAGAACGATGCGCTGCGCCGCATCCATCGCTTCCGCTTCTTTGGGCGATATATTGAAAAACAGCGGATCGAAGTGCTCGATCCCATCCATAGCGCCATACCGGAGGGGCACAGGCGAGGAGGAATGCGCTTGGATGTAAGCGATCCACTCCGGATTGTCCATCATCCGGGTGCAGTCCTTTCCTTGCGAAACGATCTCCCAGAACTCGTCTTGATTAGCAGCCCCGGCGGTGCGGCACGACAGCCCGATGACGGCGATCCCGCCGGAGACGGACCCTGCAGGGTTCGCCTCCGGCGGCCGGGATACACTCCCCTGTTGCTGCGATTGCTGCACCTTCTCCTCGCGGGAAGGTACACCGGCAGGCATTCCGGCCGGTCCGGGAACCGGAACGAAGTCCACCGCGGGACCCGTTATTTTTGCCGCGTATTCTGATGACACCTTCGTTACCGGCCCGGCGGACGGCAGAGCACCGCTTGCGTGCAGCTGCCCGGCGACATAAACGGCCAACGCTTCGAAATTATGGCATTCGACGAGAATGCTGGTCGGGAGTGACAAATCGAAGCGGACGTTGATTGCTTCCAGCAATTCGACCAAATTAACGGACGAGATGCCAAGCTCCTTCAGCGATTCCGCCTCCAGCAATTCTTCCCGGTCCAAACCAAGGACCTGCCCGAATACGAGCACCAAGCTTTCTCTAACAACATCCAGCCTTTCTTCAAGTGAATCCGGCCTATTCCCAGAAATCATAAGATTGCTCCCTTCAACGGTCTCTCCTGCTGCGTTATAGACGCCGGCGGATAGGGCTTCTGCCCGAGATGCTTCATTTCGTTCAGCGCTTCCGCGTACGGGGTTTTGTGCGCGATTCTGATTTCGTTGAACGATTTCAGCTCCGCTTCGGTCATCGCCGTCTCCTTGCAGAGCTTGAACAGGCAGTAGCTGGTCCAGCCCCGCTCTAGCGAGATGGCGTTATTGGCATAGCTGCGCAGCGAATCACGCGCGACCGGAACTAATCCCTCCGTGTTCCGCTCGCAATCCGGATCATACAAATAATTGGCGACCCGGGACGAAACGTCGATAATCTCCTCGATAGCCAGGCCGCAGCGCGCCAGCACGCCGGCCCATTCCGCCGCAGTAGCAATCGCAATGCCAATGTCCGCATCAACGATCGGCCCGCGCAGATTCGCGATGAAATCCATCAGCAGCACTTGGCCGTCTTTCGCCAAGGAAGCGGCAATATTCGCGAACAAGGCGGTTTTGTCCGGGATGTGGCAGCACACCTCAATCCCGATGACGAGATCGTAGCAGTCAGGGAAGCGGTCAACCGCGCTGTCCCGGTGATAAATTGCTGCACGGGAGCTTAGATTCAGCCCTTCAATCCGTTTGTTGCCCAGCTCCGCCTGTCCCTTCGAAATGGTATACCCGTGCGCCTGGATATCTGGATACAGCGAAGCGATTTGAATGATATCGGTACCATGGCCGCAGCCGATATCCAGTACGGAGCGGACACGGCGGAAATCCGCTTTATAGAACAATACCTGCCGCAGTTCGATCTGTTTATCCTTGACAAGGGCTGCTTCATCCGGATACCGCTCCGGATTCAGCAGCACCCTGCTCATCGAGAAGCCGGGAATCCGCGATTCGAACGGGCAAAACGTTAAATATTCTTCCTGAAATTCCGCCGAGCGGTCGACGGTGTTGAACGAGTACAGCTCCGCCGCCTTATTGCCGCCGTCCGGCCCCGAAGGAGGCAGGCTGACAGCCGTATGCTGAACGGATACGTTACGGTTCTCTTGCGGCCAGCATTTTCTTCTTCTGAAAGGATACCCCGGAGCTGAAACGATTCTGGCGCTTCCGGCTTCGTACAGATCTGCCCACGGCACCTGCATCCCACCGGCCCAAAGCGAGGCGAGCTGTAGAAGGTCGCGCTCCCTCAACGCCTTACCCGCTGTCCCGGCAGTGGCGGATGCAGGCGTCTGATGTCCGTGAGTTCCCGAACTTCCGCCATAGATGGCAAGCCCGCCGGGAAGCGTTGCGGCCGTTCCTTCGATATAAGCGCTTAAGCCTTGCACCAACGCTTCTTTCGATGGTGTCACAATCGCAAGACGGCATTTCATCGCCTCTCTGCCCACGCTCAGCGTATAAGCCAGGTCGCGTAAAGCGACGTCAGCCGAACGGCCGCTGTCCATATAATCTGCTAATTGCCGGGCCGCCGCCAGCAGGCGTTCCTCGTTCTGTGCGGACAAAATAACGGCATAAGCCGCCGGTGATGGGCACTCCCCCTGCGGCTCCGTTAATGAAGGAATATATTCTTCAAGCACGGCATGCGCGTTCGTCCCGCTAATTCCGGTCGTGGATACCGCTCCAAGTCTGGCCTGGCCTGACCGGGATGTCCATTCCCGCACTTCCTGTGCAATATAAAACGGGCTTTCCTTGAATGAAATCAGCTCGCTCAACGATTCAAAGCCGGACACCGGCACAATCGTCTTCCGGTGTAGTGCCGTCACCATTGCGATTAGACTGACAACCCCCGAAGCGGCGAAGGTATGACCGATCAGCGACTTGACGGAACCGACAGCGCAGTGGCCTTTTACATCGCTAAGCTTCCGGAATGCAGACGAAAGAGCCTCCATTTCGATCGAGTCTCCGATCTTCGCGCCAACGCTGTGTGCCATCAGAAAACCGATTTGTTCGGGACGTATGCCGCTGCGTTCATAAATCTGCTTAATCAACTGCTCCTGGCTTAACGGGTTCGGAGCGGAAATGCCATTCGTCTGGCCGTCATAATTGACACCGCTTGCTTTGATCGTGCCGTAGATGCGGTCGTTATCCGCGATTGCCTTCGACAACGGCTTGAGCACGACAACTGCCGCCGCCTCGCCCGGAACGAGTCCGTTGGCCCTGCCGTCAAATACGCTGCATGTACCGTCCGGCGACAGCATGTTCGCTTTGCCGAGTCCGGCATACATACGGGGCGATACGGTTAGGCTGACGCCTCCCGCCACCGCCATGTCGCAGTCCCCGCTCCGCAGCGCCAGGCAGGCTTGATGCACTGCTACCAGTCCCGAGGAGCAAGAAGCCGTCAACGTGAAATTCGGCCCTTTCAAATCCAGCTTGTATGCGATCCGTGCCGACAAGGTTGCATTCTGATTGGAGCTGATCTGCCCTTCCCCTCCGGTGACATCAGCATATTGGCTCTCTTCCGCTCCCACATACACACCGCAGAGCTTGCCTCTGATCCGTTCGCCCATGTAGCCCGCATCCTCCAGAGCATGCCAGGCTTCTTCGAGGAACAGCCGTTGCTGAGGGTCCATCAGCTCCGCCTCTTTGGGCGAGATCTCGAAGAACAAAGGATCGAACCGGTCAATATCCGGGACGAACCCGCCCCATCGGGACACGCTGGTTCCCGGCTCCTTGCGGGGATCGCCGCTATATTTCCTCCAATCCCATCGTTCGGGCGGTATTTCCGAAATGGCGCTTGTTTCCGTCACAAGATTGCTCCAGAAGGTGTCAATGTCGGATGCGCCGGGGAACCTCCCGCTCATGCCGATGATCGCAACCGGCTCCGGAATACCGGCCGTTGAAGCGCCCTTCGGCACCTGCGCCTCCGGCTGCGGCGAACCGGACGATTCGGATACCAGGGCAGATTTCTGTTCACCGGACACCGCGTTGACAACAGGTTCCAGACTTGCCTGCACACCCGCTTCTTCCGCGCGCAGGTAATAGGACCGGACAGCATTCTCATGGCCCGTAAGCAAATATTCTTTTAGCTTCTCAATCGTCGGATAGGCGTAAAATAACGAAGGCCCGAAGTCGATTTCATACTGCTTGGCCAGCAGCCTGGCGAACTGCGTGAGCGAGATGGAATCGAAGCCATAGTCTACGAGATTCTCCCCGGAATCCAGCTTGTTCAGCGGAATGCTGAGCAGGCTGCCGATATGATTCTTCAGATCGCGCTCCATGTACTCCTCCAGTCGGAGAGGACCCTGCGCATACTCCGCTGAGCTCCCTGGGCGGACGAAAGATGCAGGCACGAAGTCCGCTGAAGAGGTACCGATGCCCAGAAAGCGCCCGATTCTTCTGCTGTCCCCGGCAAGCACCAGATAGCGCCCGCCGGCCCTTGAGATGAGATCACTGAATACAGCAAGCCCTTCTTCCACTTCAAGATACCGCTGTCCGCTCGCTTTCAGATACATGCCGCTCTGCTCTTCCTCCGAGAAGCCCATGCCCCCGTCTCTCCATAGAGGCCAGCCAACGGCAGCCGTATGGCCGCGCCGCAGCCCCTGCTTTCGCAGGGCGTTCCGGTAATCCGCAAAAGCCATCTGGAACCGGTTGGCGGCGGCATAATCACAGGAACCGAAGTCACCCAGTACGGCAGAGGTTGAAGAGAACAGACAGAAGAAGTCAAGCGGCTCCTCCAGCAGCAGCTCGTCCAGGGCAGCCGTGCCCTCCGTCTTCGGACGAAGCACCTGCCGAAATTCCTCCGCACTCTTCTCCATAACGCTGCGGTTCACCTGGATACCCGCAGCGTGAATAACTCCGTTAATCGGGCCGAACCGTGCTTTGGCCCGGGCGATTCCCTCCTGCATACGCGGAAGATTGCATAGGTCCGCCTGCACGTATTCGACACTGCTGCCCAGTGCCTCCAGTGTCCCGAGCTTCTTCTTAATTGTGTCATCCACAGCCGAACGGCCGGTTAGAATAAGCTGAACCCCGTGCGTCCTGGCAGCGTGCTCGGCGAACAGATAACCAAGTCCCCCGCAGCCGCCTGTAATTAAATAGGTGCCCCCCTTCTTCCATACCGGCTGAACACAGACATGATCTGTTGCCCTGCGTACTGTGCAGACGTTACGCTTACCTTCAACATACAGCACATTCCGTACGCCGGAAGAGCGCAGCTCTGCGCCTATTTGCTCCAGCCAATCCTTCATGTCCGCGTCCTGCCCGTGTAATCCGGCCTCCGCCAGCCATACCCCCATAGACGTATCGGGAAGCACGTCTCCAAGCGAGCGCTGTATCCCGATCCACGATTCGGCATAGCAGCGTTCAAGCCCGTTCGCATAGGCAGCCGCAGCTATTAATTTCCGCACCTCGAACTTCGTAGAGACAAGTGCCTGAATGGTATGAACAAGTGCAGACGGATCTTGAACATGCAGCGGATTTTCGAGCGGCCACATGTAGAGCACCGCATCGGCGTTACCATACTTGACGGCTATGTCACGGAAAGCTTCTGCCAAGGAGGCGCTATCGTCTCCCCGGACCCTGTACGTATCCTCAAGCCGCTCGCCGCCGTCTGGTTGTTCGCTGACGAAGACGATGCGTGCAGTAGGTGAGCTAAGCCTCACCGCATTGGATAGAATCTGCTGACTCCGGCGGTCCGACAGGAAGCACACAACCGTTTCAAGCTGAACCTGCCCAGCAGGCATTTCTGCCCCGCTCTCTTCCTCCCAGATTTCCTCGAAGATCATGGGTTCGTCTTGCTCCTGCGGCGCCGGGTGACGACTTGGCCGTTCGGCCTGACTGTTCTTCGGGAGGACCTGCTGCTCACCTGCTGTGTCCATGGCAAATGCCGACGGGAAGGGACTTCCCTCCATCCAATACCGTTCTCTTGCAAAAGGATAGGTCGGCAGCGATATGCGCCGCGGCTTAGCCGGCAGACCATCATACAGCCCGCTCCAATCCAGACGAAAGCCCTTGACCCATAGGTCGAGGAGCTTGGCGAATTTGCCGTGCCGAATCCATTTGTCCACGGTTTCCTGCATATCCTCATCCGCCGTCAGCGCCGCCAGCACTTCCTGGTTCGCTTTCACATGACCGCGGTGCAGCTCCGGCTGATAGCTGTCCCCGCGCAGATATTCGTGAAGCCGCAGGTGCAGGTCGGCCATTGATACCGCTGTGAACGCTAACCGTTCCTCCATCTCCTCGCGTCCGACCTGCAGCGTATAGGCGATGTCCGCAAGATCGGCATCGGAATAGCCCTTCGTTTCGGCCGCCGCAAGCAGACGCTGGACTCTCTCCTTCAGGCGGTCCCCGTTTCTCGCTGACAGCACAATCAGGAACGGACGGCCTGCCGCAGCCGCTGCGGGTCTTTCGCTCCGCACCTCCGGAACAAATTCCTCAACGATCAGATGGGCATTCGCTCCGCCTGCTCCGAAGGAGGAAATGCCCGCACGGCGCGGAAATTCCCTGCGGATGCCGCCGAGCTCCACAGTCGGCCTTTGCCATTCCGCAAGCTCCTGCTGAACGAAGAACGGAGTCTCGCCGAATGTAATATCCGGATTCGTCTCCTGTGCATGCAGAGTAGGTGCAATCTTGCGGTGCTTCAGTTGAAGCAGCACCTTAGCCAGCCCCGCCATGCCCGAAGCGCTTTCTGTATGGCCGATATTGGACTTCACCGAGCCTATGGCGCAAAACTGCTTGTCGGACGTTTCCCGTTCGTACGCTTTGGTAAGACCGGAAATTTCGATCGGATCGCCGAGCGCCGTCCCCGTGCCATGCGCCTCCACATACGTAACCGTTCGGGCCGGAACGCCTGAGCGCCGCAGCGCTTCTGCGACCGCCCCGCGCTGAGCATCCGGGCTGGGAACCGTGTAGCCGTTCGTCCGTCCGCCTGCGTTCAAGGCGCTTCCCTTCAGAACGCCATAGATATGATCGCTGTCTGCAAGGGCGGCCTCCAGCGGTTTAAGCACGACTGTGCACACGGTCTCGCCATCTACGAAGCCGTCCGCTCCCGCACCGAACGCCCTGCAGGTATCGCCAGGGGAGAGCATGGTCGCCGCCGACAGCTTCAGATAATGGACCGGGTCCACGATCAGGTTAACACCACCGACGACGGCGCATTCGCTCATCCCGCTGTAGAGGCTCTCCAGCGCCAGATGCACAGCCGTCAAGGAAGACGAACAGGCTGTATCGACCGCCATGCTCGGCCCCTGAAAGTTCAGCAGGTATGAGACCCGGTTGGCAATCGACCAGTAGCTGGCCCCTGTCGGATAACTGCCATTCATCACCCCGGCGAATACGCCGACCTTCCGGCTGGCGCTAAGACTCGCAGGCGTATAGCCCGCATCCTCTACGGAAGCGTAAGCAGATTCAAGAAACAGCCGCTCCTGAGGATCCATCTGGGCGGCTTCCTTCGGCGATATGCGGAAAAACATCGGATCAAAAGCGTCGATATCCTCAAGAAAGCCCCCCCACCGGGTATACATCGATCCGCTCTTGCCCTTCTCTTCGTTATAATAACTTCGCCAATCCCACCGCTGCGGCGGAATCTCAGAGATACAGCTTCTTCCCTGCTTCACGTTCTCCCAGAATTCGTTCACCCCGCCGGCCATCGGGAACCGGCCGGATAAACCGATGACCGCGACGTCCCGCACGTACGTTGGCTTGGATTCCGAATTTGATACCGGCCTCGGCATCGATTCAGGCTCCGTTGCCGTCCTGGAAACATACCGGCGCTTGGTCATCAAGGATGCCGTAAGTGGACGAAGCGGCGCGGAATGCACAGAAGGCGCGGAACCGGCTCCCGGACCGGCCGCAGAAGCTTCCGGTAATCCGGCTGCCACCGCAATGCCGTTCTCCATGCCGACCAGCTTCCGCAATCCGTCCTCCTGCGTCTGAATGAAATGCTCGACCAGCGAATCAATCGTCCTGTGCTCAAAAAACAAGGTTGAGCTGACCGAAGGTAACACTCCGCGCAGCGAATCCGTCAGCTGAACGACCAGAATCGAGTCGATGCCGTAGCTTTCGAACGGTTCTGAGGCGTCGATCCGGTGATCCGGCAGCTTCAGCACGTCCCCGATCAGCCGTTTGAAATAGCTGCGGCTTCGCGCGCGCAGCTCCTCCTCCGGCACACGGGTATCCGCAACCTCCGCAGCAGCCGCAGGTTGGTTCCTTTGGAAGCTAACGGCTTTAACTTTTGCTGCCGCATGACCCGTCTTTACTTCCTTATGAACCTTAGGACTGCCGTCCGGCTGGGCCTCGGGACGTTGTCTTGCGATTCCGTCACTGTGCGCCGCAATAATCTGCTGCCCCTTGTCATGGGCGGCACCGGCCGGGAAGATGATCTCCCCGAACCCTTCCCCGGCGAGAACAGCCTGCCACGTATCTGGAGCAAGCCCCGGACATCCCGGCGCGCGCAGCGCAGCATCTTCATACGCCCACCAGCCTTCCAGCAGACCGAAGGTGATATGGGTGAACAAATCGCTGCGTGTGATTTCGTTCAGCAGCAGAATGCCCCCGCTCCGCAGCAGCGCCTTCGCATTGCGCAGTGCCGTGCGGATATCTCTGGTCGCATGCAGAGCATTCGCCGCGATGACGACATCATAGCTGCCGGCCGCATACCCCTGCTCCTGAATGCCGTTCTCGGCATTAAAGATGCCATAAGCCAAATAAGGATAACGCGGGCCGTATTCCTTCTCTGCATGCTGAAGAAACGCCCGTGAGAGATCCGTATAGGCGTACTCCTGGATCCGGTCCCGGTAAGGCTCCAGCTTGCTCAGCACCCCGCTGCTCGTTCCGCCGGTCCCTGCGCCGATCTCCAGAATGCGGATCTTTGCGGACGGATTGTGCCTGATACGCTGCTCCACATAGGCGACAGCCGTGCCGGCCAATACGCCGTTGAAGTAATCGGCATGGGGATTGTTCTTATATATTCCTTCGACCAGATGCATGGAGGAATTCGGGAACATGACATCTGTGGCCGGCCGCTGCCCGGTTAGAATATCAGGCAGCGCGCGCAGCATCGTCTCCGCCAGGATAACCTGTGCTTCTAACCCTTCGGCGTCCAGCCATTCCTGCCTGCGGCCGCTCCACTCCTGCCAGAGTGCAGCCGTCTCCTCCTCAGGCAATTCATTCAGCGGATCGGACACTCCAGCGTGCTCCGCAAGCAGTTGTACACTTGCCTCCAGCCACTTACCGAACATCGCCTGCCGCTCCAGCCTGCCGTTAGCAAGGGGGGCAGCGGTTGTACGAAGCTGCTTGAGCAGCAGCCGCGCTATCAGCTGTTCCAGCTCACGGGCCGCCGGGCTGCTCAGCGCTTTGGCCTGCCGGGTCCGCCCTTCCTGGATATCATCCGCCATATGATGGAATATGCCGGCGCCCGGTGAAGCATCACCTTGTGCGGAATAGACCGAGGCTGCCTGCCGGACATCGATCATTTCCATAGCTCCGGGGTTCGCCGTCCGGACCAGTGCCATCTGATTCACCGGACCGGCCAGCAGCGACTCCAGCGCAGCCATTGCCTCCGGCGGCTCGATGGAGCCGATTCCCCTGTTAGCCATGCGCTCACTGTATTCCCGGGATGCGACAGCTCCGACACTTCCCCAATATCCCCAGTTCATCACCTTGACGGCACACGGCCACACTCCTGCCAAATAGCTGGCATATGCATCCTTAAAAGCGCAGCCTGCGCTATAATTGCTTTGTCCTGCGGATCTTGCAAACGCATTGATGGAGGAGAAGAACAGCACGAAATCGAGCGGCTCGTCCCGGAATACTTGGCCGATCCTCACAGATACATCGACCTTGGCGGCAAGGGCCGCGTGGAAACGTTCTTCGTCCATGTTCGCAAGTAACTGATCCCGCAGCACAAGCGCCGCATGCACAATGCCGTTAATGCGGGAATAGCGCTGCTTGATCTCAAGATAAGCGCGCTGAAAAGACTGCAGGTCGGCCGCATCTGCCGCAATATATTCGGGCGCCGGACCCAGAGCCGCAAGCCGGTCGATGCCGGCTTGAATGCCGGAATCCTTCTCCCGCCTTCCAATCCATATCACATTGGCCTGGTAGGTCCGGATCATATATTCGCTCCACGCTTGGCCGATGCCGCCTGCACCTCCAATTACCACATACACGCCGCCCTCCTGGAAGAGCGTCGGTTCGGAAGCGGCTTCCTGAATCGGGACGAGCTTCTGCTTGTGCCATTCGCCCGTACGGTAGACCCAGGAATTTCCTTGCGGTTCCGCCGGCAGCCTGAACATATCATCAACAGGGAACTCCCGGCCCGCTTCCAGATCGACAGCGCGTACCTGCCAGCCCGGATATTCTTTGGCCATTGACCCTGCCAGTCCGTGAACCCCGGCATGTGCCGTCTTCAGCGGGTCACAGGAATGGATAGGCTGTGACTGCACCGTTACCAGCGTCCATTCCAGCGGCTGGCTGCCATATTTTAATTGAAGAAACGCTTTGATCAGGCGGAATACTTGCAGCACCCCGCGCTCCTGCTCCCCAATCCATGCTTCATCAGCAGGAGATTCGATCGTATTCTGCGGCGCAATCCACACCACATGGCGGACCGGACCCTGCGCCTGAAGCCGCTGCGCAATCATATCCGCCGTTTCTCCGCTCATAAGCTCCATCAGGGAAGCACCGGCAAAGTGCTGCATCACCCGGTCGCGTATCACCCCGGGCGTTCCGATCAGTAATAATCCTTCTCCATCCCGTGTATTGTCCTGCTTCATTGCAGGTTTAACGGCATCCCAGACCGGCAGCAGGCTTAATGTCTGCATCTGCGGCTTCGGCGCGCTTGCTGCCGCTCCTTTTTCCTGCTGGCGCAGCGCTTCCGGGCCGGTTTTACGAACCGTGAACCCTTTTAACCGGGCACAGACCTTCCCGCTCCGGTCGCATAAATCAATATCGAATTTGTCGGTGCTCCCGTCTGCCGGGCTTCCATCGCTGTAACGGACATGGGCAACCATCCGGGAAGCGCACGCTCCCGTCACCTCCAGCTCCTCCAAAGCAAAAGGCAGATAGAGCCCCTGGGCGTCCGCTGCCTTTCCTGCGTCAGCGTCAGCCTCAGCGAGGCGCAGTCCTGCCGACGCTTGAAGCGCCGAGTCGAGCAAGCTCGGATGCAGCATATAGGTATCCTCAGTCCCCGCCAGGCAGTCAGGCAGCGTAAGCTCGGCCAGCACTTGTCCTCGGCCGGTGTGCAGCCTCTCGATCCCCCGGTGGCCGGGCCCGTACCCGATCCCCCTCAAGCGGAAGCTTTCATACACGGTACCGGCATCGAACTGCTGCCCGCTGCAGGCCGCATAAAGGGCGTCCAGGGCTAGATGCGGTGCATCTTCTACCGCATACAGCTCTGCCCGGCCGCTGCTGTAGACCGGCGCACTGCCGTCTTCCCCGTTCCCGTATATGTCGAACATAATTTCATCCCGCTCACCGGGATGGAGTCCGATATGCACTTGAACGGGCTGTGTTCCCGCGATAAGCGGGCGGGGCCACGTTACGCCGGACAGCCGGATGGCTGTCGGCTCGTCCGTCAAGCCTGCAGCCGCGTCTTCTACGGCAGCACGTGCCATCTCCAGCAAAGCGGCGGCAGGCAGCATGGATTGCCCGTTCACCACATGATCCTCCAGATAAAATTCCGCCCCCGTAAACAAAGAAGTATACCGTTGCTCTGCCAGATCCGATGTATTGACATGCAGCAGAGGATGAAGATAAGCTTGCCCGGCACTGCCGCCGGATACATCGGCATGTTCTTGTCCGCCGGCAACCCAATACCGTTCTCTGGCGAAAGGATAGGAAGGCAGCCGCAACCGCCGCGGCAAGAAGCCCGAACCGGTGTAAAGCCGGGACCAATCCACTGCCCCGCCCCTCACCCAGAGCCCGAGGAGCTTGTTCCATTTTCCTTTTGCCATCCAATGATCCACTGCAGCAGCCATATCTTCATCTTGGGCGAGCAATGCCATCATTTCTTTATTGCGTCTGATCCCGTCCCGGTATATGTCCAGGGAGGCTGCCGCAAGGTTCTCTGCGTAAGCCGTCAGCTTCTGCACCGCATCCGCCATCGTCACCGCCGCAAGCGCCAGCCGTTCCTCCATGGCTTCGCGGCCGACTTGAAGTGTATACGCCAAATGCGGCAAATCCGTATCTGACAGTCCTTTACAACGTATCGCCTCGACAAGCCGCTTCGCCTGCTCCCGGAGCCTCTCCTCATCTCTTGCGGATAACAGAATAAGAGCAGGATAAGCCGGTGTAACCGCAGACTCCCCGTACATTACCTCCGTCCCGGCCGGTACGTATTCCTGAATAATGATGTGGGCATTTGAGCCGCCCGCGCCGAACGATGACAGGCCCGCTGTCCGCCGGTGCTCCTTCGCCGTTCCGTCCAGGTTAAGCAGTGGTCTTGGCCATTCTGCCAGCTCCCGTTGAACGGTAAAAGGCGTATTCGTAAAATCGATATTAGGATTCAGCACTTCCGAGTGGAGCGATGGCACGAGCTGTTTATGCTGCAGCTGCAGCAGCACCTTGGTGAGTCCGGCAATGCCGGCTGCGCTTTCGGAATGGCCGATATTCGACTTGACCGACCCGATTGCACAAAATTGTTTATCCTGCGTATAGGTCCCAAAGCATTTGGCTAACCCCGCGATTTCAATCGGATCACCCAGCGAAGTGCCCGTTCCATGCGCTTCGATATACGTGAGTTCCCGGGCATCAAGTCCTGCTTCCCTAAGCGCTTTGCCGATGACCTCCGCTTGGGCGTTCGGATTCGGGACGGTGTAGCCGTTCACCTTGCCGCCGTGATTGACGGCCGTTCCTTTAATCACGCCGTAGATCGGGTCGCCGTCGGCAATTGCCTGATCGAGCGGCTTAAGCAGCACGGCGCCAACTCCCTCGCCGGGCACATAGCCGTCTCCCCCGATACCGAAGCTTTCGCATCGGCCTTTGCTCGACACGAACTGGTTTTGCTCAAGCAATATATATTTGTTCGGATGAACCGATACGTTGACTCCGCCGGCTACGGCCATCTTGCACTCGCCCAGCCGCAAGCTTTGGCATGCCAGATGAATCGCCGTCAGAGAGGACGAGCACATGGTGGCAACCGCCATACTCGGTCCTTGAAAATTGCAATAATACGACACCCGGTTGGCGATGGATGCCGAATTGCCCGAAAGTGCCACCGCATTTCCCTGCATCTGCTCGCGAACGCCATACAGCTGATATTCCTCGTACATGACCCCGACGTATACGCCCACATTGCCCGTTTGATACGGGGCGGAGGCTCCGCCTGTCAGGCGCACGTAGCCCGCATCCTCCATCGCTTCATAGACGCGCTCCAGAAAGAGCCGCTCCTGCGGATCCATCGTCTCCGCTTCGCGCGGAGAGATGTTGAAGAATAGCGGATCAAATTCGTCGACACCATCGATAAAACCACCCCAACGTTCAGTGTTCCGGCCTTCGCTCCCTTTGCGGTGGCGGCTGTAATCCCAGCGCGCAGCCGGAATTCCGGTAATACAATCCCTGCCGTCCTTCAGTACCTGCCAGAACTCCTCCAAGTCCCATGCTCCAGGGTAACGTCCCGACAAGCCGATAATGGCGATATCCTTTGCGGCAGCCGGCAGACCCGCAGCTTCGGCAGCGGTATCCTCGCTATTACCGCGGTGCAGTCTGCCGGATGGCCGGGAGCGGGGCGTGAGCCTCTTCAACGTGCCGCCTTTTGCAGTCTCAGCCGGAACCTTGGCGGCCGCTGTCTCCTTCAGCCCGGCCGGTTCGCCTGACAATGCGGATATCCTGCCCGGGTAAGCTTTGGTCAGATATGCCGCCAATTCCTGCAAATTCCCGTATTCGAAGAACAGCGTCTTCGGCAGCGTCCCGAATCCTTTCTCCATTTCAGCAGTCAACTGCATCGCCACGATCGAATCCATGCCGTACTCCTCCAAGGAGGTGACGTCATCAATCCGGCTGACCGGCAGCTTGGTCACTTCGGCCAACAGCCTGGTGAGATACCGTACAGCAAAGCCGTAAAGCACATCAATTTCGGCCAAAGTCCCGTCCGCGCCAGCGCCGGTCTGTTGTTCCCATGTGGCGGGCTGCTGCTTATCGATGTCCAGCATACGGGCAGCGTCTCCCTCAAGCACCAGTACATGATCCTTCTGTGCAGCCCATGCCCGGTACAATGCCCGGATGCCGGAGGCCGTCAGCAGAGGAATCAGGCCTTTGCTTCCAAGCAGTGCTGTCTCCGCTTGTGCCTCCAGCCTCATTCCGCCTTCCGCCCACAGCGGCCAGCCAACCGACAGCATCCGGCCGTTCCGCTTGCCGGACTGGTAGAGCGTATTGCGGAACCCGGCATAAGCATCCATGAAAGCGTTGGCCACCGCATAATCCGCCTGACCGGAATTGCCTAGACTCCCGGCTGCCGATGAGAAGGCGATAACAAAGTCGAGCGGAAAACCGGTGCTGGCCTCATCCAGATGAACAAGCCCGTCCACCTTCGGTGCCAGCACCTCCTGCAGCTCCGCAGCTGTTTTGTGCATGAGCATACGGTCACGAACCAGGCCCGCGCTATGTACGATGCCGTTCAGCGTGCCATATTCGGAGCGGATGCTGTTCATTAGTCCGCAAACTGCCGTAAGGTCGCTAACATCTGTCTTCACGTAACGGACGCGGGTACCGCTTCTGCGCAGCTCGTCAAGCTCCGCCTCCTTTGCCTTGTCCAGCTCGGAGCGTCCAGCCAGTATAATTGACGAAGCGTTAACAGAACGTGCAATTTCCCTGGAAATAATCAGGCCAAGCCCGCCCGCTCCGCCGGTGATTAGATAGACGCCCCCATCTTTCCAAGGCAGCGAATGAGGAGCATCTCCGCCGGAAATGTCAACCGCCTGACGAATGGCAACATGCCGCTTCCCATGCTCGTAACGGATATGTTCGCACTCCAAATCTGTGCTGTCCTGCTTCAATTTGTACGCGAGGGAAACGGCATTGTCCTCAGGCTCCAGCTCAATTAGCTGCACGGCCAGACCGGTGTTCTCCAGCTGCATCGTTTTCAGCATCCCGAAAAGTCCGGCATAGAGCCGGAGCTCACCCTGGTTCGGGACCGCGAGTTGAATAAGCAGTCTCCCCGCCGGAGAGCTTGGGCGTACGCGCTGAAGAAGCTCCAGCAGAGCGGCCGCAGCCCTGCGGTAACGGGCGGCGGTCCCCTCCCCTTCATGAGGGAATTGGACGCATTCTACATCACCCAGATTGGCACGAAGGGCGGCTAAATCGAACGCCTCCTGTCCGCTCAGGACAACGAGATGTTTAACGTACGAGCCGGATAATCTATGCGTGAAGGCAGCCGGCCGTTCTTCCCATTCTTTATACAGCAGTAGTGTGGAAGCCGGTGCTGACTTCGTACCCGTAAGCGTTTCAAGCTCCAGCGGACGAACGGATAAGCCTTTTAGCTGAACGAGCATACTGCCCTGATCATCACAGAGGTCCAAATCATATTTGAGCAGCGGAGACCCTGTCCCGCTTCCCGGGCTATAGCGGGTCCAGACCCACATCCGTTCCGTGCAGGCACCGTGAATAACCAGCTCTTCCAACGCGAATGGAACCAAAGGCTTGCCTGCCGCGCCCGCCGCCGGAGCAAGTCCGATGCAGGCTTGCAGCGCCGCATCCATAGAGCTCGGATGCAGGACATAGGCCTCTGAAGCGGCCGCTTCCGCCGGCAGCGTCAGCCGCGCAAGCGCCTGGCCCTCGCCTAGCTGAAGCCTGTCCACCCCGCGGTGGGCTGGGCCGTATTCAATTCCCATCGACCGGAACAGCCCGTATAGTGCTGGCGCATCAAGACAATCCTCCGCACATTCCGAGCGAACCCGGTCCAGATCCATCCGGTCGGCTTCTACGGTGCCGGAAGCAATTACCGCAGTTCCCTGGCAGTACACAACCGGCTCCTCTCCCGGCGCATGACTAAAGATATCGAATGTAATTTCATCGTCCGTCTCAGGAAAAAGCGCGATATCGACACTTGCCGTTCCTTCGCCTGCGATGAAGGGGTTAGACCAGACAATATGCTTCAACCGGATACGGAGCGGCCCTTCCGGCATTTCGCCGGCAGACATCGCCACAGCGGCCCGGACCATTTCCAGGTATGCTGTGGCGGGAAGCATACGTTGTCCGTTCACAATATGATCTGCCAGAAAAAACTCGCTGCCGGTAAAGACCGTACGGAAGCGCTGCTCCCGGAAGTCCGAGACGTTCTCGTGGAGCAGCGGATGCAGCAAGGACGAAGCGGACAGCCTGGCACCCGCTGGATGGCCGGATACCGGTACCCAATACCGTTCTTTGGCAAAAGGGTACGATGGCAGGCTCAGGCGAAGAGGTACGGATTCACCGTACATCCTCTTCCAGTCGACTTCCCGTCCGTGGACCCATGCGGCGGCAGCGGAAGCCAAGCTTTCAGCAGCCGCCTCCGGAACGAGCCGGTCCTCAGCCGCGTCAAATTCTGACCGGCCAAGCCATACGGAGCCGATGCTATCTTCTCCCCCTGCCAGCAGGCGCAGCCCGGCGACAAGCTCCGGTAAATCCCTCACCAGGAAGGCAGCGCGTTCTTCCATCGCCTCACGGCCGACTTGAAGCGTGTAGGCCAGCGCATGCAGATCAACGGCGCGGTAATCCGAATCCGGCTGTAAATGGCCGGCCAGCTTGCCGGCATATGCGTGAAGACGTTCCTTGTTTTTGGCGGAGAGCAATACAAGCGCGGGACACTGGCCGTTCTCACCAATTGGCGGGTTGACCGGGACCGTGCCTGCCGCGTGAGCCGCAGGGTCGTATTCTTCTAGCAGGAGATGGGCGTTGGAGCCGGTGGCTCCAAACGAGCTGATGCCCGCCCGCAGCGGCACGCTTATCTCCTTGCCCTTATCCGTCACAATTGGCCGCTCCCATGCCGCGAGCTTCCGCTGTACATAGAAAGGAGACCGTTCAAAATCGATATATGGATTAAGCTCCTCCGCATGCAGCGAAGGCACCAGCATCCGGTGGTAAAGCTGCAAAATGACTTTGTGAAGCCCGCAAATGCCGGCAGCCGACTCTGCATGGCCGATATTCGATTTTACGGAGCCGACCGAACAGAACTGGGTATCGTTCGTATGGGAGCGGAAAGCTTTGACGAGTCCCTCCATCTCTATCGGGTCGCCCAGCGGCGTACCGGTCCCGTGAGCCTCGATATACGAAACCGACCGCGCGCCGATACCGGCCTTCTGGAGACATTCACCGATCAAATCGGCATGGGCCACAGGGTTAGGCACGGTAATGCCGCTCGCCGAGCCGCCGTGATTGATCATGCTTCCTTTCAAAACAGCATAAATATGATCACCGTCCGCAATCGCCTTGCTGAGCGGCTTGAGCAGAACGGCGCCGACTCCTTCTCCCGACACGTAGCCGTCTCCGCCGCTGCCGAACGTGCGGCAGCGCCCGTCGCTGGCCTGCATGTCCATCATGCCGTAAGTGGCATATTTGGCCGGATGGAGCGACAGATTGACGCCGCCTGCCAATGCGGCTTCACAGTCTCCGCTCCGAATGCTCTCCATGGCCAGATGAACCGCAGTCAGCGAGGAGGAGCATACCGTATCGACGGCCATGCTGGGTCCATGAAAATTGCAAACATACGACACGCGGTTCGCTATGGGGGCATAGTTCAGCGAAAGCGGAAACGGGTGCCCCTGCGCCGCCGCTTCCGCTCCGAGCAGCGCGTAATCCTTATGCATCACGCCGACAAATACCCCGACACGGCGGCGCTGATGCGGTCCTGCCGGTACTGTCAATGAATCCGGCGTATAGCCAGCGTCCTCGATGGTCTCCCAGCAGGTTTCCAGAAACAGCCGCTCCTGAGGGTCGAGCGTCTCTGCCTCTCTCGGCGTAATTCTAAAAAATTGCGGATCGAAGCAATCCGGATCATCGATGAATCCGCCCCAGCGGGACATCGGCTTCCCCGAGGCGGAACGAAGGCCCGCCAGCCGCTCTGACTTCCAGCGGGAAGACGGAACTTCGCGGATACAATCTTTGCCGGCCGTCAGATTCGACCAGAACTGTTCCAGGTTCGCAGCGGACGGATACCGCCCGGCCATGCCGATGACCGCGATGTCACCACCGTGAGCAGACGCGTGCGCTGCCGGTTCAGCCGTACCGGAATTCACTGGCCATACGCCGCCGTCTGCAGCCGGCAGATTCGTGCTCAGCTCCGGCTCCTCCGGACGAAGCTGCTCCGGATAGGCAGCTCCCAAATACTGCGCTAAGCGTTCAACCGTCGGGTACTCGAATAGAAGCGTCGGGGAGATGGCCGTCCCGAGACGGTTCTCCACAGCCTGGGCCAGTGTAAGCATGGAGGCCGAATCAAGCCCCATTTCAAAATAGCCCGCCCGCACATCAATCTGTTTCTCGTCCCGGTCCATCCGCTCCGCAATCAGGCTGACGAGAAAACGGCGTGCGGCAGCTGCCGCGCTCTGAGCCGCTTCCGTTACGTCCGGCAAAGCTTCTTGCGGCTGCCGGGGTAGGAGCTGACCAGGGCTCTCTGCCTCCCCGCCGCGGACCAGCTTGTTCGTGAAATTCTTCAGCTCGCCGATTTGCCGGCCATCCCGGTTAAAAAACGCCAGCGTAAACGACAATAGTCCATCCCGTTGAATTACCGATGAATGCTTGACTACGGCCATACAGTTCGCTTGAATCAGCTCCGCAGCACAAAATGATTCGATGTAGACAGGCAGAAACAGCCGCCGGTCCTCCGCTAATTGAGTGAAGTGTGCCCCGGCCCCGACGCAGCTTCCGTCGAGCAGTGCCGGGTGGAACATGAAGCTATCTGCTTCCCCGAGGCTATCCTGCGGGAGATCCAGGTCCAGCAAGAGCGAATCGGCCTCGTCAAACAGCCTTCCTTCCGCCTTCATGAATCCGGAATGTACAAGTCCGAGAGCCCGGCACTGCTCATAGAGCAGCGCCATATCTGTCCTGCTGCCGGCCGAAGAACGGATACGGTCCGCATCGATCGAATGCTCGAACCGCACCGGCGGGCAGCGGTGCATCTCGGCGGTCATGAAAGTCCCGGCGGACCCTTCCTCCGTCCCGGTAATTTCGCCCTCCACCCGGATTTGCCATCGCCCCTTCTGCGCTTCCACACAATGAAGCTGCAGCCGGATCTCCTCGTTCTCCCGGACGGTTACGGGGCGGAAGAGGGTAACCTGGCGCAGCTCCAGCTCTGCGCAATCATATCCCTGCTCCCTGAACCATTGGTAACAGATATCAATGTAAGCCAATCCCGGCAGGATGCCGCTGCCCATCACCTGATGATAGGCCAAGATCGGATGATCGCTTTGAAACCGGAATTCTGTTGTTGTCATCCCGCTTAACCCTCCAGTCTTAATCTCTCTGCTCATCCTCGAATCTCATCAGCCGCTTTGGTCTGCTTAAGCCACCAGTTCGGCTTAACCGCGCCTGTGCCGGCAGGCTGTTCAATGGCCTCCTCCGGCAACGGAAGCGGACGGCGGACAGCATTCGGCGCGCGCAGCTCCTCCCAGCTCTCCATGATGACATGCGCGTTCGTGCCTCCGTCTGCAAAACTGTTCAGCGCAGCGGTTCTGCGGCCCGGCCATTCGGCGCAATCCCTGCTGAAATAGAAAGGTGACGCTTCGATATCAAAGTGCTTCATCGGCCTTTGGCCGGACAAATACGGAACTTGCTCTCCATGATTCAGCATCAGCACCACCTTGATCAATCCGGCGATCCCTTCTGCACATAAAGGATGACCGATATTCGGCTTGACCGACCCGATGCCAAGCGGCACTCCGCCGTCCTTGCGGTACACGGCCTGAATTGCCTTCAGCTCCAGCAGATCGGTCACTACTGATCCGGAGCCGTTCGCCTCAATGTAACCGATCTCCTCCGGCCGTTTACCGCTTCTGGCCAGCGCCTGGCGCATCACTTCCTTCTGTGCCTGCAGGTTCGGCACGGCAGGACCTGCCGTCCTCCCGTCATTGTTCACGGCGGTTCCTTTAATGACTGCGTAGATCCGGTCCCCGTCCTTAACCGCCTGCTCTACAGGCTTGAGCAGCACGACTCCCGCTCCTTCCGACAACACCACGCCCTGCGCGCGGCTGTCAAACACGTGAAAGTTCGGCTCCGGGCTTAAGATGCCCCGCTGCTGAAACAGCCGGTGTATCTTACTGGAGGTCAGCAGGCTGACTCCGCCGACAAGCGCACATTCGATTTCTCCGCTGCGCAAGGCCTGGACCGCCAGATTGAGGCCGACAAGCGCCGAAGAGCAGGCGGTATCCAGGACGAGACTCGGGCCGTGGAGATCGAAATACTGCGAAATGTTGGCGGCCAAATAATTCGACCCGACCGCCAGAATCGGATTCCGGGCTTGAAGCAGACTTGCTTCATCAGGATCATGCTTGCTGCGCGCACCGATGTATACGCCTACTGAACGCTCTTTGATCTCCTCCGGCGTATAGCCTGCATGATGCCATGCCTTGAGGCTTTCTTCGAGCAGCAGCAGTGCCTGCGGGTCCATCGCTTGCGCATCTTCATTCGATAAGCGGAATACAGAAGCCGGCATCGCCCGCGGACGGCCAAGCAGACCGGCATAATACAGCTCCGGCCCCGGCCAGTGCCCCGCCGGAACAAGGCGGATGGCGGAGCTTCCCTCTGACAGCAGGCGCCAGTAGTCGTCCAGCGTCTCCGCTCCGGGAAAGCGGCAGGACAAGCCGATGACCGCGATATTCGGCGCATCCGTGCCCGAATCTATCACTCGGCCTGTGGCAGCAGTCTGCGGCAGCGGTCCTGATAACGGTACCGGCGGCTGCTTCAAAGCGGCAGCCGGTTGAAACAGGCGGCTGTCCCCTTGGCCCGGCAGCTCCATCGCTTCCCTGCTGTGAGCAGCGAACGAATCACCGTGATTGTCTGCAAGCCACGCCGATAAGGAACGGATGCTCGGGTGTTCATATAGGATTGACGGGTCCAGCTCAGTGCCGGCCCCCTGCTTAATGATTCGCAGCACCTGCGCCAGCATAATGGAATCCACGCCATATTCGGCAAAAGGCAGGTCGGGATCAAGCCGCAGCGGGTCAAGCTTCAGCTCTTTCGCGAACACGCCCGTTACGAATGACCGTACCGCCGGCAGCACATTCTCTGCGTCCCGCTCTTCTTGCGGCGCAGGCTTCCTTGCCTCAATCCGGGCATCCCCCAGCTCACGCAGGCTGCGCAGCAGCAGCCTCTCCGGCTTCCAGCGCCGGGGATCGACCACGGCCGGCAGCACAACCGGTCCCTGGCCGCCGGACAAAATACGGTCCAGCATCAGTAAGCCCTCGGCATCCGTATGCGCAAGCATTCCCGTCTGTTCATAAGCACGGCTCTTAACCTCGCCAAGGCCCGTCTCCTTCCAGCTCGGCCACTGGATGCTGATCACCGGGCATTCCCCGCTCCATGCCTGTGCGGCGTAATCCATATACGCATTAGCCATCGCATAATCGCTCTGCCCCGCTGCCAGTGTCGGCATGATCGCTGACACCGACGAGAACAGCACAAAAAACTGCAGGGGCTCCTCTCTCATGCAGCGGTATAAGACATTAAGGCCCTTCACTTTCGGTGCCCACACCTCTTCCATCCTGCCGCCTGATTTGCGGATAAATGCCGGTGTGTCCAAATTACCCAGCCCGGCGCAATGAAGCACGCCGCCGATCCCGCCCCACGACGCTTTCACCTCGCTTATGCAGCGGCGTACGTCCGCCTCGTCGGTCAAATCAAGGGCCAGCACCTTCACCTGAGCCCCGAGCGCCTCCAGTTCACGGATCATCCGTATTTTCTGTCCGATCATACCGGCTTTGTCTGCCGTATAGTCATCCCACTGTTCCCGGGGCGGAATGGCTTCGCGTCCCGTCAGCACCAGCCTGCGTACCCCCCGGCTTCTGACAAAATGCTTCGCGCATAAGGCCCCAATTCCGCGGGTGCCTCCTGTAATCCATAGCGTTTGCCCCTCCGGAAACGGGCCGGACGCCTCTTCTCCGCTGTCCATAGGCAGCTCAGTCAGGCAGGCGCGGTACCGCATCCCTTGTAGATAGCGCACATCGGCATCTTCGCTGTCTGTCAGCAGCTCAGCCGCAATCGTCTCCGCCATAACGTGCCCGCCGCAATCCGGCGCGAAGTCGACGTGGCGCGAACGCAGGTGACTGTATTCACTCTGCAGCATCCGGTATAAGCCCGCCCGCATAGCCCCGGCCAGATTGACCGGGCCCTGCTTCTGCCCCTGCGTTGCTTCCAGACCCGTGGTCACGCCCAGAAGCATCATGCCGTCACGCGTCCCTCGCTCTATCAGCCGCTGAAGCCAGGGAATCCAGCCATCCGGCTCGTCGGTCTGTTCTTTCCCACAGCCGGTCAAGTCGACGACGTATGAGTAGACATGCTCATCCAGCTCAGAGCGAAGCTCTTCGGAGCCCAGTATCCGGGCAGCTGACAACTGCCGGACGAGCCGGAGAGCAAGCGGTCTTGTCTCCTCCGTCGTGAGAATAGCCACAGCTCCGGACAGGCTGCAGATAGATGCTGGCGGTGGACATGGCTCCCACTGCTTTTGCAGCATCCGCATGCTCCGCTCGGCCGGTAGAGCCCCGCCATCACGGCGGGCAGACATAGGCGGCCATCCCTGTTGTCCAAATGCACGAACTTCCGATGCAGCCATTGAAGGCAGCCAGTACCGTTCCTTCGCGAACGGATAAGACGGCAAGCTGAGCCGTTTCGGAGCATTGCTCCCATACAACTGTTTCCAGTCAATACCGACGCCGTTTACCCATAGCTGCGCGATTTTTTCCAGCTGTCCTTTGCTCAGCCACCGCTGCAGCAGCTCGCCGAAATCTTCATCCGCCTGGAATACGGAAGCCAGCTCGCCGCTTGGCTTGACCGTCCCCCGGAACACCGACGCGATATTCTCTTTCCCCTGCGCAATTTGTTCGAGCTGAAGGATCAGCTCCCGGCTGCTGCGGGCAACGCAAATCACGCGATCGTTCATCGGCTCGCGTCCCACTTGCAGTGTATAGGCTATAGCTTCAAGGTTCTCTGCATCCAGCCGGCCTGAACCTCCGGACTTTTCAACGGCGGGTGAAGCATCTTCCTCTTCAATACCAGCCGTCCCTTCGGCAAGCCGTTTCGCCACGGCGGCAGCCGAACGAAGCGCCAGGATCGTCTCGCTGCCGAGCTCTATGCCAAAGGCAGTCTTTAATTTATCGTGAAGCTGGATGAAATGTACCGGCTCCAGTCCGTATTCGGACCAGTCCTGCTCCGCATCGATGATTCCGTCCTTCATCTGAATGATGTCCGAGACGATGCTGCATACCCGGTGCTCAGCCGTTTCCAGAATAGCGGCGCCATGCTGCTTCCCGACTGCTGCCGCCTTCTGTTCAGGCAAGGAGGCTTGCAGAAAAGCAGCCAGCTTGGCGGCGTAAGCTTGCAGACGCTCCTTATTTTTGGCTGACAGCGGTATCAGGTATAGCCGTTCTCCCGGCTCAAGGCCTGCTGCGTTTACTGGCTTGACCATGTCCGGTTCCGGCATGTATTCTTCAAGGATGATATGGGCATTCGATCCGGTCGCCCCGAACGAGCTGATACCAGCGCGCCGCGGGAAGACCGTCTCCTTGCCGCCGATAACGGCCTTCGGCCGATCCCAATGCTTCAATGTCCGCTGAATATAAAAAGGTGAGCCGGCAAAATCAATGTACGGATTCGGCTCCTCCGCATGGAGTGAGGGCACCAGCTTCTCGTGGTACAGCTGCAAAATTACTTTGTGCAGCCCGCCGATGCCGGCTGCCGATTCCGCATGGCCGATATTGGACTTGACCGAACCGATTGAGCAAAACCCGGTGTCGGATGTGTAATCCCTGAACGCCTTGACAAGCCCTTGCATTTCAATCGGATCGCCAAGTGACGTCCCCGTCCCGTGCGCCTCGATATAAGAGATAGTCCGCGCGTCGATGCCCGTTTTGTCCAGGCATTCGCTGATCAATTCAGCCTGGCCGACCGGACTGGGCACCGTAATTCCGCTGACCGTACCTACATGATTGATGACGCTGCCTTTAATAACAGCATAAATAGAGTCTCCGTCCCGGACCGCCTTCCGAAGAGGCTTGAGCAGCACGGCGCCGACGCCTTCACTGGACACGTAGCCGTCCCCGCCCTCGCCGAATGTACGGCATCGGCCGTCGCTGGCATGCATATCCATCAGGCCGTAGGATACGTATTTGTTCGGATGCAGGGACAGATTCACGCCCCCTGCCAATGCAACCTCACACTCTCCGTGCCGGATGCTCTCAGCCGCCAGATGAACCGCCGTCAGTGAAGAGGAGCATACTGTATCGATGGTCATGCTGGGACCGTGGAAATTGCAAAAATAAGAGACCCGGTTAGCAATCGGCGCATAATTGAGCGACAAAGGAAACCTATTGCCCTTCGCCGCCTCTTCCGCTCCAAGCATTGCATAGTCCTTATGCATCACACCGGCAAATACACCGACCGGCTGCCGCTTATGGCGGCCCCGGGGTTGAACGAGCGTACCCGGTGTATACCCCGCATCCTCAATCGTTTCCCAGCAGACTGTTAAAAACAACCGTTCCTGAGGATCCATCGTCTCCGCTTCCCTTGGAGAGATCCGGAAAAATTGCGGGTCAAAGCAATCCGGATCGTCGATGAAGCCGCCCCAGCGGGACACCGGCTTGCCCGAAGGCGAGACAATATCCTTATAGCTTTCCCATTGCCAGCGGGTGGACGGAACCTGGCGGATACTATCCTTGCCCGACTTCAAATTGTCCCAAAAGGCGGCTAGCCCGTCCGCATCGGGATACCTTCCGGCCATCCCGATAATAGCAATGTCGCCGTCTGCACCGGCATCTGGCGATGGCAGGGCGTTCGCTGCCGCTTGTTCCCGGCCTTGCGGCTCGCCGGCGGACCTGAAGGACGGGATGTTCCCATACGAATCCTTCACGTACGTTTCCTTCTCGTACGCCTCCTTCCCGTACGTATCCTTCCTGCCAAAACAACCAGAATAGGCCGATGCCAAATAGTCGGCCAGCTGCACGGCCGTCGTATGCTCGAACAGCAGCGTTGGCGGCACAGCGTCTCCGATCTCATTTTCGATGGCATTCGCAATGGCAAGCAGGCCTGCCGAATTCAGACCCAGCTCGTAATAGCCGGCATGGGGATTCAGCTCCTCTTCCGTCTTCTGCAGCTGTTCCGCCAGAAGCTTCCGCACGAGCTTCAGCGCTGCCGCAGCCCCCGCCGCATGGCTCTGCTGCTGTTGTCCGTCCGGGCGAGACTCCCCGATAATAATTTCCGCTCCTGTATTGTCTTGGCGAATCAGCTTCATTGTGAAGTTCGTCAGCTCAGCTACTTTACTCCCTTGATTATCGTAATAACTGATCGTCATCGACAGCAGCTCTCCCCTTTGTTGGACGGACGAGGAGAGTACCTTGGCGGAACAGCCGGTCTGCAGCAGTCCCGAAGCGCGGAACGATTCGTAAAATAACGGCAGCAGCAGACCTTTCCCGGTCTGTAATCCATCCGAGAACAAGCCTCCGAGAATCCCGGCCCCGCTTCCGTCCAGGAGTACGGGATGGAACATAAATTTGTCCGCCGTCAGTAGCGCCTCCTCGCTGACAGCCGTTTCCATGATATAGGCTTTGTCTGTTGCCCATAACGTTCCCGCAGCTTTCATGAAACCGGTATGCAAGACGCCGCGCTGCGTCCACTCCTCGTACATCCTGCCCAGATCCCGGGAACGCGCCGGGGCCGACCTGTATTCGTCCGGATAGAGCTTATCGTCGAACAGTACCGGCCTGGTCCGGTGCATTTCTGCCGCTGCATATAAAATTTCCTCACCGGAGCATATTCCGCTGCGCCGGCTCTCGCCCCCGAAGCGTACCGCCCAGCGGCCTTCCGCGGTTTCCGTCACCTGGATGGTGAGCACAATATCCTCGCCGGGCCGGGCGGTCAATGGCTGATGGATAGACAGATTGCGCAGTTCAAGCTCGTTGAACCGGTATTTGTACTTCCGGAAGATTTGATACAGTATATCGATATAGGCCTGGCCTGGCAGAAGCGATTGTCCGCAGACCTGATGATGCCGAATCATCGGATTATTTTGATTAAAGACCAGCTGCTGCTTCATTCGTGATCCTCCTTTAGGCGTACGATTCCCAGATGATCGGTTCGCTCTCCGCTTCACCCGGCTGCGAATCGTCAGTCCCCTCAAGCCCGGTGGTGGCGCCCGGCCCTCCATCCGGCTCCATAGCCGGCAGCGGCAGCGGACGGCGGAGCGCATCCGGCCCGCGAAGCTCCTCCCAGCCTTCGAGGATGATATGCGCGTTCGTGCCTCCATCCGCAAAACAGTTCAGCGCTGCGGTACGGGGACCCGCCCACTCCTGATGCTCCCTGCTGAAATAAAAAGGCGAAGCGCCGATATCGAAATGCTTCATCGGCGTATGGCCGGACAGGAACGGAACATACCCCCGGCGGTCCAGCATCAAGACAAGCTTAATCAAGCCGGCGATGCCTTCTGCACACAGCGGATGTCCAATGTTGGGCTTGGCAGACCCGATGCAAAGAGGCGGTCCGCCTGCCTTGCGGTACACGGCTTGGGTCGCCTTCAGCTCCAGCAGATCGTTCACCTCCGATCCTGACCCGTTCGCTTCGATGTAGCCGATCTCCTCCGGCTGCTTGCCGCTCCGGGCCAGTGCCTGGCGCATCACTTCTGTCTGCGCCGTATAATTCGGCGCGGCCGGTCCCGCTGTCCGTCCGTCATTGTTCACGGCAACTCCCTTAATGACCGCATAAATCCGGTCTCCGTCTATCAGCGCTTGCGCTACAGGCTTAAGCAGTACGATTCCTGCTCCTTCCGACAGCACCACGCCACTCGCTTTCCCGTCGAAGATGTGGAATTGCGGCTCAGGACTCAGGATGCCGCGCTGCCGGAACAGCCGGTGCGATTTATCGGATACGAGCAGACTGACACCGCCGACAAGCGCGCATTCGATCTCGCCGGCAAGCAGTGCCTGTACCGCCACGTTCAAGCCGACGAGCGCCGACGAGCAGGCCGTATCCAAGACCACACTCGGACCCCGAAGGTCAAAATATTGCGAAATGTTAGCCGCCAAATAGTTCGTTCCAACCGCCAGAATCGGATTCCGGGCCTGGAGCAGGCTGGCTTCGTCCGGCTCATGCCGGCTCCGCGCGCCGATATAGACTCCGATGCTGCGCTCCTTGATCTCCTCCGGCACATAGCCTGCATGATGCCATGCCTTCAGGCTCTCCTCGAGCAGCAGCAGTGCTTGAGGGTCCATCGCGTTCGCGTCTTCCTCCGACAGGCGGAAATGTGAGGCAGGCATCGTGCGCGAACAGTCAAGCAGCCCTGCATAATCAGCTGCTCCACCCGTCCAGTTATCCCGGGTTACCGTTCGGATCGCCGACCTTCCCTCTGACAATAGCCGCCAGTAGCCGTCCGGTGTCTCCGCTCCCGGGAAACGGCAGGACAGGCCGATGACCGCGATATCGGCCGGCCCCGTTCCTGTCCTCACTGCCTTGGCAGGAACGGGGTCTGATTTTGGTGCGGGAGTCGGTTGAACCGGCTGATTCTCCCGGCCGTTTAACGTCGCTCCGAGAATACCCTTGTCCTTATCCGAAGCTTCTTCTTCCGGATTCGTTGCTGCCCCAAGGGAGAACGATGCGCCGTGTTTATCCGTCAGCCATTCCGACAGCAGGCGGATAGTCGGATATTCATATAATACCGACGGGTCCAGATCAATGCCGGCCGACTGCCGTACGGTTCGCAGCACCTGGGCAAGCATAATGGAATCGACGCCGTATTCGGTGAACGGCGTATCGGGATCAAGCCGCGACTGTGCAAGCTTCAGTTCCTTCGCAAAGATGCCGGTCAAGAGTGCCGACACGGAATACAGAAGGCCTTCTCTCCCGTCTTGTCCGTTATTATGGACCGTCCCCTGCCGCACAGGCTGAGACTGCGATTCCCCCTGCCCGCTCCCCAGGCTGCGCAGCAGCAGCTGTTCCGGCTTCCAGCGCTGCGGATCGATGACGGCCGGCAGCACGACCGGTCCAAGGCCCCGGGCTAGAATACGATCCAGCAGCCTTAAGCCTTCGTCATTCGTATGCGACAGCAGACCACTTTGCTGATAAATCCGGCTCTTCACTTCGCCTATGCCTGTTTCCTTCCAATTGGGCCACTGGACGCTGACAACCGGGATTTCCCCGCACCATGCCTGTGCCGCGTAATCCATATAAGCATTCGCCATTGCATAATCACTCTGTCCGGATGCAAGCGCCGGCACAATGGACGACACGGACGAGAACAGCATGAAGAACTGCAGCGGCTCGCTTTTCATGCAGCGGAGCAATACATCCAGCCCTGCTGTTTTTGGAGCCAGCACCTCCCGGATGCCGCTGCCTGATTTCCGGATAAACGCCGGCGTCTCCTGATCGACGATCCCGGCGCAATGAAGCACGCCACCGATCCGGCCCCACGCGGCTCTGACTTCATCGAAGCAGCGGCGCACCGCCTCCTCATCGGTCAGATCAAGGGACAGCACTTTCACCTCGGCGCCCAGTGCCTCGAGTTCTCTTACGGTCCGGATTTTCCGCCCGATCGCGCTGTCTGCATCCGCCTCGTATGCCTCCCACTGCTGACGGGGCGGAAATGCTTCCCGCCCCGTCAGCACCAGCCGCCTAACACCCCGGCGGTTGACGAAGTGCTTCGCGCAGAGCGCCCCTATGCCGCGGGTACCCCCGGTAATCCACAGCGTTTGCCCTTCCGGAAACGAGGCGGGCGTCGCTTCTCCGCTATCCATAGGCAGCTCACCCAAGCAGGCGCGGTACCGCGTCCCGATTAGGTAGCGCACCTCGGCCTCCTCACTATCCGCCAGCAGCTCGGCGGCAATCGTCTCCGCCATAATAGGCTCGCCGCAATCCGGCCCGAAGTCGACATGCCTTGAACGAAGATGACTGTATTCGCTCTGCAGCATCCGGTACAAGCCGGCCCGCACAGCACCCGGCAGATTGGCCGGGCCATTCTCCGCCTCCAGCCCCCGGGTTACGCAGATCAGCGTCAGACCGTCCCGGCTCCCGAATTCGACCAGCCGCTGAAGCCAGGTTATCCAGTCTTCCGCCTCACCGCTCCGCTGCTTCCCGCAGCCGATTAAATCAATGAGACCCGAATAGACCGCTTGCTCCGGTGCGGGCTTGTCCAGCTCGCCGCGCAGCTGCTCGGGGCCGATGATCCGGGCCGGAGCAAGCTTATGCGACAGCAGCAGCGCTAACGGCTTCGTCTCCTCCGACGCCAGAATGGCGACCGTTCCACGGTTGCTGCCCGGCTCTGCCCGGAGAGGGCAAGGCTCCCATTCCTTCCGCAGCATCCGCAGGCTGCGCCCCGCATGCGCGTCTTCGCCATTACGCTGCGCCTCCTGCTGGTGCTGTTCCGCCGCCGCGATGCCCCCGGCACCTTGTACAGGCGGCAGCCAATACCGTTCCTTCAGGAACGGATACGTCGGCAGGCTGATCCTCCGGGGCTTGCGGTCCCCATACCATGCGTCCCAGTCCGCCGCCGCCCCTTGCACCCACAGCTCAAGCGCCGGCTTCGCCTTCTTTTGCCGGATACAGTGGTTCATCAGGGGTGTCAGCTCCTGCTCCAGCAGGCGCCGGTCGGTGAGTGCGCGGCCTGTAATCATACCGTCTCCCCCGCCAGCAGACAGGTAACTGTTCAATGCATCAATAACCGCTTTTCTGGAATCCGCCTGAAAAGCAAGCCGTACCTCCATTGCATCACGGCCAGTCTGCAGCGTATAGGCAACATCGGCCAAATCGATCTGCTCCCGGGAAGCGATCACAACAGCCAGGCTTCGGGCGTAGTCCGCCAGCTGCTCACCGCTTTTGGCTGACAGCACGAACAACGGCTGAACGCCCGTCCCGGCGGAAGGTCTCTTGTCGTTATATTCCTCAAGGACAAGATGGGCATTGGTTCCGCTGAAGCCAAACGAACTGACCGCCGTGCAGCGCGGCGCTCCTTCGCGGCTCTCCCAGTCCTTCGTCTCCGTATTCACATAGAACGGCGAATCTTCGCAGGAATAATGCTCATTCGGCACCCGGTAGTGCAGCGTCGGGACGAGCTTCTTATGACGCATAAGCAGCACGGCCTTCTGGATGCCGGCGATGCCGGCTGCCCCGGATGTATGGCCAATATTGCTTTTCACGGAGCCGATAGCGCAATAGCCTTTACGGTTCGTTCGTTCCTTAAATACGGCCGATATTGCCTCAAGCTCGATCGGATCGCCCAGCTTGGTGCCGGTTCCGTGCATCTCCACATAACCGATGCTCTCCGGATCAATGCCGTATTTCTCATAGATATCCCGCACAAGCTCCATCTGGCTGCTCAAGCTCGGCGCGGTGATGCCGTTCGTTCTCCCGTCCTGGTTGATGCCCGATCCGAGAATGACACCATAAATGGAGTCACCATCCGCCTCTGCGTCTCCCAGCCGTTTCAGGACGATGGCGCCGACTCCTTCGCCGGGTACGAACCCGTTGGCACTGTTATCGAAGGCTTTGCACTGCCCGTCAGGTGAGAGCATGCCCGCATCGCACATCGAAACGTACGTTTCCGGGGTCAAATATAAGCTCACGCCGCCGGCCAGTGCCATATCGATTTCCCGGTTCAATAACGCCTGGCAGGCCAGATGAACAGCAACAAGCGAGGAGGAGCAAGCCGTATCAATCGGGATTGCCGGCCCCTTCAGGTTCAGGTAATAAGCCAAGCGGGCGGCCGCTATGGCGTGGCTGCTTCCCGTCGTATGGGCAAAGCCAAAGCCGGAAGACATGTCCGCCTTTCCTCTCTCTCTGCACAGCGCCCCATATTCGCTGCTCATGATGCCGAGATATAGACCGCACTTCATGCCGTCCAGCCGCTGCGGGCTATATCCGGCGTCTTCAAACGCCTTGTACCCTTCCTGCAAAAACAACCGGTGCTGCGGATCCATCCATTCCGCTTCCGTCGGCGATATATGAAAAAAGAGCGGATCGAAATCCGCAAAGTCTTCGAGCATTCCCAGCCACTTGGCATAAATTTTTCCTTTTTGAGGATGCGGATTGTAGTAGTTGCCCGTATTCCAGCGCGACGGGGGAATCTCCTTGACGGAATTCCTTCCCGCCGACAAATTGTCCCAATACTGCGGCAAATCGTCAGCCTCCGGATATTTGCCGGACATTCCGACAATCGCGATGGCTTCCCGGCCGGCAACCGTCCGGTCCGCAGGCTTATTCCGCCGCCCGTCTATGTTCGTATACGATTCGGCTGCGGCTGTCTGTCCTTTGCCGGATGCCAGAAGCGCCTTGGCTTCATCCGGCCGGATTTCCTTTCGCATCAGCGCCTGCAATATCTGTTCCGCATTCATCGGCATTCCCTCTTTTGCCATAAATTCAATTCCCGAACAAGTTCATAATCCGGTCCCGCACTTCATCCTGAAAGAACGTCTTGGTGTGCATGTCAAGCTCCTGCTGCACAACTTCCGGAAGCTCCCTGCGCAAAGAAGCGGTCAAATGGTCTTTGAGCGTTATTAAGGATATTCTTGGTTTCTCCGCTAACTGTCTGGCCACGCTGTACGCATGCTCCAGCACTTCATTCCTTGGCAGTACAGGGAACGGAATACCTCTTCTCTGCAGCTCCGCGCCCCGATAGCTGCCTGCGCTGAGGAGCATTTCCTGCGCCAGGCTCATGCCCAGCTTACGGGGTACGATCAGCGTGGAGCCGAAGCCGGGCGTAAAGCCGTATTTCATAAAATTGGTATTGTATACGCTTTCCAAACTAAGAATGACTATATCTGAAAATAACCCGAGCACGAATCCGCCGCCAATTCCGTGACCCTGCATGGCGGATATCACCGGGATTTTACAATTTAAGGCCAGGCTGTACACATCGAGATCGGTGAACCGGACGCGGCCTTCATGAAGGCTTAGCAGTGACTCACGGGTACCGCCGGAGGCGAAGTAGCTGTCGTATCCGGTCAGAATGACCGCTTTGCCGTCCGGATTGGCATCGATCTCCGCAAAGGCCGACCGCAGCCCGGTGATCAGCTCTCCGGAGAACATATTCCGGTTAGCACGATCCTCCATCGTAATTTGGAAAATGCCTGCTTCCGCTTCATCCAGCCGAACGACCGAAGAGAACATTGCCATCAGACCCCCCAGCTGTATTCACGGTGATAATCCCGGACCTGCACAAGCTCCAGCCGGCCTTTGCCCCGCAGTGCCTGCCAAGCCTCCGGGATCAGCTGTGAATGGGGTTTCGCATTACGGGTTCCGAATTTGATCGCCTGCGTATCCCGCAAGAGCTCATCGTATTCCGCCATTGACAGCGGATAACGTTCGCCAAGCGCCCGTTCGATGCCGAAACGCCGCTGCCGCCGCTGGCCTTCCGCCGTCACGACACCGCTATAAAACTCGGAGCAGCATCCCGAGCCGTAAGAGAAACAGCCGATTCGCCCCGGCGTCTCGAAGCTGCCCTGGTCGATGGTGCCGGCGAGAGACAGAAACAGGGTCGCCCCCATAATATTGCCTACCCGCTGGCAATAACTGATTCCCGGCATAACACGCCGGAGGAAATCCTCCTCGATTTCAGCCTGCCCCGCCTTTGCTTCCTTTCGCATCATGGTGCGGTGGGCACCTTTGACCATTCCGCCGAATGGCGTATGGCTGGCCAGATATTGGAACGTACTCCGGTAATCCGCACCGATTACCCGCTTTTTGTATTCATGGAACGTTTGCTGGCAGCAATCCAGGTAGGAGAGCAAGGATAGATCCACATCGCCCGCCTCCGTATCCGGAACGGGGCGGCAGGTATCCATCACTTCATATCCGTAATAACCGTTCGCTCCGATATCGGCTTCGAATACAGCCGGATTCTCGCCGACCAGCACCGCTGCTGCACCCGAGCCACCGCTCGGTTCAGCGAACGACCAGTCCGCCCCTTCGGCCTCGGCGGCGTCAGCTGCCGAGAACCGGGAGATGTCCGTCGCGATCACCAGCGCTTTGGCTCCGGGCGAGGTTTGCGACAATACGAAATTGACGGCCATCTGGAATCCTGCTGTACCGGAATAACAGGCCTGTTTGATTTCGAATAGCCGGCAGTTCCGGCTTAAGCCCAAATAATGATGGATGTAGGTGCTGAGCGATTTGCCGAAATCGATGCCCGATTCCGTGCAAGTCACAAGCAGCTCTATCCGCCCGATCTCCTCCGGTGTCATATCATCGAGGAGCGGTTTGGCGGCGTTGACGCCGAACGTAACGGCATCCTCGTAGGGCATCGCCACCGTTTTTTCCTTCACCAGTAAATTCTCGAACCGGGAGGTGTCCAGGCTGCGGAATTTGGCCAGCTCGAGAACATCCAGGCTGGCTGACCCGCCGTACACATTCATCGCTTCGATTCCAACCGAGACCATCGTATCGCACTCCCATCGTTTATTTTGAAGCTCCCGTATAGCGAAGCTGCTGCAAGTAATGACCGGCTTGGCCGCTGTCGAGCGTCCCCGTGTATACCTTTCCCAATATCTCGTCGACCGACAGCTCGGCCTCAGCTGTGCCCGCGTTAGGCGGACCTTCCTTTTCTGCCTGCGTTTCCTGAACGTATTCCGCAAAATCATACAGCGTCGGATAGGCGTAGATTTGGGTTGCCGTTATTGCTGTGCCGAACAGGCGGTTAACCGTCTGAATCCATTCCACGCCGATGACCGAATCCAGCCCCAAATCAACAAATTTCCGGGAAGGATCAATCTCTTCAGGCTTCATATACAAAGCTTCCGCCAAGCTTACAGCCAGCTGCTTCAGCAGATCGGACGGCCTTGCGGATGGAGCGGACACCGGCGGGTGAAGGACCCCTTCCTCCTTCGGCAGATCAGCAATATGCCCCTCGGATGATGCGGATATCAGCTGAACCAAATACCCGGAAAAATCCCGTAGTGTCGGATACTCGTACACTTTCGTTGCCGGAATTTTCGTGCCGTACCGTTTGTTAAGGGTCTGAATCCATTCGACCCCGATAATGGAATCCAGCCCGAAATCAACGAACTTCCCGCCCGGGTCGATCTCGCTGCGCTTCATGTAGAGCGCCTCAGCCAAGCTAAGTGTCAGTTCTTCCTGTAACGCGTGCTCGTTACCGGCTTCGCACAGGTCCGGCCTGCGCTGCGGTTCCCTGCCGCTGGACGCTCCGGCGGTATGGGGCAGCAATTCGGAGGAAGACTTGAGCGAGATGAAAGGTCTGGAACGGTCTGCCGCTTGTACGGTGCTCTTGGACCCGTATTCGGTTACCGGCCGCAACGCTGTTATCCCCCGCAGCTCCGAAACTTCCTGCGTGCGGGCTTCAGCCGTTGAAGCCGTCTGCGGCTCTACATGCGGCTTTGCCGCGGCCGGAGCGGAGACAGCCGGGTATGAACCGGACTCGTACCCTACCGGCGCAGTGTCCGGCGCTTTCGGCTGCTGCTCCGAGGCCACTTTGCCCCTTCTGTCACCAATCCAATACCTCTCCCGCTGGAACGGGTAGGTCGGCAGTCCAATCCGGGGAACGGGAACGCCGGTGTACATCGCCTGCCAATCGAGATCGTAGCCTGCGGCGTACAGCTCCGCCAACGCATGAAGGCCGTTCTCCAGGGCCGCGCCCCGTACCGATTCTATTTCCCTGATAATGCCTTGTCCCAGCTCTTCGAAGAGCGGTTGACGGCGGAATTTCCCATTCACGCCAAGGTGCCCGGCACTGAAATACCCGCCCGAATCGCGTCCTTCAAGCAGCCCCTCGAGCTTATCCTTCATATCCTCCCGGCTTTGAACGACGAAGGCGGCCCGTGCCCCTGCGAAATGCTCCCTGCCGTTCAGCAATGCGGCGCATACTTCGGCAATCCCGTACGCTTCTCCATTCCGTTCGAGCCATAGCAGTAAATCTCTCGCCCGGTTCTGTAACGCTTGCTCCGATTTAGCGGATATGCACAGCAGTTCGTGTGAACGGTCCAGCGGGGACAGAATCTTCCGCTCCGGCGCTTCTTCCACCAGCACATGGGCATTCGTACCTCCGGACCCGAAGCTGCTGATGCCTCCCCTGCGCAGCGGATGACCTTCCGGCAAAGGCCAGGACTGCTGCTCCGAGGCAACGAAGAAGGGGGACTGGTCCAGCGAGCAATGCGGATTCAGCTCATGAAAATGCAGTGAAGCCGGAATACTCCGGTTCCGCATGCTGACCACAAGCTTAAGCAGCCCGGCGATCCCCGCAGCTCCCTCTAGATGTCCGATATTCGTCTTAATCGAGCCTAAACCGCAGTAAGGCTGCGGGGAATCCTCCGTTTTACCGCCGGACAGCCTGGTGAACGCCTCCTTCAAGCCGCCTATCTCCACCGGATCACCGAGCGAAGTGCCCGTTCCGTGCGCTTCGATATAGCCGACCGTTTCGGGAGCAAAGCCAGCCTTAAGAAGAGCGGCGGCTACCAGATCGGCCTGCTTGGCCGGATTCGGAACCGTAAGTCCGCCGGCCTGGCCGCCATGGTTAACAGCCGTGCCTTTGATAACGGCAAGGATGGTATCCTGATCCCGCAGCGCTTGATCAAGCGGCTTCAGCAGCACCATGCCGGCTCCTTCCCCGCGCACGTATCCGTTCGCTTCGGCATCGAACGTGCGGCAGGCGCCGTCCTTCGACAGCATCCCCGCCTGGTAATAGGTGATGCTGTTGGCCGGGTGGCACATCAGATGGATGCCGCCCACAAGCGCCTGCCCGCATTCCCCGTCAGTCATGGAACGTACGGCCTCATGTATGGCTACAAGCGAGCTGGAGCAGGCCGTATCGATCAACAGGCTCGGACCATGCAGATTAAAATAATACGAAAGGCGGTTCGGCAGGGCCGCCATAGAAGCGCCGGGACCGTAGTAAACCTCGTGCTTATCCAGCAGCCGCTGATAATCAGAGCCGCTGGCCCCGATAAACACACCCGTATCGCTACCGGCCAGCTCCTTGGCCGGATAACCTGCGTGTTCGAAGCATTCCCAGGCAAGCTCAAGCAGCAGACGCTGCTGCGGGTCAATCCATTCGGCTTCCTTCGGGGAGATCCGGAAAAACGAAGGATCGAAGCCCGAAACATCATCCAAAAAACCGCCCCTATCGATTCCCCTATGGGATTGAGCCGTATCAACGGAATCCGGCCACTCCCATCTGCCGGCCGGCATACGCCCGACGGCGTTTCTTCCTTCCTGCAGCAGCTCCCACAGTTCATCCAGATTGGACACGCCTCCGGGAAACCGGCAGGCGGCGGCAACGATAGCGATACCGTTATCCGGTGCCGCTTCACCATTCCCGGCAGCAGCTTGACGCAGGTTCCCGTTATCCGTGCAATCCGGAGCATCAACAGGCTTCACTGCGGCAACCTCCTCTTCGGTTTGCGGCTCCCGGGCGGCAGCCTGCTCCTCCAAGTAAGCAACGATGAGCTGCGGCGTATTATATTGAAAGAAAAAGGCCGGCTCCAGTCGGACAGAAAACTCGTGGCTGATTCGTTCGTTCAGCTCCAGCAGATCCGCCGAATCCAGTCCCATCTCCATCAAAGGCTGGTCCATGGAGAATTCTTGACCGCCCCCCAGGACGAGACCGATAACCTTCGTCACGTAGTCGCGGATCAAGCCGTTTCGGGATGGGACATTTCTGGCCGGCAGCGGCATCTTGGCCGCGGGTAACGCTTTCACTTCTTTAGGCGAAGGCGATGGTGCATGCTTATGCTTCTGATGACGGTACTGCAAATCGTATTCGATCCAGACGCCTTGACCCTCGTTCGCCGTATCGAGCGGCCGGTAGCCCGGTATCAATTGCTTGATCTCCGCCCCATGCCATTCGTGAAATCTTAAATTCGGGTCCGCCGGGCTGCCATGCTCGTTGCGCAGCCGGATATAATCCTCCAGCGGGACCCCGGTATTCCGCGAGTAATTCTTGCACCGGGTAATGCCTGCTACGGTATGCACTCCGCTAATCAGGCTGCATCGCAGCAGCATAAATTCCAGCAGCTGGTCCCCCAAATTCCGGTGCTGCATCCCTGGCAGAATGTTCAGTCCAAGCAGCTGGACTACCGGCCCATTCTCTTCTTGCAGCTCTTCCAACCGGCCGAAGGAAGCCTGCCTCAGCTGCCCGGATGCTCCAATTCTCTGGGAGTACACCGCTCCGGCTATTCTCCCATCCACTTCAAGGACAAGCTGACCCGCCGGGTCCTGCTCCCATCTGCTCCGGATGGAGGAGGGCGGCGTCCGTAGATCAGGCGCCCAGCATGCCTCCTCCAGCTCCTCTAGAGCCGGCATATCGTCCAGACGGGCATACCGGATTCTATAGTCTCTCCGTTCGAACCGGTTCAAGGTAATACGGCCGAAGGGCATCGTCTTTGGGTATTTGCGGAAATAATTAGAATCCGGAAACAAGCCCGCCTCGGATGCGGCCATTAGAAACTGCTCTGCACCTACAAGAAGCTGCTGGGAGAAAGCGTGGTAGGCATCGAAATGCAAGCTTTCGCATTTACTTATATAATCGCGTACAGTCCGCGTCTCCAGGCCGTGTACCTCCAGGATGATTATACCGTCCTTACCCATGACGGATGCCCAGCGTTCCAGATGCTCCACCAGGCTTTGAAACACGTCGGTTCCCGGAATTTCATTCCCTTCCGAATCGGTATACGGCTGGTCGAAACGGACCCGCGAGCGGGCAGCGGCCGACACCTGATCTGCCGGTGGCAGGTAGGGGCGGTCATGATCGAGAAACGAACGGACATGCAGAATATGCTCCGGGTCCCCGATCCCCAGCTCCCTCAAATCCCGGATCACCTGGGCCGGATCGCCAATATTGCCCTTGAGTACCAGATGCTCCGTCCCCTGCAGGGTCAGGCTTGTCGCATCCAGCGCCTTCCCGTTATAATCGATGCCGATCAGCTTAAGCGGATATTCCTGCAAATGCCGGCCCCGGACCGTTTTATCCCGGATGATGGCATGCATCTTCTTCAGCAGGGAGCCGTCCCCGCATCCCATGTCGGCGATATATTTCGGCTGCTCCGCGAGCGGCTCACGGTTGAATATCGCCAGGACGATTTCCTCCATATCGGAGAAATATTTCTCATGCTGAAATCCGCTGCCCACGACATTCAACGTCCGGTCGATATGCAGCTCATGCCCTTCCCCGTCATGTCCGAAGACCGCCCTGGAATCCCCGAACAGAATCTCGTCCATACTCATGAGCATCGGCCGGTAGGCGGCCATCGCCGCGGTAATGAAAATACGGTCCACCATAAAGCGGCCCGTATCAGTCAGGCAATCCTCCTCCTTAACTTGCGCCAGCCAGCCGTGATGTGAAAAGTAACGCTTAATCTCCTTACGGGTGCGCGCCCCCATGTTCTTCAGCAGCAGCGTGTTGCTTCCGTCTTGCCCGTAGCTTAGCTGGCCGTTTTCTTTCAGTGTCAGGAGGAGCGGAATCACCAGCAAGCCGTCCATAAACCGGGCCATGACCGGGTCCTGCATATCCCACTGCCGCTCCGACCGTTCGATCCAATGCTCCAGTGTGAGCTTGGATGGGTTTCTTTTTAAATATGATTTCATCGGAAAAGACAACAGCGGCACGCCTTCCTCCCGCATCTGTTCATGAACATCGGCCGAAGCCGTACGGATATAAGCATCCCCTTCGCTTCTCTCCACCCAATGCATCGATTCAAGCATGTTCAGCGCGATGCGTAAAAAACCCTTGTTGGCGTTCAGTTTCCCGCAAAGCTCCTGAAAAGAAACCGGGTCCGTCAAGGACAGCTCCGCGAAAAGTCCCTGCTTGCTGCATGCTGCAATGACGGGAATGGCTACATAGCCATTGCTATAATCGTTCAATATCGTCAGCATAGATTATTCGTCCTCCCAAGGAAATTGTCCCTTCTCCACATAGCGGTAAATCTTCTCCAGATTCCGGGGGTCCGCGAATATCTTCTCGTTAGCCGCCAAAGCTAACGGTTTGGATGTCGTCAATATCCCGCGCAGCTCGTTCATATAGGTTTTGTAATGCGCAATCGCGGGTTTCGGCAGCTTCTTGAGCCGGAGTAAATGCCTGCGGAGCAGCATTTCGCTGTCCGGGCCGTACCCGTCCACAATCCCCCACGCATGCGCTTCCTGTACCGGAATCGGCTTCGTTGTAAGGGTCATGTAATGAGCCTTCTGAAAGCCCGTCCGCCGAATGAGAAACGGTAATACGCAAGCAGGAAAAAGCCCGAACAGAAGCTCGGACAAGCTGAACTCCGCCTTCTCGTCTGCCAGCACGATATCGCAAGCGGCTGCGAAGCCTACCCCTCCGGCGTTCGCTTTGCCTCTGACATGGGCAATCGTAATGAATGGACCTGTCGCCAGCTTCTGCCACAGGGCATACAAAGGCTCCGGACGATTGTCCAGCGGCTCCCCCGCTGTCAGCTTGGCATGTATACCCTTGAAGTCAGCACCCGTGCAGAAAATACCGTCCATGCCTTCCAGTACAATGACCGACGCACTTTCCTCACATTGCGCCAGGGCGTGTGAGCATTCTTCGACCAACCGGTCGTTTATCGTATTGCCGGCTTCCGGACGGTACAGCTGAAGATAACAGACCTGCCCCTCAACCCGGACTTTAATCGTGTCATAGTTCATGAGGTCCACCTGTATTCCCGGTGATATTCCCGGATTTCCTCCAGAACGAGGCGTGCACTCCCGCTTACAGACTTCAGTGCGGCGGGCAGTACTTCCGGATCAATCTTCAGATTGCGCGTGCCGAATCGAAGCGCGTTCGCAGGCTGGAACAACGATTCATATTCGTCAATCGATAGCGGATAACGCTCATCGAGCTGTTGGCCGATCATGAAACCGCGCTGAAGCTCCTGCCCCTTAGCTGAAGCAACTCCGCTAAAAAATTCGGAGCAGCAGCCGGAGCCGTAAGAGAAGCAGCCGATTCGGCCCGGCGTATCGAGACTTGCATGATCGATCGTACTCGCCAGCGAGAGCAAGGCCGTCGCGCCCATAATATTGCCTACCCGCTGGCAGTACACCATGCCGGGCCTGACCCGCCTTTGGAAGTCCGCTTCAATTTCAGGCGGCTTCGCCTGGGCCAGCTTCCGCATCATCGACCGGTGGGCGCCCTTCACCATTCCCCCGAAAGGGGTATGGAAAGCGAGATATTGAAAGGTCTCCCTGTAATCGGCTTCCGGCACCCTTTTTTTGTACTCCCGGAATGTCTGCTCGCAGCAGTCCAGATAAGACATCAAGGATAAGTCGGCATCGCCGGCTTCGCTGTCGGGAACCGGGCGGCAGCTGTCCATCACTTCATAGCCGTAATATCCGCTCGCCCCTACGTCGATCTGAAATACATACGGACGGGAGCTGACCAGCACAGCAACAGCGCCGGCCCCGGCGCTCGGTTCGGCGAACGACCAATCAGCCGTCAGCACCTCCCCCGGCTCCACAGTCATGAAGCGGGAAATATCCGTCGCCACGACGAGCGCCTTCGCACCTGGCGATGCTTGGGACAGCACGAAGCTGATGGCCGTCTGCAGGCCCGCGATGCCTGAGTAGCAGGCCTGCTTGATCTCGAATAACCGGCAGTTCCGGTTCAGACCCAAATAATGATGTATATATGTGCTAATCGACTTGCCGAAGTCGATGCCTGATTCCGTACAGGTGATAAGCAGTTCAATCCGATCCTTTGCTTCCGGCGGCAACGCATCAACTAGCGGCTTCGCCGCATTCACGCCGAAGGTGACCGGATCTTCGAACGGCAGCGCGACAGCCTTCTCTTTCATCATCAAATTGTCGAACCGGGTTGTATCCAATCCGCGATGCTTGGCCAGCTGCAGCACGTCCAGAAAGGCGGAGCCTCCATAGATATTCAACGCTTCAATTCCGACAGGCATTCTATTCCTCGCCCTCTCTGCTTTAAGTTTCTTCGTATCTGCTAAGACATATAGCCGTATTCATTCCGCTAGAGCCCGGTCGGGCAGCAGCGCATGACGAGCCCCATCCGTAACGCCTTACGCTTCCAAATCATACTTATGGTGACAGAGCTGCTCGCCTCCTTTCCTTTGGCAGGGCCCCCTTAGGGTTCACTGCCGGAACGATACTGCCGCATTCCCCTTTCCCGGACAAAATAAAAAGACCGGACACAGGTGTGTCTAGTCTTTACATATATGTATTGAAATTTGGAATTCATAATGTCGACAGCTTCGCCCTTTCATGCTTCCTTCCGGAAGGCACTACCATTTCTATCCTATATCCATCGGTTGCCATATAACGTGCCGAAACATCGGTTATACAGCTTCCGGTTTCATTAGCTAAAGTTATTCCTGTACAAGATTCGTTTCCGGCTCCAAAAGGATAATTCCTAAATCGATCGTTCTCCCACCGCCCAACAACTGAAGACTGACCTTCGCGCGCCTTTTGCGTTTGTCAACTTTGGTGACGAGCTCCTCTTTTCCAGTTAAGGGGCCCGACACGACGTTCATACGGGAGTTCTCAAAATACACCCTAGAATTCTCCGCCACATCGTCATGATCGAGCAGCCCCAATATAGGACTAATCTCCTCTTCCGGTATTTGCTTAAAATACTGCTCCTCAGAGTTCTCCAAATCATTCATAGCTTGGTGCTTATAGATAAGATCCTTGCGGCTGCAGTAGTTTAATAACCGGTAGACATGGGGGTTCTTCTGAAGGATATAATAGGTAGAGTAATTCATTTGAGTCTGGATGAACACATAGCCCGGAAATAACAGTCTTTCAATTAAATCATATTGACCGGCTCTTCTTTCCGAAATTTGCTTCTTGGGAACGACGCAGCGGAGCATCTCTCCGGAAAATAGCCGCTGCAGAGATGACTTCACACGGTCTTCGCAGCCATTTCGAACGAATAATACGTACCAGCTCATAATATCCCCCAATAGTAAAAGATTAGAGACAGGCGGACTTTCCGGTGAATGAATGCCCAAACTTGTTATAATCAACATATTAGAAAAGAAATTATATAATTGCTATTTTACTCATTATATACCAAAGGTTAGGAGTCTTCAACGATCAGTTACTAGAATCATTGCGCTATTTCTAATTCTTCATTTATTTGCAGCATTTGCTTCTGAACATTCTGATGTTAACAGAAATCCAGTATATATCCCTCATCAAATGTCATAAATTAAAAGGAGAAATCAATGGTCCAAAAAAACACTATCTTTAAAAATACTATCCTTAATAAAATTCCTATCTTAATTTTCATTTGTTTGTTCTTGCTTACTTCTTGTAATAAGGATGCTGAAGTATTTATTGGAACTGTACACACAATAGATATAGAAAATAAAAGACTGCTAGTTATATCTGGCTTAAAAGAAGAGGATTTGAAGAAGAGTTACAAAGAACTTCTCAATTCTAGTGAATACGCTAAGATCATTTGGGTGAGTAAAGTTTCTCCCTCTAAATTCAAACAAGGGGATGAGCTTGAAATAACCTATACTGCAAGTGATGATTCTTATCCGGCACAAGTAACCGCCCAAAAAATCACTAAAATTAGTAATTGATTCAATAAATAAAATCCAGCAGATCAAAGCATCGTTTCTAATAAGAAGCGGTGCTTTTTTGATGTGAGACTAAAGCTACTCACAACCACTATTAGTATTTCGAGAAAGCTGCTCCACACAAAAATTCCCGATGAGGGAATTGCCTCACCGGGAATCATTAAATAATTCTCCTATTTAAAGCACTTGGCAGAATCCGTTGCGAAAGTAGTCATTTTTAATGAGTCGTGGTGGATCACCAAAGCTGCTAAAAGGAAGACTGAAAAACCTTATTTAATACTGGATTTTGATCCACCATAGGTGAAAAAGAGGTATTACAGCGTTCATAAACACTTATATCGGCCCATAGAAGTCGATAAATCCTCCAAACAGCAAGAAACTGTATAATATACATACTATTCATTAAAATAAATCACGTAATTTTATGGATGGATATGTTTGAAGGTCCCCTTGCCGGAAGTCGGTGTCTTCTTCAGACCCGCAACATCTCGTCCGCAAAGTTAATCAAGGTATCATTGGTAAAAGAGAGAAACTGACAATCTGGATGAGCTTCGCATTTGTTCAATGATTGTATCCACTCTATATAAGCGGTCTAATTCACTCTGGTTGCCAACACAAAAGGGGGCGTCCCAAGCAGCTATTACATGGCTTTTGGGTCAGCCCCGATGACATAACGTACAGTATTTTTTGAGATTTTTCATTTTACCGGCTATGAACAAATCCTGCCGGCTGATTACAGTCGCTGATGTTCCATGTGTGAAAGGCTGCCGATTCAACCATCAATCCGCAGCCTTGTGCGCTTCAATAATTCATTGAACCAGCCCTTTTATGCACTCTAAAGATATTTGATAATTGTGTAGACGCAACAGTGGTGTAGGATGTTTGGATACTGCAGACATCACGGTTATATTAAAGTGTAAGTATCCGTCTTTCGTACTATGAGGAAGTGATTTCAGCCAAGCTTCGTTACCCGTTTGAAATAACTCGCTTATTGTTTCATAATTCAGCTTCCCAGTGCTATCCTTGCTAATTTCCGCCTCATGTTTTGCGGCTACCGTTTCAATGTTAATAAGCTCATTCTCAAGGCTGTAACCATAAAAGTTCTCAATGACTACCTTAGCCTTAATTATTGGATAATAATGGAATATGGTTTCAAATAGTGAATTTAAATGTGCGGCAATGGACTGTTTGGCTCCTCCTCCGCTTAGTGTACATGCATTTATAGGCTCCTTATAATCTACAGTCAGACCAATTGGTGTCAAATCACTAATCTCAGGTGTTCGATAGATATAGGTCTCCTTGATTGGCTCATCCGGTCCCAGCAGATTGGCATTGCGGATGATTGAGGCGGTACAATTAACACTTTGTTTCTGTACAAGGTGAAGGTCCTTCAGCTTTAATCGCCGGATGGGATATTCCGATTGAGCTTGATCCGTAGACAGCTCAAATTCAAAAACAACTTCCTTCTCTGAGACAGGAATTTTATCCGTGCACGCTTTTTCACCATTGTCCTTACCGTTATCCAGCACCAAATCGAGATTAGGTGGAAGTATCGGTTCCGACAACACTTTGAGTCTATATTTATTCGTATCTGTTCCGCTAACATCACTAATGATCAGACTGTAATCCGCATCCGGCGCTGAAGGTTTAGATTTTCTTAAACTAATTGTCGCGCCCAATGCATTATCTATTGATTCAACTGAGCTCAATAAAGCACCCAAAACAAACCTAGACTTTTTAATTTGCTCATCGTCATCACCACGCGTCAAAACATCACTCTCACTCAGTGAACCAAGGTTTTCTTTATACACTTGCTTCAATTGAGAATATACATCATTAAATCGAACCAATTGGGTTGCTAAATCTTCTGATACATCCAAAAAGAAGGCTTCTTTGATTTCTTGATTAAACTTCAGGTTTAATTTTATTTCATCTTGGGGAGGATGGATTTCCCTGCGAACTGAAACTTCATAAGCGTTGTTCAGAACCTCCGGCCATTGACTCGTATTTTGTCTGCTATACGTTTGCGTCAATATCGGCTTAGCCGGATACGTTCTTAAAATTACTGGTACCTTTTTTGTAAAGTGCTGAGATAAGGTGTTTTCTTCGGGAATAACAAATTTCAGCCATTTGGATGTCCGGTAATTATCTGTGGGTAGTTTCTTTATATTATGTTCAATATGCGTAACCGAATATATTGGTGTTAATATAACGTTTGAAGAAGTGGTGGGTTCACTGTCAATCGGCCGTGTGATACTTACAAAAGTAGTCAAAAAAGGAACGTCCTCAGCGTTCTTTTTTCGGATAGGCAGCTTTGAGGAAGTAAGTGTCAGTGGCAGCGGAGGTACTGCCGTAGATTTAAAAGTTCCATAGAATTGAGGAGTTAGTTCGCTGTTGATTACTTCTTCCGCAATAACCGCTTTTTTTTGCACTACAGCGTTAATTTTATAAAAATTGGGCAGTTGGGCCAAAAGCTTCTGTTCAAAATCATCCTGAGCTTTCTTTAACCCTTCAATATTTGTGACATCAGTAACAGGGCCCAGAAATGCAATTAACTTCTTTGCCAAGTTTGATTTACTTTTGGTAAGTTTGCTAATAAAACTTAGTTTTTCTTGGGAATGGTAGTCCAGAAAGCGTACAGGTGCAGCATATTCTGGTGACAACATCTCCTCGATAGCCACTAAGACCTTGCCTAATTCTTCATCTAGCATGATATCACGGTCGGCTTTTGTTTCAGCTTCTTTTATCTCCCCGTCACTTTCATTATAAGTAAATTTAGCTTGACGTGTAATTAAAGCAGTATTTAGCGGTGCTGGAGTAAAAACTGAAGCAGGTTCATGTGACAAGTTAAATCCAATTCCTTTAATTTGATTTTCATCCAAACGAATGGCCCAAATTGATTCTCTGCCGGATGCTGAATATTGATTTTGATCATTCATTCCATAGGCTAGCTTAACACGATAACCATCCCCCTGAAGTGCCCTCTCAAAATCAGCCGCAAAATCCTGTGTGCTTATTTTGGGCAATATAACCGTTTTGACATCATACACGGGATTCATGTCCAGGTAAGCCCCACGGACCTTCTCCTTGTTTCGACCCATACGAAACGTTGTGACAAGCTCAAACATCAGGTCAGAACAAAGAGAGTCCTTCATGTCAAATTCAAGATGCATAGTTAATGGTGCTGGATAGATATCTGCTGAATTATTGTTCTTAATAATATCAGAGAGATACCACTGGATGACACCAATCCAGTCTTTAATAGACACGTTGTATCCTAACTTACTCAAAGTAAATTCTTTATTTAACATGGAGGTTTCGACAATAAATGCAACTTGATCTGGCTTCTCCGGATCGAATGCGTCTTTAATTTGCTCACTTAGTTGCTGAAAGACTAAGAGATCCATCTGGGCCAACACAATATGGGCTGGAATCTCCTGATTGTTAATCAATACTTTAGTTTCATCGGGCTTGTATTTTTCAATATTAAAATCTAATGTAACCTCCAGTTGCTGGGGAAGTTTAATTCCCTTTGTTACCTTATAAGAGCTGGTTACGCTCGGCCATTGATCCAAAGCAATTAACTGATTTTGATAACCCACTCTTACCGGAGGAACAGCTGTCGAACCGGGCTTCTTACTTGAGTTAAGCATATTGCCAAAGATGTCCAACCATTCAAAGTCGGTTTGCACAATACCGCCTATCCCACAATAAGGGTTTGAATTTAAAAGCAACAGAGGGCTCCCACCAGGTAGGGAAGGTTGGGGTTTGGCATATCTATAATACGGAAGTGTGTGCTTATAAATCCAGACATCATCATCGTCCGCCCGTTTGATTTTGGGATTTGAGTAGTTGAGATCCTCCAGACCGTTGGACAAAGGTTCCGTTGGCCCTATAGTTAAGGAATAGTCGCTTTGATAGAAATAATCGTTTCCCCTTACACGCAAACTCAACAGTTGAAACATCTGTTCGATATAGAAATGCTCTTCTTCTGCGGACATAAGCTGAATATTGGCTATTTGCTGCGGGACATCTCTTTTGGTCTCACAGGAGACTGTTCCACCGGGTTCAAAACAAGCGCGTAATACTGGACCTGCAACAAAATCTAGTTCGCTCCCCGCAGCAAAGAGGCCTGTCAGCATTTTATTGGCTTCAGCAATACGTCCTAACTCAATATTGTAATAGTTAGAAAGAGAACCCAAAGTATCGCCTATTTTAATTTCAAGCCCCAAGGACGGTAAAAAGATAGCTCTGCCTACATCAAGATCTAAATCCCAATCAATGGTATCCAGATTGCAATCTTTTATGGCTTGCGGATCCATTTGTGTATAGCTTACTATGTCATCCAGGTTTATTGAGTTTTCTTTTACTTCATAAATACCATCCTTCGGAATATGTATGATCATCCCAGGCTGAAGCATAACGTCTACGCAGAATTCAGCCAGTCGGACTAACCCCATGTAATAATAATCTGCTAGGCCGAATAAAGAATCCGACGCATTGAAAACATGGTGTGCGGGTACTTGTACAGCCTCTGCATAAAGAGTTGTTGTAGTCGGGTCGATAATTTCTCCGATAACAGTACTATTTACGAATCTTGTAATACGGTCATGGGAACCGATGTTATTATATATACACACAAACCTTAATACTGTGGTGTCTTCCCCATCTTTGAATGCCGATTCCAAGCCTGAATTCGCATCCTCGTCATAATAATATAAGTTTCCGTCAGAGGCTGTTGTGCATCTCAACAGTTTTTCAACAAATGGAACAAGCCCATCATAAAAGACTCTCGGCTCCTGAACGAAGCTATCTGCAGGCGGATGATTTTCCGTCTGTAAACCATGGATCGTAATATCCACATTGGCCTTCTTACTGGAAAAGAGTTTTCCGATGTTAACAGACTCTTTATTTGGGAATAGAATCCCGGCATAGAGAATATCATTGGCGTTATTATTATTTTTTTTGAAATATTCAAGCCAATTCTGAACTAATCCAATATCTTTGGGATCGATGCCAATAATCCGGTGCGCATGCTGGGTCATTTTAATTGAATCCACCATTTTTGAACGTGCAATACGAAAAGTAAATTGTGTCATCCAAGCATACTTGTCAGCAGCGCTTGGCTTTGCGTTCCCCTCATTTTTTTTCTTCATAATTTTCACTTGCGGCAATTGATCTGAAGCATTTTCTTTGGAAAGCATGGATAAACTGGCTGGAAATGACCAAATTTGAACAGGTGGCTCAATATTAAAGTCAGGAAATACAATTGGTTCTGCAGGTTCCCAAGTACTTGAAGAGACAAAAGGATACGTATTCGGTGTATAGGGTGCGGAAGGATTGACAATAAAATGGTTTACTTTGATATCGTGGGCGGCATCCTTTATCTGGTTAATTCTATCGATATCTTTCTGGTCAAATTTGTATGTCAGCTTCGCCATTAGTGCTCCTCCTTAAGTGTAATCCATTTTAGGTTTTCCTTATTTTCTAATGAAAATTCAAAGCCCTCATCCGGAACAGCACTTAAATCTACCTGCTGGCCGGTCAATTGATAAAGTCCCATTCCATGATCTGCAGGGCCTGTGGAGAATCGAAGGCCATGGAAAAACTGCCGGCTTAATAAACCAGTGAGATGCTTGTATACTTCTTTTTTTTGTAATTTATCTAATAAATCAGCAATGAGCATATTGTCCGGATTTCCCTGATCCTTGAATATTTCTTGACTGATTTTAGCCATACTTCCGGCTATTCCTGCGAAATAGTCACACCAGACTATGGTTGATCCGGATTTATCAAACTCCAAGAAATTGCTGCTGCTGCACAAGTTCGGAGAGCCTTGCTCGAATAAATTGGCTTCATAGCTTACTCTCATCCGGTTAATTTGTTCTTTAAATTTTTGAATATCTGTCTCGTTTCGTTTGTTATGTTCTTCAAAATCTATTGGAATTTCCCCAGTTACTTCTAGAGACAATTTGGGTACCATCGGAAAGAATGCCAGGTTGTCCAACAAATCATCATCCGCAGCTGATTTCAGGTTTATTTGTAAATCAAAATGATTATTAAAAATGTCATAAAGCTGTTCCGGCGGAATTGGGAATTGTTCTTTGGTCTCTGTCAGTTTACACACTAATTTGTTGATCTCGGCTAAAGTGACACTATCTCGCAGAAGTTCTGCTTCGTTCAACGGACCTTCCACCCGCAGCGCAGCAATCAGCTCCAATAAAATCAACTCCGAGAGAATCTGCAGTGAGCTTAGCGTTCCGCTACTTGAACCGGCAATTTTTTCAGCTTCAATCATTAATGTTACTACAAATGAAGCTGCGGCCTCCCAGCCACCTCCTTTAGTCACCACAGGAACTAAGTAAACGGTTAATTTCTTTGGAACATTAGAAGGGGCAAGGTTTCCCCATTTCATGGCTTCATATGGTATTGTTAACAGGTTTCCGCCTTTAGTCTCAATTGTCATCGATTCACTTATCGAAGCATTGTATGAAAAATGCAAGGTACATTTAAACCATCTACAACCAATTTGCAAGGATGCAGATACAGCTATATTTGCGCTCAATTCAATGGGAATAGATTTGTTGACTTCAATAGTGGTCTGACATAAAAGCGATAAATCCACATTAACATCGGCTTTGATCACACAAAAATCAACGGTGCCGAACAGCTTACCTACAATGCCAACAACACCCTGCACATTGTAATAGTATTTATCATCCATTAATGCATCGGCTGGTATAGCAGACGATGCAGGATGAGTAGTGAATGATTTGATCGGAGCTAATATCCCTTCAAGTATTCCTACAACCGTTAAGGAAAATCCAGCCTTCAGCGCTCCCAGTTCAAAAGACTTTCCAATCCCCACCTGCATACCAAAACCAAAGGTAAGAACCGCGCCATATGTATCGCCGGGCGGCAATAAATCTGATTTGGCTTCCTTAAACCTTCCAAGGTACATACCACCGGACCCAAGTACAGGAATTCCAGGCGGAATATATCCTTCGATCTGGAATGACCTTGAAAAATCAAGATTCCACGGAAAGCCTAGGTCTAATTGGAAATCACCGTTTGTATACAGCTCTAAGCCGATATTAGGGAATGTTACTGTATAGGCGCCAATTAATTGTCTACGAATTGCTGGAGGCAACTGATAATCGATCTGATACAGACCTAAATTGTCATCCACTTTCCGGTATGAAATATCGATATTTACTCCATCATATAATTTTGATTTTATTTTCATCCCATAAAGCTCCGGGTCTAAAAATAAAACTTTCATTTCTATCCAATCACTTTCCAGTAGCAAGGCGATTAACCATGAGACAGATGGCTCCACATAAGGGTCTCCCTTATTCGTATCCCCTGTGAAATCAGGAGAGTCCGGCCAAGCTTCCAAATAATCAAAAATTTGATTTATGGTACTATTTTGATTATTTATTTGCGATATCCCGATATGTTGGCCCAAGATCAAAAGCTTCAATCCATCTTCATTCATTTTCTCTCATCCTCTCCTAATTTTTAGTCGCCGAATTTTCCATACCACGCCAATTCCTTCGACAGATCTGTAAGGGGAGTTGCAGCGGTCGATCCAAATAAAGACAGCGTCATATTTTCGCCTTTGTATTTCCGACCCAACATGAACAATTCCGGTTCTTCAATTTCCAAACGAAAGTTTGTCCCGTCGAACTTTAGCTTAATCTGGGGTAAAGCCAATTTTAGTACTCCCTGCAATGGTAAAGTCGCCTTTTCAGGCGAAACACCAGGTATGGTTATACCTATTGCTATACCGTTGTTTCCCGGTCTCCAGATGAGATACAAACTTGATTTCAGATTGCTTTTGCTGACTAACTCCCCTAACGAACCTAAATGAATATTGAAGCGGAGACCATACCATGGACCATTTGTATCAGGCAGAGCTGCCCCCTCTATCTTAATTTCTATACACCCGAATGCCGCTAACGGATCATTCCCGACACCGGAAATGAATCCGTCTAGGTTCAAACCAAGACTTTGAATTAGCGAGCGCGCTCGCACAATTAAAGAATCCAAATCAGGTAAAGCTTCTGACGGATTGAACTGAAAAGGCGTACTTGGACCACAAAACATATCCAGTTTTATCCCGTTGAGCCCAAGCGATGAGAAGCCGAAAATATCTAACCCGCCAATATTTGTTGAGAACTTAGCAAGCACATTAAAACCTATGAAGGAGTGTTTGTCGGAAGTGAAAAATTCTCCTTCCTTAATTAGGATTTCATCAAAAACACTTGTTCGAAATGAAACCTTTGTTTCAGGAGGAATAAGCATCTGATATTTTATATGTCCATCAGAAATTACACGTTTTCCTGCTAATGTTATTAGCTTGTTAGAATCCGCAGCAACCTCATCATTAAACCAATTGTTCATGGTCAATAATGCTTTGGCCTCGAAAATTTTGACTTCAGCACCTTCAAAATAAACAATCATTTCCTCAACACAGAAGTTATCCTCGTTGTTAGACGCAGTACAGGAGGAGTCATGATAATGAATCAATCCTAATATTGAGCTAATTTCATTCTGCTGAATAACGACGCTACCGTCGTTCTGTGTAACAACCTCAACAGGAGTTTTATCGATAATGATATGGTGGGCATTAAAACCCTGTTTCATCCAGCAACCTAATCCTTGAAGATCCTGCGGCATTTCAACATCGGCGTGAAGGAGAATCGTTCCAAGCCAATTTTCATCTTCAATAACCTTAGCCAGCTTCGAATATCGGGGATTATTTTGAACCTTTTCGGCAGTTAACTCTGTAGTGAGCCATTTGGACAGCTCCACAGGATCACTAGTAAAATCACTTTTCATGGTCCAATTGTCTGTTTGGCTCTCTTTAACTAAATCAACGAGTTTTTTTCCTGTACAGCCCTTCATGATTAGGATATTGCTGAAACTGCCATTATTTTTTTGCCCTATATTTAACTTGAACTTCCATCCTTCCACTTCAATTATATTACTAAATTTGGGATCATCAGAAGTGATCGGACCTGGAACACCGATTTTCCCGCTAACATCCGCTACTAAGAACAGCTCATTGGTTTGCATAGTCTGCTGGAGCTCCAGCGTAGGGCTGGTAATTTTAAATTGCTCTCCAACTTCTTGATACTTGGCCAATTGAATTTCATTCCAGCGTCCATCCTTATCCCAACTGACGATGCTTCCTGAGTAGGTGGTTCCGAATCCAACAGTGAGAGATAACTCTATAGGAGGCTGACTCTCTTTCCTTTGAGCTTCAATAATTATGCTTCGTCTTGTAGGGAACAGCACCTGTTTTTCAATATCGATGAAATTCTGTTTATCAAAATAAGAGCCACTTCTTCCTAATATCACTCCATTGTATGGAAGGACAGGGAACAAGCAGCCAGAAGGAAGGTGGTATCCCGGATCAACGCCTCCAAGGAGGGTGGAAGCCGGAAATACTATATTATCCTGGCCATACTTAATCTGTCCTTCCGGCTCACCAATATAACGAACTGAATTCCCTGTACCCGTCTGTCCAGGGAAGTTTACCCATGCAGTAACAAATTCATCTGCCAAGGTTGGTTTTTCTCCATTTAAATACACAATAAAAGCTGAATGTCCATGTTCAAAACGGATTACATGATTTGGAAAACAGCGGATACCTTCGGTTCCAAATATTCCTCCCATAAGATCAAACGTGCGTTTTTCCCCGTCTCCCAAATCAGCCGTTATTATAAAATCACCATCAGGTGAGGCAACTATAAAGGATTTATTGACCGTTCTGGTTAATCGTAAACGAGCGGGCTTTTCGGAAAGAGTTAATGGTTCGAGTAGTACAGAAACCCCCGTTGTTGTAGTAAATTGGGAAAGAAAATTTGACCTTCTTGTTGTATCAGCAAATAAAAACTCAGTCCGGCATAAAGGATCGACATGATCGGTAAATAAATTGCAAGGATCAACGGTAATCTTAAAGCTTAAGGAATTATAGCTGGAGCTTTTGATTAATGGAAATAATCCTAAACGATCCTTATGGCTAATCTGTCCATCATGCAGACCTAAATGAAACCCCACCATCAAATGAGAGAAAAGATACTCTGTTTTTATGTTCATACCGAAATTTAGACATCCCATTTTTGAACCGCTGAAAGGGATATTTGCTATATTTGTATATGCAAGCGAATATGTGCGGCCTCTGTCTCCCGCCCACCAAAGATGCAGAAGAGTATCAACTTGTATTGAATCAGATCTTTCTAAAGATATTTCCCCCTCATTCTTAATGAGAAAACTTAAAGATTCACTGATGGGAATCTGCATTTCTATGTTTGCTTCTTGATAAATTAACCATGAAGCAATTTTAATATCCTTATTAATATCTGACAGCCAAAGGATTCCTTTGGGATATCCCTTATCCATGAATTCATTAATTTTTTTGATAATTTTATCAATGGTTTCAGGTGATTCAAGTAACGGAGTTTCAGATGTAAAGAGAAAAAAACAAGGGGAGAACATTGTTAACTTAAAAGCTTCCCGTAGGGTTAGCTGATCACGGCCCGGATTAAAGCCCATTGAAACAAATGCGCTCCAATATCCCAAGTCTTCATTAGATGCATCAGAAATATATAAATTTGAACTTAAATATTGCTTGAATATAACCACTGAATATCCCACCTATTCCTTGTTAATAGAGGCTTGATCATCCTGTTATCCCTGACAATTTTTTAATCTCCAAAAGTATTAACTTGATTTTTATAAATTATGTATCCTTTAACTAGAAGTTAGGCGAGTAAAAGGGTAAAAAAAGAAATCAATGCATACAGAGATGATCTATAAATATACTCAAACCTTATAAATTTCATATACGACCACGCAAAGAGACCTGATGGAATGATCCATCAAGTCTCTTTGTGTCAACTGTTTGAGAACGTGCAGTTCGAATAGCTCTCGTTATGAATTGAAACTAAATTTATCAACGAGAAGGAATCACTTCTCAAATAAAAATAAAATTAAAGGTTCAGGCTATGACATTCATATTTCTTGTCTGGTGGTTAATGATAAAAAAGATAAAAAAGATAAAATAGATCAGACACAAGAGACAACTAATGAATATACAGTAATCCGCATAAAGATTCATTATTGAATTTTTATGTAGATCTTTTGTGGCCGTTTTTGCAGCTTTCATGATCCACCACATGAGTCATTCTTATCATCATGCCAATAATCTACTCAACCACACCGGCTATACCCGCAATTCCCGCAAGTCTTACATCCCTCAATATTAATCAGCGATGCACTACCACAAGAAGGGCAGAGATCCCGCGAAGCAGTCGCGTGGCTATGAGCACCATGGCCCCCGTGCCCATCATCAGTAGCCGCAGCTGGAACACTTGATTTCAGCTCGGCGTTCAGCGCTTCATTGAAATCAAGCTCCAGTGTAGCTGCGATAGGTGCAGGCACATGATCGTCATGGGCGTTGTTCAGCACATGGGTCTCCAGCGCCTTGGCTACAGCGTCGGCGATGGACTCGACGCGGTTCGCACCGAAGCCGATGGCGCCGGAGCCGCCGATGCCTTTGAGATGCTTAATCAGCAGCTCGACCTTCTCACCGTGGTCGCCGTAGCGCAGGAACAGCGAGCAGACGCGGCCCAGTGCTTCCGCCATGGCGAAGACGTCGGAGCCGGCTTTACCGACATTCAGGAAGATTTCGGCCGGAATGCCGTCAAGGTCGTTGATGGTAATATACGCCATGCCGAATGGCGTGTTGATCTTATAGGTAGCGCCGCGCAGCACCTGCGGGCGTTTCTTGTATTGTTTGTCCACTACATTAGCCGCAGGCTGCGGTGCAGGTGCTGCTGCAACTGTGACTGGAGCAGGGGCAACTTCAGCTTCTACGGGCTCAGCTTCAGCAGTCTCAACTGCCGCCGGAGCGTCCTTCTTCTCTTCCTTCTTCGTCGTTTCCAGTACCTGTACGTCACGGCTGCCGTCACGGTAGATCGTTACACCTTTGCAGCCCAGGTCGAAGGCCATTTCGTACAGCTCGGCAGTCTCTTCAACGGTGAAGTCGGACGGGCAGTTCGCCGTCTTGGAGATCGAGCTGTCTACCCAGCGCTGAATCGCAGCCTGTGCACGGATATGATCCTTAGCGGACAGATCCATCGAAGTAACGAAGTATTCAGGGAGTTCTTCACCCGGATGGGCTTCCAGCCATTCCTGGGCAATCGGCACGAACTGCTCGTCATAGCCCAGACGGCTCTGGCGGTAATATTTGAATGCGAAATAAGGCTCGATACCGGTCGAAGTGCCGACCATGGTTCCAGTACTACCTGTAGGGGCCTGGGTAATCACTGTAACGTTGCGCATGCCGTGCTTACGGATGGATTCGCCTACTTCCGGATAGACCTCGGTGATATTACGCATGAAGCCGCTCTGCAGATATTTATCGGTATCAAAAGCCTGGAAAGATCCCTTCTCGCCAGCGATCTCAGCAGAAGCCAGATAAGCTTCGCGCGCCATGAAGCCGTAGAGCTTGTCCAGGAACTCCAGGGATTCCGGGCTGCCGTAACGGATATTCAGCTTGATCATCAGCTCAGCCAATCCCATTGTGCCGAGTCCTACGCGGCGTTCGAGCTTCTGGTTGGCTTCATTTTCCGGGAAATGATAAGGTGTCTTGTCGATGACATTGTCCAGGAAACGCACGGAATAGCGGGTCGTTGTCGCCAGATCCGCCCAGTCCACGTCATGATTCTCCGCATCGTAGAACTTGGAGAGGTTGACGGCCGACAGATTGCACACGCCCCAGCCCGGCAGACCCTGCTCACCGCATGGATTGGTGCAGATAATCGGGTTGAAATACCAGCTGTTGGACATCTGGTTGTAATATTCCATGAACACTACGCCCGGCTCAGCCGACTTCCAGGCCGATTCGATAATCGTATGCCACACATCGCGTGCTCTAACGGTACGGTAAGGAATGACGCGGCGGCCGTCTGCCTTCCATTTATCCAGATCGCCGTCCCAGATTGTATCGTAATCCGGATCGGTGGTATCCGGGAAGACCAGCTCCCAGTCCAGATCCTCTTTGACAGCTTTCATGAAGGCATTGCTCACGCATACCGACAGGTTGGCATTCGTTACCTGACCCATCGTCTGCTTCACGGTAATGAAGTCCACCACATCCGGATGCCAGTCATTGATCATCAGCATCAGCGCACCGCGGCGGCTTCCGCCTTGCTCAATCAGTCCGGTTGTATAACTGAAAAGACCGCCCCAGGACACTGAGCCGCTGGATGATCCGTTCACGCCTCTTACAATCGCGCGGCGCGGACGCAGCGAGGATAAGTTAATACCAACACCGCCGCCGCGGGCCATAATCTCGGTCATTTCGGACAGCGTCTGCATGATGCCTCCGCGGCTGTCTTTCGGGGAAGGTACAACATAACAGTTGAACAGCGTAAGCTCCTCGCTTGCTCCGGCACCTGCCGCAATCCGTCCGCCCGGTACCAGCTTCCAGTCATCAAGAATAGAGCGGAACTTGCCTGTCCACTCTTCCTGAAGCTCGGGAGTCTGCTCTACGGAAGCCATCGCTGCCGCAAGACGGTCCCACATTTCCTCCGGGGTCTTCTCAATATTCAGTGTCAGCTTCTCCACATCCGATTGCACGAGTTCACCGCTGCGGGTCTTCACCGTAACAATCCGGCCGGTGCGCTCAACAATCTCGCCAACCTCCTTGGTTGGGAATTTCGGATCATCCTTCGTCAGGACAAGCACTACATCGCCTACCTTGGCATTATTGCTGTCCGCGTCCTTCCAGGCATAACGGTCCAAAAATATTTTTTCACTCAGCCCCTCAAGACGCTGCTTGCGTTCCACTGTACTCAATAGAAAAACCTCCCGGATGATTGATAGGTAATACTTCCGTTCCTTGGTGTGGGCTTAGACATTTTGTAACCCACAACAACAACTTCCGGCGCCTGAGTGGCCGCAGCCTGCATGTACAGCGGAAGTTCCTCTTGTCAATAACAAATAACCGCAAAAACCCGCGAATAATCAAAGTTTCAAGCTTTTGTAACAATATATTGTATACATCAGCTTTTCAACTATACCACATATTGTATCAGAGTTCTTTTTCCAAAAAAGCGGCCCATGGCGGGAATTTCGGAAAAACGGTAAAAGATAGTGGATTTTCTCCCTCTTTCTCGCTTTTTTACAGGTTCCAGATTGATAAGCTTCCGGGGCCGGAAGACAGATTCCGCCACGGATATTCAAGATCCGCCGAAGCCGCCGAAGCACCAGCAGCAGTACCGCCGCAAGGCTCCGGACGATACTCCACGGCAGCAGCCGGAGGATAGCAGGTTATGAAATCTCTCTTTTACGCGCATACTACTGCTACGCATTTCGATATGAAACCGCGCCGGAGGAGGCTGCAACATGACGCAATTATTCCGCAATTCCTTGCCGCAAGGGGGAAGTACGCCTGCCCCGCTGCTGCCTGTTCCTCTGTCCTTTGAGCGTAACTGGCTGCAGGACCTGGAGTCGAAGCTCGATAAAGGCGGACCCTGGGGAGACTGGAGATTATCCCGGCTGGCCATACAAGGAGAGCAATCGGGACTCGTTACGAGCTTCGATGAGCTGCAGTGTCTGAAACATCTGTCCGGGTTATCCCCACTCCCCCACCAGCTGGATACCGCCCATAAGGTGCTGTTTGAAATGTCAGGCCGGGCCATTCTGGCAGACGAAGTAGGGCTAGGCAAGACGATAGAAGCCGGACTGATTCTCAAGGAATATCTGGTGCGCGGGCTCGTAAGTAAAGTTCTGATCCTTGTCCCAGCGTCTCTTGTCCTGCAGTGGGTGCGCGAGCTGAACAGTAAATTCGGTATTTCAGCCGTGGCACAGAAGAAAGCTTACTCCTGGGGCAACGACATTGTTGTCGCCTCCATGGATACGGCGAAGCGTGATCCGCACAAGGAGATGCTGCTGAGCCAGGAATTCGACATGCTGATTATCGACGAGGCCCATAAGCTGAAGAATAAGAAATCAACGAACTATCTGTTCGTACAGCAGCTGCGCAAGAAGTACTGCCTGCTGCTCACCGCCACTCCCGTGCAGAATGATCTCGGCGAGCTGTTCAATCTGATCACATTACTGAAGCCGGGACAGCTCGGGAATCAGGGGGATTTTGCCACCAATTTCGTGGTCGATAAACGCCAGCCGAAGAACGAAGTCCAGCTGAGAGGCGAGCTCTCCAAGGTGATGATCCGCAACCGCCGCGGCGAGGGTCCCGTGAACTTCACGAAGCGCAAAGTGCGCAATATCCCGCTTACCCTCTCTTTAGAGGAGAAAGAATTATATGACGGCGTCACCGCCTTTGTCAAAGACCAATATCAGGAAGCGGGCGGCAATCTCAGCAGCATGCTCTCCCTGGTTACGCTCCAGCGCGAGGTATGCAGCAGCCGGGATGCGGTGTTCGTCACGCTTGTGAATCTGATCAAGAAGCTTCCGGCGGATTCACCGAAACGTGAGCGGATGATGGGTCTGCTCCAGACGATCCGTACCGTTAAGACGAATACCAAAGCGGAGAAAACGATGGAGCTGATCCGCCAAATGAACGAGAAGGTCATCGTCTTCACCGAATACCGGGCGACCCAGGAATATCTGCTGCAATATTTCCGTGAGCATGGACTGCAGTGTGTCACTTACTCCGGCGGGATGAACCGCGGCAAAAAAGACTGGATGATGGACCTCTTCCGCGGGCGCGCCCAGGTAATGATTGCTACGGAAGCAGGCGGCGAAGGGATCAATCTGCAGTTCTGCCACCATATGATCAACTTCGACCTCCCCTGGAACCCCATGCGCGTAGAGCAGCGGATCGGCCGGGTACACCGGCTTGGCCAGGAGAACGATGTAGTCATCTACAATCTCTCTACCGAAGGCACGATCGAGGAGCATATTCTTCACCTGCTGCACGAAAAAATCAATATGTTCGAGATGGTTATCGGCGGGCTGGATGTCATCCTGGAACGCTTCGAGAAGAAGGAGTCGCTTGAGAAAAGCTTATATAAAATCGTCCTCGAGGCCCGCAGCGACGAGGAGCTGCGCAGCGAGCTGGATCAGATCGGTGATTCACTCAGCGAGCTGACCCATGCCAATCTGGATGAAAGCGAGGTGGCTCCTTAATGCTGACCCCTGTGGAAGTACGCAAGCAGGTCATGGATTACCTGGAAGCGACAGAATGTACGATTCTCGAATCCTCTCCGCTGCATGTGACGGTGAAGCTCTCGCCACGCGCGGACCGGATGCTGACGGACCGCCCTTATTACTGGGGATTCGTGGAGCGCACCGGCGTAGATCCGGAGACCCTGTCCTTCAGCTTCGTCTTCGATCCGGAGAAGTACGATGAACTGGCCGCGCAGGCAGCTGCGCCTGCGGCCCGTCCGCGCGGCGGGGCGGTCCGCCCGGCGGCAGGACCTCTGACGGGCGGCATCGGCGCGGCGGGTGCTGCGGATGCTGAGGCAGGCGCGGAGCCTGGCGCCGCACCGGCAGCTGCACCCGGAGGCGTGGTGCCGCCCGGGGTCTCCGCTGATCCGGAGGACAGCATCCTCGCCCGGTACTTCGGCATCGTTCCGCAGCTGCCGCGCATCGGGCCGGGCATGATCCGCCGCGAGGATGTGATCTACGGCAGCAAGCGCCTGCGGCAGATCTGGTCAGCGGCACGGGATGAGGGCAAATGCCTGCAGCTGTTCGAGGACCCGGGACTCCGGCAGCGGACCACGCTGTTCTCAGCCGCCTACGAGCCTTGGCTTGCCGTCTGCTATAAGGTGGAGATGACCTGTGATCTTAAGCGTGAAGAGCTGCATTTCATCGCGGTGTCACTGACCTCCGGGCTGATTGTTCCGGACTTCGAGGCCCGGCTGGCTTCGCGGGAGCTTACGCCAAGGCTGCCGGAGAATATCCACATCCAGCCTTCCGAGCTGTCCGTTACTGCCGGAGCCGACAGGCTGGAGGGATATCTGACCTCGAAGCTGGCTCTGCTGGATTACACCTGGGCCGAGGAAGCCCGCGAACGCCTGCGTCTGGAGCTGAGCATCGTGGATATCTATTATGAGGAGCTGCTGAAGGAGCAGGATGAGGAGAAACGCCTCGGCATAGAGGAGCAATACAACCGCCGCCGCAAAGAGACCACCTGGCAGTATGAGCCGCAGATTGCAGTTTCTGCCGTAACGTACGGGCTGTTTCACCTGCGCAGCACATAGAATGCGACCCGGCTCGCTAAAAGCAAACAAAAAAACAGCGGAATTCCTGCAGGCTGCCGCGACAGTAAGCAACAGCCTTTTCAAGGCTTGTCCCCTACAATTAAAAGTATGAAGCAGAACCTGCCGGGCTCCGGCTTGCCGGACCCGGTAATTCTTGCGATTAACCTTTGGAACAGGAAAGGTGAACGATAACATGAAAATCAAAGCGAAGCAGAAGGGGCCGCTCGGGCGGCGTACCCGCCTGCTCCTCTGTCTGACTCTCGGGCTGACTCTGTTCGCCGCCAGCGCCTCCCCGCCTCCGGCGCTCGCGTCAATAGGCAGCAGGGCCACTGTCACACAAGCCGTCCTGCAGGAGCTGCTGTCCGGACTTGTGATGACACAGGCGCCCGCATCTGAAACCTTGCAGGATTTCACCCGCCTCACGATTAGCCAATTGTCGGCGGATGCTCCGTTTAAGGAATGGAAGAATGCCGAAACTGAGGTCTATCCTCTGGGTCCGGGGACACGCAGCTGGCTGGTCAATGTGATGAACGGGGAGCAGCGGATCGGATACCTCATTATATCTGCTGCGGACGGGGGCAAATATCTGCTGAGTGAATACGGAGCCGGTACCTATGGTCTCCCTTATAGTATGAGTGATCTGCGCCAGTATCTGGTGCAGGAAGGACTGATTACCTCCTCTTATTCCGGTAAAATAGAACTATCGGCGCTGTACGCTCCGCTGCTGCCGGTCTGGAAGCTCACGCTTGCAGACAAGACGCTGTATCTCAATGCCTCAGTACTTCAGGTACTGCCTTGGAGCCTTAGCCAGGCAAACCGAATCCTGGACGGCCAGCTTGATGCTAATGCCCTGGTGGTGTACACCGGGTCTGGACAACAAGTCCGCGCTCCCTTGCCCGCTCTGCTTAGCAGCGGGCAGGATGACCCGTATGCAGATTTACAGTGGCTGACCGCTCCTGAGCTGAAGAATATCAGCGAAGCCAGCTTAAATACTTTGCTTAAAAACCGGGGCAGCCTTGCCTTCCAGTCGACAGGACGCAACGATGCCTTGGGTGCTCCGTTCATGATTACAGGCTGCCAGAGCTGGCTTACGGCCTCTGCCGGAAGTAATGGGGGTGCTGAACCGGCAGTTATATACGCCGCTGCCGGTCCAGGGGCGAAACGGTACCTCCCGCTCACGGCCCTCCAGAAGTACGGAACCTTCCACAAGCCGCCGCTGCCGCTATCAGGAGGAACGACGCTCGGCGCAGCACCGCATTAATATTGAAGGTTTCAGCGATAATCCTATATACAGCTGTACATGCCAAACAGCCTTCCCTTCAGCCGTGTCAAGCGGCTTTAAGGGAAGGCTGTTCTGAATTCGGTTGAGCTGCGATGCTGCTAGGCTGGCTACTCCCGATCCTTGCGGCTCCATTTGCTACGCCAGACCGACCAGGCGAGCGGCAGCGTGCCGAACCATTTCTCGGCCCAGGGCTGCTTCTCTGCCTTCCGCCGTGCATGTACGGCGCGCGGGTCCTCCATATATATGACTACTTTCTCCGTAATGTATTTCACCAGATCATCTCCGCTGGATGCCATTACTATCCCTCCCATGCAGGCGCTGGCGGGTCGCCGCCTGCCGCCCTGCCTTTTCTCCATGACTTTAGTGTGCTCCAAATCCCCGCTCTCTAAACCGGAACCGCTAACCTTCGTATAGGTTTGGCTGTTAAGGCACAATCTAACAGAGATTCCACCTAAGATACTGATGATGATTCCGGCAGGGAGGTTATTCACTTGAGAATTTCGGAACATTTACAAGAAGATCATGCAGGAGGGGCCAGCCGTCCTGGGCAACATTTCCGGCTAGGGCGAAGGCTGCGGAGGATACTGGCTTCGATAGCGGTGCTGACTCTGCTGACAGCTGGACATGCAGGGACCATCCTGGCCGCCACACCGGGAGTAAACCACTTAACCGACAACCCGTCAGACCGCCAGCATATGCTCGGTCATGACCAGCGGATCATTCTGATTGATGCCGGACACGGAGGGATTGACGGCGGAACCTCACACGGCACCATCCTGGAGAAGGATATTACCCTGGCGATCTCACGCAGGCTGTTTCTCCTGCTGCGCAGTGACGGCTTCGATGCCATATTGAACCGGACCGGCGATTATGCGCCGAGCGATGAGAATCTCTGGCTGCGCAGTAAATCCCGGCACCTGCGTGATCTGGCCCAGCGCAAGGAACTGGCCGAAACGCTGCCGGCGAATGTCGTGGTCAGCATTCATATCAATTGGGCAAAGTCACCCTCCAAGCATGGTCCGCTTGTCTTGTACCGCCAGGAAGGGCGCAGCTTCCTGCTGGCCAGATTGATTCAGGATCAGCTGAACGGGCTGTATGGAATGAAGAATGACCCCAGACAAGGCAAACCCTTCTACCTGCTCAATAAAATAACCGCCACAACGGTTATCGTCGAGGCGGGATTTGTAAGCAGTCCGGCGGACCGCGAGAAGCTGTGCACCCCGAAGGGTCAGGAAGAGATTGCCGAGGCGGTTGCCAACGGAATTGCGGCGTACCTTATGGAAGTGTGACCTGCGAATTCCATTTCCACTCTTCCCGGACAAGCTCGGAGATTCCGATAAACTCAACGCTGTCCTTCATTCCGGCAATGCCGCTGCGGATGCCCGCTGCGGTTTCTTTGCCTTGAATGCCGACATGGCCAATCGTCACGCAGTATCTCTGGTTCAGGGCCCGCTCCTGGACCAGCTTCATCTGCTTAACCACATGGCTCGCAGAATGCACGTCGTCCAGGAAAATGTGGTTCTCCACTGGCGGGAGCCCCAGCTCCCGGGCCATTTTACCGGCAACTGAGCGATAATTGGTATGGCTGTCTACGAAGAAAAGTCCGCGCTCCTTGCATACCGCGAGCACAATACCCATCACCCGCTCGTCACCGGTCACCTTGGAGCCCATATGGTTGTTAATGCCAATCGCATAAGGAACATTCTCAAGCGCCGCCTCCACCCTCTGGCGGACTTCTGCATCACTCATCCTGGTCAGCACCGCTCCCGGTCCAAGCCATTCCGGCTTGCCCTGGCGCGGCTCCATCGGCAGATGAACCAGGACATCGAAGCCAAGCTCATGCGCACGGCGTGCATCCTGCTCGCTCGAGGGCAGGAATGGCATCACCGCAACGGTAATCTTGACCGGCAGCTTGAACATCTCCTCCGTGCCCCGCATGTTGTTGCCGAAATCATCGACAATGATGGCCACCCGGTTGGGCAACTTCTTATTCTCCGCTTGCCGGTCAACTGAACCGCTGTTTCCGCTGCTGTCTGCATGCGTATCAGTTACCGGACGGAGCGTGGAGACTGCAGCTTCAAGGTTACGGGCAGAGTGTCCACCAGGTTGCGATGCGGCAGATACGGACTGAGGCGCTGACGGAATCAGCGTGGTCATCAGAACAACTACGGCGGCCAAAGGATAGAGAATGATGTGCTTTACGCTGTGATTGCTTTTCTCCAAAATGGAACACCTCCTTCGTGATTCAACAATTGTTCTCATTGTTTGGCTCATGGAGGATAAATATGTACGCTGAAGTTACGCAATAATTAACAAGGCTTAAACTAACTCGCCAAAACATATAAATTATCTTTTAAGAAACCTTTGCCCCGCGTCGGTCGGCTTCAAGAATCGCCTCCAGCACCTGCTGCGATGTCACGGCAAACGGCATGTTGGCCATCGGACTGCCCTCGCTGCAGCTCGCCTCGGCGGCATAGAGCAGCCGGTCCTGTGCAACACCCGCTAACCTTAGCTCCGCCAGCGTTACAGGCAGACCTGCCCCCCGGCAGAAATCCACCGCCCCGGTGATCTCGGCTTCCGCTGCTCCTTCAAGGATCAGCTGCACCAGTGTGGTGAACGCCACTTTCTCCCCGTGAAGCACGGTCCGGCATTCCTCAAGCAGCGTCAGCCCGTTATGAATGGCATGGGCCGCTGCCAGTCCGCCGCTCTCAAAGCCGATGCCGCTGAGATATATATTGGCTTCGACAATATGTTCAACTGCGGCTGTGGCGCGTCCGTCAGCGGCATCCTGCAGCGCCTGCGCGCCGTCGGCGAGCAGCGTATCCAGACATGTACGGGCCAGTGCCAGGGCCGCGAGAGTGCCTGTCCCTCCCGCGCTGGTAACTGCTCCGGCTCTGCTGCAGGCTCTTGCTTCGTAATACGTCGACAAGGCATCGCCCATTCCGGCAGCAAGCAGTCTTACCGGAGCTTTGGCGATAATCTCCACATCCGCGACCACGATATCCGGACTGCGGCGCAGCCGCAGATACCGGTCGAATTCGCCCGATTCGCTGTAGAGGACCGACAGGGCGCTGCAAGGCGCATCCGTTGACGCTACGGTCGGCACAAGCATCACCGGGAGCCCGGCGAAATGACTGACGGCTTTTGCCGTATCCAGTGTCTTACCCCCGCCAATACCCACGATGACATCCACACCGCTGCTACCCAGCTCCGCCACAATCTGGTCCACCTGTACTAGACTGCACTCGCCCTTAAATTCACGCAGCAGCAGCGGAATCTGCTCCGACGCAAAGCCCTTGCTGATCTCTTGTCCGTACAAGGAGAGAATATAGGGATCTACAATGGCATAGGCTCCTCTCGCCCCCATCTGCAGGCAATACACCCCCAGCCTTGTAATCTCCCCGCTGCCCTGAATATATTTTGACGGTGAATAGATGATCTGTGACATGATGAATTCCTCCTGTTCTAATTCTTTTCATTCTAAGGAAGAATCTGGAATCCGGCAATGACCAAACTCCGCTGATCCCTATGTTAATTGCAGATACATAAATAGCAGTTATATAAAATGTCAGTCACAGGGCTGCAAAATTAGCAATTGGAAAAACGTATCTTAATTTCGATCTTTTGGACCATCTGAGGCAAGTAAGTGGATAAACGTCATTTAATCTCATGCATTCCCTCCACGCTGAACGATTTGCCGCATTTTAAGTGCCGGTTTTCCAACTGTTGTCTGGGAAGGGCTCTTCCGGTAATGAGCAAGTGTTGAAAATCCACCTATTTCCTGCCGCCGGTGCAGTCAAACTGTTGCCTAAGCTGCTCCTCCAGTGCTTCAGCGAGAAATGAGAAGGTGACATGTGAAACAGCTGCATGCTGGCGTAATAATGGCAAAAAGCCCCACTCCAAAGTGATTTGGAATGAGGCTGTGCGGTAATAAGGTCAGCGTTTGCGGCGTTCAGGCATTTTGCGGGTATCGCCGGTCAGCTCACATGTCTGCGGTCCAAGATTGCCATGCTCAATCTTAGTGTCAATAAAATCCACAATCTGCTGCAGCGAAGCGATCTGCTCCAGGATCTTCTGTTTATGATTCAGGATCATCTCATGCAGCTCCGGATATTCGGACAGGTCTGAATCAAGAGACAGGTTGAGATATGGACGCATGTCGTCCAGCGACATCCCCGTCTTCTTAAGGCAACTGATCAGCTTCATCATCTCCAGATCCTGATCGCTGTAGATGCGGTGGCTGTTTCCCTTGCGCTGCGCCCGGGGCAGCAGTCCGATCTTCTCGTAATACCGGATGGTATCTTCCGGGATCCCGGTCCGCTCGGCTGTTTCTTTGATCGAATATCCTTGAATGATATTAGCATCAGCCAGACTCATAGGCCCACCTCATTTGAATTGTATGGTCTTCAGTTTATTCTATTGTATAACTTGGAGTCAGCTCCAAGTCAATCGTTAATTTCCGGCCTTGACTTGGAGTCGGCTCCAAGTTATACAATGGGCACCATTCACCATTACATTTCCAAAGGAGCCCTTATTATGACTATACAACAAGCACAACGCACTGCGCTGATCACCGGCGCGAATAATGGAATCGGACTCGCCTTGACCCGCCGAATGCTGAGCGAAGGCTGGGAGATTATCGCGCTCATCCGTTCAGCTTTTCCAGAGGACGATTCCCTTATCCGTGAGGCGCTCAGCAGCAGACAGCTGCGGATGTACAAGGCAGACCTCTCCGATTTCGCCCAGTTGAAGCGTGCCTTGCAGGATATTACTAGCCATGAAAAGCAGATTGATCTGCTGTTCAATAATGCCGGCGGCAGCTTCCCGGAGTTAAGCTTCTCCAGGCAGGGACGTGAGCTGCACTATGAGCTGCAGACGGTTGTCCCGTATATCCTCACGATGGAGCTGAAGCCGCTGATCCTGAAAGGCACAATGCGCACAGTGATTAACACTTCTTCCAACGCTTTTATGATGAAGCGCAAATTCGATCCGGCCGCCCTGGAGCATCCTGCCAAGTTCCAAAAGCTAACCGGGCCTTATGCGGACACCAAGCTCGCCCTGTCCTTGTGGACCAGTGAGATCGCCCCGGCGCTTGCGGCGGAAGGCATCCTGATCCGCAGTGCCGATCCAGGCGGCAACAATACGATTCGCGGAGGCAAGAAATCCGGAATTCCTTTTTGGCTGAGACCGGTTATCCGTATGTTCTTCCCGGAACCCACTCATGGAGCTGGCTTGTTATATCAGGCCGCACTCGGCGAGCACAGCCGCAAGCCCGGTGTGTTCCTGATCAAGAATCAGGTGACCCCGCTTAAATTCACAGAGCACAGCAGTACTATTCTGAAGAATGTCCAGACCATTTATCAGCAGGAGTTCCGCACGGCCGGCAGCAGCTCCTGATTCATTGGGAAGGCTGCACATACCAAAGAGGCTGTCCCAAAATCCATAAAACGGATGCTCGGGACAGCCCTCTGTTTTTAAGTAGGATCAACGTGAGCACATAGGCGGACGCTCCGCTTTTTCACAATCAGTCCGTCCTCTCTGCTGTTTAAGCGGAAAAAGCCTCCGGAAGTTTCGTCAGGATCAGCTGCTCTTTTGGTCCCTTAAAGCTCAGCTATCCGTCCAAACTCCCGGAGCAGCAGAATATTCTCTATAACAATATGTGCCTTCCACCAGTTCTCGCTGATAGCAAACTCCCGCTCATAACCGGCCCAGGTCCAGGTCAGGTTCCAGACCCCTTCGGGATTTCGGGTCTCCAGCAGATGATCCAGCTCCTGGTGCATCAGCCCGGCAAGCTCTGCATAACCCGGACTTTGCGGCGACTTCAGGAAAAAGGACGGTCTGCAGCTGTATCCGTTCCATTGCCCCTCATCGCGGCTGATGAGCTGCGTGCTCTGCTCTTTGACAGCTTCCTTCAAGGAAACATAAGGGAACTGCTCCTGCAGCTCCGCCCAGGCGATACATTCCAGCAGCGTGGCAACACATCTCAGCGGATGCATCTCAAGTGCGGGATCTTGCAGGAATAAATCAGTCAATTCACGGGCGATGCCCATCCCCCGTTCATACAGTGCACTGTCCCTGTCAGCATACTTCAGGATGAATCCGGCCAATATGGCTGTCGGATTATAGATACTGCGTGCGGTACTGTTCGAATCCGTGTGCCACCAAGGAGCATGCGGGTAATCATTGTTAGAGGCTACCACATTCCTCCAGGTCCGGTCTTCCATGTCCGCACCGCTGTCCAGATACTTCAGAATGCCCTGCACCACCGGATGGCCGCCATCTTCAAATTCCAATTCCAGCAGTCTCTCCACAGCCGTTCCCGCCATGACCGGTGTAGAATCCGGATTCCACGCATCGGCTTCCAGGGCATGTCCGAAGCCCCCGTCTTCATTCTGATAGGCTGATAATGCTTCCAACACAGGCGGCATTCCGCCCTTTTCAAAGTGAAACTTCCATCTCGCCAGGTCCAGCGGGCGGGCATTGCGGTACATCCATCGCCGTATAACCTCGTAATCCTCCAGCAGCAGCTTCATGAACAATCTCCTTTTGGCATAATGGTAATGAACCGGCTCTCAGCAAGTGCTATGATTTCATACATATAATTCTAAGAGATTTCCAGTAAAATACAAGAGGACACTCATTGCCAAGGAGGATACATATGACTGAGGATTTCTACTGTGACGAAGTATTAAGCGGCAAAACAGTTGTGCAAAAAGTAATCGAAACGGACAATGTGCTAGCCTACCACCACACCCGGCCCTTTTATCCCGTTCATATTGTGGCTATCCCTAAGCGGCATATCTCCTCACTTATGACTCTTCAGGACAGCGATAATGACCTGCTGCTTGAGCTTATCGGAGTAATTAAGCAGGTGGCCGCCCAGGTAACCGGAGAGTATGGGGCTTGCAGAGTGAGCACGAACCTTGGAGACTATCAGGATTCGAAGCATCTGCACTGGCATATCAGCTATGGCGAGCCGCTGAGATCATAAGTGCTTGTACATGCTATCTCTGAGCCGCTGCGGATCGTATGGCGCTTAATGTCTTGAATTTGGCTCATTCAGCTCAGCTAACGGACCACAGCACGCTTAAGCCCTCTCGTCGAGTCTTTTTTCCGATTTCCGGTGGATACTAGTAAATAACTGCACTGGAGACCGTTAGCTCGGTGAAACGGACGTATTCTCATAGCCCGGGTCCCAGAACAGATGCATCGGCTTGAGCAGTATCCCATCAACATCTGATTTTTGGTTCTGGCCATGCGTAGCATCTCCTTTCACAACTACCTCAGCTTATAAAGAACGTCCGGTAAAAGATGGACCGCCGCCGTTCTGCTTCTTCAACCCCACTGTGTTAAAATAAGACCAAGCTTACTGAACCTAAGGATAATTTTGTGCGGGACACATATATATGGATATATTTTCATAAACAAGCCTATACCGCAATAAGTGAAGGAGGGCTATATGAGCAGAAGGACTGCCGGTTCCGGCGGCACATTCACATTCATCAAACAGCTGCTGCAAAAAATCAAAGCCGATGATGTCCAGGGGATCAGCGCACAGCTGACCTATTATCTGATTCTGTCGCTGTTTCCCTTTCTGATCTTCATTATGACCCTGATCGGGTACGCGAATATTTCCCTGGAGGACAAAATCCAGCAGCTGGAACAGGTGATGCCTGCCGAAGCCGTCTCTATTATAGAAGAGATTCTGCAGGATGTGTCCGAGGGACGCAGTCAGGCGCTGTTATCCTTCGGGATGCTGGCTACACTCTGGGCCGCTTCCAAGGGGGTCAATGCAATCATTAAGGGGCTCAATCGCGCTTACGACATTGATGAGAGCCGGGCCTTCTGGAAAATAAGAGGGATCGCCTTCCTCGCTACCCTGACGATCGGTTTTGTCGTGCTGCTCAGCATTCTGCTGCTAGTCCTCGGTACCTGGCTCAAGACACAGGTCTTCCTGTTGACCGATCTGCCTTACGGTTTCCAGAAGCTATGGGATCTGCTGCAATACGCCGTGCCGCTGCTGGTCATGTTCATTGTGTTCACCCTGCTCTACTGGATCGCCCCAAGCCGCAGGCTGGCTCTGCGGGAGGTGGTGCCCGGTGCATTGTTCTCAACCCTCGGCTGGATTATTACATCAGTCCTCTTCTCCATTTACGTCAATCAGTTCAGTGATTTCACCAAAACCTATGGCAGTCTCGGAGGCGTAATGATTCTGCTCATCTGGCTATATATCAGCTCGATTATTATCCTCGCCGGAGGCGAGATCAACGCGATCCTACTCAAACGTAAAGTTGACCTAGCTACGGTAAAATAACCGGATTATCAGTATTTTTAACAGCAACTAACTTGGGGCTGCATCCGCTGGAATCAGAGGGATGCAGCCTCATTCGGCTCGTCTACCCTATCATGGGCACATTGTATTCGGTTTTTCGCAAGGTGTACGATTCCTGTACAACAAGACAGGCACCCCCCCGCTGACCGGGGGATTGCCTAATTGGAAACAACAACTATATGCTAGCTAGCATTATTTCTCTTCATGTCTCAGTGATACCTCACCGGTTTTCCCTCTTCTCCTGCCGCCGCACCCGGATCACCAAATACTGTTCCGGCTACGGGATCGGGAAGATAAGCCCCCTCCTCCTTCAGCCGCTTGCGCAGCACAGCTACATCCACTGCATGCACATCATAATCCGGCAGATTCGCAGCAAGTGCTGCGGCAATCCCGGCCGCTTCGCCCATCGCCAGACAGACCGGCATCACCCGGACACTCCCCTGCACCTCACGGACACAGGAGATCGAACGTCCCGCGACCAGCACATTCTTCAGTGAACGCGGCGTCAGGCAGCGGTATGGAATGCCGTGCGATTCTCCCGGACCGTAGCGTTTAATGACCTCCGGCTTGCCTCCCGCCTGCTTCTCTTCCTTCTCCGTCCCATGGATATCAATGAAATAGCTGTTGCGGCAGATTTCATCCGCGAAGCTGCGGCGGTTAACGTAATCATCCACACTCAGCACATAGTCTCCGGTAATTCTCCGCGTCTCCCGCACACCCATCAGCGAGCCGGTGTTGGCTACATAAGAGCTGCCAAACGCAGCTGGCATGTATTCTGCCAGGGCATCCCTATAGACGGAGGCCAGCTTCCTTCCCTGCATCAATGCGGCAGATACGGAGAAGGCATCCGTATTATCCACATCCCATAGATGTCCCGCGTTGAAGCCCACCGTCCGGGGAGCAATGACATTGTTACAGATATGCGAGTCCGGAATTAAGGGGAATTTGCCGGAGCCCAGAATATCGAAGATCGGGCTGGTTTTGTTGTTGTTATGCAGCAGCGGACCGTTCAGATAAGCATATTCATCGACATTACCCAAGGTAAAACAGTGCGTGGCAGGCATCAGCTCACTGGTTGCCGTATCACCCTTGAGATATTCCGCTCCTGCCCAGGCCGCTACATCGGCATCGCCCGTGCAGTCGATATAGACCTTAGCCTTCAGCGCCTGCAGTCCATTCTTGCTGGCAGTAATCAGTGCCAGCACATTACCTTCCTCATCCGCCTCCACGGAACCCAGCTGCGTATTGAACAGCACCGTGGCCCCTGCTCCGGCTACCAGCTCATCATAGATGACCTTGAGCTTCTCCGGTTCGATCGGAACCCAGTCCATCGCCTCTTTGCTCACATGCGGCATCTGCGCCTTCAAAGCTTCAAACACCTTCATCGCCAGTCCCCGGTAGATGATCGTCTTCATGTCCGAGAACGGGCACCAGGCCGGCACTAGTCCCGATGTGCCCATTCCGCCCAGGCTGCCTGTTCCTTCGATCAGCAGTGTCCTTGCCCCTTCCCGGGCTGCGGCAGCGGCCGCCGTACAACCCGCCGGCCCGCCGCCTGCAACGATGACATCCCAGGAATCCTGCAGCGGAATCTCACTGCTCCGCATCCTGTAGCTGTTCATTCTTTTACCTCCTAAAATGTTTTCTTTGACTCTATTTCTTCACTGTAGCATACCAGTCATTCACCTCTTTGGTGCTGGCCTCTCCGCCTGCAGCTTTATATTTCTCGGCGAAATCAGCCACGGCATCCGGGGACTCTTCACCGACAATGACTTTGACGGCAAAATCATTAATCATCTGATTCAGCGAAGCATTGTTCTTCGAATATTCCGGCAGGGATGGCGCCAGCGCCAGCGGATCGGCAATTCTTGCTTCCGCCGGAAGCTCATTGTTCAGGTAAGAGAAGCCTGCAAACAGACGTGCATCCTTCTGCACCCGGGCCTGCCAGTAGATCGGGTACAGCTTCTCGTCTATACCGGTCAGATAATTGCTGGCGTTGCCGCGTTCGTCCGTGAACAGCGGCAGGATCGGGCTGTATACGCCGTCTTTATACGTATGATGTTTGCCTTCTTCACCGATGGCAATCAGCTTGAAGGTTTCCTTTTCCAGCTTGGCATTGATCCATTTAATCGCATCTTCAGGATGCTTCGCAGATTTCGGAATGAAGGTAATGCGGTCGAACCCGCCGCTCATGCCGAGGCCCATTTGACCGTCTTTGCCTTTGAGGGCAGGAAGATAAGCATATTTGGCATCAGGAAAGTTCTTGGTCAGGGCATCGGCAATTCCGGGAATATCATACCAAGGCAGCTGAATAACCCCGATCTTGCCGCTGGTGAATTTCTCCTTCAGAGTAGCATCCTTGTTCACGGCAAATTCTTTATCGAGCAGACCCTGTTTATATAGATCGGACATGTACGTCAAATATTCCTTGAAGCCCGGATGCAGCGGGGCCGGAACCAGCTGGCCGTCCACCGTATTCCAGCTCGTGCCTATTCCGAAGGCACCTGTAATATTCGCCGTTGTTGCCAGTGCACCATCGATTGACATCGGGGCGCCGCTGTTCCCGGTTCCGCCTGGGTCCTTCTCCTTGAATGCCTTCAGCACTTCCGTGAATTCATCCAGCGTAGTCGGAGTCTTCAGCCCCAGCTTATCGAGCCAGTCCTGGCGGATCATCAGATCGGCACCGGCAAATTGTGATGAGCTGTTGGGAATACCATAGATTTTGCCGTCAATTTTCATTGCATCGAAGGACGCCTGGGAGATGGAAGCTTTGATATTATCGCCGAACTCCTCGATGAGCGGGGTCAGATCCACCAGTGCGCCCATTTTGGCATAATCGGTATACACGGCTTTTTCACCGGAAATGGTAATGACATCATACGGCTCGGCAGAGGAGATCAGCAGATTGAGCTTATCCATCGCCTTGTCGGCGGGAAGCATCTCATACTTCACCTTATAGCCGGTCCGCTCTTCGATCACCTTGGCCAGCGGATACGTATTGTAATCATCCTTCGACCACAGATTAAGCGATTTCAGCTCCGGCTTGGCAGCATTCTCTGACGTTCCCGGTGCGGCAGTTGCTTCTGCAGAAGCTGGTGCTGCTGTTGAAGCGTCCTCCCCGTTACTATTCGTGTTGTTAGAAGAACCACAGGCAGTTGCAGCGAGCAGCAGCCCGGTACTCAGCAGGAGTGACAGCCACTTCGTCTGTTTCATTAAGATAACCCCCTATAAGTTTTGTGAGCTTAAGCTTCCAGTCTTACTTCGTACAAAATCCGCCTCAGCCTTTAACCGAGCCAATCAGTACACCTTTGATGAAATACTTCTGCAGGAACGGATATACGAACAGAATCGGGACCGTCGAAGCGACCACCGTTGCCGCACGTATGCCTTCCGGTGACATGTTCATCAGGTCATCCACACTTTTATTAACGGCGTTGACTGCACTGGCGTCCATCACCACATCCTGAAGATAGAGCTGCAAGGTCTTAAGCGCGGTATCGTTGATGTAGATCATTGGCCCGAAGTAATCATTCCAGTACCCGACAGCATAAAAAAGCGCAATCGTGGCAATCACCGGCATACTGAGCGGCAGAATAATCCGGAACAGAATCGTATACGTCTTGGCTCCGTCAATTCGTGCGGACTCCTCCAGCGCTTCGGGAAGACTCTCATAGTAGCTCTTGATCACCAGCATGTTGAATACACTGATCATTCCGGGCAGGATAAGCACCCACAGATTATTGATCAGATGCAGCTGGCGCATTAGCAGATAATTGGGAATAAGCCCGCCGCTGAACAGCATCGTGAAGATGAACAGCACCATGAAAAAGGAGATGCCCGGCAGATTTCGTTTGGATAACGGATAGGCCGTAAGTGCCGTCATTAAGATGGAGATCAGGGTGCCCACTACCGTGACGCCTACGGATACGCAGAACGCCCGGATGAACATTGAGGAAGAGATAACCTCCCGCAAGGTGTCGAGCTGGAAGCCTACCGGCAGAATGCCTACTTTTCCCGAAGTAATTGCCCATTCCTCACTGACCGATTTCGATAATACGTTAACCAGCGGCAGCAGCATCATCACTCCGAGCGTAATCAGGAACAGGTAGACAAAGATATCGAGCAGCCTGTCGCCTTTGGTTCGTTTGGTCATGGATTATACTGTCTCCTTCCCGCCTACCAGATTCCGCGGTTCAGCAGCTTCCGGCTGATATAATTTCCCGAAACGATGAGGATGAAGCCTACTACCGAGTTGAACAGGCCCACCGCGGTGCTGAAGCTGTAATCCATTTTGCCCAGCCCGATGCGATAGACGAAGGTTCCGATCACATCCGCTGTCTCATAGACTACCGGATTGTACATGGTCAGAATCTGCTCCGTTCCCGCATCGAGCACCGAGCCCAGCCGGAGAATGAACATCAGCACCACAGTCGGCAGGATACCCGGCAGTGAGATATGCAGCATTCTGCGGATTCGCCCCGCCCCGTCAATGGCAGCCGCCTCGTATTGCTCCTGATCGATCCCGGCAATGGCGGCAATGAAGACAATCGCGTTCCACCCTGATTCCTTCCAGCCGGCCGTAAAGACAACCACACTGCGGAAATAATCATTGCTGACAAAAAAGCTGACCGGTTCTCCGCCGAACCACTGAATGATATTATTGACCAGTCCGCCCGAGGTGGAGAGGATGGTGACGAACAAACCGGAAATAATCACCCAGGACAGAAAATGCGGGAGATAAATAATCGTCTGGATCGTCCGTTTGAAGAACATCAGCCTGACCTCGTTCAGCACCAGCGCGATGAGGACCGGCACCGGAAACAGAAGGACAATCTTGTACACACTGATAAGCAGTGTATTCATGAATACCCTTCCGAATTCGTCCGATTGGATAAGCTTATGGAATTGCTCCAGCCCTACCCATTCACTGCCTCTGATGCCCTGGAAAATGTTGAAATCCTGAAATGCGATCAGCACTCCGTACAGCGGTGTATATTTGAAGAGCAGCAGAAACAGCAGACCGGGTATCAGCAGCACATAATAATCCCTGTTTCTCCAGGCGAGCCTCCACTTGCTGGCGGACCTGATTCTGGTTGCCTGAAGTTTGCTCTTCCGGTTCAAATCCGTGATACTCCCACCCAAGTTCATTCACCCCCATCTGTTTGTGAGTTGATTATACTTAGAAACCGGGGGGCGGTTGTAGGTGGTAATCTGATTATTTCTGGTCTTACGCGACTGTATATCAGGCAATCTGCTTATTCGAATGGAACCGCTTTAATTCTGATGTTGATCACTGTTCCTTGGCCGGGTTCTGTTTCAATGGACAAGCCATACCGGTTGCCGGCAAAATATCGTATCCGCTCGTTGACATTATAGAGTCCGAAGGAGCCCGGCATCCCGTCACTGCGCAGCTCGGAGGAAGGCTCCAGCAGCAGCCGTCTGGCCTGCTCCGGACTCATGCCGATCCCGTCATCGGACACCGCCAGAAGGATATCCTCCTGCTCCCGGCGGGCTGTTATGGCGATATTCCCCTGCTTCTTGCGGGTTTTGCGGATACCATGCAGCAGCGCATTCTCCACCAGCGGCTGGAGGGTAAGCTTGGGAATCATATACTGTTCAAGTCCCGGCTCTACTTGGACGCTGAAGGTGAAGGTGGACGGAAAGCGGTTCTGCTGAATCTCCATGAACACCTTGGCCAGATTCAGTTCATCGGCAAGGCTGACATTATCGCGGCCCTGATTCAGGCTAAGCCGGAAATAGCGGGACAGCGCCTCAATCATCTGGCTGGTATCCTCCGCATCATGCGAAATTGCCGACCAGTTGATCATATCCAGCGCATTGTAGAGAAAATGCGGATTAATCTGGGCCTGCAGGGTTCTTAGCTGCGCCTCCCGCTCCTGCATCTTCGCCTGATAGGATTCCTCCATCAGAATGTTGACCTTGTGGATCAGATGGTCCACACTGCGTTCCAGCAGCCGGAAATCCCCGCCTGGCATCGTCCTTCTATCCTCCAGCCAGCCGATGCCCTCCTTGCGGATCATCCGCAGAATCAGCTGCACTCTGCGCTGCATGTTCTGCACGAGGAACATCAGCAGCACAAACACGAGTACCAGGAACATGACCGTGATCCCTGCCAGCGTGGCAATGCTGGTGAACTGGTTCATTGCTGTTGCCCGGTGCGAAATCTCTGATTCAGAGACTTGGGAGATCATTTTCCACCCTGAAGTTCCGATCGTGGTATAGACCACATTAACCTCTTCACGCCCAAGGGTCCGCTTAACGATCCCCTCCTCCGATTGCTTAACCGTCTCCAGCAGTTCTTCCGGCAGCATGCTGACTTCCTGCGGACCGTTCTCTCCGGTGCTGTAGATCAGCCGGCCCTCATTATCCAGAAGATAAGGGGCGTAGCTGTCCGAGAAATGAAGCTCTGACATGACTTCTGCGATCAGATCCTGAGATACATCCATCACCAGTATGCCGATGGTCTCTTCATATGCCTTCGGATTGCGCAGCATCCTTGCGACAGAAAAAATCTTTTTGTCACCGAAATCGATATAACTCTCCTCATACACCCCGGTCCAGACCATACCGCCCCCGGCCTCCAGCACCTGCCTGTACCACGGATAATGCTCTATCTCAGATAGCGGATACAGATTCACCCGGTCCCCTCCGTACATCCGGGAAGGATCAACAAAAAACCGCAGCCGGAAAATATCCTCATTCTCCTGGGCGGTTTCGGCTAAATTGCGCAGCTCCTTAAGCTGGTTAAGCTCATCGGTGATGCTGTCCTTCTGCTGCAGATTACTGTAGAGTACCTGGTTCATGAAAACTGAATTGCTGCTGTCACGGATATGATCCAGCTTATAGGTCAGATTCATCCCTGCCTGCTTAAGGGTCAGCTGCATCGTACTGGTGACTTCTTGCTCCAGAATGTCACTGGACCGCTGATAGAAGGATGCCAGCATGACGGATACCGGCAGCAGAATGAGTATCACATAGGCAATCAGCCACTTTCTCGCCGCCAGAATCCCCTGGCCCAGTCCGGTCAAATAGCTCCAGCCCTTTTTCACTGCACAGCCTCCTTATATGGCATGCTTACATTCCTGTGCAGCCTGATCTTCATAGGATTGCCCCTGCTCATAGACTCTGCTCCCTATAGGCGCTGGGGGTAATTCCGGTTATTTTCTTGAAAAGCTTGCTGAAATGGCTGGGATCGCTGTAGCCAACGGCATAACAGATTTCGTAGAATTTGTTCTGCGGGTCTCTAAGCAGCTTCTTTGACTGCTCGATTCTGACCTTGGTCAGATATTCGAACAGCGTTTCGCCCGTTTCCTGCTTGAACAGCAGCCGGACATAGGTCGGACTGAGATAGACGCCTGCCGCAATATCCGCCACTGCCAGATTCTCCGGGTACCGTTCTCCAATCAGCTGACGGACCCGCTCTATCACTTCGCTTGTCTTGCCGCTGCGCTTCATCCCGACGAAATCACAGACCTCAAGCAGATAGGCTTCTGTATATCCCAGCAGATCCTGCATCGTCTCCTGGCGCGCAACCTGTTTCCAGGCGGCCGTCTCGCGTTTCTCCCATTCCTCCGTCATCCCGCCAAGCTCCAGCAGCACCTGGCCGGACTGCAGAATCAGATGCAGACTAACATTCTGCGCATACCGCGCCCCTTGTCCCCGGTTCTGCCCAAGCAGACTGAAAATGTCACCAAGCTCCGTCTGCAGACGTCCGCGGTCTCCGGATTTCAGGGCAGACCACACCCGCTCCCCCCACTCCGGCTCGTACCGGTAACGCAGATTCTCGCCGCGCTCTCCGGACACGATATTGTCCATGGTCAGAATCCGGTTCTTGCCCAGATACCACTTCTGGTCAGCTGCATCCCTCGCCTGTTTGTAGGAGGACGGGATCTCCGGCAAGTGCTCAACCCCCTCGCCGACCCCGATGGTTACACTAAGCTTCAGCCATTGCCGCAGATTGCTGCGGATTGATTCTGCCAGCACCAGCAGGTCATTCTCTGGAGATTCGCTGAACTCCTGCGGCTGCAATTGTCCGGCCAGCAGAATCCCGACGTACTCTCCCGGCTCCTTCTCGAAGGTCACGCCGCGCATCTGATTGTCAATCAGCTCCTGGATGATATTCAGCACCGTATAGGACAGCAGCTGTCTGTCCTGCTCGCTGCGGGTGTCCAGCACCTGCGGCACATCATCGAGCAGAATGACCATGAGGATGTAGCTGTCTGCCGCGAGCTGCTGCAAGCCCAGAAATTCCAGCTTGTCCTGAATATGCGCGGTATGAACACCATCGCTGATTACGGACAGCAGGAACTTCTCGCGCAGCAGCGGCATGCTCTGCGTCAGCTTCACCTGCATCTCCTTGATCCGCTTCCGCTCCTGCGTCTCCGCATCCAGCGCAGCAGTCACCTTGCCCATCACCACCGACAGCTCCTTGCGGCTAACCGGCTTAAAAATATAGTCCGCCGCATGCATCTGCAGCGCGGACTTAAGGTATCCGGCATCATTGTGGCCGCTGATGAAGACGATCTTGGCCTCCGGCAGCAGCGCCCGGACCTCGGCCGCCATGCGGATGCCGTCCATTGACGGCATCTGGACATCCGTCAGCACGATATCCGGCTTCAGCTCCCGGATCAGCGCCAGCCCCGTGTCCCCGTCATCTGCGGTTCCGACCAGCTCAATCCCCTGTGCCGCCCAGTCCACATAGGTCCGCAGCCCGTTCACCACCGAAGGCTCATCATCCACAATAACCAGTGTTTTCATTTCCTTGTCCCCTTTAATAGTGAATCTGTCCAGGTTAGACGGAGTTTGGCAATATAATGGTGCATATGGAGAGTAAATGGTTTTTACTGGATTGAATAACCTGCTGACCTGAATTTCTACATCCAAAGTGCATCTCCTGCAAGAAGGCAATAAATAAGGGGCCGATGATGCAAGCAGACCACGAATAACAGCACACAGGCAGCACAAACAGCCGTTCCACCCGGACTCAGAATCCGTTATTTTGGGAAAAACAGCTGTTTTGCCGGCTTCGCGGACTGAGATTCCGCTATGCCCTGAATAATGGGTCTAATTCTGGTGTTCTAGGCTGAATAGGCGATTCTCAGTCCGCTTCATCTCAAAATTGGCTGATTCCGGCAAAATAAGATCCCTACAGTCCGTCACGGTTGGATGGGAGCAATCAGCATCTCAACTCTACATCACCAATCGCAACTCCCCTCCCCCGATCAGCGCCTCCACTCCATAGCATATAGCATCAAGCCCCCCGCTACCCCTCTTCACTCACCGTGTAAGCCAGGCAGGCAAGGGCTTCCGCCTGCTTGAAGCCTTCCCCAATATACAAAGCCTGCGCCCGTTCGTTCTCTGCATTCACACACAGGACGGTGCGCGCATACGACTGTTCTGCCGCGAACCGGAGTGCTGCCCGCAGCAGAATTCTGCCGAGTCCTCTCCCCTGAGCCTCCGGCAATACTGCCAGCGGCCCAATACTCATGGCAGGCTCATCCTCATACTCATCGGCGCAGCCGCGTACAATTCCCACAGCTTTGCCGTTATGGTACAGTATCTGTAAACCGCCTTCGATATAGTCGGCTCCGCTGATCATCTGCTTCACCATCGCTGGTGTGGCCGGCGTCTCGTTGCCCTGAAGCTTAGCGAAACCGGCATTTCGTACTTCACACCAGACGGCTTCATCCGTTCCGGCGCGGAAGGGAATGAGCTCGTAACCGGCGGGCAAGCTGACCTCTGGAATATGCGGCTCCTCTCTTACGAGGACATAGATATACCTCTCCACCGCAAACCGCACAGCCCCCAACGCCTCCATCGCCGCAGTATTTCCCGCGGGAACAAATAGATTCAGCTTATCCATTCCGGCAGCATGGGGCAGAATTGCCTCAAGCAGAGCCTGGTATACATTTACATCTTCGGTTTCCGCATGAAGGATTCTAAATCTGGCCTTGCGCCCTCTGCGGCTGTAATCATTCAGGATGAGCGAGACTGCTGCGGTAATTTGACCTGAGGAATTGGCAACAATATATGTAGGATGGTCCGGGGAAAGCGTGAACCCGGCAAGCTCCTCATCGATCAGGTAAGAATCATCCAGTTCGTCCCGGTGCTTCCGGCAAAAATTCAAAAACGCCTCCACTCTGCTCTGTTCGAGTGCTTCAGCTTTCATCTTTCTCATCCTTTCCCTTTCAGCATTTCCCTTTCTAAAATAACAAAGTATTCAATTCCCGCAAAGGATAAAATAACACTATGAAACATTCACTGATTGCTGCCATTACCAAAAGCCCGCTCCGCACTTCGTTATACCACTTCACCCGGGCCCGGAATTTGCCCGCCATGGCTGCACTTGACGCATTGTACGCCTCATCCGTATTGAGTCCGGCGCATGCAGCCGGAGTACGCCGGACTACAGCCCTCCAGGTACAATACGCCGGGCAGCCGGTTGTCCTGAATTCCCATCTGCGCATCACACCTGAAGCAATGGACCCGGACACAACCCCTGAAGAATTCCGTCTCTGCCTTGACCGCCATGTCTTCTTGTGGCCGACCTGGCGGGATTGCCTAGCCATGGCGGCGATGTACTCCCGCAGAGAGCCCGGCGAAGTTTTTGCCATCCTGAAATTCAACGCCAGCGAGCTGCTCACCGGACAGTTTGACCGGATCAAGCTTTCCAAATATGATTCCGGCAGCTCGCCCAGATTCCCGCATCGGATGTCCTACCGCAAAAGCTGCGGGATGCTGCTGCCCATTGCAGAGTTCATGTCAACAACCGGGCAGGCGATACCCACCAAACCATCGGAGATCAAGGAAGTGCTGGTCGAAGGACAAATATCCCCGCTCAGCCGGTATTTGCAGACGGTCTATTGTTCGGAGCCGCAGCTGGTTCCTGAGATCTGGCAGCCTGTATGTCAACTGCTGACTCTGACGGCACATTAATTGCCGCTAGCCTTGAAACTTATGTCGCATCGTGATATAGTCACGTTATGACATAGTCACGGCAAGACATATTATATTGAAGGCCATGAGTTATGCACAATGAACTGGCGAAGCAGGTGAATGCGTTGTCCACAATGGATAAAGTGCTGAAAAAGTACGTGCCGATGACAGAGACGGCTTTCTATATTCTGTTGTCCCTAACCATACCCCGCCACGGATATGGAATCATCAAGCATGTGGATGAGCTCTCTGAAGGACGGCTTAGACTGGGTTCCGGTACGGTATATGGAACTTTGACGAAGATGAACAAGGATGGACTGATTGTTGTATTCGCCGATGAAGAGAGAAAAACAGTGTACGAGGTGTCAGATCTGGGGAAAGGAGTAATGCGCGCAGAAATCAGCAGATTAAAGGAACTTCACCGCAATGCCATTACCAGTGAGGAGGAATTTGTATGAAGAGGGTATTTCGGCCCTTCTGGAGCTACGACCTGCCCAAGTCAGAAGCCTGGCTGGCCGATATGGCGAGTCAGGGTTGGGTGCTGACGGAGTGGAACCTGCTGCTCCGGCGGTTCACCTTCCGGCAAGATCAACCGGCACAACGTTCCTATCAGATCGGGTATGGACCATCCTCCCAGCCTTCCATGTCTTCCTCTCTTGCTGCTGAAGGCTGGAGCAAGCGCCTGCAGCAAGGCAAGTGGAGCGTCTACGAGAATGATCAGCAGCCGTCACAGATTAAGGCCTCCCCTTCCCGCAAGGATGTCTTGAGGCGAAACCGCAAAGTCTCATATATTTTTATGGGAATACTTCTTTATTTGCTGCTCATTGCAATGATTCCGCTGATTGCTCTAGGCTTCTCCTTGACCCAGGATGCTCCGCTTCAGGTACAGCCAAGCCCTATGTGGGCGGTTACCTGGGCCGCAGCAGCCTTGGCTGTAATCCTGCTCGTACTTGCAATCTATTCGATTATTAAGCTCCGGGCGGCCAGCAAGGGGCTACTCTTGAATCATGAGGACTTCAAGAAGATTCACGAACCGCGTAGGCCAGCGGGTGTTACGATGACGAAGTTGAAGTTAGGCTGGATGTACGCTCCTGACCGGCTGGAGGAATGGCTGGAGGATAAGGAGCGGCTGGGCTGGAATCTGTATAAAGTCGGCCCGGGAGGCACGCTGTTCCATTTCAGCCAAGGCAGTCCACGTATCATGAAGTATCATGCCGACTATCAGGTCATTGGCGATGAAGAGTATTTCGAGCTGCACCGGCAGGCAGGCTGGCATAAAGTATATAGCTCATCCTCTTCTCTGCAGAAATGGACCCTCTGGAGCCGGGAGGAGCAGGATCGTGCAGAACAACCGGAGATCTACAGTGACCCGTATCACCGCTTGAAGCATGCCCGTAAAATTGCCATCAGCTATACAGCATTATTTCTACCGATGATTCTGCTCTACAGCCTGAATGTGACGGCATTTATTGACGGCATGCTGCAAGACGGAATCACCGCTTCCCGGGCATGGAATACTTCACTTATGTTCCTCAGTATCCTTCTCTTCGGCTCATTCGCAGGCAGAACCTGGCTGTATTACCGGCGGCTTAAGAAGCTGTAGGTATTACACCGCAACAAAAGGCGTATACCGGAAGTCATACTCCAAACGGAGCAGGCTTCAAGGATACGCCTTAAGCATATGCTTACCATATTTCAGAAAAATTGCGGGTATTGCTTGGACATCACCTGTACCCGTTCCAGCAATGTATTGGAATGCTCCATCACAATCTTGCGCATTCCCTCCACATCACGCTTGCGGGTGGCCGCTACCATCTTCACATGTTTATCAATATCGGATTGCTGCACGCCCTCCATCTTGCCATAGAGCAGACGGATACGGTTATAGTGCGAGGCTACCTCTTCAATCGTGAACCAGGATAGCTCTTCCCCGGCCGTCTGAAAGATCAGCTGGTGGAAACGATTGTCCTTGAAGTAAAATTCCCGGAAATATTTCTTGTCCATATATTTCTTCTGTTTGTTAATCAGTTCCTGCATCGTATCTGCTACAAGCTCACTGCACTTGCGGATGAATTCATCAATCACGGCAGATTCAAGCGATGTGCGGATGAACCATTCCTCACGGACCCGCTGCAGATCAATTTTGGAGACCACTGTTTTGCGCTGAGGATATATTTCCACCAGTCCAGACTGTTGAAGGCGGACTACTGCTTCCCGTACCGGTGTCCGGCTTACGCCATAGCGTTCAGAGAGCTTCTGCACACTGACATCCATTCCCGGCTCCAACGTCATATTCATGATGTCTTCTCTTATTTTATTGTAAGTTACATCATTTAGTGAATTACTGTTATTAATAATCTTCAACGGGTTCCCTACACCTTCCTGAACTCACTCCTAGTACATCACGATATATTTTCTCCGCACTGGCAGCATCATAGCTGTAATACAACAGAACATCCAGAATAAACGGCGCGTAGCTGAGTCTATTCAGTTCCTGTGTAAAGGCCATGGCTCCCACTTCACTCAAGGTGCGTATTGTAGAATAATTCTTGAACCCAAGCAGGTTCCATAGCAGAATCTTCTCAGTCCGGGTGTAGATTTCATGTGCAAACTGGTCTTCTACAAAATGAAAAATTTCGTGTCCAAGGATAGTATTCATTATACCAGCTTGCTGAAAAAGTTCAACTAGCGCCGGCTCTTCCTCCTGGACCAGCTCCGCCGCTCTGCGCACGGGCTCCTCCATAATTTCGATTGTGTACGGCGGGGTATAGCAGGCAAAAAGCACACGTTTCCCTGTCATAAGCGCACTTTGAAATTCTAGCTTCAGCTTCAATTTGTCCGCGATCACGCGGACATCACGGGTTCCGTATTCACGGATGATCCGCTGTGCATAGGCTTTGCCGCAGGCTGTAGCTTTGGCAATCATCTCTGTCTTGGTTTCAGGCAGAATGCGCCGGTTCAGAATGTCCCTGGAAAAAGCGTACAGCCCCCAAGCTTCATCCTCTACCTGCAGCAAATCACGCATCATTACACCCAGCTTCATCTGCACCTGCATGCTGCCCCCATTCTTCATTCCTTCATTAATATGGCTATGAATAATTTCAATAGATTAGCGTCAGCTCTGCTTGACATTGGCAGCGACAACGATAACCTCCGTATCCGGCTCAAACGTGGAAATTTCGATATCCATCAGCAGCTCCAGCTGTTCGAAATCGGAAGCGGTAAAGTCCATCACCCGGGCACCGATACACAGATAGAAGTCCGGCCGGGCAATCAGTTCAGTCTGGTAGACGGCCATAGCCTCCCAGAGCTTTTTGACGGCATTCAGGTAATCTCCGGCAGTTGTCTTGAGGGCCATCGCCCGGCCTCGTTGCACCTTAATGAACCCTTTGGTGTCCAGAATGCGGACTGCACCCGCTTCACCGGCCTTCTCAACCTTTTCGCCGAAAATACTGACATACCTCGTTTTCTCAAGCAGCTGTGTCCGGTCGATGGAAATACGCATATCCTTCGCGGCCAGCTCGCGGAGCTCCGCTTCATCACATTCCTTCAGCAGCTCGGTCGTCTTCACTTCCGTGGAACCCGTAGCAATCGCGGTAACCTTGGACGTCTGCGGATCGATATCGATATGGATCTCGATGCTTTCCGGAGTGGCTCCGCTCTGAATCGCCTTGTTCATCGCTTCCATTTTGAGTGCGGCAATCACTTCTTTGGAAGGTGACGGAATGATCCGCTCTACCACGTCCCGCACCATGGACAGGGCAACACCAATGGACGAGATCACCTCAGCATTCTCAGGGATGCTGTATTTCAGACCCATTTTCTCAGAGAAATAGACGATCAGCGAAGCGGCTCCCCCGCCAACTCCGACCAGAGAGATCTGGTCTTTCTCCAGTTTGTATTTCTCGGCCAGCGCCAGGATGATCGGTTCGATCTTCGCATACGCTTTTTCCATAATCTGCTTGGCAATATCTTCGACCGTGGTTCCGCAATAATCGGCTAATGCCTGCATCGCCCGTCTGGCGGCTTCCACATTCCCGTAGGAGAAATGCTCCGGCTTCACAAGGCCCAGCACGTTCGCAGCACAGGAATTCGTGATCGTCACACGCTCCCCGTTCTCCAGACGGATGGCCACATAATCTGCCGGATCACCCGGTTTGGGCGAGAAAAATTCCACCTTGGCACCCTTAATCTTGTCCGGATCGGTAAATACCGAATAATCCAGACCGCCGATATGTGCCGATCTCGGTCCGACATCCACTACTCCGCTTTTGTTCGCCCGGATCATGGAGCCGCCAGCAACACCGAGTACGCGCACATCCAGTGAATTGACATAGGTCGGATGACCGCCGACGATGGAATAGTCAATGGCCGGACGGCCGTTTTTGATAACCCCGATATTGGTTGTGGTTCCACCCACCTCGAAATACACACCGTTAGAGGCTCTCAGATACATCAAAGACCCCATAACTGAGGCTGCGGGACCCGACAGCATCGTAAGCACAGGACGTTTCTTCATTTCGCTGATTTCCATAACCCCGCCGTCGCCTCTCATGATCATCAGAGGTACATGGACGCCGGCTTCCCTTACGGACTGTTCGGTTGAATTGGCGGTATCCAGCATCTTGGGCAGAATACTTGCGTTGATCGCTGCCGTTCTCGTTCTGCGGGTGAGTCCGTACAATTTGGTGATATCGGATGCCATGGTGGTCGGAATACCTTTTTTCTCAGCTTCTTTATAGACGAGCTCTTCAGGTCTGCCATTATCTACGCCAAAAGCCATGGAAGGCACAATCACCTGTGCACCCTGACGCTTAAGATCATCGATGACCTGCAGCACGGAGGCTTCGGACATTTTCTTAATATTAATGAAGCTATTGTAGATTTTGATCTCTTTGCTGTTGCCCAGATCGATGTTCTGCAGTTTGGTCTGACGTTTGGCCAGCCAGCCTTCAAGACCGCCCTTAGCCATGCCAATGATGCCAACCTGTGCGATATCGCCTTCAATCAGCGCATTGGTTGCCTGCGTTGTGCTGTGTGCAACGAAGACTACATCTTCCGGCTTGATGTTATTTTCCTTCAGACAATTCTGAAAACATTTCACAACACCGGCGGCTACACCTCTCGCATGATCATGCGTAGTCTTGACGGACGATTTCCCGATAATTTCATGTGTTTCGTTGTCGATGGCAACTGCTTTTGTATGTGTTCCGCCGACGTCGATCCCCATTCTAACCATTTTACCCATATGATTTCTCCGTTTCTCTTCATTAATTGTACTGAAGGTTGAATAACCGGCTCCTGACGGACAGGGACGCAGCAGCCGGTTCTGCTAATACATAAGCGGTGCTACACCAAATTGCCGTACATGAAGAATACAATCGCGCAGAGAATAATCCCGATAATCCAGCCTGTAGGAATGGACATCTTCATATATTCCTTGGCCGGAACCTTCGTATATCCGAAGCCCCAGGCTACCCAGGATTGGGTAACGTCCAAATGCTGCGGCGCTACTGTAGTGATGGCGAACAAAGGATACAGGAACTGTACAGGCCAGGCTGCGGTAGCCACAACTACTGCCAGAATGGCCGAACCGGAACCGACCAGGTTCATCGGGCCGCGGAAGAAGCCGAGCGGTGTCAGGATGGCGAATACGATACAGAGCAATAACGCCGTCTGAGGCATTGCACCGTCAAGCAAGGTTTTGAAATAAGGGGAAGCATAGGTTGCCGCATTATTGAACATGGACAATGTGAGCAAGAATCCAATCATCGGCGCCACATCGATGGCCCCGTCTGCGAATTGCTTAGACAGCATTCTGCAAACGCTTGCAAAACCACCCTTTAACTTGCCGCAGGTCAGTAAGGCGAACAGACCGGCAACGATAAATCCGAAGATAATCGGAAGCTTGAACACCACCACACCGATTACCGGCAGGATGATGGAAATCCAGGAGATTGCAGGGGCATCAACCGTAGTTCCGGCATCCGGAGTGGCTGCCCAGGCACGGGAGACCTTCTTGTTCATGGACAGGTTAGATACCACCAGAACAACGATCAGGGAGACAGCCATCGCAATCATGCCGAATTTGAAGTATGTATTGTAGTCGTAGCTGGCATAACTTTCATTGGCTGTGGCAAAAATAGCCTGATACTGCTTGAAGTTAACAATGTTCCCGAAGATACCGGCCATAATGGAGCCCATGAAGGAGAACAAGGCAATCGGTGAAGGTATACCGAGCGACAGCATGATCGGCAGTACGATTACGGCAATGGAGATTACCGGACCGATACCGGTCATAGAGGTGAAGATTACCGCAGTAACAATACATAAGAGCGACATCGTAATTCTTGGTTTGTCTCCACCGAGCTCTACCACCTTACGGATCAGCGTTGCAGCAATCCCTGTGTCGATCAAGACTCTGCCGAAGAAGGCGCCGAAGAAGATGTTAACCAGAATCGCTTTACCGTAGTTCTCCGGACCCGTCTGGAAGACGTTCGTCAGGACATCAATAAAGGTCTTGCCCTCCATAACGGAGGTTGGATGAATAGAATTGCCGATCAGGGCAATCGAGGTCCACAGGACCGACATGACGAAGAAGCCCACCATGAGGTTATACCCCTTGACGCAGTACCACACCAATCCAAAAAATGATAAAACCATAATGAAACCGATTACAACATTAGCCACATCCACAAAATAACCTCCTGTAATAGGAATATATGAATAACATGCTAACATGCTATATAGCCTCACTGACATGTTAGTTTGTCTCGGGAAAATATTAACATGTTAGTTGCTCGGGCGTCAACACAATTCTGCGCGGTGAATTCCACTGCCTTGTCAGCCTCAAAAACACTGATAAACGTTGATTCTGCCGGGTGAACCAGTGACTTATCCGCAGGGAAAAAGTGCGATATTAACATGATACCTCCTTATCAGGAGGAGTTACTGTCAGGAAGGCCACACGGGGGGATAATTAGTGCTGGGTATGCTGGCGCTAGACCGGGTGGATGATTCGAGGCGGACCGGTGACCTGAGGCTAATTAATGACGTAAGGCAGATCGGTGACGTGTGGCGGGAATAGATGGATTGAAAACAGCTGGGTTGGAGCGATATTGATACGGGATGGTTAGCTTGGGTTGGGATGAAAAAAGTTGTTGGCGCTTCTGCCGCTGACGGCTGAGGTGGAGCTGGGAGCGCGGTTAAGGCTGGGGCTTGGTTGGACTTGGTTGGGTTTGGGTTGAGAGTTAGTTGGGATGTTTTATGAGTCTTGCGGACTGAGATGCACTTATTCCCTCAAACTTTCGCCCTTTCTTTGCCATTTATCCTAAATAACGCCTCTCCTGTCCGCATGGGAGATAAATGTTCCCATTCCGGCAAAATAACGCCCCTCATGTCCGCAAGTCCACCACATAATCGCGTAACGAACAAGCATGTCACATTGATTAAGCTCGTCCTCTGAATAAGATAATTCTGGTCGCAGACCGTACCGAAAAACGCTTTAGAATGCACTTATATCCATGTTTGAAATGATTTATTGACCATCTTTACATTGTTCGTTTTTGCCCAACTCTTTAAATCCGAGATACCTTTATCTTCATCCTTTGAATACCTGAATGCCATATCCAATGGGACGATCTTCCTCCTGTAAGGTAATATCCCAATAACAGGTTTAAAGTATCCCCTGATCATTATCACTTTAATATCCTTTGAATCAACAATATTCCCGTTTAATATAATTTGCTCATTAGATAAGCATAACTCGGTTAGTTTCTTAAAAAAGGTTCTGTACAATGCAAGTAATAGTAGAACTAAACCCAAAAGAACCACTGTTAACGAAGTGTAGAATACCCCACTCTGATCCCATAATCTCACTACAAGAACAGATTGACTCGATATCATAGCAATCATGCCTATAATGGTTCCAATCCTTGATGGATTTTTAACTGGATACTTTATTTCCGTCAACGTTGTCCCTCCTGGTCAAATCCCTTTTATTAGAATACCATGCGAAACTCCCGGTGCTACGCTTCTTTGAGTTTCCTTTCAATTACGTAGAATAATAAAAAACCGAACATCAGACCGCTAATTGTATGAGCTGTTGTTCCCGGAGTCATCACAAGGTAGCCCAAAGATAAATCATAATAAGAAATAGATAGACCCGACCAAAATAATAATGGAAGTAAAGAGACATAGAGTGAAGGAATGCCGAATATACAGAGCTTAAGCCAATTTATTGTCCATTCTCCAGTCTTCCGCAGTAATTCAAAGAATCTTAGCAAACCGAGTAATAATCCAAAGAAAATCGGAAAGAGAACAGAAAAGACAACGCTGGTTTTAAGTTGATAGGTCTTAATTGCTTCTTCCTTTAAAAAATGTTGGTATTGTAACCCTAAAACAAAAACTAAGCTCACTACTACTAAGAATCCCAAATAAATAAACAAGTTATTTACCCATACCTTCTTCATTAGTTCACCTCATATTGTTTAGGATCAAGACACCTTCAATCCTCTAAAATTTGCACATTCTTAGCTGTTCTTCGCTGGGAGTCTGATAGATTCGGGAATTCGAATAGGTCGAATGCAACTTTCTGACCTTCTTTAAGAACCCGCAAGCCGTTCGGCAGCCCAACAGGATTGACAATCCCCCATCGTCTTTCTCCCATTATAAAAATCCCTCCTTCACATTCATAAAATAATATTAAGTATTCCGCCGATTAGCTGATTAAAATAAGATCATCCATCCATTTCATTCTAGTAGACTTGCTACTGAATTGGTATAGCTCTTTACCCAATGCGAAAATGGCAACTCATTATCCCAAGTAACCATATTCATTGCTTTTGCACAGCCCCAATCCAAGACTCGTTGATGAAGCATATGTACTTTGATACGTTTTTTTAAGGCTTCCTTTTCTTCTGAACCATCGAAATAAACTTTTAAAAGATGACTAGCGAGTTCAAGTTCACCGTTATCTAAATAGATTGTAATCATCTTTATCAAATCAGAAATAGGGTCTCCAAAATATGAATTAGTGAAATCAAATAAGCCGCTTATTTCCCAGCCGTTCATTCCTGGGTGTATGAGGAAGTTTCCAGGCTTGAAATCGCCCATCACGAAGCTTGGAGAGGTAAAATCTTCAAAAGCCTCTTTGGAGTCCTCCATTAATAAATTGGCCCATCTTAAATCTTCATCTGTTATTACTGAATACTTCTTAGCATCTTCTAACCAAAACTTAATTCGATTGTACAGCCATATCGTATAACTTCCCTCAAAGGCAGCAATATTGAGATTATTGGTATCGAGTTCGCCGAAGCGGGTAACTTTCCAGCTATGCAGATCAGCTAAAGTCTTCGCAATTAATTCTGCTATTTTGAACTTGTCTGCTGTACTTAGTGTGATCTTTAGATGTTCTGAATTCATATGTTCGCCTTGTAGGCAAGGCATTAAAGAGTAGCTCCATCCAAATATCTCTTCTGAATCATCGATTATATAGGGAGTAGGAACAGTTAGATTCGTTCTTTTATGTATGTTTTCTATAAAGTACTTTTCCTCAATAAATTGTCCGGGATACAATGGATTTCCTTTTAGAATAAATTCTCCTTCGTTTGAGGAAACATACATCGTTTGTCCCATAGCACCATTCACAGTTTTTTGGAAAGAAATAAGTTTACCTAAATTAAATTTATCAAGCATCAACTGCATTTGATCGTCATGTACTACCCCTAACTTATTTGATGCAAAAATTATTGCAGCAGTCACATAATGACCTCCTTTTATTTGCCCAGTCTGTTGAGGCTTACATTTCTTCTCTTGCTTGAACCAATCGAATTGCCAGTAAAATTTTCCATGTGTATAATATTACCAAACAAATGTTGCCTAACACAATGCCTATACTGATCCATCTGGACTGACGCCGCCTGTATTCATTTCCAATTCTCCACAACAAAAGACCCGTACATTACCTATAAGGTAAATGTACGGGTCTTTTGTTGAAATCAGTGATGCGGTCAAGAGGACTCGAACCTCCACGATATTGCTATCACTGGCACCTGAAGCCAGCGCGTCTGCCAATTCCGCCATGACCGCATATTAGGTTGACTTGCTTACGCAGTCACAAGATAGATCTTATCATGCTGGGATTTCAGAGTCAACCTTTTTATCTTTTTTTTAATTTTTGATTATTTCCAATAATTTTCAAGATGAATATTGCATTTACTTACCCAAAAGATGTATAATGAGAACAAAGGTTCGCATACTATAAATGAGGTGATTTATATGGCGACTACCAAGAGAAACACCCTAATCACACCAACACTTCCTGAAGATATAACCAAAGACGAATTGTCCCTTGTCAGAAGCTATCTGCTGCTAACGTTTATCCATAAAGTGTTTGAGCGCGATTGCCGAGTTATTGGTAAGAGCGGTCTCTTCAAGACTCCCCAGCTCTACATGGAGCTGGTCTCCAGCGCCACGAAGAAGACTTCGCTGATGCTGCAGGAGGTTACCCGTGAGCTTACTTCGCATCAGCTGAAGATCAATACCATCCGCCAGGATCAGCGCGGAGTTACGGCCGAGTATACCTGCCGGGGATACTCCGGGGATATCCATATCCTATGGCCCGGCTTCCGCAACGAAATGATGTTGCGTATGCGCGCTTATCTCGGGCTGGGTGCCGAGCTTGCCTCCGTTCTTCCCAGAGAAGAACGGGTGGAACAGATGGCCTTGTCCTTCTAGGCCGTTACTGGTTAATCCACAAAGAGCCTCGTCCTATTTACTGGACGAGGCTCTTTGTGTACTTACACTTCCCTACAGGTTCCATATAGTTTGAAATTGAACAAAAGCGGAACCATTCCATTCCTCTACCTGTCCCGTTGTCCGCAGAGCGAGCCTGAGATTGTTAAATTAACACTACATAGGCATAATTGTTGTACGTATTACAACTTTGATACCTCGATACTTGGGCATTCGGACAGATTGTTGTATGAAATACAATAATTCCTCCACCAAACCGCTAAAACAAAGAGAGTTGTTGCCTTTTATACAACAATTTTGGATTAGGGCCGAATTCCTGAGGGAAATGTTGTATTCTGTGCAGGATTTAATAAGCAATGTGATCTCCGGTACAAATATCGGAATAAGAAATACTTCCGGCAATAGCGGCCTGAAGTTCACCTATTCTCTGTAGTCACGGCAACCCCAAAATCGAAAACCAAAAGTTCAACCAGTATCGGGCGCGGCGCTCCTCTACTTAATGACCTTTTCAATCTCCTTCATCCCCGCATCCGGGAACAGCTTCGCCACATGCTCAGCAATCCGTGACTTCGATTCCGCAGGCTTATCAGCGTAACGCGAGGTAACCCATTCTTCCCCGTATACATGCTCACTCATCGCATACCGCCCGACTCCCCAGCCGTACGGACGCCCCTCTTTATCATGCTTGTATTCGAATCTGCTGGCTGTAATATAGGTCTGCATCTGCAGATGCGTCATTGCGGTGTCGAAGCCCTTGGCCCCGTTTTTCCCGAAGCCGGCCAGCTGCTTGAGCTCATTGGAGAGCAGTCCCTCATTGTGTTCCATCAGCACATCCATAATTTGTTTGCTGGGCATGGAGGCCAGTCCATCATCATATCTGGCGTCGAAGTCGTATCCGTCCCTGCGGTAATTGGCGAAGTCAGGGTACCATGCTTTGCTGATAAACCCGGCTTTTTTGTTAAAAAGCTTCGCATAAGCGATCTCGCCCTCTGCGGCAACTTCCTCACGCCACTCCCACGGCCCTTCCACATCCTTCACGAACCAGTAGCCCGCAGGAGTACACTCCTGCAGGGAGAAACCATCAATCTCACAGCGGAATAACGGAAGGAAACCGATCTCACGCACCAGATCGGCTAACTCCCGCGCATTTTTAATTACAGGCAGCTTCATAACGGACCTCCCGGTTCATACGCCCAGCCTTCATCCCCGTGGTAGATCATCAGCTTGGACATACCGCCATCGATATTTATATTCTCCCCGGTGATGAACCCCGCAGCATCACTGCACAGGAAAAGCACCATTGCCGCGATATCCGGCGGTGTTCCGACCCGTCCGGCCGGATGCTGCAGCCGGTCCGGTTCTGAATGAACCGGGTCCGCTGCTTCTCCCGTACCATGATAGGCAGTGGTATCAATCCAACCGGGGCTGATCGCATTCACCCGCACTTTACCGGCCAGACTTACACTAAGGCCATGGGTCAACGCGCCAATCCCGCCTTTGGCGGCCGTATAGCTCTCGGTATCCGGCTGGGACATGCGCTCCCGGCTTGAAGATATATTCACGATGGATGCTCCCGGAGCGAAATATTCCTTAAGCCGCAGTGTCAAATAATATGGCGCAGTTACCCCGATCCGCTGCACATATTCGAAATCCTCGTAGCTGCACTCCGACAGCAGGCCTTTTTTGCTAATGCAGGCATTGTTAATCAGGTAATCCACGTGTCCGAATCTGCTGATAACCTGTGCGGTGAAATCCTCAATGACCGAACGCTCAGCAATATCTCCCGGATAGAAAAACAGCCGCTCCGCCCCATACTGCTCCTCCAGCCAGCGTCCGGCCGCAAGATCAGTATCTATACAGGCAACCACCGCTCCCGCCTCCAGCAGCTCCTCCGTAATACAGCGTCCAATTCCGTTAGCACCGCCGGTGACGACAGAGATTTTATTCTGATGGTTCATATGCTCCTCCTTAGGCAGTTCAATGTAAGGGTCCTGCAAAATCAGCAAAAGTACGCTCTGCAGCGTACTCAGCTGAGTGTAAAGCTGTATTTAAAAACAGCATACGTATTCCGTTTGCTTTTTACAAAGTATCTGCTTCCGGTCTCGGTTCGCTGAACGGCTGATACAGGTAGTTCCGGTCCAGCTTCACAACACGCTTATTCGGACGCCGGATCATTACCTGGGACTCATCCCAGGCCAGCACAATCCCCTTGACATCATTGCTCTCCAGTCCATCCCGCACAACACGTATCCTTTCACCGGAAATCCGGTAGGCATCCAGCTGTTCATCACTGATCATAATTGTTCTACTCCCCTCTCTGTCCTTAGCTTGTCCAATATTTGCCTAAATCGAATCATGAAAAAGACCCAAATGATAAATCATCCGGGTCTAGTTACGAACTGGGTAAGTCTGTATGTCTTATGAAGTTCTTATATCAGCGCTTCATTCTTCTCAAACCAGAAGTCAAGAACTTTAGCGGACATCACCCGTTGTTCCAGATATTCTACCTGATGATCGGTGAATTTCTGTCTCCAGTTGAAGGACAGCTCTTCACACAAACTTGTGATTGTCAGAAGCTCCGACCAAGCTACGTAGCGTTTGTACCAGAAAAACTGAGGATGTTCGATCATATAGGGATACAAATCGTCGAACTCCGTATGTTTGCAATCCAGCGCACGTTCGAAGTGATCCTTAGCCTCGGTTAGTTTATCAATAAAAAATTGCTCTGTCACCGGTTCTTTCCCCATTGTGACGCCTCCTCTCTCATGTCTAATTTTTATTATAAAGGAAAACTTATAGGGTGAAAAGCAGATGTTTCAAAAATAGGCTATGTTCCTGTATTTGTCACTTTAATCTTACCCAAAAGTAATCGTTCCCTCACTAAGTGAGGTAATATCGACAAGCGACTCCAGACGGATACCCTGTTCCCGGATTGTACGGGCGCCGGCCTGGAAGCTTTTCTCGACCACTACGCCCAGACCCACAAGTTCGGCACCGGAACGCTGGATGATCTTGATCAGGCCGCGCGCGGCGTCTCCGTTGGCGATAATATCGTCGATGAAGAGGATTTTGTCATTCTCCGAGATGTATTGGCGGGACAGCATAATGTCCGTGACGATCCCTTTGGTAAAAGACGGCACCCGTTCGCATAAGGCATCGGGATCCGCGAGCAGCGTTTTTTTGCGCCGGGCAAAGACCAGCGGCACCTTCATCTCATAAGCGGTGGCAAATGCCACGGCAATACCCGAAGACTCCACGGTAACTACGCGTGTCACTCCAGCCTCAGCAAATCTGCGGGCAAACTCCCGTCCCATTTCCATCGTCAGCATCGGATCAACCTGGTGGTTGAGCAGACCGTCCAGCTTCAGCACCTGATCCGAAATGACGACCCCTTCCTCCAAAATCCGCTGTTTCAATATTTCCATGACTTTGAACCTCCATTACCTTTATAATTCCAGACGTTCCACTGTAATACCAGCTTATTCACAAGGCGGAAGTCATGTCCTTCTGTTCCTCATCATAACCTGTACTATGCGGACTGCACAAGGCAATCCTGCCCGCACCGCTATTTAAATCTTCGCAGCATTCAGAGGAGGAGAGCCATGAAGTCCCGAGTCCGCACATTGCAGATCGCTTTCACCTATATTGGCACCATTGTGGGTGCCGGCTTCGCCACCGGCCAGGAAATTCTCCGTTTCTTCACAAGATACGGCCACTGGGCCCTGCTGACCATCCTGTTCTCCACCGCGATATTTATTTGGCTCGGCACCAAAATGATGATTATCGCCCGGCGGATCGAGGCAGACTCCTACGAAGATTTCAACCGCCATCTGTTTGGAGAAAAGGCCGGGGCCAGTATCAGCCTGTTCACCATGATTATTCTGATTGGCGTGAACAGCATCATGCTGGCGGGTGCCGGGGCTATTTTTAAGGAGCATCTCGGAATGCCCTATCAGGCGGGGCTGCTGCTCACCATTCTCGGGTCCTACCTGCTCCTGAAGCGCGGCATTTCCGGAATCCTCCAGATCAACAGCCTGGTGGTTCCTTTGATGCTTACTCTGTCGCTGATTATTGTATTTAATACGCTGGGTGTACCCGGTGCAGAAAGATTCCTGTTCCTGCCGACAGACCACAGCTTCTTCGGTGCCTGGATGTCTCCGCTCCTATATACAGCCTTTAACCTCGGCATGGCCCAGGCTGTGCTTGTTCCGCTGGCCCGGCATACCGAAGATGAGCAGGCGCTAGTACGCGGAGGGATTCTGGGCGGAGCCGGAATCGGCTTCATGCTGCTGGCAGCCCATTTTGCCATGAGCTCACAGATGCCGGGAATTCTGCAGTTCGAGATTCCGATGGGCAGCATCGCCTTCCGGCTGGGCCCCATCGTGCAGACGATTTTTCTGCTGCTGATCTTCATGGAAATCTTCAGTACCTTCGTTGCTGACATCTATGGGGTGAGCGTTCAACTGCAGCAGCGCCTGCCGGTCGCTCCAGCCCTGGTAACCCCGCTGCTGATGCTGGTCTGTTATGTGTTCAGCCAATTCGGCTTCAGTTCCCTGCTCGGGGTATTCTACCCGATCTTCGGCGCCCTGTGCCTGGTGTGGGCGGTCATGCTGATGCGTGCTCCCATGTCACAGCCGCCGCGGCCAAGCGGTCCGCCTGCCTCTGGAACTGGAGGTAAGGGCATCACCATTGTGGCGGTTAAGCCGGTGATCCGGACTACACGGAAATAACCGCAGCAGCAGGTATGATCCCCGCCACCGCTTCGGCCACATGCCGGTGGCAGGTCATCATCACAATCTGCCGGGATAACGACAACTCGCCAAGTAATCCGAGCGCCGCATGCAAGCGGTGTTCATCGAAATTGACAAACAAATCGTCGAAGAACAGCGGCAGGTTCACCTGACTGCTCATGGTCTCCGAAAGGGCCAGCCGGATCGCCAGATACAGCTGTTCCGCCGTCCCCCGGCTAAGCAGTCCGCTGTCCAGCAGTCCAGCGTCCTTATGCTCCGCCTTCAGCTCGTTGTGCCCCAGAGTCATTACGATCCGGCGGTACTCCCCATGCGTCAGCTTGGAGAAATATACAGAGGCAAGCTGCAGCACCTGCGGCTGCTTCTCCTGTTCATAGATCCGCCGCGTCCGTCCCATAAGCTCGGCCGCCAGCGCCGTTACCGCATATTGCCCGGCCAGATTACGCAGCGCCGCCCGCTGTTCTTCCAGCTGCTGAAGCGCCGAGTCCTCCATGCACCGTCCCCTCAGGTCCTCCCGTTCCTGCAGCAGCTTGCCGCGCTGCTGGAGCAGGGAACTGCGTTCTTCCTCCAGGTTCAATACCGCCTCTTCCGCCGCTATGCGTTCCTGTTCAAGCACCCGGGCATCCCGATGCTCCAGCAGCAAGAGCAGCTCTGCCTTGCCTTCCTGCTCCCATCCGCCAAACATCGCCAGCTCCCACTGCCGTACCGACCGCGTCAGCTCACTATGCCTCATCCAGGCCGATGAACGGCGCAGGAATTGTTCACCGTTCTCAGCGCCGCCTTCCTGAAGGAGCCTGCTGGCCCTCCCGTTCAGCTCCTCCTGCTCCCTCCGGTTCGCAGCCAGCTCCTCATGAACTTCAATCAACCGCGCCTCTATACTCTCCCTGCGCAGCAGCTCTGTCTTCAGCGCCTCCCATTCCCGCTTCCGCAGCTCCAGCCAGGTTAGCAGTGAAAGAGAGTCCGGTGAAGCTTGAGTTGAAGCCCGGGCTCCGGCAGGAGGTTCAGCTTGGGGCTCCGGCTGCGGGCCTGATTGTGAGTTGGGTTGTACGGGAGAGATCAAAGTAACAGAGGAGTGATCCCTGCAGGCATCGGCAGCAGCCTCAGTATCTCTAAGCAGAATCATCCCTTCCTGCTCATAAGCAGCGCACTCTGACTCCAGTCCGCTGAGCCGAAGGGATAATTTGCCCTGCTGTCGGAGCAGTTCATTGCCCTGCTCCGCCAGGGCGAAGATATCCGGCAGGCTGTCCGGTGACAGCCCTTCCGGCAGCCCCCGCTGGCGCAGCCATTCTTCATAACGAGCGGCCAGCTCTGTGAAGCTGGCTTCGGCATTGTCCAGCTCCTCTGCCAGTACCCGCTCCTGTCCGGCCAGCACCGCGAGCTCCGTGCGGCAGGCCTCCACCTCAGCGGTCTGCCGTTCGACGCGCTGGCGCCAGGCATTCCACGCCTCCATCAGGCGGCGCAGCTCCTTCATCCCGGCCTCCAGCCCGCCGGCGTCTTGCATGCCGCTCTCCGGCTTCGCCCCGGAGAGCAAAAGCCCGCGCAGCCGCAGCATCTCCGCTGCGGCCTTGCCCGCCTCCCCGCCGCCCGGCGCAGGCGGCGGATTAACGGCCGCCGCTGCGCGCATGGCGGCCCACAGCCCCAGGTCCGCTGCGGCCAGCAGGCCGAGCGCGGACCACGCGCTGACCGGCGGCGCGCCGGTCAAGAGCAGCGCAGGCGGCAGCAGCAGCGTAAGCGCTGCGCCCGCCTGCAGGAGGCGCCGGTAGCGCTGCGCCCGGCGCCCGTTCCCGCCGGGGCGGCTGTCCCCGGCGGCAGTGCCTCGGCGGCGCGGGACCTCCGCGCCGCCTGCAGAGCCGCCGAGCAGCGCTTCGCGCCAGCGCTCGGCGGCCTGCTGCAGCTCGTCCCACAGCTGCAGCAGTTCACGCGGGCTGCGCGGAGCGAGGCCCGCGAAGTCCGCTGCGCCGCTTGCGTGCTCGCGCGCAAGCTGGCGTTCGGCCGCCTGCAGCGCAGCACTGGCGGCGGCCATTCTGGCGCGGAGGCTCAGCAGCTCCGCGCCTCTGGTCTCCATTTGCCGGTCGTACCCGGCAAAGGACGCAGCGTAGCGCCGCGCGGCTTCCCGGTCCGCCGCGCTGGCTGCGAAGCCCTCCAGCTCAGCGGCGCTCCAGCCCGCGCCCATGCTGCGCAGGATACGCTGGAGCTGTTCGCCCAGCGCGGCGAGCTCACCCTTCAGCCGCTGCCGCTCCGTGCGCTTGTCCTCATAGCTGCCCCGTCTGCGGTCCAGCGCTTCGAGAGCCGGCCCCTGCTGCTCCAGCAGGGGATCAGGCGGATTCGCGGCAAGCTCAGCCGCAAGCTCTGCCTGCAGCCGTTCCAGGCGGAACGCCGCGCCCTGCAACCCCCGCAGATCACCCTCCAGTGACTTCCAGCGGTCCACTCCAGCTTCAGGGAACGCATCGATCTGCGGAAGCTCTGCCAGCTCAAGCCGGGCTTCAGACCATTTCAGCCACAGCTCACGGATCTCCTGCGCCTTCCGCAGCTTAAGCAGCTGGTCAGCCGCGGTTTCCCGGCTATCTTTCATCTGTAACAGCTTCTGCTCTACCGCTTCCAGAGCCAGAGTATTCTCATTATATCTGGGCAGATAGGAACGGCTCTCCGCTACCTCCCGCTCCAGCTTCTCAATAGACTGCAGAATCTTGGCGGCATCCTGCACCTTGCCCCGTGGTTTATAGAGCTTCTCGGCATCCTGGAGCAGGCGTTTCTCCGCCCGCATAATCTCACCGCCGCCGCCCATCCCGGCATGGAACAGGTAGCTGCTCATCTCACCGGACTGCAGCGCGCCAAGCTCCTGCAACTCGTTCAGCGAGACGGCGAACAGCTGGCGGAACATACTCCGCGAGATGCCGCCCAGCAGGCGGCGCTCCAGCTCAGCCTGCTGCAGCTCCTCTGTGGTTCCATCCGGATGGCTGAGCGTAACCTGCAGCTTCTCACCTCTTCCCGGCCCTTCACCGCCGGAAGCAAACCGGCGGATCGTCCAGAGGGCGCCTGTATCATCACGCGCATTCAGCACCCCGCCATGTGTTCCGCCCTGCAGCGGCTCATACCGCTCGGCAGGGTACGCCCGGCCGGGGATGCCGTACAGCATCGCGCGGATAAACTGCAGGGTAGTGCTTTTGCCGGCTTCATTACGCCCGAAGAGCACAGTGACACCTTCGTTCAGCTTCATCTCCCGACGGGCCAGACGGCCATAGCCGTCAATCCGCAAAGACTCAATTTTCATTCAGCATCCCCCCGCTCCCGCCATACAGTCAGGTCCGCCGCTTCCCCGTCACTGCCCTCGTCCACCTGTATCACCATGCTCACCGCTGATCCACCGTCTCCGTCTTTTTCCAAGGGCCCGCTGGCCCGGGCAGACAGAACCTCTTCTCCTGCCGCAGGATTCTGCGGCACACCGGCTTGCTCCTCCACACCGCTCAGCAGCATAATGCCCAGCTCCGCAGCACTGCTTAGCCAGTCCCGCTTCTCTTCGCTCCCTGCGGACATGAGCAGCTTGCGCAGCTCCTGATTCTCCATTAGCGGCCTTAGCGCGGTAGAGATCAGTTCCTCCAGCTCCTGCTCGTTCCCGCCGCTCCGTCCGGCAAGCCGCAGCATTTCGCCGAGGAAGCTGTCCTCCAGCAGCAGACGGCCCCGGTCAACCGCCAGTCCCGTTTCAATAGCGAAGCCTTCGGTCCATACGAGCCCCGCATACTCCTTACGCTCCGCACGGACCGTTTCCCGCCGCTGCAGCTCAGAGAGCAGATCATCTGCCGCCCCCTTCTCTGTAAGTATCTTATGTATAGCTCCCCGTCCGGTCAGGCGGAATCTTACCACAGACATCTGCTGCGGTGTTTCTTCCCGGAGGTCTTCAATCGCATTCTCAACGGCCCTCGTCCACTCAGCCTCATCCGCCAGACCCTCCACCGGGATCTCACGGACCTGCCAGCGCACACTGTCCAGTTCATGGAAGGTCAGCGACGCAGCACCTTCTGCATCCACGTGGACGGTGTAGCAGCCTTTAGGGCCAGTCTCTTTAATACTTCGTCCCTGAATATTTCCCGGATAGACAATCGGCGGACGATCATGCAGAATACTGCGTTTATGAATATGCCCCAGCGCCCAATAGTCGTAGCCTCTGCTGATCAGATCCTTGCGGCTGCACGGAGAGTACGTCTCATGCTGGAGATCCCCGTCCACATTGCCGTGCAGCAGGGCAATGTGGAACAGGCTGCTGCCCGGTTGACGGTTATACCGCAGCGCCGTATTCTCAGTCACTTTGGCAGTCGGATAGGAGATTCCGCTGATCACGGCTACCTCCCTGCCATCCTCTCTGCGGCAGGCGATGGCCTGTTCAGGCTCATTACCGCCGAACACAGTAACATGATCAGGCGGTGCCGCTGCCAGACGCGGCCCGTCCAGCGGATCATGATTCCCGTGAATCAGGAACACCTGAATCCCGTGCCGCCCGAGTTCCTCCAGCGCTTCCCGGAACCGGAGCTGGCCCTGAAGAGAAGCATCGGAGACATCATAGACATCCCCGCTGATCACAACGAAATCTACCTTTTGCTCTATAGCTACGCCAACAAGCCGCCCGAGGGCGGCGAAGGTGGACTCCCGGAGATAGGAGCGTATGGCCTGCGGCAGATGGGACAGCCCTGCAAACCGGCTGTCCAGATGCAGATCCGCAGCATGCAGGAATCGAAAAGGAATCATACCCTCACCCCTTCATTCCCGGCTGAAACTGCAGGTAAGTCTTCTTCAGTTCATTGGCTACCCGGGTCAGGGAATAGAGGCTTTTGGCCTTATCCCAGGCCGAACGGGACAGCTCATAACGGTAGCCGGGATCACTGATCACTTTCTCAAGGGCATCTGCCAGTCCAAGCTCATCATCCGGATTCACCAGCAGCCCGTTGACGCCATCTTCAATCTGCTCGGGAATCCCGCCGACATTTGTCCCGACAAGTGCGAGGCAGCTGAGTGCAGCTTCCGCAAAGACTGAGCCGAATGCCTCCGCCCGCGAAGGGAGGACAAAAATATCAAAGAACGGCATGAATTCCTCCGGATGCAGCGTATAGCCGTAAAAGATCGTTTCATTATAAATCCCCAAATCCTGCGCCAGCTGCTCCAGCTCCGCACGGCTCGGTCCGTCCCCGATAATATGCAGTACGTATTCATGACCCCGCTTTTTGAGCTCGGCACAAGCCTTGAACAGTGTATCTATCCCTTTGGCCGGTACCAGACGGGTAACAGTGACCAGCTGCGGAATATCATTGTCATGCGGCACAGGCTTGAATCTCTTCTCGTCGAACCCGTTGGGAATGACGCCGATGCTCGCAGGATGATCAATATAAGGAGTTAAATATTCGGCAAAAGCGCGCGAAACCGTCATCAGCCTGTCGCTGACATGCTCCAGCTCGCGGTAAATCGAGGCCAGAAACTGATGCTCCAGGCCGCCCTCCTGGATGGCTCCATTCAGAATCAGCTCGCGTTCATAGCTGGAGTGCAGCGTTTGAATTAAAGGAATTTCCGGATATATTCTTTTCATCGCCAGCCCGGCAATCGGGTGATGGGCATGGATCAGATCATAGCTTTTGCTCATCCGCAGCTTCGTCCACCAAATATAATCGCGGTAGGTTTGGATATATTTTTGCACAACCGGACTTTCGCCATATTGCGTCCAGTCAAAGGTTTCAAAGACAATTTCTTCGCGTCCCTTGCCCCGGATCCGTTTGGGCAGCCAGAACAAATCCATCTCCCAGCGGCTGGACCGGAAGCGTTCCTGCAGATAAGGGATCATAGAAGATACACCACCGGGCTGCTCCGGCGGGAAGAATAGCGCTTGCAGCAAGTTCATAAGGTACATCTCCCTTTACAATTGCCCTGATTACGGTGAGACCCGGCAATTATGATATAGTTGTGTATATGTAGAAGTACAATTACAGGTACGCTAAGGTCCATACTTTGATTTTATCGGTATCTACCTGAAACAGCAACTAAGATGACAGCTTTACTTATCTTGGATTTTGACTAGAGGAGAATGAAGTATGAATGAAGAACGGCTGCCTGCCGCTTACACCGCTGACATTAGAGAGATGCTGGGGGATACGGCAGACGCTTTTCTGGAGAGCTATCATGCACGGCGGACCCAGGGTCTGCGGTTCAATGGTTTAAAAAGCATTTCAGATCCGGGCCGCGCCGCAGCGGAACAAGCAATATCCCAATTTAGCCTGACTCCGGTGCCATGGTGTCCGGCAGGATTTTATTATGAAGAGCCTGCACGGCCGGGGAGACATCCTTACCATACCGCCGGACTATATTATATTCAGGAGCCCTCGGCAATGTCCGCAGCTGAGCTGCTTGGACCGCTTCCCGGGGAAACTGTACTCGATCTGGCTGCCGCACCGGGAGGCAAAACCACCCATATTGCCGCGCTGATGCAGGGACAAGGCTTGCTGATATCCAATGAAATCCACCCGGAACGGGCCAAAATACTCGCAGAAAACGTAGAGCGGCTTGGGATAGCTAATGCGCTTGTCACCTCGGCCACCCCGGGGGAACTCTCCAAGCGGTTCTCTGAAGTTTTTGACCGGATTATGCTTGATGCCCCTTGCTCCGGTGAAGGAATGTTCCGCAAAGATCCCGCTGCCGTAAGCGAATGGTCACCGAAGCATGTGGAGATGTGCGCGGCCAGACAGTGGGATATATTGCAGGATGCCTACCTTATGCTGAAGCCGGGCGGCAGTATGGCTTATTCGACCTGCACCTTTAACCGCAAAGAAAACGAAGAGACGATCGAACACTTCATACAGAGCTATCCCGATATGGAGCTGATCATTACGAAACGGCTCTGGCCTCATTTGGAAAAAGGTGAAGGGCATTTCGTAGCCCTGCTGCGCAAGGCAGCTGGAGAGGAAGATGCCGAACCTGCACAGCGCCAGGGCCGCAGCAAACGCGGAGACCGCGGCAAGAACAGTCCGAAAGTAAGCTCCTCGCTCCGGGATGCCTACCAGCAGTTTATGAGCTGGTCGTCGGTAGAACTACCCGGCTTTGCCGGAAGCGGCGTACCGCTTCTCTTCGGTGAATCCCTGTATCTGCTGCCCGAAGCATTCAATGACCGGCTGCACACCGGCCTGCTCGACGGCCTTAAGGTTCCGCGTGCCGGATTGCATATTGCGCACTTGAAGAAAAACCGGATCGAACCCGCCCACGCTCTGGCCATGGCGTTAAGACCGGATCAGGCGGCGCGGAGCTATGATATGCCTGCCGGGGGTCCGGAAATCCAGGCCTGGCTGCGCGGAGAGAGCCTGCCTGTTCCGGCCAGCCTGCATGGCTGGACACTGGTCAGTGTGGATGGCCTGCCCGTAGGCTGGGGCAAAGCCAGCTCCGGCCAGCTGAAGAATCATCTGCCCAAGGGCCTGCGGATTCTGAAAGCCCATATTGATGAGGTTTAGGCTGCTGACCAGTTCAGGGAGCCTCCTTGCGCATATGATGTCATTATCCCATGGAGCTCCGCTGAACTACTAACGCGGCAATGGGAACAGACATGAGTCAAGGGAGGAATCAGACATGGGTGCAGTTCCAGGCTTCACATCGACCGGTGCGATTTTGGTGCTCTTCATATTGCTCGTTATCATTTCCCGTTCGTTGTTTGTCTAATTCCGCTTAAGCAGCATAGCGTATAGACACAAGCGGCCCGGCCGTTCCTTTGAGGAGCGGCAAGGCTGCTTTTTTGCGCTTTTTATTTGCGCTTTTTATTTGCACTTTTTATTTGCGTTTTACATTTTCACTTTACATTTCCACTTTTTATTTGCGTTTTTCTTTTTATCTGAACGGGGAACTCCACAAAAAAAGCACAGTACAGAGCCGCCAAGGCACTGAACCATGCTTTATGTAAGCCTTCGTCTTCAGCAAGCTTCACTGATCCTAAATGCTGTGAAGCAGCCCGGGCTGTGGGAATAGTTGGATTTTCAACACTTAATCATTCCGTCTCTGCTGCTTTGCCAATAATAAGTGGATTATCGTCACTAATTCCGCCCATATTCCCGATATTCTCCAGAGGGAGTGGAATTAAGTGTCTTTTTTCCAACTGCTGCCCTGTGTCCGGAGATTTCCGCATAATTAGATGACGTTTTTCCACTTAGTACACCGCCGGGGCCAATCAAGACAGAAGTCAGGAAGACAGGCAGTATTTCACCAGCGCATCGCGCACGCCATTGTCATTATTCGTTCCGGTAAGCGCATCTGCTGCTGCCTTGACCTCAAGCGGTGAGTTGTCCATAGCAACACCCAGGCCGGCATACGTCAGCATAGAAATATCATTATAATAATTGCCGATCGACAGGACCTGCTCCTGGGGAATGCCCAGCTCTGCGGCCAGGTTCTTCAGGGCATTGCCTTTGGAGGCTTCCGGGTGCATGAAGTCCACAAAGAACTCTCCGCTGCGCAGAATGTTGTACTGCTCTCCCCAGGTAGACCATTCCCGCTGCGCTTCATCCAGAATATCAGACTGCGTGAACACGGTGAATTTCACAATCGGTTCGCGGAAATCCTCCCAGGCCGGCAGAGATGCAGGCATAATCCGGAAATGCTCATACATGAAGTTGGCTTCCTTGGTCAAGTTCTCGACATTATCGACATACATATCGAATGCAGTGTTAACGTCGAAATGAATATCATGTTCGCGGCAATACGCAATATACGGATCGAGCCCCCTGGCGTCCATTCCATATTGGTGCAGTACTTTTCGGTCCTTCACACTCACCGTCACCGCTCCGTTATGCCCCAGCACGTACCCCGACAAGCCCATCTCTTCCATGAACGGAATCGAATTCTGCGGGCTGCGTCCTGTACACAATACGATCTGACCGCCCTGGCGGGTAACCTCGGCAATGGCCGCTTTATTCTCGTCACTTAAGTGATGATCATCGTCCAGCAGCGTTCCATCCACATCAAGTGCTATCAGCTTGTATTTCATACTCCACCATCCTTATTTCTCTGTATAATATTTACCTCACTCTGTATCAAAAGCTTACCTAAACCCCATCAACTAAGATTTCGTTTATATCAAAGGTTGTGTAAATCCTTCACCCGCGCAGCTGCCCAAAATCGGCTGAATAGTGCGTGAGCCTCGGAGGTACGGTAAGCGAGCCATTACCGTAACCCGATTACGGTATGCAATATGCTTAATTGTACTTTGTACAACTAAAACGTCTGATTTACAACCGATTCTCCGTTTAGTTGTATTTCGTACAATTAAACTGCCATTGCGCCTTGGTTTTCACCCATTTGGGCAGATTTAGTTGTACAGAATACAGTTATAAGACGTAAGCATCCCTTTTCGCTGTTTTTAATTGTACATTATACAACTATCTCTGAATTTTCATTTGGACGGAGCAAATCAAAAAGCAGCATTGTTGAATACACTCACTTTTTCAGTTCTGAAGTTGCATAGCTCGTATCCGCTACGGTCCGGTGTACGTGTACAGTCGTTTCAGCTTTACTGCATGCAAGCCCAAGCCCCGGCGGTCCGCCGAAGTTGTATTAACCTTCCACCATTTAGGATCTGGCAATCTGCCAGGTCCGCTCTTCATTTGCTGGATACGCCGCTGCATCACTTATACCCGCCACCTTATTCTTCCGCTCCGCCCCCGCGCAGCAGCTCCAGCTCTTCAGCAGTCAGCTCCCGGCAGGCACCGAGCGGCAGGCTCTCATCCAGCTTCAGCTCACCCATCGATACGCGCTTCAGGAAGACAACCTTCTTCCCGACCGCCACGAACATCCGCTTCACCTGGTGGAATTTGCCTTCCGTGATCGTGAGCGAGATATACGACAGCACCTTGCTGCCTCTTTCTCTGCTCAGAATCCTCAGGCTTGCCGGAAGTGTCACATACCCATCCTCCAGCTCCACACCGGCTGCAAAAGCGGCCACATCCGCTGCATCGACCTCACCTTCGACCGTAGCTTCATAGGTTTTGGGTACATGCTTGCGCGGGGACAGCAGCTCATGAGCCAGCTTGCCGTCATTGGTGAGCAGCAACAAACCCACGGTATCCTTATCCAGCCGTCCCACCGGGAACGGCTCGAACAGCGCATACTCAGCTTTAAGCAGATCCAGAACAGTACGGTCGCGTTTGTCCTCAGTCGCGGACAGGACGCCCGGCGGTTTATTCATCATCAGATAGATGTATTCACGGTAGAGAACCGGCTCACCGCCAACCTCGATCACGTCCTGCCCGGGGTCTACATGAAAGCCGCTGTCTTTGACGACAGCACCATTCACCGTAATCAGCCCCTGCTTCGCCTGCTTGCGGATATCGCTGCGTGAGCCAATGCCCATATGGGACAATACTTTATCAATCCGCTGCTTCTTATTCGTATTTCCTGCTCCACTCATAACCTATGTCCACCTCCAGCCTGCGGGATATTCGTTCTTCAGCATACCGTCCTGCCATTTGCCCCAGCCTGCGCTGAAGCCGTCAATGCAGACGAGCATGTAACCCTTGGAGGCATGACCGGCCTTAATGGACAGGCGCTCTTCCGGAATCGACAAGGTCTCTCCCTTCAGGTAGGAGACAGCTTCACCGCTTGCACTGGACAGCGACACACTTCGGCTGCTCTCCGCAGGATGCAAGGCTATTGCCAGCGGATGCCCGGGAATGAACCGGCCGCTCTTCATATGACCGACATACCAGCCCGGACGGATCGTCTTCAGTCCGTCCAGCGCTTCACGCGGCAGCGGCGAGATATATAAGTGATCTCCGAACCATACCGGATATCCGGCGGGCAGCTTCCCAAGGAGCTCCTGAATAAAATCAGCATATACCGCAAGTGACGCTTCTTCTCCGGTTCCCTGGACCTGCCGTCCGGCAGCAGCTCCAGTTTTGCCAAGCCCCCGTCCGCCCTTGCCTGCGCGCCCGCTATCTGCTCTGCCGGCTGACGCTTTGGCAGGGGAAGCGGACCTGGTATCCCGGTTACGCGGAGAAACGGATACGGTCGCCTCTTTGAAGTCTGCCCTTGCTTCTTTGAAGTCTGCCTTTGCTTCTATGAAGTCTGCTCTCGCCTCTATATCTGCCACTCCAGCTATATCAGGACTTCCGTCATGCCGCAGCACGGCCATGAAGTGTCCTTCGCCCTTGACCTTATGCGGCCACAGCCGCGCAGCTCCCGGCAATGGACCTAATCCGGCAGCAAAAGAACCGCTGCCGCCCACCGGTACCAGCGAGAACTGCGGATGACCGGATAAGAAACCGTCAATCATCTCTTCGTTCTCTTCCAAGGCGAACGTACATGTCGAGTATACGACCATTCCGCCCGGCTTCAGCGCTGCCGCTGCCGCCGCAAGGATCTCACGCTGCATACCCGCATATTTGGCCGGAGTTTCCGGTTCCCACTGCTTGACCATATCCTCGTCCTTGCGGAACATGCCCTCACCGGAGCAAGGCGCGTCAATCAGTATCCGGTCGAAGAACCCGGGGAATGCGGCTGCAATCCGCTCCGGGCTCTCATTCAGTACAATTCCGTTACGCACGCCGTACAGCTCTAGATTCTTGGCAAGTGCCTTCGTCCGTTCCGGATGCAGGTCGTTGGTAACCAGCAGACCTTCGCCTTGCAGCTTGGCGGCAATCTGCGTGGATTTGCCGCCGGGCGCGGCACACAGATCCAGTACCCGGTCACCCGGCTGAACGCCAAGCAATTCGACCGGTGCCATGGCACTGGGCTCCTGGATATAGTATAACCCGGCATGATAATACGGGTGTTTGCCGGGTCTGGCTCCCTCTCCGGTATAGAAACCGGTAGGGCACCAGGGAATAGGCTCCAGCCCGAAAGGGGATCGTCCGCGCAGCTCGTCCACAGTAATTTTCAGCGTATTTACGCGGATTCCTCCGTAGGGGGACTGCTTATATGTATCCACAAATTGATCGTATTCAGTTCCCAGCAATTCTTTCATGCGCTCCATGAAAAGCCCGGGCAGTTGTGCCGCCATGATGCCGTCCTCCTGCTCAAATAATCAAGGAACACCCCTGCGGGTGCTCCTAATGTTGCCTTGCTATATTCAATCCGCTCTATGCCTGGGTCTATCCGGCCGCTGCGGCCCCCGGCGCTGGGGAAGCTGCGGCTTAAGAGACTGCGCAGTCATTCCCGCCGCTTCTTCCAGCACAGGGTCAACAATACGGATCGTCAGGTCATAATAGGGAAACGGCTGCTCTTCATAAGCTTCAAGCCGGGCGGCATACTCTCCCACTTCCTGCACGAGCTTCGCCAGATCAATCCCCAAGGTAACCGCCGGATATCCACGCAGTACTTCATAGGACTGCCTCAGCATGATCCGTCCGCCGCGCACATTGGCGTTACGGAAATGATACAGCCCGACCGCTACCTGCAGCAATGCTTTGTAGAGCGGGTCGCGCTGCTGTTCCAGCCATAGCTCCTCAAGCACCTCATGACATTCGAAGTAATCCCTGTCCCGGTTGAAATAGATCAGATACTCCAGGTACAGCGGCTCATAGGCCATCCGGCTGGCTGCCCTTCTTGGCATTCGAGAGCAGCTCCCGCACATGATCCAGCAGCTCCCGCATAGCGTCCATATCCTGCACCTGCCAGATGGCATTGAACCGCTCCTGGCACTCAATCGCTTCATTCACGAGGTGATAGAAATACAGCTGATGGATGGCTTTGAGCAGTTGGGTCGTCGTATTCGAGTTCTCCTCGAAGGTCTTCTGGGCTTCCAGAATCTCTTCACGGATACTGGACATCTCGCTGTCCAGGATCGATGCCGCTTCCGCTGCCGTCTTCAGGCGGACGCGCATTTCATCCGGCAGGCTCTCGCGGTATTTATAATTCAGCGAATGCTCAATGGTTGCCCAGAAATTCATCGCCAGCGTGCGGATCTGGATTTCGGCCAGTACAATCTTTTGTCCAAGTGCAGTCTGTACCGGGTATCTGATGATCATATGGAAGCTGCGGTATCCGCTTTCCTTGTAGTTGGTGATGTAATCCTTCTCATATAACACTTCAAGGTCCTTGCGGGCGCGGATGTACTCCGCCACTCTGCGGATATCCTCGACGAATTGGCACATAATGCGAATGCCGGCGATATCCTCAATGCCCGTTTCCAGATCCTCCATCTTCACGTTTAACCGCTTAGCCTTTTCGAGTATGCTCGACAGCCGTTTGACACGTCCGGTTACGAACTCAATCGGTGTATATTCTTCTCTCTTCTTGAGTTCCGAGCGCATTGTCTTAAATTTAACCTTCAATTCCTCCACAGTCTGTTCATATGGAAGTAGAAAAGTTCCCCAGTCCCTGACGTCCATCGCCTTGTCCTCCTGTCCATTCATCCTTCAGTGATGATCAGCGCCCACCGCTTCTAGGAGCCCCCGGAAACCGTCCCGCCGCAGCAGCTGCCGTAATCCGGCATGCACTTTGCGGTTAACCTCCGGTCCTTCATAGATGAGTGCTGTATAAATTTCGACCAGGCTTGCGCCTGCCCGGATTTTGTCATAAGCATCCTGGGCTGTAAAAATCCCGCCCGAGCCGATAATCGGCAGCTTGCCGCCGGTCTGGCTGTAGATTCTGCGGATAATCTCTGTGGAGCGGTCACGCAGCGGCTGGCCGCTGAGTCCTCCCGTTTCACCGGCTTTGTCACTCTTCAGCCCTTCACGGACGAGTGTCGTATTGGTGGCAATCACGCCGTCCATTCCAGCCTCTGTGATTGTATGTACCATATATTCCAGCTCGGCGTCGCTGACATCGGGAGCAATCTTCACCAGCAGCCCTTTGGCTTCTCCGGTCTTCTCCCGCTGCAGCTTCATCTCTTCCTTCACCTGGCTAAGCAGGTTCGAGAGCTCGCTGCCATGCTGGAGACTCCGCAGATCCGGCGTATTCGGCGAGCTGATATTGACCACAAAAAAATCACCGTACGGATATAGCGTACGGATACACTGGCGGTAATCCTCATGCGCCAATTCATTCGGGGTGGCCTTGTTGCGCCCGATATTGACCGCAACCGGAATCCTGCGCTTCTTCATCCCCTTCAGGCGCTCAGCCATGGCCGCTGCGCCTTCATTGTTGAAGCCCATCCGGTTAATCAGCGCCTTGTCCGGCAATAGGCGGAATAACCGCGGGCTGTCATTGCCCGGCTGGCCCAGCGGCGTCACTGTGCCTACTTCCATAAATCCGAAGCCGATTGAAGAGAAGCCTCCTACCGCTTCAGCATTCTTATCCAGTCCTGCAGCTAAGCCTACCGGTGTGGGGAAATGCACGCCAAACAGATCCACTGCCAGATCGGCAGTCTCAGGAACACCGTACATGAGGCGCATCGCCGCACTTCCGCCGGGAACTAAATTCGCTTTATTTAGTCCGCCTATGACGAGATGGTGCGCCTTCTCCGGGTCCATTTTAAAGAAAATTGGTTTACCAAAATGTCGATACAGCACCGTTCTCGCTCCTTCAAGGGAACCATAAATCGCAGGTTGACTCCCGTATCTATAGGTTTCTTCTTAATTTTATCCGTTTCCGGGTGAAAAGAAAAGTTTTTTGCCGCAGCGATTGTTCCAGCCTGTCCCTCAGAGTATAGTAATTTTCTTGTAAACGCATTACAATGTAAGGGTAATCACAGATAAAGAGAGAAAGAAGGATGACAATATGTCAACTAAACGCAAACCTCCTACCCTGCAGCAGAAAAAAGAAGAGGTTAACCGCAAGGCAATCCTATGGATCAGTGCAAGTCTGGTACTGCTGGTTCTTCTCATTGTCGTTTTGTTTCTCGTAGCAGGGAACTAATTCAACCAATGGTAGACCTTATGGGGGTTGGTCTGATTTGGGGGCGTATCCGAAGGGAACCGGTCCTCCGGCACGGCTAGCTCCTCAGGCAGAACCCCTTTACTAATCTGCACTTTCGTGCCCATCGGCACCATCGCGAACAGCTCCTCCACATCCTTCCGGCTCATCCGGATACAGCCCAGTGATTCATCCTTCCCGATGCTTTCCGGTTCATTCGTACCGTGTATCGCATAATTACTGTCCGAGAGCTGCATGCCCCGGCTGCCGAATTCTCCGTTATCACGTCCATTCGGATTGACCACTTTATCCCGAATGACGAAATTCCCCTCAGGTGTGTTGTCACCGCCAAGTCCAACTGCATAGTTCCGCAGAATAATATTGCCGCTGGTTACTGCCAGACGGTGTTTTTGTTTATCTACAATAATCGTGAGCGGTGCTGTAAAAAAGGGCATTTCCGTCCCACCGGCTCCGCTGCCATCCTCAGTACTGCCCCCGCTTGTCTGACCTTGCCCCGTTGAACCGGCGGCCGGTGTTACGGCAGGCTGCGGAGAGGGGCTTGGCACTGCAGCAAGTCCCGCTGCTGCCCCGCGGAGCGGACCGAACTCATCCTTCATCAGCGGTGTCGTGCCGCCCAGCCAGTTGGCCGGAAAAGGCTTCACCAGCTCCTGTAGCGAACCGGGAAGGGCCCCCTTGCTCGTCTTATAGGCCCGCATGGCACTCCAGAGCACGGCAAGCTCCTCCTGCTTCTCCTGCCACAGCTCCGCCTCCTTCTTGATTTCCGCCGGATCAGGCGGCTGGCAGTCACATACAGCCGGATTATAGGACTGGTACACTACGCGTCCGTCCCCGCTCTTGGCAAGCGTAGCCGCCAGCGGAAGCTTCTTCTTCCACACCAGCCACTTGCCCGCCCGCTCCATGCTTAGCATCGCCGTGGCGGAAGGCGTTTGTGCCTTCTGCAGGATACCCGCCAGTCCCTGGCCGCCGGAAACGGCATCTGCCCCTACAGCGGTGAAGGACAGGCTTGGCTGAACTGCCGTAGTCTCTTCTTCATCTGATGCCGGCAGCTCAGCCAGGGCAACAGCCGCATTCTCCCCGTCCGGTGCTTCAGAGCTTTCCTGGCTTACCCCCGGCGCCACTGCAGCCGGGATCAGCAACAGCAGCAGAAGCATCAAGGCCAGCAGTACACGGCGTTTCCGCAGCCTGCCTGCCTGGCGTTCCCGGGCGGATTGCAGCAGCCCATCCTCATATTGCTTCAGCATATCGGCCGGCACCTTGCTGTGCTCAAAAGCTTCATACACTTCGCCGGCCTGGTTGAAGCAGTAATTGGCTTTTCCCTGCTGACCGTTCTTATAGTATTCCTTACCGAGCAAGTACCATGCCATCTTGTTATCAGGATGCATCTGCACATATGCTTTAAGATGCTGCGAATTTTTCACATTGGCCTCCGGGAATCTATGATTCAACTTAGTTTCTTTATATTTTATATCGGTCAGGACATTAAAAAAAGACATCTCAAGCCGCATTTATCACGGTCAGGAGATGCCTTTATGTTAATGTAAGGATCAAATATAAGTATCACCCTATATCCGATCCTTACATTAGGTACTGATGAATTGAAGTCCGGACTTAGCCTTCTTTGTTGAACGGCGCATCCGCAATCTTAATGGAGTCTGTTGGACATCCGTCAGCGGAATCCTGCAGGTCATCGAACAAGTCGTCCGGAATCACTACATTCCCGTGGTTACCGTCATTCTCGTAGATCACTTCTGCCAAACCTTCGTCATCGTAATCAAAAATATCAGGGGCCGTCGCGCCACAAGCACCACAAGCGATGCATGTATCTTTTTCGACCCAAGTGTACTTAGCCATTTTATCTCTGCCTCCCGTTAAACAATACAGCCTGCAGTAGCAGCCTGTTATTTTTCTCATATTAATATAAATAGGATACAATTTCAATGAATTTTCAATGTGTTTACAGTATTGCCCTATTAAACGGCCGCATCCAGGCTGCAATTCCGGGCCGATATCTCAGTCGGTATCCCGGTCCGCGCCGCTGAGATTGTCCTTCTGCAGCGAGGTTCCCCGCTCCTTGTGATTGCGCAGCCGCGCCGAGTGGCTGTCGGTGAGCATCCCTGCTGTCAGCACCGCATTCTCGCCGAACTTGTTGCGCAGCATATCCATCGCCTTATTCAGCGATTCCTTCTTCGGCTGCCGTTCGTAATCGAACAAGTCCAGCTGAATGGCGGAATCCTCCTTGAGCGTCAGCCCCTGAAGGGTCACCCCCAGCAGCCGTACCGGTTTGTCGCCCTTCCAGTGGCGCGCGAACTGGTCCAGAGCAGCCTTATAGATGTCTTCAGCGCTCTCTGTAGGTGCCTCCAGCTGGCGCGAACGGGTAATCGTCTTCATATCCGGTGTACGGATCGTAAGCTGCACTCCCGCAGCGACCAGACCCTGCTTCCGCAGCCGCCGAGCCACCTGATCACTGAGATTCAGCAGGATCGGACGCGCCTCCGCAAGCCCCACCACATCCCGCGGCAGCGTAGTCGTGTGGCCGATGGACTTGCTCTGTTCCCGCTCAGGGTTCACTACCCCGTGATCGATCCCGTTGCCGGCCCGCTTCAGCCACGAGCCCATCACGCCAAAATGTCCGACCAGCATCGCCTCATCCGCTGCCGCCAGCTGTCCAATGCTGTAAATACCCAGCTTCTTCAGCTTCTCGGCCGTCTTGCTGCCGATTCCGAACATCTCGTTGCAGGGTTTGTTCCATAGAATGGACGGCACATCGCGCAGCCGCAGCACGGATATGCCATTCGGCTTTTTGAGATCAGAGGCAATCTTCGCCAGCAGTTTATTGGGGGCAATCCCGATGGAGCAGGGCAGACCCAGCTCTTCCATAATCCGCCGCTGCAGCGTCTCGGCAATCTGCGGAGGGGTCCCGAATTGGCGCGAACCGGTAATATCCAGATAACATTCGTCTATCGATACCGCTTCAAGCAGCGGAGTATAGCTGTAGGCAATCTGCATAAATGCATTCGAGTACTTGCGGTATAAATGAAAGTCCGGCTTAATAAGGATTAAGGATGGACAGATTCGCAGCGCCTTCTGCACCTGCATCCCGGTTGAGATGCCCAGCCTGCGTGCGGCGTAGGAGCAAGTGACGATAATCCCACGTCTGGACTCCACGCTCCCGGCAACGGCCGTCGCTTTACCTTTATACTGCTCCGGATCCTCCGCCTCATGCACCGAGCAGTAAAAGGCATTCATATCCACATGTAGAATAACCCTGCCGCTTGCCGGATAATACTGATCCACATTCTGCATGGTATCTACCTTCTTATCTTCAGGGTTCCATTGTTATTGTCAGCATACCTCTTCACCTTGCGGGAGGTCAACTTGCAGAAGAGCCTCTTGTGGCGTTTAAGTGAAAAGTTCTTTGTTACTTTCCCGCGTAAAAATGCTATAATATAAAAATTAATTTCATATATGTGTATGCTAACTACAACTACAACTTAAGCTAATGCTTCCGAGGCCAGTTTTGCACGAAGCGGTTTCAAGGAAGTTATGCTAAACAACACTTTTAGGAGGACACTCATGTCTAAGTCTATCTCCATCTTCGATACTACCCTGCGCGACGGCACTCAAGGCGAAGGGATCAGTCTGTCGGCGGATGACAAGCTGAAGATTGCCCGGAAACTCGACGATCTGGGTGTCCATTATATTGAAGGCGGCAATCCGGGAAGCAACAGCAAAGACATTGAATTTTTCAAAAGAGTCCAGGAGCTCCACCTGAATGCCAAAATCACGGCATTCGGCAGCACCCGGCGCAAGAATTCTGTAGCGGAGCATGACGACGGGCTGCAAAGAATGATTGATGCCGGCGTTCCGGCAGCGACCCTGGTCGGGAAGTCCTGGGACTTCCACGTTCATACTGCGCTGCAGACTACCCTTGAAGAGAACCTTGCCATGATCGGCGACTCCATCTCCTACCTGAAACGTCAGGGACTGGAGGTCATTTTCGATGCGGAGCATTTCTTCGACGGGTATAAGAACAATCCCGAATATGCTTCTGCCGTACTCGCCCGTGCCCGCGAAGCCGGAGCCGACTGGCTTGTAATGTGCGATACCAACGGCGGAACCCTGCCGCATGAAATTCAGGAGATCGTCTCCGGCATGGGCATCCAGCTTCCGGGTGCTGCTCTGGGCATTCATACACACAACGATTGCGAGCTTGCGGTAGCTAACACTTTAAGCGCAATCGGTGCGGGTGTACGTCAGGTCCAGGGAACCATCAACGGCTACGGCGAACGCTGCGGTAACGCCAATCTGTGCTCCATCATTCCAACCCTGCAGTTGAAGATGGGGTATCACTGTATCCCGGGAGATTCGTTACCCCAATTAACCAACACCGCCCGGTTCATCAGCGAAGTCGCCAACGTGAACATGCCGGTAAACCAGCCTTATGTCGGAACCGCGGCTTTTGCCCATAAGGGCGGCATTCATGTCTCGGCCATTCTGCGCGATTCGCGCACCTATGAGCATATCGCTCCCGAGCTGGTCGGCAACAAACAGCGTGTGCTTGTCTCTGAACTCGCAGGACAGAGCAATGTATTGTCCAAAGCCCAGGAGATGGGACTCAGTCTCGATCCAAGCAGCGAACAGGCCCGCAAGGTTATTGATAAGATCAAGGACCTGGAGCATCAGGGATATCAGTTCGAAGGGGCGGATGCCTCGCTTGAACTGCTGCTCCGGGAAGCTACCGGGGAGATGAACGAGCTGTTCACCTTCGAGTCGTTCAAGATGCTGGTAGAGAAAACTTCCGGCCGCCCCGTCGTCTCTGAAGCCTTCGTCAAACTGAAGGTCGGCGGCGAGAACCTGTATACTGCCGCAGAAGGCAATGGTCCGGTCAATGCGCTGGATAACGCGCTGCGCAAGGCGCTGCAGACGTATTTCCCGCAGCTTAAGGATATGCACCTCTCCGACTATAAGGTCCGGGTGCTTGACGAGCAGGACCAGACCGCAGCGAAGGTTCGCGTACTCATTGAATCCAAAGACTACGGAGACACCTGGAGCACAGTAGGCGTATCCAGCAACGTGATTGAAGCGAGCTGGGAGGCACTGGTCGATTCTATGCGCTATGCCCTGCTCGGACAGATTTCGCTGGATCATGGCACCCAGGCCAGCAGTGAGCCGAGAGGCTTAGTCAATCACTAACTGCCTTTATCCATAGGTTGCTCAAAAGCAAAAGCCCTCCGGTGCGGAAGTACATCCGCACCGGAGGGCTTTGCAGCACCTTGCCGCCGGCCTCGTCAGGAACCGGTTAAGGCGATAATCTTCTGCTCCAATTCCTCAGCGGTCAGGACACCAAGAATGATCTCGCTAATTACACCCTTCTTGTCAATTAGTACATTAGTCGGGAATACGGCTCCATTATATTTATCGAAGATCTGGCCTTTCAGATCATACATCACCGGAAAAGCCAGCATGTACTTTTTGACAAACCGTTCTGCGTTCGGTTTATAATCCTGGCTGGTAACATTGATGCCGTAAATATCCAGCACATCGCTGTATTTCATTGCCAGCTTGTTCAGCTCCGGTGCTTCCTGCTGGCAGGGATCACACCAGGAGGCCCAGAAATTCAGCATTACCGCTTTCTCCCTTGCTCCCCCGACTTCATACTGTTTGTCGCCTTCCTGCAGCATGAATGAAGGGGCTCTCAAGCCTGCGGAAGCACCAGTCTCCGGCTCCGCCTGCTGTTGAAGGACCGCGACCGCTTTCGGCTCAGCCTTGCTTCTATGCTCTATGGCAAGAACGGCCAGAAAAACAATCAGGGCCAGAACAGTCAAATTCCGTTTATGGACTGCTTTCATAGGAGTCAGTTCCTTTACTTAGAGGATTTTCCTCTATTGTACCCCCACCTGCTGCAGTTTCAAACGTTATTTGCAATAAAAAAAGAGGATTCCGCCAAAGACGAAATCCCATAAAGAGAGAGGGGTGAAGATATGACAGCGAGCCAGGGAATCCCCCAGTCGATCAGACTGAGCTCTTCCGTACAGCATATGCTGGGGAAGCATCTGCTATCCTGTTATCCGCAGGAAGCCTGCGGAATCCTGCTGGGAGCTGCCGCAGCGGGCGGCATGTGTATCGACAACTATGTGCCGGTACGCAACGTAGCGCCTGACCCGCTGCATTCTTTCGTACCTGATCCCGGAGAGTGGATCAGAGCCGTATACCGTGAACCCGCACCTGTCGGATTCTTCCACTCCCATCCGCATGCTGCGCCCTGGCCTTCTCTTGCCGATCTGAACGGCCTGTCTTCGCTGGGGCCTGAGTTCAAGGTATACCTGATCGGCTCTCCGGGAACCGGCCATACCGGTACTCCGCTGCTGAACGGCTTCCTAATACAGCGTACGGACAGCAATGGCTCTGTACAGACACCTGCCTTACAGCATGTGCCCTTAAGTCCTGCTTAGATAAGCGTACAGATCGCCCAGTGTCTCCACCTGGTTCTTCTGGGAAATCTGCCGGAGATACGCTACCCATAATTTCGCCGTCATTTTGGCATCCTCCAGCGCATGATGACGGCCTTCAATCGGGATCTCGTGGATGGCCAGCAGCTCATCCAGCGTGTAATTACTGCGGTGCGGCTCCAGCCAGCGGGCCAGCATCATCGTATCCAGTACCCGGTGGGTCAGCTGCACCTTGGAGGTTTTCCATAAGGCGGCATTCAGAAAAGATTTATCATGTGCACTTCCATGTGCCACCAGTACTCTCTGTCCGACAAAGGACATGAAATTGTGCAGTCCGTCCATCAAAGACGGGGCACTGGATGTCATTTCCTCTGAAATCCCGGTCAGCCTGGTAATATTATCAGGAATAGCCGTCCCGCAATTCACGAGCGTGTAGAAACATTCGTCTTCCTTAATCTCTTCCCCTACCACACGGATCGCCCCGAAGGACATAATTTCATCCCCGCCCTGATGGGAGAAGCCGGTAGTCTCAAGATCAAATATAACGGTCTCCAGCTCAGAGAGCGGCGTGTGCAGCACTTCCGGACGCCGTTTTTCGCGCATAAGAGAACGGATAAAAGCCATCTGCTGTGCGGTTTGCTGCGCCGATTCTCCGCCTCTCATGGAAGCGATGGCGGATGGCATTCCGCCTTGTCTCAGGTTATTCCAGAACCCTCCGCCTTTGTTCGGCTCCTTCATGGCTGTCTCCTTTCCGCGGACCGGAGCTGACGCTGCAGGGCCTTGTGCAGGCGCCTGACCAGCAGCAGACTTTCCCGCAGCTCACTTCTGAGCTGCTTATTCTTCAAATCATTCTCGGCATAGTAATCACTGCTTGCTAGCAAGCCGTCCTCCACCGTATAAGGCGTATTCACACGCATCTTCAAGGCAGTCAGAAATGCCCGCCGGATCTCTTCAAGATGCTGGTATATGTCCAGTTCAGCCAAATGCTCAAGCCTCTTCAGCGTCGAAGAATCCTGTATCCCGTGCAGCAGCGACAAATGCCTGACAATATTGACAAGCGGGATATAAAGCCCGTATTTGACATCAAAACCGCCTGCATAATCGCCAAATCGCTCCGTGAGCACCTGTCCAAGCAGATTAAGCGTTGCTTTATGACGCACGGTATTGCGCAGCACAGCCATCGCCAGTTTGTGATTGTCTGCAAAACCGGCATGAAAAGCTTCCTTCCACTTCGCGGACAATTCTATGCTGCCGGCCACATGGCGCATATCGGAAGCTATGATCAAGTAACGGACAGGCTCCCATTCCAGCTGCTCCATCCATCCCGCCAGCTGATGCTCCCATTCAGGCAGTGTTTTACGCCACAAAGGCTCGGAGCACATCACCTTGCCATCGCATTTCTCGTATCCTGTAGTTTCAAGCACATCGGACAACATGGCTCCAAAGGCTTCGAAATAGCTTTTCTTGAGCCCATCCAGCTCTCCTTCTACAATCAAACCATTATCCTGATCACTCCACAGCGTAGCTTCCTGTCTGCCTGCACTGCCGAATACAATAAAGGAATAGGCGCAGGGAGGCAGGCCATAGCCCGCCTCCTTCATCTGCGCCTCACATATGTGTACCGCTGTTCTTGCAATCTGATCATGCATTGCATTCACCCGGCACATCCATTCCTCAACCGGAATAACGTTTAATTGCTCCAGAAGTACTGTTTGACAAGCGGTACGCCTGGCCTTAAGCTCCTGCGGCGAACCGGCCGTTACGATGGACAAGTATCTTTCATCTTCGTTCCAGTCTGCTGTCTCCATCGAAGCCACTCGGTCCGCCTCCCTATTGAGTAGAAGATATAATTATTTCAAGGGTTTGGATTCCGATTCTGTAATCAGTTTCATTTGTTCAGGATAACCGTAAGTACCATGCTCACTGATATCCAGACCCATCAATTCTTCTTCTTCCGTTACACGAAGTCCGATAACCATCTTCATCACGTAGAGGATAATGAAGGACATCACCGCTACGAAAGCAAAGGTTCCGATGACACCAAGCGCCTGTACTCCCAGCTGATGTGCCCCGCCGCCGTAGAACAAACCGGCTTTACCGACACCAACAGTTTCAACAAGCTCAGGTGTTGCGAACAAGCCTGTAGAAATGGCTCCCCACATCCCTGCAATACCGTGAACGGAGAAGGCGTAGATCGGATCGTCGAGACCTGCACGTTCCAGCCACTGTGATGTCATGAACGTGAATGCACCAGCGATAAATCCAATAAGAATTGCTGCCCAAGGTTCTACAAATGCACAGGCACCAGTGATAGCAACGAGTGCAGCCAGAACACCATTCAGCATTGCCGGAATATCCGACTTGCCGAAGTACAGCCAGGAAGCAATCAGTGCCGCCAGACCGCCTGCAGCAGCAGCCAGGTTCGTTGTCAGTGCCACGTGGCCGAAGAATCCGCCCATCGGGGACAATGCACTACCCGGGTTGAAGCCAAACCAGCCGAACCAGAGAATGATAACGCCGAGTACTGTGAATACCTGGTTGTGACCAGGAATGATAACCGGTTTGCCTTCTTTATTGAACTTGCCCAGACGGGGTTTAAGGAGGATTGTAGCCACAACAGCTGCAGTTGCACCTGTAAGATGGACAACCGTGGAACCTGCATAGTCCTGCATGCCCAGCTCAGCCAGCCAGCCACCGCCCCATACCCAGTGAGCTACAACCGGGTAGATCACTACTGAGAAAAGAATTCCGAAGATGATGTATACGCTCAGCTTCGCACGTTCCGCCATACCACCGGATACGATCGCCAGAGAAACCGCTGCGAAAGCCATTTGGAACAGGAATTTAACATTTAGAGTGACATCGGAGAATAACAGGGATTCGAACGAGGAAGCCGTTGTATCTCCACCGTAGAAGAAGCCTGTAGTACCGAAGAAGCTATTGCCGTTACCGAAGCCAAGACCAAAGCCCAGAGCCCAGAAACACAAGCTTGCAATGGCCAGTGTCAATACCGTCTTACCGGCAACGTGGCCGGCATTCTTCATCCGGACCGAACCTGCTTCAAGCATTGCAAAACCAGCTTGCATAAAGAATACAAGGATAAATGCCAGGAACGTAAACGCAGTGTCAAGTCCGATTTGCAGATCCGGTGTTGCCGGACCCTCAGCTGCAAATGCGCTGACCGGATAGATCATCAGTGTAACCATGGCCAGGAACATCATCAACATCTTTTTTTTCATACTTTACCCCACTCCCCAATGTTATATTTTCTAACAAAGCGTGAAACTCTTAATGTCATTATAATCAGAAGTCAGGGAAATTGACAAGACTATTTTTTTGAATGTTTTAATTTATTATCGGAAGCTCACGATTTATTCACCGTATGACAATTCCCCTGCCAGATCGCAGATAATCCGCAGAAACCGCCAACTTCCATACCAGTCAAGGATGCAAGCGCATACACTTCGTGTAGGATTCAAGATCTTTCATTATGTATTTTTATTAATATCAGTTAGTAAACATACCTTTTCACGCCGGATTTTACCTGACATCCCCCTTGTTTATCTTCAATATAAAATATGTTTAACTGCTTTTCTTAAGCGGCTGATTAGAATATCCGGGATATTTTGGGTACTTAAGTCAATACATCACATGTTGTGTTATATATAAACTTTGCCTTCCCTGTCTGAATCCCCACCATTATGGAAATTTATGCTCCCGCACTCCGCAAAGAAGGGATCACCTCATATAAATAAACAGCGCATCTTTCAGAAATTACAGCATATACTTTAAGTAAGCGTGACGTTTGACTGTATGGTTTGCAATTTGGTATCATTAATTATAAGAATAATAAATGAAGCAGAGCACATCGCTGTATTACAGCCTGCCGCTTCGAGCGAGGTGAGATGACTTGGAGATATGACCCTTTACCGTATTGGTGAGCTGGCCAAGGCGGCCGGCACGAGTGAGCGTACCATTGATTATTATACGAAGCTCGGACTTATTACACCCGAATCAAGAAGCATGAAGAACTACCGGCTGTACAGTCATGAAACCTTGATCAATTTACAACGTATTAATCAGCTAAAGCAGGAGAAATATACATTGGAAGAAATCAAATCCCTGATGGGCAAATGGAACGCAGCTACACCGGAAGCCGAGGTCTCGGGCAAACTGGTTCAGCTTGAGATTCAGATGCAGCAGCTTGAGCGCGAAGTCAAGGCTCTTGAACCGGTAATCAGCGGTTTGAAGCCCGGACAGGCCAACCGGGCATTAGCAGCATTAATTCCGCAAGGCGTTGCCTGCATGGAAGCGATCCGGCTTCTGCTGACGCAGGGGCCGTCAATGTAACAGCTTGTAACTTAAAGTGGAGGAATGAGACATATGATGCCCCTAATGTATCTATTATTAATTATCGCTTTTATCTTCTCCGTGTGGGCCCAGTTCAGGGTCAAGGGTAATTTCAAGAAATGGGCCAAGGTGCCCAACATGAATGGATTGACAGGATATGAGGCCGCCCGCCGTATGCTCGACGCAAACGGATTGTACGATGTACCTATTGAACCGGTACGGGGTACCCTGTCTGACCACTACGACCCGATCAACCGTGTTGTCCGGCTGTCTGAGCCCGTATATTATGAAAGCTCCATCGCAGCGGTTTCCGTCGCTTGTCACGAGATTGGCCATGCGATTCAGCATAAGGAACATTATCCGATGCTGACGCTCCGCCACCGGATGTTCCCGGTCGTTAACTTCGCATCAGGTGTTGCACCCTTTATGCTGCTGGCCGGTTTTATTTTCAGCTCATTGAACCTTATAGGTCTGGGGATCATTTTCTTCTCGGCCGCAGTAGCTTTCCAGCTTGTCACGCTGCCTGTCGAGTTCAATGCCAGCAGCCGGGCACGCCAGATTATGGTCCAGCAAGGCTTCATCCGCAATGAAGAGGAACGCGGGGTCGCCAAGGTCCTGAATGCCGCAGCACTCACGTACGTGGCAGCAGCATTAGTCTCGCTGCTCGAGCTTATCCGACTGATCCTCATGTTCCTGGGGAACCGCGACTAAGAGTTAGCTTTAGATAATTACAAACAATACCCCGGTAGGCTAAGAGCCGACCGGGGTATTGTTTTGCTGTCTGTCTTTGAAATATGTTAGCAGGAAGGTACGGAATGAACGGGCCACCAGCGGCAGCTTGCCGTCCGCCCTGTGAATCAGCCCCACAGTTCTTGTTACCGAGGGTTCAACGACCCGGACCTGCGCCGGCTGCATCGGATTGGTCTGGTAGAACGCCATCTCCGGCAGCAGACTCACTCCCATCCCGGCAGCTACCAGACCGCGGATCGTATCTGTCTCCCCGCCTTCAAAAGCGATCTGCGGCTTGAACCCCGCCTGCAGACAAGCCTGCCATACAATCGGCCGCAGTGAGTAGCCTTGGCTGAATAAGACAAATTTCTCTTCCCGCAGCTGTTCCAGCCGGATCACTTCCTCTCCGGCCAGCGGATGATTCTGCGGCAGAATGGCGAACAGCTCTTCAGTCATTACAATATCTCCGGCCACATGCCCGTCATTCTCCGGAAATGGAGAAATGAAGGCCAGGTCCACCTCACCCGAAATTACATCCTTAATTAAGGACGGATAGGCCCCTTGCTTAAAGCGGAATTTAACATGCGGATAATGACGGCGGAATTCCGCAACAATGGAAGGAATAAGATGGGTCCCGAGGCTATGCGGGAAGCCGATGCGGATCTCCCCGCGCTCCGGATCAAGGAATTCATGAACCTCCGCCACCGAGCGGTCCAGTTCATTAAGGAGCGACTCTACTCTTTTGCAAAAGAGCTGTCCGACGGGAGTAAGCTGCAGGTTCCTCCCTTTCTGCATGAACAGATCTACACCGAGCTCCTGCTCAAGCTGATGAATCTGGCGGCTTACTGCAGATTGTGCGACATGCAGCTCCTCCGCCGCTCTGGTGACATGTTCCTTTTGGGCAACCTTTAGAAAATACTGCAGCTGTCTAAGCTCCACGTCTACACCCTCTCTTATCGTCGGTTTCGTTTGAACACGCGGATCATTAGTCCGTAAATGAAGAAGCCGGCTACCAGACCGCCGATATGGGCCATATAATCTACATGCGGTGTGGCAAACGACATAATAATCCCCATCACCAGGAGGCCGTACAGCGTCTTGCGCGAGCCCTCGTCCATCATCGTTCTTTGCAGTAACGCAATGTAGAGGAATGCTCCATAAACGGCGTAGATGGCTCCAGAGGCGCCTACAGAGACAATCCCGATCTCTACTACTCCGCGGCCGCTGATGGCAACCCCCAGAAGGTTCGCCAGGAACCCGCCGGCCAGATACAGCAGCGCATACCGCCACCAGCCCATCAGCCGCTCCAGGGGAGGCGCAAATACCAGCAGGGCGAAACTGTTAAAGAACAGATGGGCAAACCCGTTATGCAGGAACATGGCCGCAGCGTAGCGCCACAGCTCTTCTTTCTCCGGTCCGACATTTACCGTTGCCCCGAACTTCACGAGAGTCTGCAGATTCGTTGAGCCGCCATTCAGTGACAGTACAATGAACATCAGCACATTGGCCAGAATCAGCACACAGGTTACCGGATAATACCGGAGATAACTTTTCCACTTCTCGTATCGTATGAAAATCATAGCACCCATCCTTTTATGTATGTTTGTCCGGCTCGACATTCAGCTTCTAAAAAGATTATAATTTATTGTGGCAGTAACAATCCAATATTGCAATCCAAGGAGGAAACAAGGACATGACGCAAGAAAGAACAGGCGTAGCTACTTTTAAAGGCAGTCCCATTACTCTCGTAGGACCTGAACTGAAGGCAGGAGATTCCGCACCGGCATTCGTGGTAAGCAAGAATCTGCTGGAAGATGCTTCACTCGGTGATTATGCCGGCAAAATAAAGCTGATCAGCGTTGTGCCTTCCCTCGACACCGGCGTGTGCGATGCACAGACCCGCCGCTTCAACAGCGAGGCTGCCGGTCTCGGCGATGACGTGGTTATCCTCACTATCAGCACAGACCTGCCTTTCGCTCAGGCACGCTGGTGCGGCGCTGCAGGCATTGACAGTGTAATTACACTCTCCGACCATAAGGAAACCTCTTTCGGACAAGCCTATGGCGTACTTATCAAGGAATTCCGTCTGGATATGCGTTCCATCTTCGTTGTGGACAAGAATGACAAGCTGGCTTATGTTGAATACCTCAGCGAAATGGCGGAGCATCCGGACTATGAAGCTGCCATCTCTGCTGTTCGGGCACTGCTGTAACCGCAAGCGCACCATACTTATACATTTTCAGTCTTACTTTTGTGAAAAAAAGCGGCAGAAGGTCATCCTTCTCCCGCTTTTTGCGTATGATGAGCCCTATTTATTAATGCCCGGCACGGCCTGTACCGCGCTTAGAAACCGCATACAATCTCTGGACAGAAAAGTGCAGCTTGCTCTTAGTCAGCCTTATATTTGCCCAGCTTCTTATCGAGTGACTGGTACAAACGCTGAATGACACGGTAATTGGCACCCAAATCGCCAAGCGATCCTCTGGATGCGGAATACATATCTACGGCACAGCGTACCGGAGAGGTACTCAGCACAGATACGGTGATATCCAATGTGCGGCCGAACGCCGTTCTCTTCTCCAGGGTGATCTCCCCTACAGACTGTACTTCGTGAAGCACTTTGAATCCAGGAATCTTCTTCAGCGTTGCGGATACTTCATCCCACGCCTTGTCTCTTGAAAGAGTGTAATAACGTGTTTTGAGTGTCGGATCTTTTGCACGGTCGCTTGTTCCGTCATGACTGCGAAATAAACCGACCAAGGTTCTTTTCAACGACAAAATTCTTCCCCCTCTTCAAATCCCAAGTTCATTACTCTAAGTGTAACACTCTTATCCCCGGAACAAAAGAGCATAGCGCACTTTGTCCGGGTAAATAGCCCAGCCATGCAGGGCAGTCCTAACATCCCGCTTCCATTAGCTGGCGGGAACAGCAATGCACTTACAAGTACTGCTCACAAAAAAAACGGAACACACACCATAAAAGGCACCCTAATCCTGCAGTGAGCAGGTAACAGGGTGCCTTGTCAAAAACAGTAGAAAACCCGCCTATGCCGTCCGGCTGCAGTGTCTTCTGAACCTGCTATAGCAGGTGGGTGACCGCAGAAGTCGTTTTTGAATTCCCCAAGTCGTATAGACAGGGCTGTTCAGCCGCGCTTCATGTAGATCTCCCAAGACATTATCATTGGTTCAAAACAACGAGCAACCATAACGTACATCGCAGGATTTATTAATATTATATTGCGTTTTAACGAAAAAGTAAACCTGTATGCGCTTTAATTAACACTGGAATAAATTTCCGTCAAAATTATTGATCTTTCGGTTACCGGAATGTTAACTCTTCTTGAGGTTAATACCCTCTTCCGCTTCCTCATCATCCTCGTCAGAAGGCATGCCTTCATTCTCGGCTGCTTCCAGCGCCGCCTGCTCTTCAGCCAGCTTCTTCTTCTCCACCTGCAGCTGCAGCTTGTTGTACGTTGCATAGAAGTTAAAGAAAGCAAGCATAGCAATGAATGTAGGAATACAAAGAGCGTAGAGCACCGGATACCGCAGACCTATATAGAGAAGAACCGCTGAACCAATTAGTGTTGAGAATACACGGATCGGCCGGGCGATGGTCAACAGAATGGAGTTGGTCACCACTTCCTTGAAGGTCATCTGGTAATGAACCACGATCGAGAAGAAATTGAACATGGAAACGAACAAAATAATCATCAGCACGAGCATCAGGATACCGACGATTTTGAAATTGGCCATTTGTGTCATGTATACGGTAACATCAACGTACATAATCACAAACAGCAGGGTGTAGATAATACCTCCAAGCATGCTTTTGAAATAATTCTCTTTGTACCCCTGAAAAAAAGTGCGGAATGTGCTTACATCTGTGTTACCCATCACCCATTTGCGCACCACTGTAAACAACGCCGCCGTAGCGGGAAATACAGTGAATGGCGCGAGTACGCCAAGTACCCAGTTGAGCGTGATCTGCTCATTCGGTCCGCCTGCTTCCGAACCCAGCATAATCATCTTCATAACTCCTGCGAACAGAAATGGAACCGAACACAGTGCCCACAAAATATTACTGAAGGCAATACGTGATATCCATTCTGTGATGCGGTATAAACCGCCCATTGCTCCCTTAAACTCCAATTCCCTTCCTCCTGTCTATCTAGCGCATACTGCGTATCTTAACTATACCCTATTTGACCCGGACTTTTCCAGCGCCCAAGTTTACAAGTTATAGGTAAGTGTCTACGCAAGCTCTGTGATTCGTCCATATATTAGAATCGTAACCACAACAACCACTGTTTAAAGGAGGTTAATCCCATGTCCGCACCCGGTTGCTGCAATCCTTGGACTTCCACCGGCACCATTCTGGTCCTGTTCATTCTGCTCGTCATTATTACCCGCACTTTCATCTAATCGTGCATGATAAGGATAAGGTATTACTAGAAGTATATAATTTCCTATATCTGCAAAAAAAGAAGACGAGAACCGCTCGCGGTCGCTCGTCTTCTTCCTATGTCAATCGCAATGCTTAAACGTCGTAATCCTGTTTAGCCGGACGGGTGCTTGTGCTGCTTGGGCGTGCCGACGGTTTACGGTCTGCGCTGCGGCTTGCACCGCCATCGCGTCCTGCTCCCGCATCACGGTTGCCTTTGTAGCCGCCGCCGTAGCTGCTGCCGCTGTTGCTGCCATAGCCGCTGCTGTAGCCGCCACGTGTGCTTCCGCCGCTGCTGGCATTATCACGGTTACCGCGATAGCCGCCGCCACTGCTGCTGCCAGTTCCGGAGCCTGTACGGTTGCCGCCATAGCCGCCGCCGTTAGGCTTGCGTCCGCTGCGGATATCGTTCTTGCCTCCGCGGCGTTTCGCGCGGATCGGATCTTCAGGAGTCAGCTCGATTTGCGCATCCTTGTTATCGCCGGTAAGAAGCTTCATAGCTGCGGATAGCAGCTGTACAGAATCATATTGTTCCAGCAATTGAATGGCAATACCTTTGTATTCGTTCAGTTCGCCGCCGTCCTCAACCATTGCCAGCAGACGTTCAGCTGTAATGCGCTGTTTGCCTTCAATAGCCTCAGCCATAGTAGGAAGCGGTTTACGGGTAATGCGGTGACGGGTAACACGTTCGATCAGGTGCAGGTGATCCATTTCGCGAGGAGTTACGAAGGACCATGCAGTTCCTTCTTTACCGGCACGGCCGGTACGGCCGATACGGTGTACATAACTTTCAGGATCCTGCGGAAGGTCAAAGTTAATTACATGAGTTACACCGGAAACGTCCAGACCGCGGGCTGCAACGTCTGTAGCAACCAGTACATCAATACTGCCGTCGCGGAATTTGCGCATTACAGCATCGCGCTGGTTCTGCGACAAGTCACCATGCAGGCCATCAGCGGAATATCCGCGTTTCTGCAATCCTTCAGCAAGCTCGTCTACCCGGCGTTTGGTACGGCCGAAGACGATAGCCAGATCAGGGGACTCCATATCAATCAAACGGCTGAGCGCTTCGAACTTCTGGCGTTCAGGAACTTCAATATAAGCCTGATCGATTAGCGGTGCGCTGATTTGCTTAGGAATTACGGATACATGCTGTGGGTTCTTCAGGAACTGCTGGGCAAGACGTTGAATGTTAGGAGGCATAGTAGCCGAGAAGAGCATCGTCTGGCGTTCTTCCGGAACGAGCTTGAGGATCGTCTGGATATCCTCCATGAATCCCATATCCAGCATTTCATCAGCTTCATCAAGTACAATGGTCTGTACATCATCAAGACGGATGGTTTTGCGGTTGATATGATCCAGGAGACGTCCAGGAGTACCAATAATGATCTGTGGTTTCTTCTTAAGTCCGCGGATTTGACGGCCGATATCCTGCCCGCCGTAGATAGCCAGTGAACGAAGTCCCTTGAAGCGGGTCAATTTGCCGATTTCTTCCGCTACTTGGATAGCAAGCTCGCGGGTAGGCGTCATAATCAATGCAACAATTTTCTCTTCTTCCCGGGCGATCTTGGAAATGAGGGGAATCCCGAAAGCAGCGGTCTTACCTGTACCCGTCTGTGCCTGGCCGATCAGATCCGATCCGGCCATTGCAAGCGGAATAGCTTGCTCCTGAATGGGTGTTGCTTCCTCAAATCCTAGTTCAGTGATTGCCTGTAGCACTTTTGGCTCCAAGCCGAATTCTGCGAATGTTTTCAAATTATTCATGCTCCTTCTATACAGTGGACATTCCACATGCTTGTCTGTATTCTTAAGTAGCGGTAAACACATTTATAGGCTGTCCAATCATGCCGTATTTCCTGCATGGTTTAGCGCGTATTGGGACAAAAAAAATGTCCTATGATCAGGCCACTACATATACCTGACAACTGTAACTTCGCATTCTAAGCAATGCAAAAATACCATTGTAACGTCCTACTCAAGAATATCCTATACATTATATCACAAACCCGATCAGGAATACCAGTACATTCCTTTCTTTCATTACTTACATTAAACATAGAGGTGAATTTGTTTGTTGAAACTCAGACTATTCGGGAGTTATCTGGCCGTAATCTTCGGTTCTGCGATGATTGCCTGCGGCTTCAATCTGTTCCTGATCCCGCACAGACTGCTCAGTGGAGGAGTATCAGGCCTGGCCATGCTGGTCGGTTACTTCACTCCATTTAATATCAGCCTGCTGTATTTACTCTTCAATGTGCCGCTGCTTGCCGCCGGCTGGTTCCAGCTTGGACGGAGGTTCATTATCCTCAGTATCCTCTCTGTCGGAGCCACAACCTGGCTGATGACTCTGGTACCGGTGCATCAGGTATCCTCGGATATGCTGCTGGCTTCCGTCTTCGGAGGGGTGCTTGTAGGTGTCGGGGCCGGAGTGTCTTTCCGTGTGGGCGGCTCGTCCGGCGGTTTCGATATTCTGGGCTCGATTATTACACGTTACCGCGATTTCCCGATTGGCAATGTCCTGGTCGGCCTTAACGGGCTCGTTATTCTGGCCGCAGCTTATTTCGATAACAACTGGAACCTGGCACTTGCATCCATGGTCTCCATTTATGTGAGCGGCAAGGTCGTCGATCTGATTCATGTCAGCCACATCAAAGTCACCGTCTATATAGTAACAACCCGGACGGATGAGCTTCTGCAGCAATTGCTGGGGCTTCAGCGCGGTGTCACAAAGATTAAGACGGAAGGTGCTTATTCTCATGTGGAACGGGACATGCTAATGACAGTGACCACACGGTACGAACTCGCAGAGCTCAAACGGATCATCAAAACAAGCGACCCGCAGGCTTTTGTGAACATCGTTGAAACAGTCGGGGTTATGGGGTCTTTCCGCAAAAGATAGGCTCCGAAAAAAATGCGCATATTTTAAAATTGTGATATATTAGTACCACGCAGGACCCTTATCAATTTCATGAAGATTGTGATTTACCCCTCTTTTTTCCAGGCACTTCGTTTTTCCGGGTGGACCCTGAATTCTAATTCAGTTCGATTCGAAAAAGGAAAGGGTGATTTTTGTGGAAATGGAAACGGTAAAACTGTCAGCAATCGTCATGAGGTGGTATCCCGATATGATACCGTTTCTGAAGCAGGACGAACTCAATTCTGTAATCGTTCTGCGTGACGGTCTAAGTATTCTGGAACCGGCAGATGCCATGGATATCATCCATTACAGCATTTGCGAGCATCAGAATTCTGCGTATCTTCACTGAGCAAGCTGCCCTAAGAGCAAGTTTTTATAGTTGCCGCTTCGGATTCGGCCTTCGTGCCGGATCCGAGCGGCATTTACTTTTTAATTCAGCGGTTCAAAATCCGTACATCCCGTTTATAAACAACAAGAGCGGTTTTTTATGACACCAAAAATTACGGGTATTGTTACAAGTCTGTTCTTTTTGAGTGCATCCGTTACTTTATACTTTAAGGGAATGTACATAAAGGGAGCGAATAACGAATGAACATCACCTGGGCATTACTGATGATGGCCCTGGGAGGCGTTGGTGTGCCGAATAACGGCCACGACGCTGATGTGGCAGCAGCACTGCAGAGCGCCATGAATCCCCCCATCGTCGCAGAACACACTACGAATCCAGAATCAACAGCGATTACACCGGGTGGAGCTGGCAGCACGGCAGCACCTGAACCTTCACCAAGCGCAACACCAGACGCAGCACTTCATACCGATCCGCAGCCGGATGCACCTAAGGTTAAGGGGATTTATGTAACTGCCTACAGCGCCGGGGGCGAACGCATGGAAACCCTGCTTGCCCTGCTCGACAAGACGGAGCTGAATTCCATGGTCATCGATATCAAGGATGACGCCGGTTACATCACATACAAAACGGATAACACAGAACTCCAGCAAATGGGACATCCTCAGCCGTTCATTGGAGATATCAACAAGCTGATGGCACGTCTGAAGGAGCATGACGTATATCCGATTGCCCGGATTGTTGTTTTCAAGGACTCTGTATTGGCCAAGAAGAACAAGGAATTATCCTTTGTAAATACCGACGGCTCAGTCTGGGCTAACAAAGGCGGAGACAGCTTCGTGAATCCTTATAATGAAGCGGTGTGGAAATACAATGTGGATATTGCCAAAGAAGCCGCGAAGCTCGGATTCAAGGAAATTCAATTTGACTATGTACGCTTCCCTGAAGGCTTCGAGAAACGTGCAGATACACTGAAATACACCAAGAGTGACAGACCGCGTGTAGAAATCATTGCCGACTTTGTCAAATATGCCAAAGCAGAGCTCGCGCCGCTCGGCGTACGTATATCTGTTGATATTTTCGGCTATGCAGCGTCAGTTCCTGCAGCAGAGGGCATTGGCCAGGATTTCGTCAAAATATCGAAGAATGTGGATGTCATCAGCCCGATGGTCTATCCAAGCCATTACTCTACCGGCTGGTTTGACGTCAAAGATCCGGATAAGGACCCTTATGCTACAATCAAAGGCTCAATGGTCGATACGCACAAGAAGCTTGATCCGCTCGGCAGCTACAAGCCGGTAATTCGTCCATGGATTCAGGATTTCACCGCCAGCTGGCTCGGCAGCGGCCATTATGTCAAATATGGCAAAAAGCAGGTTGAAGACCAGATCCGCGCCTTGAAAGACGAGAACGTGGATGAATTCCTGCTCTGGAACGCCAATAACCGTTATACCTCGGAAGTGGATTACGAACAATAAGCTTACAGCAATTATCTGATGTATCCAATCACCATAAGACATCACCATAAGACGATCCGGAACCCGGCAGCTGCCGGGTTTTTTACTGAGAATTAAGCATGTACATCCTACAACTACTATTAAGATAACGGGGCACCCACTATTATGAAACAGACATCCTCCATTAAACAAAAAGCCGGACAGTTTCTGCATATCCTGCTTCCGATCCTTATTACACAGATCGCCTTGTCAGCCATTACTTTCTTCGATACGAACATGTCCGGTAAATTCGGCACGAACGATCTCGCCGGTGTTGCTATCGGCACAAGCTTGTGGATTCCGATTCAGACCGGACTCAGCGGGATTCTAATGGGAATCACCCCGATTGTCTCCCATCTGATCGGCAGCCGCCGCAATAAAGATGTTGCCCATCAGGTCATGCAAGGCATGTGGCTCTCCTTGCTCGTATCGGTGCTGGTGCTCATTCTGGGCGGATTGGCCCTATCGTCGGTACTCAATTTCATGAATCTGGAGCCAGAGGTACGGGATATCGCCTTCCGGTTCCTGCGGGCGATTTCTTTTGGCATCATTCCGTTGTTCGGCTATACCGTAGTCCGCAGCTGCATTGACGCACTGGGTCAGACCCGTGTCTCGATGTTCATCACACTGATTGCTCTTCCGGTTAACGTGGGACTCAATTACCTGCTGATCTTCGGTAACTTCGGCTTCCCCCGCCTTGGCGGAGTAGGCGCCGGTGTAGCCTCAGCCATTACATACTGGGTAATCTTCTTGATTGCCCTGGTCTTTATCTATCGTGCCGAGCCTTTCAGAGGCCTGCAGCTCTTCCGCAAATTTCATGCCATGTCGCTGAGCAGCTTTAAGGAACTGCTGAAGATCGGTGTACCTATCGGCTTCTCAATTTTTTTTGAAACTGCGGTTTTCTCAGCCGTAACGCTGCTTATGAGCCGCTTTGATACGGTTACTATTGCAGCCCACCAGGCAGCGATCAACTTCGCGTCCACCCTGTATATGATTCCGTTGAGCATCTGTATGAGTCTGACGATACTTGTCGGCTTCGAGAGCGGCTCCGGTCGGCTTAAGGATGCCCGCCAGTACGGAATCATGGGCATTGGTACGGCAGCCGTCCTCTCCCTGCTTACCGCGCTGGTGCTGCTGTTTGCCGGCAGCCATGTCGCCGGGCTGTATTCGGATGAGCCTGAGGTGATTTCACTAATTCAGCATTTCCTGATCTATGCAATCTTTTTCCAAATCTCCGATGCCATCGCCACCCCAACCCAGGGCGTGCTGCGGGGTTATAAGGATGTTACCCCTGCCTTCATCATTTGCTTCGTTGCATACTGGGTAATTGGTCTTCCGGTTGGCTATCTGCTCGCCACTTATACGGATCTGGGCGCTTACGGCTACTGGATCGGGCTGATTGCGGGTCTGGCTATCGGAGCTATTCTGCTGCTGTCGCGGCTGGTCAGAGTGCAACGAAGATTCGCTGTTGAGAAGGCTTAAGTATTTACAGCTTATATTCGAAAAACAGCCGCAGGCAAGAGGTTAATCCTCCTGTCTGCGGCTGTTCTTTTTTACCGGCTTTTCACAAGCAGTTGTACTGCTTCCTTGATGACATGATCCGGAGTATTTCCCTTTGCCAGCTCCTCCTGAATGCAGTGCTCCAGGTTGTCTCCAATAACTGCACCGGCAGTGCGGTCTACGGCGGTTCTGATCGCGGTCAGCTGGGTTACAATCTCCCGGCAATCCTTGCCCTCCTCCAGCATGCTGAGAACACCCCTTACCTGACCTTCTATACGCTTCAATCTGTTAATTATTGCCTTGTCATATTCCACGGTTTCTTCGCCCCTTTAAATGAACAGATTAACTCCCGAATCCTCTGCGGCACCGAGATAGCTGGCAACACCGCCAATCTCTACCCCTTCTATCAATTCTTCCTGTGATATACCCATGATGTCCATACTCATAGAACAGGCCATCAGCTTCACACCGGCATTAAGCGCACCCTGCATAAGCTGCTCCAGTGAATCAACATTCTTGCGTTTCATCGTGTAGCGGATCAGCCTCGCACCCAGCCCGCCCATATTCATTCTTGATAAGGGTAGCTTACGTGTCCCTTGCGGCATCATCATTCCAAACATTCTGTCGAGTCCGGCTTTCTTCACCTGCGGGGTCTGCCCGCGCCGCAGCACATTCAGCCCCCAGAAAGTAAAGAACATCGTTACCTGCTTCCCCATCGCGGCAGCACCTGAGGCAATGATGAAGGATGCAATGGTTTTGTCCAGATCGCCGCTGAAGACAACCATAGTCGTCCCTTCTGTGACTTGGGGATTCTGCACCTGAAACACATCATCTGCTGTATTCCATGACCCTTTGCGTACCAGCGCCTTCACTTTGCCCTCAGATACATCTACAGATTCCAGGGTGTTATGCGTCTTGCTGCACCACTGCCTGATGTCAGCGGCAAAACCAAAATCCGTTGCAGAAATCTCAACCCTCTGGCCATCTTCCATTGACTTTACTGTCTCATATACTTTGAGTATAGGGCCCGGACATTGCAAACCGCAAGCATCCAGTATAAGACGCTGTTCATTCCCGTGTTCTGTCCGGTTATTCACAGCATTGGCAGGAGCCGCTGAACCGGACGAAGCCTTGCGCTTCCCGGTACTCTGCAGCTGACTTTCTTCCATCACAGCATAAGTCTTATATCCACCGTCAACATTCCTTACCTGATAACCGTTTTGGCTTAGCATTCTGGCAGCAATATAGCCGCGCAGCCCTACCTGGCAGGATACCGCAATTTCCTTATCCCGCGGGATTTCCGTTAGACGCTCTCTCAGCTCTGGCAGCGGAATGTTTATAGAACCGGGTATATGGCCTGCTGACCGCTCCACTTCTTCCCTGACATCAATGATAAGTCCGCCGCCGTGCGAGAAATCATCCACCTCATGCCACTGCAGGTTTGTTACAAGCCCCTCCAGCACATTGGAGGCTACGTAGCCTGCCATATTTACCGGGTCCTTGGCTGAGGAGTATGGAGGAGCATATGACAACTCTATATCGGCCAGCTCATTAGCCTTAAGATTGCCGCGGATGGCTGTGGCAATTACATCGATTCTTTTATCAACACCGGTGCTGCCCGCCGCCTGCGCTCCGTAAATGGCTCCTGACTCCGGATTGAATAACAGCTTCATGGCTATCGGTGCAGCACCGGGATAATATCCGGCATGGGAACTCGGATGTATATGCACCGCTTCATAGGGTACCCCAAGAGACTTAAGCGTCTTCTCGTTATTACCGGTAAGAGCGGCAGTTAAATCAAAAATCTTAATAATCGCCGTTCCCATTGCCCCATTGTATGAAGCTTCGCGCCCATTAATATGATCTGCTGCGAGACGGCCCTGCCGGTTCGCCCCCCAGGCAAGAGAAACCATGGTATCAAACCCTTGAATGCGGTCCTTGACTTCAATGACATCCCCAACGGCATAGATAGCCGGATCACTGGTCTGTAATTGGGCATTTACTTTAACCGCTCCACGGACACCAAGTGCAAGCCCGCTGCTGCGTGCCAGATCATTCTCGGGACTGATACCAATTGCCAAAATCACCATATCGGTACTGAGCACTTCACCGGAGGAAAGGCGCAGCAGGCTGCCCTGTTGTTCAAAAGCTTCTACACCTTCATTCAGCCGCACTTCAACACCATGCAGCCGCATATGCTCTTCCAGCGGGCGGGCCATTTCCGGATCGAGCGGATTGAGAATCTGCTGTCCCCGGTCAATTACAGTTACTTCAAGACCCCGCTCCCGCAGATTCTCCGCCATTTCAAGGCCGATAAAGCCTGCGCCGATAACTGTAGCATGTCGGGGCTTTCGGCGGTCTACATAGGCTTTGATACGGTCGGTATCGGGAATATTTCTTAGGGTGAACAGATTCTCCGCTGCAGAAATACCCTCAATAGACGGCACTATCGGCCGAGCACCCGGAGACAGCACTATAATATCGTATGGAATTTGTTCAACCTCTCCGGTCTTACTATTCCGGCACTCTACCCGCTTATGTTCACGGTCAATCTGCGTCGCCTCAGTAAATACTCTCACATCGATATTGAACCGTGCCCGTATACCGGCAGGTGTCTGCAGAAACAGCTTTTCTCTGGAATCAATAGTTTCTCCGATGTAATAGGGCAGCCCGCAGTTGGCAAAGGAAACATGCTCTCCACGTTCCAGAATAATAATCCGGTCTTCCTCATTCAATCTTCTTAAACGTGCAGCAGCTGACGCTCCTCCTGCTACTCCGCCAATAATGACAATAGTTCTTCCCACTTCTAGTTCCCCCTTATAAGTAATACCCCTACGGGTATAAATATATACGGGTGGGGGTATATAGTCAAGTGAGAAAAAGATGTTTTGCTGTAGGTCATGGCACCCGTATAAGGAATAATACTATTTATCTTTTCCAGCTCAGAGCAAAGTAATATCGAGTTAAGCATATCCTTCTAATTATGATCACAGGAAAAAGACCGCCTGTCTCAAGGCGGTCTTAAAGGTAATATAATAGTTCCTATTGGGACAAACGGGAAGCCAATTCATACAGATCCGTGTCGAAGTCTTTCTTAGTGTTCACTACTTTATCAATATCAGTAAGAGTCAGTTCACCCTTGATAATTCCGCATGCTTTGTCCGATTCACCCTCAATCAGCTTGCGGACTGCGAAGTCACCCAGACGGCTGGCCAGGTTGCGGTCACCAGGAGTAGGTGTACCTCCGCGCTGGATATGTCCCAGAACCGTTACACGGGCATCCAGAGAAGCATGGCGGTCCTTGAGCGCCTGTGCCACATCTTCGCCTTTGCCTACGCCTTCAGCAACAATTACAATACTGTGGCGTTTGCCGCGGGCAAAATTGTCCTTCATCCGGTCCGCTACTTCATTCAGGTCATACGGCATTTCAGGTACAAGAATCGTTTCTGCACCGGAGGCAAGACCTGCATGCAGCGCGATGTCTCCGCAATGGCGGCCCATAACTTCCACGATCGAAGAACGCTCATGGGAAGACATGGTGTCACGCAGTTTGTTAATCGCATCTACAACAACGCCTACGGCTGTATCGAAGCCAATCGTATAATCTGTGAAGGAAATATCATTATCGATGGTACCCGGCAGAGCCATGGTGTTAATACCCAGCTTGCTGAGTTTGTTGGCTCCTTTGTAAGAACCGTCACCGCCGATGACTACCAGGCCGTCAATGCCCATTTCATTAAGAATGTCAGCACCTCTCTGCTGGCCTTCAGGCTTCAGGAACTCCAGACAGCGTGCAGATTGCAGAATGGTACCTCCGCGCTGGATAATGTCACCCACACTGCGCAGATCCATCGGGAAAATATCACGGTTGAGCAGACCCTGATACCCGCGCTGAATGCCGAACACTTCAATTCCGAAGTAGATCGCACTGCGGACAACCGCACGTACAGCGGCGTTCATGCCCTGTGAATCTCCTCCACTGGTTAGTACTGCGATTTTTTTTACGTTTGCCATTCTGTTTGTTCCTCCTTAAAATTGCGCCGGATGTCCTCCGTGTCAGAATGAGCCCGGCAGCATCTAGTGCGACTAATACATGTGTTTGCGTATCCAGCGGCTGTTAACGAAGAAGAATAGCCGGGTCAGCGGGCTTTTTCTCATCAGCCGTTTGGATACAGAGCGAACCTCCCGCTGTTCGCTGACTTTTGGATCGGATAAATAAAGTGCCAAGAGCCCCTCGATGACCATACGATGCATTGAGGTCTCGGGAAGAGTCCGGACATCCTTGCGGGCCCACTCCACGATGGAAGCGATCCGATTCAGCATGGTATCAGTGTCGTCATAATAATTGCAGAAATTGAGGTCACCGCCTGCCCGGTCTTCGTCCTGGTCAATCAGATAATCCAGCATAATGTGCAGTCCGCACACATGCGGAAAGTAAGCAGCACGAATCGAAGCCGATGCGCTTAGGCTTAGCTTGGGATCACATGAGGCCAAAAAAAGCATAAAGACGCCAAGGGTTGAACCGGTTGCGGCTGCAAACTCATTCCACCCGAGATGAGGTGCACGATGGCCCTCTCTCTCCCACCATTCCTTCAGGGCAGCTTCCCTGAGCTCCGGACGAATGTGCTTATAGACCTGAAGATCGGTGTACAATACGGCCAAATCATGAATCTCAGCTGCGGCGGCGGCATATCCGGGAAGCTGAGAGGTCATCTCCTGGCATTTGCGGACCAGCCTGTACAAATATCCGCCGTCATTCTGTTCATTGCGCAGCGCGTAGTAATTCACCGGCTCCGCCTCTGGGTTAATAGCATCAAGCATGGATTGATGCAGCAGCCGGAAATCGGCAGGGTCAAGCGAAGTACTGCGATCACATAGGTTGTCCAAATAATCACTGATCGTCTGATAAGCAACAATTAGCGGAATCAGTATATGTCTCATCGACAAATTGCCGGCGGCATAAATACCGCCGCCTTCGCAATGAAACTGCTTCGTTTCAATGCTGGCAAGCGCTTGCTTGCGGAGCTCGGGATCGGGAATCCCTTCTGCATCCTGGCGCCAGAAATCGAGGCATGCCCGCACTTCCGGCAGCACGTACTTGTAGACCCTGTTCATCAGTCCAATGGGACCGCGCGGACTAAGGTAACGGCCTTGCTCAAATTCATTCAATGACAGTGCCTCCACATTGTTGTCTCCTTATCCAAATCATCATTATTATAATATGCAGAGCGTATTTGTACAAACAACAAAATCACTTTCGCAAAACCTTGAAAGATTCAGAAAAACGTTTTTTCACGTAACCCCTGCCTCACCAGCTTTATGCTATACTATTACCCGTTCGACATTAAATGTATGAGATTAGGCTTATTTCATATCCGGAGGAGTGCAGGTTCATGTATGCAGGACGGAGCGGCGGCCAATATAGCGATCAAAACTGGCTGCGATCCTTTATGTTCACCTTATACGGCACCAGTGTGCTGGTTGTATCCTATTTCCCTTTATTCTATTCACATTTGGGCTTCAGCAGCCCGCAGATGGGTCTGCTCTACTCTGTCGGCCCGCTGATCTCCATTCTCTCCAATCTGTTCTGGAGCATGATGAGTGACCGTCTGGGCACTGTCCGGAAGATCATGGCCCTCCTGCTAGGAGGCCAGCTGGTAACCGCTATCATTCTCGCCAGAGCCGCAGATTTCTCGAGTGTTATGCTTATTTTGTCCGTTTTCTATTTCTTCTATTACCCTGTATTTCCGCTTGCGGACACCATGGCCATCAAAATTGCCCAGCGTCACGGCCGGAACTTCATTGCAATCCGTGTATTCGGCTCGCTCGGGTATTCGTTCTTCGCCCTAACGATCGGTTATGTGCTGAGAGCACTTGGTCCTGAATATAGTGTAGGCATTTGTATCGTGATTGTCGTGACCGCACTGCTTATTACCTTCGGACTGAAGGATGTGAAACGCAGCGAGCCAACTCCCGCGCCCGTAAGCGGGGACGCTTCAGGCAAATCGCTTAAAGGCGGCGGACTCAAAGAAATTCTATTTCAAAAAGAAGTGCTGTGGTTCTTCAGCTGTGTCTTCCTGCTCGCTATCGGTTACCGCATGAATGAAGCCTTTCTGACCATCAGCCTCAAGGGAATGAATGCCGGGGATGAGATTATAGGCTGGGCATTGCTGGCTTCTGCTCTTAGTGAGATCCCGATCTTCTTCCTGCTGAGCAAATACGGTGACAAGTTCAAGGAACTGCCGCTGCTTGCTTTCGCAAGCCTGATGTTTGCCTTGCGGTTCCTGTTCATGTCACTGGCTCAGGAGCCGGGAGCTGTAGTCGCCATTCAGGCTATGCACAGCGTCTCCTTCGGCATCTATTATGTAACCGCCGTCCGTTATATCACGCGGATTATCCCGGATCATCTCCGGGCAACGGGAATGGCACTGTTCACGGTTGTATGGTCCAGCGGTGCCGGTCTGCTTAGCGGTACCTTCGGCGGCCTGATCTATCAGGATGCCGGACGGATTGTATTCTATATGGTGGCTACCGGATTCTCAATTCTTGCTTTTATCGGCTTCCTGTCCAAGCATCTGATGGATGTGGGGGGAGGCCCCGACCGGCCGCTCCGGAGAAAAGCCAGGACTCCGCTCTGAGTATTGCATTGTAGGAATTATCCAAACAGCCATGCCATCCCGGAGCCGGGAGCGGCATGGCTGTTTGGATTCATCATTCTATAGAAGAAATAAAAAAACACAGTTCCCGGGAGAACTGTGTGCTGCTTAAGTTGCTTGTTGCTACTCATGCAAATGCGTGTTGCATCAAATATATATATATTGCGGCTGGCAGAAGCTCTGCCTAACCGTATCTTATAATTTAACTACGTTCGCTGCTTGTGGACCGCGGTTACCGTCAGTAACATCGAATTCAACCGCTTGGCCTTCATCCAAAGTCTTGAAACCGTCGCCTTGAATTGCTGAAAAGTGAACGAATACATCTTCGCCGCCTTCTACTTGAAGGAAACCATAACCCTTTTCTGCGTTAAACCATTTTACTGTACCTTTCAAATGAACAACCTCCTAAAAATACCGCCATATATGGCGTATGCTTACATTATACTCCATCTATACTTGTAAAGCAATCCATCTTTTCCCTGTATTCGTGATTTAATTTGCTTTTCCCTTCTCCGGTGCGTTATCATTGAGCCAAAAGCCAAAAATCGCCAGGGTGGTAATGATAATGATCAAAAAACATGAAATATACAAAACAGACAAATGGAATATGATGACAGTGGAAGTTCAGGGACGTTATATTATCCTCCGTGAAATTTCCGATCAATGGGGAGAAGAAACACATACCTTCATGAGCCGCCCGGCCATGATGCAGTGGGTCAACAACCGCTTCAACAAAGAGTCCTACAAAGACAATGAAGAAGAGTACAAGAATATCATCGCTGCCTTCAAACAGGTATAAGCGGGAATGAACAATGAGAGCCTTGTAATCTATGTAATTGTCGTTCTGTGTCTGGGTGCCGTGCTCGTTATGAGCAAGGACAAGATGCCGCCGCGTCTGAAACGCGGCATGGCCTTAACTGCAGTCATCATGATTGCACTCGCTTTTGTCTTCATTATTTACAGCATGCTCGCATAATTTCACCTCAAGTAACTTTAAGATTAATAATCAGGATTTGGCAGGACATACTAAGCCTACTTTAAGATTCAGGAGGCTGCTGTCATGTCGTTTACTTCCAAATCCCTCCCGCTGCTGCTTGTTCTCGGCCTGCTGCCGGGGAATGTGTCCGCAGCAGTGCCGCAAGCCGAGACTATGTCTGCCGCATCCCATCAACCGAGGAGGATTTCTATGGAACAATTACCTAAGAGAAGTGAAGTACCCGCCGAGAACCGCTGGAAGCTTGAAGATATGTTTGCTTCAGAGGAACAATGGGATGCCGAATACAAGGAAGTGAAGGAGCTAATCACAAGCGCCTCTGACTTCCAGGGCAAGCTTGATTCTCCTCAGGCCCTCAAGAAATGCTTCGAGCTGGACGACAAGCTGTCCCTGCTGACCGAACGCCTCTATGTCTATGCGCACATGCGCCAGGATGAAGATACGGCGGCTCCTAAGTACCAGGCACTCTCCTCAAAAGCCAAGAAGCTGGGCGTTGAAGCCGGGGAAGCTCTTTCTTTTGTCACACCGGAAATTCTGGCCCTGCCAAACGAAACCCTGGACCAGTTCATTGCCGATCCTTCTCTCTCTGACTATACCTTCACCTTAACGGAAATGAAGCGTGAGAAAGCGCATGTCCTCTCCAAAGCGGAAGAAGCATTGCTCGCTCAGGTTGGCACTCTTGCCCAGGCTCCGCAGACTGTGTTCGGCATGCTGAACAATGCGGATCTGAAATTTCCGAAGGTCAAGAATGAAGATGGCGAGGAAGTTGAGCTCACCCACGGAAGCTACATTCAGTTCCTGGAAAGCCCGGACCGTGAAGTGCGCAAGAATGCCTTCAAAGCGGTCTATGAGACCTACGGCAAGCAAAAGAACACCATCGCCGCTACGCTTAGTGCGAATGTGAACAAGAATGTATTTTACTCGCGTGTGCGCAAATACCCTTCCGTGCTGGAAATGTCCCTCTACGGTGACAATATTCCGAAGGAAGTCTACACTAATCTGATCGACACCATTCATGAGAGCCTGCCGCTGATGCACCGTTATATGAAGCTGCGCCAAAAGCTGCTTGGAGTAGATGAGTTACATATGTTCGATTTGTTCGCTCCGCTCGTGGACGAATACAAGTTGAATATTACTTTTGAGGAAGCCAAGAAGATCACTAAGGAAGGCCTTAAGCCGCTCGGCGAGGACTACCTAAGCGTGCTGCAGGAAGGCTACGACAAAAGCTGGATTGACGTTTATGAGAATGAGAACAAACGCACCGGCGCATACAGCTGGGGAGCTTACGGCACCCACCCTTACGTGCTGCTGAACCATAATGACAACCTCAACAGCATGTTCACACTGGCGCATGAAATGGGTCACGCCCTGCATTCCTACTATTCAGACACGACGCTGAAATACCGGGATGCCCAGTACACCATTTTCCTGGCAGAGGTTGCTTCGACCACCAATGAAGCCCTGCTGATGGATTATCTGCTGAACAAGTCGACCGATCCGAAGGAAAAAATGTACCTGCTCACCTATTATGCCGACCAGTTCCGCACTACCGTGTTCCGGCAAACGATGTTCGCCGAATTCGAGAAGATTATTCACCAGCGTGCTGAAGAAGGCGAATCGCTTACTCCTCAGGACCTCTCTGCAATCTACTACGACCTGAATGTGAAGTATTACGGTAAGGATATGGTCGTGGATAAGGATATCGAGATGGAATGGGCGCGGATTCCGCATTTCTATAACAGCTTCTACGTCTACAAATATGCTACCGGATTCTCGGCGGCGACCAGCTTCGCCAAACAGATTCTGGAGGAAGGCAAACCGGCGGTAGACCGTTACCTGGGCTTCCTGAAGAGCGGCGGCAGTGATTATTCCATTAATATCCTGACCAAAGCCGGCGTCGATATGTCTTCACCTGAACCGATCCGCGAAGCAATGAGCGTCTTTGAAAGTGTGATTGAACAGATGGAACAGTTGACCAAGTAAGGCAGAAAGCTTAGTATTACAGTAATCCCTTGCCCTTTGCGGGCAGGGGATTTGTATTGTCAATATGGCCCGAGGAGGAAGTACTATGAAATTTCAATGGTCACTTATATTAGGTTTATTCTTTGCACTGCTGACCGCTGTTTTCGCAGTCATGAACGTGGATACGGTACCGGTTAATTTTGGTTTCGACGTTGTCAGCATCCCGCTTATTCTGGTCATTCTTGGCTGCGCGCTGATCGGCGGCGTTGTTGTGGGTTCCTACGGGATTTTCCGCCAATATAAGCTGCAGAAGCAGATTAAAAGCTTGAACGCAGAGCTGACCAAGCTCCGTGATGCAGGCAATGCCATGGATTCTCTGACTGTCCCAAATGATGTCCTCTCTTCAGAAGGATCAGCCCAGATATAATCATACACCGAATAGGAGGAACACCCATTGCTTAACATTCAGCCTAATGAAGAATATATCCTTACCCTGCTCAAAAAACTGCTCGACACCCCCAGTCCCAGCGGCTTCACCGCCCAGGTGATGACTCTTGTGGCCGAAGAAGCGGCTGCACTGAATATTCCGCTGAGCTGGAATGAGAAAGGCGGGGCGATCCTGACTGTTCCCGGACTTGATCCTTCGCGCACCATCGGGATCAGTGCCCATGTAGATACACTGGGCGCCATGGTCCGCTCCATTAAACCAAACGGCTCCCTGCGCTTAACCTCTGTCGGCGGATTCAGCATGCAGAGTATCGAGAATGAGTACTGCACGATTCATACGCGCAGCGGATTAACCTACACCGGTACAATCCTGAGCAGCCACCCTTCCGTGCATGTGTATGCCGATGCGCGCGATTTCAAACGCGTAGAAGAGAACATGGAAATTCGTATTGACGAAATGGTCTCGACCAAAGACGATGTGCTGAAGCTGGGCATTGCTGTGGGTGATTTCATTTCTTTTGACGCCCGTGCGGTATTGACGCCAAGCGGTTATGTGAAGTCCCGTCATCTCGATGACAAAGCCAGCGTAGCGGCCATCTTCGGCCTCCTGGAGAGCATCCGGCGCGAAGGCTGGAAGCCGCTCCATAACCTGTCCCTATTGATCTCCAATTACGAAGAAGTCGGACACGGTGCAGCCTGGATTCCAAGCGGGATTAACGAGATGATCGCAGTGGATATGGGCGCTATGGGTGATGATCTGAGCTGCAAGGAGACCGATGTCTCCATCTGTGCCAAAGACTCCTCCGGACCTTATGACTATGCCATGACCAGTAAGCTGATTGAGCTCGCTAACGGGCTGGCGATTCCTTTTGCGGTAGATATCTATCCGCAGTATGGCTCCGATGCCTCAGCGGCGCTGCGTGGCGGCAATAATATCCGCGCTGCGCTAATCGGTCCGGGCGTGCATGCCTCCCACTCTATGGAGCGTACACACAAGCAGGCCGTGCTGAATACGGCTAAGCTGCTTGCCGCTTATGTTGGGGCGCACTGAACTAGAGGAATGGCTGCGGAGTTTGCGGAGAGCTTAGGCTGTGCGGACTGAATCATGGAGACTATGAAGGCTAATGCCATGCTGCAGAGTTTGCGGAGAGCTTAGGCTGTGTGGACTGAATCATAGAGACTATGAAGACTAATGCCATGCTGCGGAGTTTGCGGAGGGATGCTTGTGTCGGCGCGATTTGAGTTTTGGGGATGGCTGCAGAGTTTGCGGGGGCATCGCAGGTGGTGGATTGTGGTTACCACAGTTGTCCTGCTGGTGTTGTTTGCGGTCATCCTGGCTGCGCTTAGGCTGACGGATGATGATGAGCATGAGGTCTTTGACGGCCTCCCTCATAGTTACATCTATGCCGAGAGTTCAGGCGAGATTCAGCTGCATATGATGGCGGTGAAGCCGGAGGATATCGTGCTGCGGCGCGCAGGGCAGCCGCTGCGACAGATTGCCGCCTATGGGATCAATGGCGGCTTCTTCTATGGCGATGACCTGCTGTCCATCGCCATCATGAACGACGTGCCGGTGAACGGCGCTCCGCAGGCCTACGGCTCCGGCTGGTTCAACGCGAAGTACGAGCGTGGAACCCTGGTGTGGGATGGAGCCACGGGAGCGTTCAGCGTACAGGTCGTTGCCTCCGGCGGCGACCTGGCGGTAAGTGACCGCGGCAATTACTGGGCGCAGGGCGGGATCAGCATGAACCTGCAGCATGAAGAGCTGTGGGCAGCTGCAGCGGCCGCAGAGCATCTTCCCTTTGAGGGCGAGCGGCGCCTGCGCTCCGGGCTGGTCTATGACCAGTCCGGCAAGCTGTGGCTGCTCGTCACGAATTCGCTCTGCACGGCGGCGGAGTTCCGCACCGCCGTGCAGCGGGCCGTCCCCGGCGAGGGACGGGAAGGGATCTTCCTCGACGGAGACGGTTCATCGCAGATGAACGCTGACGAGGTGGTGCTGACCGGCGACTCGCGTCCGGTCGTGCAGATGATTGCCGTGGCGGGCTGGAAATAACCGGGGCCCCGGGCCATACACGGCCACGGACCTTCCTGCTCGCCACGATGCTTAAACCTATGCTATAGCGTAATAACCAAAGAGTGCTGTGCCAGTTCTATTCATAACTGGTACAGCACTCTTTCTGTTAACTGTATAAGATAAGCTGAACTAAGGACAGTATCTGCGGGAGACACTTATCCCAATTTTTTACTATAGAATAATAATTTTCGGATGAAGAGGACTGAAAATCCGCTATTTGAGCAGATCCAGCGGATTCGCTGTCCAAGCGGACTCAGAGGCCCTTATATGACCGATTATGCCTCATTTAGGGCTTGATGGAATAAGATAACGGAATCTCAGTCCGCTTCACTCTCAGGTTTGATTTATTAACAACTGATCCAACAGTAGAATGTAATGTTTTGAAATTTACCGGGATGGCACAAGTTCAATTTGCGGTGTATCCCCGTTCTTATAGACCGGAATGAGCTGCACGGGGCTTTTGCCAGAGTCAACTACAGCTATAGTCAAATTCTGTTCTGAAGCTTCCTCATGCCTCCGGGACAGCTTATTATCAGTTGAAATAGGGTGAGCTATAACTGGTGCAGAGCTATTATTGTAATATTTGAGCGCCTCTACATTATGTTCACTGGCTTCATTGGGCGCATCCGGCCTTCCGAAGAAGAAAACAGCAGAAACAAACATGACACTTAAGCCTATATCTCTCAGTCGTATGTTCATCATTCACACCTCCGCAAACAGTAAGATCGAAGCCACAATTATTCTATATTTAAGCACATATACACAAGAATATTCTACCATAAATTCACTATATAAGATGCACTTAAGATTTGAATTTGAAGCTTAGTCGTCACTGCGGTGAACCTTTGGACTTCCGGCCGCTGCCCGCCCTCAGATTTCTTGATGATTACCGCTGTTCGCGGTGGATATCCGGTAACTGATTATGCTTCTTTCCCTAGTTGTTATTTTTTAGTGCGTCTAATATAGTACATAGCTATTCCGGGGAAATCTCTAATGTTGTATTTCCTTCCACAGCGCAAAAAAAAGAAACCCGGCCTCTGAACTTCAGGTGCCGGGTTTCCTATTACGCGTTCATATCACCATACCTGCTCCAGCTTATCTGCATAGAACATAATAGCCTTACTGTAACTATGAATACCTGCATCGGCAGAGGTTTCGGACAACAGCTTAAGCAGCAGCTCCATCGCCTCTGCATGCGCACCCAAATTATGCAGTGTCATGGCGAGGAAAGCTTTGAACTCCGCACGATGCGGAAATTCAAGCACACCTCGCTCCAGCAGCTCCCGGGACTGTGAGTACGCCCCAAGCGTCCGGTAAGTGCTTCCCAGTCCCAGCATTGCACCTGCCTTCTGCTCCTCATCCGGAAGACCATGAGCAAGACTCTGCTCGTAATAGGACACGGCCTCGCGTTCCATGCCGAGCACATCATGTGTCCAGGCCAGCTGATAGTACAGCTCGGCATTACTGTCATCCGCTGACAGCAGCTGAAGCAGCATGACTCTTGCTTCCTCCGCTTGCCCGGAGGTCCGCAGCGCAATGGCAGCTTCGAGAGTATTTGTCACCGGCAACGTCCTCCTTCTTATGATTTAACTCTGACAGGGGAAATTAATAACTATATAACCGCTCTTTAGATAACAACCCTTCAAGTTACCGGCCATTCGCTGGGAGACTGGCGGAGATACGACAAACGTCGTCAATTCCCCACACTTGATTCGTTGCCGGCTGAATTGAAACTTCTTAGAGTTAGGAAGCAGCAGCGCGGACATAAATGTTGTACGTTTTGCAACTTTGATTCATGAATAACCAGCTGTTCAGGTGGATTGTTGTACAAAATACAAGAATAATCCTGCCAAGCCGCTTGAAAAAGTTGAAATCCTGCCTTTTATACAACAATCGGGGATTTGGGCCGATAAAATGAGGGAAATGTTGTATTTTGGGCAGGATTTTATATCACAACGAGGGGAAACAGCGGAGAGGGGTTTGTCACAACCTCAACCCAGCCCCGCAGCGCTGCAAAACTCACGCCTTACCCGCGATCTTCTCCGCCAGCTCATTCAGATACGTCCAGCGCTCCATCAGGCGCTCCAGCTCCGCTTCAGCCTGCCGCTGCTTATCCACCAGCTCCTGGAGCTTACCGGAGTCGGCAAAGGCCGCCTCCATCTCTGCCGAGATATCTACGAGATGCTGCTCGGCCTGTTCGATGGCCTCGTCGATGCCCTCGTATTCCTTCTGCTCCTTGAAGGTGAATTTCAGCTTCTCGCGTGACGGCGCGGCTGCTGGCGCATTCCCGCTCTGCTCTACAGCTGCAATAGCACTGCGGCCTCCAGTGCCTTCAGACTTGCCGGAGCCCCCACTGCCGGAAGGTACGTTCTTTGCCAGCCATTCTTCGTATTCACTATAGTCACCGACATGAAGCCGGATCGATCCGTCCTCGAAGGCAATCAGCTTATCCACCGTACGATCCAGGAAGTAACGGTCATGCGATACGGTAAAGACTACGCCGGGGAATTCATCCAGATAGTCCTCCAGCACGGCCAGCGTTCCGATATCCAGATCATTCGTCGGCTCATCCAGCAGCAGTACATTCGGCGCTCCCATAAGCACGCGCAGCAGGTAGAGGCGTCTCTTCTCGCCCCCGGAGAGCTTGGAGATCGGGGTCCACTGCATCGCCGGCGGGAACAGGAACCGTTCCAGCATCTGGCCGGCGGTGATGACACTTCCGTCCGCAGTCTTGATGATTTCCGCTTCTTCCTTCACATACTCAATCGCGCGCATGCTGAGATCCATATCCTGATGCTCCTGGGTGAAGTAGCCGAGCTTAACGGTTGTCCCCAGCTGAACCTCGCCGCTGTCCGGCGTAAGCTTTCCGGCGATCAGATTGAGCAGCGTTGACTTGCCGCTGCCGTTCTTGCCGACAATGCCCACCCGGTCCTGCGGCACCGCGATATAGGTCAGGTCTTTGATCAATGTCCGGCCGTCCATGGATTTCGTGAGATCCTGGATCTCAATGATTTTGCGGCCCAGTCTGGTGGAAGCCACGGAAATATCCATCGAGGCAGATGAAGCGCCGCCTGTACTCTCCTTCAGCTTCTCGAAGCGGTCGATACGCGCCTTCTGCTTCGTGGATCGTGCTTTGGCCCCCCGGCGGATCCACGCCAGCTCGGTGCGCAGCAGATTCTTGCGCTTCTGCTCCGCCGAGGCTTCGCGCTCTTCGCGGTCAGCCTTCAGCTCCAGGAAGCGGGAGTAGTTCGCTTCATAGCGGTACAGGCTTCCTCCGTCCAGCTCCAGCATTACGCTGGCTACGCGCTCCAGGAAATAACGGTCATGCGTAACCATCAGCAGGGCGCCGCGCCGTTTCTGCAAATATTGCTCCAGCCAGGCTACGGAATCCGTATCGATATGGTTGGTAGGCTCATCCAGAATCAGCAGCTCTGAAGGCGTGATCAGTGCTGCGGCAAGCGCTACACGCTTGCGTTGGCCGCCGGAGAGGTTCTCCATCAGGGCATCAAATTGTGTAATTCCAAGCTTGGTCAGAACAATCTTGGCTTCACTCTCCAGCTGCCAGGAGCCGGCGGCATCGATGGCCTGCCCGATCCGCACGAGTCTGGCTTCCAGCACGGAATCGCCCGGATTCTGCTCCAGCAGAGACATAATCTCCATATATTCCCGCATCGTGGCAAGCTCCGGATCATCTCCGGCAAACACCTGCTGCAGCACGCTATTGCCAGGCTCATACGGCGGATTCTGGGCCAGATACTGTACACGCACGTCATTGCCGATGGCAATCTGTCCGGCGTCCGGTGTATCCAGCCCGGCGATAATCTTCAGAAAGGTCGATTTACCCGTTCCGTTGACACCAATGACGCCAATCTTGTCCCTGTCGTCCATGCCAAAGGATGCATCAAGGAATAATGTTTTCTCCCCGTAACTCTTGGAGAGGTGTTCCACGGTCATAATATTCATCAGTTGTCCTCGCTTGCCTTATATTTATAAACCAGGTCTGGCTGTATCTCTTAGGATTATTCAAACGGAAGGTCACCGAGTGCCGAATTCAAGCTGCCCAGCGCCCCTGTGATGAAGAGGTTCGCAGCAAACTTTGCCCGCTTATACGCATCTTCTTCCGCAAAGCCGGGGTTAAACAGGATATCCATCTTCAGACGGTCCAGCATACCGATATAAGACTGCGCCATCAATTCCGGCTCGGATGCCCCGCCTTCCAGCAGCACCTTCACTACCGCCTGCATATAGGCTTCCATGAACTGCGCCATATAGTCTACCAGCTCAGGATTATTATTGGGTGCACGGAAGAACAGCTTCGTATGCTGCTTGCGTTCATAATAATAGAACAGATGGTGCTCGGCAATAACGGAGAGCTTATCCGCCAGTCTGGAGCAGGTGCCCAGCTTGCCTTCAAGCTGCTCCAGGAACCCTTCACAATCCCGGCGGGTAACCGCCATGAACAGCTCTTCTTTGCTTTTAAAATATAAATAGACCGTGCCCTTGGCAATTCCGGCCCGCTCTGCCACTTCCGACATCTTCGTTTCGTAGAAGCCGCCTGAACCGAAAAGCTCGTAAGCGGCATCCAGAATAGCTGCATGTTTGTGTACGGATGCGCTGCTCAACGGTTCACCTCCCAACCTTGTATAATAAAATTGTAGCCGGATAACGTAACTAAGGCCCGCCTATCTCCTATCCCGCTCCTATGTAGCTGGCCAGTAGGGCCACCACGCCGCCTATAATTGAACTTACAGCATTCACGGTATCATTGTCCATCCAGCGCCAGCCCCGGGCGTACACGGTCGGCTTACCGCAGTGCATCGAGGCTTCCACCTCGCGGCCGCAGACTGCGCAGCGGTTCATCCGCTGCACCGTTGCCCCCAGCACCGAGTCGGCAAAGGCTCCGGCAAGTCCGCCCAGCAGTCCGGCAAGCGCCAGCGTCAGCAGAGAATGCGGCGGCATGCCGGAGGCTGCCCGCAGCAGCCAGGAGGCTGCGCCGATCAGCGCACCCCCGGCAGCGGCGGCCAGCGTGCCCGGCAGCGATACACCGCCGGAGGTGCCCGCCTGCAGCACCTTCCCGGTCAGTACAGACCGGGGAGGCCGCTTAGCGAGCGTCCCAATCTCTGTTGCCCATGTATCGGAGGTCACGGTAGCCATGACTCCGATAAACAGAAAGCCCCAGATTTCCAGCGGATAAATCGCGTTAAGCAGCACCAGCAGCATGCCAAGTCCGCCGTTGGCGAAGACCTGGCCGGCATCCCGGCGCCCTGTCTTATCATAGGTGGCCTCAAGCTCGGCCTTATTCTCATGATGAAGCTTCGACAGCAGGCTGGAGGAGATGAAGAACAGCAGCAGAATGCCGAACCAGAAGGCATTGCCTGCCCCAAAGTAGATGGTTCCCATCACTATCGCCGCCAGCATGCCCGAGAGGCTCAGCGACTGCTTCCAGTAAGCGGCCCCGGCGACCAGCAGCGCACCGCAGGCCCCGATCAGCCATTGCAGCACTTCAAGTCCTGATAACATCGCCTTAACCGATCAGGCAGGTGCCCATTAGCGTATCGCCCCAGAACAGCTCGAACGAATCGCCGGGCACTACAGGTCCCACGCCAGCAGGAGTTCCGGTGAAGATGATATCATCCTTGCCGAGCCCGTAGCGGGAGGCAATGAATTCAACAATTTTTTGCAGCGAGAAAATCATGTTCTGCACGTTCCCGCGCTGGACCTCAATTCCGTTCTTGCGGACGGTGAAATCCGTTGCTTCCAGCTCCTCCTGCTCCGGAAATGCAATGTAGGGAGTCAGCGGAGCCGCATTCTTGAAGCCCTTGGCTGGTGTCCAGGGCAGGCCTTTTTTCTGCAGATCATTATGCACATCACGGAGCGTGAAGTCGAGGCCCAGCGCCATCACATCCACCAATTCCTCCACACTCATCCCCGGTACGTAATCACGCGCAATACGCAGCACCAGCTCACCTTCATAATGGATCAGTCCCGCATCTTTGGGCAGATGGATGATCGCTTTATCAAGCGCAACAGCAGCATGCGACGGCTTCAGGAAGATCAGCGGCTCGGCCGGCACCTGATTGCCGAGTTCCTCCGCATGTAATTTATAATTGCGTCCCACACAGTACACATTATTGACCGCTCTACTCATTGATCGTTCAGCTCGCTTTCTTCTCAGATTATTAGAATGAATAGATCGTTTAAATGGATTAGTCTATATCCTAAGTCAGGCCTGCAGAAAGATATCGCCCCAAATATCCGGGCGGTTCGTACAGATCATGATATCCGAATGCATGGCGGACAAGCGCCGCATCTCCTTAGCTTTATTCACTGTCCACGCCATGATCTTCACGCCCCGTTCAGCCAGGGATTTCGCCAGAACCGGGCTAAGCCGGTCGGAGCTGATGGATAAGAAGGAGCAGCCCAGCTCGTTCAGCTTTTTGGCCGGATCGCCGGACCTGGAATCATAGATCAGACCGGTACGGAACCGCGGGTCCAGCTCCTTAATCCGCTGCAATGCACCGGCGTCGAAGGAGGTCAGCACCACATCCTCGCGCATTCCCATGGTATTCACCAGATCGATGACCGCTTGCTCAAGGCCAGGGTACATCTCCCCGCTGGTCTTCAGCTCAATGTTAAGCCGCAGTCTGCCTGAAGCCAGGCTGAGCACTTCTTCCAGGGAGGGCACCCGTTCTCCGCGAAAAGCACGCCCTTTCCAGCTCCCCGCATCCAGACGCCGTATATGTTCATAATCCATGTTCTTCACCTTGCCGTGTCCATTGGTCGTGCGGTCCAGCGAATAATCATGGATGACCACAGGCACGCCGTCCTTTGTCAGCTGCACATCAATCTCCATCCACCGCACAAAAGGCAGGGCAATCGCCATCCGGACGGCCGCCAGCGTATTCTCGGGGGCTTTGCCGGAAAATCCGCGGTGGGCGACACACATGTTATTCATCATCATTGGCACCTCCAGCAGAAGTAGGATTTATTGGGCCGACTGCACAACGGTACCATCATTGCGGATCTTCACCAGACCGGAAGATAAGGATTCCACCTTATGCAGCAAAAGCTGTCCATCCGCCTCATTCATCGGCACCGGTTGTCCAAGCTCAGCATCCATCGGACTCAGCTTAAGGGAACATTGTCCCTCCTTGCTGCATTCCGCCTGGAATACAGCCGTCTCCCAGGTTGCCGGAAGACTGGAACGTGTGAAGATAAAGTTGCCTGTGCTGTAGGCAATCCATTTCCCTTTGTAGGGCTCAATCCCCTGCAGCACATGCGGATGTCCGCCCATCACCAGATCGGCTCCCGCATCGATAAAGCTATGCCCCAGCGTCTGCTGGGTCTTGTCATATTGCTCCATCCGCTCCTTGCCCCAATGGACAACGACTACGACAAGATCGGCTTGTTGCTTGGCAGCGGCAATGGCCTTGAGTGCTTCTGCGCTGTCATAGACAGAGGCGAGGCCCGGCTTGCCTGCTTCGGCCTTCCATTCGATCACCGGCATCACCCGTGTGAACCCGAGCAGGGCTATCCTGATACCCTGCCGCTCAAAATACTGCGCAGAGTAAGCTTCCTTGCTGTTCTTCCCTGCTCCGACATAGGGAATGCCCCGCTTGCTCAGGTGCTTCAGGGTATCCAGCAAGCCCTCTTCCCCCTGATCCAGCGTGTGGTTATTAGCCAGATTGACCGCATCTACGCCAGCTGATTTCAGTGCATCCAGCGCTTCGGGAGCACCCTTGAATACAAACTGCTTGTTCGCGGCACCTACACCGCCAGTAGTGATCGGCGTCTCCAGGTTGACCACGGTCAGATCATCCTTTTTGAACATCCCGTCAAGTGCACTGTAAGAATAATCGTACCCTTTCTTCTGCAGCAGCTCCGCTACCTTACCGGCAAAGATAACATCTCCGGCAAAATTCAGCTTCACCGTACCGCCGGAAGAGTTCTCCGGCAAGCCTGATATCAGGCCGCCAGGATTTCCCGTTGTCGCTTGGGGTTCAGCCGTTGCAGCTTCCTTAACCGTTGGAACAGGCGTAATCACGGCTTCCGCAGTCTCCGTAGGCAGCGCAGTGGCCTCCGGTGTTGCATCTGGTGTTGGCTCCGGACTGGCTGTAGCCTCTGCTGTAGGTGCCACCTCCACAGGAGCTGCCGCTGTTGCAGAAGCTTCAGGCGAAGGTGACGGCTCAGTCACTGCTACCGGAGGAGCTGAACTCTCCTTATCTTTGTTATCCATGAAAGAATAGGCCAGCAGGCCGGTTATCATCAGAAGCAACACTACATTAAACCATGCCCAGACCGTTCTGCGCCTCTTTTTGCTGCTATGTTTCTTGCTCTGTCTACTGCGTGACCTCGGCGGATACATGAGTACTGGTAATCTCCTTTACCCTTAAAGTGTTTCTATTATAGCATATCTCTTCCGTGTCGCTCCAAAGTTACCCATAGTCTTCCCGCCCCGCGGAGCGTGGCCTTGGCTTCAATGATTATTCCGGCACTTTATAAATTCCCCAATAAAAAAAGGGTGAAGCGCCACTGCTCCGCTCCACCGCTTCCGTTATACCGTTACAGCTGCCGGTTCCGGCAGCTTCTCTAAATGGGCTGCAGCAGTCTCAGCCGTAAGCTTCGCCTGCTTAATGCAGTCCGGCATGCCGATGCCGTCATAGCCGGCGCCAAAAGCATACACACCCGGCAGCTTCTCTTCCAGCTCACTTCGCAGGCCGGCGATCCGGCCGGGATGGCCTACCGGATATTGCGGCATGGAATGCCTGAGCCGGGTAATCTCGGTGAACAGGGGAGCTGCAGAGATCCCCATAATTTCCTTCAGGTCTTTGCGCACCAGTTCAGCCAGCGCCTCATCCGGCAGGTCTACATTCTGTTCATCCCCCGACCGTCCGACGTAACAGCGCAGCAATACCTTATCATCCGGGCTGGTATGCAGCCATTTCGTAGAAGTCCAGGTACAGGCCGTGATGTTCCGCCCTTCTTTGCGCGGGACCAGGAATCCGGATCCGTCATATTCGGTAACGATATCCTTCTTGGTAAACGCCATGACCACATTAGCCACTGACACATAATTGACAGCATCCAGCGCGGATACATCCACATGCGGACGCAGCAGCTCTGCGGCAGCGAAATTCTGCACGGTTACATAGATATCATCAGCTTGCAGCAGTTCACCGTTGTCCAGCTCCACCTCATAGCGCGGTGCAGCAGAGGCCTCTGCGGATACCCCCGCCCCGCTCCGTACTTTGATGGACACCGCTCCCGTTCCGGTCCGCTGCTGGGCATCCTGCAGATCATGGATCAGGGCATGCACCAGGCTCTGCAGCCCCTGACGGAAAGTCAGGAACGCGCTTTTCTTGGTTCCGGTATGGGTCTCCGCCGGCTTCCTGCCGGTCGTCATCCCCCTGATCAGACTGCCGTACTGGCGTTCGACCTCGCCGAACTGCGGAAAAGTAGCCTGGAGGCTGATCTTGCGCATATCACCGGCATAAATACCGGCGAGCAAGGGCTCTGTCATATTCTCCAGCACCTCTGTACCCAGACGCCGCTCGATCAGGTCACCGAGCGATTCATCCTCGGAGCTGCGGCGAGGCGGAAGTACGAAATCCATCATCGCCCGCATTTTACCGCCGAAGGAGACGAGGCCGCTCTTCAGAAACGGCTTCAGCTCCGTAGGAATCCCCAGAACAAGCCCTGCGGGCATCGGGTGGAGCTTGCCTCGCTGCAATATGTAAGTCTTCTTGGCATTCGGATTCGTGGTCACCAGCTCGTGATCCAGCTCCAGCTCTCTGGCCAGATCAACCATGGCTGTTTTGCGGGCCAGGAAGGAGTCCGGGCCTTTCTCAATGACAAAGCCGTCACGGTGCAGGGTCTCGATTTTGCCGCCAAGGCATTTATCCTTCTCAATCAATATAATTTCCGGCTGAACCCCGGCTTCCCGGTAAAACTTGCGGACGTAGTAAGCGGCACTGAGGCCGCTGAGGCCTCCGCCGATAATTACTACCTTGCGCGGTGAACCGCTCATGATTGCTTCACCTGTAACTGTCCGGCCTTCGTACGCACCACATCGCTAAGCACAGACATATACGCCGGATCGCTGTTCAATGAATCAATCCGCAGCAGCCGCATATCCAGCTCTGAAGCCAAGGCCTGCGCCTCGATATCCAGATCGTACAGGACCTCTAAGTGGTCAGACACGAAGCCAATGGGAGCAGACAGCACATATTTCACCTGAGCTTCGGCCAGCTCACGCATCGTATCCAGAATATCCGGACCCAGCCACGGCTCTGCAGTTCTGCCCGCGCTCTGCCAGGTGAACTGCCAGGACTCCACACCTGCCTGATCGGCAATGGCTTTGGAGGTTTCCAGCAGCTGGTCACGGTACGGATCGCCCATAGCCAGAATGCGTTCCGGCAGGCTGTGTGCGCTGAACAGTACACGTACTTCATCCCTCGCAGCTCCGGTTTCCTCGAATTCATCCAGCTTCGCAGTCACCCGGCGGCTAAGCACATCGATCAGCTCCGGATGCATATGGTAACTCTCGACAAATTCCATATTAATTCCGCAGGCATCCGCTTTATCCTTGGCCCGCTTGATATAGGTTCCAACGCTCATCACCGAGTAATGAGGGGCCAGCACAATGCCTATCGCCTGGGTAATCCCATCCCGGACCATCGCCTCCACACCATCTTCAATGAAAGGTCTGGCATGCTTCAGCCCCTGGTAGCAGACATACTGAATCTGCCCGCTGTTCAGCTTGGCCTGCAGGGCCTCCACCTGGCGGTCTGTATTCTCCCTGAGCGGGAACACGCCTCCTACAATGGCTTCGTAGCGGTCCTTCAGCTCTTTCAGCTGTTCAGCGGAAGGTGCATTGCCTCTGCGGATATGCGTGTAATACGCCTCCACATCCTCCAGACTTTCAGGCGTGCCGTACGACATCACGAGTACTCCAATTTTGGTGGTCACGGTTTCCATCCCCTTTTACGAATAATGTCCTGCGCCTGCTCATTTCACAATTCCATTATGCTCATAAAAAACAAAGAGAGCAGCAATTGCTGCTATCTCATGTACCTTGCTTTAATTACGCGAGCGGTCCTGCTGCCTGTTTCAATGCCGCTGCCGAATACTCATGTACATAATCCGTTAATTCCTTAAGTGTGTCCAATGAAGCTTCAGGAAATAATCCATGGCCCAGATTAAAAATATAACCCGGCTGTCTGATGCCTTCATCGATCAGTTCTTTAGCCCGTTCTTTCAATACGTCCATTGGTGCGGTCAGCAGATAAGGATCCAGATTGCCTTGAATCGCGAATCCTCCGCCCGTTCTGCGTCTGCCTTCGGTCAGGCTTACACGCCAGTCCAGTCCGATCACATCGGCCTGCAGCCTGGCCAGGCTGGGGAGCAGCTCCCCTGAGCTGACACCGGGGAAATAAATCTTCGGAACGTCCAGATCAGACAGCTCGGCAAAAATCCGGGTGATTGTCGGCAGCACATATGCTTCGAAATCACGCGGGGCCAGCGCGCCAACCCAGCTGTCGAACAGCTGGAACGCCTTGCCGCCGCTTGCGACATGGGCGCGAAGATATGCGATAACCATATCGCCCAGCTTCTCCATCAGCTTCTCCCACACGCGGGGCTGGCTGAACATCATTTCCTTGGTGCGGTGATAGCTCTTGGAGGGCCTGCCTTCAATCAGATAGCTGGCGATGGTGAAAGGTGCTCCTGCAAAAGTGATCAGCGGCACGTCCAGCTCTTTGTCGAGGAGGGCAATCGTCTCAAGAATGTGACCCAGATCCCCTTCCACATCAATCGGCTTCAGCCGGTCGACATCCGCCGCCGAGCGGATCGGATTCTCAATGACCGGGCCGATATTCTTCACGATGTCGAAGTCCACGCCAAGGGAAGCTACAGGATTCATAATGTCGGAATACAGGATGGCCGCGTCCACACCCAGCTTGCGCACAGGCATCAAGGTTACTTCAGCTGCAAGCTCCGGCTGTCTGCAGATCTCCAGCAGCGAGTATTTCTCCTTGATTTTACGGTACTCGGGATCATAACGGCCGGCCTGCCGCATGTACCATACGGGAACGTGCTCCGTGCTCTGCTGTCTGCAGGCGCGGATAAAAGTGTCGTTGTAGGTCATGATAAGATCTCCATTAGATTTGATAGTATATTTAGAAAACACATATCATTATTATGCCCCTTTTGCCAGCGGGTAACAACCGCTTCACCCTTAAGGGAATGACAATCCCATGACATTACTATGACAAGTGTTGCACTGCACGGCTAAAAAACTATGATATACTGATATAATGTCAATTTTTCGTGAACTATTTATCTTTGAATCCCCTGAAAGGAAGTGAAAGCACTTTGAAGAATTGGGAGACCTGGAAAGTCAACCTCATGGTGCTTTGGTTTGGCCAGTTTCTGGTGAATGCCGGCATGACTATGATTACCCCTTTTCTGTCCCTTTATCTCGCCAAAGACCTGGGTGTGACCGGAGATCACGCGATCGGGATGTGGGCCGGACTTATTTTTGCCGCAAACTTCTTGACCTCGTTTATCTTTCAGCCCCTGTGGGGCAAGCTTGCCGACAAATACGGCCGCAAAATCATGCTGCTGCGCTCCAGCTTCGGTATGGCAATTGTTATCGTGCTGATGGGCTTCGCGCAGTCCCCGATGCAGCTGCTGCTGCTCCGCCTGCTGAACGGAACCATCTCCGGCTTCAACCCCGCCTCCATCGCGCTGGTCTCGGGAACCACCCCGAAGCCGCGTATGGGCTTCGCGATGGGACTGATGCAGTCCGGCGCTGTAGCCGGTACGATTCTCGGTCCGCTGATCGGCGGCTTGCTGGCGGACTGGATCGGGTTCCGCCCGATCTTTTATGTCGTGGGTGCGCTCTTGTTCGTCGCCTCCCTGCTGGCGTTATTCCTGGTCAAGGAGAAATTCGACCGGGTGGAAGCTGCGCAGGTGCCGCAGGTATCTGTGCTCGAAGGCTTCAAGGAGCTGGCTAAGGTTCCGCAGCTGCCGGCACTGTTCGGCGTGACGTTCCTGCTGCAGTTCGCCATGATCAGCCCGATGTCGCTGCTGCCGCTCTACGTGGAGAAGCTGCACGGCTCCGCTGTGAATATTGCCTTCTGGGCAGGCATGGTCAGTGCCGTCACCGGTATTTCGAACATGCTGGCTTCTCCGCTGCTCGGCAAGCTCAGCGACAAGGTAGGCGCCCACCGGATACTGACCTATGCGCTGATTGGCGCGGCGCTGTTCCTCATCCCGCAGGCCTTCGTGACCAGCGTGTGGCAGCTGATCCTCGTCCGCTTCCTGATGGGCGTCTTCATGGGCGGCCTGCTGCCGAGCGTCAACGCCCTCATCCGTTCCTATACGCCCGACGGCAAGGAGAGCCGTGCCTTCGGCTTCAACAGCAGCACACTGGCACTCGGCAATATGCTGGGCGCAGTCATCGGCGGCTTCCTGTCCGGATATATCGGGATCGAAGGGCTGTTCATCATCTCCGGCGCGTTCCTGCTGATTAATACGGTCTGGGTAAGGCTCAAGTTATATAAGAAGACAGAACCCAGGTTGTTCCGTTAGCAGACTTTGGTATGCGTGGAGCGTATGGGCTCAGCCTGCAGAGGACAGGCTATTTAACCATCGCCAAGGCTAGTCCGTCGTAGGCCGGCAGCAGTGTGCTGGTCAGGCGGGGATCGCCGGCAATCATCTCATTGAAGCGGCGAATCGCCTGAACGGCAGGTCCGTTCTTCTCCGTATTCAGCGTGCGGCCGCGCAAGAAAATGTTGTCACCGGCAATAATTGCGCCCGGGGAAGCGAGCCGGATCGCATATTCCAGATAATTCGGATAGTTCTCCTTGTCGGCATCGATGAAGAAGAAATCATACTTTTGGCCCTGCGCTTCGAGCAGCTTCAGGCTGTCCAGTGCGGGGCCGATTTTGTATTCTACCGCGTCCCCGAAGCCCGCCTGCTCCAGATGGCTGTGGGCAAGCTTGGCATAGTCAGCCTTAAGCTCCAGGGAAGTCAGGCTGCCGCTCTGCGTTAAACCACGGCACAGGCAGATTCCGCTGTAGCCGCCCAGCGCACCAATCTCAAGTATCCGGGTAGAACGTGACAAGGTAACCAGCATCGTCAGCAGTCTGCCGTAGCCTGGAGCGATGGACACCTCCGGCATTCCGTTTGCTGTGATGGCCTGTTTGACTTTTAACAGTAAATCATCCTCTGTATATAGCTGTTCACTGTATTCTTCCTGATTCTGCATATGTATTCTCCTTCAAATTTCATTTTGTGTAGCGTGAACGGGCATTGTGTAGAACCCTTCATTACCCTATACTGATATCTGAACGTTCTAATGGTTCACATTCACATGGAGAGCAAGCTTCTCTTATTGTACTGGCTTTGCGTATTTATCCACAAGTTAAACGGAGTTGAGAGCATTTGGGCAAATTACAATTGATCGCCACTGCCCCCATGGGGCTGGAGGCTGTAGTAGCGCGTGAATTAAACGAACTGGGTTATGAGACCACGGTCGAGAACGGACGGGTATTATTCAGCGGAGATTACATCGACATCTGCCGCTGCAATCTATGGCTGCGCACCTCTGACCGTGTATTGGTCAAAATGGGCCAGTTCCCGGCCAAAACCTTCGACGAGCTGTTCGAAGGCGTCAAAGCGATTAATTGGGAGGACTGGATTCCCGAGAACGGCGAATTCCCGGTAGAAGGCCGCTCCCACAAATCACAGCTGACGAGTGTTCCTGCCTGCCAGGGGATCGTCAAGAAGGCGATTGTCGAGAAGCTGAAGCTGTCCTACCATACCGAGTGGTTCCCTGAGAACGGGCCGCGTTATGTGGTTGAAGTTATTCTGCTGAATGACATCGCGCTGATCACCCTGGACACCACCGGACCGGCGCTGCATAAACGCGGCTACCGCCGCCAGGCCACCGAAGCGCCGCTGAAGGAGACCATGGCTGCGGCCCTGATCCAGCTCAGCCGCTGGAACGGCCACCGGCCGCTGTACGATCCATGCTGCGGTTCCGGCACGATTCTGATCGAGGCCGCAATGATCGCCTGGAATATCGCGCCGGGTCTGCGCCGCTCCTTCCCGTCCGAGCACTGGCCGGAGATCCCGCAGCGCCTGTGGGAGGAAGCCCGCGAGGAAGCCTTCGACGCTGTGCGCGACGACTACCCGCTGCAGCTTACCGGCACCGACATTGATCCGGCAGCGATTGAGATTGCCGAAGCCGCCGCCAAGAGCGCCGGACTCTCCGGTGAGATCACCTTCAAGCATATCGCTGCCGCCAAGGCCCGCCCGGAAGGCGAATATGGCTGCATTATCACGAACCCTCCATACGGGGAGCGGATCAGTAATGATAAGGAAGTGGAGAAGCTGACCCGCCAATTCGGCGAGATGATGCTCTATCTGCCAACCTGGTCCTTCTTCGCCATCAGCCCGTATAAGGAATTCGAGCAATACTACGGACGTAAAGCGGACAAGCGCCGCAAGCTGTACAACGGCCGGATTGAATGCCAATACTATCAATACCTCGGCCCGCTGCCTCCGCGTAATTAGCAGGAGGCGGTGCGGATTTGATTATCAGAGCTGGCACTTAAACAAACTAACAGCAAGCCTTAAGTTCCATGCAGCCGGTCTGTGCTGCGGACTTAAGGCTTGTTTCGGTTTTCACTGCTGCTGTGTGCTGCGTCAATAGTGCTGCAATATGCAGGATTCTCCTTGGAACGATGCCACTCGGGCTCCAATATTAGACCCGACCCAAATTGTTGTACAAAATGCAGGATTCTCCTCGTAACAATGCCACTCGGACCCCGATTGTTGTACAAAATGCAGCATTTCCGCCTAACTGAGCTCTCACTAACTCGGATTGTTGTATTTAGTGCAAGATTTCCAAGTTTCGGACGTCTGCCCATTGCGATCGTTGTATTTTGTGCAAGATTTTTATCCATCGGCCACCTTTTACAGCACCTCGCCCCCACACACGACATATTCCACAAAGTGACGCTTTAGCTCCGATGATTACTCAGATACCAGATACTTTTCAGGGAACTCCAACCAGACATACGCTCATCAAACAAAACAACCCCCGCAAACTTATGCGGAGGCTGTATTTTTGTTCTATCACACTATCAAAACTATACTGTCTGACCTGATCTATTTCTTCACTGCGGGCTGTTTGACGAAAGCTTCCGCTTTGGCCAGCACCTCATCTTCTGTCGGAGCACTGATGTAACGGCCGTTGATATAGACAAACGGGCGTTTGCCGCAAGGTCCGCAGTAGGAGATACAGCCTGTTTTGATCTCGGCGTCAGGCGCCATCTTCAGCAGCTTGGGCACGATGCTTTTCATTTTGATATGATTGCACTCGTCACATAATCTTATATCGTTAGCCATGAAGCAACCCTTCTTTATGTCCGTAAAATACGGGCGGATCAATTAGTGATCGCCATGATTTCCTTTAGACGGATTAGTAATAACGAAGCCTTCCTCAGGGAAGTAGAGATAATCAATCTTCACACCGTCCAGCAGCGGCTGGTTCGGATCAAGAATAACATCGATTTCTTTGTCGGTGGAGATGACTACGTCGTTCTCCTTAGGCGTGTCCAGATCCAGGCCGTAGTGGGCATGGTCACCGTGGGAATGCGTAATCGCTACGCGCAGTTTAAGCTCGCTGTTGCCTTCAAGCTCCATAGTTTTCTTTATCACTTTAGCCGCATTGCGGGTAATTTTGACGTTCATTCGATTCCATCTCCCGGGCATCTATAGTTTAAATACTCAATAATTCATTTTAAGGAATATAGGATGTAAAAGCAACCATATTGCAGAAATACATCAGATAGAGCAGTCAAAATTGTCGTAAAACCGTCATCTTAGGCTCTTCAGCGCCGGGTATTTGCGGTCCATCCGCGAGACGAACCAGCCCATCAGCAGCATCGTTACCCCGATGTCATCAATTGGTATGAACGGCATGAAGTCAGGCAGCACCCAGTACAGCAGCGCCGGAATAGTGAACAGCAGCTTATCTCCCATAGTGACGTTCGGTGAAATGATATACTGCCAGGAGCTGCGGAATATATGAGACCATTGTTTGAGCGACAACAGTTTTCTGAATTTCATTGAGTAGTCCTCCCTGCTTCATTTGCTTATATCATTAGAAAAGAGAAAAGGGCACAGCCGCCAAACACCCGTTGAAAGGATTGCGGCCATACCCTTTGCTGTTATCTTACGCAAATTTGCAGAAATCGTTTCATTTTTAACTAAAATTTGACCGGATCATCCCGCTAAACTTTATTCCGTAACCTTGACATCATCGATCCGGGCGGTGCTGGAATGCATCCGGATGCCGATCTTCCCTCCGGCCGGCTGTGCCGCCGTATCGGTCCACTGGATCAGCTGGGTACCGCCGGCAAAAGCCGTAACCGTACTGCCGCTGACCGTCACCTTCAGCTCCGTCCACTGTCCGGGCGTAACGGCAACATCGGCACTGCTTACCATCGTGAGCGTTCCGGCTGTTTTTTTGAACAACTCCGCTTTGTCGCCTGAATCATTCAGTCGGAACATGTAATAATTCGAGGCATCCGCATACCGGAACAGCAGTCCAGCGTTGCCGAAGGCATTCAGCAGCTTAATTTTGGCCGAATATGTGTAGTTCCTCCAAGAGGCATCGCCTGTATAGGCTAGCGCTTCCCCTGACATTGAGGTCTGCGTCAAAGCTTTCGTACCGTCATCCGCCACGCTCCACGCCCCGCCTGAAGTAGTCCAGCCGCTGTAATTGTTATCCTCGAAATCATCCTGCAGCAGCGTAACCGGCGGTGTAATTGTACCCTGGAACTCGAATACACCGATATCCGGCACGCCGTTATAAAGTGTATTTCCGAAGTAATCGAGCCCCCCGTTGCCTGCAACCACCGCCCCGGCATTGATCAGCGGAGAGGTCTGCGCCAGCTTATAACCGTCTGCCGAAGCAAGTCCTGTGGCTGTGCCTGGACTGACGAAGCCGGGATTGCCGGTGATTTTGTTAGGATCGCTGGGAACACCCGAATTCAACCCGTAGAAGCTGTTGTGATCATACGTCATTCTGGGGCTGTTCGTGTATTGCCCGCTGGCAGCATTATAAAAGATATTATTAGTGTAATAAGCCATTCCTGTATTACTCGCATGGGTCAGTGCCTTATTCTGTGTTCCCGAACGGTAGATGATATTGTTGTAGATGTACAGATTGCCGCCGCCGTTCACCAGATGGAACACCCCGTTCGCATCCTTATCATTCTGGCTGATATTGTAGCGGAAGATATTATTATTCGTGTTGTTCATGACCAGCAGTGTGCCGCCCTCGTTGTTATAGCTATAGTTATACTGGTAGATGCTGTCGTGCACCTCAATATCGAAGTCCCACGGCTGGCCGTCTCCGCCCAGCATCCGGGTATCGGAGGCCTCGTTGTACTGGAAAATAGCACCCTTGGTATAATAAGCCCACTGCGCCGCAACGACAGTGATATCCTCAAGGTAATTGACGATGGATGTATTCACATCGGTGGCTTCTCCGATGGATTTCGTCTTGTTGTATTCGATCAGCGGCGAGGCGCTGGCTCTGACCAGGATGCCGTCCCGGTGGATTTTCTCCACCACATTGCCCCGGATCACGACATTGCTGAAAGCATCGAACTTATGAGTCCATGCACTATTGAAAAAAGCATCCGTCATCGTCTGAATCCCGGTATCCGCCACGTTGATGACTGTGTTATTCTCGATCAGAATATCATCCCAGGTGCTCTCCGGTGCGGTATTGGCTCCCCGGGCATGAACATTAATTCCGCCCGTTCTGCGGTCCGTGCCAAAGATATCGTGAATATCGAGATTGCGGATATAAATATGCCGAAAGTTCCCCGCTCCTGCTCCTTCCCCCACAACCAGCACGCCGTTTCTCCGCATATCCGTGGGCTGCTGTCCGCTTGTAATCTCCAGATTATTGATCTCCCAGTAGGAGACATTGCGCAATCTGACCCCGAAGCCCTCCCCGCCCACGGCGGTGTTGCCGAAATCTATCAGCGGCTTCCCCCCGCTCCCATAGCGGTCTACCGTAATCGGATTCCCCTCAGTTCCTGAGCCCTGCAGATCAAGATACTGGTTAGTCCACACACTGCCTGCCTTCAAAAGAATCCGGTCACCCGGGCTGAAGGTAGTGCTGTTCACTTTGCCCAGCGTCTTCCAGGCTGCCGTTTCACTGGTACCGGAGCTATTGTCGCTACCCAGGGCGGAATCGACGTAATAAGTGGTCCCTGCGGCCTCTGCAACTGGACCTGACAAGCCGGATAGGAGACTGAACAGTAAAAATACGATCATGCCCAGCATGGTGAGCCTGCCCGGCCTGTTTTTGCTTGAATTATGTTTCACATGGTTACTTGTCATTCTAATCACTCTCCCGCAATTAGTTATAACGCAGCCAATGCTTCGCCAAGCCAGGCCCCCTGCCGGACCAGCCCGCGCTGAAGCGCGGTGATATCTACCTTCCGGCTCTGGCTGTCCGTACCGGCGGCCATCGCCGCCGCCATTCCTGCCGCCTGCCCCATAGCGAAGCAGTTGGGCATCACGCGAAGTGAGCCCTGCACTACGCGGTCCGAGGAGGCTGCGCGTCCTGCCACCCACACATTATCGAGACCAACCGGCAGCATGCAGCGGTAGGGAACGCCGTGGGATTCGCCGGGCGGCAGATGGTGAATATGCATGGCCCCGCTGCTGCGCGCCATATGGATATCAATGAAATAGCTGTTGCGGGCAATATCATCCGGGAAGGACACCATATTCATGAAATCATCCTGTGTCAGAACATAATCCCCCACAATCCGCCGCGTCTCGCGGATGCCGATCTGCTCTCCGGTGGACACGAGGTGGGCATGTTCAAAGCCGGGCACGTACGCCCGGAAGAATTCCAGCTGGCGGAGGACCAGCTTGCGTCCTTCCACTGCGCCCCGGGTCAAATCCTCCGCTCTGGAGCCGTCGATGCCGAAGACATGGCCGAAGTTGACGCCGACCAGATAATCGGCAACCCAGGACAGGCCAGAGACCGAATCCCGGCCCTGCGGCAGCTTCCCGTCCGCTTGGGCCTGCTGCACCGCCCGATGAATCTGATCGGTGTCACCGCTTTCATTCAGATAATCCAGGAATCGCTTGCGGTCCACATTAGCCAGCAGATAACACATCGTCGCCGCCTGAAGCTCACCTGCCTCCCCGCCTTTATGGAATGGTGCGCCCGCCAGGGCAGCCAGATCGGCATCGCCTGTCGCGTCGATTACCGTCTTCGCCTTGATGAGGCTCCGGCCGGATTTGTTGACGATTACGACACCTTCGATCTTGCGACCGTCTGCGTCCATCACAGTCTGGCTGGCAATGGTATGCAGCAGCACCCCGGCTCCGCTCTCTGCCACAGCATCATCGTATACACGCTTAAGCACCTCCGGATCGATGGGCACCCAGTCCAGCTCAGTGCCGAAGCGTTCCCGGAATTCCGGTTCACATTCCGCCTTCATCTGCTCCAGCAGCTGAAGTCCGATGCCGCGCACCACCGCCTTCTCCCCGTCACTGTAGGGACAGAAGGCCGGCACCAGGGCAACGGTGCCCATGCCGCCCAGGAAGCCGCGCTGCTCAATCAGCAGCGTCCGCGCTCCGCTTCTGGCGGCGGAAATCGCAGCCGCCACGCCCGCAGGCCCGCCGCCTGCAACCAGCACATCCACTTCATGCGAAACGGCGATTTCTTCCGCTGGTAATCTAAACGTAAATTCACTCATTACAATTCCTCCTTAATACAAGCCTATATAGATTGAAGCTGAATTGATTCCAATGGGGATGTTGTTTATTCCCTTGTCTAGTCCGCTCGTTCCTCACCCATGCCCTCTTCAGCCGGCCCGGCTTTGTATTCACTGGGATTTCTGCCGCTGTACTTCTTGAAGACTTTGGAGAAATAAGCCCGGTCAGAGAAGCCTAGGGTATAGGCTACATTCTCCACCGTCTCATGCGGGCGTGCCAGCATCGTGATCGCCATATTCATTTTGTACTGATTGACGTAGTCGGTGAAATTGATGCCGGACAGCTTCTTGAAATAGCGGGAGAAGTAGCTGGCATTCAGATGCAGATGCTCCGCCATATCGGTCGAGGTCACCATCTGGTCGACATGCTCCTCCAGGAAACGGTCCACCTCCTGCAGCCGGATATCCTTCTCCTGCGCCGCCACGGGTGCCAGCGTATGCTGTCTCCACAGATTCCGCAGCTCCCGCTTGGTCAGGCGGGCAGCCTCCTGGATATGAACCGTCTGCTCCAGCTGGGTGAAGAAGTCCTCCTCGGCAAGTCCTCCGGCTTCAAAGGCCATCTGGCGCACAAAATTGCCGCAGGCTTCCTTCACCAGCCGGGGCAGCAGCCTATCCGCGGTGACCTGCTGCGTCCATTGATTGACTGCCAGATCAATCCAGGCGGCATGCCCTTCTTCCAGCGCCAGCGACAGCATCCCGCGTTCCTTATCTCCGCGCCATTCGGCGGTCTGCCCGAAATCCGCCTGTTCATCGAGGACAGCAATAGGAGTAACCGCCTGATAGAAGTTGTGATCGCGGCTGTCCATAAGCGTCTTATACAGCGAGTCGAAGTTCCGCAAGGGCACGGAAGCCCCTGAATAGAACCCCCGCAGGGTAATCTTCAGGTACTGCTCTACCTTGTCCAACACCGATTGCATAAAATCAGTCAGCCCCGTCCCCGGGCTGTAAGGGTCAGCTACATTCCAAACCAGATAAATGTCTGCGTCTCTGCTCATAATCGGAGTAATGGAAGCTTCTCCGGCGGACAGCTCCAGCGCTATATTGTTCACGGCAAAATGAATCAGCGGTATATCCTTGTACCGGTAACGCTCGGTTACAGAGGCGGCATCCATATGGATAAACCCGTGGCGCAGATAAGGATGCTTCCAGGAGATCCCGAGGCGCTGTCCGAATTCAAGCGTATTCTCCTGATCTGCCGTACCGGACAGCAGCTGCTTGAGGAAGCTCTGCTTCAGCACTTCCTTATTGCGCTCAATCGCCTGGCGGAAGGAATAACGCTCCAGCAGCTCTTCACGGCTCTTGAAGCGGTTCATCGCTTTGCTGAGGCTGCTCTTCAGCTGTTCAGGGGATAATTCATCCTTAATGAGATAATCATCCGCCTCCAGCTGGATGGCCCGCTTCGAGTAATGGAAATCCTCATAGCAGGTTAGGAAGATCAGGCGCACCTCCGGCTTCGTAATACGGAAGGCATCCGCAAGCTCCAGCCCGTCCATGCCCGGCAGGCCGATGTCGATAATGACGACATCCGGCAGAGCCGCATGGAACTGCTCCAGCGCATCCTCACTGCTGAAGGCCGAAGCCACCAGCTGCAGCTCCAGTCCCAGTGACCCGAGCAGATATTCTACATATTCCAGCATCGGGACATCATCATCAATCAGCATCAGGGTCATCAAGGGCAACCGCCTCCTTCTCACTGGTTACGGGGATATATAGGGTAAAAGTCATGCCATCCTCATCTGTTCTTGCCTGCGCGCTCAGCCGCGCGCGGTATCCGTACAGCACCTGCAGCCGGCGTGCCGTGTTCACGAGTCCGACCCCTTTTTCCGGCCACAGGGCCGTGTCTTCATTTCCTTGCAGCCGCCGGTTCAGGCGCTGGAGCTTATCCTCCGGCATCCCCCGGCCATTGTCGCTGATGCTGATCTTCAGCATATCGTCTTCAAACGCTGCCTCGAGCCGGATCGCCGGCTTCGCCGGACGTGCAGAGAAGCCGTGGCTGATGGCATTCTCGACAATGGGCTGCAGCAGCAGCCTTGGCAGCATAACCTCGCCTACCTTCTCGTCCAGCACACATTCAAAAGCGATATCCAGCCGGTTGCGGATCTGCATCACCTGCACATAGCTGCCCAGCACCTTGCACTCCTCCGCCAGCTCCAGCGGCTTATCTACATGAACGTATACGCGCAGCAGCTTCATCAGCGCATCAATCATCGCACCATGGGGCTGGTCCCCGGAGAGCAGCAGATCCACCTTGATCGAGTTGAGCGTATTCAGCAGAAAATGGGGCCGGATCTGCGCCGCCAAGGCCTGAAGCTCCAGCAGCCGTTTCTCCTCCTGCTCACTCTCGACCTGCTGAAGCAGCTGATTCATATCATCCAGCATCTGGTTGAAGGCTGAGGACAGCACTGCCACTTCATCCTTGCCCCGGACCGGAATCCGCACCGCGCGGTTGCCGCCGACATACTGCTTGACGCTTGCCCGCAGCAGACTGATCGGCTTATTGATATATCCGGCCCACAGCATGGACAGGATCAGAAACGCCAGAAAGAACAGACCGACGATCGAAATCGAGACCAGAAACTCGCGGTTGATATGGCTGTCGATGGAGCTGCGCGGCGTCTTGCTGGTGAGCAGCCAGCCCACTTTTGGAATACGGACCTCGCTGACCAGCATCTGACTCTCCTTCGGAGTATCCGCTCCGCCCGTGACCGCGATGCTTCTGCCCAGCCCGTCAGCCAGGGAGAGAACGTTGGCGCTATTGCCCGTATCCAGCAGGTTATGAAAATAATGGCTCGGAATGCCCACGTACAGCGTTGCCAGCTTCTCCTGATTCAGCGGATCGGTAATAAAGCGTACAGCGTAATAATAATCCGGTGCAGAGGGGTCTCCGCCGTAGGGGAACCATTGCAGTGAGATCTTCTCCTGCTCATTCAGCTTGCTGCTCTCCTCTAGAAGCTGCTCCGGCAGGACCGAAAAGACAGGAATATTCTGGTTGCCGATCAGAATCCGGTTCTCCCGGTTGACCAGCATAATCTGCAGATCGGCATCCAGCGACTGTACGGACAATATATTGGCCGTAGTCTTGAGTTTATTGTAGTGGGTATACACTCCGTAATTCCCGAAGTTCCCGGTGTTTTTTAAATAGCGCAGACTCTCCAGCACGGCCGGATCATATGCCTCAGAGAAATAGACCGAGACAAACGAGATGCTGTCTACGGTTTTCTCAATTTGACTCCCGATTACCTTCAGCGTCTCCTCGCCTGCACGCGAGATTTTGTCACTCACATTCTCTCTCACGGAGGTGTACGACCAGAAGGTAACGACAATAAAAGGCAGCAGGATCAGGATCAGGAACGTGAACTGCAGTCTGCGATGGAAAGAAAAACGGCTTAACCATTTCATAATGTATCCACCTTGTACTGTAATGTAAATTCAACGTCCCTATTATAATCCATAATCGCTGCCGCCTTTAGCTTAATTCATTATTTCTGATTGGCCTGAACTACCTTCTCCACTTCGGCTGTCATTTCAGTCTTGACCTCATCGAAGCTGCGGTTATCCAGGATAAAGCTGGCGAAGCCATTCTCCACAATCGCTTTCAGCTCACTGCCATAAGGCACACTGAAAGTATCCGGCATTTGAATATTCGGATCAAACAGTGTCTTGGACAGCGATGCGGTATCGATTAAATCTGTATTTTCTCCAAAGAAGCCGTTGATTAGCTCTGCTCCGTCTACACCCTTGAAGGCTGGAATTTCTTTCGTGAATTTATAGGATTCCTTGGACATCCAGCGGATGAAATCATAGGAGGCTTCCTTATTCTCCGATTTCGCGCCCATAGCGAGGCCGCCGCCGGAAATATTCGTCATGCCCAGCTCTTCCGTATCCATGGAGCGCGGCAGCGGAGCGTACATCGTCTGGAACTCATGCGGGAATTTCTCCAGATTCAGCGCCGCCCGGACAGCATAGCTTGGTACAGCGAGCATACTGGCATTTCCGGCAAAAAACTGCTGCAGCACATGATAGTTCGAAGCAAGCACATCGGCATACGGTTCAACACTCTTATCTTCCTTCTCCATAGTGCGGCGGAGATTGAAGAAGTACTCGAAGGACGGATCATCGAAAATCGGCTTCAGATCTGCGCTCAGCTGCGGATGCGGCTTCTCGGTGTAAGCGATGATGTTCGGATACTCACCCCAGGTGTGGAAGTAGGTTCCGTAGTGCTCAGGTGTCGTCAGCTTCTTGGCATAGTCGCGGAAGTCATCCCAGGTCCAGCCCATCTCAGGCAGGGACAGCCCGGCTGCTTCCAGATGATCCTTGTTAAAGACCGTCAGCCACTGGGTGGAGCTTGGCAGAATGCCGTATACCTTGTCATCAAGCTTCAACAGCTTGGAATATTCATCCTCCGGCGTAATGCTCTCCTGCTCAAAGAAGGAGTTAAGCGGTTCCACAACACCGCGTGAAGCACGCTCCAGCAGTTCATCCTCATTACCGGTCATGAATACATCGACTACTTCTCCGCCGGCTACGAGAATATCCAGCTTCTTCATGAAATCAGTACTGTCACTGTTCTGAACCAGTGATTCATATTCGACTTCCACTTTATCCTGGGATTCGTTATACGCCTGAACGGCCTGGTAGATCGGTTCTTCCGGCTTATCGGCCTTGAACGTGTAGAATTTGATCTTCGCCTTGCCTGCGGGCTGTTCTGTACTGCTGCTTCCGGCTGCCGGATCAGCCGAAGCCGGCGCATCGGTGGCGGCCGAATTACTGCTGTTGCCGTTCCCTCCGCATGCGGTAACGGAGAGCATAAGAATCATACTTGCTAATACTAAAGATAGTTTTTTCAAAGCAATTCCCCCTTGATTTGTTGTCTGCAGGCTCATTATACAATCTAAGGCCCGCGCACACCGTGTACAGCTTTGCGGTGTGCGCGTACACTTTTTTGACCTTCCGGTCCGGGCAGGGATAGCTGCCCGGAGATATTACTTTAACCTTTGACTCCGCCAATGGCAATCCCGTCAATGACTTGCTTTTGCAGGGCCAGGAACAAGATAAGCAGCGGCAGAATCGCAGCTACGGAAGCCATCATCATGACGGAGATTTGCGTGCCGAACTCTTCCTTGAAGAATTGCATCCCCAGCGGAATGGTATACAGCTTGGTCGAATTCAGCATAATCAGCGGTCCCTGGTAATCATTCCACGTCCAGATGAACTTGATAATCCCTACCGTAGCCAGGATCGGCCGGCTTAGCGGCAGTACAACACTCCAGAAGATGCGGAAGAATCCGGCACCGTCGAGCTCGGCAGCTTCCAGCATATCATTATGAATGCCGATCATGAACTGGCGCAGCAGGAAGGTGAAGTAACTGGAGAACATCCCCATCAGGATGAGCGCTGCATGCGAATCGTAGAGTCCCAGCTCCTTGATCATAATATAGCGCGGAACGAGTGTCGCCTGCTCCGGAATCATCATGAAGGCCAGCATCAGGGTGAAGATCAGGGTTCTGCCCTTGAAATCAAGCTTGCCGAGCGCGTAACCTGCCATGGCCGATATCACAATTGTAGCTATGGTGGATATCAGGGCGATTTTAATCGAATTCATATAAAATAGTCCAAACGCGACGTCGCCCATCCACACGGCCTTAAAGTTAGCAACCAGATTCCAGTCGGTCGGAATCCATTGAATCGGGAAGGTCCAGACCTCCTTCTCCGTCTTGGAGGCTGCGGACAGCATCCAGACCAGCGGCATCAGAAAGAATACCGAGAGCAGGGCGAACAGGGCGGTAAAGATCAGATTGCCGGTCTTAAATTTTCTCATTGTCATTGCCTTTAGTTCCTTTCGCCGTAGACTAATAATGGACTTTGCGGTTCTGTGTCATCCAGGTAATCGACGTAACCAGCATAATGATGAGGAACAGCACCCAGGACATTGCCGAGGCGTAGCCCATTTTGAAGCGCTCGAACCCTTCCTCATAAATCTGGTACACGATGACCGTACTGGAATAGTTGGGACCGCCGTCCGTCAGGAACTTGATCATATCGAAGATTTTGAAGGACGAAATTGTGCTGGTAATGGCCAGGAAAAAAGTAGTCGGACCCAGCAGCGGCAGCGTAATCCGCCGGAACTGTCCGATCCCGCTCGCACCGTCAATCGTTGCGGCTTCATACAGCTCTTCCGGAATATTCGTCATGCCGGCCAGGAAGATGATGATCTGATAGCCCAGCAGCTGCCAGACGTAAATAATCATAATGGCGATCAGCGAGAAGCTGGTATCGACCAGCCAGCGCGGCGGCTCGGACAAGCCGATCTGCATCAGAATCTGGTTGATCGGCCCTTTGGACGGGTGATAAAGCGCCTGCCAGACGGCGGCAATCGCGACGGTTGAACAAATGTAGGGCACGAAGAAGGCTACTTTGAAAAAGGTTTTGGCATACAGCTTCTTATGGATCAGCGCCGAGAGCACCACCCCCAGCAGCATCGTGACCGGCACCGTGCCGATCGTAAACAGCACGTTATTCTTCAGTGCCAGCAGGAAGCGGTTATCTCGGAACAGCTCGATGAAGTTGTCCAGGCCGACAAAATGGATCGCGGACAAGCCTCCGACCAGGTTCCACTCCGTTAAGCTTAGGAAAAGACTGAACAGCAGCGGGAACACGGCGATCACCAGCATACCGATCACTTCGGGAGCGATAAAGAGCCACCCCGCCAGCTGCTCCCTTCTTTTGCGTGTCCAGTAAGTTTTGGGCTCAGCCCCGGTTGTCTTACGGGTAACAGCAGATTCACTCATTGTATTCTCTCCCCTGCAGTTTCAGCTTGGTTGTCCGGCAGATAGCCGCCTTCTTCCCGCAGGCGGCCGCGCAGACGGGCGATATCAACGGCATGTACGTCGCCGCCGGTCTGAGCGGCAGCCAGTGCGGCAGCGAGTCCGGCTGCTTCACCCATCGCCAGGCAGACCGGCATCACCCGGACACTGCCGAGCACCCTGCGGTCGCAGGAGATGGAACGGCCGGCGACCAGTACATTGCGCAGTCCGCGCGGTGTAAGGCAGCGGTACGGAATGCCATGCGATTCGCCCGGCCCGTAGAGCGTGATGGATTGGCTGGACCCGGTGCCGCTCTGCTGCTCCTTCTGTGTGCCGTGCACATCAATGAAGTAGCTGTTGCGGCAGATCTCATCGTCGAAGCTTCTGCGGGAAATGTAGTCCTCCGCCGTCAGGACATAATCGCCGGTAATCCGCCGGGACTCCCGCGTTCCGATCAGCGTGCCTGTGCTCATGACCACCGCGTTGCCGAAGGCCGCGGGGTGGACAGCGGCGAGCATGTCCCGGTAGGCGGCCGCCATCTTGCGTCCTTCAACCAGCGCCCCGGATACAGAGAAGGAATTCGTGTTATCGACTCCCCAAAGATGTCCGGCGTTGAAGCCAACGGCACGCGGAGCTACCATGTTGTTGCACAGATGGGTGTCCGGAATTGCCGGGTATTCCCCTGAACGGACCACTTCATGGATCGGGCTGTGCGGGTTCTCCGCATGCAGCTTCGGCCCGTTCAAATACGCGTAATCATCCACGTTGCCAAGGATGAAGCAATGGGTAGCCGGCTGAAGCTCGCCGGTCTCTTCGTCCCCCATCTGGTACTCGGCGCCTGCCCATGCGGCGACATCGCCGTCTCCCGTGCAATCGACATAGACGGCAGCGCGGAAGGCCTGCAGGCCGCCTTTGTTCAGGAGGAGTAGTGTTGTGATGTTGCCGTGGTCGTCTCTCTCCACATCCGCAAGCGCGGTCAGGAACAGGACATGCGCACCCGACTCCGTTACGAGATCGTCATACACCCGCTTGAGCTTCTCCGGTTCGATCGGCACCCAGTCCATCGCATCCTCCCGGACATGCAGCATTTGCGCCTTTAAGGTATTGAATACCTTGGCCGCGAGACCACGGTAGACCATCTTCTCTTTATCCGAGAACGGGCACCAGGCCGGCACCAGGCCGGAGGTTCCCATTCCGCCAAGGCTCCCGGTCGCCTCGACCAGCAGCGTCCGCGCCCCTTCTCTTGCCGCCGCAGCTGCGGCAGTGCAGCCCGCAGGTCCGCCTCCGACTACAATGACATCGTAGGAGGAATTCAGCGGGATCTGTTTACTTTTCAGCGTATACGTATCGTTCTCCATGTGGCCCTCACTTTCCCGGCGGCCGGCCCTCTTTCCGTGAAGCCGTCCGCCACTCTTCTATACGCTAATTTTAGCAAGAGACATTTGCGAGTACGGTATAGCTTTCATACGCCTTGATGTGCATTATTTTGACTATAAAATGCCTAGGCGGGAGACTCAGGGGGTTGGGGTTGGGGTTGGGGTTGGGGTTGGGGTTGGGGTTGGGGTTGGGGTTGGGGTTGGGGTTGAGGTTGGGGTTGGGGTTGGGGTTCGAGCTGGTGTTCGAGTTGAAGCTAGAGCTGGAGTTCGAGTTGAAGCTAGAGCTAAAGCTGGAGTTGGTATAGGCCGTTGGAGTAACGTTGGCACTTTGTGTGTGGGTGTGGGTTTGTGGAGGAATGGACGTATGTATGCTCTGCATGCGTGCATTGTCTTTGCGTATACTAGCTGAACCTCAGCCCGGTTCAGCTAGTGATGAGGACTGAGATTCCGCTAAATGATGGAATCAGGCGAAATCGCCTGTCAAACGGACTCAGATTCCGTTATGTGTCAGAATATCCCCCATCTTGAGCCCGAATGAACAAATTAACGGAATCTCAGTCCGCTTCAGCCCCATTATTAGGTTTTTTCGTGAAATAAGCGCTTCTCAGTCTGCGTCTCTCCATTAGAGTGCCCACTCCTGCATCACCAGTAACCAATTTTGGCAAGCCACTACCCAAGCGGCTGTCTCCAGTGAATTTATCCTAACTCATTCATCTATCTCCACCCAGCCCACTTCCGGCGGAATCAGGGGCATTTCTGCCCCTCATTTACTCATCCAGCCCACTTCCAGCGGAATCAGAGACATTTCTGCTCCTCATTTCCCCCTACTCCCCAGCGAATACAAAAAGAAACCGCCCCTTAAGCATTGGAGGTGTTAGCCCCCCGCTCTTTAAGGAACGATTTCTTTGTGCGTTTATTATTGAGCTAATTATTGCGCCTAATAATTGCGCCTAATAATCGGGTCCATGGACCCGATTTGTCTCCAACCAGCTTGTCTCCAACCCGCAATACAATAAAAAAGGATACAGCCGCGGAGGATCGATATGGAGGATTGCGGCCGTGCCCTTTGCTGCTATCTTACGCAAATTTGCAGAGATTGTTTCATTATTATTTCAAATTTGAGAGTATCGCCCCGAGTATGAGTCCGGTCTCCAGGGCCATATCCTCAAAATCAGCCGCAGGCAGCGGATTCTTGCCTATGCCCAGCTCTACCGTGAATCCCGGCTTGCGGAAGCGCTGGATGAACCAGTCCTTGTATCCGGCATCGCTGCCGGTCAGCTCGACGGCCCGGTAGCCGCTCACCGCCGCAAGCCCTGCTGCCCACCGCTTACTCTCCGGCGGCTCGTAGCCCCGGTAGTTCCAGTAAATCTCTGCACCCTGGCTGTGCAGGGATACGGCCGCATCGCCGGGAATCCGCTCGGCCAGAGCCGCCAGCGCCGCTGCCTCCGGCTCACAGAGCGGGGCATGCCCGCTGTAATCCCGCGGAGCCGGACCGGGAACCTGCCGCCGGTCGCGCTCCTCTTCCCAATGGGCGGGGAACTGATCGCCAAGATCCACGCCGCGGATGTTGGCCTTCCAGTGGCGGAAGCTGCGCCTGCCGCTGTTCCATTTCATCAACGCAGCATAATAAGGATGATCCGGCAGCGCGCCTTCCTGCACCAGCTCGACACCATCGGGATTCGCCATCGGCACCGCCCATAGCGTCCAGTCCCGGTGCCAGTCCGCTGGCTGATGGCCATGCCACGCGCTGCCTGTAGCAAAAGCTGCTGCGTATTCTTCAATGAAGCGCATCAACGAAGGCGCGGTCAGCCATTCATTGGCATGCAGCGCGCCATTCACATGCAGATGCCGTGGACCGCTGCCGATCCGCAGCAGAGTGATTGGCTTGCCGAGCACGCTGGTGCCGATGGTTTCAGTGCTGACAAAAGGATATTTACCCGCCAGCCTGGCGGTATCCGCCTCCTGGTCAGCCGGTCCGTATTCACCGCGAAGATAGACTTCCTCACGGCGGGCTGCGGCCGGAATCACAAGCACCTTGCCCGGCAGGCATATGCGCCCCGAGCTTACCCCCGGATTCAGCATTTCCAGTTCGTCAATCCCCACACCGAACAGGGAAGCGATGCTGTGTGCATCGTCCCCTTCCTGCACCGCATAACGCTTACGCGGAGCAGACGGCAGGAACAGCACCTGCCCCGGATATAAATAAGGCTGGCTTCCAGCCCATGGATTCCCTTGAATGACATGCTCCGGTGTCAGTCCTTGTCTTGCGGCTATACGGCTTACGGTATCTCCCCTGCGGGCAATATATTGCTGCATATGTCTCATCCTCCCGGCCCTCTTGAGCCGCCGTCCCCTCCAGCCTGTCCGGGTCTCTCCGCGAATACAGGCGGGACACAGCCCTAGCCTAGTATATGAGCAGCAGCTCCATGTCATGAAAGATTTGAACATACAAAAAGCCGGGAATCCCGCTCCCGGCTTGTAACATCCGCCCCGTGATGCCTGGGGGTTTGTCCCTATTCAATTCACCACAGAGAGCATCCCAGCCTACATCGAGGATACCTGCCATACTACAGGGGTACGGCTAATCTGCTCGCCAAGCCAGTCCCGGGCGATCCGCTGGAACATCTCTGCATCGCCGCTGCAGAAGAATTGGTGGATCGGGCTTTCATCCCCGCGCGCCAGCTGGCCTTTGTCATACAGAATGGTGCTGATCTCCCGCGCCGTCTCGTCTGCCGAGCTGATCAGCTTGACTCCCGGCCCCATTACTTTACCGATCGGCTCGACCAGGAACGGATAATGGGTACAGCCCAGAATCAGAGTATCAATCGGCTCGTATTTGATGCCGTTCAGCGACTCTGCTACGGCAAGGTGACTCTCCTCCGAGCGGAACAAGCCCTGTTCTACAAAGGGGACAAGCGCCGGGCAGGCCTGGCTGACCACCTGGACGAACGGTGACAGCTGCTTCAGCGCCGCCGTATATGCACCGCTTTTGATCGTACCGATGGTACCGATGACGCCGACCTGGCCATTCTTGGAAGCGCTGATGGCTGCGCGGGCACCGGGGTGAATGACTCCGATCACAGGAATGGCTACCTTGGCGGAGATATAATCAAGAGCTGCCGCTGTTGCCGTATTGCAGGCAATAACAATCATTTTAGGATTAAATTGAATTAAGTAGTCCACGATTTGTTCAGTGAACAATTTCACTTCCTCAGTCGAACGGGGTCCGTACGGAGCTCTCGCCGTATCGCCGAAATAGATGATTTTCTCCCTGGGGAGCTGTCGCATCACTTCCTTGACAACGGTCAATCCTCCCACACCTGAGTCTAATATAGCTATTGCTTGCTGCACGAACACACCGCATCCTTTAACTTGTTTTGTGTAGCTTATGTAAGGCCGGAATAAAGTGTACCAGGATTTCAGCCCCAATTGCAGATAATACCCCATTTACCGGCTTAGTTCAAGTAAGGGATTCATCAGGCACAGCCCCGGGCCGGAACAGGCCAGACCTGGGGAGGGACAGGAACGGCAAAAGCCGCCTCCCGCCAGTCTGCGGAAAGCGGCTCCTCTATTGTTGGGTAAGCTTAGGAAAGCTCGCCTTCACTTTTGCCGTCAACAACCTCTTCAGCTACAGCAATATCCGTGTCTGATTCAGCTTCGATCTCAGCTTCAATGGCTTCCTCTTCCAGCACAACCTCTTCAGCCTCAGCAATTTCAGCAACTTCATCCGCTTCTGAGGCTTCCACAGCCTCTTCAGCAATTCCGCTTACGGTAGCCGTCTTAGCTTCTTCAACTGTATCTGTGACGGCTTTGCTCCATTCTTTGACTTCACTGACGACCGACACTACAGCTTCTTTAGCCTTGCCGTAGATCTCTGTAGTCTTCTCACTGGCCTGAACAGCGATTTCCTGGACCTTATCGACCGCTTCAGTCGTTCCTTCGGCAATATCCTTACGGAGCTCCTTACCCGGTTTAGGAGCGAACAGCAATGCTGTCACCGTTCCGACCACACTGCCGGCAAGCACACCCCAGAGCAAGCTTTTGGTATCCTTTTTCATCATCAATCTCTCCTTTGGATTCAAAGTGCCTCTGCCCGGCCGCCCGGGCGATCGCCTAGTTCTGGTATATCATAAGCATAGAGAGTTTGTCCTGTGACTGATCATTTGGAGTTTTCCGAAGTTTTCTCCTTTTTGTTCGGAGTGATTGCATAACGGCAGCATTGGCCGCCTTCCGCCATACATTCACTGCGGGTAACCTTCGCATCCAGCAATTCCTCGAACAAATGCTGCTCGCACTGGCAGGCCTTGCGGTACTGGGTAGCGACCTGGCGGATGGGACAGTTAAATTCACGCATCACATACGAACCGTCCTCTTCCTTACTCCATTCCGCCATATACCCTCCGGCATTCTGAATCGCTGACAGCTCGGCAACACGCTGCTCGAGATCGCGGTTCTGCATCATAGGGGTGTACTGGGCAAGCATACGCCGCCTGCGGCCTTCAAAAAGCACATTAACCGCATCCAGCCCGCTCCCGTGATCCAGCTCCCGCAGCAGCTCCAGCGCCAGATTGTGATAGCTTTTGGGAAAATGATCTTCCGCCCGCTCGGTAAGTGAGTATACATGCATAGGACGTCCCATGGCCTGGCGCACCACCTTGGTCTTGGCAAGCGACTCCTGCTCCAGTTGAAGCACATGGCGGCGGACGCCCATTTCGGTAATGCCCAGCTCTTCCGCCAGAGCGCCGATTGTCAGCGGCCCTTTCATCTTCAGCAGCGTCATAATCATCCGCCTTGTCGAACCGCTTTCCTGACCCTTCTTCGCCATAAAGGACCTCCTTTCTGTCTGACTACATACTTTACGTTATGATTACACCGTTACTTCAATTCCCAGCTCCCGGTCCAGATAGCCGCGCACCTCGGAGGCGAACTGTTCCAGCACATTCGGCAGCACCAGCGTCAGCGGATGCAGTGCCTTTCGTTCCCACACATAATAGTCCTGAACCAGAGGCTTGCGCAGGGCTACCAGCGAAGTCAGATCAGGGTAAATCCCGCTGTCACCCAGCACCTTTTCCTCATGAATAATGGAAATAATATCTTCATAGCTCCCGGCATCCCGCATAATGAACCCGTCGATCAGACAGCTGCCCACATCGGTAACCACTTCTACCGCCAGATGCAGGCAGCGTTCCTGTACAAGACCAAGTATCGTACTGCCATCCCAGGAAGATGCCGCGTGCCGGAGACCGTTATTCAGATCAGGGATTTGTTCAAGTATCGTTTCAATTTGCTTCCGGTTGACATAATACACAGATGACCCTCCACCCTGCGGTAATTTGACCTGCCACTCAATAACTGCCGCTACTTCCCGCGTTTGCCCCGGCGCTTCAGCCAGAACAGCATAATGAAGCAAGCCGCCAAAAATACAACCAGATACGTTAACGCTTCCATTGGATACTCAAGCTCACGCATAACCGTCACCGCTTTCCGTACTTAATGGGTTCCAGCCTTGCAGATCATATGCTGCCTAAATCTCGTAATCCACAGCCACAGAAACATCTTTGACTTCGTTAATGTGGGCGATAACTTCCTTGTGGGCCGGATGAACCTGATAAGCCTGTAAATCTTCCATGGAGGCTACAACGGTAACCAGGGCAATATCATACGAACGCTCGGAGTGAATCAGATCAGCTCCTACTTCAATAGAGATAAGCTGCGGAATTCTTCCTTCCATGTTGCGTAGAACGGCTACTGTCTCTTGTACTTTGTCCGGGGACCGGTCCTTTAATTTGAAGAATACAATATGCTTGATCATCTATCTCGCTCCCAGCTCTTGATTAATATAAATTTGATTACTAAAAATATATCATAAACAACAGCATTACTGAAAGAAACTTAGCGCTGCACGAAACGGAGGCATTTGATCTGGACGAAAGCATTGGTGTAATGTTAAAGTCATATACAGCTAAACTAGAAGAATTACCACTTCATTAATTCAGTATATCGGAGGAATTATGCCTAAGAATCAGCAAGAACCACATAAAATTCAGGCCTGGTCTCTGATCAACCGCAAATATCTTGGACAAGGTGTACGTGTCAAAAGATTCCGCCGGCCAAAGCGCAGCCAGATCCGCAACCGCGTTCTGCTGGCCATTCTGATGGCTAAGGACATGAAGCTCTCCAGACTTGCAGAAGAGCTATCCGTTTCCTCGCGCAGCGTAAGCGCATGGGTGTATGAAGGCCGCATTCCCTCCAGAACCAATCTGGACAAGGTCTGCCGCCTGCTCGGTTATCCGTCCCATATCTTGTTCAATGAAGCTCTTCTGCGGCAGAGTCCGATTGTGTGCCAGCCGACCCCGTCCCGTTTCATGAAAAGAACGATTGCCCGTTCACCGCAAAGCAATGCTATCCTGACCGGACTCTGCATGGTGTATGACTTCTCGGTAACTGATGTCAGCATCTGGATCGGTGTCCATCCCGGCACTTTCCGCAAGTGGCTGCACCAATGCCATCTGCCTACGCTGGCGCTGCAGGAGAAAGCCGAGAATTTCTTCCGGATTCCGCGCCATATCCTGTTCGCCGATTGTGAGCTTCACTAGTGTAACCGCCTGAATAAACGTCTGAATAAGGCCCTCCTCCTGTTTGGAGAAGGGCCTCTTGATGCTGCGCTCCTGCACCTGTTTATTTTTTGCGTGCGAGAATGTATCTTAGTATGTATTCATGGGTCCCGCCCTGCGGACTCTCCAGCGGTTCGGTAAATGCACCCGTCTCCAGAATCTCAGTACCGGCAAAATGCCCTCTTATATCGCCGTCGCTAAAAAAATGGGCATACTTATCTGCCTTGTATTCATAAGTGCCCGGTTCAAGCTCCTTCCCACACCCATAATTGGGATCTTCATCGGAGAAGCTGGTGAAATAGAGCAGTCCTCCGGAGCGCACCTGCTCAAGACACGCTTCAATCAGCCTGCGGCGGTCATCTGCCAGGAATAGATGCAGCACGTCATAGCAATACACGGCATCCACCGGATGTTCAAGCTGCGGCTGCAGCGCAGATCCGGCGATAAAGGTTGTCCCGGGATCCCATTCTGCGGCCAGCTCCAGCGCGGCTTCACTTAATTCTATGCCATAAACGGTAAATTCGGGGGCAAACACTTTGGTGTTCCGCCCGTAACCGGCACCCGGAATCAGGACGGAAGACGCCCCGTCTTCCATAAACCTTTGTTTGGCCCACCCGGCAGTCGGGCTGGGCCGGCTCCCCCAGATCATCCCCTCCCGGGCAAACCGCTGACTCCAATACTGTGACATAACGCTTCCTTCTTTCTATCCAGGAAATTGTGATGCTGTACTTTTGGCTCCCCGCTCCCGGCTCCCTGCTCAGCGGCGCTTACTGCGCATAGCATTCAGCAGCTTCACCCCGGCTTCACCGCTGGAAATATAATAATCGTACTCTGGAGACTCTTTGGCGTACAAGGCGATTTTGCCTTCTGCATCATAGTGGACTCCCCAGCCGTACTTCTTGGGCAGCATGGAGGCCCGCAGGCAAGGATGATTCTTCGCGAACAGCTCTGCCCAAATCTCTTCCCGGCGGGCGTCCCGCTCTTCTTCGGGAATTCCTTTGTGCCGTACATGGACCTGATACAGCAGCTCTTCATGGTTATAGTGGTAAGGCGCACCTGCCAGCAGCTGGTATTGAATGACATGAGCGGGCGGAAGCGGCCGTCCCGAGACCGGGGTTATGCCAATTTCTGCCGGACAATCTTCAGCAACACGGATAAAAGTATCGGTATAGCTCAATTAGAAGCCTCCTTCAGCTGCGGAATATCTTTTTCCTCTATCATAATTCACTCCGCTGCATCAGGCAAAGTCAATGAATATGGCAAAACGGCTGGTCCCCTGTATCCCAGAGAATCAGCCGTCTTGCGGCAGAGCATCTATGAAGTTAACGGTCTACCAGCTGGACTTGGTGATACCGGGAATTTGTCCCTGGAGTGCGAGCTCGCGGAAGACGATCCGGGAAACATGGAATTTGCTTAAGTACCCCCGGGGTCTGCCGGAGACGGTGCACCGGTTTTTTTGACGGGTAGCTGAGGAATCACGGGGGAGCTTCTGCAACGCCATATAATCTCCCGCCGCTTTCAGCTCTCTGCGTTTGTCCGCATATTTCGCCACCAGCTCCTGCCGCTTCAGTTCCTTGACAACCTTCGATTTCTTAGCCATTGTATGGATCAGCCTCTCTTCTTCTTATTCGTTCAGCGCCGCGCTCAGAGCTTCAAGATTCTGGCGCATAACGCCCAAGTAATCCAGATTATTCCTGCTATCTTCCTCCGTCAGTCCTTCAATCGGATTCAGTACAGCTGTCTTGGCCCCAATTTCCTGGGCAATAGTGTCAGCCACACTGGAGGATACCAGAGTTTCGAAAAAGATCGTTTTTACGTTATTCGCCTTGGCAAATTCTACGATCTCTGCCATTTGAGCAGCGGAAGGCTCCTGCTCCGGTGACAACCCGGCGATAGGCACTTGAGTTAAGCCATATTCACGGGCCAGGTATCCGAAAGCGGCATGCTGGGTAATAAAGTCCTTTCGTTTCGTATCCTTCAGCCCGTCTTTGAACTCCTGGTCCAGCTGCTGCAGCTTGGCGATATAGGCTTCGCTATTCATTTTGAAGGCTGCTGCATTCTCAGGCGAGGCTGCGGATAAAGCCGCTACAATCGTGCGGACCTCCTGGATCGCCATAGCCGGGGCGAGCCACACATGCGGATCAAGGCCGCCGTGATCATGGCCATCTCCGGCATGTGCTTCTTCCCCATGTTCATCCTCGTGGTCATGTTCGTGATCGTGACCAGCCTCGCCGGACACTGTGCCTTCTTCATGGGCATGCTCATGGTCATGGTCATGTCCCTCTTCCTCTTCCGTTCCTTCCATGATTTCCAGCCCTTTACTGGCTTCAATGGTAATCAGTTTGCTGCCGGAAGCCCCGTCCACAACCTGCTGCGCCCAGCCTTCCATACCGGCTCCGTTATAGACAAGCACATCCGCATCAGAAATCTCAGCCATATCCTTAGCGGTCGGCTCCCAGTCATGCGGCTCGGTGCCGGCCGGAATCAGCACTTCCACATCCGCAAGCTCACCGGTAATATTCTTCGTGAATTCATACATCGGATAGAAGCTGACCTTAATATTCAGCTTGTCCGCCGCAGGTACGGTTGTAGCTGCAGCCGCAGAGGACGGGGCGTTAGCAGGGCTGCCGGTAGAGGCAGCATTGCCTGCAGTATTGTTTCCGCAGCCGGAGACAATAAGCGTAGCGGTGAGAGACAAGACAGCAAGGTGGCGGATTTTGAATTTGGACTTTGATTTGGAATTCATCATATTTTTTGGAGACCCCTTTTCTTAAATGGTTGTAGATTTATGAATGTATATAAGACGTACTTAAGATTTGAACTAGAAAGCTTAGTCGTCACTGCGGTGAACATTTGGACTTCCGGCCGCTGTTGTCACCAGATTTCTTGATCTATACCGCTGTTCGCGGTTGAAATCCGTTGACAAAGGCGGTCGCTATCGCTCCTACAGTTCCAAATTTCCCCTCCGCTTCTTTCACTTTTTGTTAATTTCTTTAGTACTTCTTATGTTGCGGCGGTTTTTCAAGGTAATCCGCCGTTGCACAGCAATGGCAATTAGCAAAAATACGAGCAGAATAAGTGCAATCGTGCCTCCGGGAGGCGTGTTGATATAATACGAAGCCGTTAAGCCGCTAAACACGCCGGTCAAGCCGACACCGACTGAAATCAGAATGGCTGCGGTAAAACCGGACGCAATCCGCAGCGCAATAGATGCCGGAAGCACAATAAGAGCGGATACCAGCAGCACACCTACAACAGGCATGGCTGCGGCAACGGTCATGCCTGTAAGAACGGCGAACGAGAAGGACAGTAATCCGGTATGGACTCCGCCGATGCTGGCGGTCTCCTCGTCAAATGTCAGGTTGTACAGCGGCCGGCGCAGCACAATGAAGTAGACGAGTCCGGCGGCGGCCACGATGGCAATCAGCTTAAGCTGGGTTTCACTCACGGCAACGATGGAGCCGAACAGGTAAGAGCTGAAGCTCTTGGTCAGGTTCTGCTTCAGGCTCATCAGCACGACGGCCAGCGCCAGGCCGGAGGTCATGATAATAGCTACCGGAAGCTCACTGTATGTACGGTAAGAACGGCGCAGCTGCTCGATAACCAGCCCTCCGGCTACGGCCACAGCGAAACCGCTGATGGCCGGGTTCCACTGCAGGACTGAACCCAGCGCCACACCTGCAAGTGAGACATGGGACAGGGTGTCCGCCATCAGCACCTGCCTGCGCAGCATCAGATATACGCCAAGCAGCGGACCAATAATGCCGATCAGGCCTCCTGCCCAAAATGCACGCTGCATGAATTCGTAACCAAGCATGTCCAGCCCTCCTGTTCCTGCCGTTCCAGGCTGATCACCGTATCCAGATAGGATCTTGTCTCTTCCAGGCCATGTGTAACCATAATGACGGTGCGGCCATGCTGGCTGACATAATGCCGCATCAGCTTGTAGAAGCCGCTGCGGCTGGCAGTATCCATGCCGGTTGCCGGCTCATCCAGCACCAGCACCTGCGGCTGCTGAGCAAGCGCCCGGGCGATGCAGATCCGCTGCTTCTGCCCGCCGGACAGCTCGCCGATTCTGCGGTTGCGGTACTCCCACATATCGACCTGACGCAGGCTGCTCTCCACCAGCGCTTCCTGTTCCTTCGTGAAGCGGCGGAACAATCCCAGCCTGGAGTAGCAGCCGGAACGGACCAGCTCGATGACCTTGCTGGGGAATCCGGCATTGAAAGAGGCAACTTGCTGCGGCACATAACCGATCACCAGCCCGCCCCCGCCGGTAAGCTCCTTGTTCAGGGAGACTGTTCCGCTCCAAGGCTTCAGCAGGCCCAGCATAAGCTTGAGCAGCGTTGTCTTCGCCGCTCCGTTGGGGCCGGTGATCCCGATGAACTGCCCGGCTTCAATATCCAGCGACAAGCGGTCAATGACCGGCTCGTTCCCGTAGCCGAACACAACATCCTGCATGGATGACAAAATCATAACGTATCGTCTTCCCTTCTTCATTCAACTTCAGACGGAGCTGATGCACCGGCAAAGTCTATTAACATTCGCAGATAATGAATTTATTCGTAATAATTACGTTTTGACTCCATTGATATTATCGTAATAATTACGATCTGTAAACCCGAAATCGAAAATTAATCGTAATCAAACTGATTAACACCGTAATCTAGGCAGCAAAAAGCCGGAACCGACAGTCCCGATTCCGGCTCTTCCGCGAAATTAGATGCTCGTCTTGCATTCCAACCGTTACTCCAGATACCCGTCTTGTATTCCACCCGGATAGAAATCCCCTGTATCACCCGAGTTAGAGTTCAATTCTTAAACCCTAACCTTCCGCCCGCTGCACGCTCCTCCTCAGCCCTCTATTCCTGCCCGGCAGCAAGCAGCTCCTCTACCGGCCATGGCAGCGGATTGTTGAACTCATTCCAGTCCAGCTGCATTTCTTCCGCGCTCAGCAGGCAGCGGTCCAGCCGGGCTTCGATGTCTGCACAGTTCATGCTGACACCGATGAACACGATCTCGTTCAGCCGGTCGCCCCACTGCCCGTCCCACTTCGCCTTCACATCCGGCTCGGCGGCCAGCACCTCCTGCTGCTGGTCCTCCGGCATCGTCGCCAGCCAATAACCGGCCGGACCGAACTGAATGGACGGTCCCGCCTGGCTGAGCGTTGCGGCCAGATCCCCGCGCGCGGCCAGCCAGACCAGACCTTTGGCCCGGACTACCTCGGCCGGCCAGTTGCTGAAGAGGAAGCTCAGCCGCTGCGGATGGAACGGCGTTCTGCGCCGGTAGACAAAGGAGGTGATGCCGTATTCTTCCGTCTCCGGTGTATGCTCCTCCTTGCCGAGCTCTGCGATCCAGCCGGAGGACAGACTGGTCTGCTCGAAATCAAACAGACCTGTATTCAGGATCTCTGAAGGGTCGACCTCCGCATTAACCGTACGGATGATCTTCGCGCGCGGTTGAAGCCTGCGCAGCACAGCCTCCAGCTTGTTCAGCTCCTGCTCGTCCACGAGATCGCATTTGTTCAGCAGCAGCACATCGCAGGTCTCAATCTGGTCAATCAGCAGATCAACGATATCCCGGAAGTCGCCTTCGCCCGCAGTCATATTGCGGTCAAGCAGACTGTCCCCCGAAGCAAAATCATGCCAGAAACGGTTGGCATCAACTACCGTAACCATCGTGTCCAGTCTGGCAAGCTGAGTAAGATCGATATCCAGCTCCGGGTTCGCATAGGTGAAGGTCTGGGCTACCGGAACCGGCTCGCTGATGCCTGAAGACTCGATCAGAATATAATCAAAACGCCCTTCCGACGCGAGATTATTCACTTCCCGCAGCAGATCATCGCGAAGCGTGCAGCAGATGCAGCCATTGGACATTTCCACCAGCTTCTCCTCTGTCCGGGAGAGGGTATTGCCGGATTTCACCAGGCCTGCGTCCACGTTCACCTCACTCATATCATTCACAATGACCGCCACCTTCAGGCCATCGCGGTTATGCAGAATGTGATTGAGGAGTGTCGTTTTGCCGGAACCGAGGTATCCGCTCAGTACAGTAACAGGAATTCTCTTCATTGATCTACTCCTTACACAAATTTAGTTTAGGACAGCAGCGCACCCGCCGCCCGTCTATCAGAACTTCTTCCTTCCCAAGTTACCGCTCAGCATCCTTAGCGGGTCTCACGGTGCAGCGTTACACGCTTCAGGCGCGGGCAGTATTTCTTCATCTCAAGCCGTCCGGGCGTGGTTCTCTTATTCTTGGTAGTGGTGTAGTTGCGGTCGCCAGTCTCTGTGCAGGCCAAGGTAACGATTACTCTCACTGAATTCAACTCCCTCTTATTTAATCGTAATTATTACGATTTACACATTCTACATGTTCCGCCTGTCCGCTGTCAACTGGTGATCCGCAAAATTTCAACTCTCTTAGAATTGTGGTCTTTCCTGCGGAGGAATTACGTATAGATGGAATTACAAGTGAAAACGGCTTGGCCTCCTTCAAGAGCGGGGCCGTTTCAGCAGGAAACAGACGGTTGCTCTGGTGAGATGCATCGAAGGTTGTATTACAAAGAAAATATGATTCTTGCAATTCCAAGAACGAAGCGGGAGAGTGAGCCATGAAGATACCTGTGATCATACTGAGCGGATTTCTGGGGAGCGGAAAAACTACTCTGCTGTTAAGTCTGCTGAAGGAGAGCAAGCGGCGGGGGCTGAATCCCGGCGTAGTCATGAATGAGCTGGGGAAAAAGGATGTCGACGGCTATATTCTGCAGGAGAATACCGGCACTAGTGTGGAAAAGCTGCTGGACGGCTGTGTATGCTGCAGCCGCAAGGAAGAGCTGCCGCGCAGCCTGGCCGCCCTGCTGGCGCGCCGTCCGGATATCATCTACATCGAGCTTACCGGCGTAGCGGACCCCGATGAAATTGCCAAATCGCTGCTGGAGATGCCTTTAGCAGACCGGCTGAAGCTGCACTTTACCATCACGCTGCTCGACGCCGAGAATGCGCTGGACTATAACAGCCGCTTCTCCGCCGATAAACAGCTGGTCCGCACTCTGCGCAAGCAGCTCACGGTGGCCGATCTGATTATCGTGAACAAAAGCGATCTGGTCGAACCGGAAACCCTATGGAAAATCGAGAAAATGGTCTATAAGCAAAACTCTGAATCTGAGATTGTTTTTACCCATTACAGCCAGATTAATCTGGCCCCGCTGCTGGCAGGCATCGCCGCCCGTGAACTGCGGAGGCCTGCGCCGCAGCGCGGACCTGGTACTATAAACGGCACATCGCTTAAACGAACCAGTCCTGGCTACGGGGGGAGCGCGACTGCTGTACAGGAGCCCGAGTCCGGCTCAAGCACCTCCTATTCGCAGGTAGCGGCAGTTACGCTGACCGTTCCGCAGGGTGGGAACGGAAGGATCCGCCGGGAGCAGCTGGAGCTTTTTTTCCGGGAATGGGGAGACAGTCTGCTTAGAGCCAAAGGTCATGTCCAGCTTGCGGAGCAGGATTCCGTACAGCTCGTGCAATATGCGGGACACCGCACAACCTGGGAAGCCTCGCGTTATCCGGGCCAGCCTTACATTGTGTGCATCGGCCTGAATTTGGACGAGAGGGCGGTCAGCCGCCGCTGGGCAGCCTTGTTCAGCTAATATCAGGCGCGGGAAGGAGCCGATGAAGCCTTTGACAACCTTTTCTCCGTTCAAAATACTGCCGCTGCTCATTCCCGCTGCCTTCCTGCTCACGATTGGCATTCTCTGGCTCCCCGGTCATCCGGAGCTGCTTAACAACGGGTATGTGGACACGTTCAAAACAGCGTTTCTCGGCATTCTGCTCGAAGCCCTGCCGTTCGTGCTCCTGGGTGCGCTGCTCTCCTCACTGCTCCGCGTCTTTGTTCCGGACGAGATGATCTCACGCTGGATTCCGCGCCATCCTATTCCGGCTATTCTATTCGGCTGCCTGCTCGGGATCATTTTCCCCGTCTGCGAATGCGGGATGATTCCGCTTGTCCGCCGGTTAATGCACAAAGGCATGCCGCTCTACGTCGCCATCGTCTTCATCCTGTCCGGTCCGATCCTGAATCCGGTCGTCTACGGGGCCACCCTGACGGCCTTCCGTTCCCATCCGGAACTGGCCTATGCGCGGATGGGACTGGCTTTTGCCGTATCCGCCCTAATCGGCCTTGTCATCTATGCCACCATCCGCAAATCACCGCTGCGTCTGTCCATCCCGCGCGAGGGGGGCGAGGAGCATCACGGCACCACCCGCGGCGGGCGGGTAGTCGCTGTCTTTGTGCATACGTCGGATGAGTTTTTTGAAATGGGCAAATATCTGATCATCGGCTGCCTGTTAACCGCCGGTATCCAAACCTTCATGAATCACGGCAGCCTGACCGCTATCGGAGAGCGCCCGCTGGGCTCCTACCTGTTCATGATGGGGCTGGCCTTTGTACTCTCGCTCTGCTCCACCTCAGATGCCTTTGTCGCCTCTACCTTCCTGCATTCCTTCCCGGCCGGATCACTGCTGGCGTTCATGGTGCTGGGCCCGATGCTCGACTTCAAAAACTCGCTGATGCTGCTGTCGCTGTTCAAAACCAGATTCGCGCTTTATCTGTTCTTCCTGATTGTCTCGGCCGTCTTCACCGGCTCGGTGCTGGCTTCACTCTGGCTGTAGCAACCCTCACAAACTCAGCATATGCTTCCGATGCAGTTTGTCCGCAGAAACTCAGGGAGCAACCCTCACAAACTCTTAGGAGGTTCCGTATGAATAATGCCCGGAGCATCCGGTTTCACTATTTACTGAGGGCGGTTATTCTGCTCGCCTTCGCCCTCTATATCGGACATCTGGTCCAGCAGGACGCGCTTCATTACTACGTTGCCCCCAAGCTGGCGCGCTGGATCAGACTGTGTCCGGTTCCGCTCTCCCTGATGGCGCTTAGTCTCGGGCTTCAAGCCGTTCTTGGCAAAAGCACTGTCCTGTGCGACTGCGAGCACCGCCTTCCCCGGTCCGGGCTGGGCAGCTCGGCACTGTACAGCCTGTTCCTGCTTCCGTTGCTGCTAGGATTCCTCCTGCCTGACCGCGCGCTGGGCAGTGCCGCAGCAGCCAGGAAAGGCCTCACCTTGTCTTATACGGCCGCAGAGTCCGGCAGCGGCGCGAAGTTTACCCCTTCTAACCCCTATGAGGCGGAATTTGCCGAGCTGGCCGGCAAGCTGTACGGAGAGTCCGTTATTCCTGTATACCCGGAGATTTTTTCCGAGACCCTGGGCGCAATCAACCTGTATAAATCACAGTTTGAGGGCCGGGAAATCTCGGTATCCGGCTTCCTCTACCGCGAGCCGCAGGGTGCGGGCCAGTCCAGCTATGCGGTCAGCCGGTTCCTCGTCCAGTGCTGCACGGCGGATGCCACTCCGTTCGGTATTCTGCTGAAGCCGGGAACACAAATAAGCCTGCCCGCCGATACCTGGATTGAGGTTCGGGGCAAGCTTCATGTGGTGCTCTATCAGGGAGTGGAGACACTGCAGATTACTCCGGAAGTCCTAACCGCAGTTCCTGAGCCGTCCACACCTTATGTATACACTAGTGCCGACGCCGCAGCGGCCTGGGAGGAGCTGCAGCCTTGAGTGCCAGCTTAGATCACCGCATCCAGCGCATCATCGTCATCAATGGATGAACCGGGATTTACGACCTCAATGAGAAGCCGGGCCGGAATACAGATAATCTGCTGTTTGGGCCTGGAGATGAACCCCATATCCAGCGCAATGGTCAGGGGAGCATCCGAGTAAGTCATCTGTATCCCATAGTCGAACACCTTCAGGGTATTGTGGCCGAACTTGGTACGGATGTCTATAATCTGTTCTTCCTTGGTCAGGTTTACCGTCTTGTACGCCTTGCCGTTCACTGTAATAACAGCCTTCAGATCTCCCTGTGCATAATGCTCATTGTGATTCGAGAACCACTTATAGCCGTAAATGGAACCGGCGGCAAGCAATACGACCAGGATCATGATGAAATCGCCACGTTTCATGGTTTTCAATGCCGTAACCCTCTCGCTGACTCTTTTATAATCGTAATAATTACGATCCCTATAAATAATAGTTTAGCCAGGGGAAGATTGTCAACGTCTGCCCAGCCGCTTCAGCAAACTCCGCAGCCACCAGGTAATTCCGGCATAGATCAGCAGTACAATGGCCAGTGTCAGCATCCGCTCCCGGAACGATCCGTCAGCCAGCAGCACCGGCCCCAGCCCATATAGCGTTGTCAGCCCATAGAGTATTGCAAATAAAATATAGATGATCCATCTCATTCCTGTTTGCTCCTCCTCAAGGCTCTGCCTGCTAATTCCGGAGATTAATCGACCATTCCCGCAGAACCCTGTCCAGCTCTTCCACCCGGATCGGCTTGGAGATGAAGTCCTGCATCCCTGCTCGAAGGCACATTTCCTTATCTTCCTTCCGGGCAAAGGCGGTAACCGCAATAATAACCGGGGATAATCCCATCGCCTCGCGGATCCGCCCTGTAGCCTCAATACCATCCAGCACCGGCATCTGAATATCCATAAACACCAGATCATAATGACGTGTGAGCACAGCGTGAACCGCCTGCTCCCCGTTCAGGGCCACATCCGAGGTATAGCCGCGCTTATTCAAATACTTCTGCAGCAGGTGCAGATTCACCGGATGATCCTCGGCAATAAGGATCGACAGCGGACCATATTGCCCCTCCGGATAATCCATATCAAAAATTCCGTTCTTATACTCTTCAGCTGCAAGGATCTCCAGGGGCAGTGGAGGCCCCGCAACCTCACCAGACGGCATAACCTCAATCGTGAAATAGAACTCCGAGCCCTCATCTTCGGTACTGTCCACACCGATCGCACCATCCAGCAGCTCGACCAGCTTCTTGCTTATGGCCAGCCCCAGTCCGGTTCCGCCGTATTTGCGGTTAATGGAAGGATGCAGCTGGGAGAACGACTGGAACAACAGGCTCTGGCTGTCCTGCGGAATTCCAATACCGGTATCTGTCACCGAGAATCTGAGAATCATTGACCCGGGTTCCCGTACAGGTTCCAGCTTCACGGAAATACCGACTTCCCCTTCTTCCGTGAATTTCACCGCATTGCCGACCAGATTCACGAGGATTTGCCGCAGCCGGATTTCATCCGTTATTACAAGACCGGGAATCTCCGGGTCTGCTTCGCTGCGCAGGGTCAGCCCTTTTTCTTTGACCCGCGGATAAAAGAGTTCACATACATTCTGAATCACTTGCCGGACATCGACCGGCTGCAGATCCAGCGTCATCATACCGGATTCAATCTTGCTGAAATCCAGCACCTCATTCAGAATATGCAGCAGTGCTCCACCGCTTTTATTAATAATCTGCGTGTAGTATTCCTGCTCTTCCGTAAGCTCTGTCCCCGAGAGCAGATCAGCCATGCCAATAATCCCATTCATCGGAGTGCGCAGCTCGTGGCTCATAATGGCCAGGAATTCTGATTTGGCCCGGTCGGCCTGCTCCGCTGATTCCTTGGCACGCACAACCGCCTTCTCCTCGGTAATGTCACGGAATACCACTACCGCACCCTTGCGTTCCCCGTTATCATATAATGCCGTCATGCGGTATTTAACGAGGAAGCTGGAACCGTCCTGTCTCCAGAAAATCCCTTCCTGCTCCCGCTCATAGGAGAGATTAGTCGTAAGCAGCTCTGCGAGGGTCCTATGCCCTCCCCGGTAGAGTTCCCCGTCCATCCAGGTCTGGGCGATCGTCTGCAGCTTGATATTGCTGGCCAGCTCCCCGGGAGCGTAACCCAGCATAATGGAAGCCGCCGGATTAATAAAGACCGTATCCCCCTGCAGATTGATGCCAAAGATCCCTTCCGAAACCGAATTCAATATCAGCGCATGCTCATAACTGAGCTTCTCAATCTGTTCCAGATGCCGTTTGCGTTCGGTGATATCGCTCGTGATCGCAAACACGCCTACCACCTGGCTGTCCAGCAGAATAGGCACATAAATCATGCCAACCTCAACCGTCTGCCCGTCACGGCGGATGATCCGGGTCTCAAAAGTCTGGGCCATCCCCCCGGCAGCGGCAAGAAAACGGTTATTCACAAATGCCAGCTCATCCGCATCAATAATCTCACTGTAGCTTGAATGCAGCAGTGTTTCACGGGAATAGCCGGTGAGCTGCTGCAGACTGGCATTCAGCGACTGGATACAGCCCTGCAGATCCATTGCACTGATCGCGGACGGATTATATTCGAACAGCGACTTGTACCGGTTCTCGCTTTCCAGCAGCTTCAGTTCATATTGCTTGCGCTCAGAGATATTCCGGGTAACTCCAATCATCTCTGTAATTCCCGGGGTTCCCGTCTCCGTATGCCGCAGCGTAGTCTCCACCCACAGATAAGAGCCGTCCTTGCACAGATAACGGAAGACGATAGGCTCCAGCTTCAAGCCCTTCTTACTGTCGTCCAGAAAAGCCTGCACACAGGCAAAATCGTCAGGATGGATATAATCCATCCCATTCGTGCCGACCATTTCTTCCGGAGTATATCCGAACATCTGCTGGCAGACCGGAGAAGCATACAGATATGTCGCCTGTTCATCTGTCGCATTGCGTGAGATAAAGTCCTGAGAATTCTCCGAGATCAGGCGGTAATTCCGTTCGCTGTCGCGAAGCTGTTCTTCCATCCGGTGGCGTTCCGTAACATCCTGCACAATGCCGCGGATCTGCTGAACCTTGCCTGCTGCATCCAGGATAACCTCCCAGTGCGCATAGATCACTTTACGCCCGCCGCTGCCGTTCCTGATTCTGAAGGTCGCCTCACCTTGGGTGCCTGACTTCAGTGTATGGTGCAGCTCCTCACGCAGCGCCCCCAGATCATCCTTCACCACACAATCCAGGAGCAGCTGATAATCAATCCGGGTATGACTGCCCTGGCAGCCGCCCATTTCAAAAATAGCCCGCATCTGGCTGGAAACCGTCAACTCCGCATAGACCGAATTCCATTCCCACGAACCCATCTGCCCAAGCTCCTGTGCAGACGCCAGCATCTCCTCATATTTCTTCCGCTCTGTAACATCACGGGCAATGGTCAGTACCTGCTGCACTTCACCTTCACTGTCCCGCATAACCTGAAACGAGCTTTCAATCCAAATGTAATGGCCGTCTTTATGCCTTGCCCGGCGGGTAAAGACATCGTTGTCCGAGTACAGCTTGCCCTGCTCGGTCATCTCTAGCGCGTCAACTTCATGGTAATAATCCGGCCTTTTCCTGCCGATCATCTCACTTGCGGAGTAACCCATCACTTTCTCAACAGAGGGAGAAACATATCGCAAGGTTCCATCCGGATCGGCAAAGGAGATCATGTCCGGAGTATTTTGCGTAATCAGCTTGTAGAACTGGTGATCCTCCTCAATCTTCTTCTCCGCTACCTTGCGTGCGGTAATATCCGTCATCTCCGCAATCAGCTGCAGGGGCCTGCCTGTCGATTCATCAATAATTAAAAATAGATGCAGCGCCACCCAGATGATCTCCCCATCCTTGCGCACAAACCGTTTCTCTTTATCTACAGCCGCGCCGGGACTGCGCAGCAAATATTTCATAATCAGACCGTGATCCACGGTGTGCTCATCCTCCGGATAGGCAATATCCAAATAGCGCAGATCCTTAAGTTCATCCTCTGTATATCCGAACATCCCGCAAAAGGCAGGATTGGCCATGAGCATTGTACCATCGTCAATGGATACTACCGCATAGCCTATGGAAGACCGTAAATACAAATGCTTAAAAAGTGTGTCAGACAAAGCTCGAGCCTCCTCTGTGAAAGTGGGGGACATAAATTATTATCAGTATACCTTTTTTTCGGAAAATATGCTCCAGCTCTGAAGTCACACCAATAATCAGGCAGTATATTCAATGCGTCAAAAAACCGCCCCGGTCAAGTAAATGACGTCAAGGCGGTTGTTATATGATTTTTATTATATTGGATTGTACCTGATATAAGACAGGCCTGGCCTCTACTGGTCCAGTCTCTTGCGCGGCAGCCAGAAGGCGCAGAACAGCGCCAGGGCGAGTGAACCTCCTGCCAGCAGCCATTTATCATTATCCCATTCGCTATTTATCAGGCCGAATAAATAAAAGCGGCCGGTCAGCTTGCCTTTGGTCATGAAATCAAGCAGATACCAGGAGAATCCGGCAATGTATCCGGCAGAGATGTTGCCGATCAAGAGCGCAGCCGTCAGTCCCGCTGATCCTATCGCAACTGCGGTAATCACCGTCCCGCCGATCATCGGCCACAGCTCAAAATCAGCACCGCTCCCATGCATCCATGTGAATAAGGCTGTCACCACAAGGAAGATATAGAGAACGGTGAGCAGCCAGCGGAAAAGAAATACCGGATGATGCCTTACCCGCTTGGCATAGAGCACTTCACCAATCCCGCCATCCTCCAGCAGGCCCAGATGGGGGAAGACAATCAATCCCAGAAAGCTGATCAGCTGTTCCCCCAGCTTCGCAGCCTGAACCCTGTTCATCAGTGCCGGCTCCATGAAGAACGGGACGACAGCCAGAAGCACTGCGGACAGGAGCCATGAATAATGTGCAGTCAGCCTGAGGTTGTACCCGGCCAGCGGGCGGATGATCTGCCGGCTCATCTAAGCGCCTCCGCTGCAGATGCCGCCACACTTCCTTTAGCGGACTTCCTGCTCAGTATCTTGGCTGAATCCAGCCTGCTGCGGTTTCTTTCCCATAACCAGGCGGCTCCTGCAGCCAATAGTACGGTGAGTATCAAATAGAAGCTGCGGTTAAGTGCAATCTCATCCGTCCACTTCCAGTATAACTCGTAGTCATTAGGCGAGTTGAATCGGATGAACAGCCGGTTCAGCCCATAAGAGCCCAACAGCGGCAGTACCGACATGAACCACCAGACAATCTGCAGGGCGATGGGTACGATCCCCCGGCGGAACAGCATCGAGCCGAACATCCCGAAGGCAACGGAAATCCATAACGTCGGCAGCAGCCACCATGCTGTGTATCCAAGGAAGATTACAATAGCCTGTCCCGTCTGGCCGGTAAGCCCCAGTGTATCCACGGTCTGCCAGCCGCCGATGACAGCCAGGATGAGGTAGATCAAAGAGAGCATGACACCTTGTGCAATAAACTTCGAACCGACATACACCCAAGGCGAAATTCTGCGGCTGTAAATCAATTCATTCATCCGGCTTGAGCGGTCCCGGAGCAGCAGAAAGGCAGACAGAAAGACCGGAAAGATCCCTGCTGGCAGCGAGAGATAATCACTGAAGTAGCGTGCGGCTCCGGGCAGCAATTCACCTGCATCCACCTTAGCGTTATAGCGGGCAAGATCCGCTTCCTGCGCCTTTATCGCTTCATCAACAGTCTCAATGGCAGAACCGAATTCCCCCAGCCCTTGCTGGTATATACTCTTCCCGCCCAATTGATTGTTCACTGACTCGGCGATAGTGTATACCTCATCCATAGTATATGTATCCGGATTCTTCAGAACCTCATCCAGCTGGGAGATCGCTGCAGACAGGGCTGTCTTCTCCTTCTCGTTCAGCTTAACCTTGAATGGAAAACCCAGCCTGATTTTCTGGCTGGTTCCGGCATCCAGATTCCAGCCCATTTCCTTCCTCATTTGTTCGGCTAAATCGCGGGTATCCGCCGGCTGCTTCCAGCCGTAATACGGGTGTTCAATAGTACCTACATTCTGCGGCGTACTTATAACCGGGGAACCCAGCTCGCCCCAGGTTTCCTCCGTAGCATAAGAGGTGAAATAGAAGAACACGCTCGCGATAATAAACAGATAAAAAACCAGGCTGCGCAGCGTCATGCGCATCTCTTTGCCGATCAGCGCCATCATACGAAGGATTCCTCCCTGCGCATGAGGTGCAGGTAAGCATCTTCAATGGACGGTGCGGTCTGCTGCGCCCCCGCATAGGGCTGTTCATCTGCCAGCACCCGCACCCGCATATTTCTTCCTTCCGGCACAGCGGACAGTACCGGGAACCGGTCGCGGTCCCGCTCCCACTCTACCCGGTCAAGCTCGGCTATCCAGACACGGCCGGCGGCCGCGGCAGTCAAATCGCCTATTCTGCCGTGATAACGCAGACGCCCCTTATGCAGCACGGTCATCTGCTCACAGGTGGACTCCACGTCTTCAACAACATGCGTGGATAATAGAACAATTCTGCCTTCGGCAAACCGGCTGAGCAGCCGCCGGAAACGGATCCGCTCTTCAGGGTCCAGCCCTGCAGTCGGTTCATCCACGATCAGCAGCTTCGGCTCATGCACCATTGCCTGGGCTACGCCGAGCCGGCGCTTCATTCCCCCGGATAATGCCTTCACCTTGGTACGGCGCTGCTCGGTAAGGTTAACCAGCTCAAGCAGATTCTCTATTCTCCGTTTCCGCTCCGCACGGCCGGCTATACCGGATAACAGCGCCAGATAATCCATCGCTTCCACTACCGTCATCCCCGGATAAAAGGCGAATTCCTGCGGCAAATAGCCAACCATTTCTCGGATCTGCGCCTTATCTTTCAAGGCAACACCACCAATCTCCACCGTTCCCGAGGTGGGCTCCAGCAAGGTGGCAAGCAGACGCATCAGCGTGGTTTTACCTGCTCCGTTAGGTCCGAGCAGTCCGTGAATGCCTTCGCCCACCCGGAAGCTGATATCCTGCAGTGCCTGCTTGTTTCCGTAGGTCTTGGTTAAATGATTAATAATTAGCTCCATCCCAGTCTTCTCCCCCGTTCTTACAACTCCCTGTTCACCCGTCATTCTCCGGACTCCACGACAATTCAAGCTTCTCAATCAGCAGACCCGCTGCGATCAGAAGGAGTGACAGCGCCACGCATAGTTCCTTATCGATCTTTCCAATCGAGATCATCAGGGCAAAAACAGCCGTAAAGATTGTGACGCATGATATTGTCATTGCCTTGCGTCTGGCCAGCAACCTGCGGTTATGCAGCACTTTCTCTGCATCACGCTTGTCATATTCCAGCAGACGGGCTTTGCGGTAGACCTCATCCAGAAATAACTGTTCCGGTTCGTTTGACCTCACAATCCCACTCCTCCTTTTCGTAAATCTGCCTAAGCTTCTTGCGCGCCCGGTGCAGCAGCACCTTGAAGCTAACCATATTGCGTCGCATTACCGCTGCCGCCTGCTCATAAGACATCTGTCCCACATCCACCAGATAGACCGCCTGGCAGTAATCCGGCTTCATCTGGTGCAGCCTTCTGCGCCATTCCAGGTCTTCTTCACGGATAATAGCCAGCCGCTCGGGATCGTCTGTTCCCTGTGTATGTACGCTGCCGTATCTCCCGAATCCGCCGCGGTCTGCCGGACCATCACGTTGTGTCCTGCGGTCTTCCGGATTATGACTCTCTTCCGCGGTCAAGGTACGCTGTCTGCTGCGCTTGCGGATGGAATCAATGCTTTTATTGCGCAGGATCGTGAACAGATAGGTCTGGAAGGATGCACGGTGATCATACTTCTCCGGATATACCAGCAGATAAGCGAAACAATCCTGCGCCAGATCCTCGGCCGTATGATAATCTCCGGTCAAGTGGTACGCAAAACGTACCGCCGGCTTCCGGTACTTACACACCAGCCACTCAAAAGCCTCAAGGCTTCCGTCCCGGAACCTGACCAGTACAGCCTCTTCTTCCGCGGAACTATCCTTCGCTTCCTTTGATTCAGGGTCTTCCGCATGTTCTCTTCCGTTTCCGTTCGTCTTACGCCGCCTCCTCTCCCGCTGAGCCATCTACTGGTTATTCGTTTACCTCCTGCAAAAGGTTACAGTCTGTCCGCAAAAAAAGATGAAACGACTATGCCATCTTTTCCTGGCGGTGCCGTTTCATTAAGCTTGCGGGTATGTTCGACAAAACATGACTTTTGTAGGCATAATGATTCAATACATACCAAGATGGAGGATTCATTCATGCAAAACTTCGTTCACTTATCTGATGGTTATCTGAATTACTGTCAATATCAGAAAAGGCTTGACTTCAAGACTATAAAAGCTTACCGGATAGACATTGCACAATTGTTGAAGTTTATCGAAGGGAACGACGGTTCTTTAACCAAAAATAATATTTCGACCTACATAATCAACCTTCATGAGACATACAAACCCAAGACCGTTAAACGTAAAATTGCCAGTATTAAAGCGTTCTGCAACTGGATGGAGTATGAAGAATTTATTCCGATCAATCCCTTTTCAAAAATGAATCTGAAATTTCATGAGCCTTATATTCTTCCAAAAACAATCCCTCTTGATGTAATAAAGACCTTGCTTCAGTCCGCATATCGGGAGTTAGAGCAGAAGCACAGTTCACCTCACAAAAAACTCGCCTGCTTGCGCAATCTCGCCGTTCTGGAGCTATTGTTTGCAACGGGTATGCGAGTTTCAGAGCTATGTTCCTTAAAACCAGAAAACCTGAATCTGCCGAATAAACAAATCCGGATTTATGGTAAGGGTTCGAAAGAGCGGATTATTACGATCAGTAATTCTGACGTGCTTGCAGCACTGCAAAGATACAAGCTCGCTTTTAACGAGCAAATTGAAAGTACAGGGTATCTTTTTGTCAACAGGCTAAACAAACGCCTCTCCGAACAATCTGTTCGATTTATGATTAACAAGCTTGCATTAAAGGCCCAGGTCCGTCAGCACCTTACTCCACATATGTTTCGGCATTCATTTGCTACTCTTTTATTGGAGGAAGATGTAGATATAAGGTACATTCAGCAGATATTGGGGCATAGTTCTATAACGACAACTCAAATTTATACACATGTTTCAACCAAAAAACAAAACGATATTCTCAGCTTAAAGCATCCGCGAAATCGAGTCTCAATTAATTCATGAAATAAAAGAATTAAATCCAGATTCAACCTCCCTCTTGTAATGAACGAAGGATAATATGTAATTATCTATACTATGTCGGGAGAGAGCTGAGACTATGGGGAAGAAAAACAAGGTGTTGGAAGAGCTATTACAGAAGAGCAAAGACGACAAAAATCATTTTCTTAATACATATTCGGAACGCATCATTAATGGAGAAGCTTCGCTTTTTCTGGGTAGCGGAGTATCAAGAAATTCAGGCTATCCCAGTTGGTCAGAACTGCTTCGACCGTGTTTTGAAGAGCTTGGATTGGACATTAAATTATCTACTGATTTGTATTCTGTAGCACAATATTATGCTAATAGACATAGCGATGCCGAGTTGCGGCGCAGATTCAGCGAAGAAATTAACCAGTCTTCCACCGACAATGACTTACTGGAGCGCTTGCTTGAAATATCCTACAGCAGCATATGGACGACCAATTATGACAAACTCATCGAACAAAGCCTGAAACGTCAATTTGTCGGTTACAATGCAATTTCAAATGATAAAACTCTTCCCAGCATCAGTAAAGGCACCCGGGTGAACATTTACAAAATGAACGGAGATATCTCAGATCCGGCAAACATGGTCATTACTAAAAGAGACTATGAGCAGTACACCAGCAAGCATCCTTTATTCCTTGCTTATTTGAAAAAGGAGCTTGTTGCCAATACCTTTCTGTTTGCAGGATATAGCTTTGCAGATTCACAAGTACTTGATTGTCTCAATTCCTTGAATCAATTCCTTGGAGATAGCGGCAACTGTCATTACGCGTTAATGCTTGTGGGTGAAGAGGTTACTCGTGAAACCCAATACTTCTACGAAGATTTGCATAGGCGGTATAACATCAAATGTCTGCCCCTGAAAATGGAAGAAATGACGAACTTTATCTCTCGGATTTCCAAAAAAGTACGTGAGAAAAAGGTGTTTATTTCCGGCGCTTACGATACAATTCCGGAGGCGGAAACTCAATTTGCCGATACGCTATGCCGCTCGCTGGTCCATGAGCTTTATGGTAAAAGATACCGCATTGCCACTGGAGTAGGAAAACAATTAGGAACCTTGATTACCGGATATGCACATCAATACTTGGCTGAGCGCAGCACCTCCGACCCTTCTCGTCAGCTTTCGATGCGTCCCTTTCCGTTCCATTTGAATTTAGATGAAGACCAGAAGGTACGCTATCGAAGCATCATGATGGCGGATTGCAGCGCAGCAATTTTTATGTTTGGCCAAAGCCGTTCTACTTCAGAGGCAGGAGGAGTTGCAGCTACCGGTCACTGTAGTCAAGGTGTTTATATGGAGTATCAATTGGCGAAGAAGGCAGGCCTTGCCATTATACCTGTTGGCTGCACCGGCTATGAGGCTGAAATTATCTGGAAAGAAGTATCAGACAATATTAATGAATTCTACTATTTATCTAAAAAAATCGACAAGTTGCGCAACGAGAAAAATCCTGAGAAGCTGTCTAAGCTTATTTTGTCTATTTTAGACGATATACCCAAAAAGCACAGAATTGATTAATAGCAAGGTGAGGCGCTCTAATATAAGTGTTTCCCGCAGATCAACTGATAAATACAAGCGGGTTTCATCAAATAAACGATCTACTCCGGCATAATAAAAATCGGGTAACTCGCCCAGTCTGTAATTGCTTTTCATAAATAGACAGGCAGCATAAAGAAGCGCAATTTGCGCGTTAACATTTTCATCGCTTATTTTAGTATAGGCTTTTAGCAATTGAGCGACATAGCCAAGAGCGGCGTTGTCTCCATGCCACTTCAAAAAAGCGTTAATGGTCTGAAATCTGTATTTCCCCAGTTCGTCTAGCAGGTAACGACAAATGATATGGTTGCAGGCGCTGCGGGCATCGAGCTCTGCGTTCATTTCCTTGTATACCAGCTTTTTCATCCATCCCAGCTCTTCGGGCACTTCGCTCGCCTTTAAATTATAAAACAAGGGGAAAACGGTCGTTTTTCCACTTTTATATTGTTTGTGAAGCATTGCAATCTCCTCTTGAGCGCAAACTGAAGCGATTGCATTGGGGCTAAGTACGATAATGGCATAGTGTGCTTTGGCTACTCCTTCGTCAAAGTTTTTGTAGTCTCTTTCATCGCCCATCAGCATTTTGTGGCGGTCATACCAGACAGGAAGTTCAAAATTGGTAATATGAAATAAAAGCGCCTCCACAATTTGCTTGCGATCTTTGCTGGAAAAACAAAAGAAAATCATGCCTGTGCCCCCTAAGTAGTCGATAATTACATATTATCCTTCATCTACAACAATAGTAGCACGACAATTTGAATGTTTCACTATTTTTCCCAAAAAAACGACATATTTTTACTATGAAAAGTCGATTCTATCCCCCTGTAAAAGAAGTGGAAAGGGCTTTCTCGTCCTTGTATAAGGACAGCGGAGGTTCAGCGAGAATGCTAAGGAAAGTTTATTACGCGAAACATAAAAATTTTAATCTTCATCCTACTCACCCTAACAGGTGAATTAAGGTAGAGATTTAGATTGCGCTTTTCTCAGCTGGATATTGGCGGGTTTTTTATGACTCATTAGCTCGGAGAAGGACCGATTCTGCCATGTTGGCAAATCAGATGAAATTGCAGGACTCTCTAATTAAATTCTATTAAGCGTCTTGATATAAGTAATTTTTGCCCAAATGAACAATGTTAAGTTATCAATCAATATTTCAGTCTGTATAATTCCCACACATGTACAAAAAGGGCAGCTCAGATTATAACCTGAAATGCCTTTTATCGTTATATTACGTTTCATACTAAAGCCAAGTCTCTTGACTTCTTCCGTCATCTGCAAATCCAACTAATAACGCCGGATTTTAACTACTGGACTTGCCACACCTCTATATTTTCAAGGCAGTGCTTCAGTCGCCTGTGATAGCAATTTCCAATCTCATCTGTCCTACTGAAGACGAACTCTGCGCGTTATTGTCGAAATTGAACACACCCTATATTGCAAACATGTGTCTTATCGCGTATACGGATTGATATAGAGTGATAATAACCGATCCGTAACCGGTTTGTTGTACATAAGGAGGCTTTGTTTGATACGGACATTTATATTAATATTAAGCCATAGGCGCCTTTGTGTTTCTAAATGACGGTCATAGCGTAGCCCCCACTTTGACTCTATATTATTAATTGGAAAAGAGTATCTCAACTTGGATGTTTCGGAGATTTCGAGGTAATTAGTTGGATAAAAGTTATTTAATTCCATTAATTCACTCTACTTTGACCTATATGCAGCTTATTAAGTGCTGATATTCCAACTGCTTCCTTGCAGGGGCAGTAGCGTTCATGAAAAAGTGGAGAAAATCCAACTGCTATTTCCGACCGCCGACGCAGCCAAATTCTTGCCAATGTTGTTTCCAGCTTCCTTTGCCGTTTCTTCTTCGGAGTTATCAACATTCCTTAGAAATGTATAAATCCCCAAAACAAAAAAACCCTTCCAAAGAAGAGTTTTGTTTGTAAAACGGATGCGGTCAAGAGGACTCGAACCTCCACGATATTGCTATCACTGGCACCTGAAGCCAGCGCGTCTGCCAATTCCGCCATGACCGCATATTATGTAGTTCAGTGATTCAATCACCGTAATTAAGACTATACTCTCTTTAAATATAAATTGCAAGCATTATTTATTGGTGATTATTACAGCACTATGAAAGTCCTGCTATCCACTCAATGACCCGCAAATAATATGCATGGAATATTATTGAAATACTTATTATTATAATGTATATTTCTCATATGGATTAATAATATAAGGAGGAATAACATGGATTCTTTAGATTACAAGATCATCTCAGCAATAATGAATAACGGCAGGATCACCTGGTCCGAGCTTGCCGGACTGCTGGGCCTTTCTTCTCCTGCCGCAGCAGACAGGGTTCGGCGGCTGGAGGAGCAAGGTGTCATTACCGGATATACGGCGCTGATCGACGCGGAATCTGCCGGTTACGGATTGGCTGCACTGATTGCCGTATCGCTGGAGCGGCCAGAACACCGGCAAGGCTTCATAGAACTCGTGATGAAGCTGCCGGAGGTTCAGGAATGCCATCACACTGCCGGGGATGATGATTACATCCTGAAGCTGCGCTGCCGGGGAACAAGGGATCTGGACAGGATCATCAGCGAGGAGATCAAAGGCCTGCCGGGTATCGTGCGGACCCGCACTACGATTATCCTCGGAACGGTCAAAGAAACTCCGCATGTACCGCTGCCCCCGGCAGAACGCACACGATGAATATATGGCTGGCCATGTTAAGCGGTCTCAGCTTCGGCTTCATTATTGCCGCTCCTGTCGGCCCGATGTCTCTGCTGTGCATGAACCGTACACTGAAGTCCGGCTTCACTGCCGGTCTCGCCACGGGCGCCGGAATAGCGCTCGCTGACGCCTTCTATGCGCTGGTGACCGTTGCCAGCTTCCGGGTTGTGAATGATTTCACCACCACCTACGCCCTTCCGCTTCGTCTGCTCGGCAGCCTGTTTCTCGGCTACCTGGGGCTGAAGGCGCTATGGCCGGGTCCGGCCAAGGCAGAACCGGTAACAGCAGCCGTGCGCAGCGGAAATATCTACAGCCTGTCCTCCGCCTGCCTGTTGACACTGGCCAATCCGGCAACACTTCTGTCCTTCATGGCGCTTGCCGCTTCCCTGGGCCAGTCAATCAGCGCCTCCCTGTTTCTTCCTGCAGGTATTGCTCTGGGCTCCTTCGCCTGGTGGCTGCTGTTATCCGGCCTGATCGCCCTTATCAGGGGCAGGCTGTCCGGCAGCTTCAGCCGGTTCCTGAGCCTGGGCACCGCAATCATACTGGTTCTGTTCAGCTTATACGGCAGCTTCACCGTATTGTCCACTTATTGGGGGCAATACGGTGAAGACCGCCCGCGGTTCCTCTTCTAATCCAGCCTCTGCTTTGCCGCAAGAACCACAGCGTCACTCCCGGCCGCACAGCCCGCTCCAGCTGGCGCATTTCCTGACCGGATATTTCATTTCCAGAATCGGAGACGCCCTATACACCTTTTGTCTGCCGCTGCTCTCCTACAGGCTGACCGGGTCTGTGCTGGTAATGAGCTCGCTGTTTGCCGTCAGTGTGCTGCCGGTCATACTGTTCGCCCCTTTTGCCGGAGTAATCCTCGACCGGTTCAATCGCAAGCGGCTGATGCTCTGCGCAGATCTGATCCGAATGGGGCTCATTGCCCTCATTCCTATACTGGCACATTACGGACTGCTCGCCATTTGGCATCTGTACGTCATTTCTCTGCTCTTATCCATTGTATCAACAGGTTATGATATAGCGGTTGTAACCCTCATTCCGGCGCTGTCAGGGAAGAATCTTACCCGGGGGAATGCCGGAGTGCAGACCGCAGGCCAGCTGGCCGATATGCTGGGACCGGCAATCGCTGGCGGATTGGCCTCGCTTATGAGCATTACCTCCATCCTGTGGCTGGATGTCGCTTCCTTCGCGGTCATTCTCTACGTTCTGTACCGGCTTCCGCAGGAACCCGCACGGACACGCAGTGCCAAGCCTGCTTTTGCCGCCGAAATGTCCCAGGGCTTCCTCTGGCTGATCCGCAGCCCGGTCCAATTGGCCCTCTCTATACAGGCAGCCATCGGCAACTTCGGCTACAGTGCAGCGTATGCCACCCTGACCTACTACCTGATTACCAATCTTCATTTAACTACAGGTCAAATGGGCATGACATATACCTTGCTCGCTGCCGGAGGAGTCGCCGGTAGCCTTGCGGTTATATATCTCGACCGGCATTTCAGGCGCGGCCGCCTGATTCCGGTGCTGCTGCTGGCCGGAACCTGCGGATTTGTGCTGGCCGGCTTTGGCGCCTCCTGGCTGGCGCCGGGAATCGGCTTCGGCCTGGTCGCTGCCTGCAACACCTCCTGGTCCGTATTGTCCGCTTCCATCCGCCAGGAGAAGGTTCCGCCCGAGCTGCTCGGCAGAGTGCTAAGCTTCTCCAGAGTCGTCACCCGCACGGCTATGCCGGCCGGTGCATTACTCGGCGGCTGGATGAGCGGTGCATTGGCCCCCGTTGCAGTATTTCTGCTGGCCGCCGCCGCCAAACTGATCGAGGTGCTTATTGCTGTTGCTTCAACAATCCGCAGACTGTAACTGGTGCCTACGCCAGTACCTTCAGCACATCCTCGATTTTACGCTGATGGGACAGCACACCATAATTCATCCAGGCCATGAAATCAACCTCGTACACACAGCGGTTACGCACAGCGGGCAGGCTTCTCCATAACTGTGAATCGAGCAGCTCCCGGCTTTCACCTTCCTGCTTGTCAAATGTTATAAACAGATGATCTGCAGTCAGCTCAGACAATTCTTCACGGCTCAGGTTCACACGCTTTTGTCCCCGGGTAAGCCTGCTGACGAATCCATGCCGCTGGAGCCCCAGATCCTCATGCAGAACGCTTGCTGAATATCCCAGCTCATCACAGCCATACAGAGCAACTCCATAAGCGGATATCCGCAGTAACGCTACCGTCTGTCCCCTGATGCTGCGGCTGAGCATCCGCTTGGCCTGCCGGGCTTGCTGCTCATAATGGCCGATGACCTCCTGCACCCGTTCCGTTCTGCCGAAGACAGCGGCTGCGGAGCGGAGCGTTGCCCGCCAGTCCTCCTGATGGAACGGAAGCCGGAGCAGCGGGGCCACCTGGCGGCATTCCCCCAGCTGCCAGCGCTGGAAGCCGTCATCCAGCATAATCAGCTCGGGCATATACCGGGAGAGTCCTTGCCAGTTTCCGCTCGAAATATCAAAGGCAGGAACCTGATCAAGACCCAGATACTCCTGCTTCCCCCACTGGGCATGACAATATTGCACCACCGGAGTAATCCCCAATGCCAGCAGATAATCCTCCAGAAAAGGGGCAAATACGCGGACTCCCTCCTGATGAAGGCTCCTGTATTGGCCGGGAGTTACTCCAACTGTTCCTTTGAAGCGGCGGTTGAAATAATACTCATTGCTGTAGCCGACAGCCAGTGCAACATCATGCAGGCGGTCCCTGGTCAGCAGCAGCTGCTGCTGTGCCCGTTCAATACGCAGTCCATTCAAGAACTCCAAGGGAATCTGACCGGTAATCTCTCTAAAAAGCTGGGTGTAACGCGCACGGCCAATCCCTGCAAGCTCAGCCAGCTGGTCGACAGATAAGGATTCATTGAAATGGTCCTCCATATAGCGGATCGAACGCTCCACCGCCTCATGATCATCCCTGGTCTTCATCGCCGGAGAATTCGCCCGCATGATCAGCAGCAGGAGCTCCTGAAAACGGGTCTGAGCCGCAAACCATTCAATATCCTCGGCACTCCTGCGGCTATGATAAATGGCATCCAGCAGCAGTACACACTGTGAATAAGGTCTGCAGGTAAGGAATCCCGGCCGGAGCATGCCATCTCCAGACTCCCTTTCCACTCCGTTAGGTTTGCTGTCTCCGGTATGAATAACCTCAAAGCCTATCCGGTAAAAGCTCAGCCCCCGCTCTCCGGCCCGGATTCTGTTTAGTGATCCGGCCTCTATCAGAAATCCGGCACCTTTCTCCAAGGGATATTGCCTATCATCCGCTTTGAGCCAGCCCTGCCCTTCCGAAACTATAATTAATGTATGTTCTTTGTACACATCTGTCGGTTCATTTTCAGACGGGGACTGGGCAACGGTTTCTATGTTATTCAGGCTATAGAATAGCCTTCTTCCGGTATTACCCTGTATTAGATCCGCCATTCCACCCCTCCTTATTGAGAATCATTATCACCAATTCAGTGTAAAACAAAAAAGAAGATCTATCAACTGTGCTGATAGACCTTCTTTTCACTTGCTTCATCAAAATCATGTTATTTCACCATGACCTTAAGCAGATCGTCAAGCTTCATCGTATTTGCCGTGATTGCACCGGACTGCCAGTGGGAACGTTCCATTCTGTAGATGTTCCCGTTCTTCACCGCAGGCAGGTTCTTCCATAGAGGGCCATCGAGAATCTGAATCGCCTCCTGATTAGCCGCAGTATCCCAGTCTCCGTTGTCAGGGAATACAATGATGTGATCCGCTTCAAGCGCTGGTATCACTTCTTCGGAAATAATGGACTGATATTCCGTCATCTCAGCGGCCATCGGGACAGGTGTCAGACCGAATTGATCATAGAGCACACCGGTAAAGCGGTTTTTGACTCCAAAAAGAGCAAAGGTTTTGTCCGCGACATTAAGCCGGATTACAGCTACCTTTTCCTGTCCCAGAGCCTGCTGCAGCTTGGCTTTACCCTCGGCTACCTTCTGGTCATACTCAGCAAGCACAGCCTTGCCCTTCTCCGGAATACCCAGTGCGTCGGCAATCGCTGTGAGCATTAGCCTTGAATCCTGGAGCACGCTCTCCGGCAGACGGTAGGTTGGCGCCACCATGGAATATTGTTCATACTTAGCGGCATCTGCACCGCCGTCGGTAATGATCAGATCGGGATTTTTGTCGAGCAACGCTTCCATACTGCCGCTAATATCGAATTCAGGCACATCCAGATTCAGATAATCCTGCTTGCCCCAGCTTGGATGATACCACTGCACCACTGGAGTAACGCCTAGTGCCTTCAGATAATCTTCTACATAGATCCCCGCCACCCGCTTAGGATTTACGGGAATTTCTACATCTCCGAATTCTCCGGTAATCGTACGGGTCGCGCCTTCTTCTGAGGCATTATTGCTGCTCTCTGTAGGAGTTGCACTGGCTACTGCTGCCTCTTCCGCTGCATTCCCTGCTTGGACAGCGTTGCCCTCCGCAGCCTTGTTAGCAGTCCCGCAAGCCGCCAAAGCGGACATTGCCAGCATAAGTACGATTGTCCAGATAAACTTCCGGCCCCGGTTTGTCATTTCTCTCTTCACTCCTATGTCTGTTTTCATTGATTATCATTCTCATGTAATCTTAATGACAATAGTAGCATGTCCTGATCAGCTTTCAATGCACTTTCTCTGCCAAAATCTTATACAAACTAAGCGTATTGAATTTAGCTGTAAGCGGGAACGACATTGCCGCCCTTGTGTATGGACGGTACCGTTTCAGTGAGAAATAGAAGGATAAGTGATCCTGTGAAACATATAAATTCTTGTAGTTATTAAAAAAATTGACCCCGCCAGCAAGCGGCGGAGTCCATAGTTCATAAACATATATAGCACATACAAGCTGAGGATATCCTTAATATACCATCCGTTTGTAAATGGAATGTGTGAGGTAATCCATGAAAATAATAAATATATCCGTGTTCATTATAATCCGCTATCCCCTGTCACCCACGTATCTGTCGCGTCCGGCCCCCATTCCTGCCGCGAACAAGAGCACGCTTGCTGCCGCCAGCAGTGCCAGCGGTGTGTTCCAGCTGTTTGTAGCATCATGCAGCAGACCGAACAGTGCCGGTCCCATCGCGGCCAGCAGATAACCGGCAGACTGGGCCATGCCCGACAGCTCACTGGCTTCCTGCGTAGTCCGGGTGCGCAGACTGAAGAACATCATCGCCAGGCCAAAAGCAAATCCTCCGCCGATTCCGATGCATACCGCCCACACCGCCATCAGCTCCGTGCTGCCCAGCCAGACTCCGAGGATGCCAATGATAAACAGAATGGAAGTAATAACTACCAGCAGACGCTGGTTCTTCATCCGTCCGGCCCAGAGCGGTACAAAGAATGTAAACGGCAGCTGTGCCAGCTGCATCAGTGAGAGAATCCACCCCGCATGGCTGGAGGACATTCCCCGCTCCCCGAGAATAACCGAAAACCAGGCGATCAGAACATAGTAGAGCAACGACTGCAGCCCCATGAACAGTGTAACCTGCCAGGCGAGCGGGGAGCGCCATACGCGCACGGCCGAAGACCGCACGGCGCCTGTACCGCTTGGGCTAAGGCTCTTCATCTGCGGAATCCATAACAGTGTAGCCAGCGCAGAGATAATAAACCACAAAGCCAGGGTTCCCCTCCACCCAAGCCCCGCATGGGAGGCCAAAGGAACACTGATTCCTGAAGCAGCAGCTGCACATATATTCATCGAGACCGTGTAGATTCCGGTCATCAGGCCGATGCGGTGCGGGAATTTCCCTTTGATCAGTCCAGGCAGCAGCACATTGCAGACGGCTATGGACAGGCCAATCATTGCCGTACCCGCAAACAAGGTGAAGGTTCCGGAAGCTGAACGGACGAGTATTCCCATAGACAGCGTAAGCATAGCCAGCATCAGGATATTGGCAAGCCCAACTTTGCGGGCAAGCTGTGGAGCGAACGGAGATAATAGCGCAAAGGCCAGTAACGGCAAGGTCGTGATCGCTCCGGCCAAGGTATTAGACAATCCCAGGTCATCTCGGATCGTCTCCAGCAGAGGTCCGACTGAAGTGAACGGGGCACGCAGCGCAGCTGCGACACAAATAATGCCGGTGACGAGCATCCACCGGCTGGCGGTATTTGAATCATGCGCGGGCAAACCTGGCCCCGCTTTGTTGCTTTTTTGACGGCTGAATTTCATGTTGTTCCTCCAGGGCCGCAGCAAAACACCCGTCAAGCCGGGGGCTTGTCAGGGAATAAAGCTGCTGTATGTATTAGACTTTCAGATCCATGGCACATGTGGCCATTATATCTCTTTACGCTGGAGGTTGCACAAATTTAAGTTAGTTCCGAGGGTTGACAATACGTCTGAACATCATCCGCAGCAGGAATAACCGCCGGTCTCGGGGACCGGCGGCAGCACACATAGGTGAAGCTTAATTAAATCCAGAAGGATTTAGTAATGATTACGAGCAGGATGAACAGAACCAGAATCGCGCCAGTGGAAGTGAATACTCCGCCGTATCCCCCAACATTTTCGCTCATGTTAACTCCTCCTTTATACTTGAATACAGTTAAAATATGTGGAAATAGCCTTTCACGACTGGGTGAAACGGTAATAAATCAGATGAATTACATGTAATTTTAAACATCTTACCGTTGACAAATCATGTAACCCTCTTTAGTATCCTAAGAATAAGGTTCACTTGAGAATCAATCTCAATAACCAGATACATAACACACTACAGAAAAGAGTGAACAAGAGATGCTGCGTCGTTTTTTCTCCTATTACCGTCCTTATAAGAAGCTGTTTATCCTTGACTTCACCTGTGCGGTAGGTGCCGGTCTGCTGGAGCTTGCTTTTCCCGTAGCGGTCAATAAATTCATTGATGATCTGCTGCCGGGTCAGGACTGGCCGCTGATTCTGATTGCCTGTGTGGTCTTGCTCGGAATTTACGCGCTGAATACGGCAATGAACTATGTTGTCACTTACTGGGGGCACATGCTGGGCATTAACATTGAGACCAATATGCGCAAAAAAATGTTCGATCATATCCAGAAGCTGTCCTTCCGCTTCTTCGATAATAACAAAACAGGTCATCTGCTCGGCAGAATTACCAATGACCTGAACGATATCGGCGAAGTGGCCCATCACGGGCCCGAGGATGTGTTCATCGCTGTCATGACACTGATCGGTGCATTTATTCTGATGGCGGATATCAATCTCCAGCTGGCTGTGATCACTTTCATCATCGTGCCGGTTATGGCCTGGGTCATCATCCATTTCGGCCGCAATATGACGGAAACTTACCATCGTCTGTTCGGCAATGTGGGTAACTTTAATGCCCGGATCGAGGACAATGTCGGCGGGATTCGCGTGGTTCAGTCTTTTGCCAATGAGGAATATGAGAAAGAGCTGTTCGCTGTGGACAACCAGAAGTTCCGCCAGACCAAGCTGATGGCTTATAAGCTGATGGCCAAAAGCTCGTCGGTCAGCTATATGATGACCCGTCTGATTACCATTGTAGTGATGGTCTGCGGTGCCTGGTTCTTCATCCAGGGAGAGCTAGAGATCGGGGAATTTGTCGCTTTCATCCTGCTGGCTAACGTCTTCTTCCGCCCGATTGAGAAAATCAACTCCGTCATCGAGAGCTATCCGAAGGGGATTGCCGGGTTCAAGCGTTATCTTGAAGTGATTGATACCGAGCCTGATATCGCGGACAAGCCGGATGCTGTAGAAGTAGGCTCACTCCGCGGGGATATTAGCTTCAGCAATGTTAGCTTCGGCTATGAAGCGGACCGTACAGTACTGGCGGATATCAGCCTGAAGGTTAATGCAGGTGAGACCATCGCCTTCGTCGGACCTTCCGGTGCCGGCAAAACAACGATCTGCAGCCTGCTTCCCCGCTTCTATGATGTGACCGGCGGAGCCATCTCCATCGATGGGATCGATATCCGCGATATGAAGCTCACCTCGCTGCGGAAGCAGATCGGGATCGTGCAGCAGGATGTGTTCCTCTTCTCCGGCACGATCCGTGAGAATATCGCTTACGGTAAGCTGGATGCAGAGCTGCCGGAGATCTGGCAGGCCGCACGTCAGGCTCACCTGGAAGAGCTGATCAACAGCCTGCCGAACGGGATGGATACCGTTATCGGGGAACGCGGCGTCAAGCTGTCCGGCGGACAGAAGCAGCGCCTGGCGATCGCCCGCATGTTCCTCAAGAATCCGCCGATTCTGATTCTGGACGAAGCCACCTCGGCCCTCGACACCGAGACCGAAGCGGCGATTCAGCAGTCGCTGGCTGACCTGTCCGTGGGCCGCACAACCCTTGTCATCGCCCACCGCCTGACAACGATCAAGAATGCCGACCGGATTATCGTGGTCAGCGAGGACGGCATCTCTGAGGAAGGCCGCCATGAGGATCTGGTGGGCGCCGGAGGCACTTATAGCCGCCTGTATCAGGCGCAGTATAATGCTTAGGAGTACACATTAAAAACCTTGCGAGATGCGGCCTGCGTGCTGCACTTCGCAAGGTTTTTTTCGTTCACGGGCCTCATTCCCGCAACCTCCCGTGAACAGTTTCGTCAATTAGTATATGTAATGCAACTGAAGAAAGGCGGGGGTCTTAGGATGAAAATAAAAATACTCATATTGCTAACGGCTGTTATAGTCCTATGCGGCTGCTCGAGTAGTACTCGGATTAAGGGCGGCTCTGCAATTGATTGGGTGGATTTCCTAAAGTTAAATGGACATTCCTACACCGGATCCTGGGAAAACGTGATTAAGAATCCGGCTCAAGTCACCACGGAAACTGTTGGCGAAGTAAACTTTAAAGTCGCGGATGTCGTTACTAATCCTCATTACCGGACGAAGGATGGTGATGCTGCCTTTTTGGAAAAAGGAACTAAGCTATACCGCATTGAAGGCTTTAAGACAGACGAAGTTATTGCCGCTAAAGATGAAACACGCATCGGCGGATACCGCTTATATGTAGAGGATGATTACGCCAATAACCTGCAGCAGCGATATAACGACGTCATTAAACACAATATAGAGCGGGTTGAACTATATCATCAGGATGATGTGAAGCCTTACAAAACTCTAACCGATGATGAAACCAAGCGCTTCGTTCACCTGCTGGAAAGCGGAAAAAACACCCAAAATTACAGCTCTCAGAATAAGGACGGTGATCCGGAATATTATCAGGTAGTCCTATATACCGGCGGGCCGTTTGCCTTCTCCTTTTCTCTTGTTGATGACGGTGTGAATGTGTTCTTTTCGCCTTGGGATACCAGAATTGTCGGCGACGAAATCCGAAGTTTATTACAACCTTAGAAACGGCGTATAAAGTACAATCAACCAAACTGCAGGGTTACCTATGCCCCAGTTTGTTCGTTTAAGAGTGGCATCTGCCTCGTCAGCGTTGCGTCTTCTAATCATCCGCCTTGCCCAGAAAACGGATCGCCAGCTCTCTATAAAAGTCGATTGATTCCAGGTAGGCCTCAATATCCACCCATTCATCCGGCTGATGGGCGAGGCGGTGGTCGCCCGGTCCGTAGATCAGAACCGGGAGCCTGCCGTTATTATGCAGCACGGAGCCGTCCGTGTAATAGGGTACGCCTTGAATTGGAGTTACGTCTCTTGCCGCATCACCTTCTGCTTCTTCAGCAGGGCCTCCCGCTTGGCCCTGCCGCCTCTGCTGCGCAGCAATTTCCAAAGCCGTAGTAATCAAACGCTGGCCGGGATCAGTATAGACCACACTCCGGTCCAGCAGCTGCTCCACCTGATAACGGTAGTCCGGATGAAGCCGCTGAATCTCCTGCAGCTTGTCCTCGATCTCCCGCAGCAGCGGACCATGCTCCAGCGGCGGAACGGTGCGGATATCCACATCGATGGTGCAGGAATCCGGGACCACATTGGTCTGTACACCACCGGTAATCTTGTTCACGGACAGGCTGCTTGAACCAAGAACCGGATCAGTGGCCTGCCACTCCAGAGCATGGCGGTGCAGCAGCGCGATTACCTCCATCATGCCCTCCACCGCATTGAGTCCAAGCTGCGGCATGGAGCCGTGGGCGCTGCGCCCGAAGAGGGAAATGCGTAGCCAGAGAGCGCCTTTGTGGCCGACCGCCACCCGGCTGTCCGTCGGCTCGCCGATGACGAGGCCGTCCAGCTCCGGCAGGTCGTGCCTGTGCTGCTCGGCATACAGCCGTGCGCCGCAGCTGTCCACCTCTTCCCCGGCTGTCGCCAGGAAGAGCAGATCACCGGCCAGCCGGATGCCGTCCTGCTGCAGGGAAGTTGCGGCGAGCAGCATGGCGGCCAGGCCGCTTTTCATATCCGAGGTGCCCCGGCCATACATCCGGCCCCCCTCAATCACCGCGCCATGCGGGGGATAGCTGCCTGCTGCTGCGCTCCAGGGACTGACCGTGTCGAGATGGCCGCAGAACATCAGCTTCCGGTTGCCGGAGCCGGCAATCACCGCCTCCAGGTTGCTCCGGCCCTGCTCCACAATCGTAATGCTGCTGGATATGCCCAGCTCCCGCAACACCTCCTGCAGCAGCAGAGACAGCCTGTGCTCATTGCCGGGAGGATTACAGGTATCCACTTGGATCAGACGCTGCAGAAGAGGCACGGCAAACTCGCGGCTTCTCACATTGATCATAGTTCAACATCCTCCTTGTTTAGGTAGTTTCAGTTCAGTTTAGTTCAACTCAGTCCAGTTCATCCTCGTTTCGGCCAAGTTTACAGCACGCCCATCCAGATCGTGCATATAACTTATGTTGAAATCTACGTGATCTCCGGGATTTTTGCAGCCGCAAAAGTCACGTTGTCCTGGAGCATACGTGTCACTAAGGATAAAACCTTGGCGCCGCTAAACGTATCAGCTTCTTCCCCTCCAACATTTCCCGGATGATCGGCTTCCCCAGCTATCGGAGGCACATTGTATTCGGTTTTTCACATACATTCGGCCCGTTTGCTCCATTCGCGGCACATTGTATTCGGTTTTCCGCATACATTTGGCCCGTTTGCTCCATTCGTGGCACATTGTATTCGGTTTTTCACATACATTTGTTCGCAGGCTCTCATACATCATACCTCGCAAAAAAGCCGCCACCCCGTATAACAATTGGTGTGACAGCTCTTTGAAACGGCTTATTTTTTGGCGATATGGCACTTCAGCAGCTTGCCCTTCACGGTTGTCTCCTTCATGGCCTGCAGCACAAGCGATCCTTTGCCGTTCAGAATATCGACGTAGGTTACGTTGTCCTGGATCGTGATGATTCCGATGTCCGCAGCCGTGATGCCCTCAAGCTTGGCGATAGTGCCGACGAAATCGACCGCGCGCAGCTTCTTTTTCTTGCCGCCGTTGAAGTACAGCTTCATGATGTCCTGGTTCATGACCTCGGTTTTGCCGGCTTTGCGGACCTGCTGCTTGCCCAGCTTCAGATCGAACGCCGGTTTGGCGTAGGCCACGGCATCATCTGAAGGAGCTTTCATCTCCGGCAGGGTGAAGCCGATGTAGCCTTCGATTTCCCTGACCCATTTGTGCTCGTTCGGCGTAACGAAGGTGATCGCTTTACCGCTTTTGCCTGCGCGGGCGGTCCGGCCGGTGCGGTGGACGTAGCTCTCTTTTTCGAGCGGGATATCGTAGTTAATGACATGGGTGATGTTCTCGATATCAATCCCTCTGGCTGCAACGTCGGTGGCGATCAGATAACGGAACTGGCCCCGCTTAAAAGCATTCATGACCTCAAAACGCTCGTCCTGCTCCATGCCTCCGTGGATTTTGTCCACCGGATATTCCAGATCCGCCATTCCGCGGAAGAGGGCATTCACCTGCTCCTGGGTGCGGCAAAAAATAATACAGCTATCCGGATTCTCCACCGTCAGCAGGTCGCTCAGCAGTCCAAACTTGGCAGCTTGTCTCACTTCAATCAGCGCATGCTCAATCGACGCCGTCGTAATTCCACTGGCTTCGATCTCGATATCCACCGGCTCCGTCATGTACTTACGGCACAGATTCTTAATCACTTCCGGCAGCGTCGCCGAGAACAGCATCGTTACACGTTCCTTCGGCAGCTGTTTGATAATCTTCTCAATCTGCTCAATGAAGCCCATGCTGAGCATTTCGTCCGCTTCATCAATTACCAGATATTTAATCCGGCTGAGATTCAGCGTTCCACGGTCGATATGGTCAAATACACGGCCTGGCGTGCCAACGACCACATGCGTTTTCTGAGTCAGCTCAATCTTCTGCGGGGCAAAAGGCTGCTTGCCGAACAGCGCTACCGCCTTAATCCGCTTGAAGCGCCCGATATTCGTAATATCCTCACGCACCTGCTGGGCCAGCTCCCGGGTTGGGGTCAGCACCAGTGCCTGGGGTTTGTTCTCATTCCAATCGACCAGCTCACAGAGCGGAATGGCGAACGCTGCGGTTTTGCCGCTACCCGTCTGTGACTTCACGATCAGATCCTGCGCCTTCAGCGCTACCGGAATGACTTTCCGCTGCACCTCGGTGGGGTCCACGTACTTCAGAACCTCCAGCGCGCGGATAATCTCTTCATTTAAACCATAATCACTAAACTGTACTTGTACTTCACTCATATTGTATCCAACCTCTTCTATGCCGATTGTTCCGGTTCAAGCGGGGTCTCCCGCGTTCCATCCATCTTGCGCATTATTCCATTATAACACCTACTCTGTCCCTTGATTCCATTCCTTATAAAATTGCTCCAAAAAAATCAGCATAAACTGATGCCGCTCCTCCGCCAGCTGTTTGCCGTAAGAGGTGTTCATGAGGTCCTTCAGCTTAAGCAGCTTCTCATAAAAATGATTGACCGCCGTTCCCTTGGAATAGTTGCGGTATTCCTCTTTCAGCGATTCGTCCCTTGGCGGAATTTCCGGATCATAGACCGGACGGCCTTTGGCTCCTGAAAAGACCATTGTACGCGTAATCCCGATCGCCCCCAGCGCATCCAGACGGTCCGCATCCTGCACCACTTGTCCTTCCAGCGTAGACATCGGTGCGCCACCGCCGCCGCTGAAGGACATCGTCGAGATGATCTCCATAATCTGCTTGTTTGCAGCTTCATCCGGGAGATGTGCGGCCAGCCAAGTATGTACTTTGAGCAGTCCTGCTTCTTTGGAGGGATTCAGCTTCTCGTCGGCCACATCATGCAGCAGCGCGGCGATTGTGCAGATCACCACGTTGGCCCCTTCCATCCCTGCGATCAGCGCCGCTGTATTGCGCACGCGGTTAGTATGAAACCAGTCATGGCCGGTGGTATCCTGGCCCAGTTGCTCCTTGGCGAAGTTCTCTGCTTCTGTGATAAGCTCTGTATGATTCATTATGATTGCTCCTTTGTGAAAATAGGGATATAGGTGTTGCACAGCTGTCCCTGATCCGCTATAATGTGCAGTAATTAAAAGCTGAAGGGAATTGATTCACATGAACTGCCTGTCCATCATACCGAATCAACTTCTTCATCACAAGCAGCGTTAGCACACACCTGAATTCATTCAGGGAGGGCTAACGCATTTCGCGTTTGACCTCCCTGCGGCATATCGAAGCGCGCGGGACCACGGGGTCCGGCGCGTTTTTTATTTTACCGGAATTCAATAACAAGGGAGCTGCTAATGATGCAAAATATTAAAGGTACCTATGATTACTTCGGCCGCGAGCAGGCCATCCGCCAGAATGTCCGGACCACACTCCAGGAGTTATTCGAGCTGTACGGATTCGAGTCAATGGATACGACGCTGCTGAACGAGCTGGAACTGCTGACCTCCAAATACGCCGGGGGCGATGAGATTCTCCGCGAGATGTACCAGCTGGCTGATCAGGGCGGGCGCAGACTGGGGCTGCGTTACGATCTTACGATCCCTTTTGCCAAGGTGATTGCCATGAATCCGGGAATCGAGTTCCCATACCGGCGCTATGAGATCGGCAAGGTGTTCCGCGATGGGCCGGTCAAAAAAGGCCGCCTGCGCGAATTCCTCCAATGTGACGCGGACGTCGTCGGCATTGCCGGCCCGCAGGCTGAAGCGGAGCTAATGCAGCTGGCAGCGGAGGTCTTCCGCAGACTGGATATTCCGGTGGTTCTGAAGTGGAACAACCGCCGGTTCCTGGGCGAGATTCTGGGTGCGGTCGGCGTTCCGCCGGAGGAGCAGCTGTCCGTGATGCTGACGCTCGACAAGCTGGCCAAGATCGGCAGCGGCGGGGTGCTGGCAGAGCTGACGGACAAGCAGCTGACTGCTGAGACGGTTCGGCTGATTTCGGAGCTGCTGGAGCTGGATAACCCGGGGTTCGGGCAGCTGGTGGAGAAGTATAAGCTTGAAGGCCAGCCGGGCGCGCTTGAAGTACTAGCGCTGCAACAGCTAATTGATGCGATTGGCCTTAGCGGAGTTTGTGTGTTTGATCCTTTTCTGTCACGCGGCCTCTCGTTCTATACCGGGACCGTCTATGAAATTTTCGACGCATCCGGCAGCTATACCTCAAGTCTTGGGGGCGGAGGCAGATATGATGCGATCATCGGAAAGCTCGTCGGGCGTGACGATATAGAGTACCCTACGGTCGGCATCTCGTTCGGGATGGAGTCGATCATGGCCCTGCTGGGCGAACGGCCGGCAGATACGGCGGACCGTTCCGGCGTCCTGATTATTCCAATCGGCGGATATCTGCCGGAGGCTCTGGTTGCCGCCGCAGCACTGCGGGCCTCCGGCATCCGCACGGGTGTAGACACCGGCTCGCGCAAGCTCAAAAAAACGCTGGCCGCAGCGAGTGCCAAGGGCATCCGGTATGTCATTATGGTTGGTGAGAGTGAAGCGGCTGAGGGCAAGCTGCGGCTGAAGGATATGACGCTGGGGAGCGAGAGATTGGTTACGGTGGGGGAGGCGGTTGCGCGGATTGCCGGTTAGTTTCCCAGCATAACACCAATAGAGATTGTACACTAAGCATACGAGATGCTCTTGTACAATCTCTATATCTGTACGTTTACTTTTTTTGAACAGCTACCGGAATTCTAGTTCAACGCCCGTACAACCATTGAGACTGGTTCATAAAACACTGCTGCCGTAATAAAGCTATTGCTGCCAAAAATGTTTTTATAATAAATATCAAATGTATGAACACGATATATTTTGCATAGACCATATCGTTTGGTTTGATTTGTATTATTCTTGTCTGATATTGTTTTTGTTAATGTATAGGTTTGAGTGTATCCGTTTGAAACCCCGATCTGTAAGACCTCAGATGCTTTTAATGTAGCAGTTGCGGTGGCAGTTGCTGCAAATGAGTTACCTGCCGAAAAAGAAAATGATTGACCAGGTGTCGCATCCAGTGTGTCAACTGGATTACTGATATCTGTGTATTCATAAGAAATATCATTAGAAATATAATAACCTGCACTTGGGCTCCTGTCATCTTCGGGGACCTCTGATTCAGCATTGGCATGTCTTACAATATCGGAATACACATATACAGCTTCGTCATATGTGATTAACTGTTTATCAGCCGACAGTGTTCCATTATTTAGTATATTCTGAAAAAAGTTAACTGTAGCCGTGCTCTGAATGCTGGTTTGGGCACTTTTCGCTTCCGTTGCTGAAGCACTAACTATATTGGCACTGCTGAGTAGAAGACAAAAACTGGCGACAAGGGTGATACTTTTCACAAACTTTTTCACTATAATCCTCCTCGTTTTCTTAATATAATATTGTCGAAATTGCACCGGTCTGCGGGTTTAAGTAAAACTCCACATACATAGGATAATCCTTGCTGGTGCCGTCCTTAGTATTAACCAAAGTCCCACTCAGCCTAATTCCATAAGTCCGATTACCATCTAAAAAAGAGGCTGAGTAAATAGGGTTGTTATAACTATATCCAGATTTAGCATTTACCAATACCTTATCAATAGTGCTCCAGGTAAAGCGGTTTGTATAGGCATCAAAGTAATAATTTGCTTTCAACGTCACTTTGACATAGGCATCATCAGAATTCGTAACATCACTTAAAGATTGCGGAGTACGTTCATCGGGAAGCTCAATCGAAATTTCACTGTTCACAGCGTCAAACTGTGCTTCCACTGTAATGCCGTACGAATTATTATCCATAACATTTACTGGTGCTACTTCAGATGCAAACGCGCTGGTTGTCAAAGACAAGGATACAAACAAAGAAAGAACTGCGATCAACTTTTTCATAATTAACTCCTTCTTATTATAGAATTATTCACGAGCCTTACATTTAGTACGTCAAAATAAGAAAAAGGCGGCTCCCGCATGTTGCATCATCTCCTTTCCGGGTTGTATATGAACACTAAATTCCTTCAATAAAGAAAGTAATTCAGTGAATAACCTTCCAATTAATTTGATTCTCTTAAATAATTTGGTTCTGCATACAGAATATTGTTGGAATTATTTAGAGCAGTAATGGCTTTATCTGCTTCTTCCATGTTTGAAAGTTGAAGTACATAAGCATCAACAGAACTTAGGTAATCAATGAAATGAACTCCCGTGAGTAATTCTTCCTTTTCAAGCGTGTTTATGTACTCTTCCGCGTTAACTCCTGCAGCAAATTTGACAATAATTTGGTTTGTTTTCAGAGCTTCATCTGCCTTTTGCAGGTATGAGTCGATAGATGATTTAAGATTTTCCCCAAAAATATCACGCTTTTTATTCTCAAATCTGCGAGACTCCGTTCTGGGTTCTGCAGACATCATAGCCTTGAAAGCATTGACCATACCGCCACTGTGTACCTTATTTGAAAGTGAATCTACTAAAGTTACATTGTTCACATCTGTCACAATTTCCTTAACTTCAAGTGCTGTCAAGTAAGGTGCATTCCCCCAAACTAAACCGGATACCGCAGATACAACAGGAGCTGCCATTGAAGTTCCGCTATTATAAAGATATAACGAATTAGGAAAAGTGCTGATAATAGATTCACCCGGTGCAGCTATGTCGGTTGGTCCGCCATAATTAGAGAAAGCGGCTAAGTTCCCTTCCATATTTTGTGCAGCAACAACCAGTGAATTGTCATGATAATATGAGGCTGGATACTCCGGATAATCTGCCAGGTTACTCCCTGAATTCCCTGCTGCGATAACAAATAAAATATCATTAGCCTGGTACATTGCCTCCTGCTCAGTTACAGCCGGATTTGCTCCGCCAAAGCTGCAATTGATGATCCGGATGTCATTTGCTTTTGCATATTCTACCGCTTTGACAAAAGCAGCAATGGATCCGTTATACACACTGGTATCTGTCAGTCTGCTCCCAAGCACTTTAAGCGGTACTACTGAACCTTGCGAAGTAATACCTGCTATTCCCTGATTGTTGTTACTCTGAGCAGATATAATACCTGATACATGAGTACCATGACCCGCTCTGGCCGAAGAAGCAGAGGATTTCTCATTTTCTGGAAAGACATCCTTCATATCATGGGTAAAGTTATAAGCAAGGGACATATCCAACCGGTTAATTAAGTCCGGATGCTGATAATCAACCCCTGTGTCTGCCACACCAATAGTAATATTTGAACCTTTATAATTTTTCCATACTGGAATGATGTTAATATCTATTCCGTTCAGCGGGTTAAATAATGACCACTGCTCATTAAAGAACTCATCGTTAGGAGCAGGTAATTCTTCAATAGCTATTTCCAACTGATTGATAAATGCGCCTGGATGTATTGATGATACTTTTATAAAATAGTTTTTTTCTGCTAAACATGTATTAGCTAGCTTCAAAATATCTGAGCCTTCAACGGTTTCATTTTGCATAATGATTTTAGAACTGTGTGCGTCAAACAATGTTCCAGACAATCCACCTTCCCCTCGCACTGATATTTCATAACTGCCAGTCTGTTTGGGAATAAAAGAAAACCAGAGGTCCTCGCCAGAGTTCAAGGGGCCTCCTGTGTACAACATAGAAGATTCCAGTGTAATCGGATTCGAGATATCCACCTTTTGATACAAAGATTGACTCCCTGCAGAGTAAGAACTTACAGGTTGCGATACAAAAAGTAAGCATAGAGTCCATAAAGCAACAAAAGTTAAATACAATGCTTTCCTCATTTATTTCACCTCTGCCTATTTTCAATATCTTTCATTGCTTTTAGTTAATAATCGGCGTAATAGTACTGTACTGTACTCTCAGAAGTACCGTTTAGATAGGCTGTTGCATGAACTTCAATTCTATAGTTGTTGCCTTTAGCCACAGCCCATGTTTGAAACAAATTAAGATCGTTGCTATTGATGGAATTACTAAATGTCTTTAGTGTGGTCCATCCCCCATCTTTGTACTGCTGCAAGTTACAGACTATAGAGGTCTTGTCAGCTTGAAACGCAGTTAAATCTACATCCATCTCGGCGATACCACTACTGCTGATAAACAGCCTCAATGATACGTTGGTAATGATCTTAAATCTTTGAATCTGGTAATCCTGATCCAAATTACTCACAGTCGCATTGACTTCACCTGCATACATGTGCTGAGGAACCAGAAATAACATAAGCAGTGCAAAGAGTGCCATAAATCTATTTTTCATACAAATTCTACCTCTCCTCTCTTTTCTTCTCATATATAAAACTACAAACAAACACTATATCTTACACATTTTCCTAAAAAACATAAAAAACAGAAGAAGCTGTTGCTTCTTCTGTTTTTTATTATAGAAATAAATGTTTAGTTATGAATTTTAAGGCTTTCAGCCACTTTTCTTAATTCTTTTATATCTATTGAACCAACTAACTCAAACGAATAATTATGATTTTGCCATGACATAAAAATCTCGCCATTTTTTTCAACTGCGTAACCTTTCGTATGGCCAATAGTTATACTTGTAAAATTCGAGGTTTCATTATCTGCCACTGTTTTATCCCTTACATAGTTTTTCTGCTTAAAAACCAGCTTTTTATCTGTTTTATCTTGAAATATTATTTTAAAGGTACTTGAATTATTGGAACTACTTTCAAACCTGTAATTCAAGGGAATATAGTCCGGAAGATAGATATGATCCCACCCGTCTGGCAGTTTTTCAATTATTAAATCAGAATCCTCCTTAATAGCTTTCACTTCAACAAAATTAGGTTTCTCTGAGTAAAAAATATTATAAAAATCTATTTTAAATGCTTCTACATTATTTATAGACAATATGGTAATCAAGGAAAAAATCACTACCGCAACAGCAATAACTTTCAGATGCTTTGCCCATCTTTTTCTCACATGCCGAATCTTTTCTAATTGAATGTAAACATCTATTTTCCGTTCAAAACCATCAGAGAATTTGACATCACAACTTTTTTCAGTTTTTATTTTTAGCGCATCTGCTTCGTCGTATAAATATTCTGTTGCCGCATGTTCTATTATAAGATCAAAAAGTTCCTTTTTTAACTTTACGTTATCCATTTTTTAAACCCCGTTTCCCTAAAATATCAGCAAGGGCTTTTTTCGCACGATAAATTCTTACATCAACATTATTTATAGAGATACACAGAATCTCAGCGATCTCTTTACTGGAGTAACCATAAACGTACCGGAGCAGAAACGGTGCTTCTAATTCAACTTTTAATTTACTTATTGCTTCGACTATTTCCTTATATTGATGGTTAGATATAACTGCTTCTTCCAAATTGAAATGTTCTTCTATATCCTCATCAATCTCTTGAAAAAATAACGTTTTATTTCTCTTTTCATTAGATAACATTGTAAGGGATATATTCTTAACAATGATCACCATGAAACCAATAGTTTCCTTCTCATTATTCTCATTTATTTTATCCAGATTCTTAAATATTCTAATAAAAGCTTCACTTGTAGCATCTTCGGCTAAGTTTTGCCTTTTTAGGATATCAAAAGCACACTTATATAATAGATATCTATATTTCGTATATAAATTTTCAAACTTCAATTTTTCTTTACTCTTAAAAGAGGGTAATACTTGAAACATAATATTAGCTCCTTATTAAGATTATCAAAAATAGATTATTATTAATAATTCTACATAATTTTAACAGCACTTAATATGATCTATGTACTAATATTTGGTATATCGTAATCAATCAAGACTTAGTTGCTATACAAAATTTCTAATAAACAAAAAGATGCCTCCCGTATGAGATTCCATATCGGAAAGCATCTTTCTCGTGTCTGTCATAATTTTCACCAGTACGCATTACGACTAAAGCCTATTTCCCCTCATTAATCGCGCGGATCAGCTCCAGCGGGAGCTTCGGTACGCGGTCATACGTCAGCAGGCCGTTGATCTCCTGCTCCACATCCGTGAGCTGAGTATAGCAATACCCCTGCACGACCCCGGACAACAGCAGCGGCTGTATCACCGCCCGCAGACGCGCGGCGAAGTCTTCGTCGTTCTCTGCGCCGGAGTAGCCCCAGCCGTCCCAGTCGCTTTTTTTGTAGCCGACGCCGCCGAATTCTGTGATGAGAATCGGCTGGTCCGCATACGGGAAGCCTTCTACCGCCAGCTTGCGGTTGCCCGGCAGGCCGCTGATAGCCTGCTCCACGGAGGAATAGCGCTGCTCAAGCACCTCGCGCCGCCACTCGTAATCGTGGATGTTGAACAGATCTGTGGTGACCAGCTCCCAGCCGTCATTGGAGACAACCGGCCGCGTCCCGTCCAGCGACTTGGTTAGGTGGTACATCGCTTGGGCATGCTGCTGCTGCTGTTTGTCGGCAGCGATGTTCGGCACGCCCCAGCTCTCGTTGAGCGGAACCCAAACCACAATCGAAGGATGGTTGTAATCCCGTTCGATGCTCTCCTGCCATTCCTGGGTGAAGCGGCGGACATACTCTTCCGAGTATTCATAGGCATTAGCCGCTTCGCCCCAGACAAGTAAGCCCAGCTGGTCACACCAGTACAGGTAACGCGGGTCCTCCAGCTTCTGGTGCTTGCGCGCACCGTTGAAGCCCAGCTCCTTGGTCAGCTCGACATCGCGGCGGATCGCCTCATCACTGGGCGGTGTCAGGTTGCCGTCCGGGAAATACCCCTGATCCAGCACCAGCTTCATGAAATAAGGGCGGTTGTTGAGGCAGAGTCTGCCGCTTTCGACCGAGATTTTGCGCATACCGAAATAACTGGTTACCTTATCCAGCACCTTCCCGCCATCCAGCAGGGTAAAAGTGACATCATAGAGATTCGGCTGCTCCGGCGACCACCAGTGCCCGTGCCCATGGTCATTGAAATCACTGAGGGTAATGCTCCGGGACTCTTCCGGGCTGCGCACAGAGTATACGTCACTTGAAATCGGCTGGCCTTCAAACGTGATCTCCACCTGAAGTTTCAGGGAATCACTGTTCAGCTCTCCATTACTGGTCAGCGCACCTTTAATGAAGGAGCGGATTTCGATACTTTTGTGGTCAATATCCGGCGTCAGCTTCACCTTGCCGAGATAGACGGACGATACCGCCTCCATCCACACCGTCTGCCAGATCCCCGTTGTCCGGGTATAGAAAATGCTGGCCGAATCGCTTTTCCAGTATTGCTTGCCCCTAGGCAAAGTCACGTCCTTGCTGTAATCCACAGCTTTGACCACCAGAATATTAGGCTGGCCTGCTGGCGCCAGTGCGGCGCTAATCCCGGCATGGAACGGCGTATGCCCGCCCTCATGCTTCGCCACCAGGATCCCGTTGAGCCAGACGGAGGCTTCGTAATCCACAGCGCCGAAATGCAGCAGAATCTCTTGGTCTACAAAACTCTCCGGAATCTCCAGCTCCCGCCGGTACCAGACGATGTCATGAAATCCGGGATCGCCGATTCCGCTCAGGCTGCTCTGAAAAGCAAACGGAACCTGTATCCGCCGGGCCAGCGGTTTATTTCCCAGATGCCACTGTTCCCGGCTGCCTACATTGTCATCATCGAAAGCAAACTCCCACTCCCCGTTCAAATTCACCCAATTATCGCGTACAAATTGCGGACGCGGATATTCCGCACGTTGCTGATTCGTCATTATTTCATCCTCCAGTTTCCCGTGTGATTAGATTTCATGCGATCCGGCCTTGCTACAGTCTTATTAGTCCTTACTGTCACTCACGGCCATCCATAGAAGCTGCCTGTACGTTACGAGTGCTGTCCCTGTATTCTTTGGGCGAGAGACCGCAGCAGTTCTTGAACACCCGGTTGAAATGGCGCACATTGCCAAAGCCCGTCTCCTCAGCGATCCTGCTGATTTTGTCATCTGTGAAGGCCAGCTTCTTGCGGGCCTCTTCCATCCGGATATGCGTCAGGAACTCGATAAAAGTGACGCCGGTCCTCTGCTTGAACAGATTGCTGAAATACGCCGGGTTCAAATACACCTCGTCCGCCACTTCCTTAAGGCTTAGCGGATGATCATAATGCTGCGTAATATAGCGTTGGGCGGCGGCAACCGGATCGAGATCCTTCACCTCTCTGGACTTCGCAATACAACCCGTCAGATTAAGCAGCAATCCGCGGCATTTCTCGGCCAGCTCCTGCCGCGAAGACAGGCTGCACACATCGAACAGCACCTTGCGGATATCCTTTGACCCCAGCCAGGATTCGGTAACATTAAGCTCTTCGGATAATTCGTAGTAGTACAGCAGCAGCTTGCAGATTTGCTGATGAATGCTCTCCGGCGATTCTGCCATACTGCACAGCTCTTCAATCATATGTTCAACAATCGGGCCGATACTGGCCACTCTGCCCCCGGTAATCGACTTCTCCAGCATCTCCCATGACCATTTCAAGGGTCCGCTTCCGGAATGGGGGCGCTCTGTCATTTTGGCATAATCGAGCAGCTTGTCACCGCCTTCTATCAACCGGTATAGGAGGGCAATTCCGGCTTCATTATAAGCTTTCGGAATACCCGGCAGCCCTTCCGCCGGATTACTGACCCCGATGGTTACCGTCAGGTTGGACAACGAGCGGATCTGCCTGCGGATCAGGTCGCCCAGAGCTCCCGGGGCCGATAAGGTATGCTGCGGCTCAGCTATGTTCAGCAAAGCCACCACCTCGGTATCCGACAGCACGAAGCTTATGCCTGTAGCATGGCGGTCAATCATTTCCTGGACTACCTGCTGGATATACAGGAGGAACAGGGAGGCATCGCCCCGCTGATAACGCTCCTTCTCCACCGAATGCTTATCCAGCTTGATCACCATGCAGATGAAGTAGGGATGCCCGAAGGCAAAACCCATCTCCCGCAGCAGCTGCAGGTCGCTGTCTTCTGTTTTGCCCTTCAGCAGACTCTCGATCAGATGACCGGCCACATGCCGCTTCAGCACAGGCTGGACCTGCCACGGTTCATCTTTGCGCGCCGGAAGCGCCTTGCGCTCAGCCAGTTCCCGCCCCAGTCTCTCCAGCACACGCCCCAGCTCCTGGCGTTCGACCGGCTTCATCAGATAATCCTTCGCTCCCTGGCGCATCGACTGCTGCACATAGGCGAACTCGTCATAGCCGCTGACCACGACGGTCATCAGATCCTTGAACCGCCCCCCGGCCATCTGCTGCAGCTGAATCCCGTCCATCCGCGGCATGCGGATATCAGTGAGCAGCACTTCAGGCGACAGCTCGGCCAGCTTGTCAAGCGCATCATAGCCGTCAGCGGCTTCACCGACCACCTCCCAGTTCCCCTCCAGGCTGGTGATCATTTTACGCAGACCTTTGCGGAAGACAGATTCATCGTCAACAATCAGTATTTTAGGCAACTCCGTCATCCTCCCTTGCTCTGCCCTGATGGGTAATAACCGGCAGCTTGAGCACTGCCTTGAAACCCTGATAAGGCATACTCTCCAGCGAAAGACCATATTCATCGCCATAATGCAGCACAATCCGGCGGTGAACATTCAGCAGACCGTTGCCTGAGCGTCCTCCCAGCTCCTGCGTATTCCGCAGATGCAGCCGGAGCGCCTCAAGCGCCTCCGCATTCATGCCGATGCCGTCATCCTCGATAGTGATTCTAAGCACCTGACTGCTGCTGTCCGCGGTCAGCGAAATGCGGCCCCGGCCAACACCTTTGTCCAGTGCATGATTGATTGCATTCTCCACCAGCGGCTGGATCATCAGCGGAATGACCTCACAATCCAGCAGCGAAGGTTCGATGGTCATCGTGAAGTGAATGCGTTCTTCATAGCGCATCTGCTGGATTGTCATATACCCGCTGACATGGTCCAGCTCATCCTGAAGCGTCACATGCTCCTTGCGTCCGCTGAGGCTGTAGCGCAGCAGCTTGCTGAGATTGTTGGACATTGCAATAATCTCCGGACTTCCCTCAAGCTCAGCGTACATGCTGATGGAGCCCAGTGTATTGTACAGAAAATGCGGATTGATCTTGCTCTGCAGCGCGGCAATCTGCGCATCCTTCTCCCGGATCTCTGTCTCATAGAGCAGATACCCCAGCTCGCTGAGCTTGGCAAGCATGCCGTTAAATGAATGGCCCAGCATTCCTACCTCGTCCGTACCGCTCACCGGAAAAGCCCTGCTGAGATCACCGCGCTCGACACTGCGCATCAGCCGGCTCAGCTTGCGCAGCGGCTGGGTGATCCGGTAGGCGATAAACACATACAGCAGCAGGGCCAGACCTACAGAGATGATGCCAATGAGAATAATGTAGGTGCGCAGAACCTCGGTATCTTTCATCAGACTGGAGACCGGTACAACGCCCACCGTGGTCCAGCCTGTCACTTCAGAAGTTACGTGGGCCATCAGCAGCCCTTCGCCCTCTGACTTCACATGACTTACCCCTTCACTGGCATTATCCGGAGACAGGGAAGGCGCTGCCTGCGGCAGTCCATGATCCTTACCGATGACCAGTTTGCCGGAGTCATCCGTAATGTACAGCAGCTCCTTGGCGTCCAGCTTTACTTTGGACAGAATCTCACTGATGAACTTGGGGTCCACATCAATGACGATGTACCCGAGGGTCACCCCGTCATCGAAGCTGCGCAGCTCCCGCACAATGGAGAACGCCTGATACACATTTCCGCCGCTTGAGCTTAAGTCATGTGTAGCAACATACACAGGCTGCCCGTAGTGACCCTTGAACTTATTCAGCCAGCTGACATTTTCATCGAGCTTATAGGTCGTCACATACTGGCTCTCCGGCATGACCACATACGAGGCACCGCCGGTGCCGTATAATGAGACACCCAGAATATCTACCCGGCCGTTTAAAAACACCTGAGTGACGAAGCTGTTCAGTCCGCTAATCTCATCCAGTGTCAGAGGTTCGCCAGGAGCACGCTTGGTTGCAAGATAGTCGGTAACCTTGGGATACTGATAGGGCATCACGGTCAGCCGGTTCAGCTCATTCATATAGGTGTCGATATTCAGGGTAAGCTGCTTCAGCGTCTGAAGCTGATAATCGCCAACCTTGCGCTCTGTTGTTTCGGTGAAGCGTGCGAAGGCGAAATAGCCCATCAGCCCCAGCGGCAGCACAATGAATACCACATTGATAAGAATAAGCTTGCGCGCGAGCGCCAGATTCCTGAACCAGCCGCGAAATGATTTCAACCGCATTCTCCCCTTTGATCCCCTTACAGTCATTTCTTCAGCTGAAGGTTAATGCTGTCCACCGCATTTTGCAGAGCCTGCTCCGGGCTTTGCTCCTTGTAGATCATTTTCTCAAACTGCCGGATAATCTCTTCATTAATACTCCACTGCTTCACATTTCTCGGCCAGTAGGCTACGGAGTTGGCGGTATTGGCATAATCACTGCGGAACTTCAGTGCAGCATAAGCTTCGCTCTCCACGACCCTCCGGGAACTCGGCACATGTCCTGCTTCCGCCCACATCACTCCATGCTCCACCGCCCAGCGGGCAAAAATCATAGCAGCATTACGCTTCTCCGCACTCATCTCACTTTTGGCCGGAATAGCCAGCGTATGAGAATCTCCCCAGACCGCCGGATGATCGTAGATGACCGGAACCGGCACCACGCCCAGCTCCAGGTTCTCATCCTGCTCAAAAGCGCCGGTTCCCCACACACCCGTAATCAGCATAGCGGCCTCCCCGTCATAGAACAGCTTGAAGGCATCATTAATATCCGGCGGAATCAGCTCCTGCTGATACAGGCTGTTCACGAACTCCAGTGCCTGAAGCGATTCCTTGTTGTTAAAGACAGCCTGCGTACCTTCCGGATTATAAAAGACACCACCGCCCTGCATCTGATTGTACAGGCTCCACCACAGCCACACGGAATCAATACGTGTGCTGGGCAGAGCCAGCGGAGCCACACCGGGCGGTAACTCTGCCTTCAACTGCTGCAGGAACTCCGTAAATCCCTGCTCTCCTTTGCCGATCAGCGGTTTGTCCCCGGCATCCAGCAGCCCTGCTTCTTTTAAAAACTTCTTATTGTAATAGAGCACTAACGTATGCGTATCCAGGGGTACAGCATAATGGGCACCGCCGTAGACCGTGGACTCAGCGATTCTAGTATTGAACTGGCCCCAGTCCAGCCCGGTATCCGCAGCGAGTCCGTCAAGCGGCTCAATATAACCGTTCTGTACGAATTGCGGCAGATTGGTAGCATGGATAATCGCCAGATCCGGTGCATTGCCGGACAGAATAGCCGTACGCAGCCGCGAATAATAATCATCAAGCCGGGAATTGATCTGATCGATCCGGATATCCCCGTGCTCCCGGTTGAATTGCTGCACAAGTTCGGTCATGAAAATGTTATCTCCGCCGCTGAATGGAGTCCAATACTCCAGAGTTACCGGCTCAGCGGCAGACTGTGGGGATTCCTCTGCCCCGTCTGTACCGCAGCCGCCCATCACCAGCACCAGAAGCATAGCCAGCAGCAGAATTGAAAGCGTAATCAGTTTGTTCCGTTTGTGTCCGCTAAAGCGTCCCGTATCTCTCATATGATTAAGCCCCCGTCATGCATGCAATCTATGAATCTACCCGGCTTATTCACTCTTCTGCCATATATCCATATAATCTATACCGAAGCTGCCTTGTCTGTCAAAAAGAATAATTTCATTCGCACCGCCCTGTAATTCCAGCTCCAGCTCCATGAAGGATAATTGGTTTCGTTCCTGAGATTCCAGGGTCGATACGATCGTAGAATCCCCGTTCACCGCCACCTCCAGCTTCGCGTCCGGCGAAGCATTAAGAACAGCTACGGAGATAGTGTAGGCCCCGCTTCGCGGAACATGAATATTGCTAAAGCGCAGCGCTGCATCGCTTCCGCTGAGGTTTGCCGCTGCCCCGCCTGAGGCATACGGGTTATCCTCCGCATCAGCATCCCCCTCCATCGCCTGGGCTTCACCTTCATACCGGGGAATTTCTATGGCCTTCAGTTCAGCTGCGCTTCCCTCCGGCAGCTCAAAGGCTACTGTATTCATCCCGGCTGTGAACGGTATGCTCAGATAGGCGTATCCGGTCTGGCCTTCATCGGTAGAGGGCATCTGAAGTGTGAACGGTGAACCACCGTTCACTGAGACTGACGCCTCCGCTTGCACTTCACCCGGATTCACATAATGCACCAGCACCGGGGTATCGCTATTCACCGTGGACGGCAGGGACGGGAACTCCAGCCGGTTCCCGCTGCGGATGGCATTCTCAGCCTCGAATACTCCCATTCCAGCGGGAACCTCAAGCGCCGTGCTCAGCGCCAGCGGCTTCCCGAACACAGGTTGGCCGCCATCGTCCCAGTTGACCGGCTGGGCCCGTGCTTTGCGGTTGTTCCAGCCGTCCGCCGCTCCAGTAGTCGCGTGATAGACAATCCACTGCTCGCTGCCATCCGGCGACACCGTAAACGAGTTATGCCCCGGCCCGTACACTCCGGAGGCTTCATCCATCGCCAGCAGCGGCTGCTCCGGCTTGGTCCAGTCTGCCGCCTCCAGCGGATTCCCGCCGGGCTTCAGGGCCAGCAGGCCCAGACTGTAATATGGAGTCCAACTGCCCGCGCCGGAATAGACAATGAAGACGCGGCCGTCATGATGAAGGACCGACTGGCCTTCATTGATGTACGGCGGGCCTCCGGCCTGCTCCCACGGAAGCAGCGGCTCGCTGAGCAGCACCCTCGGTCCGCTGATCGTCAGCGGATCACTCATCGGCGCAATATAGGTGTTCTGCGCAGCGTTCACTTCGCCTTCCCAGCCCGACCAGACGAAATACAGCTCATCATCCACTTCCATCACCAGCCCGTCGATCGCCCATTTGTTGGTGTCGTCGGTGACTTGCCCCTTGAAGGTATAATCGCCCAGCGGATCACCGCTGTCCCCCTGCAGCACATTCATCCGGTGATTCTCGTTATTTCCATCATCTGCGGCAAAATAGATATACCAGCTGCCCCGGATGTACTGGAGCTCGGGCGCCCAGAGATTCGCCGAGTAGGCGGTCTCCGCCGGCGGATACCATACCACTCTCCGCTCGGCCTGGCGGAAATCCAGGGTACGGGACTTCATCAGCATAATATCCGTTCCGTTATGGGTGAAGGTCATGTAATAATATCCATCCTTGTAGATTACGCTCGGATCAGGCGTATCGATCCCGGCAAGTGTGTTCTTAAACGTTCCGCCATGCCCGTTATAGACTTCATCCGTCCCGCTATTATTGTGCTGCAGCACCAAATATGCACCTCCCGCCAGTATAAGTAACAGAACCGCCGCAAGGGAGTAGATTATTCTACGTGATTTCTTACCTGTCCATGCCTTGTGCGGACTATCAGGTTTCATACTCATCCGCATCCCTCCTATCACCCGTTATTTCACACCCGAGCTCGTAATCGCCTTAACGAACGACTTCTGGCCGACAATGAAGATCATCAGCACCGGGAGCGCCGCGATGGTGGTCATGGCCATTAATTTGCCGTAACTCTGGGTGTAGCTTCCGGTGGCCATCATGGCAATCCCTGCAGTGATCGTCCGCATCTCCGGCGAGGTGGTCGCATACAGCGGCCAGACAAAGTCATTATAGATTCCCATGAAGGTGAAGATCCCCAGCGTCATCATGATCGACACTGCGGAAGGCAGCAATATCCTGGCATACAGATTCCATTTGTTCACACCGTCGATCCGGGCCGCCTCTTCGATTTCTTTCGGGAAGGAGACAAAGAACTGATACAGCAGGAACACGCCGAACGCCCCGGCTGTAGCCGGCAGAATCAGCGCCTGATACGTGTTGATCAGCCCCAGCGTATTGAACTCAATATACATCGGCAGAAAGGTCAGCACGCTGGGGATCATCAGCGAGGCAATGAACATGGACAGCAGCGTGCGGCGCAGCGGCAGATCCGGCAGCCGGGCCAGGGCAAACGCCGCCATGGAATCGATCAGCAGCACGATAGCTGTGCCCACGATACCTACAGACAGGGAATTGATGATCCAGCGCAGAATCGGTGTATTCATCAGCTCCCCGCTAAGCCCTTGAACGAAATTATCAAGCGTGGGCTTCTGCGGGAAGAAGTTCATCCGCCCGGAGAGGGCTTCGAAGTCATTTTTGAACGCAGTGGACAGCATCCACACGAGCGGCAACAGCACGAACAGTGCAATCAGAATGGCCAGCAGCAGCAGGCCGGTTTTTTTGGCTTTTCCCATTTATACCTTCTCCTTCCGGTTCGTAAGACGGAACTGCACGATGGACACCATCATGATCAGCAGCGCCATCAGAATCGCCATTGCGGAAGCTGAGCCGATATCCTTGCGCACGAATGCCTGGTCCAGCACATTGATCAGCAGCACCTTGGTGGTGTCTCCCGGCCCTCCGCGCGTCAGCAGAAACGGCTGGGCATAAATGTTGAAGGACGCGATCGTTGAGGTAATCATCACGAACAGCATCACCGGGCGGATCGAAGGCAGTGTAATCGACACAAACCTGCTCCACGCGCCCGCCCCGTCAATAGCAGCAGCCTCGTAATAATCCTCAGGCACCTCATTGAGTGCATTTACAAAAATAATCATATTGAACCCGATCGTCCACCAGAGCGTCGTGAACACCAGCGCAATCCACACCCAAGGCGTAGCCGTCAGCCACGGAATGCCAGTCAGGCCCAGCTTTTGCAGCAGACTGTTAATGAATCCGGCATTGGTATCGAACATCATCAGCCAGATCACGGCCATAACCGAAGCCGACAAGGCATAAGGCAGGAAATAGAACGTCCGGAACAGCCCCCGGAGCTTCGCCGGCAGTGCATTGACCAGCATCGCCATTCCCAGCCCCACAACGATCAGCAGCGGCACGGAGTACAGGACAAACTGGAAAGTCGTCCACAGCCCGCGGAAGAAGATACTGTTCTCATAAGTCCCCGGGGTAAAAATCGTTATATAATTCCGCAGTCCCACAAAGGGATGCGCGGCAGACAGCAGCTCAAAGTCCTGCAGGCTGATCACAACACCGTACAGGATCGGAAACAGCAGAAACAATCCGAAGGCTGCAAGATAGGGCAGTATGAACAGAAATGAGGTGAAGCGGGAAGTCCATGTGCTTTTCAAAAGAGATTCCTCCATTCCTTCGTATAGGGAAAAGCGGGAAGCGATTCGCGCTCCCCGCTTTTGCTTACCGAAAAATCCACTTCATCATGAGCGCTATTTCATCGCCTGACGGGATTTGGCTACAGCATCATCCATGGCCTGCTGCGGTGATTTTTTGCCGAGAATGGCATTGCTCAGCTCGCTCCACACCGGCTCAACAATGGTGCCCCAGTTCAGCACATTCGGTGCAAACTGTACGGAGGAGAAGCTCTGGGATACGGTACTCTGGAACTCCATAGCCTTGAATTCTGCACTGTCCATAACGGTTTTGGAAGCTACCGCCTGACCGGATTCAGCCCAGTCCAGTGAGTTGCCGGATACATATTTCAGGAAATCACCGATGCCGGCCAGTGTGTTGCTGTCAGTTACAGCCTTCGGAACCACAAAGCCATGTGAGCCTGCATAAATGGCCTGCTTTGCTTTGCCGATCTGCGGCATAACGGCTACGCCATAATTGAGTCCGGCTTCATCAAACTGCGATTTCATCCACGGTCCGTTGAACTGAATCGCATTCTTGCCCTGCAGGAACAGCGTATTCTCGCCATCCTGCTGCACATTGGCCGGGGAGATGCCCTTGTCGACCTTATCGCGCAGCCACTGCACCATTTCTACCGCTTCCGGAGAATTGTAAGCTACGTCCGTTCCGTTCCACAGCTCTCCGCCATTCTGCCAGACTAGCGACGGGAAGATGAACTGCTGCGGCCAGAGGGTAGGCACTACATATCCGTAGACTCCCTTGGATTTATCCGTCAGCTTCTCCACTGCCGCGTCGAATTCAGCACGGTTTGTTGGCGGGGCAGTGACTCCTGCTTTCTCGAACAGATCCTTGTTGTAGTACATCACCACCGGGTGAATGTCGAGTGGAATGGTGTACAGCTTGCTGTCAATGGTGGCGTACTTCACTGGGGCTTCGGCAAAATCAGCAGAATTAATTCCGGCAGTTGCCGCCAACTCATCCACAGACTGCAGCTGATCCTTGCTCTGGTAGGTCGGCACCTGATCCACGTGCATAATCATCAGGTCCGGCCGTTCCTTACCGGTGCTGAGCGCTACATCCAGCTGCTTGTAATACTCACCATTGGGCTGGATCACGAAATTCACTTTGTATTTATCCTGGGAGTTGTTGTATTTATCTACGATTTTCTTCATGAACGGGCCATCCGAGCCGGAGAACGGTGACCAGAACAGAAGCTCTGTCTTCTTGCCGCCGCTGCTGCCTTCTCCCTGCGTCTCCTTGCCGCTGTTACCGGCATTTGCGCTGTTGTTCTTCGCATTGTTCCCGCCGCAGGCGGCTACTACCATTGCCAGCATCATAACCATCAGTAATAGTGATGTTACTTTTTGCATGGATCGTTTCATCTGTGTACTCCCCTTTTACCCGTGATTCAAAGACGACTGCTCTTTGATGTCTTTATGTTACCTCCCCGGGGGATCGCAAAAAATGTCCTCAGTCTAGGATCAATGGACATATTTACAGATTGGCGGGCACGCTGCCGGGGTCTAACGTATGAATTCAACGCTCATGGGGTCCGAATCCATCGGCGGCTCCCGGAGAATAAAATCGCCCTGATGGCACAATTCCTCCACCCTATTCCCTCGCTGCGACACATTGTATTCGGTTTTTCGCATACATTAGGCTCGGTTACCTTCGCAGCGACACATTGTATTCGGTTTTCCGCATACAATTGGCTCGTTTGCCCTCGCTGCGACACATTGTATTCGGTTTTTCGCATACATTAGGCTCGGTTACCTTCGCGGTGACACATTGTATTCGGTTTTTCACATGCATTGGGCTCGGTTACCCTCGCTGCGACACATTGCTTTTACAGCTCATTTCCTCCATAACTCACTGCTGGAATCTCATCAAACATCGCATAATTTTCCGGCATAATTTCTTAAACCACACAATAAAACGGTTGATCAGATACCTCCTAATACATCAAAAAAACTGCCCCACCGGCATAATCACCAGGGAACAGCTGATATTGAAGAAGCAGACCGCACAGGGCTCTGCTATTTATTAAGTACAACTGGACGCTGCCCTCACTCTATCACGAAGGGTTCGATGCGTCTGAACAAAAAACGCTCACCCTGCAGATATTCTCTCAGATAAGCCAGTGCATACGGCTGTTCTTCCCGCAGACCGGGGATTTCATCCGGATTAGAGATGTGATGGCTGTAATTTCCGATCATGATCATAACGAAGAAGCATTCCAGCTTCCGTTCATAATCCGGCTCCAGCTCCCTGACACTGCTATAGCCCTGGATCAGGCTGCCGCGCTGTGCCGGGGAGAGCTCCATCAGTGCGGGCGCCATATCATAGAGGAAATATCCGTATCCGCAGCGGCCGAAATCGATCGCACGCGGCTCGCCTTGGTCAAAAACAACATTTCCGCTATGTAAATCTCCGTGAATCAAGCCGTAAATGGAAGGGTCAGGCTGCATGGCTTCGAGATCAGTCCGTATTTTTGCGGCAGCAGCCTGATAGAGCTTCCATTGTTCCTCCGTTACCATTACCGCGTGATGCTCCTCCAGCTTGCTCCACTCCAGCTTGAAGCTGTCTGCTCCCCATACCGGGCGGGTGAAGCCGTCAGACGGAACGAACAGTGTATCCGCTTCGTGCATACCGGCCAGCATTTTACCCATCCTGAAGACATGATCATCCGTCAGATTGACCTCTACGGGCTCCCCTTCCACCCAGTGCATCACCGTTGCCCAGGCAAGCCGCCGCTCTTCGCTTCCAGTCTCCAGGATATAGCCGCCGGAGCTGGCCAATCCTTGCGGGACCACAAAACCCGCCGTCTGATTGAGATACCGGGTCCATTCCAGCTCCGACAGGATCTCCTCCCGGCTGAAGCGCTCACCATGAATTCGCAGCAGAAAGCTGCCGGAATTTTCTGTCTCAATCCGGAAGGTGACGCTATCCGACATCCCGATAAGCTCAATCCTGTTCCATTCCAGATCATACTCTGCCAATGCCCTGAGTGCTATATTCCTGCCCGATCTCCAGAGGGACCGAGAGGGCTCACCCGTAATTCCGCTCCATAAACTATGTTCCGTCATCTTCCTGCCTCCCGCATATGTATGTCTGTAATTATATGGGCGGCTCACCGGAAGGACATAGATAATAAACAGCTGCAATTCATTTTTTGCACAAAAAAAGAAAGAGTCCTGTTCGACTCCTTCTCTCATTTCAATATAAGTGCAGCTCATATCTGCTTGCTTCCATATACAATCTTCTTGATGCTGTCACCCGACAGGCAAAATTGCTCGGCGAGCTCAGTTACGCTTAGGCCTCTGGCATAATGGTCACGAATGGACTGGTTCCGGGCCGTCAGATAGGTTCTGCCGCCTGAGTTCTCCCCCCACCGTTTCCGTTGTCCCTCGGGCTTGGGGATGTAGAGCATCCCGCCCTGCATATATTTCTGTACTTCCTGCAGCAGCTGCTGCGGTAATACCAGATCTGCATTTACATATTTCATATAGCTCCGCTCCTTTAAAGTAGTGAACTTGTAAAGGCAGCAAAGTCTATAGAACAGACCATTTTATGCGGCAAATCGTTGCAGCGGAGACTTGCTATCAGCTCTACACAACAACCACTGCCATGTCGTCCATAGACTTTGCGTAGAGCTGAACATTAATCTTCTCATGAAGCGTCCTCCTTCCATTATCTGACTTGGATTATATTTAATATAGCATACTTGAACCTCAATTTTCCTGCAAAAAACTCCTGAATCCTGCCTAAACGATGAGCGGTGCCTCGAGTAATTATTAATAGCTTGGGGACATTTCTGACAGATTGTTTTTAAGTAGGATCAATGTGAGCAC